>NZ_DS544873.1:0-10133 GCF_000154725.1 Kordia algicida OT-1
TTCCATTTAAGTCTCTTTTATCAATTGTTGACAATGTCGTGAAGTCATTAGTTCCCTTAGCTACTTGATTACTTTTATGATTTATAACTCCTTCAAATACATCAAAATTGTACTTCGCTCTTGATAGTAATTGACTTTGGTTACTAAGTATACGTATATTTTTATGAGAGACAGGAGTCGCAATTCGATTTTGAGTTACCAAACTATTTACATAAGGTTCATTTGAAACTTCTGATTCAAAAGGGTAGACAAATACTGATTTTTCAATACTTAGATCTGTAATATATCTCTGCTCTTTTACAAAAGGATAGTTAGCATCATAAACGATTTGTTGGGTTGTACTAAAGTTTCCATTGTCTACATAATCAGTTGTGATTACTTTTGTGTTTAGATTTCGTTCTATATTAATAACAGAGGTATGATAAAAAACACCAGCTGTACCACCTTGTGTGAATGGACTACCAGAGACAGTTGTTCTGTAATTTAAATCAACAGTATTAAAAGCATCATAATCATACTGATAAGTTATATGTTGCTTCATATTTTCACTTTGGGTAAAATGCTTTTCACTGATTAACTTTCCTCTTTTAATATCATAATCAATAACATTTAAACTCGGATAAGAACTGTTACTTGTTAGAAATACATAAGGATTATTGACATTATCGGCATTTACTGTTGTTTCCAATTCATTTGGAAATGTATTTGATGTTGTATAGGTATACTCAGAATATCCGTTACCATTTTCTTTTTTTACCACTCTAGCATAGCCGACAAAACTACCATCGGTAAGTTCTAAACTATTTTTAGTTTTATCAAAATAGGTAAAATAACGTTTCCAATCATTTTCAGGAGCAGTCATTGAAAAATGGTGGAAAGAATAATTACTTGGCGCATCACTGTATTTATTGATGTACGCAAAGGTTGGCATACGATTGATATAGCCTGAGCTTGTTCCGTTAGGATGGGTATACTCATAAAATATATTTCTAGTACCACCACGACCATCGTGAAGTGTTTGTTGCTTTATTCTTGCGCCACCCGCGATGTATTGCGCTCCTTGTAAATTAAAAGTATGATTTTCATATTTAAAATGTGCACTTCCACCTGTTGGATATTTTATGGTTTCAGCGTAGCAGTAAAGAATATGTGTTGGATTCTAATGAGTACTGCCCATGAATGATTCTGTAATTACTACCATTTGTTCTTTTAAAAGGTAGTACAGAGTTCCCACCTTGATTTTTATAGAAATGTAGCATTGCATTGGGTGGAATTTCAGACTCATCATTGGAAGACCATTCAAAACCATTATTATTGAAATAGCCTAAAAAGTCTCTTTGAAACGAATCCCTTCTTGGCAGTGGATTGTCATAGTTATAATCAAACTCATGTACCTTAGCATTTACTGCGGTGTTTCCAATTGGTAATTCTTTTACTTTATCCAATCGTAATCGCTTACATTCTTTTTCGTTACAATTCTCTAAAGAATTGAAATAAGAATATTCAAACTCAAAATGTTTGATAAGTTGACCGAAATTATTTTTTACTAAAATTTCAGTAAGTGCTTTTTCTCCAAGATCATCAATTCTATTTAATCCGTAGATAAATTCTACTGTTCCTTCGTCCCATGTGATTTTTTTAAGCCGATTTGCTTTAGTGGTTCTAGTAGAAACAGTGCTTTGAAAATCCATATCATAAGTCCCATTTCCAAGTGATACGTCAGATATAGTAGTGTAGTAATAATCATAAAGATCATCAGTGTCTAAAGGATCTTGATAGGTAGCGGTAATATTTTTGATTCTTTCGGGAATTGCCTTGACATAGGCTTCATATTCAAAAATAACCTCTCTGTTATGAATTGGGTCAATGATTTTTGATAAATTCCAATTGGTAGAACCAAGTCCCTGGTTTGCTGAGTCCCAAACTCCATGATAGGTACTTTCGCTATAATCTTTAGTATCAAAAATATATTTAAGTCCATTGGTATTGACAATTTCAAACGAAGGAAAATCCAAGTACTGATAATTATAAAAAGGTATTCCATTTTGATAAAAATCAGCAGGTTCATTGCCATGTGAGATATCAACTAATCTAGGAATAGTTGTTGTTGTCCTTTGTATTAGATTTTGAACTTTTACACCAGAATGATCTAAAAAGATAGCATTGTACTTTCGATTTGCAAAAGGTGTTGTATTGTCATTAGGAAATTTATCTTCTAAATAGAATTTAGAACTAAGTCCTGGAGCGTTGGCATAAAAGAAATCAGGAGAAGAATCAATTTTACTCCATTCTTCTGCTTCTTCTGAATCAGAATGTACCATTCCTGTAGCACTATTAAAACTAAATGGCTCAGGAGATTTACCTCTATGATATCCTATTTGCGTTACAATCGTTTCAAAACTACCAGCGTTATCTCCTGTATCGTCAGGAACACTATAACCTGTACCATAGAAATCATCATCATTTAAATCACGGACAATTTTTAAAATACTTCCATTCGCATTTAAACTCCATCCTAAGCCTACATTGGATGCGATATCACTTACTTTTATTCCTGAAGTATTATAACTTAGAGAAATGGGAACATTGATGTCTCCAATTGAAATATCATAAATGGGAACTCCAACATTAATTTTTCCTGTATATAAATTCTCAGGAATTAGTTTGCTTTCGTGGAAAGCTTTTACCGATGGTGTTGCAAAAACATCATCGCCTGGCGCACCTCTAAAATAATTGGGTTTGCCATCTTGCGCATTTGTGAATTGTATACAAACAAGACACAAAAAATTCATTAAAAAGATTTTTTTCACTTTTAAAAATTTTAAATTAAACATAAAATTTGTGGAGTAGTGACTCCACTTTTGAGTAGGCTATTTTTTCACAATATGATTGTATTATGCTGTAGGTTTTAGGGAATTTATTTCTATAAACTTTTTATGCACTCTGTAAATACTTTGAGAACGTATTATTTTTTCGATAACTCACAGGCAAGGTTATTTCTCCTTTTAAATGGACTAATCGGTATTTACGCTCATATAATTTCAGGTTAGAAAGATTGATTAGGTAGGAGCGATGAATACGAAGAAATCCATTACCTGAGAGTTCATCCTCATAATAGCCTATCGGCTTGCAACTGAGGAATCTTTTTCCATTAATTAAATGAAACCATGTGTAACATTCGTTAGCTTCGATGTAGTTAATATTTTCTTTTAATATGTACGCTCCTTTGTGTTTTGCTCCTAAACGTATATGTTTGTCGCTGTTTAAAACGCCCTGCCTGTAACTTTTTGTTTCTCTTTTGATTTTCATGTGTTATTGTTTTTAAAATTCAAATATTTTAGGTTGGCGTGATTAATTAGAAAGTGGTTTTGCAAATCAAAGTAGATCACTTTTCCTGTTTGATACAATTTTTTTGTGTAAGCGTCATATTTCGACCAACGAGCGTCATGTTTTGATGAATATTTATGTTTTTTCTTGTTAATTATATGTTAACGATTAATTTTAATCATAAGGATTCCCTTTGCAAAAATGTTTAAAGTCATCAAATTTTCGCATGTAATTTAAATTGCAATCCTGTCACTGCAGTAAAGATTTTTCTTTTGTTTATTAACAACTTAAATTGGAATAACTATTACTAAAGAAAATTCTTAACCACTATGTAAACATAACAAAAGTTTACATAAATGGGTTAACTTTTATTGATATTGAGTGGATAATTATTATTAAACCTTACTTTTATTACGCTTTTCACGTATAAGGCTAATTAATATTGAAAAGTTGTAATATGTATGAAGCTTAAAAGTTACAATTCAAAACAAGAATATCATCAAAGTCAGTTGTATAGTTTTGCGATAAATTATTCTGACGCATTGCCCAAGAGGGATCTAATTTTTTGCTTGCAATATTTAAGATGTTTTTTTCCATATTTAGAGTTCAAACGGTCAATGGTTACATCAGTTGTTTATGATCCGAATTACAAGCTTCAAACATATTAAGTTGTTGAGTATTGTCTGGAACTAATCCCATGACCATAATCCCCGCTTTTTTAAATTAGTAGCCTTTTTTTGAACATTGTTTTATACTAATAGAGTCTAAAACTTAGTTCTTCCTAAAAAATATATAAGCGTCAAAAATAAAACACACACGTTCGTTACCTTGTCACTATCAATTTTCCCTATTCTGAGCCTGTTAGAATACACGAATTGATATTGAAAAAGAACGTAGATGAAACTCCATAAAAAATCATTAGCAAACCATAAAGTTAAAGCATTTAACTTACAAGAAATCCTGATCGTACTGGCGATCATCGGGATTTTACTCTTATTAGCGCTTCCTAATTTAATGCCGTATATCTCCAAGGCAAAATCTATAGAAGCGCAAACACAACTCAAAGCGATTCACTCCATGCAAACGCAGTATCGCTATTTGTATTCGCGTTACTCTAACGACTTTAACGAAATAGATTTTCAACCACCAATTACAGCAGACAAAGGAGGCACAGCACGGTATCGCTATGAAATAACTGTAGCAGAAGGCGCAACATTCAAAGCGCGCGCAGAAGCTGTGGAAGACTTTGATGGAGATGGAGTTCGTAACGTATGGGAAATTGATGAAAAAGGCAATCCAAAAGAAATAGTAAAAGATTGATAGTTCTTATTAAAATCATATTAATCCTATCGCTTATGAGCATACTTTTTCAAGATATCAAAGAAAGAAAAGTGTATTGGTTTCTATTTCCAATAGTCGCGTGTACAGCTTCATATTTGTACTATACGAACACTTTTTTTGAACTATTTTGGAGAACATCACTTATCAATCTAGGGATTATTTTTAGTATTATTTTAGTGCTTCAAGTCTATTCAAAATTCAAATTACAAACAGACTTACAACATGTTTTCGGTTTAGGTGATGTCCTATTTTTTCTAGCAGTAAGTATCGCATTTCCCATAGCAACATTTATCATATTCTTTGTGTTTTCCTTATTATTTTCTCTGTTCTTACATATACTACTTAAAAATAAAACACAGGAAACATCCGTACCACTCGCAGGCTATATGAGTCTATTTTTTATGACTGTCTATCTACTGAATTGGACAGGTTTTTTATCCAATATATACAGCATCTAAAATGGAAGTACAAGACTACAACATACACGTCTCGTTGCAGCAACTCATTAGCAGTTCGCAAGCGTATCACTATCGCATTGTTCCAAAAGAAAATGAAAATGGAATCATTACGTTTTTAGCGGAAGCTACCGATGAATCCTTAAAAAAAGAACTCTCGATTGTTTTTAATCAAAAAATTAATCTTGAAGTAACTACTGCGGAAATAATTGACAAATATTTAGCCACAAACTTTCGCAAAACGACAAGTAGCAAAGCAGAAGCATTACACTACACAGACGATTTTTTACAAAAAATCATCATGGCAGCAAAAGACATTGGCAGTAGTGATATTCACTTTGAACCGTATGAACATTCCTGTCGTATTCGTTTTCGATTGGATGGAAAACTAAAAGAACAATATGTCATTCCATCAGCAGAATATCCTGTAATCATCAACAAAATCAAGATAAAAGCACAACTTGATATCTCTGAAAAACGATTGCCACAAGACGGACGTATTACAATCAATAATGCGCAAGGAGAATTTGACATTCGGGTATCTTCTCTGCCAACCTTACACGGAGAAAAAATTGTGCTTCGTATTTTAAGTAAAGACGCCAATCATATCAATTTGGATGAACTTGGTTTTTCTGATGATGAACTATACACCTATAAAGAAATCATCAAAAAGCCTAACGGAATCATCTTGATTTCTGGACCGACAGGTTCTGGAAAAACTACCACATTATACGCAACACTCAAACTATTAAATGATGCAGAAACCAACATTCTCACCATTGAAGATCCGATTGAATATACCTTAGAAGGCATCAATCAAGTGCAACTCAAAGAAAATATTGGGCTCGATTTTTCGAGTACACTTCGAACTTTCTTACGTCAAGATCCTGATGTTATCATGGTAGGAGAAATTCGTGATGCAAAAACCGCCAATATGGCAATTCGTGCAGCGCTTACAGGACATTTGGTATTATCTACCATACACACCAACTCCGCCTGGGCAACGATTTCACGATTGATTGATATGGACATTCCGCCTTTTCTTATCGCAAGTACGCTGAACATGAGTGTGGCGCAACGATTAGTTCGAAAACTTTGCCATCATTGTAAAAAAGAAGCTTCTATAGCAACAGCGACGTTGCCAAAAGATGTTGTACTGCCCAAACATATTAACACACATCATGTGGCAGTTGGTTGTAATGCTTGTTATCAAACAGGATATCTCGGTAGAAAAGCCATCTACGAAATCATTCCCATTGGAACACAGCTTATCAATCATATCAAACAAAATGAAACAGAGATTTCAGATTATCTCAAAGAAAAAAATATACACACATTAAAAGATAATGCAATCACACTTATCGAAAATGGCACAACGTCCATTGAAGAAGTATATGCACTATTATCAAACTAAAAAAGAATGAAGAAAATACTTCTTATCATATTATGTTGCTTGATGCATTTTTCACTGCTTGCGCAGGAAAAACCACGTATCGAAGCCATTAAAAAACAACTAGAAGTTCTTGCAGTCGACAATGTAGGACTGACTGAAAATGTAAAAACAGACATTAGCATCAACAATGTGTCGCTTAGTAGTTTTTTACTCGCTATCGCGGAAGTTCACAAGCTGAATTTCAATATTTCATCTGATTTAAACAAAATTTCCACATCAACGAACTTTCCAAATGTTACGGTATCAGATTTACTAACTTTTCTCTGTAAAGAACACGAACTTACCATTGAATTTACAGGAAACATTCTAGCGATAAAAAAATATAGCAAGCCTGTAGAAAAACCTGTGATGAGAGAGATTCCCATTGCATATAGTATGAAAAACGACGTGATTAGTTTGGATATCAAGAATGATACACTATACACAGCATTTAAAAAAATCATGGAAAAAACAGGAAAAAACTTGGTTTTTTCTCCTGATATTGAAAACAAACAAATTACCTTCTATGTAAAAGATGCACCTTTTGACATTGCTATGGAACAACTAGCATTTGCCAATCAATTATATGTTGAAAAAGGAAGTAACGGCTTTTATACCTTTGAAAATGATGCCCAAACAGTTGCTAACGATCAATCTGGAACAACCACATCACAACCACGAACTAGACGAAGAAAGTCGAATTTCAGCTTTAAGGTATTAGACAAAAAAAGAAAAATTATAGAAGTCGATTTTACAAACGTACTCATTGATGCAGTCATTCACGATATTGGAACAGCATTAGAAATTGATATTTTTACATCAACGCCGCTTACAAATGCGGGAACTGCAAGCTTCACATCAAAACGTGTTTCTTTTGATGATTTACTCACAAAAATGTTTGAAAGTAATCAAGGACAAACGGCTATAATAGCATCAAGTCAAGGAAGATCGAATACAGGTTCTCGTTCTAACCAAAATAACCAATCAACAGAGATCAATCAATCGTTTTTCACTTTCAAGAAAGATCGAAATATGTACATTTTTGGAACGGCGAATCAACTAAGTTTACGAGAAATATCAATCATTCCATTAATGCATCGTTCTATAGAATTATTGACAGATTCTAGTGGAGGCAATTCCACACGCGCACGAAGCAGTAATGTGGGACAAAGTTCAGGATTTGGAAGTGGAAATCAATTTGATTCGTTCTCAGGAGGAAATTCAGGAAACAGAACAACACTCAGTAGAACAGGGCAATCCAATCAAGGAAATGGACTGGCAAACACCAATACGAGTCAGGCGGAAGCACTCATTAATATCTTACCCGCAGATTTAATTGCAGACTTACAAATTGAAGCCGATTATGAACTGAATAGTTTTTATGTAAGCGGACCAAGTTCAAGTGTAAAACGATTCAGAAACTTTGTTGAAAAAATAGACAAACCTGTTCCTGTGGTGCTAATAGAAGTGATGCTAATTGATGTGAGTAAACTATCGGTTGTAGAAACAGGCATCAGTTGGGGAATTGGTGATGAGCCGACGCAAACAAGCGGAAGTCTTTTTCCAACTACAAATCTTACTCTTGGAGCAAACACCGTAAATCGTGTCATAGGAGGTTTTGATGGTTTCGGGTCATTCAATCTCGGAAAAGTTGTTCCAGAATTCTTTGCAAACATTTCCGCAATGGAACAAGATGGCGATATAAAAATTCGTTCCACACCAAAAATTTCTACGCTCAACGGACATCGAGCAACACTCTCCAACGGAACGACTTCGTATTATGCGGTAACGCAACGAAACATCTACGGAACAAACAATCCGCAAACCTCAGAAATCACGAATTACTATCCGATTGATGCAGAACTTGGAATTTCCATCAAACCGATTGTATCTGGTGACGGACAAGTTACCCTTGATATTTTCGTGATTCAATCCACTTTTGGAAGCAGAATCAGTGAAGATGCGCCGCCAGATATTAGTTCTAGAGAATTTCGTTCTATCATCCGAATGCGCGATCAAGATATTGCTGTCTTGGGTGGAATTGAAGAAAAACAAAAAAGAGACGAAGGAAATGGTGTGCCGTTTTTAGCAAGAATTCCTGTAATTAAATGGTTTTTTAGCAAACGAAAACGCCAAGATTCAAAATCAAAACTAACAGTTCTTATCAAACCCACAGTCATCTATTAATGCTTAAAAAATTACAAACATACCTGTTATTTGGAAATACTTTTTGTGGTATAGAACACAATAATAAGCAAACTATAGAAGCTGTTTTATTGCAAAAAAAGAGTAATGAAATTATCATTAAAGATTCTTTTGTGACTACGACAGTGGAAGAAATCGCAGAAAAACTTCCTAAAAAACAGCATGTATTTTTAGTGTTAAATAATGATGATGTGTTGAGTAAGTTTGTTCAGAGTACTGAAAAAGAAAGCAATCGATTACTATTTGAAGCATTTCCCAACTTAAAAATTAATGATTTCTACTATGAAATTGACTCGCAAGGAAGCTTTCACAATATTGCAATCTGTCGAAAATCGATTGTTGATAAGCTGATAGCGAGTTATAAAATACAACAAATTACGATTATTGGTTTTTCGCTTGGAAATACGATGACTTCTTTTGTAAATGATTTTATTGAAGAATCTAACTATTACACCTCAAATGCATTACTTACCCAAGAAAATGAAGCAATCACTGAGATTCAACTCATAGAAAATCCGCCAAATAAAACACATACTATCAACGGATTGGAAGTAAAGAGTTCTCAACTCTTATCATTCTCAGGCGTATTATCACACATATTACAATCCAAAACGACTGTTTCAAATTTTGAAGAAAAAGAAACGGAATTAGTTACAAACTTTAAACAACAACGGTTTTTTAGTCAGTTTTCTATGTTCGGACTGGGTTTTGTTCTATTTCTATTATTGATAAACTTTTTTGTTTTCAATTCCTATTACAGTACTGTGGAAGAAATGAAACAAACGGCAGCAGTCAATAGCAATCAAAAAGAAAAGTTGCTTACGCTTAAAACTTTGGTTGAACAAAAACAGAAAACAGTGGATGATATCTTGAAAAAATCATCATCCAAAAGCTCATATTACATTGATGCCATTGCAACTTCATTGCCAAATACTTTGCAATTATCTGCACTAAAATACCAGCCACTTACCAAACGAATCAAAAAAAACAATCCGATTCAACTAAAAAAAGAAGAACTTATCATTTCAGGAATTTCTACAGATAGTGATTTGTTTTCTGACTGGATTCAAAAAATAGAAAGTTTAGATTGGGTAGTAGCTGTTACAGTAGCTGATTATGGAGCCGTATCAAAAAACAATTCAGAATTCACTTTAAAAATTGAGCTATCTGATGAGTAATACGTTAAAAAATAGATTGCTAATCGCTGGATTTATAGTAGTACTTTTTATGTGCTATAAGTTTGCTTTTGCCAAAACTTTTGAACTAAAAGCCGAGCATGATACGCTTATCAAAGAGCAACAAATTTTTAATAATACACCGAAACAACTCGCATTACTCAAAAAAAGAAGCAGTATTACGATTCACTACTTACC
>NZ_DS544873.1:10153-23027 GCF_000154725.1 Kordia algicida OT-1
ACTTTTAGAATCTTTGACTATTTGATCGATGGCTTTTATAAAAAGCTCATCAATTTTAATGATTTGATTTTTTTTAGGGGTAGTTTTTTTCCATAAATAAAAGGTTTATTTTCAATAGTTACTGAAAATTTTAAGGTTTAGGTACATTTCACATAAAAGTTATTCAATTATTTTTGGTAAAATTTAGTTGTTTTTATTTATATTTGGTCGTGTTTGTCATCAAATATAATAAAATTTAGGTAAAATTTATATAAAAGTTTGGTTAATTTTTAGTTTAATTTATACAAAAGTTTGTTAATTTTTTATATAAAGTTTGGCGAAGTTTGCTATAAAGTTTGTTCTAATTTATACAAAACTTTGTTAACATTTATAAGAGTTTGATGTGGTTTCCATAAAGTTTTGTTAAAGCTTATCAAAACATGGGTAACGCCTAAATTATAACTTGACTAGCACTTATAAGATTGACATTAAAACCCTTTTATATATGTATTGCTCAGAAGACTATAAGTCGTTAAAAAAAAGGATGATGTCGTTATTCGACAATCCAACAACAGAAGTTGCAAATCGTTCTGGACGTTCGCAACCCACTGTCAGTAAATTTTTCAATGAAGTAACGATAAGGCAAAAATCTTGGATGTCTTGTTACGAGGCTTGTTTGGAGCTTGTAGAAGAACAAGAAGCCAAGCTGAAGAAACTCTATGAAAAATCCAATAAGCTGATAAGCAAAGATGAATCAGCAATTAAAAAGGAACAATAGCTTATGAAAAAGTCCATTGTTCAAAAAGATAATGAGGTGGTAAAGGCTCATATCGAAAGCATTAAACATGATATTGAGATGTTAAAAAAACACGCTAATCCAAACCTACGTCGCAGACAGCAGAAACTGATGCGTCGAAATTGTTCCACAGATGAACATCATTCATTTTTCAACGGTTTTTAAGCGATTAGATCAATTTGTAAAACATCATAATTCAAACAGCGACAAGCTTTCTAATCATTTGCGACAACCCATTGTTGCAACGGCAAAAGAAATTATCAAAATTTATGGTTTATCACTTTTAAAGGCTCATAAAATCAAGCCTTTAGAAGTGGATCATATTCCACCCTTAGAAACCAATAGCGAGCAACTAGCAAAAATGGCTCATGTTAGTACAAGGACTATCAGAAGGCATATACAGCGCCTATTAGATGCTAAAGTACTTACCGAAAAAGTTTATAAAGGTAGAAAGGCGAATTACCAGCTTCGTTTTAACTCAAATATTCTGTTGATAAGCGGTTTAAAACCCGTTAATAAAGACGAATTTTTGGAAGATGACCAAAAAAAGAAAACTGCTGATAATCAGTTTTTTAAAAATTCTTTACGGACAACTTGTCCGCAATCTGACTCTAGTAACAATAGTTACATAAATAATATAATAATAGCAGTTGATAACAAAATTAAAAGGAGTTCGCTTGCGCTCACGACACATTATTTTTCTGGAAACAAAACTGGAAACAAATTTACAGGATACGTAGAGAAGGAAGGCGCAAAAAGGAGTAACGAGCCACCCTTGAAAGGCACACCAGGCGCGCAAAAAAATGTTCCAAAAGATGATAAAATCAGCAAAAAATACTCCTCAAATTTAAGTGATTTACAAAATAGTGTTGTAGAGAAGGAAGGACAAAGCAAACAAGTCATAAAACAAGCAAAAGACACAGCTTCAATGCCTGAGACTTGTTGCTTTTCCTCCCTTAATCTCTATGTGGATTCACTATGGAATCTCTCTAAAGAGACGATCTATAAAAATACTTTTCTCACTAAAAATCAGCAGTTAAGGGCAAAAGAGTTGTTACGGGATTGGTATGCGCCAGTATCAGAGCAAAACTTGGCAAAAGTTCATAATATTTATGTTCAGCGTATTGAATTGGTACGTAAATATCTAGCAAAAGATTCTAAAAATAGGTACGTTCAATTGCCTGATAGGTACTTTGATGTGACTAACAAATATGGATTTACAGGAACAAAAGCTTGGTATGAAATTCATATGAAAGCAAAGCGAAAGACTCGGGACAAACTGATGCTACACGCTCAAATTCGACGTTTTATAAATAACGAGGAAAAAGACACTTCAAAACAACTTTCTCGTTTACAGCTTTTTAAGGATTGTGAAAAGCGTGTTGAAAGCCTTAATTCTCCTGAATTGATGGATCAATTCTATGCTACAATTTTAAACAAAACATCATTCAATCACTCACAGTATAATACATGATAAAATGAAAAAAACATCAAAAAACACCCTTAGTACATTCAGTCAAAAGATTAGAAATGCCGTTACAGACTTATCCGTTGATATTTTTGGCTATGAGAAAATGGTAACCAAAAATATTATCCAAAATACAGCATTTATTTCAAGTAAAACCAAGATTCCAAAAGCACGTCTTTTTTTAAAAATTGTGCAAAAAGATCATACAATCAAAGCCTATTTGTTCGATCAATCTAAAGCCATTCAAGCCATTCCAACAAAAGAACTTGCCTATTTCTTTATTGACAGAGAAACCGCAGAATTATCAAGAATTCAGAACAAAATTGCCTTTAGTATCAAGAAATACTTGAATGATTTTGCATTAAAAAATGGTTTGAACGTTGAAAATCTTGCCGTATGGATTCATGTCAAAGATGAAAAAGTCATCATTGATGCATTTGATAAGGATCAATTTGTAAAAGAAATATCAATGAGTTCATTAATTAAATTTTTTAGGTAATGAGCGCATCAAAAGGTTGGAAATTAAAGCAGGATTCAGAAACCAAATTAATCGTTTGGTTTGCTGATGGAAATGTGAGAACTCTGTATTCTATCGATTGGAATTATAAGTTTTCACAGACAAAAAAACGTGAGATTGGACTCGCTCGCTTTTACAAAAAGATTGAAGATTATGGAGCTAAAGTAAAAGTCGCAGAAATCTATGAAATGAGTTCAGGAATACGTATAGCGAAGTTTATTAGCGGAGTAGAAGTAGCAATTAATCAACAAGAAAATCAATGAAAAAAATAATCCATTTAAAAGAAAAATTAGCTTCAAATTCAAGGTTCAGCACCAAATATGATTTGGGCGAAGATGATAAAATTCACTTACTCTATGTATCTCCGAAATTAAATGCGACAGGGTATTATCGTTTAATTTCACAAGCACTAGAATTAGATAAAACAAACACGCATAAAAGTATTATTACAAACATAGATAGTAATGATTTTAATAATTCATTAAATGACCTTACAACGGTACTAGATGAGCGTTTGTTAGTGTGGGCAGATTATATCATATTTCCACCTATTTTTAGTGATATTACCTATCTATTAAAAGCAATTGAGGCGTTTAATCCAATGATTCAAATTACCTTTAATATAGATCAGAATTATTTTGCCTTAAATGCTATGAGTTATGATAAGAGAAAAATTTCACAGATCGAATTGCATAACCTGGAGAATAATTTAGCGTGTGCGGATCTATTGTTAGTTGCCAATTTAAAATTCAAAAACTTTTTACATCGATATATAAATTTGCGTCATCCAAATGCTGATGTGGTAACTGGGTTTATTCCAAATTTAATTTCTCAAATTGGATATGAAAGTATGCCGAAAATCATTAAAAACGATACAGAATTATTTCGTCTTGGACTCATAAAGCCAACTTTGGAAGATTTGAATTTCATAAAAGAGTTATTCAAAAAAATGAGTAAAGAATTAAAAGACAAAATTCAAGTGGTTTGTTTAGGCAGTTCTACTACCTATGAGCTTATAGAGAAGCTGGACTTACAAAATGATATAGAATTTCATAAAACAGTTCATTTTAAAACCTTCTTTTTTAAATTGAATCAGCTAAGGCTTGATTCAGCTATGCTCTTGGCAAAAGATACTACCTACAACAAACATCACAGTAGTTATCTGTTTTTGGAACTGTCAGCATTTGGAATTCCGACGATTACCTCAATTTATCATTCGGCAAGTAACAATATTACTGATGGAGTGGATGGACTCTTAGCCTCGATAGAACCTGAATGGATAAAGGCGCTTGATCTGTTGATTAACGTGAAAGGTATTAAAGAAGAAATTGGAAGTATGGCAATTAAAAATGTGTGGAAGAACCATAGCTTTTCAAAGAAGCAAATTCAGAATATTAGTCAAGAAATTTTCTTTTAATTGATAAAAAAGAAAAGCCTTGTTAGGGCAAGGCTTTTCTGTTCAGCACAATTTTAGTTTTACGATAATTTAGTGGTAAATGCTAAAAAGAACCATGATATGCTGAACGTTTAAAATAGGAATCCTTAATTGAGGTATCAAGGATTCCATCTGATAAAAAAAGGGTACTACAGTTTGGGAATTTTAGGTCATAGGATTTTATCCAAATTATAATATAGTGCCACAATCACAAATACAACGATAAAAAGAATTGCGAATAAAAATCCAGCAATAAAGCCTTTTAGGAATTGTAATTTATAAGCGTTCATAATATGCTCTATTGACCTTTTTTCATTGGTTGGGTAATAATGATTCTGTTTTAAAGCAAGTATCAATACCTTCAGTGATACATGGGGTACAAATACCTTCATTATTTGTTGATCGTTTGGGTAGGCAACCAATGGTACAACCTTCACAAATTAAAATTGTATTTCCTGAAGTTATATAGAGTGAATTATATTCCTTATTTAATACATATGAAATCTGTAATGAACGATCTTTAGTATTGCCTATGAGTTGAATAATATTTAAAGAATTATTGTCAAAAGCCTTACTAGAATCGATATTGATTTCATTTATTTTGATCTCTTTTTTTTTGATTTGTAATATGTCATTTTCTAGTTGTTTAATTAGTTTTTGTTTATCATTGAAAACGATTTGATGATCTACTATTTTAGCAATCGTTTCTTCAGCATCTAATTTTTTGTTGTCTCTACAACTACTACAGAGTATAAGTGTGACCAAGATTAAAACTATTTTTTCTTTCATAATTCTATCATTAAATGTTACTTTTACATAACAGGGCGGTCTGACTTACCATCGTAAGAACCACCCTGTCTGCCTAACTAAAAGTTTAGATTAGGTCACAGGTTGTCATTACAACCCGATCATTACATACTGACAGAACCAAAATCAAAACCCTATATCGATTACAGTTCTCTGTTAAAAACTTCTCAGAAAGTTAAAATCAGTACGTTTAATTTTTAGTGGCAAAGCGACAACGATTCTGCTATCGCTTTGCTAGAGTTATTACCCTAAAACTCCATTTTTAACACACCTTCAAACACTACCAAAAGTGCCTGATGAAAAACTTGAAAAAAAATGTGTTAATTCTTATTTCTAGGCTCATAAGGCGACTGATTTTGAAACTACCTATTGTCGCCTTACTTGTTTAAAGAGTTTTTAAACATGAGTTTAGTAAAAAACCATGCCAACCTGTGAAATGCTTAACACGCTCCTTATGAACTAGCTAGGGGTATTTACGATCTTTATTTGTTAATTCCTTTTCGATTTCTTCATCCACTTTATTTTTTATTTTCTTCCTTCCTTTGCTTTTTACATAGAAGTATCTTACGATAACTAATAGTATGATAGCTTCCATTGTATAAATACCTACTAGAAACTGCGTCTCACTAACCATGAATCTTTATGTTATGTTAAAAGGCTATCAATAACAATTGGTTAGGCTCAGTGGCACACGCTACAATAGATACACTTGGGTTAAGATGAATTCAATAATTTAAATGGTCATTCAAATTATTTTAGTAAATTCAACTTTTCAGTCAAAAGAACAAAGTGGCATTTTTGATTCCCAAATTAAACTTTCGTTTAAAAATCAAAATAGTCATGCATATTAAACAAAATAGCCACTTTGTTACATGTTAAAAAAACAGTCAATTGAGAATTATTAAGCCTACTCGCTTGACTAAAATTAAAGCTTTCAATCCCCGAAAATGAGAAGTATTTTTCGGATTATTCTAAAAACGGGGATTTTGAAAGCTTTGCTTATTAAAAATTATTTTCTTTAGAACTTTTCATAATTCCTTTAACTAATTGAGTAGAAATAACAGTATGCATGCCATTAATTTTCTGTTCAATTTTACTAAATGAATCATTCTTTTTAATTGCTAAATCTTTTATCTTTTCTAACTCAATACTGTCAATACTGATTATGGTGTGTATTTTAGCAATTATGACATACATTTTGTATACCAAAATGGATAGCACGATAGTAATTATAATTAATATCAAGACTATAATTAAAATTATTGTTCCCTTCATTTTATCAATAAAAAATTAAAATTTTATACAATATTGGCTACTGAAAAAGTTATTAATTGGAGTATTTTATTTAATGATTTAGTTAAAGGTATAATCAATGAACTTCGTTCCTGAAACATTGTCTAATGTTATTATAAATGTTTCATTTGAAACAACTTCGCCATCTACATAAATATTTAATTCTAGTGTATAATCTTCCCAACTTTGAGAATTAGAACCACCAACTATAAATGTGTCGTCCCCTTCGTAAATCAATCTTAAAAAAGTACCCTGACTTACTTCTTGGTTTACATACACTTCACTAAATATCGAATCAAAAATTCCAGTAAACAGTTGAGACTCATTATCCACAATTGTAGTTATATTAATTTCAGCATTTTTAGATAATACTGCTTCATATTCAATATTGACATTTTTGGGGTATTGTGATGAATTACCATCGTTTTCTGAGCAAGATAAATTTGTAAGTAGTAATGTTGCAATAAAAAAGATGCAAAAATTTCTCATAATTGGTTTTTTAGAGTTATAAAATAAATTCAAAATCTGCTATTCAAAATCTTAGTTGTGGCAAAACATGATTCTTAAAAAAACTATGTAAAAACAACTATTTTGCTTGGGGTAACTCTACATTTAATATATTTGATTAGATGCTTTGCTAAAATATGAAAAGTTTACTTAAAAAAGAAATTAGTTTACCTTAAAATGTAAAAAAGTTTGCAATTAACTATGACCGAACGTATCCTACAACTTTTACACGATTTAAAAATTATGCCATTTACAATAGAAAAAGGAACTAATGGGCATATAACTAGAGTAGCCGCAAGAAAGATATTAGATGGAAGGACTAAAAAACCACGTGTAGCAACACTTGAAATTTTAATGAAATTTCTTAGTGAGCATTATAAAGTTTCCAGAGAATGGATGAAAGAAGGAATTGGAGAAGTTTACTTAAAAGATGAAGATGACTGCTTCTTGGAAAAGCATGGTGTCAGATTTAATTTTGACGAACTCTTAAAACACTTTATTGAAAATCAAGAAATTTATTTGGGAAGTTCTGAGTCTTTGAATTTAGCTTTTGTAAACAACATAGTGAAGAATAAGGATTTCTACATTGAAAATTCTGAATACTTCCGACTCTTTATAAAAGGTTTGGTTGAAGATGGAATAGAAGAAAGATTAAAAACTTTAAAAGATATAGGAGTCGTTGTTAAGAAAAGTAATTAATTTGTTAGATAAATTTGATGCTTGCCAAATTGAAATAAAATACCTTTGGGAAGACCTTCAAACTTCTTGGTATTTTCTTGTTCTTTTTCATCGATTTCCTCTTTAAGTTTTTCAACCTCTTTTTTGACTCTAGCTAAGGATTCCTCGTGAGTATTTATTACTTGCTTTTCTAAACACTTTTTTTTGTAAAGTTTGTTTAAATTTTTTTTAATTTTTTCATCCATTTTCAATCAATTGTTTCTGCAACTTCATTTATTATTCTGTTGTTTGATTCGGTGTACTCAACAAACTTATCGTCTTTTACATAATTTTTTTTCGGTACAGTATGCAATAACTGCCTGAATAAAATTCTGATAGCTTTTAATAGTTTTTCTTCCTCTATTGAGTTTATTTTGAACAAATAAAATAATAGACTCCTCAATCCTAACATAGCAAAAAGACTTGCAAAAACTAAGCCCGTAACGTAATAAATTTTGTGTATTTCCATAGAATTAGAAATTCCCCATATCAAATAAACAGAAGAAACAAATAAGTACATCAGACTTAAATATAAAAACGACTTTGAGAGCTTGAGCCAATCAATTCTTTTTCTAAAAAGAAATAATATCATAAATAAAATCCCTGTAATTAAAATAAATACTGGATTACCCATGTTAGCTAGAAAAATATTTAAATTTTGAAAACCATTTACTTTTTTTGATTTTTTTAATGCTTTAAGATCATTATATAAACTTTCAGATTTTTTTTCATTAAGTGAATGTGATGTGACCAAGTTTTCTGCTCTACTATTTAAAGTATCAGGAAGAATTTTTAAATTTATCAATTCTTGTAATAAAAGGACAGATTCAACTCTGTCTGTATCTCTATTATTCCTAGCTTCTCGATGTTCTTTTCTAACTTCTTGTACATCTTCATTGAATGGAGGAGAAAATAATTGAGACATTGCTGCTATAACACCTGTCATAACAGCAATTATTACAAAGTATTTATATCTAGTTATAGTCTTCGTCTTCGTCTTCTCCGTCGGTGTTTCCAATAGAACCTGTTTTTTCCTTGTCTGCTGATTGAATTTCTTCATATTCTTGTTCTGCTAGGTTATCTGGCTCACAGCCAATTGTAAAATTGATTCCTATTAATAATAAACAAGCTAAAAGTAGTTTTTTCATAATATTTTGATTTAAAGATTATACTTAAAACCAAATGTATCTAAAAAACTATCTGTCAGAAAGTTCTATAACCTTATAATAAGAAATGTTTTGCAATATAAGCAAAAGTTTACATTTTTATGTATACAAAAAATAAACCATATCAATATTACGGTTTTACCTTATTTAAGTCGTTCTTTATATTTTTTTGATATCAGAAATATGAATATTTACTACATAAAAAAACCATTTTGATATGTTACCAAAATGGTCTTTAAGAAGGATTTAAGTCTTATATTTTGCAAGAATATAAAAATCTAGATATTCTAAAAAATTAACCTATAGTTTTTTCCTTAAGAAATTTATGAATTGAAATTGATAAAATAATAGCTCCTGTGAGTCTAATTAACGTTTCGTCAAATACAAGCAAAGAAAGCCCCAATAGAGAAAAAAACATGATACGATTAATGAGCTTGTTGTTATCATATTTATAATTAATAATTATTAGAATAAACGTAAATAAACTAATTATTAATAAATGCCTCATAGAGCCTTCTCGCCCTTCTCCAAAATAGAAAGGACTTATCTGCACAGTAATACCTTTTGATTCTTCAAGTTTTTCATAAGTAAAACCATAGTCTCCCATATTATTTTTTACATCATTTCTACTTGAAGTCATTAAAAGTATTAAGATGACAATTAATGAATAAACTATTTTTTTCATGTTTAAGTACTCTTATTTTTAAATGATTTTTGATTATTTAAAAAAATCATAATTAGTGAGGTTACACTAAGTATAATTCCAATTAGATTCAATTTCATATACCCGTGTGTGCATGCCAATACTAATCCAAAATTTAAAGTAACACAATACAAATCTCTGAGCCTTTCTTTATATTGAGCTAAAAACATAAGATAGACTGTTATCATAATAAATATAAATGAGAAAGGTTGGAAGTATTCTATAAATTCATCTGGTTGAAATATCCCAAGATTGGGATCACTTGGGAATGAAAGTTCGATAACCTTATGAGTAAATAGTATATTCATAATTAATACACTAAGTGTTAATATAATTTTTTGTGCTTTTATTAATGTGTTATTCATCTTTCTTATATAATTTATCTTTTGTATCTCCACACTATCACTTACTGTTACATTTACGGTAATATTTCCACTATTTTGCAATGTATTTTTAACACTAACTCAGTATTAGAAGTTACTATAATGCCATAAATAGTTAACCACAGAAAAAACATCTGTCCTTTCTGTGGTTTGAATTTTACTGATTTGATTCTAATCTGATTCAAAAATCTTAACTCGTAGTTTTTTCTTTAAGAAATTTTTGAATTGAAATTGATAAAATAACAACTCCTGCGAGTTTAATTAAAGTTTCGTCAAATGCAAGCAAAGAAAGCCCAAATAGAGAAAAAAACATGATACGATTAATCAGCTTATTGTTATCATATTTATAATTAATAATTATTAGAATAAACGCAAATAAACTAATTATTAATAAATGTCTCATCGAACCTTGGTAGCCTTCTCCAAAATACAGGGGTGTTATATATCCTCTGACACTATTAAAATTATCTACCTTATTATGAACGAAACCATAATCGCTCATGTTAGTTTTAACACCTATTCTGCTACTAGTAAATAGTATCATCAATAAGATAATTATTGAATAAATTACTTTTTTCATATTTAATCTATTTTTATTAGAGTACTAAATTTTGTATTTGCTTTAATTGTAATTTGACTTCTTTTGACTCCATTTGAAATCCCATTATTATAATAAGTTATTGTATAGGTATGATAAATATTCGCTGTGTAGTTGTGTACTTTAGGTTTACTAGTCGTAGTAGAGCCACCGCCATTTGAATTTGATGAACTTTGTGAGGAACTATTGGTATTTGACACACTTCCCTCAGCACTATTATTTTTTGTACCCAAAGTTCCTTTACCACCAATAGTACTTGAATTAGATGTAGAGGTTGTTCCGCTATTATTATTTCTATTATCCTCGGAAATGACAACTTGGTCAGTCCCTAAATACACTAACGTTTCAGGATCGTATTCTGCGCCATCATAGCTAATTTGTATTTTATCATCAGCTACTAAGTCTAAATCTCCCATAGTCTCATAAACAATATCAACGATTGAAGAACCACCTTCATTTAATGTTATATTATCTTGTACCATATTTCTAATTTGCTCAATACTTGATGCTTCTAATGGAGTTACAGGAAATATTGAATAATTATTTTCCTTTATTACTTTTCTTATTTCATCTTCTATCACTTTAGAACCTTTATTCTTTGTTAAATCAGCTCCTCCAAATATTGCTCCATTTGGTATTGCTTTACAGGCAGTACATTCATCTCCATCTCCAGTACCAAAGGGCTTCATTCCATCGGGATCGATAAAATAAATAGGATTATTAAACGCATAATTATATGGGGAATGTCTACGCATATCTTCCGCTAGTGGATCAATATTCATCCAACGTCCAATTGAAGCATTATAATTTCTTGCTGAAAAGTCTAACCATTCTAGTCCAAGTTCATCATTTTCTTCTTTTCCACTGAAGCCGTAGTTATGGCTTCTCCCAACAACTATATTATTATACCCGTTATGTTTCAATCCAAAAGGGTAGTAGTTACTTTCTTCTTTAATTTCAGTATTGCTATCAATAACTCCATTATCATCAAAATCTTGATATGATAATCTAATATTTCCTAAATAGTCTTTAAATTGAAAAGTATAGCTAAACGTATTATCATTTGTAGGCTCGACATATCCTTCAGGATGATTAAAAAACACTAATGATTCCACATTTGCATTGTCAACTTTGTAGATGAAATTACCTGCATACTGTGTTTTTACAAAACTATTATTTTCTTGAACTATTTTAGCCATTTTTATTCCTGTAGCATCGTAAATGTAAGAAATACTCCCTTGATCGCCAAAATTAATTGTAGTTGGTAAATTTAAGTGGTTGTAAGTAATTCCATTAGGAATGATTCCTTTGTTTATATCTGATGTCATATTTCCATTGACATCATACATATAGTCATTTTCAGTGGTGTTCACATCTTTAAATCCTGCATTATCTGCAACATCCGTAACTTTTACAAGTGTATTGCTATTGCTAGCATAATTGTAAGTTAATTGATCTATGATGTCTACCGTAGGATTAGCAACCTGAGTAACACCCATTCGCTCAAGCGAAAGAATATTTCCACTTTTGTCATAGGATACATTATTCAAGCTGTAGTTCTCTATATCATTATTAGCAAGGCTAGATAAAGTCTGCCCACTTTGATACATAGCACTTGTAATTCTATTTAGCGCATCATAGTTGTAGCTATAACTTCTTAGGTTCATATCATTGGCAGTTTTCCAATGTGTCTCACTAATATTTCCATTAAATAAATGTGTGGTTTGATTCAAGTCAGGATTGTCATAATTTATCTTAAAAGAAAATAGTTTATTTACATCATTGGTATTTACATCATTGATTGCTTTAAGCCAACCACGAATAGTATAACTGTAATCAATTTCTTGAAGTGGATTTACTTCTGTATTTCCAACTTTTTTACTTTCTAATATTCCTAACTTATCATAAGTATTGGCTACAATCAATTCTTCTTCTTGGTCATTTATTTGTTGTTTTTGAGTGAGTAATCTTCCCGAAGAATCATAGGTAAATCTGTCAATGGTTATGATTGGTGTATTTCCATTTTTAGTATGTACTAATTTTGATTCTAATACCTTTCCAGTAAAATTAAGTTTTGTTTCTGTAATATCAAATGATGATAGATATTCATTTTTTGATGCCACATAAATAGGTCTCCCTTTTTGGTCATAATGCGTTATGGTAGTAATCCAATCATCTGTACCTAAAACTCGGATTTTTGTTCCTGTTGGTAGTGTCCTGGTATCAGAGGATATTTGAACGCCATAAATTTGTGAATTTGATGGTAGTGTCAATGATGACTCATTAAAATTATAATCCTCATAATAATTAATTGCGTGTATTTCTTTAATACCTGGAAAAGCAAATCCATCATAGTAATGGTTGTCATTATTTATAGGCGTTGCAACACGAAAAGCATTTAGGTTTTGACTATTATCTACAGCTTCTTGCATTTGTCTACGCGTCCATGAATTTCCTTCCTTCCAATATAATCCTGTCATCACAGGTCTATTTAGTGCATCGTAT
>NZ_DS544873.1:28405-137117 GCF_000154725.1 Kordia algicida OT-1
GATACGTAAGTGCGCTAATCACATCGCTACGCTGTTGATTCTTACGCGCATAAAAAGCACCCAATTGTTTTACAACCATTGCCAGGGTTCCTGTTTCTTCTCCAATTTTAATAGAGTAATACTCATATTCTGTAAAAGCTTTTTGCAAATGAATTACTTCAGACATACTCTTTCCTTCAATAAGTTCCGCTACAATCTCTCCAAGAATTTGCTTTGCTGTTTTTTTCTTTTGTGAATTGTATAGCAGTTCCAAACCTTCTTTCAAAGAAACGCCTGCGCTTAATAATACAGCGAGTTCGGTATAAAAATCCTCTTTGAGTTTATTGGAAAAACTGTTTCCGAAAAGGACAATCTCTTTTTGTAAAACAGAAGATAACTCCGATTTTTTTACACCAGAAGCCTTCTTTGAATTGCTAATATTTTCTAATTTAAAACTCATGGATTCATATAGGTATTAGCGGTATTTCGTTTGTAAATAAAAAGAGCCGTATTTCTAAACTCTTTCGCTGTAATCAATTTAAAAGCATCTACTTTGGCAGCAATCGTTTCTTCTCCTTTAAAATAAAATACTTTATCAGCGATAGCGACATCAAAAGTATCTGTCTCTTTTTGAATGTACTCTTTTTCAAATGTGTAGCTTGTGGTATCAATCTCAGAAATAAAATACAATGTGCTCGTATCTTCTTCGTATTTGATATGATTGCAA
Organism: Kordia algicida OT-1; assembly: GCF_000154725.1. Lineage (GTDB taxonomy): Bacteria > Bacteroidota > Bacteroidia > Flavobacteriales > Flavobacteriaceae > Kordia > Kordia algicida. The sequence goes on from NZ_DS544873.1 coordinate 29,112, forward strand.
CGATTGGCATCAATCCAAAGCGATTGTTCTAACAAGGTAACACTGGTAGCATTGCTAAAATTCGCTTGAATAGCATACATGTGTTTCTGCACTAATTGCAATACAGAAAAAGCAATTCCTGCTACAATCACGGTAAGTAATACCACAATAATCATTTCGCTAAGTGTAAATGCTTGTATTTTATGAGAATTCTTTGTCATTGTTTACTGCCCATTATAATTTTCATATTGTTCAACACGAATCGTTTTATCCGTTTCCTTATGTTGTGCTTCAAAAATGAGCTTTTTGTCTACTTTTTCTATGGAGATGTACCAATTTTCAAACTCATCATCATACGGAATAGTTAGTTTATCGTGCACAGACAAATAGACAAGTTCAGAAATATGAGTCCGCACAGCATTTGTATTATTTTTTACGGTAGTATTAAAAAGTGAATTCAACAGAAAAGTTGAAACCATAAAGATCACTACAATAAGTACTGTAGCAACTAAGGTTTCCATCAATGTCGCTGCTTTTATTTTTTTTAGTACAACCATTTTACAATTTTATAATCGAGATTTTCAAATGGAAAACCTACGTATTCATTTATTAAAGCGACATTAGAAATGGTTCCATTATAAATATGATTTTGATATACAGAACCAAATTGTTTGGTGATAAATCCTTTGGTATATACACTTCCTTCTATGTTTCCTAGTAACTCTATTTGTTGCTGACAATACACAAAACCTTCAACGGTTGTATTTTCTTTTAATAGTATTTGTGGCTCAAAACGATTGTTTGTTTTGTTCTGTAAATAGCAAATAATACCTTTCATTGTTGTATCTGTATCTATAAAAATATGCTCTTTTTCTGTCGAATTAGAAACTTCTTCTAAAGTATCTTCTGCAAGAATAACCAGAGAAGAAGGATAACTAAGTTCACAATTTTTTCCAACAATAATCCGCTTAGTTGCTATCGCTTGAAACGTTCCTTTGGTATTGGTTTCAATCTCAATTTCAGGAGCAACTAGAATAACATCCTTGAGTGTTGTGGAAGCTGCTATTTTTATTTTTTTGTCAGATCGGACTAGGATATTTCCGATTAGTTTTACATCTAACAAATCCAATTCACCTCGATCAAATACAGTTTTGACAGGTTTTGTAAATGAATTTGTATACGTATTTCCTTGTTTTAAATTTATATAGCGACCGTCATCAACAGGAAGTGGAAGTGTTTGCAAACTAGCAATGTAATTTGTCAATTGTTTAGGAAGCTCAGGAAGCGTTTCATTACTTTTTAAAATAGTTCCGTACACAAGTTTGTTTCCGTAATATGAATTTCCTGAAATTGTTCCTGCGCGAACACCTCTAGCGGGTAAAAATGTCTTACCTTCAATTTTTGTATTTCCAACAATAATAAGTGGACGATTAGTTTCTTGTAAATACAACCCAATTCGATCTTCATCTTTCTGCCAACCACTTGTAAGTGCAATTTTTTTAAATGATTTTGCTTTTGATTTCGTTTCAACATAGGTTTTACCATACATTCCCCAATAACTTTGATGTATTTTTGAAGATGTAGCTATTTCAGTGTCGATCTGACTAAAAATAGTATCTCTTTTAACGGAGAAATCCTGTGATTTAGCTAAGAGTATATTTTCAGTTTGCTGAATGGTTTCAATAAGTAAGTCAGATTTTTTAGCAAACAACGTATGTGAATGCACAAGTACAATAAAAACAGATAGCAATACCGCTATGATGGCAGAAATCATAATGGCAAACTGTAATGAACCTGCTTTTACTTTGTGAAATTTCATTCGTTTATTTTTACATTTAATGACACGTTTTATTTAGAAATAGGAATCGTTTTTCTTTTCCCTTTAAATGATATTGTGATTAATTTTTTAGTTCCTTTAATCAATTTGATATCGGTAATTGTTTTTCCAATTTTATAAAGTTGTTGAATTCCGCTAACTTCAATGATGTAGATGTTTTGCACGCTTTCCTGTTTAGAAATTACACCTTTATAGATTATCGGTGGAAAAACAACAGTATCCTTTTTGGTTTTGGAAATGCTACGAACTCTTTTTCTCTGATTACTTTGATATGGCTTTCCCAAAAACGGATCACGGTGTTTGTTATGAATACTAAATGTATCTTTTTTAGTAGTTTGTTTTGGCGAAAAAGAAATATCAGAATTCACAGCAACAACGGGCGCATCTTCAGGATTTAATTTTGAAAAAATCTGATAGCCAATCGTTCCCCAAATTCCAAGAACAACTATTAATAATAAGTATGTTTTTTTCTTCTTTGTCATCATTCAATGGTAAATGAATACGTCGCATATGAAGTAACATATTCACTATTGATGGCTCTTACACGCCACTGATACGAATTTCCAGCTTCCAATTGCACCGAAATAGAATTTTCAGAAACAATCGAATCTTTTTCAAGCTGTAAAATATTCTCAAAATCTGGACGTGCTACTTGTACTTGATAACGTTCTGCATCAGCTACAGGATTCCATGACAATGTTATTGTTGTAATAGCAAGTGTTGAATTATTAGAAGGCGCAACAAGTGTAACTGTATTCTCAGAAATATCTGGAACTTCAATAATATCGGAGCAACTAACGATTAAAAATATGGTAAATAAAGCGTATAAATATTTTTTCATCTGTTTCTATAATTTGAAATAATCATTCTTTTGAACTGCTTTTTGCGATTTACGATAGGTGTTTGGCGGACAACTTTCTAAGCCACTTACAATATCTGCAATCACAAGTTTGTGTTTACTGTTCTCTTTCCAACAAAAGCTTGACGTTTGATACGCAAAAACAACACCTTCCGCAAACTCCAATGTTTGATACTTTCCATTAAAACTTTTAAGTTTTAAGCTAAACTTCTTGGAGGGCGATTGTACTAAAAATACCTCGGAGGCTTTCTCTAATTCACGAATCTTATTTTCAGGAAAAGCTATAGAAATGCTGCTTACCATTTGTGCATCTTCTTTGTTTTCCAAATACGATCGTAATCCTGTATTTTTTGGATTATTCAAAGCTTCCGTAATTGCTACACGATCAACAAATTGCAACAGTACATATTTAGGTTTGATTTCTAGTGAATCGACATAATGTAAAGCTACTTTTTGAGGCTGTTGATTTGCTTTTGCAAAGGCTTTGAAAGTATTTTTAGAAAAAGAAATAGCTTGTACGTTTAATTTCAATTCTTTATCAAAAGTTGGAATAGCAATGCTTTCGTAATTGCTAGTAATCATTGAACCATTAACCAAGCCAATGGAGCCTAGTTCAACTCGTGTTTTAGTTAATAATTGTGATTTTTGATTTACAGTAATAGTTTTACAACTAAAAATTAGTAAACAACTTAAAATAAGGGTTATTGTCCTACGCATATATGCTACTTTATTCAAAAATAAATAAATACATAGGTTTTGTTGAAAATAATATATAAGCGTAATTGTTTATGGTAAATTCCTCAAATTAGTTCTGATTTTTTCAACTAATCACTTAATGATTAGTGTGTTTTGAAAAACTACCTTGAGACATTTATATGAAGCAATCATTTTAACTAATCGTTTAGTAATGAGTTGTACTTATGAATTGACTAGCTAAGTAATGAGTAGATTTTTAGGAAGAATGCTTGTGTGTGTTTTTTACAGTGTTTGTATAAAAAAAACACAAAATAAATATTTCTTACAACTTTGGACTACAACTTTTGTAACGGTACAAAACGCGTACAAATGAAATACAGCTTCACTTATTTACATTTATAACAGTTTGTAAAAAGCAAATCACAATAGATGAGATTAGATATAAAGGAGAATACAACAAGCAATAATTACGAGTTAATTTTCAGTGAATTACCCCCAAAAAAATTACAAAAAGTACTTAGGGAGTTAGGTTTTGTCAAATCAATTTTTGGTGGAAACATCTATACGGTAGCCAAGTTTGCTGTATACGATTCCTTTATAAAATCCCTTAAAAAAATGATTAATTCAGGAAAAAGTTGGGAAGCTGTAACGGATTATCCTGTATTTGCTCCAACAGAGGATAGCATTAACAAAAAACTATTTACCACTGTTACCATTTATTATAATGAAGATGATATTGTTAAAGAACAAGATTATATTGTATTTGAACTCTATCATAAAACTATTTCAGGTTTAATCCGAGAGTTTGGCAAGCTCACTTATGGAAATAAGTTTGAAGATTCACAGATTTCACATAAAAAATTAAAGCGACTTGCTCGCAGTCTATTAGCTTCCAACCATGTAATAGACAGAAAAAGTGTAACTAGCTTAAAAACAGGTGATTTAGGCGAAGAAAACTTACGGGAGTCTATCCAAGTAGCGCCACAACCAGCATCAAGGCAAGAAGCACAGGTAAAGCAATCAGCCAAAACAGAGATGAAGCCGATTGTAGCCAAAGAAGATACGATAGAACCAGCACATTCCTTTATAAAAGCGCAACTAGCTATTCTTATTTCAATGATGGAACAAGACGAGCTTGGCGTATATGAAATCTTATCGACGATTATCGATGAAATGGTCAAAGATTTGAAAGAAGCTGAACAATTAGATACCGATGATCTTATCAAAAAATCTTTGATAAAATCTATTAATAAGTACAAAGCTTCATTAAAAGACCTAGCGCCATTTGAGCGTGGTTACGTGCGTGGTATAATCAGTGAACTACTATTGCTTTTGGATGACACTAATGAGCTATTAGAGTTAGAAAAAGGAGCATTATCAATAAAGCGTAGTATTTGGGTAAAAGATAAACTTATTGATAATGTATTAGTTCCAATTAAAGCGGACGAACCATTCGCTTCGGGAGCAGTCATAGAAGATCAAGCATCAGAAATATGGAAAGCATTTCCTGAACTTCATACCATTACAAAAGATACCCTAGATAAGGCTTCAGCACTTGAATTATTTTATTTAGCGCAACTTAGACACCCACCCGCATTTGGGATTCCCATAACGATTTATGATGTAGAGCATCAGTGGAAAAAACGAGGACTAGCCGAAATTGAAAAGCTTGGCTTTCCAACGGATTTAAAATATCCGTATGTATATTTAGAATATGGTTATTTCAATATTACTGCCTTAGAAAACTTTATAGGTATAAAAGCCAAAGCAGACCAATTAAATTATGTACTTCTACACGCTCGACCACTTACGGATTTAGAAACCGCACTTGCACAAATAGATTTAGTGATACAGAAGCTCGAACCAATTTTAAAAGAGTTCAGAGAAATTACCTCCAAAAAAATAGATAAAGCGAGTACTATCGCCAAGATTTATTATAGGGTTGGTACTGAATTTGAGTTTTTAAAAAAGTCTAGACAAACAGTCTTTGACTATCTAACTAAAAACGTTGAATCATCAAAAGAAACACTTCCCTTTACACAGATAGTTGTTTCTGATGATGATGTGCAGTATGAAATATTACACGGTAGAATTTTAGCAGATATAGAGAAGCTACAACTAGAGATCATACGTCAAAAAGAAAGAGCGAAAAAATCTTTTTTAGAAAATAAGCTTGCTGATGCGATAGAAGAATTTAAAAATGATGGACGCATTGCTGAGTCTCCTTATGGTTCGATATTAAACAAATTGATAGTTGAACTGAAAAAGATGCAGTTACTCTCAAGTGATGAAGTCCGCAAAATTGCCCTAAAAAAACTCATTAATTCCTTTACATCGTGGCTAAAGGATATGCAAAAAAACGAGCGTGATTTTTTACTTGGGGTATTAAATTATTTCTCATTGCTATTAGAAGATACCACCCTTACAATTGAAAGAGAAAAAGCAACACCCGCTATAAAGCAAATCATTTACGCCAATGACCTAGTAATTAAAAACGTATTAGTTCCTACAAAAGCCGTACAGCCATTTACCTCTGGAGCATTCAAAGATACTGATGTGGAATTTGAAATTAATTTTTTTCACAAACATCTTTTAAAGATTCAAAAGGAAAACTTGAATCAGGTTTGTGCGCTAGATTTATTTTACTTGGTACAATTAGAGAATCCACAATTTTTTGGAATTGCCCTTGAAGCAGAAACAATAGCACAGGAATGGGAAAGACGTGGTGCAAGTGGATTTGATGCGCTAGGCTTTCCAACGGATTTAAAATACCCGTATATCAATCTTAAAGAAGGTTATCTCGAGATTCAACCACTAGAACATTTTTTGCTTCACTCAAAAGAAAAAAACAACAATCAAAGTTGGTGGTATGCGATACGTCATGCAAGACCGATTGCAGATGTTGGGCAAATGATTCAAAACATGGATGCTTTTCTGAATTTCACATCAAAGAAAAAACAAGAATGTTTAGAAACAGACTTTAAAATATCAAAAAACAAGCAAGCTGAACTTGATTGTTACCGAATGCTTTTAACCATAAAAAATATTGAGTACTCAAAACAAGTAATTTTAGACTATTTGGATAGCACAGAAGAAAGTGATCCCAAAGAAGTTGAAGCATCACAGATTACAATAACAAAGGAATTACACCATGAGTTACAAGAAGTTATCAACGAATTAATTTCTATTGAAGATAATCTTAATGGCGAACAAGAAACCATTATTGCAAGTACGATTCACGACTTTGAAGACGTTTTAGAAATTTTAGATGAAAACAAGCTCCTAGAAAAACTAGCTTCAAGTATCGAATCTTTCAAGGATTGGGCTTGTGATTTATCGCCTGATATCCGCAATCAATCCGCAAAATTAATCAACCGTTTAATTAAGTACACAGGCGGTATGAGTATTGCAGTTACAAACCAAGAAAGTTCCTTAGTAATTGCCAAAGATATTAAGCAATACAACGGTATTGTCGAGAATGTGTTAGTTCCAATTCATGCAAAAGAACCCTTTGAGTCAGGTAAAGTTTCAGCAGATCATATTGAAGATTTAAAGAAAAACTTTCCTCACTTATACGATATCAAAACAGATGAGTTACACAATGCATCGGCATTAGAATTATTTCAATTATCACAACTTCCACATCCGAGACATTACCAAATGCAAGTCTATCGAAATGATTTACTCAAGGAATGGGAAAAACGTGGCGAAGAAGCTTTTAAACAGCTTGGTTTTCCAACCGATATGAATTATCCCTATGTGAATATACACGCGGGATATCGTTCGGTAACTACCCTAGCGAGCGCTTTAGAAAACTCTTTTGAGCCTGAAAAAAGTAGGCTTAAATGGTGGGCAGTTGTAGAGCATGGACGACCAATTGCGAATTTAGCAAAAGGTATTGTCATCATAGATAAGTTAATAAGTGATTTAGTAACGCAACAGCAAAAATATATCAATCCAAGAACAAAGCGTCCAAAAACAAAGCCTGCATATAAACAAGCCTACAGGGATATTTCCTTTAAGCTATCAAGGCTTAAACTCTCCAAGCAAGTCATTACAAATTATTTAAATGCTCAAACCGATACACACGAAAAAAAGGAACAAGAAAACAATCAAAAAGCACTACCAAGCACCAAAGAAGATTATATAGATCGTGTGATTGCAACGATGCATCTAGCCTACAGAGACGCAACACGATTATCCAAAAAGAAGATTGAAAACTTACTTGAGCAAACAGGCGCACCAAGTTTGGGAGAACTATGGGAAGCGGTAGAACTGAGTTGGCTTTTATGGTACAAAATGATCTATAACGAGTCCATTTCCTTTGAAGCAAGGCTTTCAAAAATGGTTCACTTTTGGAATAAAATACAGCCTACCTACGCCTACTCAGACAGTAGTAAAGAACTCTACAAACAATATTCTACACCGTGTCCTATCGGCGCAATTATCGCACAATATACAGGAATGGACACTGCTGATTCGATATTTGAGCCAAGTGCTGGAAACGGTTTGTTACTTGTGGGAGCAAATCCAAAAATAACCCATGTCAACGAGATCGATAAAAGTCGAAAAAAGTCATTGGAATTTCAACAATTTCAAAAAATCACAATGAACAATGGCGCAGAGTCATTTCCAAGTGAAATGGAAAAAGCCTTTGATGTGGTGGTTACCAATCCACCATTTGCCAAATGGGAAGAAAATAAAATAGACAAAGAACATATCATTAAAAAATATTTCAACAACACGCGCGGACTTGTGCAACACTTACGTTTGGAACACATCATGTCAGGATTGGCACTTCGTACCATGAAAGACAATGGTAAATGCGCCATTATCATCATGGGACACCTTTATTTTGACCATGAGGGATTCATTGCCAAATATCGTCCATTTTTCAATTGGCTATATCACTTTTATAAAGTCGATGTGGTACTGAATATGAACAGCTTTAAACTCTACAACAAGCAAGGCGCAGTTGCTAGAACGATGCTCATCTTAATTGGCGGTCGAAAAGCAGTGGGGAGTGGTGTTGCCCCCACAGCGTATACAGCACCACATTTAGATACTGTTATTGACACCTTTGAAGATTTATGGTTAGCAGTCAAACAATATATCAAACCTGATATTCACACAATTATTAAACAACTTCAAATCGCAAAAAGAGAATGATTTATTACAATTCAGAATTAATGCCCGATAGCAATAGTGCCATCTTATTTATGGTTACAAATAGTAAGCCTTTTACACGCTTTGAAGATCATCAGGCGGGTATTTACTTGCAACTTCATACCCTAGTGGAACTATCGATAGCATCAGGGGAAAATCCCATTGGACTCATTGAAGATTATTTGGGAATTACCTACACCGATGGTCGAAGTGCAGAGGAAATCGCTCATTTTTTAGCCTATACAGACAGGGTGCAAAATGCCTTATGGTCACTAGAGATTCGTTGGAAGAAAAAAACAGATATAGCAACCAAAGATTCCTACCTGCAAAGCGGAATTTCCAGAGAAAACGCCATCGAATTATACACACAAATTACGCTTCGAACTTACCTTGAAGCCTTAGCAAATTATACAGATGAACAGTGAAGCTTTACAAATTGAAGAACAAGAAAATCTTTTTTCGCAATCAAGTGAAGAAATTTTAAAATTAGCAGAAGATCAAACAGCATTAGTGAAATATGAGCCTAAATCAAAGGCATCCTATGTCATGGATACACTTATTCCAAGAAATATGGCTTATGAAGTGCAATCTTCTTTAGATCATATTGTACAGAGACATGGGAATATTGACAATTTAGTTCGTGATGGACTTAAATATAAAACCACGCAAGAGTTGTGGAATGTGCTATCAGCCGAGCAAATCGATTCGCTTGGATTGTATTTACATCAATTTAAAAAAGAACAAGGAATTATCATTGCCGATCAAACAGGAATCGGAAAAGGTCGGCAAGGCGCGGGTGTCATAAGATATGCAGTGATGCAAGGGTATTTACCTGTATTCTTTACCAAGTCTCCTAACTTATTTACCGATATGTATCGAGACTTAAAAGCCATAAATTTTGAGAATATCAATCCTTTTATCATCAACAATAGTAGTGATGCACAAATCAAAGATGCTAAAGGATTGGTCATTTTTAGTCCTTTGGGAAAAGTGGAACAAAAAGCGCTTTTAACAGAAGAAACAGCATATCCCACAGAGAGTCCTGAAGCTATTGCATGGTATAAGACAATAGGTAAAAGTATGCCCGATCCCGAAGAAGTACCAACTACGATGGTTTCCCAAACATTAGATCATATGCCATTAGGCTATGATATGGTATTTTGCACCTATTCACAAATACAATCGGCGCACCCATACAAGCGTCTTTGGCTTGAAAAAATGATCTCTAATGGTATCGAAGGCAGTACCAAATTCAAGAAAGTAGTTTTTATTTTGGATGAGTCTCACATGGCGGGCGGTTATGATTCCATTATTGGAAGGTGGATGCGCGAGGTATTACCCAAAACCAAAGCGTGCTGTTACCTAAGTGCGACCTTTGCTAAATACCCAGAAGTGATGCCTTTCTACGGAAAAAAGACCGCTATTATGGAAACAGGACTTAGAGATTCTGAATTTGTAATGGCTATGAAAAGTGGCGGTTTGGCATTGCAAGAAATAGTAGCTTCCAATTTGGCGGAAAGTGGTCAACTCATCAGACGACAACGCTCAAGTAAAGGCATTAAGATACAATACAAAGTATTGGACGAAGAACCAAGAAGAAGTAAAAATCGCGCAAGTGTAAATCGTATTATTTCGCTGATGAATGAAGTGGTTGAGTTTGAAGCAGATTATATTGCTCCTATTCTTGCTGAAATTCATGCAGAAGCAAGAGCCGAAGCTGGCACTACCAAATCAGCACCACGTGGTTTGGGTGTTAAACAAGCACCTTATTTTTCAAGAGTCTTTAATGTGGTGGATCAAATGCTATTTGCCCTTAAAGTTGTCGATGTTGCCAAAGAAACAATTTCCCTACTAAAACAAGATAAAAAAGTAGTGATCGCCTTTAAATCTACCATGGGCACATTTTTAAAAGATTTGAAAATGCTTAGTGGCGATATTTTACCCTTGCAAGCGATGGATTTTACAAGAACCCTTGTCAAAGGATTGGATTCTGTTTTTTATTACAACTATACTACATTTTTAAATGAGAAAACAAGAGAGCGCATCCCATTAGAAGATTTGCCCTATAACGGAATTCAAAAATATAAAGATATCCGTAAACGGATGCGCTTAGAACGTACAGGACTTTCCATTTCTCCTATTGATAAACTCATTAGTTTGATTGAAAAAGAAAAAAAACCAAAACATTTAGGCGGTCATAATGGTACACATTTTACAGTGGCAGAAGTTACAGGACGATCACAACGTATTGACATGTCTAATGATGATTATGGTGTGATTGTAGGACATCGAAAAAATACGGAAAAAGCCTTTCGAGAATTTAATAGTGGAACAATAGATGTTTTACTTATCAATCAAAGTGGAAGCACGGGCGCATCGGCACATTCAAGTAAAGACTTTTTAGATCAGCGCCCACGTGAGATGTTAATTCATCAATTGGAATTAGATATCAATGTTGAAGTACAAAAACGCGGACGTATTGACAGAACAGGACAAGTTCATCTACCAGGATATCAGTACATCGTTAGTGATATTCCATTAGAAAAACGATTAATGTCCATGCTTAAAGGCAAGATGAAATCACTAGATGCCAATACTACAGGCTCACAAAATACGAATGATGATACCCTAGAGAGTCCTGACTTTTTCAATAAATATGGCGATAAGGTTGCTTGGCAGTGGATTAGTGAGCATCCCGAAAAAATGGATATTTTAGGCTATCCTACCTATCGTTACATTAGAGTTAAAAAAGAAAAGGTACGCGTACGAAAAGATAGTAAAGAAGGCGCAATGTTACAACTCACAGGACGTGCAGGACTCTTACAAGTAGAAGATCAAGAATCACTTTATAATGATCTATTTGAGCGATATGAGAATCAAATAAAACTTGAAAAGCAAAATGGAACGTATGATTTAGAAACGGAATTTTTACGATTGGATGCAGATGTAAAAAAACGATTTTTATATGCCAAAGGTAGTGGCGGAACCACCCCTTTTGGGAAAGATGCTGTGCGTGAAGATACCATTATCAATAACTTAAGACGACCTTATACACGAAAGGAAATTGATAAACGCATTTATGAAAAATTACAAGGCAACAAGCCTGTTCAACTGCGTAAAGAATTTGAAAACAAATTGCTTGAAAAGTATCCGAAAATCATCGCTAGTCGAAAAGAAAAACGATTAGAGACCCTTAAAAAGTTAAAAGATGATCGTGATACGCTTCCAAAATTAGGAAGCGGAGCTGATGCTCAGGCGAATGAAAAAATTAAAAGTGATCTTGAAAAAATAGAACAACTCATTGCCTCTAAAACATCGGATATGGCAATCTATATTGCGGGATTAGAAGCCACACAATCAAAAATACTTGATTATGTTTCCATGTGGGATATTGGCGATGTGGTACGTGTGCCATTTGTAGGTTCATTAGAATCTTCATGGGGAATTTATCTTGGCATTTCCATAGGCGGTAAAATGTCAAATCCCTATACCCTTAGTAACATTAGCTTGCAATTTTTAGTAACTGACTCAAGAAAACAAGTAACCTATAATCTTCAACCCGCAGAACAAGCGTATATCAGTCAGATTTTTACAGAGAGCAAAAATATTACGGATGCAGATCGGGAAATGGTTGAGTTAGAATGGAACGCGCTGATTAAAAAAGCATCTAAAAAACGAGAGCGCAGGCAGATTTTAACGGAAAACATCGTAAAGGTTTCCTATAAAATTGGTTCAAAAAACAAACTCATTAAGTACAACACCAAAGATAACCGTATCAAAAGTGGAATTTTAATGAATCGTGAATTTGGTCAAGAAGGAGAAAAAAACGGTGCTTTATATCCAATATCCCATGCCTATATAACCATAAGTAGCTTAGAAAAAGAAGCGTTTTTTGAAGATCATAAAGTGCTTGTACGTTTTAAACGAATCAGTGAGACCTTATTTAATGTCTACATTTCAAAAAAAGGATTGTGGAAAGCATCAGTTGATGAGAAATTACGCGTATTACTTTTTAGAGAAGCAGATGAACATAGTGACTCATTACCTGAATTTATTCAAAATGCGGGCGAGATGACCGCAAGACTTCACAAAGAGAATTTAGAAGCATTTCTAAAACGACTAGACTTCTATAAACTTCGATTTTTAGGAGAAGCCAAAGAGTTAGAAGATTGGGAAGTCGAGAACAAAGAAGATTGGAAGTCCAGGAGTCAACAGGACAAAGGAGAATATAAATATGCGTTAGGTCGTGCCTATGGTCAGGGAACAAATCCTACGGTTGGATTTACAAATTATATCGAGCCAACAACCGCATTTCCTTTTGGAATTGTTGTGTATAACCGTGCATTGCTCGACAAAGAACGCTACAACTATTCACTAAAACCAATTTTTGAAAGCCTTCGCGAGCCGTATATGATATGGAAAAATAGCTTTACCCAGAGCGCTCCCAAAAAGCTTTTCAATGATGTAGTAAGAAAAGCAAGAACATTAAAATTACATGAAGCCATCAACTTACTTGGGAATTTCATTATTGAAAATTTACATGAAGAAGGAAATGCGGAATTTGTCTTGGGCGATTACACCATTGCAAAGCTAGGGCGTATTTTCTATGAAGATACAATTGCAGAGATTTCAGAGATCGAAGAATTAATTAGTCAATTACAAATAGCATTAGAACAATGAGAATTATAAAATATGACATTCCAGAGATAGATCAAATTCCACAATTTGCTAAAATTTTGGATGATTTAAGCGTGGGAAACAATCCCTACTTAGTTGGAAGTGCGGGAACAGGAAAGACTACCATAGGCGAAAAAGTCGCTTATGCCATAAACGGACGAAAAGAAAATGATGGTGGGGAGTTGCCCTTTACTATTGTCAACTGCAATCAATGGACTTCGCCTATAGATATCAAAGGCGGTCAAACCATTACAGGTTATAAAGAGGGCGCACTGATTGAAGCTTGGCGGGATGGCAAAATTTTAATTTTGGATGAAATGCCAAAATTGGATGCCAATACTGCTGGATTATTAAACGATGCCCTTGCAAAAAGTGCCAAAGAAAATGCTATTATTTTCAATGGTAATAACCAGCCAATTGTAAAGCATACCAATTTTGGTTGCATTGCCACAGGAAATGTCATCGGAAAAGGAGCAAGTGGAAATTATGTAGGGAACAATAAACAGGATGCTTCTCTATTAGACCGTTTTAGTGGTTGTATCTATCGTATTGGTTTTAACGAGACCTTAGAACGTGAATTAGTATATCCTGATCTGGTGGATATCTGTTTAAAAATACGAGGGGAAATATTAAGATATGAGGGAAAAAGTGCCAATGATGATGATACCGAAGACATTATGACACTTCGTACCATGCTGAATTTTCAGCGCGCCTATGTCCTGGAGATGAAACGCGAATTGGGACTGCCTGATTTACATGGAAAACCCTATAAAAAGCAACCAAACGGCAAGACACTCAAAGATGCTATTGAGAGTTACTTTATGGCTATGGGTGTAGCAAAAGCCCATAAAATTAAAGAGGAAATCAATTTAGAATCTTTTTTGAACTCTTACAAAGGGAGTATCAAAAAGCAAGTCTTCAAAGAGGAGTACAAACGTAGAATGTAGTACATAGAAAACAATCAATAATTTCAATCTCTAGGATCAAATCTTACAAATATATCAATGGAACTTCCAAAAAAGCATATCCTATCTCACAATGAATTAACGTATAGGTACATACAATTTGACAATGTATTTGCATTTAATGAATTTATAGATCATAAGGCGAAGAAATTAAGTAATCATAATGAATCGATTTGGAGCGCTGTAAAAAATAGGGCTTCTGAGAGAATAGAAATGAAAAAAGATTGGTATGGGTCGCCAATTCCAAATACTATAAAAGAATTGGAGTCACATAATTCATTTTTAGGGATGGAACTACTAAAAGAAATACAGCCACAAATCAAAGATAAACTATCGGAGTATTTACAGTATTTAGCACAGTTGGAACTTCCTAAGCCTAAAATAGCATACAATGATCGTGGTTTGGGTGTTTTCTCTTTTGATCGGGCATCTATGGGAATGTTTAAAATTCATGCTATAAACACAGCAACACCCATACAAGAAAACATCAGCAAACTCAACATTGAACTAGGCAAAAAACAACTACATACCTCCGTTAAAAGTGTGTACGCTTACTTTAAAGACAAACAAAATTCCTATCCCTCATTGCAACTCTACATCATGGCGGGCGCAAATGCAAAAGTAAAAGGGAACAATATTTTATTTGTGGGATTGGCGTGCGCAGAGCTTGTGGCTTTTATGGAGCAAAGAGGAATATCGGTCGAAGTCAATGTAGTGATTGGAAGCCACTTTAGAGGACAAACTGTTTTGGCTAAGATTAGAGTAAAACGCTTTCAAGATAAATTAGATACCAATCAACTATTGTTAATGTCAAGCGATCCAAGATATTTTAGGTACAGAGGATTTAAAACACTGATTGTCTTGGCAGATTATTTTGGATATAAAATACCACAAAACTTAGGTAGTTTGCCTAAGAATTTGGGGAATAATTTTGTGGATGCAGTCAATAAAAATGGTTTTGTATTCGAGCAGAGTTATGCAATGGATAAAGCTGTTAGAGAAGTTTCTACCATAATTACAAATTATAAAAACAGATTAGATGGAAAAAAATAATAAAAATATAGATCAAGCGGTCATACACAAGATGATGAACCGCGCTATTGAGATCAATCATTCTTGCAAAGAGAAATGTAGGGATTTTAAAATTATGACTTCTACTATGCGAAAAGATTCGCTGATTTTACAGTGGAGAACCATTGATATATCCAACGAAGATAATCCAATTCAATACTATCGTTTTGAGTGTTTTAAAATGGATGGCACACCTGAACTCTGTTCCATTCATTACACAGATCAAAAACAAGCAAATGACTTTATTACAAGTTTACAGACGCTTTACCACCAAAAATTTGCAATTGACCATACACTATAAATTATGTACAAAACAAAAAATATAACCCTCGATGAATTAAAGGCGGTTAAAATTAAAAATCAACGTGAGATTCTTCGTCTTTTAGGAAGTAAACTCAGTTTGATTACTGCTTGGGAAGAAGTAAAACGCCTATCCAATAATTTCAAAAATAAAGTCGCTGAAGCCTTGAAAGCTGATGCGCTTTTATATGAACTGATAAAACCAAAAAAGGGTACAAAAGTTAAAGAAACTAAAGCGCAAGCTAGAATTAGAATCAGAGAACGAGAACGAATGCGTAAAATCAAAATTTTAGCATTGGAATTAGAAATGGCAAAAATTAATCAAAAATAAAATTATGACAATTCAAGATTTACAAGCAATAGACTTGGAAAAAGTAGCATATCCAACAATCAAAGCAACGGCAGTAGAATTACTAGAGGACTATGCTGATGAAGCAGAAGAAAATAGAGCTGACTTTTTAAAAGATGCACAAGAAGCTATTGATGCAGTCTATAAAATGATTCAGGCTAATTCCCCTGAAGCTTTACCAACAAATAAGGATGAGAAAAAAGTGTCTGAAAATACTAATGAGCCTTCAAAAGAAAAGCCAAAGAAGAAAAAGCTAACTAAAGAGGAAATGGATGCTTATGGAGAAAGGATTAAAAAATGTAGACTAGAAATAAAAGAATACAATGCAAAAAGACGTGAAGAACAGCCAAAAAAACCTGCAAAAAAGAGACATGAAAAAATAGAAGGTCATTTGCTGTCAATCGGAAATTTAGTACCTGATAATCTAAAAGACAATCTTGATATTTTGGAAGCTTCACAGAAAATCCTTTCCAAAACAGGGCGAGAAATTATGAAAGTCTATCGAATGGATCAGCTCAAAATTAAAGAGGTTCAACAGGAAATTGAAGAAAAATACAAAAAGAAAGAAGAAAAAATAAAAAAAGACAACGATGAATAAGAAAGTATTGATTATCACAGGCGCGGGATTACTCATTGGTTTTGCCGAAGCCCTGATTTATTACAATTTAGGTAAGAATGATAATAATGAAGAATTTAAGTTACAGTTTCCAAAGGGAATGGAACTCTTGAAAACTTCAGGAATTATTATCGCTACATCACTCGCTACTGCGGCGCTCTCAAATATTATTGAAAATGCCGTTGGGAAAAACCTAGAATTAACACCAAGAATCACTTAACATATGGAAAAGATAGAACACAGAGAATTTTTAAAGAAAAACAAGATTGACAAAAAATTATTGCTTTCAGCGATTCAAGAGGAAATAAAGATTTTTGACAAAATGCATGATTTGTTAGAAAAAATAACCCCATGTGGAAAAGGTGGTTTACTAAAACAGCTTGAAAAACTAGATGCTGAAATTATCAAAGATATCTACGATGTATATGGCGATGAAATTTCTAATAATGAGCTAACCGAAGAATTCAAAGAAAAACACGAAGCTTCTAAAAAAGTAAAGCCAAAAACAAAAGTGCATTCTGATGAGTTTATTATAGATCAATTGGTAGCACTGGGACAGACAGAAAATATTGGACGTTCTACCTTTATAGATTTAGGACTTAGGAAGAATCTTAAATGGAACACAACAATAGGAAAATATCTCATCAAAAGAATACGTGTTTTTAAATACCGATACAATATTTTGATTCTTAAGTAGGGTGTTTACCTGAAATTTAGAATAAAATTTCATAAAAAAGCACCAAATTTTAGGCAAAATATTGCCAAACTTTCACTAAAAAAGAACAAAAAGTACCCAAAAGGTACTTTTTGTAGTTTGCACAAAACAAAAGCAATTCTTTTTTAAGTATGAAATCAAAGGAGTTCAATTATCGAGATTTACAAGATCACATTGAAGTGATGATCGGTAAGTTTGGTTTGCAAAATTCAGTCAAGTTTTTGGGAAGATTAATTGATAATACACAGGTAGGATCAGATAAAGATGCACGTGCAAAAAAGATCGTTGAACTTACCATTGCAAAAAGCATTGAAGTTTTTAATCTTGAAAAGGACAAATTTTACCAAAGTGATTTAACTGAATATAAAGACGCACGAATGTCGTGTTATTATATTATTCACAAGTATACTCAAATCAGCTATGGTAGAATATCCGAAATCTTCCAGCAAAAAAAGCGTTCAGTATGGTACTTTCAAAGTAAATGTGAAGAAATGATTTCCATAGCTAAATTCTATCCAAAATTTATGAGTCTCCATACAATCGTAGAAAATTATATCATAAATCATATTTCAAATTTAAATTCTTAAAAGCAATGACAGAAGAAAGTCATATCTCAACAGAGGTAAAACAAGCCTTAACCACAAGCAAAGATCAAATTCCACTAGAGGTAATTCAAGATGAAAATGGCAGTCCACTCAATACACCTGTTGTCGAAAAAGATATCGGTGGAGAACGTTCAAATGATGAAGAACTAAAAGATGAAAATTGGAACGTTTGGAAACCTAAAGACCAGGGAGAAGTATCAGAACTACAAGGCGATATTGATTACAGGAAAACAGTAGAACATCAAATCGAAAATGAAAAAGAACAAGAGCCATTGGATGCGCCTGAACAGGAAATAAATGAAGATGAGCTGTACTTAGAGAGTGACTCGCAAGTAAATGAAGAAGATTTTCAAATGCCATTATCACAAGCAAATCAAACCGCAGATGCCTTGTTGGGAATTACTAACAACATGCTAACTGCTGGTGGTAGTTTTTTTGTAAAAGTAAAGAAGCATCAAGAGTTTTATGAATTTAATGAAATTATGGATGTGATTGACACTCAAAATGAAAAGAATGTCGATAGGATTTTACTTGATAAAGATGATAAAGCATTACTTCGTCCACTGCTTTCACAGGTCATTCGTAAAAAAGCCAAACAGCTTACCCCTGAACAGCAATTAATGGGCGCGGTAGCTTCCATAGTAATTAAAAAAGGACAAACGGTTATGGAGATTCGCGCAGAAAATAAAAATCTAGAAAATCGTTTGATTGAAATTATCAAGGAACAAAAAAAGCAAGCCGATAAGGGCACAATATCAACGGACTATAAAGATGATTTTAAACAAAGCCAAACACCTGTTACCGATCAAGAATTTTCAAGTGATGCTTTAGATGATGATGATAAAAATGTGGTTGTTGCCCAAAATGAAGCGATTGAAAATAGTGTTGTAGAATATGCAGATGATTCTGAAACTAAATAGTTGATAAGTAGCTATGAGATCAAAAAATAAAAACGTCGAACGTCAACCCATGATTATGCTTGTATGTGGCGAAACAGGAGTTGGAAAAACGTATCGAAACAAACAAGAAATCAAACATTATATGATGGATAATCTTTTGTTGGGAAAAAAAGGGCGTAAAGTACTTGCCTTTGATACCAATGATGACGATTATCCCTCTTTTCGAACGGTAAGTCCAAATCATTTGGGAAAGCTTACCAAAGTTTCCGCGCGTCGTATTCGCCCTTTTAATACTGACAGCTCGCCAATGGATAATAATGACAAAAAAGAAGTTATTACCAAAATTATGAAGTACTTTAAAAATGGATTGGTCGTGCTAGATGATATCGATCATTACATGTCTGGAGCAAAAGGGCAATCCATGATCGGTGCTTTATGTACGGTTCGCCACAAAGGAATTGATATTTTATTAACGCATCAATCGGTAGCTAAAATCACAACGTCTGAGTGGCAAAATTGTACTTGGCTTCGATTGCATCATCAAGTAGATGATGTGACCAGGTATCGTGATCGAATTCCTAAATATGAAATTGTACGTATTGCACAGCTTATCGTAGACGAACAATATGAATTATGCTCGACTGCATTTGCAAAAGGAGTCATTACCGAGCATCAGTACAAAGTACAGAAAAGTTTTTTCGTGTATGTAAACATGCGTGAGCAACGCATCAAAGGTTGCAGTAGAACCGCTTTTATTCGTGCCTGTAAAAAGTTTATTGACCAAGAAGAAGGCAAAAAGGTTCGTATGCTTCTAAATGAAGAAGATTTTGAAGGAAATAAAATTTATAAGACTAAAAACGAAGCGATTATCAAGTTGATAACTGATAAGCTTCGTTTTCATGGTAATGGATAGTCTTATTACCTATTTTTGGTTAACTATAATTTCTCGTATTAAATTTTCAATTTTCTTGTTACTAAATTGTTTTCTGAATTTAATTTTAATTGTATCTCCAAAGAACTTTTCGGCGTGTCTTATTTTCTGTTTTTCCTCATTTCTCAAACTTTCTTCTGTAGTATTTTTTGTTTCAACGACAAAGTATAGTTTTTTCGATTTGTCTTCATAATCCAAAACATAAGCAAAATCAGGCGAATAACTTTTTCCGCCAGCAACAGGAATCTTTATTGAGTTTTTAGGTATTTTAGAAAAAACAACTACTTCTTTCAAGTTCTGTTCAATATTTTCTTTTTCTAATTCAGAATCGTAAAACAATTCATCTAGTAAATATCTGTCTGCTACTTTATTTTTCGAATACATAACACCAACATCAGAAGCTGAAATTTCTTTTAAAACATCTCCTTTTTCGTCCGTAAATTTAGTTGGATGAATTTCATTGCTCACTTTTTGATATTCAATTCCAAATTTATCTATTGCGTTAAACATTAAATAATTCTCGAATTTTTGCTTAATAATGCGAACTGTAGCAATATTTAGAAATTTATTGATATCAATATTAGAATCAACAAAAGAACTGTTTAAAGTCTTTATATTGATATTTAATGATTTTGCTAATTCCTTCATGAAACTACTGTATTTCATAGTAGAGATTGGCGTTATCTCATTTCCATAAATTTCTTGTTCCTCTATGGCTCCAGCAATATTATCAGTTATCTTAATTTGTGCTGTTTTTTCTTTTATTCCCTCAATGGTAAAATGACTATTTTGTTCATTCAAGAAATTGATAAAAAGTAATTTGAATTGTTCTTCTTTTTCAAACTTGTATTCTAAAATTACCTTTTCATTTAATTTTTCCCAAAGCTCTTTTAATTCGCTGTATTTTTCTGTTCGTATGCTGACTTGCTTTTTCTTATCTGTAGATTTTCTGACTTTGTTAGAACCAACACCTTCAAATATTTTAGGATAGTTATGTTTAATAAAGTCAAAACCACCTTCTTTGAATTTATTAGACCTTGTTACAACACTATTATCGTCTAATATTTCGAATAAATCATCTTCTGTAGTTTCGTATAATTCACAAATCTTCTTAACAATATCGTCTGATAATTTTTCTGGAATATCTTCTATTGAAATTGCACCAGATTTCTCGTTTATTTCATTTACTAATTTATCTACAAAATCACTTTCTGTAAAATCTACAAAGTAATTCAAATAAAACTGTTCATCTTTTACACGGTTACCGTATTCGTTAACAGGAAGTCTTAAACCTCTACCAACTTCTTGTAGTTTAGAAATATCGCTACCACTACTTCTTAATTTACAAATCTGAAAAACATTTGGGTTATCCCACCCTTCTCGTAAGGTCCATTTTGAAAAAATAAAACGTCTTGGATTATCCAAATCAAGCATTGCTTGTTTATCGTGCAATATTTCATTTATTTCTTTTTCTATGGCTTCATCTTTTTCCGAATTATCTTTTGAAAAATAACCTGCGTGTGTAAGACTTATGTCCTTTAAAGTTTTTTCAAGATATGCTTTGTAAAAGGTATTCTTTTCTGTTTTAAGCAAAGTTTCTACTTCAGCTTGTATTAACTTTTCAATAGTGTTTTTTAAATAACCATCGTCATTTCTGTATTCGTCAATATTATCAATAAAGAATAATGTAATTGGTTTAATTTTTACAGGTCGAGTAAGTAACTGTTTCTCATTTTCAAAATGGCTTTTTATGGCTTTTTGAATCATTATTTCTTGCAGTTTTTCTGCATAAGAATATGGGTTTAATTTATCGCCTTTAGATAATTCTATTCCATTAGATAAAACAACTTTACTTTTGTTTAAACTCTCTATATACAAATCTTCCATTGCAGAATGTACTCTTTGTAAACTTTCTTTTCTAGTGAGTTTAAACAACTTTTTACTCTTGTCTTCCAGCAATTCAAAAGTGGCTTCTTTTCCGTCCGTATTATTGAGTTTTACAATAGCATTCTTTCCGCTTTCAAATTCTGTGATATGACCAATTACACCTTTTACTAAATTACGATTGAAAGAATCGACAGCAGTTAAAGTATACACTAAATTTTCATATTCTTTAAATGTTGCACCATATCGCAAAATAAATTGCGGTTTCATTTTTTGAATATTCTCCCAAGTTTTGTTGGCTTTTGAAAACTTATGGGGTTCATCTATGATTACAAAAGGACTAACTGCCGAAATTGCCTTAAAAGGAATTGTGTGCTTATCAAATATGCCTTTATCAAAACTCTTTCGCATTGTTTCAGAGTTTACCATTCCTGCATTAATAACCATTACCTGGATGTTGTTTTTTTCGTAAACTCCAGCATTTACAAAACTATTAACAGCTGGTGGCATAAACGTTTTTTTGTTTTTACCTCCTTTTTTACTTTCTACGATATGTAATTTAATGGTTTTTCCATATTGCTCTTTAAAATGTGCTCTTGCACTATCACTTTTTAAAAAATCGACTGTTCCAGCTTTAATAGAAAGCGTGGGAACAATCACAATAAATTTAAAAAGACCGTAGTTTTTGTTGAGTTCAAAAATGGTTTTGGTATAGGTGTAGGTTTTTCCTGTTCCTGTTTCCATCATAATATCTATGATGTTGCTATTACGCTTTATCTTTTGGTCAATACCATTTTGTTTTTGTAAGGCATAAATGTTTTCAGCATAACTTGTTTTAACATCACTATAAATATCTATTACAGGATTCAAAAATTGTTTATCAATTCCTTTTGGGTTTTCTACTTCTAGATTATCAAAAACAGATACAGTACTTTTTACCGCTTGTGTTTGATGCTGAAGATTTTTTTCAAAATTAAATCCTTTCATAGTTAGTAGCGTGTTATAAAGTCAATGTCAATACTTTTTTTGTTAGCGTAAGACTTCATATTTTCGCTTATTTCACGCAAACTTTTACTTTCAAAATGATAACCAAATGCAATAATTGTTGTTGGATTAAAATCTTTATCACTATCAATTTTTTCTAATAGTATTTTTAAATTTTCGGTCGTAAAACCTTTATCCATTAAATATAATTTCTCATTACTGTAATGAGCTGTGTAACCTTTTAAGTCAGTTTCTTGTATACTTGTAGTAAGTGAAATACCATCATAGGTTTTCCAAGTAACCAATAATGCTTTTATGTCTTCTGGAGTAAGTTTAGTTTCGTCAAATAGCACCATTTGTTTAGCGTCTAATTCATCTGCTTCAAAATTATAATCATCCCATATTGGAATGGTCTCAAATACTTTGAAACCTAAATCTAGGCTGGTTAAGTCTTTCCTTTTGGCTTCGCTCAAGGCAAGATTTTCTTCATGTATTTTTTTACTTGCTCTAATTAATCGTTCTTTGGTAATATCAAAAATTGTAGGTGTTTCTACTTTCAAATCATTCTTAACAAAATCGTAAGCCGTTTTATTACTTTTTGGGTCTATGAGTTCTGGTAATTGTGCTAGAATAAATTTACGCTGTCCACCATCTTCTGAATTTAATTGCATTACAGCATCTCCTGTGGTGCCCGAACCTGCGAAAAAATCAAGAATTAAATCATTTTGGTTTAAACCAATTAAAGCAAAACTTTTAATTAAAGTAATAGGCTTAGGAAAACTGAAAACTTTTTTGCCGAAAATTCTTTCTACTTCTGCTGTTCCTCGTCTACTGGAAACACCTTTGTCTAAAACTAAACTTCTGATTAATTTTTCAGAATGTCTCATTTTTTGAACTACTCTAAAACTACCATCACCATTTTGATAGCCAATAATTTCTTCATTTAAGTTTTTTTGTGACTTTTCTTTGCCCCACCTCCAAACAAATTGAATCCCTTCTTTTTGTGATTTTGCAGGAAAAACCTCGATTAATCCTTCTTTTTTTTCTAAACTAATTTCAAAAAAACCGTTACTTTGTTTTTGAGGGTTTAAGTAAAATGGGTAATAAAGGTTAGGTCTATTATCTGGTGTAAAAGCAACATTGCTATTATAAAGAGGATGTATGTTAAATCCTCCTTTTTTATCCTTAAACTTAAAAGTCTTTTCTTTTTCCTCTAAAAGATTCGTTTGAGCGTTTTGTTCATTTTTAGAATAAAAAACAACATATTCGTGCATTTTTCCAATATGACCATAATCTCTTGCATTTGGTGTAGAGTTAACAACAAACTCTCCTAAAAAATTCTCCTCACCAAAAACTTCATCCATCAATAAACGAAGTTGTGCTACTTCATTATCATCAATAGAAACGAAAATTACGCCATCTTCTTTAAGAAGTTGTTTGGCAATATACAATCTTGGGTACATAAAGGTTAACCAAGCAGAATGAGAGTTGCTTTTACTTTGTGTAAAATCTAAAATTCGTTTCGCTCGTTCTTCGTTTACTCCTGCCAACTCTTGTAGTTCTTCTGAAGTAAATTTTCTGTCGTCTGCATATACAAAACCATCACTACCTGTATTGTAAGGTGGGTCAATATATATCATTTTCACTTTTTCATAATAGGCATTCGATAAGTGCTTTAGCACTTCTAAATTGTCGCCTTTTATGAGTAAGTTTTCAGAGTTTTTATTTTCTTCTTTTTGGTTAAAAGTTTCATCTTCTTTTAAAAGCGTAGTTGCTTCGTCTGTTGCCAATAAACGAGCGTAAGATTTACCGAGCCAATCCATTCCGTAACTTTCTTTTGAAAAGTTGATTTCGTTTTTTGAAAGTTGGCTTTTGAATTTCTCAAAGTCAAATTCTCCGTTTTTGTCAAAACAGCTTGGGAAGTTTTGTTTTAGTATTAACAAATCCTTGTTTGGTGGTTGTATGTTGCCTGTTACTTTTTGTTCTTTGCTCATCTTATTTCCCAATATTATTTTAGCTATCTACAAGTAAATCATTTGCGTTTACTTGAAGTATTTCTGCAATTTTGTATAAGTCTTCCAATCTCAGTTATCTTTCGTTTCTTGTGAATTCATTATTGTACGGATAACTTTTACCATTTTTTTTAGCAAGTCAAGTCTGACTAATTTCTAAACTATGTAGCTAATAAGTTTTTTGATAATTTCAGCGCAATTTAGGAATTATTCACTAATAACAAAGTGAAAATATTCTTTGTGTTAGCATGATTGTATGTTTTAAAAAACTCATCTATTATATTAAATGTTAACCAACACATTTTAAAGAGTAATAAAATATCCTGTTTGTGTTTGAATTTTAACAAGTTTCTTCCAAGTATTTACCCTCTTTCTTAAAGCTTTTGTATCATACCAAACGCGTACAAATGTTTTTCCACAATTAAGTATAATCTTCGTAGAGAACAAAATAAAAAGGTTTTAGAGAACCTTGACCAATAATCAAAATTAAAAACGAAAAGATATGGGTAAAAACTCAGATATCGCATGGAAACCAATTATGTATATGGTAGGTACAGGCGTAGCAGGAATTTTAATAGGGACATTAATTGTCGCTCCCTGGATGCAAAAAGCAAAAGCAAAAAAGCTTGCAGAGAAGAAAAAGCAAGTAACGGCTAAAAAATAGTATTTAGAGATACTACCCTTAGCACCTTAAAAAAAAAAGAATTAACGAACTGTTATTAAAAACAGTCAATTTAAACACACACAAATACTATGAGTTACGAAGACGAATTAATGCGTTATGAAGAATCGGCTGAAGATCAGTACGATGATTACGATAACGAAATCTATGACGAGGATGACTTCGATACAGGATTTGAAGGCATGGAAGATGAGTATGTCGGTTATGATGATGAATATGATGAAGAATTTGATCTTTATGATGATGAAGAAGACTACGACGATTACACAAGTTCAAGTTTAGGTAAGATCGATCCTAATGACCGAACGTTAACCGTTGTGGTTAAAAATGCATCAGGCGCATCAGCAGAAGCTGTAATTTTTGGCGGTAATGCAGAAAAAGCACAACCCGCAGGAGTTACAGTAGATATTGAGGAATCCTCACACAAGGAAGTCCGCGAAGAAAGTAAAAGCAATCCGTTTAAAATTGCGGGTATGAAATATTCGGTTAGTAACGCCTTACAATTTGATAATGTATTGCGTATTGATCGTAGAACCGCATCAGGTTCAAAGACTACTCGTGTGTATCAACCGCGTAATGCCACTTCTCCGCAGAACTTCACACAAACGCTAATCGACGATGACAACTTTGAAATGGACGTTACAGGACAAGACTCCTTGAACGTTGTTGTTGAAGATGGTGTCACGGCAGTCTTTACCTTCACAATCAAAGCAAGAGCAAACTTAGGAAATCTGTTAAAAGGAAGCAACGTGGCAGAATTGTCACGCGCACCAAGAACTACAGGACTTCCACAATTGGATTTGATTCGAAGAAGACGACCAACGGCGTATGGTATGCGTCCAAGACGCAGACGTGTAAGACACTATCGTCCTCGTGTGACACCGCCAAGAGTTCGCACAGTTCGTCCAAAGCCAGCAAGACGTGTTACCACCAAGCTAGTTAGACGAAAAAAGCGATAACCTAAAGACAAGTTAACCTTGTTAGTTAGTCTTTACAGATAGCCAGAGTCAAGGTAGCAAAAAGCCTTTCTCTGGCTATTATTTTAAACACGAATTATGAATACACAAACACTTTCAAATTTAGGGCAAAACCGCATCGATTATATTGTGTATCACAATATTGAAAAGGTATCACAATTATTATATGACTACGGGTTTGTTGTTCCTGATAATGATAAACACCTAGCCGAAGCAATCAAAGAACTTGTACGTAAGCGCGGTAGAAAAGTTATCAAACAACTCATAGGCTTACACCCTGATAAAGAAGCCATTTTAAAACTCTACAGCGTGCCCATTAAAAGCGTATGCGAATCGTGTCAAAATGATTCTTACAATGATGCTCAAAACTCCTGTGACTCTTGTGGATATTCAAAATACAATGGATCAGGGGATGAATATAATTTTCTGAATCAATTTGAGAATTACACCCTAGCAGAATTAAACAATTACTACAATCGCATCTTAGGGGAGTCCAATAAAAACCCAAGCAGTAAAAAGTTAGCACAAGAAGTACAACTTATTTGGAATGAATTGCGCACGCGAAAAGCCATTGCCAAAAAGCAAGCAGAACAAAGACCCGCATCAGGCAATTTTGGATTTGCACCCACCAAAGATGATTTAATTATCGTAGGGGTGGTTTTTATTGCAGGGATCATCATCGGTAATGGTTTAAACTTTAAATCATCATAAATGGATAAAGAACAAATATTATACAACAGGGCGATTGATAATTTGACCTATTTGGTATTAAATTATTCAAAACCCGTTCAAGAGCTACTAGGTTATCACAATGTTTTTTTCAAAGGAAATCCTTCCAAAGAACAGCTTATCAGTGAAATCGTAGAACAAATCAAATTAGACAATACCCGATTTATCAGTTCCCTTGAAAAGCTGATGATTCGCTTTTCAAGCCAAGAAAACGATCCCTTTTGGGGAGTATTAGCCAAAGGGGCATTAGGTATTGTTGGTGGACTCATTGGCAAGAAAAAGCGACGTAGATCAGGATCAAGTGCAGGCGCGGGCGCTGTCACAAATGCAGTTGCTCAAGCAAACGCGGCAAAACGCGATATGGAACGCCGATTAAGAGAAATGCAAGCCCAACAGGCGCGTGAACGTAGAGAAGCAGAATTGCGTAGACAGGAAGCAGAAAGACAAAGACTCAGAGAAGCTAAAGAAGCTAGAGAGAGAGCTGAAGCTGAAAAAAAGAAAACAAATATGATGATTGGAATTGGCGTAGGGGTTGTCTTTATAGGTGTCATATTGGTTATTGCGCTAAAACCAAAGCCACAACCGCAAATCCCTTCATATGCGCAATATCCGCCAATGCCACCTGTAGGGGGATTGCCTGTAAAATAGCGGAAACAATCTCACACGCGCTAGATCATACAAATAGTATCACTTCAAAGGCGATACTGTAAATCAAATATTAGCAATACACTATGATAGATTCATTAGCAAATACACAGATAGCACAATACGATGATTTCAACAGAACAAAAGTGCGTCGCATTGTAAGAAGGAAATCCCGCAGGCGAAGACCGCCTGTTCGCTTTACCAATAGCGGATTTCCTATTCAGATAAAAGTACCCACAAAAAAACAACCAAAAATTGTAAAAGGTCGTCCAACCAAATTACCACCAATTACAAATTTTAGAAAAAGTAAAAATACAGGTGTTGTAAAGCCTGGCATGCTTGTAAAAAATATACCCAACAAAAAAGCAACAGTAGTCGCTTCCAAAAAGAAGATTGCTATAGACAAACTCATTAAAAAAACGGCAAAGCCAAGCAAAGTTCAAGGGAATGATCTTGCGGTATCAAAACAAAGTTCTCTTACTCAAGGTCAAGAAAAACAAGCCGTAAAAAAAGCACAACAGTCAGACGCTAGGGTAAGCAAGATTGTAAAGATTGTTGCAGGTGTGGGGATGATCGCTTTGGTAGGTTTTGGCATTTACAAATATGTTCAACATCAAAAAAAAGTAAAAGTTAAACTTAAAAAATCAGCATAAATGATATCAGGAGAAACACAGGCGCTTGTTGAAAATCATTTTCTAGCGGATGATTATGATGAATTTTTTGGGAGTAAAAAAAAACGAGCCGAGCGAAAAGCCAAACGAAAAGCAAGAAGATTAGCTAGACGCTTAAAAAGAAATTCTTCAGCCAAAATGCAAGAGCGAAAACAAAAGCGACGTAAATTTTTCAAAGATGTCGGACAGGTATACAGGGATATTGGTGGGGCAACTGCCATTGGTGGTGTTATAGACGCTATTGTCATGCCAAAAGATAAACAAACTGCGAACATTCCAAGTGACTTACCTTCTGATTATCAGTTTTCAGTGGGTAGTCAAGCCAGCGAAATTGTGGAAGAAAAACAGGAACAGAAAAAAGGGATTCCGACCTATGCTTACATCGCTGGTGGTGTTGTGGTGCTTGGCATTGTAACGCTAGTTATTTTACAAAGCAACAAAGCAAAACAAGTTCAAGCCCTTAGCCAATGATAGTTACGATTCCCTCAAATAGTAAGCGATTTAGAATACGTCTTAAAATAGTGTCAAAAAAGCCTTTTGAGCTAGGAATTCGACTCTATAATCCAATGCATGCTAATTCCTACTATTTCAGACGCAAAGCAACATTTAAAAACGCTGAGATACAGCGTGAATTTATGATTTCAATGCCTGTATCTCCAAAGAGTTTGGAAATGGAAATTTATGATAAAAACAGTCCAAGTGATACGGCTTTTGAGATTGAAAATGTTCGGGTAGAAAAAATGCCTGAGATCAAGATGTGGGCAACTGATGCGCAATACAAATTTTTTGAATTCGCTGTAGATTTTTCAGAGAAAGCGGGTTACTGCGCTCCAGGATTTTATCAGAGCAAAGATGGAGAATTTTTATTTCAATATCTATCTAAAATTACCGATGCCTTCGGAAATGAACTCATCACACCCGCGCGAACACATCGAAAAATGCCACGCGTACAAATATCTCGAAAACTATTTCTAGGCTATACCGTACCGATACGCGTTGCCATACTAGCACATGAGGGATGCCACTGGTTTTTAAATACCCGCAGTCAAACCACCGCAGATTTGTGTGGTATCAAACAATATTTGGACTATGGTTTCCCTACTATCGAAGCGGTATATGCCGTTACAAAAGTATTTGGGAACAACCCTGAAATGGTGGGTAAATCTCAAATAAGCAGAACAAAACAGGTTATTAATTTCATTGAAAACTATAGAAAAAATGAACAAGCAACTAGATAATTGGTACGATCAGCATGAGCGATTGCGATTGTTCTACAAAGAACTCTTGGAAGAAAATGAAGTTGCACAAATAACGGTCACTAATTGCAGTGATGTCTCCCGTGAGATTACCTTATGGGGCACAAATAAATGCGCTCCAATTGCTAATCCTTTACATGGATTTGAAGAAATATTAAAAGAAGCTGATTTAGTTTTAGCTACCTCAGAGGTTGTATACAATCCTGTGAATGATCTATTTTACGTACTCAGTAGTAGGGATGACTCTTTAATTATAGTAAATGACCAAGCAGTAGTATTGCAAACCATATCACTACGCATCAATGAGCTTCCCCTTGTAAATCCAAACAATATCGTTGTCAATACCAATCCTAACAGTATTGAATATGGATATGTGGGGATTACAGGTATACGAGAAAAAGAGTTTTTTACCGTTGATTTGAATTTCAATATTTCAAGAAGAATTTCCCTAGCTAACGATCCTATTGATTTGGTGTACAATCCTGTTGATGACGCTTACTATATCACGGAAAGTGTTAGGGATTCGGTCACAAAAATTACTGCCTTTGATAACACGGTTATTGATTATTTAACCATTGCGGGAGTAAAAACACTCGGTGTAAATACTGATAATGGAGACCTGTACATACACAATATTTCAAATAATAATGTTGATGTATACAATTCCAATGGCGTAAGAAAGGGATGGATTGAGCGAGCAACGGCAAATGAGAATAAGGCAAGCTTTTACTATCATACGATCAATCAAAAAATGTATATCGCCTATGATAGTCTGAATTCATTGATCGTGGTTGATACTACCACACTTGCCACAGAAAAAATATTAAATACGGCATTAGAACCCATTGATATTGAATTCAATCCATTAAATAATTTGATGTATGTAGCTAGTCAAGACGAGCAGAAATTTACGCGTATTGATGCTGATTTGGAAGTGGTAGATCATATACCATTGGTCAGCTTTGATAGAAGCTTTGCCATAAGTTCCAAAAACGGCACAATAGCACTTAACAACGCAACACTTAGAAAGCTATTTGTCTATACAAGAAATTCAAAACTATTGGTCAAAGTTAGTGATGATTACCTGCAAATTCGGGAGGATTTCAAATACAATCCAATGCTTATAAGCCATGTGAAAGTGGTGGCTTCAACAAGTGCGCGTATCAACACCTTGCAAATTATTGAATCTTCCATATCAGGCAAACAAACTTGTGAGTCTATTTCCCTTAGAAGCTATCAAAGTCCACAAGGCTTTGGGAATGTAGCAGAAGTATTTGAAATGGAAGGCTATATCATCGATGGGCGTGTGTGTTGGCGCTTTACCATACATCCTAATCAACAAGTAACCTTTCTAATCTACTATCAGCAATTAGAAATGTACAATTTTTTACCTGAGAAGGCAAGAATTTCAACGGGTGTTCAAATGAGTAAAGGCATACCCGAAGCTTGGAAATAAACATTTAAAAACAATAGATGCGATGAGAACATTAATACAAATAGCACACAGTCAGTACGGTGTTACCGAGAAAAAAGGAAAACTGCACAATCCTGTAATTGTCAATTATTTCAAAGAGATCGGACACAAGTGGGTTTCTAATGATGAGACAGCATGGTGTTCCGCCTTTATGAATTGGGTGGCACTAAAGGCAAATAAACAAAGAAGTGGAAAGTTAAATGCACGTTCATGGCTATCGGTTGGTAGAAAAGTCGATAAGCCAAAACAGGGCGATGTGGTAGTTCTTTGGCGAGAAAAAAAACATAGTTGGAAAGGGCATGTTGGACTATTTATCAATTATTCAGAAGATAAAAAATACATATATGTACTTGGTGGCAATCAAAAAAATCAGGTCAATATACAGCGATATCCCGCCTATAGATTACTTGGTTTTAGACGACTTGAAAACGCATAATAACTAAAACAAAACAAAGATGAAAGAAATAGATTATCTAATTATACACAGTACCGACACTTCTGAGGCAAAGGACTTTGGAAAAGATGTCATTATAAAAAAACATACGCAGACTAAGCGCAATAACGGACTTGGTTTTAATCGTCCTGGATTCGATTATCTGATTCCTTTCGATGGAAGTTTACAAGTAATTATCAATGAGGACAATCCAACACAAACCGATGTATGGGGAATCTCAAAGGGAGTTGAAAGTCTCACAGGAATTGCCAAAAACATCGCTTATGTAGGTGGACGTACTCTAAAGGAAGCTTGGGATAAAGACACCCGTACCGATGCACAAAAACAAGCACTAGAAACCATTGTAAAATTCTATGTACTGCGTTTTCCAAATATCGTGATTATGGGTTTCAATGAAGTACCTACCAAAATAGCAGAAGATAGTCCAGCTTTTAGTGTAAGTGATTGGCTTGTCTCTATCGGTATACCAAAAAAGAATATTTACAAGAAACCGCAAGAAAAGGTATGAGAACACTCATAAGCATTGCCGTAGGTTTTTGGATTGCTAGAGAAATCTCATCACGATATCATAAGAGATTGTGCACTCAAATTCAATTAAAACAAAAAAGAAGATTACAAGCCTATTTCAAAGATCAAGGTTTTTCACAAAGGCAAATAAAAGAATATACCAAATCAATATTAAACCTATAACAATGGCAATTCAAATACAAGTAGAAAACCAATTATTTCTAGTTCCTGAAGCGGATGACAGTTGTGACTTTTGGACAAGTTACTACAGGCAGTTAAAAAATAAGCTTGGAAAACAAAATGCAAAAATGATTTGGCTGGTTACTTGGAAGTCTAACGGTTCTACTTTTTGTACCACAAGTCCAACCTTTAACAAGTGGTTAAAAGCAAATGATTTAGATGTATCAAACCTAGCCACGCGAACCATTGCCGATATCTCGGAGATCGGTAGTAATATTTTGGGACTCAGTAAAAGCATGACAAAAATACTATCTATTGGAATTCCAATTCTATTAATCATTGTACTGATAGGTGTTGTTGTGGTACTTCGAAATTCATCAAAAAATCTAAGTGTTAAAGATTTAGCCATGCTAACCCCAACAGGGCGCGCTTCAAAATTATTAGGCAAATGAAAAAAAGCATATTCATCATATCGGGCGCGGGAGTTGGAATACTGTTAATTGGTAGTTTCATCATTAGAGATCGCACTAAAAAACAAGAACGTTTAACAAGCAAATTACTCATTGCCCTGAGCGCGAGAATAGAACCAATTAAAAATGGTTTAGGTGGTCAAAATGCCTTTGATATCCATTATTTAGACAAGGTTACTCAAAGGGTAAGCGGGAGTGTTATAGCCTTACAAGAAAGTACCGCTTTATACTATGCAAATCAAATTAAAAGTGCCTTTGGTGCTTGGTATCAAGGTGGCGACGATGAGCAGAAAGTATACAGTGTGTTTAGAAAACTCAAAGACAAGGTTCAGGTTTCCCAAGTAGCGAAGGCTTTTCAAGGTGGGGATGAATCAGTGAATTTGATCGATGTTTTAAAAGATCGTTTCGATAAAAATGAAATCAAGATCGTATTAGATATAGTTAATAAAAAACCAAATTACAGAACTACATAAGATATGAAAAGTACACAAAATACATGGTGGATAGTTGGTGGTGGCGCGCTAGTTTTAAGCGGTGTTGGTGCATTTTTTTATTTCAAAACAAAGGGGAGTAATGCACAAGGCTACTCCATAGCATCTACACAATCCAATATTGGAAATGGAATAAAAGTAAACACATCAACCACAGCTTCGGTAAAACAAGAACCCAATTGGAACAAACCTTTTAACATGAATTATATGGAAGATGTAAAAAAGTGGGTTGCGCCAAAAAATATCATTGTTCTAAGCCCATCAACGGCAAAAGGTTTAGTAAAAACACTTCACAATGCAAAGGGAACTTTTAATGACGACGAATACGCCGTTAGAGACGTTTTCAAACAATTGCAAAGTAAAACAGATGTAGCAAGTCTATCCAAAGCTTATTACATCAACCACAACCAAAAAGATTTGTGGCAACATCTCAACAGCTTTTTAAGTCATTCGGAAATGAAACTATACGTATGGAAATACATAAACCGATTACCTAATTATAAATTATCATAAAACAGACAAACAAATGAAAAATCAAAAACAAATAACATCGTCATTCTTTACAAAGCACAAAACACCGATTATCATAGGAAGTGTTGTGGTTGTACTCACGGGGATTGGTATTGCGTACTATGTAATGAGTTCCAAGAAAAAAAAGGAACGTGATAAAACAACAAAAATGAGTGAGACTACCGTTAGCATTCCTACGATACCTTCAAGATACAGCACACCACCATATACTTCTTCCTCAACAAGAACTACTACACCTACAGGAACAAGTTCCTCAAGAATCGTTGTCAAATATGGAAGTCGCGGTAGTCTAGTGAGAGTTTTACAACGCTATTTAAAAACCTTAAATGCAGATTTGGGCAGAACTGGCGCAAAGCGTGATGGCGTTGATGGCGCATATGGTCCGAAAACTGCTAAAGCGGCAAAGAGTAAATTAAATAAAACAACTTTTACCGCTACAGATATTAACAACATGAAAAAAGCATTACAAACACTAGGAAAATAATGGAATCAATCAGTTTAAAAAAAAGACTTTTAGTCGCAGGTGGAATTTTGGTATGTGGATACATTGTGTACTGCATTTTAAGGAATCAAGAAGAAGAATTAAAGCAACAACAAGAAACAGAAGATGCTGACTTTGTTATTATAGATGAGCATAAAAACTCAGAAAAGTTTGAAACAGTAGAAAAAAAGACAGCTAATTCGCCAATGAGTTCTGATGACTCTAGCTTGCAAAAAACTACTGCAAATCTCAGTGTTATTAAAAATGTCTCTATGGAAAAATCCATTTCTAAAGCACAGGATAAAAAGGTTCAGTTAGAAAATAATATAGATATTCAAGTATCAAAGCTACCTGAGATTCAAGAATCAGATAAGCAAGCGCAAGATATAGCTGTAGCTACAAAGAATACTTCAACGATCAATGACATTGTTGTTAACCAGCCAACCAAGGTAACCATACCCAACGAAGAAAAAGTAGCAAATGATGATTTCCCGCTTCAGCTTGGAAGCAAGGGAAAGCGTGTGTGGAATCTAAAGGTATACATGCTTAAAAATCATGGTGCTAGCGGAGTTGTAACAGATGATTATGATGCCCTTACGGTAGAACGTGTCAAACGTTATTTAAAGGCTGATAATGTTACCGAACAACTCTACAGAGATTTAAACATGGAAGGCAAACGTAAAAAGAAAAGAAATGCCACAAAAAAGAAGTATTAAAGATTTGATCGGTGGACTTGTTGACAAAGATGGACTAAAAACAGAGGTAACCATTACCCTTACAAATCAAACAATGATAAAAGTTATAGTAGCCTTATTGTTGAGTGGAGTGGCAATTATTGTGATTGCAAATTTTGTAAAAAACTTTGTTCCTAACCAACAATTAACCGCTATAAAAGCAGAATTACAAACCATTAAATCACATTTAAAAACATAGAACACATGACAGAGATCATCACACAATTATCGAATTACATCAGCAGACTTGATTGGGCGTATATATTTACCTTCATTCTAATTTCATACGGATTCAATACAGAATACGTGACAGGATTATTTTATAAAATTTTCAGAATTAAAATAGCAACAAGATATCGTGTATTAATCATAGGAGTATTATATGGAACTGCTATTTATTTTATCAGAGATTATGCAATCACTGATGTTGAAATCTTACTGCAATCCTTTGTATTTGCTTTGGTATTTCACAAATTACTTTTGCAAAAAACTATTCGATACTTTTTTCAGATAAAAGAGCCAAAGCCTACTACTTATGAGAATTAGAATATTCATTAGTTGTATTGCGGTTATGGTTGCTATAAATATTGGTACAATGATCTATTTCAATCCAAAAGGAATCGATCATCAAAAAATTATCAAGCTTAAGCAAGAAAATATAAAATTAGAACACAAGAATTTACAGCTTGATTCATTGATACTTAAAAGACAAAAGATAAATGATAGTTTACTTATTGCAATCAATGAAAATCAACTTATCATTGAAAATCTACATTATGAGATTAAAGAGAAAATTAATACTATCAATCGCATGTCTGATATGGAACTTTATTTGTATTTCTCAAACATTAGAACCGATCAGAAAAACCATTGAGCGTGAACAATACTTTTGCTTCACTATAGAACAATCAAGATTCATTGCCAAGAAATTTGAGTATAGCATTTACCAGGATAGTGTAATTAATTTATTTGAAATTGATATCACAAGATATAAGCGTTTACTAAATGAAAAGGATCTGATTATTTTCAGTTTGGAATCCAAGATCACAAACTTGAATAGTATCAAAACTAATGACCAGCTTCACATAGATCAGCTAAATAAAATAATTAAAAACAAGGACAAACAAATAAGACGCGGGAAGTTTGTCAAATGGATTTTAACTACTGGCTTGGCAGTGGCATCAGGTATACTAATTTTAAAATAAGGTGTTATGTCAATACTAAAGATTTGTGCCATTGTATTTAGTGCAACGGGTTTTTGGAAACTCATTGAAATGTTATTTCAATTTAGGATGAACAAACGTTTTAAAAATGCAGAGATTAATAATCTAAACACACAGGCAAATAGTTTGGTAGTTGAAAATTACAAGCTATGGACTGAAAACATGGATAGACGTATCAAAGAACTTGAGAGTAAAAATATCTTACAACGTGAGCGGATTGTAAGACTAGAAGCTAAAAATGCTGAAATGAGTCAAACAATTATAAAACTTGATAGTAAGAATACTCAGATGAATCAAACCATCATCAAGCAACGCGATCGTATCAGTGAATTAGAAACAGAAATTAAAAAATATAAAAAGTAGCACACTATGAACATAAATAAAGGCGGTGGCGCATTAAATTTACTTTTTGGAGCATTCTTATTGGTTAGTACATTTAAGCTAGGTTCTGATCTGTATGTACGTCATAAAAAAGGAAAAGCTTCAGAAAAGAAAGGTTGTGGTTGTGGCTCAAAATAATCATAAGTTATTTTATATAACAATAGGCACTTTTGCGCTAACTGCCATAGGTGTCTATTTTGTATACAGATTGATGAAACAGTCAAAGAAATCCGCGCGCAGGATAACTCGTAAAATTGATTTGTCAGTCTTTGATAGTCCTGATATGCCAGGATCAGGAAATTGTATGGATAGACGTTTGCTAATGATGTTAGAACAGCTAGAAATGCGTACAGGCTATCCGATATTTGATTGGATAAATTCTGGAGCAAGAAGTGAGGCGCATAATCGCAAAGTTGGTGGCGCTTCAAGGTCGTCGCACAAAATCCCCACATGTATGGCAGTTGATATTGGTGTACCTTCCACAGATATTAGAAATCAATTAGTGTATGAAGCTCGTAATATTGGATTTAAAAGAATTGGTGTTGGACGAACATTTGTTCATCTTGATACCGATGAAAATAAAAGCCAATATGTAGCTTGGGGATATCCTTCGGGGAGACGACCAGATATAAATCCTTTTGTGTAAGTCATTTCTAAGTTGAATTTTAAATACCAACTTGGAAGGGGTTTGAAGTGAAAAGTTTTGGTATTTGACACTTTAAAAACTTTCTCAGCTATATTGATGTTAGTCTTTCAAAAGTCCACAATGTAAATTGTTGAAATATAAACACTCCATACATCTGGTAATTGTTTAATATATGACTTTGAAAATATAAAATAAAAAAGTCCTTTTTTTGAAGTGTGGTTTTACATAGAAATAACATAGTTGTAAATTCTTGAGTTCTTCTTCACTTTTAGTGGTTTGAAAAAAAAGTACTTACTTCTCTTTCCAAAATTACTAAAACAACTATTTATAGAAATAAGACAAATTATTTCTTAAATCTAAATATCTACTCACATAATTAAAAAAAAAACTACTCTAAATACTTTTTACTGCAATGACAGGATTGTAATAAGAATTACATGCAAAAGTTTGATGAATTTCAACATTTTTGCAAGAGGAATCATTATGATTCAAAATTTTCTATTAACATAAAATTAATAAGAAAAAACATAATATTTTATCAAAATATGACGCTCGTTGGTGGCAATTTGACGCTTATACAAAATAATTGCATCGAACAGAAAAAGTGCCCTACTTTGATTTACAAACCCAATTCCCAACGAATCACCAACCCAAAAAAGAGTAGAAATTTAAAACAGTAATGCATGAAAATAACAAAAGAAAAAAACAACTACAAACAGGATGTTTCAAACAGTACTAAACATATTCGTTTGGGTAGCAAACACAAGGGTGAGTATTTGCTAAAAGAACAGATTAGGTATATAGAAGCCAACGAATGTTATACATGGTTTCATTTAACAGATGGTACACGTCAGCTTAGTTGTAAACCGATTGGATACTATGAAGAAGAACTCTCAGATGATGGTTTTGTTCGTATTCATCGCTCTTATGTAATCAATCTAAGTCATTTAAAATCTTATGAATCCAAGTATCGTTTGGTATATCTCAAAGGGGAAACGGTTTTACCTGTGAGCTTTCGAAAAAATCGTGTGATTTCAAAGAAAATGGTAAAAACTACATCAAATATTGCTTTGAAAGCGGCAGTATAACTACAAAAGAATCTTTTAAAACAAAAATAATTAATAAATAAAAATCAGAATTATATGAAAAATGTTATTGCATTTTTGTGTTTGCTTGTAAGCTTCGGCTTTATGCAAGCACAACAAAGCTCTCCTAACGGTCAAGACGAAATTGCCTTGCCAACAATTATTCCACCTTCTCCAACGGTGGCAAATCTTATGCGGTTTGAAGAAGTCTCGGTGGATTTATATTCAGGGCAACCAAGTATTGGTATTCCACTAGGAAGTGTTACCATTTCAGATATGCTAAATTATCCAATTGGCATACAGTATAATACGCAAGGTGTTCGTATTGATGAACGCTCAGGTTGGCTTGGAACAGGATTTTCAATGGCAACAGGTGGTGTGATCTCACGAACGGTACGCGGTCTTCCTGATGAAAATAATTCACAATTACTAGGACGTGGAGTGTTCCACAATGGATATGAGAACTTTAATAATTTATCTCCAGCACAAAAAGAAGAATTTTTATGGAAGACAGCCAATGGACTCGATAAGTACGATTCGCAGTATGATTTATATCAATATAATTTCTTTGGAAGAAGCGGACGCTTTATTGTTAAAAATGTTCAAGGACAATTAACTCCTGTAATTATAGGAAGTGATACTAACGATATCATTACGATATACCATAACGTAGATTTTGAAATCACAAAGTTTGAAGTAACAGACACCAATGGATATATCTATACCTTTGAAGAAACAAGTTCTAATGTAATTTACAATAATACAGTCACTACTAGCCAGTATGGAAATACTTCATCAGGCTCAACTACTATGGGAGATGGAGCAATCAACGCTTGGCATTTAAAAGATGTGAGACTCCCTAATGATATTGTATTGTGTAGTTTTACTTATCAAGATGTTCAAGAGAATTATCATACGCCTGTATCTACCACAAGAAACCAACTCATTGGTAATCCAGACTTTGGAACTACTCAAGTAAGAGGTATTAACCAAGGAATGTTATTACCAAAAATAATTTCTTCTTCTCAGCATATTTTAAGTACACAAAAATATGTAGATGAAGTTACCATGCGTGATGGAACGAAAATTAAATATAATTTAGATAGTAATGGACATCCTGAGTTTTTAGCCAATACGGTCAATACCAATATCAGTTCAGGAGGGAAATTAAATACTATTCAGATTTTTCAGCCTAATGGAAACTTGCACAAACAAATTAATTTTAGCTATACAACTTCTAGCAATAATCGATTGTTTTTAACAGGTGTAACCGAAGTATTTGGTTCAGAGAATTTACAGTACAGTCTTGATTACAAAAACTTGAATGAATTGCCTGGTTTTGGAAGCGAATTAAAAGATACTTGGGGATATTACAACGGAGATTATAACACCATCGCCACGCATAGTATTACGACTATAGGTAGAGTTGTAAATCCTACTAAAATTACCACAGGAACTTTAGCTTCTATTACATATCCACTTGGCGGGAAAAAAGAATTTACTTTTCAGAGCAATGATTTTAGTTATCAAGGAATCCAAAATTACGACTACACAAAAATTCCTGCTAACAGGCAAGTATACAATCGTTATGGAAGTTTATACATTCAACAAGGTCAGCAAATTTCTAACAACAAGTTATTATTGTATATAGATGATGGACAGAAAATTCAGTTAGGAAAAAGCAATTTGATTACACAAAGTTGTGCAGATGTAAGTAAACATACTATTTCTCTATCCAAAGTAGAGCCAAAACCAGGGGTTAGCGTTACACCTCCTTCTAACGGAAATTATTTAGGCGCACAGGTGTCAGATTTTCAGTATGTAGCTAATGATTTCGCATATACTTTTAATGTGAATACAACAACTGATTATCCTTCCATAACCTCAGGTTGGTATTTTGTAGAACTTAGAACTCCGCAAGACGAGATTACACAATGTGATTTCTCGCAAACAGGAGTAGATATTACCATTGATTTAAAATACACAGAATACAACCTTGTTACCAAGGTAATGAAAGGTGGCGGGCTTCGAATTAAAGAAGTGGTTTTTACAGATGAGGGCACAGAAGCACAAAAGACTACGTATAATTATAGAGATAATCATCTTGTAGAAGATTTTACTGTTGCCTCAATGGATGATTATGTGTCAAGTGGTTCTTATGAAGCAAATCTAAACAAAAGAACCTATTACAAAGGGAAAATGCATCCGTTTGTGTCAAGGTATGAATGTGGCGGACTCGATAGAACTATCTACAGAGATCCTTATTTAGTAGAATATCAAGTAACACGTGATCTTAATGAAGTACTTACGCCAACTACCAAAGGGAATTATGTAGGTTACAAAAAAGTATATGTAAAAAAAGAAGAAGTCGGAAATGGACAATCAGCTTCTAATGCATCTAACAATGGTGGAGAATTATACACTTTTATCTCACCAAGAGATATTGAAATACTAACGTCTGATAATACGGACTATCCTTTTTTACCCGTAGAGAATAAAGATTATAAACGTGGTGTTTTAGAGAAAAAACAGGTTTTTGATAAAGACCAAAAACTTTTAATAGAAGAAACATATACCTACACA
This sequence comes from Kordia algicida OT-1, assembly GCF_000154725.1. GTDB lineage: Bacteria > Bacteroidota > Bacteroidia > Flavobacteriales > Flavobacteriaceae > Kordia > Kordia algicida. The sequence goes on from NZ_DS544873.1 coordinate 69,857, forward strand.
GATGTATCAAGTATCGCAGAGACTTCATATACCACTTTTGAAACACAGAGTGTAGATTGTCCGTGGGATCAGTTTTATAATTCATATACTAATTACAGCCAAGGCAATGTAGAAAATCATGGAGAGTTTTGTGGTCCAGGTGTTGGACAAGATGTTACTGTAGGCACGTGCCATTCATCTAACTCAGACCCTAATGCAAACTCAGGAACAGATGTAATTTTTAGCGCTTTTAACTACATCAAAGGAATTTTATTGCCAAATCAAACAATTAGAACGGAATATTTCTATGATGAAAATGATGTACAGTCACAAACGGTAACTACTACTAATACAATCTACAATACTAAAAACAGAGTTACAGAAAAAACTACAGCGTTTTTAGAAGGTGGAATTACAACTACCTACAAAGAAGAAATTTTATATCCATACGATTATGAGTTATCTGAATACACTACTGCTGAGCAAACAGATTTAAATAAAATGGTGACGCTCAATCAAATTGAAGCGCCTGTTCAAACAAAACAGTATAAAAACGGAAGTCTTGTGTATGATACACAGCGTATTTTTAAGGAATTTTATCCTAATATCATCAAAGTATCAGAGATTAAAAGTGCTAAGTCAAACACCGCAAGACAATCACGAGTACAATTTCATGGCTATACAAACTTTGGACAGCCTATAGAAGTTTCTCAAACAGATGGGACGCGTATCAGCTATGTATGGGGATATGATAGTATGTATCCAATTGCAAAACTAGAAAATGTATCGTATGCCAGTATGAGTAGTGCACAAACTACAGCCCTAGCGAATGTATATACTGGCTCAAATGCAGATGTGGATACCGTTACTGAAAACATCTTGCAACTAGCTTTAGATGATTTAAGAGCAGAGTTTCCAGATGCTATGGTCACTACACTAACCTATGATCCTTTAGTTGGAATGACGCGAACTACCGATCCAAGAGGATATACCAGCTATTTTGAATATGATGACCTGCACCGATTAAAACAGGTAAAAGATGCCGAAAAGAATATCTTAAGTGCTAATGAATATTTCTACAAGAACGGAAATAACTCTTTAGATAATTACGTAAAATCTACCACTTACCAAAAGGCAACACAAGATGGTCTTAATATTAAACATTGGGACAAGATTGAAAGCATCAATTATGCTGATGGTCTTGGAAGAGCCAAACAAGCTATTGGAATTCGTCAAGGAGGAAATGGACAAGATATTGTAACTCCATTTGAATATGATGAATTAGGCAGACAAGTCAAAGAATTTTTACCGTATGCAACTGTTTCTTTAAACGGTAGTATTCATAGCGATATGTTTACCGATCAAGCTACTTTTTATAATACGGCTAAGTATGAGAATACAACCAATCCATATAGTGAAAAATCATTAGAAAACTCACCGCTTGCTAGAGTGTTGGAACAAGGCGCGCCTGGGAATGCTTGGCAATTAGATACGACTTCAGATACAGACCACACCATTAAAATGGAGTATCAAACCAATACTCACAATGGAGTATTTACAGATATGGATTATGATAATGTAAAACGTTTTAGTGTGAGCTATACAGGAAACGGATTTACAAATATGAGTTTAGATGACGATGGATATTATTTAGCAGGAGAACTCTACAAATCTATAGTCAAAGATGAAAACTGGCAACCAAATCAAAATCAGTCAAATCAAAATCACGCAAATGACCATACTGCTATAGAATTTACAGATAAATTAGGTCGTGTAGTTTTAAAAAGAACATTCAATAATAATGTCCGCCATGATACCTATTATATCTATGATGATTATGGAAATTTAACGCATGTAGTACCACCTTTGGTTGATGTGTCTGATAGTATCTCTAATGATGAATTAACGAATTTGTGTTATCAGTACACATACGATCATAGAAACAGACTCATTCAAAAACAATTACCTGCGAAGGAAAAAGAATATATTGTCTATGATAAGTTAGATCGTCCAGTACTGACGCAAGATGCCAACCTAAGAGCAGAAAATAAATGGTTATTTACTAAATATGATGTTTTTGGAAGAATAGCCTATACAGGGCTTGTGATTCATTCGGGAGATCGAACAGTTTTACAAGCACAGATGGATAGTGCTAATACTTATGAAACTAGATCAATAGCGGCAACAAGTATTGGAAATACATCTATATTTTATACCAATGCTAACTATCCAAATGATACTTCGGTTATTATACTTACGGTAAATTATTATGATGATTACTCTTGGGATACACAAAACTCATTAGAAGCGAACTACAATTTGAATCCTACCTTACTTGAAGATGTCGATGCCATCACATGGAAAAAAAATGCGGATGATTCTTGGACAAATTCAGGATTTATCACTGACGCGACTATTGAAGGGGATGGATATATTGAGTACACCATAGGAAATGAAGACAAACGAATGATGGTGGGACTCTCACATCAAGCAACAGCATCTTCAATTAGTTACCAAGCTATCAACTATCGTATTTATACAGGCTATAATAATAACCGCGTATATGTATACAACGATAGTAACAGTCCAGAATCCATTCCAGTGACCTATTCAGAACAAGGAGATACCTTTAGAGTAGAACGCTACGAGGATCAAATCCTGTTTAAGAAAAACGGAGATATCTTCCATGTAATTGATATTACCTATTCGGGAATACTTGTTGGAAATGGTGTTGTATACAGTACTGGTACAGAATTAGAAAATATACACGTGGGTTATTCAGTCTATGGACAATCGTTTGCAGAAAATGTAAAAGGGCTTCCAACAGGAGGGAAAGTACGAACTATTGGAACGAATGACTGGACAACAAGCGAATCTTACTATGATGAAAAGGCACGTGCAATTCATGTTACTTCAAAAAATGAATATTTAGATACACAAGATGCCGTGAGTAGTCGCCTAGACTTTACAGGAAAACCGTTGGAGACACGAACTACGCATATCAGAGCTAAAACCAGTCCTATTGTTACTACTGATGCGTATGTATATGATGAGAATTCACGTCTATTGTATCAAACCAAACAAATCAATGCTGGCGCGAAAGAACTCATCGCAAGACATCATTATGATGCGCTTGGACAGTTAGAAATGAAGCAAGTTGGTGGAAAATTACCAAGTATTAGTAGTTATACGAACATTGTAAACCTTAGTGTTAGTGGCAACACCATTTCTAAAATAACAGGAAGTAATACATGGGATGCAGGACTTACTACAGATACAAGTATTACAGCGGATGGATATGTAAGCTATCAGATACCACAAGATAACGAGCCTGTAATTGTAGGACTTTCAGAAACAGCAGGTACTTCTGGATACACTTCGATGAACTATGCGATCTATACAACCTCATGGGGAGCTGTTCGTGTATATGAAAATGGAGTTAACAAAGGAGATAAAACAACCTATTTTACGGGAGATACTTTTAAAATAGAGCGTAGAGGAACTAACATCTATTACTTAAAAAATGATGAGTTATTCTATATGTCAAGTGTTGTAGATACGGGGAATCCGCTGTTGGGTGATGTTTCTATCTATAGTACAGGTGCAAAGATTGAAGATTTGGTATTAGTTGATTTGGAAAAAGAATTGCAAGAAGTTGGCTTTAACTATAACGTTCGCGGATGGTTAAAAGGAATCAATAATGTTAACCATCAAGAAAATGATCTGTTTAGTTTTGCTATCAAATACAACGATATTACTGATCCAACCAAAAAACTATTTAATGGAAATATCTCTAGTACACTTTGGAAAACTAAAGGACAAGATAATTCGCTGAAAAGTTATGAGTATACCTATGATGCGCTAAATAGAATTACAAACGCCACAGATAATACAGGGAACTATAACTTAGGTTTGGTAAAGTATGATCGTAATGGAAACATCACAACTCTTACAAGAGAAGGACATATCAATGCTACGGCAACAAGTTTTGACACGATGGATGATTTATCCTATCAATATTCAGGGAATCAGCTATTAAATGTAACCGATGCTAGTAACGTGAGTTTTGGATTCAATGATGGAAATGTACACTCAAGTATTGATCCAACGGATGTAAATAATGACTACAGTTATGATGCTAATGGAAATATGGTAAAGGATAAAAATAAGAACATTAGCTTAATCACTTACAATTATTTAAACCTTCCAACACAAATAACATTTGATAATGGCAGTACGATTTCTTACATTTACGACGCAAGCGGAGTAAAACTTGAAAAAGAAGTCAATAACTCTATGTTTGCAGGTGCAACATATACCTATTATGCAGGGAATTACATTTACAAAAGAGGAAATTCTCATGGACAATCAAATGTTGTACTTACGTTCTTTAATACAGAAGAAGGCTATGTAGAGCCACAATTTGCTTCAAATACTCCAAAAATTATTGGATTTAGTTACACCTATCAATACAAAGATCATTTAGGAAACATCAGGTTATCGTATGAAGACATGAATGGTGATGGGAATATTAGTCCTGAAACGGAAATCAAAGAAGAGAATCATTATTATCCCTTTGGACTCAAACATAAAGGGTATAATGGCACAATTACAGGTAGAGATCATAATTATGGGTACAACGGCAAAGAAGAGCAGAACGAATTAAATTTAAATTGGAGTGATTATGGAGCTAGAAATTATGAAGCCTCCATAGGAAGATTTATGAATATTGATAGATTCGCAGAAAAATATGAAAGTATGAATCCATATCAATATACATTTAATAATCCTATTCGATTTATAGATGTCAATGGAGATTATGTTTATATAAATGATGGGAAGACAGAAGATAGTAGGTTTAGATATAATAATGGAAAAAGAGAATATCGTAATGATAGTGGAGATTGGGTTGGTGTTGACAAGGCATACATGTCAGACTATGTCATGAAAGCATTTAATGAAATTGAAACATTAGAAAAAAGTGGAAAAACAGGAAAAGGTTTAGTTGATTATTTTTCCGGCAGTGAGCATGATGTAACTATAAAGAAGTCACAAGGAAATGCACAAGCATCTGGTGGTGTTGTCAGTATGAACTTAAATGAAAAGGTAAAAATCTCTACTCAAGCTGGATATATAGAAACTCCAAATTATGTAACTTTAGGGCATGAGATGTCACACATACGCGATGATTATACAAGAGGTTATGCTGAAACTAATAAACTTTGGTATTATACGGATGCTGGGAAACGAATAGCAGATGGAGAAATTTATGCTACTCATATCGAAAATATGATTAGACAAGAGAGCGGACTTCCTCTCAGAACACATTATGAGACTCATAAATCATATACATATACAAATCAAGGTTTAAAAATATCTTACCCTGGAGCAGAAAAATCTAGAATTATAGATATGAACGGAAATAGTAGATATTATAATACAAATGGAGATAGAATAAATCCCAGTCCAGGAGTTGCAAAAGATGTATACGGAGGTGAGATATATAAGAGTAGATTTAATTATAAAAATAGAGGTGTAAAGATTACTTTACAGTCACGTGGAATAAAAACTAATTAAAATGAATTTAATCAGACTAATAATATTATGTTTACTTTTTTTAAGTTGTAAAACACAAAAAGAAACACTTTTAAAAGAAGTCAACAATAATTTGACGGAACACATTATAGAGTCTAACAGGGAAAAGGTTTCTCAAAAAGGAACTGATAGATATCTAAGTAATGAAATTAAGTACGTTACCACTGTTCTTAGAAAAGATTTCTTTGAAAAAATTGACAAAAAAAATATAAAAAAAGCAAATTTGATTGAAAGTCTTAATGGATTTAGTGACAATAATTATAGTGCTATTTTACATATTGATGAGAATATATACACATACAAAAGATATGAATCTAACGAATCTTTGTTATTTAAAAAGATAAGTTTAAAAGAATTCATGAACGATAAAATTAACTATCGTGCAGAATCTTGCATTTTATCTAAAATGATTAACGAAGATTTGAGTGAATTACTCGATGATAATTTGACTACTCGCTTTGACTATACAATTTATATTACTCAAATTAATGGAAAAAATAATATTAAAACAATGAGTTTAAAAGATATATGTTGGTAATTGAGCTTTAAAAATTCTTTATCGATATACCTTAAAACCGATCGGCGGTAATGGTGTAAATTAGGGCATAGCTTTAATTTGAAATGTAAATAACTGAAAGACAGTGATTAACTTAAATGTTGATTGCTGTTTTTGTTCGTTCTTTGATATATTAGAAAATAGGAGCGTTTCTTAAATCCTGTAAAATAAGGGATTATTAATCCTACGTGGGCTACATTTGGACATGGAAAAAATACAATGTCCAAATTGTAGAAGTCGAGCAGTCAAAAATGGTTTTCAAAGTGACAAACAACGTTATAAATGTATATCTTGTAATAAGAAGTTTCATTTGAAATATACTTATGAAGCATACAATAAACACACAAATAGTTTTATAATTTCTTTATTAAAAGAAGGTTGTGGGATTCGAAGTATTTCAAGAGTATTGAAAATTTCAAAGAAGACAGGGTAATGGTGTAAATTAGGGCATGACCTTAATTTAAATTTTATAAATAATTGAAATACAGTAATTAACTCGAATGTTAATTGCTGTTTTTCTTCGTTCTTTGATATGTTAGAAAATACGAACGTTTCTTAAATCCCATAAAATAAGGAATTGTTAATCCCACGTAGGTTACAGAGCTGTCTCTATAACTATTTTAAAATAATCTATCCCATATAAGGGATTATATTAAAAATGAAATAGTTAAGAGAATTAATTAAAAATTTACAGTAAGGAGTAATATCATTTTTTTGGTATTACTCTTTACTTTTAAAAATAATTTTGTTTTACAAATACATTTTACAAGTATTTTCATCCTGAGCAGAGTCGAAGTGTTCCTTGTTTAGCTGTCTTCTATACATATATGTTTTATGCCTATAGAAGCCTTGGGAATATTTGGAAAAATCATAGGTTTCATTAAATGTTTTTTGGGCGTATTTTCGCCAAGACTAATGGTCATACGTGGTTATAAAATAGGAACAGATTATTCAAGACTTTTATCATTAAAATATAAATTTTCTTAAAATAATTAAATGTATATTGGTCAGATAAAAATGTTTCAAACACTAGCTGATTTTTTAATATGTAACCGTTAAAATTAATAAATAAAAAGTATCTTTTTGAAGTATGGTTTTGCATAGAAATAACATAGTTTTGCAAATCTGTGAATTTTTAAAACACTGATTTTCATTAATTTACTAAAATGGCTTTTTGGCTCACAACTCACAACTCACAACTCACAACTCACAACTCACAACTCACAACTCACAACTTTTGATCTATTTTAAAAAAACAAGTAAGAACCTGATTTTCAGATTTTTACTTGTTTAATATTTGGATATAAAAATAAATTTTAATCGAAATTACAAAAAAGTATCTATTAAAAGTATCTTTTTGCCTGTTTTAAGAGTCAAAAATTTGAAGTTCTTTAACAGCTCTATTAATTATTCTCTCATCGATATAATGTCTTTGTAGAATCTCATCAGAGGTATGAGAGGATAAAGATTTTGTATCTCCGCTTAGGGTCGAGTTTAGATAACTAAGGTATGTTTTTCTCAGGCATTTTAATTGCAAATCACGATCTGTATTAAGCTTTTTATAATAATGTGAAAAACCCTTCGATAGATTATTCATAATTGCAATTGTAGAAGTTTTTGAACGATCAGGAACTAAAATATAATTGTGACTTCCTTTATTTTCATTATACCCGAGTCTTAGCAATAACTTTAATAGGCTTTTGGTCACGGGAATAATTTTCGGGGCAACATTATCATTGAATCCTTCTCCTTTTTGGCGTTGAACTTTCAAATTCGGAACTACAATATAGGTGGGTTCATTTTCAATTTCTTTAATCATATTCCATTTGAGTTCCACAATTTCCTCGCGTCTACCACCTGTATGAAGTGCTAATTCAAAACCATCTTTTAAATAGGATTTATATCTATTTCTTTTAGTTTGCCCTTCATATACAATCCCATTTTCAGGGGATAAAATAGCTAACAAATCTTTAAATTCTTTTCCACTAATAGTTTCTTTTTTAACAGCAACTGTTCTTTTTCTAACATCTTCAAAAGGATTATAAATATTGAGTTTAAATTTTTTAATAGCCCATTTAAAAAAACCTTTTACCGAAGTCATTTTATTGTTATAGGTTTTATTACTGTATTGTTTATCGACTAACAAATGTGAATGAAAATAGCCCACATGCGTATCATTTATCATATCGACCAGCATTAATTTTTTATTAATCTTGTTCTTAGTAAGTGCTTCATTAAATAATAACAAGCTTCTTTTTACTTCATTTTTATAATGATCTGATCTATTGACTTTTTTATGGTCAGGGACACCAATATCATTCAAAAAATCAAGGTATCTGATCTGCGCATCAAATAAGTATACTCTTTTGTTTGTGTCATAAGGCAGTTCAGTAAAGGATAATTTCGCCTTAAATTCTTCTTCAAATGCTATTGCTTGTGTCACAGCTTCATTATAAGTTTCTGCATTTAAGGTATTGCTTATAATTCTTTGGTTTTGTCCAGGATAATGTAATCGACTTTTATAGCGATGTTTTTCTGGAGACTTACATCTTGATAGTTTTGATTTGCTCTTACCGCACTCAGGTTCTTTTCTAATTACTGTTCCGTTACCTTGCTTAACAGTAGTTTTAGTATATGAGAAGTATTTTTTGCACTCATTGCAGTAGAGAAATAATCCCTTATGTCTTTTGCTGGGTAATTTCTTTCTTTTCATACCCTTTAAGAATTAGCAAATGATTTTGCAGTATCAGACATCGGAGTAATGGTATTAGAAATTTTTCTAATATTTAATTCAGGATTATCTTCAAGAAGCATAAGATATCCTAATCGGTCATTGTCGATATAACACCTATAGAGTTCTTCCCATTTTTTCGGGTATTTTTTCTTTAGTTGTACGATCAAACTTTTATCAAGTTCCATATCTACTAAAAAGCGATGTACTACTGATTTATTACCGACAATTTGTATTTTGATGCCTACAGTCTCACACCAATTCTTTGCACTTCTAATCCCTCTCATTAGAAGAATTTCACTTAATTTTTTTAAGTCAATAAATTTTTCATCTGTTTTTTTAATTTGCATTTTAATTAAATTAATACACTTCCGTTTCTGCGGTCAGTATATTAGTTTGGACTTATCAGGGAAGCCAGCTCCCTTTTTTTATTCTAAATTATTATGTACGCTCTTTAATTGTTCGTTTGATTTGAACAATTTTTCCACGTGCTTGTTTAATTTCAATATGTTGATAATCGTGACCTTTTAAGATATTCAAAATCCGTTCGCCATTAGAAACGATCTCTGTACTTTCTATGGTATCAATCTCGCCACCTTTCTTTATAATTTTCACAGATTCAAAGTTTTCAGATCGTAGGATCAATAGTACTTGAAGCTCATCTTTGCTGAGTCCTTTAAACTCATCTAGTGAAGGTTCTTCATATAGCGCTTCTATATTAAGTTTTATGAGTTGGTTAAGATTTAGGATTATATGATTTGTTAGTTTATTTGCTTGCATCTTATCAATGATTGCATAGGCATTTAAAACTTGTGTATTTCCATTTTCATCAATAATGATGTAAATCGGATTTGCACTTTTAAAAATCTCGATAATGGCTAGATTTAAGATTTCAATTTCTTCTCCCTTGTCCTGTTCATTTTCAATTATTTCATCAATGACTAATAGCTGATTTTTTATACTTATAATCTTTTCATTAGTAAAGCCAAACTTTTTCAATTCTTCGATAATACCTATCCATAATATATCAACTAAACTGTATTTATTCCAACCTTTTTCAACAGGTTTGTAAAGTGGAATTAGTGATTGATTTTTCCAGGTAAATAGTACTTGTGTGGAAACACCCGTGATAAATTTTGTGGGATAAATTTTTTTATTAAGCTTTTCATTAATAGTTGAAAAGCTTATTTTTTCTGTTTTTTTCACGATTTATTTAATTTTTTTTAAAAGTACACAAAAAAAATCAAACCACTTTTATTTTTAACGTTAAAAATAAAAGTGGTTTGATTTTTATAAAATTAACTATCTGTTTATTAGTTAATTAACTGATTAATTTTTCTATTTCATTTTTTCAATTAATTTTTTTAAAGTTTTATTTTCGTTATCTTTTGAAATAATTAATTCATTATTTAATTTTTTGATGCTTTTTTCTAAAAAATCAATTTTTTCATTTAATTCGAGAATTCTTGTCTGATAATCCACTTTAATTATTTTCAAAATATTATAAAAAAATTGTGAAGCATCTTTTGGAAGTAATTTTGAAAATGTCCAGATAAGTGTATCAAGTTTAAAAGTTTTGGCTAATTGTTCATGCTCAAAACTTATAAAGTCTTCAATTTTATCAGTATCAAATTTGATATCTTCTTCTTTAAATTTTTCCTTCCCAAGCGCTATCTTTTTCTTCTGTTTGTGAGCTGGTAAAAAATTATTTAAATCGTATGTAAACTCGGTATTTTCATGGTAGAAGTAATTCATATCCACATTATACTCTTTTGCAAAATTTATAAGGGCTTTGTGTGTTATATGATTTTTTCCTTTGCTAACTCTAGAGATAAGTCCCATACTTTGGGGATAGATTAGTTTATTAATACCGTTGTAGCTATCAGGTTTAATTCCTGCACTTTTAGAATCTTTGACTATTTGATCGATGGCTTTTATAAAAAGCTCATCAATTTTAATAATTTGATTTTTTTTAGGGTAGTTTTTTTCCATAATTAGAAGGTTTATTTTCAATAGTTACTGAAAATTTTAAGGTTTCGGTACATTTCACATAAAAGTTATTCAACTATTTTTAGTAAAATTTAGTTGTTTTTATTTATATTTGGTCGTGTTTGTCATCAAATATAACAAAAATTATGTAAAATTTATATAAAAGTTTGGTTAATTTTTAGTATAATTTATACAAAAGTTTGTTAATTTTTTATGTAAAGTTTGGCGAAATTTGCTATAAAGTTTGTTCTAATTTATACAAAACTTTGTTAACGTTTATAAGAGTTTGATGTGGTTTCCATAAAGTTTTGTTAAAGCTTATCAAAACATGGGTAACGCCTAAATTATAACTTGACTAGCACTTATAAGTTTGACATTAAAACCCTTTTATATATGTATTGCTCAGAAGACTATAAGTCGTTAAAAAAAAGGATGATGTCGTTATTCGACAATCCAACAACAGAAGTTGCAAATCGTTCTGGACGTTCGCAACCCACTGTCAGTAAATTTTTCAATGAAGTAACGATAAGGCAAAAATCTTGGATGTCTTGTTACGAGGCTTGTTTGGAACTTGTAGAAGAACAAGAAGCCAAGCTGAAGAAACTCTATGAAAAATCCAATAAGCTGATAAGTAAAGATGAATCAGCAATTAAAAAGGAACAATAGCTTATGAAAAAGTCCATTGTTCAAAAAGATGATGAGGTGGTAAAGGCTCATATCGAAAGCATTAAACATGATATTCAGATGTTAAAAAAACACGCTAATCCAAACCTACGTCGCAGACAGCAGAAACTGATGCGTCGAAATTGTTCCACAGATGAACATCATTCATTTTTCAACGGTTTTTAAGCGATTAGATCAATTTGTAAAACATCATAATTCAAACAGCGACAAGCTTTCTAATCATTTGCGACAACCCATTGTTGCAACGGCGAAAGAAATTATCAAAATTTATGGTTTATCACTTTTAAAGGCTCATAAAATCAAGCCTTTAGAAGTGGATAATATTCCACCCTTAGAAACCAATAGCGAGCAACTAGCAAAAATGGCTCATGTTAGTACAAGGACTATCAGAAGGCATATACAGCGCCTATTAGATGCTAAAGTACTTACCGAAAAAGTTTATAAAGGTAGAAAGGCGAATTACCAGCTTCGTTTTAACTCAAATATTCTGTTAATAAGCGGTTTAAAACCCGTTAATAAAGACGAATTTTTGGAAGACGACAAAAAAAAGAAAACTACTGATAATCAGTTTTTTAAAAATTCTTTACGGACAACTTGTCCGCAATCTGACTCTAGTAACAATAGTTACATAAATAATATAATAATAGCAGTTGATAACAAAATTAAAAGGAGTTCGCTTGCGCTCACGTCACATTATTTTTCTGGAAACAAAACTGGAAACAAATTTACAGGATACGTAGAGAAGGAAGGCGCAAAAAGGAGTAACGAGCCACCCCTGAAAGGCACACCAGGCGCGCAAAAAAATGTTCCAAAAGATGATAAAATCAGCAAAAAATACTCCTCAAATGTAAGTGATTTACAAAATAGTGTTGTAGAGAAGGAAGGACAAAGCAAACAAGTCATAAAACAAGCAAAAGACACAGCTTCAATGCCTGAGACTTGTTGCTTTTCCTCCCTTAATCTCTATGTGGATTCACTATGGAATCTCTCTAAAGAGACGATCTATAAAAATACATTTCTCACTAAAAATCAGCAGTTAAGGGCAAAAGAGTTGTTGCGGGATTGGTATGCGCCTGTATCAGAGCGAAACTTGGCAAAAGTTCATAATATTTATGTTCAGCGTATTGAATTGGTACGTAAATATCTAGCAAAAGATTCTAAAAATAGGTACGTTCAATTGCCTGATAGGTACTTTGATGTGACTAACAAATATGGATTTACAGGAACAAAAGCTTGGTATGAAATTCATATGAAAGCAAAGCGAAAGACTCGGGACAAACTGATGCTACACGCTCAAATTCGACGTTTTATAAATAACGAGGAAAAAGACACTTCAAAACAACTTTCTCGTTTACAGCTTTTTAAAGATTGTGAAAAGCGTATTGAAAGCCTTAATTCTCCTGAATTGATGGATCAATTCTATGCTACAATTTTAAACAAAACATCATTCAATCACTCACAGTAAATACATGATAAAATGAAAAAAACATCAAAAAACACCCTTAGTACATTCAGTCAAAAGATTAGAAATGCCGTTACAGACTTATCGGTTGATATTTTTGGCTATGAGAAAATGGTAACCAAAAATATCATTCAAAATACAGCATTTATTTCAAGTAAAACCAAGATTCCAAAAGCACGTCTTTTTTTAAAAATTGTGCAAAAAGATCATACAATCAAAGCCTATTTGTTCGATCAATCTAAAGCCATTCAAGCCATTCCAACAAAAGAACTTGCCTATTTCTTTATTGACAGAGAAACCGCAGAATTATCAAGAATTCAGAACAAAATTGCCTTTAGTATCAAGAAATACTTGAATGATTTTGCATTAAAAAATGGTTTGAACGTTGAAAATCTTGCCGTATGGATTCATGTTAAAGATGAAAAAGTCATCATTGATGCATTTGATAAGGATCAATTTGTAAAAGAAATACCAATGAGTTCATTAATTAAATTTTTTAGGTAATGAGCGCATCAAAAGGTTGGAAATTAAAACAGGATTCAGAAACCAAATTAATCGTTTGGTTTGCTGATGGAAATGTGAGAACTCTGTATTCTATCGATTGGAATTATAAGTTTTCACAGACAAAAAAACGTGAGATTGGACTCGCTCGCTTTTACAAAAAGATTGAAGATTATGGAGCTAAAGTAAAAGTCGCAGAAATTTATGAAATGAGTTCAAAAAGACGTATAGCAAAGTTTATTAGCGGAGTAGAAGTAGCAATTAATCAACAAGAAAATCAATGAAAAAAATAATCCATTTAAAAGAAAAATTAGCTTCAAATATAAGGTTCAGCACCAAATATGATTTGGGCGAAGATGATAAAATTCACTTACTCTATGTATCTCCGAAATTAAATGCGACAGGGTATTATCGTTTAATTTCACAAGCATTAGAATTAGACAAAACAAATACGCATAAAAGTATTATTACAAACATAGATAGTAATGATTTTAATAATTCATTAAATGACCTTACAACGGTACTAGATGAGCGTTTGTTAGTGTGGGCAGATTATATCATATTTCCACCTATTTTTAGTGATATCACGTATCTATTAAAAGCAATTGAGGCGTTTAATCCAATGATTCAAATTACTTTTAATATAGATCAGAATTATTTTGCATTAAATGCTATGAGTTACGATAAGAGAAAAATTTCACAGATCGAATTGCATAACCTGGAGAACAATTTAGCGTGTGCGGATCTATTGTTAGTTGCCAATTTAAAATTCAAAAACTTTTTACATCGATATATAAATTTGCGTCATCCAAATGCTGATGTGGTAACTGGGTTTATTCCAAATTTAATTTCTCAAATTGGATATGAAAGTATGCCGAAAATCATTAAAAACGACACAGAATTATTTCGTCTTGGACTCATAAAACCAACTTTGGAAGATTTGAATTTCATAAAAGAGTTATTTCAAAAAATGAGTAAAGAATTAAAAGACAAAATTCAAGTGGTTTGTTTAGGTAGTTCTACAACCTATGAGCTTATAGAGAAGCTGGACTTACAAAATGATATAGAATTTCATAAAACAGTTCATTTTAAAACCTTCTTTTTTAAATTAAATCAGCTAAGGCTTGATTCAGCTTTGCTCTTGGCAAAAGATACTACCTACAACAAACATCACAGTAGTTATCTGTTTTTGGAACTATCAGCATTTGGAATTCCGACGATTACCTCAATTTATCATTCGGCAAGTAACAATATTACTGATGGAGTGGATGGACTCTTAGCCTCGATAGAACCTGAATGGATAAAGGCGCTTGATCTGCTAATTAACGTGAAAGGTATTAAAAAAGAAATTGGAAGTATGGCAATTAAAAATGTGTGGAAGAACCACAGCTTTTCAAAGAAGCAAATTCAGAATATTAGTCAAGAAATCTTCTTTTAATTGATAAAAAAGAAAAGCCTTGTTAGGGCAAGGCTTTTCTGTTCAGCACAATTTTAGTTTTACGATAATTTAGTGGTAATTGCTAAAAAGAACCATGATATGCTGAACGTTTAAAATAGGAATCCTCAATTGGGGTATCAAGGATTCCATCTGATAAAAAAAGGGTACTACAGTTTGGGAATTTTAGGTCATAGGATTTTATCCAAATTATAATATAGTGCCACAATCACAAATACAACGATAAAAAGAATTGCAAATAAAAATCCAGCAATAAAGCCTTTTAGGAATTGTAA
The DNA here is from genome assembly GCF_000154725.1 of Kordia algicida OT-1. GTDB lineage: Bacteria > Bacteroidota > Bacteroidia > Flavobacteriales > Flavobacteriaceae > Kordia > Kordia algicida. Next base: position 85,085 of record NZ_DS544873.1, read on the forward strand.
TTTATAAGCGTTCATAATATGCTCTATTGACCTTTTTTCATTGGTTGGGTAATAATGATTCTGTTTTAAAGCAAGTATCAATACCTTCAGTGATACATGGGGTACAAATACCTTCATTATTTGTTGATCGTTTGGGTAGGCAACCAATGGTACAACCTTCACAAATTAAAATTGTATTTCCTGAAGTTATATAGAGTGAATTATGTTCCTTATTTAATACATATGAAATCTGTAATGAACGATCTCTAGTATTGCCTATGAGTTGAATCATATTTAAAGAGTTATTGTCAAAAGCCTTACTGGAATCGATATTGAGTTCATTTATTTTGATCTCTTTTTTTTTGATTTGTAATATGTCATTTTCTAGTTGTTTAATTAGTTTTTGTTTATCATTGAAAACGATTTGATGATCTACTATTTTAGCAATCATTTCTTCAGCATCTAATTTTTTGATGTCTCTACAACTACTACAGAGTATTAGTGTGACCAAGATTAAAACTATTTTTTCTTTCATAATTCTATCATTAAATGTTACTTTTAGATAACAGGGCGGTCTGACTAGCCATCGTAAGAACCGCCCTGTCTGCCTAACTAAAAGTTTAGATTAGGTCACAGGTTGTCATTACAACCCGATCATTACATACTGACAGAACCAAAATCAAAACCCTATATCGATTACAGTTCCCTTTAAAAACTTCTCAGAAAGTTAAAATCAGTACGTTTAATTTTTAGTGGCAAAGCGACAACGATTCAGCTATCGCTTTGCCGCTAAAAGAGTAAGCAAATGTAAAACTCACTCTAAACACATCTTGAATGTTGACACCCGTATTGCAAAAAGTGTCTTTTTATAGTTTGGAAATAGAAAAATACATTCTACGTGTTATTTGATTACTTTAAGCAAAGCGATAACGATTCAGCTATCGCTTTGCTAGAGTTATTACCCTAAAACTCCATTTTTAACACACCTTCAAACACTACCAAAAGTGCCTGATGAAAAACTTGAAAAAAAATGTGTTAACTCTTATTTCTAGGCTGGCAAGGCGACTGATTTTGAAACTACCTATTGTCGCCTTAGTTGTTTAAAGAGTATTTAAACATGAGTTTAGTTAAAAACCATAGCCAACCTTTAAAATACTTAACGCGCTCCTTATGAACTAGCTAGGGGTATTTACGATCTTTATTTGTTAATTCCTTTTCGATTTCTTCATCCACTTTATTTTTTATTTTCTTCCTTCTTTTGTTTTTTACATAGAAGTATCTTACGATAACTAATAGTATGATAACTTCCATTACAAAAATACCTACTAGAAACTGTGTCTCACTAACCATGAATCTTTATGTTAAAAAGGCTATCAATAACAATTGGTTAGGCTCAGTGGAATACGCTACAATAGATACACTTGGGTTAAGATGAATTCGATAATTTAAATGGTCATTCAATTTATTTTAGTAAATTCAACTTTTTGAATCAAAAGAACAAAGTGGCATTTTTGATTCCCGAATTAAACTTTCGTTTAAAAATCAAAATAGTCATGCATATTAAACAAAATAGCCACTTTGTTACATGTTAAAAAAACAGTCAATTGAGAATTTATTAAGCCTACTCGCTTGACTAAAATTAAAGCTTTCAATCCCCGAAAATGAGAAGTATTTTTCGGATTATTCTAAAAACGGGGATTTTGAAAGCTTTGCTTTTAAGCTATTTTTCATCTTCATTATCAACCATATTTTCTAAAAATTTTGCGAATTTCATCATTAATATTACGGAGTGCATTTCTTTGATTCGATCTTTAGTTTCAGCAAAGTCCAATTTGTCAAATTTTAAACTTTCTATACTCAATATGCTATGTACATTATTAATAATTTTATGCATTTTAAACATAAAAAATAACAAGATTCCAATGAATACGAGGTTAATGATAATTAAGATTAATACGTAAATATTATCCATTTCTTATTAAAAATTACAACTATGTTATTTAGATTTTTGAAGTAAAAAGCTTACAAAGTATTTTGCAATTTTCATTTCTATATGAGTTGTTTTTCACGATCCTAAATACTTTTATTCATAGTTTATTTATATTTGGTTTAACGACCTTACTAAAATAAGGAAACTTTCGTAATTATCATAATTATTTCACAATAATACAATAAAACTTTCGCAATTAATGAAAGATAGAATAACTAAAGTATTCAATGATTTAAAAATTAGTTCTTACAAAACAGCAGAAGAATTAAATCAAGTAGTTTCACAAGTAACAATAAGAAATATTGTTAAAGGTAGAACAGAGAATCCACACCAATCTACTCTTGATTTATTAGCTGATTACCTTTGTAATAATTACAAGGTTTCGCGAAAGTGGCTTTTAAGTGGAGAGGGAGAAATGTACTTGAAAGATGATAAGGATTTTTATATTGAAAAGTTGGGCGTAAGATTTGAACTAGATGAGTTAATTACGCATTTTGAAAATAACAAAGAAGTTTATTTCGCTAATTCTAAAGATTTGATGTTACATGTTATTGAAGAACTTATAAAAAATAAAGAAAAGTATTTTGAAATTTCTGAGTACTTGCGATTATTTATAAAAGATAGTGTAGAACAAAGGCTAGAAAAACGCCTAGCAGAAATTAAGGAGTTGGGAGCAATCGTAAATTCTCAAAAAAGTAAATAGAAATTTATGTAGTGATTTTAAAATTATCAACCATAAATATAAGTCCACTAGGTAAATTTATAAAAGACTCATTATTTTTTCTTTCTTTTTCGTTTGATCTTTCTTCTAATTTGATTAATTCTTCTTCTATTTTTTTGGAACGTTTTTCATAAGACTTTTTAGAACGATCTTTAATATATCCTTTCTTATTAAGTTGGTTTAAGATTTCTTTTGCTTTCTCTGACTCCGACATTTGATTTATTTATTAATTTCTTTTCCAACTTCAATAATCACTTTTGTATTTAATTTAGTGTAGTCATTTTCCTTTTCGTCCTTGACAAATCCATTCTCAGGAATAACATATAATATTTGATCGAATAAAGTAGATATTACTTTCTTCAACCTTTCTTCAATAGTTTGATAATGTTTGAATAAGAAGTAAGAAGATGCTAAAATAAGAATTGGAGAGACAATAAGTAAAACGTTTTGGTGCCATTGCTCAAAGTCGTATTCGCCTATAGAATTTACTTTATATATTAAACTCCATGTAAACCAATAACCCGAAGTCAGAACAAAGGAACTTGAAATAATTAAATAGAAAATTTTCTGATTTTTTGATTCGTAATATTGTTTTATTTTTGAACTAAAATAAAATAGGCTTACAATTAAAGTAAAAAATCTAATACCAATTCCAAGTAAAAAATTCTTGTAAGAAGAATATCCTAGATATGATTGATTTTCCATGATTTCTCTTTTCCTAGAAACATAATTTTTATGCTTATTGGAATATTCATTTAATATACTTTTTCTTATAGAAATGTACTCAAGGATATTTATCTTATTGTTTTTTAAGTCTATGACACTATTTTCTAATTTAGTGTCTCTATCATCCAATAATATAGGAAACGTCTTTTTATGATTTTTCAATTCAATAGAATCCTTTTGTATTGAATTATGAATAATTGTCGCAGTAATACTTATAGACACTACTACGACAATCATTAATGGGTAAAAATATTTAGCCACCGACTTCATCTTCGTCATCTTGGTCATCGGGATCTCCGACTTCCTTGTGACCTGTTGCTTGAAATTCAATAGTTTCCTCATCTGTTAAGTTATTTGGTGTACATCCGTTAATAAATGATAATCCAAACATAATCAATATAATAAATACAACTTTTTTCATGTCTCTCGTTTTAAATTTAACATTATTTCCAAATGTATTTAAAAAACGTGAAGTCAGAAATTTACAGTAGAACCATTAACGAATATTATGCTAAAATAGAAAAAACTTTCACAATTTTGCAAAAGTATGTTGTAAGAATTTACTATTTACGGTTTTACCGTTAATAGTGTAAGGTTTTGTTAGGTAATATTAAGTACGTAAAAAAAAAAAGAGTCATGGAATTCCATAACTCTTTAAGATTAATTAGCTAATTATTATGTTAATTCATGTGAGAAACTTATTAATTAACTTTAGTGTACGTCTCTAACTTTCCTTGTTCTGTAGTCATAGATAAAAAATTATTATTGTCTTCATTCACTGTTTCTAGTGTAGAACAACTAATATCTCCATCTTCTTCCAAACTTAAAAATATTCTATTATCACTTGTAGTATGCCCATTGCATGTTATAACAACTGCATAATTCATAGAACCTACATATTGATTTTCTGAATAAATTTTTAATATTCCATTTGATAGAAATTCTAATTTATGTCCTGCTTCCGAATTATTTTCCCAAATACCTATTATTTCTGTGCTATATGTTTGCTGAGTTTCTAGTTTGCTTTGTCCTTTACAAGAAGTTAGCATACATACCAATAATACTATTGTTACAATTGTAAATTTCATATTTTTCATATTTTTCATATTTTAGTTTACACAATCAATCGAATCTTTTGCTTTTTTAAATCTTTTTTTTCGGTCTTTAAGACCAGCTCTTGCTTCATTAATTTTTTTTGTTAACTTATATACTGTCGTTGTTGAATCAACAGTCATCTTATCTAATACCCGTGTTTTGTAATACCACATACCACTTAGTATGGCTAAGGTATCATTTGTTGCTACCTCACTAGGGGTATTAACAATATCTATATCAGGATCGTACTTATTATTATAAAATTCTTTAAATTTTCTATAATTTTCTTTCCACGTAAGTTGAAATATACCACGACCTCTATATTTGTAGCCATCGCCACTTGCCACGTCTCCATTTTCATATTTACAACACATAGCAATATTAGCAACACCGCTAGAATTTTGGAGGTAGTCTGGTGCAAAATACTTTGTAGAATCATTTACAGCAATTAGTGAATCCATTGTAAATCTTTTACGATATGTTTTAGCCAATAAACTAGCGGTTGTCCAATATGTACTTTCCGTTACATTTAAGTTAGCAAATCCACCAGTTTCGTGACCAGCTTGAGCTAGAAAGTGCCATAGTTTATGTTTTGAGTCAATACCAAAGTCAGCACCTTTATCGTTAATCATTTTTGCTAATAATGTAGCATCGTCGTCAGTCATATCTGGAAAGATTTTCTGTAAGTCTTCTTTAGATGTATCACAATCCTCTTTATCAATTAAAACACCTACATCGCCATCATCGCAAGGTTCAGTCAATGAATTTTTAAATTTAGTATCATTGTTTGAACTTCTTTGTGCTATAGCATTCCCATTACAATCTGTTATAATAATAGGGCTTCCTTGACAACACCACGCTCCACTAGGAGGATGTCCGTCAGCACCACCGCCACAACCACATCTTGCATAGCTCCAACTTAAACCACAATCATCATCTAAGTTTTCAAATTCGCCACCACTATTAGAGTCAACGTTATTATAAACTTCATTATCATCAGCAGAATTCGAACTCGGTATGCCAGTACTAGCATCAGAACCACTTGAATCATCATCTGAAGGTTCATCAGTCGGATCATCAGGACAAGGGGAAAACTGACCTGTACTGTTTGTCATAGAACCATTTTCCATACTAATATATCCAATTTGTTGTCCGTTGCTATTAAAGGTTTCAATCGTGCCTGAAAATTTAGATAAATCGATCGCATTGGTTTCTTCATTAGTGGGAATATTACCTATAAAGTTGTATTTAATGAAATACTCATAAGATGAATTTTCTGTTTCTACGACAATCAAGTTTGTCACACTATTTTCTTCTAACGGCGAAATAATTTTAAATGTGTGCTTAGTATTCGATTCGTTGACAACTACGATTTCTTTATTCGTATCTACAATTCCTAAGCCAGATGACTTAAAACTGAAAGGTGTTTTTGATAAAGAAATTGAGTTTTTTTTATTCTCTACTGTAAATGAATTGTTTGTCCTCAATTTAATATATTCTATGGCAGATTTAGAAACCTCATTGCCGACTTTTATTTGAACTCTAGCTCTCGCTAATGAATCCTGATTTTGATCTTGATTGATACTATCATCTTTTTGACAAGACAATATAATTAAAAAACAAAATAATGTAAAAAATTTCTTCATTATTATTAGGTGTTTAGGTTAAATATTCTTCTCCAATAGAATCAAATTAGAGGCTATTTTAAGTTTATTATAAGTTTTTCAGAAGCGATCAAATTCTATTATTAACTAACAATATGATTCTAACTTATTTAGGGATTCCCGTTATTTAAATTGTTATTGTATTACATAGATGATTAGAGTTTATAGGTCAATTTGAACATTATTATTCTTGGAAGAATGAATGTTCTTTCATCCGATATTAAGACGTTTGACAATGAATTTCTTTGTTGGAACTTAATATTTAATAAGTTTTTTGCTGATAACTCAAAACCCCATGCAGTATTGGGTTTTTGATAGTAAAATGAAGTGTCTAAAATGTTAAATTCATTAGTAATATTTTGCTCATTGTTTGTATAATTTTCGTATTTGTAATTAGCTTTGATTATAATTGATTTCAAAAAATTATACTCTAAAAAAGTGGATAGGGTATTTTGATTAAATTGATTATTAAAAACGCTACTATATTTTGAAATAGATTTATTGTAATTTACTTCGATATTGGGGTAGTTTTCAAATCGAGTTGAAAAACCACTACCTATATTAAAACTTATGGTATTATTATTAATTAACTCTCCGTTTAGAGGTGTGTCGTAATCTACTTTATTAATATTGGCTCTTAAAGAAAATTTTATTTTTTCATAGCCTTTAGAAATACTACCGCCAAGAATGAAAAAAGAATCTGCAAAATTGAATTGTGATGGAGTAGTAATTGAATTAATACCTTCTAAATTAGTTTCATTTTTAGTGTTAATGCCTTTTGTTTGGTAGTTTAAGATCAAGCTGTAATAAAGATCCTTGAATAAATTAAAATTGCTGAAGCGTAATTTTAATTTATGTATTCTTTCATTTTTCAAAGTTTCATTTCCGACATAAAGAGAGTTAAAATTTAATAATGTAATTCGGTTACTTAACTGTGTGATACTTGGAAACCTAGTCGTATAGTCATATTTAAAAGAAATCTTTTTTGTTTTAGTAAATGAAAAATCTGTTGATAGTTGTGGTAAAATTATATGTTGATTTTCTGAAACTCTATCAGTTCTAAATTGAGTAAAATTCCATATATAAGTATGATAGAACAAGGCAGGTTTAAATGTGATTTTTCCCTTTTTTAATTTATAGTGAACTCCAAAAAAGATATCTCCTAAAGTTAGTTTTACATCATTATTAAAATTTGAGTTTTCAAAGTTATTTTGTGTATTGTTGTCTAATAATTGAAACTCATTTGTTTGGTATTTTTGAAAGTCATATTTCACTCCAAAAGTCGTGTAAATATGGCTTAATCTATTCATTATCCAATAGTGTTTAACTCCTCCTAAAACATTGTGAGATAAAGAATATACATCTTTGAAAATAGAATAACTTTCTGATTGCTCTAAAGGTAATACCGATTCAAAAATAGCTGAATTAGTAAGCAAATTGTTTAGTGAGTTTCCATTATTGAATGAATACTTACCATAGACACTAAATGTGTGATTATCATTATATTTTTTATTCCATTGAATATCATTATTTACAAAAGTAGTTATGTTATTTGCGCTAGTTTCAATGTAGTTAGAATTAGCATTAGTTTGTGTCAAAGTATTCTCAAAAATATCATACTTGTAAGACTTTATTGTTATACTTGAACGTAAATTAGAATTAATATTTTTCTTTGATGTTAGCTTAATTTTACCGATGCTGAAATCTATATCTTGCATTCCATTAATTACTCTATTTTCAGTGAATTGTTCTTCTGAAAAGTATTCATTCAAAAATTCTTGTTTAGTTTCATAACTAATTTTGGAGTGAATAAGGTATGAGGATAATTCTGTGTTTGAAGTTAATTCTTGAGTATAACTCAAAGCACCAAAATTATTTTTATTTTCTTTGTAATCTGTATTATTTAAAAACCTTGAAAAACTATCATTGGTAAGGTTAAAATATGATTCTCTATTGTCTAAAAAATTTCTCATTCCACCTTCAAAGCTTACATAGTCTTCTACTGTAAATGATTTGACACCTGTATTATTAAAATCCCCTATCAGATTAAAAGTTGTTTTTGGACTGTAATAGTACAAAGATGGGTGTATAGAGTATCTATCTACGATACCGCCACCAGCTTCAATATCCCCAAATAAGAACTTTTTTTTATTCTCTTTAAGCTTTACATTCATAGCCATATCATCAGTATCTTCAAGGTTTTTCAAAAAGAATACTTCATTGTAATTGTCTAATATTTCGATCTTATCTACTGCATCAGCAGGAATATTATTTACAGCAAGTTTACTATTCCCAGTAAAAAATTCTTTATTCTCAACCAAAACTTTAGTGACTTTTTTGCCTTGTATATATACGTTACCTTTTCGGTCTACTTCCACGTTCGGTAGTTTTTTTAATACGTCCCTAAGTTTCCTTTCTTCTCCGCTAGTAAAAGCATCCGTTTTATAAATTATAGTATCTTGTTTAATAGTTACGGGAGGTGTATAATTAATTGTTACAGTTCCTAATTCTTCTTTTTCCTCGATTAAAACAATATTTTTTTCAATATTGAGACTATCGGTTGTTAAGTTGATTACTTGTTTTTTAAAACCTAAATGGCTAATTGTGAAAGTGTAAGATGAAAAACTTTTCAATCTAATTTTATAATTACCTTTAGAATTGGTAATCGCAAATTTTACTTTATTAGTTTTATCATTTGGAATAGCAAGTACATTTGCAAACTCAATTTCAACTAAAGAACTATCTGTTATCTTACCAAATAATTCAATATTTTGAGCATTAATTTTACAAACTGAAAATAAAATGATCGTTAGAAAAAAGCTAATCTTATAAGAAAAATAGTCTAAATGCATTAATTTTTTCTTTTTCTTATTTTCTTAAACAATTCTAACAATTTCTCATTATATCCCTTTACAGTTACTTCTATTCCGCCTTTTGGGGGTAAAATTTTAGTTTTAGAATTATTAGTTTTAAACTTAATGTTATCAACAACTATATAAGTTCCTCCTTTAGTGACTTCTAGAACCAAACCTGGTAATCCATCGAAGCCCGCAACTCCGAATGGTAATGGAATTTCTGGAGTGTACCATACAATAGCTTTTATTTTAACTTTCTTTTTTTGTATAGAACTATACTCGTCTTTTGTTAGTATAGCTTTATAACAAGTATATTGATCTATTTTTTTAGTTTCTCTAGTTAGTTCTATATTCCATTCATTATATGGGTAAGTAATTAAAAATAACTCTCCCGCAGTTTCTACTTGTCTTAATTTGATTTTTTTTCTTCTATTTTTATAATAGATTCCATTTCCACCACGAGTTGCTAACCTATATGAATTATCAAATTCAGTATCAGTTTTCATTGATTCATTGCGTTTGAATAAGGCAACAGAATCGTTTGCAATTAATTTATATGATAAATCGTTGACAAATTTTATTGGAGTTTTGCTTTTACCTTTATTATTAATTAAAGCTTTTTTATAGGTAACTTCTACTTCTATTGAACCTTTAGATTGTCCATAAGAATAACTTATCAACAAAAAGCTAACAACTATTATTAAGTTTTTTATATCCATTCGGGAGAGTTTTTTAAAATTAATCGTTACAGAAAAACTGGTTGAGCAGGAACAGCTCCACTACTACTTTCATTCCATACATCGTATGAACAATAATTCAAATAATCAACATACGCGTTAAAATATTCTTCATCTGTATAACCACTTTGACCGCCGTAAGCAAAGCTTTCACTTGTTGCAGCTCTTTGTGCATACGCTTCACATGGTGTTTCGTAATTGGTTACATCAGCTTCAAAATCATTTACTGTTGCATTTAGGTTGTTTACGGTAAATATGAAAAATAATACCATAATACCTGAAAAAAAATGTTTCATAAAAAAATAATTAAAATAAGCCTACTTAAACGGGCATCAGCATTCCCTCTTTTTTTGAGAAATTATTTTACTCCATTAGTTGGTTCATAACCAAATGACTTATGTTTTGTTAAAAATTCCTCTTAATATTTCAAAATATTATACTATAAAACTTATTAAGATTATAAGATAAGTACACAGCTAATTAATAAGTATAAACTTTCAAATATTGAAATATTTTGCTAAAATATCATAAACTATCTTATAATTGCAAAAGTTATTTTGCAATCGAAGTATTTTTACTTTTTTACTGTAAAACTATTACGGTTAAAACGTAAACATGTGTAGATTTAAGTATGATTATTAGTTTTGAGAATAAAAAAAGTTAAAAATTACAATTCAAAACAAGAATATCATTAAAATCAGTTGTATAGTTTTGCGATAAATTATTCTGACGCATTGCCCAAGAGGAATCTAATTTTTGGCTTGCAATATTTAAGGTATTTTTTCCATATTTAGAGTTCAAACGGTCAATGGTTGACATCAGTTGTTTATGATCCGAATTACAAGCTTCAAACATATTGAGTTGTTGAGCATTGTCTGGAACTAATCCCATGACCATAATTCCCGCTTTTTTAAATTCGTAGCCTTTTTTGAATATTGATTGTATGGCTTTTTTTGCATATTTGGCAATTATCAGGCTTGAATTGGTTGAATATGGTAGTTTTACTACCAATGAATTATTGTATTGTGGTAAATCCTTTCTAAACCTATTGGAATGTACAAACACCATAATAAGGTTGCAACAACTTTTTTGTACACGTAATTTTTCAGAAGCTACACACCCATAGCTGGCAATGATCTCTTTTAAGTCCTGAAGATTATTTTTTGTTTTAGCAAAGCTTCGAGTAACTGCAATAGATTTTTTACTTTCAACTTCTTCTAATGATAGCGTTGGAATTCCCTGTAAATCTTTTTTGAGTCTAAGACCTACAACAGAAAATTCTTTTCGCACCCAATTATCAGGTGCATCAGCAAATTGAATTGCTTTTGTTATTCCGTAACGATTTAATTTACTTGCATTACGTCGACCAATTCCCCATACATCTTCAATACTTAGCCAATTAAGAGCTTTTTTTCTTTTGTGTTCCGAGTCCATCACATATACACCGCCTGTTTTTTTATCAAACTTTTTTGCGATTCTATTAGCCACTTTAGCAAGTGCTTTTGTAGGGGCAATTCCGATACTAATAGGTAGTCCGATATATTGTAAAATAGTTTCTTTTATTTCAATCCCCAAATCGTTTAAGTCAAAATGCTCAAATCCCTTGAATTGTAAAAAGGCTTCATCGATGCTGTATACTTCTATATCAGGGGTAAACTTTGATAAGACATGCATGAGTCTATCACTTAAATCTCCATAAAGTTCATAATTGGAAGAATACACCTGCACATGATGATCTTTAAATATTTTCTCAAATAAATGAGTGACCGCGCCCATAGGAATACCTAGTTTTTTGGCTTCATTACTTCGAGAAATTACACAACCATCATTGTTTGATAGCACTACTACAGGTTTACCGATTAATTTCGGATTAAAAACACGTTCGCATGAGCAATACATATTGTTCACATCAACTAAGGCATACATACGCAATACATTTTGAGTTTAAGGGATGACCAATGTATTAATGTCAATTTTGTGACAATTTCATTTTCTTACAACTCTTTCTATAGTTGCAGTAACTAATGGTAATTTATTAAAATTTATATGTGTTTTTTACAGTGTTTGTATGAAAGAAAAAACACAAAATAAATATTTCTTACAATTTTGGACTACAATTTTTGTAACGGTACAAAACGCGTACAAATGAAATACAGCTTCACTTATTTACATTTATAACAGTTTGTAAAAAGCAAATCACAATAGATGAGATTAAATATAAAGGAGAATACAACAAGCAATAATTACGAGTTAATTTTCAGTGAATTACCCCCAAAAAAATTACAAAAAGTACTTAGGGAGTTAGGTTTTGTCAAATCAATTTTTGGCGGAAACATCTACACGGTAGCCAAGTTTGCTGTATACGATTCCTTTATAAAATCCCTTAAAAAAATGATTAATTCAGGAAAAAGTTGGGAAGCTGTAACGGATTACCCTGTATTTGCTCCAACAGAGGATAGCATTAACAAAAAACTATTTACCACTGTTACCATATATTATAATGAAGATGATATAGTTAAAGAACAGGACTACATCGTTTTTGAACTCTATCATAAAACTATTTCAGGTTTAATCCGAGAGTTTGGCAAGCTCACTTATGGAAATAAGTTTGAAGATTCACAGATTTCACATAAAAAATTAAAGCGACTTGCTCGCAGTCTATTAGCTTCCAATCATGTAATAGATAGAAAAAGTGTAACTAACTTAAAAACAGGTAATTTAAGTGAAGATAACTTACAGGAGTCTATCCAAGTAGCGCCACGACCAGTATCAAGGCAAGAAGCACAGGTAAAGCAATCAGCCAAAACAGAAATTAAGCCGATTGTAATCAAAGAAGATACGATAGAACCAGCAGATTCCTTTATAAAAAATCAACTAGCTATTCTTATTTCAATGATGGAACAAGACGAGCTTGGCGTATATGAAATCTTATCGACGATTATCGATGAAATGGTCAAAGATTTGAAAGAAGCTGAACAATTTGATACCGATGATCTTGTCAAAAAATCTTTGATAAAATCTATTAATAAGTACAAAGCTTCACTAAAAGACCTAGCGCCATTTGAGCGTGGTTACGTGCGTGGTATAATCAGTGAACTACTATTGCTTTTGGATGACACTAATGAGCTATTAGAGTTAGAAAAAGGTGCATTAGCTATAAAGCGTAGTATTTGGGTAAAAGATAAACTTATTGATAATGTATTAGTTCCAATTAAAGCGGAAGAACCATTCGCTTCGGGAGCAGTCATAGAAGATCAAGCATCAGAAATATGGAAAGCATTTCCTGAACTTCGTACCATTACAAAAGATACCTTAGATAAGGCTTCAGCACTTGAATTATTTTATTTAGCGCAACTTAGACACCCACCAACATTTGGGATTCCGATAACGATTAATGATGTAGAGCATCAGTGGAAAAAACGAGGACTAGCCGAAATTGAAAAGCTTGGCTTTCCAACAGATTTAAAATATCCGTATGTATATTTAGAATATGGTTATTTCAATATTACTGCCTTAGAAAACTTTATAGGTATAAAAGCCAAAGCAGACCAATTAAATTATGTACTTCTACACGCTCGCCCACTTACGGATTTAGAAACTGCACTTGCACAAATAGATTTAGTGATACAGAAGCTCGAACCAACTTTAAAAGAGTTCAGAGAAATTACCTCTAAAAAAATAGATAAGGCGAGTAATATCGCCAAGATTTATTATAGGGTTGGTACTGAATTTGAGTTTTTAAAAAAATCTAGGCAAACAGTCTTTGACTATCTAACTAAAAACGCTGAATCTACAAAAGAAACACTTCCCTTTAAACAGATAGTTGTTTCTGATGATGATGTGCAGTATGAAATATTACACGGTAGAATTTTAGCAGATATAGAGAAGCTAAAACTAGAGATCATACGTCAAAAAGAAAGCGCGCAAAAATCTTTTTTAGAAAATGAACTTGCTGATGCGATAGAAGAATTTAAAAATGATGGACGCATTGCTGAGTCTCCTTATGGTTCGATATTAAACAAATTGATAGTTGAACTGAAAAAGATGCAGTTACTCTCAAGTGATGAAGTCCGCAAAATTGCCCTAAAAAAACTCATTAATACCCTTACATCGTGGCTAAAGGATATGCAAAAAAACGAGCGTGATTTTTTACTTGGGGTACTAAATTATTTCTCATTGCTATTAGAAGATACCACCCTTACAATTGAAAGAGAAAAAGCAACACCCGCTATAAAGCAAATCATTTACGCCAATGACCTAGTAATTAAAAACGTATTAGTTCCTACAAAAGCGGTAGCGCCATTTACCTCTGGAGCATTCAAAGATACTGATGTGGAATTTGAAATTAATTTTTTTCACAAACATCTTTTAAAGATTCAAAAGGAAAACTTGAATCAGGTTTGTGCGCTGGATTTATTTTACTTGGTACAATTAGAGAATCCACAATTTTTTGGAATTGCCCTTGAAGCAGAAACAATAGCGCAGGAATGGGAAAGACGTGGTGCAAGCGGATTTGATGCGCTTGGCTTTCCAACGGATTTAAAATACCCGTATATCAATCTTAAAGAAGGTTATCTCGATATTCAACCACTAGAACATTTTTTGCTTCACTCAAAAGAAAAAAATAACAATCATAGTTGGTGGTATGCGATACGTCATGCAAGACCGATTGCAGATCTTCAGCAAATGATTCAAGACATGGATGCTTTTCTGAATTTCACATCAAAGAAAAAACAAGAATGTTTAGAAACAGACTTTAAAATATCAAAAAACAAGCAAGCTGAACTTGATTGTTACCGAATGCTTTTAACCATAAAAAATATTGAGGAATCAAAGCAAGTAATTTTAGACTATTTAGATAGCACAGAAGAAAGTGATCCCAAAGAAGTTGAAGCATCACAGATTACTATAACAAAGGAATTACACTATGAGTTACAAGAAGTTATCAACGAATTAATTTCTATTGAAGATAATCTTAATGGCGAACAAGAAACCATTATTGCAAGTACGATTCACGACTTTGAAGACGTTTTAGAAATTTTAGATGAAAACAAACTCCTAGAAAAACTAGCTTCAAGTATCGAATCTTTCAAGGATTGGGCTTGTGATTTATCGCCTGATATCCGTAATCAATCCTCAAAAATAATCAACCGTTTAATTAAGTACACAGGCGGTATGAGTATTGCAGTTACAAACCAAGAAAGTTCCTTAGTTATTGCCAAAGATATTAAGCAATACAAGGGTATTGTCGAGAATGTGTTAGTTCCAATTCATGCGAAAGAACCCTTTGAGTCAGGTAAAGTTTCAGCAGATCATATTGAAGATTTAAAGAAAAACTTTCCCCATTTATACGATATCAAAACAGATGAGTTACACAATGCATCGGCATTAGAATTATTTCAATTATCACAACTTCCACATCCGAGACATTACCAAATGCAAGTCTATCGAAATGATTTACTCAAGGAATGGGAAAAACGTGGCGAAGAAGCTTTTAAACAGCTTGGTTTTCCAACCGATATGAATTATCCCTATGTGAATATACACGCGGGGTATAGTTCGGTAACTACCCTAGCGAGCGCTTTAGAAAACTCTTTTGAGCCTGAAAAAAGTAGGCTTAAATGGTGGGCAGTTGTAGAGCATGGACGACCAATTGCGAATTTAGCAAAAGGTATTGTCATCATAGATAAGTTAATAAGTGATTTAGTAACGCAACAGCAAAAATATATCAATCCAAAAACCAAGCGTCCAAAAACAAAGCCTGTATATAAACAAGCCTACAGGAATATTTCCTTTAAGCTATCAAGGCTTAAACTCTCCAAGCAAGTCATTACAAATTATTTAAATGCTCAAACCGATACACACGAAAAAAAGGAACAAGAAAACAATCAAAAAGCACTACCAAGCACCAAAGAAGATTATATAGATCGTGTGATTGCAACGATGCATCTAGCCTACAGAGACGCAACACGATTATCCAAAAAAAAGATTGAAAACTTGCTTGAGCAAACAGGCGCACCAAGTTTGGGAGAACTATGGGAAGCGGTGGAACTCAGTTGGCTTTTATGGTACAAAATGATCTATAACGAGTCCATTTCCTTTGAAGCAAGGCTTTCAAAAATGGTTCACTTTTGGAATAAAATACAACCAACGTATGCCTATTCAGACAGCAGTAAAGAACTCTACAAACAATATTCAACACCGTGTCCTATTGGCGCGATCATCGCCCAATATACAGGGATGGATACTGCTGATTCGATATTTGAGCCAAGTGCTGGAAACGGTTTGTTACTTGTGGGAGCAAATCCCAAAATAACCCATGTCAACGAGATAGATAAAAGTCGAAAAAAGTCATTGGAATTTCAACAATTTCAAAAAATCACAATGAACAATGGCGCACAGCCATTTCCAAATGAAATGGAAAAAGCCTTTGATGTGGTGGTTACCAATCCACCATTTGCCAAATGGGAAGAAGATAAAATAGACAAAGAACATATTATTAAAAAATATTTCAACAACACGCGCGGACTTGTGCAACACTTACGCCTGGAACACATCATGTCAGGATTGGCACTTCGCACGATGAAAGACAATGGTAAATGCGCCATTATCATCATGGGACACCTTTATTTTGACCATGAGGGATTCATTGCAAAATATCGTCCATTTTTCAATTGGCTATATCACTTTTATAAAGTCGATGTGGTACTGAATATGAACAGCTTTAAATTATACAACAAGCAAGGTGCAGTTGCTAAAACGATGCTCATCTTAATTGGCGGTCGAAAAGCAGTGGGTAATGGTGTTGCCCCCACAGAGTATACAGCACCGCATTTAGATACTGTTATCGACACCTTTGAAGATTTATGGTCAGCAGTCAAACAATATATCAAACCTGATATTCACACAATTATTAAACAACTTCAAATCGCAAAAAGAGAATGATTTATTACAATTCAGAATTAATGCCCGATAGCAATAGTGCCATCCTATTTATGGTTACAAATAGTAAGCCTTTTACACGCTTTGAAGATCATCAGGCGGGTATTTACTTGCAACTTCATACCCTAGTGGAACTATCGATAGCATCAGGGGAAAATCCCATTGGACTCATTGAAGATTATTTGGGAATTACCTACACCGATGGTCGAAGTGCAGAGGAAATCGCTCATTTTTTAGCCTATACAGACAGGGTGCAAAATGCCTTATGGTCGCTAGAGATTCGTTGGAAGAAAAAAACAGATATCAAAACAGAAGATTCCTATTCACAAAGCGGAATTTCCAAAGAAAACGCCATCGAATTATACACACAAATTACGCTTCGAACTTACCTTGAAGCCTTAGCAAATTATACAGATGAACAGTGAAGCTTTACAAATTGAAGAACAAGAAAATCTTTTTTCGCAATCCAGTGAAGAAATTTTAAAATTAGCAGAAGATCAAACAGCATTAGTGAAATATGAGCCTAAATCAAAGGCATCCTATGTCATGGATACACTGATTCCAAGAAATATGGCTTATGAAGTGCAATCTTCTTTAGATCATATTGTACAGAGACATGGGAATATTGACAATTTAGTTCGAGATGGACTTAAATATAAAACCACACAAGAGTTGTGGAATGTGCTATCAGCCGAGCAAATCGATTCGCTTGGATTGTATTTACATCAATTTAAAAAAGAACAAGGAATTATCATTGCCGATCAAACAGGAATCGGAAAAGGTCGGCAAGGCGCGAGTGTCATAAGACATGCAGTAATGCAAGGGTATTTACCTGTATTCTTTACCAAGTCTCCTAACTTATTTACCGATATGTATCGAGACTTAAAAGCTATAAATTTTGAGAATATCAATCCTTTTATCATCAACAATAGTAGTGATGCACAAATCAAAGATGCTAAAGGATTGGTCATTTTTAGTCCTTTGGGAAAAGTGGAACAAAAAGCGCTTTTAACAGAAGAAACAGCATATCCTACTGAGAGTCCTGAAGCTATTGCATGGTATAAGACAATAGGTAAGAGTCTACCCGATCCCGAAGAAGTACCAACGACGATGGTTTCCCAAACATTAGATCATATGCCATTAGGCTATGATATGGTATTTTGCACCTATTCACAAATACAATCGGCACACCCATACAAGCGTCTTTGGCTTGAAAAAATGATCTCTAATGGTATCGAAGGCAGTACCAAATTCAAGAAAGTAGTTTTTATTTTGGATGAGTCTCACATGGCGGGCGGTTATGATTCGATCATAGGAAGGTGGATGCGCGAGGTATTACCCAAAACCAAAGTGTGCTGTTACCTAAGTGCGACCTTTGCTAAATACCCAGAAGTGATGCCTTTCTACGGAAAAAAGACCGCTATTATGGAAACAGGACTCAGAGATTCTGAATTTGTAATGGCTATGAAAAGTGGCGGTTTGGCATTGCAAGAAATAGTAGCTTCCAATTTGGCGGAAAGTGGTCAACTCATCAGACGACAACGCTCAAGTGAAGGCATCAAGATTGAATATAAAGTATTGGACGAAGAACCAAGAAGAAGTAAGAATCGCGCAAGTGTAAATCGTATTATTTCGCTGATGAATGAGGTAGTTCAATTTGAAGAAGATTACATTGCACCGATACTCGCTGAAATTCACGCAAGAGCAAGAGCCGAAGCTGGTTCTACCAAGTCAGCACCACGTGGTTTGGGCGTTAAACAAGCTCCTTATTTTTCAAGAGTCTTTAATGTGGTGGATCAAATGCTATTTGCCCTTAAAGTTGTCGATGTTGCCAAAGAAACCATTTCCCTACTAAAACAAGATAAAAAAGTAGTGATCGCCTTTAAATCTACTATGGGCACATTTTTAAAAGATTTGAAAATGCTTAGTGGCGATATTTTACCCTTGCAAGCGATGGACTTTACACGAACCCTTGTCAAAGGATTGGATTCTGTTTTCTATTACAACTATACTACATTTTTAAATGAGAAAACAAGAGAGCGCATTCCATTAGAAGATTTGCCCTATAACGGAATTCAAAAATATAAAGATATCCGTAAACGGATGCGCTTAGAACGTACAGGACTTTCCATTTCTCCTATTGATAAACTCATTAGTTTGATTGAAAAAGAAAAAAAACCAAAACATTTAGGCGGTCATAATGGTTCACATTTTACAGTGGCAGAAGTTACAGGACGATCACAGCGTATTGACATGTCTAATGATGATTATGGTGTGATTGTAGGACATCGAAAAAATACGGAAAAAGCCTTTCGAGAATTTAATAGTGGAACAATAGATGTTTTACTTATCAATCAAAGTGGAAGCACGGGCGCATCGGCGCATTCAAGTAAAGACTTTTTAGATCAGCGCCCACGTGAGATGTTAATTCATCAATTAGAACTAGATATCAATGTTGAAGTACAAAAACGTGGACGTATTGACAGAACAGGACAAGTTCATCTACCAGGATATCAGTACATCGTTAGTGATATTCCATTAGAAAAGCGATTAATGTCCATGCTTAAAGGCAAGATGAAATCACTAGATGCCAATACTACAGGCTCACAAAATACGAATGATGATACCCTAGAGAGTCCTGATTTTTTCAATAAATATGGCGATAAGGTTGCTTGGCAGTGGATTAGTGAGCATCCCGAAAAAATGGATATTTTAGGCTATCCTACCTATCGTTACATTAGAGTTAAAAAAGAAAAGGTACGCGTAAGAAAAGATAGTAAAGAAGGCGCAATGTTACAACTCACAGGACGTGCAGGACTCTTACAAGTAGAAGATCAAGAATCACTTTACAATGATCTATTTGAGCGATATGAGAATCAAATAAAACTTGAAAAGCAAAATGGAACGTATGATTTAGAAACGGAATTTTTACGATTGGATGCAGATGTAAAAAAACGATTTCTATATGCCAAAGGTAGTGGCGGAACAACCCCTTTTGGGAAAGATGCTGTGCGTGAACAGACCATTATCAATAACTTAAGACGACCTTATACACGAAAGGAAATTGATAAACGTATTTATGAAAAATTACAAGGCAACAAGCCAGTTCAACTGCGTAAAGAATTTGAAAACAAATTGCTTGAAAAGTACCCGAAAATCATCGCTAGTCGAAAAGAAAAACGATTAGAGACCCTTAAAAAGTTAAAAGATGATCGTGATACGCTTCCAAAATTAGGAAGCGGAGCTGATGCTCAGGCGAATGAAAAAATTAAAAGTGATCTTGAAAAAATAGAACAACTCATTGCCTCTAAAACATCGGATATGGCAATGTATATTGCGGGGTTAGAAGCCACACAATCAAAAATACTTGATTATGTTTCCATGTGGGATATTGGCGATGTAGTACGTGTGCCATTTGTAGGTTCATTAGAATCTTCATGGGGGATTTATCTTGGCATTTCCATAGGCGGTAAAATGTCAAATCCCTATACCCTTAGTAACATTAGCTTGCAATTTTTAGTAACTGACTCAAGAAAACAAGTAACCTATAATCTTCAACCCGCAGAACAGGCGTATATCAGTCAGATTTTTACAGAGAGCAAAAATATTACGGATGCAGATCGGGAAATGGTTGAGTTAGAATGGAACGCGCTGATTAAAAAAGCATCTAAAAAACGAGAGCGCAGGCAGATTTTAACTGAAAACATCGTAAAGGTTTCCTATAAAATTGGTTCAAAAAACAAACTCATTAAGTACAACACCAAAGATAACCGTATCAAAAGTGGAATTTTAATGAATCGTGAATTTGGTCAAGAAGGAGAAAAAAACGGTGCTTTATATCCAATATCACACGGCTACATAACCATTAGTAGTTTAGAAAACGAAGCATTTTTTGAAGATCATAAAGTGCTTGTACGTTTTAAACGAATCAGTGACACCTTATTTAAGGTCTACATTTCAAAAAAGGGATTGTGGAAAGCATCGGTTGATGAGAAATTACGCGTATTACTTTTTAGAGAAGCACATGAACATAGTGACTCATTACCTGAATTTATTCAAAATGCGGGCGAGATGACCGCGAGACTTCACAAAGATAATTTAGAAGCATTTCTAAAACGACTAGACTTCTATAAACTTCAATTTTTAGGGGAAGCCAAAGAGTTAGAAGATTGGGAAGTCGAGAACAAAGAAGATTGGAAGTCCAGGAGTCAACAGGACAAAGGAGAATATAAATATGCGTTAGGTCGTGCCTATGGTCAGGGAACAAATCCTACGGTTGGATTTACAAATTATATCGAGCCAACAACCGCATTTCCTTTTGGAATTGTTGTGTACAACCGTGCATTGCTCGACAAAGAACGCTACAACTATTCACTAAAACCAATTTTTGAAAGCCTTCGCGAGCCGTATATGATATGGAAAAATAGCTTTGCCCAAAACGCTCCCAAAAAGCTTTTTAACGATGTGGTTAGAAAAGCAAGAACATTAAAATTACATGAAGCCATCAACTTACTAGGGAATTTCATTATTGAAAATTTACATGAAGAAGGAAATGCGGAATTTGTCTTAGGCGATTACACCATTGCAAAGCTAGGGCGTATTTTCTATGAAGATACAATTGCAGAAATTTCAGAGATCGAAGAATTAATTAGTCAATTACAAATAGCATTAGAACAATGAGAATTATAAAATATGACATTCCAGAGATAGATCAAATTCCACAATTTGCTAAAATTTTGGATGATTTAAGCGTGGGAAACAATCCCTACTTAGTTGGAAGTGCTGGAACAGGAAAGACTACCATAGGCGAAAAAGTCGCGTATGCCATAAACGGACGAAAAGAAAATGATGGTGGGGAGTTGCCCTTTACTATTGTCAACTGCAATCAATGGACTTCGCCTATAGATATCAAAGGCGGTCAAACCATTACAGGTTATAAAGAGGGCGCACTGATTGAAGCTTGGCGGGATGGCAAAATTTTAATTTTGGATGAAATGCCAAAATTGGATGCCAATACTGCTGGATTATTAAACGATGCCCTTGCAAAAAGTGCCAAAGAAAATGCTATTATTTTCAATGGTAATAACCAGCCCATTGTAAAGCATACCAATTTTGGTTGCATTGCCACAGGAAACGTCATCGGAAAAGGTGCAAGTGGAAATTATGTAGGGAACAATAAACAGGATGCTTCGCTGTTAGATCGTTTTAGTGGTTGTATCTATCGTATTGGTTTTAACGAGACCTTAGAACGTGAATTAGTATATCCTGATCTAGTGGATATCTGTTTAAAAATACGAGGGGAAATATTAAGATATGAAGGAAAAAGTGCCGATGATGATGATACCGAAGATATTATGACACTTCGTACCATGCTGAATTTTCAGCGCGCCTATGTCCTGGAGATGAAACGCGAATTGGGATTGCCTGATTTACATGGGAAACCCTATAAAAAGCAACCAAACGGCAAGACACTCAAAGATGCTATTGAGAGTTACTTTATGGCTATGGGTGTAGCAAAAGCCCATAAAATTAAAGAGGAAATCAATTTAGAATCTTTTTTGAACTCTTACAAAGGAAGTATAAAAAAGCAAGTCTTCAAAGAGGAGTACAAACGTAGAATGTAGCACATAGAAAACAATCAATAATTTCAATCTCTAGGATCAAATTTTACAAATATATCAATGGAACTTCCAAAAAAGCATATCCTATCTCACAATGAATTAACGTATAAGTACATACAATTTGACAATGTATTTGCATTTAATGAATTTATAGATCATAAGGCGAAGAAATTAAGTAACCATAATGAATCGATTTGGAACGCTGTAAAAAATAGGGCTTCAGAGAGAATAGAAATGAAAAAAGATTGGTATGGATCGCCAATTCCAAATACTATAAAAGAATTGGAGTCACATAATTCATTTTTAGGGATGGAACTACTAAAAGAAATACAGCCACAAATCAAAGATAAATTATCGGAGTATTTACAGTATTTAGCGCAGTTGGAACTTCCTAAGCCTAAAATAGCATACAATGATCGTGGTTTGGGTGTTTTCTCTTTTGATCGGGCATCTATGGGAATGTTTAAAATTCATACTATAAACACAGCAACACCCATGCAAGAAAACATCAGCAAACTCAATATTGAACTAGGCAAAAAACAACTACATACCTCTGTTAAAAGTGTGTACGCTTACTTTAAAGACAAACAAAATTCCTATCCCTCATTGCAACTCTACATCATGGCGGGCGCAAATGCAAAAGTAAAAGGGAACAATATTTTATTTGTGGGATTGGCGTGCGCAGAGCTTGTGGCTTTTATGGAGCAAAGAGGAATATCGGTCGAAGTCAATGTAGTGATTGGAAGCCACTTTAGAGGACAAACTGTTTTGGCTAAGATTAGAGTAAAACGCTTTCAAGATAAATTAGATACCAATCAACTATTGTTAATGTCAAGCGATCCAAGATATTTTAGGTACAGAGGATTTAAAACACTGATTGTCTTGGCAGATTATTTTGGATATAAAATACCACAAAACTTAGGTAGTTTACCTAAGAATTTAGGGAATAATTTTGTGGAAGCAGTCAATAAAAATGGTTTTGTATTCGAGCAGAGTTATGCAATGGATAAAGCTGTTAGAGAAGTTTCTACCATAATTACAAATTATAAACACAGATTAGATGGAAAAAAATAATAAAAATATAGATCAAGCGGTCATACACAAGATGATGAACCGCGCTATTGAGATCAATCATTCTTGCAAAGAGAAATGTAGGGATTTTAAAATTATGACTTCTACCATGCGAAAAGATTCGCTGATTTTACAGTGGAGAACCATTGATATATCCAATGAAGATAATCCAATTCAATACTATCGCTTTGAGTGCTTTAAAATGGATGGCACACCTGAACTCTGTTCCATTCATTACACAGATCAAAAACAAGCAAATGACTTTATCACAAGTTTACAAACGCTTTACCACCAAAAATTTGCAATTGACCATACACTATAAATTATGTACAAAACAAAAAATATAACCCTTGATGAATTAAAGGCGGTTAAAATTAAAAATCAACGTGAGATCCTTCGTCTTTTGGGAAGTAAACTCAGTTTGATTACTGCTTGGGAAGAAGTAAAACGCCTATCCAATAATTTCAAAAATAAAGTCGCTGAAGCCTTGAAAGCTGATGCGCTTTTATATGAACTGATAAAACCAAAAAAGGGTACAAAAGTTAAAGAAACCAAAGCGCAAGCTAGAATTAGAATCAGAGAACGAGAACGAATGCGTAAAATCAAAATTTTAGCATTGGAATTAGAAATGGCAAAAATTAATCAAAAATAAAATTATGACAATTCAAGATTTACAAGCAATAGACTTGGAAAAAGTAGCATATCCAACAATCAAAGCAACGGCATTAGAATTACTAGAGGACTATGCTGATGAAGCAGAAGAAAACAGAGCTGACTTTTTAAAAGATGCACAAGAAGCTATTGATGCAGTCTATAAAATGATTCAGGCTAATTCCCCTGAAGCTTTACCAACAAATAAGGATGAGAAAAAAGTGTCTAAAAATACTAATGAGCCTTCAAAAGAATCGCCAAAAAAGAAAAAGCTAACTAAAGAGGAAATGGATGCTTATGGAGAAAGGATTAAAAAATGTAGACTAGAAATAAAAGAATACAATGCAAAAAGACGTGAAGAACAGCCAAAAAAACCTGCAAAAAAGAGACATGAAAAAATAGAAGGTTATTTGATATCAATCGGAAATTTAGTGCCTGATAATCTAAAAGACAATCTTGATATTTTGGAAGCTTCACAGAAAATCCTTTCCAAAACAGGGCGAGAAATTATGAAAGTCTATCGAATGGATCAGCTCAAAATCAAAGAGGTTCAACAGGAAATTGAAGAAAAATACAAAAAGAAAGAAGAAAAAATAAAAAAAGACAACGATGAATAAGAAAGTATTGATAATCACAGGCGCGGGATTACTCATTGGTTTTGCCGAAGCCCTGATTTATTACAATTTAGGCAAGAATGATAATAATGAAGAATTTAAGTTACAGTTTCCAAAGGGAATGGAACTCTTGAAAACTTCAGGAATTATTATCGCTACATCACTCGCTACAGCGGCACTCTCAAATATTATTGAAAATGCCGTTGGGAAAAACCTAGAATTAACACCAACAATCGCTTAACATTATGGAAAAGATAGAACACAGAGAATTTTTAAAGAAAAACAAGATTGACAAAAAATTATTGCTTTCAGCGATTCAAGAGGAAATAAAGATTTTTGACAAAATGTATGATTTGTTAGAAAAAATAACCCCATGTGGAAAAGGTGGTTTACTAAAACAGCTTGAAAAACTAGATGCTGAAATTATCAAAGACATCTACGATGTATATGGCGATGAAATTTCTAATAATGAGCTAACCGAAGAATTCAAAGA
Source organism: Kordia algicida OT-1 (assembly GCF_000154725.1). GTDB lineage: Bacteria > Bacteroidota > Bacteroidia > Flavobacteriales > Flavobacteriaceae > Kordia > Kordia algicida. The sequence continues at coordinate 110,244 of NZ_DS544873.1, forward strand.
AAAACATGAAGCTTCTAAAAAAATAAAGCCAAAAACAAAAGCCAATTCAGATGAGTTTATTATAGATCAATTGGTAGCACTGGGACAGACAGAAAATATTGGACGTTCTACCTTTATAGATTTAGGACTTAGGAAGAATCTTAAATGGAACACGACAATAGGAAAATATCTCATCAAAAGAATACGTGTTTTTAAATACCGATACAATATTTTGATTCTAAAGTAGGGTGTTTATCTGAAAATAAGAACAAAATTTCATAAAAAAGCACCAAATTTTAGGCAAAATATTGCCAAACTTTAACTAAAAAAGAACAAAAAGTACCCAAAAGGTACTTTTTGTAGTTTGCACAAAACAAAAGCAATTCTTTTTTAAGTATGAAATCAAAGGAGTTCAATTATCGAGATTTACAAGATCACATTGAAGTGATGATCGGTAAGTTTGGTTTGCAAAATTCAGTCAAGTTTTTGGGAAGATTAATTGATAATACACAGGTAGGATCAGATAAAGATGCACGTGCAAAAAAGATCGTTGAACTTACCATTGCAAAAAGCATTGAAGTTTTTGATCTTGAAAAGGACAAATTTTACCAAAGTGATTTAACTGAATATAAAGACGCACGAATGTCGTGTTATTATATTATTCACAAGTATACTCAAATCAGCTATGGTAGAATATCCGAAATCTTCCAGCAAAAGAAGCGTTCAGTATGGTACTTTCAAAGTAAATGTGAAGAAATGATTTCCATACCTAAATTCTATCCAAAATTTATGAGTCTCCATACAATCGTAGAAAATTATATCATAAATCATATTTCAAATTTAAATTCTTAAAAGCAATGACAGAAGAAAATCATATCTCAACAGAGGTAAAACAAGCCTTAACCACAAGCAAAGATCAAATTCCACTAGAGGTAATTCAAAATGAAAATGGCAGTCCACTCAATACACCTGTTGTCGAAAAAGATATCGGTGGAGCGTCTTTAAATAATGAAGAACAAGCAGATGAAAATTGGAATGTTTGGAAACCTAAAAATCAAGGAGCAGTATCAGAATTGGAAAGTGATATTGATTACAGAAAAGAGGTTACCCATCAAATTGAAAATGAAAAAGAACAAGAGCCATTGGATGCGCCTGAACAGGAAATAAATGAAGATGAGCTGTACTCGCAGAGTGACCCGCAAGTAAATGAAGAAGATTTTCAAATGCCATTGTCACAAGCAAATCAAACCGCAGATGCCTTGTTGGGAATTACCAACAACATGCTAACTGCTGGCGGTAGTTTTTTTGTAAAAGTAAAGAAGCATCAAGAGTTTTATGAATTTAATGAAATTATGGATGTGATTGACACTCAAAATGAAAAGAATGTCGATAGGATTTTACTTGATAAAGATGATAAAGCATTACTTCGTCCACTGCTTTCACAGGTCATTCGTAAAAAAGCCAAACAGCTTACCCCTGAACAGCAATTAATGGGCGCGGTAGCTTCCATAGTAATTAAAAAAGGACAAACGGTTATGGAGATTCGCGCAGAAAATAAAAATCTAGAAAATCGTTTGATTGAAATTATCAAAGAACAAAAAAAGCAAGCCGATAAGGACACAATATCAACGGACTATAAAGATGATTTTAAACAAAGCCAAACACCTGTTAACGATCAAGAATTTTCAAGTGATACTTTAGATGATGATGATGATAAAAATTTGGTTGTTGCCCAAAATGAAGCGATTGAAAATAGTATTGTAGAATATGCAGATGATTCTGAAACTAAATAGTTGATAAGTAGCTATGAGATCAAAAAATAAAAACGTTGAACGCCAACCCATGATTATGCTTGTATGTGGCGAAACAGGAGTTGGAAAAACATATCGAAACAAACAAGAAATTAAACATTATATGATGGATAATCTTTTGAAGGGAAAAAAAGGACGTAAAGTACTTGCCTTTGATACCAATGATGACGATTATCCCTCTTTTCGAACGGTAAGTCCTAATCATTTGGGAAAGCTTACCAAAGTCTCCGCGCGTCGTATTCGCCCTTTTAATACTGACAGCTCGCCAATGGATAATACTGACAAAAAAGAAGTTATTACCAAAATTATGAAGTACTTTAAAAATGGATTGGTCGTGCTAGATGATATCGATCATTACATGTCTGGAGCAAAAGGGCAATCCATGATCGGTGCTTTATGTACGGTTCGTCACAAAGGAATTGATATTTTATTAACGCATCAATCTGTTGCTAAAATTACGACCTCTGAGTGGCAAAATTGTACTTGGCTTCGATTGCATCATCAAGTAGATGATGTGACCAGGTATCGTGATCGAATTCCTAAATATGAAATTGTACGTATTGCACAGCTTATCGTAGACGAACAATATGAATTATGCTCATACGCATTCGCAAAAGGAGTCATTACCGAGCATCAGTACAAAGTACAGAAAAGTTTTTTTGTGTATGTAAATATGCGCGAGCAACGCATTAAAGGTTGCAGTAGAACCGCATTTATTCGCGCCTGTAAAAAGTTTATTGACCAAGAAGAAGGCAAAAAGGTTCGTATGTTATTAAATGAAGAAGATTTTGAAGGCAATAAGATTTATAAGACTAAAAACGAAGCTATTATCAAAATGATTACTGATAAGCTTCGTTTTCATCAAATTCAATGCTGAGTATTATTCTCTTTTTTAGTTTTTTTATCTATTTCTTTGGGTGCTTTATCGGGATAATATTTTTGGCTATCTCTAGCTTTCCTTCTTTCGTCTTCCCATTTTTGAGCTTCATTCATAATAATAAAAATTAAAGATTAATATTACATAAATATAAGGATAATAAAATAAGAATTTGATAAAATTCGTAACATTTAAAAGAAAAAACTTACATATATTACTAAATAGGAATTATAAATTGTTATTATTTGAAAATATCTATCTTATCTATAATCGGTATTATATTAATTATGTTTGAAGCATGGTTACCAGAAAAAGCTAAGGAATTAGAACATTACCTCTCTAGTGTCCATGAATATGCTTACGTTTTATTTAGAAAAACAGTTTATTATTTTGATAAAAAATATAGTCTATATCTTATTTTAAATCTTTTAGGAGTATCAATTGTAGTTTTGGGGTTAAGTTTAGATTATTACTTTCCTAATAAGAACTTATTATCTATATTTTTGGTTGGAATAATCTTTTTATTTCTTTTAAGAATGCCTGTTTTTATGACATTTTGGTTAAATATTCTGATGCACGTATTTCATTATTTTAGCTATGTAACAAGAGGTAAACCCTTTATGAGTATTGGAATTCTAATCGCGATATTTGATGTATATTCTAAGGAAATTATATCTTTTATATACTTTATATTTTGATATTTTTCATGTTAAATATTATTCATTTACGACTTTCAATCCTACCAAAATGCCTTGAAACATTAAGCTTGAAGATTCGTCTATTATTTTATTTACTGTCCAATCCTGTATTTTTTCTTCCAGCGACTCTTTCCAGTCTACTTTATTTTCAACTTTTGATCTCTCAAATGATTTTTCAATTTCATCAAATATAATTTGCTGTCCGAATGAAACTTTTACTAATTCCTTTTTAATCTCATCAAGCATTATTCGTAATTGAAAGACTTCTGTTGAAGTAAATTTTTCATCCTCACTAAAATCAATTTTCCTTAAGTAAGACTCAACTGTTTTAATTCCAAAATGTGAAATTGTTACAGTGTATCCTGTTCCGTAAGGCTCAAGTAAGTCTTCATCTATGAGATAATAGTATGCTTTTTGAATTTCAGAATAATCTATATTTAAAGATTGACCTAATGCTTTTAAGTCTATTGGTTGACGTGTGTCAGCTTTTGAATGATTGTAGGTTTCGGTAAGTAATTTACGCCTTATATTATCTCTTTCGTAAATATTCATTTAAATTGGTTTTAGGTTTTATAGATAAGTCAAATACAACTTTAATTTTCATAATATTAATAAACAGAGATTAAGTGTTTAAAAACTTCAATTTGGTATCCAATACTATTTTCTTTAGAAGATTCCATTATTTTATTGTTTTTATCGGTAGTTGAATCTATTTGGCTTTGATAATGTTTTAATTTTTCGATATTTTCAGTTTTATTGGTAGGTATTAATTCTATTTTCATATCATCGTAAGTAATTAGAGTAAGAGAATCATTGATAAACTTATGATGCTTAATAACTGCAAATAACGGTTCAAAAGCATACATATTACCTTTTTCATTATGAGGATATCTACGTCGTACAGGATAAAATACCCAAAGAGAATAGTTATTTCTTACAGCTATTATTTCAACTGAATGGATTAAATATTGATCTAATATCCACAACCCTTTATTTAAAGATTTATAATTTGATTTGATCTTCTGAAAATTTCTAATTTCATTTTCAAAAAAGCCTTTAGTCCTAAAAATATCATTAATAATATTTACTAATCGAATCAATGGTTTTTTTAAAATATATCCATGAATAATATTCAAATCTGGGTGTGCATTCATATTTCTCATTTTTCTTCCCCAATCCATGTTTTTTTTAAAAGAATTATTGTATCCACTACTAATTTCTCTAATAAGGATATTCAGAGTCTTTTCCTTATTGTTAGAATTTTTCAAATCTATATTTAAAATTCTTGCTTTTGCCTTTACTGACATTTCAAAAATTTTAGTCAATCTTGAAAATGCATCACCATAAGCAGGATAGTGATAATAGCTAAGTTGTTGAAGTTTTTCAAAGCTTATAAGTCCTTTTTCAATATTCTCAGGTACATCTTTATGAGTGTTTTTTAACACAACAAATAAATTATAAAAATCAACTTCACTATTTGCTCCGAAGTAACTCCATGTAGGATCAGGAATTTTAAATAACTTATTTTTTACTGCTAGTTCAGTCTTCTTCTTTACTTCTATCGGCTTATAATTTATACTAATCGTTGATAAATTATCTAGTGCTTCATCAAGACGAGCTAAAAAGTCTTTTTGTTTTCTTATAATAAATAAATCATCATTATATACGTCAATAGGACTTTTTCCATCAAGTTCTTGTGGATATCTAGTAGAGTTACTATGTCTAACTGTTAAAATCGAGCAGAATCTAAAAGTACTTGAGACATAAAGAAGTATTCCTATTCCATCAAGGAATTCTTTAACTAATTTTAAACACTCACTAAACTTGTTGTGGTCATTTAAAATATTCGATAAATTATGAGCTTGTTCATCAGCATTTTCAGTCTTGAACTTTTGAAGCAATTCAATTTGATCTTTAAGTATTTGTTTTAAATAATCTGAAATATTCTCAGGCATTTCAAACTTAATCTCTTTGATTCCCTCTAAAGTTTCAAGCATTTCGACAAGTTCTTCTTCTCTAAAATCAAAAATTTTCCGTTTTTTGAATCGATCAATGAATTTTAAGCCTTCATTGAGTTTGTCTTGATATTTGTCGATGTCTACATTCTTAAAAAGAGGGCTATTTAATAGAAAACCTGACTTTTCTTCAAAATCTCTTAAGTAATCAATTTTATTCTTTTCAGAAACTATATTTCTTCTTAATGGCTTAAATTGATTATGTCCAATTTTTTTTAATTGATTTTCATCTAAAGTTCCATCAAATAACCAATAGGCTTTATTTGCTTTTTCAGAAGCTTGTTGAAAATAGAAATATGATTGACTGTAACAACCATTCTCTAATAAAATTTTTGAGGATTTTATATCGCTTTTAGCGATGTTAATCCATTTGGTAACTTCATTCATTAATTTCTTGTCTTATTTTTTAAATAGATGTTATGATGCTTAACTTAAAGTAGTAGTGTTTAAATGTAAAATAAAATTCTTACATAAAGTTATATTTTTTTCAATCATAGAAAATTATAATCTCTTATATATTAGTTCTGTAATATTTTTAAATAGCATAATTTTTATAATGAGAACGTTAGTAGAACTATTTCCATTTAAATAATTTTTAAAAGTTACTTAGAGTTTATAAATGATTCTGTATGATTTGTTTCTTTCCTTTCCCTTCCCCAAGTATTTACCCTCTTTCTTAAAGCTTTTGTATCATACCAAACGCGTACAAATGTTTTTCCACAATTAAGTATAATCTTCGTAGAGAACAAAATAAAAAGGTTTTAGAGAACCTTGACCAATAATCAAAATTAAAAACGAAAAGATATGGGTAAAAACTCAGATATCGCATGGAAACCAATTATGTATATGGTAGGTACAGGCGTAGCAGGAATTTTAATAGGGACATTAATTGTCGCTCCCTGGATGCAAAAAGCAAAAGCAAAAAAGCTTGCAGAGAAGAAAAAGCAAGTAACGGCTAAAAAATAGTATTTAGAGATACTAGCCTTAGCACCTTAAAAAAAGAATTAACGAACTGTTTTTAACAACAGTCAATTTAAACACACACAAATACTATGAGTTACGAAGACGAATTAATGCGTTATGAAGAATCGGCTGAAGATCAGTACGATGATTACGATAACGAAATCTATGACGAGGATGACTTCGATACAGGATTTGAAGGCATGGAAGATGAGTATGTCGGTTATGATGATGAATATGATGAAGAATTTGATCTTTATGATGATGAAGAAGACTACGACGATTACACAAGTTCAAGTTTAGGTAAGATCGATCCTAATGACCGAACGTTAACCGTTGTGGTTAAAAATGCATCAGGCGCATCAGCAGAAGCTGTAATCTTTGGTGGTAATGCTGAAAAAGCACAACCCGCAGGAGTTACAGTAGATATTGAGGAATCCTCACACAAGGAAGTCCGCGAAGAAAGTAAAAGCAATCCGTTTAAAATTGCGGGTATGAAATATTCGGTTAGCAACGCCTTACAATTTGATAATGTATTGCGTATCGATCGTAGAACCGCATCAGGTTCAAAGACTACCCGCGTGTATCAACCGCGAAATGCCACTTCTCCGCAGAACTTCACACAAACGCTAATCGACGATGACAACTTTGAAATGGACGTTACAGGACAAGACTCCTTGAACGTTGTTGTTGAAGATGGTGTCACGGCAGTCTTTACCTTCACAATCAAAGCAAGAGCAAACTTAGGAAATCTGTTAAAAGGAAGCAACGTGGCAGAATTGTCACGCGCACCAAGAACTACAGGGCTTCCACAATTGGATTTGATTCGAAGAAGACGACCAACGGCGTATGGTATGCGTCCAAGACGCAGACGTGTAAGACGCTATCGTCCGCGTGTGACACCGCCAAGAGTTCGCACAGTTCGTCCAAAGCCAGCAAAACGTGTTACCACCAAGCTAGTTAGACGAAAAAAGCGATAACCTAAAGACAAGTTAACCTTGTTAGTTAGTCTTTACAGATAGCCAGAGTCAAGGTAGCAAAAAGCCTTTCTCTGGCTATTATTTTAAACACGAATTATGAATACACAAACACTTTCAAATTTAGGGCAAAACCGCATCGATTATATTGTGTATCACAATATTGAAAAGGTTTCACAATTATTATATGACTACGGGTTTGTTGTTCCTGATAATGACAAACACCTAGCCGAAGCAATCAAAGAACTTGTACGCAAGCGCGGTAGAAAAGTCATCAAACAACTCATAGGCTTACACCCTGATAAAGAAGCCATTTTAAAACTCTATAGCGCGCCCATTAAAAGCGTATGCGAATCGTGTCAAAATGATTCTTACAATAATGCTCAAAACTCCTGTGACTCTTGTGGATATTCAAAATACAATGGATCAGGGGATGAATATAATTTTCTGAATCAATTTGAGAATTACACCCTAGCGGAATTAAACAATTACTACAATCGCATCTTAGAGGAGTCCAATAAAAACCCAAGCAATAAAAAGTTAGCACAAGAAGTACAACTTATTTGGAATGAATTGCGCACGCGAAAAGCCATTGCCAAAAAGCAAGCAGAACAAAGACCCGCATCAGGCAATTTTGGATTTGCACCCACCAAAGATGATTTAATAATCGTAGGGGTGGTTTTTATTGCAGGGATCATCATCGGTAATGGTTTAAACTTCAAATCATCATAAATGGATAAAGAACAAATATTATACAACAGGGCGATTGATAATTTGACCTATTTGGTATTAAATTATTCAAAACCCGTTCAAGAGCTACTAGGCTATCACAATGTTTTTTTCAAAGGAAATCCTTCCAAAGAACAGCTTATCAGTGAAATCGTAGAACAAATCAAATTAGACAATACCCGATTTATCAGTTCCCTTGAAAAGCTGATGATTCGCTTTTCAAGCCAAGAAAACGATCCCTTTTGGGGAGTATTAGCCAAAGGGGCATTAGGTATTGTTGGTGGACTCATTGGCAAGAAAAAGCGACGTAGATCAGGATCAAGTGCAGGCGCGGGCGCTGTCACAAACGCAGTTGCCCAAGCAAACGCGGCAAAACGTGATATGGAACGCCGATTAAGAGAAATGCAAGCCCAACAGGCGCGTGAACGTAGGGAAGCAGAATTGCGTAGACAGGAAGCAGAAAGACAAAGACTCAGAGAAGCCAAAGAAGCTAGAGAGAGAGCTGAAGCTGAGAAAAAGAAAACAAATATGATGATTGGAATTGGCGTAGGGGTTGTCTTTATAGGTGTCATATTGGTTATTGCGCTAAAACCAAAGCCACAACCGCAAATCCCTTCATATGCACAATATCCGCCAATGCCACCTGTAGGGGGATCGGCTGTAAAATAGCAGAAACAATCTCACACGCGCTAGATCATACAAATAGTATCACTTCAAAGGCGATACTGTAAATCAAATATTAGCAATATACTATGATAGATTCATTAGCAAATACACAGATAGCACAATACGATGATTTCAACAGAACAAAAGTACGTCGCATTGTAAGAAGAAAATCCCGCAGGCGAAGACCGCCTGTTCGCTTTACCAATAGCGGATTTCCTATTCAGGTAAAAGTACCCACAAAAAAACAACCAAAAATTGTAAAAGGTCGTCCAACCAAATTGCCACCAATTACAAATTTTAGAAAAAGTAAAAATACAGGTGTTGTAAAGCCTGGTATGCTTGTAAAAAATATACCCAACAAAAAAGCAACGGTAGTCGCTTCTAAAAAGAAGATTGCTATAGACAAACTCATTAAAAAAACGGCAATACCAAGCAAAGTTCAAGGGAATGATACTATGGTATCAAAACAAAGTTCTCTTACTCAAGGTCAAGAAAAACAAGCCGTAAAAAAGGCACAACAGTCAGACGCTAGGGTAAGCAAGATTGTAAAAATTGTAGCAGGTGTGGGAATAATCGCTTTGGCAGGTTTTGGCATTTACAAATATGTTCAACATCAAAAAAAAGTAAAGGTTAAACTTAAAAAATCAGCATAAATGATATCAGGAGAAACACAGGCGCTTGTTGAAAATCATTTTCTAGCGGATGATTATGATGAATTTTTTGGGAGTAAAAAAAAACGAGCCGAGCGAAAAGCCAAACGAAAAGCAAGAAGATTAGCAAGGCGTTTAAAAAGAAATTCTTCAGCCAAAGTGCAAGAGCGAAAACAAAAGCGACGTAAATTTTTCAAAGATGTCGGACAGGTATACAGGGATATTGGTGGGGCAACTGCCATTGGTGGTGTTATAGATGCCATTGTCATGCCAAAAGATAAACAAACTACAAATATTCCAAGTGACTTACCTTCTGATTATCAGTTTTCAGTGGGTAGTCAAGCCAGCGAAATTGTGGAAGAAAAACAACAACAGAAAAAAGGGATTCCAACCTACGTTTACATCGCTGGTGGTGTTGCGGTTCTTGGCATTGTAACGCTAGTTATTTTACAAAGCAACAAAGCAAAACAAGTTCAAGTCCTTAGCCAATGATAGTTACGATTCCCTCAAATAGTAAGCGATTTAGAATACGTCTTAAAATAGTGTCAAAAAAGCCTTTTGAGCTAGGAATTCGACTCTATAATCCAATGCATGCTAATTCCTATTATTTCAGACGCAAAGCAACATTTAAAAACGCTGAGATACAGCGTGAATTTATGATCTCAATGCCTGTATCTCCAAAGAGTTTGGAAATGGAAATTTACGATAAAAACAGTCCAAGTGATACGGCTTTTGAGATTGAAAATGTTCGGGTAGAAAAAATGCCTGAGATCAAGATGTGGGCAACTGATGCGCAATACAAATTTTTTGAATTCGCTGTAGATTTTTCAGAGAAAGCGGGTTACTGCGCTCCAGGATTTTATCAGAGCAAAGATGGAGAATTTTTATTTCAATATCTATCTAAAATTACCGATGCCTTCGGAAACGAACTCATTACACCCGCGAGAACACATCGAAAAATGCCACGCGTACAAATATCTCGAAAACTATTTCTAGGCTATACCGTACCGATACGCGTTGCCATATTGGCACATGAGGGATGCCACTGGTTTTTAAATACCCGGAGTCAAACCACCGCAGATTTGTGTGGCATCAAACAATATTTGGATTATGGTTTCCCCACTATCGAAGCGGTATATGCCGTTACAAAAGTATTTGGGAACAACCCTGAAATGGTTGGTAAATCTCAAATAAGCAGAACAAAACAGGTTATTAATTTCATTGAAAACTATAGAAAAAATGAACAAGCAACTAGATAATTGGTACGACCAGCATGAGCGATTGCGATTGTTCTACAAAGAACTCTTGGAAGAAAATGAAGTTGCACAAATAACAGTCACTAATTGCAGTGATGACTCCCGTGAGATTACCTTATGGGGCACAAATAAATGCGCACCAATTGCTAATCCTTTAAACGGATTTGAAGAAATATTAAAAGAAGCTGATTTAGTTTTAGCTACCTCAGAGGTTGTATACAATCCTGTAAACGATCTATTTTACGTACTCAGCAGTAGGGATGACTCTTTAATTATAGTAAATGACCAAGCTGTAGTATTGCAAACCATATCACTACGCATCAATGAACTTACCCTTGTAAATCCAAACAACATCGTTGTCAATACCAACCCTAACAGTATTGAATATGGGTATGTGGGGATTACAGGTATACGAGAAAAAGAGTTTTTTACCGTTGATTTGAATTTCAATATTTCAAGAAGAATTACCCTAGCTAACGATCCTATTGATTTGGTGTACAATCCTATAGATGACGCTTACTTTATCACGGAGAGTGTTAGAGATTCGGTCACAAAAATTACTGCCTTTGATAACACGGTTATTGATTATTTAACTATTGCTGGAGTAAAAACACTCGGTGTAAATACCGATAATGGAGACCTGTACATACACAATATTTCAAATAATAATGTTGATGTATACAATTCAAATGGCGTAAGAAAGGGATGGATTGAGCGAGCAACAGCAAATGAGAATAAGGTAAGCTTTTACTATCATACGATCAATCAAAAAATGTACATCGCCTACGATAGTCTGAATTCATTGGTCGTGGTCAATACCACCACACTTGCCACAGAAAAAATATTAAATACGGCGTTAGAGCCCATTGATATTGAATTCAATCCATTAAATAACTTGATATATGTAGCTAGTCAAGACGAGCAGAAATTTACGCGGATTGATGCTGATTTGGAAGTGGTAGATCATATACCATTGGTCAGCTTTGATAGAAGCTTTGCCATAAGTTCTAAAAACGGCACAATAGCACTTAACAACGCAACCCTTAGAAAGCTATTTGTCTATACAAGAAATTCAAAACTATTGGTCAAAGTTAGTGATGATTACCAGCAAATTCGGGAGGATTTCAAATACAATCCAATGCTTATAAGCCATGTGAAAGTGGTGGCTTCAACAAGTGCGCGTATCAACACCTTGCAAATTATTGAATCTTCCATATCAGGCAAACAAACATGTGAGTCTATTTCCCTTAGAAGCTATCAAAGTCCACAAGGCTTTGGGAATGTATCAGAAGTATTTGAAATGGAAGGCTATATCATCGATGGACGTGTGTGTTGGCGCTTTACCATACATCCTAATCAACAAGTAACCTTTTTAATCTACTATCAGCAATTAGAGATGTACAATTTTTTACCTGAGAAGGCGAGAATTTCAACGGGTGTTCAAATGAGCAATGGCATACCCGAAGCTTGGAAATAAACACTTAAAAAAATACATGCAATGAGAACATTAATACAAATAGCACACAGTCAGTACGGTGTTACCGAGAAAAAAGGAAAACTGCACAATCCTGTAATTGTCAATTATTTCAAAGAAATCGGACATAGGTGGGTTTCAAATGATGAGACAGCATGGTGTTCCGCCTTTATGAATTGGGTGGCACTAAAGGCAAATAAACAAAGAAGTGGAAAGTTAAATGCACGTTCATGGCTATCGGTTGGTAGAAAAATCGATAAGCCAAAACAGGGCGATGTGGTAGTTCTTTGGCGAGAGAAAAAACATAGTTGGAAAGGTCATGTTGGATTATTTATCAATTATTCAGAAGATAAAAAATACATATATGTACTTGGTGGCAATCAAAAAAATCAGGTCAATATACAGCGATATCCCGCTTATAGATTACTTGGTTTTAGACGACTTGAAAACGCACAATAACTAAAACAAAACAAAGATGAAAGAAATAGATTATCTAATTATACACAGTACCGACACTTCTGAGGCAAAGGACTTTGGAAAAGATGTCATTATAAAAAAGCATACGCAGACTAAGCGCAATAACGGACTTGGATTTAATCGTCCTGGCTTTGATTATCTGATTCCTTTCGATGGAAGTTTACAAGTAATTATCAATGAGGACAATCCAACACAAACCGATGTATGGGGAATCTCAAAGGGAGTTGAAAGTCTCACAGGGATTGCCAAAAACATCGCCTATGTAGGTGGACGTACTCTAAAGGAAGCTTGGGATAAAGACACCCGTACCGATGCCCAAAAACAAACACTTGAAACTATTGTAAAATTCTATGTGCTTCGTTTTCCAAATATCGTGATTATGGGTTTCAATGAAGTACCTACCAAAATAGCAGAAGATAGTCCAGCTTTTAGCGTAAGTGATTGGCTTGTCTCTATCGGTATACCAGAAAAGAATATTTACAAGAAACCGCAAGAAAAGGTATGAGAACACTCATAAGCATTGCCGTAGGTTTTTGGATTGCTAGAGAAATATCGTCGAGATATCATAAGAGATTGTGCATCCGAATTCAAATCAGACAAAAGAGGAAATTAGAAACATACTTTAAAAATCAAGGTTTTTCACAAAGGCAAATCAGAGAATATACCAATTCAATCTTTAATCTTTAACAATGGCAATTCAAATACAAGTTGAGAATCAATTATTTCTAGTTCCTGAAGCGGATGATAGTTGTGACTTTTGGACAAGTTACTACAGGCAGTTAAAAAATAAGCTTGGAAAACAAAATGCAAAAATGATTTGGCTGGTTACTTGGAAGTCTAACGGCTCTACTTTTTGTACCACAAGTCCAACCTTTAACAAGTGGTTAAAAGCAAATGATTTAGATGTATCAAACCTAGCCACGCGAACTATTGCCGATATCTCTGAGATCGGTAGTAATATTTTGGGACTCAGTAAAAGCATGACAAAAATACTATCTATTGGGATTCCAATTCTATTAATCATTGTACTGATAGGTGTTGTTGTGGTACTTCGAAATTCATCAAAAAATCTAAGCGTTAAAGATTTAGCCATGTTAAGCCCAACAGGACGCGTTACAAAATTATTAGGCAAATGAAAAAAAGCATATTCATCATATCGGGCGCGGGAGTTGGAATACTGTTAATTGGTAGTTTCATCATTAGAGATCGCACTAAAAAACAAGAACGCTTAACAAGCAAATTACTCATTGCCCTGAGCGCGAGAATAGAACCAATTAAAAATGGTTTAGGTGGTCAAAATGCCTTTGATATCCATTATTTAGACAAGGTTACTCAAAGGGTAAGCGGGAGTGTTATAGCCTTACAAGAAAGTACCGCTTTATACTATGCAAATCAAATTAAAAGCGCCTTTGGTGCTTGGTATCAAGGTGGCGACGATGAGCAGAAAGTATACAGCGTGTTTAGAAAACTCAAAGACAAGGTTCAAGTTTCCCAAGTAGCGAAGGCTTTTCAAGGTGGGGATGAATCAGTGAATTTGATCGATGTTTTAAAAGATCGTTTCGATAAAAATGAAATCAAGATCGTATTAGATATAGTCAATAAAAAACCAAATTACAGAACTGCATAAGATATGAAAAGCACACAAAATACATGGTGGATAGTTGGTGGTGGCGCGCTTGTTTTAAGTGGTGTTGGTGCATTTTTTTATTTCAAAACAAAGGGGAGTAATACGCAAGGCTACTCCATAGCATCTACACAATCCAATATTGGAAATGGAATAAAAATAAACACATCAACCACAGCTTCGGTAAAACAAGAACCCAATTGGAACAAACCCTTTAACATGAATTATATGGAAGATGTAAAAAAGTGGGTTGCGCCAAAAAATATCATTGTTTTTAGCGCGTCAACGGCAGAAGGTTTAGTAAAAACACTTCACAATGCAAAGGGAACTTTTAATGACGATGAATACGCCGTTAGAGACGTTTTCAAACAATTGCAAAGTAAAACAGACGTAGCAAGTCTATCCAAAGCTTATTACATCAACCACAATCAAAAAGATTTGTGGCAACATCTCAACAGCTTTTTAAGTCATTCGGAAATGAAACTATACGTATGGAAATACATAAACCGATTACCTAATTATAAATTATCATAAAACAGACAAACAAATGAAAAATCAAAAACAAATAACATCGTCATTCTTTACAAAGCACAAAACACCGATTATCATAGGAAGTGTTGTGGTTGTACTCACGGGGATTGGTATTGCTTACTATGTAATGAGTTCCAAGAAAAAAAAGGAACGTGATAAAACAACAAAAATGAGTGAAACTACCGTTAGCATTCCTACGATACCTTCAAGATACAGTACACCGCCATATACTCCTTCCACAACAAGAACTACGACACCTACAGGGACAAGTTCCTCAAGAATCGTTGTCAAATATGGAAGTCGCGGTAGTCTAGTGAGAGTTTTACAACGCTATCTAAAGACCTTGAATGCAGATTTGGGCAGAACGGGCGCAAAGCGTGATGGCGTTGATGGCGCATATGGTCCGAAAACAGCTAAAGCGGCAAAGAGTAAATTAAATAAAACAACTTTTAGCGCTACAGATATTAACAACATGAAAAAAGCATTACAAACACTAGGAAAATAATGGAATCAATCAGTTTAAAAAAAAGACTTTTAGTCGCAGGTGGAATTTTGGTATGTGGATACATTGTGTACTGCATTTTAAGGAATCAAGAAGAAGCATTAAAGCAACAACAAGAAACAGAAGATGCTGACTTTGTTATTATTGATGAGCATAAAAACTCAGAAAAGTTTGAAACAACAGAAAAAAAGTCAGCTAATTTGCCAATGAGTTCTGATGACTCTAGCTTGCAAAAAACTACTACAAATCTCAGCGTTATTAAAAATGTCTCTATGGAAAAATCCATTTCTAAAGCGCAGGATAAAAAGGTTCAGTTAGAAAATAATACGGATAATCAAGCATTAGAACTACCTGAGATTCAAGAATCAGATAAGCAAGTGCAAGATATAGCTGTAGCTACAAAGGACACTTCAACTATCAATGACATTGTTGTTAACCAGCCAACCAAGATAACCATAGCTGAAGAAGAAAAAGTAGCAAATGATGATTTCCCGCTACAGCTAGGAAGCAAGGGAAAGCGTGTGTGGAACTTAAAAGTATACATGCTTAAAAATCATGGTGCTAGCGGAGTTGTAACCGATGATTATGATGTCCTTACGGTAGAACGTGTCAAACGTTATTTAAAGGCTGATAATGTTACCGAACAACTCTACAGAGATTTAAACATGGAAGGCAAACGTAAAAAGAAAAGAAATGCCACAAAAAAGAAGTATTAAAGATTTGATCGGTGGACTTGTTGACAAGGATGGACTAAAAACAGAAGTAACCATTACCCTTACAAATCAAACAATGATAAAAGTTATAGTAGCCTTATTGTTGAGTGGAGTGGCAATTATTGTGATTGCAAATTTTGTAAAAAACTTTGTTCCTAACCAACAATTAACCGCTATAAAAGCAGAATTACAAACCATTAAATCACATTTAAAAACATAGAACACATGACAGAGATCATCACACAATTATCGAATTACATCAGTAGGCTTGATTGGGCGTATATATTTACCTTCATTCTAATTTCATACGGATTCAATACGGAATACGTAACAGGATTATTTTATAAAATTTTCAGATTCAAAATTGCAACTCGTTACCGCGTATTAATCATTGGAGTATTATATGGAACTGCTATTTATTTCATCAGAGGTTATGCAATCACTGATGTAGAAATCTTACTGCAATCCTTTGTATTTGCTTTGGTATTTCACAAGTTACTTTTGCAAAAAACTATTCGATACTTGTTTCAGATAAAAGAGCCAAAGCCTACTGCTTATGAGAATTAGAATATTCATTAGTTGTATTGCGGTTATGGTTGCTATAAATATTGGTGTAATGATCTATTTCAATCCAAAAGGAATCGATCATCAAAAAATTATCAAGCTTGAGCAAGAAAATATAAAATTAGAACACAAGAATTTACAGCTTGATTCATTGATACTTAAAAGACAACAGTTAAATGATAGCTTACTTACTGCAATCAATGAAAATCAGCTTATCATTGAAAATCTACATTATGAGATTAAAGAGAAAATTAATACTATCAATCGCATGTCTGATATGGAACTTTATTTGTATTTCTCAAACATTAGAACCGATCAGAAAAACCATTGAGCGTGAACAATACTTTTGCTTCACTATAGAACAATCAAGATTTATTGCCAAGAAATTTGAGTATAGCATTTACCAGGATAGTGTAATCAATTTATTTGAAATTGATATCACAAGATATAAGCGTTTACTAAATGAAAAGGATCTGATTATTTTCAGTTTGGAATCCAAGATCACAAACTTGAATAGTATCAAAACAAATGACCAGCTTCACATAGATCAGCTAAATAAAATAATTAAAAACAGGGACAAACAAATAAGACGCGGGAAGTTTGTCAAATGGATTTTAACTACTGGCTTGGCAGTGGCATCAGGTATACTAATTTTAAAATAAGGTGTTATGTCAATACTAAAGATTTGTGCCATTGTATTTAGTGCAACGGGTTTTTGGAAACTCATTGAAATGTTATTTCAATTTAGGATGAACAAACGTTTTAAAAATGCAGAGATTAATAATCTAAACACACAGGCAAATAGTTTGGTAGTTGAAAATTACAAGCTATGGACTGAAAATATGGATAGACGTATCAAAGAACTTGAGAGTAAAAATATCTTACAACGTGAGCGGATTGGGCGATTAGAAGCTAAAAATGCTGAAATGAGTCAAACCATTATAAAGCTTGAGAGTAAGAATACTCAGATGAATCAAATCATCATCAAGCAACGTGATCGTATCAGTGAATTAGAAACGGAAATTAAAAAATATAAAAAGTAGCACACTATGAACATAAATAAAGGCGGTGGCGCATTAAATTTATTATTTGGAGCATTCTTATTGGTTAGTACATTTAAGCTAGGTTCTGATCTGTATGTACGTCATAAAAAAGGAAAAGCTTCAGAAAAGAAAGGTTGTGGTTGTGGCTCAAAATAATCATAAGTTATTTTATATAGGAATAGGCACTTTTGCGCTAACTGCCATAGGTGTCTATTTTGTATACAGATTGACGAAACAGTCGAAGAAATCCACGCGCAGGGTAACTCGTAAAATTGATTTATCAGTCTTTGATAGTCCTGATGTGCCAGGATCAGGAAATTGTATGGATAGACGTTTGCTTATGATGTTAGAACAGCTAGAAATGCGTACAGGCTATCCGATATTTGATTGGATAAATTCTGGAGCAAGAAGTGAAGCGCATAATCGCAAGGTGGGTGGCGCTTCTAGGTCATCGCACAAAATCCCCACATGTATGGCAGTTGATATTGGTGTACCTTCCACAGATATTAGAAATCAATTAGTGTATGAAGCTCGTAATATTGGATTTAAAAGAATTGGTGTTGGTAGGACATTTGTTCATCTTGATACCGATGAAAATAAAAGTCAATATGTGGCTTGGGGATATCCTTCAGGGAGACGACCAGATGTGAATCCTTTTGTATAATGTTGTTCTGAAGATTCTACGCTTCTTAAACCCCTATTTAAAATCTTGAAGTATTTCAACATGTTAATTACATGTAATTTTACAATAATTAAAAAATAAATGATAAACAGAAAATAAAGTTTTATTTTTTTTCCTGTGTTTGGAAATGTAAGAAGCATCAAAATTATCTTTTAAAATAAAAGTTACTAATTTTTGAGTTGTTTCTATACTTGAATTTGATTCTAGGTTTCTGTTAATCAGCCGAACGACAGTATCGTGTTTCCAGCTATTATTTTCTATGAAACCTAGTTGTCCCTCAAAGGGTAGTCTCAATCTTGAGTAATCTCTTTCTGTAGCCTTTTTTGTATCATTAACATAATTTGAAACTGAGTTAACTAATCTTTTACATTCAATAGCAAAATATGGTTTAGTATTTTGTCCCCAAGAGTTTTTCAAAGCGTAATCAACAATATGAATATCAATAGGATCATTATGTAATAGACCATCTAAAGAACTTCTATATTCCTCTGAAACTTCTTTGTTGACAGTGAAATTATTTGTTGAATTTTTAATAGAATTTAATTCGTTTTCAAGGTAATCATCTACTAAACGATTTCTTAAATAATCCTCCTCTTTAATACTACCTTTATCAGCGTAATTAAAGATTATACCATCAGAAAGGATTTTCTCATAACTGCTTATCATACATGTTAGAATTTTATTAATCCTTAATTTGGTTAATGATAAATGTTTTCTGTTTTTTGAAAAATTAAAGGCACTTATTCTCATTAAATATCTTGATTTAATTGATTTATTTCAGCCTCTTGAATTGCTTCTTTAAACTCTGCAACATCATACCAAGCAATAGCTTTATGCCAACACTTGTATTCGTTCGGTTTTATAATATAAAAAGAGTTATCCTCAAAACCTTTTATGTCCTTTTGAATAAATAAGTTTTTTGTAGCGTCTGTTGTATCGGTAAGTTGTGATATACTTAAATTATGAGCTAGTCGTTTTAATACTTCTTTTTCGCTATTTTTGTTTTTTGGATAGATTATACTGTTTTTTGGTTTCTTCAATGTGAAAACAAAGTTTAAAGCAATAAAATGGGCTAAGGGATAAACTTCCACTTGTATATATTCATCTAAATAAATTTCTTTAAATTCTTTAAGATAAACGCTAGCATATTCTTTTAATACAAAATCTTTATATCTGTAGCTTGTCTTGTCATCAGAAAAATTAGATACTAAATATTGTTTATTTTCTTGAAATTGATAACGGGATACATTCAAAGTATAGTCTATAAGGTCATTTTCGTAAGCATTAACCTTATAAAGCTCATTGATTGTTGAATCTATCTTTAAGAGTGAATTTTTGTCAATTTCGATGTTACCTAAAGAAAAATTTTCGTAATGATTTTTAAGATTATTTAAGAATAAATCTACAGAAGAATTTAAAACTTTTTCTTCCTCATTATTTGGAGCTATAAAAGGAAATGATAAATGTTCTGTCTTTAATAATTCTGGTCGATATATACCCCAACTTGACGAAGTCATAAATTGATAGTATGTATATATTTTAGAAAGAAAAATTGAAAAAATAATTTTAAGTAAATGCTTGTTCGAATCATCGAAAGTTATTCCATAAACTGTACTGTCAAATGCATATCCATTTTCTAATAGTGTAAACTTAATATTAGTTTCTTTATCTGTGCTTTTTTGAATAATTATTTTTTTTCCATTAAATAGCGCTTCTGTTCTACCTGCTTCTAAATAGGTGTCTTCTTTTTTGAACACGAAATATTTATCATTAAAAGGGGTATAATACTCTTTTAATTCTTTTCTTTTTACTAGGGATTTTCCTTCAAGATAGGGGTAGTGCTTTTTGGGAGTCCCCCTAAATAAGCCCTTTCCAGAAATAATAGAATTATCGTTGAATAAGCTATTAAGTGAATAATTGTTAGAATTTTCTAGAATTCTTTTAATAAAGTTAAAGTCTAATGTGTTTCCATAAGTAGCAACCTTAAACATGTAGGAATATCTCATAAAATACTCTTGAGGAATATTTTTAATGTCTTGTTTTTCAAAAATTAGCATATTAAACTTTTTCAAAAAAAGATTCTTTTTTATGGAATAGAATTTAACTTGATTTTTATTTGTTATTTCATCATTGGCATAATTAAATAAAATTATTGCAGAAGGATTAATAGCATTTTTGAAGATATCTCTCCTGACAGGAGACAAGTCAAGATACTTTGTTAAATTAAATTTTGATAAAAATCTTTTCTTAAAATTGATTGCTTTATTATTGTAAAAAACCTTACTTGTTACAACCAAAGAACAAATAGGAGTGTTAAGATTGTTCTGTGAAAAATCTTTAGTTCTTAATATGAAAGATTGAGCTAATTGATAATCACTAACTACACCTGAAAGTTTATTACTTTTTAAATAGTCAACATGGATTTTGTCTTTACTTCCATTTTTCCAGGGAGGATTTCCCAAAATGAACTTTGGAATTTCTGTTTTAATTATTTTATTAAAACGATGATTTGTGTCAAAAAAATTTGCTTTAAATAAATTTTTATCTAATAAATCTGGAAATTCATAAGAATCTATATCTTTCGGATCTTGATAATCTAATAAAGCAATATAAATAGAAAAACAAGTTACTTTTAAAGCTTCTTCATTAATATCTACACCAAATAAATTTCTTGTTGCTATTTGTCTAATCCTCTTACTAAATTCTTTGTGAGATTGACTAGGATTTAATTCTAATTCCTTATCAATCATTTTTCTCAAACTTTGTACAAGAAAAATACCTGAACCGACAGCTACTTCAAATATTTTACATTCTGAAATATTTTTTTCTTCCAAATATTTATCAACAGTATCATTTAAAATATATTCTACTAAAAAAGGTGGTGTGTAAACTGCTGAATCAAGTTTTCTTGTCTTTTCATCTATTAAAGACTCATAGATTCCAGAAATGACTTCAACTGGTATTATAGAAAAGTCGAAAATCTCAAAGAAAAATCCATTAAATAGATTGTTCTCATCTTGTAATTCCCCTTTAAAAATATCTGCTAAATCGTTAGATTGTTTTTGAGTTAAAACTAAATTTTGTTTTTTAAATAGTACACCATTAAATTTAGTGTTCAACTTTTTGAATAATAAATTTAATTTTAAGGGTTTTTTTATTAATTCGATAAAATTTTTTCTTCTTTCATTTACATCATTTGAGTTTCCTGGTAAGTAAGTGTTATCAATTTTTACTTTTCTATCAATTAAATATCTTATGAAAATTAATCTTAATATCAGAGAGTTAGCATCTTCTTCATTTAAAGAGTTTTCAGAATGTTTGTTAGTTAAATATTGTCTTACTTGTTTAATATTCTGAAATAATTGTTCATTAACTCTTTTACGTTTCTGATTTTTTGAACGTTTTTCAAAATATTCCATTTGTAACCATTGCCATGTATGACCACTTTGCAATTCCCAAAATGAGAATTTACTATTTCTTTCATTTTCAGAAAGTTTAATTTCTTCTAAATGCTCATCTTTTTTTGAGTAATTAAGAGCGTTATAAACTTTTATTTCTTCACCTTTTATAACAAAAATAACAGGAGAATTATCAAATGACCAAACCTTTTTGTGAATTTCTGCTTCTCTATTATTATCAGTTTCATAAGTTAAATCAAAGAATAATATTAAAGGTTTGTTATTAAAGACATAATAAGCATCAGGTTTAATAATTTCTATTTTCTTCTGAACCTCTGAAATAAAGCCGTAATATTCCTTTCCATTATCTTTACAGAAAACAGCATCTAATATATTAAGTTGCTTCAAAAAGGATTTTAAGGGCTTATTCATTATTAAAAAAAAGTATGATTGTGTAAATTTAATTTTTAAATATCAAAAATTTAAAAATTTATAATGTTATTGAAACTTTATTTTTTGGCAATATATTACTATATCTAAGTGTATCAAAATTATCATACAATGATTATAAGTCAAAATTATAAATTAAGGAATAGATAATAATCAGTATTGATATAAGTATAAATAAATAATCACATATGGCTTGTCAAAAATAATTAAGTATTTTTGGTCAAAAAAAGGACACACTAAACACTGGGTAATTTTTTAGTGTGTGACCATTAAAAATTAAAAAATAAGAAGTATCTTTTTGAAGTATGGTTTTGCATAGAAATGACATAGTTTTGCAAACCTATAAATTTTTAAAACAGTGATTTTCAGATTTTCACTTGTTTTTATATTTGGGTATAAAATCTATTACAAAGAAAGACTTCGGTTATAGAATTAAATGGGCTTGCTGTAATTACAGCGATAGCTTCCAACTTAAAAATTGATATTTTAGAAAGCATTAAAAAAGATTTGACCCAGAAGGTATAATAATACCATTTCCACTTACTATTATTATGAAAAAATTAATAAATAATTATAGTTTTAATTAAAATTTCTTTACTGTTAAAATAGTTTTGATTTTATCTACAATTCCTTTTAGTATACTAAATATAGCATCTGAAGAAAATCCACCTACAAGTGCTAAGATACACTTATTAAATATGGATGATCTGTCACTACTATCAAAATATATGATTTCTGAAAGCATTAATCCTGCTATAATACCTAAAATAATTATGGCTACATAATAAATTGATTGTTCAGGAACTAAAGCTCCATTTTTAATGCTTAAACTTATTTTTTTTAGTAGATAAAACACCACTCCAATACCTGACATTGAGCATAAAAATAGTAAATTATAAAATAAAGATTCTCCTTGATTATCTAAAATACCTTTGGATAATGATTTGATATCTACCTTGTCCGATACAGACGTACCAATAAAAAGTATTAAAAAGACCAAAGCTAGAAATATCAAATTTCGTATTACGGGTAATGTACTTATCAGTTTTGTACCTCTTTTTTTATTATATAATGTTTTCAAATATTTGACTGATTTAGGTGTAGCTGGCTTAATATTTTCTACCAGAATATTATGAGCTTGAATCAATTTATCTAAATTATTGCTCTCAATTAAGGGATTTACTTGCGTATTAATAATTTTACCGTTTCGCATGGCAAATAAGAGCATATTCTCTAACTCTTGTTTAATTTCTAACATTAACTCTATGGAAACACCTTTCGATCTTGTAACTTTTAGTTTTGTTTCTTCTTCTCTTGTAAAAGAACTTTCAGATGTTGAATTTGGTTTTAGCATAAAGTGAATATTTTGCATGATTACTATCAAACATACGAATTTCAACCCTAAAAAATATTGATTTACTTAATTAACATTAATTTGAAACAGTACACTTTTGATGCCTTAAGCCCTATATTTTCAACTGATTTTTTAGTTAATTTTATTCACTTGAAAATATTAGTTTTCCTTAGTGACCAAAAAATGAAAAATACATAAAAAAACATAACGTAAATGAACAAATAAAAAGAAAATCGCTTATAGGTAAATTAGATTTGGATAATTGGGAAAGCTTCAAATTAAACCGTTCTACGAGTTGTCATTATATATTAAATTATTCTTTTTTATCGTATCTTTACTAACGCTTATCTTAATTAAAATTATAGCTATGACAGTATATAACAAAATAAAATGGGTTTTAGGAATTTTGATGGTTTTAGGCTTGATTGCCTTAACAAATTTAATCGATAGAAGTAACTTTGTAAGAGTTAAAGACTCTATTACAACAATTTATGAAGATAGACTTGTTGCAAATGATTTAATATTTGAAATGTTAGAATCGATCCATAAAAAAGAAGTTGCAATAGCTTTAACTGATTCTTCATTTTTTACTGAACAAAATTATCAAATCAATAATAATTTACAAGAACTTGTTTCAAGATTTGAGCAAACGAAATTAACTACTAATGAACAAACTATTTTCAAAAATTTTAAAACGAATTTAGGAGCTTTAGATACTATTGAACAAAAGTATATCCAATCAAATTTGACTGAGAATTCTTCTTTAAAAAATAAAATTACCGATTTAAAGAGCAACTTGGCAAGTCTATCAAAAATTCAATTAGACGAAGGAAGAAAACAAATGTCTATCAGCAAAAAAGCTATTGATACTGTCGAACTATTTACTCAAATCGAAATCTACATTTTAATACTTCTTGCCATTATAGTTCAAATTGTAGTGATGTATAATCCAAAAAAAAGCTAATAGCTTGACACGATAAAGTACTTTTATGAATATTACAGAAGAAGCTTTAAAAGAACGTATTAAGGAATTAACTTGTCTCTACGAAGTATCATCAATCATTGTCAATGCAGACGTAGATGAAATGAATAATACATTTCGTGCCATAGCATTGAGTTTAAAAAAAGGATTTCAACTACCAAAAAAAACAGAAATTGCTATTGAGACTCCCATTGGAAACTACACAACTAAAAAAGTTAATAGTAATGTTACCTTATTTTCTAATATTGTAATTTTCAATAAAATTAAGGGTAGAATTACTGCTTCTTTATCAGATAAAAGCTTATCATTTTTAATAGAAGAACAGCCATTGCTTGATAATGTTGCCTTAAAGTTAGGCAATCTTTTGGAGCGTATTGAAATACAGGAAAACGAAAAATTACTAAAAAGACAAATGGAACATTCAGACCGTTTGAGAATTTTTGGTAAAATTACCGCTGGAATAGCCCACGAATTAAATACTCCTTTAGCTAATATTTTAGGATTTGCAGAGTTATTGAAAGATGACTTGAAAAATAATTATCAAGTTACACAAGACTTAGATAAGATCATTGATAATTCAATATTTGCTAGGGAAGTTGTTAAAAAACTTATGTTCTTTGCATGCGAAATGCCACAAGAAATTCAAAAACTAAACATTAATCCAATCATCAAAGATGCCATTTCATTACTTGATGCCTCTTTTAAAAAGGCAAGTGTAAATTATACGATTAAAATTATAAATAAAGAACTCTTTTTACGAGCTGACAAAATTCAGTTGACTCAAATCATTTTCAATTTAATTATTAATGCAATTTATTTTTCTCCAAAAAACGGATTAGTCACTATTGAAGCTTTTCAAACCTCAAAAAATATAATACTTAAAGTTTCAGATCAAGGAATTGGTTTGTCTAAAGAAGCCTTAGAGAAAGTATTTCAACCGTTTTACACTACAAAACCAATTGGTGATGGTTCTGGTCTTGGTCTAAGTGTTGTACACGGTATTGTAGCAAGTCATAACGGGACTATCACAGCAAAAAATAATGTAGAAAACGGCGCAACGTTCACAGTAACACTTCCTAAATTTTAAATGATGAACTTACAAAAAGAGAATATACTTATCGTAGATGATGATATCGATATTTTAGAACTTTTACAACGACATTTAAAATCGTGGAGCTATCATACCTACAAAGCGATCTCAGTAAAGGAAGCTGTACACATTCTACGAGATACACATATTGATTTACTGATTACAGATTTAAAAATGCCCGAAGTAGATGGTTTTGAATTGATAAAATTTGCTTCGGAGCATTATCCTAATGTACCAAAACTTGTGGTTACAGGTTATCCATCAGTACAAGATTCTTTAACTGCTATAAAAGTAGGTGTTGTAGATTATTTAACCAAACCATTTACAAAAGCAGAATTACAAACAGCAATTGAAAAATCATTCAGTCCGAAAGATAATCTAGCATCAAATACAAAAGTAAACTTGTCTGAACAAACCCAACAAGCGTATGGAGATATTATTGGAAAGTCTGAAAAAATCAATGACGTAATTCAAATTATTGAACGGGTTAAAAATAATAAAGCTACGATTTTTATAAAGGGCGAAAGCGGAACAGGAAAAGAACTTGTTGCACGTGCTATTCATTATCAAGGTAAATTTTCAAGAGCGCCATTTATTACAGTAAATTGTGGTGGTATTCCAGAAAATTTATTAGAATCTGAACTCTTTGGTTATACAAAAGGAGCGTTTACAGGTGCGGAAAAAGATCGAAATGGTTTTTTTCAAGCGGCAAATAATGGAACAATCTTTTTAGATGAAATCGGAAATGCTTCTTTAGCTGTACAATCAAGATTGCTTCGCGTATTACAAGAAAAAGAGGTTGTAAAAGTTGGTTCACAAAGAGCAGAAAAAATTGAGGTTCGTATTATTGCCGCAACTAATAGTGATCTTAAAAAAATGATTGAAAAACAAACCTTTCGCGAAGACTTATACTATCGCTTAACGGTTGTTGAAATCAATGTTGCTCCACTTAGAGAACGAAAAGAAGATATTCCACTATTAGTTGATAAGTTTTTACTAAAATATGGTATCGAATATAAAGATCGCTTTATAAAAATTAGCAATAAAGCTTTAGAGGTTTTGAAAAGGTATCATTGGGTTGGAAATATTCGAGAGTTAGAAAATGTGATTCAACATGCCGTAATTATGTGTGATGGAATTATAGAAGTTGAACATCTACCCGATACATTAAAGATTAATATTGACTTTCCAAACGATAACAGATTACTACCTTTAAAAGAAATAGAAAAACGCTACATTTTAAAAGTATTAAATGCTACTGATAATAATAAAACTAAAGCATCTAAAATTCTTGGAATTGATCGTAAAACTTTACGAAATAAACTAGAGAATTAACTTCTTCTTAGCGGTTCATAATTACCCGAATGGGTAA
>NZ_DS544873.1:137146-167004 GCF_000154725.1 Kordia algicida OT-1
GCTAAATAATAAATTAAATTATAACCAAAAAGCTTCAAAAACCCTCTAAATATAGGGGTTTTGAAGCTTTTTTACGTGTATTTAAAAAATAACGGCATATTGATTGCCATATAGTTGATAGATTCTAATTTCTGAATTCATGCAGGCAAATACCTTAACACAGGTAAATGTTTTTTTAGAAAATAATAAATGAGAATATACAAAAAATAAAACATAAACATTACTAATAAATATCATATGATTTACAATGTGTTAATTACGAATATTGTTATTAAACAAGGAGCTGATATAAATGTCTTGAAGAAGAAGAAAACTTCTAAAATAAAAGACTTTAGTGCTTTAGACTTTTTAAGTAGATTATTGATAAGTCTTAAATTAAGATAATGAAATACGGCAGTCTAATTTTAGAAAAAAAGGAGTACGTGTATTTAAAACGTATTCTTAATATCTCAGGATATACAGGAGATTTTGAAGTTCAAAATTCTCTATTACAATTAAATAAAGAACTTAAAAATGCACTAATTGTTGACGAAAGTGAAATGCCAAATGATATTATTCGTTTTAATAGTATTGTGTCAATTTCTGCTGAAAATAATTGGAAGAAAACCTTACAAATTGTAATCCCGACAGAAGTCGATATTGAAAAAAACAAAATTTCAATACTTACACCTTTAGGAGCGTCACTTATAGGTCGTTCTTCTAATGATAATATACAATGTACTTCCAATTCGGGAGAACAAAAAATAATTATTGAATCAGTAAGACTAGATAAAAATCAAGAAAAAATTAAAGTTCTAATTTAAAATATATACTTATGAATAAAATCCATAAAACAATTAGTAGTAAAGATACTCAAGTACAAGTTGTACATGAAATAAATAATATAGAATTAGAAAACTGGATCAATCACTTGTTAAATGTTAAAAAAGAACTAGAAGTTTTCAATGATTATTATAAATCACTTGCAGTAGACAAAAAAATAGAAATTGAGAAAACAATTCTCAACTTTGAAATAAAAAAAATTGATAATGATGTTTTTCTTAAAGCACTTATCGATTATAAAAATACTCGCATAAATTTAGATAAATGTGAGGATACTTCTTGTAATATGAACTTTCTCGGAAAGCACGAAGAATGCAGAAGAATGTTCTTATTTCATATTGAAAAATATAGAAAATTAAAAGATGCGTTTTTTAATGAATTACAAGAAAAGATTATCATTTCTAAAATCAGTGCATAAATACAGGTCAAAAGTAATTTAAAAAAAGTTAATAGTATGAAAAGAGTATTGATACCCGTAGATTTTGCTTTTAATAGCTATGACACCATTGACTATATAATTAGTTTTTTTAAAAAAGAAAAGTGTGATTTCTTTTTGTTAAATACTTATACTTATAATTATAATGGACTCAATGCATTACATATACTTCAGTCTGATGACGATTGGTTTGAAAAACCCAAACGTAATTCAGAAGAAAAATTAGCGCTAATTGTCAATAAATATAACTTCAACAATAAAAATAAGAATCATAGTTTTCATGGAATTTCTTCTTGTATCAAACTTATTGAGGGAATAAAAAAAACTATTAAAGAAAAAAATATTGATTTAGTAGTTGCTACAAGTAAGGTTATTGATAAACATTCCTCATACAGTAAAAATATTAAAAAGATAATTGAAAATATTCAAAAATGTATGGTAATGGTTATTCCAAACTTAATCGATTTAAATAAAAAACCTGAATTCATTTTAGCATCAAGTTTTGTAAATAAAATACCCTATGAAGAATTAAAAAAATGGTCTAAGCTGGTTTGTATCGCCAATGGAACTGTAAAAGTCACTGTACTAAGTGATATTGAAAGTATGACATTTAAACAAATTGAAAATCAAAATTTAGCCATAAAACATTTAACAACTTTTTGCAATGTATTTATAACTATCGAATATATAAAAACGACTGAAGGTTTAAAAAAATTAATTCGTTATAGTAATGACTGTATTGTGTCAATTATGAATAGCAAACCTAACATTTGGACTAGGTATGGTATTAGTCGATCTAAAATATCAAGATATAACTTTTCTCAAGCTACTCCCCTAATTGTTTTACATTCGTAATTAAGAACTTAACTAAAAACAATTTTTATCTGAACTTTGTAACCATATAAAACACAGAGTTGATAAAATATGTATATACAATTAACACACAACACATTTAAAAAAAAATAAGCGAAATTGAATTCTTTAATCCAATTGAAACAGAATTGATTAAAGATGAATAAAAATATAAAGCTTACAATAATTCGATTGATATAGACTATATCTGTATATTCTAGTAATTCATAAATACAGGCATTTTGGATAATCAAAATAATTTTGACAAGTTGTATATTTTAAAGTTATAGACAAATCAGCACCTATCAAACAGACAATAAAGTGTCTGTTTGATTTAATAAATTCGGGAGTAAGAAGTGATTGGTATTATCGAAAGGTAGTGCGAAGTTTCTATGTCGTTATACGAAATATCGACACGTATGGCAGTTAATTGGGTGTGTCCTCAACAGACATTAGAAATCAATTAGTGTATGAAGTATAGAACATTAGATTTAACGGAATTGATGTGGGTAGAAAATTTGTACATCTTGATACCGATGAAAATAAAAGTCAATATGTAGCTTGAGGATATCCTTCGGGGAGACGACCAGATATAAATCCTTTTGTGTGATCTTATTAAATAATTAAATGTATATTGGTCAAATAAAACTGTGTCAAACACAAGGTAATTTTTTAGCATGTGACCATTAAAAATTAAAAAATAAAAAGTATCTTTTTGAAGTATGGTTTTGCATAGAAACGACATAGTTTTGCAAATCTATGAGTTTTTAAGACACTGATTTTTAGTGATTTGAAAAAATGGCTTTTTGGCTCACAACTCACAACTCACAACTCACAACCCAAAACCCAAAACCCGTAATATCGAGCGTAGTCGAGATATGCTATGTCGAGCGTAGTCGAGATACAAAAACTAAGTGTGCTGAGCGGAGTCGAAGCACCAACGTTCCAAATACTGTTCTGCCACACTTTCGTACTCATGAAATTCCTCCACAAAAGCACGTGCATTCTTACCAATATCAATCAATTCTTCAGGGTTTTCAATCAGGTGACTCAACTTTGTAACCAAATCATCAACACTTGGCGTTGCATTAATCAGTACAGTTTTCTCTAACTTATAAAACGCTAAAAAATCGTTCTCAGCTCCCGAAAAAACAACTTTTCCTTTCGCCATCGCTTCCAAAGCATTATATCCTTGATCGTAACCATACAACTGATCCATAATAATATGCGCTTCATCATACACCTTAATATATTCGTCATACGGCAAACTATATGCAGTCTTTACAGAAACGCGATTCGGATACTTTTCTTCAACAATTTTCAATGCTTTCTCAATCAAATCATTTCCTTTCTTCAAAAAATTCACCTTATTTACGCCGTGAAAAATACATACCTTTCCCTCACAGGTCAAAGGTTTGTACTGTAAAGAATCTACATTAATAGGAAACGGTACAAGTGGCAACACTTTCGGATGATTTCTATACGCCATCTCATAATCAAAATTCGCAGGAATCACACCTTTAACATGCGCTATCACAAAATGGTGCAATTTCTCATGCGATTTCGACAAATACTGTAACGAATACTGAAACCACTTTTTTGTGCTTTTATCATTCACATACGACGTCAGCATATGATACGGAAGATTGGCATTCAAAATAAAATTCACATAATGAAAATCATCGCCACAAGAAGACAAAAACACCTTTTCATTATGCTCAAAAAGATATTTTAATAACTTTCGTTCTACAAACGGCGTTGTCGCAAATGGAAACTCGTTAATCAACTGTACAACATCAAAATTGCGAAACGATTTTCTATGTTTATAAAAGCGATACGCAATTTCAACAAAAGCAATATCAATCTTACAAACTCTAAACAATAATTGGCGGAAAGCATTCGGAAACTTTTTTTCGAAGAAAGTAGCTTCAAGCGAAACATCAATTGGGTAGTTTTTAAAGCTATCAGCACGGCCGATTAATGTAACATCGTGACCTAATTGCTGTAGACCTTCTTTGAGCGAATTATGAAATCTACTGTATTCTCCTACCAATAATATTCGCATAAACAGTATATTTGCGTGAAAGATAGTAGGAAAACTTTATGCTGCAAAATTCTAAAAAGAAAATCTGTATAATTGTCGATTGTTTGAGTGGCGGTGGCGCGGAAAAACAAGCGGCTAACTTTTCCAAATCTTTACACAAATACGGATTTGAAGTTTCAATTATTTCATTAAAAAATCAAATTACGTACGATTACGAAGGAACGTTGTATAATCTTGGAGAAAACGAAGCTTCCATAAAAATCATCAAACAAATTCAGAAGTTCTTCGCGTTCAAAAAAGTATACAGAAAAAGCAATGCAGACATGTATATTGACTTCCGATCGCGCAGTCGTTTCTTCATGGAATACTTACTGCACAAATACATCTTTGAAGCAAAAAAGATGATAATGATGGTGCACAGTTATCATACGGAATGGCACATCCCGAAAGGAAAAACATTCAAAAAAATATACAATGAGATACATGCTGTCGTGGCGGTTTCGGAAGCAATTGAAGACAAATTAGGAAAAGAGTACGACTTTGAAAATCTCTTAAGTATTCCTAATTATATCACTGCCGTAGAACGGAATCAGGAAGAAAATTCGATCGTAAAAGACGAGTATATTATTGCTGTTGGTCGTTTGCAGAATGACATCAAGCAATTTGATCGTCTGATTGAAACTTATCACGCGTCAAAACTTGCAGAAAAAGGAATAAAACTATTCATTTGCGGCGAAGGAGACGACAAAAAAGCATTGCAAAAACTCATTACCGACTTACAACTCAATGAGCATGTAAAACTCTTAGGATTTGTAGAAAATATAGCGGAATACATCAAAAATGCAAAATATTTAGTCTTATCGAGTAGGGTAGAAGGATTTCCAATGGTTTTACTAGAAGCATTGCAACAAAAAACGCCTGTCATTGCTTTTGATTGTAAATCGGGTCCAAGTGAAATCATTCAACATAAAATCAATGGTTTGCTCGTTGAAGATCAAAACTTTGCGAATTTGAAAGATGCAATGCTACTGTTAATCGAAAATATGGAATTGTATATGAATTGTAAACAAAATACAGTATCTTCCATATTAAAATTTACCGAAAAACCCGTAATCCAACAATGGATTCAACTCATAAACATCTAACCTATGTCTACAACTGTTGCTGATATTCAACTCATAACGATCCCCAAAATCGAAGACTTTAGAGGAAATATTTCTGTCATTGAAAAAGATACCATTCCTTTTAAATGCAAACGTGTGTATTACCTATACGACATTCCTAGTGGCGCAAAAAGAGGTGGACACGCACATGTAGAACAACACGAGGTTTTAATTGCACTAAGCGGAAGTTTTGAAGTCATCTTCAAAGATGGTACGAGCAACAGACGTATTTTACTCAACAAACCAAATCAAGGATGTCTCATTCCTCACGGAATTTGGCGCGAACTTGAAAACTTTTCTTCCGGAGCCGTTTGTTTGGTTTTAGCTTCTGATGAATTTGACGAATCTGACTATATTCGTGACTATCAAGACTATGTAATTACCAAAGAAGATATTAAGCTTTTGAAGTAAAAAAGTATTGAGAATTGAGATATTAGTATTGAGAAGTTTCAAAGGAAACTAAGAATTATAAAACTGCGATCTGTCATTACGAGCGAAAGCAAAGTAATCTCATTATTTCATGACAGAATTATTCTTTAAAACAAACAGATTGCCGCGTCATGCTTCCTCGCAAAGAAGTTTCAAAAACTTGCTAAAAATTAGTGAAAATTAATTCTGTAAGAAACTACCAAAAAACAATTCGTGAATTCGTGGTAAAAAAAGTATTGAGTATTGAGATGTTAGTATTGAGTAAGTTTCAAAGGAAACTTAAAACAAAAAAGAATCCATACTTTTTAAAATCCAAATTATACGATCAGGAACAACCTTAAATGATTAAATTTTTAAATCATTGAATTGAGCGAAGTCGAAAGGAAGCGAAAAAACCTAAAACGAAGTCACTCGAATATTCCGTTTCAATAAAAATCCTTTTACTTTCTTCAAGAACAACAACACAAATCGTGGACTTTTTAATAATAGCCGTTGTTTGAAAGTCAAATTGCTGTAGTCAATATGTTGCAACATGGCGTTTCGTTGCGGAATGGCATTCTCAAAACTATACATCGACGCAAAAATATATCGATACAAATCTAAATATTTTTTCAAAGAAGAATTCTCTTTCGCTAAATCTTCATATTTGTCCAAATCGGGTAAAGCTTTACTAACAATCGAATTCTTACTCATCTGATTAGGAACATCAAAACGTACTTCCGACAACGCTTCATAATGATATGCAACACGATATTGAGAACCGTATTTAATATAAAAATCAATATCTTCTGCAAAAGTAATTTTGGAATCAAACACTTCTTTTTCCGTACAAATATCTTTCTTAAAAGCAACGCTACTCTGTAAAAAAATAGGTTGAAACATGCTTGCTTCAAAAAAATCAGGAACCAAAAACGAAGTTCCTTGCAAAGATGCAGAAATGTTTTTTTGTGGCACTAAATCTTCTTGTGAAGTATAAGTTTCCACATAATCTGTTCCAAAAATAACAGCTTCAGGGAAAGAATCGTATAAGCTTTTAATCGTTTCCAAAAACGTAGGAAGCCATAAATCATCTGCATCTAACAAAGCAATAATAGTTCCTTTAGCTTTCGAAATTCCATGATTTCTCGTTGCGGAAAGTCCTAAATTCTTCGGGTTTTCAATCAGGCGAATACGTTCATCAGAAAACTGTGAAACAACCGCAACACTATCATCTGTGCTTGCATCATTCACAATCAATAATTCAAAATCCACAAAAGTCTGTTGCAACACACTCTGCACAGTTTGTTGCACATATTTTTCTTTATTATACAGTGGAATAATTACAGAGAAAAGTGGCATTATTGACGTTTATCTAAATAACAAAGATACGTTAATCTATACAAGTCAAAAACAAACATCGAAGGATTGTTGGAAAGTAAATTTCTCTCAAATCGTTTTCCAAACCAACGATACATTGCCGATAATAAATGATGTATACCAAACTTCTTTACACGTGCAAACACTTTCGTAATCAATATATCATCGTGTGCTATCAAGTTATTTTTTAAGAAAACAATCAGTACTTCTACCGATTCCATCGACTTTCTAATAAATTCCTTACTCGTATCCAAACCTAAATGATACACAGGATTGTCAATATGTGTTAGATGTACTTCGGCATGTTTCAAATCGTTTGCAAACAACGTATCTTCATGGCGCGCATTCGGAATGTCTTCGTTGAACTTTACTTTTTGAAACACCGACTTTTTAATCAAAAAACTCAAAGTTAAAAAACGCAAATACAAAGCTTCTTCGCGTTGTTTTACACTCAATGCTTCACGTTCTTTTCCGTAAACCCAACGCAATACATTTTCTTGTTTTGGCTTTGTTTTCTGATACAAAATTCCGCCGTAAATCACTTCTTTTTCTTCCGAAATCGTTTCCACATACTTCGTAATAAA
Source organism: Kordia algicida OT-1 (assembly GCF_000154725.1). Taxonomy (GTDB): domain Bacteria; phylum Bacteroidota; class Bacteroidia; order Flavobacteriales; family Flavobacteriaceae; genus Kordia; species Kordia algicida. The sequence continues at coordinate 144,833 of NZ_DS544873.1, forward strand.
ATCTTTATTTACAGGAATTACATCGGCATCTAAAAATAACAACCAATCATATTTTGCTTCTTGCGCAAGTAAATTCCGAATTCGGCTGCGACCAATATTTTCAGGTAACACTTTATAAACGGCATTCGAAAACGTATTAATACGCTCGTTTTGCTTGATGGTTGCTTGATCGTTAGAATGGTCATCCAAACATAAAATCTCAAAAATATAGTCCGTTTTTGCAAGCTGTGCGTGGATTTCTTCAACCAAAGAAGAAATATCGTAATCGTATGTAGGGATAAGGATTGACAACATTATTTGGTGGCAATTAAAACAGTTTCGGGCGATGCAAATCCAAAATAAGCATCATTTTCTTGAGGTGAGAAAGATAATACTTTTACGCTAAAACCAACCTGAATTAAGCGTGTTTTTAATCCTTCCGGAGAATACACACGAACATGATCTTCCTGTCCAAAATGTTTTAACCGATCTGCTTCACTCGTAATGCGTTCGTCTTCGTAAATTTCACCAGTTTTAAAAGGAGTTTGAATCAGCACATTTCCACCAGATTTGATAACTCTGTATAATTCCTGCATCGCTTTGCTATCATCAGGAATATGTTCTAAGACATGAAAACAAATAATAGTATCAAAAGAAGCATCTTTTTGGTCAATATTAGTAATATCAAACCGATAATCGGCAATAAACTCGTCTTCATAATCGGACGTAACATAGTTGATATCCGAACGTTTTTTAAGTTTCCTGTAGATATTTCGTGAAGGTGAAAAATGTAAAATAGTGCCTTTTAAATAATCTTCTGAATTAAGAATTTTCCAAAGTCTACGATTTCTAGCTAAGCTTCCGCAGAATGGACATAGCAAATCGTTGTTGTCAAGTTGAATAAACGATCGTAACTTTTTCTTGCAAACGCCGCATTGGTGAGCATTTCCCAAATAAAAAACACCGTGAAAAAACCGAAAAAACGGCTCGTTTTGAAAGATGAAACGACTCGGAATGAGCTTTTTAACTGTTGTTTTAAGTGAATTATACATTTTTCTGAACAACTTCAAACACTTTTCCTTCATCACATTTTAATGTCTTAGAAGGATATTTTAAAATTAATGCATAATCGTGTGTTGCCATTAAAATAGTGCGACCATTTTTATTAATTTCTTGCAACACTTGCATGACTTCAATACTTGTTTGCGGATCGAGATTTCCAGTTGGTTCATCGGCAATAATCAACTCCGGATCGTTCAACAATGCACGCGCAATGGCAATACGTTGTTGCTCTCCACCAGAAAGTTGATGTGGAAATTTGAAGTTTTTCGTTTTCATGCCAACCTTATCCAATACTTCATCAATCTTTGCCTGCATTTTGTCTTTATCTTTCCAGCCTGTTGCTTTCAAAACAAACAACAAATTATCAGCAACTGTACGATCTTGAAGCAATTGAAAATCTTGAAAAACAATGCCCAATTTTCTTCGTAAAAACGGAATGTCTTTCTCTTTGAGTGTTTTCAAATCAAAATCAACCACTTTTCCTTCGCCATCTGTCAACGGCAAATCGCCATACAAAGTTTTCATAAAACTACTCTTTCCAGAACCAGTTTTTCCAATCAAATACACAAAATCACCTTTATTGATAGTGAGATTGACATCTGAAAGAATCAAGTTTTCACGCTGAAAAATAGAAACGTTTCTAAGATTGAGAATTTGCTCCATGAATTGTGTGTGATTTTAAATAGAATACACAAAGTAAACAATTAAACTGCAATACGAAAAACTTAATTCAATAAATGCAATATTTGTCACTACAAAACTTCGAAATGTAGAAATAGCAGTGTTAAGAAAATCCTAAATATTTCGTTGAAATTGCTTTTTAGCTGTCGCGGATATAATTATCCAAAAAAACACACGTTATCTATCTATAAATACAAAATTTCTTAACCTGTTAAAATTGGCGAAAGACATATATTTACGTTAAGTTTGTATGGAATAGAAATTCATTACAATTCTCATAAAACTACAAGATTCATGAGCAAAAAAAATCTTCAATTTATCACATGCTTTGTGTTGCTATGTTTTCAATTAACATACGCACAAAAAACCAAAGTGTACACGCATGATTTAAAGGAATACAACGAAGCGCTGCATTTGTATAACAGCAAACAATACCAAGCTTCACAAACACTTTTTGACAAAGTAAAAAGCGCAACTTCCGATTATGAAACGGAAGCCAATTGTGCGTATTACATTGCCAATTGTGCGGTGCGATTAAATCAGCTTGGCGCGGATAATATGATGGAAGATTTTGTGAAAAACTATCCGACAAGTACCAAAAGGAATTCTGCGTATATCGATGTTGCCGATTATTATTTTGAAAACGGAAAATATGCACGTGCTTTAAAATGGTACGACAAATCGGGCGATAAAGGATTGACCAATTCGCAACGTGAAGATTACAACTTTAAAAAAGGATACGCGTATTTTACGTCTAAAAAGTACGATCAGGCAAAAACCTATTTTCAAAAATTACTAGACTCGCAAAAATACGGTTCGCAAGCAAAATACTATACAGGTTACATTGCGTATCAAGAAGATAAATATGACGAAGCTAACGAATATTTTGACGGTGTTTCTGAAGAAGATGAATACAATGAAAAGTTATCCTATTTCAAAGCTGACATGAATTTTAAGCTTGGAAATTTTCAAAAAGCAATCGATTTATCAAAAAAAGAATTGCCAAATGCAGACAGAAAAGAAATATCAGAACTCAATAAAATCATTGGCGAAAGTTATTTCAACCTAAAAAAATATAAAGAAGCCATTCCGTATTTAAAAGAATACAAAGGAAAAAAGCGTCGTTGGAACAATACGGACTTCTATCAATTAGGGTACGCGTATTACAAACAAGAAGATTACGAAAACGCTATCAAGCAATTCAATAAAATCATTGATGGAAGCAATTCTGTAGCACAAAACGCATACTATCACTTAGGGGAATGTTATTTAAATACAGACAAAAAACAACAAGCGTTGAATGCGTTTCGGAATGCTTCGCAAATGGATTTTGACTTAAAAATTCAAGAAGACGCAGGATTAAATTACGCACGATTGAGTTATGAAATCGGGAATCCGTACGAAAGTGTTCCTTCTGTATTAACGTCGTACCTAAAAAAATATCCTGACACAGAACATCAGGCAGAATTAGAAGAATTATTAGTAAGCTCTTACATTACTTCAAAAGATTACGAAGCAGCGTTAAATCTGTTAGAAGCAAGTAAAAAATACAGCGACAAAGAAACGTATCAAAAAGTAGCTTTTTACAGGGCGATTGAGTTGTTTAATGACAACAAATATCAAGAAGCACTCGAATTTTTTGACAAATCTTTAAAAGAAAACGAATCGGCAGAATATACCGCAAGAGCTACATTTTGGAAAGCAGAAACAAATTACTTGCTAGACAATTATGATTTGGCACTAGAAGGTTTCAAGTCGTTTGCCAATGCAAATATCACTGACACAGAAGAAGCACAAACGATTGATTATAACTTGGCGTACACATATTTCAAACAAAAAGAATATGCAAGCGCAATTACAAATTTTGAAAAATTCATCAACAATAACGCTGATGATACCGGAAGAATCAATGACAGTTATTTACGTTTGGGAGACAGTCATTTTGTAACCAGTAACTACGGCGATGCGATCAAAGCCTACGACAAAGCCATTGCGCTAAAAGGTGTAGATGAAGATTATGCATATTTCCAAAAGGCAATCAGTTATGGTTTTACAGGGAAAACAAATACAAAGATTGATGAACTAGAAAAATTCATCAACAAATACAGAAAATCATCATTACGTGATGATGCTTTATACGAATTAGGAAATACCTACATCAATGAAGAAAAAACAGTAAAAGGATTAGATACGTATGCAAAAATGGTGTCTGAATATCCAAAAAGTTCGTATGTGCCAAAAACAATACTAAAGCAAGGATTAATCAATTACAACTCAGGGAAAAACCAAGTGGCTTTGACGAAATTCCGATCAGTAGTCTCAAAATTTCCAAACACAGAAGAAGCAATTCAGGCAGTTGCTACCGCAAAACTAATTTATATTGAATTGGGACAAGTTGAGGTGTATGCCAACTGGGTAAAAGATTTAGACTTTGTAGATGTGACAAATGTCGAATTGGACAAAGCAACGTACGAATCTGCTGAAAAGCAATTCATCCAAAACAATACAGACAAAGCGATTGAAGGATTTGAAAAATACATCAATCAATTTCCAAACGGATTAAACGCGGTAAAAGCAAACTTCTACTTAGCACAATCGTACTTTAGTAAAGGAGAAACGCAAAAAACAATTCCGCATTACGAATATGTATTGCAAAATGAAGGAAGCGAATATACCGAACAAGCCTTGGCAAGATTGTCGCAAGTATTCTTAGAAACGGATAACTATACAAAAGCAATTCCAGTATTAAAACGTTTGGAAGAAAGTGCCGATTTCCCGCAGAACATCACCTTTGCACAATCAAACTTAATGAAGGCGAGTTACGAATTAGACAATTATACACAAGCTGTAAGTTATGCTGAAAAAGTATTGGCAAACGACAAAGTAGATAATCGTATCAAAAGTGATGCACATGTAATTATTGCGCGTTCGGCAATTGCTACAAACGATGAAGACAAAGCAAAAGAAGCTTATCAAGAAGTGCAAAAAATTGCCACAGGAAAACTGGCGGCAGAAGCATTGTATTATGATGCGTACTTTAAAAACAAAGAAAACGATTATGAAGGTTCAAATGCGGTAGTACAAAAATTGGTAAAAGACTATTCAAGCTACAAACAATTTGGGGCAAAAGGATTAATCATCATGGCAAAAAACTTCTATGCTTTAGAAGATTCATTCCAAGCAACCTATATTTTAGAAAGTGTCATTAAAAACTTTACAAAATATCCAGATGAAGTCGCAGAAGCAGAAGCGGAATTGGCAAAAATTAAAAATGCAGAAGCCAAACGAAACTCGTCGGTAACACCAACAGAAACCGAAGACGACGGAAACTAAAAAGCAACGCGACACATTGAAATCAAACACAAACACACAAAGCAAGCAACATATGCGACACCAAATATTAAAATCAACTATTATCGTAGCGATATTTTTTATAGCGAATTTGGCGACTGCTCAAGATAAAGACAAAGACAAGGAAAAAGACAAAGAAAAAACCATTGGAACGGAAGTAGTAAACGTGGTAAAACCATATACACCTTCGGTTTCAGATGCTTTTAAAATAAAACAAACTCCTTCGCTGAACGATAAAGAAACTGGAAAGAAAAAGGAAATCAAATATTCCATCTTTTCATTTCCTGTAGCTTCCACATTTACACCAGCCAAAGGTAGAGCGGCAGGTTTAAAGAAAGCCAAAAAAGAAAAACTATACAACACATATGTTTCGCTTGGTTTAGGAAACTACAATACCGCAGCGCTTGATTTTTACACAAGTAGAGCCATCAGTAGAGACGAAACTTTTGACATTTCTTTACGTCATCATTCGTCGCAAGGCGGCATTGACAATGTGGAATTGGATGATAAATTCTTCGACACCAAACTCGATTTGGCATACATCAACCGTAGTAGAGACTTATCGTGGAAAGGAAAATTTGGCTATCAGCACCAAATCTACAATTGGTACGGTTTGCCAGGAGACGTAACTTTAACACCTGCGCAAATTGATGGAATCAGCGAGCAACAAACCTACCACAACTTATATTTAGGTGGCGATGTTACGATGGACGATTCGTTCTTTAAAGGTGGGAAAGTATTGTACAGAAGAATGTTTGATGCATTCAGTTCAGGTGAAAATAGATTAATTCTACAACCAGAGTTTGAAGTAGAAATTGCGGGGGAATTGATAAATACAATGGTAGATATTGATTATGTTGGTGGAACATTTGAAAACAACTTTGCAGAAACAGGCGGCATTGATTACAGCATTTTAAAAGCAGGAATTTCGCCAAGTTTAGTGATTCTTCGTGATGACTTAACAGTGAATTTTGGAGCAGGAATCTATGTTGGTTTAGACACAGAAAATAGCGAAACGGACATATTTATCTATCCAAGAATAACAGCGCAATACAGATTAAGTGGTGACGATATTATCGCTTACGGTGGAATAGAAGGTGACTTGAATCAAAACTCTTACTACGATTTTGTACAAACCAACTACTTTGTATCACCAACATTAGGAATTGCTCCAACCGATCAACAATACAACGGATACTTAGGAATCAAAGGAAAACTAACATCCAACGTAAGTTACAACGCGCGTGCTTCGTACATGTCTGAAAAGGGGAAACCATTATTCAAAGTAAATCCGTTCAATCCTTCACCAGATTCCGCAAACGGATATACCTACGGAAACTCGTTTGGAGTTGCTTATGACGATGTGACAACTATTGGTGTTTTTGGAGAAATCAACGTAGACATTACCAGCAACTTTAAATTTGGCGCTAAGGCGGAATATTTCAATTACAGTACCGATCAGCAAGAAGAAGCATGGAACTTACCAGAAATAGAAGCTTCTATCTTTGCAGACTATCAAATCACGGAAAATTGGTTTGCAGGTGCAAATATTTTCTTCATTGGCGAACGAAGCGATCAAATTATCAATCCAGGAGGAATTGTAGTTTCTACGCCTCAAACGGTAACATTAGACAGTTTTATCGATGTAAATGCACACTTAGGATATCGTTTCAACGACCGATTATCTGCCTTTGTAAAAGCTAACAACATCGCAAATCAAGATTATCAACGTTGGGTAAACTTTCCTGTTCAACAATTTCAAATCTTAGCAGGAGCAACCTATAAATTTGATTTTTAAAAAGATATAATGACAACAGATACAAAAGCGTTTCATCACATGGAACGCTTTTTTTGTGAATTTCGCTCAGATCAATAATTGAATGAGAAAAAACATTTTAAAAGTTGTATTTTTAGTTCCCAAATAGCATTTATAATAATTTTCTAAAAATAAATCTAGAAAATCTGATGTCACATCGAGTGCAGTCGAGATGCTTCTATTATAAATTTTAAAACGAACCTAAATCATAAAAACCAACATGCAAAAACCATTACTACTTTTGTCACTCATACTACTATGTTTCTCTTGTGAAGAAAAACAACAAGTAGATATGATTCTTACCAATGCTAAAATCTACACAGTTGACGCTGAATTTTCTAATGCAGAAGCGTTTGCCATTAAAGATGGAAAATTTGTTGCTGTTGGAACTGCGGAAGAAATTCAAGAAAAATATCAAGCTTCTGAAGTGAAGAATGCAGGCGGAAGTACTGTTTTTCCAGGTTTTATTGATGCGCATTGTCATTTTTATGGACTAGGTTTATTCAAACAAAGTGTTAACTTATTTGGAACTCAAAGTTATGATGAGGTCATTCAACGTATTGAAGCTTTCCAAAAAGAAAGAAACATGACATTCATTATTGGTAGAGGTTGGGATCAGAACGATTGGACAGTTAAAGAATTTCCAACAAAAGATCGTTTAGACAAACTATTTCCAGATACACCAGTAGTACTAATGCGTATTGATGGACACGCATATTTGGTAAATCAGAAGGCGTTGGATTTGGCAGGAATTACGACAAAAACGAAAGTTGATGGTGGAGAAATACAACAAAAAAATGGAAAACTTACAGGAGTTTTGGTTGATAATCCAATGGATTTGATCGACAAAATAATTCCGCAACCAACACGTACACAAAAAATACAAGCACTTAAAGAAGCCGAAGAAGAATGTGTCTCTTATGGATTAACAACGATTAGTGATGCAGGATTAGACAAAGAAATCATCAATCTTATTGACAGTTTACAAAAAGCAAATGCATTGAAAATGCGCGTTTACGCAATGATTAGCAATACACCAGAAAATGTAGCGCATTACATCTCTAAAAAACCATACAAAACTGATCTTTTAAATGTATGTTCGTTCAAAGTTTACGGAGATGGCGCATTAGGTTCACGCGGGGCAGCCTTAAAAGAATCGTATGCAGACAAAGAAAATCATTTTGGAGCAATGGTTATCAGTCCAGAAGATCTATCAAAACTAGCAGATCGTATCGCAAAAACGGACTACCAAATGAATACGCATGCTATTGGTGATTCTGCGAACTATCAAGTTTTAAAAACCTATGCAAGCGCACTAAAAGGTCAACAAGGACGACGTTGGAGAATTGAACATGCTCAAATCATTGACGAAACAGATTTTGATTTGTTCAAAAACAAAAATATCATTCCATCGGTACAACCAACACATGCTACCAGCGATATGTACTGGGTAGCTGATCGTTTGGGAGAAGAACGTGAAAAAGGAGCATATGCGTACAAAAAACTCTTAAATATTTCAGGTCAAATTGCGCTAGGGACAGATTTTCCTGTAGAAGATGTTAGTACATTTAAAACATTCTATGCGGCTGTTGCCAGAAAAGACTCAAAACACTATCCTGAAAGTGGTTATCAAATGGAAAATGCATTATCTCGTGAAGAAACACTCAAAGGAATGACCATTTGGGCAGCGTACAGTAACTTTGAAGAAAATGAAAAAGGAAGTATTGAAGTCGGAAAATTTGCAGATTTCATCATTCTAGATAAAAATATCATGGAAATTCCTGAAAACGAAATTCTAAATACAACAGTAAAAGAAACATATATTGCAGGGGAAAAGGTGAATTAGGTTTTGGATCGCTTCTTTTCGACTTCGCCTTTTAAATTTTCTTAGATATTAGATAGATTCAAACAGGATTCTAATTTTTGTTTGAAACTTCATTGGTACATTTTCAAATTGTCAAATTAACAAAGCTCGTTTCCTTTCGGCTTGGATCAAGGTAAACGCTTTTGGATCGCTTCGCGAGTGTTCTTAAACAATTTTATATTCTACAGCATTTAACATTAACATTCAGTATTCCAAAGCGTCAGTTCGAGTGCCAAATCTGTGATTTGGTGTATCGAGAACAACTACGAAACAAAAAGGTACTTTTCTTAAACCTAAAACCTCTAAAAAGAAAAAACTCAGAGATCTGATGACCTCTGAGTTCTTTAAATAACCAATAATAACAATAAATAAAGAATAATTAAAAACTAAACGGTACAGCGACACTAATATTGTCCCATGCTAGTATCATGCTAGTACCATCAGTTTCTTTTGTAAATGCAATAGAAAAATATTCTACTACATCGGTATTTTTTGTCGGAACGTCCAAACGGGCAACATCCTTATCTTTATCATAATAATAAGATCCCCAAACGTCCGTATCTGAGTTTATAATAATGGTCCAAGAATTTTTATTCGGAATCGTAAATAAAGTATACGTTCCTGCTTTAATTTCTTGTTCTCCCAATTTCACATCTTGAAAAAAAGTAATCTCAGTAGCTTCGTTTGCGCCGGTTCTCCATACTTTTCCGTAAGGAACTAAGCTTCCAAAAATGTTACGACCTTTCTTTTGTGGTCGTCCATATAAAACTTTAATTACAGGTGGCGCGTTTCTTTTAGCTTTAAAATAACTAATATCGTGAGGACTCTTATCAATATCACTAAACTTCTGAGCAGAGACATTGAATGAGAATAATAAAGTAAATATTAAAAATCCTGTGATTAGGAAGCGCTTTTTCATGGTGCTTATTTTTCGATATAAATTTACTAAAAGTTATTCTTAGCATAATGTTAAACTTTCATTTAAGATGTTAAAATTCCAGTTTTAAAAACATTTATCACGAAACGGGTAAGGTAAATCCGTATTTACTTCTTGTAAATATAAAGTAACTCAAAGATGTAGAAAAGAATACTGAACATCTAAAACATCAAATCATGAAAAAACAATACGTAAAAAACACATTGCAATTAAAGAAAGCGACTATCATAAACTTTTCAAAATTACAAAAGCTTATTGGTGGCGTTGAAAAACGTACAGGAGAATCTTGTTTTAAAATTTGTGATACCAACATTCAAAATTGTACTTGGGGCAATGCATAATAATACCAATTCTACTATAAAATCTTCCTTTTTTATACTCTGAAAGTTTTGCCATGATTTTTAAGTGAAATAATTTAAAATGTTATAAAAAACATTCTATTTAGTTTTAATTTGTAATTATAAAAAGCTTTTGTGTTTTTAAAATGAAAGTTTAAAAACATATTTGCAATGTAATTATAACTATAAAAGAAAAAATTATGTGTGGAATAGTGTGTGCCTTCGACTTAAAAGAAAAAACAGAAGTCCTAAGACCTCAACTTTTAGAAATGTCAAAAAAAATCCGTCATCGCGGACCAGATTGGAACGGAATTTATAGTACAACAAATGCAATCCTTGCGCACGAGCGTTTGGCAATTGTTGATCCAGCTTCAGGAAAACAACCTTTATTTAGTGAAGATAAACAATTAATATTGGCCGCTAACGGCGAAATATATAATCATAGAGAATTACGCAAACAGTTTGATGGTTCTTACAACTTTCAAACGCAATCTGATTGTGAAGTGATTCTAGCATTATACAAAGAGAAAGGAAGTACTTTTTTGGATGAACTCAACGGAATTTTCGGTTTTGCATTGTATGATGAAAAAGAAGACGCATATTTAGTCGCAAGAGATCATATAGGAATCATTCCTTTATATATGGGTTGGGACAAAAAAGGAACCTTCTATGTAGGTTCGGAATTGAAAGCGTTAGAAGGTGTTTGTAGCAAAATTGAAGTATTTCCTCCAGGACACTATTTAGATAGTAAAGATGGAGAATTGAAAAAATGGTACCAACGCGATTGGATGGAATACGAAGCGGTAAAAGAAAACCAGACAAGTATTGACGAACTCAGAAAAGCATTAGAAGCATCAATTCACAGGCAATTAATGTCTGATGTACCTTACGGCGTATTACTCTCTGGCGGATTAGATTCCTCGATCACATCTGCGGTAGCGAAAAAATATTCACAAATGCGCATCGAATCTGATGATAAAAGCGAAGCGTGGTGGCCACAATTGCACTCGTTTTCTATAGGATTGGAAGGTTCGCCAGATTTAGCAGCAGCTCAAAAAGTGGCAGATCATATCGGAACGGTACATCACGAAGTAAAATTTACCATTCAAGAAGGTTTGGATGCGATAAAAGATGTTATTTATCATTTAGAAACGTACGATATCACTACAGTTCGTGCTTCTACACCAATGTACTTATTGGCAAGAGTCATCAAATCTATGGGAATCAAAATGGTATTATCTGGTGAAGGCGCTGACGAAATTTTTGGAGGATATTTATACTTTCACAAAGCACCAAGTGCAGAAGAACTGCACAAAGAAACCGTTCGTAAACTCGATAAACTCTATCAATACGATTGTTTGCGTGCTAACAAATCTTTAGCAGCTTGGGGAATAGAAGGTCGTGTGCCTTTCTTAGACAAAGAATTCATGGATGTTGCCATGCGCATCAATCCAGAAGATAAAATGATAAATGGCGAACGTATGGAAAAGTGGGTATTGCGTAAAGCATTTGAATCGTACTTGCCAGAAAGCGTAGCTTGGAGACAAAAAGAACAATTTAGTGATGGCGTTGGTTACAGCTGGATTGATACCTTAAAAGAATTGGTAGAAAGTGAAGTTTCTGACGAAGAATTAGCAAATGCTAAATACCGTTTTCCAATTCAAACACCAAGAGCCAAAGAAGAATACTACTACAGAGCAATCTTTGAAGAACATTTTCCTTCAGAAACAGCGTCGCTAACGGTTCCTTCAGTTCCATCGGTAGCATGTAGTTCTGTAACGGCTTTAGAATGGGATGAATCTTTCAAAAACATGAACGATCCATCTGGTAGAGCTGTAGCAAACGTTCACGAAGAAGCGTATTAATAAGCACACATTTTTTCTTTCAATAGTTTCAAAAAAGCGTCATCACACATATATGGCGCTTTTTTTCTGTTTTCAGTAAATTTAATATGCTTTCCAATAAAATATTAAACAATTATTTATCAGTGACTTTTTGACAACAAAAAAATAAAATTGTATATTTAAACTCTCCCTCATATCCATACAATCTTAATACCTGAACGAACCTTATAAGTATTGTAATAACCATAAATGAGCCAATCATAAACAACCAGAATATGAGAAGATTTTTCACCATTGTATTCCTATGCTTTTTTCAATTATGTCTCGCACAGAATTTTTACGAAATAAAATGGAAAGACGATAGCGGCATACAATATACCGCGCTAATTGAATTTTTTGAAAAAGAAAATATCAAAGTTCGCGTAAAATACACTACGACAAGTGGTGAATACAAAGTAGCAAAATACAAATGCATTGGAAGGTATCATTACAACGAAGATGGTACAAAGTATTTTGTGTTTGACGGAAAAGACGCAGAAATGGTGTATTCGTCAAAAAATAGCACAACTGGATATTCTGCTGATAATTTTGTCTTCAAAAACATCAATGCCAATAATAACTTTGAAAAACTCTATACGTATGATGATAATGATATGATGGATGGAAAGTTGGACAATGTAAGAGATGCTTCTTTTAAAAAGTTAGATCCTTCAAAAGATTTTACTTCGGCATATATAAATAGTTATTATTGGAAAAATGAACCCGAATATACAACGTATACAAGTTTAGTAACCAATACGACTACAACGGTAAATACAAGCAATACGGGAAGTAGTTCTTCTTCTGGAGAGAAATTTTACCGACTAAAATTCAGAAACAAATGTATCAAGCCTATCAAAGTACTTATCCGTTATTTAGACTTTAACAATAAATGGGTTTCCAAAGGTTGGTGGACTATTGATACTAATAAAACCGTATACGTAGAAGATTCTCCAAACAGCATTTTTTATTACTACGCCAAAACGACAGATGGAAAGTTGGTTTGGAGTGATAATGATAATATGCGAGATTACAAAGGCACAAAATATGGTTTTAGAAAACTCGAAAAATCAAATCAGGATTACGGTTCGTGGATTTCCAATATTACATGTACCAATCAAACCAATTCTCAAACAACTACAACGCAAACTACTTCTACAAGTACAACCAATACAAGAGATGTAAAAGTACATTTAGTCATGGTGGCAGATACAAACGATCCGAAAATTGGTGCAAGCGTACGTAGAGATTTAGACGATGTAACGAATCTTTTCCAAAAAGCATCACGAGAAATTGGGGTAAAATATAGCATTAACAAGCTTTACGGAAACACTTTTGACAAAAGCAGTATCATATCCAAAATAAATAGTCTTGGAATAAAATCGAATGATGTGGTTATCTTCTACTATTCTGGACACGGTTACAATGACACAAGAAGCTACAATCGTTTCCCGAATATGAGTCTAGACGGAACAGATTTAGGGCTAGAAAGCATTCATAAATACATCAAAAGTAAAGGCGCAAGACTCAATATTACCGTGGGCGATTTATGTAATTCCATTCCGCGTTCGCGAAACAGTACTAGTCGTTCTGCAGAAATTCCGTTTAAATCTGGCTTCCTATTCGATGAAGACAAGCTAAAACGCTTATTTCTGTACTCCAAAGGATCGCTCATATCTACTTCTTCAAGCAAAGGTGAATGGTCATTTTGTATGACAAATGCTAATGGAAGTATGGGTAACGGACACTTTACGAATGCATTTATCAATTCATTCGCCAAAGAAGCTAGTAAAGTAAATAACAACAATGGATCATGGAAAACCTTATTCTCACGAGCGTACCAAGATGCAAAAAATAGTACGCGTTATCAGCGCAACCAAAATGGAAAATATGGACAGTCTGGCTTCAATTACAATACAATAACTTACAACTAATGAACAATGAAAAAAATCACCTTTATACTGCTGTCACTATTGCTCGTTGCTTGTAGTGAAATGAAAGAACTTTCTATGATAAAAGACGTTGAAAACATAACCTTATGTTTGTTAAGTGCTGAAGTGTACAATGCAGAAACACAGCAAAAAGACAAAGAATATCTAGAAAGGCGCGAAGTGTTAAAAACAATTGCGCTCAAAGGCGACGAACGTACATCGTTTTTAAAAGAATTTTTAAACGAAAACAACTATGAAGTTGTTGCTAGGAAATGTAAATATGAACCTGTGTACGCATTGTTGGTTGAAGGAAAACCGTATGCATTTTTTGATGTAGAATACTGTCCGACATTAAAAATTATCATAGAAGGGAAAGAACCGAAATACTTAGACATTACCACCGAAAACACACTAAAAAAAGTGTTAGACGAATTAATGAAGTAACCGAAAAACCTTGAATTTTGGAATTGAGCAAAGCGAAAAAATAGGCATTAGCTTTTGGGTATTAGGTATTGGTCAAGTTGTAAGAGTAATTGTAAATTCAAACTAAAATACGAACATACTAAGAGCGAAGCGATACTTAAATTTTAATGTGGGAATTTGAAAATTTGGAAATGTATCGACTGGTTTCAAACAAAACTCAAATTTGTCTTAGAAACGCATTTAAAACTTAGTATTTTATGTAAACCAAATAATGACCTCAGAAACAACCTTGAATCATTGAATTTTTAAATTCTTGAATTGAGCGAAGCGAAAAGAATAGGTATTAGCTTTTGGGTATTAGGTATTGGTCAAGTTCTAAGAGTAATTGGAAATTCAAACTAAAATACGAACATGCTTAAATTTTAATCTGGCAATTTGAAAATTTGAAAATGTATCAATTAGTTTCAAACAAAACTCAAATTTGTCATAGAAACGCATTTAAAACTTAGTATTTTATGTAAAATCAAATAATGATCTCAGAAACAACCTTGAATCATTAAATTTTGAATATTTGAATTGAGCAAAGCGAAAAAATAGGCATTAGCTTTTGGGTATTAGGTATTGGTCAAGTTCTAAGAGTAATTGGAAATTCAAACTAAAATACGAATATACTAAGAGCGACAGCGATACTTAAATTTTAATGTGTCAATTTGGAAATGTATGAATTAGTTTCAAACAACACTTAAATTTGTCTTAGAAACGCATTTAAAACTTAGTATTTTATGTAAAATCAAATAATGATCTCAGAAACAACCTTGAATCATTAAATTTTGAATATTTAAATTGAGCGAAGCGAAACGAAACCAAAATGAAATTACGCCTGACTGTACAAAACTTTGAACTTCCACTTAAAAATCCTTTTACCATTTCACGGTATACAGTTACGGTGCAAAAAACAGTGATCGTTTCTATTACAGACGAAACTCATGTTGGGTATGGCGAAGCTACCGTAAATCCGTATTACAACAGTACCATAAAAAGCCTGAAAGCTTCCGTAGCAAGTGTTCTTGATACTTTTAATACTATAGACGAAGGTTTGCATCCTGAAAAACTCTGGCAATTGCTAGAACCAAAACTAAAAGACAATTACTTTGCACTTTGTGCGATAGATTGCGCATATTGGGATTTATATGCCAAACAACGTCAAAAACCATTGCGTCATTTTTGGAATACTAAAGCTAAAAACTTACCAAAAACAAATTTTACCATCGGAATTGATGCTGTTGATGTGATGAAATCAAAAATTCAGAAAACGCCTTGGCCGATCTACAAAATAAAACTAGGTACAAAAAACGATCTGGAAATCATTCAATCGCTCCGTGAAATTACAGATGCCACCTTTAGAGTAGATGCAAACTGTGCGTGGACAGTTGAAGAAACACTCAAAAATGCAGAAACCTTCAAAAAACTCAATGTCGAATTCATAGAACAACCATTACAAGCCGACAATTGGGAAGGCATGAAAATACTCAAAGAAAAAAGTGTCTTGCCAATCATTGCAGATGAAAGTTGTTTAACCTTGGCAGATGTGTCCAAATGTGCAGAATTTTTCCATGGAATCAATATCAAGCTCATGAAATGCGGCGGAATCACTCCAGCATTACACATGATCCAAATGGCGAAAACAAAAAATAGCAAAATCATGGCAGGTTGCATGACAGAATCTTCAATCGGAATTTCCAATCTTACACAACTTGCTTCTCAACTCGATTATATAGACGCAGATGGCGCATTGCTATTGCAAAACGATATTGCAACAGGCGTTACATTTCAAAATGGAGAAATTTGCTATGCGGAAGGAAATGGTTCAGGAGTTATCTTACACTAAAATATACTTTCAGTAAACAGTTTCATATAAACCAAATATTTTTTGCGATTTTCACAAAAAATAAAAACTGTATTCGCGAATACCATCATAAAAATAGTGTTAATCACAATACATTTGAACTGAATTTAAAATGTATGACATATGAAACAATTAATTTCACTCCTTATCATTACTTTAACGATTATTGGTATGAAGGCGCAAAACAATTCGGATGGTTTTGATCCATTCAATAATGCAACAGTGTCTATTGGTGGCGGCGTTTTTATGCCACAAGGAAACTTAAGTACATATTTTGGAACAGCTCCTTTTTTTGAGATCAGTGGAAACTTTCCGCTAAAGCGAAAAAAAGCAATTGGTGCGACACTACAAATTGTAATTCCCAATCAAAAAGATGATTTTTTATACCGTAGAACTATTGATACCATTCAAGTAAAAAGTACTATGATGGTTAATTTTACACTAGATTTCAAAAAAACAATTCGCTCATTTACAAAAGGAAACGTTGACTTAAAACTAGGAATTGGTGCTTCTGGAATTACGACAGATGCACGAAATCCATTTTACAGCGGAGAAGAAGGAGAATCAAAATATGAAATTGTGGGCGCTATTCTGTTCAGTCCAGGATTAGAATATAAACATGAATTTAATGAAGATACAAAATTCATCATTGGCGTTAGTATGCATTACGCGCCGTACAAAGTAGAAGGCGCTGTACGCGAAAATATTGGCGGATTGGCGTTTGTCCCCAAAATTACCTACGTATTTTAATTTAATATCGCGTACTGAGAATTCAGTATTGAGATTTTGCAAGATTGCCTTTACTCAAAACAAAAGCTCAATATCCTATGTGATAAGATGTTGAGCTTTTGCAATAATCCGTTGTGCATTTTGATAAAAATTGTACTCTATGTGGATTTGCTTTAGCAGATTTGTACTTCGACTACGCTCAACAGAGCTATGGAGAAGTACTTTGAAATTAGAATTACTTAACTTGCTCCGCTTTAGAATCGCTTTCGCTCAATTCAAGAGTTTAAAAATTGAATGATTCAAGGTTGTTTCTGAGATCATTATTTGATTTCAAAAAACTATTTGTGAGGAAGAATGGTTATTTCGGATGCTATTTTATAGTAGAATTAGTATAAAATCTAGTAGCGAAGCAATCTTGATGCTAACAGCGAAAGCGGTCTAAAAATCCAATCAAAAAATCAAAAATCAATTTCCATACTTCTGAATCAATTTGCCTGTTTCATTTCCTTCTGATGAACCATCCGCTTTGTATAAAATATAATCGAAAACATCCGCTTGTTGTACAGTGACTTTTGCGCCAGACTTTAAGTCTTTTATGTAATATGGATCGTTTTGTAGAATTCCTTCAATCGTTTCATCATCCCATTTCGTAACTTCAATCCACATCCATTCATTACCGCCACTATCTGTTGTAAACGGAGCTTTTAGCAGAAGTGACGACTGATCTAACCCGTTGTTGAATAGTTTTTGCAATGCTGGTAAATGTTTCTTAGCACGTTCACTTGCTGCTAATATTTCTTCGTTATGCTTAATATGTGTGATTTCATCTTCTGAGCCGAATAGTTTTGCAAACACTTCATTTTCATATGCTTGTGGATTTTTATAAGCATCATTTTCAAAATTAACTTCGTATAATAAATTAAAAGGATCGCCTTCTTCTTGTAAGACATTAGTATCGAAGTTAATGGTCGCTTTTTTCTCGGCATTTTCATAAACAATCTCAGAAATTAAATTTTTTAAGATAGTATTTTGAATCGCTTCTAAGTCGATAAACAGCTCTTTTTCTTGAACTTTATTTCCTTCCAATAGCAACTGTCCCATAATGGTAAGTAGTTGATTTACGCTAGTTACATTAGTACAAGGCGAATCGTCAATGATAAGATCGGGCAAGCCAAAACGTTGCATTCCAAAGGTAATGGAACGGCAATATTCATCTTTTCTGTATGAGTGTATGGTGAGTTGATTTATAGCACTAGGAATGCCATTTTCCCATGCATCTACACGATCTCTTTTCCAAGTTTTTGGAGAGAAGTATTCCCTAACTTCACCATCGTACACAACATAATCGGTGTCTTTTATCTTTTTATAAACCCAATCAAATAGTTTTTTTGAATGTGTAAAAACATCTTTTTTCTGATAATATAACACGAGAATAAAAGCATTTTTTGAGGTTTGTAATTGTTCTTTTTGTTCTTTCGAAAATCCTTCTGCAAAATATGCTAGATATTCCATATCATGTGCCGGATATACTTCAGCAACATCTGTAATTGCTTCCATATATGCCATAGTTCCATCAATTTTTTCTGGAGCATCATCCACAAACTTGATATCGGGGAAAACCTTTTTGAGTTCTTTTTTTATAGTAGTTTCTGTCAAAGGAGTATTCATTGTGTAAAATCCTATTTCAGAAAGCGAACCGTCAATTTCATTACTATTTTGTGCGGTTGTTGTGAGTGAATTCAGTACTAAAAACAAAAAGAGAAAATATTTCATAGTAATAAAATGTTGTTAAAGCTGTTTAAAGATACTTTTTTACGATCAAAAAAGAAATCTCAAATGTAAATTTTCTATCTTTAAACACTATTAAAGTCACGTTATGAAAGCAAGCGACCAATTTTTAAGTGTACATCCTGTTTTGGCTGTCAAAGACGTGATTGCTTCTATTGGATTTTATGTGCATAGTTTAGGATTTACCTTGGCTTTTGCCGATGATAAAACAGCTCCGAAGTATGCAGGTATCAGGCGTGGAAACGTTGAAATCCATTTGCAATGGCACGATGCTTCTGAGTGGAAACATAATATTGATCGTCCAATGTTGCGTTTTTTGGTGTTGAATACCGAAGCACTTTTTGACGAATACAAAACGAAAGAAGTTTTTCACAAACAAACGCAATTACGAGAAACTGCTTGGGGCACAAAAGAGTTTGCTTTTTATGATTTGGATAGTAATGGATTGACGTTTTATGAGGATTTGTAGTATATATTTTCAACCTTCCAATTATTTTCTTCTTTTATATTTTTTCCCTTTTCTAAACTTTTTTCCAACATAACCTTCAAATTGAATTGGAACAGAAATATTTCCTTTTTCTTCGGAAGTTGTATGTACTACAAAATGCAAATGTGGTGTTGTGGTAAAACCTGTCATCCCAGAAATTCCAATAGCTTGTCCGCGTTTCACTAGATCGCCTTTTTCAATCAAAACACCTTCAAATTTCAAGTGATAATACGCAGCAGTCGTTCCGTCGTCATGTTGAATGATGATGTAATTAGCAAAATTGGCAAACTTTCGTGTGCGTCCGTACTTTTTAGAACTTTCTTTTGTCATCACTACTTTTCCTTCGCGAGCAGCGTAAATAGTATCACCGATTTTTGTGCCAAAATCAAAAGCATGAAACGAACGAATATGATCGTGAGAAAAACGACCAAAATTCCCTTGAATCAACTTTCTTTTCTTTTTATACGGCAATAAATACAAATAGTCATCAGTATGTTTTGCCGTATTTGGATCGCCATAACCGACTTTAAAACTAAAATATTTATTAAAATCGACCAAAGCGCTATCGTGTTCCAACATATTTCGAGGAACTTTTACAAAATGTGTCTGTTTTTCAGAAGGTTTCAACAACGTTTTCCTTTGATACTGAATCTCTTTAGGAATATTTTCTTTCGGATTCATAATGAAAAACATCGGAGACAACATGTTGTTTTTGATAGAAAAAAACAAGGTATCCTTTGTCGTCAAAGTAGAATCTCTTTCAAACTGTACCTGTTGCGCATAACTTAGAGAAACGCTGAAAAACAAAAAGAATACAATAGTTTTCATAAATTATTTTTGCTGTTTTTTGTTGAGGTAAAACTGATGTACTTGTCTACCTAATTCTGCCAAAAACGGAATGCCAATTTCATCATATTCATACGTATCATCATTAAAAATTTGATTCTTATTCACATGAATTGTCGCTGTAATAGTAAATGAAACATCGTTTTTAGTGTCAATAATATGTGCGCAATCGGTTAAATAACCATAAGCATAGCCAACTTTATTGTAAATTTTAATATGCTCAGGCATGGGTTCTTTACTGTCGCCAAACATAAAAAACTTCACATAACTATCGTAATATTCTGGATCGGTAAAACCTTGTTGCTTTGGTGTTTTGTGCATTGCTTCCAATAAAAAATTACGATCACTTTCTGAAAGCTCAAAAAGTACTTTCGGATTGTATTTTTCTGGATGATGAAGTCGGTGCATCAGTTGATGTAATGTAGCAATAGGTAAGTAGTTCTTCTTTGAAAAATCCATCGGTTTAGAAACCAATGTATCATTTCTGTAAAACCCTTTTCCTTTTTGAATCCTGTTGAGCTCTAAACTTTTTATCGGACTGCTTTTTATGACAATTCTTTTAAATTGAGCTGTATCATTTTTTAAAATTGTAACAGGTTTTGTTTTTAAAGCTGCCGCATTTGTTGTGCCTACACGATGCGAAATACGAACAGGAGTAAGTTTCTTATTGTATATCAATCGCGTATTAATTTCAAATTGCCCCATGAGTTCAAACAAACGATTGTAGGCATCATTATCACTTACGGCAAAAATCTTCGTAATTTCTCTACGAATATTTGTTTGAACAGAATCGCCTTCAACTTGAAACATTGTCCTACTATCAAAATCATCGTAGTTGTTTGCCGTTTCCAATGCTAACAATGCTACCGGAAGCTTAACACTACTTGCCGGATAAAAATAATTAGAGTCATCTACTTGAAACTTAAACTCATCACCATTAGCATCTGTAACCATAATTTGTACTTCATACGCTTCTAAATTTTTCATTACTCGTTGAATTTTATCAGAATCAGCAGCAAGTGCAAACTTAATTGGATCATTATTTGTACAACTAATGCACAATACAAGCAATAAAAAAAGTAGTCTTTTCATCAAAAAATATTCAAAAAATGTGTCTACAAGATAATTTATTAATTAAAAAAATACGAAAGCATTCATCAAAAAATAACCAGCGATCTTTTTAGTATATTTGAAATTATATCAAAAATGGAATTTAAAGAAGTACAAAAATTCAATCAGTGGTGGCTTTGGCTACTCTTAGCTATTATTGGCTTATTGCCGATTGCTGGCATCTACATACAATTGATTAAAGGAGAAGAATTTGGTAGCAAGCCAATGTCTGATACGGGACTCATCATTTTTTCAATCTTTATATTTCTTCTCATCGGACTTTTTCTAGTATTGCGTTTAAAAACGAATATTGATCGTGCAGGAATCAAAATGCAATATGTGCCTTTTGTGAAGAAAAATGTTTCTTGGAACGATGTAGAAAGTGTTGAAGTTCTTGATTATGGTTTTGTTGGCGGATGGGGAATTCGGTTGTGGACAGTCTATGGAACAGTTTACAATGTAAAAGGAAGCAAAGGTGTAGCAATCAAATTAACCAACGGGAAAAAGTTTTTGATCGGCACACAGAAAGCTACAGAATTGGAAGAAGTTTTAAGGAAAATTAGACAAAATTAATTCCAATAAAAAAGTGCCTGCACTACCAGACACTTTTCCAACACTTCTCATTTTTGTTTAAACACTAAACGTCTAAACCACTACTATTTTCCTAAACGGCATTAGGAACACTTTTTTTCTTTTTTTTGGGAGAAAGTTCAATGTCAACCTGATTTTTTAGAATATCATCAAATGTTTCACGCTTTCTGATTAAATGCGCTTCATTGTTGAACCATAACACTTCGGCAGGACGATAACGAGAATTGTAATTGCTTGCCATAGAAAAACAATAGGCACCTGCATTATTAAACTTCAAAATATCGCCTTCGCGGATTTCAGAAATTCTGCGATTGTTGCCAAACGTATCAGTTTCACAAATATAACCTACGACTGAATAATAGCGTTCGCGACCTGCTGGATTGGAAATATTTTCAATATGATGATAGGAATTGTATAACATCGGACGAATCAAGTGATTGAATCCGCTGT
>NZ_DS544873.1:167307-195781 GCF_000154725.1 Kordia algicida OT-1
GCCATTACATGCGGATTGATACGAATACACACAGGAATTGTTGGATGTTTGCTTCCAAATTGTTCTAAAATAGATAAATTATCAATGTTGATTTTTACACCTAATTGTGCTGCTTGTTCAATTTCTTGCAACGAAACACCGTTTGGTGTGTACATAATTTCGCTTGCGTCAAATCCTGCGGCAAGTCCTAATTGTACTTCTTGAATGGAAACGGTGTCCAATCCTGCGCCAAGCGATTTCATCAACTTTAAAATACTCAAATTTGACAATGCTTTTACGGCATAGTGTAATTTTAACTTAGGTACAGCTGCAAATGCTTTGGTTAAGCGTTCGTATTGCGAAGTTATTTTTGAGGCATCATATACATACGTTGGACTTCCAAACGTTTCTGCGATATGTAATAAATCAGATTCTTTCATGGTACTTTTTTAACGGTTCAAAACTATAATAATTTCAAATTACAATAAAGAAAATGATTTAAAAAATATAAAAATAACACAAAAAGTTAAATTTATAACAATTTATAGTTTTTAATAAATGACCAATGCTGAAAAATGATCGGGATTTATAAAAGTGTTACATACAATACTAGAATTTGAGGATGAGAAGTGATATCTTCATATAAATAAATATATATAATTATGAAAAAAAGAAATCTAGCTTCCTTAGCTTTAAACAAGACAAAAATTAGTGAACTACAGTCAAAAAACGGTGGAAAAAACGGTGAAAGTACCAATTGTCCGACGGCGAGTGGTTGTAGTTGTGAAACGTGTAGACTTGGTTGCCAAGTGACGCTTCAACCAAATTCCGATGATTGTACACGTTAATCACAACAAGCATGAATTAAAATTGAAAAACGAGCAATAATGTTCGTTTTTTTACATCATAATTTATACGGAGAAACCGTAAAGTTGAACAACTTTAATTAATTAAATTGTAGCTTTAACTTAAAATTTAAAATTATGAAAAAGCATCAATTAAAGAGTTTGTTATTAAACAAAAAAGCAATTTCAAATCTTAACAAATTGGATACTTTAAAAGGTGGAACAGGGAGTTTTACTATGGATACAAGTTTTGATCCTTGTAGTGAATATTTGCCTTCTAGTTATGACTTTTTACTATGTGAAGCAGCTTGTGCCGATCATCAGCCATAAATCAATTTAAACAATTAGAATACAAAGAAGCTGTCTGAAAAATTAGTTTTTAGACAGCTTCTTTTTTTTAATCGATCAAAAACCAAAATTAATTGGGTTTAGTGCGATCGATTTTTTACATTTGTGGCACTATAAAAAATTTCGTAAAATGAACTTACACGAATACCAAGGAAAAGAAATATTAGCAAGTTTTGGCGTACGCGTACAAAGAGGAAAAGTAGCTTCTACACCTGCGGAAGCTGTTGAAGTTGCAAAGCAATTGACAGAAGAAACAGGAACAGGATGGCATGTGATTAAAGCACAAGTTCATGCTGGTGGACGTGGAAAAGGTGGCGGAGTAAAGCTTGCCAAAAATCTTCAAGAAGTAGAAGACATCGCCGGACAAATCATTGGAATGGATTTGGTAACACCGCAAACTTCTGCAGAAGGAAAGCGTGTACACCAAGTATTAATCGCGGAAGATGTATACTATCCTGGTGATAGCGAACCAAACGAATTTTATATGTCTGTATTGTTAAATAGAGCTACAGGACGCAACATGATTATGTATTCTACAGAAGGTGGAATGGATATTGAAACGGTTGCTGAAGAAACGCCACATTTAATTTTTACAGAAGAAGTTGATCCTGCACAAGGATTATTGCCTTTCCAAGCTAGAAAAGTTGCTTTCAACTTAGGATTAAGCGGAACAGCATTTAAAGAAATGACACGTTTTGTTTCTTCATTATACAAAGCATATGTTGCTTCTGATTCTTCATTATTTGAAATCAATCCTGTATTGAAAACATCTGATGATAAAATCATGGCAGTAGATGCAAAAGTAACGTTGGACGAAAATGCATTATTCCGTCACAAAGATTATGCAGCAATGCGCGATTTACGTGAGGAAAACCCAATTGAAGTTGAAGCGAAAGAAGTAGGACTTAACTATGTTGACCTTGACGGAAACGTAGGTTGTATGGTAAATGGTGCTGGATTGGCAATGGCAACAATGGATTTGATTAAAATGGCTGGTGGAGAACCTGCTAACTTCCTTGACGTTGGTGGAACTGCCGATGCAAAACGTGTAGAAGAAGCATTTAGAATCATCTTAAAAGACGAAAATGTAAAAGCAATCTTAATTAATATCTTCGGTGGAATCGTTCGTTGTGATCGTGTTGCACAAGGTGTTGTTGATGCATATAAAAACATGGGAGACGCAATTAAAGTGCCAATCATCGTTCGTTTACAAGGAACTAACGCAGACATCGCAAAGGAATTGATTGACAATTCAGGATTGGCTGTAGAATCTGCCGTAGAATTCCAAGAAGCTGCTGATAAAGTACAAGCGGTTTTAGCATAACACTTCGTAAGTTATATACACTTATTCAATTTATATTTAAAAAAAAGTCTCTCTGTTGATGACTTTAAGAATAGCTTGAGTTTTTACTCAAGCTATTTTTTTGTTTTACACTCAAAATGGCTTTTACGACAATCATGCTAGAAGCAATTTGAAAAGTAGCATACACAAGTATTATTTTAAGAAATTAGATTTGTAATGAACTATGACTTGTAACAATTTCAAAATATCGATTCAGTATTAAATTTTTCCTTATGCAAAAGCTAAATTTCAACTTTTTTTGATGCTGCAATTCCAAGAAAGAAACCATTTTTTATTGTTAATAACTCAAAATATAATCTCAAAAAACACGTAATATCAAAAATCTAAAAACGTGATTAAATGGTCATAAAAAAGAGTTTTATGGGTTGCAAATCAATTTATTAAGTCGCTCAATATTTACACGTAATTTATAAATTACGTGCACAACTTCTTTTATAGTATACTGAGTTTACATAAGTTTACGCAGGTTTTTTAGGTTATTTATTCTTCACTAAAAATTTAGACTTAGGTAATAAGGATGTAAATAGAAGAATATATTTCTTATGCGAAAAGGAGTGTTGGGGGACACTCCTTTTTTTGTTTTATAGATGAAAAGATTACGCTTATTAACTATTTCTTACGCTTATACATTATTACAGGATTTTTGTCATCACAATTACTACATTAGACCAAGTTTCAATGAGTATTTTATTGAGGTTTATTATTCTACAAATAGAAAGGAGTGTTGGGGAACACTCCTTTCGCTTTTGTAATCATTTGTTTTTTGTCTGATTGTAAAATGTAACTATTTGATTTTCTGAGAGAAAAGTTTTTTAGTTTATCGCTCAAATATTGTCATTCATCTACACTCTAATGCTTACTGATCGACTTTTATCTTTTTGATTCTTAGTAGAATAGTATATTTGAATAAATATTTAGTATTACGATAATTACAATCTGGTAAATTGTAAAAGAAATAAAAGAACTTTTAATGCCTCGAAAGTTCTTTTTTTTTGTTTTAATAGTTTTTTTAAAAAATAAGTCTGTCCTTTTTTTATTAGTTCGTCGTTGAATAATGACCATTTATCTATAGATATGATGTTTTTCATCGACAACATAAAGCGTAAACAAAATTAGTATGTTATATTTATACTATTAATATTTAGTATTTATAGTGTTAACAATCTGATAAATTGTTTTAAAGATAAAAAAAGAATCCTTTGCCCTGAGGATTCTTTTTTTATTTAGAGAATTTCCAAAAAATAATCTTTCCTTCCAAAAAAAAGTGAATTTTGTCGATTAAAACTTACTGTTCATCTATATTGTGGGTGTAACTAACCGATTTTGTAATGTACCAGAATTTTGTACGACTATATTTGTATCTTAATAATTAGTATTACGGTATTGACAATCTGATAAATTGTTTTAAAAATAAAAAGAGAATCCTTTGCCCTAAGGATTCTCTTTTTATTTAGAGTGTTTTTTAGAAGCACTTAATAGCTAGTGAAGCTACAGAGAAAACTTCCGTAAATAGCGTGTAACATGTATGATGTATACTTTAAATTTGTACAGAACTTACGCCATTTCAGTTCTAGTAATTGTATCTACAAGTTTTAAAATTGTCGGCATCCGATGTGCTCCATGTAATAATTTCACTTTTTCTAGTACAGTTTCTTTGTCAATTCCGATACAGGAAACATACAAAGGACTTTCACTCGAACCACGTTTGATAGGAGTGGCAAACTTTTCTGTATGAATGAATGATTTTTTAGCAATTCCGATAATCGGGATTTTTTTATCTAAGGCTTCCCATAAATAACCGCCCAAACCATATTTTCCGTCGTTATGAACGTACACATGCCCGTCAATAATGATTGCAGTTACCTCATTGAGATTAACTTGTTCTAGTACTTTTAAAATACATGGCAATTCGCGCTTGTAAAATTCACCTGGAACATACGGTTTCACATCTTCAATTTTTGCGGTGTAAATAGTTTCAGAAGTTTCGTCTGCCCAATTAAATGCAACACAAACTGCTTTCGCATAAGTTTCTTTGTAGTGAATGTCAATAGCTAAAATCATGTAAAAAAGCTAAAAAATTAGTTGTTATTTTCTCGGATAGCGCAGGTCTTGTGCTTTAATTTCGTAATCAAAAGCTTTTTGACCATCAGAGTCGTAAATGGTAAGTACCAATATACGTTCTCTACGTTTTCCGGTTACTTCCATAATTCCGAAATTACGGTTGTAAAATGTTTTGCCTTTTACTTGCAGCGTGTTGCCTTCATCTCTTGCAGAATGCGTTCCCGCGGTAAGCGGAGAACAGGTGATATCTATCAAAGGATATGCGTCTGTACGTTCTAGTCTTGAAATTTCTGTGTGATGTCTGTCGCCACTAATAAAAAGAACACCTTCTATTTTGGAGTCGTGCAAGCGTTGTAACAATTCAGCACGTTCGGTAGGATATGTTGCGTAGTTTTCAAATTTTGCAACATCGCTAATGACTTGTCCGCCATTAATGATTACTTTAAAAGTTGCTCTGCTGTTGGTTAAGGCATCAATCAACCAATCTAATTGTTGTTTTCCAAGATACGCTTTGTCTTTGTTCGGATCTCTGTTTGGTGCTCTGTGATAGCGATCGTCCAACATAAAGAATTCTACATCATTCCAAGCAAAATGTTGTGTTACGCCACCATTTCCAGCGGCATTCGTATTTAGGTTTCCCCAATAATCGTTAAAGGTTTGTTCGGTAAGTTTTTTGTTTACATAACTGCGATCGGCATCATTTGGACCAAAATCATGATCGTCCCAAGTTGCATAATGATGCACACTACCTAGTAAAGCTTGCAATTCTTTTGTGGCGCGTGTATGTCTGTATCGGTGACGAATTCCTGTCTCGGTCATAAAATCGGGCGTTCGTAAGTACATATTATCGCCAACCCACAACATTAAATCTGGATTTTTTTCGAGAATTGAGTTAAAAATCTGGTACTTTCCACCATACGGTTTTGGTCTGTCGTCTTTTGTTTCGTTGATAAAACTACACGAACCTATAGCGATTTTAAAATCAGGTGGATTCGTTCGGAATTGCCACAACGTTTGTGTTTGAAATGCTAGTTTATAGTCGCGCGGAACATAGGTGTCGTTAATGTATAATTTGTACGTATACGTTTTTCCGTAATCGACTTCATTAGGCGTAAGTTTTGCTATAAAATCGCCCGCTTCTGTAGTTGCAACCGTTTTTGTGAATTTTTCTGTTTCACCAGCAGCAAAATATCCTATTTTTACCTCAGCAGCTTCAGTAGTTTGTACCCAAATGAGTGCTTCTCTAAAATCTGAATATCCAACCATAGGTCCAGATTGTAGTAAGTTTTCTTGTGCAACACTCGTTAGTGTAATAAATAAACATAAAAGCGTAATCAAATTCTTTTTCATGTATCTTAATCTTTAATTGACTGTAAATTTCTGTATAAAATTATACAACTATATTAAATTCAGGTTACGAATTCAGATAATTAATTTCATAAATTGCACATATTCTTTAGCAATCAGTTACTTAACATATATCAACGTTGAAAAATGGCTTCACCCTTAGTATTTTATAAAGATCCAAAACGAAAATCAAGAGAATTATTTAAGGTAGTTATCATTTTGACTTTGTGTGTTTTAACTTGGTTTTTGCTACCTTCAACCTTTGTTTATTTATTTTTTGGATTTCTTTTTTTAGTAGGAAGTTATTTGTTGTTTTCTCTTTTGAGGAATAAACCTACGGTAATTATAAATCAAGATGGAATAAAAAATAATACGAATGCTATGGGCATAGTTTCTTGGCAGCTTATCAAAGGATTTGAAATAAAAAAAGGTATAAATTTTGTTGCTTTAGTCATTATGTTACAAGATCAAGAAGCATTTTTTAAAGATAAAAATAGTTTGGTAAAAGGATTGATGAAATCTAACATCCAACGTTTTGGAAGTCCTGTTGTTATTGCAGAAACAGAATTTAATGTGTCTTTGCCAGAAGTAATACAAATGATTGAAACCTACCGAAACCAATGAAAAAGTTGATGCAACTCATATTTTTAGTAAGTAGTTTTTATGCAACGGCTTGTTCTTGCGATCCGCCAAGTATTACAGAAAAATATGTACAATCGGATTTTGTAGCAAACGTAACTATTGTTAAAATTTATCCTAACGAAAAAAATAAAGAGTTATACAGAGCAGATATTAAAATCAATAAGCTTTACAAAGGCGATCAATTAAAATCTATATATGTTGCAGGAAATAATGGAGGCATCGGATCGTCTTGTAGTATTTTTATTCCTGCCAAAACCAAATTAATTGCGTATGCACGTAAAAATGCGGATGGAAAGTATACTATTGGTATGTGTTCTGGATTGCTTTATATAGATTATTCGGGGAGTTATCGGAAGAAAACACGCAAAAATGCACGTCAGATGAAAAATCAACGTCGTGAACTTACTATTTTAGAGCTTTTCAAAAAGAAAAATATTCAGTATACAAGCAAAATTCAATTTAGAGAAAAAGCGGTATTGCATAAAAAGTTAGCTCAGTTTAAAGGACTAAGTCTTAAAAAATCATATGCTTTTTTTGAGTTGACTTTTACTGAGCATCTAGCTGTGAAAGATGTAAAATTAATTGCAGGTTTTGACGATCCAATAGACAACCAATTGATTGACATTTTAAAAGAAGGTTCGTGGAGCAGTTTTTCGAATGGAGTGAAAGATAAAGTTCCCGAAAATAGTACGTTGCTTTTTGGGATTTACTATTATGAAGCTGAAAATGAGTATGCTAGCTTTCTCAGTCGTTTTTATCATTAATTCTTCAAAAACGGCAAAAAATATCATTAAAAAAGCAAAGCGGAAGACGTCACCCTTGCCGCTTTGCCAGCCTAAAAATAATGCAATTAGGTTTCCCTTAAACCTAAAAAAGAGTACAACACATGCTGCTTGCTTAGCATTCCCAGTAAACTAAGCGTGAAAATTAAAAACTTAATGAAAAAAATAATGCATCATGTGTTGATCTCTCATCCCCATTTTGGATTTTTGTGTGTACTAACTACTAACAACTTTTTCTTTTTCATGAGATGTAATTTACTGTTTCGGGTGTTTTTAGTATTTTTTTCCAAAAATCACTGTAAAAATTAGGCGTTTTTAATAATGTAATATGATTGCCATGTACTTTTGTTTCTCCTTCCTGAATTACATAAATTTCATCAGCAATTTGCTTTAAATAGTGTAAATGATCGGAGATGAAAATAATGGCCATTTTCGATTTTAATTGTTCTAATAATTCAAAAACAAACCGCTCAGTTTTCTTGTCCATTGTTGCAGTAAATTCATCTAAAACTAACAGTTGTGGTTTTTTATACAAGACGCGAATAAGCGCTAAAACCTGTTTTTGTCCTTTAGATAAATTGATTCCACCTTTTCCAAGCATGGTTGCATATCCTTTTGGTAAGCTTTGAATAAAATCTTCAAAGCCGTATTCTGTAATAAAAGCATCTACATTTTGAAGCGTATCTTCTTCGCCCAACACAATATTATCAAAAACGGTATTCGGAAAAATGGTCACTTCTTGTGGAATAACGCCAATAATATTGCGCCAATCTTTGGTTAATATTTGCTTTAGCGGAATTTCTTTATTCACTAAAATTTCGCCGCTCGTATGTGTATAAAATTTTTGAATAATTTGACTTAACGTACTTTTTCCGCAACCACTTTCGCCAACAATGGCAATGCATTGCTTTTTTGAAATTTTAATGTTGATATTATTTAATACATTTTCCTTATCGGAAAAACCAAAAGAAACATTTTTAATTTCGAGCGATTTAAACTTTGTTAATGGTGTTTTTCCTGTGGCTTCTTCTTCCAAAGCAATAAATTCGTGCATTCTGTCAAAAGCAACTTTTGCTTCACTAATTGGGATTGCCACCAATGCCAATTGTGCTACAGATGGCAACAATGAAAATGCAATGCACAATACCGCAGTAAGTTCGCCAATAAGCATCACTTCTGTATACACTAGGAACGAAGAATATATCAAAATGCCCATTAAAAATAAGACACCAAATACACTTGAAAATAAGGACAACCGTATGTTTATTTTGCCTAGTTGAAATATTTTATCTTGAAAATTACCGTAAATACGTTGGTTCATTTTCTGAAAAACACCTTGTCTGTTGGTATTTTTTATGATAGATATATTTTGTAGCGAATCAATATAATTACTTTCATTATCTGTACAACTGTGCATAATTTCTTTTTGTGCTTTGATGATTTTTGTGTTGAAACCATACATAAACAAGAAATAAAACGGCAGACTTGTGATTGCGATCAGACCAATTTGCCACGAATAGAAGAATAAAAATCCTAGTGAAACAAGTGAAATCAGTGTATGTATTACTACATTTCCGACCACTACTTTTATGACATTTTGAATGCGCTGCGTATCGTTGAATCGGGCAACCAATTCCCCAATTTTTCGCGTATCAAAGAACGGTTTTGGTAAGCGTAACAACGATGTATAAAATCGGTCGATAATACGATTGTTCAAATTCTTACTTTGAGAAATCAAATACTGATCGCGCAAGGTTGTAAAATAGGCTTTTATCAATAACAAGGCAGTGACAATAGCAATACTAAAAATGAGCATATTGGTATCTTTAGATGGTAGAATCGTATCAATAAGTTGCTGTGCAAATACCGCAATGCTCATTCCTAAAATCGCAATACATATTCCTAAAATAATACTGTAACTTATGGTTTTATGGTCTGGTTTTAAAATATTTAAAAACCATTTTTTTCGTAATTCGTGTCGTTTGTTGAATCTCTCAGAATTTTCGTCAATTGTCATTGATTGAATCACCTGATATATAATACCAAATGCCAAGATTAAAATTGCGATAATCAAAAAATAAATAATGTTATTAAGTATCATCATTTGGTACGTTAAAGATTGAACAACAAACTAATTTACCGTAACTTGATGCAGATTTTATTGTTGATTCGCTACCGTTTGCTGGTAAGACAATCGGTAGCTCGTTAATCAACAACCATACTTTTTTGAGAAAGTATTCGTCGATCTAAATATTTACAAGCTGATATTCCATAAAGAAATCGGCAAAACTTTATGTAACTTTCATACAGCAGTAAATAATCAGATCCTTTAAAAGAAGTTTTGTTATGAGAAAACTTCAATGCTTTTTAATTCGTTTTCATAATTTTTATTACTGTAAATGTAAGTGCAAAATGTACCTAAAAACAAGAGAAGCTATTCACGATTTATAAATCTTTCATAAATTTTTATAAAAAATGAGTACCTTACATGCGTTACAAAACTTCCCCTAAAATATACGTACATATCATACACTAGCCATCCATGATTCGTAAAGAAAAAGTTATCGGAATATCACTGTTTTTAATGGTTTTACAGCTTTTTAGCGCTGTTTTAATTGCACAGAATACTGTTATAAAAAAGAAAGTGAGTACTTCTAAAAACGATAGTATTGCTATTAAAATTGAAAATACAAATCTTAAATCGCTACAAGCTGCATTGCAAAGAGCCAAACAAACAGAAAACACCTCAAAAATTGCAGATGCGTATTTACAATACTCAGAATATTACCTGAGAGATTTAGATAAAAAATGTATCATATTTAGTGATAGCATTATTTTTTTAACAAAAGATCTTAAAAATAACGAAAGCTATCCCGCAGAAGGTTACAATCAAAAAGGTAGGTATTATTATCGACTGGGACGATACAAATTGGCACTTGATAATTTTACTACTGCGTTAGATCGTGCGAAAGAAAATACAATGTTACATGCAACCATCAATCTAAATATAGGTTTGATAAAGAATACAATTGAGCGGCACGAAGAATCGAAAGTAATATTTAAAGACTATGTTCGCTTTTTAGAATCTAGCGGACTCAAAGATTCAGGATACAGGTACAACAGAGGTTTATTTGCCCTTTCACATGCGTTTACTTATACAGGACAGTTAGATTCTGCAAGCTATTATATTGATAAAGGAATATCCAATACATTAGCTACAAATGACGATGTTGGTTACAATTATTTTGTGTTGAATTCAGGAATTAATTCATATTTTAAACAAGATTATGCAGTAGCACGTGATAGTTTACTAAGAGCAAAAAAACTATTTGAAGATGATAAAAGTCAGTTGATTTCATTAGCGTTCACACACTTATTTCTTGGGAAAACAAATAAAGAACTCAAGAAAAATAGTGTCAAAAATTTTATAAAAGTCGATTCTATCTTAGAAGTAACTAGAGATGTAATGCCAGAACTGCTAGACGCTTACGATTATATAAAGGACTATTACAAAGCCAAAGGAGACAAAGAAACTCGCAATAAATACTTAGAACAAGAAATAAAATTTCGTAAAATATCACAACACAACTACGAAGATTTAGTAAAAGATATTGTAACCAACTATGATAACAAGATTTTAGAAAAAGAACGAGATAAAATTATAAAAGAAATAAAAGATAAAGACAATGTAATTATAATTGTATTGTTATCTTTATTACTAGCGTTTGCTGGAGCGATTTATTATTTCTTCCGAAAACAGGTAATTCACAAAAAACGTTTTCACAAATTATTAGAAGAACAACAAAAGAAAAAAGAACTCATAGAAGCCAAGCAAAAAGAAAAATTGGCGCAAAAAGAAAAATCTTCGGTTGTAGTTTCTGAAAATACCATTAAAGAATTGCCGGAAGACTTAGTCAATGATATTTTGACAAAACTTGAAAAATTTGAAGCAACTGATAAATTTGTAAAGAAAAAAT
Source organism: Kordia algicida OT-1 (assembly GCF_000154725.1). Classification (GTDB taxonomy): domain Bacteria; phylum Bacteroidota; class Bacteroidia; order Flavobacteriales; family Flavobacteriaceae; genus Kordia; species Kordia algicida. The sequence goes on from NZ_DS544873.1 coordinate 178,652, forward strand.
ATACATTACCACAGTTGGCAAAAGAGCTAAATACCAACGGAACATATCTATCAAAAGTAATCAATGAAACGAAGCAAGTAAATTTTTCAAACTATTTAAATCAACTCAGAATTGAATATGCAATTGAACGAATAACAAACGATTCACGCTTTAGAGAATATACCATAAAAGCCATTGCAGAAGAATGCGGATTTAAAACACAACAATCATTTTCGGCGGCTTTTTACAAAAAAACGGGCATCAAACCATCGTTTTTTGTAAGAGAATTAAAAAATAAAATAAAGAATGTAAATAATTGAAGATCAGTAAATTAATATTTTGTTGATTGTGTAAAATTTATAAATATTTCATAACTTCATTTGCTTTTTACCCTAGTAAGGTCATACATTTGAGTATAACATTAAAACAAAGGAAGGATGAGAAACCAAACCAAAACCCTAAACAAATTGCTGTTATCAAAAGTAAAAATAGCAACATTAAGCGAACAAGAAATGATTTCTGGTGGCGGACGAAGTAGAAAAGGTAACTCCAAAACAGGAGATACCAGACAACAAGTGCAAGCACCGTTTCAAGGACAAGTGCAAGTGCAGGCTGTCATGATTATCATGTGAAATCATATTAGAGTGCTAAAAAAAGTGTACAGGTCACTTACCAAGACGTGTACACTTATCAATTTCAAGACATTATGAATAAAACATTGCTAAGTATTATTTTAATTATACTCATAAGTTGTGCTACTGAAGAATCATTTCAACGCACAATACCAACATATTTAAAAAGTAACACTAGCGATATATATCATGGTAAAGAGGTCAAAGATACATTCAGACCGCTTGAAAACATGAAAGATTCTTTAATCCTTCATTGGTACAAAAACGAAGCAGCTTATGCACAAAATATACTGCAAAATATTTCGGGACGCGAGTTGTTTCAGGCGGAAACAAATGCAGCTCATGTAGAAATTTCACAATTTACCTTTACCAACAACGATCATTATTACTACCTCAAAAAAGATGCCTCAGAAACTGTCGCAAAATTATATTGTAGGTATAAAATTGAAGGAGAAGAAATTTTAATCTTTGATCCTGAAACGTATAAAAATCAATCAGAAAATAACTATTACATCAACTATTTCAATCCGAGTTGGAACAATGCTAAAATAGTCATAAGTCTGTCTAAAGACGATCAAGAAATATCGGAGTTGATTGTATTAGACGCAAAAACAAAAAAGAAATATCCGCAAGTCATAACAAATGCTTGGCCAGCGGCACTTGGCGGAATTCGTTGGCTAGCAGATGATAGTGGCTTCTTCTACGAACACATTCCGCATACAAATAGCGACGACGAAAATTACTTAAAAAACATACAAACCGTTTTATACAAAATAGGAAGCAATCCGAAACGATTGAATGTCTATTTTTCCAAAGAAAACAATCCTGAAATAAATATGAATTCAGGCGATTTCCCAGAAGTGATTTTGCAAAATCAAAGTGACAAATACCTGTTTAGTAACGTTTCTGGCGCAAGCGCTTACTACGAATATTATTACACAGCATATGATAATTTGTACAACAAGAAAATAACGTGGAAACCTTTATTCAAACAGGAAGACAAAATTCCTTTTTTTTCGGTAGATCAAGATGATTTATACTTTATTACGGCGCGAGAAGCTTCAAACTTTAAAATCTGTAAAACTTCGCTCAAAAATCCAGATGTAAGAAATCCTGAAATTCTAGTTGCGGAAGATCCGAAAGCAACCATTTCCGATTTTGTCATTACCAAGCAAGGACTCTTTTTTGTAAAAACGAAAAATGGTGTTTCTTCAAAACTCTATCGCTTACAATCGGGAGAAATAGAAGAAATTCCAATTCCAAAACCAGCAGGCGCAATCTATTTACTCTCTAAAGGTGCCGATTTTGACGATTTATGGATTGAAATCAGTGGTTGGACAACCAATGAAGTTCGCTACAAATACAATTCTGAAGAAAATACATTTACAGAAGAAAGCTTATATCCAGAGAAAACAAACACAAATTACGACAATATTGTGGTGGAAGAATTAGAAGTTCCTTCACATGACGGAACGCTCATTCCGTTATCGTTAATTTACCACAAAGACATTCAAAAAAACGGAAACAATCATGTATTAATGCGCGGTTATGGAACGTATGCGTTTTCCTTAACGCCAGAAGTAGATGCGATGATGATGCAGTGGATAGACAAAGGTGGAATTTATGCAGTAACACACGTACGTGGCGGAGGAGAAAAAGGAGATACTTGGCACAAGGCAGGATTTAAAAAAACAAAACCAAACACGTGGAAAGACTTTATTGCTTGTACCGAATACTTAATTGAACAAAAATATACCAACGCAAGTAAAATTGCCGCTTGGAGTTCGAGTGCAGGCGGAATTTTAATTGGTCGTGCTATCACAGAACGTCCAGATTTGTACGCAGCAGCCATCATACGTGTTGGAAAACTAAACACATTACGCTCTGAAAATACGCCAAATGGACTCAACGGCATCAAAGAATACGGAACGGTAAAAGATGCAAAAGAATTTGAATATCTGTTGGAAATGGACGCATATCATCATGTAGAAGACAATGAAAAATATCCTGCGTTATTGCTTACTGCAGGAATGAATGATACAAGAGTTCCAGCTTGGCAACCTGGAAAATTTGCAGCTCGAATGATACAAGCAAGTAATTCGAACAAGCCAATACTTTTCAATGTTAACTTTAATAGCGGACATGGTTTTGATGCTAGCACTGAAAAACGACAAACTGAATTGCAAGACATTCTATCTTTTGCTTTTTGGCAAACGGGACATGAAAAATTTACACTAAAAAAAGAAACACAGCCGTAATTTTTTGTGTACTACAATAATAAAAAGTGCAGTTTCTCATTATTTCAAAATGATACTCGGCATATTTTTACTAACTCAATCCAAAGAAAAGTCAGGCGTAATTGTCTGACTTTTCGATTTTAGCACTTTTTTAAAGTTCAAATCTTCAAATAAAAATCAAAGCGTATACAATTCGTAGACATCTTTAAACTTAATAGAATATCAGGAATATAAATATGACGTTTCAACGTATCTTTAAGTAACCAACAGGACATATGATGAATACGCACGCACGCAAATTAGAAAAAAAGACGAGTCAGGCAGTTGCCAATGTTGTGACTCAAAAAAAGGAAACCTCATCCAGTTTTCAACTAAAAGATAATCGTCCGCAAACTATTGCGCAATTGAAAGGAATCAACTTTGATGCAGGAATAGGAAGCGGTTGGCACGTACACAAAGGGCATGTAAAATATGCTAGTAATAATAGTACGCGCGTAAATTTTAAAAATAGAACAAGTCGAGAAATTGGTTTCGCATTAGAAAATGCTATCAAGGCCAATGGATTGTCTGCTACAAAAACTGGTTCGGATTTTAAAGCGTGTATGACATATATTCGAGAACATTACAAATAATAAAATCAGTATAATTTTTTAAAAAACCTCAACAAAAAGAAAAGCCTTATTCATTACGAATAAGGCTTTAGCTAAACACAAGTTGATTTGAGGTAATAAATTATGAACGTGATTACTGTTTGATAAATCGTTTTGTGCTATTTTTTTGGTTGGATGTAACTTGAAGAATATACATTCCTGATTGTAAGCTGCGAACATCAATTGTTGTTGCATTGCTTGTTAAAATCTGCTTTCCAGTCATATCAAAAATTGTTATGGTTTGAATGTTCTCAGTTGTTTGAATGTGTAAGGTAGCTTTCGCCGGATTTGGATAAATGGTAAAATCTAGCGGACTTGCAGACACTTCTTCCGTACTTAAAGTAGGATCAAATTCGTATGCGCCCATATCAATAGTTCCTCCTACAATTCGAGTATTTCCGTTCAAATCTTCTGTGATTGTCGCTGGAAGCAATGTATTATCTCCTGCATCAATTGCTGGAGAACCTGTCATCAATGTATAACGACCTGCACTTGGATCTGAAAACATCGGATTGCTTGTTTGAATGTTAGAAATGGTTGTCCAATTTGAAAATCCATCTGGAGCTAAACTATTGGCAATCGTAACCGAATTTGGCGTTGTTTGTGTTCCAAATCTATTTACACTTACTTGTTCGTTTCCATTGGTCAGTGTGTTATCCCAAATAATGGTATTGTAAATTTCTAAATTTGCAGTTCCGCTATTTCTCGATATTGAAACTACTCCGGCTGTAGTAGTTGAAGTTGCGCTTAGCGAATTATTAGCTATGGTTGAGTTGATAAATATAGCTTCTTGAGTTGTAGCCAAATCTGTTCTAAACCAAAATAGTGCGTTTGTACCTGCATCAGAACCTGAAAGATCTGCAACAACATTCTCATAAAAAGCACAATTGATAAAAGTAGACGTTAGTGTACCATTTGTTCGAGGATTTTCACCATATACTAGCGAAGCAAAACGCCCTAAATTATTTGTAAATGTACAATTGGTAAATGTGTAATCGTAGTTTCCAGATTGTGCACTTGTATGCGCATAATACACAACACCGCCACGTTCCACACGATTATTTGTAAATAGTACATCATTTATAGTAACACTTTTACACGATTCTATAATTCGTATAGCTGCTCCCGATTTCAAAGAATTATTTCCACCATTTGCGTTTCCTCCTGAAAGAGTAATACCATCTATAACTACATTATTTTGAGTGATTTGTAAAATTCGTTGCGAATTGTCTGAATAAGTAGCATTTCCAAAAGTCATAACACCATCATCATTTCCTAAAAGATCTCCTGATAAAATAGTGACATTTATTTCAGGATCACGTTGACTTAACATCGTTTCCGTTCCGTTAAAACCTCCGTACAAAGACTGATCTGCCGTGAGCGTAAAAATGTCCGTTCTGTTACTTCCTGGAAGATACGTTCCTGCTTTTATCCAGAAATCTGAAATCGGATTATTGTCCAAAGCATCTCTTAGAGAAGTATAAGCATCTGCCCAACTTGTTCCATCGTTGGCTCCTGTAGCGTTTGCGTCTACAAATACACGATTTTTCAAGTAATTTGCAGTAATCGTTTTATCGTCATCCATGATAATCGTCAACGGATTTGCATTTCCAGAAGCATCGTCACTCCAACTGTCAAACATAAAACCTGTGTTTGGAGTTACTGTAATCGTAACAGTCGTTCCATTATCGTAAGTTCCGTTTACAGGAGTAGGATTTGTTGTAATTGTCCCACCAGTTGAGTTTATAGTCAGCGTACGCTGAATTGGTGTAAAAGTAGCTGTAACTGCTTTATTACTATCCATTAAAAGTTGTTCGTTTACATCATTTCCTGAAAGATCGCCTGACCAACCTGTAAATTCAAAACCTGCATTAGGAATTGGTGTTAATTGTACTGTTTGATTAAAATCATATCCGCCATTGGTAGGATTTGGATTGGTGGTAACACTTCCGTCAGTAGCAAGAATATTTAAAACAGGTCTAAATGTAGTTGCGCCAAATTCGTATGCGCCCATATCAACATGAACGTTGAAAATTCTGCTATTTCCTGCCAAATCTACATTGAGTGGCGTTGGCAATTTTGAATTATCTCCAAAATCGATTGCTGGTGAAGTAGCTTGCAGTGTAAAATCGGTTGCACTTGTAAACAACGGATCTGCATTACTTGTATTTACTTTACTTCCAGCAGCGATATTTGCAAAATCGTCATTAGAAATACTGTCTGAAATTAAAATGGTTCCTATGTTTGATGAATTTCCTCCTGAAACTGCTCGTGACGTATTTCCGCTAGTAGTGGTATTGTTCCAAATAATTGTATTGGAAATATCTGTAACCATGGTAGAACCATTTTCACCAACCATAATTGGCGAACGTGTAAAGTTGTTTAAACTACTATTTGTTCCCAAATCTTGATTGTTTACGGCTGTACAATTAATCATATTCAAAGTAATCGTCAATCGTGCAGGAACACTGTTGGAAACTGCCCAAACGACACTACCTGCAAAACCTGCTGTTCCAGGTCTGTCTTTTACTACATTATCTTTAAACAAACAGTTGTATAAAGTTCCAATCGTATTTTCAGCATTTGCTGCGCGAAAGTTGATTGTTCCATAACGACTTAAATTATTTTCAACAACCGTATTGGTAACAGTTACATTTCGAGTTCCGTTAAGGTAGGCAAACTGGCTCGAAAATGTGAAGAATGCACCATTATCAGCGACATTATTTTTAATGATACAATTATTTACGGTAAAACCTAACGGATTGGAAACTGCAATAAAAATTGCTGCACCAGCTTCGTTAGAAGCACCCATTGTATGTCCGTCACTAATCGTAAAACCATCAATTGTGGTATTGTGTGCGTTCAATCGTATGATGTGTTGTGTATTATCTGATCGAGTTGATTCGCTAAAGTCAATAACATTGTTGTCATTGTTCATTAAATCTCCTGAAAGAATCGTTTCGTTATTGGCAACATCTCTTTGTGAAATAGACGTTTCCGTTCCTGCAAAACCGCCATATAATTTTACATTGTTATCATTTACAGTAAATGATTGTGTTCTGTCGGTTGCGTTTGCTGTATACGTTCCGCTAGCAACCCAAATTTCTTCATTTGCATTTACTACAGCCAATGCATCTTGTAATGAAGTGTAAGCATTTGCCCAAGATGAACCATCATTTAAACCTGTTGCGTTTACGTTTACGAATAAAGGTCCTTTTGTTCGGAATGTAGCAGGAAGTGACCATCCAGAAGCAGGATTGTACGTCGTGTTTCCGTTACATTTTTTTCGGTAACGCACCGTGTATTCTGATGAAAAGTCTAAGTTGTTTACAAATACATTTCCGCTTACATCAGTAATAATAGTGTGTGTGTTGAATGGTTGTGAAGACAATCCGTAAGCAATGTCATAAGTATCTGTTTGTGGCAATACTAAGGTTGCTGTGTTTTCTGTGATATTTGAAGTGCTAAAATCTGCAATGTCTGGTGTTTCACAAACCGTGTAATTATTATCTAAGGTAATTTGTGAAACTTCAGATGCTGTTAATACTCTGTTGTAAATGTAAATATCATCAATAGTATCTTGATACGTTTGCGTTGCAGTAAGCGTTCCGTTACTGATGTTTGCTATTTTTAAATCTACAGGTCTGTCTAAATCTCGTCCCGTGAAGATGCCTCCAACTTGTACATTTTCTGTGGAGGTTTGACTCAACGTATTATCTACATAAAAATTATACGTATACGGATATGTATTTCTTCCAGATGAAGTATTGAATTGCGTAGCTTCTTTTTTGATGGTAATCACGATGTGTTTCCATGTTCCGTCTGCGACGAATTCAGAGAAAAATCGATCTCCCAAAAAATTACCTTGTGCCTGTGTGTTATTATTAACTACAACTCTCCTGCTACTTTTAAAACCGATTCTACCATCTTTGAGATATATGAAAAATCCATTTTTATAATCATTAGCGGAAGAAAAATTTGCAGAAGTACGTTCACTTTTATCAAAAATGGTTCTTTCATTGCCATCAATGACGTCGGTTTTAATCCAAAAAGCAATGGAAATGTCGGTAAAAGAAAATGTGGTACTGTTTAGGAAATCTCCATTGAGTTGAATACTATTTGATGAAGTTCCAAACCGATCGTTGTCAACAACTAAGTTGGTTCCGTTTTGAGTAAAGTTGGCTCCGTTTGCGCCATCGGCGAGACTTCCGTTGGTGAAGTCGTACGCACGTTGCAAACCATTTGTGGGAATTTGTCCGAATGCAATGGAACAGAATAATAGGAATACTGAGAGTAATCGTGAGTTCATAATGTGAATTTTGTGTTTTACGTTACAAAAGTCATTGTGAACTAGGCGTTTTTTTAGGTTTTATTTCTGAACTGTTTGATTTTTTTGCTGAATGGTTTTTGGATTCGCTTTGTTTTTAGATCGCTTTGCTCTTGGACTTGCTTTGCTGTTAGATATTAGATCGGCTGCGCTTTTTAGATCGCTTTGCTTTTAGACTTGCTTTGCTGTTATGTTCGCTTCGCTTAATTCAAAGATTTAAAGATTCAAGGTTATTTCGATTTTAAGTTGTGATACATAAAGAAGCATGTTCTTTTATGAATAAACTTATTGCTTTTAAATCTTCAATTATAAAGTTCGACTTTGGAAACTTTGCGCTTAGATATTAGATCAGCTCCGCCTTTTAGATTGCTTTGCTTTTAGACTTGGCTTCGCCTTTTAGAATTTTAGTATGGCTATCGCTATCGCTGTTAGCATGTTCGTATTTTAGTTTGAATTCCCAAATACTCTTAGAACTTGACTAATACCTAAAAGCGAAGCGACCCAAAAGCTAATACCTATCTAGCCCTGATAGAACGGCATGTCTGAAATCCTTTTTTTGACGCTTTTCGCGGAAGAAAAAGATTGAGTAGTGATAGCAGGAAATAGCTTCAAATTTTTAAAATATTTCAGCAATGACTTGCATGAAGGTGTCTTTTTTGTCGCGCGAAATTGGAATGGTTTTGTTGTTTTCCATGATGAGGTGAAAACCATCTTTTTTGGAGAGTTCTTTGATGTGTTTGAGGTTGATAAGATAGGAGCGATGCGGTTTGTAAAAGATAGGTTTGTGCGCCAATTGATCGGCAAAATGCTTTAACGGTTTGCAGATGAATTCGGTACGATTTCCTTGCAAATATACTTTTGTGTACATTCCATCAGCTTCAAAATAGTAAATGTCGTCTTCGGCGGCAAAGATGATTCCTTTGGGAATTTCGAGCGCTATTTTACTGATTGACATTTGTTTGAAAGCTAATTTTAAGTCGTGAATTTGTGTGTTGATGTTTTGATCGTTGATGATTTTTTCGGCTTTGCTGACTGCATGAGTAAGTTCGGAAACATCAATGGGTTTTAACAGATAATCGACTGCGGCAAGTTTGAATGCATTTACGGCAAATTCGTTGTACGCCGTGACAAAAATGATTTGAAAGTTGATGGTTTCGTTTTCAAAGAACTCCAAGATTTGCAAACCAGAATGTTGTGGCATGTCAATGTCTAAAAATACGATTTTTGGTTTTTTCTCCCTGATCGTTTTGACACCTTCGAGCAAGTTTGAAGCTTTGTCAATTGTAGAAAGCTGTGGACAATTTTGTTGCAATAATGCTTCGAGTAGGTTTTGCGCTTTTCGCTCGTCGTCTATGATTAGTACATTCATACTTATTTTTTTAAAGGAATTCGGATGCTGACGCAAGTTCCTGTAGGTTGTTGTTTTTCGTCGGTTAAATCGCTGATAATTACTTCTATTTTTTGCAGACGATCTTTGTTAATGAGTTCTACACGTTCTGTATTGGCGCGTGTTGCAAAAGATTTGTAGTAGTTTATTTGACTGTTCTTCAGTTTTTGTGCTGCTTCACGACCAATGCCATTATCAGTAATGTTACAAATTAGTTGTTCGTTTTGCTTTTGGAAAGAAACTTCTAATTTCCGGTTGCTAATTTTGTGATGCAAACCATGTTTGATAGCATTTTCAATATATGGTTGAATGAAAAGTGATGGAATTTTGATGGTTTCCAACGCTAAGTTTTTATCTACTAAAATCTCGTAAGTGAGTTCTTCTTCAAAACGTACTTTTTCTAACTCTAGGTATAAGTGTAATGCTTTGAGTTCTTGATCGAGCGTGATTTCTTTTTCCTGACTTTGTTCAAGATACGTTCGAATTAAACGAGAAAATTTCACCAAATATGTGCTCGCTAAGTTTTGTTGATTGAGTACAATGTATTCTTGAATGGAGTTGAGCGCATTGAAGATAAAATGTGGATTCATCTGCGATCGCAAGTTTTCTAAACGTAAGTTTACCAGTTGTTTGTCGATCTCTAATTGTTGCAATTCCTTATTTTTTTGCTTTTCGCGAATGCGGATTTTTCTTCTGAAATAGAGAATGACAATTGCCAATATAGCAAGCATAATACAGATGAGAAACCAAGCTTGTTTGTAAAAAGGAAGCGTGACGTTAAGTTGCAGGCTTTTTACAGCAGAATAGTTTTGATCTCTTAAATTTCGGGCACGTAGATTGAATGTAAACTTTCCCGCAGGTAAGGTGTTGAATTTTACATGTTGTTGTCCTTTGTCTACCGAATTCCATGAATCGTTGAAACCTTTGAGTTGATATTCATACGCGACAAATGTATCTGATTGAAATCCTTTGGAATTGAATCGAATTTCAATTTCACTTTCTTGTTGTTTAAGTGTGTAAGTTGATTTCAATGGAACTTCTTTTTCTTCCAAAATTGTTGCTGTGATATATACTTCTGGAGTTTCCCAATCTTTAAAAACGGTACGTTTATCAAATCGGAAAAGTCCAATATTTGAGCTAAATAGTACATCGTTTCCAAACGTTTCAATACTGTTGATGTTGTACGAAAGCAAACCATCACGTTTGTTAATGGTTTTAAAGGTTTTTGTGGTTGTATTGTAGTGTTGAAATCCGTTGTCGGTTACAATCCAAAGATGTTCGCCATCGGTTTTGATCTTGTTGATTGCTTTAGAAGCTAGTCCATTTTTAAGTGATAATACCTCAACAACTTTATCATCTTTTATGTTGAGCACTCCATTGTCATAAGTAGCTACCCAAATGCTTCCATTGGATGCTTCTTCGATATCAAATGTGTAGATGGGTTTGTTGTTAAAAGAAATGCTTTTTTCAAAATTGAAGATAGAATCGTACAGTAGAAGTCCATTAGTCGTAGCAACATATGCTTTTTTATATTTCTTTGAATAAATAGATTCATAAGAACGCTTGTCACTGATTTTAATAGCTTCTTTGCCATTTCCGTAGAATGTACCGTGCGCAAAACTTTTTAGATAGAAGTCATTTTTGATATGAGAAATTGACTTTGCAGCATTAAAATTATCAAACGAGATGATTTTTTTTTGACCTACGTGATATCGTATATTCTTTTCGTCTGAATTGTAATATAATATGTCTGTGTTCGGATTATAATTTAGTGTCTGTATTTCTGAAACATCAGTAAAATTGAATGTTTCTTTTACGTCTCCATCAAGTGAAAGAATACTTAGAGTACCATTTTTGTTCCCTGTAAAAAACGTTGAATCTGTATACTTTTCGATTACATTCGTTTTTTTGTCAGTATTGATGAGTTGTAAACTTTCATTTGGAATGATAAAAATACCATTATTCAATGTTGTAATCCATAAGTTTTGTTGAAAATCTTTGATGACTTCCGTGGTAAAATAGTTTTTTAAATAACTTGAAATGACACGAATTTTATTTTTAATATGTTGTGTTACAACGACTCCTTTCTTTGTAGAAAAGTACAGTTTGTCATCATATTCTTGAATAGTAAATATAGTATTATTAAGTAAGGCTTCTGGGAGTTTTATAGCTATTAGTTGTTTATTTTTATAAAGGAATAGTGAATTTTTTTCTCCGGTTTTATCTTGAAATAATACTACATATCCTTTTGATGTTTTGTGGAAACGTGTAAAGCCTGGTAATGATTCTCTGTCAGGATATTGCTGTTTTACAGCAGGTTCAATTTCTTTGGTTTCAATATCTTGAGATAAAAGCTCTTTTTTAAAATTTAAAAAATAATAATGATTGTTTTGAACAAAGCCAATACTTGTACCACCTAAATTTTCAGTTTCGTGAACTATTTTTTTTGTTTTACGGTCAATCCAGAGTGTTGAACGTAGAGAATAAATGAGTAAGTAGTTCTCAGTAATAAGATAATCGGAGAGCTTTCCATTTAGAATTTCTTGTAAATCTTTAAATAGTATTACGTTGTCATTTTCTATATAAAAATACTGTCCTGCAATATTGGTAAACCACAATCTTCCTTTTTCATCGAGTTTGAGATTGAAAAATGAACGACCGCGCTTTTCAGAATGTGAATATACTTTGAATTCTTTTCCATCATAGCGAAATAATCCTTTGTTTCCCGCGAGCCATATATAGCCTTCTGTATCTTCGATACTGTCATAAAACTCAATATCGGGCAAACCATTTGCTTCTGTTAAATGGATGCTCACAGGTTCTTGTGCCCAAATGACCAAGCTTAAAAGAAAAAAAAATATGGAGAATAGTACTTGTCGCAAGTGAAAAAGTTTTCATAAAAGTACTATAAAATCTAAAAACCAAATTGCTTCCTTTCTGAAATGTATGAGTTTTTTGCTGAACTACGTGTTTTTGGGGAGTGTTTATGTATATAATCTTGTAATAAGTAATTTTAGATTAAGTTTAGTGAACTTCTCAAGCATAAAAGGAGTAAAATAAAATGTGTTTTCTTTTGTTTTCAACATATCAAAGTTATAAACATTTCTTTAGAAATTCAGATGCTTTTTTTCTGTCTGAATATTACTTTTATGACTTACTGCAACTACAAGAGTTGGTCTTTGATAAGTAATACTTTTTTTCTGTAATTAGTATTTTTGTATTGTAGAAAGATAATATAATATCAATTAAGATTATTGGAAACTTTTAGTGTAAAGGAAACTCAACATTTACATATAAAATAAGATAGACATCAATAAAAAAAAGCTACAACTTTAGTAGTGTAGACTAATCTTTTTACCCCAAAAACATATTCATTACTAATCTGAGTGTATATCACACATTTAGAAACAGGATAGGTATGTCCAATAAAAAAAACAAATTTCAAGCAACTATTTATGGAAATAACAATCTTACTTCGGTATTAGATAAAATTGAAAAATAAAAAAACAATGATTAAAAAAACAATGACTTTTTCCCTTTTACAAATTGCAAAAAAGGGAAATACTAAAAAACGGATGAGGCAATGAGCGATTTAACATACTTAATACGATATCTTGCTGAAGAAAACAGAACTGACGCAAATATTCCTGTAGAAAGATTTGTAAGGTTTGATGATAATTTGATAAATAATGATTTTTTCTATCTAGCGGATGGAAATTCGATTTTCTCAGGTATAGATTCTTATAACATAATAACTATTACATTAAGAAATAATCAAAGTTTATGGTACAGAGAAACAACATCTGATTTTATATTTTATATCAAACAAACCATTAATGATGGAGGTGTAATTGTTCACAAATATCACGAGCTAAATACGAATTCTACATATGATTTTGACTTTACAATTCTTGAAGACACAGATAATTTATTTGAGATACCTGTATCTAATAATACATTTAAATATAATACTTATTTAAATATACTCTATCTTATTTTTGAAGAATTAGACGAAGTTGTTTTTGATGGAAATAAAGATAATTTTTATTACAAGAGAGTATACTTTAAAGAAATTACCAATGGTGTACATGAATTAAATTATAAAGATAGTTTAGGATTATACAATGACTTTTGGGACAATGCTACAAGAAAAGTACGCGAAACCAATTTAAATATAAAACAAAGAAGACTTACAATTACATTTGATGAAAATAAAGAAGGTTATGTGTTTAAGTTTCCTATAATCAGTAAGATAAATACAACAACCAAAAAAATTACGCTAGATTATAATTTTGATAATGATGAACCAATTATTAAGAATAGAATTTTTAATACAAATTTTGCTTTTAGACTAGATTTTAATTCATATCAAGCATTTTTATCGTTTTGCAATCAGGTTTATTTTTCTAATGATATCACATTTGATTTAAATATTTTTCCAAAAGTTGAAAGACAATTTTTTGAAGATTATCATTACATTATAACTCAATTAATAAAAGATGCCAAACGAAGTTCTAGATCACTAGCAGATTTGCTAGATATTTTATGGTATTTACCACGTACTTATATTCAAACAAAAATAGGAATAGGATTTCTTTGGGATTTACTAATTCAGATCATAGAAGAAGATGACATCAATAATTTAGGTTTAAACAAAGAAGACTTAGTTACTTATATTTTAAGCAATCTAAGTGAACGATTGCAGCCTGATGATTTTCTTGAAATATTTCTTTTAAAACTTGTTAATAGCAAAGAAACTCCTTTTAAAAGACTGTTTGAAGAATTGAACACTGATGATTTTAAGTCGTTTGTCAATTTATTTTGGAGTGTTTGGTCAAAATCATCTTATGCGAGTTTTGATCCAAAAGTGAATCCTGCTATTTCTGAAAATGAAGAAGAAGCTTCTCCTTTGGTGCTTCCTTATACTACAGATAAAACATTTGGGTTTTATGATACCAATGCTAGTATTGATTTTACAACAAAGGAAACAGAACTTAGTGTAGCTTTAAAAGTTGATTCTGGAAAAACCAAGAAAGTTAAAATTGCAAAAAATAGGTACTCAAAAAAAACAATTTACAATTACTACAATTATAAATACCATATTTTTCATCCTGTAGCCATATCTAATGATAAAAATCCAAAATTTATATACAATAAAAGTGAAGGTCGAAAATTTACCGTACTTCCTGCTTTTGTATTGTTAGCCAATGAAGAAAGTGCTTTCTGGGAAAATCTCAAAACTGGGGGTGAATATTTACTAGATGCTGTTACAACACTTTCAGGTATTGGAAACTTAGCCAAGTTTAGACATTTGAGTAAACTTGTAAAACTAGGACATAAATTAGTCTTGGCTCAAAAAGTTAAAAAAGCGGTTACAGGTTTTGCCGCTATTACTGAAATATCGAGTGGAACAATAAATATACTACTAAAACTAAGTGGGCTTAACGATACTAAATTCGGTCAATCGCTTAGTGAAGTGTTATTTTATTTGGAATTACTATCTTTAGGAGGCGAGCTAGCGAATGGATTAAAAAATGCTGCTAAAAAAGTATTAAAATCAGATGATTTAGGAAAGCATATAGATAATCTTGTTAAAAAAGGAGAGATTGATGAACTCGATAAGATTAACTTTCATGATGAGCTAAAGCGAATTGTAGGTGATTATGTAGAAGAAATTTCAGTTCTAAGAATAGTTCCTGATTTAAAGAATGCTGCCGAGGTAAAACTATTTAAAGAGTTAAGAGAATTATTTATAAAAAAATATACTAGTATTATAAAAACCCAATTCCGTCAAACAAGTAAGTTGCTTTTAGCTTGGAAAAATTTAGATGTAATGAATGCCTTGTCTAAGTCTGAAATAGATGATTTATTGCGACTTAGAACACAGTTTGATAATGTAAAGTCAGATAAAAATATGGCGACCATGATAGCAATAGTTGAGGTTAATGGTAAAAAGATTAAAATACCATACACCTCTTTATCAGGATTAGATTTAGCTAAAGGAAATGCCAAATATATTGAAACATCAAAATTTGCTGAAAACTTAGGGTTGTCTAAAAAAGAAGCTAACGATTTGTTTAGAGTTGTCGACTCAAAGACAAATAGGCACTCTGTAAGAATTAATGATACGGAGCATAAAATGCTCCTTAATGTTTCTGAGGATATAGATAAACTTAAAGCAATTTATGGCGTAGATAATGTAAGAGTTTTAGGGATGGAAATGAAAACCTTATACTTACCTTGTCATTCCTGTAAAAGGCAAATTATTATTTATAGCGACATGCTTAACATTCCTAAAAATAAAATTAAGGTACAGGCTACTCAAATTGGTAAAAATGAATATGCTGAAAATGCATATATGTTTAATAAATTTTTAAGCAAATAATCATGGAAATACAGTATTTAAAGAATTTAGAGAATACTTCAAAAGTAGAATATTCTTCGCAGATGATAGAAGGAATATCAGAAGAAAAGATTGCTGAATATGAAACTCAATTAGGAATTATATTCCCATTAGCTTACAAAGAGTTTTTGTATTTAGCTGGTAGTTATCCTGGGTATTTGGTTTTGTTAGATGGCTTGGCATCTATAGAAGATTTGGCAGATGAAGAATACCAAGCTTATCGTCAGAAAGCCTATTTAGAACCATTTAATTTTAAAGAAACTAGACCCTATTGGACATTCGCAACAGGCTCGCAAGCCTTTTGGTTTTTTTATTTAGATGAAGATACAGAAGATCCTATTGTATGGCAAGCGGAGTTGTATGATGTAGGTAGTTATGATTTAAATCATGCAGGTAAAAAACAAACTTTTAGTGAATTTATTAATGACATAGTCGATTACTCAAAAGAATATTATAAAGAGATGTACGGGTAGTAAGTTTTATTTATACGCAACCCATATTCATTTAAAGTTAATCCCGTATTAAATATTCCCACTCTAGGAATAATAAGGTCTAACACTTCATATTATTAAGAAATTAGAAGCTAAAAGTATGGTTGTACTCAAAAAAAAGCAAATCATAGAGAAAGTAAAGCAACATTTATAATGAATCATTTTGAGTTCCTGATATTGAACGGAAAAATGGAGGATTTACAGAAGGATATTACGCAAGATGTATAATTCATGTAAAAACAGAGGATATATTGTACATCATAGTTATTTAGAAATAGATGGTACTTTAAATTAAATCTTATACTAAAAAGAGAAAGATTGATATATTTAGCAGTTATATGCAAACAGACAAAGAAATGCTAGAAATAGCAGAAAAGTATTTAATAAGAATGACGGACGACGACAATATAGAAGCCGTCATACTTCATATTGAAAAAAAAGAATATGATAACATCTATTTCTTTAACAATAAAAAATATATCGAAACTGGTGAGTTTAGATATGCTACAGGCAATAATGCTCCCTTTTTTAGTAGAAAAAGTAAAACGCAGAGTTGTCCAATTTGGCACTTTAGGAAAACTAAAACTTCAGATAGAAGCTTATGAAAACGGAGCATTTACGGGAGCCTTAGATACATATTGGTATCCAGATGAAGACAGATTCAGTCATAAATAACTTCTAATAATATTTACAGATTTAATATAAAACCACGCTACTTGGCGTGGTTTTTTAGGACGATACAATTCAAAATCTTCGAAATTTAAATGTGTTAGAGTAGGAGTGTTATACACTAATCAACTAACTAACTGTTCGTAATAAATAGTTAAATAAGCTAAAAATTACACGATATGAGTTAAGCAAAATCCTTTAAATAGTTCATCTTTGTTTACAACAATAAATAAAACTGAAACTACACATGAACAAAACAATCAAACTTATCTTATTAATCGCTGGAATTGCATTAATTGGATACGGAATATACACAATGATAGCACCTGAAGTTTCTTTAAGTTTAGGACCAATA
>NZ_DS544873.1:195801-316761 GCF_000154725.1 Kordia algicida OT-1
GATAATAATAACGCATACATTGCTATTGGATTTGGTGTTGTTGCTCTACTTGTTGGATTAATCGCTGGGAAAAAAGCATAACACATGATAAAAAAAATCACATTACTTTTCTGTGTCATTTTTGGATGTTGTTTACATGCTCAAGAGAAAACGACTTCGCAAATCAAAAATCTTATTGAAGATTATAAAAAAGATCGTCGCGGACCGTACAGCGGAATCAATTGGTTTTGTGAAAACGGAAGCATCAGAGAAGCAAGAGATCCATGTCCAGACAGTATTGGTGGCGGAATACAACATGCAAGTTTTAAAAGAAGTGCAATCGATTTACGAAAAAGCAATCATTTGTTTTTTGGTGAAATTCTAGCTTCTTTAACGCTTCAAGAGTTTTTAGATGCTTCTAATAATTTCAGCCGATTGAAACAATATCAAATCGGAAAATATCTTGCAAGCATTGACGATGGTTGGGTTTTGCGACGCGCACAATATTACAGAGGCGCATTTCAAAGTGAAGACGAACAAGAATGGGGAAAAGATTTTTTTGAAACCTTATTTATAGATGACCAATTTTTACATAGCAATTATTTTTTAGCAAGACAAGCACTAAAAGACGTTCCGCATAATGGAGATAACAATCTGGCGCAAGACATGCGAAGCGAATCTAAATTACTTGCTGAAGACATTCCTTCTTTTATGGATGTTCGAATAAAAATTCATGGGCAACCAGATGCTTCTGATATTGCTCTCGTAGAAAGTTATCTAGCAAAACACAACGCAAAACTTTCCGACAAGGAGAAAAAAGATTTTTCAAAACTATTACAAACCATGCGTGAATATTACGCGCCTATCAACTTTGCAAAATTGCTGAATGATGTAAATTTAATTTCAGAAAAAAATTATACAATACAACAACTTACAACTTTCCTAAAAACATACAATACAGAGGCTTCTCCCAAGACATTGGTGACAGAAATCTCAAAACTATTATATGAAATTCGATCAGGAGTAAACACCTTTAAAAATAACAAAGACAGATTAAAGCTATTAGACATTTCTAACGAATTGGAACACATTCTACTCAAAGAAGTGCAACGTTGGGAAGTGGTTACTTTAGAAGACAATTTGGAAAAAATAAACGCTTTGGTTTGTGCTTCTGCAGGAACAGGTTTGATTGAAAACTGGGAATACAGTGCTATTGAAACAAAACTCAGCGAAAGTCTTTCAAACAACGATTTAAGTATTGAAACGCTCAACAGCATTCTAAGTCAAGCCAGAAGTATTGTGGAATGGAGTACTTCCATGGTAAAAGCAACGTATCAAAAAGATGTGGATATATACACAACTTTTGAACCGAAGACATACAGTTTTATTGATGATAGAGTTCGCAGTAGTATCGCACTAAGCTTAGGAGAAACAGTAAGTGATTTGGGAGCATTTGTCTCTAAAATGTCCAATATTAACAATCAAGTAATGTCCATTGACAATCAAACAGCAATTAGAGGATTGAATCCTGGTTATGCTTTTGGTGAATTGGTGGTGGTAGATGGAAATCCTGACAACATTGAAGTAAGTACCGACAAAATTTACATTTTTGAAAAACCGCCGCACGATTTAAAACCTGTGGCAGGAATTATGACAGTTTCAGAAGGAAATCTAGTATCGCACGTGCAATTATTGGCACGTAACTTAGGAATTCCTAATACAGTATTATCGTATGAGAATTTGAAAGCGTTGAAAAAGTACCATGGTAAAAAGGTATTCTATGCAGTTTCTAACAAAGGAAATGTAGTCTTAAAAACGGAAAGTGACATGTTAGCAAACGAAACGGCACTTTTTAGTAAAAAAGAACGCAGCAAAAATGTCATTGAAGTTCCTATCAAAGATATCCGATTAGACGTTTCAAAAGTCATCAACATGCGTGATGTAAACGCTTCCGATTCTGGAAAACTTTGTGGGCCAAAAGCAGCAAATCTTGGAGAATTAAAAGAATTATTTCCTGACCAAGTTGTAGAAGGACTCATTATTCCTTTCGGATTATTCCGATCGCACATGAACCAAACCATGCCAAACGAAGGAATGAGTTATTGGACGTATCTAAATAGTACATTCGCGGAAGCAGATAAAATGCGCAAAAACAATTCATCAGAAGATAAAGTAGAAGCTTTCCTTTTGGCAAATTTGAAAAAATTACACGATGCCATCATTCAAATGCCACTCGATGCTGATTTTAAACGTGATTTATACACAAGTTTCAAAAGTACTTTTGGTGGCAAAATGGGCGAAGTTCCTGTATTTTTACGAAGTGATACCAACATGGAAGATTTAAAGGAATTTACGGGTGCAGGTCTAAATTTGACGCTTTTCAACATCAAAGATGAAGATGAAATCATCAAAGGAATCAAGCGTGTTTGGGCGTCTGCATATACAGAGCGTAGTTTTAAATGGCGACAAAAATACCTGTCAAATCCTGAAAATGTTTTTCCTTCAATACTTATCATTCCGAGTGTCGATGTCGATTATTCTGGCGTGATGATTACCAAAGGAATCAACTCCGGAAATGATGAAGATTTAACGGTTGCATTCAGTCGAGGTGCTGGTGGCGCTGTAGATGGTCAATCTGCAGAAACAAGACTTATTACCAAAACAGAAAACTATTTATTAGCACCTGCACGACAGCCAAATTACATCCGATTGCCAAATTATGGCGGCACAAAACAACATTATACATCGTTTGAATCGCCAATTTTAAATGAACAAAATATAGCAGACATTCGCAAGATCGCTGAAAGAGTTCGAGCAAAAATGACTGAACATACCGCTTCTGTAAATCAAGCGTATGATGTAGAATTCGGATTTAAGGACAACAAATTATGGTTGTTTCAAATTCGTCCGTTCGTAGAAAACAAAAAAGCGAAAAGTTCGGAGTATTTACAATCAATCACACCAAAAATAGATGCCGAAAAAATGGTTTCGATTAACACAAAATTATAACATGAAAAAACTACTTTACATAACTGTTGCGCTATGTATTTTAATCTCTTTCGGATTTATTTCGTATCCGATTGATGGTTATGAGCGTACAGGAATCAAGCGTTTGTATCAATTGCGACAAATGCAACTAGACAGCGTTCCATACAATCGAATTCCGTTTGGAGCATATAAAAAGTTAGACGAAATAAAACTAAATTTAGCCACAAACAACGAAGATAGTATTGACAGAATTTTAGTTGATGATGCCGAATTTATGCGTGAAGTAAAACGCTTAATTCCTGGCGGAGCGTATTCTGTGGCAATATTAGACATGAGTAATCCGGATGCATTAAAATATGCTTCACATCGAGAAAATGTAGGTTATCAACCTGGAAGTGTTGGGAAAATTGCCGTATTGAATGCAGTTTTTACACAAATGGCAAAAATATGTCCCGATTCTTTTGAAGAACGTATTGCATACCTAAAAGGAATTGAAGTTTCTGCACGTTATTGGGGAACAGGCGATCATCACACGGTGCCAATTTATGATATTGAGAATGATAAATTAACCAAAAGACGTGTTCGCGCAGACGATAAATTTTCACTATTTGAATGGCTAGATCACATGGTTTCTGTGAGTAATAACGGAGCCGCAAGTGTATTGTACAGAGAAGCAATGTTGATGGCGGCTTTTGAAGAAGATTATGTAAATTTAACGGAAGAAGATGGCGAACGATATTTTAAGGAAACACCACGAGATTCGCTGACAAACTTAGCCAATACTGTAGTAAATGAACCATTACGTAAATTGGGAATTTCTGAAGATGATTGGCGCTTGGGCGGAATGTTTACACGACCTGCAGGACGTTATGTAGGAAGAAAAGGAGGAAGCATTGGAACGCCAAGAGGTTTGATGAAATTTTTAGTAAAACTAGAACAAGGAAAAGTTGTGGATGAAGCTTCTAGTCTAGAAATGAAACGTTTGTTGTACTTAACTGACAGACGTATTCGCTATGCACGATCGAGAAAATTAGACAGCGCATCGGTATATTTTAAATCGGGAAGTTACTATAAATGTGATCGTGAAAAGAATCCGAATTGTGCTAAATACGCAGGAAACGTATTCAATTATATGAATTCTGTAATCATTGTAGAACATTCAAATGGTATAAAATATATTGTTTGTTTGATGAGCAATGTGTTGAATAAAAATTCGGCAGGTGCACACATGTACTTGGCAAGTAAGATTGATAATTTAATCACGAAAAATAATGACGATTTGGTCGTTTTAGACGAAAATTATAAAGACCCTGAAGATGAAGGCGGAAATGAAGGCGACGGGAATTAGCTAGAAAATTCCATCAGATTTTAATACTAGATATCTAAAAGCTGTTTTTGCTGAAAAGTAAAAATGGCTTTTTTTTATGAAGTGATTTAAACTTTTTTGATTTGCTAAAAAATTGCTGTTTTCAGCCCTATTTTTGACTTTTTTTCGTTCCGTAGCGCTGCTATGAAACTCAAAAAAGTCTTCAACAGTACTTAAAACTTCTAATTTTCGCTTAAACCAGAAAAATTTAAATCACTTCTATGTCAAATTTAAATTATCCATTACAGTTTCATAGATGTTTTCTGCCATGTGCTTACCTTTCTGTTCATATTTATTATTAAAGTGAATTTCATTTTGAAACTTAGGCCATTTTCCTGTTTTTTTGCGAACAATGTATGCCAATTCTGCTTCAATATTTTCAGTCTGCTCTTTATTCAACGCTGGGAAATTCCAGATAAACACGCGAATTTCTTCCTGATCTTTCCATTTGTATCCGTGATATCCTTTTTTAGGACTTCCTTTCAATCCACTATTTAATCTGTTTTTAATTCGGTCACGTGTTGTGCCGATGTACACAATATTTTTCTGCCATGTAATGACATAGATTTTATAATCTGATCCAGTTAATGGACTTGACAGTGTTGCTAGTATTTTTCCTGACTTAAATTCAGTCCAACTTTCAATTTTTCTATTTTTTAAACGGAGATTAAATATATAAGGATTTTGCATTGAGGTATTTTATGAAATCACTAAGTTACACAATTTCAACACGATTTAACTTTTCTAAAGTTTGCTTCGCGGCATATCTTACTTCAATATTTTTGTGGTTTTTTAAGCTTTTTACTAACGGAACGAAACGTTGGTCGTTTTGTATACGAATTAGTGCTAATACTGCAAGTTTGGTGCGTTTTCCTCTGTTTTTGATAAGTACTGTTAATCCTGTTTTTTCATCTAAAATTTTAGATTTGATAAACTTGTTTTTGGAAGAATCGTCTTCTGCTAAAAAATGTTCTAATAGTGGAATCAGTTTGAACTTTAATTGTCCTTTGAGCAAGTTGTCTAAAAACTCTAATGCATTTACCCTTGCATCTTCTACATTGCTCAATAATCCTGAATACGCAATGCTAATATCAGCTTCGTCATAAATAATGGTGAGTAATTTAAAGATTGTACGCAGGCTCGTTTCCATTTGTTCTTCCAAAATTTCTACTATAGCGCTTCTAGCTTCCGTAATTTCTGGGACATTTACTGTTTCACTTTCAGTGCTTGTATCTACATTGATAAGCTGATTCAAGATGTTTTTAGTCACTAAGGCTTGTCGGTAATGTTTGGCTTCTTTTAGGATCAAATTTTTAAGCAAACGTGCATTGAAAACCAATTTTTTATTTTTATTGCTAAGTTTTAAGAGCGAACGAGACGCTTCCATCCGAATGATAAAATCACGACTTTTCATTAAGCGCATCAATATATTAACCGCATTTTGCGTTTTGAATGCTTCTATAATTTTGGGTACAAATCTTTTGTTTTTTGCTTTTAATACTTGCGATTTGTCCATGTCAAGAATAGTTGTCGTAATTCCTGGACCATAATTTTTGAGCGCTTTGATTGCTTTTTTACGGAATTCTTTCTCAGATAAACACGAAAATAGCGGATCTAAAAACTGCGGATCTTTCGTAATTCCTGCCGCTTCAATAGCATGCGATTTTATGTTAGTATTGTGGCTTTTTAAGTGATTTTCAATGAAATTGTAATGGATTGGCATTTCTGTATATGCAACTGCAATGAGAAGGTCGGTTATATGAGATTCACGCGTATCAACCTCAGCACCACTGATCGCGTTTATTTTTTTAGTAATTCTGTTGTTCAGTTCAAATTTTGAAGCCAATTCTTCGTTGTTTGCCGTGTCTTTCGCCAAACATAGTAAAGCGGCATTGGCAATGTAATCATTTTCATGATTGAGATAGGTTTCAAAAAATTGTGTTTCTGAGTTGGAATGGTAAAGAATATAATCTAATGCAGCATACACAAGTTCGTCATCTTTTTGATGAATTAGCTTTGTAATCCGATCAATTTCTGTAGCATCGTCATACATGTATAGCTGTTTTATAGCGGCTGTTTTTACTTTATTTGACGGGTGATTTAACAATTTTACAATGGTACTTTTGAGCGATTTTAATTTGTAATTGTTCAATCTGTCTAGCAAAGTCAATATCGCTTGCTCGTTATTTCCGTTAAGAATACGGCGTGCGGCAGTAAGTGTAGTTTCTGGCTTTCTTCTGTCGTTTTCTGCATCATCATTTTTTAAGATGGTACTTTCTATATTTTTTCGGAACGAATTGTAATAGGCTTCGCGAAGTTTGTAAATGAGAAGAATCCATATAAAAACAAAAAATAGAATGATAACGGTAATATAGGTTGTGTCTAAAGCTAATTTTCTAATGAGAAAGATCAGCATAAAACCAGATAAACCTGTGGCAATACTGTCTACAACGACATCTATAAACGATTTTGCTTGATTTTTTATATTTAGCGGAATTGGCATGATTGACAATTCGAAAGCAGCTTTGTTGACTGATTGCTTGAAGCTTCCGTCAATTCCTTTGATGAGAATTAAAACCCACAATTCTGGAAAGGTTAGAAATAGCAAACTTCCCATGGCAATTCCCAAAGGTAAGATGAGTAATGTGCTTGAAACACCGAGTTTACTGAGCACACGATTGGTAAAAAAGAGTTGTAATAATAGTGCCAACACGTTGAAAGTAGAAAACCAAAAGCCAAAAAATGCAGCTAATTCTTCTGGATTGTCAATGGCTTTGTTGGCAAAATCACTAAACTGAAAATCGACCAATTTTGCAACTACCACACTGATTCCAGTGATGAGCGCCAAATAGGTAAGATGTTTTGATTTGGAAATGATTTTGAGCGAGGTTTCCGAGTTTGAAGTCTCATTAAATTTTCGCTGATTTCGAATGTACGTATTCATCACTTTTAAGCGTAATTTCCATACTTTTTGGAGTATTGGAATACAACAGAGAATCAAAACTGCAGCGAGTAGCATTACCGTTTCGTTTCCAAAAGCAGATACGACAATACTTGTGAGATATCCACCAAAAACTCCACCAGCAATTGCGCCCGCACCAATAAAACCAAACAAACGTTTGGCTTCACGTGAGTTGTACACCATGTTGGCTAAAATCCAGAATTGCGATGTTGCAATAACAGCAAAAAGTGAAACGCCTAGATAATATACGTATAAAATCCAGTCGTTAATCATGGAAAATTGCAGCAATGCGCTGAATATGAGAAATCCGAGACTGAAAAAGATTAGTGTGGAAACGGTTACTTTTATGAGTGAAAACCGTTGAATAGCTTTGTTATAAAAATAGGAGGTAAGCACTGCAACTATCGCAACTAAGAGATATCCATACGGCAAATGTTCAGGTCCTAATTGCGATAAAAATATAGCGTTTATGGTAGGTTTTACAATAAGTAATACTGTAATGATTAAAAAAATACATAATTGCATTAAAAAAGAGATGTATATTTCACCATCTCTTAGTCCAAATGTTTTATTTAAAAAGCTTTTAAGCATTAATATTTCTTAATCAGAATTTTTCTGTTTTTTCTCAGCAATACGTCTAGAGGTTTTACGAGTTTCCGCATTATTTGCTCTCCCGATCCGTCTTCTACAAGTGCTACAATGATGTAACGACGTTTTGGTCCCCAAACCATAGCGGAGTCGGAATGGTAATTTTTCCAAGAACCCGATTTTCTGTATACTGTTGCTTTTGGTGCAATTTGATCTAATACATTAACAAATTTATGATGTAATGCAGGATCTTTCATAATATCGAGCATTTCTTTTGATCGTTCTGTAGAGACTAAATTGCCCATTGCAAGTTGATAGTAAAAGCTACAAACTTGTCGTGTGGTTGCTGCGTGGCTTAATCCTTTCATTGGATCAGGGTTTCGTTTTCCGCCTGCGGCATATCGTTTTCCAACCCAAAGTCCGCCACCAACTTCTTCATCATAAAGTTTTGTTTTTGGCGCACGCAATACGGCTTCTATTTTTTCATAACCGACTCTGTCAATCATACGTGTAGAAGCTCTGTTGTTAGATTTACTAATCATTAATCGCATGTCGCGACGTACTTCTTTAGTATCTTTAAGTTCTCCTTTGTCAATAGCATCCATAGCTGCCAAAAGTATCGCAATTTTAGGTAAACTTGCGGCATACATCATTTCTTTGTCATTGATTCCTGCGTATCGTACATTGCTAATATCACTCATGTCTACAATACCAATAGATAGCTTTTTATTTCGTACTAAAGTTTTCCATTTCGGATTGTTATTTATTTGAGCTTCTAATAAAAGTTGAAGTGTGTTATCTTTTAGTTCACCAATCGGGTCAATTTCCTCATCATGCGCAATTGGTAATTGCTGCGAGAAAGTGACAAGACTGACTAATAGAAAGAATATTGTGAAAATTTTTGTCGTTTTAATCTGCATAAATTGAGTATATGTTTTCATACTATTATATAGTACAATTAGCATACCACAATGTACTTTATTTAAACTAATTAGTATAAAAAGTGCTTAAAAAGTTATTATATTTTTTCTAGCCTAATTTTGGCTGTTTTATGCAGTCATTGCCAGAGTAACTTTACCATCTTGGTATTCTTTTGGACTACAATTGTATTTTTCTTTAAATATTTTTGAGAAGTAACTTCTACTACTAAAACCGATGGTGTAAACGATTTCAGAAATACTTAAGTCTGAATTTTTTATCAGCTTTTCAGCTAATTCTACACGAACATTTTTTATAAAACTTAATACCGTTCTTCCAAATAACATTTTGAACCCTGTTTGTAGTTTTGCAGGTGTCAATCCGGTTTTTTTCTTTAAGTAGTTTATATCAAATTGTCTGTCTGGATAGTTTTTGATAAATTCCCCAACATCTTTGATGACTTCGAGTTCTTTTCTCGTTAATCCACAACTGTTTTCAACAATTCGTTCCATATCTTCAAAGTATTGTTTTACAATCATAGATAGTGATACTTGCAACATTCCTTTTTTGAGTAATGCGCTTGCAATGTTGTCGCTAGAAACTCCATCAATTTGATCTAGTTGTTCTTTTATTTTGAGGTTGTATGAACTTGTGTATGAGAATTTACCATCAATTTCTTTTGAATGGAATAGTTGCATTAATTGACTTGTGAATTCATCTGTTTCTTCCGTGATTGGTTTGCTTGCCAAGAAACTAATCATGGTAAACTTTAGATATCCATCTTTTTGAATATGTATGTGATTTGCTTTTCCTAACGAATTAGAAAATATAGCTGTTTGCATTTCTGAGAAACGAGCTCTTTTTTTCGTTGCTCCGAAGCTATGCAATAGTTCTCCTTGAGAACAATATATATAGTTGAGAGATTGTTTGTTGGTGTCTTGATCGAAAATAAGTGTTGTATTTTCATTAAACTGTACGTCGTAAGTAATGTACGAAATGTTGTCGTTAAAATTAAAACCTGAGATGTTTCCACTACCAAGTTCATTTTGGAATTTTAGAATTCTCTCCGTACTTGTTTCTTGCAGTTGACCTTGACATTCGTTTTTTAAACTATTGAAAGTAGCTGCGATATTGCTGATGTTTATTTGTATAGTTTTCATCTTTGAAGGTTTAGGTTAATATTCTGTTTTTAGGTTATTCCCAATTACAATACAAAGATGCAACTTATACGACCTTTTTGTGTTACACAATTTTCTATAACTGTTATATAATTTTATAAAAAGTTTAAACAAAAAAAAGCTACTTAAATATTTAAGTAGCTTTAAATCAGTAATTTGTTATTTTGTATGTTTTAGTTTTCTTCTTTTACTTTGATCTCGGTTTCATCATCATCTTTTTTGATTTTCACCTTCTTATCTTCAGTTTCCATTTTGATTTTTGAGCCATCGTCTTTTACTTTAACTTCAGCTCCGTCTTCTTTCATTTCTTGCATCAATTTTTCTTCTTTCGTTTTTTCTTCACAAGAAGTAAACGTTGTTATTGTAAATAATGATGCAATTGCTACTAAGATTAATTTTTTCATTATTATGTGTTATTATTTATTGTTAGTTATTATTTTGTTAGAGACTATTTTAGTAGCTCCAATTTGGACTAAATATCCTAAGACTGATTTGAAGAACGAGTTCGATTTTCCAATAAGAAGTCGTTTGGTCAAATATCCTACCGCCAAACTTATGGTAGATTGAATCACATTGTTTTGTACTTGTGGCTCATTCTTTAAGTCATCAGCAATACGTTGTATAATACGTGTTGGTCTTAGTTCTTCCATGGATGCTGATATTTGTGATTTTAATTCAAACATATCAGCTTCTTTTTGAGCTTTTAACTTTAAAATAGCTTGTTCTAATTCTCTGTTGTTACTTACCTTATTCATTGTCTTCTTGCATTTTAGAGATTAAAATATCTTCTTTTTTCTCTCTCATCAACTTATAAATTACAAGATCAGTAACAGGTTTGGTGATGAGTTTTTTATTGAAAATATAGAGAAATAAACCTATGAGCAGGTAAAAGGAGGAAACTATTAAAAATCCGATGTAGCTCGCTCCGAGTAATCCACCTACATAGAGGCTTATCCCTATATTGACAAATAATAGAAATACCACGAATATAGTTCCTAAAGCGATCCACAAAACAAGTGATGATATCACATCGGCAGTTTTATCGATGGCGTTGAGTTTATACAACTCTATACTTGTCTCAGTATATGCCTTTGCTTTCTGATAAATAGATTCTATATGTGACGTAGTACTTTCCATTAGTGATTATTGGTTATTATTGGTAATTGACTGTATGATTTGAAAATCAATGATTACAGTTCTTCTTGCAATTCTTGTTTAGCGTCTTGTGCTACGCGTGTCGCTGTGTTGATTTTCTCTTTACCTCTTTGAATAATTTCTTCACCTTCTCTTTTTACAGCGTTAAATTTTTGAGATACTTCGTTCATTACTTGATCGACGCTATCTTTTACTGAATCTGCTAAGTCTTTTGTTCCGTCAGCAATTTCTTTTCTTGTTTCTGATCCTTTTTTTGGTGCAAATAAAACTCCAATTGCAGCTCCTACTAATGCACTTCCTAATACTAATACTGTGTTGTTAACTTTCATATCTTTTTGTTTTTTTAAATTAATTATTAAATGTTTTTATTTAAATCTTTTAGAGTAGATTTAGACTCCTCGTCCGCCAATTAATCTTAGTAATATTGCAATTACTGCGATTACCAATAGAATGTGAATTAGTCCTCCTGCGCTGTACACAAAAAATCCGAAGACCCATCCTATAACTAATATTACGGCAATGATGTATAATAAACTTCTCATAGTAATTTTTTTTTTGGTTATTATTGATTGATAGTTTTTTAACTATCAGTGTTTATAATTTCTATTGTTTCTTTTGTTTTGTTGATGCTTTTTTTTAGCGTTAAGTTAGCATAGTGCGCTAATGCTTTAAAATCTGAATTATTAGTTGTGTCAGATAGCTTATCAACAAATTCCTTTTGAGAGGAAATTTTGTCACTTAGCAACTCTAATGGTTTTTCCAAACCTTCTGCATCTATCATTTCTTTAATTTCCTGATACTCTATGCTTGAATATTTTGGAATAGATATTACATTTTCGGTTGCTACTTTATCATACTTTTCAAGAATATCTAATTGCTCATCTTTAATTTCTGCAACAATTTCCTTTACTTCTTCTTCGATATCTTTACTTTCTATGATCGTGCATAATTCAATAACATCTAAATTATATTTAGAAGCTTTTACTAAAAGTTTAGCTTCATTCTTTTGTGCTGTCATAGCATTATTAGCGATGGTTTCTTTTTCAGTTCTTGCTTGTTCAGTTTCTATAAAAAAATCACAAGAGTTTAGACTTACCGCTATAGTTGTAATAAGTATGATTCCTGTTGTTATGAATGTATATCTATTAAATTTCATCCTTTTCATTTTTTCTTCTTCTTCTTAAAGATGCAACAGAATCTATCGTATTACTTTTCAACTATTACATCAATAACATTTGTATTTATATGTGCTTTATGATTACTTTACAAAAGTAGCGCAAAGACTGGCTTCACGCGTTACATGATTTCCAATCATCGTTATAAGATTTCTACATTTGGGTAGTTTTAAACCTAGAAAAGCCTTAAACACGAGGTTTAAAGCTTTTTTTTTGAGGTAATAATATAAATTTTAATCTATCGGTAAGTAAACTGTAAATGTAGCTCCAACACCAGGTTTTCCATCTGCAAAAATGTAACCGAGATGATTTTCTACAATTTTTTTACATATAGAAAGTCCAATTCCTGTACCAGAATATTCGTCTTTATTGTGAAGTCTACTAAATAAAACAAAGATTCGGTCGGCATATTCATTGTCAAAACCAATTCCATTGTCTTTGAAAGTAATTTTATAATACGCGTCGTATTTTACATTTATTAGCTTTTCCTCGTCATCTGCGTTTACTTGTTCGCAAGTAATGGTCACTTCAGGATTGCGATCATCGGCTATGTATTTTAAAGAGTTTCCAATAAGATTTGCAAAAAGCTGCTGTATTTGAAAAGGAATTACTTTCATTACAGGAAATGTATCTGCTTTTACAGTTGCATTTTTTTGTGTGATAACTTCTGCCAAGTCCTGTTTTGCTGCTTCAAGTAATAAATTAATGTTTGAGACTTCAAGTACTTTGTCGGCTTTGTTGGTTCTAGAAAATTGTAGCAAATCGTCTATAAGTAAGCGCATTCGTGTAGCAGCATTTTTCATGCGCGACATGTACATTTCCCCAGATTTTGATAAGTTACCTTCTTCTTTTTCTTCTAATCGTGAAAGGAATGTTTGAATTTTACGAAGTGGTTCTTGCAAATCGTGACTTGCCACATGGTTGAAAGCAGATAATTCTTTGTTGTTTCTTTCCAACTCTAAATTTCGTTCTTCCAATGCTCTAAAACTGCGTGTTTCATCCGTAATATCTGTCGTAGTACCTAAAAGAGTACGCTTTCCATTACTACTTACAATGGCTTTTCCGTAGGCTTTTAAGTGCTTAACGTTTCCATTTTCATGAATGACACGATAATAGACAAAAGGCAAATCGTATTCTTTTTGCATTTTAGCTATTTGCTCGGACAATGTCTCCACATCTTCAGGATGAACAAATTTCATGAAATTTTCAATTGTTGGCTCAAATGAATGTGGTTCTTCTCCTAACAAACGATATAAATTGTCTGAAAATTTAAAATTGTCATCGTCAATATCCCAAGTCCAAGTACCATGTTTGCTGACAATTTCTGATTGGTTGGTAGATTCTTTAAACAATTCTAACGATCGGTTTGTTCGTTCTAGTTTCTTCAGGTTAGACATTATTTTGGCATATCCGCCAATGAGCAATAGTAATGACATTAGCATTAATGAATACAAAAATATCGGCGTAACTTTTAAACTACTTTCGTAAGTCGCTTGATGCTTTTCCAATCTTTCATTTTGAAAATCAATCATAACTTTGATTTTCCCTCGTATTTGATCCATTATTCTTTTTCCGCGATTAAATAAACGTTCAAAAGTAGGACTATCAAAATTATTTTGATCTTTGAGTATAAATCGCTGTGTTTGTTCGAGATTATCCAAACAATTGTCAATCAAAAAACCAAGTTCTATAAGGTTTTTGTGCTGTTTAGATTCGTCAATGATTAATTCTTTGATCTCAACAAATCTGTCATTTATATTTTCTCTACCTGAAATATAGGGTGTTAAATACGTGGAATCTCTAGTAACCATAAAACCGCGCTGTCCTGTTTCTGCATCTTTTAGGTAAGAAAGAATCTGTTCCAATTTAATGGCAAGTTCATATTTTTCTGTGACTAAATCAGAAGAATCAGAAAGGCTATTCATATTTTTAAACGTGATACCTGCCACAAAAAATATGAGGAAAAAGGAAACGATAAATACCGCTTTCACAAACCAAGGCGCTTTATAAATAGTTTTTAGAGGCATAATTACAGTCTTAGTAAGAAATTATCTTTGTTTAATCCGCTTGTATGATATTGCCAATTGATCGTAACAACTTCTGACAATGCTTTTTTGAGCTTTTTGAAATTATCAGGCTTTTTGATGTAAATATTAGCTCCATATACAAAGGTGTTTTCTATATCTTCTTCAGAGGCTGAGGTTGAATAAATGGCAATTGCCATGTCCTTAAATTTATCATTGGCTTTGATTTCTTTTAAACATTCCATTCCCGTTTTTCTAGGCATGTTTAAATCTAAAAATAATACATTGGGAATAATGGCGTCTTCACTATTTAAATAATCCATTAAATAGACTCCGTCATTGAATGTATCTACTTTTGTGGTCATTTTGAGTTCTTCGAAAACATCTGTAAAAAACAGACGATCATCTTCATCATCATCTGCTAATATTATATGTATATAATCTTGATTCATTTGTAAATAGGCTGATTATTATTTCTTAAGTATGTCGCGGCGTTTGCTAATGATGCGTTGAAATGCACTTGGTGTAATTCCGGTCGTATTTTTAAACTGCGTGCTTAAATGTGCTACGCTTGAATAATTGAGCTTGAAGGCAATTTCGGTTAAGGTCAAATTTCCTTCTATAATTAATTGTTTGGTATATTCTATTTTTTGTAGAATGATAAAGTTTTCGATAGAAGTATAAGTTACTTCAGAAAATAAGTTGGATAAGTATCCATAACTGTGTCCTAATTGGTCAGCAAGATATGCTGAAGTTTTTATATTGATGGTTTCTTCATTGAAAACCATATCTACAATCGTATCTTTTATTTTTTGGACAAGAATGCTTTTCTGATTTTCTACAATTTCAATGCTGTATTCGTCAAGGGCTTTCGTAAAAGCAGTATAGACTTCAGAAGGAATTTTTTCTAAAACCTCTACTTCGCCAAAACCCAACATTGCATACTTGATACCAAATTCTTCGAGTTTTTCTACGAGTATTTTGGTACAAACTACATTAAAATCAAACTTTACAAATAGTTTCATGTTGATAAATTTTACTGAGTAAATTTAAACTATTTCTGATTTATTCGCGTGTTTCAAAAGAAAATCGCGAACGACTTATTTATTTTTTTTCTGACGTATTGTTTTCCAAACTTTAAGTCGCTGTCTAGCTTTACTTTGCAGTAATGCATCTACAGGTTCGCTCATTAAAAAACCATACGCTTCATAACCTGGTGTGTGATCGAATATTATTTTTAGTGAGGCAATAATGGGCAAGGCGACAATCATCCCTGAAATTCCCCAAAGCATGGCAAACGCTATTAAGGATAAGATTGCTACAAACGAATTCATATTTACCTTTGAACCTGTAATTTTGGGAGTGATAAAATTTCCTTCCAAGAATTGAATGAAGCCAAAAAAGCCAATAACACCAAAAGCATACCAAATAGAATCTTTTGTGACCAATGCAACCATGGCAGGTAACAAAGCTCCTATAATAACTCCGATGTATGGAATGAGCAGTAATATTGCTGCAAAAAAACCAAAGAATATAGCATTTTCTATTCCCAAAGCGAGCAAAGTAATAGTGTTTAATACGCCAACAATCAACATAACTTTTAGCAAACCAGCCAAATAGTTCTGTTGTACATTGTATATTTTATTAATCATTTTATTCACAAATGATTGTGACTTATGTTTGAATAGTTTATATGCAAAAGTGCGCAAAAATCTACGATAGTATAAAAAGAAAAATAGGTAAATAGGAACCAACACAAGATCACTCATAAAAGAACCTGAGCGTGTTAGTAATGACGTTATTTTATCAAAATTTCCTTTTAATAAATTGTTCAAATTGAAATCGACACCGCTAGAACTTTCAGTATTATCAACACCTTCAACAGTTTTGCTATTGCTCATGTTGAATGCATCGCCTAAGTAAGCTACAGTATTTTCGTATAGTTCGGAAATTCTCCCTACATAATCTTCGCTACCATTTGTAAATTCTTGAAGTTGGAAGAATATGATAAATAGTAAGATTACGGTTACTGAAAAGATTAAAAATATTGAGAAGATTGTTGCAAACATTCTGCTACATCGCCATTTTTTTTCAAAGAACTGTTGTACAGGAAAGATCATAACGCCGAGGATCATGGCAAACAATAATGGCATTACCAATGGTTTTAACACATATAGTACAAAAACGACAGCAATAACTGTAAAGAGTCCTACTGCTCGGCTTGTAGTTTTAGTTTGGATTGTCATTTTCGTTGGTGTGTATATGGTGTTTTTTAAAATGATCGAATTTTACAATTACAAAAATAGTTTATTCATTTACTAAATTTATTACATAATTTTAAATGTTCGTTATATAATTACGTGTATTTTTAATTTATAGAGTTCACTTTATAAGTATTTATAGCGTAATTTTGTGTTGCAACCATTACTAATTGTATGATAGGTTTTTACGCTAATCTTCCAAAGCATTTTATGCCTTTGCGGGATTTATTGAAAGACGAAAGTCTTTTTGAAGGTGTTCCCAAAGATTGGCACATCGTTGTTACCGACATAGAAAACTCAAGCAAAGCTGTAGCTAGCGGGAGACATAATGATATTAATCTAATTGCTACAGGAAGCATCATCACAGTTTTAAATGAAATCAAAACAATTGATGCTGCGATAAAAGTTCCCTACTTTTTTGGAGGTGATGGAGCAACATTTATCATACCTGATGAAATTATTCCGCAAATCCTAACTGCCCTAAATACTTACAGCGCACATATTAAAAAAACGGCAAACCTTAACTTAAGAGTTGGTTCAGTCATTTTAGATGATATTTATAGCAACAATGTCACTGCACGTATTGCAAAGCTTAGACATAATGAATATTTAACAACGCCTATAATTATTGGTAACGGATTAAAATTTGCGGAGGCGCATATAAAAGATACTTTTAAATCTTCTGACATTACTGAAAACGACGAACATCTTATCAATTTGACCGGAATGGAATGTCGTTGGGATGAGATAAAACCAAATAATGAAGGAGACAAAGTAATGTGTTTGCTGCTTAGTTGCAGCGATGAAACCAAACAAGCACAAGTTTATAAAAGTGTTATGGATGAAATAAATTACATCTTTGGAACACTAGATGAGCGAAGACCAATCACAACTTTAAAATTAAAATTGAATACTTCTATCCAAAAAATTAAGAAGGAAATGATGACTAAGATTGGTAAATACGATCGAAAATACCTCATTAGGAATTGGTTGATTACTGTTTTTGGAAAATATTATTTTAAAATCTTCCCTGAAGGAAAACGCTATCTGTTTCGCGTTACACAATTGAGTGATACCATTATGCTAGATGGCGCAATAAATACCGTAATTTCTGGAAATGATAAGCAAATACGGAAGTTTCAAATTTTCTTAGATAATATGGAGTTTCAAAAGGAAATTACTTACGGAATTCATGTTACGCACGCTTCCATTATGTCGTGCTATGTGCAAGATCGAAAAGAAAATCATATTCATTTTGTAGATGGTACTGAAGGCGGTTATACAACTGCTGCCATGATGTTTAAGCAAAAATTAGTGTCAAAAATTAATTAAACTAATTAAAAAATCAATCTTGTAAATAATAAAAAGGACATACAACGATACTGCTTATTTTTTCTTTTATGAGCACATCCGTAATACCTACGCTTTATTATAGTATATTTATTATGTAAATGGGAAAAAAAAAGAATAAAAAATTAATTGTAGGCGACGTAGAAGCTAGTGATATTGTAAAAGATATGGCAGCCGCTTTGTCTGTTGATTTTGAAGAAAATCACAACGAATATTGCTTAAGAATTCCAAAAAATATAGGTTCAGGCTATATAAAAGCTACTGTTTTTGATGCTGGAATTGGAGTCTTAGAAACCGATTATCTTTTAAAGAAAGAATTGCATTTTGAACTGAAAAAAGGAATTGTTCATCCTTTGAAAATTATCTTTAACAGGCAATCTCCTTTTACACATCAGTTTGCAGAAGATAAAGATATACATACTATTGGTCGCTTAGAAAGCGTAATGACTTCTAGTATTCCAACCAATAATCATATTTTTAAAATTCCTGCAGAAGTTCCTATTTGTACCTTTAGTATTGAAATTAACAGAAAACTGTTTGAAGAAAAAATTTCATCTTTTTTGGAAGATATGAATGAAGATTTGATTTCACTATTTAGAGATAGCAACGGAATCAATAAGTTTTATTATAAAGATCAATATAGCTTAGACATCGCTAAGTTTATTGAAGAATTTACAGAGTGCGAATTAGACGGTTTTATGAAGTCTATTTTTCTTGAAGGAAAAGCCTATGAAATTCTCATTAACTACATACAACAATATTTAGACGATACGTATACGCCCGAGAAACGTAAAATTCTGCGTCAAGCAACAGTCGAACGGATTGAAGAAGCTGTTGAGATTATCAAAAACGAAATTGCAAGTGTTGAAAATGTAACTGTATTGGCAAAACGTGTAGGCGTCAATCCAAATACTTTGCAAAATGGATTCAAATATTTGTATAAATCTTCTGTGAATGAATTTATTAAAAATCATCGCATAGAAAAAGCAAAGGAACTTTTGGAAACTTCCGATCTCAATATTTCTGAGATTACTTATAAAATAGGTATCAATTCGCGAAGTTACTTTTCAAAGATTTTTAAACAACGTTACGGCATTTCTCCAAACGCATATCTCAAAAAATCACGTGAAGATAAATCTGCCTAGCAACGTATAACTGTTTAGCCTTTTTTCAAAAAAACACAACAAAACTATTCATTTGTGTTAATATTTTTGTGCAATAGTGTTATTTATTGTGTCAATAGTGTTAACACATATTAAACACTTTACGGTTCTTTGTTTCGTGATAATTCCGTTATAAAAGGAGGATGAAGAATGCAGAAAACGCACATAAAAAATACGCATATTAAAGACGTTCTAATTGGAATTAGTAATTTCTTTGAAGGCAAATTTACAGAAAAAGATGGTTTGTATACATGTACAATAAACAACCTAAAAGGCGCTATTGTACTTACAGGTATAGATTTTGATTCGGGACTTTCGTTTCTAAATTTTAAAGGAAATTTTAAAGAAATCACCGAACTTTTACTCAAAAATAATAATGAGAACATCATTGAGTTTATTGGTGTTTCTGCTGGAAATATTATTTTTAGCGAAGGTAAAGTTTCTACATATTTAAATGAAAGTCGCAACCAAAGTATGGTTATTTCTAACAAATATCCATCCATAAAGTCATACACATTTGCCAAAGATGTTGCTACTGAAGTTTCTATTATCTCTTTAGATGTGAGCATGTTTACAACTTTTCGAAATAATGAATATAATTTGAGTTTGCTGAAACTGATTTGTTGGTTAAATAGTTTGCAACTGTCAGATAAACAGTTGTATATCGGAAATCAGCATGAAGAAATGTCTAGTTTGATTCACACATTTTTAGAAGCAGATCGTGAAGATAATACTACCGTACTCACACATTTTGAAAGCCTTATTCGTAATGCATTAGTCAACCAAATTGCACTTTTTCACCCAAACGCATCAAAACTTGAAAATAATACTTCGCTAAAGGATGACGAATTGACTAAAATTGTGTCTTTGATTGCTACAATTGAAGAAAATCCGCAAGAATTATATACAATAAGTATGTTGTGTGAAATGACACGATTATCGCCTGCAAAACTACAAGAAGGTTTTAAAATTCTTTGCGATAGAACTGTGATCGATTTTATACGTTATGTACGATTGACTGCTGCTGAAAAATTAATTCGAACGACAGATATGAGTATTGCAGAAATCATTTATAGCGTTGGTTTTACGAGCAGAAGTTACTTCAGTAAAATTTTCAAAAATAAATATGGCGATTCTCCAAAACAGTATCAACTCAAAGCACGTGTAGCACGCTAATATATTTGGTATTTTTAAGAAGAATTTTTTTTCAATAAAAGCCTAAGTTGTTTTTAATGGTCTTTATATCTTTACAGGAAATTTTTCGCTTATTTTTTTCTAAAAGCGAAATTGTGTTACTGATATAAAATGAACCTACTTCAAAGAATAAAAGAAGAAACTAAAACCAATCATCAAAATGTTGAAAAAGTTTTGGTGGAAGAACTCAAAAATTTAGCTTCCCTTGATGCTTATGCGAGTTTGCTTGAACGACTTCACGCGTTTTACAATCCTATAGAAAAAAAATTACAAACAAAGATTAAAGCTTCAGTAATTCCAGATATAAGCGCGCGTCAACACGTAGAAAATCTTCGTAAGGATATTGAAATTATACGTAAAAATGCTGTTGTAACAAACGAAACGACTTCCACTGTACATATTGAAAATACATCGTACGCTTTGGGTGTTTTGTATGTGATTGAAGGTTCTACCTTAGGTGGACAAATTATTACAAAAATGCTCGACAAACATTTATCAGTTTCAACAATAAATGCAAACAATTATTTTAATTCTTATGGCGATAACACACCAGAAATGTGGTCAAAATTTAAGAATTATGTTTTAAATCCTACTTTAAAGATAGATCAAGAGCTAATGATACAAGGTGCGAAAGATATATTTGCATCTTTGCAAAATCATTTATTACAGACTAAATCTTAGAAAAATACAATCTAATTTTTGCACCTTTATTTCGTTCTCCTACTGCATCAATTAAACCATGATGCTTTATCATTATTTTCTTGCAGAGCGCGAGTCCAATACCAGAACCTTCATAATCTGTTTTACTATTCAATCTAGAAAATATCTTAAAAATCTTTTCCTTGTATTCGTTGTTAAATCCAATTCCGTTATCGCTAATTTCCACAATATGAAATGCACCATTTTGATTAATTTCGTTACGTTCTTCTGTTATGGTGTGAATTGTAATTATAGGTAACTCATTAGGTTTTCTAAATTTTATTGAATTATATATAATATTTAGAAAGAGTTGCCTGAGCAAAAATGGAATTCCTTTAATGATAGGTAATGATTTTATCTCCAAAGATGCTTCTGCATCAACGAGCGTATCATAAATACTTTCTTTAATTTGCGGAAGCAGCTTGTTTAAATTTACTGTTTCTAAATCGGGAGTTTCAATATTATTAGTCTTGGTATACTTTAAAATATCATCCATTAACGTTTGCATACGTTCGGCTGAACTTTGCATTCTCGTGATTCTATCGATTACCTTGTCAGAAAGCAAATTTTGATCACTTCTTGTCAATAGCGTAGAAGCCATCATGCGTATTTTGCGCAAAGGTTCTTGTAAATCGTGCGTACTTATCCAATTAATATTTTCCAATTCAGCATTGGCTTGCTTCAATATTTCACTCAGCTTTTTTTGTTTTTCTTTTTCTTCATTGGTTCGAATAGACCTGAGGTGATTTATGAGAAAATTTGTAAAACTGGAACTTGCTGCCAATTCTGCTTCAAGCCAAGGTTTGGAGGTGTTTTTGACACTTTCTGTGAATTTTTCAAAGGATTTTCTTGGTGATAATCTTTGTTCTTTCTTTACAATAGATTTGCTTGGATCTCCAGCCCAATTAATTTCTTTTAAGGTAGGATAACGATACCAAATGATATAATTGTGCTCGTCTCCTAAAGAATAATAGTTAATTCCTGGAAATTTTTCAACAATAGATACAATATCTGAAGTTATTCGGGATAATTCAGAAGTCGAAAAATGCTTATTTCTACTAAAATCAAATAAAATATCACCTAACAAGTTAACTTCAATATCAGAAGGTGTATCTCCTTTTGAATGCATTTTTCCATCTACAGAAAGTGATACACCACAACTATTACATAACTGAATAATTGCATCTTCTGCGAACAGTTCTTTTAATGAATTGCGATGAAAATTAAGATTCTTTGTGGTTAATGTATCTACCGCCAAATTTGCTTTTCTGGCAATTTCATATTCCTCATTCAATATTCTAATATCAATTTGAGAAGTAATAAAGTGTCCGTGAAGCGTAACTGTGTTTCTAATTTCTTGACTTAAATATTTTGGTGAGTAATGATGACAGGCAATCAATCCCCATAATTTTCCTTTGTGAATTAACGAAACAGTTAGTGTTGCTCCAACGCCCATATTTTGAAGATATTCTATATGAATTGGTGAAACACTTCGAAGAACGGATAAACTTAAATCGAGCGTATTTACAGCACTTGAATTGTGTGTGTACAGCGGAACTGATTTGTAATTTACATCACCAACAATTCGCAAATGATTTTTTATATATAATTGTCTGGCCTGTGCAGGAATGTCAGTATGCGGATAGTGCAAACCTAAAAATGGTTCTAAGTGATCTTCTTTACTTTCGGCAAAAACTTCACCGTTGTAATCGGCATCAAACCTATAAATCATAACGCGATCATACTCCGTTATTTCTTTCAGTGCTTTTGCGACTGAATCACAGAGTTCTTTGAGCGTTAATGTATCTTGAATGTATCCTAATAATTGTTTGGATGAATTGTATAATCTTCTGTCTTGTCCAAATTGATTTTCGGTAGGTTCGCCTTCAATAATAATATGTTGATCGCTAAGATGAATGCAGATTGAGAACAGCGTATCATCAAAAGAAAAATTAAATTCTTTATGTGATGTTGCCGTATCTTCTTTGAAACTTTTGTAGGCTTTTAGAAAATCATCATTGAATAATTTTGCAATATTTTTTCCTAAAACATCTTCGTGTGTAAATCTTAAATAATCATGAATATTTTCACTGCAAACATTGACAACATCTGTAGCGGATTTAACAGAAATCAAAAATCCATGCGGCTGAATACGTCCAGGAATATGAATAGGTTCATCTTCGCAATTTTCTAAATTTACGACATCTTGATTGGTAATATTCTTATATTCCATAAATTATTCATGTAAGATTAGATGTGTATGTCGGTTGTTAGACAGCAATTTTATTGAATATAAAATTATTGGCGTCTGTTGAATGATTTTCCCAATTGAGTCGGGTAGCATTCGAAATAATCTTCATCAATTCTTTAAAACTGGTTGGTTTTACTGCATAATAATTTGCTCCTAATTTATGGCTCAAAGAAATGTTCGTTTGATCGGAACTTGTTGAGTACATAATGATAGGAATATTATTTATTTCAGGCTTAGATCGTATTTCTTCCAAAAGTTCAAATCCTGATTTTAGCGGCATATTTAAATCTAGAAATACCACTGAATTTTTCTGTTTATTTTTTTCGATAGAATCTACAAGATTGAGTCCGTTTTTAAGGAGGCATAATTCAATTAAACTCTGATCATTCTCGCATATTGAAGTCACAGCTTCTTCAAAAAACATCAAATCATCATCATCATCATCTGCATAGAAGATTGTAAATTTTTTCATGGGCGATTTACATTAGAGTTTATAGTATAGGTTATTTAGGTAAAATTAATATCAGCTATCAAATAACGGCAATTAGCAATCAAGCTAAATTAAGTATTTTTTTCTTTTTTTTGTGCTCAATAAAAATTATTTAAACGTTGAATCATTGTGTGGAATATCAACAAAAATCTACTTTAAATTTGACATAAAAAAATAAAAACAAAAAAAGCAAGCTATTTACTTTAGCTTGCTTTTCGTTTATTT
Source organism: Kordia algicida OT-1 (assembly GCF_000154725.1). Lineage (GTDB taxonomy): Bacteria > Bacteroidota > Bacteroidia > Flavobacteriales > Flavobacteriaceae > Kordia > Kordia algicida. The sequence goes on from NZ_DS544873.1 coordinate 219,768, forward strand.
GTGACCTCGGCAGGATTCAAACCTGCAACCTCTTGAGCCGTAATCAAGTGCACTATTCAGTTATGCTACGAGGCCTTTTGCATATTGCGGGTGCAAATATATTTCTTTTTATAATAAAACCAAACAATAGAGCGCAAAAAATTGCTTTTTTTCAGTTCATAAACAAATAAGTCAAAATCCTAAAAAGGACTTCATCAATCTAACGCTTTGGTTGTGACGTAATAACGCCAACCAATAATAGCGAGTTGTACTTTGGTAGCTTTGCTCAAATCCAATTGCTTTTTTGAAAAAGAAGGTAACAGAACCTTGTTTAGTTTGGCTAAAAATTTAAAAAATGACTTCTTCATTATCATAAAAATACTAAAAACAATCTATAATGAGTCATTTATCTTAGGATAGCTATAAACATGAATACATTTATTGTGAAAATAAAATAGAGTTGTAAAATCTTTGAAACTGGTAAGTACTGCAACTACAGAATGGATGACTTAAAAAGCTAAAAAAATTAAATAATTATTTGGTTATTTGTTGAAAATATGAATGGATAGATAAGGAGTGAAAAACTCTTTTATTGGTTTAAAGAACTAAATTTTTAATGTGAAAATCTTCTCATCAGTGCAAAAAATGCAATAAATTAACATTAAAATAACAGATTTTTTAAAAATAGAGGCGCGGCTGCGTAAGATTTTTTCTTAACTTTGAGTAGAATAACAAAAGCAAAAGTTATTCATTATTCCCTCCTATTATAACCCAAAATTAGCTAATCGAACTGCTAATTTGGCTTCCAACCATAGAATCAAAAACATGTCCCTCGATAAAAACATTTTTTATCGAAACTAAACAATTTTAAATAAGTTAAGTATGGCTTTTTATTTTTTTACAGAACCATCAAAGTTAAATGCACAAACGCAGAGTCAGGCGTTTGGAGCAGTCGATGAGGATAATTATAGACTAAATAATTTATTTTCAGGAAGTACAGCTCCTAAAGCATTTGCTATAACAGATGGAACAATATTAGTGCAACAAATAGGAACCACTAATAAGTACAATATTGTACTCAAGCCTACTGTGCAACCAGACTTAAATCTGCCCAAAATAGATTATATAATATATAAAGGAATAAAAAAGGATAGTATTATAGATGGTGCAAAAGTAGCAAACATTAACAAAAATGATCTAACCAAAACTATTCACGAAAGTGCAATTGCGTGGTACACAGCTGAAGATGAAGTTATGCCAGCTACAGAGCCTGCTGCCGATACGTCATTAGGGTTGGTGTATAATGCAACTACTACAGATCCAGATTTGAAAAGAGAAGACACGGATAGTCTCAATGAAGCATTTTATGCTAATGGAGATATTACATTACCTTTCATTTTTGCTGGAGGACATATCGGAGATTTTGACACAACTTCTGATTTTGGAATTGCAGTAGTTTTTGAGAAAATTGGTTTTCAACCTACGTTTAAATTAGCTCGTGAGCTAGATTCTAATTTGAGCTTTACAGCACTTCCATCTGGAGCAACAGATACAGAAAAATTCAAAAGAAAACATGCCAAAGAAGATTCATTAGCCTTCATGGACTCTGCAGCTTTTTTTGGTGCTTTTTACAATGAAGGCATAGAAGTTTATGATGGAACAGAATTCAACACCAAAACTGGTAATGATATATATAATGAAATCATAGCAAAACATTTTTATAAAAACAGAATCTATGTTGATATAAGAAATGAATTCAATGATTCTTTTAATTACTATAACAATTATGGTAATATCATTCAATGGAATTTAGATAATACAGAGACTCTAACAAATGTAGATTATTACAGAAACTTTAAATGGCCTTTACTCGTAATAAATGACGATAGCTCAGTAAGTGAATTTGGAACAGCTAACACCGATAAGAATATTTTATTTGCTTTCCCTACAGGTGATAATGAATTTCCTCTATTCTATTACAAACGAGCATTTCTTGAAGAAGTCGGGCTAACCTTACCTGAAGCGAAAGATATCTTTTTTACACCTGTAATTACAGATGACGAAGTGAAATCTAAAAAAATTACATTACCAAAATCTGGCGGAAGAGCTTTTACAAATTATTTTAAAATAGGGTATTTAAGAAGTACAGAAAACTTCCGTGAACAAGATCTTTCTTTAGTAAATAATACATATTTAGACAATATTTTTCCTCTCTTTAATATGGATGTTCCTTTTGATGAGAGTTTAGGAAAAAGTTATCTGAAAGTCTATTATGATGGTGGCTATGTAGATAAAAAAAGAATAAATGGAGCAAATTATACTTCTAATTTGGGAGTAGCTAAAGACAATCAATTTGTAACCTTCATTTCATATCCTGCAAAATATAACTTAAATGTAAAGCAAAGTATTGACGACAAACTTCCTTTGAGTGGTATGGAAGGAGCAATTAATAACTTGTTTCTTTATGATTTAGACGCTCAAATTGGTTCTGTAAAGATTATCAAGCATGAGTTTCTTATTGGAGGAGATTCAAAAGAATATCTCAAATTTGAAGTACAAGAAGATGGATTGGTCAATGATGCTGAAAAATATACATTTGAAGATGTTTCCATTCTTGGAATGACGGTACAACAATACCAAGATTTAGAACAATTAAATCAGACTGAATTTGATCCTGCTTTTAAAACCTATTTGGCTGTTGATGATATAATCACAGGAATAGACGATAATGGAAGACCTTACACACGCTTCAAGTATGTACTACGTGGTTTAAAAATTGATAGTTCAGGAGATGTTGTAGAACATCAGGCGGAACCAGCAACTGATATTATTGTATATACAGATGAAAAGCTTGAAAGTGTTGCATATGAACGAAATTATGAAGAAGCAATAGGTACTGATATATTTTCAGGGACAACTACAAATGAAGATTATTTTATTGCATTACAACCAGCTATTGAAGCTGTAGTATCTTCCTTTGAAACTACACTTAATAATATCGACGTTAATAGTGATCTACTGTTTTCTCAAATTACTTCTTTAGTAAGTCAAAAATCTAGAGAATTATGGACAGAAGCTGTGCAATATGTACAAGCTAATCCTACAGATGCTGATGATCGTCCTTTGTATTGGGCACGTCTAAAAATGGCGGCATTACTCAAAGCACATCCATATTTCTTAGGCGATATTCGAGAAGAATCACAAATTGCTCCTAATTCAGACTTGGATAAAACGATCAAGTTAATGGAAGAAGAAAGTAGAAACTATACGAAAGTTGATTTTTCAGGAGCACCATCTGGAGCAAAAAAAATATTAGTTACTGGTTTTGATCCATTTTTCTTAAATGAAAATCATCCTACTTTAGGAGGTTTTTCAAATAAGCGCCAAAGTAATCCTTCTGGCTGTGTTGCTTTATCTCTACACGGTACAACTACAGATAATAATTTAGGATACATCCAAACTTTAATAGTTCCTGTAAGATACAAAGACTTTGATGGCAAAGCCAATTCTACAGAAGGACAAGGAGAAGGAATTATTGAAGAATATATTCAACCTTTCATTAATCAAGTAGACATGATTATAACGGTAAGTCAATCTGGACCTGGAGATTATAATATTGACAGGTATGCAACTGTGACCAGAGGTGGATTTAATGATAACTTAAATTATATAAGAGAAGAACTAAGTAGATCTATCGAAATTAATACTTCTGATTTAGAGTGGATTGAAACTACATTGCCAGCTCAATTTATTGATCCTCCTATTGTTTATAATTATTCCTATAAAGATAGTACAGGAGCTCATATAGCAAACACAAATGGAACTGCACCGCCAACTATTGGGGAAAGAATGAATGAAGGACCAGGAGGTGATTATCTGTCAAATGAAATTTTTTACAGGGTTGCAAAGCTACGTGAAGAAATAAGAGATACACTACCTACTGGGCATTTTCATATTTCAAAACTTCAAAACGGAACAAATGATTTTGATGGAAATGATACGAAAGATTTAATTGATATAGTCGCAGAAGGAATTAATAATGCAGCAACCGGATTATAATGCTAAAAAAAGGTTTTAAATATTGTTTTTTAAGAGTCTCATTACTGATTCTGTTAAGTATAAGTTGTGTTTCTCAGAACTTTACTAAGATTCATCTTACAAAAGAAAAGAGTGAAATTAAAGGAGTTGAATATATATATAAAGTTAAAGATTCAGCAGATTTAAATTTTATAAACATTAAGTATAAAGAAGATATGGGACGTATCTCAAGTGTTCATTATACTCTAAAAGAAAAGCTCCCTGACGGTAGATATAAAGTTTATGTAAACAATAGATTAGTACTAAATGGTATTATGAAAAACAACTCAAAAGAAGGAACATGGACAAGTGTTAACAATCTGCGTGAAAAGCAATTAACACCCTATAGGAATGGAAAAATACATGGTGTTATAAAAGAATTTTACAAAGATGGCTCTATAAAAAGAGAAACACATGTTCAAGAAAACAAAATAATATTTAGAACCACTTTTCATAAAAAAGGAAAAGTAAAAACACAAGAGCAATTTAAAAATGGTCGCTGTGTAGAAATTAGAAAATTTAATACTAAAGGAAAACAAATTAAAGCCAATAATGGCTTGTAAAAAATAATAATATGATTGCAATAACAGATACAAGTGCATTTGCAGATGTAGAGTTGGTGCTACTAACTCAAAATGTTGCTTTAACATCAACAATAGTCGATCAAGAATTGACAGGAAGTGTTATCAAAAATGCAACAATTACAACAGCTGTAAAAACGCTGTTAAAAAGTATTTTGGGAAATAGTGATCTGACAACTGCAGCAAAAAATAAAATAGCAGAATATGCAGGATTCTCTCACAATTCAACAACAAACACAGTCGATTTTACCAGTGCAGATGTATCTCTAGATAAATTAACTTTCTATGTAATTTTTAAATTGCCTTATACGCATGCAAACTTTACATATGAAGACATTGCTGACGGAGAAACATCAAGTACAATCGCAACCAATCCAACCACTTGGGGGAAATATGCAAACTACATTAGAAACTTAACGGGTTCTGACATAAAAAAAATTAATTCAGCCGGAGAACAAGTAAATAGTTCAGGAAAACCAGTTGATGGAAGTAGTGTAGACATTGAAGGATGGTATAAAGAAGAAGCCTATAGCTATTTGGGAGAAACACCTTTTAACGGGACATATACCGTACCAGCAGGTTTGAACTCTGTGGCTACAGAGAAAGCCATGTTATTTGGTCAAAACGATGAAACAGCTGTAGCTGGAGAGGCGTCACTAGATATTACAAAAATACCTTTATACTTTTATTTATTGGCTAAAGTTGAAAACCCATATCTGAATCGTTACTGGTTGAATTCAAACATAAATAGTCAGTTAATCTCAAGAATACCGCATTGGCCTTCAGGCATAAAAACAAAAGTTTATCGTAAACACTTTGTTAAAGAATCTTCAAATCCTGATAATGTAACTGTAGCTAATGCAACATACACATTAGCACATGATACAACAGGAACTTTTTTTAATATAACACAGACTGATGCAACAACAAATCAACAGACGACGCACAAAGTGTATATAGAAGAAATGGATACAGCATCACTTACTTTTGAAGGTTTAAGCTTGTCTGATGCTGATGAAGTCATAAAAGATTCTGATGGACTACGAGCTGTGTGGAAAGATAAATACGATCATCCTACATTAAACAATAACTCAGGTCTTACATTTGGAATGGGTGTGGATATTGGAGCCACTTTTCAAGGATATTACAATATAGAAATTGATATACAATTTTCTGGAACGGGAACATTCAGACTCTACTATGGAGGAAGAAGATCTGCACCAATTAATGTGAATGTAAGCTGTACTTCATTAAGAAATACCATTCGAACTTTAATAGAAGATACATCACAAAGAACAAAAGTAACAAACAGTACAGGAGGAACTTCGGGAACACCTGCAAAAATTAAAATTCTTCGTCAATATGCTTCAAACCAGAAAGCCTACAATCATCGAATTTATGTTGAAGATGAAACAGGTACAGCAAGTGTAACACTTTCTCCTAATGCAGAAAATGATCGTTGGAAAGAGCGAACTGTAGCAGATAATGATGATTGGTATTACTATAATGAAATATTAAACTATTCTTTTTCTAATAATCCTACTCCTGGATATTATGAACATTGGGAACTGCAAACTCCAGGAAGTTATTCTGATATATTGGACAGAAGAAAATATTTGAAACGAAGTTTTGGTTGTCGATCTAAAGCAAGTTATCACATTTGGGATGAGCAGAAGGATTTAATAAATGATATAGAAATTAAGAGTTATACCAGAAACTTGCGGGCAACATACCATAAGTTTTTCGTTCCAAGATTTTACGATTTAAAACGAACTCTAAAAGATGGAACGCAAAAATTTAATGGGTCTAGTGGAAAAGATAGTGTACAATACCTTTTAAATGATTCAAGATTAAAAACCAAACCAAACCAAGCAGAGTTATTTGCAATTGTACTATTGAATTATAACTATCCATCTGAGTACAGAAGAAAACTTAAAAGTCTAATTGACGCTATTAATCAGCATAGTATTTCAAAATTAAAAAGTGCGATTAATAAATTAACTAAAGACAGAAAAGATGCGCTCAACAGTTTCATCGGACCAAGTGTCAAATCAAAACTATATCATGGTATTGAGGACTAAATATAAAATTCTTATAGTATTGATTGCAACTCTTTTTTCGTGTACCACCAATAAAAAAGAAGCATATTTTTATGAAAATATTAAAAAATGGGAGACTGTTTTCATAAATACAAATACTACAGGAATTAAGGGTGAGTTGAAACTTGCCATAAGTCAGGATGATGAATTAATAGAAGCCATAAATTATAAAATTTTAGGACTTTCATCATTACTCAAAGAAGAATTAGGAGATTCCATAAACAAAATTATAATTACTGATTTAGTAAGTAAAGAAGAAATCATAAACGAAAATTTAGATATAGAACATGTACCAGTATTCTCAACAATGGTCATGAATTCAGATAAATTACTTACGTATACTATTACAAAACAGTATGAATTATCAAAAGAACCTCCATATACTGAATACATAAATTTAGATATAGAAAACTTACAGCAAATAGAAATTTCAGCCATTATTGATACAAAGAAAAAGAAAGAATTTCAAAAAATTATTTCAGACTACATAAATACAGAAAAGCGAAAAGTAGTAAACAATTATCTTTTAAAATTGGCAGAAAGAGTAGATCACTTACAAGAGGCTTACACAGAAGTTTTTGACAAAACGACATACAGTTTAGAAAAAATCACATGTGTTACAAACAATGCTTCTTTTTCACATTTTGATACAGAAGGAATCGTTTTCAACGTAGATGTAACGGACGAAAACTTCTTAGAAAACACAGAGCAAAATAGAATAGAAAAATATACATCATTCATACAGATTCCATATGAGTTAGTGACTCCTTATGTGAACAGGGAATCTAATCTATTTTCTTCAATTAATAATTTAAATAAAATCAAGAAATAATGCCAACACCACAATTTTATCCGGCGCTAAGCAAATTGATACGTTCAGACAAATTACCTGAACCCATAAAATCGGTTGTTGATAATACAACAGACAAGCTATTCTATAAAACATATTATGTTGAAAAAAGTCTATATGGTGAAACAGCATATCATCATATTGTCTTGGTTTTTAACAAAGAAATAGGATTCAATCTCTTTGGTGGTGAAGAAGGTTTTGAATTACTTTTTAATCCAGGAAGCGCAGAAAATACAACAGAATTGCCATTAGCAATTTATTACAATCTTCCAATAGTAAAATATATAAAACAAATTCAACTTGGAGACTTAAACTCTATTGAAGACTATTTTAATTTGCTATTAGAAATGTTTAATGTCTCAGAAGAAGAATTACTATATGAAGTAATATATGGTTTCTTAGGAGATGAAACAGATCCTTTTTTAGCTTTTGTTGACGATTTCAATAATAACCCTGATTATAATTCTCATCCACCTTTAACCAATCCGCAAGAGACAAACGAATATGAAAAAATAACAAATCTCATAACGCAATTTCAAACTAGAAATCTAGACTTATTACTATATACACTAGAAAACTACGTTGATATTGTTGATTTTTCAGGGGGTTTTGAAAACCTATCAACAATCTTTAAAAAGTGGATGGGCGAATTCACGTTAGATACCATTATTGACCTTTTCATTCCAAAATTTTCGGTTACCTTACCACAATTAGAGCTTGCTTTAGCTTTTCCTAGAACATGGCTAAAACCAGTAGATGCAAACGGTAATGTGCTTGAAGACGGTAAATCAATGTTAACTTACAATGTAGGAAGCATGTCTTATCATTCTGAGCACGGATTTGAATTTAATCAAGCAGATTCCTTCGATCTAACACCATCACAAATAGGAAACACAGGAATACTAATTGATATCGATAACCTAAAGTTTGATTTCCGAACTGATAAAAACATTCCTGAGGCAACTGCCGATGGAAGACCAGATGAATTCCGTGGCTTTTATGCCGAAACAGTAGCTATCACACTACCAAAAAAATGGTTCAATAATGTAGACAATGCTACACTAAGAGTCGCGGGTTACAATATGCTCATCGGTACAGGAGGCGTTTCAGGAACAGTAGCTTTAGAAACTGTAGCCTCTGGAGGGGACGGTTTTATGCCTGTAAACATCGGAAGCTGGGAACTTGGTTTCAGTAGTTTTGACATCAGCTTCAAACAAAATGCCATCATAGAATCTAACATAGAAGGTCGTTTAAAAATTCCAAAACTAAAAAACAGTGATGGAAACGAAGCGCTAATCGGAATCAAAGGACACTTAAATGAAGAAGGTGATTTCAACCTAACAGCTTCCGAGCCACAAGGAATTCCGTTAAGTCTATTTGACTTCATGACAATCAATTTCCTAACGCTCGAACTTGGTAGAGAAGATGACAACTTCTATGTAGGAACATCCTGCGAAATCTCATTCCAAAACGCCATCATGGAACGCGTATTGGGCGATCAAAAAATCGTTATTCCAAAATTACGTGTATACGAAGATGGTTCTATCGAAATCGTAGGTGGAAATGCATTCATTCCAACAAACATCTCACTAAATCTTGGACCAATCGAAATTGCAGTGACAGGAATCCACTTCGGATCGCATCAGCAAGAAAAAAATGGAGTCATGCGCAAATACAACTATTGGGGATTTGATGGAGCAATTAGCTTAGATCCATTAGGAATTGACGCACGTGGAGAAGGAATCAAATACTATTACACAACCGACAATGACGAACACGGAGGCGACGGCGACAGTTTCTTACGTATTCAAACTATTGAAGTTGATTTAATCATTCCAGGAACCGCAGATCCAGATAATGCTTTAGCAATCATCAACGGAATGTTATCTATCCCAGAACCAGGAGAATCTCCAGAATACGAAGGGAAAATTGGATTAAAACTTCCAAAAGCACGAATCAGCGGAGCAGCACAAATGCGCTTACAGCCAAAAGAACCTGCATTCATCATTGAAGCTGGAATCGAAATGCCAACGCCAATTCCACTAGCCGCAACAGGATTAGCATTCTACGGTTTTGGAGGATTACTCGGTTACAAATACGTAGCAGAAAAAGAAGCTATCGGACTCGTTTCAGGTGAAAACACTTGGTATGAATACTATACTTATCCAAAAAGAGGTGTCAATCTGGATAAATTTAGCGGGCCACCGCGAACCGATCAATACAATATGCCCGTAGCAGTTGGTGCCGGAACCGTATTAGGAACCATGCACGATGATGGATTCCTTTTCTCCACACGACTCATGGCAATCCTATCATTACCATCAGTATTTATCTTAGATGGTAGAGCCAACGTACTCGGAGAACGTTTAGGAATCATTGATGACACAGAACCACCATTCTTTGCAGGAGTTGCCGTAGGTGATAACTCTTTCGAATTCTGGTTTGGAGCAGACTATCAATTGCCAAAATCTAACGGTTGGATCATTGATCTCTATGCGGAAGTACAAGCAGGATTCTTCTTTAACAATCCATCAGCTTGGTACTTAAACTTCGGAACAAAAGATGCTCCAATCACCGCACGTGTCTTAACGATCATTACGGCACAATCATACTTAATGCTTTCGGCAAGAGGAATTGAAGCTGGTGCTAGAGTCGATTTATCACTCAAGAAAAATTTCTTCGGAATCAAAGTAGAAATCAGTGCGTATGTAGAAGTTGGCGGATTCATCAGTTTTGAACGATTCCAATTAGGAGGTTACATTGCCTTCGGAGGAACCATCGCTATCAGCGTATGGAAAATTGTTGGATTCCGAGTGAGTCTCGATGCAATTCTATCTGCGGAAGCGGCAAAACCATTCTTACTCTATGCAAAAGTTCGAATTAGAGTATGTATCCGAATCATCGTAAAAATCTGTAAAACATTCAAAGTCAAACTTAAATGGGAGAAGAATAATTCGGTAGACAGAACGCCAATTCCTGCATTATCTGACGGAAGTAATCCAAATTATCCAGACAGAACGCGAGAAGCAGTACAAGGTGTTCACATGATGACCAACGAAACATTTGAACTCAACTACTTTGCAAATGTACCAAGCGCAGGAAGTATTGACAAAGTAATTCCATTAGATACCTACATTGATTTCAAAGCAATGAAAGGACTCGTTCCTGGTGCAATCTCTGGTAAAATTGGAGGACATACAGGTGGCGCAAACAACTTTACAGACTTAATTCCACCAAACAAAGTTGTACGTGGAGGACATGAATTACGTCAAGTAAAACACAAATATTCTATAGAAGACATAGAAGTAAAAATGTGGAATGGAAGTTCATGGCAAGACTATCATCCGTTTGAAGCGGTTGTGCCTACGGCAGAAAGAGACAGCGTAGATCATTTACGTATTGGATATTGGCAACGAAATGGCGATCAATACGATTCCATTCGATTATTAGCTACAAATCCATTCTCATACATGGAAGCTGGAGAACCAGGATGGTTTATCCCTGAAGAATACGGAATTACACCATCTGAATTATATTGTGTTACTACTCGAGAAACAGGAGATTGTTCTGACTTCTTACAAAAACCATTAGGAAGTAAATATTACAGACCAAACGGTTACGTAGGGCATTACATTGATGGCGCATACTATTCCATTGAAGAAGGTGGCGACGATTTTGAAAAAACAGTATATGTTTTAAATACACAGTGGACAATTGCACTATCTGATGGAGATGGAGCATATGATGAAGTGTACTTTGATAGAATTAAACTAAGAAAAGATGGAAATAGTACTTTTCCAAACTTAGGAGTAAATGAAAATATCTATACACAAGAAAACGGAGTTGCAACCAACTTAACTGAAATCTCTCAGCAATATTTTACAGCAATCAATACGATTCTTAGTAATAATGATGGAGAAGAAATCACGAATTTCAAAATTAAAAAAGTAACTATCGCAGAAGGGAATTTAATAGTTGATGTTCAAGTGGAATCTGATATTCCGTTCCCAAATCCAGATTCAGACGATATGTTTTTTGCGAATCTTTACTTGGCACGAGAACGAGTAAGTGGTAGTGGAAACTCAACGGAAGGAACTGTCAATCTAAGCTCAAAAATTGTTTTAACGGAATCAGATGATTCTGGACCAGCAGGATGCATGGAAGTTACTGATGTAGAAAATAATTTTGACTACGAACAATCATTACAATTCAGTAATGCTGATCGTTTAGTAATTATTCTGCCAGAAGCTTCAGTTACAACCGATTTAAAATTAACAACCTATGCAGAAGGAGTAACCATTCGTTACTACAAAACGATATTGAGCGACACAAATAGTACGCCGCAATACGAAGAAATTCATGAAGTATATAAAACAAAAGCAGCACTCAACAGTGTGGTTTCATATACAAACGAAAATGAATTAACTTCAAAAATTACGGTAACACCAAAGTCTGCCAATGCTGAAGAAATTCGTGCAATTCGTGAAGAAATTGCTGAATTACAAGAAGCTACATACGATAGTGAAACAGGTCAAATTATCCCATTAACTGCTGGACAACAAGCAGAATTAGCCGCATTGGAAGATAGACTTGCACAACTAGAAGCAGAAGGTTGTTCGGTACAATCTGTAACACCAAAAAAACGAATTGTAGCTGAAATTTACAACGAAATTGACAATGATGGAATTGATGAATATCGTTTCAGAGTTTTCAATACTAAATGTGAAATTGTATTAAGTAGTAGTACGCGCTATGTTTCCATGGCTGCAGCAGTTGGAGAACTAAAAACCTCAGTAAATACATTGCTAACTCAAGCCAATAGTGTTGAAATCAAAGAAACTGTAGACCAACGTTTCTACTTCAATATCATTGATAGTACAGGGGAAGTAATTGCAAGACGAATTGAATATTTCAAAACACTAAAAGAATGTGAAAACGAAATTGCCAGTCTAAAACAATTACTAAGTACAAGTGATATGGTCATAGGTGAAAAAGGTTGTAAACCAGACGAGAGTCAACCTGTATTAGTTACAGCAAAACAAGCAACTCCAATGGCTGAAGCTGCTATTGCAACTTCAAATACAATTTTCAATTCGTACAAATACTATGATGCTTCAGATTCACAACGTGTGAATTCGTATGCTAAAATGAGAATCATTGGCGGAAACTGTTTTGCTATCGGATATCCATCTGTAAACGTAGCAGGGTCTAATGACAATGATGGTGTACTAACAAAACTAGATGTACTTGGTAAAGTAATGTTTAGCAAAGTCTACTACTCAGAAAAATCACTACCAATAAGATTTAATGAAATAGAAGAACTCTCAGACGGAAATCTACTAATTGTTGGTAAAGGTCACACTAACAGATTGTACTATCTAAAAATAGACAGTAGTGATGGTAAAATCATCTGGCAACGCTACTTTACTTGCGAACAAGCATTAGATGAACACAGAATGTCTGTCGTAAAAACGAGAAAAAGAACATTCTTCATCACATGTTTATCAAGTAGAAAAGATCACTTATACGTTCTTGAAATAGATCAAGGTGGTAATATCATTAATCAAACAGGAATAGACAATGGCGGTCAATATGAGTATGAAGTTGGCGCAAGCTGTTTAGATCCAGAAGAAGGATTACTTATCGGTGTTCAACAAACTGAAGTGAAAACGTTGAGAGTGAGTAGTACAATTATAAATTTTGATGCAAACTTAAAACTCAAATTCAACTATCTCATCAATAGTAAATTTGAAGTGAAAATTACAGATATGATTATGGATGAAGGAAAACTATACTTCATCTTAGACAATATCTCATCGTCAGAATCTACCATCACGTACATTCCATACAGTGATAAAGAATTCAAAGAAATAAGTTCAAATAAATTACCAGCGTACAGAAATTGGAAGCTTACAGGTTCTTACAGAGACAAAAGTGTTACAGTAGTAAATGTAGAAACTCCGGTATACAACATCAGTATTCAGGGTGATGAAAGTTTAGCTATTGATACCGAATATGAATTCAACACACCAATAGACGTTGCAGGAATCAAAGATATTTTCTATGACGAAGAATTGAAAAAATACACATTAGTCTCAAGTGAATACTTAGCTGTTTTAGAAAATGATATGGACAGTTGTGTGACGAAGAAAACCGAAAAAACAACGCTACTAAAAGAACGTGCATTCACATACACAGAGTTGTCTGTAAAAGTAGCAGATTTCGGAGTTAAGCCAGTAATCATTGATGAAATTCGTACTGCAGAACAAAATCTAAAATTAGAAAAAGAATTATGTCCTGTGGACGATGGAGGAAATAATGATTGTAACAAAGATGAAACACTCTGCGAATTCTATGAGACAATAAAAGCACAACTATTCGCTTGCATCAACTACGAAGCAAAAGAGCCATTCTATGACAATTGGCATTGTTTCTTAAAAATGATTGAAAGCATTGAAAACTTTGACGCTCAATATCCTCAATACGGATTACTAGAAATCTTAGAAGTTGATATCAATAACTTAATCACATATCCACAAACGGCGAGACCACCAATACTATCAACAGCAATTGATCTTGCTAACATTATCTTAGACAAAATATATGAACTAGGAAAATGTGATTGTGATGGCGGTGGCGATGAAGATCCGCATATCTGTAACACATCACTACAACAAGTATGTTGGTTATCTGTTGAAAAATTTGAGTTCAATCAAACCATTCCAGGAATAGGTGCTATTGAGCAAGAACAGGAAGACATGGAAGAAGCTGTACAACGTACTGCGCAACCAATTTGGAGACCAAACTCTAAATTCTACGTGCATTACAAGCTAAAAGATGAAGTAGACAACGGCGAAAATGAAGGTATCTTTGACTATTACTACGGATTCAAAACGGCAGGACCAATAGGACATTTCCACAATGCAGATGGTGTAACGTATGGTAATGAATACGACGAAGATACCAATGCAATCTTAAACCGTGCAGATGCCAATGGAAACCTCACGGAAACAGGAAACCTTACAAATCCTGATTCGTATCCACTAACATCATTACGTCAATACATTGACTACGACAGATCGTATCCAAATGCAGACGGAAGTTTATTACAAGCAAAACCTGTATTCTATGGACAAGAACAATGTAGAATAACGCTGTACTTTACCAAACCACTTACATATCACATGTTACGTACTTGGGAATCGTACTTAGGTGCACCAGAATTGACAGGATCGATGCACATTGCAATCAAAGATCCCGTAAGTAATGTAGTTATTCCGTATCCATTGCCAATCAATTTTGATGAAGAAACGGTACCATTGCCAATCAATACAGCAACTTGGTTACAAATTGACAGTACTGTTGAAATCACAATTCCTGAAACGGTAACAATTGAAGACAACATGGGACTTGATCTTGGAACCTTTAATGTTACACTATCTGAATACAGAAGCGCGTTGCAAAAACAGCATGTTAGAATAAGTGATACAGAATTGCACGAAAATCCAGCAGTTGTAGGCGGCAAAATTATTTGGGAAGATCCTGCAAATCCAGGTGTCAATATAGAACATGTAATCTTTGCTACAGGTGAGGAAGACACAACTTGGGTAAATGACAACGATCCAAGAATTCCGTTAAACATCCGAATACTGAACAACTTCATCAATTACATCAACACAAACAATGATGCAATCGAATGTACATTCACAGTAGGAAACGCTATCAAGCCACAAAGCTATGCGTACTCAGTTGTATTGACGAATCTGAAGCCACAAAAGCTATATACAGCGTTAATTTACAATGCGTTTGAAACGGAAAGTAACGATGTGCTATCAAGTGAACAAGTACACAACTACGTGTTCCAAACTTCACGATATAAAAACTTTGGAGCGCAAGTAAATAGTTACATGTTGGTAGATGAAAATGATACCAATAATACCAGACAAGCGGTATTTGAAGTAGCATTACCAACGCTAATGGCAGATAAAGTAGCAACGGCGTACAACATTGTAGTTGGAAACAACGATGCTGACAGTGATGCTATTGAAACGCAATACCTTGATGTATTTGACAGAGTATTAGAAGGTGTATTAGGAATGACTCCATTAGATCCACCAGTAAATACAGAATTCAATAAAATACTAGATAGCGACGGAAACATTATTGCAATACTCGTTAGAAATCCAGAACCTTTCAACATTCCAAAAATTCCAATTGAAAAAATCAACGGAACTGATGAAATCTTTGAAGAAAACAGTACGGACGGACAAAGAGGTGCAATACGTGTAATCAATACAGCAAACGATCAAGATGATCCTACATACAAAGTATTGTATTCCAAAGACTATTCGCAAGCACTTATCATGCACCAAAGTCAACAAATCACAGCAATCAATCTAAGCTTTAGATTCAGATACTTGATTTGGAACGGAAGTGAATACGTAATAGACGATACAGTACGCGTAGATGATATCTCGCTCATATAAACAATAAACAAAAAAGGAACTTGAAGAAGTGATTTAAATTTTTCATTCAAATCAAAAAAAGTTTAGATCACTTCTAAAGTAAAAAAAATATCAAATGGCACTAGAAAATAATTTTTTCGTCAAAAACATAAATTTGGCGTATTGCAAACCATTCTTGCATCACAACGGCTTTATCTACTGTATTTATTACAGACAGAACTCAAATGTTGTACGTAACGTTCCTGCAAAAGTGGTAAAAGTTGATACGAACTATAATTTAATTTGGGCGAAGCAAATAGATAACTTACACTTCATCAATCAAATCATTCCAGGTACCGAAGGAAATTTAATCATCTACGGAGGTCACTATGAAATTGAAAGCAATACACCAAAAGCAGTCGCACTTAAAATGAGTGAAGCTGGTGTAATAAGATGGAGTAAGAAGTACGATGTTGATACTGATGGATATACAGAATACAATATCGACCGAACAATGATTCAGGAAATTTCATTAGACCGTTATGTATTCATAGCAGGTCAATCAGTCTGTATCATTAACGACAATGGAAACATGGTGAAAAGTGTAAACCTAGCGTATACAGAACAAAATAACTTTACGGTGTTTTCAGGAATGACAGTTTATAATGACAGAATATTTCTGGCAGGAACAGGCGTATTTACCAACATTCCTTTCGGAATCACGGAATTAAATACTAACCTAGAAATTGTCGACAGAGCTCGATACCGAAATCTTTCATCAATACAAACAAGTGGCGGATCTGGATATTACCATATCTATCCGAAAAATGACTTACTCTACCTAGCACATTCTCCAAGTGGAAACCGTTTAGTAACGTCGCTCAACTTGAACAATAACTTGGTACCTGAAAAAGCAATCATCATAGACGGATTGAGTGCAAACAGTAGTCAACAAAGTAACAAATTAGAATTTACAAATTCCAACTTTTACTTCAACTACAAAGAGTTTGGTGCTTCAACAACAAGCTATTTTAAATTTGATTGGGATTTAAACTGTCTTTGGACAAAAAGAAATTCCATCGGAATTGGCGCAGAAGAATTTCAGGTATTTGACAATTTCATCTTCTTGCAAGAATCTAACAGAAATGTCATCAAAACCAATGTAGAACTCGAAGGAAACGACTGCGTTGAAGCGTTTACGCAAGTAGGAAATCCTGAAATCAGTGAAATTAATATCGAAAAGCAACCAATCAATGATGTGGAAGCTGCGGTCATACAAGTAAGCGCAACAGATTTAGGATTGGAAACCGCTTTCTACGATCCAAACATCATTCAAATATGTCCAACACTAGATATTGAGCAAAGTACAATTACGGCAAATCCAAATGCAATTCCAGCAGATGGAAGCAGTACTTCAATAATCACAGTACAGCTAAAAGATGCCAACGGAAACAACATCACTTCTGGTGGAGAAACTGTAGCAATAAATACTTCCGCAGGAACCATTACCGCAGCAGATGATAATGGCGATGGTACGTATACAGCTGAATTGCAATCTACAAGTGTAGAAGAAACTGCAAACCTAAGTTTTTCTGTAAATGGTGCGCTAAGTCCACAAACGACGACAGTTACGTTTTACATTTCAAGTGAATGTTTCTTTACGAGTTCCTTCAAGAATGGAGGTTCACCTAATTCCAATAACGGAGTTTGTAAAATAGGAACAAATAATGTACTTACTGTTGGAACAGATTCACCTTACGGAATTGTTACGTTGTTAAACGCCAATAGCAATATAGTATGGAGAAAACAATTGGCAATTCAGGGTAAAAAAATCTCACTAACATCAGTAGTAACCTGTAATGATGGACAAAGTGCCATCGTTTTAGGGCAATATGGAACTACAGAAAATAATAGGTCGCATCTTTTTATCTTTAAAATTGACTCGTTAGGAAACATTCTTTGGTCAAAACTATTGTATTCTCCCAATACACGTTCTGGAGTAGGAATCAAAAAACTTAACCACAATCCTCAAACACAGCAATACCTTATCACAGCTTGGTATAACGAACAACAGCTAGAAGACGATATGGAATTGTACAAAATTGATGAAAACGGAAACATGATTTCATCAAGGAGAGTAACTGGCGTATCAGATGAACAAATCATGGATGTAGTCATCACTCCAGCCGGATTTACCATTGTCGGTTCGGCAACAACTCCATCTGGGCAAACAATACGTCATGGTGCTGTACTATCATTTGATAATAACTTAGCTCTAAACTGGGGAAAACGTTTTGGAAACAACGCATTATTGCACATTACAGGCGGAATTTCAATAGCTTCACCACTAGAAAGTTATATCATAACAGGTGTGCATTACAATACAAACAAACTGTTTCTTAGTACTTTAAACAGTTCTTCAAACTCATACACTGTAAAAGTAACAAGTTTAGGAGCTTCGCAAGACCTGCTAAGTACAAACACGAAACTTATTCAAGGAGAAAATGGAACATTCTATTGTATTGCAAACTACACTACCGATCGCGCGAGTGAAGTCATAAAATTTGATGGGCAATTAAATGAACTCTGGAAGCGAAAACTAGACTTTGGCAGTAAAAACGATATCAATCAATTGGTAAATGATGCAAATCAGCAATTATTCCTTGTCGGATCGGTCGCAGAAACAGGCGCAGCATATCTAGCAAAAACAAACCTAGAATTGCAAAACTGTATTTCTGAAGACGTTCCAACATCGCAATATGCGCAAGCAACTTATACAACAGACACGTTTACACCAGCTATTGATGACTTGCCACATACATTTGAAAATGTTGCAATAATTGTTGCAGACGTAGAAGCAGAACGTACAGATTACTGTAATGAAAACTGTGGGAATACCTCAATTCCAATCACGGAGCATACTGCGATTCAGTCACCAAACTTCTACATTCAAGCAGCAGGATCAACAGGAAATGATGGAAGTGCGCAAGGTATTCATACACGTTGGGTATTCTCTGGAGCATTAGGAGAAAAACACTTGCCAAAAGGAAACTATGCATCGACAGCACATAACTTCAACAAAGAAGATGATTTTGTACGTGTGTACAGAGCGCCGTATACCAAAGTCACAAAAACGATCGATTTTGCACAAGCACCAAACATCGTTGACGACGCAAATGCATTATGGATTTACAGAATTGAAGACAAAGATTTTCATGTATATTTTAAAAATACGACAAAATATGCGCAAGTTAGAAATGCGATCAATCCAGCGACAAACACACAAGGATTCATTCAAAACTATGGAAATGAACTCATTGAAGTAGAAAGCAAAAGAAACCTATTCTTTGCGGTAGAAGCAAAAGTAAGTTCGTCAGCTTCAAGTAGCTCATTGCAAACGGAAACCTTATCGGTATCAACAAACACCTTAATTGCGCTCAAAAAAGCAACAAATAGAAAAACATTCTCAGGAAGTAGCTTACAAAACGTACGATTACTATGTGAAAACGGACGTACATTCCGATTCCTCGGAAGCAACACGTATATCACGGAAGTTCGTCTCGAATTATATGGCGATTTCATCGAAAATGCGAATGAAAACGGTGCTTGGACAGCTATGGGAAGTTATGCATTAACCTTAGATGACAACACAGCGTTACAGCAGTTAGAACCAACTTCGGGAGATGTAAACGGGACATGGCCACGATTTAATGATGATGCAACCGTAAATATTGCCAACTATATTGATAAATGGAATGTTGTAGAACCAGATATCTACGACAGAAACCTAAAGCAAGTTGTTGAAAAATACATCACACTAAGTGACGATGCAACAAATCCAAAAGCCATTGAAGAAATTCCGCTAGATGAAAACATTGTAGTAGAAGATGAAGACGATGTAATGGAAATTTCAAACTTAGACATGCTCAACATTGCTTCGTATGACTATCATATGGCGCGTATGTTAGGTTTAGGATTCTTAGACTTAGCTTCACAAGTGCAAAGCGGAGAATTTGTATACATCGCAGCATATGTAACCTTCGGAGACTTAGAAGACGGACAAGGCGCACGCGAAGTACAACACTTAAGTATGAGTTTGCCAACCGCAACATCAGATGAGCGTTTGCCATTGCCAATATCGTTAGAACCTGTGGTTCCTGGAGCATTCTTAGGTACAGAAACTAGCGAACCTTCTAGCATTACAGATGAAGATGGATACACGCACGACGGTAAAAAACGTTACGTAACTTTATACGCAGAAGAAATTCCAGAAGACGTATACAATCCGCCTTTCTATCAGGTAAATACACAATTTGAAGCGAAAGAATACACCATTCCAATCTACGCAGGATTAGAATACCGCAAACGACCAGAAACACAAATATTACCTGGTCCTTGGGAAAAACCAGAAATCTCGCATGACAAACGTTATTTACACATTGATTCAACTGTTTCAGAAGCATCAAAACGTTACGAAGCATTTCCAATTACCTTACCAGAAGTTGGACAACCAATCTTTGTACACAAACAAATTGTAAGCGGAAGGCATTACTATGGTTCTTACGGAATTAACTGGTTTTCAAGAGCAACGTCGAGTCCAACGGAAGTTTCCATCATTACAGAATTGCAACCTGCAAATCCGTTGTTGCCACCATCTAACATTCAGCCGCATCTCATTCAAAAGGAGCAGCCATTGTTATTAACATCACAACAAGAGCAACAACGTTATGACCAGATTATTGAAGATGATGAAAATGCCGATCAAACTTTAGTGAGAATCTCATTTGACTATCACTCATACCAAGAATTGATCGATTACGCAGTGCCAGCAGACTCTGTAATTACAGATGCAGAATTGGTAACCGACACAACTTCTATCTTTGATGATAATGATGAAATTCATGCAGAAAACGTAGACATCTTTTTCAGAAATGAAATTCCAAACAACATCTCAGGGCAAGTCATCAGTGTGGTAGACGATCCAGGAAACAGTTTAGTATCTATCGTTACGGTTGATGAATACTATCTATCAAGTGTCGATCAAACCTTAACGCCAGACATTCCAAACGGATTGGAATCAAATTATGAAGGAGGTGTATTTGTATTGGGTGAGCAACAGCACATCATTCATGAAGTAATTCAAACCTCAGAATATCCACAATTTAAAGTATACAAAAAAGAAATTAGTGATGCTTTAGTAGACGATATTCCTTCGCCAGATGCAGACAATTTGCAAGCGATTGAAATTACGAATGATGGTATTTTTCTTGCGATAGAAAACATGCAAACACCATCAAGTTGGGGAACTCCAAATCCGCAACCATTACAAGTAAAAGTAAATGAGTTCAATCAAATTCATCGTGAAGTTGTTATGGTAGAAGGTGACAATGGAGAACTAGAACGTCACCTAGAAAAAACTCGTGGAATTTGGTCCGATCCTGCAAACAATCACACAACGATTGTTCCTGAAAATGAAGCTATTAGCTTAAATCCTGATGGAAGTATTGAAATGGGACACAAAGGAATGTATAAAATTACATTTCACGGAGTAAAACTTCACCAACATTCGCAATTCTCTCCAGATTCAGATTCGGTAGAATGGTACAGAGGAATAGTACGAGTGCGCACAGTAGACAATCCGAATGGAAAACGTAAAGTATTGAAAGTTGCAAAAATTCTAAACATTGTTCACGATGGCGATTTAATAGAAAATGATGTAGAAGTATTAGCGCTTGATCCTTTATTCTCACAAGATTCATCATACGATCCAATTCAAACAGGTGTTGATGTTTCCGTAAATTTCTATCCAGGATACAAAGTATACTTATATGAAAACCAGACGTATGGGTTAACAGAAGCAAACCTGTTGCCAGGAGAAAACGAAGAAGTTCGCAACTCTATTGTTGGTTTGCGAAGTCATGATACAGGCAATCCATATTACTCAAACATCAGTATTCCGAAAATCATGTTTGCACAAAAAATTGTGGAAGCAGAACAGCCAGAACAACCTGATGGAGCAAAATATGCAACACGCCCAGATTTCTTTGGACGTTCTACATACACACTCACCACAAAGTATGCGCACAAACCTCACGGCGTATTATTTTACAGAACCAATGACGAAGCTATTCTAAATGCGCTTTATGAAAAAGAAACGGTTCGTGAAATTAGAGCAGAACTCAAAGCATTAGGAGGAAACGAAGAAGATTACTTTGCAAACCGTTGGGAAAACTTCCTAGACTTTGAAACACTTGAAGATGAAGGCGATTACAGATATTATCCGCCAGTAGATGTAGATCCAGATAATCATTACAAATTTCCAAATCCAGATAAGGTAGCCTTATTTGAATGGGCAAATGTGATTATTCAACGAATCAATGAAAATACAGCATTTCCACCAGATACGCCTATAACGCCTTTTAATACCGATGTAAGTGATACCGTAAATACAGACGTAGGAAAGATTGCTGTTGGTGATGAACGATTACTCGGATTTGTAAAAGGAGTTTTATACAATGCATTTGTACCATTGACAAAAGTTCCTGTGGTTTATGCATACATCAACGGACCAAGTTACGAGCCAGTAAACAAAAAACAAGTGTTACGTGATGAAAATGGTAGTGTATTACTACCAACAGATCCAGCATTTGAAATGGCACCAATGATGAAGACAACAAGCACGAGTCCGCACACAACGCAGTTTACAGACTTTAACTTAGATGGTACTTCTAACAATATCTATTTCTATGCGGCACGAGAATTAAGTTCGCAAATGAAACTAGGAGAATTCAGTGAAGCTTTAGGACCAATAAAATTGGTAACCTCAAATGCTCCAGAAGCGCCAGAAGTAAAAAGAATCATGCCAGTATTGGAAAATCAAATCTTAGGAATTGAGCCAAAAATTCAGCTAGAAATCAATTCATATCCAGAAGTGCAAAACATTAAAAAAGTGAATATTTACAGAGCTTTCAATAAGCTTGATGCACAATCAATTCGTACGATGACATTGGTAAATTCTATCGATGTTGAAGCAGAAGGTTTGGAAGGAAACGAACTGTGGACAGTATACGACAACTTTGATGATTTGGCAGAAGTTCCATACGGAGACGGATTATTCTATCGCATAACAGTGTCAAGGCGTATTGAATATTCTGAAGCTAATTTTGGTACAAACACACCACAAATCATTACGGAATATGCGCCTTCACAAGCTTCAAAAATTGTAGCAAGTATGATGGTTGAAGTGGCAAATCCGCCAGCGCCAACTTTAAAATACATCTCTGAGCCAATTGCGGCAAATGGTGACGTAAACGAAATTGCATTGCAATGGGAAAAAACATGTTACAAAGGAACATATTCAGTGTACAAAATGAATTCACAAGGAAATTGGGAAAAAATTCATGAAGTAACCACAAATGAAGCAGAAGTTTTTGTTTTACTTGCTGATACTACATTGCAAGATCACAGTTTGGCAACGCAAGATGCGGATGGAAACCCAATATATCACCACTTTAAAGTAGTGGCACAAAATACATCAGGAATGTTGAGTACTGAAGAAAATATCATGACCATTCCAAACGAAGACAATTGGATTGACATCGGAGGAATAGGAGACATGGTTATCGGAACTACATTCACAATTAGATAAATCGTAAAATAACATATTAAAAAAATAGATCATGGCAGAAAAAAACAGAACAGCCCTAAAATCATATTTTGAAACAGGAGATCGTCCAACACAAGATGAATTCGTAGACCTCATTGATAGTAAAGTCAATAGAGGAGAAGATAAAGCAACCTTAGCGGAAGCTTTATCTACCAACGACACCAAATACATTACGCCTAGAACGGCAAATCATATTGTAGACAACGCAGTGCCAAATGCTACAACGACTACACGCGGAAAAGTAGAATTGGCAACACTTGCAGAAGTTACTACGGGTACAGATAGTGTCAGAGCAGTAACTCCAGCAGGAGCAAAGCGTGCGGCAGAAGAACATGCGCCCGTAACAAGCGTTAACGGACAAACAGGAGCGGTAACAGTAGTAACAGGTGGAAGCGATTCAGGATGGCAAAATGCAACGCTACAGAATGGTATAGAAAACTATTCTGTAGGAAGTTACGGAGCCGCAAGATATCGTAAAAAAGATGGTGTCGTACACATTCAAGGTTTGGTACGAAATGGAACACCAACAGGAGCACAAACAACCATTTTTCAATTACCAGTTGGATACCGACCTGATAAGCAATTGATTTTAAGTACAATTGTGTCAGGAAATGTAATGAGGCGAGTTGATATTTCGGCAGCAGGAGTAGTATCTTGTTATAGTTACAATACTTCTTGGACAAGTATTTCTGGACTGTCATTTGTTGCAGTCTAAACAAATTGATTCAAACTAAAAAAAGCGGCAAAGGTTTTCATCTTTGTCGCTTTTTCTGTTCCCAAAACATGAAAAGGAGCCATCGTGAATTTTTTCAGATAGCTCCTTTTAATTTTTTCTATAAAAATAGTAGAATATTCTTATGGCTGTAATCTGTAATAAAACTGAATACTACCTGTATTATATAAGGTTCCGCTTCCTGTTGCTGCATCACAATACTGTACTACAGATTCTCCTAGTATATCATCATTATTTTTAAGAGGAATATCTAATGATGAGTTTACGTCAACAGGACCTAATTTAAACTTCACAGTCAAGTTGAAAGTTCCCCATTGTCCTGGATCTTCTTCGTACCAGAAAATTTTAATTTGTTCTCCGTGTGTACAGTAATCCCAGTTAAATGTTTCCCAATTAGTTGTTACCCATTTCGTAGATTGACAAGTACCCCAGAAGTTAGCGTCACGTAGGCTTCCTTTGCTAAACGATCCTGCCTTCTTAATATCTGTTGATATTACAGTGTTTGTTACTGGATCCATGTAGCTATATACAACTACAGCACGCATTTCTCTTTTTCCTTCAAATAACTCTGATGTTGAGCTATATGCCGAACAGTTGTTGAATTTGAATTTGTAGATTTCATCTTTTTTGTCAAATGTAGTTCTGTGACAGTTTGGAGCAACACAATCTGGTTCTGGATCTTCTGGACATCCATTGTTTGATGCAGGACCTGCTTCATTTGGACATTCGTCTTCTGCATCTGGAACTCCATCGCCGTCTGCATCTGGATCACCACAGTCACCTAAACAAATACATCTGTAAATGTCATATAATTTGGTTACTTGTATAATTAAGTACTGGTCTCCATTAATAATAGCCGTGAAAAACAATTGAATAATGTGTTGTAAAAATGTATTACACAAAGGACCGCTTAAAAATTTAGCAATATGTCTTCCATCAGTTGTATTAAAGGTATTTACATTGAATAACTCAATTCGCTCATTTTCTTTGATACCCATCAAAACAGTGTCTTGCGAATAATCAGTTACAACAAATTCTGAACCATCTTCCTTAAATGCTGTGTATCCTGAGGATTGTGCTTCACGAATTTCAGCAGGTTGTACACCCACATTTACAGGCATGTCATATGCTTGTACATTGTTAAAATAACGTTCTTCTAAAAAGATCGTAAGTTTTGGATCGGCTTTTAAAATTTCATTCGAGAAGAAATCTGGAGTAACTTCTTGTGCATATTGTAAGTTTCTTGCTGTGTCATTTAAAAGTTGGTGAAAAGGTACGCCTCCTATATTTCTGTCTTTTACCATAACGTATAACACTTCGTAGTCACCGTTATATTGTGTCGCAGCTTCGTTGTAAATAAATTCTTTTATTTCTCGATTGCCGCTAATTGCTGTGGCAAGAGTTTTTGCGAAAATAGTTCTCGCTTGTGTTTTGGAATAGGTAGATCCTAAGTCAGAATATACTAAATTTCCTCCTGATGAAGGTCTTTCTTTTTGTGTAATGACTTCATCAGATGTTGAGTTGATTACTGGATCTTCACTACACGCTATAAAGGAAATCGCCGTAAAAAAGAATATTCCCCACTTTAAAATTTTGGTTTTCATGATTAAATTTATTTATTGATATACTTACTCTATTTTAGGTTTTTCAGCTTACACCTTTAATGATTTGTTGCAACAGAATCACAGTGCTAAATAATGACGTTATTTTGTGCAAACAAAGGACACGATAGTGGCATTTATAAATATCACGCTTGGTATTTATAAATGTTAGTTTGTGAAATTAAATTGCAAGAAACTGATTGTTAGTATTTTATAAATAATTGCTTTGTTGTTTGTTATTTTGAAGATTACTTGTACACCTTAAAAAGTGAAAATTGATCTTTGAGGTTCAAAATTTGTTAAAAAGTAGTAATATGGATGCTGACAAAAAAAGCGACAAAGATTTTCATCCTTGTCGCTTACAATATTGTAGAAAAATTAAAAATACTTTGCTTATTCTTTCTTCTTCTTTTTGGTTTCTACGATAACAACACCATTTTTCCCTTTTTTTCCATACTTTTCAGTAGCAGAATCTCCTTTCAACACCGAAACTGTTGCAATAGTATCAGGATCTAATGCCGAAAATTTATCTTTAGAAACTTCTTTTCCATCCAAAATAAATAATGGTATTTCCTTTTCGTTTGAAGTATTTAAAACGATCTTTTTCTCTTTATTTTTTACAATCTTAACTTCTGTTTCTACATCATCTTCATCAGAAATAGCATATACAAAGATATTTTCGCCGCTTTTACCTTCTTCAATTTCAATTTCTTCTTCAATAATTTCGTCTGGAGATAATTTTTTGCCATTTACGATAATTACTTCTTTTCCATTTTCTTTTGTAATGTTGATCGTTTTTACATCATCTTTTTGAACCCAAGTATTTACCTTATCTTTTCCATCTTTACTCGATCGGATGATAATTTTCTTGTCTTCACCGTCGCCTTCTACATATTCAGAATTTACTTTAAAAGCATAACTTCTTTTAGAAATACTTTCAAATGCTTTTGATTTGATAAATAATTCGTCATTGCGCTTTCCAAGTTGAATTTCAGAAATTGCTTTATCGCCCGAAGATTTAAATTTTCCGTTGGCAGCTTCTTTATTTTTAGACGTTAATACTAATGAAATACTGCTGATTTCTCCTTTAGAATTCAAATTCACGTCACTATACTTAAATTTGATGTCTTGTGAAGCAAACAATTTTTTATATGCTTTGAGTTCTTCAATAGTCGTATTTTTAGTGATTACGACAACTAAATCGCCTGCAACTTCATTTTGTCCTACAACAATTTCTCTTTCAGTAGTTGGAGTAGTAGCAATTTCTCTTGCGATGACTTCCGTATTAAAAAGAAATACAAACGCAATAAGCATTGGTAAAATAAGGACTTGTTTCCACCTGTTAAAATGTTTGGATTGAGTTTTTTGTAACATAACTATTCGTTTTTTGATTAATGAATTATAAAAATTATTGGTCAATGCAGGACAATATGCATGTCCAGAAACCTTTAATAATGTAAGTTGATATTCTTTTTTGGAAGGAGTTTGTTTAATAGCAGCACGATCTGCCAAAAACTCCAAATTTTGTAGTATAAATTTCTTGTGAAGCCACGCAAAAGGATTGAACCACATAAAAATACAATACAATTTTGCTACAAAAACATCTACAGAGTGCAACTGTTGGCTATGTGCTTGTTCGTGTTTTAGTATCGCTTTTAACTCAGCTTCTGAGTACAAGTCAGGATTGTACACGATATAATTAAAAAATGAAAATGGCGAAAAAGAAGCTGTGGTTTCAATATAAATAAATTGTTCGTCGCGTCGTGAAATTTGAGCCTTCCAAAGTAATTTGAACAACGAAAAAAGTTCGATCAAAAATTTACAAAAGAAAAGCAATACGCCCGTTACGTATACATAAAACAATACAGTTGTCCATGAAATTGTAGTTTCAGGCGTTACGCTTGTTTCTGCAAAAACAAAAGCGCTATTGGTGGCAATGACTTTCGCGGGAATCTGGATATATTTTGTAATGACCAAAAACGGAATTAGCAATGAAAAAATCATTCCTCCTAATAAGAAAAATCGATTTTCATTAAAAAATGTTTCTTTTCGTAAGACTAAAAAATACAAGCCCGAGAACAATAATAAAACTCCTGTACTTTTCGCGAAAAATAAGATGAATTCGTTCATGATTGCTCTTTTTCAATAAGGTTAATAATCTCTTTCAAATCTTCCACACTAATCTTTTCTTCTTTAGCAAAAAATGAAATAACGTTCTTGTATGAATCATTAAAATAATGCTGAATCGCTGAAGCCATGTACTTTTTACGATACGCTTCCTTGGTTACCAAAGGATAATATTGATGTGTATTTCCGTACGCATTATGACTTACATATCTTTTTTCTTCCAAATTCCTGACAATGGTGGAAAGTGTGTTGTAATGCGGTTTTTTCGTTTCAATTTCTGCCATGACATCTTTTACAAAAGCCTTTTCTAGCTTCCAGATAATGTGCATGATTTCTTCTTCTTTATTTGTGAGTTTTTGCATGATTCAATACAAATTTGAGTGATTTCAAGTTTCATTCTGAACAAATATAAACTAAAAAAACAGTTAATCAACTATAAAAATAGTTAATCAACGAAATTTATAGTTTATTTAACAAAACCAACAGCAATTATATGCGAGGTTTATCAATTTAAAAATGATAACTATGTATGGGGAAGATGAAAAAGTATTGATAATTTATAAAACATTCCTACATTGTAAAATAAAATTAAAGAGTTATGACTCACTTAAAAGATGATAGTCAAGCATGCATAAAATATATTTAATCTTTTTTATAAGTTTTTGTTTTCACAACCTTTACAGTCAGAATAGAAGTGATATTGTTATTGGAAAAAAAGACAGTATACATTCTAAAATTTTGAATGAAACACGGGAAATATGGATTCACTTCCCTGAAGAACATGCCAATGCTGCGCTTCAAAGTAGAAAATATCCAGTTCTTTATCTATTAGATGGAAATTCTCATTTTCATTCTGTAGTTGGAATGGTGAAACAGCTAAGTAAAAGTACAATTTGTCCAAAAATGATTATTGTAGGAATTCCCAATACAAATAGAACTAGAGATTTAACTCCTACAAAACCAACAAAAGTACCACATTATTTAAGTCGTCTTAAAGTTGAAAATTCTGGTGGTGGCGATGCGTTCATTTCATTCATAGAGAAAGAACTAATACCTTATATAGATAAAATGTATGCAACAGAATCATATCGTATGTTTATTGGACATTCACTTGGAGGTTTGACTGTAATAAACACACTCATACAGAAGCCTGAATTATTCAATGCTTATGTTGCTATTGATCCTTCAATGTGGTGGAATGATAAAAATTTATTACAAAAAATTAAGAAGACAACGTTTAACGAACGATATGATAATAAAAAACTTTTTTTAGCAATAGCAAACACCATGGGCAAGAATATGGACACCATAACAGTTAAAAAAGATACAAGTTATACTACGCGACATATTAGAGCTATTCTAGAATTACATTCGCTATTAAAAAAAGATCCGCTAAATAAGCTGTCATACAAAGGAAAATATTACAAAAATGATTCGCACGGTTCTGTACCACTTATTGCTGAATATGATGCGTTGCGTTACATATTTGATTTTTATCAATTACATATTACAACGCAAGACTTGATAGATAAAGAGAACGATATTTTAAACAAAGTTAAGAACTATTACACAAAATTATCGAAGGAATTTCAAAGAGAAATTAAACCCAAAAGGTATTATATTGAAGATTTAGCAAATCAATTGATGGAGGTTCAACAATTTAAAAAAGCAGAACAATTTTTTAAGCTTAACATCACAAACTATCCTAACGATTTTTATGTATATAGTTCATTAGGAGATTTTTATATTCTTACAGGAAATAAAGAAAAGGCGATTGAAAGTTTTAAAAAATCAAATTCCATCTATAAAAATAGTTATGCAACTGCACAATTAAAAAAGTTACAGGAAGAATAACTAACATATGTATATTCAGTAAATCTCATGAATTTCTGTTTAATTCATAACATCTAAAATAAATAGTACAAGAATATAATTGATGTTTAACATGTAAAAGTAAATAGTATCTTCGCAAAAAAATATTTTCAATGGAGAACA
The DNA here is from genome assembly GCF_000154725.1 of Kordia algicida OT-1. Classification (GTDB taxonomy): domain Bacteria; phylum Bacteroidota; class Bacteroidia; order Flavobacteriales; family Flavobacteriaceae; genus Kordia; species Kordia algicida. Next base: position 249,920 of record NZ_DS544873.1, read on the forward strand.
TCGCTTACGTAATTTTTGGATTGTTACTGCTCATTGCTGGAGGAGAATTTCTAGTGAGAGCTTCTGTAGGATTGTCTTTTAAATTGAACATTTCTAAAATGGTTATCGGGCTTACAGTGGTATCTTTTGCGACATCTGCACCCGAATTATTGGTAAGTATAAACGCTGCTTTAAATGGTTTGTCTGCAATTGCAATTAACAATGTGATAGGTTCTAATATAGCCAATATTGGTTTGGTTTTAGGAATTACAGCCATTATTGGACCCATAGCTGTCAATAATACTTTTTATAAACTCACATGGCCTTCGTTGATGTTCTTCTCACTATTGATTTATTACTTTTTATGGAATGATAATTTGTTAACACGATTAGAAGGGATCGTTTTATTAATAGCTTTAGGAGTATTTTTGTTCATACTAATTCGTTCTGCGCGAAAAAATAAAGATGCAATTGATATTGAAGAAGTTGATGATGCTGCGGCAACCATTTCGTATATAAAGATTCTTATTTGGCTTGCCGTTGGTGGTACAGCGTTATATTTTGGTTCAGAATTTTTGGTAACTGGAGCAAAAGCTGTTGCAGAAAACTTAGGTGTAAGCGAAGCAGTAATCTCTATTACCATGATTGCTATTGGAACCAGTGTACCAGAATTGGCAGCTTCTGTTATTGCCGCAGTACGACAGGAAAAAGCAATCTCCTTGGGGAATCTTATAGGTTCTAATATTTTTAATATTGCTTCTGTTTTAGGAATTACTTCGGTAATAACACAAATTCGTGTAGAAGATACTTTAATTATAGATAGAGACATCCTTTGGATGTTAGGATTCGCTTTTGTGTTATTTCCACTAGCATTTATCCCAAAAAAGTTCGGAATAGAACGTTATGAAGGTGTATTACTATTTTTAGCATACATAACTTTTATATACTTGGTGTTTTAATCATAAAACTATATATTTTTCAATAAAAAAGTAAATTTTAAGTATTTGAAAATGTGTTAATTATAGTGTTTCCGTACTAGGTTGATGTTTGTTTTTAGTATTTTATTATCTATAATCAAAAACTTAACATCATGAAAACTCACCAAAAAAAAATTACGTTTAAAAAAACTAACGATCTCAGCATTACATCGTCTTAAAATTTATGGCGGAACAGATCCTAATTTTACAAGAGGTTGCCCGCCAAGCCATGTAAACTGTCCGTCAATCGAACCCAATCATTGTCCTCAACAAACAGAACAAGCCAATTGCACACAGCACTGTACATCAGATACTCCACAATGTCATACCGAAATGTTATGCGAGTCGTTTGATGTTTGTCATTAATAGGTTTGATATTACGTAGATAGCGCGATTTTCGGGTTGCTTTTCTTTTTGGGTAATGATTTTATGATTTTCACCCATATAGATATAAATCATAAAACTATTATAATGAAAAAAAGAAATCTCACATCATTAGTATTAAACAAAAAAGCAATCTCAAAAGTGAATTATGAAAATGTAAATGGCGGCGTTCCAGGAAAACCACCAAGCGCACTTCCAGATCCAAAAACAGTACATAGAAAGTTATGTTACCTACAAGATAACACGGCACTTCATTGTCCATCTTCATAAATTCAATAAACTACAAAACAAAAAAAAGAGCTTACATGGCGTAAGCTCTTTTCGCATATCCGTTATACCCTTATATAACTAATATCCAGCGGATTTCACTGTTTTAATAATTCTTCCTGCAATTTTGTATGGATCACCGTTAGAAGCTGGTCTTCTGTCTTCCAACCAACCTTTCCAACCTTTCTCAACAGTAATAATTGGAATACGAATAGAAGCTCCACGATCAGAAATTCCGTAACTAAAGTCATTAATTGACGCCGTTTCGTGATCTCCTGTCAAACGTTGGTCGTTAAACTCTCCGTAAACTGCAATATGCTCTTTTACAACTGGTCTAAATGCTTCACAAATTTTTTCATAAACTTCTTGGCTTCCACAAGTTCTTAAGGTAGTGTTAGAGAAGTTTGCGTGCATACCTGAACCGTTCCAGTCCATATCTTTACCTAATGGTTTTGGATGGTATTCAATATAATATCCATACTTTTCTGTTAATCGATCTAACAAATAACGTGCAACCCAAATTTCGTCTCCAGCTTTCTTAGCACCTTTTGCAAACAATTGGAATTCCCACTGTCCAGAAGCAACCTCTTGGTTAATTCCCTCAAAATTTAGCCCTGCATCAATACATAAATTTGCGTGCTCTTCTACAAAATCTCTTCCGTGTGTATTTTTTCCACCAACAGAACAATAGTAAAGTCCTTGCGGCGCAGGATATCCACCAATTGGGAAACCTAATGGCAATTGTGTCTTTCTGTCCATGATGAAATATTCTTGCTCAAATCCAAACCAGAAATCATTATCTTCATCTTCAATCGTAGCTCTACCGTTAGAAATGTGAGGCGTTCCATCTGCATTTAAAACTTCGGTCATTACCAAATAACCATCTCTCCTTGCCGGATCAGGGTAAATGGCAACAGGTTTTAACAAACAATCAGAAGAACCACCTTCAGCTTGTCTTGTTGATGAACCATCGAAAGACCAAATTGGACAGTCTTCTAATTTTCCACTAAAGTTATCCTCAACTTTAGTTTTACTTCTCATGTTTTGTGTTGGAAAATATCCATCCAACCAGATGTATTCTAATTTAGATTTGCTCATAATAAATGAAATTCATATTAATAAATTCGTTGACAAATATAAATTATTTTTAAAATCACCTCTAGGAAATTGAGGTTAATTTTGTGTAAATTATCAAAAATTTATTAACAACCCCTATTTTTTAGGGGTATGATTATTTTTGATTGAAAAAATGTGCTAAAATTGATATATTTGTAAAAAATAACAAAATATACCATGTCTACACTCAGATTTCATGCCTTACAAGAAACATTAAATAGAAAACCTGTTGAAATTAAAGAAAACGGACGTCGTTCAGAAATGTTTGGAGAAAACGTTTTTAATGAACATGCCATGTTGCAACATTTAACGAAAGATGCTTATCAAAGTGTTATGAATGCTATTGAATTCGGTACAAAAATCGATCGAAAAATTGCAGATCATATTTCTACAGGAATGAAAGAGTGGGCAATAAGCAAAGGTGCAACACATTATACACATTGGTTTCAACCGTTAACAGGTGCAACTGCCGAAAAGCACGATGCTTTTTTTGAAACGATAGGAAATGGTCGTGCAATGGAAAAATTTGGTGGCGGACAATTGGTACAGCAAGAGCCTGATGCTTCTAGTTTTCCAAATGGCGGCATTCGAAATACCTTTGAAGCTAGAGGTTACACCGCTTGGGATCCAACATCGCCAGCTTTCATATATGGAACAACTCTATGTATTCCAACTATTTTTGTGGCGTATACAGGAGAAGCGCTAGACAACAAAGCACCACTACTTAGAGCGTTGCAAGCTGTAGACAATGCAGCCACAGCAGTTTGTAAGTATTTTGATAAAAATGTTTCTAAAGTAAATGCCTCTTTAGGTTGGGAACAAGAATATTTTCTAATTGATGCCGCACTAGCTGCTGCCAGACCAGATATTACCCTTACGGGAAGAACCTTACTAGGACATTCTCCCGCAAAGGGACAACAATTAGACGATCACTATTTCGGATCAATTCCTTCAAGAGTAATGAGTTACATGCGCGATTTGGAACAAGAATGTATGTTGCTAGGAATTCCTGTAAAAACACGTCATAACGAAGTTGCTCCAAATCAATTTGAATTGGCGCCAATTTTTGAAGAAGCCAACTTGGCAGTAGATCACAATTCTTTACTAATGGATGTAATGGAAAAAGTGGCGCAACGTCATAAATTTAAAGTGCTATTCCATGAAAAACCATTTGCAGGAATTAATGGTTCTGGAAAGCACAACAATTGGTCGTTAGCGACAAATACAGGTATCAATTTATTGAGTCCAGGGAAAACTCCGATGAAAAACTTACAATTTTTAACGTTTTTCGTAAATACCATCAAAGCTGTTCATGACAATGAAGAACTCATAAGAGCTGCAATTGCAAGTGCGAGTAACGATCATCGTTTGGGAGCAAACGAAGCGCCACCAGCTATTATTTCAGTATTTATAGGATCGCAATTATCGGCGGTTTTGGATGAATTGGAAAACGTGACCAAAGGAAAATTATCTCCACAAGAAAAAACAGACTTAAAACTCAATATTGTAGGGAAAATTCCTGAAATATTATTGGACAATACCGATAGAAACCGAACGTCACCATTTGCCTTTACAGGAAACAAATTTGAATTGCGTGCTGTCGGTTCTTGGGCAAATTGTGCTGGACCAATGACGGTTTTAAATACGGTAATGGCAAAACAATTAAAGGATTTTAAAGTTGAGGTTGATGCTTTAATTGACGAAAAAGGCTTGAAAAAAGATGAAGCAGTTTTTAATATTTTACGAGAATATATAAAGGCTTCTAAGAAAATTCGTTTTGAAGGAAATGGTTACGGAGAAGCTTGGGAAAAGGAAGCTAAAAAACGCGGATTGAGTAATAACAAAACGACTCCAGAAGCGTTAAAAGCCCAAATTTCAAAGGAAACCATTGCGTTATACGAAGAAATGAACGTAATGAGCAAGGTTGAAGTAGAAGCGCGTCATGAAATTGAATTGGAAGAATACATTTTACGCATTCAAATTGAAGGTCGTGTGTTGGGTGATATTGCTCGAAATCACGTCATTCCAACGGCAATTAGTTACCAGAATACGTTGATTGAGAATGTAAGCGGATTGAAAGAAATTTTTGGAAAAGATTTTAAAAAGCTAGCCGCAGAACAAATAGACTTGATTGAAAAAATTTCAGAACATATTGCAGGTATCAATTCGAAAGTAAACGCAATGACTGACGAACGAAAAAAAGCAAACAAATTTGAAGGACAAAAAGCTGCAGAAGCGTATTGCAATAAAGTAAAACCATATTTTGACGAAATTCGATACCACTGTGATAAACTAGAACTTTTGGTTGATGATAATGTGTGGCCGTTAGTAAAATATAGAGAGTTGTTGTTTACGAGATAATCTTAGAATGATAGACTTCTTAGATTTTTAGACTTGTTAGAAACGCTTCGCTTTTGGTATTTTGGTGTTGGGTTTTCCTTTGAAATGAATTTTCAAATTGACACATTCCCAACGATACGTCTCTGCGAGGAGTTTACGATGTGGCAGTCTGTTGTTAAGTGTGTTAAAAATTTTCTTTTAAACAAATCAACAAAAACAAAAAATGACTATCAAAAGAACCAATTCCAAAGACAAAGACTTTATCAATTTAGTCAAAGAATTAGATGCGTTTTTGAGTGTTAAAAATGGTGAAAGTGATGCTTTTTACAGTCAATTCAATGGATTGGAAGCTTTACAGCATGTTGTGATTTTGTATGATGGAGAACATCCAATTGGTTGTGGTGCTATAAAACAATTCGCAAAAAATACTGTTGAGGTAAAACGCATGTATGTCCGCAAGAAGCTTCAAGGGAATAATTTAGGTATTACCATTTTGGACGAACTTGAAACATGGGCAAAAGAATTGGGAAATACACGTTGCGTTTTGGAAACAGGGACAATGTTGCCAGAAGCTATTCGTTTTTACGAGAAACACAACTACCAACGCATTCCAAATTATGAACCATATATCAATGCGCCAGAAAGTGTGTGTTTTGGAAAATCTCTGTAAATCAAGTTCTCTATTTCAAAAAAAAACAAACACTTTACACAAATACTACATTTTTATTTCATGATACATTCATGGTTTACATGAAAAAATTATCTTTGCAGCACAACAACACAACTATGAGTCAAGAAGTATCAAAACGTTACGCAATGCGCGGAGTTTCTGCATCCAAAGAAGATGTACACAACGCGATCAAAAACATTGATAAAGGATTATTTCCAAAAGCTTTCTGTAAAATCGTACCCGATTATTTAACAAATGATGACGATTATTGCTTAATCATGCATGCCGATGGCGCAGGAACAAAATCATCCTTGGCATACATGTATTGGAAAGAAACAGGCGATTTGTCGGTTTGGAAAGGCATTGCGCAAGATGCACTAATTATGAATATTGATGATTTGTTATGTGTTGGTGCAACGGATAACATCATGTTGTCATCGACTATTGGACGAAATAAAAACAACATTCCTGGCGAAGTAATTTCTGCGATTATCAACGGAAGTGAAGAACTCATTCAAGAACTCAAAGAATTTGGCGTAACCATTCATTCTACTGGTGGCGAAACAGCAGATGTAGGCGATTTGGTCAGAACAATCATTGTCGATTCTACCGTTACGGCTCGCATGAAACGAAAAGATGTCATTGACAATGCAAACATCAAAGCAGGCGATGTCATCGTAGGATTAGCATCTTTTGGACAAGCAACCTACGAGAAATCATACAACGGCGGTATGGGAAGCAACGGATTAACGTCTGCACGTCACGATGTTTTTCATAAATATCTTGCCGAAAAATACCCAGAAAGTTTTGACAATGCCGTTCCTTCGGACTTAGTGTATTCTGGAAATACAAAATTGACAGACGCTGTAGCGGATGCACCAATTGACGCTGGAAAGCTGGTACTATCACCAACTAGAACCTACGCGCCAATCATCAAAAGTATTTTAGATAAATACACTTCGGAAGACATTCACGGAATGGTGCATTGCAGTGGTGGCGCACAAACCAAAATATTGCATTTTGTGGAAAATCTACATATTATAAAAGACAATATGTTTGAAATTCCGCCGCTTTTCAAACTCATTCAAGAGCAATCAAACACCGATTGGAAAGAAATGTATCAAGTATTTAACTGCGGTCATCGTATGGAAATGTACGTTTCTTCAGAAATTGCCGAAGACATCATTGCCATTTCAAAATCGTACAATGTTGATGCACAAATTGTTGGAAAAGTAGTAGCTTCAGATAGTAAAAAGTTGACGATTTCTAGCACGTACGGTACTTTTGAGTATAATTAGTATTGAGATATTAGTAATGAGAAGTGAGATTAAATTCGTTCTGTAAAACGTCACTTTAAGTTGCAAATCTCCGATTCGTTGAACTTCGATAAACTCAGTAGAACTATTGAGAAGTACTTTAAAGTTTCCAACAATCTAACGTCTAAAAGAACAAATACTTCAGCTTTTCGTCATGCCGAGCTTAACTCGGTATCACATAAAACAGCTCCGTAACTACGCTTTAACAAAGTGTTAAATTCTACACTTGATTAAAATATTTTTTACTCAAGAACAGAGAATCTGTAGTAAAGAGTAGAAATTAAAGATGTTTTAACTTCTCCTTAGCGGCAAACTCCGAAAACGCAGTCAACAACAACTTTAATTTCGGATTGATAAATTGTTCGCAAAAAGGTTTCTTCGGATTGGAATAATAATAATTGGTAATTTCCTCGCGGGAAGCTTTAAACGCCACAAATGGCAACACTTGCGTGATGATGTTATCTTCAAAATTCGTTTGTAATTCTGAAAGAATGTCAGTGACTTCTATTTGTTGTACTTTGTCATAAAAATAAACAGCAGAACGGTATTTCTTCCGCATAGAATGTTGTACGGTCGATTTGTGCGTACGCAGATGAATCTCCACGAGAACCTTCAACGGAATTTCGTTCACATCAAAAGTAACAATCACGGCTTCTGAAAACGAATCATTTTCACCTGTAGATTGTACCCAACCTTGTGCTACATTTTGCACACCGATCAACGATTGAAACACAGCTTCGGTGCACCAATGACAACCTCCGCCAAACGCAATTTTCTGAATCATATTACAAAAATAAGAAACAACTTTTAGTTGTCAGAATTGTACAATACAAACATTTCGAGTTCAAATTTTATGATTGTAAACAATTGATATTTATGAAGTTACTTTTTTTAGATATTATTGTGAAAAATCCGTCACTCTGTCGGAAAAGTGACAGCAATAAACGGGATTGTTATACTTTCAAGATAAAATAGCCGCTACTTTTGTGACGTGATTAAAACCTTAAAAATCATAACTGTAGGTTTTAAATACAACTACCAATACATACTAAATATTTAAAGGGGCACATTATGAAAACCAAAATATTATTCGTCATTGCACAATTAGTAGCAGTGATGAGTTTTGCACAAACATTTTCGGATAACGGATTTAACTTTAACGTATTATCAACCAATCCGAACGAAGTAGAAGTTACAGGAGGAAGCGACGGAAGTTCGCCACTCACCATTCCTAGCACTGCAACCGACGGAAATGGAATTGTATATACCGTTACCACCATTGGAAACTCAGCGTATCGAAATGGCGCTGGAAATGGTGTGATACTACCAAATACAATTACAACCATTGCATTTAGAGCTTTTAGAGACAATGGCGGATTGACAACGATTACCTTACCTGCAAGTGTGACCTCAATTGCAGGAGAAGCTTTTTTTAGATGCGGATTGAACGAAGTCATTGCTTTAGGAACCACGCCAGCTAGTATTGGCAATAGTTCTTTTGGGAATCGGGAAAATATAGATTTAACAGTTCCAAATGGTTTGGAAGAAACCTATCGATTAGCAGGCTGGACAGGCTTTAATACAGTCAATGGAGAAATTCCGATAGGCGGAACGTTTGAAGTAGGCGATTTACGATATAGAGTGACATCGCAAAGTCCTAAAGAAGTTGAGGTAGCAGCTCGTTTAAACGGAATTGTCGATGTGGTAATTCCTGTATCTGTACTAGAGCCACAATTTGGCGACACCTATGCAGTAACTGCCGTTGGAAATCGTGCTTTTAGAAACGCAGGAATCAATAGTGTGGTGTTGTCCAATACCATAGAAACGATTAAAAATGAAGCTTTTGAACTGAATAATCTGACAACGATTACCTTACCAACTTCTGTAACAACCATCGAAAGTGAAGCTTTCAATTTGAATGCTTTAACAGAAGTCATTTCTCAGGCAGTAGCAGCTCCATCCATTCAAACAAATAGTATTGTAAATCGTGGAGATATTAGTTTAACAATTCCGAATGGCTCTGAAGCAGCGTATGTAAATGGTGGCTGGACAGGATTCTTTTCTGTAAACGGAACACCTTTTATCGGTTCTGATTTTTCCGTGGATGGATTTAATTATAGAATCAACGGCGTCAATCCAAATACAGCAGAAATACGCGGCGGTGGCAACGGAATTGTAGATTTGATAGTACCTTCTTTCATTACTAAAAATAATATTTCATTTACAGTAACTACTATTGGAGATACTGCTTTTAGAAATAGAGGACTCAATAGTGTTGTATTTCCAGAAAGTATTATTGCGATTGGAAATGAAGCTTTTGAACAGAATAATTTAACTTCTGTGACTATTCCTGTTAATGTAATATCAATAGGATTTCAAGCTTTTATTAATAACAGTTTAACACAATTAACTTTTGAATCGGGACCAGAAACGATTGGCGAAAGTGCGTTTAGAGGAAACCAATTGACCAGTGTGAGCATTCCAAATGGAACAGTAACAATAGGAAACGGAGCATTTTTTAGCAATTCCATATCCAGTCTATCATTACCAACTTCTTTAGATATAATTGACCGAGAAGCATTTCGAAACAATCAGTTGACAAGTGTCGTGATTCCAACGGGAGTAATTACCATTGGTAGAAGCGCCTTTATTGAGAACTCAATTTCGAGTTTAAGTATTTCGTCTACTGTTCAAACAATAGAAACAGATGCTTTTCGTAATAATCAACTTATGAACGTTACTTTGCCAAGTGCATTAACCACTTTAGGTGCAGGTGCGTTTCGAGGTAATCAATTAATAAGTATCGTAATTCCAAATGGCGTGACCGTGATTAATTCAGCAACGTTTCGCGACAATAATTTGGTCAATGTCACTTTGCCAGCAAATTTACAATCAATCAAAAATGATGCGTTTCGTGATAACAACATTGAAAGTATCAGTTTTCCAGCAAGTTTAACCGAATTACAAGGTTTTGCTTTCCGCAATAATAATTTAACAAGTGTTATCATACCAACAACCATTTCAACAATAGAAGCTCATACATTTAGCGAAAATCAACTGACAGACATTATTATTCCTGATAATATTACCAATATAGGAAATGATGCTTTTACTAGCAATCCTATCAATACGCTTACTGCAGATAGTGCTACGCCAGCAACCATTACTTCGTCTAGTTTTGGAACGCGAAATACAATTAACTTGATTATCATTCCAAATCAACAAACGGTGATTGACGATTATGTGGCTACAGGTTGGACAGGTTTTAAAAGTGTGAATGGAGAATTTCAACTCGGCGCACAATTTACAGAAGAAGATTTACAATACGAAGTGACAAGCACAAGTCCTAACGAAGTAACAGTGTTGAATAGAGCAACGGCAGCACAAACGATTAGCATTCCGGCAACGGTGACCGAATCGAGTGTTGGAACAAACTTTAGTGTAACAGCTATTGAAGACGCCGCTTTTCAAAATACAGACATTACCACAGTAACAATTGGCGTAAACATACAAACCATAGGAAACAATGCATTTCAAGGCGCTTCTTTAACTGCAGTTGATGCGCAAGGTACAACGCCTGCAACGATTACAGCATCTAGTTTTGGCGATAGGTCTTTGATAAATTTAACCATTTTATTTGGTTTGGAAACAGTATATGCAAACGCAGGTTGGACAGGATTTAGAACCGTAAATGGACAATTATCCGATGGTGCTTTGGGAGCTACTTTTGTGGATGGTGGTATTACATATGAAATTACATCTTTAAATCCGAATGAAGTAACAGTGGCAGGTAGTTCTGTTACAGGCGATTTGGTCATTCCCGCGCAAGCTAATTTAGAGACCAATACATTTTCTGTACTCACTATTAGCGACAATGCTTTTCAAGATGATGACATTACCAGCGTGACGCTTCCTGCAAGTATCACCACGATTGGAGCCAATGCTTTTAATACAAATACATTAGAGGAAGTTATTGCGTTAGGAACCACACCAGCAACGATCGAAACCAATTCTTTTGGAGAGAATGAAAATATCTCTTTAACTATTCCTAACGGAACAGAAACAGCATATGAAAACGCTGGTTGGACAGGATTTTTCTCTGTAAATGGTAGCGGACCAAGCGTGGGAAGTGCCTTTTCTGTTGGAGGTATTCGTTACGAGATTGTAACACTTTCGCCAAATACGGTAAAAGCCATTGCGAAAAGTGGCGAGGTACCAAATGGTGATTATATATTTCCTGAGTTGTTATCAAAAAATGGCGTCGATTTTATCATAACAACCATTGGCAACTCAGCCTTTAGAAATCGTGGAGTGCGTAGTATAAGTTTTCCATCAACCGTAACAACGCTTGAGTTTAGAGCGTTCCGTGACAATGGAAGTTTAACACAGCTAACACTTCCTGCAACGATCACTTCTATTGGAAATGAAGCGTTTTTTGATACAGGTTTGGTAGAAGTCATCTCTGAAACAACTACAGTCTTCAATATTGCCAGCGGCACTTTTGGAAATAGAAGTAAAATAGATTTATTCATCCCGCAAGGAACCACACAAGCATATTTAGATGCCAATTGGACAGGTTTTAAATCGATTGTAGAAGAAGGAACGGTAATTTTAGAGCCGAAAGCATTTTTACAAGGTGCATTTTTCAATCCAACTACAGGAGAAGAAAACTTAATGCGAGATGATTTACGCATAGCGGGAATTATTCCAACAACATCGCCGTATGCGGATGGAATTACCTGCAATAGTTCCGTTTTTAATACGACAGGAAATAATGCTATTGTAGATTGGGTTTTTGTGGAATTGCGCGATGCAACAGATAATACAACTGTAGTTGAAAGTCGCTCTGCACTCTTACAACGCGATGGTGATATTGTGGATGTAAACGGTGCTGGAATTTTAAAATTTACCTCTCCGTTAGATAATTATTTTGTAGCCATTCACCATCGAAATCACTTAGGAGTTATGTCGAATACAGCATTGCAATTGGACGGAAATCGTGTCAATTTAGACTTTACAGATGCTACCAATCCGATGACGTTTGGAAGCAATGCACAAACTACCGCAGGAATGCCAGCAGATACGTTGGGCATGTGGACAGGAAATGTAAATGGAGACACCATTGTTCAGTATTCAGGAGTGTCGCCCGATACACCAGCCATTCTATCGTTGGTATTGAATGATGTTGGAAACTTTTTAAATTTCTCCACCTTTGCAGTCAATGGATATGATGAAAATGATTTGAATTTGGACGGAAATATTCAATACGAAGGCGTTTCTCCAGATGCACCGTTTATCTTACAAAATGTGCTAGCGCATCCAGGAAACTTTTTAAACTTTAGTACGTTTCAAATACTAGAACAATTGCCTGAAAACTAAAGAAAACAGTAATTTTTCTTGATTGTTAGAATAATTCAACATACGTAAAAGAGGCTGTCTAAAAAGTTTTTATAAACGTCATTCTGAGCTTGACTTAGAATCTCATCACATTGATTTTCAGCTGTTATGGGAAACCAAAACAAGTTTGGTTTGACGGAATTTGTACTTTTTAGACAGCCTCTTTTTTTACCATAAAAAATACCAAAAGGAAATAGTAACTTTGTTTGTACCACCAAAAACTTTTAAATCCTGCCTAATGAAAGTACGTATCATAATAGCATTGTTGTTTTTGTGTTCTTTATCAATAAAGGCACAAACAGAAGATAGTATCGAAGACGTACTCAAATTTCAGATAGCAGAAACCACTATAGATTCTTTAAAAGTACCGTTGTTATTAAAATTAGCGGAACATGTGTATCAATTTGATGTAGATGAAGCGCGTGAAATTGCACTCCAAGCAAAAGACATCGCTGACGATATTGCATCAAACAGCGTATATTATCAAAAACAACGAATACATCTGTATCAAACACTTGCTGAATGCGATCAATTGCAAGACAAAACATTAAGTTCTCTTGAATACATACAAAAAGCCATTGACATTGCCAATACCATCAACGACACCAAAAGTTTACGAAAATCATATCGTATCAGAGGAATTTTATCTATCAAAAATAAAGACACCATCAAAGGAAAAGAGTTCTACAAAAAGTCTGTTGACATTGGAAAAAAAGTCAATGACTCTGTCGGAATTGCAGATTCATATATGTATTTGGGCGTGTTATCTTATCATGAAAATAATGGAAAAGATTCCATGTCGTATTATATGAACTTATCCAAAAAGTATGATAATTCTCTTGAAAATTTGATACACACGGATGTGAATTTGGCAACGTTCTACATCTTCGATCAAGATTATGAAAAAGCACGAAAAATATATGAAAGCCTAATTGAACCACACAAAAAAGTCAAAAACTATCTCGGTTTGAGTAATTGCTATTTGAATTTGGGAAATGTATATGCTTTTTTAAATCAGAAGGAAAAATCGTTGCAAGCGTTGGACAGTGCCATTGCATATTCCAAAATTTTAGGCAATAAGGATTTTTTGGAATCTCAGTATTTATCACGACGTAACATCAATTTGCATTTTAAAGATTACAAAGCGGCAATGCTAGATTTTGAAATGCACAAAAAATATTACGATTCCCTCAACGATTTGCAAGCGGCGAAGCGTTTTACCGAATTGGAACTCAACTATAAATTTGCGAAAGAAAAAGAAATTGCGGCAATTCAGTTGAAAAACGAGCAATCGAAAAAAACATTGTATATCATTTTACTTGTGGTCACGATTGTTGGAGCGATTATCGCTTTTGTTTTAGTTCGAAAAAATAACAAACAACGCTTACAATTGAAGGAAAACGAATTAAAACTCAAAGAAGTTGAAAAATTAAAAGCCGATTTAGCCTTAGCAAATAGAGAAAAAGAACTCAAAAAAGTAGTCATAGAAAACTCCATCACCGAAGAAGTACTCAACAAAACCTTAGACGACATCAAAGAAATCATCACATTTGAAAACGAAAAAGAGCGAAAACTGGCGTTAAAGTCTTTATCTGCTTCGTTACTTTCAGAAAAAACGGCAAAAACTACCACTTCAAACACGCAGAATTATTTGGATGAGGTAAGTATTGATTTCAAAGTGAAATTGGATACACATTTTCTAACCTTAAAACCGAGAGAAAAAGAATTGCTTTGTATGATGAAATTGGGATTGAGTACTTCCGAAATCAGCAAATTATTCAACACTACAATTGCTTCTATAAAATCGTCAAGATATCGAATTCGTAAAAAATTAGAACTAAATTCAGACGATGATATCATTGCATATATTGAAACAAAAAGCACTTCAGATTTAGATTCATAATATATTCTCCGTTTCATAATTTCAAAAAGCCATTAATATACTGTTGATGGCTTTTTTTACGGTTAAAATGTATTGAAAATCAATATTTTATGATTTTGATACCCTTTTGATACCACCCAAAACTTGTAACAAATCCGACATAAGACTTCCTTTGTTTAGAAGTAAAAGCGATACTTTTTTGAGTAAAAATACCAATTACTAATGTGCCGAATTTACTATTACAATACAATTAAAAAATGTGTTAAAAATTGAATCCGTTTTTTTCCTTTTTGAAGTTGATTTTTCCGTTTCAAGGAGTTTTGTAAGGCATAAGTAAGTTATATCAAAGACATTAGTTGAAAATAATAACAGCATGTAAAACGACTCTATTCAACCAACTTTAAAAAAAGAACAATAAACAATTATCAGAAAAACTAGATACAAATACTAAATATTAAAAACGATGAACAAATTTACTTTTACCAATCTCTGCATAGCAATTTATTGTCTATGTACAATGCAACTAAACGCACAAGACGGTTATACGTACACGCTAATTCACAATGGCGGCTATAGTTTTTCTGTAGGAGCTGTGCCAAATGCAAGTACATCCAATTTTCCAACATCAGTACAGAGTTACGGATTCACTATTATCGTACCTGATGGCGTTACTGCAGTAATTACTTCTTCCTTAGGAAATGGTGCAGCAACTACATTTTTTGATGGAAACAACGTAGGACAACCAACGATTGATGGTTATTTAATCACAGAAACCTTAGGAAGTCCTATTGCATTACCAGCGCCATCTGTAGCAACCACAACACCTATGGTAACTTTTGAAATACAAGGAACTCCAACGAGTGGAATTATAGAAATACTAGCTAATAACGCTGCGCTTGCAACGGCAGTTACGCCGCTAAAAAGTTTTATGTCAGCGGATATGGAAGATGACGGTTCAGCTGCGTTTTCCAACAGAGTAGATCCAAATGGTTCAGGTTTGTCTGGAGACAGCACATTCGATTTTACAACGCTTTCTTTAGCAGATATAAAGTTTGAAAATCTTTCAATATATCCAAATCCAGCTACTGATGTGGTGAATATCAACTACACTGAAACACCTTTGCAAAAAATTGAAATTTACAATCTCAACGGACAATTATTACAAACAAAAACGACGCAAATGGAAAGATTTCAGATTCACAACTTACAAGCGGGCATGTACCTCATGAAATTGTACACTAACAATGCAAATACAACAATCAAATTAATCAAACAATAAATAATACATCCCAAATCCAGTCAAGAATACTAATGATATAATAAATTATTTTTTTAGTTGAAAATCAGAATTTTACGAAATTTTTTAAGTGTAATTTATAATAGAAGTTTAATTTATTTCAAGGTCACTTCATTAGTATTAAAAATCTACGCTATGGCTTTTAACCATATTACAACAACACAATGATATGATTCCTAAAATACAATATACAAAAAGCGGAAACCTAAGCATTGCCTATCAAGTTTTTGGTTCAGGACCTGTAGATTTGGTTTATATTCCAGGTTGGATTTCCAACATTGACTGGATGTGGGCGTGTCCAGAATTGGTAGATTTTTTTGAAGAACTTGGGAAAGTCGCACGAATTATTCTTTTTGACAAAAGAGGAACAGGTTTGTCCGATCGTATTGTGGAACTTTCGACACTTGAAGAACGCATGGAAGACATCAAAGCCGTCATGGACGCCACGAACTCCAAAAAAGCCATTCTATTTGGACATTCGGAAGGCGGAAGTGTTTCGGCTTTATTTAGTGCAACATATCCAAACAGAGTATTGGCGCTGATTACATTTGGAATTTTTGCAAAACGACGCTATTCTGAAGATTATCCATGGGCACCAACCGACGAAGAACGTCAGAAAGTGTACGACATGATTGAGCACAACTGGGGAAGTGGTGAAATGAACTTAGAATCGCTAGTGCCATCCAAAGCAAATGATCGACAATTTATGAGTTGGTTGGCAAGTTATTTTCGCTCAGGTGCAAGTCCTAGAGCGGCTTTGAAATTAACTAAAATGAACACGCAAGTTAATATCATTGATATTTTAGAATACATCAAAGTGCCGACATTGCTCATGCAGCGAACTAATGATATTGACGTAAAAATAGAAGAAGGAAAGTTTATTTCGGAACGTATCAAAGATGCAAAATTTGTTGAATTTGACGGAAACGATCATCTCTTTTGGGCAGGAAATACCCAAGAAGTATTAGAGGAAATAAAAACATTTATTCGAGAATTGCCACCGTGTGATAATTGTCACAAAAAACGACTTGCCACGATGCTTTTTGGGCATATGTTTACGGTTTCTAATAATGGCATTCAATCGCAAATGCTAGAAGAAATCATTCAGCAAAAAGGCGGAAAAATTCTAACCATAGAAAAAAAGTTTTTTGTGGCTTCTTTTGAAGTGCCGAGCAAGGCAATTTGTACAGGAATGTCACTATTAAACACATACAGAGAAAAAGCAATTCCTTTTGCCGCGGGCATTTACATGAAAGAAAGTGATGATAGCCAAATTACGCCGTTAGATCATAGAGATAATTATATGATTACGTCTATTTTATCACTCATCAAACCGAATAAAATTGTGGTTACGCAAGCCATCAAACATTTGCTATCGGGAGTTGCGTTCAATTTTACAAAAAACACCTCTATTCTAACTTATAAAACGCATCAACTTTGCAAATTGTATCACGTAACTGACAAATCGAACACACACGTAAAAACCTCTTTTCCGTATAGCTTCTCGAAGTACGATTCATTTTTGGAAGACGTACTAAAAATTATCGATGAACATTTGGATAATAATAATTTTGGTGTGGAAATGTTAACAAAAGAAACAGGCGTAAGCGAACGAAAGTTACAAAGACGCATCAAAGAAACCACAGGGAAATCACCAGGACAACTAATAACTTTCATTCGACTCAACAAAGCAAAATCTGCCTTGGTAGGAAAAATTGATACGGTGGCTGAAATCGCGTTCAAATTTGGGTTTTCCAGTCCGTCATATTTCTCAAAATGTTTCAAGAAAGAATTCGGAATTCGTCCTACAGAAGTAGTCAGAACCAATTAAACGATCACCATAAATAAGCGATTATTCTTCTTCAAAAAATCGCATACAATTGACGGAAAATTACTAGCATAAAACGGATTTGTTACAGAGAAAGCTATCAATTGAAATTACATTTACTTCAAATATAAATTCGTGATAAATGCACGAAACAAGCAGGGAATCAGCGTGTAGAAGAATTCCTTTTTAACGCTCAAAATTCCGTTTCAAGCAGTTTTTATAAAGTTTATACATAAAACGGTCATTAATTTACATCGTTCAAAATAGAATGATAAAACAAGAAATATCCATAAAGTAAAAACCATAATAGAATTCAATGAAAATTAAACTAAAAGCAATGTATCGAAAATTTACCTTACTGACGGTCTCTGTAGTAGTAATTGTACTCTACAACTGTACAACAAATACTATTGACGAAGGCGATGTTGAAGATTTACCTCCAATCCAAGAAGTGGTAACTTACGAGGACGATGTGCAAGCGATAATTGTAACAAATTGCGTCAACTGTCACAGCGGACCCAATGCAAACGCAGGTTTACAACTCACAAGTTATGTAAACGTAAGAGCTGCTGCTGAGCAAGGAAATCTTGTAAATCGTATCAACAATGCAGCGAATCCAATGCCACCATCAGGACAATTGCCGCCAGAAACGCGCCAAATTATTGACCAATGGGTTGCAGATGGGTACCTTCAAAATTAATAGTGAAACAACACCTAAAATAATAATAAGCAACATGAAAAAAATACTCATCCTGTGCATGTTTATAACAGTAGGAACTGTGACGGCACAAAAATATTTTACCAAAACTGGTGAAACCGATTTTAAAGCTTCGGTAGAAGCCTTTGAGCCAGTTGAAGCTAAAAGCAATAGTACAACAGCTATCTTAAAAGTAGATTCGGGCGATTTGGCAGCGTTACTATTTATCAAATCCTTTCACTTTAAAGTAGCGTTAATGGAAGAACATTTTAATGAAAACTATATGGATTCAGACAAGCATCCAAAAGCAACTTTCAAAGGGAAACTGAAAAACTTCTCTATGTCAGATATATCTAGTACAGCAAAAGAATATCAACTATCAGGAATACTAACTGTTCGCGGAAAAACCAAGGAAATTACAACAACTGCAAAGGTTTCAAAAAATGGCGAAAAAATTACAATCGACTCATTTTTTTCCGTAAAACCACAAGACTTCGACATTGATATTCCAAGTATCGTGAGAAAAAAAATCGCAAAAAAAATTAACGTAACACTACATTATGAGCTTGTCGAAAAAAAGTAAATTCATCATCTCGTTTTTAATAGCGTTTGTACTTGCATTTATCATCGCATACAATTACGCTTACAAATCACACACTGCTATTGAAGACATGGAAGTTGCTTACGCTGGGAACACGCAAGAATTTCTTAGCAAAGTAAAAGAAACTCCAGAAGCGTGGACACAAGGCGAAAAAGTCATTCAACTCACAGGATTAATTACTGCCATAGATGACAAAGGAATTTCGTTGAACGAAAGCATCTACTTTCAATTGGCAGAAGGAACAACTACCGAAAATTTGGCAGAAGGAAAAAAAATAATAATCAAAGGAAGAATTATTGGTTATGACGACTTGTTAGAAGAAC
This sequence comes from Kordia algicida OT-1, assembly GCF_000154725.1. Classification (GTDB taxonomy): domain Bacteria; phylum Bacteroidota; class Bacteroidia; order Flavobacteriales; family Flavobacteriaceae; genus Kordia; species Kordia algicida. The sequence continues at coordinate 268,994 of NZ_DS544873.1, forward strand.
TAAAACTAGACAAAGCCATTATTGTCAAAAAATAACACACATGAAACATTACTACATACTAGCAATATGCTGTTTATTCAGTATAGGAATGCACGCGCAAGACGATTTATTGGATGAATTAGAAGACGAAGCTACACCAGAAACTTTTGTCTCACCTGCGTTTAAAGCCATGAAAATTGGAAACTTACAATCGACTAAAGTTGCCGCAAAAGGCGATTTCTATTTATACGTATCGCACCGATTTGGAACCTTAGAAGATGGATTATCTACCTTTTTTGGATTTGACAATGCAAACACGAAAATTCAATTGGTTTATGGACTTTTTGAAGGTTGGCAATTTGGAATCAGTAGAGAATCATTACGTAAAACTTACGCGCTTTCTACAAAAGTGAATCTAAAAAGTCAATCAGATAACTTTCCGGTCAATTTGGTTGGATACGCTACTGCGAATATCAACACACAAGTACGAAAAGATCGTTTTCCATTTTTACGTTTCGAAGATCGTTTAAGCTACACAACACAACTATTAATTTCACGCAGATTTAGCAATAGCTTTTCATTCGAATTAGCACCATCATACGTGCGTCACAACTTAACACTAGAAGCACCTCAAAAACACGATCAATTTGCATTGGGAGCAGGCGGACGTTTAAAAGTAAGCAAGCGCATGTCTATCAACATGGATTATGCATACAATTTTAGTAGAGCAGATGGAACAGCATTTAGAAATCCGTTTACAATTGGCGTAGATATTGAAACAGGCGGGCACGTATTTCAATTGTTATTTTCTAATGCGCAATCTACCAATGAGCCTGGCTTTTTAAGCTATGCAGAAGGCGATTGGGGCGACGGCGATGTTTTTTTCGGATTTAATATTGTGCGTGTATTCTAAAAGAAAATCTTACCTATCAACTACTGATCTACTTACACTAAAAAAGGCTTTCAACAACTTGAAAGCCTTTTTGTTACATTCTATAATTATATTGGTATTAGTAACATTGCATACCATTACAAAAACTATACAGCGCTGTTTTGTCACAGCCGTAATTAGTTTGCGGTGGACAACCATTTGTTGGACAGTTTTGTGTTTGTGGTGGACATCCGTTATTAGTAGCGCAATCGTCTGTTTGACACTCAAACTCCGACAAACATGGCTCAGCGGTTCCTGTCCAAGATTGATAATTTGTTCCTCCTTTTAAACCGTCAGATGCTAAAGAAGCTACACTCGATTTCTTTAACGCTAATTGTTTTAAGTTAATTTGCTTTTTTTTCATGATTATATAAAATTTATGATTAAAACCTAAAAGTAGAAATTACTCACAAAAATTATCTATGGAAAATCCGTAGTAAAAGTAAGTTTTGAAAAGTCAAAAAAAACAGAGCTTTCAGTATTAACACTGAAAGCTCTTAAAATAATTTTTATGTAAGAAAGATTTTTACTAGTAGCAGTATACTCCTGGAGGGCATACAGAATGTGAGTTACATAATAATGTTTGTGGTGGACAATTTTGTGTTTGTGGTGGACATCCATTTGTGTAACAACCATTAGTTTGTGGTGGACAACCATCTGTAGGTTGAGGACAACCGTTAGTTCCTCCACAATTGAATTCTGATGGGAAACATGGCTCAGCCGTTCCTGTCCAAGACTGGAATCCTCCCGTAACGCTATTAGACTCTAATGAAGCTACTCTAGACTTTTTTAAAGCTAATTGTTTTAAATTTACCTTCTTTTTTTTCATGATTTCTAGGTTTGCGGTTAAAAAATGCAAAGTAGAAAAAAGATATAGCTTTATTTTATGGAAAATCCGTAATAAAAGTAAGTTTTAGTCCAAAAAAAAGGCTTTCAAATACATGAAAGCCTTATTCTTCTTTATTGTTATTATCGAAAATTTCTTAGTAGCACTGTATTCCTGGAGGACAAACAGAATGTGATTGACAGAAATCTGTTGGATATCCACCAGTTCCACCGCCAGTATTTCCTCCGGTATTTCCACCAGTAGTTCCTCCACCACCAGTTGTACCACCACCGCCAGTAGTTCCACCGCCACCAGTAGTATCGCAGTCAAAATCAGAGAAGCATGGTTCAGCAGTTCCTGTCCAAGATTGGAAATTTCCTGTGTTCCATCCGCTAGTTCCACCTGTTAGGCTTCCAGACTCTAATGATGCTACTCTAGACTTTTTTAAAGCTAATTGTTTTAAATTTACTTTCTTTTTTTTCATGATCTGTAGGTTTTGGTTAAAACTCAAAATTAGGAAAATTGTAGATCAAATTTCTATGGAAAATCCGTAATTAAAGTAATGTCGTAAAAGATAACTGCATCATTTTCAATTGAAAATGATGCAGTTATAAAATAAATGATGAAGTGTAAAACTATTGTTGATCTGTTTGACAGTCATGAGTTTTAGGACATGGCTTTCCATTTCCAAGAGATGTACAGTCGCTGTCCAATGGCGATTGCAATCCTCCTTTTACAACCTCTTTTAATGACGCAATTCTTCTTTTGTTAAGTTGTAATGAGTTCAGACTTCTTTTTTATGTGTAAAAAATTAATAATATTAGTCTTAAAATTACAATTAAAATGTAAGGTTCTTCTATTGGAATTCTAAGAAAATCACTTTTTTAGTAAAAGTATTTTAGAACTACAAGAGAAAACTTCAAACAATCAATAAAAATTGTAAATTTGCAAACCTGAAAAGAAAAGTTCCATGTTAGAAAAGTTACAAATAGTAAAGCAGCGTTTTGATGAGGTAAATGATTTAATCATTCAACCAGATATTATTGCTGACCAAAAAAGATACGTACAGCTTAATAAAGAATATAAGGATTTAAAGATACTTGTAGAAAAACGTGATGTTTACAAAGAGCTTTTAGACAACATTTCTGAAGCTGAAGAAATTATTGCAGATGGAAGCGATGCCGAAATGGTAGAAATGGCAAAAATACAAATGGACGAAGCCAAAGCTGCCTTGCCTGCTTTGGAGGAAGAAATTAAAGTATTATTGATTCCAAAAGATCCAGAAGATAGTAAAAATGTAGTTGTGGAAGTCCGTGCAGGAACTGGTGGAGATGAAGCTAGTATTTTTGCAGGCGATTTGCACCGTATGTACACAAAATACTGTGAAGGTCGTGGTTGGAATGTAAGTGTTGTAGATTACAGTGAAGGAACTTCGGGTGGATTTAAGGAAATTATCTTTGAAGTTTCTGGAGAAGATGTTTACGGAACCATGAAGTTTGAAGCAGGTGTGCATCGTGTACAACGTGTGCCACAAACAGAAACGCAAGGTCGTGTGCATACAAGTGCGGCAACCGTAATGGTATTGCCAGAAGCCGAAGAATTTGATGTAGAATTAGACATGAACGATGTGCGAATTGAACGTACAACGTCTACTGGACCAGGAGGACAATCGGTAAATACAACCTATTCTGCCATTCGTTTGCATCACGGACCTTCAGGATTGGTAGTAAGTTGCCAAGATCAGAAATCATCACATAAAAACTTAGAAAAAGCCTTAAAAGTATTGCGTTCTCGATTATATGAAAAAGAACTTGAAAAGAAACTCGCTGCAGATTCAGCGCGTCGTAAAAGTATGGTTTCTTCTGGTGACAGAAGTGCTAAAATTAGAACCTATAATTATCCACAAGGACGTGTTACAGATCACAGAATTGGATTGACATTATACGATTTATCAAACATTATGAATGGTGATATTCAAAAAATTATTGATGAATTGATGTTGGTAGAAAATACGGAGAAATTAAAGGAATCTAGTGAACTGTAATCTAGTTGTCAGTTATTTGTTGTTTGTTGTTCGTTTTCATGTAAAGATGTTTTTCTTATTAAATTAACATTCAGCAACCAGCAACCAGCAACCAGCAACCAGCAACCAGCAACCAGCAACTAAACTAAACAAAATGACCACAACACAACTGATTGCAGAAATTCATAAAAAGAAATCATTTCTTTGTATTGGATTGGATGTCGATTTGCAAAAGATTCCGAAATATTTGTTAGAAACAGAAGATCCAATTTTTGAATTTAACAAAGCAATTATTGATGCTACACATCATTTAGCCGTTGCTTACAAACCAAATACTGCTTTTTACGAAGCTTATGGTATCAAAGGTTGGCAAGCTTTAGAAAAGACAATTCAATATTTAAATACCAATCATCCTGAAATTTTCACGATAGCTGATGCCAAACGTGGTGATATTGGAAATACGTCGAGTATGTATGCGAAAGCTTTTTTTGAAGATTTAGCCTTCGACTCCGTAACCGTAGCGCCCTACATGGGAAAAGATTCTGTTGAACCTTTTTTAGCTTTCAAAGGAAAACATACCATTTTATTAGCGTTGACATCAAATAAAGGCGCATTTGACTTTCAGACAAAAATAATTGACAACAAAGAAGTCTACAAACATGTGCTGGAAACTTCTAAAAGTTGGGAAAACAGCGAAAACTTAATGTATGTCGTTGGTGCGACGAAAGCTTCATTTTTAGGCGAAATCCGAAAAATTATTCCAGAGCATTTTCTATTGGTTCCTGGAGTCGGTGCTCAAGGCGGAAACCTACAAGAAGTTTGTAAGTACGGAATGACAGAAAATGTTGGTTTGTTAATCAATTCTTCTCGCGGAATAATCTACGCGTCAAACGAAGCAGATTTTGCTTCCGCCGCAGCGAAAAAAGCAGAAGAATTACAATTACAAATGGCAGCAATTTTGACGAAGTAACGCTTTTTATCTCATGGAATTTACAGATCAAATGCTGCGAACTTTTACGTTAAAAAAAACGCCAAAACGCATCGTTTCGTTAGTACCTTCGCAAACCGAATTGTTGTACGATTTAGGTTTGGAAGATCGCATAGTGGGAATCACAAAATTCTGTATACACCCGTATCATTTAAAAAGTACCAAAACCATTGTTGGTGGAACAAAAAATATCAAGCTCGATAAAATAAAAGAACTCCAACCTGACCTTATTCTCTGTAATAAGGAAGAAAACACAAAGGAAATTGTAGAGACGTTAGAAAAATTTTTCCCCGTACATGTTTCTGATGTGAAGACGATTGACGAATCTATGGAAATGATTACGCAGTATGGCAACATGTTGCGGTGTAATACCGAAGCAGCAAAAATCAACCAAAAAATTGCATTTCACTTAAAAGATTTTCAAGAGTTTGTAAAAGATATTCCTGTACAAAAAGTAGCATATTTTATTTGGCGAAAACCTTGGATGGTTGCCGGACAAGATACGTTTGTCAATTATTTATTGAAGTTGTGTAAGTTTGAAAATATCTACGAAGCACACGGAAGATATCCAGAGGTAAACATTGAAAAAATTCGCTCAGAAGGCGATCCTGATATGGTGATGTTGTCTTCAGAACCATATCCGTTTAAAGAAGAACATGCGTTTGAATTGGGACGTTTTACACATCATGCAAAAACGATCTTTGTAGATGGAGAATATTTTAGTTGGTATGGTTCGCGACTTGTCAAGGCATTTTCATATTTCAAAAAATTACATCAAAGTCTTTAAATAGAAAAAATCGGGTAATGAGAACCCGATTTTATTTCTTTAACTAACCCAAAATGTTGTATTAGATTCTTACAACACTGCAAATATATGTCGAAAATCTAGTTTGGTATGTTAAGAGAATATTAGAAATTGATTAAATAATGTTAAGAATTGTAAAAACTTAGCATTACAATTTAGCTTAAAAAATAATTTTGACACAATGATTAAGTTGTTGTTTAACAAATGCTTAACGGTTTCTGTGCTGAATTTAAACTATCTTCATTATCATTAACTAATTCCCTTTATAATGAAAAAATTACTACTTGGTTTCGTACTATTATTTTCGATAACGATCGTTGCACAACAAAATAACTGTGTATGTTGTACAGAAAATCATCAAGCTTTTGACTTTTGGATTGGAACTTGGAATGTGACAAATACCGACGGAACACCAGCAGGAAAAAACGTCATTACAAAGATTGAAGGCGAATGTGTTTTACGTGAAAATTGGACAAGTGCCAAAGCAAATTATACAGGAACAAGCTACAATTTCTACAATTTGCAAAAAAAGCAATGGGAACAAATTTGGGTTGATAATCAAGGTGGAAATTTACACTTAAAAGGAAATAGAGTAGGAAACCAGATGATTTTAATGAGTGATGAAGTACGTTCTCCCAGCGGAAAAAAATATGTAAACAAAGTTACGTGGACATTGAATGAAGATGGTTCTGTACGACAACATTGGGAAACATCAAGCGATCAAAAAACATGGAAAACGGTGTTTGATGGTTTGTATGTGAAGGAAAAATAGGTTTCCAAACTATCCGATAATTCACGGAATCGTCAGATAATTCATTTTTATTAGTTTGCTTCTTGAGGTACATTCGTTTCATTATTAATTCTAAAATATATTAAAAATGAAAAAAAAGAATCTTAAGTCGTTATCACTAAATAAAAAAGCAATTTCTTCGCTCAATGGAAATAGAAGCAAAGGTGGCGCCATAGATATTTCAGAAGTAATTGGTTGTATTACTGGAGGATGTGATCCCGTAGAAATTACAGATGAATGCAGAGCGACTCCTTCATGTACAAGTGATAGTCCGATGACATGTTTTAATACCTGCATTTTATGTTGGTAAAAAAAGTGAACGAACTCATTCTTAGAAGGCTTTCAAAGCTTGTTGAGAATGAGTTTGTTATTAAAAGAAAATTACGTGATATTTCGACTTCAATTTCAGTTTCAACTTCAAAACTACACTTCACCTAATTGAACCGCTTTTTGCATCGCTTCATATCGTTTTTTCCAAGCAGCTCGGTCTTTATTTAAATGATCGTCAATATGTACAGGATCGGTTGTGTTAAAATTTCCGCCCCAACGTAATTTTGGATCATCAATAATAAGCTTTAAAAAGTATTTTACAGGTTCAGGTACGTTTGGATATTTCGCTAAAACTTTAGAGTTTGCCCAGCCGCCATTTCCATAGCGTACATTCATATCGATTCCGTGTCCCGCCAAATGATTGGAAAATGTAGCAGGTTTTACAATGGCGCCACGCACATTTGTAGTGGTTCTAAAAGAACTTGTAACATGTACAAAAACGTTGGCTTGCTTGGCATAACCGTTAATTTTTTCAAGCGCAGGGACAAATTCTTCATCAGCTCTGCACGGTTTTCCAGAAAAATTAGAAGCTTCAAACAATACCAAAGGCGATTTTCTGCTTGGTAAATTTTGTTCAGCTAAATCTGTCCATTTACTTCCATAATATCGGTTGATATCATTCAGAAAAAGATCAATTAACGGACGAGAAAGTAAATCGCCATCCGAATTAATATTATGGTCACTTGCATACTTTACCACTGCATTTCGTGTACTGTTTCCATAAAAGCCATCTGCACCATATTTGGCAAAATTTAGTTGTTCGCCATAACCTTCGGTGTTTAGGAACACTTGAATGGCAGTAATGCTCATCTTCGTTCCTTTTGAAATATATTTTTTTGTTCGAAGATCGGAAGTATGAATTTGCCATAAAACATACATTTCTGGTAAAAAATCGTGACGTTGAAGAATCAATTTTGCCAAATCGTCAGTAATTACTTTTCCATCACTCGAATGATTGTTTCTTTGGGCAAACGCAGCAACAGCAACGGCTGTAGCTTTTCCGTAATCGCCATCAGCTTGGTAATTATCCCATTTTAGTTCTTTTCTAAAACCTAGTTCAAATAATGTTCGTTGCAAATCGGTGACCAACTCTTTGTCGGAAGATCCTTGAAATAAAGAGTTGCTGATAGTTCCTTTTTTTAATGCCGCTTCAAGTAAATTTGAACATTCCATGGTGATAAGTTTTTATGTTCTAGCAAATTAAGGAAAAAAGAACACAATGAAAAAGGGTGAAAACACTTAGTTTTAAAACCAACCTAAAATGTTACGATACGTTTGCTTTTTGTTGATTCTTCTTTAATTTCCAAAATGAATGCGCATAGAAAATAACAACCATTACAAAAAAAGGAATTGCAGATTGTGTAGTTTCTTTTTGAAATTCAGTGACATTCATTAAATAGGCAATAACGGGAATCGTGACTAATAAAGGTGAAACTAATAACAGCCAAAGTTTGTAACCTTGTACGGTTCGCAATCCTAAAAATACGTGAGTTCGATGTAAGAATTTTAGTTTAAAACTTTTCTTTTCCGCAGTATAGCAGGAGTTTTTCGTTAAAAAATTTCGAAGCCTTGGAGAAAATTTAGAAAAATTCATGCGGTTTTAGTTTTTCCATAAAAGAAAAACTAAAAATACCTCTGGAAAAGTTCCCTTTCTTTTGTTTCTTTTCTTTGGGTAAGCAAAGAAAACGAAAATAAAACACTGAAAATTAATTATATAGTAGAGTTGTTTCTAAAATTACTATAAATATAAATTGAATGATTTATATCGAACTGACGTTAAAAATAAAAATAGTAATTGTCCAATCATGATAGAAAAGATAGGCAGAAAACCTAATAAATCACCTTTTAATAACATTGTTGGCAATTTGGTAATCAGGAAAATTTCAAATAGTACTTAAGGTCCGCCAACATGTCTTCCATAAACCATTTAAAAAAATGATGAAACAATTAGCGCAAGAAAGATGATTGGATGTATTTTTAACTTCACAGAAGTTTTTTATTTCAACTTAGAGAGCAGTTGTGCCGCTTTTTCAACATCTTCTTCTGCTACATGTAATTCTATACTTCCGCCAAGCATTCCCGCATAAGCACGATCCATTTTGTTGATTTCGAAATAGTTAATTCTTGCTTCATCTAAAATGTGTTTAGCGTCCATTGCCTGAATTTGTTCTGTGGTGGTGTATATTTTTACTTTACTCATAGTTTTTTGTTAAATGTTCTTTCTTAAAGATACAAAAATCAGAAGGATTTCACAGGTTTTACGCGGTTGTTTTTTGAAGGAATTCAATTAAAACAGCTAGTTTCTAAAATAGCGAATTACGTATGCTGATAACAATAGCCACCACCTTTTACTTTTCGCCTGCAACGTTTCCCAGATTGTGTTTTTGCGCCACAAGTTGGCGTTGCTGATTTCTTAGAATTTTTATATTTATTTTTTGATGAGATGGTACGATCGCTATTTTGTTTGGTATGTTGATAACAATAGCCGTTTGCCAATCGCGTTTGATGTTTACAGCGCTTTCCTTTTTGAGTAATTCCTTTGCATTGAACGCTTTTGGAAGTGCCAACCGATTTATCTTTGGAAGTTAATTGTTTTTGTAATTGATTTTTTGGTGGTTGGTTTGCAAATCTTGCAAGGAGTTAATTTTGAAGTATTAATTGCGTCCAATCCAACCAACTTACTCGAAACATTTTCCACCATTCGGCACGAACTCAAATGATAACGCGCTCCCGAAGGTGTTTTGTAGACATCTTGCGCAATCACATATAGCGTTTGTATAAGCAGAAAAAATAACAAGAAACGTTTTTTCATAATTTATAAAATTACACCAAAACAAGTATATACAACTACGGTTTACCGTAAAATAAAAATATTCAAATATTAATAATCTTTCAACATTTTTTTCAAATCACTTGAATACGAAGGATACGTAAAAATCATCTTTTTAAGTTCGTCAATTGTCATCTTTTTATTGATAGCTACAACAAAAATATTAATAGTTTCATTGGCTTCCGCACTTAACAAATGTGCCCCAACAATAATTCTGGTTCGTTTATTGGCAATAATTTTAAAAGCGTATGTTTTTGCATTGGCTTTTTTGGCATTGTACCAATCTGATGCATCACCTTTTAGCACAAGTATGTTTTTATAGCGTTTTTTTGCTTCCGCTTCAGAATAACCAACTGTTGCCAAATTTGGATGTATAAATACCACAGAAGGAACAATTGGATTTGTAAATTTCTTTGATTTTTCTTTTAAAATATTGTTCCCAACAATATATCCTTGCAAGCCAGAAAGTGGAGTTAACGGTAGTGATTTGCTTGAAACATCTCCACAAGCATACACATGTTTATTAGTGCGATTCACTAAAAAATCGTTGACAATAATGCCTGATTCATCATGCTCAATTTTTGCATTTTCCAAATCTAATAATGCTGTAGCAGGAACTCTCCCAGAAGTGTTAAACACCACATGAGATTTTAGGCTTGCTCGTTTGCCTTTGCGTTTATAGTGAATTTTATAATTCTTCTTCTTTTTCTCTACAGCTTCAATAGTTGCATCAAAAATAAATTCAACGCCACGATTTTTCATGGATGTTACTAATTTTTCAACCAAAAACGAATCAAATTGTGATAAGGCTTGCGAATCACGATCAATTAAAGTGACTTTACAACCTAGTGTAGACAACAAGAAGCAAAACTCCATTCCTACATAGCCTGCGCCGATAAATGTTGCTGATGCTGGTATTTTCTTAAGATGAAAAACGTCATCACTTGTCTTTAAATAATTGGCACCATTAAAAGATAATTTTCGAGGAACTAAGCCAGTTGCAATGACAAACTTGTCAGCTTTGATATTTTTTCCTGCAACAGAAATTTCATTTTTGGAAATAAATTTTGGAGATTCATGGTATAAGTCAATTCCCAATGAAGTTAAATTTTCCTTAATACTTTCAGGAACTTTTGATGTATATGATTGTTGAAACGTTTGAATATCTTTCCAGCTAATTTCAGGAATATTTTTCACGCCCAAATCTTTCAGTTGTGTGCTTTTTTGAACCAAAGTCGCAAATTGAAGCATTATTTTTTTAGGATCACAACCTCTCATTGCGCAAGTACCACCAAAAGCGCGTTTGTCTGCAATGGCAACCGAAAGTCCATTTTTTACACAAATCTTAGCAGCAGTTTGTCCAGCAACTCCACTACCAATTATAAAAACATCGTATTTTTGGGTTGTCATAAAATTCAGAATTTTATCAAAAATAAGTCAGATAAAAAGATTTTATTAACCGAAACGGTTCAATTATGAACTCGTGTAGTAAAAAACGAAAAAACACCATTGGAAAATGTTTATTTTCCAATGGTGTTTTTTTATATAAAAATGATTTACAGCTGATAGCAAATTGCTATAAACGCTTAATCTTGCAATGCAAACACTTTCTTTAACAAATCTGTAGTTCTCGATCCTACTTTTGTACGAATCTTTTTTTCTTCAACAGCAATCATCGTATACACACCTTTTAAAGCTTCATTAGTAACGTAATCTGTCAAATCAGGATTTACCTTGTTTACAAAAGGAATTTTGTTGTAGCGTTCAATCAAATTTGTCCAAATTCGATCGGCGCCAACTTTTGCAAATGAATTTTGAATTACAGGTTTAAATTTTCCATACAAAGCTGTGTTTGTGCGACTTTCTAAATATTGCGTTGCAGCATTGTCTTGACCTAATAAAATATTTTTTGCATCATTAAAAGTGATTCCTTTTACAGCATCCACAAAAATTGGAGTTGCTTCCTTTACAGCATCTTCTGCGGCTCTGTTTAACATTTTAATTCCATCATCAGCCAAACTTCCCAAACCAATATCACGTAAAGTTTTATCAACTTTTTGTAATTCTTCTGGCATTAATATCTTTACAAGATTATTTTTATAAAAACCATCTTTCAAGGTCAATCGCTGTACTTGTTTATCAATTCCAAAATCTAATGCTTGTCGCAATCCTGCGGCAATATCAGCGTTTCCTAGTGTTCCACCTTGTGGCAATTGATTTACAACTTGTTGCAACTCTGCACAAGAATTCAACATTAGTAATCCGACAAAAGCAATAATGATTTTTTTCATGAGTATATCTTTAAGATTTTTAGACTGTAAAAAAGTACAAAAGTTTAATGAAATTCAAAATTGTACCTCACAAAAATACGGGAATAATTAAAACAAGTTTGCTCTAATCGTAAAATTTCATAAACATATTTGTAAAGAAAAACTATCGTATCTTCACAATTCACAATGTATCTATGATGAAGAAACTCATAATTTGCACCTTATTATGTTACTCTTTTTTGAGTTTTGCGCAAGAAACCATTACAAATAAAGCAGAAATGTGTCAAATACTTATCCAAATGGTTGAAAGCGATCAATTATATAGAAATGGAGAAATACTAAAAAGCGGAAAATTTGGAAGAAAAAGCACGTATCCGAAAAAAGTCATTGATTCTGTTTGGGTTTTACAACGGAAACTAGACGATTCAAATACAGAAAAACTATTGAAACTTACCAAAAAATACGGTTGGCTAAGTGATGAACGCGTCAACTGTCCTAAACTCAATATTTGGTTACTCTTTAGACATTCTGACAAAAAATATTACAAAGAAATTCTTCAAGTGATAGAAAAAGAATACAACGCAAAACGATTGAACGACTTTCAATACAAACTTATCAAAGATCATGTAACAGGGAAATATTAAAACGAAAGTTGCCCTTAGGAGTTGCTTATAATGATGTTAGAAAATTCATAATAAATATGATATTTTTTTGAATATTCCGTAAATTGCACCCTCAAAATAGATACTTCATTACAGATATGGAACAAGCGCAACCCTACAAACCAAAATATAAAGTACGAATCGTAACTGCAGCGTCATTATTTGATGGACACGATGCAGCCATTAATATCATGCGAAGAATTATTCAATCAACTGGAGTTGAGGTCATTCATTTAGGTCATGACAGAAGCGTGGAAGAAGTAGTAAATACAGCCATTCAAGAAGATGCAAACGCCATTGCAATGACTTCGTATCAAGGTGGACACAATGAGTACTTTAAATACATGTACGATTTGTTACAAGAAAAAGGCGCGGGACACATTAAAATATTTGGCGGCGGCGGCGGCGTAATTCTTCCAGAAGAAATCAAAGAACTGATGGACTACGGAATCACGCGTATCTATTCGCCAGACGATGGACGTGAAATGGGATTACAAGGAATGATTAATGATTTGGTTCAAAAATCGGACTTTGCCATTGGCGATACTTTAAACGGAGAAGTAAATCATCTACACGAAAAAAATCCAAAAGCGATTGCTCGTGTGATTTCTTCGGCAGAAAACTTTCCAGAAGTTGCCAAAGATGCATTAGAAACGATTCACATCAAAAATAAAACCTCAAAAACGCCTGTATTAGGAATTACCGGAACTGGTGGCGCAGGAAAATCGAGTTTGGTAGACGAATTAGTACGCCGATTTTTAATAGACTTTCCAGAAAAAACCATCGGATTAATTTCAGTTGATCCTTCAAAACGTAAAACAGGCGGTGCTTTATTGGGCGATCGTATTCGTATGAACGCGATCAATTCACCAAGAGTATATATGCGTAGTTTGGCAACGCGTCAATCAAATTTGGCATTGTCAAAATATGTGAATGAAGCAGTGCAAGTATTAAAAGCTGCGGAATACGATTTAATCATTCTAGAAACATCTGGAATTGGTCAATCGGACACAGAAATCATGGAACACAGTGATGTCGCTTTATACGTAATGACGCCTGAATTTGGAGCAGCGACACAATTAGAAAAAATTGACATGCTCGATTTTGCTGATTTAGTTGCGATCAACAAATTTGACAAACGTGGTTCGCTAGATGCCTTACGCGATGTAAAAAAGCAATACATGCGTAACAACAATCTATGGGATATTCCGCAAGATCAATTGCCAGTTTATGGAACAATTGCTTCACAGTTCAACGATCCAGGAATGAATACCTTGTACAAAGCAGTGATGGATAAGTTAGTAGAAAAAACGGAAGCAGAATTGCAATCTACGTCAAAAATTTCTAGCGAAATGAGCGAGAAAATCTTTGTCATTCCACCATCAAGAACGCGCTATCTATCTGAAATTGCAGAAAATAACAGAGCCTATGATAAAAAAGCGGAAGCACAAGTTGAAGTTGCTCAAAAACTATACGGAATTTACAAAACAATCGGTTCTATCTCTAATGTAAAATCGCACGAAGTCGAAAGGTCGTTTATGTCTAAAACTGGCTTAGACGAAAACATTATTTTAGATCGATTGGACAGCGAAAGTGACATCGAATTGGTAAAATTGTTACTCAAAGAGTTCGATCGTGTGAAGCTAAATTTGGATCCGTACAACTGGGAAATCATCAACGGTTGGAACGAAAAAGTAAACAAATATAAAAATCCGATCTACACGTTTAAAGTTCGTGATAAAGAGATCAAAATTAATACACATACCGAATCGTTATCACATCAGCAAATTCCAAAAGTCGCCTTGCCAAAATATCAAGCTTGGGGCGACATCTTAAAATGGTGTTTGCAAGAAAATGTGCCAGGAGAATTTCCATATACATCAGGATTATATCCGTTTAAACGTACAGGAGAAGATCCAGCGCGAATGTTTGCCGGAGAAGGTGGACCAGAACGTACCAACAAACGTTTTCATTACGTAAGTGCAGGAATGCCAGCAAAACGCTTATCTACCGCATTTGATAGTGTTACGCTTTATGGAAACGATCCAGATTTACGACCAGACATTTATGGTAAAATTGGAAATGCAGGAGTTTCTATCTGTTGTTTAGATGATGCAAAAAAACTCTATTCAGGGTTCAACTTAGCAGATAAAATGACATCGGTAAGTATGACAATTAATGGTCCTGCACCAATGTTATTAGGGTTTTTTATGAATGCCGCAATCGATCAGCAATGTGAGATTTACATTAAAGAAAACGGACTCGAAAAAGAAGTTGAAGCTAAAATTGCTAAAATTTACAAAGGAAAAGAACGTCCGCAATACAATGGCGATTTGCCAGAAGGGAACGATGGTTTAGGATTAATGCTTTTAGGAGTTACAGGCGATCAAGTGTTGCCAGCAGACATCTATAATGACATCAAAATAAAAACCATTGCACAAGTTCGTGGAACGGTTCAGGCAGATATCTTAAAAGAAGATCAGGCGCAAAATACCTGTATCTTTTCTACAGAATTCGCATTGCGATTAATGGGAGATGTACAAGAATATTTCATCAATAACAATGTACGTAATTTCTATTCGGTTTCCATTTCTGGATATCACATCGCGGAAGCAGGCGCAAATCCAATCACACAATTGGCATTAACTTTATCAAACGGTTTCACATACGTAGAATACTATCTGAGTAGAGGCATGGACATCAATAAATTTGGTCCAAACTTGTCGTTCTTTTTCTCTAACGGAATTGATCCTGAATATGCTGTTATTGGTCGTGTAGCACGTAAAATCTGGGCAAAAGCTTTAAAACATAAATACGGAGCAAACGCCAGAGCACAAATGTTAAAATATCACATTCAAACATCAGGACGTAGTTTGCATGCGCAAGAAATTGATTTTAACGATATTCGTACCACATTACAGGCATTATACGCAATCTATGACAACTGTAATTCGCTGCATACAAACGCGTATGACGAAGCCATTACGACACCAACGGAAGAGTCGGTTCGTAGAGCAATGGCAATTCAGTTAATCATCAACAAAGAATTAGGATTGGCAAAAAATGAAAATCCAATTCAAGGTTCGTTCATTATTGAAGAATTAACCGATTTGGTTGAAGAAGCTGTATTGATGGAATTTGACCGAATTACAGAGCGTGGTGGCGTATTAGGCGCGATGGAAACCATGTATCAACGTTCTAAAATTCAAGAAGAAAGTTTATACTACGAAACGTTGAAACACAACGGACAATTCCCGATTATCGGAGTCAACACATTCTTAAGTAGTAAAGGTTCGCCAACGGTCATTCCAAAAGAAGTTATTCGTGCTACGGAAGAAGAAAAACAATATCAAATCAAGATATTAAATAATCTTCATAAGGTACACGACACCAAAGAATTATTGTTGGATTTACAACAAAAAGCAGTCAATAATGAAAACATCTTTGAAGCCTTGATGGATGTTTGTAAAGTCTGTTCGTTAGGTCAAATTACGTCAGCATTATTTGAAGTTGGTGGACAATATCGAAGAAATATGTAGTTTCGTCTAAACAGAAAATAAACACTACCAAAAATGTATAAATCATGTCGATTTATACATTTTTTTTTAGCTACTTACATAAAAGGAAGTACTTTCATGCTCGTAAAACTAAATTAGGGGCAAATTACATGAGGTCTATATTACTTTACTTAGAAAGATTTTCATTCAAAAACCAATACATTCAGAAAAGCATACACTGTTTTTTTGATATGACTCTAACATTAGATTTTCACAATAAATACAATACTATAATCTATAAAAATACTGATACGAGAGACTTCTCAGGGCAACCGTATTCGCGGAGAGAAGTCTCTATCAGTACGTTTTAAAAGTTATAGTAAAGTTAGTAGTCTGATAACCTAACTTAGGGTGTCACAAAACGTTTTAATCAACGTGGCGTGGCACTTTTTTATTTCAATCGTTTAAAAACATATCCAGCTTTTTCTGCGCCCCAAACATGTTCATCTTTAGCATTGAAACCACGATCCCAACTTTCTATAACATTCGGTTTTATCGTTACTTCCGAAGTTGCATAACTAGCACCGCGCATGGTACTTTTACAATCTTTTTCGTTAGTACTTCCTGAATAATATGCTCCTTTTTTTTCTAAAATTACGGCACAACCTTCACGTTCTTTCAGCATAGAAACATCAAATTGATCAAAATACGCAGGAGTTTTCCACTTGCCAATTGCTTCTTTCGGATTCTCTAAGGTATATACTTTACTTGAAAATTTACCATTAGCTAGCTTTTCCAATTGATACACACGTTGGCGATAAGGCTTATCTTGATTGCTGTTCAGTGCTTGTTCTACATATAACCAATATCCATCTTTGGAAGTCCAAATAGGATACATGTGTAGTGAAATATTGTAATAACTGTCGTCAGCAGAAGCTTGCTCACTACTGTCAAAAGAACCTGTCATTAACGTTTGCAAAGCTTTCAGTTCGTCTTGCGTATTGGTAGATTTGTAACTGTTACAACTTGAAATTAAGAAGCATAAAATTATTGCGAAGCTGTATAAAAAAGTTTTTTTCATTTTTCGGTGGAATTAAGATTGATTGAGAATTCATCTTAAAAGTAGAGAATAGGAAGCACTTTTCAAATTTACAGCTCAAATTGTTTTTAAAACACAAAATGTTAAAAATCAGCATGCTTCTATGAAATTCTGTAACTTTAAAGAAAGTAATTGCATGCGCATCGTATTTCTCCTCATATTAAACCTCTATATTGCTGTCGGATTCTCGCAAAGTAATCGTTTTGAAAAAGGGAAAATTCTCAATGGACTTGCTGTGAGCAATAGTACAGAAACGTATGCGTTGTATTTGCCACAATCGTATGACGAAACCAAACTTTCGGCAGTTGTTTTTATTTTTGATCCTAGCGGAAATGGAGCATTTGGGATGAAAAATTTTATCGCTTCCGCAGAACGATTCAATTACATATTAGTTGCTTCTAATGCAACAAAAAATGGTGTTCCTTACGATACAAATTTTGAAGCTGCAAATAGATTATTTGCTACTATTTTTTCAACCTTTTCCATAGATGAGAAACAAATTTATGCCGCAGGATTTTCTGGTGGATCGCGTTTGGCAACAGCAATTGCCGCATTGACAAATAAAATGCAAGGTGTCATTGCTTGTGGCGCAGGTTTGGCAATCAATAAATCATTTACGCCCCATAAAGAAATGTTTTCTTTTGTAGGTTTGGTTGGCGATGAAGACATGAATTATCAGGAAATGTTCAATACCAAAAAGTGGTTGGACAAGTTTAAAGTAGCGAATCAGTTATTTGTGTACAATGACACGCACAAATGGCCGCCAAGCGAACAAATTGAACGTGCTTTTGGTTGGTTGGAATTGCAAGCGTATCAGAAAAACATTCGAACGGTCAATTCAGAATTTGTACAATCGTACTTTGAGTCGCAGTATAAAATTGCAGATTCTCTAGCAATTCATAACAAATTCCGGTCTGTTTTGGCTTATGAAAGTATCTTGAAAAACTTTACACCGTATTTTGATCTGCAAGGAACTCAGCAAAAATTGGGAGCTATCAAAAAAACGCCGCAATATCAAAATGAAGTAGCTGCAAGAGCAACAAATATTAAGCTAGAAAACGAATTGTATGAGAAATTCTCCAAAGTATATTCCAACGATATCTTAGCGGCAAAAAGTGATGATAATTTTCAGTGGTGGCGAAAAGAATTGAAACGGTTGGATTCAGATATTGCAAATGCTGAGACTAGCCACCGAGCAAAAATGCTCAAACGCTTAAAATATACGTTGTTTGCAGGTGCATACGAATCTTCTATGGGATATATTTCTGCAAAAAAGTATAAACATGCCTTGTATTGCGATCAATTGTTGGTGTATTTTAATCCCGATCAGGCATATTGGTATTATCGTCTAGCACAAAGTTATGCGCGAAACAACGATTTTAAACATACCATTCGGAATTTAAAAAAGGCAAAAAAACTCGGATTGCAACGTTTTCAAGCTATTGAAAATGCGCCGCTATTTGCTAAATTCAACCAAAAGAAAAAATTTAAGAAGCTTTTTGAAGAAGATACAAAGTAACATCATTTTCAACTTGTTTTATTTTGCCTACCTTTAAAACATCAATCAATAACAAAGTATGTACGCGCACATCGAATCTACAGTCACTGCATTGGTTTGCTTGCTCACGGCGTTTGTCATTCAGCGGATTTACGACAAAGAACGAAAACAGCAAAATGTCAATACCATAAGCGGAATCAAATGGTTTGGTTTGGCAATTTTTGTTTGGGGAATTGGAGCATTTATTACCTTAATTTCGACAAAATATTTTGGCTTTTCCGCAAGTTCAAAATGGCTGATTTATTGGGGAGTTTTCATTTCACTAATCAATTCGCTATTCATTCTACTATCATTACCTTCCATAGAACACCAAAAAAAGCGCAACATGATTGTACGCATTGTTGAACGTTTTTCTGTAAAAGAATTTGTCATGCTTTTCAGCGGAATTTTCATTATGATTGCTTTTGTCTTTATTGCCACTTCTTACACCAATCAAGACATCAGTAGTAGTTTTATTTGGCTCATAGATATTCCAATTTCGTTAGTTGTAGCGCTTGCTTTACTATATGAATTAAACAGTGCTTTCATCAATCGAAATATGAAGTTCATGTACTTGCCGTGTTTTTCGTTGTTCGTGCTGATTGTCATTGCCGTTTCCCACAGAATCATTCCGCATGCATTCGTTGACCAATACATAAACGTTGCCGATTGGAGTTTTATCGGAATCATTGCGGCACTTTCGTTTAAATTCATCTTTATTTTGCTCTTTTCAATCTTGTTATACAGTTGGAAGTTTCTTTCAGAAAAAGAACAACAACACTCAGAATTTGTAGTATTAGAAGCAGAACGCAATCGTTTACACATGGAAAACGAAAAATTGCTTGTTGCCAATGAAAGTCATATTGACACCATTCAATCCTTAACAAAAAAGCTTAAACAAGAAGAAAAGAAAGTTACCAAACTACAAGAAGCTTCCAAAATAGAACTATCTGATCGACAAAAAGAGGTGTTGGCAAACTTGGGAATCTGCGGAAGCAAAAAATCATACACAGAAATTGCCGAAGCCATGCACATTAGTGTAGATGGTTTTCAAGCGCACATCTATCAAATCAAAAAAATCCTTAACATTAGCGGAGCTGGCGGAAAAGAACAACTTATTGCGTATGCTACTGAAAATAATTTGCTTCAGTTTGCTACAATTGCATGTGATTAAGTACATGCTTAAGCAATTACAATACTTAAAACAGCACTGCGTAACCTTTTGTAATACAGTACATAATTTCATCTTCGTAAACATCAAAAAACGAACAGATGAAATCAATACAATTACTACTCATTAGCGTGTTATTGCCAATTTTTGCAGTAGCTCAGGAAACTTCAGAAACCTTAGATGCGCGCATCAATGAAAATTTTAGAAATGCGACAAGTTGGTTTACCGATGCCATTTTTGCAGAAATTCCCATTACTGATGAAGTCGGAATTCCGTGGGTTTTAATTGTATTGATTTTGGGTGCAAGTTACTTCACCATCTATTTTAAACTCATCAATATTCGCGGATTTTTCACAGCAATCAAAGTTGTAAAAGGTGATTATGACAATTTGGAAACGAATCACCACGTTGAGGTTTCTGAATCGGTTCATACCACAGCAAGTAACGATAATCCTGATACTATTCGTGTAGAAGGTGAAGCAGGAGAAGTTTCGCATTTTCAAGCACTCACAGCAGCATTGTCGGCAACTGTCGGGCTCGGAAATATTGCAGGTGTTGCTATTGCTTTATCAATTGGTGGACCTGGCGCAACTTTTTGGATGATTCTTGTTGGATTCTTGGGAATGGCGTCCAAATTTGTAGAATGTACACTTGGCGTCAAATACCGAGAAGTAGATGAAAATGGCGTTATTTTTGGCGGACCGATGTATTATTTAAGCAAAGGTTTAAGCGAAAAAGGCATGAAACGTTTCGGGAAATTTTTAGCAGTTGTCTTTGCAATTATGTGTATTGGCGGATCGTTTGGTGGAGGAAACATGTTTCAGGTAAATCAAGCGTTTCAATTGTTTCAATACGTAACAGGTGGCGAGGAAAGTCTGTTTTATGGAAAAGGTTGGCTTTTCGGATTCATCATGGCAACTTTCGTTGGAATTGTCATTATTGGCGGCATCAAAAAGATTGCAAAAGTTACCGACAAAGTCGTTCCATTAATGGTAGCAACTTATGTCATTGCCATATTGATTATTCTCGGAATCAATTACCAAAGCATTCCAGCCGCGTTTGGAGAAATTTTCAATGGCGCTTTTAGTTACAAAGGTGTTGCAGGCGGATTTATTGGTGTGATGATTCAAGGATTTAAACGTGCAGCATTTTCCAATGAAGCAGGAATTGGTTCATCGTCTATTGCGCATTCTGCTGTAAAAACAAAATATGCCGCAAGCGAAGGTTTGGTAGCATTGTTAGAACCTTTTATTGATACGGTCGTCGTTTGTACGATGACAGCACTCGTGTTAATTATCACTGGACAAATTGCCGTTGGAACGGAAGTAACCTTTGAACAAGGCGCAATTCTCACATCAAACGCGCTTGAAAGTGGAATATCATGGTTTCCTTATGTCTTAACGATTGCCGTGATATTATTTGCATTTTCTTCCATGATTTCTTGGTCTTATTACGGACATCAAGCATGGTCATATTTATTTGGAAGAAGTAAAAAAGCAGAATACATTTACAAAACGATCTTTTGTGTTTTTGTCATCATTGGAGCAGCAGCAAGTTTGCAAGCTGTGGTAGATTTTGCGGATGCAATGGTCTTTTCAATGTTGGTGCCAAATATGATTGGATTGTATTTATTAGCACCAAAAGTAAAGCAAGAATTACAGCGTTACCGTAAAGCGATTAAGCAAAAAGAAACAATCAATAATTAGAAGTCAGTAATGTTGAATTTGGTTTAATGTTGTCGATAATTTTCAATCAAAAACATATTTTTCATAACAAATGCATCTTTTTTGACACTTCTTCGTCTACTGAATGAACTCTAAAACAAAATATCATGGAAAATCATAAAAATTGTCTCTGTAATTGTACAAGTTGTAAAAGTGGAAACTGCAATCAATGTACTTGTGAAAACTGTACTTGTACAAATTGTAACTGTTAATTAATCGTAAGGTTGTCTTAGAAAGTTGTATAAATTTAAAAGTATTTTTTATCTTTCTAAGGCAACTTTTTTAAAAAAAGAAACATGACTACAACGGAAGTTTGGGAAATGTATGCTGACGATGTAAAGCGTTTGATAATGAGTAAAGTAAAAGATGCTCAAATTACAGACGATTTGGTGCAAGAAGTATTCATCAAAGTACATACAAAACTTACAACGGTTAAAGACGAACGAAAAGTAAAATCTTGGCTGTTAAGTGTGAGTAGGAATACTGTTTTAGATTACTATCGGAAGTCAAATAAAGAAGTTCCTTTGGAACAGGAAGAAACTATTATCAGCGAGGAAAGTTACACGCATTCAGAAAAAGATTGTTTGCCTGGAATTATTAAAAATTTACCTAAAAAATACAGAAATCCGTTGTTATTATCAGACATCAAAGGTTTGAAACAAGCGGAAATTGCTGCACAATTAAAACTTCCATTGGCAACGGTAAAATCGCAAATACAACGCGGTCGAAGACTCATTGTACAAGGCTACATGGAGTGTTGCGATTACAAACTGAACGACAAAGGTTTCCTTACGGGCGAAGTCAAGGACAAAAAACAATGTAAAGTTTGCAATTAGTTTTTTGTGAAATTTTTCTAAACTTCATAATTATAGGAATAAGAGCTTGCTGCTTTTGAATAAAATATCAAGAATTTCTTTCTGATTTTGAGCACGCTTTTGCGGAAAATTGTATTTTAGGCGGACAACAACACCGACCGACATGAAGTATATTTACGCAAAAATATTCAAACCTACAGATGTTTCCATCGTTTCGCTTTTCCGAATTATTTTTGGATTATTCATGGTTTATCAAATGATATATTACTATGAAATAGATTATACGTTTCAGTTTATTTACGGTCCGGAAGTATTATTTCCGTATGAAGGTTTAGAGTTTTTAAAGCCATTTTCATTAGGAATTCTCAAGGCCATTCACGTAGGATTATTGATCTCGGCGATATTCATTGCGCTCGGATTTCTCTACAGATACGCCATGATATTTTTCTTCTTAGGATTTTCATACTTTTCGTTTGTAGATAAAACGTTATACAACAATCACATCTATTTGATTTCATTAATTGCTTTCGTGATGATTTTTATCAGCGCAGATAAAAAGTACAGTCTTCGTGCTAAATTTTCTAAAAAAACGTTGTCAAAGTTTGTTCCTGCATGGAATCAAAATATTCTTATTTTCTTAATTTCGATCGTATATTTTTATGGAGGAATTACAAAATTATCTCCCAATTGGTTAGATAGTAATTTGATAAGTTACACCATCGATCAAGCGCAAAGCAGTTTGCTAACCAACTTGTTTCCAAAAGAAACTTTAATCACTTTAATCAAATACGGCGGATTGTTGTTTGATTTAAGTATCGCGTTCATCTTACTCAACAAAAGAACACGAATATATGGCGTAATTCTCGTGATAATATTTAGCTATACGAACAATTCTATCTTGTTCAATGACATCGGAATCTTTCCATTTTTCATGATTTGTGTGACGATTGTATATTTTGACAGTGCAAAAATTGGAAACTATATTGATTCTATCTTTGGTAAAAAAGCTACCGCAGAAAATAAAGAAGATGCTACACAAGAAACGACTCCAAAATTCAAAATGCTCACGATAACTTGTCTAAGCATATTTGTACTCTTTCAACTTTTATTTCCATTAAGACATTTTTTCCTTACTTCAAATCCTGAATGGACTGGAATTGCACAAAAATTTTCTTGGCGAATGAAAATGCAATCCAGAAACGTGACACAATTTACAATGTCATTAACCGATCGTAAAACGTCTCAAACCTATAATTTGGATGGAACTTCGTTTGTGACCAAAAATCAATTCATGCATATGGTAGAAGATCCATATACGTTTCCTCATTTGGCAAAATATATCAGCGACAAGTTATACGTAGAACGCGGTTTGGTAAATCCAATTATCAAAGCAAATTTAATGGTAGAATTTAACGGAATGCCAACACAGTTAATGCTTGATCCGAGACGAGATTTGACCAAAATTGATGAAAACAAACTTGCAGACAATCCTTGGATTCCTGATTTTAATGGGTATTAATTAAACTAGAAATAATTAATAAACTACCGTTTTCCCAATTTCGTCAATTTCAGAGACAGATTCATTCGTTTCTCTCAAAACGGTCTCCACTTTTGTAATTTTATGAATCACATACAACACCAATACAAGTGTGATAATATTGATAATATCTGAAACAATTAAATATCCATTAGATTCTACAAAAGAATCAATATCAAATGCATTTACTTGTTTTCTAGAAACATAATTCGCGAAAATACCATTTACAATATAAACAATCCACCAAATTACAATAAATGAAGTGTCCGTATCTACCTTAAAATTAGAATTGTACCCTTTGATGGCGTATTGTGTTTTTAAATAAATTTCTTTTGCAGTAGTAATTGGACGATACAAACTTACGATTGGAATAAAAAATCCCCATGCAGAACCAGCTTTGCTGTAATCTGTCTTTTGATTCTTGATGATAAGGTTTTCATAAGCTCTGGTAAACCAACGAAGAAAGAAAATCACTGCAACAATAAATATAACAAATTGTGCAATTCCTGAAATAGGAACAAAAATATCAAGCAATTCAATGATTGCCATTTCGTCTTCTGTATTTGTGAAATTTTTTAGTTTGTAACTCTGAAAAATCAACAGTAGTATTGAAATTGCATCAATACAAATTGCCGTAATAAAAACCATCGTTATGTCTTTACTACGTTGTGAATTGTCTTTTAATTCGTCTTCAATCATAAAATTATTTTTTGATAATAGTGTGTGGATAGCCATCTAATGTCCAATCAATCACCAGTCCGCCAGCGAGACTTTCTGCAATTTCTTTTCCGTATAAATGTTCGCACAAATACAAAGCGGCTTCAAAACTTTTGGCACCACCAGCAGAAGTAATGTATTTTCCATCGTGTACAAACAACGTATTTTCTCTAATATCTAATTGTGGAAACATTTCGCGCATCTTCGCAATATCACTCGGAAATGTGGTAGAAGCTACATCGTCCAACAATCCTGCTTTGGCTAACACAAAAGCACCATCACAATGAGAAGTCACAAACTCAGCATCTTTCGCAACTTTTTGCACAAAAGCGATCATCTTTTCGTCTTCTAAATCCGTATCCAAATGGTGTTCAGCACTTGGCACAACCAAAATATCAATCTTAGGCAAACTATCTTTTACATAATTAAAATCAGGTAGAATGCGCATGCCTTCAAAAGTTGTTACAGCTTCGTCGGTATTTGCTACGGTAAAAACATTCATCGCTTTAATATTCTCACGGAAAATGGTGTGTTGAAAAATATCAAAAGGTGCTGTCAATTCTGTATTAAAAACGCCATCCATAATTAGGAAACCAACATTATAACGGTTGGGTTCAATCTTAGGAAATTGCTTTGCTGTCTTTTCGGCGGAAGCCAAATTGCCTTCAACAATTGTAGTAGTTTTATTTTCTGTCGTCTGTTCACAACTCACAAAAAATAGCGAAAAAGTTAAAAGTATCAGGATTTTTTTCATTGCGATAAAATAGCGATTATAATTTTGTAAATTTAGGCATTCAAAATTTACCAACCACAATGATAAAACCCTTTTTTAGACTGATACTCGTATTAGTTCTTTTCGTCACAGCTTGTAAAGATCAAGAAAAAACTGCCAAAAAAGCTGATAAAGCAAAAAGTACTTATGTGAAGGATAACTATGATAAACAGGAAGTTACGATTGAAATGCGTGATGGAATCAAGTTACACACGACTATTTATTCACCAAAAGATAAAAGTCAAAAATATCCTATTTTGATGATGCGAACGCCGTACAGTTGCAAACCGTATGGAGAAGATAAATTCAAAACTAAAATTGGTCCAAACTCGCATTTAATGAAAGAAGGTAACATTATTGTATACCAAGATGTGCGTGGTCGTTGGATGAGTGAAGGTGTATATGACAATATGCGCGCATACATTCCGAATAAAACGGATAATACACAAGTTGATGAATCGTCAGATACGTACGATACGATTGATTGGTTGGTGAAAAATGTTGAAAATAATAATGGCCGCGTAGGAACTTGGGGAATTTCATATCCAGGTTTTTACAGTACCTATTCTACCATTGATGCGCATCCTGCGTTAAAAGCGGCTTCTCCACAAGCGTGTATTGGCGACTTCTTTTTTGATGATTTTCACCACAACGGAGCGTTTTTACTAAGTTACTTTAGAGCTGTTTCGCTTTTTGGAACGATGAAAAATGTCCCAAAAGATTCTGCTTGGTACAAATTACCTGATTTAGGCACCAAAGATCAATACCAATTCTTTTTAGATGCTGGACCATTGAGCAATTTGAATAGTTATTTTGAATATGAAAAGCTAGACAACGTCATTACGTCTTCATCTGATAAAATTGATGACGTGTTTTGGAAAGAAATCATCGATCATCCAAATTATGACAGTGTTTGGAAACCGAAAGGATTGATTCAAAATCTAAAAAATATAAAATCGTCTGTAGCAACGATGGTTGTCGGCGGATTTTTTGATGCGGAAGATTTATACGGACCGTTTGAAACCTACAAAACAATAGAGAAATACAATCCAGATAACTATAACACGATGGTTTTTGGACCTTGGGATCATGGAAAATGGGCAAGTAGTAAAGCGAAAAATTTTGTTGGGAATTATTATTTTGGAGATTCCATTTCGTTGAACTTTCAGCGTGATGTGGAAACGAAATTCTTCAATCATTTCTTAAAAGGAGATGGAAGTAAAAATTCAGGTTTGCCAGAAGCATATGTTTTTGATTCTGGACGGAAAAAGTGGAGTAGTTACGACAGTTGGCCGCCAGCAAACATGACAAAGCAAGACATGTATTTGAATGCGAATCAAGAACTTTCTACCACTAAAAAAGGCAATACGAAAGAAACATTTGTGAGCGATTTGAAACGACCTGTTCCGTATTCGGAAGATATAAAAACGGTATTTACGCCAAGAAAATATATGACAGACGATCAACGATTTGCAGCGCGTCGTCCTGATGTAATGATTTATGAAACGGAAGTCTTCACGGAAGATTTTACGCTTGCAGGAGACATTTTAGCAAAACTAAAAGTTGCCACAACTGGAACAGATGCCGATTGGATTGTAAAAGTAATCGATGTGCATCCGCATGATGCTGAAGAACAAAAAGAAGGCATGCAAGATCATTTGGCGATGAGCAATTATCATTTAATGGTACGAAGTGAAGTAATGCGCGGACGTTTTCGCAATAGTTTTGAAAACCCTGAACCATTTGTGCCAAATCAAAAAACGGCAGTAAATATCAAATTACAAGACGTATATCACACCTTCAAAAAAGGTCACAAACTGCAAATTCAAGTGCAAAGTACTTGGTTTCCATTGATTGATTTGAATCCGCAAACTTTTGTACCTAACATTTACAAAGCCAAAGAAGAAGATTTCAAAAACCAGACACATACCATTTTTAACGATTCTAAAATTGAGTTTTCGGTATTGAAGTAGATGTACTTTTAGGTCACTTCACTCAATTGAAACATTCAAAAATTCAATGATTCAAAGTTGTTTCTAAAAACAGTTTTGATTTTACAAAAAATGCTAAATGTGTTTCTAAGAAAAATTTGAGCGTTGTTTGAAACTAATTGATACATTTCCAAATTTTCAAATTGCTACATTAATTAGGTTCGCTTCCTTTCGACTTCGCCCAAGGTAAACGCTTTTGGGGTGCTTCGCTTGTTTAATTATATGCTTGTCATTCCTACAAAGGCAGGAATCTAGGCACTATATACAAAACAAAACGTCATTTCGAATGTCAAATTTTTGATTTGGTGTGTCGAGAAGTACTTTGAAAGTCATAGTTTTTTACTACGAATTCTTTTTCTCTGAACTTGAAAATATTTTCACGAGTTACTTATTGTTGTAAAGAATTTCAAAACTCTTTCCATACGTTTTTGCAAACGTTTTAAAAAAATGTGTGGCAATCTGTTTCTACTTTTTCACAGAAGAAGTAGAAAAATAAATTAATAATCAGTTGTATTTTATAGTTGATTAGGTAATAGAACAAATAAACAATGCGGTTAAGTGAGTATGCTGACAATTAATTGGATACTGACATTATATTACAATTAAATAGTTCAATCCTTGAAACTTCACTAAATTAGCCTTTCTATAAAAAAGGAACAATCACCATAAAAAATCCCCAAATGATACGAGCGATTTACAAATTTATCTACTTCAAATTAATGGGCTGGAAACTCAAAGGTGCTTTTGATCCAAAAGTAAAAAAATGTATCGTTGCTGTAGTTCCACATACGAGTTGGCATGATTTCTACATTGGTCTTATGGTGAGAAGCATCTCTAAAATGAACATCAATTATGTAGGAAAAAAAGAGTTGTTTAAGTTTCCGTTTGGTTGGTATTTTCGTTGGACAGGTGGCGCGCCAATTGATCGTACACCAGGACAAAATAAAGTGCAAGCCATGGCAGCCGTATTTGATGGAAAAGAAGAATTTCGACTAACACTTGCGCCCGAAGGAACACGCAAACGCGTAGATGAATTGCGTACAGGTTTTTATTATATTGCAAAAGAAGCGAATGTGCCCATTGTTTTAGTAGCATTTGACTTTGGGAAAAAAGAAGTCAAAATTGACAAACCATTCTACACGACTGATGATATGGAAGCAGATTTTGAATACTTTCATAAATTCTTTGAAGGTGTTGTAGGGAAAGTTCCTGAAAAAAGTTTTCGTTACAAGAGGTAATTTTAGTATTCTTCTTAAATGATAACAAAGATTATTCTAATTTAAAATATGATAGTCTTAAACTAAGTGAACAAATTTTTAAAGTTGTAGATGGGAATGAAAATTGAGAATTAAAAAACAGAATTTAATACATAGAAAATAGTTGGCGTTTTTTAGTAAAAATTTTCAAAAAGATACAGCTATCGATGCTATTGCAAAGCTTAATCTTTTGTAGTACTTGGAGTCAAACCTAATAGTTTACTAGCAGTTCTCATAAGAAATTAAATTTATCAAATCGGCTTTTTAAAATTTATTTGTGTATTTTTGACGCTAAATAATTTAAAACAATTAAAAAGTGAAACCAATTGTAAAATACGGAATTGTCGGATTTAGTAGAAATCAGTTTGACAAAAAAGCAGCACGTGACATCTTGCAGGAAGAATTCCAAAAAATCAAAGAAAAACATACAGAAGAAACTATCGAAATTGTGAGTGGTTATACCAATTCGGGCGTTCCTAAAATCGCGTACGAATTGGCAGATGAATTTGGTTTTGTCACGGTAGGATTCTCAGCAAAACAAGCGTTACGAGTGCGAAGTGGTGTATATCCTGTGAAAAAGAAAATCATCATAGGAAATCGATTTGGTGATGAATCAGAAGACTTTATTCGCTATATTGATGTATTAATCAGAGTTGGTGGCGGAAAACAAAGCAGGCATGAAACAGCATTGTTTAAAAATCTTCACGATCATAAATCAATGGATGAAATTGTAAAAGAATTTGAAGTGGATTGGTTTGGTAATTGACTTAAAATAATGAAGAAAAATTAGCTTTCAATTTTTTAGAAAATGTTCGTGCTTTTCCAATCACTGGTTTGCGTTTCTGATGTATACAATCCTTCTTTATAGGGTTTCCTAATTTTTTCTAGACGATTTTGCAAGTTCTTCCATTGTTCGCTGTCATAAGATTCAAAAGCTCTTTTTAGAACTTTTTCATTGTTTGTAGCAAAGGATAGTGGTATTGGATGAAAGTCAATCCAATGAGGCAAGTCGTCATCTTCTGAAGCTGAGTATAAAGCAACGGTTGCTATTTTATCTCCAACTTTTACATTTTTAAGTGTATTACACGTAATTATTTTCACAACAGGGAATTCACCAAATCCTTTTGTCAAATCAGTCGTAACTGCAACTAATGTTGGATTGATCGAAACCACCATTCCACCATTAGAATCTCCACTTTTAAAATGTTCTTTTTTTCGTAGCCAATAAAATATGTTAATTGCCATAAATAGTACTGCGAGAATGCCGAACCAACCTGAAAATTTGATGGTAAGAAAGATTGAAAACCCAAAAAGGGCACTAATCGTAAATATCGTTTTGAAATCATGAAAAAGCCAAACAAATGGGTTGAGGTTGGCGTTGCCAGGATTACTTGCGAACGTATCATTACCCACTGTAAAGTTTGTACTCATATTATTATCTCGAAATTTACAAATGGATTGAAATTCCATTTTTTATAAAATCTTTCCTCAGTTTTGTATCACCTGTATGCTAAAAGCAACAATCTTGACTCCTGAATCTAGAATCCAAAATCCTAACTCCAAAAGCGTTTATCTTGAGCGAAGTCGAAAGGAAGCAATCCAAACTCCAAAAAAAAATTATTCATCAATCAAAATCTCCAATAATTGAATGGCTGCGTCACTAATTTTTGTTCCAGGACCAAAAACGGCTACGGCACCAGCGTCAAATAAAAATTCATAATCTTGATGCGGAATCACGCCTCCGACAATTACCATAATATCTTCACGTCCGTATTTTTTTAATTCTGCAATTACTTGTGGAACTAAGGTTTTGTGTCCAGCCGCTAAAGAGGAAACTCCTAAAATGTGTACATCGTTTTCCATTGCTTGTTTTGCCGCTTCTGCCGGCGTTTGAAATAACGGACCGATGTCTACATCAAAACCTACATCTGCATAACCTGTAGCGACAACTTTGGCACCACGATCGTGTCCGTCTTGTCCCATCTTTGCAATCATAATTCGCGGTTGTCTACCTTCCATTTCTGCAAATTTTGTTGCTAAGTCTTTTGCTTTTTGAAATGAACTATCGTCTTTTATTTCTTTACTATACACGCCTGAAAATGATTTAATTTGTGCTTTATATCTTCCAAAAACAGCTTCTAATGCATCTGAAATTTCTCCTAATGTTGCACGTTTACGAGCTGCATCAACAGCTAATGCTAATAGGTTTTCTTCCCCAGATTTTGCTGAAGCAGTCAGTTTTGCTAAAGCTTCTGTTACTTCTGATGCATTTCGGTTCTTCTTCAATTCGTCCAAACGCGCCAATTGCGCATTTCGCACAGTTTGATTGTCTACTTCTAATATGTGTAATGGATCTTCTTTGTCAAGTCTGTATTTGTTGACACCAACAATCACGTCTTGTCCAGAGTCGATTCTCGCTTGCTTTCTCGCAGCAGCTTCTTCTATACGCATCTTAGGAATTCCAGCTTCAATCGCTTTGGTCATTCCGCCTAATTCTTCGACTTCTTCAATCAATTGCATGGCTTTATTCGCAATTTCATGCGTTAGTTTTTCTACATAATAACTTCCTGCCCACGGATCAACCGTTTTGGTGATTTTCGTTTCTTCCTGCAAGTAAATTTGCGTGTTACGAGCAATTCGTGCAGAAAAGTCCGTTGGTAGTGCGATTGCTTCATCCAAGGCATTGGTATGTAAACTTTGCGTGCCACCAAAAGCTGCCGCAGCAGCTTCAATACACGTTCGCGCCACATTATTAAATGGATCTTGTTCCGTTAAACTCCAACCACTTGTTTGGCAATGTGTTCGTAAGGATAATGATTTTGGATTTTTCGGATTGAATTGTTTTACCAATTTTGCCCACAACATTCGAGCTGCGCGCATTTTGGCAATTTCCATAAAATGATTCATTCCAATTGCCCAGAAAAAGGATAGGCGAGGAGCAAAGGTGTCAATGTCCATTCCTGCGGCGAGTCCTTTGCGAATGTATTCCAAACCATCTGCCAAGGTGTATGCAAGTTCAATATCGCAGGTTGCACCAGCTTCTTGCATGTGATATCCTGAAATACTGATAGAGTTGAATTTTGGCATGTTTGCCGAAGTATATTCAAAGATATCCGAGATAATTTTCATGGATGGCGTTGGTGGATATATGTACGTATTACGCACCATGAATTCTTTTAAAATATCATTCTGGATGGTTCCTGCCAATTGCGCTGGTTTTACTCCTTGTTCTTCTGCAGCAACAATATAAAATGCCATAATTGGCAAAACGGCACCATTCATGGTCATGGAAACTGACATTTTATCTAGTGGAATTTGATCGAAAAGAATTTTCATGTCTTCTACAGAATCAATGGCAACGCCGGCTTTTCCAACATCACCAACTACACGTTCATGATCGCTGTCGTAACCGCGATGTGTTGCCAAATCGAACGCAACTGATAATCCTTTTTGTCCTGCAGCCAAGTTTCTTCGGTAAAATGCATTACTTTCTTCTGCGGTAGAAAATCCTGCGTATTGGCGAATGGTCCACGGTCTACGAACGTACATTGTGGAATATGGTCCGCGAAGATTGGGAGCAATTCCAGCTACAAAATCTAAGTGCGACACTTTTTTCATGTCTTCTTTACTGTACGACGATTGTACGTCAATATCTTCTGCAGTGCTAAATGGTGCAGTTTGTTTTTTTTCCAACGTTTTCGTAGTGTCGTCGAGTGTGATATGTTGCAGGTTTTTTCTCGTCATGTTAAAGTTTTATTTTTTGAACATAAGAATCAAAATCGTATGCTTTTCTGGAGTTAAAGCTTAAAACGAATGATTTTCCTTCTCTGTTTACTAGATAAAAGTAGGTGTAAATTTCTGCGTTTTCTCCAGTAAGCAAGTCAATTCCTTTGTAGAGAAAGATCGCTCTAAAAATACGATCGTCTCCTTTTTTTATTATTCCAGCTCTGCTAAACGAACTTTCCAAACCAAGAATTCGTCCTCCAGCTTTGTGTTCTCTGTTTAAGTATTTTAAAATTTGCTGTGAAACTTCTTTGTTAATTGGTATGTAGGGAACTGTTCTGAAGGTCACGTCAATTTCGCTGTCTTCACTTGCCATGATGTAGAAGTTTCCTGCGCTTCCATATTTCATTTGTAGGTAGCGCGCACGTTCCATTTTGCGGAATTCTTCGTTTTCTATTGAATTAATGAATTGTGCGTATTCATCATTAGTGTATAGTTTTACTTTTTCAGGAACAAAAAGGTAAATATTTTCAGTTTCCAGATGAATGTAGCGTCCTTCCACATTTTTGTTAGAAACCGCAATATGTTTGTCATCTTCGCATTGAATGAAAAGAAAGCTGAATAGTATGATGTAAATGATTCTATTCATTTTTGAGTCGTTCTTTTTCTAGTTTGGTTGCCAATCGTCGTAATGTGATTGGAATGACCAATACTTTACGTACTTCTTTTTGAGCAAAAGGTTCTATTTCTAGATCGTGTTTCATACGATCTTCTGGATTTGGATATTTGTTTGTTCCTAAGAGAACTTCTTTTCCTTCGTCGAATAATGCTTGCTCTTTTGCGGCACTTTCTTTGATCTTTCGATAGATGGTTTCTGCTTTGAGTTGCTTTAGGAATCCACCATTGGCTTCCATGTCTTTAAAGAGTGTTAGTGCTTTTTCCGCGAGTTGTTGTGTGATGCTCTCGATGTAATATGAACCTTCCGTTGGATTGTCCGTTTTGTCAAAGTAACTTTCGTCTTTTAGAATTCTGAGTTGATTTCTTGCGATGCGATCTCCAAATTCGTTGGCATGATGATATAAAGCATCGTAGGGAAGATTGTACACAATATCTGCGCCACCTAACACTGCACTCATACATTCTGTGGTAGTTCGTAGCATGTTTACATTGTAATCATACAAGGTTTTGTTACGTTTTGAAGGTGAAGCAATGATGATACATTCTTGTTGCAACTCGTATTCTTTTGCCAAAATACTCCATAACTGACGTAAGGCTTTTAGTTTGGCAATTTCGAAGAAATAGTGTGTGCCAACTGTAACGTTGAACGTGATTTTGTTTGAGATTTTTGAACCGTAATGATTCAAGTATTCGTTTGCGTGAGCGAGTGCATACGCAAGCTGTTGTACCATGTTTGCGCCTGCGTTTTGATACGTATCTACATGAACAGTTAGTGAACTTTTAAGGTTTTGAAGTTCCAGAATTCGTTCAACCGCTTCATGATCTTTCGTAAGATTGTCAAACCAATTTCCTGTGGAAGCTAAGTTTCCAATAATATCAACTCCAAGTGTGATACTTGCAGGAGCAGCTTTCGCGAAAGCGTCAATATCCGCACAATACGACACCGATAAGAAGCTCATTTCGATGTGAATTGGAACGTTTTTTAGGTCGATTTCAGCAAGTATTTCAGCAATTGCAATTGTTTCGTCTGTAATGTATAAGATGATACTTTCTGCGCCTCTTGCCAATATGTCTTTGATGTTGCTGTTGGCTTCATTGGCGTTTGTTACCACAATACGTTGCGAGACTTTCCAAGCAGTTGAGTGAGTAGCAATTGGTTGTGTTATGCCAAAATTCTCACTGTGATAAAATGGTTTGATGTCAATACCTTCTTGTGTTGCAGTGATTAAGGTTTCATTGTAATCGGCACCTTTTAGATCGACTTGTATTTTTTGTTTCCATTGCGCAGCAGAAACTGGGTCAAATTCGTTGAATAGTGAATTACTCATTGGTTGTTATTTTTAGACTATCTGCATACTCTACGATGTAAATTTCTTCGTTTTCTTTTTTCATGAAATAGCGTTCGCGGGCAAATTTTTCTAATTCTTCGATGTTAGAAAGTTTTCTGATGACTTTATGATCTTTGGCTATTTCACGTTGTAGGTTTGCTTTTTGTTGTTCTAGCAGTTCTATTTGACTATTTAGTTCATGATGTGTTAACCACGAATTGGTATCTATGAAAAGCATCCATATCACAAAAGCGGTTAATACAATGATGTAAATATTTTTAAATTGATTGAGCATGCTAGTGATTGCGTTACAAATATTGTATAAATGTACTAAAATTAGGCCAATCGTTCGCTAATAATTGTACGTACAATATCAACAGCTACTGTATTGTAGCGATTGTTTGGAATGATGATATCGGCAAATTCTTTTGTAGGTTCAATAAATTGTTCGTGCATAGGCTTGAGTGTGTTTTGGTAACGCGCCAACACTTCATCAATATCGCGCCCACGTTGCGTGATGTCTCGCTTTATTCTTCGGATGAGACGTTCGTCAGAATCAGCATGAACAAAAATGTTGATGTCAAACATTTTACGAAGTTCGGTATTGGTTAAAATAAGAATTCCTTCTACAATCATTACTTTTCGCGGAAGTGTATGAATGGTATCGCCTGTACGATTGTGTTTTACAAACGAATATACAGGTTGGTTAATAGGATTTCCTTTTTTTAATTCTTTTAGATGTTCGCAGAGCAAATCGAAATCAATAGATCGTGGATGATCGAAATTTATCTTTGTGCGTTGTTCATAATTTAGGTGAGAAGTATCGTTGTAATACGAATCTTGAGAGATGATTCCAACTTCATTTTCAGGGAGTTGTTTAATGATTTCATTTACTACGGTGGTTTTTCCACTTCCTGTTCCTCCGCCAATACCAATAATGAGCATATATTTTTAGTTTTTTTAGACGTGACAAAATTAAGTAAATTATTGATTGTATTTATTTTTAAAAAATAAATTGTTTTTGCTTTTCTGTTTCGATAAAAGCCTTATATTTGCAATCCAATTTTTGAGCGTAGTTCTGAAATTTTTTAGGAATTAAAAACTACGAATTTAAATTTTCGGGGTGTAGCGTAGCCCGGTTATCGCGCCGCGTTTGGGACGCGGAGGTCGCAGGTTCGAATCCTGCCACCCCGACAAAATTTTCCCAAAAAATCTCAGAAACACTGTCAATCGTATGATTTTCAGTGTTTTTTTTATATAAAATATTTAGTAATTGGTTTTATTTATGAAACTCAAAGAGGTTTGCCATTGGTTTTCTAACTTTTGCCTGATCTTTTGTTCTGTCTTCTTCGGAACGATATCCTATTGTAGCAATTACTGCTGCGTTGAGTCCTTTTTCAGATAAACCGAGAATTTCATTGTATTTTTCTACTTCAAAACCTTC
This sequence comes from Kordia algicida OT-1, assembly GCF_000154725.1. Classification (GTDB taxonomy): domain Bacteria; phylum Bacteroidota; class Bacteroidia; order Flavobacteriales; family Flavobacteriaceae; genus Kordia; species Kordia algicida. Next base: position 304,717 of record NZ_DS544873.1, read on the forward strand.
CATTGGGCATGCATCTACTTTGTGTGTTGCGCACGATGTTAGTAAATTTCCGAGTGCAATATATGTTTGTTTGGCAGTCCAATTCTTGTAAGTATCAGCGTCCATTGCACCTACATTATCTTTCATGACATTTCCGTAAGCTTCTAAATCTTTTAGAATAATAGATTGCGTTTGCGCTTTTAATTCAAGGTAATCATCTATTTGTTGTGAATCATAGTTTGTGAAGTTGCAAAAAACAATCAGGTGTGAAGCGTCTGTTATTTGTGATTGCCCCATGGACACTAGTTTTAATTTTTCTCGAACTTCATCATTCGAAATTACCAAAACTTTAAATAATTGTAATCCGTAAGAAGACGGGCTTAGTTGAACGGAATGAAGTATTTCTTGTAATGTTTCTTCAGATACTTTTTTTTCTTTATTGAATTTTTTTGTGGCATAGCGCCACTGTAAGTGGTCATTTAAATTCATTTTTTCCTTTTAAATTTACAAAAGAATAAACCCTTTTAACTGTTTTTGACGACTTGATGCTGTTAATTTTTCCTTAATTTGAGAAACTTTTTTATTCTTTAACGGAATCCGTTTTTTTATGATCTTAATAAGATGAATTTTAGGGTAAATTTTACTTTGTGATAAATCCACCATCTAAATATAGCTTCGTAATAAAAGAGATCAATTAGAATTTAACTTAATACAATTTAAAATACTGTTCATACTTATTTGCTAACTTTCTTAATTCTATAAGTTCGCGCGGTGAGCTATACGGACGTTTTACATATTCAAGCGCTTTTCTGTCATCAACATTAAAAATTGTGTAATTTCCATTGCCTTTTGACATAATAGCCCAATACATTCCATATTCATTTTTGATAGGAATATCTTTGTTTTTGTCAATTTCGTACAGTTCCATGTTACTCGATAAATAATACCATTTATTTTCTCCCAAATCAGTTGATTTTACTTTTATCAGGTAATTTCCGTTGGTTGTTCTTTCAAACTTGAACAACGTGTTATTGCTATTGTATTTACTGCAAAATCGTAAAGAGTTGTACCCAGTTGCATCCGAGGTCATAATATAGGCTAAGCAAACACGTTTTCCATTGGATGCGTTCATTCTAAATATTCTGTCTTCTATGGGTTTAGGCTTAATATTTACAGTTTTTTTAGCATCAAAATACCAACGTCCGTTGAGACTCCTTTCAGGTTTCCAGATTGTTAAAAAGAAGTCATGATTTTTTGTGTCATAAAAAAGTGCTTCTGCATCAACGATTGGATTGTTTTGGTTTCCAATATTAGTAATTTTATAGTAGCCATCAGTTTGTTGTTCAATTTTCCAAAGTTGATATGCATCGTTTCTATTGTCAACAGCGAGTTTCACATCGCCTTTTTCGGCACCTTTGGAAGCTAATGACCAAAATTTGCCATCTATTTCAACTTGCAACTGATAGATCCCATTTCGCACATATTTGATGCGCCAATTTTTGAAAAAATCGCCCATTTTAAAGTGATCTTTTTGAACGTTGTATCCAAGAGAAGTACTTCTGTTGTTGATCTTGTTTTTCAGTTCGACAGCAAAATTATTTTTTACGGCTTTGTTAAAATTGGCAGTACTTTGTGTTGTTAAATTATCGGTAACAACTGGTGGAGGATTTACAGGCGTGCTTTGCTTTTTAGCTTGCTTCACGTTGAACGTTCTGGTTGCCGACCAATCTCTGTACGATCCATTTATAAATGCACGTACTTTCCATTTCCAACCAATAAGTTCATTGTTTTTAAGCCCGCCGCGTTGCACAAGTTGATATCTGGAAACAGGTGTGTTTTTCAGAATTGATTTTTTGTTATTGTTTGGATGAATGATGACAATTTCATATTGCTCTGCATTCGGCACATCTTCCCAGTCAAAGTCCCAAGAGAAACTTGCGTTTCTGCTTTCTATCCCATTTGCCAATGAGGCATTGGATTGTGGGGAATTTAAGGTGATGGTAGTTTTTACTGATTCTTTAAAGTATATGGTGTTTGGTTTGCTCCATTTACTCCATTTGTTACCTACTTGAGCTCTAACCCACCAACCCCAAGCACCTTTTGCTAATGTGGTTGGTAGTGTTTCTGATAGCGTTAAATCATAATAGTTATCCTTGAAGATATTATTTAAAAGTTTATCTTTTTTATTACTATGTTCTACATATAATTGATATTTTGTGGCATTTGGTACTTTACTCCATTTAAAATTTATGATATTTCCTTTTTTATTTTCAATTACTTGTCCAGTCACAGGAGTAATTAATTTAGGAATTGCAATATTGACAACAGGTTTTGGTTTCGGTTTTTCCTTTTTGGGATTGTGAGGAATAAATTTGAACATTGCATTAGAAAGTCCGTCGCCATATTTTTGTGTAACGGTACTTCCTATTTTAAATCCTGGGCCTGCTGCAATTGATTTGTTGCTATGTTTTGCAGTGATATAATAAAGCTCATCACTTGTAGCACGACTTAGCTTAAACTTCTGATTTTCTACATTAGCTTGATCCCACATTTGAAGCACGGCATTATTTTCTTGACTTCCGCCACGAATGTCTAATACTTTGTTATTTTGTTTGGAACGAATGATATAATAACCGTTTCCAGCTGCTTCAAATTTAAAAAGAGAATTATCTTTGGTATTATATCTTCCTAAAATTACAGCCATACCATTATTTTGAAACGGTGGTTGCGTCTGTATAACTAATTGCTTTTTGCAGCTTTGAATTACGTACCATTGTCCTTCTTGTACAGGATTTTGTGCGTACATGTGAAAGGGAATCACAAAAAATAATAGGATGAAACAATAGTTTTTGAGTAATCGGGAAAATGATATCATGGGAAAGGTTTTCTGTGTTGTAAATATAGAGTTTTTCAAAAATTTTGCCAAGTTTTTGATTTTCAGGATGTTTTTTGAATTATCGTATAATTAAAACAAATACTCTGTTATAAGTTTTTGTGCTATTGTAGTAAAAAATCAATACCTTAGTTAATTGACAAAATATTATTTTTTATGAAATTAAAAATCACTCTATTTTTAACGATGATTTTACCATTTTTTGCTTGTGAAAGTGGAGAAAAGAAGACAACGACATCATCTTCAAATGATAAAGAGGTTATTACAGAAGCTACTCAAAAAATTGGATTAGAAAACGGACGTTGGATTAGCACAGATGATAAAAATAAGGGCATTCAGATTTATAACGATCGATTGTCTATGTTTCACAAAAAAGGCGATGAGATTGTAAATAAAACCTACTATTACGAACTTGATGAAAAAGATGGTATTGAATATCTGAGATTAAAAGACAGGAATGGAAAGGTAACTACTTACGGATTGCTCGAATATTCAGACGAATCGATGGTGTTGAGTTATCTTGATCGTGGTAGCACGTTGACTTATACTAAAGAAAAAGAATAGTATGTTTTTCGAAGGAACACAACATTTACAGAAAAGAGGAAGTTACTACCATTTGGAAGTTTCCGCAGCTATCGTCAATCAGTTTGAAAAGAAACGCGCTACACGTTTGATTTGTACCATTGACGATAAAGTGAAGATTCAATGTGGTTTGAATCATTTGGGAAATGGAGACTTTTATATTATGCTTGCCAAACGCTACATCAAAGAAATAGGCAAAGAAGCTGGCGAATTGCTTTCTTATAGGTTGGAAGAAGACCCGAATCCGCTTGGTGTTGATATTCCAGAGGTTTTGGAAGTTTTTTTAGCGCAAGATCCTGAGGGAAAAGCAATTTTTGATAAGTTGACCGATGGAAGAAAACGAACCTTAATTTTTAGCGTATTGCGAATTAAAAATGTAGATAAGCAAGTGGAAACGATTTTAAAGTTTTTACAAACAGAACATGACAAAATGCGCACTAAGAAAAGTAGTTGGTAATTTGTTGCAGTAAAAATTGTAATTATTTTATCGCATCCAACCTTCAATCACATAGTTTTTTTCATAAAGTTTTCTGCTTTTATTGCCATCATCAGGCGTAAACCAAACTTCAAATCTGGCTCCGTAAGGTTTTCCCCAATCTCCTTCGTAAATGGTAAAATTGTCAACAGTTCCAAATTTTTTAATTTTTCCGTTAGTGTTACTTATACTGATACTTGAACGCTTTTGAAGTCTTGGTACTGATAATTCAATTTCTTGAGTTATTTCAAATGCTTTTAGAAATATAGTGCCACTTTCATTAGATTTTAACCATAAGTCATATTCATACAAACCAGGTTGAAACGAGTTGTAAAGTTGAAATGAAATTTCTTTGGGTACATTATTTTGCATGCTATCAAGTCTGATTCTTTCAAAATTAACTCTCATGTTAACATCAGTCGGATAGGCTAGTTTTACATTTTCAGGTAGTTTCAAATTGTCAGCAAATGTATCTGTATCTGGTCCGAACATCATCATAAATGTTGATACAAATACCAATATGACAAAACCTACAAATAATGCTCCTAACTGAAGTAAGCCCAAGTACCATTTCCCTCTAAATAACTGCCAGAATCCTGCAATTAGCAAAAGAATGAAGGTAAACAACAAAAAATAGTCAGAAATAAATAGAAGAATTTTTTTAGTAGAGGCAAGAAGCATCATAAAAAATAGCGATGATATTAAAAACAATAATATTGGAAACCACCATTTTTGAAAAATATATTTCTTTAGGAATGCTTTCATTTTTAGTTTGTTATAGTAGTTAACTTTTTTACTCCCATTTTGTTCTTAATTCAGTTCCAATAGGATAGTCTTTTGTGATGAAATCTGGATCGAAATGTTTTCCAAAACTTGAATTATTTGTAATGGAATCAATATCGAGAGAAATCATATCATCTTTTGTGGTGAATGAAAGTCGTTTTGTCATTCCGTCATTTTTTCCTTTGTCCAATTCAATTTCCCAAAAAAAGTATGTTGAGTCTTCAGAATCATATACCTTTTTTAGATTTTTAATTTTTGTTACAATAGGTTTTTTAAGAAAGTATTTTTGCCACTTTTCAGGAATCTGTTGCATGTCAAATGCAGATGTAAATGTATCTTTTTCTTTGTGTGATAAGTACATGCCACTTGTTTTCGGTTCAAATCCAATATTGACATAATCCGCAAATCTCATAAAATCGTTTTCTTCGTCTTCGCTATAATCATAATCATACGTTTCTGAAAGAAGATACGTTTTTGTTTCCCAATGTATAATTTTAAATTCAGTTTTTATCTTAAGTGAATCGACTCCGTAATCGAGTTGAACTTTGGTGGGTTTTACTTTTCTATCAAACGAATATGTTGTCAATGCTATTTTTTGAGGAAAGAGACTTAAACTGATGCTATCTATTTTGTATGTACCAGAAACTTTTTTGTGAAAACCACTACCAGAACAACTAAATGTATAAACTTCGTTCATAAAGCTTCCGTCACTTAGTAAAAACAATCTTTTTCCATGATTGAATACAGAATATGAATACTTTACAGTGTCAATTTGTTGATTTCGTTTTGTTTCGTTTTGTAGTTTGTGATTATGATTTGAACAGGAAAAAATTGTAAATAATAGAAGAATAGCAATGTATTTCATAGTTTCATATATTAGTCCAACAACGTCAATATAGTATCAACCGAGGTTAATAATTCTTCTTCATCAACGTCTGTTTTAGAAACTACTTTAATTCCGTTGTAAAATGTGTGTAGGAGTGAAGCCAAGTTTTTGATATTTTTATCCACAGAAATTTCACCTGAATCAATTCCCGATTGTAAAAATTCTTCAAAAGTAGCTGTCATAAAAGCTTTATTTTCTTGTACAACGTGCAGTATTTCTTCATCGTTTGGCACTAATTCTGTCGTTACATTAATTACAAAACAACCTTTACGTTCGGTATCGAAAACCGCTTCAGAGATTCCATTTTCAAAAAGTTTTCGAAACCCTGTTTTTACGCTTTTCTGACTTTTTAAAAATGCTAGTAATTGCTTTCTATTTGCTTTTCTGTAATGGTCAAAAGCGCTGTCAAAAAGAGCTCTTTTTCCTCCATATGTATCGTAAATACTTGCACGATTAATTCCCAAATAATCTACCAAATCTTGCATGGAAGTTGCGTGAAAACCATTTCGCCAAAACAAACACATGGCTTTATTTAGCGTTTCTTCTTCATTAAATTTTTTTACTCTTGGCATATCGTGACAGATTGTAGAGACAGTAAAAAAACTGTCTCTACAAACATACAAATATTCCTGATTAACTTAACAGTGGATTCACATTCATTCCACCATCAATATTATATTCGCTTCCTGTGATGAAAGATGCATCATCAGAAGCCAAAAAGGCTACTAAATTGGCGATGTCTTCTGGTTGTCCGATACGTTTTAGTGGAATTCGCTCTAGCATTGCAGCAGCAAAACCTTCTAGTTGTTCTTGTTCCATTCCTGTTTTACCAAAAATTGGCGTTTCTACAGGTCCTGGGTTTACTGCGTTTACACGAATTTTTCTTGGAGCCAATTCGGTTGCGGCAGTTCTTGTGTAGGAATTCAACGCTGCTTTTGTGGCGGCATAAATTGCGGTATTTGGCATTCCTGTGTATGCATTAATAGAAGATAAATTGATAATAGAAGCGCCATCATTTAAGATTGGTAAAAACTTTTCGGTTGTAAAAACGGCACCTTTAAAGTTGATCCCGAATTGTGTGTCATATACTTCTTCTGTGATTTGTCCGATTGGCGCTGGCGTAAAAATTCCAGCGTTTACAAACAATACATCTACTTTTCCGTGAGCATCTTTTACTTGATTGACTAAATTGTCAATCGCGTCAAGCGAAGTTACATCGGCGACAATTCCTGTAACGCCCAATTCGTTTGCTGCTTTTTCTACACGTTCCTGCGATCTTCCTGTGATGATTACCGTTGCACCATTTGCTTTTAGTTTTGCTGCAGATGCATATCCGATTCCACTATTTCCGCCAGTAACTACGGCAATTTTCCCTTGTAATGTATTCATGATTTTTTTGGTTTTTTATTAAAATTTGTATTGGAACAATCATTCCAATACAAATGTATAAATAATAGAACGATCATTCCAAATAAAATTAATTTATTTTTTTAGTAGCTTTGAAAAAGTAATCAAATACCGTTTATAATTATGAACCAATTCCAGTCACTAACACCGAATAAATTTATAAAAACGTTAGGTCTCATACATGTATCGTTGGTCATGAGTGTGGTAGTTTTTGCTGTAGTAACTTTCTTTTTGAATGATGGTGAAATGCATTTTAAGTTTGATTTGAATACTATTTTCCTTTTGGTGTATCCATTTATCGTACTGAGTGCGCTTATGATGAGTTATATTGTTCCAAAAATGCTACTAAAGAACGCTAGAAAAGCTACAGATTTGACCGCAAAATTAAATTCCTATCGAACGGTTTCAATGGTAAAATTTATAGTATTGGAAGGTTCGGCGATGTTAGGAGTGGTATTTTATCTGTTAAGTAAAAACGGTATTTTTTTAACTATTGCTGCTTTATTGATTATATATTTAATAGCGCAACGACCAACATTACATAAAGTAGAAAACGATTTGGAACTACGTGGAGAATTACGAAATAAATTTCAACGTTATGATGAGGTAATTGAATAGTCCTTAGGTAGATAGTTTTTAGAGGAAGCATGAAATCAACAATTTTTCAATTCTTTAATCTTTCAATTCTTTAATCTTTCAATCTTTCAATTTTCTAACAAAAAAACTACGTACAAACCCTTGATTTTAAAAAGCGTATATCTTCTTCTTTTAAATCCGCCTTTTAAATTGTAAGTTTGAACTAACCGACCAAAATTATTAATTGTATGGCAACCTCAAACCCAATTCCGACGAATTCTCCGTCGTCTTCAACAGTAGATACAAGTTCGAAAATTACCCAAAAGCCACCAAAAGGCATCAAAAAAGGAGTTTCGGATTCACTTATGGTTGAAATTAAGGAGGAATTAGAAAACATGCTTTCCTTCGCAATGCGAAATGGAAAAGTTATCAATACAGAGCTAAATCCACTGATAGAGAGTACTAATTTAGATGACTTGATTAATGCGCATAATATTTTAGCAAAAAATATTGCGCCAGCAACACCAAAGTCTATCAAATATCTAAAAACTTTAAATGCAGAGAAGCATAGTAGAACTATTTTTAGTAAGCTACCAATTATTCGAAATTTAATTTTTCTTGCGTTATTTTTTCTAGCACTTTTTATTGGAACTTCCTTATCAGACCAAGTAGATAACACGTCATTAGCAAAAGGTGTTTTAGCAAATGATGGAACTCCATTATTACTGAATTTACTATTTTTATGTGCAACCTCAGGATTGGGAGTTGTTTTTTATCTGCTAAAAAGCGTGAGTGAAGGAATTCAAAAAGGAACATTAATGCCTGAACAATCTATTTACTATGTTGGCTTGATTGTGCTAGGAATTATGTCTGGATTAATACTTTCTGAAATTGTATCTACCTATAATGATGGAAAAAGTTTAACCGTTTTTAATAGTTGTGTTTTAGCGCTTGTTGGCGGATTTTCCTCAGATGCAATTTTTACCGTATTACAAGGTATTATTACCAAAATAAAAGCTGTTTTTACAACAGTTGATAATTAATATATAGAAACAAACTGCTACACATGAAAAAAATTATAAATAGTATTCTTATTGTGCTCATAGCAATTGGTATAAGCGCGTGTGCTTCAATTCCAGCATCAACCTCAACGCTAACACAAGAAGTCATTTCTGAATCAAATGCCATGCACCAGTTAAATATTGCATTGGTAAATAAGTTATTTGAAGAACGAAAAGATAAGGTTGACGATTTTATCAACAATCAGTACATTCCGAAATATGTAGCTAATTTTCAATCAAAAATTCCACCAGGAGTTGATGTCAGTGCGGAGTTGCCAAATATTTTAAAAAGTGTCATGCCTGTGATTAGTAGAAAACGTGATTCGCTTCATAATGTATTAGACACACAAAAGCAACAAATGATTACTTCGTTGAATAATAGTTATAATGATTACCAACAAGCGAGTGCCACTTTACAGAATTTAATTAGTTCTGCGGTAAAGCTGAAACAATCGGAAGCGAACACTTTAGCACAAATTCAGAAGCTTACAGGAACAAATATTAATGTGGGTAAAATTCAAAATCAGTTAGACAGTTTGTTAGTAAAAACGGGAAATGGTTTTAATAAATTATTAAATGTAGAATCAGCAATTAAAGCAAAAAATTAAATAGAAAACTATGAGTGATATAGATTGGGATAACCTAGCAAATCAGGCAGCAGATCAAACAGATACAGAGTTTCAAACAACTATTGCAAGTCTGACACGGATTAGTATAAAAGAAATTGATGAGTTCATCAAAGAAAGTCAAATTTCTAATGCAAATGCCATGAAAGTACTCAAAGAAATTAGTGATGCAACAGCTTCAAACACAGCCAAAGCAGACGCTATAGCTAATATTGATAATGGCGTAAATTTCTTGGTAAGTATTGCCAATAGAATTGTGTAATTAATACATTTCAGCATATAAAACAAAGCAATAGCATATTTTTGGTATTGCTTTTTTTGTGGAATAATTTTTATGTAGGCTAAAAATAGTAGTGTGTTAATTTTATGTTTAATGTTTGAAAACTTCATTTAAAAAAATTAATTTCAATTTATATTTAACAAACATTAAAACCATTACCAAATGAAAAATTTTACTTTTGCGCTATTCTTTATAGCCACATTTCTTGTAAGCTGTTCAAGCGACGACGATAATGCATCTGCTGTACAAAGCGATGATATTACAGGTGTTTGGGAACTCAAAAAATCCATATTTCACAATGGAGTAAACGTTATTTACCCAAACGTTTTAGTAACTTATACCTTTGAAAATAACACCTTGACAGTAAAAAATAATGCCGCAGAAACTACAGATTTGACACCAAAACCTTCTGGACGTTTGGGAACAAATGTTTATACATATACGGTAACCGAAATCGAAAATAAAAAGTATCTTACAGTACAAAATGATGTATCTGGAGAAACTGAATTAGGAAACTTTTTCATTAGTAATAATGGAGAATTAATTGTCAATCAAATAGAGCAAATTTCTGGAGTTTCGTATGATTATGTCATGTATTTTGAACAATAAAATTATTTTTGACAAGCGATTTTAAAAAGAAAAAATCAAAATATTTACAGAGCAATATTATATTTTGTATGATATTGCTTTTTTTAGTAAAAAAGATATCAAACAGTTAGATGATATTTGTTAATAAATTTTATGTAAGGAATTCAGATAAAAAACTACTTTTGTTAAAAAGATTTACTAATTAGAAAAAAGATATGTCAGATATAAACACAGCATTAGATTGCTTAATCATAGGAAGTGGACCAGCAGGATACACAGCCGCAATATACGCTGCTAGAGCAGATATGAACCCAGTAATGTATACAGGAATGGAACCTGGAGGACAGTTAACCACTACTACAGAAGTCGATAACTTTCCAGGATATCCAAATGGTACAGATGGAACTGCGATGATGGAAGACTTAAAAAACCAAGCAACTCGTTTTGGTACCGATGTGCGTTTTGGATATGCAACTCGTGTTGATTTCTCTGAAGAAGTAGGAGGAACACACAAAGTATATGTTGACGACGGTACAGGAGAAAAAGAATTCTTAGCAAAAACAGTTATCATCTCTACTGGAGCTTCGGCAAAATATTTAGGATTGGAAAGCGAAGAACGCTTAAAAGGTGGTGGCGTTTCTGCTTGTGCTACTTGTGACGGATTTTTCTACAAAGGACAAGATGTAATTGTTGTTGGTGGTGGAGATACTGCCGCAGAAGAAGCAACATACTTGGCAAAATTGTGTAAAAAAGTTACCATGTTGGTTCGTAGAGACGAAATGCGCGCAAGTAAAGCAATGCAACATCGTGTGAACAATACGGAAAATTTAGAAGTTTTATACAATACTGAATTGGACGAAGTTCTTGGAAAAATGGTGGTAGAAGGCGTACGTGTGGTAAACAATCAAACACAAGAAAAGCATGAAATTCCTGTGACAGGAGTTTTTATCGCTATTGGACACAAACCAAACACAGACATGTTTAAAGGAGTTTTAGACATGGATGATACTGGATATTTAATCACGGGAGCAAAATCTACAAAGACAAACATTCCAGGCGTATTTGCTGCGGGCGACGTACAAGATAAAGAATACAGACAAGCCATTACGGCAGCTGGTTCTGGTTGTATGGCTGCGCTAGATGCAGAACGTTACCTTGCTGCGGTTGAAGATGTTATAGAAGCATAAAATTCAATTTGACACTTTCTTAATCAGGAATTGTCGATACAATAGCATACAAAAAATGCGCTACGATTACAGGTAGCGCATTTTTTTTTCTATATTATTGTCTCGTCCTGAAATAGCGTTACACTAAATTTTAAGCGTAATGAAAACAAATTATGTAAAACGTACTCAAAAAGATTATTCATTATCTTTTAAACTCCAAGTAGTTCAAGAGATTGAACAGGGCAAACTGACACGCTCACAAGTCTTATCAAAGTATGGTATACAATCTGGATCTACCATCAGAACTTGGTTAAAAAAATATGGTAACTTTGATTGGCATAATCAAACTCCACTTTCTATGACAAAGACTCCAGAACAAAAGATTTTAGAATTAGAAGAAAAAATCAAACTGTTAGAAAAGCAGAAGGCTCGTGCAGAACATCTGGCGGAGCGTGCTGACAAGAAAGCTATTTTGTTTGATATGATGATTGATTTAGCAGAAAAAGAGTTTAATATTCCTATCAGAAAAAACTCCAAACCCAAGTAATCGATATGTTTAGAATACATTACAGAGAAAGTATCTCATCTACTTGTGAGTTACTTGGGGTAAGCACGCAAGTATATTACCGAGCGATACGTTCAAAGAGAAACGACAGTGTATTGCTAGTGATGTGATAGAGCTGGTTCAATCTGTTAGAATAGAGCAACCACGCATGCACAAGGAAGTTATATCATATTCTACA
>NZ_DS544873.1:317306-453882 GCF_000154725.1 Kordia algicida OT-1
TTTAAGTATTTGTGAATGAATTTTGAAAATGTGTACATTCTGCGGAAGCGATAAAATTATCAAACTGTTACATTAATACATTAAAACATCATTACACTAAAGCGTCGTTACATTAGAAACTACTTCTTATATACACCGCCAGAAACAGATTTATTTTTCGCAACCGATTCTGGATTTCCGTAATAATGCACGTCTCCACCGCTAGAACTGCTTGCTACTAATTTCTCAGAAACATTTACGGTAACATCTGCACCACTACTTGCCGAAGCATCGCAGTCTTTTACTTCCAATTCTTTTGCCTGAATGTCACTTCCGCTGCTTGCATTTGCTACTAACGAGTTTGCGCTACCAGAAATTTTAATATCTGCACCACTCGATGTCGAACATGTTACGCTTTCTGCTTTCACCTCAATTTTTACATCTGCGCCACTGTTGCTTCGTACTTCTAGCAGATCAGCAACAATAATTTCTGTCGAATAAACATCTGCGCCGCTTGTACTGACAATTTTTTCAATATTCGGAACGCTCACATGTACTTTTTTCGATTTGCAACGACCAATATTTTTTTCGGTGTGAATTCTCAAAGTGCCGTTGTCAATATCCGTAGCAATAAGCGAAATAATATTTTCGTCAGCTTCCACTTCGATAGAAGGTGTTGATGACTGTGTGATGTAAACGTCTAAACCTTCGGAAGCTTTAATTTTAGTAAAAGGTTCGTCGGCGTCTCTTTCTTCCATAACAACATTTCTATTTCCAGCAACGCCAGAACTAAAATTGAAGTCGCAAGAAGTTACAAGTAAGCTAATAATAGCAATGGCAATATAACGTGCTAAAGTAATCATGATAGTAATGTTTTTATTTTTTTTGATTGATGATTTAATTTTAATACTAAAAGCTATTCATGTGCAATCCAACTACTAAAACTATGATGAGTAGTTTTAGTAGTAAAAGGATTGTGAATTGCTCATTTTTTGATTGATTTTGGTTGTTTTTAGTATTGGTTGATGGATGTTTATTTAGTTGTTTGTGTTTGTAGGAACGCTATCACGTTTTACATTCACATTTACATTCTCGTCTTTATTTTTAATATTGATATCTACTTTTTCAGAATTGATTGTGATTTCCTTAGTAGTATCTTTTTCTTTCTTGTTTTTTAGTTTTTTGATAGTACTTTCACAATCCAAACATTTTAAGTCGTTGTCAATAACTAGATAATGATTTTCTTCTTCGCCAGTTCCTAAAATATCACCTGATCCAATTGAATTTCTATGAAAAGGTTTGGTATTTTTATCCGCATAAACGATCGTTCCTTTTGGCAAATACAAGTTGATTTCCACTTTTTGCTGATTGTGTTTATTTTCTGGATCAAACAAGAAATATCCGTCTAACTTTAAAGTATTATTTTCAAAAGTATAATTATAATCAATTTCTTGTGCACGCCTTTTTGCTGCTGTATGATTGATTCCTCCAGCACTTTTATTAATGCGTATTCTACCAGTATCGCTATCAGTTTGTCTTACAATTAATCGTACATCACGTGAAAATAAAATAACATCTCCATTTTCGTCATATTCTACCTCATAATCATCATAATATCGACGCAATGATCTGTTGAAATCTTCATTTCTTACCATTTTTATCTTAATCGTATCGTTGGCAACAATTGCCAATTCTTCTTTTACAGATACAGACGTTTCAATATTGTGATGCAATGCGGCACTTGAAGCTAAAAATCCGATTCCGATACAAGAACCTATCCACAAAACGAATAGTGTAATTTTTGCAGGCATTCCGATGGATTTTGAGTTTTTTACCAAAATCTTCATTCCTAAAATAAATAAGATAACCGCAGGAATTCCGAGTGCAAATAATAACAATAATCCTAAAATCCATCTTGGTGTTTCATTCAACATTCCTAAATCTCGGTAGTAAATAGATTCTTCACCAGATATTAAATCGAAATTAAAGAAGCTTACACCTAGTGCAGACATGATAACGCTGATTAAAATAGAGGCAGCAATGATGATAAAAATTACACCAAAAAACTTAGCGAAAATCTTTAAAAATACGGTCAAAATATTACCGATAGTGTCAAAGAAGGAAGCTGCGCCACTTTTGGCTCTTTGACCAACTCGATCAAAGTTTACATCGTTAAATTTTTCCTGAACATCATCAAGTCCTTCTTTGATCTTTTGCTCAATGTTGCTGATGTTCGCGGGCTTTCCCGCCATGGCAAGTTTTTCACTTGTAGTATTTGCTTTTGGTATAATAATCCATAAAATGATGTATACTAAAATTGGCGATCCAACTCCTGCCAATACGACAATAATTGCTAATAATCGGATCCACAACGCATCAATTCCGAAGTATTGTGCTAAACCTGCGCAGACACCTCCAAGAAATTTATTATCATAATCTCTGTATAATTTTCTATGTGATGAATACGTACGTCTGTGATGCGTTTTTGGTTCGTCTTCAAAAATTACATCATCAACCAAATAATCTTCTGGCTGTCCCATAATTTCGATGACTTCTTGTACTTCTTTCATACTGATAACTTGTCGCTCAGTTTTCATACGTTCTGAGAAAAGTTCGGCAACTCTGGCTTCAATATCAGCGATAATTTCATCTCTACCTTGCGAGTCGGTAAAAGAGCGTTTGATAGCGTTTAAATAACGCTGCAAACTGTTATAGGCTTCTTCATCAATATGAAAAAACATATTTGCTAAATTTATATTGATTGTCTTATTCATTAGTAGTATTTTTTTGGCGTGTTACGAGTGATACGGCATTTTGTAAATTGTCCCAAGTGGTATTTAGTTCTTTTAGGAATAACTTTCCTGTTTCGGTGAGTCCATAGTACTTTCTAGGTGGTCCAGAAGTCGATTCTTCCCAGCGATAACTTAATAAACCGGCATTTTTCAATCTTGTCAATAGCGGATAAATTGTTCCTTCTACGACAAGCATTTTTGCGTCTTTTAGCGTTTCGAGTATTTCTGCTACATATGCATCCTGATCTTTCAAGATGGATAAAATACAATACTCCAATACGCCTTTACGCATTTGTGCTTTTGTGTTTTCTATCTTCATGTTTTCATGTGTCTTTTAATGATTCTGTTCGTTTTTTATTTCGACGATGCTCAATGTGACGCGTCATAGTTTTTTTGATTGATGATTGATGATTGTTGATTTGTGTTACATTGAGCTGTCGAAGTTTTGATTGATGATTGATGATGATATTTATTTAATAAATCTAAAGGTTAATGGATAACGATACTTTTCACCTTCATTCGCTCGCATTGCTGCCACAATGGTGTACGTAATGTTTACTGCAAAAAATAATAAGTGACCAATTCCGACAATGATTGCAATGAATGACAAATTATACGCGTTGAATCCGTCATTAAAATTGATTGAAATATTGTTAAAATGGAAAACATCCCATGTACTAAAGTTTTGAATTTTAAAAATAAAAAAGAGCGGAAAACTTACTAAAGTTGCAATGAGTTTGTAGCAAAACAAACTTAGTTGAAAATTTATAGCTTCTTTACCATGATGATCGATATACTCAGATTCCTTCTTATACATGGTCCATAAAATGAGCGGAACAATAAAATTTCCAAACGGAAAAAAGTATTTGCTAAAGGTTGTAGCGTGTAAAACCATCGCTACATTTTTGTCGTGTTTCGTTAGTGTTGAGTCCATTACCTATTATTTTCTTATACAAATATATGGCTAAAAAAAGGTATTATGCAAAACATAGTACTAAAAATTAACAAATTATTAACATTTTTAAAAATGTGTGTTTTTAAAAAATAATAATCAAAATAATTAGGTAAGTATTTATTTTTTAGTTGTTTATGTTTTTTGAAACTCTTTTAAAGCAGAAGTTTTTCAAAGAAAAGCTAATAGGAAATTATTTTTACCAAATTTATAAATATTGAAAATTGGCATTATATTTACTCATGATGAAATTCAAAAACAGTAATATTCAATTCTTTTTCATACTTATTATATCAATATTAGTATTGGTAAGTTGTATGTCTGAACCTGATAAATATCCTGAATTGCCATTTCTGGAAGATATTGTAGATGACTCAGAAGATTTTACATTTATTATTGATGACGATTATCACAGAATATTTCTAAAAAATGGGTTATTTCTTAATAGGAACAATCAATTTACGATAGAAACTCCAGAAGGAAAAGAGGTATTTCGTATTCGCTTGAATGCGGGAATGACCAGATATATGGATTCTATTGGAAATATTTACTATAATCAATTAAAATACAAAGCGCCAGATTATAAAAAAATAGAACCTATTGTCATGATTGATATTGGTGATTCTGTAGCAGATTATGCAAAAGAAATCTATAAAGAAAATTTAGTAGACAGTATTGAGGAAATGAAGATTCGATATTATGCAAGTAAACTGCGCTCAAAGTATGATTTATTTTTAGATGATGAGGTTATACGATTTAAAAAAGATACGTTGATCCTTTACAACGTAGAAGAATTTTGCAACTTCATAAAAGAGCCAGAACCATTTGAAGAATTTGATGATAGAATACAAATAAAATCACACAGTACAGGTGGACATTTTGGATTGCCTTGTTTTGACCATTTCTACTATTTTACTGTCGGAAAAAATAAAATAAAATTTAAATACCAAGATAAACATGCATTACAATGGAAAAAATATACAATGAATGGTAAAACTTACGTATATAACTTTTTTGGAAAATTATATTTGGTCAACGATTAATTCCGCATAGAAATTCTAAGAAAAGTACGTGTTAATTTTGTATTTTTCGCTAATGAATATAATGAACTTGAATTATAATGGCTAAAAAACTAACTCCATCCAAAATAAACAAATTTGTACTTTTCAAACTTCCATCGGCGTACTTTTCTGGTGTTCGTGTAAAAGAAATCACTGACGAAGCGGCAACTGTTACTGTAAAACATCGCTGGATCAATCAAAATCCTTTTAAATCCTTATACTGGGCAACACAAGGAATGGCTTCCGAGTTGGCAACTGGTGTGTTGGTCATTCAGGAAATAGAAACTTCTGGAGAAAAAATTTCGATGTTAGTCAGATCGCAAAAAGGAACATTTACCAAAAAAGCGACAGGAAGAATTCGGTTTGTCTGTAAAGATGGATTAAAAGTTAAAGCCGCAATACAGAAAGCGATTGAAACTGGTGAAGGTCAAAGTTTATTCTTATTTGCCGAAGGTTTTAACGAAGCTGGTGAACCTGTTTCTAATTTTGAATATGAATGGGGAATTAAACTAAGGAAGAAAAAATAGTGTAACAAAAACACTTTTTTTGCATCTTATAAAAATCAATCAAACCTTCGACTTCGTTCGATGTAAAAAAACTAAAACAATGACAGCACACGAAATTGACTACGAAATTTTCGGCGCAGAAATGCAATATGTCGAAATAGAATTAGATCCGCAAGAAGCCGTTGTGGCAGAAGCTGGAAGCTTTATGATGATGGACGATGGCATTACGATGAATACTATTTTTGGAGATGGATCTAATCAGGAAAAAGGAATTCTTGGAAAATTATTTTCTGCGGGAAAACGAATTTTAACAGGTGAAAGTCTCTTTATGACTTCATTTTTAAATGATAGTTCTTTTGGAGTACGCAAAGTAAGTTTTGCAGCGCCATATCCGGGGAAAATTGTTCCGATAGACTTAACAGATTATCGCGGAAAATTCATCTGTCAAAAAGATGCTTTTTTATGTGCTGCAAAAGGTGTGACCGTAGGAATTGAATTTTCTAAAAAACTAGGTCGTGGTTTATTTGGCGGCGAAGGATTCATTATGCAAAAACTAGAAGGTGACGGAATGGCTTTCGTAAATGCTGGCGGAACGTTGGCAAGAAAACAACTCGCTCCAGGGGAAACATTACGTGTAGATACAGGTTGTATTGTAGGTTTTACACAAGATGTAGATTATGATATTGAATTTGTTGGCGGCATTAAAAATACACTATTTGGCGGTGAAGGAATGTTCTTTGCAACGCTAAAAGGTCCAGGAATTGTGTACATTCAATCATTACCATTCAGTCGTTTGGCAGGAAGAATCGTTGCATCTATTCCGAGAGGTGGAAATAGTAAAGGAGAAGGAAGCATTTTAGGAAGTATTGGTGATTTATTAGATGGAGATAATCGTTTTTAAATCTATTATTTAGACTCAATAAAAATGGTATAATTCTTCTTACATCTGTTAAAGTTTTGTTCAATATGTGTAAACATAAATTTTTTTACTATTTTTATGAAGCTAAATAACATGCTTATACACGAAAACTACTCTTTAAAATTTTAACCTAAATACCTCGTTAAATATGGCAAGAGCGATGTTTGATTACACTAAGACTATACTTAAAAAAGTAAGTTTCGATCCATCACTATTTTGTAAAGAATTACAAAAAGCTTTACAACGATTGCTGCCTCACGAGATAGAAGAATTGAAAATTTGGATCAATTCTCTCGTTACAGCAAATCCACAATTAGATCAATGTTTAATTTATTTAAAACCATAAGAAAAGCCGCGATACGTCGCGGCTTTTTTAGTATGTATGATACCAATTCAACCCTAACATGCAACCTATAAGCTTGTTCATTTGGCCTCTAAGTGCCTTGTGAAAATTTTCCGTAGCTAAGGCTATGCAAACTATTCACAGTGTTCTTAGACACCAAAGCAACTTCGCTTCTAAAGTAGCATCTTAAAGTTAAATTGATATTATTTTTTATTGTTGTATAGGGCTGATAATTTGAACATTATGAAAAGCAATTGCGCCTCTCACAATTCCCATAATTACATTTTTTAATGCTTCAATAATCTGCATTTTCAATTCACTTTTGTGAAATAGCAAACTCACTTCACGTGCTGGACTTGGTTCTGCGAAATGGCGTAAATATTTGCGTTCTTCCTCTTTAATGTCTAAAGTGTGTAAATAGGGAAGAAGCGTCATTCCAAGATCTTCATTCGATAATTTAATCAAGGTTTCAAAACTTCCACTTTCTAATTGAAAATGATCGTCAGCAATGGCTTTTGGCACTTTACACAAGTTAATAACGCCATCTCTAAAGCAATGTCCGTCTTCTAACAATAAAATATCATCAATATCTAAATCGGAAGTTTCGAGTTCTTTTTTGTTATATAAACGGTGATTTTCAGTAGTATAGCCGACGAAAGGTTCATAATATAAAACACGTTCTTTAATTTGATCGTTTCCGAGTGGCGTTGCGGCAATTGCAGCGTCCAAATGACCTTCGTTTAGTCTTTTAATGATTGTTTCTGTGGTTAATTCTTCTATTTTTAAATTTACTTTTGGATATTTTTTTATAAATGTTTTTAAGAACATCGGTAACAATGTGGGCATAATTGTCGGAATGATTCCGAGTTTAAATTCGCCACCAATAAATCCTTTTTGTTGATCTACAATATCTTGCATTCTCCCAGATTCATTGACAATATTACGTGCTTGCTCTACGATTTTTTTGCCAATCTCGGTAAGCTGAATTGGTTTTTTGCTTCGGTCAAAAATCTGAATTTCCAATTCGTCTTCTAACTTCTGAATTTGCATACTAAGTGTTGGCTGCGTTACAAATGATTTTTGTGCGGCTAAGGTAAAGTTTTGGTGTTCGGCTACTGCCAAAACATATTGTAGTTGAGTAATGGTCATGATTGTAATAGCTTTAAGTGATAAAAATATAAAAACTATCGATAAAACTTATAATAAAATACTTTAAATATTAAATAAATTTGCTGTAACAAAATTAATAACATAAATAATATTAAAAATGGCCTTAAATATATTAGGACTTGATGTCCAAAAAACAGAAGATTTGGTAAACGATTTAAATGTTTTATTAGCAAACTTTCAGGTATATTATCAAAATTTACGCGGAATTCACTGGAACATAAAAGGAAAAGGATTTTTTGAGCTACACACTAAGTTTGAAGAATTGTACAACGATTCACAAATAAAAATCGATGAAATCGCAGAGCGTGTGTTAACACTTGGTGGCGAACCTTTACATACGTTTGAAGACTATATTGCCAACGCAAAAGTTCCTGTAGGAAAGCACATTTCTAAAGATGAAAAAGCAGTAGCGTTGATTGTTTCTTCAATTTCAGAATTGTTAAAATTGGAAAGAACGTTACTAGACAAAGCTGGTGACGCGAATGATGAAGGAACAAATGCTATGATGAGCGATTTGATTTCTGAGCAAGAAAAGACTGTTTGGATGATGAATGCTTGGTTGGGGAAGTAGTTTTTTGAGTTATGAGTTATGAGTTGTGAGTAAATCTCGCTAGCTCGATTTTTGACTTCTTAGAAATTATAAAATGCAAAAGCGATCATGTTTAGTGATCGCTTTTTCTAATTTTTGATAGTTAGTAATTAAGGTATAAAATTGGATTAAAGAATGATATTTAAAGTAACATCTTTATCGGCTACCATAAACTTAGAAGGATCAAATTGTGGTGGTCCATAACTCATTGGATTATTAGACATTCCGTAATCTTCTTTTGGCATACCGTTTTCTTCAAAATCCATACGTCCGTTGTCGTTTTCGTCATGAACACAACTAATAGCATACGCTCCTTTTGGAACATTGGTAAACGTAACTTTCACTGTATTACCTTCAATAGTACTTCCTGTTGCTTGGATTGGTTTTTTCTTCATAAACGTATCTTCTGTATGTAAAGCGAACAACATTTTACCTTTGTTGTTTTTGATTTTATCAACGGTAACCGTAATAGTTACACCTTCTTCTGAAGTTGTTGTTTGTGCTGTTGCTGTAAAAAGACCTGTAAAGAAAACTGCGATTAAAAGTAAATTTTTCATAATTGAGATTGTTTTATTGATTAATGATTTATTCTTTTGATAACACTGAGCGGAGCCGAAGTGTTGTTTGATGATTCAAAAGTCCATATAAACCTGAAATCTGCATAAAAAAAGATACCTAACTGTAATTTTTTGAGGATGAATTGTAAAAAAGTTACTAAAAAAAGTTTGAATGTATTTTTGAACCGCATCTAAAATATATTGCAAAAAAAAGCTGTCTGTTAAATATGGTCAAATCTAATTTGGAATTTCTATACTTTACAGACAGCTTTCGCTTACGATGAATTATGTAGAATGTTTAATAAGCGCACATCCAACCGCCAATGCATTTTCCACCAGGACAATCGCTATCATTGTTACAGAATGGCGGATGATTACCTCCAGCAATTGTTTTTTGTGTTGATTTGTCAATCAATTTTGTTCCAGAAAGGTTTGTGATGTTTTTTAACATAATATAGATTGTTTTGTATTAATAATTCAAAACTTAATGTAAATAAATTAGTTGTCAGTTGCTTACGGGAAAGCCTTACAAATTGTAAAGTTAGTTTTTGAACTACTATAACATCAAAACAGCATTGTTTCTTTTTGGTAGTAAGCGTCTTAAAAAATACAGAAGAACAGTTTTCGGGAACTTTCTCAAAAAATGAAGCGTCTATATAAATAGAATGAAGTTTACAACTGTAAAGAATTGATTCGGTTTTTTGTTCACATTTATGATTCAATTCCATTCAGTAATTCCTGTAGACTTAGTTAGTTTAATTGTTTGGGTTAAGAAAACTCAGTTGAAGAACGGAGTTTCATCATGCACTACAAAAAATTCAATTTACCATGAATTTTACCTGATGTGCTGTATGTATTACGGAGAAAAGCGGACTTAATAGGTTCGCTTTTTTGTTTGTACGAAAAATGATAAGGAGTTTTCAGTACCTGATCTTTATGTATTTAAATTTTAAATCTTTTATTTATGATTCTGAATTTCATTTCTGCTAATTAAAAAACGTACAAGCTTACTATTAAGTATATGTTTAGTAACTTAGCTAATAATCAATCAAAGCATAAAAGCCAAAACCGCATGATAAAAGGACTGTATGAAACTCACTTATTTGTAGAAAATCTTGAACGGTCAATTAAATTTTACTCAAAAGTACTTGAGTTAAAACAATGTCGTTATGGCGCAGAACGCAGAACAGCTTTTTTTTGGATAGGGAACGACAAACAATTTATGCTTGGCTTGTGGGAGAAACCAAAAGAGGAAATTGACATTAGACACTTTGCCTTTCAATGCGAACCTGAATGGATTCTAAACGAGTCGGTTGCATTCTTAAAATCACACAATATAACATGTTATAACTTTTTAGAAGATAATCATGAAAAACCAATGGTATTTTGTTGGTTGCCAGCGATATCTATTTACTTCAATGACCCAGACGGACACGAACTCGAATTTATCGGAATATTGCCTGGCACGACCAAATCAAACGATGAAAAACGTGTCGTTTCCTATGATAAATGGCTTCAAATAAAAGATAATCGCAAAAAACTCTTATCAACTAGAATTTAATCATTGATTGCTAAAAACAAAAACA
This sequence comes from Kordia algicida OT-1, assembly GCF_000154725.1. GTDB lineage: Bacteria > Bacteroidota > Bacteroidia > Flavobacteriales > Flavobacteriaceae > Kordia > Kordia algicida. Next base: position 327,761 of record NZ_DS544873.1, read on the forward strand.
AAAACAAAACAAAAATGAAAAAGCAGTTTATTTACTTCGTTCTTTTACTAGCAATACCGTTTTCTATGCTAAGTCAAACCCATATAGATATTGAGGATGTGGAAGTAGAAGAAGAAGGAAGCTTTGATCCAAAAAAAGCTGTGGTTCCTTTTGCTGTGGTCACGGAAGCACCAAGATTTAGGAAATGTAAAAAAATAACTGGAAAAGAACTCAAAGAATGCTTTGAAAAAACATTGGATGCATACATTTCAAAAACCCTTGTCTATCCCAAAGAATATAAAACAGAAGCCATTGAAACAAAAGTATATGTTATTTTCAATATTGATAGAGAAGGTAAAATTGTTAAAATACGCACCAGATCTAAGCGTAAAGACAAAGAACTGTTTGAAAAAGAAGCCATTCGCGTTATCAGTAATATTCCAAAGTTAAAACCTGCCCGACAGAAAGGAGAAAAAGTAACTGTTAGTTACAGTAAAGTAATTTATTTTTCTTTATGAGTAAATCAATAATGCATACAACTAGGTAATCATGAAAAATCAAATTGTATATATCCAATCTTTATATTCACAGAAATGAATAAAAGTCTTTATCCAGACGAAAAAACACCTTTATTAGCACATTTTTCTGAATATGATAGTGTTTACATAGGTTTAATACCATTCTTTAAGGTTGATAAAAAAGATCATCATACCAATAGTTCTAAAAAAATAATTTCCTTTGAAGAAGCTCAGAAGGAAGATGAAATATTTGAAAACATACAGAATCATTCCAATATGACCATTTATGTGTCTAACGAAGATTATCCAAGTGATGAAGAAATTATTGAAAATGGAAATGTCGTCACTTGGGAAGAAATAATTTCGAATACGAAACTAGAAAATTATAAAGAACTTAATAAAGCGTTGATGACTTCTATTGGTGCGTTTCATAAAAAATTACAACGAAAAGATTTATTGGAATTACTGAACCAATATGCAGAAAAAGAAAATATTTGGAATCCAACCGAAGGTATGTTTGACTATTTTACGAAATCATCAATTTTTAACTTGTTGACAGCCGCAGGAATTACCAAAATTGAAACGGAAGATGAATTCTGTGAAAACAAAAGTACGCTTGATTTAAAAACTTTGAATAAGACTGATTTTTGTGAACAAGTTGATACTAGAGATTATTATATTTACACGAAAAACAAATCAATATTTTTTGCAATTGGTTGGGATTTCTTCTTTTTCTTCATTGCAATAGACGAATCTAAGTTTTCAAAAAAGCTGATTGAAAGTCATTTTGAAGGATTTTGGGCAGATGAAAAAACTACTCATTTGTGGACTTGGGAAGAAGGTGAGATTGACCGAATACTAAATTCGAATAAAACAGCAAATAGCAATAAAAGTACTCTTTGGACAAAGCTGAAAAGATTGTGGTCTTGAAGATACTTGTTTAAAAAAATACTATGAAAAAACTAATCATCATACTGTTGTTTGTAATTCCAGGTTTCTTATGTAGTCAAATAAAAGATGCTATTGGAACTGTGTATTATCAACAAAACAATTCAATTTATACCATTTTTAGCAATCAGAAGAATACTTTAATCGGACAAAAAGGAATTGAATATCGCGAAGGGAAAACAGCATCAAATGTGGCAAAAGTATTTGGCTCATTATATTATCCTGAAGCAATACCATTTATGTGATGTACGCAGATTCTAGCGGAACACTTATTGGACAAAAAGGACTAGATTACCGCGAAGGGAAAACTGTGAATTAAGCGTTTGGTGATTTCTAAAAATTAGATCTTTTGAAATGTGGTAAATGATGTATACATTTCCCGCTTTTTCGTTATTTTTATTAAAATATTTTTTGGGAGTCATTAAAAAAAATGAAAAACAATATACTAAATCAGAAATAATGACAAAAAATACTTTATTTATTATAATTATCTTAACCACACTATTTACAACGCAAGCTCAAGAAGATTCGTATCTATGGTTAGAAGATGTCGACAGCGAAAAATCATTAGCGTTTGTCAATAAACAAAATAAAATAACTGAAGATAAATTAAGTAGCATACCTGAATATCAAGGTATTTATGAAAAATCATTGGAAATATTTAATTCTACAGATGGCATTGTGTATCCTTCAACTTATGGCGAATTTGTATATAATTTTTGGAAGGATGAAAATCACGTCAGAGGAATATGGAGAAGAAGTCCAAAATCAAAATATCTAGAAGGAAATCCAACATGGGAAACGTTATTTGATTTAGATGAGATGTCTAAAACTGATGGTGTAAAATGGGTCTATAATGGCTCGAATGGTTTATATCCAGATTACAATCGATTTATAATTTACCTCTCAAAAGGTGGCAGTGACGCATCTATTAAAAGAGAATTTGATGTGAAGACAAAGACGTTTATAGATGATGGTTTCTATGTTCCAGAATCTAAAGGCGGTGTAAGTTATGTAGATAAGAATACCTTGATTATATCTTCCGATTTTGGTGAAAATACCCTGACTACTTCTGGATATCCAAGACAAGTGAAACTCTGGAAAAGAGGAACGTTATTAAAAGATGCTACACTTCTGTACGAAGGAGAAGTAGATGATATTGGGGTATCTGGATATGTACTTCGAGATAATGAAATGGAGTATAAATGTGTTGTGCGTTACGTTTCTAGAACAGATATTTCTTATATTATATTGGTAGAGAATCAGCAAATAAAATTAGATATTCCAAGTGATACGTATCCTGAAAATCTTATAAACAATCAGTTAATTTTGAGATTGCAATCAGATTGGAATGTTAATAATAAAATTTATAAACAAGGTTCGCTCATCAGTTTAAACTTCACAGAATTACTGAAAGGAAAAAAACAGGTTCAATTAATTATTCAACCAGATGAACTATCAAGTATAGAAGGAGTTTCAAAAACAAAAAATAAACTTCTCGTAAACTTACTTCACAATGTAAACAGTGAATTATTTATATATTCTTATGTGAATAATAAATGGATTGGTAAAAAAGTGAATGCACCTGATTTTGGTAGAATTTCTATTACTGATTTGAGTCTATCATCCGATGAATATTTTTTCACATATAGCAACTTCTTAACTCCAACAACGTTATACATTGCGAATGCGAAAACAAATACGATAAGTCCTTTTAAATCGCTTACACCTTATTTTGATAGTGATAAATACAAAGTCAATCAATTTATGTCAACATCAAAAGATGGAACACAAATACCGTATTTTGTAGTATCATCTAAAGATATGAAAACTGATGGAAGTAATCCTACGTTGCTTTATGCCTATGGCGGTTTTGAAATATCACAACGACCATTTTATTCTGCTACTTTCGGAACGTCGTGGTTAGATAATGGGGGCGTATTTGTACTAGCTAACATTCGTGGAGGTGGCGAATTTGGACCAAAATGGCATCAAGCAGGATTAAAAGAAAAACGACAAAATGTTTTTGATGATTTTTATTCCGTAGCAGAAGATTTAATAACAAAAAAAATTACCTCTCCAAAACATTTAGGTATTATGGGAGGAAGTAATGGTGGATTATTAGTTGGTGTAGCCTTTACGCAAAGACCTGACTTATATAATGCAGTCGTATGCCAAGCTCCATTACTAGACATGCAACGCTATAATAAGTTACTTGCTGGCGCTAGTTGGATTGATGAATATGGAAATCCTGATATTCCAGAAGAATGGGCATATATTAAAAAATATTCTCCGTATCATAACTTAAAAAAGAATGTAGCATATCCTGAAGTATTCTTTTATACTTCAACTCGTGATGACCGTGTGCATCCAGCGCATGCGAGAAAAATGGCAGCAAAAATGATTGATATGGGATATCCAGTCTATTACTACGAAAATATTGAAGGTGGTCATGGCGGTTCGTCAACAAATAAGCAAAGTGCAAAAGCTAATGCAATGCGATTTTCATATTTACTAATGAAATTAAAATAGCGCGCATATTGATTATTACCAATTCTCCCAAACTAACGCAAATTTCCAACTCGTACTCATAAACAAACTAAAAAAATACCTTGAGTTTAAAAGAAAAATTAGATAAAATAAATTCTGAAATCGAAAAGGGACTGAAGTTCAAAGCGACTGATAGGTTGCGAAATTTGATTCAAGAAAATCCAAATGAGCTAGAATTGAGGAACAAACTAGCTGAACTTTATTATGAAAGCGGATTTCTGGATGCTGCAGGAAAATATTGGATTCTTACGGAGCCTACCGATGAACGAATTAAAGAATGTGTAGCTATGTATGAGCAATCAGTAAATTATTCTGGATATCAAATTTTACAGGAACTTGTATTTCGTGGCGATAAATCTAAACTTTCTGAGTTTGCTCAAAAAAAGTTGTCAGAATTGGAGTCCGATAGTAAAAAGAAAGTAGATTACATTCCTAAGTTTAGTGCAAAAAATAATAAAAAAAGATATAAAAAAGGAATTTCAAAATCAACGCTCAAAGAAAAACTAATTACTTCTCTCATTATTGGAATCTTGATATTTTTGGCAATTTGCTCCATTATTGGAGTGATAACTGTAGTAAAAAGTTTCTTTGGAATGTTGTAGATAGAGTATTACACCATCCCACGAGCTTTCATTTCCAAATACTTATTAATCGTGTCAATCGTTAAATTTTCTGGAGTTGTGAGAATAGAGTAGATTCCGTATTTCTTTAATTCGTTGACAATTAAGCGTTTTTCGAAGGAGAATTTTTCAGCAATTACTTTGTCGTATGCTTCCTGAATTGTGGTTGCTTCTTCGTTTATCAATTCGTCTAACTCTGTGTTTTTGAAGAAAATAACGACCAATAAATGACTTTTGGCAATTCCTTTTAAGTAGGGAAGTTGTCGGTTTAAAGCGTCCATTGTTTCAAAATTTGTATACAACAAAATCAGGCTTCGGTGTTTGATATTTCGTTTGATATCTGCGTACAATCTTCCAAAATCTGATTCAAAGAAATCGGTGTCTACATTATAAAGCGATTCTAAAATCATGCTCATTTGCGCACTTCGTTTCTCCGCAACCACCATATTTTCCACTTTCTTGGAAAATGTAAACATTCCAGCTTTGTCTTGCTTTTTCAGAATCACATTACTCATCACCAAGGTTGCATTAATCGCATAATCCAACAAACTCAATTCGTTGAACGGCATTTTCATCACACGACCTTTGTCAATCACAGAATATACAGGTTGTGATTTCTCATCTTGATACTGATTTACCATCAATTGATTGCGTTTGGCAGTCGCTTTCCAATTGATCGTTCGTAAATCGTCGCCCGTTACATATTCCTTAATTTGCTCAAATTCCATAGTATGTCCAATACGACGAATCTTTTTGATTCCGTACATCGTCAAATTGTTACTAATGGCGAGCAATTCGTACTTTTTAAGCTGTAAAAATGCAGGATAAGTTGGCACCATCACTTCATTGTCGAAAAAGAAACGACGCGAAACCAATCCTAAAATAGACATTACATATACATTCAGTTTTCCAAATTTATATTCGCCACGCTCTGTTGGACGCAACATATATTTCAATTCAGAAACGCTCGATGCTTTTATTTTTTTCTCTATAGAAAAGTCACGTACCTGAAACTGTTCAGGGATTTCGTCAATGATTTTGGTGTAAATCGCAAACGTGTAATAATTTTCCAATCGCAAAAAAACTTCATTTTCGTCACCATTTGAGAATTTTTCTGGCGCTTGCCTTTTGGCAACAATTCCTGTTCTGGTCAGATATAAAATGATAATATCTAGAAAGGTAAATGTTAAGAAAATTAGCAATAATAATTTCGATACGTAAAAGAATCTTGGAAAAATAAAGCTCACAATAAAGCATACAATAATAGCCAAACACACGTAAAAGAAACGGTTTTGGAGATATAATGATTTAAAAAAGCTTTTAACTAATTGCACGAGCTTGCTGTTTTTTAAAAACAATACTATTTATCGAGGAATCTCAATAGTTTGTATGATTTGATTGATAATTTGTTTTGAAGTGACACCTTCCATTTCACGTTCAGGCGTTACAATAATACGGTGTTGCAATACTGGTACTGCTACTTGTTTAATATCTTCTGGCGTTACAAAATCGCGTCCGTTCATCGCGGCATAGGCTTTAGAAGCTTTTAAAATGGCGATAGAAGCTCTTGGAGAAGCACCAATGTATAAAAATTGATTGCTACGCGTATTGATAATAATTTGTGCAATGTAACGTAGCAAATGCGGTTCTACAATAATGTCATTTACCAAGTTTTGATACTTTGTAATTTGCTCTTTACTTAAAAACGAATTGATTTTATCAACTTTTTTCGTTTCTTTCAAATCGTGCTCACGCGCAATGATTTCTACTTCTTCATCAAGATTCGGATAGTCAACATTTATTTTGAATAAAAAACGATCCAATTGTGCTTCAGGCAAACGGTAGGTTCCTTCTTGCTCAATTGGGTTTTGTGTTGCTAAAACCATAAAAGGCGCATCTAACGAATACTTTGTACCGTCCATAGTAATTTGGCGTTCTTCCATTACTTCAAACAAAGCAGCTTGTGTTTTTGCTGGCGCACGATTGATCTCATCAATCAACAACATGTTGGTAAATACAGGTCCTTTTTTAAATTCAAATTCTGTCTTTTTCATGTCAAAAATAGACGTTCCTAGAATATCACTTGGCATTAAATCTGGTGTAAACTGAATACGCCCAAAATCAACTTTTAGTGACTTGGCAAGTAACTTTGCGGTAATGGTTTTTGCAACTCCTGGAACACCTTCTATCAGTACATGTCCTTTGGCAAGTAATGCCGTAATCAACATGTCAATCATGCCTTGCTGTCCTACAATTACTTTAGAGAGTTCTTGTCTTATTTTATGAATTCCTTCTTGCAATTCGGTCAGATCAATTCTGTTTGTGAATGACAATGGATCTTCATAATTTTTATGTGCATCTTGTTCGTTAGTTTCTCCTGTAAAGTCCATATGTTGAATTTAATGAGTTGTAATTTAATGTTTTGTTATTTCTTTTTATGAAAATTTTCGATCGCTTTAGTAATTCTTAAAACATCATTTTCAAATAAATATACTTTTGCTCTTAGTGTGTTGATTAACTGTACTAAATGTTCAATTTCCTCTTGAGATTTTCCTGATTTTTGTCGCAATCGCGTGCTAAATTTTTCATCTAAAACTTGCGTGTCCATCAAATATTCGGTGCGTAAATGTTCTAAGAAATAGGTGATTTTTTTGTGTACTACATTTTGATGATCTCTAGTTTCATAAAACAGATTTCCGATGGTTTTGGTAAAATCGACAGTAGTATTTTCTAGCGGATTGACAATTTTTACAATGCGCTGTTTTCGTTTTACATTAAACAACACAAAAACGACTAAAAAGATCAGTCCTAAATACCAAGCCCAACGCAACTGATCGTGTTCTAAGATAAATCGTAATGGTGAACGACTTGTATCGTCACTGTAGCGTGTTTTGTTGGGTGAATCGAAAAAGATATCTTTCTCAGGAATGTATCCTAAAACACCTTCAGAGTATTTAAAATGATCGTTTTTTAATAGATGAAAGTTTGTAAATGCTACAGGTTGCGTGTGCAATAAAAATGCGCCATTTCCATGTGGAATTTTGATAAAATTGGTAAAAGTAACATCATTTTCAAATTTTTGATAACCCAATACTTCCGTAGTTAAAGTATCAATCTCAGAAAAATATACATTTTTAATATCTCTTTCGTATGAAATTTCGTTGTTAGCTAAGTTTTCATTTGCAAATGAAAGTGTTGCTTTGGTAGAAACTTTAAAATCGTATTTTGTTGAAAAATTTAAAGAATCCTTCAAATAGCGCGGCATTTTATAGGAAGAAATAAATACCAAATTTCCAGCATCTGTAAAATCGAGAAGCTCGTTTATAGAAGATTCATCAGTGTAAAACTCAGAATTGATACTTACATACGTTCCTTCAATATCATACGTATATGTGGACCAATCGTACTGCGCATTGAAAAATTCATACGGCGTACGATAAATATTTCGAACTTCATTTTCATCATAAACATTGCTTAGTTCTTTATGAAATATACGCAAGTCATACGGATTTGTATCTTTCTCGTTATAGGTTTCACGCCAATCAATAGGTATTGGTTTAGATAATTCGTAATACATTGCCGCAAAGATAATGGCAACTAAAATTCCGATGTATATTTTTAGTCTTTTACTCATGCCGCATTGTTTTTAAGGATGAGATTAAAAGAGTGTGCTGCTTGCTCGTATTGTTCTTTGTCAATCATAAATTCGCCATACCAAACGTAGTTGTACAAGTACGAAGTATATTGAAATTGTTCTCGCATGCTATCATTTTTGATTTCGTAGGTATACTCAAGATTTGTTTTTTCTGGATCATACGAAATGATTTCTGCAGCACTTAGTTTTTTCAACATATCTAAATATTGATAACGAACTGCCAATCGGTAATCATTATTGGCAATAGCTTCCGAGATTAATTTTTTGAAGTTGACAATATGAATGTTCGTTTCTACATCTTCGTGATTTACAATTTTCTTGTCGGAACGTTTTCCAAAAACCCAACGACCTTCACCATTCATAATAGCGCGTACAATAAAGAATACCACAACGATAATGATGAGTACATATACCAAATTGGTCATTTCGCCTAAAAAGTTGGAAGCGCTTTGGCGCGAATCTAAATCAAACCAATCTTGTACAGTTTCTTCGAGCCAATTGATGAATCGTGAAAACCAACCATCAGATTTTTCTTGTTCGTACACGTATTCACTAGCGTTGTAACGATCTTTAAAATCGTCGTCAAATTCTTTTGGTTGTATGTTAGAAGTATCTTCCTGTGCCGTTTGTTGTGGTGTTAACGTAGTTGCATGTGCAATGGTTCCCGAAAGGAATATCGAAGCAAAAGTTCCTATGACGAGGAAGTTAATAAATATGTGTTTGATGTATGTTGGCATTAATTTGAATCTGAACCTATTTCGTCAATAGTACTTATGGTGTTTATGTTTTCTCTTTCGTCTTTTAAACCATAGTAAATAATTCCATGATTTATTTGTATGATAGCGGAAATTAGCAAATTGAAAAAGTAGGTTAGAATTTTAATCGTAAAGATAACAATAAATAGGAATGACCATTTTTCAAGATCGTTAATTGTACCTGCATCTTCTAGCGTTGCGAGTCCATTTACAAGTTTAATGATAAATTCTAAAATAGGCAATGCAGATTGAAATATTGATGCTAAAATAAAAAAGATACCAATAGCACCAAGTACAGGCATAAACTTTTCAAAACAAAGTTTCCAGCTGTAATTGTAACATTCAAAAACTCCTTTGTCAGATTTGAGGTATTCCATTAATGCAGATTGGTAGTAAAATATCAACAACCCGATAGGAAATACTAAAAAGAATGCACCAATGATGGTGATTGCCATAATAATACAAACAATAGAGACCACAGGAATTGCAATGAGTGAAACTACAATGGAAGCTAAAAAGTATTTAAATAACTTTCCAAGGTTGGCACGTAATTCTTCAAAAATTTCTTTTGAGCCAAAGTCTGCACCGCGATGCTTTTCATATAATTTAAAGTATATAGGAACAAACGCATAATTCAACATACTTACCACAATACCAACAATGGTAAACAGTGAAAATGCAGTAAGAACGGTTTCAATATTTTCGTCAACATAATTTAAAATGGCATCAAAATTATTTTTTTCGCGAACAGCTTCGAGAATAAAACCTTCATACCAACTGTAAAATAAGTACATGAGCACGACAAGAATCAAGATGAAAATACCGTTTACCGTCAAGTAATTTTTAAAAAAGTGCTTTCCGTGCATTTTCAAAAAACCAAAGGTATCTTTAAAGTATAATCCGAAATCTCTAGATTTATAGAGTTGAAACATGTGTTTTTAATTTTCTGTGAACAATATGTGGATATATAAGATAGTAGAATGATATCATACTCAGCGTAATTAAGATGATTCCTACCGAAAGCCAATTCGGCATAATATTGGAATATCGTGTAACGAATCCTTCCAAAAAGCCAGCAGCAAAGGTAAAAGGAAACGTGCTGATGAGTATTTTAATTCCGTTTTTGAGTCCCATTTTAAAGGAAGCCATTCGTGAGTAGGTTTTAGGAAATAGAATACTTGCACCAAGCAACAATCCGGCTGCACCTTCTATGACGATGGCAAATATTTCCATAGCGCCATGGATCCAAATTCCGCGAACACTTTCCCACAACACACCTTGGTCATGAAAAAAGTACTGAAATGCACCAACCATAATTCCGTTGTGCATAAGTATATAACCAGTTCCAAAACCTCCAAAAACGCCATAAATAAAGGAAAGCAAACCAACATATAAGTTGTTGAGCGTGATTCCTATAAAGCTTCCCCAATTGCTTCCACTTTTATAAATTGCTACAGGATCGCCTTTTTCAATATTTTCAAGTGTTGTATTTACATAACCATCACCGAGAATTAAACGAACAAAAGAATCATCATACGCAGCAGAAACGGCCCCGATAGTCACAAAAAGTCCAAAAATTAAAAAAGAATACAAAACATAACGTCGAAATTGGTACACAATCAATGGAACTTCCGTTTTCCAAAAAGAAATAAAACGATTTGTTTTTTCTCTTTTGGTGCGATAAATACGTTGAAAAGCGGCAGAAGCAAGCTGATTTAAATAGCTAATAGTTTTACTCTTAGGGTAATACGTTTGTGCGTACGCCAAATCATTCATTAGATGAATGTACAAAGACGAAAGCTCATCGGGATTTTTAAACTGATTATTATAAATGGTTTTTTCAAAGTTTAACCATTTTTCTTTATTTTGCTTGATAAATGCAACTTCTCTCATAGATACGCTAAAATAAAACATAAAATGTCAGAGATACAAATTAATACTACTCAAAATGTAAATATCAATTTTACATTAGCATCTGTTGGAGAACGTGTCGTAGCTCATATTATCGATTTAATCATAAAGTTTGCCTACGGAATGATCGTTATTTGGATTTTTAGATCGATGTTTGACAACACAAATTGGATGCGCGATTTAGACGATTGGTCGCTGATTTCAATTTATATAATATTATTATTTCCTGCATTTGTGTACACGTTAGTGCTAGAGTCGCTCTTTGAAGGACAAACGCTCGGAAAAAAAGTAATGAAAATTAGAGTTGTAAAAATTGATGGATATCAAGCTTCTTTTGTAGACTACTTAATTCGCTGGGTTTTTCGAATTGTCGATTTGAATATGTTGAGTGGTTTTATTGCATTAATTTCTGTAATTGTGACCGAAAAAGGACAACGTTTAGGTGATATGACTGCGGGAACTTCCGTAATTTCACTAAAAAATAGAGTGTTAATTTCTCATACAATTCTAGAAGAAATCGGTGATAACTACAAACCTTTGTTTCCTTCTGTTATCAAGCTTTCAGACAATGATATGCGAATTATTAAAGAAACATTTGTCATTGCAAAACGAGCGAGAGATTATGATACGCTCAATAAATTAAGAGCCAAAGTAGAAGAAGTCATAGAAATCCGATCCGATCAAGATACGATTCCTTTTATCGACGTCATCATCAAAGATTATAACTTCTACACACAAAACATGTAATGCTTTTTTACACACTTGATATTATAGGAACGTTTGCTTTTGCCATTTCGGGAGTTTTGGTAGCCATGCAAAAACGAATGGATCTTTTCGGAATCTTCATTATTGCTTTCGTTACTGCTGTTGGTGGCGGAACTTTGCGTGATGTTTTAATTGGAAGAACGCCCGTAGGTTGGATGAACGATTTAAATTACGTGTATGCAATTACGCTTGGAGTAGTTTTCTCTATTATATTTAGAAAAAAACTAAATCGACTGCGAACTTCTTTATTTTTATTTGATACGATTGGTTTGGGCGTATTTACAATTATTGGTGTAGAAGTTGGAATCTCAAAAGAATTACATCCACTTATTTGTATCGCTTTAGGAACAATGAGTGCAAGTTTTGGAGGTGTTATTCGTGATATATTATGTAATGAAATTCCCGTAATATTCAGAAAAGAAATTTATGCTACGGCATGTATTTTTGGAGGAATTGCCTTTTTTGTCTTACAATATTTCAATCTTAAAGAAGACTTGATTTATATTTTTACGGCTGCGATGGTGATTAGTATTCGATTGATTGTGGTAAAATTTAGGTTGAAGCTACCAAATATTTATCAAAAATAAAAAAAGGAACTCATGGATATAAGTTCCTTTTTATAATTAAATAAATCGTTTTTAAAAAATTGTATATCCAAGAGTAATGCCAAACTGACTAAGTTTAACACTTGCTTCGGTAGATCTTTCTACAAGTTCTCTATTTGGAATAAATCTAGCTTCTATTGAATATTTCTCGTAACTATATCCAATACCAAAAGCAGCTCCGGCAGAAGGTCTAAAATCTTCTTCAGGAATTGTAAAATTTCCTCTTGTTTCTGTAGTTAATGGAATATCTACAAGGATTTCCCCACTTAAAAATATTTTTGAAGTATCATTTATAAAGAAATAATGACGAAATCCTACAGGAATCTGAATAGCGCTATATTCTAAAATAAATTTTCGCTCCACATTTAAATCTTGAAAAGAACCTTCTCCTTCGTATGAAGAATAATTTGGCGCAATAAACATTGACCATTTATTCCTATTAAACGGAAAAACATATTCTAATTCTGCCCCAAAAGTAGCAGACCATTCTGATTGTGTTTCAAGTCCATCTCTAAAAAAAAGTTGCCAGTGCCAAATCAGCATCTGCTTTGCTATTATACATTCCAGCTTTAGCTTTTAAATGAAATGTTCCTTTTTTCTTTTTTCTAAACTCAACAACATTTCCACCATGACACTCATTGTATTTTCTGAAAAAGGAAGTCAAATCGCCAGCATTATAATCGACTTTTACAACCGTTTTTTCAGAGATAGTTTCACAAGTAAACTCTGTTAATAATTGTTGTTGGTATCTCTTATTATATAAGATGCTACGTTTTTCGTTTGTGTAGATTTTATACACTAAAGGTGTTAATGTATCACTCTCTTTTTTGTAGTAGAATGCTTTTTTTTCTTCATCAACATAAGCATACAATGAAGCTTTTCCTTCTTGCAAAACGTTTAGCATTAGGGTTTGTTCTTTGTATTCAGGATTTCTTGCATACGATAAATTTCCTAATGTTTGTTCAGAAAGGTCAATTTGAACTGTGTGTTTTTCAAACTTAAATGCATTATCTATCACAACCGTTTTTAGGTTAGTCATTCGCAACACTTTCGTTTCGCCATCAAGTGTAAGTTTATATTCAAATTTTGAAGGGTTATTTTGTCAGCCTTCATTTTTAATGAAACAATCAGTTTTAATGCCATTTTCGGTAATAAAATGACCTTTTTCAAAGTTAATTTGTGCAAAAATTCCAGAAGTTGTTAGTAAGAAAATAAGGAATGCACCAAAGTAGTTTTTCATGTGTTAAATTTTAATTAAAGGGCAAAACTAACTATTTTATATAAAGGTGCAAATAATAATGTATAAGCGTTACATATGTTGTGTAAACGTCGTAAAATGTCTATTTAATCCAACACTTCCACACGACGAATCATAATATTTTTCTTTGGCCATTCGCCCTTGTCTGTTTCTTGATTGGCAATTTCGTCTACAACGTCCATTCCAGCAATTACTTTCCCAAAAGCAGTATATTCTCCATTTAAATGATGTGTTCCTCCTTTTTTCTGAACAATAAAAAACTCGTATGGAGAAGCATATTTATACGCTCTGTCAATATCACCACTTGGCATCGAAATTACGCCTCTATGATGTTTAAACCCTTTTTTTGTATCTGGCGGAAGCAAATATTTCCCAATCTTTTCTCGTTTCTTAGCAACACTCCAACCGTCAGAATTTCCACCTTGAATTACAAAATTTTTCACGACACGATGAAACTGCGTTCCTTCAAAATAATTGCGTTTGGCAAGCATGATAAAATTCGCTCTGTGATAGGGCGTTTCATTATACAACTCCAAGTCTATATTTCCAAAATCAGTGACAATTCGCACTTTACATTCTTTATTCTTTTCTCCATATGCTTTCATATAATCGAGTACATTATTATTGGTGATAAGAACTTCTTTCTCCTTCTTTTTTTCTTCTTTTTTTTCAGCTTTCTCAACAGTTGTCGTCGTTTCCTTTTTTTGAGATTCGTTTGAAGTAGCTGTAGAAGATTTAGTATCTTCACAACCTAAAAAAACGGAGATAGCAATCAGTATATAGCAAATATTTTTCATAAATGAATTTTGATAATTTTAAAAAAATCCTTCCAAAAATAGCAAAAATCCAACTTCCAGGTGTAGCTTCTCAGCTGAAAATGGCTCCTGCAATTCGTGAAAAAGAATTAGAAGCGATGGAAGATCGTATGAAAAATGCTAGAAAATCTGCGGTAATGGCGTTATTTTATCCGAATGTACAACAAGAAACTACGTTGGTGTTAATTCTTCGAAAAACGTATAAAGGTGTGCATTCCAATCAAGTTGGATTCCCTGGAGGACAAGTTGATCCTGAAGATGCAACGATTGAAGCAACTGCTTTACGCGAAACCGAAGAAGAAATTGGTGTATCGCGTAAAAGTATCAACGTAGTTCGCAAAATAACAAGTACATATATTCCGCCGAGTAATTTTACAGTAGTACCTTTTATTGGAATTTTGGAAGCAACACCAACGTTTATTCCGCAACCATCGGAAGTAGAAAAAATTATAGAAGTTTCACTTACTGATTTTTTATCCGATGCTTCCATTATAGAAAGAGAATTGACAACTTCGTACGCAAAAAACATTCAAGTACCAGCGTTTTACCTGAATAATTATGTTGTTTGGGGCGCAACGGCAATGATGCTCAGTGAAGTTAAAGACATCATTTCTAAAGCCATTTCAAATTAGTTTTTGTAAGTTTGTAATTCGTTTAAAATTGAACATACATGGGATTATTCAAAAGAAATCCTTTCGGACATATACTCTTTTTAAAAAAATGGTTGATTAGAATTGCGGGAACGTTGACACACAGACGTTATCGTGGTTTTAATGAATTGAAAATTGAAGGTTCTGACATATTACGTTCGTTACCTGATAAAAATGTATTGTTTGTTTCCAATCATCAAACGTATTTTGCAGATGTTGTAGCGATGTTTCACGTATTTAACGCAAGTTTGAGTGGACGTGGCGATTCTATTAAAAACGTGGGATATTTGTGGAATCCGAAGTTGAATATTTATTATGTGGCGGCAAAAGAAACTATGAAATCTGGATTGCTACCTAAAATCCTTGCCTACGCAGGTTCTGTAAGTATTGAACGTACGTGGAGAGCAAATGGGGAAGATGTAAATAGACAGGTGAAAATGAGCGATATTTCTAATATTGGAATCGCGCTTGATGATGGTTGGGTCATTACATTTCCGCAAGGAACTACCAGACCTTGGAAGCCTATTCGAAAAGGAACTGCACATATTATAAAACGCTACAAACCTATTGTAGTGCCTATTGTAATTGATGGTTTTAGGCGTTCATTTGATCGTAAAGGACTTCGCATCAAAAAGAAAGGAATTTTACAATCTATGGAAATCAAAGAACCGCTTCAAATTGATTATGAAAATGAAAGCGTAAAAGATATCATTGAAAAAATAGAATACGCAATTGAGCAGCATCCATCATTCTTAAAAGTAATTCCGCAGGAAGAATTAGAAGCTATGGAAGAACTGAATGAAAAGCGTAAATGGGAATATTAATCTAGTAGAAAATAATAAAAAAAGGACTCAAAACTTAAATTTTGAGTCCTTTTTTATGTTTATATAGTGCTGAAAATTAATTTTCAATGCTTGTTGTTTCTTCTTCTTTTGATCCTTCTGAAGTGTTCATTGTTGCATAAAGTGCATGCCCAACTTTATTAAACACATTGTAAATGAGCTGAATAATTCCGCCATTATTCATTGTATACATTGAAGTATATGCTGTTGTATGTTGTGTTAACGTTGTACCAAATTGACTTTGAAAACTTTTCGTCTCTTGGTGTGCACTTACAGAAATACTAAACATGGCAAACATTAACAATAAGAATATTTTTTTCATGGTGATATGGTTTTAATGTGCGATTTTATGATTTTAATTGTTTCAATTCTTTGTAATTACGCTTTAGCTTTTTAGTAAGCAATCCGTATAATAAATAATATATTCCGTAAAACACAAGCACAATAAGGCAGGCTAGTAAAATAGTTACCAATGCCAGCATTAAATAACTTGTTAAAGTAGCTTCTGCTCTAAACTGATCCATTCCGCCAGCTTCTGCTATAAATCCTGATGGGACAGCAACACATACTGTTACCGCAATGGCGCTCAAACTATACACTACATAATGTTTAACTGTTTTACGAGTCGTAATAATATTTTGCATTAAGTCTTTAATAGAACTTGTGGTAGAAATCTTTTTATAGTTCATAAAGAACTTATAAATAAAATAAAATACTACAACAGAAGAAATGTAATAAAACCAATTAAACCAAACTGGCGTATTTGAGTTTTCCATGGCTTCGGGTTTAAGTATAAATATCAATACGACACTTGCTACTCCAAAACCTAGTTCTAGTAAACTGACATAAAAGATCCACTTTACGAGCGAAGAAGATTTCTTCAGGATCATTTTGTCAATATCGTTGTAGGATAGCTTAGGCTGATTTGCCTCTTGCTTTTTCCAATCTTTTTTTAATAAATCTAATTCTTCCATGAGTTATGGATTTAAAATCTTTTTCAATTTGGTTTTAATTCTGTTCATCTTCACACGTGCATTCACTTCCGTAATACCAATTGTTTCGGCTATTTCTCTATAATTTTTATCTTCTAAGTATAAGAAAATCAAGGCTTTTTCAATATCTGATAATTGCTTGATAGCTTTATACATAATCTTTAACTGTTCTTCTTCAGTATCATCATAATCCTCGGATGTTATTTTAAAAACAACACTTTCATAATCTTGTGTCTTTACACGTCTTTTCGACTTTCGATATAACGTAATAGCAGTATTTAATGCCACACGATACATCCAAGTACTGAATTTAGAATCGCCTCTGAATTTTGGGTATGCCTTCCATAACTGTATCGTTATCTCCTGAAAAAGATCGTTGTGTTGATCTTTATTAGAAGTATAAATTCTACAAACTTTATGAACGATATTCTGATGACGTTCTAATTCTGTAACAAAACTATGTTCGAGGTTGTTGCTCAATTTTTTGATGGTTATTTGCCTATAAGTGTTTTGAAAAACAAATATGTTACATATTTTTTAAAAAACTTTTAGAAAGCTGTATTTTTGTTCTGTAAGGGATGAATTTTTTATGAATATACCAAGAACAAGCTTTCCTAGAGTTGTCATTATTGGCGGCGGATTTGCAGGAATTTCGCTAGCTAAACAACTCGGAAAACAAGAAGTGCAAGCGGTGTTAATTGACAGACACAATTATCATACTTTTCAACCTTTACTATATCAAGTATCTACAGGTGGATTGGAACCTGATTCCATCGCATATCCAATTCGTAAAATTGTAAAAGATTATCCAAATTTTTACTTCCGATTGGCAAATGTGGTAGCAATTGATACCGAAAATAAATGTGTTTGTACAGATATTGGCGATCTCAACTACGATCATTTAGTCATTGCTACAGGTTCTAAAACAAATTTCTTTGGAAACTCAGAAATTGAAAAGCACAGTATGGTGATGAAAACCATTCCACAATCGTTAAACCTTCGCAGTTTGATTTTGGAAAACTTTGAACAAGCCATTTTAAAATCTGATCTAGAAGAACGCAATGCACTAATGAACTTCGTTATAGTTGGAGCAGGACCAACAGGCGTAGAATTGGCTGGCGCTTTGGCGGAAATAAAAAAAGGAATTCTTCCAAAAGACTATCCCGATTTAGACATTCGTCAGATGAATATTAATTTGGTGCAAAGTTCATCGAGAATTTTGCCTGCAATGAGTGAACAAGCTTCTGAAAAAGCAGAAGATTATTTACAAGGACTTGGTGTTGATGTTTGGAAAAATTTACGCGTTACCAATTATGATGGCGATTGGGTAAGTACCAACGGAACTGTAAATTTTAGAGCCGCAACATTAATTTGGTCTGCAGGTGTAAAAGGCGCAACAATTGCTGGAGTAGATGGCGAAGAACTTATTACACGTGGAAACCGAATCTTAGTCAATGAATTCAATCAAGTAAAAGGGTTTGATGATATTTATGCACTTGGTGATATTGCTTCTATGCAAAGTGAAGACTATCCGTACGGGCATCCAATGATGGCGCAACCTGCCATTCAACAGGGAAAGCATTTGGGGAAAAATCTCGTTCGTAAGCTCAATGGTAAAGAAATGAAACCTTTTTCATATTTAGACAAAGGTTCTATGGCAACTGTAGGAAGAAACAAAGCGGTTGTAGATTTGCCAAAGTTTAAATTTCAGGGTGTTTTTGCTTGGTTTGTGTGGATGTTTGTGCATTTATTTTTTCTCATCGGATTTAGAAATCGAATGGTCGTTTTTATCAATTGGGTTTACAATTACGTTCGTTTTGATCGTGAAGCACGCTTAATCATTCGTCCATACAAAAAATACAAACAATCTTCGTCAGATTAAAAAAGCATCTTCCTGCTGTTCTGTATTTTCTACAGGACAGTTTACGGCTAAAATCCCGAGAATTATCAGCAATTGTGAAATTCCGTAGAAAAACATGATATAAATGTCTTTGTATGGCAATGGTTCATGAAATCTGTTCAATCCAATAAGAATCTGTGCAATGGTAAAACAGCAAGTTCCAATAAATACCAAACGATAACTTTTCAGGTTTACATTCTTATAACGTAGATATGCCAATTTTAAAAGATTGAGTACGGTTGCCATGTACATAATAACTGGAATAAGCATTGAGTCAAGTTTATCATACATAAGGTAAATCAGCGAAAGCGAAATTAAAAGTGATATTGCCAAATACGGAATCAATCTATCAATATCGTATCGTGTCTGTTTATACAAATACAAAGAATATAGCAGCATCGCAATCAAGAAAGATACAAGTCCCAAAATAAAAGAATAAAAAGGCATAGTTTCTAGTAATACTATATCGCCAACGCATAAAAAAACAAGTGCACCAAGAATATTAATTCTGTGGCGTAATTTCATTTCACCACTATTTATATAGAAAAAAATAGCGAGTAAAATGGTGATTAGTGGCTTTGTAAACAATCTTAATTCATAAAATTCTTCAGAATTATTAAAATAAATATCTAAAGAAAGATTCAATAAAAAAAGGATAATAAAAGCTTTAAAAAATTTCATATTCTTGGGAGGCTTTTTTCGAAAAAGCACTGCAATTTAGTAAAAAAAATATTACATAATTAGTTTTGATAACTTTTGATGATTCCCATAACAATTAAAAATTGTGCAATAGCATAAGTAGCCATTATACTTAGGTTCGAAAAAGGTAGTGGATCATAAAATTTATTTACTGCCAAAAGACTATCTGATACCATAAAAAATAATGCTCCAACAAACACCAACTTAAATCCTTGATGTAAAACCATTCCTTTTCTCATAAACGCCGTGGTTGCCATGGAGAGAATCACTGCCATATATACCAACACAGGAATTAATAAATCGCCCAATCCGTCTTTAATTAACCAAAATAGTCCTACAGCATATACTAAAAGCAACGCAACGAATGAGAGACTGTCTTTTTTTCCATTACGATCACGAAAAAACACCACAATGTACATCACATGCGCCAATAAAAAGGAAACTAAACCTGCTATAAAAAAACCTTCATCATAACTCACAAACATCAACAATACATCGCCCCACAAAGAAAAAAGTAATGCTAATATGGTGGTTAATTTTACAGAAAAATGCAGATGGTCTGAATTAAAAATAAAAAATAACATCAAGGTAATTACAATGGCGGGTTTTGTAAAATAATGCCAAGTCGTATAACTCTCAAAGCTTCCAAAAACAAGCTCTAGTGTTACAACGATGATAAAAATGATGGTAAAAATTTTTGTTTTCATATAGATTTCTTTTTTAAGAATATGGCAATAGCGAGTAAAATTACACAGGGAATTCCAATATAAAAAGCTTCATTCTGTAGTACACGAAAACCATAATCACTAAAAAAATTGCTAACACCTAGTGGCGAAACCAAAATTGGTCGCCAAGGAAAAAAGTAACGCGTATTATCAAATGGAATGAAAAAACCAACACCGCGTCCGCCATTAGTTAGCGCATCGAGCAAACTATGCGATAATGTTGCCAACAAAAATGTGATAAACAATACAATTCCAGTTTTTGAAAAATACGTGATCTTTCTGTAAAATAACGCACGAATTAAAAATGCAAGTAGAAAAGCAAATAAAATACTATGTGAAAATCCGCGATGTCCCAACGGATGCATGTACGAATAATCAAAATGAAACATGATAACATCAGCATCAGGAATAACTGCGCAAAAAATTAATAACAAGGAAAATTTTACAGGATTCAGTTGAAGGTTTGAAACTTTACCTATCGTGTAGGCGGCGAGCGCATGTCCGAAAATAGACGCCATTAATTAGAACTTGAATATTCGTCCAAAATCGCTTTTTCTTGCGAGGTTAAACTTTCCACACCTTTTGCATTAATCTTTTCCAAAATACGATCTACCTTTTCTTGTTTCTCTTTTTTCTTTGCGTTAAATTCATCATCAATCGTGTAATACTTCTTGCCCGAACGTTTCGAGAGACCTGAATTGTTCTTTCCCGCAAAAAAAACAACATACACAAAAACCGCAATAACCGCGATAGAAATAAAAGGCATTAAACTCATAGATGTGCAATTTTTTAGTACTCAAAACTACAATATTTCTGTTTTTTGTGCAATTAGAATCAAAATACAATTCATCCTTTAATTACGACAATTGAGCATTTCCTTTTTTCAAAATATTGCAGATCGCAAGACATTTGTGCCATCATCAATCAACACTTTGACTTAGTTCAGTGTACAAAAACAATAATAATACCATGAAAAAATTACTACTCATTCTCTGTTTGTGTTTGCAAAGCGTCGTTTATGGACAAACCACGATTTCAGGAATTGTTACCGATTCATCTAACGAACCTATTTTAGGTGCCAATGTATATTTAGAAGGCACTTTTGACGGAGCTTCCACCAACGAAAAAGGTGCGTTCAGTTTTACCACTGATGAAACGGGAACACAAGTTTTGCTAGTTTCTTTCTTATCGTTTGAAACGAAAAAAGTCACTTTAGATGTTTCTAAAATGCAAAACATGACTATCAAATTACGCGAAAATGTAGACGCCTTTAACGCGGTAATTTTAAGTGCAGGATCATTTGAAGCTGGAGAAAATGCTAAAGTAACTGCCTTAAAACCACTAGATATTGTAACCACAGCAAGTGCGTTGGGCGATGTTGTTGGCGCATTACAAACCTTGCCAGGAACGAGTACAGTTGCCGAAGATGGACGATTATTTGTACGTGGTGGACGTGCCGAAGAAACGCAGATTTTTATAGACGGAATTCGTGTGTTTACGCCATATACAAATACTACAAACAATATTCCTGCGCGCGGACGTTATTCGCCATTTCTCTTTAAAGGAATTACGTTTTCTACAGGTGGATATTCGGCGGAATTTGGGCAAGCACTATCTGGTGTCTTGGAATTAAATACGATTAACGAACCCGATCAGGAGAAAACCGATATTTCTGTGATGACCGTTGGTGGCGCGCTCGGACATACCGAAAAGTGGGAGAAAGGTTCAGTGAGTTTTAGTACATCATACATCAATTTAGCACCGTATTTAGAGCTATTTCCAGATCGTAACGAATGGATAAAACCATTTCAAGGTGGACAAGGAGAAAGTGTATTTCGTCATCATTTTGAAAATGGAACCTTGAAATTTTACACGGCGTTTGATATTACGGACTTTGAACTCGACCAAGAAAGCATCAATTTTGACGAATTGGTTCGCTTCAAACTCAACAATAACAATTTGTATATGAATGGTTCGTACAAAGGTGTTTTTGGAGAAAATTGGTCTGTTACTTCAGGATTGAGTTACACACGCGACAACTCAAAAGTACGAATCATTGACGATCGCATCAATAGCTTAGAGAATTCATTTCACTTTAAAACAAAGCTGAAAAAGAATTTTAATAACAGAATCAAACTGAGTTTTGGAGCAGAATATTTTACTACTGATTTTGATGAAGAATTTGAAAATCCTTTTGTAGAAAAAATTGATTATGGTTTTAAAAGTAACTTAATTGGCGCTTTCGCGGAAACGGACATTTTTTTCTCAAAAAACTTTGCTGCAAAAGCTGGTGTACGTTTAGATCATACATCTTTGTTGGAAGAAACAACTATTTCTCCACGATTGTCATTGGCGTATAAAACTTCCGAGAAAGACCAAGTGTCGTTTGCTTTTGGACAGTTTTACCAGAATCCGAATAATAATTATTTAAAATTCAACTCAGGATTTAAGCCAGAAAGTGCCACGCATTATATTTTAAACTATCAATACGTACATGATGGAAAAACGTTTCGTGCAGAAGCATATCACAAAGAATACAATGATTTAATTACGTTTTCTGGACAATTTCCACAATTTGGGACTGATTTTGCGAATGATGGTTTCGGTCAGGCCACAGGTTTGGACATTTTTTGGAGAGACAACAAAACCATCAAAAATGTAGATTATTGGGTTTCGTATTCGTACTTAGATACGCAACGTAAATTTGAAAATTATCCTGTGGAAGCGATGCCGAATTTTGCGACAAAACATAACTTTTCTTTGGTCACAAAACATTGGATTGACAAGTTGAAAAGTCAGGTTGGATTTAGTTATAACTATTCTTCAGGAAGAACGTACACCAATCCGAACACAACAGGATTTTTATCAGAAAAAACGAAAGATTATCACAGTTTAAGCGTGAATTGGGCATATTTAATCTCTCCACAAAAAATATTGTATTTCTCAGTTTCAAATGCCTTAGGTTTACGAAATGTATTTGGCTACGAATATGCAAATCAGCCAGACATTAACGGAACATTTCAACGAATGGTGCGTCGTCCTGCACAAGATCAGTTTTTCTTTGTCGGTTTCTTTTGGACGATTAGTGATGATAAAACGAGTAATCAGTTGGATACGTTGTAACTCACTACGTTTGCAGTATTAAGCGTTGAGGTTTTAGTATTGAGATTTAAATTCACTTATTTATAAAAAAGTTGGTATATAAAAAGCTAGCGCGAGTTTTAAACTCGCGCTAGCTTTACTATCATTTCAAAGCAAACAATTTACATAAAGAAAAAGATTGTCACGTTGTAAACTCCTCGCAAGACGTTTAGACGATAGAATAATTCAAAATTTAAATTCATAATTATGAATTTAAAACCGCATTTTCTTCCTCTGTCAACAATCTGGAATGAATGATAAATCGTAATCCAAGCGGAATTTCTAGGGAAAAACTCGCGCCTCTGCCTTCTGTTATATCAACAGTTAAATGTGTGTGTTTCCAATATTCAAATTGATCTTGATTCATATAAAAATTCACGCCTTCTAGTTTCCCTAAATGAACGTCGCTTTCATCCAAGTACATATCTTCTTCAGGTAAAATCATCGGAGAAGAACCATCACAACAACCGCCACTTTGATGAAAAATGAGGTTTCCATGTTGTTTTTTAAGTTGTTGTACAACTTCAGCAGCTTTTTCTGTGATTGCGATTCTTTCCATAGCTAAATTTTGAATAAAAAAATACGAAATTTGAAGATTAATATTAAATAGCGTGAGTTCGACGTAAGAATTTTAGTTTGAAGCTTTTCTTTTCCGCAGTATAGCAGGAGTTTTTCGTTAAAAATTTTCGAAACCTTGGAGAAAATTTAGAAAAACTAAAAATACCTCTGGAAATCAAAGATTCATGAGTTCCATAATTGGAAATAGAAATCATACGAACTAAAAGTTCCCTTTCTTTTGTTGATGCCTGTGCTGAACTTGATTCAGTATTCTTTGGGTAAGCAAAGAAAATGAAAATAAAACACTAAAAATGAATTGCATAGCAGAATTATTTCTAAAATTACTATAAATATAAATTGAATGATTTATATCGAACTGACGTTAAAATAGTATGCAAGATGTCAAAGTGACATATTTGTCATCCTAAAAGAATCCTAATTTATTCTTGTCATACGAAATCAACATATTTTTTGTTTGGCGATAATGATTTAGCATCATTACGTGATTTTCTCTACCAAATCCTGACTTCTTATATCCACCAAATGGTGCATGCGCAGGATATGCATGATAGCAATTTACCCAAACACGTCCAGCCTTAATCGCTCTTGGTATTTGATATAATTGATGTGCATCACGCGTCCAAACACCAGCTCCTAAACCATATAAAGTGTCATTTGCGATTTCCAAAGCTTCTGCTTCGTCTTTAAATTTTGTGACACAAGCAACTGGACCAAATATTTCTTCTTGAAAAACACGCATTTTATTATGTCCTTCTAACAAAGTTGGCTTGATGTAAAATCCGTTTGCCAAATCACCTTCCAATTTGTTGGCTTCTCCACCTGTCAACACTTTTGCACCTTCTTCTTTTCCAATGTGAAAGTAGGATTGAATCTTCTCATATTGATCGTTTGATGCTTGTGCGCCAACCATGGTGTTTACGTCGTATGGATTGTCTTGAATGATGGCATTTGTTCGAGCGATCACACGTTCCATAAAAGCATCATAAATGTCTTCTTGCACTAAAATTCGTGACGGACACGTACAAACTTCCCCTTGATTGAACGCAAATAAAACGGCACCTTCAATAGCTTTGTCTAAAAATTCGTCATCCGCATCCATCACACTGTTAAAAAAGATATTTGGCGATTTTCCACCGAGTTCCATGGTTACAGGATTGAGGTTTTTAGAAGCGTATTGCATAATTAATTGTCCCGTAGTCGTTTCTCCTGTAAAGGCAACTTTATCAACACGTGAGCTAGAAGCTATTGGCTTTCCTGCTTCTGGACCAAAACCGTGTATAATGTTAATGACACCAGGAGGAAATACATCTGCAATTTTTTCCATTAATAAGGTTGCGGTAGCTGGTGTTTGTTCAGCAGGTTTTAACACCACACAATTTCCTGTGGCGAGTGCTGGAGGTAATTTCCACGATAACATCAATAGAGGAAAATTCCATGGAATAATTTGTCCAACAACGCCAAGCGGTTCTTTTATATTCATGGAAAGTGTGTGCGCATCCAATTCTGTTGCAGAACCTTCTTCGGCACGAATACAGGAAGCAAAATAACGCCAATGGTCTACACAAAGTGGAATGTCGGCATTTAATGTTTCACGAATTGGTTTTCCGTTATCGCAGGTTTCAACCAAGGCAAATTCTTCTAAATTAGCTTCAATAATATCTGCCACTTTGTTCATTAAAGTTGCTCTTTCGGTTACGGAAGTGTTTCCCCAAGCTTCTTTGGCAGCATTGGCAGCATCTAATGCTAATTCTACATCTTCTTTTTGAGAACGTGGATATTTTGCAATTAAGCTATTGTCAATTGGTGATGTATTGTCAAAGTATTGTCCGCCCAAAGGAGCAACAAATTCACCATTGATAAAGTTGTGATATTTCTCTTTAAATGTTGGTTTTGAATAACTCATATTGTTGTTGATTTAATTTTTTAGAGGTTAATTTTTTAAAGAATTATTAATTTTTATAAAGTTAGTTTGTCATATTCTCATTATATTGAACATATATATTAAACTTTTGCACATATCTATTATATTGATTTTCAACGCTTAATTTTTTGTATTATTGAACATGCAATCACTACTAAATCAACATAAAAAACACAGAAAACTCACTACTTTGGTAGAAAACAGAACTACGTATAGTGCAGAATATGCCGAATTAAATATTTATGAAACCTATGCTTTTGCTGAGAAAGTTTCGCTGACATTTGACTTCCCAATTATCGCGAGCATGCTTACAGGAAAGAAAGTGATGCATTTAGATGGTTTTGAGGCGTTTGATTTTTTTCCGGGAGAATCGGTAGTAATGCCAACCAATAAAGAAATGGTTATTGATTTTCCGTTAGCGACAAAAAATTCGCCAACGCAGTGCTTGGCATTAGGAATTGACACAAGTAAGATAGAAGAAGTTGTGGGGAAATTTAATCAATCAGTACAGATTGAGAATGAAAATAACAATTGGAACTTAGACGAAAAAGCTTCCCATTTAATTAATAATACTGATGTGAATCATTTGGTACAGCGACTTACGCATACGTTTACAAATGATACAAGTTCTAAAGATATGTTGCTTGATTTGATGATTCAGGAATTAATTGTGCGTTTGCTACAAACCAAAGCAAAATCGCTGATTATCAATGATGCAGATCAAATGTTCACAGATACACGAATAGGTTCAGTGATAAAATATATTAAAATGCATTTGACGAATAAAGATATCAATGTAGACTCTTTGGCAAAGCAAGCATACATGAGTACTTCACACTTTCACAAGCAATTTAAAAATACGTTGGGTGTTTCTCCGATAGATTATATCAATTCAGAGCGTATCAAGTTTGCTAAAAAACTCATTAAAGAGTCAAAAAACCTGAGAATTTCTGAAATTGCTTACAAATCTGGTTTTAACAATACGAGTTATTTTAATAGACAGTTTAAAAAGCATGAAATGATTACGCCAACACAATTTTTGAAGTCTATTTTTGGGAAATAGATTGGCGGGATTTGAGAAGTCAGATTGAATTTTTTATCACTTTTTAGTTCTTTAAAAGAATTGAATTTGAATTTTTATTTATGAAGCATATTTTGAAAATTAAGTTGTGTTTACTTATTTATAAACTCTACATCCAACACATCGCGCAATCTGTTCATACTATATCCAGAAGCGTATTTAAAAGCAAATGCAATAAAGATATAGCGAATCATTAAAAACTGTAGGATGGCAACTAAAATAAGAACAGGGTGAAATTTTTCTTTATCTACTAGAATTGCAATGGTAATACCAACCATAGGAAAACATAAAATGATACTCAAAAGAACTTTAAAGGCTTTGTGAATTTCAACGCAAACATAACCTGTTTTATCATTAATTTCTCCTTTCATGACACAAAACACATTTTTCCTAATTGCAGAAGAAATTAGTTTGAATTTATTTTCGGTAATCATTCCACGAAATGATCTGTCTGTATACTTAAAAGTGAGCTTTTCCGATGGATCAGTCCTTCGTTTCAAACGATCAATAGTTTTTGATTGTGTGTCTATTAACCGAAATGAACGTTCCGTTGTTGGGAAAAATTTCATGCAGTATCTTTCTTTAAAAATAATTAGCAATTTACAATTTCTCGGTGAAAACTTTTACAAGAATGGTTCATCAAAAATAAAAATATGAAGAATAGATTTTTTGATTCAGCTTACTTTTTATACGCTATAATTGATAACTCCTAATTTTTAAAAGTAGGGAAAACCCTGAACGTAAAAATTGATGATTAAAATATATTTGAACCTTACGGCGGAATCCGAAAAGCCATAAATAGAGTAGGTTCATTCAAAACAAATATTTTATGCATTATTACTACATACCGCAACACAGTTGGGGATTATATGACCAAGCAGAAGACGGAAATATCACAGGGTTTTACTCCGCGCAAGGCGGACCATGTCGTCCTGTAACTTTATGGTGTAGCGCGACCAATCGTGGCGCTTTTGCTCATTGGGACGATGATTCATTAATGACCGAGAATTTGCTATATTGGTTGGTAAATGGCGATTATGAAAACCAAATAACAATTTATACCACAGAAGATGCAATGGACGAAGTAAATGCCAGCATCTTAGCAATTAATGCTGATACACAAATACTTCACGATGAAATTGAAATAGGAATTTGGGGATTTACTTTTGATGGCGATTTTGGACCCATTGATGTAGATAATATTCCAGATAATGACTTGGAAGAAATGCCAGTAAATTGGAGCGATTATTGGGGAAATGCTCCTGATTGGCAAAATGGTAGTACATTTTCAGCTCAAATAATTTTAGCGATCAATGGTTTTTTTGCCAATTATAATGGACGTTATTATTTTGATTTTCATTAAAAATGATCTTTAAAAACAACCTATGAAGCCTTGAGTTCCAAACATACAACAGACCGTTATCAGTATGACAAATACATCACATAATTTGGATTGTAGCGCGTTTCAGAAATCTTAAAATCGTATTCGCCTGTAATTTTGAAGTGATGTTTCAGATAGAAACGCAATGCGCGTTCATTCGTAATTAAAACATACAACCACATGCCTTGTTGTGTTGCTTTTTTTGAAGCTTCAATCGTGAATTGAAAAAGTTGTGCGCCAATGTTTTGTCCGTGGAACTCTTTTAAAACATACAACCTGTCGAGTTTGGTAACTTGCGTCGCTTCAACAGTTTCGTTTGGTACATTGAGTTGAATTTTGGAATAACCCGCGAGTGTTTCATTGACAAAAATTACATAATAATGAATGTTAGCATTGTTAAATTCCGCCGCAAGCGTTTCAACAGCAAAAGCTTTTTTTACAAAAGATTCCACCGCTTCTTTTGGAGTATTTGGTAAATAAGTGTCTAAAAATGTGTTACGACCAATAATGGCAATGCTTTCGATATCTTCTGTAGTTGCTTTTCGAATTTGAATCATCTTGATAAATTGTAGTTTCAAAAGTACGCAAATCTACCTGTTTTTTTAATTAGGATAATTCTACGCTGATTTTCTCCTTGCATAAGTCATACATTTGAGAAACATATTAACCCAAGCCAAAATTAGTATTATGAAACACAAATCAAGCTTTAAACACAGCGGCATTGTTAGAGAATTGGATAAGTTACTGAGTAAAAATTCAGAAATGAAAAAAGCCTTATTAGTTTCTTTAAAAGCAGCAAATATTGCAGCAAAGAAAGAATTAAATTCAGATTTATACAATGCTTTAAATGACGAATTTAACGGAAATGCATGGCCAACAACGATTGAACATTACTACGATTATTTAGATATGTACGTACGTTTGGTACCTGACGAAAGCAGCGATCCAAACTATCCGAATGCTTGGAAAAGCACCGATTCTTCCAATGGTTATAACCAAAAAGTGTACGACTTACTATGTCAGTTTTATTGGTTGGTAGATCAAAAAGTAGAAGGATCAGAACTTTCCATGCAGAGTTTTCCAAAGTTTGCCAAATGGTTACAGAAATTTGCAAAAGCTTGGGGCGCATTTTTAGATACAAAAGAGTCGTTTACCAAAGAAAGTTATTACTCGTTCCGTCATAATCCGATGTATAACTATCCTTTATATAGTGATAATTCTGAAAGTTGGACAACGTTTAATGAGTTCTTTTATAGAGAATTTAACAATGCGGATGCGAAAACGGGAATTTCCCCATTACGTCCAATTGCAGCACCAGATGACAATACAACCATTGTTGCTCCAGCAGATTGTACATACAAAGCAGACTACAAAATTGACTCGAAAGGAAATGTGTTGGACGCAAACGGAGAAAAAACAACAGAACGTCTCAAACATACACACGCTATTGGAACGGTAAAAGAATTGCTTGATGGCAGTAAATTTGCGAAAGATTTTTACGGCGGAACGTTTGTACATTATTTCTTAGGACCGTACGATTATCACCGTTTTCACACACCAATAAAAGGGAAAGTGCTGGAAATTAAAGACATTCGTGGAAAAGTATACTTAAACGTAGAAATGACCGAAGACGGACAATGGGACGCACCAGATGGTTCGGAAGATGGATACGAATTTGAGCAAGCGCGCGGATTGGTCATTGTAGATGGCGGAAAAGAAGTTGGAAAAGTTGCCATACTTCCTATCGGAATGGCACAAGTTTCAGGTGTAATGATGTACACAAAAGCAAATCCACCAAAAGGAGTTCCTGCGGAAAAACTCATCAAAGTTGGTCAGAAAGTAGTGAAAGGACAAGAATTTGGAAAATTTAGATTCGGCGGTTCAGACATTATCATGTTATTTGAAAAACCACAAAAAGATTTGTACATGTTTAAAAAAGATCCTGGACATGTACCAATTCACTTTCAAGTAGGACAGACTGCGATTTATACAAAATAACGAAGACTTTAGCCTCGATATAAAGTTACAAACGCCACAAATGCTTATGAGATAGTATTTGTGGCGTTTTTTTATGCTTTATTTTTCTTTTCAGGAAATAAATTATCGTCTATCAATTTATTGAGAATTAAATGTATCCCAAATACTATTAAAAAGATGAGGTTGATATTGATGAATGAGATTGTAATTTTCATGTTGATATAAAAAATATGAATTAAGTCGAAAGTTCCGATCAGCAACACAAAAAAGAAAAAATGTACAAACCATTTTCTATTAAAAAAGTACAGAAATGTTGAAACTAAAATTAAAGCAAAACTTATGTAATGCTTCTGATGTAAAGTAATATCAGATGTCACATGTTTTATCAGCGTAACCATCATTAATACATATATTAAAAGTAACGGAATACTATCTTTTGTAATCTTTTTAGTCATGTTAAGTATTTGTTGAAGTGTTCAAATATACATCTTTATCAATATGAAAAATACTTTCTAAAAAAACGCACCAACCATTCGCATGACAAAAAGACAAGTCTGCATACAATAATCATGTTATCTGTTTGAGGTTTTCTGCCAAAGTAATCCACCTAAAACAAAACCCACACTGCCATAAATAATGTATACCAAAGCTGGAATTGTTGTAATGGTTTCTTCAGTAAATAATTGAATAATTTCAGTTTGTTTAAAAAAAAGAATGATGGTAATGGCAAGTAATATTCCTAAGCCGAGCAGTTCGTTAATCCAACGTTTTTTTCGAGCTGAGAAAATATGTGCGGCTAAAAAACCCCAAATCCACGGAAGTAATTGTATATGTGTCGCTTCTACTTTTGTGAAGCCAAAATAAATAAGCATTCCTATAAAAGTTATGACTAACGAAACTTGTTGAAAATTGTGGATTCTTTTTTTTTCGGTTAAAAGTTCTCTTTTAAAACAAAAAAGGACTGTTGCAAGGAAATTATAAACTAATAATGTATAAATGGTAACAGATAAAAAAGTGCCTAAGATTGATGAAAATTGCATTGATATGATGTTTCGGTTAAGTATAATAAATGTAGAAAAACCACAACGCTACGAAATACCTACACATAGGGAAATTACTTTTGCTGGGTAAGGCACTAGGTTTTGGGAATTGGGTATTCGTAAGTTTTAAAGTGACTTTTGAAGTTCTCAGGACAAATCCACAAAAAACAAAAAACGAATAAACAAAAATTGAAGTTTATGTGTTTATAAGTTTAAGAGTTTACACTTTAAAACAAAATGTAGAAATAATATTTAACCCAAAACCCAAAAACCAAAACCCAAAATCCAAAAAGCTGATACATTTTGCGAAGTCGAAATACAAAAACCAACCCAACGACAATTCATCCTTAAAAAATTACAATTCAGTAGTTTCTTTTTTTGCAGTGCTCACTTTTGTTAGATATTTGAACCATCAATCAGAAACAATTAAAACAATCAAAAAATGATCAGTATCGCATTCACCATCGTAGCATATGTTTTTTCAATTATCTGAAAATTCATATAAAAACAAAAAAACAGTACAGTAAACAATCAAAAACAACAAGAACAATGAAAAAAGTAGTATTAATTTTAGCGCTCGTAGGCTTCGGAATCGTTGCAAATGCACAAACTAAATATGAAAAAGGCATGCAAAAAGCGTTTTCATTATTAGAAGAAAATAAAAGTGCAGAAGCCGCAAATTTATTTGAGCGTATTTCCGCAGCAGCGCCACAAGAATGGTTGCCTTCTTATTACGCGGCACAAATAAATATTTTAGGAGGTTTTGCCATTAAAGATAAAAGTAAGCTTTCTCAGCAATTAGAAAAAGCACAAAAACAATTAGATCATGCAACAAGTATTTCACCAAATAATCCAGAAATTATGATTATGCAAGCCATGTTATATACAGTTTGGGTTGCGTACGATGGTGCAACTTACGGAATGCAATATGCACCGAAAGTAAGTGAAATTTACGCAAAAGCATACGCAATGGATAAAGACAATCCACGAGTTGTATTGTGTAAAGCAGAATGGGATATGGGAAGCGCACGATACTTCGGAAAAGATACAGCACCATTTTGTAAAGAGCTGGAACGCGCCAAAACACTTTTTGAAAATGAAACTGCTACAAAAGGATTTGAACCAAGTTGGGGAAAAGAACGCGCAATACAATTGGTAGAAGATTGTAAAAAGTAATCGTACCGTTCAAAAAACCTTAGTATCTTTGAAAGAAGTCTACAAAAGAAACCACAATGAAAGAGTTTAGCAAAGTTGTATTTATCGGATTTATCATCGCTATTTTATTATTAGGAAAAGATTTGATGTTCGATTATATGGGCGATAAAGCTATACATTTCAACAAAAGATTCTTAGTTAGTTTCGGGTATTACTGCATGTATTGCATTCCTATAAGTATCGTAAACTCATACTTTTTTAGTTACTTAAACTCAGAGTTGAGGTGGACAAAAACGATGAAAAAATACCGTTTGCTTATTGGAATTG
The DNA here is from genome assembly GCF_000154725.1 of Kordia algicida OT-1. Lineage (GTDB taxonomy): Bacteria > Bacteroidota > Bacteroidia > Flavobacteriales > Flavobacteriaceae > Kordia > Kordia algicida. The sequence continues at coordinate 360,550 of NZ_DS544873.1, forward strand.
TAGGTTCGGTTGTCATTACCATTTTTACGGTTTTTTTAGTGCGAATGGTGCAAGAAATCTTTATTGAAGGAGAAAGTTATGAGGAATTCATCCAAACGGAAAATGCTGAATTTTACGTAAGTGCTTTACTGATAACCATTGTATTCTCTGTGTTTTTTCATGCGATATACTTTTACAAGGAATTACAAAAAAAGAAAGTTACTGAACAAAAAATCATCGCAGGAACAGCTTCTGCACAGTTTGATGCATTAAAAAATCAACTAGATCCGCATTTTTTATTCAATAGTTTAAATGTATTAAGTTCTTTAATTGATGAAAATCCGCGTCAAGCGCAAAAATTTACCTCAGGATTGTCAAAGGTTTATCGGTACGTATTAGAACAAAAAAATAAAGAATTGGTCACAGTTGATGAGGAATTAAAATTTGCAAAAACCTACATGAGCTTGTTAAAAATGCGCTTTGAAGACAGTATTATTTTTGAAGCTCCTGAAACTGCGAAAAATCCAGAAAGTAAAGTTGTGCCTTTGTCACTTCAACTATTGCTGGAAAACGCGGTAAAACACAATATGGTGACACCATCCAAACCGTTACACATAAAAATATATGAAGATCAAAATAATTTAATCATAGAAAACAATCTTCAAGAAAAACAAATAGTAAAAAAGAGTAGTGGAGTAGGTTTAAACAATATCAGGCAACGATACGATTTACTTACCCAACGCGAAGTTTATATTTACAAAACTGCGTCGGACTTCCAAGTGGCAATTCCGATGCTCACAAAACAAAAAGAAATTATGAGACAAAAAGCAATTGGATCTTCCGAAAAAGAATTGGACGATCAATACATAAGAGCACGAAAACACGTAGAAAAACTAAAAGAGTTTTACTATAACTTATTATCATACTGTTTGGTAATTCCGTTTCTAATATTCATCAACCTAAAAACGGTACCACAATTTCACTGGTTTTGGTTTCCTATGTTTGGATGGGGAATTGGATTGGCTTTTCACGCCATGAGCGTTTACATCGAAGATGGACGTTTTGGTAAAAACTGGGAAGAACGTAAAATAAGAGAATACATGGAACAAGAAGAACGCAAGCGATGGAAATAATAGAAAACAAAAATTATCAGGAAGAACAAGCATACATTCGCGCCAAGAAAAAGGTAGAAAATATTAAAGGATTTTACATTCACTTACTGATTTATATCTGTGTAAATTTATTCATCAGTATCAAAAAAATAATGGAAAACCTTAGCAATGGCGAAACTTTTGAAGAAGCTTTTTTGATACAGGAACATTCGTTGTTTGGCTAGCTTGGGGAATAGGACTAGGATTTCATGCATTCAATGTTTTTGTTAAAAACGGATTCTTAGGAAGTCAATGGGAAGAACGCAAAATTCAACAATATATGAACGAAGATATACGTCGTTAAAAAAGAAAAAATTATGGAAAGATTACCTTCAACAACAACAAAAACATCAACTTCATCAGAATATAATAGAAGTTATGAAGAAGAAGAACGTTACTTGCGCGCTAAAAAAAAAGTAGATAAACTCAAAGGGTTTTACGGACATTTAGCCTCATACATCATTATCAATGTATTTATCCTAGCACTTATTGGTTTTAATTTGGGCAAAGGCGAATCTTTTTGGAAATTTGGACACTTTTCAACAGCATTTTTCTGGGGAATTGGACTCGCATTTCATGCCGCAGGTGTTTTTGGTCCTGACTTATTTCTAGGGAAAAGCTGGGAAGAACGAAAAATTAAGCAATACATGTCTGATAATAAACGAAATTGGGAATAGGCTTTTTTGAAATTATAAATGTAAAATCTACACTTCGGCTCCGCTCAGTGTAAACAAAAAACGAACAACAAAAAACAACAAACCAATCAATAAAAAATGAAAGTACTCATCATAGAAGACGAAAAGCCATCAGCAAGAAGGCTCAATCGTATGTTAGAAGCAGAAGGACTTCAAGTGGAAACAATGTTACACTCTGTAGCAGAATCTATTGCGTGGTTTCAAGCAAACGAGCATCCAGATTTGATCTTTTTAGACATTCAATTATCTGACGGTTTGTCTTTTGAAATCTTTGAAACGATTGATATCACTTCTGCCATTATTTTTACAACGGCGTATGATGAATATGCATTGCAAGCGTTCAAACTGAACAGTATTGATTACCTTCTCAAACCGATTGATGAAGACGAATTGGTCACTGCTGTAGAAAAATACAAATCGCGCGCCCCAAAAACACAAAATGTACAACTCAATTTTGACGACATCAAAAAACTATTGGTCAATCCGATTGAACGTACCTATAAAAAACGCTATACTGTAAAAGTAGGACAGCATTTAAAAATGATTCCTGTAGACGAAATAGAATGTTTTTACAGCGAAAATAAAGGAACATACGCACATACTGTAGAAGGAAGAAACTATCTTTTAGAAACTTCCTTAGAACATTTGGAAGACGAATTATCTCCTGAAATTTTTTACCGTGTCAGTCGTAAGTTTTACATCAATATCAACGCGATTAAAGACATTGTGAGTTACACAAATTCCCGCTTACAAATAAAACTCCATAATTTCAACGAACAAGATATCATTGTAAGTAGAGAACGTGTAAAAGATTTTAAAAATTGGTTGAATTGATGATTAGATACTAGTATTGAGAATCTAGTAGTGAAATAAGAGGTATTTCAAAGTAAATAAAGAAGTTCTTAAAACAAATCCACAAAAAAACTACAAATCAGGTAGTTGGTTTTGAGAATTAGGTATTAGCAGTTTTACGTCAGTTCGATAAAAATCATTCAATTTATATTTATAGTAATTTTAAAAACAACTCTGCTATATGTTTCATTTTTAGGGTTTTATTTTCATTTTCTTTGCTTACCCAAAGAAAAGAAACAAAAGAAAGGGAACTTTTCCAGAGGTATTTTTAGTTTTTCTTTTTGGGAAAAACTAAAACCGCATGAATTTTTCTAAATTTTCTCCAAGGCTTCAAAATTTTTAACGAAAAACTCCTGCTATACTGCGGAAAAGAAAAGTTTCAAACTAAAATTCTTACTTCGAACTCACGTTAGTTTTCTAAGTGAATTCTGAAATTCATAGGATAAATTCACAAAAAACAAAAAACAAAAAACGAATAAACCATACAATGCCTATTCGTTTTTAAGTTTTATAATATGTTCTTGATTTAAAAATTAATTCCGAACAACAAGCCAACGGTGTTTAACCCAGCGATTTTTTGTTCGTCATTGATTCCCGAATTTTGATCGCTGTCAAGTCGTGTAAAATCTGCTTGATTGCTAAACATAATTCCAAGACTCATTTTACTATAAAAGTTGTACGCCAATCCAATTCCTGATTGAAATCCGAAGTTCCAACCTTCATAAATATCGTCAACGTTTCCACCAACAAAGCTGTATTCGTCTTTCAATACTGTTTTTCCGTACAATCCAATATTAGCCATCAGGCGAACTTTTTCGGCTATGTTATAGTTTACACTTAACAACACAGGAATTCTCAACGTTCCACGTTCGTGATAAAAGTTTCCACCAGCATTAAAGGCGTTTCCGCTTAAACGATCAAATCCGATTCCTGTGGCGATTCCGTAACGTTTCCCTATGCGATAATTGATTAAAAAATCAGCAGTATTGGCATTCAGATTATATTTTGGTTGATTGTCATTATCCACAACAGCATAACCGATTCCGCCATACGTGACGAAACTAAATTTTGATCCAGAATCAAGGTCAGTATATACAGGATTTTGTGAATGTGCAAGTGACAAAGTAAAAGCTATAGCAAACAAAGCAATTATAAAACGTGTTTTCATAAGTTTTTGATTTTTAATTTAGTGTGAATCTACTGAGAATATTTAAATTTTGTAAAAAGTGTTGGTCGTTATTTATAAATGTGTGAGTATTGTTTTATGAATTTGAATCTATTTAAAAGAAAACCCTTTTTTGACAGCTTTTAGTCGAATTACCTCAATGTTTTTGTAATCAAGGTTTTTAATGTCAATAGTGTAGCTAAGTTTAAACAATCCAATATATTTGACAAGTCTAAAATTTATATCTTGATAATATAAAGTAAGTGTATCGCCAATCATTATAAAACCACCTTCAAATACTGGGCATCCAACTTCTTCAGCGTAATAATCAATGGTAAGTATACTATCTTTTTTATGTTTGATTATTGAACCAGCAGAAATAATTTTTCCATTTTCTTCATGATTATAATCAATTTCTTCATAGTTAAAAGAAATCAAATCGGAAGTCATTTCATCTGTAATGTTACCTTTCTCATAGGTACAGGAAATAAAAAAAATAAATAAAAAAAATAAAAATAGCTTGAAGATTTTTTTCATAAAATACAAGTGATTGAAACGAATTGACAAAAATAAATCCACAAAAAATAAAAAAAATCAATCTTCTTTTTCATTAACTCGATTATCATCAAATCCGGAAGGTAAAATATTAGGAATGTATTTAATCACAATTGGTAACAACAACATGCCGCCAGGTAACATAAAGATTGCCAAACTCGGAATACTTTTAAAAATATCTAATAACTGATCTTTGACGCGTTTTTGTTCTTCATCTGTGAGTGATCGTGTGGTAGATTGCGTTAGTAAAATCATCAATTCTTTGCTTTCATACATTTCTGTAGCCAAACGTTTTTTGTTTCTATTGATGAGTTTTTTTACCATATTACTAGAGTTCTCATAGAAACTTTGTACCATATTGCGCGATTTCAACAGTGCAATATCATCTTTGTGTTCCGTATAAAACACATAAATATCATCAGTCGCTTTTAGCAAAATTTCAGTTGGCATTTGTAAATCTTCTCCCAAACGATCTAAAAATTTGCGTTCTTCATTGTCAATCACTTTATCTGTCCAAAAGGTCATGCATACCAAATCAATAATGTAATATTTGGTTAACGGATTGGTTATTTTCGAAATGACATTTTCATAATGCAAACGTTCGCGGTTGTGATAGCGGAAAGAAGCTTCAAACAGTCTAATTAAGCTTTCGTCGTATTCTGTTTTTTCTTTCTTTAAGTCAAGCGCAGCAAAAATGATCGTTTCAATTGTAGCTTCTATATCACGTAAATATGCATCAGTAACATCGCCAGTTTGCAAATATTTTTCATATGCCAATACATCAACAAACAATAAGGTGTTGGTAATGAAATAATTGAAGTTTTTTGTGATGACATTATCATCAATTGCAATACGTTTGTTAATCATACTTTCGAGCAAATCGAAAGACTTTTTCTTCCCAAGAAATAATTCTTCAAAGAAAGAACTTTTATAGTCATCTACAAGGTTGTAAAAATTAGTAATGCTATCTATAAAGTTATGCTGAGATTTGTAGTGTTCGTGTACAAAACGGAATGATAGTACTAAATTGACTTTACACAATTCTTCATGGGTTAGATCGGAATTGTCAATTCGATCAAAAATGGCACGAAAGTTTGTTCCATAAACAAAACCACAGGCTTTCAATTCGTTATACAAATCGTCTAGCGAAAAAACCGCAAGTGTTTCTGTATGTGCGTTGTATTCGGCTAATAGTTTTTTGATCCAGCCTTTTGCTGATGGATTCATGCTTTCGTTAAATTATACACAAAAATAAAGCTACTTTAAAGAAAGTAGCTTTATAAATATACTATTTTTTATTTTCTTATTTAATAATTCCGCCACAGCTCACACGCGCGCCAGCTGCTCCAGAAGGTTGCGATACAAAATCGTCTGTTCCTTGGTGTACAATAATTGCTTTTCCGATAATATTTTTAGTAGCATCATCACATCCAATACACCATTGATCGGTTTCAAAAGTAATTGTTGCTTGTCCGTTATCTTCTGCGGTAAAATTTCCAATATCACCTTTATGATATCCTTCTGCAACTCCCCATTTTCCGTGTGGTTGAGCTGTTGGATTCCAATGTCCGCCAGTCGATTTTCCATCTGCCGAAGAACAATCTGCCTTTTCATGAATATGAATGGCGTGTGTTCCAGGTGTTAATCCTTCCATAATCGCTGTCATAGATACTTTTCCATCTCGTTCGGTAAAGACAACATTTCCAGAAACTTTACTGTCACTTTTTGGTTCTAAAGCGAATTTCACTTTTTTAGTTTCTGCTGTTGTTTTTTCAGTTTTTTCTGTTGCTTCTGGCTTTTTATCGTCTTTCTTTTCGCCTTTACAGCTTACAGAAATTAACAGTAATCCAGTTGCAAGAATGCATATAGCTTTTTTCATTATATATTGGTTTAGTTTGCGTTTTTAATTCTGTTTAACAAGGTAAGTAGATAATCAAACAAAAACAAACAATTGCAATTTCTTAATCTAATTGAAACGTCTTTGTTTCTTTAAATGGTTTAATGTCAATTTGTTCCATGGCGTTTCGATAGTTGCTCCATTCGTCAGTAAAAAACGTATTTGTTTTGTTTAAAGCATCTTTTAGTGCGTCTTCGGCATGTTGCATTAACTGTTTTTCGGTACTTGTCAATCCTGTTTGTCGTGAACTAGCATACCAATTTGCAGCGCCAATACGTTGCATCACATTCACTTCAGGATTTCTCGTGATTCCTTGTCGTTTGTCTTCTTTTCCTAAATAGAGCGCAATGACTTCATCAATTCGTTTGATGATATTTTTAGATTCCTTAATGGCTTCTTTGTGTTTTTTCTTGTCTAATTTAGAAAGTGTCGTTTGATAGTTTTTTGCAGTATTTTTGCTTTCTACCAATTGTTTTACAGCATCTGCTGCAGTTTGTGTCATGTTTTCAATTTTCTTTCCAGCAGCGTAGGTTTCGTCAATATTTTTCTGAGAAACTTGCAAACGCGGATCACTCGCAACTTTAATAGACGTTTCAGAAGTCTGATCGCCATACGTCATTTTCAATTGATAGGTTCCTGGTTTTACAGAAATTCCGCCGCGTTCACGTTTGCTTTTAGAAATTCTTCTCGATGGTCTGTCTACACCTTTTTCATCCATTCTCCAAAATATTCTGTGAATTCCATTTTCTTTCGGTGCTTTATTTTTTAAGGTGCGAATGAGTTTTCCGTTGTTGTAAATTTCAAGTTTTATCGAATCCCATTTTACTTTCTTTTCATCATTTTCTTTAGCTTCATCTTTCTCTTTCTTGTCTTTTTTATCAGATTTCGGTAGGTCTTTCTTTTTGATGTAATACGAAATCATGGCGCCACCTCTTTTGTTTTCACCATGATAGGTTGCATCTGCTCCAAAACGACTTCCCGTTGGCTGTTGATACGCCGCTTGATACGCTGTTGGAGGTTCAAACAAAGCAATATGTTTAGACAAAATACTTTTATCTTTGGCAATTGCTCGCAACGGACGAATATCGTCTAAAACCCAGGCAGCTCTACCAAAAGTTCCAATCACTAAATCGTGTTCTCTTGGTTGAATCACTAAATCTTTCGTAGAAACTGTTGGATAACCCGAAGTCCATTTTTGCCAGTTGTTTCCAGCGTCAAGCGAAATATATAATCCATCATCAGTTCCTAAAAACAATAAATTCTTATTTTCAGGATCTTCCACGATAGAAAGTGTATAGCTTTTTACATCAGAAGCATCTACAATGCGTTCCCATGTTTTACCATAATTAGTCGTTCGGTAAGCGTAAGGTTCATAATTGAATCTTCTGTAATCATTAGCAACCAATAGCGCTTCTCCTTGTTTTTTGTTGGAAGCTTTTACTTGTACAATCCAACTTCCTGCGGGCAAGCCTTTAATGTTTTTGGTAACTTCTGTCCATTCTTGTCCGCCGTTTCTTGTGACATGTACACGTCCGTCATCGGTTGCAGCCCATAACATGTTTCGCTCTAGCGGCGAAGGTTCAATAACCAAAACAGTACAGTGATTTTCTGCGCCAGTGGCATCCATCGTCAATCCGCCACTTTCAGCTTGTTTCAATTTTTCAGGATCGTTCGTAGATAAATCTGGAGAAATTACTTCCCATGTCAAACCTTTATCGGTACTTTTGTGTACAAACTGACTTCCAAAATAGAGTGTGCTATTGTCAAAAGGATCAATATTGATGGCTGCATTCCAATTGAAACGTAACTTTATATCTGCATCAGGATGCGTAGGTTTTACCGTATAATTATTTCCTGTTATCCAATCGTATCGTGAGACAAAACCTTGCTGACTCATAGACCAACCGTAGCGTGAGTCGTCTTTATCTGGCACAACATCAAATCCGTCTCCAAACGAAATTTCCTGCCAATATGAGTTGCGAATTCCTTGCGCACGCCACACATACGCAGGTCCGCGCCAAGAACCATTATCTTGCATTCCGCCATACACATTATACGGATATTCATTATCTACATTGATGTGATAAAACTGCGCTACAGGCAAGTTTCCTATAAAACGCCATGTTTGTCCGCGATCTTTGGTAATGTTCATTCCGCCATCATTTCCATCAATCATAAATTTTCCATTTTTGGGATGAATCCACCATGCGTGATGATCGGGATGCACTCCGTTGCTTACACCATACGCCGGCATGAGTTGTCGAAAGCTTTTTCCGCCATCATCAGAAACATTTACATAGGTAAAAATGGTATATAATCTATTTTCGTTTTGCGGATCGACATAAATTTCAGAATAATAAAACGGACGATTACCGATTCCAGCTTTGTCATTTACTTTTTTCCACTTGAATCCGCCATCAGTACTTTTGTAGAGTGCATTTTTCTTTGCTTCAATCAAAGCATATACAATATTTGGACTACTTGGCGCGATGGCAACTCCGATTCTTCCCAAATCACCTTTTGGCAACCCTTCTTTATCGCTGAGTTTTTTCCAAGTTTTTCCACCATCATGCGTAATGTGTAAACCTGAACCTTCGCCACCAGATTTGAAAAACCACGGATCGCGTTTGTGTTCCCACATTGCTGCGATTAATTTATTTGGATTTGTTGGATCCATGATTAAATCGGCAGCTCCAGTTTTATTATTTGCGAATAGAATTTGCTTCCAAGTTTCACCACCATCAGTTGTTTTGTATACGCCACGTTCTGGATGTTCTCCCCAAGGTGAGCCAATTGCGGCAACATATACGATGTCAGGATTTGTAGGATCAATAATAACACGATGAATATGGCGTGTTTTCTCTAATCCCATGAGTTTCCAGTTTTTGCCACCATCTAAGGATTTATAGATTCCGTAACCACCATTGAGACTGTTTCGTGGATTTCCTTCTCCTGTTCCAACCCAAATTACGCTTGGATTTGATTGTTGAATGGCAACTGCGCCGATAGAAGCTGTCACTTCTTTATCAAAAATTGGTTTCCATTTGATGCCGCCCGAAGTAGATTTCCAGAGTCCGCCAGAAGCCGTTCCGACGTACATTATGTCTGGATTTTCGGTGACAACAGCAATGGAAGTCACACGTCCGCTCATTCCGCCAGGACCAATATTACGCGGTTTCATATTTTTAACCGTTTCCATAGTAAAATCTTGTGCAGACATACTCAAAGCGGAAAAGGTGAGTAAAAGTAGGATTAGTTTTTTCATTTTATTTTAGGTTGGTTTGTTAGTTAGACTTGCTTAGCTCTTTGATTATTGGAGCGCTTCGCTTCTAGATCACTTTGTTTTTAGATTTTTGTTATTTGTTGTTCATTAAGTTGTTCAATTTATATTTGTTTTTTGGGAAGCGAACTAATTCCTAATTCCCTAGACCTAATGCCTTTATCATTTCAAAGTACTTCTCGATACAAAATTATTTCATTTCGACTCCGCTCAATGTGCATAATTTTACTCGAAGTGACGTTTGAAAAAATCAAAATTCGTAAATCAAAAATCCCAAATTCATTTTTACATTTAAAATTTAGCATTCAACATTTAAAATTTCAAAGACTATTGATGTCCCAAATGACAACCGCAACCTAGACGCATAAAGCTATTTGATTCTTCATGCCACGGAAATGCTGCGTTGTATTTATTGTTTTCCCAATAGAATTTTGAGCGTTCTTTGGATTCGTTTCCAATTTCATTCATCGTTTCGGTATCGTACAAACGTCCGTTAATCATGGTGTGTGTGATGCTTTCTGTGTTTCTAATATTTTCTAAAGGATTTTTATCCATGATGATTAAATCGGCAAGTTTTCCAACTTTTAATGAACCAATATCGTTTCCAGCACCGATATATTCCGCCGGATTGATGGTAGCTGTTTTTAAAGCTTCCATTGGAGACATGCCACCTTGTTCCATCATCCATAATTCCCAATGTGCGCCCAAACCTTGTAATTGTCCGTGTGCGCCCATATTTACTTTTACACCTTTGTCTGCCAAAGCTTTTACCGTTTCTGAAACTAAGATATGTCCGTTTTTATATTCTTCATCAGGCAACATGGTGCGATGTCTAGAACGCGCATCAATGATTCCTCTTGGTGTGTATTTTAGTAATTTTTTGTTTTCCCAAACATTGGTTTTTTGATACCAATAATATTCGCCGTTTACACCACCATAATTTACAATTAATGTTGGCGTGTAGCCTGTTTTACTGTTTCCCCATAATTCCAAAACGTCTTTGTATACAGGAGAAACAGGAATATTGTGTTCTACACCAGTATGTCCGTCCATAATCATAGTCATGTTGTGATAGAATGTCGATCCGCCTTCAGGAACTACAAAAATGCCTTCTTCGCGTGCTGCTTGTAATATTTGCTGACGTTGTTCGCGTCGTGGCTGATTGTAACTTTTTACCGATAATGCGCCAAATGCTTTTGTTCTTCGTATGGACGATCGTGCGTCTTCTAGATTGTTGACAACCGCTTTGAAATCGCCATCAGCTCCATAAAGGATAAATCCGGTAGAGTAGAGTCGTGGACCAACTAACGTTCCGTTTTTTACCAATTCCGATAAGGCGAAAACTGTTTCCGTATTTGCGGAAGGATCATGTGCAGTTGTGACTCCAAAAGCCAAATTCGCATAGAATTGCCAATGTTTTTGAGTCGTTAATCCATAACGGAAAGCACCAATGTGTGCGTGTGCATCTACCATTCCTGGCATGATCGTTTTTCCTGTCATGTTGTACGTTTTCGTTCCGTTTGGAATGCGAATGTTTGTTCCGATGGCTTCAATTCGATTGTCTTTGATAAGAATGGTACCTTTTTCAATCACTTTTTCATTATCCATCGTAATGATTCGTGCATTTGTAAAAGCAATTCGTCCGTTAGGTTTGTCAGTTTTTAAAGTGAGATTGATTTTTGTTCCTTTTGTGGTAAGTTCTGGCGTTTTTTCAGGAGATCCTTCTAAGAATGTGAATCTATTTTTAATTTCATTCGAGAAATATTCGTCACCCAAAGTCCACATTACTTTTTTACTATTTGGCGACCAATGTAAATTAACGCCAGCATCTTTGGCAATTTGTGCTACGGGAAAAGCTTTTGTTTTGTTGTCAAGATTTACCGTTTGTCCCGTAAGAACCATTGGTGCAACATAGGCTTTGTGTAATTGTGAAAACGCAATCCATTTGTTGTCTGGACTTGGTACAATTCTATTTGCATATTTTGAGGTAAAGTGTGTGCGTTTGTCATTTCCTTGAAGATTTACGCTATGCAATGCTTTTGTCAAACTTCCAAAATACGTTCCGCCAGTTTGGATAAAGATACGTTTCCCATCTGCAGAAAAGATAGGATATTCGCCTTGTGCTGTTACGAACTTTGAATTGCTTCCATCGGCTTTCATCGTATAAATTCCTGCGTTTTTAGCAAAGGTAAATCCTTGATCGCTGTTTCCGCGTTCTTTTCGATAGACAATGTGCGTTCCATCTAGAGAAAATGAAGGTGTTCTAAAACTTCCTTTTTCGGTAGATAGCTGCATCGAATTTCCACCATTGATCGAAATTTTACGAATAGTTCCTAAGTTGAGATCATTCCAAGTAACATACACAATTTCTTTTCCATCAGGAGAAAAACTCGGTTCTGATTCAAAGTCAGTTCCTTGCGTTAGTCGTTTTGGCGTGCCATTCGGTAAGTTTTTCTTCCATAGATAACCAACTGCATTAAATATGAGCGTTTTTCCATCTGGAGAAGTAACTGCTTGGCGAATTACTTTCGCATCGAAATTTTTAGGTGATACAGGCGTATTAAACGAAACCGCTTCTGCAATTTGAATGTTGGCATTTACTTTAAACGGAATGTTAGTCACTTGTAACGAAGTGATATTTATTTTCTGAATTTTCCCGTCAGCCCAAAAGACAATTTCGTTATTGTTTGGCATCCAACTAAAGTTTGGATATACACCAAATATAGCCCAAGCTTCTTGCTGGTCTTTGTCTAAAGCGTCATATAACGGCCATTCTTCGCCCGTTTGTAAGTCGTGCAAATACAATACAGATTTGGTACGAACTCTTTTGATGAACGCTAATTTTTTTCCATCACGTGAGATTTGTGGACGTGAAGCGCCACCAGGTCCGCCAGTAATTTGTGTCGTTTTTCCTGTTTGAAAGTCGTAACGTTTGATAACGTAGATTTGTTTGTTTGGATCTTTGTTGTATTGAAATGATCCGCCAGGATATACATCTTCGCTGTAGTATAAGTAGCGACCATCTGGAGAAACAGAAGGTTCGTTGACGTCTTGTTGTGCATTTTTCCTTTTGGTGATTTGTAAACCTGATCCGCCAGTAATGTGATATTGCCACATTTCTCCTGCACCGAGTGAACGTGTTGAGGTAAAGTGTTTTCTTGCGATGAATGCATTGCCATCTGGCATCCAAGTGGAATTGTTTAATAAACGAAAACTTTCTTTGGTAATTTGTTTGGCGTCTGAACCATTTGCGTTCATTACCCAAATATTATCGCCGCCACCAGCATCACTTGTAAAGAGAATTTTAGAACCATCTGGACTGAAATGAGGTTGTATTTCAAACGGAATTCCTGTGCGTAATGCTTTGGCGGTTCCACCAGAAACAGGAATCGTATAAATATCGCCCAACATGTCAAATACGATGGTTTTTCCATTAGGACTTACGTCTAAGTTCATCCATGTACCTTCGGTGGTTGTAAATTTGTGATCTTTGTAATTGAAATCTCCTTTAGGATTGGAAACATCCCATTTTTCAGTGTTTTTTTTGTCTTGCGCAAACGCGATGCAGGCAAAGAATAGTCCGAAAAGGACAGAAAGATTGGCTCTCAACATTAGGTTTTTAGTTTAAGCTTCTAAATTAGCTAATATCATGTTAATATTTCTTAAAAGAGTGTTAAGGTGTTTTGAGGAAGTCTTAAATGTGGCTTGTCTTTGAATTGCTGTTGGAAAATTATTTATAGACTTGTGTTTATTTGTAGAATTTTTCTTTATTTTTTCTGTTTCCTAGAATTCGCCCATATTTCAGCTATTTTTTATCCATAGCGATACTAAGACTTTAAAGAATGGTTTTGTTTTGAATAAATTTTAACTCGTTTTCGATTAAAAATAAAAGTCAAGATGAGTTCGTAGTGCAGAATGAGTGAGTTATATATTTATTTAGTTATATTTATTTGATTTTTAGGAATTTAATGTAAAATTTGAGAGCGCAGTCGAGATTCAATAAAAACAATATATTTTCTATGCTTTCTCGACTGCGCTCGTAATTGACAACTACTTTCTTTATATTGAATATAAGTTGATAAGTAAGACTTTATATGTGTTTGGGTTAAGTAAGTACACTTATCTTTTCTTCAACTTTTGTCGTATTGTTTTTTTCTTCAAATTGTTTTGATGTATTTTTTTCGCCGCCAGCTTTTAGGGCTTTTTCCCCAGCAAAAAATGTTTTGTGATCGTCACCAAGATCAGAACCAGCCATTCTTTGATGTTTGACACAAGAAACACCTTTGCGAATTTCTTGTCTTTGTACGTCTTTTACATAAGTTAACATTGCGTTTTTTCCAAAATATCCTTCTGTTAGATTGTTCATATGTAATGCAGTCGTGTGATAGGTTGGCAGCGTGATGAGGTGATGAAAAATTCCTGCTTCTTTAGCACTGTCTAGTTGAAAAGTCTTGATTTTTTCATCTGCACGATGACATAATTCTGAACCATCGTATTGCGCATCCATTAAGTTATTTCTATCGTAAGCAGTCATGTTTTCGCCTTCAAGAAGCATTTCTTCATACACTTGATTTCGAAAGTTAAGTGTCCAATTGAAAGAAGGAGAGTTGTTGTATACTAATTTTGCGTTTGGAATTACTTTTTTTACACGATTGACCATATGTGCAATTTGCTTTATGTCTGGCGTTGGTGTTTCAATCCATAGAAGATCGGCACCATTTTGAAGACTTGTAATGCAATCCAACACCACTCTGTCGATGTTTGAACCTTTTTTGAATTTATATAAACCATTTGGTAATCGGATAGGACGCACTAATTTTCCATTTCTTTTTAGCAGTACTTCGTCTTCTTTGGCTTCAGTAATTGCAATTTCTTCTGCTTCAACAAAGGCTAAATATTGCGAAGCCAAATCTCCAGGTTTTTCACTTACAGGTAATTTTTGAGTCAATCCAGCACCTTCAGAGTCTGTTCTAGCTACGATGATTCCGTTTTCAACGCCCAATTCTATAAACGCATATCGTATTGCATTTAGTTTTGCTATGAAATCTTCATGCGGTACAGTTACTTTACCATCTTGGTGTCCGCATTGTTTTGCATCTGATACTTGATTTTCAATTTGAATGGCACAGGCACCAGCTTGAATCATTTGTTTGGCGAGCAAATATGTTGCTTCTTCATTACCAAAACCTGCATCAATGTCAGCTATTATTGGTACAATATGTGTTTCAAAATTATCGATTTTGCTTTGCACATCTTCTCCATTTTCAAGCCTTCTAAATAAGTCATTTAATTCAATTGCATCTGCTTGGCGCAAGAAGTCATAAATTTCTTTGATGAGTGATGAAACTGCCGTTTTTTCATGCATAGATTGATCTGGTAATGGACCAAATTCTGAGCGTAAGGCAGCAACCATCCATCCAGAAAGATATAAATATTTTTTTGACGTTGTTTTGTGATGTTTTTTAACGGCAATCATTTTTTGTTGTGCTACAAAACCGTGCCAGCAGCCGAGTGATTGTGTGTATTGTGAAGCATCGGCATCGTAAGCTGCCATATCTTTTCGCATGATGTTTGCTGTATAAGAAGCAATGTCTAAACCAGTTTTAAAACGGTTTTGAAGCATCATTCTTGCCGCACTTTCAGCATGTATTTCATTCCAAGTTTCGCCATATTTCTTTTTCAGGTTTCTTACCGTGTCTAGTGCCGAACTATAGCTGGTTTTTGATAAATTTTTCATAATTTTGTGATACGTTATTTATATTAATAATGAGATCCTGTTGATTGTTGCCGCAATCGCAGGATTGTTTTTTTTAAATGTGTTTGTATGCTGGAAGTGTTAGAAATTCTACAAATTCTTCAGACAAAACTAGCTTGTCAAAAAGCTCTATTGCTAATTTGAATTTGCTGTTTTTTATGTTTTCGTTACCAATTTCAGTGATTATTTTTTCAACTTCATCATCTAATAAATCTATATATAATTCAATTGTAAATTTCCTTCCATCTTCGAGAGTTGCCTCATTTTTGAGCCATTGCCAAACCTGAGTTCTTGAAATTTCAGCAGTTGCTGCATCTTCCATTAAGTTGTATAGGGCAACAGCACCATAACCACGCAACCAAGCTTCTGTATATAAAATTGCAACGTTGATGTTTTTCCTGATTCCTGCTTCTGTAATTGTACCTTTTGGTAGTTCAACTAAGTCTTGTTGTGTAATTTTGACATCGTCGCGGGTTACCTGTAATTGATTTGGAGTTTTCATATGCTTATCAAATTCATTCATGGCTACAGAAACCAATGCAGGATGCGCAACCCAGGTGCCATCATGTCCATTTTTGACTTCACGTTCTTTGTCTTTTCGTACTTTTTCTAGTGCAGCAGCATTTGCTTTTTCGTTATTTTTGATAGGAATTTGAGCAGCCATTCCGCCAATAGCTAGAATTCCGCGTTTATGACATCGTTGAATTACCAATTTTGAATAAGCATCCATAAATGGTGTAGTCATGGTCACTTGATCGCGATTTGGAATTATGAAATTTGGATGATTTCTGAATTTTTTGATGTACGAAAAAATATAATCCCAACGCCCACAATTTAAACCGACAATATGTTCTTTTAATTCATAAATAATTTCGTCTAGCTGAAAACTAGCGGTTATCGTTTCAACCAAAACAGTAGCTTTGAATGTTCCGATTGGAACATTTAAATAATTTTGAGCAAATTCAAAAACAGTATTCCACCAACGTGCTTCAGTATAGTGCTCTAGTTTTGGTAAATAAAAATAAGGAGCTGTTTCATTTTTTAGTAAGGTTTCGGTGTTATGGAAAACGTACAATCCAAAATCAACCAAGCTTCCAGAGACTTCTTCGTTGTTAATAACAAGATGTCTTTCGTTTAAATGTAAACCTCTTGGTCTTACTAAAAGCACAGCGGTTTCATTATTTAGTTTGTAAGATTTACCACGTTTCGTATCGATTAAAGAAATGCTTTTATTGTTGGCATCTATTAAATTTTTTTGTCCTTCTATGTTGTTTTTCCATGTTGGCGCATTGCTGTCTTCTAAATCGGCCATAAAGGTTTTTGCTCCAGAGTTGAGCGCATTGATAATCATTTTTCGATCTACAGGTCCCGTAATTTCAACACGTCTGTCTTGAAGATCGTTTGGAATTTCTCCAGCAGTCCAGTCACTTTCTCTAATGTTTTTTGTCTCTTTTGGAAATTCTGGAAATTTTCCAGTATCAAAAATCTTTTGTTGCATTTCACGATTTTGAAGTAGCTGAAGTCGTTTGTCATTAAAATTTTCATGAAGTGCCGTGATAAATTCCAAAGCAGCATCTGTTAAAATTTCAGGATAATAATTTCTTACTTCATTAGTGAATTGAATTCTTGACTGATTTAAAAGTGTGTTTTCCATGATCTTATTGTTTTACACGACAATATTAAAATAAAGATTTTAAAAAAAACAAGCGAACGTTCGCTAAATTAATCTTGTTCGCAATTTTTATGCGATTCGCAAAAATGATTATATTTGCTTTTCACTATGGAACAAGAATATATAAAACTCATATTTGGCTTAAAGCTGAAGCAAATACGTACCGATAAGAATTTGTCATTATTT
Source organism: Kordia algicida OT-1 (assembly GCF_000154725.1). Taxonomy (GTDB): domain Bacteria; phylum Bacteroidota; class Bacteroidia; order Flavobacteriales; family Flavobacteriaceae; genus Kordia; species Kordia algicida. The sequence continues at coordinate 377,737 of NZ_DS544873.1, forward strand.
GGCTTGTCTAAAATTACGGGGTTGTCAAAATCGTATTTAAACGAGATAGAAAAAGGAAAGAAATATCCAAAACCAGATAAAATTGTTATTCTGTCTGAAAAATTGGATGTGCCTTACGATCAGATGGTTTCGTTAAAATTAGACAAAAACTTGGCTCCAATTGGAGAATTGTTGCAATCAAAAATTTTAAAAGAAATTCCATTAGAACTTTTTGGAATTAAAGAAAGCAATCTAATTGATATTGTAGCCAACGCACCAGCAAAAGTCAATGCTTTTATAAGTACAATTATTGAAATAGCGCAGCATTATAATTTTAGCCGAGAAAGCTTTTTTTTAGCTTCAGTTCGTTCATTTCAAGAAGCCAATAATAATTATTTTAATGATTTAGAAACGCAGGTTTTATCGTTTTCAAAAGCTTATCAAGTAGATTTGACACGACCAATTTCTTCAAATTATTTGGAGGAAATTTTAATAGAAGAATACGGATATACAATTCATAAAAATGAACTGAGTTCATATGAAGCTTTAGAAAATTTGCGTTCAGTTTTTGTGCCGAAAACCAAAACTTTATTGTTAGCCGACGGAATAGACGAAGCACAACGTACATTTGTCTACGCGAAGGAAATCGCCTATAATTTTTTAAAAATCACAGATAGATTATATACATTTCCATGGATAAAATTTGAAAGTTTTGATGAAGTACTTCATAATTTTTATGCTTCATATTTTGCGGGAGCATTGATAATTCCTAAAGATACTTTGACTTTGCAACTAGAAACGCTATTTGCTAAAGAAACTTTTGACAAAAAATCATTTTTACAAATATTACAAACCTTTAACGCTTCCCCAGAATCATTTTATCAACGATTGACAAATATTTTACCCAAGGCATTTAATATTCAGAATTTATTCTTTCTAAGATTTACACATAAAGCTGGAAGCGAGAAATTTCACTTAAAAAAAGAACTTCATTTATCACATCAGCATTCGCCACGAGCTAATGAAACCAATGAACATTATTGCCGACGCTGGATATCATTACAAGTTTTAAAAGATATCAGTGAAAATAAAAATAGTCATGAGTTCAACATTCAAATTTCTAATTATGAGGACGATGGTGCAAAATATTTGTTGTTTTCATCTGCCACAAACGATCCTTTTAAAGAAGATACTTACAGAAGCATCAGTGTTGGTTTGCTCATCAATAAGCAGTTGGAACGAAAATTAAAATTTTTAGAAGATCCAACGATCAAGCAACAATCTGTTGGAGTAACATGCGAACGTTGTGCTATTAAAGATTGCGAACTGAGACACGCTCCAGCAATAGTTTTAGAAAAGGAAGCAAAAAACAAAAAAATAGAACATATTGTTAACGAGTTAAATGCCAAATTCACTTCATAAATAATTCGATTGTTACTGTTGTTATGTTAGCTGTTTTCTTCAGTTTCCAAAACCAGTAAATTGATTTACTACGACAAAAGTGATTACTGCCGAAATATAACCGCCCAACATTTTTCCTATGTGAAGCTTTAACCAATTTTTACGAAGTTTTTTTGGGTTTTTGTAAATTAATAAATCTCTTGTAGCAAAGATGATACCGATAGTTCCAAATTCCAGTTACCATATATTGAAGAAAAACTCCAATTGGGAATTTTCAGATTTGGCAACACATATGTTTGGTGACAAAGTGAAAGAATGGAAAAGCTATCGCAACCGAGTGTTATCTACAGAAATGCAGCGTGTATTTTCTAATAAATTTTTGCAAGATTTGAAATTACACATGCCCAATGAAACAAATGAGGAAGATTTAATTGTTTCATTATAAAGTAAAATCTTTAGTAATAGAGTTGTATAAACTTATGGAATTTAATATTTTTAGGAACGTTAACACAAACTGAGTTGAGTTATCTAACTAATTTTTTTGAAACACATTTGGTAAAAACGCCAACGATTCCCGCAGAAGAAATCGCAAAGTTTCATGCCAACAATTGGCATGTAGACGATTTTTATTTGCAATATCAAAACTACAGCGTTTTGCAAAATCCGTTTCGAAAATTCCCCTACTATTCAGCCGTTAATGTAGATGGAAAACAATTCCATAAACTAAAAAGAGATACAATTTTTGAAGGAAGTGAACGCTGGGAAAAAGACGCGCGAATTCCATTAGAAACACAATGGGGAAAAGCATTGTATGATGCCGAAAAGTATGATTTTGACAAAGGTCATATGGCAAAAAGAGAAGATGTACAATGGGGAAATAACGCTGAAGCTGCACGTTTGGCAGCGCGATCAACATTTTACTACACCAATGCAATTCCGCAAGTAAGTAAGCTAAATAGAGGTGTTTGGAAAAGCATCGAAAACTATATTTTACACCATGAAACTATTAAAAACAGTATGAAAATCTGTTTGTTTAGTGGTCCCGTTTTTAGAGAAAACGATCCAGAGTTTTTGAAAAAAGTAAATGATGAAAAGGTACAATTGCCCTACTTATTCTGGAAAGTGGTGTATTATGTAAAAGATAATGAATTATACAGAGCAGGTTTTTTAACGAGTCAGCAACGGCAAATGCAGAAAAAGCGAATTGTAAAACCTGTGAGTCGTTCGGAAGAAGGTGTACGAAGCACACATTTTAACGCGTTTAAAGATGCAGAGACCTATCAGGTGAATGTTTCGTTTATTGAGCAACTCAGTCGGTTGTCGTTTCAAGCTGCCGCAGAAATGTTTCAAAGCAACGATCCTGAACAAATCATACTTTCACGTGTCAATGTACGGAGCGATGCTCACGAAAGTGTAAAATTAGAAGCAATTGCCAATAGTATAAATTTAAAATTATAACGTCATTTCAACTACAGTGAAAATATTATTCATAAAGGCAAATCCTATTGATAGCGATGCATTGCGCTTGGATGTGGAAGAAAATGCGATACGCGAAGTTTTGGGCGGAAGCGAAAAGAAAGAATTGTTTTTATTTGAATCGCGTGGCGCAGTAACGAAAGATTTATTGATCGATCATTTATTAAAGATTGAACCCAATATTCTACATATTTCGGGACACGGAAACACTGATGAACAGTTGCTTTTGGAAGATGTAGAAGGTTACAAAGAAGAAGTTTCTATTGAAAAACTATCGGCAGTTTTATCAGGGTTTCTATCACATATCGATTGTGTATTTCTAAACACCTGTCACAGTTTGGCAGGAATTGACAATTTTAATAAAGACATTCCTTATATCATCGGGATGAATAATGAAATTCCAGATGATGTCGCCATCAATTTTTCAAAAACATTCTACAACGTTTTATTTAACGGAAGAACGATTAAAGATGCGTTTAAAATCGCTTTAGCAACCATTGCATTAACCGATCAGGGAGACGAGCACATTCCGAAATTAATCGTAAACAAAGAAGCTGTCAAAGCTGATGAAGCCAAAGATATCAAAGAAAACGAAAACGAATTGGTAAGTACGATTGTTTCTGAAGAAGAAATTGAAGTTGCCAAAAACGGCTATACAAAAAGTGTCAATTTTCATTACCGATTAATTTATGTTGCGATTGCGCTGAGTATAGGTTTGGCAGTTTTTCTATTTATGACTAACGGACAAGATATCGCATCTTCCTTGCTAGGATTGATTCCAGGTGCTTTTAGCAGTTATCCTTTTTTAGAAATTCAGAAGAAAAAAAACAGAATTACACTCATCAAAGTATTCGAACTCAAGCGAAAGCGTTTGCTCAATGCCTTGTCGCAACTTACAGATAGTGAGCGCAAAGAATTAAATGATGAATTCATGCGATTGATAATCGTTTAAAAGAACAACTATTTATGAAAACATATAAATCGATAGAAGAAACGATTGCTGAAGTTCGCAAAAAAGACAGGCGCTATAATTACATTGTATTGATTTTTACTTTAGTGATGATTGCTTTTATTATTACGGTCATTGTGTACGATCAAAATCTAAAAAAGCAAGAAGTTATCATTGAAGATAATGCTACTGTGATTAAAATGAATGAAATAGAATTGGCAAGATATAAAACGCAACAAATAGAAAATGAACGTTTGCGCAGGCAAGATTCTATTCGTACAGATTCGATCACGCGTTTGGTTTCTACCTTAAATAAAGAATTGGCTACCATCAAAAAACAATTGGCAAGAAGTAGCGGATCGAGTAGTGATAAAAAAGCAGTATTGACGAATATTAACTTGGCTCAGGATAAAATTAACCGAATTACCAATAATATTAGCGACAATACCATAGTGCGTTATTACAAACGTAGACGTGATGGCAATCGTATAGAAAACTTAATACAAACGATGAAAAACCCGAGTTTTCGATTGAATATTAAAGATGTTCCAAATGACAACGGACGTTACGCTGTAAACACCGTTTGGTATGGAAGTGACGTAAACAAATCAGAACTTTCTGTATTGGTCAATAGTTTGAAAAATAGTGGTGTAGCTATTAAAAATATCAAAGAATTTGATAATCCACGGACAAGCGGTTGGAAAAGTAAAGCCATTGAAATTGGTTACGAAGCAGTAAGACCAAATAAAACACAACTTACTAAAAGCGAACAAGAAATTCTCCGTGTAAGTAATAATAATATCAAATACAATGTTCGATTTTATTCATACAAGCCAAATGAACGAATAAAAAATCAACTTACAACGCTCATTAAGAAAGAAAATTATTCGATCACAGTATATCCAGATTGGAAGGAGAAATATGCTTTTTTTTCGAATGAACCAACCGTTTTTTATTATGATAAAAATATCAAAGACATTGCTGAAAAATTAGCCTCAACATTATCAGATCAAGTGAGTGGAGTTACATTTAATGTAAAATTAGGAAACGGTTACGGAATTAAGGCAGCAGAAAAGAAAAATACGTTTATTATTCATTATACGGAGTAAACTATTTTAAAGTGTAAATGGTATAAGTTCCTACGAATTACCGCGTATCTCTACTTTTGATATTTTTTGTACACAATCGAATAATTTCTGCAATGCGCTTTTCGCGAGTGGTTTCACGTTTTGCCTGATGCAGCCAATACAAATAACTTTTTCGGTACGATGGACTGAAATTTTGATAGTTTTCAAACGCTTTTGGATGTTTGTCAAATGCTATTTGTAAATCTTTCGGAATTACCAAATTTTCTACATCATCAAGTGCTGTCCATGAACCATCTTTAATCGCAGCAATCATTTTTTGCGTACCACTTTCGTGCATTTTTCCTTCCGCAGTCAATTCAACGATATACGTTTTATTGAGTTTACTCCAAACACTTTTAGGCTTTCGCGGACAAAAATATTGTCGCCTGCGTTCGTCATCTAGTTTTTTTACGGTACTATCAATCCAGCCAAAACACAAGGCAACTTTTACGGCTTCTTCCCAGCGCATGCTTTCTGTTGCAGAACTTACTTTATAAAAGATGAGGTATACGCCAGAAGACGTGTCATAGTTTTTCTCCAACCACGCACGCCATTCGACATCATTTTTAAAGTATAGTTCTTCGCGATCTTTCATACCTTTTTATCTAAACGTTTTCGCAGGAAATACAATCAAACTTTCATGTCCGTTTTTCCCAACAGAAGCAATTCCGAAATAATAATTATCAATCACAATTCCTTTTAAAGTAAATTCTGTTACATCGCCAACAAAACGTGAATGTTGCCATTGTGGCGCAGTCGTATCTCTCCAATAAATTTTATAACCAATAATATTGTCATCTTCCGATTTTTTCCAACGAAATTTCACGCTCGGTTCTACAATTCCACCAATTTCAACACTTTTTGGAGGAAGTGGCGACCAAGCTAAACTTGCCAAGTTGATCGCGTTTACAGCCGTTAATTTTTTAGCATACGGAAAGTTGACGCCTTCAATCACATCGCCATATTTTATACCATTTTCTTCACGAATATCTTGATGCTGACGATTGTAATTTTCATGCGCTTCCATAATTCGGATTCCCGCAAAACCTAAGTCATTAAAAGGTCTATGATGTCCGCCACGACCAAATCTGTCCAAGCGATAAATTAGCACCGGATTCATTTCAGGCATATACGTTTTTACGTTTTTATGAACGTATCTTGCGAGTTGTCTTGAAATTCCATCTACTTCACCACCATAAAAGCGACGTCTTCTGCGTTGGCGTTCGGTTTCGTTGGCAGGAACTGGTTCGGAGAAAATTCGGAACGAACGATTGTCAATCACGCCATCGACACCTTCAATATTTCCAATCATATCATTATTTAATACACCAATAATATCCCAACCTTGTTCTTTTGCATATTGTGCCAAGCCACGTCCGCCGAACAATCCTTGTTCTTCACCTGAAAGTCCTACGTAAATGATGCTGTTTTCAAATTCATAATTTGATAATACACGCGCAGCTTCAATCGTTCCAGCCATTCCAGAAGCATTGTCATTTGCACCTGGCGCGTCGGTGGTAAAATCCATAGTATCACTTGCGCGGGAATCAATATCGCCACTCATAATAATATAGCGATTTGGATATTTTGTGCCTTTCTGAACCGCAACAACATTGACAACCCAAGCGTCTTTAGGAACACGATCATTTCCTTTTTTCGTCACAAAATCTTTTTGATAAAATACATTTAGACAATTATCACAAGAGCTTGAAATTTTATCAAATTCGTTTTTTATCCAACGTCTTGCAGCACCAATTCCGCGTGTTTCCGAAATGGTGTCACTAAAGGTGTTACGCGTTCCGAAGTTTGCTAGCGTTCTGATGTCATTTTCTATACGATCAGCAGAAACGGCATCGATGATATCGTACAAACGTTGATCGGTTTGTGCCATTGAAAATGTTATTGAAAAGAGTAGGATGGAAGTGAGGATTTTTTTCATGAAAATAAATTGTTTTGTGGATATTTTTTGTGAAATGTTTTGCTGTGAATATAACAGAGTAGTCCAAGAATACTATAAATAATTCCAGGTAACCCGAATTTGATTCCTAATTGAAAATATGCGAGTACAGAAGATATCAATCCTACTAAAACAAAGATGAAAAAGTGTCTTTTGTAAAATTGTAAGATCAATGGATTTTCGTTTTTAGTGTCTTTTTTGTATGCGCGTTTGTACATTAAAACCAAACATAGAAATATGAGTGAGAATCCTACGCTGTATAGTTGAAATAATTCTGAAAGTTCCGTGATTGACATGCGTGTTTTTAGAATTACAGCCGTTGCTAGCGATTTTAACGGAAACACGTAAAACAGAATCATAAATAGAAAAAAAGTATTGTAGGCAATGATCCAATTGTCAACATATTTGGTGCGTCGGAAAAAGTTGTAATGCAATTTCCAAAGAGCAATCATCACAAAAAAACTGATTCCAAAGCTAATAAACATCGGCAATTCTTCTTTAAGAGATGAAAAGTCTGCGTTAGCACCAAGATTGACAACCATGAGCGTAGCAGCAAATGCGAAAACGGCGTCGCTTAACGATTCGAGTCGGTTTTTAGAATGTTTTATCATTGGTTTATTCTTTGGTATAATGAAATGGAACAATTGATGTGTCGCCATTTTTTTGTTTCATCGTGACAAAAACGACCATGTTATTTTTATCGATTGATTCAAACGTCATTCCTTCAAAAATTGCTTTGTTTTTGGTGACTCTAATCAGTGGGAAATCGACCGTTTCATCTTTCGTTTCCCAACCTTTCAATTCGTTGTTAAAGTGTTTTAGACGTAAAAGGAGACTGTTATTTACTTCCGAAATCGTTTCTATTTCATAAAAAATCACTTTTCCATCTACAATTAGCTTGAAGGTTGCCATCATAGAATCGCCAGAAGGTTCGCTCCAGTTTTCTTCGGTAATTCCACCAAAAGCTTTACCTTTCCAATTGCCCGCAATCCAACGAATGTTTTCCAATTTGGGTTCAAGTGATATTTCTGGTTCGGCTACAATCGCAATTTTGGTATTTGATTTATTTACCGCAATACGTGTAATATTGTCAAATTGTTCTTCATCGAATAGTTTTACAATTCTCCAATCGCCTTTTCCTTTGTTTTCTAATTCCATTGCTTTCCAACCAGAATTTAACGTAGGATTTAAGTGATAGAGTGCTTTTCCTTTTCCCATTAAAATAGTCCCATCTGCCAACCAACACATGTCTTCTACATTCGGAATTGTGGTTGCAATTCTTTTCGTTTCACCTGTTTTTACGTTTAGGGAACGAATTTCCCATGCGTCTTTTTTCTTTTTGATATAACTGATTAAATCTGAATTTGGAATTTTGTGTAGCGAGCGTCCAATGTTTGTATCAACCGTTTTGTGGGTGTTTTTTTTAAGGTTTGAAACGACAAGTTTATGCGGTTCGCCTAAGACAAAAGAGACTAATATGTTTCTAGAGTGCCAAACATGATAGCCGATTTTCAAATCTTTCAGTAGTGATTTATTTTTCCCTTTATGGTAATAATATAAATGTTGTGCACCTGTGGTGTCTAATCGAATCGCAGAAATATATTTGCTTTTTGGAACTTGCGTTGGCGAATATTCACTTCCTTGTTTTGTATCTGAAAGCCACTTTTTTCTGCCGTTTGTATATGAAACTACATCTGTTTGTCCATCGCGCGTAGACGCAAATAAAATAGTGTTTTGGTATTGAAAGGAAGGTTGATTGTCGTAACCTTCGTTGTTAGAAATGTTTTTTCCGTTGCTGACTTTTATTTTATGTTTTTTTGCAGAAAGGTCAAAAAGATATACTTCTGTGTTTGTTTGAGACAACACGGCAAGCGGAATCATAACTACTAAAAATTGTAGCATTCTTTTCATATGTGGTTGATTGATTAGTTGACTGAAAGTTACGCAATTTTGAAAAGATGCTTTGCATGTCTGTGATTATTTAACAAAAAGGGGTTTTGGAATTATAATGTTAAATGCGGAAAACTTTTTTTTGAAGGAATAAAGTATAGAATTAAAAAACGCCAATAACTAGCTTTGAATATGTTGTAGTTATTGGCGTTATTGTGTGGTGTAAAGTATGCTTATTTTAGTTGAAAACCTTTTGGAGCTTTGAGTTTGCTAGAATCATACATATTGATGTAGATAGAAACCGTATCTTTGGAGCCTTCCCAAGTAACACGATAATTGTCGAGTACGACGTGATCGCCAAACATTGCATTTTCACTTTCAACAGGACAGCAACTTCCTGCACGATAATACGTGATTTCTTCTCCGTTTGGTCCTGTAAGAGCATTGAGATAACGGCGTTCGTTTGATGGACCTTCTCCATCTCTAGCGCCACCGACTTCTACGGCATTTTTAGGAGAATATCCATACGTTTCATCAGTTGCAATTTCGTCTACAACAAACATATAAGCGTTTCTCATTTTTTGTTTGTACTTTTTACTTTTAGCTTTTTTTATGGAAGATGTTTTCGCAGAAGCTGTCGCTTGAGAAGAAGTCGCTTTTTTGGTTCCGCATGCTATGATAAATGTAAAAGCTAACAATAGAAGTCCAATTTTTTTCATGTAATTCAGTTTTAGATCGTTAATATCATCTCTAAACTACTACATTTACATAACAAAACAAATTCTAGCTTTTTATTTTGAGTGAACACAGTGTTTCCGTGAGGGAAATGGAAGTTAAATGTAGAAAAGTATCGTAACTTTTTTAAATGAGTCTTTTTAGAAATAATAAAACAATTATCTTTAACGCATGTCTATAGTACAAGTTATTTCCTTATATGCCATGTCGGCAATTTATATCATTGCAGGAATTTTTCATTTTGTAAAGCCAAAATTCTTTTTAAAGATTACGCCAAAATGGGTTCCAAAACCTACAATTGTTAATATTATTGTGGGAATTATAGAAATTACATTGGGTGTTTTGTTATTGTTTGAAACGACACGTTCGTATGCTGCGATGGGAATTATAGCGTTGTTGATTGCTGTATTTCCTGCAAATTTTTACCATTACCAAAAAGCAAAACGCAAAGGTGTTTTTGTGCTTCCTACGTTGATTCGGTTGCCATTCCAAATAGTTTTAATCTATTGGGCGTATACATTTGTTTGATTTTATTTTTAAAAGGCTAACCAAACCGCTGCGAGCTCAATATCTGTAAGTTCGCCTTCAATCGTTAATAGAATATCGCTTCGCATCATCGAACGTTCTTTGTATACTTTTCCATTTCTGATTGTGGCTTTTACATCAAAAATAAATTGTGAGTCTTCATCATAAATTTTTTCTTTATAGATATTGAACATGACATCAAATGTTGTGAAAGAACGCTCTTTGTATACTTTTCCCTCTCGTACCGTGGCAATTACATCAAAAACGGAGGTAGAATTCCCTTCCATAATAGTATTGTCATTGATCGTAAATAATACACGATCGCTAAAACGAGAAATATTTGACTTGTATACTTTTCCATCTTGTACCGTAAATAGTAAATCTGATAGATTGGTAGAATCGCCTCTGTAAATTTTAGTTTGGGCAAAAAGTGTAAAGGTGATACAGCAAAATAGTAACGTAAGAAGTAATTTTTTCATGTATTAAAGATATTAAATTTATACAGACAAAATTCAGAATATTTTAACATACACACACTTCAAATACGCGCCTTCTTTAAAACCAATTGGATGATCGATATCGTGTAAGGTTTTTTCCAGAATTGTATAGTTTGCCTTGTTTTTATGAAGTGTTTCTTCGACCAAATCAAAAAAGACATCGGAAGTTACACGCGAACTACAAGACGCTAACACTAGAATTCCTTTTCTTTCCACTAATTGCAAACCTAGTTGTGTCAGTTTTTTATAACTCGCCAAAGCGCGATCAACTTCGGTAGCACTTTTTGCAAACGATGGCGGATCAATTACAACGATGTCAAATTTTTGTTTGGCTTTCGCTAGATGGTTTAATTCTTCAAAAGCATCACCGACAATAATATTATGTTTCCCTGAAAATTCATTGAGTTTTGCATTGCTTTTTGCAATTTCCAACGCTGGCGCGCTGATGTCTAAACTTGTGACTTCTGTTGCGCCACCAACTAGGGCATGCACTGAAAATCCGCCAGCATAAGAGAATACATCTAAAACCGTTTTGTTTTTGGATAATTTGCCTACTTTTCTTCGATTTTCACGATGATCTAAGAAATACCCTGTTTTGTGTCCGTGAATGACGTTTGCGGAAAAATTTACGCTGTGTTCTTTGAAAATGATGACTTCACTTTGAAGCTCTCCAGTTAAAATTTGTCCGTCATAAAAACCAAATTCATTCGTGTCTTTTTGCACATTTCTGCTGAGTCGTAAAACGGTCGTTGCTGCTTTACTGATGTTGATGATTTCAGGTAAAATATCTTTTAAATGATAAAACCAGAAAGAAGCGTATAACTTTACAACTAACACATTGTCGTATACATCAGCAACGAGCGAAGGTAAGTTGTCGTTTTCACCGTAAATGAGTCGGTAACTATTGGTATCGGTTTTTAAAAGCGGAATTCGTTTATTGTATGCTTCTCGAACTTTGTCGCTAAACCATTCCGAATTGATATTTGCAGGTTTGTTTGCTTGTAGAATTTTAATTCTGATTGGCGAAGTTGGATCGTAGAATCCGCAAGCGAGGAATTTATTCTTTCGATTGTCAAAAATGATTGCTAAATCGCCCGATTTTCCTTCTTTATTTTGTTTAGAAATGCTATTTTCAAAAACCCACGGATGTCCTTTTTTAACTAAGGTTTCTGCGGATGGTTTGAGTTTTATCGCGATTTTGTTTGTTGGAATGTTTGGTAATTCAATCAATTTTTGTGCTTTGCTGTGAGTTTTAGCAAAAGTACGGTTTTTTGGGTGTATTGAGTATTTAACTTGCTTCTTTGTCATTCCTGCCTTTCGACCAAAGTTAAAGATAAACTACGGCAGGAATCTATTCTTAGTTTGTTTGTGGGTATGAGTTTTGGAATTTACGTTGGCTTGGTACTTTCGTAAGTGAGCAATTAGCCAGCAATAAGGTTGATATTTTGTTAGCACCAGTGATTATTCAAATTCTTTATCTATTTCTTTCAACATTTCTTCTAACTCATCAAATCTATCTGAAAAGCTGTCCATAAACACTTCAGCATCATTATTGTTAAACAATTTATCTTCTAGAATCCATTTTTCAACTCTTTCAATTATATAGTCAATTCTTCTTATTACATCTTGAACTCCTTGAAGTGCAGATATTTTTCCATATCTTTTTTTAATTTCAGTTTTAATTGATTCAATTGTAGTTTTGATTATTGTGAAGTTCATTTCTACTAACTCATAATTATTATAAATTCCTTCGTAAACTTTACTAATTGAATATCCAATATTCGCTAATTCACTAATTTTTTCCTTTGAAAAGTTATTTTTGTGTTCTTCGAATTCTTTTTCCATAAGCTTAATTACATTGTCTAATATTTCAATTACACTGTTTTCTTGTTTTTCTTTTAATTCTTTAATTATGATGTCTCTAAAAAGATTTTTTTGTTTGTCCGAATAATGAGACATTAATCTAAAATAACCATTCGAAATAGAGTATCTAGCAATGAAGTGAAAAGATTCGTCATTTCCCCTTTTTGTTGGATGTCCAATAGTGTCATTTCTTAACTCTCTAATTTGAAATAATTCAGGATAATCGATTCTCCAATTTATGGGATTATTAAATAATGCTTGAGATAGATGATTAATAGCGTCTTGTTGTAAAAAGAAAGATTGTAATAAACCATATAAAAACAAGTACCCTCCATTATTTGATGAAAAAGCAGGTAATTTGAAAAAATCGTTTATTGCAATTTGTGTATCACCTATAACATCCATTGAAGCACAGAGTTGATTCCATTTAGTCTTATTCTCAAGAAGCTTTTGAAGTTTCCAAGGATGATTTACTAAATCACGAATTTTTTTTTCTTTTCTTTCTATTGAGTGCATTATGACATTGGTGCTAACGTATGTATATACGGAATTCCCGTTATCATACTAAATTCAATAAATAACAGAAATTAATTTTATACCAACTTTCCGCTATTTTCCATAAATGTAAAACAAAGATTACACACATACAATATGGTTTTCCGTAATCTATCAAAAATAATTCAGTAATTCATTACTAAAATAGTTGATGTCAACAAACAGATTACTTCAGTCATACTTCCTTCGTAATGACGTTTCGTATAGATTGTGAGAAGTCAAATGCCATAATATATAAGAGGATTCCTGCCTTCGCAGGAATACAAAAAAGCCATCCCGAGTGAGATGGCTTTTAACAAACAACTAAATTCTAAAACCTATCAGTGTATTTAGAATTACTTTTATATATTTTTAGAAATACTAGAAACAGTATTCGTTTTCTGCGGTCATTTTTTCTGCAATTTTGTTACGTAAAGCAACTACGTTTGGCATGTTTGCGTATTTTGTAAAACGCTTTAATCCCATTAACATCATGCGCTGCTCGTCACCTTCTGCAAACGAAACGATTCCTTCTTTTGCTTTGGTAGTAATTTTTTCTACCGCGTTGAATAGGTTTAATTTTGTCATCGCAATTTGAACTTCCTGAGATTCTTCTCCAAAACGTTTTGCGTTCTTTTCCGTACGTAAGATTGATGATTCCACCATGTAGATTTCAATTAAGATATCTGCAGCAGCCATCAATAATTGTTGGTGTTCTTCTAGTTTTGGTCCGAATTTCTGAACTGCCGATCCAGCAACCATTAGGAATACTTTTTTGAGTTTTCCTAATAATTCTTTTTCTTCAGCGAATAATTCAGAGTAATCTGGAATGTCAAAGGATGGAATAGCCATTAATTCGTCTGCCACTTTCATAGCAGGCTCTAGTAGGTTTACGTGTCCTTTCATCGCTTTTTTGACCAACATTCCTACAGCCAACATTCTGTTAATTTCGTTTGTTCCTTCGTAGATACGAGAAATACGTGCATCTCTCCAAGCAGATTCCATCGGCGTATCTGCGGAGAATCCCATTCCTCCAAAAATCTGGATTCCTTCATCCGTTACATTCTGAATGTCTTCTGATATTTTTACTTTTAAGATAGAACACTCAATTGCGTATTCTTCTACACCTTTTAATTCCGCTTCTTGGTGTGTGTTTCCTTCTGATTCGCGAATGGCAATTCGGTCTTCAATATTTTTTGCCGCTCTGTAACACGCAGATTCTCCAACGTAACATGAAGTTGCCATTTCCGCTAGTTTTGCTTTGATAGCTCCAAATTTAGCAATTGGCGTTTTGAATTGAATACGTTCGTTTGCATATTTTGTCGCTTCTGTAATGACACGACGTTGTGCATCTAAACACGCTGCTGCCAACTTGATTCGTCCAACATTTAAAGCATTCATGGCAATTTTGAAACCATTTCCTCTTTCAGAAAGCATGTTTTCTACAGGAACTTTCGTTTCGTTAAAAAATACTTGACGTGTAGAAGATGAGTGAATTCCGAGTTTGTGTTCTTCTTCACCTAAGGTCATTCCGTTTGGATTGTCCTTGTCGAATTCAACAATAAAACCTGTAATGTTTTTGTCATCTTCAATACGAGCAAAAACGATAAAGATTTCCGCAAAACCAGCGTTAGAAATCCACATTTTTTGTCCTGAAATTAGGTAGTGTTTTCCATCTTCAGATAAAACTGCTTTTGTTTTTCCAGAGTTTGCATCTGATCCTGCGCCTGGTTCCGTTAAACAATACGCGCCAAATTTTTCTCCAGCAGCTAATGCAGGAACATATTTTTTCTTTTGTTCTTCGGTTCCGTATAGTGTGATTGGCATCGTACCAATTCCTGTATGCGCTCCAAAAGCGGTTGCAATTGAACCTGTAGCTCCAGAAATATAATCACAAGTAAGCATTGTAGAAACAAATCCCATTCCCATTCCATCATACGCTTCAGGAACTGCAATTCCTAAGAATCCAAGCTCTCCAGCTTTGCGCATGATTTCTTCCGTTAATGCATAATCTTTCTTTTCAAACCTTTCTTTGTGTGGCCATACTTCACGATCAATAAATTCTTTTACCGATTCTTTCATCATGATTTGCTCCTCTGTAAAGTCTTCAGGAGTAAATACGTCTTCACATTTTGTTTCTTTTACGAGGAATTGTCCGCCGCGTAAGATGTCTTTCTTTATTTCTGTACTCATTTGTTTGATATTTTAAATGTTGGATGTTGAATTTTGAATTATTTTAAATTCTGTTGTGTGGTTTTAACAATCTTCGTGAGAATATTAATTAACTGTTCAACTTCTTTCAACTGTCTGTCAACACTTATGTTTGTTATATTTGATTTATGTAATAATTGTAACCAATATTTGGTTTCTCTTGCTTCTTTGGATGCGATTGACATTTTATGAACGAAATCTTTTTTTGAGAATGCAGCAGATGATTCTTGAACATTTGCTCCAATACTAGTGCCGCTTCTTAATATTTGTTTCGAAATGACAAATTCGTTTTCTGCTTGTAATTTCTTATACAATTGAATGATATTTAATGCGAATTCAAAGCTTTTATCAGCAATTACATTATCTTTCTTCATAACGAATTCAACATTTAAAATTTAACATCCAACATTTCGCGTTACGCGAGAAACTCAAAAACACCAGCCGCACCTTGTCCAGTTCCTACGCACATGGTCACCATTCCGTATTTCCCTTTCATGTCACGTTTGCGCATTTCATCAAATAATTGCACTGATAGTTTTGCTCCGGTACAACCTAATGGATGTCCTAAAGCAATCGCACCTCCATTTACGTTTACGATTTCTTGATTTAAGTCTAATTCACGAATTACTGCTAATGATTGTGACGCAAAGGCTTCGTTTAATTCGATTAATTCAATATCATTTTGTTGCAATCCTGCTTGTTTTAATACTTTTGGAATTGCCGCTACAGGACCAATTCCCATAATGCGTGGTTCTACACCAGCCGCCGCATAGTTTACTAAACGTGCAATTGGTTCAAGGTTTAATTCTTTGACCATTTCTTCACTCATGATTAAAACGAATGCTGCACCATCACTCATTTGTGACGAGTTTCCAGCAGTAACGCTTCCGCCTTGAGCGAAAACAGCACGCAATTTATTGAGTACTTCAATACTGGTTCCTTTACGTGGACCTTCATCTTTAGTTACGGTGTAACTTTTTGTTGCTTTTTTTCCGTTTTCATCAATATAGGTTTGATCTACAGTGATAGGAACAATTTGATCTTGGAAACGATCTTCCGCCTGCGCACACAACGCTTTCATGTGTGAATTGTATGCAAATTCATCTTGATCTTCACGAGATACATTGAATTGGTTGGCAACAGCTTCTGCTGTATTTCCCATTCCCCAATAGTAATCTTCGTGACCTGCATTTACGATGTCGTAGTTTAATTCTGTTTTGAATCCTGTCATAGGAACAGAACTCATGCTTTCGGCACCACCAGCAATGATGCAATCTGCCATTCCTGCTTGAATTTTTGCAGCTGCCATTCCGATGGTTTCTAATCCTGACGAGCAGAAACGGTTTACGGTAACTCCAGGAACATCTACAATATCTAATCCCATAAGAGAGATTAATCGTGCCATGTTTAATCCCTGCGAACCTTCTGGCATTGCATTTCCAACAATAACATCGTCAATACGTTTTTTGTCAAAGTTTGGCAATTCATTCATCATGTGTTGAATGGTTTCGGCTGCCAATTCGTCCGTTCTTTTAAATCTGAACACACCTTTTGGAGCTTTTCCAACGGCTGTTCTGTATGCTTTTACTATGTATGCTGTTTTCATTTTCAATGAATAGTATTGAGTATTGAGTTTTTAGTATTGAGATTTATAACTTCTGCTGAAAAACATAGTTCATTTTCTGTATTTCAATACACTGCTCAATTATTGGTTGTACTTTTTCTTCGTGTATGAGATTTAACTCTATTAATAATAACAATTGCGTGTGTAGTTCATAATTAGAACCGTTTGCAATACTTAAAAAATGCTTAAACTCTTTGTTTGAGTTTCTTCCAGCTCCTTCAGCAATATTAGAAGGTATTGAAACAGCACTTCTTTTTATTTGAGATGTTAACCCAAATTTTTCATCTTTTGGTAAACTTGCAATAAGTAGATATACGGCTTTTGTCAAGGCTATTGACTTCGTCCATATTTTTAAATTTTCTACTTTATGCATCTGATTTAGTATTGAGTTTTGAGATGTTAGTATTTAGTTTTGAGAGTTTCTTAGAACTTGTCTCAATTCTCACTACTAACATCTCAATTCTAATTTAGTTTCTTAACGGTTTCCCAGTTTTCAACATATGCTGAATACGCTCTAAAGTTTTACGTTCTGTACATAAACTCAGGAAGGCTTCACGTTCGATGTCTAGTAAGTAATCTTCGCTTACTAATGTAGGTTCAGATAAGTCTCCACCAGCCATTACGTAGGCAAGTTTGTTGGCAATTTTCTGATCGTGTTCACTAATGTAGTTACTAGCTTCCATAGCATCTGTTCCTACTAAGAACATTCCTAAGGCTTGTTTTCCAAGAACTTTTACGTCTTTTCTGCGAACAGGTTGTGTATATCCAGATTCTGCCATCAATTTTGCATGTGCTTTTGCTGTTGCTATTTGACGATCTTTGTTGACTACAACAATGTCTTTTCCTTTTTGTAAAATGCCCATATCAAATGCTTCATAAGCAGAAGTTGCTACTTTTGCCATCCCGATGGTCATGAAGTATTCTTGTAATACGTTCAATTCGACATCTCCTTTGCGGAAGGTATCAGCAGCACGTAATGCCATTTCTTTAGAACCTCCACCGCCAGGAATTACTCCGACACCAAATTCAACCAAACCAATGTACGTTTCCGCCGCAGCGACTACTTTATCAGCATGCATGGAAAGCTCGCATCCACCACCAAGTGTCATTCCATGAGGAGCAACAATTACTGGAATAGAGGAATAACGCGCACGCATCATGGTGTTTTGAAACATTTTGATTGCCATGTTCAGCTCATCATATTCTTGCTCAACAGCCATCATAAAGATCATTCCGATGTTGGCTCCAACTGAGAAGTTTGCGGCTTGATTTCCAATAACTAAACCTTGGAAGTCTTTTTCAGCTAAATCAATCGCTTTGTTGATTCCTGCTAAAACGCCACCACCAATCGTGTTCATTTTCGATTGGAATTCTAAGTTGATAATTCCGTCGCCTAAGTCTTCAATAACAGCTTCACTGTTTTTCCAAACCTCGTTCGATTTGCGAATATTGTCTAGAATAATGAATGCGTCTTGACCAGGTTTTTTAGTTTGTGCTTTCGCTGGAATGTCATAATAATACGTTGCACCATCTTTTACAGTGTAGAAACTTTTTTCGCCAGCAGCAATCATTTCTGTCACCCAAGAAGCTGGTTCTAAACCTTCTGCTTTCATGAGTTCAACTCCTTTTTCAATACCGACAGCATCCCAAATTTCGAAAGGACCATTTTCCCATCCGAAACCTGCTTTCATGGCATCATCAATTCGGTAGAGTTCATCAGAGATTTCAGGAATTCTGTTTTGAACGTATGCAAACATTGCTGCAAAGTTTTTACGGTAGAATTCGCCCGCTTTATCTTTTCCACCAACTAATACTTTGAAACGATCAATTGGTTTGTCGATTGTTTTTGTAAGTTCAAGAGTTGCAAATTTTGCTCTTTTCTTTTCACGATATTCTAGTGTGTCAAGGTCTAATGAAAGAATTTCTTTTTTTCCTTCAGCATTTACTGTTTTCTTGTAGAAACCTTGTCCTGTTTTACTACCTAACCATTTGTTTTCCATCATTTTTTCGATGAAATCTGGTAGTTTGAATAAGTCGTGCGCTTCGTCGTTTGGACAGTTTTTGTAGATTCCGTTGGCAACGTGTACTAGGGTATCTAATCCAACAACATCAACCGTACGGAATGTTGCTGATTTTGGACGACCAATTACGGGTCCTGTTAGTTTGTCAACTTCTTCAATAGTTAGTCCGAGTTCTTTTACTTGATGGAATAGACTTTGAATTCCGAAGATTCCAATTCTGTTTCCAATAAATGCCGGTGTATCTTTTGCTAAAACGGAAGTTTTTCCAAGGAATTTTTCTCCATACATCATTAAGAAGTCAGTCACTTCTTGTTTACAGTTTGGACCTGGAACAACTTCAAATAAACGTAAGTAACGTGGAGGATTGAAGAAGTGCGTTACTGCGAAATGTTGTTGAAAATCTTCGCTACGACCTTCGTTCATAAATTGAATTGGAATCCCAGATGTGTTTGACGTGATGAGCGTTCCTGGTTTTCTGTGTTTTTCAACTTGTTCAAATACTTTTTGCTTGATGTCTAATCGTTCTACTACAACTTCAATAATCCAGTCGACATCTTTTATTTTGTGGATATCATCTGATAAATTTCCTGTAGAAATTCTGTTTGCGAATTTTTGAGAATAGATAGGAGATGGTTTTGATTTAAGAGACGCTTTCAGATTGTCATTTACTAATCTGTTACGTACAATTTTGTCTTCAAGAGTTAAGCCTTTTGCTTTTTCTTTTTCGGTAAGTTCGAAAGGTACAATGTCAAGTAGTAACACTTCCACACCGATATTGGCAAAATGACAGGCAATTCCAGAACCCATAATTCCAGAACCGATGACTGCTATTTTGTTAATTGGTCGTTTCATCTTTTTTTCAATTTTTAAATTGTTAAGCAAAATCTACTTTATTGATTGTAAGTAGGTTTTAATATGATCTTCGGTTATTATTTATTTTCAGCACTAACTTCTATTTCGGAGTTATATATTTTCTTATTGCTAATGAGTTCCAGAATGACTTCTGAGACTTCATAGAAATTTTTCAACTTTTCTTCGTCTATGTTTGCGCGAATGGCATCGTTGAAGCGCAATACGGTCGTTTTTGAAACGTCTCGCATTTCTCTACCAAATTCTGTTAAACAGATTAATACGCTGCGTCCGTCTTTTGGATTCTTTTTTCTGTAGATGAGTCCTTTTTCTTCCATACCTTTTAACGTACGGGAAAGACTCGTAGCTTCCATGCCCATTTTTGGACCGAGTGTAGTGGAAGGTGTGCCGTCTTCTTGATCGATGCTAAGTAGTGTAAAACCAGTTGCCATGGTGCTGCCATATTTTCCTGCTTCCTCATTATACATTTTGGAAATGGCTTGCCATGTGGCTCTCATAACATGATCTATCGTTTTTTCTTTCATATAGTTGTTTGGACTCCAAATATAAGAAAAAATACTATGCATGCATAGTAAAATAAAAGATAATTTTAGGAATTTGTCAAAAATTTAGGAGATAGAATAGAGGAATGACATCATATAATGATTATATCGTGAATTTTATATTATTTGCTATCTTACTACAAGATAAAAAAAACCGTTCAATTTTTTGAACGGTTTTAAGTTTTTATGCTCTATCGTATATTTTATCGCAGTAGTCTTTGTAAATTTCTTTGATAACTTTTCGCTTCATTTTCATGGTTGGTGTGAGTTCGCCACCATCAATTGACCATACTTTTGGAATGAGTTCAAAGCGTTTGATTTGTTCCCACTTTCCAAAGTTGCTGTTAGCTTCGTCAACTTCCTTTTGAATTCGTGCAATGATTTCTTCGGAAGCACAGATTTCTTTTTCAGAAGTGCCTATATTTTTTCCTTTCTTTTCAATCCAGTCTTTAATGAATTCGAAGTTTGGTTGAATTAACGCTGCTGGCATTTTTTCACCTTCTCCAATGACCATAATTTGTTCTATGAAACGAGATTGTTTGAAACGATTTTCTAATAACGCTGGAATAACATATTTTCCACCAGACGTTTTGAACATGTCTTTTTTACGATCGGTAATTTTTAAGAAACCTTCTTCACAAACTTCACCAATGTCTCCAGTGTGAAAATATCCGTTAGACATCACGCTTGCTGTTTTTTCAGGATCTTTGTAATATCCTTGCATTACGTTAGGTCCTTTTACAAGGATTTCGCCATCATCTGCAATTTTTACTTCAACATTGTCAATAATGCGTCCAACAGTTCCAATGCGGAATCCGCCGCCACGTTGATCGTTTACAGATACTACAGGTGAAGTTTCCGTTAAACCGTAACCTTCCATGATTGGAATTCCTGCTGCTGCAAATACGCGTGTTAAACGTGCTTGTAATGGCGCACTACCAGAAACCATGAGTTCTAAGTTTCCGCCCAAACCTTCTTGCCATTTGCTAAAGATGAGTTTACGTGCAATTTTAAGTTGGAATTCGTACCACCAACCGTTTTGTCCGTATGGTTCATATTTTAACCCGAGTTCAATTGCCCAAAAGAATAGTTTCTTTTTGATTCCTGTTAAATCGGCACCTTTTGCATAAATTTTATCGTATACTTTTTCATACAAACGCGGAACAGCCGTCATCACGTGTGGTTTCACTTCTTTTAAGTTGTCACTGATTTTTTCAATCGATTCAGCAAAAACAATTTCAATTCCACAGTACTGATATAAATATAAAATCATACGCTCAAATACGTGACAAACCGGCAAGAAACTCAACGCCTTTGCTTTTCCGTTATGAAGTGGAACGCGTTTTTGACTGTCTAATACGTTAGAAACTAAGTTGCTATGTGCAAGCATGACACCTTTTGGTTTTCCTGTAGTTCCAGATGTATATATTAAGGTTGCTAAATCTTGAGGAGTTACAGCATCTTTTCGTGCTTGTAATTCATCATCATTGCTCGTATCTTCTCCAAGTTTTAAAACTTCTGTCCAATTGGCTTCACCTGTAATTTCATCAAAAGTATATACACCTTTTAGTTTGGTGTTTCCTTTGATTTGATTTAGCTTTTCAATAATTTCTATGTCAGAAACAAAACAATAAATAGATTCTGAGTGATTTAGAATGTATTCATAATCCTCTTTAGCAATTGTAGGATAGATTGGGACATTTTGCGCACCTGTTTGTAAAATACCGATGTCCATTATATTCCATTCCGTTCTATTCGTCGTAGAAATTACCGCAATTTTATCATTGGGTTGAACGCCCAAACGGAGTAAACCTCTACTGATGGCATTTGCCTGATCTATATATTCTTGCGTACTTGTGGAAATCCATTGTCCATTTTTATTGGAAGTTAAAGATTTCGCTAAAGGATAGTTTTCTAACTGGTAGTAAGGAAAATCAAATAATCGCGTTACATTAGTCATTCTCTGATTTGGTTTTTTTATGAACCTGCAAAATATGAAAATTGTACACCATTTTCAAAAGGAATGTTAAAAAAGCATGTGTTTTTCTGTGAAATTTATAATTATTTGTGATTTGTATTATGATATTCTATAAAAAAAGACTCACTTTATGGTGAGCCTTTATGAATGTTATTTGTTGAGAATTAATTATTTATTTTTAGCTTCTATCCACAATCGAGCATTGACAAACGCTTCCAACCAAGGCGAAACTTCATCTTTTCGTCCTGCTGGATAGTTTGCCCAATTCCACTGAAAAGTAGATCGTTCAATATGTGGCATGGTTACCAAATGTCTTCCTGTAGCATCACACATCATGGCAGTATTGAAATCTGAACCATTTGGGTTTGATGGGTAACTCTCGTAACCATATTTCGCTACAATATTATAGTGTGATTCTTCTTGCGGAAGCTTAAATTTTCCTTCTCCATGCGAAATCCATACACCTAACGTCGTTCCCGCTAAGGTAGAAAGCATCACAGAATTGTTCTCCTGAATTTTTACCGAAGTAAAGGCGCTTTCGTGTTTTTGAGAATCGTTGTAGGTCATTTTTCCATGTACTTCATGTTCTGGGTTGATGACTTCCAATTCCATAAATAATTGACAACCATTACAGATTCCGACAGATAAGGTATCTTCTCGCTTAAAAAAGTTTTTCAACGCCGTATTTGCTTTTTCATTGTATAAAAATGCACCAGCCCAACCTTTTGCCGAACCTAATACGTCTGAATTCGAAAATCCGCCGACAGCGCCAATAAATTGAATGTCTTCTAAGGTTTCACGACCAGAAATTAAATCGGTCATGTGCACATCTTTTACATCAAAACCAGCTAAATACATCGCATTTGCCATTTCGCGTTCAGAATTTGAACCTTTTTCACGAATAATGGCTGCTTTTGGTCTCGACTTCGCTCGACCATCATCAGCATTTTTGTCACTTCGAACGGAGTCACTTAACTTCCCAGAAAAATGTTTAGGAAATGTGTAGGTTAATGGTTGCTTTTTATAATTGTCATAACGATCTTTCGCCAAACCGTTTGCTGTTTGTTTTTGATCGAGTAGGAACGAGGTTTTGTACCAAATATCTCTTGTTTTTGCAATATCAAATGTAAACGAATCTTCGTAGTTTTTAATAATAACTTCCGATTTATCAGTGACGTTTCCGATGTTGAAAAACTCAATATTATTTTCTTTCAGTGTTTCTTCAACAGAAGCATCCGCTTGAAAAACAATTCCTGCATTTTCTGCAAATACTACTTTAATCGTGTCTTCTTCGCCTAAAGCTGTAATATCTAGATTTGCACCTAAGTTTACATCCGCAAAACACATTTCTAATAATGTTGTAATCAATCCGCCCGAAGCGACATCGTGCCCAGCTACAATTTTATCGTCTTTAATTAAATTTTGAATCGTGTTAAAAACGGTTTTTACGTATGCTGCATTTGTAACGTTTGGCGCTTTATTCCCAATTGCGTTTAGCGTTTGATTGAACGAACTTCCGCCCAATTTAAATTCGTCTTGCGAGATGTTTATATAGTAAATGTTTCCGCCATTTTGCTGTAAAACTGGCTCTACTACTTTGTTGATTTCGTTGCAGTTCGCTGCCGCAGAAATGACTACGGTTCCTGGGGAAATTACGTCTCCATCAGGATATTTTTGTTTCATAGACAAGGAATCTTTTCCAGTTGGAACATTGATTCCTAAATTGATAGAAAATTCTGAAATCGCCTGAACCGCCTCGTACAAACGCGCATCTTCGCCTTCATTTTTACACGGCCACATCCAGTTTGCAGACAACGAAACACTTTGCAAACCATCTTTTAATGGTGCCCAAATGATGTTTGTTAAGGCTTCTGTAATTGAATTGCGACTTCCCGCTACAGGATTTATCAATCCAGAAATTGGCGAATGTCCTATTGAGGTTGCAATTCCTTCTTTTCCGTTGTAATCGAGTGCCATGACGCCTACGTTGTTCAATGGAAGTTGTAATGCGCCAACACATTGTTGTTTGGCAACTTTTCCACCAACACAACGGTCAACTTTGTTTGTCAACCAATCTTTACAAGCCACAGCTTCTAACTGTAATACTTGATCGAGGTAGATGTGTATGTTTTTCGTTTTGTATCGCGAATTTTTATAATTACGTTCTACAGTTACGTCCGTCATAATGGTTTTTGGCGAACTTCCAAACATGTCGCTCAGCGCTAAATCCATAGGTTTGTCGCCTTTCGTAGCCGATTCAAATGTAAAACGATCGTCTCCTGTAACTTCTCCAACCGTATACATTGGTGAGCGTTCACGTTCGGCGATTTTTTGAAGTGTTTCAATATGTTCATCGGCAATGACCAATCCCATACGTTCTTGCGATTCATTACCAATAATTTCTTTTGCGGAAAGTGTCGGATCGCCCACAGGCAAAGTATCTAAATCAATTTTTCCGCCAGTTTCTTCTACCAATTCTGATAAACAATTTAAATGTCCACCAGCGCCATGATCGTGAATGGAAACAATGTGGTTTTCATCACTTTCTACCATACCACGAATAGCATTTGCCGCGCGTTTTTGCATTTCAGGATTGGAACGTTGTACCGCATTGAGTTCGATTCCAGTAGAGAACGCTCCTGTATCTGCGGATGAAACAGCTGCGCCACCCATTCCGATTCGGTAGTTTTCTCCACCAAGAATCACGACTTTATCGCCAGTTTTTGGTACATCTTTTATGGCTTGTGATGCTTTTCCATACCCAATTCCACCAGCTTGCATGATGACTTTGTCATATCCTAGTCTTCTTGCTTTTGCTGCGCTTGATGCCGAATTTTCTTCGTGTTCAAAAGTAAGTACAGAACCACAAATTAATGGTTGTCCAAATTTGTTTCCAAAGTCGGAAGCTCCGTTTGAAGCTTTTATTAAAATGTCCATTGGCGTTTGATACAGCCAATTTCTTGCTTTGAATTTTTCTTCCCAAAATCTGCCTTCTTCCAAGCGAGAATACGATGTCATGTATACTGCCGTTCCTGCTAATGGCAACGAACCTTGTCCGCCCGCAAGTCTGTCACGAATTTCTCCACCAGAACCTGTAGCAGCTCCGTTAAAAGGTTCAACAGTTGTTGGGAAATTGTGTGTTTCCGCCTTGAGCGATATGACAGATTCAAATTCTTGTGTTTGGTAAAAGTCTGGTTTATCAGCCGTTTTTGGCGCAAATTGTTCCACTTTTGGACCTTTTATAAAGGCAACATTGTCTTTGTAAGCAGAAACAATATCGTTAGGATTTTGTTTAGAAGTTTCTTTGATGAGTTTGAAAAGTGAGGTTGGTTTTTCTTCGCCATCAATTACAAATGTTCCGTTGAAAATTTTGTGTCGGCAGTGTTCTGAGTTGACTTGCGAGAATCCGAATACTTCCGAATCTGTGAGTTTTCTGCCTAGTTTTTCTGATAGTTTATTTAAGTATTCAATTTCTTCGTCGCTGAGCGCCAAACCTTCTTGTTCGTTGTATGCAGCAATATCCTCAATATCTAGAATTGCTTCAGGTTCAATGTTAATTGTAAAAGTATCTTGATGTAAACCATTGAATTTCTGAGAAATCATTGGATCAAAATCTGTGAAGTTTTCCGCCACAGCGTTAAATTCTTCTATTCTGATAATGCCTTTTATGCCCATATTTTGGGTAATTTCTACGGCATTTGTACTCCAAGGTGTAATCATTGCGGCTCTAGGACCAACAAAAAAAGCATCTAAGGATGCTTGTTCGATTTTGGATGTGTTGCCAAAAAGCCAGTTGAGCTTTGCAACGTTTTCTGTTGATAATTCTTTTGCTGTTTGTACAGCAAATACTTTGCTGTGTGCGTTTCCAAAGAAATGAATCATTATGTAGTTTTTGTGTGTTGTTGTTTTGAAAAAGGCAAATTTACATTTTTTTACTTAGATTTTAGTGTATTATTTTCGATGATAATTTTGGAGTTATTCACATTTTGACTTTGCTTGTTAGTATGTTAGTATGTTAGTATGTTAGTATGTTAGTATATTGGTATCGCTTCGCTCTTGGTATTTCGGTTTTGCTGAGTGTTAACATTTCGGTTTTATTGGACAGGAACATTTTTTACTATGCTTAATGTAAATATTTGCTGCTTTACCTGTTGGTATTGCTACGCTCTTGGTATTTTGATCGGTTAGTTGGGGAGTTTTTGAATTTTTTAAATTAGTACATTGATATATTAAAAATTGCTGCATTATAATCACCCAGCTGCTTCGTAGGCTTCTTTTATCCAGTTTTTTATGTCTTCAGAGATGTCTTCTGTGGAAGTCAGTCGGATTCTGTGTGAACACATCGCATTGAAACTTCCTGAATTTTCTAGAACATCGGTAGCTTCTTTGCCTTTTAAGTTTAAGCCTAAGTCCAAACGAGTTTTTGTAGAAGGTTGAATGATGGCAAATTGCTTTTTTCTACGAACACTTACATAGGCTTTTTTTGGTGCAAATTCGACATCGTTTCCAAGCGTTTTTATGTATGATTTTAGTGCTTCATATATCGGTTTTAAATCTTGCTTTTTTTCGTATTGAGCTGTGACTAAATCTACGGTTTCAGTTTTGTCTTCTTTGGATAAATGCACAATCGTATTGGCAAAACCATGCGTAACACCATGTTCTTTTTTTAGAAAATTAACTGCTTCTGAGTGTTTGGCAAATGTTTCTTTTTTCAGAATTACTAGCCATTCTTCAAGTGATTTTCCAGTTTTTTCAGGCATATTGCCAATCATTGTTTTTAAAGCATCGTTCATGAGATTTGTCGTTTTGGTTTACATTAAGGAAAAGATATAAAATATTTTAGCATAAAAACAAAAAACTGTCTAGAAGCTAAATTTCGTCAAACCGAATTTTTATGCTGAACTTATTCAGTATGATTCGATTTCTCATCACAAACTACAATTTATAGATGAGTTCAGAATGACGTCTTAAAAAGCCTTTAGACAGTTTTTAACAGTATGTAATTTTGTTTTATTTTAACGAACCTACCATATCTTCAGGTTTTACCCATTCGTCATATTCTTCGGCAGTTACGTAGCCTAAGTTGATGGCTTCTTCACGTAACGTTGTTCCGTTTTGGTGTGCTGTATTTGCTATTTCAGCCGCTTTGTAATATCCGATTTTTGTGTTTAAAGCAGTTACTAACATCAAAGAGTTGTTTACCAATTCGGTAATTCGTCCGTGATTTGGTTCAATACCAGCTACACAATTTTCTTCAAAACTTACACAGGCATCACCAATTAATTGCGCCGATTGTAATACGTTGGCAATCATCATTGGTTTGAATACATTGAGTTCGTAGTGTCCTTGCGTTCCGCCAACAGTTACAGCAACATCATTCCCCATAACTTGTGCGCATACCATGGTAATGGCTTCACATTGCGTTGGATTTACTTTTCCTGGCATGATAGAACTTCCTGGCTCGTTTGCGGGAATGATTAATTCTCCAATTCCTGAACGTGGTCCAGAAGCCATTAATCGAATGTCATTTGCTATTTTATTGATAGAAACTGCCAATTGTTTTAAAGCGCCGTGCGTTTCCACCATTGCATCGTGTGCAGCTAATGCTTCAAATTTATTTTCAGCAGTGATAAAAGGTAATTCTGTAAAACGTGCAATGAATTCAGAAACACGTTTGGCGTATCCTTTTGGCGTGTTTAATCCTGTTCCAACAGCCGTTCCACCTAAAGCCAATTCGCTTAAATGCGGAAGTGTATTTTCTAAGGCTTTCAGTCCGTGATTTAATTGAGAAACATATCCAGAGAATTCTTGTCCTAAAGTTAATGGTGTCGCGTCCATTAAGTGCGTTCTACCAATTTTGACCACATCTTTAAAGTCTTCTGATTTTTTCTTTAGTGTATCACGTAATTGTTGAACTCCAGGAATGGTGTTTTCTACAATTTTTTTGTAGGCTGCAATGTGCATTCCTGTTGGAAAAGTATCGTTTGACGATTGTGATTTGTTCACGTCATCGTTTGGCTGAATTGTTTTTTCGCCTTCACCAATCTTTTTTCCTGCCAATTGGTGTGCTCTGTTAGCAATCACTTCATTTACATTCATGTTTGATTGTGTTCCAGAACCTGTTTGCCAGATTACAAGTGGAAATTGATCGTCATGTTTTCCTTCTAAGATTTCGTCACAAACGGTTGCAATTAAGTCTCTTTTTTCAATCGGTAAGACGCCAAGTTCACAGTTTGTAAAAGCTGCGGCTTTTTTCAAATATGCAAAACCATATACGACTTCTAGTGGCATACTTGCTGGCGCACCAATTTTAAAGTTATTTCTTGAACGTTCTGTTTGAGCTCCCCAAATTTTATCTGCGGGAACTTTCACTTCGCCCATTGTATCTTTTTCTATTCTATATTCCATGTGGATTCCTTTATTAGCTGTGCAAAATTACGATTTTTTGTGTGAAATAGAATTAAAAAAGATGAAAACACGGTTTATATTGGAGATTTTTATAGAAGATATTTCTTAATGAATTTTCAATCATTAAAATTACTTAGTGACAGTGCGATTTTAAGTATAGAATCTCTTAGATATAAATCAGGGGAAAACCCTTAGTTTTTATGAAAGTCTTTTTAGTATATTGAAAATCAACTAATCATCAATAAAATCTTATGAAGGAAAAAACTAATTTTTTATGTGTAGTATTAATTTTAGTATTGTTTTTTGGGTGTAAGCACGATACTTCAAAATGTCCTGAATGTCCAGAATGCCCAAAAGTAGATACAGAAGCAACAATAAACTCCACAACTAATAAATTCATAGCTTTATCTGATGTGCATGTTGATGGAGATTTAACAGAAACAACTTTTGGAAGTAATACAGTAAGCGTTACGAGTGAAAAACTTTGGTTGCGTACGAAAGCTAAAATTGAATTGACAGCCTGTAAAGAAAGTCCAAAATTTATGGTGTATTTAGGAGATTTGCCTGGTTATGATGACACTGAAAGAATAGATAATACACATTTGATGCTTGAAAATTTACGAAATTTAGAAGTCGATTTTCCAATTTTATATTTACCAGGAAATAACGATTCTTTGGAAGGTGATTACCATTCTTTTAGTAACAATGCAGAAGAAACTGTACTTACCAAAGATGAAGACAAAACGAATCCGTGGCCAGTTATAAATAGTGGTTCTTCAACAATTAAAGTAACAAATTTAGACGATACACAAAAAGCGTTTGGCTATTATTCAGTAGATTTAGTTGACGGTGCAAATACATTAAAAGTAATTGCACTAAATACTGTAATTTTTTGTGCTAAAGGAAAATATCATCGATATGTTGACGACGATAAAGTTTCCCAGCAAAATGCGACACAAACACAAATGGCTTGGCTTGAAGGAAAGTTAAAAGGACTTGCTGCAAACGATCGTGTATTGATTATGATGCATATTCCGCCAGGAATAGATGGTTATGATGATGGAAGTGGTAATTACAGTAAAATGTGGAATGATGCTTTGACGTTTGCAACGAAAGATTCAAAAGGTAAAACGGTTACATACGAGCTTCAAGACGGATTCATTCAATTGTTAGCAGATCATAAATCAAATATTGTCGGAATGCTCAACGGACATACACATTTAGACGGATTACGTAGAGTTTACAATTCTACACCAAAACAAAAGCCAGAATTTGTGACCTATAGTATTACAACGCCAGGCATTGCCGTAAATCATAATAACAATCCAGGATTCAAGATGTTCACGTACGATTCGGCTACTTTCGATTTGTTAGACTTTAAAACCTATTATGCTTCGCCAACAAATACTGTAAAAGATGGCGAGTTCCAATATGCAAAAGGTGCTTCTTATACATTTAGAGACGCTTATAATGTAAAAGATGCCACAAAAACGATTCGATCTGTTATTGAAAATATGTCAACAGATGATCTAGTAAAAAATATGGGAAAAACTATTGGAGTAAAAAGTAATAAGGATGTGAATAATAATATGAATTTGGATACAGCGTTGACAGTTTATAAACAGAAATAAAATTGTTAATAATTCTAAAGGTTTCTATATGAATATTAAATTTATTACAATATCTTTGCTACGAATTCGATAAATTCCGGAAAATATGTTTGAATTTGATCAATATTTAGGCTTTTTAGCTTTCCTAACAATCTTAACCATTGGATTTTGGTTAATGATTCTCTTATTAACGTTTATAGTACCTTATTGGGTTACTGGAGCGTTAAAAGAGCGTTTCGACGAATGGAGAGAATCAAAGAAAGACTCCTAAATACTAAAAGGACAAAAACAAAAGGGAACTTACACTACATAAGTTCCCTTTTTTAATACAAGATATTTTTTAATTTTTTATTGCAGTTCTTCCAATAATAATTCTGCCACTTTTTCTGAGGAAGCAGGATTTTGTCCAGTAATCAACAATCCATCTTTTACAGCATGAGAATTCCAATCGTCAACTTTAGAATAGATTCCTTGATTTTTCTTCAACATATCTTCCACCAAAAACGGCACAATAGCTGTTAATCCAACCGCTTCTTCTTCCGAATTAGAAAAACCCGTTACATTTTTCCCTTTTACTAAAGGTGTTCCATCTAAATTTTTTGTGTTTTTCAATACTGCTGGCGCATGACAAACTGAAGCAACAGGTTTGTTGTTGTTGTAAAAGGCTTCAATTAATTTGATAGAATTTGGATCTTCTGATAAATCCCATAAAGGTCCGTGTCCGCCAGGGTAAAAAATAGCATCATAATCAGCTTCATTCACAGTTGCCAATTTTAGCGTGTTTGCTAAAAGTTTCTGTGTTTCTTTATCATCATTAAAGCGTTTTGTAGCTGGAGTTTGCGCATCTTCACCTTCACTTTTTGGATCAATTGGAGGTTGTCCGCCTTTTGGTGAAGCGAGCGTGATGGCAATTCCTTTATCTTTTAAAGTGTAAAAAGGCGCTGCAAATTCTTCAATCCAAAAGCCTGTTTTTTCTCCGGTATTTCCTAATTCATCATGGCTTGTGAGTACAAATAGTACTTTTTTCATACGTTTTTGTGATTTTTGAGGTTCTTGTTTTTCATTAGTAGTATTCATTGTACATGCCGTAATTAAAACGATTATAGCAAGTACAGTCATTATATACTTCATAAGGGGAATTTTAGAAATACAAAAATAAAGCGTTTGACACAGAAAAAAAATGATGTATGTTAAGAATTATTTATTTCTGATTTCTTTTCGAATACGACTCAGGCTTTCGTTGGTAATTCCTAAATAAGAAGCAATATGATAGTTTTTTACAAACTGTTCAATATTTGGATAATCTCGAGTAAACTTTACATAACGTTCTTTTGCATTTTGTGATAAATTGGCGAGAATTCGTTTTTGTAAACTCACAAAAGAACGTTCTATCTTTTTACGAGTAAAACGTTCAGTTTTTGGGATTTTATCGAAAATTTCTTCCAATGATTCTCTTGAAATCTTATACAAAGTAGCATCTTTTATACATTCAATGGTCAACACGGCATCTGTCTCAGAAAAATATGCAATATAATCGCTAATCCACCAATTCTTTATTGCAAACTGAATGGTATGTTCTTTTCCTGATTTTGAGGTTAAATACGTTCGCAAGCAACCATCAAATACAAAATACTGGTGATCTACTTTCTCGCCAAGATGTAAAATAGTTTCTCCTTTTTTAAAGTGAACCTTTTCATATCTACGTTCAATAAAAGCAATGTCTTCTTCTGTGAAGTGCATTGAACCATCATGATACATTAATTTAATTATAGAACTTGGTTTCAATATGAATTAATTAGGATCTATTAAATTTTCAGATATACCTTCAAAAAAATAACTTTTTTTTAGAAGAAAAAATGAAAATAAAGGTAAGAAAAAAGACTTATTCTATTAATATTTAAGTATGTTTTTTATGAAAAATCAACTAAGTTTTATGTCAAAATTCTTAAAAATACTTTTAATTTTCACTTTTGTATACTCATTCAACTCTATCACAATGTTGTGTTTTGCAATAATAAGATTGTAAAATTTATAATTTACACGTTTAAGTTTGACTTGATTTATGGTTGTCAAATCAATACGATCAATAATTTCATCATGTTTTATAATAAGTATATGATCTTGAACTTCAACTTCGCCAATTCTTGTAAAAAGAGTTGTGTCAAAAAGCATATCCAAAAAGAGTACTAAAGAAAATATTACGATTAAAATATCTCTATGATTATGATATGCGTCTAAGGGAAAAACAAGCCAATCAATAATAAAAAATAATAATAGACAAGGATAAAATACAAGCATAATTATTCTAAAGATCTGCTTGAGTTTTGTGTTCTTAAAATATTCAGTATCGATAATGTCTATAATCATATTTCGTAAAATTAGTAGAATCTAAATGATAGACAAAACTTTAAAAACATAAAAACCCGTAAAACTTTTGCGAAGTTTTTCTAATTTCGCACTCTTAAAATACAAAACATGATTACTGTTGATAATATTGCTGTAGAATTTAGCGGAACAACTTTGTTTAGTGACGTAAACTTTGTCATTAATGAAAATGATAAAATTGCCTTAATGGGGAAAAATGGTGCGGGAAAATCTACCATGATGAAAATTATTGCAGGCGTACAAAAGGCAACTCGCGGAAAAGTAAGTTGTCCGAAAGAAACTGTAATTGCCTATTTGCCACAGCATTTATTAACGGAAGATCATTGTACAGTATTTGAAGAAGCTTCGAAAGCATTTGCGCATATTTTTGAAATGCGCGATCGTATGGACGAACTCAATAAACAGTTGGAAACGCGTACCGATTATGAAAGTGAAGCATACATGAAAATCATTGAAGAAGTTTCTGAATTAGGCGAACGTTACTATGCATTAGAAGAAATAAACTATGATGCAGAAGTAGAAAAAGCCTTAAAAGGACTTGGTTTTAAACAAGATGATTTTCAACGGTTAACAAGTGAATTTAGCGGTGGATGGCGTATGCGAATCGAATTGGCAAAAATTCTATTACAAAAACCCGATTTAATTCTGTTGGATGAGCCAACGAACCATATTGACATCGAATCTGTTATTTGGTTAGAAGATTTCTTGGTCAACAAAGCTAATGCGGTTATGGTAATTTCACATGATAGAGCGTTTATTGATAACATTACCAATCGTACAATAGAAGTCACTATGGGACGTATTTACGATTACAAAGCCAACTATTCACATTACTTAGAATTACGTGCCGATCGTAGATCACACCAAATAAAAGCCTATCAAGAGCAACAAAAATTTATTGCAGACAATCAGGCATTTATTGAGCGTTTTAAAGGAACATTTTCTAAAACCAATCAAGTGGCTTCGCGCGTGAGAATGCTTGAAAAACTAGAAATCATTGAAATTGATGAGGTTGATAACTCTGCTTTAAAGCTCAAATTTCCACCTGCGCCACGTTCGGGAGATTATCCTGTAATTGTGGAGGAATTATCGAAAAGTTACGACGATCATGTTGTTTTTAAAGATGCCAGTTTCTCCATTGCACGTGGTGAAAAAGTATCGTTTGTGGGACGAAATGGAGAAGGAAAATCTACCATGATTAAATCTATTTTGGGAGAAATTGACCATGAAGGAAGTTGTACGCTTGGTCATAATGTAAAAGTTGGATATTTTGCGCAAAATCAGGCTTCTTTACTCGATCCGAATTTGACAATTTTTCAAACAGTTGATGAAGTTGCGAAAGGTGATATCCGTACGCAAATTAAAAATATCTTAGGTCAATTCATGTTTAAAGGTGATGATATTGACAAAAAAGTCAGTGTCTTATCTGGTGGAGAAAAAACGCGTTTGGCAATGGTAAAATTGTTGTTAGAACCTGTAAACTTGCTCATTCTTGATGAACCAACAAATCATTTAGACTTACGTTCAAAAGATGTTTTAAAAGATGCACTCAAAGCGTTTGACGGAACTTTAATTTTAGTTTCGCATGATCGTGATTTCTTGCAAGGATTATCACAAAAAGTATTCGAATTCAAAGAAAAACGCGTCATAGAACACTTCGAAACAATTGATGCGTTCTTGGAGCGTAATAGAATTAAGAACATTAAGGAAATTGACTTAAAAGCTTAAATTTCTTTCAAATATTAAAGCTTTAATCTGTTAATAAATTATTAAGTACGGCAAAACCATACAGGGATTTCTTATGATTTTTTATTTTAAAGTATGTTTAACCAAAAAAAATAAAATCATGAAAAAGAGAACCTTAAACTCGTTAGTACTTAACAAAAAGACTATTTCAGCGTTGGAAGCAGTATCTTCTATTGGAGGCGACTGTACATCAACTTGGGATGTATGTGAGCGACAATGTATTTATACCATTTGCCCGATTGAAGGCGCAACTTGTGCAACCTGTTAAAAATTACAATCTGTAATTTTAGAAAAATAAATGTGTCAATGTTACATCTACAAAAACATGCATACATTTAAAAATAGTTATTTTAACTCGTTGTGCATTTAGAACTCAAATATCCAATGAAGCGTCCGTTCGAGTGATTTTGAGGGACGAAAAATCGTATTTCGATAACGCTCAACAGAACTATCGAGAACTTGTTTGGTATCAAAAATTCTATTCTCGATGCTAATTTTACTCATTTTTAATCGTAAAATTCACTCGAATTGACGAATTTTTTCTAAATGCACAACAGACTATTTTAACAATATTCTACGTTTGCTCATACTACAAATACAACATAAAATATTTGTGAAGTATAAATAATATATCAAAATAAAAGTGCTGAATTTCGGCACTTTTTTTATGCGTATTTTTTAGTCTAGAAAGTGACATTTTATAAAAGATCATTCAAACAGCTAAAATCAATTTTGGATTAACTTTAATAATCATTCAAGTTTAAAAACATTGAAAACACTGATATTTCAACACTTTTTTAGTATCTGATATTTTATAAAGTATCATACTAAAACTTTTTTTCTCATATGATCTCTGTGTTAATTGCCGTCATAAATAACATTCAAAAACAATCATTATGAAAACAAAAATTAAACTATTCTTCATAGGATGCTTCTTCTTGGCGGCAAATTGTATAAGTGCGCAAATTAATACATTTCCTAGTTCTGGAAATGTTGGTATTGGTTCAGGAAGTCCTTCTGCCAAAACAGACATTTATCTTCCTTCATTCGCAAGTATGCAATCAGGATTACGCATTACAAGTCCATTTGCATTTCAATATAATAGTACTATAAGAACCATATTTCATTTGCGTACAGCTGGCATGCAAAAAGGTAGTTATTTCAGTCAATTTGTTGTAAAAACGAATGGGAGTGTTGGTGTTGGAGTCAACTATGACGATCCGATTTTAAACAATAAAAAAATGGTAATTGCCGATAATAATATCAATAAGGTTGATCTTAATGTAAGAGGCTTTACACTTTTAGATGGATTGAATGCTTCTTTATTGCTCGGAGGAACAGGTAACGAAGCTTTTGGACAATGGGGAATTGAATATAACGAACATGGAACAGTAAAAGGATTGAATTTTTGGAAACCATCTGGAAGCAATAATTTTGGAAATTACTACATGTTTTTGGCAGATAGTGGTCGTGTGAGTATTGGTTTAGATCCTAATGAAGTGAATACTTTTAATAATGTCACGTACAATGGTGATTACAAATTGTATGTTGGAACTGGAATTCTTACCGAAAAAGTGAAAATTGCATTGCGATCGTCAGAAGATTGGGCAGATTATGTTTTTAAGGAAGATTACAACCTACTTTCATTAAATGAAGTTGAAAAACATATCAAAGAAAATGGACATTTGCCTAATGTACCAAGCGCAGAAGCTGTTGTTGCTTCTGGAATTGATGTGGCAAAAATGGACGCAAAGCTTTTAGAAAAAATAGAAGAACTTACGCTATACATTATTGAGCAAGACAAAAGATTGACGCGCTTAGAGCAGGAAAATAAAGACTTGAAAACAAAGGTGTTATCTAATGCTTCTAAACAATAATATTATGAGAATACTTTTCATCATTATTGTTCTACTAGGATTGATACCTGTAGACTTAGAAGCACAAACACATCAGCAAAATCATGAAAAATATTGGTATTATCGCTGGCGTTTGCGGAATCATTTTATGAAAATTGGACCAAATCAAGGAGAAAGTCTGATTGCAAATGAAAGAGGTTTGGGAAACCCAAATCATACGAAAATGGTTTTTGGAGATCAAACGTTTAATTTGGGATATTTTATGGCGATTCTAGCTATGGAATACAAACAATTAGCCGAAAACAATCAAAATACAGATCAAACGATCAAGGAATTATATTACACACTTTATGCATTGAACAGACTTGATATGAATGCTGAAAGTGTTTTTAGAGAAGGTTTTACAGGAGAACCGAATCCGCAACCAGGAGATTTAAATGGTTTTTTTGTGAGAGATGATGTCGATAAAGAGTTTTACACAAACAATTTTGACCATTTCAACAACTATAAAATTCCATCTGAGTCTAATTTGATTGTTACGAATATTAGTTCAGATTGGATTCACGATTCTGAAATAACGTACGATCATATCGTTGACAATGAAGGAGCAAACTCTGAAATGAGTATGGATCAAGTATATACCATTATGATGGGAATAGCCATGGTTCAGAAATTTATTCCAGACGGAATCATTTACGATCCCAATTTGCCTTTTCAGGATGGCGAATTCGACATTAAAAAAGAATCTGAAAATATTCTTAGACGAATTATAACTCATTGTAATGGGAAAAGTCTTGGGAAAGGAAATTTTTTCCCATGGAGAATTAAAAATCCTGTATTAGAAAGAAATGTAAAACGTGGCGCAAATATGGGACAATGGTCTTATGGGGTTTCGCAGGCATGCATAAACATGATGATGGTTTCTTCTCCAGGAAGTGATATTTCTGATTTTCAAAACGGATATTCAGAGTTGAATGAGCCAGTTACTATGGCATTAATTCTATCTGCAGCACCTATTTTTACTACAGATGATAATGCAAATATGTTTGGACTTGTTACAGCGATGTCAGGGTATGCAAGCGACAATTTTTACACAGGTGCAGCTTTTCAAGAAATGTGGCATTTGCAATTGATTAGAGAAGTATTATATGGAGAAACTGGCGCAATCAGCGGAAACATTCTAGCGATAACAAATTTGCTAAACAGTGCGCCATGTGAAGGAACTTATATGTATGAATATCCTTTTGATTCACCAGATTATCAGTGGTCAACAAATAATAGAATTTTGCATCCAGATAGACGAGGAGAAGATGAATTTGGAGTAGATAATAATAAGTATCCAGCAGAATATCCTGGGTTAGATTATATGTTATATCACAATCTTTATTATACATTATACAATCAACATTACAATGCACCTTTTGACTTAGTTGATAACGTTATGACAACCAATTTACCTTTTAATAACGGAGTTCAAGAAGTTGGAACAGATGCATTGCCATTTAACATAGATACTTTTAATACAATTACAGCTTCGAATACTGTTCATGCGGTAGGAGCAAATCCGTCTAGCGATGGAAATGCCAGAGTGACTTATCGTGCAGGATATTCTATTAATTTACAACCTGACTTTGAAGTAAAACCTGGTGCTGTTTTTTATGGTTATATAGATCCTTATACCTGTGCTTCCAACGGAACCTACCAAAGAAATGCCATAGCAAACGATAAAATAGACTTTGAAGGATTATTTCTCTTACAGGGATATCAACCGCATGTTGAAGAACAAGAAGTAGTAAGTCACCATTTTAAAGTGTTTGAAAATAAAGAAATTAAAGAGAAAACCTCTGTAGTTTTGGTGCATCCAAATCCGTCAAAAGGTATGTTTTCTGTGACATTAAAAAATCCTACACATACTGCTACGGTAAAAATTTATGATTTGCAAGGTAGATTGCTCTTTACCGAAGAATTTACAGGAACTATGTCCTTAGATTTTTCAAATAAGAGAGATGGTGTATATCTCATCAAGATATTTTCCGAAGAAGGAGTTGAAACCAAAAAACTTATCAAGCATTCATAAAAATAGTAGGTAATTGATGATATAAATTCTTCCGAAGTAGTTTAAAAACTTGCTTTGGAAGGTATGTGTTGTCGCTAAATCATTTCTTACAAAACAGCTTGTTTTTATATTTATAATTCATAAATCACGAGCAGTCTTTCTGTATTTGTAATTGTTGTTTCCTTAAATTTAAATAATTAATTTCTAAATCAAAACTATTATGAAAAAAAAGAAGTTTAGATCGTTGGATCTCAATAAAAAAACGGTAGCTAATTTTGAAGAAAGAATAAAGATTATAGGCGGTCAAACGATGCTCGGTGGAATATGTCCATCTGCAACAATGTTTACTTCGTGTGATGTTTGTCCACCAGAGGAAACAGAATTCAGTTGTTCATCTTGGTGGGGCGGACAATTTTGTAAACCATGTGACAAACTTAACTAATTTGAAAGCGGACTTCGGTTCGCTTTTTTTAGCTTTTTTCTTTACTATAGATAACTTCTTACACTTCTTATAATTCATAAATCACGAGTAGTATTTCTGTATATATCACGGTAGTTTATTTATTTTTAGTATAGTTAACCATATAAATTTGAATCATTATGAAGAAAAAGAATCTAAAATCGTTAAAACTAAACAAGAACTCCATTTCAACTTTAGACAACACTAATGTGAAAGGTGGTGATCCAACATCACATTTCTCATGTCCAGGTGGAGTTTGCACTTTCGAGCCAACAGAATTAGTCTGTTCATCATGGTGGGGCGGGCAATTATGTAAGCCATGCGATAAAAAATAATTAAAGGATTAGGCGAACTTCGGTTCGCTTTTTTTTGGTTTTATCTTTACTGTTGATAGATTTTAATTGTTTTAATCTACGGATTCAACATACTTTGTAAATTCTTTGTGTGAAATCGTTGGTTTTATCAACTGAAAATAAATTAGTTATGTGCGATAAATAGCAAGGAATAAAAAATAAAACTTATTTTAAGAAAGCAAAAAAGCCAAGATTTTGAATCTTAGCTTTTCCTTTATTTACCGTAGTAGCGAGATCGGGAATTGAACCCGAGACCTCCGGGTTATGAATCCGACGCTCTAACCAACTGAGCTACCTCGCCGTGTTTGCGGGTGCAAATATATGAACTATTTTATTTTGAGCAAATAATCCACAAAAATTATTTTTTTTGTTCTTTTCTTTTAAACTTATCAATTAATGTATATATTGTCAACAACATAATTATAAATAAAGCATGTCAGATAAAATTAAATACGAAATAGAGTTCCCTATACAATCTTCGCCACAGCTTTTATTCCAATATTTATCTACACCTTCAGGATTGTCCGAATGGTACGCAGATAACGTAAATTCTAGAGGAGAAAATTTTACCTTTATTTGGGATGGCAGTGAAGAAACCGCAAAATTGCTAGGGAAAAAAAATAATGAACGCATCCGCTTTCAATGGGAAGATGATGAAGACACCTCGTATTATTTTGAAATGAAAATTGTTGTCGACGAAATTACAAAAGATGTTTCTCTTATTGTAATTGATCATGCAGACGACGATGACGAAGTGGAAGAAGGAAAAATGTTATGGGAAAACCAAATTGGAAGCCTGAAACAAGTTTTAGGTTCACGCTAAAAAAATCATTTATTAAAACTATATTTGCCTTGAGAAAATCAAGGCTTTTTTTATGGTTAATTTTAACGGAAATTTCAGCGAAGAAACAACAATACTCAATGTAGAAAATAGAGGACTAAAGTACGGAGATGCACTTTTTGAAACACTGAGAGTTGTCGCAAATAAAATTCTTTTTTGGGAAGACCATTATTTCAGACTCATGGAATCAATGCGCATCTTACGAATGGAAATTCCGATGAATTTTACGATGGAATTCCTAGAAGAAGAAATTCTCAAAACACTAGAAGCAAACGATTTAACAAATGCACGCGTACGTTGCACAGTTTTTAGAGGAAATGGCGGATTGTACTTGCCAGAAACCAATAATGTCGAATATATTATTACTGCCAACAAACTCGCTTCTCCGTTTTATCTGCTTTCAGAAACTACCTATGAAACCGATCTTTACAAAGATTTCTACATTAACAAAGGTTTGCTCTCTACTTTGAAGACGAATAACAAAATCATAAATGTATTAGGAAGCGTTTACGCAAAGGAAAACGACCTAGACAACTGTTTGTTGGTAAACGAAGACAAAAGTGTGGTAGAAGCGCTCAATGGAAATATTTTCTTGGTGAAAGGAAACATCATTAAAACGCCTCCAATTACAGATGGATGTCTGAAAGGAATTCTGCGAAAGCAATTGCTTGAAATTCTAGAAAAAACGCCAGAATATGAATTAAAAGAAGAAAGTATCTCACCTTTTGAAATTCAAAAATCAGACGAGTTTTTTATTACAAACGTAATTCAAGGAATTGTACCAATTACAAAATACAGGAAAAAGCAATTTACAAATACGGTAGCAAAAGACTTGATCGGAAAATTAAATATGCGAATTCGTTTAGGGTAGCTTGATAGTTAGTTGTAATTTATAAAGTGTAAAACCAAATACCCAAGACCAAATACCTAAAACCAAACGTCCAACACCTAATTATGACTCGGATCTTCGGGCGCATTTGACCAAATCAAATATTCGCCGCCAAGTTCCATCATCTTTTTGCGCCAAATAGATTTGCAAGATTTTGAAATAATTTCTTTCTGAAACTCATTCTCCACAATAATCCAAGAATTTGAATTTAATTCTTCACTCAATTGATTGGCATGCCAGCCAGAATATCCCAAAAAGAATTTAATATCGTCTTGTTGTAATTTATCTTCTTCCAACAATTTGGCAATAGATGAAAAATCGCCGCCCCAATAAATCCCCAGCGAAATTTCAATGCTATTTGGTACCAAATGTGGAATTTTATGTATAAAATATAAATTATCTTGCTCTACAGGTCCACCATTATATACTTTAAAAGTGGTTTTGGCGCTAGAAAACTGCGGAATTAGGTCAGATAAATTTACATTTAATGGTTTATTTAGAATAAAACCTATCGATCCTTCTTGAGTATGATCTGCAAGTAAAACAACTGATCTATTGAAAGATACGTCTCCAATAATGGAAGGTTCGGCAATCAAAAGATGTCCTTTATTGGGTTTTAAGGCTATCATTTACGATTTTTTAGGTTACTTAAATCTATTAAAAAAAAATGAAATAATCAAATTCAGCAACATTTCAGAACTTTTAAAAACTAAAAAAGCGCTCAATTTGAGCGCTTTTATCTAATTTATATGGTAATATAATTAGTTTACTGCTTTTCCTAAATCAGAACCAGCTTTGAATTTTACTACTTTCTTAGCAGCAATTTGGATTGTTTTTCCAGTTTGTGGATTTCTTCCTTCTCTTGCAGCTCTTTCTGAAACTGACCAAGATCCGAAACCTACTAGAGAAACTCTATCTCCTTTTTTTAAAGCTCCTTCTACATTTCCTAAAAATGATTCTAATGACTTCTTTGCTGCTGCTTTAGAAATTCCTGCATCTGCAGCCATTGCGTCAATTAATTCTGTTTTGTTCATAATCGTTGAATTATTAATTGTTTGGTTAAACATTATTTTTTAAAAGCAGTACAAATTTATACGGATTTCTTTCTCATGCAAGTAATAGCGCGGGAAAAGCGCGTTTTTGTTGATAACTTCACACGATTGTTAATAAACATAGCTGTTTTTTGTTGTTTTTCTCTCGTATCAGTAAATATAGGGCTTACGAGACTTTTGCGTCTTTTTCAAAATTAAAACCGTTTAACAATGCTCCAATTTCCATTGAACGTTTTCCTGGCAACTGCAAAATCTTGAGAATTATATAGCCTTCTTTTACCGCAATTTTTACCTCTTTTTTTGAACTGAGTACAATACCAACTGTATGCGAATGCGCTTCTAAAACCTTTTCTACTTCATATATCTTTATATTATAAGTATCATCTCCATTATGTAAGGTGGTCCAAGAAGCAGGATACGGACTCAACCCACGAATCTTATTATATATATTGTCTATCGTATCAGTCCAATCAATTTTGCATGTTTCTTTATGAATCTTGTAAGCTGTCTTTACATCGTCAGAATTTGGCTGAATTGTGGTCGTAACTTCATCTTTTTCTATATGTTGAACTGTTTTTACAACTAAGTCACTTCCAATGTTCATTAACTTATCGTGTAACGAACCTGCATTTTCAGTTGGTTCAATTGCAATTTCTTCCTGAAAAATCATTGCTCCAGTGTCAATTTTTTCATCAATAAAAAAAGTGGTCACTCCAGTTTTTGTTTCTCCATTAATAATTGCCCAGTTAATTGGTGCTGCACCTCTATAATTAGGAAGTAATGAAGCGTGTAAATTAAACGTTCCATATTCAGGCATTTGCCACACAACTTTTGGCAACATTCTAAAAGCAACTACAATTTGTAAATTGGCGTTCAACGCTTTCAATTCTTCCACAAAAGAAGTGCGCTTCAAATTAGTAGGTTGTAAAACGTTCAAATTATTTGCCAAAGCAAACTTTTTTACTGCCGATTGGTGCATTTTGCGTCCGCGACCAGCAGGTTTGTCTGGCGCAGTAATTACACCAACAACATTATAATTTGCATCCAACAACGCTTTTAACGTTGCTACAGCAAAATCGGGTGTACCCATAAAAACGATTCTCAAATCTCTCATATAATATATGTATACGTATTTGTTTCTGTTAATTTAATCTGTTCTGACTCCAAAAGTAATTGAATAATTGATAATATTAAGTCTTCTCGGTAAGGTAAAACGGTACAAATTTCAGTTGAGGTCATTGCGCCTGTTTGTAATACTTTTAAAATATCATCACGAATCAATAACTGTAATTCAGTATCAGGTGTTGCGGTTTTCTTCGTTTTACATACGGAACAAATCCCGCAAGGAGTTTTTGTAGTTTCACCAAAATAGGAGAGCAGCTGTATATTTTTACACGTTTCTGTATTTTTTACATAATGAAGTACGGCTTCTACACGTTTCTTTTTTAATTCGTTTTGTTGACGGACTTCTTTTGCAATTGGATGAATGGTCTTGTCATCTTCACGCGCTACCAAAAAAGTAACTTCGGCATCGGTTTGTATCTCGTCTAAATCTATAATTTCATCTTTTGCCAATTGTTGAATCGTCTCGGAAATTTTCGCCTTTGGCAATCCTAATTTCTGTGATAAAAATGTGGTATTGATATTTATTTTCTGTTCAAAAACACCGCCGTAGGTTCTTAAAATAGCTTGTGTTATCAAACTCAAATGTGGATGATTGTCTAAATAATTCAATAAATTAAA
Organism: Kordia algicida OT-1; assembly: GCF_000154725.1. Lineage (GTDB taxonomy): Bacteria > Bacteroidota > Bacteroidia > Flavobacteriales > Flavobacteriaceae > Kordia > Kordia algicida. Next base: position 421,315 of record NZ_DS544873.1, read on the forward strand.
TTGATCGACTAAAAATTTTAGTGTAGTTTTTCTATGAAAATTTTGCGAAAGCTGAATTACGCTATGTCTATCTAGCAATTGTAAAGCCGTATATGTTTTTTGTGTGGGAAATTGATATGCTTTGCAGAATTCGTAAAAAGCCAACGCATGTTTGGTATCATAACCTTCACCGTAGGCAATTTGGAAGAAACTACACAGTTTCCTGAAAACGATTTTCAAAAAATCGACACTTGGTAAATTGTGAATGAATTGCTTTTTTAATACTTCAATATCATTCGCATCTGTTAGAATAATTGCATTTGCATACTCACCATTTCGTCCAGCACGTCCTGCTTCTTGATAATAATTTTCTAAACTGTCAGGCAATTGCACATGAATCACGTTTTTTACATCAGGTTTATCAATGCCCATTCCAAAAGCATTGGTTGCAACCATAACTTGAACTTTTCCACTTAACCACTTTTGGAGATTATTTTGTTTTTCATCTGACGAAAGTCCGCCATGAAAAAAAACGCTATCAAATCCTTTTCGAGTAAGTGCTTCGTGGATATTTTCTGTACTTTTTCGATTTCGTGTATATACAATACATGACTGCGGATATTTGCGCAATGTTTTTTCAATGGTCAATAACTTATTTTCAGTTTCTAAAACCGTGTATGCTAAATTTTCACGTGTAAACGACTGTTGAAACATCGCTACATCGTTTAATTGCAAACTTTTTTCAATATCTTTTACAACCGTTGGTGTTGCAGTTGCGGTCAATGCAATGCATGGAACTTCTGGTAAAATTTCTCGAAGCGAATTGATGTTTTTATATGCCGGGCGAAAATCATTTCCCCATTGCGAAATACAATGTGCTTCATCAACAGCAATCAAATTCACATTCATTTGCTTAATGCGTTCTTGGATAATTTCTTGCTGCAAACGTTCTGGAGACAAATACAAAAATTTATAATCGCCATACACGCAATTGTCTAACAACGTGCCAAGTTCATTTATTTTTAATCCGCCAGTTAAGGCAATTGCTTTAATGCCGTTAGCTTTTAGATTGGCGACTTGATCTTGAATCAAAGCAACCAAAGGCGAAATTACGATGCAAATTCCATCCATTACCAACGCAGGAATCTGAAAACAGACTGATTTTCCTCCACCAGTTGGTAACAAAGCTAAGGTGTCTTTTTGTTGAATGACCGCGTTTATAATTTCTTCTTGCAAAGGACGAAACGAAGTATGTCCCCAATATTTTTCTAGAAGTGCAAGCGGTTTGGTCATTTGTGGTTTTTAAGTGTGTTTAATATAAATGTTACACGTTCAGAAACGCTTCCAAACGGAACATCTATCAAATTATAACCGTAATTTTCATAAGCAGCAATTAGATATTTTTGAATGATTTCTGCTTGTTCAAAACTTTCATAGCGTTCATTATCTTGCGCATAAATTTCTTTCCATGGAGCGAGCATAAACGCAATATCATACGTATATTCTTTGCACGCATCGCGAAACATATCTGGATATTCATCGCCTGTATAATCCATATACGCAGCGACATCAGGAATGCCACGATCGTAAAAAGCGTACTTTTTATCAAGCGATGTTGCGTCTTTAAACTGTTGAATTCTTCCTTTTAAAAGCAATTCACTAAACAACAATGGTTGCGTTAAAAATAATTGTTCGATACCTTTTTTCTGTGCGGCTGCAGTAACTTCTCTTGAAATTTCGTGGAAGCAAGTATAACCTTTTGCTTCCAAAGCAGTAATTAAGGTAGATTTTCCCGTGCCTGGTCCGCCAATAATAAGTACTCTTTTTGTGTTCAATCTGAATAATTTATGGTGTAAAATTACGGAAATTGAAAGGAATATGAAAGCTTTGCTAGTTGCTAGTTGCTAACTGCTAGTTAGTTTATTGATTTTTGATAAATTTATTTTCAAACGCCATATTTATAGGGACTTACGCTTGTTTTCTTAAAATGCTATTTTCTTGATTTTTATAAGAGTACCGCCAAAGAGTACCGTTTTACTATTTTTTTAATCTTCAAATATATCTAATTCTTTAATAGCTTTGTCTACGATTCGCTCGTCAATATAGTGCTTTTTTAAGACTGTATCTGTTGCGTGCGAAGATAGACGTTTTGCATCTCCTTTCAAAGTGGATGATAGATAGGTTAAATACGTTTTTCTAAGACATTTAAACTGTAATTCTCTACCTGTGTTTAATTGCTTGTAGAAATGTGAGAATCCTAATGATAAAGCATCATTCATTGATTTGGTGGATGATGCCGTTCTTTTGTCAGGATTTAATAGGTATCTATCCTTTCTTTTGTTCATATCATATCTTAAGCGATATAAGATATTCTTTAAACTTTTTGTTACTGGAACTATCTTCGGTGGAACGTTCTGATTGAAATATTCTCCTTTTTTTCTTTTTACTTTGAGATTGGGAACTTCTATGTAAACAGGTTCGCCATTCTTTTCGCGAATCATATTCCATTTAAGTCCCACAACTTCTTCACGTCTACCGCCTGTATGCAAAGCTAGTTCCAAAGCGTCTTTTAAATAGAGCTTATATCTGTTTCTCTTGTATTTTCCTTGAATTTCTATTCCATTTTCTGGTTTTATGATTTTTAATAAGTTTTTAAATTCTTCTTTTGTGATCGTATCACGTTTAGTCATCACAGGAATCATTCTAACTTTTTCAAAAGGGTTTTTCATATTAATATTGAATCGATCAATTGCCCAGCTCACAAACGTTTTTAAAACGCTCATTTTTCCATTGTAGGTGTTTCCTTTGTAATTCTTATCAATTAATAAGTAATCATGGAATAAACCAACGTGCATATCGCCAATACGATTAATGATTAATAACTTTTTATTGATATTATGTTTTGTGAGTGCTTCATTAAATATTTTTAAGCAGTTAACAATTTCATTTTTTCGCTGATCGGATAACGTATTTTTTTGGTGTTCGGGAACGTCAATGTTATCTAAAAAATCGATATATCGTAGTTGTATATCGAATAGATATTGTCGATTTCTTATTTCGATCGGTTGCCCTAAGCCTTGTAATTCCGCTTTGAATTCTTTTTCAAAATCAATTGCTTGAATTACCGCATCTGCATAATTGGTTGCATCGTGTGTTTTACTCGCTTTACGTCCATCACTTCCAGGAACGTGTAAACGTGATTTGTATCGATGCTTTTCAAAGTTTTTGCAGGTAGAATAGTTTTTGCCTGTTTCTCCACACGTGGGTTCTTCTTTTACTTTTTTGGTATTTCGTAAAGTCGTTTTTCGTGTCCATGAAAAATGCTTTTTACATACATGACAGTAAATAAAGAGTCCTTTATGTTTGTTATTAGGCATGTGCTTTCGTTTTGCCATACAGTTTTCTCCTTTGTTTTTAATTTTAATTGCGTTATTAAATTCTGATTGGGAATAGGAAGTAACTCATGTTTTATGATATTACTATGCTAATCGCTTTTACTGATACTCTTTAAAGCATCACGGAAACAAAGTTTTGAAATAGTAGTTAGATATCATTTGTTCGATATTTGTCCTTGAACCTATAAATAATGTTAAAAATCTAATTTTCAGTAGATCATATTATTTAGTGCAACAAATAAGGACAAATTCAGTAGATTTTTACTTATGTAAAAGGCGCATATCGATTTGATAACTATTACAATTCAAATATTTAAGATACTCTCTAAAGTTTCATGGTGTAAAGATTTGACTAAATTTTAAAATATCATTTGTACGTGTTTTGTATCGTACAACGAATTGTAGGAATGGAATGTAGGAATTAAAACAAAGGATGTTTTAAGGAAATAAAAGTTAAATTCTGATTTTAATGAATGTAAATATTCATTTAAAACTTACTAATTACATATGGTAAGTTTATAAAAAAAATCAGCCGATCACCTACCAAAAAAATGCAGGTATTCTTTTTTAAAAAAAATTACTCATCACTTAGCCTTTAGATTAGCTCCTATAAATAATCCATAAATAAAAAGTCAATTATTGTAATTTTCTCCACCTTCAAAATAATATTTTGAAGGTGGAGAAAATTTAAAAAAAGAACGGAGTGAACTTTTCGCTTAGCCAGTTTAATGAGCTATTTATCGTATTAGTCTCCGTTCTTTATAACTGGTTACCAAGAACCATATAGAATTTTAGGACAATCCTTTTAAAAGTCTTAGTTTAAGTAACCATATCTAATCAATCTAAATATATGAAAATTAAAGAAATTGTAGGTATTGATGTTAGCAAGCTAACAGTCGATGTATGTATCCATTCAAATCAATTAAATGAATGTTTTGAAAATAGTATGAATGGATTTAAAGAAATGCTTTCTTGGATAAATAGCTACATCACTTTACCTAAGAAACAGACCTTATTCATTTTTGAGCATACAGGAATTTATTCACATAGACTAGCTGATTTTCTCGAAAAGGAACACCTGCCTTTTTCTATTGTTCCTGGATTAGAAATTAAAAGGTCACTTGGAATAGTTCGAGGTAAAAGTGATAAAGTAGATGCAAAAAGAATTGCGCTATATGGTTATCGTTTAAAAGATGAATTGAAGCCTAGTTCTAATACCTGTATAAAGATTAAGAAGCTACATACATTACTTACATTGCGTTCAAGATTAGTCAAGCAAAGAGCAGGGTTTAAAAGCTCTATAAACGAACAAAAATCAATATTAAATCAGAAAGACTTTTGCGACTTGTTTAATATTCAACAGGAATTAATCGATAATTTAACAACACAAATCGAGATAATTGAACAGCAAATGAAGAAAATTGTTTGGCAAGATTTGGAGCTCAAAACTATTTTTGATTTGATAACTAGCATTAATGGAATTGGATCACAAGCTGCTTACACGATAATCGTTTACACCAATAAATTTAAAAAGTTTAAAACTTGGAGAAAATTTGCTTCCTACTCGGGTATTGCTCCTTTTCCTCATCAATCTGGAACCAGTATAAGAAAACAGACTAGAGTATCTAATTTAGCTAATAAGGAAGTTAAAGTAATCTTGAATATGTGTGCAATGTCAGCGATACGATTCAATCCTGAAATGAAGAAATACTATCAGAAAAGAATTGAGCAAGGAAAAAATAAAATGAGTACTTTAAATATCATCAGAAACAAATTGATTGCTAGAGTGTTTGCTGTAGTAGAAAGAGGAACACCTTATGTAAATACACTGAAGTATTCTTCTTAATTTTGTTTGCTTTTATTCTAATGATTTATATTCAAAAATCAACTCATCACTAAGCAAATAGCGTATTTATTTAACTAATCATTTAGCAATAAGCAAAAAATCTGATGAAAAAATCAACTAATCATTAAGTGATTAGTTTGGAATAATATTTTCTTATACTCAACTCATTGCTTAGCAGTGAGCTGAAAATATTTGCTCATCATTAAGCAATAAGTTGGAAAATAATATTATTCAAACTACCTTCTTAGTGATAAGTTAGTTTTACACTTAAATTCAAGTAGATAGTTTAAGATTTATTTTTTAAATCAGCTTATCACTTAGCAATTAGTAAAAAAAATAAATTTATCGTTTAACGATAAGCTGAAAACTAAACTAGGAAAATTAATAAATATGGTTAAACCTAATTTGAATGTTTCAAATTAGAAAGTTTTATTTTAATATTTAAAGAGAATATTACTACTTTTATTTCTGTATACTCTACATTAATTACAGAGCTTAAATTAGAATAATTACCCTAACTGAATATGATAGAAATTCTAAACAATCATTGCAATAAAGAAAACGGACTTTTATTATTTAATCCACCAACTGGTTCTGGAAAAACATATAATGTTTTGACTTGGATATTTGAAAATTATAAAAAATATTGCAAGGAAAATAGAAAGATTTTTTTCGTTACAAATCTTAAAAAAAATCTACCTTATGAAGAACTAAGAGATAATTTCTTTATTCCCCAAAAAAAATTATACGATTTTGAAAAAGACATAACATTTTTAGATTCAAATTCAGATTACCTAATTAATAGGTTTAAGGATATAGAAGAATCTATAAATGATTACTTCAAAAATTTCAAAGTATTTTATTCAATAAAAAGTAATGTAACAGAAATAAATAATCATAAAGAAAATCCAAAATTAAAGACATACGTTAAAAAACTCAAAGATGAATTAAGAACTGACTTTGAACCGAAATTTAGAAGAATAATTGAAAAATATCTAAAAGAAAACTTTAAAAATAAACAAGAACGGATTAGAGCTATTAAAAATACGGATGAACTTAAATGGATGGGGGAATTATATCCTGCTGTTTTTACGTCTAAAAGAAAAGTGTTTTTTCTTAGTGTAAATAAATTTTATGTTAAAAATAGTACTTTGATTGAACCTTCTTATTCTTTTTTAGAAAATGATATAACAAAAGATGCGATCATCTTTATTGATGAATTTGATGCTACAAAAAGTAATATACTTAAAATTATCATCGATAATGGCAAAAATCAACGTATTGATTTTATTCATCTTTTTACGGAGATTTATTGGGCATTGTCCAAAAATACATTACCTCAAAAATTTATTACTCACTCTGAAAAAAGACAAGAGTTACTAGATAATAATTATGGCTTACCGCTTACCGATATTCAAAAAACATTATTAGATAAGTCTGAAGAAATCGTAAAAAAATATCAACTCAATTATAGTTTTAAAACTACAAATACCGAACAAGAAAATATAAACCAAAGAAATTTATTATTTCATGATTTTCAATATCATTCTGTATATAGAAACGATAAAAAATTTATTCGTCTCAATCAAAATGACTTATCAAAAACAAATGAAATAGTTTTTGAAAACACCAAACCAAAAGGGGAAAGTATGGTTCATCTTCTGAATGATATAAAGGGTTTCATAAATTACTTTAGTGGAAGAATAAAAAGTATCGCAGAAAATTACCAACAACTTGAAAATGATGATAAAGAGAATAATACAAAGAAATCAGAATTTACATTTGACTCAGCGTTGAGTACAGTTATTGAAGAATTTGCCTTAGACTCTAAATACAAAAATTTTATAATTAATAATATTCTAAGTGCTAGAGAAAAAACTAAAAAAAATAAAAAGGGCAAGCCAGAATTAAACTATGATTTAAGTGTTTATGAAAATGGTTTCAGATATTACGACTTTGTGGATGACGATTCTCATCAATCAAAAACAAAAACTTTCATTTATAGTTTTCAAAACACACCTGAAAAATTCTTATTAAAACTAGCTGAAAAGTCAAAAGTAATTGGAATATCTGCTACGGCATATATGAAAACTGTAACGGGTAACTATGACATCAACTATTTTAAAAGACAACTTGGCACTAAATTCATTGAGCTGACAAAGAGTGAAAACAAGATGCTTTTTGATTTATTTGAAAAACAAAACAAGTATTATTCAAAAATCAATATTCATACAGAATGGCTAGATTTTATTGATAAACAAAATGACTTCGAAGTATTGTTTGGAAATAAAGAATTAGCTGATGATATTTTAGGAAAGCTAAGTGCTTTAAAAACTACTGATTACGAGTTCAATAGATATTTAAAGATTTCTCATTCATTCAAGGAGTTTTTACTTAAAGAAGATATTAGAGGGTTTTTATGTCTTTTAAATAAAGAACCAAAATGGAATGATAGAGCCTTGAACTTAAAAATATTAGAAGAAATATTTTCTAACTTAATACTAGAAACAAATCAAAAGGATCATTTTATAAGCTATGGTAATGAAGAATTTAATGTGAAGAACTCATATACTGTAGTAAATAGTACTGATTTTGAAAATAAAAAATCAGCTTTTATAGAAAAACTTGAGCAAGGAAAAAAGATTTTTATAATTTCTATGTATCAAACTATGGGAGCTGGTCAAAACATACAATTCATTTCTCCAAATCCAAAAAAAATGATAGATGTTAGAAGTGATGAATTAACTAATTGGAATACAGAAAACAAAACGGATATTAATGCCATATATTTAGATAAACCAACTCACATCTTTCAACAAATAAATAAAAACTTAAATGAAGAAGGTTTTATAAAGTATCTGTTTCAGTTAGAATTTTTAGCACAAATTGGTGTTATTTCAATTTATCAATTAAATGCTGAAGTATCAAGAGCTTTTAAAAACCTCTTAGCATCGTTTAACACAAAAGAGAATTTAGGAAATCCCAAAGTTGATTTATATAAAGGAGAAAATATAAAACAACACTATGCAAAATTTATTATCCAAGCCATTGGTAGAATTTGTAGAACCAATTTAAAATCTCAAAATATTTATATTTATGCAGATAAAAAAATAGACGAATATATCTGTGATTTTGATGTTGAAAACAACTTGGTTCTTAACGAATTTAAGGTTTTGGTTAAATCGAGTAAGCAACTAATTCAAAATAAAAAAGAGAAAAACGCTAAGTTCAAAAATCTTGCAACTACAACTAATAGAAAAGTACATTCTATAATTCAAAAATTTATTTCTAATAAAGATTGGGGATGGACTCAAAAGCGTTTAGATGAATGGGACAATCTAAGAAAAATGTGTTTGCGTTTTCCTACTGTTTCAGAAGATGAAATAAATAAACACAACTTAAATCGTATTTTAGATTTATATATTGAACTACCACACATATCAAACAATTATCACTTCAACTTAAAAAAAACCGAGTTTTTTAATGATTATAAAAATATTTCTGTTGATTTTAATGCTAATAAAGGAAGTAAAGTTTCTTCTGAATCAGCGAGGTTAAATGAACTTTTGGAAATAGATGGGGTCAGAGAATTTTTTGAAGAAAAAAAATGGGCAACTGAGTTTAAAATTAATCAATATATTATTACACCAGTGATGTTTAATAATATATACAAAGGTGCTTTAGGGGAATGTATAGGGAAATTTATTTTTGAAAAACACTTCGGTATCCACTTAGAAGAATTGGAAGTTGACTATTATGAGAATTTCGATTACAAAATTAAAGAAACAGATATTTACATAGATTTTAAGCATTGGAAAGAAAGTACTGAGATCAATTTTGATGAGCAAGAAAGTAAAATCCGAAAAAAACTTGAAAAAGTCAAAGGAGAAAGAGTGTTTATAATCAATATACTTTCATCAAGTGAGAAACGAATCATAAAATCAATAGATGAAAAAATTATTGAAGTTCCCTTTTTATGGAATACAGAAACAAAAGAACTAAATCATTCAATTTTAAAAGATATTAATGCTTATGCAACTTTGTAAAACCAACAAACTTGTTATTCAAATTAATTACAGTCAATTACTAACTGACTATTCAATAGTAAAATTTTCAACAACTGAAAATTATATAAAATACGGAGCTTTAATTCTTGATGAAGTAGGTCTAAAATTAAGTGCAAAAAGTATTGTCTTTGAAAGAGGGAAATCATTTTATGTTCTTTTTGATAAAAATTTCATTTCAAATATTGACTTATTCAAACAACTTGAAAAAATTGAAGATGGAGATAAGTTGTCGTTTAAGATTCTTGATCTAAATGAAACCAAAAAGATCAAGCAACATTCGATTACTCAATTAGTTGTTAACTCAATAGCTACACCGAAGCATGAAAGACTTACATATAATAACTTAACAGGAAAACTATATTTATTCAATACCAATCATTTAAGAATAAGTAAATCAAAAGATAAAGAACAAATTTTCAAAATTATTGGATTAGAGTTTTACATTGATCCTAATAGCTGTTTACAATTAAATGTAAAAACTTTTTCAAACTTATTGTTAAATAAGTCAATGGACTTTTCTAAGAAAAAAATGAGTGCTTATCCTAAATATACTTTTGTTCATTCAACAAATACACTTAGAAGAATTTTACCATCGGAGAAGGTCAGCATTGATAATCAATACATTTTAAAGCAAAGTATTAAGAAAGGAACTATTGAGAAAAGTAATATCCCATTCTTAGACTTTAGTAACCTTAAAGAATTTAAAAATAGTAAAATTGGAATCTTAAATGATATTTTGAATACTATCAATCAAAAGCTATCAAATTATCTTCAACTTGATTTCAAAGGTACTAATATAGACCATACCATAAGACATTCTAACCTATTTGATTTCAATAATTTTGATGAAGACATACTACTTATTGATGGTATTAAAGATGACTATTCCAATGAATATTTAGAATCTATAAAAACAGAATTAAAAAAAATAATTCCCAATTCAAGAATAAAGGTTTCTAAAGCAGAAGATAAATATAGTTTTAATATCAAGCTAATACATAATAAATCATTCTATTTAAAATATGAACATAAAGACGTGTATAAACCTTCTTTATATATTCAACATATTACTTTAGAAGACTTCAAAACAAATTCTAAAGCTAGTTTAAAGGCTATTGTAAAGGAATTAGTTATTAAGAATGATATTAATAAGAACCAAGTTTCAATAATTGATTGGTCAAGCTTCAACTTTGAAAATAATTGGATTTTTGGCATTAGAGATAAAACTGATTTCTATTTTTTGACTATTGAACCAAACGGTAAAATTGAGTTTGAAAAATTTGAATCAGATTTATTCAATCAAAATGAATACGATGAATTATGCGATATTTATAATGAGAATACTAATATTGAATTCATTGTTAAGGATGATATTGGGAATGTTAATATAATAACAAGAACTAATAATTACACTATTCCAGAATATCAAAAAATAAGTAGCATATTAGAAAAAGAAAGTAGAGAAATTTCTATTACAAAATCTCAAGTTATAAATGCAGTCAATCAAGTCTTTGATAAAGAAAAGGCAAGTGAATACGAAACTCAAATAATTTCACTTGAAAATTGGAATAAGGATAGCCTACTAAACTGCTTTAAAAATAGAATTGAAAAGAAAAAAGTAGTAGAGAAAATTCAAAAAGATACAGGAGAAATTCTAAAATCATATTTTAGAGATAAGACACGATATGAAATTTTAGATAGTCAACTTGATATTCATTCCTTCAAACAAGATAATAGCTATTACTACTTTGTCGGAATAAAAGGGAAAGGTATTCAGCAAACTATTTCAAGAGCATCCGTAATTAGGGAAATTACAGTTTATAAAAACTCCGAATATATCTTTGATAAGTTGCTACCGCTTATGAATGTTGATTTTGTTAAAAATGGAGATTTAACTGTCTTACCATTTCCTATCAAATTTTTGAGAGAATGGATAAAGTATTAGAAAATAAAGCTGGAAGATATTAAAAGGAAAACATTCTTTTTAGTTTTAAAAATCAATAATAACTCCTCCCTTTAGTGTTGATGTTTATCACTTTTTAAATTTCGGGTTAAAATATGAAAAGGTGTATATTTACAGTAAGAAAGTTACCCTTTAAAATGTTTATATGAGTAAAGAAAGTTTATTTGATCTAATAAGAAAAGAAGAAGTTATTATTTGGGCTGGTGCAGGAATGTCAATGTATGCAGGTTACCCATCGGGTAATAGACTAAAAGAAATACTTATTAATAGTTTATCCGACGGAGAAAAAAAAGAAATTGATAAAAGTCTATCATTGATTGATCTTACCGATCAAATATTTCAATTAAAAAATGGTAGTAGAAATCATATTATTAAGGTTCTCAAAAAAACTTTTAATGCAAAACCAGTTTCAACGTCAACACATGAAGATTTAGCTAAAATTCCTCATTTTAAAACAATAATTACAACGAACTACGATAAATTATTTGAAAGTAGTTATGAATCACTCAACCATAATGTAATATTCTCTAAAAATCATATTCCATATATAGAAAATAAAAAAGTGAATATTTTCAAAGTACATGGAGATTTGAATGATCCTGACAGTATTGTTTTAACCAAATCTGACTACACTAATTTTTTTACTGAAAGAAATGATGATAACACTTATTGGTCAATTGTACGAGAAAGACTTGCTACGAATAGTGTTCTATTTATTGGCTATAGTCTTGAAGATATTAACACCAATGTAATTTTTGATAGAATAATTAACTCTTTAGGAGTTAATAGAAAAGAATGTTTTTTTGTTTCTCCTAATCTCTCTCAACCTAAAATTAATAGTTTAATAAAAAAGAACATTCATTATATCGATTCAACAGCAGAAGAATTAATTACTGAACTTATTTTACATTTAAAAGAGTACATACACGATGATTTGGAGAACAATAAAATATCTGCTGACACACATAAAAAGTTTCTTTCCAATTTTGGTTTGCTATCTAAATTAGAAGTACACGGTGAGGATTATAGAGTTACAGGTATACGAAGTAAAAATAAAGAGATATACTTAGATGGAGTAATTAATATGATTTTTAAAGATGGTAGTCAAAATATAAAGAGTGATATTCAAAAATTCATAAATAGGGAAAAAGTTGGTATGTTGGAAATAACAAAAAAAGATCATCTTATTGATGCTGAGTTTTGGCTTGGAGGTCTAAAGATGCCTAAAAACAATGAAATTGATAAGATATATCTGAAAAGTATGCCACAATTTAATGAAAAAGTGGATTTTAGATATGATGATGGTTTTGAAATAAATGATGTAAATGTAAAGATATATGGCAGTGAATTTTTATTTGAAATACATATAGAAACTGTTAGCGCAATAATTGTTGTCAAAACAAGCTTTAGTGGTCAAGGTGCTGTAAAAGCTGATTTTAATTATGAACATAAAGAAATTTGTGAAAATGTTAATAGTGAAATTACACTATTCAAGTTTCTTAATAGGATTTGTAATGGAGAAAAGTTTGTTGTGTACACTAAAAAAAATAATATACCATTCAGTTCATTTTCTAAGAGTCCTGAATTTCAAAAAGTAGTGAGCTTAAATCTACAACATTTTTTAAATCTTAAAACTATTGAGAATTTTTTTAATGTGCGTTTTTCCAATTTCAAAATAGAAGAATTGAATGATTCTACACGAAAAACTGTAAACTTCCTCTGTGAAATGATTAATGGTAATCAAGTTATTAGTTTATCCGATACAATCTTATTGACTTTAGACAAAAATTATGATGATAAAACTATTAAGCAATTAAAAACATACCACAATTCGAGTAGTGATATAACTATTCCTATTGAAGAAAACAAAATTATCAAACTTTATGGGGAAAATTTGAAAATTGGTAATGAAAGTATCACTGTCATGAATGCTTCAATTGATAATTTGGAAGAAATTATAAGCAGAACAAATAATGTGGTTAGAATAAGAAGTAAGGACAATAGAGTTTACGTTCACTACAAAAAACAGTTTTAATACTATATTTTTTAAACTATATTGTGAGTAGAGTAAAATTACAACTATACTATAAAATATATAAAATACTATTTTAATAATACTTAGCTATTTTACTTTTCAATAAAATACATGAAAATACTGTAATCATTAATAGATGCAAGACAATAAAAGAATTAATATTGAGTGGGTTTTGCTTAATGCCCTAAGAGGAATACTAAAAATAGCAACTAGAGGGAATAATAATAAAACTACGTACAAAAAGGTACAAGAAGTCGGCTCAAAATTAAGTCCTGATATACTTGGTGAAAATAATAGCATTCTATATCGAAACAATAAGAGTATGACTGCCAAAGCATTTTTGCAAAAAGCTCGATTACAGTCTTACCTAGAAGAAAAGGAGATTAGTGCTGTAAAACTAATTACAGAGGAAATTGACTCTATTGAAATATTGATTAAAAAGAAATTCGATAACAGTCCCAACAAAGAATTGAAAGCAAGACTAACACGCCTTAAAAACGCAAAGAAAGAATTGAGTTCATCTAATGATGATACTAGAAAAACATTTGCTGTAATAGAGGAATCATCACAAGTCAAACGATCAGAATACACACTAATAAACAGGGATTCATTTAAAGTTGATAGAAATGTCAAACCACTATACAGAGGAGACATCACTGTTGATTACTATTTGAGTAATGGAAATATTTTGAGAATAAGGTCATTACATCCTGACAAATTAGAACATATTACGGGAGCAGATATTATCTACGAATGCCACGACCAAGACACAAAAAAAATTAGTTTAGCTTTTCTTCAATATAAGATATGGAGAAATAAAAAATTATATTTAAAAGATGATCGACTTCAAAAACAGATTTCAAAAATAACTAATAATACATGTAATAAGGGAATATGTAAATGTAAAACAAATGATGAAGCTTATAGATTTCCATTTTGTTCGGGATTCTTACGCCCAACTGATGAAATACAAGACCCTAATGCTTATTTCATATCAACAGGATATCATTTGCCAATTTGTCTAATAGAAAAAGCAACTAGAAAAGGAATGTATGATGGCGAATATATTAGTCAAGAATCTATAAAAAAACATTCAGTATCATCCCAGTTATTTGAAGAACTTTTTAACAATAAAAAGATAGGTTCTAAGTCGATGACTCCAGAAGAATTGAATCAATTTTACAGCGAAATTAATGTTGACGAATTAAACGATACAGTTATAATCTATGCACAAGAAATTAACAAATACCAACAATAAAAATCATCTTAATCTTTGTATTTACGGAAATCCGTAAGTTATTAAACCAATTTATTATAATACTGAATCACTCATTACGGTAAAACCATATATATAGTGTTACTTAGCCGTAAAGCTATATATATTTCTGACGTATCTTTGTGTGACATATTTCACTTATTTAGATTATAGTGGAAAACTTGTAGCTTCTGAAAACTTATTCTTTTTGTTTTATTAGTAATTTACTGTAAAGTAATTTAACTAATTAAATCATTCTTATATTATGAAAAAAGTTTTCTTAACTACAATGACAATATTGTCACTAACAGTTTTTATGAGTTGTACTGATGTTGAATTAACTAATGAGGATTATTCAGATACCTTTGTAGTTGATCCATCGGACGATGGAACAATAGATAATGAAGATTACAGAGAGGGAGAATAATAGATTATATGAAATTTTCAAAGGCATCGCTTTATGCTTTATAATAGTGATGTCTTTATTTCATAGTTTCTTTCCTAATACAACCCCAGAATTAGAGAGAAACTATAAATTTTACAAAACTTTATTAGCGGAACGTGATAGCGTTGAAAACTTACTTATTACTCAGCTTGAAAATAAGAAAATTTCCAATTCAGAATTTAGAAATAAATTTTATTCTAATAAAACTTACTACAAAAAAGAAATAAAAAATTGTAATAATGAAAAACGAAAAATAGCACATGCCTTCTCTTTTAATGGTCGAAGAAGCTTACATTATTGGTTATTCGTTTTTGGGTTATCTTTTTCATTTTTTATATTGTCAATTCGTTATACCTACAAACAATTATTATATTTAAAAAAATCCAATAAATTATTAAAAAAAGCTCAAATACTAGAATCTAGTGCTTGGATTTCCATTTCTATATTTTGGGTTATACATAGTATTTTCGTTAGAGGTAGTGACTTACCTACTCCTGTTTATGCTTCCATTTTATTTTCAATTTGTTTATTGATAGGTTACTCAGTTTTCTATCTCATAAAATATTTTGTTGAAAATAAATTAAATAAAATTACAAAATTAAAGAGATCAATTTCTAGGCTTGTGACTTTGATATCAGATATTAGAATAAATCACTATTTCCTTATGGCAGCTAAGGCTCAATCCACTCATGGAAAAGATGAAATTGAAAAAGATGTAGAAATATTAGAAGAAAAGATATTTTCTACAATTGAAAAAGTTGCTGATGAAAGTTAAAAAAAAAGAAGACGTTTTAAAAAAATTTAGGTCAAAAGGCTATGAGCTAGATCCAGCAACAGAAAAAGATTTTTATGTTGATTTTCGTTTTTTTGTAAATCAATTAATTTCGGATGAAATAACTCTTTTAGAAGAATTATATAGAATACAAGAGAAAAAAGAAAGGGGAGAAGAATTAAGTGTTATAGAACAAAAATTTCATTCTTATTTGATGAAAAAAATAAAATAATAATAATTACTTTCTATTAACTACATCACTAATTTTATTTGAAACTTTCATTTTGTCAATAAGTGACTGAAAAGCAGGGATTTTAAGAAACTCTGATTCCTTTAACAATATGTAAGCAATAATTTTTTCTTTATCAAAATTGTCAAGGGCTTCAAGAGTATTTTGTTCTAAAATCTTTTTAATTTGGTTTTCTTTTGATTCAACAAAAATAGGTTTAATTCCATTTTTCAACCAGTTTTTTGAAATACCACAATTTTGCTCAATTAAAATTAAATAACCTTCATTAATACTATTTCTTAATAAAGCTTTTCTCAATGTATTTGCCTTTAAGCCTACGGATTCAGCAACTTCTTTTGTTGATAAGTCACTATTTTTTATCGCTAATTTAAAACGTTCATTCATATTTTTGTGAAAAATGTCACATTTTATTTTGATAAAAGTGAAAAATGTCATTTATTTGTTTAGGTCTTAGACAAATGTAATAAAAACGTTTGTGAAGGCATGTTTACTGATACAATCTTTTTTCATGGTAAATAGTTTATTGGTTGAGTAAAGTATAGAAATTCTTCTATTCCTTAAAACTGTATTGCAAATCATTTTTAAGTATGGGCGTAGCTGAAAACCCTTCAAGAGTAGGCATAATATTATATTTTATGAAAACTTCCTTATACATTTTTTATGATTACGGTTAGTTACTGTAGGGATTAATACCTTTTTACTAACTCAAAAGAAAACTTTACTCATTCCTTCTTTTATTGTAAGTAATTTATTTCTTTATTTGTGGCTAGTCCATATTTATAAAAGGATTAATGACTTAAAACTGTATTGCAAATCAATTTTAAGAACGGGCGTTGCCGAAAACCCTTCAAGAGTAGGCATAATTTAAAAAACCAAAAAAATGAAAATAGTAAGAAATTCATTTCAAATTTTGTCTATCTTGGTATTATTTTTGTTTTCTAATTGTCAAAATGATACTATTGTAGAGGCACAACAAGAGGAAGCTGTACACCAAAAAGCACCATTTAAGTCAACATTTGTATCAAAACAGGATATTGAAAATAATGACAAATTAAGTGATAGAATGAGACGTTTAAGCACATTACAACAAAGTGGTTTTGCAGAAAGTTCTGATAGTGAATTATATGATTTTACTATCGATGCTAGTTATGTAAAACTTGTTGAAAATATGGAAACCAATGCACATTCTTATACTTTTACTGTAGTTCGAGAAAACAGCAATAGCACAATAGAAAATGTTGTTTTTTCATATAATGAACTTACGGAAGATTATGATGCAAGCTTGGTAACGTATCATTTTACAGCTTCGCAAAGACAAGAATTTTTAAAATCAAGGCATGTAAATTCTTCTTATGAGATAACCTACGAGCAACTAGCCTTAAATTTGGCAGACATATATGCGGAGAATTCAGAACCTTGCACTATTACATATGTTGAATATCATATCCCTTATGGTTCAACAAATTCATATCTATATTCAACGAATGGTTATGTAAACAACCAATGCGAACATGAATACGATGAAGATCCATGTAGTACGTATACAGACATCGTAATATTTTGCCCTGCTAGTTCAAGTAGTGATGATAGTAATGCTACTGATGACAATACAACGAACGATTCTTCAAACCCTTCAACTTCTGGCGGTAATGGGAATACAACTAACGGAAATACAAATGATGATACAGACGATGAAACTACAAATATCATAACTTCTCCAATAACAAGAGAGGAAAGTATGCAACAATCAATTTTAGATTGTATCAATGGTGTGGCTTCCTTCAACTCCTATGATAGCACTACCATTGACCCTGAAATTTTTGAACAGTTAAGTTTTTCTATTAACGACTGGATAACTATTAACAACTATTTACAGAATAATAATTGTAGTGAGGTATCTCAAGAGCAAATCATTAATCAAATATTAGAAGAATTTGATGAACAAATCTTTAAAGATGAATCTTTCGAAAATAATAATTGCTTAAATTCTGTTTATACCGAAATGGGTAAGGCATCTACTGTTAATAATTATCTCAAAAATTTTGAAGCAAAATTTTCTGTAGCACATTTAAGATTTTCAGCTAGTACTACTTTATCTAATAATACCAATGCTGAGACTAGCGCTCCTAATAATTATTTAATTACAATCACATTTAATTCAAATAATCTTAACAGACCAAAACTATCAGTTGCTAGAACATTTATTCACGAACTTATACATGCTGAAATTTTTAGGAAGCTTTTAAGTGTGGCTAATCATCCTAATCTTAATTTCTCTAATTACACAGATGAACAATGGAGGGCTTTTATTATTGGCTTACGTAATAATTTTGAAGGTCTCTATGATTATTATGTTAGATGGAGATGGAATATTCCACAAGGGCAAACACCATCAAGTGCTCAACATGAAGTTATGGCTCAACATTATCGTGACACCATAAAGCAAGCCTTAAGAGAGTTTGATAATACACAAACTGAATCAGTTTATGATGCGTTATCATGGTCAGGATTAATGGGGACTGGAGTTTTAAATCCTACAACAGGATTATTAACAAATTCTACGCAGGCATGGATAAATCTATCTCAGGAAGAAAGATTAAACATTATTAATACTATAAATACATTTAATTCATCAAACCAAAATTGTCAATAATTATGTCAGTAACCATGAAAAAGTCAATCCTTTTAGTATTTGTGTTATTTTTTAGTTGTGCTAAAAATAATTCAGAAGATTCGTTGAGAAAAGAATTAAATATTCTTGAAAAAAATCAAGATAAATTAGTAAACGAATTAAAAGAAATTAATGAAAATTATTTAGAGCCATTTAGAATATATCAAGAAAATGTCTTAAAAGAATCAGCAACTTCACCAGATACAATTATATTAAACTATACCAAGTTTATTGAAAAGTATCCCAATTCGTTTTGGAGACATGAATCTGAAAGAAGAATAGAGAATGTAAAGAATAGAAAACATCTTTGGACCAAAGAGAACGGTTGGAATCTCAATAAAAGTGATATACCTAAGCCTAAATTAGGGGTAAAAGCAATAAGTTGCCCAGGATGTTAATGATATGTCATAATATAAAAAAAACTATTAAGATTTGTACAGAATGAGAAATGTAAAACTAATAGTCCTATTATTTTCTTCTATACTCTGTTTTGCACAGAATGAGAAGAAAGAAACTGCTTATCTCTTATTTGATATAAAGAGTAAAAAAAAGCATCTTGTGGAAGATGGTTCAGGAAACTCAAAAATGCTTAATGCCTATAGAAAAGAAAAACAGGAGAATTTGACAATTATGCATATTTATGGTGAAAGCTTTGCTTTTGGTATAAATAAACAAGTAGATACATGCAAGATAGAAACATTAAATGATCTTAAAATTGTAGATATAGCGTATATCAAAGATAAAAAATCAAAAAATGTAATGCGTTACAATCCTTTCAAGAAAATATACTTAATTGAAAAAATATCTAAAGATAAATTTGTCAAATACGACGTGCTTTGGATTGACGATTGGACAATGATTAGAGATTAAAAAAACACGTCAAGAACAATAACTTTTTTCTATACCCTTATTTGCACTTTACCGAATACGAGTGCAAGCATTCAAGACGTGTTTTATGTAGGATTTATGGCTAATCCTGCTGTTTAGGGCAAAGCGGTTCTTTCAATTGGTTAGTTAGTCCGCTTTGCTATCTAAACAAAAATAACTAAAAATTATATTGACCCGTCCTAAAAAACCGTTACAGTTATTTAGGATTAAAAATAGTTAAAACACAGATAAGACAGCTGTCTTATCTGTGTTTTTTCTTTTATAGGTTTTTATGTTGACTTTATTTTGTTTGTGCATCTGTTCTGGAGTTAGCATTTGACATGATAAATGCGGTCTTTTGGTATTATAAACTTTAATACTCTGTTGTACTATTTTCTTCATTAGTTTGATGTCTATTTTAGAGGTGCCCATCAAAAACTCTTGTTTCAAGATTCCGTTGATTCGCTCTGCTACTGCATTTTGATATGGATCATAGGATTCTGTCATACTACATTTAATATGACTCTTAGTTAATATTCTTTGATATTGATTACTACAATATTGTAAACCTCTATCAGAATGATGTATTAGCCTTTCCTTGGGATATTTTCTGTTTTTAACAGCTTGCTTTAATGCTTTTATAGAACTATCTACTGCTAAGGTATTGGATAGATAATACCCAACGATCATCTTAGAATATGCATCTGTAATAAGCGATAAATACATGGGATTAGCTCGATTACCTACATAGGTAATATCTGCTACCCAAACTTGTTCTGGTCTGTTTACATCTAAATTCTCTATTACATTGTTATGTTTTCTAAACCGATGATGAGAGTTAGTAGTGATATGATAGCTCCGCTTGGGTTTAATCAACATATGATTTGCCTTTAAAATAGCAAATAAACGATCTCTGCCGACACCTAAACTACGTAAAGACTCTTGTAGAATATGATATAACTTCCTTGTGCCAATGCGTGGTTGCTCTATTCTAACAGATTGAACCAGCTCTATCACATCACTAGCAATACACTGTCGTTTCTCTTTTGAACGTATCGCTCGGTAATATACTTGCCTGCTTACCCCAAGTAACTCACAAGTAGATGAGATACTTTCTCTGTAATGTATTCTAAACATATCGATTACTTGGGTTTGGAGTTTTTTCTGATAGGAATATTAAACTCTTTTTCTGCTAAATCAATCATCATATCAAACAAAATAGCTTTCTTGTCAGCACGCTCCGCCAGATGTTCTGCACGAGCCTTCTGCTTTTCTAACAGTTTGATTTTTTCTTCTAATTCTAAAATCTTTTGTTCTGGAGTCTTTGTCATAGAAAGTGGAGTTTGATTATGCCAATCAAAGTTACCATATTTTTTTAACCAAGTTCTGATGGTAGATCCAGATTGTATACCATACTTTGATAAGACTTGTGAGCGTGTCAGTTTACCCTGTTCAATCTCTTGAACTACTTGGAGTTTAAAAGATAATGAATAATCTTTTTGAGTACGTTTTACATAATTTGTTTTCATTACGCTTAAAATTTAGTGTAACGCTATTTCAGGACGAGACATATCTATGAAAAAAACTGATCGTTTCGGTTGGTTCGTTGCTGGTTTTTGTTCCGTAGTAATCATCGAAGTAGTATTTTTATTTAAAGTAACAGAATAATTTACCTAAAATCCCTCTATATTATCGTAAAACTAAAATTATTCTGCTAAAAGTCTCAATTGTAATGATTGGGACTTTTTTTATTAAAAACTTCCTAATTATAGAAAAAAATTACTATTACAGATTTCGTGTACTACACAAAATTTTACAAATCATTTTCCAATTTCCCTTTGTAGCTTAGAGCTTTTATCACTATGAATACAAAAGCATAAATAATATTTTTAAAATTAGCAGTTTTTCCCTGTGAGAATTATCATCATTAACATTGTAACCATACAAAACACGTACAAATGATATTTCAATTTCCTTTTATAGCTTAGTGTTCTAAACACTAAGTAGAAAAAAGTACATACACTCTATTGGTCATTACGTAGAAAAGAATTATTGGGTTTTTATTGTTTAAAAACAGATAAAACTCAATGTTTACACACCGAAAAGGTAGTTTAACTAATAGCAAATTAGAAAAAATACCGTAATTATGGTTCAAGTACCAAAAGTGAACAAATAAATTTTCAATCGTGCTTTTTAGCTTAGTGTTTTAAACACTAAGTTGATAAAATATGAATATACAAGTAACACACAACACAGCAAAAAACGGAATTGAAATTGTATTTTCCCATTCCGTTGAAAAAGAATTGATAGCATTCTTGCAAAAATTAGGATTCAAGCACTTTTTTAATAATGAAATGAAATGGTATGCAGATGACCATCCAGCATACGTGCGCTTTGCACATGATCTAAAAAAAGTAATAGAAAATGACGAGGATTGGAAGTCTATGACTATATATCCTACTTATAAGCCAAGCTTTGACATGATCGACGATTTAAAGTTCTGTATCGTTGATATCAATATTAAATATAACGATGAAATAATAGAAGATAAGTTTGTAATTTTTGAAAATTACAAAAGAGTAGCAACAGTAATTACTGAACGATTTACCAAACACTTTTTTGGCGATCATATCGATTCACTAAAGGTTTTCCCTCGAAACTACAAAGAAAGAGCAAGAACATTGTTGCGGGTACAGAAGGTTATTGATATAGATGAAAATGGAAACTTTAAACCTATCACATTTACGGATTCTCTAGCGGAGTTGATTAAAGATGTAAAGAAAAATAATACTTCCGATGATTTCTTTGAAACAAATGATACCAATGAAACTAAACTGATTACAGAGACAGACATTTTTGATGCTCAAATAGATGATGACAAACTACTGATTTTAGAAGTGATTGACAAATTAGTATCTGTTGAACAGACAACAAAAGTTACCGATATACGGTTAATTCAAACATTAATTACTGAAATTGAAGACGCTTTACTGAATGACTCAACTACGCTTCGCTATGATAAACTTACACACATCATCCGATTGTATAAAGATTGGTTTGAAGATTTTCCGAATTGCTTTAAAGCTAGTGTAGCCATTGCGATGCGTCCCCTACTCAATTTTTTAGACGAAAGTTTAAAAAATACATCTTTTGCTACCAATCTTGTCTTTGACAAACACCAAGTAAATAACGTACTTGTTCCTTTGTATGTACATGAATGTTTTCAAAAAGGAGCTATTCCATTACAACATATTCCCAAACTAAAAATTGAATTTTCTAAGTTGTTTGATGTCACTATTGAGACATTAGGTTCATTATCTGAATTTGAATTTTTTGAAGTTACACAACTTAAAAATTATACTGATTTGGGTATCAATCTCAATAATCGTGAACTAAATAGACATTGGCAAATTAACGGTTTTGATCTTCTCGATAAAATCGGATATCCTACTGATTTACAATATCCTTACGTGAATTTAAACAAAGGATACATTTCACTGCAAACACTCAATCAAATTCTAGATAATAAACAAAAATATCCCTGGCTGTATTTAATTCAGAATTTTAGACCTGTAGCCGATCTAACCGAAGGAATCAACATCATTGATCGGAAAATAAATAAGTTATCAAAAAAATTAGATTATTTGAAAACAGGGCAAAGCTTATTGGATATTTCGTATACCGAACATGTAAAAAAGCGTGAGTACATTCAATCTCAAGTAAACGGTTTATTTGTATCAAGAAAATGTATTGAAACCTGCATTGAAAATATGCTTAATAAGCAACTTGAACAAATGGATTTCATCAATACTGATGTAGTGGATTACGAGCCGAAAATCCCAAAATTTTACTTTGATAGCTTTGTTGCGGGAATGAGTTTACTATATTATAAACATAAAAAACCAACGCTTTTACAAGTAGAAAGTTTTAGTAAAGAAAAGAAGATTCCCTGCGATGAACTATTACAAGAAGCCATTGAATTAAGTGCCATTGATTTTGTTAGAGATAGATACTTCCATGATGAAAACTATGTTTGGATAGATGGAATGCGTTATTTTTGGCAGAACTTGCAATTCGATAGAAGTTTTGTGGATGATAAACAACGATTTGAACATAGCCATATACTGCCCTTACCTATCGCTATGATGATTGCAAGATATTTGCAAATGAATGAAGATACTTCAATTTTTGATCCCACCGCAGGAACAGGAAACTTGTTAGTTGGAGCAAATAAGCGTGTTACCCACGCCAACGAAATTTCTAAATTGAAAAGACAATCACTCAAATCTTTAGATTTTAGTAAAATTACCAAGTACGATCCTACTTCGCCTTATCCAAAAGAAATGCATAAATCCTTTGATGTAGTAGTTTGCAATCCGCCGTTTATGAAATCTACCAAAACCAAAAATGAAAAATTAGATATTATTGAACAACATTTTGACAATGCTTATTTCATGGCTGATGATTTTCAAGTTCGTGAATTGATTATGGCGCTTGCACTATTAAATATGAAAGATAATGGAAAAGCGGTGATTGTTCTAAATTCACATATCGAATTTGATGAACAAGGAAGAATCAAACACAAAAGAACATTTTTAAACTGGCTTTATAAGCATTATCATGTACGTGATATCATCAATCTAGATTCCAGAATCCTCACAAAAGATAAAAACAAGAAGCAGAAAAAAATGTTGGCACTTATTAATGGACGAAAAACAAAACTATCCTATAATACGCCCACAAAAGAAACTCAACCACACCTAGCCGATGTGATTGGTTCATTGTATGAGCTTTGGGAGCGATTTAAAAGAATTCGAATCCCAAGTATTGATGTGATGATTACACAGCTTCAAATTGCTGTAAAACAATAATAATAAAGTTAGACTAACTTTTCAAAACTAAGATAGTTTAGAAAGGGAGTCTAAAGCTTTTTCTATATCATCTTTTTTACAAATTAAAACTACATATGAATCACTATCTTCTTCTTTAAAGCAAGAATCAAAGCCTTTTTCGTTTAATTGATTCCTGTATTCAGAAAAGAAATTTTCTGTTGATATTGTAGCATTATTTGAGTAATCATTTTGATACGCTAACTCGATATCGAAATCAAAGTTCGTTTCTATGATAGAACTAATACATTTGTAGAAATCTTCAATGCCAAATTTCCAATCAAAGCAATTAAAAAGATAGATACCTTTTCTGTCAAGTACATTTACCAAAAAATTAAATGTGTTTTCATATTTCCAATGTCCATCATAGTTTTTTAAATTTTCTAGTATTGGAGCAATTATATTATAATTTTTTTGGCTCAAACAGACTTTTGCCAAACTTAAATAAGCTTCTCTCTTGACTTTTGATTCTTGTGAAAGTTTGGGTGTGATTTTACCCATATAATTTTTAAAAGAGTCCACATAAATAAGAGTTAGATTTTCATCTAAAGCTACTACAGAACTACTACATTTTTCTCACATCTTTACAACTTGTTCAAGATATTTTTTTAGTAGTAACTTCTTCTTTGAATTACCCCAAAAGCTAATTCTTCTTACTTTTTTTAGCTGTTTAAAAAGATCATATTCATCCCAAAACTTTCTACTTGTTCCTACAAAAGCCCCCTTATCATACATCTTACCAGAAGTTAGTCCAATAAATTTTTGCGTAGCGTTAATTACATCGGGAACTAATAATTCTATTTTAGCGTCGCTACCATTAATTTCTCTCGTGGAAGCTATGAAATATTCAAAGGTAATTTTCAATTCTTTTTAGGTTTTTTCTTTTTTTTCTCATTGATTATTTTCTCAAGGACTTTATTTTTCTTCTTAGCCTTTTTTCTAATTTCATCCGTTACATCTATCTTTATCCATTTTTCACTCTTTTCATCATAAAAACAATAATCAGGCATTTTATAGGAATCATTCCTTTTTTGCCTTCCGATAAAATCAAGAACTTTATTAAGGTCATTACTATCAAGATTACCGCTTAACTCAAAGTTGAAACTTGTATTTTTATCTAATTGAGACTTTAACCCAAGCTTTATTTCTTTCTCCGTAAATTTCCCTCCTTGATATTTATTATATTTCTTTCCTCTAATTCTATTCCAACTATATCTTAATATAAATTTAATAGCATCCCAAGAAGCACTCATTCCTGCATTACGCAGAATATCTAACATTAATGCTTGATGAATCGCAAAGTAAGTGACAAGAGAATAATCATCTAATATTGCATAAGGAACTCCACTTTTGTTGCGAAAAACTAATCCAAGAGAAACTATCAAATGTTGATCTTGAATTAGTTTTATTTCTAAGTCTGTAAGTTCTCCAAGATATTCAAGATAAATTTTGTTTTCTTTTGTATTTAGGTCCTCTTTTTCTTCCATTATATCTTTTTGTTTTTTACTTAAAATCATTCTTCTTCATCTTGTCTATTTGAAATAAAGTCTTCAATTACTCCTGTTTCTATTCGTTCTTCAGAATTATCTTCAATGGAAAAATATTCATACTCTTTTTCAAGATTCGGTTCAATATTTATGATTAGTGTTCCTTTTAGGTTGAGTGATTTGGATAATAATTTCCAATATATCGTTGCTTTGGATTGCTCATATTTTGGCTTGAAGAAAATTTCATCAGACTCATAAGAATCATCGCTTACAAGTATTTTATTTTTTGGAATTATTTTGACAGTTTTATTTTCTGTATCAATAAAAGTTTCATTAGTTCCGAATACAGGAATAACAGCCAATAGCGAGCCTTTAACTATTTTTGTATCACTTATTTCTGTTATATCATCTTCAAACTTTACAATAAGTTTGTAATTTTCAATCGGTTGACTTCCTGCATTATGGATTTTGATTTTAAAGCTATCAAAACTATGATTATATTCCACGCTATTGAAACCTCTTGGTGAAAAACGATCAATCAGCTTACGTTGTTTTTCCAACATTTTATAGGTTGCGCTATTTTTAAAATTTCTATGAATACTTGCCTTATTGGTATAAAAGTTAACTCTTTGTTTGAATTTAGGATTGGACGTAAAAACCGTATCATAATTTGAAAAAGTGATTCTAGCCGAATTAGAAACAATAAAGCTATTACTATTGACATAGTAATCATAGGTGTTTCTATTTTCACAGATCAATTCTACTATGTCTTCCCATGAGAATAGATGCACTTCAAAAAGATTATTTTCAATATGTTCAATATTTTTTAGACGAACTATTTCTGAAATTTTAGCATTTCTGACTGCTGTTGTTGTTAAATACAGCTTTTTAAGCGGTGGGACAAAACATTTAGCTTCTTCTATTTCCTTATTAATTTCCTTTTCAGTAAACTGTTTATGAGTGTAAAGATCTTTTCCTTTGCATTGAATTCCATAATATTGTTGTTCATGACTTGGAATATCATATACATCTACCCCTTTTTGTTTCTGTCCATTTCGACCATTTTTTACGGTTTCAGGACAATTCCAAATTTCTCCCCAAAGCTTTTTGCATAGACTCTCAAAGTCTTGCCAATTAGTTGGTCTATCTAGTGTCTTTGATATTTTCATTTGGTAGGATAATTTATTTAATTTAAAAAAACAGTTTTACATAACCATTAATCTAATAAACTTCTCAAAACCTCTTTTAGACCACCTTCTTTGGTAAAGTTTATTATGAGACCGAAAATAAGCAGTATCAAAGCAAAAATGAAAGAGCCTAAAACACTTTGCCATAATCCTACACGGAACTGTTTTTTACCATTTACAACTGAATTAATATTACTGAACTGCTCCAGTTTACTTTTAAAAACTATATCTCCATAAGTAGCCAAGATTTTATCCGTTTTTGCATATAAATTTTCAATGGCTGTTTTAGTAAGACAGCAAGCATGAAATATAATTTAAAGACTATTAAAGAAGATTTAGAACAGGTTGAAGAACGTTATGCCATAGGTAAAATAGATGGAGCTATTTATGAGAAGTATTCCAAAAAGTATAATGCAAAAATAGAGGAAATCACTGCGGAAATCAACAAAACTAATTTTGAAAAGTCGAACCTTGATTCCTATATTGGTAAATCGTTGAAATTAGCTTGTAACTTACACAATATATGGGAGTTAGAAAATCATTCAGAAAAGCAAAAACTACAAAACCTATTGTTTCCTAGTGGAATCCTGTATAGCCGTGAAAAAGACAGGTGTCGAACCACAGAAACCAACGGTGTTTTAAAGTTAATAAACTCTCTATCAGTTGTTTTAAGTCAAAATAAAGGAAAACAAAAAAGTAAAAATATTGACTTGTCGCGTTCCCTAATAGGAATTGAAAACGAAAAAGTTTATCAATAATAGTAGCTGCACAAAACCCAATCCGAACATAGAAAACTGACTAAAAAACCGTTGTTGTTTAAAGTTTGTAACTAATTCCGTTTCTTTTTCTTCAAAATTTGAAACAGTCGTTTAGGATTGTAATATATGTGATAATACGCCTGAGAATGATAAGAGTTGAGAACTCTTTACTTCCAATCCGTTGATAATATGTGTTTTATTTAGCGGATTTTCTATGAGTTGAACATCAGTGATTGCTTCATTTTCTTTGGTAAGTAATGTATTTGAGGTGTAATAGTTAGATTCTTCAATAAAATTATTTACAAAAGAAGTCATCGTATTTCCAAGTGAAAAACCAACAATTGTAATTTGCTGCATTTTATAACTCGCTATCAGCTTATCAACAAGCGATTTTCGACAGATTGCAATATTGTGAAAGCTTCCTTGCGAATTAATTTCATAGTAGAAATCATTAATTTTTAAGTTGGGAAATGCTTCAAATAGTAATCGATTGTTTTCTTTTTCAGTACTCCAAACATACTTACTCAACACATCATCGTTATTTAAAACTAAAAATACATGCTGTTTTTTAGGAAGTTTTTGCACAATTTCTTCCACTATCATAGTCAAAAAAGAATCTTTAATGATAATTTCATCAGTTTGTTTATTATTGTATTCTATTCCACAAAAAGTATTTCCAAATAACAGGTATGTTTGTAGTTTTTTAAGCATTAATAGATGACTGTGGCTTTGATAAGAACTGTTAGTGTAAATTAAAGAAACATAAAACCCAGAAAATGACCGATATGGTGCAAAAATGGGGTTTTCTTTTTTCTCTATTTATGAAAATATAAAGAATTAGTGAGTTCCAGCACAAATTTTCCTTTTTATCTTCTGTTGAAAATTTTGATGTGTATTATGCTCGTTTTTTACAGAGTGATCTAGGTAAGATTTAGTGTTTTTCCTTGGTCTGATTTGATTCACTATTTTGGACTTGAAGAATCTTTAAAAGGCGCTAAAATGTCCTTTAGCCCAAGAGGTCGGATTGCACTGATACTGAAACAAGTTCAGCACGGGTTGTTTTTAAAACATTATGCCTGCTGTAGTGATAAGCTACTTATTGAACAACTCAACAGTAATATTGATTATCAGTTCTATTGTGATTTACATCTAGGCTTTGACCGCATCACTATGGGGAGGCTTACTACAGGATATCAGATGGGAATTGCATGCGTTATGCTGGCAATCGTAAGTTTCTTTTTGGGAGAAACTTGGACTTCACCATTAACATGGAGTACTAATATACAATGGTCTATGTTTTTATTAATCATTTTAGGAAGTTTGGTTGCATTTACTGCTTTCAACTACTTACTCAAAGAAGTTTCAACAGAAAAAGTAGCGACTGCTTCTTACGTAAATCCTGTGGTAGCGTTGTTTTTAGGTTGGTATGGTAGTGTCACATAAACTGTGTAAGTAAGAATTAGAAGTAATGTATTTGTCTTAGCTAGCTAAGACAAAATGTTTAACTTTAAAATTTACATAGTATTATGAAAAAAGAAGATGTATTATCAGACGAGTTCTTCAAACAATTCAAAGATGGAAAAGAACTACAAAACTTTCTGTCCTCACTGCACAAACGAGGTATAGAAAAAATCCTTGAGGGAGAACTAGATGCACATCTAGGATATTCCAAGCATGAAAAGAAAAAAAGATCCAATTCCCGAAATGGATATTCTAAAAAAACAATCAAGACCGATTTTGGAACTACAGAAATAACAGTTCCTAGAGATCGTAATGCAAGTTTTGACCCTATATTAATTCCAAAACGATCTAGTATGACAAAAGGTATTGAGAATGTAATTATCTCCTTGTACGCCAAAGGGATGAGTAATAGGGATATAGAAGACCAAGTACGTGATATATACGATATTGAGGTTTCTAGAACGACTATATCAAGAATAACAGATCGTATTAGTGAAGACGCAATAGCTTGGCAACATCGTCCATTAGAGTCCGTGTATTTAATTGTTTGGATGGATGGTATTTTATTTAAAGTAAGAGAAGATTCCAAAGTAATTAATAAAACCATATACATTGCTGCTGGACTTCGACGAGATGGAGTCAGAGAAGTATTAGGCTTGTGGCTTGGAAAAAATGAATCTGCTTCCTTTTGGCTTAGTGTACTCACAGATATAAAGGCAAGAGGAGTTGAAGATATTTTAATTAGTGTAACAGATAATTTAAAAGGATTTACAGAAACAGTAACAACCGTATTTCCAAATTCAAGAACGCAGATATGTGTAGTACATCAAATTCGTAATGCTTGTAAATTTGTGATCTGGAGAGATAGAAAATCATTTACAGAGAGTATGCGAAACATATATATGTCGCCTAATATACAAGCTGCTGAAGCTGCACTAGATGATTTTGCAAATAAATGGTCTGGTAAATATCATTATGCTGTTAGAAGTTGGCAAAGCAACTGGGAAGCCTTGACTGTGTTTTTTGATTTTCCTGTGGAGATAAGAAGAATCATCTATACTACGAATCTAATGGAAAGTTTAAATCGAAGGATACGAAAGTATACAAAGAATAAATCATCATTCCCAACAGATAGTGCAACGATGAAAATGATATATCTAGCTATAGGAGAAGCTACCAAGAGTTGGGAAAAACCAATAAAACAATGGGGAATAATTATCAATCAATTCTTAATTCTTTTTAAAGATCGAATGCAGATGTAGCAAGAAGTAGAAAGTTAAGATTAAGTTTGGACGAGGCTATTCTAATATAAAAGACTTCGTCTTAAATTCTTAATTTTCCTAAGTGTCATTTTATCGACATAATGTGCATTTTATCGATATTCACTTTTGAATTAACACTTTTCATTGTAAAAATTTTTTGAAGTAATGTTACTTTGTTAGTAAAAGATTAAAATTATGAAAACTATACTACCATTACTCTTTTTTCTTATTAGTCTGTATTCTTTTGCTCAAACTGGACCAGGAGGAGTGGGAACTAATGATGGAACTTCGAGCCTTGTTAGTTGGTATCGTCCTGATAATGGAATTTCAGTAACAGGATCTTTAATTGATAGTTGGACAAATTCTGCGGGGATTTCTGCTTTAGACATAAGTGAAACAGGAATACAAAGACCTACTTTAATCACAAACGCAGTTAATGGGTATGACGAGGTTAGTTTTAATGGAAGTAATAGATTAAGGACTGGGTTAACGTTAACAACATCTAACTTTGTAACGAATCAAGCATCTTCATTTATAGTTACCAAAGCTGATAATACAACTCAAACATCATCTGTTTATACTACAGATCCTTTAGTCGGTAGTACTCGTTTTTCTAATCATATTCCGTGGGCAGGAACTGTTTATTATGATATAGGAACATGCTGTGGTAGTTCAGCAAGAATACAAGTTGGAAGTTTAACAGGATTAACCTCATATTCCATTTGGTCTTATGATGCACATCCAAGCTCAGGAAAACAATTGTATAGAAATGAAAGTCTTTTACAAAGTAGAGCTAATACTTCTACCTATAATTCTCATGCTTCTCAACGCTTTAATTTAGGAGCAAATACTTCAGGTTCAAATGGATTTGTCGGTGATGTTACGGAATTAATTATTTTTAGAACTAAAGTAAATACTGCTCAACGATTAATTATTGATAATTATTTAGCTGCCAAATATGGAGAAACATTATCTGTAAATGATTTATACACCCAAGACGATTCTGGAAATGGAAACTTCGATCACGATGTAGCAGGAATTGGTCAGACAACAGATGGAACAAACCATACAGATTCACGAGGAACAGGAATTGTACGAATAAATACACCTTCCGCGCTCTCTAATGGTGATTTTCTATTTTGGGGAGAAGAAACTAAAGATCCTACCTATGTTTTTTCAAATGACCCTATAAATTACACAGAGCAATTAAGCTCAAAATGGCGTGTGAGTAAAGTAAATGATTTAGGAACGGTTACTGTTGCCTTTGATATTACGGGAATGGATTTATCAGGAAAACAAAGTTGTCAACCATTACAATTGGTTGTTGATAATGATAGTGATTTTAGTTCTCCTGTTGTATATGATTTAACAATAGTTGGAGCAACAGCAACAGCAACAGGAGTTTCGTTTACAGATGGAGATTATTTTACACTTCGTTATTTAGATCAGATCGTTTGGAATGGAACTTCTTTTTTCAATGGCTCAGGAACAGCCAATGCGCCTGATAACACAGATGAATGTTTGA
Organism: Kordia algicida OT-1; assembly: GCF_000154725.1. Taxonomy (GTDB): domain Bacteria; phylum Bacteroidota; class Bacteroidia; order Flavobacteriales; family Flavobacteriaceae; genus Kordia; species Kordia algicida. The sequence continues at coordinate 453,429 of NZ_DS544873.1, forward strand.
AATTTACAGTAAAATCAGGAGCTACAGGTACACTAACATTCGATGCACATGTAAGAGAAGTAGAAGTAGAAAGTGGAGGAACTATTACCGTTTCTGATGGTATATTATTAGAAGTAGAAAACCAAATAGAAGTTAATGGAACTATTGATCTTTTAGGAGAAGCTCAATTAATTCAAAACCATACAAGTACAACTTCTAATTCAGGAACAGGAGAATTAAGAATACGTCAGCAAGGAACTGTAAATCTTTATAATTATAATTATTGGAGTGCTCCTGTAAACAGAAGTGGAAACTGGCAAATAGGGTATTTAGAAGATGCTAATGGAGTTGTAAACTTTACTTCAGCTTTTGATGCAAACCCAACTACTTCACCAATTACATTAAGTAATCACTGGCTATATGATTTTAATGCTGTTTCACGAGAATACGCAGTTGGAATTCCTTATCAACAACA
>NZ_DS544873.1:454531-464731 GCF_000154725.1 Kordia algicida OT-1
TTTGCCTGAGTTTGATAGTACACAAGAACTTCCTTTAGGTATAAAAATAACAGATGCAGGATTCTATAATTTCAGTATAAATGAAATAGAAAATGTTCCAAACGATGTAACAGTCTATTTAAAAGACATTCATAATGATATATACTACAATTTGTCAAACTCAGATGCTACAATTTGGTTAGATGCTGTAGTAGAAGCTACAAGATTTAGTATTGTCTTTCAGGAATCAACAACACTAGGAATAAACGAAGTGTTTTTAAGTGATGTTCATTTAATTTATGACGACACTACAAACATACTAACCATCAAAAATCTTGAAGTAAATAAAATAGAAAAGCTGACCATCTATAATTTAATTGGGCAAGAAGTCTTTAAAAAAACAAAAAATGATGCTCGTTTAACAGTAAACATTAGTGAGTTGAAAAATGGAGTTTATGTTCTAAAAATCGAAACTGATAGAGGTATTAAAAACTTTAAATTCATCAAGTACTAAATATTTGATGAATTAGTCTTGGGCAATATTTAGAGAGGTAATTTTAGCTAAAAGACCTCTCTTTTTTATTGAGTTAATTTCGTATCTTTGAAATACTTCTAGGTAAGATTCTACACTTACACACTTTACAGGACACTCTCGTTGGTATGTATTAAATGAGCAACTTACTACACAATCATTAATAGCTGCTTTTATTCTATTAATTGGTGTGTACTTTATCAACTCTCGAAACAAATAAATTCTTTTCTTTTTCTTTATAATAGCTAGTTTTATCATTAATTACTTAAATAAAAAAACGCTATTTACTTTTTGAGTTAAAATATTTTTTAAATGAGTCAATTGGTAATTAAAAATCACTTTAATTTGCAAATTATTTTTACGTAGGTAAAAGTATACAATCTTAAAAACGATTTATTTAAAATTAGCAACATTATGAAACGAAAGTACGCAATTATCACATTAACACTATCGATGTTCGTCTGGGCGCAGACTTCTTTTTCTCAAAATACTGATAAAAATTGGTATGTTGAAACAGGTGTAACCGCCACAGACTTCTTTCCTGTAGGAGAAGATGCTCCACAAGGAGAGTTTATGGACGAATTTTTAAACCTGAATGACCACTGGAATTTAGGGTATTATTTAGGAGTCTCAAGAAACTTAACAAACAACCTAAGCATTAGTGCAAGAGGAACCATTAATGAAATCAGTAAATTCGGGAGTTTTGGAGACGCAGACGAGAGTGTATTGGTAGACAACTTAAAGTATTATGCACTTGATGGAATGATTAACTACAATTTTGGTCAAGGAAAATTAAGACCATACATTGCCGTTGGTGGTGGATATACTTGGTTGGAAGAAGGACCATTTAATACGTCTGGTAACACAGCTGGCGATTTGGTTGGTGCAGGAACAGTAAATGGTTCTGTAGGATTTAACTATTGGATTAGTGATAAATTCGCAATCAATCTTCAAACAACTTACAAGCATGTATTTAAAGATTATTTACCAAAACACTGGAATCACAATCTTGGAATTTCATACAAATTAGGTACAACACAACAAGAAGGTACAGAAACCACTCCAATGACCTCAAAAATAGGGCGCTGGTCATTTGAAGCTGGTTTAAGTGCTGTTGATTTTTATCCTGTTGGAGAAGATGCTCCACAAGGAGAATACTTTGATGAATTTTTTAACCTAAACGATCACTGGAATCTTGGATTTTATGTAGGTATAAATAGAGAACTTACAGATAACTTATCGATCTCTGCAAAAGGTACAATCAATGAAATTAGTAAATACGGAGACTTTGGCGATGCCGATGAAAGTCTTTTAGTAGACAATTTAAAATATTATGCACTTGATGGAATGATAAACTACAACTTCGGAAAAGGAAAACTTCGTCCTTTCTTAGCTGTTGGAGGTGGATATTCTTGGTTGGAAGAAGGAGCATTCAACACTTCAAGTGAAACACCTGGAGACATTGTAGGAGCAGGAACAGTAAACGGTTCTGTTGGATTAAAATATTGGCTAACAGACAAAATTGGAGTGAATTTACAAACGACTTACAAACACTCGTTTAAAGACTATTTACCAAAACACTTTGACCATAATTTAGGGGTTGTTTACAGACTTTCATCAAGTGAAAAAGAAGAAGAAAACAACGATCGTGATGGCGATGGAATTCCTGATGAATTCGACATTTGCCCAGATACGCCTGGAATAGCACAATTTGGTGGTTGTCCAGATACTGATGGCGATAGTGTTGCCGATAAAGACGATCTATGTCCAGAAATAAAAGGAGAAATCGAGTACGGTGGATGTCCTGATACAGATGGTGATGGCTTCCCTGATAATAAAGATAAATGTCCGACAGTTGTGGGAACTATTGAGGGTTGTCCTGCTGAAGTTGTAGAAACGGAAGTCGTAACGATTCCAGATCCTGCTGTAGGAGAACGAAAAGTATACTTTGATTTTGACAGTTCAAAACTAGATCAAAATGCAAAAGAAATCTTAGACAACATTGCTGCAAACCTGAAAAATGATGCTGGATATAATATTTCTATCATCGGACATGCAGACAGTAGAGGAACTGATCGATATAATGACAAATTATCAGTAGAAAGAGCTCAAGCAATCAAGAACTACTTAGACTCCAAAAAACTAAGTAATAGTAACATTACAATTACCGGTAAAGGAGAATCTGCTCCTATTGCTCCAAATACCACACCAGAAGGTAGAGCAAAAAACAGGAGAGTTGAGTTAATTATTAATATCTCTGCTAAGTAGATTTCAATTTATTTACATAATAAGTTGAAGGATTGTGCCATCGTGAAAACGGTGGCACTTTTTTATGTATATATTTCATCTCAAAAACTCATAACTACGTAAACTTTCAGTTAACTACGTATTGCATATTCCTAAATGATTTTTAGGTGTTGCTATATTCGTAACCCTTCGGTAAACCACGTATTGTAAATCAATATTTACGCTCGTATTTTAGTTTGATGAAAAAGACCAAGACTCAACAGCGCATGTTTGCCTTGATAGATCAGATGTATTCAGAAGATATTAATCAAAAGGATTTTTGTGAACGTGAAGATATTAAGTATCATACTTTGCAATATTGGTTAAATCATTATCGTCGTGAGAAAAAATAATATCAATCAGGCATTAAACCTCGTTTTGAACAAAACACTAGTGAATTTATCCCTTTAGAGATCGGAGCTTCTGTTGATACTTCTGATACAGCTATCACTCTAAATTATCCAAACGGTGTTCGTTTACATTTGGATCGTATTTCATTAACTAGAGAAACTGTTGTTTGTCTGCAAAAACTGATCTCATGTTTGGATTAGGCGTCTCCCATCGATATCATTTGTATGGTCATCCAACAGATATGCGCAAGAGTTTTGATAGTCTAGCAGGTATCATTCAAAAAGAGTTACAAGCTTCTGCCCAAGATGGTACTGCTTATATCTTCATCAACAAATCCCGTGATAAGGTCAAAATATTACAATGACAAGCAAGTGGTTTTGTTCTGTATTATAAACGTTTGGAATCGGGTCGTTTTGAATTACCAATCTATGATGAAGCGGTTACCAGTATCAAGCTGAGTTACTCGCAATTAGTACTACTGATTGATGGTGTTTCTATTGCACATGTTCGCGGAAAAAAACGCTATAAATTACCTGCATAAATCGGATAAAAACATTGTAATTTACTGATAATATCAGTACTTTTCTACCGTGAAAAACACTACTGATACTACCGAAGAAACCGCCTATATCTCCAAGAAGGAGTTTGATGATTTGTTGGATAAATACAGAGATGTAACTGGGCAGTTAGCAGAATTAAAACGACTGATTTTTGGCAGTAAAAGTGAACGTTTTGTCTCTACAGCTTTGCCTGGTCAATTAGGATTATTTGGACAAGCATCACAAGAGGCATCTTCTGATACTGAAAAAGAGGTCTTACGGCATACAAAAGTGAAGATCAAACCAAAGAAGGTAGCCAAAGGTGCCTTATTGCCTATACATCTTCCAAGAGTCGAAGAAATCATCAAACCAAAAAATCTAACATAAGACAGCATTAAAATAGGAGAAGAAGTGACTGAAATCTTAGAATACAATCCTGCCAAGCTTTTTGTTCGCAGAATCGTACGTCCAAAATACGCGTTAAAGGATTAATCAGGAATTATCATAGGCGAACTTCCAAGCCTACCACTTCCAAAGTCCAATGCAGGTTCTGGACTCTTAGCGCATATTCTAGTGAGTAAGTTTGTAGATCATTTTCCTTTTTACAGACAACGACAAATTTTTAGACGTCAGCAGTACCAAGTAAGTGATGCTACCTTATCGGGATGGTTCAATGCTGCGACTTCATTGCTAGAATCACTATATGATGTGCTCATTAAAGAGCTATTGCAAAATAACTATCTACAAGTAGATGAAAGTCCAATTGGTGTGCAAGACAGTCACAAAAAGGGAAGTTTACACACAGGCTATCATTGGGTATATCATGCACCAGTAGAAGGCTTGGTACTATTTAAATATGATGCGACACGTTCCATAAAAGCGCCCCAAGCATTGCTTAAAAATTATAAAGGAACGCTACAATCGGATGGCTACAAGGTATATCAAAACCTAGCCACTGCAAAACAATTAAAACTACTCTCGTGTATGGCACATGCCAGACGTTACTTTGAAAAAGCACTTGATAATGATTATACAAGAGCAAGCTATGCTATGGAGCAGTTCCAAAAATTGTATGGCTTAGAAGCTAACATTAGAGAACATAATACCACTCCAGAAGTAATCAAGCACTATCGAAATCGCTATGCCAACCCCATATTCGATACCTTCTATGATTGGTTAGTAGCGCAACAATCGCAACTATTACCCAAAAGTGCCATTGCAAAAGCGGTTGGCTACACACTTCGTTTATGGAAGTATCTGATCGGGTACTTGGAAGATGGAAACTATTTAATTGATAATAACAAGATAGAAAATACCATCAGACCACTTGCGTTAGGACGAAAAAACTATCTCTTTGCAGGATCGCACAAGGCAGCACAAAAAGCTGCCATGATGTATTCTTTCTTTGCCACTTGTAAAATAAACGATGTAGAACCCTACTCTTGGTTACACGATGTCTTTAAAAGAATATCAGAGCATAAAGCCAATAAGTTAGAAGAATTACTCCCACAAAACTGGAAAAATAACAGCATCCAAAAGTGTTAAGAAAATAGTATTTTAGTAATAAATCTTTCCAAACCCTAAGAATCCAATAAAATCAGGCGCTAATCCTACAGCTAGAAAAACTTATAGCGCTACTCATCAGTGATTTAAGAAAACCCATATCTCATTTTATGTAAAATACAGTCGTACAAAATCATTGATATCGCAATACGGGGTTTACCGAAGGCTTACGTTTAATCGTTGTTAATTACATATTATCGTTTCAGTGATGTCGCTAATAGAATAATTTATTCTAAGTTGATATTAGTGTTTACTTTAGCAATGAGTATTTTTTTCTACTAGATGTAGAATAAAAAGTATTTAAGGCAAGCCCCTATGCTAACGAACTGTTCATTCGAGAATAGGGGCATTTTTATTATAGAATAAGGGAATTTCTAAATCACAAAAGTATCCGTACAAGCAAGTACATCTTGCTATATTTACTAGTTGTTTCTAGCTTTGAATCATGTCAAAAAGAAAAACTAAAACAGAGATTCAATATATACTCAAAGGAAATATTTTACGTTTTATATAAATTATACCCAATAAATAATGAAGAAAATAATATACATAATTTTGCTAACAATTACATATTCAAGTTGTTTAACTGCTCAAGAAGCACATGAGCTTATTACTAATTTAGAAAAAGCGGATACGTTTTATAATTTCCCTTCTAATAATATATATCTTCAATATTCTGTCTCTGATAGCTTAGCTAATGATAGAACACTTCTAAAACAGCTACGCAAGAAAGAAGATCCTCATCATGATTTTGAATTACTCAAATCAAAAGCAACAACGCAGGAATTATTAGAACTAACTAAGTCCTCTAATAAGATCGTAGCCAGTTATGCAGGTTGGGGATTAATAGATAGAGAGTATAAGGATATCCTTAAGATTTTTAACTATTTTTTGAATTCCGATGATGAAGTGTATTCTGCAACAGGCTGTTTAAGAAGGAATCGTTATGTGTATTCAATTCTTTATACTAAATACAGGCAACAAATTTTGTCAGGAGTTGGAACTACTGATTTTAAAAGATCAAAAGAAATTCTTCTGAATGATACACTACTTTTTAAAATGGATAGTTTAGTTGTTTTTAAAAAAGATAGTGATAATCTTATATTAAGAGAGGCTCTTTACAATAGAGTTTATTCTTCCAATTTCTTACCGCGAATTAAACAACTTGCTTTTAATGATCTTAATATAGACGCTGTTAAATATATTTTTAAAAATCATTTACAAGGAAATGAAAAATCAATTCAAGCTACATTAATAAGATATGTAGAAGAAGGTAGAAATAAATATTATCGAAATGAAGTAATCAGAACGATGCTGCTTTCATTTAAAAATGAAAAAATAAATCAATTTGTTTTAGAGAAACTCCCAAAAACGAAAAAAAATCCTTATCTAATTAGAGATAAATTATAAGAATAAATTAGGGAAGTAATTCTTTTAGTTTTTGAATATTTTGTTCAGGTAATTTTTTTAAGAATTTCAGTAAGCCATCTCCTTGGGTTGATGTTCTGCATTTTACAACGAGAGTGTCTCGAAGTGTGTAAGTGCAGAATCTTACTTAGAGGTATCCTAAAGATACTAAATTAGTCTTAATTTATAAATTTAAAAGATAATTCTCATGATCTAGGCTCTAAAATGTGTATTATTATACATTATTAATTTTAAAATTTTATATCATGAAAAAAAGAAATGTTAAATCTTTAAAACTTAACAAGAAACCTATTTCTAATTTTAACCTCGCTTCTGTTTTTGGAGGATCAGGTAATGCCTGTGAAACTGCTGAGTCTAAAATAATTTGTGAAGAACCTGCTGAAACAGTTGGCTGTGGGGTAGAAACCTTTAGAACATATTGTCCTTGCCAAATTTAACTATTATTGCGAACTTCGGTCAGTCATGGTCGGAAGAAATTCCGACCTATTTTTTAAGTTTTAAATAATATATTAACGTGAGTTCGACGTAAGAATTAGAATATTTTCCATAGAAAAGAGTAGAATATTTAGTAAATTAAGGTTCTGATAATCAATAAACTAAAACAATATGCTCTATGAATAAAATTACTGAAATTTTCTGTTCTATTGATGATTTTTGTGTTGAATTTGTTCCTTTTTGGACTAAACTGGTTCTTCTTCACTTTTGGTGGTTATGAAGAATTATTTAGTACCAATCTCCTTTTTAGTAGCTCCGAGCTAGCCCTTCCGTACATTTGCCTTTTCAGGGTTTTGAGTTTGTTTACACTTCCTTCAACAGGACCATTATTCCAAGGTAGATTTACGGCATTTTTTATTGCATCATAATCAGCTATAACTCCTTTTGCAAAAGAAATTACTTCTTTAATTCCAGAGTTCAATGCAGATTCTATCCATTTTAATAGTTTATCTCCAGACTTTTCTTTTACAACTCTTTTGAAGCTCTGAACTAAATCTAATGTTACAGATAAGTCCGTAGATTTAATACATAGTTTTTTTAATATTACTTTCTGTTCTTTTCTAAGTTTTTCAGGATCAATAAGAAATAAAAATGCTGTTTTTGATGGGCTAACAAAAAGTCTTTTTTTATATTTAGGAAAATTAGTCTTTTCTGTAGCTCGCCTTCCAATTTTAATGTTAAAGTATTGTAATGATTCGCTTAGAGTATTATACGAACCTGTAGCCTCTAACTTTTAGTTCTTCCCATAATGTTTTCAGTAGTATTTTAGGTTCTTCTTTTACCCTTTTTTCTATGTAAGAGAAGTGTGTTTCAATATTACTTTCTCTTTTGTAACATTTCTGCGGCAAATACTCTAATAGTATGTATTTCTTGACAGTTTGTCTATGCATATTTAGCTCTCTTGCAATAACTTGTATGGATAAACCTTCCTGTTGAAGCTTCTTCATTTCAATAAACCTCTTTTGACTTTTATTAAGTAATCGAGCTTCATTTTTAGACACACTTATCTTTTTGATTTTTTGGCTTTCAGTTGTCGTTAATTGACTCAATTTTGCATATTCTCTATTCATAATTTTGATTGCAACCTGTTTTAAATTTTTTAGTAAATGCCAACGATCAGTGACTTGAATGGCTTGTGGAGCTCCTTTAGTTGCTCCTTGAATATACTTCCCATAACGACCTCTACTTATGATTTTTACGCCTGTATGATTCTTTAACCAATTTTCCAAAGAAGAGGCTTCTCTGTCTAGTAATAAGTCTATAATGTTATTGTTTTGAAGATTTACTAGCACTGTACAATAGCGATGCCCTTTTTTATATGCCCAATCATCAACTCCTAATATTTCTGGGGCTTTTATATCTGGTAAAGGACTTTTGTAGATACGTCGAATACATATTGTATCTCTCACTGGTATTCCTATACTTTTTGAAATACGCTCGGTTATATTACCCCCAGTTTCTAGTGCAATTGATAATATCGATTTTTCAAGGCGAGTAGTTGTACGTCTATATGGTAGAAAATGTTTTGAAAAACGTTCAGTGAAAATTTTTCTTGGACAATTTGATGTTAAACAGTGAAACTTTCTAGCCTTTAGAGAAATTATTGTAGTATTCCCAAGCATAGGAAGGTCTTTGAAAGTTCTATTGTAATAGCTATGTAATTTTTTGGAAATATTATCACAACTAGGACATCTACAATACTCTTGCTTACTCTTTAATTCAATAAAAACTATGTGTTGACTCCCGCAATACTGATACTACATTGAACTTATCTGCTGTACAAAGCAAAAAATCTTCTGAATCCATTAATTATTTTGGAAGGAGAAGTAAGCACTTTTCTTCATAACCACCAAAAGTGAAGAAAAACCAACATCATCGGAATATCCACATAAGTGTAGAGATATAGATCATTAATAAAATCATCTGCCTGATAACTACCTTTAGCAATGACTCTTTTACTTTCTGCTATTTTTAATATCTTAGAAATATATGCCTTAACATCAGGCATTAGCTTCATAAATGCTTCCTTAAAATTTTTACGGTTGTTCTCTTTTTTATATACTCGAAGTTCAACCAATACACTTCGAGCATAGGTTTTATATTTTGCTCTCATCGTATTAGATTTTTATTCCTTTTTATTTAAAAATCGGCGAAATAAGTACCATTTTGTTTCATCTTTAAGGATAGTCTATCAAGAGTTAGAAATGGCAGTAATTTTTAAAGTCTAATGCTAAAAAATGTCACAATGACAACTTTTAATGTTTAAAATAATGACAACATGTCTTATTTCTTGAATTGATTACTGAATTTTCCATGAAAAATATTACACGAATAAGACCTGTTTTTAATTTGGCATTCAATTTGCCTAATTGGATTTTGAGATCAATCAAGATTTCAAAATTTGTTTTTAATGTTTAATTTAAATTTTTGTAATTATGAGCACTTTAGTTAATGTTCCTAAAAATGGAAGTTTATCAAATGTTAATACAGGTTTAAACTTCCCAACTTGGTCAAATTGGATTGATAGTTTTTTCAACAATGACCTACCATCAGTGTTTACTTCTAACTTTAACACTGGTATGACGTTGCCAAAAGTTAACATCAAAGAAACCGCAGATGCTTTTGTGGTAGATATGGCAGTTCCTGGTCATAAGAAATCTGATTTCCACATTGACTTAGACAACCAACTATTGTCTATCTCTACAGAGATGAAAGAAGAAAATGAACAACAAGAAGACAACTATACTCGTAGAGAGTTTGGTTATTCTTCCTTCAAAAGAACTTTCACTTTGCCTGAGAGTGTTGACGACAGTAAGATTGATGCGAAATACGTAGATGGTATCTTAAGCATTCATCTGCCTAAGAAAGAAGAGGCAAAACAAAAGCCTGCAAGAACCATCAAAATTTCATAATTAGTTGGTTAGTTTTTTTGATTGATTGAAGTTGGGGCTGGTTCCCCAGCCCCCTTACTTCTTAATTGTTGAAATTTAAATTTTGAGAAAATGAAAGTATTTGATAAAGAAGTGG
>NZ_DS544873.1:464873-490711 GCF_000154725.1 Kordia algicida OT-1
ATGCAAAAATGAAAAATGGATTATTACAAGTCAATATTGCAAAAATGAAAAATGCAAGTAAAAAACGTAGTTTAAAAGTAGCTTAATTAAATAAAATTAACCTTATTAAAATGAAAAATGTAATAACTAAGTTAAGCCAAAAAAGCTATTATCACTAGTCTTAGTTGTTATTTCATTACCGTTTTACGTAATGTATTGGTTTATTGATGAAAATCATAAAACAAGACAAAAAAAATAAAGTTTTCTTAATAATTTAATGTTTAACTCCAAAAAACTTTTAAAAATGAAAACCTTAAAATTTGGATTATTAACGCTGTTGGCTATCCTCTTTTTGAGTTGCAATCAAGATAAAACAGAAAACAAGAGTGTAGCCTTAAACACTGATAAAGAAAGTATTGAAGGAGTTGTGCCAGAAGCAAAGCATTATTTTACAAAAGCACAATTTCAAGAAGCTTTTGATGCTGAGATTCAACATAATATTAGACTAGGGAGTGATGAATTGATGAAGGATGCTACAGATGTAGTAAATGCCACTAAAAAAGCAATAACATCTATTGCAGATAGCAGTTATGTAGAGGCAAAGAATTCTATTGAATTGGGTATAGGAAAAGCTGAAGCTATAACAGCATTAAATCCAGAATTAGCCTTAGCACCAGTAGACTTTGAAATTGGAACAAATGATTTGATTGCTGATATATCTAGTATTAAGGCGGTAAAGGATTTGGCTGAAGAAGCATTGGATGATGGAAGAATTCAGGAAGCTGCACAACTCCTAGACGGATTAAAAAGTGAAATCGAAATTAAAACATACAGTCTTCCTATAGCTACATACCGAATAGCCTTAAAGCAAGCCTTAGTATTAGCAAAAGAAAAGAAGTATAAAGAAGCAAGTACATTCTTGAATGCTACCTTAAATACTATTGTAGTTGAAAAAAAACGTATCCCTTTGCCACTGATCAGAGCAGAACATATTCTTAAGAAATTGGATGAAACCGTTCAAGAAAAGGATTTTGATCAGAAACTTGCAAAACAATTATTGGAGAATGCCTCTTATGAGTTAAAATTTGCTGAGGCGCTAGGATACGGTAAGAAAGATAAGGAATTTAAAGAACTTAATAATGCGGTAAAAGAAATTAGTAAAGTGGTAAAGAATACCTCTAACACTGACGAAAAAGGATTACTCCAAAAATTAAGAGCAAAACTAAGTGAGTTCAAAGAGCGTATATCATAAGGTGCTTATGATGTTTAAGTTGGACAATGACGAAGGGCAATCCAGTGATAAATGACTGCCCTTCTTTAAAAATTAAAAAAAGATGTCTCGAAAATTTAAAGCAGGAGATTGGGTTAGAGTAAAAGGAAATAATGCAACTCATAAGATGGAGATACTAAAATATACTTCAAAAAAAGAACCCGTCTTCGGTTATGTAGATAACGATACCTATGTGGAATGTGTATGGTATAGTGATGGGGAACGAAAATCCCAAGTTTTCCATCAAAATCGACTAATTAAATTGCAAGAAACTGGGGGATTGTATAAAGTCTAAAATTTATAAGAGTTGAACCAAATAGTAAAAAAATGAAATCATACATAGCAATTTTAATGACAATACTTCTGAGCTTAATCAGTTGTCAGAGTAAAGACAAAGAAGTTAATACTGTTTCCAAAGAAGCAGACAAAAAAGAAGAACCAAAGGGAATATGGAAAGTAGATAAAGAATTTGATGAAAACGGAAATTTGATTCGCTATGATAGTATTTATTCATGGTCATCAAATGATACATTAAATGACTTAACTACTATGGATAAGGATAGTTTATTAAGCAATTTTGAGTCGAAGTTCTACCAACGGTTCTCCACTTTCAAAGATCAAGGTTTTGGAGATCTTTTTGGGCAAGATTCGCTCTTCGGAAATCATTTTTTCAATGATGATTTTTTTGAAAGTGATTTTGGAATGGACTTTATGGAATTAGATAAATTTCACAAACGAATGATGGACAGACAGAAAAAGTTCTTAGAAAAATATCGTTCAGATTTCAATAACAAAGAAAAAGATAGTATATAAATACATAAGATAAATAAAGTACAAAAAAGATGAAAAAGTCAGTTTTTATTTCGGCAATTATATCATTAGTTATTAGTTTCGGGGTAATTGGAGGCTATCACTATTTTGGAAAACAGGAAGTAGCCATAAAACACATTAATGCAGCAAGAGCTCATAAAGTTTTATATGCGGCTAATGCAGAAGGTGAAATTACACCATTGGATTTTACAAAAACAACGGAAAAGGTTTTAGATGCCGTGGTACACATTTCAGCAAAGAAAATGATGCCAGCAGGAAGTAATCAAATGTTTCAGTACCGAGAACTTCCTGATCCATTTCGTGAGTTTTTTGGTCAGAGTCCATTTGGACAATTTTTTGGAGAAAAATATCATAACAATCTACCACAACAACCTTATAACTCTGAAAAAAAACAGATGCTAAAGGAAATGCCTATCGTAGGAACAGGTTCTGGTGTTATAGTCAATGAAAAGGGATACATTCTAACCAATAATCATGTAATTGATAATGCAGATGAAATTGAAGTAACTTTGCACAATAACGATACTTATAAAGCTACAATTGTTGGAACCGATCCATCAACCGATCTTGCATTACTTCAAATCAAGAAAGATAATCTAAAAGCGCTATCATTTGTTAATTCTGATGATGTAGAAGTCGGCGAATGGGTACTAGCTGTAGGTAATCCTTTTAGCTTAAACTCAACTGTAACCGCAGGTATAGTTAGTGCTAAGGCAAGAAATATTAATGTAAATCAAGATAAGTTTGCCGTTGAAAGCTTTATCCAAACAGATGCAGCTATTAATCCAGGAAACAGTGGTGGTGCTTTAGTTAATCTCAACGGTGATTTAATTGGAATTAATACTGCAATAGCAACTAGAACAGGCACTTATAACGGATATGGATTTGCTGTACCGAGTAACATAGTTAGTAAAGTAGTTGAAGATTTATTAAAATATGGTGCTGTACAGCGTGGTATGTTAGGTGTAAATATTACAACACTTAACAGTAAGTTAGCCAAAGAAAAGGATATAGACTTAACTCAAGGTGTTTTTATAGCATCTGTCAATGATGGTTCAGCAGCAGACAAAGCTGGATTAAAAAACGGAGATGTTATTGTAAAAGTAGATGATCGTGATGTTAAAACTTCTCCAGAGTTACAAGAACTAATTGCTCTTAAAAGACCTGGAGATGCTGTAACCTTGCTGGTAAATCGAAAAGGAAAAGAAAAAGAATATAAGGTAACCTTGCAAAATAGAATTGGAAGCACCAAGTTGAAAAAGAAAGAACATGCCAAAATTCTTAACTTATTAGGTGCAGAGTTAGAAGCCTTAGATGAAAATGAAGCAGAAAAACTAGGTATTAATAGTGGTGTGAAGGTTACCACATTATATGCAGGCAAATTAAAGAAATTCACTCAGCTTCGTGAAGGTTTTATCATTACACATATTGACGGTCAACGTATCAAGAACGTAGAAGATGTTATGAACGCCTTGAAAGACAAAAAAGGAGGTGTAATGTTAGAGGGGATTTATGAAGATATGCCTGGTAAATATTATTATGCCATTGGGTTAAATTCATAACTATTTAATATTCATTAATTTAACTTGAAAGGGGCATGATGCCCCTTTCTTTTAAAATTTAAAAATGATGAAACTAGAAACTTTAATCAATAGTAATTTAGGACTAGTACTCTCTGGAGGTGGAATAAAAGGAATGGTTCATATTGGTATTCTAAAAGCATTGACACAAAGAGATATTTATCCAGATTTTATTTCAGGAGTAAGTGCCGGGGCTCTTGTAGGTGGTCTTTATGCCGACGGAGCAACAGTAGAAGATATGCTCCAATTCTTCAAAGAAACTCCCTTATTAAAGTATAATTTTGTTACTATCAATAAACCAGGGCTATTTGATACTGATAAATACTTAACTTTTTTTGATGAGTTTTTTAATTCCAATCGATTTGAAGGGTTAGAAAAAAAACTGACTATTGTAGCAACTGATTTATTAAAAGGGAAGCCTGTATTTTTTAATTCAGGAGAGTTGTTCCGTCCTCTTTTAGCTTCAGCAGCATTGCCTCCAGTTTTTAGTCCAGTAAGTATTGATGGGCAGATTTATGCGGATGGTGGAATAATGAACAACTTTCCAGTAGAACCTTTGATTGACCATAGTGATATTATAATAGGTTGTTATGCAACCTCTAACAGGGAAATAGGAAAAGGGCAGGTAAAGAATGCATTTCAAATTTCACAAAGGGCAAACCTTTTAATGCTTCATGCAAATGCAATGGACAAACTTTGTGTACCAGATTTACTTTTTGAGCCAAAAGAATTAGGAAAAATAGGCACACTAGATAAGAAAGGTATTGATAAGGCATTTACTATTGGTTATGATTGTGCTAATAGGAAATTAGATGATTGGTTACAAGTGAAGTAAAAACATAATTTTTTTAGATTCTAATGTTTATGGATATGGAAACTCTAGCAATCGGATTATCTTTGATATTACTGATATCAAAAAAGTACCGTTTCAGAGTACCGAAAAGCATAGAAATCGACCCTTTTTTGGACTCCTTATTTTGTAAATTACTGATAATTAGGTGCGATAAAATTAACCAACTACTAGTTGCTAGTTGCTAGTTGCTAGTTTGGTCACTTTGCTTGCGTTTTTCGTTTTTTGAAATTTCAAATTATATTTAATCTATCTTGTCACTCCTTGATCTGATTATATGAAGAATTCAGTCAAGTTACGGTATAAGAATAATAAAATATAAAACCTCGTAAATTGCGGGGTTTCTTCGTGCTATAAATATATGTTGTAAGACTAAATAATCTTCTTAATCACACGTAAGCGATGTGTATGTCTGTTGGTTTCTACATTGAAAATTCCAGAATGGTCAATGCGATCTACACGAACCTTTCCGTGTGCATGAATGATATAATTATTTTCCATAATAATACCTACATGAATAATATTTCCTTCTTCATTGTCAAAAAATGCCAAATCGCCAGGTTCACTTTCTTCAATAAAACTCAGTGCTTCACCTTGTGTCGCTTGTTGAGAAGCATCTCGTAAAAGTTTGTAGCCATTCAACTTATACACCATTTGGGTAAAACCAGAACAATCAATCCCGAAAGGTGTTTTTCCTCCCCACAAATACGGTGCGCCCAAATACATGTACGAAGTTTTAATAATATTTTCTTTGGGAAGAATGCCGCTTACAGTTTCACCGTCATGCTGATGTGAAAGCAATGCCAACGGATTTAAAACTGCACCAATAGGAATAGGCATGAGTTGGGTTTCATCTGAAATAAACTCTACCAAATTAGACGATAAAATTAAATCTTCACTGTCTTTCTGTTTATAGATTTCTTCAGAAACTTCTAAATATTGTTTATTGTCTATCCAACCTTCATATTTATCAAAGGCAATACGGATTCTGCTCCATTTCTTGCGTTGTTCCAGAACTTTAAAATGTTCTCCATACAACACTTGTGATACAAGTTCACTCATATCACTTGGTTCAGCACGAAGCGGAACAATACTCAAATTGCAAATTCCGTATTGCATGTATTTAAAAAAGGATGTTTTTTATTGGAAATTAAGCTCTTTCTAAAACCAATGCAGAAGCACCACCACCACCATTACAAATGGCTGCAGCTCCAATTTTTGCATTATTTTGTTCTAAAACGTTTACTAAGGTAATTAAAATACGTACTCCAGAACAACCCAACGGATGTCCTAAAGAAACGGCTCCACCATTAACGTTTACTTTGTCGTCGGTCAATCCAAGTATTTTCATATTTGCCAAACCAACAACAGAAAAAGCTTCGTTAAACTCAAAATAATCAACCTCATCTAAGCTTACATTAGCTTTTGCTAATGCTTTTGGAAGTGCTTTTGCTGGTGCAGTTGTAAACCATTTTGGTTCGTGAGCAGCATCAGCATATCCTGTAATTGTTGCCAAAGGCGTCAATCCTAACTCAGCAGCTTTTTCGGCACTCATCAATACCATTGCTCCTGCACCATCGTTAATTGTGGAAGCATTAGCGGCAGTCACGGTACCGTCTTTTGTAAATGCAGGACGTAATGCAGGAATCTTTTCCATCTTTACGTTTTTATATTCTTCGTCTTCACTTACAATGATAGGTTCTCCTCGTCGTTGTGGAACTTCAACAGGAACCACTTCTTTTGCAAACTTTCCTTCTGCCCAAGCTTTCGCCGAACGTTCGTATGATTGAATGGCAAAGGCATCTTGATCTTCTCTTGAAAATTCATATTCTGTAGCACATGCATCCGCACAAACGCCCATCGCAACATTATCGTACACATCTACCAAACCATCTTTTTGCATTCCATCTTCCATAGTGGCAGGACCAAATTTCGTAGCCTTTCTAGCGTGATAGTAATGTGGAATTAAACTCATATTTTCCATTCCTCCAGCAACTACAATATCAGCATCACCTAAAGCAATTGCTTGTGTAGCTTGCATTACGGCTTTCATTCCTGAGGCACAAACTTTATTAATAGTAGTACATGGAACCGTATCTGGAATTCCAGCAAAAATTGCGGCTTGTCTTGCAGGCGCTTGTCCCGTTCCAGCTTGTACAACATTTCCCATAATCACTTCTTGTACGTGTTCTGGAGCTAAATTTATTTGTGCCAAAGCACCTTTAATAGCGGTAGCTCCTAACTTTGGAGCTGGTATAGTGGATAATGCACCTAAAAAACTTCCTATCGGAGTTCTTGCAGCTGCAACAATAACAACTTTTTTACTCATAATTTTTGCTTATAATTTACTCGATAATCGAGATTTAAATGATTCGACGCTTGCGACGAAATGTTTTTATTATTTTCCTTTAGATACCTTGCAAACTTGCTTCAAGGTAGTTGACTGCGAATTTAATTATTTTTTAGAAGATATCCGTATAAATTATCAATTTAAGCAATGAACTCATCTTGACTTTTTCTATTTCCTAAAAAACGGCTAAAATTCGCCCATATTTCAGCTATTTTCTTATCCGTAGCGATGCTATGCCTTTTAAAAATAGTTTTATCTGAACAAATTTTAACTCATTTTAGGTTAAAAATAAAAAGTCAAGATGAGTTCAATAATAAGACACGCTTAATTTTATTACTTTTGAATATTAACATATATTCGTTTAATGAAGCAGATCATTACTAAGTTATATCAAAACCAATCGTTTGTGTATAAAATCTTTTTATACATACTCACAACGGTGTTGGTGGTATACCTTTTTCCGAAAGGAGGAAAATTTCAATACGAATTTCAAAAAGGGAAACCTTGGCAATATGAAACACTTATTGCACCTTTTGATTTCCCAATAAACAAAACAAAAGAAGAAATCGAAATTGAAAGAGCTGAAATTACGGCAAAAGCTAAAACATATTATGATTACAATACCGAGGTTGCTGAAGCTGTAAAAAATGATTTTGACGAACAATTTAATGAGTTGTTTAACTACGATAGTCTGGCAGGAACACGTGCTTTTGAAAATTTAAAATACAAAACTAAAAAGCTGCTAAATAGTTTTTACAAAAATGGAATTGTTGATACTGCAGATGATTCTAAAACAGATCAATTGGTCGTTTTGATAAAAGATAATGTAGAGCAAAATGTGAGTTACAATAATTTTATCGAACTGAGTAATATTCAAAAGTATATCAAAGATTTTGTAGCCAAAGAAGCTCTGGAGAATTATGAAACACAGCTATATAATCTTTTTTTTGAAATTGCAGAGACGAATGTAAAAGTCAATCAAGAAATTACCAATAATGTACTTACACAAGAACTAAATACTATTGCGTACACACGCGGAAATGTGCAAGAAGGCATCCGAATTATTGCCAAAGGTGAAGTAGTGGAAGGCGAGAAGCTTGCACAATTAAATTCCCTAAAAAAAGAATACGAATCACAAGTTTGGAACGAGTCAAATTATAATTGGATTGTTTTTGGATACATCATTCTAGTAGCATTAGCATTGCTTATGTTATTATTATTCATTCGAAAATACCGTCCAGATATCTACGAAAACAACAACAAAGTCACTTTTATCTTTATGAATATTGTATTCATGATTGTACTGACGACTTTGGTGGTCAAATACAATGCAAACTATGTGTATGTAGTTCCGTTATGTATTTTACCGCTCATTCTTAAAGCATTCTTTGATGCACGATTGGGGTTATTTGCGCATGTATTAACGGTATTGCTCTTAGGATTTATAGTGCCAAACAGTTCAGAATACATCTTTTTACAAATTATCGCAGGAATCGTAACCATTCTTACCGTTTCTGAGCTATATAAGCGTGCGAATCTCTTTATTTCTGTCGGGCAGATTACTTTGATCTATATCGTAGCGTATTTTGCATTCTACATTACGCATGAAGGTGGAATTAAATTTACGGAAGTATTCAGCGGAAACGAAACAGGGCAAGTACATGTTATTTGGATTTACGTCATGCAATTTATGCTTTGCGGATTGGCAACGCTATTTGTTCAACCGTTAATATATATTTATGAAAAGATTTTCGGACTTGTGTCTGATGTATCTCTGCTAGAACTTTCAGATACCAATTCCAAACTATTGAAACGACTCGCAAATGAAGCACCAGGAACCTTTCATCATTCTTTACAAGTGGCAAATCTGGCGGAAGCCGCAGCAAGTGAAATTGGCGCAAACACAATGTTAGTTAGGGTAGGAGCGTTGTATCACGACATTGGCAAAATGAACAATCCGACATTTTTTATAGAAAATCAGGCAACTTCGGTAAATCCACATGACGAATTGGCTCCAGATGAAAGTGCTGCGATGATTATCGATCATGTTTTGGATGGAATTGAAATTGCAAAAAGTAACAAATTACCAGATAGAATCATTGATTTTATTCGTACGCATCATGGAACTTCAACGGTGTATTATTTTTATCAAAAAGCAAAAGAATTGGATGAAGAAATTGCTATTGAAAAATTCCAATATCCTGGACCGATTCCGTTTTCGAAAGAAACGGCAATCTTAATGATGGCAGATTCGGTAGAAGCTGCTTCCAAAAGTTTAAAAGAGCCCACATCACAAAAAATTGATCAATTTGTTGAGCGGATTATAGATAAGCAAATGGATGAGCAACAATTTATGAATGCAGATATTACGTTAAAAGAAATTGTGACCATCAAAAAAGTATTGAAAAAGAAGTTAAACAACATCTATCATTTACGAATTGAATATCCAGAATAAAAGGTAGTTAATTGAAAATTAAAATATTGTAAAAAAAATAGTGAAAAAAGACTAAAAAAGTAGACAAATAGTTGCGCAATACCAAATGAACAGTTACATTTGCAACCGCAATTTCACAATTGTATAAGTTCTTAATCAAAAAAATATTGGAGAGGTGGCAGAGTGGTAATGCAGCAGCCTGCTAAGCTGTCATCCTTCGGGATGCCCGGGTTCGAATCCCGGTCTCTCCGCTTTTTGGAATTATTTTAAATTATTTCGGGGTGTAGCGTAGCCCGGTTATCGCGCCGCGTTTGGGACGCGGAGGTCGCAGGTTCGAATCCTGCCACCCCGACAAATAATTTAAAAAAATGATTAGGTCGCGTAGCTCAGCTGGATAGAGCATCTGCCTTCTAAGCAGACGGTCACAGGTTCGAATCCTGTCGCGATCACAGGAGCGGACAAATTAACATTTTTGTTTTTTTGTCCGCTTTTATTTTTGTTGAAACTTATTGAAAGTGAGCGCATTAATTCAAATACTGAATTTGCTTTAGTGGTTCGAACTACATCTTTTTTTCGATCATACGTGATTCCATCGGGGAACATGAGTTTTTGAAACTTTTGTTTTTCATTATAATTTCCTAACCTCCAAATATTGTGCAAGTTACAGAGTAATTCTAATGAATTGTCAATGTAAATATCAAGGTTCGAACTATCTAAACTGTTTTTTTGGATTTCTTGTTCAATTCCTTCTTTTTCACCCTTGTATTTCTTAGCATATTTTTGGTATAAACCTCCATCTATTTCTCCGATTACAAAACGTTCTTCGATCTTATTGATGTTTTCTTCAATACCTTTCAAACTATATTTTAAACGTGCTATATTGTCTTCATTCGATGTGTTGAAGTATTCAAACGTATATTTTAACTGAGTTTTTAGTGGAGCAATTAATTTTTCATCAATCTGATATAGATTTAAGATGTCTGTGAACTTATCATGTAGATCATTCGCATTTTTGTTGCATGAACAGCCTACAGTTTTACATTTGTAATAGTAGATATTCTTTTTCTTTACTAAATATCCTGTCAATGGACTTTTACAAGCTTCACATTTAGTAAATACTTTTAAAGGTAAATTCTCATTTGCTTTGTTGTGTTTTGATTTATGATTCTTTGCTTCTTGGATTCCATGAACTTTTAGGAATAACGCTTTCGATACAATTGGTTTGTGTTTTCCTTCTACTACTTGATCGTTTAATAAACTGTGAGAAATCAATCCACAATACACTACATTGCGAAATACATCTGTCAAGCGTTGACGATATATTTTAAGTCCATATTTCTCTAATCTTTTCGCAATTTCTGCATTAGATAAGTCTTCGTTTGCTTTCCACTCAAAAGCTTTGCGAATTAAAGACGCTTTATCACTAGGAACAATGATAGGAATGTTCTTTTCATCTCTTGTATTCTTGTAACCAATTGGTGCAGTTCCCATCCAATAACCATTCAATAAGCGATGACGCATTCCTGTAATAGTTTTATCGCGTCGTTGGTCATTATCATATTTACTAAATAATAGGTTTAGATTTTGATAAAAACGCCCTGTGGAAGTTTGCGTATCTGCGGGTTGAGTAACTGCAACTAAATTGATTCCAATACGACGTATTTTAGCAAGTGTATGAATGGCACTTTCTCCTGCTCTTGAAAAACGATCTGTACTGTACACAATAATATTGGCTATCTTTTTCTTCTTCACAAACGTTAGCATACGTTGAAACTCTTTACGATCATCTGTTTTGGCACTTTCATTTGTTCCACCAAAATAACCGCAAACTTCCATACCGTTTTTATCTGCATATTCGCTACAATATTTTAACTGACTTTCTAAACTTGTATTATCTCGCTGTTTTATATCTGAAACTCTTGTGTAGATAACCGCTTTATTATTGCGGATGGTTTGGTGCTTACTTCGCTTTGCGAAACTTTGAAATTGATTCAGATGTTGCATGACTTGAAACGATGTTATGAGTTAATAATGAAAGTTCTTTTAATGTCTGTATAATGTGCTGAGCTTCGTCAATAGATACATCAGCAAAACCCTCGAAGCTTTTTAATTCTTCAACGGTAATTGTTTTTAATGTTTGTATGTCTTTTACATGTTTCACTAAAAGGAACTATCTTACACAGTTTTGTAATTGTAAGACCGTAGCAATGAGTAATTCTCTTTTTGATATATGTAAAATTTGTTGAAATCATAGATTTCAATATTACAAAGAATTGAAACCTATTCAAACTGTTTTTAGTTAATTAACAGTTAAAATCCTACAATTTTAAAATCTTGAGAATTATAGCATTCTTACATCATTATTGCTATTGTCATTTTATTTTTAAAACTTCTTATATTTTCCATAAAGGTTATTAGAAAAAAAATAGTGTTTGCACGATTCTGAATGATTGTGTACAATTCTGAACGATTCGATAGCATTCTCACTCTTTTTCTAATGGAAACAAATTTTATAAAAAAATAAATTTGTTTGGTCGGATTGTGACGGATTAGGTCGGATTAGGTCGGATAAAGACGGGTATTTTTTGAATTTTAGAAGAAAAAAAGTAAGAAGTTAGGATAATTACTAGGTAATTTTTATAACATAGTTAATCATTTTTATATAAAATGAACATTATAAAACTCTTTTGAATTTATGAGATTGATAAAAAAATAGAATTTTTTGATTCTCCATAAAAACAATTCTTTACTAAAAACTATACAAATTTTACAGACTTACTACATTACCATTGTAAATATTTTATTACTTTTGTTATACTTCCCTTAAACTTAAATATCATTTTTATAACTATTCTCGAAATTTTTAGTTGGAATAGTAAATCAAAAAAAAGATTATAGTAATTTTCTTATTGAATTTTAATTAGAAAACCTATAATCATGAAGAAGTTAATCGCAATTTTAGCATGCATGTCAGTATTTGCATGTACACCAACAAGTGTAGACAATGAAACAGAACATTTCGGAATCGACAAAGACAAAGTCGAGACACCAACTACAAAAGGAAATTAAGAAAACAACTAAAGTTTTTACTTATGAATTTTTGGGTAATATGCTTATCATTTTGAGTGGTGTATTGCCCTTTATTCATGTAATTATTCCAGATGAGCCATTGGAAGATAAGTTTTTTGGATATACAAGTGTGCATCGTTTTTTATATTCAGCAGGAACTCATGGAAGTTTATTATTTACTGCACTTGGAGTTTTTATAATTATATATGTGTTAGGAAAAAAGAATGATCCAAAAATTACTTTCAGGCATTTAAAATTAAGTTTACTATCGCCATTAATGTCTTCAATATTTTTTATTAGTTGGGTTTTTATTCCTAATGTAGATTATAACCTTTTAGCTTATACCTTTTTTGGAATATTAGTTATACTTGTTAGTATGTTAGTTTTGAATAAAGTCAAAGGTTATTTAAAGTATCTCAGGCAAATTCATGACTATAAAGAAATGCTCTTAAATGAAGGCTTAGAATTTGTAAATCATAAAATCGATTCAAAGCTGTGAAAAAGAACAAAAGGTTAGCATTACGTATCAGTAAGTTCAAACAGGAACTACAAAAATATAAAGCAGGAAATTTATCTGATGAACAATTCAGTCAATTACTATTAAGTGAAATTGATTTTATAAAAAAAGGTGTGATTGATATTTATGAAGCTGAATTAAAAAAAGATGAAAAGCAAATACAGATTTTAAAGTCTATCAAACACAAGATCACTCACAATATTATTTTAGAACAACAAGAAAAAGAACTTCTCCTAACTATTATCGGATAACTTTTTTATATCTTCTTTCAGTTTATTTATATAAAGTTCTGAAGCAGCTTTTTCAATGATAACCTTTATAATTTCATTGTTAAGTAATCTGTCTTTATGTTTCGCAAAATATATCGCAAATTCATCATCCGAAATTCTAGAGAATACGTCATCTACTTCATTTGTAATTACATCATTTGGTGCTAAAAACATACTTCCTTTACCCTGCAACAACCATTCTTCATTTAAATTCGGAATTTCTTTTTTGATACTGTAAAGAATAGAATCACTAATGGGTTTACGTCCTGTAATCATCATGGAAATATAATTTGCGTTCACATCTATCTTGGTTGCAAATGATTTATTTGAATCATTATTTGCAATTATTAACTCCTTAAAACGCTTTCCAATTTCTGACATAACAAAAAAACAAACAACTTTTGTTGTTAAAATATAACTTTATTTATATATTTGATTGATATTTACTTTTAAATAGTATTACTAAAGTTATTTTTATGATAAGGTTAGTTAAAATTCAAAAAACTAAAGACTGCGGTAATACTATTTTGATGTAAAAACTATTAAAAGTTTCAATATAGTAAAAAACTAAAATAATACATGCTTTCATCGTGTATTAAATACATGAATATTCCCCTAAAATCAAGGGAAGATTCCTCTTACATAGTTGATTTTTTTCATGGTTCTTTGTGGTTGAGTATGTATAGTGTTTCCCTATTCCTTAAAACTGTATTGCAAATCAATTTTAAGAATGGGCGTAGCCGAAAACCCTTTAAGAGTAGGCATAATCTAAATAACCTAATAAATATGAAAAAGCATCTTTTTATTTTCATAATGTTGCTATGTTTATTCTCTTGTAGTAATGATGAATTTGGAGTTTCAGAACAAATGCAAAATCCCGTTTCCAAAAATTTGAAAGTTCAGTACAAAAGAGGAAATGATGTTTCTATCTCTGCTATTAATTTTATTAAGAATAGAACAAACAACACCTTTACGGTAAGTACTAAAAAAGGGAGCATCAAATTAAATAATTCACAATCTTTTTTAAAAAATGATGAACTAGGAACAGTAGATACTTCAAAAGAAATTGTGGTTGTAAATGAAACAAATACAAAACATACATTTAAAGTAATTACACCTAATGAATCTTTACATACAATTACAAACCTTGTTATTGTGGAAAAGGCAGAAGGTAGTTACGAGTATTTCTTAAAATATACCTTTTCAGGAGAATTTCCGATAAATGAAGAAACTGGAGCAATAGATATTTCAAAATTTAATGGAACAATCGAAACCTTTAATGCTAGTGGTAATTTAATAGGTTCTATAACAATTGAAAACGGGACAATAACTAGCGATCAGGGGCAGCTTTCACCTTGTCCCGATGATAATCAAGAACCAAATGACAATGGCGACACAAATACTGGTTCAAGTTCAAGCGGTTCAGATAGTAGTACAGGAATCCCAAATGACAATACAAATGAAGATCCTGTAAACGTTGGTAATGGAGATCCAGATAGTAGTGCTCAATATACAGATTCCAATGGAGATTGTGGGCTAACATTTAGCTATGAGCGATGTGGTTGTGGTGGAGATGCTAATGGTCATCCACCACAAGGAGTAGAATGCTGTCAGGGAAGTCCATTGATAATAAGAGATTGTAACGGAAATATTCTAGCGCAAAGAAATTCAGATGTATCAACAACGATGTTTAAAAGAAATGTTTTTGATCCATGCAATGATGGTGATACTGGTGTTATACTAAATAGTATTACTGATATTGAAGGAATGGATGATGAATTAATTAATTGGCTAGTTGAAAATCCTGACATCAGGATAGAACTAGAAGTACTTTACAATCAAGAGATTAATAATCCGTTTGTAGATTCTTTTATACTAGAGCTTATAAGAATGTTAAAAGATGAGGTTAATGTTGAGTTAAAAGTGATTAAATTTATAATAGCAGCTTTTAGAAGCGATAAAATAGATAATGATTTAGATACAGATTTCTTGACTACAGTACTACCTCAGTTAGATATTTCAGTAAATGATGGTTCAGATTATTCAATAGGCAATCATGATTTAATAATAAATTACTTCACGATAAAATGTGCAGTATTAAGATATAATCATCCTGATTGGTCAGACATTTGTATCTATTATGAAACTTCAAAAGAAGTTTTACACATTACATTAGATGTATTTGGATTAGTCCCAATCATTGGAGAAGTTGCCGATTTAACGAACGGAGTGTTATATACTATTGAAGGAGATGGAGTTAATGCTTCTTTAAGTTATGCAAGTGCTTTCCCACTTGTTGGGTGGGCTACAGCAGGAACTAAAATGGGGTTAAAAGTTGTCAATGCAGCTTTTGATATGAATACTCGAGTTAAGTTAGTTTGGAAAATAACTAATGAAGGAATAATTCAATTTGGAAGAAGATCACAACTTAGAAAAGTTTTAGGGCTAGCTGTAGGTGACGCAAGACAAGCACATCATCTAATTCCTTGGGCGAACAGAAGCCATGAAGTAGTACAACTTGCGTCAAAATCAGGCAGTGCTTTTCATATGAATGAAGCATTAAATGGAATAGCAGTTGCTGCATGGAGAAATCAACCAAATCATAATATTTATAATGCTAGAGTGAGAAACAAATTAGATGAAATTCTTTCTACAAACCCTAATGTAGACGAAGCTTACCAAAAAGTTTATGAGCTTGTTGAACAGATTAGAAGTGCAATTATTAATAATCCTAACACTCATTTTAATGATTTAATTTTCTAAATTGTAAAAGAAAAACATTTATAAAATGTACGAAGAAATAAAAAAAAGTATCATAGATTCATTCCCTTTACAATTTAATATTGTAGAGGGAATTATCAAGCACAGTATCGGTTTAAGGATTAGCGTTGATTCAAGAAAAAAAAATAATCAGTCAAAATTTGGTGGATTTCCTAGCATATATAAAAATTCAAAACCTGATTTAAATTCAAATAACGAATTCAAAATGTTATGTGAAATACATTTAGCAGAAATAAAGTTATTTGATAAATATAAACTATTACCAAGTAATGGAATATTGTGTTTTTTTATAAACCCGAATTCAACAAGATTTGAATTTAACGATTACAAAGTTATTTATTCAGAAACTTCAACTGACAAGATTTTGATATCAGAAATTAAATTTTCCAATGCTGTTTTTACTGAGAATAGTCTAGTTTTTTTTGAACATTATACCTTTCCAAGTTATCAAGAAAAAGCAAGATTAGAAATAGAAGACACAATAGATGATGACGTTATTGAATCAATTTATGAAGAAATTTGTGAAATCACAGAGCAGACATTAGAAATAGGGCATCAAATTTTAGGAGAACCGCAAGCAACCCAAGGAACGGTTAAATATTGGTGGGCATTGAAATATTTGGGTTATGACAAATATGATGAACTAAATGTAAGTCAACAACAAGAAATTTCAACTATTCAAGATGATTTTGTTTTGATTTTACAAATAGATCTGGAAGATGAAAATATATCTTTTACAAATTTTGAAACAGGAGTTTTATACTTTGGAATCACAAAAAATGATTTGAAAAATAAAGCTTTTGAAAAAGTTGTTTTAGTCTACCAATCTAGTTAAAAGAAAAAATATGCGAAACATTATACTCATACTAATCTTAATTACTTTCAGTTGTCAGCCTAATGTGAAAACAGATAAAAATTTGATAGAGGATATTTTGATTTTGGAAGTTCCTTTTGAAAAACAACTAGAAGTTTTAGAGTCGTTAGGATATAAATTAAACGGAGAAGTAACCGAAGATGAGATGCTAAAGGGGTTACAATCTTTCGTTGAATATGATTTAAGAGATGATATAAAAAAGAGCATTAAAGAAAACCCTTATGAGATACTGTATTATGGAATGGGACTAAGAAAATATGATGAAGAAAAAAAAGAAATAATTCCATACACGAATAAATGCATTTGGTATGATTTAGAATTTATTGATCAAAGTAGTGAGTACATTACATTAATGAAGCGAATGGGAGAAATTACAGAAGGAGAATTATCTTTTACTGATATGAGTTTAAGTATTGATAAAGACAATTTTGAATGGCTGAGTTTTAAAGTCAATGGAATTAAAAAGGAATGGAAATTAGAAAAAGTGAACTACATAGCTGATTCATTTTTTTCTCAATTTACGTATTTAACAAATGAACTAAAAACCAAAGGAAAGTATACATATTTTGATAATGGTTCTCAGCAATTCGTAATCGATTACGCAACACCACAAGAACAAAAAGAATTCAATCAAAAAACTGGCTTACAACGCGAATGGTTAACAAGCGGAAAACATTTTTCTGAACCTAAAACTGATTAAAAATGATAAAGCAAACTATATTCTTAAAAATCGTATTGGTTGCACTTGCTGTCTTATTTCTGTATACAAGCATCTATTTTCAGCAAAATACTTCTGAATTAATGTCGTGGAGTTCCTTAAAAATAAAACTTAATAAGTATTCGTATATAGTTCTAATAGCATTCATCACAACCCTCTTATTTTTCCTATTTCAAAGAAGAAAATTACAATGATTAAAGCTAAATATTAAAAAAAACACGTCGTGAACAATAACTTTTTTTATATCCTTACTTGCACTTTACCGAATACGAGTGTAATAATTCAAGACGTGTTTTATGTAGGATTTAAGGCAAATCCTGCTGTTTAGGGCAAAGCGGTTCTTTCAATTGGTTAGTTAGTCCGCTTTGCTACCTAAACAAAAATAACTAAAAATTATATCTATGAAAAAAATTGATCGTTTCGGTTGGTTCGTTGCGGGTTTTTGTTCCGCAGTAATCATCGAAGTAGTATTTTTTTTAATAGCCTATTATTTTTATTTAAAGTAACAGAATAATTTACCTAAAATCCCTCTATATTATCGTAAAACTAAAATTATTCTGAAAGTGAAAACCTCAATTGTAATGATTGAGGTTTTCTGTTTTGTTGCAGTTTTGTTGCAAACTGTTGCGGGATTTACATTGATTCTTGTTGCAAGTTGTTGCGAGTTTTTATTGGTGTTGTCCTAAAATGAATCCACAGTAAAAAGTAGATTTATGGGTAACAAAAAGAGAAGAATTCGAAAGAACAAAAAAAGATAAATCATTCTTTTCTAATAGATGTAAGCTTTCGGTAAAACCCGTATTGCGAGATCAAAAATGATTTTGTATTCGTGTATTTTAACATATAAGATATTATGTTAAAATAGATCCTAATAAATCTACATCAAATATGGGATACGGGGTGTAGAATGCTTACAATAGACCACCGTATGAGTTATATTTTAGTATAATTGTTTTTCTTATTTTTAATTAGTAATTTACCCCCTTAAATTATACTGCATGCAATCAAAATTACATCACTTATTTGTTTTTTTTTTCTTTCTAAATTTTTCGACAGTACAAGCTCAATTAACACTAACCGAACATATTGTTATTGACGAAACTAACTCTGGAAAACCCAATAAAGTCAAATTTGCTGATATTGATGGAGACGGAGATTTAGATTTGATTTCTACTAATAAAAACCCTCTAGAATTGGTTTGGTTTGAAAATTTGGATGGTACTGGCAATTATTCCGAAAAACATTTTGTAGGGGCTGTTGGTTTTAATTCATCGGTTTATCCTGGCGATATAGATAATGACGGAGATATTGATCTCGTTACTGCGTCAAATATTTCTTCTCCTGTTAAAATTCAAGCTTTTATAAATCTAGATGGATTGGGTACGTTTAGTGCGCCAATTTTGATTCAAGA
Source organism: Kordia algicida OT-1 (assembly GCF_000154725.1). Taxonomy (GTDB): domain Bacteria; phylum Bacteroidota; class Bacteroidia; order Flavobacteriales; family Flavobacteriaceae; genus Kordia; species Kordia algicida. The sequence continues at coordinate 483,807 of NZ_DS544873.1, forward strand.
TATCAGTTCAGATCCTTCAAGAGATGTTTATTTAGCTGATATAGATGGAGATAATGATTTAGATGTAATTACTGCTTATGGAAGTGGCGGTATCGCATGGATTGAAAATCTGGGTAATAATACATTTTCTTCAGGTTTAAATCAATTTTCTTTGGGTTTTTATGGGGTAGATAAGATCGTCGCTGCTGATATAGATAATGATGGTGATATGGACATTATTGGCTCTAGAGAAACAGATAATAGAATTGCTTGGTTTGAAAATTATGATGGTCAAGGGAGTTTTGGATATAACAATCCGCAATACATTCATACTGGACCAGGCTCGTCACAAAATAAAGCAGATTTTTGTGTTATTGATGTAGATGGAGATACGTATAAAGATCTAGTGATTAGTTCTTCCACTCAAAATAAAATTTCATGGTATAAAAATTTGGATGGTCAAGGAAATTTCGGCAATGAAATTGTCATTAATTCTACACTTCTAGGAATTTCATCTTTTTATTGTGGAGATATTGATAATGATGGAGATATTGATATTGCTGGAATAAGAAGAGTGTATAACGACGTATTTTGGATTCGCAATCTAGATGGATTAGGTAATTTTTCAGATACGAACGAAGTTCACACACAAACTTTATACCCTAAACAACCTTTACTGGCAGATCTTAATATGGATAATTCGCTAGATATCGTTTTTATATCTGATGCATCAAACCAGATTGTATGGATGAAGAATCAAAACAGCACAGGAAATTTTGTAACACCTACGAACCTTTATTATAGTATTGACGAACCTGAATATGCCAACGCTCATGATCTGGATGGGGATAATGATTTAGATATTTTGGTGTGCTCGTATGATGACGGAAAGATTTCTTGGTTTGAAAACTTGGACGGAACTGGGAATTTCGGAGCTCAAAAAATCATTACTTCCATTGCTGAGAATTTAACATATCTGGCTGTAGGCGATTTAGATTCTGATGGTGATTTAGACATTGTTTCTATCACTACATTTACTGGTAGTCGCGTTTCTTGGTATGAAAATTTAGATGGTCTTGGAAATTTCGGAGAAGAAAATATTATTTCAACCAGTATTGTTAATGGCTCAGCTGTATTAGTGGCTGATTTGGATAATGACAATGACTTAGATGTGATTTCTGCATCTAATGATGATGATAAAATCGCATGGTATGAAAATTTAGATGGCTTAGGAAATTTTGGAACTCAGAATATAATTACAAATTTTGCAGGTGGGGTTACTTCTATTTCTTTAGGAGATTTTGATAATGACGGTCTTATTGATATTGCCTCTTGTGAAGCACAAGATAAAGATATAATGTGGTATAAGAATAATAACAACGCTACCACTTGGAATGCATTTGGAATATATTTAAGTAATAGTAGTGGTAGTGCAATTGGCAGTTTTATTCATACAGAAGACATGAATAATGACGGCTATGATGATGTCTTAACTGCGAGTAATTTGCTTGGTGCTAATCTTTTTGCTAACAATCAAAATCAAGTGTTTTTAGGAAGCTATCTGAATTTTCCAATTGATGAAAATAATACTATTTGTGCAACCGATCTAGATAGTGATGGAGATCAGGATATTTTAACACTAGACACATATGGTACTTTGAATGAAGTTGTTTGGTATGAAAACCTAAATCCTTCATCACTGACTTTTGGAAACAAACAAATTATATCGCAAAATTTAGATAGACCAAAAATTGTAAATAGTGCAGATATTAATGGAGATGGAATTGATGATATTATTGCTACTTCTAGATTTCACAAAATTGTTTGGTATGAAAACACTACAAATTTATCAGTTAATAAATTTAATAAAGATAGTTTTGCCTTATATCCTAATCCAGCAAAAAACTTATTAAATATCAAAAGTAAATCTTCTATAAATGATATTACTGTTTTTGATATAAATGGTAGAGTTATAAGTTCTAAAAAACTTTCAAACTTTACTAAAGAATTCCAACTAAATATAAAAGAATTGACTGAAGGAATTTACTTTGTAAAAATTCAAACTTCTTTTGGTACTCAGACTCAAAAACTTATTAAAGGCTAAAAAAACACATTTTTTTCAGTACTAATTAAAAAGCTATTGGTTCTAGAAGCTTATACTTGAGGTTCGTGCGAAATTGGTTCTTCGTAATATTTGGGTGAAGATCAGTCAGTTTGGTAAGTGCACCATCTTGAACTTATATGAAATTTCAGATTCCAGATGGTTTTGTTATCAAAATGCCATTTTCTTAACACTTTTCAGTGCTATTATTTTTCCAGTTTTGTGGCAGTAATCGTGTAGTTTATTGGCTTTGTGTTCAGGAAGTCTTTTAAAAACATCATGCAACCACTCATACGGATTTACATCATTAATTTTACGGGTTGCAAAGAAAGAATACATCATGGTTGCATTTTGGTAATCTTTCGGTAAAACTCGTATTGCGAGATCAAAAATGATTTTGTATTCGTGTATTTTACATAAAGATGGTTATGAAAATTTGTAATCTACTGACAAGAAGAAACCTAGAACTTTATAGTTCTTGGATAGTTGTCTGATTTTAATGTATTCTTTGTGTTTGGAAGGTTTTATTAAGAAAAAGGTATTTTTTTAACAATTTAATCTACTGCTGGATTTTTCCAATTTTGTGGCAGTAATTCTTCTAATTTATTAGCTTTATGCTCTGGTAATCTCTCAAAGACATCATGTAGCCACTTATACGGATTTACATCGTTGATTTTACAAGTAGCAAAGAAAGAATACATCATAGCTGCATTTTGTGCTGCTTTATGAGAGCCTGCGAAGAGGTAATTCTTGCGCCCAAGTGCCAAGGGTCTAATTGCATTTTCTATTAGGTTGTTATTAATCAGATACTTTCCATCTTGTGTGTAAGCGCTTAGCTTATCCCACAAGTTTAAACTATACGCAAAAGCTTTTCCAATGGCACTTTTAGGCAGTACTTTAGGATACTCTTGTTGCATCCAAACATGTAGTTTTTTTAAAATTGGCTTTGCATATAATTCTCTGTAACGCTTTATGGTCTGCGTGTTTAGAGAACGCTCTTTTATTTTTCGCTCTATGGCATATAGTTGTTGGATTTGCTCCATAGCATAGCTGGCTCTTGATTTATCATTATCAAGTGCTTTTTCAAAATAGCGTCTAGCATGTGCCATACAGGCTAAGAGTTTTATGGGATGTTTGGTACTTAGATTTTGGTACGCTTTATAGCCATCTGTTTGTAATGTTCCGCTAAATTGTTGTAAAAAATCTTTTGGAACTTTAGCAGACCTACTAGAATCATACTTAAATAATACCAACCCATCTACAGGTGCATGGAATACCCAATGATATCCTGTATGCAAACTTCCTTTTTTATGATTGTCTTGAACTTTAATGGGACTTTCATCTGCTTGCAGATACTGACTCTGTAGTATTAATTTTTGAAGCACTTCATATAGAACTCCCAACTGTATTACTCCTTTAGAAAACCAGCCTGTCATCGAAGACATTGCTACAACAACGCCTTCTCGTTTTAAAATTTGTATTTGTCGATAAAAAGGAGTGTGATCCACGAACTTACTGACACAAATATGGGCTAATAATCCAGCTCCAACATTGGATTTTGGTAAAATCAGACTTGGAAGTGCGGCAATAGCAATTCCTGCTTGGTTTGGTAACGCATATTTTGGACGAATAATTCTACGAACATATACTTTTGATGGCTTGTATTCTAATATTTCTGTAATTTCTTCGCCTATTTTAATACTACCATCTACAATATTTTTTGGTTCAATAATTTCTTCAACTCTTGGTAAATGCGAAGCTAATGGTAAGCGTACTGGGTGTTTTTTAGTTTTTGATCGATGATAACTAATCTGTGTTTGTTCAGACTCATTAGTAACTTTAGACGCTTCTGTGAATAATCCTAATTGAAGTGCATCTGTGTTAGGAACAAACCGTTCACTTTTACTACCAAAGATAAGCCGCTTTAACTCTGCTAACTCTCGCTTTAACTGTTCATATTGCGAGCGTTTCACATAAAGATATTCTGTAGAAGATTCCTTGGTTATTGGCATACTTAAAAATAAGTATTTATCTTCTAACTAACAATATTTTTTACACATTATATCGCTAATTCATATCGTTTTTTACGGTCTATATTTGTAATGGCGATACCATCTATTAACAACACCAATTGGGAATAACTCAAAGACAGGCTTTGCACATTAGCATCATACACAGGAAGATCAAAACGACCAGACTCTAAGCGTTTGTAATACAAGACAAAACTTCCGTTTTGCCATTGCAATAGCTTCACTTTATTACGATACCTGTTTACGAAAATATAAACAGTACCATTTACAGGGGAACTCGCTAACTCCTGTTTAATCAATCCGCATAAGCCGTCAAAACTTTTACGCATATCTGCGGGTTGACTATACAACTCAAAACGATGGGAAATGCCTAGTCCAAACATGAAAGTATATTTATTAAGTTTCGTAATTCATTAGTAGCGATAGCCGAATTCAAACGAAGAGAAACCCCATTGGGATACTGAATCTCAATAGGCGAAGAAATAGAGGATTCTGAAATGACCTCTAAAGAGATAAAATTGGATGCTTTAGATAAAGAATCTTCCTTTTTTGAAGTAGCAATAGATTGATCTAGCTTGTATTTTGCAAGCCAATATCTATAAGCACCATAATTCATCTCATGTCTTTTACAATAGCTGTAGGGCTTCTCTCCACTTGAAAGACAAGCGGTAATAAAAGCATACATTTCTTGTTTTTTTAATTCCTTCTCAATCATGCAACAAACTTAAAAACCTTTTCTGAAATATGAAATACGCAGTTTGCCGAATGCTTACTAATAGATGCGGCAACCATGAAAATAATCTACCTAGAAATAGTGAGAGCAACCAAGAGTTGGAAAAAACCAATAAAACAAAGGGGAATGATTATCAATCAATTCTTGATTCTTTATAAAGATAGAATGCAGATGTAGGAAGAAGTAGAAAGTTAAGATTAAGTTTGGACGAGGCTATTCTAATATAAAAGACTTCGTCTTAAATTCTTAATTTTCCTAAGTGTCATTTTATCGACATAATGTGCATTTTATCGATATTCACTTTTGAATTAACACTTTTCATTGTAAAAATTTTTTGAAGTAATGTTACTTTGTTAGTAAAAGATTAAAATTATGAAAACTATACTACCATTACTCTTTTTTCTTATTAGTCTGTATTCTTTTGCTCAAACTGGACCAGGAGGAGTGGGAACTAATGATGGAACTTCGAGCCTTGTTAGTTGGTATCGTCCTGATAATGGAATTTCAGTAACAGGATCTTTAATTGATAGTTGGACAAATTCTGCGGGGATTTCTGCTTTAGACATAAGTGAAACAGGAACACAAAGACCTACTTTAATTACAAACGCAGTTAATGGGTATGACGAGGTTAGTTTTAATGGAAGTAATAGATTAAGGACTGGGTTAACGTTAACAACATCTAACTTTGTAACGAATCAAGCATCTTCATTTATAGTTACCAAAGCAGATAATACAACTCAAACGTCATCTGTTTATACTACAGATCCTTTAGTCGGTAGTACTCGTTTTTCTAATCATATTCCGTGGGCAGGAACTGTTTATTATGATATAGGGACATGCTGTGGTAGTTCAGCAAGAATACAAGTTGGTAGTTTAACAGGATTAACCTCATATTCCATTTGGTCTTACGATGCACATCCAAGCTCAGGAAAACAATTGTATAGAAATGAAAGCCTTTTACAAAGTAGAGCGAATACTTCTACCTATAGTTCTCATGCTTCTCAACGCTTTAATTTAGGAGCAAATACTTCAGGTTCAAATGGATTTGCTGGTGATGTTACGGAATTAATTATTTTTAGAACTAAAGTAAATACTGCTCAACGATTAATTATTGATAATTATTTAGCTGCCAAATATGGAGAAACATTATCTGTAAATGATTTATACACCCAAGACGATTCTGGAAATGGAAATTTCGATCACGATGTAGCAGGAATTGGTCAGGCAATGGATGGAACAAACCATACAGATTCACGAGGAACAGGAATTGTACGGATGAATACACCTTCCGCGCTATCTAATGGAGATTTTCTATTTTGGGGAGAAGAAACTAAAGATCCTACCTATGTTTTTTCAAATGACCCTATAAATTACACAGAGCAATTAAGCTCAAAATGGCGTGTAAGTAAAGTAAATGATTTAGGAACGGTTACTGTTGCCTTTGATATTACGGGAATGGATTTATCAGGAAAACAAAGTTGTCAACCATTACAATTGGTTGTTGATAATGATAGTGATTTTAGTTCTCCTGTTGTATATGATTTAACAATAGTTGGAACAACAGCAATAGCAACAGGAGTTTCGTTTACAGATGGAGATTATTTTACACTTCGTTACTTAGATCAGATCGTTTGGAATGGAACTTCTTTTTTCAATGGCTCAGGAACAGCCAATGCGCCTGATAACACAGATGAATGTTTGAAATTTACAGTAAAATCAGGAGCTACAGGTACACTAACATTCGATGCACATGTAAGAGAAGTAGAAGTAGAAAGTGGAGGAACTATTACCGTTTCTGATGATATATTATTAGAAGTAGAAAATCAAATAGAAGTTAATGGAACTATTGATCTTTTAGGAGAAGCTCAATTAATTCAAAACCATACAAGTACAACTTCTAATTCAGGAACAGGAGAATTAAGAATACGTCAGCAAGGAACTGTAAATCTTTATAATTATAATTATTGGAGTGCTCCTGTAAACAGAAGTGGAAACTGGCAAATAGGTATTTAGAAGATGCTAATGGAGTTGTAACTTTACTTCAGCTTTTGATGCAAACCCA
>NZ_DS544873.1:491568-853406 GCF_000154725.1 Kordia algicida OT-1
AAAGACATTCATAATGATATATACTACAATTTGTCAAACTCAGATGCTACAATTTGGTTAGATGCTGTAGTAGAAGCTACAAGATTTAGTATTGTCTTTCAGGAATCAACAACACTAGGAATAAACGAAGTGTTTTTAAGTGATGTTCATTTAATTTATGACGACACTACAAACATACTAACCATCAAAAATCTTGAAGTAAATGAAATAGAAAAGCTGTCCATCTATAATTTAATTGGGCAAGAAGTCTTTAAAAAAACAAAAAATGATGCTCGTTTAACAGTAAACATTAGTGAGTTGAAAAATGGAGTTTATGTTCTAAAAATCGAAACTGATAGAGGTATTAAAAACTTTAAATTCATCAAGTACTAAATATTTGATGAATTAGTCTTGGGCAATATTTAGAGAGGTAATTTTAACTAAAGACCTCTCTTTTTTATTAAGCTAATTTCATACCTTAAAATATCTCTAAGAAAGATTCTACACTTACACAGTTTATGCGACACTACTGGATTCTTGTTGCAAACTGTTGCTGATTTCATGGTTGCTTTTATGAACTATTTAAAAGTCAAGGGTAAAGAAAAAAGCGACATCGATGATGCCGCTTTAAATGTTTTCACAACGGAATAATCCTTATTGTGAAATGCTTTCATTTTGTATTGGCAATATACATAAAAAAAAGTTTAAAAAAGTATGGTTTTCCGTAAGGATAGTAATAACTTTTACTTCATTTTTATAAAATAATTCTTCATGTTCAGTGAAGTAGAATCGAGAAAAAAATTAAAGCATTTCACAAAATACACTTCATTCAAATCAATGATGTGTATAAAATAGCCAAACAAACTTATTTGCCAGAAATTCGCTTTGGACACGAAATTCGAAACCTCATGCATTAGGTTCTTAACTATTTTCAACAAATATATATAAATTATATATGAAGTGTATGAGTTTTTTAAATTATTTTTTTAAATTGTTAAAAATTATATTACATGAAAAAAATTCTAGGGTTAGATTTAGGAACGAATTCCATTGGTTGGGCGTTGGTAAACGAAGCAGAACATGAACATGAGCAATCAAGTATTGTAAAATTGGGTGTTCGAGTTAATCCTTTGTCAGTTGATGAAAAAACAAATTTTGAAAAAGGAAGGCCATTATCTATAAATGCTGATAGAACAAGTAAAAGAAGTGCCCGTAGAAATTTACAGCGTTTTAAACTCAGAAGAAAAAATCTTATAAATTTATTATTGAAACATCATATCATCAGTAATGAAACAATATTAACCGAAGTTGGTAAGAACACAACACACCAAACATTAAAATTGCGTTCAAAAGCTACTCAAGAAAAAATATCACTAGAAGAATTTGCTCGTATACTATTATCTATTAATAAAAAAAGAGGCTATAAAAGTAGTAGAAAAGAAAAAAATGAAGATGAAGGCTTTACGATTGACGGAATGGCTATTGCGAAGGAATTATATGACAATCAATTAACACCTGGACAATATGTATATAATATCCTTCAAGATGGTAAAAATTACATTCCAGACTTTTATCGATCGGATTTGCAAGCAGAATTTGATGATGTTTGGCAATTTCAAAAGAAGTTTTATTCTTCAATCTTAACGGATGAGTTCTACTTAAAGTTAAAAGGACAAGGAAAAGAGAATACTCGCAAACTGTTTTTAGCAATTCATCAAGTATATACCGCAGAAAATAAAGGAAAACGGGATGCCGTAAAATTACAATATTATAAATGGAGAAGTGAAGCTGTAAAAAAGCAGCTCTCTATTGAAGAAGTAGCGTATGTATTGGTTGAAATTAATAACAATATCAACAAGTCAAGTGGATATTTAGGAGCAATTAGCGATCGTAGTAAAGCCTTGTATTTTAATAATGAAACGGTTGGAGAATATTTATATGGTCAGTTAGTAAAAAATCGGCATAATTCACTAAGAAATCAGGTGTTTTATCGTCAGGATTATTTGGATGAATTTGAAAAAATTTGGGAAACACAAGCTAAATTTTACGATGAACTTACCAACGAATTAAAGCAAGAAATTCGAGATGTTGTGATATTTTATCAACGTAAATTAAAATCACAAAAACACTTAATTTCTGACTGTCTATTTGAAAAACATCACAAAGCAATTCCAAAGTCTTCTCCGTTATTTCAAGAATTCAAAATATGGCAAAACCTTAATTATTTAGAATTTGTACACACGCAAAGCAAAGAAAAAATCTTTTTTAGTGAATTGGATGATGAAACAAGGCAGTTTGTTTTTGCAGAATTGAATATAAGAGGTACGTTAAAAATAAAAGAAATTAAAAAACTAATTGGTCTAGAAACGCCAGTATATTGGAAGTCTAATTTTGATGAAATTGAAGGAAATCGAACCAATCAAGTGTTGTATAATGTATACCAAAACATTGCAGATGATTTAGGTTATGGTTTTGATTGGTCTAAAAAACATGCCTTTGAAATTAATGCGGAATTACAAGCAATTTTTAAAGATGTTGGTATTGATACTGCTATTCTAAATTTTGACGCATCAATTGAAGAAAATGATTTCGATAAACAAAAAAGCTATCAATTATGGCATTTATTATACTCGGCAGAAGATACTGACAAGGCAACTGAAGAAGATAAATTGATATATGGAAATATCAATACAAAACTAAAAAAACAGCTTCATCAGAAATATGGCTTTGAAGCCAAGTATGGTAATTTATTAGCTAACATTTCTCTACAACAAGATTATGGAAATCTTAGTGCGAAAGCTATTAAAAAAATACTTCCATACTTGGAAAGTGGAAATAGCTTTTATGAAGCGTGTACTATTGTAGGTTATAATCCTTCTAATTCTTTGACCAAAGAGCAACAACAAAACAGAAAATTGAAAGATAAATTAGAACTATTACCTAAAAATAGTTTACGTAATCCTGTAGTCGAAAAGATTTTAAATCAGAAAGTAAATTTAATTAATCAATTGATTGATGAATATGGCAAACCTGATGAGGTTCGTATAGAATTGGCACGCGAACTCAAAAAATCAGCTAAACAACGTGCAGACTTATCAAAACATATCAATGATGCTACATTAAAAAATCAAAACATTCGGAAAACTCTCCAAAAAGATTTTGGGATACAAAATCCTTCTAAAAATGATGTAATTCGTTATAAACTATATGACGAACTAAAAGATAATGGATACAAAACTTTGTTCACAAATAAATATATACCTAAAGAGCAATTGTTCTCTAAAGATGTTGATATAGAACATATTATACCTAAAGCAATTTTATTTGACGATTCTTTTTCTAACAAAACTTTAGCTTACAGAAATGTAAATTTAGCTAAAGCAGACGCTACCGCTTTTGACTTTATCTCTAGTAAACACTTGGATGATTTAGATAATTACAAAGCAAGAGTAGAAACATTATTTCAATCAAAGCGAATTAGTAAAGGGAAATACAAAAAGTTACTGATGACACGGCAAAATTTGCCTGAAGATTTCATTGAAAGAGATTTAAGAAATAGTCAATATATTGCTAAAAAAGCAACAGCAATGCTCAAAGAAGTATTTCGATCAGTCGTTCCTACAAGCGGAAGAATCACTGACAAACTTCGTGAAGACTGGGACTTAGTTAATGTAATGAAGGAATTGAATTTGCCTAAATATAGAACTCTAGGATTGACCGAATTCATTGAACGTAAAAATGGAAATAAAATAGAGCAAATCATTGATTGGACAAAGCGAAACGATCATCGTCATCACGCAATGGATGCTTTAACAGTGGCTTTTACTACGCATAATCACATACAATACTTAAATAATTTGAATGTAACTCATGGATTGAATGGAGTTGATACCGATCATGAGAAAAGCAGACTATATGCTATAAAACAAGCCATTACTAAAGTATATATAGTAGGAAAAACTAAGAAGCGAAAATTTATTCCTCCAATGGAGAACTTCAGAAGTCATGCTAAAAATCATTTGGAAGGAATATTAATCTCTTTCAAAAACAAAAATAAAGTAGTAACAAAAAATAAAAACAGAACCAAGACAAAAACGAAAGGAGTATTTAATGAAAAAATTCAGTTGACGCCAAGAGGTCAGTTACACAAAGAGACTATTTATGGTCACGCAAAGAAAGTAATTGTGACTAAAGAAAAAGTGTCAAGTAAGTTTACACACGAAAAAATACTACAAGTAACTAAACCAGCTTATCGAGAAGCTTTATTAAAAAGATTAGCTAGTTTTAAAAACGATCCAAAAAAAGCTTTTTCAGGAAAAAATGCGTTGAGTAAAAATCCTCTATATTTTGATATAACAAGTGGAAAAAAAGTTCCCGACACAGTTAAATTAAGTTATTTTGAAAACTCATATGTAATACGAAAAGAAGTAAATTCTGATAATTTTAAGAATGAAAAAAGTTTACAAAAAGTTTTAGATGTAGGTATTAGACGTATACTAGAAAAAAGACTTGCTGACTATAATGGAAATGCTAAAGAAGCCTTTTCAAACTTGGAAAAAAATCCTATTTGGAAAGATAAAGAAAAAGGAGTTTGTATAAAAAAAGTTCGCATTGAAGCTCTCAAAAATGCAGAACCATTACATGTTAAAAAAGATCATTTAGGAAAAATAATTTTAGATGATGAAAATAAAAGTACTCCAGTTGACTTTATAAGCACAGGAAACAATCATCATGTTGCTATCTATGAAGATAAAGACGGAAAACTGCACGACAAAGTAGTGTCATTTTATGAAGTTGTTTCACGAGTTAATTTAGGTTTACCAATAATTGACAAATCATTTAATTCACATTTGGATTGGAAATTTTTATTTTCAATGAAGCAAAATGAAATGTTTGTATTTCCGTCGGAAGATTTTAACCCGAAAGAGATTGATATAGGAAATCCAAAAAACAATGAGCTTATTTCTAAATACTTATTCAGAGTTCAAAAGTTTTCAAAAGTAACTTATGGTAACTCTGCTGTTAGAGATTATGTTTTTAGACATCATTTAGAGACTGAATTAATAGATAAAAAAGAATTAAAAGGAATAACTTATTATCAATTAAAAAGCATAGGAATGCTCGAAAAATTGGTAAAAGTAAGAATCAATCACATCGGAAAAATTGTACACATAGGAGAATATTAAAAAAGTTAAGTTATGATAAAGCGTACCATTTACATTGGTTCCCCCGCTTATTTAAAACTCAAACAAAAACAATTAGTAGTAGAAAATCCTGAAGACAAAAGCATCAAAGGCACGGTTCCTATTGAGGATATGGCATTACTGATGCTCGACCATTATCAAATTACACTAAGTAACCAATTAGTAATAAAACTTCAAGGAAATAATGTTGCCATCATAAGTTGTGATGCGCATCATTTGCCATTTGGCGTAATGCTTCCTTTACATGGACATACAGAACACTCAGATCGTGTAAAATATCAATTAAAAGCTTCTGAACCGTTAAAAAAGCAATTATGGAAGCAAACAGTGGAACAAAAAATAAAAAATCAACAGACACTTTTAAGATTGAATGAGAAGCCATACGAACAAATGGATTTGTATTGGCAAAATGTAAAAAGTGGAGATACGACCAATTGTGAAGGGAAAGCAGCACAACACCATTGGAAGCATCTATTTGAAAACTTTACTAGAGAGCGTTTTGGGCATTCACCTAACAATATGCTAAATTTTGGATATGCTGTATTGCGAAGCATTGTAGCGAGAGCGTTGGTGTCAAGCGGATTGTTACCTGTATTGGGAATTTTTCATCGTAACAAATACAATCCGTATTGCTTGGCAGATGATATAATGGAGCCGTACAGACCTTTTGTAGATAAAATGGTATACAACTATGTCACACAGTATGGAGTTCCCGAAAAACTTTCAAAAGATTGCAAAGCGTATTTATTAAATATAGCTACTCAAGATGTATGGATTGATGGTTTAGAAAGACCACTGATGGTAGCAGTAACCACGACGACAGCTAGTTTATACAAATGTTACTACGGAGAATTACGGCAAATAAAATATCCTGAACTTGATTAATAACTTATGATATGTTACTTGAAGCAAATCGTTACAACGCATACAGAATTATGTGGGTATTAGTATTTTTTGATTTACCAACAGAAACCAAAAAAGAGCGACGAGCTGCATCTCAATTTCGTAAAAAATTGATCGATGACGGTTTTACCATGTTTCAATTCTCTATATATCTTCGTCATTGTCCTAGTAGAGAAAACGCTAAAGTTCATACAAAACGAGTCAAGCAGATGCTACCCAAACAGGGGAAAGTCTGTATCTTAGAAATAACCGACAAACAATTTGAAAAAATGGAGTTATTTCATGGTGTAAAAGAAGTTGACATCCCACAACCCGTGCAACAATTAGAGCTATTTTAGGATTAAAAAAATCAATTAGTTTTTAATGTATTCATAACAAAAAAGGTTTTTTTTAAATTCTAAAAAGTAATCCCGAAGTATTGGTATTACTCAATAATTCGGGATTGACCTTGTGATTGCTCACGTAAAATTACAAAATGAAAGCAGTTCACAACAATAATCACTTCACAGGCTGAATGGTTTTTCTTGTGATTGCTCACGTAAAATTACAAAATGAAAGCAGTTCACAACCAGACGAAGAATTGGAACTTCTAAATAATTCTTGTGATTGCTCACGTAAAATTACAAAATGAAAGCAGTTCACAACTATTTTTATTCCTTTCGATAAAAGAAATACCTTGTGATTGCTCACGTAAAATTACAAAATGAAAGCAGTTCACAACACTTAGGTAGCATCAATATGGATTATCTATCTTGTGATTGCTCACGTAAAATTACAAAATGAAAGCAGTTCACAACCAATACCAATTTCCAAACGAGAATTACAACCTTGTGATTGCTCACGTAAAATTACAAAATGAAAGCAGTTCACAACTGCTCAGATTGGAATCATGTCGATTTATCACTTGTGATTGCTCACGTAAAATTACAAAATGAAAGCAGTTCACAACAAATAAACATGAAGTGATTTGTGATTTTGTCTTGTGATTGCTCACGTAAAATTACAAAATGAAAGCAGTTCACAACATGGAGTTGGATAACGAGATTAAATCGGCACTTGTGATTGCTCACGTAAAATTACAAAATGAAAGCAGTTCACAACAAAAGGGATTTAATAAAAATAGCTAGTGAACTTGTGATTGCTCACGTAAAATTACAAAATGAAAGCAGTTCACAACAGAAATTAAAATAATCAATTAAAGGTCTTTCTTGTGATTGCTCACGTAAAATTACAAAATGAAAGCAGTTCACAACCCTCCTAGTGTTACTTTATTCATTTTCTTTCTTGTGATTGCTCACGTAAAATTACAAAATGAAAGCAGTTCACAACTCCTGAGTACTAACCTTACTATAATAATTTCTTGTGATTGCTCACGTAAAATTACAAAATGAAAGCAGTTCACAACTCTTACTGCCAGTTTTGCAATAGCGTTATCCTTGTGATTGCTCACGTAAAATTACAAAATGAAAGCAGTTCACAACGACGGATACAATCGTATTTCGTAAGGTTTCCTTGTGATTGCTCACGTAAAATTACAAAATACTTACTCATACAAATCAAATTCCTTATTAGTTTCAATCTCTATAAATCTAGGAACTTCACTCACAAAGTAATTCGGAATGCCTTTGTTGGTCTCTATGTAAGTATAAATTTGTGGTAATGTGATTTCGTCTTTTATATATTGCTTAATTTTATCACGCACCTTTTCTTCATTGGTTTTCTGTTTTCTTCTTGCACCTGCTTTTGTTGCTCTTTGTTGCTTTCTTGTTGCTCGTAAATCTTTATATTTTTGATACTGTTTGAGCCATTGAAGCGTATACGCAAATCCGCCTTCACTTGCTTTTTTTCGTGTTGGGTCAAAATAAATACATGGATAGTGAATACGATATACTTTTTTACTGTTAAAGAAACGTTTTGCACGATTTATTCGGTAGACTAAAAAGCCAAACATGTACAATAAGGTTTCTTTTCTTGGAATGCTTCCGTTTGGATTACGCAAGTATTCATCATCAATATGAATATATGCATTATGCCAACTTCCATAATACACATTCATGTCTTTCCAAATAGGTGCTGCCATTTTCAAAAATAGTTGTAACAGTAATTCTCTATATTCTTCTCTTGACATAGCTCCTTTGATCGCTTCTACTTCCAAGCGTTTATTCATATTGGAAGCTGAAAAGCTGTAAGTATCGTAATGATTTGCTGTTAATGCTTGAAACAATTCACTTCTATACTGTATTTGACTCCGTAAGTACTCGGATAAGCAGTTTTTGGGGAAAATTTCGCCGCCTAGTTTGCCTGCGTTTTCATTGGAAAATTTTATGCGATCATCCTTTTTGGGGATCTTGTGAGGGTTCTTGTTTTTGCTACTATTTTCAGTAGCAAATGAAAATACTTCCGAATTTTGGGAATGGTTATCAACATTCCCTACTTTCTTTATTATTTCTTTAGTAAATGTTCTTGTATCTTCACTTTTATCACGAACTTTTTTCGTTAAAAAATCCGTAACAGTTTGATTGTCATCTGAAGTCAAAGATTTATCATGCATTTGAAAAATGGCTTCATTGATAAAGAAATGAACAGGTTTTTTAGTTCCGTGAAAACTGTAATCGGTAATAATTCCTGCATCACGTAAACGATATATATGATTTTGGACTGTACGAGAAGAATATAAAATTCTACGTTCTCCGTCATTGGTTAAATGTGCAATCGCTGTAGCGGTAATTTTGACTTTTGGAAAGCTAACTGCAAGATTGGTATCTAATGCTGTTAAATGCTTTCTAAGTTCACTTAACTGATTTCCATATAACCATAAGATAACTTCAAAAGTACGCTCATGCATGGCTTTTATTTTAGAATACTTTCTTTTAGGAAGTAATAACATATTTCCGTTAGTAGATGCTACTAAGGAATTATAATCTTTAATAGAAAGCCATTTCACTTTTGAATTCTGTTGCTGTCTATTCTCAAAATTAAATTGAGCAGTAACGGCTTGTTGTTTTAAATTATAGGTTGCAATAAATTCTTGAACGCTTTTGTTGTAAACAGAAACTTCTTTGTTCAGTTCTTTTACTGAGTCATTATAAGAATTCACAAAGCTTCTATAACGTTTCAACATCTGTAAACGATCTTCACTTAATATATAAGGACGTAATGTTTTCTTTGGAATTCGATCTTTAATGATAATGAAGCTACTACCATTTTGAACTGTTGCTGTACTATTATGAGCATGCTTCATTATTAATATCTTATGAAGCGATTAATAATGAAGCATGCTCATTTACAAACAGGCTAATTTCTCTTAAATCTTCGATCAAAAAGTTCGAGCTTTGAAAGTTCGGGGTCACAAGACAAAGCCTTACTAGAAATAGTAAGGCTTTCTTGTTTTTATAAGCTTTATATATTAAACGGGGAACTTTACTTTTATTTTTTTTAAGCATAAATTATGAATACTACCAATGTGCGAATGCTTTTTAGAAATTTCTGAAGAATATGTTCCGTCTTCTACTTGTTTTCCAATTTTCTTGTAGGCTTCTCTAAAGGAAACACCATTCATTACCAAATTATTAATACTATCTACGGTAGTAAGATACTTGTACTTTTCATCAGTAAAGTCAATTTCCTTAAGTTGTACTTGCTTGATGGAATGATTTAAGATTTCTAAAACATTTTTTAGGTCTTCAAAAGCAGTAATCATATGTTCTTTTAAGAGCTGAAAATCTCTATGATAACCACTTGGCAAGTTATTTGTAATGAGTAATACCTCTGTATATAATGCCTGAATTTTGTTGCATTTTCCGCGAATTAATTCAAAAACATCAGGATTTTTTTTATGTGGCATAATGCTACTTCCAGTTGTCAATGCATCAGGGAAAGCAATGAAATCAAAATTTTGACTCATATACAGGCAAACATCCATAGCAAATCGAGCTAAAGTATTTGCTAAACTTCCTAAAGCCATTGCCACAGTTCGTTCACTTTTTCCTCTGCTCATTTGTGCGGCAACAACATTATATTTTAAAGTGTGAAAACCCAATACTTCTGTGGTAAAATTTCGATCAATCGGAAATGAACTTCCATAACCTGCCGCTGAACCTAACGGATTTTGGTCTACAGTTTTCAAAGCTGCATCTAACAAATATACATCATCAATTAATAATTCTGCATACGCAGAAAACCACAATCCAAATGAAGAAGGCATAGCAACTTGTAAATGTGTGTAACCTGGCAAGAGAGCTTCTTTATATGCGTCTGCCAATTGTAGCAAAGTATCAAATAATGTGTGGGTTTTATTTTTAATACTATTTAAATTGTCTTTGTAAAACAAATGTAACGCCACCAAAACCTGATCATTTCTAGAACGTGCCGTATGAATCTTTTTTCCAACATCGCCGTATTTTTGAATCAGCTCATATTCAATCTTAGAATGTACATCTTCAAAATGTGAATCGATTACAAAAGTTCCATCGTTTATTTGTGCAAGTAAAACCTCCAACCCTTCAAGAAGTTGTTGTAATTCTTCTGATGAAATAATTTCAATCTTTTCTAACATTTTGGCATGTGCTATTGAAGCCAATATATCATATTTGGCAATGTATATATCAATCTCTCTGTCGTTTCCCACCGTAAATGCTTCTATCGTTTTATCGATATCAATTCCTTTATCCCAAAGTTTCATATTTTTTTGATTTTAATAGTTGGTATTGAATATTGAGAAATGTTCTTTTGAAAAATCTCAATATTAATAGCTCACAGCTCAACACTACTTTTATACAATTTCTTTCAATATTTTAATATATAGCTCAATGCCTTCCTCAATTTCCTTCAAATAAATAAATTCATCTGCAGTGTGCGATCGCGTACTATCGCCTGGACCTAATTTTAAAGACGGACAAGTTAATACAGCTTGATCTGACAGCGTAGGAGAACCATATGTTTCTCTGCCTAATTTTATTCCTGCTTGCACCAACGGATGTTTCTCTGGAATGGAAGAAGAATTCAATCGTAAACTTCTCGGAATAATTTCAGAACAAGGCGATTTTTTCTTCAATATATCCACAACTTCTTGATTTGTATACGCATCATTTACACGAACATCTACAACCAATTTTACATTTGCAGGAACTGCATTGTGTTGTTTTCCTGCATTAATTTGCGTTATGGTCATTTTTACATCGCCCAAAACCGAAGAAGATTTCTCAAAAGTGAATTCTTGAAACCATTTCAAAACGTCTATGGTATTATAAATGGCATTATCTGTATTTGGATGTGCAGCGTGACTTGGTGTTCCTTTTACAACAGCATCAAAAACAACCAACCCTTTTTCAGCAATTGCAAACTGCATCAATGTAGGTTCGCCAACAATTGCTACATCAATTTTAGGAATGATAGATAACATACTATTTAAACCATTTTCTCCACTACTTTCTTCTTCTGCGGAAGCGACAATCACAAGATTGTATTGCAAATCCGATTTCGCATAAAAATAAGTGAATGTAGCGATAAGAGAAACCAAACAGCCGCCAGCATCATTACTTCCCAAACCATAGAGTTTTCCGTTTTCAACAATGGCTTTAAACGGATTTTTTGTGTATCCATTGTTTGGTTTTACGGTGTCGTGATGTGAATTTAATAGCAACGTTGGTTTGTTTTCGTCAAAATGTAAATTAGTTGCCCAAATATTATTATTCTTTCTTTTAAAAGGAATTTCATGCTGTTGAAACCAATTTTCAATATGCTTCGCCGTACCTTCTTCTTCAGAAGAAAAAGAAGGTGTTTCGATAAGCTTTTTTAGCAATACAATTGCCTCGTTTGTTAGTGTTATAGAGTTCATTTTTGAATTGTTGTGTGTTTTGTATTTGTATGTAAAAGCATTGCCGATTTTCCAATGTGGACTTTTTTAACTTGATGCGCTATTGCATGAAAACAATTGGTGAGTTTAGGGAGCATTCCTTCAGAAATATTATTGCCTTCAAGTAAGGTTTGATAGGTTTTAGAATCAATTATTTCAATCACAGAATTATCCTTATTGACATCTTCTAAGACACCATTTTTTTCAAAACAATAATACAATTCTGTTGCATAGGCATTCGCGAAAGCAATCGCCAACTCAGAAGCTACTGTATCTGCATTGGTATTTAATAATTGACCATTTTTATCATGTGTAATCGCGCAAAAAACAGGTGTGATTCCGTGATTTAAAAGTAGTTTTAGAGTTTTAATGTGTACTTTTTGAATATCGCCTACAAAACCATAGTCAATCGTTTCTACAGGACGTTTTATAGCTGTAATACTATTGCCATCTGCGCCAGAAAATCCAATAGCATTGGTGTTTCTAGCTTGCAATTTTGCGACAATTGTTTTATTAATTTTTCCTGCATATACCATTGTAATAATATCTAATGTTTCAGCATTTGTAATGCGTCTTCCATTCATTATTTGTACTTCAATATTCATTTGTTGTGTAAGAGTTGATGCAGACTTTCCGCCACCATGTACTAAAATTTTAGGTGTATTTAATTTAGAAAAATCATCCAAGAAAGCATTCAAAGCAGTTTCATCATTAATAATATGTCCGCCAATTTTTACAATTTTTAATCGTTCCATAATTACAAGTTTTCCAAGATTTTTTTCAATACAATTTGTGCAGAAAATACTCTGTTAGCTGATTGTTGAATGACAACAGAATTTTCACCATCTAACACAGCATCTTCTACAATAATATTTCTTCTCACAGGCAAGCAATGCATAAATTTTGCTGTCTTTAGTTTTTCCTTTGTAAGCATCCAATCGGAGTCTTGATGCAATACTTTTCCATACGATTCATAACTGCTCCAGTTTTTTGCGTATACGAAATCAGCATCTTTTAAGGCTTCTTTCTGATTGTAATAAATAGGAGTGTTCTTAGTAATTTTTGAATTGAGTTCATAACCTTTTGGATGTGTGATACTAAAATTGGTTTCTAACGACT
Organism: Kordia algicida OT-1; assembly: GCF_000154725.1. Lineage (GTDB taxonomy): Bacteria > Bacteroidota > Bacteroidia > Flavobacteriales > Flavobacteriaceae > Kordia > Kordia algicida. Next base: position 504,628 of record NZ_DS544873.1, read on the forward strand.
GCATCATTTTCACAAACGAATTTGCAACTGCTTGTGGCAAGGCTTTTGGGTGCGGCGCCCAAGATAAAACTACTTTGGGTTTTTGGATTATTTTCAACTCTTCAATAGTAATAGCATCTGCTAAGGCTTGTAACGGATGCATTGTGGCGCTTTCCATGTTTATAATTGGAACTGTTGCGTACTTTAGAAAGCTATTTAAAATCCATTCGGAAGTATCTTTTTCTTTATCGGTTAAACTTGGAAAAGCTCTAACAGCAATAATATCTGCATATTGCGAAATCACTTGTGCAGCTTCAATTACATGTTCTGATTTGTTTAAATTCATGACAGTGCCTTCTTCAAATTCTAAATTCCAAGTGTCGTTTACATTTAAAATCATCACATTCATTCCTAGATTTTTTGCCGCTTTTTCTGTACTTAATCGCGTTCGTAAACTTGCATTAAAAAAAAGCATTAACAATGTTTTATCGACTCCTAAATTTTTGTGTGAGAATGGATTTTCTTTCAACTGAATGGCTTCCTGAATAGTTTCGGGAATGTTTGCCACATCGTGAATGTTTGTATATTTATTCATGTATTTCCTTTTTTAATGCTTCAAAAAGTTGCTTAATGTGTTGTTTCGTAATCGTCAACGGAGGAAGTATTCTCAATACATTTGGATTGGCGGCACTTCCTGTAAAAATATGATGTTTATAGATTAGTTTTTTGCGTAATTCTGCCACAGGAAAGTCAAATTCTAATCCTAACATCAGACCTCTTCCTTTGGTATTTTTAAGTTTGGGTAGTTTTTTTGCTTCCGCTAGAAAGTACTCAGAAATTTTAGTCACATGCTGCATTAATTGTTCCTTTTCTATAATATTTAGCACTGCCAAAGAAGCACTACATGCTAAGTGATTTCCTCCAAATGTAGTTCCTAACAAACCATAAGAAGCTTTAATTTTTGGGTGGATTAAAATACCACCAATAGGAAAACCATTTCCCATACCTTTTGCCATTGAGATGATATCTGGCGTAATGAGATGTTTTTGAAATGAAAAGAAATCGCCCGTTCGTCCAAAACCAGCTTGAACTTCATCTGCAATCAATAAAGAGTTGTATTTCTTACAAAGAATTTCCAATCCTTGATAAAATAAGGTAGTACTTTCGTCCAAACCGCCAACACCTTGAATACATTCTATAATTACGGCGCAAGTGTTGCCTTGTTTCAGGATATTCTCTGCGGCTTCTAAATCGCCTAATTCAATAAAATTTACTTTTTGCTGTGCGTTTATTGGTGCTATAATTTTAGCATTATCTGTTGCAGCAACAGCTGCTGAGGTTCTTCCGTGGAAACTATTTTTAAAGGCTAAAACACCTTTTTTCTGTGTATGAAAAGAAGCTAGTTTTAGAGCATTTTCGTTTGCTTCTGCTCCAGAATTACATAGAAATAATTCATAGTTTTTACAATTAGAAAGTTGTATTAGTTTTTGGGCTAACTTTTCTTGTAACGGATTTTGAACAGAATTGCTATAAAAGCCTATTTTTTGCAGTTGATTCGTAATAGAAGAAATGTATGTTGGATGTGAATGTCCAATAGAAATTACCGCATGACCACCATACAAATCAAGATATTTAGTGTTGTTTTTATCATACACAAAAACATCTTTTGCGAAAATAGGAGTGATGTCAAATAAGGGATATACGTTAAATAAACTCATGATTTTTGTTGTTAAAAAAAGTTGGCTTTCAGTTGTAATCCTTCTGTTTCTTCAAAGTCAAAAAGTAAATTCATATTCTGAATTGCCTGACCAGAAGCACCTTTTAAAAGATTGTCAATGGTACTTGTGATTAATAATTTATTTTCGTGTTTGTGAAGATGTACTAAGCATTTATTGGTGTTTACCACTTGTTTTAAATGTACTTGCTTTGAACTAACATGCGTAAATACAGCATCTTTATAGAAATTGGTATATAGTTTTTGGGCTTTTTCCAAGCTTCCTTCAAATTTGGTGTACGCTGTGGCGAAAATACCTCTGCTAAAATTACCTCTATTTGGCATGAAATTAATTGCAGCATCAAAACCAGTTTGTAATTGTTGTATGGTTTGATGGATTTCTCCTAAATGTTGATGAGTGAAAGGTTTGTAGTACGAAAAATTGTTATCTCTCCATGCAAAATGAGTGGTTTTAGACAAGGAAGTTCCTGCGCCAGTGGCACCAGTTACGGCGTTAATATGCACATCATTTTGTAATAGTTTGTAATGTGCTAATGGTAACAATGCCAATTGAATCGCAGTAGCAAAACAACCTGGATTTGCAATATGTTGTGCTTTTTTGATGGTTTCTTTTTGTAATTCAGGCAATCCGTATACAAATGATAAGTTTTTAAATTCTTTATCATGAGTCAATCTAAAATCATTACTTAAATCAATAATTTTAGTATTTTTTGAAAAAGTATGTTGTGTTAGAAAAGCTTTTGAATTTCCATGTCCCAAGCATAAAAATATAAGATCAACTTCAAGATTGATAGTATTTGTAAACAACATGTTTGTGGTACCTATCAAATCTTGATGCACATCACTAATTTTATTTCCTGCGTTTGAAGTACTGAATACAAAATTGATATTCACTTTTGTATGGTGTAGTAATAATCTAATAAGCTCTCCTGCGGTATAACCTGCTCCACCTATAATTCCGATTTGTATCATTTTGATGAATTTACTTGTTGATATATCTTATTTTGATTTCCTATAATTTTGATGAAACCTTTTGCTTCGTCGGCTGTCCAACCTGAGTTCAATTCGCCATAACTGCCAAATTTTGCTTGCATCAAATCATGATCTGATTGAATACCGTCTAGTGTAAAATGATAAGGTTTTAGCGTGATAAAAACATGTCCAGAAACGTTTGTTTGACTACTTTTAAAATAGCTTTCCATATCACGCATTACAGGATCTAAGTAGTGTCCTTCATGCAAATGCATTCCGTAAAAATTGGCTAAGTATTCTTTGTGTTGCAATTGCCATTTAGTCAGCGTATGTTTTTCAAGTAAATGATGTGCTTTGATACAAATAATTGCTGCTGCTGCTTCAAATCCGACTCTGCCTTTAATGCCAACAATAGTATCTCCGACATGAATATCTCTTCCAATAGCAAAAACTGAAGCTAAGGAATTTAACATTTCGATATTGATCTCTGGAGTATTTTTTTGTCCATTAATAGCTACTAATTCTCCTTGAAAAAAAGTAAGTTTAACTTTTTCTGTTTCTTGTTTTTTTAATTGATTGGGATATGCATCTTCAGGCAATTTTTTGTGAGAAGTTAGGGTTTCCTCTCCACCAATACTTGTTCCCCAAAGTCCTTTATTGATTGAATATTTTGCTTTTTCCCAAGACAAATCGATACCATTTTCTTTTAAATAATTGATTTCTGCTTCACGCGTTAGTTTTTGATCTCTAATTGGTGTAATAATTTCAATTTCTGGAGCCAAGGTTTGAAAAATCATATCAAAACGCACTTGATCATTTCCCGCGCCTGTACTTCCATGTGCAATATATTGTGCATTAATACTTTTGGTATATTCAATGATTTCAATTGCTTGCACAATACGTTCGGCACTAACAGATAATGGATAGGTGTTGTTTTTTAATACATTTCCAAAGATTAAATATTTGACTACTTTTTTATAAAAAGTGGAAACAGCATCAATATTTTTATAGGTTGATACGCCCATTTTATAAGCGTTTTCTTCGATTTTTTTAATTTCTTTTTGTGTAAATCCGCCGGTATTGATACTTACAGCATGTACTTCAAAATGTAAATCTTTACTTAAATGTACGGCGCAGTACGACGTATCTAAACCGCCACTGTAGGCAAGTACTAATTTTTTGGGAGTCTTCATTTTTTATCTTTTTTTAGAAACAATGTATGTTTGATGCTTTTTAATCTTTTGAACACGTTTTCTTTTACGTTGGTTTTTTGCTTGGAATTACTAGAATTTGGATCGTATAACATGCCTGTACATAAGCACATTTTTTGTTGTGTTCGTTTTAGTACATCAAAGTTTTTACAGGTTTGACAACCATTCCAAAAAGATTGGTCTCCTGTCAATTCTGAGAATGTTACAGGTTTATAACCTAATTCACTGTTTAGTTTCATTACGGCAAGTCCTGTGGTAATGCTAAATACTTTTGCATTGGGAAATTTGGTTCTAGAGTGTTCAAAAACTTTCTTTTTGATTTTTTTCGCAATGCCTTTTCCTCTATAATCGGGATGAACAATGAGTCCAGAATTGGCAACAAATTTCCCATGACTCCAAGCCTCAATATAGCAGAAGCCTACAAATTTTTCGCCATCTAAGGCAATGACTGCATTTCCTTGTTCCATTTTTGAAATGATGTATTGAGGTTGTCGCTTGGCGATTCCTGTACCTCTTACTTGGGCAGCCTGTAAAATGGTTTCACAAATAGTTTCAGCATAAACCATATGTGAACTGCTAGCAATGACAATTTCCATTGTGCGTATTTAAAAAATTATAATTTTGTTTGATGTATGTTGAAAAGAAGAACTGGACACACCGAAGTTCCCAAATAGAAATGTACCCTTACGGGCGACGAAAGAAAAAGCGGCGTACGGGAGCGTTGTTATTGATTACAATAACAGGAATTTGATAAAATGATATGGATATTAAATGATTCAAGAACTAATAAATAAAACGGTGTATACACAATAATTGATGCTAGATTGTAGAATTAGCAGCGACAGCGGCGTAAACGCACAGTGGGTATTGTTGTATGTGTTTTATATTGTGAAATCATGATTACAAACCTACAAATTATAGTTTTATGAGATAGCATAAAGTATCATTTTTTGATAAATATTGTGAAAAACGTAAAAAAAGTACTTTTTTTATGAGGAGTTCATAATTTGACATACCATTTATGAAATAAATTTTAGGTTTTAAGACATTATCTGATTTTTGGTATCAATATTTTTAGCTATTCATTTTCATAAATTACTTTAGTAGGTATATGAACCTATCTAACTTCTTACTGAAACTACAGGCAGGAAACGTAAAAACAATACAAAACACTTTTGTATTTTCGTATTTTTGTAGTTCAAAGGATTTTTAGTCAATAAAGATGCCGAGTACAATTATATACAATTATCATACATACGCCACAAATAGTAGCTTTTTACAACATATTCAGATGATTTCCATTTCGTTTCTTCTCACAGAAAAATGCTGTATAAGCTAAAATCAGATAACATTTTCATGATAATTTCTCTCAGTATATCTATCAAAACAACTGTTTTATAGCGTTTACAAAGCATATCATCCTAAAAATATTTCAAATTAAAAACCAACCACGTATCACCAAACAATAACTATTTATTGATTTTTGGGAGTTTTCTAATGATTGCAATTCTTTGAGTTCGTATAATTTAATTTAAGAAGATGAGTTCAGTAAAAATAGTTGAAAACAGAGATAATAAATCGCAACGACGTTGGGTATTTATTGTACGATTGGTCGGTTTCTTGGTGTTTATTATTCCATTAATTCAACCAATGTACGCATATATGATTATTGGTATGGAAGAAATACAATTTTCAAGGACAAGAACCATATTAGTAGTACTAGGATTTGCAGTGTGTTCTAGTGGAAAATTTATCGGAATTGTGAATAACAATCTAGGATTATTTATAAAAAATGCACTTAAAAAAATGATTTCTTGATGGAAAATACAAACACAGAAGAACAACTGAGATCAAAGAAAAAATGGTTAGCATTTCTCGTCTCAGCTACAAAAAAATATCGATTGCTAACCTATATACCTATCGCGGTTCTTTCCGTATCTGCCTACAGTTTACGATTAAAAAATGAAGGCTTGGTAGAAAGAGTAGGGCGTTTGGAAACAATGAATAATGCGTTGATTTCCAATATGATATTGTACAACAGAAATTTTGAGACGTTTCCGATGCCCGTTTTTCAAAAGCTAAAACGTGGAAACCGCTTCATTGCTCAATATTTCAATCCAGCGTATGTAGCCATGATGGGACATAATTTTGATTACGATCGATACCGATATATCGGAAAAACAGATTATGAATACTATCCGAAACATATTGCTGATTTGTATTACAATTACGATGTTTCAGTAGCTTTTACAGGAACGCCAATGAATATAAAAGTTGCAATTACAGATTCATTAGGAAATCCGTTAAAAGTAAAAGTGATGAAATGGCGACATATTCGCGATAGAGATACTTTGGTTTACGGAATGATTCTTTTAGATCAGCCGATGTAATATTATTCTAAAGTTTACATGTTATTATGAAGGAGAAAAATCTTGTTGTATGCAAGGTTTTTCTCTTTTTAGATAGTTTTTCTCAAAATTCTTTCTGCACTCATGCCCAAAAAATAGACACTAAAAAGCAGTCACGCTACGCTAGAAACATTTTTTTTATAGTCAACTTTATATTTCTCCAATTTTGAATACCATATTTCTTGTCTTTATACATCATAAAAACTAAGAAAAGTGGAGTTACTTTTAATTTTTTTCAAAATGGAAATACACGGAAAACAACTCGAAATTATATCTTGTATTTGGATAGTCATTGGCGTAATTAGTTTTTTTTTGCTAATGTTTCTTTTGTTGACAAAACAATACCACACGAAACTCAAAAAAATCACGAATCATTCTATTGAAATTGGCATCAAACTAAAAACTGAATACACGCAGAAACTACTTTGTTTTCAAGAAAAAGACCGAAAACGCATTGCACAAGAATTGCATGATAATGTGATTGGAAGATTTCATTTAATGCGTATGAATCTACAAGAAAACAATCTCCATCTTTTAAAAAACAATCTCCAAACTTCCATGAAAATTGTACGAGAGCTTTCACACAATTTTACACCTTTAGAAAGCAATCCTGGTGAACTTTCCTATTTATTTGAAGACTATTTAGCGCAAATTCAACAACAAGTCGCAGTAAATTATTGCGTGCTACAATCTCCCAAAAAACAATTATTATCCAATGAGGTAAAACTCAATATCTTCCGAATTTTTCAAGAACTTATCAATAACATCTTAAAACATTCCAAAGCGACAGAAGTACATGTGCAATTTCGCCATTCTGAAACATCAACAGCTTTAGTTGTCAGAGATAATGGTTGTGGATTTAATCCGAATAATACACATAATGGAATTGGTTTAAAAAACATTATTTTTCGTTCTTCAATCATAAAAGGTAAGTTTAAGTTTAAAACAATGTTAGGAAAATACACAATGTTTATTATCTTTATTCCTCAATTAAATGAACATGGGCATGGATGAAATTATAAAAATTGCAATCGTAGACGATGATACATTATTCACAGAATTACTCAGTCAGTTTATCAACGGACAGGAGCATATGGAAATTGTTTACACCGCAACCAATGGCGATACTTTTTTAAAAGACTACAAAACACTGACAGCAACTATTTTATTACTCGATTTGCGCATGGATGACGGAAGCGGCTTGGATGTGCTCAAAGAATTAAAAAAGGAAGCGGCAGCGATAAAAACAATTGTATTATCAACCTTTTACCGCAGATCGTTTCTTGGGCAAATGATGAAACTTGAAGCCAATGCGTTTATTCCCAAAGATATAGAGCCTGAAGAACTCGTTACGGTTATTGAAACTGTACATAAAAAAGAACATTATTTTTTAAAAGAGCAACTCGAAATCATGCGTTTACAACTTTCAAAAAAAGTGCCTGAGTTTACTGTTGAAAGTAAAGATGCGCTTACCAGTCGAGAAACAGATATTTTAAAACTACTTTGCCAACAATTCACTACAAAAGAAATAGGAGAGCAACTTTTTATTTCACCCAAAACAGTAGAAACACACAAAACAAATTTACTTCTTAAAACTGGTGTAAAAAATACCGCAGGTTTGGTCATTTATGCAATTCAGAATAAAATTGTCAGTGCTGACGATTTGTTATTACTTGATCGTTAAAATTAGCGAGAAAATCGCAAACAATCTTCTCGCTAAAAGCTGGGTAATTCCTACTATGCTTCCAAAATTTTAGAAATAGAAATTGCATCAGAAACGGTATCAAAGCTATAAATTTGCATCACACCTTGTGTCGTAGCTGTTTGTGCTAAAATGTTTTGCTGACTTTGCGCATTCACTGAATTTTCAAACATTAATCCTGTTGAATGTGCCGCAGTTTGGTACACGTTTCCTAAAGCCATTGCTGGTGCTTCTGCAACCACTTTTACATTAGACTGTGTTACTGCATCCGTAATTTGTTGATTTACTTGTGACATAATATTAAATTGATTTTTGAGAATTTTTTAAAAACTCTCTGGTTAGAAATAGTACAATTGTATCTGTACAACTGTAGTTTGTTAATTGATGATTTGTAACGCTTACGACGCGCTTAACTCTTGTGAAATAGCCATTGCATCCGAAATGGTATCAATGCTATAAATTTGCATAACTCCTTGTGTGGTGGCTGTTTGTGCTAAAATGTTTTGCTGACTTTGTGCATTTACAGCATTTTCAAACATTAATCCTGTGGAGTGTGCTGCAGTTTGATACACATTTCCCAATGCTACTGCTGGCGCATCTGCGACGACTTGTACGTTGGTTTGTGTTACTGCATCTGTAATCTGGTCATTTACGTGTGACATAATTATGTAATTTTAAAAGAATACATGGTATTCTAGGTTAGTAATAAAACAATCAGTCGATCCGATTGTATGTGTATAAAATTGCTTAACGATCTTTGAAAAGCTTTATAATAGAAGCTGCATCAGACATTGTGTTTAAGCTATAAATTTGGAGGATTCCTTGTGTCGTGGCAGCTTGTGCCAAAATATTTTGCTGACTCTGTGCATTTACAGAATTTGCAAACATTAATCCTGTAGAGTGCGCCGCAGTTTGGTATACATTTGCCAACGCTATCGCAGGTGCATCCGCGACGACTTGTACGTTGGTTTGTGTAACCGCATCTGTTATCTGTTTATTGACATTTTTTGACATAACGATTTGTTTTGTGGTTAATTAATAATTTATTTGAATCTATTTTTGAGTGTTTCAAACCGACTTGTACGTTTTGTAAAAACACGATCTTTTTTGGGTTTTAATTGTAATATTTGTTTGACATCTGCTTCAAATTTTTCAAATCCCATCTTAAACTGAAGAAATTGATGATTGGCAGCTTGTACGAAAAAGGAGTTTTCAGTAAAATTGTTTTCATTCTTTTCAATCGTTTGTTTTGCTACTTTTTTTACAGCTTTCTTCTTTTTTGCCTTTTTCTTCATTGCGTTCATTTTAAAAATTAGCAGACTAACTACGTTTGGCTATTTTACCTTGAAAATTCCGCATCTTTGCTTGCACTTTTAACTCTCTCATTTTCATCTTTTCTCGTGCAGCAGCTTGCATCATTTGCATCTGACTTTGAAAATCTGGAGTAGCAGTATTGGTTGATTGTTGCGCTTCTTGCGATTGTTGTTTTGCTGCTTCTTCTAGCTTATCAAGCAATGGTCTGATGGCTTTCATCGTTGCTTTTACGGCTTTTGTTTTGATTTCTTCTACAATTTCGTCTTCATTTTTACTGATAACTTCTGAAAGATTTTGTGAAGAATTATTTGCTGTAATTGGTTGTTTGCAATGTGGGCAAACATGCTGTGATACTGAATTTTTCATATATTTTATTTTCTTCTAAAAGGCCAAAAAGACTTCTTCTTCGCTGGTTTTGAGGTTGAATCGTCTTCGTTTGAATCATTTTCAGTATTTCCATCATCATTTTTAGTTTCTACCTTACTTTCAGATTCAATTTTATGTTTATGTACGTCTTCACTTTCTAGATCTGTAGTTTTTAAACGCTCAAACAATTCTGCTGCTTTTACAGGATTTGGTTTAGTATCAAGTTCATTTGTTAGTTTTTTTTTCAGGTTGATTTGGGCTTGAACTTGAACTTGAATTTGAATTTGAAGTTGAGTTTGAAGTTGAATTTGAAGCTGAACTTGAATTTTGTGTTGTCCTTGAAACTTGTCCAGCACCATATATCTGATTAATTTCAGCTTTCAGCTTTCCATATTCACCAACAGAAGAAAACAATCCTTTTAAGACTTCCGAATCAAGATTTATTGGATTTTCGGTTTCTAAGGTCTGCGGATTATCTGAAACTCCCGTTTTTACTGAAGCAGTAACGTTATTGTCGGAAGTACCTCCATCAAAATATGTCCCATAGGTCAAAATATTATTGGCTAATTTGGCTAATGCCACAAGACTTATCTGTTCAAAACCTTTTAGAAATGATTGTAAATCCTGCACCATCATTCCTACCGCTTGATCTACCATTGGAGCCGCTGTTCCTGAAATTGCGTCAACGTCTGGTTGTAGTACCGATTTATTGATATAATCAATTGCATTTTGCGTTTCCGCCATTCCTTGTGTCATATTATTTTGATCGCTCATGAGTTCTGTTTTTTAGTATTATTTCAATAGATTGATTGCATCTGCGACGATCACAGGATTTAATTGGTTTAAGTTCTGCTGATTGGAAACTGAGTTTTGCATCGCCATACCATTTGCATGTGTTGCCATTTGGTATAAATTACTCAGCGCCTGTGCTGGTGATTCGCCTAATACTGTAACATTGGTTTGCGTTACCGCATCTGTGACTTGTCCGTTAACTGTTGAATTATCCGCCATAATTTTTTGGTTATAATCATCCTATAATATTTGTTATGAAATTTTAATACTCACAATTTTCTTGATGATTGGTTAGTACTCTGATTTTGTTTTACAAATCTCTGAAACACAAATGGTAATTCCGTCAGAGAATACTTCTCTTTAAAAAAACAAGGGAATACTCTGTGTTGATTTTTTGATGAGGTAAAAGCTTACTATGTAGAAAGATAGATGAAGTTTGAAACTGTGTGTTTTCAAGCTTTAATGGTAGATTTTAAGTGTAGTTTTTCAACAGAAAATAATGTGGACGTCTTTTAGTAATTTTAGAAGAATCATCACAAGAAAGCATCAGAAGTTATTCCTAATACCGAATTAGCTTTTGTAAATAACGTGAGTTCGATGTAAGAACTTTAGTTTGAAGCTTTTCTTTTCCGCAGTATAGCAGGAGTTTTTCGTTAAAAATTTTCGAAACCTTGGAGAAAATTTAGAAAAACTCATGCGGTTTTAGTTTTTCCCTAAAAGAAAAACTAAAAATACCTCTGGAAAAGTTCCCTTTCTTTTGTTTCTTTTCTTTGGGTAAGCAAAGAAAACGAAAATAAAATACTGAAAATGAGTTATGTAGAATAATTATTTCTAAAATTACTATAAGTATAAATTGAATGATTTATATCGAACTGACGTTAAATAACTATAAATTTAGGTTACTTAAAAAAAGTACTATCTTTTAAAAAACTTTCCAAATATCGAGAACTTATCGGAATCAGTTCTTCGTTTTCAAGCATTACAGAACGATCGGAAGTGTAAATTTCTTTTACTTTTTGAATGTTTACTAAGTAATTGCGATGTGTATATGTGAAATTAGGATTCGCCAAGACTTCTTTTGTTTTGGAGAGTGATAATTTTATCAAATACGAACTCTCATCACACACCAAATGACAGTATTTGCCATCTACTTTTATGTAATTTATGGTATCAACAGTTACTTTTACCACCTTCATTTTATCTTTTACAAATAAAAATTCGGGCGTAATAATTGTATTATTTGATGCTAAAGTTGGCGCATCTTTTTGTTTGTGATATTCTCCAATAGCAAGTTCAATGGTATACAAAAGTTCCATTTCATTGAAAGGTTTTAGCAAGTAGGAAAAAGGTTTTGTGTATTTGGCTTTATCAAAAATAGCACGACTGTGAATGCTGGTTAAAAATATAAAAGGAATATGAATATCTTCTTTTGCCAATTGCACCGCAAGATCAATTCCTTGTGGTTTTCCATCAATCATAATGTCTAAAATTGTCATATCGAAAATAGTGTTTTTTACGTGTTTATGCGCTTCTATTATCGTTTTTGCATGAGTTACTCGATAGTCATGTTTGGTGAGCAATTGCAGTAAATTTGTTGCTTCCAAAAGATCATCTTCCAACAATAAAATGTGTAAATTTTCCATGACAGTTACGTTTTTGGGAGTATTATTTTAATGGTTGAACCTTTGTCAAAATTGTTTTCAATACTAAAATTTCCTTTATTTTTCCGAATCAGTGTAACGCAAAGTAACAAGCCGAGTCCTACACCTTTTGAACGATCTATTTTTTCCATCGTAATCGTAGTTAATTGATTAATTTTTATGATTTGATCGGAAGAAAAGCCAATGCCAGAATCTTTAATTTCAATACAAGCTTCGGTTGCTGTTGAAGATAGATTGATTTGAATGTTTCCGTATTTTGGCGTGTATTTTATGGCATTGTCAAGTAAATTCCGAAGTACAACTTTTAATGATTCTCTATCAAAATTTGCGGTAATTTCTTCATCCAAATTTGTCTGTAACGATATGTTTTTAGTGGAAGCGAATTCCTTAAAATCAAAAATAACATGTTCAATTGTAGGTTGTAACCTCATTACTTTTGGCAGAAACAGTAGTTGTTTACTTTGTTCAAGTGACCAATGTAAAATATTATTCAGCAAACCATACATACCTTCTGAGATTGTAGTTGCGGTTGCAATGGTTTTATCAAGATTTTCATACGCTTGTTTCTCAATTTCTGCTTTTAATTGCTTATGTTGTTTGCGCAAAGCATTTACTGGCGAGCGTAAATCGTGTGAAACCACCGAAAACAAATAATCTTTCGTGGCATTAAGTTCGTTTAAGGCTTCTTTTTGTGCCGCAATCGTTTTGTTGGCTTTTACTTTTTCGCGATAAAAATAGGTTCCTGTTCCGAGTAAAATCAATAAAACAATAGAAGAAAAGATAAAACCGTTTCGTTGTGCAATTCCAACTTTATTGATGGCTTCTAAAATAACGACTTGTTTCTGCTTTTCTTTAATGGCGAGTTGTTTCTGTCGTTGTGCAGTTTCCCAAACTTTGTTTTCATTTATCAATGAATCATGCCATTGTTCGTATTCTTTTCGATATTTTAATGCTTTGGAAAAGTCTTTTCTGTTTTCTTCCACAATTGCCAAATTAAAAGCAGCTTTACTTTTCAATTCATAATCGGATATTTTTTGAGCAAGTTTGTGTGCTTTTTTAAAATACGGAATTGCCAAATCGTCTTTGTATTGCAGGTAATACAAATTGGCAATATCACTATACGAGCTTACCAAACGTACAGTATCTCGTTGCAGTTCGTGCGCATCTTTACTTTTTATTAAGTACGTTTCTGCTTTGTCATACATTTCCAAGTGCAAAAACGAGGTTCCTATATTGTGATGAATACTATGAATATCAATAAACGGAAGATGTTGATAATTAGATTGTTCTACTTTCTGAAAATAAGCAATTGCTTTTTGAAATGCGCGTTGTTCAATGGCAATTTCGCCCAAAACCACTTTGATTAAAAGATAAAATTCAAACTTTTTTGAAACTTGAAGAAACTCTTTTTCGGCTTCATCATACAATTCTTTCAGTTGAAAACTAACACCTCTGTAGTAATGGCAATAATCGGTAACCATGTTGCTACTTGGTAAATTGAGTTGTTTTGTGGTAAAAACCAACGTAGAATCAAACTCCTTTTGAATGAAATATTGGGAAGCTTCTTTAAAGAAATCTTTTTCAGTATAATTTGCAATTTTATGTTGAATGGTCTGAACAACAACTTCTTGCATGGCATTTTCTTGCGAATGCACAAAATACACACAGCATAAAAAGAAAAAAAGCGTACATGATATTCTTTTTAGCATATCATAAAAGTTAGCTGTAAAAATTAAGGTTGCGCTTTAGAGTGTTGTTTTTGAACGGTAGTCATGGTTCCTCTAGAAGTTTTCGGATCGGTATCAACCAAGAAAACATTAATAGCACCAATACTATTTATATCTAAGGCTGGCGGTGTTTGATCGATGAAGATTGATTTCTGACCAAAATAAATTTCAATAGGATAATACAAGCAATTATTAGCAGATGCTTTATCATCTTGATTAAAAATTACATAAATATTAATTTGATAATTATTGGTTACATACAATGATAAGTTGTATTTAATAATAAAATCATTGTTGGTAATTCCGAGTCCTGCATTAAGCAATACCACAGTACGAATGTATAAGTAATCCACGTTTTCATTGTCCTGTAAAATATACGCATCTGTAATAGGCGGAATCAACATTGTACTTAGCACATTTTTGAAATTAGTTCTTGGTACATGTCCTGGTTCGCTGAGCGTAAATCGGAAAAACTTTTTTCCTGTATACGGTTCCTGCGCTTCTTGAAGTCTCGTTAATATGTTTCCAGGAACACCTTGTTCTAGGACTTCTGCTTGTGGAGAATCACTCATAAATGTAGGGTTTGGTTAGTTATTCAACGCTCTTTATGATAAAAGAGGTTTTGTGTATTTAATAGTATGGCTTCTCTAAAAATAAGTAAAATATAAGATATATGTATTGTAAAAACTTACATTTTTTGTGATTTTGTCAATGATTTTATGTGCGTAAAAAAGAGCATTTTAGTTAGAATCCTAAAAAAATACTACAAAAAAATACGGAAGATTTATTTATTAAAACAACCTTAAAAATTATGGGTAACGTTTTTTTAATCTGAGAACTAACTGCTAAAAGAAAAAGTGTCAGCTAAAAATAGACACTTATTTAATAGTTAATTAAACAACGTCATTTAGGTAAAATAATTATTTTATTGTAAGTTAGTAGAGGTAATAAGTAGAATATGATTCTTCACTATTTGTAAAAATAAACAACTATACTAACCACATAGATTTTACAGAAATGGGGAAGTATTGCATTCAATAATTAGGGGAATACATGAAAAAAGTACTAATGGCATTGGTGTTTATCATCATTAGCAATAAGGTGGCTCATTGTCAGCACACTATAGAAGGTGTTGTGACAGATGAGAACGAAGTGCCACTTCCTGACGTATTTATAAGTATTTTGAAAGGAGATGAGCTTATAAAAAATCTCATTACCGATAGTATCGGATCTTACAAAATTGAAAATTTAAAAAGCGGAATTTACAAGCTGAATTTTAGTTATATTGGATATGTAGATTCCATCTTACAAATTGATCTTCAAAAAAATACCATTCAGAATTTTACATTTAAAAATGCTACAGAATTAGCTGCCGTAGTTATTACTGCTGAAAAAAGCGTGATAGAACGTAAAACGGACCGATTGCGTTTTAATGTTGCCAATTCTGACTTAATTATTGGAAGTAGCGTTTGGGAAACTTTAAACAAAACACCTTTTGTCGCTACGAATGAAAATGGAAGTATCGAAATTGCAGGAACAAGCGGCGTTATTGTATATGTAAATGGTCGGAAAAAACGACTTTCTGGAGAAGTTTTGATGAATTATCTTAAAAGTTTGCCTGCCGATAACTTAGAAGCTGTTGAAGTGATAACCACGCCTTCTAGTAGGTTTGAAGCTGAAGGTGGTGCAGGAATTATCAATATTGTAACCAAAAACAGTAAAGAAGAAGGTTTGATAGGAAATGCAAGCTTAAGTGCACGACAAACACGCTTATTTTCGGAAGCAGGAAGTATCTATCTCAATTACAGGAAATCAAAGTGGAATCTTTACTCAACGGCATATCTGAGCAACCGAGAACGCTTAACAAATTATGAAAAAGACATCTTTTATCCTAGTTCTACAACAGATTTACAAACACGCTTTATAGATCGTAAAAACACGTCAAAAACACTCTTTTCAGGTGCAAACTTTGGCGTCGATTATGAAATCAATTCAAAACACATTGTCGGAATGTTATTTGAATATTCTGGTGCTGATGAAAATCAAAAACGCGATGCAATCAGTAAAGATTCGTATGCTACGAGCGATTCGCTGACATTCACTAGAAACCGTGATGAAGCTACAGATTACAATTATTCACTCAACCTAAATTATCAAGGAAAACTTGACGAAAACGGAACACTTTTAATAGCTGATGTTGACTTTTTAGAATTTTCTTCTGATAATGCTGGCGTGAGTAAAACAGATGTCGTTACGTTAGATACCAACGATATTTTGTACGTGCGCGATTGGTTTCGAAATGCTACTATTCAAGACATTACAAACACCTCATTTCGAGTAGATTTAGAATTACCGATCAATGACAAAATCTCAGTAGAAACAGGCATGAAATTTTCATTCTCTAACGTTGATAACGACTTGGATTTTGATGATAGAGACATATCAGGAATGACTTGGATAGACGATCCGACGCGAAGTAATTTCTTTGAATACGACGAAAATATCAATGCCTTTTATGCGCTTATCAATCATGAACTTAGCGAAAAATGGTCATACCAATTCGGAACACGTTTTGAAAACACCGTTGCCAAAGGAAGACTTGAAGGATCTACGGTTGTTGACAGAAACTACACAAATTTCTTCCCAACGGCATTTTTAAAATACCGACCAAGCAACAAACATAGTTTTGTATTTTCTGTATCAAGCAGAATTACCCGACCGAGCTTTTGGGATGTAAATCCATTTCGAGAATACACGACTGACAAAGCTTTTTTTGAAGGAAATCCGTTTTTAAATCCTTCTCGATATTACAGACAAGAAGTAAGCTACACCAAAGGATCAGGAAAAGTGCGTGTCGTGGCGCAAATTGCAGCAAGTCAGTTGGTTGGCGAAATATTCTCACTTCCTTTCAAATCGGAAGAAGGCATCATTATCAACAGAAAAACAAATTATGGAAACAAATATTCGTACTCAGGAAGTGTCACCATGGCAACTAGAGTACAACCTTGGTGGCGCTTAAACGCAACCTCACTTTTTGGTCATGTGCAAACTACAGGAAGTTATGCAGATGATACAATAACTATTGACAGTAATACGTTATTATTTAGTCTTACTGCGAATCAGACTTTTACCATATCAAAAGTAAAAGGAATCTCCCTAACTGTATTCGCAAAAAACACTTTCCCCTTTACATTGGTTAATACCGAAATCGGTAATCGACTAGAAACAGAAATTGCAATACGAAAAAATATTGGAAACTTCAGTTTATCACTCTCAGGGCGTGATTTATTCCGAAGTAACAAAGACCAATATGACATTCGTGTAGGTGATATTCGTATCAATGATATCAACTACCATGATACCCGAAGTATCGCCTTTGCAGTGCGCTATGCTTTTGGAAAATCAACGGTAAAAGATCAACGATACAGAGACACCGGAAATAGTGATATTCAACGACGTTTGTAAACGTTGGATTCAACATATAAAAGAAAGTTTTTTTCATTTTACTCATAAAATGAAGGGCAATTGTCATGTCCTTACTGATGACAGATTTATTAACCATTTAAATTTTTAACGATGAAGAAAAATTCAAAAATCACTTCAAACTTAAAATCAAAAGAAGTTGTAAACAAAGCGTTAAGCAACTCTAATGAAGACCAACTAGACCTTTACCAAGCAATTTTTGGAGGTAAAGCTAGTGCAAATTGTCCAGTAGTTGCTGTAAGCGCAAAAGCGTCTAGAGCTTCTGGTTATGACAAGATTGATACTTTCCTACAGGCTGCGCCAATGGATCCTGGAGCTCCTGCTTCACCAGCGTCAGACTCTCCATTAGGATAGTACAATTTACTAGATAATCTCTATCATTAGAGATTATCTAGTTTTTTCAAAAAAACACTCAGATAAAAAAATAGTTATGTATAGCGTCACTTCTTTTGTTTTAAAAATTGTTAGCAGATGTAATCTGAATTGTTCCTATTGTTATATGTACAATATGGGCGATCAAACGTATTTAAAACAACCAAAATTTATGTCACTCGAAACGGTACAAGCTTTTGCCGATAAACTGAAAAGTTATTGTAATAGCACCGGAATCGACTTTGTTCAAATTATATTTCACGGTGGCGAACCTTTATTGGCGAAACCAGCATATTTTGAAAAATGTGTAGCTATTTTTAAAACTACCATTCCCGAAATAGAATACGTATTTACCATACAAACCAATGGCGTTACGCTTGATGATAACTGGTATCAATTATTACAAAAACTAAATATTTCTATTGGAATCAGTATTGATGGACCAGAAAAATACCATGATGAATATCGTGTATTCCACAATGGAAAAGGTTCGTATACACAAGTAGCAAAAGCCATTCAATTGGGCAAAAAATATAATCTAAGAGGTTTATTATTAGTCGTAAATATTAATATTCCGATAGAAGAATTGTATGCCGAAATGAAAAAGTTAGACGTAAACAGTCTCAACTTATTATTGCCTGACGGACACTACGATCAAGCACCTTTTGGATTGGATGTCAATAGATGGAATGATAAAAATTATACGCCATACGCCGATTGGTTTATAGGACTGTACAAAATTTGGAAGCAAGACAAAGAGCGTCCGAGTATCTATTTCTTTGAAACCTTGGTCAAAATGATTATGGGACAAGAAGGAATTGGAAATCAGCTTATTGGAAGGCGTACAAATGGTGTCGTTGTCTTAGAATCTGATGGAAGCGTTGAGGTTGTTGACTCACTTCGCGCGTGTTTTGAAGGTATTACTAGAAATGAAATTAATGTAAATACGCACCAACTTGAAGATTTATTTGAAAATGATACATTTCAATTGTATTACAGAGCACACGACAACGTTTGTGAGCAATGTCTAAATTGTCCTGTATATGATATTTGTGGTGGCGGATTTTTAGGACATCGCTATTCTGATGAAAACGGATTTGACAATCCAACGATGTATTGCCAAGATATGGTGCGCTTAATTACGTTTATTCAAAATGATATTTTGGCGTCTTTACCAGCCGAATCGGTAGCACAATTAGATATTGAACCTTTAGTATACAAAGAAATCATCAATAGTTTTGACGAAGAAAACGACATCAAAATTGATCCTGAAGTGCAACAAACCTTAGTTTCATTCAAAAAAGAATTGCAGGCATGAAACTACACAAAGGAGTACAATTATTTACAGGAATACAAAATGTTGCCGATCAACTCTACGTCAACACAGGAACACAACTTGTAGAAACTTACAAAGGCGCAAACTACTTTGAAGATTCATACATTCCGTTACAAACATGGCGTTCACCTGCTACTGAAGAAGTACAAACTCTTGTCGGAAAAGACAAACAGCAGTTTGATTATCGTAAAAGTTTGTATATAGGAATGCTTCCTGAAAAACTAAAAAATGACTTTCATCAACTTGGTTTACACGATTTAGAAGATGCATACGAGGTAATGCCAACATTTGAAAAAAATAAAGATCAAGTAAAAAAGATCAATCAACAATTACATGAGTTTCTAGGAGAATTATCATCTGAAAACAATTTTAAATTTCACAAAATTACTTATGCCATTCCCAACAGAGAAACCATGACGAGTTTTCATGTAGAAGGTGCATTTTTATATTTAGGCTTGCATATCGATCAAAGTAGAGCTTTTAGCATTCATACCGCACACAAATCGGGCAATAGAGTTTGTATCAATTTAAGCAGTGAAACCAGAACGTTGATCTATACAAATCTCACCATGATTCAAGTATATAATATGCTTCGAGATAAAATGGACTTACAAAAAACACCGTTAAATCCAGACAATATCGCACAGCATTTTTACACACATTACCCAACATATCCTGTAGCAAAAATTGCGGTAAAACCTTATCAATTTTACGTGGCACCAACGGATAATTTTTTTCATGATGGATCTACAACAGGTACAAAAAATATAGACATTACTATGGTGTATACAGGCAAATTCGATCAACTTCCTTAATACAGTATTCTTATGGAAATCATACAAAACGGCATACGATTACACAGCGATTTAAATCATTTTTTTGATGAAGTTCGCATCAATTCAGGAACGATTCATCATTCACAACAAGAAAAAAGTAAAGTCAATTACCTAGATTGGTCTTTTGTGCCTCAATATGAAGAAAATGCCTATGTTGTAAAGCGTGATTGGCGAAAACTGACCGACAAAGAAATCAAGGCACTCACAGCTTCTTCTAACAGAAATTATTACAATACAATTTATGTCGGAGCTATTTCAGAGGAATTAAAACAGATTTTTGATGACTTAAAATTTAAAGAATGTCAACGACCAGAAGATGTAAAAGAATGCATGAAGCGCGATCATGATTTGACGCTAAAACTTAGCAATACTATGCAAAAGTATCTAACAAATTTTGCCAACGGGAAACCATTTCATTTTCACTTTATTGGTGCAAATCTTCCCAATATCGACATGGTAGCGGCAGATACGTATACGCTTCCAGAAGGTTTTCAAGAAGAAGACAAGAAATGCATGGGAATTCATAACGATGGCGCCGAATTGAGAACCGTGCACCAAACCTATAAATCTGGCAATCGCTTCACGATTAATTTGGGGAATGAAACGCGTTACTTTTTATACGTAAATCTATCGCTGACACAAGCATTTAATATGCTCAAAAAGAAACTTGGTGTTTCTGTTGAACAGGTAGATTTATACAACATATCCAAACTATTTTTTAAATATTTTCCAGATTATCCAGTGATAAAAATTCCACAAAAGCCCTATCAATACTACATTGCGCCAACCGATCATTGTTTTCATGATGGCTCTACCTATGGAATGACAACTTTAGACACATTAATGATTTACTTTGGAAAATTTCAATACTAATCTTATAACCAATAACCAAATACTACATCTAGATGAAAATAAAAAGAAATATCATGGTTCACAATTCGCTTCCTGATGGTGCAAATGCGCTAATGATAAACTCAGGAACGGTTCATCATTCGCATCACAAAGCTGCTTTAGTCAGTTATTTAGATGAAGAATTCATTCCAGAATATTTAGATCATGCGTATGTAAACAAGCGCGATTGGAGAAACCTAACAGCAGAAGAACTTATTTGTATTACCGCAGATGATACACGGAACGATCATAATACTGTGTATGTTGGAGAAATTCCTGAAGAACTCAAAACTTGTTTTAAAAATATAGGACTCGAAAAAAGTGTAGATAGAGATGAGGTTTTTGATCGTTTTGAAGCTACACCACAACTGACATTACGCGCAACGCAATTGCTCAATGAGTTTTTAGAGCCGCTTTCTAATGACAAAAATTTCAAATTTCATTGCATTGGTGTTAATTATCCAAATGTAGAATTGGTTGCCGCAAATACAACCATGTTGCCAAAGGGTTTTAAGCAAGCAGAAAAGAAATTTTTAGGAATTCACAATGATGGTACACAACTGATGACGATAGAAAATGCACATACATTTGGCAATAGAATCAGTATCAATCTCGGAAAAGACACGCGATATCTGCTTTTTGTGAATTTGTCCTTAAAAGAAGCTTATAACATGCTTTCTGAAAAACTCGCTGCGGAAGAATTGGCAAAAGTGAATGTTTCTAATATTCCTAAATATTTCTTTGCGCATTTTCCAGATTATCCAGTCATCAGAATACAACAAAAACCATATCAATATTACATTGCAGCAACCGACAATTTTTTCCATGACGGATCAACATTAGGCGGCACACACTTAGATGTATGTATTGTATACTTTGGAAGCTTTCAATATTAAAAACGTAGATTATGACAGCAATCGCAACCGCAACAACTATAAAAAAAGGAATCGGAATTCATACAAAATTGCCAAAAGGATTTGATGCTATTCAAATCAATTCGGGTGTTATTCATCATACCGATCATCAAGGTTCACAGGTAAACTATGAGCATTTCTCTTTTACGCCTTTGTATATTGATGAAGCGTATATTCCTAAACGTGATTGGCGATCTCTAGAAGCTTCTGAAATAAATATTTTGACATCCAATTCAGATTTAAAAGATCACAATCATATATATCTTGGGGAAATTCCAGAAAAAGCAAAACAATACATTAAAGAAATTGATTTTAGTTCTTGCAAAGGTAGAAATCATGTGATGGATCGTTTTGCCGCGAACAAAGAACTCACAATGGCATTAAATGTGGAAATGAGTAATTTTTTGCAAACTATTTCTAATGACAAACCATTTCATCTGCATTGTATTACCGCAAATTTACCTAACGTAGAAATGGTTGCTTGTGATATAACACGTTTGCCCGAAGATTTTACTATTCCTGAGAAAAAATATATGGGCATGCACAACGATGGTACACAATTTATGACCTTGCATACAACTTACAAACACGGCAATAGAATCTGTATCAATTTGGGGGAAGAAACACGCTACTTTTTATACATCAATCTTTCGATGATTCAGGTGCATAATATGCTCAAAGAAGTCACGGATATCAGCAAAGTAAATGTGTACAATGTTGCAGAAACGTTCTTTAAACATTTTCCAGACTATCCTGTTATCAGAATGGCACAAGAACCTGGACAATATTACATTGCGCCAACTGACAATTGTTTCCATGATGGTTCAACCTTAGGAAATAATAAGCTTGATATCAATATGGTATATTTTGGGAATTTTACGCATTAACTGAATTGAAAGATATAATGATTCAAGGATTAAAAGATTATTCAATCTTTTAATTTACTAAAAAAATCGTCAAGCTGAACTTGATTCAGCTTCTCATAATAATGCGTTTTATGTGTGATTCTGAGTCAAGCTCAGAATGACGCGATTTGTAAACTTTTATTTTTAGCTAAGCTAAAAAAAGTAGTATTGCGTATTGAGATATTAGTATTGAGAAATTTCAAACTTTAAGTCCGTAAACAAGCTAAAAAATCATTCAATCATTCAATTTTTTTAATCTTTTAATCCAACCAAAACTCATTCTTCAACCCAATCAAAATACTTTGCTTTAATATACTGTTTTTCCGCTTTCAAATAAGCAATAAACGCATTTGCTACAGGCGAAAGTGACTTGTTTTTTAACCACACTAAATTCCACTGCGTATGAATGGGCAAACCTTTGTAATTGATGATTTTGATACTTCCTGTATCAACCGCATTTTTAATTCCTAATAATGGCATGATGGAATAACCCAAACCAGCAATTACAGCTTGTTTTAATGCTTCATTAGAAGTTAATTCAATCTTTTTTTGCACAGAAACATTTTTCCCATCAATAAAATTTTCCATAGCGTTTCGTGTCGCAGAACCTTTTTCACGATACAACAAAGGTTGCTGCTGAAAAATATCGGCAATTTTACCTTTCCGATTTGCTTCACGTTCTTCGCCACCAACGAGATACAAACTGTTTTTAAGTAATGGCAAGGTTTCTAACGACAAATGATTTGGAAGTACAGAAACCAGTGCAAAATCGACTTTATTTTCTTCTAAATCTTTTACAACATTCTGTTTATTTGTCACATCAATGGTAAAATCGATTCCCGTATGTTGATTCACAAATCCAGAAAGGTAATACGGCAAGACATATTTTCCTGTAGAAACACAACTCAGCGTTAATTTTCCTGCTAATTTCCCTTGATATTCTTTCGTTTTATGATCGATAGTTGAAACTTCATCCAGAATTTTTTGTGCGGTTGCGGCAATTTCTTTTCCAAAATTAGTCACATATAACTTTCGTCCCACAACTTCGGTGAGCGGTAATGGAAACTGATCTTGAAACTTTTTAAGTTGAATAGAAACAGCAGGTTGTGTTAAAAATAAGGCTTCAGAAGCTTTGGTAATGCTTTGTTTTTGTACAATTTCTACAAAGACTTTCAATTGATGTAATGTGTAGTTCATAAAAGTTGCTTATGTTTTTTATAATAAATATAAATAAAAATATATGAATATAAAAGATAATCTTTGCACTGTAAAAAAATAATTATGGCAACAACAACACACAGTAACGAAATGGGAGCGACTTCACAATCGATTCGTGATGATAATAATGCTTCTGTTTTTTCTCTAAAGATTAACAAAGAACAGTTCATCACTTGGACAAAACGTATAGCTTTCATCGGGCTTTTTTTGGGATACATTGCTATCACCATTATGAGTTACAGTGTAAATCCTGAGTATTTCTGGGCACTTGTAAAAGCTGGCGTCGTTTTAAGTTTAGTATCAATCATTGCATTATCAACTCCTTCAAGGTAAACCTAAAGAAATTTTATTAACTATTGAAAACCTCAATTATCGAGTAAAAATTAATAATTATGACAACTACAGAAGTAACACACAAAGTAAATTTAGTAGACGGAAAGTTTACAGCTATGGAAGCAAAAGAAGTAATCAATTCTTTGATTGATGAAAAAATCAACTTTCACAAAATCCACAGATTGGCAATATGTGAAGGAGACATTAACAGCGATACAACTTATGACGATAGTAGAGTAGGGCAGTTAATGCGCGAAAAAGAAAACTTTAGAAACATATATTTAGAAGCAAAAAATGCTGGAAAAGAAGTAAGAATCAACGGAATTTTAGAAATAGAAATCATTGACTAAGGACAGACAATTGTTCTTCTAAAACAACACGATGGATTTACATTTACTATTCGATAATTTAACGAATCCAGCATTATTATTCTTCGTTTTGGGAATCATTGCGGCACAAGTAAAAAGTGATCTGGAAATCCCCAAAAATTCTTCAAAATTCATTTCTTTATATCTCTTGCTCGCTATCGGATTTAAAGGCGGGCAAGAGTTGGCTCACAGTAGTTACACAGCCGATATTGGTTGGTCACTTGTCGTGGGAATTGCACTCGCAATCATCGTTCCGCTATATTCGTATTATATTTTGCGCTTAAAATTTACGGTGGAAAATGCAGGCGCAATTGCTGCAGCATACGGTTCTGTAAGTGCCGTGACGTTTGTAACAGCAATTAGTTTTTTGGAACTAGAAAATATTCCATTTGGTGGACATATGGTTGCTGTAATGGCATTAATGGAAGCACCATCAATCATTGTGGGAGTTTTGTTGATGCGCATACATTCCAATGGAAGGAAATCATATAATGAGATTTTGGGACTTTTAAAACACGCTATTACTAACGGAAGTGTACTATTGATCTTAGGAAGTTTGGTTATTGGTTATATGGCAAGTGATGCGCAAGCGGAAGGCATCAAACCTTTTACAACGGATATTTTTAAAGGATTTCTAGCAGTATTTTTGTTAGACATGGGAATTACCAGCGGAAAAAAAATTGGTGCGCTTGTAAAAAAAGGATGGTTTGCGTTAATCTTTGCAATTTTTATTCCACTTGTCAACGGAATTACAGTTGCGTATCTGTCCTCACACGTATTAAGTAGCGAAGGAGACAGATTATTACTAGCAATTTTGGCGGCTAGTGCTTCGTATATTGCGGTACCCGCAGCGATGCGAATTGCGGCACCAAAAGCCAATCCTAGTTTATATTTGCCAATGGCACTCGCCATTACATTTCCCTTCAACATTACGTTGGGAATGCCACTCTATATGTGGTTTATACAGAACTCTTAGTTAACGTAACATACATGTGAAAAATGACAAATCCTTGCTAAATTTAGTAAGGATTTGTTTTTTGAAATTGAACTCATCTTGACTTTTTATTTTTAACCGAAAATGAGTTAAAATTTGTTCAGGTAAAGCTATTTTTAAAAGGCATGGCATCGCTACGGATAAGAAAATAGCTGAAATATGGGCGAATTTTAGCCGTTTTTTAGGAAACAGAAAAAGTCAAGACGAGTTCATTATTTTTTTGATTTAAAAATGGCCTCAAAAGCGCCATAAACTGCTAAATGTAAAGCATCTCCATGATCTTGCGCTTCTAGAAATTTAAAATCTAATGTATAATTTCTTTCTCCTTCAATATTAAGCTTGTAATACAATTCTTTGGCAACACGCTCCATTATTGGACCTTCTTTTCCAACGGCTATAAAAATAGATTTTTGTTGTTTAAATGTGATAGGTTTCATTTTCAATAATGATTCATCATCCCACCATAAACTTGGGCTAACTATTATATAATTATCAAAAAGATGAGGTTTTTTAAACAGAATTTCAGTCGCAAGCAAACCACCAAGTGATTGCCCAATTAAAGTTTTGGTATCAGTTGTTCTATAATTTTTGGTAATAAATGGTTGAACTTCTTTCTCTACAGAAGCTATAAATTTGGAAGATCCGCCAGTGGTTGGAAAATCTTCTTTGTCTTTTTTATTGTTTGTAGGATACGTAAAATCGTGTTTTCGATCTATATTTGCAATGCCAACGACGATTGACTCTGGAACCATTTGAATCCACGAAAACGAACCAAATTGTACCAATCCTGCGATATGAATAAAATCTTCATCCATAGAACCATCTAACAGATAAATAACAGGATATTTTTTGGAAGTTTCTTTCGAATAACTTTCAGGTAGGTAAATATTGAGCGTTCTTTTTTGGTTGAGAATTTTTGATGGAAACGTTACCGATTCGCCAATAGTGATTGGTTTTTTATTAGGATTCTTTTCTTGCGCAAAGCAACACACATTTATCAATACTATAAAAAAGAGAGCAGTAAATTTTTTTAGATACATTCAAGTAGGTTTTAATTTTTAATAAATTTCAACGGAAGATACTAACTTTCAACATAAAAAATCGTCACTACATCATTAGTAGTTCGTTTATATAAGTAATACAATCCTTTTTGTTTGATAGTTAATGAGTTAACCCAAATTCTATACACGGGAAATTCTACATAATATTTTTTAAGAAAACCTTTTATTTGTAAGAAAATATTTTATATTTGTGAAAGTATTACAATAGTAGCAACCCTAAAACCTATTACTTTTTTGTATAACTAACTAAAAAAGTATAGATGAAACAACTTTTTAAAGCACTATCATTGCTTGTATTTGCACTTTTACTGAGTGTAATTGCTTGTCGTCAAGATGATGTATCGGATCAATCTGAAAATACGCAAGCACTAACACCAAAATTTATAATCCATATTCAAAATGGAGATCATTTACGAAATTTGAATCCAACAATATTTCAAAAATTAGAAGAAACATCACGTCATACGAGTGCTTTAATACCTACTGAAGATACTACACAAGGAACAAATTTTTCACTTGATTTAAATACTATTCAAATTATTGAGCGGAATAATTATACTCAATATACCACATCAGTATTAGGACATAATCAACAAGAAACACATTTGATTAATTATATGTTATTAGATTATGATGATGGTGAACAATATCAATTCTTACTCAAATATCCTCGAATTATAACTGATGAAGGTATTCATTTAGATCGTACAAATGCAGTTATGGAACCGATATCTGGGGATGTAATTTTTCAAAGGGAATCAGTACCTCGTGGAGTAGCTCCTTGTTTGGAAGGTGTTCCCGTTTTGGTAGAAAGCTCACAAGAATATCAATGTACGCAATATGCTTGTACAGGTTTGGGACATGCTTTGGGTGAAGAATGTGAGTGTGGTGACGTAAATTCATCTTGCTCAAGAGCTTATGAGCAATGCTTATGGGTTGTAATTGATCGCTGGGAATGTTCAGGGGGAGGAACTTCTGGAAGTGGAACAGGTGGCGCGACTGGAGGAAATACCAATAATGATGTAAATGATAATACTGATAATGACGATCCGCTTGAAACAGTACCATTATTATCAGCAAAAGAAGAAATTGAGAGATGTATGAATTCTAGCTTATCACCTCTTTTGAGTCAGACTCAGTTGGATTGGTTTGATAGCATAGATCAAGCTCAAACTATTACTATGAATAATTATCTAAAGGCAGATAATTGTAGCCAAGAGGCAAAACTTTTCATGTTAGAGGCCGTAGAAGTCATGATTATTGAAAACATAAATTTTGAAGATTTTATGAAACTAAAAGTTGATAATTTACTTGTAGATAATCCTCTAGCTTTATTAGAAATAGATTGCGATCAAATACAGCAATGGCAGACTTTAGCTCAACATACTGCACCTTCTTCTGTTCAATCAAAAATTGATAGTCTACCGAGTTCTTGGACAAATGATTTTTATATTCAAGAATTGGATAATGCAGGAGGAACTGCTGTAAATATGGATTATTTTGGTGTTAAAATTACGAATTTGCCTGTTAAACCAAATACAAATCCACCTTCAAGATATACAGCTAATGAATATTTGAATTATATTAGAAGGAATTTCAATGATTTTGTTGATGGATCAACATTTCAGCCTTACTGCGAGATAGAATCAATGTGTGAAACAGAAACTAATTTATGGGCATCTAATAATCCAACGGGTTCAATTATATATATTGATATTCCAGGAGATGACGGAGTCGTGGTCTGTAGTAAATATACAAATAGTTATTGGTATTTTATGACGATGAATTCGCCACATGCAGGAAATCACCCAGTTAGTGGAACGAGACAATTTGGATATGAAGTCAATAATGATGGGTCTTATAACTTTTTTGTAAGAGGAGTGGATCGCTTTAATAATAATGGAATTGAAAACTTGATTTATGTTTTCTCTCTTGGTGGAGATGTTTTCGCTGGATCTGATGATTTATGGGAAAGTTTTCAGACTAAGTTAAAAACTCACGTAAATAATAACCTTGGCACATCAACAACTATAGAACCTATAAAAAATCGTCCAGACTATAAAAAGGTAAAAAAAGTCTTGAAAGGAGAACTACCAATTACCAAATTAGGTTGTGATGATTAAAATTTTTAAATTATGGCATTAGAAAAAATAAATATATTCTTTTATATAGGACTATTAATTTCCTTTATAATATTTTTATTACCAGGAGAGTATAAAATAGCAGTGTATACACCAAATTATCTAGGTTGGTTTATGCTCTCACTTGCAGGACTTTCATTATTGACCTATTTTTGGCTGTTAATGGTAGATTTTAAAAAGAAAAACTTTAAACGTTTACTAAGACGAACCCTATTTTTGATAACAATTATTGGAATTTCTGTTGCTTATTGGTTTTACAAAGCCTCTACTTTGTAACTTCTTAAATTTACGTACACCAGTTTTTAATCTAAGAAGAAAAATTAATACGTATGATCTCAAAAACTAAAATATCAATAATCATCACTATTTTCCTAAGTATGGGATTTGGATTTAGTCAAGAGATAACAAAAGATAAAATTATCATAGATTTTTCTCATTATAAAGAAAAATGTGAGGATACTGACATTGCGGAAAATCTAAAAGTTAAAAAGAAAGAAGGATTGCAATTTAATTTTTGTGGTAAAGCCGTCTTTTGAATCCAATTAAATCTCAGCCAGATACTATTGATAATAAATATTTAAGTAATTATCCCATAACAAAAATTGAAAACATCAATCAACTTGTTAATAATTGGAGAAAGAAAACGAAACCAGAATTTATAAAAAAATATGGAGAATTATATCCGAAGACTACAAATAAGAACAATATGTTTGAAACATATTTAATGGAAAGACTTGATGATGATTGTTTTGTCTTGTATTGCGTTTATTGGAAGAATCAGCAAATGTAACAATAATCAAAAAACTTACATTAACAGTAATTTTAGTTTCTAAATAATAATAGAGTTCATTAAAAATTGTTCCGATTATATGAAAGTGGAAAAAGTATTAAAAGGTGAATAACCTATTTCAGAATTAGAATATAATAATTAAAATGTTATGGAAAATTTAACAACTAAAATAAATATTGGAGTACTTTTTTATTATTCATTACTACTACAAGTTGTACTGCGGATTATCACTTTTTTGATACAAGAATTAGGCTATAATGGAGTTGGATATATATCTGTGATTTTTGGGTTCATTTGGTTTTTATTGTTGATTCCGCTGAGTTTGATATTAGGTTTTATAGTAATTAAAAGAAGTGACTATTCGTTCTGGTTGAAACTATCTTTGTACTTTTTATTAACGATATTGGTAGTTATTTCAATTGGATTCGTTAAAATATAATTTAAGAATAGGTAATAATTAGATAAATTTATGGATGAAAATTTCAAGTTATGACATTAGAAAAAATAAACACATTCTTTTATGTAGGATTGCTAACTTCCTTTTTAATATTCTTACTACCAGGGGAATATAAAATAGCTATCTATACGCCAAATTATTTGGGATGGTTCATGCTTTTTCTTACGGGACTTTCAATTTTGATATATTTCTGGTTGTTGATTGTAGATTATAAAAAGAAAAATTTCAAACATTTAATTAGACGTACTTTATTTTTAGTAGCAATAATCGGAATATCAGTAGCTTATTGGTTTTACAAAGTGTATTCTTACTAGAATTTCACTTGTGAAATCAGTTAAAAGTCAATGCATTATTTCTATGCACGTTTATTATCTTTCAATCAAAAAATACAATTACAAAAAAGTCCGATCAAAATAATACGATCGGACTTTTTAGTATTTATGAATTGGTACTTACGAAAGCCCAATACGTTTATAAAGTTTTTTCATCAAGTTTTCTTTTAACTTAATGATTTTAGGCGTTTGTTCTTGTCTGTGGTAATAATCTAACATCAATTTTGCATAATTGATAAACACATCATCTGTTGGAATTGGTCCAGGTTCAAAATCATAAATTTGATCTTCTGGCAGATTGAAAAATGCGCCGCCAGTGGTATGGTTTACACGATCGTGCTCCAATTCATAATTCTTTGCATCGGCAGTAATATCACCAGCTTTTTCACACGAACCGTAAATATGTAAGGTCATGTAACGATCTGTAGAAGGATTTCCCATTTGATGAATCATCGCATTAACCACTTTTACAATTGCACCAGATGTTAGAATTTCTTTCTTTGCAAAACGCAACTGATTGTTCTTATTTTGATAAATAAAATGATGAACATTTCCAAATGCTTGAACAACGCCCCATTGTGTATATCCGTGATTGTGAATAGAGGAATAATCACCCGGATTCCATGACATTGCCATAATCTCAAACTTTCCGCCATCATAAATCATTTTACGACCGTAACCATCTTCAATTGGATGATCGAAATCGGCATATGCTTCCAAATCTTTTTGCGTGATTTGTGCTTGTTCAACAAATTCCTTAATGCGTGAAGCAGTGACTTTTTCGCCACTATCTACTGCATCTTGAATCAACGTTTTTAGGGTTTCTAACGCTGGTGCTAAAACTTCTTCTTGTAACATCATGTCTTTGCGGTTTTAAGTTTTTAATTTCGTAATATACTATGTAATTAGGTATTGCATGATAATCATATCAACCCATTGATTGTTTTTAAAACCAATTTGGTTCTGCCTTCCAACAATGGTATAACCTAACTTTTCATTGTATGCAATACTTCCCGTATTTGTGGCGAATACTTTGGCAACCAGATGTTTGTATTGTAATTGTTTGCATTGCACAATTAAAAACTTTTTCATCGCAGTTCCGTAGCCTTTTCCTAGTTTGCTTTCTGTGAAATATACGGCGGTTTCACAGGCAAATCGATACCCTTCACGATCACTATATCGTTTAATAATTCCCCAACCGATCACAATATCGTGTTCTGTAAAAACAAACAATTTTTCACGCTCGTGGAATTTTTCTATCCAACCTGCAACATCTGCTGAGGTTTTCATCGTTTCCTCCATCGAAGCTGTTCCCAACTTGATGTATTCATTGTATATATCTGCAACTGTTTGATAATCAGTTGTGGTAATTTCTCTTATTTCGGTGTTTTTTGGCATCTCAATCTTTCAATGTCAATACTTTTCCAGGTGTTGTATCTTGTATTTTTTTATGTTGAATGAGCTGTGTACCATTCACCCAAAGATGTTCAACACCAGATGATAATTCTCTTGGCGAAAGATAGGTCGCATTTGCTTTTACACTTTTCGGATCAAACAAAACAACATCAGCATAATAGCCTTCTTCAATCAAACCTCTGTGTTCCAGCTGAAAAAACTCGGCTGGCAAATACGTAACTTTATGAATGGCTTCTTCCCAAGACAACATTTTTTCATCAATCACAAAACGTTGTAAATATTCAGTAAATGCTCCGTATGATCTCGGATGCGGTTGTCCGATACTTTTTGGTGCATTAATTGGATAACTCCAAGAATCTGTACAAATCATACTGTGTTCCCATAGCACTGCGGTGTCAATATCTTTTTGATCAATACAATGATATACAACCCAAGTTTCTGTACTTGCTTGTAAAATATTGGCAATAGCTTGCGCCAAAGAAATATTATGTTCTTCAGCAATTTCAGAAACATTTTTGTTGTAATATGCTTCCAAATCATCCGAAATAATCAGCATGCGCGACATGTCGTAATCTTTCTGCGTAATCCATTCCGCAATAGCGGATACATTATTGGAATCTTTCATTTTTTCAGAAACTGCCGCAATTCCGTCTTGCAACATGTATTTGGGAATGAACGCGCGTAATTTAGTTGAAACGGCTGTATACGGATATACGTCACAGGCTGCTTGCAATTCGCTCGTTTTATTAAATTCTTCTAGCATATTTAGGACTTTTGGAATTTTTCCCCAATTTTCTTTTTCAGCCGCTTTTATATGACTGATTAAAACCCTAATATTTGCTTGCTTTCCAATAGTAAGTGCTTCTTCTACAGCTTCTTCCAAACCGTCACGTTCGTTGCGAACATGCGAAGCGTATACACCACCTTTTTCGGCAGTTACTTTCGCTAGAGTGACAATTTCGTCCATTTCGGCAAAACAACCTGGCGCGTAAATGAGTCCTGTGGAAATTCCCAAAGCGCCTTCATCCATCGCTTCTGCCAAAGCTGTTTTCATCGCTTCAAGTTGCGAAGGTTGTAAATTGTGCCAATCGTCCATATTTCCTGCGCGAAGCGTACTATGACCGACAAGCGTAGCAATATTAAATTGTAATTTATCTGCTATTTGATCGAAATATTCTTGCAACGATCGCCATTCAAAGGGAAAACCAATTTCGTCCGATAAACGATTCATAGTTTTGTCTAAATGTTTGGCAATTGGCGCAGGCGATGTTCCGCAGTTTCCAAATATTTCAGTGGTAATTCCTTGATATAATTTATGATCGGCAGCGTTTGGAAAGAAATATCCAAAACCTGTTGACGCATGCGGATCAATAAAACCTGGTGTTAAGATCAATCCTGTAGCATCAATTTTTTCTTTGGCTTCTGGAATGATAAAATCGTCACCTTCGTAATGAATACAAACAATACGATCGTCTTGAATTCCAACATTTCCAATTTTTGCCGTTTGTTTGTGTCCTGTGCAAATCTTTGCATGTTGTATGTAAAAATCTAACATATACGTGTTAAGGTTTTTTGATCGATGGTATATTTATCTATTAAATTTGGTTGAATGGTACAATTTTTCAAGCTTTCCATGTTTACCAAACCGTTGTTCATTTGTACGTTTGGTTGCACGATATCCTCTAAGAAGTAGCGATCTGATGGACTTAAATCGTGTGCACGAGCGTTTGGGAGATATGAAGCCATGCGCAAATTGAGTGTTCTTCCAATGCCAGTTTCAAACATTCCGCCAATCCAACATGGAATGTTATGTTCCGCACAATATTGAATGATTTCAATACTTTTCATCACACCGCCAACACGACCCACTTTTAGGTTTACTTCATCCAACATGCCTAAATGATGTAGTTTTATCAAGTCGCCAATAGATTTTATTTCTTCGTCGTAACAGATATAAATTTCAGGATGTTCCTTTTTTACTTTTGATAAAATATCGAAACGTGTAGGCGCAAACGGTTGTTCTATCATGGATTGATAGGTGTTTGCGAAATAGTGAAAAATGTCTAGGTCGTTTTCGCCAAAGCTACCATTTGCATCAAAACTCACAAATGTATCTGCTTCGAATAACATCGGATTGATTTCTTCAAAAAAGTCTACACGAACTTTAGGCGATATTTTAAATTTTAAACGTTTGTAACCTGTTTCGAGGGCATTTTTTACCACTTTTTTCATTCGGTCTACATCTGTGTAGAGTCCGAGGGAAATTCCAACAGGAACATGCGCTAAAGGTTTGTTTTGCAAGAGTTGAAAAGGTGATTTGCCTGTATTTTGTTCAATGACTTGTAGTGCTGCCATTTCTACTGCGGCTTTGGTAAAGTTCCAACCGCGAATTTTATCAAGTAATTTCAGTAAATCGCCAAACGTTTGATTTTGCTTAAGGAAAGGAACAATAAATTGATTGACTAATGCAATCGCTCCTTCAATAAATTCATCAGAATAATACGGATCTGGTCTACATGAACATTCTCCGTATCCTTTAGTACCGTTGTCATCTTCCCATTCAATGATTAATGCTTTACGTGAATTACGAACGCCAATTCCAGATACAAATTGTTCTTTTTGAGGAAGATTCAGTCGAATTAATCGAATGTTTTTATATGATATCGGGAGTTTTAGAATTTCTTCTTTCTGCATTGCAATGATAGGCGTTTACCTGAACGTTTTTAGGTTTTGCAAATATAGAAATTATTGAGGATTTTTTTGTTAAATTGACAATTTATGTGGTGTAATTCTTGTTTTTATTTAGTAATCTACAAGTTTAGTAGGCTTTTGTTGCGAATAGTTTAAAAAGTGTAATTTATAACCAAGTACTAATATATTCTTTATGATGGCTTAGCTTTTCTTGTATAGCTTTCATAAAGTTTTCACCGCCAAATACGAGTGCAATTCCGATTCCTGTAAAGACAGCAGTGTTTACTAATATCCACGAAAAGTTTTCAGCAACTATAGTATAATTTAAATTCATATCATCAAAAGAGTAAGTTGTTTTCACTAAATCAATTTTATTATCATCAGTGATGAGGTATGCTTGTGATGAGAGTTTTGTTGCAATTTCTCCAATTAGTTGATATTCGTTCACTTCTTCCCAATCCAATGCTTCTTCGGGTATGTAAATCGTTTTGGTATTTGTATCTTTTTCACGAACAGGAATTGGAATGTCGTGAATTAGTCTTGCCGTTTCAAATTCCCAAATTGCATGTATTTTTGCTAAAACTTCTTGTTTTGTGAGCATTTCATTTTTTATGGGTATAAGATTAGCATATCTTGGAATAAGATTTTAGCGAATAGGAGTGAAGCATTCACAATTTTTGTAACTAAAAGGAATGTAAGTAATAGTATTTTGTAGACTATGTAAAAATTATGAGATATATTTTTACAGTATTTTTAGAAATTATCAAGTATCGCAAGAAACATTATCCCAATCTTGATCTCTGTATTGAATGAGCCAATTTAGTGCATATTGACGTTCATATACAACTCCAGGAATCATAATTTCCATTGGTTGTCCTTTGATTCGCGCATCTACACACGCCCAATTCATACGATAATACAAATCGTTCATATCTAGAATCTCTGAAGTACTTCGTACAGTTGCGGTATTTTCAATAAACGATTTTGCATCTTTTAGCGGATAATTTTCTGGCGGTAAATCATCAAAATTAATCATGGAGTTAGGAAACGGAATTTCGTCAAGTTTGTACAAAGCCCACAATAAAATTCCAATACCTTCACATTTCCAAGATTCGTTGTTTTTTGCTTCATCTGTAGGATTTTCTAGCAAGTGTTTTTCTTTTGGAGTCACAAATTCCCAAAGTGCCAATTTTTGCAAAATTTTGATGGTATCTTCTCCAGAAATTGCATTTAAAGTAAAACCATTGATAAGTGCCATAATGGTAACACGTATCGCAATTTCCTTTGCAGGACGTATTTCGGTTTCCGATTCATCTTCAACACATGGAAGATTTCTGTTAATCCTAATTTTATACGGCGTTAAAATGGCTTCACTTCTCGCTTTGCGTTCTTTTTGAGCTGCGGTAAGTTCTTTATTATTTTCTCCTTTTGGGAAAAATTTCGGATCAATTCGTACAGCAATCGTTTCAATTTCCGAATTTCCTTTATGATCGGTAAGTAATTGTAGATTTTCATCTAAAAAATGTTGTCCGTTTGCTTTTGAAATTACGGTTCCATCTTGCACAAATAAAAAAGCTTCATACGCCAAAGCTAAGTCTTTGATAATCGCAGCTATTTCTTTAATAGTTCCTTTTTCTTCAATCACAGAAAACTCACAATTTACTGAATGAATTTTGTGTAAAAAGCGCTCTTTTAGATTTTCATTTTGGATAGGTATCGAAGTTGCAAGCGCATATAAACCTTGTAAATTTCTGTTTAGCGGACAATTTTGATCGTTGGTAATTTGAAAATTAGGAACGATACGTTCACGATATATAATTTTTAGAATTTTCTTCGAAGAAAAAAAGCCGCCTTTTGTTTCAATAACAAAAATCTTAAATTCCTCATCTAATTCAAGAAAAATATCAGCATTTGGAAAATATTTTCTAACGATAACGGCTATTTTTTCGTAACTAGTTTCATGCGAATAGAAAGTGCAAATCATGTGTTTTTTGTTTCTTGAAAATTTTTAATAATGTTGATGAAGATACTATTTTCTTTTTTTCAGAAGAATTTTTTTTGAGTTTGTTAGAATGTTTCCGTTTGAAGATTTAAACAAATCACAGCAAATACAATGTGTAATAAGACAATTAAATATAAAAGTTTTGGTTGTTTGTATATGATGAAGGAATAGATGGGAATTTGTATGATAGCCAAAACAATTTCAAGAAATCCGATAGCACCTCCTGATTTTATTGTAATGAACATGGAATACGGATATATCATTTTAGCTAACACATAGGTTCCATGTCCACCGCCCATAGAAAGCACTACGAAAAGAAGTAATGTTACCGTAATTACAGCAATTAGTATGGTTTTACTGATCGTTTTACCCAAGATCACTTTCCTTAATAATAGTACGAATCCATTCATTTGGAATCATGTCTATGGTAAGATTTACGCGTTCGGTGTCTCCATTGTTAAGAACGCTGTGCGGATCTGTCAAACGCAAATACCAACATTCGCCAGGTTGCATGGGCACTTCTGTGTCATTCAAGAAAAATTGAACGCCATCTTTGTTTAAAATAGGAACTGTTAAACGAATCACAGATTGATGCACTTCCAAACCTAAAGTCGGATCTGTATGTCGTTGCACGGTAGAGTTTGGTGCCAAACGTAACAAACGAACTAAGGTAACTTTTGTATGTTTTTTAAATGTATTGATTACTGAATTTAAATAAGGCGCATTTTGCAAATAAGTTGTATCCATCCAATCGCACCAAGAACCATCTGCGTAATCGTCTGCTGGTGGCGGAAACGGAAGTGAAGTATCAACCGTATGCGCTGGCGCACGCAAAGGAATTACATTGTAATATTCAAATTGATCTAAATTTAATGCTCTGTATTCTGCTAACATTTTATCGGCATCAAAAGTAAAAGGAAGTTTTACACGATCGGTACTTTTGGTTTTTGGAGCTGCGTGTGCCATGGTAAATTTGTTTTATAAATTTCTAAAGTACTAAAAAAGTCGAAATTTTAAAGCTTTCGTATTCATTAATCGTTCGAATCAGCAATAATTACGTAAGGTAAATCGCTCAGATAAACTAAAAGTTTTGTTTTCTAGTCTTTTAAATTTATAAAAATCTTTAGATTTGAAAAATCATTAAAAACGACTTTTACACTAAAGATAATCGATGAAAAAACTAATTTACCTTATATTAATAATTCCTATTCTAGTTTTTGGTCAATCTAAATCTGAAAAAATAATTGCTGATTTTAAAAAAATGAGTAGAAAAAGTGGAATTCGTATCCAATCGCCAGAAGGTAAGTCTGAACCAGTATTTGAGTTCTGTGAAGAATGGAAAAATAAAATTTCAAAACTTGATAAAGTCATTAGCGAGAACGAACTTGAATCTTTAAAATCTAGTAATAGTAACGGAACACTTAAGTTTATTGGTTATTTAATAAGTGCCAGAAGAAATAATAGTAAAGAATTTGTTTTAAAATTATTAGATAGTGTTACAAATAAAAAAAAGATTTTTATGGCTTGGGGATGTGATCAAAATGAATCTTCGTTTTCATATCAAATGTATTTATTAAGAGTTTTATCAGTCAAAAACAATCTTTTTGAGCCAAAGAATAATCTCACTGAATCTGAATTTAACGATTATATAAATAGAATAAAGAATATCAAATAAAACAAGCTCAATATATACTATAAAAGCTATACCGTGTTATTAGTATAGCTTTTTATATATGTGTTATTTATGAGATGTTATGGTTTCGCGCTAAATCCGCCTTCGTCATCATCATTTTGATCTCTGCCGTTGCGTTCTCGTTGTTTTTTCTGGTTGAAACGATATGTAAATGAAAGATTGAACGTACGCTCTCTCCATTGAAATTCTCCATCACTTCTAAAGGTATCTGTAAAAGATTCTGATCTTCTTTTTCTAGAATTAAATACATCACTTACATTGAAAGCGATAGAAGCTTTGTCGTCTAACAAGTCTTTGCTAAAGGCAAGATTGGCAGAGAAAATTCCCTTACGAATGTTTTGAGCATCTTCGTTTGGTCCGCGATAAAACAAACGTGTTTGCCAATCAATATTTCCTGGCAAAGTCACTTTATTATTCACTCTTACAAACCAACTTAAGTTATCGGCGTCAAAATTTACACCATTAAATTCTCCACGATTGTATGATTGGAAAAGGTTGAAGTTACCGTTTACTCTCCATTTTCTTGACGGATTGTATGTTAGCGTAAATTCAAAACCAAAACGATCGTTTCTGGCTAAATTGATTGGTGTTCTACGGATAATTGGCACTTCTTCACCATTTAACAAGGTAGTTTGCCCAGTATCTTCACTAATAAAATTAAAAACATCAGTTGCACGTTGAAAATACACGGATGTATTCAGCGTAAGCTTTCCAAAACGATTTAAATAACCCAAATCAATTCCGTTAGAATAACTTGGGTCAATGTCAGGATTTCCCTGAAAAATATTGGTAATACTTGATCGCGATGGAAACGGATTGATAAATCGTGAACGCGGTCTGCGAATTCTTCTGTTGTAACCTAAGGTAATGCTTTGATCTTCCGAGATTTCATATCCTAAATTGATTGTAGGGAAGAAGCCAACATAATTTTTCTTGTCAAAATCGCCACTTGTAATTTGGTCAATGGTAATGCGCGTGCTTTCCATTCGCAATCCTAAAAGGAATGAAAATTTATCGTTAATCTTGTTTCCGTATTGTGTGTAAAAAGCGTTTACATATTCGCGATAATTTAATACATTGCTCAAATTTGTGTCAGATACAAAAACATCATCTTCCAAAAAGGCCACCAAATAATCCGTATTTAAATCTAAAAAGTTACCGCGATATCCAAACTCAAATTGCGCTGTTTCACTCAACGGAACCGTATAATCGGTTTGCAATAAAATACGATCTTGTTTTTCAATAGTTGCAACTTGTTCCGCAAGCACATCATTTACCAAAATAAACGAGTTTTCTGCTTCTGTGCTGCTTTCATATTGAAAATCGGCAGTTAATTTATGTCCGCTTTCTTCAAAGTTTTTATCAAAATTCACAGCATATTGAATGGTTTTATCGGCTTCCGTTTCTGGATCAAAACGCGTACTTACGTTTGTAACATTAAAGTCGGAATCAAACTGTGTCAAAATATTGCTCGTTTCTCGTTCGTTGTCGCTATCTCTGTACACCAAAGAAGCTGTAATGGACGTTTTATCATTAATATACCATTCAACACCAAAGTTAGAATTGAAGCCTTTTCGGATACGATCAAAATCACGATCTTCATTTAAAAATGTATTCGGATCATCGCCGTTAAAGTATTCTGTAAACGTATTTGCATTTCCTGGAACTGTACGGTAATTGTAGCCAGAAGTTGTAAAAAAGTTAAAATCGCCAGTACGATAGTTGAGGTTTCCTGAAATCCCATATCCTTTAGGATACGCGACATTTGTGGTAATTGCGCCATTGATTCCTTCTAGTTTGCTACGACGGAGAATGATGTTTAAAATTCCCGCCGTTCCTTCAGCATCATAGCGCGCAGATGGCGAAGTAATGATTTCTACTTTTTCAATGGCATCCGCTGGAAGTTGTCGTAATGCATCCGTAGAATTTAAACCAACCAATCCCGAAGGTTTACCGTTGATTAATATTCGAACATTGTCGTTTCCGCGCAAAGCGACATTTCCTTCCACATCTACAGAAACAGAAGGGACATTGTCTAGCACATCACTTACAGTTCCGCCACGAACGGTTAAATCTTTTCCGACATTGTAAATCTTTTTATCCAATTTTAATTGCACTGTTGTCTTCTCGGCAATTACTTCCACAGCTTTCAATGCTTGTGCATCTTCTGCTAGATAAAAGCTTCCGATGGACATGTCTTTTGTTAGCGATTTTGCTTTGATTTCTTGTGATTTAAACGAAATGAACTCGATGGTAACATCGTAAGTATCTGCTTCAACTTCAATAGAAAAAGCTCCTTTAGAGTTTGTAATTCCGCCAGTAACGGTTCTTTTTTTAGCAGTATCTTGAAAAATAATAGTAGCGTACTCCAATGGTTGATTGGTAGATTTTTCAAACACTTTTCCTGTGATGGTTACTTTTTTTGCTTGTTTTTTGTTTTGGCCGTAAACGGCAGAAATGGTTCCTACAAAACATAGGAGTAGTAAAATTTTTTTCATTTGGATGAATGGTTTTCTATAGATAGCTTTTTTTGATGTTAGTTTGACCACAAAGAAACGGCTTGGTTTAACGGCGAATGGTTAAAGTTCTGTTAAAAGAAAAAACCGCTTTATCAAATAATAAAACGGCTTTTGTTGATTTTTTTCTAGTTAAAGAATTGAAGTTATATTTTCTGGTGGACGACCAATCACAGCTTTTTGATTGTGTATGACAATTGGACGTTCTATCAACTTCGGATTTTCTACCATTGCCTTGATGATTTCTGAATCACTTAGGGTTTTTCCTTTAAAATTTTCTTTCCAGATTTTTTCATTTTTACGAACTAGATCAATAGGTGAAATTTTTAAAAGATTGATGATTTCCGTGAGCGAAGCCACCGAAAGCGGTTCGTCTAAATACTTTACAATTTCAAAATCTTTTCCAGATGCTTCTAAAATTGCCAAACCTTCTCTAGATTTTCGGCATCTTGGATTGTGGTATATTTTTAACATATTTTTTTAGTATTTAATGACATCTTTTAATTCTTTATTTTTATAAAGTGAATCTATTTCTTTTTGGAAAAAATAGTAAACTTCATCAACTTAATCATATTGTTATTCTTTTCGCTAGGGCATATTTAATAGGCCTAACAATCTA
This sequence comes from Kordia algicida OT-1, assembly GCF_000154725.1. Classification (GTDB taxonomy): domain Bacteria; phylum Bacteroidota; class Bacteroidia; order Flavobacteriales; family Flavobacteriaceae; genus Kordia; species Kordia algicida. The sequence goes on from NZ_DS544873.1 coordinate 545,863, forward strand.
TAAGCAAAGCGATCTTACTAATGTATCAATAAGTTTCAAACAATATTCAAAATTTTCTTAGAAACTCACTCAATATTTAACATTTAAAACTTAACATTTCTAATTTCAAAGCCCATCTTCATCACTTTTCTGTCCCATACTCATCAAATATGCCTTCAGAAATTCATCGATATATCCATTCATTACGGCATCAACATTTCCAGTTTCATGCGCGGTACGAACATCTTTTACCAATTTATACGGATGCATCACATAATTACGAATTTGTGATCCCCATTCTATTTTCATTTTTCCAGCTTCAATATCATCACGCGCTTCCATTTGTTTCTTCAACTCAATTTCATACAATTGCGATTTTAACATTTGCATAGCTCTCGTACGGTTATCATGTTGCGAACGTGTTTCTGAACATGAAATTTGGATTCCAGAAGGTTTATGTGTCAACTGTACTTTTGTTTCTACCTTATTCACATTCTGTCCACCAGCTCCACTAGAGCGCGCTGTGGTAATCTCAATATCTGCGGGGTTAATATCAATTTCAATCGTGTCATCTACCAACGGATACACATATACAGATGCAAATGAAGTATGACGTTTGGCATTGCTATCAAACGGAGAAATACGCACCAAACGATGTACACCGTTTTCACCTTTGAGCCAACCAAAAGCGTAATCACCTTCAATTTCTAAGGTTACTGTTTTAATTCCGGCAACATCACCTTCTTGGTAATTGAGTTCTTTGACTTTATATCCTTGCTTTTCGGCAAACATCAAATACATACGCATGAGCATACTTGCCCAATCACAACTTTCTGTTCCTCCAGCGCCAGCAGTCACTTGTAGCACAGCACTCATGCTGTCACCTTCATCAGACAACATATTTCGGAACTCTAAATCTTCAATTTTTGTTTTTGTTTTCTCAAATTGTGCAGTAACTTCTTCTTCGGAAGCATCACCTTCTTTGTAAAATTCGTAAAGGACTTCCAAATCTCCGATCAAATCAGCAACTTCGTTATAGTCGCCAACCCACTTTTTTTCTCCACGGAGTTTCTTCATCAAAATTTCAGCTTCTTTCGGATTGTCCCAAAAGTCTGGAGCATACGTTTTTTCTTCTTCGTTTGCAATTTCTATAAGTTTGGCATCTATGTCAAAGATACCTCCTTAACGCACCAAGGCGATTGATAAGATCTTTTATATGATCTGTTGTAAGCATGTTTGTTATTTTATTTCCTACAAAAATAAGATGTTTTATGTATATTCATAGCGTAAAATAGAAAAACCGAAAGAATCATAAATAAAGCTATTTTTTATAATAAAAACTACGGTTTAATTCTGTTAAAATGATATCCTAATGAAGAATTATACAATACTGATTTTCATGTTTTTATGTGTTTCTGCAAGTTTTGCGCAAGAAAAAATGCCGCAACAGACACAAAAAAAACAATATCCACGAGAATACTACAAAGGCTACTTTAATTTTGCTTACGAAGAAAAGACAGACAAAATTTTCTTGGAGGTTGAACGACTAGAAGAAGATTTCTTATATGTGTATTCTTTGGCAAGTGGCGTTGGTTCTAACGATATCGGATTGGACAGAGGACAAATTGGTGATGGAGTCGTGGTGCAATTCAAAAAAATGGGCAACAAATTAATGTTGATTCAACCAAATTTACGCTACAGAGCAAACACCACAAACGAGTTGGAACGCAAAAGTGTAGAACAAGCTTTTGCTAAATCGGTATTATTTGGTTTCCCAATTGTTTCCGAAAAAGATAAAAAATATACAATTGACTTCACTCCATTTTTGATGCAAGATGCGCATGGTGTCATTCAGAGTTTGGCAGCTAATAAACAAGGAACTTATAAGCTCGATACTACTAAAAGCGCATTGGCTTTAGAGCGAACCAAAGCTTTTCCGAAAAATGTAGAATTTGAAGCGTTATTAACTTTTAAAGGGAAACCAAAAGGTGGAAACATTAGAAGTGTAACACCAAACGCTTCATTGGTTTCTGTAATTCAGCATCATTCGTTTGTAGAATTGCCTGATGATAAATATACACCACGAGTTTTTGATCCGCGAAGTGGCGCAATTCATATTTCATATTACGACTATGCAACGCCAATTCAAGAACCAATGTTAAAACGTTTTGTAACACGACATCGTTTGGAAAAGAAAAACCCGAATGCAGTCAAAAGTGAAGCAAAAGAACCAATCATATACTATCTCGATCCTGGAACGCCTGAACCTGTACGCTCAGCCTTGTTAGATGGTGCGCGTTGGTGGAACGAAGCGTATGAAGAAATTGGCTTTAAGAATGCTTTTCAGGTACAACTATTGCCAAAAGGTGCCGATCCGATGGATGTGCGTTACAACGTCATTCAATGGGTTCATCGATCTACACGTGGTTGGAGTTATGGCGCAAGTGTGGTAGATCCGCGAACAGGCGAAATCATCAAAGGACATGTGAGTTTGGGAAGTTTGCGCATTCGTCAAGATTTTTTGATTGCACAAGCTTTGCTAAATAAGCCATTTGCTAATTCTGATGAAAATTATCAACCGATGTTGGAAATGGCTTTGGCACGAATTCGTCAACTGTCAGCGCATGAAGTTGGTCATACCATTGGTTTTGCACATAATTTTGCAGCAAGTACCAATAACAGAAGTTCTGTGATGGATTATCCGCATCCAACTGTAAAAATTACGAATGGAAAAATTGATCTATCAGATGCGTACGCGACAGGAATTGGTTCTTGGGATAAAATTACAGTGGCATATTCCTACTCAGAGTTCAATTCAGCGAAAGCGGAAAAAGAAGGTTTACAGAAAATTCTAAACAAAGCATATAAAAAAGGACATCGTTTTATTTCGGATGTAGATGCAAGACCAATTGGTGGCGCACATGCAAAAGCGCATTTGTGGGATAATGGCAAAAACGCTTCCGCAGAATTGGAAAATGTGTTGAAAGTCCGTGCATTGGCGATTAAAAATTTCTCGAAAGGCAATATCCGCTCTGGCGAACCATATACAGTTTTAGAAGATGTATTTGTACCGCTGTACTTTTTCCACAGATACCAAACAGAAGCCACTTCAAAATTGATTGGTGGATTGGAATACAATTACGCAACCAAAGGTGATAAACAATTAATTACCAAAGTAGTTTCGGCAGAACAACAACGAGAAGCCTTAAACGCTATTTTAAAAACGTTGGATGCGAAAACGCTAGAAATTCCAGCAGATAAACTTGCATTATTTCCGCCTCGTGCTTTTGGGTATGGACGATCACGAGAATCATTCAGAGGAAACACAGGAGTTGGTTTTGATGCAATTGCTCCAGCAGCAACGGCGAGTGATATGACATTGAAATTTTTATTTCATCCACAACGTGCTGAACGATTAATTCAACAGAAAAGTTTGGATAAAAAACAGCTAGGATTTGAGGAAATGGTCATGGAAGTTTTTCAAGCAACATTATTTAGAACTTATTACAATAAAGATGTGTCTTTGAATCCAGTTCATAGTCAAATAGGCTTCGAAATAAATATGAATGTACTGAAACATCTAATGAATTTGGCGGTTCATAAGAATTCCTCACCTACTGTAAAAGCGAAAAGTTTGCATATGTTGAAAACATTAGAAATAAATTTACTAGGTAAAAATTTCCCTGAAGAAGAACGTTTATTTGCTGATTATTACTTTAAAACGATAGAGCAATTCAAAAAATACCCTGAAAAATTCAAACTAAAAGCATCACCAAAAATTCCAGATGGTTCGCCAATTGGAAGTGATGCTTGCGGATTTTAAGAAAAAATGTCAATTTAAGCGCTCTGAAAAATGTTGATTCTTAATAGAAAAAGATTTCTTTTAAGAGCCAAGAGCCAAGAGCCAAGAGCCAAGAGCCAAGAGCCAAGAGCCAAGAGCCAAGAGCCAAGAGCCAAGAGCCAAGAGCCAAACTCAATACTAATACCTCATACTCAATACTAAATAAATAATGCGAATAAATTTAATAAGCGATACCGTTACCAAGCCAACTCCACAAATGCTCAAAGCCATGTTTGACGCACAAGTTGGCGACGATGTTTTTAAGAAAGATGCTTCTATCAATCATTTGGAGCAAAAAGTTGCTGAAATGTTTGAAAAAGAAGCGGCGTTGTTTTTCCCTAGTGGAACGATGGCAAATCAAACCGCAATTAAATTACACACCAATCCAGGCGATCAAGTGATTTGCGATAAGGATGCACATATTTACAATTACGAAGGTGGTGGTGTGAGTTTTAATAGTGGTGCTTCTTGTAAATTAATCGATGGACATCGTGGAATGTTCACGGCAGCGCAAGCCAAAGCGGCAATCAATCCACCAGATTTTTATCACAGTCCGCTAAGTTCATTAATTGCGTTAGAAAATACGGCAAATCGCGGTGGTGGTGCTTGTTGGGATTTCTCAGAAATTGAAAAAATCCATGCGGTTGCTCGTGAAAACGATTTAGGTTTTCATCTAGATGGAGCACGTTTGTGGAATGCTTTGGTAGCAAAAGGCGAAACGCCAGCACAATACGGAAAGTTGTTTGACACTATTTCGGTGTGTTTATCCAAAGGATTGGGTTGTCCTGTAGGTTCTGTGTTGGTTGCAGATGAAGAAACCATTCATAAAGCACTGCGAATTCGTAAAATTTTAGGTGGCGGAATGCGTCAGGCGGGTTATTTAGCTGCCGCAGGAACGTACGCGTTAGACAATCATATAGCGCGTTTGGCAGAAGATCATGAAAAAGCAAAAGAAATAGGAAAGACCTTAGAAAGTTTGGCAATTATTAAAAAAGTGGAGCCGATTGAAACCAATATTGTCATTTTTTATTTACAAGATGATATTGACGAAAAAGCCTTTTTAGATAAATTAACAGCATTAGGAATTGATTTGATAGGAATGGGAAGTGGAAAGCTCCGAATTGTCACTCATTTAGATTATACTGCCGAGATGCATCAAGAGTTTTTGAAAGTTATACAGAAAGTTGTCTGAATAAGTATTCAATCAAAAAAATAAGATGAAAAAAGTTATAGGATTGTTTTTAATTTTTGTGATGTTCGCTTTGTTGTCATTCAGCACACAAAACAATTGTAGAAAATACTTTAAAGGTAAATGGAAGTATGAAAAGTACGATGCGGAATATATTTATGTGGTGCGAGAAGAAAAAGTACAACGCGCTTACATGGAAAACGGAAAGTATTATTATGAATTTTCTATAAATTGGCTTTCTGATTGTAGTTACGAACTTACGTATGTTGGAACAAACAGTCCAAATCCTGCTGTGGCAAAGATTGGTGAAAAATTTTCTGTAGAAATCACTAATATTAATGATTCCATTACAGAATACAAGACCATTTTTAGAGAGAAAACCGATGTTGGAAGAATGGTTCGTATGAAATAATGAATTTAAATAACGTGAGTTCGACGTAAGAATTTTAGTTTGAAACTTTTCTTTTCCGCAGTATAGCAGGAGTTTTTCGTTAAAAATTTTCGAAACCTTGGAGAAATGTTAATTCATGAACTCCATAACTGAAAATAGAGCATGGTGAACTAAAATTTAGAAAAACTCATGCAGTTTTAGTTTTTCCATAAAAGAAAAACTAAAAATACCTCTGGAAAAGTTCCCTTTCTTTTGTTGATGCCAGTGCTGAACTTGATTCAGTATTCTTTGGGTAAGCAAAGAAAACGAAAATAAAACACTAAAAATGAATTATATAGCAGAATTATTTCTAAAATTACTATAAATATAAATTGAATGATTTATATCGAACTGACGTTAAATAGTAAAAAGAAATACATAAAAAAAGCAGCTCATTGAAGCTGCTTTCGTATACTAAAAAGTTATTTTCTATTCAGTAAGGTCTTTTACTTCAGCGTTTCCAGCATTTTTCTTCACAGATTCAATTCCGTTCTCCATTCCTGCTTCACTAGCGTACATTTGACTACTTCCGATAATTTGTCCGTTTCCAGCTTTTAAATTGAAGTGAAATTTCCCATTTTTTGCGGTTTTACGTTCAAATTTACTATCGTCTGTTGAATTCTTTTTACAAGATTCAATGCCGTTTTTAGCACCGCTTTTATCAGCATATCCTTGACTAGACATAATAATTTGTCCATTCTTAGCTTTTAGGTTAAAGTAGAATTTTTGATTGTTTTCACTTTGATATAATTCAAACATAGTTATTTAGAGATTTAGTTAAGATGAGTAAATATATCAAAAATATATCGTAAAAGAAATGCTATAAACTTCAATTTGGAACTTTATACAGGGTTTTTCCCTAAAAAAATGCTTTTTAACGATAAAAAATGCACTTTAATCAAAATAGTATGCTTGCATAATGTTTAGGTAACCACTATTTCCTAACGATTAGATAATTTCGTACATTGTTAATCATTAATAACAACAATTAAATAATTAATCATTTAAGACATGAGAAAAAAACTATTATTTGGACTAGCCTTAGCCATAGGTTCTTTTGCCTTTGCTCAAGACTTACCAACGAATCCAGAACCTGGAAAATGTTACGTTCGTTGTGTAACACCAGACATTTATGAAAACAGAGAAGTGCAGGTTATGGTATCACCAGCTTATAAGAAGCTGAAAACAATCCCAGCAAAGTATACTACAGTGAACGAAACAGTAGTTTCTAAAGTAGCGGGAGAAAGATTGACAGTAGTTCCTGCTGAGTACGGAACTGAAACTTTTGAAGTAGTTACTAAAGAAGCGTCTCAGCGTTTAGTGAAAGTCCCATCACAGACAAGTAGAGATACTGAAACTGTAGTTGTAAAAGAAGCAAGCTACCGTTTAAAAATTGTTCCTGCGGTGTATGAAACAAGAACTTTTGATGTGGTGACTAGACCAGCGTATCAAAAAGTTGAAATTGTACCAGCAGTGTATGAAACAAGAGATGTTGTAATTACTGTAAAAGAAGCTTCTCAACGTATGGAAGTTGTGCCTGCAGAATGGGGAACTGAAACAGTAACGTATAAGAAAAGAGAGTATGGTTCTTCAATTCAATTGACGCCAGCTTCTTTTACTAGCGATTTTGAAACAATTGAAGTGAAGCCAGCTGCTGCACAATGGCAAATGAGCGAAATTCCTCCAGCAGACTGTAATTCTTCAAATCCAGATGATTGTAGATACTGGTGTTACAAAGCGATTCCTGCACAGAACGTAACAGTTCCTGTAAAGCGTTTGGCAGCCGATGCTTCTTCTACAAGAACTCCAGATTGTGACCCGAACAATAATGGTGGAAAGCCATGTGGAGAAGGAACATTTACTAGAACAATTATGGTAAAGCCACCTTCAACACGTATCATTCCTATTCCTGAAGTTACGAAAACTATCAAGAAAACAGTAATGGTAACGCCTCCAACAACACGTATTATTGATGTTCCAGCTGAAGTTAAAACAATGAAGCGTAGAGTAATGGTAACGCCTCCAACTACTGAAAGAATTGAAATTCCAGCAGTTACGGAAACAGTGAAGAAAAGAATTGTTACTAGCGAGAGTACTCGTGTAGAAGATATTCCTGCTGTAAGCAAAACATACAAGAAAACAGTAATGACTTCAGCTCCAAAAGCAAACTCAATTCCTGTTGCTCAAAAAGAAACTACCTTAAAAACTACAAAATTAGTAGAAGACTCTAAAGTAGTTGAAACAGAAGTGCCTGCAGTGTACAAAACAGTTACAAAAGAAGTATTGACTAAAAAAGGTGGTTTGACTACTTGGAAAGAAGTTGATTGTAAGTTGTTAGTTTATAATGATTTAAATATTAACTGGAACTTAGGAAGTGCAACATTAACTGCTGCTGCAAAGCGTGAAATTGACACTAAATTATTACCAGTATTACAAACAGGAGTTTCTGTAGAAATTGCTTCTCACACAGATTCAAGAGGATCTGCTGCAAGCAACGAAGCATTATCTCAAAGAAGAGCACAAGCAGTTACAAACTACTTGATTTCTAAAGGAATCAACTCTAGTAAGATTGTTTCTAACGGATACGGAGAAAGAAGATTATTAAACAGATGTAAAGATGGTGTTTCTTGTACTGAAAGAGAGCACTTGGCAAACAGAAGAACACAATTTAGAGTGTTAGATCAGAAGAACTAAGATTTTAAATTAAATAAACTCAATAAGTAAGGGAAGTCAATTGACTTCCCTTTTTTTTATTAAACTTTATATATCTAATTAGTCTTATGGACACCAAAAAGTTTCTGGACAATATCCCATAGAACAATCACCTGCCAAACTGTTTTTAGGACAATCTTTAACATCGGCAGTCATCGGTGTTGGATCATCTGATACTATAGATGTTGTATATGGATCAGCTCCAGAAGTTGTTTTTGTGTCTGAAGAACACGCTTCACCACCAAAAACAGCAGTTTGAATATTTGAAATAGATTCTTTGTTTAATGCTAAACTTTTGATACTTCTTTTTTTCATAATAATTGATTTTAATGTTTATAAATGTTTAATGTCGACAGATTAAACTTAAGACCATTTACGAAAATAGCTTCAAGCGAATTGCTGAAAGATGTATTTCAATTGCTAAAAACAAAAAAGAGTTACCTTTTACAGTAACTCTCTTTTATATATTGTATATTTTTTAATCTAACGTGAGTTCAACGTAAGAATTTTAGTTTGAAACTATTCTTTTCCGCAGTATAGCAGGGATTTTTCGTGAAAAATTTTCGAAGCCTTGGAGAAAATTTAGAAAAATTCATGCGGTTTTAGTTTTTCCCTAAAAGAAAAACTAAAAATACCTCTGGAAAAGTTCCCTTTCTTTTGTTTCTTTTCTTTGGGTAAGCAAAGAAAACGAAAATAAAACACTGAAAATAAATTATATAGCAGAATTATTTTTAAAATCACTATAAATATAAATTGAATGATTTATATCGAACTGACGTTAATCTAAGAAAACATGTCCATGCCAGGAATATTTGGCATTCCGTCTTTGGCAACAGCAGCAACTTCTGCTTCATGAACTTCTCCTGCACGCTTGATAGCTTTGTTTAAAGTTAAAATTAAATAATCTTCCAACTGTTCTTTATCTTCTAGCAATTCGTCTGAAACCTCAATCGATTTAATTTCACGATTTGCAGTGACAGTCACGTTAAGCAAGCTGTCAGAACTTTTTTCATCAATCAAAACAGTGTGCAATCGTTGTTTTGTTTCTTCTACTTTTTTCTGGGTTTCTTTCAATTTACCCATCATTCCCATTAAATCTCCAAACATTTGTATATAATTAAAGGTTAATTTTTACAAAATTATTAAATTGTGGACTTTTAACATACTTTTCAAATGAAAAAAACATTAGCGCTATTGCTTATTAGTTTTATACTTATAAATTCCTGTAATAAGAACACACCACACATGAAAAAAAACATATCAGTGCCAACAGTTGACAAGAAACCTACAAAACTTGAAAAACACGGCGATGTTAGAACTGACGATTACTATTGGTTAAACGATAGGGAAAACCCAGAAGTAATTGCTTACTTGGAAGCAGAAAATGCATACAATGACGCGATGACAGCGCATACAAAAGACTTTCAAAAAGATTTATTTCAAGAACTAAAAGGAAGAATAAAAGAAGATGATTCTTCGGTTCCTTATAAATTAAATGGTTATTGGTACATAAAAAAGTATGAAGAAGGCAAAGGATATCCAATTCACACACGTAGAAAAGGAACTTTAGATGCACCAGAAGAAATTCTATTTGACGTTAACAAAATGGCAGAAGGTCATCCGTATTACAGACTTACAGGAATTAGCGTAAGTCCAAACAACAAATTGGTTGCTTATGGAGTTGATACCATCAGTAGACGTCAATACACAATACACATTAAAAACCTAGAAACAGGTGAAATTTACAAAGAACGTATCGAAAATACGACAGGAAGTTCTACATGGGCAGCAGATAACAAAACGCTTTTTTATGCCAACAAAGACGAGCAAACTTTGCGCTCGGAGAAAATCTACAAGCACAAACTAGGCGATGAGGTTGCGAATGATACGGTTGTTTTTCATGAAGAAGACGAAACATTCATCACATTTGTATACAAAACAAAATCTAGAAAATACTTAGTCATCGGTTCGTACAGCACACTGACAATGGAATATCGAATTCTGGAAGCAGACAATCCAGATGGAGAATTTAGAGTGTTTCAACCACGTGTACGTGGCTTAGAATATGGTATTTCGCATTACAAAGATCATTTTTATGTATTGAACAACAAAGATGCTTCTATCAACTTTAAACTCTCTAAAACGCCAGAAGACAAAACAGGAATGGAGCATTGGGAAGACATTATTCCGCATCGTCCAGACGTTTTATTAGAAGACACTGAAATCTTTAAGGACTTTTTAGTATTGAGCGAGCGTGCCAATGGTTTAAATAAAATTAGAATCATTCGTTGGGACAGAACAGAAGACTATTATTTGCCATTTGATAACGAAACGTATACAGCAAACACAAGTGTCAATGTCGATTTTGATACGGAAATCTTACGCTACACATACAATTCCTTAACGACACCAGCTTCCGTGATCGACTTTAACATGGTTACCAAAACCAAAGACGTTAAAAAAGAACAAGAAGTACTTGGCGGAAAGTTTGACAAAAACAATTACATCTCTGAGCGTTTGTGGGCTACTTCCGCAGATGGAACTAAAATCCCGATGTCGGTTGTATACAAAAAAGGGATCAAAAAAGATGGAAGCAATCCGTTATTGCAATATGCATATGGTTCCTATGGAAGCACGATTGATCCATATTTCTCATCTTCACGTTTAAGTTTATTAGACAGAGGATTTATCTATGTAATTGCCCATGTTCGTGGTGGAGAATACTTAGGAAGAAACTGGTATGATGATGGAAAATTAATGGATAAGAAAAATACCTTTACAGACTTTATTGACTGTTCTAAATATCTCATTGAACAAAAATATACGTCTCCAGAACATTTATACGCTTCTGGCGGAAGTGCGGGCGGATTATTAATGGGAGCAATTGCAAACATGAATCCAGAATTATACAACGGAATCATTGCATCAGTTCCTTTTGTTGATGTCATTACCACAATGTTAGATGACAGCATTCCACTAACAACAGGAGAATATGACGAATGGGGAAATCCGAATGAAAAAGAATACTATCATTACATGAAATCGTATTCACCGTATGATAATGTAGTAGCAAAAGCATATCCAAACATGTTAGTCACTACAGGATTGCACGATTCGCAAGTACAATATTGGGAACCTGCAAAATGGGTTGCAAAGCTCAGAGATTTAAAAACAGACAATAATATTTTACTCCTTCATACCAATATGGATGCGGGACATGGAGGCGCATCTGGACGCTTTGAATCTTTAAAAGAAGTGGCCGAAGAATACGCGTTTTTACTGGACTTAGAAAATATAAAGGACTAATTCAAAAATTTACCTTAAATTTGCAAGGTTTTGCATATTTTCAAAACTTACAAAAATAAAACCCTGTACCAACTTAATAGTTTTTATGGAACAACAAATTAATGCTTTTGATAATGTACTCGAACTAATTGGGAATACACCTTTGATAAAGTTGAAACACATAACTAAAAACATCAAAGGAAATTTCTATGCTAAAGTTGAGGCATTCAATCCAGGACATTCAACGAAAGATAGAATTGCTTTATATATTATTGAAGAGGCAGAAAAGAAAGGCATCATTAAACCTGGTGACACAATTATAGAAACTACTTCAGGAAACACAGGATTCAGTATTGCAATGGTAAGTATCATTAAAGGATACGAATGTATTCTGGCAGTAAGTTCTAAATCTTCTAAAGATAAAATTGACATGTTGCGTTCTATGGGCGCAAAAGTTTATGTGTGTCCAGCGCATGTAAGTGCAGATGATCCTCGTTCGTACTATCAAGTGGCTAGACGTATTCATGAAGAAACAAAAGGTTCTGTTTACATCAATCAGTATTTTAATGAATTAAACATTGATGCACATTACAACAGTACAGGTCCAGAAATTTGGAAACAAACCAACGGAAATATTACACACTTTGTAGCATGTAGTGGAACAGGAGGAACCATTTCTGGAACAGCAAAATACTTAAAAGAACAAAATCCGAATATCCGAATTCTTGGAGTTGATGCATACGGTTCTGTATTGAAAAAATATCATGAAACGAGAGAATTTGATTCCAACGAAATCTATCCGTACCGAATAGAAGGATTAGGAAAAAACTTAATTCCTACTGCAACTGACTTTGATGTGATTGACAAATTTGTCAAAGTAAAAGATGAAGAAAGCGCACACAAAGCACGTGAAATTTCAAAAACAGAAGGTTTATTTGTTGGATACACAAGTGGTGCAGCCATGCAAGCCATTGAACAATTGGCGGAAGAAGGCGAATTTGACGAAAATAGCAACGTCATCGTAATTTTTCCAGATCATGGTTCCAGATACATGAGTAAAGTGTACAGTGATGAATGGATGAGTTCGCAAGGATTCTTTGACAGTAAAAATTTAGAAGAAGCACAAAAAATAGAATATATCAAATAGTTATAAAAATTTCATTCTAACATATTCAGAAGCAGCATAATAACAATTATGTTGCTTTTTTGCTATAAAGGCTAAAACGTTTCAACAAATTCCTCAAAAAAATAGCAATTCAACATAAAACTCTAATAATTATGATAGGCTCGTAAAAATAATTATTTTTGCCGTTGAAGTTTTCAGAAAAACTTCATAAATTACCATAACCCGAATTGATACATAAAGAAAAACTTAGATAGATGAAGGATTTATTTGCTAAAATATACAAGGATAAAGGACCGTTAGGAAAATGGGCATCACAAGCAGAAGGATATTTTGTTTTTCCAAAACTAGAAGGAGAAATTTCAAACAGAATGAAGTTTCAAGGAAAAGACGTAATTACATGGAGTATCAATGACTACTTAGGTTTGGCAAACCATCCAGAGGTTCGTAAAGTTGATGCGGAAGCAGCAGCAGCTTACGGTTCGGCATATCCTATGGGAGCGCGTATGATGTCTGGTCACACAGATTTACACGAGCAATTGCAAAATGAATTGGCAGAATTTGTTGGAAAAGAAGCAACCTACTTACTAAACTTTGGTTATCAAGGAATGGTTTCTACAGTTGATGCATTGGTTTCTAAAGACGATATTATTGTATACGATGTAGATTCACATGCATGTATCATTGATGGTGTACGCTTGCATATGGGAAAACGTTTCACGTTCAAACATAATGATATTGAAAGTTTAGAAAAAAACCTAGAGCGTGCTACCAAAATGGCAGAACAAACTGGTGGAGGAATCTTAGTGATCTCTGAAGGTGTGTTTGGAATGCGTGGAGAACAAGGGAGACTAAAAGAAATTGTAGCACTTAAGAAAAAATATAACTTCCGTTTATTTGTAGATGATGCACACGGTTTTGGAACGCTTGGCGCGACTGGTGCTGGAGCTGGACAGGAACAAGGTGTTCAGGATGAAATCGACGTATACTTTGCAACGTTTGCAAAATCAATGGCAAGTACAGGTGCATTTATTGCAGCAGATAAAGAAATTATTGATTACTTAAAATACAACTTGCGTTCACAAATGTTCGCAAAATCACTACAGATGCAATTGGTCGTTGGCGCGTTAAAACGTTTAGACATGTTACGTACCATGCCAGAACTCAAAGAAAATCTTTGGAAAATTGTAAATGCTTTACAAAGCGGATTAAAAGAACGCGGATTTGACATTGGAACCACACAAAGTTGTGTAACACCTGTATACTTAAAAGGAAGCATTCCTGAAGCGATGGCGTTAGTAAAAGATTTGCGTGAAAACCACGGAATCTTCTGTTCAATTGTTGTATATCCAGTCATTCCAAAAGGATTAATTCTACTCAGAATGATTCCAACAGCTTCACACACATTAAAAGACGTAGAAGAAACCTTAGAAGCGTTTTCAGCAATCCGTTCCCGACTAGAAGATGGAACATACAAACGTGTATCTGCGAAGTTGATGGAAATGATGGGAGAATCATAAAAAAACTACTCATAAAATCTTCAAAACCGTAACAGCTATGTTGCGGTTTTTTTGTGTCATAAAATTTCAAAAACAGTAAGTTTTTCAACCTAAATTTTTAATAAAAGATCTAAATTTCAAATTATTTTTTTTGTAAAATTTTGATTTTCAATTATGTAATTCCTTATTTTTAATTTAACTAAGATTAATTCTAAATAATCTTTGTAAATTCAAAATCCCATAATATATTTGCCAAAACAAAAAATAATACCTTTTTAAAACAACCATAATGAAAAAAGTAATAGTAGGAGTATTGGCAATTTCAAGTTTTGTATTTACTTCATGTTCAAGTGATGATGATGCAGGAAATTCAGTAGATAATAACCAAGTAATTGCGCCAGCAACATATACATTTGCTAGAGGTGGAAATACAACAGTAAGCTACAGTGGACAAACCACAAGAATCCAAATGGGAGAAGAATTTATTTCTGCTCTAAAAGACAACACAAGAACAGAAGCTGAACTTGATGGAATGTTTGCACACATGGAAGGAAACAACGATTTCAACAATGCAGATTTAAATGCTTCAGGGAAAAGTATTCGTAGCAAAACAGCTGCTTCTTCCGATTATTTTTCTGCAAATACAACAGCAGCAAATGCTATCAAAGCAGACTTTGATTCGTGGATTGCAGCACAAGTTTCAGAAGTATTTCCTGCTTGGGCAAACAATGCAACTGCTGGAAATGCAGGACAATTGCAAGAAGCTGGTGGCGGATCTACACGTTACATCAATGGAAAAGGGTTAGAGTACAATCAAGCTGTAAACAAAGGGTTAATCGGAGCATTAATGGCAGATCAAATGCTAAATAACTACCTAAGTACTTCAGTTTTAGATGCAGGGAATAATAGAGCAAACAACGATGCTGATGTTCTCGAAGATGGAAAAAACTACACAACTATGGAACACAAATGGGATGAAGCTTTCGGGTATCTTTACGGTACTGACAGCGCAACAAATCCAGTTCTAAATGAAGATAGTTTTTTAAATAAATACCTTTCTAGAGTAGAAGGTGACGCTGATTTTTCAGGAATTGCTTCAGAAGTTTACGAAGCCTTCAAATTAGGTAGAGCAGCAATCGTAGCAAAAAACTACACAGTACGTGACCAACAAGCAGACATCATCAGAGAAAAAATATCTGAAGTAATCGCAATTCGTGCCGTATACTATTTACAACAAGGAAAAAACAACTTAGCTACAGACAAAGCTGCTGCATTTCACGATTTATCAGAAGGATTCGGATTCATCTACAGCTTACAATTCACACGTAAACCTGGAACAAACGAACCTTATTTTACAAAAACAGAAGTTGATGGATTCATTACTCAACTAATGACAGGAAATGGTTTTTGGGATGTAACTCCTGCAACATTAGATGAAATTTCTAACACAATCTCAGCAGAATTCAACTTTACTACAGCACAAGCGGGAAGCTAAAAATGAAAGCAAAAAAAATTATTTAGAATTAATATAAAAAAGTAGCAAATGTATTAGGATAACATTTGCTACTTTTTTATTTTTGCAACGTTTATTTAGAATAAATAGAAATAAGAAATGGCGAAGAAAATTTTTTCAATAGTACTTTTGGCATTATTTATTGCTGCTTGTAGTTCGAGTGATGATGCTGTAAACACTGATGGAGGCGGAAGTGGAACTGCTTTCGATAGAGCAGGAATGTTACGCAATCTTGCTGATAATATCATAATTCCTTCATATCAAAACCTAAACTCAGACTTAGGAACGTTGGTAACCGCAAAAGACAACTTCAATACAACACCAAATCAGGCAAATCTTGATGCGTTACGTTCTGCTTGGTTCACAGCTTACAAAGCTTGGCAACATGTAGAATCGTTCAATATTGGACAAGCAGAGCAAACATTATATGCTTTTCAAATGAACACCTATCCTGTAAATACTACAGATGTGGAAAACAATGTCGCAAGCGGAAGTTATGACTTAACGCATCCAAATAACAATGATGCGGTTGGTTTTCCTGCACTAGATTATATGTTACATGGAATTGGCGCAACTGATGCTGAAATCCTCGAAAAATATACAACCAATGCAGAAGCTGGAAAATATCAAGCATATCTTTCTGATTTGGTAAACCAAATGCAAACGTTAACACAAGCTATTTCAAGTGATTGGACAGTAAACTACAGAGACACATTTATCTCTAGTACAGCAAACACTGCAACAAGTGCTACAAACAAATTCATCAATGACTTTATTTTCTATTACGAAAAAGGATTAAGAGCAAACAAAATAGGAATTCCAGCAGGAAACTTTTCTTCCACACCATTACCAGATAGAGTAGAAGCATTCTACAATCAAGAAGTCTCAAAAGAACTAGCTTTAGAAGCATTAAATGCGGTACAAAATATCTTTAACGGAACTGAATTTGGCGGTTCAGCAAATGGAGAAAGCTTCAAAACGTATTTAATTTCACTTGATAGAACTGACCTCGCAAACATGATTAACAATCAGTTCAATACTGCTCGTGGAAAAATTCAAGAATTAAACGCAAACTTTGCAACACAAATAAATACTGACAATACTAAAATGACAGAAGCGTATGATGCGCTACAAGCCGCTGTCGTATTACTAAAAGTTGACATGTTACAAGCATTCAACATCAGTGTAGATTATGTGGATGCAGATGGAGACTAAATAGTAAATTACTCAAAAACTAAGGTTGTCGTCGTGGCAACCTTTTTTTGTATCAAACCTAACGACTTCGATATAAAAGAAACTATTGGAGTATTTAAACCACAATGATCGAGTGAATCGTTTTCAAACATACATACAACAACAAACCAACGCAGCGCCATTAGCGGTTTTTCGTATTGGTTTTGGATTGATGATGTGTTACGGAATCATTCGTTTTTGGGCTCACGGTTGGATAGAAACACAATATCTCGAACCTACATTTCACTTTTCTTACTACGGATTTGAATGGGTAAAACCGATAGGAAATTATACATATCTTATCTTTTTTATTTGCGGACTCTCAGCATTCTTTGTCGCACTCGGACTCAAATATCGTTTGGCAATCATCACTTTCTTTTTGAGTTTTACGTACATCGAATTGATGGACAAAACAACCTATCTCAATCACTACTATTTCATCAGTATTTTGAGTTTTTTGATGATTTTCCTTCCGGCGAATGCGACATTTTCCATGGACAATCTAGCACGAAAAAGAACCTTCGAGAACATTCCAAAATGGACAATTGACGCCATCAAACTCTTGCTAGGAATTGTCTATTTCTACGCAGGATTAGCAAAAATAAACTCTGATTGGCTTTTCAAAGCACAACCACTAAAAATCTGGCTACCATCAAAATTTGATCTGCCCATCATAGGAGAAACACTCATGCATCAAAACTGGTTTCACTTTGCCATGAGTTGGTCAGGAATGTTGTACGATCTCTGCATTCCATTCTTATTGCTCTACAAAAAAACGCGTATTTTTGCATTCATATTGGTAGTATTTTTTCATGTATTCACGCGCGTTTTATTTCCTATCGGAATGTTTCCGTTTGTAATGATTGTAGGAACCTTAATCTTCTTTGATGCAAGTTTTCACCAAAAAATCATAACACTCATCAAAAATATATTGAGCAAACTGAGAATGCTAAAAACAACAACATTACAAACATTCTCAGCATATCAAATACGTTACAAATCGTTTGTTATTTCTGTAATTATAATCTTCTTTACAATCCAATTACTACTTCCTTTCAGATATCTTTTATATCCTGGCGAATTATTTTGGACAGAACAAGGCTATCGTTTCTCATGGCGCGTCATGCTTATGGAAAAAGCAGGAATTTCCACCTTTAAAATAGTCGATGGAAAAACGGGAAACTATTTCTACGTAAAAAACAGTGATTTTTTGACAGAACGACAAGAAAAACAAATGAGTTTTCAACCAGATTTCATTCTCGAATACGCACACTATCTCGGCGATACATTCACCAAAGACGGACATAAAAATGTACAAGTATATGTAGAAAGTTATGTGGCGCTCAACGGACGATTAAGCCAATTATATATAGACAAAACAGTTGATTTATATCAGCAAAAAAGATCATTCAAACCTAAAAACTGGATTTTACCATTTAACGATGACATTAAAGGATTTTAGCATACTTAGTATACTTTGTTTGTTCAGTATTTCCCTAGCTGCACAACAAAAAATTTCGGGAACAATAATTTCCGCAGAAAACAATAAACCTATTCCAAATGTAGATATTTACGATCAAGGTTCAGGAAAATTAGCCACAACCAATGAATCAGGATATTACGAATTTACTACAGAAGAAAAGCAACTAAAAATTATCTTCTTTTCGTTTGAATATGAAGTATTTGAAAAACAGCTTGTTGTAGCTGAAGATATAGTGCTGAATGTTTCTTTAAAGCCTTTGGGCGAACAGCTCTCGGAAGTAGAATTGAATGTACGAAAAACGAAAATATTCGCGCTAAAGCGATTAAAAGATGTAGAAGAAACGGCGATTTTTGCAGGGAAAAAAACCGAAGTTGTTTTAGTAGAACAATCCATGGCAAACTTAGCGTCCAACAACGCTCGTCAAATATACAGTCAAGTCGTAGGATTGAATATTTATCAAAATGATGATGCAGGATTGCAACTCAATATTGGTGGTCGCGGACTCGATCCGAATCGTACGGCAAACTTCAACACACGACAAAATGGGTATGACATTAGCGCAGATGTATTAGGATATCCAGAAAGTTACTATTCGCCTGCGGCAGAAGGTTTACAGGAAATCCAAATCATTCGTGGAGCGGCATCTTTGCAATACGGAACGCAATTTGGAGGTTTGGTGAATTTTGTGATGAAAAAACCAAATCAGGCAAAACCGTTTGAATTTATTACCAGAAACACCATTGGAAGTAACAACTTATACACAAACTTTACCAGCATAAGCGGAACGGTTGATAAATTTAGTTACTATTCGTTTTTCAACTACAAAAAAGGCGATGGATTTCGTCCAAACTCAGAATTTGAATCAAAAAACGCGTATGCACACATTGGCTATCAATTCAATGAACGCACAAAACTAGAAGCAGAAGTTACGTATTTACGCTATTTGGCAAAGCAAGCTGGCGGTTTGACCGATGCAATGTTTACTGAAAATCCTTTTCAAAGCAATAGAGCACGAAACTGGTTTCAAATTGATTGGTTGTTGTATAATGTAAAACTCTCGCACAAATTCTCAGAAGACACGAATTTTACATTCAATGCGTTTGGGTTAAATGCTTCTCGAAATGCGTTAGGTTTTAGAACTAACAGAGTCAATCAAGTTGATCCAGGAACGGAACGAGATTTGATAAAAGGCGATTTTAATAACTTCGGATTTGAAGCACGTTTGTTGAGTAATTACGAAGTTTTTGGTAAAAAATCTACTTTCCTAATTGGTTCAAAATTTTACAAAGCAGACAATACAAGTGCGCAAGGTCCAGGTTCTGCGGGAAGCGATCCGAATTTTGAATTTCAATTGGACGATTATCCAAACTATCAAAATCAATCAGCATACGACTATCCAAATTTAAATGTGGCAATCTTTGGGGAAAATATTTTCTACCTGAATGATAAATTATCGATCACGCCAGGTTTCCGATTTGAACATATCAAAACAGAAAGTGATGGATTTTTCAAGCGAATCAATACCGATGGAGCTGGAAACGTTATTCTAAACGAAACGGTTGACAATAGCGAAACGCGCGAACGTTCTTTTGTACTCTTTGGTTTGGGGGCAAGTTACAAACCATCGGACGCGTTGGAAATCTATGGAAATGTTTCACAAAACTATCGTTCGGTAACGTTTACAGATATTAGTATTATCAATCCTGCATTCGCGATCAGTCCAGAAATTGACGACGAAAAAGGAATGACTATCGATTTTGGAGTGCGCGGAAATTATAAAAACATGATTTCGTACGATTTGGGAGCTTTTGGATTATTCTACAACGATCGAATTGGTTTTGTACAACGTGCTTTCGCAGATGGAAGCGTAAAAAGTGAACGTGGCAATATTGGAGACGCCATAATGTACGGTTTTGAAGGTTTGTTAGATTTTAATCTGAACGAAATCTTCATCAAAAATAACGATTACAGTTTCAACTATTTCATCAATGCTGCAATTACAGATTCAGAATATACCAAAACCGAAGAAAGTGGCGTTGAAGGTAATAATGTGGAATTTGTACCAAATGTAAACTTAAAAACAGGAATTCGTTTCGGATATAAAAACTTCTTATCCAACATTCAATATTCGTACATTTCGCAGCAATTTACAGATGCTTCCAATGCGGTAGAAAGTAACTTAAGCGGTGTGATTGGGGAAATTCCTGCGTATGATATTTTAGATATTTCATTCTCGTATACGTATAAAAATTTCAAGCTCGAAACAGGAATCAATAATCTGCTAGACAATGAATATTTCACACGACGCGCAACAGGTTATCCTGGACCAGGAATCATTCCATCTGTGAATCGGAACTTTTATGCGACACTTCAAATAAAACTCTAACCATTTTTTCATTCCTGCGAAGGCAGGAATCTATTAAGATTGAAGAATTGAATGCTTAAAAGATTGAAAGATGTTTTTCATTCCTTTTTATTTATCACGAATCCACGAATGTTTTTTATAGTATTATCATTGACTTTGTCGAATCTTCAATTTCCTGTGAAGGCAGGAATCTATTGAGGAATTTAGTGGATTCCTCAATAAATGCGGAATGACAAATTAGCGATTAAGTTTTTATGAAACAGGAAAGCTTCATTCTGAACTAGATTCAAAATCTTATTACAGTGAGTTCTTAGGATTATGCGAAACTGAATTTGGTCTGTCTTTAAAACAATATTTTTA
The DNA here is from genome assembly GCF_000154725.1 of Kordia algicida OT-1. Lineage (GTDB taxonomy): Bacteria > Bacteroidota > Bacteroidia > Flavobacteriales > Flavobacteriaceae > Kordia > Kordia algicida. Next base: position 566,875 of record NZ_DS544873.1, read on the forward strand.
ACCTTGAATCTTATTATTGTTTTTATTGAAAGAAATTTAGATATCTTTATGTTTTTTCTTACTAAATTTAATTTTCTATGTCCATTACTCTTAAGTTAAATAAAAATGCTACAATATGGCTAATAGCTTTATTTTCATTTATACTAGCAGCGTTGATAATTTTTCAATCAGTTATTTATAAATATAACATAGAAGATTTATCATTTATAGAATTACAAGAAAGATACAAAAGGGATAAATTAACTTCACTCTTAAGTTCTGCTTTATTAATAATTATAAGTCTGTTGTGCATTTCACTTTTTAGAAATACTCAAATAGCAGTTAAAACGAGAAACTTGTTGATGGACAAGAATGCCCAATTAATAATCGCTAAAAATATAGCAGAATCCAAACTCAAACAATACACATTCCTAAAACTAGACAAACATCTTATTTCTAGTATTCGCCAATATTTAGTATTTTTTTCCAATTACGTAAAAGACAGTAAAAAAGTAGAAATTATTATGCACGCTTCCGAAGTTGAAGGCGGTTTAGACATTGCGTTTGATTTTCCAGAGACAACGACCAAAGAAGAGTTACAAACTTGGCTAAACGAATATTTAGGCTTCTTAAAAACAGATAAAAATAATCTACAAGTAAATGCGGTTGATGACGTGACAGACAAAGAAGCAGATGTTTTAATTTTAAAACTGAAAAATCAAATTCAACATTTTAAACATTCACTAGATATTTTACAAGTTGAAAATAATTTACTGAAAAGTCAAAATGAGCAAATTACTGATATTACTAAACTCTTGGCTAGTAAAAGTGATCAGTTTTTTATTCCAATTGGAAATAATAATTCAATTGTAAAAGAACAAAGTAATACGACTGATAAAACACAGTTTATAGGGAGCTCATTTCACAAAAGTGAAATCAATATTTCTGAGATTGATGACAAGATTGTAGATTTAATCAAAACGCTTTCAAAGAATACCAAACAAGAAAAGAAACTACTTTCAAACCTAGAAACACTAAAATCTGAAACAGCTTCCGAAAAGGAAAAGAAAAAATCAGGAAGCATGATTCGTAAGTTTTTGGAAACCTGCAATACAGAAGTCGCCAAAGAAGTGATTCAAACCATTAGTGAAAATGGTGAAGGTTGGATTCAATACATTGGAACGTTATTTTAACTTCCGCAACAACACTTTTGCTTCGCTGTAATTATAATTGTCAGGATCTTCAATATGCGTGTTTAACAAATAAATCGCTTTGTCTTTAGCTTCCATTTTTAGATGTATCATCGCTTCATACCAAGTTCCTTTACTACTTTCAAAGGAATCGTCAAAATCTGCTAACTTTTGAAAAGTAGCGATTGCTTTATCATTTTTACCTAGTTTGTCATAAGAAGCACCAAGGTATTGCAAGCTATACACATAAAGTTCGTATGAGGGTTTTACTTGTTCAAAAAATGCTGCGGCTTCTTTATATTCCTCTTGTTTAAAAGCAATTTCTCCTTTGAAAAAAGCATCTTTTTGTTGTCCTTTTTCTATAAAAGAAGGCAACTCAGTCCAATCTACATATTCCTCGTAATAGTCACTGTACGATGAGGTCATCTGTATAAAATAAATACTTAAAAATAAAACAATCATTCCAGCAATAGCGAAATAACGATAGTATTTTTGTATAGGTTTAACATTCTCTTTTTCACTAAAATAGACTTTTTCTGCATTTCGAATATTTGCCGATAATCCTTGATATTCTTTACTTCGCAGCTTGGTTTTTAGCTTGTTAATTTCCTCGCGACTCAACTTTTGTTTAAACAGCGAATAATCACTTTGATTCCCTAGGGCTTCCGAAAGTTCAATTTGAAGTTGTAATTCGCTACGAAGTGTTGCATCACCTTTTAGTTTATCTTCAAACATTTTCAGTTCAATGCCAGTCATTTCGCCTTTTACATAACGCTCAATATCTCCTAAAAGCTTTTCTGTTAACTCTGACGCCATTTCTTTATTTTTTGATATTTTTTATCTTCCTTTATTAGTTTAATCAATTTTGCTCTACACTTAAAAACACGTTGTCTTACCGTATTTATTGAGGCATATGCGTACTCGGTCAATAATTCTTCATAGCTCAATCCGTTAAAATAACTGCCTAAAATTTCTTTACAATTATGCGAGAGCAAGTCAAATTTTTCAATATAAAAATCTTGTAGTTGCTGTTCTATTACAAAAGTACTTAATGCTTCTTCTTTATCTTCTAGTGTCAAAGTATCGGTTTTCATTACCTTATTTTTTAACGTTCTTTTCCAGATATTTTTGCAAACGGTAAAAAGATAGGCTTCAAAAGACTTTATTTCAGTTCTTTTTTCTTTTTGTGTGACGATGATATACATGAGTCCATCATGAAAAACATCAGATGCATCTTGTGAGTCGCCTCTATTTTTAAGTACAAACGAATTTATTTTGGGAAACAATTTATTGTAAATTTCCAATGTAACTTTCTCATTTCCAGAGATAAGTGCATTAACATATCTTTCACTATCTTTCATAAATAAAAATAAGATTAAAATATTGGGTAATGTTTTCCGTGTTTATTCCCCTATATGTAAACGCAAAAATTAAATATTATGAGAAATATACAAAAACTTATTGCATTTGTATTAGTATTACTAACGTGTTCATGTTCAACAGATGATTTGATAACTGAAAGCAACATTAAAACTGAAAATGATAAAATTGTGAATACAAGTCCAGAAAATATAACAAGTAAATCAAATTTTTTCCCCACGTATTCAGACACACAATTAATAGTGCAATATAAAAACGGTACCACTGATCCCGAAAAAAATAATATAAGAATGGCTAATGGAGTCACAAACTATGAAGTTTGTCATTGCACTAATAAAGATATCGAACTTTGGTCTTTTGGAGGAGTTATCAATATAGAACCTAAAAGACGCTCTATCAAAGATCAAGTAGATGACGAAAGTGATACAGGCGTACTTGCAGTCGATTATGAATTTGTATTTGGTTTGGATATAGAAAGTCCATTTACAGGAACGGATTTGGATACAGGATATACTTCATATATAAAAGAGGAGAATTCTGGAATTACCATCGCTATAGTCGATTCAGGAATTGCTACAGGTTTGACTGTATTTAATACAGATACAATGGCAAATAAAATTTTATTCAATGCTGATGGTGTTGCGGTAGGCGATGAAAAATCGGGCTGGGATTTTGTTGACGAAGATGCCAATACTTTTGATGATAACGAAGGGAAACACGGAAGCATTATTGCCAATATGATTACTAACGAACTAACTACTAATGCAATTCCGCATCAAATATTGCCAGTAAAAGTTTCCAATTCTTTAGGTCAAGCGAGCTATTTTAATTTTTTATGTGGCACTTTATATGCTTCGGAAAGAGCTGATATTGTAAGTATAAGTATGGGATGGTATGATGACGGTTTTGGAGAATCTTTAGAATCTATTTTTTCAAACATTGTCGATGCAAATCCAACTACTATTTATGTAACTTCTGCAGGAAATCTTTCTAGTAATAATGACATGTTAAGACATTTTCCTTCGTCGTATGAACAAGAAAATGTGATTGCGGTTGCTTCCGCTAATGAAGATACATCAAAAATTTCAAATTTTTCAAACTACGGAGTTCTAAGTGTTGATTTTTTTGCGCAAGGCGAAGGAATTTCTTTTTATGATGTTTTTGTGCAAGGAACTTCATTTGCTGCGCCGCAGGTAACTATAGAAGCAGCAGCTATTTTCTATGAAGATGGTATACTATCTCCTGAAGAGTTAAAAGATGAGTTGAGTATACGAGGAAGTGTCGTACTTGAATCATTTACAGATTTGGGAGACGATATATCTAGAGACACCTATTTCAATAAGTTGATTATTCCATTCGATTAATAATTAATGTTTATTTTAGAGCAGGAATGACTTTCTCTCTAAGATACATATTGGCGTTGTTTATTTGTTTTCAAAGCATTGCTCATGGGCAGCATACGGATTTGTCAGCTACTATTGATAGTATTAATCAATTTGCAAAACCATCAGTACGCATACAGAAATTCAATATACTGATTGATAATACAGACATTCCGAAGACGCCTAAAACACAAGCGACGCTTTTTTATGAACTAGCTAGAAGTTACAACAAAGCTGAAAGTTATGAAAAAGCGTTGCTAAATCTTACCAAAGCTATTCAAATTCAAAAACAACTAAAGCATCAAAATACGCTCAACAAAAGTTTATACTTAAAAGCTTCTGTATATCAAAAATTGGAGCAAACATCAGAAGCGTATGCTCTTTTGTTGCAAATAGTGAAAGCTAACGGCGCTGATAAATATACTTGCAATTCGTATCGGAAATTGGCAAATATTGAAAGAGAGCGAGGCGATTATTATAGAGCTTTACAGTATTTGAATACAGGAATTTCCAATAAAAAACTCTCTGAAAACAAAGAGTTTAAAAGTCTATTGTCAAGTGGTATCATCGCCATATATTCAAAAATTTATGAAACTTCGTTTGAAGTTAAAGATGACATTTCAGATTTAGCCATTGTAAAAGCACGTCAAAAAAACATTGAAGATCATTTAGATTTTTTTCAGTCAAAACCAAAAATGCTCGCAGGAATTTATACCAATTTAGCCATTGTATACGATAGTTTTCAAGAATTGGAAAATGCATTAAAATTTTATAAAAAAGCGCAAAAAATATACAAAGAAAATGGGTATATATATGAAGAATGGGATGTTGCTTTAAACATTGCCATAGTATACTCTAGACAGCAAAAGCATCAACTTGCCAATCAAATTTATCAAAGAATTATTGAAGCTTCAGATGATGCAGATCAAAAAGCGAACGCATACAATAGTAAAGGATATTATTTAAATACAGAGTTTTCAAAAGAAAAGCTTCCATACTTAGAAAAAGCAGTTATTATTTGTTCGGAGCTTGATACACAACTGAAAAATAACTTTCGTTTACCAACACTTTCAGAAATCAAAACATCAGGTTATGAACAAGAAATATTGGTTTATTTGATTGATTTAGCCGATCATTACGTGCAAACTTATAAAGAAGAAAAAGATCAAACCTATCTCTACAAAGCCAAAGAAACCGTTATATTAATTGACCAATTGGTGTCCTTAATCAGATATAATGTCGATGCAGAAGCGTCTAAATTATTTTGGATTAAAAAAGGAGTCAACATTTACATGCTCGCAGTAGAAATTTGTTATCGCTTACATGATGTTGAAAGCGCGTTTTACTTTATGGAAAATAACAAAGCGTTGCTGCTTCAAGAAAATATAAAAACCTTTCAATCCAAACTAGCATCCAACATTCCTCGCAATTTATTGGAGCGCGAATACAAACTAAATTACGAAGTACTTAATTTACAAACGCAATTTCAGCAAGAAATTGACAATCAAACATTGCGGAAAAGTTTTGCAGATAAAAAAGCGGAGTTTCAAACATTTATGGACTCCATGCAACGCGCATATCCAAAATATACAAAAACCAAAGAAAAAGTTGCTATTGTTTCTTTGCAAAATGTGATGGAAACTTGTACACAGCAAAAAGCTGCGTTTGTAGAATACATTTTACACGAAACAGATGGTTATGGTATCTATTATGACGGAGAAAATCCTGAGTTTTTTAAAATAGAAAATACAGCAAACTTTCAACAGCAATTGAAGAAATTGAAAATGTTTATGACCAAACGCTTCATGAATTCTGAAGCATTAAAAACGTATCAAACTATTGGTTTTGAAGTATTTCAACAGTTATTTCCATTTAAAAATGCTTCACGACGTTTGCAAAACAAAAAACTGACGATTGTTGCCGATCAGAATTTACAATACCTTCCTTTTGAACTCATTCCGATGAAAAAAGAAGGGAAACTCTCAGATGCTTATTTGGTGAATACAGTAGAAACTTCGTATGTACAATCGTTTTCACTTTTTGAGCAAATTCAGAAAAAACAAAATGCACCAACAGAAGCATTATTAGTCATCGCGCCCAACGAATTTGAAGACAAGGAATTACCAGCATTAGCAGAAACAACAGAAGTATTGGAATTCTTATCAGAGTATGAAAACTCGGTATTGCTGACGAGAAAAGAAGCTTCCAAAGAAAATTTTATCAAACACAGAAATAATTTCAACATCATTCATGTCAATACACATGCAGGTTTAGACAGTATTTCCAAAATGCCTTGGTTGGCTTTTTACAAAGAAAAAATAACGCTTACTGAACTTTTTGGACTTGAAAACCAGGCAGATTTGGTCATTCTAGATGCTTGCAAAACCAACGATGGCGTGAATCTTTCTGGCGAAGGAATCATCAATCTTTCCAGAGGTTTTTTCTACAACGGAACGCAAAGTGTCTTGGCTTCACAATGGAATGTAAACGAGCAAGCAGGAAACGAAATCTTACAAACGTTTTATACGGAATTAAACAACGGAAACTCTAAATCCAAAGCATTGCAACTTGCCAAAAAAGCATATTTACAAAAACATCAAAACACACAAAATACTCCGTATTATTGGGCAGCTTTTACACTTACAGGAAGTACCGATGTTATCATGCTTCCATCAAAAAATAATAATACAATCTTTATTATTGGGGCGATACTTTTCATTCTTATCATCCTATTTTTTGGCTATCGGAAGAAAATTTTAAAATAACATAAATTGTTTATTAATAGTGGTTTAAGGTGTTTTTATATACAACTAACTTTTTTATTGGGTAATGAATTCCACAAAAGTGCCCATATGTATAAACGAACACTTATTTACAAACTCAAATTGCTCACATAAACCTAACCTTTAAAAACGTAAAATTGAAAACTTACCAATTCAACCATTGAAGAAATATGTATAATAGATACACACTCAGACCAACTGAAAAACTGTATCAAATTTTTGCGTTAATTATGCATATAAAGAAAGGCTTTCTGTAACAGGAAAGCCTTTTATAATACCAGAAAACGCATAGAAATTTAAAATAACAAAAAGGGTTTCATAAATTATGTATACTTTTATGCGTCAAACACATTACGAAGTACATCAATGAAGATACTCATCACGGGAATTGCTGGTTTTATCGGATCGCATGTTGCAGAATATTTACAAAAACAAGGTCATGAAGTTGTTGGAATAGATAATTTTTCAGATTACTATCCTGTGCAACTTAAGAAAAAAAATGCAGCAACTTTGCGTGCAAAAGGCATTGAAATTTTACAAGCAGATTTGCGTGAAATAACCGCTATTGAGAAACTTCCTAAAGGAATTGAATATATTTTTCATTTTGCCGCACAACCAGGAATCGCCGCGACTTCTACGTTTGAAGATTACTTAACAAACAACGTAATTGCCACGCAAAACTTACTTTCGTACGCACTGAAACTTTCTTCATTACAACTCTTTGTGAATATTGGAACGTCTTCAATTTATGGATTAAACGCAACATTTCCAGAAACGGTCGTACCAAAACCAGCTTCTCATTATGGAGTGACGAAACTTGCTGCCGAACAATTAGTTTTATGCAGCTCAAGGCTGAATCAACTCAACGCCTGTTCATTACGATTGTACTCTGTATACGGTTCACGAGAACGTCCAGACAAGCTATTCACAAAACTGTTAGATTGTGGATTAAACGATAAGACTTTTCCACTATTTGAAGGAAGTTTGTCACACTTGCGAAGCTTTACACATGTAAGCGACATTGTAAAAGGAATTACAAGTGTTATTGGAAAAGAAGCAGTTTGCAACGGAGAAATTTTCAACATCGGAACAGAAGCCGAATATACGACGCAACAAGGAGTTGATGCTGTTGAAAAACTACTAAATACGAAAATTACATTTGAAAAATTACCGCCGCGTTCTGGCGATCAACAACGAACTAAAGCAGACATAGGAAAAGCAAGAGAACTCCTAAACTACAATCCTATGGTAACTCTAGAAGAAGGTGTTGCTGAACAATTGACTTGGTTTCGTGATTTGTGAAATTGAAGTTGAAAACTGATAAAAAGACAATTTTTTTAATACCAAAATACCATAATACCAAAACCATTACATCGAGCGGAGTCGAGATGCTAATCTCTCTCCAACAAATACATTTCCGTACGCAAACGATCTTTATAGCCTTTTTTAGAATCATCAATCGGATTCAAATCATACGTTCGGATATACGTAATTTTATAACTTGGAAACGCTTTCTGCAATGTTTTTTTGGCACCAATCATCACCAACGCTTTAAACTTAGCTTCTTTTGGAATTTCTAAGGCGTGACTGTGCAATAACGGAATCATTCCACCATAATCCCACACCAATTCTGGCGATTGAATATTGAATAAATACACAGGAATATTGTCGGTTTCTGCTTCTTGCGAAATGGTTGCGAGCGATTTGTATTTCGGATTGTCCAAAAATGCATTTGCCAATGGAAAACCGAAACTAATTGTGGTCATCAAAAAGAAAATTAGTAAATAGAAAACTCGCTGAATTTTCTGTTGATATAAATATTTTAGAATGAAAAAACCGATCGGAACCAAAATCAATGATGTAATGATAAATCGTGTATAAAATCCTGATAGTCGATCTTTTAAGAAAATATAACCAATAATTGGAAACACCAATCCGATCAATCCAACCAAGCCAAAATTTAGATATACAGGAAACTTTTCTAAGTTCTTCATTTTTGTTTGAAACGACTTAAAAACATACATCATAAAGAAACTTGTCGTATATGCCAACGGAATCAATACAGGCAATAAATAACGCGATTTCTTTTCAGGAATCAAGGACAATAATACAACCGCGGAAAGTGTCCAAAACAAACTAAATTTATACGCTTTCAAATTTGCCACACGCGATTTCAAATACGGATATAGCAAACTTACAAGCGCCACAACGGTCCAAATTCCCGATTGCACAAAAAAGCTCCAATAATAGTAAAACGGACGCACATTACGATCTGCCCAAGCTGTGGTTTCTTTCTCTGCAATAGCTTTTGCAGTATCGCCATCAAAAGCATTTACATATAGTGGCCACCAAGCTGATAACAATGCTGTAACTGCAACTAAACCTAACAAGGGCAACCATTTTTGCTTAAAATTCATGTATTTATATACGATACTATATGAAATGATAAACGGTAAAAACAGTGCAAAATGTGACACAGGACCTTTGCTCATAAAGGATAATCCGATAAATGTTCCTGCCAAAAGAGAATTTCGCCAAATATGATTTTCCTCAGAAAAGAACTGAAAAATGTAATAGATACCAATTATCATAAAACTGTGCGCAAAAATATCCCAAGTTCCGTTTCTTCCCGCAAAAATGATGTAAAACGAAGTGGCTAAAATTAATGCATTGACAAACGCTTGTTTTTTATTTTTCAAAAAGTAAACACCAAAACGGTATGAGAATAATACTAAAATTAGCGTGATAATCGCAGAAGGAATTCGCAAACCTGCCAAACTTTTAAAACCGAAAATCATTCCAGAAATCGCTGCTAGCCAAGTTGGTAAAGGTGGTTTTTCGTAACGTGGTTCGCCGTTCATCGTGGTAAGTAACCAATTGCCATCTGAAACCATTTCACGTGCTGTAATGAAGTTTCTGGCTTCCATGATATTTGGATACAATACATCGAGATTGGTAAAGAATATGAACGCACATACAATAACTAATATCCAAATGTAATTTTTCTCCTGTATAAAATTCATGACTGATTTCTTAAAAGCATTATATTTCTAACATACGTAACAATTCCAAATATATGACCAGCAATTAAAATCGGATCTTTTCTAAAAATTGCATACGTAAATATCAAACTGGAACCGAGCAAACTCAGCATCCAAAAGCCAAAAGGCAAACTTGATTCCTTTTTCTTTTCAGAATAAATCCACTGATAAATAAATCGTAAGGTAAAAATTAATTGTCCTGCAATTCCCAACACAAACAACCAATCGGCAATAGCTTCATTATTCAACAGATTGTAAATATCTTGTTTGTTATTATTATAACCAATGGCAATGATAATTAACGGAAAAATAATGATAAAAACGCGAACCAACTTGTGCATTCGCGACCATTCGCCTTGCAATTGCATGTTTCTTACGTAAATAAAATACGTCAAAACCTGTCCGAGCATGATGGCAAAATCGTTCCGAAGATAACCGTATACAAAGAGTAGGAAGGAAGCAATAAGACTTAATTTCCAGAACAGCGCAGGTGTTAATACTTTTTTATTTTTCTCTGAAATAATCCATTGTAGTAAGGTTCTTCCTGAAAATAATAATTGTGCAAGCGCACCAATTCCGTAAACGAGCCACGTCATCATCCTTTCTTAGCAATAGAATAGTTGATGTACTTTTTCTTCATCCAAACATAAGCAAAACAATCCATTAACGGACCTAATAAACGATTCCACAAACCGTATTTTGCTTCGCCCGCAATTCTTGGAAAATGCTGAATAGGAACTTGTTTTATCTTTCCTTCTTGTAATAAAATCATCGCAGGAAGAAAGCGGTGCAATCCTTTAAACATCGGAATGCGTTTTGCGTAATCAGTCTTAATAATTTTCAACGGACAACCTGTATCGTCCATACCATCTTTGGTAAACGTTCTGCGGATTCCATTGGCAATTTTTGAAGACATATTTTTGACAAATGAATCTTTTCGGTTGGCACGAACGCCCGTTACCAAATCGTATTCGCCAATATATTCTAGGAGTAAATCGAAGTCAGCAGGCGCCGTTTGCAAATCAGAATCAATATAACCTACCAAATTAGTTTCAGTATTGTCAAAACCAGCTTTGATGGCGGCACTCAATCCTCGATTTTCAGCAAAACAAACAAAATTGAAAATCTCGCTATCTGTACAGATTTTTTCAATCATTTCCTGACTTTTATCTTTAGAGCCATCATTTACAAACAAAACTTTTACAGGAATTTTAGCAGTTTTGGCATAAGCAGCCAATTCTTTTTCAACTCTTTCTAAATTGTCTTCCTCATTATATACAGGAACAACGATGGTTAGTTCTTTCTCCATTTACGAATACTTTGTTTCTAAATAGCTTAAAAATATCCGTCAAAGTTATTGTTTTTTTATTGAACTTGTCTTGACTTTTTATTTTTAACCGAAAATGAGTTCAAATTTGTTCAGATAATACTATTTTAAAAGGCATAGGATCGCTATGGATAAGAAAATAGCTGAAATATGGGCGAGTTTTAGCCATTTTTTAGAAAATAGAAAAAGCCAAGATGAGTTCACAAATCGGCTGTAAGAATCTAATTTAATAGTAAATTATGCATTAGGAACTCGTAATGAAGTTTCTAATGCATAATTATTGTTGATCGTACTTTTTTTAGCAACAACCAGACTCAGGCGAACAACAAGCATCTGTTTGTGCTTGTAATTCAGACAATTTCATCTTTGGTTTTTGCGCAGGAATTCCGCAATTATCTTTTGCAAGACAATCGGTTTGTTTTGTGGTTAACACGAAATGATTGTCTTGAAAATCCAATCCATATTTTCCAATCGTTTCCGCCTGATATTCTACTTCAACTTCCCAATCTTGAATTCCCAAGACTTTCTCAGAAAGTTCAATAATGTTCATCAATTTCTTTGGTTCCAAACGGTGATCTACATCATCGGCAGACCATAATTGAAAATTTACGACATTTTCCGTACGAACCACGCCGCCACAATCGATAAAATTCTTTGAAATCTGTCCAACTTCTGTCACATGAAAATGACTCTCAACTTTTTGTGAATTTGGTAAATAAAAATCTAATTGTTCTAAATTTTCTAACTGTTTTTTTACTTCTGATAATTTCATTGTTCTTTGATATAAAAATTAACACTTCTTTGCATTTGATAGGGAAATCGTAATTGTCTCTAAATACTGTAACACTTCTTGCCATTTCTGCGAATTGATGCAATAGCAAATATTTTTACCCGAAATTTCCCCTTGAATCAACCCAACACGTTTTAACTCCGATAAATGCCTAGAAATAGTAGGTTGGGCGAGTGGCAATTCCATCACAATATCATTACATATACACGATGGAGTGTTTGCTAAATAATGCATGATTGACAAGCGTGCAGGATGCCCAAGTACTTTTAAGGTGTCTGCCATAGCGGTTATTTCCTCTGAAAATCCGATTGTTTTTGTTATTCCCATATTGCAATATTAGAATATGTTTTTGACATGAAGAAATTATTGTTGTTAAATTTTAGAATTTGGCAGAAAGTTGAGGTTTGAAAACGTGCTACTACTTTAATTTTATGAGTTTTAAGCTTTAAAGGAAGTTTTGTCTTTTATGAAACAGATTGCCACGAATTTTTTAAAATTCTTGCAAAGGCGAATCATAAAAATATTGAAGCAATAAACGTAAATGGAGAGAAGGATTCCTTCAACTAACAAATTTGTATTCGCTCTTTTAGCTTTTCAAATTTGAGTTTCACTAAAAAAAAGGGAGGCCCTACCATAAACCTCCCTTTAGTAAGAGTTGTATTTGCATACAACAATAATAAAAATTCGAATTCGAATTTCTATTTACTGTTTAGTTTTTAATTCTGTATTGTTTTCGGCTTAATTAAAACGTGACAAAATTTTAAAATTGCTTTGTTATTCTGAAAGTTTAAATTCATATACGTTGTAAAACTATTGATTACAAAGGTTAAACAGGCAGCTTTTACTAGTCATTCTATCAAATCCACATTTTATCGATTAACGCTATAAATTGTAAGAAATTTCAATAATAAAAAAATGTTTTTTTAAAAATCGAGTTCTCTGTGTTTTACTTTTTTAAAAATAATTAAACAAAAAAGCCGCATCTATTTTACTCAGAAACGGCTTTAAGTATCGTTATTTACTAGTTACCTAAACAGGTTGTTCAAATGTATGTATTTGTATATGTGAATTGTTTTTTGAAACGCTAAAAAGATATTGAATCGATGAAGTACATTTTTTTACGATCAAAAGAGGTGAATTGAAGTAAAATCTTAAAATAGCATTACCCTATAAAAGAAGTAAGGGGAACTTTTTTCAAAGTTCCCCAAAGTATAGTGGATTCCCCTAAATCCCTAAAACTGTATTGCATGATTCAAATGTATGCAGAAGTCTTAAGTATGCGATAAGGTGTCATGTTATAAATGCTACGGTAAAACCGTAAAAGCGATTTTTTTGAAGTTTTTTTCATGCTTTTACGCAATGAATAACTGCTTTTTTTCCAGTAAATACGGTGGTTAAGAACAAAAAGTCTTCTCCGCCATCGGCAATTGTCAATTTTTTACGAATATTTGAAACTGACTCCGGAAAATTACGTGTAGTAATATTTGCCTTTGGTAAATTTAGTTCTTTTTTGATGATTTTTTTAGTGTATGGGAGTATTTTTTGAACTTCAAAACGTCTTCCAGGAAATGAAATCAATTGGTTAGAAGTATATAAATGAGAATGTTGCGCTAATTTTTCCAATTGAAATGTCTTCGCAATACTTGAAAATCCACCAGCTTTCATAATAGCAGCATTAGGTTCGTATAAATATTTTTTTGGATGATTGTACACAACAGTAAATTCTTTCTCTGCCGATAGTTGAAAGTTAAAAAACTCATCTTCTTTGTTCGTCAGGTTGACCGTTTTGATAGAAACATTTTCGGTATTTGTATTTTTATCCAATAACCACAACAATTCTTTGACTTCATTTTGAACCGCAACCACATGCACTTCTTTCACATGTTGCAAAGCGCGCAAACCATTGGTAATATCTAATAATGGTGAAGTTTTTATTAAAATTGTATCTGCATGTGCAAACAATAATTCTTGATGCGAAACGACATCAGGCAAACAATCTTCCAATAAAAAAACTTTTCCTTTTACGTCGTTTCTTCGCGAAGGATCAATATATATACAATCATACGTTTTTGATGAGTTTTGCAAATATGCAATCCCGTCTTGATTGACGGTTTGTATATTTTCTACCTGTAATGAATTGTAATTGTGTGTGACAATTTCGGAGAGTTTTGGAGAAATTTCACAATGTGTTACCTGTTGAAACTGTTTTGAAAACGCATAACAATCTACGCCAAATCCGCCTGTTAAATCTATCAAAGAATTTCCTGAAAGTAATTTAGCTTTGTAGTTGGCTGTTTTTTCAGATGAGGTTTGTTCAATATTTAATTTGTTTGGATAATAGATGTTTTCTGCGTTGAACCAAGTTGGTAACTTCTTTTCACATCTAGTTTTCGCTTGAATTTGCTCAATAATTTCAGTAAAAGGAACACCAAAAACTTCTTTGTGTTTTAACAAAAGTTTCGTAGGATTATCTTTAAGATGATCGTTGATAAATTGCTGAATTTCGGGTGTTAAAAGCTGTAAATTCAAAAATTAAAGGTTTTTTGTAAGCGATTTGACAATTTTATTATCCGATAGAAACTCTTTCAAAATAACTTTAATGGCAGTATATGAAGGCACAGCGACAACCATTCCGATGATTCCAAATAAAATTCCCCAGATAATAATCACCAAGAAAATTTCTAGCGGATGCGATTTTACAGAATTTGAAAATATTAATGGTTGACTTAAAAAATTATCGATCAATTGTGCAATGAGGAAGAAAATCATCACGCCAATCGTATTTGGCAAAATTACTTCGCTAAAATCAGCTTCTAAATTACTTGTCATACATAAAACCATCATCAAAATTCCACTAAATAAAGGTCCGATGTACGGAATTAAATTTAAAAGAGCACACAAAAAGGCAATTACAATCGCATTCGAAATTCCAAAAATAAGCAGCGCAATCGTGTAAATAACAAATAAAATTATAATCTGAAATACCAAACCTACGAAGTAGCGAGATAACAAATCTTTGATTTTTTCAAACGATCTGCTCCAACGTTGTTCTTTATTGTTAGGAACTAAAACAAGCATGCCATCTTCTAATAATTTGCTGTCTTTTAATAGAAAGAATGATATAAAAAGGACAGAAAGTAAACCAATACTAAAATTTCCCAAACCACTGATAAGCGCATTGAAAAAGTTAGGAATAAGCGCATAATCAATGTTTGCAAAAATTTTAGATTCTTTAATTGATTGATCTAAATCGATGTTTTTGGTAGACAAATACCCAGAAATTTGCTCATATAAGTTTTCGATATTTCCTTGTAATTCCTCTATATTCAGTAGCGATAAATTATGCCCTTGTTCCGCTACAAGTGGTATAAACATCATAATGAGTCCTACAAATAAACCAATCATAATGGTCATGGTAAAAATAACAGCAATCGTGTTTCTGAATTTTAAACGTCGTTTTAAAACACCAACAATCGGTCTTCCAATCAACGAAATCACTGCGGCAATGGCAATGTACACAATGACAACTTGAATTTTATACAAGAAATACAGCAGTAAAAATACTCCTAGAATCACTGCGAGTGCTTTTAAAATTCCGTTTGCAATAGTATTTGAAGTCATCTAAATGAGTTTGTAGCTAAAATTAAGACAATAATATTATTTCGCAACTAAATGTTGTCGCGTAATTTCATATAGCACAATATTTGTGGCTTGTACAACATTCATACTGCTGTTTTGTCCAAACATATCAATATGCATCACCACATCCGATTCGTAGATAGTTTCAGGATTTACGCCAAAATTTTCATCACCAATTACCAAGGCAATTTTCTCATATTTGGAAAAATCAATCGTGTGAATTGATTGACTGTTTTCCGTAATTTCCAAAGAAATAATTGTGTAACCATGATCTTTAAGCTTTGAAACGACAGCATGAATATCTGTAGTAATTTCAAAAGGCACTACTTTTTCGGTAGCGCGTGAAGTTTTTGTCATTCTTCTACCAAAAACGGGAATATTATCGCCACAAAAAATAATTTTTTCTACACCAAAAGCATCACAAATACGAAATAATGAACCAATATTTGGCGCATTTGATACTTGATCGGAAACCAATGTAATCGGAAATATTCGCTTCTCAAAATTGGTGGTGTAATGTGTGAGTTGTGACATGTATTGCTAAGAATTCGATTGTAAATGATTGATATAATTTGTCAGCAAACCTTCAATTTGTTTTGCTGCGACAGGATTTGCAGAATGAACATAAAAATCGAGTTCTCTCAAATCTAAACTAGAATTGTATACCAACCATTTTGCAGCGGCATAGCCATCTTCGGCAACTTCTCCATCAGGATTCAATCCTAAATCGTTATCAAAACTAATATACTTCGGAAGTCCGTTGACTTCAATATATGCTACAAATTCTTCATACGTGCGCACAATCACAAAATCAAATTCTTCAGGATTGCGATATACCATTTCTGGCACGCGAATATCATCTAAAAAAAGATTGTAACTCATGGCTAATGTTTAAAAGCATAATGCACAATATTGGCGCCCATTTGCAAGGCTTTCAAGCGAACTTCATCAGAATCATTGTGAATTTCTTTATTTTCCCAACCATCGCCTAAATCACTTTCAAAAGTAAACAATAAGACCAATCTATTTTCATAGAACAAACCAAGTGCTTGCGGACGTAATCCGTCATGTTCATGAATTTTTGGCAAACCTTTCGGAAATGCATACGGTTGCTTAAAAATAGGATGTGTTGCTGGAATTTCTCTCAATTCCTGATTCGGAAACACTTTTTTCAGTTCTTTGCGGATGTATTGATTCATTCCGTAATTATCATCAATATGTAAAAAACCACCAGAAGTTAAATATTTACGGAGATTTTCAGCATCTTCTTCCGAAAAAAATACATTTCCATGTCCTGTCATATGTACAAATGGAAACTGAAACAAATCGGTACTGCCAACTTCTACCGTTTTGGGTTTTGCTTTTATAGTGGTATTAATATTCTGATTGCAAAACTTTATCAAATTTGGAATTGCAGTCGGATTTGAATACCAATCGCCACCGCCAGAATATTTTAAAATTCCAATTTCTTGAGAAAACACTTGGCAAAGGCTAAATAAAAATAAAAGGATCGTAAGCTTCTTCATGTAAAATCGTCTTATACAATGCAAGTTAAACTTTAAGATGATGAAACGAAAATATTTAATAACACTTTCACTTTTTACACTAATCTTTTTTACTTCTTTTTCAAATTGGACAGTTAAAAAACACGATTCGGTGGTAGTTTTAGAACTTTTTACGTCACAAGGTTGTTCAAGTTGTCCTAGCGCAGATGCGTTGTTAGAAAAAGTTGGAGATGAATTTAAAACCAAAAACGTATTTACGCTTTCATATCATGTTGATTATTGGGATTATATTGGTTGGAAAGATCCGTTTAGTCAAAAACAATTTACTGACAAACAACGAGCGTATGCGCGAAAATTTAGAGACAATCAAATTTATACGCCAGCAGTAATTGTCAATGGAAAAGAGCATTTTGTCGGTTCCAATCGTGCAAAAATGTATGCAAAAATAAAAGCGTATAAAAAGGAATTGTCTACTGTTGGTATTTCGCTTTGCGCGATAGAAAACACGGCAAAAAAGATTAAATTTAACTATACGATCAACGGAAGTATTTCCAACACAAAAGCGCGTGTTGTTTTGGCAATCCAAGAACGTACAACAAAAGTAAAACGCGGAGAAAACGCCAGAAGAACCTTAAAAAACAGCCATATTGTGGTTGCGGAAAAATACCTAACAAACGTTGAAGCATCAGGAAATTACACCATAGATATTCCCAAAATTGTTACGAAAAATGACAAATTGAGTGTATATATGATTTTAGAAAATACTCAGAAAGATATCTTAACGGCGCAGAAATTAGATTTTTTATAATCGCTTCTTAGATACTAGATCGGCTTCGCCTATTAGACCGCTATCGCTTTAGATATTAGATCGCTTCGTTACTAGATTTTAAACGTATTTGAATACGTCTTTGCGAGAAGCATAGCGACGTGGCAATCTGTTGGTAGAAAAACCAAATTTTTGTTCGCTTCGCTCAATTAAAAATTTAATACTAAATGTTAAATACGTTTCTAAGACAAATTTGAGTGTTATTCGAAACTAATTGCTACATTTTCAAATTTTCAAATTGACACATTAAAATTTAAGTATCGCTGTCGCTCAAAGTATGTTCATATTTTAGTTTGAATTTCCAATTTCTCTTAGAACTTGACCAATACCTAATTCCCAAAAGCTAATGCCTATTTTTTTGCTTCGCTCAATTCAATGATTTAAAAATTCAATGATTCAAGGTTGTTTCGATTTTAGAAACTTTGGGTTTAGACTTGCTACGCTTTTAGACTTGTTTCTGCGTCGCAAAAACCTCTTAGAACGCTTTGTTTTAGAACTTTTCTTAACTTACTAAAACTTTTTGAATCGTCATTGCGAACGCAGTGAAGCAATCTGCTTCTTTTTAATCTGTTTCGTACTTTGAAACTAGTTAACACATTTCCAAATTTTCAAATTGCTACATTAAAATTTAAGTATCGCTGTCGTTCAAAGTATGTTCGTATTTTAGTTTGAATTTCCAATTACTCTTAGAACTTGACTAATACCTAATTCCCAAAACCAATCATTTCTCATTCAAAAATACTACCGAATGACACGCCACAATTGCTGCAGTTTCAGTTCGCAAACGTGTTTCTCCCAAAGTCACAGGAATATAATTATGATCTAATGCAAGTTGAATCTCTTTTGTAGAAAAGTCTCCTTCAGGTCCAATTAAAATAGTTACATCTTTTTGAATTTTCAGTGCTTCTTTCAGTGATTGCTTTTCATTTTCTTCGCAATGTGCAATAAACAATTGTTCATCCGTATGTGTACTGATAAAATTCGAAAACGAAATCGCAGGTTTTAATTTCGGAAAATATGCGCTTAACGATTGTTTGGTAGCCGATTGAATAATTTTCTCAAAACGTTCTGCTTTAATCACTTTTCGTTCCGAATGATCGCAAATAATTGGCGTAATCGTATCAATCCCGATTTCGGTTGCTTTTTCTAGAAACCATTCATATCTGTCGTTCATCTTTGTCGGCGCAACTGCCAAATGCAATTTGTAGCTTTTTTGAGGTTGAAACTCAAACGATTGTATTTTTACCATGCAATTCTTCTGATCGGCAACCGTAATTATAGCTGAAAAAATGTAGCCTTTTCCGTTGGTAATATGTAAAATGTCATCTTCTTTCTTTCGTAACACACGCACAATATGCCTGCTTTCTTCCTTTGAAAAAGTATAGTTTTTAGTTTCAGATGTAATTTCAGGTGTGTAAAAAAGTTGCATTTTTTATAAATTCAAGATGGTAAACAATTCTTGTTCATGTATTTTGAAGCTGTTCTCAATAGCTCTGTCTAGCGCAGTCGGAATACTATTTTCTATCGAAAATCACTCAAAATGATATTTGGTATTTCTAGAAAAAATAATTTTGTATTCAACATTCAACATTCAACATTCAACATTCAACATTCAACATTCAACATTCAAATCTTAATTCGAGAATTCGCCGTGACAGCTTCATCAGTAAAATCTTTTTTCAAATACTTTAAATACCCAACAATTCCGATCATGGCAGCATTATCAGTTGTATATTCAAATTTTGGAATGTGCGCTGTCCAACCAAACTTGAACTCACCATCTTTCAATGCTTTTCGTATCGCAGAATTTGCGGAAACACCACCACCAATAGCAATTGTTTTAATTCCTGTTTGTTTGGAAGCTTTTTTTAATTTATCTAAAATAATATTTACAATTGTATATTGAATAGACGCGCAAATATCTTTTAAATTTTCCTGAATGAAATCTGGATTCTCTTTTGTTTGCTTCTGAATAAAATACAAAATCGCCGTTTTCAATCCTGAAAAACTAAAATTTAATCCTTGTACTTTTGGTTTCGGAAAAGGAAACGCCTTCGGATTTCCTTGATTTGCCAATTTATCAATTTGTGGTCCGGCAGGATAACTTAATCCTAAGATTTTTCCACTTTTATCATACGCTTCTCCCACAGCATCATCAATGGTTTCGCCAATCACTTCCATGTCAAAATGATCTTTTACCACCACAATTTGTGTATGTCCGCCCGAAATTGTCATTGCTAAAAAAGGAAACTTCGGAATACTTTGTGCTTCATCTTCAATAAAATGTGCCAAAATGTGTGCTTGCATGTGATTGACTTCAATCAACGGAATGTTTAAGCCTAATGCTAACGATTTTGCAAAAGAAGTCCCAACAAGTAATGAACCCATCAATCCTGGTCCGCGTGTAAAAGCTATGGCTGTTAGCTGTTTTTTGTCGATATTTGCAATAGCTAATGCTTGATGAACAACGGGAACAATATTTTGTTGATGCGCGCGCGAAGCCAATTCGGGAACAACGCCGCCATATGCTTCGTGTATTTTTTGATTGGCAACAACATTCGACAATACTTTTCCGTTTTGTAAAACAGCAGCAGAAGTGTCGTCACAAGACGATTCAATAGCTAAAATATATACATCTTTTGTGCTCATATGTTTTTAAAGGCATAAAAATTGATATAAAGTCACAAAGATATGCTAAACATCGTGTTTTGTATTATTTTTTTCGTGAATTTGCAATGTCAAAACGATAGTTAAATCTTTAATAAAAAATATCATTAAAAGAGTCTGGAAAATAATCAAGCGTACCTTGTTAGCAATATTCTTGCTATTCCTTACTATTTTGATTTTATTTTCAATTCCTGCCGTACAAACTTTTGCAGGTAAAAAAGCGACTAATTGGTTGAATGAAACTTATAAAACCAATATAAATATTGAACGTGTTGGGATTAAGTGGAACGGTGATATTTCTTTGAAAAGTATATATATTGAAGATTATTTAAAAGACACGTTAATTCATGTCAATACGTTAAATACTTCTATTTTAAGTTTTAATAATGCCATCAATAATAATCTTGAATTTGGCGCCGTAACGATTGATGGTTTAACGTTAAATATCAACACGGAAAAAGATTCTATTGATACAACATTAGATGTTTTTATCGCCAAACTAGATTCTGAACCTTCTGATGGAACACCTTCCAATTTTTTATTGACGACTTCCAAAATGAAGTTGAGTAATAGTAAATTCAAATATACAGATCAAAACAACTCTACACCTGAAATGCTTAATTTTCAGGAGCTTTCAGGAACGGTTTATGATTTTAAAGTGCAAGGTCCAAATGTATACGGAGACGTGCAAAGATTGACTTTTTTGGACAGTAATGGTTTGCGTGTGGAAGAAATGGACGCAAAGTTTCAATATACACTAACACAAATGCGCTTTGACGAGTTATTGGTCAAAACTAAAAATTCTACCTTAAAAGGAACGGTTGTTTTTGATTATGATCGAAAGGATTTTGCCAATTTTTTAGACAAGGTAAATGTGACAGCAACCTTTACAGATTCTGAACTAGATTTTAGCGAACTCAATTACTTTTACGACGAATTTGGAAATAAAAAAGGACGATTTAGCACTGAAATTACAGGTGTTTTAAATGATTTTACAACAAAAAACTTCGATTTCAAATCGCCAAGCACAGCTATTAAAGGAGACATTCAGTACAAGAATTTATTCAATTCAAACAGAATGTTTTATATGAAAGGTGATTTTGATCGTTTTTCATCAAACTACTATCAATTAAGCGCGCTTTTGCCAAATATTCTTGGGAAAAATTTACCATCAACCTTACTTCGTTTGGGGCAATTTAGTGGGAAAGGTGTTGCTGAAATCACAGAAAGTACCATTGATGCTGATGTTCGTATCAATACTGAACTTGGAAATGCCATTGTAGATATTAACATTATTGACGTAAGTGATAACGAAAATGCTTTATACGAAGGAAACATAAAACTAGAAGAATTTGACGTTGGTTATTATATTGACGAACCGACTTTAGGTACCATAACTTCAGATTTATTTGTAGACGGAAAAGGCTTTGCCAAAGAAGCGCTCAATACAGAAGTTGTTGGAACAGTGAGCGCGTTGTATTTTAATAATTACATGTACAAAAAGCTGAATGTTTCTGGAGTTTTAAAAGATCAACTATTTGATGGAAATCTAGTTTCCAACGATCCAAATGCAAACTTTAACTTTCAAGGTTTGGCAAATTTTGCGGGTGATGAAAATGAATTTCGATTCAAAGCTTCCATCAACAAACTCGATTTAAACAAGCTAAATTTTATAAAACGCGATAAAGTATCTATCCTAAAAGGAGACTTTGTATTGGATGTTGTCGGTAATACAATTGATGACATGGCGGGAGATATCTTCTTCAAAAAAATTGCCTACACCAATCAAAATAATACATATGCGTTTAAAAATTTTAGTATAAACTCTGAATTCAATAAAGACATCAGAACGCTTACGGTAGATTCTCCAGATATTATTGGAGGAACCGTTACAGGACGTTTTCACTTTGATGAGGTCATTGATTTAGTGCAAAACTCCGTAGGAAGTATCTATGCGAATTACAAACCAATTGATGTCTTGCCAAATCAATATTTGACGTTTAACTTTAAGATTTACAACAAAATCATAGATGTCATTTTACCCGAAGTAGAATTGTCAAGCAACACGTCGCTTCGCGGAAGCATTATTGGTGATGAAAATAAATTCAAACTCACATTCAAAACGCCACAAATTATCGCGTATGGAAATACGATTGATAATGTAGAATTACAAATAGACAACAAAAACCCTGTATTTAATACCTATTTAGAAATTGCTGGCATTACGACAAAATGGTATGATGCGAAGGAATTTAACTTGATTAATACAACCCTGAACGACACATTATATTTTAAAACGGAATTTAAAGGCGGAAAAGGATTTGATGATAATTACAACTTAAGTTTCTATCATACAATTGATGATAACAACAAATCTGTAGTCGGATTAAAAAAATCAGATGTTTCTTTTAGAGGAAATAAATGGTTTATCAATCAAGAAAACAACCGAAAAAACAGATTCATCTTTGATAAAAAGCTCGATTCTATCATTATTGAAAAAATTGTGATGAATCATGAAGATGAAGAAATTGATTTTGAAGGAACCATTTTTGGTGAAAATGATAAAAGCGTGAAACTGCAATTTATCAATGTTGGTTTAGAGAAAATTACACCTTCTATTGATAGTATTCGCCTTGGCGGAACGGTAAATGGAAAACTAGATATTAAGCAAGTAAACGGAGGTTATATACCAAAATCAAGTTTAGATATTTCTAAATTGGAAGTAAATGACAAACAATTAGGAAATTTAAATATCGACATTACAGGCGACGAGCAATTAGAAAAATTTGATGTAAACGCCAAACTAGTCAATGAAAGTATAGAATCATTAGTTGCTGTCGGAAACATCAATGTTACAGGACAACAAAATACAATTGATGTAGATGCTACAATTGATAAATTTGACATATCACCATTTAGTGCGCTTGGCGAAGATGTCATTACCGATATTCGCGGACTCATATCTGGAAATGCCAAAATACAAGGAAACCTAAACAATCCTGCGATCAATGGAGAACTTAATATTCTTGCGGGCGGATTGTACATTCCGTACTTAAATGTCGATATTGATATGGCAAGTAGTTCAATCGTCAAACTGTACGATCAAACTTTTGAATTTATGGATGTCATCATTCTTGACACACAAGATAATACCAAAGGAATACTTGATGGAACGATATCGCACAAAGCTTTTGACGATTGGGAATTAGGCTTGCATTTAAAAACAGATCGTTTATTAGTGCTAAACACCGAAGAAGATGAAGATGAAGAAACCTTATACTACGGAACAGGTTATATTAATGGAGAAGCTTGGTTAACAGGTCCAACCGATCAACTAACAATCAAAGTAGAAGGTGCAACGGAAAAAGGTACTTCATTAAAAATTCCTATCAGTGATGTGGCTTCTGTAGGCGATGCTTCTTTCATACAATTTGTCACCAAAGAAGAATTCTACGATCCTAAAAGTCAGGAAGAAAATGCTTTGGACGAATTTAGCGGACTCGAACTCGAATTTGAACTAGATGTTACGCCAGATGCAGAAATAGAAATTGTAGTTGACAAAAAAGCAGGAAGCACCATAAAAGGAAGCGGTTTTGGAAGTTTATTAATGGAAATCAACACCAACGGAAAATTCAACATGTTTGGTGACTTTATTACGGACAAAGGAGAATATAATTTCAAATATGGCGGAATCATCAACAAAAAATTCACGCTAAAACCACAAGGAACTATTACTTGGGAAGGCGATCCGTTTAAAGCGCAACTTAACGTTGAAGCAGTATACAATTTACAAGCAAATCCAGATGTACTATTAGATACACCAACTTATAACAAAAAAATTCCTGTAGAAGTTGGCATTAGACTTACGGGAGAATTAATGAAACCTGAACCTGTATTCAATATCTCTTTTCCAACAACGCAAGGAGTTGCAGAATCAGAATTGACAGATTTTTTATTAAATGATGATGACAAAAGAAGATTACAAGCATTATCCTTACTATCGCAAGGTCGTTTTGTAAATGAAGTTAACATCAATCAAAATGCACTGACAGGAAACTTGATAGAAACGGCAACAGGAATTGTAAATGACGCACTTTCGGGCGATGGAGACAACAAATTTAATGTTGGTGTCAACTACAGTCAAGCAGATCGTTCGTTGAATTTAGAAACTGCCGATCAATTAGGATTGACAGTTTCTAGTCAAATAAGTGACAAAATTACCTTTAACGGACAAATTGGAGTTCCTGTTGGGGGTGTAACGCAAACGGCTATTGTGGGCGATGCAGAAATAGAAATTTCGCTAAATGAAGATCGGTCGCTTACGGCAAAAATATTCAACAGACAAAATCAAATACAGTATGTTGGAGAAATAGAAGGATTCACACAAGGCATCGGATTATCTTATCAAGTGGATTTTGATACGCTCAAAGAATTGGTCGACAAAGTCTTCAAAGGAAAAAAGAAACGCGCGGAAGAACAAAAGAAAAAAGCGGAAGAAGAAGCCAAAGCTGGAAATGGCGTAGTAGAAATTGTTACCAAAAAAGATCTCAAAAAAGAAACGCAAGACGAAGAAAAAAAGAAAGCAGAAAAAGCTAAAAAAGAAAAAGACGCTGATCGTGAGAAAACGAAAAATTAAATCGCAACTTTTTATATTCCATAAGAGGAAATTCTTTCATTAAAATCTCCTCGAGAAAATTCCCCAAAAAACATTTCAAAAGTGACTATTGTACTTCTATGATTTTTTCAAAAAAGTAGCTTCAAAAGTAATCACAATCTTCACATTTTCAATTCATAAAAACGCTAAGAATACAAGAAAAAATGAGGTTTAATTCGTTAAAATTCTGAGAACTTATTAACGAAAACGTTTGAAATTTCGAAACAATGTAAAATTAGTGTAAACGGTAGTTTGAAATCAAAATAAGTTTCCTAGCTTTACTATTCAAATCAAAAATTGCATGCAACATAACATCAAAAAAATAGGCGTAATGACCTCTGGAGGCGATGCTCCAGGAATGAATGCTGCGATTAGAGCTGTAGCAAGAGCTTGCTCGTATTACAACGTAAAATGTGTTGGCTATTACAGAGGTTATCAAGGAATGATTGAAGCCGATAGTGTAGAACTTACAGCACGTAGTGTAAAAAATATCGTAAGCAAAGGAGGAACGATTTTAAAATCGGCTCGTTCTATGGAATTCAAAACCAAAGAAGGACGTAAAAAAGCATATGACAACTTGGTAGAAGAAGGTGTTGATGCTATGGTACTTATTGGTGGAGACGGAACGTTTACAGGAGGAATGATTTTTAGTAAAGAATATGACATTCCTGTAATTGGTGTTCCTGGAACGATAGACAATGATATCTCTGGAACAAAATTTACAATTGGATATGATACTGCATTAAATACGGTCGTAGAAGCAATTGATAAAATTCGAGATACTGCAAGTTCACACAACCGACTGTTCTTTGTAGAAGTCATGGGACGCGATGCCGGATTTATAGCGCTTAACGCAGGAGTTGGAGCAGGAGCAGAAGAAATTCTCATACCTGAAGAAGACTTAGGATTAGATCGTTTGTTAGAATCATTACAACGCAGTCGCCGAAGCGGAAAATCATCAAGTATTGTTGTCGTTTCTGAAGGAGATAAAATTGGTAAAAACGTATTCGAATTGGCAGAATATGTTACAGAAAACTTACCAGACTATGAAGCGCGCGTATCTGTATTAGGACACATGCAACGTGGAGGAAAACCAAGCTGTTTTGACAGAGTATTGGCGAGCAGATTGGGCGTAAAGGCAGTAGAACTTATTTTAGACGGACAAAGCAATGTAATGGTTGGTGTTTCTGATAACAAACTCATCGTAACCAACATTGAAAAAGCTGTCAAAGGAAAACATACTATAAATAAAGAATTATTAAGAATCTCTGATATACTATCAGTATAAATAAAAACAGAAGTAAAAAGAAGAACAATGACAAAATTAGGAATAAACGGATTTGGAAGAATTGGTAGAATCGTTTTTAGAGCAACATTAAAGCGCGACAATGTAGATGTAGTTGCCATCAATGACTTATTAGATGTAAATCATTTAGCATATTTATTAGAATACGATTCTGTACATGGAAGATTTGATGGGAAGATTGAAGTAAAAGATGGAAATCTTGTGGTTGATGGAAAAACAATTCGCGTTACCGCAGAAAGAGATCCAAAAAACTTAAAATGGGATGAAGCTGGAGTTGATGTCGTTGCCGAATGTACAGGAATTTTTACAACCTTAGAAACAGCCGATTATCATATCCAAGCTGGAGCAAAGAAAGTTGTCATCTCTGCACCTTCAAAAGATGCACCAATGTTTGTTATGGGCGTAAACCACAACGAAGTGAAAGCATCAGATAAAATTGTATCAAACGCTTCTTGTACGACAAACTGTTTGGCTCCAATTGCGAAAGTATTAGACGATAATTTTGGAATTGATGAAGCCTTAATGACTACAATTCACGCAGCAACATCAACACAATATACGGTAGATTCTCCATCAAAAAAGAACTACAGACTTGGACGTTCGGCAATGGTAAACATCATTCCAACATCAACAGGAGCCGCAAAAGCCGTTGGAAAAGTAATTCCTAAACTAAACGGAAAATTGACAGGAATGGCATTTCGTGTCCCAACAGTAGATGTATCGGTTGTTGATTTAACAGTAAGATTGGAAAAAGAAACCTCATACGAAGAAATCAAAAAAGTCTTCAAAGCTGCATCAGAAGGAGACATGAAAGGTGTTTTAGGATATACGGAAGAAGCAGTTGTTTCGCAAGATTTCGTAAGCGACGATCGTACAAGTATCTTTGATGCGGAAGCAGGAATCGAATTAAGTCCAAAATTCTATAAAATCGTTTCTTGGTACGACAACGAATTTGGATACTCAAACAAATTAGTAGACCTAGCGTTACACGTAGATAACTTATAAGACACAAAACTATTAAGCACAATTGACATTTTATATGCAATTGTGCTTAATAGTTATACACTTCTTGCAAAACATTCCCAAAATAAAGGGAATTTATTTTTATATTCATCCTATGATATTAGTAGTAGACAGTGGCTCCACAAAATGTGATTGGATTGCAGTGGACAAAGATGGTAATCAATTATTAGACAAGCTTCGTACAAAAGGACTCAATCCTGCGATTCTTGCAGAAAAGAAGCTGAAAAAAACCATCAAAAAAAGCAAAGAGCTTTCGGCACATCGTCATACAGTTACGCATGTATTCTTTTATGGTGCTGGTTGCGGAACGGAAAATCCACGCTTATTGCTAAAAGGCGTTTTGGAAAACTTTTTCTCAAATGCTCATGTTGAGGTAAACGAAGATACCTTGGCAGCTGTGTATGCTACCATAAATCATAAAACAGAAGCGGCAGTAGTTTGTATTCAAGGAACAGGTTCTAATTGTAGTTACTACGATGGTCAAAAGTTACACCAACGCGTCAATTCTCTTGGATATACACTCATGGATGATGCTAGCGGAAATTACTACGGAAAACAACTTATTCGTGATTATTACTTCAACAAAATGCCACATGCTATCCGTGTAGCGTTTGAAGAAAAGTATAATTTAGAAAGTGATTATATCAAATACAATCTTTACAAACAACCCAATCCGAACGCATATTTGGCAAATTTTGCAGAATTTATGTTCTTAAATAAAGATTCTGATTACATCGTAGAACTCATAAAAAGTGGTTTTCGTCTCTTTGCTCAAAACATGATTATGCAGTTTGAAGAAGAACTCAAAACGGTTCCTGTTCATTTTGCAGGATCAATTGCTTTTTTCTCTGAAAATGAAATTAAAGAAGTTGCGAAAGAATTCGGATTTACCGTTGGAAACTTCATCCGAAGACCTATTGAAGGTTTGGTGTCTTTTCACATAAGCGCACTAAAAGGAAGTTAAAAAAAATACTTTTTCACACGTAAAAATATTGTCTATGAAGTTCTCAGAATTTCATAGACATTTTTTTTGCAATATACTTTCTGGAGCAAAACGCACACGCTTTTTTTAAATTGAAAAAATATTTTAGGTAGTTTTTAGCATTTAATATTCTGATTTACAGGAGTTAATATGCTGTTTGTTGTAAAATTTAAATATTTTATTTGAATGCATTTAAATAAAATGTATATTTGTCCTATGTATAGTAAAGAATTAACAAAAGGAATCTTATTACCAATCATTTTAAAGTTATTAAGCAACGGAGATAAAATGTATGGTTACGAGATATCTCAAAAGGTACGAGAACTAACCAAAGAAAAAATTGATATTAGCGAAGGCGCTTTATACCCAATATTGCATAAATTAGAACACCAAGGCGTGTTGGAAACGGAAAAAGTGTATATCGGGAAACGTGTGCGTAAATATTACAAAGTGACTGCATCAGGTAAAAAAGTCATTGCTGAAAAAACGGCAGAAATCAATGATTTTATTGAAACCTTGACGTTAATCTTCAATCCACAAAATCTAGCAACATGAAACTAACAGATGCACACATAGAATTTATTTCGAATAGTTTGGAATTTCATGGTTTGCAATCAGAAAGTATCAAAGAAGATATTCTCGATCATATTTGTACTACAATTGAAGCTTCTCAACACACAAACTTTGAGCAGGCTTACGAAGAAGCCATTCAAAAACTTGGCGGTTATTACAACATCAAACAATTACAAACAGAAACCAAACAATTGCTGCATGCCAAGACGATGCTGAAAACCAAAAAAGGTTTGTTCGTTTCAAGTTTGGCAATGACGGTAGTATTTTCAGTAGGACTGATTTTTAAAATGTTTCACTGGCCATACGCAAACATGATGCTTCTCGTAGGATTCTCCGTTTTAATCCTCATTTACTTTCCTTTATTCTTCTATGCAAAATACCAACGATCTATCATAAAATAATTATCAATCTTTATACGAACATTAAAATCAACAAAAAATGAAAAATGCAGTTTATTTATTCGGCTTTCTAGCTTTTTTTACACTTAGTACAGGAATTATGTTTGAATTTTTCCATTGGCCATTTGCCGCAATACTAATGTTAATAGGTTTTGTATTATTAAACTTTGGTTTCTTACCAACCTTATTTTACAAACTATACAAAACGCAGAAAATACCTTCTTAACCGAACGATATTTTAAAATCTTAAAAGTCATATTGTGTACAGCAGTATGACTTTTTTAGTATTGAAAATTGACCTGTTTTCAAATATCTATAGTATATTTAATACATATTCCTCAATAATGAACGTACGAAAACCATATTTAGCAATTGTATTTCTCTTATTTGCCATCTTTACATTTTTGGCACCGTTTTTTATATACGGACTGCGCCACAGACCCATATTGTATATCGGTTTCTTATTTGTTAGCGGAATTTATTTTGTGCGATGGAAACAAGAACGTTATAGAAATTGAAAAGCTTGAGAGTTTATGAGTTTATGAGTTGATAAGTTTAGTAGTTAAGATTCACAAAAAACAAAAAAAAATGAACCTTCTCCACTTTTTTGCGTCTGTATAGTAAACGGAATGTTTTTTAATGCATAAAAAAGAACACATAACAGATGGAGAATTGGTCACTCAATATGTAGCAGGCAACCAAAAAGCATTGGCGATTTTAGTCAAACGATTTCATAAAATATTTTGCAATCATGCGTATTGGATTGTCAAAGATGCAGATGTTTCTAAAGACATTGCACAAGATAGTTGGAAGCTCATTATTGCTAAAATTCACACCTTGCAACAACCTGAACGTTTCAAAAATTGGGCATTGCGAATCGTACATAGAAAATCAATCGATTGGACACGTGCCATCTCAAAGCAACAGCAAAAACGAGACGATTACAAAGTTACCAAATCCATCCAAGAAATTCCGTCAACTGACACATCGCAGGTAAAGCAACAATTAAAAGAAGCTATTACAAAATTGTCTGTGCCGCAACGGCAAATAGTACACTTATTTTACGTATATGAACATTCTTTAAAAGACATTGCTCAAATCTTGAACATATCAGTTGGAACAGCAAAATCACGCTTATATCATGCGCGAGAACAATTAAAAAAACAATTAAAAAAATAGAAATTATGAGCACAATGGAAGACATCGATACGTTAATAAAAGAAACGCTAACGGAAGAAGAATCAAAATTTTATGAAGAATTAGACGAACAAGGTCTTTTCGGATCTGTCAAAAGTATCTTTAAAGGAAAACTTGGCTGGCTGGCAGTCATTATGAACATTGTAAATTTGGCAGTTTTTGGCGTACTAATTTATTGTTTTATTCAATTTTTCAACGTCACAGCAACCAATGAATTGATAAAATGGGGATTGGGAATTGTTATCTGTACGATGATGATGTCTATGATAAAACTATTTGGATGGATGCAAATGGACAAACGCGCCATTTTACGTGAAATGAAACGTTTGGAGCTCCAAGTATCATCATTATCGGCTAAAATATCTGAATAAGATGTTAATTTGAATCGAAAATATTTAGTATTTTGCAACTCTCTAGGGATGATTTCTCTCCCACGCTGAATTTTCGAGTTCTTCGAAAGGATAAAGGTACAGTAGGAATGGTTATTTTATACATCATTAAAACTTTATTAAAATGGCTGTTTTAGAACAATTAACATCTCAAAAAGCAATTGAATTAGAAGACAAGTACGGAGCACACAACTATCATCCACTTCCTGTGGTTTTGAGTAGAGGTGAAGGTGTACATGTTTGGGACGTAGAAGGCGTAAAATATTACGACTTTCTTTCTGCATACTCAGCAGTAAACCAAGGACATTGTCATCCAAAAATTGTAAATGCGATGGTGTCACAAGCACAAACACTCACATTAACTTCACGTGCGTTTTACAATGACATGCTAGGACGTTATGAAAAATTTGCCTCAGAGTATTTTAACTTTGACAAATTATTGCCAATGAATACAGGAGCAGAAGCGGTAGAAACGGCTTTAAAAATCTGTAGAAAATGGGCGTATGAGAAAAAAGGAATTGCGGAAAATGAAGCAGAAATTATTGTCTGTGAAAACAACTTTCACGGTCGTACAACGACAATTATTTCGTTTTCAAACGATCCTGTAGCGCGTAAAAATTTTGGTCCTTATACAGACGGATTTATCAAAATTGAATACGATAACATTACAGCACTAGAAGAAGCTTTAAAAAACAATCCGAATGTGGCAGGATTTTTAGTAGAACCAATTCAAGGAGAAGCTGGAGTATATGTGCCAACCGAAGGATATTTAGCAAAAGCCAAAGCATTATGTGAGCAATACAACGTATTATTTATCGCTGATGAGGTACAAACAGGTATTGCACGTACAGGAAGATTATTAGCAACTTGCGGAAACTGTTCTTGCGAAAAGAAAAACTGTAGCGGAACACCCGATGTAAAACCAGATGTTTTAATCTTAGGAAAAGCATTGTCTGGCGGAGCATATCCAGTTTCAGCAGTATTAGCAAACGATGATATTATGAGCGTAATTCGTCCTGGAAATCACGGTTCTACTTTTGGAGGAAATCCTGTAGCAGCAGCAGTCGCTATGGCAGCTTTAGAAGTAGTAACAGATGAAGAATTGGCTGAAAATGCTTATCAATTAGGAGAACTGTTCAGAAGTGAATTAAACAAATACATACAAACAAGCAACATTGTAAATCTCGTTAGAGGAAAAGGATTGTTGAATGCAATCGTAATCAATGATGATGAAGAAAGTGATACAGCTTGGAATATTTGTGTAGCACTAAAGAAAAATGGATTATTAGCAAAACCAACACATGGAAACATCATTCGTTTTGCACCACCATTAGTCATGACAAAAGAGCAATTACTAGAATGTGTTGCAATTATTACAAAAACTCTTAAAGAATTTGAATAATGCCATTTGGACAACAAGAAACCAATTCTGTATTCGATGATTTCGAATTGCGATTAAATGATATATCAAAAAAGTACTTACGGGAAGCTGCAAAATGGGCATTTATGCTCTCAATCGTAGGATTTATTCTTGTTGGACTATTTGTACTATTAGCAGTAATCATCATCGTGATGTCTTCTGCCGTTAGTACTAACAATGCTTTTCAAGCACAAGGTTTGCCTATAGCGTTTGTAGCATTTATTTATATTATAATGGCGGCACTGTACTTTTTTCCAGTATTGTATCTCTATAAATTTTCGAGAAAAATGAAAACTGCATTAATCGAAAAGAACACAGAAGAATTAACAGTAGCATTCTCTAACTTAAAATCATTTTTTAAGTTTATTGGAGTCATGATGTTAGTCGTTATTGGAATCTTTGTATTGATATTTGGTTTTGCCATCATTGGTGGAATCGCATCAGGATTTTAAAAATCTCAAAATTTAAAAATAAAAAAGAGCGAACATTTTAATAATGTTCGCTCTTTGTATATAAATGTATCGGTATAATTACTGACCGAATTTTTCTTCCATAAGTCTACGCATTTCTTCTTGGTCTTGCATTGCTTCCCAACCAAAAGTAGCAATCATCCAAATCATAAGAAGTAAGTATAGAACACTCAATACAATACCAATAATGGCAAGTACTCGTCCTATTTTAATATTGGAATAGTTATCATATCCATCTGGATTCTGTTGATATATTTTAGTAGCGTTTGAGGCTAAATACAATGTAACTAATCCAAGTACAAGTCCTACAACACCCCAAAAACAGCAACCTACAATTGACAAAATTCCTAAAATAATAATGAGTACGTCATTGGGTAATTTTCTATTTTCCATAATCTGATAGTTTGGTTATTTAATTTAAATATTTATTGATAAAACTAATAATAATAATTGTAACATTAATCACGGCTAAATACTGAATAAGCTTTGATGTAAAACTGAATTTATAAAAAATATTGATACCAGCTACTACAAAAAGCAAAATTAATGTATAAATCGCCGGATACATTTTAAAAGCAGCTACAAACTCACCACGTAAAATAAATGCTAACGATCGTTGAATTCCACAACCCATACAATCAATACCAATGTATTTTTTGGCAAAACACGGAAGCATATAATCTTCAAGACTCAGCAAAGAAAAAAGTAGCGACTTTGTCACCATACTAATTTTGAATTTTAATTCACTAAAGATAAAAAAATACTTTTTGCATCTTCAACTCAGAGATAAGTAATCAATGTTTAAAATTTGTTACGAAAAAAGGAAAGAAATTTTAAAAATAAAATTCAGTTTTGACATAAATAGATTTTGTAGGGAAGAAAATAGTACTTTTACAATCTAAAATAACATCAGCGTGAAATCTAAATATACAACAGCATTTTATTTTTTTCTAGTTTTCTTTGGAGGCGGATTGTTGCTCTTTCGAGAAGAAATACAAGGAGAAAAACAAATTGTAATTACGGTAATTGCCGTATGTGCCATGATGTTTGGATTGTACAAAGTAACTTCCATGCAAACGTCTAATAAACGACGAGAGTACGACAATCAGGAATATTTTAACAGAGAAAAATACGAAGCGGAAGAAGAAGAATAAAAGAAATAAAAGAATTATGAATTTTAATATAGGCGATCGGGTAGAAGCAATTGATGATATTATTAAAGGTGAAGTAAGCGCCATACAAAATACAACCATTACGGTAGAAACTGACGAAGGTTTTCCGTTGACATTTGAAGCTTCCGAGTTGGTAAAAATTACTTCTGATGAAATAGCACGCGATTTATCCAACCAAAAAATATTTAGCGCTATTCAAGAAAAAGAAGCTGCAAAAAAGCGCAAACGTACGTTAGAAAAAACCAAAAAAGAACGTGTAGAAACAATTTTGGAAGTCGATTTACACATTCACCAACTAACAAAATCTTCCAAAGGTATGAGCAATTACGACATGCTTACACTACAAACAAATACAGCAAAAGGACAATTGGAATTTGCCATCAGAAAGCGTATTCCCAAAGTCGTATTTATTCACGGAGTTGGTGCAGGTGTGTTAAAGCAAGAACTCGAATATCTATTTCGTCGTTATGACAATGTAAAATACTATGACGCCAATTATCAAAAATACGGATTAGGTGCTACGGAAGTATATATCTACCAAAATCCAAAATAATAAAACCTATTCAACAGGTGTTACAAGACTATTTTCATAAATAAACTCGTTATAACGTACATCTTGTCCGTTCGTTCCAGTAAAAACAACATCTCTCAATACAATTGAATGTGAATAACTTTCAACGGTTGTTCCAACAATTATCTCCGTAGTAATCACTTCTACGGTTCCAGCTACGGCAGTATACTCTAAAGTAATTGGAACGTCAGAAGGCAATTCATCACAAAAATAAGCATTAGTTATGGCAGTATCGAAGCTTCGGTAGTAGCAAAAAGCGCTACTATTTAATTCTTCCGTTCGTGGTTCTTCTTCTGTTGTTGCCTCATTAATAATCAAATCTGCGGGTACTTCCAAAATTAAAGTTTCCGAACCATTAATCTTAAATAACAATGTAACTCCAGACTGCAAATTGCAAGCACTCGCGGTAGCATCTGAAGTTAAATCAATTTCTTCCAGCGTTAAATCTCCGTCATCACAACTAAAAAAAGCAAATGAGCATACGAAAAGCAACAGTAATTTTTTCATCAATGATTTATTATAAATTTAAGTATACATGTATAGGACAAAAGTATTAAGAAAACTCTATTTATATCCAAACTTATTGTTAATAATTTTATTTAGACTATTTTTGTTCATCATTTTTTCATCCAATCCTATTTACACAAACTAAAGAATGAAGAACGTATATTTTGATAGTGCAGCGACCACACAAATTCGACCTGAAGTTGTAGATCGCATCAAAAAAGCACTAGAGGAGAATTATGGCAATCCATCTTCGACGCATAGCTTCGGACGATCGTCTAAAACACTCATAGAAACCGCACGCAAAACAATTGCAAAATACCTAAATGCTTCCCCTCAAGAAATTATTTTTACTTCGGGTGGAACGGAAGCAGATAATATGGCATTGCGTTGTTCGGTAAGAGACTTAGGAGTTACCACAATCATTACATCGCCAATTGAACATCACGCAGTGTTGCATACGGTAGAACAGCTACGTGTTGAATGTGATATTAAAGTTGCTTATGTGAAATTACAACCGTGCGGAACACCAGATTATGATGATTTGGAAGCCTTATTGAAAGCAGACAGTTCTAAGAAATTGGTCAGTTTAATGCACGTAAACAACGAAATAGGAAACATTTTAGATGTAGACAAAGTTGCAAATATTTGTAAAGAATATGGTGCATTATTTCATTCAGACACCGTACAATCTATCGGACATTTTGAATGGGACGTACAAAAAAATGCTGTTGATTTTATGGCTGCTGCCGCACATAAGTTTCACGGACCTAAAGGAATTGGTTTTGCTTTTATCAGAAAAGATTCTGGACTCAAACCACTAATTTTTGGAGGTTCGCAAGAACGCGGATTCAGAGCAGGAACAGAAGCTGTACACAATGTAGTTGGTCTGGAAGAAGCTTTCCGTTTGGCATATGATAATTTAGCTGAAGAAAAAGCCTATGTGGAAGGTTTAAAAACTTACTTTATGGACGAACTCAAAAAAGTGATGCCAGAAGTAAAATTCAACGGAAACTGTCATGAAACGACAAAAAGTACCTACACATTGGTCAATGTGTGTTTACCGTTCGATCAACAAAAAGCATTAATGTTGCTTTTTCATATGGACTTAAAAGGAATTGCTTGCTCCAAAGGAAGTGCTTGCCAGTCGGGAAGCAGCAAAGGTTCACACGTACTAAGAGCAATTTTGAGTGATGAAGACTTAGAAAAACCATCGTTGCGTTTCTCTTTTTCAAAATTCAATACCAAAGAAGAAATTGATTATTTAGTGCAAACGTTACACGAATATGCTAATTCGTAAATAGATTTAAATCACTACAATAATTAAAAGATTGAATCTTTATAAACCTAAAGCGCGTCTAATTAATTTGGCAATTTGAAAATTTGGAAATGTATCAATTAGTTTCAAAGTACGAAACAGATTAAAAAGAAACAGATTGCTTCACTGTGTTCGCAATGACGATTCAAAAAGTTTTAGTAAGTTAAGAAAAGTTCTAAAAGCAAAGCGTTCTAAGAGGTTTTGCGACGCAGAAACAAGTCTAATAGCAAAGTTTCCAAAGTCGAACTTTATAATTGAAGATTTAAAAGCAATAAGTTTATTCATAAAAGAACATGCTTCTTTATGTATCACAACTTAAAATCGAAATAACCTTGAATCATTGAATTTTTAAATCTTTTAATTGAGCGAAGCGAACCTAAACGCAAAGCGAGTTCAATGTCGGACTCGCTTTTTTTATGAAAGTATTGGCATTATCTTTATATTGAGAACGATTTTAAGATATAATCATCTGAAACGCTAAAACGATAATGTTAAAAACCATTCTTTCAAATCGTATCTTTATTAGCATTAGTTACATTAGTATACTGTTACTTGCTTTTCTCAAAATTTACAGTAGTATTTTTGATGAAAAAATAAGCCTTGTTGGTGACAATGCAAGTTACTATATTTTAGGAACTGCCATTGCAAATGGAGAAGGTTATACAAACATTCATCACAAAGAAAAAGAAGCACATTACCACTATCCGCCAGGATATCCACTTTTGATTGCTGGTGTTTCAAAAGTATTTTCAAACGACATTATTTCAATAAAAAATTTCAATGGAATATTACTTTTCGGATCAATTCTATTGCTATTTTTCCTTGTAAAATGTCTCACAGAGAACAATAATATTGCATTTGCGGTAAGTTTTATTACGTTACTCAACTATCATATTTTGGAATATTCCACAATCATGATGAGCGAAATTCCGTTTCTATTTTTCTCGTTAGTTGGAATTCTTCTCACTTTAAAAATAGATTTTTCAAAACCAGTATTTAAAAACGGACGTTTTGTGTTATTGGTCATTTGCGTCACTTTTTCATTCTACATTCGTTCTGTCGCGTTGGCGTTACTAATAAGTATTGCTTTTTTCTTACTGCTAAAAAAACATTGGAAATACCTATACAGTTTCATAGGTGGTTTTGCCCTCTTATATTTTCCGTGGATGCTTCGCAATTGGAATGCCGTAGGAAATACGTACGTTTCGCAACTATCTTTAAAAAATCCGTATCAGCCTGAACTTGGAACGGTGAGCTTTTCAGAAATAATAGACAGAATTATTTTAAATCTCGAAAGATACATTACCAAAGAAATACCTTCGGGTTTGGTACAAGTTGGTGACATTATATACGATGATGTGGCAGTGCCAATAATAATATGGTTTCTCGGGTTTTTGCTCTTAGGTGGAATTGCTTTCGGAATCTACAAACTGCCAAAATTCAGAATCTTGATAGCATCGTACATCCTCGCTTTTTTTGGTTTACTATTGTTATGGCCAAGTGTTTGGTACGGAACACGCTTTTTAGTACCTATCATTCCTTTGCTACTCTTTCTATTGATTTTTGGGATACTGCAACTTTTGATGCTACTACGCAAAAAAGTAGCTTCACGACGAATACGCTATTTTGTTCCTGTGACAATGGTGCTGATCTTAAGTATTTGGACTTTTGCCTATGGAAAACAGTCAATTCCAAAATTAAAGGAAAAAGCGGCAGGTGTTTATGCCAACAACTATAAAAACTACTTTGAAATAGCGAAATTAATTAACAAAAAAGCTTCTGAAAATACCGTGACTAGCGTTCGAAAGGAAGGATTATTCTATCTCGTATCCGAAAAATACGTAACAGGTTTTCAAAAAACGCTAGATCGTGAAGCGCAAATTGAATACTTAAAAAGTAAACATGTCAACTATGTAGTAGTAGATCAATTAGGTTTTTCTGCGACCAGCAAATATTTGGTTCCTGTAATAGATCGCTATCCGAATAAATTCAAAACAATTTTAGAATTGAAAAATCCCAACACATATCTGATGGAATTTTTGCCAGACTTAGGATATACTGGCGCATGGGAAAACGATAAAAGAAATGGTTTTGGAACATATCTTTGGGAAGACGGACAAAAATATGAAGGCTTTTGGAAAGATGATGTGCGACATGGCAAAGGAACCGTTTTCTTTAAAAATGGTGAAAATCTTTCAGGTGTTTGGACGAATGGCAAACTTAACGGAGAAGTCATCAAAAAAGACAAAAACGGAATCGTTATTGAAAAAAGCAACTATCAAAATAATGTAAAAGTAGAAGTGATAGAAGAAGTGAATTAACGATCAAAGCTTCTCCTCATACGGAAACTTTCTACTCGCTTTTCGCATCATCTTATCAATAATTGCTGAGGTATTTTTTCCAGATTTACGATTGATGGTTTTTTCATAACGCCACAATAACTTTCCTGTATTTTTATCACTTAATTTAATAATGATTTTTCCGTAATCGGACTTTCCTTTTAAAAAGGTAATCAGGTCAAAAGATGTATCAACTTCCTTTGAAAGTAATAGGCGAGACGTCAGCGAACCATTAATAATTGCATCTACTTTTAAAATTTTACACAATTCTTGCGGAGCGTAAATATCAATATTTTCAGAAGTAATATTCTCTTTCGTTAAAATACGATTGGTTGTATTGATATCCTGAAATTCAATTTTGAGTTTCTTTTTACGTTTTCTATTCAAAAAATAACTTTCCAACGCTTGTTGTACGGCAATACCTTCTTTTTGTTCGAGCTTGTCAATCTGTTCTTTACTGTAAGATTTTACTTCTGTTTTCAGTTTTAAAGTTGTTTGAAAAGGAAGAATTGCAATAATTTTATGATCTTTTGAGAGTTTTTCAAACTTGTCACTCACATAAATCTTCTTTTGCGCGTTGCTTTGTTGAATTCCGAAGAATATAATGATAATAAGGAGTAATTTTTTCAAAATAATGTTCTTTTCAATTTCAAATTACAGTTGTCTTTTTTTAGTTATGAGTTATGAGTTATGAGTTATGAGTTATGAATTATGAGTTGTGAGTGAGAACTAATCCCTAATCCTTAATCCCAAATCCCTAACACCTAACACCTAGAATCGCATGCCCATCTTTACGTTAAACACACGACCTGTCAAGAAATTTGGGATTCCAAATTGACGTTTTGTATACACATCTCGAACCCAAGTATTGGTAATTGAGTTTTGCACATCAAACACGTTAAAAATCTCAAAACCTACGTTGAGTTCTTTAAATGCAGACAACCATCCGCTGTCAAATTGCTTGTCTTTATCCACCAATACATACGAGAAACCTACGTCTGCACGTTTGTAATCGGGCAATTTGCTTTGAAATAAATACGGATCAGCATAACTTGGTGATCCGCCAGGCAATCCTGTATTATACGTTAAATTTAAATACAATTTTAAATTCGGAATCTTTCGCATATAATCTTGAAACAACACTGCAAATTTTAAGCGTTGATCGGTAGGTCTGCTAATATATCCACGATTATTGATGTTTTCCTCTGTTTTTAAATAGCCAAAACTTACCCAACTTTCAGTTCCTGGTACAAATTCACCATTCAAACGCATGTCAAAACCATACGCATACGCTTTTGCCACATTATCTGCACGGTAACGAATACGGACGTTTTCAAGTGTATACGCATTTACGTCTGATAAATTTTTATAATAGGCTTCCGAAGTTAACTTAAAAGGTCTGTCCCAAAGTTTAAAACTGTAATCATTTCCCAAAACGACATGAATGGACTGTTGTGCTTTTACATTCGGATTTACAACACCATCAAAACCTCGTAATTCCCTGTAAAATGGCGGTTGGTGGTAAAATCCTCCTGACAAACGAAACAACATATCTTGTTTCCAATTAGGTTTAATAGCAAATTGCGCTCGCGGACTTACTACAGCTTGTGTTTTGCTTTCAATTCCATCACCATTTATCGTCCAACTATGTGCGCGAACTCCAATATTGGTGTATATTTCGTGTTCGCCAAGCATCGATTGTTTACTCCATTGAGCAAATCCTGAAACGCGATCAATTTGTGTATTATTTCGAGCACGAACCGATTGAAAAGGTTCCAATGGACCTTCAAAAGCATCGTATGGCTGATTGTTTGAAAATTGTGGTAATGGCGGACGAATAGAAAAACCAGCAGAATC
Organism: Kordia algicida OT-1; assembly: GCF_000154725.1. Lineage (GTDB taxonomy): Bacteria > Bacteroidota > Bacteroidia > Flavobacteriales > Flavobacteriaceae > Kordia > Kordia algicida. The sequence goes on from NZ_DS544873.1 coordinate 607,557, forward strand.
AATCACTTCCCATTCAATCAAACGATCACGAATGTCTTCATGTGTATACTTAATTCCCCAATCTATTTGATTATCGTCGCCTTCTATTTCATATGTTCCTTTGTGTTCTACATTAAAAATGAGCGCATCTAAGTCGTTACGACCGTGATTTAACTGCGAACCAATTCCTTCGCTAAATTCAACATTTCCTAAATCTTGATCGCCAATATTGGTATTTACTTCTCCCAAACGATATTGTGCAAAAATATCAAAATGTTCCTGTTCTGTGGTGTGATATGCAGAAGCGATAAACTTCAATGTAACATCATCATTCAAAAAATAATTTGCTTTCAAGGCTCCAAAATACGTTCGGTAACGATCTTCTTCCTGACCTTCATAAAACACCAATAATGCTATCGGATCTTGCAAAGTTCCGAAGTTGGTTTGGCGTGTTAATGGTTCGTAATCATAATCGTTAAACGCTACATTTCCTAAAAAGTTTAGGTGAAACTTGTCTGAAAATTTATATGTTACATACGTTTGAAAATCAACAAAACGCGGTCTAAAATTGGTTTCCGTTTGTTTACTATTTACCAACAAACTATTGTCGCGAAAGCGAATTCCAGAAATGGTCGAAAATTTACTGTCTTTACTTGATGTTTCAATAGAAGCACTTCCGCCAAGAAGACTCAGATTTACACGTCCGCCAAAGCGAACAGGTCTTTTGTAGGTAATATCTAATACAGAAGAAAGTTTGTCGCCAAATTTTGCTTGAAATCCACCTGCGGAAAAATCTACATTTTGTACCAAATCGGTATTTACAAAACTCAAACCTTCTTGTTGTCCTGAACGAATTAAAAACGGACGATATACTTCAATTTCATTCACATACACTAAGTTTTCGTCGTAATTTCCACCACGAACCGAATATTGTGTACTTAATTCGTTGTTGTTATTAATTCCAGGGAAAGACATTAATAAATTCTCTACTCCAGGATTGGCACCAGGAATCAACCGAACTGTCTCCGCGGAAACCGTTTGAATTCCTTCCACAGCTTTTCGTTTGCCAGATTCTATGACAACAATATCTATTTGTTCTGTCGTGGTAGACATGATTGGAAAAATTTCATAATCTTCTCCATTTTTCAACTTCACCGTAAACTGAATACGTTTGTGCGCAATATGCGTCATCGTTAACGTTACATTTTCGTTGGCGGGAACTACAATTTTAAAAAAACCATTCTTATTGGTTTGTGTTCCAGTGCCGACAGAAGTTTTAATATTTACGGCATCAATTGGTTGATTATTGGCATCTAAAATAATTCCTCTAACGGTTCCCGTTTGCGCAATGATAAAATTAGCAAACAATAAAAAACCGAAGAAAAACAGATATCGTATTGGTTTCAATAGTCTTAGTTTTTAATTTTTCTATAAAATGTGCTGGTAAAAGTAGTACTATTTCCAACATTATCAGTAACGATCAACTTTAAATTATGTTTTGCTTCCGTAAAAATAATGTCACTAAAATCGTAGGTGAGCATGCCTTTTTTGGCGTCATATTCAAACAAAATCCACTTCCCGTTAATAGTTCCGCGATAACTTCGCACACCAGAAAGATTGTCCGTTACTTTAATTTTTAAATATTTTTTGGAAGAAATCCACTTGTCTTTTGCAAAATTAATTGGTTTTACCTTTGGAGGAATGGAATCTTTTGCAATAAAGTACGTTCCCAAATTTTTGGTACTTGTGGTAAATTTTGCACCTTTCTTTTTGGTTCTGCTGTATGAAGGTTTCTTCTTAGAATTTAGACTTGCAATAAATAATTGTTTGCGTTCTTTGGCAGGATATTTAGAAACATCAAAAGTAATAACGAAGTTTTTGTGCGCCGCAACTTTATCATTGTGAATTTTATAGTGTCCTTTTTTATCTTTTGAAAGATCGAAATAGAAATCTTCATAAAATGTATTTTTCGGAATATACACACTTACATCACCTTCTTTAATTGAATGTTCTGCATTACGTGTGATGAAATTCTGAGTAATTTTTTCCTTTTTCTTTTGTTTGATTGGTTGTGTTTTTCCAACAATCGGAACCGTAATTGTAGTCACATTATCTTTAAAATCTTTCACTTTGAGCACTACGGTATATTCTTTTCCTTCTTCAATGTGAATGCGTCCGTTATTAACGACATCGTTATAAATACTTAGTTTGTTTGCAGGAGTTACAAAACAGCGTTGTACACGTTGCTTTTTTTCTTTAAAACGAGCATAATCAATCAATGTATTAATATATCTCGATTCGCCAAAAGAAAACTTATTAAAGGTATAACTGAAATTTTTGATGCCATTCACAAAGGTTTCTAATTGATAAATTCCGTTTTTATTGAAAGCCAAATCTTGTCGGTCGTACGAGTTAATTCCCAAGCCAATCACACCAGAAGCGTATACTTTTGAAGCGATAAAGCTATTTTTCTCCTTTGCTTTTTTCAACTGTAATTGCACAACTTTATTAGAAGCATTAATCTGAGCCGCATCAGACAACGCATAAGCAAACACACCATTTACGGTCGGATGGTGAGAATCCTTTACATCAATACCAAACAACATCGGATTCATTGGTTTGGAAGCTGCATCGCGAATTTCAAAGTGCAAATGTGGTCCGCCAGAAGAACCACTATTCCCAGAATATGCAATGACTTCTCCTTTTTTAACAACCAATTCACCTGCTTTTGGGTACAATTGTATCTCATAACTTTCTTTAGCGTATTGCTGTTTTTTCAAATATGCTTCAAGTTTTGGAGCAAGTTTCTTCAAATGTGCATATACCGAAGTATATCCATTTGTATGTGTAATGTACAAGGCTTTTCCAAATCCCCAATGCTGAATCTTAATGCGAGACACATGTCCATCACCAATGGCAAACACTTCAAAACCTTCTTTCTGTTTCGTTTTAATATCAATACCAGAATGAAAATGATTGCTGCGCAGTTCTCCAAAAGTTCCCGACAAAATAATAGGAATATCTAACGGCGATCTAAAATCGTTTTGAGGATATTTTTTTTGAGAAAAGGCAAAAGAAAAGAAAAATAGAAAAATAAAAAACAGTCTGTACATAAATCAAAAATGCGTTTGAGAAGCTAAAATAGCTAATACTTAGTTAATTTGAAATCTTTAAATTCAAAAACTACACCAAAAAAAATACGAATCTTAAAGTATTACTTTAAATAATAGTCAAAACCCTTGCGAACTAATTTTATGAATGCTAAATTTGTAACCGTATGCATTGAATAAAAATGTAATGAATAGTACTTTGAAAATCGTTGATTCTCTTGAAAATAGCGTAAGTGAGATGCTTCATAGGCTTCAAGTCTTGGAACAAAAAAATCAACAACTACGTCAAGAATTAACCAATTCAAAGGAAGAATCACAACGTTTACACGAAGAAATCTCTCAATGGGAAGAAAAGTATAATACGTTAAAAATTGCAAATTCGATGCTCGGCAGTGATAATAACAAAAAAGAAGCTAAGCTTAAAATAAATACACTAATTCGGCAAATTGACCATTGTATTGCACAATTGGCTGAATAAAAAAGATAGTTCTTTACACTATGGAAAACAAGCTCAAAATAAAGCTTTCTATTGCGGATAGAGTATATCCACTAACCATCCCAGCGAGCCAAGAAGAAGGTTTGCGCAAAGCGGCAAAAAAAATAGAAGCAATGATTAAACAATTTGAGCAAAACTACGCGGTGAGAGATAAGCAAGATGTTTTGGCAATGTGTGCCTTGCAATTTGCTTCACAAGTAGAACAAAAAGCCATCGATAAAGATACCAATCAAAAAGTACTAGAAGAAAAATTAAAAGCGCTGGACGATTTGCTAAAAGCGCAGCTTAGTTGATAATAAAAAAGTTCTTTAAAATATAAATAGGTTACTGCCTACATTGGTTTTTATTTTTGATAAACTCAACGTTAATATAATTAAAAAGAGTGAGTCATGGTTGTAAAAGCAAGCTGCTATACTAAACTTGTTTGGTATTCGAGCAGATCCTTGATCAATCTGTTAGCTCTAAACTTGTTTTTTGGAGTTTATACAAAACTCTAATCAATGTAGGCTTTTTTAGTGAAACTCAATTTTGTGAAGTCCGAAGGACGCACACAAAATTGTAAGTTGAACTAATCCCTTTGCATAAAGGGATCTTGAAGTTCGATTCTAAAATTTTTTAAGTGTTCAAAAGGCGCACAAAATTGTAAGTTGAACTAATCCCTTTGCATAAAGGGATCTTGAAGTTCGATTCTAAAATTTTTTAAGTGTTCAAAAGGCGCACAAAATTGTAAGTTGAACTAATCCCTTTGCATAAAAGGATCTTGAAGTTCGATTCGAAAATTTTTTAAGTGTTCAAAAGGCACATAAAATTGTAAGTTGAACTAATCTCTTTGAAGAAAAGAATCTTGTAGTTTATGTGAAGATTTTTAAGTGTTCAAAATACAAACATAAAATTACAAGTAGAACCCAAAAATTACACTTTTAGTTTGCGAATGTTGCAACACAATCATCAAACTAAAAGTTGAACAAATTCACTGAAAAGTGAATGCTAAGGTTTTTACCTTAAAAAATGAATACATAATTAAGACGACAGATGATGGATAATATGACAATCATAATTGCAGTCGCCGTTGGCGCGATTGGTTTAATCATAGGCTTTGCCATAGCAAAAAGTTTGGAGAAAAAACAAGCTTCAAAAATCATTGAAGAAGCCAAAAAAGAAGCTTCTTCAGTATTAAAAGATGCGAAAGCAAATGCCGAAAATGTGAAGAAAGACAAAATTCTTCAAGCCAAAGAAAAATTCCTCGAACTAAAAGCAGAACACGAAAAATTTATCTTATCGAAAGATAAAAAAATGGCAGAAGCTGAAAAGCGCACACGCGATAAAGAATCTCAAATTTCTAGCGAATTATCGAAGAATAAAAAGATCAATCAGGAATTAGAATCTAAAGTAAAAGATTACAATTACCGATTAGATTTTATTGAAAAAAAGAAAACGGAAGTAGAGCGTTTGCACAAAAGTCAAATAGAACAATTGGAAGTAATTTCTGGTTTATCTGCCGACGAAGCCAAAGAACAATTGGTTGCCTCTTTAAAAGAAGAAGCAAAAACAGACGCAATGAGCTATATTCAAGCAAAATTGGAAGAAGCAAAAATGACTGCGCAGCAAGAAGCGAAAAAAGTTATCATCAATACCATTCAACGTATAGGAACAGAAGAAGCCGTAGAAAACTGTGTTTCTGTATTTAATATAGAATCAGACGATGTAAAAGGACGTATTATTGGTAGAGAAGGACGAAATATTAGAGCTTTAGAAGCGGCAACTGGAGTTGAAATTATTGTGGATGATACACCAGAAGCCATCATTTTATCATGTTTTGACTCAGTTCGTAGAGAGATTGCACGTCTATCATTACACAGATTGGTTACTGACGGACGAATTCACCCAGCACGAATAGAAGAAGTCGTAAAGAAAACACGCAAGCAAATCGATGAAGAAATCATTGAAGTAGGGAAGCGTACCGTAATCGATTTAGGAATTCACGGTTTACATCCAGAGTTGATAAAAACGGTTGGTAGAATGAAATATCGTTCTTCTTACGGACAAAACTTATTACAACACTCGCGTGAAGTAGCGAAGCTTTGTGGCGTGATGGCTGCCGAATTAGGATTGAATCCGAAATTGGCAAAAAGAGCAGGATTGCTACACGATATCGGAAAAGTGCCAGACACAGAAACCGAAGTGCCACACGCAATTTTAGGAATGCAATGGGCAGAAAAATACGGTGAAAAACCAGAAGTATGCAATGCCATTGGAGCGCATCACGATGAAATAGAAATGATTTCGTTATTATCGCCAATTGTACAGGTTTGTGATGCTATTTCTGGAGCAAGACCAGGCGCGCGTCGTCAAGTATTAGACAGTTATATTCAACGTTTAAAAGACTTAGAAGACATTGCATTTGGATTTAGCGGAGTGAAAAAAGCATACGCAATTCAAGCAGGTAGAGAATTACGTGTAATTGTTGAAAGCGAAAAAGTAGATGATGCAAAAGCTGCGGAATTGTCATTTAACATTTCACAGAAAATTCAAACGGATATGACTTACCCTGGACAAGTGAAAATTACAGTTATTAGAGAAACAAGAGCTGTAAATATTGCCAAATAAGCAGTAAAATAGCCTCAAGAAATTATAAAAACGTGAATACTAAAGTTTTCTTAACTACGGTATTCACGTTTATTGTTTATGGCAAACCAATGACGAAATGATATTATTTATGGTTAATTTTAAGTATAACCTAAATAAAGCCTGACATGTTAAAGAAAATCTTGAATCTAACTGGCGTAGATGCACTTACGAAAATTGACCAAGTGCAAGCCAATGGAGGAAAAGAATCCTCCGTAACATCTTCTTTTATGTGTTACTGTAATAGTGTCTTTGTAGGGGAAACAAGTTCCGTAAAGGAATGTTGGAAAACCTGTTAATACAGAAAATAGTAATGCTGAAAAAGGAAAAGCAGAAATCTTTGAAGAAAAGGTTTCTGCTTTTTTTATGTTCTTGGATGATATTTTTCCATCACTTTTGCCAAATGACTTCGATCGACATGCATGTAAATTTCTGTAGTGGTAATGCTTTCGTGTCCCAACATTAATTGTATAGCACGTAAATCGGCACCATTTTCAAGTAAATGTGTCGCAAACGAATGTCTGAACGTATGTGGTGAAATGTTCTTTTTTAATCCTGATTTCTCTGTCAAACGTTTCACAATCGTAAAAATCATCACACGTGTCAATTGTTTTCCGCGTCTATTTAAAAAAACCGTATCGCCAAACTCAGGAATGTAAGGAACATGTTGTCGTTGTCCTTGTATATAAAGATTGATGTATTTTTTGGTGATGCTACTAATAGGAACAAAACGTTGTTTATCACCTTTTCCAGTGACTCTGATGAAACCTTCGTCAAAAAACAAATCAGAAATCTTAAGATTGACTAATTCGCTCACGCGCAAACCACAACCATATAAAGTTTCAATAATGGCTTTATTGCGATGTCCTTCATTTTTACTCAAATCAATCGCAGCAATCAGTTTTTCAATATCTTTTAGTGCAAGTGTATCAGGTAATTTTCTACCAATCTTTGGCGCTTCAATCAGTTCAGTAGGATTGTCTTTTCGATAATCTTCAAAAACAAGATAATTAAAAAAGCTCTTTAATCCAGAAATAATTCGTGTTTGCGAACGTGCATTTAACACCTTTGCTATTTCGTATATAAATTGTTGCACAGTAGCTTCATCAATTGATAAAGGCGAATGATTAATTGCATTATTTTCCACAAATCGAATGAGTTTTTCAATATCGTGCGAATAATTTACAATTGTATTTTCAGACAAACCACGTTCAATTCTTAAAAAGTGCTGAAAATCTCTAAGTGTATGCGTCCATTTCATGGGTAAATTCTTACATTCTTAACAAAAATATGTTAAAAATTAAACAATTGATAGTCAGTTTGTTATAAAAAAGGTTGCTTTAAATTATGTTAATAATTAGTTAACAAATGTAGCTTAATTTACAAAAAAGTAGTTCTTTTGCACTGAATTAATTAAAAAACTATTTAAGATGAAAAAAATTATTTTAGCAGCTGTAGCTGTTTTTGGATTCGCTTTCGCGGCAAACGCACAAGACGGTGACAAAGCAACAGGGCAAACAGCAAAAGGAAAGTGGTTAATTGAAGCTAACACAGGAAATGCTGTATTAGGAACTACTGGAATCTACTTTACTTCAGTTGATGGAGAATCTACTTTTAACATTGGTTTAGATGGTGGATACTTCGTAATGGACGATTTAGCTATTAAAGCTGGTCTTGGTTACGGATCTAACTCTGCAGCTGATACGAATATCTTTTCGTACCGTTTAGGAGCTAAGTATTATGTAAAAAGCATGATTCCTGTAACACTTGACTTAACTGGATCTTCTATTAAAGATGCTCAAGAAAACCCAATGTGGTTAGGAATTGGAGCTGGTTACGCTTGGTTTATTGGAAACAATGTTTCTATCGAGCCAGGACTTCGTTACAATGTTTCTTTGAATGAAGATTTTACTGACGAAGGAGTTTTACAATTCAACGTTGGATTTGCTTTACACTTCTAAGAAAGTTTAAACAAACAATAGTATATACAAAAAGAGGAAGCTTGGCTTCCTCTTTTTTAGTTTAGAAGGTTTTTTAGTCGCTAAAAACGGATTGAGTCAAAAGAAAATCTGTTTGAACAAAGCATTTTTACTGTATTTCTGGAGTTTTGTACATCAATAATAAAAATTTATAATAATGAAAAAAATTATTTTAGCTGTAGTAGCTTTGGTTGGTTTTTCGTTTGCCTCACATGCACAAGACGACGATACAACTAGAATGCAAACTGCAAAAGGTAAATGGCTAATTGAAGCCAATACAGGAAATGAAACATTAGGAAATACAGGTATTTATTTTTCAAATCAAGATGGTGAATATATCTATAATGTTGGTTTTGACGGAGGATACTTTATCGCGGATGATTTGGCGCTTAAATTCGGTTTAGGATACGGAGGAGACTCAGAAACAGACTTAAACGGATTTTCCTATAGAGTAGGAGGTAAATACTATATTGCTAGTAAATTTCCAATAACACTTGATGTTACTGGTGCAAAAATTGACAATCAGGATGAAAATCCTTTTTGGTTAGGAATCGGCGGTGGATACGCTTGGTTTATTGGAGATCATATCTCTATTGAACCAGGAGTTCGTTACAATGTATCTTTAAATGAAGATTTCACAGATAAAGATAGATTTCAGATAAACATCGGATTCGTAGTTTATCTATAAAATAAAAATATACATAACAGACAAATGTAAGTTGAAAGTGGAAGCGTAAGGACCTTCCACTTTTTTTATGACTCATCATATTATAAATAGGGAGCTTTTAAGCTTCTTTTTTTATTAATAAATGATCCACGAAACATTAACATTTCAAACTATTTTAATACTTTCGCAGCTTCATTAACAAAAATTAAAACAGATTAAAACATGAAAAAATTAGTAGCATGCATTGCATTGGCTTTTATAAGTCTTTCGCAATTACAAGCGCAAGACAAAGGAACAATTGAAATTGGAGCTATTGGAGGAATCAACTTTGCGACAGTATCTGATATTCAAGGAAATGCCGCAAAAACGAGAGTTGCTTTTAACTTTGGTGCTTCTGGAGAATACTATTTCTCAGATCGTTGGGGAATTAAAACAGGACTTATTTATGACTCAAAAGGTTGGGCAGATGGTTTTGTGGAAAGTTTTAATAATACTGGTGACCCACAAATTTCATCAGCAGATTTTAAATTAAACTACCTAACAATTCCTGTTATGGCAAACTGGCACTTTGGAAGCACTAGAAAGTGGTATTTAAACTTTGGAGGATATGCAGGTTTTTTACTAAATGCGGAAGAAACAGCGTTTGGAAATGATGTAAAAGATGGACTTACGAGCACAGATTTTGGTTTGGCACTTGGAATAGGTTACAAATTTCCAATTTCAGACAAAGTAAAATTATGTATTGAATATCAAGAACAATTTGGTTTGGTAGATATTTTTGAAAACAATACAGGTGACGCTGTTACCAACAGAAGAAGTAGTTTTAATATTGGCGCCTTGTTCAATTTAGATTAAATTTCTTCACATAAAATAATACAAAAGGAAGCTTCGGCTTCTTTTTTTGTGTTTTGAAATTCGTATTTTTACCAAAACAATAGCCATGAATATCATTATCATCAATGGTCCAAACTTAAATCTACTAGGAAAGCGCGAACCAGAAATCTACGGAAGTGCTACGTTTGAAGATTACTTTAAAACGCTTCAAACTGAATTTTCAGAAGCTACACTAAACTATTATCAGTCAAATGTAGAAGGCGAATTGATTAACAAATTACACGAAGTTGGTTTTGATTATGATGGCATTATCCTAAACGCTGGTGCTTACACTCATACTTCTATTGGTATTGGCGATGCTATCAAAGGAATTACGACGCCAGTTGTAGAAGTTCATATTTCCAATACATTTGGCAGAGAAGCTTTTCGCCATCAATCGTATATTTCACCGAATGCAAAAGGTGTTATTTTAGGTTTTGGTATGCAAAGTTATCAATTGGCAATTCAGAGTTTTTTAGCTTAATTTATGAAAAAAGCATACTTCAATTGGAGCACAGGAAAAGATTCTTCGCTGGCTTTATATCATGTCTTACGACAGAAAGAATACAACGTAACACAATTAGTCACTACCGTAAACAAAGACTACGAACGCGTGTCTATGCACGGTTTGCGAGAAGCACTACTGGATGCACAAGTAGAACGCTTGCAGATTCCGTTGCAAAAAATATACTTTCCTGCGCAAGTTACCATGTCCGATTATGATGAAACTATGCACAGCGCAATGCAACAATTAGTTACACAAAATTTCACTCACGGAATATTCGGAGATATTTTTCTAGAAGACTTACGAAAATACCGTGAAAAAAAACTGCAAGAAGTTGGTATTACAGGAGTTTTTCCATTGTGGAAACAAGATACCAAAGCTTTATTAAAAGAATTCATTTCTTTAGGATTTAAAGCCATTACGGTTTGTGTAAATGCGAAACATTTAGATGAATCATTTGTGGGAAGAATCTTGGATGAAAGTTTTATCAACGATTTGCCAGAAACGGTTGATCCTTGTGGAGAAAATGGAGAATTCCATACGTTTGTCTTTGATGGACCAATTTTTTCATCACCAATAGATTTTAGTATAGGCGAAAAAGTGTTAAAAACCTACACACCATCAGAAAAAGAGGAAGACGCTTGTGCTTCAGACACTTCTGATTGGGATACTGCTTTTTGGTATTGTGATTTAATCCCTAAATAACGGAAAACTCTTAAAAATTAACGTTTCTCTGTGAAAACTTTAGTTAAGTTTTGGCATTTACTTAAGAACAAATTAAGACCTCTCTAAGCTATATTTGAGTGTGAAACCAAACGAATGGTTTCGTGCAATTTTTTCATAGCTGAAGGTGGGATATCAGTTATTAGGTTGGTTGAGGGAAAAGTCATTCAAGAAATTGGATGGCTTTTTTATGTTTTTAAATTTTCAAAATTATCTATCTCTCAAATACTTTCGCTCAATATAAAAAGTAGCAAAAGGAATTAACGAAGCTACAAAGAAAATCAAGAAACGTTTAATTCCCCATTTTTGTTCAATTACGACGATCAAGGCGAGTACTACATATGCAATAAACAAAACACCATGCACCATGCCAACAATTTTATTAGGCATTAATATTTCATACATATATTTTAAAGGCATTGTTATAAAAAATGCGATATAGGAGATTCCTTCTAAAATAGCAATCCAGCGAAAGGTTTTTAAGGTTTTTGTTTCTGTGATCTGATTCATAAATCTGTATTTGAAAAGCATAAAAAAAGCCACTCAAACGAGCAGCTTTTCAATATATATTATTAAATGTGAATGACTTCATCGTACGCATCGGCAACGGCTTCCATCACCGCTTCACTCATGGTTGGATGCGGATGTACCGCTTTCAATACTTCGTGTCCTGTAGTTTCTAACTTTCTACCTAAAACGGCTTCTGCAATCATATCAGTTACACCTGCACCAATCATGTGGCAACCTAACCATTCACCATATTTTGCATCAAAAATTACTTTTACAAAACCTTCCTTATTTCCACCAGCACTTGCTTTTCCTGAAGCAGAGAATGGGAATTTTCCAACTTTAATGTCAATTCCTTGTTCTTTTGCCTGTGCTTCTGTCAAACCGACAGAGGCAATTTCAGGAGAACAATACGTACATCCTGGGATATTTCCGTAGTCTAACGCTTCTACATGCATTCCTGCAATTTTCTCTACACATAAAATTCCTTCCGCAGAAGCAACATGTGCCAAAGCTTGTCCTGGAGTCACATCTCCAATTGCGTAATATCCTGGAATATTGGTTTGGTAATAATCGTTTACTAAAATTTTATCTCTATCGGTAGCAATTCCAACAGCTTCCAATCCGATATTTTCAATATTGGTTTTAATTCCAACCGCAGAAAGTACCACATCAGCTTCCAATACTTCTTCACCTTTCTTTGTTTTTACAGTTGCTTTTACGCCATCGCCAGAAGTATCAACCGAAGTCACTTCCGCAGAAGTCATAATCTTAATACCACTTTTCTTAAACGAACGTTCCAATTGTTTAGATACATCCGCATCTTCCACAGGAACAATTTTTGGCATATATTCTACAATCGTAACTTCCGTTCCCATAGAATTATAGAAATAAGCAAACTCAACACCAATTGCACCCGATCCTACAACGATCATCTTTTTTGGTTGTGTTGGTAACGTCATGGCTTCACGATATCCAATTACCTTTTTACCATCTTGTGGCAAACTTGGTAACTCACGTGAACGCGCTCCTGTAGCAATCACAATATGTTTTGCGCTGTATTCGGTTACTTTTCCATCAGCATCTTTAACGTCTAGTTTCTTTCCAGCTTTCAAGGTTCCAAAACCGTTAATAACGTCAATTTTGTTTTTCTTCATTAAGAACTGAACACCTTTGCTCATTCCATCAGCAACGCCACGACTACGTTTTACAACAGCATCAAAATCCTTATCGGCTTCTTTTACGGACAATCCGTAATCTTCCGCATGTTTCAAATACTCAAAAACTTGTGCTGATTTCAATAAAGCTTTCGTTGGAATACATCCCCAATTTAAGCAAACGCCACCAAGACTTTCTTTCTCAACGACTGCGGTTTTAAACCCTAATTGAGAAGCTCTTATGGCAGTTACATATCCACCAGGACCACTTCCTAAAACGATGATATCGTATGTACTCATATCTTAAAATTTAGTTGTCTAATTTTCGAAGTGCAAATTTACGGAATTCTAAGGGAACTATAAACTTTCTACACTTGTTTTTGTTTAAGGGATTTGCTAGGCTTTATTCAAAAATTTAAAGATTCAACGATTCAAGGTTGTTTCAAATAACGTTTTTTAGATTTCTGGAAAAATTAGCTATTGTAGTCTGTTCTTCTTTTATAATTTTTATCAATTTACGAGAATTCAATCAGAAAGTCATTGCGACATTAAATTTGGAAGTTCCCTTTCGCATACGCTTCAGGTCGCGCTATTCGCTACAAGTCCGCGCTCGCAAACTCGCTGTGGGCTTTCCACTGCTATCGCTAACTCGATTTCAAAGCACAATTTAGTTTCAACTTCAACTTCAACTTCAATTTCAACTCCAAACTTCCCTCATTCAAACTGCCACTTTACTCAATGCTCATTTTTTAACCAAACAATCTGTGGTAGTTTCGTTACAAACTTTTAAAAACGATAAAGATGAAAAAAATACTCATATTATTAACACTTTTGATAAGTAGTCAAGCGTGGACACAGCAGATTGAAGTTTCAGGAAAAGTTACTGACGATTCAGGATTACCATTACCAGGTGGAAGTGTATTGGTAAAAGGAACGACTACAGGAACTACAACAGATTTTGACGGTAACTATAAAATTCTAGCCAACAAAGGACAAATATTAGTATTCTCTTATGTTGGATTTACTTCTCAAGAAATAAAAATTACCCAGCCAGTTGTCAATGTACAACTAAAACAAGGAGAAGCGTTAGAATGTGTAACGGTGGTAGCGTATGGAGTTGCTAAAGAAAAAAAAGCGCTTGCTTATGCCGTTAGTACGGTTCATGGTTCGAGTGTAGAAAATCGAGAATCATATAAAAAAATCAACGAAAATCGTTTTAAAAGAACTTCATTGGCGCCATTATCTACATTTTCTATTGATGTCGATAGAGCCGCATATAGTAATATTCGTAGAATGATAAACAATGGAGAAAAAATTCCGGTAAACGCTGTAAAAATTGAAGAAATGATTAACTATTTCGAATATGATTATGCACAGCCAACAGACAAACATCCCATGGTAATTCATACCGAATTGGGACAAACACCTTGGAATAAAGATACGAGATTGCTAAAAATTGCTTTAAAAGGAAAAGAAATTCCATTAGAAGAAATTCCACCATCAAACTTTACCTTCTTGATAGATGTTTCAGGTTCGATGTTTGCTCAAAACAAATTACCATTATTAAAATCAGCTTTCACGTTGATGGTAAATAAAATGCGTCCAGAAGATAAAGTAGCAATTGTAGTCTATGCTGGTGCGGCAGGAATGGTGTTAGAACCAACTTCAGGAAATAATAAGCAAAAGATATTAGATGCTTTAAATAATTTACGAGCTGGCGGATCAACGGCTGGTGGTGCAGGAATTGAATTGGCATATAAAACTGCCACAGAAAACTTCATCAAAAATGGAAATAATCGTGTAATTATGGCAACGGATGGCGATTTTAATGTGGGAGCAACCAGTGAAACTGCAATGGAAACACTCATTGAACAAAAACGCGAAACAGGCGTGTATTTATCGGTATTAGGTTTCGGAATGGGAAATTATCAAGACGATCGTTTAGAATTATTGGCAGACAAAGGCAACGGAAATCATGCATATGTTGATACGATGCAAGAAGCACACAAAATATTTGGAAAAGAATTTGGTGGAACTTTATATACGATTGCAAAAGATGTAAAATTTCAATTAGAATTCAATCCACATACCGTACAAGGTTATCGTTTAATTGGTTATGAAAACAGATTATTAAATGATGAAGATTTTAAAGACGATTTAAAAGATGCTGGCGAATTGGGCGCAGGACATACGGTAACGGCATTATATGAAATCATTCCTGTCGGTGTTGATACGAAATACTTGAAAGATGTTGATAATTTAAAGTATACAACGATGAATGTGGATAGAAAATCGTGTTCGGACGAATTACTTACAGTAAAATTACGTTACAAAAAACCAAACAAAAACCGAAGCATTCAGTTAAAAACAGTCGTAAAAGATGAAGTTGCTACAAATCCATCAAATGATTTCAACTTTACTGCAGCAGTGGCATTGTTTGGAATGCAATTGAGAGATTCAGAATTCGATAACAATACAGAACTGAATGATGTTATCGCATTAGCAGAATCGGGCAGAGGAGAAGACAAAAGCGGTTACAGAGCAGAATTCATCCGATTGGTAAAAGCTACAACCACGAAGTAATCAAGATATTTCACTCACCAAAACAAGGTGTTTACTCAATATGGGTTTCAGAATCAAGAGTAGTAACGTACTTTTAATATAGCATAAACAAAAAGGTTGGTTGTTTAGTTGTTTTGAAAAACCTAATAAATACGATTTTACAAAAAAGCTGTAAAGCGTAAGTAGGAATTCATAAAATATCACTGCATATCTATGGTATTTTAAATCTCAATTATCGAGTAAAATTCACACATATTAGGTTTTTCTTTTTTTGTTAAAAAAATCATAAAAATTTTAGAGAATGGCATAGAATTTGTGACTTTATATGGAAGCGAATCTTTGCTTTCTATACGAAATAAAGATTAGGTTATTTTAGGTTTTTTAGGGGGAAAAGGTCTGGCATTTAGGTTGCTAGGCCTTTTCTTATTTGTGGAACTTTTCTTAGTCTTGAGATTTTAGTAATGAGTATTGAGTAGTTTCAAAAAGAATTTTGATATCTATTGAAACTACTTTGTCTTCAATTATATGAATTTTAAATGCTAAATGTTGAATTTTGAATTGAAAAATAATTCCTAGGAAACGTCAAATCCACAAAAAAAATGTTACATCGAGCGTAGTCGAGATGAACCATCAAAAACAATCTAATCCAACGTTTCTAAAGTAGAACTTTTTAATTGTAGACATCAAAGGAATTAGTTCATTTGCAAATGATGTCAGAAATAACCTTGAATCATTGAATTGAGCAAAGCGAAAAAATAGGCATTAGCTTTTGGGAATTAGGTATTAGTCAAGTTCTAAGAGTAATAGGCAAATTCAGACTAAAATACGAACATACTTTGAGCGACAGCGATACTTAAATTTTAATGTGTCAATTTGAAAATGTATCAATTAGTTTCAAACAACATTCAAATTTATCTTATAAACGTATTTAGAATTAAAAACTTAGCATTTTAGATAAAAATCAAATAATGATCTCAGAAATAACCTTGAATCATTGAATTTTTAAATCTTTGAATTAAGCGAAGCGAACCAAAGAGCAAAGCGTTTCTAACTAAACCTGAATCACTCCCAAATTAAATGGTTTCTCAATCGGCGCTTGATTGGCAGCTTCAATTCCCATAGAAATCCAAGTTCGTGTATCTAACGGATTGATAATGGCATCTGTCCACAAACGCGCTGCGGCGTAATACGGAGAAATTTGTTTGTCGTAACGCGATTTTATTTTATTAAACAATTCTTCTTCTTTTTCTTTCGTAATTTCTTCACCTTGCTTCTTCAACGAAGCCGTTTCAATCTGTAACAATACTTTTGCTGCAGAATTCCCACTCATTACCGCCAATTCGGCACTCGGCCAAGCCGCAATCAATCGTGGATCATAGGCTTTTCCACACATTGCATAATTTCCTGCACCATACGAGTTTCCGATGACAATCGTGAATTTAGGAACCACACTATTACTCACTGCATTTACCATTTTGGCACCATCCTTAATAATGCCGCCATGTTCCGATTTGCTTCCTACCATAAATCCAGTAACATCTTGTAAAAACACCAACGGAATTTTCTTTTGGTTACAATTCGCAATAAATCGTGTCGCTTTATCAGCAGAATCCGAATAAATCACGCCTCCAAACTGCATTTCACCTTTCTTATTCTTTACCAACTTTCGCTGATTGGCAACAATTCCAACTGCCCAACCATCAATTCTGGCGTACGCTGTAATAATACTTTGTCCGTAACCTTCTTTATATTCATCAAACTCAGAATCGTCTACAATTCGCTTGATGATTTCTTTCATATCATATTGTTCGTGACGTGCTTTTGGAAGAATTCCGAAAATATCTTCTGGATTTTCTTTAGGTTCAGCCGCTTTCACACGATTATAACCTGTTGGCGTATAATCACCAATTTTCCCAACAATATTCTGTATCGTTGTCAAAGCATCTTTATCATCTTTCGATTTATAATCGGTCACACCCGAAATTTCACAATGTGTTGTTGCGCCGCCAAGTGTTTCATTATCAATACTTTCGCCAATAGCAGCTTTAACCAAGTAACTTCCCGCAAGGAAAATACTTCCCGTTTTATCTACAATCAACGCTTCATCACTCATGATAGGTAAATATGCGCCACCTGCGACACAACTTCCCATTACGGCAGCAATTTGGGTAATTCCCATGCTGCTCATTACGGCGTTGTTTCTAAAAATACGTCCGAAATGTTCTTTATCAGGAAAAATTTCGTCTTGCATTGGCAAATACACACCAGCACTATCCACCAAATAAATAATTGGCAATCTGTTTTCTATAGAAATTTCTTGTGCTCGTAAGTTCTTTTTTGCAGTAATAGGAAACCAAGCACCAGCTTTTACAGTCGCATCATTGGCAACTACAATACACTGTTTTCCTTGAATATAACCAATCTTAACGACAACGCCACCAGAAGGGCAACCACCATGTTCTTCATACATATCATCTCCTACAAAAGCACCAATTTCAATCGAAGATTTATTGTCATCTAGCAGAAAATCAATACGTTCACGAGCGGTCATTTTTCCTTTGCTATGAAGTTTGTCAATTCGTTTCTGTCCGCCGCCTAAGCTTACTTTTGCCAAACGATGACGTAATTGTGATACTAAAAGTTTGTTGTGATCTTCGTTTTTATTGAAGTTAATGTCCATGGTTGTCAAATTTTCCTGCGCTAAAATACAAAACAAATACCGCTATTAAAAGAATGCAAGTTTGAAAGTTTTCTTAAAAAAGTTTAAAATTAAATTACATGGAAATAGTTTCCTTGGAAACTAAAAATATTATTTGTAGCTTTGTATAGAATTTAAAAACTAACAAACATGAAAATTCAAAAAATAATATTTTACATTGCTACCGGTTTATTGTCCTTATTAATGTTATTTTCTGCAGGAATGTATATTTTTAAAAATGCAGATATCACGCAAGCATTCACAAATTTTGGATATCCGACGTATATTATTTATCCGTTGGCAATTGCTAAAATACTCGGAGTCATTGCAATATGGCAAAACAAAAGTCAAGCATTAAAAGAATGGGCATACGCCGGATTTTTCTTTGATTTAATCTTAGCCTTTTTTGCTCATTACATGATTAGCGATGGCGAACAAGGTGCTTCTGTCGTAGGGATGGTATTTTTATTAATATCTTATTATTTTGGAAAGAAAATTACACACAACTCATAAAAACAAACAACTCATATGAAAACAATTATAGCATTCGCGGGAAGTGACAGTAAAAACTCCATCAACAAACAATTGGCAACTTATGCTGCAAATTTGGTTGAAGATGTACAGGTAAAAGTTTTAGACTTAAACGATTACGAATTGCCGTTATACGGAATTGACAAAGAACAAGAAATCGGAATTCCACAGAACGCACACAAATTCTTAAAAGAAATTCAGGATTCAGACGGAATTGTATTATCATTAGCAGAACACAATGGTGCATATGCAACGGTTTTTAAAAATATCTTTGATTGGATGTCACGTATTGACGGAAAATTATGGTCAAACAAACCAATGTTGTTAATGGCAACATCGCCAGGAGGTCGCGGTGGACAAACCGTTTTAGATATTGCAAAAGGAAGATTTCCATACATGGGCGGAAATATTGTGGCTGATTTTTCATTGCCATCATTTGGAGATAATTTTTCTGAAAACGGAATTAAAGACGCCGAATTAGCACAAAAATTACAAGAAGCAACATTTGTATTAGCCAAAGCAATTTTTGAATAACAAAGACAACTTTTGTACCTTTAAAAACATTAAACAAACACTGTAAAATCAAACATCATGAAAAAACAAGAAATCATCAAAGAATACAGTAATAAAGATATTACAGTAGTTTGGAAACCAAGAACATGCACGCATTCTAAAAACTGTTGGAAAGGATTATTACAAGTATTCAATCCGCAAAATAGACCTTGGGTTGATATGGATGGCGCAAGTACGGAACGTATCAAAAAGCAAGTTGACGCCTGTCCTTCTGGAGCATTATCATACAAAAGCAAAAAAACAGGAACGGAAGAAAAAGTACACGTAGAAACAAAAGTAGAAGCCTTAGAAAATGGTCCGTTATTAGTATACGGAACGTTGCACATTACCAATTCTGATGGTACTAAAGAAAAGCGAAACAAAACAACAGCATTTTGCAGATGTGGCGCTTCGCAAAATAAACCGTATTGTGATGGTGCGCACGTAGCAGCAGATTTTAAAGGATAAACACAAAAAAATAGTGTAGCACATATGGGAGACATTTCTAAAGACATACAATCAAAATTTACGTCAGAAAAAGTGAAGGCTTTTATCAACATTAAATATACTGCCAATTGGATAAGTAGTAAAGAGAACGAATTTTTCAAACCATTCGGAATCTCGCCACAACAATTCAATATTCTCAGAATATTGCGTGGTGCAGGAAAAGCCATCAAAGTGCAACAAATAAAAGATCGTATGATTGAAAGAGCGCCCAATGCAACACGATTAATGGACAAACTTTGTGCTAAAGACTTAATAGAACGCATTCCATGTCCAGAAGATCGGCGAGTAGTGCACATTGCCATCACGGATCATGGATTAAAATTACTCAAAGAAATATCGGCAAACATGCCAAAAAATGGTTGGTTAAGCAACCTTACGGAAGCAGAAGCTACACAACTTAGTGAATTATTGGATAAAGTCCGATAAAAATTTATCTAAATATATTCCATGGAAAATATTTGAAACACAATTAAAAAGAAGAAAGGAAAAAAATGAAAGCACTCAGAAGCATAGCATACAAAGGAACAAGTGACTATGTAAATATGGGCGGAAATCTCATTCGTCAACCATTACCAACACAAGAACTCGATCAAGTAGATCCATTCTTATTGTTACATCATTACAAATACGATGTTGGTCCGTACAGTCCAGGATTATCACTCGCTCCACATCCTCATCGCGGATTTGAACCTGTAACATTTCTCTTTAAAGGAGAACAATTACACAGAGATTCTCTCGGAAATGAAGGAGTTTTAAAGGCTGGCGATGTACAATGGATGACTGCAGGAAGTGGCGTTATTCACGATGAAGGTCCAAGCAAAGAATTTGTCGGAACTATGGAAGGAATTCAACTTTGGGTAAATCTTCCAAAAAAGTTCAAAATGACAACACCAAAATACCAAGATGTCAAAGCAGCAAACATGCCGATCATTCCTGTAGAAAACGGAAAAGGACACATCAAATTAGTTGCTGGCGAACTCAACGGACAAAAAGGAGCTGCGAGTACATTTACGGAAATCAATGCGTTTATTGCAAACTTGGAAACGGATGATAACATCACCATTCCAATTCCGTCAAATCACGAACTATTAGTGTATTTACTAGAAGGCGAAACCAGAATTAACGACGAGCACACGCTAAAACTAGGGAAATTGCAAATGCTCACGTTCCAAAAAGATGGAGAAGCCATTTCGCTAGAAGCTAACAAAAACAGTACGTTGCTCATACTTTCTGGCGAACCAATACAAGAAAAAGTTTCGTCTTGGGGACCGTATGTAATGAACACACAAACGGAAATCATGGAAGCTTTGCGCGACTATCAACAAGGAAAAATGGGACATCTCTATTAAAGGCTTTAGATTTTAGTATTGATTATTGAGAAGTTTCAAAGCACTAAAAAAAATAATAATTTGGGCGTAACTCCCGAAAAAAAATCGGGAGTCGCGCTTTCGAGAGTCGCTCTCACTACTTTGAAAATAACAAGTTCACTCAGTGAAGTCGAAGTGAGGAGCTTCAACAAATCTCTCAATCGCTTACGCAATTCAAACAATATTGAGAGTTTAGTATTGAGTATTGAGAAGTTTCAAAGTACAAATCCACGAAAAACGAAAGGCGACAGTGAAGTTTATAAGTTTTACAGTTTACATGTTGAATCAAAAAGTATCGTAAACAACTTAACACAACACACAACACACAACACACAACACACAAACAAACAAACAAAAAAATGCAAACAACATATCACAAAGCAAACACAAGAGGAAAAGCAGATCACGGATGGTTAAAAAGTCATCACAGTTTCAGTTTCGCAAGCTATCACAATCCTGAGCGAATGGGCTTCGGACAATTACGCGTATTAAACGACGACATCGTAAAGCCAAAAATGGGTTTTGGGACACATCCGCATCAAAATATGGAAATCATTTCCATTCCATTAAGTGGTGCATTATCGCACAAAGATAGTATGGACAACAAACGCGCTATCACCGTTGGAGAAGTGCAAGTTATGTCGGCAGGAACCGGATTACAACATTCAGAATTCAATGACAGTAAAACTGATGAAGTCAACTTTTTACAACTATGGATTCAACCAGAAGAATTAGGCGTTGCACCACGTTACGAACAAAAACATTTTGATCTTAGCAAACGTGAAAATCAATTTCAAACCGTTGTAGCTCCAAAAGACAATACTATTGATGATGCACTTTGGATTCATCAACAAGCTTACATTTCTTTAGGAAACTTTGACGCATCGCAAACTATCAATTTCAAACTTAATAATGCTTCACACGGAATCTATGTTTTTGTATTAGAAGGTAAAATCGAAATAGACGATCAAACATTAGAAACAAAAGATGCTTTAGGTATTTGGGACACAAAAAATGTAGCAATGAACATTCAGAAGAATTCAAAAATTTTGGTTGTAGAAGTTCCGATGAACTAAACATCTAAAATACATACACAAAATGCTGTTTGAAGCGAAATGTTTCAAACAGCATTTTCAATTCATAAAACTGCAATTACAGCGCAAAAAACAAAATATCTGAAACACTTCTTAAAAAAATAACTATATTGCAATATATTATGCATGCATAATAAAAATAAACTATTCTTTTTGATAGAATTGTACTATATTTAATACAATCAGAAAAACCATCGCAATACATGAAGTACAAGCATATTTTTGAACCTTTAGATTTAGGATTTACCACGCTCAAAAACCGAGTGCTAATGGGATCAATGCACACAGGTTTAGAAGAAGAAAAAAATGGATTTGAACGCATGGCTGCCTTTTATGCAGAACGCGCCAAAGGTGGCGTTGGATTGATCGTAACCGGAGGAATGGCACCGAGTGTACGTGGATGGCTATCGCCTTTTGGAGCTCGAATGAGTACTAAAAAACATGCTAAGAAACATAAAGTTATCACAGAAGCAGTACACAAAAACGGCGGAAAAATATGTATGCAAATATTACATGCAGGTCGTTACGGATATCATCCGTTAAATGTAGCGCCTTCTGCCATAAAATCACCAATTACACCTTTTAAGCCAAGAAAACTTAGTGGAAATGGTGTGAAAAGAACCATAAAAAACTTTGCTAAATCAGCTTCATTGGCAAAACTTGCAGGTTATGATGGAGTAGAAATTATGGGTTCTGAAGGATATTTAGTCAATCAATTTATCGTAGAACGTACTAATCAACGTACAGACGAATGGGGCGGAAATTACGCAAATCGTATGAAATTTGCTGTAGAAACCGTGAAAGCAGTGCGAGCAGCAGTTGGCGCTGAATTCATTATTATTTATCGTTTATCAATGCTCGATTTGGTAGAAAAAGGAAGCAGTTGGGAAGAAGTAGTACAACTTGGAAAAGCTATTGAAAAAGCTGGTGCAACCATCATTAATACAGGAATTGGTTGGCATGAGTCTCGAATTCCTACGATTGCAACTTCTGTTCCGAGAGCCGCTTTTACTTGGATTACTGAACGTATGAAAAAAGAAGTGAGTTTGCCGCTTATAACTTCCAACAGAATTAACATGCCAAGTGTGGCTGAAAAAATTCTTGCAGGTGGACAAGCAGACATGATTTCTATGGCGCGTCCATTTCTAGCAGATGCCGATTGGGTAAACAAAGCCGCAGCAGAAAAAGCAGATGAAATAAATACCTGTATTGCTTGTAATCAAGCGTGTTTAGATCATATATTCAAGCAAAAGGTAGCAAGTTGTTTGGTAAATCCGAGAGCTTGTCACGAAACAGAATTTGATTACAAACCCGCAGAAACCAAAAAGAAAATTGCCGTTATTGGCGCCGGACCTGCAGGATTGGCAGCAGCTACCATTGCAGCACAACGCGGACACGAAGTTACATTATTTGACGATCATGAAGAAGTTGGCGGACAGTTTAATATTGCAAAACAAATTCCAGGAAAAGAAGAATTTTACGAAACTATTCGTTATTTCAACAAGCAAATTGAATTACACCATGTTACGTTAAAACTTGGCAAACGTGTAAATGCAGACGAATTATTGCAAGAAGAATTTGAAGAAATCATTTTGGCAACAGGAATAAAACCAAGGACGCCGAGAATTGATGGAATTGAACACGAAAAAGTATTAAGTTACATTGATGTTTTAAAACATAAAAAACCTGTTGGGAAGCGTGTAGCCGTTATTGGCGCAGGAGGAATTGGTTTTGACGTTTCTGAATATTTATCGCATGAAGGAGAAGCCACTTCGCAAAATATTGATGCTTGGTTGACAGAATGGGGAATTGATAAAACGTTGGAAGCTCGCGGTGGAATTGAAAATATAAAACCTAGTTTTCACGATTCGCCAAGAGAAATTTACATGTTGAAACGTAGCAAAGGTAAATTTGGCGGAAACTTAGGGAAAACTACAGGTTGGATTCACAGAACAAATTTAAAAAAGAAGAAAGTAAACTTCATTGGAGAAGTTCAGTATACAAAAATCAATGATGAAGGATTGCACTACATACAAGACAACGAAACCAAAGTATTGGAAGTCGATAATATTGTCATCTGTGCAGGACAAACACCTTTAAAAGATTTATTAGATCCGTTACAAGCCAAAGGAATGACGGTTCATGTGATTGGTGGTGCAGACATTGCCGCAGAATTAGATGCCAAACGTGCGATAGACCAAGGAAGTCGATTGGCAGCAAAGTTGTAATCTACAATAGTTAAGAATATTGTTTTTTTTAAGTTTGTGAATAATTGTTAATTATCTGAAAACCAGTTAAGTTTCCATAAGAAATTCTTGTAATTAGCTTTCCCTCTAGTTGCAGAACTCTTTTTTTATTCGTACATTTGCACCAATGATACAAAAATTAAAGAACAAAAAAAATAAACGAATTTTCAGTTTTAAATTTCAAGTTTTCCGTAAACAATCAGATAAATTTATTCCTCCAGCAGTTTAATTTCTTTTTCTCCATTTCAAAATACTATTTACTTATTCTATTGTAATAACATAAAACTCATTTAGACCGTTTTATGCTATTATATCAACATTAATATTACACCTAATGAAATTATTTTATATTAAAAGAAATACCAAAACAGAAAACAGATATTCTCCAAAGATGGGAAGACTCATCACACGTGTTACCTACATTAAAAAGTATTTTTTCGGTTTCCCAGTAAAAATTCTTCATAAATATCGTGAGAGTTATTACGGAGAAGTGAAGAACTGTGAAGACTGCAATTTATTTATATAAATAAAAAACGATAATTACTATATGAAGTGATTTAAACTTTTTTGATTTGCTAAAAAATTACTGTTTTCAGCCCTGTTTTCGTCTTTTTTTCGTTCCGTAGCGCTGCTATGAAACTCAAAAAAGTCTTCAACAATACTTAAAACTTCTAATTTTCGCTTAAACCCGAAAAGTTTAAATCACTTCTATATAAAATCCGCAATGTTTTAAAAATGTTGCGGATTTTTTGTTTTAAGTCGCAATTTTATAGTACTTCTCTATTAATACTGAATAAAGTTCTGCATACTTTAAGTGACATATAAAGTTCTAATCTTATTAGAAAGTAAAAAATCTTCCAAAATTCCATTTGAAGTGGCGCTCTAATTAGTCAAGGAGCAATGTGTCAATCTGAAAATTTGAAAAATGTATCAATTAGTTTCAAGCAATATTCAAATTTGTCTTAGAAACAACCTTGAATCATTGAATTTTTAAACTCTTGAATTAATGAGCGAAGCGAAAAAAATAGGCATTAGCTCTTGGGTATTAGGTATTAGTCAAGTTCTAAGAGTAATTAGAAATTCAAACAAAAAACGTTATTAATGTGACAATTTGAAAATTTAGAAATGTATCAATTAGTTTCAAGTAATATTCAAATTTGTCTTAGAAACAACCTTGAATCATTGAATTTTTAAACTCTTGAATTAATGAGCGAAGCGAAAAAAATAGGCATTAGCTCTTGGGTATTAGGTATTAGTCAAGTTCTAAGAGTAATTAGAAATTCAAACAAAAAACGTTATTAATGTGACAATTTGAAAATTTAGAAATGTATCAATTAGTTTCAAGCAATATTCAAATTTGTCTTAGAAACAACCTTGAATCATTGAATTTTTAAACTCTTGAATTAATGAGCGAAGCGAAAAAAATAGGCATTAGCTCTTGGGTATTAGGTATTAGTCAAGTTCTAAGAGTAATTAGAAATTCAAACAAAAAACGTTATTAATGTGACAATTTGAAAATTTAGAAATGTATCAATTAGTTTCAAGCAATATTCAAATAATGATCTTAGAAACAACCTTGAATCATTGAATTTTTAAATTCTTGAATTGATTCGCGAAGCGAATCCAACAGCGCAGCGATCTAACATCTAATGTACAGCTTCAACCGTATATCCTTCTTTTCGCAGTAAATTAATTACGCCTTGTTCGCCAGGTAAATGCAAGGCGCCAACACCGATAAATGTAGGTTTTTCTTTTGCCATTTTTACAATTAATGGGATCCAATTTCGGTTTCGTTGATCTACAAGGCTTTCTTGAAAATCTGCTTCCAAACCTTGCTCTGCACTAACTTTGAGCAAACCTTCCCAATCTTCATCGTTGTAATAACGCGTCATATTTTCAAAATCTTTTTTACTTTTTTCCATTCCTTTTTCTGCCATTTCTACCAAAGATTTCAATTGATCTTCATATGGAATATTATCAAAAACCTTCATCTGATCGGCTATAGTTTCTAGTCCAATTATTTTTTCTTTTTGCGCTTGGGCAATTTTCATAAACTCCGTATCGTAAGCTGTTCCGCTATCGCAAGTAGCCATTTTTGTAGTCAATGTTGAGGTAATTGCCAACGGCTTCATAGTGTTGAACATTTTTAAATCGAAACCAGTTTGTTCTTTAAAAAATGTCGCCAACGTTGTGTAATCTTCCTTATTTAAAAGACTTTCAATTGTTTTTCCATCTTCCAGAAAAATATACTTCATCATGTTTACTTGCAATTTCGGATCAGACATGTCAATCTCTAATGCCAACTGATCCGTTTCATCAAAAGCTTTTTTGAGTTTTTCTGTAAACACATAATCGCAAGTTAAGTGGATAGTTCCGTATACATACGAAGGTTTTTCGATACCATTTCCTGTAATTTTCCACAAAAGTGATTTTTCTAATTTTGGAGCTTCTGACTTGCTTGAAACAGATTTAGTCGTAGAACAACTAATAAATAATGTAAATATACTTAGAAGTAATAGGGAAAATTTATACTGCATAATAGAATTAAAAATGGTGATGTGTAATTTTTATTTTTTTGGAAAGATACTAAAAAAGTTGCGTAGCATTTGAATCTATATGTAAACAAATTTTGATTCAATTTTGACTCAATACGGAATGTAAAGATGAACTCATTTGGAATTGAGAAGGTTAAATTTTTCCTTTTTGAATTAAAAATTCGATATTTGCATTTCACAAGCGCGCAAAGGATTGAGGCATTTGTTGAAGCTCCTCGCAGAGAGCGACTGCCGAAAGCCTGACTTTTATGGATGCGAAGGAACGCAGCTAGACATAAAAGATGCGCCAAGAAAATAAATTATGGGAATGAACAAAAATACAGTGTTAGCGTGGGCAACACTTATCATGGTATTGGTCGGAATAGGTTTAATAGCACTTGGCGCTTTTCGTTACAATGAAGTAGCAGGTTACGGATTTGCTGCTGTCGGTATCGGATTTTTTGCCATAGCATGGGTTTTTAATGCTTTAAAGGGTAGAGTTTAATTATTTTTTGTTTATTTAAGAAAATGTTTTGAATGACAAATGCAAACATTTTTAAATCGATTGAGCACATGAATTTGTGGGAAAAGGTATATTTTTATGCTCAAGTTATACAAATATTCATTTATACCTTTTAAATAATACGTACATGGAAATAGAACTACTCATCAAAAAATTTAAAAATAAAGATGCAAAAGCTTTCGAATCGTTATATGCTATGTATAATGATAGTATTTTTGGAGTGATTAACAATATTGTTAAAAATGATGATGTTGCCATGGAAGTAACACAAGATGTATTTATAAAAGCGTGGAATAAGTCAGAATCTTACACTTCAAAAAAAGGACGTTTTTTTACGTGGTTGCTCAATATAGCTAGGAATGCTGCAATTGATAAAGTGCGTTCAAAATCTTTTAAGAATGCACAACAAAACCTGGACGTTGATTTTTTCGTACATAGTATAGAAACAAATGATAGTTTAGATCAAAAGACTAATGCCATCGGTATTAAAAAATATGTAGGGAAACTTGCTGAAAAGTGTAAACGTATAGTACAATATATTTATTTTAAAGGTTACACACAAAAAGAAACTGCAGAAGCATTAGAAATTCCTTTAGGAACGGTCAAAACTAGAAATAGAAACTGTATTAAGGAACTAAGAAAAGCATTAGAAGTATAATGGATATTAATGAATACATAGCATCTGGAATTTTAGAACTGTATGTTGCAGGAGCACTTTCTGAGGAAGAAAATGAAGAAGTGTATGCAATGATGCTGAAACATCCAGAAGTAACAAAAGAAGTACTTTCTATCGAGAATGCGATCACGACACTAGCTGCCGCGATGGCAAATAAAGATACATCTGCCATTTTTGAAGCGATTAAGGAAGAATTGAATCTTACAGATGAAGATGCGGATGATGAACCAAAAGTGATTCCAATAGCGAAGCGAAATCAAATTTTCTTATATGTTGGTTGGGCTGCTGCTATTATCTTTGCGGCTGGTTTGGTATTCTCTGTAGTGCAAAACAATAGTTTAGAATCTGAAATAGAAGTTGTAAGAGCCGAAAGAGAATCGCTAAAAGAGAAAATTTACGAAGCTAATAATGATTTAACGGCTGCAAACGAATTACTCTCGGTATTACGAACAAAAGATATTATTTCTGTTCCGCTTGGCGGACAGGCAGTTTCCCCAGAATCATATGCAAAAGTATATTGGGATAAGAAATCGAATAGTATATATCTAGATTTAAAAGGGTTACCAGAACCACCACCAGGAAAAGTATATCAGGTGTGGTCATTAAAACTGAATCCGTTGACACCAACAAGTTTAGGAACCATCGACGAATTTTTGACAGATACTGATAAAGTATTTGATTTGGAAAACGCAAACGAGTCCGAAGCTTTCGGAATTACCTTAGAACCAGCAGGCGGAAGTGAATCACCAACACTAGAGCAATTGTATACGCTTGGAGTTGTGGCTTCTACGCCTTAAAAGATTAAATACATAATAGTATAAAGTTTATAAAAGCTTCTGAAGTATTTTCAGAGGCTTTTTTTGTGGAATGAACTTTTTCTGTAAAAGTGTTATTGAGGTTTATCATGCATAGAACTCACATTAAATCACTTTTCTCTGTAGAGTAAATAGTTTTTTCTAATAAAAAATGTTGTTTTTAGACTTAATATCACGCTTCTTCTTTCTCCAAAATCGTCAATCCAACACGAATAGTTGCGTATGATATAGCTTCTTGAAAATGTTCAAAATAAGGTTTGAGTGCATGCGGATTTTCCAATGTTTCTTTTGCTTTACGAATAGCTTCCAAGTCGTGTTTGTCAATAAACTGATGCATATCAATATCTTTTCCTTCCGCATACAATTTTGAAATATGAGAAAAAATAGTGGTTTGCGCTAATTTCCGTTCTTGTGCAATTTCTTCTATCGAGAATCCTTGTTGATACAATTCATAGGTTTTTTTTGTAGTATCAACTTTACGTTTTCTCTTTTTTTCTTTGGAAAAGCTAATGATTTCTTTAATAAAATCGTGTCCGTAATTCATCATTTTCACACGACCAACTCCGCTAATTCTGATAAATTCTTCGTCAGACATCGGGCGTTCAGCTTCCATTTCACGCAAAGTAGCATCATTAAAAATTTGATACGCAGGAACATCTTCATCTTGAGCAATTTTATAGCGCAACTGTCGCAAACGCTCAAACAACGAATTTTTCTTTGCTTTGGGTTTCTTTATTTTCTGTTCTTCAAAAATTTCTTTAGTTGCCACCAAATTTGCCAAATCTACTTTTTTATTGTGGAACAAAACATCTTTTGCAAATTCTGTAAGTTTCAATTTATTATTTTCATGAAAAGCAATCTCCAAATACCCTAAATTGATAAGTTGCGTAATGTACTGTTTCCAGTCTAACCAAGCGATATCTTTGGCAATTCCGTATGTTTTCAATTCTTGATAATTTTTCTCTTGAATCACGCTATTCTGTGCGCCACGTAAAACATCAATCACAGTACCAATCGGTTCTTGTCCTTTTAATCTCGCTACGGCAGATAATGCTTTTTGCGCAATAATAGTTCCATCAAAAAACTGTGGTGGATTATTACAAACATCACAATTTCCGCAATCTTCACTAATTAATTCACCAAAATAACTCAATAAGATTTTCCTGCGACAACTTAAAGCATCTGCATATTCTTTCATCCGATCAAGTTTTGCCAATTGGACCTCGACATTTCCAGAACTTTCAGCAAACTTTTTTAACTGAATTACATCAGCATAACTATGAAAAAGAAGCGTATTAGAAGGCAATCCGTCACGACCAGCACGACCAATTTCCTGATAATATCCTTCAATATTTTTAGGTAAATTATAATGAATTACCCAACGTACATTCGATTTGTCAATTCCCATACCAAAAGCAATCGTTGCGCAAATTACCTGACACGTATCATTGATAAAATCTTCTTGAATTTTAGAACGTTTAGTATGTGCAATTCCGGCATGATAAGCAATTGCATTGATATTGGCATTTTGTAGTTTCTCAGCAACAGTTTCTGTCGCTTTTCTACTCAAACAATAAATAATTCCACTTTCAGTTGGACGCTCGTCTATAAAACTGATGATTTGTTTCACACGATCATTCGCAGGACGAACTTCCAATTTTAAATTCTTCCGATCAAACGAGGCAATATGTTGTTTCGCATGCGGAATGTTTAACTGATTGGCAATATCTTCCCGTGTAGCTTTATCAGCTGTTGCGGTCAAGGCAATCACAGGAATGCTTGGAAAACGCTTCTTTAAATAACCAAGATTTGTATACGCTGGGCGAAAATCGTGTCCCCAAGAAGAAATGCAATGTGCTTCATCAATAGCAATCAAACTTATTTTTTGACTGCTAAAAATATGTTCCAAATACGATAAACTTTCAGGTGCAGTATAGAGTAATTTGATTTTGCCAGCGTCAATTTCACTATAAATAGCTTGTTGTTCAATTTCTGTTTGGCTACTATTCAAGTAGGCTGCAGCAATTCCGTTTGTGGTCAATCCGTCAACTTGATCTTTCATCAAAGCAATCAAAGGAGAAATTACAATTGTAAGTCCTTCTAATAAAATGGCAGGCAGTTGAAAACAAATTGATTTTCCGCCACCAGTTGGCATGATGACAAGATTGTCTTTTCCAGAAAAAATAGAATTGATAATTTCTTCCTGTAACGGTCTAAAAGTATCGTATCCGAAATATTCTTTTAAAGTATTCTTAAGAGTAGTTGGAGCTATCATAGCCTACAAAGAAAACAAAAAAAACGGCAGGAGTAAATTGTTTTCAAATAAGTAACTCGGTTTTTATAAAATGTAATGTATATAAATAGTATATCGGTAAAATGATTTTTTTGCCTTAAGTATTGATAATTAGGTGCATGAAAAAAGCACAACAGTTAAAAGTTGTGCTTTCTTGGATTGGTTGATTGGTTATTTTAGATGAGAATGAGTTAATCTAGGTTTTTTAGGAAAAAACTAAATAATTGCTCAGTAATATTCTTTTTTACACTGTAAAATTAAAAAGAATAACACAATTTTTGTTACGTGATCGCCTTACTAAAGGTACGTAACTTCGTTAAAAATTATGATTCTGTTAACATTTTAATAGCTGTTTTTGATACGCGATGTGTTCCTTGAAAGGTCTTAAAAGTATAATTGTCTCCGAATAATAATTGCATCTTTTCGTGTTCTTGTTGCATGCGTTCTTCGGTTAAATATTCGTCTTGCAAACCAACAATATTTAGCACTTTTGTCTTTTTGGGATTGATAAATGCAAAATCGTTTGGAGTTAATTCTGTTGGAATACTTCCTGCGTAAATGATTAACTTATCACAAGGAATTTTAAAACGCGAAACCCAACGCATTGCTACAGAAACACCTTGCGAAAAACCCAATACAAAGAACTTTACATCTGCAGGAATTTGCTCAGCGTAATAAATAGCGTTCAAATTTGCCATCACATTTTTTATCTCAGCTTTTGTATTTTCTTTTGTCAACCAACTTGCGCCAACATGTTTGTATTCGTTCTTTAAATAATACTTTGAAGAAGCTTGTGGTGCAATAATGTAATTTTCTTCAGGATTCAATTCGTCAAAATAGTTGATAAAATAACGACTCAAAAAGCCAATTCCGTGACAAACCAACCACACATTCTTAGTTTTTGAGGTCAACTTGTTCATTGTAGAATAAGTATTGGTAATTTGGTAGGCGATTTCTTTTTCTTCCATTGGTATATATTATGCTTCGGGTTTTGTATTTTTGTATGACAGCGAAAATACTTGTTACGATTCTATAAATATATCAAATGAATTTAAATAAAGAAGCAATCCTACAGCAACTTAACGCAATAGTACCAAATACTTTATTAGAAACTTTGCAAATATCGTATACAGATGTTGGAGAAGATTTTTTAACAGCAAAAATGCCTGTAAATTCAAGTGTACATCAACCACAAGGTATTTTACATGGTGGCGCTACAGTGGCGTTGGCAGAAACTGTAGGAAGTACGGCTTCACATTTATTTATTGATACTGAAAAGTACAAAGTAAAAGGCTTGGAAATTTCTGCAAATCACCTCAAAAGTAAACGAGAAGGCGAAGTTTTTGCAACAGCGAGACCAATTCACAAAGGAAGAACCACACATCTTTGGGAAATACGAATAGAAGATGAAACAGGAAATTTAATTTCGTTGTGTAAATTGACCACCATTGTGTTAGCAAAATAACGTTTTTCATGCTTGACAGGTTATCAAATCATATCCAAAAACAACTTCCTTTTGTGGCGTATCGGAAGCCAAATGCACTATTGACGAACGTTATCTTACAAAAAAACGATCTGTTGCATACAGTTTCAGACTTTACCGAAAGCGGATTTGTATTTGCGCCATTTGATACTACAAAACAAACCATTCTTATTCCTTTTGATGAAATTTTATCGGGAGAATTAAATCGTCTACAGGAAGACAAAACTTCAATTGAAGCATTCCATCCTTCTGCGGAAGCGCAAAAAAAACATGTACAATTAGTGCAAAAAGGCGTTGATACGATTCAAAATTCTGAAATAAAAAAAATCGTTTTATCGCGAAAAGAAGAAATTATTTCTGAAACAAATCCCTTGGTACTTTTTGAACGTTTGCGAGACACTTACCCAACAGCGTTTGTCTATTTGTGGTTTCATCCAAAAGTAGGAATGTGGGCTGGCGCAACGCCTGAAACCTTGGTAAAAGCTACAGGAACTACCATTACAACCATGTCTTTGGCAGGAACGCGCAAATTTGAAGAAAATACTGTAATTCCTTGGAACCAAAAAGAAATCGAAGAACAGCAAATTGTAACCGATTATATTGTACACAAATTACAAGATATAACAACAAACATTACCGTGAGCAAAGCGGAAACGCACCAAGCAGGAAGTTTGGCACACTTGCGTTCCATGATTTCAGGAAGAATGATTTCAACAATAAATATTGGCGATATCATTACAACATTGCATCCAACGCCAGCTATTTGTGGCTTTCCAACAGAAGCTGCAAAAGCATTTATTTTACAAGAAGAACACTACGACCGAGCGTTTTATACTGGATATTTGGGCGAATTGAATATGCGTAAAGAAACCTCCAGAAATCGCAATCGTAAAAACCAAGAAAACAGCGCGTATAGAACCGTACGAACCAATTCTGAATTGTATGTAAATCTACGTTGTATGCAGTTAACTCACCACAAACGAATACTTTATATTGGCGGCGGTATTACAAAAGATTCAAATCCTGAATTGGAATGGCAGGAAACCGTAGCAAAATCGCAAATAATGAAGCGAGTATTGTAAAAAATATTGTGAAAATTGTATTTTTGCTAGACAAATGATGTACTCAAAAATCCCATTAGCGCAAACCTTAGTTTCGCTTTGTATTGCCAAAGGTATCAACCATGTAGTGATCTCTCCAGGATCGCGAAATGCTCCGTTAACACTAAGTTTTTCGCAGCATCCAAAAATTCAAGCATACAGTATTGTAGACGAACGTTGCGCCGCTTTTTTTGCATTAGGAATGGCACAGCAATTGTGCAAACCTGTTGCAGTGATTTGTACATCAGGTTCGGCAGTGTTGAATTATTATCCCGCTATTGCGGAAGCGTATTACAGCAACATTCCTGTTGTGGTAATTTCTGCAGATCGTCCCGAATACTTGATTGATGTTGGTGACGGACAAACGATTCGACAGAAACATATCTTCAAAAATCACATTAATTACGAAGCAAATTTAAAACAAGACATTACACACAAACGCACCATTTTGTCAGAAACACATCAATTGTCGGCAGAAATGGAACAAGAGTTGCAACAACGTGTACAATCTTATAACGAAGCAGAAATCAATCAGGCATTGAATGCAGCTGTAGAAAAAAATGGTCCTGTACACATCAATGCGCCTTTTGACGAACCTTTGTATGAAATGTTACCTGAACCGACAGTTTTCCCTAAAGTGCAATCGCTTGTTTTGGAAGAAGAAATCGATCATGAAAAAATAACAAAAGCAGCAGCTATTTGGAGTAATTCTGCCCGAAAAATGGTGTTGGTTGGAACATTGCCACCACATACTATTTCAAAGAAATATTTAGAAATTTTAGCGAATGATCCGTCGGTTTTGGTTTTTACGGAAACCACGTCCAATTTACGAGACGATAAGTTTTTTAATAAGATCGATCAGATGATTTTGCCGATTGAGAAAAACGAAGCAATGTTGGACGAATTTCAACCAGAAATACTGCTGACTCTTGGTGGAATGATCGTTTCAAAGAAAGTCAAGGCAATTCTGCGGAAGCGTCAACCAGCGCATCATTGGCATATTCACGAGAATAGAGTGTATGACACATTTTTTTGTTTGGAACATTTTTTTAAGATAAATCCGAATCATTTTTTTGAGTTGTTTTTTGCACAAACTAAGCCGATTGAAAGTTCGTATAAATCTTTTTGGAATGCCATCAAAAAAGAACGTCAACAAAAGCATGAAGTGTATTTGCAACAAGCTCAGTTTACAGATTTGAAAGCTTTTGAAGCAATTTTGGCATCTTTGCCACCTTCGTTAATTTTACATTTAGGAAATAGTTCCACAGTGCGATATGCACAATTATTTGAAATTGATTCGAGTATAGAATTGTTTTGCAACAGAGGAACAAGTGGTATAGACGGAAGCACTTCGACAGCCATTGGAACTTCGGTGGTTGCTGAGAAACAAACGTTATTGATTACTGGCGATTTAAGTTTTTTGTACGACAGTAATGCGTTGTGGAATAATTACATTCCGAAAAACTTCCGTATTATTTTAGTGAATAATAATGGTGGCGGAATCTTCAGAATTTTGCCAGGAAATAAAAATACGGAAAACTTTGATACGTATTTTGAAACCATTCATCCGCACACGGGAAAACAATTGGCAGAAATGTATCATTTTGAATATCTCACGGCAACTGATGAAATGTCGCTTCAAAAGGCATTACAAACTTTTTATGATGTTAGCAAACAACCTAAGATTTTAGAGGTGTTTACCCCAAGAATTGAAAACGATGGTGCGTTGATCGATTATTTTAAGTTTTTCAACGAAAAAAAATAACAAGTCTTTTCCGAAAAGTAGGAATATCTGTCTTTGATTTACTTTTGACAACAGATATTATTAATCAAATTTTTATAATTAAACTTAACGACAATTATGAGTAAGAGAGACGAGCTAATTGCAAAGTATGCAGCAGATTTAAAGGATAAATGTGGCGTAACTGCTGACATGGATTTATTGACAAAAGTAACGATTGGTTGTGGTCCAGCAATTTACAATAAAGATGCTTCAACGGTTTCAGGATCTGATGAAAAAGAATTAGCAACGGTAAAAAACAATTTCTTAATCAAAAAATTAGGATTGGCTGATAGCCCAGAATTAGACAAAGGAATCGATGCAGTTATGGAAAAATACGGTCGTTCTAACAGATCAAAATACAGAGCTGTTGTGTATTATTTACTAACAGTTCACTTTGGAAAACAGGCAATATACAATTAATCAGATTGCACTTAATACTATTATTAAATCCCTTTCAAAACGCCATCTCTTATCTGGATGGCGTTTTTTTATTGAAAGTAGGATGAGTTCATTGTAAACCATGAGATAAACCGTACCTTTAGAGCAAATTTTAATATATGATTCATTTAGGACAACTTAATACATTAGAAATATTACGCGAAACGCCACCAGGACTTTTCTTGGGCGATGAGGAAGGAAATGAAATTTTGTTGCCAAATAAATATGTTCCTGCTTCTTTTGAAATAGGAGACAAGCTGAGTGTTTTTGCGTATTTAGACAGCCATGAACGACCTGTGACAACGACACTGAAACCCTACATGAAAGTAAACGAATTTGGATTACTTCGCGTAACTGCATTGAGTGATTACGGCGCTTTTTTAGATTGGGGATTGGAGAAAGATTTGTTTGTTCCGTTTAAAGAACAAGCACGCGATATGCAAGAAGGAAAATGGTACGTTGTGTATTGTTATTTGGATGAAGAAACGAATCGATTGGTTGCTTCAAGCAAAACGAATAAGTTTTTAAGCAATGAAGAATTGACTGTTGAACGTTTTGATGAAGTAGATTTGATGGTGTCACGATTTACCGATTTAGGCGTAGAAATGATTATCAATCAAAAACACAAAGGTTTGGTATATCAAGATGAAATATATAGAGATTTAAAACTTGGAGAAAAACTGAAAGGTGTTGTGAAGAAAATTCGTGAAGACAATAAAATTGATCTTTCGCTACAACATATTGGTTATAAAAATATTGAACCTTCTGCACAAGTGGTGTTGGATGCTTTACAGCGAAATGGCGGAAGTTTACCATTACACGATAAAAGTGATCCTGAAACGATTAAAGAACGTTTAAACATGAGCAAAAAGAGCTTTAAGAAAGCCATTGGAAGCTTGTACAAACAACAACAAATTGTGATTAAATCTGATGGAATTGAGTTAAAATAACAGGATTTTCAGCCAATATAATTTATACAAAAAGCAGGTTTCAAAACGTTTTGAAACCTGCTTTTTTGTTGTCAATAAGTACTTTTTTATGGACTACTTTCATAATATTGATATACTCCAGAAAGTTTTTGCCAACGTTTATATTCTAAACTGTAAAAGCTGAAATTTAACTGTGTATAATTTCCCCGATATCTTTTCTGATCTAGAAAAAGCGCCAATGTTTTGTTGCGTAAAAATATAGGTTTTGAAAATGTATATACAATAGCGCATCTACCTTTTTGTGCTTCGCTTTCTAAATTTTCCATCATGTCAAAAGTCGCCTGAATTTCCTCTGGAGAATCCAAACGTTTGGAATATGGAAACAATTCTTTTTCCCATTCATGCGTCGTTAATTTGGAGAGTTCTTCAATGATAAATTCTTTTTCTTTGGAAGTAAGTTTGATGCTTTCTGTGTGTTTTCCACGATACAAAGAAGACAATTCAAATTCCTTTGTAGATTCAATTTTTGCAATCGTTTCATTGATGATTTTTACATCAATACTTTTCGTATAATGAATGGTGTCACATTCAAACTGATCGTATTTCCATCTTGAAACCCAATCTCGATAAGGATCTTTCATCAATCCCAAAGTATTTTTAGGAATGGTTAACTTATCAGATTTTGGTTTTGGTAATGAAGCTATAAATGCTTGTACATCAATCTTGTCAAAATCTTTTTTCTTCTCTTTTAATACTTGTACAACCTTTTTCAATTCTTCATCAGAGAGATACGATTTAATAAGATGTCTTGTGGTCATTCTTTTTTGCATCAGATCGTAAGCCGCAGCGATTTCAGCCCAAACCAACGCGTCTATTTTATATTTTGAATCTTTTTTCATGCCTTTTTCAAAATATAGCACCGCTAGAAGTCCCATAGCGCGACCGTATTTTTGCTTTGCTGATTTTAACAAATATGATTCCGCTAGTGCATTGTTTTTAATGAGCAAATCTTTATTGAAATAACAAAAACCGACGATAAACTGCGCCGCCGCATTTCCCGCTTCGGCATGTGGTTTCATAATTTCAAAAGAAGTCATATACTCTTTTGCATCAAAAGCTTTTAATCCGTCTTCAAATGTGTTGTTTTGAGAAAAAGATATTGCTGTCAAAAAGCAATAGAGTAGTGTAAAGGTAATTTTTTTCATTTGTGTTTTGTGTGATAAAAGCAATTCTTGTTGCTGACTAAAAGACTTTTTAGTTTGTACAAAGAAACGGATTCAATTTTACTTTTTGTTGTGAATATTGCATAAAAAAATGCGCATTTTTCAATACGCATTCTGTTTATTTACAATGTTAATGTAATTATTGCTCGTATAAAAACGAGACAAATTCTGTTGATTTTGCTTTGCTGTAAATTCGGATATCATCAATACTTCCGCTAAACGGATTTTCTCCTGAGGCATCATTTCCAATCAACAACGCTGCGGTTGAGGTAGAAATTTCACCTTTAATATATTTCATCATCGCTGGTTTTCCATTGATGTAAAAATACATGGTGTCGCCTTTTAGTGTGCATGTAATCATGTACCAAGTATCTTTTTCATAATCAAACTTTCGCAATTCGTGCAAGATTCCGTAAGGTGCAATCGAAAAAATAATATCATTTGTGACAACTTCTTCGTCTTCTAATGGCGAATATCCGATAGAAATTCCATATGCTGCTTGTATTTTCTTCTGATCTGAAACATTTTTATATAAAACTTGTTGCAAATGTGTCGCATCAGTTTTTAACCATAAATTAATGGTAAATTCGTCTGTAAAATTCAAATGTTCATTTGCAGGAATACGAATATGATCGTTTACGCCATCAAAAGCATAAGCTAAATCGGCATTTCCAAAACGGTCAAACGTTTTAGTAACACCTTTTGCTTGTGCATTTATTTTATAGGCACTCAAATCGTCGGTATTTCCGTCAAGCGGATAATACGCAACTAGACTTTCTGTAAGTTCGTATTGTGGTTCGTCTTCTTCGATACTACAACTGCTAAAGGCAAAAACGATTGCCAAACAGCTTATTAGATAAATGATTTTCATGTTGAATTAGTTTTTTGATGACTGATGATTTTATTAAAAACATTGTATCAAAAATGATACCAAATCAACACAAATTTCATGTTTTAAATTCAGGAAAATGCTCTTTTGCCCAAGAATCAAACAATATTGCAGGTGGAAAAGGAGTAGCTTTCTCAAAAAGTGGATGATGATTGTATGTACCTAATTTTTGAAGATGATATAAAAGATAATAAGTTTGATTGTACATGAAATTATAATCTGCATTATGATAAGAATGGTCAAGATACGAATTCGCTTTCTCCATTGTTGATTTCTTAATAGCATTTAAAGTACTTTGTTGTCCACCATCAAATGCATCTAGATAATAAAGACTCAATTCATAGAATTCAGCTAAAATATTCAACAATTCTGTAGCTTCTGGAGATTTTGGATCAACCTTTCGTAACTGTTCATATACTTGAAACGGGAAAATATATTGATACGATTCTCGTCTGTCTATATGATATCCTTTGAAGTTGTGAATTAGTATTTTTTCAAAAATAATGGTGTCTAGCGAAACTGTCCCTTCAGTTTTAAAAGCAAGTTCGGTTTTTTTTAGCAAGTTGAAAGCGCGTTTAGTTCGTAGTTCTTTTAAGGCATTTACGGTTTCTTCTGAAAATTCAATGCTGTAATCGCGTGTAGCTTTTTCGACTTCTTTTTCTAGGTATTCAATTTCTTCTTGATGCATTTTCTGAAAAGCAGTTTCGCCAATTTTATACTTAGAAACATCTATAAAACTTAATAATATCACTAACACAATACAACAAGCAAACGTTTTTAGC
This sequence comes from Kordia algicida OT-1, assembly GCF_000154725.1. Lineage (GTDB taxonomy): Bacteria > Bacteroidota > Bacteroidia > Flavobacteriales > Flavobacteriaceae > Kordia > Kordia algicida. The sequence continues at coordinate 647,203 of NZ_DS544873.1, forward strand.
ATCCAACGTTGCGATTTTACATATCGAGAAATTTCTGTCCAAGCAATAAAAAACAAATACACTGGAAATAAGTACAATACATAACCGTATTCATTAAAAATATGCAAATCAATAAACGGCGCAAATAACAGGAAGCGTGTAATGAAACTAATGGCACCAAATAATACGACATATTCTATAAAAAGTGCATAATTAACCACACGCGGAGATGTATATTTATAGGTTTTATGCAGATATTTAGTAGGTCTGGAAAACCAAAAGCGCAACATGGTGTTGTTTCCAAAAGCTACGGAAAGTGCTAATAGAAACAGTTTTTCAAATAGCAACTGTTTGTCGTCTTTTAGTTGTAAATCATAACTCTGAATTACTCTAAAAAAGTCAATAAGTTCTGTGATGGTAAAGATGAATCCGAAAAATAAAACAGCACTAAAAATACCCAATAAAACTCCCAGCCAGAATCGGAATTTTCCAATCTTAGCAATGGATAAATGTTGTTTTAGTTTGACTTTTTTCTGCGAACTCATACAGTATCAGTACACAACTGATTGTAAAAGTTACAACTTCAACTTTTGGCGTAATGCTTTTGGTAAGGCATCTTTATGAACCATGACAGAAATCGTTTTCAGTCTGAAAAAAGCTTCACTCATATGCACATGTCCGTCATTTGGAACACGAGCTGTGTTACTTCCCCATGAGTTTTTTACTCTAAAATACTTATTTCCGTTTTGATCGGTTGCCATTCCTGTGATGTGCATCAAATGATCGTCGGTTGTTGTATAATTTTCAAATTCTTGCTGACGATATCTTGCGGAAACCGATTTTTCTTTGAGAATTTTTGCCGTAAAACTTTTTCTATTGGCAACAGGCGTTTCTGGAATGGTTGCTACGGCATATTTTGCCGAAAATGAAGCTTCCGATACATCGCAATCCAACTCCACAGTATAACCTGTTTTTAGCGCATTTTCAGTTACTGCTACCAATTCGTCTAGCGTAACATTATAAAAACTTCCGTTTGAAAAATTATCAGGAATATTTAAAATAAAAGATTCGTAATAGGGTTGGTGTGTAAACGAAGTAATGGTCACATAATCATCTGGATTGATCTTCGTCATTTCCAAAAATGATTGTGGTGTATAAGTTTTTCCTTCGTAAACAAAAGATTCTGGTCGTTTTCCTAAATAAATATCCAACACACTTGCTATAGTACGTTTCCAATTAGGCGATAACTTTTTTGCAGGATTTTTAATATATGCATCCAACATTGCTTTCAAAACCGCTACCATTTCGGCATGATTGTGATTTTGTTGTAATGTTTGCAAGCCAGAATACGCACTATTTGGAACCAATCCGTGTGATTTTACAGCATTCATAACATCATGCGCCAATCCGCCTTCACTAAATTGTGCTTTTCCTTGTCGCATCACATAATTCCAAGCTTTCTTCGGATACGTATTGCGAACATTATACATTTCTGAAATATCAATCTGTTTTCCTGTCAACCGAATAATTTCAGATTCCAAAAAAGAAGAAGCCGAAAAACTCCAGCAAGTTCCAGTTCGCCCTTGACTAATTACTGGCGTCGCTTCCAAATCAATAGTAGTTTTAAATTGAAAATCTTGCGCGAAAGCGACCATTGAAAAACAAGCTAAAAAAGTAGATAGAAATATTTTTTTCATCAGAAATAGATAATTTAAATGTCAATAAAATGATAAGAATTTGAATCAATAAATTCTTGTTAACTGTGTAAAATGAATTATTTTTACGCAAAATACTAAAAAATATGAGTAAACCAGACTGGAAAACGGTAAAAGAGTACGATGATATTACGTATAAAAAGGCGGATGGCGTTGCTAGAATTGCCTTTAACAGACCTGATGTGCGCAATGCATTTCGTCCGCATACCACAAGTGAATTGTTAGATGCGTTCAAAGATGCACACGAAGATGTTAACATCGGCGTTGTGTTGCTTTCTGCGGAAGGTCCATCATCCAAAGATGGTGTGTATTCTTTTTGTAGTGGTGGCGATCAAAAAGCGCGTGGTCATCAAGGTTATGTTGGACAAGATGGTTACCACAGATTAAATATTTTAGAAGTACAACGTCTCATTCGTTTCATGCCAAAAGCAGTGATTTGCGTAGTGCCAGGTTGGGCAGTTGGTGGCGGACATAGTTTGCATGTGGTTTGTGATTTAACGTTGGCAAGTAAAGAACATGCCATTTTTAAGCAAACGGATGCTGATGTAACGAGTTTTGACGCAGGTTACGGTTCGGCGTATTTGGCAAAAATGGTTGGACAGAAAAAGGCACGTGAAATCTTTTTCTTGGGAAGAAACTACTCTGCACAAGAAGCGTATGAAATGGGCATGGTCAATGCGGTAATTCCACATGACGAATTGGAAGATACAGCTTTTGAATGGGCACAGGAAATCTTGGCAAAATCTCCAACATCAATAAAAATGTTAAAGTTTGCAATGAACTTAACCGATGATGGAATGGTAGGACAGCAAGTATTTGCAGGAGAAGCTACACGTTTGGCGTACATGACAGACGAAGCCAAAGAAGGACGCGACGCATTTTTGGAAAAACGCAAACCGAACTTTGAGAAAAAATGGATTCCGTGATATAAATTATATTTGGATATTAGTATTGAGTATTGAGATATTTGTATTGAGAGTTTAACAAAAAACAAAAAACAAACAACGAAAAAAAACATAAAAATAATCCAGCTAAAACTTCGTTAGTATATCATAAATCAATCAAAAATGAAAAAACTAATAACGTGTTTCTGTATTTTGAGTTTTTATGTGGGAATTTCACAAAACTCAGAACGTGTGTGTGATCTTGGAATTCATTATCCGTTGTCAACAGGCGATAATTTTATGGTCTTTGCGTATGACGGATTGATAGGTTTGGATTTTAGATATCAATTTGCAGATACCAAACTTATTTCGCCAAAAATATCTTTTACAGCCGATTATTTTAATTATAATTTTGTGGATGACATTAATGGTGGTGCATTTGTCTTAAAGCCAGAACTCATAGGTGAATTCAATCTGAATACTATTCCGAAGTTAAAACCTTATGTTTCTATTGGATATAGCTTTTTTTCAACATCGCTAAACACAGCCAATCCGCAATTTAGCTTTAACAATCCGAGTCCAGTTGTACAACCAAATGGCGATCGTTTCAATGATTCTCAAAGTGGTATCAATTGGGGATTTGGAGCTGCATACGACTTAACAGAAAAATTTTATGTTGAGGTTTCTGCCGATTTTACAAAGTTAGATTTAGATGGCGATACTTCAGGAAATCGTTACAACGAAAACATTCATACAGTAAATATGGGCGTTGGCATTCGGTTTTGAATTTAAACTCGAAATTGAAACTGAACATGATTTCCAAATGTCTTTACGAAGAAGTATGACGAAGTAAGTTGTATCTCAATGAGCAGATTGCCACACGTTTTTTTAAAACGTTCGCAAAGACGTTTCAAACACTTTTATATTCAAAACATTAGTGCAAAATCGTGACGAAAGAGCTAAAAACCTAATAGCGGAGCGATCTAAAAGCAAAGCGCGTCTAATTAATGTAGCAATTTGAAAATTTGGAAATGTATCAATTAGTTTCAAAGTATGAAACAGATTAAAAAGAAGCAGATTGCTTCACTACGTTCGCAATGACGATTAAAAAAGTTCTAAAAGCAAAGCGTTCTAAGAGGTTTTTGCGACGCAAAAACAAGTCTAAAAGCGTAGCAAATCTAAACCCAAAGTTTCTAAAATCGAAACAACCTTAAATCTTTAAATTTTGAATCTTTGAATTGAGCGAAGCGAATCTAAAAACAAAGTGCGTCTAAAAAAAATACTTTTCGAAGTAAAAAATGTACTTTTTAAGACCCAAGACCCATTTATTTTCTAACCACATACGTTTCCCAACCATCATAATTGCCATTAAACTCTTTGCAAAGTTCAATAAGTTCGGTTGTGAATTTGGTCACGCTTTCCATCGTAGTGGAATTTTTTCTGTGGAATTTTATCTCGTGCGGAAATTTCTGATTTCCTATTTTCTTTTTGTAGGAAACTTTATAGGAAAGTTTTTCAATAGCTTCCGCGAATAAATTCATGTCATTCTGAGACGAAAACGTGGCATAATGATCTATTTTTCGAGAAGTAGAAAGATCATCACCTGCATTTTCAAGCTGAATTACCGTATCACGATTCGACATAAAATTTTTAATTTCGTCATTTGGATACAAGAAATTGATATACAAATCCCAAGAAGGATCAGCTTTTACGAAAACATCATATTTTTCTCCGCGAAACTTATTTTTGAATAATTTATCAATCTGTCGTTCAATACCTGTAGCATCTTTCACATAATAATACTCAAAACGACTGCCATCATACATAAACGAACCTACATAATAATTATCACCAACGGAGTTCATTCGATCAGTAATTGCATCTTTAATGAGATACATTTTCTTCAACTTATTGCCAACGGGAAAATCACTTTCTTTCGTAACTCTGTATTTAATCTTTATATAAAACAAAAAATCATAACCATTAATCGGCGCTTTATCAATTAAATCCATACGTAAATTTGTAGAACTTACACCTTTTTCTTGTTTGGCTTGATATGTATTCCAAACCGCCGTTTCTTGTGCCTGAAGAAACAATAATGGAAATAATAACAATAAGATACGAAATGCTATTTTCATGTTTGTCGTGTAAAAACTTGAGCGCAATGTAAGTAAAACTCCGAATTGCACACAAAAAATTAATAGAATATTATGATAAGGCCTGAGCAAAAACAATACCAATGCAGTTTTTCATAATTCTTTAAAAGTGTATCTTTACAAAAATTACGCGTACATGATAAAACCATGGCTTGCTGCCGCACGATTACGAACTTTACCTTTGTCCATTTCTGGGATTATAGTGGGTTGTTCGTTGGGAAATACATATAGTTGGTTATACTTAAAAGAAGGTTTAAATTGCTGTTTTGGCTGCCCTTCAATGCTAAGGTCTTTATTGTTTTGGTTATGTATTTTAACAACAGTAGGCTTTCAAGTGTTATCAAACTTTGCTAATGATTATGGTGATGGAATCCGTGGTACAGATGACGATAGAGAAGGAGAACAGCGTATGGTTGCTTCCGGAATTATTTCGCCAAAGCAAATGAAAAATGCCATGATTCTTACCGCGATTCTTACACTAATTTTAGCTTTATTGGTCATCTATGTTGCTTTTGGAAGTGACAATTTTAGTTATTCCGTATTATTTTTCTTTTTAGGAATTACCTCGATTATTGCTGCGGTTAAATATACCGTTGGAAAAAGTGCCTATGGTTATTCAGGGTTGGGTGATGTTTTCGTATTTCTTTTCTTCGGATGGTTGAGTGTGGTAGGAAGCTACTTTTTATATACCAAAACCATTAATTTTGACATTTTCTTGCCTGCAACTGCCGTTGGATTACTCAGTGCTGCCGTGTTGAATTTAAACAACATGCGCGATCGTATTAAAGACAAATCGCACGGAAAAAATACGTTAGTTGTGAAAATCGGGAGTCAGAATGCAAAACGATATCACTATGCATTAATCATTGGTGCGTTAATTTGTTCCGTTTGGTACATCAACAGAAACTATTTCTCTCCAACACAATACATCGTTTTAATCGCTTTCATTCCGTTAGTGCTGAATATGATTGTCGTTGGAAAAAATATCATTCACAGAGAACTTGATCCAGAATTGAAAAAAGTGGCATTAAGTACATTTCTGTACGCGATATTATTTGCTATTTTTAATTAATGAAAAACCAAAAAAATATGAAAATAACATTCTTAGGACACGCTTCTTTGCACATAGAATTTGAAGAAACAAACATCATTGTAGATCCTTTTATCACAGGAAATTCTTTAGCTTCTCATATTAATATCAACGATTTGAAAGCTGATTATATTTTGGTAACACACGCACATCAAGATCATATTTTAGATGTAGAAGCAATTGCCAAAAATACAAATGCAACCATTGTGGCAAATTATGAAGTGGCAAATCATTTTGGTGAAAAGGACTTGGAGGTTTTTGCCATGAATCACGGTGGAACGTACAAAACAAACACGTTTTCAGCAAAATATGTAAACGCAATTCATACATCTTCATTTCCAGATGGTTCGTACGGCGGACAACCTGGCGGATTTGTGCTCACAGCAAATGGAAAATCAATCTATATTGCGGGAGATACTGCGTTGACATATGATATGAAACTCATTCCGTTGCAAACAAAACTAGATCTAGCGATTTTACCAATTGGCGATACCTTTACGATGGGAATTGACGATGCAATCACGGCAAGTGACTTCGTAGAATGTGACAAAGTACTTGGCTATCATTACGATTCGTTTCCTCCAATAAAGATCGATCAAGTGGAAGCAAAACAGAAATTTGCAGATCGTCATAAGGAATTGGTGTTGTTGGAAATTGGAGATAGCTTTGAAGTGTAGACTTTAGTATTTTTGTATGTTGGTATTTTAGTAGAATTTCAAAGGTTATTTATGCATAGATTTAAAGAATTGGAAGTATGGAAGTCAAGTAGAGTATTTTGTACTTCTATTTATGGAGCAACAGCTAATTTCCCTGATAACGAAAGATTTGGTTTGGTAAGTCAGTTAAGACGTGCAAGTGTCTCTATAGCTTCAAATATAGCAGAAGGCGCTTCTAGAAGGTCTAATAAAGATTTTTACCGATTCTTAGAAATAGCAATTGGTTCAGCGTATGAAATAGAAACACAATTATTAATCGCTTCAGATTTAAATTTTTTAAATCAAAAAGACAGCGAGAAACTCATAAACGAATTGCAATCAATCATAAAAATGCTCTCAAAATTAATGTCAAGTTTAAAACGATAACATACCAGCATACCAAAATACCAGCATACCAAAATACCAGAATACCAAAATACCAGAATACCAAAATACCAAAAATGAAAGCAACCCACCACAAACATATTCTAAATTTTAAAAGACCAAGTGGAACATCGCGCGGAATTTTAAAACAGAAAGAAACATGGTTTATTTACCTCGAATCGGAAGGGAAACAAGGAATAGGCGAGTGCGGAATTTTACGAAGTTTGAGTATTGATGATGTGCCAGAATATGAAGAAAAGTTACGTTGGACGTGTGAAAATATTGAGCTTGGAGAAGAAGCGTTATTGCAAGAATTAATCGAATTTCCGTCCATTCAATTTGGTGTTGAACAAGCATTTCGATCTTTGCGTTCACAATCACCATACTTATTGCACCCATCAGCATTTACAGAAGGAAAAGAAGCAATTGACATCAATGGTTTAATATGGATGGGCGATGAAACGTTTATGAAATCGCAAATCAAAGAAAAGTTGTCAGCAGGTTTTTCCTGTATTAAAATGAAGATTGGTGCGATTGATTTTGACACAGAACTCAAACTCTTACAAAGCATTCGCAGAGAATATTCCGTAAACGATATTGAATTACGCGTAGATGCAAACGGAGCATTTACACCCGAAAATGCGTTGGAAAAACTTAAGCGTTTGTCGGAATTGGATTTGCACTCTATCGAACAACCGATCAAACAAAACCAATGGCAAGAAATGGCAAAACTCTGTGAAGTGACGCCGTTACCTATTGCACTTGATGAGGAATTGATTGGCATATTTCATTCCGAAGAAAAGAAAAAAGTACTAGAAACCATTCAGCCACAATACATTATTTTGAAACCGAGTTTGGTTGGTGGTTATCGCGGAAGCAACGAATGGATTTCATTAGCAAATAATCAACAAATTGATTGGTGGATTACCAGCGCGCTAGAAAGCAATATTGGACTCAACGCCATTGCGCAATGGACTTACACCTTACAAAGCAAACTTCCACAAGGTTTGGGTACAGGAAGTTTGTATACGAATAATTTTGAAGCGCCATTAATTATTGAAAATGGTGCGTTGCATTACAATACTAAAAAATCGTGGGAAGTTCCCTATATAAAATAAAAAAATAAAAACATGTTTATACAACAAGCTTATAAAGGTAGATATGAATTTTGGCGTTACATTCTAGGAACTTTTATTACGTTTTTTACATGGCAGTTTTTAGGTTCAATTCCGCTTTTGCTAGTATTAATGATTAAAGTTTTTCAAAAAGCGAATGACGATGATTTGAGTGTTTATGAACTGCTAAGTACTGATAGTAATACACAAACTATAGGCGGTATGGTGGAATTATTAGGGTCAAATTTATTCTTGTTCTTAATGATCGTATCGTTTGCTTTTGGTTTGGCAGGAATATTATTCTCTAACAAAGTACTTCATAAATTATCGTTCACTGCATTGACAACATCCCGAAAAGAAATAGATTGGAAACGAATATTTGTTGGACTCTCTTTAGTTGTAATTTTTAATTTAGCAATTTTTGGAATTGGTTATTATTTAGCCCCAGAAGGATTGATATGGAATTTTAAACTGGAACCTTTTGTAACGCTGTTATTCATTTCTTTGCTTTTTCTTCCATTTCAAACAAGTTTTGAAGAATACCTCTTTAGAGGATATTTAATGCAGGGAATAGGAGTGAATTTAAAAGAAAATAAATGGATTCCTATTTTGGTAATAGTTTCAGCAATTGCGCCAGTAACTTATATTGTTTTGTATGCAAACTTTAAATTGGAAATGTATACTAATTTAGGATATACTGGATTGTTAATGTTATTATTAGTGTTCTTAATAGATAGCCTTACGAAAACCAATCAAACGTATTTGCGTCGAAAATGGATTCCTTTATTATTTACTTCAGTAATTTTTGGAGTTATGCATGCTGCAAATCCTGAAGTTGAAAAATTAGGTTACATTTCCATGGTATATTATATAGGTACAGGTTTCATTTTAGGAATTATGACTTTAATGGACGAAGGAATGGAATTAGCACTTGGTTTTCATGCTGGTAATAATATTTTGACAGCATTATTAATTTCTACAGATTGGTCAGCACTTCAAACAGATGCAGTGTTCATTGATACTTCTGAACCTTCTGCGGGATTTTTCGACATCTTTTTTCCAGTGTTTATCATCTACCCAATTATGTTATTGATTTTAGCAAAAATTTACAAATGGAAAAACTGGAAAGAAAAAATATTCGGAAAAGTTCCTGATAAAAGTGACATGTTGAACGAAATTTCGGGAATTAAAGAGATTTAAAAAATCAATTCACATCAAACTGAAATACAGTTCCGCCAAGTAAACCATTTCCGTTTGTACCTTCTAGCTTTCCTAAAAACGTAGTTTGGACATCAGAAGTGTAAAAACTTACAGTAATTTCACCATTTTCATCAGAAACTAAATTTGGTGCCCAAAACAAGGTTTTTCGGTTGTCAGGAAATGCTTTTTCTGTGGCATCAACGTACAACGGACTGTAAAATTCTTTCTCTGGATAAAATCCTTTGGTCGAAACAAAACCACGATTTTCCGTGCTTTCATCGCCTTTTGCGCCCATGTAGGTAACTAAACTTCCATCATTTAAACGATAGGTTTCACCAAATTCAGGTTTTGGTCCCGCTTTGTGATTTACACAGTTCAAAATATTGTATTCAAAACATACATAATCAGAAGAACTGCCCTGATAATTATAGGCTTTACCACGATTTTTGTTTCTATTTTTATAGGTTGTTAAATTCACTTCTTCCAAATAATTGGTCTCTGTAAAGCTAAATTTTGCATCGTATGAAGATTGTTTTTTGGCAGCTTTGCGCACATCAGTTTCAGGAAAAATGAGCATTTTATTTTTTGTTAAGCTTTCAATTTCCTCAAAAGGATCTTCCAATATCAAAATCATCTTTTCGGTATCCATTGGAAAAAATGTCAATTGATGTCCTTGTGCAATTTTTAAAATGGATGGTGTAAACGAAAAATTTCCGCCTACATCAACTTTTGACGAGCGAACTGATTTTGGTAAAATCACACGAATTTCTGCATTTGAAGCATTTTGTAGCGTTCCGCTTTCCGTTTTTTGATATAATTTCCCTTGAATGTTTGGCGAAAACGTCAGACGTTTTTTTGGTTCTTCAAAAAGTGTTTCATTCCATACATACGTTCGCCAACCTTGCGTTAACAATAGTAAATCTAGATACCTTTCACGATTTTTCTTCTTGCTATCAAAGTAATATCTAGCATCATAAATATGACCTTTCAATTCAGAAAATAAGTAATAATGCGGCATGATGGCGTAATCATTTTCTTTGTCAACATACAAATGATCGCAGACACTTAGACTTAAATTGGCAATGGCAGGATTTTGATTTTGATCTTTAACTTTAAATTTTAGCGTGACTTTATCTTTTTGTCTAAAGGAACTTTTGGAGATTTCAGAAAGCGACACTTGTAACTTCTGATCGAGATTTGCATACACGAGTCGTTCTGCAATTGGAAACATATTTTGGTCAAATAGCGTTACTTCTGCAATTCCTTGTGGAAGTTTGTCTAACGGTAACTTGAAACGAACACGTTGTTTGCTTAAAGAAGCAGTTGCCATCCAATATACAAGTCCGCGACTTTGCGCACGAATGTATACTTTTTGTTCGGAAACATTTGCTGTTTTGGTAATGCTAAAATGAACGTGATTTTTAGTCTGTCGGTCAACTTGTAATTTGATTCCTGTGTTTTTTATATTGTCAATTTTGAAAATACTATCAAGTTTCGGACGCACTATTTTTACAGTGTATGAGCGATCTTGTTTTGGCGTGAATGAAAATTTTCCCATTCCGTAATGAACGGTTTCAAAAGTGTTCACCTTTTTACCATTTTCATACAATTCTCCTTTAATTTTTATCGGTTTCCCATAATGATTCACAGCTTTAAATGCTACCGTATTTGGTAGATTGTTTACGAGATTTCCACCTTCAGGATACATGCCAAATTGAATTTTAGATATATTCCGAAAAGGAATTTCCACATTGTGTTCCGCATTATTTTTTCCTTCTTTTACACGGAGTTTGATGGTTGTGGCGTTTTTATTTTTATCAACAGGAAAAGAAATTTTAGCTTCTCCATTGGCATCAGTTTCCGTACGAATACGATCTAATTTTTTAGTTCCTGCGTATAAAGTTGCTATAAGCGATGTGTTTTTATACGGAACTCGACTTCTAGAAAATACGGAAACATTCAAGGAAATTTGTTGCTTGCGATTGTATGTTTTTTGAGAGAATTCACTATCTATTAAAATCTTTGGAATAATACTCGTTTTAATCTGAATACGTTTTATGGAACGAATGGTTTTTGATGAACTTTCCAACGTATTTTTTGTGTGAATGCGCAATTCGTAATCGCCATCTTCTAGAATTTCAGCCAAAAATAAATATCCATTGGCAAAACCATTTGCAGCTTCGTACTTTTCTTGTACAATCATAAACGGATCATCGTTTTCAAGCTTGTACAATTCCACAAAAATAATATTGGTTTCGCGTGATAGTTTTACATTGTTTCCATTAAGTAGATATGCTTTAAACCATAAATCTTCGCCAGGTTCATAAATATCTTTATCTGTGTGAATGTAAATGTTTTCTTTGAGTTGTTCTGTTGCCAAGTTTTCAAATTGAGTTACCAAGCGGTAATTTGAAATACTGTCTAAAGTTTGTGAAGTAGCATTGAGTGAAATTAGTAGAAAAACAGCGGTAATGTATTTCATAAAATTGGCGTGATCGGTTCTTATAAATATACATAATTTCATCAATTTTCATGCCTAAAAAGTCAGTTTTTGGTATAAAAAAACGCGCTCAGATTTCTAAGCGCGTTTTGTAAATTATAATTATTTTTATTCTTTCGGATTCATCAAGATTGCAGCTTTATTAAAGTCGGAAGCCGCATTGATAACTTCGCGGAAACCTTCGTATTCTGTAATATCGTATTCGTATTCTTTGTAGAATTCTTCAATCATAACCGTTAATTTGTTGCCTTCTAGTTTGTAGTTGGATTCAAACTTACATTTTTGATTGCCTTCTTCATCCAACAATTCTTTTTTGATGATTAACGATTCTAAACCTTCAATGTCATAATCGGCAGGAATATTGACCACAATTTCGTAATTGTAACGATTTGGATATTGCATCTGAATTGGATTGACACGTTTCGTTTCTTGGTACAATTCGCTTTGCGTACCAATGACTTTTCCAACCTGAAAAATATAACTGTCGCCAGCTTCTTCCAATAAAGATTCTGATGTAATAGTACTACTTACCAAAAATGGTTTGTTGTATTCCAATTGCATCATTTCTTTGTTTTTTGGCTCATATTTTTTTACGACTTTGTCTTCAATTCCCGAACCTGTTAAATAATCTTCAAACTCTTTGATTTGTTGCTCAGGTGCTAGATTTAAAAACGCACGATTGTTCATTGCCCAATGTCCGTAATATTCTTGGTTTTGGTCAATTTTCACATATTCCATATCGTCTTCAAAAGAAATATTCATGTTGCGCACTACGCGACTGAAATCAGGATCTTTTTGCAATATTTTATAAAAGCTGTATTGCTTTTTAGCGTTTACAAAAATTCCTTTGTTTCCAAGAATATTCGGTGGAATTTCACTCAGGCGATAATCTACTCGATTTGGTGAAATGTAGTTATATGTCTTCGGAATGTAGATTAAAAATTCGCGCAAAGCAGCAGGATTGAAGAATTCTGAATCGAATTTATGTTCGTACACATCAGATGTAATTACAGGTAAATATTCAACATTTGCAGCTTTTAGTAAGTGTGCATAAATTTTAATGATTCCTAAATCACTTGCCGATTTGTTTTTGACAATGTAATCAATATCAGAAAGTTGTGCATTATTATTTTTTACAATGGTATAATTTGTTTTTACATAATCATCTATCAAATACGCTTTTGTAAAATCGTCATCTTTTTGATTTTTCAGTAAATTTTCAATAATTTTTGCAATCTCAGGATGTACCGTTTCTGGAAACATTCCGTCGGTAATATTTGTTACAACATTGTTCCATAACATGCTATCTGTGACATTTGTGCCTGGTCCGAAACACTGAAAAGCAACATAGGTTTTGTTAGCATTTGGAGTAGCGTATTCTTCTTCTAACATTGGAACTATATTTTTCAAAACCAATTGTTTTCCTGCTCTTTTATTATAGGTTTTTGCAACAAATTGACTGTTTGCGTTGTAGACTTTGATACGTCCTGGCAAATCTCCCATAATGAAATCGTATTCTAATTTTCGAATCGGATAGCTTTTTTGTAAAGTTTCTCTACCAAAAGCAGAATATTCTTTTTCAAGTGTGTATAACACTTCAATTTCCGAATCTTTTTCGGCACCTTCAATCGCAAAGATTTTAAAATCACCATATTCTTCTACATTTTTGACTTCTTTAATGTTGTCTTTGTTGAGCAATGTGACTTTTCCGTTTGGTGTAATCGTTCGTGCTTTAATGTCTACAATATCAATGACATCATACATAGAAATGTACACCGTATTATGTGTTTTAATTCCTTTTTCGTCGTGTACACGCGCAATGGTATGTGTCGTTTCAAACTTTTTTATATTGTTACCAAATTCGGGAACGACATATTCTATCATGTATTTTTCAAGAATTCCTACGGAAGATTCGTTGGCTTCTTTCTCAGAAAGTTGGTGTAATTTTGGCTTTTTTGCCCAATCATAATTTTTATAATATTGTGAAAATGCTTGTGTAGAACAGAAACACAAAAGGATAACAATAAATGTTCTCATATAATTTAGTTTACTTTTCAATGATAATACTTTTTTTGTAGGCTTTTATTAATTTTTTCACAAAACTATTCCAGTCTTCAAAATCTTGTTTTTCAATACGTAATGTGTTGATGTAAATGTTTTTATGTTGAATGATTTTACCTTCTTTTTCTTCGTAAGAAATACTAAAACCATAGGCTTTTCCGTCATATTTGATCGGTTTTGGCACAGAAGTCACTTTGTAACCTTCTGGAATGACAAACGTTGTTGTGTATTCTTTTTGAAACTGATGATCGATCTTTTTGGCATATTTACGTTTGGCAATGTCAATTTTTTGCTTAGATAAGGTGCGGTCAATGTTGAGGTTTAAAATGGTCTTTGAACCGATTGTTTTCGCGTAACTTTCAATCAGTAAATCAAAGGAAACTGTCAACGTTTTGTGTTTAGATGCTACTGGAGACACCTTGATGTTTTGATATTTTGTTTTGTTATTTCCTAATGCCAATGTGGTGTTTAAGAATTCTTCTTCGGTATTGTCTTTTTTCTTGTAAAGATAATCCGTGACAAAATCAACGCGTTCATAACCTGTCAATACGCGTTCTTCGGAAGCATTAATATTTCCGTTTTTAAAAGTAATGTTCGTATTGATGATTGTTTTGCTTTTCTCAGAAGGTTGTACAGGTACTTTTTTTAAGACAAATTTTTCAGGAGAAATTCCAATCAACGCTTCTTTTGTTTGTGTAAAAGAACTTGGCATTCCAAAATTTACATAACTGTCAGTTCCATCAATAAAAATGGTGTCATTATCGATCACCGTTGCAGTAATCATATGATTGTCAACCATTGGTGTCGGAACTTCGTCATACAAATACGGACGATCGCGTGTACCAATCCACGTACGAAACGAAGGAATTCCTACATGATTCAACATGACATACAGTAAATTTGCCATGTCTTTACAATCGCCATAACGGTTGTTGCAAACACTTGCGGCACCACGTGGAATGAATCCGCCTAAACCATCTTCAAAAGCGACATACGTAATATTTTCTTGCACCCAATTGTAAATTGCTTCCGCTTTTTCGCGATCTGTTGTATGCGCTTTTGCGATGTCTTCTGCAATTTTATACACTTTTTGCAAATCATTTTCGTCCACTTGTTTTGCCAAAGAAGCGTACCAACTGTACAAATCGTCTACGTTGTTCAAAATTGGAATTGTCTTTCCTTTTTCGGTGTAATTTTTTATGTGTAAAATGATATGTGGCAAATGGTACAAAGCCGCTTCTGCATTTTCTTCACTAGAAAATTTAGCAACATTTTCAGTTGTCCACGTATAAATAGTACTATTTTTTGTTTCTTCTTTATGAAAACTTACGTTGATATTTTCCGTGTGGAATTCTCTATAGCCAATTTCAACATTCTTAGGAAATTCAATACGCAACACTGCTTTTTTTGTCGGAGCGTACGTTCCAAAGCGAAACAAACCTAAAAAGTGTGGTTCTGTAATAACTTCTTTATATTTTAAATCGGTAATTGCGCCTTTTGTTACGGCTGGAAAGGTAAAATTTTTTGTTTGCTGATCGCTGTAAAAAATACCATCATCAAACTCGTGCTTGGTTTCTATATAATCAACTTCAATTGTTTTTCCCGTAGCTGGTAAATAGGTTGTTGCTTCAATATCTTTCAATTCTGTAAAACTATCAAAGCGAAGTATTTCATTGGCAAAATAGAGTTTATTTGCGGTTAAATATTCAGCTTTTTCATGAATACTTTTTACAATTTTAAAATCTCCTTTTTTTAGATTGATTTTGATGTCTTCAGTACGTTCTAAAAAGTGAAAATCTTCTTTTGAACCATGCTGCGCAAAGCAAAAACTTACCATAAAAAAGAGTAACAATACAGGGAATTTCATATATGATGTTGTCATAAATTATAAATTAAAATCAATGTGGAGAATCCTACTTTAAAAGCAAACATTATTTATGGTGAAATATTGTGTGCAAAAAGCAAGTACGAGCCACTAAAATAGTAAAAACTCATCAAGAAATCAGTGATTTTTCCAAGCTTATTTCTAAATTTACACAACAATATTTACAAAAATGATTCCAAATTTTAAAAATATACATCGAAAGTTTAAACTAAACGGAAATCACTTCGGTCATGAAGAGCTAAAAGAAGTTGCGTACAGCTTTATAAAAGAAGGAAATCCGCATGAACAAACGCTTGGTGATTTTTTATTGGATTGGTTGGATGAAAAAACCTATGTAGATGTCTTTACGTCAGGTTCTACAGGAAAACCCAAGCCAATTCGTTTGGACAAACAAGCTATGGTACATTCGGCATTGGCGACAGGCGATTTTTTTGGAATTAAATCAGGTGATGCTGCATTGCAATGTCTGCCTTCCAATTTTATTGCGGGGAAGATGATGTTGGTTCGTGCAATGATTTTAGGATTATCGTTAGATGTAATTGCACCAACTTCAAATCCGTTGAAGAACCATGATAAAGACTATGATTTTTGCGCGATGGTTCCATTGCAGGTTGAAAATTCTTTGGAACAATTACACCAAATTAAAACCTTGATTATTGGTGGCGCGCCAGCTTCTTCCACTTTGATTGAACATTTGCAAACTGTTACCACCAACGTATTTGCTACCTATGGAATGACAGAAACCATTACACACATTGCAGCAAAACCATTGAATCATTTACCGAAAGGAAAAAAAACATATTATAAAACCTTGCCAAATATTCAGATTCAAACTGACAATCGAAATTGTCTCGTAATTCACGCACCGAGAATTACTGAGGGAAAAATTATCACGAATGATGTTGTGCATATTATTTCTAAAACTGAATTTGATTGGCTCGGGCGATTTGACAACGTGATTAACAGTGGTGGCGTCAAACTTCATCCTGAGCAAATAGAGGAGAAGCTGAGTCCGTTTATCAATACGCGCTATTTTGTTGCTTCAATAGATGATGAACGATTGGGCAAAAAGCTCATTCTTATTATAGAAGATCCACAAGAAACTATTGATACTTCAAGTTTGTTGGAAACCATTAAAACATCTAAAAATTTTAACAAATTTGAAATCCCAAAAAACATTTACACTACAAAAAACTTTACTGAAACCAACACTGGAAAAGTACAACGATTACAGACTTTAATTTCGCTTAGCATTTAAAGTTAAAAAGTTTCTATTTTACAACCCACAACCCACAACCCACAACAAAAAAAATCCAACCCCAAACTCCCTAGCAAATAAGCACTTACAAAGGCACTAAAAACAAAGGCAAAAAAAACTTTTAAAAAGTCTAGGTGGTAAAGAAAAGGTTTCTATATTTGCATCCGCTAAAACAGACATGGTTTGTGTTAGTGAAGTTCATTACAAGGCTAGATTAATTTTTGATTAAAAAAACTTTCAAAAAAGGTTTAAAAAGATTTTGTTAGAAAGGAAAAAGGGTTGTATGTTTGCATCCGCTAAAAACGGGAATGTTTTTAGTTAAGTTCTAAGAGATAAATTCTTTATTTTGGGAGGCAAGAAGTTTGCGATAGAGCTTCAAAAAAAATCTCAAAAAAAGTTTTGTAGAATTAAAAAAGGGTTTTATATTTGCACCCGCTTTCGGAAGGAAGTTTAAGAAATAGAAAGAAATAGTTCATTGACATATTGATTAGCAGCAATTATATTGGAGACAATATAATGATAAAAAACATAAGCAAAGACATCTTTTGAGAATAATAGAATTGTTCGGAGTTGAAAGAAATTATATTATAAAGAAACAACGATGAAGAGTTTGATCCTGGCTCAGGATGAACGCTAGCGGCAGGCTTAACACATGCAAGTCGAGGGGTAACATTGGTGCTTGCACCAGATGACGACCGGCGCACGGGTGCGTAACGCGTATGAAACCTACCTAATACAGGGGGATAGCCCAGAGAAATTTGGATTAATACCCCATGGTACTGTTGGATTGCATGATTCAATAGTTAAAGATTTATCGGTATTAGATGGTCATGCGTTCTATTAGTTAGTTGGTAAGGTAACGGCTTACCAAGACAGCGATAGATAGGGGCCCTGAGAGGGGGATCCCCCACACTGGTACTGAGACACGGACCAGACTCCTACGGGAGGCAGCAGTGAGGAATATTGGACAATGGAGGCAACTCTGATCCAGCCATGCCGCGTGAAGGAAGACTGCCCTATGGGTTGTAAACTTCTTTTATAGAGGAAGAAACGTGAATACGTGTATTCATTTGACGGTACTCTACGAATAAGGATCGGCTAACTCCGTGCCAGCAGCCGCGGTAATACGGAGGATCCAAGCGTTATCCGGAATCATTGGGTTTAAAGGGTCCGCAGGCGGTTGTTTAAGTCAGAGGTGAAAGTTTGCAGCTCAACTGTAAAATTGCCTTTGATACTGAATAACTTGAGTTATAATGAAGTGGTTAGAATATGTAGTGTAGCGGTGAAATGCATAGATATTACATAGAATACCGATTGCGAAGGCAGATCACTAATTATATACTGACGCTGAGGGACGAAAGCGTGGGGAGCGAACAGGATTAGATACCCTGGTAGTCCACGCCGTAAACGATGGTTACTAGCTGTTTGGATTTCGGTCTGAGTGGCTAAGCGAAAGTGATAAGTAACCCACCTGGGGAGTACGATCGCAAGATTGAAACTCAAAGGAATTGACGGGGGCCCGCACAAGCGGTGGAGCATGTGGTTTAATTCGATGATACGCGAGGAACCTTACCAGGGCTTAAATGTAGTATGACAGGGGCAGAGACGCCTTTTTCTTCGGACATACTACAAGGTGCTGCATGGTTGTCGTCAGCTCGTGCCGTGAGGTGTCAGGTTAAGTCCTATAACGAGCGCAACCCCTGTTGTTAGTTACCAGCATGTAAAGGTGGGGACTCTAACAAGACTGCCGGTGCAAACCGTGAGGAAGGTGGGGATGACGTCAAATCATCACGGCCCTTACGTCCTGGGCTACACACGTGCTACAATGGTAGGTACAGCGAGCAGCCACTACGCAAGTAGGAGCGAATCTACAAAACCTATCTCAGTTCGGATCGGAGTCTGCAACTCGACTCCGTGAAGCTGGAATCGCTAGTAATCGGATATCAGCCATGATCCGGTGAATACGTTCCCGGGCCTTGTACACACCGCCCGTCAAGCCATGGAAGCTGGGGGTACCTGAAGTCGGTGACCGTAAGGAGCTGCCTAGGGTAAAACTAGTAACTGGGGCTAAGTCGTAACAAGGTAGCCGTACCGGAAGGTGCGGCTGGAACACCTCCTTTCTAGAGCGACGATGAATAATTTGAAAATGATCGATAGATTGTTTTTGCTTAGCTGTTAATTAAGAAATTGAACAAAATACAAGTAGAGTCTCATAGCTCAGCTGGTTAGAGCGCTACACTGATAATGTAGAGGTCGGCAGTTCGAGTCTGCCTGAGACTACTAATTTTAGTTAAGAGTTTAGGATTCAGAATTATGAGTTTTGAATGGTTAATTAAAAATATGTATTAAATAGGAAATTTTAGAAGTTGGGTTTGTTAGGAGTTTTACTCAAGACTCATTACTAATAACTCATCACTAAAGAATGGGGGATTAGCTCAGCTGGCTAGAGCGCCTGCCTTGCACGCAGGAGGTCATCGGTTCGACTCCGATATTCTCCACCAAGTTCCCATGAAAATGGGAATCTCATTGAAGGTTTTTAAAAATTTTCATGAGATATCCAATCAAGTTGGATATTATAAAGTTCATTGACATATTGAGATAAAAAGAGAAACGAGATTAATTTTAAAAGTAATCATCGAGAGAACAAAAATAATAAAGAGCAAAAAGTACAATAAGCTAAGTAAGGGCGTATGGGGAATGCCTAGGCTCTCAGAGGCGAAGAAGGACGTGATAAGCTGCGAAAAGCTGTGGTTAGTGGCACATACACTATGATCCGCAGATATCCGAATGGGGCAACCCGGCATATTGAAGATATGTCATCCGAAAGGAAGCAAACCCGGAGAACTGAAACATCTAAGTACCCGGAGGAGAAGAAAACAAAAGTGATTCCGCTAGTAGTGGCGAGCGAACGCGGAATAGCCCAAACCAATGTTGTTACGGCAATATTGGGGTTGTAGGACCACGATATTTTATGTTAATTGAATTAGAATCCTTTGGAAAGAGGAACGATATAGGGTGATAGTCCCGTATAAGTAAGATTAATAATAGATAGTGGTATCCTGAGTAGCGCGGGGCACGTGTAACCCTGTGTGAATTCGGCGGGACCATCCGCTAAGGCTAAATACTCCTGAGAGACCGATAGTGAACTAGTACCGTGAGGGAAAGGTGAAAAGAACCCTGAATAAGGGAGTGAAATAGACCCTGAAACCATACGCTTACAAGCGGTCGGAGCTGATTTATCAGTGACGGCGTGCCTTTTGCATAATGAGCCTACGAGTTACCGTTGCTAGCGAGGTTAAACACTTCAGGTGTGGAGCCGTAGCGAAAGCGAGTCTGAATAGGGCGCTATAGTTAGTAGTGGTAGACGCGAAACCGTGTGATCTACCCATGGGCAGGTTGAAGCTGTGGTAACACATAGTGGAGGACCGAACCGGTTGACGTTGAAAAGTCTTCGGATGACCTGTGGGTAGGGGTGAAAGGCCAATCAAACTCGGAAATAGCTCGTACTCCCCGAAATGCATTTAGGTGCAGCGTATTAATAGTTTTATAGAGGTAGAGCTACTGATTGGATGCGGGGGCTTCACCGCCTACCAATTCCTGACAAACTCCGAATGCTATAAAATGGTTTAATGCAGTGAGGGCATGGGTGCTAAGGTCCATGTCCGAGAGGGAAAGAACCCGGACCATCAGCTAAGGTCCCCAAATATATACTAAGTTGAATAAACGAGGTTTGACTGCCTAGACAGCTAGGATGTTGGCTTGGAAGCAGCCATTCATTTAAAGAGTGCGTAACAGCTCACTAGTCGAGCGGTCGAGCATGGATAATAATCGGGCATAAGTATATTACCGAAGCTATGGACTCCAAAGGAGTGGTAGGGGAGCATTCTATTTGCGCAGAATGTGGTCTGTGAGGACTGCTGGAGCGGATAGAAAAGAAAATGTAGGCATAAGTAACGATAATGCGGGCGAGAAACCCGCACACCGAAAGACTAAGGTTTCCTCAGCTATGCTAATCAGCTGAGGGTTAGTCGGGACCTAACGCGAACCCGAAAGGGGTAGTGGATGGACAAGCAGTTAATATTCTGCTACCTGCTCACGTTAAAAGTGACGGAGGCGAAAAGTTAGTGCGCACTGACGGAATAGTGCGTTGAAGAGAGTGGTAACACCTCGATAGTACAGTAAGGCTACGGCCGCGCTGATAATCTAGCAAATCGACTTCCAAGAAAACCGAGTGAAGCAGCCCGTACCGTAAACCGACACAGGTAGTTGGGATGAGAATTCTAAGGTGCTCGAGATATTCATGGCTAAGGAACTAGGCAAAATCGACCTGTAACTTCGGGAGAAAGGTCGCCCATCTTCGGATGGGTCGCAGTGAAAAGGTCCAGGCGACTGTTTATCAAAAACATAGGGCTTTGCTAAATCGAAAGATGATGTATAAGGCCTGACACCTGCCCGGTGCTGGAAGGTTAAGAGGAGGGTTTAGCTTCGGCGACGATCTGAATTGAAGCCCCAGTAAACGGCGGCCGTAACTATAACGGTCCTAAGGTAGCGAAATTCCTTGTCGGGTAAGTTCCGACCTGCACGAATGGTGCAACGATCTGGACACTGTCTCAGCCATGAGCTCGGTGAAATTGTAGTATCGGTGAAGATGCCGATTACCCGCAGCGGGACGAAAAGACCCCGTGAACCTTTACTATAGCTTCGTATTGACTTTGGATAAGTAATGTGTAGGATAGGTGGGAGACTATGAAATGGCGTCGCTAGGCGTTGTGGAGTCGTTGTTGAAATACCACCCTTTGCTTATCTGAAGCCTAACCTCTAACGAGGAACAGTGCGTGGTGGGTAGTTTGACTGGGGTGGTCGCCTCCAAAAGAGTAACGGAGGCTTCTAAAGGTTCCCTCAGCACGCTTGGTAACCGTGCGTAGAGTGCAATGGCATAAGGGAGCTTGACTGAGAGACATACAGGTCGATCAGGTACGAAAGTAGAGCATAGTGATCCGGTGGTTCCGCATGGAAGGGCCATCGCTCAAAGGATAAAAGGTACTCCGGGGATAACAGGCTGATCTCCCCCAAGAGCTCACATCGACGGGGGGGTTTGGCACCTCGATGTCGGCTCGTCACATCCTGGGGCTGGAGAAGGTCCCAAGGGTTGGGCTGTTCGCCCATTAAAGTGGCACGCGAGCTGGGTTCAGAACGTCGTGAGACAGTTCGGTCTCTATCTGCTGTGGGCGTTAGAAATTTGCGTGGATCTGACTCTAGTACGAGAGGACCGAGTTGGACTAACCTCTGGTGTATCTGTTGTTCCGCCAGGAGCATTGCAGAGTAGCTACGTTGGGAAGGGATAAGCGCTGAAAGCATATAAGCGCGAAACCCACCACAAGATGAGATTTCTTTAAAGGGTCGTGGGAGATGACCACGTTGATAGGCTATAGGTGTAAAGGCAGTAATGTCATAGCCGAGTAGTACTAATTACCCGTAGGCTTATGTACGGCTTCTTATTATTTATATAACACTCAAAAAAACTCTTATTTATCTCAATATGTTATCTTATTAGATAGTAGTGAGATGTTAGATTATTTAGAAATCTAATACACTCAATGTTAATTACTCAAATCTCAATACTATTAGGTTCCCAATCAAGTTGGGAATTAAAAGCTTAAGGTGGTTATAGCAATGGGGCTCACCTCTTACCATTCCGAACAGAGAAGTTAAGCCCATTAGCGCAGATGGTACTGCAGAAATGTGGGAGAGTATGTCGCCGCCTTTTTTTAAAACCCTTATCATAACTATATGATAAGGGTTTTTATATATAAAAACTTGAATGACAAATACAAACCAAGTTAGAACTCTTTATACTTAAATAATCAACTAGATTTAATTTAGAAATAGATTCTTTAAAAGAAGATAGCTTCTTGAACAACATTTTATATGTTTTTGTAAAGACTAAAATAGGTGTGTCTAGTTAAAGATATCTTAAAATATTCTTAATATCTCTTATTAGTCTTGGCTTATTCTTAATTTCACAGCTCAAACTAATTAATCCAAACTATGTTAAGAAAAATACCACTATTTCTTTTGGGAATATTGTTAATTTCTGTGACTTCTTGTTCTACAGCTAAAAAAACTTCAGCAAGCAAGAAAGGAGCAGTAGCATCAGCAAAGCCAAAGAAAAAACCGAAAAAAGGCGGAATCCAACCTTATGGTAAAGTTATTACCAAAGATGCAAAAAGTGATGAAGGGCTGTTTACAGTTCACGAAGTAAGTGATAAGTATTACTATGAAATACCAGACACTCTTTTTAATAGAGAGATGTTGATGGTTACAAGAATAGCAAAAACTGCATCTGGACTCGGTTTTGGAGGAGGAAAACAAAATACTCAAGTACTTCGCTGGGAAAAGAATAAAAAACAAGTTTTGTTAAGAGTTGTTTCTCACAGTGTTGTTGCAGCAGATTCTTTACCTGTTCATGAAGCCGTAGTAAATTCTAATTTTGAACCCATTCTATATTCTTTCCCTATTAAAGCATTTAGTAAAGATTCTTTGAACACAGTGATTGATGTTACTCCTTTGTTTTCAAAAGATGTGAAAGCTTTAGGCATTCCACAATTTAGAAGAAGACAGTATAAAATTTCACGTTTAGATGCTTCTAGATCTTATATTGATAAGCTAAAGAGTTACCCTTTAAATATTGAAGCAAGACACGTTAAAACTTATAATGCAGGTGCACCACCATCAAACGGAAGTGTAGGTTCTATTTCTGTAGAAATGAGCAATTCGATGATTTTATTGCCAAAAGAGCCAATGAAAAGACGCTATTTTGATGAGCGTGTAGGTTGGTTTACAAGTAGTCAAGTTGATTATGGACTGAAGGCACAAAAGAGTAAACGTGTTACTTACTTAGATCGTTGGAGATTGGAAGTAAGAGATGAAGATATCGAAAAATTTAAAAGAGGAGAACTTGTCGTTCCTAAGAAACAAATTGTTTATTATGTAGATAGAGCTACTCCAGAAGAATGGAAACCATATATTAAGCAAGGAATCGAAGATTGGCAAGTTGCTTTTGAAGCTGCAGGTTTTAAAGAAGCGATCATCGCTAAAGATCCGCCAACTGTAGAAGAAGATCCAGATTGGAGTCCAGAAGACGTTCGTTACTCAGTAGTTCGTTATTTAGCTTCTCCAATTCCAAATGCAAATGGACCACACGTAAGTGATCCAAGAAGTGGAGAGATTTTAGAAAGTGATATCAATTGGTATCATAATGTAATGAGTTTGTTGAGAAATTGGTTCTTTATTCAAACAGCAGCAATTAATAAAGATGCTCAAACATTAGAATTCAAAAATGAAGTTATGGGACGTTTAATTCGTTTCGTATCTGCACATGAAGTTGGACACACTTTAGGTTTACCACACAATATGGGAAGTAGTGTTGCATACCCTGTAGATAAATTGCGTGATGCTGCGTTTACTAAGAAATATGGAACAGCACCATCTATCATGGATTATGCTCGTTTTAATTATGTAGCACAGCCAGGAGACGAAGGAGTGGCTTTAATGCCAAATATTGGTCCTTACGATAAATATGCAATTAATTGGGGATATCGTCCAATTTTAGATGCAAAAACAGGAAAAGACGAGAAGAAAACATTAGACAAATGGATTCTTGAAAAGGCAGGAGATCCAATGTACAGATTTGGACATCAACAAGCAGGAGACGTTGTAGATCCAAGTTCTCAAACAGAAGATTTAGGTGATGATGCAGTAAAAGCAAGCGATTACGGAATTAAAAACTTGAAAAGAATTGTTCCTAACCTAATCAAATGGACAGCGGAAGATGGTAAAAATTACGATGATTTAAATACAATGTACGGTCAAGTATTAGGGCAATTTAACCGTTATATGGGACATGTTTCTTCAAATATTGGAGGTGTTTATGAACACTATAAGACGTACGATCAAGAAGGTGCCGTTTATACACATGTAGCAAAAGCAGATCAGAAAAAAGCTTTAAAGTTCATTAACGAGCAATTATTTAAAACTCCAGAATGGTTATTAGACGAAAATATCTTCAACAAAACACAATATTCTGGAACTACAGAAAGAATTAGAGGAACACAAGTACGAACACTTAATAGAATTCTTTCACTTGGTAGAATGGCACGTGTACTAGAAAACGAAACATTAAACGGTAGCGAAGCATACACGATCTTAGAAATGATGCGTGATTTACGCAACGGTGTTTGGACAGAATTACGTTCAGGAAGAAAAATCGATGCATATCGTCGTAACTTGCAAAGAGCATATATTGATAGATTGGCATATTTAATGACTGCTGAAAGTCCAAGAGGACCAAGACGTAGTAGTGATTATGTAAAATTTACACCAATCAACACAAGTCAGTCAGATTTACGTGCCGTTGTAAGAGCAGAATTGAATACATTAAAAAGAAATATCAGATCAGCTATTGGACGTACAAGCGATCCAATGAGTAAAATACATTTAAGAGATGCTGTAGAACGAATTGATCTAATTTTAGATCCAAAATAAAATATTTCTTACATACATTATCAAAAGCAACCTTCGGGTTGCTTTTTTTTTACTGCAAAGACAGGAAAAGCTTTTTATAGCGCAATTAAAATGTCAAAATACACTTAATTTTACCTATATAATTCCCCTTTTATATATGTATGCAATAATTGACTGCAATAGTTTTTACGCTTCGTGCGAAAGAGCTTTTGATCCAAAACTAATAAACAAACCTTTGGCAATTTTGTCAAATAATGATGGTTGTGTGATTTCTCGAAATAAAGAAGCAAAAGCCTTAGGAATTCCAATGGGCGCTCCACTTTTTAAATACAAAGAAATCATTGCACAAAAAAATATTCAAATACGATCGTCTAATTATTCACTCTATGGAGACATGAGCGAGCGTGTGATGAAACTACTCGAAAAATTTTCACCAGAAGTAGAAGTGTATAGTATTGATGAAGCGTTTATCAAATTGCCAGAATCTGATGACTATCAACAAGTAGGATTAACGATCAAAAATTACATATATCAATGTACCGGAATTCCTGTAAGTGTTGGTATTGCACCAACGAAAGCATTAGCAAAAGCGGCGAACAATATCGTAAAGAAATTTCCAGATAAAACCAATGGAAGTTATGCGATTGATACTGAAGCAAAACGAATCAAACTACTCAAATGGCTTCCTATAAAAGATATTTGGGGAATTGGCAGAGGAAATACCATTCGATTGCAAAATAGAAACGTACAAACTGCATATGAATTTACAGAACTAACAGATGATTGGGTAAAACGGAACATGTCTATCGTAGGTTTACGACTCAAAAAAGATTTGGAAGGCGAACCTACAATTCAGCTTGAAGATGAAATACAAAATAAAAAGGTAATTGCTACGACTAGAAGTTTTGAATTTACTTTTTCTGATAAAGAAAACTTAAAAGAACGTATCGCAACATTTGCCTCACGTTGTGCAGAAAAACTGCGCGAACAAAAATGTGCCTGCAATATAATTATGGTTTCTTTAAAAAGTGATAAAAACAAAAAAAACGAATCACAATACAGAGCCAACAGAGCATTAACATTACCTTTCGCTACAGATTCAACACTTAGCATCAATCAATTTGCTCAAAAAGCTTTAGATGAAATCTATAAACCAGGAATAAAATACAAGCGCGCAGGTGTTATTTTGACAGGATTGGTAGAAGCTAGTGCATTACAACTCGATTTATTTAAAAATGAAGATCCAAAGCACAAACAACTCATGGCAACCATGGATGCGTTAAATCAGAAATATAGTGGACGAAAGATTAAAATGGCAAATCAGGATTTACAACGGACTTGGAAAATGCGACAGGCATATTTATCTCCTGAATACACCACAAAATTTAGTGATATAATTGTTTTAAATTGTCGTACAATCTAACTTTGCAATATGACGAAGAAGCGAGAAAATGATAAAGTGCTGACGTTTTATAAAGGCGAACTTGGAAATACAGAACTAGAATTTGTGGCAAGCGGAATTTCCGCAGGATTTCCTTCACCCGCAGACGATTTTAGAAACGATCGTATCAATCTATCGGATGAACTAATCAATGATCCAAACACTACTTATTACGCGCGTGTCAATGGCGAATCGATGATTGACGCAGGATTAGATCATGATGATTTATTAGTGATAGACAAGAGTATTACTCCAAAAGATGGAAAAATTGCAGTATGTTGTGTAGATGGCGAATTTACAGTGAAACGACTCAAAATCACAGATGAATGTGTGTATTTGATGCCAGCAAATGATAATTACAAACCAATAAAAGTCACCAAAGACAAACAATTACTCATTTGGGGAATCGTGACGTATGTAATTAAAAAAGTGTAATATTTAATGTAACAATTTGAAAATGTACCAATGGACAGAGATGCCCTTTTTAATTATGCGTGCGTTTCAAAGAAAATGTATTAAGTAACGTCAGTTCGATATAAATCATTCAATTTACATTTATAGTAATTTTAGAAATAATTCTGTTATATAATTCATTTTTAGCATTTTATTTTCGTTTTCTTTGCTTACCCAAAGAAAAGAAACAAAAGAAAGGGAACTTTTCCGGAGGTATTTTTAGTTTTTCTTTTATGGAAAAACTAAAACTGCATGAGTTTTTCTAAATTTTCTCCAAGGCTTCGAAAATTTTTAACGAAAAACTCCTGCTATACTGCGGAAAAGAAAAGTTTCAAACTAAAATTCTTACGTCGAACTCACGTTAAGTAGTAAATTGCTACGTATTTCCCAAAACACTAGCAAAGACGTATCATATCTTTTAGATTTTCAAAATGATACCGAAGCAAATCTAAAAGAAACATAAGTTTTACTCAATAAAGCGGACTGAGCGGAGTCGAAGTCCGAAATCAAGCCTTAATAAAATCCTCATACTCATAATAAAATGTTTCAAACTGTTGCATGGTTTCGTTTAGAAAAACCATCGTTTCTTGCCATGTATTTTTATTGTGAATAGAAACTTGGTGCTTTTCTAAGTAAATTCTGGAGATTTCTTTGCCATTATCCAACACATAGGCTTCGTCGAAAATAGCATCAGGAAGAAACTCGTCTATCAAAATACTTTTCAAAGAAAGCATCTTATCCCAATATTTAATGCGGTTTTCAATATTCTGATCTTCAATATCTAGCGAAACCATTGCTTTTTTCTTATCAAAATAAAACTTAAAAGAAAAATCGCGAATTTTAGTATTATACAAAATCCACTTTCGTGGAAATGACTTTCCAAATGAAGTCCAAAAATCTTCTCGTAATTTTCTTGATTCAGCTTTGCTAAACATAAAAAGGCATTTTTTATTTCGTATCTGATGCGGAAACTACTGTTACATTATAAAAGACAATCTTCGCATTTACCAATCAGTAAGACTTGAGAAAAATTGATTTCCCGATTGGGAATTGTAGGTATTTTTATTTCAACGGACAAGCAATCTATTTTTCCGCAATCTTGACATTGAAAATGCGGATGAACATCTAAATGTTTAGAAGCTGAGCAACCATGACAAGTGGCATACCACGAAAGTCCATCTTTATCCAAAAAAGAATGTACAATTCCATCATTTTCTAAACGTTCCAAAATTCGATAAATGGTCGTTTTGTTCATTTGTCCCTTCAAACTGTCAATTAATTGTACAGCAGAAATTGCAGCTTTGTTTTTCTCAAAAATAGCTAGCAATGTTTGTACAGACTTCGTCTTTCGTATCACTCCCATGCAACAAAATTAAGGGAACTTTGTTGTATTAACAAAAATAATAATTACTTTTGCAACTTAGTTGCATTAATTATGATCGTTCTATACAAAAGTAAGTCAGATACCATCGGAATGTTAGCAAGTAGTCTTTGCCTAGTACATTGCCTAATCACACCTTTTCTTTTTATCGCACAAGCACAAATTGCCTGTTGTGAAACTTCTACGCCTTTTTGGTGGAAAATTCTAGACTATGTGTTTCTAGTAATTTCTTTCTTTGCGATCTATTGGTCTGCAAAAACAACTAGCAAACAGTGGATGAAATATGCACTATGGAGCTGTTGGTTTTTTTTAAGTGTAATTATTATCAATGAAAAAGTAAACGTATTACACATACCTGAATATGCTATTTATATTCCTGCAATTAGCTTAGTTTTTCTTCATTTGTACAATAAAAAATACTGTCAGTGTCAAGAAGACAAATGTTGTGCAATACACCAAAAATCTAAATGAAAAATGCAAAAATCATCATACCTGAAAAATTTCAAAATTCTTCAAAGTATCAATATATTGAAGATGGAATTTATAATGATCTACATGATGACGACGGATTTTTCACCTACAGAATTGCTATTAAAATAGAAGTTGATTCAGAAAAAAAATCACCCGAAATGATATGTAAACAAATAGAATCTCATTTTGTTTACATTGAAGAAGCTTCTGCTGAAAATACAATTTATACGTATATTTTGGGAGGTGAATTGAAAGACCTACAAAAATTCAAATCAAATCTAAAAGGATATTAATTCAAAAGCACTATTCATTTATAACAAAAAGAGTGTGTATTTATACAAAAAACGCAATAACGGTAGCAGAAATAATCACCAATAATTTCGTCAAATTGAATTTATGACCTTCCGAACTTTCAAACAATATCGTTGTTGAAATATGTAAAAAGATTCCAATAACCAACGATGTAATTTGATTTTGATATACTTCCAAAAAGGTCAAATATTTTGATAACAAACTTCCTAATGGTGTCATCAAAGCAAACAACAATAAAAAGATTAAAATAGAAGCTCTTGGCATTTTCGACTTATAAAAAAACGTAGTCAAAATAATAGCAATCGGTATTTTATGCACTACAATTCCATAAATCAAATGATCGTGACGATGCATCGGAAAGCCTTCTAAAATCGCATGAATACTCAAACTAAAAAACAATAACCAAGGGAATTTACTGCTATCGTTATGAATATGCACATGTCCGTGTTCGGCACCTTTGGAGAAAAACTCTAGAAAAATTTGCAATAAAATTCCAACCATTACAAAAATACCATAGCTGTTTTTATAGTTACTAAAAACGGAAGGTAACAAGTTAAAAATGGTAATTGCCAATAAAAAAGCACCACTAAAAGCAAGTAGCAACTTCATGTGTTTCTTCTCACGTAGCTGAAAAACAGTCACAAAAACAAAGCCAAGTACAACGGCAAAAATAGGAAGTAAATAATGCATCATTTAAAAATCATAATCAATCGGGTAGAAGTCTTTTTATCAAACGTACCCAAACTATAATCTCCAAAAATAGCTAATAAATCAATAGCAGCCGCAGTAAAATACGATTCAAAATCTTTTAATGTCAAAGCCTTTACTTTTTCGGTATAATGATGTTCATTTCCATCTGCTTCAAAACGAATATCTTTATAAATAAATCCATCTTCAACATAACGATGCAGGCGAAAAAGAATGCCATCAACTTCTTTTACTTCATGTTCCACCAAATTCTCAATAACATAATCAGCATTCAAAAAATCAATTACACCAAAACCATTTTCATTCAGTTCAGCTTTAATCGATTTCAACGTTCGCAAATTATCAGTTTCATGTTCAAAATAGCCAAAACTTGTAAACAGATTAAATACAGCATCAAACTGTTTCGGATACGGTTTGCACATGTCGTGCACTTCAAAACGAAGCGTTTCATTGGCAAACTGCGAGGCGTGTTCAATACTATTTGGCGACAAATCGACACCAGTAACATCATACCCCATTTTATTCAAAAACACAGAATGTCTGCCTTTTCCGCAAGCCAAATCTAAAATAGTTCCGTTTTCGGGCAAATTCAAAAACTCCACCAAATGCTTCATAAAAGCTTCAGCTTCGTCATATCCACGATCCTTGTAAAGTATATGATAGTACGGTGTGTCAAACCACGACGCGTACCAAGTTATATTCTCTTTCTGCATAATTTTATTTTAGGGTTTCTACCGTTTTCACGACAGCCAGGCTATCCACACTCGCTTTTTGAATTTTCATTCCGAAGGCAGGATTCTAAATCTAAAGAGCTCAAACAATTGCTGCAATCCTTAACCCGATTTCTATTGAACAACAAATTAACAACTGCAAAATTAATCTATTTTGTCTTTCTACAGTCGTAGCAAACGTGAAATAATTTCAAAAAAGGAAACATAAGTTCTGTGTTTTCAGAAAACAGCCTTTATGATGTATTGTGAAAAACGATAAGATAATTTTTGTGTAGTGAAGTCGTATGCATAAAATAAATTAAATGTCTATGCTTTTTTTATAGTTAACTACGGTGTTCCCGTACCTAGATATTAATTTATTTTTATAAATTTTGTTCTAATCAAATCTTTATATCATGTTAAAATCAATTTTAAAATTAGGAACTGAATTGTCTAAGACAAAACAAAAATCGATTAATGGTGGTAAAACTCCTAGATGTTGTAATCCAACTAATTCTTGCTGTGATCCAGATAGTTATCCTAGTGATTGCCTTGCTTATGGTGATCCTAATGCTTTTCCTGTACCATATTGCATGTAATAGTTATCTACTCAAAGAACTTATATTAATTTACACAAAAAAGTCCAGTTATTTTCTGGACTTTTTTAAAAAAAATATATTTTAGAAAGTTTCTAACTTTCTTCTCCAACTACGGTTTTCGCTTGTGTGGTTATAAAACCTGTACTTGCATTTCCGTATACCAGAGTTATGTTTCTTTACGGTTGTTTCTAAAATCGGTAAAGTAGAATTCCCAAATTTTAAACACAAATTTTTAAAAAAGTAAAGCGATCCTAAGATCGCTTTACGTATGATATTAACAAATTGGATATGCTGTTTGACCACAGGTAGCAGAAACATCACAGTTATCAATTGTGTGTCCCGGGTTGCAAGGTTCCGAATGGCATTCGCAAAAGGATTCATTAGTTACACGACAATTAAAGTTTATAAGTGTGTCAGTTCCACCTTTAATTTTCATTACCTTAAGATTAGAAATAAATTTCTTGTTCAGGGTCAGTGCTTTAAAACTCTTTTTTTTCATGGTTAATATATTTATAAATTACGTTTAGAAACAAATATATGATTAAGTACTTATGTATGCAATGAATAGGAGTCGGTTTTGAGTAAATAAGACTTTAATTAGTGGTAACTACGTAAGTGTTTTAATGACATGTTGTACGGGTAATAATAGAATTGAAAAGTTAGCACAAGAAACGTTTAAAATATTGGAATTGAACCTTGGCTAGTACTTTTTCTGCCTATTCCCTAAACTTCCTAACTTTGCAAAGTAATCACAAACGACATCATAATTTTATGTTGGGGTTTCCACTATATATTGCTGCTTCGCGCAGTATAAAGCGGTCAGGCTATTCACTATTCCTCTGTAAATTCTAAAAATATACATGTTTGATTTTCATGTATTTAAAATTTAAAGGATTAACTGCGAACAGGTAATCGTATTCGTTTGTGTATTCTTATTTTATTTAGTTATACTTTTCAAAAATATAGATAAATACCATATTTTTTAAATTATCAATAAAGAATATGCTTTTTATTTTATTAAAAATATATTTAATAAAAGTAATTATAATTACTCACTCTAATATTTTACGAAAATTCTAATTGCGAAAACGTAATCTTTATCTTAATTTAGGTAAAGAAAATTTATTTTATATGCCATTAAGAGCAATCGTGGATAACGAGGAGATTATTTCTTCTTTTTTAACTAAAGAAGAATGGGTTGAATTAACTAGAAAAGTTAAATTAAATTCTTTAGATGTAATTATTTGTGACACTGATCGAAAAGGAGTTTTAAAAATCAATAAAAATGGAACTCAATATTTTGCTCATAAAAGAGGAGAAAAACCTGAAAATTGGAAACCTGAAAATATCAAAATTATTGATATTAAAAACCAAGTTCTTTTAGGTTGTAATGATGCTGGTTGGAATTCTATATCAGAATATATTTACACTGATTTATATATTGATATAGTTGCTACTAAAAATCAACATAAAGTTGGATTTAAAATAGAGTTGACTTCTTCAAAATTATCAGAAATTGAGAATTTACAAGAAAAATATAAAGCTAATGATATTAGAGTTTGTTGGCTGTTTAAAAAACCTCCTAAAGAAATTACAAATTATGATGATTCAATTCAAGCGAACAAAGAAATCCCTTCATTCAAATTGATAGAGAATGAGCAAAAGCAATTAAAAGTCCAATTAAACCAACACAATTTAAATATTCGTGAATTCATTAGTAGTCTTTTGTCAAGGAAGATTAAATTTGCTCCAGAGTTAAAAGCTAAAGAAGCACAAGAAATTGAAGTTCATTTTTTTAAACATATTTGTTATAATTGCGGAGAAAACCAACATGCTTATTTTATTGAAGAAACATTGCAAAGTATCTGTGGCATTGAAATATACATCGGGAATTCAATGTGGAATAGTGATAGTCTAAAATATCATCCAAATATTGTTAATTCAGTCCTCAATTATGAAAAATCAGAACATGGTAGTCATTTAAAAATTGGCGAAATTAAAGAAAGATATAGTCGTACTACGAGAAGTTCTTACATGTCATTTGGCTGTTACAAATGTGATGCGCTTTTTGGAGATTGGTATTTACAAGAAGATATCAGAGAAGCAAAGCTTTATGGCTCTGAAGAAATTATATATGTTGAGATTGAATCAATTGATCTGAAAGATCACTCTTTTCATTGGTGTTACAGTGAAACTAAAAATTACTGTAATCAATGAAAAAAAATACACAACTTTCAATAAATTACACTACTCAAGAAAAAATCAAGTCTTTAAGTAAGCGAATAGGATACTTAACTACAAATAGAAGCCGTAATAATTATATTGATGTAAAAATAAAATCAGAAAATCTTCAATATAATCTGTCTTTATTACTAAGTCATATCATCCTTAAGCTGGATATGCCTGACAGAAGCAAAAAAGCTTTTTTGAGCATTATAGAAGAATATAATTCTGAAAACAATACCAATTTAAAATTTAAAGATTTTGAAGAAATAAATTGGATAAGAGTCATAAATAAAAATATTTTCCTACCTCGATTAGTTTGTAGCTTTTTATGGAATATAGAGAATTCTTCCAAGAAAAACGAAATAAAAATACCAGTAGGGAAAGAGCATGTTACCGCTTGCCTTAAAATTTATTATGATAAGTATTTTTTTAACGAACACTTAACAATAAATAGGGATTGTTTAGATCAAATTTTAAAAGATCATACCATCAAGAGCATTACAATAGATTGGTTGTTAGATAAAAATATTATTGCGATTCATCTTGATAGGGAAGCATATATTTGGAAGGCACAAAATTATCTTCGATATCTTGGAGATGAAATCACAGCTACTATTTGGTTATTAATCGGTGGAGAAAATGCTACAAAAGAGCAATTTAGCTTATTTTTCGATAATATAAATGAAGTCAAACTTTACACAAATCACATTGATGATTATTTATCCGAAAAAAATATAGCTAGATTAAGTGAACTCTCAATGTTCTTTTTAAGAACTGAGAATGACTTTAACAATTCAAAAGAGGAATTCAAAAAAAATTGGTTGGATGCAGAAGGTTATGTTCATAATGACATAAATACTGAAATTCCAAAACTTATTTTTAACTATAACTCTCCATATGACTTTATCAATAGTTTAGAATATTATAGAGAAGAATACACCAACACTTTCGATTATCAAAGTATAAGAAGTATATGTCATCCTTTTTTCAACATCATCTTTGCTCATGATAAGAAAGAACATATATTCCATTGTAATTTCATTGACCTACTTTCGAATACTTCACAAGCTCCACTAATTTGGATTTTATATGACCACATAAAACATAATTTTTCTTCTATAATTCCTTACTTAATAACTAATGTTAGTACAATACCTATTGCCTTCAAATTGATAGCTGAGATTGAAATAGATCAAGATGTTTTAATTGAACAATCCAATCGTGATTCAAAATTTGTAGAAAGCTGTGAACTAAAAAATACTTTTTGGCTTCAAATGCTAGATTTAACATTAGAGCAATTAAGCACAATCAATGATGATGTAGTTAAAGGGGAAGTCTTATCAAAAATTTTAATCAATTTATCAAAAGAAGTTTTTGTTAGTAGATCACACCAAATTAATGGAAATATATTAAGTGAAATTTTAGAAAAACGCTACACAAGAACACTAAAAAGGCTCAAAGAGTATAGAAAATATAAAGCAATTAATTTGTCATTAGGATCAATTAAAGCAAGATTTATTTTTGATGTGCTCCCAAGTATCATTACTTTACTTATAAATGACTTTTATTCTTACAAGCATTATGACCCAAATTTGACGTGTGTAAATCTAGGACTAATTGATTTATCTATTGAATTAATCAAAATTTGTGATCTTAAAATTTTAAAAAATGAAATCTCAACAGAAAGAGAAAATGAAATTATAGCTTCTAAGAAAAAATTAATTTTGGTATTAAAAAAGTATCTCTATCAGTTTCAGATTCAAAATCAAGTTAATATTAAATTTTACGAATCTATTCCAATAGAAAAAAGATTCATAAATAAAACTTTTTATAAATGCGGTCTAGAAATAATTGATTGGGGATATATGCTATTATTTTTTGAAAAGGAAAAATTACTAGATGAGTATTTAAGTGAATTTAAAAGCAGTATTCTAATTGAAACCACTACTAATGAATATAGTGATTATAACAGAATACTGTTTCATAATATTAGGAACTTTTTAAAAATATTAATGCTAGGTTTTTTAACAATAAATAAAGATAAAGATAAGTATGAAATTAATGGTTATCCATTTTCGTCATCAATTAATAAATTAGAAGAAAGTATAAAGTTTTTATCAGTTAAGTATTCGGTAAATGAAATTCATAACAGTAGACTTGATGTTTTTGATCAGAAATTTGATTGGGATACTTACTACCCGAATTTCAAAGGCTTAAATGAATTATTATATTCTTGTATTTATTATTTTGAAGAAAGTAATAAGGAAGAATTTATTTTCAACTTATTTGAGGATTCAAATGACATCACTAGAATGCTAAGTGCTATTAATATTCTAGATTCTAAAAAGTTAGAGAAAACTATATCTAATAAGCTTGATAAAATTAATATTAATAAGTTTTTGGATGGAGTCTATTCTCTTACAAATTTACAAAATACTCTTATTGAAGCGGTTAATTCAGACGACTACTGGGAATTAGCAAAACCACTAATCGATAAGATCAAAAGTTATATAGAACGCAAAAAAAATGATTTTAATACTAAAATGCTTCTATTTGAGGTAAGTTTATTGTTAGCTTTCAAGGAAAAAGATATTAAAAAAATGATGGAAATTGCCATTCCAGAAAAGGAGTATTCTATCAATAAAATTAATACAAAAGGAAACAATCTAAAAAAGTTTTTCATTTCCATTTTTGAGTTATACAATAATAAAAATCATGAAAGAGCTATTGAAATCCTAAAGCTATTATTAACCAATGAAACAAACAATATTCGTTTCGCTTTTCAGCTGTATAGGGCGGAAACTATTCAAGCATTTAATTCTAGTGATATAGCTCAATTAAAAGGCATTAAACATGAATGGGAAAATTTTATAACTCAACTGTCAGACAATGACAAAAAAGGTCTTATATACTATTCTGAATCCATAGATACAGTCAATATATATCATTATGTAGCTACAAATGATTATCTTAAATTTGACCAGACTATAAGTGTTTTGACTCTAAAAAGTTTATATGATGAAACGTTTATAGAAATTATATATAATCATTACATAAAAAGAGAATTGTATGAGGTAGCATACGATTATTTAAATAAAGTTCAAGGTTATTATTCTAAAAATGAAATAGAAATCCCATTGGTGGTTTCACAGCTCAAACATCAACATTTTGACGAAGAAATTCTAAATAAATTCAAATTGAATTTAAGAAGTTTACCAACTTTAAGAGTAGACGATATACCAAAAGTATTGCCAGGTAATCTAAATGGAAAATTTAATTTGAATCTTTTTATCCTACAAGAGCTTATTCAAGCTTCACACATTATGGTTGATAAAATTGAATCTGTAAGACAAATAACCCATGAAAATCGCTTCAATGACTTATTATTAGCTATTTTAAAGCTACGTTTCTCAATTTGGGGTTGGAACATTTCAGATCAACAAAGAATTGGAATATCTGATGGAGGAAAAGATGCGGGTTCAGCGGATATAACCATAGATTCGTCAGGAAATCTACAAATAGCTTTATTGGAAGGGTTAATCTTAAAAAACAAAAAATACACACATACACACTTTTTAAAATGTCGTAAGTATTCTAAATCTTTAGACTTGTACTTTATGATAGTTTATGTTTTAGGAAAAGGAAAAGACTTCATCAAAGAATGTGAAAAATACAAAAAGCATATAGAAAGTATAGATTATCCGTTGAATTTTTCATTTGATAAAACCCCTATTGATATAAGTAATGAGTTTAAAAACATAGGGCATTTACAAGTATTGAAATCAAATAGTTCCAACAAAAAAGAAATGTATCATTTAATTATAGATTTAATACAATAATGAAAAAGTCAAAACAAAAAGTAAAAAACATATAATTATTTAAAATAATAAATTAAATGATTCAACTATCTAGCATTAAAGAGCGATTAAAGAATTTCAACGATACAGAATTTCAAGAGTTGTGTGACTCCTTTTTAGGTTTACGACATAGAGGTTACAAAGCTTACGCACGTAGTGGTGCTCACAATATAAAGCAAAAAACGACAATAGGTACTCCCGATTCCTTTTTCTTGATGCCTAATGGACGCTATTTATTTATTGAATCAACTACTATAGCTCATAAGGGTAACCAACTTTTAGATAAGTTAAAACAAGATATATCTAATTGTTTAAATAAAAAAAAAACAGGAATTCCTGTAAATAAAATACAAGAAATTATTCTTTGTTATAATTCTAATCTAACAGCTCACCAATTAGAAGAAGTTAATAAAGAAGCTATTGAAGTCATGGGAAAGCTTCCAACTCATAATAGTCTAAATTCATTAGCACATGAGTTATTTTTTCATCATAAAAATTTAGTACATCATTATTTGAAATTACCTCTTGATACAGGACAGGTTATTTTATTAGAAAAATTTATTGAAGAATATGACAATGGAAAACAGAAGCTCGCAACACCTTTGGCGGGAAAGTTTCTTCATAGAGTTGAAGAATTAAAAAAGGTTCAGCAAAACTTAAATTCAAATGATATAGTCATTATTTCAGGAGCATCGGGTGTAGGTAAGTCTAAATTAGCGTTACAAGCAATCAAAGAATTTTTAGAATTAAACTTAAACTATAATGCCTATGCTATCTCGCCCAAAGGAGCAGATATATTAGATGACTTGAGGAGTTATTTTGATACCAAAGAAAATAGTATTCTTTTTGTAGATGATGTTAATAGATTTGACAAGTTTGAGCAAATACTTGGGTTCTACGGAGAACTTAAAAAAGGAAAACTAAAGCTTATTTTAACTGTTCGCGATTATGCATTGGAAAATGTTAGAGATTGGTTAGCTCTTTATAAAAGTTCCATAATCAAAGTGAAAGGATTTAATGATGAAGAAATTAAAACAATCTTACAAGCTAAACCCTATGAGATTTTTAATGATATATATCAGCGTAAAATCTGTTCAATAGCTAAAGGAAATGCCAGACTTGCAGTTATGATGGCGATTATTGCTAAAAAAACTAATACATTAGATTTATTTAATGACGTTTCAGATTTATTTGAACAATATTTTCGAACTTTTACATATGATAAAGATTCTTTTAAAGATAAAAGAGTTTTAAAAGCATTGGGTATACTTTCGTTTTTTTACACACTACCTTATAATGATAATGAAATATTAGATTCAGTTTCAAATGCGTTTTCAATTTCTAGTGACGAATTACGAGAAGCTTTCGATGTACTGCATAATTTAGACTTTATTGAATTAAACTATCATCATGTTAGAATAGGAGAACAGAATCTTTCCACGTATTATTTTTATAAAGTATTTATAAAAGATAAATTATTGTCATTTGATTCGCTTTGGAGAAATTATTTCAATTCTCATCAACAAAGATTTAGAGATACACTATACCCAATTTTTCAAAATTTTAATAAAGATTTTTTTATTAGCCAGATAAAGCCTGTGTTACTTTCTTATTGGTTAAACATTGACAGTGAAAAAAGTGAAATAAGATTTTTGAAGTTTTCATGGGAATTCATTCCAAACGAATGCTTAACACATATTAATTCAATTATTGAAAAAAAGGAATACTCAAAAGTTACAGAGCTAAAGGTAACGTATGAGAGAAATGAATTTACTTCTACCTCAAATAGAGAAGTATACTTGGACTTACTTGCTAATTTTTTTAAAGATCAAGAATATAGTTTAGAAGCGATTGATACTTCTTTTGGGCTTATAGAACGAGAACCACGCCATCTATCACAATTGATTTACAGAATAGATCAAAACTTTTATTTTTCGGAAGAAGATTATAATTGTCAATTTAGAAGACAATCAGATTTAATAGATTACCTAATTACGAACTTAAACAAAGGAGAGTTGTATAAACTTTCCTTCTTAACAATCTCAAAAACTATACTAAGAGCATTACATTGGGAAGATAAAGAAAAAGCACCAAAAGAAGTTAGTAGAAGTTCAGTAAAGCAAATACGGCATAAGATTATAAAAACTATTTTAAGTCTCTATGAAATATTTCCAAGAGAATGCTATAATATAATATTTGATTTTTCAATTGAATCTACAAGATACAGTACTGATACAACCAAATTTGATCTTACTTATTTAATTCCATGGATAGATGCAAATTTAGATAAAAATAATTTTCAGCATTGTTATTATATTCAAGAACTGATCCGAGCTTGTATTAAAAAAAAATATATCCATGATGACTTTAAGCGATTAAAGCTATCATTTGAACACCCTACATATAAGATTTTTGAATTAGTTAATTGGAGTAGAAAAAGAGCAAAAGACAGTTATGATTTTGATAATTATAAAGAATTCGAGCAATTAAAGAAAATTGAAATTGAAGAAAATTTAACTTTCACATCGAAAAATGAAATAAAATCTTTCTTTCAACGATACATTAAAATTTTAGAATGGGATAAGATAAACCTTTACTCACAACATTATGTGATAAACATAATTATAACATCAAATTTGAAAAACGATAAAGAAATTGGATTTATTACGTTTTTAGAATTTGCTAGACTTAGGGATAAAGGCACTTTTAATTCTGAAGTCTTTGTTTCTTATGTAGCAACTGATGAGTTTACTATCGATTTAGAATTAACTGAGAGATTTTGGAAAATTATTGATTCTGAAAAATTAAATCAAAAGTGGAAAATTGATATACTTACAAGTTTACATGAAAAAGATATATCGGAAGAATATCTTCTTCGACTTTATACCTTTTTTAGTAATACTAATGTAGATTTTGGAATTGACCATAAGCGCCTCCAAAAATATGAGAAATTAGATTCTGATTTTTTTCTAAAAATAATCAGATTTACAGTTGAAAAAATTGAAAAAGAAAATTTAAAAATATGGATATATGAAGATTCTTTTATTGAAATAAGTAAATCGATAAAAGATATTAAACTTTTGAAAAAGGCTTATATCCAGCAAGGAAAGATTGACAGTCACTTTGACCATAGTGGAGAAGCCTTATTAATGATTTTGAAATCAGATTCGTATTTTCTTTTAGAATTAGTCAAAGAAACCTTGAAGGACAAAGACTACATCTATAAATCTGAAGAAAAAAAAGCATTATCTATTGTATGGGAATTACCGAATCCTACTGATGTAATGAACGAAATAGTAGAATATGCTATCAATATTGATGATTATTATTTTGCCATGGATCACTTTTTAAACACATTCTTTAAAAGATTAAATTCAAACATAAAAAAAGCTGATGACTATTTAATATATCTTATTAAGATTTATCACAGTCAACCAAAAATAATAGATATTGTTTTTAATATTATTTACAAGTCAAGAAAAGAATTATTTGAAAGGGCATTTATCGTATATATTAGAAAAAATCAAAATCTCGAAAATTTCAAAAAAATTCAATGGCTTGATAGGCAAATAATTTATTCTGGTGATGCAATTGTTGGAGCAATTAAAGCGGGTAAATGGGAAAGACTTTTAAATCTTATTGAAAAAACAAATCTTGGAATGAAAACACTTTCTATAAAAAGATATATTAGACAAAAAATAGACGATCAACTTCAAAAAGCTGAATATGAGAAAAAAAGAAAATTTATCAATAAATTTTAATTATGAAAGAAGCCATAGACCTACTCAACAGTACAGGAAAACTCAACTTAACTTTTCTTATTCTAGCAATACTCAGTATTGTCTTAGCTATCTATTTTTACATTAAATCTAAAAAAGAGAAAAAGCCTGTATATAGCCTACAGACTACTAAGTTAATTGAAAATAATATTTCTTCAATAGAAAAATTAAATATTTCATTTGCGGATAAGCCCGTTAAAAATTTATCTGTCACAAAATTAGCCTTTTGGAACGCAGGTAAACAATCCATAAGAGATAACGACTTTGTTCAAGCTGATCGTTTAAGAATTTTACCGATTGATGATTTTACAATTTTTGATTACAAGGTTGACTTTGAAAATAATCTAAACAATGTCAAGGTCAAACAAAAAAAAGATTCTTCTTTAATTATTACATTTGATTATTTAGACTTAAATCAAGGAATAATTTTATCAATTTTTCATAATGGGAATGCCAATAAAAGTATTGTTATTAAGGGATCTTTCATAGGCTCTAAAAAAGTTTCTAGAAGTAAGGAACGAAAACGTCTTTCATATTTTATTGAAAATAATTTATTTTATAATTTCATAATTGAGCCACCAAAAATGTATCCAATTTTATTATTTTTTTTTAGAATTATTTCAATTTTTATATTAATTCCCTATTTCATTTTTATATTTCTTCCCTGTGCGATTTTGGATGGAATCTATGATTCTATACTTAATAAATCTCCGAAAAAATTCCATTTATACAAAGACACCGAAGAATAAATAACTAAATAAAACAATACTACAATTGAAAGTAATAGGAACTACCAAAATTTCGTATGAAATAGAACAGATACTAGATAAATCGGATGATTATCTGGTTCTTGTATCTCCGTATTTCAAATTAACTCAAAGATTAAAAGTAAGACTATCCGATGCTTTTAAAAGCGTAGATAATGTTTTTCTACTATATAGAGAAAATGAAATTAAATATCAAGAATTGAATTGGTTGAAATCTTTTTCAAATGTGAAGATTTTTGCAATTAAAAATCTTCACGCAAAAATATATTTGAATCAAGAATATGCTTTAATTTCTTCAATGAATTTGTATGAGTATTCACAAATTAATAATCACGAAGTAGCGGTTATGATTGAGCGTTGGGAAGATTCAGAGGCTTTCGAGGACACTTTGAATGAAATACGAATCATATTAGCTTCACAATATGATGAAACGTGTTTTGATGTAGTTCTTGAAAGCATGCAAGACTATTCTATGGGAGCCTTATTTTATGAATTAAATGATAAATATACATTTGGAAACTATAGAAAACGTTCACAAGCTTTATATGAGTTTATATGTGATAGAGCTAGAGAATTAACAAATTTCAAAGAATTTGAATTGTATCAAGATAAAACAGCAATTTTAAGGGCAACTAATCTGGGTAAAGCTAGATATACATTTCTTGAAGAAAAGTTGAAAAAATACGCTAATTAAAAGAGAAGGGTTTTTTAAAAATATATTAAGTTATACTACCGTATTTTAAAAGAAATTATCGAAAAAGGAGCTTCGATGAATAAATTCAATTCAAAAACCAGAACAATCATTCAGATAAATTAATAGTCTCAAGCGTTTTTTTAGTTATTAATTATTAATAAACTGATAATCACAAAAATCACGATAAATACTATCGCAGTTAAAAATCCAGCAATAAATCCTTTTAAGAATTGTAATCTATTCATATTAAAAAATATATGTATTTCATACTTTTATGATAACAAGGCGGACTAACTAACCATCGTAAGAACCGCCCTGTCTGACTAACTAATAGTTAAATTAGACACAGGTTATTACTCTAACCCGATCATAAACATACTGACGAAACTACAATCAACCCCAAATTGATAAATAGTTCCCTGCCAAAAACTTTTGAAAGGAAAAATCAGTATGTTTTATTTTTAGTGGCAAAGCGACAGCACCTTATCATACATAATTGTCGCTTTGCACTAAAAGAGTAAGCAAATGTAAAACTCACTCTAAACACCTCTTGAATGTTGACACTTGTATTGCAAAAAGTGCCTTTTTGCTGTTAGGGAATAGAAAAAAAACATTCCAAGCGTGTTATTTAATTTCCTTTTAAGCAAAGCGACTACAATTCAGCTATCGCTTTGCTAGAGTTATTACCCCAAAACTCCATTTTACATACCTTCTCAGTGACAAGTTAATAACCAAATTTTGAGACTGATGTATACAATTCATAAGAATCATAAACGGCATGTATGATGTATTACTTCTTTAAGTTTTTGTTTCTTAATTCCTTTTCAATTTCATCGTCCACTTCATTTTTTTTCATTTTCTTTCTATTTTGTTTTACATAGAAGTATCGTATGATAAATAGTATAATGATAGCTTCCATTGCGTAAATAGCTACCAAAAATTGTGTCTCACTAACCATAAATGTTTGTGTTATGTTAAAAGGCTATCAATAACAATTGGTTAGACTAAGTGGAACACTCTGCCAAAAATTTAAGTAGGTAAAGATGAATCAAACATATTTTTATTCTTCATTTGAATAGGTTATAAAATTTCACTAATAGCGTCTTTTTCCTCTAACAGTTGCGTCCAAAAATCACTGTAAAAATTAGACGTTTCTAACAATTCTTTATGTGTTCCGTGTACTTTTGTTTGTCCCTGTTCTATGACATAAATACGATCAGCTATTTGTTTTAAAGAATGTAGTCTGTGCGATATAAAAATGA
The DNA here is from genome assembly GCF_000154725.1 of Kordia algicida OT-1. GTDB lineage: Bacteria > Bacteroidota > Bacteroidia > Flavobacteriales > Flavobacteriaceae > Kordia > Kordia algicida. The sequence goes on from NZ_DS544873.1 coordinate 691,308, forward strand.
TGCTCAACTTAGATTTTAATCGTCTTAATAATTGCAATACAAAATATTCTGTTTTACGATCCATAGCGGAAGTAAACTCATCTAATATGAGTAATTGAGGTTTTTTATAAAGTGCACGAATAAGTGCAAGTATCTGTTTTTGTCCACCTGATAAGTTGACACCTTCTTTGCCTAATATGGTGGCATATCCTTGTGGTAAACTTTGTATAAAATCTTCAAAACCATATTCTTGAATAAAATTATGAACATCTTCAAAGACAGCTTGTTCGCCTAATAAAATATTGTCAAGTACATTTCCTGAAAAAAGGGTAATTTCTTGTGGTATTACTCCAATAATAGTTCGCCAATCTTTTGTAGCTACTTCTGCTAAAGGAATCGTATTATTAATAGTAATCGTACCGCTTTCAAAAGCATAAAACTTTTGAATGATTTGTCCTAATGTACTTTTCCCACTTCCACTTTCTCCAACAATTGCAATACATTGGTTTTTATCAATACGCATTGAGATATTATTTAGCAATTGTTTTCTTCCTGCAAATCGGAAGGAAACATTGGTAAGTGTTAATGATTCAAAGTTTAAAAGAGAAGTTTTTCCTGAAGCTTCTTTTTCAATAGAAGCAAACTCATACATTCTATTAAAAGCTACTTTTGCTTCATTGATAGGAATAGCAACCAACGCCAAACTTGCAACTGCGGGAAGCAAAGAACTTGCAATACCTAAAACAGCTGTTAGTTCGCCAATAAGCATCAATTCATTATAAACTCTAAAAGAAGTGAATATAAGGATTCCCATTAAAAAAATCACGCCAAACACACCTGAGATTAGAGATAAACGAACATTTATCTTTCCAAGAACAAAAGCCTTTTCCTGAAAATTACCGTAGATCAACTGATTGATTTTTTTAAAAATAGACTGTTTATTGGTATTCTTTATCGTAGCAATTCCTTGCATAGAAGTAATATAATTGCTTTCATTCATCGCATAGCCTTGCATGACTTCTTTTTGTGCTTTGATAATTTTAGAATTAAAACGGTACATCAAAAAGAAATAAAACGGTAAGCTAACACTAGCAATTAAGCCTACTTGCCATGAGTAATAAAATAGAAAGCCTAAAGAAACTATAGTAACAAGTGCGTTAATAACAATATTACCGATAACGGTTTTTATCACGTTTTGCACACGTTGTGTGTCATTGAGTCTAGCAACGAGTTCTCCAATCTTTCGAGTGTCAAAAAATGGTTTTGGTAGGTGTAATAATGAGCCGTAAAAACGATCAATAATACGGTTGTTAAAATCTTTGCTTTGTCGTATCAAAAAATAATCACGTAGACTGCTAAAAAACGTTCTTATCAGTAATAACAGTGTAATGAGTACCATACTCAATACTAGCATTTTCGTATCTTTTGAAGGTAATATATCATCAATAAGCTTTTGTGAAAATACAGCCATACTCATTCCTAAAATAGCAATACACAAACCAAGCAATATGCTAAACTTTATCAATCTTAAATCAGGTTTTAACACACCTAAAAACCATTGTCTTTTAGAATTTGCTTTTACGGTTGCTTTTACAAAATATTCATTTGGGTATAGCGTTAAGCACGTTTTTGATTTCCAAATAGCTGATAGTTCCTCTTTTGTGTAGTAGCATAATCCTTTTGCGGGATCGCCAATGATAAACTTGTCATTCTCAAAACCATAGCAAACAACATAATGCTGTAACTTATCTTGAATAACTACATGCAATATAACAGGTTGTTTATGATCTATAAGTGCCTGTAAGTCGGCTTCACAGCCTTCTGCGGTAAAACCAATTTTATTGGCAGACTGATGCAATCCTAATAACGTAGTTCCTTGCTTGTTTGTTCCGCTAAGTTCACGAAGCTTCTCCAAAGTACTACTTCCTTCATAAAGTTGAATAATAGAAAGTAAACAAGCAACACCACAATCATTTTGATCGTGTTGTAATACTAATGTCTTTTGAATTTTTTTCTTTATAATGGTTGCTGATTTCATAGTGAACATAATTAGTGATGAATGACTTTTAAAATTCCGCTGGCATTAAGCTGTCCGTTATGCTTTTTGAGTAGTCTTTGTGATGCATCGTAAATGATTACTGTTGGAATAGATGCAATATCCAATTCAGTACTAAGTAGACTATTGTTATCATGTAAAAATGTAATATTGGGTTGAATGTTTAATTGATAATGTGATGCAAAGCTTTGAATGGTATCAACAGGTTCTGACGATATAAATAGAAACTGAATCTTTTCAAATTTGTGAAGTTCTTCGTGAATACTTTCCGCTTCATGCTGGCAAAAATCACATTCAGAATTAAAAAAGATAAATACAGTAGCTTTGTCTTTTTGTAAATCTTTCTTAGAAAAATAGGTGCTATCGGAAGTCATTAAACTGAAATCAGGCACATATTCTATATGTTTTGCAGTTGCTTTTTTTTCTTCAAGATTGATAGAAATATGATATAAGAAGTAACCTAAAGTAGCTACTACAGCTACAATGGTTATTAAACCAAGTATTTTTTTCATTGTTATATGTGTGTTGAAAGATTCAAAAATTTACAATCCAAATTCATAATGCTGAATTAGCTTAGATGAAGGGTTAAAAAGACCACACCAATAATCCAGATAACAAGTGCAACACCATAACTACTTGCTACAATGGTAAAACTCTTACCTATATTTTCTTTGAGTTGTTTCCCTATAAAAAATGCTAGTAAACACCAATAGGCAATTTCAAAAACATTAAATGTTTGTAGTGGATATACAAACCAAGCTTCCATACCTTTATATCCTACAACTGATAATGCTGATAGTGGATAAAAATATTGTACATCTTCTAGTGTGTAGTTGGGAACTAAAAAATACAACCAAACCGTTTTTACAACGATTACCAACAGAAAGATAAATTCTGCCTTTACCACAGCTCTAAAGATTTGTTTGTATTTGATTTTTTTATCAAAGAAAAACATACCAATATCAAGGATTAGGGCAATTACTGAAATTTTAATAAGCAATAGCAACGGTACAGCCACATAACCAACCCATTGCCATTTGTCTTGAAAGGCTAACGTTTCTTCTAGCTGTTCTTGAGTATAGATATCAGCTAATGAATTCATAAGTAAAGTTTCTGTACCTAACACACCTTGTGAAATAATACCAAAACATAAGACAAAAAAGGCGAGTAATACGAAATATATTGAAGTATTAAGTTTCATTTTTTTTAGTTTTTATTTGCTTGAAATAAGCATAAGTTGTGCTTGCTTTACCAATAATTGATAAAGTTAATTGTGTGATTTTCTAAAGATTATTAAGAATTATTCTTCTTTCGTGATATTACTATAAAAATATGATTTGAGTACTCAGAACAATCAAAGCGAATAGTATTTGTGAAATGTGATAGTCTAATATTATAACTATAAAAGAATATTATTTTTTCTTTTTTCCTTCCATATATATAAGGATTATAATAACTCCACCCATTATATATAATATAGGCTTATATGAACCTAAGCTAATAATTTTAAACATATTTAAAAATAAACATGTAAGTAAAATTATACTCAAAGCAAGAATCACTTTTTTCATCATTTGTAAATTTTTTAAAAAAATAGAAGATCCATATTGAATCTTCTATTTTAGTTGATTAATTATGTAGCTATAGCACATCCAACACTTACTACACCCATTACTATTGCTGCTGTTTGACCAACTGCAGGTACCCAACCTAGAGCAAATGCTAGTCCATAAATCCCACTAACAGTTGAAAATCCGTCGCAAAATCCATCAACGAAATCATTTCCTCCTTCTATTAATTCTAATTCTTGTATTTGTAATGTTTTCATTTTTAAAGTTTTTTAGATTAAAAAATTTCAATATTGCACGCGCCTGTTAGAGAAATGAAAGTTCCTCCTAAAAGCCCTACGAAAGCTCCTATCGCAAATCCAGCAGGACCAGCCATAGCACCAGCTACAACTGCGCCAACCATGAATCCGTTGCCCTCATCGACACAATCTGAACCGCCTTCAAACTTTAATAATTGATTTAATTCTAGTTTTTTCATAAAGATACTAATTAAAAAATTTTCCTACTCTTTCGTTTTTCGGAATCCACGGCTTGTTTTTTGGTTGTTTAGTTTTTAATTTTTCATTGTTTGTGCACCAACAACTATAAAAAACTATCAACTAAGAACCACTTTTAGGAAAGCATTCCTTATTTTACATTTGCCGTGATACTCATTTTATAAAATTTGTATCTTTACACTCTTATCATGTGAGCAAATGTTAATTTGTTTATATTCTGACTCTCACTTATTCGTTGTTCGTGGGAGTCTTTTTTTATTATTACTTTTCTTTCAATCAAAATAATCTTTTATTTTAGCTGTTAGATTTTTTTGATGATGTAAATATAGATATGAGATTCAAAAAAATAAAATCAAGTTATACGCTTTTTTAAAAATCAGTATTGATTTTTTTAAAAAAACCACAATAATACATTAGATTTAATTAAATGATTATCAGGAGTTTATTAGTCTTTTTTTGTATATTTTGTTTTCTAAGCACCAATGCATCTATTAATGATTCTTTAGCACAAAAATCCTATTGGTATTTATATGATAAATTTTTGAAAAACACCAATAATGATACATTGTATGCTATTTACAGTCAATATTATATAGACAAAGCTATAAAGGAAAAAGATACCCAAAATATAGTTAGAGGATATTATCTAATCACTTTAGAAGATAAAGATGAATATGCAAAGTATTTAGATAGTTTAGTAAAGTATTCGAAGCTTACAAACCACGATTACTTTTTGTGGAATGGTTTTTATGGTAAAGGACGTTACTACAAGAGGAAACGAAATTTTCAACAAGCATGTGAATATTATATTAAAGCATATAAATTAGCTCGAAAAATTAATGAAGCTGAATTGTTAGATATTTCAGTTGTTTCTTTAGGTTTAGTTAGAGAACGTATAGGCAAGCATAATGAAGCTCTGAAAGATTATAAAAAGAGTTATCTATATACTAAAGAATTAATAAATGACAAATTACCCGACTCTAGTAATTTGTCAGATTTCGAGTCTTATCTACATTCTTTAAATTTATTAGCAAACTCTTATAGACTTAATTCAATTTTGGATTCTGCAAAATTTTACAACAGAGAAGTCCTAAATTATGAGAATTATTCTTGGTCTAAAGAATATGTAAATAAAGCTTCTCTGAATATGTCTGAAATATTTTTTGATGAAAAAAGATTTGAATTAGCAATTAAATATGCGTCAAAAACAATTCCTCTGTTTAGTAAAAGTAACAATTTGAAAAGTATTGCTGCGAGTTATTATATTATAGGAATGTCAGAGATAAAACTAGATAATGAATCAATTGGAATAAGCTACTTAACAAAAATGGATAGTATTTTTAATTTAGAAAATAATTTATACCCTCCGTTAAGATCAGCTTACGAAACCCTAATAATTCATTACAAGAAAAAAAATGATCTAAAAAAACAATTATATTATACAGAGCAAATAATTAAATTTGATAGTATCGTATTTAAAGATTACCAATACATATCGGAAGGAATTACTCAAAAATTAGATAGACCAGAATTATTAGAACAAAAAAAAATATTAGAGAATAAATTAAAAAAATCAAACAATAAAATTTACCTATGGATAATATTCGTATTCATTTTATTAGCGTTATTAGGTTATGAAACCTACAGAAGAAAAAAATTGACTAAAAGGTATTTAGAAAAATTTGATAATTTGATAAAACAAATTGACCAAAATAAAAATAATAAAGAGCCTAAGAAATTAAGTAAAACTCTAGAAATAAACACAAATGAAAGCCTTGGTATTAATATTGAGGTGGTAGAAAATATACTTAAATCCTTATCAGAGTTTGAACTTTTAGAAGAATATACAGACTCTAATCTCACAGCCACAAGTCTCGCAAAAAAAATCGGTACTAATGCAAATTATCTTGGTAGGGTAATTAAATATAAATATGACTTAAGCTTTCGTAACTACATTAATAATTTAAGAATAAATTTAGCTTTAGATAAATTACGCAATACTAAAGAATTCAAAAAGTTTTCTGTTTATGCTATGGCTAAAGAGGTTGGATTTAAGAACTCAGAACCCTTTTCTAAAGCATTTAAGGGTCGCACAGGTAATTATCCTTCTGAATTCATAGAAAAACTAAAAAACTGATTAACAGCATTTTAATTCAAAATTTGATCGTATTTTTAAAAATCAGTATGCTATATAATATTATTTAAATTTTCAAACTGATTTTTTTTAATATTTGTAAACAATAATTTAATATATATTAATATGAGATCAATAGAATTTTTAAAGACTTATGAAGTCAAGGAAATCGAAAAAATTTTAGGAGGAAGTGATGATGATGGTAGTGGTCCAGGACCAGGAGACGACAAACCTAAAAAACCTAAACCTCCAACTCCTCCTCCAAGTCCAAGCATTCCATTTCCTGTTCCTCCACCAAAACCACCTTCAAATACACCTACTGTTGGGTAATTAATATTAAATGTAATAAAAGGCTATTAATCAATTATTTTGTATTATTAGCCTTAAAATTTTATACCTATTTTGAAAACAAGATATTTTATTACTTTTATTTTCATTTTTTTGGTCAAAAACATGTCAGCTCAAAATCAATTTAATGAAGCATGGTGGATGCAAAGCAGAAATGATACTTTGCCATCTGTTAATTTACTGCAAATCAAAACACTTTTGAATTCTGACATAAATCAATCAAAGAAAGTAATTATTGCTGTACTTGACTCTGATGTTGATATAAATCATAAAGATTTGAAACCTTTTTTATGGAAAAATAAAAAAGAAACCCCAAATAATGGTATCGACGACGATAAAAATGGATATGTAGATGACATATATGGATGGAATTTTCTTGGTAAAGAGGATAGTGAAAAAAGTTTAGAATATACTAGAATGGAAGAAACACGAATTCTATCTAAATACTCCAAAGAAAAATTAAATAGATTGTTTTATAGAAAAAAAGTTCCATATAATTATCACATGGTTAAGTCATCTTATGATACTATTTTAAAAGATTTAAAGGAAGATTTAGAATTATATAAAAACATTCATAGTGGTTATTCTCAAGTAGTTGATACTTTAAAAAGTATTTCCAAATATAAATACATAACTTTAGATAATATTGATAATATAAAGTCTGACGATGTATATATAAATCAATGTATAGCATATGCAAAGGATTTGCTTCAACAAGGCTATACATATGAATTGATTAAAAGTATTTTAGATTATAAAGTTAATGGTATTAAAGTATGTATGAATTTACAATACGACAACAGAGTTCTAGTAGGGGACAAACCTTATGACTTCTGCGATGCTAATTATGGAAATTCTTTAAATGGTAAAATGGCTTCAAAAATAGATCATGGTACAAAAGTATCTGGTGTTATCGCTTCAGTTTTACATGCTTTAGACTACAAGAAAAGTATAGAAATAATGCCATTGTGCATTACAGGCATAGGAGATTTTCTGGATAAAGACTTAGCTTTAGCTATACGATATGCTGTAGATAATGGTGCAAGAATTATAACACTTTCTCAAACTAAAACTTTCTCTTTAAATGACAAGAAAGTAAAAAAAGCTATGAAATATGCACAAAAGAAAGGTGTTTTAATTATTAAATCTGCGGGCAATGAAAATTTGAATTTAGATAACACATTAAGATTTCCAAACGATGTAAGTAAAAGAGGAAACGAAGTACTCAAAAATTTATTAATAGTTGGAGCTTCAGGAAAAACATTAGAAACAATAAAAGATGAGGATTCAAATTATGGAATGAAGAATGTAGATATATTTGCTCCTGGAATTGAGATCAATACATTAAAACCTGATAATGAATATACAGAGGGAAGCGGTTCATCCTATTCTGCTCCGATAGTATCTATTATCATTGGTTTAATTTATTCAAAATATCCAAACCTAACCGCATCTGAAGTAAAGCAAATTATTATGGAATCAGGAGTGTCTTACAATATCATGGTCAATAAACCATCTTCTAATAAAGAAAAAGAATTAGTTCCTTTCAGCTCATTATCAAAATCTGGAAAAATAGTCAATGCTTACAATGCGCTACTTATGGCAGAAGAAGTTTCTAAAAAGAAGAAAAACAAAAAATAAACTATGTATCTTATCTGGAGACTTATCAACACGGCTTTCTTTATTCTATTTTTCGGATTGGTGCTTACACTATTCACCAAAGGAAAAAAGCTATTCAACAACCAATACGGAAACGCTATTATCGTAGTATTTGTAATAGGTGTTATTGGAATGCTTGGCGCAAAAGAACGAGACTTTAAAAATGAATACATCATTAACAAAGACATCAAAGGGCACAATGTACGAATGCCGAGCATTACCCTTGAAGATAATATTCCGTTTGACATTCATTTATCTGTAGGTTTCAAAAAAGATGCTTCAGGGAAATTAATACCTAGTTATAGTAGCAGTGATATGTCAGGATATCTAAATGGTCACGTATGGGAATTTCGATATGCAAACATTAGTAGATTAAATGAAGAAGAATTTTCATATATGGTCACAGGTTCGATGCATTGGCATTTATTTGGAATCAAAGTCTACTCACAAAGCAAAACTTTTGAAGGAACATTCAGTATTGAATAATGAAAATAGCAACAATCAAAACATAAAATTTTTCCCGCTACATATTTAATATTTCAAAAAGGCTTTTCCAAGTTATGGAAAAGTCTTTTTAATTTTCTATGCAACTATTTTTAAGCTTTTAGCTAGCTTGTGTACACTTCAAATTATATAAAATAGAACTTTATAAATCTAAGTTAAATACACAATACAGATTTTATCGAATGCTTATGCACGAGAGTCGTAGAGATTGAAAAATATATGGGGGCTTATTTCATCATTTTACAATAAGCTTTTTAGTAGTTTTTATATCATCAGATGAGATTGTAATCAGGTATAAGCCTGACGCAATGTTACTTACATCTATTGTATTATCTGGTGATAATTGCATGGCAATTTGTTTCCCTGCGTTATCATATACTTCAATTTTTATCTCATTTACAGCTTGCGGTAATTGAATTTTTACAATGTCACTTGCTGGATTTGGATATAATGATAATCCAGATAGTATGTTATCTTCCTCTACAGATAAGGTAGCTAAGTTGAACGAAGATGGCGCAGTTACAGCTGCTGCATTTGGATCAACAACATTTGTATATTGTGCCATTCCATCATCAACCATATCAGCTTGCATGAATGATTTTAAAGGTGTTACCGAATTTGCTAATGCAGAATTATTCTCAAGTATGTAGATGGTACCTGCAGTTGGGTTTCCATTTACTGTAAATGTATACATATTAGAGTTTGTTCCTGCAGAAGGAGCTGGTAAGTTTACAGGACTTCCTAAGGTTTCTGTAATTAGATATCCATCAATGCTTGACATCCCGACATTGTTTCCTTCAAAAAATGTTGCACTTGCCCCATTTCCTAGCGATGAATTTGTTGTAATAGTTACACCATCAGGAACGATGACTGTAAATCCGTAACTTTGTACCGCAGTCGCAAAATTGTTAGCACTTGGGTTTGGAACAGCTTGTATTGTAAAGCTATATCCTCCGTTGTGCATTAATGTATATGTGTAGCCATCTTGAGCATTTAACTGAAAAGATAAGAAACATATAAGACTTGTTATTAATATTTTTATTGAATTTTTCATAAGGTTAATTTTCTGGTAATTGTTCTTGAATTTGATAAGTACTAAAGTTTAGGAAATTTTCTGGATGTGCTAATACATTTTGTAACAGCACAGGCGTATCAGGGGAAGTACCTGTATATTGAGTGCCTCCATCTAGATTGACATCATGTACATTGTATCCGTTCACTACATAGGTAGGGAAATTTAAAAAGTTTCCTGGGTCATTTAATACTTCAGATAGTATACTTGGCGAGTCTGCATTTGCTCCAGCATACTGAATAAATGTGTCACTGTTTACATTTCCTGCCCATAATGCCATGTTTCCATTTGATAGTTGTACTTGTGCATTACTACCAAAAGTTGTTATTGATGCGTCATAGAAGTTAACTGTAGTAGCTGTAGAACTTAACGCAATTGTATTCGATGACATAATACTTAAATGATTTCTATGGTGTACTGCAATATAATAGTTAGCACTTGATACATTGAATGATAGAGCAGAAGTACCATCTACGGAAACTATATCTCCATCGCGTTGTAAAAAGGCAGATTGTGATTGAACAATAGTAGTGTTATCTACATCATCTCGCAATTCAACCCAGATCCAATCTACAATAGCATTATTTCCTGTTACATTAAAAACAGTTGGGTTACAAGTCAACATGTCTGCATACGGACTTGTTGTTGGAATTAAACTGGCAATACGTAAATCATCACGCATTAAAGTTTCTTCTCCAATATTTGGATTTAATGCGGCTCCTTGAAGATATACATTTGCTTCTAAAATAAGGTCACAACTTAATCCTGTTTCTAATCCTGCATCTGTAATAATCCAATTATTTGGTGCACTGGTCAATATATCACGTGCGATATCTGCTGAACAGTTGTAATTAATACCGTGTGCACCTAAAGTTACATTAGGGTTAACTGTTTGTGTAGACCAACCAATGAGAGTATTACTATAATTTACTGTAGAAAGGCCTGAGTCCCTAAACATATTAGAAAAAGATGTAACATTCTCAATATTCCAAGATGATAGATCTTGATTAAAAATGATAGCATCAAAAAACATAAGTGACATATTTGTCGCGGAAGAGGTATCCCAACTGCTTATATCTTGATTAAAGCTTTCGGCACTTCCAAACATTCTTGTAAAGTCAATTACATTACTTACGTCCCAGTTGCTAATGTCCTGATTAAAATTAACGTTGTTGTTAAACATTCTAAGCATAGAAGTTACGTTACTCACGTTCCAATTGCCTATATCCTGATTAAAAGGACATAAGCTAAACATCCATGCCATATCTGTGACATTACTCACATCCCAACTACTAATGTCTTGATTAAAATCTGACCCAGCAAACAACCAAGACATATCCGTAACATTGCTCACATCCCAACCACTTATATCTTGATTAAATGATGTACCTCTAAATAAACTTTCCATGTTAGTAATAGTACTTACATCCCAATTAACTATGGATGTATTAAATGTAGTTGGGCCCAAAAACATGCGAGTTAAATCCGTAACATTGGATAAGTCAGGTATGTCAGTTGCATTGTAAGATAAATTTTGACAATTAGAAAAGGCGTGAGCCATACTTGTCCATTGTTGGTTTCCCCATTGGTCAATTGATATAAGCTGGTTTAATGTGTTTGTAGCATTATTATTATTAACATAAATTCTTGGAAATGTACCACTTATAGATACTTGGTAATTACCTGGTAATGTGTAGGTGTGTGTAATATTACCAGTTACACCCGTAGAAAAGTTACCATCGCCCCAATTTACATCGTAGTTGTAAGTTTCACCAGGAAATGTTGGTATTGTTATTAACTCGTTGTTAGCTGTTGTTTGCCATGTAGTGATAAAGTCCTGTGCTAAAGCAAAATTTTGACTGCATATTAAAATTATTGTTAAGTAAAGTTTTTTCATAATAGTTAAATTTAAAATTTAATGATGCCTAAGTATTTTAGAATATGCAGAGAGAAACTGTTTACACTAAAACAACATTGCAATTTTCATAATTATTTTAAAACAAATAAATTGAGTTAATAAATGTTGTTTTATAGGTATAATCGTATTTTTTTATAGTGTATCTGTTTTTTACTCTAAACAATTAGTGTTAAGTCAAAGAAATAACAAGTTTTATGTGTCTTATAATCAAGGATTAAGCTATTCTCCTATTTTTAAGAAATAAATGATAAAAAACTTTTTAAAAAAAAACTTTATTTTAGCATAAAATTTGAAATTTTGACTTTGGGTTTTTCTACAAATAAGGATAACAATCAATTAAAAATACTAGCTATTCCTTCTACTAACAAAATTGATTTGATAGATGTTAAATCAATTCTTTATTTTGAGGCCGATGGTAAATATACCAATGTGCATTTAATTGATAGGAAAATACTATCTAGTAGAAATCTTGGTGCGTATGAAGATTACTTGAAGAATAATCCATTTTTAAGAATACATAATAAATATATCGTAAATGTAGAGATGATAAAAGAGATTCGTTTGGATACTTATATTTGTATTTTAAAGAACGATATAGAGTTAATTATTTCCTCAAGAAAAATGAAAGTAGTAAAAAAATTTTTTAAAATGTAATTTGTGAATAAAGGGTTAATATATATATATATTATTATTTCCAGCTTTTACGGTTATGCTCAAGATTTAACCTACCAAAGTTTGAAAAATAGCTCGCTAGACTCGTTAAGGGAAGTATTGAGAGAGATAAGCAGTGATACAGTGGCTGATTTAAAGCTTAATAGTATTTACCTAAAATTAGCTAAAGAAGCTAAAGATACAATGCATATTTCTTACGCATATCGCGGTTATGAAAGAAGGCTTCCTATTGAACAAAGAAATGATTATTGGGATAGTATTATACAGATATCCGATGGCTTACCCATAAACTTTAAATTAGCTAGTTATAGTTACAAAGCATACAATCACCTTATGCTTAATGAAATCAATGAATCCTTATCTAATTTCTTAACCTTGTACGAGTTGTCCAAAAAATATAATAATATATACCAACAGCATTATTCCCTATTAAATTTAACTCAACTAAAGTTTAATTTTGAAGATACATCTGGGGCTTTAGATTTTGCTAGAAAAAATCTAAAGCTAGTCACTTCAGATGAATTCAAAAATTATGTAATCAAGACCAAGGGTATTTCACGGGCAAATTCTTATTTAGCATTTGAAAAGATGGCTGTTAAATCCTCCTTAAACGAAATTTTGTTATTTGAAGGTAAAATAGATTCAGCACGATATTATTTAAACCTTATTAAAAAAGACTATAAAACTATTCTGGGTAATGGAATCGATACACTTCATTTTTATGAGGCAAGAGATATTTATTACGCAAGTAAAGCTTCATACCTCTATAATACTAATAACTACGAGCAGTCAATAACATATAGTGATTCATTATTAACTCTAATACCAAAAAAATACCTCTACAATAATATAATATTTAAAGGTAATTATTTTAAGGGTATGTCTTACAGTTATTTAAAGCAAGATAGTTTGGCATTAAAATATTTAAAAAATTGTGATTCATTATTGTGGGCAGACCATCAGCTCTCATCTTATGGTCCCTACTTAGCAAGGTCAGTGCTCAACAAATTATATTTACTACATAAAAAAAATGACAATGCTATAGGGCAGATAGATTATTTAAATAAGACTATAGCTTATGATAGCTTAATTAATACTTCATATGGTGATATAAATTATAAAATACTTAAGCATTTTGAGTTACCAGAAATCATTGAAACTAAAGATAATTTAATTAAACAGCTAAAATTTAAAAAAGTATTAAATAAATCATTGGCAATTTTTGGTTTTATACTCTTTGGTTTGAGTTTAATTTATATAGCATGGTTATACAGGAAGTTTTATATTTATAATAATAATTTTAATAAGCTGATTCAAAACAGAAGCATAGAAGTAGCTTATGATTTTTCAGCAGAAAAGCTTGATAAAATTTTCAAAACAATGGATGAGTTTGAAATAAATGAAAGTTATCTTAAACCTGTGATAAGAGTAGAAGATGTTTTTGACTATGGTATAAATACGAAAACCTTAAATGATGCTTTAAGATTGCGTGGCAGCAGAAATTTTTCGGATTATATTAATAGGCTTAAAGTCAATTATGCTTTTGTAGAAATAACAAATAATATTAAATACCATAAATCATCTACTCTAAGACTATTAGCTGAAAAAAGTGGTTTTACCTCCCAGAAAATATTTAATAAAAAATTCATTGAAATATTTGGCTTTTCACCAATGTTTTATGTTAAAAAACTAAATTCAGGTTTTGATTTATCTTCCATGTAATAATTATAAGTCCCGTACTTCATGCCTTAAGATTTTGCTTAGGCTTTATAGGTCATTCCACTGCTAGAAAACCTTATATTAGTGGATACATCTGTGTTTTGGTTCTACAATTTCTTCATATGCCAAAACTAGGAACAAAACTCAAACTTCACAAAACGGGTTTAGCAGAGTGCTTACTATTGAAAAAGCAATATTCTTCATAATTACCAAAAGTGAAGAAAAACCAATTTAGCAAAAATTTCAATCACTTTACAAAACACGTGAAAACACTCAATTATTTATAATTTATTTTAGCTAATATTGAAACTAACATTTAAATATTTATAATACTATGAAGTTTATTTACACTAATTTCAAAGCCCCTGAACCAAAAACCTACCTCGCAGAAAAATTCAAGCGAAAGCTTACTATTCTTACGGATTCATCTAATAAAGAGATTATAGCTACGCTAGTAAGCGATGCCTTGTCTTTTACTGAAAACCAAAAAGATGTAATAAATACAGCAAAGAAAGAAGATTTCTATGCTATTGATAAAAGACAAAAAGTTTTGGTAGAAGCTTCCAAGCGTTGCGCTATTGAATCCTTGGTCAAGGAAGCTCCTTTAGTAGATCAAGAGATCATAGAGGAAGACTTTTTCACTTATTTAACAGCTCCTTTTGATGACTTTGAAAAATATACAGCCGTACTAATAAGGAAAACAAATATGGCAACGATGTATTATTTTTTCGATAATATACAGATCGATCAAGGAAACTTGAGTTTTTTGCCTTCTGATCTCCCTAATGAAGATCCCGTTGTAAATACTTTAAAGTTTAGTTCAGACTTTTTCAAAGGCTTAATAAAAAAATTACTATCAAGTGCTGCAAGTTCAGTTGGTTCTAAAATAGGAGCAATTGTACTAAACATTGTTATGAAAGAAATGTTTGGTGTTGAGGATAACAAAGAACTGATAAACAAAATTAGGTCAATTATCAAAGAAGAAATCCAAAATAATGAAATAGAAAAAATAGATGGTAAGATATCAGGTACTATCAACTATCTTACAGAAGAATATAAAAACTTAAAAGCAAAGAGCGATCTAAATGACAGAAAACAAAGAGAAGTTTTGCTTCGTAATTTAGAATTGTATTCAAAGGACTTCTACACAGATGTTCTAGGTCTTTTAGAGCAAACGACATACGTTAAAAAAGGACTCAGGTCTTACATTATTGGGGTTTCTATCTATATACTGATCTTGCAAGAAAAAGCTTTAATAGACCCCGATCACATGAATCCTAACGACACTAGCTATGCTATTACCCTGAGAAGCAACGCTACAAAATACTTAAATCATATAGAGACATATTACAAAGAACTCTATGATGCGCGCAGTGGTCAGATATATGTATATTCAGATCCATGGATAGACTATAACGTCCATAAAGATGCCTATCGCTATCGTGATAATGGAACGAACTTCGTTTCTCAACGTTACTACGACATAAAGCACAGCCCAGGAAATTGGACTTATGGTAAGGATGAAGCAGAAAAGTATATGAAACCGTATAAAAGTAAAGCACTTAGGGAGTTTGCAGATAAATATGCTGACCCTAAAGAAAATATAATTCCAAAATTGAAGACTCTAAAAACATACACTTTTTCATAGATCTTTGATTGCTTTGATAAAAAAGTCTGTGTACTATTTGAAAATTATTCTTTAAATATTATACAGACTTTTATCTTTCAAGTTAATTTTACAAGATATGCTTGTATATGTTGTTATTTTACATGTTCAAGAAGAACCAACATCATCGGAATATCCACAAGTTGTGGAAAAGCCTTTTTAATTTTTCAGCTAGCTTGTGTCCCATTAAACAAGCAACAAAAATCAACGAAACTGCTAAAGCGTATTCGTAAAGGCTTTTCCAAACTTGTTTTAACACGCTTCTATACTTTATAAATCTTTGTGATACTTCAAATAAAAAACTACGGCTTAAATGTTAATTATGGGAATCCCGTAATTGGTTAGTATTCTATATTCGTATTTTATTTTCATTATTAATCCTAAAAAAAATTAATTATGAAAAAAAGAGATTTTAAGACACTAAAGCTTAATAAAAGTATTGTCTCTAACTTTAAAACAGAAGAACTCAAAGGTGGACAAAGTACCATACCTTCTGTATGTATTAATGTTTTATGTCATTTATCTAAAGATGCTCCTTGTCATACAGAATATTCAGATTGCGATTGTCCAACAGGTCGTTGTTAGTAGCTATGCGAACTGTGGTTCGTTTTTTATTGAAAACACCAACAAGAAGCAACAAAACATAAAAAACGTATTCATAAAGGCTATTTCATAATTTGGAATAGCCTTTTTTTATTGAATACACTTCTACACTTTATAAAGCTTTATGATACTTCAGGCAAAAAAGAGAGATTACAAAGAATTTGATAAAAACAACATCAGATCAACCCTGACATTCGTAAGCATTCGGCAAACTACGTATTGTGAGATTCAGTTTTAATGATGTCAGCGTACTGAATTAGTCTGTATTTATAAATTACGATATTCTTTTCTATGATGGTGCTTAAAAAAATAATAGTATTGATTATTATTATTTTTAAAATCTTTATACCATGAAGAAAAAAAATCTTAAATCATTAAAACTGAACAAAAAGGATATTTCAAGTTTTAATTATGAAAAAATTAAAGGAGGATCATTTTTATACGCTTGTGAGTCGGCTCTTTGTACTGGTTTAGCAGGGTCTTGTTGGTGTAATTTAACAGTCACTGGTTGTCCTTCTGATAGATAAATCATCTATTTTAAAATAGAAAAGGGTTTCGTGCGGAGTCCTTTTCTATCTGTGTATTTTACATAAAAGGAGTTATGTTAATCCAAAGATGAATAGATATTTCAAGCCTCTTGCAAACTTAGTTCAAGTTTGTTACAACAACAAACAATCATTTATATTGCTAATCTATAGAGAATTAAAAACATAAAAATATGTGAATTCACAAATAATAAATTATTATTTCCAATTAGATACTGTAATTATGAAAGTGATTCATCTATCCGTAAGAAGCTATTAAGAGCTGGAAGGAGACCTGATAAATCAATGGGAAATGACTTCACGTAATTTTGAATTTCATTCAAATACTAAATTAAAATGAATAAAAATGTATTTAGGTTAATTATAATTAAACAAATTGCTCGCTATTTATAAATGACGACTGCCATCATTTTTTCTCTCTTTGATTTTGATCTAACTTGTATAAATGTTTAATCAAAAATTAATATGATGAAAAAAAAGAATTTCAAATCGTTAAGTCTTAATAGAAAAACTATCGCTAACATTGAAGAAACCAAAATTTTGGGAGGTAGTGGAGTATATTGTGTAACACAAGAAGGATCATGTTAAACTACTTCCTGTGTATGTACAATAAACCATCATTGTTTGCGAATAACTTACGGCTGTAATAATAAATAAGGTAACAAGTAGCAACAAAACCACCCGACCAGAGGTACTAAAAGTATTGGATTATTTTGATTTTGAAATGCTGTAGCATCACTACCAATCGATACTAGAAAACAAAAATAACAAATTAAATATTTCAAAAACCTTAAAGTAATACTTTAAGGTTTTTGAAATCAACATTAAGTATTCAGTTATAAAACAAGGTGTTGAATCTGGGCATTAAAAACTCTATTTTTAATGCCCAAATTACTATATATTTTATTGATTTATTTTCAAATTTTTTGTAGCATTTAATCCAACATATCATATCAAAGTAAGTTGGTGCAAATAATGAAATTAACTCATCGTATTCTATGATAAAAGTAATTAAAAATTCATCTAATTTTACAACTTATTACTTAATGATGAGTAAATATTTTCAACTTATTACTTAACAGTGAACAAAAAAAATAAAAATGATTTGATTTTTTAAAACGAAAAGAAATCTACATTCTATTTTGATGAGTTTTTAAAAATTTTCTTTTTTTAGAATATATATAATTGATATACAGTGATTTAAAAAATTAAAAATAAAAGTGGTTTGATTTTTTATTGTAAAAGTCAATCCGCTTTGAATTTTTTATGAAAAATTAATTTTTTATTTAATTTTTATCTTTTTTTCCTAAAAAAGCGTAATTTTTAAAAAATAACATCAATTTATTTTTTAGATAAAAGATGTTGCGGTGCGGACCCACAACATTCGAAAATCTAAGTTTTCTATCGAAGATATTATATTTTTTTGGGGAGTACTTAGAAAACAATTCTGAATTATTAGAAGTAAGCTAGTAATTTTTGATTCCTAGCATATTTTTTTAATTATACTAGGAATTAATTCACTTAAAACATTAAAAAATGTACTATCTCTATTTTTCTTACAGTGTTTAATTGAGTTTAATTAATAATGTGTAGACTAATTTTAGCACTATACCATCGAATGTTTCCTATTTACTTTATTGCCAATTTCGAGACAACAATATGATAACAGTTTACAAAATGTAGATGATCTTATTCTGAAAAACTTAATATTCACTCAATAACCAATTATAAACTAATTTTTTAAATTCTAGAATTAATCTCAATTAATTGGTTTTATTTTATTAAAAAGTTGCTCTCTATATGACCTACCAACAGGGATTTTTTCTTGATTAATATATACCAAATTGCCAGTAATTTTTTCTATACAATGAATATTTACAATAAAAGATTTGTGTATTTGAATGAAATAGTCTTGCACGAGATACTCTTTCCAGTTTTTGAGGGTATCAATAAAAGTATATTTTGAGTTTTTGGTAGTTACAGTTACATAATTACGATCTGATTGTACATGTATGACATCTGCCAAATTTACTTTATGCAGGGTTTTATCTACATTAATGAAAATAGTATCATTATCTGTAGTTACATCTATAGTTTCATTTTCGGTAATGCTAGTAGCATTAGGCAATTGAGGGGATAATTTATTTATTGATTTTAAAAATCGTTCAAAGCTAAACGGTTTTACTAAATAATCTATAATAGTATCGAACTCAAAACTTTCCACCGCATAATCTGTATAGGCAGTAGTCATAATTACTCTAGGAGGATATTGTATTGTTTTTAAGAAATCCAAACCAGATATAGCAGGTAAATTAATATCTAAAAACATTACATCAATTTGCTCTTGTTTTAGTATGCTATTAGCCTTTATAGGCGAATTAAAAACACCTTTTAGTTCAAGTTCTGGTATTTTTTCTATGTAAGTCCTCAGAATTTCTTGTGCTGGCACCTCGTCTTCAATGATAATACAATTCATTATAGGATAATTTCTAGTTTAGCAATAAAACTATCGTTTTGCTTTTCAGTGCTAAAGTTATGTTTTTTAGGATAAATAATCTCTAGTCGTTTTCGGAGGTTTTTTAAGCCGATTTGGAAACCTTCGGTGTTACGTTTTCCATTTTCAACATCTATTTCATTTTGACATTCAAAATCTAATTTTCCGTTTATTACAGTTAGCGTTATATGAATATTGCTTTCTTCATCTTCTTTATAAAGACTATGTTTGAAGGCATTTTCAATTAACCCTATTAACAGCATAGGAGCAATAGTGTGTTTATAAGAATCTATATTCTTTTTAAAAATAATATTGTTAATCCCTTGAGTACGTAATTTTTGAAATTCTAAATAATTCTCTATAAAATCGATATCTTTTTTTAGGGGTACAAAATTTTCTTCACTTTGGTAGAGAATATATTTTAAATTCTCAGAAAGCATCAAGATCATATCTGCTACATTATCAGAGCCTTTTATAGCCTGAGCATAAACAGTATTTAAATTATTAAAAAGCACGTGTGGATTGATTTGTGACTTTAGGAATTTAAGTTCTATTTCTAACCTGTCTTTTTGGGTTTTTTCAAGTTCTTTTTGTTTTTCAAAAAGCGATAGTAATACCCATACCAACGACAAAAAAATAACAGGTAATAAAAACTTCCACAATTGTTGTGAAAGACAGAAGCTAAAACTACAACTACATTCTATAATATAATTGCAATAAATTATAGTGGCAAGTAAAAGAATACTAATAATCAACAAACTATATAGTAGATATTTCTTTTTTTTAAATAGAACAGGCAAAAGATAAAGTTCATTAAAATAAGTTATAGGAATTACTAATAGTAAGAGCTTGAAGTCTATTTTTTGAAAAAAAGATAAGTTTCGACCAAAATAATCAGGCATTAAATAAAAAACAACAAAAAAATAAAATACCCAAAATGTCAAATGAATAGAAAAACGGAATGATCTATTGTGGTTCATAAATATAATTTTAATCAAACGTATATTTTTTTTGATAATTAAGGTCAATAAAGTTTACTAAAAACTTCCAATACTATACAAACAACTAATATCTATGGACAAAGTTAAAAAAAATGAAATCAGAAGGAAATCCATAAATTAATGCTTTTGGTACACCTTCTTTTTCAGTGTTGGATATGCTAAATAAGTTTGCTTCATAAAATTATAAATAACATAAAAATGAAATACTTATTTAGTTTATTATTAGTCTTGAGTTTTACAGTTCTATATGCACAGAATACAATTTCTGGAACAGTAATAGATTCTGATACTAAAAAACCTGTAGTTTGGGCAGATGTAATCCTTTATCAAAAAGGAAAGATTATCAAAGGCATGATTACTGATGATAATGGTATATTTAAATTTGAGGAACTTGATGAAGCAAAATATACCTTGAAAGTCACTTTCTTAGGTTACCAAACCTTTGAAAAAGCCATTGATTTTAGTAATAAAAAAGAGCAACAACTATCTGTAATATTGTCTCCTTCTAGTGCACAATTAGATGAAGTAGTTATCCAAGCAGAAGTTACAACAATTCAATACAAAAGTGATCGTAAAATTGTAAATGTAGGTAAAGATCTATTAGCTACAGGAACTTTAGCAGGTGATGTTTTAGGGCAATTACCTTCTGTTGAGGTTGATGGGCAAAATAATATAAGCCTAAGAGGAGATCAAAATGTGAAAATTTTAGTAGATGGTAAAGTTTCTCCACTGCCTAACGATAGACTTTTACAGCAAATACCATCAGACGCAATTGCTAAGGTAGAACTTATTAATAATCCATCTGCCAAATACCAAGCTGAAGGTTTATCAGGAATTATAAATATCATTACAAAAAAATCATACCGAAAGGGTGGTAGACTTAATGTAAATCTCGGATATGGAACAGGTGAAGAACCACGCGCTAATGCAGGTGTTGGCTTTAGCTATGCAACCGATAAAATAAAGGTATCAGCCAATTATAATTACAATACGGGATTTTTTATAAATGAATCCACCGCAGAAGAAGAACGCGAAACTATTTCATTTCTATCTGACTCTAGGATGAAACAAACTTTCGAATCCCCTTACTATGCGAAAGCAGGGATTGATTTTTATATTGATTCAACAAACACTATTTCAGCTTTTGTTGCTACAAATAAGTTTGGGTTTGATGTAAATTCAAAAAGTAATATTATTCAAATGTCAAATATCAATCAAACAAGTACCAATTTAGAATTTTTAGCAAATAATGGTGGAGGTGGTAAGAGTACAACGTACAATTTAAATTACCGTAAAGAATTTGATGGTTCAATGCAGTACATAGAAACCGATGCCAATTACTCTACTTCACCGTTTAACTTTTTCTCCAACAGAATTACCACAAATGATAATTTTACCGAAACCCAGAATGATGATTTTAATAACATGAGTAGGATTACCACATTAAGTTCAGATTATTACCATAATAATAATGATAGAATACTTGAATTTGGTGTTCGTGCAGAATTACGAGATTTAGACGAATCACAATTTAGAACTATAACTAATACAGAAGTCACCGATATTAATACCTTGTATAATTATAATGATGGTATATATGCTGCCTATGGTGTTTATGATAGAAAAATAGGTAAATTTGGTATAAAATTAGGTTTACGTTTAGAACACACCAATTTGAAACTGAGAGCCAATGAGAGTCGATTAAAGAACGATTATACAAATTTGTTTCCATCTGCTAGCTTTTCTTATTCAACAGAAAAGAATCATAATTTCTCGTTGAACTATAGTCGTCGAATCTCACGACCAAGTTTTTGGATTATTAGTAATACTACTTTTCAGCAGGATCAGTTTTCACAATTTACAGGAAATCCTGAGCTTCAACCAGAATTTGCTAATAAGTTTGAATTTAATTATTCAAAGAATTTTAATGGTACTGATTTTAATGCTTCTCTTTTCTTGACTAACAAAGAGAATACTATTAGAAGTGTACAAACTGTTAGTGGAAATAATGTAGTGTATTCATTTGATAACGTTGGGAGTAGTAACTTATACGGTTTGGAACTATATAGCAGATTTAAACCTTTAAAATGGTGGAATGCAACAGTAAATGCGACCTATTATTTAAGTTATTTTTCTGAAACTGGTAATATGTTTTTAAATGACCAATCTTTCAGCCACAATTATAGTTTTAACAATACGTTTAGACCATTCAAAGGATTTAACATACAGGCAAATCTTAATGTGCGTCCAAAAAACATCTCTTTACAAGCTGAAAATCAGGGTGTAACTACAATGAGTTTAGCCGTAAGTAAAGATATCTTTAATAACAAAGCAAATATCTCATTGCGTGCTAATGATATTTTTAACTCTGGTAGAACTCGTAGTATTGGTGAAGTAAACGGTTTGACATTTAACAGAAGTTCATTCTCACCTTCATCAAGACATCTTTATCTTTCTTTTAGATATAATCTTTCTTTTGGTAATAAAAATTATGCACAAAAAGAACGTAACAGAAAACGGAGACAGTATACGGAACGACAATAATTTATGTTATATTTAAAAAATAAAAAATACACCGCATATAGTTTTTAAATTATGTTGATAAGAAACATTAGATTTTTTGCAAAATTGGTTTCTGTTATGTATGATTTGTAGCTAATTCTGAACTAAACAACAAACTGAAAAATGATTCCTATTTCAATTACCATAATTCTAATTACTTTTTTTTCTTTTTCACCGAAATTTAAAAACGTTAGGGAAAAATATAACCATGGATTTGACTTTTATTTTACACTAATAGCTACTGTTTTCGGTGTGGTTTTGGCATTTTATTTCTCTAATCGAGCAGAAGAAATGAAAGAAAAGGAATTTGCTTTTAACAAATTAGTCATTGCTAAAAGTAATATTGACCAGAATATTTCTGATAATCAATCAAAGCTTTATTTGTATAAAGAAGTGAAATTAGATTCTTTAAATGTTACAATAAACCCACTTCGTTATCCAACGTATGCAGAGAACATTATTCTATCTGATCCGATTCTCAACAAGCATATTTCAATTAATAACTATAAAATTCTTGTTTCAAAATTTGAAAATTTGAAGGATATGAAGAACCTATTTCATAATTATTCTTATAAAAACAATTCAATCGTTGCAGAACAGTACAATTTAATACTGAGCTCTGTCTCTCAAATCATATCTGTTGAAATGTCAAATCAAAAGGATGAACTTTCACAAGAAGAACAAAAAAAAATTATAGAAAGAATAGATGACTCATTAAAAATTATATCTGAGAAAATCTATAAAAAGCCAATGATCGTATTAGACAAGCACTAACAACAACTTACCTGTAACTGAATACAATTCTACTTTTATACAATCTCAAAAGGCTATTCCGAATCATGGAATAGCCTTTTCTTTATTTAATATACCTCTCTATATTTTATAAAGCTTTTCGGTAAGTCTTCAAATCCACTAAAGGCACTTACATAATATTTTGAAACTCTTAAAATCCGTAAACAAAAATTCTTGTAATAAAAATTTTAGTTTCTGGATGCTTTAAAATTTCTTACATGTTTATAATGGGTTTTATAAAATCTAAATCAAGTTTCTTTTTTATTGATTTTTCTTTTCATGGAATGAAACTTTGTAATTAAAAAATAATTTAAGGAGATCAAAGCGTTATACTTTGAATGCTGTAATCATTCAGAATCTCTAAATTTCGTTATAAAGCAAAGATGAATAGAAGTTGTTAAAAATCATTTGTTCACTTTTGTAACCTGAACAATTGAAAGGAGTCAAAAATATCCAATTACAAATTTAGGATATAAACTTTAGAAGATTTTTACAATACCAATGATGAGTTCAACGGTTTTGAATAAAAAGTGACTTACCAAACTTGTTTACCAAATCGTAAGCATGTAAAACTTTAATAATCAATAATTTGAATTTTTAAAAGTATTTTTAAGTCAATTTCTGGTCACTTTTAGGTTATTTTTGTTTTTTTAAGTCATTCTTTGGTAAAACATTGGTCACTTTTGAATCACTTTTTGGGAATTTATAGGGAACTCTTGAATCATTTCTCGGTAACTTTTAGGTCATTTTTGTTTTTTAAGTGATTCTTTGGTAAGACATTGGTCACTTCTGAGACACTTTTGAGTCACTCTCAAGTAACTTCTAGGTTATTTATTAGTCATTTTTCGGCTTTGAAATTTCATAAAAACTTTTTCGACTATAAACTATTCAGGTATGAAGACAGCCTTATTTTTTTCATTTAAAACTGCTGTATAAAATTGATTAAGCAATACAGGTTTTCCAAGTTGTTGAATTCGTTTTTCGCAATCTTTAAATAATGGAAAACGTGGTTTTTGATGCTGGGTTTGTTTTTTTTCATTATTCAAAAAACGACGAATTTGAGCATGAGTAATTAATTTTAATCGTGTGTTCTGCTTGCTACGTATATAGTTTTCATACCAAACTTTAGTTCCTGTAAAACCGTGCTTATTGGTAGGATCAAAATATTTGTGTGGTAATTGAACATATCTGTACTCAGGGTCTTTGGCAAGATATTTCTGGACTAATTCAACACGTTTTATGTAGACATTGTGGACTTTATCTAAATGTTGTTTTTTTACAGGTTGATACCACAAATACAATAACTCTTTGGTTTTTTTCTCCACATTTTCAGTCAAGCAAACCTCTTTGTATAATTTCTTTTTAGCGAGTTCCCATAAGGAATCCACATAAGAATTAAGAAAGGGAATCCCTGAAGCTTCAAGCCTTGAATCTATGTCTTTTGCCTGTGTTTTAACTTCAGGGAGTTCTCCTTCCTTCTCTACATCATTAGTGGACTTAAAATTTCGCGCGCCTGGTGTACCCTGTATAAGTGGCTCATTTATTTTTTCTTTACCTTCCTTCTCTACGTATCTTGTAAAATTGTTACCAGCTAACGCTTCAACTTTGGAAGACCTATAACTCAAGCTACGATCAATGTTCATTTTGTTATCAACAGCTATTAATATATTATTTATGTAACTATTGTTACTAGCGTCTGTTTGGGGACAACTTGTCCAATAATTTTTTTTAAAAAACTGATTATCAGTATTTTTTGATTTCATATTTTCTTTTTGATTTTGTTGTTTGTTGACAGCTTTTTCACTGTTTATCAACAGTATTTTAGGGTTTAAATAAAGTTCATAATTTGCCTTACGACCATAATTAATTTTCTCGATGATAACATTGGTTTGTAACAGCTTTTTAAGATGTCTTTTA
This sequence comes from Kordia algicida OT-1, assembly GCF_000154725.1. GTDB lineage: Bacteria > Bacteroidota > Bacteroidia > Flavobacteriales > Flavobacteriaceae > Kordia > Kordia algicida. The sequence goes on from NZ_DS544873.1 coordinate 717,014, forward strand.
ATAGTTCTGGTACTTACGTGAGAAATCTTTGCCAACTGTATGTTATTTGTTGCTAAGGGTGGAATAGAAGCAGTATCAAAACCAGCTTTTTTACTAGCTTTAAATAATGAAGCACCATAAATTCTAATAATCTCTCTAGCTGTTGCAATCACAGGTTGACGCAAACGACTTGAAAGATCATCAGAAAAAGCATTGTGTTTTTCTACAAAAACATCAAGCGCTTTAAAAAACAGTTGAAAAATGAATGATGCTCATTATTATTTATTAAAAGTATTGACTAACAAATCATCCATTGCCGAAGCCACAGAGATGAGTTTTTCTTTTTTTCTTTTGCGTTTTACGACAGAAACTTTAGGCAAGTCAAGCATAGCATATAATCTCAGCTTTTCTTCTGAGCTTAATGCTTGAATTACGTTATATACAGTTTCTGCTTTCAATTACTTTTTAATTTTCTTAGTTAATTCAATCAAACGATTTCAAAACAATATCTACAAGCTTTAAATAACCGATTCAAATTCATTGAAAATTGGGCACAAGAAGTCTTGGTCGCTTCTTTTGAGCAACTTTGTAATGATGGCAAAAGTTAGAATTGATTACATCAAGTGTAGAGTAGTTTGATGTAGTATAAACAAGAGCTAGTAACTTCTCCTATTATCTAAAGATTTAATGTTTTTTGACAATCGTATAGATTGTACGAATAATGCAATTTTGTTTTTTTAACTAATTTCTATTTTAAAGGGTTCTCAAAATATTTTCTGATATGTAAGTAGCTCTTTTTTTATTTTTTTACTACTTACTAGGGTTATTAATTATTTTCGTTTGACATGAAGTAAATCTAATTAATTTTTCATTCAAAAACTACAGAAAAAAATGAAAAGGGGTAAATTTAAAAAATATAAATCGCTTATTTACAGAAAGTTGACTTAAAAATGATCTAAAAATGACTTAATATTTACATAAAGTTTCCTAAATATTTACACAAAGTTGTACTAAACTTTGCCTCTTTTTTTACTTTTATTTTCCACCTTTTTTACTTCTTTTTTACCTAAAAGTGACTTAAAAATACATGTCTAAATTTAACTAATTGAATATCAATGTTATACGTTTTAAGTTCTAATCAAAAACTATAATAGAAAGTATATTCTTACTTTACTTTAACAATTGAGAAAAATTTTGAAAATCAATTTTGAGAAGAAAAATTAATCAAGCTGTAATTTTTTTTGAAAAAAAGTTTAAAAAATGATTTGAAATTCAATTAAAATAATCTTTTTCTTATGTTTTTAGAAACGAAATAACACAACGAAAAATAGTAAAACGCGAGTTTTGGATAATTGGTTTAGAAAAATGAATAGTTTTATAAGGAGATCATGTTCAATTTAGATTGAAATGCAAGAAAGTTTTTTATGAATTTAAATTACAAAATGTATTTACCGATCGCTTAGCGAATAGTTTTTCTAAAAATTACTTATCACTAAGCGATCAGTAAAAAAAGTTCAAGTTTGGAATTATCATTTAACTTATAGTTCAAATGAGAAACTTATAATTAATTAATCTTTTCACTTGAATAAAGGTTAAAAAATCAATCTACAGAAAAAGATTCATCATGATATTCACGCATTTTGTTTAGCAATTTTAATTGCTTATCTCCAGTATACCCGATTCTTTCATTTTCTAAGTAAATCCAATTATCGTCTACTATTGCTTGATTTTGTCGTGCCAAAACTTCTTGATAGTCAGCATTCAATTGTTCAATACTCTTTTTTATCAAAATAATGAACTGTTTTATAAAGTCTTCTCTATTTGTAAACCAAATAGATGAAGCATTTGTATATATTAAATAATTTTTTTTACTTGAGATTAGATTAGTCATTTCAAAAATTTCTTCAAAAACTATCCCACTATTTTTTATTTGTGATTTGAATTTCAGCCCAGTAATCTGACTTACTTTTTCATAGACTTCTTTACCATAATCAGGAATCATTTTCTCTGGAATTAATTTCATGCAAATATTAATTAATTTATTTTCATAGATGCTTGTCGAAGATATCAATAAATCTAATATTCTAAAAATCAATTGTGTATTTGCTAGAATAATCTTTTGCCAATGATGCACCAATACCTCTTAAATATTTACGAAGCTGTGATTTGGTTTTATGTCTTGTAAAACTCATCAGTTCGGTAAGCACTTGTTCATCAGCTTTGCCTTCAGAAGCCAAAGATTTGTATAAATTGGATGCCGCTGTATGCTTAAAAGAATATAAGGTCTGATCTTCATCAAGTTTCAAAGCTTCTTTCATATCCGCATATCTACGATAAAAGAAATATGTTTTAGCTTTCTCAGTGGTACTCCATTGTCCGCATTGTTCCTTATTAGTGAATACAAAGTCTGTTGGTTTGTATTTATGAAGTTCCATTTGCTTAATAACCTTTGCAAGATTATCAATAATAGGAACTACTTCTTGAGCTTCTGTTTTAGTTTGAACATACAATCTCCTATTTTTAAGATCAATATCTTTTACTCTAAGTCTACAAACTTCTACATTTCTTAAAAAAGCGTACGCGATGAATTGCGTAAACTTTCTCAAATACGGATCGTTCTTGTCCATATAGTCACGCATTTGTTTAACCTGCTGATCTGTATAAGCTTTGTGCGTTTTAGGTCGTTCTTTTAACTTCTGTATAGCCTTCACAGGATTATATTCCAAAATATCATCACTGACCAATTGATTGAATAAAAGTGATAAAGAAGTTCTGTAACTATTTCTTGTTTTCGCACTTACGGGTTCATCAGTTAATTCTCTTTGTTTATTGTATTTCTTCAAAGAATTTAGAAAAACTGCAATTTCACGACGTTTCAAAGCTTTAATGTCAATTGTGTCTAAATCATTTTCCTTTAGCCATTTTACAAATCTCTTAAAATGCCCATTGATAGTTATTTTAGCACGAGCAGACCAATACGCTTCTTTCTGCTCCACAGCAAATTCTAGTGCTTCAATAGTTGTGTAGTTCGTTGCTTTAAAAGCTGGATTATTTTCTTTGTTAGCTTTCTTTTGCTCTTTTTCTATTTTAGCATCAGTCACTTTAAAGTTTTCGTAAGGACTGTATCCTTTAGAAAGTAATTTCTTCAAAGCTTGTTTATACGCCATGAGTATCTCATAACGTTCTGCTTTAGTTTTGAAGCGATTAGCACCTTTGTAGATTGGTGGTTGTCTTTTTAACTTGTTAGTTTTGGGATCACGATAGGAATAATAAACGTACCAACGTTTGTTTAAATCTCCTCCTGCATCATAAATTTTCGGTTCTGAATAATCTTTCTTTCCTTTCAAATTGTATTCGATAACGTATTCGTTTTGTAAAATATCATTAAAATTATACATAAAATTTGTGTTTTCAAAATAAGAAAAACACAGATGAATACTGAGATTGAAGCCATTTTCATATGTTTAGCTCAAAAAGTCAATAGGTATAGCTATTCACTATATCTTTTTGACTCATTTCCGCTTCGCTCCATGTGCCAAAAAGGATGCCGTTTCTATCCTTAACCCAATTTCTGCTACCAATTCATAAAGTACAAAATACATTAATTTTGCACTTCTATAGTCGTTGTGTGAGTGAAATAATTTCAAAAGCAGTAAAATACAAACATAAAAAATCTTTTATTTACAATAACGCACTTATAATATCAGTCCTTACATTTAATTTTACAGAGCATTCTTTTAGTTTTAATTACCTTAGTCATCATAAGAATTCCTGTTGTTTGAACATTATATCACACTAAAAATATGGCGTCAAGTTTTATAGAACATAAAAATTATGGTTTTTGGGCTTCTGATGGTTTTGTAGAAGCCATGCAAATTTGTCTGATTGACGAAATTGAAGCAACTTCATTTGATTCAAAATCTTGGATAATTCAATACAAAGATGAACTTGCCTTGCAATCAATCCCTTTAGTATATGGCGGAATGTCCATGAGTTTGGATCGTTTTTTGATTAATGACGAACGAAAGAAAATTGTAATTGACCTTATCGATAAAATCATTCAGAAAATAAATTCGGATGAAACCTATCTGAACAATGAAAATTTGAGAAGAATGCGTAAAAATGCTATGCTAATTTTATACAAACAAGGAAACACTTTCCAAGATGAATCTGAAATTGATGAAGACGTTAAAAATTCAAGATGGAGAGGAAATGATTCTGATGGAAATCAATTTAAAGACAGGTGTATAAACGCCTTTCAATTATTGAAAAAACTGATTAATGAAGAATTGAAAACGGATGCAGGTTCTCCAGAGAGTTATTGGGATTTTAAAAAATGAAATACACCAGTTCGTTGTGCATTTTTGACGATCAAAAAACAAAACTATTTTCTCATTAGCGAACCACTAATGCTTTTCAATAACGAGTGTTCTGCGATGATAATTTTATACTGTGTATCTGCCGCAAGTGTTTCTGTAGCAGTATATTTTATGTAGTTTTTGTCGTTTTTACTTTCTGAGGAAACAACAGTCAGTGCAATTTCTTCGCCCGCCACATTCTGAACTTCCAAAATAGCACCTTTTGTAAGTTTTGGAGCCGTTTCAGCAGGAATAGAAACCGTGTTTTTTTCAACAATTTCTACCAATTCATATTTTGGAATACGAATTTGAAAAACTCCATATATCAGCAAACCAATAATGCATACAGAAATGAGTCCGCCGTATTTTGACAACCAGTTTCGGTTGTTTTTCAGTAATGATTCAAATTTACGATCCATAAGCTCTGTTTAATTCTAGTTGATCTTTTACTAAGTTGTAATAGTAACCTTGTTCCATAACGAGTTCGTCGTGTTTTCCAGTTTCTACAATATTTCCATTTTGCAACACCACAATCTGATCTGCATTTTTTACAGTACTCAATCGGTGTGCAATAATTACGGCAGTTCTATTTTTTATAAATGCATTTACATTTTCCATAATAACACGTTCATTTTCAGTGTCAAGCGCACTTGTGGCTTCATCAAAGAACAAGAAATCAGGATTTTTATATACGGCGCGCGCAATTAGAATTCGTTGTTTCTGTCCGCCACTTACGCCATTTCCAGAAGCGCCAATTTTCGTTTTCAATCCGTTTGGCAATTCTTCCACAAACTCTTGAAGGTTGGATGTTTTTATAGCATGCGCCATTTTTTCTGCATCAATCTCATCATCTGCCGTAGCGATATTACGTTCAATAGTATCCGAGAAAATATAACCTTCTTGCATAACGACACCAATATTTTTTCGCCATTCGCGTGCTGAAATATCTTGAAGTTTGGTATCATTTATAAAAATATGACCTTCGCTTGGTGCGTAAAATTTAAGTAGTAACTTCATTAATGTTGTTTTTCCACTTCCGCTAGCACCAACAATGGCAGTTGTTTTTCCTCTCGGAATATGTAAATCTAGGTTTTTTAATACATTTCTAAAGTCAGTTCCGTCATAACTAAAGGATAGGTTTGCCAAACGAATTCCGCTTTGTGTTTTGTAATCTAAATATGAGTTGTCGGTCACAATTGCGTTGCTTTCTTCTTCTTTTTGGGTATGCACTTCACTCAATCTGTCCAAACTAATTTGAGCATCTTGCAACGATCGAATAAAAGTAATCAGTTGGTTTAGTGGTCCGTTCATTTGCCCAATGATGTAGGTAATACTCAACATAGCACCAAGAGAAATGTTTCCTAAAATCACTTCTTTTGCGGCAAAATAGGTTACCAAAATGTTTTTAAAGTGATTGATAAAAGAATATCCAACCGATTGGTATTGATCTAAAACTAATATTTTGGTGCTTATTTTGAATAGTTTCAACTGAATGTCAACCCATTCGTTACGTTTAAATTTTTCAAAGTTGTTCAGTTTAATTTCTTGCATTCCGTTAATCATTTCATATACAGCATCTTGATTTAACGCTTTGCTCTGAAAACGGATATAATCTAGTATTTTTCGCTTTCGCTGAAATATAAATACCCAAACGATGGCAACGGTAGTTAGTACGATAAAAACTCCCAAAATGGTCATGTCGTAAATTCCTAACACAACTAAAAACACACACAAGTTGATTAACGAAAAGAGTGTTAATAGACTTTGTGAAGTCAGGAAATTTTCAATGCGTTCATGGTCGCTGATACGTTGGGTAAAATCTCCCATCATTTTACTGTCGAAAAAGCGAATTGGCAATTTCATCAACTTCAGTAAAAAGTCTGAAATAATTTTGATGTTAATGTGACTTCCGATGTAAAGCGTAATCCAGTTACGTATAATTTCAATAATGGCAGATCCGAAGAAAAGGAATAACTGTCCAATCAGGATTATTTTAATGATGTCGATACTTTGATCTTTCACACCATTGTCAATCAATGCCTGTGTTAAAAACGGAAATACTAAGGTGATTAAACTTCCTGCGATTAGTCCAAAAATAAGTTGTGTCAGTTCCCATTTATACGATTTCATATAGGAGAATAGGAAGGAAGTCGATTTATCTTTTTTGGCTTTTGGCACTTCTTTTTTGGCGTAAAATTCTTCTGATGGCTCTAAATATAAAAGCACACCTTCATCATTTTCAATACACCATTGTTTTTTAAATTCTTGCTCCGTTAGTTTGATGATTCCGTGTCCAGGATCAGCAATAACGAATTCAAGCTCGCCCGTAAAAGGCTTTTTTCGTATTTCGTTTAATACTACGAAATGATTTTGATTCCAATGTAAAATACATGGATTGTCTATTTTTTTAATTACCTCAGCAACTGAAATTCGAAGTGATAATACGTCAAATCCGATGTTTTTAGCAGAGTTGCTAATGCCCAACATGCTCACACCATCTTTGGTCAGGAAAGAACGATCTCTTAAATATTGCAGCGAATATTTTTTTCCGTAATATCTAGAAATCATTTGCAAACAAGCTGGTCCACAATCCATTTGATCGTGCTGTGGTAAGAATTTTATTTTTCTTTTGAATAACATGGCGTTGTGATTTTAAGTTGCTTGTGTATGATGTTTGGTTTGTAAAATGTAAGAATTACAAGTTCATGATGGCTTTTTCTAACTTTTTGAAACGTTTTTTAACTTTCTGTTGTTTTTTACTTTTTGTTTCGATTGGAAATAATTCATAGCCCATTTTTAGTTCAGTATCTTTCAATTCAATTGCATATGCATATTCGCTTGAAACTACTTTACTAAATACTTTGTTGATGAATTCTTTTGAAAAACTGTCAAATTCTTCACGAATACATTTAATGATTTTTTTCTGTGCGTCACTGTCAAATGTGCATGAAAACGAATAGGACGTATCGGTCATTGATTTTGCATGTACCCAACCATTTGGCAAATGTTGTGTTTTGGCTACTGGTGGTGTTGGCGGTGCTTGTGGTGTGTTGATGACTTTCATAATAGTTACTTAAGGTTTATGTGAAAATTATAAGTAAGAGAGGAGAGCTAGCTCCTCTCTTATTATAAAACGCTACTCTTATTCACGCTTTTAACTTCACAGCTACTGCGTATTAGGCAGTTTGTTGCTGTTGTTGTTGCTGCTGTTGTTGTTGAGCTGCTCTAATACCACCTCTTAATTTGTCTTGGTCCATTGGTGATAAAACTGTTGCTCCTAAAAATTCTGCTGGATTTTTCATAATAAAATAATTTAATTGATTTGTTAATTTCCTACTCTAATCAAGGCTTTTCGGATTACCGCCTGTAAACATTGCGCAATGTTATATTTTATATCAAGTTCTTCTTTCAGGCTCTGAAGGTAATTGTTGCTGCTGTCCTTGGCATTGGCATTGCGTTGTAGGATTGTCGCACATAGGCGAACAGCCTGCTATTCCACCAATTACTTCGTCTAAAGGACTGATTACCTTTGATCCTAAAATTGCTTTGATGTTTTTTGTTTTTTTCATAATAATGATACTTTAATTATGTGCTATTATGTTGATATTCTTTAAGTTAACTTCTGGAAAGTGTTTTTTATTTGAGCTTAAATTTGACATAGTAATCCTAGCTAATGCATATATTGCAATAGTATTTTTATACTAAAAACTGTCTGTGGAAGCTATTTGTAAATAAGATTACTTTTCTAAAGAAACCCTAAAGTTTTGTTGATGGTTTCGCAGAGTTTTATGACAACTTACGAATTCCATTATGTGTGTCAAGAAGATTGATAATATAGAACCCAATATTGTCGTCCCATTCGCTGTCTAAAATGGCAAATGCTTCTTTAATGGTCATTACTTCTCCTTTATTAATTGTCTCTATTAAAGTTTTGATACAGGCATGATTGTTCAATACTACCTTTGTACCACGTACGTAGATGTAAATGTTTTTACGATCTAAGGTTTCTACATATTTCATAACAAACGGCTTTTCTAATACGAAGCTGTCTTCTAATGTATATGTTGTTTCATCTTCCTTTGGAAATGGTCGTGTCCAGTATCCTGAGTTACTATACAAAGAGTATCGGTAGTCTTTAAATACATTTTCCATTACTTCACTAAAAGGTAAATCTTTAATGTCTTCAGGAAGTTTGATTAATGATAAAGCTTGTTCGGCAGCACTTAAATCTTCTAGTGGATTTTTATCTGGCTTCATCGTATCTTCACTTTCTTCCAAATATTGATCTAAAATCACGTTCATTAGTTTTTTAGCCAAATCTTTTTTCTGGTGATTGTTTAACCAAAGTGTCAATCCGATAGAAAGTTCATCAGAGCGACCAATGTGAAATTCATTTGGCGGCATATAGTATAAATCGCCTTCTTCAAACGGATGCACATTTGCATATGGTAAAAACTTTTCTACGTTTTTGTTGTTAAATTTTTTGTCTCCGGCAAGGTCTTCATATTCCTCCTTGTTCCAGGTATACATTGTTTTGTCGCCAGGACCTAAGTGAAAATGTGTAACACTTTCTCCTGGTGCGTCGGTATGGATTCCAAGTGGCGTCCATCCGTAATTTCCAATAAATATGGTAAAGTTTACACCTAATAATGGTGTTCCTACTTGATTTAGTAATGGTGAAATTTTGTACGCCATTCGCGTAGCTAGTTCGTTGTTTAGTTTTTCACCACGATTGATGATTATTCCAATTTTTTTATCTCCAAACGCTCGTTTGGCCCAACTATTTACAGACTCTCCTTCTTTTGGTGGCATGTCGTACACCTCGTTCATTTGTTTGTATGATAATTTTTTTCCGTCTACAAAAACTCTAAATCCAAATTGAGTAGTTCTTAATTTACAAAGCAATCTTACTATACTCATAATTTCTTCACGCATGAGTGCCGTCTCATCCTTAGAAATACAGTCTTTAAATACAGAGGTTTTGGTCAGTGTGTTCGTGGTTTTTAGGAAAGACTCTTTCCACCAGTTTGAACTAAATGCTTTTTCTTGTATTGTGGTTTCTTGTTGTATCATAATTTTTCGTATTTTGGTATTTATAATTAGATACAGGTATATCTTGAATGGCTAATAAGTACTCAATGCTATTACTTGTATCGCTGGATTTTTTAATAGAAGGAAGAAAAATGGAACTTTTCTTCCTTCTGTTGTTTTACATAGACAAACAGCGTATTATCCACGGATTGGCTCAGATGGCAAATCAGCTTGTTGTTGTTGCTGTTGTTGCTGTTGTTGTTGTTGATCCGTTTTAAGACCACCTCTTAATTTGTCTTGGTCCATTGGTGATAAAACTGTTGCTCCTAAAAATTCTGCTGGATTTTTCATAATAATAATATTTAAAAATTGATTTGTTAATTTCCTACTCTAATCAAGGCTTTTCGGATTACCGCCTGTAAACATTGCGCTATGTTATATTTTTAGTTTGATCTGTTTCGCAGATCTGAATTACTTTTGTTAACTCTAAACTTCTTAGTTTCTCCTCCAAAATCGAAATTGTATCGCATGGTCAACCGGACAGAAGTATTGAAATTGTTTCTAAACTGATTGGTTCTAATTCCTCGTTGTGTATTGGTAAAAATGTACCTGAGGTTGTCAAACGGATCGGTTATTTTTAGATAGAATGACAAGTCTTTCGTTATACGTTTGGAGAGGTTGATGTAAAATGCATAGTTTTCTCCAGTTTCAAACTGTCCGTTGGTTTCTGGTCCGTTATACTCAAAGGAAATCTCTGAGGTCATATTCCACGGTAGTTTCATTTGTGAAGCTACCTGAAATTGTACTGTTCCCTTGGAAACGTCTATGTTGTCTACAGCATCTGCAAAAGTCGATTTGTATGTTTTTCCATACCATGATACGGCTCCAAATAATGTCCACCAATCATTCACTCTTTTGTTGTATGATGCCGACATTCCGTATATGTACGTTTTGTCTAAATTTCTCCATTGGTAACGCAGCTCCGTTGGTGATGTTTGCGTTAGTATTTCTCTTGCTTCTCCTTGAATATCATCAAAGAATAGCAATACGTTTAGGTCAGATTTGTTATACGTAAGCTCTAAAGCATTGGTATAGGTCGGATCTAAATCTGGATTTCCTACTTGTGAGGTAAAGTCAGTAATGTAAAAGATCGTTGGATTAAATCTCATATAATTTGGTCTGTTGATTCGTCTTGAATACGAGATTCCCACAGAAGCCTTATTTTTTAACTGTTTGGTTAAGAATACACTTGGAAACAGATTGAAATAATCTTTAGATAATGTGAAATTTGAATTCGGAATTTCTCCACGTCCTTTGGTAAATTCTCCACGTAATCCTACTTGCAGACTCAATCCTTCTGTGATGAATTTGTCTATAGCATACGAAGCGTATCCTGCAACAATTTGTTCGTCATAGTTGAAACTATTGGTAAAATTATCATCTACTACATATTCGCCATTTATCAAATCTTCAAAGACTGTATTACTTGTATTTTCTACAGAACTTATTTTTGATCCCAGTTCTAGCATATTGTCATTGATAGGTTTGCTATAATCTACTTGCGCAGAAATAATATCATAAGTTGTTGGCGAAATTGAACGTCTGTTGTTATCATTTATCAAATCTCCATCACCATTAAAAAATAGATTGATATATTGGTTTCTGGCTTCAATATCTGAGGTGTAATAATCAGTGATGATTGATAATTCCTGTCCCAGCGTATCTAGTTTTTTGTTATAATTTATTCCGACTGACATATGATCTCTTTTTCTTCGATTGTTATAAATTCCGTTAGAAAATGTTTCTGTATCGTCAGTAATTAATAAATCATTGTTTTGAAAGCGTTCGCTGTCGTTATTGAGTATTCGGTATTGAAAAGTCAAATTGTCCGTTTCACTGATATCGTATAGCAAATCTATATTTGCATATGCCGTTGAGTTGGTTGAGGTATCTACACGTTTGTATATATAATCAACTCCGGAGTTTAAAATACGTTCGGTACGATCTTCATTACGTAAATACGTTCCATCTTGGTGTACCAAATATGTTTTTAGCGAAAGCTTTTTATTTATTTGAGCGTTTAGCTGTAATGAAGCGCTGTGACTAAAAAACTGTGCGTATTCCGTATTGGTATTGATACTTCCGTTTAAGCCTTTTTTATTCTTTCTGTTGGTTACAATATTGATGATTCCGCCTAAACCTTCGGCGTCGTAACGTGCAGACGGATTCGAAATGATTTCAATTGTTTTCAATTCGTTATCAGCTAGCGAACTGAGATAGTTCATCAAATCGGCACTGCTCATATTGGTACGTTTTCCGTCGATCATAATGGTAGCAGAAAGTCCTTTTATAGAAATCGCGTCACTATTAGGATCAACCCACACATTTGGTGCATATTTTAGAATCTCTGCGGCGCTTTTTCCTTCCGCGAAAGCGTTGTTCTCTATTTTCATTAGCAGTTTGTCACCGCGTCTGGAAATCATTTCACGCTTGGCTTTTATGACAACGGCATCCAATTCGTTTAAATTTTCTTGCAATTCAATTTTGCCGATGTCTAAAGTGATATTGGTATTTATTTCTTGTTGATAATCTTCGTAGCCTAAAAAAGTAATCTTTAATGTATAAGTTCCTTTGGCAACTTTAATTGTAAAACGACCATTTTCGTCTGTAATGGCACCATTAATTATTGTATTTGTATCTTTCTCTAAGATGACTACATTTGCAAACGACACAGGTACATTTGTGGTATCTACTACAAAACCTTTTACAGTTACTTTATTTTGTGCGAGTGTAATACTTGACACAAACGTCATCATGAATAACATGATTTTAGTTTTGCTGATATGTCTTTGTAAGTATTGCATTTGTATTTCAATTTTTTAATGAGCATCGTTGTGTTTTAACGACATTGTAAACTTAGTAAGAAATAGAGGTCAAGAAAAGTGTTGTAAAATTGGATTTATAAATAAAAGCATGATATTTATAAATATCACGATCTGTAAATTATTTTTAAATTACTGATTATTAGATATTTAAATTAATTTAAAATGAAAGTCACTATTTTCCTTTAAAAGCCTGATTTTGGAACATAATGGCACACTGTATTTATCAATAAGGGACTTTTAGTGGTGGTGAAATTTGAAAAAATGATGCTTTTTTTGATGATTTTATGGCGGAAGTGAATTTTTTTTGAAAAGTATCTTTAAAATTTTATGCCAGAAAAGTATTCAATTCATATTTGTTTTACGTGTAAACTTCCCATTTTATAATTTTTGGAAAAGCGTCATATAAACAAATAATTGTGTAACGTAATACAATTATTTGTTTAATTACATACCACTAATGAAAATAAAAAATGCTGCAAACAAATTTCTGTATATTTGTATGTCTTGGGATACTTATTGAATAGTAATATAAAAAACTGAGACTTATGTATAATATATCAATACTTACAGGAGCATGTTTTTTACTACCTTTAGTAGATTTAAATAGTTTTTATTCAAAGCATAAGCAAGCTCTAAAAAACATGTAAACTTAGCTATATTGCAGACATGATAATTATAAAATTCACATAAACCATTACTTATGAAAGTACTCATCGTTGCCATTATTTCAATGATTACATTAAATATTCATGCACAATCTAAAGATGAAATCATAGATGAATTGCAAAAGGTATTAAAAGAACATTGCATAAGTACGCAATTAAAAAATGCCGAAATATACTATAATACGGGAGAAAAAATATTAGACTTTGGGCTACGTTACGACTTAGATACCACTAGACTTACCTATGAATTTGCAGGTACAGCAAGCGAACCTATTCATATGCTTCAATTTGTAAGAGATGCAAAGCCTAATTCATCTACAAGTTTCTTTTTTGACAATAAAAAAAGTGTGTATCACGTACTTGATTTGATATATGCTTTAAAGAAACTAGAATAAAATAGTAGAGCAACTAAATTTAAATTAATACGTTGGAGCATTCAAATCTCGATTAATGAGTAAAAAAATAAACTTTATGAAGGTAAAACAGCTTTTCTTATTAATATTATTGTTATCTATCAGTCAAAATATAGTTGCTCAATACAACTTAACAGACAAGCAACGTTATATGATTAACGAATGGAGAGATGCTTATGGTGGAAAAGTATACTACGCCTATAATTATCCAAAAACATATAATGTTTACAAACAATTAAAGCGTTACTCCGGAATGGATTACCCAATTATTTTTAGTCAAACATTTAATTGGGGACAAGCACATAACGGAGGACTAATTATTTTAGATTATTCTACCATTAATAAAAATAAACACGTACTAGCTTTTGTTTTTGCACACGAATGGGGACATCAAGCCTTGGGACATCAATCGAATGTATACAATCCGTATGGTTCTACGTGGAAAATACGAACTTCTGCTACTCAAACCGAAGATGAAGCCGATGTATATGCAGGAAAGTTTTTAGCGACTTATAATTATGATATCAATATAGTGTATAATTACTTATACAATTTGCCTAAAAATGACAACGATCATACGCATTCATCAGGTAGAAAAAGAGCCAAATTAGTACTAAAAGGATATCGTTCGGTAAAAGGAAGTAGCAATACCAATAGTAGTGAAGTGCAGTACAAATATGTAACTGTAGCATGTAATCATGCTGCGCACCCAAATGGAGACTTGACAAATTGCATACATTTGGCGCACCCAAATGGTGATTTGTATCGATGTCAACACAGATGCCGAGATTACTACAATCGTATCGTGCCTTGCCATCCTAATGGACATGTAGTAGCTTGTACACACAGAGCGCATCCAAACGGAGATATAAGTAGTTGTCGCCATAGACTACATCCTAATGGACATACTAAAAAAGTGAGAAAGTATTAATACTATATTGTAATGAATGTATATAAACTTACAGATAGTGTAAAATGATTCTCAAGTTTTAAATTCATTCTGATGAAATCTTCAAACAAAACACATCATGATATTAATACATTGATTGATTGCTACATTCTCAAATTAACGTACTTTTGCAAACAGATTACAATAGCAAATGAGACAAGATAATTTTAAAATGGTTGCCAAAACGTTACATGGTTTTGAAGACTTACTCGAAGACGAACTAAAACGATTGGGCGCACAAGATATTCGCAAAGGAACGCGTAATGTTAGTTTTAGAGGCGACAAAGGTTTTATGTATAAAGCAAATTTATGCTTACGTACTGCAATTAAAATTTTAAAACCGATTCGTTATTTTAAAATTAGAAATGAGCAAGATTTGTACGATCAGGTGTATAATATGCATTGGGATAAATATTTGTCACACAATGATACGTTTATGATTGATGCTACTGTGGCTTCTGACCAATTTACACATTCACAATTTATTGCCTTAAAAACGAAAGATGCAATTGCAGATAAATTCCGAAATACAGAAGGCAGACGTCCAAATGTAGATTTAAAGTTTCCGACATTGCGTATTCATGTACACATTCAGAATAATGACTGTACGATTTCTTTAGATAGCTCAGGAGGTTCTCTACACAAACGCGGTTACAAAACGGCAACCAATATTGCTCCAATTAATGAAGTATTGGCGGCAGGTTTGGTGATGATGTCTGGTTGGGACGGACAGTGCGATTTGCTCGATCCGATGTGTGGAAGTGGAACGATTGCTATTGAAGCAGCCATGATTGCATGTAATATTCCAGCAAACATCAACCGTAGAGAATTCGGTTTTGAAAAATGGCAAGATTGGGATGTGGATTTGTTTGAAAAGATTGAAGAATCGTGCTTGCGAAAAGTACGTGAATTTCACCACAACATTTACGGATACGATAAAGCACCATCGGCAGTACAGAAAGCAAAAGACAATGTGAAAAATGCTAACTTAGATGATTACATCAAGATTCGTCGTGCAAACTTTTTCGAGACACAAAAAGAAAATGATGAAAAATTACATATATTGTTCAATCCGCCATACGGCGAGCGTTTGCATATTGAAATGGAAGAATTTTATGCCGAAATAGGAGATACGCTCAAGCAAGGATATGCCAACACAAACGCTTGGTTTATCACTTCAAACTTAGAAGCTTTAAAATTTGTCGGATTGCGTCCGTCACGAAAAATAAAAGTTTTCAATGGAAAGTTAGAATCTCGTTTGGTAAAGTACGAAATGTACGCAGGAAGCAAAAAAGCAAAGTTTCAAAATAAAGAAAACGACAATTAAAATTTAGATAGATGCAACCAAAAACAAAAGCAGTACTTTACAACTTTGTAGCCTTTATGTTAATCTTTTTGGCATTTCGTTTAACCATTGGTTATGTTTTGAAATTAAACACCTTATGGTTGGCATTAATTTCTGCGGTAATCGCGAGTATTTTAGCTCCAAAATTTGCAGTTGTTGAAGAAGGTGGCAAGAAAAAAGTGATGATGAGTTCAATTTTTACCAAAGATCATAAGGAAGTGTAGGTATTCTTTAAGTTAGAAAATTATTCCTTCAACAAATCTTCCAAATACGCAATCACCTCAACATACTTTTCATCATGTAATTTTTCAACAAATGCAGGATTTTCTTTTCGGTATACTTCAAGCATGCGACTTCCTGTATTTTTAGAATGTGTCACATTGGCAATACGATCGCAGAGTTTTATGAATGTTGCATATGGCGTGTTTCGAATGCCTTCATAATATTTTTTACCAGCTCGTTCGCTACGATTTCTACCTTTGTTATTGGTTAAAGCATACGCGAATTCGGCAACATCTTCATTCAGTGCTTTTTTGACATCATTATAGGTTTCCCGTGCATCTTCAATCACATCATGAACCCAACAACCTGCCAAAACATTGTGTTGTGCTTCTTCTGGAATTAAATGTAAAAACTGTTTTGCAGCATTGACAACCATCTGTAAATGAAATTCATACGGATATTGGTCATACATGTGATTCGTGTCTCGATGCTTTTCTATAGCATACAAACGTGCTTTTTTGTCAATAGTCATACTTACCATAAGCATTAAATTTCAATCTAAAGTAGTGAATAATAAATTGAAAAATAGCTAATTTTAAGGTAGATTTTTAGAAAGCTAGCAAATCAAAAAAATATCTTTTTAGGATATTTATACTGTTTGAATTTACAAAGAAGTTAAATCCATTTTAGTTTCCATCAAAAAGAATTTGTCAAAAATAATAACAGCACAAATTACTTTAACGTATTCAAATGTGAGATTGCCGTAAAATGCTGAGCATTGATCTTTTGTACTCTTTTCTTTAAAGCATCACTTGCATTGCCATATATTTCTAAACTTACAAAAGACCTTACTTCATTCAATCTTGATGAAAAGGATTTGTAATTGTCAAAGTGAAATAATACAGCTTCAGAATCCGTATACGTTTCCAAAACTTTAACGGTATTGTCAGTTTCTGAAATATACCAATCGTATTGAAGCATGCCTTTTTCCGTTTCAGAACAATGTGCTTGCAATTTTTGAACAACTTCTTGCAACTCAGACAATTTATCGTCTAATAGTTTAGATGTTGCTATAATTGTGATTCTATCTTTCATATATTGAAGTGATTTACCAAAAAAAGCAGAAATACCGTAGTTAAGATGGATTCTGTGAGTTATGTGTAATTTAAAAACTAAACAACCAATATTTTTAACAGTTAAAGCGTTTTACTCTGGACTCAATTCCTCAGCGTCTTCTTCCGTTTTCTTCTTTTTTGCCTTTTTGTAGATTGGAATCGAATAACTAATGGTGTAATTAAATCCTGCGCCGACATTATTATCGGTCGTAACTTTATTAAATCCAGGAATGAATAAGTTCTGAAAATTCTCTGGTTCTTTTGTGCTTAACAGTCGATTTAAACGCAAGCTAAATCCCATGTAAACGTTATTCAACACTTCAACTTTTATACCAGCGACAACCTCAACCCAATGTCCGTTGAGATTAGAAAATTCGGTTCCTGGCGTTTGTGTCAGTACGCTAACATCATCTACATGCTGATTGGTCTGATAGGTTCTATAACTGTTTAATGTTTGTTTGTGTGTGCTGTAACCGTAACGCATTCCGACAATAATGGCATTTTGCATACCAAACCAGTTTTCATAAGCATTGTAATCAAATCCTATTTTTACAAAACTTCCTTCTGTGGTAAAATTTAGCTGATCTTCATCTACTGTTTTCTTTTCATTTCCAAATTCAGTTGCGAGATAAAACTTTTTTGTCAATCGGAAATCTGCAGCAATTTCAAAACCTTGATAATTGTCATCCAACAACATGCGCAGTGGTTTGCTGGCATCAACACCAACACGCAATGCATAGGTATCTTGTTTTGGTACTGTATCATTTAATACAGTTGGTGTTGCTAAGTCTTCATCTTGCGCAAAACTTACGCTACAGACAAATATGGTGAGTATACTAATGATATATCTTAACATGTGTAACGGTTTCATTTTGAACATTTATGTTTGAAATCAATATTCCTGTGTCGGTGTTGATCCAATTTTCTGAATCATCAGTCACAACGGCGCCATCATTTATATTTAAGGTGTAGTTGGTAATATAGCCGCAAGCTCTGGAAAGAAAAATTTCTTGTGTTTCATAGTTGAACGTCAAAATGTCTTCATTTCCTGCTATTTGCATGCCATCTTCATCTTCTTCATATCCAGAAATAAATCGGTACGCCGTAGTTCCTTCTTGTGTTCGCAGTGGAATAGAAACGGTATTTGTCGTTTGTGGAGTTGTCTGAATCGGATCTACGATAAATGTAACACCATTAATAACTTCTGTGTTTGGATCGACAGCTTCTACCCATAAATTGGTAACATTTTTAGCAAGTTCTTCACCAGAATTGTTGTTAATGTCAAAAAACTCAATGACCAATAATGGCGTCGTAATAGTTCCTTCCACACAAATATCATCTTTTTCGCAGGAAAACGATATAAATGCTGCTATGAGAAGCATTCCTAAGATTCCTATATAGGATAATTTTTTCATCTGCTTTTTTATTTTCTAATTTCTTCTTTCTAAAAGCACAACATTTTCTATGTGATGCGTCTGCGGAAACATGTCTACTGCTTGTACTTTTGTTACTTTATACGTTGCATCCATCAATGCTAAATCGCGCGCTTGTGTTGCACTATTACAACTTACATACACTACTTTTTTTGGTGCAATATTAAGAATTTGTTGCACAACATCTGCATGCATTCCGTCACGTGGCGGATCGGTAATGATGACATCTGGCGTTCCATGTGTTTCAATAAATTCAGCATTAAACACTTTTTTCATATCACCTACAAAAAATTCTGTGTTGGTAATATTATTAAAAGCAGCATTTTCTTTTGCCGCTTCAATGGCTTCCGGTACAGATTCTACACCAATTACTTTTTTTGCTTTTTTTGAAACAAATTGTGCGATAGTTCCCGTTCCTGTATATAAATCATATACCAATTCATCACCTTGTAAACCAGCAAAATCGCGTGTTATTTTATACAGTTCGTATGCTTGATCGGAATTTGTTTGATAAAATGATTTTGCATTTATTTTAAACTGTAAACCTTCCATTTCCTCAAAAATATGGTCTCGTCCAGCATAGCAAATTACTTCCTGATCGTAAATGGTATCATTTCCTTTTCCGTTGATTACATAGAGTAAAGACGTTATTTCAGGAAATTTTTCTTGTACAAAATTTAATAGCAATTCACGTTTTTCTTTGTCTTCTTTGTAGAATTGAATCAACACCATCACTTCACCAATAGACGAAGTACGAATCATAAGCGTACGCAACAATCCAGTTTGATGACGTGTGTTGAAAAACGCAATATTGTTTTCGGTTGCGAATTCTTTGATAGTATTTCGAATTGCGTTTGAAGGATCGGCTTGCAAATGACATTTGTTGATGTCCAAAATCTTGTCCCACATCCCTGGAATGTGAAAACCTAGCGCATTTCTGTCGCCTAAATCTTCATCAGAATCTACTTCTTCCTGCGTTAACCAACGACTGTCTGAAAACGAGAACTCCATTTTGTTTCTGTAAAAATATTGTTCCGAGCTTCCTAAGATTGGTGTCAGTTCTGGCAATGCTACTTTTCCAATGCGAGTTAAATTGTTCAAGACTTCTTTCTGCTTGTAAAACAATTGATGTTCATACACCATGTGTTGCCATTTGCAACCGCCACACGTTCCAAAATGCTCGCAAACAGGTTCGGTACGTTTATCTGAAAGCGAATGAAACTTTACAGCTTTCCCTTCGTAGTATGCTTTTCGCTTTTTATAGGTTTGAATGTCTACTACATCGCCAGGAACGGCATTTGGTAAAAATATCACTGTTCCTTCTTCCGTTTTGGCTACTGTTTTTCCTTTCGTAGCAGTATCTACCACTTCAACGTGTTCAAACAATTTCTTACGATTCTTTCTTCCCATGCGGCAAAAATAACAATAGCGGTAAATATATATATTATTTATTCGGCGAATCTTTAAAAAAATGCTAAAAGTTTGGCTTGTGTGTGTAGAAGTAGGAGAGATGTACCGTATTTTTAATAGCTATGGACATGAAATTAATGAAAACCGTACTTTTTAAATCTATTCTTTACTGTATATTTAAAAAATACATATGTAGCATAATTTTGTACTGAAAGCCAATTCACTCATTCAACCACACTGTTTACGCATTCTTCTTTTTTAAAAGCGACTATTCTAGCTAGTTTTGATTCAAAATAAAAAGAAATGAAATTATTAGGAAGCGTATTATTGTTACTGATGACTTTTAGTGTGTATGCACAGAATTACAGCTTAATTGATAGAGCAGATGCATTACTAGAAGCCGAAAAGCCAAATTATAAAAAAGTTGAGAGGTTATTGAAACGTGCCAAAAAGAAAGACTATGGCTTTTGTGGAAACGCTAGATTTTCAGCACTTAGTAAAATAGATTTTGTAGAAGCTAAAATGTTGTATTTAAAATCTGAATACGCAGCATGTTTGTCTTTTTTAGATTCAGATGATGTTTGGATTGCGCAAAAATCATCCGATTCTTTAAAAGTTTTGACGTTGATAAAAATTCACGGAAAGGAAACGATTAAGAAACTCATAGAAAAAGATGCAGCACGTGTAATAACACGAACTTCTGATTATGAATATAAAGATATTTGTATCAATTTAGATACAATTAATTATAATTTTTGTTTTAGAGATCAAGAAGATGCTTTTGATTATAAAAAAGAAGTTACGATTGCCGAAATCATTCGTAAAACAAACTTTTATCAATTACTCTACGATTCAAAACCGATCACCAAACAACCCAAAACCTAATACCCAAAACCCAGAAACCTAAGAATACACTCTGTTTTCCTGCTCAGAAACTTGAATAAAAGTTGTTCGTTTGGTCAATTCTTTTAAGCGAGAAGCGCCAACATACGTACACGTACTACGAATGCCACCTAAGATATCTTGAACAGTATCAGAAACGTGTCCCTTCAATGGAATTTCAACCGTTTTTCCTTCAGAAGCTCTGTATTCTGCGACGCCACCAACGTATTTTTCCATCGCAGTAGCAGAACTCATTCCGTAAAATTGTTTGAATTTTTCCCCGTTTCGTTCTATCAATTCGCCACCACTTTCATAATGTCCAGAGAGCATTCCGCCAAGCATCACAAAATCTGCACCAGCGCCAAAAGCTTTTGCTACATCGCCAGGAGTTGTGCAACCGCCATCAGAAATAATATGTCCGCCCAAACCGTGTGCAGCATCGGCACATTCAATGATTGCCGAGAGTTGCGGATAACCCACGCCCGTTTTTACACGTGTGGTACACACCGAACCTGGACCAATTCCTACTTTGACAATATCGGCACCAGAAAGCAATAATTCTTCAACCATTTCGCCTGTTACCACATTTCCTGCAATAATGACTTTGTCTGGAAATTGTGCTCGGGCTTGTTTGACAAAATCAACAAAATGTTGCGAATATCCGTTTGCAACATCAATACAGATGAATTTTAGTTGTGGAAATGTAGAAAAAAGCAAACGTAACTTTTCATTATCTTGTTCGCCAGTTCCTGTACTTACGGCAATTTGCGAAATATAATTTGGATCAGCCGAAGCGATAAATTTACTCCATTGCTCAAATGTATAATGTTTGTGAATTGCAGTAAATAGTTGTTTGGAAGCCAATGCTTTTGCCATTTCAAACGTTCCTACCGTATCCATATTAGCTGCCATAATCGGAATTCCTGTCCATTGATAAGAGTGATGTAAAAAGCTAAAAGTCCGTTGTAGCGTAACTTGCGAACGACTTTTTAATGTTGAACGTTTTGGGCGAATCATTACATCTTTAAACCCAAGTTTCAATCCACTTTCTATGCGCATATATTCAAATTTGTATGGTTTGTATTAGCTATTCTTAAAATTAAATTTTTCTTTTTAGAATCATCTTTTTTGGGAAAGGAGTTTTTAAGATGTTATCAACAGTATATTATTTGAAGATTTTAAGATCATTTTACATTATAAACACGCATTCCAAACAGGATCATTGGGTAACGGCGCAATAATTTCTAAAAGTTCTTTTTTTACAGGATGTGTAAAGACTAATTTCCGAGCGTGTAAATGTATGCTAGCATCTTTGTTACTGCGATCAAAACCGTATTTTAAATCGCCTTTTATTTTACAGCCAATGGCAGAAAGTTGTGTTCGTATTTGATGATGTCTTCCTGTGTGTAAGGCAATTTCAAGCAATACATAACGATCTAATTTTTTTTGCACAGTATAGTCTAAAATAGCTTTTTTACTTCCTGGAATTTCTTTGTTAAAAGCAGTTGATTTGTTGTTTTTCGGATTCTTCCGAAGCCAATGTATCAATGTATCTTGTTGTTTTGGCGGCATATTATTTACAATTGCCCAATAGGTTTTTTTGGCTTTCTTTTCCGCAAAAAGTTTATTCAAGCGCGGTAACGCTTTGGAAGTTCGCGCAAAAACGATAATTCCTGTGGTTGGTCTGTCCAATCGGTGCACAACGCCCAAAAACACGTTTCCAGGTTTGTTGTATTTCTCCGCAATATATTCTTTTACGACATCGCTCAGTGGTTTGTCGCCCGTTTTATCACCTTGTACAATATCGCCTGCACGCTTGTTGACAATGATAATGTGATTGTCTTCGTAGAGTACTTGGAGATTGTTTTTTGTGGAGATTATTTTGGACATTTTAGACTGAGTTTGATAGCTAATTTTATGAATTCAGTTCGTGTTGAGAATTATTTATGTTTCAAAGTACTTCTCGATACCAAATTCTTTCATTTCGACTCCGCTCAATGTGCAGAATTTCTAAATCGAAGTGACGTGACAATTTATAACCAAAATTGTAGATGTTGAATACTAAATTTTAAATGAAAATGATTTCTTCAAACAACAAACAACAAACAACAAAAATTAGTATTGCTCCTTCTCATTAGGAAAATCAACCGATTTTACATCTGCGGCATATTGTTTAAAAGCATTGGTCATTTCTTCATACATATTCAAATAACGACGTAGAAATCGCGGATTGAATTCGTGTGTCATTCCCAACATATCATGTGTTACTAATACTTGTCCGTCAACACCATTTCCTGCGCCAATTCCGATAACAGGAATCGAGATACTTGCCGCAACTTCTTTGGCTAATTTTGCAGGAACTTTTTCTAAAACAATCGCAAAACAACCTGCTTTTTCAAGCATTTTAGCATCTTCTTTCAATTGTATAGCTTCAGCTTCTTCTTTGGCACGAACCGTGTACGTTCCGAATTTATAAATAGATTGTGGTGTTAATCCTAAATGTCCCATTACAGGAATTCCAGCGTTTAGAATGCGTTTAATGGATTCTTTAATTTCTTTTCCACCTTCAACTTTTACGGCATGTCCGCCAGATTCTTTCATAATTCGAATCGCAGAACGCAATGCTTCTTTCGGATCTGATTGATAACTTCCAAACGGAATATCAACCACGACCAACGCTCTTTTTACGGCTCTAATAACTGAAGAAGCGTGGTAAATCATTTGATCTAACGTAATGGGAAGTGTTGTTTCGTGTCCTGCCATCACATTACTTGCAGAATCTCCCACGAGAATGACATCAATTCCGGCACCATCTACAATTTTTGCCATGGTATAATCATAAGCGGTCAGCATGGAAATTTTTTCTCCATTACTTTTCATTTCCACCAATGATTTTACGGTCACTCTTTTATATTGTTTTTTTGCTACTGACATATATTCGGTTTTCTAAAGGTGTAAAAGTAAGAATAAAAATTCGTGCGATAACTTCTCTGACTTAATTTTACTTTCATTCCATAAAAAAAGCTAACAATTAGTACAATTATTAGCTTTAAGTTCTTTTTTAGAGTTTTATTGATATTTCAGCATAAATTTCCTTAATTTTTTTATATCAATTTCACCATTGTCATTAAAAACCTTGTTCTTATAAAGTAATTTTATCAATTTTTTCCAGCTATATCCAGCTAAACTGTATGAATGAAACTTTATTTCACTATCTAAAAATACGAGCTTTTTAATATCATCATCAAAATAAGTGTTAGTTCCGTTGATATCGTGTTCCATGTAGACGAGTTCATCTTCTCCATCTAATGAAAAGATGGTAAATTTTGTTCCAAATTCTTTTCTTTCGTAAGAAAAAATATTCTTCCCGTCAATCACGATTTTTCCTTTTTTAAATTTTACTTTTTGGGCATAAGATACAGTTGATACTAATGCCAGTAATACAATAATTAAAGTTTTTTTCATTATGTTTATAAATTTATTGCAATATATTATTTTTAGTCTAAACTTCCTTCAAAAAAGACCATTCGACACAAGTTTTACTCGGAACAAATTCTGTAATCTCATAATCGGCTAAATCATGAATCTTAAACGGATCTTGTTCTAAAATTGTTGCCAATTTTAGCTTATCAGTCATTTTTGATAAAATAACGCCGCCAGTTCTTGGAACTTTTCTTCCAGAAGCGTGAAAATTGCCCAATTCGTACTGTGTATTTAAATACTGAATGTGCGCATCCAAATGCTGATCTATGGTTTCTAGCGGAACTTTGTAGGTAAGTGAGATGATGTACATATTATAATTTATTTTGTTTTAATCGGAATCCAAACTTCTTCTTCCGAATCTTCGCTTGTCGGATTGTACTTTGCTCCCAACACTTCAAAATGTGGTCTGTTATCCAAAATATACTCAGAATTTGGCAACCATTCGGTAAAAATATAATTCGCCATTTGTGGAAAATTTTGCGGCAATCCTTTGTAGATGAACATTGCGTACAAACCAGTTTCAATCGTCAAAGTTTCCATATTGTCCGGAATGGTATCAAAACTAGAAACTTCTGCCATCGCATGCTTTGTAAATTCCGTTTGCGGATTGAAGTTTTTAAAATACGAAAGATTGTCATATTCTTGAATTGAATACAAATTTGTTCCCACGACATTTTCAATACTTTTTCGCGCTTGCATAAAACTTTTCCAAAGCATTGGTGTTGTATTTTGAACTAAGGACATTCGAGCAGATTTTCCGATGAGTTTTTTCTGCGGAAGCGTTTGTATTATAGGTGTAACTGGCATTCAATCAATCGTTTTTATTCGTTTATAAGTAACCGTTCTAAGCATAGTACCTTTTTTGCCTTCAATATAAAAAATAAGTTTTCGTTTCTTTATTTTTACAGTCCAAAAAAAGTCAGTTTTATAGCCATTGCGATATGCTGTTAAGATTTGAAATTTTCCTTTTGTATGAATCTTCCCTTTAGAAATTTCAGGAGTATATTGCTTGTAATTTATCCATTCTTTCTTACTTGAAAGATCATAATCTTTTCTGGTGTAAGTGGAATCTGAATGAATGATAAATTCAGTAACTGCATACGAATATACTGATCCGTAATTATGATCGTGTCTCAAATATATATTGTCTGCGTTTTGGCTGTAACCATTGAAACAACACATCAAACATACTAAAACAGGTAAAAACGATTTCATATTTCCTAAAACTTTCGTAAAGCTAGTCAGTTTTTTATTTTTTTGATTAAATTTCTACAAAATAAATCTATCATGAAGTATTATATTTTTCTCCTCATTGTAATAGGAAGCTTTCGCTTGAATGCACAAACGGAAGACGAAATAGCTGCAAAACAAGCTGTTATCCAGTTTTTTGAAGGTTTTCACCAAAAAGATTCGGTAATGATGCAAGCAGTAGTTCATAAAGATATCATTTTGCAAACGACTTTTATGAATAAAAAAGGAGAAGCTGTATTGCGAAATCAGAAAGCGGATGGTTTCATAAAAGCAGTTGTCAGTAGGGCAGAAAGTCCCACATGGAACGAAAAGATTCTTTCCTACAACGTACAAGTTGATGGAACCATGGCAAACGTTTGGACACCTTATGAATTCTGGCTTGATGGAAAGTTTCTACATTGCGGAGTAAATTCTTTTCAACTGTTTAAAGACAACGGAAAATGGAAAATTATCTATCTGATTGATACGAGACGTAAAAAAGGTTGTCGGGAGTAGTTTTTTGGCTCGCTTCCTTTCGACTTAGCTCAAGGTGAACGCTTTTTGATCGCTTCGCTTAGTTTGATTATATATCGGTCATTCCTGAGAGCGCAGGAATCTTTAAATTGAGCGTAGCGAACCCTAACAATCCGCCAAATGTACACCAACTGCCAATCCGCCTTCAGAGGTTTCTTTATACTTCGAATTCATATCTTTTGCAGTTTCCCACATGGTGTTAATTACTTTGTCAAGTGGAACTTTTACATCTTTCGGATCGGTTTCCATTGCCAATTCGGCAGCATTAATCGCTTTAATCGCGCCCATAGAATTTCGCTCAATGCACGGAACTTGTACCAAACCGCCAATTGGATCGCACGTTAATCCTAAATGATGTTCCATAGCGATTTCGGCAGCAATCATTACTTGTTCAGGCGAACCACCATACAATTCTGTCAATGCGCCAGCCGCCATGGCAGACGAAACACCAATTTCAGCTTGGCAACCGCCCATAGCCGCAGAAATTGTGGCTCCTTTTTTGAAAATACTTCCAATTTCACCTGCAACAAGCAAAAATCGTTTGATCTGATTAAAATCTGCTTTATGATTTTCAATCACCATATAATACATTAAAACGGCAGGAATCACACCAGCACTTCCGTTGGTTGGTGCCGTTACGACACGTCCTAAAGAAGCATTTACTTCATTCACAGCAAGTGCAAAACAGCTTACCCATTTAAAAATTTGGCGAAATTTTACAGTTGTCTTTCGAATAGTTTGCAACCATTCTTCGGGAGAGTTATAAGGTAAATGTCCTTTTAATTTTTGATGAATGTCATACGCTCTACGTTTCACATTCAATCCGCCAGGCAGTGTTCCTTCAGTATGACAACCAATATACATACATTCTAACATCGTATTCCAAACGCGACGCAATTCGGCATCAATTTCTTCTGGAAAACGGAGTAATGTTTCGTTTAGTAGCACAATTTCGGAAATTTTCTTTTGTTCCTTTTCGCAAAAATTGAGCAAATCAGTAGCTTTATTAATCGGAAATGGAAAAATACGAATCGGATGATCGGTGTCATCATGAGTTTCATCTTCTTTTACCACAAATCCGCCACCAATAGAATAAAAAGTAGCTGAATGTATTTTGTGATTGACAATAGCATGAAACGTTATTCCGTTTGGATGAAAAGGTAAAAAGTCAGTATTAAAAATAATGTCTTTACTTGGTGTAAAAGGAATTTCTTTTTCTTGATTAAAATAGATCGTTCCTCGGTTTTTAATCGCATTCATAATTACAGGAATGTTTTGCGTAGGAACGGTTTCTGGATCAGCACCATGCAAACCAAGAATTACGGCTACATCAGTAGCATGCCCTTTTCCCGTTAGGGATAAAGAACCAAACAAATCTACTTTAATAGAAGTGACGTCATCAAAAAGATGGGCAGCTTTCAATTCTTTAATCCAACTTTCAGCAGCTCTCCATGGACCTAAAGTGTGTGAACTTGAAGGACCAACGCCGATTTTAAGCATATCAAAAACACTGATATATTCCATAATAATGCGATTACTTCGTCGGTGTAAATATAATGTATTGTTTCAAATTTAGAGATTTTTTATTCTGTAGTTAAAGTTTTTGTAAAGTTGTAGGAAATACTCAATTTTATGAGTAGCTTTAAGTCATCTAGATAGCAGATTTTGAACTTTTTTCAGTCTATTGAAATCTGTAGATGAATTCATCAATCAATTTTTTTATGAACCGAACTCAAGTGAGTTCACATTAAAACTCATTATTATGAAAAACAAAAAAGCGAACAGAAAGCTAAACTTTAAAAAAATTAAAGTTTCAGAATTAGGAACCACAACTATTAAAGGTGGCGGATCATTATTTACTTGTTACTGTTGCACATCAGATCATTGCCCGAATTCGGCAGACCAATGTGAAACATTGCGAGGAAATACGTGTTTTTGCTAAACTGTAGCAAAACGTTTTTAGAAAATGCTGACATCATGTCAGCATTTTTTTGTTGGCATAATCATTGACTTATTACAGACACATTAGAAAAGCAAAATATAAAATAAAGTATAACACAACACAATAGATAAAAGTTTAAAATAAGTTATGAGTAAAATTATTGGAATCGATTTAGGAACTACCAACTCATGTGTTTCTGTAATGGAAGGAAACGAGCCAGTAGTAATTGCAAATGCTGAGGGAAGACGTACAACTCCTTCTGTGATTGCTTTTGTTGAAGGTGGAGAAATTAAAGTTGGTGATCCTGCAAAAAGACAGGCAGTTACAAACCCTACAAAAACCGTTTATTCTATTAAACGTTTTATGGGGAATAAATTTTCAGAATCTTCAAAAGAAGCTGGACGTGTTCCTTATAAAGTAGTAAAAGGTGACAACGATACGCCAAGAGTAGATATTGATGGACGTTTGTACACGCCACAAGAATTATCTGCAATGATTCTTCAAAAAATGAAGAAAACTGCTGAAGAATTCTTAGGACAAGACGTTACAGAAGCTGTAATTACAGTACCTGCATATTTTAATGATGCACAACGTCAAGCTACAAAAGAAGCTGGAGAAATTTCTGGTTTAAAAGTTAGAAGAATTATCAACGAGCCAACTGCTGCGGCATTAGCTTACGGATTAGATAAAAAAGGTCAAGATCAAAAAATTGTTGTATTTGACTTTGGTGGTGGAACACATGATGTTTCTATACTAGAATTAGGTGACGGAGTTTTTGAAGTATTATCTACGGATGGAGATACACACTTAGGAGGTGATGATGTAGATGAGAAAATCATTAACTGGTTGGCTGAAGAATTCAACAAAGACGAAGGAATGGACTTGCGTAAAGATGCAATGGCATTACAACGTTTAAAAGAAGCTGCTGAAAAAGCAAAGATTGAATTGTCTAGTTCAACATCAACAGAAATCAATTTACCATATATCACAGCAACTGCTAGTGGACCAAAACACTTGGTACGTTCTTTATCAAGATCTAAATTTGAGCAATTAATTGACGATTTAGTAAAAAGAACTATTGAGCCTTGTCAAACTGCTTTGAAAAATGCAGGTTTATCAACAGGTGATATTGACGAAATTATCTTAGTTGGTGGATCAACACGTATTCCAGCAGTACAGGAAGCTGTAGAGAAATTCTTTGGTAAGAAACCAAGTAAAGGAGTAAACCCTGATGAGGTTGTTGCCATTGGTGCAGCGATTCAAGGTGGAGTATTAACAGGAGATGTAAAAGACGTATTACTGTTAGACGTAACGCCACTTTCATTAGGAATTGAGACAATGGGGAATGTAATGACGAAGCTTATTGAAGCGAACACGACAATTCCAACGAAAAAATCGCAAGTATTCTCAACTGCGGCAGATAATCAGCCATCTGTGGAAATTCACGTATTACAAGGTGAACGACCAATGGCAGCGCACAACAAAACAATTGGTCGTTTTCACTTAGATGGAATTCCACCAGCACAAAGAGGAGTTCCTCAAATTGAAGTGACATTTGATATTGACGCAAACGGAATTATCAATGTTTCTGCAAAAGATAAAGGAACAAACAAAGAACAAAATATTCGTATTGAAGCTTCTTCAGGATTAACGGAAGAAGAAATCGAGAAAATGAAGCAAGAAGCGGAAGCAAATGCGGAAGCTGATAAGCAAGCAAAAGAAACGGCTGATAAGTTAAACAGCGCAGATTCTATGATTTTCCAAACAGAAAAGCAATTAAGCGAATTTGGTGATAAATTATCTGATGATAAGAAAAAGCCAATCGAAGATGCTTTGGCAGAATTAAAAACAGCATACGAAACAAAAGACATCGCTGTGATTGATCCTGCATTAGAGAAAATCAACGAAGCTTGGAAAGTTGCTAGCGAAGAAATGTACAAAGCACAAGCTGAAGCACAACAAGGTGGCGCACAGCAACCTGGACCAGATGCCTCTGCACCAAGTGGAGATGACAAAGACGGAGAAGACGTACAAGACGTAGACTTCGAAGAAGTCAAGTAGCCTGTCTTGAGCGGAGTCGAAATGGTAGACTTCGAAGAAGTGAAATAATCATTTCATAAATATATAGTATCAAAAAAGCAGCTCAACTGAGCTGCTTTAAATAAAAAGGTAAATTTTATATTTCTTTCTTTGAAATGTAAAGTTTACCTTTTGCTATTTAACTACTATTCTACCAGGTGGGTTTGCGGGCAGCTTTGATATGCAGATATAAATAATCATTTCTACATGCGGTAAGTCTGTCACTAGCTCCGTGACCTCCAAAAATAATTTCTTTTCTTTATAAATATGAGATTGTTTCTTAATGTACAATGGGTTGACACGCTTTTGTAGTAGAGCAAAATATCACTGTAAACTGTAATGAGTCAGAGATAAAAAAAAGACACTTCATCACAAAGTGTCTTCTTCAATAAAAACCAATCGCCTAACAAAAGTTAGATTTTAATAGTTAATCAATTTATTAACTATAATCGTTCTATTTTTTCTGCCATAATTGGACCTACTTCAAAACTACTTTCTAAAAGTTCTTCTTTTAAGTCATTAGCTTCGGCTGTATTTCCTGTTGCTTTCAATACTTCTGCAACATGATACATGGCAACAGGTTCAAACGTTTTATCAATTACATGTGCTTTCATGATTTTGAGGGCTTTCGTAGAATCACCTTGTAAATGATATGTCCATGCCAACAAATCATATGATTGTGGTGTAGGACGAAGTTTGACTTCCTGTTGCGCTATTTCTATGGCTTTGGAGGTATTTTGCAATTCTTCTGATAATACAGAAGCTTCATAAGAAGTATACATTACGCCATAGTTATTGTCTTCAATGATAGAAAGGAAGGTTTGGATATTTTTTTCTTTTTCAGCAATATCTCCCATATATTCAGCTATTTCAGCTTTTAATAAATAATAATCTGGTGCTTTGTGTTGCGACATGATTGTATCTAGAATTCGTAACGCTTCAGCTGGATTTTTTTCATAAGAAAATACAATCCAAGCGATTCCTTTTTTTGCATAGGCATCATTAGGATCTAATTCTAAAGCTTTTAGATAATGGTTGTATGCATCTTTAATTCTTCCGGCGTGACCGTAAAAATCAGCCAAATTCGTATACGACCATTGCTTTAAGTAGTTATTGTTAGCATCTTCTGCTTTAAATTTTGCTTTTTCCATTGCTTTAATAGCTGCCATTAAGTTTCCTTCGTGGTCATACCATTTTGACAAACGGATTAAGGCGTCAAAACTATTTTCATTTTTAAAAATATTTAAATACGTTTCTGCTTCGTCGACATTTCCGAGTTCTAGGTGTACATCAAATAACATCTTTTGTGTTGCTTGAAGATTTTCTCCTAAAACTTCTGCTTTTTCAAGCAATACTAAAGCTTCTTGAAAACGGTGTTGAGAAATATAGTTTCTTACCAAACTACGTATATATCCAGCATTTTGGTATTTTGTACGTTCATTCAAAAGCTCCAAGTGCGAAGCCGCTTCCACTAAATGAGAAATTTCACCAGTTGCTTTAAATAACTGTGAATGTGCGCTTGCAACTTTTGCATGATACGGATATTGGTTTGGGGATTTTTCAAGCTTACTCGTCCAGAACGTATATATTTCATTTGCTGTTTGTTCTGACTTATTTTCAGCTATCTCTAGATAAGTATTATAAGATTCGGCATTTGTAATTTTTTGTGATGGAGTAGATGTACAACTCATAAGAATGCTACATACTCCGAGAATTTGAAAGGCGATTTTAAAATTCATAATATTGGTTTTAGTATTTATTGAAACTCAGTATCAAGCAAAGTGTGATGAGAACTTAATATTGAGCGTAAATTAATTTTTAAAATGCAGAGAGTATTTAGCGTGATCGTTATACTAAATAAACATGAAAAAAAGATGCTAAATACTCTCCTAGCAAATACATTTTAGATTACCATGGTGAGGCTAAGTATGGAAAAGAGGACAAAAAAGGCTTGTCGTTAGCGTCAACATTATCATCAGAAAGATTTGGGTTTTCTGTGAAGTCTTCGCCTCCAAATATTAATAGTAATTCTACGGTAATTACGTCATCTGCTAAAGCACGACCTGTTAAAACATTAGTACCATCAAAAAATGTTGTTGTTCCGTCTAAAGAAACATTTAAAACATCTGTTGCCAGTAACCCTGTAAAAGTCGCTGCATCTTGTCCTAAAGCATTCTGATCTCCTGGATTTGCGAATGCTGGACTCAATCCTGTTAAGTTTGTTTCAAACATCGCTTGAAAAGCTGCGCTTTGTTGCGATGGAATTGTAGTGTTAAAAGTATCTTTGCTGGCAGAACCTACAAATACAGTATTTACTGCTGGTCTACCCATTTGATCTTGTTGTGCGAATGTTCCTGAAAAATCAGGTGTGTTGTCAATTACAATTGTATTATCGTCAGAAGAACAACTCGATAACGTAAATAAGCTTATGAGTGCTATTCCTAAAATTGATTTTATAGTTTTCATTTATTTTATTTTTATGTGTGAATGTTGATTGATTATTGTTTTCCTTTTGATTCTGCCCAAACATTGATAGTTCCTGAACCACCAATTAATGATTTTGGTACTTCAACTACAATTGATAGTACATTTGTACCAGCAAACGTATCTGATCCTGGATCGTTAAAAGAAGTTGCATTTCCTGCAATAATTTCTCCATACTGAGCAAAATCCATAAAGAAAGGATCATCTCTTGGTCCTGCAAAAAATTTCATTCCATTATTTGTTTCTGTAATGGCAGCGCTTCCGTAAGCTGTAATATCTACAGATGAAGCTGTTCCTGAAGTTTCAATAACGCTGTTCAATCCTGTTGCGCTTGGTGCAACTGGTCCGAAGAAATACATTTTATCTCCTCTTGGAATTGCTTGAATTACTAAATCTTCCACATTGTCTCCAGAGGTATCAATATTAATTTCAATTAATGTATTTTCATTAAAAGATGCATTTCCTGTAGCTGCTGGACTTAATAATCCTTGTGTGTTTACTACAAATGCAATTGAATTAGTGTCTTCTCCTTGAAAGGCGTAGAAATCTGTAATGTCGGAACTTGTTCCTTGTACCGCAGGCGCATCAATATGATCTGCTGCAATTAAGAAGAAACTACCGATCAATACAATACTGATTCCTAAAATAGTTGTTACTCGTTTCATAATTTTTAAGTTTAATTAGATTTTTATTGTATTACGGTTTTATATACGAGAGGAATTGGAGTACGGTTTTTTGAAAATGTGTTTTTTTGAAAAAATTTTATGAATATATGTAAAATGGAGTTGTTTTTCAGGTGTAATATGTTGAATGTTAATATTTTAAATGTGTTTGAAAAAAGTTTAATTTTCTTAATAAAAAAGTATTTTTTTTTTGATAGATGAAGCGTTTTTCAAATAGAAATCGCCTTAGAAGCACTTTTTTTAATTTCAAAATATTGCATTAGAAGCATTTTTTTTTAGTAGAAAGTGAATCTTAAATCGTTCAATACTTCAATCATTCAATCAAAAAATTAATATGTGCGAATGCTACGACAATTATGTATATTTGCTGTAAAGCAATTTAATTAACGAATAATTATGTCAGACGATAAGAAAGTTATCTTTTCCATGAATAGGGTTTCCAAAACCTATCAAAGCACCAACAAACAAGTTTTAAAAGATATATACCTAAGTTTTTTCTACGGAGCTAAAATCGGGATTCTCGGTCTCAATGGTTCTGGTAAATCTACCTTGCTAAAAATCATCGCAGGTGTTGAGAAAAATTACCAAGGCGAAGTTACATTTTCGCCAGGTTATAAAGTAGGTTACTTAGAACAGGAACCACAACTTGACGAAACAAAAACAGTAATGGAAGTTGTAAAAGAAGGAGTTGCAGAAACGGTTGCCATCTTAGACGAATACAACAAAATTAACGATATGTTTGCCTTAGAAGAAGTATATTCTGATGCAGATAAGATGGAGAAGTTAATGGCGCAACAAGCCGATTTACAAGATAAAATTGATGCTTCGAATGCGTGGGAATTAGATACAAAACTAGAAATTGCCATGGACGCACTGCGTACGCCAGAACCAGACAAATTGATTGGTGTTCTTTCTGGAGGAGAACGTCGTCGTGTAGCATTGTGTCGTTTGTTATTACAAGAACCAGAAATTTTATTACTCGATGAGCCTACCAACCACTTGGATGCAGAATCGGTACATTGGTTAGAGCATCATTTGGCACAATACAAAGGAACGGTAATCGCCGTAACACACGATAGATATTTCTTAGATAACGTTGCAGGTTGGATTTTAGAATTGGATAGAGGAGAAGGAATTCCGTGGAAAGGAAACTATTCTTCTTGGTTAGATCAAAAATCAAAACGTATGGCGCAGGAAAGCAAAACGGCTTCCAAACGTCAAAAAACATTAGAGCGAGAATTAGAATGGGTTCGTCAAGGAGCAAAAGGTCGTCAAACAAAGCAAAAAGCACGTTTGAAGAATTATGACAAATTGATGAGTCAAGATCAAAAGCAGATGGACGCGAAATTGGAAATCTACATTCCAAACGGACCACGTTTAGGAACTAATGTAATTGAAGCAACAGGCGTTTCCAAGGCTTTTGGCGATAAATTATTATATGAAGATTTAAATTTCAACTTACCGCAAGCGGGAATTGTAGGTGTCATTGGACCAAACGGAGCAGGAAAAACGACCATTTTCAAAATGATTATGGGCGAAGAAACTCCAGACAAAGGAACTTTTACGGTAGGAGAAACAGCAAAAATTGCATATGTCGATCAGTCACACTCTAACATTGATCCAGAAAAATCTATTTGGGCAAACTTCTCTGACGAACAAGAATTAGTGATGATGGGCGGAAAGCAAGTCAACTCTAGAGCATACTTAAGCCGATTTAATTTCGCGGGAAGCGAGCAAAACAAAAAAGTAAGTACACTTTCTGGTGGAGAACGAAATCGTCTGCATTTGGCAATGACGCTCAAAGAAGAAGGAAACGTACTATTACTGGATGAGCCAACAAACGACTTGGATGTAAATACACTTCGAGCATTGGAAGAAGGTTTGGAAAACTTTGCTGGTTGTGCCGTGGTCATTTCTCACGACAGGTGGTTTTTAGATCGTATCTGTACACATATTCTAGCTTTTGAAGGCGATTCACAAGTATATTTCTTTGAAGGAAGCTTCTCAGATTATGAAGAAAACAAAAAGAAACGTTTAGGTGGCGACTTGATGCCAAAACGTATTAAGTATAAGAAGTTGATACGATAATAGTTGTGTATTGAAGATTGAAAACTAATTTAATAAGATTCTGAATCAAGTTCAGAATGACGGTTTCAGAATCTTTTCAGACAATCTTAATATTTGTAAATTATCACAAAAACCAAAAACCTCAATCATTACGATTGAGGTTTTCTGCTTTTGTTGAAAACTATATTGTACCCCTAATTAAAATTTAGTTATTCAACAATCAACTTTTTTGTGATGAATGTTTCATGGTTTTTAATCCTTAAAAAGTAAATCCCTTTTGCATACTTGCTGAGGTCTAAAGTCTCTACATTTGTAGTTGCGTTTTTAGATACAATAGTTTTACCTGTAATATCTAACACTGCTAAGTTTGCTTCAGACATCGATCCTAAGTTTACATTGAACAATCCTTTAGATGGATTTGGATATACTGAAACTTCTGGTGTAGTTACGGGATCAAATTTATCTGGTTCGTCTGTCGCAACTCTATTTTGCCCGTTAATGATTTGTACAAAATCTTGGTGACTTCCACTTTGTCCGCATTGATTGCTAAAATCTATCGTATAAAAATACGTTCCATCAGAAAGGTTCGTTGGTGTCCAAATACATACAGGATTTTCTGTGACACAACCTGATGATTCAAACATTACATTTCCCCATCTATTCACAACAACCAAATGATAATAATCGGCTCCTTGCGGACTGAAACACAAGGTATCATTAATTCCATCACCATTAGCTGTAATTACATTTGGATAACTTGAAGGCATGGAAAATGCTGTGTTCGATTTATTCCATGATAGTGTTGAAACTGCTTCTGTTGGATAACAATAATTCTTTGTTCTGACTTTAATTTTATAATTATGACATTGCGAAACACAACCTGATAAGCAATTAGTGACATCAAAATGGTACGTACTTATGTTCGGATTTGCACAAGCTTCTATAGTTTGTGAACAAATCAAAGATGTTTCTTGTTCATTCCACGTTTCAATAACAACATATTCATAACTAGAAGCAAGCGTAAGATCGAATTGGAAATCAAAATCAGTATTTATAATATTTGAAATACTGTTAATTGGAGCAACTGGCGTTGGAGCTGTCCACGTAATAATTTCTTCTACAGTATCAAAACACGGATTTGAAGCGGTAATGGTAACTTCGACATCATCACACATATCTAACAGACATGAGTTTAAATCTAGTAATACATCGTTTACATTTAAATCAGCACAAGCTGAATTTTGTGTATCAGTATACAATACTGTTCCGTTTGCAACACTTGTTGCCGTAACCGTATAGGAGTTTGCATTTGCAATATCTAAATCGAGATTTAAATTGTTTACTCCAGAAGAAGTACTATTTACTGTTATGGATGGTGCAGCGTCAAAATAATTCATGGTAAACGGAAATGTTTGACTTTCTCCACAAATGGTCCAAATGACCAATTCGGCATTTACACAACCAGAACCAGCTGGTGGCGTAAAATCTGTGATTCTAGACCACGGATTTGAAAAATATTCTATTGGAGACCAACTGTAAAATACGCCTGGTTGCGCGGGTATATTTTCGCCCAAGGTTGTTGCGCTACTACAAACATCTGTTGATGATGGTGCAAAAGCTTCAATTGTTGGGCAAGGATCTTCAACACAAGTTCCAACTTGTGTTTCAAAATAGCTTCCAGGTTCTTCCACAAAAAAGCCAGGTTCTAAAAGTACTGTTGGTGCTCTGTAAATTACTTTTGCTGAACTTTTTACGACTACAGGCAAATTGTCAATGGAAGGATCTGGACTTACATTTGCGCCTGCACTGATTTGAATATTAGCTTGTTCAATCTTATGAATATCAAAATATTGCCAATCTTGAATGTATTTGTAATCAATACATTGTTCTTCTTCAACTAAAGACACTTCATCATAATGTAAAATTAAAGAAGCCGAATCGCCATCACCATTTTCATTTTGCTCATGATTGTACTGCAAAACAATATATTTCATGTCTTCATAGTCGTTATTATCATCCGTAGGAACTGTAAAATAAGCGTCAATATTTCTCCAATCGCACGATTGTTCCACATAAAAATCTAAAGCCACCCATTTTTTATGAGGTTGCACTCTTAAACCTTCGCTTTTGGTTGAAAATACTACTTGAAAACTTCCAGTGCCATTTGCCAAACCTCTAGCGGCTCTCACTTTTACTTTAAATTTGTACGTCCTGCCTTTTACCAATGTGTATCCGCCAACCATTTCGGTCATAATGCTTTCGTTTTTCAATGCGCTTCTCACATATTTGGAATCGTTTGCATCACAAGAACCATCACCCAAAACCATACCTGCGGGAATCCAATCGGGAGAACATCTTGAAGTCCAAACATTTGTTGGTTTGGCAACATACCAATTAAATAGGTCTCCATCAAATCTTCCTCTACCTGTAGAACAGGCAACTCCAGAGTAGTAATCTGTCGGATCTGATCCTCCATTGTAATTTCCTAATTCAAAATCACCATTTGGAATTAAGTTTTGCGCATTTGTATTCAAAGGAAAACTCAGCGTAACAAGGAGAAACAAATATGTAAATCTTAAATGTTTCATCATTACTTCGTTTTCAATTGTTCTTGTAATTCTTTTATCTGCTTTTGTTGTTCAATAACATATAGTGTCAGTTCTTCAATTTTCTCTAATAATTTAGCATCCATTTTTGCCAAATCGATTCCTTCTTTTGCAACTTCTTCTGCACTTGGTACATTGGGTAAATGACCATTTTTTGCAATATGCGCTTCCACTTCTTCAAGTGGTAATAATTTATAATCATCTTCAAAAACATAATCTGACCAATCACTAGAACTGCGCAAGGTTACTTTTACCTTTTCGGTCATGATACCATCAGCAACGTATAGCTTAAAGTTTCCGTTGTAGGTTCCTGCCACATTTGGATCCAATCCAATACTTACTTTTCCAGTATCGGTTAAAAACATGTAATAATTTCCAAAGTTATTACTGCCAGTAGGTTTCCAAAAATTGAGTCCTTTTACAGTAGCATATTCGTTATATTCAATTCCCCATTGTCCAAAAGCTTCTCCACCTGTAGCACCAAATAAAAGTGATGCGTTTTGACCATCTATAAGCGCAAAACCTCTCACATTTAAATCTAAAGCATTCGGATTGTTATCTGTAATTACCATGCGTTTGTTATTCAAAATAGGATCGTTCCAATTGACACCAACACCCACATTTCCATTGGGTTTTACAACAAATTGACTAAAAAATTCGCCTTTGCTTCTTCCTGTTTTTCTGAGGTGAAATAAAGTTTGAATGGAGCTCGTACTCGAAAAACTAAACGGACTTGTGAGTCTAATTCCCGATTCAACAGGCAAGTTAGCAGATAATTGAGCGTCTAATTTTGCTGTAGGACTTGTAGTTCCTAATCCTGTATTTCCAGCTGATGGATATACGTTATTTTGAGCTAAGAGACCTGTTAGTGTCAATAGTAATAATGCAGTGAGATACGTTGTTTTTTTCATCATAATATTTTTGTTGTTACATTTTGCCTACTCATTTCGCTTTTCGGCTTACTCGTTCTGAATCAAGTTGATTTTAGAATAATCTTGTAGCAAATAACACACAGAAATGATGAAGAAAAAAGAGAAGTAACTGACGCTTTATAAAATATCAGATATGAAAAAGTGAGGAAATTAGCCTGTTAGCGGAGTGTTTTGTGATATGACGTTTGTCAAATGCTGAGGTTTTGTTTAAAGTAAAAGCATTTGTTTTTTTGAACTTTTTTTAGCGAAATTATTAAAAAATTCTACTTTGAGAATGCACATGTTTTTGATCTAATGAAGAAACATTAGTATGTAAATATGCTATAATTTTGGAGTACTTATCGATATACCAATTGTACTTCAAAGACAGCAAAGTACTATCAGAAGAAACCTTGAATCCTTAAATTTTTAAATCTTTGAATGAACAAAGCGAAGCGATTTAAAAAAATCTAATTAGTTACCGAATATGCTTTAATTTCTTGTGAGGTTCCACTATTAATAGAATTCGGGAAACCTAAATCAATATTAAGCGTTTGTAGTAAAGCTACTGTTGTTGGATTGAGTTCGAAACTAAATTCTGAATCCGCTTTAATCAATCCTACATTTGCACCGTAATATGAACGAATTTCCAATACATTCTGCGGATCAAGAATTGAAAATGTTGTTGGATTTCCTAAAACATCTACACTTGTTGAAACAGAAAATTCCAATAAAAGATCAACAACTTCAACATCCGTAAATGTTTCTCCGTTTAATGTTAATCCTTCTAATTGCGAGATGTTTTCGGTACTTAAGGTATAACTAATAGTTAGTGGAACTCCTTGAATATCTTGTGTGTACGTATCTGAAATAGAAAAAAGCGTTTCACCATCTGCAATACTTTCATCATATAAAACAAGTCCTTCAAAATCGATTGCATTTCCAGGAATGTCAATTGGTAAACTCAGATTACTATTTAATGTAAGCGCTGTTCCTTGTTCGGTAAGTGTTCCGTTGGCTAATAAATTACTCATAATACCAAATCCTGCATCTGTGTCGTTGATATCAAGCATAAATGAACTACCATTTCGAGAAGCCACATACAAAGAATCTGTTTCTGTTGGAGCAGTGCCAGTTCCGCCAAAAATGCGTACATCATATACCCAATAATCATTTACAGCAGCTGGAAAATAATTGGCAGGAAGTATAGGCGTTTGTGGTTGTTCGTCTGTATTGGTACTATCATCATCATTTCCGCAAGAAACAAATAATACGAACATAGAAATTCCAAGAATACGAATGATGTTTTTCATGAGTTAAATGGTTTAAAGTCTAAAATCAGCATTAAATATAATACTAAAATGCATGAATAGATCAATTTCTCAAGAAAGCTTTTTTTAATTTGAAGAAGAAGTAAATACAAAGTAAATATGCTAATTTAATATGGTAGCAATAATCTTTTGGTAAGTATGGAAATTTGATATGAGGACAACTATATGTTAGCGTCATTCAAAAGCGATTGATTCAAATCTTGTGTTTCTTGATTGTAGATAACCGAAAACTCGCCAGAATCTTCTAAAATAACAGCTTTAATATCTCTAAAATCATGTGGATTAGATCTTCCAATTTTGGCGATTAAATCTTCTTTGCTAATATTAGATGTGACCAATCTATCTTCAAGAATTTTTCCATTCCATAAAACAATTTTAGCTTTATTGATAAAAAAATGGTTGAATCGTTTACTTGCACGAAGTAATGACACAAATAAAATTTGAAATATAGTGACAATAGCTACTATAGCGCTCCCTTCAAAAAAAGTATACTTATTACTTGATAAAACGGAAACTAATACGGCAAGTATGGAAATGGCAGCAACAAAATAAGTTGTTGATATTTTACCAATTGAACGTACACGAACAAGTTTGGTAATAATCATTAAACTAATAAAAAGACCGAAAGCTGTGAAGGTTAATTTTAAAATTTCTAAAGTTTCCATGAGCATAAATATTTAAAACAAAATTATGCCTTCAAAAAAAATAGCTTAGTGCATTAAATTTTTTTTGTAACTCAAAAAAATTAGCGATAGAAATTATTTAATTTTTTCCACAATCGTAATTGCGGCTAGCAAATCCTTATAATCCATAGATTTCAATTCTTCATCCGCATAAAAAGCAGTCAGGCGATCTTCGGTATGGCGATACAATTTCCAACGATTTTTATGATACTCTAGCGCAGTTAAATTCTCAATCCAATCACCAGAATTTAAGTAAATACAAGAACCTTTTTTATTAGATTTCTTTTCCATTTGTGGCTGATGAATATGTCCGCAAATTACATACTTATAGCCATTGTCAATTGCTAAATCGGCAGCAACATCTTCAAAATCATTAATATACTTCACCGCTTTTTTGACACTATTTTTAATCTTTTTAGACAACGAATACTTTTCATGTCCCATTTTTATCAAAAACCAATTGATAAAACGATTTAGTCGAATTAACAAGTCATATCCGTAACTTCCAAGTTTTGCAATCCATTTTGCATTTTGAATAGACGCATCAAATACATCGCCGTGAAAAAACCATGCTTTCCCGCCATTCAATTCCAACACTAACTTATCAACCAACGAAAAATTACCAAGTGTTGTATCTGAAAAACGGCGCAACGATTCATCGTGATTTCCTGTAATATAAATTACTTCCACACCTTTTGCTGAAAAGTCAATTAGCTTCTTAATAATCTGTAAATGTGCTTTTGGAAAATAACGTTTGCGGAATTGCCAAATATCAATAATATCGCCGTTTAAGATAATTTTCTTCGGATCAATACTATTCAAGTAGGAAAGTAGCTCATTGGCGTGACAACCGTATGTTCCTAAATGAACATCAGAGATAACCACAAGATCTATTTTTCGTTTTTTCATAAGCACATTTTACTCACCTACAAATAAAGATCAAACATCAAAAAAGTATGAAAAACTACTGTTAAGCTTAGATCCTTGAATGTTAATAATTTATCAAGCAAAACCGCTAAATGTTAAGTTAATTTTAAGCATTTGTTGGGTTTTTAAATCTGTTAGTTTAAATTTACATTTGTTAAAAAAATACTATGGCAGGAAATACTTTTGGATCTTTATTCAAATTGACCACTTTTGGAGAATCACATGGGGCAGCAATTGGCGGAGTTATAGATGGTTGTCCTGCGGGACTAGAACTTGATTTACATATGATTCAAAAAGAAATGAATCGTAGAAAACCAGGTCAGTCAGCGATTGTAACGCAACGTAAAGAGCCAGATTCGGTCGTATTCTATTCGGGAATCTTTGAAGGAAAAACAACGGGTGTTCCAATCGGTTTTGCCATTCACAATACCAATCAAAAATCACACGATTATTCACACATAAAAGAAACCTATCGTCCATCACATGCCGATTACGTATACGATCAAAAATACGGACATCGTGATTATCGCGGTGGCGGAAGAAGCTCAGCACGAGAAACTGCCTGTAGAGTAGTGGCTGGAGCAATTGCCAAGCAGTTACTTGCTGACATTAAAATTAATGCTTTTGTGTCTTCTGTGGGAGAAATTACACTGGATAAAAACTATCAGGAACTCGATTTTTCTCTAACAGAAAGCAATCCTGTGCGTTGTCCAGATCCGGCGAAAGCAGCAGCAATGGAAGAAAAAATACGGCAAATTCGTAAAGAAGGCGATACCATTGGCGGAACCATCATGTGTGTCATTCAAAATGTACCTGTTGGTTTGGGCGAACCTGTATTTGACAAACTCCATGCAGAACTCGGAAAAGCCATGTTGTCCATCAATGCAGTAAAAGGTTTTGAATATGGAAGCGGTTTTGAAGGTGCAAAAATGAAAGGAAGCGAACATAATGACATCTTTAATGCTGATGGAACAACAAAAACGAATCTTTCAGGTGGAATTCAAGGTGGCATCAGTAACGGAATGGACATTTATTTCAATGTAGCGTTCAAACCTGTGGCAACCATTATGCAAAAGCAAGATACCATCAACAAAGACGGAAACATTGTAGAAATGCAAGGAAAAGGACGCCACGATCCGTGTGTAGTGCCGAGAGCTGTTCCTATTGTAGAAGCAATGGCAGCGTTGGTATTAGCAGATTATTACTTACTCAACAGAACAATTCAAAAATAAAAAATAGATAGTATCACTAAAAAAGAACTACATGAAAAAAATGGCATTACATTGGAAAATTTTGATAGGAATGGTGTTGGGAATCTTATTCTCTTTCATCCTACTATCAACTTCTTGGGGAAGTGAAACCGTCGTACTCAAAGAAATTCCTGCCTCACAAGAAATTGTTCAGGAAATTGTAAATGGCGAAGTCGTTTCCTCAGTCAAACAAGTAGATGCCAAAATTGTAAAAACTACACGCGCAGAATATTTCATCAGTCGTTGGATAAAACCTTTCGGAACTATTTTTATCAATCTGTTAAAACTCATTGCAGTTCCGTTAATTCTAGCATCCTTAATAAAAGGTGTTTCTGACTTAAAAGACATCGCAAAAATCAAAAAAATGGGATTGCGTACTATTTCAATCTATGTAGTAACGACACTTGTCGCGATTATCATCGGATTGGGAATTGTAAACGTAATAAAACCTGGCGCTGGAATGCCACAAGAAACCATTGAAAAAATAAAAGAAAAATATGCAACTTCTGATGGTGTAAGCGATAAACTAAATAAAGCAGCTGCACAAAAAGATGCAGGACCATTACAAGCATTGGTCGATATTTTTCCAAAAAACATCTTTCAATCATTAGGTGATGCAAAAATGCTTCAAATCATATTCTTTGCATTATTTGTCGGAATCTGTCTATTATTAATTCCTGAAAAACAAGCAAAACCCATGATTGATATTTTCGATTCCCTAAACGAAGTCGTCATGAAAATGGTAGACCTAATCATGCTATTTGCGCCATATGCAGTATTTGCACTACTCGCGAATGTAATTGTTGCCTTTGACGATCCAGAAATCCTTATGAAGCTACTCTCTTACGGATTATGTGTCGTAGCAGGATTAATATTAATGATTGTATTCTACCTAACATTGGTGAGTGTGTACGCAAAAAAATCACCATTCTGGTTCCTAAAACAAATAAGTCCTGCACAATTGCTAGCATTCTCTACAAGTTCAAGTGCAGCTACATTACCTGTTACAATGGAAAGAGTAGAAGAACATGTTGGTGTAGACAAAGAAGTTTCTGGTTTTGTATTGCCTGTTGGTGCTACGGTAAATATGGATGGAACCAGTCTGTATCAAGCCATTGCGGCAGTATTTATCATGCAAGTACTTACGCCAAATGCCATCACGATTGAAGTACAATTAATCATCGTGTTCACAGCATTATTAGCTTCTATCGGAAGTGCGGCGGTGCCAAGTGCAGGAATGGTAATGTTGGTCATTGTATTAGAATCTGTAGGATTTGATCCCGCGTTACTACCAATTGGATTGGCATTAATATTTGCAATCGACAGACCTTTGGATATGTG
Source organism: Kordia algicida OT-1 (assembly GCF_000154725.1). Lineage (GTDB taxonomy): Bacteria > Bacteroidota > Bacteroidia > Flavobacteriales > Flavobacteriaceae > Kordia > Kordia algicida. Next base: position 761,252 of record NZ_DS544873.1, read on the forward strand.
TAGAACAGTCGTAAATGTTACTGGAGACGCAACCGTTTCTATGTTGGTGGCAAAATCATTAGGAAAATTACACGATCCGAAACCTAAAAATTGGGACGATAATTATGAAGCTGTCAAATAATATGGTAAAGTGTATATAATTCACTATATTTTGTGTGAAATAAAAACGAACCAAAAAAAACTCACATGAATATCTGTTTTTTAATGTATCCGTGGGAAGATATCGACCCAGAAAATGATACAAGCTTAGCTTTAATCAAAGAATGTGCTAAAAGAGGACATGGCGTTGCAATGTGCACACCTTCCAATTTAACCATACGCGATAGTGTTACCAATGCTTTTTGTACCGTAATTGGTAGAATGGAAAAAGTTCCTAGCTCCTTAAAATCATTTTATCTAAAAGCAACGTTGCGCGAAGAAATGCTTCCTTTGGCAGGTTTTGATGTCATATTCATGCGAGCAAATCCTCCATTAGATCCAATCATGCTAAATTTCCTCGATTCTGTAAAAGATGATGTGTTCATCGTGAATTCATTACAAGGAATGCGAGAAGCCAACAATAAATTATATACAGCCGCTTTTGGTGATGCACATAGCAATATCATTCCAAATACGCATGTATCAAAAAATAAAGATTACTTAGTAGAACAAATCAAAGATTCGAAGTCAGACAAAATGATTCTGAAACCATTGAATGGTTTTGGTGGTTCTGGTGTGATTTTAATTGAAAAATCAGCCATGAATAATATCAAATCGTTGTTAGACTTTTACATTACCAATAGCGATGGAACTTCCAACTATGTCATTTTACAAGATTACATAGAAGGTGCCGATCAAGGTGATGTTCGTATTCTACTTCTCAACGGTGAGCCAATTGGCGCCATGCGTCGTGTGCCAGGTTCTGACGATCACAGATCGAACGTTAGTGCTGGCGGGAGCGTACAAAAACATTCACTGACCAAAGCAGAGAAAGCACTGTGTAAACAAATAGGTCCAAAATTAGTTAATGACGGATTATACTTTGTGGGCATCGATGTAATTGGTGGAAAATTAGTTGAGGTAAACGTAATGTCGCCAGGTGGAATTACATACATCAATAAAGTATACAAAACCAGACTTCAAGAAAAAGTAATCGATTTTGTAGAAAGCAAAGTCGTAGATAAATTACAAGCATTTGACAGACGCGTTCGACTACGCAAAACAGTTGATAATGCTTAAAGAAAACGTACAATTAGTAAGTTATATCGTATCGACAAATTGGTTGCAGGAACATTTGAATGCAACCAATCTTGTCATTTTAAACGCAACCATTCCCAAAGTTGTAAATGGTGAAATTGCTGAAGAAACACAACAAGTTCCGAATGCGCGTTTTTTTGACATTAAAAAAGAATTCAGCCAGCCAGATAGTGCATATCCGAATACCATGTTGGACGAAGCTACTTTTACAGAAAAAGCGCAACAACTCGGCATTAATAAAGATAGTTTAATTGTTGTTTATGATGAATTAGGCATATATGCTTCGCCAAGAGTTTGGTACATGTTTAAAGCCATGGGATTTCACAGAATTGCGGTTCTTGATGGAGGATTTCCAGCTTGGAAAACTGCGGGATTTGCGACAGAAACCAAAAAAAACTATAAAGGCGAACACGGAAACTTTCAAGCGGAAGCTGATTTGAAATTATTTCGAAATTATGGCGGAATGCTTCAAGAGTTGCTAGATGCCAAAAGTATTATTTTGGATGCACGCTCAGCAGCACGATTTACAGGCGAACAACCTGAACCGAGAGCAGGTTTGCGTAGCGGACAAATTCCGACGTCACAAAACCTTCCGTATACCGAAGTCTTGGAGAACAATCATTTCAAGTCAAAAGCAGCACTTAAAACCATTTTTGAATCATTCTATAAAGAAGATGCACCATTTATATTTTCTTGCGGATCAGGAATTACCGCGTGTATTTTGGCATTAGCCGCCGAACATGCAGGTTTTGACGATTATGCAGTGTATGACGGATCGTGGACAGAATGGGGAACTTTGTACAACCAGACTACTTTTGAAGATTTTCATCAAGCAAAAACTGAGGAAATAGAAGAAGATGATGATTTTGATGAAGAAGATGACGAACATACTAGAAGATTTATAAAAGCATCAAAAGAATTTAGTGCTATTAATGAACGTATAGCAACTCACAAAGGGACAAATACGCAGCTATTTCTAAAATCAATTTTCTTGGGGATTATTTCAGTTGCAATTTTTAGTATTGGAATTTACATGCAATCCGTACAATTGCTAAGTGCTTCTGTTATGACAATCATTATTATTGGCGGAACCATTGCAGCAATATTCGCATTAAAACCGATGTTGAAATATGTTCAAGAATTAAGTAGTTTGCATAAAAGCTTGCGGAGTACGAAGCTAGAACTTAAAAATTTAGGTTGGAAACTTTCCGTACGAAAAATGTCAAAAGAAGTCGATCAGCATGGAAATATAAAATTTACAGCAACTGAAGTCGTATATTGCCCAGAAGATAGCGATGAAAAAAAGAAAATGTTAGCTCGAGAAAAGAAGAAAAAGAAGAAGAAAAAGGCTTGCGACGATTAAATTATGAATTTGCAGCACCATTCTTTCTTCAACAGTATTTTTTCAACCTTTCTGGAATACTTTAATTATGTATGATGGAGAACAAAAATCAAATACAAGAAACAACTGAGCAACTTCTAGAAACACATGTAACTTTAGAAAAATTAAAATTACTCCGAAAAGATTTGGTAAAAGAAGCATTTACATTTGTGGGAATCGCACTTTTGGTCATTATTATTGGTTGGATTGCTCGCGCGATGCAATGGACCGAATTTCCTATTTTACCAGGAGCAATCACACTTTGCGCCATATTACTAGCTTTAGGCTTGCGGCCTTTACAGAATTATAAGGAGAATGTTGCTTCTGCAAAAACGAAACAATTGGGACTAGAAGCTTCTCTTAAAGAAGCACACATAACTTACGAAATAGATGTACATGTTACCAAAAACTTTAAAGGAGAATTTGATGTACAAAAAAGTATCAAATTAGTAACAAGTAAAGCGCAATTGACAAAAAATAAAAACATTCTATAACAACCATATTATTTATTTTTCTTAAAAATTCCTTATTAAAGGAAAAATAACATGTCACAAAATCTTTCAAAATTTATAGGCCTACCACAACAAATCAATAAAAAATACAGAATCATCACAATTGCTGTATTGTTAAAGAGTTTATTATTAATTTTATAAGCGTTTAATTTGTATGATTTCAGATACTTTTAAAGTTTCGCAGATCAATACAAAAAATACACTAACCAAAGTGAGATACATGGAAAAACTAACCATTGAAGAAATAGTAGATAAAATTCAGCAAGAAGAAATATTTTCGGCTGTTGCGGATGATTATTCGTTTACGATAAAAATTGACAACTACGTTCCGTATGCTTGTGGCGCTGTGCATGACGGACATCAATTTCGACGAGAACTCTGGGGAAATTGTATGCATACAGAATACGATCGTTGGTTTGAAGAAGATCCAGCGACGAAAGAAATGGTGCAAACGCATCCTATTGTCATTGCAGGAATGGATTCGCGTTTTGAATACGATTTAAATCGAGCGCCCGAAAGTGCTATTTACGTAGATGCTTGGGGAAAACAACTTTGGCGAAATCCGCTTCCAGAAACCATGAAGGAAACGAGTTTGAAAAAACATGCTAATTTTTATAAAGTGGTACATGCGTTGATTGCAAAACTCGAGGAAAAATTTGGCGTTTGTGTCGTATATGATATGCATTCATATAATTGGAAACGTTGGGAACGCGAAGTGCCAACCTTCAATCTGGGAACGGGGAATGTTGATAATGAGCGTTTTGGTGAAATGATAGAATCGTGGCGAAAAATGCTATCGGAAATAAAATTGCCCAACGGAATTGCTTCTACTTCAAAAATAAACGACACTTTTCAAGGAAACGGATATTTCTTAAAATACATTACACAGCATTTTAGCAATACTTTAGTTTTGGCAACCGAAGTAAAAAAGATATATTGCGACGAAATTAATCAAATCATGTTTCCGGAAGTAGTTGCAGCTGTAGAAGAAGCCTTAAAAACGCTTGTTCCACAACACGCTGACGACTTCTGTAAAAAACATCGCTAAGAAAAGAGTACTGAGAATGAGTGAAATGAAGGTAGCAAGTAAAATGCTTTTTGAAATTGATAATAATATCAATGATATTGTTAAGAAGATTGAACTCTTAAGTTATGTCAATCCTATAAATGTTGAAGAAGAAAAAGAAAAGTTTTTCAAGTCAAAATACTTAACGGATCCACAATTTAAATATCCTGAAATTGATTTTGATCGTTTTCAATTACACAGGCAACTCATTTCACAACCTATTGAACATATTGAAGATGAAAACATACGCGAATTGTATGAAGACATCATTTATGCATACTCAGGTTTGGTACAATGCATTCAGACTATTGGAACCAAACGTAAATTTTACTATAACAGTTTACGTTCTTTCGGAACGCCAACAGAACAAGATGTAGAAAATGCAAAATTTATTCTACACTTCGAAGAAGAAGATGCAAACGAGGAACAATTTCAACCAAAATATTCTCCCAAAGAAACAGAAGCAATTTTCAGGGAATATTCAAAACAATACGATTTTTCATATCATATCAAATTCTCAAAAGATATGAGCGCGATTGCCATGGTGTTGAATAATATAAAAACCTTAGTCATCAATGAAAAACATACATTTTCAGACAATGAACTTGCCGTATTGACCAATCACGAAATTGGCGTACACATGGTCACAACGATGAACGGATTGTTGCAACCGCTTAAAATATTCTCCAACGGCTTTCCTAATTATGAAGAAACGCAAGAAGGTTTGGCAGTTTTCTCAGAATACATGAGTAACAATTTAACTGTAAAACGTTTAAAAGAATTGGCATATCGTGTGATTGCTGTCGACAGTTTGGCAAAAGGATATTCGTTTTCTACAACCTTTCGAAAATTTGTAAATACATACGATTTAGATCGCGATACGGCATTTAATATTTCGGTACGCGCACATCGTGGCGGCGGATTTACCAAAGATTACTTATACCTTTCAGGATTAAAAAAAATATACAATTACTACAAATCTGGAAAAGATATGAAGCCGCTTCTTCGCGGAAAAATTGCGTTAGATTATTTAGAAAATATCGAATCTTTAGCAGACAATAACTATGTTGTAGCGCCAAAACACTTGACAGATTCGTACGTAGAAAACAAAAATACCAACAAAACTGTTGATTTCATTCTGGAGAATTTAAAATAATATTAGAAAATTTAGCTGTATCAATAGGTAAAGAATGTTTATATTGTTCTATATATAAAATGACTTTATGTTGAATTTTAAGCAGTATTGCTGTTCCTCAATTTTCAAAATATATCTATTACTTATTTTCCTTTGCGGAAGTATCTTTGCGAATGCTCAACCGGATTCTTTAGCGACAAAATCGTATGAAGAGCTCCATCAAAATTTCTTCAAAACGATCAATAAAAACCCGGAGAAATCGCTCATCTATCTAAATGTTGCATATAAAATCGCTAAAAAGGAAAACGACACCATCAAAATTATTGATGTATTGTCTAAAAAAGCCTATAGCAAATCATTAGTAACCAAAAACGAAGAAGCTTTACAAGACATTGAAGAAGCAACAGTATTGGCAAAATCTACAAAAAACTATTCGTTGCTGAGCCGACTTTATAGTCAAAAAGGAAACATAGCCACCATCATGGGCGAACACATCAAAGCGCTCGAAGCACAAATAAAATCGAAAGATTATGCGGTATTAAGTGGAAATAAAAGTAACGAACTCAAGGCGTTAATCAACATTGCTTTTATCAAACAATTGAATCAAGCTTATGATGAAGCCATTGCAATTTATAAAGAAAGTTTAAACATTTTAGATGAATTGAACATTAGTACAGCAGAGAAAAATTATGATAAAATTTCGTTGTATAGCAAGTTGTGTGATGCATATTTAAGAAAACAAGAGCTCAATAATGAAAATGAAGATGATTTGGCATCTGCAGAATATTACAACAATCTTGGCTTAGAAATATGTTCAAAAAAAGAAAATACAATTGATTATTACCTTCTTTTAATGAACAAAGCGATTATTTATTTTGAAAAAGAAGAACACTCAGAAAGCATACAATTAACCAACGAAATCATAGCTCACGCCGAAAAACAAAACGACGACGTTTTACTATCAACAGCATATTTCTACATGGGGAAAAATTATGATGCGCTCGAAAATCATTCGAAAGCTATAATGTACCTTGAAAAGTTTTATGAAATTCTCAAAAAATCTGAAAAAGTCTTCTCTAACGAACGACAATTGCATGCGTTACTTGCGTTAAATTATTCTAAAATTGGTAATGGTAAAAAATCGAAATTTCATTACAAAGCGCAAGAAAGATTGTTACAAAAAGAACGAAAAGAACATGTTGAGGTTGTCTCAACCATTCATACCAAACATGATATTGAAGAAATAAATGACAAATTGGAAGTGCTTTCGGCAGAATTTGAAGCAGAAGAAAAACGTAAAAAGCTATTATATATTATCTCTGCACTATTACTCATGTTGCTTATAGGAAGTTTTATTTTCTACAGAACAAAAGTAAAACGTATTCAAAAAAGGGCAGAAGCGGTCTTGCAAAAAGTAATACAGTTAGAAACTCAACAAGAAAAACAAAAAGAAGAAAATCAGAAAACAGGAACCAGCATTTCTGAAAAAGTTACCGACAAAAAAGCAGCGATACTCTTAGAGAAACTAGCGCAATTTGAAGCGAAAGAAGAATACTTATCAATACACTGTAGTTTAAGCTATGTTGCGGAAAAAGTAAAATCAAACACTTCCTATGTTTCCAATGTAATAAACAATTACAAAAACAAAACCTTCAAATCATACATTACCGAATTACGAATCAATGCGGCACTAATTCGTTTAAAAAATGATGAAAAATTGCGTTCATATACCATACAAGCAATCGCGGAAGAATTCGGTTTCAAACGACAAGAAACTTTTTCAAAAGCATTCAAATCTCAAACAGGAATCTATCCGTCACAATACCTAAAAAAGCTGCGAGAAGACTTAGAAATTGATTGATAGTTTATAAACTATCAATGGTAAACTCCTGAAAACACTCGTTTTTTTAGTTTCTTTACATTCCTAACATTAAATTGTATTCTAATGAAGAAAAAGAATTTAGCATCGTTAAAATTAAGAAAAAACAAAATTTCGAATCTCAACTTATTAAGAAAACAAATAGGAGGAATCAATACAACCGATACATTTACAACCACAGAATCGGAATCCAATCCTGATTCTATACCGCAAACTTATGCCTGTCAAGCAACAGAAACATGTCAAACCAATTATAGTTGCGAAGATTGTAATACAAACGATACTACTAGGGGAAATCAGTCGCAAAGTTTACAAGTTGCTTGTCATGCTCTTGGATCATTAATGGGTTGTTAAAAACCAAAAATTAGTCCAAACTAAAAAAAATAAAAGCATTTGATTCTTGCAAAATCAGGTGCTTTTTCTGTCAATACAGATTTCTTCTCAGCAGTTTCACAAACTTTTCCTATCTTAAAGCTTCAAAACAAAAAGCATACATGTCATATTGGGCAATAGGAATTGTGAGCGTTATATTTATCTACATCATAGCAAATGTAGTGCTATACTTTTTGCAAGAACGCTTTATCTTCAAAGCTGAAAAACTACCAAGTGATTTTAAATTTGACTATGAAAACCAAATCTTTGACGAATATAACATAGAAGTTGATGAAGGTGTAAACATCAATGGAATCCATTTCAAAGTTCGCAAACCAAAAGGAGTTGTCTTATATCTCAAGGGAAACTCTAGAAGTATAAAAGGTTGGGGGAAATTTGCGGTCGATTTCACACGTCACGGTTTTGATGTGCTCATGGTAGACTATCGTGGTTACGGAAAAAGTACGGGAAAACGAACTGAAGCAGGAATCAAAAAAGATTTGCAATACGTATACGATCGACTCAAAGAACAAGTTGATGAAAAATTTATCACACTTTACGGAAGGTCATTAGGTTCTGGCTTTGCTACAAAACTAGCTTCTAGCAACAATCCACGATTGCTCATCTTAGATGCACCATATTACAGTGTAAAACACATTACAAAACGATTTTTACCTATCATGCCAATGTCGCTCATTTTGCGATTTCCTGTAAAAACCTATCGTTGGATTGAATATGTAAAATGTCCCATAAAAATCATTCATGGCACGAGCGACAAACTCATTCCATTCAAAACCAGCGTAAAACTATCCAAAATAAATCCAAAATGGACACGACTATATCCAGTGATTGATGGCGGACACAATAACTTACACACGTACCCACAATACCATCGTTTTCTAGAAGAAATATTACATTCGGAACTGCCAAAAGAAATAGATCCAAAAAATTCCAGCCTCAATTTCAGAAGAAAAAAAACATAAATGAAGTATTTAAAAACATTTGGGTTTACTATCATTGCAATATATTTATTCATCACAAGTATGTTAGTAGGTTTTCAGGAAAAAATCATATTTCGAAGCGAAGTATTGCCACAAGATCACGTATTTACGTCGTCACTTCCCTTTGAAGAGCTATACCTAAAAGCTACTGATGATGCCATACTACACGGATTACACTACAAACAAGAAAACCCACAAGGAATCATACTCTATTTTCACGGAAACGCTAGAACCATAGATTATTGGGGAAAATGGGCAGAACAACTTTCAACTCAATACAACTATGATGTCGTTATCATGGACTATCGCGGTTACGGGAAAAGCATGGGGAAACGCAGTCACAAAAAAATGCTAGATGATGCATTACTATTCTATGACTATGCGCAAACAAAATTCACTCCAGAAAAAACAATCATATTTGGTCGTTCACTTGGCGGCGCATTCGCAACACATGTGGCAAAGCAGCGAAAAGCAAAACTACTCATATTAGAATCTACCTTTACCAATGTTTTAGACATCGCACGCAAGCAATTTTGGTTCTTACCATTAAAATGGTTGCTCAAATATCCTTTCCAAAACGATAAAAACATCAAAGAAATCTCCATGCCTACGCATATCATACACGGAACAGATGACGAAGTAGTGCCGTACAGTCATGGACAAAAGCTCTACAAAAAATCAGGAAGCAATTTCAAAAAATGCTACACAATAAAAGAAGGTTTACACAACAACCTAATTGATTATCCAGAATACTTTCAAGCTCTAGACAGCATTCTAAAAAAATAATAAAAGCAATGAATTGATATGAAAACGCAAAACCAGTTCATTAAGCAAATCTCAAAAAGATTTTAATAATACTCGAATAACGTTCATTGAGCGAAGTAGAAGTGAGATATTGAGTACGTTTATCAATACGCGCTATTATATTGCTTCAATTGATGATGAACTATTGGGTGAAAACTCATTCTTATCATAGAAGATGCTCAAGAAACAGTTGATGCTTCGAGTTTGTTGGAAACTATAAAAAGCGCTAAAGATTTTGCCAAATTCGAAATCCCAAAAGCCATTTATACAGTAAAGAACTTTACTGAAACCAACACGGAAAAAGTACAACGTTTGCAGACTTTAATTTCACTTGGTATTTGAAGTTTAATGGTTTAAAGGTTTATGTGTTTATAAGTTTAACAGTTTACACTTTGAAATATACTGGAAGTAAATATTTTAACCCAAAACCCAAAACCCAAAACCCAAAACCCAAAACCCAAAACCCAAAACCCAAAACCCAAAACCCAAAACCCAAAACCCAAAACCCAAAATACCTTTCAGAAATATATTAAAAATAAGTCTTAAAAAAGTGTTGAAAAATGATAGAAGCATTATTTTTATTACCTTTTGTCACAATTATAACAAACTGATTGCATGAAGTTTTCCCGCATTTTACTTCACATTTTGATAGTAATTCTACTTACGATACTCACACAAGTTGGCGGAGTTGTGTATGTACTATATTTATTGTTGAAGCGTTATATAAAATTGAATGGCTGGAAGAAAAAAATAACAAATATTGGATTGTTTTTGGCATTGTATAGTGTTTGGTCATTCATATTGATTCCTAGTTTGGCAAGAAATTTATATGGTAGAAAACCACTTCCTATTACAAATACAGCTTTAAAACCTTTACGAGCCTATACTTTTTTGATGAATCGGCATTATGTAGCTGAAGATTTGTACGATGTGTTACTTGCAGAAGCAACCGCAATGCAAAACGAATTTCCAGGAACAATAACGTATTATTTGGATGGCTGTTTTCCGTTGGGTAAAAAATTTCCATTGTTGCCACATTGGAGTCATAACGACGGACGTAAAATCGATTTGGCTTTTTATTACACAGATGCAACTACAAAAAAATACAGAAACGGAAGTCCGTCATGGTTGGGTTACGGCGTTTGCGAATCGCCCACAGCAAAAGAGGAAAATATGCCTGAATTTTGTGCGGAAAAAGGATACTTTCAATATAGTTTTTTGGAAAAAATAGTCCCGCAATACAAAAAAGGAAATTATGTATTTGATAAAACGCGAACCAAAACGTTCATTCAGAAATTGACAGCTTCTTCAAAAATAAAGAAGATTTTTATTGAACCACATTTAAAAGCGCGGATGCATTTGAGAAGTTCTAAAATACGTTTTCATGGTTGTCACGCAGTTCGTCATGACGATCATATTCATGTGCAATTGTAGTAATTATTTTGATTTTTTTGGACTGATTTTACTTTCAAGATCAATCAACTTTTCTAGTAATTTATCATCTTCAACATAAAACATTTCAGGACAAGGATTTTCTGGTCGTACAGCAACCATAAGTAATTGTCCTAATCTAAAATCAGGATTTGCTTCCCAAACTTCTTCAAGTTTTTCTAAAATTTTCGGAATACGATTTTTATCTCTCATGTTGCGGACGATTGTTAGCGTAATATTCCTTCTTTGCCTTTTTATTCTTATAATAACCAACAACGACTAATGAAAGCGGAAAGAAAAGGATAATGCCAATCCATTTTAAAACAGTCAAAAAGATATTTCCATTTTCATCATCAGCAGATTTTACGCCTGTCAACTCTTGATATTCTGAAAACGTTGCGGTTTTCTTTCGTAACAATTCGTGTGCGGCATCAACTTCGTAACTGTTATATTGACTTGGATTTTTGATAATTTCCAACAATTCTTCTTGTGATTTATCTTTAAATTCTTTTACGTATTTGTCTTTCATAGATGCTCTTATTCAGTATGTGGGAACTTTAAAAATATTATTTTTGTCACAATTTAGATATTTTGCATACTAATAATGATATGAAAACTATTTTTATTATCGCTATTATTATTATTATTATTGGTTGTGTGTTTTTTGCTTTTTTATTTCCAAAAGGATCTAAAATCCTAGGAATGCCTGCGGAAATGTTCTTTAAAAAAGACGATTCTGATGAAAAAGATATTGACTAAATTATTCTTTTCGCAACCAACCTACAATTTTTTTATCTAGAATTTTCCAACGATTATTTTCTTGAATTAAGTCATACGAAACGCGTGTATCGCCAAATGGTCCTGCGTTTTGTTGTATGATGCTTACTGTGTTTTCGGAAACTTCTGTGACAATCGCGACATGTCCAAAACGATTGTACCAAGAAGCTTCAAACACTACAATATCGTTTGTTTTTGGTTTCGAAATACTTTTGTTGGTATACTGAATCAGGTTTCGTTGCACATTGCGTTTTCCGTCTTTAACCTTCGGATTAAAAAAATCTTTGGCATGTCCGTAACTATCAGGCATTTTGTGATTTAAATGCTCGTAATAATAGCGTTTTACAAATTCTACACATTGAAATTCCAATCCGAGATTATATCCATCTTTCGTTACATTTCGTTTCTCTACATGATTTACAGCGCCATTATAAAAAACTGTTACATTATTGAAAGCATCTATGGATTCGCCAACGCTTCGAAAAGGATTCAGATTGACATGTTGTGAAAGTTTCAACAAACCTACACCACAAAGAAGAATTATAAAAAGGAACAGAAATTTTCGTTTCATGCTGAAAAATAGTGAATTCTTAATTTATAGAAAGCAACACTAAAAGGAAAATATTTTTGCTGCAAATCTCTACAGAAATGCTTTAATATTGAGTTATAACGCTAATAAGCGTATATTTGCAGTCTTATGCAAGCAAATAAACTTTCAGATTGGTTACCAACAACGAAACGCGAAGTTAAAATTCGTGGTTGGGAAGAATTAGATGTCATTCTATTTAGCGGAGACGCGTATGTAGATCATCCTTCATTTGGACCAGCTGTTATTGGTCGTATTTTGGAAAGTTATGGACTTAAAGTTGCCATTGTTCCGCAACCAAGCGTACACGATGATTTACAAGATTTTACAAAACTAGGAACACCAAAATTATTTTTTGGAGTCACGGGCGGTTGCATGGATCCGATGGTGAGCAATTATACAGCGAGTAAAAAACGTAGAGATAAAGATGCGTATACACCAAATGGAGACAAAGGATTTCGACCAGATTATGCGACTTCTGTATATTCAAATATTTTAAAAGAAAAATTTCCAGATGTTCCTGTATTAATTGGAGGAATTGAAGCTTCCTTACGTCGTGTAACGCACTACGATTATTGGAGCGATAAACTAATGCCAACTATTTTAGAAACGTCTAAAGCAGATATGTTGGTGTATGGAATGGGAGAACAACCGTTACGAGAAGTGGTAAAACTATTGCAAAAAGGAGTGCCTTTTTCCAGTCTGAGAACAATCAAGCAAACGGCTTTTTTGGTACACAAGAATGAAAGTATTCCTAAAAATAAAAATTGGGATGATGTCGAAATTGAATCGCATGAAGTATGTTTAAAGAATAAGAAAAAATTTGCTTCTAACTTTAAAATTATAGAGCAAGAATCTAACAAACTCAAAGCAAGACGAATTTTTCAAGGAGTCAACGGGAAAACATTGGTGATAAATCCGCCATATCCTACCATGACCGAAAAGGAGATTGATGCTTCTTTCGATTTACCGTACACACGTTTGCCACATCCAAAATACAATAAACGTGGACCGATTCCTGCATTTGAAATGATTAAAACTTCGATAAATATTCATCGTGGTTGTTTTGGTGGTTGTAGTTTCTGTACGATTTCGGCACATCAAGGAAAATTTATTGCAAGTCGTAGTAAAGAATCTATCCTAAAAGAAGTTGATAAAGTTGCGAGTATGCCTGATTTTAAAGGCTATTTGTCAGATATTGGCGGACCATCGGCAAATATGTATCAAATGAAAGGTAAGGTTCAATCTATCTGTGATAAATGTGTTGCGCCTTCGTGTATTTCGCCTGTAATTTGCAGTAATTTAGATACATCTCACAAACCATTAACCGAATTATATCAAGCGGTAGACAGTCATCCAAAAGTAAAAAAATCATTTATTGGAAGTGGAATTCGTCACGATATGTTAGTGCCAGAATTTAATAAAAATGCAGATCCGAAGGAATTGGATGATTACACAGAAGAAGTGATGACCAAACATGTTTCTGGACGTTTAAAAGTTGCACCAGAACATACTTCTGATCCTGTGTTAAAGTTGATGCGTAAACCGTCGTTTCAATATTTCCATAAATTTAAAGAGCGTTTTGATAGAATCAACATCAAAAAGAAATTAAAGCTTCAGTTGATTCCTTATTTTATCTCAAATCATCCAGCTTGTGAAGTAGAAGATATGGCAAATTTGGCTGCGGAAACCAAAAATATGGGCTTTCAGTTAGAGCAAGTACAAGGTTTTACACCAACTCCGATGACAGTTGCCACAGTTATTTATTACAGTGGATATCATCCGTATACATTAAAACCGACGAAAACGCCAAAATCTAGGAAAGAAAAGGAAGAACAACATCGTTTTTTCTTTTGGTATAAAAAGGAAAATAGAGGTTGGATTCGAAAAACCTTGAGCAAACTAGGTCGAAAAGATTTGGTAGAAGCATTGGTTCCTGAAGAAGAAAACAATACTTGGAAAAGCATCAAACCGAAAAAAGTAAATAATACGTTTGACAATGCGATTCCTGCGCACCATTCTCGTTCAAAGAAGAAACGCAAGCCTAGAAAAAAACGACGTTAAATCACACGCGAGTTTCACTTTATTACATAAAAATTCTTTTGAAATTTGAAAACGGAATCACAAATGTCGAAGCTTGAAATTATACACGAAAACAAGGATTATATTGTTGTAAATAAAGCTTCAGGATTGATAAGTGAAAAAAGTCCGTATGAAGCTGTTACGGTTGAAGATCAGGTATTTCAACATATTCTAAAAAGCAAGCGAAAACCGTATGTTGGTATCATTCATCGACTAGATCGTGTCACAAGTGGCGTGTTAATTCTTGCTAAGAAAAAAAGCATTCTGGTTGCTTTTAATAAATTATTTAGCAGTCGAAAAGTTCAAAAAACGTACTTGGCAATTGTTAAAAATAAACCTACCAAGAGCAAAGGAAATTTAGTCAATTTTCTCATAAAAAATAACAAAGAAAAGAAAGCAGAAATTGTTACAACCAAATCAAAAGAGGCACAAAGTTGTATGCTTTCGTATGAAGTAATTGGTAAAAATAATATTGGTTATCTCTTAGCTGTAAAGCCAAAAACAGGCAGATTTCATCAAATACGCGCGCAATTGGCAAACATCGGGCTTCCTATTGTGGGAGATTCTAAATACGGTTCTGATGTATCGTACAAATCACTTTCTATTTGTCTCCATGCTTGGAAATTGACTTTTGAAGATGTTGAAACTAAAGAGCAAAAAACCTTTGAAGCATCGCTGCCCAATCATGATTTTTGGAAATTTGATACCGAAGTGATTTAGAAAGTTTCAATTATTCTTTATCGGGTTCTAATTCAAAACTTTTCAAATCCCAACGTTTTATTGATGAGTTTCTACAAGTTTGTGCGAGTTGATATGAGTGATTTTCTAAATTTCTTAAAGATGTTTTAGAAACATTTGATTCATAATTAAGAAGACTTTCAGAGAAATTTTCCATTGCTTTTTTTACGTTACTATCTTCTACAATAGACATTGGTCCCCAGAAATAAGTATAAAAATTTTTGCGACTGTTTTTATAAGATTCTGAATTTAGTTCAAACTGCGTAAGTTCAGCTGCAGCTGTTGTCACTTTTACATATAGATCAAGTTGCTTTTGCCAAAAAGAATTTTGAAATGAATGCAGATGTTGTACTTTATTTTCGTCTGACTGCGTTTGAATTTGTCTTTCAAGTGCTTTTAATTGATTTCGTTGTCCAATGTAAAAAATAAATATAGTGACAATAAAACCTACAACAGTAATATAGTGTTCAGTGTCCATAAAGATGATTTATCTATAAAATTAACTAAATACTTTCGTATTTTTACAAAAAACAAAAATAGAATGAGAATATTTACGCTTGTACTTGTTTTATGTATTGTAAGTTGTACATCAAAACCAAAGGAAAAAGTAAAAGAAACAGCTTCAAACCAAGTAACTACCACAAAAACAACACCCGAAAAAACTATGGAAAAAGGATCAATTCATCAATTTACAGTAAAAGATATCGCTGGAAACGACTTTAAATTAGCTGATTTAAAAGGAAAAAAAGTACTCATTGTCAACACAGCTTCCGAATGTGGATTAACGCCACAATACGAGCAATTGCAAGATGTGTACGAAACATTTAAAGATAAAAATTTCACAATTGTTGGTTTTCCTGCAAACAACTTTGGTGCCCAAGAACCAGGAAGCGATCAGCAGATTGCTAAATTTTGTAAAGCCAATTATGGTGTCACTTTCCCGATGATGAGCAAAATCTCCGTAAAAGGTTCAGACATGCACGAAGTATATCAATTCCTAACACAAAAATCACAAAACGGATTGCAAAACTCGGAAGTTGCATGGAACTTTCAAAAGTACTTAATCAACGAAAATGGTGAATTAGAAAAAGTAATCGCGCCACAAACACTACCAAACGACGAAAGTATTATTTCTTGGATTGAAGGGAAATAACATCAAGATAATCCAATAAAAATCACTTCTTAAACAACACAATTATTACTAAATTTTATACGTGTGAAAAATAAAAAATTAGGACTCAATACCGTTTGTACACATACGGGAGAAGTACAAGACAAACAATTTAAAGGAGCGGTATCGCCACTATATATGAGCAGTTCGTATGCATTTGAAGATATTGATGAAAAACGGTATCCACGTTACTTTAATACACCAAATCAGCAAGCATTATCAAAAAAAGTTGCAGCGTTAGAACATACGGAAGCTGCCATGATTTTTGGTAGTGGAATGGCTGCGATAAGTACAAGTTTGCTCGCGTTTTTACACAAAGGAGATCATATTGTATTGCAAAATGCATTGTATGGCGGCACGATGAATTTGGTATTGGAAGAATTTGACAAATACGGAATTGAATATACATTTACGAAAAGTTTAGATATAAAAGATTTCAAAAAGGCAATTCAGAAAAACACAAAAGTCATTTATATTGAAACGCCTTCTAATCCGTTGCTGAAGATTACAGACATTCGAAAAATTGCCAAATTAGCTAAAAAACACAATTTGGTTTCCATGATCGATAATACCTTTGCAAGTCCTGTAAATCAGTTGCCAGCTACGATGGGAATTGACATTATTATTCACAGCGCGACGAAGTATTTTGGCGGACACAGTGATATTTTGGCTGGAGCTGTTGCTGCTTCCGAAGCACATATGAATCGTATTTTTCAACTAGGAAAAAACCTTGGTGGAAGTTTAAGCGACTTTACAGTTTGGATGTTAGAAAGAAGCATGAAAACCTTGGGAATTCGTGTGAAAGAGCAAAACAAAAATGCTCTGAAATTGGCGAGTTATTTAGACAAACATCCTGCGGTAGCGAAAGTATATTATCCTGGATTGCGATCACATGAAGACTACGAATTGGCGAAATCGCAAATGTCAGGTTTTGGTGGAATGATGTCATTTGAATTAAACCCTGAATACGATGTTGCCACTTTTTTCAAATCATTAAAACTGATAAAACCTTCCATGAGTTTGGCTGGAGTAGAAAGTACTATGTTGAGTCCGACGCAAACCTCACACGCGCTTTTAACTCCAGAAGAACGCAAAAAACAAGGAATTGCCGATGGTTTAATTCGTTTCTCTGTAGGAATTGAAGAACGAAAAGACATCATTGCAGATATTAAACAAGCGATAAAAAAGTCGAAGAAGAAGTAGGAATGTTTTAGTATAATCTAAAAAATCTCAATCATAATGGTTGAGGTTTTTATCATAAATATGCTAACAGAAATTGTTTATTTTCTCTTAATTATTTGAAAACAATGAAATACATTCTAATTGTCATTTTTGGTACACTTTTTACTTCTGACGAAAGTGCAAAAAGCTATTATTTTCCGCTAGAAAATTTAAAAGAAAGTAAAATTTATGTGTACTCAGCTAAGGAAAATCCATTAGATACAGAATATTGGAAACTCACTTACAATGTACAAGACAGTACTTTGGTTACAGAAGCATTTCATTCAAATTTTGAGAAGTATGAATATTTTAGGGAAAAAATAACCGATAAAGGCACACAACTAGAAAAATTTATTTCGTTTGTAGCGAAAAATAGGAGAGGAAAATCTGCAAAATACAATCGCAAGCCTATAAAAAAAGATGTGTATTTATGGAGTACAAAAAAACCATACACCTATTCAGCCTATTTTATGGATGAAGATTATGGGAAAATTATTCTTATAAAAACACGCGAATTTATAAAAGAGGAAACACTCACGATCAATACTAAAACACACAACGTTTTAAAATTTAAAGAAACGTATACGTATAAAATAGCTTCTACGAGTGAGAAATACACTCATGACCAAATTACGTATTATGCAAAAGGCATTGGTTTGGTGCGTATGGAAAAAAATATCCTGATAAAGAAAATGTAATTTTAGAACTCTCAGACATACTTTCAGACGAAGCATGGAAGCAATTAAAAAAATAAACTAAACAGGTCTAGTAAAATGTTTAAAGCTATGTTAATTTCAAAACAGTTTTTACATTTTTAAGTATATTCGTTTTCCCTCACAAAAATTATCAAATATAAAAACGAAGCCTCTTTTTTATATTCAGCTATTATTTGAAAATAAAAGAGATTAGCGCATCAAAAAACCAATCATACAAAACGAAAAAAACTTTAACCATTGATTATGAAAACTAAATTCCTAGTATTTCTATTACTCTTTCTTTGCGGAAACGAATTTGCAACTGCACAAAAAACGGCCAATACACTAAATCTTAATCTGGATTTTGAACAAAATGAAAAAAAAGAAAAATTGCCAGACAATTGGTTCGCTTGGGGAACACTACCTGTCACAAAAAGTGATCTTGCACATTCCGGTGATATTGCAGGGAAAGTAACTTCTAAAGATGGAAAAGGTAATTTTGGTTGTGTTGCGTACAAAATTCCAGCGAATTACGAAGGAAGCTATATCAGGCTTACGGGATACATGAAAATTGAAAACGTAAGAGGCTTTGCAGGTTTGATGTTGCGGATTGATGGAAACGGCAATACATTAGTCTTTGATAACATGCAAAACAAAAAAATAGAAGGAACGCTTGGTTGGAAAAAGTATACCATTACTTTACCGTATCCTGATGACGCAGAAAATATTTATATAGCAGGAATTTTATCAGGAAAAGGAACAGCTTGGTTTGATGATTTTGTCTTAAAAATTGATGGAAAAGATATCCAAAAGATTAAAAAAAAGGAAAAGAAAGTATATAAAGCTAGCTTAGATACTGCTTTTGATGAAGGTTCTAAAGTAACATTTTCTGAGTTGACAAAAACTAAAATTGCCGATTTGGAAGTGTTGGGAAAAGTATGGGGATTTTTAAAATATCATCATCCTGCAATTGGAAAAGGTGAATATAATTGGGATTACGAATTATTTAGAATATTGCCAACTTTTTTAAATGCAGAAGTCAAAGGTGAAAGAGATAAAATTTTACTCAGTTGGATTGCAAGACTTGGAGCTGTAGAAAAATGTTCAGATTGTGCTAAAACTGATGAAAAAGCCATTCTAAAACCAGATATGGCTTGGATGGATGAACTGAATATTGGTTCAAGCTTAAAAGCAAAACTTCGCTATATTTATAACAATCGATATCAGGGAGATCACTATTATATAAAATCTGTTCGGCAAGTAAATAATCCGAACTTCATCAATGAAAAACCCTATGCAAAGATGAATTACCCAGATGCAGGTTTCCGTTTATTAACGCTGTATCGTTATTGGAATATGATTCACTATTATTTTCCTTACAAATATTTAACAGATAAAGATTGGAGTACCGTTTTAAAAGAATACATTCCAACATTTATCAACGCATCAACCGAATTGGAATATGAAATTGCGGCACTTCGTCTTATTGGCGACATACAAGATACGCATGCAGGTTTGTGGGGTGGAAATGATAAATTTCAAGCAATATTAGGAAGTAATACGGCACCATTTAAAGTTGCATTTGTTGAAAATAAATTGGTGGTTACAAAATATTACAATCCAGAGTATAAAGAAGTTTCTAAAGTAAAAATTGGCGATGTCATTACACATATTAATGGCAAAACAGTTGAAGAAATTAAAAAAGAACGTCACGACTATCATCCAGCTTCCAACGAACCTACAAAAGATAGGAATATGGCAAAAAGTATGTTGCGTTCGCCAAACAAAGAAATAGCAATTACGTATGTTTCAGACGGGAAAACACAACAACATACGCTTCCGTTGTATGGCTTTAGAGACTTAAATATATATGCAAAAAGTAATAAAGCATCGTACAAATTATTAGACAACAATATTGGGTATGTAACGTTGGAAACCATTTCAGTTGACGATATTTCTAAAATCAAAAAGCAATTCAAAAAAACAAAAGGAATCATCATTGACATTCGCAATTATCCAGCGGAATCTATTTTATACTACTTAGGTTCTTACTTTGTTTCAGAACCTACAGAATTTGTGAAGTTTAGTAGAATGAATGAAAAAAATCCAGGTGAATTTGTAATGACAGAAGCATATGAAATTTCAAAATCCAGATCAATGTACAAAGGGAAATTGGTTGTTTTGGTGAATGAAGCTTCTCAAAGTCATGCAGAATTTACGGCGATGGCATTTCGCGCAGGAGAAAACACGACTATCGTAGGAAGTACAACTGCGGGTGCAGACGGAAACGTATCAACCATAATGTTGCCAGGCGGTTTAAGAACATCAATATCAGGAATTGGCGTGTATTATCCAGATGGTGGAGAAACGCAACGAATTGGTATTGTGCCAGATGTTGAGGTAAAACCAACCATCAAAGGAATTAAGGAAGGAAAAGATGAGGTTTTAGAAAAAGCGATTGAAATTATTTTGAAAGAGTAACAAAAATAGTATGCGACACACATATATTGTAAATTTCTAACAATCTAACAATCTAACAATTGATTCAATGATACAAAAATTCCTAAAAGCAAAACATTGGCAATTATTTATACTCATGTTTGCCATTCCGTTTCTACTTCAAATGATTTTGATGATGCGGATGATGTCAACAATGATGTCAGGCATCGAAAACGAGTATATGAAGCCAGATAGCTTTTTTCAGATATTTGAGAGTTTTGGCTACATGTTGCCAATCATCATGATTTTTAATATGATTTTCTATTTTGGCTGGTTTTGGTCAATTGGTGTCGGACTGCAAAAATATGTTCCATCTGATGTAAATTTAAAAGTAAACAGATTTAAATTCACACTTATCTTTCCATTAATTTATATCACGTTTATAGCGATTGGAATAAGTTGGATGTTTAGTGGAATAGCTGCAGATCCTAATAGTTTTCCGCAATCCATAAGTCCTTTAGTATTTCTAATCATACCATTGCATTTTTTTTCAATGGCTTGCATGTTTTATAACCTATATTATGTGTCTAAAACACTAAAAACGGTTGAGTTGCAACGTGAAGCTAAAATTGGTGAATGCTTAAAAGAAGTCATCTTATTTTGGTTTTATATTGTTGGAGTTTGGATACTTCAACCGCAAATCAACAGGATTGTTTCTGATGAAAATCAATCAAATAAAAACTTAATGAATTCCTAATTGAAACCAGCAGAGAACATACTTCTTGTGTTAGATTTAGATGAAACGCTATTGCATTCTTCTGAAAAAAAACTAGCACTTTCTGAAGACTTTCAGTACGCTGAATATTATGTATATTTCCGACCGCATTTACAATGGTTTTTAGAGGAAATGAACCTCCATTTTAGTTTGGCAATTTGGTCTTCTGCTGATGATACCTACGTAAACGATTTGGTAGCTAAAATTACACCTAAAACAGTAAATTTTGAATTTATTTGGGGAAAATCGCGCTGTACACCAAGGAGAAACTACGAATTCGGAAATTATGTTTTCGCCAAACATTTGAAGAAACTGAAAAAGAAAGGGTTTTCTCTGGAAAAAATTCTCATCATTGACGATTCTCCAGAAAAAACAAAAGACAATTACGGAAATGCGGTTTACATCACTCCATTTGAAGGAAATAGAGAAGATGTAACTTTGAAAAAACTAGCTAACTATCTGATTTCTATAAAAGATGCCGAAAATGTGCGCACTATTGAAAAAAGAGGTTGGTTACATAAAAATACACTTTAATAAAAAACGTAACTTTGCTGAAACAGAAAACAGCATAAAACAGATGAAACTAGACATATTAGCCATTGGCGCGCATCCTGACGATGTAGAATTAGGTTGTGGCGCTACGATTGCTAAAGAAATTTCTAAAGGAAAAAAAGTAGGGATTCTCGATTTGACACGTGGCGAACTCGGAACACGCGGTTCTGCCAATTTACGAGATATTGAAGCAGCAAATGCAGCTAAAATATTAGGCGTGGAAGTTCGTGAAAATCTAGCTTTCGCAGATGGTTTCTTTGTGAATGATAAAGAACATCAGTTAGAAATCATAAAAATACTTCGCAAATATCAGCCAGAAATTGTATTATGTAATGCTATTGACGATCGCCATATAGATCATGGAAAAGGTAGTAAACTTGCGAGTGATGCTTGTTTTTTAAGCGGATTACTGAAGATTGAAACTACTTTAGACGGAAAATCGCAAGAAAAATGGCGACCAAAGCACGTGTATCATTACATTCAGTGGAAAAACATTGAACCAGATTTCGTCGTAGATGTTTCAGGTTTTATAGAAACAAAGCATGAAGCAGTGATGGCGTACAGTTCACAATTCTATGACCCGAAAAGTAATGAAGCTGAAACGCCAATTACAAGTAAAAATTTTATAGATAGTATTCATTATCGAGCAAGAGATTTAGGACGTTTAATTGGTGTAGAATTTGCGGAAGGTTTTACTGTTGAGCGTTATGCTGCTGTAGACTCATTACACGATTTAATTTAGCATGGAAAAAGAAAATACATACGATCCGTTTCAATTTCAAAACGTGCCAACAGCACAACAATTCTCATTACCTGAAAAACTCATGGCAATTGTATTGGTTTTCAGTTTTATGACCATTCCGTTATACGAGATCAGTTCGGATGCTTTTAAAGCGAATTATGTGTATAAACCTGAACCTAGTTATAGCTGTGCGACTTCTTATTTTGAAGCGCATCCAAACATAAGTTTTACAACTGAATTTCGTCAAGGAAAAGAGAAAAATAAACAATAACGAATTATGCTTATGGAACAAGAACATTTACATGATCCGTTACGATTTCAATATGAATCGAACACACGTACATTTTCACTACAAACAAGAATAGTAGCAGTACTTTTGGTATTGATCTTTGTTTTTACTCCTTTATATGAGATAAGTCCAGAGACTTTTCGATTTAATGCAATTGAAATTGCTTATGGAGGTTGTTTCCCTTTTGGTAGCATTTTTTAAATTTATATATGATTTTTTGAAGTGCTAATCTTTTAAAAATCATATAGATAAAAAATGTTATTAAATAAACTAAAAAAATACTTTGTATGGAAAATGAAATAGCTTATATTTGCATCCGCAAAACAAATGGTGATTGTAGCTCAGTTGGTTAGAGCGCTGGATTGTGGTTCCAGAGGTCGTGGGTTCGAACCCCATCTTTCACCCATAACATAACCCCTTCATAAAGAAGGGGTTATGTCGTTTTTGTAACTTTTTTAATAGTATGATTTGTTTCTTTTTTAGCTAGGAGCACCGTATAGGAGCACCGTTTCGATGCATTTTTTAGCCAAAAATGTCCAATTTTTTTACAGCTTTGTCAACTACTTTCTTATCAATATAATGCTTTTGAAGTACTTCGTCAGTAGAGTGTGAAGATAAAGATTTTGCTTCTCCACCAAGAGCCGAAACAAGATAAGTTAAGTACGTTTTACGTAGGTTTTTAAATTGTAACTTTCTCTCAGTTCCTAAAAGATCATAATAGTGCGAAAATCCTTTAGAAATAGCATCCATCATTGATTGAGTTTTTGCTTTTCTATTCGGTGCTAGAATATATTCGTGACTACCTATATTTTCATTGTATCCTAGCCGTAAGAGCAGTTTCATAAGGCTCTGAGTAATTGGAATTATTTTAGGTTTTACATTATCTGCAAAAGCTTTACCCTTTTGTCTTTCTACCTTTAAATTCGAAACAACTATATATGAAGGTTCATTATTGGTTTCTTTAATCATATTCCATTTTAGTTCTACAACTTCTTCACGTCTTCCTCCTGTATGTAATCCTAGCTCAAAAGCATCTTTGAGATAATCTCTATACCTATTTTTTTTACTTTTGCCTTCCATAACGTACCCGTTTAAGGGAGAGATAATTTCTAAAAGCTTTTTGAATTCATCAGCAGTTATGGTTTCATTATCACTTGTTTCAGGTCTTTTTTGAAATCCTTTAAATGGATTTGTCATTTTTAATTCAAACTTTTCTATCGACCATATAAAGAATGATTTGATTATTCCCATTTTTTTATTGTAAGTCCGATTCGCATGATGCAAATCTTCAAGCAAATACTTATGAAAATACCCTACATGCTTGTCATTGATTTTGGAAATTATAATGATTTTTGGATTTACTTTATTTTTTTTCAAAGCATTATTGAAAAACTCAATTGTTTTTTCAATCTCATCAATATGTTTTTTTGATCGATCTTTTTTCTTATGTTCAGGGACGCCAATATTTTCAAGAAAATCCATATATAATACTTGTGCATCGATAAGGTAATGACGTCTAGGAGAAACTTCAGGATTAAAGTCGATCTCTCTTATCCCTTTGAATTCATTTTCAAATTCAATTGCTTGTGAAACAGCCTGATCATAGGTTTCGGCATCATGGGTTTTTACTGCTTTCTTATCTCTTGTGCCTGGTATATGGATTCTTGATTTATACTTATGAATTTCATGTTCTTTACATTTAGAAAAGTTCTTTTTTGTTAGTCCACAGGTGTTTTCTTCCTTTGTATGAATACCATTTTCTTGTTTAATATATCTTTTAGTCCACGAAAAGTTCTTTTTACACTTGTAACAATATATTAAAAGTCCTTTGTGCTTATTTGAGGGTAGATGTTTTCTTTTTGCCATAGACTAAGAGTTTGCTAGCCTTTTGGCTCTTTCAGAAATTGGCGTAACTCTATGAGATATTTGTGTAGAGTCTATATCTCCATCCTCAAGCAAAGAAAGATACCCTATATGATCTTTGTCTTTGTAACACTTATATAATTCTATCCATTTTGTAGGATATCTTTTTTTAAGGTTTTTTACTAAGTGCCTATCTAGTTCAATATCAACCAAGAATTTAGAAACAACCATTTTGTTCCCAACTTCTATGATTTTGATGTTTGCTTGTTCACACCATTTTTTGGCACTTGCTATACCCTTGACTAATAATAATTCACATAATTTTTTTAAATCAATTAATTTTTCATCTGTTTTTTCAATTTGCATTTTAATTAAATTAATACGCTTCCGTTTCTGCGGTCAGCATATTAGTTTGGATTCTATGGGAGTTTTTCTCCTTTTTAAATATAATTCTTATGGGCGCTCTTTAATTGTTCGTTTAATTTGAACAATTTTACCACGAGCCTGTTTTATTTCAATATGTTGGTAATCGTGACCTTTTAGGATATTTAAGATCCTTTCTCCATTAGAAACGATCTCGGTACTTTCGATAGTGTCAATTTCTCCTCCTTTTTTTGTGATCTTTACTGATTCAAAATTTTCTGAACGTAGGATCAACAGCACTTGAATTTCATCTTTACTTAATCCTTTAAAAATATCTAATGATGGTTCTTGGTAAAGTAGTTCAATATTGAGCTTTATAAGTTGATTAAGATTCAATATCACATGATTGGTCAATTCATTATTTTGCATCTTATCAATAATAGCATAGGCATTTAGAATATTTATTTTTCCATTTTCATCCACTAATATATAAAGAGGATTTGCGCTCATGAAAATTTCAATAATAGCTAAATTTAAGATCTCAATTTCTTCCCCTTGATCATTTTCATTTTCGATGATCTCTTCGATTTGTAATAGTTGATTTTTGATACTTAAAATTATTTCATTTGTAAATCCAAACTTTTTAAGTTCTTCAATTATTCCAATCCATAAAATATCTACCAAACTAAATTTTAGCCATCCTTTTTCATTTGACTGATGAAGCGGAATTAGTGATTCCTTTTTCCAAATGTTTAATAGTTGTTTTGAAATCCCAACAATGTATTTAATTGAATAAATTTGTTCATTCAATTTCTCACTTAAGCTTTTAAAATTTGATTTTTTAGTTTTTTTCACGATAAATTAATTGTTTTTCAAATATAAATAAAAAAGTAAAACTATTTTTACTTTAAGTGTTAAAAGTCAAATATATTTTACTTTTAAAACATTAACAGATTGTATATCAGTTAATTAATAGTAGTTTTTTTCAATTTCATTTTTCGTTAATTAGTTTTTTTAATAAATTATTCTCGTTTTCCTGTACTATTTGAATTTTTTCATACGTTTTTTTCAATTTTTCATCTAAAGAACCAATTTTATCCTTTAGCTCGATCAATTTGGTTTCGTAATCAAATTGAATGATATGTAAAATATTATAAAAGAATTGTGAAGCATCTTTAGGAAGTAGGTTTGCAAAAATTCTAATTTGGGTATCAAGTTTGAATTTTTTGGCAAGCTCTTCATGTTCAAAACTAATCTCTTTTTCAATATCAACTTCGCTGAAATCAATATCTTCCAGCTTGATTTTTTCAGGAGTAGCTTCAGTCTTTTTTACCTGTTTATGAGCAGGTAAAAAATTATTTAGGTCATACTCAAAATCAACATCATCATGGTAAAAATAATTCATGTTCACATTGTAGTGTTTGGCAAAATTGATCAGTGCAGTATGTGTGATATGGCTTTTACCTTTGTTAACTCTTGAGATCAATCCTTGACTAGCTGGGTAGATCACTAAATTGATTCCACGATAACTATCGGGTTTTATTCCCGCTTTTTTTGAGTCCATAATTATTTGATCTACTGCTTTGACAAAGAGCCTATCGATCTTATTTATTTCATTTTTTTTAGCGTGGGTACTTTTCATCTTTAAGGTATTTATTTTCAATTATTTACTGAAAAAATTAGGGTTTAGGGTAGTTTTATTTAACTCTTTTTTATATGAATTGTAATAAATTTTATTTTGTTTTTGTTTATATTTGGTCGCAAATGAGGTCAAATATATTAAAATTTATGATAAAATTTGGTGTAATTTTAGTCTTTTTTATACAAAAGTTTGTTAAAGTTTTATATAAAGTTTAGTAAACTTTTGGTGAAGTTTTCTAATACATTTGACTTTCAATCATTGAAAATTGACATTAAAACCACTATATATATGTATCATTCAGAAGACTATAAGTCGTTAAAAAAACGGATGTTAGAACTATTCGACAATCCTACAACAGTAGTTGCAGATCGCTCAGGTCGTTCTCAACCAACTGTTACCAAATTCTTTAAGCAAGTTTCCATTAGGCATTCCTCATGGTTGTCTATATATGAAGCTTGTATTGAACTTGTAGAAGAACAAGAAACTAGACTAAAGCAGCTTTATGAAAAATCAAGTAAACTGATCAAGAAGGAGGATTCAGTTCACAGTAAAGAACAATAGCTGTATGAAAAGATCCATTGTTCAAAAAGATATGGAGTTTTTAAAAACTCATATCGCTAGTATCAAGTATGAAGTTGAGATGTTAAAAAAACACGCTATTCCAAACCTACGACGCAGACAGGAGAAACTGATGTGTCGAAATTGTTCTAAGGATGAACATCATTCATTTTTCAACGGTTTTTAGGCGATTAGATCATTTTGTAAAGCTTCATAACTCCAATAGTCCTATTCTTTCTACACATTTGCGACAACCTATTGTCGCTACTGCGAAAGAAATTATAAAAATTTATTCTTTATCGCTTCTAAAGGCGCATAAGATCTCTCCTTTGGATTTGGATAACATTCCACCTTTGGAAACCAATAGTGTTCAGTTGGCTACTATGACCAATGTGAGTCCAAGAACCATTAGAAGACATATCAGACGTCTTTTAGATGCTAATGTACTTACAGAAAAAGTGTTCAAAGGAAGAAAAGCCAACTACGAGCTTCGATTCAACTTAGATATCCTGTTGATAAACGGTGTAAAAGCTGTTAAAAGGGGAAAAAAGTTCAACGAAGATCAAAAAAGTAAAAAGACTGATTATCAGTTTTTTAAAAATTCTATGCGGACAAGATGTCCACAACCTAACCCTAGTAACAATAGTTACATACATAATATACTAATAGTAGTTGATAAAAAATTAAATAGGAGTTCGCTCTCGCTCACGCCACAAAATTTAACAAGCAACGCTTCTAGTAACAATTTTTCAAGATACGCAGAGGAGGAAGGCGCAAAAAAAAGTAATGAGCTACCCACGCAAGGCAAACTAGGCGCGAAATTTTTAGGTCAAAAAAAAGCACCCAACGATAACTTTTGTGATGATGCAGAGGAGGAAGAAAATAGCGGTGAAGTTAAAAAACAAGCTAAAGACACAGCTTCAAGGCTTGAAACTTCCCGCTTAGCTTCCTTCAATCCTTACGTAGATTCTTTGTGGGAACTCTCAAAAGACACCATTTATAAAGATACCTTTCTAACTAAAGATCAGCAAGTAAGGGCAAAAGAATTGTTGCGGGATTGGTATGCACCTGTGGCAGAACCGAATTTGGCAAAAGTTCACCATGTGTATACACAACGTATTGCATTGGTACAAAGATATATAGCCAAAGACCCCGAAAATAGGTATGTACAATTACCGCACAGGTATTTTGATGTGAATAACAAACATGGGTTTGCAGGAACAAAAGTTTGGTATGAAAAACAAATTAGAAGCAAACGAAAAACACGCTTAAAATTAATTCTTCACGCACAAATTCGTCGATTTCTCAATAATGAAAAGAAAGACACCTCTAAGCAAGTATCACGTTTGCAATTATTTAGGCAATGCGAAGCTCGTATAGGTGAATTAAAAGACCAGGAACTGCTAGATCAGTTCTATGCTTGCATTTTAGATAAGACCACCTTTAATTTTTTACAATCTAATACACACTTACGATGTTAAAAAAATCAAATTCATTAAGAAAAAAATTAAAAGATGCCGTGACCGATCTATCGGTTGACATTTTTGGGTATCAAAAGTTAGTGACAACAAATATCATTCAAAACACTAGGTTGATCTCAGATCAACTCAGGATTCCAAAAGAGGGTCTTTTTTTAAAGATCTATCAAAAGGATCATACGATCAAAGCTTTTCTATTCCACCGATCAAAGGCGATCCAAGAGATTCCTACCAAAGAGCTTGCCTATTTTTTTATCGATCGACAAACCGCAGAGCTGTCAAGGATTCAAAATAAAATTGCATTCAGCATAAAAAAATACCTGAGTGATCTTGCAAGGATAAACGCATTAGACATTGAAAAACTTGCCATATGGATTCATGTAAAGAATGAAAAGGTGATCATTAATGCTTTCCATAACGATCAATTTGTAAAAGAGATAACAATGGGGTCATTAATAAAATTCTTCAGATAATGGGCGCATCACAAGGTTGGAAATTAAAGCATGATTCAGAAACTAAATTGATCGTTTGGTTTGCTGATGGGAACATTCGAACGCTGTATTCTATTGATTGGAATTACAAGTTTTCAAAGACAAAGAAACGAGAGATCGGACTGGCACGATTTTACAAGAAGATCGAAGATTATGGTGAAAAGGCAATAACGGCAGAGATCTATGATATGAGTTCAGGAATGCGGATCGCAAAATTTCGCAGGGGAGAGGAAGTAGCAATCAATCAAAACGAATATTAATGAAAAAAATCATTCAATTAAAACAAAAATTAGCATCAAGTTCAAGATTTCATAGTAAGTACGATCTAAGTGAAGATGACAAAATTCATTTATTGTATGTTTCTCCAAAATTAAATGCTACGGGATATTATCGTTTGATCTCCCAAGCACTTGAATTGAACAGCACCAAAACCCATAAAAGTATCATTACAAATATAGATAGTAATGACTTTAATAATTCATTAAATGATCTTACCACGGTTTTGGATGAGCGTCTAATCGTATGGGCGGACTATATTATATTTCCGCCGATCTTTAGTGATATCACATATCTTTTAAAGGCGATCCAATCATTTAATCCAATGATTCAAATAACATTCAACATAGATCAAAATTATTTTGGATTAAGTGATATGAGTATTGGGAAAAGAAAAATTTCAAAAATGGATCTATTAAACTTGGAACACAACTTAGCGTGTGCAGATCTTTTGTTAGTTGCGAATTTAAAATTCAAAAACTTTTTGCATCGATTTATAAATATGCGTCACCCAAATGCAGATGTGGTCACTCAATATATACCCAACTTGATCTCAAAGATCGGGTATGAATCTATGCCAAAGATCAGTAAAAATGAATCAGAGCTGTTTCGTGTTGGACTTGTTAAACCAACTTTGGAAGATTTGGATTTCATTACAGAATTATTCAAAATAATGCCCCCTTCATTGAAAGATAAAATTCAGCTAGTCATTATGGGGAGTTCCGCTACGTATCAGACCATCGAAGAGTTTGATCTACAAAGTGATGTTGAATTTCACAAAACGGTTAATTTTAAAAGCTTCTTTTCAAAGTTAAATGATCTAAAACTTGATTCGGTTTTGCTTTTAGCAAAAGACTCTACGTATCATAAACATCATAGCAGTTATTTATTTTTGGAACTATCAGCTTTTGGAATTCCAACGATCACATCGATCTATCATTCAGCAAGTAGGAGTATAACTGATGGAGTCGATGGACTGATCGCATCAATAGAACCTGAGTGGATCAAGGCACTTGACTTGCTTGTAAATGTAGAAGGAATAAAAGAAGAAATAGGAAGCATGGTGATAAAGAATGTATGGAAGAATCACAGTTTTTCAACAAAGCAAATTAAAACGATTACTGAAGAAATATTCTTCTAAAAGCGAAAAGGTACTGTTATAAAATCCAAACAAATTAAGTAAAAAAACATTTGTTTTTTATTAAAAGAAAAAGAGAGGAAACCTACTTATAACCTCTCTTTTAAAGAAAAGTCATTGCCTTAAATGACTTACTTATATTTAATGAATTTATGTTCTTTATCCCTTTGTTAGTTTTAATCTTAAAAATAAACTCCGTTTTGAAATTCTCCAATATCAATCTGTAGAGAATTATTTTTCTTGTTTTTATCTAAAATAAGTTGCCCAATAGTATTGTAGATTGATAGTTGTTTTATTTCATTTTTTTGAAGGTTTTTGATAGTTAGTAAATTCAAAACTTCATCATATACTAAAAAAACATCACCTAAAAATTCTTCATCTACTGCTAACGTACTTGACTCTTGAAAAACTATACTAAATCTCATGTGGTCTACTCCTGTATCTAACCAAATAGTAGCATCTGAAGTTGATAGATTGTAATATGTATCGTTGCGAATATCTTTTAGATAAACAGTTGCATCACTTGGAACATTTTCCATCTCGTCTATACTAAAATTATATAGTCCTGCATCTGCTATTTTTATACCTAACGGAAGTTCTTGTGTAGTATCAAATTGTGGCAAAGCTAAAATAGATAGCTCTTCATCGTTTAATATCCAGTACAATTCATTTCTTTGATCATCATACGTCTTGGCGTCATATCCTTTGTCATAATCTAGTGTAGCATTTGTATCGTATCCCAACCCTATTACTCTTACATGGTCTGCAGGTTCTTTAAATGAAAACCAAATTTTGGTACGATCATCAATTGCTGTTGCTGTATTTTCAGGCTGACCATTCCTATAGTATACTGTTTCATTTAAGGATTCTTTTGCAAAAGTTCGTTGTCCGTTATTAAATACTAACGATCCTGCGGTATCTATGGTTACAAAAAAACCTTGCCCTACTGCTATATTTCCTGTCGGAGTTCCTTTTGAAGATGTTCCACTTCCACTCGTCAGTCCTGAGTCATCTGCAATAGCAGGAAGTCCCATCATTAAGTTATAGGTAGCATATCCGCCTTGGTAGTCAGCTAAGTTATGACTATTGTTAGAAGAGAAGTGTTCCCAAAAGTGTAATGTTCCATCTATAATTGACAGATTATCATTGATGAATTGATCTGCATCTAAAGCAGATGGGTACGGGTTTCCAATTAAGAAATCATTGTTAGCAACAACTGTATAGGAATAGTTTCCATCATTAGGAATTCCTTTAAAGATATATTCTTGTTCGGTTGCTGTTACTCCTGAACCTTTCATGGTGTACCCTCTTCCTGGTGTTATGTTATCTGTTGTTGATAAAGAGTTCCAACCTGCGTATTCTCCTGAAACAGCATTAAAATCATATAGCCAATGATTACTTAGTGTAATTGGAGAGGTTGCTGGATTGGCATCAAATGCTGTTGTGTAATTTATAACTCCATTAGCATCTTCTAAATATCCTATTTGCCAGCTGCCACTTCTATTTACAGGAGCACTCCAATAGTTATAATTATGTAGGTTTACCGTTCCTTGCTGACGTATCCTGAGTTCTCCCATTCCAGAATTAGATGTGGCACTTGTATGATTTTGAATTAATTGTGCTTCTCCTAATAAATCAACAACTCCATTTATATTTACTTGGTCTTCCACTTCTAATAGTATTCCATCAGAAACGGTGATAGTTCCGCCGCTTTCAACTTCTATTTCTCTTACGTGCGCATCGAATGTTAGTGTTCCTGTGGCTCCTGATTTTACTGTAAATTTCAAACATTCATCTGTATCATCAGGTGCATTTGCTGTTCCTGAACCATGAAAAAAAGAGGTTCCATTCCATACGATCTGATCTAAATAGCGAAGGGTAAAGTAATCTCCGTCTGTAAACGAAACTCCTGTTGCTGTTGCAGTTGTTCCTACGACAGTCAAGTCATATACAGTAGGAGAACTAAAGTCACTATGATTATCAACAACTAATTGTAAAGGCTGACAACTTTGTTTTCCTGATAGATCCATTCCCGTTATATCAAAAGCAACTGTAACTGTTCCTAAGTCATTTACCTTACTCACACGCCATTTTGAGCTTAGTTGCTCTGTGTAATTTACAGGGTCATTTGAAAAAACATAGGTAGGATCTTTGGTTTCTTCTCCCCAAAATAGAAAATCACCATTAGAAAGAGCTGAAGGTGTATTAATTCGTACAATTCCCGTTCCTCTTGAATCAGTATGATTGGTACCATCAGTTGCCTGACCTATACCAGCTACATCATGATCAAAATTCCCATTTCCTGAATTATCTTGGGAATAAAGGTCATTTAAAATATTTATACTTCCATACTTAGCAGACAAATAATTTTCTACAATTATTCTTTGTGCTGTATTCAATCTAGAATTATATACTATTACCTCATACATATCATAATTAGCTTCATCTACTCCATTTCTTCCTAATGTTCCAATGAATAATGGACTTCCTGAAATATTTAAACTAGTCGAAGTATTATTTCTTCCGATAGTAATATTATTAGAACCAGTTTGTTTATCATAAGAGAGAATCCCATCTGAATTAAATATAGAACTTAGAGAAGATGTATGATCCTGTATCCCGTAACGTGTATATCCTATTCTTCCAGTATTAAAATATTGTTCTAAACGTAGTGATCGAGAAGAATCATTGAATAAGGTGTTGGAAAACTTTCCTCCATCACTTCCATTAAGAGTAAAAAATATGGTACCTCCAGCAAATGTTTGAAAAGAATTTGGAGTCATTACATTATTGCTAGTCGC
Source organism: Kordia algicida OT-1 (assembly GCF_000154725.1). Classification (GTDB taxonomy): domain Bacteria; phylum Bacteroidota; class Bacteroidia; order Flavobacteriales; family Flavobacteriaceae; genus Kordia; species Kordia algicida. The sequence goes on from NZ_DS544873.1 coordinate 794,746, forward strand.
TAGAAAATCTACTGAATTAAAAGTTCCTGTATTGTATGTAGGAGGATTTGAACCTGTAGATATAAAGTTGTTTCCGTTTCCGCTGAAGTCATTCCATGTACTTACTGAAGCTCCATTTGAAGGATTATCATTTGTTAATTCATCAGCATCTAAATCGTCTGCTCTAAGCCATAGTTGCAATGGAGAACTCCCATCATTTGTTCCCACCCCTCCTGGTCCAGTTTGAGCATGACTATTAAAAGAATAAAAGCTAATGATAAAAAAGAAAAATGGTAGTATATTTTTCATCATGGATAAGTTTTACTATAAAATAATATCAAAATTTATTTTTATTATGTTAAATAAATTAATATGTAAGCAAAACTCGATGTATTACATTTATTTCCGATGAAATACTAAATTCCAAATAATAATATCTTTATTATTTAATTGGTCGTAATTGCCATTTTACTATTACTTTTTATTGTATAATCTTCAATATATTTAGTATTGTTTTTTCAGAGTACATAATTAGTATGAGCAACTTTCTCTGAATAGTTACTTGCCCAATCACTTTTAGAGGACTTTTTTGAATGATTCCTATATATTTTTCCCTTAAACAACCTCTTAATTGTTTTTATAACAAAGAAATCAAACTATTTGTTACTCTTTAAAATAAAAGCCTTGTTAGGGCAAGGCTTCTCTGTTCAGCGTAATTTTAGTTTTACGATACTTTAGTGGTAAATACTGAAAAAAGAACTAAAAACTGAACTTAAAATGTAAGGGTTCTCAATGATCCATTGAGAATTCCTTACATATAATGGGGGAATTAGAGTTATTTAGGTTATTATAATAATTCCTGTAAAAATTATTAGCGCAAGGATCAAAGCTGATGCCATGAACCCATGTACAAATCCTTTTTTGTATTCTTCACTCTTGTTTATATTCATTTTAACTGCAAATATTTAATGTATTGCAAAAGGTTTAGTTGGCAAGGCGATGATAGCATTGCGTTTGTAACGATCGCCTTGCACTAAACAGCATGTTTCCTTTTTTTTAGGAAACTTCTTCTGCGCCATAGGACACACTTTTATGAAGAAAAAGAGTGCTTGTAAAAAGGAAGTATTTAGTGAAAAAAATGATACAACCTTTGGCGCATTACTATGATCTCTTTTGATGACTAAGTTTATTTAAAATAAAGCGACAGCAACCAACTGCCGCTTTACAAACCAACCTAAACTAAATACTTAGGAAACTTAACCACAAACTATTAACTTTTTATAATCTCAACCTGTGCGTATATTTATTGCTTTGACTTGTTTTGTAATTCCTTTTCAAGTTCATCATCTACTTCATTTGTTGGCTTTGCGCTTTTTTGGTACTTGTTGGGTGTATTTCTTAGATATAAAATGATGATGATACTGATGATCAAAACTTCTATACCACAAATACCTAATAGAAATTTTGTGTTATGATCCATACGATTCTTTTTATTAGTATTAATGGCTATTAACACAATAAAATAGGTGTTTGGACTAGGTAACAACCTGTTAAAAAAAACCATGCGAATCTCAGGCTATGCTAATCAAAGCATGGCTTTTAAGGGTACTCATGAAAAAAAGTGTGAAATTATTTTTTCTTACGGGTCATACCTAGCAAGGTCATCTTTTATCAAAGTTTTCTATTTGCAACGCTTTTAGCCGTTCTTTGTTGAGTGCGGTTTGTGCGTCTATCAACTTTATAAGTTTTAGAACCAACTTAATGCCTAGTATCACTAGGGTAATACCAATTAATACCATAATGATTACATACAATAGCATGAAAATATTCATTGCTTCAAAACTTGTGCTAGTGTTCATCCGTTATTGTTTCTTTTGTTGTTTTGTCGAATCCTTTTTGATAGAATCAGCTTTTCTATTAAATGACTTAGCAATTAGTGAGTCAGTCATTTTTAAATAATTATCTATACCTTCCATTGAATTAAAACGAGGAAGTTTAACAGAATCTTTATTTTTGAGAAGACTAAGAGATTTATTTTTGAAACGTGTTTGTAATTTTAGTAATACACAGGTTTGTTTTGTATTATATGTTCCAGCTATAAATGGATCTAAATGCTTTCTTATCTTTTTAGAAGAAAGAGAATCTTTAAGTGATAGTAACACTTGGTTTGTAACAGAGTCATTTTTTACCACTTTTTCAAGTTCTTTGTCCGTTAGACCTAGCTTAGATTTTAGTAGATCTGATTTACTTGCAACAACAGGCAAAGCTATTTCTTGCTTAGTTTCTTTGGTAACACTACAATTGTAGGTAAAAACAATTGCTATTACTAACATCATTAGCTTAAAGATTCTCTTTTTCATGTAATTATTTTTCTAGTTTAATTATTAATATAAAATATTTTTGAATAACCGTCAGCCCCATCATATTTATTAATCTCCATAGTTATAAGACATTGTGTATCAACAGATATATCTATTCCTTCATAAAATATACCTCTTTTTATAGTGCCTGTCATATTAATACGCTTAAAATCACTACTTATTGGACTTTCAACAACAGCAAAATTTGAATTTGCTTCCCACGCCATCATTAAAGAAAAACCTGCCAATTGTGAATTAATCCCAACCACTTCAAAATCTTGTTCGGTTACGGGGTTTTCTAAATTAGAAACAACTTCTACCTTTATATCTGCTGTATTCAAAAATTCAGCAGTTGGAAAAGAAAACCTAGTCATCATATTACCACTCTGCAATTCCTCTGAAGAAGTTTCTGTTGCATTTGCACTTGTTGGTAATGAATCAATATAATCTTGTAAATCTTCTTGATTATCAAAGCTTGGCGCATCCTCATGATTTGCATTATTTCCAAACTCCCAATTCCCTTCTCCTAGCACTTCATTAAGTTCTTCTGTAATTCTTTGACGATCTTCTTTTGAAATTGGCGAAGTCACTACATTAGGGGTTTCATCATTAGGTTCATCAGGTGTCGTATTTCCATCATTGGTTGTACCACTACCTCCCGAAGTTGAACCTGATGTTGGACTACTTGGGTTTTGTGGATCGTCTGTGGTACTTCCACTACTCCCTCCATCTGGACAGTTCACCTCAATTACCGTATAGGTATCACACGGGTCGTCATCTTGTTCATGCTCGCACGTGTTTTGCACAGCTCCATCAATGGAGTATAAAAATGTATCACCCGTATCTGGCGTAATGTGATATACCGTATAGGTCGTTGTACACGGGGTTATTGTATTACTTTCTCCCAATACATCTGCTATATTCATAGCAATAGTTTCTGAGCTGATCTCATACGGAGTCCCTACATGTTGTGTGGTAAAGAATTCTTGTTGTTGCAAAGCATTGAAATGATAGGTTACCAACGTAGCGGTGTAATCCTCTGTACTAGCATTATAGGAAAACACCATGTTCTCCAATGCAGTACCTGAGTTATTGGTACGGCTTACAGGAAAGGTATAGGAGTGCGTGTTGTTTTCGGTACTTTCTATATAGTGTACACGCTCCGTATGTACGGTAAAATCATACATGTTATTTTCGGTGAATTGCTGTTGCATGGTGGCTAAACCTCTTAGCTGATTACTGAGCTTGGTGTTGGCTGCTACCTCTTGTTGGGTCAATACACTTTTGGTATACGGAAACGCTTTTTGCATGGCTTGTTCTTCTGCAAGTACCGTATCGGTATCGGTTTGACAATTGGTAAAGGCTAGCATTGCTACCAAGATACATAAAATTTGACATAGATTTCTTACTGTTTTCATCATTGGTTATAATTTTAAATACACCTACTCGTACGTTTTTCGGTTTCCACGGCTTTTGTTTAAGTGAATAGCTACACTTTGAATAAACATTTGCCGTGGGTATTAAAAAAATACCTATATTTGATTTTCGATGTCAAGTAGGCAAAATGCTTATTTGTTTTTAAAAGCTTTCATTCATGTGAAAGCTTTTTTATTACAACTTTTCTTTCTTTTAAAAATAATCTTATACTTTAGCTGTCAGATTTTTTTGATGATGTAAATGTAATGTAAGATATAGCTTAAGTACAAAAAATGTAAACCATTATTTACAAATTAACAGGTGTTATTTATAAATTCTTCAGTAATTTTATTATTAAAACACCTTAAACTAGATTGGAAGTCAATAAAATAAAATCATATAAGTATTTATGTTGGTAAGTTTTGAAATGAAAAAGTATCTTGTTTCTATATTGATCTTTACAAGTATAATTTCAATGAATGCACAGATTAATAAAATCGATTCGTTGAATGAATATACTTATAGAGAATTAGTTAAGAAATTTTCTTCATCTAAAGATTCAAAGGAATTATATGCAAAATACTATTTATCAAAAGCTAAAAATTCAAGAGATACTTTACGTATTGCAAAAGGATATAAATTGATTACGTTTATAGTTACATCTGATATAGCAATAAAATACTCTGACTCTATTATTAAAATATCAAAAGGAAAACCATATAAAAGTTATCCAGCAGAAGGTTACTTATTAAAAGCATATTATTTATATCAAAAAGGTAGTTATAAAGATGCGTTAGATAATTACATAAAAGCACTGCCTTTAGCTAAAGAGAGAAAGAATACCAAACAGTTATTTAGAATTAGACAAGGTATAGGTACACTAAAAAGTAGGTTTGGAAACTACAATGAAGCTTTAAGAATATACAAAGAAGATCTGAACTTCATACAAACATTAACAAACTATAAGGTAAAGTATAAGAAAGATTATTTAAGTGCAATATTTAACATTAGCAATATATTTCTAAAAACTAAAAATCTTGATTCAGCTAAAATGTATCTTGAAAAAGGTATATCAGAGAGTCTTACACTTAAAGATACTGTAATGTATTACGATTTTGTTACTGCTTCTGGGTATGAAAAATATTATAGTAATGATTTTACCGAAGCTTTGAGAATTCTAAATCTTACTGCGCCACATTTGAAAGGATATAGCCTAGGAGTCAGTTATTATTATAAAGGTAAATGTTATCAAAAATTAGGCAGTAAAGAAAAAATGCTTCATCAATTTAAAAAAGCAGATAGTATTTATCAATTGAATAAAGACTTATTTCCTGAGTTAAGAAATATTTATGAGTTTTTTATTGATCACTACAAAGAAAAGAAAAAAACTAAACAGCAATTGTATTACTTAGAAAAACTTATTTCAATAGATAGTATCCTTGATAAGCAGTACAACTATTTAAGTTCAGAAATTGTAAAAAAATATGACACTCCATTATTATTGAATGAGCAGGAAAGATTAAAGAATGAAGTTGAGTCTTTAAACAAACAAAATATGCGTTCAAATTTTGGATTAGGTATTTCCTTAGTTTTTATTTCAATCATTGCCATTTTTCTTATTTATTATTATGAGCAACAGAAAAAATATAAGCGTAAATTCATTGAAACGATTAATAAATCAAAAAAGGAGAACGAAGAAAAGGAAAGGAAAGAAAAGTCCGAAGTTGATAAGAAAGATTTAGGTATAAGCAAAGAAATTATTAATGAAATTTTACAAAAATTAAATGAATTTGAAGCTAATAATATTTTTTTAAAATCAGACATCACAGTTGCAAGTTTAGCAAAAGATTTTAACACAAATACGACATATTTATCTAAAATAATCAATGTGAATAGGGGAAAAAATTTTAGTTCATACTTGAAAGAATTAAGAGTTAATTATGCTATTGAACAATTACAAAATAATTCTCAATTTCGGAAATATTCAGTCAAGGCTATTGCTTACGAAATAGGTTTTAACAACGTAGATTATTTTTCTAAGGCTTTTTACAAAATAACAGGAATACAACCTTCATATTTTATAAAGCAGTTGGAAAAGCAAGAAAATAAGGAATAATATCACCTATAATTTGTAAATAATGGGCTGTAACTTCCCACTTATATTAGTATTTACTTGATTTTTATATAGATTTGAAATGTTTATAATTAAAAACTAATAAAGATGAAGAAAAAAAAATTAACAATGTTAATCGGAAAATCGATAACCAATAAAAAATTATTATTTTCAATTGTAGGGGGTGATGACGATGACGATCCTGTTGATAAAGACAAAACTAGACCTCCAACGGTTGACGACGATATTACAAATGATTGATAATAAAAACAACAAAAAGCATTATTAAAAATACTTTTTGTTGTTTTTCATTTTTTATCTTAACCTACATTTATTTAGAAATCTCTCAATATGAAAATATACATAAAAATTTTTATCATTTGCATTTGGCTATTCTCATGCGATTCTAAAACTAACAAAATAAATTTACCTCCTTATCCAACTATAAACAAAAAATTAGTAACAGAAAATATTTGTGATACTACTGTTAATGATTATTATAGAAATTTAGAAAACGCCGAGGATAGTTTAGTAAATAATTGGTATAAACAACAGGGAGATTACGCAAGTAATATTTTATCAAAAATTAGCGGCAAAGATGGTCTAGCTAAATCTATGCAAGACCTTAGTAATAGAAAAAGTTATAGAGTAAGAAGAACAAATATAGTAGCTGACGATCAGTATTTTTTCTTAAAAAAGATGCCTAATGAGAAAAAATTCAAACTTTTTTATAAAAGTGGGTATGATGGAAAAGACGAATTTTTATATGACCCTAATACATTTAAGCCTGAAACAAAACATGATTACGTTATAAATTATATTCGTCCAAGTTGGAATGGACAATACGTGGTTGTGGCACTCACATATGAAGGAAGAGAGGTTGCTGAAATGATTATCATTGACATGAAAACTAAAAAACCTCTAGCTGAAATAATCGGTTCTTCGTGGGCAGCTTCATTTTACGGTGTAGACTGGCTTCCTGATAATAGTGGTTTTACTTATTTACACTTTCCTAACTTGAGCAAGAATAATAAAAGGGCAAAGACTAATACACAAGCTGTATTATACAAAATTGGGCAAAACCCAAAAAATATAACACCAATATTTAGTCCTCAAAATAACCCTGAATTAAATCTTGATATAACAAGCTACCCGATAGTTGAAATTGATAACCCTAACCAAAAATATGCAATAGGTTACATGGTTAATGTTAGTAATTATTTTGATGCATATTATACAGAAATCGAAAATTTAGATAAAAAAAAGGTTAACTGGAAACCATTGTTCACAAAAAAAGATAAGGTATACAAGACAGCATGCGAAATTAAAAATGACACAATAACCTTTAAATCAGCTTATGGAGCATCAAATTACCAAATAGCTCAAACAAGGCTATCTTCTCCTGATTTCAAATCTCCAACTATAATTGTGCCTGAGAATTTAGATGAAATAATTGGTGAATTTAAAGAAATGCCCAATAGCTTATTTTTTACTACGACGAAAAACGGAGTACAGGCTAAATTTTACCAACTAGATAAAAATGAAATTAAGGAGATTAAATTACCTAAAGAATCAGGTAGTATTTCACTAAGATCATATAATAATATTGATTTATTTGTGACAATTAGAGGTTGGTTGAACAAAAGTGAACGATACTTATATTCTTCTAATGATAATAAATTTACTTACTTACCACTTTCGCCAATAATAAATTATCCTGAATTTAAAGATTTCATTGCAAAGGAAATTGAAGTTATAAATCAAGATGGGGTAAATATTCCATTGTCAATTATCCATCATAAAGATACAGAGTTAAATGGTAAGAATCCCGTTTTTATTTATGGTTATGGTGCTTACGGAGATATTGAGAAACCTGCTTTTTCTCCTATTTTTTTAACATGGGTTGCTAATGGAGGGGTATTGTGTATCGCTCATGTTAGAGGTGGTGGAGAAAAAGGAGAAGCTTGGCACTTAGGTGGAATGAAATTAAATAAGCCGAACTCATGGGGAGATTTGATAACCTGTACTGAATATCTTGTTGAAAAAAAATATTCTTCGCCAGAACACATTGCTCTATGGAGTAGTAGTGCAGGTGGTATAATGGCAGGGAGAGCAGTTACTGATCGACCAGACTTATTTAAAGCTGTAATTATAGATGCGGGTGTTTTAAATCCTATCAGAAGGGAACAAAGTTATGGAGGAAGTAATCACAAAGAATATGGTAGTATGAAAGATTCAATCGAGTGTAAAGGAGTAATAGCAATGGACGCATATTTTCACATTAAGGAAAACGTTATGTATCCAGCTATTTTACTTAATGCTGGAATGAATGACCCTAGAGTAGCTCCTTGGCAATCGGGTAAATTTGGAGCAAGATTACAGGAAGTCAATAAATCCGACAACCCTATTTTGTTCCATGTTGATTATGATTCAGGACATGGTAATGGGACTACTGTTGGTAAGGTTTATGATCAATGGGCAAATATATTTTCCTTTGCATTTTGGCAAACAGGACATCCTGATTATCAGCTAGACAAAAGTTCTCTAAAATAAAAATAAAAAAAAACAAACTATATGTATCTTATTTGGGCACTCATCAATACGGCATTGATCATCTTATTTTGGGCATTAGTATTAACGCTATTTTCCAAAGGAAAGCAATTATTTAATAACAAATATGGCAATGCCATTATTGTAATATTCGTACTAGGCGTTATTGGAATGTTGAGCTTTAAGGAAATAGATATTAAAGACAATAGGTACGTTTCAGATATGAAAATAGAAAACAAAGATCGTGATAAGATCGTATCAAGAGATGTTCGACTGGAAGATAATGGCATTTTCCATATATCATTACACACACGGTATTTAGAAGAAGCTGATAAAGTAACATTACTACATGGTCATGCAACTAGAAGTGGTTTTGTGACTGGATTTCAATGGAAGTTTGGGTCTATGGTCATCAACAAGAACAAAAATGGTGAGGTGACATATCAAGTTTCAGGATCGCTACGTTGGAATTTATTAGGTTTTAACATATATACAGAAAGCAAATATTTTGAAGGAACGTTTACCGTTGCAGAATGAAAAAGTATTTCTTGATCATATTATTAGTTGGTTGTTCAGCTAGTAAAAACAATAGCGACCTTTCCAAAAGTGAACTATTTACAAAGCTATCCAAAGGTTTTATAATTCAAAAGCTACCCAATTGGGAATTCCACGGTTTTCACGGGGTGTTGAACTACACTCCTAAAGAATTGATGAATGTTGGCTATGAGTATATATATAACGGTATTATAGCAACAACAAAGGAAGTAGGAGAAGAAACATTGTCATCTTTTGTAGCTAAAGAAATAGATCGACAAAATTCGTTATACAAGGTCACTAACTTCAAAAAAATCATAGAACAGACAAGATATGGTAAGAGTATTGTTTTGGTCTATGACGCTGAGATCAATCGGATCGACTACAAAGTTATTCGACAATTTTACCTTCATCAAGGAATTATATATGAAGTTGCCTATTCAGCAAAATCAAAATTCTTTGACTTTTTTGTAAACGATGCCATTCATATGATGAAAACATTCACCATAACTCAATAAAGCTCATTACCAAATTATCGTAAAACTAGAAGTATTCATTCGCCAAAAAAGCTTCAATCATACGGACAACTCAATAAATATTTTGACTCTTACAATAACAAAAGGAGGTATCAAGGAGTCAAAAAATAAACAAGTAGCTTGATATATTATACTTAGTATAAGATCTGTCCTTCAAATGGGAAAATGATCAGGGCGAAGGTTTTCGTTTTTTTCAACTTAACACTTAAAATCAATAGTTTATAGGTTTTATTATCTAAAGTCTTACAATTTTTTTACATTTGTAATGAGTATTTTAATTTCATAATTAAAAATAGGATATCTCGGGTTAGCCCTCACCTCTCAAAACTATAAGTGAGGGCTTTTTATATTGCTTTATTTGATTGAATTTATAGCTTGATTGATAGTAATGTAGGCTTTCAAGCTAGTCGACCTTATACTACAAATGATCAATCTAACCTTTTCCTACAATTTCTTTCTAATTTATAGTAAATAGTACAGCTTCCAAGCAAAAAACATGTGTTTAGGACATGTTTTTTGAGCGAAAAGGCTTAAATATTTTCTTTTCCTACAATTTTGGACTACAAATCGTGTGTAGTACACAAAATTTTACAAATGATATGCCACTTGGCTTGTCTACATTTATCAGAGTTTGTAAAAGCACATCATACTAAATGAGATTAGAAGTCAAGGAAAATACGACAAGCAATAATTACGAGTTGATCTTTAGTGAATTGCCACCTAATAATTTGAGAAAAGCACTTCGAGAACTAGGCTTTACCAAATTGCAATTTGGCGGACAGATCTATACCATTAGCAAGTTCCCTGTATATCGTCCATTTATAGATTCGCTTGAGGAGGTCATAAATAAAGGGAACTATTGGAGTGAAGTTTCGAATTTTCCAATATTTGAGTCCACGCATGATAGTATCAATAAAAACTTATATTGGATCGTAACGATCTACTACAAAGAAAATGAAGAGCTTAAAGAACAGCATTACATCATTTTTGAATTATATAAAAACGCAATATTAACATTAGCTCGTGAATTTGGGAAGAAAAAATATGGAGATCAGTATAAGGATTCAGAGATCCTTCCTAACAAGTTAAAACGCTTAGCACGCAAATTATTACAGTCAAATTCAATTATTGAACGCCTAAAACTTGACAACCAATCGAAATTGGAAGCTACTCCTATATCCAATGATGAAGTTAGTTCAACAAGCGACTTAGAAATTGAATCTGTAAGCGATGTAAAAGCAGCACCAATAATTGAAGAAGAAGTTCAATCAAAAAGGAACAAAGAAAAAGAACGTTCTTTTTTACAAATAGAGATCGCAAAGATCATTTCAGAATTAGAGGAAAAACAAGGTACGACACGTCATGTTTTTGCATCTATAATTCAAGAGATCACCGCAGATCTAAAACAAGCGAATGCTTATAGCTTAGATCATGACATAAAGAGTTCGCTTAAAAAGTCAACAAATAAATATAAGGGGTGGCTTAAAGATTCGGGGGAATTTGAACGCAATTATGTTCTTGAGATACTCAACCGTTTGTTATTACTGCTAGATGATACCACTAGAGCACTTGAGGTTAAAAAAGGAGCATTATCTATCAAAAGTTGCATTTATATCAATAAAAAGGTCATACAAAATGTATTAATCCCTATCGATGCTCAAGAACCATTTGCCACAGGACAGCTCTCCTCTTATGAGGTCGACAAGCTACAAATGAACTTTAAACATCTGCTTCAGATCAAAGAAGACCATCTATCAGAGGTTTCTTCGTTGGATCTATTCTACTTGGCACAGCTTGAAAAACCACAATCATATGGTATTGCTATAAAATCTAAAAAAATTCAACAAGAGTGGGAAAAGACAGGCAAACAAAGATTTGAGCAGTTAGGTTTCCCAACGGATCTAAAATATCCTTACGTATCTCTTGAAAAAGGATTTGTGAAGATTCTACCGCTTGAAACCATTATCTATAAAACGGATAGTGATCAATACAAATGGTGGTTTGCACTGATTCACACACGACCAATTACAGAGTTTGAAAAAGTGCTGAGAGTGATTGAACTAGCCATAGAAAAATTAGAAAAAGGAATCAAAAAACTCACGAAGCTACCAAATGATCCTGCTAGTAAAAGTGGAAGATCATCAAATTCGATAGATAATATTGAGAGAATGATAACCGCCTTGCGTAGTTCAAAATTAGTCATAGCGGACTATCTAAAGAGCAAAGAACAGACAACTTTAAAAACGACACAAACCAGGGAAGAGCAAACCAGTATATCACCCCGATCTACTATAAGAACGGAGATGCACTATAAGTTACAAGAGGTTATAGATGAGTTAATTTCTATGGAAGATGATCTTATTGGTCAGCAAGAGGTTATCATCGCCAAAACGATACATGACTTAGAAACTGTTTTAGAAATTGCCGATGAAGATGTCTTTACCGATGAGTTAGGTAATAGTATCGAATCATTTAAAAATTGGATTTCGGATCTTGAGCCTTCAATTCGTGATCGATCGGCAAGGCTTTTCAATCGTTTGATCGCTCATGTGGGCGGGAGAAGCATACCTATCCTAAGTGAGAAAAGCTCTCTGGTGATCGCTAAAGATATAGAGCAATACAATGGTATGGTTGAAAATGTTCTAGTTCCCATACATGCAAAAGAACCTTTTCAATCAGGGAAGGTTCTCATAGATCAAATAAAAGGGTTAAAGAAAGATTTTCCCCATTTATACAAGATCAAAACCGATGAATTACATGATGTATCGGCACTAGAATTATTTCAGTTATCCCAGCTTCCTCATCCAACAAACTATGGTATGCAAGTGTATCGAAGTGATCTTCTTCAGGAGTGGGAACATCGTGGTGCAGATGGTTTTGATGCGCTTGGTTTCCCAACAGATATGAATTATCCATATGTAAATATTCACACAGGATATCGCTCGGTAACCACTCTAGCCAATGCCTTAGAAAACTCATTTGAACCTGAGAGAGATAGGCTTAAATGGTGGGCAGTAATCGAACATGCAAGACCAATAGCAAGTCCTTCAAAGGGGATTGTGATCATCGACCATTTAATTTCAGAATTAGTTATTGAAAGACAAAAATATATCAACCCCCAAACCAAACGACCAAAAACAGGATCAGAGAACAAAGAAGCGTATCGCGATCTATCCTTTAAAATAGAAAGACTAAGGCTTTCAAGACAGGTTATTACGGGGTACTTAGACACCCAAGCAGTTGCAGAAGCAGTTCCAGCAGTAGAAAATGCTAAAGAAGCTTTACCTATCCCTAAAGAAGATTACATAGATCGTGTGGTGGCAACCATGCACCTTGCATACAGAGAGGGCAAGCGACTCACCAAAAAAAAGATAGAGGATCTGCAAGATCAAACAGGCGCACCGAGTTTGGGGGAGTTATGGGAAGCGGTGGAACTGAGTTGGCTTCTATGGTATAAAATGATCTACAACGAACCTATTTCCTTTGAAGCCAGACTCTCAAAAATGATTACTTTTTGGAATACCATTCAGCCGACCTATGCCTATTCAGATAGTAGTAAGGAACTCTACAAACAATACTCAACCCCGTGTCCTATTGGAGCGATCCTCGCCCAATATACAGGGATGGATCATGCCGCTTCAATATTTGAACCAAGTGCGGGAAACGGTTTATTACTTGTAGGAGCAGCTCCTAAGAAAACCCACGTGAATGAGATCGATACAAGCCGCAAAAAGTCCTTAGCGTTTCAACAATTTAAAAAGATTACAACCGATAATGGAGCGCACCCTTTTGCTAGTGATATGGAAAGATCCTTTGATGCGGTGGTTACAAATCCCCCGTTTGCCAAATGGGAAGAAAACAGCTTTGACAAAGAGCGTATTGTTAAAAAATACTTTCATAACAACCGAGGATTAAAACAGCACTTACGCCTAGAACATCTCATGTCAGGATTGGCACTTAGTACGATGAAAGATCATGGTCGTTGTGGGATCATCATTATGGGGCATGTGTATTTTGACGATCAGGGATTTATTGCCAAATATCGTCCCTTTTTCAATTGGCTCTATCACTATTATCATGTTGATGCCATTTTGAATATGAATAGCTTTAAGTTATACAACAAACAAGGAGCAGTCGCCAAAACGATGCTGATCCTCATTGGAGGACGTAAAGCAGTTGGACAGGGTGTTGCACCCAAACAAAGAGCCGCCCCCGATCTTGATAAGATCATCGACACATTTGAAGAACTATGGTCAGCAGTAAAAACACACATAAAACCGAGTATTCACACAATTATCAAACAACTTAAAATCGCAAAAAGAAAATGATCTATTACAACATAGAATTGATGCCCGATAGCCATAGTGCGATCTTATTTATGACCACTAATGCTACCCCATTTAGATGCTTTGAAGATCATCAGGCAGGTATTTATATCCAACTTCATACCCTAGTAGAATTATCCTTAGCATCGGGAGAAGACCCGATCGGACTGATAGAGGACTACTTAGGAATTACCTATACAGAAGGTCGTAGTACAGAGGAGATCGCCTATTTTTTATGCTATACAGATAGGGTACAAAATGCGCTTTGGTCACTAGAGATCCGTTGGCATAAAAAAACGGATATAGAATCGGAAGCTTCCTATATGGAAGGTGGATTATCCAAAGAAAAAGCACTTGAACTATTTACGCAAATAACCCTTCGAAGGTATCTCGAAGCCTTATCCAATTTTACAGATGAAAAATGAAGCACTTGCCATAGAAAAAGAAGAAACGATCCACAGACGTTCTAGCGAAGAAGTTTTACGACTAGCTGAAGATCATACCACGCTAGTTCCATATGAACCCAAATCAAAGGCATCATATGTTATGGATACCCTTATCCCAAAAAATATGGCTTTTGAAGTACAAATGTCATTGGATTTGATCGCTCAAAAACATGGGAATATCGATCATTTTGTACGTGATGGTTTAAAATATCGCACCACAGCGGCACTTTGGAGCGTTTTATCAGCCGAACAAATAGACTCCCTTGGATTGTATCTGCATCAGTTTGAAAAAGGACAAGGGATCATCATCGCCGATCAGACAGGAATTGGAAAAGGAAGGCAAGCCGCCGCAGTGATCAGGCATGCGGTCATGCAAGGGTATTTACCTGTATTCTTTACCAAATCTCCCAATCTATTTACCGATATGTATCGAGATCTAAAGGCGATCCATTTTGAAAACATCAATCCTTTTATCATCAACAATAGTAGTGATGCACAGATCAAAGACGCAAGTGGTATGGTGATGTTCAGTCCCCTATCCAGTAAGGAACAAGAATCGCTTTTAACACAAGTAACGGAATATCCAACGGAGAGTCCTGAAGCGATCGCATGGTATAAAAAAATAGGAAAGAGCATGCCCGATCCTGAAGAAATACCCTTGACAATGGTCTATGAAACATTAGATCATATGCCACTTGGGTATGACATGGTTTTTTGTACCTATTCTCAAATACAGTCTGCGCATCCCTACAAGCGCTTTTGGTTAGAAGAACTGATCACTAACGGGGTTGAAGGCAGTAAGAATTTTAAGAAAGTGGTGTTTATTTTGGATGAATCCCACATGGCAGGCGGATATGATTCGATTATAGGTAAATGGATGCGAAAAATGCTTCCCAAGACAAAGGCATGCTGTTATTTAAGTGCCACTTTTGCCAAGTACCCAGAGGTGATGCCTTTCTACGGTAAAAAGACCGCCATTATGGAAACAGGACTCAGAGATTCTGAATTTGTAACGGCTATGAAAAGTGGCGGTTTGGCATTGCAAGAAATAGTAGCTTCCAATTTATGTGAGAGTGGTCAACTGATTCGACGACAACGCTCAAGTAAGGGAATTAAGATCGACTACAAAGTATTAGACAAAGAGCCAGAAAGAAGTAAAAACAGGGCAAGTGTCAACCGCATTATTTCCCTTATGAATGAAGTGGTGCAATTTGAACAAGATTACATCGTCCCTATATTGGAAGAAATTCACGAGAAAGCAAGAGAAGAAGCAGGGTCGATCAAATCCCCACCACGGGGTTTAGGAGTAAAACAAGCTCCTTATTTTTCAAGAGTATTTAACGTGGTGGATCAAATGTTGTTTGCCCTGAAAGTAGAGCAAGTGGCTAAAGAAACCCTCGATCTATTACTAGAGGATAAAAAAGTGGTGATCGCTTTCAAGTCCACTATGGGTAGTTTTTTAAAAGACCTTAAAATGGTCAGCGGTGATATCCTTCCGCTACAAACCCTTGATTTTACCCGTACCCTTGTCAAAGGATTGGATTCTGTTTTTTACTACAACTATACCACGCTTTCAAATGAGAAAACTAGAGAGCGCATTGAGTTAGAAGATCTGCCTTATAACGGCATTCAAACCTACAAGAATATCCGTAAAAAAATGCGCTTAGAGAGTACAGGACTTTCCATTTCGCCTATTGATAAGCTCATTTATATGATAGAAAAACAGAAAAAGCCAAAACACTTAGGGGGTCATAAGAACTCACATTTTACCATTGCAGAAGTTACAGGAAGATCACAGCGTATCGACTTGTCCAATGAAGAATATGGCGTTATTGCGGCGCAACGCAAAAACACAGAAAAAGCCTTTCGGGAATTCAATAGTGGAAAAATAGATGTGTTACTGATCAATCAAAGTGGTAGTACGGGCGCATCGGCACATTCAAGCAAAGACTTTTTAGATCAGCGTCAACGTGCTATGATCATTCATCAGGTAGAACTCAATATCAACATAGAGGTACAAAAACGAGGACGAATCAATAGAACAGGACAGGTGAATTTACCTGAATACCTCTACATCACAAGTGATATTCCAACAGAGAAACGACTCATGGCGATGCTCAAAGGTAAAATGAAGTCCTTGGATGCCAACACCACAGGTTCACAAAACACCAATGATGACACCTTAGAGAGTCCCGACTTTTTCAATAAATATGGCGATAAAGTGGCTTGGCAATGGATCAATGAACATACAGAGAAGATGGAAGTTCTAGGCTATCCTACCTATCACTATGTAAGGGTTCGTGGGGAAAAGGTCCGCGAACGAAAAGATAGCAAAGAGGGTGCAATGCGTCAACTTACAGGACGCGCAGGACTTCTGCAAGTAGAAGATCAAGAGAAGCTCTATACAGACCTATTGGAGCGTTATGAAAATCAGATCAAGTTAGAAAAGCAAAATGGGACGTACGATCTGGAAGCAGAGTTCTTACGTTTGGATGCAGATGTTAAAAAACGCTTTTTATATGCCAAAGGTTCTGGCGGTGTGACCCCTTTTGGTAGGGACTGTGTACGTGATGAAACCATTATCAATAATTTACGCCGCCCTTTTACACGTCAGGAACTAGACAAGCGTATATATGAGCTATTAGAAGGGGAAAAGCCTATCGAGGTTCGTAAAACCTATGAAAAGAAACTACTAGCGACGTACCCTAAGATCGTTGCTAGTAGAAAAGAAAAACGATTGAAAACGATCGCAAAATTAAAAGAAGATCGTGATACGCTTCCAAAATTAGGGAGTGGTGCTGATGAGCAAGCCAATGAAAAAATAAAAAGTGACCTTGAAAAAATTGAAAAACTAATTGCTACCAAAACATCAGATCTAGCACTAGATATTGCGGGGTTTGAAGCTACACAAAAAAAGATACTTGATTATATTTCGATGTGGGATATTGGCGATGTAGTCAAAGTTCCTTTTGTGGGATCTTCCTTAGAATCCTCATGGGGAGTGTATCTAGGAGTTTCTATGGGAGGTAACCGATCAAATCCATATACCCTTAGTAATATCAGCTTGCAATTTTTAGTGACCGATTCCAGAAGGCAAGTCACCTATAACTTGCAACCCGCAGAACAAGCCTATATCAGTCAAATTTTTACAGAGAGCCAAAAAATTACGGATGCAGAGAGAGAAATGGTAAAATTAGAATGGAATGAGCTGATAAAAAAAGCATCCAAAAAGCGGGAGCGTAGACAGATCCTGACCGAGAACATTGTCAAGGTTTCCTATCAAATAGGAACAAAAAACAAACTGATAAAGTACAACACCAAAGATCATCAGATCAAAAGTGGCATCTTAATGAACCGTGAATTTGGAAAAGAAGGAGAAGCAAATGGCGCTTTATATCCGATCTCCCATGCCTATATCATCCTTAGCGGTTTAGAAAAAGAATCCATTTTTGAAGATCATAAAGTACTGATCCGCTTTAAGCGCATTAGTGATACCCTCTTTGAGGTCTATATCTCAAAAAAAGGATTATGGAAAGCATCGGTTGATGAACAGTTGCGGGTATTACTGCATCGAGAAGCTAACGATGATCGTGATTCGCTTCCAGAGTTTGTTCAAAATGCGGGTGAAATGACCGCAAGACTGCACCATGATAATTTAGAAGCATTTTTAAAGCGATTGGATCATTACAAGCTTCGATTCTTAGGAGAAGCCAAACAATTAGAGGATTGGGAGATTGAAAATGAACAAGATTGGGAGTCCAGAAGTCAAGATGACACAGGTGAATACCCCTATGCTTTAGGTCGTAGCTATGGTCAAGGAACAAATCCTAGTGTTGGATTTACAAACTACATCGAGCCTAGTTCGACATATCCTTTTGGCGTTGTGGTCTATAACAGAGCATTGCTTGATAAGGAGCGTTACAACTATTCATTAAAGCCAATATATAAGAGTTTGCATGAGCCTTACAGGATATGGAAAGACTTCATTGTGCAAAACGCATCCAAAAAGCTTTTCAATGACATTGTTAACAAGGCTAGAAAAAAGAAACTGCATGAAGCCATTACGCTTTTAGGCAACTTCATTATCGAGAATTTACACGAACAGGGCAACCCTGAATTTGTTTTAGGGGACTATACCATTACAAAACTAGGACGTATTTTCTATGAAGATATGATTGCAGAAATATCAGATATCGAAGAATTGATCAGTCAATTACAAATAGCATTAGAGAAATGAGAATAATCAAATATGACATTCCAGAGGTTGAACAAATTCCACAATTTGCTAAAATTTTAGATGATTTGAGCGTTGGCAACAATCCGTATTTAGTAGGTAGTGCAGGCACAGGAAAAACCACCATAGGGGAGAAGGTTGCCTATGCGATCAATGGACGAAATGAAAACGATGGAGGAGAATTGCCCTTTACCATTGTCAATTGCAATCAATGGACATCGCCCATTGATATCAAGGGCGGTCAAACGATCACAGGCTACAAAGAGGGCGCACTGATTGAAGCTTGGCGTGATGGGAAAATCTTGATCTTGGATGAAATGCCAAAATTGGATGCCAATACCGCAGGACTCTTAAATGATGCCCTTGCCAAGAGTGCTAAAGAAGGAGCGATCATTTTCAATGGAAACAATGAACCTATTGTAAAGCATACCAACTTTGGTTGTATTGCCACAGGAAACGTCATAGGAAAAGGAGCAAGCGGAAACTATGTAGGCAACAACAAACAGGATGCTTCCCTATTAGATCGATTTAGTGGTTGTATCTATCGTATTGGTTTTAATGAAACCCTAGAGCGTGAACTGATCTACCCCGACCTTGTGGATATCTGTTTGAAAATACGAGCCGAGATACTGCGCTATGAGGGAAAAGGCGCAAATGACGATGATACCGAAGATATCATGACCCTTCGTACGATGCTCAACTTTCAGCGTGCCTATGTGCTGGAGATGAAACGAGAATTGGGATTGTCTGATCTGCGTGGAAAACCCTATAAAAAGCTTGCAGGTGGCAAGACCCTCAAAGATGCCATTGAGAGTTACTTTTTGGCAATGGGTGCTGAAAAAGCCCATACGATCAAAGAGGAGATCAATTTGGAGTCCTTTTTAAACTCTTACAAGGGGAGCATTAAAAAACAAGCTTTCAGAGAAGAATACAAACGCAGAATCTAATATTGCGATAGTAGGTAGCATATCATACAAACCGTTTTTACAAAGATCACACATGAAAATTCCCAAAAAGCATACTCTTATCCATAATGAGCAGAAGTACAACTATCTGCAATTTGATAGTGTATTTACTTTCAATGAATTTGTAGATCATAAGGCAAGCTACCTGAGTGATCACAATCAAAGCATATGGAAGGATGTAATGGATAACGCATCCAATAGGATCTTAGAGAAAAAAGATTGGTTTGGATCGCCGATTCCAAAAAGTCTTGCAGAACTAGAATCACATACTTCTTTTTTGGGAATGCACCTATTAAAAGAAATACAACCAAAGATCCAAGATAAATTATCCGCATACTTGGAGTATCTAGCACAATCGGAATTACCCAAGCCAAAAATAGCTTACAATGATCGTGGTTTGGGTGTATTCTCTTTTGACAGAGCTGCTATGGGAATGTTTAAGATTCACACCATCAATAGATCAACCCCTATTGAGGAGAACATCAGCAAGCTCAATATAGAATTAGGTAGAAAGCAAATACAAACTTCGGTAAAAAGCGTGTATGCTTATTTCAAAGACAAACAAAATTCCTATCCCTCGCTTGAGCTCTATATCATGGCGGGAGCAAATTCAACAGTAAAAGGAAACAACCTCTTATTTGTTGGACTCTCGTGCGCATTGCTTGTCACCTTTATGGAAGAGCGTGGTATATCGGTAGAGGTAAATGTACTGATCGGGAGTCATTTTAGAGGTCAAACTACGCTGGGTCAAATAAGGGTCAAACGCTTTCAAGATAAACTAGATACCAACCAATTGCTACTGATCTCAAGCGATCCAAGATACTTTAGGTATAGAGGATTCAAAGCACTTATTACAATGGCAGATCATTTCGGATATAAGATGCCTGAAGGACTAGGTAGATTGACAAGCAGTTTGGGAAACAATTTTGTCAGTGCGATCAACCAGCGTGGTTTTGTCTTTGAGCAAAGCTATGCAATGGACAAAGCCGTTAGAGAAGTAGCTACCATTATCACAACATATAAAAAACGATTAGATGAAAAAAAATAGTCAAACAATAGATCGGCAGGTGATCCATAAAATTATGGATCGTGCTATTGAGATCAATCAATCATGTAAAGAGTCTTGTAGGGATTTTAGAATTATGACCTCTCCCATGCGAGCAGACACGTTGATCTTACGCTGGAGAACCATTGATATATCCAATGAAGATAACCCGATCCAATACTATCATTACGAATGTTTCAAAATGGATGGTACACCTGAATTTTGTTCCGTTTATTACACCGATCAAGATCAGGCGAATGACTTTATCACAAGTCTACAAATGTTGTATCATCAAAAATTTGCAATAGATCATACCCTATAAACTATGTATAAAACAGCAGATATAACCCTAGATGCCCTAAAGGCGGTTAAAATAAACAATCAACGAGAGATCCTTCGACTTTTAGGGAGTAAACTCAGTTTAGTAACCGCATGGGAAGAAGTAAAACGGGTGTCTAACAATTTCACAAAAAAAGTGACTGAAGCGATTCAGGCGGATACACTCCTATACGAACTTGTACAACCCGAAAAAGGCACATCGGTCACAGAAACCAAAGACCAAGCTAGAATTAGGATCAGAGAGCGAGAACGGCTTCGTAAAATAAAAATTCTAGCACTAGAATTAGAAATGTCAAACACTCTAAAAAAGTAAAAATTATGACCATAGAAGCACTACAAGCGGTAGACTTAGAAAAAATAGCCTACCCAACAATTAAGGAGTATGCGCAGGAAATACTGCAAGACTATGCCGATGAGGATGATAAAAATAAGGAGGAAGCCGCCCTACAAGCAAAAGAGAGCATTGAAGCTGTCTACAAAATGATCCAATTAAATTCCCCTGAAGCGATCCCAGGGAATGAAAGTGAACAGGAATCGTCGGATAAGGATCAAGACAAGGCTGGTCATACACCCAAAAAAAAGAAAAAGCTAACTAAAAAGGAATTGGATGCTTTTGAAGAAGAGATCAAGCATTGCCGAACAGCAATAAAGGCATACAATGCCAAAAAACGGGAAGGACAACCAAAAAAGCCAACGCCCAAACGCCATGAAAAAATTGAAAAGCACCTTATGGCGATTGGAAATCTAGTACCAGAGAATTTAAAAGACAATCTTGATATTTTGGAAGCATCTGAAAAGATCCTTTCCAAAACAGGACGAGAGATCATGAAACTCTATCGCATGGATGAATTGCAAATCAAAGAGGTGCAAGAGGAGATCAAAGAAAAATACGATCAAAAAGAACAGAAAATAAAAAAAGACAACGATGAATAAAAAAGTATTAATTATTACAGGAGCAGGATTGCTCATAGGTTTTGCCGAAGCGATCATTTATTACAACTTAGGTAAAAATGAGAAAAATGAAGAATTCAAATTCCAATTGCCACAAGGAATGGAACTTCTAAAAACATCAGGAATAATCATTGCCACCTCTCTTGCTACTGCGGCACTTTCAAACATCATTGAGAGTTGGGTAGGTAAAGATCAGCCATTAACACCAGCAATCAGTTAAATAGTATGGAACAGATAGAACACAGAGCATTTTTAAAGAAAAACAAAACTGACAAGAAGTTACTGCTTACAGCCATTCAGGACAAGATAAAGATCTTTGACAAAATGTATGACTTGTTAGAGCGCATTACACCTTGCGGGAAGGGGAGTTTGATCGGACAGCTTGAAAAGTACGATGAAGAGATCATGAAGGATATCTACAATGTATATGGCGATGCCATTTCAAACAATGAACTAAGCGAAGACTTCAAAGCAAAAAACGAAAAGCCAAAAAAAGTTGTGGCTAAAGCAAAGGTCAATTCGGATGAATTCATCATAGATCAATTGGTGGAGCTTGGTCAGACAGAAGATATAGGACGTTCCACGCTTATGGATCTAGGACTAAAAACACCCCTTGAATGGAATACGATCATTGGAAAATATCTTATCAAAAGGATCAGTGTTTTTAAATATCGTTACAATATTTTGATCCGTGGCGAAGTAGCCTAGGCGTAAAAACATCAGCAAACTTTGCCAAAAAAAGCACCAAACAAAAGCGAAATCTTTCCCAAAGACTATCTAAAAAAGAACAAAAAGTACCCAAAAGGTACTTTTTGTAGTTTGGTGGAAACAAAAAACAATAGCTTTATTAGGGATGAAACCAGAGGAATTCAATTATCGAGATCTGCAAGATCATATCGAAGTGATGATCGGTAAGTTCGGGTTGCAAAATTCGGTGAAATTCTTGGGTAGTATCATAGACCATACCGATATCGCATCGAGCGAGGATGAGCGTGTCAAGCAGTTAATTAAGCTTACCATATCAAAAAGCATTGAAGTCTTCAATCTTAAAAAAGCTACATTTTACAAGAGCAATTTAAGTGAATATAAGGATGCACGAATGGCATGCTACTATATCATCAATAAATACACGCAGATCAGTTTGGGCAAGATCGCAGAAGTTTTCAACGTAAAAAGGCGTTCGGTAGAGTACTTTGAGCAAAAATGCAAAGAAATGCTTTCCATTCCAAGTTTTTACCCTACTTACCTACAAAGACACAGAGCAATAGAAGATCATATTATCAAATACATTTCAACACTTAATTAAAAACTCATGGCAGAAGACAATCACATTAAAGAAGAAGTACAACAAGCTCTTTCCACAGGTACAGATCAGATTCAGCTTGAAACCATTCAAGATGAGCATACCAGTCCACTTAATTCACCTGTGATCGAAAAAGATATAGGAGGAGAGTCTTTGGCAGAGGCTCGATCGACAGGCGATAATTGGAACATATGGAAGCCTGAGAAAGAGGAAACAGTATCAGAGCTGGATGATCAGGTGGATTACAGAAAGCAGGTAGAAGATCAGATCGAAAGGGAAAAACAAAACGAGCCACTAGATGCACCTACTCAAGAGATCAATGAAGAATATTTAGGCTCAGAGCAAGAAGAACAAGCAAACGATACCGCTTTTGAAATACCACTCTCACAGGCAAATCAAACCGCAGATGCCTTGCTTGGAATCACCAACAATGTGCTAAGGGCGGGTGGAAGTTTCTTTGTAAAAGTTAAAAAGCACGAAGAATTTTATGAATTTGGTGAAATTGTCGAGGTCATCGACACTCAAAATGAAAAGAATGTTGAGCGAATTCTATTAGACAGCGAAGACAAAGAATTACTACGTCCATTGCTTTCACAGGTAATTCGTAAAAAAGCCAAACAACTTACCCCTGAACAACAACTCATGGGCGCAGTAGCTTCGATCATGATCAAAAAAGGACAAACGATCATGGAGATCCGTAGTGAGAATAAAAATTTAGAAAATCGTTTGTTAACAATTATCAAAGAGCAAAAACAAGCATCTGAACAAAACAAGGCTTCCAATGATTACCAAGAGGATTTTAATGCACCTGAAGCATCAGAGATCGTACAGGAAGTATCGGAGCAGGAATTAGATAAAGATGATAACAAGCATAAGATTGTTACAGAGAGTAAAGTAGCTGAAAACAGTATCATGGAATATGCAGAACCAACAGAGGATAAATAGGCTAGTTTAGAATATGAAAGCAATCAAAAAAGCATCAGAGCGCCAACCAATGATCATGCTTGTGTGCGGAGAAACAGGCGTTGGGAAAACCTACCGAAATAAACAGGAAATAAAACGTTATATGATGGATAATCTCATTGCAGGTAAAAAGGGGCGTAAAGTACTTGCTTTTGATACCAATGATGATGATTATCCTAATTTTGTTACGGTCAGTCCTAATCATTTGCATAAGCTTACCAAAGTATCGCCGCGGCGCATTCGTCCGTTTAATCCTGACAGCTCTCCTATGGATAACAATGATAAAAAAGAGGTCATCACTAAAATTATGAAGTCCTTTAAAAATGGCTTGGTGGTATTGGATGATATTGACCATTATATGTCAGGAGCTAAAGGGCAGGCTATGATCGGCGCATTGTGTACGGTTCGTCATAAGGGTATTGATATTCTTTTAACACATCAATCCGTAGCGAAGATCACAACTTCTGAGTGGCAAAATTGTACATGGCTTAGGTTGCATCATCAGGTGGATGATGTGACCCGATATCGTGACCGTATTCCCAAATATGAAATGGTTCGTATTGCACAGCTTATCGTAGATGAGCAGTATGAATTGTCCTCATCTGCCTTTGCTAGAGGAGTGATTACAGAGCAGCAATACAAAGTACAAAAAAGCTTTTTTGTGTATGTCAACATGCGTGAGCAACGTATTAAGGGATGCAGTAGAAGTGCCTTTATTCGCGCTTGTAAAAAATTCATTGACCAAGAGGAAAGCAAAAAAATACGGATGATGTTGGGTGAAGAAGATTTTAAAAACAACAAGATCTATAAAACCAAAAACGAAGCGATCATCAAATTGATAACTGATAAACTTCGCTATCATGATAATTAAATACCTAAAATAAGATCATTTCATTGTTTAATATCTTTATATTTCTTTTCTTACAAAAGGCTTTGTTTTTCGGTTTAAAAGACTTAATTTACCGATGAATTACATTTTTTAACAAAAATAGTGGTGTTATCTGCCTAGTATATTTATTGAAATTAGAATAATTAGGGGGATTACACTTATGAAAAATACGGGAAAACCCTCGATTTTTTAAAGTTTCAATAATTTTTACAATATGATGTAAAAAACTTACAAAAATTATAATTACATTGCTACATCAAATAACCAAAAATCATGAAAAAAAGTAACGTATTAATCTTATTGTTGTTATTATTTGTTGGCATAACAAGTTGTAATGATGATATTTCTTCCATAGAAGAAGATAATCTAAAGTATTCCTTAATTTCTCCTAACAATGTTAGAATCGCTAAATCTGAAAATGATCTAAATCTTAAAATTACCAAGGGGAAAGGAAAAATATTGGACGTTTCTTATATAGAAACAGACAAAAATTCTGTTGTAGCTATAATAGACTACAATATCAATAATCAAGATTTTAAAATTGTATTAGCTAGTGGTATCGAGAATTTTAGATTTCCAACAGATGCAATCTTAAAATTTGGTCAATTCACAGATGATATTAGTAAGACCAATGAGAATGATGATGTCTTTATCTCATGTATGGGAAATAGCTGTTGTGCACCAGGAGGAACATATGATCCAGCAACAAAGCAGTTTAATTTCCATTGTAGGTGTGAAGATGGAAGTAATTCAGGTTGTATAATGAGAGTTAGTAGTAAAGTACCAGAACTCAAAGATCAATAAAGCAGTAGATAGGAATATAAAAAAGTGGCTTCAAATTTATTTGAAGCCACTTTTTTATTGCCTATTTTAAAAATCATATTCTAATTAAAGAAAGGTTATTTTTGAAATTCTTTCCTTGGGTATTTCTTCTTTATAATCAGTTTTTAGATTCTTTAAAATTATACTTTGCTTACTTCTAATTAGAAGTAAGCCTTCGGTTACCGCTTGTTTGTTATCGGCTTTTCGATACTCAATTTTTATTGGAATTTCACCTCCATATCCAATGATCCTTAGAAAATTTTTGTATACGGATTGATTGAAAAAAGAAATAGTAAGTGTAGAGGTAAAAACTAAAGTTATGATCAGCGTAAAAACTTTTATTTTTTTCTCAGAATTGATTACATAATTTAAGAGAAAATAAGTAATTAGGAAAAGGATCAATAAAATAATCCTAACATTCAAGTCTGATATTTTTCTTTTAGCTTCAAGCTCAGCTAGTTTTTTCTTCTGAGTAAAATTAGTATATGCTATGTTATCTTCTAAGTTTATTTGTAGTCTATCAATGATCTTATAAGTTTCTCCTTGTTTGTTTACAATCACGAGTGTATCACTAAACTGTAAAAAACTGTTTGGATTTTTTTGATGTTGCTTTTTTAGGTATTTAGAAATTTTCTCATTGTGTTCTAACTTGATCTTCTGTAAGCTATCATTGATAGTGTTTAGAACTACATACTTTTCTTTATTGATCTTCTCATAACTATTAGCCGATATAACAATTAATGTGAGAATCAATAATGATACTAGATACAATTGAACCCATAAAATTTTCTTTTCATTTGATCTAAACCACTTATTAAACAAATATGCAAGTAACTTGAATAATAAGTATAAGATTACTGTACAGAGTAATGAAACAATTATAATTCCAAAGGAAACCAAACCAATCGCCAAATTGATGTATTCTACCCCTTCAATAGGAACTCTAAAACCTTGCCTTATGGCATGATAGTATAAAGCATAAGTGTTTAAGAATCTAATGGTAGAACCACCTGCCACAGCACCGATCAGAGAAGATAATATAACTCTTTTCCAAACAGGCAATGCCCAAAACCAAATTTTGACAGATTCATATTTATTTTTAATGGATTGAATAAAATTTGAATTATTAGACATTTGAAACTATTTAAAGTTATTATTTGATTTAGGATATGTAAGAAGCTTGTACTTTTTTTATGACCCTCAAGGCAAGGTATGTACAAAAGATATTGTTGTTATTGTGCTAAATTCAGTGAATAACAAGAGCTTTTATTCTAAACAGAGCCTTTTTATTTTTTTATAAAAATATGAAAAAAGCTACATGTGTGTGCTGTTTTTTTTGTAAAAAAAAGAAATGATCGGGAATGAAAACTATGATCATTCCCCCATTTAGAGGACAGATATTATGCTAAGTTAAGTTAATAAATATATCAAGCTCCTTGTTTATTTTTGATTTTCGGTTCTTTGATGCCTTCTTTTGCTGCTGTAATAGTTATAAGATAAGTATTGTCAGTACATTATCAAGGAAGGTAATTTTCATTAATTGAATTAATCTGACAACTTTTTACCTCTAATTCACTATTAATAATCATTGTCATCGTTAAAGGAACTAAAAATTGAGTACTAGCTAACATTACCCATTTATTCCAATCAGCATTAACAATAGTTACATTGTTACGATCTTCAAGTGCATACCAATAATTGCTTTTTTCTAAAAAGAAATCAATCTCTGAATTTACTTCAAATGAAATATCTACTACATATTCTGAAGCATTTAATTTTTTAACAGAAATTATTTCAATATCAAAATCTTCGTAAATGCCACTTATAGTTGGCTCACTATTTTCATAGTCAAACAGTACATCATACTTAAATAATTCAGAACCGACATAATTCTCATATAAAAAATCAATTACCTGAGAATTTATATCAAATTCTAAAGGCTCATTGTTTTTAAGTTTCTTTTCAAAACTAAATGATTGTTCAAAGAATAATTTTCCCATTTTTTTATTAAAATCGTTTAAGCTTTGGTAGATAATAACAGAGTTAGGGGCAAAAAGATCGTCTTCAAGTTCTGATATTAAATCGGAATGTAATCTTAAATCGGAATGTAATCTTAAATCTTTAGATGCAAAATCTCTATGGTTACCTGTGACAAATACCAACTCTAATTCACTTACTGCGCTATCATAATCTGTAAGAAGTGTCTTTATATTTTCCCATATCAAACAATCTCGGTATCCTTTTTCATTCTCATTAAAAGGTTTTAATTTTTTAATGGCTTTGTTTGCTATAAACTGATGATCTGTTTTCGGATATTCAATAATTAAGATTTTATTTTCTTTAATTATGTAATTTATATACTCTGAATATTTAGATATCGATGCTTTTAAAATTTCATTATCAAGTGGATTATCAATTTCAAAATTTGTTAGTTTACAGAATGTTTTTATTTCAGAATTGACTTTTACAAATGAACTCTCGATCTGCTTTTGATACTTATTGATAACTTCATCAATTACAACTTTAGGAAGGTAAATAATAACTTCTTCTTTTTTTGCGCTTTCAAAAAGCATTTTAAAATTAGGCGATCTCATCCAAAAATCTGCGATAATAATATTTGAGTCGAGTACAACTTTCATTTTATAAATTAGTAAATTGAGATTAGGTGTTTGAAAAGTTCAGTCTGATATCCCAAACTTTCTTCTTTATAAGCTTCCATTTTTTTGTTAACATTATCGGTGGTCGAATCTATTTGATTTTGATAATGTTTTAATTTTTCAATATTTTCAGATTTATAGGTAGGTATTAATTCTATTTTTAAGTCATCGTAGGTGATTAAAATTAGAGAGTTATCAATAATATTATGATTTTTTATAATTGAAAATAATGGATCAAGTTTATATAAATTACCATTTTCATAATAAGGGTAATTTTGCATAACAGGATAAAATACCCACAGCGAATAACCATTTCTCACCGCTGCTATTTCTACAGAATGAATTAGATAGTGTTCTAATTTCCAAAGTCCACTCTTAAACGACTTATAATCAGTATTTATCTTGCGTAAAAGTCTAATTTCACCTTCAAAAAACTCCTTCGTTCTAAAAATGTCATTAATAATATTTACTAATCGGATTAGTGGAACTGTAATCATATTTCCATAGACTATACTAAAATCGGGATGAGCATTCATATTTCTCATTTTTCTTCCCCAATTCAAATTTTCTCTAAATGAGTTGTTATAACCAACACTAATTTCTTGAATAAGTGTATTCAAGGTTTTTTCCCTATCATTTGAATTTTTTAAATCTATATTTAAAATTCTTGCCTTAGCTTTTACAGCCATTTCAAAAATGCGTGTCAATCTTGAAAAAGCATCACCATAGGCGGGATAGTGATAATAGCTAAGTTGTTGAAGTTTTTCAAAATTAATAAGTTCATTTTCTATATTTTCTGGAACGTCCTTGTGAGTATTTTTTAAAACGACAAACAAATTATGAAAATCTGCTTCATTTTTTGCTCCGAAAAAATCCCATCTTGAATCAGGATTTTTAAAAGGCTTAATATTTTCGATTGACTCAGTTATTTCCTCGTTTTTTATGGACTCATAATTTTCACTCAACAAGGTTAACCGATCTAATGAATTATTAAGATGTTTCAAAAAACTTAATTGATTTTTTACAATAGGTAAATTTTCATTGTAAACATCAATAGGACTTTGTCCATTCAAGCCTTCAGGATACCTAGTGGTATTACTATGTTGAACTGTCAAAATCGAACAATACTTAAAAGTACTAGAAACATATAGCAGTTTTATAACTTTTCTATTCAAATTAGTAACTGAATCTTGATAATCATTAAACTTATCTTTATCATTTAAGGTATCTATCAAAATATCAGCTTGTTTATTAGCATTTTCAGTTCTAAATTTTTTAAGAAATACAATTTGATCTTTGAGATTTTGCTTAACAAGATCAGGAAAGTTATGAGGAATTTCAATTTTTATTTCTCTGAATTGTTCTAAAACTTCAAGCATTTGAGTAAGTTGATCTTCTTCAAATTCAAAGGAATTTGTTTTTTTAAATCCATCAATAAATTTTAATGCTTTGTTCAAGTTATTTTCATATTCCTCAATATTCTTCTTATCTAATAAAGAACTATTAAATAGCATGTTTGTCTTGTGTTCAAAATCTTTTAAAAAATCAATTTTATTTTTTTCCGAAACTATATTTTTTCTTAGCGGCTTAAATTGATTATGACTGATTTTTTTTAGTTGATTTTCTTGTAGAGATCCATCAAATAACCAGTATGCTTTATTTGCTTTTTCAGAAGCTTGTTGAAAATGAAAATATGATTGACTGTAAAAACCATTCTCTAATAAAATTTTTGAAGATTCAATATCACTTTTAGCAATGTTGATCCATTTTTTTACTTCATTCATTTTTTTATTCAGTTATCATCGTTAAGAATTTCCTTTGTAAAATTGGAGATTATTAATAAAAGTTCTCTAATGGGTAATTAATCATGTAATCACTTTTTTAATGCGAAATAAAATTCGCACATAAATTTATACTTTCTTTCAATCATAGAAAAATTCTTCCCCTTATTTATTGGTCAATTGATATTCTATATAAGCAAGATTTCTATGTAAAAAACTTGTTTTACTTATGACTAGAGTTATTTCTGTTTAAAGATCAATTATTAGAATTTGAAATCTTACCCTCATTTTTTGATGACTTAGACGTTATCCTTATGAGTGTTTATAGGCGTTTTGGGCGTTTTGTGTAGTACACAAAATTTTACAAATGTTTTTCCAGCTTTAAATGTAATCTTCGTAGAGAACAAAGTAAAAAGGTTTTAGAGAACCTTCGCCAATAATCAAAATTTAAAACAAAAAAGGACATGGCAAACAATTCAGATATCGCATGGAAGCCAATCATGTATATGGTGGGAACAGGCGTTGCAGGAATTCTAATAGGAACGCTAATCGTAGCACCGATGCTTCAAAAGCGAAAAGCAAAAAAGCTAGCAGCAAGTAAAACACCCACGCCCGCTAAAAAATAGTATTTAGAGATACTACCCTTAGCAATTTAAAAAAATCAATTAACGTACTGTTTTGTAGAAACAGTCATTTTAAAAACAAAATATTATGAGTTACGAAGATGAACTTATGCGTTATCAAGAAGCGGCTGAAGATCAGTACGATGATTATGATAGCGATGAGATCTATGACGAGGAAGATGACTTCGATACAGGATTTGAAGGCATGGACGATGACTATGTTGGTTATGACGATGAGTATGAAGAAGAATTTGATCTCTATGAAGATGAGGAAGAATTTGACGACTACTCTCGTTCAAGCCTAGGAAAAATTGATCCAAACGACAGAACCTTAACCGTTGTTGTTAAAAATACTTCAGGAGCATCGGCAGAAGCCGTAATCTTTGGCGGTAATGCAGAAAAAGCACAACCCGCAGGTGTTACGGTAGATATCGAGGAATCCTCACACAAGGAAGTACGAGAGGAAAGCAAGAGCAATCCTTTTAAAATTGCGGGAATGAAATACTCGGTTAGTAATGCCTTACAATTCGATAATGTTTTACGAATTGATCGTAGAACCGCTTCGGGATCAAAGACTACCCGTGTGTACCAACCAAGAAATGCGACTTCTCCGCAGAACTTTACCCAAACACTTATCGACGATGACAACTTTGAAATGGACGTTACAGGACAAGACTCTCTCAACGTTGTTATTGGGGATGGAGTAACGGCTGTCTTTACCTTCACAATCAAAGCAAGAGCAAACTTAGGCAACCTGTTAAAAGGAAGCAATGTGGCAGAGTTGTCCAGCGCTCCAAGAACCACAGGTTTACCCCAATTGGATTTGATCCGAAGAAAAAGACCAACGGCGTACGGTATGCGTCCTAGACGTAGACGTGTAAGACGCTATCGTCCACGTGTTGCCCCTCCAAGAGTTCGCTATGTACGTCCAAAGCCAGCAAGAAAACCCACGACCAAGTTGGTTAGACGTAAAAAGCGATAAACACAACAAGAGCACCTTGTTAGTTAGTCTTTAAAGATAGCCAGAGTCAAGGTATAAGTTAGCCTTTCTCTGGCTATCATTTTACATAAAAAATATGAACACACAAACACTTTCAAAATTAGCACAGAATCGTATCGACTATATTGTGTATCACAATATTGATAAGGTTTCAGAATTATTGGATAGTTATGGTTTTGTTGTTCCTGAAAATCCAAAACATCTAGCAGAAGCCATACGTGAGCTGGTACGCAAGCGAGGTCGCAAAGTAATAAAACAACTCATCAGATTGCATCCTGATAAGGAAACAATTTTAAAGCTCAATAGCATACCCGTTAAAAGCGTATGTGAATCCTGTGAAAATGACGCATATAATGATGCTCAAAACACATGCGAATCTTGTGGGTATTCAAAAAACAATGACTCAGAGGATCAGTATAATTTCTTAGATCAATTCGAGAATTACACCATTGCTGAATTGCAAAATTATTACGATCGCATCCTAAAGGAGTCCAATAAGAATCCAAATGAGAAAAAATTAGCACAAGAGGTGCAACTTGTTTGGAATGAACTGCGAACAAGAAAAGCCATTGCCAAAAAACAAACTGTATCTACGCCTGTGTCGGGGGAACTCCGATTTGCCCCTACCAAAGAAGATCTAATCATTGTAGGGGTGGTATTTATTGCAGGAATCATCATTGGTAACGGATTAAATTTTACATCAAAATAATGAATAAACAGCAGATTTTATACAATAGAGCCATTGACAACTTGACCTATTTGGTATTGAATTACTCAAAACCTGTTCAGGAGTTGTTAGCCTATCATCACGTTTTTTTCAAAGGGAATCCCTCAAAAGAGCAACTTATTAACGAAGTGGTAGAGCAGATCAAGTTAGGAAACAAGCAATTTATAAGTTCCCTTGAAAAGCTAATGATTCGATTTTCTAAGCAGGAAAACGATCAATTTTGGGGAGCGATCGCCAAAGGTGCGCTTGGAATCGTAGGTGGATTACTCGGCAAGAAAAAAAGGCGTAGCTCATCAGGAGCTAGTTCGGCTAATGCTGCGGCACAAGCCAATGCTGCAAAAAGAGATATGGAGCGTCGCCTTAGAGAAATGCAAGCACAACAAGAGCGTGAACGTAGAGAAGCAGAAAGGCGTGCAAGAGAAGCGGAAGCACGTAGAGTCAGGGAAGCCAAAGAAGCTAGAGAAAGAGCTGAAGCCGAGAAAAAGAAGATGAACATGATCATGGGTATCGGTGCTGGAGTGGTCGTTATTGGCGTGATCCTAGTAATTGCACTTAAACCTAAAACGCAAGCACCTCCTTACAGGCAGTATCCACCAATGCCACAGGTCAGTAGCGTGCAAATGCCACAATAATAGATACGACACTAAACTGAAATTAGAGCATACAAGGTTTTAATTCAGTATAAAATAACGAGAATGATACGCCTTTTTACAAAAGTTGATATAGGTTTCAAATCAGTAATTGGGTAAATGTACAATCAAATTTTAGCTACGCACTATGATAGATCCACTAGCAAGCACACAGATAGAAGAGTATGATGAGTATAACAGAAAGCAATTTCGTGGCATAAAAAAACGAAGATTTGGCAGAAGAAGACCGCCTGTTCGCTCTGATCCTAATGGTTTTCCGATTGCAGTAAAAATACCGAGCAAAAGGCAACCTAAAATTGTCAAAGGTCGTCCTACTAAATTGCCGCCACTAACAGGCTTTAAAAAAAGCAACAATACAGGAGTTGTAAAACCTAGTATATTGGTTAGAAATGCTTCTATAAACAATAAAAAAGCATCAAATCCTACAAGAAAAATAGGGATTGCGAAACTTATGAAACAAACGGGTGCAGTAAAACAAGCATCGCCACAAGTTTCCACGGATAAAACACAAGTTCCCGCTACAAACAAGCAAAGTAAAGAAGCTTTAGATAAAGGGAAACAATCAGATACTAGGGTTGGAAAGATCGTCAAGATTGTCACGGGTATAGCGATCATTGGACTGGCAAGTTTTGGAATATACAAGTATGTTCAATACCGCAAAAAAATAAAAATAGGACTAAAAAAATCAGCATAAATGATCTCAGGGGAAACACTAAATCTTGTTGAAGATCATCTTCTACGAGATGATTACGACGATTTTTTTGGAAGCAAAAAAAAGCGTGCCGAGCGAAAAGCTAAACGAAAAGCCAAACGACTGGCAAGACGTTTAAAACGAAATTCTTCCGCCAAAGTTCAAGAGCGAAAACAAAAGCGGAGTAAATTTTTCAAAGATGTAGGACAGATCTACAAAGACATAGGTGGTGCAACTGCCATAGGTGGTGTTATTGACGCCATAGTACTACCCAAAGATACACAAACTGCGGACATATCTAATGAGGAAGGTTCTGATTATCAGTTTTCAGTTGGCAGTACTGATGACCAAGCAGCACAAGAAAAGCAGGAGCAAAAAAAGGGAATTCCAACATTTATCTATGTCATAGGTGGGATCGTTTTAGTTGGGGTGGTCGGACTGTTGATCGTGCAAAACAACAAAGCAAAACAAGTACAAACATTTAATCCATGATCACAACGATTCCCTCAAATCATGAGCGTTTTAGAATTCGCCTGACCATTCTATCGAAAAGACCATTTCATTTAGGGATCAGGTTGTACAACCCATTGTACCCCAACTCGTACTATTTCAGGCGCAAAGCATTCTTTAAAGAATCAGGTGTAGTGCGTGAATTTATCGTTTCTATGCCTGTATCTCCAAAAAGTTTAGAAATGGAGATCTATGACAAGAATAGTTCCAATGATAAGAGTTTTGAAATTCAAGCGGTTCGTGTAGAAAAAATGCCTGAGATCAAAATGTGGGCAACCGATCAGCAATATCAATTTTTTGAATTTGCGGTTAACTTTTCGGAAAAAGCGGGATACGTTTCTCCAGGGTTTTATCAGAGTAGTGATGGTGAATTTTTATTTCAATACTTACCCACGATCACGGATGCTTTTGGAAATGAACTGATCACCCCCGCTAGAACACATCGGAAAATGCCACGTGTTCAAATATCTCGGAAATTATTTCTTGGATATACCATACCGATCCGTGTTGCCATTCTTGCACATGAGGGATGCCATTGGTTTTTAAATACACGAAGTCAGACCACGGCAGATCTATGCGGTATAAAGCAATACTTGGATTATGGTTTTCCAACTATTGAAGCGGTATATGCGGTAACGAAGGTATTTGGTAATACCCCTGAAATGGTGGGTAGGTCACAAATAAGTAGAACAAAACAGGTTATTAATTTCATTGAAAATTATAAAGCAAATGAGCAAGCAACTATATAATTGGTATGACAGGAATGAGCGTTTACGATCATTCTACAAGGAATTGTTGGAAGAAAATCAGGTTGCTCAGATCACAGTTACCAATTGCAGCGCACAACAACGAGAGATCACCTTATGGGGAGCAAACAAATGCGCTCCCATAGCTGATCCTTTATATGGTAGTGAACAAGTAAAATTGGAAGCAGATGTTGATCGGGATTCTTATGAGGTGATCTACAACCCTGTAAATGACCTATTCTATGTGATCAATTATAGGGATGATACCATTACAGTAGTTGATGATCAGGCACAAGTTGTACAAACCATTGCCTTACATACTGATGTGATCCTAACGGTCAACCCTATAAGTATGGTGGTAAATACCAATCCCAATAGTGCTGAATATGGTTGTGTAGCCATTGTGGGAACAAGTGGAAAAGAGTTCATTGTCGTGGATCTGACCTTTACAGTCTTGCGTCGCATACAACTTGTAAATGAGCCATACGATCTAGGATATGATCCTGTTTTAGATTGCTACTATATATCCGAACCATTTAGGAATCTGATCCTAAAGATCACCACCTTAGATGATCAGATCATTGAGCATTTAACTATTGAGGGGTTGCGAAATATTGGTATCAATACTGATAATGGTGATCTCTATGTGCATAACGTGGTCAATAATGATGTGGAAGTCTACAATACAGCAGGAAATAAAAGAGGGTGGTTTGAAAGGGTCACCACTAATGAAAATCATGTTTCGTTTTATTACCACCCTATAAGTAAGTACATGTACATTGGTTATGATACCCTTAATTCAGTCTTGGTGGCAGATGGACAAACCCTAGCGGTTCAAACAACGCTCAACACAGGGAGTTCCCCTATTGATATTCACTACAATCCACAAGATACCTATATCTATGTGGCTAATCAAACAGATCAAGACTTTACACGAATTGATGAAGATCTTCAAGTGGTTGATACCCTAGCGATCGTAGCTTTTGACCGAAGCTTTGCGATCAGTTCCAAAAATGGCGCAATTGCGCTCAACAATTCAACCCTACAACAGCTCTTTATCTACACCCGTGTTTCAAAATTATTAGTAAAGGTCAATCAGGATTATGAACAAATTCGACAGGATTTCAAATACAATCCTATGATCATCACGCACATGAAAGTAGTGGCTTCAACTAATCAGCGTATCAATACCTTACAGATCATAGAAACCTCTATCTCAGGCAAGCAGCTATGCGAACCTATATCACTAGGGGGCTATCACTCTCCGCAGGGATTTGGAAACGTATCTGAAGTATTTGAAATGGAAGGACAGATCGTGGATGGACGTGTTTGTTGGCGCTTTAAGATCAATCCCGATCAACAAGTCACATTTTTGATCTACTACAAGCAATTAGAGATGTACAATTTCTTACCTGAGAAGTCGAGCGTTTCCACAGGTGTAGCGCAAAGTAAAGGAATTCCAAAAGCTTGGAAAAAGGAACATTAAAACAAAGAGCAGTATGAAAACAGTATTAGAAATAGCATTAAGCCAATATGGCGTTAGAGAAAAAAAAGGAAAACTGCACAATCCTATTATTGTCAATTACTTCAAAGAGATTGGACACAGGTGGGTTACAACGGACGAAACGGCTTGGTGTAGTGCCTTTATGAACTGGGTAGCACTCAAGGCAGGAAAACAAAAAAGCGGAAAATTAAATGCACGTTCATGGCTTTTAGTAGGCAGACAAGTAACCACCCCACAACAAGGTGATGTGGTGGTACTATGGCGAGAGCGAAAGCATAGTTGGAAAGGTCATGTGGGGGTATTCATAGGGTATTCAGAAGATCAAAAACAGATCTATGTGCTTGGAGGGAATCAAAATAACCAAGTGAATATTCAGCAATATCCCGCATACAGATTACTTGGTTTTAGAGAATTAGCAAACGCTTAAATAAAAAAATAAACAGATGAAAGAAATAGATTATTTGATCATTCACAGTACAAATACTTCCGAAGCATTGGACTTTGGCAAAGATGTGATCATAAAAAAGCACACCGAAGAAAAGCGCAATGGTGGTTTAGGTCTTAATCGACCAGGGTTTGACTATCTAATACCATTTAACGGAAGTTTACAAGTGATCATAGGAGAGGACAACCCAACCCAAACGGATATTTGGGGGATCTCTAATGGAATTCAAAACTTGACAGGCATTGCAAAACATATTGCTTATGTAGGGGGGAGAACCCTTAAAGAAGCATGGGAAAAAGATACCCGTACCGATGCGCAAAAAAATACACTTGAAACCCTTGTAAAATTCTATGTATTGCGTTTTCCAAACATTTTAGTTCTAGGCTTTAATGAAGTGCCAACAAAAATTACAGAGGATAGTCCCGCCTTTAGTGTAGGGGATTGGCTTGACTCAATTGGAATTCCTGAAAAAAACATATATAACAAACCAAGGTCAAAAGTATGAGAACACTATTGACGCTTGCTGTTGGATTTTGGATCGCTAGAGAACTATCATCGCAGTATCATAGACGATCATTTCTAAAGACTCAATCAAGGCAAAAGCGTCGTTTGGAAACCTTTTTAAAAAAACAAGGCTTTAAAGAATCAGAGGTAGTATCACACACCCGATCAATTTTCAATATATAGTTTATGGCAATTCAAATTCAAGTAGAAGATCAAGTATTTCTTATTCCTGAAGCAGAGGACACCTGTGATTTTTGGACAAGTTATTACAGGCAACTCAAAAAAAAGCTAGGAAAACACAATGCCAAAATGATCTGGCTAGTGACATGGAAGTCGAACGGATCAACTTTTTGCAGTACAAGTCCAACCTTTAACAAATGGCTTAAAACAAATGACTTAAATGTATCTAATATGGCAACACGAACCATTGCAGACCTATCGGGAATTGGTGGAAGCATATTAGGATTTGGAAAGAACATGACAAAGATCTTATCCCTAGGGATTCCAATACTCTTAATTGTAGTGCTGATAGGGATTGTCATCATGCTTAGAAACTCTACAAAGAATGCCACTATAAAAGATCTAGCGATGTTAACTCCCGCAGGACAGGCGGCAAAATTACTAGGCAAATGAAAAAGAACATCTTGATCATATCGGGAGCTGGAGTGGTGGTGTTACTTATAGGGAGTGTGATCATAGGTAGACGCACTAAAAAACGAGAACGACTCACTAGCAAATTACTTTCAGCACTAAGTGCTAGGATCGAACCAATAAAAAGTGGTATCGGCGGTCAGAATGCTTTTGACATTCATTATTTGGATAAGGTTAGTCAAGTAGTAGGCGGGCGTATCCTAGCTTTAAAGGAAAGTACGGCAACTCATTATGCGAATCAAATAAAAAGTTCTTTTAAAGCTTGGTATCAGGGTGGGGATGATGAGCAGAAAGTATATGGTGTGTTTAGGCAACTCAAAGACAAAGTACAAGTATCACAAGTGGTCAAAGCGTATCAAGAGGAGTATTCAAAAAATTTAATTGATGTACTGAAAGATCGTTTTGGGAAAGAGGAGATCAAGACCGTATTAGATATAGTGAATACAAAACCAAATTACAGAACTGCATAAGGTATGAAAATGACACAAAGAACATGGTGGATGATCGGTGGTGGGACACTTCTTTTAGGAGGTATTGGCGGAATCATCTATTTCAAAAATAAAGGAAAACAGAGTGCGTTAGGCTACTCGATCGATCCTACCCGATCAAACATAGGAAGTGGTATTAAAGTAAATACAGTTGCCACAGCTTCGCTAAAACAAGAACCGAATTGGAACAAACCCTTTAACATGAACTATTTGGAAGATGTTAAAAAATGGGTATATCCCAAAAAGATTGCTGTTTTAAATAGATCAACGGCAACACACCTTGTAAAAACACTTCACAATGCTAGGGGAACTTTCAATGATGATGAATATGCTGTGCGTGATGTATTCAAGAAATTACAAAGCAAAACCGATGTAGCAAGCCTATCCAAAGCGTATTATGAGAACCATAACCATAAAGATCTATGGCAACATCTAAATAGTTTTTTAAGTCATTCAGAAATGAAACAGTACGTGTGGCAATACATAAACCGATTACCTAATTATAAATTAACGTAAAAACAGACAAGCACATGAAAAAACAAATGCAAATAGCACCTTCATTCTTGGCAAAGCATAAAACCCCATTGATTATCGGGAGTATCGTCTTTGTCGTTGCAGGTATAGGAATTACCTACTATGTGATGAGCAAAAAGAAGAAAAAGCAAAGCCAAGAAAAATCAGGAATAGCTCAGTCAACAGCAAACATTGCTGTTTCTCCATCGAGATACACCCCACCATTTACTTCTTCAGGCACAAAAACGACAATCCCTGTACAGGCAAGTTCAAGTAAAATCGTAGTCAAATATGGTAGTCGAGGTAGTTTAGTAAGGATCTTACAACGCTACTTAAAGATGTTACATGAAGACTTAGGAAAGACAGGAGCAAAGCGTGATGGGGTTGATGGAGCATTCGGCCCAAAGACTGCAAAAGCGG
Source organism: Kordia algicida OT-1 (assembly GCF_000154725.1). Lineage (GTDB taxonomy): Bacteria > Bacteroidota > Bacteroidia > Flavobacteriales > Flavobacteriaceae > Kordia > Kordia algicida. Next base: position 834,426 of record NZ_DS544873.1, read on the forward strand.
CAAAGAGAAAATTAGGTAAAACGGTTTTCACTACCACAGATATCGAAAAAATGAAAAAAGCATTAAAAACACTAGGAAAATAATGGAATCGATCAGTTTAGGAAAACGACTTTTAGTGGCAGGCGGAATTTTGGTATGTGGATACATCGCCTATTGTATACTAAGAAATAGAGAAGAAGAACTCAAGCAACAAGAAGAAACCCAAGACGCTGACTTTATTGTCATTGTAGAGAATGATAGGGTAGAAGATCTTAAAAAAGATCAAAGTAAGGGGACACCTTTAAAAAAGGCTACCGATTCTAAAGCGGAAAAAGCTACTACACCCCTTAGTGTTATAAAAAATAGACCAATGAAAAAGACTGTTTCAAAAACACAGGGTCAAGATGTTAAAATAGAGGATAATGCAAAGCTCATTTGCTCGAAGCCACTTAAAATTGAGAATTCAATTAAAAAAGAACTCAAAGTAGAATCAGAACCGAAAGTGCTATCACCTGTCCATGATATTGAGGTGGAACAGCCTATTGAAGTAATAACAAAAACACAAGAAAAAGCGGCAAATGATGACTTTCCCTTACAACTAGGAAGTAAAGGAAAACGTGTATGGAACTTAAAGGTGTACATGCTAAAAAATCATGGTGCTAGCGGTATTGTAACGGATCAGTATGATGCCTTAACCGTAGAACATGTAAAGCGCTATTTAAAAGTTGATACTGTTACAAAGCAGCTCTACACACAATTAAATATGGAAGGCAAACCAAAAAAGAAAAGAAATGCCACAAAAAAGAAGTATTAAAGATCTGATCGATGGACTTGTTGACAAGGATGGCTTGAAAACAGAAGTGACCATTACACTAACAAATCAAACATTGCTGAAAGTGATCATCGCCTTGTTACTTAGTGGAATTGCCATAATTGTGATAGCCAACTTAGTAAAAAACGTTGTTCCTGATCATCAATTAACCGCTATAAAAGCAGAAATACAAACGATCCGATCACATTTAAAAATAAAAACATAGAACACATGAGAGAGATCATCACACAATTATCTGATTATATAAATAGCCTTGATTGGGCATACATATTTACGTTTATCTTAATCTGTTACGGATGCAATTCTGAATATATAACAGGATTGTTTTACAAAATTTTCAGGTTCAAAATTGCCACACGGTATCGTGTGCTACTCATTGGAGTCCTCTATGGTATTACGGTCTACTTTATCAGAGATTATTCAATTGGCGATGTTGAAGTTTTATTGCAATCCTTTGTATTCGCCCTTGTATTCCACAAGCTTCTTATTCAAAAAGTGATTCGCTACTTTTTTCAGATAAAACAACCAAAGCCTACAAAGTATGAAAATTAGAACATTCATTATTTCTATTGTAACTATTGTAACTATTGTAGCTGTCACTATCGGTTTACTTCACTATTTCAATTTGAGTGGGAGTGAAGATCACAATCAAACGATCATTGAACTTGAGAGAGAAAATCTAAGGCTTGAGCATGAGAATGCAGAGCTAGATTCACTCATACTCAAACGGCAAAGGACAAACGATAGTTTACAAGATCAGATCAATGAAAATCAGCAAATCATTCAAAATCTACATTATGAGATCAAAGAAAAAATCAATGCTATCGATCGTATGTCTAATATGGAGCTTTACCTGTATTTCTCAAACATTAGCACCGATCAGAAAAACCATAGGGAGTGAATCCTATTTTTGTTTCACCATTGAGCAATCAAGGTTCATTGCTAAGAAGTTTGAATATAGTATCTATCAGGACACCTTGATCAGTTTATTTGAAATTGATATTACAAGATACAATCGCTTATTAAACGAAAAGGATCTAATCATTTTTAGTTTACAAACCAAGATCACCAATCTTAATAGTATGCAAACAAATGACCAGCTTCACATAGATGCGCTCAATAGAACGATCAAAAAAAAGAACAAACAAATCAGACAAGGAAAGTTTGTCAAATGGATCTTAACTGCTGGTTTGGCAATAGTTTCTTCAGTACTAATTTTAAAATAAAGGATGATGACAGTACTAAAAATTTGCGCTATTGTATTTGGTGCTACGGGTTTTTGGAAAGTCGTTGAAATGTTATTCCAACTTAGGATGAACAAGCGTTTTAAAAATGCAGAGATCAACAATCTCAATGCACAGGCAAATAGTTTGGTTGTTGAAAATTACAAGCTATGGACTGAAAATATGGATAGACGCATCAAAGAACTTGAAAATAAAAACTCTTTGCAACGTGAGCGTATTGGAAGACTAGAAAATAACAATGCGCAAATGAGTCAAACAATTTTGAAGCTGGAGAACAAAAATGCAGAAATGAATCGAATCATTACCCTGCAACGTGAACGGATCAATGAACTTGAAAACGAAATTCAAAAATATAAAAACTAAAAAAGATCATGAACATAAATAAAGGCGGTCGCACATTAAACATACTATTTGGAGCATTCTTATTGATCAGTAGCATAAAGCTTGGTTCAGATCTATACATACGTCACAAAAAAGGCAAAGCTTTGGCTTCAGAAAAAAAAGGTTGTGGTTGTGGAGGAAAGTAACAATAATAAATTGATCTATCTAGCAATAGGCACTTTTGCGCTGACTGCATTAAGTGCCTATTTTGTTTATAGAAAATTCAAATCTACAAAGAATTCGAATCGAATAGCAACACGCACAATCGATCTATCAGCTTTTGACAGTCCTGACATGCCAGGCTCAGGAAATTGTATGGACAGCGGTTTATTGATGAAGTTACAACAGCTAGAAATGCGAACAGGCTATCCGATATTTGATTGGATAAATTCAGGGGCAAGAAGTGAATCTCACAATCGTAAGGTCGGTGGTGTTTCTAGTTCTTCTCACAAGATCCCCACGTGTAAAGCAGTTGATATTGGTGTGCCTTCAACACACATTAGAGATCAATTAGTATATGAAGCACGTAATATAGGATTTAAAAGGATCGGTGTTGGTAAAACCTTCGTACATCTTGATACAGATGAGAATAAAAGTCAATATGTAGCATGGGGGTATCCATCAGGAACATCTCCAGATGTGAATCCGTTTGTGTAAGAAATAATTGTTTTACCTTAATCTTGTTATTAAAAAATTTCAAATCTTTATATTAAAATTAAGTCTATCATAAAAAATGAGTAGGAGCACCGTTTCAGAGCATCGTTTTTGATCGAAATCGACTGTTTTTCGGACTCTTGTAATTTTTAACTTATTGATTTATAGAGGGTTTGGTATTTAGGCTTTCCGCTTGTGGTTCCAGAGGTCGCCGGTTCGAACCCGGTCTTTCACCCTTTATAACCCTCTCAATTTGAGAGGGTTACTTTTTTTAAGGACTTCATTTTTGGTATTATTTTCTTACTTTTTTACTGAGGAGCACCGTTTAGGAGCACTGTTTTGACGAAAAAATGACTAAAAAAATTATCTTTTCAATTTTTAATGTATTGATTTGTAGTATTTTATGTTGTAGAGATCAGGATTTTTTATTAGGTAAGAGGTCTGAATAATTTTAAAGAATAGTAAGTTGTTGAAAATCATGTGTTTGTGTTTTTTCTTGTAGTGTCTGATTAGCTTTGCTTACAATTTGGATATCAACATACTTTTGATTTTCTTCACTTAAAAGATTAAATTTTTTATAATATTTAAAGTTTTAATCGTAGCTATTTTAGAGAGATTTACAGTTGACGGATACAATTTCAATATAGCTACTTATTTTTATCATTAAAATCTATCTTATTTACTTTCTGCTTAAAGGATGAGTGTCTTATAGGTGCAATCTCATTTTTAAAATTTAAAGGGTTTATTTTTAACTTAAAAAAACTTAACTCCAAATCAATGTGAGCACTTTCGGAACTAGTAAATAAGAACTTCCTGTTACCCTGTTTAATAATCTCATTTATATTTTTTGAAGACTGTCTATATTCCTTATAATTATTTGATAGTTCAATAATATATTCTTTAGAAATATTTTGATTAAAGAATAATTGAGATTGTGAATTTATAAGCTGTAAACCATTTAAAGAGTGAACTTCTTCTATTGATTCCGTAGCGCTACAATCTTCATTACCATCTCCAAAATCATATACTTTTGGATCATATAAACATATCATTAATCTGGGGTGAATTGGATAAAAAATTTGAAGTCCTTTAGCTACTAACCCGGTAGCACCAACATAATTACCCGCTTTTTCCATCAATTGATTATAGTATATGACTGGTGCGTCTGATGTGATAAAAGGAAGTAATGACAGATTGACTAAGAATTTACAATCAAGAAAATTTAAAAGATTTATATGTTTAACCGAATTTAAAAGACCTAGTAATTCTGGGTTTTCATATATTAATGTAGAATCTTTAAAACTTTTCCATAGATCTGGCTTAAATTCTTTTATTACTTTTTTTAGGCTTTGATTAATAGTTTTCGTTATATCTATTCCCGATTTAGGAGTTCTATAAGATTGATACAAAATGAACTGCTTTAATAGTTTAAAACCATTAGTTTCAGGAGGTGGAGGAAAAAGTAACCTTTCTTCAGTCCAATAATAAAACATTTTAGCTACTTCACTTTCCATAGAGGCTAATGCATTTTCTATCTCGTCATCTTTACCATAAAGATAATTTTTACAGGCCTGATTCTTTAATGGAGCTTTTTCAATAAAAACTTCATTTTCTAAATTATATAATCCTAAAAACTTCCCTTCATTATTAGCAGAAAATCTCTTTAAATAAAACCTTGGAACATAGTGGTGTTTTTTCTTTTTACTCATTAACTACTTGTAAAGTCATGTTCAAATGCATTTCTTGATAGATATTGCATAAACTTTTGGAGTAAATCATCTGAATGAGGATTCTTGTAATGTCTCTTTCGTTTAATTTGTAAATTCAAAATTCTATTAGTTTCATCATAAATTTTTGAACAGTCTATTTTAAATTTTTTTAAATCTTCAATATTCATTATATTGTTAAAAGAATCACTAAAATTCTTTTTTAACACACCAATTTCTTTACTTAATGCTTTGATTTCTCTTTTATCTCCGTTTCCTTCTTTTAAGCTTTTTAAAGCTGCTTGCTTATTAGTTAGGAGTAAATTATAACCTTCTTTCAAAGCATCAAACTGATGAAGCTTATTTTCATAATTCAAGAAGTCTTTATGAATATATTCATAACGTTTTTTCCAAGGAAAATGAATAACATCATTATCCAGTGAAGTTGTGTTTAAATCAATTGAAGAAGAGCCACTCTCGTTAAAAACAACTAAATCTAAAATGTTTAGAGAAATTGTTTTAAAACCTGGAAAATAGGATACTAAAACTTTATCATTTATTTGGCCTTGTTTTACTTCTTCCATATTAATATTTAATCTATCTTCTGTAATAAATTTTAAAGGAATAAGTATACCTGTGTCATACTCATAATCTCGCTTCCCGCATTCTTCCTTGTAGGCTCTTAAAGCTAAGTTACAAGGTTGAACTAATAGAATGTATTCTTTTTTCTTTATTTCAAAAATATCACCATTAGTTAATGGTAAGTGTAGTTTGTTAATTATTTCACCACTTAAATACAGTTCACTATTTCTTAGTTCTATAAGTTGATGATTAGGAAATGTTGATTTATACCCAGTGTCTTTCGAGTCTATTTCTCTAATCCTATTAATAGAATTATTAAACTTTAGTCTTAGAGTAGAATCAGAAATCATATTATAGTTTTCTTCTTTTGAGAGTATACCATAAAGCCTAAAAAGAGTACTAATTTCCCAAACCCCTTCTTTCAATGAGGACTTTTGAATAATATGATTAAAAGTATTAGGTGTAATATCATTAATGCGTTCTCCAGCTTTTTTATTGGATTCTTCTAAGACAATTAAAGATTCTGTTTTTAGTTGTTCTATATAAGGAAGTAATAATAAGTTTTTAATTCCTTCTGCAAATCCTGTTATTTGTGGATCAAAAGCAAATCTTCTTTTTGATATGGTATAGAACTTACTTTTGTCTACATCATATTCAATAGAGTATTTTTCTCTAAACTCATCTTCCTGATCTTCAGCAAACTTATGAGAAAATATGCCGCATACAACCTTATCAGAACAAGTCTTTTCATCAATTAATGATTTTGCTAATTGAGCACCATTTTTACCTGGCAACAATGTATTCCCAGTTTGAAACTCAAAATCAAATAAGCATATAACTCTCTGTCCTTCCTCTAGAGCTTTAATTTCTTGGTAATTGTCTTTTAGCCATTCATCAGGAGTCATTAATTTAATTCTATCACCATAACATTTTTCTATTTCTAGTGCAGGTATAACATTAGCACTGTCGTCATCTTTTATATGCGTGCAAACTTCATATAATAATTCTGATTTATTATCACTAGTTTCCCATAATTGAGAAATTAATTTTTCAAACCTTGGAGCGGGCCCTGTCCAGTCTATTGTATTAAATCTATCACTTGTAATATAATTACCCTCAGCTTTTAAGTTATTAAGTCTAGCAATATACTCTTCTTTTTGGCCATTAATATCAAACTTATCATCAATGTAGATAATATATGCCACATTTTCATTATCTAATAAGTGAGCGGTAGACTCTATTGCTTTTAAGCGTTTATCTTCAACTGGAGCTTTTTTTTCAGGAAGAATATCAAATGGCTTACCTTTACTATTTATCGTTATTTTTTCATCCATTAGCTATCAATAGTATTTGAAAAGTTCATAGCAAAAATGTATTTTCTTTTATTTTCATTTACAGTAGGTTCAAGTATTATTGAACAACCTGAAGAATCTAACAGTTGCTGAATAATAAATAACCCTAAACCTCTACCTTCTCCTTTAGGTTTAGTGGTTACAAAAGGTTCAAAAATTTGATTCTCAATAGCGGGTGCTATACCAAAGCCATTATCATAGACATAAACCCAAGGAGATTCTACTTTTATCAAAATTTTAGGAGTAAAACTTTTTTCGTTTTGCTTTCTCTCTTTTAACCAGTATTCAGAATTATTCAATAAATTGTCTATTATTTGGGTTAATTTCCCTCTATTCATTTTAATAGAAAAATCATCTACTATTTCAAGAATGAACTCTATTCCTAGTTTTTCAAAACGATTTTTATAATAATCTTTCTCATCATTAAGAAATTTAGAAAACAAAAATTTTGTTTTCTTTTCTCTATTATATTTTAAGGCAGGATCTAAATGTCTTAATTGTACTTTTAAACCGTTAACTGTGGAATTTATATACTGCATTAAAGTGTAAATATCAGCATCTGTTAACTTTTTACTTTCTAATTTATGGGAGTAAAAACTTGCCTTTTCTGCTAATCTATCTGCTATTGTTGCAAATTCATGACTAACTGATTCAGCCGTTAGACCTAGGCTCGCTAATTCAGAAAAATTATTTAATTGTTCTTCTAATATTTTTATTTTTGGTTCTAGAATATCTATTACTTCATTTAGTTGATTTGCCTTAACAATAACTTTATTAAGTTTAAAAAGTGTATTTTGAACAGACTCTAGTTCCTTTAAAATGGTTTCTATTTGACTTCCTATTTCTTTCTCTTGGTCTGTAGTAAATAATGGATTGTTTTTAGTTTTATTGACAAGTTTTTTAGACGCAGAAATAGCCTTACCCGTTATAGAAACAGCATTGTTAAACTCTTGGGTAACTTCTTCGGTTTGGGCTTTAGTTTCTTTTAGCTGTTTAAATGCTTGATGAACAGTTTTTATACCGTTGTTTTCTTTTTTGTATGCGTTTAAGAAGTCGTTATATGCTCTTCTAATTGATTCTTGGTATCTATTTATTTCATCTTTAATGAAAAAAGATAGTGTAAAAAAATTTCTTGAAAATGGATTAGACACTAAACCTTCTCTATCTGTCTTGTCTTTTAACTCGCTGTTAATACCTTCATCAATTGAAAAATATCCTATAACATTAGCTGGTCGAAGAGGGTAGTATGAACTACCTTTTGTTTGTGAATCTCTTAACCTTAACCAATCATCTCCATCAATACCGAAAGGTTTTACAGCAAATCCATTTCTAAATAACTTAATACCTGCTTGACTCTGTGCGAACTCTCTATAGCTTGAAAGTTTTCCAAAAATCTCTTTTATATCTTCGTTACTTGAAAGCCAGTTATCATAAGTGAATTCATCAATAATTCCATTAAATGAACCAGGATTTGCTCTTTGACCATCATATATTTCTAAGCTACCTATATCTTTATTAAAATCAAAAGTTCTTTCAAACCCAAGGAAAAAGTTATTATCTGATAAAAATTTTAGATCTTTATATCTTTCCTTTAAAAAGGCAAAAAACTTTTTTCCATTATCAACTTCAACATAATTTTGATAATCATCACGTTTATTACCTATAAATTTGCTTAGTTTAGTTTTTCCTGACAGTTTTATTGATTTTCCATCAAAACTAAAATTAAAACGAGAAATTGCTAAATTCCGTAAATCATCATTAGATTTATCTAAGTCGATATTAATACCATTAATTTTCAGATAAACTTCAAATGGTCTATTTTCTTTATACGGAGAGATAATTTGAGATACTTGCCCTTTAAACTTTTCTAAGTTTTTACCTTCCCAAACCTCAGTGTGATTTAAATTAGCTAATACTAAGGAAGTTCCTTCCTTTTTTTGGGGGTTATATCGCTCTGCTTGAATACGCACTTTACTTAAAGCTTCTTCCTTTTCAAAATCTTTCCAATTAAAAGCTATATGAGTTCCTTCTTTACTTTCTTCATTGGTAAATATTTCACATATATCAGCTAATCTTTGTGTGCTTAATCTTCCTAGACCTTTATCCCCTAAAGGGGTTCTTCCGCCTGGTGTTGTTTTCTTAGCTTTTTTCATTTCTCTTTTTTGAGAATATGAAATAATTAACCACGATTTCATAATTGTTTCTTCACTCATTCCAAAACCATCATCTTCTACAACAATGAATCCTTTATGGTTTGGATAAAAGAGTTTACTTTTTTCATAAACTCCTGTAGTGTTTATTTCAATGGAAACATAATTAGCATCTGCATCATAAGAGTTTTTAATTAATTCTAATAAAGCAGTTATTTCATCAGAAACCAATTGCTCCCCAAGCTGTTTGACAATATGAGGTGTTATATCAAAATGATAATTTTTATTCATTGTTATTACCCCTTGAAGATTAGTATCTTTTCTTTACTCATAGTTTTTGAAAAATTATTCTTATCTGGCATGCGCTTAGACAAAATGTCTCTCTCTAAATCGGTGAAAAGTTTAATGTTTTTATCTTGTAATAACTCAGTTAATATTAAATCATTTTTCACTTCCTTATTATTAACATTACGATTTCCTACTGTCCAAGCAAAAAAGGAATCTGGCAACATTTTATCCAAAACGTTATCTATTGTAACATCTAAATCATAAATAAAACTCACAACTTTTCTTGCCTTCATTCTTTCATCAGAATTAAAGTTGTTAAAAAATTTTTTTAGAGTTTTAGATTTTGCAAACATTTTTTCTTCAATTTCTATGTACTTATCATGTTTTTTACCTCCTAAACTTCTAGAATCAATTTCCTGAATAACATCTAAATAATTCATTGTGATATTAGAGTCAATATCTTCAACAGGAATCCATTGTAAAGGCAGGTATGAAAACTGACCATAAGTTACCGTCGTGTGGTTATCACCATATGGAGGTGATGTAACAAGCAGATTGTATTTCTTATCTGTATTAATTTGTTTTTTTGAATCACCCCAAGCAACTTCTACATCATATATATAATTATTATCTTCAATTAAATTGTTTTCAATCAATTTCTGTTTAACTTCAAAAATGTCTTTAATGCTTCTTTTACATATTCTTAGAAAATATTCTTTTGGTGATAAATTTCTTTTGTCGATTTCTTCTTGAGTTCTAATATGCATTTTAAAGGTAGAAGTTCTATCATTGTTAGTCAATCTAATTACTTCAGCTAAAGTGACCCAGTAGAATTTTCTTATATATAAATCTTCTTCCTCAAAAATTAACCTCCTTAATTGAGATAATTCTATTTGGACTTCTCTTTTAAACCACTTATCAATATTCTTAAAATTAACATCTACTTTTCTCGACCTAGTCTTATTTATTCTTTTTTCAAACAAAAGAAAGCTTTCATTTAAGCTATTTGAATATATATGAGTTTTTACTTGACTAATTAATAATGAAAGTGGATTAATATCTTGACCAAAAGAATTTATCCCATACCTCATTGACGTAATTAGCGTGCTTGATGCCCCCATAAAAGGATCTATCATTGAGGAATTCCCAGGTAAGGCATCAATTAAAGTTTTTATTATGGGCTCTTGCACACTAGGAACCATCATAGCTGGATAATTCAGAATTTTTCTTGCATAATCATTTCTATCAAAATTATCTGCATTTAAGACTGCTGAACTAATTGAGTTTAGTTGGTTCTTTATTTGTCTATTTGTTATCACTTTCAAAGTTTTTATGATGTTAATGTTAAATGACCATAAAATTTTATTAAGAGCATCGCATGGATTTGTATATATTAAAGAAATAAATAAAACTCTTTAGTTTTTAGGTTTGATAGATTTATTACGGATTAATTAACTGATTCCATTATGCGTTAGTATTTGTACACCCTTAAATTTTCAGCTTTGCTGAGAGATTTTTTATCAAGAAAATTCCTAAATCTTGTCATAATTGTATTCTTAATACCCAATATTCAAATATAGTTTTTTTAATGGAATATATAGATTTCCATGTACTAAGTTTTTTTTAGAATCCTGTATTAAATGACCTCAAATTTAATATTTGAAGTATAAAATTTATTTTAGTAATAGTAAAACAGTTAGTGAAGCTCTCCCTAAAAATCGCTGTAATTGAAACTTTAATTAGATAGATGAATTTTAGTTTTTTAACGAAATCAATTATTTGATTTTAATGTGAACTTATTAAGTTAACAGGAGCACCGTTTCGGAGCACCGAAATCGACCGAAATCGACCGTTTTTCGGACTCCTATGTTTTTTAACTTATTGATTTTTAGTGTATTTAAGGTTTAGGATTCTCGCTTGTGGTTCCAGAGGTCGCCGGTTCGAACCCGGTCTTTCACCCAAATACAAACCTCTCTATTCGAGAGGTTTTTTTGTGTTCATTTTTTTCCTTTATATTGAAAATGTAGGGTGAGAAGTTTATACTGAGCGTAGACGAAGTGAACCCGGTCTTTCACCCAAATACAAACCTCTCTATTCGAGAGGTTTTTTTGTGTTCATTTTTTTCCTTTATATTGAAAATACAGGGTGAGAAGTTTATACTGAGTCTTTCAAATATACTCAAGATAAAGTGAATCTGGTCTTTCATCCATTATTATTCACTGGTTTTTAGCAACTTTTTTATGTAATTTCTTAACCTCTGAAATAATGTTTAGAGAATATTGTATAACTTCTGCGTAATTAATACGCTTTGTAAATAAATAGTATCGAGCTATTGATTTTGTATACGCTTATAGTTTACTATTAATTGTAAACAATGTAAAAAATGTGTTCTTTTGAATTTAAACTGTAGCATGAGCCGTTTCAAAAATCTTTTTTGTTAATTTAGATCATATTTAATTTTAATGGTTCAATAAGTAGCATGCACTGTAGTGTTTGATGTCAAAAACCTTTATGATGTTACTCAAAAGTAAAAAATGAAAAAAGCATTCATCCTCCTTTTCTTTGCATTAATTTTTTCAATAAACTGTTATAGCCAATTTTCTCCTGGAATTCATAATTATTCCATTGCAGAATATGATGCGGGTAATCAAAATTGGAGTTTGGGCAGATCTGAAAATGGAAAAGTATATGTCGCTAATAATGTCGGTTTACTAGAATATGATGGTATCAGTTGGAAATTATTTCAATTGCCCAACCAAACCACTGTAAGATCTGTATTTGCCTATAATGATTTTATTTTTACAGGTTCTTTTGAAGAATTCGGGTATTGGAAAAAAGATGACTATGGAGCACTTATTTATACTTCACTTAGTAACTTGATTAAAGCTGAAATTTCTCCCAATGAAGAAATATGGCAAATTTTAAATTACAAGAACAAAATTATCTTTAGATCTTTTAACGGGATTTATATTTATGATTTTAACACTGTTGAAAGAGTTTCTTCCGATTCCGCGATCATTTCCTTGTCTTTGGTAGACGATGATTTGTTGGTTTCTACATTAAATCATGGAATATACAAGCTTGTTGAAAATCGCTTGATGCAATTCTTTTCTGACGAAATTTTTAAGGATACCAACATCATTTCTATTGTAAAAGAACAAAATCGCTACTTAATTATGACTTCTTTAAAAGGAAGTTATTACCTGAATTCCGGCAAATTATCTCCCACAAACTATGCTTTCAACGAAAAAATAAAGCAACATCAGTTGAACAAATTCTCCAAACTTGCCAACGGCGATATGATTTTGGGAACGATTAAAGATGGTGTTTACATAGCAGATAAAAAAGGTGACATTAAATTTCACATCAATAAAGAAAACGGGCTTCTAAATAACACAATATTGGGACAATTTTTAGATGCAAACAATAAACTTTGGCTAGGTCTCGATAACGGAATTGCAACGATTGATTTAAAAAACACAAACTATTTTTTTAATGATATTTCGGGGAAATTAGGCGCCGTGTACGATATTGTTAAATATCAAGGCTTGTTGTATGTAGGAACGAATACAGGACTTTTTTATGTAGACAAAAACGACAAACTACAATTTGTAGATGGTTCTCAAGGACAAGTGTGGGATTTAAAAATTATTGATAACTATCTTTTCTGCGGTCATAACGAAGGAACATTTATCGTCAACAAAAACGAAATCAAGCAAATCTCTGATTTTAACGGCGGATGGACGATTCATAAAGTTCCGGAACATAAAAATGTATACATGCAAGGTACGTATGCAGGTTTAGTGAAATTTCAATGGAAAAATGGTGAATGGGAAACCAAACACATGGGGAAAACAACAATTCCTTCGAGATTTCTGGTGTTTGAAAATCCGTATACAGCTTGGGTGGCACATGCATACAAAGGCGTTTATAAACTTGATTTCAATAAATCGTACGATACAATTATCAATGTGACCAATTACGGGAAAAAAGGATTAGATTCTGAGTACAATGCACGCGTGTATAATTTAAAAAATGACATTGTTTTCAAAACCAATTACGGTTGGCAACGATACGAACCGTTGCTAGATTCTATTGTACCTTTTGAATTGCTAAATGAAAAATTTGGGAAAGATACATACATCATTTCAGAAGAATCCATGAATTCAATTGTGCTGAAAAATAAATCCGGAGTCCTGAGTTTCAAGTATGGAAACGATGCTGATAACGAACGAAAAATTAATAATAGTTTTATTAAAAACAGGTATATTGTTGACTATGAGCATGTTTCGAAAATTGATAAATCCTTGTATGCGTTAAATCTTAACAATGGTTTTATCTTAATTGACAGCAATTCCGTAGATTCAGCGATGGTTTTTAAACCTAAAATTGAAGCCATTCGAATAAATGACAAATCCATAATAGTAACAGGGAATACGAATGAAAACATCGAACTGAAACATGATGAAAGCATCGATATCGAACTTTCTTCATCGCACTCTGAAAATCACTTCTTCGAATACAATATACCTTCATTAAGTCCGGAATGGTTCAAAGTTGAAAAAAGCAATCTCAGACTCAACAACATTAACTATGGTTTGTATGACATTCTGTTACGTACAAAAGATGACTTAGGGAATACGTCCGAAGAATTACTCATAAAATTAGATATTGCGCCGCCGTGGTTCAAAGGAATACCCGGAATTACCTTGTACATAACGCTGGTAATAGGCTTAATAGGACTGTTTTATTATTTACATCAACGAAAAATTCGCAAAGAACAACGATTGATACAAATCAAATACCAAAGGGAACAAAATAAATTGCTTCGAGAGAAAACCCTTGAAAACGAAAAACATATTGTAGTAGTAAAGAATGAGTCGTTACAAAATGAAATTAAGATAAAAAGCAAGCAATTAGCCAACAATGCAATGGCTTTAGTAAAGAAAAATGAAGTACTTCAAGATATTAAAAATCAATTGGCAGCTAACAAAGACAGTTTTCAAGATCAATACGCATACAGAAAATTGATTAAAAAGTTAAACAATTCAATTGAGCACGAAGATGAATGGGAAGTATTTGAAGAAAATTTCAATCAAGTACACGATGAATTCTTTTCGAAACTAAAAGAGCGTCATCCCAAGCTTACTTCAAAAGATTTGAAAGTTTGTGCCTACATCAAAATGAATTTGGCTAACAAAGAAATTGCACCTCTAATGAACATTTCCGTAAGAGGTGTAGAAACGCACAGATACCGCTTAAAGAAAAAATTACATTTAGAAAATGATATTTCATTAACGGATTATTTAGTAAATATTAAATAATTGTTAGGTAAAATTGCGAAAATCGCACTTTTACACTACTTCATTACTACGTCATTTTACTAAAAAATAGCGTTTTTACTTACGCTTATTTCAATTTCACACTACGTCAAATTGCTGTTTTTGCTAGTGTTTGAGGGTGTCGTAAAGTTTGGCGTAATTAAAGTGTAAAATCATATTTATAAAGTTTGCTAAGAAGATTATAAATTGGCAGAAATAATTCAATCATTCTATTTTATTAATTATGAAAGCTAAACTCAGTATATTATTACTTTGCTTTACGCTGGTTTCTTGGAGTCAACAAAAAACCATAAGCGGCGTAGTAACATCAGCCAATGACGGAATGCCATTATTAGGTGTAACCGTAATTGTCGATGGAACATCTAAAGGAACAACCACCAACTTTGATGGAGAATATTCGATCAAAGTGAAATCAGGAGAAAAACTAACTTTTAGTTTTTTGGGTTTCAAATCTCAAACGATTGCGATCACTGTTCAAACGGTTATTGATATCGCTTTAGAAGAAGATGCTAAATTTTTAGATGAGGTCGTTGTTGTAGGATATGGATCTCAGAAAAAAATTGACCTCACAGGAGCCATTTCAACTGTAAAATCAGAAGAAATTGAAAAAACACCCAACAGTAATATTATTCAATCGTTGCAGGGAAAAGTTGCAGGATTACAAATTACGAGTAATGGTTCTCCAGGCGCTGGTCCGACCGTAAGAATACGCGGTGTCAACTCTTTTTCCGCAGGTGGAAGTCCATTATATGTTGTTGACGGTGTGTTTTATGATGACATTGACTTTTTAGATACGAGTCAAATAGAAAGTATTTCCGTTTTAAAAGATGCTTCTTCCATTGCTATTTTCGGACAAAAAGGAACGAATGGAGTAATTGTGATAGAAACCAAAGGCGGAAAATTACAAAGCAAACCAACATTCACTTATAGTGGTTATACAGGTTTTCAACGAGCACAAAATGTAGTAAAAATGGCAAATGCAGAACAATTTGTAACTATGGCTTTTGAATCTGGTTCGCAAGCAGATATCGAATTTGTTGAAAATGCCATTCAGCGTTACGGTAGAAGTAGAATCAACCCAAATATACCAGACGTAAATACAGATTGGTATAAAGAAATTCTAAGAGTTGCGCCTATTTCAAGCCATAATCTTGGTGTAACCGGCGGAACAGAAAGCACAACGTACGGCGTTAATGTAAGTTACTTTTCGCAAGAAGGTATTCTAGACATGGAGAACGAATATGAACGCTTTAACATTCAATCAAATATAGAAGTACAACTATCAGAAAGATTTCGCGTGGGTGCTAATACACTATTTAGTAACAGCACAAGATTCAATCCTGAAAACGGTGCGTGGTTTCAAGCATATTTTGCCGTACCGATTCTTCCTGTATTTGATCCTTTAAATGAAGACGCTGATCCAATTCCCTTTTCCGATGCGACACTACTTGGTTATAGAGGTTCTCAGAATCCATTTCCAGTAATGACTTTCAATAACAACAGAGTAAAACAAAGACGTGTATTGACAAGTGTGTTTCTTGAATATGCTTTAATACCTGACAAATTAAAATTCAAAACATTTTACAGTCACGATTACAATACAACGTCTGAAAGAAATGTGAGATTGCCATACTTTATATCTGAAAATTCACAACGTGCCGTATCTTCTATCAGAAGAGCCGAATTCAATTCTTCAAATCAATACTGGGATAATATCTTAACATATAAAGATTCATTTGGAGATCACGATCTTACCGCAATTGCGGGAGCTTCTTTCAGAGATCAACAATTTGAAACATTGCAAGCAACAGGTGACGATGTAACGGGAATTGATTTCGAAAGTTCATGGTTTTTAGATTTTGCCGATCCAGGATCATTTGCCAATCAAGTGGTAGGAAATGGTGATCGTTTGTATTCAATCGCTTACTTATCTAGAGTGGAATACAGTTATAAAAACAAATACTTATTCAACGCAACATACAGATATGAAGGAGACGGCAGATTTCCTAAAGAAATCTGGTTAGGTACCGGAAGTATTGGTGCGGGTTGGGTAATATCCGAAGAAAACTTTATGAAAGACAATGGCGTAGTTGATTTCTTAAAACTGCGCGGAAGTTGGGGACAACTGCCAAATGGCGCACTCACGGGAAGCTCTGGAACAAGAACTGTATCTACATTAACTACTGCAATCAACGATCTTTTAACAAACGGTATCATCAGTACAAATAACTTTACTAACTTAGAAAGAGAAGTACTGGAAGAAACCAATGTGGGAATCAGTGCCAGACTTTTTGACAGCAGATTGTCGCTCGAAGCAGATTATTACATTAGAGATACCAAAAGATTGGTAATTCCCGTAATTCAACCGATAGCAGGGAACACTGTATTGCAAAATGCAGGAGAAATGCGAAACACAGGTATTGAAATTGCCGCTGGTTGGAATCAACGACTTAATGATAATTGGAGTTTTTCAGTAAACGGAAATATAGGAACGTTGAAAAATGAAATGACAAAAATCAATAACAATCTCGGTTATTTAGACACAGGAAGCGCAGAGTTTCGCCAAAGATCTATCTTAGGAGAACCAGTGGAAGCATTTTTTGGGTTAGAAGTACAAGGCGTGTATCAAAATGCTGAACAAGTAGCAAACGATCCGATTGCTGTTGACAACAATTTAGAGCCGGGAGATTTTATATACAAAGATCAAAACAACGATGGAATCATTGACGATCAAGACAGAGTAGTCATCGGATCGTACTTACCAGAGTTAACTTATGGAGGGAATTTACAAGTATCCTACAAAAATTTTGACTTCAATGTGGCAATAGCTGGTCAAACAGGAAATGAAATCCTTAACCGTAAACGAGGAGAAGTAATTTTTACAAATGATACCAATATCGATGCTGACTTTGCTGTAAACAGATGGCACGGAGAAGGAACTACAAATTCATATCCTTCATCTGCTGGACGCAGAAAAGGTTGGAACCAACGATTAAGCACATTTTTTATAGAAGATGGTTCATTTTTTAGAATTCAAAATGTGCAATTGGCATACACCATACCATTTAACAACAAAGTAAACAAAATGCCAGAGATCAAACTGACATTCACAGCAGAACGTCCGTTGACTTTATTCAAATACAACGGCTTCAATCCAGAAGTAGCAAACGGAGTAGATAGACAAACGTATCCAATACCAGCTATTTACACTTTCGGAATAAATATTAAACTATAAAAAAAGAGCAATATGAAAAATGTAACACAAAAACTCAAATCGTTGCCACTTATGCTCATGGCATGCGTATTGTTGTTTTCTTGTAACGATTTATTGGAAGAAAACGATGGTCAATTAGCGACCGGAGACTTAGACTTTACGCAAACTGACGACATGATATTACCACTTGTCGGAGCATACGCTGTTACCTATTCCAGAGGATGGGAAGATCCACTTCTTGTAGGCGTAAGAGGCGATGACGTAAATGCGGGCGGATTAGGAGATCAACCGTTGTTCGCTGAAACTGATCTCTTTAACTACGACAATGGATTTTGGATGTTCAATCAAGTTTGGGAAAACTTCTACGGAGACATTCTGGATATCAACAATGCACGAGAAACTATTGAGCAATACAAAGAATTTGCCACAGGTGATAATATCGCTTTAGCGGATCAATACATTGCGGAAACAAAAGTTTTAAGTGGTTTTCAACACTTGCAAATGTCCAAACTTTGGAGTGATATTTTTATCATTACCTCAACAAATGTAGAACAAGAACTGGACAATGGTATATTTACCAAAGAAGAAGTAATGCTGTACATTTCTAACTTGATGGATGAAGCAATTCCGTTTTTACCAGATGCAAGACCGAACGAAAGAACCGATCTTCCGGGCGGCGTAACAAAATACACAGCGCTTGCCATAAAAGCGATGGCGCACTTAGAATTGGAAAACTACCAAATGGTAGCCGATGCAACAAGCGAAATCATCAACTCCAACAAATTTATGCTATATCCTGATTTCTACGAACTTTTCAAAAAACCGGGACAACTAAGCAATGAAAACCTTTTTGAATTACAATTCTCAGATTTCAACTCAGATTCTGGTCCGGTAAGCAATCACTTATACGCTCCTTTCGGACCATCAAACTGGGATCCGTTTGTGGAAACTGCTTCTGGCGGTTGGGGCTTCTATGAACCAAGCTTAAAATACATCAAATTTATGATTGATCGCGGTGAGGAAACAAGACTTGTGACCAGTGTAAATTTCACACCGAGAGGAATAGATGAAATAATGGAAGATCCAAACTATACAACATTACCGAGCTACATCTCAAACGTTACGCTTGACGGTGATGTCTTTAACGACTATCCGAGAGCAATGTTCGGTAGCGGAAAACACTATTTACCATCCAATCAATTAACTCCTGGCAGAAACAGTTACGGTTCAGGAAAAAATTTCATTGTCATTCGATAT
>NZ_DS544873.1:853427-910936 GCF_000154725.1 Kordia algicida OT-1
TACGAAGGTCGCACATTCACCGAAGATGATGAATACTTGCCATATCCGCAAGAACAATTAGACTTATTGCCGTTACAACAAAACTAATACGAAAAGAAAATGAAAAAATTTTATAAATATAGCTTTGGGGTATTCTTATTGATATTCATGCTCTCTTGTGAAGATAATATCGACCCGATAACTCAAGTAGATCCAGGACCGGACGCGGGAGCGCCAATTGTAACGATTGAAAAACCTGTAGACGGTTTCTCAATCCAAGTGCCAGAACCGGTAACTTCTACCGAAATCGAATTCAGAGTAGAAGATGACATCGAAATAGGTTCGGTAAGCGTAAAGCTTGACGGACAAGAAATTGCCGCATACAATGAATTTATAGACTACAGAATATTTATTGAAGAATTTGTGTATGACAACATCACAACCGGAGAACACACTTTGGAAGTAGTTGCGACAGATTTGGCAGGAAATGTAACGTCATCACTCTCTAACTTCAGTAAAGAACCACCCTACACACCGTTGTATCCTGGCGAAACGTTCTACATGAACTTTGACGGAAGTTACAGTGAATTAGTGACTTCTACAGATGCAACTGAAGTAGGGAATCCAGGGTTTGCTCCTGAAGCTCGTGTAGGTTCGGGTGCGTATGCTGGCGCTTCAGATTCATACTTAACATTTCCAACCGATGGACTCTTAGCAAATGAATTCAGTGCTTCCTTTTGGTTAAAAGTAAATGCCTCTCCAGATAGAGCAGGCGTGTTGGTAATTGGTCCGCCAGATGAAAATAATCCAGATGCTCAAAACAACAGAACAAGCGGTTTCAGATTTTTCCGTGAAAACACGGGCGGAATGCAACGTTTCAAACTAAATGTTGGAACGGGAAGTGGAGAAGCTTGGTTTGATGGCGGTTCAGCTGCGGATGTAGACCCGAACACAGACGAATGGGTTCACTTTGCATTCACCATTTCACAAACAGAAGCAGTAGTGTATAAAAACGGAGAAATTGTAAGTCAAAATACGTTCTCGGGTGTCGATTGGACAAACTGTGACATACTTTCAATCATGTCGGGAGCACCTAGATTTACAGGTTGGGGACACAATGCTGACCAAAGCTATATGGACGAATTGAGAATTTTCAACATGGCGTTAACGCAAAATGATGTCATCGAATTAATAGCGCAAGCAGATGAAATATTCAAAGTAAACTTTAACGGAAGTTATACAGAAAGTTACAGCGATCAAGATTGTACCGAAGTAGGAAGTCCGGGATTCACTACAGATGCTACCGAAGGTACAAGCGCGTATGAAGGTGCGGCAGATTCATATCTAACGTTCCCTGCTGAAGAATTAGTATCAAATGAATTTTCTGCTGTATTTGATTACAAAGTCAATGCTTCTCCTGACAGAGCGGGAATTTTAGTAATCGGTCCACCAGATGCAGACAATCCTGATTCACAAAACAACAGAACAAGCGGATTCAGATTCTTCCGTGAAAATGCGGGCGGTATGCAACGCTTCAAACTCAATGTAGGAACTGGAAGTGGAGAAGCATGGTTTGATGGCGGTTCTGCGGCAGATTTAGATCCGACAAATCCACAATGGGTACAAATGGCTTTCACAATTTCGCAAACAGAATGTGTAGTCTATATCGATGGGCAAATTGTAAGTCAAAATACATTCCCCGGAGTAGATTGGACCGATTGTGATATCCTTTCAATCATGTCAGGAGCGCCAAGATTCACAGGTTGGAATCACTTATCAGATCAAAGTGCCATGGATAATTTAAGAATTTACAAAAAAGCACTCTCACAAGCAGAAATCCAATCCTTGCAGTAAGACTTTCAAAAATCAAAACATAGTATAATAGTGTATTTAAACTTGAATTAGTCGCTATTACTTTAGCTGGATTTTAAACAAATGCAGCTAAAGTTTTTTTTCAATAACATCATTTTAATGAAAATAAGTAAGCATACATATACATTCATTTTCGCAATGACAATACTTTTTTGCATATACAGTTGTAAAAAAAATACGGATTCCAAAAAAAACATCGCAATAGCTTCAGTTAAAATATCTAAAGTTAATGTAAGCGATGAACAGCTTTTAGACACCATTCAATTTCAAACGTTTAACTACTTCTGGGAAGGTGCAGAACCGAACTCAGGATTGGCAAGAGAGCGTTTGCACATGGACAATATCTATCCGACATCACCCAAAAATACAGTGACTACGGGTGGAAGCGGTTTTGGACTCATGGCAATATTAATAGGCGTTGAGCGTGGTTGGATCACAAGAAATCAAGCGTTAGATCGATACATAAAAATCGTCAACTTTTTAGCAGAAGCATATCGTTTTCTCGGCGCTTGGCCACATTGGATCAACGGCGAAACAGGAAAAGTTCATCCATTCAGTAAAAAAGATGATGGCGGTGATCTCGTCGAAACTGCTTTATTGGTACAAGGACTCTTAACAGTTTCAGAATATTTCAAAAACGGTACCGAAAAAGAAAAAGAACTCGTTGCAAAAATTGACAAACTTTGGAGGGAAGTAGAGTGGAATTGGTATACCAAAGAAGGCGAAGATGTACTCTATTGGCATTGGTCGCCAAAGTACGGTTGGGACATGAATTTCCCTGTCGGCGGTTACAACGAATGCTTAATCATGTACGTACTTGCTGCCGCATCGCCAACATACCCAATTTCCAAAAAGGTGTATGAAAAAGGTTGGGCGCGAAACGGTAAAATAGTTTCTGAGGAATCGTATTACGGAGAAGAATTGGTGCTTGATTATTTTGAACACGGAAAAGATCCTATCGGACCATTATTTTGGGCACATTATTCCTACTTGGGACTAAATCCGAAAGGACTTTCAGATCAATACGCAAATTATTGGAAACTGACGCAAAATCATGCGAAAATTCATTACAAATATGGTGTTGACAACCCAAAAAAGTTCAAAGGATACGGTGATAGTCTTTGGGGATTAACTTCCAGTTATTCCATTAAAGGATATCATGGTCACAGACCAGAAGATGATCTTGGTGTCATTGCTCCGACAGCAGCATTGTCTTCGTTTCCTTACACTCCAAAAGAAAGCATGAAGGTATTGAAAAATATATATCAAAATCACGATAGTTTGGTTGGGAAATACGGTCCTTACGATGCTTTTAGCTTTGAAAATAATTGGTATCTGCCAAGATACCTAGCGATCGATCAAGGACCGATTCCTGTAATGATCGAAAACTACCGAACAGGTTTATTTTGGAACCTATTTATGAAAAATAATGACGTGCAAAATGGTTTAGACAAACTAGGCTTTACGTACGAAAACAAAAATTAAATGAAAAAACTCTGTTTCATATTTATAATTGCAATAGTAATGAGTTGCGGAGACGACGAAGGTCCTGGTTATCAAGAACCATACGATCCAAATGCTGAAGATCCAGTAGTGGTTGATCCGTTAACGGACGAAGAACTCATGGACATAACCCAAGAAGAAACCTTTAAATATTTTTGGGACTTTGCTGGAACAAATTCTGGTGGCGCGAAAGAACGTTACCATCCAAATGATCCATCCAACAGTCAAAATGTAATTACAACTGGCGGAAGTGGTTTCGGATTGATGGCAATTCTTGTCGGAATAGAACGCGGGTATGTTTCGCGATCGGAGGCGGTACAACGTCTAACACAAATATTAAACTTTTTCCAGAACGCAGATCGTTTTCACGGAGCTTGGTCGCATTGGATTGATGATACTAGCGGAGCTGTCATTCCGTTTAGCGCGCAAGATAACGGCGGCGATATTGTAGAAACAGCATTTTTTGTACAAGGATTAATTTGTGTGAAAGAATATTTCAAAAACGGAACAACAGCAGAACAAAACTTGGCAAACCAAGCCGACACACTTTGGAAAGGTGTTGAATGGAATTGGTACACAAACAATCAGAACAAATTAATATGGCATTGGAGTCCATCGGACGATTTTGCAATTAACTTAGAACTAAAAGGCTACAACGAAACACTGATTGCTTTTATTCTCGGTGCCGCTTCTCCCGACTATACAATTTCGGGAGATGTATATCACCAAGGTTGGGCGAGCAACGGCAATATTGTTTCAGCTTCAAGCCAATACGATATTCCGTTGATTTTAGATCATGCAGGTTCCGGTACAGGACCTTTATTTTGGGCGCATTATTCGTATTTGGGTTTAAATCCGACAAATCTATCCGATCAATACGCCAATTACTGGAATTTAAATGTAAATCATACAAATATCAACTACCAATACTGCGTCAACAATCCAAACAATTACACAGATTATGGAAGTGATTGTTGGGGATTAACAGCGAGTTACACGCGTAACTCCGATGGTTCTGTGGGTTATGCGGCACACGAACCGGAAAACGATAACGGTACAATTTCGCCTACGGCGGCAATAAGTTCCATACCGTACACACCGCAAAAATCATTGGCAGCCATGCATTATTTCTATGAAAACGATTTAATGGGACCTGCAGGTTTTTACGATGCGTTTAGTCCTCATTATAATTGGATTACAGAACGTTATTTGGCAATCGATCAAGGACCGCAAATCATTATGATTGAAAACTATCGTTCAGGTTTATTGTGGAATTTATTCATGCAAAATGAAGACGTCCAAAATGGTTTGGATGTTCTAGGTTTTACATATTAAAAGAATACTATGAAACGAATAAAACAACTACTCAATTGGTGTCTACTCTTTTCTGCGATAGCAGTGACTGCGCAAGAAGATCTATACAAAGAAGAAATACACGTACAAGGAAAAGATACGCTACAATACCGAATTATGTATCCAGAAAATTTTTCCAAAACGCAACAATATCCTGTAGTACTATTTTTGCACGGCGCAGGCGAACGCGGAAATGATAACAAAAAACAATTGGTTCACGGGAGTAAATTGTTTTCTGACAAAACCAACAGAGGTGCATTTCCCTCAATTGTAATCTTTCCGCAATGCCCAAAGAGCGATTATTGGTCAAAAGTTGAGGTAGACAGATCTACAAAACCGATAGGGCTCAATTTTACATACGAAAGCGGTCCGACAACTTCTATGAAAATGGTCATGAATCTCATGGACGAATTCTCTGAAAAACCGTTTGTAAAGAAAGAAAAAATATACGTCGGAGGCTTATCGATGGGCGGAATGGGAACTTTTGAAATTCTTTACAGGCGACCAGAAATGTTTGCGGCAGCCTTCGCTATTTGTGGTGGTGGCAATCCAGCTTCCGCTAAAGTATATGCTGATAAAATTGATCTTTGGGTATTTCACGGTGCGAAAGATGATGTGGTGGATCCTCAATTATCTGTTGCGATGGTGAGTGCCATCCTAAAACACGGCGGAAAACCAAACTTTACACTATACTCGGATGCCAATCATAACAGTTGGGATCCTGCTTTTGCTGAACCTAAATTACTAACCTGGCTTTTCTCTAAATCAAAAAAATAAAATGACAACGTTTAGACTTACGAACATAAAATCTATAATAATCAGTTTTGGATTACTAACTGTAATGGCTTGTAGTACCAATACAAATATCAATACTAACAACAAAACTACATCGTCTACAACTGACAATCCGTATCAGGCAAAAGTTGATTCCATCATCAGTTTAATGACGTTAGATGAAAAAATTGGTCAGCTAAATCTTCCTGCAACCGGACCCATTACGACAGGTGCTTCAAAAAGTACTGGAGTCATTAAAAAAATTGAAGAAGGAAAAATTGGCGGTCTTTTCAACATAAAAGATCCAAAAAACATATATGAAATTCAGAAAATTGCAGTTGAGAAAAGTCGCTTGAAAATTCCGTTAATCTTCGGAATGGACGTCATTCACGGTTATAAAACTACTTTTCCGATTCCGTTAGGTCTTTCCGCGTCTTGGGATATGGAAATGATAGAAAAAACAGCGCAAATTGCTGCAATGGAAGCAAGCGCAAACGGCATTAACTGGACATTTTCGCCAATGGTAGATATTTCTCGCGATCCACGCTGGGGTAGAGTTTCCGAAGGGAATGGTGAAGATCCATACCTAGGAAGCCAAATTGCACGCGCAATGGTTAGAGGATATCAACAAAATGATTTAGCCGCAAACAATACCTTAATGTCTTGCGTAAAACATTTTGCCTTATATGGCGCGCCAGAAGCTGGTAGAGATTACAACACGGTTGATATGAGTCGTATACGGATGTACAATGAATATTTGCAGCCTTACAAAGCTGCGGTGGATGAAGGCGTTGGTTCGGTAATGGCCTCATTCAACGAAATTGATGGCGTTCCAGCAACGGGAAACAAGTGGTTGTTGACAAAACTTTTGCGTGAGGATTGGGGATTTAACGGCTTTGTAGTTTCAGATTACACAGGTATTTACGAAATGCGAGCACACGGAATGGGAGATGAATTCACCGTAACTTCTCTAGCACTGAAAGCAGGATTGGATATGGATATGGCTGGTGACTCACCGCATATTTCCGCTTCGTTCACGAAAGATTTGAAAACTGCTTTAGAAAGAAACCTTATTTCAGTGGACGACATAAACAAAGCCGTATCAAGAATACTAACGGCAAAATATCAATTAGGACTTTTTGACGATCCATACAAATATTGCAATCTTGAAAGAGCTGAAAAAGAAACGTACACGCAAGAAAATAGAGATTATGCTCGCGTAGTTGGAGCAGAATCAACAGTATTACTCAAAAACGATAAGCAAATATTACCTCTAAAAAAATCAGGGACAATTGCGGTCATCGGACCTTTGGCAAAAGCAGGCAACAACATGCCGGGAACTTGGAGTGTTGCGACAGACCATCAAAACGCAATTTCAGTTTGGGACGGTTTGCAACAAACAGTTGGTACTAAAGTAAATCTATTATACGCAAAAGGAAGCAATATCACAGCTGATCTCGCATTGGAAAAACGTGTTACCATGTTTGGGAAAGATATTCCGAGAGACGAGCGAACAGACAAGCAACTTTTAGAAGAAGCCTTATCAATTGCGGCACAATCAGATGTAATTGTAGCTACCATTGGTGAAAGTTCAGAATATAGTGGCGAAAGTAGTAGCAGAACGGATTTAAAAATTCCTCAAATACAAAAAGACTTACTGCAAGCTTTACTAAAAACAGGAAAACCTGTTGTATTGGTATTATTTACTGGAAGACCGTTAAACTTAGTTGAAGAAAGCGAAACCGTTCCGGCGATTCTGAACGTTTGGTTTCCAGGGAGTGAAGCTGGGTTATCTATTTCAGATGTGTTATTTGGCGATGTAAATCCGTCAGGTAAACTCACTGCGACGTTTCCAAGAAATGTCGGACAAGTTCCGTTATTCTACAATCATAAAAATACAGGACGACCATTAGGAAACAATGAAGGAAAATTTGAGAAATTCAAAACGAATTATTTAGACGTTCGTAATGAACCATTATATCCTTTCGGTTATGGTTTGAGCTATACGACATTCGAATATGGCGAACTAAAACTTGACAAAACTTCCCTATCTAAAAACGAAACGATCAAGGTATCGATAGATATTACAAACACAGGGAATTACGACGGAAAAGAAGTGGCGCAACTCTATATCAGAGATGTGGTTGGAAGTGTAACAAGACCTGTAAAAGAGCTCAAAGGCTTTCAAAAAATATTTATAAAAAAGGGAGAAACCAAAACAGTACGTTTTACTATTTCTATAGAAGATTTAAAATTCTACAACTCAAACTTAGACTTTGTGGCAGAACCTGGAGAATTCCAAGTTGCCATAGGAACAAACTCTGATGTTGTACTCACTAATTCATTTCAACTTTTAGACTAACAACTAAACTATGCCACACATAAAATACAAGTCCTTTTTTCTATCTTTTATAATGTGTGTGGCTTTCTTTTTTTTAAGTCACGGACAATCCAAAACGATTAATTCGGGATGGCAATATTCAGAAGATAAAACGAATTGGCAAACAGTCAACATTCCGCATACATGGAATGTTAAAGATGCGTTTGATGACGTAGCTGGTTACCGTCGTGGATTGGGTTTTTACCAAAAACAACTCTTTGTTTCTTCAAAAGAAAAAGACCAAATTTTCTATTTAAAATTTAATGCGGTCAATCAAGAAGCAACGGTTTTTGTGAACGGAAAAAAAGTCACCAATCACAAAGGTGGTTACACCGCTTTTACTACTGAAATTACATCACATATAAACTTTGATTCTTATAATATAATTGAAGTTGAGGTTGATAATTCACATAATGAAAACATTCCGCCGTTAGATGCTGATTTTACCTTTTACGGAGGTATATATCGTGATGTTGAATTAATCAAAGTTCCAAAACAACACTTTAGCTTGAAAGATTTTGCTTCAGATGGATTTTATGTAAACTATGACAACGTATCCAACGAAAAAGCAGGTGTGAATGTTACTGTATTGATTGATAATTTTGATGAAAAAACCAATACTAATGTAGACCTTACCATCGTAGATGCTGAAAACAACCTCATTACAGAAAAACATCAAAAAGCAAAGCTGAACGCAAAGGAAAGCAAAACGATCAAAGTTACATTTCCAGAAATTAAAAATCCGAAATTATGGTCGCCAGACGATCCATATCTCTATAAATTACAACTGACGTTACGCGATACAAACGGAATCATTTTAGATCAAAAATACGCGAATATAGGCTTCCGTTGGACAACAATTGATTCTGAAAATGGCTTTTTTCTCAACGGAAAACCTCTCAAATTAATTGGCATCAATCGTCATCAAGATTATAAAAATTACGGAAATGCAGTGCCAATCGAATTGCAAAAACAAGACATTCATCTTATCAAAAACATGGGCGCAAATGTGATTCGCTTTGCACATTATCCGCATGCGCGGGAATTATACAAACTTTGCGACGAACTGGGAATTTTAGTTTGGACAGAAATTCCGATTGTTAACAAAGTAACGGATTCCGAAGCATTTTTTGAGGTGTCAACGACCATGCAAAAAGAACATATCAAACAATATTACAACTATCCGAGTGTGGTAATGTTTGGCTATATGAATGAAATCTTTCTGCGCTTGGCTTTCGATCGAAAATCTACGAAAGAAGAAAAAGAAGCCCTCAAAAAAACAACTCTAAAACTCGCCAATCAACTTGAAGAACTTACCCGAAAACTAGCGCCGAATCATATCACCGTAATGGCAGGGCATTTAAACGAAGTCTATAACGAGACAGGAATTGCTGATGTGCCGATGCTCCTTGGTTGGAACCTGTATTTTGGTTGGTACGATGCACAAATTGAAGATTTGGGAACTTTTCTTGACGACCAACATCAACGGTATCCAAATCGTTCGTTATTGCTTTCGGAATACGGTCCTGGCGCGGACGTGAGAATCTTTACTAAAACGCCAAAGAAGTTTGATTTCTCTACCAATTATCAGGCGAAACTGCATCAATCGTATTACAAACAAATTACTAACAGACCTTTTATGACTGGAATGACTGCGTGGAATTTTGCTGATTTTGGTTCAGAATTTCGTGGTGATGCGATTCCGCATGTCAATCAAAAAGGCTTGGTACAATACGACCGAACGCCGAAAGACATCTATTATTGGTACAAATCGGTTTTGGATACGAAAGAACCGTTTATTCATATCGCAACTGATAATCTAAAGAAATTGACTTTGTTAGAAGATGAAACATTTCCGATTCAGATTTATTCAAATCAGCCGTCTATTTCGGTGTTTTTAAACGGTGAAAAATATCGTGAATATTCACTTGAAAATGGTTTTGTTTCAGTTGATTTACCATTGCAGAACGGACAAAATCGAATTGAAGTGATGACGCATGAAGTTTATGAAGAAAAATATGTACATATCAATCGAATTAAAACGTTCGATTTTGAAAATTTCAAGCGTTTCGGAATCAATATTGGTTCACATCTCTACTTTTATGACGAAGAACAAAACATCACGTTCGTTCCGGATCAAGTCTACAAAAAAGGTTGGTTTGGGTACAAAAACGGAACAGCTTACGGAATTACCAAAGACAAAAATCAAGGATTACCACACAACATTAAAAATACGGATGCAGAACCATTATTTCAAACTTTGTTAGAAGGCTGTAACGAATATAAAATGGACGTTCCAGAAGGCAATTACAAAGTAATCTTATATTTTGTGGAACCACAGATCAAACCAACAGAAAATATTTACAATCTCTCAAAAAACACTGCTACAATTGATAAAAAACAACGCATTTTTGATGTATATATCAACGAAAAATTGATCGAAAAACAATTAAATTTAGCGCAAGCGTATCCGGAAAAATATGGTGTAACGCTTCAAACAAAAATTCAAACGAAAAAAGGACTTACGTTGAAACTCAACGCTATCGAAGGTTTACCTGTTATCAGCGGAATTTTAATAGAAAAACTAGACTAATGAAACTTACAATTAACATATACATCATACTTTTTGTGTTATCACTTTCAGCACAAAATAAAACAACATACACGTATTCCATCAAAGGAAAAGACACCTTAAAACTAGACGTGTATACACCAAAAAACATCAAAAAAACAGATAAGTTACCTGTGTTACTTTGGATGCACGGCGGCGGTTTCTCTGTAGGACACAGAGATTATATAGACGATGAAAATTTAGTAAAATACGCTGCCAAAGAGCAGAATTACATTGGTATTTCGATTTCCTATCGTTTACTCAGAAAAGGTACCAAAACAGGTTTCGGTTGCGATTGCACGAAAGATGAAAAACTGGAAACTTTCAAGCAAGCAGTAATTGATTATATGGATGCTGCCAAATATATAGTAGAACACGCCAACGAACTGCAAATCGATACCACAAAAATCATTGCCGGCGGCAGTAGTGCGGGAGCAGAAGGTATTTTGAACGCAGTTTTCATGCGCGAATATTTTGTTGATAACGCCGAAGATTATTCCAAAGTGAAATTTGCAGGAGCTTTTTCCTGTGCCGGCGCGGTTGTAGACGCGAGTTACATCACACCAAACAATGCGGTTCCTGCAGTTTTATATCATGGAACAAAAGATCAATTAGTGCCTTTTGGAAACGCACCGCATCATTATTGTGAACCCACGAAAGATGGCTACATCATGCTAGATGGCTCAAAAATTATTGCCGAAAAATTAGAAGATTTTGAAACGTCTTATTATTTCAATATAGTAAAAGATGCACGTCACGAAATTTCCCGAATTCCTTTTGAAGAATTAGATATCGTGTTCAACTTTTTCAAACGAACTGTATTGAACGATGAAGTGATTCAAACAAAAATTATAAAAACCAAAAAATAATGAAGAACATTTTTCTCATACTAATCACACTTGTAGCACTACAATCTTGCAAAAATGCAAAGTCGGAAGCCGCCGATTCGAGCGCAGTCGAAAACTCAAAACGACCTAACATTATCTATATCATGGCAGACGATCACGCGGCGCAAGCCATCAGTGCGTATGGTCATCCAATCGGGAAACTGGCGCCGACACCAAACATTGATCGATTGGCAAAAAACGGTGCGATTTTCAAAAATAACTTTTGTACGAATTCTATTTGCGGACCAAGTCGCGCCGTGGTTTTAACAGGCAAACACAGTCATATCAACGGATTTCGAATGAACGGCGAACGTTTTGACGGTTCTCAACAAACACTTCCAAAATTATTGAAAAAAGCAGGATATAACACAGCAATCATTGGGAAATGGCACTTACACGGCTATCCTGAAGGTTTTGATTATTGGAATATTTTAAACGATCAAGGAAACTATTACAATCCGCAGTTTATCAAAATTCAGGACACCATTCACTTCAACAAAAAACATATTGATTCAACAGCACATTGGACTGCCAATTTGCCTGATACCACTACCGTAAAAGGATACGCAACCGATTTAATTACCGATTATGCAATCGATTATATTGATAAGAAGAAAAACAGCGACCAACCATTTTTTATCATGATGCATCACAAAGCGCCACATCGCAATTGGATGCCTGCTTTGCGCCATCTAAATAAGTATGATTCGGTACAATTTCCACTTCCAGAAACTTATTTTACAAATCACGAAAACTCTACTGCATCCAAAGAGCAATTGCAAACCATTTATCGCGATATGTACGAAGGACACGATTTGAAAATGACCAAAAAGAAAGGAAGTCCAGAATTAGCTTGGAATCCGTGGAAGACTGATTTTGAAAGAATGACGCCGGAACAACGCGCAGCTTGGGATAAAGCTTACCAGCCAAAAAATGACGCTTTTCACGATGCAAACTTAACCGGAAAAGCGTTGGCAGAATGGAAAGGACAACGTTATTTGCAAGAATATCTTTCCACAATTGCATCTGTGGACGAAGGCGTCGGGAAAATTTTAGACTATTTGGAAGCCAACGGATTGGCAGAAAATACGATTGTAGTATACACTTCAGATCAAGGATTTTATTTAGGTGAAAAAGGCTGGTTTGACAAGCGTTTTATGTATGAAGAATCCTTAAAAATGCCCTTATTGATTCAGTATCCGGAAAAAATCAAATCGGGAACTGTAGTTGAAGGTTTGACACAAAACTTAGATTTTGCCGAAACGTTTTTAGATTTTGCAAACGTTGACATTCCTGAAGACATGCAAGGAAAATCATTTGTTGGTTTATTAGACGGTTCTGAAAGTGATGAAGATTTCAGAGATGCGGTGTATTATCACTATTACGATTATCCTGCATTTCACATGGTGAAAAAAATGTATGGCATTCGTACGAAACGTTATAAATTAATTCATGTGTACGATGATATTGACGAATGGGAATTGTATGATTTACAAACTGATCCGCAAGAATTAACAAATTTAATCAATGATGAAAATTATGACGAAATCGAAACGAAACTTAGAAAACGTTTAGTAGAATTACAACAGCAATATAACGTCACTGAAAAAGAATTTGAAAAAGCTCCGAAACAAAAGGTTGACAAAGCGTACAAGCAATTCGACAGATTAAGAGGTCATACAGGTTCAAGAAAACACCATCACTAAATGAAAATACAACACATCACATTATTGGCAATAACGCTCACGGCATTGATTTCTTGTGAAAACACTCAAGAAAAAAATGTTGTGACTAGCGACCATTCCACCGAAAATAAAACCATCAATTCCACGCAAACGTACATCAATCCGCTTGATATTGATTACACGTATATGGTGTACAATTCCAGCAGAAACAAATCCTATCGTTCTGGTGCAGATCCTGCGGTAATTGAGTTTAAAGGAGAATACTATATGTTCGTCACGCGTTCGTTTGGCTATTGGCATTCTACAGATTTGGTGAATTGGAAATTTATCAAACCGCAACAATGGTTTTTTGAAGGCAGCAACGCACCGACTGCATTTAACTACAAAGATTCATTAGTCTATTTTGCGGGCGATCCCGCAGGATACGGTAGTATTTTATATACCGACGATCCCAAAAAAGGCTTGTGGACACCAACGGCTTCTATTTCAAACAACATTCAAGACTCCGAATTATTTATTGACGATGATGGCAAATCATATCTCTATTGGGGATCATCGAATCTGCATCCGATTCGTGTAAAAATGTTAAACAAAGACGATCGTTTTCTGGAAACCGGCGTTCGAAAAGAACTCATCAATTTAGTAGAAGAAAAACACGGCTGGGAACGTTTTGGCGAAAACAACTTTCATCTGACGTTGAAAGAAGGCTATATGGAAGGTGCTTCGATGACGAAACACAAAGCAAAATATTATTTGCAGTACGCAGCACCGGGAACGCAATTTAACGTATATGCCGATGGAGTGTATATTGGTGATTCGCCACTCGGACCATTTACATACATGAAAAACAATCCGATGAGTTTTAAACCAGGTGGATTTACCAATGGCGCAGGACACGGAATTACGGTGAAGCAAACCAACGGTCAGTACTGGCATTTTGCGACGATGGCATTAGCGTCAAACGCACAATGGGAACGTCGTTTATGTATGTTTCCAACGTATTTTGATGAAGATGGATTGATGTACAGCAACACTTCATACGGAGATTATCCGCGATTTGGACCCAATCATCCGACGAAAGCTGGCGAACATAACGGTTGGATGTTACTATCATACAAAGGAAAAGTAACGGTTTCTTCTTCTTTAAAGCAAATTATGAAATTTACCTCAAATGATGATGAAGTAAAAGTGGAAGAACTTCCGAAGAAAATAAATGCGGAAGGACAATTAACGGCAAATGTTTTAACCGATGAAAATCCAAAAACTTTTTGGGTAGCTGAAGCGAATGATGATAAACAATGGATTACCATCGAATTACTGAACGAAGGAACGGTTCATGCGCTTCAACTGAATTATCACGATCATGAATCGGGAATTTACACGCGTGTAGAAGGTTTACAGCATCAATTTACGATTGAAACTTCCGAAGATGGGACGAATTGGAAAACTGTTGTGGATAGAAGCCAAAGTACTATTGATGCACCAAATGCGTATCTTGTGTTAGACAAACCTGTTAAGGCAAAGTTTGTGCGTTACAATAATATCAAAGTGCCGGGAAATAACTTTGCGATGTCTGAAATTAGAGTATTCGGACTTGGTTTGGGAGAAGTGCCAAGTGAAGTAGCCAACTTTAAAATCAATCGTGAAAAAGATCGCAGAGATGCATCGTTTTCTTGGGATGCAGTAGAAGGCGCGCAAGGATATAACATTCGTTGGGGAATTGCGCCAGACAAATTGTATCAATCTTGGCAAGTATATGATACGAATACACATTTTATGCGTTGTTTAGACAGCGATACGCCGTATTATTTTACGATTGAAGCGTATAATGAAAACGGAATATCTGATCAAACTGAAATAATTTTTGTAGAATAATGATGAAATACTTATTAACCTTATTAGTTGTATTCATATCATTTTCAGTCACATCACAAGAACTGAAAATAATGAGCTACAACATCAAATTGGATTATCCGAAAGAAGGAAAAAACAGTTGGATGAATCGGAAGCCTTTTATGGTGAATCAAATCAAGTTTTATGAGCCAACTGTTTTAGGTGTGCAAGAAGCTTTGCCCAATCAAATGAAAGATCTAGATAGTTTGTTGACTGATTATAGCTTTGTTGGTGTTGGGAGAGATGACGGCAAAAACAAAGGCGAATATTCAGCTATATTTTACAAAAAGGACGAATTGGAAGTCGTACAATCTTCTACATTTTGGTTGTCAGAAACACCTGAAAAAGTAAGTATGGGTTGGGACGCTGTGTGCAATCGCATGTGTACGTATGCGTTGTTTCAACATACGAAAACAAAACAAAAATTTTGGGTATTTAACACACATTTTGATCATGTAGGAAAAGAAGCCAGAAAAAATAGTGCTGTGTTAATTCTAAATAAAATAAAAAGCGCAAACACAGAAAATTATCCTGTGTTTTTAACGGGCGATTTCAATATGGAACCGAATCATGAAAGTATCGACCATATTACACAATCGTTGAAGGATTCTAAAAAGATAGCTGCATTAGATTTTGGTCCTGAAGGAACATTTAACGGTTTTCATTTTGACAAACCTGTCACTCGTCGTATCGATTATATTTTCGTTTCAAAACATGTTAAGGTGCACAAATACGCAGTGTTAAGTGACCATTGGAACATGCAATATCCATCAGATCATTTACCTGTATTGATAGAAACTACACTAACAAACTAACTAATTATAAAACAATGAACAAAAAAGCATTTTTATTACTGATTACCGCCATTTCTGCATTAGGTGGATTATTATTTGGCTATGATACGGGCGTTATCAATGGCGCACAATTTTTTCTTAGTAAATACTTTGAGCTTGATGCTACTTTAAAAGGTTGGGTAGTTGGAAGTGCATTAGTAGGTTGTTTTACAGGTGCCATTATAGCAGGACCTTTGAGTATAAAAATTGGTAGAAAATGGTCGCTGATCGTTTCTGCAGTACTTTTCTCAGTATCAGCTTGGGGATCAGGATTACCTGAAATGTTCCCTGAAACCGTAACCATGTTAGTAATATTTAGAATCATTGGAGGAGTTGGAATTGGAATTGCTTCTATGAACGCACCGATGTATATTGCGGAAATAGCGCCGAGCAACATACGAGGTAAAATGGTCACCTACTATCAATTAGCGATTGTCGTTGGGTTCTTTGTCGTATTTTTAGCCACCTATTTTATAGGAAACGGTTTAACGGAAGCTGAAAATATACAATTCGGTTGGAGACGTATGTTTTGGTCAGAATTGGTGCCAAGTTTATTGTTTTTAGTGCTGTTATTTTTCGTACCAAAAAGTCCAAGATGGTTGGCTATCAAAGGCGAAGACGAAGAAGCTTTACATATTTTGAATAAAGTACACGGAAAAGAACAAGCGCAACATGAAATCAAAGAAATCAAAGCTTCATTAGAACAAAAAGAGCAAAAAGAAAAAGTAAATTACTACTCTAAAGCTATTTTAGTCATCATAATTATCGGAACTGCTTTGTCTGTTTTACAACAGTTTACGGGAATCAATGCAGTCTTATACTATGGCGCAGATATTTTTGAAAAAGCACTTGGTTTTGGTAAAGAAGACGTTTTGGCACAACAAATCCTATTAGCATTTGTCAATTTGGTATTTACCTTCGTAGCTATGTATACTGTCGATAAGTATGGAAGAAAGCCATTACTATATGTTGGTTCTATTGGTATGATCGTAGGTTTTTTACTTTTAGGAGTATCATTACAACAAAATGCAGTAGGCTTGGTTTCGCTAATTGGAGTTTTGATATTTATTGGTTCTTTTGCTTTATCAATGGGACCTGTTGTTTGGGTAATTTTATCTGAGATGTTTCCTAACAAAATACGAAGTGTAGCAATGTCGGTAGCAGTAGCGGCACAATGGGCAGCAAATTATCTTGTGTCACAAACATTCCCAATAGTTATGGAGAGTGAAGCCAACAATAGTACACCTTGGAATGGTTCTATGCCGTATTTTATATTTATAGGGTTTATTCTAATCATTATCTTTTTAACCTATAAATTCATCCCAGAAACCAAAGGAAAAACCCTTGAAGAGATCGAAGGGTTTTGGGAATAAATTTTAACGATAAAACTAAATTCAAAGTCGTTTTTTTACCTGTGATAAGTCTTTCAGAAATGAAGGACTTTTTTTATTTTTTCATGACAATATTATTCTTCTGGAAAAATGCTAAAAATTGTACTCCAAGAATCATGCTTTTTCTTTTTATGAAGTTTAAAAATTTGATATTTAGATATTTGTGTTTTTTAACCTCTAAAAGAAAAGTTAAGTGTACAAAAAAATGATTTGAATAGATCTTAGGTTTAATTTATATTCTCTACTATTTCTGCTTTTTGTCTCCAAAACTAACTATACAAATTTTAATTCCATTTATACAAATGCTTCACTGTAAAGCTTGTGAATCCAATATATTTGAATTACTTTGTTAGTTTCTTTACATAATGAAATTTAGAAGTATACTCATCATATTTGCGCTATTCTTGTTTCTTTCTTTAAACGCACAGAAGAAAACAGATTCTACAGCAATATCCTTATCTAATAAAGCTTGGAGTTTGTATTACAAGCAAAACGATAGTGCATTATATTACGCAGATAAAGGACTTGAATACGCTCAAAAAAACAACTCTACTATCGGTAAAATATTAAACCTCGAGATTAAAGGTGTTTATTACGAAGAAGTGAAAAACGATTTTAAAACAGCTTCTGAATTGTATTTTCAAGCCATTGAAATTGCCGAAAAAAATCATTTGAATAAGCTAAGTTCTTTATATAATAATTTGTGTATCATGTACATGGTAAACGATTATGAAAAGAGCGAGTTTTATGGTAAAAAAGCTGTAGAAACAAGTGAGTATAGTAGCAAAACTACTGATGCTAAAAGTGCGCTTGTTAATTTGGGAATTGCACAAAGTTTGTTAAAAAAATATGAGGAAGCACAAGAGAATTTTGATAAATATTTTCAATACAAAGATGAATCTGATTATCACAAAAATATTGTGTATTTACGAATTGCAAAAAATTTAAAAGAACAAGGACTCTATCAAAAGGCGCAGCCACTATTTTTAAAAATTATTGCGCTAGATTCGATGAAAGGACAACGAGAATATGCACAAGATTATATTCAATTGATAGAAAATACGCTTCAACTTCAACAGAAAGACACCTTACAAAAATATGTTCCTGTACTTTCAAAGAGTATGGAAAGCGAAAAAAATCTGCAAGTAAAAGAAGGCTATTATGATATCATGGTAAGAGTTTATGCCTTTTTTGATGAAACTGAGAAAATTCTCGAATACCAATCAAAATTACTCAATATAAAAGATTCTATCAGTTCAAATTTTTATGATAAAAGTGTGGCTGAACTAGAAACAAAATACCAAACGAAAAAGAAAGAGGAACAAATTCTAGCAGAAAAAAGTAAAAGACAACTCTGGATTTTCATTTCTACAATTGCATTTATCATTGCAATATTGATTTTAGTTTTACTCATTAAGAATCAAAAGAAGCGAAAACTATTAAACCAAAATAAAATAGAACTCGAAAAGTTACTCAACCAACGAAATATGCTTTTGAAAGAAACACATCATCGTGTCAAAAATAGTTTTCAAATGGTGAGTAGTTTGTTGCAATTACAAGCGAGTGGAAGCAAAGCAGAAACCGCAGTCAGTGCTTTAAATAATGCAGTACAACGTGTAAATTCAATGATTGTACTACACCAACAATTGTATGCAAGAGATAATCTATTAGGAGTAGATCTTAAGTTATATATTGAAGAATTAATCAACGAGATTCTAAGATCGTATACCTCGCAAGATATTCAAGTTCAATCTTCTATTGAATCTTATGTGTTAGATGTAAATACAGCTACTTCCATTGGACTTTTGGTAAACGAGTTGGCAACAAATTCTATAAAATATGCTTGGAATGATGAAGTTTTAGAAAAAATAATTCATCTAAAAATTATTGCACAAGATGAAAAGCTTTATTTTGAAATGTACGACAATGGAAAATCAAAAGTAGAAACACCGATTCAAAAGAATTATGGAAGTCAATTAATAGAAATTTTAATAGATCGCCTCAGAGCAAAAAAACATTCCATTAATCAAAATAGTTTTGCAGTAGCGATTTCTTTTAATCCAAAATAATGAAACATAAATTTCTTATCATAGAAGACGATCCTTTTATTGCTATCAACATAAAAAATGTGTTGGAAATGAATGCCGTGGAAGTTGTTGGAATGGCTAAAACCATAGAAGAAGCAAGGGATTTATTAAAAGAGACAAAGCCAGATGTTTGTTTGATCGACATTCAACTTCAAGGAGATTTTGATGGTGTATTATTTGCAAAAGAATTGGATAAAATTCAACTACCATACTTTTACTTAACTGCACAAACAGATCCATTAACCTTAGCAGAAGTAGAGCATACAAGACCTTTAGGATATTTGGTAAAACCCTTTACAAATTCAGGATTGTGGAGTAGTATCAGTGTCGTTTGGAATAAATATCTCTCAGAAAAAGGGAACACCTTAATTGTAAAATCGGATGGATATATTTATAAAATTCCTGAAACGGACATTCTTTATCTAGAAGCTTTTGACAATTATTGCTATATACATCTTACAGAGAAAAAACTCTTAGTGCCTCATACCTTAAAAAAAATCAGGGAACAGTTAAAAGGAAATCATTTCTTTACACCACACAGATCGTATTACATCAATACAAATAAAATTACAAATGTGGGTAAAAAAGCTGTCTTTATTAACACGAACGAAATTACACTCAGTGAAGCTAGACGTGCTGAACTCTTGCAAATTGTCAGGAATTCTTAATCAGAAATAATTTCACTAAAAAAACACCCGATTTCACTAAAGGTTTTACAAGGAACCTTTGTAACTCGCATAAGTTTGTTTGTCTAATAACCACAAACAATCATTATAATGAAAAAAAAAATACTATTACTTTTTTTAGGATGTACATCCTTTGTACTTGCACAACAACCGTATAAAATAAAAACAAAAGATTCTGGAGCAAATCTTATGTTTCAATACACCAAAGGAACGGTGTTTAACAATCAATTTTACTTTAATGCCAACTCAGATGAAACTCCCGTATATACATTACTGCAATATGATGGCATTAGCAGGGCGAAGACTTTAGGACTCGTTCCATTAACAAATCAACCTGTTGTAGGACAAACGACAACTCCTGTTGAGTTTAATAATAAATTATACTTTGGAGCAAATATTGGCAACTTTGGAAATGAACTATGCGTGTACGATGGTGTAAATCCACCAACTTTGGTTGCTGACATTTATACAGGATTTATAGGAGGTGTGCCACGTTCGTCTAATCCTGATAATTTCTTTGTATTTAATGGAAAATTACTCTTTGCTGCCAATGGAGAATCGGGAGGCGTAGAATTGCATGAATATGATGGAGTAAATCCTCCTGTAAAATATGAAGTAAACCCTTTTAATTCTAGTAATCCGAACTATTTTACGGAGTTTAATTCGAAACTATATTTTGCGGCAGACGGAGCAGATGGTAATGAATTATATGAATACGATGGTGTAAATGCGCCAACGCTTGTTGCAGATATCAATCCTATAGGAAACGGTCTTGATGATGCATATCCTGCGTATTTAACGGTTTTCAATGGTAAATTACACTTTGCTGCCCAAGGAGATACCGGAGGAACAGAACTTTGGGAATATGATGGTGTAAATGCACCAAGTTTAGTAGCTGATTTGAATGCAAGTGGCGGTTCGGAACCACAGAATTTAATTGTCTTTAATGGAAATTTATATTTTACTGCAGATGATGGTACAAATGGTAGAGAACTCTGGATGTACGACGGAACCAATACACCGAGCATGGTAGCTGATATCAACCTTTTTGGAGATGGGTTTAGACTTGCCAATCAAGGAGATCCTTTAGATTTTGTTATTTTGGATAACACCTTGTACTTTGCTGGTGATGATGGATCTAACGGAAATGAATTGATGCAATACGATGGTATAAATCCACCTTCGCAAGTAGCAGATATAAACCTCGGATTGATGGATTCAAACCCTAGAGCATTTACAGTATATAATGGAGCAATTTATTTTAGTGCAGAAGAATTTGGACAATATCATTTATACAAATATCATCCCAATGAAACACGCTTTTTAGATATTCCGCCAAGTGGACAAACATGGTTTGCTGCAGATAACTGGAGCAATGGCGTTCCTACGGCATCAATGGAAGTGTATTTGCCTGAAACAGCAGATATTGCGCTCCCCGTAGATGCAGAAGCTAAAAAACTTACGCTAGAAGATGGTGCGCAACTGGAAGTGAAAAAAGGAATCAATCTAGATATAGATGGTGATTTAGGGATTGCAACTACTGCAACGCTAGAGTTAGAAGCCGATAACGATCAAAGTGCTACCTTATTTGTAGCTGGAACTTCTACAGGAGATATCGTCTATAAAAGACAAGAACTTTCAAATAACCAACCTTATTTATTTTCGCCTCCTGTAGCTATGTCCTTAAAAGATTTTGTAGATTATCCTAATCAAAATGTGGCAACCAATATCGCTAATGATAAGTATTTAATTGGTGTATATAATGATGCCAATACAGAAGGAAACAAATGGGAGTATGTAGATAAAGCCTCAGTAGATGCTGATATGGAAGGAAGCTTTGTGCCAGCAAAAGGCTATCAGATAGAATTTTCATTAGGTGGACCTAATTATTATTTTACAGGTGAACAACAAGCAAATGCTACAACAGGAGTGCCTCTTGTAATGGGCGAGTGGAACTCAGTAGGAAATCCATACCTGAGTTTTTATGCAGCAAACGGAGATGCAAACAGCGCATTGGCAGATAATGCTAGTTCATTGGATGATGCTTATAAAGCCTTGTATTTTTGGAGTCAATCGCAAGGAAAATACATTCCAGTTACGGAAGAAGCTATCAATACACGATATATTCATCCAGGACAAGGATTTCTTGTAAAAGCAAAACCTGCGCAAGCCAATAGTTTTGTGTTTCTAGCGAATAGAAGAAGCGAACAACCAGCGACAAGTACCGTTTCTTTCAATGGAATATTCAATTCTTTTAATGGTCAAGAAACTGCTTCTTCGTTAGAATTATCTATCAACAATTTGGTGAGTACGTTAATCAACCTACAAAGTGGAACGACAAACGGTTTAGACATCGGTGAAGATATTGGGAATTTTGATGCAGAAAGTTTAGACATTTATACCAAATTGGTCGATCCAACGTTGTCAACAGCAAATTTTAGTATCCAAAGTATTGGAGATACTGCCGAAGAAAGCATTCCGCTTGGAATCAAAGCAAATGCAGGAACTTATACAATACGCGCTACCTTTCATAATAATATTTCTGGAAATGTGTATTTACAAGACACACAAGAAAATACCTTGACAGAAATTGCAGATAATACGTTTGAATACACATTTACATTAGCACAAAATACCAATGGAACAGGTCGTTTCTTTATCGTAACTAGCAATCAAGTATTAAGTACTGAAGAAAGTAAACTATCAGAAACAATTCTTTACAGTGCCAACAAAACAATTCATGTAAAAAATATAACCACTGAAATCAAAACCATTAGCATTTATGATTTGTCTGGGAAGTTAATTACAGTTGTAGATACTCAAAATGAGAATCAAGTAGCTATCAATATGTCCAATGCCTCTAGTGGAATATATTTAGTCACACTTAAAGGGAATAACAGTGTAAGTCACAAAAAAGTGATGTTACAATGATGCTTTTTACATTTCAAGGAATACACTTAGTATTTTGTGTAGGTTTCAAATGTAAATCTTGGCACTCCATAATACTTGGTTATTAGCACAAATTATGGAAGATTTAAGTGTAAGTCAGCAGTCATTCTTATCCTAAAGAATGGCTGTTGTTATTTTATGCAATAATGAAGATTTAATTACTCGTAATCTTACGCAATAGAATTCACTAAAAAAACACCCTATTTCACTAAATGATTTTTGTCTTCGCTACAGCGGAAAATATTTTCGCGTCATAACTAACACATGAATCATTATAAAACGAACATGAGTTTTTATTATTTCAAAAATTTATACAAAGGAATAATTAAAATTTATGTGAGTTACTGATTGTATTCAATTTTTTTGAATCATCAGAAACCAAAAAAATAAACAGATGAAAAATGTTCTATTTACGGTTATTTGCCTTTTTGTTCTTAGTATACTAAATGCGCAAACTACAGCAATTCCAGATGCAAACTTTGAACAAGCACTAATTGATTTCGGCTATGATATTGTCCTTGACGGAGAAGTCTTTACGGATCAAATTAATGATGTTACCGAATTGTATGTCAGTAATAGAAATATTTCTGATTTGACAGGAATTGAAGACTTTGATAGTTTGGTCGTTTTAGATGCATCTCAAAATAATCTTACAAGTTTAAATATCAATGGTTTAACGGCACTTCAAGTATTGGTTGTGTATCAAAATAATTTAACAAGCATCAACACGGCGAATTTGTTACAATTGAGGCAAGTAGATATCAGTAACAATAATTTTTCTACGATTAGTTTTTTAAATAACGTATCGCTTCTCACGTTGGATTGTCATAACAATAATGCGACTTCAATTACACTCAATAACAACAGTAACTTAGAAGAATTATACGCATTCAATAATAATTTTTCAACTATAAATTTAAGCAACAATCAAAACTTATTCGTTGTAGATCTTGCCAATAATAATCTTACGGAACTAGATGTTTTAATCAATTCACAATTAGAATATTTATCTGTGTATAGTAATCAATTAACGTCTTTAAACTTAGTAAATCAGAGTAATTTGCAAGAATTGGTGTGTTATAACAATCAATTGACCTCTTTAGACTTAAGTGCAAATACAGCGTTGGCAGCATTATATTGTCAAACCAATCAATTGGAAAGTTTAAGTATTAAGAATGGCAACAATATCAACATGTCAAATGCCAATTTTAATGCCTTAAACAATCCAAATTTAGGCTGTATTCAAGTTGATGATGCAGCAAATACGTATACAAACGTGGATGAAAACGCTATTTTTCTAGAAGATTGCAGTCTTTTTGGGCAAGATATTTATGTGCCAGATGATAATTTTGAACAAGCTTTGATCGATTTAGGAATTGACACTTCAGGCGTTTTAGACGATTATGTAGCTTTTGCAGATGTTATCAATGTGATGAATTTAGACGTTTCTTCAAAAAACATTGCAGATCTTACAGGAATTGAAGCTTTCTTCAACCTGAAAACTTTAGACGTAACCAATAATAATCTAACAGCACTTAACATCAACGCGAGTACAAATTTAGAAGAACTTTATTGCGCAACAAATCAGCTGACAAACTTGGATGTAACTTCAAATGTGCAGCTACAAAAACTTATCTGTACAGAAAATCAACTCACAAGTATCAATACCAATAATAATGTATGGTTGGAAGAATTGAATTTTAGAGACAATCAAGTAGCTTCAATAGATTTGAGCAACAATGTATTGCTTAAAAACTTGTACATAACTAGCAACCAACTAACGACATTAGATTTAAATAACAATACACAACTGGAAATTATTTGGTGTGGCGATAATTTATTGACCGATTTAAGTTTTCCAAATCATCCAATGCTACGCGATTGCTTTGTAACTTATGGGCAATTGGAAACTATTGATGTAGCAAGTTGTGCTGCTTTGGAAGATTTACGATGTTTTTCAAACAATTTAACCGAGTTGGATGTAAGCAACAATACGCAACTTACATTTTTACGTGCCAATACCAATAATATTTCTTGTATTGCTGTGGCGGATGTTGCTTATGCGGAAGCCAATTGGATTGGTATGGTAGACAATGACGTCGTATTTAGAAACAATTGCGGACCTGTATATGTGCCAAATGATAATTTTGAGCAGGCATTGATCGATTTAGGATATGATAATGTATTGGATGATTATGTAGATAGAATGACTGCTGAAAGTGTAACTACGTTAAATTTAAGTTCTAAATCGATATCAGATT
Source organism: Kordia algicida OT-1 (assembly GCF_000154725.1). GTDB lineage: Bacteria > Bacteroidota > Bacteroidia > Flavobacteriales > Flavobacteriaceae > Kordia > Kordia algicida. Next base: position 878,572 of record NZ_DS544873.1, read on the forward strand.
TGACAGGAATTGAAGCATTCTTAGGACTTCAATTTTTAAATGTAACTAATAACAATCTTTCAACAATTGATATCAGTGCCAATACAGAATTAAAACGATTTTACGGTACTTTAAATCAACTTACAAGTTTAGATGTAAGTCAAAATGCAGCATTAGAACACTTATATTGCGCTCAAAATCAACTGTCAAGCATCGATGTTTCTACCAATACATTGTTAGAAGAATTGGGAGTTGCTGGAAATCAAATCGCTACTATAAACATTAGTAACAATACAGCTTTGGAATTATTTACTTGTGCAAACAATCAACTTACAAGTTTAGATGTAAGCTCAAATACTGCACTTGATTTTTTAAATTTCCGAAATAACCAATTAACTAATATTGATCTCAGTACAAATGTATTGTTGACAGAATTACTCTGTTCTGATAATCAACTAACTGCTTTGGATGTTAGTTCAAACAACTTATTAGAAAGAGTAGAATGTCAAACGAATCAACTCACAAGTTTAGATTTTAACAATCATCCTTTTTTGGAAGATTTAAATTGTAGAGAAAACCTATTAACGACAATCAATATTAATAGTGCTTCTGCTTTAAAGCAGGTGAGAATAGATAATAATAACCTTTCTCAATTAAACGTAGAACTCAATACGTTGTTAGAAAATCTAAGTTGTTCAAACAACAATATAAACTCTTTAGACTTAAGCAATCAAACAGCATTGATTACATTAGAATGCTCTGACAATAATATCACTTCATTAGATGTAACAAATTCAAACGCCTTACAAACACTAAATTGTTCCAATAACAATCTTGCTGTTTTAGATGTAGCAAACCTTAACATACTCGATCTCAATTGTTCCAATAACCAAATTAATACTATTTTCTTTGGGAATATGAGTTCGCTCACAAATTTTGACTGTAGTGCAAATCAACTTTCTGAACTGGATATTAGCCAACAAGCACAACTTGTAAACTTAGAAGCATTTAATAACTTATTAAGCTGTATTCAAGTTAGTGATGAGTCGTACGCAAATCTCAATTGGACAACTAATGTGGATACGAATGTGACTTTTAGTTTAGATTGTATAGATGTATTATACATAAATACAGACGACTTCACTACAATGGCTTTACTAGCTTTAGGAACTATAGATACTAATTTTGATGGCTTTATTAGTTTTGAAGAAGCTGCTGCAGTCACAGGAACATTGGATTTAAACAACAGAGGAATCACAAGTGTAGAAGGATTAAATGCTTTTATAAACATTACAACGTTAGATATTTCTGGGAACAGCATCGATGATTTAAGTCCCTTAACAGGCTTGTCTATTGATATCGTAAGTAGAAACTCTGGCGCAAGCAGTGAAATGTCAGTAACACCAATGGCTTTAGAACATTTATTTGCAGATGGAAATACATTTAGCACTGCAAACTTAGATGATTTAACTAACTTAAAAACTGTAGATTTAGGAAACAATCTCAATCTAATCACGGTAAGTATTCGTAATGGAAACAATGCTGCGATTACAAGTTTCAATACAATCGGTTCAACACAACTGACCTGTATTTTGGTTGATGATGAAAACGCAGGATATTTAATGACTTGGTCTGTGGAAGGAACGAGTAATTTTACCAATACTGAAGCTGCATGTTTGGCGATACTATCTACACCAGAAACGACTCTTGAAGAAGCTTTTAGCATATATCCAAATCCTGTTAGTGACAATCTTACAATTAAAACATCTACAACATTAGATACCATAGAAATTTACAATGCCAGTGGTCAACGAATTATCAAAACTAACCACACTATCATCAATATGGCTAACTACCCAACAGGACTCTATTTTGTCAAATTGTACAGTGAAAAGAAAGTCATTATCAAAAAAGTGGTAAAGCGATAGTATGAATAAACGTCATTTCAATATATAATCAAGTCTGAATTTGTTTTTTCTTTATAAATGCGAAAAAATTATAGTCCTAATCTGCAAAGTTTATAAAAATCATAGCCACTATTTGAGATAACGATTAAAGAAAAATACGAATATTATTTGTTCACTTCATAAATATCTATATATTTGGTAAACCAATCTGGTTAACCAATTTAAAATGAAGTCAAAACACATATTCATAAGTACCATTGTAAAAAGGCTTTGTGTATTATTAGGTGGATTCACACTCTGTGTAAGCTGTTCAAATAATGATGAATTGGACAAGCCAACGCCAACAACGAGTACACCAACAACTCCTACAACGCCATCAGAACCTGAGCCAATATCAGTAAATTATGCAGATATTAACTTTTCAAATTGGAAAGTTACACTTCCGGTAGATGAAAATAATAATGGAAAACCTGACGAATATCAACCCGACGAATTAGTGAATTTTGGATACCAAACACTCGCGCCTGTACAACCATTTATGTATGATGATACAGAAGACGAGTCATTGGTTTTTTACACATACCCTGAAAGTTCTACGACAAATAGCTCGTATTCTCGTACAGAATTACGGGAATTAATCAATCCTTTAAACTCAAGAGAAAATTGGACATTACTTGAAGGTGGAACGCTCAAAGGACGCTTAAAAGTTACAGACGTTTCAGAAAACACCAATTCAAGCGACACTTACCACAAAGTTATTGTAATGCAAATTCACGGAATCATTTCCGAAGAAGACATGAATACCTTCAATTTCTCATCTAATAACGGACCACCATTAATTAAAATTTACTGGAAAGATGGTTACATCTGGTCACACAAAAAATCTCTAGTTGATGAAAGTACAAACGGCGACGATTTACTAGATACGTCGAGCAATACTTGGTATGACATCAAACAAAATCTTGGGTATGTTGGTTATGAAGCATTTGACTTCAAAATAGAAGCTTCTGATGCAAAAATCGTCGTGACACTTAACAATGAATCCTCACACACATATGAAGACATTAGCTTAGAAAAATGGCCTTTTGAAAACTATTTCAAAGCAGGAAACTATCTAACAGCCACAGATGCCAACGCATATTCTTATGTAAAATATTACAACTTATACATAACTCATTAAAAGCTACTACATGAAAATAGAATTACTTTTAATAATAGTACTTATTGTAAGTTTTGCAGAAACGCAAACAACACTTGCCATAAGTACAGGAACGAGAAAACCTTTTCAACGTTTGGATAGCAAATCGAGTTCAGTATATTCTCGTACTAATATGTTAGTCACAATAGCATTAATATTTCTAATCTTAATGGAATGTATATCGCTCAAATAGCGATAAATAATATGAGTGTAGCAAAAAAAATCAAAGAATAATTTCAAACAGTACTAGCAGCTTCTGTTTTCATGAAAATATCTGCAGAAGCTTTTTATAATTTTAATTTCACAACCGAAAAAAGTCATTATCAAACAAAATATCATATGAGATTCAAAATATCCACATCAGTTTTCCCTTTTTACTTAGTAATGATAAGCTTCCTTTTACTATGTAATTCATGTGCTGATACTAAAAAACAAAACACAGAAAATAAAACAGAAAAAATAGCAGAAAATGGTAATGCCAATGATGTCATACCAATCTTTCAACACTGGAATTTAATCTTGGGTGATGGTTCTAACGTAGGAAAAGCTACAGATTATGAAAACAAAGATTTCTTTTATACTGAAAATGACGAAAAAGGAGATTGGGTAGTATTCAAATCACCAAATGCGGGAAACACACACGGAACTTCCAACAATACCAGAACCGAATTGGCACAACTAAAAAAATGGTCGCCAACAACAGATGCAAAAATGAACGCCACGTTAAAAGTGATGAATGTCTCAACAACAGGTGATGCGCGTGTGGCAGCAACATATTCAGTAGTAGTTGGTCAAATTCATAGTGCAGACGGACATGAAAATGAACCACTTAAAAAATATTTTACAAAAATTCCCAGGTCATACCAAAGGTTCAGTTTTTTGGAATTATGAAATCAATACCGCAGGAGACGACAATTCAAAAAGATGGGATTATTCTTATCCAATTTGGGGTTATGACTTTTCTGTAGTCGGAACAGATAAAAATACATATCCACCTGAACCAGAAGACGGAATTGCTTTAGGGGAAGAATTCAGTTATGAAGTTAAAGTAAAAGATGGTATTATGCACCTTACATTTTCAAGTGAAGGACACGAAACCAAAACCTTTACTAAAAATCTGATCGCTTCCGAATATACCAAAGATTCAGACATTCCGAAACAGGTTCAAAATTTATTTGTGCCCATAGGTCAAGATGGTGTTGAACGAGTAAAAGCGTATGCAGGTGAGGGACTTTTCTTCAAATTAGGTTGTTACAATCAAACAAACGGGAAAGATCCTAAAGTAAACAAAGTTTGGTGTTCTGGAGCAGAAACCTATGGTGGAGACATTACCAAACAGTATGCTGATGGAAATTATGCTGAAGTTTGGTTTAAATCTGCAAGTATTGAAATCAGCGATGATGCAATCTCTAATGAAGGATATTTCAAAGCAAACGATGGTTTAAGCAAAAAAATAGTATATCCAAATGAGGTTATTCCTTTTATGGATAAATTCAAAATCTTAATGGGTGATGGAACTAATGAAGATAATCTTATCAACTTTCAAGATGAAAACTTTTTTTACACTGTAATTGATGGAACCAGACGTTGGGTAGTTTACAAAACACCAAACTCAGGAGTTACCTCAAAAAATTCAAGCAATACAAGAACAGAATTACATGAAAAACGTGAATGGACACCAGAAGAAGGTGGAAAACTCACGGGTACTTGTAAAGTAATGCAAGTTTCAGTCTCTGGTGATGCTAGAGTTGCAGCTTCTTACGCTACAGTAGTAGGACAAATTCATAGTGGAGAAGGACATGAAAACGAACCACTAAAAATATTTTACAAAAAATTCCCAGGACATACCAAAGGTTCTGTCTTTTGGAACTACGAAATAAACACTGCGGGTGATGACAACTCAGGACGTTGGGATTATTCCACTGCCGTTTGGGGAAATGACATGTCAGTCATCGGAAAAACCAAAGATGATTACCCTGCAGAACCTAAAGATGGAATCGAACTAGGAGAAGAATTCAGTTATGAGGTAAACGTGTATAAAGGTATCATGTATCTCACGTTTAAGAGTGAAGGTCACGAAACCAAAACATTCACTAAAAACCTTATCAAATCTGAATATGTAAATAAATCAGACATACCAACACAAGTACAAAAACTATTTGTACCCATTGGACAAGATGGAACCGAGCGTGCTACTGCCTACAGTGGAGAACTAGGGTATTTTAAGCAAGGAGCATACAATCAAACTAACGGGAAAAGTCCTGAAAAAAATATGGTTTGGTGTGCAGGAGCAGAAACCTATGGAGGCGATATTGCTAAGCAATACGAAAATGGTTGTTACACAGAAGTATGGTTTAGAGAAGCAACGGTAGGACTTGGAACGCCACCAGCAACTCATAAGTAATAATGAATGAGTTAAGAGTTAAAAAGTGATGAGTTTCATTAACCAACAACTAATAAGCGACAACGGAGCAAAGCAAACAATCAACAAACAACAAAAAACAATACAGAAATGAAAACATTTGGAGCAAGCAAAGAATTTATACTAGACAAAGACCTTGAATGGGAAGTTGTAGGCGAAGGTATAAAACGCAAAATTATGGGATATGATGATAAAATCATGCTCGTTAAAGTGCATTTTGACAAAGGAGGAATAGGGTACAAGCACGAACACTACCACAGTCAGGTTACCTATGTTGAAAGTGGAACATTCGAATTTTCAATAGGAGAAGAAACACGTGTTGTAAAAGGAGGTGATACTGTGTACATTCCGCCACACGTATTACACGGAGCTATCTGCACAGAAGAAGGCATTTTAATAGACGTTTTTAGTCCAATACGAGAAGATTTTATGGAATAAAAAGTAAAAAAAATTAACAATTATTTAATAAAATTTACGAAAACGTTGTAAATCTCAAAAAAATACATATATTTGGTAAACCAATCTGGTTAACCAATTTTTTAGCCACAAAAAAAGGACAGGTGCACGCCTATCCTTTTTGGAATATTACTTCTTTGGAGGGAAGTAAAATTATACATAATTACTTGTAGTAACATGCATATTGCAAAAATACAAAAAAAATGGCAGTAGCAGTAAAGCTTTAAGTAATTAGTAGAATATTAACTAATTAAAAAAACCTAATTATGAATTTAAAAACAAAGCTTACCTGTATTGTAATGCTTCTCTTGTGCATTTCAATGTACGCACAGGAGTCCTATCTCCTTAAGGGAAAAGTAGTTGACAAAGCAGACAACCAACCTATTCCTGGTGCAAACGTTCAGGTGGTTAAAACATCAAAAGGTACTACTACAGATTTTGATGGTAATTATCAAATTTCAGTAACAAAAGGTGATGTATTACAATTCTCTTATGTTGGTTATGCTTCACAAACAGTTATTATTGATGCTCAAAAAACGATAAACATTACGTTAGTTGAAGATGCAAGTGCTTTAGATGAAGTAGTTGTAATTGGATATGGAACACAAAAGAAAAGCAACCTTACTGGTGCAATGTCTACATTAAGTGTAGAAAAGAAAGGATTAGATAAGATAGCTGTTTCCAGATTAGACGATGCGCTTGTTGGGCAAGTAGCAGGTTTAAATGTTGCAGCTACAGAAGGTGAAGCAGGTTCAGATCCAACCATTCGTATTCGTGGTGTCGGTTCCTTAAATGGAGATTCTGCTCCATTAATTGTAATTGACGGATTGGTAGTAGATAGCGATTTTCTTGGAAACTTAGATATGAACGAAGTACAAACGTTTGACATTCTCAAAGACGCGGCTTCTACATCAATATATGGTTCTCGTGGTGCAAATGGTGTAATCCAAATCACAACAAAACAAGGTAAAGAAGGTAAAACATCATTTTCTTACAACTCTTTCTTTGGTTTTAAAGAAGCAAGACAAAGTGACGATTACTACTTCACAGTAGCAGAAACTGTTGCTGCAGAACGTGCTGCAACAGGAACACTTTCCAACAGAACAGCTTACAAGCAATTACTTACACAAACAACTGGTATTGACAGAGACTGGCAAGACGTAATCTTTGACGTGGAACTATTACAACGCATTCATTTAATGCTCGTGGAGGAAACAAAAACACAAAATTTAGCGCTTCCTTAGATACAATCATGATGAAGTGTTTTACTTACAGACGATTACAAACGTTACAATGCGAGATAAATAGATACAAACTAAGTGACAAAATAAATTAGGGTAACTTGCGCCATCTACACAAGAAGAAGACGTTTGATGGTCTACACACGATATTTAAGACAAACGCCGTGGTTGCCTTTATACCACGATGCCAATTCAATTCAGTTTGTGGATACCGCAACGTATCCAAACGTTCAAATTGGAGATTATGCCATTCAAAGACACTTCGATAATTATGATTTATTTGGTGATGGTTCTGTTTTACAAGACATCAGTAACACATCTAACACAAACCCAGCGGCAAAAGTACTAGAGCGCGATCGTAACGATTACAAATTTAAACTAGCAGGACTTTTTTATGGTGAGTATAAAATCATTGATGGTTTACGATTCAGAGCTACCTTAGGAGGTGATTACCAAAACACATTTAGAAATAGATGGCAAGGTGTTCGATCTAACAGAAATGGTGCTTCGGCAGCAAGTTATTTTGAATCTAACGAAAACAGAATTCACACACTATCAGAAGGATATTTTACATACGATAAAGCTTTTGGTGAGCATACGTTCAATGTAGTTCTTGGAGCATCAGCTGAAAAGTGGGAATGGCAAGGAGACAGCGCACTCGGATCTGGTTATACATCAGATTTAGTTCAAACGCTAAGTGCAGCTACTGTTTTAAATGAAATTACCTCATACAAATACGAAGAAGGATTCTCCTCTTTCTTTGCAAGAGTAAACTATTCTTACGAAGACAAATACTTAGCATCTTTAAGCTTTAGACGCGATGGTAGTTCAATCTTCGGTGTAGATAATAAATATGGTAATTTCCCTTCTGCTTCGGTAGGTTGGGTAGTATCGCAAGAAGATTTCTTGAGTGAAAGCGAATTATTAAGCTCATTGAAACTAAGAGCAAGTTTCGGAGTTACTGGTAACAAAGATATTGACACAGGAAGCAATCTTACAGATTTATATCCTTCAATATCATTACTTGGAACAGACAATTACAACTCACAAGCAGCTTTTGTAGCGTTAAACATTGCAAATCCTGAATTACAGTGGGAAAGATTAATAGAATTTAACCCAGGAATCGATTTCGGATTTTTTAACAACAAAATTACAGGTTCTGTAGATTACTACACAAGAACGAGTGACCAACTCTTACTATTCAATCCAGTTGCATCTTCAACAGGTTTTTCTGCAGCATTAGAAAACTTAGGAGAAGTGAGAAACTCAGGAATTGAATTAGAAGTTACTTCAAGAAACGTTTCTACAGAAGATTTCAGATGGGGAACAACATTAATTGCTTCTCACAATAAAAATGAATTATTAGACTTTGCAGACTCTAACGGACAAATTCAAAATGTAGACAGTAAAAGAGCTGCAGAATGGATCAACCTCGTAGGAAACCCTATTTCATCATACTACGGTTGGGTTGTAGATCGTGACATTCCTTTAGAATTTATCAATGATCCATACCATCCAGCTGGTGGACAAGCACAAGACGTATATGTAAAAGATTTAAATGGTGACGGACTTATTGATGATGATGACAAAACGATTCTTGGGAATCCTTATCCAGACTTAGTATGGAGTATCACAAACAATTTCAGATACAAAGATTTCGATCTAAGCTTCATGTTTCAAGGAAGTCATGGTGCTGAAATACGTAACATGGGAGACCAATACTTGTTCAACCACTTTAACAGTGGGCAAGATTTTAATACGGCTACAACGCCAGACCAAGGTTTCATCAAAGAAAAAATCTTTACAGATGCCATCATTCAGGATGCAAGTTACATTGCACTCCGTAACCTAACAATTGGTTACAATCTTCCTGAAGACATCGCTAACAGATTTGGAGCATCATCATTCAGGCTCTATGCAACAGGTCAAAATCTGCTCTATTTTACGGCGAGTGATTACACAGGTTTCAATCCAGAATCTATCAACGATACAAGTGCAACAACATATGGTTATCAGCGTGCTGGTTCACCAATATTTAGCACAATATCATTAGGGTTAAACTTACAATTTTAATACACCATTACTAAAAACATTTAATTATGAAACAATTAAAATATATAGGTTTTTTGATGTTAGCAGTGATAAGTCTTCAATCTTGTCACAAAGACCTCTTAGAACCAATTCCAGAAGCAGCCGTAAGTAGTGAAAACTACTTTCTAAACGATCAACAAATTGAAACTGGTGTTATTGCTATTTACGATGCAATACAAGGAGTAAATTCTACAAATTTAAATGACAATCGTGGTATACAACACGAATATTACGTAACTGAAATGCGTAGTGACAATACCAGAACTAAAAATCAAGAAGGTGAAGCAGCTCAATTTGAAAGCTATGCAATTACACCAAATAACGGTATTGTAGAAAACTATTACAGAAGCTGTTACAGTACGATCTTTAGATCTAATTTAGTATTAGAAAACCTCGCAAATGCCTCTGAAACAATGGCGCCTATCTTTGAAGGTGAAGCAAAATTTGCAAGAGCTTACAGTTATTTTAACTTAGTACGCCTTTTTGGAGATGTTCCTTTAATAGATAGAACAATCACGCCACAAGACGACGAAATTGCCTTCACAAGAGTGGCTACAGCTACCATTTACGATTTAATTGTGAGTGACTTAGAAACTGCCGCTGCAAATCTTAGTAATGGTGAGTACACAAGAGCTTCAAAAGCTGCTGCAGAAGCACTATTAGCAAAAGTACATCTAACATTAGGAAATTATCTTGAAGCACAAATTCTTTGCGAAAATGTAATGGGATATGGGTATACCTTGGAGCCAAACTTCAACGACATCTTTTACAATGAAGGAAACAACGAAGTTATTTTTGTAATTGCATACACACAAGGTATAGAGGCTGATAGTCAAGATTTCTCTGCAGAATTTATGAATGGTGTAGGGCGTACAGTAGGTGTAAACTACGTAACAGAAGATGCTGCTGCATTCTTAGATGCTAACGGAGGAAACAGAACAGAATTCTCATACCGAATCGATCCATTACAACCAACACAAAGACAAGTTGTAAAATATTTACCAAATGGTGAAGATGGCGGAGCCAATGGAAACGTATTTGCATCAGATGCTACTTTATCAGGTAATGACTGGGTTGTAATCAGATATGCAGATGTATTATTAATGCATGTAGAAGCGATCTTGGCTGGCGGTCAAGAAACGACAAACATGGCTGCAATAACATCTTTCCAAACAGTAAGAGACAGAGCAGGCTTAACAGACGCAGTAACTTCTATTACAAAACAAGAATTGTTAAATGAAAGACGCGCAGAATTAGCCTTTGAAAATCAACGTTTATTTGATCTAATCCGTTTTGGAGAAGCACAAAATGTATTGTCAGACCTCTCAACAGCAAACAATTACTCGTTTACGGCAACAGATTTATTATTACCAATTCCACAACGTGAAATAAATCTTAGTAATGGTATAATGACTCAAAATCCTGGTTACTAAAACTAAAAAAGATACATTATGAAAAAAACAATAAAAATACTTGGTATCGCATTTCTACTCGTAGGAGCGCTTATATATCAATCATGTGACATTGACAAATTTGAACCGCTAGGGGAAAACTCAATTGCAGATGCAACTCCACCACAAGCAGATTTTTCATTTACCCAAGGACAAGGGCCAAATGAGGAATGGAAAGATTATACGTTCGCTAACTTGTCTACTAGTGCCACAACATATACGTGGGATTATGGAGATGGAAATACATCTTCAGAAGTAGACGGTGCAAATACGTATCCAGGAGAAGGAACGTACACCGTAACACTAACCGCATCTGATGCATTAGGCGTTATAAGTACATTTTCGCAAACAATAGAAATTATTGAACCTGAGGCTCCTATGGCGGTTGTGCCAGATATTTTAGAATCAGATTTTGAAGACAATAGTCTGCCAGATGGTTCTGGAGATGGTAGAGATTCATGGAGAAACTCAGATCTTGGTGGAGTAATTCAAATTACATCAAGCCCAGTACAAAGTGGCTCGCAAGCAGCTAAATTTCCGTCCGGAGGTGACCGAATAGCATATCAAGAACTTACAGTATCACCAAATTCCGATTACACGCTCACATTTCATTATACGCTAAAAGATAATAATCCAGGTTCAATAACCGTGTCTGTATTAGCAGGAGGTGGAATTACAGATGCTTCTACAGCTACAGTAATTGAATCTTTTAATGGAACTGATCAATCGAGTCCATCTACATATGTAATGTCCTCAATTCCTTTCAATACAGGAGCTAATGAGACAATTTCAATATATGTTTCAAATGAAGGAGTAGAGGCGAGATTAGATAATTTTTCAATCGTAGCAAATTAATAGTGTCTTGAAAAAATTAGGTATCATCATATTATCTTTTTTCTTATTTGGGATTGGTATTTGTTATTGTCAAACTAATGATAATACAGTTACGGTAAATTCAAAAACTGAAAAAAAGCGTAAAAAGAAATACAAATTACCAAAAATAGATTTATCACATTGGAAAGTGACAACACCAGCGGGAACAGGTAAAAAACCGCTGGAGGTGTTACCGCCAGAAATATTTGATTACGCAACAAATGAAGACTTAAAACCGTATATGTACAACGATTCTGTACGTGGTGCCATCGTTTTCTATGCATATCCAAGTAAAGCCACTACGGCAAATACCAAATACTCACGCTCAGAATTGAGAGAGCAAATGGAACCTGGTAGTAACAATGTCAATTGGACATTCAAGCAAGGTGGAATAATGAAAGGTAAATTGGCAATTGATGAGGTTTCTCGTGATGATGAAGGTAAATATCATAAAATTATCATCATGCAGATTCACGGTCGTTTAACCAATGAACAACGAGATTTAATTGGTCAAAAGGACAACAATGCGCCACCAGTACTAAAAATTTACTGGCAAAATGGTAAAATTCGTGTCAAAACTAAAGTCTTAAAAAATCTGAATGCAACTGAAACAGAATTACTGCATGAAGATGCTTGGGAAGATGACAAAGGATACACATTCAAAGAAAAAGTAGGCTTTAAAAAATTTAGACTCGAAGTAAGAGTCAGTGAAGGAAAAATGACTGTAGTATTAAACAATAACGAATTCAAAACCTATGAAAACATTCACATGAGAAAATGGGGAATCTTTGAAAATTATTTCAAAGCAGGAAACTACTTTCAGTCACGTGATGAAGGTTCATATGCAAAAGTTCGATACTACACGTTAGAAGTAACGCATTAATAACGAAGTTAATTTATATTTGAATAGAAGCTTTTTAATTGGATTTTACTGATCTATAGCAGATCAGTAAAATTCATGTAAAGATTTCACAAATTGTTAACGTATATTCACTATTAATTTTTAAATTTAACATACAAAATCTGGTTAACCAATTACAGCTACTTACGTATGAAATTAGATATCTTAACAAAAACAGAAACACTTGACATCCAAAAAACGATTATCTCAAAAATCAGAGACTTAATCAATGCCAAAAATTTGGAGCCAGGTGACAAACTTCCCTCAGAACGTATGTTATCTGAAAAGTTTGAAGTAACACGTAGCAATGTAAGAGAAGCAATTCAAAAACTTGAATTCTATGGTTTATTAAAATCTATTCCACAAAGCGGAACCTTTGTAGCAAACATTGGAGTCACCGCAATGAATGGAATGATAGAAGATATCTTACGTTTAGAAGAACCAGATTTTAAATCGTTGGTAGAAACTAGAATTTTGTTAGAATTAAAAACAGCACGACTAGCAGCTTTGCGAAGAACTGACGACGATCTTTTAAAAATGAAAGAAGCCTTAGATGCTTATACAGAAAAAGTACTCAATGGTGAAGATGCAGTGCAAGAAGATTTACTATTTCATTTGGCTATTGCCAAAGCTAGTGGAAACAGTACGATGAATACATTCATGCTAATCATTACACCAGAAATAATTACAAACTTTGAAAAATATCACGTGTGTGATAAAGGCTTAGCTCAGTCTGGAATTATTGAACATCAAAGTATCTTTGATGCAATAAAAGATCAAAAACCACAATTGGCAAAACAAAAAATGAAAGAACACTTTAGTGTATTGTATCAGTACTGTTACAATATCTAAAAAAAATACCCAGTTTTGAAAATGCACGAATTCAAAACTGAAAAAAATATGGAGGGAAGTAATTTTATACAGAAAAATGTCATGCACATTTCTTCTCGTTAAATTACACACAACATCGAGCAAATTTGCTTAAAAATCTACATACAAGCACTTGTATCTTCAAGGAGTTTGTATCTATGAATCATAAAATATGAAAATAAAAGGTCTCAGATGGTGGATAATAGGCTTAGTATGTCTTGCTACCATTATTAACTATATTGATAGATCTGCATTAGGAATAATGTGGCCAGAAATGAGTAAAGACTTAGGGCTTACAAAACAAGACTACTCCTGGATAATCAACATCTTTACCGTCACGTATGCGGCGGGTAAATTTATCTCAGGAAAAGTATATGACAAAGTAGGTACAAAAATTGGTTTTGTACTATCTATCTTTTTCTGGTCGTTGGCTTCTGTATTACACTTCTTTGCAAAAGGAGCTGCATCACTTGGAATTTTTAGAGGATTACTAGGTGTTGCCGAAGCAGGAAATTGGCCAGGAGCAGTAAAAAACAATGCAGAATGGTTTCCAATAAAAGAACGTGGCTTAGCACAAGGAATTTTTAATTCTGGAGCAGCAATAGGATCCATTGTAGCTGCGCCAACGGTATCTGAACTATTTGGAGCTTACGGCTGGCGAGTAACATTTATCATTATTGGTGTATTAGGTTTTCTATGGATAATTCCATGGGTAATCTTCAATAAAACTCAACCAAAAAATCATCCTTGGATTACCGAAGAAGAAAAAGTACATATAGAATCTGGACGATTGGAAAGTCGTAAAAATGTAGAAGATGATAAAAGCCTAACAGTCATAGAAATTCTATCCAAAAAAGAATCTTGGGGCGTAATTGCAGCGCGATTCTTTATCGAACCTATTTGGTGGCTATTTGTATTTTGGATGCCTATATATCTATTTGATGAATTCGGATTCGATGTTAAGAAAATTGGACTATACGCATGGTTTCCATATGTAGGAGCTATGATTGGTAGTCTAGCTGGTGGTTGGTATGTAAAACAATTAATGAACAAAACGACACTTGACAAAGCTCGAAAAAAAGTGATTGCCATCGGCGGAATCATTATTTTCTTAGGAATCATTGCAGCGATACTCTTTGCAGATACACCAGAAAAATTTGTCTCCTTTGTATTTATTGTATTATTTGGATTCCAATTTTCAATCAGTAATATCCAAACAATTCCGAGCGACTTGCTAAATGGAAAATCAGTAGGGACTCTAGCTGGTTTGGGCGGAAGTATTGGTGCTGTTTCAGTAATAATAATGAACTGGTTAATTCCAATTATTACCAAAGAATCTTATACGCCAGCATTTATCATACTAGCAATACTAGCGCCATTAGCAGTATTGTCAATTTACCTTTTAATTAAAGAAATAAAACCTGTAGAAAACAACATAAACTAAACAAAAAAACATTTTAATATGAATAACAATAAAGGAAAAGTTGCCATCGTTACTGGCGCCACTGGTGGAATTGGTTTCGAAGTAGCAAAAAGATTAGGTAACGACGGATATACCGTAATTTTAAATGGAATAGACGATGAAGCAGGTGCTGAAAAACTTAAAGAATTAACAGACGCAGGAATAACTGCAGAGTATTATAGTTTTGATGTAACGCAAGAAGATCAAGTAACAGAAAACATTACCAAAATCGGAGAAAAATATGGTAAAATAGATGTGCTTGTCAACAACGCTGGTGGATTAGGTGGAAGGTCTCGATTTGAAGAAATGACAACAGAATTCTACCGTTTTGTCATGGCATTAAATCTTGATTCAGTATTTTTTGCTTCCAGAGCAGCAATACCATTTCTGAAAAAAGGAGAACATCCTTCTATCATAAACTATACATCAAATGCAGGATGGACAGCAGGTGGACCAGGTGCAGGAATCTACGGAACATCAAAAGCAGGTGTTCACGCAATTACAAGAGCATTGGCTAAAGATTTAGCTGAGTACGGAATTCGTTCTAATGCAGTATCGCCAGGTACGATTGATACACCATTTCACGCACAAATAAAATCAACAAAACCAGAAGTTTTCGCTTCTTGGGCAAACAATATTATGTTAGGACGATTAGGGCAACCAGAAGATGTAGCTGGTGTTATTTCATTCCTAGCAAGCAAAGATGCTTCTTTCATAACTGCAGAAACGATCCAAATTGGTGGAGGACAAGCGTTAGGAATCTAGCATACAATACAAATTTTATTTTCAAAATGAATAGGCGTTATTGTTTTTATACAATAGCGCTTATTTTTTTTGAGAAGAATCACGCTCAATCAACTCAGCATCCAAAATAATTTTATTCAATGTCTGTTTTACCGTTTCCATCTTCACACGTTCCAAAAAAGTTTTGGCAGCCAACTGACCTATTTGTGCACTATGCTGATTAATACTTGTAATAGTAGGTGTAACAAGTGAAGTAAAAGGTTCATTCCCAAAGCCAACCAAACATATATCATTAGGAACACGTATATTTTTTTCTTTCAACAATTGCAGTGCACCCAAAGCAGCATAATCACCCGCAATATACACGGCATCAGGAGGATTTTCTAATGCTAATAACTCTTGCATTTTTTGCTTTCCGTTTTCTAAAGTCAAACTACTTTCAATCAATAAATCATCATCATGTGGTAAATTATGCGCGTGTATAGCATCAATATAACCTCTAATTCTATTATTAAAAATGCGCGTATGTCTAAAACCGCCAATATGCGCAATACGTTTGCATCCTTTAGAAATAAGGTGTTCAACAATCATAAAACTACTATCATAATCATTAATTCCTATATAATCAACATTCAAATCATTCTCACCTCTGTCAAACAATATCAAAGGAATTCCCTTAGATTTTATTTTTTCATAATATGACAAATCAACAGTTTCATTCGCCATAGAAGCGATAATTCCGTCAACTTGTGTAAAAAGTAGTGTGTCAATATTATTGCATTCTTTTTGAAACGATTCGTTGGATTGTGTTATAATAATATTATAGCCTTCCTTATTCAGTACTTCCTCAATATTCTGAATAACGGATGAAAAAAAGTTACTACTCGTTCTAGGAACAATTACACCAACTAAATTACTTTTGCCTTTTCGCAATGCACTCGCTAAATGATTTGGCTGATAATTTAGTTCCTTGGCAACACGTTTTACCGCAGTTTTCGTTTTTTCACTTATTCTAGAATCATTATGAAGTGCTTTGGAGACTGCTGCGGGCGAAATATTCAAAACATTAGCAATGTCTTTTATCGTAGTTCTTTTTTTTTTCACGTAGTTTTTTATATATTTGCTTAAACGTTTAAGCAAAAGTAGCTTTTTTATAGTAAATAATCAAAACAAACCAGTTTTGATTTATTTTTTAAACTTTGGTTAAACGTTTAAGCAAAAAAAGAATTTTAACAACTTAAGACCATAAAATCATGAGTAAAGTAGTCACTTTTGGAGAAATTATGCTTCGTTTAGCACCTCCAGGATTTTTAAGATTTTCTCAAACAAATAGCTTCGACGTCGTATACGGTGGAGGAGAATCTAACGTAGCTGTATCACTTGCCAATTATGGAGTAGATGTAGACTTTGTAACGCGTTTGCCTGACAATGATATTGGACATTGTGCCATGATGGAAATGAGAAAACGCGGCGTTGGTGTCAATAAAATTGTTTGGGGAGGAGATCGTTTAGGAATCTATTTCTTAGAAACTGGAGCCGTAAGTAGAGGAAGCAAAGTTGTCTATGACAGAGCACATTCTGCTATAGCTGAAATAAAATCAGGAATGATTGATTGGGACGCTGTATTTGAAGGTGTAGAATGGTTTCACTGGACAGGAATTACGCCAGCAATATCACAAGGAGCAGCAGATGTTTGCCTAGAAGCAGTAAAAGCAGCAAGTGCCAAAGGAATTACCATTTCTACAGACTTAAACTATAGAGCAAAACTTTGGAAATATGGTGGAGATCGTGAAGCAATCATGACAGAATTAACGTCGTACTGTGACATCATCTTAGGAAATGAAGAAGACGCAGAAAAACACTTCGGAATTCATCCAGAAGGATTAGATGTACACAAACATGGGCATGATGTAAAAGCAGAAGCATTTCTTTCAGTATGTAAGCAAATGATGGAAAAATTCCCAAGAGCCAAAAAAGTAATTACAACTCTAAGAGGTTCTATATCAGCTTCCCATAACACTTGGGCAGGTGTTTTATATGATGGTTCAACAATGTATGAAACACGACAATATCAAATTACAGATATCGTAGACAGAGTAGGTGGTGGAGATTCGTTTATGGGCGGATTAATCTACGGATTGCTAAAATATCCTGAGGATGACCAAAATGCGTTAGACTTTGCAGTAGCAGCTTCCTGTTTAAAACATACAATCAAAGGAGATGCAAACCTATCAACTATTGCAGAAGTAGAAAAATTAATGGGCGGAGATGCCTCAGGAAGAGTCGCTAGATAAAAAGCACAAAATAAAATACACAAATGGCACAATTTTCAAGAATAGAAGTAGCACAAGTAATGAAAGAAACCGGATTAGTTCCGCTATTTTTCAATGACAATATAGAAATAAGCAAAAAAGTTCTCAAAGCCTGTTACGATGGTGGCGCTCGATTGTTAGAATTTACAGCACGTGGCGATTTCGCTCACGAAGTTTTTGGTGAATTGACAAAATATGCGGTTGCAGAACTTCCCGGAATGATTATGGGAGTTGGCTCTGTAACAGACGCCGCCGCTGCTTCAATATATATGTCACTTGGTGCTAATTTTATTGTAACACCAGTATTGCGAGAAGATATTGCGGTTGTGTGTAATAGAAGAAAAGTACTATGGTCACCAGGTTGCGGTTCGTTAACAGAAATTACAAAAGCAGAAGAACTAGGTTGTGAAATTGTAAAACTATTCCCAGGCGGAATTTACGGACCTAATTTTATCAAAGCTATTAAAGGTCCGCAACCTTGGACAAGTATTATGCCAACAGGTGGAGTTGCTCCAACACAAGAAAACTTAGAAGGTTGGTTTAATGCTGGTGCCACATGCGTCGGAATGGGCTCAAAACTCATTAAAAAAGAGGCAAATGGCGAATATGACCTAGAAAAAATAAAAAACACAACACAAAATGCACTTCAGATAATAAAAGCAGTACGATCATGAATACCCCAGAATCTGCCATCACACTAAAAGAATTATCACAACTCTCAGGATTTTCAATCTCTACGGTGTCAAAAGCGTTAAATGATAAATTTGACATCAGTCCTACGACACGCAAAATGATAAAAAAAATAGCTGTAAAGTATAATTACGTACCTAATAATTATGCAGTTGCTTTACGAAAAAAACAAACCAAAGCCATTGCGATTATCATTCCACGAATCAATACCACATTTTACAGCTGTTTTTTGCATAATATAGAAAAAGTAGCTTCAAAATACGGATACCGTATAGTGTTGTTTCAATCGTTTGCAGAAACAAAACGAGAAAAAGAATGTTTAAAAAACATCAATGATGGCAGTGTTGATGGTGTAATTATGCTCTCTACTAATGCATACAAAGAAACGATCAGTGTAAAAGAAAATATACTTCCTGTAGAGCACATTGAAGTATCTGAAACGCTACAAAATGACAAATTCTTCAAAGAAAAATCAATTTCAGGGTTTAAAAATTTATTACAAAGAATAAGTGCTTAAATTTTAAAAACAATAAAAGTACAATTTTACAAATCATAGGTGATTGATTGTCTGAAAACTACAAAAATACATTCAGATTAAAATTGAATGTATAATTTTTAAGAAAACTAACAAAAACTGTTATTTTCTTCCAAAATTTCCACAAATTTATCTCAAATAGTTACAAATAATTCACGTAAGAAAAAGCTGTTTTTTTTGAAAAATTACAGAATATTCTCCCGTGTATTCATCCTGTGTATTGTGGGATTTTTCTAGTGTTTACGCAGTCTCATCTGCGAATTTGATATCTGTAGGGTAAAAGCTTACTTATTTTATGGCTTACCCATATTTAGTATCTACTATATTTCATATTTTTGTTACAAATGTAATTCTTAAAAAAATGTTAATTAGAAGCGCTAGTTGCTAATTGACCAAGCGAAGCTGTATAAAAAAAGCATATACAATCTAAAATATTTTCGCTTATCTTACCCTTATACCCCCAGTTAATATTTAGTTAGATCATTGAGTAAATCAAATAAACGAATCTAAATACTAAAACACAATGTCTTTTTCGCAAAATGACGGAATAAAAGTAGCGACCCAACCAGTCAAAAGAAAATTAACTGTACCTTCCAAAAATCGTAATTGGTTTGTTCTCTATACAGCTCCTAGAGCAGAAAAGAAAGCAAAGCTGGAACTCGAATATCGAGGATATGAGGTATTTCTTCCAATGACTAAATCATTAAGAATATGGAAAAATCGTCAAAAAAAGCTTATTGATTCCGTACTCTTTCCAAGCTACATTTTTGTTAAAACTGACGAACGGTATCTTGCTGAAATATGCAGGATTAATAAAATTGCAACTTATATACATTGCGGAGGCAAACCCTGTAAGGTTTCTCCTGAATGTATTGAAGCAATTAAATGTATGCTAAGTATGGATCAAGAAATTTCCGTTGGAAATGATTTCATAGAAGGTGAATCAGTCCGGATCGTAGAAGGTCCACTTGCGGGTTACAATGGCGTACTTGTTCAGCAAAAGTCAAAAACAAAATTCGGGATACATCTGAAAGAGATAAATCAGGTGGCTTCCATAGAAATATGCACGAGTGCATTAGAAAAATTCTAAAAAAAACTTCCACAACCCATCTAATCAAATTTTTAATTTTTTCGTAACACTATACCTAATTGAGCGTAAAAACCGCTCATGCAATGGTTGTAGAAGTTGATTATATGCGAATTAATATTAGGGTACAATAAAAAAACAAATCATTTATTCACAATTTGAAAAGAATGAATCAAAAAGAAAAATTACTAGAAACTACAGAATCGTATTTGTGTTCACTAATTTCTGATGTAGCAGATTTGCCAATCACAACTAATGATGCATCAACTCCTTTTTTAGAACTGGGGATTGACTCATTTCGTGTATTGCAAATCATAAAGAAGCTAGAAGAAGACTTTGGAACACTACCAAAAACACTGTTGTTTGAAAACTTTAATATTAGTGACCTTAGCAACTACTTTGTGGAAACCTATGCATCTATATTGACCGCTAAATTTTCCAATACAGGAAACGCCAAAAAAATAGTTGTGAAAAAAGCGAAATCTCCAGAAGTAAAAAAACAAACTAAAACACCACAAAAACCAGTAAGGGTTCAAGAGGAGAAAAAAATAAGCGCACCGCAAAAAGTAGTGGAAGCTACACCAACAAAAAAAATTGTAAAAAAGCAAACACTCATTCGAAGACCAATCATCATCTCAGAAAAAGAGTTGATGACACACAAAGACTTAAAAGACTGGTATTTATCCATCTTTGAAGAACACAAAAATGAAAGTTCTACCTCAAGAGGAACACGAAATATAGCACCATTACTATTCATTGGAAGCGAACGAAAAGGATATCTAAACTACAGCAAAAGTGGAAACATCATATTAGTATACGCGTATACAGGACCACGATCGTACCTAACTACAATTGCCGAAGAAATCACACAATACTGTGAAGACAATGGTTTTGAAATCACCATCTTATCCGATCATGCAATCGAATCCATCAACGACACAGCATTCTACGCAACACCTTTTGGTGTCATTTCTAGGGTTGAAAACATGCAAAAATTTTCGCTAAGCGGAAGTAAAATGCGTCGTTTGCGTTATCAAGTTTCAAAATTTGAAAAAACGGGTGACTGTAAAACGGTTGAATACACCAACGGAACCGACAAAAAAACAGACAAAGAAATTGTTCGATTGATCGATGAATGGTCTGCCGCAAGAACCATGGTAAATCCGTTGATTCATATCGTAAGAGAAGAAATCCTCAAAGGAAAACTAAACAAAGAACACCGATTATTTCTAACATATTTAGATGACAAGCTCCAAAACGCAATTCTAATCTCAAAACTATCAGACGAACTAAATGGCTATCTGATGGATTTAGAATTCTATCCAACAGACATGCCACTTGGCGGATTGGAATACGGAATCGTGAAAATGATGGAAGCCTTGGCGAGCGAAGGTTCAAACATGCTCAGTCTTGGAGGAACCTACGGTTGTAAAATAGAAGAATCTCAAAATGCAGATCCTGAACTAGAAAAAACACTCGATTTCCTTCGCGAAAGCAAAATCTTTAATGATGAAGGAAACCTGCAATTCAAAAACAAATTCCGACCAAAACATCAAACAATATTTATCTGTAGACCACAAGCAATCAGTAATGCCGACAATGTAACCGACATTATCATGATGATTGCCGATCCTTCAAAAGCAGATGCTGAAGCTACAACAAAAAGCACCTACGAACAACTTACGATCAAGATGTCAGTATCGGCAGAGAAGGACACAAAAGAAGAAAAAACTACAGAAAACAACCTGCAAAACGAACCTACAACAACAGTTCAAGTCACTACAGACGAAACTGTAATGATTGAAGGCAATGAATACTCGCAACTATTGGCAGCACACGGATACAATCCGTTAAACATTCCAAATGCCGACGTAACACACGATCTTAAAACAGATTCTTGGGCACAATTGGACTCAAAAGCCATTGACGCGCAACTCAATTTTCTATACTCACAAATATACAAGGCA
Organism: Kordia algicida OT-1; assembly: GCF_000154725.1. GTDB lineage: Bacteria > Bacteroidota > Bacteroidia > Flavobacteriales > Flavobacteriaceae > Kordia > Kordia algicida. Next base: position 900,758 of record NZ_DS544873.1, read on the forward strand.
ACCGACATTTCAAAAAGTCTGCAAACGGTTTTTCCGTTTACAAATGTTGCGCTCACTACTTCTGGACGAGATGCCGAAAAAGTATTCTTCCAATCGTGGGACAACAAAGGAATTGTATTGCAAAACCTACTATTTCCAACAGCGATATACAGTGAAATTCAAAATGGTTTCACACCAAGAGAAATTCCAAGTAACGAAGTATTTGATCTCAACTCAGAAGTGCGTTTCAAAGCAAATCTTCACTGGGAACAATTAGTCTCTTTAGTTGAAAAAGAACACGAATCGCTCGCTTTTGTAGCTATCGAAATTTCTAACAATGCCGCTGGCGGCGCTCCAATATCCATTGCACATCTTACAAAAGTCAAAGAACTACTCAAAAATTACAACATTCCATTAATAATGGATGGTACGCGTGTATTAGAAAACGCCAAATTTGTCATTGAAAATGAAAAAGAATATGCAGGCAAAACCATTTGGGAAGTTGCTCAAAAAATCTATTCATTTGCAGATGCAGTTTGGGCAAGCTTACCAAAAGATTTTTGCGTAAACAAAGGTGGAATCGTTGCTACAAATGACGAAAACCTATTTCATAAAGTACAAGATGCCATTGAAGATGAAGGTGTAGGACTAGACATCATCGACAAAAAACTCATCGCGACTTCTTTCGAAAACAAACAAGTCATTGAAAAACGCATTACCAACCGAATGGAATGTGTACAAATCATTCACAAAGCATTAAAAAATCAGGGAATTCCTGTAATCAATCCAGTAGGAACACATTGCGTACTCATAGACGTAAAACAAATTCCTCAATTCAAAAACTTCAAAAATCCAGCAATATCTTTCACGGCTTGGTTATACGTAAATACGGGAATTCGCGGAAGTGTACACAATGCAGGAATGCAAAGCAATTCGGCAATCAACGAAGTCGTACGCTTGGCAATTCACGTTGGAATGGAAACGAACGAAGCTACTGAAATCAGTCAAAAATTAGTACAACTGTTTCAACAAATGGAAAACATTCCTGAGCTTGAAACAAAAGGAACTCCAGAAACATTTGGAACCATAAATGCCAAATATCAACTAAAACAATTCCACAACCCAACTAATACAATTGTTGCTGTTAATGACGTTGAAGTGTCGGAAGACGTTACTGAGTTTGCTTCTACCGCTTCCGCAGAAAGTACAAACGAAGCAACCATTTCAGCATCACAACAACAGCCAGCAAAAAATACAAACTACAAACATCAAGACATTGCCATCGTGGGAATGTCGGGAAGATATCCAAAAGCAAAAAACCTAGACAAACTTTGGGAAAACCTTCTAGCAGGAAAAGACTGTGTCGAAGTGATTCCAGAAGAACGATTAGCACAACGAAAAAATACCAAATTCACAAAAAAATACCGTGGAGGTTTTCTTGAAGACGTAGACAAATTTGATTCTATGTTCTTCAACATTCCGCCAGCAGTAGCAGAAATGTTTGATCCGCAAGAGCGATTACTGCTAGAAACGGCTTGGGAATCAATAGAAGATGCAGGTTACTATCCTGAAATCCTCACACCAGAAAACACACCAAAAAACATTGGAGTCTTTGTAGGTGCCGTTTGGACAATGTATCAAATGATTGGCGCCGAAGAAAAATTAGTTGGTCACGATACCAATCCAAACTCATTCCTGTGGAGTGTTGCCAACCGAATTTCATACTGTCTCAACCTTTCAGGACCAAGTATGTCGGTTGATACAGCGTGTTCATCAAGTATGACAGCTTTATACTTGGCATGCGAATCTATCTACAATGGAGAATGCTCAGGTGCAATTGTTGGTGGTGTAAACTTAGACTTACATCAAAGTAAATTTGACATCAATTCCTTTGGAGGTGCACTCTCACCAGATGGCGTTTGTCGTACATTCGGGAAAGGAGCCAACGGATATGTTGCTGGAGAAGGTGTAGGAACCATCTTCATCAAACCATTAGCACAAGCAGAAAAAGATGGCGACAACATCCACGGAATCATCAAAAGTGTATCGGTAAATCATGGTGGTCGTACAAGTGGTTACATGGTGCCAGATCCAAAAGCACAAGCTAATTTGGTAGTAACAGCTTTAGAAAAAGCAGACATTGATGCAAGAAGTGTTGGTTACATAGAAGCTCATGGAACAGGAACAGAATTAGGAGATCCAATAGAAATCTCAGGACTCAAAAGAGCCTTTGACAAATATGATGTTGCCAACCAAACCGTAGCAGTTGGTTCGGTAAAAACAAACATTGGTCACTTAGAAGCTGCGGCTGGAGTTGTAGGAATTCACAAAGTACTCTTGCAAATGAAGCACAAAAAACTCGTGCCTTCATTGCACTCCACAGAACTCAATGAATTCATTGACTTTGAAAATTCTCCATTCTACGTAGAACAACAAGTAGAAGAATGGAAACCAAAAATAATAGATGGTGAAGAATTTCCGCTTCGTGCGGGAATCAGCTCGTTTGGAGCAGGTGGCGCAAATGCACACGTTATCATCGAATCATACGAACGAAAAGAAACTACTGTAGCAGAAGAAGGATATCAAATATTTCCACTATCTGCGGTAAAAAAGGACAGACTCAACGCTGCTGCAGAACGTTTACTAAACTTCTTAAAAGATGATGGAAACAAAGAAATAAGTCTTGTAAACATTGGACATACGCTTCGAGTTGGAAAAAAATCCTTTGAGCACAGACTCATCATCATTGCAGAAACCAAAGAAGAACTCATTGAAAAACTCACACTTTTCATTGAAGATAAAAAAGATCAAAATATCCTTACTGGAGTTGTTGAAAAAGTAGGAAACATTGCCAAACTACTCAACAAAAACGAAAAGAAAGCCTTCATAGAACTCATTGCAGAAAGTGGCGATCTTCACAAAGTAGGTCAGCTTTGGATTGAAGGAATCATCAACGATTGGCAAGCAATTGCAAGCGACAGTGATGCCAAAAGAGTTTCCTTGCCAACCTATCCATTTGCAGACAAACGCCATTGGGTTGAAAGAACGGACAACGAAGCTGTTGTTGGAGTTTCAAGCATCAATCATCCAATGATTGACGCCAACGAATCTACTTTTGAGCGTCAACTATTCAAAAAGACATTTCACGATCAAGAATTCTTCATTTATGACCATTTAGTATCAGACATTCCTACATTGCCAGGAGTTGCTTACTTAGACTTTGCTCGAAAAGCAGGAGAATTGGCGGCAGGAAGAAAAGTAAAAGCCATCAAAAATATCATTTGGCTAAATCCGATTACGGTAAACGATTCCCAACCAACAGATGTTTGGATTGAATTACTTCCGCAAGCAGGACAAATTGTAAAATTTGAAGTATTTAGTAAAAACGAAGCAGGCGACAAGCAATTACACTCGCAAGGAAAACTAACCTACGTTGAAGCAGAGGAAGTAGAAGCTGCAACTGAATTTATAGACGTAAAAGGAATTCAAGAACGTTGTGCAAAAGTAGCAAATGGCGACCAAGCTTATCCAGAATTCCACAAACTAGGTTTAGGATTAGGACCAAGTTTCCAAGTATTGCAAGAAGTCTACAAAAATGATGACGAAATGCTGGGAATCATGAAAGTACCAGACGTTTGTGAAAATGAATTCAAAGATTACCTATTGCATCCTTCGTTACTTGATGGCGCAGGACAAACGGTAATGGCAGCACACTTACTTTCGGCAAGTGAAGAATCATCCGAAGGATTATTTGTACCATATTCGTTTGGAGAAGTTGAAATATTTCATCCGTTAGTAGAAAACTGTTACAGTTACATTCAAAAAGTAGACGAACCAAATTCAAATCTATCAAAAGCCAATCTGACGATCACAGATGAAAATGGTAAAGTATTGGTGAAAATCAAAGATTCTGTTGGAATTCCATTAACAGATATCCATGAAAAACCAGCAGACATACCAACAACAGGAGAAGCAACTGAAGTAGACGAATTTACAGACTTATATTACACACATATTTGGGAAGCATCTTCTGTAACGAAAAATGCAAAAGAACTAGATACAAGCAAAAGTATTGTTGTATTTGATACGGATGAAAAACTATTCAATAGTTACAAAAAGGATACAAAAACACCTGTCATATTAGTACAACAAGGAAAAGCGTTCCAAAAAGTTTCTGACAATCAATTCACGATCAATCCAGAAAACAAAGAAGACTTTAACCAACTATTCACATCCTTACAAGAACAAGGAATTGGTTTGGATAAAATCTGTTACGGTTGGTCAAAAGATACCTTCAAAGAAGATGAAAAATCATTAGATAACGCATTAAAAACTGGAGTATACGCGTTTTTATATGTGTGTCAGGCAGTAATGCAGTTAAAATCTGAGAACAACATTTCAATTGCTTATTTCTATCACGGAGCTGAAAATGATGCACAACCACACAACGCAGCGATCAACGGTTTTGCAAAAAGTTTACACTTAGAACAATCGAGCATTAGTTGTAAAACAATTGAAATACTAGAAGTAGAAGACAGCTCAAAAATTGCAGAACTTGTCATTGCAGAACTACAAGAAGACACTGTAGAAGAATTGGCAGTTCGGTACGAAGGCGAAGAACGTTTCGTTAGAAAACTACAAAATATCGCAAATTGGCGTAAAAATAATACTTCCAACAACAAACAAGGTATCAAAGAAAAAGGAGTCTATCTCATTACAGGTGGCGCTGGCGGCTTAGGATTTATCTTTGCAGAATATCTTGCAAAAGAATGCAAAGCACGATTGGTATTGACAGGAAGATCAAAACTTTCAGAAGAAAAATCAGCCAAAATAGCAATACTAGAAGAATTGGGAGCAGAAGTATTATATGTAGCTTCTGATGTTTCCAAACTAAAAGATGTCAAAAAAGTCATCGCAGCAACCAAAAAGAAATTTGGTGCGATCAATGGAATTCTACACAGTGCAGGAGTCTTGCGCGATTCCAACATTCGCAACAAAACCATAGAAGAAATGCAAGCGGTATTTGCGCCAAAAATATACGGAGCTTATTACCTTGATACGTTAACAAAAGATACAGAACTAGACTTTTTCGTAACATTCTCCTCAATGGCAGCCGTTGGAGGAAACATGGGACAAAGTGATTACTCGTACGCCAACCACTTCATGGATACGTATGTTAAACGTAGAGAAGCATTGCAAGAAAAAGGACTACGATCAGGAAAATCACTCAGTTTAAACTGGTCAATTTGGGCAAATGGTGGAATGAAGCTAGATGCACAAATGGAAGCTTTCTTCAAAAATAGCTTAGGAATTCGTCCATTAAAATCTGAAATAGGAATTGGCACATTCACTCGCGGATTATTTGCAGAAGAAACACAAGTAGTTGTGGTGGAAGGTATGCAAGAGCGAATGGAAATTGCTTGGGGAATTCGTGAAAAAGAAGAAGAACCACAAACAGCAACAGGAAATGAAGCATCAACAAACGTTGCTACAACAGATGAAGCTAGTGGGGAAATTACAGGATTAGTCCGCCAAGATTTGATACAAATTGTAATGGACTTCCTAAAATTAGAAGAAGAAGATGTTGCGGTAGACAAAATACTACTTGACATTGGTTTTGACTCTATCGGACTCGCTTCGTATGCCAATGCGCTAAATGAAAAATACGGTTTAGACGTCATTACACCTGTATTATTCTTTGAATATCCATCTATCAACGAAATCACTAAATATTTAGTAAAAGACCATAGCGGAGCCGTTGCAAACACTTACAACTTGGCAGGCGGAAGCGCACCAGCTCAGGCAACTACTACAGCCCAAACTACTCCTGTAAAAGAAACAAAAGCGGAAACACCAGCATTTGCAGGAATCAACAAAGGTTGGAATGTAGATACTTCACAACCGCAAGCCGTGAATAACGCAACAGGCACAGGACTTTCTGTAGATTCTCGCTTTATTGACTGTCCGATTGCGATTGTTGGAATTGGTGGTGTGATGCCGAAATCGAAAAACATGCAGGAATACTGGGAAAATCTGAAAAATGAAGAAAATATGATTTCAGTAGTTCCAAGAGATCGTTGGATTTGGGAAGATTACGATGGTGATCCAATCACAGAAAAAAATAAAACAAACTCTAAATACGGTGGATTCATTGATGATGCCGATAAATTTGACCCTCTATTTTTTGGAATCTCTCCAAGGGAAGCCGAAATGATGGATCCGCAACAGCGCGTATTCCTAGAAACTGTTTGGAATACTATTGAAGATTCTGGCTATAAGGTATCTGACCTATCTGGAACAAAAACAGGACTCTTTGTCGGTGTTGCGGTTCATGATTATAGTGATTTGATGAATACGCTCAATGTAGAACTTGATGGCTATACAGCTTCAGGAAATTCACACTGTATCTTAGCAAATCGTATCTCATTCTTACTCAACTTACGAGGACCAAGCGCACCAATTGATACGGCATGTTCAAGTTCATTAATTGCGATTCACCGTGCAATAGAATCTATCCATACGGGAAGTAGCGACATGGCAATTGTTGGTGGAGTACAATTAATGATGACACCAGCCGCACATATTTCTTTCGGAATGGCAGGAATGTTAAGTAGCGATGGAAAATGTAAAACCTTTGACAAAGATGCCAACGGATATGTGCGTGGAGAAGGTTCGGGAGCAATATTCTTAAAACCACTAGCGCAAGCGGAAGCTGACAACGATCAAATTTATGCAGTTATCAAATCTACTTCAGAAAATCACGGTGGAAAAGCAACCATGCTAACGGCACCAAATCCGCATGCACAAGCAGAATTATTAGTGGAAGCGTATGAAAAAGGAAATATCGATCCAGCATCAGTTGGGTACATAGAATGTCACGGAACAGGAACAAGTTTAGGTGATCCGATTGAAATCAGAGCCTTAGCAAAATGCTTCAAAGAACTATACGGTAAGCACAATAAGCCAATTCCAGAAACACCACACATTGGACTAAGTTCTGTAAAAACCAATATTGGTCACTTAGAAACGGCTGCGGGAATCTCAAGTTTCTTAAAAGCAGTATTGGCAATAAAACACAAGCAAATTCCAGCGTGTTTACACTTTAATGAACTCAATCCCCATATCAGTTTTGCAGGAACGCCTTTCTACGTAGTTGATGAAACCAAACCTTGGGAAAGAATAAAAGGAGCAGATGGAAAAGAATATCCACGCAGAGCAGGAATCAGTTCTTTCGGATTTGGAGGATCAAACGCGCATGTCGTGATTGAAGAATACATTCCTAAAAAAGAAGAAAAACCAGTAGAATTTAAAAAGCCATTCCTATTTGTGCTTTCTGCTAAAAATGAAGACAGACTCAAAGCGTATGCAAGCAATATGCTGCAATTTGTAGAAAACAATGAAATCAGTCTGCTCAACCTAACATACACAACACAAGTCGGTAGAGACGAAATGAAACAACGTCTTGGAATCGCTGTAAATACAGTTGATGAACTCAAACAATTATTGACAGATTACATCAACGACAAAGACGTAGAAAATCTTTACACGGGGAAAGTCAACAAGAAAAATAAGGAAATAGTCATTCCAACAAGCGCAGAAGTTGATGCATTTATTTCAGCATATAACCATGAAGAACTCTTAAAAGCTTGGGTCGTTGGAGCTGAGGTAACTTGGAATAAAATTTACGGAACTCAAAAGCCAAAAAGAGAAAACATTCCAACCTATCCTTTTGCCAGAGAAAGTTATTGGTTTGACTTTGATGAGTCAAATACAAGCGGACAAGCTACAGCAAAACTGATGCATCCGTTATTGCACACAAATACTTCGGTATTAAAGCAGCAAGCGTACAGTTCAGTTTTTAATAAAAATGAATTTTTCTTATCCGAAGATGAAAATTCTACAGAAAAAGTTCTATCAATTGGGGCATTCTTAGAAATGGCAAATACCGCAGTAACACATGCAACCACAAATTCCCTTGATTTTAAAGCAGTAGCATTTAGAAACCTTCAATGGTTTAGTGCTTTCAACATTGCAGATGAAAAATCAATCTCTTTAGCACTGCGAGAAGAAAACGAAAATACTGTCGGTTTTGAAGCATTCAGCAAGGAAGACGATCAAGAAAATGTACACTTTGAGGGAATGGCACGACTTGATGTGATGACAAAATCCAAACAAATTGATATTGAGGTGCTTCAAAAGCAATTGGAAGATACTACAGCAACAAGCGAAGATTTTTTCAACACATTCAGACAACAAGGATTAAATGGATATACATATCCAAAAATTCAGCAAATTCATACGGGACACAAACAAATGTTGCTCAAAGTTGTCTTATCGGATGATCTGAAAAAAGATGCTTCAAAATACACCATTCATCCAGCAATGATCGAAGTAGCCTTGCATGCATCTGGTTTTATGATTGAACCAGATTATTACACAGAAAGTGCTCCACAACCAATAAAGTTAGAGCAACTCACGGTATTAGCACCATGCGAAGATGAAATGTCTATTTGGGTTCGTCATGCGAGAAACAGCAAACATAACGATGAAGAAATCGTATTAGATATTTATTTGCTAAACAGCAATGGTCAAATATGTATCTCGCTCAAATCATTGGTGTTTATGAATGAAGAATACAAACTGTACAACACACCAGAATCAATAGAATTTGAACAATATCTTGAATCCTTTTACAACATTACCTCCAATGGTTCCACAAAAAAATCATCGGATGATATTGCAGAAGAATTCAAAAAACTATTAGGGAAAGACTTCGATAAGCTTTCGTAAGAATCACAAAAAAGATTAAAAAATCACAAAAGAGTATACAATGATAAAATCATTTTTCTCCATAACCGTGTGTTTCTTACTATTTGCACACGTAAGTTTTAGTCAAACGCCAATACCTGAAAAGAAAAAGGATACGATTAAAAAACAACAAGGCGGAATCAATTTAGACATGTTGGATGGCGATATGTTCGATACAGGAACAGAAGAAGTTACGGTTGTAGAGAACAATCTTGACGAAGTAGAAACCAAAAAATCATTCTGGAAAGAATACGTATTCAGTCCATCACGATTAGGCGCAAGTTATGAATTCACCTATAACTTTACAGATCCAACGGAAGTCATCAAAAACAGATTTGCCTTTCGGATAGAATACTCAAAATTTCTATTCAACAATCTATTTGTTCAATTAGATACAAAATCGTTCATTTTTATGGATGGCGACAGTCGAAGTAGAGAATTGACCTATTTCAACAATGATGATTTTGAACGCGCAAATGTAGGATTTGGATCAATTACACGAAACGCATTCATACAGTACAGTTACAAACAAAGTAGCTTCAAAGTTGGTATACAAACCTTAGCTTGGGGAGAATCTGATTTTGCTGCGGTAACTGATGAAATCAATCCGTTTGACTTTCGAGATCCGTTAAACCTAAATATTGACGAATTGCGCGTTGGACAATTTATGGTTGGACTCAACTTTTACACATCCATCGGAAACTTTAGTAGTTTCTTTGTGCCAAACGCAAAATTCAACCTATTTCCTAAAGAAGGAACACGATTTTTTGAAGATCCTTTTGCAGGAACCGACATTGTAACACAAGAAGTTGATGATGGCAAAAACTCCATCGAATACGGATTTCGTTGGAAAAAAGCCTTCGAAAAAAGTGATGTAAGCTTAATAGTAACGAGTTTAATAGATAACAATCTCGCACAAGAACAAGTAAATCCAAACCTAGTATTGCTCAGAGAAAAACGATTTACTACGGTTGGAATGAGTTTTAACTATGCAATCGGGAATCTATTAATTAGAGGAGAAAATGCCATAAAATTTCCACGAACGTTTAACACAGCTTCTTTAGAACTTATAGAACGCAATGCATTTGATACTTCTTTAGGTTTTGAATACGGATTAAATAGTACAACAACCTTTACGCTCGAACTCGTAAACAATCACGTGATCGATTGGACAGAAGACATCGTTGGAGTTCCTAGAAACAACTTTACAGCATTCTTTGTCGTCGTAAAAGAACTGATGAAAAATAACTTGTCGCTGAATTACATTACCATGTACAACGGACCAAATACGACATTTTTTAATTTGCTCTCAGGCGCGTACAAACTCAACGATAACATGACGCTTTCGCTAGATGCAATCATACCCATAACAAATGACGAGCAAAGTGCTTT
>NZ_DS544873.1:911106-1003379 GCF_000154725.1 Kordia algicida OT-1
AACACTTGATAATGAAATAGCAGAAAAAATTATTTCGAAAAAAATTGAGAAGAAAGAAGCGATGCGGATCTTTGACGGTTTATCTGAAACAGACAAACTACAGCTAATTTCGCAAATAAAGTCATTGACAGGCATGACAGATGTAGTTAATGGAAGTGGAACTACTACCAAAAGGCTAAAACCATTAGATCAAAGAGATTTAGAAGACAATCATCGTGAATTTATTCAAAAGTTAACGGAAAAATACGAAGCCTTTGTTCCAAAATCAAAAGCAAACGTACCAAAACATCACTATCACTTTGTAGATCAGCGACGTAACTTTCACCTTATCAAGGAAATTAAGCAACTACACTTTCAAATAACCTACGAAAAAGCAGAAGGCGCATACGTGCACGATATTGATGGTAATAAATACATTGACATTTCAGGTGATATGGGCGTAAACATTTTTGGTCACAAAGCACCATTTATCGTTGATGCTGTAAAAGCCGCCTTAGATCGTGGAATTCCGTTGGCAGGTTATTCTGAAACCATTCACAATGCTACAAAACTTATCAGCGAGCTCACAGGTCATGATCGTGTACTATTTACGCAATCAGGAACGGAAGCCGTAATGGTAGCCACTCGAATTGCAAGAGCCGCTACCAACAGAAAAAAGATTGCATTATTTGAAGGAGCTTATCACGGATTATCGGATGTTGTCATGGCAATGCGCGATATGCAAGGAAACAGTTTGGCTGCAGGTCCAGGAATGTTGCAAGAATTTGCCGATCAAATCATAGTATTAAAATACGGAGATGAAGAATCGTTAGACATTATAGAAGCCAATGCAAGCGAAATTGCAGGTGTATTGGTGGAACCTGTACAATCAAGACACATATACAACAAACCTGTAGAATTCTTAAAAGAACTCCGCAACATTACCATAGAAAAAGACATTCCATTAATCTTTGACGAAATGATTACTGGTTTTCGTGTAAGTCCAAAAGGTGCACAAGGAATTTTTAACATTACGCCAGACATTTCTACGTATGGAAAAATTCCAGGAGGAGGATTGCCAACAGGATTGGTTGCAGGATCACAAAAATACATGGACTTAATTGATGGTGGAACTTGGGAATTTGGAGACGATTCCATGCCAAAATCAAAACGAGTTGGTATGGGCGGAACACACTCGCAAAATCCGCTAAAAGTAGCTTCTGCGTATGCAACCATGAAACAAATCAAAAAAGAATTAGAAAAAAGAGAAGACAAATGTAGCAAGAGTTGCAATTTCCATTCACATACCTGTCAAAACATGTACTGTAAACTAAACACACGTACCATGCGAATGGTGGAGGAGCTAAATCAATATTTTGTAGAGCACAATTTGCCTATAACTATTGATTTTTTTGGTTCATTATTCCGCTTCAGATACATTGACAGCTATTGGGGAATTACCGAGGCATTAATGTTTTTACTTATGCGAATGAATGGTGTTGAAACCAACATTCAAGGAAACTGTTTCATCACAACGGCACATACAGACGAAGACATCAGAAAAGTAATAGAAGCTGTTAAAAAGAGTTTACAAACACTTATAAAAGAAGGATTCTTTTACGAAGCGCCAGTAGAAGCTCCAAAAGAAGAATTCTTTACAGAAACTCCAGCGCCAGCGCCAGTACAACAACCGACACAAACACATACTCAGGAGCAAATCAATACCAACGATTCACAACTCCAAAAACTAAAAGATCTTTTAGTAAGAGACTTAAAAAGATTCAATCAATAAACATAATACACCAACAACGTGGCAGAATCAAACGTACTCACACAGGTAAAAAATATAGTTTCCAAAACGCTCAAAATTTCTTTAGAAAAACTTGATGCGGATGCAGACTTTGATAGCTTTGGAATTGACTCCATCATTGCAATGGAATTAATGTCAAACCTTTCAAAAGGAATGAACATTTCCATCACGCCAGCACAATTCACGGAAGTAAATACGATCAAAGAATTGTCGGTTGCTATTGAAGAATTGACAAGTGAAAACGAAACAACTTCAGCAGAAACAGCAGAAACAGTTCAAGAAGTAGCGGCGCCAAGCGTTCCGAAACCAAAACCAGTCAACAAGCCAATAAAACGCAACGTTAGGCAACGACAACAAACAGTTTCAAGAAGAAGTAATACGGTAAAAAGAGTTCAAAATCCGCATAAAAACGTACTCGATAAAATTCAGCAAGAATTCGCAATCGATCTAAGCTATCGCAATTTCAATTCTATCGAAGATATTGCAGATACGCTCATTAACAATCACTTAGATGAATTATTAGCGCATTACAACATTGTGGATGAACTTCTAGAAGAAACCTACTACGAAGATGAAGCATACAGAAACGAAGCAGAAAACTTTTCAGCAGGAATTGCTTACGATGACATTGCAATTGTAGGTGTAAGTTGTAACTTTCCAGATGCGCCAAACGCTGAAAAATATTGGGAAAACCTAATCGGACAAAAAAACAGTATCAAAGAAATCCCACAATCACGTTGGGATTGGAAAAAATACTACTCGGAAACAAATGCAGAAGGAAAAACAAACTCAAAATGGGCAGCGTTAATAGAAAATCACGATTGTTTCGATGCAAAATTCTTCAACATTGACGATGAAGAAGCAAAACTCATGGATCCACAAGAACGTTTATTGCTTCAAGAAGTATACAAATCGTTTCAAGATGCAGGAATCAATCCGAAAGAACTAAAAGATACCAAAACAGGGATATTTACAAGCTACGAATACTCAGAATACGAACATTACCTACGTAACAATGTTACCAAACTTGATGTGAAAAATAAACCGTTTTTCTCATCATCAAGCCCAACATATTACTTATCTAACAGACTTTCGTTTCTATTTGATTTCAATGGGCCAAGCGAAACCTACAATGTAAACTGTGCAGGATCGGCAGTTGCGGTAAACAGAGCGTATCAATCCTTACAAAACGGAGAAAGTGATGTTGCGGTAGTTGGTGGTGTATCACTCAATCTCTTTGCAGATGATTACATCGCACTTTCAAAATATGACATGCTTTCGCCAGATGGAACTTGTGCGGTATTTGATAACAATGCCAACGGTTTTACTCGTGGAGAAGGTGCAGCTTCTGTAGTCTTAAAAAGATTGTCGGATGCAGAAAAAGATCAAGATAAAATATACGGAGTCATCAAAAGTTGTCATCAAAACAACAGAGGAAACGCTCGATTTTTACAAGAAATTGATACTGAATCTATCACAGATGTCATTGCAGATTGCTATGAAAATGCAGCTATAGAACCAACTGGTGTACACTATATTGAAGTAGATGGTTATGCAACAAAATGGGCAGATTCTTTTGAATATGAAGGTGTCAAAAAAGCCTTTGAAAAAGCAAATAGCGGCGAAAAAAGTTGCGCATTAGGAAGTCTAAAAGGAAACATTGGAAATCTAGAATCTGTCAATGGTTTGGCAAGCTTCATAAAACTCGCATTATCATTACATCACAAAAAATTTCCAGCATCTATCACCAAAAATGAAGTAAATTCGTTTATAGATATTGAAAATAAAAAACATCCATTATACATTGCAGACAAGGAAATTCCGTTTGAAACGATCCGAAAAGAAGAAAGCGAAATCATCAGAGCAGGAATCAATTCTTTTGCAGATACAGGTGTAAATGTGCATATTCTCTTAGAAGAATACACAAAAACGACCAGAGACTTATCTCCAAAAACCACAGAACCACAACTATTTGTACTATCGGCAAAAGATCAAGATCGATTAATACAAACGGTTCAAGATCACATTGCTCACTTAGCTAACGCAGACGAAGCAAACTTTGCAAACGCAATATACACTTTACAAACAGGACGTGAAGCGATGGAAGAACGTTTGGCAATCGTAGCAACATCGTTTCAAGATGTTGTAAGCAAACTAAATACGGTAAAAAATGGTTTTCCTAAAGACAAAAAATCGTTGGAGAAAAAAGGCATCTTTTATGGCGCAGTAAAACAAACAGACGACAATCCGTTAATGGGAATTTTCACAGATGATATGACCAAAATGCTCATTCGTGATGGTGCACAAAACGATCGTATGCACAAACTTGCAAACCTATGGACTGCAGGTTTTGACGTACCGTGGAAATCATTATGGGAAAACAAAAAAGTACAACCAATTTCATTGCCACTCTATCCGTTCTACAAAACGAGACATTGGGCAGAAGTTGTGGGCGAAGCTACAGTGACTTCCATACAAAATGCTTCCGAAGAAACGAAAGTACCATCGGCAGCAGCCAAAAAACAAACTACAGCAGTAGCACAAGAATGGTTTTTTTACATTTCTGAAAAAGAAAATGACGAAAACAACCTGAATGCTATTGAAAAAATGGAGTTGTACTTACAGCAGGAAATCGCAGCAATCTTAAAAGTTTCTGTACATGATGTAGACAAGTCTAAAAACTTCCTAGAAGTTGGACTAAACTCCATCGACATCGGAACTTTTGTATCAAACACTATGAATCTATTAGGTGTAACAATGTCGCCAGCCATCATCTTCAACAATCCAGAAGTAAGCAGTTTGGCACGTTATCTCTGCGAAACGTTTCCACAGAAAGTACAAAACGTACGCGTTACAAAAGATGCAAAAAAGGCACAAAAAGACAATGTTGCTGTTACAATAGAAGATGACGGTGGAAAAGCCTTAATTCCACTGCAAACCAAAGGAAGGAAAAAGCCAATCTTTGCTGTGTCGCCAGGCGGAAATGGTACAACACTATCATTTCAACACTTAGTACAAGCACTTGGAACCGATCAACCTTTCTATGGATTGGAATTAGTGATGGGGAAAAATACAAAACCAGAAGACATTTCCATCGAAAGTATTGCACAAGTAAACATTGAGGAAATGAAAGAAGTACAAGCAAAAGGTCCGTACCGACTTATGGGACTTTCCAACGGTGGAATGATTGCTTTTGAAATGGCAAGAATACTCACAGAACAAGGCGAAAAAGTAGCTTTCTTAGGTTTCTTAGACTGTTTCTCACCTTCGCAAAAAGTCATTGACATGGTCGATGAAATTGTGGGTGTTTTTAATGGGAAATTTACCGATGCCTCGGAAAGTACACTCGATATCGATGTGGAAGCACTCAAAAAAATGACCGAAGACAAACGTTTCGATTACCTGTATGAAGTCATCACCAAGCAAGGATTTACCATTCCAAAACAACAATTTGAAACTACATACAACATTGCACGTGCGATGGATATGAGTTGTCGCGCTTACAATCCTGAAAAACTAACAGCAAAAGTAAATGCAGTATTATTTAGGGCAACAGAAGGTTATATGGAAGGTTATGAAAATCTTTCTAAAGACTATGGTTGGAATGCACTTTTAGCAGAAAAAATAAAAATAAATCATATAAGAGCAGATCATTTTTCAATTACCGATCAAGCTTCTAGCGAAATAGTTGCAAAGAAAATTCAAACACTATTCAAAAGACCGCAACGTAAAAAAGTAACCTCATAAATGATAATAAGCGTACAAAATTCTCAGAAATAATCAATAAAAATCATTAATGAAAGCAGTTATTATCACAAAATACGGTCCGCCAGAAGTATTAGAGATCAGAGACATCGAAAAGCCACAACCTAAAGCAAATGAGGTTCTTATAAAAGTACATACAACTACGGCACATGCAGGCGATTCTCGTGTCCGCAGATCAAGCCCTTGGATTGTAGTTCGTTTACTATTTGGTTTTTTCAAACCCAAAAAAAATCTAATACCTGGCGTTGAACTTTCAGGAACCATAGAAAGTGTAGGACCGAATGCAACACTATTTAAAAAAGGAGATGAGGTATATGGTCTAACAGGCTTGCGTTTGGGCTCGTATGCAGAATATTGTTGTATTCCTGAAAAAGTAAAAGATGGAAAACAAGAAACTAGAGGAATCATCAAAAAAACGCCGAGCAACCTTACGTTGGCAGAATGTGCGGTTGTACCTTCTGCAGCGTTGACAGCATTGAAAAATTTACAAAAAGGAAAAGTAACCAAAGGAACAAGTATTTTAATCAATGGTGCTTCAGGAAGTTTGGGAACCTATGCCATTCAATTGGCAAAATATTACGGCGCAGCAGTCACGGCGGTTTGTAGTGGAAAAAATGCAGAATTGGTAAAATCTATCGGAGCCGATTATGTAATTGATTACACCAAAGAAGATTTTATCAAAGCAGGAAAAAAATATGATGTTGTGTATGATGCTGTCATGAAATCAACCCGATTCAAGTGTAAAAAAATCCTAAAACCAAAAGGAATCTATCTCAACAATTACTGGCTGCCGAATATCAAAGAAGCTGATATGGAAATCATCCATGAATTAATAGAGAAAAACGAATTAAAACCAATTATAGACAGAACCTACGACATGGAAGACGTTGTCGAAGCGCACAAGTACTTAGATACCGAGCGAAAAAAAGGTAATGTCATCATACAAATAGAAAAATAAAAAGTCAGTAAAACACCTAAAAAAGTACGTATAGCTGACTCGCTTACCAAAATTAACTAACAAAAATCAATAAACTACTAAAATTAATTTTATGAAGAATATGCTCAATCCCGTATCGCGCTTCATTAGTAAAATTCCAGAAAAAGTCTTAAAAAGAAAATGGCTGTACTTGGGATTTTTCATAGCTGCGACCGTTTTCCTAATTATGAATCTAGGAAACTTAAAAATGGACATGACCATTGAAGGTTGGATTCAGGATGACGATCCTACTAAAATAGCGTTTGATGAATATCACGCGCAATTTGGAAGTGAAGACGGTGTATATATCGTATACAAGCCAAAAGATGGTGATGTATTCTCTGAAAAATCATTGAAAATTGTCAAAGGCATTCAAGAAGATTTACTCAATTACAGAGCCAAGTTAAAAGAAGGCGAAGAATCTGCGTTAGATCATATCGTAAAAGTAAATACTGTAGTAAATGCGCGTGTATTAACTGCGGAAAACGATTTTCTATATGCGCGTCCGTTAGTAGGTGAAAATGTACCAAAAAGCCAAGAAAAACGTGAAGAACTAAGAGAAATAGCAAAAGGTGAAAAACAATTTCCGTTGCAATATTTTTCTGATGACATGCAATATGGCGGAATTTACATAGAAACCAATTTTGGAGCAATTCCTATTGAAGACGATGTAAAAGTTGACGATCTTATTATGGACGACAACAACATCGATCTTACACTAGAAGAAGCAGCAACCGACACAGCAACACCACGTTTTAAGCCAACAGATCAAGTTGATTATTTAAAACTAAACGATGCGATCAACGAAATTCTAAATAAACCAGAATATGCAGAGCATTTTGAATATTATGCAGTTGGAAACACGCCTGCGGCAGAATATGACGTAATGATGGTAGAAGAAATGGGAGACTTATACATGGCAGCATTATTAATTATGATTGTCTTGTTATGGTATTTCTTCAGAAGATTCTCTGCGGTAACTTGGTCATTAACCATCGTTATCTTAAGTACCATTTGGACACTCGGAATCTCAGCGTTACTCGGACTAACCATCACAGGATTCTTAATTCTTACCATATTATTAATTCTAACAGTAGGTATTGCCGATTCGGTGCATATCATGTCGGGATACTCATTCTTACGAAACACTGATGTAGATCACAAAACATCACTCAAAACAATATATGGAACTGTAGGAACGGCGTTACTACTTACTGCAACGACCAACATGGTTGGTATCATTGCCTTAAACATTACACCTGTAGTACCAATTCAAACCTTTGCTATCATGTCTACTTTAGGAATCTCGTTAGCATTCCTATTCACAATTTTCCTATTACCAATACTAATGGACATTTGGAAGCCTTGGAAAAAAGCAAAAGAAGGTAAAAAATCCTTGGGTAGTAAGATAGGACGTATCTTTCCAAACTTTGCGGTAATCATGCAAAAAATATTGGACAAAGTAGTTCCTGTGGTAGAAAAAAGACCAATTCCAATCCTAATCATATTTTTCGGAATCATAGCTTTCTGTATATATGGAGCAACAATGGTAACGGTAAACTCAAACATGTTAGATCAATATCCAGACGATTCTAAATTCAGAGAAAATGTAGAAATAGCCGACAACAAAATGATGGGAGCATACAGCATGGTTGTCTTCTTAGATTTAGGAAAAGAAAACGCTTTTAAAGATCCTAAAGTATTAAAATCACTAGATCAATTACAGCGTAAATTCGAAGAAAAATACGAGAAATACGTAGTAATGACTTCTTCGGTAGCAGATGTTGCCAAAGATGCTTATAAGAAACTAAACTCTGGAAAAGATGACAAATACATCATTCCTGAAGATCCACAAGTACTTTCGCAAACCTTGTTCATGTTCAACAACGCAAGTCCGGAAGACAGAAAAAGATTGGTAGGAGACAACTATCAAAAAGCAAACATAAAAATATCATTGCACAATTATGGTTCATACGAATACAGCAAAGTATTTGAAAATATGCAAAAAGATATTGAAGAAATGGTCGCTAACTTAAAGAAAGATTACAGTGAAGCAACCGTTTCCATCACTGGAATATTTGCCTTAGCAATGCAAACCGCAGATTACCTTACCAAGAATGAAGTAAACAGTTTTGGAATCGCATTAGTTGCCATTTGTATCATTCTTTTAATCGTTTTTGGATCTGCAAAAGTAGGTGCAGCAGCAATGTTTCCAAATTTATTGCCAGCAATTTTAACTTTCGGATTGCTTGGTATACTTGGGATTCCGCTAGATTTTTACACAATGATGCTCGCGCCGATCATAATTGGTATATCTGTTGATGATACAGTAACGTTTATTACTCAGTATCGTCATGAAGTAATAAAAGATGGAAACATAAAAAGAGCATTGCGTTACACAATGAAAGAAGCTGGTCAAGCATTATTATTTACCTCATTAGTCTTAGGACTTGGTTTCGGAATCATGTCTGTTGCAGCTGCCGCAGGAACATCCAACATGGGGAAATTTGGATTCATTGCAATCATTGCAGGATTAATGTGTGACTTATTCTTTTTACCAGCTCTAATCATTGTTTTCAATCTAAATTTTGGTGTAAAAAATAAAACATCAGACGATGGGGAAACAGGAACTAATTTAAAAGAACAAATTCATGAAGCCGTTTAAAAAAAGTATTCAATTCATTCTAATTGTATCATCTATTTTCTTCTTTGGGAATGCACATGCGCAAAGTCCAAAAGAAATCATGGTAAAAGTAGACAGTGTTGAAAATTTCACGTACAATTCGTCTATCCGTAAATTTCAATTTACCTCGTGTAGATATGACCTTTCTAGCGGAAGACTACGTTGTAAAAACAGACCGCGACAAGTCGTAGTAGAAAACATTCACAAAGACTACATTGTAGGTCCAAAAAAGAAAGATGCCAAATCGCTTGATATGATTATATCACCGATTGCAGACAAAGGAACCAACATGTTGGTTTGGAAAAAAGCCGATCAGGACGACAATGATTTCTGGTTGTATTTGCCAGCATTAGGAAAAGTAAAACGTATCGCATCTAGCAATGAAGGAGGCGAAACAGGAAGCGTTTTTGGAACAGAGTTTTCTATAGAAGATGTGTCGCCAAGAAAAACAAAAGATTACACATACAAACTTTTGGGCGAAAACACGCTAAACGACAGACCTGTTTGGATTATAGAATCGACACCAACAGAAACTCGTTCTAAAAAAACATACTACAGCAAAGTAATTAGCTATGTTGATAAAGAACGTTACGTAATTCTCAAAGATGAATTGTATGATAGAGTAGGAACACTATTCAAGCAACTTATCACTAAAAAAGTAGACAGAATTGATGGTGTTTGGATTGTAACAAAATCTGCAATGATAAATCTTCGCTCACGCAGAATCACTAATTACGATGTATTATCAATCGATTTCAATCTAGAAATTGACGATGAATTCTTTACACAAAGAGCGATGAGTGACTTTGCATACAGAGAAAAGAAAATGAACGAATATCGCAATACACTCCAGGAAGTAGATTCCAACAAAAAATAACGACAGCAAAAGCTTCAAAAACTCTTAGCGACACGGCAAAATGTCGTGTCCTAAGAACATTTGTAGCAGTCTTAACCAATCAACCATGACGCAGTCAAACTTAAAAATGCACTATGATGCCATAATTATTGGCTCAGGAACTTGCGGAGCTACTATAGCAAGAGAACTATGTAAGCAAAATAAAAAAGTATTAATTCTTGAACGAGGAGCTACACTTCCTTTAAAAGAATCATTATTAGGAATTGGCGCACTTGCTAACGAAGTTCCAGTCAGTGGAAAGCTAAAAGATATGAGAGCATTAGCTACAGGAGGAACTTCCTCACTTTACTTTGCTGTAGCAACGCCTCCACCTATTGATACGTTTAAATCACTAGGTATTGATCTTACGAAAGAATACAAAGAAGCACTAGAAGAATTGCCTATTGACTATTTGCCTGACGAGCTTCTTGGTCCACAATCTCTTAAATTAAGAGATAGTGCAAGAGAATTGGGTTATGATTGGTATAATCAGTTAATGTTCGTCGATCAGTCAAAATGCAAATCTGGTTACACCTACGAATCAAAGTGGAAAGCAAAAGATTATGTAGATGATGCCATTAAAGATGGAGCTACTATAATCAATAAAGCTGAAGTTACTAAAGTAATAACAGACAATAAAAAGGCAATTGGTGTAGAATATAAACTTAAGAAGAAAACAAAATCTAAAAAATTTGAACTTTGTAAAGTATTCGGAGACAAAATAATACTTACGGCAGGCGTACTTGCTTCCCCTATAATTTTAAGAAATAGCGGTGTAAAAAATGTAGGAGATCGTGGCTTTTATGTAGATCCTAATTTGGTGTACTTTGGATTAATTCCAGGTCTTAAATCTGAAAAAACCTTTGTGGGAGCAATGAAAGCAGATTTAGAAGAAGATCTTGCATTAGGAGACGTTAATGTTATAAAATCATTTTATAGATTAATAATGTTGTCCTTATTAAAGCCGAGACACTTTTTTTCGTACTCAAATAGTATAGGTATAGGAGTAAAAGTAAGTGAACCTTTAGGAGGAAAATTTCTAGATAATGGACAATTTCAAAAAGAATTCTCTAAAGATGTTTATAAAAAATTAGATAAAGGTTCAGAAGATGCTTTAAAAATCTTGAAAAATGCAGGAGCAAAGCACATCATCAAAGGTCCTATGAATGTAACAGGTATTGGAGGATTGCTTAGAATTAACGAACATATCGATAATAATCTGCAAACAGAATTTGAAAACCTATATGTATGCGATCGATCGTTTATACCAGATACTTTTAGAGATCCACCTACACTAACGTTAGTTTGCTTAGCCAAATATTTAGCCAACCATTTATTGTCATCTAACGAGTCCTAATTAAGTAACTGACAAATAAAACTCAACTATTTAATATAAAATTACCTATCTGAAAACCATCAGATATTACCAAAAATTACACCAAAACATAAGCTAACAATAGCTTACAATAAGTACAATCAAACTAATAACTAATCAAAATTACTAACAAGCATGGAAAACGAAAACAAACCTGCAAAGCCAAAAAGATGGAAAAAAATATTAAAATACATAGGAATTGGTCTTGGATCACTGATTATCGTATTATATCTCTACAATCTATACTGGGTAAACTCAGGTTCTAACGAATGGGAACTTGAAATCGACAAAGATGGCGTACAAGTATACTCACTAAAAGTACCAGGAGATAACGTAGTAAAATTCAGAACCATCTTCAAAGGAAAATACACGCTTAGTCAATTGGCAGCTCCACACTTATTAGACCATAACTTAGAAACCTGTAAAGAATGGTTTGAAAACTGTGTAGACTGCGAAATCATTGAACCTTTTGATACCATCAGACAATACGATGTTTCATTATGGACGTTAGATTTCCCATCGCCATTTCAACCAAGAGAGTTGCTCATCAACACATCTGTAAAGCAGGACGAAAACAAAGTGGTAACCATCGATGTTATAAGTGTGCCAAATGCAGTAGAGCATAACAAAGGAAAAATTAGAGTAGAACGTATGCACAATGTATGGCAATTTACGCCACTCGGAAACGGAATGGCACAATGTCAGCTTACGCAAGATATTTCTCTCGGAGGATTTTTCCCTTCATTCCTAATGAATATGGCAGGAAAAGACGCCAACTATGATTTCATGAAAAATGAATTGCCAAAATTCTTAGAAAAAGAAAAGTATAAAAATGCAAAGTTCCCTTTCATAGAAGAACTATAAGCAACCAATTAATATCAGGATATCACTTTGCCATGAGTGATATCCTACTTCAAGCTTTACAATGTCCCGCAAACCCTCAAAAAGTATATTGATTCTTAGTATACAAAGCTTGAAATCAACAATCACATAATTTTTTACTTAGCAATAGCTAGCCAGCTTCAAGAAGCCTTGTCATGCATACAATGTATGTACAATGAAAACTTCTAGAAAGGCTATTCCTATTCATATTTCTAATAAAAGGTACCAAATATGTGCCTTCCATAAACAATGGTAAAACATATTAAAAAACAACAACCAAAAACCAATAACAGAAGTAATGATTAGTGAAAAATATTTAAATGATTTGCGCTCAGCAATAACAGAAATATTTAATCAATCTTTAAATCAACAGCCACAAATTATCGTGAATTTGGGATGTAAAGATGGTACAGTATTGCGTGAAATCTACCAAACGATTTCAGGTAGCACTTTGCGTGGAAAATACCTAAAAGAACATCCTGTACAATGCTATGCGGTTGATGCTTCTCAAGAAAATCTAGACAATCTTGCGCTAGACAATAAAAACATACAAACGTTTTTGGGAGACATTCAAACCAGTAACGGACTAAAAAAGGCATTAAAAAACATTGGAATTTCTTCCGATAAAAAAATACTATACCTACACACGGTAACTCCAACTGCCAATTGGCAAGCATATCTTCAAGTCTATGCCGATCATTTACAAAACAATCAACTTCTATTCACAAGCGAACATGTCGTAGCAGAAACACAAGCTTCATTAGATAAAAACCAAATCACTACAGAAAAATTTATAACACTAGCTGCGAATATTGGACTCTTTACAGAAAAACTATCCAAAAGATATCCTGATTCAAAAACCAACAAAGAAGTTGCACTACACAACATCACAAAAAGAGCTTACAGCATTCGCAACGCTTCTCTAAAAGACTTACAAACATTAGATACGCTAGAAGAACTTTGCTGGCAATCGCACATACGTTCATCCAAAGAAGCAATTCAACAAAGAATAAAAACCTTTCCACAAGGACAATTCGTACTTGAAAAAAATGGAGAAGTTGTCGGCGTCATCTACAGTCAAGCCATTAACGACAAAGCACAGCTTGAAAAGGCAACAATGGACAATGTGCACAAACTGCACAATGCTAATGGAAACGTAATGCAATTACTCGCGGTAAACATTCATCCGAGTGTACAGCTTTTCAATTACGGCGATCAATTGCTAGAATTCATGCTACAACGTTGCAGTCTTATAAATAAAGTAACAGAAATTGTAGCAGTTTCCATCTGTAAAAACTACGACAAAAATGGCGAATATTCCTTTGAAGAATACCTAAATCTACAAGGTGAAAAGCAAGATCCAATCATGGCATTTCACCACAATCACGGTGCAAACATTGTAAAAGGTTTGGCAAACTATCGTGAGCGAGACACTGCAAACGAAGGTTTTGGCGTATTAGTACACTATACTAATTTAGATGAAAGAATAAACACAAACAAAGCATTTGTCGCTTCTCCAGAAACGATAAGCAAAAACACTTCGAGCGAGTTTACAAAAAAAGAAACTACCCAAAAATTCATCACGGAAACCATCGCAAATCTGCTCAATATTAATACAGAAACTGTCGATGAAGAGCAACCACTCATGGAAATGGGTTTAAACTCTGTTGATCTGCAAATGCTGCAACGTCAAATAGAGAAAAAAATAAATCAACAACTCGAAGCTGGTTTCTTCTTTGAGTACAACACAGTTCTAAAAGTAGCAGAAAAAATACAAGCAGATTTTACAATAAACAACACTGAAAAACCTACAGAAACAACCAATACAGCAAAAGCTAACGTAAAAAATAATGTTTCTGACACAGACATTGCCATCATAGGAATCTCTTGTAAACTTCCGGGTAATATCACTTCCGTAGATGCGTTATGGGAAGCATTAACCGAAGAAAAAAGCCTCATCAGTTCGTATCCGAAAGAACGCGGAAACTGGGCAAATAGCGAAGAATTTAAAGGAATCGATCAAGGTGGATTCATGCAAAATGCTGCTGCCTTTGATGCTTCATTCTTTCGTATATCACCAAAAGAAGCACAAATAACCGATCCGCAACAACGCATTCTCCTAGAATTGGCGTGGGCATGTTTGGAAGACGCAGGAATTCCAGCAAAAAAACTCATTGGTTCCAACACAGGTGTTTTTGTTGGTGCAAGCAACGCAGACTACAGTCGTAAAGTACAAGATGCAAAACTAGCCATAGAAGCGCATCATGCAGTTGGAAGTTCGTTGGCAATCTTAGCAAATAGACTTTCCTATTACTTCGATCTTTCAGGACCAAGTTTATTAGTAGACACCGCGTGTTCATCGTCATTAGTGGCAATACACTCAGCAGTGCAATCACTACACTCAGGCGAATGTGACAGCGCAATAGTTGGTGGTGTAAACTTCATTTGTCATCCAGACTTATCCATTGCGTATCACAAAGCAGGCATGTTATCGCCAGAAGCAAAATGTAAAGTATTTGACAGCAAAGCAAACGGATATGTACGTGGAGAAGGCACAGTAGTTATGCTACTAAAACCACTTAAAAAAGCCATTGAAGACAAAAATCAAATTCATGGTGTTATCAAAGGAAGCGCAATCAATCACGGTGGACTTGCCGCAGGATTAACCGTGCCAAATCCAAAAAAGCAAAGTGAATTATTAGTCAACGCTTGGAAAAATGCAAACATTTCTACTTCCGATTTATCATACATCGAAGCACACGGAACAGGAACCTCATTAGGCGATCCAATAGAAGTACAAGGCATCAAAAATGCACTTACAACACATAGCGATTCCAAAACATTAGAAAAATGTACCATAGGTTCCATAAAAAGTAACGTAGGACACTTAGAATCAGCCGCAGGAATGACAGGAATGCTCAAAGTAATTTTGGCAATGAAACACAAACAATTGCCAGCGAGTATTCACTTTTCCACGCTCAATCCTAAAATAAATCTCAACGATTCTCCAATACAAATACAAAACACCTTAACATCATGGCAATCTGAAAAACCATTATTAGCTGGTGTAAGTAGTTTTGGTTCTGGCGGAACAAACGGACATGTCGTTTTGGAGGAATTTCAACAAAAAACCAAACAAAATCATTCCACAAATAATGAAAGCCTATTCGTACTATCCGCGAAAAATGAAGATCGTTTAATCGCTTACGCGGAAAAAATCATTCGTTGGATTGATACTTCTTCGGAAACATTCAACTTCAACGACGCAATATACAGTTGGCAAGTTGGACGAACTGCCATGAAAAAACGCTTGGCAATTCAGGCGACAAACTTTCAAGACTTAAAAGAAAAACTATCACAATGGATTGCAGGAAAAACTGTAGAAACAACTTGGAGCAGTTCAAACGCAGCAACGAACTACACTGAAGAAATCATTGCAAAAGCAATCTCAGAAAAAAACATTTCACTTCTAGGTCAAATCTGGACTACTGGAGCAACCATCAATTGGGAAGCATATTACGCAAACCAAAACGATCTAGCATTTGTTAGTTTACCAACCTATCCGTTTGCAAAAGATCACTATTGGATTCAGGAAACTGAAACAATCACAGAAACAAAGCAACCAACAAAAACTACGAATTCTAAGCTTTATGCTACGCCAACATGGAAAGCAATTCCGATTGAAAACATAGCGGAATCAAACTCAAAAGAAGTTACCGAAACACACATACTTCTTTGTGGATTTTCAACATTACTAAGTAAAAAACTATCGCAGGAATTGCCTGAAACAACGATTTCAACAATCAATTCCAAAAAGAAAAAAATAGCAAAAACATATACTGAAATTGCTGTTGAATGTTTTGAGGAAATACAACAGATAGTTCGTGAAAAATCAAACAAAAAAATAGATCTCTGGATTGTGGTTCCAGCGCTCACAACACACACAACTTGGCTCGGACTTTCAGGAATGTTACAAACGCTTCACGCGGAATATCCTTCCGTTAGCGGACAAGTACTTGCGGTAAATCCAAAAATAAAAACTCCAGAATTAACGCAAAAACTTCTTGAAAACCAATCAGTAACAACAGAACTTACTGTAAAATACGATGCAAACGAACGCAAAGTAATACGTTGGGAAGCAATTCAAGAAAGTTCAAACGAGCAAACAACTGTCTTTAAAGACGAAGGTGTATACATTTTAACTGGCGGACTTGGCGGATTGGGAACAATCTTCATCAAAGAAATCGGAAAGCAAACCAAAAATGCTACAATAAT
The DNA here is from genome assembly GCF_000154725.1 of Kordia algicida OT-1. Lineage (GTDB taxonomy): Bacteria > Bacteroidota > Bacteroidia > Flavobacteriales > Flavobacteriaceae > Kordia > Kordia algicida. Next base: position 927,747 of record NZ_DS544873.1, read on the forward strand.
AATTACGGGAAGGTCTGAATTAACAGCAGATAAGCAAGAAAAAATCAAGCAACTTGCAACAATCTCCAAAAACATACACTATCATAAAGTTACATTAACATCAAATGATGAAGTGAAAACCTTTATAAATTCCATCAAAGAAAAGCATGGAAATATAAACGGAATCATTCACTGTGCAGGTATGGTGAAAGACAATTTCATCATCAAAAAAACAGCTTCAGAATTTGAAGAAGTATTGCAACCAAAAGTAGCAGGAACGATACATTTAGACGAAGCAACGAAAAACGAAAACCTCGATTTCTTCGTATTATTTTCGTCTATATTTAGTGTCGTTGGCAATGTCGGTCAAGCTGATTACGCTACGGCGAATGGTTTCATGGATCAATTTGCAGCCTACCGAAACACATTACTTGCGCAAAAAGAACGAGCTGGACAAACACTATCAATCAATTGGCCATTTTGGAAAGATGGCGGCATGGACATTCACGAGTCAAGTTTAGCCATTATCAAAGAAGAAACAGGCATGATTCCAATGGAAACTGCTACAGGTTTACATGCTTTCTATCAGGGAATTGCCAATAAATACAATCAATTATTAGTGATGGAAGGCGTGGAAGAAAAACTTGTTAAAACACTTGAAAACTTAGCGCCGACAAACGAAACAATTGAGCAAGCACAAGACTATTCAGTTGAAAATCAAGATGTCATCTTTGAAAAAACACTTCAAAAAACAAAAGAACTCTTTGGGGAAGTCTTAGGATTTGCGCCTTCAAAAGTAGACGAACATGAATCTTTCTCTGCATACGGAATTGACTCAATATTCATCAATCAACTCAATCAAAAACTATCAAAAACCTTTGATTCCTTATCAAAAACTATCTTCTTTGAGCATCAAACGCTGCATGAAATCACAAACTATCTTGTAAACGAATACACGGAAACTTGTGCTTCTTGGACACAAACTGATATCAATCAAACACAAAAAGGTTCAAGTAAAATATTTAAAGATGCTTCAAAAACTGGTCAAACAATAAAAAATACTGACGAAGCTGAAAAACAAATCAATCACAAAGAGCCAATTGCCATCATTGGAATCAGTGGAATCTATCCAGAAGCCAAAGATTTAGACGAATTCTGGGAAAACCTTCAAGAAGGAAAAAATAGCATCTCTGAAATTCCGCCTTCTCGCTGGAGTTTAGACGATTTCTACGAACCAGACATGCAAAAAGCAGTCAAAGAAGGAAAAAGTTATGCAAAATGGGGCGGATTCATCAACGAATTTGCACAATTTGATCCGATGTTCTTCGGAATCTCTCCAAGAGAAGCCTTAAACATCGATCCGCACGAACGTTTATTCTTGCAAGAATCTTGGCGTGCGCTAGAATCATCAGGATATACAAAACACGATTTAAAACAAAAATATCATCAAAAAGTTGGTGTATTTGCAGGAGTGACCAAAACAGGATTTGAGCTCAAAGCACCGTTTTACAGAAACGACAATCATAAATTTCATCCAAGATCATCCTTTAGTTCTGTTGCAAACAGATTGTCATACGTCTTAGACATCAAAGGTCCGAGCATGCCTATTGACACGATGTGTTCTTCATCGCTCACCGCAATTCATGAAGCTTGCGAACACATACACAGAGGCGAATGTGAAGTTGCATTTGCTGGTGGTGTAAACCTGTATTTGCATCCTTCAACATACAGTTACTTATCGTCACAACACATGTTGTCGGTTGACGGACAATGTAAAAGTTTTGGCTTAGGCGGAAATGGTTTTGTGCCAGGAGAAGGTGTTGGAGTCGTATTGCTAAAACCACTTTCGGAAGCGGTAAAAGACAATGACGTCATTCACGGAGTCATTTTATCAACGCATGTAAATCACGGTGGAAAAACCAATGGTTACACCGTGCCAAGTCCAGTTTCGCAATCGCAACTCATCAAAACTGCGATCAAAAAAGCAGGAATCAATGCACGCGACATCAGTTACATAGAAGCACACGGAACAGGAACCGAATTGGGCGATCCGATAGAAGTTGAAGGTCTAAAAAAGGCTTTTGATGCAGATACAACAGATAAAAATTACTGTGCCATTGGTTCGGTAAAATCAAATATTGGTCATCTAGAAGCTGCGGCTGGAATATCTGGTTTGACAAAAGTGTTACTACAGATGAAACACGGTAAAATCGTTCCAAGTTTGCATACGGAAGATTTAAACCCAAATATCGATTTTGAAAAAACGGCTTTTCAAGTAGCAACCGATTTACAAAATTGGGAACGACCTTTTGTTCAAAATGAAGAAAAACCAAGAATTGCAGGAATATCTTCTTTCGGAGCTGGCGGCGCAAATGCACACGTAATTCTTCAAGAATACCAACCACAAGAAAAAGCATCTTTTGCTACAGAGTCGCTTCTGGCGGAAGCCGAAAAAGTATTAATTCCGTTATCGGCAAGAAATAAAGCACAACTAAAACTTCGTGCGGTTGCATTGTTGGATGCATTACGAAAAAATAATAATGCATCACAATTTGACCTAATTTCATTAACATACACGCTTCAAGTTGGTAGAGAAGCAATGGACGAACGACTAGGTTTTATAGTAAGTTCGATAGAAGAATTAGAAGAAAAACTCATTCAATACATCAACGAAGCAAAAGAAATAGAAAATTTCGATCAAGGAAACAAAAATTATCCTGATAAAACCTTCAAACTGCTTACCAAAGAAGCAGAATTTCAACAAACAATTGCACGTTGGGTTAAAGATAAAAAATTAGCAAACTTACTCATGTTATGGGTAAACGGACTTACGATTGATTGGCACCAATTCTACGATACAGATGTTAATATTTCACGAGTAGCATTGCCAACCTATCCATTTGCCAACGACGAATACTGGATTCAGACAGAAAGTATTGAAAAAGGATTTACAAAAATCTCAGAAGGCGCAGAACATATAAATGCATTATTGCATCACAACACTTCAAACATTTACGAACAGCGTTACACTTCTCGTTTCAATGGAGACGAATTCTTCCTAAAAACACAGTATAATGCTGATGAAAAAATTACAGAAAAAATAGTTCCGACGTTCACGTGTATAGAAATGGCTCGTTTAGCAGCTTTACATGCAACAAGCGGAAACGAAAGTGAAACAACACTCACACTGCAAAACCTAATTTGGTCTACGCCATTTACATTATCTGAAAAGAAAGAAATCAACATTGCTTTAACGGCAACGGCGCCTTTACGTGAAGAAAATATAGCATTACACTTTGATATTTTCAGTGAATCGGATGGAGACGAAACAGTACATTGCCAAGGAAAAGCGGTATTAAGTGACCATTCACTGCCGCAAAAACACAACATTCAAGAACTACTAACGCAACTTGAAGAACACACAATTAGCAATCATTACAAAGGTGTTCAGGAAATTCATAAAACAGATGGAAAATTAGTAGCTACCATCGATTTTTCTGAAGAAATTTTACAGCAGCAAGAAACACTCATTTTGCATCCAAAAACGCTCAGTTATATCCAAAATATCTTAGCGGAATTTGAGCACAAAATGTCAAACGCATACATCATTGGTTGCGATGCTGTTCAAATCATTCAACCGCTTCAAGAAGAAGCATGTATCATTATTTCTTTTGTAGAAGAAAGTCTATTTAGTGATGACATTTGTACGTTAAATATTGACATTTGTGATACGCTCGGAAACGTATGTGTACAATTTGTAGGTTGCTCATTTGGGAAGCAATCGGAAACTTTAACCGCAACAACCGAAGCTACTGAAACAGAAAAACTATTCTTTACTCCGCAATGGCAAGAAACAAAGGTAGAAGGTACGCAAAAGCGTGATGTAGCACAATATCATACCATTTTGCTGGATCTTCCACAGATTAAAACAACGCAATTAGAAACGGCGATTGGTAATAACGTATGCACGAACATTTCATTAAAAAAAGAAAATTTACACGCACAATATCATCAATACGCGACAGCTTGTTTTGAATACATCAAAAACTTACAGAAAGAAAAATTTATTGGAAATCAACACATTTGGTTTGTAATTCCAAATACGGAACAGTATGCACCATTACAAGGAGTATATGGTTTATTGCGTACTGCAATGTTGGAAAATCCTAAAATTTCTGGACAAATATTGCTCACGGATGCTCACGTTTCTCAAAACAATTTAGCGCAACAACTCAACGCGCAAACTGTTCGCAATACAGATTTGATTGTCAAGCACGAAAACAAAAAACAATACGTTTTTCAATGGCAACAACAATCGCTACAAACGTCAAATGAAATTGTATACAAAGATCAAGGAATTTACGTTATTACTGGAGGTTTAGGCGGATTGGGAACAATTTTCTGTAAAGAAATTTTACAAAAAACAACCAATGCAACTGTCATTCTCACAGGTCGTTCAGAACTGACGCAAACTAAAAAAGATGCAATTGCAAAATTGAAGTCTTATGGCGGAACGGTTATCTACAAATCAGTAAATATAGCTGATGAAAAAGCGGTTCACAATTTCTTTGAAAATGTACTAAAATCACATCAGCAAATCAATGGAATTTTGCATTGTGCAGGAATGATTTCAGACAACTTCATTGCTGAAAAAACAACAGAAGAATTCCACCAAGTACTTATGCCAAAAGTTGATGGAACTATCTATATTGATAACGCTACGGCGGAAATTGAACTAGACTTCTTAGTATATTTTTCTTCCATTGCAGGAGCCATTGGTTTCGTTGGTCAGGCAGATTACGCGTCTGCGAATAGCTTTATGGATCACTATGCGTATTACAGAAACGGCTTGGTTCAAAAAGGAAAACGACACGGAAAAACACTTTCAATCAATTGGCCACTTTGGAAAGATGGTGGCATGGGAATCGACAAAGCAACCGAGAAAATGGTAGCACAAACCATCGGAATGCAAAGTTTGGCAACCAAAACAGGATTAAAAGCATTTTACACGAGTTTACAATCAGATTGCAGTCAAAGTTTGGTAGTTGAAGGAAACGGAAACAAAATCAAATCGCATGTTTTCAATCTAAAAAAATCAGCGCAAACAACGCAAGATGCAACGATTTCTGAAAATATTGTAGAAAGTAATTACACAGTAGAAAATACTCAGGAAACCCTCAAAGGAATTCTAACAGAAATTCTCGGAATTCAATCTTCGGCACTTTCCATGGAGCAAACTTTTGTAGATATGGGACTCAATTCGATCTTGGGAGTTGAATTAGCCATTGCCATCAATAACACTTTCGGAACTGCCATTTCTAACGTAATTGTATACGATTATCCAAACATCAAAGAGCTTTCTAGTTATGTAAACTCACACTTATTAAAAAACACGTCAATTGCTAAAAAATCAATTGCGACTATTTCGAAAGAAGTCAAAGCAGTTGCCAAAATAGACACGGAAAATCTTATCAATTTTGGTGAAAAATATCCAAAACTCACACGCAGAAAAGTAACGAATCTCACTAATTTATACGGAAACATTACGCCAGCTTACGGGTATAGTACACAAAAATCATCAGCAACAACAGATGACAAAATCGCCATTGTTGGAATGTCTGGAAAATACCCAAAAGCAAAAAATCTAAAAGAATACTGGAACAATCTTGAAAATGGAGTAGATGCAGTCACTGAAATTCCAAACAGTCGTTGGAACATAGACAAATACTACGATCCAGATCCTGAAAAAGAAGGGAAAATATACGCCAAATGGATGGGAATGTTGGATGAAGTAGATCTTTTTGATCCGTTATTCTTCAAAATATCGCCTCAAGAAGCAACCTATATGGATCCAGAGCATCGTCTATTTTTGCAAGAAGGTTACAAAGCTTTTGAAGATGCAGGATATGCAGGAGAAGCACTAAAAGACATCAAATGTGGTGTGTACCTCGGACTTGAACGAAGCGAATATTCATGGCATTTAAGACAAAACAATGCAATGTCGCCAAACGTAACAAGTAACAATTCCGCAATAGCGGCGGCAAGAATTGCGTATTTCCTAAACTTAAAAGGACCAGCAATTACGATAGATACTGCTTGTTCATCGTCACTTGTGGCAATGCATTTGGCGTGCAAATCGTTGCTTAACAACGAAATAGACATGGCGTTGACTGGTGGTGTACGTTTATGGTTAGGTCCAGAAACTTACCAAGGAATGTGTCAGGCACGAATGCTTTCGCCAGATGGAAAATGCAAAACATTTGACGACAGCGCCAACGGATTTGTGCCAGGAGAAGGTGTTGGAGCCGTAGTGTTAAAACGTTTAAAAGACGCCGAAGCAGACAATGACAACATCTTAGGAGTCATTCTAGGTTCAGGAATCAATCAAGATGGAAAAACCAACGGAATCACAGCGCCAAGCGTAAAAAGCCAAATTGCACTAGAACAAGAAGTATACGCACAAAACAATATCGATCCGAGCACAATAACTTATGTAGAAGCACACGGAACAGGAACCAAATTGGGCGATCCGATAGAACTACAAGCCTTGTCAACAGTTTTTGGAGAAAGTACCGATAAGAAAAACTATTGTGCACTCGGTTCTGTAAAAAGTAACATTGGTCATACAACGGCGGCGGCAGGAATTGCAGGTGTTCACAAAGTATTATTATCATTACAAAACCAAACACTAGCGCCAACATTACACGTTACCAAAGAAAACTCACATTTCGATTTCAACAATTCGCCTTTCTATGTAAACACGGAAAAAAGAGTATGGAAAACCAATCCGCATAGTTTGCGTCGTGCCAGTGTAAGTTCGTTTGGTTTCAGTGGAACGAACTCACATTTGGTCATTGAAGAATATCCAAAAACAACAAATCAAGCTACATCTGAAACAAAATCTGTTATCATTCCGCTTTCGGCAAAAACAACAGCGCAACTAAAAGAAAAAGCAGCAGATTTATTAGCATTCATAAGCGAACAAAATAAGGCAGAAGCATCAGAAGAAAATACCAACACGCTAGACTTAGGATCTATCGCGTATACATTGCAAATTGGACGTGATGACATGCGAGAACGTTTAGGATTTGTTGTAAACTCTATAGATCAACTTGAAAATAAATTGCAAGCATATCTTAACGGAAACGATTCCGATAATGAAATCTATACAGGAAAAGCAACAACTCAAAATGATACGCTTTCACTCTTTAGTACAGATACAGACTTGCAAGAAGCTGTCAGCAATTGGATACAGAATGGAAAACTTGAAAAACTACTCAAACTTTGGGTAAACGGATTGACTATTTCATGGAGTAAATTCTACGAAAATACTAAGCCAAAGCGTGTTAGTTTGCCAACTTATCCGTTTGCAAAAGAAAAATATTGGGTAACATCACAAAACGGAGAAGCTGCAACAAATCATTCAGGAGTTACAGCAACAATACATCCGTTAGTTCATACAAACACATCAAATTTAAATCAGCAAAGTTTTACGTCTACGTTCAGTGGAAACGAATTTTTCCTAAAAGAACATTTAGTACACGGAAAAGCGATTCTTCCAGGAGTGGCATATTTAGAAATGATTCGTGTCGCAATCGAAAAATCAGTTCCAAATCTTTCTGACGAATATGAAATCTCATTGCAAAATATCTTCTGGATTCGTCCGCTAACAGTTGAAACGACTACGGAAATTGAAATCACCGTAACACCTAATGACGATGCAACAATCGCTTTTGAAATCGTCACAAAAATGAAGAAGAAAATAGTGTAAACTGTCAAGGAGAAGCTGTATTACATTCAAAATCGGAAAGATACAGTATTGACATTCCGCAAGTAAAACAAGAACTATCCACACAAATAAGCGCAACTCAATTCTACAACTACTTTGAAAAAACGGGTGTTGATTACGGAACTGCGTTTAGAGGAATTGAAACCGTTTACAAAGGAAATGACACGATTTTGGCAAAACTAGTATTGCCAAATACAATTCACAATTCGGCAGAAACATTAGGCTTGCATCCAAGTATCTTAGACAGCGCATTGCAAAGTTGTGTGGCGTTAATGGTCGATTTAGAAGCGTCTGCAAACGAAGCATTATTACCGTATGCTGTGGAAAATGTTCAAATTCTTTCACGTACTGAAAAAGAAATGTACGCTTATGCGCGATTTGCCAACGGAGCTTCCACGAATGATGCTGTGAAAAAACTAGACATCACGCTTACAGACAACGAAGGAACAATTTGTGCAGAAATAGAAGGATTTACAGCAAGATTCTTACAAGAAGCAGATGGAACAAATGCTAAAAATAATGCAGATGATGGACTAAAATACTTATCGCCAATTTGGAATCTGGCAACACTTTCAGAAGCAACTGAAATCTCGGAGAATGCTAAAATTTTACTCATAGGAAGTGAAAAAACTCAACAAAACTGGTTGCAAACATCATTTCCTGATACGAAATATTTGCAAATAGAAAGTCAGGAAGCTGTTGAAACTATTGCTGACAAATTAAAAAATACCACATTCGATCAACTTGTTTGGATTGCACCAGAAACAACCAGCAAAACAAACATTCAAAAATCAATTTCAGCGCAAGAAGTTGGTGTTTTAGAAATATATCGCATCACAAAAGCATTACTAGAAGCTGGTTTTGCGGATGAAAATCTAAAATGGTCATTCATCACACAAAACACACAAAAAGTCATCAGCAATGATGTAGTGAACTTTACGCATGCAAGTGTTGTTGGTTTTGTAGGTTCTTTAGCAAAAGAATATCCAAATTGGAACATTCAATTGGCGGATATTGACACGTTCCAAGCGGTTACGGCAAAAAGTTGTTTATCACTTCCGTGGAATGAACAAGGAAACGTACTTGCACATCGTCACGGCGAATGGTTTGCCCAAGAGTTTGCGTATGTTTCTAGCAATAATAGCAGTCACACGTTATACAAACAAAATGGTATATACGTAATCATTGGTGGCGCTGGTGGATTAGGAGAAATCTTAACGCGTTACATGATTGAAAAATACAACGCACAAATCATCTGGATTGGAAGAAAAGAAATCAACGAAGAAATTCAACATAAAATTGATGCTTTAGGTAAGCTCGGAAAAGCACCAATGTACATTTCAGCAGATGCAACAGATGAAGCGTCACTCAAAAATGCACACGATCAAATCCTTGAAGAACATACAAACATAAACGGAATTATACATTCGGCAATTGTCTTAAAAGATCAAAGTCTCAAGGCAATGGAAGAAAGTCGTTTCAAGCAAAGTCTATCTGCCAAAGTAGACATCAGCATACACATGGAACGTGTTTTTGGAACACACGATCTAGACTTTATGTTGTTCTTCTCATCGTTAACTTCATTTGTAAAAGCACCTGGGCAAGCAAACTATGCGGCAGGTTGTACATTCAAAGACAGTTTTGCACACTATCTCGATCAGCAGAAAAACTATCCAGTAAAAACCATGAACTGGAGTTATTGGGGCAATGTAGGAATTGTGGCAGATACTTTCTACAAAGAACGAATGGCGCAACAAGGAATTGGCTCTATAGAACCTAACGAAGGCATGCAAGCGTTGGAAGTATTAATGAGTACAGATGTACCGCAAATGGCGTTGCACAAAATCATTACTGAAGACGGAATTGAAAATGCCAACTTAACCATTACGGAAGAAGTACATTTCTATGAAAACAAAGAAACGTTCAATCTATCTGCTGTTTCAGCACAACTGCCAACACTAGATACTGACGAGCAAATAAAAGCATTGGCAGACGTTCAAATTCCAGACGAAATGAACGCATTGGCAACTCAAATTGTGGTTTCAAGTTTAGTAGCAGTTGGATTGTTGAAAGATGGAAACACACACATAGCTGACTTAAACTTACAAACGCCGCCAGCACAATTCTTTGAAAGATGGTTAGCAGCAACCATTTCATACTTGCGAGAAGAAAACATTGTTAACGAAGAATCACAGCTTGCAAAACCTGAAGTTATCAGTTTACCAAAAGTTTGGGAACAATGGGATGAAGCTAAAAAAGAATGGAATAAAAATCCAAACTGGGAAAAACAAGTAACCTTATTAGAAGTCTGTTTAAAATCGTTACCAGAAATATTAAAAGGAGAAGTATTATCTACAGATATCATATTTCCAAACTCCTCATTACATCTAGTTGAAGGCGTTTACAAAGGAAGTTTCCAAGTAGACTATTTCAACGATGTACTATGCAATACGCTAAGAACCTGCATCAATGAACATATCAAGAACAATGCTGACAAACAACTAAGAATTCTAGAAATTGGTGCAGGAACTGGAGGAACGACAGTTAAAGTGCTTCCTGTTTTAAAAGAGTTCGGGGAAACCGTTGTGGAATATCGTTACACAGACTTATCAAAAGCATTCTTAATTCATGCAGAAGAAAATTACCAACCAATATTTCCAAAATTAACAACATCCATACTAGATGTTTCCAAACCAATTGCAACACAATCGGTAGAAACAAACTACTACGACATTATCATTGCAACCAATGTATTGCATGCAACGCCAAACATGAGGCAAACCATGCGAAATACGAAAGCAATTCTCAAAAATCAAGGAATTGTACTCATCAATGAAATGAGCACATGGACACTATTTACACACTTAATCTTCGGATTGCTAGAAGGTTGGTGGTTATACGAAGAAACAAGCTTACGTGTCGCTGGAAGTCCTGGAATTGATGCAGAAAACTGGGAAAAAGTGCTCAAAGAAGTTGGTTTCAATCAAACCTTATTCCCAGTAGCAAAAGCGCATCCGTACGGGCAACAAGTAATTGCAGCAGTAAGTGATGGGAAAGTAGTACAAAAACATATCAAAAAAGAAGTTGCTGCTACAAAACCATCCAAAAAAATAGCGAAAGCACCAATCAAAAAGAATATCGCAAAAACGGTAGTGGCTCCACAAGGAAACTTACGAGAAAAAAGTATCACATTCTTAACGGAATTAGTAGCGAAGTCACTCAGAATGAAACCGCAACAAATAGAAGCTTCACAACCGTTAGAAAATTACGGATTAGATTCTATCATGGTGGTACAACTTACCAATCAATTCCGCAAAGTATTCCCAGACATCACAAGTACGTTATTCTTTGAGGAAAACACGGTTGATGGTTTGGTGAATTACTTCCTAGAAAACAAAAAAGAAGCATTACAAGCATTATTTGTAGAAACTGCTTCGGAAGTAGAAGTAGAAACTGTTATTTCAGAAGAAAAAGAACAAGCGACCATCGCGATCAAAGATGCTCGTAAACCGTTTGAAATCTTCCGAAAAACAAACAAACCGACCATCAAAACCACCGCGACAAACAACAACATACGTTCAAAATTTGATGTAGCCATCATTGGTGTAAGCGGTCGTTATCCAAAAGCTGAAAACATAGACACTTTCTGGAACAATCTGTCAAAAGGAGAAAACTGTATCACTGAAATACCAAAAGATCGTTGGAATTGGGAAGACTATTACGATGAAGAAAAAGGGAAAGCGGGCAAAATCTATACAAAATATGGCGGATTTATCAGTGATATCGACAAATTTGATCCGTTATTCTTCAAAATAGCGCCAAAAGATGCCAAGAAAATGGATCCGCAAGAACGTTTATTCTTGCAAACATGTTACCATGCCATTGAAGATGCAGGTTACACACCAAAAAATATCGCAGAAAATGATAAAATCGGTGTCTTTGCAGGAATTATGAACTCTCGCTACACAGCGCAATCCTTACACTATTCGGTTGCCAACAGAGTTTCATACACGTTCAACTTTCAAGGACCAAGTATGGCAGTTGATACAGCGTGTTCCTCATCACTCACGGCGATTCATTTAGCGTTGGAAAGTATTTATAACGGTACCAGTGAATGTGCCATTGCTGGTGGAGTCAACATCATAATTGATCCAGAACATTACATTCAACTCTCTGCAATGACGATGTTATCTACAGGAAATCAAAACAAAGCCTTTGGAAACAAAGCAGACGGATTCGTAGACTCAGAAGGTGTCGGAGCCATCATTCTAAAACCATTGCACAAAGCAGAAGCAGATGGCGATCATATTTACGGAGTCATCAAAGGAAGTGCCATCAATGCTGGAGGAAAAACGAACGGTTATACGGTTCCAAATCCAAAAGCACAATCGGCAGTTATCAGCAAAGCTTTAGAAAGTGCGGAAATCAACAAAGAACAAATCAGCTACATAGAAGCACACGGAACGGGAACAGCGTTAGGAGATCCAATTGAAATCTCAGCGCTCACACGTGCTTTAAAAACTGAAAACAGCAATAACAAATGTGCAATTGGTTCTGTAAAATCAAACATCGGACATTGCGAATCTGCCGCAGGAATCGCAGGATTGACAAAAATTCTACTACAATTCAAGCACCAACAATTAGTACCTTCATTGCATGCAGAAGTATTAAATCCTGAAATTGATTTCGGGAAAACGCCTTTCAAATTGCAACAAGCTACAGAAACATGGCAAAAACCTGCTATCGAAATTAACGGAACGGAACAACACATTCCGCGTATTGCAGGAATTTCGTCTTTTGGAGCTGGTGGCGCAAACGCACACGTCATTCTTGCAGAATATGAAGCAGTACCACAAAACTTGGCAACACACACGCCAAACACAGAAGTTGCTATAGTACTTTCAGCAAGAACGGAATCACAACTCACACAAAAAATTCAAGACTTACTAAGTTTCGTTGAAAGCAAAGAAAATGAACTTGATTTATTGGCAATTGCATACACGCTTCAAACGGGTAGAGAAGCGATGGACGAACGTTTTGCAACAACAGTTTCTTCTGTAGCAGCACTTATAAAAACGCTCAATGCATATCTCAATAATTCGTTAGAAACTAGAAAATATCAGCGCTCACGTACCAAAAATCATAAAGATGAAGTCTTAAACTTCAAATCGGAAGCAAACTACAAACAAATGCTTTCAACTTGGATAAAAGACAAAAATTACACAGAACTCTTAGCTTGGTGGACAAAAGGTATCGACGTTCAATGGAATGAATTATACTCAAGCAAAAAGCCACAACGCATCAGTTTGCCAACCTATCCATTTGCCAAAGAACGCTATTGGATTACGCCAAACAAACACAACACTATCGTTGCTGGAGCAGCAAAACTGCATCCAATGATTCACAGTAACATTTCCAATGTGCAACAAACGCAGTTTAGCACAACATTTACAGGCGAAGAAGCATTCGTAAAACACTACGCGTTACAAAACGGAAATGAAACGGTAAAAGCGTTACCATTCTTAGCAAGTGTCGAAATGATTCAAGCGGCAATCGCAATAGGATTTGCAAATACAGACGAAGGAACGATTCTAGAACTAAACAATCATCACTTTGGTTCGCTCATAGAAATTACTTCACAACAAGCAATTCAAACCGCACTATTTGCCATCGACGAAAATTCTGTAGGTTACGAAATATTCTCAGAAAACTCAGAAAAAACAAAAGTTCATACGCAAGGAATAGCGAGCTACGAATACAGAAATTATACAGAAACATTGCCGTTTGACGAGCTTTTTGAAGAAATGGAGCATACGGTTGATGGAAATACGTTTTACAATGAATTCTCTCAAAAAGAAATCAACTATGGCGCGTACTATCAAGCGATTCAGGAAATTCATCTTGGAAATCAGCAACTCGTAGCACAATTACAAATTCCATCAAAATATCAGCAAGATGCTACTGAATTCGAATTACATCCAAGCATTCTAGAAGGTGTTTTACAGGCAAGCACATTACTATTAGAAGCACAAGAAACTGCGCAGTTGCCAATTTCGATTGATACCATTCGAAAAATGCAACCATTTGGAAACGAAGTATTTGCTTGGATTCGCTACAGCGAAAACGACACACAGGCAGAAAACGAAGTGAAAATTGACATTGATCTCTGCGGTACGGATGGAACGATCTGTGCGCAATTTGTGGGGATCTCTTTTATCACTTCCGTAGAAAGTACACAGTTCGAACCAACTTTGGAAACAAAAGAAACTTCGGTAAAAGCAGCAACAACAGCAACGCTTGCAGAAACGTTTGAAACGCCAAAGGAAATTTTCTTTACAGTGCAAACGAAACCAGTAATTTCTACAGCAACGGCAAATACTGAAAATATTACTGTTAGTTCACTAGAAAAACCTTCTAATATTAAATTATCAAAACCAACAGCAATTGTAGTTGACAATAAAAAGAGTGCAACCTTGAAAAAAGGACGTGTACAACTATCGGCAGAAAGTTCGCAACAAATTATAGAAACCACTGCGCCAATGTTGAGACTATTCAACACAGGCAACGGCATCTATAAACTGCAATTAGAAACGTCTGAATTGGACAAAACGTTCATCGCTCAATTCAAAAGTGCATTGCAAAGACTCACAAAAGAAGAACATCTAAAAGTACTTTTAATAGAAGGAACACAAACAGATTTCTTACACGGAGAAACGGAAGTTTTCAATGAAGCTTTGCAACAAGAACTATTCAAAGAAATACTATCGTTCAACTATCCAATCATTGCAAATACACAAGGAAACGCTTCAAACGTTGGATTCTTAATCGCTTCACTCTGTGACTTTATCATTTGCAACGAAAAAGCAACATATAAGTTTTCAAACACAAATGACAAACTTACAAACCTATTCAATGAACGTTTTGGAGCAGTCTTAGCAAACAACTTGCTACAACCAAACAAAAGTTTTACAGGAATACAACTCAAACAAAACGGATTTACCATGCCAATAGTTGCTTCAGAAAAAGTAACGGAAACGGCAGCAGACTTAGCAGATAACTTAGCTAAAAAATCTCAGCGAACATTACGTTTACTCAAACAACATTTATCGCGTCATATTTCTGAAAAAGTTGAACAACTCACAGCAATTTCGACAATAACAGAAAACACAGCTTTTGAAAAAGTGGAGATTTCCGAAACAAAAAGTTTCAAAGTTCAATACCAAAAAGATGGAGTTTGTGTCGTAACCATCAAGAACACGAAGTTAAAAGGAATTCAAACGCTAAACAGTGAAATAGGAGCATTCTTTTCAGAAATCAACAACACAAAAAATCATAGCACAATTGTGCTAAAAAGTGAGCAAGAAAGTTTCATACCACAAACGGCGAAAGATGCAGAAATCATCAAGCTTTCAGAAATCTTACTAAACTGCAACTATCCAATCGTTACGGAATTAGACAAATCACCCAACACAAAAGCATGGTTGGTAAGTCTACACACAGATGAAGTAATCTATAGTGAAACAGGAAACTACACCGCAAAAGGATTACTAGTCAACAAAACCTTAGCACAAAAAGCTACGTTGTTATTCACAGCGCGTTATGGCGAATTGGCAAGTAAAGAACTCTTGTTGCTTGGAAAAACATACAATGGAAAAGAGCTAAAAGCCGTAATACCAACAATTCAGACAGCGACAAACGCTACAGAACTTGCAAAAAGTTGGTCAACAGAAAACCATGCAAAAACTTGGAAGTCAGCCAAAATCAAAGCGATCAAAGAATCAAAAAAGGAACTTCCAACGTGGAAACTAGCCACAGCAAAAGACGAGAAAGCGCCAAAAACAGGAACTGTCAATTTAAAATCATCAGTTGTCAAAGCAACCGTTTTAGAAGCTGGAATTCTAGAAATTCGCTTAGAAGAACGCGGTTCTAAAAATATGTTTACGGACGACTTTATGGCTGGTGTGAACGAAGTTTTTGAACACATTGAAAACACGCCAAACTACAAAGTGGTCATCCTAACAGGTTACGACAACTATTTCGCTTCTGGCGGAACAAAAGAAGGATTGGTGGCAATTCAAGAAGGGAAAAGTAAATTTACTGATACAAAAATCTATCAACTCGCAATGGAATGTAAAATTCCTGTCATTGCCGCAATGCAAGGTCACGCCATTGGTGGCGGTTGGTCATTTGGAATGTTTGCCGACTTCATTTTCTTTAGCAAAGAACGCAAATATCTAAGTCCGTACATGAACTACGGATTCACACCAGGAGCAGGAGCAACGTACATTTTCCTAGAAACATTGGGTTATGATCTAGCACGCGAAACGCTACTTACGGCAAATGAAATCTCAGGAAGTGAACTCCAAGAAAAAGGAATACAACAAGCTGTATACAGTAAAAACGAAATTATACAAGAAGCATTCACATTAGCAAAACAACTTGCGAAAAATACGAGAGCAATTCTTGTGGCTTTCAAACAGCAATTAGTACATAAAAAACTAAGCAAAATTGACGCTGTATACACACTAGAACTAGCAATGCACGAGCAAACCTTTGTAGGTGCAAACAACGCATTGCAACAAATAGAGAAAAACTTTATTCACGAAAGTGGTAAAACTATTGACACGCAAAAATCTTCTAAAACAATAGCGAACGCCGAAAAGAAAACACACATGAAACGTACAATAGGTATTGACGAAGTTTTACACAACATCAAAAAATTCCTTGCGGAAGAACTGCACATGGAAGCAAATCTAATTGATGAAGAAACACAATTTGTGGACTTAGGAATGGATTCGATCACAGGAGTAACGTGGGTTCGTAAAATAAACGATCAATTCAAAACGTCTATCGAAGCCACAAAAGTATACAGTTTTCCAACGCTAAACGAATTTAGCAAATACATCAAAGAACAAGTTGATGAAAAACTTGCTGATGAAATTCCTGAAGCAACTGTAACAGCAACAACTTCAGAAGAAATCACAGAAGAAATTGTGGAAGAAATCGTAGAAGAAGTTGTCAATGAAACCATCGATCAACGTGAAGTTTTACAAGCAATCAAAACATTCTTGGCAGAAGAATTACACATGGAAACGAAAGATGTAGACGAGCAAACACAATTCGTAGACTTGGGAATGGATTCGATCACAGGCGTAACGTGGGTTCGTAAAATAAACACAAAATTTAAAACATCTATTGAAGCCACAAAAGTATACAGTTATCCAACCTTAACGGAACTGAGTAAATACATCAAAGCAGAAATAGACAAACATACAACACCGACGAAAGTTGTAAAAAAGGTACAACGAAAAGTAGTGCAAAAGCCAGTTCAGGCAAAAAAATCTACAATTCAAAAACCAGCATCAAAACTTTCCATATTCAATCGCAACGGATTAACATCTTGGAAAGCACAACAAACCAAAAAAACACAACCAACACAAAAGTCTGCGACGAAAAATATACGCAACAACAACGATCATCGCATTGCTGTCATCGGAATTGCAGGACAATTTCCAAAAGCAAAAAATGTCACAGAATTCTGGAACAATCTCGCAACAGGTAAAAACTGCATTAGTGAAGTCTCAAAAGATCGTTGGGACAACAAAAAACATTTCAAAGCAGGCGATCCAACTCCTGGAAAAACCAACAGCAAGTGGATGGGCGCATTAGAAAATTACGACAAATTTGATCCGTTATTTTTCAACATTTCGCCTGTAGAAGCAGAAAGTATGGATCCGCAACAGCGTTTATTTTTACAATCATGCTGGCATACCATTGAAGATGCAGGATACAACACAAATGCACTCTCAGGAACCAAATGTGGCGTATTTGTAGGTTGTGGCGCAAGCGATTACCATCAACTATCAAGTGAGCACAGACTCAGCGCACAAGGATTTACGGGCGGTTCGTCATCAATATTGGCGGCACGTATCTCGTACTTACTCAACTTGCAAGGTCCATGTTTATCAATAGACACAGCATGTTCGTCATCATTAGTAGCATTAGCAACGGCGTGCGACAACTTAGTTTCAGGAAACTGCAACGTAGCACTTGCTGGTGGCGTAGGAATCATGGCAACTCCTGCAATGCATATCATGACCGCGCAAGCAGGAATGTTATCGCAAGATGGAAAATGTCACACATTCGATCAAAATGCCAACGGATTTGTTCCAGGTGAAGCCGTCGGAGTGGTTATGCTAAAACGACTAGAAGATGCAGAACGTGACAACGATCGAATTTACGGAGTCGTACAAGGTTGGGGCGTAAATCAAGATGGAAAAACCAACGGAATTACCGCGCCAAATGCAGTATCGCAAGCAAGCTTAGAAGCAGAAGTATATGAAAAATTCAACATCGATCCTGCACAAATTCAACTCATAGAAGCACACGGAACAGGAACAAAACTAGGCGATCCAATAGAAGTAGATGCGCTAAAACAATCGTTCAAAAAATACACAGAAAACGAAACATTCTGTGCGTTAGGTTCGGTAAAAAGTAACATCGGTCACACCATGTGGGCAGCGGGAATTTCAGGTTTCCTAAAAGTCATTCTAGCCTTGCAACATCAACAATTACCGCCAACCATCAACTATAGCAAACTCAACGAACACATCAACCTAAAAAACAGTCCGTTCTATGTAAATAATAAATTGCAAGATTGGAAAATTAATTCGGAAGAAAAGCGTCAGGCAGCCATCAGTTCGTTCGGTTTCAGCGGAACAAATGCACACATTGTCTTGTCAGAATACGTTCCGAAAAATACTCATCAACATACAGTAGACTATACTTTGGATGGATTTGCCATTCCGCTAGCGGCTAAAAACAAAGCGCAACTTTTACAAAAAGTAAATGATCTTATCACTTCCGTAGAAAGTTCTCAGGAAACGTTGAAGCTTCAAGAATTGGCGTACACCTTACAAGTTGGTCGAGAACCAATGGAAGCGCGCGTCGGATTCATCACAAATACTGTCGAAGAACTGCTAGGACAACTAAAAAGTTATGCAAATGGTGATGACTTCGTAAAAGGAATGTATGTTGGTGACAGCAACGAAAACAAAGACGAATTACGCCTTTTTGCACAAGATGAAGACCTAAAAGAAACCATAGTTCACAAATGGATACACGAAAACAAACTATCCAAACTGCTCGAATTATGGGTAAAAGGATTAAATTTTGATTGGAACCTAATGTACGGCGAAAACAAACCGAAACGTATCGGACTTCCAGTATATCCATTTGCAGAAAAACGCTATTGGATTGAAAACAAAGCGATCAATTCAGAAAAGAATGGTGCAAATCTGACACAAAAATTACATCCGCTTGTACATAAAAACACTTCCGATTTCACACAGCAACAATTCACATCCACATTTATAGGAGAAGAATTCTTCTTGCGAGATCATAAAGTCAAACTCACGGATGAAGGAAACCAAAAAGTATTGCCAGGCGTTGCTTATTTAGAAATGGCGCGAACGGCAGTTGCAATGTCTATAAAAGCAGCAAACGAATCACAAATCATTGAACTAAATGATGTCATTTGGATGTATCCAATCGCAGTTGAAACTCCAAAAGAAGTCACAATTGTACTCTTTGAAAATGACGAAACGGAACAAATTGACTTCGAAATCAGAAGCTTCATCACTGTAGATGAAAACACAACACAAGAAATCATTCACTGCAAAGGACACGCAAGTTATCAGACAGTTTCAAACGTTTCAAAAATCAATCTCAACACGCTAGAAACCAAAATGAACAAAGGAACGCTAGCAAAAGCAGACTTATATCCAATATTTGCAGCTTCCGGATTGGAATATGGAGAAGCACATCAAGGAATTGAAAAAATACGCAAAGGAGAAAATGAAGTCTTAGCAAGCTTACGTTTGCCAGAAATTCTCGATAACGACGAAGATACAAGTGTTTTTGACTTACATCCAAGTTTAATGGACAGCGCGTTTCAATCTACTATCGGACTGTTGGCAGACATTGAAAACAGCTCAGACAAACCATCCTTACCATTCTTAGTAGAATCACTTAAAGTTCATGCAAAATGCACAGAAGAAATGGTCGCTTGGATTCGCAAATCATCAACAGCAGTTGGAAACAACGACACCACAAAAGTAGACATTGATCTCTGCGATACCGAAGGGAATATCTGTGTACAAACACAAGGATTCATTTCGCGTACGCTAAACACACAAACAGAAAACACAAACTACGTAGTAGCAACAACAGCTTCGAAAACGAACCAACAAAACGGACTTTCGTTTGACGAAACCTATCATAAAAACTTAATAAAGAGTTACCTAAATAACGAAGTTTCACTTGATGACATTTTAGAACTCGTATAGCATTAATCATGATGAAAGAACAACTCAAAAAAATATTTCTAGACTTATCGAGTAAAAAGCTTTCTGAAAAAGAAGCTTTAGAAAAAATAAGAGCAATCAAAGCAGCACAAAAACACAGTGATGTCAGTACGCTATATGCAAGTCCTACGTGGAAAATTGTCAAAAATCCGCATGACAATCAAGCAGTAAATGCACATCACGTGATTTGCCTACAAATAGCGGATAACGCACAAAAAGTACTTGCTAAAAAACTTCCGCAAAGTACGATTCACACTGTAAAAGCTTCAAACTTTAGCGAAATTGCATTGTCGTGTTTTAGCATCATCAAAAATATTCTTGAAAATAAAATTCAGGCAAACAGTTACGTGCAAATTGTTTTGGGCACTTCCGTAGAAGAAACCCTGCTGCAAAGTCTGTCAGCGTTATTCAAAACAGCAACCTTAGAAAATCATAATCTAATTGGTCAGCTCATCGTTTCAGATCAAAAAAATGCGGTAGAAAAACTAGCAGCACAACTGATTGAAGAAACGCAACAATCCACAGATGCCATCATCAAATACGAAGGCGGAAAACGTGCTGTAAAACGTCTAGAAGAAATTCAAACCCAGCAATCAAACAACAGCGCATACAAAGAAAACGGTGTATATCTTATCACTGGCGGATTTGGAGGTGTCGGAATTGCTTTCGCCAAAGAAATATTACAGCAACTAGAAAAAACAACAATCATTCTCACAGGACGTTCAAAGCTAACTGCTGAAAAACGCCAATTGCTCCAACAACTCTCTGAAAAAAACAAAAAAGTTCAATACATCCAAATGGACGTTGCAAACGAGCAAAAAGTTGCAGAAAACGTTCAAAACATACTAAAAGAGTACAAAAAACTACACGGAATCATTCATGCGGCAGGAATCAACAAAGACAATTTCATCCTCAAAAAATCAGTAGCAGAATTCAAAGAAGTCTTACAAGCAAAAGTAGCAGGAACACAAAACATTGACGAAGCGACAAAGGATGTTGACTTAGATTTTATAACCTATTTCTCATCAATCGCAGCATGGTTTGGAAATCCAGGGCAAGCAGATTATGCAGTGGCAAATGCTTTTATGGACGAATTTGCAAAACAGCGAAATCAACTTGTACAAGCAGGAAAACGCAAAGGAAAAACACTATCAATCAATTGGCCACTTTGGGAAAATGGAGGCATGGAAATTGACAGTGAAATCAAAGCACGATTGCTCGAAGAAACAGGATTCATTCCGCTTGACGATCAAACAGGAACAACCATATTCCAAAAAGCCATCAATACCAATCAAACACACATTTTGGGTGTAAAAGGTTCTTTAGAAAAAATAAAAGACACACTATTTAATCAAGTAGTAAAAGTTCAGCAACAAGAAGAAGAAATCATTTCTGAAACCTTAGATGAAAAAGAATTACTCCGTAAAACAACAGCATTTGTTCGTGATGAATTCTCAACAATCATCAAACTTCCTGCACGTGAAATAGAAACACATGTTGCTTTAGAAAAATACGGAATCGATTCCATCTTAGCGATGAACATTACAAGTCAGCTTGAAAAAACATTTGGGCGACTTTCCAAAACGCTATTCTTTGAATATCAAACTATTGATGAACTCAGTGAATATCTAGCAAATGCTTTTACATCAGTATTAACTGCGAAATTTTCATCAAATGCGACTAAAAAGCAATCCGTTTCAAACACGAAAAAGACGATTGTACATAGCAAGTCGCATCAAACAAAAACAACAAAAAAGAAAATAAGAACGCAATCTGAACAATCTTTTAACGTACAATTTACTCCACAAAATACCAACCAAAACGAACCAATTGCAATCGTTGGTTTAAGTGGTCGATATCCCGAATCGGAAAACATTCAAGAATTCTGGAACAACCTACAACAAGGAAAAGATTGCATCATTGAAGTACCAAAAAGTCGTTGGGACTGGAAAAAACATTACAGCAAAGATCGTACAGAACAAAATCGTCATTACAGCAAATGGGGCGGATTTATAGCAGGAGTAGACGAATTCGATCCGCGTTTCTTCAACATTTCGCCAAGAGAAGCCAAAAACATCGATCCGCAAGAACGCTTATTCTTGCAACACTCTTGGATGGCAATGGAAGACGCAGGGTATACACGCGAAGCATTGCACAAAGCTTCTGAAAACAACTTACCAGGACAAGTTGGTGTGTATGTTGGTGTCATGTACGGAGAATACAATCTCTCAGGAAGTTTGGCAAGTATTGCCAACAGAGTTTCCTACGTGCTCAATCTTCACGGACCAAGTATCACATTAGACACGATGTGTTCTTCATCACTTACCTCAGTACATTTAGCATGTCAAGATTTAAAATCTGGACGTACAGACATGGCTTTGGCAGGTGGCGTAAACGTTAGTATTGATGCCAACAAATATCAAATGCTAAGTACAGGACAATTCATTTCAAGTGACGGACACTGTCAAAGTTTTGGCGAAGGTGGCGATGGTTACATTCCGGGAGAAGGTGTTGGAGTTGTCATGCTAAAACGATTATCAGACGCAGAAAAAGATGGCGATCACATCTACGGAATCATCAAAGGAAGCGCGCTCAATCATGGAGGAAAAACCAATGGTTACAGTGTGCCCAATCCAAAAGCACAAGCAAGTGTCATCAGTCGTGCATTGCGAGAAGCAAACGTTCATCCACGACATGTAAGCTACATTGAAGCACACGGAACAGGAACAAAATTGGGCGATCCGATAGAAATAACGGCACTCAACAAAGCTTTCGGAATTGATAATGAAAATCATTTCTGTCAACTCGGTTCGGCAAAATCAAACATCGGACACTGTGAATCTGCCGCAGGAATCGCAGGAATCACCAAAGTCATCTTACAATTACAACACAAACAAATAGTTCCTTCATTACATTCGGCAAAACTCAATCCGCATATCGATTTCGAACATACGCCGTTTGTAGTAAATCAATCATTAAAAACTTGGGAAAACCCAATCGTTGATGGAAACATCATTCCGCGTATTGCTGGAGTTTCTTCCTTTGGAGCTGGTGGCGCAAACGCACACATTCTCATTGAAGAATACAATTCAGTTAAAAATGTAGCAACACATACACCAAATACGGAAGTTGCTATTGTATTATCAGCAAGAACAAAACCACAACTAAAACAAAAAATACAAGAACTTGCCCGTTTCATAGAAAACCAAGAACATACGCCAGACTTACTAGCAATCGCATACACATTGCAAACAGGTAGAGAAGCGATGGACGAACGTTTTGCTACAATAGTTTTTTCTATTGAAGAACTCACAAAAACACTCAACGCATATCTTGGAAACGCATTACAAACCTCAAAATATCACCAAGCACGTACAAAAGATCATAAAAATGATGTTCTAGATTTCAAATCGGAAGCCAACTTCGATGAAACATGCGCAACTTGGTTACAAAACAAAAATTACGGAGAACTCTTAGCATGGTGGACAAAAGGAATTGACGTACAATGGAATGAACTTTACGCGACTCAAAAACCGCAACGCATCAGTTTACCAACCTATCCGTTTGCCAAAGAAAGTTACCTGCTTACGCCAGAAGAAAGAGGCAGAGCAACAAAAGAAACCACAAAAGCGATCATTCATCCGTTGGTACACGAAAACACGTCCAACATTTCAGAAACGCGTTTCAGCAGTACATTCAACGGAGAAGAAGCATACATAAAAGACTTTACGATTCACAAAGAAAACCAAACACTTCACGGATTACCATTCATGGCAAGTCTCGAAATGGCGCGCGAAGCAATAGCACAAGCCATTCCGCAACAAAAAGAAGACAACGTTCTTTCGATTACCAATGTGCAATTTGGTGCATTCATGCAAGCTTCGTCAGTAAATCAAATTCACATTGCGTTACTTCCAGAAAGTGAATCGGTAGCGAGTTACGAAATATACAGTCAACATGACGATGAAGACATCATTTACACGCAAGGAAAAGCAAGATATACAGACAAAAAAGCGACCTTACAAGTAGACATCAACGCATTGCGTCAACAAATGTCAAAAGCGGTGATTTCAGGAACGACAATCTATGAAAATGCCGTACAATACGGAACTTCATATCGCGGCATAAAAACCGTACATTTTGGAAATCAGCAAATATTAGCACATTTACAATTGCCTTCGGAAGTGGTAAACGACGTAAAAAGTTACGTATTACATCCAACAATTTTGGAGAGTGCGGTAAAAGCAGTTTCAGGAATTGCAGGAAACCAAAACGAAATTTCGGCAACTACCATCATTCCAACAGAAATTACTTCTGTAAACATTCACGCGTCTTGTACAAGCGAAATGTTTGCTTGGATTCGCTATAGCGAAAACGACTCGCAGGCAGAAAACGAAGTTAAAATTGACATTGATCTCTGTGATACAAACGGAACAATCTGTGCGCAATTTGTGGGGATCTCTTTTAGCACTTCCGTAGAAAGTACACAGTTCGAACCAACTTTGGAGACAAAAGAAACTTCGGTAAAAGCAGCAGCAACAGCAACGCTTGCAGAAACGTTTGAAACACCAAAGGAATTATTCTTTACAGTGCAAACGAAGCCAACAATTGCATTAACGGCGACAAACGCTGAAAATACGGTAAGTTCTCTAGAAAAACCTTCTAGTATTAAGTTGACAAAACCAACAGCAATTGTAGTTGATAAGAAAAACAGTGCAACCTTGAAAAAAGGACGTGTACAACTATCAGTAGAAAGTTCGCAACAAATTATAGAAACGACTGTACCAATGTTGAGACTATTCAACACAGGCAACGGAATCTACAAACTACAACTAGAAACTTCTGAATTGGACAAAACATTCATTGTCCAATTCAAAAGTGCATTGCAAAGACTCGCAAAAGAAGAAAACTTAAAAGTACTTTTAATAGAAGGAACACAAACAGATTTCTTACACGGAGAAAGCGAAGTTTTCAATGAAGCCTTGCAACAAGAACTATTCAAAGAAATACTATCGTTCAACTATCCAATCATTGCAAACGTTCAAGGAAACGCTTCAAATGTTGGATTTTTACTAGCTTCACTCTGTGATTTTATAATTTGCAACGAACAAGCAACATACGAGTTTTCAAACACAAACGACAAGCTTACAAACCTTTTCAATGAACGTTTTGGAGCAGTCTTAGCAAACAACTTGCTACAACCAAACAAAAGCTTCACAGGAACACAACTCAAACAAAACGGATTTACCATGCCAATAGTTGCTTCAGAAAAAGTAACAAAAACGGCAGCAGACTTAGCAGATAACTTAGCTAAAAAATCTCAGCGAACATTACGTTTACTCAAACAACATTTATCGCGTCATATTTCTGAAAAAGTTGAACAACTCACAGCAATTTCGACAATAACAGAAAACACAGCTTTTGAAAAAGTGGAGATTTCCGAAACAAAAAGTTTCAAAGTTCAATACCAAAAAGATGGAGTTTGTGTCGTAACCATCAAGAACACGAAGCTTAAAGGTATTCGAACACTAAACAGTGAAATAGGAGCATTCTTTTCAGAAGTCAACAACACAAAAAATCATAGCACAATTGTGCTAAAAAGTGAGCAAGAAAGTTTCATACCACAAACGGCAAAAGATGTAGAAATCATCAAACTTTCAGAAATCTTACTAAACTGCAACTATCCAATCATCACAGAATTACAAAATTCACCTAATGCAAAAGCATGGTTGGTAAGTCTACACACAGATGAAGTAATCTACAGTGAAACAGGAAACTACACTGCAAAAGAATTACTAGCCAACAAAACCTTAGCACAAAAAGCTACGTTGTTATTCACAGCGTGTTATGGCGAATTGGCAAGTAAAGAACTCTTGTTGCTTGGAAAATCATACAATGGAAAAGAACTAAAAACCGTAATACCAACAATTCAGACAGCGACAAACGCTACAGAACTTGCAAAAAGTTGGTCAACAGCAAAAAACACAAAAACTTGGAAGTCAGCCAAAATCAAAGCGATCAAAGAATCAAAAAAGGAACTTCCAACGTGGAAACTAGCCACAGCAAAAGACGAGAAAGCGCCAAAAACAGGAACTGTCAATTTAAAATCATCAGTTGTCAAAGCAACCGTTTTAGAAGCTGGAATTCTAGAAATTCGATTAGAAGAACGCGGTTCTAAAAATATGTTTACGGACGACTTTATGGCTGGTGTAAATGAAGTTTTTGAACACATTGAAAACACGCCAAACTACAAAGTTGTCATCCTAACTGGTTACGACAACTATTTCGCTTCTGGCGGAACAAAAGAAGGATTGGTGGCAATTCAAGAAGGGAAAAGTAAATTTACTGATACGAAAATTTTCCAACTCGCAATGGAATGTAAAATTCCTGTCATCGCTGCAATGCAAGGTCACGCAATTGGCGCAGGTTGGGCAATGGGAATGTATGCTGATTTCACACTATTCAGCAAAGAACGCAAATACCTAAGTCCGTACATGAACTACGGATTTACGCCAGGCGCAGGAGCAACCTACATTTTCCCAGAAATTATGGGATACGATCTGGCACGCGAAACACTATTCACAGCAAAAGAATACAGCGGACTAGATTTTGAAAATAGAGGTGTAGCATTACCAGTATTAACCAAAGATGAAGTAGTAACTTACGCAGTGGAATTGGCAAAAATGATTGCAAAAAATTCCAGAAACACACTCATCGCGTTCAAACAGCAACTCATACAAAATCGTGTTGCGGAAGCAGAAGCAACCAAAAAGCTAGAATTGGCAATGCACGACGAAACTTTTGTGGGAGACGCAGCAACATTGCAACAAATTCAAGAAAACTTTGCGTACAAGCAAGCAACAACAAATATTGATGAGGTCATAACTACGGAAAAAGAAGTATCGAATGATATTGAAGAAAATACGATTTCAGATGTCGTAGAAACGATCAAAAAGTTTCTAGCAAACGAATTGCAATTAGAAGAAAATGAAATCGAAGAAGATGCACAATTTGTTGATATTGGTTTAGACTCCATCACAGGAGTAACGTGGATTCGAAAAATAAACGATTACTACAAACTATCGCTGGAAGCAACACAAATTTACACATACACAACGCTCCAACAATTGGGTGATTTCATTCAAAAAGAACTTGGAGGAACAATACGAACTACGAAAGAAACAAAAACCGTAGCAACGCCAGCTCCGAAAGAAGTTGAAACAATCGTTTACGAAGAAGAAGTAATAGAAACAGTTGATGGAACTGCTGAAATTGTAGAAACTATCAAAAAGTTCTTAGCAAACGAATTGCAATTAGAAGAAAATGAAATAGAAGAAGACGCACAATTTATTGACATTGGTTTAGACTCCATTACTGGTGTAACGTGGATTCGAAAAATAAACGATCATTACAAAACAAGCATTGAAGCAACGCAAATATATACCTATCCAAGTCTCAACAGTCTCAGCGAATTCATCAAAGAGGAATTGCAAAGACTCGGATTAACAGAAACTAAAAAAATAACCAAAAAAGTAGTTGCTACAACGCCAAAAACGGTTCAAACAATACCAAATAGCAACAATACGTTCCAATTTACAGAACGAAAACTAACATCCATTCGTTCCAAAAAAGCGATTAAAAAGAGTGTTGCCAAAACAAACAATTACACATCGCAAGCAATTGCAGTCGTTGGAATGGCAGGACAATTCCCAAAAGCGGAAAACGTACAGCAGTTCTGGCAAAACATTGCGCAAGGCGAAAACTGTATCACGGAAGTTCCAAAAGAACGTTGGGACATTAACGAATACTACAGCGAAGGAACACCAACGCCAGGAAAAACCAATAGCAAATGGTTGGGAAGCTTGGCAGGATACGATCAATTTGATCCGTTATTCTTCACTATTTC
Source organism: Kordia algicida OT-1 (assembly GCF_000154725.1). Taxonomy (GTDB): domain Bacteria; phylum Bacteroidota; class Bacteroidia; order Flavobacteriales; family Flavobacteriaceae; genus Kordia; species Kordia algicida. The sequence continues at coordinate 955,786 of NZ_DS544873.1, forward strand.
GCCAATAGAAGCCGAAAGTATGGATCCGCAACAGCGATTATTTTTACAATCATGCTGGCATAGTATTGAAGATGCAGGTTACAATCCGCAAGCACTCTCAGGAACAAAATGTGGTGTCTTTGTAGGTTGTGCTACAGGCGATTACCAATTGCCTTCACGTGAGCAACAACTTAGCGCACAAGGATTTACAGGAGGAACATCGTCCATCTTAGCGGCGCGAATCTCATATTTCTTAAACTTGCAAGGACCATGTATTGCTTTAGATACGGCGTGTTCATCATCGTTAGTAGCTATTGCAAACGCTTGTGATAGTTTAGCTTCAGGCGCAAGCGATTCTGCTTTGGCAGGAGGAGTTTATGTAATGACAGGACCAGAAATGCATGTCAAAACAGCACAATCGGGAATGTTATCAAAAGACGGAAAATGTCACACATTCGACCAAGAAGCCAACGGATTTGTACCTGGAGAAGCTGTTGGAGTCGTAATGCTAAAACGTTTAGAAGACGCAGAACGCGATAACGACAATATTTATGGAGTTATCAAAGGTTGGGGATTAAACCAAGATGGAAGAACCAACGGAATTACAGCGCCAAACTCACAATCGCAAACCAACTTAGAACAAGAAGTGTATGACAGATACGACATCAATCCAGAAGAAATTCAACTCATAGAAGCACACGGAACGGGAACGAAATTGGGCGATCCGATAGAAGTTGCCGCGTTGAAAAATTCCTTCAAAAAATATACAGAAAAAGAGCAATATTGCGCGTTAGGTTCGGTAAAAAGTAACATCGGACATTGCTTAACAGCCGCAGGAGTTGCAGGATTTATCAAAGTAATGAAGGCAATGGAACACAAAAAATTGCCACCAACCATACATTACAATCAGCTAAATGAGCATATTTCATTAGAAAAAAGTCCGTTTTACGTAAACGATCGTTTGCAAGATTGGGAAGTTGGACAAGCTGAAATTCGTCATGCGGCAATCAGTGCCTTTGGTTTCAGCGGAACAAACGCACATTTGGTAATGAGCGAATACATTCCAGAAACGGTAGACAAATCGCAGATAAATGTCATCACTCAAAACAAAAAATACCTCATTCCAATCTCTGCACGCAACGAAGAACAACTAGAAATTCAAGCAGAAAACTTGCTAGCGTATGCGAAACAAAACTTGACTACGATCGATCTTGTAGAAATGGCTTACACACTACAAGTTGGTCGTGATGCCATGGAAGCGCGCGTTGGTTTTATGGTCACTTCCGTGGAAGAACTCATTGACAAGGTTGAAGCGTATTTGCAAGGCGAGGAATTCATCAAAGATTTCTACCAAGGTCACATCAAAGAAAACAAAGAAGGACTCAAACTGGTAAGTGGCGATAAAGAAATGAAAGAACTCATCATTCAAAAATGGGTTTCTGACAAAAAACTAAACAAGTTGCTTGATTTATGGACAAAAGGATTGGATTTTGATTGGAACATTCTCTATGGAAACCAAAAACCAAAACGTCAGCGTTTACCAATCTATCCATTTGCCAAAGAAAGCTATTGGTTAGAAGCAACAACAATCAATTACAATGCGGAAATTCCAGAAGAAAAATCAGCAAAACTACATCCGTTAGTACACGAAAAAACAGAAGATTTAAAAGCGCAAGGTTTAACAGATGCCACTCAAAAAGATGCAACGACAGAAACCAAACGCAAAAAAATAAAACGTATCAACTTACCAACATATCCTTTTGACCAAGAAAAATGTTGGCCAGAAACAGCGCCAAAAGCAGTTGAAACACCAAAAGAATCTACCATAGTATTCAAAGATTTAGATGCTATTGAAGATGTCATAGAACGTATAGATGGAGAATTATTAGATACTGATGAAGCAGTATTAATATTAAAAGATTTACTCTAAAAACAGACAATTCACCAAAAAAGACTTTCAAATTTCCACCAGAAAAAAAGAAAAACCAAATGATAGATTTTATTGAATATGTAGTTTCCGAACTGAAACACAAGAGACTATCCAAAGGAAATGCCTTATCACTCATAAAGCAATTTTCACAAAAATCGTCAACACAAGCAGTACATAAAGCAATTCATCCATTGCTGCATACCAACACGTCTGATTTCTATCAGCAGCGTTACAGCACCGTTTTGAATGGAAGCGAACCATTTTTAGCAGATCATCAAGTACGATTGGGCGAAGACAATCTTATGAAAATCTTGCCTGGCGTTGCGTATTTAGAAATGGCACATGCCGCGCTAGCAAATGCGTTGCCAAACATCACAGATACACATGTCATAGAACTTAAAAACGTGGTTTGGATGCAACCATTTTTTGTGTCGGAAGCGAAAGAAATTCATATTGAATTACTCACGGAAAACGAAGAAAACATTCAGTTTGAAATCTACAGTAGCGAAAGTAATGCACAGGAAACAATTCACTGTAAAGGAGAAATCAATTATGTTGAAAAAGAGGAAAACAAAACGCTAGAAGTTGAAAAACTTACAGATAACATGCATCGTGGCGAATTAAACACTGCAGAGATTTACGAAACGTATGCAAACTTAGGATTACAATATGGTGACACGCATCAAGTAATCTCAAAAATCTATCAAGGAAACAACGAACTCATTGCCAAACTCGAATTGGCGAACGCTTCAAAAGCAACACAAGAAAAATACACATTGCATCACGGAATGTTAGATGGTGCATTGCAAGCGAGTTTAGGTTTGGTGGATGATTTAGCAACTTTATCTTCTGGAAGTCCGATGTTGCCATTTGCGTTAGAAAATATTCAAGTATTTACTTCGTGTACAGAAGAAATGTTCGTTTGGATTCGCTATGCGGAAGGTTCTAAAAGTGGCGATACCATTACCAAACTTGACATAGATGTTTGTGATGCAGATGGAATCATCTGTGCACAACTCAAAGGATTTACGTCAAAAACATTTACAGTTCCAAGTCTAAAAACAATTGCAAATTCAGAAGAAGCGACAGTCGTATACGCAACACAAACTTGGAAAGAAACCAAAGGAGAAACTGCCAAAGTTGCATTCGATCACAACGAAATCATCTTCTATAATTTCGCTCAGGAAGACGTAAAAACGATTCAAAATAACCTGTCAAACGCATCATGTAGTGCATTTAAGGTTTCTTCTAAGAAAAATACAGCAGAAATCTACGAAGAAGTTTCATTGCAGATTTTCAAAAAAGTACAGGAACTCATTCAAAAGAAATCGCAAGGAAAAGTACACTTGCAAATCGTATATAATAACACTGCTGAAAATGAAATCTTTACAGGAATCACAGGCTTACTAAAAACAGCCGCTTTAGAAAATCCGAAATTCTCAGGACAAATCATTCTCACAGATCAAAATGACGCGAAAGAAATCACGAAGCAATTACAATTCAATCAAGAAAACTACATTGATACGGTTGTAAAATATGAAAATACAGTACGTTATGTGTGGCAATTGGAGGAAATTAGCTTACCAAATACACAAGAAAACATCAGTTTCAAAGAAAATGGCGTGTATCTCATTACAGGTGGATTTGGCGGATTGGGAACGCTTTTCGTGGAAGAAATACTACAGCAAACCAACAATGCAACCATCATTCTTTCTGGTCGTTCTGAACTAACATCTGAAAAAGAAGCAAAACTCAAAAAACTCACTGAAAATGGCGGAAACGTTGCCTATCGTCAACTAAATCTTTCAGACGAAAAACAAACAAAATCAGCAATTGCAGCAATCTTAAAAGAATTCGATCAATTAAACGGAATTCTTCACACAGCAGGAATGACAGCAGATAATTTCATTCTCAAAAAAACTACGGAAGAATTCACAAACGTACTGCAACCAAAAGTAATTGGAACGTACAACTTAAACCTTGCTACACAAAATACTGATATAGATTTCATCGCATTATTTTCATCAGGAGTTGCGGCACTAGGAAATCCAGGGCAAGGAGATTATGCACTAGCAAACGGATTCTTAGATCACTATGCAAACTATCAAAACAAACAGCAAAACAATACAAAATACGTTGCGATAAATTGGCCGTTATGGAAAAATGGTGGCATGGGATTACAAGCAGAAATGCTTGAAAACATGAAACAACAAACTGGCGTACGTCCGTTGGAAACCGCAAATGGTACAACAGCATTTCAACATTCATTAAACTTAGAAACTTCTTCACTATTTTTATTAGAAGGAGAAGCACAAAAAATTCGCAAACTACTCTTTGAAAAACCAGCGATAGAAACGATAAAAGAAATTACGGAAGAAACGCCAAAAGCAACAACGACTGAAACTACAGATAATCTAGTTGAAAAAACGATAGCATATTTACGAAAAGAATTCTCATCAGTCTTAAAAATATCGTTGCACAAAATTGACACACGCGCTCCGCTAGAACGTTACGGAATCGATTCTGTCGTAGCAATGAATCTGACAGGAAAACTAGAAAAAACATTTGGAACCTTATCCAAAACCTTATTCTTTGAATACCAAACGATTGATGAATTGGGCGAATACATTGCAGCAAACTTTCAAGAAAAACTACAAACACTATTTTCCATTGAAAAAACTGCGGTAAAATCTCCAAAAAAGCAAGTTTCAAAACCTGTTCAAAAAGTAGAAACGCCAACAATAACAAGAAGACAGCGAAGAAAATTCAAGAAATTAGGAGCAAATCAAAATGCATATTCAAAATCTCTAGAATCAGTTAACAACGAACCGATTGCGATTGTGGGACTTAGCGGACGTTATCCTGAATCAATCAATATAGAAGCCTATTGGAACAATCTAAAAAACGGAAAAGACTGTGTAACAGAAGTTCCAAAGCAACGTTGGGATTGGCGTGATTTCTACAACGAAGACAAAGCAAATCCAGGCGCACATACAAGCAAATGGGGCGGATTTATCACAGGAGTAGACGAATTTGATCCACGATTTTTCAACATCTCGCCAAGAGAAGCAAGCTACATAGATCCGCAAGAACGTATCTTTTTACAACATGCTTGGACAGCGATTGAAGATGCAGGTTACACAAGACAATCGTTACAAATTCCAATGGAAAACGATCAATCAGCGCAAATTGGTGTTTATGTTGGTGTCATGTATGGCGAATACAATCTCTCAGGAAGTTTGGCAAGTATCGCCAACAGAGTTTCGTACTTCTTAAATCTTCACGGACCAAGTATGACGCTTGATACGATGTGTTCTTCATCACTCACAGCAATTCATTTGGCATGTCAAGACATCAAACTTGGACGTACCAACATGGCAATTGCGGGTGGCGTAAACGTAAGTATCGATGCCAACAAATACAGCATGCTAAGCGCAGGACAATTCATTTCGAGTGACGGACACTGTCAAAGTTTTGGAGAAGGTGGCGATGGTTACATTCCAGGCGAAGGTGTTGGAGCTGTGATCTTAAAACGTTTATCAGAAGCAGAAAAAGATGGCGATCACATCTACGGAATCATCAAAGGAACAGCGTTAAATCACGGTGGAAAAACCAATGGGTATACAGTACCAAATCCAAATGCGCAAGCGGCAGCGATATCGAGAGCATTGCGCGAATCAAAAACAGATCCAAAACACATCAGTTATGTAGAAGCACACGGAACAGGAACAAAATTGGGCGATCCGATTGAAATTGCAGCGTTGACCAAAGCATATCAAATCTCAGCAGAAAAAAGTCACTGCTTAGTCGGTTCATCCAAATCAAACTTAGGACACTGTGAATCTGCCGCAGGAATTGCAGGATTTACCAAAGTATTATTGCAAATGAAGCACAAGCAAATTGTTCCTTCATTGCATTCCAAACGCTTAAATCCAAACATAGACTTTACGAAAACACCTTTTGAAATCAATCAAACCTTACGCGATTGGGAAAAACCAGTTGTTGAAGGAAGTACAATTCCGCGTTTGGCAGGATTATCATCTTTCGGAGCTGGCGGTTCTAATGCACACATCATCATACAAGAATACGAAACTAAACAAAACGATTATTCGTTAGAAATTTCAGAATTTCTTGTGCCTTTATCGGCTAGAATTGAACGTCAATTAATTCAAAAAGCAACTGATCTTTTAGCATTCATTCAAAAAAATAAAGAAACAATCAATCTTACGGAACTCGCGTATACCTTACAAATTGGTAGAGAAGCGATGGATGAGCGTGTCGGTTTCTTGGTCACTTCCGTAGATGACCTAATCGAAAAATTAACAGCATTTGTAAATGGTGACACCGAACACGGAGACATTTATCGCGGGCAAGTACAGCAAAACAAAGAAACCATTTCATTATTCAATTCGGATGTAGACTTTCAGGAAACCATCAACAAATGGATTGAACAGAAAAAATACGCAAAGGTTTTTGACTTATGGGCAAAAGGGCTTCAACTTGACTGGAGTACATTCTATGGCAATGAAAAAATACAGCGCATCAGTTTGCCAACCTATCCGTTTGCAAAAGAAAAATACTGGAATGCTCCGGAAATGCGAGGAAAAGTATTGCCAGAAACTCAAAATATTTCTGCATTACATCCATTAGTGCATGCAAATACGTCCAACTTAGACCAACAACGTTTTACGACGACATTTACAGGAAAAGAATTCTTTGTAAAAGACTATCAACTAAAACTCAACGGAACTGGCGCCAAAAAAGCGTTGCCTGCTTTGGCTAGTCTAGAAATGGCTCGCGCTGCCGCAGAACATATCAAACCTGCATCGAAAAAAGCAGAAGCAATTTCGTTGCAAGGAATTTCTTGGGGAAAACCATTTCTACTCAATGAAAACAAACAACTAGATATCATCCTTGAAAAAGAAGGTGAAAATGGTGTTTATTTTGAAATTACAAGCAAGCAAGAAAATGAAGAAATCATTCATGCGCAAGGACTGGCAAACTATGAAACTGCGGAACAAAGTTTCCAATTTGATGTAGCCAAACTTCAAAATGAATTACAGTCAAACACACGCGAAGCAAACGAAATTTACACCGCTTTTAGTGTCATGGGATTGTATTATGGCGCATCCAATCAGGTAATTCAGAAAGTATACATGAGCAAAAATTATCTCTTATCAGAAATTTCATTGCCAAAAACTATTGAAAACAGTCTAACAGATTTTGTACTACATCCAAGTATTTTAGACAGTGTGATGCAAGCTTCAATATGTCTCATAACCGATTTAAAACTGTCTGAAAACTACATGTTTATTCCTGTGGCAACGGATTCATTAACGATTTATAACGCTTTCACGAAGAAAATGTTCGTATTAGTTCAATATGACGAATCGCAAACTTCGGAAGATGCCGTATACATCAATGCAGATTTCTGTGACGAAAACGGAATTGTTTACGCTCAACTAAAAGGTTTAGAGTTACAACAAATCAAGTTAGACAGAACCGTCAAACAAGCAAAAAAGGTTACAATCGATCTAGAACCGTTTGTCATATTAGAATCAAAAATAGAAAAGCCAACAGACGTACAACTACGCGAGTTGTCTACCAAAATTGCGATTGAAGAAAAAATCATTTCGCCAAAACCAACAAATGTAGCATTAGCAAACACGCAAATCATACAAAAAGCAGCAATACAAAACGACGCGCCGACAATCAAAAAAATAAGTTTAGACGATTTTGACGACGCACCAAAAGTGGAAAGCGCAATAACTCCAAAACAAAAAGAAATCAAATTAATTGATCTCGATGTACCAAAAGTGGAAGCTGTAAAAGAAAAATCAGTAACCATTGAAACATCAAACGTTTCAGAAAACACTTTCTCAAAAGAACAACTCAAACAAATGCTTATCAATACGTTGGCAGATGCATTGTATCTAGAACCGCATGAAATTGACGCCGACAAATCATTTATAGACATTGGTTTAGATTCAATTGTTGGTGTAGAATGGATAAAAACGATCAACAAAGAACTAAACATGGAATTATCGTCTACCAAAATTTACGACTACGCAACTGTAAACGCGCTTGCCAAATACATACGTAGCGAAATGGAAAGTATGGAAAATGCAATTTCATAGCAAGTAATTACAGTACCAAAGAAACATTTACAAACACTGAGAAAATACTCAATCAAAACATACCAAAATGCATAGTTTAACCAAGACACAAATACAAAAACGTCTTATAGTAAGTCTAGCCGACGCACTTTACTTAGAACCTTCTGAAATTGATGCGGACAAATCATTTACAGATTTAGGTCTAGATTCCATCGTAGGCGTAGAGTGGATAAAAACTATCAACAAAGAATTTGATCTCGAACTCTCGTCGACCAAAGTATACGACTATTCAACCGTAAAACAATTGTCGGCGTATGTAGCGGAAGAATTAGCGAAAAATCCAAATGCAAACGTTGCAGCAGAAACGCAGAAAACTCCAGTAAGACCAGAAGTGAAAGTGGAACCTATGATGCAACCAAAACCGATTCAATCAACACCAGTTGTAAAGAAAATCGAATTGGAAACGCCAAAATCATCCACGAGTATTTCACTAAACTCGCTAACTTCTTTTCCGACTCTGACAAAAAAGCCACGAAAAAAACAAATAGAAAAGTTAAGTAGCGGATTTGAAGATGAAAAAATAGCCATCGTTGGAATCTCAGGAAGATATCCAGATGCGCCAAACTTGCAACAATACTGGGAAAACCTAAAAGCGGGTAAAAACTCCGTAAGAGAAATTCCAAAATCACGTTGGGACACCAGTAAATATTACGATCCAGATCCTACAAAACCTGGCAAAATATATTGTAAATCGTTGGGAATGTTAGATGATGTAGATTGTTTTGATCCATTATTCTTCCAAATATCGCCCGCGGAAGCAGAATCCATGGATCCGCAACACAGAATATTCTTGGAAGAAAGTTACAAAGCCTTTGAAGATGCAGGATATTCCAGAAACAATTTGAGCGACAAAAAATGTGGTGTGTACATGGGAATCATGAGCAATGAATACTCACATTTAATGGCAAAAGGAAACTCAAATTCCATCAATACAACCGCAAACAGTTTTGCCATTGGTTCTGCGAGAATCTCGTATTTTATGAACCTAAAAGGTCCAGCAATTCCTTTTGATACGGCGTGTTCGTCTTCATTAGTTGCAACGCATGTCGCTTGTCAAGGATTACTAAACAAAGAAATTGACATGGCACTTGCGGGCGGAGTTAGTCTATATCTAATTCCAGAATCGTATGTAGGAATGTGTCAGGCAGGAATGCTTTCGCCAGATGGACAATGCAAAACTTTCGACGATTCAGCAAACGGATTTGTGCCAGGAGAAGGCGCAGGAACCATTGTTTTAAAACGTCTAAAAGATGCAGAACGCGATAACGATCATATCTACGGAGTGATTATTGGTTCAGGAATCAATCAAGATGGAAAAACCAACGGAATTACAGCGCCAAGCGTAAACAGTCAAATAGAACTAGAACGTGAAATCTACAAACGTTACAACATCAATCCAGAGACCATCAGTTATGTGGAAGCTCACGGAACAGGAACAAAACTAGGCGATCCAATAGAATTAGAAGCCTTATCAACGGTTTTCAAAGAAAAAACAGACAAGCAAAATTTCTGCGGAATTGGTTCGGTAAAAAGTAATCTTGGTCACACGTCGGGTGCGGCTGGAGTAGCAAGCATTCACAAAGTATTGCTTTGCATGCAAAACAAAACCTTAGTGCCAAGTTTAAATGTAGAAAAGGAAAATACAATCTTCGATTTCAAAAAATCTCCTTTCTATATTTCTAGGGAAGAAAAACCTTGGGAAGCTACCATAAATGGCGAAGAACAACCACGCAGAGCTGCCATCAGTTCATTTGGTTTCAGCGGAACGAACGCACACTTAGTCATTGAAGAATATCCTCAAAACAAGGCAACTTCCAAAAAACGTCCTGAGATCAATACAGATGGTGTTCTTGTGCCAATCTCAGCAAGAACAGACGAACAATTGGCGCAGAAAATCACAGACTTACACGCGGCACTAACAACGAACAAAGCAAAATTGCATATCAATGATATTGCATTCACGCTACAAGTTGGTAGAGAAGAAATGCGCAAAAGAGTTGCTTTTGTAGCAACATCAACCAGTGATCTCTGTGAAAAACTAGAAGCGTACATTATTGGCGAAGAAAACATTCCAAATGTATATCTCAAGCAAAAAAATAACAACGATTCGTTAGACATTTTTGAAGACAATGCAACACTTAGTAAACTTGTGGACACTTGGATAAACGAAAAAACCTTTGACAAACTCGCTGAAATTTGGGCAAATGGAGTGGAATTGAACTGGGAACAATTCTACGGAAGTGAAAAACCAAATCGCGTCAACTTGCCAACCTATCCGTTTGCAAAAGAACGTTATTGGGCGGAAATTCCGGAAGAAACAGTACAAGTAGAAACACAAACTGTAGAAACAGTAGTTCCTGTAAAAGCTGTTCCTGAAAAAATAGGAAAACTACATTACACAACTGCGTGGAAAGCGACTGACATTGCTTCAAAAGAAACTCAAAATACTACAAAAAGCATCCTAATTCTTGATACAGACGAAACCTTATACAAATCGTATCAAAAGCAACATGCTTCAACAGAAAATCAGCAACTTATCTTTGTAAAACTTGCAGATACATACAAAGAAGTTTCAAAAACGGAATATCACATCAATCCAAGTCAGGAAAAAGATATTTCACAACTCATCGCGCAACTAGAAGCAAAAAATACATTGCCAACACACATCATTCATCACGGACTAAAAAGTGATGATGAAGTTGCAACAGCAATGCAAAACGGAATAGTTACACTTTTCAATCTCTGTAAAAACTTAGTAAGTCTAAAAACGAAGCTTGCCGTAAAAATCATTTCACTTGCTACAGATCGTTCTACCATAGCAACACCATTACAAGAAGCTTTTGGTGCATTCTTTAAAACGCTTTCGCTGGAAAATCCAAAATACCAAGCAAAAACCATTCTTCTTGAAGGAACAAAAATCACTTCGGAAACCATTACAGAAGTACTCACCAATGAATTTTCAGAAGAAAACTGGCAACACAACGAAATCAAACACATTGTTCAAGGCAATCAAAAAACGGAACGATTTGCAAAAAAAATACAAGTATTTTCGCCTGTACAACGAAACTTGGCAATTCTACCAATCAAACAAAAAGGTGTCTATCTTATCTCTGGCGGAATTGGCGGATTAGGCTACATTATCAGTGAATACTTAGCAAAAAACTTTGCATGTACATTAGTGCTTTTTGGTCGTTCTGCCTTAGACAAAACGAAGCAAGCGCGACTTGACAAACTAAATTCATATCAAGCAAAAGTAAGCTACAAACAAGTTGATGTGACAAACTTTGAAGCGGTTGAAAAACTCGTTCAATCCACGAAAACAACGTTTGCTACAATCAACGGAATCATTCACAGCGCAGGCGTAAGCAAAGATAGTTTCTTAATCAAAAAATCGTTGGAAGAAGCGCAACAAGTCATCAATCCTAAAATCTTAGGCGCTGTCAATCTAGACAAAGCGACCAAAGCGGAAAAGCTAGACATATTTGTAGTATTCTCATCAATTGCAGGTGTTTTAGGGAATTACGGTCAAACAGATTATGCGTATGCAAACAATTTCTTAGACGCTTTTGCAACACACAGAAACCATCAGACAACAACGAAAACACGTTTTGGAAACACACTTTCCATCAACTGGCCATTTTGGGAAGAAGGCGGTTTCTCGCTCTCAGAAAGCGACATTGCACAAGGAAAAGAATACATCGGAATTCATCCAATTGCTACCAACATCGGACTCGAATATTTTGAAGAATTCCTAAGCTCTGGAAAATCACAAACCATTGCATTATACGGAAATGAAGCAAAAATTAAGCAATACCTACAACAAGAAATTGTTACAGAAAAAGTTGAAAAAACACAAGTTACGACAACAATTGACGACTCAGAATTACTAGAAAAAACACAAATCTATCTTCAAGAACTCATCGGAAATGTCATCAAACTTGAGGCTTCTCGAATTGACATTGAAGAACCATTTGATGTCTTTGGAATCGATTCTATCGTCATCGGGCAAATCAACATCAGCCTCGAAAATGACTTGGGCGCATTGCCAAAAACCTTGCTTTACGAATATCCGACGATCAAGGAATTGGCAGATCATTTACACATTGAAGCAAAAGACCAATTGTACAAAGTATTGGAAATTTCGAAGCCTGAGCCTGTTGCTATGGTCGCTTCCGCAGAAATAAAACGCGATGCGATAAAAGCTGCAGTTCCACAAAAAACCATACAAAATCCGACACCAACTAGCGATGAACCTATTGCAATCATCGGAATCAACGGAAAATATCCAAAATCAGATACGATAGAAACGTATTGGAAACATCTCAAAAAAGGAAAAAATCTAATTGAAGAAGTTCCGAACACACGCTGGAATGCAGATGACTATTACGACGAAAACCCTGAAAAAGCTTCCGAAGGAAAAATGTACAGCAAATGGGGCGGATTTGTAAACGATGTAGACAAATTTGATCCAAAATTCTTCAAAATCACAGAGCAAGAAGCCAAAATGATGGATCCGCAAGAACGCTTATTTCTAGCTTCTGTTTGGGCAACCATCGAAGATGCAGGATATACCAAAAGCAGTTTGCGTACAAAATATCAAAAAGGAAAAGGAGCAGATGTCGGCGTATTTGTCGGAGTCACCACAAACACATACAACATTCTCGCAACTGATGCATGGAACGATGGAAACTACCTAAATGCAAGTGCATTACCTTGGTCTATTGCAAACAGAGTTTCATACTTAATGGATTTTCAAGGACCAAGCATGCCAATTGACACTGCGTGTTCATCATCATTAGTGGCAATTCACTTAGCTTGCGAAAGTCTCAAACGACAAGAATGTAAAGTAGCAGTAGCAGGTGGCGTAAACTTATACTTGCATCCTTCCAAATATCATTCACTTTGTGGCAAAGGAATGGTCGCAAAAGGAAACAAAAACTACAGTTTTGGAGCAGGAGACGATGGTTTTGTGCCAAGTGAAGGAGTTGGTTCAGTCTTACTAAAACCACTCAGCAAAGCTATTGAAGACAACGATCACATATACGCAGTGGTAAAAGGAAGCGCGTACGGACACAGCGGAAGTTCTAACGGATATTCAGCGCCAAATCCTAACTCACAAGCTGCTTTAATAGAAGAAACATTACAAAATGCGCAAGTTTCTCCAGAAACCATCAACTATGTAGAAGGTCACGGAACAGGAACACAATTAGGCGATAGTTTAGAAATCTTAGCCTTAACCAATGCTTTCAAAAAAGCAACTACAGAAAAACAATTCTGTGCGATTGGTTCTGTAAAAGCAAACATAGGACATTCTGAATCTGCCGCAGGAATTGCAGGATTGACAAAAATCTTATGGCAATTAAAACACAAAGTATTAGTACCGACAATCAATTCAGAAGAAGTAAATCCGAACATCAACTTTGAGGCAACACCATTTTATTTACAACATAAGGTAACAAGTTGGGAAAAAGTGAACAATACACCAAGACGTGCACTCATCAACTCATTTGGAGCTGGCGGCGTAAATGCTTGTTTAGTTGTGGAAGAACATGAGCACGAAACAAAGGCGGAAAAAGAAACAACAAACAACGAACCTCAATTGATAGTACTATCAGCAAAAAATAAAGAAAGTTTGGAGCAATATGCAAATCAACTCTTGGCTTTTGTGGGAAGAAATATCAACGAAAAACTTTCCAATATTGCATTTACACTTCAAGTTGGTAGAGAAGCAATGTCGGAACGTTTGGCTTTCATTGCAAAAGATTCAAAAGAATTAATGCAACAACTAAAAAGCTGGAGAAACAAGCAAACAACAGCAAATACTTTTGAAAGTACGCAAGAGAAAGGAGCAATTAAAAAACGATTCTCAAAAGATGAAAAAGAATACATTGAATTCTTGCTTGGCAAAAAGAATCTCACTGAAATTGCACGTAAGTGGATAGAAGGTGCAGATATCAATTGGAATAAATTATATACAAACCATCAACCAAAAAGAATCTCATTGCCAACCTATCCATTTGCCAAAGAAAGCTATTGGATTACAGATATAAACGCAACAAAAAGTTCAGTACAAACGCAACCTGAAACCGTTGGCATACAATTACATCCATTAGTATCTCACAATATCTCAACCTTGCGAAGTATTGGTTTTGAATCACTATTACATCACAACGAATACTATGCACAGGATCATACCATAAATGATATGCCAATATTTCCAGGCGCAGGATTCATAGAAATGGCAAACGTATGTGGAAACATTGCAGGTGAACGTAAAACGAGAAAAATCAAGGAAATCGTTTGGATGCATCCATTAACGTTTGAAAACAGTTCAAAATCTGTACAAACCTATTTAGAGCAAAAAGGAAATGCTACGCGTTATCAAATACGTTCATTAAACAATCAAAACGAATTGGTGACACATGCTGAAGGAAGAATTGTCTTTGAAAACAGTCGCGATGCTTCTACCGAAAATGAACAGGTTTCTATTGAAGCATTACAAGAAAAATGTCATAAAACGATTGACAGTAAGCAATATTACGAATCGTTCAAAAAATCTGGAATTGTCTACGGTGAAGCATTTCAAACCATTCAGGAATTACATGTAAGTGATACGTATACATTATCAAAACTAAAAATTGCTCCAAAACTAAGAGCCGATTTTGATCGCTACATCTTACATCCAAGCATCTTTGATGGCGCTATGCAAACTGTTGCAGGGTTATTAGCAAATTCAAATGCCAAAGATCCGCACATGCCTTTCGCTATTGATGAACTTGAAATGATTCGACCATTAACAGCAACCTGTTACGTCATTGCAGAATTTGCAGACAGTAACAACGGCATACAATCAGACATTAAAAAATTCAACATAAAAATTGTAAACAAAAAAGGCGCATTACTTGTAAAAGTAAGCAACTTCTATGCAAGAGCTGTTCGTCAGGAAACGACCAACGAAGAAGCACTTTCACTATAAACTGTCTACAACTAAAATATTAAAAACAACCATGTCAAAAAATCAATCACCTAACGAAACGTATCCTATTGGTGTATTTACATCCACATTTACAGGAAACGAACTTTTCTTAGCAGATCATATCATACAAGGACAAAAAATCCTTCCGGGAATGGCATATTTGGAAATATCCCGAGCTGCTGTGGCAAACTCTATAGAACTTGCAGACGATCAAATGATTGTGTTGGAAGACAGCGTCTTTGTGCAAGCAATCTTAGTCTCTCAAAAACGAGAAGTACAAGCCAAAGTATATCCTGGTGCTTTTGGTGAATTTGGCGTTGAAGTCATGACGAGTCAAGGTGTACACTTTCAAACAAAAGCGTTGATTCTCACAAAAGATGAAGTACGTAAAACGCATAAAATTGCTGAAACACTTCCCATTGCTGAATTGCAAGAAACATGTACGAAAGAAGGACCTTCCAAAGCAAAATTCTATGAAAACATGCGCAAGCGTGAAGTATTTCTTGGACCAAGTCACCAAGGAATCGAAACCATTCATATTGGCGATAACACTGCACTGGTAAACCTATCGCTACCAACATCAAGCCAGCGAAACATGGCAATGGATCCGGGAATGTTAGACAGTATCATTCAAGGTGGAATTGCCTTAGCGAGCAATCCAGAAGCAAATGTAGTTCCGTTTGCAGTACGAAATACCTTTGTTTTTGGCGAATTGACCGATACAATGTTTGCGTACATTGAAAAGCAAGAAGACGGAATGGACTATACAGTTTCCGACGAAAACGGAGAAATAAAAGTAGTCATCAAAGGATTTCAAGCACGTGAAATAGAAATTGCAGCACAAGAAGAACAATTGGTCTATTACAACGCAACTTGGGAAACTTCTGAAAATGCAGACGAAGAAGCACACGAAAATAAAACAATTGTCAAAGGCGCAAAAACCTATAACGAATTAGTAAAATCTACCTTTTCAACGGTAAAAAAACTAATCGAAGAAAAAGCGACAAATCACTTAGTAGAAGTACAACTTCCTAAAGACAAACCTTCATGGAAAGGAATTGTTGGTTTGCTAAAAACGGCTACAATTGAATATCCGAAAATTGAAACAAAAGTTACAGTTGAAAATAAGGAAATAGAAACCATATTCACCGAAGCTGATTTTTCAACAGACTCTAAACTTACGTGGCAGAACAACAAAACAATTCTCATCACAGGTGCGCTTGGTGGCGTTGGAAAACTCATCTGTCAAGACATTGCCGAAAAAAGCAACAACTGTACGTTACTACTTGTTGGAAGAAGTAAACTGACCAACGAACGCAAAAAGTTTATCAATCAACTTACTGCCAAAGGAGTCAAAGCAAACTATATTTCTTGCGATGTAAGCAATGAAGAAGAAGTACAAGAATTGATAAAAAACAATGCTGATATCAATGGTATCATTCACTGTTCGGGAAGCAACGCAGACAATTTCATCACCAAAAAAACACACAAAGAAATTGAGCAAGTCTTAGCACCAAAAGTACAAGGATTGCAATACTTAGACAATGCTACGGCACACTTAAAACTTGACTATTTTATCACATTTTCGTCCATTGCGGGCGCGCTTGGAAATGCAGGTCAAGCAGATTATGCTGCGGCAAATTCGTATATGGATGCGTATATGACAGATCGTGCTGAAAGAGTAGCAACACAAAAAAGCTACGGAAAAAGTGTCAGTATCAACTGGCCGTTGTGGGAAAGTGACGGAATGCAACTAGATGCAGAAACGAAAAAGAACTTGCAGGAAGTATTCAAAATAAAACCGTTGCCAGCAAAAGAAGGATTAACGGCGCTGCTGCAGATATTACAAAGTAAAGCAACACAAGTAGTAGTTTTATACGGAAGTAAGAAAAACATCAAAAACCTATTCAACAAACCAAAAAAGAAGAAAAAAACAGCAACACCAAAAACGTCAAATGTAGCTACTGAAACGGATGGTTTGCAAAAAGAAATCTCACAAAAAGTAAAAGAGCAAGTTGCAGCACACTTAAAACGTAAAATAGAACAACTAGACACTACGGAAGATTGGTCGGAATTTGGTTTTGATTCGATCTTACTATCAAGTTTCATCAACAAATTCAATGCGGAATTCAACTTAAATCTATTGCCAACGGTATTATTTGAAGCGACAAGTATTGATGCTTTTACAGAATATCTATACGAAAATCACGCAAGTACATTTTCAAATACAACTTCTTCTGAAAAACCACAAGACACGACACAAGAAGAAACTCAAAACGAAACTGTAGAAGAAGATGATATCACTTCGTTTGCGCGTAGTTTCAAGCAAAAATACAAAAGCAGAAACGTATATCGCGACAAGGATTTAGCCATTGTTGGAATGAGTTGTAAAATTGCTGGTGCAAACAATCCAGAAGAATTTTGGGAAATGCTCATCGGCGAAAAAGACATGATTAGCGAAATACCAAAAGATCGTTGGAATTGGAAAGACTACGAAGGCATCAGTAAATGGGGATCATTTGTAGATGACATTGCAGCGTTTGATCCGCTATTTTTTGGAATCTCGCCTGCGGAAGCCATTTACATGTCACCAGAACAACGCTTAATGATCCAATATGTTTGGGAATGTATGGAAGATGCAGGATACGCACCTGATGAACTCCGAGGAACCAACACAGGATTATTTATGGGTTGCGGACCAAGTAGTTACGTACATTTACTAAGTTCTATGCCTGTAGAAGCGTACTCAGCTACAGGAATGGTACCATCAGTTGGACCAAACCGAATCAGTTTCCTAATGGATTGGCACGGACCAAGTAATCCAATTGATACAGCGTGTAGTAGTAGTTTGGTTGCCTTACATCGCGCTATGGAAGCAATTAATCTTGGACATTGCGATCAAGCATTTATTGGTGGCGTCAATGCATTACTAACGCCAGATGTATACATCAGTTTCTCAAAATCGGGAATGTTGTGTGAAGATGGACGTTGTAAAACATTTTCAGACAAAGCCAATGGATATGTTCGTGGCGAAGGAATTGGTGTCTTAATGGTTAAAAAACTAAAAGATGCTATCAAAGATGGCGACAATATTTACGCGGTAGTCAAAGGAACTGCCGAAAATCATGGTGGACATGCCAATTCATTGACTGCTCCAAATCCAAAATCGCAAGCAGCAGTTATCAAAAGAGCATTGCAAGATGCAGAAATGGATTTCAGTCGTGTAAGCTATGTAGAATGCCACGGAACAGGAACACCATTAGGCGATCCGATAGAAATAGAAGGTCTAAAAATGGTTGCTTCATCAAGTGCTGCTTCCAAAGAAAAGCAAGAATGCAAACTCGGAAGTATCAAATCAAATATAGGACACTTAGAATATGGCGCAGGTGTGGTAGGATTACTAAAAGTAATTCTTCAAATGAAACATGAAAAAATTGCCAAAACGTTGCATTGTGATGCGGTAAATCCATACATAAAACTAGAGGGAACACCTTTTAAAATTGCACATCAATCAAGCGATTGGAAACAAAACGTTACACAACCACGTGTTGCAGGCGTTAGTAGTTTCGGATTTGGTGGTGTAAACGCACACATTGTCTTAGAAGAATATCTAGAACCTAAAACAGTAACAGAAGAAAAAACGCAAGAAACAGCACAAAAAATGGTTTTTGTTGTTTCTGCAAATGATCCTGACGGACTCAAAAAATACCTTTCCAAATACAAAGAATACATTCAAAAAGCAGATCAAAATACCGAAACGCTTGAACGTATTGCATACACCTTACAGACAGGTCGTTCTGAAATGCCCGAACGTGTCGCTTTTGTAGCAGATTCTTTTCAAGATTGGGAACAACAAATAGATGCATATCTCAACGAAAATGACGTAAAAACTTCTGGGAAAATCTTTAGAAACTCAGTCTACAAAAAGAAAAATAAAAACACAAAAAAGGACGAATCGCAACGTGAATACATTCAAAAACTAATAGCAGAAAATAACCATGAAAAAATTGCGGAACTCTGGACAGAAGGTGCCGCAATCGATTGGGAATTACTCTATCAATAATAAACAAACATAAAAACTCATAATCAAAACAAAAAGAGAAACATACCAAAACTCTCTAAAACAAATTAAATACCAAACACATGAAATTAGTTGGAATTGAAGCAATAAACGTACATGCAGGATCAGCATGTTTAGACGTAAAAAAATTGGCAGAACATCGAAATCTAGACATGACTAGATTTGAAAACTTATTAATGAAAGAAAAAACGGTTGCATTGCCGTATGAAGATCCAATTACCTATGGCGTAAATGCTGCCAAACCTTTAATTGACGCGTTAAGTCCTGAAGAACGTGACCGAATTGAAATGGTGATTTCCTGTACAGAATCAGCTTTCGACTTCGGTAAATCAATGAGTACCTACTTTCACGATCTTTTAGGATTAAACCGAAACTGTCGTTTATTCGAGCTAAAAAATGCTTGTTACTCAGGAATTGCAGGTTTACAAACTGCGGTAAACTTTATCCTATCACAAACATCGCCAGGCGCAAAAGCCTTAGTGATTGCCACAGATGTATCACGATTTATGGTAGAAGAAGGTGGAGATGCACTCACAGAAGATTGGTCGTTTGCAGAACCAAGTGGTGGCGCAGGAAGTGTCGCTTTATTAGTGAGCGATCAACCACACATATTCCAAATTGATGTTGGTGCTACTGGATATTACGGTTACGAAGTAATGGACACTTGTCGTCCAACTGCTGATGGTGATGCAGGTGACTCTGACTTATCATTACTTTCATACTTAGATTGCTGTGAAAATGCATACTTAGAATACGCAAAAAGGGTAGAAGGTTGCGATTACAAAACTACCTTTGATTACTTGGCTTTTCACGCACCTTTTGGTGGAATGGTTAAAGGAGCACATAGAAATATCATGGGCAAAGTTACAGATGTGAAAAGAAAAGATATCGAAGAAGATTTTCAGCGTAGAGTAATGCCAGGACTCGATTACTGTCAGCGTGTAGCAAACATTATGGGCGCAACGGCTTTACTATCATTAGTAAGTACCATTGCCAACGGAAACTTTGATGAGCCAAGACGAATAGGTGTTTTCTCTTATGGTTCTGGTTGTTGTTCAGAATTCTTTAGTGGTGTTGTCAACAAAGAAGGACAAGAGCGTTTAAAGAAATTCAACATCAAAGAAAAATTAGACAATCGTTACGAGATGACAATCGAAGAATACGAGCAATTGCTCATAAACAGTAATGCCGTAAAATTTGGAACGCGTAACACTAAATTGGATGCAGATTTCATTCCGCAAGCAAGAAAAGCACTAGGAAAAGAAACACTATTCCTAAAAGAAATAAACGAATTTCATAGAGAATACGAATGGATATCTTAAACACCACAAATTACGATACATTACAGGTAAAATTGAAGGACGAAATTTGTTTCATTCAAATCGATCGTCCAGAAGAAAACAATACCATCAATGATCGTTTGATACATGAATTTAAAGCCGTTTTGGAAGTCTGTGAAACGGAAGCAAAAATTGTTGTCATTGAAGGTTTGCCAGAAGTATTCTGTTTTGGTGCCGATTTCAAAGCAATCAACGAAAACACAGATAACCAAGAGCAAAACCCTGAACCATTATACGACGTTTGGTTGCAACTTGCTACAGGATCATTCGTATCAATTGCACACGTTCGCGGAAAAGCAAATGCAGGTGGCGTAGGATTTGTAGCTGCGTGCGACATTGTGCTTTGCGAAGACAAGGCAGTATTCAGTCTATCGGAATTACTATTCGGATTAATGCCAGCGTGCGTATTGCCATTTCTAATCCGAAGAATGGGCTTTGCAAAAGCAAACTATCTCACAATCATGACGCAACCTGTCAATGCGCAACAAGCCTTAGAATGGGGATTGGTAGATGCCTGTGAAGAAAACTCTAAAAACTTGCTCAGAAAGCACTTATTACGCCTCCGCAGATTGAACAAAGCTGGTGTAGCACGCTACAAAAAATACATGAACAAACTCGATTCATTACCAGAAAACTCAAAATCTGATGCCATTGCGGCAAACATTGAAGTCTTTTCGGATGAAGAAAATGTAAACAAAATCAAACGATTCGTGAATACGGGACAATTTCCGTGGGAATAAAAAAACAGCGTATGGAAAATGTAGTAGAACTTACTGAAATTGATGATGCCATCATTCAAATAAAAATGCAAGACAAAAAAAGTAAAAACACTTTTTCGCAAGCATTGACAGATGGACTCATCAAAGCATACAAATACATTGAAAAGCAAGAAAAATACAAAGCTGTAATTCTTACAGGATACGATACGTATTTTGCTAGTGGCGGAACGCAAAATCAATTAATGTCGCTTTCAGATGGTAGTGGTTCAAAATTCACTGATTTCGATCTATATAGTTTGTCGTTAAACTGCCCAATTCCTGTAATCGCAGCAATGCAGGGTCATGGAATTGGTGGCGGATTTGCCATGGGATTATTCGCAGACTTCGTCATACTGAGCAAAGAAAGTATTTACACGACCAACTTTATGAAATACGGCTTTACGCCTGGAATGGGCGCAACGTACATTCTTCCCAAAAAAATAGGAATCACCTTGGCGGAAGAAATGTTGCTAACTGCCAGAAACTATCGCGGAGACGAACTCAAAACACGTGGCATTCCATTCAGCGTTTTACGTCGTGAAGAAGTGATGCATCACGCATATGAATTGGGAAAAAGTTTAGCAGAAAAACCACGTGTTTCGCTTGTTGCACTCAAAGATCATTTAGTAGCAGAAATGCGAAACGAGTTGCCAAAAGTCATTCAACAAGAAGTGAAAATGCACGAAATTACCTTTGCACAACCAGAAGTAAAAGAACGCATCAAAACACTATTTGGACAATAAAAAAAGCGTAAAAAGAAATTAATGAGTAAGAAAAAAGTTTTTCTGTTTTCAGGACAAGGTTCGCAGTATTACGGAATGGGTAGAGAATTATACGAAAACAACAAAATTTTCAACTTTTGGATGAATGAATGTAGTGAAATCGTGTCTTCTCATATAGGAACTTCACTCATTGAAATGCTATACGATCCGAGTAAAAAAGGAGAACCTTTTGATGAGCTTTTGTATACAAATCCAACGTTGATAAGTGTACAATACAGTCTCTTTCGCATGTTGCGTGATATTCAAATTGAACCAGATTATGTAATGGGTTACAGTTTAGGTGAAATCACTTCGTGTATTGCTTCAGAAGTGTTATCGCTAAAAGATGGATTAAAACTTTCTGTAGAAATTGCAAAGTTGGTAGAAAAGAACACTCCAAAAGCGGCAATGTTGGCAATCATGTCGGGAAAAGAAATCATTGTCCAAAATCCGGACATATTCTCAAATTGCTGGCTCATTGCGACTAACTTTTCACAAAGTTTTGTGGTTTGTGGTTTGCCTGAAGAAATACAAACATTGCAAAAAGCATTACAACAAGAAGGAATCATTTCTCAGCAATTGCCTGTCAACAACGGATTTCACACACCATTAATTGATCCTGTTGAAGATAAACTCAAAGAAACAGTACAAGCAGTACAGCTTTCAAAAGGAAAAGTTCCCATAGTTTCTTCAAAAGATTCGAGTATCAAACATGAAATACTGCATCAGGATTTTTGGGAAGTATTGCGCTATTCTGTCAACTTTGAAAATGCGATAAAAATGATGGTCAATCAACAGGATTGCGTATTTATAGACTTAGGTCCAAGTGGCTCATTAGCAACATCAGTAAAATACATTCTAGAAGAAGATGCAACATCAGTGCCGTTGCAACTCATCAATCAATACGGAAAAAATTTACAAACATTTGAAAAGTTCAAAGAAAGCTTTTCAAAAGTACAATAACATAAAATGAAGAACGAAAAAATGGCTTATGAATAAAAATACTTTAGAGACTCCACAAGAAGAAGGATTAGAACCGCAAGTAGTTGTATTGAGAGTGTCTAATATGTTTGTAATTAACTATAATTATCTAGTAATAGATCACATAAATAGTACCTCAATCATTGTAGATCCTGCATGGGATTTAGAACGTATTGAGCAAGCAATCGAAGTAAGTAACACAACACTAAAAGGAGTTTTGCTCACGCATTCACATTTCGATCATTTACACTTGGCAAAACCATTAGCCGAAAAACACAACTGTCCTATTTGGATGTCGCAAGAAGAAATTGCAATCTCAGGATATGATGCGCCGCAATTACAGCCAATAGATGAAACGCCAATTTGGGTGGAATCATTAAAAATCGTTCCGCTGCTTACGCCAGGTCATACCGCAGGAAGTATGTGTTACATGATTGGAAACAATCTTTTTAGTGGAGATACACTTTTTATTGAAGGATGCGGTTTGTGCAATGATGTCAAAGCAGCTCACCATATGTATGAAAGTTTAAACAAAATAAAAGCATACGTAAACGAAACTACGCGCATTTTTCCAGGACACAAATACGCGCGTTCTCCAGGAGAACAATTTGCAACAGTATTGCAGAACAATATCTATTTGCAATTTTCGAACAAAGAAGATTTTGCTGCCTATCGTTTACGAAAAGGACAAAATCATGCAAAATTCTTTGAGTTCTATTAAAATTTAAATTTTGAATTAAAAAACTTCAAAGTCTAAATAGTACAAAACGTCAGTTCGAGTGGATTTGCAGCGCAAATTTGTATCGAGAACAGTTGCACTAAATATCACAACTTAAGTCAACAGTTGATAAGTTTATAAGTTTAAGCTTAGCAACTATTTAAAAGTAAACATCTTACATACAACTGTCACATCGAGCGTAGTCGAGATGAAACAACAAACAACAAACAACTGTCACATTGAGCGCAGTTGAAATGAAATAACAAGAAAACGAATCATAAACTTAAAAATCAAATTATGTCAAAAGATGAAGTGTACCACATTGTACAAGAAATAATTATGGAAATCCTTCCAGATGTGGAAAAAGAAAACATTGCAATCGAAAAACAACTAAAAGACATTGGCGCAAATTCTATTGATCGAATGGAAATTGTAACCATGTCTATGCGAGAATTAAACATAAAAATTCCTTTAATGAGTTTTGCAGGTGTAAACAATATTGAAGGTTTGGTAAATGTATTGCATGAAAATGTAAACAACTAAGTAACAATTTCTTAAAAGTAGACTGAAAATGCTACACAAAAAAAGTATCGGAATTACAGGAATGGGAATTGTATCTTCCATCGGAAACGATATAGAAACATTTACACACTCGTTGCAACAAGGAATTTCTGGCATTCAAAAAATGAGCAATACTGCTGAACCTGTTTTAGCTGTGAATATTGCTGCGGAAATTCGCGATTTTTCCTTTGCGGAACAATTGAAAAATCTCAAAAACATTCCTGAAGAAAAAGTAAAAAAAGCAAAACGATTGGGACAGCGTGCACCTTTTGTAATTCAGACAACAATTTTGGCAGCATTACAAGCATGGGCAGAAGCAGGTTTGTTTCATAACAAAGTAGCTTCAGAACGAATTGGTTTGGTCGTAGCCGGACAAAATAGTACACAAAACTATCAATACAAACTCATCTCAGAATTCAACGAAAATCCAGAATATCTATCACCAAGATATGCGCTAGAATTTCTAGAAACCAATCAAGTTGGAGTATTGAGTGAACTGTTTGAAATAGAAGGAGAAGGCGTCGTTGTTGGCGGCGCTTCTGCCACAGGAAACGTAGGAATCATCAAAGGACATCAATTGCTAGAATTAGGAAATGTAGATGTTTGTTTGGTGGTTGGCGTTCCCGCAGATTTATCTCCGCTAGACATGCAAGGATTTATCAATATTGGAGCAATGGGCGGAAAAACCTACAATGAACAACCTACGTTGGCATGTCGTCCCTTCGATAAAAACCATGAAGGTTTCGTGTACGGTCAGGCAAGTACAAGTATTGTGTTAGAAACTCAACAAAGTTCGGAAGAAAGAAGTATAGCATCATTTGCAAATGTCATTGGTTACGGTTACTACTTAGACAAAAACAGTTCGGCAAACCCAAACTTAGCAGGAGAAGAAAAAGCAATGCAACAAGCAATGGAACGAGCAAACATTACCAATGCTGACATTAATTACATCAATACACATGGAAGTTCTTCACCTTTGGGCGATCAAACGGAAGCCGAAGCCATTTACAATGTATTTACAGATCATCTGGCTAACATACATTTAAATGCTACAAAAGGACTTACAGGACATTGTTTATATACCGCAGGAATGGTAGAAGTTATTGCTACAGTACTACAAATGAAATATGATTTTCTGCATCCAAATATCAATTTAGAACAACCAATTCGAAGCGATTTACAATTCTGTGGCAACACCGCAAAAAAATATACCATACAAACCGCATTAAGTAATTCTTTCGGATTTGGTGGAATAAATACGTCTATCGCATTGAAAAATAATAAATAATCAACTAAAAAATACAAACATGAAAAAAACATTCTTATTTCCAGGTCAAGGCTCTCAGAAACGAGGAATGGGAGAAGGGCTTTTTGATGAATTTCCTGAATTGACCAAAAAGGCGGATAAAATCTTAGGATATTCCATCAAAGAACTCTGTTTGGAAGATCCGAACAAACAATTAAATCAAACACAATTTACACAACCTGCATTGTATGTTGTAAATGCATTGTCATACCAAAAAAAGCTAAAAGATGGTGAAAAAGAACCTGATTTTGTAGCTGGACATAGTTTGGGAGAATACAATGCATTACAAGCCGCAGGCGTTTTTAGTTTTGAAAGCGGATTGAAATTCGTAAAAAAGCGTGGAGAGTTGATGAGCGAAGCCAAAAATGGTGGAATGGCAGCTATTTTAAATTCTTCTGAAGAACAAATCAAGGAAATCTTAAAGGATGCCAAACTAGAAACGATTGATATTGCAAACCTTAACGCAGGTTCACAAATTGTAATTTCTGGATTAAAAGAAGATATCAACAACGCACAAGCATTCTTTGAAAAAGCTGGTGTGATGTTTATTCCATTAAATACAAGTGGTGCATTTCACTCACGATACATGAAAGAAGCCGCAGATGAGTTTGAAAAATTCTTAAAAAGAAAACGTTTTTACAAACCAAAAATTGAAGTCATTGCCAATACCACAGGAAAACCGTACGATGACAAAAAAGTAGCAGAACACTTGGTAGATCAGTTATACAACAGCGTACGATGGTCTGACAGTATGACGTATTTGCTAGAAAAAGGCGATATGGAATTCGAAGAACTTGGTGTTGGAGACGTACTGACAAAGCTATCAGGTTACATAAAAAGAGATTTTGCGAAGAAAGAAAAAGCTTCAACAGTTGAAAAACCAGTAAAAAAATCAGAAGCCAAAAAAGTAAAAACAGCTAAAAAACCATCAGGCGATTCACTAGAATTAGTAGCACAATGGAATGCTTCAAACCCTGTAGGAACAAAAGTAAAATCTGACTTTTACGATTCAGAATTAGAAACACGTACCGAAGCAATGGTATTATTTGGACACAGAGCAGCAGTATATATGAAAGGTTACAACGGATATTTTGATTTACGCGAAGTAACTCCTGCTTAATCATAAATAATGAGAAATAAACTCATATTTATCTTTCTGGATGGCGTCGGTTTGGGCGATAATGTTGCAACCAATCCGTTGGCAAAAGTTGACATGCCAACGGTACATCAACTTACGGGCAAAAGATTGCTACGCGATGTTGAGGTTTCATCAGACAAATTATTACTCAAAGGAATTGATGCATGTCTTGGTGTAAAAGGAATTCCGCAAAGTGCTACAGGACAAACGTGTTTATTTACAGGTTATAACGCGCCCGCTTTTTTGGGATATCATTTAATGGCGTATCCGAGTGAAGAATTGGTTCAAATTATACAAAAACGTTCCATCTTTAAATATGCAAATGCGCACAATATCTCCAACGTCTTTGCAAATTCATATACAGATGGATTTTTCACTTCCGCAGATACGTCTCGCTACAGTGTAACCACATACAGTGTTTTGGCAGCCGATAACGGATTCAATACTTTGGATGATCTTGTAGATGGAAATGCCGTACATTGGGACATAACCAACAGTACATTACAAGGTTTGCCAAACAATCGTGTACCAGAAATCAGTCCGTTTCAAGCTGGAAAAAATTTAAAAAACATTACGGATACGTACGATTTGGTAGTGTTTGAATGTTTTATTCCAGATTTAATTGGACACCGAAAAGATATGAGTAAATCTATAGCATTCTTTGAAATGTTTGATGAATTTTTACGTGGAATCCTGCATAACAAAGAAGATCATATTCATGTACTCATGAGCAGCGATCATGGAAATATTGAAGATTTATCTTTTGGCGGACACAGTAAAAATGAAGTTCCGTTGCTGGTTATTGGTAACGAAGCTGCACAATTTAAAGATGTACATAGAATTGACGAAATATTTGATGCTATATTTTCAAAAGTATTCAAAGTAGGCGCTAACACTTAAAAACATTCACACCTTGATAGATATCTTTTACACTTCATTTACAGAACCGCTTCCGACAACTTTATATTCGGAACTTTTATCTTTATTACCGAAAGATTTACAAGAACGTAACGAACGTTTTTTACGTTGGCAAGACAAGCATGCAAATCTGTTTGGAAAATTGCTTCTTATGGAAGCGCTCAAATATCACAACATCAATAACAATCTAAGTAAATTGATTCTGTATAGTGAGCACAAACGTCCGTTTTTAACATTGCCTAGCTATGATTTTAACATATCACATTCTGGTGCGTACGCAATTTGTGCCATAGGTCAAAATGTTAGAATTGGAATTGATATTGAAAAAAAGCAGGATCGAGACTTTGAAAACTTTGATAAAACGATGAATTCCAAACAATGGGAACACATATCAAGTTCAGAAAATCCAATAGAAACATTTTACAAATATTGGACAATCAAAGAAAGTGTTTCCAAAGCTGATGGTCGCGGATTTTACATTCCGTATGAAGAACTCGAAGTCAAAGATAAAACAGTTCAATACGAAGGAAAATTATGGTTTTTAAGTGATATTGATATCGCTGAAGATTACAGCGTAACGATCGCAACCAATAAATTATCATCATATAAATTGCACAAACTAGATTTTACAGCAGCAACTACTACTTTGTTAGCAAACAAAATATAATTCCATAAAAAATCATTTTTTGATCTTGTAAAAGATTCAAAGTGAATTAGTTCTGAAAAGTCGTTTTAAAAACGACTTTTTTTATGCTTTTTTCAAAGCTTTGTTTTTCTTTATTCAGGAATTACCAAAAATGGTACTTTAAGATGAAAACCAATTTTTTTAATGACAGGTTCGCGCAGCATACGATCTATAAAACCATGAGAATATTGTACCATTGCTAGCATTTCAATTTGCATTTCATCAATAAATTCATGAATTGCTTTTTCTTTGCTTGTGTAATTTTGAATCCAATGAAAACTATGTTTATGTTCTTTCAAATACTGTTTTAAAGTAGTCATATTTTGCTCTTGCTGCTCGCTTAAACGTTCCGTTTCATGTATATGAATGATGCGAATACTTGCATCATGCAGTTTTGCCATTTTCTTCAAAAAATGCAACTCTTTTGCATCACAATAGCGATTAAAATCTGAAGGAAAACCAATTTGCGTTGGAACGACAAACGTATGATTTTCAGGAATCGCCAAAATAGGGCAGGACGTCACTTTTTTGAAAATTTTTGTAGTATTGCTTCCAAACAAAATTTCTTTTGCACCTGTGGCACCTTTTGTTCCCATCACAATCAAATCGATTTCATATTTTTCAGCAAATATTTCAATAGCGTCGTCCAAATCGTTTGCGCTCGCAATAATCTTGAATGTATGATTTTTATTGGTAAACTCTGCTTGTAAAGCATCTTTTAAGGCTGCCAAATCTCTTTTTGAATTTTCCAAAACGGTCGTTCCTAATTTGCTTGAAAAACTTGCCGATCTTGTTGCTATTACTTTTGCCGAATTGAGTATGTAAAAAGTACATTTTTCATTGGCATACAAGTGCAAGGTATACCGAATTGCATTTTTTGAATTGTCTGAAAAATCAGTCGGTAACAGTATATTTGTCATAGTTATATAGTTAAATTGTGATGTTTAAATTGATAAAAAACTCTTGTTAGTGTTTACGCTTTCGCGGGAATGACCAAAAAAGGAATATTCAAGTGAAGTCCAATTTTTTTCACTTTCGATCCAAAAAATAAATTCTCAAAAAACGAATGTTTATTATTCAGCATGACTAACAAATTGATGCGTGATTTTGATTGAAATTCAGCAATAGCACTCGGAATATCATCATCGTGTACCAAATGGAACAAATGTGAAATATCTTTTAAAAATACTTCTAGTTGCTTTTGATGCATCTTTTGTGTTGTAGTCAACTTATCAGTATTTGAAACATGCAATACATTGATTCGAGAATGATAAAAAGAAGCCAACTTTTGAATGATATTTACATGTGATTCTTTAAAATCAACATTGTAATCTGACGGAAATAAAATTTCATGAGGTTCTTCAAACGAAAATCCACTCGGAATTGCCAACAAAGGACATTTTGCAGTTTTCAATACGTGAATCATATTAGAACCAAACAAGACTTCTTTTAAGCCAGAAGCGCCTTGTGTGCCCATTACAATCATATCCATAACATTTTCTTCATACAATTTATCAATCTCTGAAACTAGCATGTTAAAAGACGAAATTTTATAAAAAATATGGTTTGGATTTTGGAATTCAGCTTCAATTGTTTCCTGTATTTTTTCCAATCCTTTTTGAGATGCTTCTTTCATTGCATCCAACAATCCGTATTGCGCAGCACCAACTTCCATGTGTTCTACATGATAAATTACAGGTGTGTACGTATTCAGTAAAATAAAATTACAAGATTCGTTTTTAAACAATTGAACTGCATACCGAATGGCATTCAATGAATTCTCTGAAAAGTCGGTGGGAACAAGTATTTTTTTCATTGCGATACATTTTAATTTGTTACTTAAAAGTACACTTCAAAAACACAAAAAACTATGATATATATCAGTTTGAAATTACTAAAAATCAAAAACTATTCATGCAATACTAAAAAAGGAATGTGTGTGTGATAGCTGATTTTATCTACCTTTGAGTGGAATAAAATCTGTTTAAAATAATTTAAATTTTTAGCCGCCATAATTATCAAATTGATGTCTTTACTTTCGGTAAAATCTTCCACAGCATCTTCCACATTATTATTGGTCAAAAAGTGAAAACTATATTCCAAATCATCCAAAAAATCTTCCAAAAGATGTTTGTTGGCTAATTGATGATTGTTTAGTTTTTGAGTCACTTTATTAATATATAAAATACGTAATGACGTAATTTTTTTATCTAAAATTGTTGTAATAGGAGCCAAAGTCTGAATATCGGAAGCCAAGGTAAAATCTGTTGGAAAAGCAACTTCGTCAAACATGGTATAAGTAGCATTTTCAGGAACAATTAACAATTTGCACTTTACTTTAGTGATGACACTTTCGGCGTAATGTCCAATCATACAAGAATTTGTATTAGACACACCTTTTGCGCCCATAATTATCATGTCAATCTTTTTATCTTCCACTTGATTGCGAATGGCTTCAATAAAAGAATTTTGTTCGGTAAGTGTAAAAAAGTGATGTTGAGCATTTGCAGGAAGTGCTGCAATGCGTTTTTGTAATTGTTGAAACTTTACGGCTACATTTGTTTCTGGAGATTCACAAACATGCAACACATAAAAATTACACGTAGCATTTTCCAAAAACTGAAGCGCATACACAATGGCATTCCATGCGTTTTCTGAGAAGTCTGTTGGTAATAAAATGTTTTTCATGCTTAGATCGACGTTTACAGGCAAATCTAAGCGGAAGCAACTTTAAAAAATATGATTTTGGTCATATTCAATAAAATGACTTGTTTTCTTTAATACATTTCTTGAAGTTGTTGGTAATCAACAATTTTAATATTTCTACCTTCAATTTCAATAATACCTTCTTTCTTGAAGCGCGACAGTGTTCTAATAAGTGTTTCGGTGGCAATTCCGGCAACACTAGCCAAATCGTTTCTGGAAATTTTGATAGGATCTTCTGGATTTCGATTGAGTTTTTCGGCAAATTTTAAAATCGTCGTCGCCGTTTTTCGATGTACAGAACTGTATGCCATTTGTAACAATTGATTTTTGATGCCTGAAATATTATCGGTCAACAATTGAATCAACTCTAAAGTAACTTTATGATTTTTATCTAACACTGCAATCAATTCCGTTTTAGAAAGCGCGACAACTTCCGTAGCTTTTATCGCAGTTGCAGTTTCTTGATATGGCATGTTTTGGGTAAATGAGGTGTACCCAAACAAATCGTCTTCTTTGTGCAATGCGGTCGTTAATTCTTTTCCTTGTTCGTCAAACTTATGACATTTTACAACGCCTTTTACAATCAAATAAATATAATTGGAATTTTGTCCTTCTTTGTAAATGATATCATTTTTTCCATAATTGAAAATGGTACCATTGTCATCAAAAAAGTTCTTCAAATCATTTAAATCGCGTAATTGGTGTTCGTCATTATTCTCAACATTTCCTTCGCGTTCGTCTTTTAAAATCGCAGCTTTTGCTATTCTACTTTCTATGGCGCTAATCAATTCTTCTTCCTCAAAAGGTTTCGTAATATAATCGTCTGCGCCCAAATCCATTCCTTTTCGGATATCCTGACGTTCCGTTTTCGCCGATAAAAATATAAACGGAATGTACTTTGTAGCATCGTTTTTAGACAATGCTTCCAACACGCCGTAACCGTCTAATGCTGGCATCATGATATCACATACAATAATGTCAGGTGAATCTTGTAACGCTGTTTCTACGCCTACTTTTCCGTTGGGCGCAGTCACAACATCATAATCAGCGAGTTCTAGCAATTCCGCCGTATTTTCTCTTAAAATTGTATCGTCTTCAATTAATAGTACTTTCTTCATCGGTTTGTTTTATACAGTGGCTTTATTGGGTATTTTTAGCGTAAAAGTGGTGCCTACGTTTTCTATACTTTCAAAAGAAATACTTCCTTTTAAATTCTCCAAGTGATTTTTTACAATATTCAATCCGATACCAGTTCCTTGCACTAATAAAGCGTTTTCAGCTCTAAAATAACGATTGAATATGTTTTTTTGTTCCTTTTCAGGGATACCAATTCCGTTGTCTTTAATTTGGATGGTTGTGATGAAATCGTCTTGTGTAATACTGATATCAATAATGGTATTTTCAGAAGAATATTTAATGGCGTTATTGACAACATTTGATAAGGCCAATTCAATTATTTTTTCATCTTGATGCAACGAAAAACCATCAATATTATCCGGATAATTAATCTGTTGTCCGTCTTTTAACAACATGTTTGCATTATAGACAACTTCATTGACTACTTTGCTCACTTTGAAAGTACTCAGCTTATAATTTACCTTTCCTTTTTCTAGTTTTTCAACCGAAAGGAAATCGTTTAGAATATTATTCAAATAATGAACTTTATCAGAAATAATCTTAATATGTCGGTCGCGTTTGGCTTGTTGTTCGGTTAATTTATACTTTCCTAACAACATGGAAGATGTTAAAATACTACTTAAAGGTGTTTTGAATTCGTGTGAAACTAACGATAAAAATTTAGTTTTTAATTCATTCAGTTCCTGTTCTCGTTTTAGCGCAGTTTTTGCATCTTTTTCAGCTTGTAAACGTAATTTATTTTCAG
The DNA here is from genome assembly GCF_000154725.1 of Kordia algicida OT-1. Classification (GTDB taxonomy): domain Bacteria; phylum Bacteroidota; class Bacteroidia; order Flavobacteriales; family Flavobacteriaceae; genus Kordia; species Kordia algicida. The sequence goes on from NZ_DS544873.1 coordinate 988,682, forward strand.
CTTCCAACTCAGCAATTGTCTCACTTAACTCTTGTGTTCGTTGCATCACTTTTTGTTCCAAACCAGCATACAACTCCTGAATTTTTGCTTCTTGTTGTTTTCTAATTGTAATATCAATGACCAACGCCATTACATAGTTTTCATCATTTACCGAAAACGGATTCAAACCTGCTTCTACAGGAAATGTAGTTCCATTTTTGTGTGCGCCGTGTAAATCGCGTCCATGTCCCATTTGACGAGTTTCACGATGTTTCATAAAACTTTCAAAATGCGCTCCATGACCAGCGTGATATTTCTTTGGGATTAAGAGGTCTAATGATTTTTGAAGCAATTCGTCTCGTGAATAACCAAACATTTTTGCAGCAGCAGTATTGGCTTCCATTATTTTTTGCTGTTCGTTCACAATGATAACACCTTCAGAAACAGCGCCTAAAAGGATGTTAAAAATATCTTCTTCTTTGCGAAACATATGGCGTAGTAACGGTTATAATTAAGGAGCATAAAACTACAAAAAAATATGCACGAAGTTGGTTTCTGATTTATATCATTGAAAAGAAATTTTTAACGGCGTATCTTTACGATATAAAGCAAGTCAAAATGGAAAAAAATCAACACACTATTATTGAGTTTTATCAGCATGTCGGAAAGTTATTTTATGCAGTAGCACTTTCAGATAACAAATTAGATGAAGGCGAATTTGACACTTTAAAAAACGAACTTTCTACGGCAAGCTCTTTTACAGAACTTTTAGCTGTAGACAAGACCTTAGGAGGAAAGCATCATATTCTTTCTGCATTCACACTTATGTTTGCCGATAAAGTTTCACCGCAAATCTGTTACGATGAATTTATAAGTTTTAAAGAGAAGCATGAAGAACTATTTACAGCATCGGTTAAGGAAAATATATTATCAATTGCGGGCAAAATAGCTTCAAGTTTTTCAAATCGTAACAAGTCAGAACTTATCATGCTTGCAAAATTGAGTATTGCGTTTAAGAAGTAATACCAAATCAACCATAATATACAACATATAAACTCGTTCATTTGGCAGTGTAGTTTCTTGAGGCTCCTTTCCGTAGCTAGATGCAAAGAATCCACTGCGTCCTACACTACCAAAGCAACTTCGTTTCTAAAGTCGCATTTTATAGTAGATTTGGTATAACTAAAAAAAAGCGAACTTCTCAGCTCGCTTTTGTATGGTAATTGTAAATAATATAATAGGTAGGAGTTAACTCCAATCTGATAAAGTAATATTAAAGTTAGTTGGGTTTGTAATATCAATCAACGGGCTATCTTTGCTACAAACATCATCAAACGGGAATGCGTAAATTCCTGATTTATAGTTTTGATGAACGATGTTTGCATATTCATTTGTCACTCCGTTTTGTACCGTGTAAAAATCACTTGTTGTACAATTTGGTTGCGTATCATTGCCGTTGCTACTTAAGATGGTTCTGTTTAAAGCAGCTCCTAAAATGGCAGCAATTTCTCCTAAAGGCGTATTGTTTGGTGCAGCTAATGTACCAACACAACCAAAAATATCATATGCTTTTCCTGGTCCAGGCTTTTGAATGGTAACGTCAGGTTGATCGGTTTGTGAGAAGACCAATTCGTCACTAGAATTCACGGTTCCTGTATATGTTCCGAATGTCGGACAGTTGATGGTTAGTGTATTCGATTTGAAGTTTTTCCAACAAGCATCTACATACGCATCGTAAATAGTTGAAGAAAGTAAGTTTGGATTTGTAGTTTGTACAGCGTGTTGCGGACCTAATACACGAATGTTATTTCCTGAACCATCTTTCATTATTAAATTGCTCCACGGACTTCCCAAAGCGGTAATTCCATCAAAAATAGCATCACGCGAACTTGTCGATTTCATAATTCCATTCGTTTTTGAGTCAGTTTTTCCGATAACTTCTATAGAAACAGGAGCAGAGAAGTAGTCTACAATGGTACAATCGGCATACAATTCAGTTCCAATATTTGTAAATTCTACCACAACAAATAACGTATCAGCATCAGCCGTTCCAGGTGTAAATGGAGGTGTTTGAACTCCCAAACCATTTTGTCCGCCAGAAACAATATTAAAAACATTAGGCAATTGATTGAAAGAGAATAGGAATTGCCCAGACCACATTGGCGGTAAGTTGTTGAAGGCACTCAATTCGTCAACGGTTTTAAATAGTTTTGAACAATCTTGTCCTTTGGTAAACTTTTGTAAAGAAGCATTTCCGTTGCTATCCACATCTACATAGCTCCAATTTGGAGAACTTGTCGCAGGATCACTATCCAATCCAAAGCAAATCCAATATACATCACTTGAAGATGTTCCACTGTTATTGGTAATATTAACTTGTATACTCATAATGGTAAGGGTTTTAGATTATGATGTAAAAGTACTGTGGTTCAATAATTTATTATAGAGAGCAATTACGCGTTTTATCAAAACAGGAGATTTTACTTAGTGAAGTGATTTAAACTTTTCGGGTTTAAGCGAAAATTAGAAGTTTTAAGTACTGTTGAAGGCTTTTTTGAGTTTCATAGTAGCGCTACGGAACGAAAAAAAGACGAAAACAGGACTGAAAAACAGTAATTTTTTAGCAAATCAAAAAAGTTTAAATCACTTCAGTTAAAAGTAGACATAAAAAAAGCTTCCGTTTTCGGGAAGCTTTTCGTTTTTCTGTGTGTGAATTATTTATTTGGTAGCTGTTGCTTTGTCGGCAACAATTCGTTTGTCTCTGTTTGCCAATTCCCACGCTGTGTGGAAAATTAAGCGTGTACGGTTTTCTAATAAATCATAATTGATTTTTTCTACAGTATCACTAGGTTTGTGGTAATCATCATGGGTTCCGTTGAAATAGAAAATAACAGGAATGTTGTTTTTTGCAAAGTTGTAATGATCGGAACGGTAGTAATAACGATTCGGATCATTTTCATCATTAAATGTATAATCTAGTTCAATGTTTGTGTATTTTTTGTTTACTTCTTCCGAAATGTTATGCAATTCAGTACTTAACTTATCAGAACCAATTAAGTATATATAATTACGATCACCTTCAGTACGTTTTGGATCAATACGTCCAATCATATCAATATTTAAATCGCATACCGTTTGTTCTAATGGAAAAATCGGATTATCTGTGTAGTATCTTGAACCTAACAAACCTTTTTCTTCCCCAGTAACGTGTAAAAATACGATAGAACGTTTTGGACCATTTCCTTCTTTTTGTGCTTTTCTAAAAGCTTCTGCAATTTCTAACATGGCAACTGTTCCCGAACCGTCATCGTCAGCACCATTGTATATTTCGCCATTTTTCACACCTTCATGATCTAAATGCGCAGAGATTACAATATATTCTTCTGGTTTTTCAGAACCTTTTATGATTGCAACAACATTTTCAGAACTTACGTCATTCGTTTTGTCATTAACAACTAAAGTAGCATCAACATTCATTGTTTTAGCGTTATCATCATTAGCAATCGTAGCATGTAAGTCTTTTGCCAACGTATCTCCAATAACATAATAGAAGAAAGGACTTTTTTCGCCTTTTAAGGAAACTCTATTATTGTTCTTAACATATGCCAATTGCATTTTGTAACGCGGATACATTTCATCCACATAAAATAAAACACCTTTTGCTTTGCGTTCTTTTGCTGCGTTAATTTTTGCCGCCGGACCTTGTCTGCCGTTACTCCATTTGGAAGTTTCTTCTGTTCCAGAAACTACATAGTTTCCCTCTTTATTTTTTGGTTCTCCCATTTTGATAAGAAGCACTTTTCCTTCTACATTCTGATTGTCGTAGTCAGAATATTTTTCATCATCAATTCCATATCCTAAATATACAATGTCAGAGAATTTTATAGTTCCGTTTTGTCCTGCATTGAATGTCAAGAAATCGTCTTCAAATTTATACGCCTTTCCGTCAATGGTTAAGGTTGAATTCAATTCGGCTCCTTTTTGCAAAGGAACATTTTGAAAATAATTTCCATCCTCTTGCGCCGCAGGAACCTTTAAGTTTTTATATTCATCTCTTAAATAGGCAACTGCTTTCTTTTGCCCAGGTTCTCCAGTATCTCTACCTTCAAATTCATCAGATGCATATATGTACAAGTGTGTTTTTAATTCAGCTTCAGTAATTGTGTTAGCATAAGGAATCGGATCTACATTTTTGACATCTTTCTTGTCTGAAGTTTTCTGATTAGTTCCGCATCCAATCGCAGCTAAAAGGGCTAGGGATAGCAATTTTTTCATATAGTTATTTTTAGGATGCCCAAAGGTATTGAAATCAGTATCTTAATTTTGTTATAGATTTCTTAAAAAAATGTAAAAACAAGTATTTTTGAGAATAAAAAAAGTCTATCAAGTTGTTTTTTGATAGACTTTTCTTTCCGTTAGGTTCGCTATGCTCAATTCAAGGATTCAAAAATTTAATAATTCAAAGTTGTTTCTAAGACAAACCTGAATATTGTTTGAAACCAATTGCTACATTTCCAAATTTTCAAATTGCTACATTAAAATTTAAATATCGCATCGCTCAAAGTATATTCATATTTTAGTTTGAATTTCCAATTACTCTTAGAACTTGACCAATACCTAATTCCCAAAAGCTAATGCCTGTTTTTTCGCTTTGCTTAATTCAAGGATTCAAAAATTTAATAATTCAATGTTGTTTCTAAGACAAACCTGAATATTGTTTTAAATCAATTGCTACAATTTCCAAATTTTCAAATTGCTACATTAAAATTTAAATATCGCTGTCGCTCAAAGTATATTCGTATTTTAGTTTGAATTTCCAATTACTCTTAGAACTTGACTAATACCTAATTCCCAAAAGCTAATACCTATTTTTTTTGCTTCGCTCAATTCAAGGATTCAAAAATTCAATGATTCAAGGTTGTTTCTGAGAAAAATTTGAATATTGTTTGAAACAAATTGCTACATTTCTTTTAATTTATTCAATTCCTTCCAGTTCTTTTTCAATCTCTTTTAGGTCTTCTTTTTCTTGTTGTTTCTTTTCTTCAATAGTCAACTTTGCGTCGTCTGCAACCTTATTCTCTTTAAACATATTCATCGTAGTAATGGCTGCTGCCAGAAAAGACAATGCAATGATTAATTTTGGAACGCTTTCGCGGAGTCCGTTTTTTCTAGAAATAATTAATGCGGCAAATCCTAAGATAAGTCCGAAAACTACAGGAATAAACGCAAAACTGTCAAAGAAAAAAGAAAGTAAAAAACCGAGTACAGCGGCAATACTTCCTAGTATGATACATAATGTTCTCATGGTATATTTTTGGTTTTAATGATTAATTTGCTAAGCCAGAAGCATTCGTTAGTTGTAACATTCCGCTTCCAATTGGAATGGTAAATCGTGCTTGTACAGGAACTTTGTTAGCATCGGCAGTGAGCCAAAGTGTTCCAGATTTTAAGAATTCACCCGAAGTCAATACTTGTAATTTATAACATTCTTTACTTCCTAAATTTCCAGCATTTACCGTTTCTTTTCCAACATATTTAATCGTGACAGGTGTTTCTTTTCGATCAAAAATAATTTTGAAAGTTTTCGTATCGCCTACACGCGCACTTTCTATTGGTAAATTACGCAAATTGTACAAAGTTGAAACAACATCCATTGCTTGATTGCTAAAACTAAAATTTTTATTTACAATCCAGTCCGTACCATCGCCTCTACGTTTTGTTTGTGTACTTTTTATCGTTTTACTTCTTTGATTGTACACATATTTCATTTTCTTTTTATAATTCCCTTCTTGTATATCTCTACGATACAAAACAGGCAATAAACTAGCTTTGCTTACATATGATTCATACATATCACGAATTTTAAAAAAAGCATCAAACTTCTTATACGTAGTTGCACGAGATTTAAAATGCAATAACGTGTTTTTTGATGTTTTTACTTCCGAGGTTTCCATGCTTACTTGCGCAAGCTGTGTCATAAATCCAGACATTTTGTATGATGCGGTAAAGGTAAGTTTTTCGCCATCTTTAAACGCCATTTTTTGCGCTGTTGCAACGGTTTGAAACATGAAACCTACCAAAAATAGACATACAATCTTTTTCATTTTATTCATTGTTTAGTTCTTTATTCTTTACTATTAACGTAGTATAAAACACTTATTGTGCCAAAGTATTATTTATTTGTCACAACACATCATTCTACATTTTGTAGCTTTGACAAAAATACACATTACCGCGCAGTGACGAAATTAATATACCACAAACAAAACTTTTTCAAAAATACCTATTGCATTTTTAAAGCAGTTGACTTTCAGCTTGTAAAGGATAAAAAGCCCAATTTTACAAGTCGTTCTGGTAGTCAATATTTCTACACAGAAGATGGTGTATATCGTATTTCAACTCATTGGGGACGCGCAGCTACTTGCAAATGGCGATTGCAAACGGATGAACGCAATATTAAAAACGGAAAAAAAGTTGGTTTTGCGAAATGGTCAAGTTTTTACAAAGATAATGAAGTAGAGAAGTTGTATTTCATCAAAAAAAGTGAATTTAGCCATAAATACGAATACTTTCATAAGGATGAACCTTCGTATACTTCCAAATATGTATTGCGAACTTCTGGAGAAACACGCAAAGTTTTACGACAACTAAAAGCCATTACAACCGAAACCAAATGGGCAAAATACATTCCGCATGACGATTTGGAAGATTTACGAAAGTACCTCATCAACGGATTGATAACTTCCAACAAAACACTTCCTGAGTTGAAGCGTTTGTATAATGAATAATCTTTTCTGTATCTTGATTAAGTGTTGTACAAATACTACAAAAACGAAATTCCCAACAAAATCCAGCCCATTACTAACAATAATCCACCAAGTGGCGTAATTGGACCTAAAAAGCGGAGTTTCTTGCCTTTGGCACTGCTCAAACACAAGCCATAAATACTAAAAGAAAACAAGAATGTACCGAGAATCAAGCACCAAGCAGCGCTTTTTTCAATGGTTTCTGTGAACGACAATTGAAATCCAAGCACAAGCAACACAAGGGCGTGATACATTTGGTATTTTACGCCAGTTTCAAAACTTTTCAGTAATTCTTCTGAAAAAACTTTCTTCAACGCATGTGCGCCAAATGCGCCAAAAATAATTCCCAATGCGCCATACAATGTCGCAATATTCAATACGATTTTTTCCATGGCGCAAAGGTACTATTTTGAATTGTTACTAAAAAGTCTATGAATCGTTGCGAGGAGAAGCCGAAGCAATCTGTTTCAGATAAAACTTTAATTTCATTAGCAACAGATTGCCACGCGTTTTCCAAACGCTCGCAAAGACGTTTCAAAAATATATACTAGAAAAATAGTATATTTATTTCTATGAAGAAACCTTTTGTATACTTCTTAACCAATAAAAATAATACTGTTATTTATATAGGTGTGACTTCAAATCTTATGAAAAGAATCTATCAACATAAAACTAAAAGTTATAAGGGGTTCACATCAAAGTATAATTGTGATAAGCTTGTATACTTTGAAGAATTTCAATCAATTAATGAAGCAATTATCAGAGAGAAACAATTAAAATCGGGAAACAGAAAACGAAAAGAGGAACTTATCAATAAAGAAAACCCGGAATGGAATGATCTGTCGGAAGGTTGGTTATTTTACTTTGATTAACTCTATGAATCGTCTTTGCGAGGCGAAGCCGAAGCAATCTGTTTCAGATAAAACTTTAATTTCATTAGCAACAGATTGCCACACGTTTTTCAAACGCTCGCAAAGACGTTACATAGTATTTTTATTTCGAAGCCTATGAATCTTCATTGCGAGGCGAAGCCGAAGCAATCTGTTTCAGATAAAACTTTAATTTCATTAGAAACAGATTGCCACGCGTTTTCCAAACGCTCGCAAAGACTTGTAATAATTTTTACTGATTCATCACCTGATCGCCTTCATACTGACAGCATTTTGGCAAGCTTTTATACGCAGCTTTATCGCCTTTTGCCTGATCGGTATCGTAACCAGCCGCCGCAATCGCTTTATGAATCTCCTTTTCATTAATTTTATGTTCGTCATACGAAACATTGATACTTTTCTTTTTCACGTCCCAAATTGCGCTTGCAACGCCATCCACACTTTTTGCGGCTTTCTCAATCGTCGTTTTACACATACCACAATTTCCACGCACACCAAAAGTTGCCATCGACAAATCTTTTCCATCGGCTGTGGTTGTTTGTACTTCAGTTTCCGTTTTTGTGTTGCTTTCTCCTTTACAGCTCACAAATGCAAACGATGCTACTACAAATAGACTTAAGATTACTTTTTTCATTTTTTACTATTTTTAATTAATGATTTACTTTTTTACTTGAAATTTTAAATTACCTAACACCTAATCCCCCAAAACCTGTTCTACACTTCCACAATTCAACATTGCGTCCCCAAAATAAGGATTTCTAATTTGTTCTTCGTCACTCAACCAATATGCACCTTTGTCATTATTTGCCATCGGACAAAACTGAACGGTAAGTTTCTGATCGAAAATCTTAAAATGTTGTACCAATTCGATCATATGATTTGAAATGATTTGAAAACTCTTTCGTTGTTGTTCAATTGATGTATTTTTATTGATTCCTTTAGAAGTTTTATGCAGCACTGCCCAATACGAATTTTCAGTTTTTCGTTGTGGAACGGTCAATTGTTCCAATGCTTTTCGGAAGGCTTCACTTTTTTCTGCGGATAACTTTGTGTCACTTTTTACCAAAGCATCTTTCAATGCTAAATAGGCTTTAATACTTGGTTGAAACGCTTTTTCAAAACTTGCATCAAAGGTAATGTCTTTTTTTGTTTTCGTTTCGTCTGAAACATCTTTGGAAGCATTCATCATTGATTTCTTTCCTTGTAATTGTGCTGCGGCATCTACGGTAAACGCGCCATTGGTAACAATTTCATCTGCTGAATCAATTCCTGAAATGACTTCATAACGATCTTGTATTGCATTTCCTAAAGTCACTTCTCGTGCTTCAAAAACAGGTTCAGTAGAAGCTTTTTTTACATATACAATAGAGCGTTTTCCTGTCCATAATACTGCCGATTTCGGAATAGTAAGCATTGTATTTTTAGAAATCTCTGTATCTAAAACTCCTGTCACAAACATGCCAGGTTTTAGCTTTCTATCTGCATTCTTCAAAGCTACTTTTACAGCAACGGTTCGTGTATTTGTATTCAATACAGGATCAATAAACGTAATCTTTGCAGGAATTTGCTCATTAGGATTCGCATTTGTAGTAATGGTAATATTATCGCCTTTTTTCAATTGTGAAAATTGTTTTTCATACGCATCAAAACTTGCCCAAACAGTATTCAAATTAGAAACCTTAAACAACGCGCCACCTTCCATAACATGATTTCCTTCTTCTACCATTTTTTCAGTCACAACGCCAGAAACACTCGCGTAAATTGGAAATTTATTTGTAACTTTTTTAGAAGTTTCTATTTGTTGAATTTGACTTTCAGACAGTTTCCAAAGTTTTAACTTATTTCGAACTGCTTTGTACAATTCAGGTTGCGATTCTTTCATGCGCAACGCTGTCAACAATTCTTGTTGCGTGGTAACCAATTCGGGCGAATAAATCAACGCAATTCGTTGTCCTTTTCTGACTTCTTCGCCTGTAAGGTTTACATATAACTTTTCAATTCGTCCGCCAACATGTGCAGTTTGTATAGCATTCGTTTTTTCGTTAGGTTCAATGGTTCCGGTAAGTTTCAAACGTGTATTAGAAGCAGTTCCTTCGGAGACTTTCGTAGTTTGAATATTTGCCAATGCCATTGCGTTTTCCGTCATGCGAAACTCATTTGAAGACAACTCGGTTGTACGTTCTTGCGCAGGAATCAAATCCATTCCACAAATGGGACAATCGCCTGCTTCAGGTTGTTGAATCTGCGGATGCATAGAACACGTCCAAATTGTACTTTTTTCAGTAGTTTCCGCCGTATGCGAATGTTCTTGAGTCGTTTCTCCCGAAAGGGCAAACTTCCCAATAACAATTCCCGCGAGGAGTAAAATTATATAAATAAGGTATTTTTTCATCGTCTAAAAGTATAAGTTCATCAACATCCAAATTGCCATGATGAGCATGATGGAGTTTTCTATAAAAGTCGCTTTGGTCATGGGTAATTTAAGCGCCGTTCCCAAACAAGCACATTGTATCGCTTTTTTGTCTAATAATGCTTTGGTAACACCAATGGTGGTGATTCCCAAAATAATTACCGTGATAATTAATGCGATCGGAATTTCAAATCGGAATAAAAACATAAGTCCTAAAGCAACTTCAATAAATGGATAGATCCATGCATAGATTGGAATTTGTTTTGCTAGCGGATCGTACATTTGAAACGAATTGGGAAAACCTTTGTAATCTAAGAATTTAAAGAAGCTAAACACCACATAAAAAAGTCCCATAAAATCTAACATAAATGCTGATGTAGACCAATTATTGACATGCATTAAAATACTTGCGGTTGTGATGTAGAAAAAGATCAGAAACAACGGAAATAGTTGTTTGAGTTCGCTTTTTTCTTCGGTTGCAACCGAAGAAAATAGATTTTCTGATTTCTCTTGAACCGTATATTTTTCAGGCAATGCCGATTGCAAAATCGCAGGATCGAGTGGAGTAGAAGCTTCCACAATTGCTTCTGAGGTTTCTAGGTTTACAGTTGCTTTGTTCACTGAATCTAGCTCATTTAAAAGCTTTTCGACCTTAGTTCGGCAACCGTTGCACGTCATTCCGTTAATGATATAAGTTTGTTTCATGTTGTTTTAATTTGCGATTAAAAATTCAATCATCGCCATACTAACCAAGGTTGTATTGACGTCTTTTACTTTTTGCATTTCAAAGCCAAGTTTTAGTTGATCGAGTGCTAACAATTGTTCAAAGTCCATTTTGGCAGTTTGGTACGCTGCTAAGATGACTTCTTTGGCTTGATCTGCTTGTAAACTGTTTTCTTCTTGTGTTTTCATACTTTCTGTAGCATTTTTCAACCTGTTTTTTGCTTGTTGTAAAGCAATTAACAACTGATTTTTTACGGTTGTTTTAGATTGAATAATTGCTTCTTGTTCAAGCTGTATTTGCTTTTGCTTCGCAATATGTCGCTTGTTAAACAACGGAATCGACACAGAAACCATTGGCATAATGATGTCTTTTCCATTATCAGGTAATGCAATTCCTGAACGTTCTGCCACCAGTACATAATCGAGTCCGAAACCAATTGTTGGATTTCCTTCTTTTTTGGCAACGATTTCCGATTGTTGCAAAGCAATTTCCTGCGCATCCAATTGTTGTAACTTTGGATGATTTGCTACAGTTTCAACCGTTGTAAAGAGCGTTGTTTGTGCTATTTCCAATGAATCTAATTGCAAAACTTCCGTAGTAATAGGTTTGTTCAACAGTAAATTAAATTGTGCTTTTTGACTTTGAATGTCTTCTGATATTGCTTGAAATTGTTGTTGTAATTCATTCTTTTTCATTTTAATATGCAATACATCCACCATATTTGTACGATTGTTTTCGAGTTCATTTAACGCCAATTTTTCATAGGTATCTAAAATTTCAATGTGTTGCTGTGTGATTTTTAGTTTTTGTTGCAACTCAAACAAGTTGTAGTACGCTATTTTTACATTCAGCGAAAGCTGTCGTTTTAAAAAATCAATTTCACTTTCTTTGGCTTTTGCTAACAATCGCGCGTTTTCTTTTTTCGCCGAAAGCGTTCCAAACCACGGAATTTTTTGACTTGCCGAGAATCGTGCGCGTTGTGGTCCAACTCTTGTTTCTACAGCTTGCGCAAATACTCCAACGCCCAATTGTGTGTTGGGCAAACTTCCAACTTCGTTTACTTTTTCTAGCGCGCTTTCGTATTGCAATTGCTTAGCTAAAATTTCAGAACTATTCTTTTCGGCTTCCGCCAGATAGTCCGCTAGGGTTTGCCCATTTGCGATATGGACAACCAATAAACAACCAATAATGTATGTAAAACTATACTTCATTTGTATTACTTTTTAATTGAATTTCTTGATGCCAACTGTATAAAACGGGCACGACAAATAAGGTAATTAACGCGATCAACATGCCGCCAAAACTTGGAATCGCCATTGGAATCATGATATCGCTTCCGCGTCCTGTAGACGTAAGTATTGGTAATAATGCTAGCAAAGTTGTGGCAGTCGTCATTAAACAAGGACGAATTCGTTTTTTTCCAGCTTCTACAACGGCATTTTGAATACTTTCTTTGGTATTTGGAAGTTTCTTATCGAAGTTTTGCTTTAAATAGGTTGCCATAATCACGCCATCATCGGTAGCAATTCCGAATAAGGCAATAAATCCTACCCAAACCGCAACACTAAGGTTGATGGTTTTTATGTGAAACAACTCACGAATGTTACTGCCAAAGACTTCAATATTGAGAAACCACGGTTGTCCGTACAACCAAATCATGAGGAAACCACCAGCAAAAGCAACGGCGATTCCCACAAAAATAAAGAGTGAAGTTGCCACCGATTTGAATTGAAAGTACAGAATCAAAAAGATAATGAGCAATACTATTGGCACAATAATCAACAAGGTTTTTTCGGCACGTACTTGTTGTTCGTACGTTCCCGAAAATTCATAGTTGACACCTTTTGGAACGATTAAACTTCCATTGTCAATCTTTTCTTTGAGGAGTTGTTGTAATTGTTCCACCAAGTTTACTTCGGCAATGTCTGCTTGTTTGTTGAATAATACGTAACTCACTAGAAACGTATCTTCACTTTTAATCATTTGTGGACCTTTTTCATAACCAATGGTTACGACTTCTTTTAGTAAGATTTCAGAACCGTTTGGCAACGGAATGTAGATGTTTTCCAAGTCATTCGGATTGGCACGCAATTCTCTCGGATAGCGCACACGTACATTGTATCGTTCGCGACCTTCAATGGTTTGTGTGACTATTTTTCCGCCAATGGCAATTTCCAAAATGTCTTGTACCGCTTTGATAGACAATCCGTAGCGTGCAATTTCTTCACGATTGATGTCGAGAATTAGATACGGTTTTCCGATTAAGCGTTCTGCAAAAACGGTTTCTTTTTTGACTTCAGGAACTTCTTGTAAGATGCTTTCTAGTTGCAATCCAAAGCTTTCTATCTGCTCCAAGTTTTGTCCTTTAATCTTGATTCCCATTGGCGAACGCATGCCCGTTTGCAACATGATGAGGCGCGTTTCAATAGGTTGTAGTTTTGGCGCTGACGTTATACTTGGGAGTTTGGTGTTTTGCACAATTTCGTTCCAAATGTCGTCTGGCGATTTGATATGTGGTCGCCAATTGCGATAGAATTCTCCGTTGTCGTCTGGAATTAGGTTTTTTGCTTTTATGTTTTTTGTAGTGGATCTCGATACAACGCTCGTTCCTTGCGCCACTCGATCTGACGTTTGGTTTTCGTTTGTCACATCTACGGAAGTGGCATTACTATTTTCATTAGTCAGCGTACTGAGCGGAGCCGAAGCACGCATTATAAATTCACCAGCATCATTTACTTTAAAACGAATCGGTTTGCCATTTTCATCCGTAATGTATTCAGATTTGTAGTGAATGATGTTTTCATACATTGACAACGGCGCAGGATCTAACGCACTTTCTACGCGACCCGCTTTTCCAACTACCGTTTCTATTTCAGGAATGTTGGCAACTGCCATGTCCAATTGCTGTAAGATTTGTTTGTTTTCTTCAATTCCCGCATGTGGAAGCGACGTTGGCATGAGTAAAAACGACCCTTCATCCAAAGCTGGCATGAATTCTTTTCCTGTGTTTCGCCAAATGGAAATGCCAGCAAGAAGTATCAATAGTGGCAGACTTAAAAATAGCATTTTGTGTGTTAACGCCCAACGCAATAATCGTTCGTAATAGTTGATGAACAAAGAGAACGTTCCAATGACAATTGTACACGTCAGCGCGACAAATATAAAGTTTGTTCCCAGAGCATTTGTGTATCCCAAAGGTCGCCAATATAAGGTAAGAAGGATTAATAACGCTCCAATTGCCGTAACAATATGTACTTGCTTTTTTGTTTTTTGTGTGATGATACGTTGTGCTTCTAACAGATTTACAATTCCGAAGATTATAAGTGCAATCGCGATGTAAAATCCTGAAATGATTCCATAGATCGCAAGAAGAATAAGCACGATGTTTAGAGTGATATTTAACTTTTTTCGTACTAATTTCCAACTAAAAACCCAAGCTGCCAATGCTGGTAAGACGAATAACGTAATAATAATTGCCGAAATCAACGCCATTGTTTTGGTAAATGCCAACGGACTGAATAGTTTTCCTTCTGCACCAACAAGCATAAATACAGGAATGAAACTGACGATAGTGGTTAGCACTGCCGTGAGAATAGCGCCTGAAACTTCTGAAGTTGCTTTGTAAACCAGTGAATTGATCGGTGTGTTTTTAGTGTCTTTTTCTAGATGTCGCGTGATGTTTTCTATAAGTACGATTCCCATATCGACCATGGTACCAATAGCGATAGCAATTCCAGAAAGTGCGACAATATTTGCGTCTACATTTCCAAGTTTCATTGTTACAAAAACCAAGAGAACCGCTACTGGCAAAATACTTGCAATTAGGAATGAAGCACGAAGATTAAACACCATAATAATAATGATGAGCAAGGTAATAAGGATTCGAGCG
>NZ_DS544873.1:1003906-1005384 GCF_000154725.1 Kordia algicida OT-1
TTTGACCAAGACTGGCGTAAATCCTTCCGATTTGATAGCCGTATTTTCAATATCTGCAATCGATTTTACATAACCCAAGCCACGTACTACGTATTCTGCACGATTGATTTCTAAGGTTTTTGCGCCAATTTCTTTGTTGGTATTCCGAATTGCATTCACAACTTGTGCCAATGTGATGTTGTATTTTTTGAGAACATCAGGTTGTACATCTATTTGATATTCTTGAATGTATCCGCCAATGGATGCAACTTCCGACACATCGGTTGCGCTAGATAAGGCAGGTTTTACGTAGTAGTCTTGAATGCTGCGAAGTTCTTGCAAATCCCAACCGCCTGTAACGTTTCCGTGTTCGTCTCTGCCTTCTAGTGTATACCAATATATTTGTCCTAAACCTGTGGCGTCTGGTCCAAGCGTTGGTTGTACACCTTCGGGAAGTAAGGAACTTGGTAAAGCGTTGAGTTTTTCTAAGATGCGACTGCGACTCCAATAGAAATCAACCTCATCGTCAAAGATGATATAGATGCTTGAAAATCCAAACATAGACGAACTGCGCACGGTTTTTACACCAGGAATTCCCATCAATGTTGTGGTTAGCGGATAGGTAATTTGATCTTCAATGTCTTTTGGTGAGCGACCTTGCCATTTGGTAAATACGATTTGTTGGTTTTCGCCAATGTCAGGAATGGCGTCTACAGCCACGGCATTTTTTGGAAAATCTCCAAGCTTCCAATTGAATGGTGCAGTACTGAGTCCGAAACCAATAATAGTAACGAGTAGGAGTACAGCGACAAGCTTGTGTTGTATTAGAAATTTGATGCTTTTGTTGAGCATGAATGTTGATATTTATAGATACATTTTTTTGAATGTATTGCATAGCAATAGTGTTTCCATAAGAAGCATCTTAGGAACTGTACATGTGTACTATATATATCAAATAAGGAAAGTTTCATCAAGCAATTGTATGTCCTTTATTAATGGTGGTGGCACATATGGTTTGTAGATCGCTTTCTCTGTATCTTCCGTTGGAAGCACATAAATGTAGCTGTATACAAATGCGTTGATGAATGTGTGTGTAATGAAAGAAGCTTCTTGTGATGAAGACAATTCATCCTGACCTTGTATGAAGGTAGAAATGTCGTCACAACAGGAAGACTTTTGAAACGTAGTTTGCTCGGAATTGTTATTGTCAACTTCCATTCCGCAAGTTTCTGCAGGTATTCCAATTGAAAAACTAACAGGAACACCACCACAAGTATGTTTGTTTATGGTGAATGAAAACGTTGAGAATAGCATTAAGAATGCAAGTGCAACGGCGCTGATATGTTTTAAAAATTGAAACATGAGTCACAAAGATACGATTTTATTTTGGATCGCTTTGCTTTTGGATCGCTTTGCTTTTGGATCGCTTCGCTTTTGGATCGCTTTGCTTTTGGATCGCTTTGCTTTTGGATCGCTTTGCTTTTGGATCGCTTTGCTTT
>NZ_DS544873.1:1005404-1007197 GCF_000154725.1 Kordia algicida OT-1
CCAAAATATTTTGTTGGTTTAAGCTGGAGATTGTCGATTTGTTAATGTTTAGGTTTTTTAGATTCTTTTTTTTCATGACGCTGTGATTTTAGTGTTTTCTTTTGAGTTCTTTTAATGATCTAACAAATTGGTCGCGTATTGGCGTCTAATTCATTGGTTTTGCAAACAGCTGCCGTACATATTTGCATGGAATCACATTCTGCAAACCTTGAACAGGTAGTCACGGTAGCTTGCGGAACGGGAATTGGACACGGACGACGTAGCGTGATAATCACAATGATATCACCACCTGAAATGGCTTGTTGATTCAAGTTAGAAATAGTCGTTTTGTGTACATGTAAACTTTTTAGACTCTTTTTCTTCATAATGTGATATTATAATCATTTAAAAAGTTAAGAATAAATCGTAAGGAAGTAGTACGGTTTTGCCATACAAGTTTGTAAGGTAGAGTTGTTAAATAACGTGAGTTCGACTTAATAAATCACTATATAGTTCATAATTCACTGAAAAATAACTAATTGTCAGTTCGAGCATTATCGCAGATACCGAGCGTAGCTCACGAGAACACTATAAAAAATAAAATTTTGATTGAATCTCGATAGCTACGCTAGGTATCTTCAATTAAAATATATTTTAATTTCATTAATGCTCGATTTGATATTAAGTATAATCTACTGACAATCAATTTTATAATGAAATAGTTATATCGAACTCACGTTAAATATGTTATTCTTTTGAAGTGTATATTTTTTTATCTCGGAGAGCAACGCAGGAGAGTCAATTTTCGTGATTGCAAATTCTTGTTTGCTAATGGAAACGTTCTGTATTGAAACGATGCATTTTTTGACTGAAAAGTTATGGAAATCATTCAAATTGCTAAGTTTTGTGAGAAAAATTGGAAGCGACTACGGATGTTTTTCCTGAATTTTAAAAGCTTAAACACCATTCATGCTTTTAGTTTAAAAAAAATTACTGAGTTTTACTTTCAAATACATATAAACACAAAAATTAGAAGCTTATGCCAGTAAAATTTAAAGTTATTCAAAAGAAAAATCCGCAAGACTTAGCGGCAACTCCAAAAAGCTATGCTATTGCTATTAGTGATGGTATCGCAGACATTGACAGACTATCAGAATTGGTAGCCGATGGTTCTACCGTTCGTCAAAATGATATTTACGCTGTAATTATCGGTTTGGTCATGCCATTCAAGGAGAGTTGAAAGAGGGAAGAAGTGTCAACCTACGAAAACTAGGTACGTTTGCTATTTCATTAAGTAGTACAGGTTCTGATACGGAGGAAGAAGTAAACGCAAGCTATATAAAAAGTGCCAAAGTGAACTATCGTCCTGGAAAAGAAATCGCAAACATGCTAAAAACTTTGGCATACACAAAAATAAGTGCATAAGGAGCAAATTATCAGATTTCAACGTAATTTTTTATGTGACTAGCGAATTTTTATAGATTTTCTAGTCACATTGTTTGTAGAAGCAGCGGAGGGTTTTTGTGCAACACTTGTTGAAATAAAAGCACAAGTCACTAAAATAAACAGTATTAGTTTTCTCATTAGGAAATATTTGGTTCAGTAAAATCAAAAATAGCAAAGTTCAACTAGGGAAATCTAGTTTTTAACGTTCTTTAACTTTTGTCGAAATTTTACACAGGAACCAACAGTAACTTTAGCTATTTTCACGTTTACACAAATTCATGATAGCGAATTATTTTACTGAACTTAGCTTTATAGACTTCTAATGTTATCGTTTTTATTGAATTTTTCCAAGTGGTTAATGAGACTTG
>NZ_DS544873.1:1007217-1066923 GCF_000154725.1 Kordia algicida OT-1
TTGTTGTTTCCTGCTTAGGTTTTGTATAAAACCTCCGCAGGTTTTTTTATGGAGTCACATTTGGGAGGATTTTTGGTGGTTTGCTACATGTTTTAGGGTGATTTTCCTTTTTTAAAAAGTTCTTTTAACGGGTAGTTTTTTGTTAGGTTGCTTTGAGGAACTTATAAGGTGATGATTTGTTTGTTGAAAGTGTGGGTTTGTTTTTTACGGATTTCCATACTTACCATTGATGAATAAGTATTAGTATTGTGTTATTCTAAGTTAGAATAAGGAAAACAATAATTGTTTTTCTATATTTGGATTACTAAGTTATTATCGTTCTATTAAAGACCAATCACCACCGAATGCAATACACTAAAGAGCAACATTCTGCTATAAATACTATTAAAGATAACCTACAAATCATTGCTTGTGCTGGTGCAGGTAAAACTCAAGTTATAAGTCAACGGTTAGTAGAAGTCTTAAAACAAAAAGATGTTGAACCTATAAATGTTATCGCATTTACGTATACAGAAAAAGCTGCTGCAGAACTTAAAACAAGAGTTTTAAAGTTATGTAGAGAACAATTGGGTGACATCAAAGGGCTTGCTGATATGTATATTGGTACTATTCACTCTTGGTGTTTGCAGGCAATTCAGGATAACATATTCAAATATCAAAAATATTCAATATTAGATGATATCAAACAAAAGCTATTTGTAGATAAGTACTATAACTTTATAGGAATGGCTTCTGTTGGGATGGATAGGTATAAAGATACAGGTCGTTTTCTTGCAATTATGGCTTTGTTTAGAGAAGCTGAATTAAATGAAGGTGTTAAGCTACCAGAAGAATGGGAAGAAGCGGTTAAAAGTTATGAAGAAACTTTGCATAAGCATTCTTACTTTGACTTTACAATGATTATGACAGAGGTTATAAAAAACCTTAAATCAAATAAAGATTTTCAAGATAATGTATTAGGAAATCTTAAATATTTGGTAGTCGATGAATACCAGGATGTAAATCCTGTCCAAGAAAACTTAATAGAAGAATTATCAAAATCAAATTGTAATATATGCGTTGTTGGTGATGATGACCAAACACTATATGAATGGCGTCTATCAGATGTAAAGTATATACAACAATTTAAAGAACGATACAAAGATGTTTCTTATATCAAATTAGAAGATAATTTTAGGTCATCAAAAGGTATTATAGATGCTGCTATAAAGTGTATTACTAATAATACACAACGCTTACCTAAAATAATGAATGCTAAAGGTCACCAACGTTTTAGAGATGGTGATATTATTTACAACCAATATGAAGACGTTGAAAGTGAAAACCAATTTATTGCAGAAACCATTCAGAAATTAAGAGGTAAAGAATTTCAAGATAGAAATGGAGGAGCAAAAAGAGGTTTAGACTATTCAGATTGTGCAATATTATTAAGAACCTGGAAAAAGGCAACTTCCATAATGGAGATGTTAGCAGCACATAATATTCCTTTTGTTGTAAGTGGTGTAAATAATCTTTTTGAAAGACCTGAAATAAAAGCATCTAAAGCTATTTATCAATACCTAAATAATGATATAGAAGAAGATACACTAAAAGCATATTGGGAAGCTGTATCAGAAAACATTAAAAGTGAAGATATAGATGCTGCTATTGAAGCTATTAGTAAAAAGAAACCTAATCCTAAAATGTACTTCAGTACGTTTAATATTCAGGAAATATTTTGGACGTTTATTGAAAAGGCTAAATTATCAGAAGAAGTTTTTGCAGACAAAGAACACGAGGGCATTGTAGGCAATGATATTAATGAAGTGATCTATTATAATTTAGGGATGTTCTCTCAAATTATTAATGATTATGCAAGTATTCATTTTAAAGATAAACCTATATGGAAATTAAAAGGTTTCTTAAACTTTTTAAGGTATTCAGCAGATGGATATTATCCAGAAGGTTGGTTAAACAATAGTTACAAGACACCAAATGCAGTTCAGATAATGACTGTATACCAATCAAAAGGATTAGAATTTCCTATTGTTTTTGTTCCTGGTTTAAATAAAAACTATTTACCAATTAAAAGACCTGGAGGTAAACAAATATGGCACTTTATAGAAAGAGAATGGATTAAAGACCAACACAGATTAGAAGTTAGTGAAGAGGCTGAAAGACGTTTATTTTATGTGGCTATAACTCGTTCTCAAAAGTATCTTTTTATCACTCGTAGTAAAGAGAATAGACTCTATCAAAAAGAGTCACCCTTTGCTAAAGAAGTAAGCAATTCTGATTATATAATATCAGATAAAAACCCTGATTATTCACATTTAGAAAATCTAACACCAACACCTAAAAAAGAAGCAGGTGCAATTCAATTAAACTTTTCAGTATTAAAAGCATTTTTTGATTGCCCTTATCGTTTTAAACTAATTAGTTTATATGGTTTTGTATCACCAATTACAGAGCGTATGGGATATGGTAATTCAATTCATAATGTATTAATGGAAATGCATCGAAGACATCTAAACGGTGAAGATGTATCTAACATTAATATTGATGAATTAGTAGAAAACCACGTTCATATACCCTATGCAACTAATATCGTGTTAGATAATATTAAGCAAACTACTAATAACGTCGCAACTGCATACTTGGAAGAAAACCACAAAGAGTTTGACAATATTGAATATGCTGAACAAGAGATTCAAATTGATTTAGGTGATGGCATTATGGTAAATGGTAGAATGGATTTAATCAAGAAAATTGATTTAGATGGAAATGAAAGTACGACCATAATTGATTTTAAAAGTAAAAAGGAATCACAAGACCAAGACATTACAATGGAGCAATTATCTATGTATGCGCTTGGTTACAAAGAACTAACAGGTAAAACGGCGGATAGACTTCAGATTTTTAATTTAGATGAAGACAGAAACTCTAAACATACACAACGTTTAGACAACTCAAAAATTGACGAAATAAAAGAACGTATCATTACTTCTGCTAATGATATAAGAGATAATAAATTACAGAAATCTTGCCCACCATCAACTTGTAATACTTGTTGGCAAAGGCAATTATGTTCAGGTGTAAAAGCAAATTAAATATGGCTAAAAAATATAAAGGTTCATTAAGTCTTGAATGGTTTAATAAACAAAAAGCAATAGTAAATCTTAATGAGGACAGTATTAAATCAGAAAATGATATTCCTGCACCTCGTATTAACTGGATTAACAAAGAAGAAGCGCTGTTTTATGAGTTAAACGAAGAAGAAGGAAAGGGAAATACACCATATTGGGTAAATAGAGATGATATACGTGTTAAAGAAGCAAGACCTTTAGTGTTTCAAAAAGCCTTTAAAGCTGTAGCGAAAGACGAAGAATTTACAATTCAAGAAATAGATAATGAAGAAGATGCATTAGATATAGAAAATATGCTAATTAAAGGTGATAACCTTTTAGCTCTAAACACTTTAAAAAAACACTTTGATAAGTTGCCAGATAATGAAAAAGTAAAATGTATTTATATAGACCCACCGTATAATACAGGTTCAGCTTTTGACCATTACGACGATAATTTTAAACATTCGGAGTGGTTAACTTTAATGAGAGATAGATTAACAATTCTTAAAAAAACACTTCAAGATTCAGGTACTATCTTTATTTCAATTGACAACGAAGAGTTACCATATTTAATGGTTCTTATGGATGATATTTTTGGAAAAGAAAATAGGAAAAACATTATTACATTAAAGAGAGGTTCAGCAACTGGAGCAAAGGTTATTAATCCTGGATTAGTTAATATTTCTGAATTTATTCTTGTTTATAGTAATGATATTGAAAACTGGAAACCTAATAAATTATATTCTGGAAAGTCAAGAGATGAACGCTATAGTACGTTCATTACTAATTATGACAATACAAATTTTGAAAATTGGAAATTTTGTTCTTTGCTTGAAGCTTTTGCTTCTTTCCATAAAATAGAAAAAAGACAAGTTAAGAAGCATTTTGGTTCTTCTTTTGAAGATGAAATAACAAACTTTATAACGGATAATTCTGAAAGAGTAATTCGTTTTGCCAGTTTAGATTCTAACAGTATAAGTAAATCTGCACGAGAATTAAAAATAAAATCAAAACAGGATGATAGCAAGGTGTTCAAACTTGAAAGAGATAATGGTAAAAACCCTTATTACATATATAAAGGAAGTATTATTTTATTTGTAAAAGATAGATTGAAAACAATTGATGGCAAGTTAAGTTTTAGTGAACCTCTTTCAGATATTTGGATGGACACTTTACCTAATGATTTACATAATGAAGGTGGTGTAGATTTTAGAAAAGGGAAAAAACCTGAAAAACTTCTTCAAAGACTAATTGAGTTGGTTACAGATGAAGGTGATACAGTTCTTGATATTTTTGGAGGAAGTGGTTCTACTTTTGGGACTGCACATAAAATGAATAGAAAATGGATTGGTGTTGAAATAGGTAATCACGCTGAAACTCATATTATTCCAAGATTATCTGCTGTATTAAAAGGTACTGATACATCTGGCATTTCAAAATCTGTCAATTGGCAAGGTGGTGGTTCTTTTAAATATTATCATTTAGGAGAATCTATTATTAGCATAGATGAAGAAACTAAAAAAGGAGAATTTAATTGGTCTTTAGGTAAGCAGTTTATTCAAGAATCACTTTTACAATCTTATGATTTTGTAGTACAAGATATTAATGTATTTCCTGCCCAAATATTCCAGGATGAAGACAATAAGCCTACAGTTGGTAAAATAGTGGGTTCTTCTAATGTAGCAGTATATGGTCTAGCGTTTTTAGCAACTCCACAAGAAAGTAATTTAACGATTACCAACGAAGAGGTGAAAACTATCTACAGTACTTTAAGGAATCAACCAGACTTTCAATCATTGGTTATCTACAGTAATAAAGGTATAGATATAGCACAAGATACGATACCAGAAGATTTGGCTATTATAAAAGTACCCCACGCAATATTTTCAGAATTAGAAAGATAGTATTATGGCAAAGAAAACAGTAAAACCTTACTATCAAGAGTTTCAAAAAATATTGCATTCTAAATTAGAAGATATTAAAGGTAGAATAGATTCAACTGCTGGAGATATATTTGGTAACCTTACACCAGAAGCCTCTTTCCTTAAAGATTTAGCAGAAGGTGTCACTAAATATCCTTTTAGATACTATCAAAAAGAAGCTATATATACGCTACACTCTATTTATAAACAAGCAATTGACGTATGTAAGTCACCAGAAGATATTCAGAAGAATCTCTTACGCCAAGTAGGCTATAAGCATATAAAACCTTTGTTAGAGAAAGTAGACAAAGAAACAGGGCAATTAGCACCGTTTATTGGCTATGAAATGGCTACAGGTTCAGGGAAGACTATGCTTATGGGAGCAACTGTATATTACTTGAATAAATACCATAATGTCAAAAATTTTTTAATTGTAACACCGTCATCTACCGAAATCTATAAAAAGACCATACGTAACTTTACGATAGGTACAAATGAAACCGTATGGAATGATGAAGTTCCTTTTAAATTTAACCTAATTACTGGAGATAATTATAAAGACACAAAAGACCTTTTCGCAACAGATACAGATGCAAACATTTTCATATTCAACATAGATAAGTTTGGCACGAATGCTACACAAACAAAAAAGCAATGGGAAGGTTCAGATTGGAAAGATAAAGAGGGTAATACCATTAGTTTATTAGAATTTCTATCTCAAAATGATTTAGTAATTATTACAGATGAAGCCCACCACGCTCAAAGTAGAAAAGCAAAGCAAGTGATTAATGCGTTTCATCCTTTAGCCGTTATAGAATTCACAGCAACTGCCATAGAAACAGAAAGAAGTCAGGCTAAAAAGAATCAAACCATTGTATATAAATATGATATCAAGCGATTTTTAGAAGACAAGTATGGTAAAAAAGTACGTGTACTAGCATTACCAGGGCAAGAATCAAAAACTAAAGGTAAAAAGACGGAACTTTCAGATTTAGAAAAATATAAGCTTCTTACCTTCTTTTTAGTGCATTTGGTAAAAAAGAAAGCCTTAAACAATGATATTAAATGTAGAGACCTAAAACCCATTGGTTTTGTAAAGGTTAAAAATGAGATAGCATTTGCAGAAAAGGTAGAAATCTATATCAAAACGGTTTTAGCAATGGATACTGAAATACTTGACGTAATATTAGAAAAAGCGAAAGCAGAAGATACAGAAACAACAAATCTAATCCTGGAAATGTTCGAGTCTGATTACAATTCAGATACTTCTCTTTTATTGAAAGACATAGATAAAGTGGCTCAAACCTCCATCTTATTACATTCTAAATCAGATAAATTAGTAAAAAAGCAATTTGATGATATTCAAAAGAATAGAGTAGAAATTGTAATTTTTATTGATATGCTAAACGAAGGAATAGACATGCCAAATATCTATTCTATGGTAATTATTAACGATACACCTTCAGAGTTTAAAACGTCAGTAAAGCAAATAGTAGGTCGTGGTGTACGATTAAATAAACTACAAAGAGAGTATGATGAGGTTGAAGATAATGACCTATTAACACACACCGAAAAGCTACATATAGTTTGTGATAAAGGAGCGTCTTTTGAAGAAGTGGTATTGCAAATACAACAAGAGTTTGGCTTAAATGACAAAACCTTTGCAATGGAACGTGGTGCAGAAGAAGTTATTGAAAATCCTGTAAAAACAGAAAAGTTAAAAGGAATTCAAATTCCCAAAGTTACTATTGATTTTAAACGTAAACAAGGCGCTAACATCCAAGCGGTAATTACTAATTATGACAAGATCATTAAAGACTTTCTTGCTTCTAATTCATTTCCAAGAACAATTAATGGTACTTCTTGCAAATTCTTAAAATACACGCCAAATAATTTCTTTACAGAAGTAGACTTATTTACGGATGAAAAGATATTTCATAAATTAGGTGAAGACCAAGACTGGCCATATGAACCTTTGCGTATTTCAGAAAAAGATATGAAAGAGGTGTATGGTAGAGTATTAAAAGATTTACAAGCAATTCCAGACATACCTAAAACATATACTACTTTTCAGGAATATGGTAAACTATTAAATAAGATAGGTTTTTACTTTTACAACTTAGACGAGGTAGATCATAAATTAGCTGTCAATAGGTTTAAAGATAGCTTTACATATTTCTATATACATTATGTAGAAAATGAATACTTTGAGCTAGATCTAGATACCTTAGATTCTGAATCAAACTCTTGGTTATTACAGCGTGAGTTTAAAACAGAAAAGATAAAAATCCGAACAAAGGATAAAAACAACGATTCAAGAAACAGTACTGATAAAGATGAATTGATTGCTCTTATAAAAAATGGGTATTACTTTTATGGCTATGAGAATTCAGCGTATGATTATGATAAGTTTGATTCCTATCCTGAAAAGCTTTTAGCGGATTACGTAGACTATCTCATTACGAAAGATACCAGTGGAAAAGGAAAGGTAATATCATTAAACTATGAAGATGAACGTGAAGAAGTAAGTTACGATCTAGCAGATGCAGCTGAGGAATATGATGCTTCATACAAAAAGAAAAGTGAGCCGTTTTGGTTACGAAATGAACGTAATATTCACTTTAAGTATGGTACACATAAGTATTTCCCTGATTTTATATTCTTCTACAAGAAAATTATATATGTGATAGAAATAAAGGGAGAAGCTTTTTCCAATGTTAAAAAGAATAGATTACTATTAGAACTAAATAATGTAGAAGGTATTGGAAAGGTAGATAGTTATGTAGGTATGGTTGTCTTTGAAGTGCAAATGAAGAATTTAAAAGACCTAACAAAATCATTTGATGAGTTTAGAGCAGAAGCAGAAGAGTACTTTAAACAATTGCAAACTAGATCGGAAGTTGTCTTAGATGAAGATGTACCAAGCGATTTAAAATTTATTGAGTATGTTCCTGCATACGAAGCAAAACAAGCTTATTCTAAATTTATTTTACATAAAGAACCAAAGTCTTCAAAATGGTTAAAGGTAAATAAACACACATACACAGAAACCACATTTGCGACCATCGTTAAGAACAGTGATTTAGGTGAAGAATTCAAGAACAAATGGATATTAATGGATAGTAAACCATGTATAGTAGAAGAGCTAGAAGGTAAAATAGTATTAGCGTATCATTCAAAAATAAATGACGATGCTTATAAAAAAAGTGGCTTGACAATAAAAAGATTTGAAGTAAGGGAAGAATCGCATAAAAAAGGTTTATTCGATGAGACTATACGCACCATAATATTATCGAACGAAGATGGAGAAGAAATTAGTATCAACCAAAAGTTATCAGAGTTTAGTGTGATAGGAGTGAAACTCCCTGTAATTTTATAACTCATACAATACTAACCAAAAAAAGCAAACTCCAAAAAGTTTGCTTTTTTAAGTAGATTTGGTATTAGCTCTTTTCGCAAACACAACCTGTAAATACTACGGTAGATTGTAATGTAGTTGGTAAAGCTCTACCACCTTTTAATCCAACAGGATTGATATTGCTAATAACTTTTTTACGAAGCGCTAGGCTTTTCATACTTTTTTCTCTCATGATTATAAGTTTTGATTATCATAGTAATATAGAAAAGTAAATGCTAAAAAAATTATGGAAAAACCATAGAAAGAGTGGTGTAGGTATTGCATAACACTAGGTTAGATTGTGATTTGAAACTGCTTAAAAGCTACTTTGTCATAATTAAATAATGGATGGTTTATAGTAAAAACAGTAAAACAAAAAGGACATCAGCGTGCGGTATTGCTATGAAATTGGAGCGTATGTGTATAATGATACTTATTTTTAATACTAGAAAGCATCTAAAAAATTCATCCTAAAATCAACAGAAACAATAAATTACCAATAGAAATAAAAAAAGTCTTAAAAAAAGCTATCATTTTGTTTTAAGAATTGAAAAAGGTTTCTATATTTGCATCCGCAATCAGGGAATACCTGATGAGACACTCGGAGAAATGGCAGAGTGGTCGAATGCGGCAGTCTTGAAAACTGTTGACTGTAACAGGTCCGGGGGTTCGAATCCCTCTTTCTCCGCAAACAAGCGCAAGGCTTGAAAAGAAAAACCACCAAGTTTACTTGAGTGGTTTTTTTGATTTTAAGACTTTGGCATTTGCAAAATGCTGTAAGAGGGAGATTGGAACAAAATCCCTCTTTCTCCGCAAAACCCTTGTAAACGAAATGTTTATAAGGGTTTATTTTTTAGGTGTAAAAAAAGGTGTACGTATTAGCTTTATTAAACTATGTTTCAATCAATCCACCATCTTTACAGGATTCTTGTTGTCATCAATCGCGACGAAGGTAAATAGTCCTGTCACTGCTTTTTTGCGTCCTTCTTCATACATATTTTCCATAAAAATATCTACTTGTACCACACAACTCGTATTTCCGACTTTAATAACATTAGCAATTAATTCTACCAAAGTTCCTTGCGGAATGGGTTCTGTAAAATCAATCTTATCGGTAGAAACAGTCACAACTTTCTTTCTACTAAAACGTGTTGCGCAAATAAACGAAGCTTCGTCCATCATATGTAATGCAGTTCCTCCAAACAACGTATCGTAATGATTGGTAGTATTGGGAAACACCGCTTTAAAAATGTGTGTTTCAGAATTTTTAATGCGTTCGGTAATTTGTGGATTCATGGAAAATGTATTTTGTTATAAAGCAATTGGTTTAATTTATCGCAAAAGCTTCTATTTCTTTTTGGGTATTGCTTATTTTTGATTCAGAAATTAAAATCACTTCTAAAGTGAAATTTAGAACTCAAAGATAACCCATATGCAAATAGTAGACAGCCTAAAATGGAGATATGCAACAAAAAAATTTGATGCAACTCGCTTTTTAGAAGAAACTCAAATACATACCTTAAAAGAAGCTTTTAACCTAACGGCAACTTCCTACGGATTGCAGCCTATCCGTTTAGTAGTCATCAAAAACAAAGCACTTCAAGAAGAATTGGTGCAATACTCTTGGAAACAACGCCAAGTAGCAGATGCGTCTCACTTATTAGTCATTTGTATTGAAACGACGATCAACAGTGAAACCATCGAAGCATATTTCAATCGTGTAAAAACACTTAGAGAAACGCCCGAAGATATCTTGGCACCGTTTAGAAACTTTATGATTGATACTTTCTCAAAGAAAACACAAGAAGAACTCAACACTTGGGCGTCCAAACAGGCATACATTGCACTTGGAAACTTGCTAACAGTTTGTGCGGCAGAACAAATAGATGCTTGTCCAATGGAAGGGTTTTCCCCTGAAAAATATGACGAAGTATTAGGCTTAAAAGCAAAAGGACTTTCCTCAGTATTGGTATTGCCTGTTGGTTACAGAGCTGCCGATGATATGTTTTCAGATATGGCAAAAGTGCGCAAGTCGGTTGCAGAAAGTGTGATTGAAATGTAATATTTTGGCAAGATTGTTGTTTTAAGAGAAGAAACATATATATTTGTTTGACGCCTTAACACCGTACACACATGAAAAAACTACTTTTTTTAGCCGTATTATTTATCGGATTTTCTGCTGTAGCGCAGGAAGAAGTAAAACTAAATTGGCTGACAGATTTTGAAAAAGCAAAGAAAATTTCAAAGAAAACAAAGAAGCCTATTTTAATATATTTTACGGGAAGTGATTGGTGTCCGCCGTGTAAAATGTTGAAAGAAGATTTCTTCTACACAGAAAAATTCAAGAAAAAAGCTGAAAACTTTGTATTGGTCATGGCAGATTTTCCAAGACGAATTGATATCATTACAGAAGATCAACGTCAGCAAAACATAAAACTAGCAAGGAAATACAATACCAAAAATAAATTTCCAAACATTGTTGCGGTAGACCATAAAGGAAAAGAAATCGACAATATCATGTCGTATAACATGATGCGCGATACATCAAGACATTACAAATTTCTTGAAAAATTAATGGAAAACAATTAAGTAGATGTACATAAAATACAGCCTCTTTTCTATACTTTTGTAGTGTAGGAAAGAGGTTTTTTAATATTGAAGTGATTTAAACTTTTTTGATTTTCTAAAAAACCTAAAATCAAGCAAAAAAAACACTATGCCAGGATTTGAATTATTTAGCGACGCCGAACGTAAAGAAGTACACGATGTATTAGACAGTGGTGTATTAATGCGTTACGGATTTGATGGAATGCGTAACGGACATTGGAAAGCAAAAGAACTCGAACGTGCGTTAGAAGCACAGTTTGATGTAAAACATACACAATTAGTTTCCAGCGGAACCGCCGCCGTTTCTGTCGCGTTGGCAATAACAGGTATTGGAGCAGGAGATGAGGTGATTATGCCAACATTTACCTTTGTGGCAAGTTTTGAAGCCATCATGATGTTGGGCGCCATTCCTGTTTTAGTAGATATTGATGATACACTTACGTTAGATCCGGAAGCAGTTCGCAACGCCATTACACCAAAAACGAAAGCCATTATGCCTGTGCACATGTGCGGAAGTATGGCGAATTTGGATGCGATTAAGTCTATTTGTGACGAACATAATTTAATCTTAGTTGAAGATGCCTGTCAAGCAATTGGTGGAACCTACAAAGGAAAAGCGCTCGGAACCATTGGTGATGTTGGTTGTTTTTCATTTGATTTTGTAAAAACAATGACCTGTGGAGAAGGTGGCGCAATCATTACAAACAATAGCAAATACTCATTAAATGCCGATCATTATAGCGACCACGGACACGATCATGTGGGAAGCGACAGAGGTGCAGAAACACATCCGTTTTTAGGCTATAACTTTCGTATTTCCGAATTGAACGCGGCAGTTGGTTTGGCACAAGTTCGCCGTTTGCCGGAATTCTTAAACATTCAAAAAAAGCATTACAACATACTTAGAGAAGCTTTGGCAGACATTCCAGAAGTGACGTTTAGAACCGTTCCTGAAGGTGGCGTAGAAAGTTGTGCGTTTCTCAACTTCTTCTTACCAGAATTAGGTGTCGCACAAAAAGTCATGGCAGGATTCAAAGCCAACGGAATTGATGTGTGTTTTCATTATTACGATAACAATTGGCACTACATTCGCAAGTGGGAACATTTGAAAAACTTAAAATCATTATATCCAATTTCTGCGGAAGTCAAAGAAGGAATGAAGTATTTAGATACGAAAACCTACGAGCAGTCAGATCATTATATTGCGCGAAATATTTCTTGTTTGATTAAAATGTCATGGACAGCAGAAGAAGCAAAAGCCAGAGCTTCAAAAATGCGTGAAGTGATTTTAGCTTCGCTTTGAAATGTTGAATTTTAAATGTTGGATGTTGAATGTTGAATGTTGGATGTTGAATTGAAAAGTATCTGAAACGTCATTGCGAACACAGTGAAGCAATCTCATAATCAATACATAATAGTTCTACAATAAACAGCTTCCCATAATAAAATTGATAATGAGACCGTCTGATCGAGTGGAATTCTGAAAGAATTTTGTGTCGAGATCTGCTACATTATTCAAAATAAACATCTTGCTTCCAAATACTTATTGATATAAATTTGTGATACAAATTGACTCGAAGTGACGATTGGGAAAGGTTGGTTTATGAGTTTATAAGTTTATAAGTTTATAAGTTGAGGCGTTTATTAGTGAAACTAACGAATTAACAACTAAATCTACTCCAAAGTTTCCAACAACTCCAAGGCTTCTGAGTATTTATAATTTGTTTTTAAAGCCGTAATTTTCTTTAAAGTTTCTTGTAAATTCTTAGCATCTTCTGTTTTCAAATACACCAACGCCATATACCACAATCCTTTGCTAGCATCAATTGCATCACTTTCAGAAATAGTCTTAAATACCTGCAATGCTTCCGAATTTTGATGGAGTTGCACCAACGAAAATCCTTTGTAAATCCTCACGTTTGTTTTGTCTGTCGTAGCAGAATTTAAAAAGCGATCAGCTACCAAAATACACTTTTGATATTCACTATTTTTATACAAAAGTTCAATTTTTTCTTTTATATCTGTCGTATTTTGATCTTGTACAATAAACGAAGGTGTATCATTCCAAGTTCCGTATTGTGTGTACAATTCATCTAAAGTTGGTTGCGTAGTAAATTGATATACGATAGTTAGCAACAACGCAATACAAGCAGCAGCAAGCGGAAACCAATATTTTTTTAAAGTGAATGTTTTCTTTTCTGTTTCAAAAGCAGTGTCAGCATGTTGTTGCAATTTCTCTTTAAAATCAAGTACATCAACTTCTTGATACCATTTTTGAACAGTATGGTAATGCTTACTCGTATTTTTATGTGCAAACCAATCTTTTTCACTTATGGCTTGTTGTAACTGTTTGCTAAGCGTTACATATTCTTTCAGTTCAGGTTGATCTTTTTGCTCCTGTTCAAAGTCAAGAAGCTCCTCAGGTGTCATTTCACCTTTTAAGAAACGTTCGGTTTTTAATTCCCAAAGAAAATCTTCCATGCTTAGTTATTTTTAAGTTTTTTAAATCGAACATCAGCTTGTATCATTTTAAACAATTTAGTTTTGCACCGAAAAGCTTTCTGTCGCGCTGCATTTTCATTAGAAAACTTTAGTTTCTTTGAAATTTCCGCATACGAAACCTTGGCAAGTGTTAGCTTAATGATGGTTTTACAAGTTTCTTTGAGCGATTCAAGTTTTTCTTTAAAAAGATTCCATTGCAATTGTTCTATGTGAAAACTTGCCAAATCAGGGCTTTCATCAACAAGAGTTACCGTATTTAGTTTTGTTACGCTATTTTGTGAAGATTGTTTTATCCAGAAGTTTTTACACACCGTAAATAGGTAATTGTCAAAATTAGAAATCTGTAACTTTTCCTTTTTTAGCAATGTGTAAAGAACCAATAATCCATGCTGAAAAACATCTCTTGCTTGTTCTTTAGTTCCACTATTTTTTAAGATATAAGCTTCAACTCCGAAGTAATTTTTAGCGTATAGTTGCTTTAGAAAAGCAGCGTCTCCATCTATAAATTTACGAATACAATCTTCGTTTTCAGTCATTTAAAAAGCTATGATTATTTTTTTAATAAAAAAACCGTAACAAAGATGCTAAAAATACTCTACATGGGAAAACAGCGTCTAATATCTAACACGCAAAACCAAAGTTAGATACCATTTAAAATTAACCTTATTATGAAAAAAACCATTTTTATCATCATCATCTTTGCTTTCTGTAGCTGTAGTACAGACCATGAAGAAACCTTTCAAGAAGAAGCGCGAACAGTTGCTGAAACCGTAGTAAACAAAACAAATTATAGCTACGATCAATGGGGAAGTATCAATACATACGATCCTATAAACAGAGAAGCGGTAAAGATTTGGATGACGTACGGACATTACAATTCATTGCGAAGACAAGGAACTCAAGGCATGGAAATTTTAAAAGTTCCGAACCAACCCATATATGCAATTGACGCAGGACGCATGAATGTTGGAATGCCAAATATTGGTAATCCGTTGCCTTTTGCAGGATGTAACTATTTTAATGACTTGGCAAATAGTTCGTCTCCTTGGGCATTACAGTTTTTAGCGGGCGAAATTACGTTAGCACAAGCGATTGTACATGAACAAGTTTCGCAACAAGCCGAGGCAAATGCTACTGGGCAAGCAATTTCTTTTGTGATATGTTATGATGGTGTTGTAGTTGGATTTGTATGTGCCGTTCCTGATGATACGGGATTTGTGTCAAATCCTGGAGGTGTCGCTAACGAACCCGGAGAATTATCAGGTTCTTGGAGTCCAGCAGAGTAATACCAATTTACATTTAAAATGGTGTTTTGGATACGAAGTTGCTTTGGCAGTGTAGAACGCTGTGAATCCTTTGCATAGCCGTAGCTACGGAAAGTATTCGCAAGAAACTAGACTGCCAAATGAACGAGTTTATAAACATCATTTTATGTGTAAAGTGGTATAATATACAAACAAAGCTCTTGTTTTAAAGAGCTTTGCTATCTTTCTCCTACTAAAACCTAAACGTTTATATCATGAAAAAAATAATATATTTTATACTTATTAGCTGTTTAATGAGTTGCGAATCTGAAACGATTGAAGCATCAACAGTACACGAATCATTCACAAATCAAAAATCATCTGGCGGAACAACAATTCCTAAAGACGAAACAGTTGTCATCCGATTTACGGAAGGTTTATCCGCTACAGCGAAAGCCATCATACGAGCAAAATACGGCGTTATTGCCTTTGAAAATTGCTCTTGTGGAGATAAGAATTTAGAATCATGGGATTTAGAAACCATTTACGAAGGCGCTACCATTGAAGAACGCGTGACTTCTATGGAACAAGACCCAGAAATGGAAGGCGCAGATTTTAATTTTGATATCAATATTTCGAGTCAAGTACCTAATGGTGTTGTCGGAACGATACATTATCAAGATGTATTGCCAAAAATAAAAACACAAAAAGCGGCTGTAACTATTGGTGTGTTAGATACAGGAATTGATCCTACGTACTTCGGATTTCAGCAAGCGTTTTTGCACAATAGCGCGTTAGATGAAGAAACGTGTAGCGATGAATTTTTTGGTTGGAATTTTGTCGAAAATAATAATCTATCTTTTGATGACAACGGACACGGAACAATGGTCAGTTATTTGGCATACGAACAACTTGAAAATACAGGAACTAATTTTGAGATTATACCCGCAAAAGCTTTTGATGCAGCAGGAAAAGGTTCCTTGTTTCAAATAGGTTGTGGGTTGAGTTATCTTATTCAGAAAAAAGTAAATATTATCAATATGAGTTTTGGATGGACAGAAACTCCCTCAACAGTTATTGAAAGTTATATTAAAGAGACAGAACGCGATATTTTAATGGTAACTTCCGCAGGAAATACAGGTGCTGATAATGATTTGACTCCACATTTTCCATCGTCTTACACCACGGCAAATGTGCTGTCAGTAACGGCTGTAGATGGTGAAATACCGCCAAATCTGGTTTTGTCGCTTTCCAATTATGGTTTTGTATCTGTTGATATTGCTGTAAAAGGCATAGGAATTCCGTTTTATTCAGCACCAGAAACAGCTCCAATTTCAATTACAGGGTCTTCGTATTCGTCAGCAAAAACTGCAGGATTTGCAGCATTAAAATACCAACAAGGAATGTCTGTAGATATGTTATATCACAGGATTTTACAAGATAAAATTCAATCGAGCAGTCTAAACCAAATTAAATATGCTTCTTATTTAGATTTATAGTATTTTAGAATCTTCTACTAAAAAAAAGAAGATTTGATAATGAGCCTGCAAAAAGTGAAAAACAATCGTATTATACAATATATCGTGCTCACTTTTTGTTTGCTTTTTTTTATGTGTACGGTAAAAGCGCAACATAATGCACAAAAAGTTTATGATTCTGTCATGCAACTTCAAATCTCTCAGAAAGAAAAAATTACTGCGTTTCAAACTACAATACTTCATAAGGAATACTCAAACAAGGAAACGCATGCAGACGTTTGCTATTTGGTTGTAAAACTATGTAATAAAGTGGACAAACCAAGCGCAATTCCTTTCCTGAAAAAAGAATTGGCACTGCGTAAAAAGTATGTTTCATCTAATAAAAACCTCATAGCGAGAACGTACTATAATTTAGGATATTTCTATTGGTTTCAAGAAGATTACAACAATGTGCTGACCTATCATGACAGTTTGTTATCTTTTGTAAAAGTAAAAGATAAAAGGAGTGGAAAAGCCTATGAACTTATGGCGCGTGTTTACAAAAACACTGGCGATTATCAACGCGCATTGGATTATTTTGACCAAGCAGAAACTATCTTTAAAAAAGTGGAAGCTAAAAGAAATCTATTAGGTGTTTATATCAATAAATTGACCTTGTTTGTTGAGCAAAAATACCGCTTTACGAATAGTGATTTTAAAGCTTTGGAAAGTGAAATTTTAAATTTTGCGGATAAAGCAAAGGCTACGGAAAAACAGCGATTGATGATCTTATTCAATCTAGGAACAATACTATACCACAGCCAGCAAAACAAAACTTCCTTATCGTATTATAATAAGTCTTTACTAATTGCAGAAAAAATAGAAGATTCTCTAAAAATTGCTCAAATCTACATGAACAAAGCGTTGGTTTATGTTAAAAAATCGGAACTCGACGAAGCACTTTTATTAAATGAGAAAGCATTGTTGTTTGTTGGAAATGCTGTGGATGAAAAAAGTACTATTTATGATAATTTGGGCGATATTTATGTGCGACAAAAGCAATATGAAAAAGGAATAAAATTTTACAATAAGGCTGTGAATGAATTGTTGCCTTTTCATTGGGAAACAAAAGAAAATCTTCCTGATTATGAGAAGATTATAGCTTCTTCTGATCGAAAGTTTATTTTAGGTTATTTGATTGATAAACAACATGCTTGGCTTCGTTTTTATGAAACTACAAAAAACAAAAAAGACTTATTAGCAGCAGAACAAACCTTACAATTGATTGATAAAGTAATTGACGATATCTACTTTGAAAGTAAAGAAAAACTATCCAAACTATTTTGGCGGAAAGAAGGAGCGAAGCTATATGTAAATGCAGTTAAAATCTGTTTTTTACTTAATAATCCCGCAAAAGCATTTTATTATATTGAAAAAAGTAAAGGTGTTACACTTTTAGAAAATATTTCCGCATTTAGCGCAAAGCGAATGGCTAAGTTGCCACAAGAAGTGATAGAGAAAGAGCAAATGCTTTCTCAAAGCGTAAAAAAAATGGAGCAATTGTTTGTATCTGATAAGAAGAAAGACAGTTTAAAATCACATTATTTTACAGCAAAAGAAAAGTATCATAAATACGTACGTGGGATTGAAAAAGAATATCCTAATTACCTTCGGTATCGAACAAGTTTGCCAATAATTGCTACTGAAAAAGTTCAAGAAAGCTTGGCAGAATATGAAGTTGTCATCGCTTATATATTGGGAGAAGAAGATGGATATGTTTTGTTGATGAATCAAAAGTCGTTGCAAATATATCCTTTGAAAGATTTGAAATCTTTGAAAAGTAGCATAACTGCCTTTCAAAAACTATATACCAAACCTTTTGAAACTACAGCAGAAGCAACAAATTTTCAGCAAGAAGGATTTAAAATATATCAGCAATTGTTGCCTTTTTGGGAAAGTACTATGTATCAAAAAGCAACCAAATTAACGGTTGTTTCTGATGGAAATATTCATACACTTCCTTTAGAACTATTACCGACTTCAATCTCTAAAAAACTAGAAGAAACCTATCTTATACAAGAGAAAGAAGTAAGTTATCGGTATTCGTTTTCATTAGATAGACAAAATGAGTTGAATCGCAGTAACGGAAAACCAGAAAGTACTTCATTTATGCTTACAAAATTTAAAGATACTACATTGACAAGCTTAAGTACAACTTCTGAAAACGTATTTGAAGGAACAACTTTCTTAAATGAAAATGCTACGAAAGAAAGGTTTTTAAAAGCATACAATGAAACTTCACAAGTATATATATCATCGCATGCGGGAACTACAAATACAATTCCTTGGTTGGCAATGTTTGATGAAAAAGTATATCCAAATGAGCTTTACTTTTTGAACAATCCGAAGGAACTTGTAGTGTTGAATGCTTGCAAAACATCTGCGGGAATTTTTAATGAAGGTGAAGGTGTATTTAGTTTGACAAGAGCATTTTTGAATTCAGGTAGTAAAAGTGTTGTGGCTTCTTTATGGAATTTGAATGAAAAATCAGGAATGGAAATCTTTACAACTTTCCGATCAAATTTAGCCGCAGGACAAACAAAGTCAGAAGCCTTACACCATGCAAAATTGATGTATTTAAAAAAGTATGCAAATACGAGTCAAAGCTCTCCTTATTATTGGAGCGGAATGGTGTTAACTGGCAACACCGAAGCATTGTCAACCTCTGTAAATATTTGGAAAACTATCGGTTTTGCGATTGTAGGAATCAGTATTATTTTCTTTTATTTCAAATATCGAAAACGAAGTTATTGAGAGGTTTCAAAGGAAATACGGTGCTTATTTTAAAGCTTTTTCACAAACAAGCTAAACAATTTAAAATTCAACATTCAACACTCAGCATTTAAGAATAAGTCTAACAGCAAAGCGATCTAAAAACCAGTATTGAGAATTGAGATATTAGTATTGAGAGATTTCAAAGGAAATACGTTGTAAACTTTTAAATATTCCCACAAACAAGCTAAACAATTCAACATTTAAAATTCAACACTCAGCATTCAAGAAAAAATCTAACAGCAAAGCGATCTAAAAATAAGTATTGAGAATTGAGATATTAGTATTGAGAGGTTTCAAAGGAAATACTGTGTAAACTTTGAAATATTTCCACAAACAAGCTAAACAATTTAAAATTCAGCATTCAACACTCAGCATTTAAGAATAAATCTAAAAGCGAAGCGGTCTAACATCCAACAGCGCAGCGATCTAACAGCAAAGCGATCTAAAAAAAGTATTGAGTATTGAGATATTAGTATTGAGAGGTTTCAAAGGAAATACGTTGTAAACTTTGAAATATTTCCACAAACAAGCTAAACAATTTAAAATTCAACATTCAACACTCAGCATTTAAGAATAAGTCTAAAAGCGAAGCGGTCTAAAAATCAGTATTGAGAATTGAGATATTAGTATTGAGAGATTTCAAAGGAAATACTGTGTAAACTTTGAAACATTTCCACAAACAAGCTAAACAATTTAAAATTCAACATTCAACACTCAGCATTCAAGAAAAAGTCTAAAAGCGAAGCGATCTGACATCTAAAAGCGCAGCGATCTAAAAGCACAAAGTGCGCTCTACTTAATAAGAAACATAGTCCACAATCTCCAAACCATAACCAATCATTCCAACACGTTTTTCTTGATGTGTGTTAGTAACCAAACGAATTTTGCTAATGTTGATGTCGTGTAGAATTTGCGCACCAATTCCGAAGTCTTTCGAATCCATCTTTATCTTTGGAGCTTTGTATTCACCATCACTTTGCAAGGCTTTCAATTCTTTGATTCTGCGAAGTAAATTCAGCGAACTGCTATCTTGATTGATAAATACAATCGCACCTTTTCCTTCTTCGTTAATCAAACGAAACATGTCATCTAGCTTTTTATCGGCATTGTTGGTCAAGGTTCCTAAAATGTCATCGTTTACAAGAGTGGAATTAATTCGTGTAAGCACGGGTTCATTATCTGCCCAACTTCCTTTTGTCAGAGCAATATGTAGCTGATTGTTGGTGGTTTGTTGGTAAGCACGCATGCGAAAATCGCCAAAACGGGTTTGTACGTCAAAGTCTTCTTTCTTTTCAATCAAGGAATCATGTTCCATTCGGTAGGCAACTAAATCTTCAATAGAAACAATTTTTAAATCGAAGTTTTTAGCAACTTCAAGCAATTGTGGTAAACGCGCCATGGTTCCGTCTTCGTTCATAATTTCCACAATCACACCAGCAGGTTGCAATCCAGCTAGGCGTGCAAAATCGATAGCAGCTTCTGTATGACCAGTTCTACGCAATACGCCACCTTCTTTCGCTTTGAGCGGGAAAATATGTCCTGGACGTGCCAAATCAAAAGGTCTTGTGTTTTTATCAATTAATGCTTGAATGGTTTTTGAACGATCGGAAGCAGAAATTCCAGTAGTTACGCCGTTTCCTTTCAAATCTACAGAAATGGTAAAAGCGGTTTCCATCGGATCGGTGTTGTTGCTCACCATCATTCCGAGTTCTAAATCTTTACAACGATTTTCCGTTAAAGGTGCGCAGATTAAGCCGCGTCCGTGAGTTGCCATGAAGTTAATCATTTCGGGCGTTACCTTTTCAGCCGCCGCTAAAAAATCACCTTCATTTTCACGATTTTCATCATCTACTACAATAATTACTTTTCCTTGTCGGATATCTTCAATGGCTTCGTGGATGCTGTCTAATTGTGTATTGGCTTTCACTTTTGTAGATGTGGTCATTTGTTCTGTATAATTTGAAGACAAAAATAATCATTCTTATCAAAAAAGATCGATTAAAAGATAGTAAAGATTGATGTGAGTATTATTTGTCGCTATGTTAGCTTTAATTCAATAGTTTCATGCGGTCTTTTGCCACACGTAATGTGTAGAAATAGGCAATAAAATACAATGGCATTCCCAATAAAAGAAATGCTAAAATTCCTCCAAAATCTAGTTTTTTATCTAGTGCTTCATGTAGCGATTGGTAATTGAAGAATGATTTTATTAAGAAGTAGAGATAAAGCAATGAAACAATAATTCCTACGATTAGTATGCTAACTGCAAGATAAAGAGGCATGTCTACATTATTGGCTAATACGGGTAAAACAATGCTAATGATAAGTGTTGGAATATAGTATATAATCGCTTTTTTTGAATTTTTCACAAATCGATCGTATGCATTTTGTGCCTTAGTGTATTGTTTATTTTCAAAGAAGCCTAATACTTTTAAACGTCGTTCAGAAATACCACGTTCTCCCAACATTTCAATTGCTAAACTGCGTTCACCATCAGTATAATTGTATTGACGATAGTTTTTTGCAACGTCCATCAATTGTTGATCGCTTAAAGCATTGAATTTGTCAGTGCTTTCTCGGTCTGTATTCGTAATAACAGCAGGTTCATCTACAACATCTTCATCGTCATTTTCTGCTTTTACAAACAATCCTTTTAATGAGAAGCTAAATAATCCTTGATCGGAAGTCGCTCTACGAGTAAAGTAAATACTTAAAGGAAGCATAATCATAGTAGAAAGCCATGTACCGAGCCACGGAGGAATACTACCATCTTCAGCACTGTTTTTACCAAAGATTCCTATAAAGTGATATACTAAAAATAAGCAAATTGCCACAACCATTGGCAAACCAATTCCACCTTTACGAATGATTGCTCCCAATGGCGCGCCTACAAAGAATAGAATGATACACGCAATAGCAACAGCAAATTTATCGTGCATGTATATTTTTTGATGATTTATTTTCTTTTCAATACGTTTGAAACGATTGTTTGTATTTTCAAGCGTAGTGATACGTCCTTTGATGTTTGTGATTGAAATATCTAAAGCACGTTTTTTGTTTTTAAGCGAAAGAATGTCAGTAATACTTTTGTTAGCTATGATAGAATCTTGATGTACTTTGTTGGTCGAATCTTTTTCGATAATAACCATTCCGGTACGTTTGTACATATTATCTCCAAAACCAACTTTTTCTTGTCCGTATTTGCGTTCTGAGAGTGCAATTGTATCATTTAATTGCTTTACATTGAACATTTTGTATGTATTGTAATCTGTCGCGTCTAAGTCAACCTTATTAATGTCACGCAAGTCAACATTCATAATGTATTTGTCAAAAGAAACTTTGGCATGTTGCATGCGCAAGACAGACTTTGGATCATTCGATTTTACATCTTCATAGCGATTTCCATCAAACAACACCATTTGTAAGATATCAGAATCTGGCGAACTTTTCAATTCTCCTTTTTTTGATTTCATCACAATACGATTTTTCTTGTCATTCGATTTTTGATGAATTATTACTTTATCTAGTAACTGATCGTTATCGCCGTATTTGTTGTCTACTTTGATATTGATGTTTCCAATGTCGTTAAAAACACCTTCACCAATAGCCAAAGCAGGTTTTTTCTTTGCTAAGTTTTTACGTAAGTTGTATTGTTTGAATTCTGACCACGGAATAACACTATTGCTAAAGAAAAACGTTCCAACACCAAGAATTACAATAAATATGATAAGACTTCGCATGGCGCGTTGTAGCGAGATTCCTGTAGATTTCATTGCGGCAAATTCGTAGCTTTCCGCAAATCGACCAAAAGTCATAATAGAAGATACCAAGATACTTAACGGCAATACGAGCGGAATCAGTTTTGGTGTAGTGTAGAGTAGAAATTTAAAAATAACTCCAGCATCTAAGCCTTTTCCTGCAAGTTCGCCTATAAAAAGCCAAACGGTTTGTAATATGAATATACACATAAATATTACAAACACCGTTAGGAACGTAAAGAGGTAACTCTTTAATATGTATCTATCTAATATTTTCAAGTAGACTAATCGTTTTTATCTATATAATAATCCTCGTATTTCGATTCGTCAAATATAAATAAGCTTTTTGATAAAGGCTGATTAGTTTTAAAAGAATTAACAGTTAAAGTCGTATTTGTACCGTTTTTTCCTGTTTCAATTAAGTTGTAAATATGTTTTGTTTTGATGTCAATTCCGAGTAAAACACTTTTGATGTCTGATTCTGAGTCAATTGGTGTTAGTTTTACATATTGAATTTTTCGACCACGAACGTTTTGTAATATATCCCAAGCGTACGAATAGCCGTTTTTGTAAAAAGTAAGCATTTGCGAAGGCGACAAAGAAGTTTCATCTTCATCAGCATCTGTAATGGTTACTTCTTCGTTGGCAGGAACAATGGTATACACTTTTTTAGTGTCGTACATTTTGGTAAATCCTAAAAAGTTCAACAAGTATTTATCTCCTTCAAGCGTTACATTTCCTTTAGATTCTTGCTTGGTATTGGCTTCTTTGTTGTTTAATTCGTATTTGAATTCGATTTGAATATTTTCATAACTATTCACTTTTGCAGAAACTTCATCTAATAGTTTTTTGGCTTTTTCTGCATTTTGAGCATTTACATTGAACGCAAATACACTTAATACGAACACTAAAACTAATTTTCTCATTTTATCCATTTTTTTCGTTTTCTAATAATTGTTCTAAAGCTAAAATATCGGGAACAAGCACTTGTCGCGCCTTACTTCCTTCAAACTGACCTACAATTCCCGCTGCTTCCAATTGATCGATAATTCGTCCTGCACGATTATACCCAAGTTTTAACTTACGTTGCAATAACGAAGCTGAACCTTGTTGTGCGATGACAATTACTTCCGCAGCTTGACGGAATAATTTATCTCGGTCTGCAATGTCTACATCAAGACTTGTGCCACTTTCTTCACCTTGATATTCTGGTAAGATGTGTGCGTCAGGATATGCCTTTTGTGCGCCAATAAAATCGGTTATTTTTTCAACTTCTGGCGTATCAACAAAGGCACATTGTATACGAATTAAATCGTTTCCTTGCGTGTATAACATGTCTCCACGACCAATGAGTTGATCGGCTCCTGCATTGTCTAAAATCGTACGTGAATCTATTTTCGACATGACACGAAACGCAACTCTGGCAGGGAAATTGGCTTTTATCATTCCTGTAATTACATTTACAGAAGGTCTTTGTGTCGCGATGATTAAGTGAATTCCGATCGCACGTGCTAACTGTGCCAAACGCGCAATTGGTGTTTCTACTTCTTTTCCTGCGGTCATGATT
Source organism: Kordia algicida OT-1 (assembly GCF_000154725.1). Lineage (GTDB taxonomy): Bacteria > Bacteroidota > Bacteroidia > Flavobacteriales > Flavobacteriaceae > Kordia > Kordia algicida. The sequence continues at coordinate 1,031,614 of NZ_DS544873.1, forward strand.
AAATCGGCAAATTCATCCACAACCAATACGATATATGGTAAAAACTTATGTCCGTCATTCGGATTCAGTTTTCGAGCTTTAAATTTTGTGTTGTATTCTACGATATTTCGACACATTGCATTTTTCAACATGTCATATCGTTGATCCATTTCAATACACAAGGAATTCAATGTGTTTATTACTTTAGAATTGTCAGTAATAATTGCTTCTTCAGAATCAGGAAGTTTCGCCAAGTAATGACGTTCTATTTTGTTGAATAAAGTCAATTCTACTTTTTTCGGATCGACCAATACAAATTTTACCTCAGCAGGATGTTTTTTGTAGAGAATGGACGTTAAAATACAGTTCAATCCAACCGATTTTCCTTGTCCTGTTGCACCAGCCATTAGTAAATGTGGCATTTTAGCTAAATCGACCACTAAAGTTTCGTTGCTAATCGTTTTACCAAACGCAATTGGCAACTGCATTTCTGCTTGCTGAAACTTCTTGGAAGCAATTGCAGATCGCATGGAAACAATGGCAGGTTTTTTATTTGGCACTTCAATTCCAATAGTACCTTTTCCTGGCATTGGCGCAATGATACGAATACCTAATGCGGCAAGTGAAAGTGCAATATCGTCTTCTAAATTTTTGATTTTTGAAATACGCACACCAGCTTCTGGAATGATTTCGTATAAAGTTACCGTTGGTCCAACCGTAGCTTTGATGCTGGCAATTTCTATTTTATAATTACGAAGCGTGGTAACAATTTGATTTTTATTTTCTTCGAGTTCTTCTTGATTGATAGTGATGGAACTTCCGTTGGTATAATCTTTCAGAAGTTCAATAGTTGGAAAACGGAAGTTTCCAAGTTCGAGTTTCGGATCGAATTCTCCGTGTTCTTTGACAAGTTTGTCCGATAGATTTTCCGTAACGGTTTTTTCTTCGATAACTTTTTCTACTTCAATCGTAGTTTCTTCTTCGTCTTTTGGAATTTCAACTTCGAAAGAAGCATCTTTGATAGTGTTGTCTTTTTTAGTTCGATCTGAATGATTTTTGATCGTTGGCTGTAAATTTTCAACCGATAATTCAAATTCAGATTTATCTTCGGTAGTTTTAGTTGCGACTGTTGTTTTTTTGCCTGTTGCTTCTTCAATGGTAGCATTTTCTGGTGAAGGAACAGTTTCTGATGCTGTCGTTTCTTCTTTTAACGTAGGTTCGGCGGTAGTATCAACAGTTTCGAAATCGTCTTTAATATCTTTTGCTTTCCTGTTGAAATATTCCATGACACTTTCTGGCGTAAGCCTCAAACGCAATACTGCATACGTAATGGCTCCAAAAAGTAATAAAAGTCCAATACCAATTTTACCAATATAACTTTCTAAATAATAGTTGACTTCATAACCAACAGTTCCTCCTAAAAGCGATACATCAGAAAAGAAAAAGCTAAAAAATATGGAACACCAAATAACCACAACACTTCCCCAAAACCAATGGTTGAATAACTTCTTTTTGGAATCCAAGAAAATGTGCAATCCTGTGTAGAAAAGTAAACCTGTAAATATGAAAGAAGCAACTCCAAATCCTTTGTAGATAAAAAAGTGACTAATATTTGCCCCAAATTTTTGCATCCAATTAGCGGTTTCTGCTGATGGAGAAACGCCGCCTAATTCACTCTGATCGACTTTCCATGTAAAGAAAAACGAAACAAACGCAATAAACAAAGCAATTGCAAATAACATGAGTAAGCTTCCCAATATCAGTCGATGCTGTCGGGTAAGTGTAAAATCAGGTTTTTTGAATTTCGGGACTCTCGGAGTTTTTTTAGTTTTCTTTACGGTTTTTTTCTTTGCCATTCAGGAATCGCTATTTACTGCAAAATTACAAATTACGCTTAAGTTGCAAGATATTTAAAATTAATCTTTATGCGAAACGTTTTTCCGCAAAATACTTGTATTTATAACGAATAGGAGAGAAGTTATCGTATGTTTTTAGACTAGATAGAAAAATGAAATGAGAATTTGAAGAATTAATTTCTTGATAATTAGGAATGAATAATTTTTGGAATGTAGATAAAACAACCAATTATCACTGCGGTTATCGCAAAGATAAACACTGCGCCTGCAGCCAAATCTTTAATCAATCCGATTTTTTTATGATGTTCTGGATGAATAAAATCTGCAATTTCTTCAATAGCAGTATTGATACCTTCCAAGCTCATGATAAGTCCAATAGTTGCTATTTGAATCATCCATTCCGTTTTAGAGATTTCAAAATAAAAACCAGCGATAGTGACCAAAACACCAATAAAAAACTGTGTTTTTACGCTGGCTTCCGTAGTAATGAGCAAATATGCACCTTTAAACGCATATCCGATTCCACGAATTCTTCCCAAAATAAATTTACGCATTCCCAAGTATTTCTAAAACTTTAGAATATTTTGGTTGATCGGCAATGTTAGGAACTTGCTCCGTATGAATTACAGTACCTTCTTCATCTAACACAATAACGACGCGTGAATGTAATTTTTGCATAGGACCATTTAACAAATCCAAACCGTATGTTTTTCCAAAACTTCCGTCTCTAAAGTCAGAAAGTGCTTCAAGATTTTCGAGTCCTTCCTCTTTACAAAATCTGCTATGCGCAAATGGTAAATCATGCGAAATGCAAAGTAGCTTTGTATTATCGAGTTCCGCAACCTCTTTGTCAAAAGTTCTTACTGATGTGGCACAAACAGAAGTGTCAATACTAGGAAATATATTTAAAATTACTCTTGAACCCTTATAGTCACTCAAACTTTTTGTGTCTAAATCAACTGTTGTAAGTTTAAAATCGGGTGCTTTATCACCTACGTTTGGTAAATTTCCAGAGGTTTGAAATTCGTTTTCTCCTAATTTTACTGTTGCCATGGTATTTTGGTTTAAATTATTTCATGTAAATTTAATCAATAATGAGTTTAATGGCGAATACTTCACAAAAATTTATAAAATAAGTTTTTCTTATTGAAAATATGTTTTCATAGTCAAAAACTATTAATTAATAATTATAATCAATCTACCCATGATGCTTTCTAAATAAATTATGGTTAATTTTAGTACTTATTAATAATAATCGAAAAACCTTAAACTCATGGAAAACAACACCCATTCAAATGGAAATGCCAGTGGCGAAAGCTTTGAACTCAATGAAAATATGGCAAAATGCCCTTTTTTTAGTGGAAAAACCAATGAAACTGCTGGTAATGGTGTAAAAAATAGAGACTGGTGGCCGAACGAATTGAAACTTAATATTTTAAGACAGCATGCTGAAAAATCAAATCCACTAGGTGAAGATTTCGACTATGCAGCAGCATTCAATAGTTTGGACTTTGCAGCACTTAAACAAGATGTTATCGACTTGATGACAGATTCACAAGATTGGTGGCCAGCCGATTATGGACATTACGGAGGCTTTATGATTCGTATGGCGTGGCACAGTGCCGGAACCTACAGAGTTGGTGACGGACGTGGAGGCGCAGGATCAGGAACACAGCGTTTTGCTCCTTTAAATAGTTGGCCAGATAATGGAAATTTAGATAAAGCAAGATTGTTGTTATGGCCGATAAAACAGAAATATGGTAACAAAATTTCTTGGGCAGATTTGATGATCCTTGCAGGAAACTGTGCCTTAGAATCTATGGGCTTTAAAACCTTTGGTTTTGCGGGTGGACGTGAAGATGTCTGGGAACCAGAACAAGATGTTTACTGGGGAAGCGAGACAGAATGGGGAGCAAATGATGAGCGTTATGAAGATGGAGATTTAGAAAATCCGCTTGCAGCAGTGATGATGGGTTGGATTTATGTAAATCCTGAAGGACCAAACGGTAATCCTGATCCGATGGGTTCTGCGGCAAATGTGAGAGAAACTTTTGGAAGAATGGCAATGAATGATGAAGAAACGGTAGCATTGGTTGCTGGTGGACATACTTTTGGAAAAGCACACGGAGCAGCCGATCCTAGTAAATATGTTGGAGCCGAACCACATGGAGCAGGAATTGAAGAAATGAGCACAGGTTGGAAAAATTCTTTTGGAACAGGAGTTTTAGATGATACCATCACAAGTGGAATAGAAGGTGCTTGGACGCCAAATCCAACACAATGGGATCATGACTATTTTGATGTACTATTAAATTATGAGTGGGAATTAACTAAAAGTCCTGCGGGAGCGCATCAATGGACACCAACTGCAGCATCTAATGCAAGAATGGCTCCAAAAGCAGGTGATCCAAACGGAAAACAGGCTTTGATGATGACAACTGCCGACATTGCATTGAAAACAGATCCAGAATATTTAAAAATTTCTCAACGTTTTCATAAAGATCATAAAGCGTTTGAAGATGCCTTTGCACGCGCTTGGTACAAGTTAACACATCGTGATATGGGACCAATTGATCGTTATTTAGGTCCAGAAGTTCCTTCAGAAGAATTGTTATGGCAAGACCCAATTCCGAAAGTAAGTTACACTTTAAGTGATGCCGATATTGCTGATTTGAAGAAAATGATTTCAGCTTCTGGGTTGAGTGTTTCTCAGTTAGTAACCACAGCTTGGGCTTCAGCTTCAACTTATAGAGGTTCAGACAAAAGAGGTGGCGCAAATGGTGCACGACTTCGTTTAGAACCACAAAAAAGTTGGGAAGTAAACAATCCAACGGAATTAGCAAAAGTATTATCAGCTTTAGAAAATATTCAACGTGATTTTAACGGAGAAATTTCTATGGCAGATTTAATTGTATTGGCAGGGAATGTTGGTGTGGAGAAAGCAATTCAAAATGCAGGACATTCTGTAACTGTCGGATTTACACAAGGTAGAGGAGATGCTACACAAGAACAAACAGATATTGAAGGTTTTAATTATTTAGAACCTTTGGCAGATGGTTTTAGAAATTACATCAAATCAGATTTAGACATTGCTGCGGAAGATTTATTGATTGATCGAGCTAATCTATTGACTTTATCGGTACCTGAAATGACCGTTTTAGTTGCAGGTTTGCGTGTATTAGGTGCAAATTACGATGGTTCTCATCATGGAGTTTTTACAGATAACGTGGGAAGTTTGACCAATGATTTCTTAAAAAACATCTTAGATTTTACATATACTTGGAAAGCTACTTCTGATGATGATCGTTATTTTGAAGGTAGTAATCGCAAAACAGGAGAAGTGAAATTTACAGGAACACGTGCAGATTTAATTTTCGGTTCTAATACTGAATTGAGAGCAATTGCAGAAGTGTATGCAAGTGATGATGCTACTGAGAGATTTGTAAATGATTTTGTAAAAGCTTGGGAAAAAGTAATGAATTTAGATCGTTTTGATTTAAAGTAATACCAAAGCAACCATAAAATGCAACATATAAGCTTGTTCATTTGGTAGTGTAGTTTCTAGAAGCTCCTTTCCGTAGCTACGGCTGCAAAGAATCCACTACGTTCTACACTACCAAAGCAACTTCGTTTCTAAAATCACATTTTATAGTAGATTTGGTATAAGAATCAAAATTCATGTATAAAAAAATCCGCTTCAAACGAAGCGGATTTTTTAGCATGTACACTTTTGTGTATTACTTATCAATCGATCCCATTACACGTTGCATAAAACTATTCAATGCTTCTTTTCTTGGCGTTCCTTCTTTTTCCATTTTGTGTACTTCAATAGCGCGTACATGTTTGAAATCAGTTCGCCAATCACGTCAAGTTCTTCGTCTTTTAAAGAAGGAACTTCCGTTAAAGCTTCTAAAGTTTCAATCGTTTCAATAACATAATCTTCGTCATTTTCTGAAATGAAAGAAGTTAAATGTTTTATTACTGGTAATTTCATAAAAATAATTTTTATTCCCTTGCAAAAGGAAATCTTGTATTAATGTTGACTAATTACACAACTTCTTCAACGAGTTCTTTTAATACGTCAAACTTATTGGTTTGTACTTGTTTTGCGAATTCTCCACCTTTAAAAGCTGCAAATGTTGGCAAATTGTCAACCGTAGCTAGTTTTCTAGATTCTGAGAATTTCTCTGCATCAACCATAAGGAAAACAGCATTTTCATTCTCAGAAGCTAATTTTTTAAATTTAGGCTTCATAATTCTACAATTTCCACACCAAGTTGCTGAATACTGCACCAAAACGGTATCGTTTTCTGCAATTACTTCTGCTAAGTTGTCTTGTGATAATTCTTGTATCATAGCAATTTTTATATTAGTTTGCTGCTAAATATTCTGCAGTTCCTTTTGCATTTGGTTGCATTGCTTCTTTACCTTCTTCCCAGTTTGCAGGACAAACTTCTCCGTTTGTTTGCACGTGAGAATACGCATCGATTAAACGTAAAAATTCGTTCACGTTTCTTCCAACTGGCATGTGATTGATTCCTTCATGGAAAACGGTTCCTTCTTCATCAATTAAATACGTAGCTCTGTATGTTACGTTATCACCTTCTACTTGTACAGTTCCAGTTTCTTCGTCATATACTTCGTTTGTAATATCTAAAATTCCTAAGATGCTTGATAAGTTACGGTTGCTATCTGCTAATAAAGGATACGTTACACCTTCAATTCCTCCGTTGTCTTTTGCAGTGTTTAACCAAGCAAAGTGTACTTCTGGAGTATCACATGAAGCTCCGATAACAATTGTGTTTCTTTTTTCAAATTCAGCCAAAGCTGCTTGAAAAGCGTGTAATTCTGTTGGACAAACAAAAGTAAAGTCTTTTGGATACCAGAATAATAATACTTTTTTCTTGTGATTGACCGCTTCTTCTAGGACGTTTAACTTGAAAGTATCGCCCATTTCGTTCATTGCGTCTACATTTAAATTTGGAAATTTTTTTCCTACAAATGCCATAATTATATCTTTTTAAAATTATTAATTTTCAAGTAGCAAATATAGCTAAGTAAGAAGGAGTTTTGTGTGAAGAAAATTTTAATTTTTTATCGAATAATAGATAATACTTATAAGTCAAATTTTAAACAATAGGTTATTGTTATAAAAAGGCAAAAGCCTTGAATATATTAAGTTTTCAAGGCTTTTTGTATGTTGTTGTGTATTAGGCTGTTTTCCCTTGCAACTGTCTGATTTTAATTTTAAATGCAGCAAATAATAAGGTTGTAAATGGACTTAACCAGTTAAAAATAGCGTACATAAAATATTCGCCAACGCCAACACCTAATACGCCAGATTGATATGCTCCACATGTATTCCAAGGAATCAATACCGAAGTAACCGTTCCTGAATCTTCTAAGGTTCTACTTAAGTTTTCAGGAGCCAAACCTCTATCTTCATAAGCTTTTTTAAACATTTTTCCAGGAATTACCAATGCCAAATATTGATCGGAAGCAATAATATTTAATCCTAAACAACTTGCCACCGTACTTGCAAAGAGTCCGAAAACGCTCGTTGCCATTTTTAGTAATGCTTGTGTAATTCTTGATAACGCACCAATTGCGTCCATCACACCACCAAAAACCATGGCACAGATGATTAAATAAATTGTCCATAACATTCCATTCATTCCGCCAGAACCGAATAATTTTTTCAATCGTTTAATTGTGATGAGTTTCTCCAAACTATCTGCTTTTGTTGCGACAGCTTCTTGCGATAATGAATGTCCAGCAAATACTTCCGCTAAGTCTTTTTTAGTGTATATTTTCTTTACATCATCTCCTGTAAAAATATTTTTTAAATCTTCGTCAGCTTTAATCGTTTCAAGTTCTTTTTCCGAGAATGTTGCTACATATTGCTCATCTGGAATTTCAATGTTCGTATCTGTAAAGATTGCATTTGTGATTACTGACATTTTTGAATCAGAAAGTTTTTTCATCACATCTGGTTGAAAGATAAATGCAAAAATTGCAGCAAGTACTACACCTGTTAATAGTGCAATTAGTGGTTTTGTTTTGAGTAAAATTAGTGCGATTACTGCCAAAGGAACCACAAATAGCCAAGGTGTAATATTGAAGTTATTGTTAATAGTTTCTAGAATAAAAGCCGTATCTGCGCCGTTTCCGTTCGTTTCAATCGTTGAACTTAATATTGCAAATACAATAAGCGTAATTACAATTGTAGGAACAGTTGTAAATGTCATGTAACGAATGTGTGTAAATAAATCTGTTCCAGCCATCGCAGGAGCTAGATTGGTAGTATCACTTAATGGAGACATTTTATCTCCAAAATAAGCTCCAGAAATTACGGCTCCAGCAATCATTCCTGTTGGAATTCCCAAAGCACTACCAATTCCAATCAACGCAATACCCACCGTAGCAGAAGTTGTCCAACTACTTCCTGTAGCAATCGAAATGATAGCGGCGATAATTACAGAAGCTGGCAAGAATATTTCTGGACTCAGCACTTGCAAACCGTAATATACCATGGCAGGAATAATTCCGCTTACAAGCCAAGTTCCAGCTAAAGCTCCAACCAAAAATAAAATCATAATTGGAACAAAAACGCTGCGTAGATTTTCCCAAATTTCTTTTAACATTAACCCGAAAGATACTTTATTAAAAAAGCCACTTATCATGGCAACGCCACCACCAATGAGTAAAATAATTTGATTGGTATAGCCACCAAACCATTCCTGATCTTCTACAAGAAAGATATTATATGCTAATAAACCCATCAAAATTACCACAGGAATTAATGCTTCCCAAATGCTTAACTCCTTATTATTTATGATGGTTTGATCGTTTGCTTTTGTTTCAGAAATGTTGTTCTTGTCTTGCATAATGATTCGGTTAGTTTCTTAGCGTAATGTTACGATTTTGTAAACTACTATGCAAATCAATTTGGTTGCGTACCTTTGCAAACTTATAATTAAATCTATTTATGGATTCATTGACACAAATTGTACTTGGAGCTGCCTGTGGCGAAGCTGCAATGGGAAAGAAAATAGGTAATAAGGCCTTGTTATTTGGCGCTATTGGTGGCACAATTCCCGATTTGGATGTTTTTGTGGGAAACATGATCTACGACAATCAAATTGACGCCATGTTATTTCATAGAGGATTTATGCATTCCATTTTTTTTGCAATTCCAGCAGCTTTTTTCTTCGGATGGTTGATTCATAAATTGTATGATAAAGGTAAACGGAAAGACACAACAACACGGAAAGACTGGAATTGGCTCTTTTTCTGGTCAATTTTTACACATCCTATTTTAGATTGTTTTACAGGATACGGAACACAGTTATTTTTACCATTTAGTGATTATCGAGTAGCATTTAGTAATATTTCGGTGGTAGATCCTAGTTATACAGTGCCATTTTTATTGTGTTTAATTGTACTAATGTTTTTCAATAGAAAGAATCCGACACGAAGATTATGGTTAAAGTTGGGGTTGGGAATCAGTTCTGCGTACATGTTATTTACGATTGGGAATAAGTTGTATATCAATACATTGTTTAAAAAAACGTTGGCAGAAAAAGGAATAGAATATCAACGTTACAATACGGAAACGTCTGTTTTTAATAATATTTTATGGTACGGAGTTGCAGAGACAGAAAAAAATTATCAAGTTGGTTATTATTCGTTGTTTGACTCAAAAGCGATTTTTACTGATTGGAAGATTATTCCTAAAAGTCACAATTTAATTCCAGAATCTCATCCTGATTTGAAAAAGCTAAATTGGTTTAGTGATGATTATTACAATTTGAAAGCAAACGAAGACGGTTCTTATAGTTATACAGATTTACGTTATCCTTCGCTAGATATTGGTAACGGAAAAAGCATTGATTTTTCATTTAGAGTTTATAAACAAGGCGACCGACTCAATATGGAAGAACTTGATCCTGAAATTGATGAAGATGTTACTATGGAGAAAGTATTGCATATTTTTTGGGAGCGGATAAAGGGGAAGTAAATTGTTAGCTGTTAGCTGTTAGCTGTTAGCTGTTAGCTGTTGGCTGTTGGCTGTTGGCTGTTGGTTGTTAGCTGTTGTGTAATTGTCATTTCTGCGAAGGCAGGAATCTCGTCATTTACTCATAATCTGCATACAAATGACTCACACATGTGCCACAAACGCTTTTGCCGATTTCTGCGCATTTAAGTCTTGCTTCTTTTTCTGATTTACAGGTAAATTTACTTGCTCTCTTGTGATCCATTTTTTTACATATAGACTTACTTCTAGCTGAACAACTACCATCTAGTTCCCTTCTTGATTTAAATAGATGAAATTGCTCTTGGTCGTTTTCTTTTAAAGTGTACAGATTGTAATCGCTCATAATTCTAATCAGATTTTAAATTCCTCACAAAATTACACATGAGTACATATAGAAACTTACGGAAAGCCATAAAATCTAATAGTACTCAAAAAAGAGGGAGAATCGGGAAAAGGTTTTTTGTTTAAATTTTATCCATATACAAATGACTCACGCAAGTAGTACAAACAGCTCTGCCAATTTTAGCACATTGTGTACGCGCACGATCTTCTGGCTGACAGGAAAAAATTGTTCTCGATTTATCTTCAATATTCATCTGTCCACAAATAGACTTATGCTGTGATTTACATTCGTTTTTTTCAGTAGAATTTGCCAAAAAAAGATGTAATTCTCCTGTTTCTTTACTTTCTCGTAATATATAGACATTCTTACTCATAAAACATATTGTGGTTTAACCATTATCTGGGACTTCAATAATAATTAAAAACAATCGCCTTATTTTACGGGAATCCGTAATTTGAAAAAAATTATTCTAAATCAAGTAGAATTACTTAAGTGATTTCTTTTTAGGTTGTAATACAAAAAAGAAAAAGGAACGTTTTTTCGGCGTTCCTTTCTACATAAAATAATGTTAACTAAATATTGTAAATTACACCAGTTCAGGCTTTAAGATATTTAGTGCTTCCATGCATTCGCGCATTATTGCATACGTTCGTTTGATGTCATTATCCAAACCAACAGAGAAACGAATTAAGCCATCTGTTAAGCCCATTGCTGCTTGTTCATCTTCTGGAATTTCTGAGGAAGTCGATGTACCTGGCGCACTGAATAGTGTTTTGTAAAATCCTAAGCTTACTGCCAAATAGCCTAAATTGCGTTTTTGCATCAATTCCATCAATTCATTGGCTTTGTCAATACTTCCTACATCTACAGTTAGCATTCCTCCAAACCCATAATCTTCGTTCATCATGCTTTTAAACAATTTATGTGAAGGATGAGACGCTAATCCTGGATATACAGTTTTTAAACCATCTTTTTCGAACATTTCAGCCAAATAAGCGGCATTCTCACTGTGTTGTTTCATGCGAATATGAAGTGTTCTTAGATTTTTTAATACCGAAGCTGCTCGTAAGCTATCCATGGTTGAACCTAATAACATACTTGCGCCATCATTTACATTTCGCAATTGATCTATAAATGCTTGTGTTCCACAAACTACACCACCAACAGTATCACTGGAACCATTGATAAATTTTGTTAAACTATGAATAACAATATCAGCACCCAATTTTGCAGGCGCAATTGATAATGGCGAAAAAGTATTGTCTACAACCAATTGTATATTGTGTTTTTTTGCTATTTTGGAAAGTCCAGCAATGTCCGCAACTTCCAACAAAGGATTACTTACTGCTTCACAATACAGTACTTTTGTGTTTGGTGTGATGGCAGCTTCTACCATGTCCAATTTGGTAATATCAACAAAAGAAGTTTCAATTTGAAAACGCGGTGTAAAATTCTTTAAAAAAGCATACGTTCCACCATAAATTGTGCGACTTGACACGATATGATCGCCACTTTTACACAATTGAAGCAACACAGGTGTAATTGCGCCCATTCCGGAAGCCGAAACATTGGCGGTTTCTGTTCCTTCCATTGCTGCCAAAGCTTCTCCTAAGTATAAATTACTTGGAGAACTATGTCGTGAATATAAATAACAACCATCGGCATTGCCTTCAAATGTATCAAACATGGTTTTTGCAGAAAGAAACGTGTAGGTTGATGAATCTGAAATGGAAGGATTGACACCTCCAAATTCGCCAAAATATTGTAAATCTTGAATGTTGTTTGCGGGATTGAATTTCATAAGAGTATGTTTTTAATATCAATCAAAATTCAATAAAATAGGAATTAAAATCAACTATTATTTTATTTAATAGAAAATAAAACTATAAATTAGCTATTTAAATGAAAAAAATAAATTAGACAGTTTAATAAATATAAACGTATAGATTATTTTCCATGTTAAAACTCGATCAAACCGATAAAGAATTACTCACATTGCTTCAAAATGATAGTAAACAGACCAATAAAGAGCTTTCTAATAAATTGAACCTCTCCGTAACTGCTGTTTATGAACGTGTGAAAAAGCTTGAAAAAGAAGGAGTTGTCAAAAGATATGTGGCGTTATTGAATAGAAAACAAATTGAAAAAAACTTTATGGCGCATTGTCATGTTCGTCTTACGCAACACTCAAAAGAATTTGTTGTCAAATTTGAACGTGAAATCATAAAACTAGAAGAAGTTTTAGAATGCTATCATGTAAGTGGTGATTATGATTATATTCTGAAAGTTTTGGTAAAAGATATGGAAGCGTATCGCGATTTCATGGTTACAAAACTTACAGCGATTCCAAATATTGGAAATACGCATAGTATATTTGTCATTGATGAAGTAAAACATACCACATCAATCAATATTTAATACAGAAACTTTTTATATTTATCTTTTGTTGAGATGGAAAAGTATCTAACACAAGAATTCATATACATGTGGAGTGTTCCTATACATGCAACTGCAATTATAGGAGAAATGATCTATTCTTCTATTTTAAAACGCAAGTTGTATACCATTGGAGATACCGCTACGAATGTATATGCGGCTTTGTTTAATTTTGGACTCGATCTGCTGATGAAAGGTATTTCGTTTGGAATTATGTTGTACTTTTATTATTACCGAGTATTAGATTTGGAATTTACACTTTGGTATTGGATTGGCGTTTTCATTCTACAAGATTTTGCTTATTACGTACAACATTATGTAGATCATAAAAGTCGTTTCTTTTGGGCAGTTCACGTCACACATCACAACTCAGAATACTTTAATATTTCTACGGGATTCAGAGCTTCGGTATTTCAACCGTTGTACAGATATTTATTCTTTTGTCCGTTGGCTTTCTTAGGATTTCATCCGTTGCATGTCATGGCGGCGTACGCGATATTGCAAATCTACGGAACGTTGGTGCATACGGAATCGATCAAAAAAATGGGTTTCCTAGAGTGGATTTTAGTCACGCCATCACATCATAGAGTACATCATGCTTCCAATGGAAAATATTTAGACAAAAATATGGGCATGTTTCTCATTATTTGGGATCGTATCTTCGGAACATTTCAAAAAGAAGAAGACAATTACGAACCTATTCAATATGGTTTAACTTCAAAATTAAAAGATAAAGGACCTGTAAATGTGGTGTTTCACGAATGGAAAGCCATTTGGAATGATGTAAAAACTCCCAATCTAAATTGGCGACAGCGTTTAAAATACGTATTTTATCCACCAGGATGGAGTCATGATGGTTCGCGGAAGACTTCCAAGCAAATTCAACAAGAAATCAAAGAAAAAGCAGTATAGCATGCAGATACAAAGTACTTCCTACAAACTCACCGAATTCTTTTTACTATTCATAGCATTGCCCGTGAGTTTGGTACTGAAGTATCCGATCTATCTAAAAATAGCAGCAATTCTCATCGGATTCTTTTACATACTTTGGATTTTACTCAAAGTGGAAAAACAACGTTTCAAAATCAACAAATCGTTAAACTGGAAACTATTTTGGCGGCGCACGCTGTTTTTACTCTGTGCAATCATCATACTTACTATAGCTTATGTTTACTTTACAGATGCTTCTAAATTGTTCATCATTGTGCGAACCAAACCTTTAATTTGGATTATCATTTTATTCATATATAGTCTGTTTTCAGTATATCCACAAGAACTTATCTATCGTACATTTTTCTTCTTACGGTATGAAACGCTATTCAAAAACAAGAATTTAGTAGTATTTATCAATGCAATTGTATTTTGTTTGGCACATTTCTTTTTTAAAAATAGCTTGGTTTTAATTCTAACTTTCCTTGGCGGAATTCTCTTTGCGCTTACCTTTCAAAAAACACGTTCTACCTTTCTAGTCTCTATAGAACATGCAATCTATGGAAGTTGGTTATTTACAGTTGGCATGGGTGAAATGCTAGGTTTTCCGAGTTAGCTCATAATGCTATTGAATGGTTTTTTCAATCAAATAACTGAATCGCATAATCGCGAAATAACCTAAGAGTTTCGCATCAATATAAAAACAAGTTTAAAAGCAGAAGTGTTTCTCACGGCAAAGCATTGCACAACCCTAAAATAGTTGTACTTTTGTATTCTTGACAATCAAAATAGTTCAAAAAACACAAGAATATGAATTCATACGATGTAGCCGTAATTGGCTCTGGTCCTGGCGGATATGTTGCCGCAATACGTTGTGCGCAATTAGGAATGAAAACTGCAATCATTGAAAAATATAGCACTTTAGGAGGTACTTGCTTAAATGTAGGTTGTATTCCATCGAAAGCATTGCTAGATTCTTCACACCATTACGAAGAAGCGATCAAGCACTTTGACACTCATGGAATTGAAATTTCAGGAGATGTAAAAGTAAATCTTGAAAAAATGATCGCGCGCAAGCAAGCAGTTGTCGATCAAACCACAGGAGGAATTGATTTCTTGATGAAAAAAAATAAAATTGATGTATATGAAGGTTTGGGTAGTTTTAAAGATGCTACACACGTAAACATCGCTAAGAATGATGGTGCTACAGAAGAAATTGAAGCAAAAAATATCATCATTGCTACGGGAAGTAAGCCATCAAACTTGCCATTTATCAATTTAGACAAAGAGCGTATTATCACTTCAACAGAAGCGTTAAAACTAAAAGAAGTACCAAAACACATGCTAGTAATTGGCGGTGGCGTTATTGGTTTGGAACTTGGACAAGTTTACAAACGTTTAGGAGCAGAAGTTACAGTAATTGAATTCATGGACAGAATTATTGCGGGAATGGATGCAGGACTTTCTAAGGAATTAACGAAAGTGCTTAAAAAGCAAAAGATCAAGTTCAATACGTCGCACAAAGTAAAATCAGTAGAACGCGTTGGTGATGAGGTAATCGTAAAAGCGGATAATAAAAATGGAGAAGAAGTAGAATTTAAAGGCGATTACTGTTTAGTTTCTGTAGGTCGTCGTCCATATACTGACGGATTGAACGCAGAAGCTGCTGGTGTAAAACTAGACGATCGCGGACGCGTAGAAGTAAACGGACATTTGCAAACGAATGTTTCCAATATTTACGCAATTGGTGATGTTGTAAAAGGAGCAATGTTAGCACACAAAGCTTCTGAAGAAGGTTCAATGGTAGCAGAAATCATTGCGGGACAAAAACCACATATCGATTATAACTTAATTCCAGGCGTTGTTTATACATGGCCAGAAGTTGCAGCCGTTGGAAAAACAGAACAAGAATTAAAAGATGCTGGAATTGCGTACAAATCAGGTCAATTTCCAATGCGTGCTTTAGGTAGAAGTAGAGCAAGTATGGATTTAGATGGTTTCATCAAAATCTTAGCTGACGAAAAAACAGACGAAATCTTAGGAGTTCACATGATTGGCGCTAGAGCTGCCGATTTAATTGCGGAAGCCGTTGTTGCTATGGAATACAGAGCATCTGCGGAAGACATCGCGCGCATGTCACACGCACATCCAACATTTGCAGAAGCAATCAAAGAAGCTGCATTAGCCGC
Organism: Kordia algicida OT-1; assembly: GCF_000154725.1. Classification (GTDB taxonomy): domain Bacteria; phylum Bacteroidota; class Bacteroidia; order Flavobacteriales; family Flavobacteriaceae; genus Kordia; species Kordia algicida. The sequence goes on from NZ_DS544873.1 coordinate 1,047,385, forward strand.
AACAGAAGATAGAGCATTGCACGTGTAAAAAGCTATAAAATATATATTTAAAACTCCAGCAATTCACTGGAGTTTTTTTTTGCCTTACTGTAAGTTCTTACTTTTTTATGCGACTTCTGAATTAATAACCTCGATAAAGCCTAAAAAAAGTAACAACACAAATTATGAATTCTCTTTGGTATTTTAATGATGTAAATCTCTTTAATATCCTATGTCCGCATAAATTCAAGAAGTACAAAAAAAGCCATGAATTTGACGCGTACAAAAAACAAGACTATATCTATTTTGAAGAAGATTCCGCCAACAAAGTCTATTTAATTGACAAAGGGAAAGTAAAACTTGGGTACTACACAGAAGATGGAGAAGAAGTAGTAAAATCAATTTTATCGAAAGGAGAATTGTTTGGCGAAAAAGCAATTTTGGGCGAAGAAAAACGAAACGAATTTGCGCAGTCGGTTGACAATTCAACGTCTATCTGTCCAATTGCTGTTGACACCATGCACGATTTAATGAGAGATAATCAAACCTTCACATTAAAAATTTATAAGTTCATCGGTTTTCGAATCAAAAAACTAGAACGCAGATTGCAATTATTACTCTTTAAAGATACCAAAACTCGCTTGCTAGAATTCCTAAAAGAACTCTGTGAAGAACATGGATATGAATGTCCAGAAACAGGCGATCATGTAGTAAAACATCCATACACACAAAAAGATATTGCAAGTCTAATTGGCACTTCACGACCAACATTAAACATCATTATGAACGAATTAAAAGAAGAAAATATCATTGATTTCAATCGAAAAGAAATTCGTTTTATCGGTTAAAAAACATAGCTTGAAAAACTACTGATTCTCCCTAAAACTTGACTAAAAGTTGCCCAAAATTGACATGACAGCATGACAGTTTTGGGTTTTGTTTTTATGTTGTGTTTTTTGTTTAATTAAATTTATTTAAGTGACTGATATTTAGTTTATTGAAATTTTTAATGACTTAATTTTTAAAAGATCAAAAAAGTGAGTTTTTTTAAAAAAAATATAAAATTTTTAAGAAGTGTTAGCTAGCTAACATTTTAGGTGATTTTACTACAATACATTTGTATCATAATCATAAAAAAATACTCGCAATGATAAAAAAAATGTTTTTGGGATTAGCGTTAGGATTCTTCGCTGTCTCATGTAGTAACGATGATGATGCCACAGTAGCATTATCCAATTTAAATGTAAACCTTAATGGGTTAGAAAATTTAGGTGCAGACTTTGTATATGAAGGATGGATTATTGTAGATGGAAGTCCAGTTTCAACAGGAACATTTACGGTAAATGATTCAGGAGCTTTATCAAGAACTTCTTTTGCGGTAAATGCAGATCAATTAGCCGCAGCGACAACTTTTGTGCTTTCTATTGAACCAACTGTTGACCCAGATCCAGCACCAGCAGCTACAAAATTATTAGCAGGAGATTTTTCAGGAAACACCGCAAGTGTAGGATTGAATCCTGTAACAAGTAGCGGAAACTTTGATAATGCTTCAGGTGTATTCTTTTTAAGAACTCCAACGGATGAAATGCCAGGAGCAGGAAACAATGGAAACGATCAATATGGTGTTTGGTATGGCAATCCAGGAATGCCACCAACATCTGGTTTGAACTTGCCACCTTTAGCAGATGGTTGGAAATATGAAGGTTGGGTTGTCGTTGATGGTGTAGGACCATTGACAACAGGAACATTTACAACTTTTGGAGCTGTTGATGAGTTTAACGGATTTAGCGGAGCTGAAAATACAGTAGGACCTCCAATTCCTGGAGAAGACTTTTTCCTCAACGAACCAGCAGGTTTTACATTCCCATTAGATGTACGCGGACGTACCGTAGTAATTTCTGTAGAGCCTAGTCCAGACAACAGTCCGGCGCCATTCTTACTAAAGCCCCTAGTAGGAACTGCAGGAAATGACACTGCGCCAGCAACTAACGACTTTAACTTAAACGCTTCATCATTCCCAACAGGAACAATAGTGCGATAATCTTTATGATTATTATCGTTAGATTTGAAACACGTTATCTTCATTGATAGCGTGTTTTGATTTTGCGCTCAAGGTGAGCGTTTTTCGATTTCTACTAGATGCTGCTCAAACTGACGATTTGAAATTTGTATTGAATAATTATTCTCGTAGAAAAATTTCACAAAAAAAGAAAAACGAATAGATCAATTAGAAGTTTAGAAGTTGAAAGGTTTACAAGTTTGTATTTCGATTTAAAAAATAGAATAAATATTGCTACAAACAACAAGCAGTTGGTTAATTTTTGTATATCTGATTTTCAGTAATTTACAAGGTAAGAAGTCCGAAAAATGGTTAATTTCCATGCTTTTCGGTACTCTGAAACGGTACTTTTTTGACACCTTAAATTCCACTATATTTTATTAGATTTTTAGCTGTTTATCCATCGCTAAAAAGTATCCGTTTTCTCATGTAATTATAACATAAATACGCGGAAAAATGGTACGTAAAAAACAAACTAAAAGAAAATCAATTTTAGATAAGCTAGATTTGGATTCAATTCCTAAATCTACCAAGCCACTCATTGATTCAAAAAAGATACTGACGCACCCTGTGACTAAAGTAGTCATTTGTGGTATGGCAGTTTATGGAGTACTTAAAGTTTCTAAGTACTTTGTAAATGGATATGCTGAACTCATCAGAGCGACAAAAAAACTTACGTAATGCCCGCAATCAATAAGTTTTGATTCATTATTGTTTTACAGCAATTTGAAGCTGTTTAATCATCACATCAATACTTGGGATTCGATTTCTTTTTAAGCGTTCCCAAAGCTCATACAATGAACCAATCACATCGGCTAGGTGTGGTTGAGTTTCTTTTGTGGGCGTATTAGAGTGGCTTTGTTTTTCGTTCATTAATAAGTGCCAACATTTTTTTCTGTTTCTTATTTTTATCTTTTGTGAGGATTGTGGAATCTAGATTGATGATATCACATATATGATAATGCTTATAAAGCCAGTTTAAAAATGTTCTTTTGTGTTTTATCATGCCTTGTTCATCAAATGATATATGAGAATTTAGAACAATAACCGCTTTTCCATCATCTTTCATATTTAATAGTGCAAGCGCCATAATCAATTCACGAACTTGAAAATCATCAGCCATGAAATAAGCATTGTCAAAATGCTGTTCAATAATATCTAGTTTTTCATTTTTGGTATTGGTAGATTTCATAAACGACGGATTGCAAACTACTAGATCAAAGGATTTATGCATTTCTTTTGGATAAGGCGAAGTAGGATCGTATTTAGTAATTTTACTAAAATCTAAAAAATTTAGTGATCTTCTTTTCAATTTAGAAATTTCGTTGGCATGGGTAACGCGTTTATTTGCTCGAACCAATAAATTTCCTGTTCCTGCGGTGGTATCAAAACTGAAGTATCTTCATTCATTTGCAAATATCTTGCAATCATCATAGCGATAGGTAAGGGCAGTATATGGCTATGTTCAGATCGTTGTTTATCATCCACAAAACTTCTATCGAATTACAAGTTCTGCCAAAAATAACGCATTCCATCTATCCAAACATAGTTTTCATCATGGAAGTATCTATCTCTAACATAATCAATGGCACTTAATTCAATGGCTTCTTGTAATAGTTCATCGCTAGCAACCTTCTTTTCTTTACTAAAACTTTCTACTTGTAAAAGCGTTGGTTTTTTATGTTTATAATATAATAAACTCATTCCCGCAACAAAGCTATCAAAGTAAAATTTGGGGATTTTCGGCTCGTAATCCACTACATCAGTATTGATGAAATCCATTTGTTCAAGTTGCTTATCAAGTATATTTTTAATGTAGGTTTCAATACATTTTCTTGATACAAATAAACCGCTTACTTGCGATTGAATGTACTCACGCTTTTTTACATGTTCGGTATACTAAATATCCAATAAGCTTTGCCTTTTTTTTAAATAGTCTAATTTTTTAGATAATTTATTTATTTTCCGATCAATGATGTTCATTCCTTCTGTTAGATCAGCTACAGGTCTAAAATTCTGAATTAAATACAGCCAGGGATATTTTTGTTTATTATCTAGAATTTGATTGAGTGTTTGCAGTAAAATATATCCTTTGCTTAAACTCACGTAAGGATGTTGTAAATCAGTAGGATATCCAATTTTCTTGAGAAGATCAAAGCCGTTAATTTGCCAATGTCTATTTAGTTCACGCTTATTGAGATTGATTCCTAAATCAGTATAATTTTTAAGTTGTGTAACTTCAAAAAGTTCAAATTCTGATAATGAATCTAATGTCTCAATGGCCACATCAAGCAACTTAGGGAATTCAATTTTTAGTTTGGGAATAAATTGTAATGGAATAGCTCCTTTTTGAAAACATTCACCCACTCATATAATTTTTTAAAACAGAAGTCAATTTTTAACTCCTGCTTAGAAAAACTACCCTAAATATTTTTTACTGCAATGACAGGACTGCAACTAGAATTACGTGCAAAAATTTGATGAGTTTCAACATTTTTGCAAGAGGAATCATTATGATTTAAAATTATTTGTTAACATGAAATTAACAAGAAAAAACATAATATTTTATCAAAATATGACGCTTGCTGGTGGCAATTTGACGCTTATACAAAATAATTGTATCGAACAGAAAAAGTGCCCTACTTTGATTTACAAACCCAATTCCTAAAGAATCACCCAAGCTAAAAAAGACTAGAAATTTAAAAACAGCAATACATGAAAATGACAAAAGAAAAAAACAACTACAAACAGGATATTTCAAACAGCACTAAACATATTCGTTTGGGTAGCAAACACAAGGGTGAGTATTTGCTAAAAGAACAGATTAGGTATATAGAAGCCAACGAATGTTATACATGGTTTCATTTAACAGATGGTACACGTCAGCTAAGTTGTAAACCGATTGGATACTATGAAGAAGAACTCTCAGATGATGGATTTGTTCGTATTCATCGCTCTTATTTAATCAATATGAGTCATTTAAAATCGTATGAATCCAAGTATCGCTTGGTATATCTCAAAGGGGAAACGGTCTTACCTGTGAGTTTTCGAAAAAATCGTGTGATTTCAAAGAAAATGGTAAAAACTACATCACATATTGCTTTGAAAGCGGCAGTATAGCTACACAAGAATCTTTTTAAAATAAAAATAATTAATAAACAAAAATCAGAATTATATGAAAAATCGTATTGCCGTGGTCTGCATGCTATTTTGTTTTACCCTGAGTTATGCTCAGATCAGTAATACAGAATACAGCACACCAGCAGTTATTCCTCAAGCGCCAGAAGTGGCATCCTTACTTCGTTACAGCGAAGTTCCTGTTTCGTATTATAATGGTATTCCTAATGTTGGTGTGCCGATCTATACCTTACAAGGAAGAGAGCTTTCCGCACCCGTTAATTTATCGTATCACGCAGGTGGTCACCGCGTGAGTGAAGAATCCAGTTGGGTTGGACTCGGTTGGAGCCTCTCAGCAGGAGGACAAATCAGTCGTACTGTCAGAGGCTATCCAGATGATAGTACTCATGGATTTATTTACAATCAATATACGGTTCAGTACATAAAAGATGTATGTGACCAAACTATTACCAATGACCCTAATGGCTGTGCATACTACACAGGACAACAAGCCATCGATCAGCGTTTTGACTATGAGCCAGATGACTTTAATTATAGTATGTTTGGGCAGTCAGGACGTTTTATGTTTAATCAAAAACGTGATGTAAATCCAAAAGGAGAAATTGTGCAGTTTCCCAATAAGAACGTAAAGATTGCTCCAAGTTATACAGGTGATATCATCACAGGTTGGAAAATTACTGATACAAATGGTATCGTGTATGAATTTACAGAAGGAAATAAATTCCATAGTGCAGATACCTTTCAAAGTGTTTCAGGTCAAATAGAACTTTCTCCAGAAGATGGAGAAGGGAATAGCTATATTGAAACTTGGAATTTGATAAGTGTAACCAGTCCAAACGGAGATGTGATTACTTTAGAGTATGATCGTCCAATATTAGACGGTTATCCATCAGCGTACCCATTCAATGATATCACTACCACGCAAGGTTCACAGTCACTCATTACACATCAAAGTGGAGAAGAACTTACGGAGAAAAAACGTATTGACACCTATTCTATTACCAAACGTCATTATACGCTACTTTCTAAAATCACAAGTAGTAAAGGCTCGCTGCATTTTGTACGCGATGCAACCAATCGTCTAGATACTCAATCTAGTAAACAACGCTTGCAATATATAGAAGTCTATAACAGTGATAATCAACTTACTCAGCGTATCAAACTTACGCATGGATATTTCAATAGTCCATATGTAACTAATAGTGAATTTATTGCTACAGGAACTAATGGGTACATTTCAGCAAACACCGACAGTTTTTTAAACAAACGATTGTATTTACAAAAAGTAACCTTTGAAGGGCATTATGGCGGACACAATCCTTCGGATGATTATAGCTATAGTTTTGGTTATAACACAGATATAATGCTTCCTCACAAACGATCTTATGCACAGGATCATTGGGGCTATTACAATGGAAAAAGTAATAGTAATTTAATTCCATATTACAGTATCAGTACCAGTCAAAAAGCCAATCGTGAGGTAGATCCTGACTACAGTAGTGCTTGTATTTTAAATAAAGTTACCTATCCAGAAGGTGGTGTTACTAAATTATACTTTGAAAATAATCGTGGAGATGTACGTAATGTTGTTTTGCCTCCCTATATAGAAAATAAAGTAAAAGTTGAAGCAGTAGCTTCGAATCAGCACAGTCTCACAGAGAATGGAAATGAAATTACGTATGTATTTTGGTCAAATAATTTTACCGTAAGTAATGATGCCAAACCATCAGCGAGTGATGAAAATAAAGTCCAAATGGAGTATTTCGGATTTTCAAATCGATGTGACAATGTCGATGCACTCTACACGGGTGCAGATCAGGTATGTAACTCCATGTTTTTTGATCTCTATGAAGTAAATGGATTCAATGAAACCCTAGTGCAGCGTTTTTCTATATGGGAATCGGGTTCACTATTAGTGGATAAAGGGAGAACCTATAAAATAAAAATAGAGATTAGCGCAACCAATGCTGAGTATAATTTAGTGGATTATTACAGCGATGTGACTTTTTCATGGTTTGATGACAACCCTAATCAAACTACAGAAGTATTTGATTACTTTGGAGGGCTTCGCGTAAAAGCCATCAAGACCTATGACCAAGAAAAACTTACAGCTTACAAAAGCTTTGACTATAGTGATGGCTATATTTTAAGTCAGCCTTTCTATTTTTCAGTAGGTACAGGTGGTGTTTATAAATATGTATCACAAAGTTGGGTGCCTTTACAGACTACACAATCAGGCTATGCAGGCTACAAGACAGTGATTGAAAATATCCATGAGGTAGCCACCGAAACGGGTTACAGTACTTTAGATGCGGGAAGTTCACAAACCAGACAAGTAAGACGCACCTATACGCCAGCTTCAACAGACATAGCTTTTCCAGGAGCGCCGTATACTCAAGATTGGGTAGGTGGAAACCCTGAATTAGAAGAAATCACAGGAAAAAGTAGTACTGCTACAGGATACAAAACCTTTGAAGAACAGAGTACAAATAATATTCTAGGCTTTGTACTGAGTAGAGAATATCATTTATTTCCTTTTGATGTTGCAAGTCATGATAATGTAATGGATTGTGTGAATGATAATGGCTGTGATATTTCACTAAACCTTTACAACATTTGGCCAGGCCAAAAGCTTCCTAACCGACAAACGGTAATTAGCAAAGAAGGAACACGTGAACTTACGCAGGTGACCGAGACTTTCTATGAGAGCGTTCCCAATCATTACAATCCAACCAAAACACGTTTTACCGATAGTAAGGGAGATGTATATGAAACAGTGATTCGTTATCCTTATGAAGAAAATCATACTGGATTACTTACCGAAAACAGACTCACGGTTCCTTTAAAAACACAACAGTATAAAGATGCAACGCTAATGCAAACCGCAGTAAGTCAATATGGAAGTTTTACAGGAACTGATCCTGCAACCAATCCTACAAATTTATTATTGCAATCGGTCTCAGGGGCTAAAAAGACCAATCCTCTTGAAGAACGTGTAAGCTATCACGGATATAACAAATACGGACAAGTACGTGAGGTATCAAAAACCAATGGAACGCACATTACTTACCTATGGGGATATAATTACAATTACCCGATCGCAAAAATTGAAAATGCTACCTACAGCCAAGTTGCTGCCATTGTGGATGAGAACAGTATTCAAAATATGACTGGAACAACCTTAGAGAATACCTTACAAGCACTTCGCGATGGATTGCCACAATCAATGGTAAGTACTTATGTATATGATCCACTTATTGGAGTGACAAGAACAACTGATCCACGAGGCAGGAGTATGTACTACATATACGATAGTATGGGACGTCTTAAGCACACCTTAGATCACGATCAGCATGTGCTAACTACCAACAACTACCACTATAAGAATAACTAAAACCACATATACAAATGAAAAAATACATATATACCCTTTTGCTTATCTGTGGTTTTACAGCCACCATGCAAGCGCAATTCGGTCCTGTGAATTGTGATACATATTATTACGATTTAGACCGCGATGGCTTTGGAGGAACTACTGCCTATACAGGCACACAGACCGTAACTCCAGAGTTTAGAGAACTCAATAAATTAGTCTGCAATAGCAGTGATTGTGATGATACTGATCCGCAGATCAATCCTAATACCAATTGGGCAGTATTAGTTGATGGAGACGGTGATGGTTTTTTTGTCATCGGAAGTGTTGAGAAAGCATGTACACCAACTGATCCCAATGCAGTACTTATCGGAGCGGATGCCGTATTACAGAATTTTTCCTATTTACAATTAGACTGCGATGATACCAATGGTAATCTAAAACAATCAACCCTATATTATCAAGATAGTGATGGTGATGGTTTTGGAGATATTGAAGTCGTTACCATGTCCTGTGCAGGGTCACCGCCAGCGGGTTATGTAGCCAATGCAGGAGATAGCTGTCCTAATACCTTTGGTCAGTATAACGGCTGTCCTGATGTGACCACTACGGAAGGGATTAGTCAAAACAAGAACTATGTACATAGTGTGGCATACCAACAACCAGTATATTTAGTAGAACTCTCAAATATTGCAGAGAAAGACAAGATTGAACAAGTCACTTATTTTGATGGTATGGGACGCGCAGAGTTACAAGTGGCTATCGGACAATCACCAAAAGATAATAGAGATATTAAAACTATTATTTCCTATGATAGCTATGGACGCGCTAATACCAGTTTTTTACCATACGTAGGGACTCAAAAAGGTGGCGGTTTTGTCAATAAAGTAGTTGGCGCGCCTAATACCAATCCAGACATCAATCAGGAGATTAAAGAGCAACAACAGTTCTATCATAATAAATATCAAGATGAAGTAGCCTCTTTTACTACCAGTAACGGAGGACTCACCATGCTAAATGCTTTGGAGAATATTCCTGAAGACCTGCTTGATGACATTGCCAATAACACTCCAGAGACAGGTCTTTTATATCCATCTTATAGCACCAATGTCTATGATGAGATTGACAGACCGACTCAAGTAGCAGCACCAGGGAAAGATTGGTCATTAGAATTTAATCACACCATTAAAATGGAATATGATCTTAATGATGCTGTTGTAGATGCTGTAAAACGTTATGATGTAACGCATCCTTTTGGTCAGCCAGAAGATATTCAGTTAGTGATTAATGGTGTTTATCCAACAGGAGAACTTACCAAAACAGTTACGAAAGATGAAAATTGGCAGCCAAATCAAACGTATCCAACCGATCACACTACTGAGGAGTTTAAAAACAAATCTGGACAAATCGTACTAAAACGCACCTATGATGGGGCAAAACAGTTAAATACTTATTACATCTATGATGACTTTGGAAATCTAACCTATGTATTACCTCCTATGGCATCAGCTCAAGCGGATATTTTTACAAACGATGTATTAAATAAATTCTGTTATCAATACAAATACGATCATCGAAACAGACTCATTGAAAAGAAAATCCCTGGCAAAGGATGGGAATATATTGTGTATGATACGCTTGATCGTCCAGTACTTACCCAAGATGTAAACTTAAGCAATACTGATACTTGGCTTTTTACCAAATACGATGCGCTTGGAAGAGTCGTTTATACAGGGAAATATATAAGTGCTACCAATACCACTAGGGAAAACCTACAGAATACCGTTGCTACAAGCAATAGTTTATATGAGACAAAAATAGCTACATCTAATCTCATTGGAGATAGCTCTGTATTTTACAGTAATAGTGTTTTCCCAACAACGGGATTAGAAGTGCTTACTATCAATTACTATGACAATTATAATTGGGATACAGGGACTTCCTTCGAGGCGAATTACAATCTTAATGGAAATGATGGAGTGACCACGACAGGAATTGTTCAGAAAAAAAGTGTAGGATTACCAGTCTCATGGACAAATTCAGGCTTTGATACCGAAGCTACGATTCAGGGTGACGGATACATTCAATATACCATTACTCAAACTGACAATCAGCGTGTAATGGTCGGACTTACTAGCGAAGCAACGGCAGGTGCAATACATTATAATACGATGGATTATGCCATATACACAGGCTATGGAACCAGCAAACGTGTATACGCTTATAAAAATGGATTACCAGAATCCTTCCCTGCTACCTACTGCAACATAGGAGACACCTTTAGAGTAGAACGCTCAGGGAATCAAATCTTATACAAGAAAAACGGAGAAACTTTTCATTCGGTAATCACAAGTGATCTGGGAACCCTCGTTGGAGATGCTTCTTTTTGTGATCCAGATACCGCGATAGAAAATGTATACGTTGGGTATTCTGTGTTAGGACAAGATTTCACAAGCAATGTCAAAGGTATGGCAACAGGAAGTAAAGTACGTGTACTAGAGACTAATGACTGGATCACAACGGTGTCTTATTACGATGAAAAAGGACGTGTAATTCATACAAGTTCAACAAATGATTATCTTGATACTAGCGATGCTGTTAGTAGTTTATTGGACTTTACAGGAAAAGTACTGAAGACCAATACTACACACAAACAGGAAAACAATGATCCAATCGTAACTCGTGATGAGTATATGTATGATACTCATAACCGATTGCGCTATCAGACAAAGCAAATTAATAATGAAGATAAAGAACTGATTGCTAGAAATCACTATGATGAATTAGGGCAATTAGTACAAAAACAAGTAGGTAGTCGTTTGCCAAAAATAAGTGCTTACACGAATATTAATAATATTACACAAGATAAAGAGCAACTCGCTAAAACATCAGCTACCGCATGGGATGGTGGACTTACTACAGTAGAGACTATTACAGGTGATGGATACCTGAGTTATATACTTTCTCAGTCAAACAAAACCATGATGATAGGACTCTCTGATGTAGTTGGTAACGATAGTTATCAAAGTATCAAATATGCCATTTATACCACATCTACAAGAGAGGTTCATATCAGAGACAATGGAAGTATCACTTGGGATGTAGCAACCTATTCAGCAGGCGATGAGTTTAAGATAGAACGTAGAGATCATAAAATATACTATTTGCAGAACAATCAAATCATTTATGTTTCGTCAATAGTAGACAATGGTGCGCCATTACTTGGGGATGTGGCGATGTACCATATTGATAGTAAAATTAACGATCTAGTTTTAGTTGATTTAGAAAAAGAATTACAAGAGGTAGATTATGCCTACAATGTAAGAGGTTGGCTCAAAGGAATCAATGATGTCAACAATCAAGGAAATGACTTGTTTAGCTTTGCGCTTAATTACAATGATATCGCTGATCCAACTAAGCAATTATTCAATGGAAATATCTCTGGTACTTCATGGAAAACTAAAGGACAAGACAGCTCGTTAAAGAACTATGTATATGATTATGACCCTTTAAACAGAATTATAAGTGCTGTGGATAATACAGGAAACTACAACTTAGATGAAGTAGAATATGATGTGAATGGAAACATAAAACGCCTTCAACGTAGCGGACACAGAAATCAGGCAGCTACTATATTTGGTGTGATGGATCAGTTGGTATACGAGTACAACGGAAATCAATTGGAAAAAGTAACCGATCATGTTGCAATTGACTTTGGATTTAAAGATGGAAATACCGTAGGTAATGACTATAGCTATGATGCCAACGGAAATATGATCCAAGATAAAAATAAAGGCATTAGTAGTATCAGTTACAATCACTTAAACCTACCGATACAAATTTCATTTGATAATGGCAGTAGTATTTCTTACATTTACGATGCAAGCGGGGTAAAGCAAGAGAAAATTGTGAATGACCAAAGCAATGAAAGTGTACAAAACACCTTATATGCTGGAAATTACATCTACAAAAAATCAAATACGCAAACTACGCCTGCACTTACGTTCTTTAATAGTGAAGAAGGCTATGTAGAGCCACAATTTGATCCAAACAAGCCAACAAAAATCATAGGATTTAACTACACCTATCAATACAAAGATCACTTAGGAAACATCAGACTTTCCTATGAAGATATTGATGGAGATGGAATCATCAAAGCTGAAACTGAAATCAAGGAAGAAAATAACTTCTATCCCTTTGGCTTGAAACATAAAGGGTATAATAACCAGATTACAGGGAGAGATCATCAATACGGATATGGATTTAATGGTGAAAAAGAAGAGCAGAATGAATTAGATCTTAATTGGATTGATTACGGAGCTAGAAATTATGATGCTTCATTAGGTAGATGGTTTTCTGTAGACAATATGGCAGAAGAGTTCTATGATTGGACGCCATATAAATACGGTTTAGATAATCCTATTAATTATACAGATCCTGATGGAAATTGTGAAACTTGCTGGAATTTCTTAAAAAAAGTAGGAAATTCTTACGTTAATAAATTAAAAGGAAAATGGCATGCTGTAACGAATCCTAGGGAAACAGCAGGAAAGGTTTATGAAACGGTTAAAAAAAATCCTTGGGGAACTTTATCTCAATTAAGCTTAAGTGCTGTAGGTGGACCAATCGGAGATGCTATTGTAAATGATATCAACCTTGTATCTGCTGTTGCTGATGGAGATACTGATGCAATTGCAGATAATATTGCTGATAGAGGGATGAACCTTACTGAAGAAGCTGTTGGGTTTGGAACAGGTAAAGCTCTAAATGTTGTAAGTAAAGCTGTAAAAGCTTCGAAATCTGCATCGAAAGCAGCGGATGTTGTTGATGATATTCCAGATACAATTTATAGAGGAGGTAGAACAAATGATTCAGCAATAAAAGATGTGCAATATAGACCTGGTGATGATGCAGTTTCTTTTAGAGCTCATAACTCAAACCCTTTAGATGGTGCTACCGTTATGAAACCTGGTAAACCGTATATGGCTGTAGATACAAATAAATTACCTAAAGGAACGGTCAAAGTAGATGGAGGTGTAAATGGAAATCCTTCAGGTCACGTTTCTGTCACAGCAACTCCAGAGCAAATTGTTAAAGCTATTGATAAGAGTAAAAGCGGGAAATACCCTAAAAAATAAATAAATTAAAATATTTTTATGTCAGAACAAGTTAAAAACTTGATTGGGACTCTTGTTGATTTTCAAGTTATTTTAGAAAATAAAGCAGTAGAGTTAAAGAAATTAAAAGAATTTAAAAATGTCTCAAGGACATCAAGTTTTATTGGTTATCCAGATGAGAAATATCCGTCTATTTCAAGTTCATTGAATGCAGATTTATCTGTACCCTTAAAAAATGATCTACACTGCTTAAGTTTTTCTTTTACATTTTTCCCAAATAAAAATAATAAATGGGAGATCCATTCAGAACTAGGTTGGTCTAGTTATGATGAAGGTTTTGTTGATAACAAACTTATTGAAGAAGAATATGAAAATTTAGAAGGAATGCTAGAAAGAATAAAACCACTTACAAATGAATTGATGAAAGATTTAGATATAATGATAGTAATGGTACAGAATGGGTAGTGTCCCAAACGGGTGATTTTATCAATTACCTAAAACTAAATATTGATTATCAGTAATTTAAATAAATAACAAGCTCCTTTTTGGGGCTTGTTTATGTTCATTGTGAAGACTTACCCTTTTTGTAAGCTTACAAAGTAGATATAGCAGAACTAATTGTTTGGAAAAAACAAGGTAGTAAAGTTGTAATTTACAGGGGGAGTGCTATTAGAAATAATATGGAGAAATATAAATCTTTATTTTTTGAAATAATCAACACTTTAACTGATAAAAATGAGTAAAAAATTTTTAAAAGTCTTTTTAATTGTTGTTGGAGCAATAATTTTATTAATAGCTATTGGAAGCATAGGTGCTGCAATTAAAGTTTCAAATTCTGATGCATATGAGTTTGCTAAAAAGGAAATTTTAAAAAGTAAAAAAGTCGAAGAACGTATAGGAAAAATAAAAGATTTTTCTTTGATGCCTCAAGGAGTATTGAAAAAAAAAGAAGCACAAATTGAGATCGATGTTTATGGAGAAAATGGCAAAGCGAATATTATACTAAAGTTAGAAAAAAACTCTAAAGATGAATGGGAAGTATTGAATTTTTACTTTAAGGAATTAAAATGAAAAATGGTTTTTATGTCATAGCAGCTCTCATTTTAATAGTGATTTTAGGGTCTATATATCTCATAGTTTTTTCAGATAATATAGATATCGCATATGCTATTTTAAAAATGATACCTATTACTTTTTTAATTATTCTTTTTTTTATTCTTTACAGATTAGGGAGGCGTTATGAAAAGAGAACTAACGATGACAATTAGTTTAGAAATAAAAATAGCAAAGTAATGGGGGCAAAATGATGCTTTTGAAAAAAACAAAAATTAAATACTGATTATCAATAATTTAAGTGAAAAATGAGCCTCAATTAAGGGGCTCATTTTAGTTCTTTGAAGTAATAAAAGCTTCTTAGAATAAATAAAATAAGGGATTCATTTCCTTTTGTGGTTTAAATTGGTAAGCCAAGAATAATTTAATATTGAACGAAATAGAATCACAACTCATTACTTAAGATATCCTACTTTGTCAAGGAAAAAAGAACATTATTTCTAACAAAAAACACTCCCAAAAAATATATAAGCGTCAAAAATAAAACACACACGTTCGTTACCTTGTCACTATCAATTTTCCCTATTCTGAGTCTGTTAGAATACACGAATTGATATTGAAAAAGAACGTAGATGAAACTCCATAAAAAATCATTAGTAAACCATAAAGTTAAAGCATTTAATTTACAAGAAATCCTGATTGTACTGGCGATCATCGGAATTTTACTCTTATTAGCACTTCCCAATTTAATGCCATATATCTCCAAGGCAAAATCTATAGAAGCGCAAACACAACTCAAAGCGATTCACTCCATGCAAACGCAGTATCGCTATTTGTATTCGCGTTACTCTAACGACTTTAACGAAATAGATTTTCAACCACCAATTACAGCAGACAAAGGAGGCACAGCACGGTATCGCTATGAAATAACTGCGGCAGAAGGCGCAACATTTAAAGCACGCGCAGAAGCTGTGGAAGACTTTGATGGTGATGGAGTCCGTAACGTATGGGAAATTGATGAAAAAGGGAATCCAAAAGAAATTGTAAAAGATTGATAGTTCTCATTAAAATCATATTAATTCTGTCGCTTATGAGCATACTTTTTCAAGATATCAAAGAAAGAAAAGTATATTGGTTTCTATTTCCAATAGTCGCTTTTACTGCTGCATATTTGTACTATACGAACACTTTTTTTGAACTATTTTGGACAACATCACTTATCAATCTAGGGATTATTTTTAGTATTATTTTAGTGCTCCAAGCCTATTCAAAATTCAAATTACAAACAGACTTACAACAAGTTTTCGGTTTAGGTGATGTCCTATTTTTTCTAGCAGTAAGTATCGCATTTCCCATAGCAACATTTATCATATTCTTTGTGTTTTCCTTATTATTTTCTCTGCTTTTACATATACTACTTAAAAATAAAACACAGGAAACATCCGTACCACTCGCAGGTTACATGAGTTTATTTTTTATGACTGTCTATCTACTGAATTGGACAGGTTTTTTATCCAATATATACAGCATCTAAAATGGAAGTACAAGACTACAACATACACGTTTCGTTGCAGCAACTCATCAGCAGTTCGCAAGCGTATCACTATCGCATTGTTCCAAAAGAAAATGAAAATGGAATCATTACGTTTTTAGCGGAGACTACCGATGAATCATTAAAAAAAGAACTCTCGATTGTTTTTAATCAAAAAATCAATCTTGAAGTAACTACTGCGGAAACAATTGACAAATATTTAGCCACAAACTTTCGTAAAACTACAAGCAGCAAAGCAGAAGCATTACACTACACAGACGATTTTTTACAAAAAATCATCATGGCAGCAAAAGACATTGGCAGTAGTGATATTCACTTTGAACCGTATGAACATTCCTGTCGTATTCGTTTTCGATTGGATGGAAAACTAAAAGAACAATATGTCATTCCATCAGCAGAATATCCTGTAATCATCAATAAAATTAAGATAAAAGCACAACTTGATATCTCTGAAAAACGATTGCCACAAGACGGACGTATTACAATCAATAATGCGCAAGGAGAATTTGACATTCGTGTATCTTCTCTGCCAACCTTACACGGAGAAAAAATTGTGCTTCGTATTTTAAGTAAAGATGCCAATCATATCAATTTGGATGAACTTGGTTTTTCTGATGATGAACTATACACCTATAAAGAAATCATCAAAAAACCTAACGGAATCATCTTGATTTCTGGACCGACAGGTTCTGGAAAAACTACCACATTATACGCAACACTCAAACTATTAAATGATGCAGAAACCAATATTCTCACCATTGAAGATCCGATTGAATATACATTAGAAGGTATCAATCAAGTACAACTCAAAGAAAATATCGGACTCGATTTTTCGAGTACACTTCGAACTTTCTTACGTCAAGATCCTGATGTTATCATGGTAGGAGAAATTCGTGATGCAAAAACCGCCAATATGGCAATTCGTGCAGCGCTTACGGGACATTTGGTATTATCTACCATACACACCAACTCCGCCTGGGCAACGATTTCACGATTGATTGATATGGACATTCCGCCTTTTCTTATCGCAAGTACACTGAACATGAGTGTGGCGCAACGATTAGTTCGAAAACTTTGCCATCATTGTAAAAAAGTAGCTTCTATAGCAACAGCGACGTTGCCAAAAGATGTTGTACTGCCCAAACATATTAACACACATCATGTAGCAGTAGGTTGTAATGCTTGTTATCAAACAGGATATCTCGGTAGAAAAGCCATCTACGAAATCATTCCCATTGGAACACAGCTTATCAATCATATCAAACAAAATGAAACTGAAATTTCAGATTATCTGAAAGAAAAAAACATACACACACTAAAAGACAATGCAATCACATTTATCGAAAATGGCACAACGTCCATTGAAGAAGTATATGCACTGTTATCAAACTAAAAAAGAATGAAGAAAATACTTCTTATCATATTATGTTGCTTGATGCATTTTTCACTGCTTGCGCAGGAAAAACCACGTATTGAAGCCATTAAAAAACAATTAGAAGTTCTTGCAATAGACAATGTAGGACTGACTGAAAATGTAAAAACAGACATCAGCATCAACAATGTGTCGCTTAGTAGTTTTTTGCTCGCTATCGCGGAAGTTCACAAGCTAAATTTCAATATTTCATCTGATTTAAACAAAATTTCCACATCAACGAACTTTCCAAATGTTACGGTATCAGATTTACTAACTTTTCTCTGTAAAGAACACGAACTTACCATTGAATTTACAGGAAACATTCTAGCGATAAAAAAATATAGCAAGCCTGTAGAAAAACCTGTGATGAGAGAGATTCCCATTGCATATAGTATGAAGAACGACGTGATTAGTTTGGATATCAAGAATGATACGCTATACACTGCATTTAAAAAAATCATGGAAAAAACAGGAAAAAACCTAGTATTTTCTCCTGATATTGAAAACAAACAAATTACCTTCTATGTAAAAGATGCACCTTTTGACATTGCTATGGAACAACTAGCATTTGCCAATCAATTATATGTTGAGAAAGGTAGTAACGGCTTTTATACATTTGAAAATGATGCCCAAACAGTTGCTAACGATCAATCTGGGACAACCACATCACAACCACGAACTAGACGAAGAAAGTCGAATTTCAGCTTTAAAATATTAGACAAAAAAAGAAAAATTATAGAAGTCGATTTTACAAACGTTCCCATTGATGTAGTCATTCACGATATTGGAACAGCATTAGAAATTGATATTTTTACATCAACGCCGCTTACAAATGCGGGAACTGCAAGCTTCACATCAAAACGTGTTTCTTTTGATGATTTACTCACAAAAATGTTTGAAAGTAATCAAGGACAAACGGCTATAATAGCATCAAGTCAAGGAAGATCGAATACAGGTTCTCGTTCTAACCAAAATAACCAATCAACAGAGATCAATCAATCGTTTTTCACTTTCAAGAAAGATCGAAATATGTACATTTTTGGAACGGCGAATCAACTAAGTCTACGAGAAATATCAATCATTCCATTAATGCATCGTTCTATAGAATTATTGACAGATTCCAATGGAGGCAATTCCACACGCGCACGAAGCAGTAATGTGGGACAAAGTTCAGGATTTGGAAGTGGAAATCAATTTGATTCGTTCTCAGGAGGAAATTCAGGAAACAGAACAACACTCAGTAGAACAGGGCAATCCAATCAAGGAAATGGACTGGCAAACACCAATACGAGTCAGGCGGAAGCACTCATTAATATCTTACCCGCAGATTTAATTGCAGACTTACAAATTGAAGCCGATTATGAACTGAATAGTTTTTATGTAAGCGGACCAAGTTCAAGTGTAAAACGATTCAGAAACTTTGTTGAAAAAATAGACAAACCTGTTCCTGTGGTGCTAATAGAAGTGATGCTAATTGATGTGAGTAAACTATCGGTTGTAGAAACAGGCATCAGTTGGGGAATTGGTGATGAGCCGACGCAAACAAGCGGAAGTCTTTTTCCAACTACAAATCTTACACTTGGAGCAAACACCGTAAATCGTGTCATAGGAGGTTTTGATGGTTTCGGGTCATTCAATCTCGGAAAAGTTGTTCCAGAATTCTTTGCAAACATTTCCGCAATGGAACAAGATGGCGATATAAAAATTCGTTCCACACCAAAAATTTCTACGCTCAACGGACATCGAGCAACACTCTCCAACGGAACGACTTCGTATTATGCGGTAACGCAACGAAACATCTACGGAACAAACAATCCGCAAACCTCAGAAATCACGAATTACTATCCGATTGAT
>NZ_DS544873.1:1067600-1092615 GCF_000154725.1 Kordia algicida OT-1
TACAAACTTTAAACAACAACGGTTTTTTAGTCAGTTTTCTATGTTCGGACTGGGTTTTGTTCTATTTCTATTATTGATAAACTTTTTTGTTTTCAATTCCTATTACAGTACTGTGGAAGAAATGAAACAAACGGCAGCAGTCAATAGCAATCAAAAAGAAAAGTTGCTTACGCTTAAAACTTTGGTTGAACAAAAACAGAAAACAGTTGATGATATCTTGAAAAAATCATCATCCAAAAGCTCGTATTACATTGATGCCATTGCAACTTCATTGCCAAATACTTTGCAATTATCTGCACTAAAATACCAGCCACTTACCAAACGAATCAAAAAAAACAATCCGATTCAACTAAAAAAAGAAGAACTTATCATTTCAGGAATTTCTACAGATAGTGATTTGTTTTCTGACTGGATTCAAAAAATAGAAAGTTTGGATTGGGTGGTAGCTGTTACAGTAGCTGATTATGGAGCCGTATCAAAAAACAATTCAGAATTCACTTTAAAAATTGAGCTATCTGATGAGTAATACGTTAAAAAATAGATTGCTAATCGCTGGATTTATAGTAGTACTTTTTATGTGCTATAAGTTTGCTTTTGCCAAAACTTTTGAACTAAAAGCCGAGCATGATGCGCTTATCAAAGAGCAACAAATTTTTAAAAATACACCGAAACAACTCGCATTACTCAAAAAAAAGAAGCAGTATTACGATTCACTACTTACCAAATATAAAATTGGCGGTACTTCGTTGCAAAACAACCTTCTTAATAAGGTAACAAGATTTTCAAAAGGAAATAATTTAAAAGTGGTAGACTTCTCAGCACCACATGTATATACTGAAAAGTCATTAATTATAAATACCTACTCTTTTACAGTAGAAGGACATTTTAATAACATTCTACAACTCATTTACACGCTAGAACAACGAACCAAATACGGAGAAATAGTAAGTGTATCGTATGAAAAAAAGAAAAATTATCGCAAAGGAACTTCGTATTTGCAAGCTACTATTATACTTCAAAGTTTTGGGTAAAATTTAACCACCCAAAACAGTTCCCAACTTAAACATGGGTAAATACATCGCAATCAAGATAATTCCTACCATCACACCTACAAATACAATAATTAATGGTTCCATAATAGTAGACATCATTTTAGATTGTCGCTGTACTTGCTCGTGATACTGAACATTCAAACGATCAAAAATAAATTCTGTTTGATTGGTTTGTTCCGCTACTTTTACAAGCGCAATCATCTTATCACTAAAAATAGGATGCGAAGCCAAACTCTCACTCAGTGACGCGCCTTGCAAAATAGACGCTTCTACCTTTTCGAGTGCATCTTGTAAGGGAGAAAAATCAATCATCTTTTTTACCAGTTGAATACTGTTAATTACTGGAACTTTAGAAGCTGATAATAAGGCGACAGCTTGGGTAAACTGTGATAGATAAACCGTTTGGATAAAATTTCCAAAAAAAGGAAGTTTCAATAACAACCGATCTTTAAAATGACAATACCACTGTTGTTTATTGAATAGAAAACGTGATAAAAAAAGTACTATCACTCCCAAAATTAAAAATAATCCGTAGGTTTTTATAAATTCAGAAACCCCCACAATAAATCTGGTAATTCCTGGTAATTCGACTTTATTCTGTTTAAAAATATCTTGAAACATAGGCACTACAAAATTGAGCATAAAAAGGACTACCAAAAACGCAGTGGTAAAGACAATAATAGGATACGTAAGTGCGCTAATCACATCGCTACGCTGTTGATTCTTACGCGCATAAAAAGCACCCAATTGTTTTACAACCATTGCCAGGGTTCCTGTTTCTTCTCCAATTTTAATAGAGTAATACTCATATTCTGTAAAAGCTTTTTGCAAATGAATTACTTCAGACATACTCTTTCCTTCAATAAGTTCCGCTACAATCTCTCCAAGAATTTGCTTTGCTGTTTTTTTCTTTTGTGAATTGTATAGCAGTTCCAAACCTTCTTTCAAAGAAACGCCTGCGCTTAATAATACAGCGAGTTCGGTATAAAAATCCTCTTTGAGTTTATTGGAAAAACCGTTTCCGAAAAGGACAATCTCTTTTTGTAAAACAGAAGATAACTCCGATTTTTTTACACCAGAAGCCTTCTTTGAATTGCTAATATTTTCTAATTTAAAACTCATGGATTCATATAGGTATTAGCGGTATTTCGTTTGTAAATAAAAAGAGCCGTATTTCTAAACTCTTTCGCTGTAATCAATTTAAAAGCATCTACTTTGGCAGCAATCGTTTCTTCTCCTTTAAAATAAAATACTTTATCAGCGATAGCGACATCAAAAGTATCTGTCTCTTTTTGAATGTACTCTTTTTCAAAGGTATAGCTTGTGGTATCAATCTCAGAAATAAAATACAATGTGCTCGTATCTTCTTCGTATTTGATATGATTGCAACGATTGGCATCAATCCAAAGCGATTGTTCTAACAAGGTAACACTGGTAGCATTGCTAAAATTCGCCTGAATAGCATACATGTGTTTCTGCACTAATTGCAATACAGAAAAAGCAATTCCTGCTACAATCACGGTAAGTAATACCACAATAATCATTTCGCTAAGTGTAAATGCTTTTATTTTATGAGAATTCTTTGTCATTGTTTACTGCCCATTATAATTTTCATATTGTTCAACACGAATCGTTTTATTCGTTTCCTTATGTTGTGCTTCAAAAATGAGCTTTTTGTCTACTTTTTCTATGGAGATGTACCAATTTTCAAACTCGTCATCATACGGAATAGTTAGTTTATCGTGCACAGACAAATAGACAAGTTCAGAAATATGAGTCCGCACAGCATTTGTATTATTTTTTACGGTAGCATTAAAAAGTGAATTCAACAAAAAAGTCGAAACCATAAAGATCACTACAATAAGTACTGTAGCAACTAAGGTTTCCATCAGAGTAGCAGCTTTAATTTTTTTTAATACAACCATTTCACAATTTTATAATCGAGATTTTCAAACGGAAAACCTACGTATTCATTCTTTAATTCTGTACTAGAAATGGTTCCGTTATAAATATGATTTTGATATACAGAACCAAATTGTTTGGTGATAAATCCTTTGGTATACACACTTCCTTCTATGTTTCCTAGTAACTCTATTTGTTGCTGACAATACACAAAACCTTCAACGGTTGTATTTTCTTTTAAGAGAATTTGTGGCTCAAAACGATTGTTTGTTTTGTTCTGTAAGTAGCAAATAATACCTTTCACTGTTGTATCTGTATCTATAAAAATATGCTCTTTTTCTGTCGAATTAGAAACTTCTTCTAAAGTATCTTCTGCAAGAATTACAAGTGCAGAAGGATAACTAAGTTCACAATTTTTTCCAACAATAATCCGCTTAGTTGCTATCGCTTGAAACGTTCCTTTGGTATTGGTTTCAATCTCAATTTCAGGAGCAACTAGAATAACATCCTTGAGTGTTGTGGAAGCTGCTATTTTTATTTTTTTGTCAGATCGGACTAGGATATTTCCGATTAGTTTTACATCTAACAAATCCAATTCACCTCGATCAAATACAGTTTTGACAGGTTTTGTAAATGAATTTGTATACGTATTTCCTTGTTTTAAATTTATATAGCGACCGTCATCAACAGGAAGTGGAAGTGTTTGCAAACTAGCAATGTAATTTGTCAATTGTTTAGGAAGCTCAGGAAGCGTTTCATTACTTTTTAAAATAGTTCCGTACACAAGTTTGTTTCCGTAATATGAATTTCCTGAAATTGTTCCTGCGCGAACACCTCTAGCGGGTAAAAATGTCTTACCTTCAATTTTCGTGTTTCCAACAATAATAAGTGGACGATTAGTTTCTTGTAAATACAACCCAATTCGATCTTCATCTTTCTGCCAACCACTTGTAAGTGCAATTTTTTTAAATGATTTTGCTTTTGATTTCGTTTCAACATAGGTTTTACCATACATTCCCCAATAACTTTGATGTATTTTTGAAGATGTAGCTATTTCAGTGTCGATCTGACTAAAAATAGTATCTCTTTTAACGGAGAAATCCTGTGATTTAGCTAAGAGTATATTTTCAGTTTGCTGAATGGTTTCAATAAGTAAGTCAGATTTTTTAGCAAACAACGTATGTGAATGCACAAGTACAATAAAAACAGATAGCAATACCGCTATGATGGCAGAAATCATAATGGCAAACTGTAATGAACCTGCTTTTACTTTGTGAAATTTCATTCGTTTATTTTTACATTTAATGACACGTTTTATTTAGAAATAGGAATCGTTTTTCTTTTCCCTTTAAATGATATTGTGATTGATTTTTTAGTTCCTTTAATCAATTTAATATTGGTAATTGTTTTTCCAATTTTATAGAGTTGTTGAATTCCGCTAACTTCAATGATGTAGATGTTTTGCACGCTTTCCTGTTTAGAAATTGCACCTTTATAGATTATCGGTGGAAAAACAACAGTATCCTTTTTGGTTTTGGAAATGCTACGAACTCTTTTTCTCTGATTACTTTGATATGGCTTTCCCAAAAACGGATCACGGTGTTTGTTATGAATACTAAATGTATCTTTTTTAGTAGTTTGTTTTGGCGAAAAAGAAATATCAGAATTCACAGCAACAACGGGCGCATCTTCAGGATTTAATTTTGAAAAAATCTGATAGCCAATCGTTCCCCAAATTCCAAGAACAACTATTAATAATAAGTATGTTTTTTTCTTCTTTGTCATCATTCAATGGTAAATGAATACGTTGCATACGAAGTAACATATTCACTATTGATGGCCCTTACACGCCACTGATACGAATTTCCAGCTTCCAATTGCACCGAAATAGAATTTTCAGAAACAATCGAATCTTTTTCAAGCTGTAAAATATTCTCAAAATCTGGACGTGCTACTTGTACTTGATAACGTTCTGCATCAGCTACAGGATTCCATGACAATGTTATTGTTGTAATAGCAAGTGTTGAATTATTAGAAGGCGCAACAAGTATTACATTATTCTGAGAAATATCTGGAACTTCAATAATATCGGAGCAACTAACGATTAAAAATATGGTAAATAAAACGTATAAATATTTTTTCATCTGTTTCTATAATTTGAAATAATCATTCTTTTGAACAGCTTTTTGCGATTTACGATAGGTGTTTGGCGGACAACCTTCTAAGCCATTTACAATATCTGCAATCACAAGTTTGTGTTTACTGTTCTCTTTCCAACAAAAGCTTGACGTTTGATACGCAAAAACAACACCTTCCGCAAACTCCAATGTTTGATACTTTCCATTAAAACTTTTAAGTTTTAAGCTAAACTTTTTGGAGGGCGATTGTACTAAAAATACCTCGGAAGCTTTCTCTAATTCACGAATCTTATTTTCAGGAAAAGCGATAGAAATACTGCTTACCATTTGTGCATCTTCTTTGTTTTCCAAATACGATCGCAATCCTGTATTTTTTGAAGTATTCAAAGCTTCCGTAATTGCTACACGATCAACAAATTGCAACAATACATATTCAGGTTTGATTTCTAGTGAATCGACATAATGTAAAGCTAATTTTTGAGGCTGTTGATTTGCTTTTGCAAACGCTTTGAAAGTATTTTTAGAAAAAGAAATAGCTTGTACGTTTAATTTTAATTCTTTTCTAAAAGTTGGGATGGCAATGCTTTCGTAATTGCTAGTAATCATTGAACCATTAACCAAGCCAATGGAACCTAGTTCAACTCGCGTTTTAGTTAATAATTGTGATTTTTGATTTACAGTAATAGTTTTACAACTAAAAATTAGTAAACAAATTAAAATAAGGGTTATTGTCCTACGCATATATGCTACTTTATTCAAAATAAATAAATACATAGGTTTTGTTGAAAATAATATATAAGCGTAATTGTTTATGATAAATTCCTCAAATTAGTTCTGATTTTTTTAACTAATCGTTTAGCAATTAGTTTTGAATTTTTCAACTAATCACTTAACGATAAGTGTGTTTTTGAAAAATTGACTTGAGATATTTATATGGAGTAATCATTTTAACTAATCGTTTGGCTATGAGTTGTACTTATGAACTGACTGCTAAGTAATGAGTAGATTTTTAGGAAGAATACTTGGTTAATTTTGTTAGGTAATCTATAGTTTTTTAATTTTCTTTAAAGCTCATCGTATTCTGTGAAAAACAAATAAAAATCCATAAATTTTTACAACTCATCTCTAAATGATAAGTTTATTTTTTCAGCTTTCCCTTAAGCGATAAGTTGATTTTAAGAAAAATAAATTTCGAGCTAATCACTTAATGATAAATTAATTTTCACATCAGAATTTTAGCTTACTGTTAAACAATGAGTAGATTTTCAAAATGAAAATTTAAATATTTCAATTTATTAAAATCAGAATTTAGCTTTCATTTCCTTAAAATATCCTTTTTTTTAATTCCTACAATTTGTTGTACGATACAAAACACGTACAAATGATATTTCAAAATTTAGTCAAATCTTTACACCATGATACTTTAGAGAGTATCTCAAATATTTGAATTGTAATAGTTATCAAATCGATAAGAGCCTTTTTATATGAGTAAAAATCTACTGAATTTGTCCTTATTTGTTGCACTAAATAATATGATCTACTGAAAATCAGATTTTTAAGATTATTCGTGGGTTCAAGGACAAATATCGAACAAATGATATCTGTCTACTATTTCAAAACTTTGTTCCCGTGATGCTTTAAAGAGTATCAGTAAAAGCGATTAGCATAGTAACCTTTTAAATCCAGATAAAAGAACAGCTTCATCCACCAAATCAATGAATGAAGCTTTGTCATTAGGATTTTCACATTTTTACAATCAACTAAATACGGGTAGAGAATTGAAGTTTAAATGTCTTAGAAAAACATACTTAACATATTTATCTTCCACTTTGAAAGGCGATGCAAAACATCTATCTTCGCATGCAACAGATACAGTACTGAAAAAGCACTATATTGATGAGCGAATCGTGGACAAAGCTATTAAAGAATTAGATATATTTGAAGATTAAAAAAATAGTAAAACGGTACTCTTTGGCGGTACTCCTATGAAAATCAAGAAAATATAAATTAAAGAAAAATAAAGGTAAGTATCTTAAATTTAAGAACTTACAATTTTAAATTTTAGAAATTAAAAAAACTGACCAACAGTTAACAACAAACAACAAACAACGAATAACCTAAAAACCTGAGTTCGATTATTAAAACAAGTAAATTTGATTACTATTATTTGACTGAAATCTAATTTGTGGTTTTTTAGGTAAAAAGCTGTAAGCTATCAATCCTGCAATTAGATTGCTAAGAAAGTTTTCAAAACTTCTATGTCTTGAATGCTCTACTTGACAAATATTTTTAAGTTCATCGTTGACCGTTTCTATTACGGATCTTTTTCTAAGCAGTATTTTATCTGATATTGTCAACAGCGCGTTTTTCATATTATTTTTAATATTGGTGATCAGTTGTACGCCATCAATGAATAGTAATTTGGCTAGTTCTTTGCCTATATATCCTTTGTCAGCAAATAGTTTTCCAAATATTTTGTCTAAAAATCGTTCTTGTTTTAGTGGTGTTCTATCATCTTCACTGGCTTGTGTAATTGTAAAGGTTAGGATTTCGCCTTTATCATTTATGACGATGTGAAGTTTAAATCCATAAAACCATCCCATAGTAGACTTTCCAGTGTTGGCTATTCCTTTAAATACCTTATTGCGTTTGATACGCTTGTTTTTACAGACTCTAATAGGTGTGGAATCCACAAAAGAAATCCCAGTACAATCACCAAGACAACAAGTCTTCAAAAATAAAGTCATAGCCATTAAATTACTTTGCATTTGTTCGACAAATCTGTTGTAAGATATAGTTTTAGGGAATTCTTCCTGCATGTGCTTCTGAATATAAAATATATAGAAGTGCTTAAAAGTTCTAAAACCACTTAAATGAAAAAGTATTGTAATGGTAATAATTTCACTTTTTGACATTATTGGAGGTCGTTTGGGAGCATTACCAAGTAGCGATTTATCAACTATTTGATCATATTCTTTGCAGAATTCATCAACAATACAAAATATTTCCGTAATTTTAGAAAAAGAAACCATAGATAGATTTTTAGATTAATAAATTGAATTTCAACACTTTAATTTACTAAAAATCTATCTTTTTTTGGTAGTAAAACTATCCTGAATATTAATCGAACTCAGGTTAAAAGTTAAAAGTTAAGAGTTATGAGTTATGAGTTAAGAGTTATGAGTTAAGAGTGAAAAAGTCAAACAAGCTAAAATTCGTGCCAAATCAAAACACAGGAAACTCTAAAAACACAATTCGTGAATTCGTAATAAAAACACGTTTGAGTAAGCAGAACAAACAACAAACATCAAAACTCATAAATTGCAACGCCACTACGTAATTTCGGTTCAATATATGTACTTTTTGGAGGCATGGTTAAACCTTCGTCTGCAATGCGTTTCATTTCATCCACATTTACAGGAACAAGTCCGAAACCAACAGCAAATTCGCCTGAATCAATTCGGTTTTTCATTTCAATTACATTGTGTTTGTCATATCCGTAATCAATACGATCATCATTTCGTAAATCGGTGATGCCCAATATTGGTTTTAAAATGGTAATGTATAAAATGTGTGTGTCTAGTTCACTTAATGAGTCGGTGAACTCATAGTGTGTTTTTCGCAAGTATAATGAGTAAAATTCACCATCTAAATACATACTGAAGTGATGTTTTTTAGAAGGTCTATACAATTCAAAACCTCTATTTTCAATGCGATATACCTGATCGAGCTTTAGTAAAAATTGTTCTTTTGATAAACCATTTAAATCTTTTATCAACCGATTAAACTCAGATATGTGTAATTGAGATTCAGGAATCAGATAGCTCATAAATGAATTGTATGATTCTTTTCCTGTATGTGCCGGATTTTCTAATTTAGAATCTTCTCCAAGCAAAAACGAAGAAGCAGAACGATGATGTCCATCTGCAATATAAATTTCGCCCATACGGTCAAATTCATCTTGAATGACCTTAATATCAGCAGGATCGTTTACCAGCCATAAATAATGCGTGTCTCTATACGTTGTGGTAAATTCAAACTCCGCACGAGTATCAGTATACGATGCTAAAATCGTTTCTATCGTAGCTGAATCAGGATAGGTGAGTAGTACAGGTTCTGCGTTAAAACCTACAGTTTTTAAATATTCTTTAAAAATTTGCTCTCTATATTCTATGGTATCTTCATGACGTTTTATCACATTATTTTTATAATCTTCCGTACTTGCTGCGGCAACAATTCCTGTAAAAACGCGTTGCTCACGATTTACAACTCTATAAATATAAAAACATGGCGTTTCATCTTGTACAAAAATGCCATCTTCTTTAAATTCTAAATAACGATTGCGAACTAGGCTGTAACGTTCTTTTCCAGAAACTTCTTCCTTGTGATATTTATATCCAGGATTTACAATGTGTAAAAACGAAAACGGATTGTAATCTAAGCGCGCTTCACGTTCTTCTTGTGTATAACTTTGATACGAACGTGCCGCTACTAGACTCACTTTGTCACGTGTTGGTCGAACTGCTTTGAATGGTTTTATTGTTGCCAATTTATTATCTATTAGATTTTATAAATGTTGTTGGATTCAAAAATCCTTCGGTATTTTCACTATATCCGCCGCCGAGTTTCATAAAAATATTATCGCGAATTTCTAGATGCAAATGTGCATAATAAGCGCCATCAGCATTGCCAATAGTTCCAATTTGCATACCTTTTGTGACAAAGCTACCTTTTTTTACGGAGATTTTTTCACAATGTGCATACAACGATTCATAATATGTTCCGTTGTATTGGTGAATGATTCGAATCACATTTCCCCAACCACCGCCAACATCGTCAGCAAAAGCTACATAACCATTTCCAATAGCGTACACAGGATCACCTAAATCCGTATTTCCGCCACCGGTACCATTCCAATCATCACCCAAATGATTGTTTACAGTAAATTTTTGTGCATTGTAATATCCTTTTGCATTTGGTTTTCCTACAGGGAAATCAAATCCTTTGGCAAGATATTTTGGATTTTTTACAAAAAGTGAATCAAAAAAGACGAATGCATTTTGAGTAGCATTCGTCTTTTTATAGATACTTTCAGATATACTTTGACGCTTCGTTGTTTCTTGACAACCAAGGAAACATAAACAAAGTATGATGAATAGCTTTTTCAAACGTTTAAACGAGATTTAAATTTTTTAAAATCTTCTTCCGTGTAAAATATATTCTTTGGAACATATACATAACTATTTATCGTCAAGTAAATGAGCCAATATTCTTCATGTACAACAACATTTCTAATACTTGAAAACGACCATGTAGACGTTCCATTGTTTTTTGTAAGCTGAAATTGTTGATCGTTAAATTGTAATTCCGTTTTGTTAAAAAAAGGTGTTAGATTCTTAAAGAAAAACCAAAGTAACATGCAAAATCCAACTAAAATTAGGGCAACTACACTATATAAGGCAATAAAACGTGTAGTTTGCCAGCCAAATAGTAATGTAAAAAACAATAAAAAAGGAATAAGCTGCAAAATATTTCTTTTCATTTTTGAGAAGAAAATATTCCGGTACGTTTTCTTAGTCAAATGATACGCTTTCGTAGCAATCATTAGCGAAACATTTTTGCGACTTTTTCTGCTTTTCTACTTTCTGAATAATCGTAAAATCCTTCTCCCGATTTTACACCCAATTTTCCTGCCATAACCATATTGACCAATAACGGACAAGGCGCGTATTTAGGATTTTTAAATCCTTCGTACATCACATTTAAGATAGACAAACAAACATCTAAACCAATAAAATCAGCCAACTGCAAAGGTCCCATTGGATGAGCCATTCCGAGTTTCATGACCGTATCAATCTCTTGAACACCAGCGACACCGTTGTATAAAGTTTCAATAGATTCGTTAATCATTGGCATCAAAATTCTATTAGCCACAAATCCTGGATAATCATTTACTTCAGTTGGTACTTTGTTTAATTGTTTCGAAAGTTCCATAATTTGGTTCGTAACCTCATCAGAAGTGTTGTAACCACGAATAATTTCTACCAATTTCATAATCGGTACAGGATTCATAAAATGCATTCCAATAACCATTTCAGGACGTGAAGTTACCGCAGCAATTTGTGTGATAGAAATTGAAGACGTATTGGTTGCTAAAATGGTATCATCTGGACATAATTCGTCTAAATCTTTAAAGATTTTAAGTTTTAAATCTACATTTTCAGTCGCAGCTTCTACAACCAAACTCGCATATTCAACACCTTCTTTAATGCTTGTAAACGTAGTAATATTGCTAAGTGTATTTTGTTTGTCTTCTTCTGAAATACGTTCTTTTGCAACCATACGATCTAAGTTTTTTGTAATAGTTGCCATTCCTTTATCTAAAGAAGCTTGAGAAATATCTATTAATTGAACTTTAAAGCCAAATTGAGCAAACGTATGCGCAATTCCATTACCCATAGTTCCAGCGCCGATAACAGCTACATTTTTCATAATATTTAGATTTATTTAGTCTGTAATTTTAGTTTTTATTGGTAGTATATTCCCGAAAACGTTATCGTAATTTTGATATAACAATTTTCGTTTGTGATAGAATTTTAATTATTTATTTCTTGAATTTTTCTATAATTTGAATTGCCACTCGTAACGCTTCAGTTCCTTGTTCTAAGGAAACAATTGGCGTAGTGTCATTGTTAATTGCGTCTGCGAAAGTTTCCAATTCGTCCAAAATGGCATTGTTCTGATTAATATCAGGATTCTCAAAGTAAATTTGTTTTTTTACACCTTCAGCATTTTGAAGAATCATTGCATATTCATCTGCTTTTTTAGGAGCATCTTTCATCTTTACAACTTCAACTTTCTTCTCTAAAAAATCTACGGAAATGTATGCGTCACGTTGAAAGAAACGACTTTTACGCATGTTTTTCATGGAAATACGACTTGACGTCAGATTGGCAACACAACCATTCTCAAATTCCAAACGCGCATTTGCAATATCAGGCGAATTACTGATAACAGAAACTCCGCTTGCGTTGATATCCTTTACAGGAGATTTTACCACACTTAAAATAGCATCAATATCGTGAATCATTAAATCTAATACTACAGGGACATCGGTTCCGCGCGGATTGAACTCTGCCAAACGATGTGTTTCTATAAACATTGGCGTGTCTATTTTATCCTTTACCGCGATAAATGCAGGATTAAAACGTTCTACATGCCCAACTTGTCCTTTTACATGATGTTTTTTTGCTAAAGCAATCAATTCTTCAGCTTCATCAACCGTATTTGTAATAGGTTTTTCAATAAAAACGTGTTTTCCTTTCGTAATAACTTTTTTTGCACATTCGTGATGTGAAAGCGTCGGAGTTACAATATCTACAACATCAACCGCATCAATCAAAGCTTCAATAGAATCAAAATAAGTATATCCAAATTCCTTTACAATCTTTTGTGCGTATTCAGGATTTGCGTCATAAAAACCAATAAGTTCGTATTTGGAAGATTGTTGTAATAATCTGAGGTGAATTTTTCCTAAGTGTCCAGCACCTAAAACTCCAGCTTTAAGCATAAAAAAAGTGTTTTCCACAAAAATAATTTATTTTTCTAAAACCTAAGAATTATCGGAAACAATTATCTTGCAAACTCTTATTTTTTGATGCAACTTATATGGAATTTCCCGTTTCTACAGAAATACATTCGTATTCAGTAACTTGTATTTTTAATGATTTTTTTATGTTG
Organism: Kordia algicida OT-1; assembly: GCF_000154725.1. Classification (GTDB taxonomy): domain Bacteria; phylum Bacteroidota; class Bacteroidia; order Flavobacteriales; family Flavobacteriaceae; genus Kordia; species Kordia algicida. The sequence goes on from NZ_DS544873.1 coordinate 1,080,433, forward strand.
ATAGATAAAAAATACACTTATTTTTGCGAAAGATGAAAGATACGTTTAAACATAAAGGAATGCGAAATCAGTTAGCGCAAGTAGTTGCTAACAAAGGGATTATAGATGAAAAAGTGTTGGATGGAATTCGTGCAATTCCACGTCATTTGTTTATGGACTCTAGTTTTGAAGCACATGCGTATCAAGACAAAGCGTTTCCTATTGGTGCCGATCAAACCATTTCTCAACCATATACTGTTGCTTTTCAAACACAACTACTCGAAATTAAAAAAGGTGCAAAAATTCTAGAAATTGGTACCGGAAGTGGTTATCAAACAGCAATGTTGCTCGAATTAGGCGCAAAAGTCTATAGCATAGAACGTCAAAAAGAATTATTTAAACGTACAAGCCTATTTTTACCAAAACTCGGTTACCGACCAAAAAGACTTATTTTTGGAGACGGTTACAAAGGTTTGGAAGAAGAAGCTCCTTTTGATGGAATTGTCGTCACTGCGGGCGCGCCTTTTGTTCCAAAACCATTATTGGCGCAATTAAAAATAGGAGGAAAGCTCGTCATTCCTGTTGGCGAAAACAACAAAGCTCAAATCATGACGCTATTTGTTAGAACTTCAGAAAAAGAATTTACCAAAAAAGAATTTGGTGAGTTTCGTTTTGTTCCGATGTTGGAAAATAAAAATTAGCACGAAGCTTCAAACGAATACAAATACGTTCATTTTTATCAAAAATGAGCTCAATACATTTTTAGTATTAAAAATCTTACTATTTTCTTTGATTTAGCGTAATAAAATGATAGCTTTATTCATCATCAGCATAAATTCAATAGGATAAAATATATCTTAATTTGTTTTGTGTTGAAATTTCTACTGTATTCGCATAAAGAAATTTGTCAAATTTCGAGTAGCATATTTATATCCGATTTCCCTTATCCGCTTTAGGATGACAACAACCAAACTAATAATTAATAAAGCAGGAAATCATGGAGAAATTAACTGAATTTTTTTACGAATTATCCGTAAACACTGAAAAACTAGCGAGTTTCAATACAGGAAAAACTACTAACGAAATAAAAGAAAATCGCCAAAAAATACTTCAATCTGTTGGAATCACGGCAACAGAAGATGTTTTAAACAGATCTAAAGAAAGTTTGCAGAAATTTATTGAGGAGCAAATAACGCAAACGCTTAAAACCACGATAAGCGGACATATAAAGCGGCAAATGCTCAAACATCCAACAAAAACTGCAATCATTGATGGAAACACTGAAATTAGTTACAAAAAGCTAATGGGAAAAGTAAATGCTATTGCAGGCGAACTTCAACATCGTAACATACCGCAAGGATCTTTAGTTGCAGTTTGCATGCATCGTTCATGGGAACTCGTAGCAGCAATCATTGGTGTTATGCAAGCAGGTTGCACGTACGTTCCGCTAGATCCTGCATATCCTGAAAAACGAATCAAATACATGTTGGCACATTCCAAAAGTATTGCAGCGATTGTAGATCGTGAAAAAACGGCAAAACTATGTGAAGAAGTGCAAGAAATACTGCAAATTCATACTACAGGAAATTACAAAAGCGGTTTGGTAAAAACCACTCAAAACAACTTGGCATATGTCATGTATACGTCAGGTTCTACAGGAAAACCCAAAGGAGTTGCCATTACTCAAAAAAATGTGGTAGCGTTGCGTCAATCAGCTCGAAAAACCTTTAACGATCAAGAACTCAGTGGCATGTTGGCAGCAGCTTCGGTATGTTTTGATACGTCTGTTTTGGAAATTTTAGGAACATTATCGTTAGGCGGAACCATTATTTTGGCTAACAATGCTTTGGAATTGACTCAAATTCCTGCAAAACACAAAGTGAAAACGTGTATCATGGTGCCATCATCTGTGCAAGCTTTGCTTTCTACCGAAAAATTACCGGAAGGACTTCAAACATTGGTTTTTGGTGGCGAAGCGCTCAAGCGTTCTTTGGTGGCACAAGTATATGCGCAAGGAACGGTTTCTAGAGTCTTAAATGCATACGGACCAACGGAAGATACAGTATATTCTACCATTGCAGAAGTTACGCGCGATACCGAAAATATTACCATTGGAACATCGGTTGAAAATTCTCGGGCATATATTTTGGATGAAAATTTAAATGCTGTCGCTGATGGAACTGCTGGCGAATTATACTTAGCAGGAACAAAACTCGCACACGGTTATTTGAATGATGATGTAAAAACGGAAGAACGATTTATTAAAATAGTACCTTCTGAAGCAATTCCAGAAGATCGTTTATACAAAACAGGCGATTTATGTCGTTGGGCAAAAAATGGCGAAATTGAGTTTCTTGGACGAATCGATCAACAAGTAAAAATAAGAGGTTATCGCATCGAACTTGAAGAAATAGAAACTACTTTGGAAACGATGAATGCTATTGAAACTGCTGCGGTAGTTGTTGCAGAAGGCGGAATTGGTCAAAAATTATTAGTCGCTTTTGTAGTAACGGAAAAAGATGAAATTTCAGATACAACAATCAAATCATTCTTGTCGGAAAAATTGCCAAAATACATGATTCCACAAATGATAAAATATGTAGACGAATTGCCATTGTTGCCAAACGACAAATTAGATCGAAAAAAACTAACAGAATTGGCAACAAATACACCTTCAAAGGAAACAGAAACACTAAAACCTTTGGAAATTTTAACTGATGCAACACACAAAAAGAAAGAAGTCGTTTTGGCTACTATTATAAGTGAAATTCGCAAAATTTTAAGCATTCCCGATTCTGAAGAAATTTTACCAAATGCATCATTTTTTGGTTTAGGATTGGATTCGCTGACGACATTAGAGTTTAGCAGCCGAATTTCTACACTTGCAGGAACAAAGATATTTGCACGAACCATTTATGAGCAAAATACAGCAAATGCGTTGACAGATTATATCGTAAGTGGCACAAAGAATACTTCTGAAAATCAGTCAGATAGTTCGCTTAAAATGTTTAGAAATACGTTGGCTAATTTCCAAAGAAATATCCAAGTAAGTTACCCAACTTTTCAGGCAGCAAACGCCGATTCTTGGAACGCAAATGATAAAAGTAAGCTTATAAAAGAAATTTTACGTTCTGTAAATGACCAACGGAGAAATCCTTACGGAAAAGTGTTGCGTACAGGAAGCGCGGCTAGAGGAGTAGTGGGCGATGCTTTTAATGATGAAGAACAAGAAGCAATTATTTGGTCTACAAATTTATATTTTGGACTAAATCGTGATCCGCAAGTTATCAAAGAAGCTACGAGTGCTTTGCAACAGTTTGGAACAGGAATGGGAATTTCGGCTTCTGCATCAGGAATGACGAATCAGCATTTAGATTTTGAAAAAGAGTTTGCCGATTTGGTTGGAAAAGAAGATGCGTGTTTATTTCCCACAGGTTACACCGCAAATGTTGGCGCGATTTCGGGAATTTTAGGCGAAAATGATATTGTGGTTATCGATCAATTGTGTCATGCTTCTATTGTAGATGGCGCACGCTTGAGTGGTGCAACCATTCGAACATTCAAACACAACAATGCTTCCGATTTGGAAGTTGTATTGCAATCTGTCGTTTCTCCGTACCGTACCGTATTGGTAGTTTTAGAAAGTGTTTATAGTATGGGAGAAGGTACTGCGCCCGTAGCAGAAATTGTACGTATGGCAAAGAAATACAATGCACTTACATTTGTTGACGAAGCACATTCTTTTGGTTTTTATGGTAAAAATGGGGCAGGAATTTGTGCCGCACAAGGTGCCACAAAGAATGTCGATTTTTTAATGACCACATTGAGCAAAGCTTTGGGAAGTATTGGCGGAGTTATTGCGGCAAGTAAAGAACATATTGGTTTGGTAAAAGCATCCTCGCGTGCGTATATTTTTCAGGCTTCCATAAGTCCGGCAGATATTGCAGCAGCACTCACTTCCTTACGATTTTTACGAGCAAATGAATCTTTACGTGAACAATTATGGGACAGAACGCGTTATATGCGTAAACGCTTTGAGGAAGCTGGGTACGACTTAGGAACTGGCGATGGACCAATTATTACACCACATTTTGGAGATAAAGATACGTTGTATGCCATTGTGCAGAATTTGTATAAACGCGGTGTTCAAACGTTGGCAGTTACGTATCCGATCGTAGAAATTGGACGCGGACGTTTGCGATTTATCTGTTCGGCATCGCATACACATGCAGATATTGACAAAACTTTAGAAGCGTTGAAAGAAGCCGAAAAAGAAGCAAAAGAACAAATGAAAACAGGTTCTATAAAAGCTAGTAAGCATAAAGATTTTGATGCCAACTTAGAACGTTGGACAACAGATTTTTCAACCTTCATAAAACATTGGATTGATACTACTTCTGTACAAATTCCGAATCTTGAGATTGTTATACAGGTTGCGGAAAATATACAATCAAACAGAATTTTAATTAAAGATGGAAACGTATTTACAAATCATTCAAAAGAAGAAAACTTGCCTTCTTGCTTGTTAAAATTGAAAGCAGCAAATGCGGTAACTGCTTTAGAAACGTTTGATATACAAGGTTTATTGGCTTGTATTTTTAATGGAACTTGCGAATTAAACGGTCAAGTAGAAGCATTTATTTGGTTTTTTGCACGTTTTGTAACCTATCAAAAAAAGGAACAAGAATTTTCAAATTTGAAATCGAAGAAATCTGCAGAAGCTATTGTTTAGTAAATAAAATATTTGAGAAAAGAGCGCAGTCAGTAGTTTTTGATTGCGCTTGGTTTTGTGTGTAAGGAATTATACATATTTTCTTTGATGAAAATTTAGTCAGCACTAAATTGCTGTTCCCAATCCTTTTTCTTTTTTTTGAAAAAGCGACTTCCGATAAACCCAACAACTCCAGCCGATAGTCCAACCAAAGCATAGAAAACTCCGTATGTATTTTTAATCTCTAAAAGTAGTGGTAATCGTGTAAAAACTTCAGCAGCAAATGCGCAATATAGTCCAATAACAGACCAATACATCCACGATAAATGGATTATTGTTGGATTCTTAAATCCTTTAAAAAACATAGGAATCATTCCTAAAAATAAAGTTACAGTACTGATAATTGCAAAAATGTGTAGTATTCCAAACGTATTGTGAACACGATAAATCATAAATGACGTTCCACACACGATAAGCATAGATATAACATAAATTCTACCAATTTTTTTGTGGAGCATTGTTCCTTTTACTTTCGCCAAAATTAAACTTCCTGTAAACAAGGCGATTATTGCGCCGATGGTATGAAACCAACCTATAAAATCTTGTGGCATCTTTTAATTTTTAATTCAAAGTTCAGGCAAGAAAAATATAAAAGCTATTTTTTATATCTGATCTGTCAAAATCAAAGGATGAATTGTAGTTTTTGGATAGGTGAGAAGTGATGAAAAATTAGATCTGGTGTTGTGCGTTTGTTTTTGTGTTTTTTAAGATAATTTCGTATTCGTCTTTCAATATTCCACTGGCGTGATGTTTTAATCCAAAAAATCTTTTTATTTCGTGAATGAAAGTTTCTATTGAGCTTTTCCAAGGTTTATATAATTCCTTACCTTTTAAATTTTCAGGATAAGCAAAAACAATTTTGTCCTGTTCCCAGAAGATTTTTTCCAAGTTTAATTTCTCTTTTAATTTTTCCATGAACTTATCAAAACCTTGCATTTCCTCTGATTCATACGTCATATTAAAATAAATAGGTTTTTTATCTTCTAAAATAAAAATTATAAAATAAGAGTCATCATCTCCTCGCATTATGTTGCCAAATGCTATACCAATTATTTCTGAATACTTTAAATTCCAATTGTAATTAACAAAATGTCTTTTAGTCTTAATGAATTTTGTTTGCGTGTTATTAACATAAAATCCTATATCATTTTTTTTGATATATTCCTCATTTACTTTCTTTAATTTTTCAATTAAGTTTTCACTCATGCCCTTGATTTTCTTAGATTTTTACCAACGCATTAGTATGTGGTTAACTATGTGTTTAAGGATCTAATTTAATTCGTTGTGCATTTAGAACTCAACTATTTACTGAGACACAATGGGTTAATTTAGTAAATACAAACTAGAATCTGCGAGGATTTTCATAAACTGGCTAAAACTAGTAATTAATTTTATACGGTGTACCTGTTGCACAAGTCTAAGATATTGAATAATTATGTTTCTTAGGTTATGCAAGGCAAGAAAATATCTCAAGAAAAATTATTCAATTATTTTCAAAATAAAAGTATTATTTGGTAACTATATTTTGATTCTAAGAGCTCTAAATTTTAGAATTTCATAACAAGAACTGAAAGAAAGACATTCTTAAAAGCGTTAAAAATGTCTTGTTTTTTGAAATTATTAGGTTTTATAATGGTTGCCACTGTTGGCGATAGTTTTTATCTTTTCCGCCCTATAAATCTTATGACAGAACCTTTACCATTGTGATAAAGTCCTTCATTTAATTGGATTTCTTTTTCTACCAATTCCAATATTTCATAATTTTCAAAATCTGATTTTAGTTCATCTGTTGAAAATAATGATTCGATATCAGAAGGTCCTCCAATGTTAGGATTCTTTTCTTGATATTTGAGATGGTTTTTGCTAAAAGCTTCAAATATTATAATTCCTCCTTTTTTTAAATACTTATCAAGTAATTTATGATATTCGGATTTTATTTTAGGTGGGAAATGTGCGTATATAAGAGCAATAGCATCAAACTCTGAATTTTTAAAATTCAAATTTGGAAGTAAGCCAACTTTATAATCAACAGTAACATTATTTTCTTTAGCAAGTTTTAATGCTTTTTTTTGTCCCTCAATACTTATGTCAAAAGCGGAAACATCCCAACCTTTTTTTGCAGCGTAAACAGCATTTCTGCCTTCACCTTCCGCACCAAAAAGTATTTTTTCAGTTTTCAGTTTTAATATTTGTTCTTTTAGGAACTCATTTGGTTTTGTTCCATACGCAAACTCTTTTTCTTGATATCTATCATTCCATCGTTTAAGCCAGTTATCTGTCATTTTTTTATTTTATTAAGTAATTATATTTAGAAGATTAAGATTTTTTTATTGTAATTAAAAACGCTCAAAAACGAATTCTTTGTTTAACATCATTCCAGCAGTTGTTCCCATAGATACTGCGTTTGCAATAGTTCGCATACGAGTAGTATTATCTCCACAGGCATAGATATTAGGCATATTTGTTTTTTGTAAATCATCAACTTTTAAATATCCTTCGTCAGTTAATTCACAACCTAATTTTTCAGGAATAGAACAGTTTTGTTCAAATGGAGTTTTGGTATAAATTGCTGTGATTTCAGTGTTAGAATTGTCTTTGAAAATAATATTTTGGATATAACCATTTATATGTTCAAACTTTTCAATCTCTTTTTCAATAATGTGTATTTTATGTTTTTTAAGTATTTCAGATTGTTCATTAGTTAATAAAGATTTCCCATTAGTAAATAAGGTTATATTTTTTGTCCAATTTGAAATTAGTTTAGAGAATTTAAATCCATATTCACCATTTCCTAAAATGCCTGTATTTGTATCCCTAACTTCATAACCATGACAATAAGGACAATGAAGAATTGAAATGCCCCAACATTTTGAGAAATTTTTGATTTTTGGCATTATATCTTTAATACCTGTAGCAAAAATTAATTTATCAGCATAAAATGCATCTCCTGATGCTGTTTTAATTTCAAATTTATTTTCAGATTTTTTCCCATCAATTGCAATGCCTTTAAAAAAGTAAACAGTATCATAATTGGAAACCTGTTTTTTTGCTATAGTTGTTATTTGTTCAGGTGTCCTTCCATCTTGTCCCAAAAAATTATGCGAATGAGGTGTTTGTCTGTTACATGGTTTTCCATTATCAATTATAAGTACTTTTCTCAATGCTCTACCCAATGCCATTGCTGATGCAAGTCCAGAATAACTACCTCCAATTATTATTACATCAAATTTCTTTATCTTTTTATCACTTTCTAAAAAGGTGAGGAAATTAAAAGGTAAAGCCAAAGAGGTAACAATTAGAGAGCTTTGTTTTATAAATTCACGTCTGTTAGGATCTTTCATTTTTCAGATATTTTACTTTTATTTTTAGCAAAAGTATCTAATATGAAGAAGGACTTTGTAGGACAATTGCCTAATATTACTGGACTTATTTGAAGTTTTCTCTATATTCTTTGGGAGAGGTTCCTATGTGTTTTTTAAAAAAACGTATAAAGTATGAAGTATCTTCATAACCTAAATAATGTGCAATTTGATTTATTTGATTGCTTGTTCCTAATAGGTTTCTTTTGGCTTCGAGCAAAATATGTTCGTTTATTAATTTTGAACAAGTTTTTCCTAGGGTTTCTTTCGTTATTTTATTTAGCTGAAAAATAGAAAGATGCATCATTTTGGCATATTCCTCTACTTTTTTGCAAGATAAAATGTTATTATGAAGAAGGTCTAAAAGCTCCTCTACACGTTCCTGAGAATATAGGTTTTTTCTTGAAATATTTTTTGAATCATTTTTTAGTCTCGAAAGCTCAATAAAAAGAATATCTAAATAGGCTTTAATAGCTTTTGTATATTGCTCGTTTTTTTCTGAATATTCTTGAAATATATAAGTTAAAATGGATAGTATTTTCTTAAATTTTTTGGTATTGAGTATTTGATGATTTTTAGAGCTTACTTTTCTTAGTGCAAAATTGGAAGATTCATTATTTGATGAATAGAAGTTTTTGTCAAATTGAACTAAGTATCCAGTACTATTTTTATTTAGAGTTAGTGAATGTACTTGACCTGGTCGCATAAAAAAGATGGAGTAATCTTCTATATGATATGGGATAAAATCTATTTCATGTTTGCCCTGTCCTTTTTCTAAAAATAGCGCAAAGAAAAAATCATGTCTATGGAGTTTTTGTAACATATCTTTTCCTGATAGTAGATTTTTAATATCAAGGATTTTAAAATTTTCAATAAAATCAGGTTCTTTTATATGTCTTACAGGAATTTCCAATATTGAATTACGATTTTTTTAATTACTGCTAACGGTTTTGACTATGATTTCGTTACAGAATCGTACGCGAGTATCATTCAACAGTAATGAACTAAAATCATTGAGTCTGTGCACAAGTCTAAGATATTGAATAATTATGTTTCTTAGGTTATGCAAGGCAAGAAAATATCTCAAGAAAAATTATTCAATTATTTTCAAAATACTGGCACTATTTGCAACTATATTTAGGATTCTATAACAAGAGTCGAAAGAAAGATATCTTTAGAGGGTTGAAAGTTAGTTGTTTTTTATAAAATTACTGAGTTTTGTAATGGTTAGCGTTGTTGAGTATAATTTTTTTATGCTGAATCTGTCCTTTTTTATTGATGCTGACGTTCAATTTTTCTTTTTTAATAGGCTCAATTTTTTCTCCAACATGTGCCCAATCTATTTGATTAAAGATAATCTCATTACTGTTTTTTATAGAATATTCAATTGTATGACTTTTGCCATTGTCAAAATCTGTTGCTTTTCCAATATATAGATTGTCAATTAAGTCAAAATCTTTATTGTGAGTACAAATTACCATTTGGTCAAATGTTCCTATATTATGTAAAAGACTAACTAATATACCATTCCCTGGATTCAAATTAATTTTTTCTGAACCGATAATTCTCAAATCTTTAATAGTATCAGTTATTTTTGGGTAATATTTAGTTAAATCAATTTGGTTTAATTCTCCGTGGATTGGCAAGTCATTTTGTTCTTTATTTATAGAATCTACTTTTATAAAATTATTATTGGCTATTGATTCGTTTTTTTGAATCTTAATTGAATCTGTAACTATCAATTTATTATCAACATCTTTATTTTTATTTGAATTACAACAAATAAATGTCAACAAAAAGGTAACTAAGTAAATTTTTTTATTCATTTCCCTCAAATTATGCCTAACGGTAACGTATAAGAATAGTAGCGGATTTTACGCACTTACTTTTCGATTTTTTACTATCGTTTGATTTATAAAATTCATTTTCATTTAAGCGATTAAACCGCTATTATTTTTATACAATGTGCCTGTTGCACAAGTCTAAGATATTGAATAATTACGTGTCTTACTGTTTGCAAGACAAGAAAATATCTCAAGAAAAACTATTCAATTATTTTCAAAATACCGGCACTATTTGCAACTATATTTAGGATTCTATAACAAGAGTCGAAAGAAAGATATCTTTAAAGGGTTGAAAGTTAGTTGTTTTTTATAAAGTTACTGAGTTTTTGTAATGGTTACCTAAAATGCCTACAGTGTTTAATTTTTATATTTATAATTTTATAGCATAATTATAGTTTGAGTATACTAAGTTGTTTTTCAGTATTAGTCTATGTTTTCTATTATTTTTAATATTTCATAAACCAAAATCATTGCACTTTTAGAGGCTTCTAACTGATTTAATGTACCAGAAATATATGTGTCTAACTGTGGACAATACCATAAAAATGATGCTGTGCTACCTGAATGCCCAATGATATGTAGATCTGTTTCTGTGTCGGTTAATTCGTCTATAGAAACTTGTCTTATTCCAAATCCGTAGTCCATTCCTCTAGTTTCATTAATCCAATGTTGCATGTCTAAGCGTGTTTCTTTGTTTATGATATCATCTTGATTAAAGGCTTTTAAAAAGGAGATTAAGTCGTGAGTAGTAGATACCAAACCGCCGCCTCCCCAGTCTGCACTTAGGCTTTTTAGAGATGATAATTCGTATTGACTTGCGTAGAATTTAATGATAGGAAGTTGGTTATCTATTGCTGTAGATTTTAAGTTAATGTAAGAGCTATGCATATTTAAAGGTTTAAAAATGTGTTGCTTAAAGAATTCATCTAACGATAAACCACTTACATTTTCAATAATTAAGGCTAAAAGCACATATTCGGTATCGGTATAATGATAACCCTCATCAGGAATAAAATGAGGTGACATTTTGTCTTTTGTAAACTGAATCATTTTTTCTGGAGACCACGATGTATTTGGATTCATTAATAGTTGATTAATGACATTTGGACTTCCATCATTAGTTGAATCTGTGAAATAATCAGGTAAGCCAGATGTATGTTGCAATAAATGCGCAATGGTTAACTCTTTTGAATAGTCTTTACCATCTAAAACATGAAGGTTGTTCATCAATGAATCTGGTAAATATTGAGCAATTTTGTCTTCAAACTTTAATTTGTCATTATCTTTTAAAATGCCAATTGCAGTTGCGGTAAACATTTTGGTGATGCTGGCAGTATAAAAAGGACTGTTTATTGAAATGGAATCTTCTTTATTTTCCGCTAACTGAATATCGATACCACGGGATTCAGAATATACATGTAGTAAACCGCTTTTTATATTCTCTTTTTTTAATTCGGTTTTAAAACGTTCTTCAATTGTTGTTTCTATGGATTCCTGTGCGAAAGCTGAAAACACAACGACGTATATTAAAACTAGAAATAGATGTTTCATAATGTTAGTTTTAGAATTTTAAGATGGTTTTGTAAGTTAAAATTTTATACCAATATAAAGGTTGGGTTCAAACAGAAAATAAGAATCCCACTTGTTGTCAAGTTGCTTAAATGATTCTGGTGTATTAGTATCAAAATGCCAAACATTACAATGAAATTGTGGTTCTATAAAAAACTGTTTCTTTTTACCAAAAGCAAAATGGTAACCAACATGATATGAGTTGTAAAGTTTAAATCCATTGGCTATTTTCTTATCACCAAGGTTCAAATAGGTTTTGTATAAGGGTAAAACTTCAATCGAAGCAAATAACCCTTTCCATAGCATGCGTTGGTAGGATATACCGATACCTGTTTCGCGTAAATGGCCTGGATAAAATTCGGCTTTAGAGTCTATTTTGTTCGTAAGTCCATCCCACCATTGAATTCCCATAGGTTGAAACAAGCGCCAAGTGGCAAATTTTACACCAATAATATTTTTTGTGTCAAGCTCGCGTTTTACCTGCAATTCAATGTGTTTTGTGTTGGTTCTTTCACCACCTTTTCCAATATTTCCTAAAATAATGGCAGGAAAACTCATTCTATATTTTAAGTCGTTGTTATTGTATTTTTCTTGTTCTGAAACCTGTTGAGCAAAACCATGAAGTGTGAAAAGTATTAAACAGATAATTACTAATTTTTTC
>NZ_DS544873.1:1092757-1314862 GCF_000154725.1 Kordia algicida OT-1
TTTGAAATGATATCATCAGAAAAACGTTTTTTAATCAATTTTGCAGGATTGCCACCAACAATAGTGTAAGGCGAAACATCTTTTGTAACCACTGCTTTTGTGGCTATAATGGCACCATTACCAATGGTTACACCTGGCATAATGGTAGCATCGTGACCAATCCAAACATCATTACCAATTACAGTATCACCTTTAGTTGGATAACTTTTGCCATCCATAGCATGCTGCCACGCACCGCCAAATATGGCAAACGGATAAGCTGATGTAGCTTCGGTTAAGTGGTTGCCACCATTCATAATAAAAGTGGCATCAGAAGCTATCATGCAAAACTTTCCAATAATGAGTTTATCGCCAATAAAATCGAAATGGTATTTCACATTTTTTTCAAAATTTGAAACAGCTTCAAAATCGTCATAATAGGTGTAGTCGCCAATCTCAATGTTCGGATTATTGATGTAGTTTTTCAAAAAACATAGCTTATCGTAATTGGCTAACGGAAAAACGGTATTTGGATCTGGAATGTTCATATCTCTAGTGTATTAGCTTCTTCTCTAAAATAATCTTTTAAATGGTGCTTGCCATAGGTTGGTGCGATATTATCTTCAGCCATTAAAGTTAGGAAAAATTCAATAGGACCGTAGGTTTTAACGCTGGTGAAAGTTCTTAAAGACCAAATAGTGAATCGTCTTAAACAATCAGGTAAATGCGTAATTTTAATCGGCTTGTTTAATGAAGTTAATGCTAATTTACTAATATCATTTAGACTTAAAACATCAGGACCTCCAATGGTTATTGTTTTGTTGAAATCACTCAAATTCTCCACAATCGCATTGGCTAAATCTTCTCCATGAATTGGATTGAATTTTTGATTGCCTGATCCGAATAAATATACACGCCCCGATTTTGCCATTTGCAAAAAGTCTTTCATATCTGAGAAAAAGCCGTTGGGTCTTACAATGGTATAGTTTAATCCTGATGATTTTAAAGCATCAACAAACATTTCCTTGGCTTCAAAAATTTTCAGATTTCGGTATTTATCTCCATTAATGGCAGAGACGTAAACAAAATGATTCACACCGCTTTTTTGGGCTTCAACAAGCAAATTCATATTCGCTTGATAATCGACATCCATATAGGTTAAACCATCCTTTTGCCTCGTAATACCAACAGTTGAAATGACCGTATCTATCCCTTTGCAAATATCTCTTAAAGTTTCGGGTTTGGTGACTTCAGCTTGCTTAATTTCCAGATAGTTTTCATTAGGATTATCTATCTGATTTGGCTTACGGACAATTGCAACTACCTGGTTTTGTTTTTCGATCAAAACCTTTAATAAATGCCTGCCTAAATAGCCTGTAGCACCTGCTAATAATATATTGGTATGTTGCATTTTTTCTAATGATTAATGATTTAAGATTGAATCTTAGTTAAATTCGTTGGTTAGCAGTTGCTGAATAATGGTATTACGCTGTTCACCAGAATCATCTTGCTGATTGCTTAATAGTACAATGGTAGCATTGTGTTCTGGCACAAAACCAATCATACTCCAATAACCGTCAATATCACCACCATGCCAGTAAAGTGTGGTATTGCCTTCTTGTGAGGTAAACCAACCTAAACCAAAATCTACATAGCCACTTGGTACATCTTGCGCGAAAATAACGTCTTTTTCGGCAGTAGAAAACCAATCTGTTTTTATCGCATTTGTCCAAATTTCCATATCTTTTGGTGTACTACTAAAATCACCAGCACCAAAAGCTAAATTCATAGGATAAATACTGTGTGCGCTTCCATTGTTGTAACCTTCTGCATGCGTATTAGCGTTAATGTTATCTACTCCTCTGTAAGTATTTGTCATTTGTAAAGGATCAAAGATGTTCTGCTGAATGTACTCATGGTAAGACATATCAGTTAGTTCTTCAACCAACAAAGCAGCGATCAGGTAGTTGGAATTACTGTATTGTTTTCCTGCGCCAGGTGTAAAGTTGAGTCCGTTTTCTGAAATTAGTTCAATAATTACTTCGTAGATATCTTCTTCATCAAAAAAGTTGCCTTGTGCTGTAGCTTCTTCAACAACAACTTGATAATCTGGAATACCTGATTGGTGTGATAATAATTGTGCGATTGTTATTTGATTCCCGTAAGGAAACTCAGGATCAAATTCGTCTAACGTTTGATTGTAATTTGAAATATAACCATCACGTTTTAGTTGAATAATTGCAGCTGCGGTTAATGTTTTAGATACCGAACCAATACGGTAAGCCAATTCGTAATCTTGCGGGAGAGCTGTTTCTTCATTGGCTAAACCAAAACCTTGCCGCACCAAATCGTTTCCATTTTTTGTGATAATTGCGTAACCTTGAAAGTCAATTTCAGTTAATAAATTTTCAGCAGTTGTGTAGTCAATCGAAGGTGTATTGTTGTCATCATCTGTTGAACATGATGTAAAAAGCATTAGCATACCTATTGCTAATGCGACTAAGAATTTGTGTAAAGTAGTCATAACTGTTCGTTTTTTTAATTGATTATTTGATACTGCAAAATTGGAGTATAAACAGTTATGAGTCGTGTTGAATTATAATTTAGAACGTTCGGAATTTATAACAAAAAGCGATTTACTTATTATGTAGCCGTACCCATTTGCTAGGAGTAATGCCTTCCGTTTTTTTGAAAAAAGTATTAAATACGCTCTTAGAATTAAAACCGCTGTCGTAAGCTAAACCAAGAATAGTAATGTGCTTAAACTCTGGTTTTAAAGCAATGGTTTTAAAATATTCTAAACGATAAGTATTGATAAAGTCGTTAAAGTTTTTCTTAAAGCTCGCATTAAGCAACCATGATAAATGATTGGGATGAATATCGATTTTGTCCGCTAAAGTTCGTAAGGATAGTGTGGTATCAAGGAAACATTCTTCGTTTTTCATTAAGTTTAAAATAGCGGTTTTATAATGTGCTATTTGAGCTTTGGAAAGTAATTGTTTTTCAGTAGTTTCGGTTGTGGGTTTACTTTCGTTTGATAAGGCAAAAATGATTTGAAGTTGTTTTTTGAAGCGCTCAAGCGAGTGTAAAGGTTCTAATAACGGATCTACTTTAACTAATGTCATTAAAGGTTCTTTGTGTAAGATGCCTGCATCTATTAAATCTAAAGCGGTATCGTACTGTTTTAAAATCGTATAAATATAAATCAAGAAAAAGCGTACACGCTCACGACTATCGGTATTGAGTAAAGGTTTTAGTAGTTCTAAATTTGTTTCAACCTTAGCAGAATCTTGCCTTACAGCATACGCCAAGGTGGTCATAATTAGCTGCTCTGTTTTAGAGCCATCCATTTCTGGAATGCTTTTAGCAACTTCAATAATTTTATCTGGTTGTATTAGATAAGCTAAAGCCAAGGCATAAATACCATAACCAACAATGAACTTGTTATTGATTTCAAAACATTTTTTAAAATGCTTTTTTACAGCGTTTTCATCTTTATTGATATAGGCATTGTAGCCCATAAAATAGTTGTTTAAATCGTTAAGCGGATCTAGTGTGTATGCTTTATTTATATGGATATTAGCTTCATCAAGATTTCCTTCTAAGATTAAAGTGATAAAGAGTTTTTGATGTGCATCGGAATAGCCAGGTTTTAGTTCTAAAGCTTTTTTAAGATGGCAAGCAGCAGATTTAAAATCCCATTTTTTATTGAGAGCGTCCCAACCTAAGGAATGATGAACTTCGGGTAAATCTACTTTTAAATTGTGAGCAGTTTCTAGATAATGTCCACCAATTTCAAAAGCTTTTTTTACAGGCATTAATCCAGCAGCAGCGAGTATATTGTAAGCGTAATGAATATGAACATGCGCCAACGCAAATGTTGGATACTGCTCAATGACGTTTTTTAATATTGAAATACCTTCTAAAGCATCATCTTTATTAAAACGTGAAATAAGCTTTTTCGCTTTTAAGTATTCGTGATAGGCTGCTGTAGAAATATTATGATGCGTTACCAGCGAATCGTCAACATTAAAATGCCCAAAGTTTTCTCTTATTTTGTCTGCAATTAAAAGACTAATTTCATCTTGTAGTTTGAAAATATCATCAAGCTCGCGATCAAAATTTTTTGACCAATAATGCGTACCATCTGTTGTATCTATTAATTGTGCAGAAATACGAACGCGATTTTCAGCTTTTCTCACACTACCTTCTAGTATGGTAGAAACATTTAATTCTTTTCCAACTTTTCTAACATCCACATGTTTTCCTTTAAAGACAAAAGAAGATGTTCTTGCAATAACTTTTAATGCCTTAATATTGGATAAAGCATTAATAATTTCTTCAGTTATTCCATCACTAAAATACTCGTTGTCAATATCATTACTCATATTGACAAATGGTAGAACAGCTATGGACTTTTGATCATTCAAATTTTACAAAATTTTAGTAGCATAATAATTTTTGTTTCTTGCACATTCATACTCTCACATTATTGGCCACGTGTTTGTGTATGTTTAGTTGCTTGTTTAAGTGTCTAATTTAGTAAACACAAACTTGAATTCGCGAGAACTTTTGTAAACTGGCAAAAACCAGCAATTAATTTATGCGATGTGGCTGTTGCACAAGTCTAAGATATTGAATAATTATGTTTCTTAGGTTATGCAAGGCAAGAAAATATATCAAGAAAAATTATTCAATTATTTTCAATATAAAAGTATTATTTGGTAACTATATCTTGATTGTAAATGGTACTAATTTTAAGTGTGGATAGGGAAAATTAAAATAAATATTTCCTTAAAAAGGCTAAAATCAGCCAGTTTATAAATTTTTTTTGGATTGTTTATTGGTTAACCTTTTTAGACAAAGTATTTATTTTTTAAAGTCCGATAAAAAAAAATCAAAATTTTTAATTATTTCCTCTAGTTTTTGTTTTGTTTCGACACTTTCTTTTAATTCTGGTTTTAAGCTATTTTTTATTGTTTCATAATCAAGTTCAAAATATTGTTTAAATCCGATTGTAATTATTTGAGACATTAATAATTGACAATGTGATTTTAGTTTCTCAATATCAGATTTAAAAGTTTCTTTAGCAACTACAATTCTTTTGTTTGTATCAGGATTTAAAAAATCTGGATGAATTTCTTCACGATGAAATCCGTCATTGTGTTTTACAGCATTAGATATGTAATTTATTCTTTTGGTTATATCAAAACAGTTGTGAGATTTGAAAATATTTATTTTAAATTCTTTTTTGCAGTATTCTTCGATACTCAACAAGTTGTTTTCTTGATTAAGTTCTTTTAATAGAAAGTTTGTAGCATTGACCAACGATTTTAGATATGATTCATATTTATGAAAAAGTCCAACATATCCAAGTCGAATAGTTTCGTAAAGATTCTCTTTTAATTCATCTTTTGAAATATTCAATAAATGTCTGTATTTAGACTTTGAAACTTGATTCCAACTATCTACAATTGACTTATTTGCTGAAGGAATATAATAGTTCAGAAAAAGCACTTGAAAATTTTCCATTTCAGATGACGACTTAATAATCAAGTCAAAAAGCCTTTTTCCTTCTTCTGATTCTTGTAGTTTATCAAAGTCTTTTACTTTTGCAAAATTCTCAGACAATCTTTCAACGAGTAAGTCAATAGGATTGTATTTAGTTTTTTTCATATTTTGTCTCACATATACTTTACAGGAACTCATTTCTCAACAACTTCCTATTATTTCCCATAAATGTAAAACAAAACCCACACATACACAATGTGGTTTTCCGTAAATAAAGTAAAATAGCACATGAGTTTCTAAAAAGTATAGATTCCTGCCTTTATTTCGGCAAGCTCCGCATGAACGCAAGAATGACAACTATACATTATTTGGAAGCTATTAGATATTTGCTAAAAACAAACATTCTATAAAAACCGAAAAAACTGTATGTCTTGAAAATTAAGGAACCTGAAAAAATCATGTCGAAAGCACATGAAATATGATGAAATTCTAGAAATCTAACGGAAACTTTTTTTGATGCGATCTAAGTTACGCTTATTGTCGCGATCTTTGATGGTTTCACGTTTGTCGTGAATCTTTTTACCTTTTACCAACGCAATAGATAATTTCGCCAAACCTCTGTCATTTAAAAATAAACGCAATGGCACAATCGTTAATCCTGAGTTTTTTACTTGTTTGTTGAGACTTCGTAATTCTTTTTTATTTAAGAGTAACTTGCGTGTGCTTCTAGGTTTGTGGTTGTAATGTGTTCCAAAAGCATATTCTTCAATATACATATTCACGACAAAAAGTTCGCCACGTTCGTTAAACTCACAGAAACTTTCTGCAATGGAAGCTTTGCTCAATCGGATGGATTTAATTTCCGTTCCGGTGAGTACAATTCCCGCTGTATACTTGTCTAAGATTTCGTATTGAAAGCGTGCTTTTTTGTTTTGTATGTTGATGTTTTTTTGCATAAATGGACGCAAATATAGCTATTTCACTAGAATTTGTATGAAACTTTGCGTGTTATGTAAAAAATATTTTTCACAAACACTCCGTATAGCTACTTTCTATTCTCTAGAAAATTTGAAGTTTAATTAATCGTCAACAATTGCACAGTTCGCACATCGCCAGTAATGGTAACAATGTACAAATTTCCGTTATTATCGTCCTCAATGTCTTCAAACATTTCTTTTCTAAGCAATCTATTTGCAAATGTTGGTGTTGTATTGCTATGACCAACAACTAAAACCGTTTTTCCTTTGGTTCGTTTTAAAAAATCTGACATTTTAATTTTAAACGGATGATACGAAGTAATTTCTAGTTTATTTGCTGTTGCAGTTGGTTGTGCAGTTTGTATAGTTCTGTTGTATTCAGTGGAATATACCGCATCAAATTTTACATTTTTAAAAACTTCTGCCCAATACGCCGCTCTGTTATTTCCTTGTTTGGTTAATTCAGGATCTTTATTGCTTTTGTCAGAACGATCTTTTTCTGCATGTCGAATCAAGTAATACGTAGATGTGGTTGCTTTGTCTTTTTTCTTTTCTTTTTTTGATGCTTGAGCGAAGCAATTTACAACTAAGAATAAACTCAGTATGAGTAAGATGTTTTTTTTCATTCGTGTTCGTATTTTTATGTTAGCTGATGGCTAGTGCTATTTCAATCATTTCTTTGAACGTTTTGGCACGTTCTTCGGAAGTTGTCGTTTCATGTGTAACTAAACTATCCGAAATCGTCAATAAAGATAATGCTTTTACTTGAAATCGTGCTGCAAGTGTATACAAAGCCGCTGTTTCCATTTCAACACAAAGTACGCCATATTTTGCCCATTTTTTATAATAATCGGGATCTTCTTGATAAAAAACATCGCTCGTTAAGATATTTCCTGCTTTTACAGGAATATTTTTTTCGTTTGCCACATTGATTGCTGCTAAGAATAATTCCGCATGAGCGGTAGGCGCAAAATTTTCTCCATGAAACGGTAAATTATTAAAACTACTGTTGGAAGAAGCTGCCATAGCAATCACAATGTCTCTAATTTTTACATTTTTTTGATACGAACCAGCACTTCCTACACGAATGAGTTTTTGTACTTCATATTCATTAATTAATTCATGTGCATAAATCCCGATAGAAGGTGCGCCCATTCCTGTTCCTTGTACCGAAATTGGTTTCCCATTGAAGGTTCCTGTGTAGCCATACATGCCGCGTACATCATTGTATAACGTAGGATTTTCAAAATATGTTTCTGCAATCCACTTGGCACGCATTGGATCGCCAGGAAGCAACACTGTTGGAGCAATTTCACCTTTTTTTGCGTTAATGTGTATACTCATAATTTAATAGTTGTTTTGTGAAATGGTTCCGTTGATAATTGCAATTCCGTTAGAAGTTCCCAAGCGCGAAACGCCAGCATCAATATATTTTTTTGCTGTTTCATAATTGCGAATACCGCCAGAAGCTTTAAGTTTTGCGTTGCCTTTTACCGCTTTTCTCATGATGGCAATGTCTTTAAAAGTAGCGCCGCCTGTACCAAAGCCTGTAGACGTTTTTACAAAATCAGCGCCAGCTTCAACCGCAATTTCAGTTGCTTTTATTTTTTCTTCATCGGTAAGATAACAGGTTTCAATGATGACTTTTAAAATCATATTTCCTGCGGCAAATTTTAGTTTTTTAATTTCTTTAAAGACCAAATCTTCTTTTCTAGATTTGAGCCAACCGATGTTGATAACCATGTCAAATTCTTCTGCACCATCTAGTTTTGCTTGCTCTAATTCTGCTATTTTTGCTTCTGTACTCATCGCGCCAAGCGGAAAACCAATCACGCTACACACACTTACAGAAGTATTTGGAAATAGAAAGTCTTTCGCCAATTTGACATACGAACTATTCACACAGACAGCATAAAAATCGTGTTCTATTGCTTCATCACACAATTTTTTAATGTCCAATTCCGAAGCCGTTGGTTTTAGCAAAGTATGATCTATATATCGATTGATGTTCATTGTAATTTTAATTTGGCGTAAATATACTTAAAAACCGATATCGCAAAACTGATAAATATCAAGAAACTGTTGCCAAACGCAAACTTTTTATACGTTCTGCAAAATTTGTTTCTTTAACTGGAAGCACAACATTCTCAAACAATGTGATAAACTTTTCATTGTGTTCGTGTGCTTTTCCTTTTATAACGTTGAAGTGTACAAACGAACTCCACATGACAGCTTTCAGTTCTGTTTTTTGTTGATTGTACATGCGAATTTCTACCAATAACTGCTTTTTACCATATTGTAACAATTGTGATTGAATGGTAACGGTTTCCATGACAAATGCTGGTCGTATGTATGCAATTTGATGTGAACCAACCACCCAAGTTGTTCCTGTGTTTTTGGCATTTTCAAAGATATTAAGATCGTAGTGTTCAATGAGTTGATCTTCACGAGCGTTGATGAGGTAATCGAGATATTTGCTATTGTTTAAGTGATTTAGCGGATCGCAATCTTGAAATCGTATTTTGGCGTTGCTTTCTAGAATTTTTGGTAATTGTGTCATTGTTAATTGTTTTTTTAAATATACCAATCGGTATATTTTTGATTAAAAAAATAGTTTTATGCGCTTAATTCGTTGTGTATCATGTTATCAATTTGGTTCATCGTATCTTGAATATAGAAATCATCATCCATGGTATATGCCATAAAAATTGCACCTTGAATCATGGTGTCGATACGTTTTGCGGAATGCATTGCATTAACTTCCGTAGAAATTTCTCCAATTTCAATACCATCTTCAATAATAGTTGCCAATTGATCTTGAATTCTTTGAATAATGGTGCGAACTTTTTCTAGTAATAATGAATTTTGATTGTTCGCATCTACACCAATATTTAAAATTGGACAACCGCCCATTTTGTTGGTATACATGTAATAATTCCGATAAAAATCTGAGATTAACAATAGCTTTCCAATTGGCGAATCGCTTTTATCCATGTGTTTTACAAGGTCTTTCATCAAGCTTTTTACCATGAATTTAAACGAAGCAATGGCAAGTTCTTCTTTATTTTTAAAGTTTCCGTAAATCGCGCCTTTGGTCAAACCAGTTGCTTTTGTTATGTCAGAAATACTCGTTGCGGCATATCCATTTTTGTTAAAAATAGGCGCAACGGTTTCTACAATAAAAGCAGTAGTTTTTTCAGCTTTACGTTTCATACTTCAAATATAGTAAAAAAATATACCAATCGGTATAAAATAAATAATTTATAGTAAAAACGTAGCGGAAGTATTGTTTCTGAGTATTTGTAAGTGTTTGATTATTAGTAAATTTATAATGAATTAAAAAAGAATTGTCATGAAAAAATCCAACGTAAGTGTAAAATTAACATTGCAAAAGAAGATCATTGCTTCTTTGGACACGATTCGACTGAAAGGAGGAATTAAACATTCTGACGATCCGACAGTAGATAATTCTTTGGGCAAACAAAGCACATGTCCTATTGAAACGTGTACATGTGAACCTGTAAGAGTTTGAATAATAGATGATTAAAAAATATAAAAGTAAAGTTGCAACTTTGGTAAACAATATTGCTAAGACCATAAGTTGCAATAACTCCCTTTACAGTTTTTAGTAGTCAAATTATAAATTTTGAGTTAGTTAAAGGAAGATAGAAGTGTGTGTTCGCATAGGCTTCTATCTTTTTGTTTTTTAGATTGAAAGATTGAAGAATTAAAAGATTGAATGATTTAAGAATGTTGTTTGACTTTGTATTTTTATCATGAATTTTCAAAAATTACATTCCGCAACTTCATTTTACCATACGTCAACTTCGTTGCTGCCATTGGAGCAGGAAAGGTAAATTCGCAAAACTTTAACTTTTCTCCCTAAAATAAAGCCTTTCGAGAAGCGTTTATATATTGAATCTTGTAGTTCAGGAGACATCATAATATTTCCTGACATTGTTAGTAAAAGCAAAGCGCAATCAAATTGATTGCGCTTTGTGTTTTTATGATTCTTTTTTTAAACGTTTTCTATTAAATCTGTTTGATTACGGAAAACCAATTTTTCATCAAATTCATCTAGCAGAATGATACTGTCTACCGTGACTTTTCCGCTGAGGATTTCCTTAGAAAGTTCATTCAATACTTTACGCTGAATGACACGCTTTACAGGTCGCGCTCCAAATTGCGGATCGAATCCTTGTTTTGCTAAATATTGAATTGCTTCTTCGGTTGCATCTAAAGTAATTTGCTGTTTTGCCAACATTTTCATTACATTTTTCAACTGTAAACGCACAATTTCTTTGATGTTTTCCTGCGAAAGCGGTGTAAACATGACCATGTCATCAATACGATTTAAGAATTCTGGACGAATCGTTTGTTTCAATAATCCTAAAACTTCTACTTTGGCAGCTTCCGTAGCGCTGTACATGTCTTTCATTGCCTTGAATTTTTCTTCAATAATGTGACTTCCCATGTTAGATGTCATAATAATGATCGTGTTCTTAAAATCGGCAATTCTTCCTTTATTATCTGTCAAACGACCTTCGTCTAATACTTGCAACAGAATATTGAATGTATCCGGATGCGCTTTTTCAATTTCATCTAATAACACTACAGAATACGGTTTGCGTCGTACAGCTTCTGTTAATTGTCCGCCTTCATCATAACCAACATATCCTGGAGGCGCACCAACCAATCTACTTACCGAATGTGATTCTTGGTATTCGCTCATGTCAATTCGCGTCATCGCGTTTTCATCATCAAACAAATAGGAGGCAAGTGCTTTTGCTAATTCGGTCTTTCCAACACCTGTCATTCCCAAGAAAAGAAATGAACCAATTGGTCTGTTGGCATCTTGCAATCCTGCACGGCTTCTACGAACGGCGTCTGAAACAGCAACAATGGCTTCTTCTTGTCCAACGACGCGTTTGTGCAATTCTTGTTCGAGTTGTAATAATTTTTCACGCTCACTTTGCAGCATTTTTGTCACAGGAATTCCTGTCCATTTTGCTACAACTTCTGCAATATCTTCGTTGGTAACTTCTTCTTTGATTAGCGCGTTTTCTTCATGCGTTTCTAAATCTTTTTGCAACGAATCTAGTTTTGCTTGTGCTTCTTTGATCTTTCCGTAACGCAATTCGGCTACTTTTCCATAGTTTCCTTCACGTTCGGCTCTTTCCGCTTCTGCGCGATAGTTCTCAATAGCCTCTTTCGTTGCCTGAACCGTATCAACGACATCTTTTTCCGATTGCCATTTTGCGAAAATCTCGTTGCGTTCGTCCTTGATATTTGCCAATTCTAGATTTAGTGCTTTTAGCTTTGCTTCGTCATTTTCACGTTTTATCGCTTCAATTTCAATCTCCAATTGCATAATTCGTCTGTCCAAAACATCTAATTCTTCAGGTTTTGAGTTAATTTCCATACGAAGTTTGGAAGCTGCTTCATCAATCAAATCAATGGCTTTATCTGGCAAGAAACGATTGGTAATGTAACGTTGCGATAATTCTACCGCAGCAATAATAGCTTCATCTTTGATACGTACTTTGTGATGTGTTTCATATTTTTCTTTAATTCCTCTTAAAATAGAAATTGCACTTTCAGTATCTGGTTCATCTACCATAATCTTCTGAAAACGACGTTCTAAAGCTTTGTCTTTTTCAAAATATTTTTGATATTCATCTAGTGTTGTTGCTCCAATTGCTCTCAATTCGCCACGTGCCAATGCAGGTTTTAAGATGTTTGCTGCATCCATCGCACCTTGTCCGCCACCAGCACCAACTAAGGTGTGAATTTCATCAATAAAGAGTACAATATCACCATCTGCAGAAGTAACTTCTTTGATGACGGCTTTTAAACGTTCTTCAAATTCACCTTTAAATTTTGCACCAGCAATCAATGCGCCCATATCGAGTGAATAGATTTGCTTGTCTTTCAGATTTTCTGGAACATCACCTTGAATAATTCTATGTGCCAATCCTTCTGCAATAGCAGTTTTACCAACTCCAGGTTCTCCGACTAAAATTGGGTTGTTTTTGGTTCTACGAGAAAGAATTTGCAATACTCTACGGATTTCTTCATCTCTACCAATGACTGGATCGAGTTTTCCATCGTTTGCCAATTGGTTCAGGTTGTTTGCGTATTTAGTTAGTGAATTATAGGTTTCTTCCGCAGTAGCGGAAGTTACACGTTCGCCTTTACTCAATTCTTGAATCGCAGCTTTTAAACCTTTTTCGGTAACTCCTTGATCTTTTAAGATTTGTGAAATTTTACTGTTTGATTTGAAAATTGCTAAGACTAAATGTGAAGTTGATACAAATTCGTCATTCATTTCTTTAGCAACAATACTCGCGTCTGTCAGCGTTTTTCCAGTCTTTGGAGATAGCATGATGTTTCCGCCACTTACTTTTGGAAAACTGTTGAGTGTACTTTCTAAAATTTGTTCTAGCAAAGTTACATTTACGTTGAGTTTCTTTAGTAGAAATGGCAATACATTGTCATCAACATCTATGATAGCTTTAAAAAGATGTTCATTTTCAATTTGTTGATGTCCATATGTTTGTGTCAGTTGTTGCGCTTGTTGCACAACTTCTTGTGATTTTATAGTATAATTATTAAAATTCATAGCGTTTCGTTATGTGTTTTTTTGATAATTTTGCAATTGTTATTCCAATCGCGAATACAAGACAAAATGGCGGTTGAACGTTGAATTTACAAGACATTTTGACATTTTTACTTTTTTTGAAAGTATTCGAAAGTACTTTCGACTCACTTTATAAATTTAGTACATACTTATGGGAATATTCAATAAAATATTTGGAAGTTCTAATCCTTCTGAAACTCCAGAGCCTTCAAAATTACAATGGACTCCATTAACTAACGTTGCACAATTAGATACTATTGTGGATGAGTCTAAAACAAAGCCTGTAGCCATTTTTAAGCATAGTACGCGTTGCGGAATTAGTAGTATGGTGATTAAGCAATTTGAACGAAATTATCCTTTGGAGGAAAACCAAATGAAAGTTTATTATTTGGATTTGTTGAGTTATCGTTCCATTTCAGAGGAAATTGCAGCTAAATTCCAAGTATGGCATGAAAGTCCGCAATTAATTATCGTAAAAAATGGAATAACGGTAGCGCATGCGTCGCATAGCCAAATTAATGCGATTCCGTTAGAACAATTTGTATAAACAATCATTTTTTCTTCATCGGAATAAGAATTAAGAATTTTTTAAGAAGGATTTTACTTTCTTGTTTGTATCTTGAAACAACATCATTCAATCAAAATTCGTTCTTAAAAACCACTGCCGATGGAAACTACCATAAACATATGGATAATGCTATTCTTTGCATTTGCCATACAAGCCTTTGTACTCGGAATTTTATTTTTTCTAAAGCGTAAAGGTGATCGCGTTGCCAATAGTATTTTTGGCATTTTTTTACTACTATTTTCTTATAATCAATTATTTAACTGTGCATATTGGTCTGGTTATGAAGGTTCTTACGTAGAACATATGTCATTTACTAACTTTATCCCTTGGGTTTCTTATGGACCGCTTTTATACATATATATAAAACGTGTGTTGCGAAAAACTCCTTTTACTTGGCGCGATTTGCGACATGCCATTCCTTTGGTTTGGATTTTTTGGGTTTTTGGACGCTTTTACTTTTTACCACATGCCGTAAAGTTAACATTAGCGCAAAATCAAACATACTCAACATATGTAAATTGGTGGCCAATTCCGAGACAATACATGATATATACTGTCACTTTTTTGATGTTAATTTATGTGTTTAAAATTTATCATTTATACAAAAGAGAAAAAGATAATGTAACGCAACCACAGCGTTTTTGGGTAAAATCGTTATGGATGTGTTTTACAGGATATGCCTTGGTATTCTTCACTTATTTTATGCTGATTTATTTTCGATTGATGACTATTTCCAATGATTATTTAATTGGATATGCAATGGTTTTCTTTATTGGAATAGTTTCGTATTTCAGTTTTATGCAGCCAAGTATCTTTTCTGGAGCTGTACAAATTCCGTTTACAAAATATAAAAACAACGGATTATCATCTTCAATTGCCGTAGAAATGAAAGATAAATTGGTGTCTTTGATGGAATCTGATAAGTTGTATTTAGATAATTCACTTACGTTAGATGCGTTATCGGAACATTTAAACCTGTCACGACATCATACTTCGCAATTAATCAATGAGCATTTTGAAGTAAACTACTTCGAATTTGTAAATAATTATCGGATTGACGAAGCCATGAAGTTATTGCAGGATAAAAAGAACCAATTGAACATTAATCAAATTATATATTCATCAGGATTTAACAATAGAACTTCTTTTTACAACGCATTCAAGAAAAAGACTGGCATTTCGCCAAAATCTTATAGAAATAAAATTGCGTAAACTGCTTCATTCCACAAAAATCAATTTGTAAATCTTTATCGGTTGGGATGTTTTTGTACACTTTTCTCTTTTCCTTTATGATTGAAATAAAAGGCCATTTATTCAGAAAAGGGGAAGCCGAAAAACTAATAGAGTAGGCATATTTTTTACAAACATTACATCATGAAAAAACAAGAATTCAAATTAGGGTTGAATAAGTTTGTCGTTTCTAACCTTAATACAGAGAAGTTAAAAGGTGGAACAGGAACGTTTCAACCAGAATCTCAAGACAGATAACATTGTGAAACAGAAAATTGTTCACACGGTTGTGTTACAGTTGATTATACAAATTGTAATCACTGTACTACTTGCTAGAGATAATTATAGTGGAAGCTGAAAAACGTACGAGTAGGCAAAATTTAAACATGAAAAGTATGAAAAAACAATCGAAAAAAATAGGATTACAAAAAACAACAATTACACAGTTAAATAAAGTAGCACAAGAGCAGCTAAAAGGCGGAGCAACCATTACGTTTTTAGGATGTTTGTCACGCGGAAACTGTACTGCTGGAACAGGCGTTTTGTGTTATTAATCCGAATCAGAAACTTTTAAAAAGCAAAAATTATGAAAAAACAACATATAAAAAAGTCGCTAAAATTAAGAAAATCAAGTATTGCAAGCTTGGAAGATAAAGAAATCACAATTGTAAAAGGAGGAGGACGAAGCGTGCCTGCAAACTTATGTCCTTCTTTTATTCCAATTCTTTGTTTGTACACTATACGTTCATGTCCAGTTTAAAAAAATGCATGACGATGTTTTTAGGATAGATTTAATTATTAAAACCAAAACATTATGAAAAAGCAAATTAAAAAATCATCATTAAGTATTAAAAAGGCGACGATAGCTGAACTTAATAATAAGCAAGTAGATGCCGTAAAAGGAGGTTCTACAATTTCCACCTCAGTATTGGCAGCTTTATGTAATACCATCAATCCGTTGGATTGTAGTATGAGTGCATTTTGTGCGTACTAATTTTAATTAATTTAACTACAGTTGAACTAATCCTGCTATATGGCGAGATTAGTTTTTTTATGTAAATTTCGTTACTTCAAAATTGAAAAAATTTCTTTTATGGTATAAAATGCTTCTGGAGAAGATTCTTTTTTTTAAAACTAAACTTTTCGAGTACATTGCAACAAATTTTATTTGCATGTGTGATCCACTTATTTACGTACTTTTAGGTCTAGCCGTTGGTTATATTGGTGGTTTTGCAGGAATCGGTGGCGGTCCGTTTTTGGTATCTTTTCTAGTTTTATACTGTGGAATGTCACAATTGGTCGCACAAGGAAACATTCTTACCATGATGCTTGGTCCTATGAGTTTACTAGGTGTAATGTCATTGTACGAATATGTAAAAAAACAATGGATTCATATAGTCGTCGGTGTAATTTGTTATTGCATCTTCTCGTATTTCGGAGCAGTTTTCGCCTTTTATATTGGAGAAACAGATTTAAAATATTACTTCGCTATTTTGTTGGTTATCATTGCGTTATTACAATTTCGATCGTATATGAAGAAAAATGCCAAAGCTGCGGACAAAGCATATATTTCAGTATATTGGATTGGAATTTTGGCAGCTTGCACAGGAATTTTGGGTGGAATGTTCGGAATTGGCGCAGGTGTGTTAATGGTGCCAATTTTAATTGGAGGATTTAAACTCAAAAAGGAATATGCACGTGCATTGAGTTTAGCAATTTTGATTCCGCCTGTGAGTTACGGTGCTTTTATCAAATATAATTTGGAAAATCCTATTGATTGGCAATTGGTAGGAATTCTATTTGGAACGTATTTTATTGCTAATTTCTTCGGCGCAAAAATGGGTAGTAAAATTTCAGGAAAAGTATTTACACTTGTATATGGCGTGATTTTACTATCAATAGCAATTATTTATCTGGTTTAAGAAAACAAAAAAGCACCAACGATTGTTGATGCTTTCATTATAATTTGTAGTGCAAATTTATTTCTTCTTCGGCTGAAAAACAGGTAATAATTTTGAAGAAACTTCTCCAAAACCAATACGTACATGCTCATTTTTACAATGTCCGCGCATGGTTACAGTATCGCCATCATTGATAAAAGTACGTTCAGAACCATCATTTAATTTCACAGGATTTTTTCCTGCCCAAGACAATTCTAGCATAGAACCGTATGAATCAGGTGTTTTTCCTGACAACGTTCCGCTTCCCATCATATCTCCAGAATTTACAGGGCAACCATTGATCGTATGATGTGTTAATTGTTGCGCCATGTTCCAATACATATATTTAAAATTAGAACGCGAAACAATCGTTTCTTCTCCGTTTTCAGGTGTAATTCCTACTTCCAAATTGATGTCGTAGCTTTTCTTTCCTGTATATTGTAAATACTCTAATTGTGGTTTTAATGGTTTTGGCGTTTCTACTCTAAACGGTTCTAAAGCGTCCATAGTAACAATCCAAGGTGAAATTGACGAAGCAAAACTCTTTCCTAAAAATGGTCCTAATGGCACATATTCCCACTTTTGAATGTCACGCGCGCTCCAATCATTAAATAAAACCACGCCAAAAATATAATCTTCGGCTTCTTCAATCGGAATTGGTTCTCCTAAATGATTGGCATCTGTAGTGATGAACGCCATTTCTAATTCAAAATCGACACGTTTTGAAGGACCAAATACAGGCGTATCTGCTCCAGCAGGCAATGTTTGCCCTTGCGGACGATGAATTGGAATTCCCGACGGAATGATCGAAGAACTTCTTCCATGGTAACCAACAGGTACATGAAGCCAATTGGGCATCAAGGCATTTTCTTCACCACGAAACATTTTTCCAACATTTGTAGCGTGTTCTATACTTGAATAAAAATCTGTATAATCGCCAATTTGTACTGGCAATTGCATTTCTATTTCGTTTAGGGTAAAAATAACGCGCTCGCGGTGTTCTTTATGATCGCGCAAAGCGGCATTATCGGCATCAAAAATATCTCCTATACGGTTTCGCACCAAGCGCCATGTTTTCTTTCCATCAGAAATAAAATCATTTAAGCTGTCTTGCAAAAAAATATCATCTGTAAGCGGAATTCCATCAAAATATCCTAATTGATGTAACGCACCTAAATCTATAGCATAGTCGCCGATTCGGGTTCCAATGGTAATCACGTCGTCTCTGGTGAGAAAAACGCCAAAAGGTATGTTTTGAATTGGAAAATCGCTATCAGGAGCAACTTCTAGCCAAGTTTTGCGATTGGGATTATTGGTTGTATCTGGCATAGTTGTGTTGAATGTTTATTATTTTATAAAAATTGTTATTTCTATTCAAATATATGAGTTTTATATATGAGTTATGGAATCTAAATCATATTTTTGGTTTTTATTAACATAGAGTCAAAATAATGCAACGCGACGAACAAATTTTTGAATTAATTCAAGCCGAAAAAGAAAGGCAATTAGAAGGATTGGAATTGATCGCTTCTGAGAATTTTGTAAGTAATCAAGTTATGGAAGCCGTAGGTTCTGTACTGACAAATAAATACGCTGAAGGATATCCCGGAAAGCGTTATTACGGCGGCTGTGAAGTCGTTGATGAGGTAGAAACCATCGCCATTGAGCGCGCCAAAGCTTTGTTTGGAGCTGCTTGGGTAAATGTACAACCACACAGTGGAAGTCAGGCAAATACTGCTGTTTTTGCAGCATGTTTGAAACCTGGGGATAAAATTCTAGGATTCGATTTGTCTCATGGAGGACATTTAACACACGGTTCGCCTGTAAACTTTTCAGGGAAATTATATACGCCTTCATTTTACGGAGTAGAAGAAGATACAGGTGTTTTGAATTACGATAAAATTCAAGAAATAGCAACTAAAGAGCAACCAAAAATGATTATCGCGGGCGCATCTGCTTATTCTAGAGATATCGATTTTAAACGTTTTCGCGAGATTGCAGATAGTGTAAATGCTTTGTTATTGGCAGATATTTCGCATCCTGCAGGTTTGATTGCCAAAGGAATTTTAAACGATCCAATTCCGCATTGTCATATTGTAACAACAACAACACATAAAACCTTACGTGGACCGCGTGGTGGAATGATTATGATGGGAAAAGATTTTCCAAATCCGTTTGGAATCACGCTTAAAAATGGAAAATTGCGTAAAATGTCTTCACTTTTAGATGGCGCTGTCTTTCCTGGAAATCAAGGTGGACCACTTGAACATGTTATTGCAGGAAAAGCAATTGCTTTTGGAGAAGCGTTGACAGATGAATTTATGCATTACATTTTACAAGTGCAGAAAAACGCGCAGGCAATGGCTAATGCTTTTGTTGAAAAAGGATATAAAATTATTTCTGGCGGAACGGATAACCACATGATGTTGATTGATCTTCGCAATAAAAATATCACTGGAAAAGAAGCAGAAGCAGCTCTTGGAAAAGCAGATATTACGGTCAATAAAAATATGGTTCCTTTTGATGATAAAAGCCCGTTTGTAACTTCTGGTATACGTATCGGAACTGCAGCCATTACAACACGTGGTTTAAAAGAAGAAGATATGGGATTGATCGTTGAGTATATTGACGAAGCTATCACAAATTTTGAAGATGAAGCGAAGTTAGAAAACATTGCTTTCAAAGTAAATACAATGATGTCAGACAGACCTTTGTTCAAAGCTTAATAATGAAGTGATTTAAACTTTTTTGATTTGCTAAAAAATTTAAATCACTTCAATATCTATAATAAGCAATTGTGTAATTTTTTAACATAAAATTAAGATTTCATATATTTGTTACTTTCAAAAGTTGCGGATATGAAAAATTACACAATTGCTATTTTATCATTCCTTTCCTTTTTTCTGGGAAATGCACAAATTTCGTTTGAAGAAAAAGCGTTCGATTTAGGAATCAACATTACAGGAAATTTTAGCACACAACTTGGCGGCGTTAGTTTTTACGATTATGACAACGATGGTTGGGACGATTTGACTTTTGCGAGTAAAGAAAACTTTCCTGTTCGGTTTTTTAAAAACAATTCGGGCACTTTCGTGGAAGAAACTTTCAATATGACCATTTCTGGACATTCTAAGCAGGTTTTGTGGGTTGATTATGATAATGATGGCGACAATGATTTGTTTGTAGCACGATTGGACGCAGCGAATAAGTTATACAACAATGACGGAAACTTTAATTTTACAGATGTTTCCGCTATTGCGGGAATTCCTTCTACGATTCTATTTACGTATGGTGCTTCTTTTGGCGATTATGATAATGATGGCGATTTAGATTTGTTTTTGAGTAATAAAGATGATAATAAAGTCATTCCAAATCAATTGTATCGTAATAATGGCAACGGAACGTTTACCGATGTTTCGCTGATTGCAGGAATTAGCAATGTAGGACATTTATCGTTTTGTTCTTCCTTTTTTGACTATGATAATGATGGTTTTTTAGATATTTATATTTCTAATGACCGATTTGCCAATACCAATATTCTCTACAAAAATAACGGAAACGGAACGTTTACTGACGTGAGTGCTTCTTCTGGGGCAGGAGTTGCGGCAAACGCCATGTCTACTACGATTGACGATTATAATTATGATGGTTTTTTAGATATTTACGTAACAAATACTACGGAAGGAAATCATTTATTAAAGAATAATGGCGATGGAACTTTTACAGATATTGCCACATCTTCAGGAACTATTTTTAATAGTATAGGTTGGGGCGCAAATTTCTTTGATGCTGATAATGATACCGATATGGATTTGTATGTGTGTAGCATGATTAACGATCCGAATTCTGGCTTGTTGACTTCTGGTTTTTATGAGTGTGACACAGGAAATAATTATACAATTCCAACTACAGCTGGTTTTGCTAATGATACATTTACAAGTTTTTCAAATGCTATTGGCGATGTTAATAATGATGGTTATCAGGATTTTATCGTGGTAAATCAAGCACCAGAGAATCACGCTTTATGGAGAAATACTGGCGGAACTAACAATTGGTTAAAAGTTAAACTTAACGGAGTTAATAGTAATAAAGCTGGAATTGGTGCAAGAATCAAGGCAACGGTAAACGGACAAGCGATGTATCGTTATGTATTGTGTGGCGAAGCTTTTTTAGGACAAAATTCGGCAACAGAAATTTTTGGAATTGGAACAGAAACGACCATTGATATGTTGGAAATTTTCTGGCCAAGCGGCATTCAAGATACATATACCAACTTAACTGCCAATCAATTGTTGACAGTTACCGAAGGAAGTACATTGAGTATTAATGAAGAAATCACTTCAACCTTCAACGTGTATCCAAATCCTGCATCGGATTATGTGACGATTTCTACGACAGTTTCTGAACCGTACAATGTCACTATTTTTGATAGTTTAGGAAAAGAAGTGTTCACTCAAAAACAACAAAACAATCAAGCTCGCATTGATGTTTCAAACATTTCTGGCGGAATTTTCTTTTTAGAGATTCGCACAAAAACAGCTAAAACTGTTCAGAAATTAGTAATTAAATAGTCTATTTTTAGAATAAATACAAGATCGCTAGAATTAATAACGCCATTCCAACAATTACTTTAAAAGGCATTAATTTTTTAGAGATTTTTACTAATGAGCCACCAATGGCAGGAATTTGACTCAATACATGTGTAAGCAGTAATAATCCGCCAGCAATGGCAACTGCACTGTATATAATATGCTTGAAACCTAATAAATACCAAATTCCTAATCCTAGAGAGATTCCTCCAATAGTTGTTGTAAATGGGATTAATTTTTTAGCAATATTATTGAAGAAATCGCTTTTGCCATCAAGTTTATCCAAAGCGGTTATTCCAAGTAAAATTCCAGCCATAATATTAGCGATGTCAAATATAAGTCCAAGCATGATTGTCTAATTTTTAAGTTTATTTATTCTTTATTTTTGGTTTTCCTTCTAAGATACACATAAAAAAAGAATCTTAAAATAGCTGCGTTTTTTTACGATGGTTTTCGGTATGTGGTAATGTTTTTTAGATAAAGTGAGTGCGTCGGTATTAATGGTAAAATCATCATGATTTGTATGTTTTATGATGAAATATACCTGTTGTGCTTAGAAAAGCTAACTTGATTTTCCGTAGTTTTCTCTTTCGTTAATCGTCAAAAGTAGTGAAGTTGTAAGCGCCAACATCTGAAGGATTTGTTCTCGGATTTCCTAAAAGATCACTCTGAACCGCAGGAATATTTGAGGTATTTCCTTCTCCAATAGCCGCAGAATCTGCTCCAATGAAAAATTCGTTGTTGGCTGTGTCTTTGTAATCAATCGTGTTGGAATTTATGACCAATTCGATTTCATCAAAGATGGCCGAGTTGTTAAAGGCGTATAATTCGTCATTTAAGAATCGGTTGTTGAAGTCATCAAATTTTATCAAACAATTTCTAAAATTGTAGTTTAACAACACGCTTGAATCGTTTTCTACTTTTTGTAAAATAAGTTCAATACTATTGCTTCCATCAATGATACAGTTTGAAAAATCAGCTTGTTCTAAATCTGCCGTAAAAACAGTTCCATCACCAACTTCTAAAAAATTATCGATTAAAACCGTTGGTGCTACTCTAAAGCTGTTGGTCCAATAGTTGGCAAACGTACAATGTCTAAAAGTATATTCGCCACCTAAATTTAAGTATAAAGACGCTTGTCCTGCGCTACCAATCACGCTATTGTTCGCTTCAATATGTCCTGTACGTGCCAATAAACCAATGGTTGCGCTATTATATATTTTAGAATTGTTGAGTGTTAATGTCGGATTCGTAGTTCCATCACTGTTTTCCGTTAAGATTCCGACAGAAGCATTTTTTATTGTTGCGTAATTGATGTTGTTGTTTGTACTTCCATCGGTAAGCCAAATGGTTCCCCATTGCCCTGGAACGTTTGCAAAACCTGGTTCTAAACGATCGCCTTCAAAAATAACTTCGCCTTCTAAGTCTTCGGTAGTGCTTAAAACACCGTTCACTTGTAACGATCCCATATTTCCGATGATAAGTCCAGAATCTGCATGAAAATGCACACGTGCGCCAGCTTCAACAGTTAAAACATCGTTTTGACCAACCGCTGCGTATCCGTAAACAACATAAGGTTTTTCGTTGGTCCACGTAAGTTCAGAATCTTCCAAGAAGAAACCTTCAATGCGAGTTTCGTTACCTTCATCATCTACGCCGAGCAATAAGGTTTCAACCGTTCCATCATCAAATTGTTGCGGATAGAGAAAAACAGCATCTTGAACTAAGGTGACCAATTCAACTTTTTGTTGATTGTTTCCTGTGTCAAATTCGATTGCATCCGTGTATAAAAATTGATTTCCGCCAGCAAAGTCGTTGATATCCAACGTTGTTTCTACAAAAATAAACATGCTATCATTTGCCAACAGTTCTACATCTTGAAATACTTTTCCAGCAATTCCATCTACATTTAAACGGTAATTGGAACTTTCGCCTTCGCCCAATTGAATGGTAGGAATGCGAATATCGTCGTCACTTCGATTATATACTTTTAAGTTGTATGTACTAGAACCAATGTTGGTAAAAACAGTATCGAGATACACGGTATCTTTAGAGAATTGAAGTTGTCCTGAACTTGGCACAGTTACAAAATCTTTACGGCACGAACTCCAAAGTATGGTAATAGCAAGAATTAAAAAAGTATATAAATATTTTTTCATTGTAATGTTTTAATGATCTAAAATCGCGGTAACGACTCATTTGCTGTAAAAATATAACTTTTTGAAATTCTTATTATTGTTTCAGGGATTTAATTTTTTCAAGAATAGTTGGGTAACATCTTTATAAAAGTGATACTGTAGAATATATATCAGTATTTTATGATGAGGTTTAGGTTACTTATCAAGTCTTAGCTGTAGTATTTAAAAGTATAACGACAACCATGAAAAAAAGTTTATTATTTAAATAACAGCAATAGCTCATGTCTTATAATATTATCGGATTATTTACAAGACTTGGTAGCACAGAAGCTCCTTTTTTAGGAGCTTCTTGTATTTACGATTTATTTTGTGCATTTTTTGCTTTGCGTGCTGCACGTCGTTTTGCGCGTTTTTCTTTCCATTTTTTCTTTTGGAATTTGAAGTAGTTCTCAGTTCGTTGATCTCGTTCTTTGATTTCTTCTTTGGTCATCGGTTTGGGATACCATGTTTTATCATAATCGCTTACATAACCATATTCATCAGCTCCTGGCATCTGAAAGCATGCACCACCAACGACAGTAACTGCCACAAGATCATCACCAGATTCTAGTTTGGCATTGTATTCAAGCCTAGTTTTTGTTATTTTGATTGCTTTAGTCGTGAATCCAACATAACTTATTTGAATTTCATCGCCTACTTTTACCGTAATTGAGTAGTTTCCATCAAAATCGGTAGTTTTTCCAATTGTTGTATTTTTTATTACGATGCTTGCGCCTGGTAACGGCATTCCACTTTCATCTGTAATTGTTCCTTTTATGACGATACTATCTTTTTTTATAGAAGTATTTTTTCTTTCTAAAGAACTTATATTTAAGGATTTAAAATGTGAATTGTCTACTTTTTCTATTTTTGATTTTTTGTGATTTGTTGATTTCGTTTCCTGCGAAAATAGCGCCATTGGTAATAATAAAGAAGCTGCATACGACAACCAATGATTCCGTTTTTTTCTATCTGCAATCAGTTTCCTACCCAATTGTGAAACATGAAATCGTCCGCAAAGGTTTCCATTTTTTGAAAAATGGTTGATAATTTCTTCATCGCTTTTAGCAGAAAAGTCAATGACTTCTTTTGTACAAACGTTACAGAATTTACCCTTTTCAGTTGGCGACATTTTGTTCCAATCTTCGTGACAAGGTTCAGGAATACTCACAAT
Source organism: Kordia algicida OT-1 (assembly GCF_000154725.1). Classification (GTDB taxonomy): domain Bacteria; phylum Bacteroidota; class Bacteroidia; order Flavobacteriales; family Flavobacteriaceae; genus Kordia; species Kordia algicida. Next base: position 1,117,543 of record NZ_DS544873.1, read on the forward strand.
AATTTCAGGATGTTTCATAGGATTATCTTATTGGTCAGAAGCTTCTCTTTTTGCTTTACGTTCTGCGCGTCGTTTGGCTCTTTTAGCACGTCTTTTTTCGCGCTTTTCCAACCAGCGTTCGCGTTGACGTTTAAAATATTTTCGTGTACGTTCGTTTCTAGCTAAAACTTCCTTTTCTGTCATGGCTCTTGGATAGGAAGTTATATCATATTTACTAACATAACCATATTCATCAGCTCCAGCAGGTTCAAAATAACAAACAATTCCAATCGTTAGTGAATCTTCAGGTTCAAGTATTGTATTGTAAATACTGTTGTTTTTGTTTACTTGGACTTCTTTTGTTTTAAATCCTACATAGCTTATTACCAAAACATCTCCTGCTTTTGCATTAAGTTCATAGTTTCCATCAAAATCAGTAGTTTTTCCTATCACACTTCCTTTTATCATTACAGTTGCGCCTGGTAATGGCATTCCTGTATCGTCTGTAATAGTTCCTGTGATGGTGAATTGTTCTTTTTGAATTGTATGAGTTGTAGTTGCTTTTCGTTGCAATGAACTTATATTGAGTGATTTGTAATCTGAAACATCAACCTGTGTTGTTTTTACAGTATTGCGTTCTTTTTTTGGTTTTTCATTAGAAAATAATGCCATTGGTAATAATAGCGAAGCTGCATATGATAACCAATGATTCCGTTTTTTTCTATCTGCAATCAGTTTTCTATCCAATTGTGATTGATGAAATCGCCCGCAAAGATTTCCATTATTTGTAAGATATTTAATAACTTCTTCATCGCTTTTAGCGGAAAAGTCTACAACTTCTTTTGTGCATGTGTGACAAAATCTTCCTTTTTCTGTTGGTAACATTTTGTGCCAGCTTTCATGACAAGGTGCTGGAATTTGTACGATGATTTCAGGATGTTTCATTGGGTTGATTTCTAATTACTTTTCAAAGAAAAATCAAAATAGCTTCTGATAAAACCAACAATGAGTAAACAGGCATTTTTAATGAGTGAACTTATGAGTTTATTAGTTGATGAGTTTATTAGTTTATTAGTTGCTTTCAAAGAATAATTCAGCATCTAACATTCGACATTTAAAATTCATAAGAAGTTTATGAGTTGATGAGTTTAATAGTTTAGTCTTTGAAACTATAAGCAGAGTAAATAGCTTAACCAGCAACCAGCAACCAGCAACTAAAACCGCAATTTCGCCACAATCGTCTGATCTTTAGACTTCGTTAATCGAATGACTTTTACTTGTTTGGTTTCCTGTATGGTTCCGTAATCTGTGTACAAAGTCACTTTCATAAATGTAGGATTCTCAATTTTTTGATACCGATCGCCAAAGTATTTAATCTTCACAAAATAATCGCCTTTTATGGCTTTTTTTAGGGTAAATTCTTCTGGTCCAAAACCTTGCGTCATATCTTGCGAAATTTCTCCACCAATTTTTGTTTTGCTGTGTTTGTAATAACATTCTTCATAATTCGGATCGATCACGTGTAAATCTATGTCCGTATCATTATGATTCCAATCGACCACAATACGAACATCATATGTTTCTGGTGTAATGACTTTTGTATCGAGTTTACTCGTATCCAAATCCGTTTTGTATTTCTCTAATAAATGATTGATTTCATTCTTTACAATTTTATTCAATCCAGAAAATTTACGACGACGTGTTCCTTCATATATGTCGCCCGATACTACACGTTCTAACAAGTCAAAAGCTTCCTGACATTCTCCCAAATTTTCATGCGCCAACGCCAAATCACGATATGATTGCACATCTTCAGGACGCAATTCCAACACACGTTTCAATATAAATAAAGCAAGCTGATGCTGATTTGTTGCCTGTAATTGGTACGCATATACTTTCAATAATTCGTAATTGTCAAAATCGGTTTCTGTAATGTTTGATAAAATACGATCTGAATGTTTGAAAGCTTCAAATTCGTCACGGAAAAAATTAGATACATCTACATAATACGCAGGAACTTCCAAATAGCTTTCGCGTTGCAACAAGTAAAAATCATACGCTTCAAAAACAGTTTTAAACTTTCGTAATTCTTCAATATATGGCTCAGAAACTGTCTGATCTGCCACTTTTAAAGTTCCGTATGTCTTTAAATTTTGAGCTCTAGAATTTCTTATAGTATTGTTGTTTGTTGATGAATTTGTAGAAGTTTCTGTAACTACATTTCCATCTGCATTTACTCTAAATATAATCGGTAATGTATAACGAATGCTTACATTTTTATGACGTTGTTTAGCGGGAATCATCTGTGGTAACAAGTTTAACACACGAATAACTTCTTCTGCCACTCGTGGATGCGGAGCTCTAGTTCGTATGTTTTTGATATTTCCTTCTTCGTCGATGATAAAAAGTGCATATGCTCGTTGTATTCCTGCGGATAAATTTAACTGACTTACCGCAGCTATATTAAAATTATCAGCGATATGTTTTTGCATCTTTTTGGCAAAACATTTTTTTCGTTCTGCCAAATCGCGAAATGCTTCACAACCTGGAAATATTGGAGATTCTTCAATCATAACAAATGGAATATCTTCAATAGGTTCTTCTTCCTCTGTAATTTCTACATCATCAACTTCTTCCAAAACGTCAATTTCCTGAATATTTACGGGTGAAGGTTGACTGTAACCAAACGTACTTGAATTCACAAAACCATTGCCGATATTCTCTGTAACTATGAGACGTTCACTAATTTTTGAATCTTCTTCAACAACTTGAATACGATCAACAATAGGAATTGTTTCACCGTTTTTCAATTGCTTATTTCTACGTTCTTTTTCAGCAATAATCTTGTTGTATTCATTGAGTAATTCTGCTGGTGGCTTGATGTTATAGCGAATATAATCGCGTACTTCTTCCAAAACAATCAATGAAGTATAATCGGTTACCAAACCATATTTTGTTGCCAAATTAACAATTTCAGCTTTGTTAACTTTTGAATTTTCTTGTAAATAAGCCAATCGTTTTTGTGCCCACATACGAGGAATATTTCCTGCATCTTTTTGTGCTTTAGATAAATTTAATTCAACACGTTCCGTGATTACATTATCGTATCCGAAATACAAAATGATACTTTCTTCGGAATTTAAATTTTTTCCCGCAATCGAAAAGGTATTGCCAACATTGGTAAATCTATTTGGATAAATGTCTATATTTTTTGAATACGATTTAAAACCTAAGTATTGATATTGCTGATATTTGATTGCTGAAAATGCTTCCGTGGCACTCTTTGAAGTCAAATTGATATACGTTCCTTTTGAAGCTTCTGCCATTTTTTTCAACGCAGGATGATTTGATTTTTTCAAACTATTAAAAACGATCAATGGAGTATCGGAATAATAATTGAAATTACTCAACGACTGAATTCCATCTGAAAAGAAAAATACCAAATCGGAGTTTTTAAATTCAGTATTCAACACATTATAATTGGTTGCTCCATCATAAATAGTAGCTTCTAATTCACTTTTTAAAGTGCTCCAATTTCCATTACGAATGTCAAACGTTTTTCTTGATAATACAGTGTTGCTAAAGGTTTTTAGATGAACTTTTACATTCTTTACATGAGAAAAATACGTAGCTAATAATTCAATTTCTTTCTTTAAATCTCGATCTTTCATGGAAAGCGAAGCGTCCCAAAACATCGTGATTTCTGTTGCTTTTTTTCGAAGTTTCTTTTGTGGATTTAAGATCAAATGTGAATAGAAATAATCGTCTGAAACGACTACTTTTTTAGCACCAACTTTCGTCGGAATTTTTATGAGCAAACTCGTATTCGGAATGTAATTTTGCTTTTCTAATTTCGTTCTAAAGTTTCGTTGCCAATCTTGAAAATTCAATCCAGAAACTTTTCCTTTTTCAATAACAGGTTTGGTATCTTGTTCAAAAACAGTAATAGTAAGTTTGAAGGTATCGAGTTTGTTTTTAAAATTTAGTGGCAAATCGAAATAATAACCATCTTTTTTATAAAGTAACTCTTGTTCGTATGCTAGCACAACGCGTTTATAACCTTTTTGCGGAATAGGGTAGATGCGCGCTTTGTAATTATTTCCTGTGCCTTTTTCTAACAACGCAGGATCAACTCTACGGCGAACGACTTCTTCAAAGGCAATTCGTCCAAGTTCTTTATCAACCACAACGGCTTCACGAAGTTTTCCGTTCACATCCAATGCAAAGCGAGATACATTACAATTTTCTCCTAGCGGAAAAGACAATTCTCCTTCCAACACTTGATTTGTCGGATTGTAATACAACATATCAAAAGTTGTGGTGGTTTTATTGCCAATAATTTCTACGGTAATATCTAAAGAAGACAGACCAACTTGGGTTTTTCCTGCTTTTAAAACAGGCGGTTCTTGCGCTGAACTAATTGCGGTACACAATAATAACAGCACGAATGATACAAATGTTTTCATAAAATCGGTTTTGAGACTAAAGTTTGGAGTCTATACGATCAATATTCATACCATTTTAAGAAAATTTTAAGAATTAGGTGTTAGTTTGGTTCTAAGTACCATTAGAAATTAAAAAAAAACAAATTAGAAGTTTACGAGTTAAAAAAGTTTATATTTTGATGTAGAAAATAGCATATACAATTTATCAAGACCTAAGACCCAAGACCCAAAAACCTAATGATGTTCCCCAATAAAAGCCTGTAGTTTATTCCACGTGTCAATTGCATTCTGACCTGTCCATCCGTGACCTTCTTGCGGATAAAAGGTAAATTGATGCGTTACGCCCAATTGTGTCAAGCGATCACTTAAATCCATTCCTTGTGAATTTGGAATCAACGGATCTTGTCCGCCATAAAATAATATAGTTGGCGGCGCGGATGCGGTAACTTTATTCAGTGGACTGTAGTTTTCTAAAAACGGAATTACAACATTTGCACCCAACAAATCAATATATGCTTGAATAGCAGGATCGACGTTATTCAAATAGGCTTCATCAGCCAAATTTGTAGGTCCAACAATACTTGCTACCATATTCACATTGGCTTGCGTATCATAATCGTAACTCCACAAAAGCGATAAATGTGCACCTGCACTTGTGCCAAGAAAAGCATAATCTTCAGAAATGATATATTCTTCATTTCTAGCTCTCAAATCGGTAATAATTGAAGTAATATCATTCAATTGCATCGGAAAAGGAGATGTTGTTTCGTTAGCCAATCTGTAATTAATATTTACAATGGCATATTCGGGTAAATCTGCTAGAATCAGTTCAACAAACTCGTTCATATCAGCTTTGTCGCCACTTGTCCAACCGCCACCATGTACCAAAATAATCACTTTGGTAGATAAGGTTCTGTTTGGCGGTAAATAAATATCATACACTTGGTCAGTTTCAGCACCATACGAAACATCTAAAATGGTTCGCGCAGCAATCGTTTCTTCTGCCGGATTTGAAACAAAACTAACATCTGAATCAGAACTACACGCATAATTCAACAAGATAAACAAACTTAAAATACCGATGTAGAATGATTTTTTCATAAAAAAGAATTAATTACAATACAAAACGCAATATCCTAAAAAAAAGTATACGAAAGTCTTAATGTTGACTTAAAATTAATACACTATTTAAATTGTTAAAGTCATCTTAAAATCAGTAATTTAGGTTGATTTTTAACCAGAATTTTTAATTCAGGAATAGAGATTGCATACCAATTATACATTATTGCTAAAAATGAATTACTTTTGTGTAATTGAAGTTTGTAAACAAACGTATGGCTGAATTTATCAAATTATATAACGAAAATCCGAATCCGAAGGAAATCAAAAAAGTTGTGGATATTCTTCGCGATGGTGGTTTAGTGATTTATCCTACAGATACTGTATATGGTTTGGGTTGCGATATCACTAATACAAAAGCCTTGGAGCGAATTGCCAGAATAAAAGGGATTAAGCTTGAAAAAGCCAATTTCTCCTTTATCTGTAATGATTTAAGCCATATTAGCGATTACATTCGTCAGATTGATACACCAACGTATAAAATCTTAAAAAAAGCATTGCCAGGTCCGTATACGTTTATTTTACCTGGAAATAACAATCTACCAAAAGTATTTAAAAAGAAAAAAACAGTCGGAATTCGTGTGCCAGACAACAATATTGCACGAACTATTGTGCAAGAATTAGGCAATCCGATTGTATCAACTTCTATTTATGATGAAGATGATATTATAGAATATACAACTGATCCTGAGTTGATTTTGGAAAAATGGGAAAACCTTGTAGACGCAGTAGTTGATGGCGGTTATGGAGACAATGTCGCTTCTACAATTATTGATTTATCAGGCTATGAACCAGAGGTAATTCGTGAAGGAAAAGGTGATATTGATATCATTCTTTAAAATTGATTAGTACAGCGTAACATTTATGAAGAATATCAAAATTATTGGAGCTATAATTTTAATTGCAATACTTGCCGCAGGAATTTATATGTATCCAAAAGCTTCCATGTATTTCTATGGAAAGAAAACAGCATCAATCACTGAAAAAACAAGCTTTTACGTGCCAACCAACGCAACATTTGATGAGGTTTTGGAAGATTTAAAAAGTAAAAAAATTATAGAAGACGTTGCTGCTTTTAAAAAATATGCGGTATTTCGTAATCTAAAACAAGAAACGCTTGAAGCAGGAAAGTATATTTTCCCAAAAAATGTAACCTATAGCAAAGTGCTAGAAGATTTACGTCAGGGAAATGGCGAAAAAGAAACACAAGTTACCTTCAACAATGCTCGAACGAAGAAAGAAGTTGCTGAAAAAATTGCATTAACGGTAGAATTATCTGCGGAAGACATTTTACAATTAATTACTGACGAAAAATTTACAAGCAAATACGGCTTTACACCAACAACGATCAATACGATGTTTATTCCAAATACGTATAATGTATATTGGGATATTTCGGCAGAAGATTTAATTGCAAAACTAGCGAAAGAATACAAACGTTTTTGGACACCTGAACGAAAAGCCAAAGCCAAAGCTCTTGGACTGTCACAAGTAGAAGTTTCAACATTAGCTTCTATTGTAGTTTGTGAAACCATAAAAATGGACGAAGCGCCAAAAATCGCAGGAGTGTATGTAAATCGTTTGGAACGTGGGATTCCGCTAGATGCCGATCCGACATTGGTGTGGATTTTGGGTGATTTTACCGTAAAAAGAGTTTTAAACAAAGACAAAGAATTAGATTCGCCATACAATACGTATAAATATAGAGGTTTGCCACCAGGACCAATCTATATTCCATCAGTACAATATATTGATGCCGTTTTAAACTATGAAAAGCACGATTATATCTTTTTCTGTGCGAAAGAAGACTTTTCAGGATATTCCAACTTTGCCAAAACCAATCGTCAGCATGAAATCAATGCACGTAAATATCGCAAAGCCTTAGACGAACGAAATATTTATCGCTAATGGCAAATTACAATCGTAGAGACTTTGCAAAGTTAGTTATCTTAGGCGGAATTGGTTACACGATTTTTTCTTGCGTAGATGATCCAAAAAAAGACAAAACCGCGAAAGAAGTAGAAGAAACGGCGCCAAAAATGCCTGAATTACTTCCAGAAAATATAAAAATCTTCCAAAAAGCAGATGAGGAATATCAAGATTTAACCATTCGTTTCAACAAAAGAATTCAACAAGCTCCAACGTTTATTGCACAATGTTTCAATACGAAAGGTGTTGTGGATGCAATATTATTTGCCAAGTTTAAAGACTTAAAAGTTGTGGTAAAAAGTGGCGGACATAGCTTTGAAGGTTTTTCCAATACAAATGATGGTTTGGTAATTGATGTTTCTGCCATGAAAAAAATGCAGTGGAACGACGATCATAGTGTAACGGTTGAAACTGGTTGTATCTTAAAAGAATTATACGACGAAATGTTGCCAAAACAACGCATTTTACCTTCAGGTTCGTGCGCAACTGTCGGAATTGCTGGTTTAACACTCGGTGGCGGATACGGTTTTTTCAGTCGAAAATATGGTTTGACGTGTGATAGTTTGCAAGAAATCACGATGGTAGATGGCAACGGAAACATTCATCACGAAAGTGGAAACTCCGCCATACTAAAAGCTTGTAAAGGCGGCGGAAATGGGAACTTCGGAATTGTCACAAAAATGAAATTCCGAACGTATCAAGCACCAAAATTCTTTCAAACATATCGTTGCAAAGCTTATAAATTAACCACAGAAAGAGCCAAATCTTTATTAAAAATGTGGTTTCAATACACCAAAAAATTGCCAAATACAGCATTTTCTGCTTTTGTATTGAACGGAAAAACATTGACGATTCTCATTACAAATTATGCAACTGATAATAAAGGTGTTATGAAAATGTACAATGCTTTAAAAGCAGTTTCTGACAAAGCAACTATAGGAAGCAAACGACCGTTACAAAAAGCGTTGAAAACATTTTATGGCGTACAGCATCCTATCTATTTTAAAAACGCTTGCGCGGGATTGTACAAGGATTATACTGAAATTGAAGGTTGCATGGACGATGTAATTTCAAAAGTCATTTCGTCTCGCGGTTTGATTTACCAAGTGAATACGCTTGGCGGAAATATTAATTCTTCTTCGGCTGAAAAAAGATCGGTTTTTCCACACAGAAGCTATCCGTATTTATCAGAATTGCAATCGTATTGGGACAAACCTTCGCAGGAAGCCAGCCGATTGAAAGCATTTCAGGAAGTTCAAGATCGTTTTTACAAACACGGAATTCGTGCGCATTACCGCAATTATCCTGATATCAATTTTAAAGATTTTGAAACTTCGTATTACGGAAAATATTTGCCTGAATTAAAAGCAATTAAACAACAACTTGATCCTGAAAATCGCATTCAGCATCCGCAGAGTATTTCTGTTTAGGTTCGCTTATGCTCTTAGACTCGGCTTTGCCTTTTAGTATCGCTTCGCTTTTGGATCGCTTCGCTTTTGGATCGCTTCGCTTTTGGATCGCTTCGCGAAGGTTCTTAGAATACTTTAATACCTTAACATTTCCAAGTGTCACTTTGAGTGCCGAATCTGCGATTTGGTGTATCGAGAAGTACTTTGAAATTAGATTGGTTTTGTTTCGCTTTGCTCACAATTCAAGGATTAAAATATTCAATAATTCAAGGTTGTTTCCGAGATCATTATTAGATTTTATATAAAATGCTAAATGCGTTTCAAAGACAAATTTGAGTGTTGTTTGAAACTAATTGATACATTTTCAAATTTTCAAATTGTTACATTAAAATTTAAGTATCGCTGTCGCTCAAAGTATATTCGTATTTTAGTTTGAATTTCCAATTACTTTTGGAACTTGACTAATACCTAATACCTAATACCTAAAAGCTAATGCCTATTTTTTCGCTACGCTGAATTCAAAGATTAAAATATTCAATAATTCAAGGCTGTTTCCGAGATCATTATTAGATTTTATATAAAATGCTAAATGCGTTTCTATGACAAACTTGAGTATTATTTGAAACTAATTGATATATTTTTCAAATTTTCAAATTGCCACATTAATAACGTTTATAAAATTTAAGTATCGCTGTCGCTCAAAGTATATTCGTATTTTAGTTTGAATTTCCAATTACTTTTAGAACTTGCCTAATGCCTATTTTTTCGCTACGCTCAATTCAAGGATTAAAATATTCAATAATTCAAGGCTGTTTCCGAGATCATTATTAGATTTTATATAAAATGCTAAATGCGTTTCAAAGACAAACTTGAGTGTTGTTTGAAACTAATTGATACATTTTCAAATTTTCAAATTGCCACATTAATAACGTTTATAGAATTTTGGTATCGCTGTCGCTAATAGTATGTTCATATTTTAGTTTGAATTTCCAATTACTTTTAGAACTTGACTAATACCTAATTCCCAAAAGCTAATGCCTATTTTTTCGTTACGCTCAATTCAAGGATTAAAATATTCAATAATTCAAGGTTTTATTCGTTTTTTCTCTCGGTTTCGACTTCATTCCACAAAAAAAGCGTCCAACACAGGTTGAACGCTTTTCTATTAGTTGCCTAAAACTATATTATTTTCCTTCCGCAGAAAGGTTTTTCATTTCTTTTTCAATCATTTCGTAGAATTGGTCAATTTTTGGTAACACAACAATTCTAGTTCGTCTGTTAGTTGCTCTGTTTTCAGGCGTATCATTTTCCACTAAAGGAACATAATAACTTCTTCCTGCTGCAATTAATTGCCCTGGATTTACACCAAGTTCTTGCAACACACGAATGATAGACGTAGAACGTTTTACACTTAAATCCCAGTTGTCAATCAATACACCTTTGTTGTAAGGTACATTGTCCGTATGACCTTCCACCATACATTCAAAATTAGGCTTGCTGTTTACCACTTTCGCCACTTTTCCTAATACTACTTTCGCTTTATCAGTTACGTTGTAGCTTCCGCTTTTAAACAATAATTTATCAGCAATAGAGATAAATACAACTCCTTTTTCTACATTAATTTCAATATCTGGATCGTCAATTCCTACTGCTTTTTTCAAGCTAGAAACAATTGCCAACGTTACACTATCTTTCTTGTTTAAAGCGTCTTGCAAACGTGTAATTTTCAAATCCTTTTCTTTCATGCTTTCTAATGACTTTTCAAGGTTTTCAGCACCTTTTGTCGTCAAAACAGTCATGTCTTTCGTATTTTGAATCAAATCTTGATTCGTTTTCTTTAAATCAGAAACACGATCTTCTAGTGCTTCAGCTCTTGCAGATGCAGAAGCTTTTTCTTCAAGACAAGCATTTAATTTAACGGTTGCAGAATTCAATAAATCTTTAGTTTCCTTGTGTCTTGCTTCCAATTCGGCAAATTCTTTTTTAGAAACACAAGAGGATAACAAAATAGACACTGTTGCTGTCAGTAAGAGGATCTTCTTCATAAATCTTATTTTTATATATTAAAACGGTTTTTTCAAAATTCTAATCAAAAGTATTAAAAATGATATTGTTTTTACAAGTATTAACAAACTTTTAAAGGTATTGTAACTTGTTTTTTTAACACTTAAAAAAGAACTACAATATTCCTAAAATATTGTATGAAGCCTTTGCTGTATCCGTTTTTTCTTTGACTGAAAAAGGAATCGGCTGAATTATAATTCAGTATAGATTTTTTTTCCTTTAACAAAATAAGAGTATACGATCGATTGATGTTGAAAGTATTTTTTTTCTTGACGATTTCCGCGCTTTTTAAGCATTTTTGGCAAACGTGTATAAAAATGAAAGTGTGCTTTTAAGATTGACCAAGTATGTTTGAATTTGAGCTGAAATAAAAACTGAACTCCAGCAATTCCGTCCAAAACTAAGCGTGAAAAAATGATTGGAAATAAGATACCTTTCGGAAGGTTCTTCGCAAGCATACACAAGGAATTTCTAAAATTCAAATAGGTTTTTTGTGGATTTGTACTATGTAATGTGGCACCACCAACATGATATACCACACTTTCTGAAATATATGTTGTTTGATAGCCTAAATTATATGCGCGCCAACACAAATCAATTTCTTCTTGATGCGCAAAAAAGTCTTCGTCAAAACCGTTCAATTCCTGAAAAACCGTTTTTCGGATGAATAAACACGCACCAGAAGCCCAAAATATTTTTTTTGTATCGTTGTATTGATTGGTATCTTTTTCTACAGTGTGAAAGATTCGTCCACGACAATACGGATAACCATATTTGTCTATAAATCCGCCAGCAGCTCCCGCATATTCAAAATGTGTTTTTTGTTTAAAATCTAAAATTTTTGGTTGAATGATGGCAGTTTCAGCATTCGATTCAAATTCCAACAGAATAGGAGTGAGCCAATTTTCAGTGACTTCAATATCTGAATTTAACAGACAAAAAATATCTTCTGAAACATGCGGTAAAGCATCATTATATCCTTTGGCATAACCGCCATTTTCAGCATTTTCAATGATTTTTACCGTAGGAAAATTAGTTTTAACATACGCAATGGAATCATCTGCGGAAGCATTATCAGCCACGTACACAGTCGCTTCTTTCGAAAACGAAACCACTTTCGGTAAAAACTGTTCTAAAAGTTGTTTTCCGTTCCAATTCAGGATGACTACGGCAATTTTCATATTGAAATTTTAAAATATTATAGTTAACAACACACAACACACAACACACAACTCACAACTCACAACTCATAATCTGGTATCTCTCTCAAAAAATGATATTGCTGTGCTTCATAATCCATTGTGCAATAATAATGATTCATTCCGTTGGTCACCATTAAATATTCTGCATCCAAAATCATGTTATAACGTGCAATCTGGTCAAATGTCTGTTGATTGATCGTAATCGTACTGCGTTTACATTCTACTACCAAAAAAATACTTCCGTCAGAGTTAAAAATAACAATATCATATCGTTTCTTTAAGTTGTTGAAAATGAGTTCTTTCTCAACGTTAATCAAGCTGATTGGATAGTTTTTTTCTTGAAGTAGAAATTGCACCGTATGTTGCCGAACCCATTCTTCTGGAGTTAAGACTACAAACTTTTTCCGGATGGCATCAAAAATATAGATTTTATTTTCCCTATTTTTGAAGCGGAACGAATATTTTGGAAAATTTAAGAGTTCCATAGCACAAAACTAACGATTCGTGCATCGAAAACCAATACAATTGCGTATTTGTCTAAAGAATGGAAGAAGCTAAACAAATTGTCGTTGATATACAGCAAGGAAATATTAAACCTATTTATTTTTTAATGGGTGAAGAAGCCTATTATATTGACAAAATTGCAGAATATATTGAAGAAAAAGTCTTGGCGGAAGAAGAAAAAGGCTTTAACCAAATGGTGTTGTACGGACGCGATGTGACGGTTGATGATATTGTGGCAAATGCAAAACGCTATCCGATGATGGCAGAACGCCAAGTGGTTATTGTAAAAGAAGCACAAGACTTATCGCGCACGATTGATAAATTGGTCAGTTATATTGAAAATCCACAACCAACAACGGTTTTAGTAATTTGCTATAAATACAAAAAGATTGCGAAGAATAAGAAATTGTACAAAGTCACTAAGAAAAATGGTGTGATGTATGAAAGCAAGAAATTGTATGAAAATCAGGTGGCAGATTGGATTCGTAGAGTTTTAGCAGGAAAAAAATATAAAATCACGCCGAAAGCTGCACAAATGCTGGTAGAATTTTTAGGAACGAATTTGAGTAAGATTGATAACGAACTGGAAAAACTAAAGTTAATTCTACCTATTGGAAGTGAAATTACACCAGAAGCTATTGAAGAAAATATCGGAATTAGCAAAGATTACAACAATTTTGAGTTGCGAAAAGCTATTGGCGATCGTGATGTGAAAAAAGCGTTCCGAATTATCACTTATTTTTCCGAGAACCCAAAGGACAATCCGACAGTTGTGACGGTTTCGTTGTTGTTTAATTTCTTTTCTCAATTATTACAATATCATGGTTTGCGCGATCAGAATCCAAAGAATGTAGCTTCTGTGTTGCGAATCAATCCGTATTTTGTAAAGGAATATCAAGCCGCAGCGCGCAATTATCCGATGAAAAAAGTAAGCGGAATTGTGGCAACACTACGCGAAATGGACGTAAAGAGTAAAGGAGTTGGCGCTAGTAATTTATCAAATGGAGATTTACTGAAAGAGTTATTGGTGCGAATTATGAATTAGATCGCTTGCGCTCTTAGATACTAGATCGGCTTCGCCTGTTAGACCGCTATCGCTTTTAGATATTAGATCGCTTCGCTCAATTCAAGGATTTAAAAATTTAATGATTCAGAGTTGTTTCGATTTTAGAAACTTTGGGTTTAGACTTGCTACGCTTTTAGACTTGTTTCTGCGTCGCAAAACCTCTTAGAACGCTTTGCTTTTAGAACTTTTCTTAACTTACTAAAACTTTTTGAATCGTCATTGCGAACGCAGTGAAGCAATCTGCTTTTTTTTAATCTGTTTCGTACTTTGAAACTAATTGCTACATTTTCAAATTGTTAAATTAAAATTAAGTATCGCTGTCGCTCAAAGTATATTCGTATTTTAGTTTGAATTTCCAATTACTCTTAGAACTTGACTAATATCTAATTCCCAAAAACTAATGCCTATTTTTTCGCTATGCTCAATTCAAGGATTTAAAAATTTAATGATTCAAGGTTGTTTCTAAGACAAACCTGAATATTGTTTGAAACTAATTAACACATTTTTAAATTTTCAAATTGCTACATCAATAACATTTTATAAATGTACGATGGATAAAGTGTAAGTGTAGGTACTAAAAAGCGAAAAACCATCTGTAAGGCCGCAGACGGTTTTTCTATTAAAATAATTAACAAACACAGCATTTTAAATGTCATTAAAATCGGTAGGCGATACTTGCTTTTAAGAAGAAAGGCGTTCCAGGTGTGAAATGAATTTCTTCGGTAGACTGTGTTTCGTTTTGTAAGCGTGATTCCGTAGCAAATTGAGTTTCGTTCCATTCGGTATCAAATAAGTTTTGTACCTGAATTCCCAAGCTCAACTTTTCCCAGTTGTAGCCAATGTTCATGTCAAAAACAGTATAGCCTTCTGCAACAATTGAATTGTCTTCGTTTGCAGGTCTGTCTTTAATATGTTTCAGATTGATTCCGCCATAAAAACCGCTTTCTAATTGAACGTTTACGCCATTTGAAAGTGTAAAATCTGGTGCAAGCGGAATAAAATCTTGTCCGCTAGGTTCTTCTGTTGAACGTGCATGCGTATAATTTGCATCTACATTCCAAAATAACCATTGAAACGGCTGATAGCGCATACTAAAATCGATTCCTTGTCGACGAGTTTTTCCGCTAGGTTCTACAATTCCCGCATCGCCAACATATACAAATTCTTGTTCTAAATATAGTTGCCAGTATGCAGTATTTAATACCAATTCAGGAATTGGCTTCCATATAAAACCAACATCAAAACCGTAAGCCGCAGGTAAAATTTCTTCTCCGTTTTGTGCAATTACGACACGTGCGTCGTTAGAATGAAATCCTTTTCCTGTTTTTACATAAGCTTGTAAGTTTTCAGAATGATTGTATAAAAAGTTCAATTTCGGACTTACAATGGCTTCACTTTGCGATTGTGTTTCATAATTCGCTTGTAAAAAATCATTGTATTTAAAGTCGAAATAATCTATTCGTAGTGCAGGATTGATCGTCCATTTTCCAAATTCAAATTCTGCATTAGCAAAAACACCAATATTCGTTTCATCAATGTCTCCAAATTGTATGTTTTCTAAAGTTTCACGGCGATTCAACGTTCTAGAGAGTTCATTGTCGTTACTTTGATCTTTTCGCAAACTGATTCCTGCATTCCATCTTCCTCCAAAAGAAGTATTTGTAAATTTTTGAGAATATTCACTTTTTAAACCAAATAAGGTTCTGTCTTCTTGTTGTTTGATTTGATCGCCATTTATAGGATCTTCCAAAAAGAAGGTAAAGTTTGAGTAAAGTTTAAAGTCGTATTTGCTGTAAAAGAAACTATTTTTTATCACTGAATTTGGCGATAGTTCTTTATCATAATTTAAAAGAAAGTTTGTTCTGCTTGTTGTTCCACCTTCGGTGTCATCAATTGCTCCAAAACGACTTATCAAACCACTGTTTACAGCTCTTACGGGAATTTGTCCTGAAGCATCCCAAGTACTTTCAAAGTGTGATAATGTCACGCCAATTCTATCAGTTTCAGAGAGGTTTCCAGTGTATTTTCCGAAGATATTAAAACGATTGAAGTTTTGCGGACTATCAAAAGGTCCGTCAGTTGCCAAATATTCCGTAGCTATATATGCTGAATGATCTAAATTGTTTAAAATATTGAACATTCCCAGCATTCGGTAGGTATCAAATTGTCCAGCTTCTAGTTTTATAGTACTTTCTCGCAATTGTTTTTTCGTTTTAAAATCTACATAACCTGCGGTATTAAAATTCCCTTGATTTGCATAGTACGGACCTTTTCCGAAATCAATTTTATCAAGAGTTTCAGGAATCAAAAAGTGTAAATCGGCATATCCTTGACCGTGTGCGTGCGATACCATGTTTACAGGAATTCCATCGGCAGTAATCGTAATATCTGTTCCGTGATCGATATCAAATCCGCGAAGGAAAATTTGTTCAGCTTTTCCACCGCCAGCATGTTGTCCAATAAACAATCCTGGAACTTGTCGTAAAATTTCTTGAGAAGAATTTACAGGATTTACCTGAATATTTATGTCACTAATCAAATTTAAGGCATCCAGTTTTGGACTGATGACAATTTCATTGAGCGAAATTGATTTTTTCTCCAAGAAAATGTTTAATTCTTTAGTAAGAGACGAAATCACAACATATTTGGTTTGGTAACCAATGTGCGAAATTCGTAAAGTGTCACCAATAGAAACACCTTCAATCATAAACTTTCCATCATCGTCACTATGTGTGTGTGTTTTGTTTTTTTGATTATAAATTTGAGCTTCTGGAATTGGTGCATTATATGCATTTGTGAGTAAACCTGAGATCGATTGTGCCGAAGCGCCAATTGAAATGAATAGTACGGTGATGAATACGTACAGATGTTTTGTTGTCATAACTTTTTATAAAATTGATTAGTTTTCAGTTTTATATACGACAGATTTTTTGAGTCGGTTTTTTTACTTTTTTAAATAAATTAGAAATAACGTTTATTGTGTTGATTTTTAGTTGATTATTTTGAGTTTTTATTTACATATTTTCTCCAACAGCTTCTTTTTCTTTATTTTCTTAAGATGTTGAACTTGCATCAAAGTACACTTTATCTTTTATTCTTTTTAGTTGGTCTAAATTTTAAATTCAATACAAAAAAATCTCATATTTTTACATGAAATACTTCCCCCTAAAATTCTTATTGTAACATTATAAGCTGTTACTACACACATAATGTTAGTGTATTATTCGTAGAACTATAATTTAAATTTTTTGTTATGAAATTAAAGTTACTTGTATTGCTTTTTGTTTTTTTGGGAACAAATGTTCATGCGTTTCAGCAAGTTGTGGCAACTGTTGGCGAAGTCGAATTGCTCGATCATAATCCTTCGGAAGCTCTTGCTGATAAAACTCCGTTGTTATTAGTACACGGTTGGCAACCGTATCCAAGTCCTGCATCTGGAAATATTACCATTTGGAATAATTTGGTTAGTTATATTGAAACTGCTCCAAATTTATCAGATTATAAAATTTACTATGTTCGCTACACTTCCAATTTGATAAGTGTGGAAATAATTTCCAATCAATTTCGCCAGTTGGTAGAAGAATATGTGCCTTTTGCAAACAAACAATTGACGCTTATTGCGCACAGTATGGGCGGATTGGTCTCTAAAAATTTTATGTACAACAGTTATCAAGGAAGTCCGTTAGGTGGCGAACGTGTTACAAAACTAATAACGTTGGGCACACCACATCATGGAAGTCCGATGGCAAACGGACCCATACGTGCTGAAGTTGTAAATGATGTGATTACAGAAAATGCGATTGCGTTTTTTGATTTTGAATTGTATGAAAACTGTGATGCACCAGCATTTGATACCAATAGCAGAACTGATCTTCGTTGGGATAATTTTGATAATTTATATACAACAACTCAATACGCGACAGAACCAAATGCTTGGTTAGTAGCACTGAATCTTAATACGTTGTA
Organism: Kordia algicida OT-1; assembly: GCF_000154725.1. GTDB lineage: Bacteria > Bacteroidota > Bacteroidia > Flavobacteriales > Flavobacteriaceae > Kordia > Kordia algicida. The sequence goes on from NZ_DS544873.1 coordinate 1,135,226, forward strand.
TGATAGTAAAATAACGGCATATGTTGCGTATTTGAAAAATAGAAAAGATGCTAGTTTTCAGTATAAACAAACCAGTAGATTTTTGGAAGCCTTTGATATAAGTTATGTAAATGATGGGATTGTTCCTGTGGAAAGTGCTCGTTTTGATGGACATACACTTGCGGGACTTCGTTTTTTTGAAGATTACGATCATGCGCAAATTGCTAAAGGAAAATCAGCAGAAAACACTTTGGATACCGAATTGTTTAAAACGATAGAAAATGATTTGCTTTCCAACGCACAAGGATTACAAATTACGCCTCCAGGAATTTTTGATATTGGTTCTACACCTATAAATACTGTAAAAAATGTGACATTTTCTGTGACGAATAACAGTAATGTTGCAACTTCTTTTTCAATAAGTAATTCGCCGAGTAATGATTTTTTAGTAGTAAATCCGGGAAGTATTCAAAATTCGTTGGCTGTTGGAGAAACTAAAACTGTCAATGTGAAATTTGATCCAACGACGCCAGGCGAGAAGTTTCATAATATTACCATCGTCAATAGTTTAGGAAACATTAGCAAACAAATAAAAGGAACAGCTTTGAGCGAAGAAGTAACTTCTAGTCTTTTTGATGATGATTATTTTATTGGAACTACAGAACTTGGAACGGAAGTGTACAAAACTATCGAAATAAAAAACAGACGACACACGACAGCAACGGTAACACTTTCAGGTATTTCAACTGCCGCAGACAACGAACCAATTTTCGAATTTGTTGATAATATTGAAAATACCTTCAATTTATTACCTGATGAATCAAAACTATTAACAATACGATTTAGTCCTACAAGTGGAAATTTAGGATTGCAAACAGGTTTTTTAAATGTTACTTGGTCATATCCAGATATTTCTACACCGCCGCCGCCAGGAGCCATCAGTGTTTTTGGTTTGGGTACACTGTCACAAACGGGCGATGTTACTTTTGATTCTCCAGAAGCTGTCAACAACTATTTTCAAAATATTGTCAACCAAAATAATGGTAATGTTTCTGTTGGCGATTTATCAAACAATGTGTTAATGCCTTTGCAAAATTTACAGACAGTGCAAGGCGATTTTATCATTAATAATTCTAATACGATTCAAAATCTTCAATTTATTCGTGATTTGGTATTTGTGAGTGGCGATTTGACAATTTCAAATACAGCCAATTTAGGTTTTCTAGATTTTATTAGACTCGGCTCTGATGGTTTGGATTTCATTATCCAACGATTGGCTTGTCCTAATGTGTCAGCACCAACATTTTTGCCTGAAAATACAACGATGGACACCGATGCTGTGATTGATAATTTAACCTTAGATAACAATCAAAGTTTAACAGATATCAGTGGTTTACAAGGTGTAAAGCGTATTTCGGGGAATTTAACAATTACCAATAATGCACTATTGACAAATCTAGATGGTTTTTCAAACTTAGAATTTGTAGATGGCGGAACAATTACCATAACCAACAATCCAAATTTGACTAATTTTTGCGGATTAAATAAGCTTTTGACAAATAGTTCTTTTTCAGGAACAATCAATATTTCAGGAAATGATTACAATCCAACGCTTCAAGATTTTAATGATGGAAATTGTGATGGAGAAACGCTAAATATTACAGAAACAACTTATGAAAATGCAGTAAGTATCTATCCAAATCCTACCAATGATCGTGTATTCATTGAAACGGAAACTCACATGAAAGAAGTTTCAATTTATGACAGTACAGGACGTTTTATTCAAACACAACAACTAAAGAATAATCAATTTTCAACACTTCACCTGTCAAAAGGAATTTATTTAATACAACTTGCAGATGATCTTGGAAATAAGCAGCTTTTCAAGCTTGTGAAATTATAAGTAAAAGATATAAAATTGAAAAACCATCTGTAAGGGCGGCAGATGGTTTTCTATCAGATTTTTAACAATACTACATATCAAATTATTATCGTAAAACTTGTATTTAGAAATTTTTTCTTATCAGAAAAATTTCAAACCTAAATATATGTGTTTTGTTTTTCAAGAGTATATACGGAGAAAAGTTTGGTTTGGTTTTTATTTTTTTGAAAAAAAATGAATTATTTTTTAATTGACTGAAATACAGTTTTTTATCGATTTAAAAAAATGATATTTTTTTTAAAATCACTTCCCAATACAAAAATTTGCAAAGATATTCCCTAGTAAATCATCACTTGTAATTTCTCCTGTGATTTCTCCAAAATGATACAATGCTTGTCGAATGTCAATTGCCATTAAATCAACTGATAAGCCAGATTCTAAACCGTAATGAACTTTGTCAATTTCCTCTAAAGCTTTTAGTAAAGCATCGTAGTGACGCGTATTGGTAATAATCGTTTCGTTGTTTCGCAATGCGCCTGTATTTACAAAGGAAACAAGTTTTTCTTTTAGATCGTCAACACCGATATTTTCTTTGGCAGAAAGTAGTAATAGATTGTCAAACTCAAAGGTATTTTTGATAAAAGTTGCATCACCTTTGTCAATTTTGTTAGAAACAATCACAATTGGCTTTTGTGGAAATTTATTTTGAAGCTTATGAATTTCCTGCAACATTACTTTCGATTTCTCCTGATCGTTCGATAGGAGTGAAGCATCAAATAAGTAAATGACGACTTGTGCTTGCTCAATTTTCTCAAAAGTTTTCTGAATTCCGATGCTTTCTACAACATCTTTGGTTTCCCGAATTCCCGCAGTATCAATAAATCGGAATGAAATTCCATCAATGACCAATTCGTCTTCAATGGTATCGCGTGTTGTTCCTGCAATGTCAGAGACAATAGCGCGTTCTTCATTTAACAAAGCATTTAGTAAAGTAGATTTTCCAACATTTGGTTCTCCAACAATTGCCACAGGAATTCCGTTTTTAATCACGTTTCCAACCGCAAACGAATCAATCAAACGTTTTAAGACAAATTGAATACGTTTTACCAAGGTTTTAAACTGTGTACGATCGGCAAATTCTACATCTTCTTCCGCAAAATCAAGTTCCAATTCTATCAAAGAAGCAAAATTTAAAAGTTCTTCACGCAAGTTTTTAATTTCATTGCTAAATCCGCCACGCATTTGCTGCATTGCCAATTGGTGTGACGCTTCCGAATCGCTCGCAATCAAATCTGCCACAGCTTCCGCTTGCGATAAATCGAGTTTTCCATTTAAAAATGATCGCAAAGTAAATTCTCCTGCATTAGCATTTCTACAACCATTTCGCAATAACAATTGAATGATTTGTTGCTGAATGTACACTGAACCATGACAGGAAATTTCAATCGTATTTTCGCCTGTATATGAATTTGGTCCTTTAAACAGAGACACTAAAACTTCATCCAAATAACGATCATTATCCACAATGTGACCCAAATGAATGGTATGCGATTTTTGTTTGCTCAAATTTTTATTTCGGACAGATTTAAAAAGCGGTTCGCAAATTGTGATAGCATCTTTTCCAGAAACTCGAATCACAGAAATTGCGCCAGCGCCAGAAGGAGTCGCCAAAGCAACAATCGTATCATTTGGAATCATATACTTAAAATTTGTGCAAAAATAGGGAATATGTTTGATTTGATTGAGTTTAGCTAGTAGGTATTTGGTCGCTTTGCTTTGATAAGCTCAGTTTGAATACTTTTGTTATTTGTTATTTGTTATTTGTTATTTCGCTATTCGCTATTCGCTATTCACTATTCACTATTCACTATTCGCTATTCGTTATCTGTTATTTGGTTTTCCTTTTGCAGAACCAATCGATTTTCCATATTATTTCTCTGAAAAATCAAAAATATTTGAGTTTTTGATTACATTGGACTTTCTTTTATTTTCAAACACAACCAATACTATTGAACACAACCTTAAAAAACACGAAGAAATGGTATGAACATATTCCGCATGCTGTCGTAATTGTATTTATCATTATCGTTTTTGTTACATTGTTAACGTATCTAATTCCTGCGGGAGAGTTTAAACGTATGCTAGTGGACGGTCGCAATCGTGTCATACCAAATTCGTACACAACCATTCCAAGCACACCGATAGGATTTTTAGACATGTTTAAAGCCATACCTTTAGGTTTTAAAGCGGCTGCAGAAGTCATGTTTGTTGTTTTTTCTGGTGGAATTATGTTTGGTATCATGGAACGTACCAAAGCGATTGAAAATGCAGTCGGAACGTTTGTGAAGAAACTCGGACAGGAAAAAAAATATCTCGCCGTTGTCATTATGACCTTTATTTATGGCGCATTGGGCGTTTTTGTAGGGTATGAACACAACATTGCGATGGTGCCAATTGCAGCTGTGGTAGCTTTGGCACTTGGTGGCGATTTAATATTAGCTGCGGGAATTTCGGTTGGCGCGATTACAATTGGATTCGGATTGTCTCCCATAAATCCGTATACGGTTGGTGTTGGACATAAAATTGCAGAACTTCCATTATTTTCGGGTGCATTATTGCGAAGTATTTTATGTTTTAGTGCGCTTGGTTTTTTGGCGTTTTACAATGTAAGATATTTAAAGAAAATTGCTAAAAATCCAGAAAAAAGTCTAGGAAAAGGATTGAATATTGATGGTATTTCATTATCAAAACCGATCAACGAATATACCATTTCAACGAATAATTGGCTGGTAATTTCTGTATTTATGCTAGGTTTAGGAGCGATTTTATATGGTGTTTTTAATCTAAAATGGTATCTCAATGAAATCTCTGCGGTGTTTCTCATGATCGCGATTGCTTCGGGAATTATAGGAAAAATGAACACTAATATGTTTAGTGATACACTATTAAAATCGGTATCATATGTAGCGCCAGGCGCTTTTATGGTAGGTTTTGCAACTACGATAAAAGTATTGTTAGAAATGGGACATATTAGCGATACAATTTCATTTCATTTATCAGAGTTATTGAAAGATATGCCCTTGTATATTTCTGCCGTTGGTATGGCAATATCGCAGAGTTTTATTAACTTCTTTATTCCATCAGGAAGCGGACAAGCATTGGCAACGTTACCCGTGATGATTCCATCAGGAGAAGTCATTGGACTCACACGACAAACTACTATTTTGGCATTTCAAATTGGCGATGGCGTTTCTAACTTAATCAATCCAACACTTGGCGGACTCATTGCGATGCTAAGTATGTGTCGCGTTCCTATAGATCGTTGGTTTCGATTTATATTTCCTGTCGCTTTAACCATATTTATTTTTTCAGCAATCACACTCATCATAGCAGTATTAACAGGCTATCATTAATTATGAACGCAACTACAATATTAAGTCACTTGGTAAGTTTCCCAGTTTTAGGAGGCGAAAGTAATTTAAGTATCATTCATTGGATTCAAGAATATATAGAATCGTATGGAATTAAAACAACACTGGTTCCAAATGATGAAAATACAAAAGCTTCTTTACACTGTAGAATTGGTCCTGCAGTTGATGGTGGAACTATTCTTTCGGGTCATACAGATGTTGTGCCTGTTGAAGGCCAAATTTGGGATACAAATCCTTTTACACTTATTGAAAAGAATGGTAAACTTTATGCACGAGGTAGTTGTGATATGAAAGGTTTTGTAGCGTGCTGTTTGGCAGTTTTGCCAAAAATGATAAAAGCTGATTTGAAAAAACCAATTTATTTTGCTTTTAGTTATGACGAAGAAATTGGTTGTTTGGCTGCGCCAGATTTGATAAAACATATGAAAGCGACTTATAAAGAAACTCCAAAATATGCGATTATTGGTGAGCCAAGCATGTTAGAACCTGTCATCGGAAAAAAAGGCGTTTGTTATGTAAAAACAGAAGTCAACGGTTCTGCGGGACATAGTAGCGGAATTCATAAAGAAGTAAGTGCTATTCATGAAAGTACACGATTGATACTTTGGTTGGAAAATAAAATGAAAACCATTGCAAATACTTCTGTAGATGATCGCTTTGTGCCGCCACATTCTACGATTCATGTCGGACAAATAAAAGGTGGTGTTGCGACGAATATTGTTGCAGATTATTGCCGTTTTGAATGGGATATACGTGTCATTCCAAAAGATGATATTCATCAAATATTTAAAGATTATTATGCTTTTTGTGCTGAAAGAGAAGCTGAAGTTCAAAAAAAGTTTGCTGATTTTAAAATAACCAATACGTTGGTACATCCACCAGTTCCTGCGTTAGATACGAAAGAAACAGATAGTATAGTTGCATTAATGCAAAAACTCACAGGAAATCACAGTTGGAAAACAGTTGCGTATGCTGCTGAAGCTGGACAGTTTCATGAAGCCGGATTTGAAAGTATTATTTGTGGACCTGGAAGTATCGATCAAGCGCATCGTGCAAATGAGTTTGTAACGCAAGAACAATTGGATCGTTGTGTTATTATATTGGAGAAGTTGGTTGAAGAATTGAGTTAATTTTTTGATTTTTATTTAGAGATTTAAGTAACTTTTTCCCTTGAAAAATAACTTTTTGAGCAGTGTTAAAAATAAAAAGTGTAACAAAATTAATTTTTCTACGTCATATTTATATCAATCAATAAAAAACACAATCATGAGAAGAAAAGATAATCAATTAATGGTCATTACACATTTAACCCAACTTTCAACTTTTGTAATTGGTTTTGGGAGTTTAATCATTCCACTAATTCTTTGGGCGAGTAATAAAAATGATGTATATGAAATGGACGATCAAGGAAAACAAATTATCAATTTTCAAATCAGTATGATAATTTATGCAATTGTAAGCATTCCACTAATTTTTGCTTTCGGACTCGGAATTTTAACACTTATTGCTGTGGGAATTTTGTCGTTTGTCATGCCAATTGTAAATGCGATCAAAGTGAGTAATGGCGAAGAACCAAATTATCCGTTATCGATGCAGTTTTTATCGTAAGTTAGATTTTAGATCGCTTACGCTGTTAGACGTGAGACCGCTTTGCTATTAGATTTTTAGACTTACTTAGATTTGTTAGACTAGCTAACAAAAAAACATAAAAAAGCCGTTGTAAAATGTACAACGGCTTTTTCTATATTATTGTCTCGTCCTGAAATAGCGTTACACTAAATTTTAAGCGTAATGAAAACAAATTATGTAAAACGTACTCAAAAAGATTATTCATTATCTTTTAAACTCCAAGTAGTTCAAGAGATTGAACAGGGCAAACTGACACGCTCACAAGTCTTATCAAAGTATGGTATACAATCTGGATCTACCATCAGAACTTGGTTAAAAAAATATGGTAACTTTGATTGGCATAATCAAACTCCACTTTCTATGACAAAGACTCCAGAACAAAAGATTTTAGAATTAGAAGAAAAAATCAAACTGTTAGAAAAGCAGAAGGCTCGTGCAGAACATCTGGCGGAGCGTGCTGACAAGAAAGCTATTTTGTTTGATATGATGATTGATTTAGCAGAAAAAGAGTTTAATATTCCTATCAGAAAAAACTCCAAACCCAAGTAATCGATATGTTTAGAATACATTACAGAGAAAGTATCTCATCTACTTGTGAGTTACTTGGGGTAAGCAGGCAAGTATATTACCGAGCGATACGTTCAAAAGAGAAACGACAGTGTATTGCTAGTGATGTGATAGAGCTGGTTCAATCTGTTAGAATAGAGCAACCACGCATTGGCACAAGGAAGTTATATCATATTCTACAAGAGTCTTTACGTAGTTTAGGTGTCGGCAGAGATCGTTTATTTGCTATTTTAAAGGCAAATCATATGTTGATTAAACCCAAGCGGAGCTATCATATCACTACTAACTCTCATCATCGGTTTAGAAAACATAACAATGTAATAGAGAATTTAGATGTAAACAGACCAGAACAAGTTTGGGTAGCAGATATTACCTATGTAGGTAATCGAGCTAATCCCATGTATTTATCGCTTATTACAGATGCATATTCTAAGATGATCGTTGGGTATTATCTATCAAATACCTTGGCAGTAGATAGTTCTATAAAAGCATTAAAGCAAGCTGTTAAAAACAGAAAATATCCCAAGGAAAGGCTAATACATCATTCTGATAGAGGTTTACAATATTGTAGTAATCAATATCAAAGAATATTAACTAAGAGTCATATTAAATGTAGTATGACAGAATCCTATGATCCATATCAAAATGCAGTAGCAGAGCGAATCAACGGAATCTTGAAACAAGAGTTTTTGATGGGCACCTCTAAAATAGACATCAAACTAATGAAGAAAATAGTACAACAGAGTATTAAAGTTTATAATACCAAAAGACCGCATTTATCATGTCAAATGCTAACTCCAGAACAGATGCACAAACAAAATAAAGTCAACATAAAAACCTATAAAAGAAAAAACACAGATAAGACAGCTGTCTTATCTGTGTTTTAACTATTTTTAATCCTAAATAACTGTAACGGTTTTTTAGGACGGGTCAGAAATACTTTTGGTGGTTTTGAAAACGACTAATGCCTAATCTCCAAAACCTAATTCCTTTATTAGTTATTCAACATTACTGGCATTACCAACATTGTGATGTGTTCGCCTTCTTCTAAACCATCAATTGGAGTTAGAATTCCAGCGCGATTTGGCAATGACATTTCTAATGAAACATCATCTGCACCTAAATTATTCAACATTTCCGTTAAGAAACGAGAGTTGAAACCAATTTGCATGTCATCACCTTGGTAATCACACGTTAAGCGTTCTTCAGCTTTGTTAGAGTAATCGATATCTTCTGCAGAAATATTCAATTCTGCTCCAGCAATCTTCAAACGAATTTGATGCGTTGTTTTGTTAGAGAAAATACTAACACGACGTACAGAGTTTAAAAATTGATTTCTATTAATTTCTAATTTATTTGGATTCTCCTTTGGAATTACCGCTTCGTAATTTGGGTACTTTCCATCGATTAAACGACAAACCAACACTGTATTATCAAACGTAAACTTTGCGTTGCTATCATTATATTCAATCACAACATCGTCTTCGCTTCCGCCTAAAATTCCTTTCAATAAATTTAAAGGTTTCTTTGGCATGATGAATTCTGCTACTTGCGATGCTTGTAAATCTGTACGTTGGTATTTTACCAATTTGTGTGCGTCAGTGGCAACAAACGTTAGGTTTTCTGGTGAAAACTGGAAAAAAACACCACTCATTACAGGTCGTAAATCATCGTTTCCAGAAGCAAAGATAGTTTTACTAATTGCTGTTGATAAAACATGTCCAGCAATAGTTGTAGCACTTGGTTCTTTCAATTCAACCGACGCAGGAAATTCATTTCCATCTGCGTATGCTAAAGCATATTTACCGTGATTTGAGCTGATTTCAACCGTGTTATTATCTTCCACAACAAACGTTAATGGTTGCTCAGGAAATGTTTTTAAAGTATCTAATAATAATTTCGCAGGAACAGCAATATTTCCAGTGCTGTCTGATTCTACCGTTAAAACGGATGACATGGTTGTTTCTAAATCAGAAGCCGAAACCTTTAGTTCATTTTCATTCAGTTGAAAAAGGAAATTATCTAAAATAGGTAACGTATTGCTATTATTAATAACGCCTCCTAAAACTTGAAGCTGCTTTAATAAGTATGTACTTGATACAATAAATTTCATGTGTTTGTGTTCTATTTAATGTTCAAAAATAATTCTTCCAAGTTAAATTACATAGCTTTTCAGCAGTAAATTCACGTAAAAAGAATCACCTCGTTATATTCTTACAAATATATCTCAAAAGTCTTTGTAAAGAAAGGAAACTTATTAACAACTATTTTGCGTATTTGCGCTTTCGAAGGTAGTTAAATAGGAAGCCGAAAAGTGCGAGAATACCAAGCGGAAGTCCAATGTTTATCAGTTGCCAGTCGGTTTTTTGGTCAATCACTTTTTCAGGATCTAAAAACGCTAATTTTAATTCTTTCGATCGAATGTTTATAAGTCCGTTATTGTCTAAAAGGTAATTTACCGAATTTAACAAGAATTCTTTGTTTCCGTATTGTCGCTTTGTCACAACATCAAAACCTAATTCTTGTGGTCTTCCGCGAGTGACTTGGTTTTTTATCAAATCGCCATCCGCAATGACCAACATTTTCGATGCTCCTTGTGATTTTGCATCTGCAAGCGGAAAAGGTTTTACACGATTTTTGTAAACAGATTCGAAAGTTCCTTCTAACAAAACTGCTAAATTATAATCTCCTTTGCCTTCGTAAGCTTCTAATTTTGGTTCGTTTTCTATCACAGATAATGAAATCGGTTTCGGAACACCTTCAAGTTTTGATGTTGCTGAACTTTTCAATAGAATTGTCTTTTTTGTACTACTTTTTAGTGTGTCAATTTGATTGGCAAATTCAAAGCGAACCAAGTTGGTATTATTTGTAATTGGATGCTTTCCAGAAGGCTTTACCAACGGATTGTAGCGCCATTGTATCGGTAAATATTGTGTTTCGTTTCCTTCACCAACAGCCATAATAATTGGCGCACATTGTACATCGTTCACTAATTTCGGATTGATACGAACGCCATATTCGAAGAAAAAATCATTCAGGCGTAAATCTCTAGGAAAAGCCAAAGTTGAACCACTTTCACTGTACAAACTGTCCATTTCGGCAACGGTATTTTCAACCAACCACAAGGATTTTCCGCCACGCATCGTGTATTGATCTAAAATGTATTTTTCACTATCAGAAAATGCTTTGGTAGGTTTTGGAACAATGGCTAAGTCAAAACGATTCAAATTTTCTAACGATTTCTCAGGATTGTCAGGAAATGCACTTAAATCGAAAGGCGCAATTTTGTAATAATCTTTCAGCGTTTGTAGAAAACTAGCAATATACACATCGTCCAATTCGCCGTTTCCTTTCAAAACGGCAATCGTTTGTTTATCAATTAATGTTAATTTGGTAAACGCATCCGCGAACGCATATTCCAAATGTTGCACCGAACTTGCAATTTTTTCTTCATCAGAATTCGCCAGATTGTTCTTGTAAAGCGGCACTTTTACGGTTTTATTTCCATAATTGGCAATTGCCCATGGAAAAACGGCTTCTTGAGTAACTTTTCCTGCAATTTCTTCGGTAACGTATCTCGGATTCAATCCGTTTGTGGTTAAATATTGTTCTGCACCTTCTTTGACAGGATCGACAAAATTGTATTTAATGTTGGAGTTGTATGCAGAAAATTCTTCTAAGAGTTGTTCTGTTTCATCTGCCAAACGCTTGTATTCTGAAGGCAAATCACCTTTTAGGAAAATATCAATAATGATCGGCGAATTTACTTCTGCAACCGTGTTTTTAGAAGCTTCTGATAGTGTATAACGTTTGTCTTGGGTTAAGTCAAAACGTGTAAATATACTACTAGAAATAGCGTTTAGAATGATTAATCCGATAAGGACCAATACTATTTTTGTGCTCGTATGGAGTTCTTTCTTCAAACTTATCGTTTTTTTAGTTGTAATACAGTTAAGAATAAAAAGAAAATGGTCACGCTGAGAAAGTAGATTACGTCTCTTGTATCAATCACACCGCGCGCTATACTATCAAAGTGTCGTTTCATGCCTATTTTTTCTACAGAAGTACTGAAGTCTCCAAAAATACCAGCATTTGCAATACCTTCAAATCCAAAATACATGACAAAACAGATAAAAACTGAAACTATAAACGCCACAATTTGATTCTGCGAAAGCGTTGATGTAAATATACCAATACTTGTATAGGCGGCAATTAAGAATAACAATCCAAAGTAGGAGCCAAGTGTGCTACCAACATCGAGATTTCCTTCCGGATTTCCTAAATTCCAAACGGTATATACGTATAAAAGTGTTGGAATCATGGCAAGAAGAATCAGTACAAACGCGCCAAAGTATTTTCCGAGTACAATTTGCCAACCTGAAATGGGTTTTGTCAATAATAATTCGAGTGTTCCTAAGCGTTTTTCTTCCGAGAAGCTTCGCATGGTAATCGCGGGAATTAAAAAGATAAAAATCCACGGAGCTAGCGTGAAAAATGGTGTTAAATCGGCAAATCCGTAATTAAAAATATTGAATTCACTTTTAAAAAACCATAAGAATAATCCGTTGAGAATTAAAAATAAGGCAATTACCAAATATCCTACGGATGAGGAAAAAAAGGAATTGATTTCTTTACGAAGTATGGCGAGCATTGCGTTCTTTTTTTACAATTGTTTGTGATGCACAGTTCAGTAACGATGCGGAATGGATTCTAGTATTTTTATTAAGATAAACTCACTAATTTATCAACACTCCACGCGTACGGTTTGTCGTTAAACATGGCTTTGGTTTGTTTCCAGACGTTTTTAAATAATTCTGAGTTTCTATACGCTTCCAAATCGTCTACATGTCTCCAATGACTGTACGTGAAGAAGATTTCAGGATTGTTTTTATCTTGATATAATTCTAAAAACTCACAACCTTCACGGTTTTTAATTGATGCTTTTTTTTCATCAAACATTGCCAAAAAATCAGGAATGTATTTGGAGTGAAAGCTCATCTTTACTATGCGTACAAACATATTATATTGAAAAATTAATAGTTATCGTATCTCTAAATCGCAATCCGAATAGGCTAGAAGCGCTTCCAACAGTTTGCGGATTACTTTTATATATGGCCAATTCTAAAAAATCAGCCGAATTAAACAACGCTAGTTTTTTACCATCTTCTTCACGTTTGTGTTTTTCTAAATTAAAATTGATGGAATCACTATAACGCTCATGAATAGTTTTGAATTTATAATTACGAGCAGAAATTTCAAAATTTCGTCCTTTTCCAACGTCTCTAAATATCTTTCTAGTGATGTTAGTTACCACATTTCCGTAATTGTCAATATAAATTACGTTTCCTATAATCTGCGTTTCATCAGTATTTACTACAGGTTTGATACCAGTTAAATGTTTGATTTCGTGAATAGTTTTCCCAATCACTTCCAAAGTTCCGCCACGTGCAATATGGCAGGCAACTTTTACAAAAACGTCTAATACAGGGAAATTGGTCTCAATACGATCGTGAATATTTATTTCTACAATCTTTTCCGGAACGATCTCAGAGGCAATCAAGCTCATAATTCCATTATTAGCACAGACAAAAAAATGACCATCTAGCTTTACGGCAATATGTTTGTTTTCGGGATTCAGTTCAGAATCGATTCCGATAATATGAATACTACCTTTAGGAAAGCTGTTGAAGGCATTTTGGATAATATACGCAGCTTCTGTAATGCTAAACGGATTCACGCTATGTGAGATATCAACAATACGAATATCACTCAGTTCACTATAAATAGCTCCTTTAACTGCGCCCACAAAATGGTCTTTCTCCCCAAAATCAGTTGTCAGTGTTATTATTGCCATTGGCGAATTGTTGATATTTTTTTAAAATTAATCTATTTAAAAATGGTAAGTTTGCTATGCAAATCTAAAAAAACAAAACGGAAATCTAACCTTAATACGAGTCGCTTTTGAACGAAATTATTTTTGAACTTTCTGAGATCAGTCCAAGAGAGTTTTTTGGACACCAAAATACCAACATCGAATTGTTGAAAAAATACTTCCCAAAACTCAAAATTGTAGCCAGAGGAAATAAGATAAAAGCATACGGAGATGAAGCCTTATTGGAAGAATTTGATAAGCGTTTAACGATGCTTATGGAACATTTTGCGAAGTACAACAAAATTGATGAAAATGTGATAGAACGTGTGCTTACCAGTGAAAGTTCTAAAGATTATGACACATCTGCTTCAAGTGGCGAAACGTTAGTGCATGGTCATAATGGGAAATTAATCAAAGCCATTACTGCCAATCAGCGAAAGTTAGTAGAGTTGATGAACAAGAACGATATGGTGTTTGCTATTGGACCTGCGGGAACAGGAAAAACGTATACGGGAGTTGCATTAGCCGTAAGAGCTTTAAAAAATAAAGAAGTAAGAAGAATCATTTTAACACGTCCTGCGGTAGAAGCTGGAGAAAGTTTAGGTTTCTTGCCAGGAGATTTAAAAGAAAAGTTAGATCCGTACATGCAACCGTTGTATGATGCGTTGCGCGACATGATTCCGCCAGAAAAATTAGCAAAATATATTGAAGATGGTACCATTCAAATTGCGCCAATGGCGTTTATGCGTGGGCGTACTTTAGATAATGCTTTTGTAATTTTAGATGAAGCACAAAACACGACACATGCGCAAATGAAGATGTTTTTGACGCGTATGGGGAAAAATGCAAAATTCATGCTTACGGGCGATCCTGGGCAAATTGACTTGCCTAGACGCGTTATTTCTGGATTAAAAGAAGCGTTGTTAGTTTTAAAAGATATCAAAGGAATTGGAATTATCTATTTGGATGATAAAGATGTCGTACGACACCGATTGGTAAAGAAAGTGATTGAAGCCTATAAGAGTATTGAGCATCAGAATTGATGGAATTTTAAATTTTAAATGCTAAATGTTGAATTTTAAATAGTTTCAAAGAACAAATCAACGAATGGTAAATAACGAATCCATAGAAAACGAAAAACAAAAAAGTTATGAGTTGTGAGTTTTCAGTTATGAGTTGTGAGTTTTCAGTTATGAGTGAAAATTCGAACGAGCTAAAAAATTTGTGCCAATTGAAGTCACAAAGAGCGTCAAACAAAAATAATTCGTGAATTCGTGGTAAAATGTGTCTTAGTGAGAAGCAACAACGAATAACGAATAATGAATAATGAATAATGAAGTTAAAACGTTAACCAAGAATACTAAATTTTAAAAGAAAAAGTATTTTTAACCCAAAACCCAAAACCCAACAACAACACAACAACAATGAGTAACACAATTACGGCTACGAACTTTAATTTTCCGAATCAAACTGCAAAATACACAGGAAAAGTACGTGAAGTATATACAATTAATGATGATTTGCTGGTTATGATTGCCACAGATCGTTTATCGGCATTTGATGTAGTGATGCCCAAAGGAATTCCGTTTAAAGGACAAATTCTGAATCAGATTGCCACTAAAATGATGAAAGCAACTGAACATTTGGTGCCAAACTGGCTGATTGCGACACCAGATCCGAATGTTGCTATTGGTCATATGTGCAAACCTTTTAAAGTAGAAATGGTGATTCGTGGTTATCTTTCTGGTCATGCAGCACGCGAATACAAAGCAGGAAAACGTAGATTATGTGGTGTAGAAATGCCAGAAGGTATGATTGAAAATGATAAATTTCCTTCGCCAATCATTACGCCAGCAACCAAAGCAGAAATGGGCGAACACGATGAAGATATTTCTCGTGAGGAAATTTTAGCCAAAGGAATTGTTTCTGAAGAAGATTACGCTCAGTTAGAAAACTATACACGTTTGTTATTTGAAGAAGGCACAAAAATCGCCAAAGAGCGTGGTTTAATTTTGGTGGATACCAAATACGAATTCGGAAAAACAAAAGATGGAAAAATCGTTTTAATCGACGAAATTCACACACCAGATTCTTCTCGTTATTTCTACGCAGATACGTATGAAGAATTACAGAAAAAACAGGAACCACAGAAACAACTCTCAAAAGAATTTGTTCGTCAATGGCTTATCAATAATGACTTTCAAGGAAAGGAAGGACAAACTGTTCCTTTTATGAGTGACGAATATATCAATTCGGTTTCTGATCGTTATATAGAATTATATGAAAATATTACAGGAGAAACTTTTAAAAAAGCTGATGTTTCTAATATTTTGAATCGTATAGAGGAGAATGTAGTTTCTTTCCTAGAATAATAATTTCTGAATAAAAAAACAACTATTATACTGTTTTACAATTGTATAAGCGAACTCAAATGGGTTCGCTTTTTTTATGACTTTTAAAAATAACCAACGAATGGGTTGATGGAAATGCGTTGTATTTTGAAAATTAACTTTATTCTAAACACAAAAAAATCGGCATTTTGATGACATAAATGCCGATTTTTAATTTATAAAATATAGAATAATGAAGTTAAAATGTTAAATCAAGAATACTAAATTTTAAAAGAAAAAGTATTTTAACTCATAACTCATAACTCATAACTCATAACTCATAACTCATAACTCATAACTCATAACTCATAACTCATAACTCATAACTCATAACTCATAACTCACAACTCATAACTCACAACTCATAACTCACAACTACTTTATCTCTTTCATCGCGTTGTCAATCAAGGTTTTTAAGTGTGTTTTATGTGCTTTTGTAGCTAGATCACCCAAACCGTTTCCTGCAAATTTTCTGATGGTTTTCAAGTTATAAATTGCCATCGATTTCGCAATATTATTAAAACGTCCGTTAGATTTTCCTGTTAACATCTCGATTAACATGTTTGTATATTCAATCTGTAAATTTTGTCTAAAAGAATTCACAGAAGTGTTGATGTCTTTGTTAAAAATAGCTTTATTCAAGTCACTCATAAATTCCTGAATCTTATAGTCATTTCCGTACAATTCAGAATCAACCATACGCTGTAACGTACGATAATGCAAAATGTGACGTAATACATTGGTTTGGTTGTATAAAATATAGGAATGAATTTTTGGATCTTCTGGTCCGCTAAAAAAGTTAAAACCTCTACGTTGTCTCGCTAAGTGTGAAAAAATTTCCTGTGGAATACTTTTATGGGTGTCAGGAGAAAATATATAATCTTCCAAAGCTTTCATGGCTCTTTTCTGATCGGCATAACTTACTGGTGTAAATGGTTGTGTAGCACCAACTTGTCCGTGCATAGCTCTGTCAACATACACACCACCAATAAAACGAGATATTACATCGGAAGCTCTTATTTTTTGATAGTAAGTGTAATAAAAAGCGCTTCTCATTTGTTGATATGATTTATTATATGATGAAAATTTAGGTTTGATGTCTTTCATCATAGCATTTACAAGTTCAATTCTATTAATAGAATAGGTAATTTGATCGTTAGATAAATCACCTGTCATCACTCGTGGATCAATTGCTTTCCCTGGATTTCTCATATCATCAGCGTCATTACCAAAAACTAATGAAGGTTCGGTTGATCGTTTCAAAATATCATCTAATTCTTTGTATGTTTTTACAGGTTTGTATCCAAACTCAATTGCCCAGTAATCGTATGGACCAAGTGTAGGAGAGTAGTAATGTCCTTGATTTAAAGGATTATTTGTCACATTAATTGTTTCATAATCCATTACAGAACCCGCTAATGCTTTTCCTTGAATGAAATCTTTATCTGCAAGTTGTGCAGGAGAAAACAATTGACTTGATTTCATGTTATGATTCAATCCTAACGTATGTCCAACTTCATGCATCACTAAGCTTAATAAGCTTTCTCTTTTCATATTTTTCATAGCTTCAGGAGAAGCATCATGCAATTTTAAAGCCGTAGAACCAAACATATTATTCTCGCTCATTAAATTACCAAACGAACAATATTTCATATGATTTTGCAAAGCTAATTGGTCGTTTTCATCTTCAAAATATCCTCCTTTTTTAGCATTACCATTTGTGTAAACCTTATCTAAAAAAGTTAAGGCGCTTATCGAAGAATATTCTAACATGATGTCAGCACCTAGAATTTGACCAGTTTTAGGATTCACAAAACTTGGTCCGTATCCACTAAAAGCAGGATCAGGTGAAGAAGCCCAACGCAATACATTATAGCGAATATCTCCAGCATCCCATTCGGCATCATCAGGTTGTACTTTTACAATAATTGCGTTTTTAAAACCCGCTTTTTCGAAGGCTAAATTCCATTTTAAAACTCCTTCTTTTACAATTTCACGAACTTCTAAAGGCGTTGTGTTTTCAATCCACCAAGTAATTGGTTCAACAGGTTCAGAAATTGTAGCATTTGGGTCTTTTTTCTCTAAATGCCATCTGTGTACCAAATCACGATACGGTGTTGGAGAATCTGTTGTCATATCGTTGACTTGTGTCGTAAAATAACCAACTCTAGGGTCATCATATCGAGGTGTATATGTGTTTTTCGGAACTTCTATTAAACTATGATTCACTCTAATAGTTACGTTTCTTCCGTCAGTTACACCTTCTCCGCCACCATTAAAAGTAGACGTTTTTGAGTATACATAATCAATCACTAAATCCGTATTTTCAGGATAGTTTTTAATCTTATTAATTTTAGATTTCCCTTTATTTAAAGCACCAAGTGTAAATGCAAAAGGCGATTGTCCTGGGTATCTCGGATATTTGATTTGTGTGAATGTTTCTTTTAAAAATAAATCATCAGCTTTAATTAAATACAATCCTTTTTTATCGTCAGAAGCTTCAATTTTAATACTCGCCATCACACCTTCACTGATGTTCGCGTTGGCAGATTTGGCTAAAGGGCTTTTGGGATCAAAATAATAGGAATGGTCTTTAGAAACGAATTCAATTTTATTAAAATACTTCTTAACCGTAAAGATTTTAGCACCATTATAATATCCTCTAATTTGATTAGCATCACTAACTCCATCACTTATTTGGCTGAAATAGATAAAATCTTTTTCCAATTGATCTTTTGAAACCAACATGCGAATGCTTCCAGTAAGAGAGTCTTGATATATGGTAAAAAGACCTTCCATCTTTTTACTTTTCTTTGTCAAATCTTCAATAGATTTTTTACTACCTTTTTTCTTAGAAGTTACGTTTTCAGTAGTTTCTTTTTTGTCTTTCTTTCGTTTCTTTCGCTGTGCAGTAGCATCTGGAGAAGCTAAAAAGGCGAACAATAAAAACAATACCAAAATTAGTTTGTTTTTTGATTGCGGTTTCAATGTCATATCGGTTTTCTTTTTAGAGAGTCATAATCACCTCAAAAGGACTTTTAGAGTATAATTTATATCTTAAAGTGTAGTTTATAAGGGAATTATAATTACGTTTTATACACAAATTAAAACCTTTACAATGTGAATTTCAAACTTTAAGAAAAAAAGTAAGAAATATATATTGTCATAATGCTAAAAAAAGTATATTTCTTTTTGGATTTAATTTTTCTACATGAACCGATTATTGCTCATATTCATACTAAGTTTTTTACTTTATTCTTGCGCCAACACTTCACAGGAAAAGGATGCCAAAAACGATGTTGCTAAAATTTTAGAAGCAGCAGAGTTGGCAATTTTAAATCATCAAGGAATTGAAACAGATTCCATGATGCAATTGCGAATGGAATATTATCACAAGGCAAAAACCTTTAATGATTCCGTTCATATATATCGTTCACATTTTTATTTGGGAGAATTTTACCAAAGTAGAGGTATTTACAAAAACGCCATGAAGGAATATGAAAAAGCATTGCAACATATTTCTGATGATGCTGATAGTGCACGTTACATTCAAACAAAAGTTGCCATTGCGACGACCGAAATAGAATTGGGTAACAAATACAAAGCTGGAAGCATTCTGCTAGATGCTTATGAAGTCGCAACGCGTAACAAACGTACCATGCAACTAATAAACATTAACGGAAACATGGGAATTTTAAGCTTAGACTTAAAAAACTTCAAAGAAGCCAAAGCAAGTTTTAAAGAAGCCATAACTACCATCGAGCAAAAGGAACTCATTGAAAAAGATTCTATAAATTATGTAGAAAATTATATCAACTATCACATGTTTTTGGCGAAAGCCTACCAAGCAGAAAAATTGCTAGATTCTGCAATGCTATACATTGATAAAGGAATTATTATTGCCAATTATTTTAATGATATTGAAGGAAAAGCCTATCTATTTGAACTCAAAGGAAAAACGCATACAGCACAAAAAAGTTTCCCAGAAGCGTATGAGAACCTTACAAAATCGAAAAAGATTTTTGAAGACTTACACAATGAAAAACAAATTTCTAAAATCATATATTTATTGTCAGATTATCATTTTCAAAAAGGAGAAACAACCGAAGCTTTGGCATTATTAAATGATTTAGAAATACGCTATGAAGCCGATCAGTTGCTAGCAAGTGACTACCTGAATGTGTTACAGTTAAAAGCTACCATTTATAAAAACACAAAACAATTTGAAAAAGAATCTCGTTACAGGCAAAAGTCTAGTGATTTTAATGACAGCATTCTCGCCAACGGAAACAAACAAACCATTATACAAACGGCGACACAATACGAAATTGAAAAAATAAAAAATAAGTTTGAAGCACAACATCAAAAAGATGAAAAGCGATTCTATACGTTTTTAATGATCGCTTTAGCTGTTACAGGACTCTTTGGTTTTTTACTGTACAGACAATTCCACAAAAAGAAAACTGAAAAAGTTATAGCTGAAAAGCACGAAGTCCTTGCGGAGAAAAAAGAGAAAAAAGAACCACAGAATGCTATCAAAAGTGATAAAACAGTTGATGAAATTCTCCAAAAACTGAAAAACCTTGAAGCACAAGAATTTTACTTAAATCCAAAATACAATTTATACGCTACCGCCAAAAAAATAGAAACAAATACAACTTACTTATCAAGTCTTCTCAATACACATAAAAAAATGACTTTTACAGAATACTTAAACAATTTGCGTATTCAATATACGTTGGATAGATTAGAAAAAGATAAGAAATTTCGCATGTATACTATCAAAGCAATAGCCAAAGAAGTTGGTTACAAAAGTCACGGATCTTTTTCAAGAGCATTCAAAGCGAAAACAGGCGAGAATCCTTCTACATACCTCAAAAAAATACGTTAAATTAGGTTGTTCAATTTATAAAATAGCAAGACTTTTTATAAGATTCATAACGTTTAGTTGTGTATATTGAGTGAAACTAATAAATACACTTATCATATGAAGACCCAAAGAAAAATTTTAGCCCTCAAAAAAATACAAGTAGCAAAAATTAACTCTTTCCTCATTATCGGAAAAGGAAATCAAACTGGTGTTGATTGTCTAGCCGAAGAATCACGAACACCAAAAGAAGGAAAAACACAATCTACCTCAAATGATTTAGATCATTGTCCAACAGGATCGTGATTTTAAAAAAAATAATATAGCAAAAAGGCTTCTTATCATATGAAAAGAAGCCTTTTTTAATACTTGGTAAATAAAACTCTAATTAGAATGTTTATGATGTTTGGCTGTCTTCACAAGTGTAAACTTGTGGACAAGCTATTTGAGATTGACAGTAAAACGGACCAGTTACACGTCCTGCGCAATCGCATCCGCATTTAGACAAATCACCACCAAAACTCCAACCTGCACCACCATTAATGGTACTTTGGTTTGCTTTTGAAATTACTTTAGCTCCTTTAATGTTTAAAATGTTTTTTTTCATGATATTAATTTTAGTAATTATCCTTACTCTATTTCAGGTTTTTCAGGGAACACCTTTGTATGTTGTAAATACGATACATTTTATAGTAAGAGAAGAAAGATAGTTTTAACAATTTGCGAATATCTAATTATCAAAAAGGCTCCAGATGTATATCGTGAAGCCTTCTCTTTCCCTTAAATATGTCAGTCAAAAGAATGACCATATTTTACTTAATAAAATGCTTTTAAAAAAAAAGGTTTGAATTAAATATCGCTACCACATGTGTATACTTGCGGACAAGCCATAAACCATGGGCAATATTTAGGACCCGTTACGCGTCCTGCGCAATCACATCCACATTTAGATAAATCATATCCAGCTCCACCATTAATTTGGCTTTGTTGCTCTTTTGAAATCGCAGCAACACCTTTAATGTTTAAAATGTTTTTTTTCATAATGATAAGTTTTTTACAGTTAATAATTGTGATATAAATAATATAAGCCGCTCACAATTTTCCAACATAAAATTAAGTTGACTCACAGCCAAAAAAAAACACTTGTCTTTCTATTTTAAAAAACTAATCTGTTCAATTTATAAAACAGCAAGGGTAAATTCACTAAAAACAATAGTCGTAAAACTTAGAAGTATTCTATATTTGCCACGTTAAATACAAATCAGTGCTCTTACAGAACTACACCAAGGAATTTGCGTATAATTTTAAACTTGCTTCGCCGATCATTTTAGGAATGTTGGGACATACTTTTGTGAGTTTTGTTGACAATGCCATGGTGGGACAATTAGGAACGGCAGAACTTGCCGCCGTTTCTTTGGGAAATAGTTTTTTGTTCATAGCCATGTCTCTTGGAATCGGATTCTCTACAGCAATTACCACTTTGGTCGCAGAAGCTGATGCCGAAGGAAACAAAGCAAAAGTAAAAAGCGCGTTGAAACACGGTTTAATTCTCTGTACGATTATCGGAATCGCGGTATTTTTGGGTGTCATGCTTGCAAAACCATTAATGTATAAAATGGATCAGCCAGATGAAGTTGTCGAACTTGCCATGCCATATTTAAACTTGGTAGCAGCTTCGTTGATTCCATTGATAATGTTTCAAGCGTTTAAGCAATTTGCTGACGGATTATCACAAACAAAATACGCCATGTGGGCAACATTATTGGCAAATGTGGTAAACATTACCATCAATTATTTCTTAATTTTCGGTATATGGATTTTTCCAAAATGGGGAATCATTGGTGCAGCTATTGGAACGTTAGCATCGCGAATTGTCATGTTAGCTTTTTTATGGTTATTACTACGATACAAGAAAAAATTCAAGCAATACGTTACCAACTTTAATTTTAAGAAAATACAGAAATCGGTCTTTAAAAAAATCATTTCGCTTGGATTTCCGTCATCGTTACAAATGTTGTTTGAAGTAGCCATTTTTACGGCGGCTATTTGGTTATCTGGTATTTTAGGAAAGAACTCTCAAGCGGCAAATCAAATTGCGTTAAACCTATCGTCAATGACGTTTATGGTGGCGATGGGACTAAGTGTTGCGGCAACAATCAGAGTAGGAAATCAGAAAGGTTTGAAACGTTTCTCAGAATTGCGCCGTATTGCATTGTCACTATTTCTTTTAGTATTTATAATAGATGTGTTTTTTGCGATTATGTTTATGTTATTGAATAGTTGGTTTCCAACATTATACGTCAACGAAACTGATCTTGTCAACTTCGTAGACAATCAAGAAGTAATTATGATTGCAGCAGAACTTTTATTAGTTTCTGCATTTTTCCAAATTTCCGATGGCATACAAGTCGTTGGTTTAGGCGTTTTACGAGGTTTACAAGACGTGAAAATTCCAACAATCATTACCTTTTTTGCTTATTGGATTGTTGGTTTTCCCATCTCGTTCTATCTCGGTTTATATACAACATACAAAAGCGCAGGCATCTGGATTGGTTTACTCGCAGGGTTGACGACTTCTGCAATATTATTGTATATTAGATTCAATTATTTATCAAAAAAACTTATTAATAAGCAAACAGTTCATGGAGTTTCCTAAATTTTTACTAGGCGATAATACCGATTATCCTAATGCGATTTTTATCGTACATACCGAATTCCCAAGATTCATCATCAATCTAGAAAATGATGAAGTAGAATGGTTGGAAGAATTTGACAAAGAAGATGAAAAAGAACTTTCTTCCGAAGCTGAAAACTTATTTCAAGCAGCAAACGATTTTTACGATCGTGAGTTGGCTCGTTACGAAGATTAATCCTTTCTTATGATCGATCAATTAGTAAACTACGACAAAGAATTATTTTTATTCTTAAACGGACTCGGAACAGAAACTTGGGATGGCTTTTGGATGTTTATCACCAATAAATATTACGCCATTCCGTTGTATGCTTTCTTGTTGATTCTCATCTTAAAAACACACAAAAAGAAAGAAATATTCTTCACGTTAGTATTGGTGGCGCTATTAATTACAATTACCGATCAAACGGCAAATCTGTTCAAAAAAACACTCTTTTTACGTCCAAGACCTTGTCATACTGCCGATTTGATAGCGCACATGCGTTTGGTAAAATCGTATTGTGGAGGACAATTTGGCTACTTTTCTGGTCATGCTTCAAACGCAATGGCTTTGGCAACATTTATAGGTTTGGTTTTACAAAAACATTACAAATACCTCATTTTTATACTACTATTTTGGGCAGCATTAGTTGGCTATAGCCGAATTTACATAGGAGTTCATTTTCCAGGTGATGTCTTCACAGGAATGATTGTCGGCGGCATCTATGGAGGAATAATTTTTAAACTGCGACAATTTTTGATTCGGAAATATGCGTAGTTTTACAGAAAATAAAATGTTAAGTATTTGATAAAGAGGAACCAACTGTTTAACATTTTACTAACTTTAGGGTATAACCATTAAATTAAAATGTATACCATGAAAAAAAGAAAGCTGAAATCATTAGCATTAAACAAAAAATCAATCTCAAACTTACATGAAAATCAACTAAAAGGAGGAAATGACACTTTATATGGTTGCCATTGGACAGAAAACTCGTGGTGCGACTGTCCGACTGAAAGAGATTGCACAGACACAGAATGCCATACTGTTTGGGATTGTGAATTGTAAAAAGTAAAAAATTATATGAATTGAGCGAACTTCGGTTCGCTTTTTTTTATGCCTATAACAATTTCAACAACTGTTGCGCTGCATTAAACGGAGAAATCGTACTATTTTCGGTAGCGTTTAAATAAGAGTCAAGTTGTTTTTTTACATCAGGATTATTGTAAAAGTTATGTTTCAAGCGTTCTTCAATGGTTTGTAATAACCAAAAACGGTTTTGTTCTTTTCTATGTGTTTCAAAATAATTATTTGCTTTGGTACTTTCGCGGAAAGCTTCAATCATTTGCCAAACATCATCAATTCCTTTTTGTTTCAATGCAGAAGCTGTCACCACTTTAGGAAGCCATTCAGAAGCTTTTTGAGGATATAAATGCAATGCGCGCTTAAATTCAGTTCGTGCCATTTGCGCACGTTTTACGTTGTCACCATCAGCTTTATTAATCACAATAGCATCTGCCATTTCAATAATTCCGCGTTTAATTCCTTGCAATTCGTCTCCAGCGCCAGCTAATTTCAATAATAAAAAGAAATCGACCATACTATGTACCGCGGTTTCACTTTGTCCAACACCAACGGTTTCAATCACAATGGTATCAAAACCACAGGCTTCACATAAAATAATCGTTTCGCGCGTTTTTCGTGCTACGCCACCAAGCGAATCTCCAGAAGCAGACGGACGAATAAATGCATTTTCGTCTTTTACCAAATCTTCCATTCGGGTTTTATCGCCTAAAATACTTCCGCTAGAAATAGAACTACTCGGATCAACAGCTAATACGGCAACTTTTTTGCCCAAACCTGTCAAATATTTTCCAAATGCTTCAATAAACGTACTTTTTCCAACACCTGGAACGCCTGTAATTCCTATTCGAATAGACTTGTTGGCATGTGGCAAACACTGTTCAATAATTTCAGTTGCTTTTGCCAAATGTGTAGTGTTTTTACTTTCCACCAAAGTGATAGCACGACTTAGCGCGACTTTATCCTGATTCAGAATTCCTTGAACCAATTCGTCCACAGAAGGTTGTTTTCTTCTATTCTTTTTGATAGAAGCTACTGATGATTTGCTGATAAAATTGGGTTGTGAAACACCATCTTTTTCATGTAAGGCAGATCTATGTGTTGGTTTTGAACTCAAGTTTTTTGTGCTATTTGATAGATTTAAACGAAATTACGTTTTATAATGCTAAATGTTAAATGTAAAATGCTAAATTTTAAATGTAAGAGTCTTTCAGGACGTCACATTAGCTTTTGGGTATTAGGTATTAGTCAAGTTCTAAGAAGAATTGGAAATTCAAATTGAAATACGAACATGTTTTGAGCGACATTAATACTTAAATTTTAATGTGGCAATTTGAAAATGTATCAATTAATTTCGAATAACACTCAAATTCATTTTAGAATGCATTTAGCTTTTTATAATAAATCAAATAATAATCTCAGAAACAACCTTAAATCATTGAATTTTTAAATCTTTTAATTGAGCGAAGCGAAAAAATTGCAGGTATTGGCTTTTGGGTATTAGGTATTAGTCAAGTTCTAAGAAGAATTAGAAATTCAAATTGAAATACGAACATGTTTTGAGCGACAGTGATGCTTGAATTCTAATGTGACAATTTGAAAATTTGAAAATGTATTAATTACTTTCAAACAACACTCAAATTCATTTTAGAATGCATTTAGCTTTTTATAATAAATCAAATAATAATCTCAGAAACAACCTTAAATCATTGAATTTTTAAATCTTTTAATTGAGCGAAGCGAAAAAAATGAAACGCTTCAAAAATAATGTCGTCTTTACTATAGAACACAAACCAAACGAATGAGCCAACAGCATTTAGGAATCTTAAAAAAATGTATGCAGGGAAATCGGAAAGCACAAATAAAGCTTTATGATTTATATGCTGACGCGATGTATTGTATTGCCTGTCGTTATATTTCGAATCGGGAAGACGCAAAAGATGTGATGCAAGAAGCATTTCTAAAGGCATTTATACGATTGCAACAATACAAAGGAGAAGTCGCTTTTGGTGCTTGGTTGAAGCGAATTATTATCAATCAATGTATGGATACGCTTAAAAAACGATCGTTGTTATATGAAGAAATGAATGATGAAATATTGACAATTATTGAAGATGATGCTTCTTGGGAAATAAAAGTAGAAGTTACCAAACAAGAAATTCTTCAAGCTATAGAAAACTTGCCAATTAAATATAAATATGTTGTGAAATTGTATTTGATAGAAGGTTACGATCATCAAGAAATCTCAGAAATATTGAGCATTCCTGTACGGACATCACGCACACAATTGATGCGCGGAAAAACAAAATTAAAAAACAACTTAAATGATTTTTTAAAACATAAAATATCATGAAGAATATAAAAGATATACTTAACGAAAAAGATGTTACTGCGGAAACGCCAAAGTTACCAAAAGGACATCGTGCTGAATTTTTAGAAAAATTAGCAACAACTGAAGGAATTCCTGCTCCCAAAAGCAAATTCTATTATTGGAAAAACATTGCTGCAGCATGTGTTTTATTCATAGGAATTGGCGCTTTTATATACACAAATTACGGTAAAGAAGAAATACAAGAATCGTCACTGTTTACCGAAATGAAATCTATTGAAGATCAGTATTTGCAAAGCATTGCTGACGAATGGAAATCATTTGAACTTACGGCAAACGATACACATTTGGTCAAAAAGTACAAAGAACGCTTGGAAAACTTAGACGCGTCTTATCAAGAATTAAAACAAGAGTTTTTAGTACAAAAAAACAGTTTGACTACACTTGAAAAAATGATTAAAAACTTGCAAATGCGTTTGTCACTTTTGCAAGAAATTCAACAACATTTAAAGCGATTACAAGATGAACAAAACAATATATAACTTTCTCGTACTGCTTTTTATCAGTTCTTTTGGATTGATAGCGCAGACACAAAAAAAGTATCAAAAAAGCTTTTCGGTTGATGAAAAAACGAAGTTAAGTTTTGATACACAAAATATTGACGTGACTTTCAAAACTTGGGATAAAGATGAAGTAAAAATCGATTTCGTAGTCAATTTTAAAAACTATTCACAAGATGAAATCGAAGAAATTTACAAAGGAATTAAAATTTCTACAGATATGCAGTCCAACATGAATGGCGAAAACTTTTTATACATACGGAATGCTTCGGCAACATCTATTGGACATCTTTCCTACCGTTTGCGTGGAAATAGTCATTTGGTTATCAAAGATATAGGTGGAAAATCAGAAAAGGAAAATCAGTATAAAACGGTTGCGGCCATTAACAACGAAATCTCTCAAAAAAACCTTGCAATTCAAGAAATGTCAGGACATATCGTTTCTGGAAAAGATAAAATTCCGTTGAAAGATATTGATAAAACAACGCATAAAAATGTACAAACAATTCGTTCTAGTTATGAAGTATACGTTCCTAAATACATGATGTTTCGCTTTTCATCCACAAATGCAAATGTGTATTTTAAAAGTACGTTTACCAATCAAATTGAAGCAGCTTTTAACGAAGGAACACTAGAAGCTTTTGAGCTGATAAACGATAAAAATAATTTTACGTTTATGAATGGAAGTGTAAAAATCAAAAAGATTGTTGGCGGTCAATACGCATTTAGAAACGTAACCAACGGTTTAATTGGTCAACTTGAAAATGTATTTCTACTCACGGAATTTTCAAAATTTAGCATAGGAGAAATCACGAAAAACACTGAATTTAAAGACTTTAAAAGTAATTTTCTGATTCATAATTTGGCGGATAACTTTAAGTCGATTCAGATGAATTGTGAATATTCTGATATTAAAATGTATATCGACAAGTCACAACAATATTATATGGAAGCTGTAGGAAATAATGCAGTTTTGAATGATGATGGAACAAAAATCATCATGCAACCAAATAAAGATGGACAAAAATTTAAAATGTTTACAAGAGGAAAAAACAATCCTGAAACTCGAAAAAACATGTTTAAACTTGATTTAATTCACGGTTTTGTCACCTTATTATACAATAAATAACACGCTCATTTTTAAGTTCGCATTTCTGCGGAATACACTCTAAACAAATCAATTATACATGAAAAAAATAGGAATACTGTTGATGCTTCTCGCATTGACAAGCACAACGTATGCACAAACGAAACTGAATATTGGCGATAAAGTTCCAGCGATAGAATTCTCTAATTTGTTAAATTCAGAAACGACAAATACTTCACTAACAGCTTTAAAAGGAAAAATAGTCATTCTAGATTTTTGGGCGACTTGGTGTGGACCATGCATTCCTGCAATGAAAAACTTAATCAAATTGCAAGAAGAATTTCCAAATGACATTCAAGTCATCGGAATAGCAGAAGACAAACCTGAGCGTTTGCAACGTTTTATAGACAATTTGCCTTCTAAAGTTTGGTTCGGATTGCAAACAGAAACGCTAGAAAAGTACTTTCCGTACAGAATATTATCGCATGCAATAATCATTAATAAAGAAGGCAAAATTGTTGCGATTACTTCCACAGATAATATTAGCAAAGAAGTGATTCAAAACATAAAAAATGGTAAAAAAATCTCGCTTCCATTCAAAGAAGAAAACATCACTTTTGATTATGAAGCCGATCCTTTTCCTGTGAAAAATCCGAATGCAGAACGTGTATTGTTAAAAGGTGGAATTTCGGGTGTTTCCTCATATTCGCGTGGCTATTTGAATGATAAAACTTTTAACGGAAGACGTTTGACGATTATCAATCAAACCATTCCAAGTATGTATCGAAATTTATATCAAAAAAGTTATAACAGAACAGTTTTGGAGATTGACAAAGCTGCTTACAGTTACAAAGATCCAAAAAATAAATATTGTTTAGATATAATTAGCAAAAAAGCTGATGGAAGTATGTATGCATTGGGAATTGCAAAATTAAAAGAAACATTTTCAGTAAAAACAAAACTTGAAAGACGAACAATTCCTGTATATGTATTAAGTGTAATTGATAGAACAAAACTTAAAAAGCTAAAATCGACCACAAAAAAACGAACGTTAGAATTTAGAGGTTACGAATTTCATGCAAAAAAGATTCGCATGACAGATTTTACAAATTACATAGAAAACGAAACGCCAGTTCCTGTAATTGATGAAACCAATTATTTGGAATTTATAGACATTGATTTTGTATTCGATCCGCAAAAAAAAGGTTCTTTTAAAGAAGAATTGGCAAAAATTGGCTTAAAACTTAGCAAAGCTGAACGCGAAGTAGAATTGTTGGTAATTTATGAGGAATAAGTTTTGCAGCTCAACTCCGCTAGATGTAACAGTTTTAGTTTGCTTCATTTCGACTTCACTGACTACAGTATCAGTCTAATTTAGCAATCAAATATTCTTGAAACGTCTTTGCGAACGTTTTGGAAAAACGTGCGGCAATCTGTTGTATCAAATTTTAAAACCGTTTTTTGATATACAGATTACTTCGCTATTGCTCGTAAAAACGTTTCTAAGCACGAACTAAATACGATTAGTTTAAAACTTTTTTCTACTATATTGTCACATTCCAAAATTTGCTACGTCTTTAAAGATGTATAGCAATTAACCAAAACCAAAAAGCTACCGGAAGTATGTCTCAAACCGAGCTCATCGAAAAGTGTAAAAATAACGACAGGAAAGCGCAACTGCATCTGTACAGGCAGTATTGTGAAGGAATGTTTATTGTTGCCAATCGATTCTTGAAACATACACAAGATGCAGAAGATGCAATGCAAGAAGCATTTATCAATGCATTTCAAAAAATTGATCAATTTACCGCCGAAGTAAGTTTTGGTGCTTGGCTTAAGAAAATTGTGATTCATAAATGTTTGGATAAATTACGCGCTAAACGTGATTATTACATCACAATTGATGAAGCACAATTGGAAGTTATTGCCGACGAAAATAATTGGCAAACAAGCGATGATACCACGTTGCAAGAAGTAAAAAACGAAATTGAAAATCTGCCCGATAAATATCGAGTCGTCGTGATTCTCTTTCTGTTAGAAGGATACGATCATCAGGAAATTTCAGAAATACTAAACATTTCAACAACCGCATCACGCACACAATTATTACGAGGAAAAAAGAAATTACAACACGCATTAAAAAAGAGGAATCATGGGACAGGATATTAAAGATTTGTTGAAAAATGACCAATTGCATATTCAAAATGGTTTGTCTGACGGACATGAAGCACGTTTTTTAGACCGATTGAATGATGCATTACCTTTGCAAGAAGAAACAACTAAAGAACGTTCTTTTTCGATCTATAAAATCGCTGCAGCAGTTATTTTACTGATTAGTTTGGGCGGTTTGGCATATAAACAAATACAATCAAAACCTGATTTTAACGGAACCGAAATAGTTGATAAAGATACTGAAGCAACTCAAAAACCATCTTTAACGAGTTTGGGCGATGTTTCTCCAGATTTGAAAAAGATTGAAGATTATTATGTGGCAAGTATCAATTACGAATTGACGCAGGTTGAAGTTTCTGAAATTGGAAAGCAATTGTTTGAAAGTTATATGAAAAAACTCTCGCAATTAAACGAAGAACATAAGGTGCTTCAACAAGAGTTGACAGATCTTGGTCCTAATGAGGAAACAATTAATGCAATGATTGATAATTTACAATTTAGACTGAAATTGCTATACCAATTAAAGAAAAAATTGAACGAACTAAAAAAATCAGAAAACGATGTATAAATCAAAAATAAAACAATGTGTAATGGTCGCTTTATTGGTCATTACTTTTGGATATTCTCAATCAAAAAAACGAACAAAAAAGGAAGTATTTACGGTAAATAAAGACGTTACGTTAGAAATTAACACGTCACATGCCGATGTAGAATTTGATACTTGGAACAAAAATAAAGTAGAAATTACAGCAACAATTGAAGTGCAAGATGCTAC
The DNA here is from genome assembly GCF_000154725.1 of Kordia algicida OT-1. Classification (GTDB taxonomy): domain Bacteria; phylum Bacteroidota; class Bacteroidia; order Flavobacteriales; family Flavobacteriaceae; genus Kordia; species Kordia algicida. Next base: position 1,166,521 of record NZ_DS544873.1, read on the forward strand.
CGATGAAGAAGTGGAAGCATATATGGAAAAGTGGAACTTTGAAGCAATTGGAAACAGCGAAAAAGTGACCGTAACGTCAAAAGGAAGCCGATCTTTATTTGGAGATACGGGACAATTTGTGTTGGCAGATCCTATAATTATTAAAGATATTGAAACTCCGATCATTGCGAATCTTCCAAAAATTCAATCTGTTCCAGACTTGCCTCTGATGGTGATTGAATCTTTAGATGATATAAAATTTGATTACAAAGCTTTTGAAAAAGATGGCGAAGCGTATTTAAAAAAATGGCAGGAGCAATGGAAAAACAACTTTGATGAAGAAAAATTTAAGGAAGGAATGGAGAAGTGGCAAAAAAAGTTTCAAGAGCAACAGCAGAAATTAATTGAACTTAAAGGGAAAGCATCAAAAGAAAAAAAAGAAAAAAAAGAAAAAAAGGAGAAGAAAGAGAAAAAAGAGAAAAAGGAACTTGAAGAACGATTGGAAGCTCTTGTAGAACTTGCAGAAATTGGGAAAGAATTTGAAAAAGATAAACTCAAAAATTTACTTGAAGAAAAAGGACAGCTTTTAGAACTTTTAGAAATGCAAGGAAAGTTACAAGGTAACGTGAAGTTTCATCTAAACCCTGGAAATGATAATATTTTCTTTTTATCCAATAATGGAAAACATTTAAAAGTAAAGAAAACGATTAAAATTAAAATGCCTAAAAAAGCAAAGTTAAAACTCAATGTGCGTCATGGAGAAGTAACAATTGCTTCCACAAGTGAAAATATAAATGCAAAGCTGTCTCACGCAGCTTTGTATGCTACTGTGATAGATGGTGCAAATACGACGATAGAAACGTCGTATGCGCCCATTTATGTTTCGCAATGGAATAATGGCGCATTAAAAGTAAATTTTGTAGAAAATGTAAATTTACATTCAGTGAATGATATCAACTTGATGTCAAATTCCTCGAAAGTCACTATTGGAACGCTAGGAAAGGAGGGAATTATCAGTGGAACGTTTGGAAACTTATTGATTCACAATATTGGTGAAAATTTTAAAACGTTGGATATTATTTTAGAAAATACAGATGCGCGCATTCAACTGCCTGCGGCTGCTTTTAAATTGTATTATATTGGTTCAAATTCAAGTATTTCTTTTCCAGAAACGGTAATTGGCTCAGAGAATAAAACACAATTTAATACGATAGTTCGTGGATATCAAAAAAATAATACTTCAGGAAGTGAAATTAATATCAACGCAAAGTATAGCGAAGTTTCTTTGAATAAGAAATCGTGATTTGGTTTATGAGTTATAAACATCAATCCAAATAACAAAGCGTATCCAAACTAAAATACTTGTAACTGAGCAAAGTCGAAGTTACGGTAAATAAATCTTATTTTTGATGGCATAAATCACCAATCCGATTCTATTCTTCACGTCAAGTTTTTCAAACAACGCATCTCTGTAACCATCAATAGTTTTTGGACTCAAACACATTTGATCTGCGATTTCTTTATAGGTCATTTCTGTACAAACCAATTTCATAAATTCGATTTCATTATCCTTCAATTTCAATCCAGAACTGCCTTTTCCGTTCAGTGAGCCAATTAAAATATTCGTCACATGTTTTGAATGGTAAAATCCGTTGGTAATCACTTCATTAAGAGCCATTTCTAAGACACTTTTTTCTACATCTTTCATCAAATATCCTTTTGCACCAGCACGCAACATTTGAATAATAGTACGTTCGTCTTCTTCAATAGAAAGCCCGATAACATCAATATCTGGAAAATGTTCTGCGAGCCAAATGGTCGTTTCAATTCCGTTCATCAAAGGCATATTAATATCCATGAGTACAATATCTGGTACTGAGATGCTTTTTTCTTCCAAACGCGTAATGAACTCTTTACCGTTTTTGCATAAATGACTTACTTTAAAACGATCAAAAGAATCTACCAAACCGCCAATAGCTTGTGATAGTAATACATGATCTTCTACGATGGCAACAGAATATGTTTTCAATTTCTTTGGTTGTTTTTACAATTCGGAATTACAAATTCAGAATTATGAATGAATAATTTGCGAACTAAAGATAATGAATAATCGTTAGTTCTGTACCTTTTTCTAGCGCTGAATCTAATTCAATTTCGGCGCCAATCAGCTTTCCTCTGCTTTTCATATTTAGCAATCCGATTCCTTTGTTTAACTTATCTTGCGATTTGTCAAAACCTTTTCCATTGTCTTTTGCGACAATCGTCAGTTTCTCAGGAGTATACGTCAGTGTTACGTCAAGTTTGGATGCTTTTGCATGTTTGATGGTGTTTGAAAAGAACTCTTGAAGAATACGAAATAAAATAATTTCAGCTTTATCGTCAATGATTTCTTCATCTCCGTGAATTGTGAGTGTGGCTTCAATAAAATTTAATCGATTAAAACGTTCTACTTCCAATTGTAAAGCTTCAGGAAGCATGATATTTTTCAATGCATCTGGATTAATCAATTTAGAGAGTGCGCGTAACTCTGTCAAACTTTTTGAAATGGTTTCGCTTACACCAGAAATATCTTCTTTAGAATCGGTCAATTGGTGCAGTTGAATCTTCGCCAAAGTGAGGAGTTGCCCAATATTATCATGCAACTCCCAACTTATATTGCGAAGTGTTTGTTCTCTAATTTCTATTTGTGTTTCAGCAATAGCGTTTTCAAACTCTCGTTTGGCTTGCTGTTTCTCAGTCAACAGGTTATTCTTTCGCTTGATGAATACTAAGAAAAGTGTAATTATTACTACTACTAAAAAAATAAAAACAAAAGTAATTATTATTGCTCCTGTTTCTGGATTGGTTGACTCCATATGAACCCTGTAATATAACAGATATTTAAAATTAGGATTAAGCTAAAAAATAATGAACGTAGATTTTCTAGATTAGCAGAAGCTATACTATCATAAAATTTTTGAACAATTTTATAAGGAATGTAACCAATATGAAATAATAATAAGCCTATACTAATCCAAAATAATAATTCTCTATTAATATTAAGAATGCGTTCTGATTGTAAAACTTCTATAAAATACATTAAAATACTTATAATTAGAAAGCTTGATACAATAATATAAGGAACAACTTGTGCAACTTCTAAAAAGTTTTCATAGAAAGAATTAATAATACAAGTAATCCAATAAACTATAATAAATATCTTAATATATTTTTTAAAAAGTTTTCGTTGTATAAAGTGTTTATACATAGATAATAAAAATGTAAAGTTTATTATATAGTAAATATTGTAGATTCTAGAATTATTCATATCTAAATATATTCTGGTATAAAAACCCAAGAATTCATTTAACACAATATACCATAATAAAAATAAAAAATATTTTAAATATGTATTTTTATACTTATAATAGAATATGGAACCAGTTATTGCTGTAACTAGCTCTATGTATAATGTAAAACTTCTTAAAATTTCAGACATTTAGGATGATTAACTATTATAAAATTAACCTCTTGGTGGTGGTGGACTCAATTGTCCATCATTGAAAGATAAACTCGTTCCATTTCCATTTTTAGGACTTGATTTTTGAACCATATTCTCTTTTGATTCTTTATGTCCTAAATCGTTATTTGCCATAAATGCACGTTCAATAGGATTGTGTTCATCCAATAGTAAATCAGCAATAATTTTATAACGTCCAACAATCGGATCACTTGAATTTTTAGGTTGTATATAGAAAGGTAAGTTTTTCATATTTGAATAATCTTCATCTAAACTTGTTTCTATAGTCGGATTGAAGAAAACTGTTTGTTGTTTGGTATATTCTGGATGATTTTGATATGCGCCAAAATACACACGAACTCCTGAAATTCTAGGATTATTCGGATTCTTTTTTTCTACCGTTTCTAAATAATTTATATATGATTTGATTCTGTCAAATTCAAACCATACAAATTGAGTTTCCTTTGAATTAATCGCACTACTTAACAGTGGATATTTTTCATTGACAAAGGTTTCATGTAAATTCACAGCATCACTCACAGGAATAATTCCGTTTGGAGGTTCTTCTTGATGACCATTTCCATGGTCGTTTGATAATTTTTTGCAGAGTAAATACCCAATTACGATACCTACCAATAAGGCAACAATAATAAGCAATACATTTTCCATAAGGTTGTAGTTTTTGTTAGTCTTTATTTTTATGCTAAAATCTGATAAACTTTTCAGAAAAAAAATTTGAAATTAAAAAATGGGTGTTTTTCCCTTTTAGAAAAAAGTGGTTAAATTATAATTTATGAGAAAATAACTACAAATGTATGGATTGTTGGAAATTATGTATAAATGGTAAAGAAGAAAGTGAATTTTGTAAAGTGTTGTAAAATAGAATAGGCTCGGAGGAAGATTTATTAGTTGTTTTTGGGTGGTGGTGATAGTTGTCCTTCGTTAAAGGTTAAACTCTCATTTTCTTCATCAGAAGAAGTTTCTTTAGTATAAAAGTTATTTTGTGTAAATGACTGTAGCGTAACTTTCTTTGTATTTATAATTGACTGCTTTTGATTGCTTGCAACCAAAAACACTGTTTGCGCATTGGATTTCAATTCCAAATCAGCATTCGTATCATATACACCAAAAAAGACATCGATTCCCGTAATTTTTAAATCGAATTCATTAGACCTTTTCTGAATGTAGCTCATATAACATTTGATTTCATCCAAAGAATACCAAACCGCTTTGGTATAAAATTCTTTAGCTACTTTAGATGCAAATGGTTGAATATATTGCATTTCAAACCTATTAAATAATATACTTGCTTCATTAAATGATATATAGCCATCTGTAGAAAGTATCAAGTTTTCATCATTTATTGAACTTTCTCTTACATGTACAGTTTTTTGAATATGCTTAAAAGTTAAAAACTGTCCATTTTCTATGGTAAACGATTCTTGATAATCTAACTTGGCATTTCTTGTAGAAGGCATTAAAAATGTAGTTCTATTTCCCTCATTACTAACACCAAAAATAAAATTAACACCTGTAATAGGGATGTTTCTAGCAATAGCAATTGCTTCCAAATGTTCTATATAATCTGTTAGTTTGGCTAAACCAAAATGAATGGCTTTGTCTTTAAAAGAGATTTTCTCTTTTCCAATCTTGGAAAGGCGAGTGTTGTGATCGTTTTGGAAAAGTACAGCAGCGTCAGCATTGGAAATAATTTTTTCAGGTATTTCAATTGCGGTGTCAAGTTGCTGTTCTTCGTCTTGATGATTTGTTTCACAACTTAGGAAGAATGTCATACACACCAATCCTAGAGAAACAAATGAAAACATTTTTTTCTTCATCTTTTTAGTTTTACGTTTTTTAAATAATTGAACTTTAATTACGGCTAATCAATTGTATAAGTTCAAGAACAATGTGAGCGCATCATACTAAAAATGCAACATTGTATTCTTTAAAATTCGCGACTTGGAGTGTAATTACAATTTTAAAAGTAAGAAAAAGATGCTTTCAAAGAATGGAAGTTGTATGACTGTCATTCTTTTATGTATAACTGTCAGTTTTACTAAAAAAATGTTAAAAAATAAACCGATAAGTTTACTCATCGGTTATTTATTCGTTATCAATCCTTTTTTGGAGGCGGTGGAGAAAGGTGTCCAAAATTATAAGCTAAACTCCCTTCATCATTTTCTTTAGCCAAAAAGTCTTCTTGAGTCAAACGCTGCAATGTTTTTCCAGAAACATTCACAATAGTTTGATGTTGCGTGCTTGCTGTCAGAAATACCGTTTGTGTATTTGATTTTAATTCTAAACTTGCATCAGTATCATACACGCCAAAAAATACATCAATTCCTGTAATGGCTAAATTATGTTTATTAGATTTTTTCTTTAGATAATTGATATAGTCTGTGAATTCGTCTAACGAATACCAAACCGCTTTGGTGTAATAGTTTTTGGTTACTTTCTTTGCAAATGGTTCAATATATTGTGTTTGATAGTTGTTAAACATTACAACTGCTTCATTGTATGAAAGATATCCATTTGGAGAAAGTACTAAATCTTCGTTGTTTTGCGAATTTTTTTGTGGATTTAATGATGTAACTACATGCTTGAATGTTAGAAATTGTCCATTTTCAATCGTAAATGATTCTTGATAATCTAAGTTAGCATTTCGGGTAGAAGGCATTAAGAAAACCGTTCTTTTTCCATCAGCATCAGCTCCAAATACAAAACTTGCTCCTGTGATTGGAATGTTTTTAGAAGTCGCTAATCTTTCTAATCGGTTAATGTATGCTTCTAAGGTTGCCAAATCAAAATGAATGGCTTTGTCTTCAAAACGTGTGGTTGACTTCCCAATTTGCGACAAACGTGTATTTTGATCGTTCTTAAATAATGTTGCAGCTTGCGCGTTAGAAATAATTTTTTCAGGCGTTTCTAGAGCAGTTTCTAGTTGTTCTTCTGCTGCTTGATTTTTAGTTTCGCAACTAAGGAAAAATGTAGCACATACAAGTCCCAAAGAAGCAAATGAAATGATTCTTTTCTTCATGAGTATAAAGTGTTTGATTATTAAATAAAAAAACGCACGTTTTGTATGTAATTACTTTATAAATGTAAGAAAATAAAAATTAGAAAAACAAGAATAATGTATAAGCGTGAAATTTGATGTATAAGCGTCGTGTTTTTGAAATTTTGAATGTTAGATGTTGAATTTTGAATTGATTTTTTACTTTTTAAGAGCCAAGAGCCAAGAGCCAAGAGCCAAGAGCCAAGAGCCAAGAACCAAGAGTCAAGAGCTAAGAAAACGTTTGTCAAATTACAAAGAAAGTAGTTTTGACAAACGTTCGTATAGTAATGTAAAGCTTTAGAATAATTTAATTTTTCAATCATTCAATCATTCAATTATTGAATCAGCAAACCAATGCTAGTGTGCTTCTTTTTTTAATAATTCAGGGAATTTTTTTTGAAAACGCTTCAATCTCGGAATGGAAACATTTCTAATATATCCGTTGTTTGGATGTTTTGCTTCGTAATCTTGATGATACGCTTCGGCATCGTAAAAAGCCGTGTATTTGGTAACTTCCGTAGTAATTTCGCCAGAAAACACCTTGTCTTTTTTTAATTTATTGATATAAGTTTCAACGACTTGCTTTTCTTTTGCATTCTTGTAGAATATTGCCGAACGATATTGTCTTCCAGCATCCGGACCTTGTCTGTTTAACGTAGTTGGATCGTGTGAACCAAAAAATACTTTAACCAATGTTTTGTATGAAACCACTTTTGGATCGTAATATACTTTTACCGCTTCTGCATGATCTGTTTTTCCAGCACTTACCAATTGATAGTTGGCTGTTTCCGCTTTTCCGCCTGCATACCCAGAAACGACTTCTTTGACACCTTTTACACTTTCAAAAATCGCTTCAACACACCAAAAACAACCACTTGCAAAATAGGCCGTTTCGTACTTGTCTAATTGTTCTTGTGTTAATGTTTCTTTATGTAAAGTTTTTTTAGTTGCTGTATTTGAGTTACAACTAATCGTAAAAAATACAATGGTTAATAATGTGATATAAATAGATTTCATTTGTTGTTTTTTATTTCAGTCGAAAGCGAACGAAAAACTTACGTTTTGGACATAATTAACTGAAGATTTAGTTTCTTTTTCAATTTTACAAAGATACGAATCGAAAAAGTGTCTTTTCTTAAAGAAAGATTAAATCGTTTTTGATGAATTCAAATGTTAAGGGTTTTTTCTGAAGCTATTTTGAATGTAATTTGTTTTAGTTGTGAAATCCTTCTAAAATTATAAAACGACTGTCTTTCCGAAGAAAAACAATCGTTTTAATAGTTAACTAACTGGCTTTTTGATTGATGAAGTCTGCTTATTGTCTTTCAACTAATTTTTTTGTTAAGAAAAAACCTGTGAATAATGAAATTCCACCAACCAAGAAAATTGTTCCAGGAAATGCAACTTCTTCAGGCAAACCAAAAGTAGTATGCATCATGTTTCCGATGAAAATTCCCAATCCAATTCCCATCGTTAAAACAGCAAGATTTAATACTAGCACTTTCCACGTAGGTGTTAGTGATTTTTTTGAATTAAAAAAGATAGATGCGTCCGCACCTTTTTCAATCAATGCCAAACGTTCTTTGTTTCGAGAGGAAATATACAAATAGTAAATTCCGAAAATGACTCCTAAAATTGCTGGCATGATAATTACTTCTGATCCCATAATAAATATTTTTAAGTTTAGTTTTTATGTATTTGCCCATTATGACGAACGGTTTTTTGTTTTGGTTACAGATTTTTTCATTTTTTTTTAAAGCTAGGTTTTTGGTATTGGGTTTTGGGTTAATTCAAAGTATTATTTGAAGTTCTTAAAATGAATCTATAAGAAAAAGCAAGTTGTGAGTGAGTTTAAAAAGTTTAAAAATTTATACTTTGAAGAAAAACTCAGAAAAAAATAATTGAGAACTAGGAACCAAAAAGCAAAGCGAAAAGACTTAAAATCTAAAACCTGAAAAAAACTTCTCAAATCTGTAACCATTTGGTGAAAGTGATCGTCTTAACAACAAATGACTCAAAACACTGACCAAGATTATATTGAACAGATTCGCGCTGGAAATGTAAATGCCTACGCTATGCTTGTTACAAAATACAAAGCTATGACGTTTACATTGGCGTTTCGTGTGGTTGGTAATAAGGAAGATGCAGAGGAAGTAGCACAAGACACGTTTGTCAAAGCTTATAAAGCATTAGATAGTTTTAAAGGAACATCAAAATTTTCCACATGGCTGTACAGAATCGTGTATAATACCAGTTTAGACTATATCAAAAAGAATAAAAGAGTCGTTTTGTCAGAACATATTGATGAGATTAATGAATCTGATATCGGAACTATGCAAGACGCAATGAGTTATTTGGAAGCCAAAGAGAAAAAGCAAATGATTGAAAACGCTTTGCTCAAATTACCTGAAGAAGAACGCGTATTGTTAACGTTGTTTTATTTTGAAGAATTATCACTGAAAGAAATCTCAGAAATTGTTAAAATATCGTATGATAATGTAAAAATCAAGCTGCATCGCAGTCGAAAAAAGCTATATCATATTTTAAAAAATGTCGTAGAACCTATATATTTGAATCATGGAGGAAGAAAATAAACAATTAGATCAGTTTACAAAAGAGATCATTCAGGAAGCTGGATTGACAAATCCTTCCGTAGATTTTTTAGCGAATGTCATGGCAGAAATTGCTCCTGAAAAAGCTTCTGAAAAAGTTTACAAACCGCTAATTTCTAAAGTTGGCTGGATGCTTATTAGTTCGTTATTATTAGTATTTTCCTTTGTGTTGACGCGTTTTTCGCTTGGTTTTTCAATTTTGGGCGATTGGGATTTATCTAGTTTATTCGTTAAAAAATATGACATCACGTTTTCTATTCCAGATACGTATGTGTATTGTTCAGTATTTTTGCTAATCTTTGTCATCATACAAATAAAAATGATCGGAAAGCAATTTGATAAAAGCTTAAGAGAGTAATTTTAAATCGTAATTGCTTTTGAAGTCACAAATTTTCTTTCCACAAAAGAAAAATAAATAGTCGCTAAAAAACTGGCTACAAAATACATTCCCATTACCATATTTCCATAATAAAAATAGCTATTGAGCCCAAACCAATCCTTGAAGAAAAGAATTGCAAAAAGCCCCAATGTTAGTTTTACAAGCTCAAAAACGATCGTGTATTTGTATGTATCTAATAAACTTGTATAGCTGTAAATTCCGATAAATACGATTGCTCCGTAGAGTAATATCATAGGAAATCCGCCTGTTTCTAGAATATTTCCAAAATTATAAAACAGAAAAAGCATCAAAAATATCGTTATTATCATTTGTATGATTGACCAAATTTGTAGCGAAATTGAGGTCTCTGTGTTGTATTTTTCAAATTGGTACACATTTTCAATGATGGTAACAGGGTATTTTTTACTCACATCTTTCGGTCGCCAACCTGTAGGCATAAACCAAATTCGTAATTTATCATAATAACTATTTGTACGCCAAGCATCTTTGATAAGTCGCCATAAATGTTGAAAATTTATCAGAATAGGATTCCATGTAGCCGCAGGTTTTAGTACACCGAATACAGGTGGAACTTCGTCTAATTCTTCTTGAAACGTTCCAAAAATACGATCCCACACGCAAAAAACCGCCGCTAAGTTTTTATCAATATACTCAGGATTGATCGCATGATGTACTCTGTGTTGTGAAGGTGTGACAATGATATATTCTAAAAAACCAAGTTTGCCAATGTGTTTGGTATGATACCAAAACTGTGCAAATAAATGAATTGGAGATAAAATTGCAATAATTTTAAAAGGAATTCCAATCAACGCCGCAGGAATTAACAGTAAAGGAAAATATCCTAAAATGTTAGAGATAGATTGTCGTAAAGCACACGCCAAATTAAATTCTTCACTACTATGATGAATGACATGCTGATTCCAAAAGAAATTAATTTTATGACTTAACCTGTGATTCCAGTAACTGGCAAAATCAATCGCAATAAAGGCTAGGAGATAAGCATACCAAGTTTCTGATACGTTAAAGAGAGCTAAGTTTTCTACTAAAAAAGGATAAGAAATTAAGATGACAGCTAAACCTAACGAATCTTTTATAATACTCGTTAATCCTGAGCTAATACTCGAAACAGTATCATTTACATTGTGCGTTTGGTTTTTGACAAAATATCCATAGGCAATTTCGACGATTACCAAAATAGAAAAAAAAGGAATGGCATAAAGTAGTGCATTGGCGTAGGCTTCCATGGCAATATGTTTTGTATAAAATTAAGATTTTTTTTCAAATTACAATGCACGCATAATATAATAGTTTCCTTAGAATTGGTATCATATACAAAAAACTCCCACGTTTCCATGAGAGTTTTTTAATTTATTTCAAATCGTAGTACACTTGCGCGAAGCCGAAGTGTGCTGTATTAGGCTGAGCCTGTCGAAACTATTCTTCCACCAAAACCCATTGTCCTTTAGAAATCAACGGTTCTGCTTGTTTGTATTTTACAGTTTTATTTTCGCCAGTCATCACATTTTTAATGGTCACACGTTCGTTACGACCAATTTTCGGTCTGTCACGTACAATAGTTTCCGTTACTTGCGGACGTTGTCCACCTTGCGATTGTTGCATGGCAGCACGTTGCGCCGCTTCTTTTTCATCACTGTTTAATACTTCTTCTTTCGAAGTTGTATAATTGTCTTTTTTACGTTTTTGTTCACGAGCTTCTTGAACTTTATTAGGATTGTTATCGGCTAATTCTCCTTTGAATAAGAACGATAATATTTCACGATTTACTTTGTCAATTACTTCTTTAAATAATTCAAAAGCTTCAAATTTATAGATCAATAACGGATCTTTTTGCTCGTGAACGGCTAACTGAACCGATTGCTTCAATTCGTCCATTTTACGCAAGTGCGTTTTCCAAGCATCATCAATAATAGCTAGCGAAATATTCTTTTCAAAGTCGTTTACCAATTGCTTTCCTTGCGATTCGTACGCTTCTTTCAAATCACTAACAACGTTTAGTTCTTTCGTTCCATCCGTAAACTTCACTACAATACGTTCGTACTTATTTTCTGGATTTTCATATACTTGCTTGATGACTGGATATACCATTTCGGCATTTTTCTCCATTTTTTCATTATAGCTTTTAAAAGCTGCCGTATATACTTTTCCAATAATTTCTTCTTCGGTCATTTTCCCAAATTGCTCCTCAGAGATTGGACTTGGAATAGAGAAGTAGCGAATTAATTCAAACTCAAAGTTTTTATAGTCGTTTGCGGCTTTATTTGTTTGTATGATAATTTCGGCAGTGTCATACACCATATTCGAAATATCAACTTTTAAGCGTTCTCCGTGCAATGCATGACGACGACGTTTGTAAACCACTTCACGTTGTGCATTCATCACATCATCATATTCTAACAAACGTTTACGAATTCCGAAGTTATTTTCTTCTACTTTTTTCTGCGCACGTTCAATAGATTTGGTCATCATAGAATGCTGAATTACTTCACCTTCTTTGAGTCCCATTCTGTCCATCATTTTGGCAACTCTGTCAGAACCAAATAAACGCATTAAGTTATCTTCTAAAGAAACATAGAACTGCGAACTTCCTGGATCTCCTTGACGACCTGAACGACCGCGTAACTGTCTATCAACACGACGAGAATCGTGACGTTCTGTACCAATAATCGCCAATCCGCCAGCAGCTTTTACTTCATCACTCAATTTGATATCTGTACCACGACCAGCCATGTTTGTTGCAATGGTAACTTGTCCTGGACGACCAGCTTCCGCTACAATATCAGCTTCACGTTGGTGTAATTTCGCGTTTAATACGTTGTGCGGAATTTTTCGGATAGAAAGCATTCTTCCTAACAATTCTGAAATTTCAACCGAAGTCGTACCAATTAATACAGGTCTTCCTTGTTTCGACAATTCAGTTACCTCATCAATAATGGCATTGTATTTTTCGCGTTTTGTTTTGTAGATTAAATCTTCTTTGTCAATACGTGCAATAGGTCTGTTTGTTGGAATTTCTACAACATCTAGTTTGTAGATTTCCCATAATTCGCCCGCTTCCGTAATTGCTGTACCTGTCATCCCTGATAGTTTACGGTACATTCTAAAGTAGTTTTGTAATGTTACCGTAGCAAAAGTTTGCGTTGCGTCTTCAATCTTTACATTTTCTTTGGCTTCAATGGCTTGGTGTAATCCGTCAGAATAACGACGTCCATCCATAATACGACCTGTTTGCTCGTCAACAATTTTTACTTTGTTGTCCATCACTACATATTCTACATCTTTTTCAAAGAGTGTGTAGGCTTTTAGCAATTGACTTAATGTGTGAATGCGTTCACTTTTTACTTGAAATTCGCTAAATAATTGTTCTTTTAGCTCAACTTCTTTATCTTTTTCTAATCCTTGCGCTTCAATTTTGGCGATTTCTCCACCAATATCAGGCATTACAAAGAAATCTTTATCATTGCTTCCGCCAGATAAATATTCGATTCCTTTGTCTGTTAAATCAATTTGATTGTTTTTTTCTTCAATCACGAATAGTAATTCTGCATCAACTTTGTGCATTTCGCGATTGTTGTCTTGCATGTAAAAGTTCTCCGTTTTTTGAAGCAATTGTTTGATTCCTTCTTGACTTAAGAACTTGATTAACGCTTTATTTTTTGGTAAACCTCTGAAAACTCTTAGCAATAAGAATCCACCTTCTTTCGTGTCACCTTCTTTAATGAGTTTTTTAGCTTCTGCTAAAACACCAGTTAAGTATTGACGCTGTTTGCTTACTAAATCGGCAATTTTTGGTTTTAATTCGTTGAATTCGTGTAAATCTCCTTGCGGAATTGGTCCAGAAATAATCAACGGTGTACGTGCATCATCCACTAATACAGAATCGACCTCATCGACAATGGCGTAGTTGTGTGGACGTTGTACCAAATCGTTTGGCGAATGCGACATGTTATCACGTAAATAGTCAAAACCAAACTCGTTATTGGTTCCATACGTAATATCGGCAGCATAGGCTTTTCTTCTTGCTTCTGAATTCGGTTGATGGTAATCAATACAATCAATCGTTAATCCGTGAAACTGAAAAATTGGTGCCATCCATGCGCTATCACGTTTTGCTAAGTAATCATTCACGGTTACTAAGTGCACTCCTTTTCCTGGCAATGCATTTAAGTAGACAGAAAGTGTAGCAACTAAAGTTTTTCCTTCACCAGTTTGCATCTCAGCAATTTTTCCTTGGTGCATGGTAATACCACCAATTAACTGAACATCGTAGTGAATCATATCCCAAGTGACTTGCTTTCCAGCGGCATCCCAAGAGTTTTGCCAAATAGCGTTATCGCCATCAAGCGTTACATAATCGTGTATTCCAGACAATTCTCTGTCATACGGAGTTGCCGTTACGTTTAATTCGGTATTATTTGTAAAGCGTTTTGCAGTTTCTTTCACAACGGCAAAAGCTTCTGGTAAAATTTCTAATAAGACAGCTTCTGAAATGTTGTATTCTTCATCTCTAAGTTTGTCAATTTCTTGATAGATATCTTCTTTACGTTCAATATCAGAAATTGTATCTGCTTCTTCTTGTAGGGAAATTATTTTATCGTTTACTTCTTTGCACGCTTCAGCAATGCGTGACTTAAATTGTGTTGTTTTGGCTCTCAACTCGTCAAGCGTCAATTGTCCTAATTGTTGCTCGTGTTCCTTTATTTTAGTAACAAGTGGTTGGATGCCTTTAATGTCTTTTTTGGATTTATCTCCAACAAACATTTTCAACACAGAATTTAAAAAACTCATGGTTTATGTGGTTTTATATTAAACCAAAAAAAAGCCTCATTATCGAGACTTTTTCCTTGTTTAATTTGTTTTAGTATTCATCTTCGTTCCAGAGGTAATCTTCCTCTGTCGGGTAATCTGGCCAAATTTCTTCTATAGATTCATAAGAATCTCCTTCATCTTCAATAGATTGTAAGTTTTCTACAACCTCTAAAGGAGCTCCGGTTCTAATTGCATAATCGATCAACTCATCTTTTGTAGCTGGCCAAGGCGCATCACTTAAATGCGACGCTAGTTCTAATGTCCAATACATATTATTTCGATATTAATTTTTTGCAAAAATAAATTTTTAAATGAGAAAGTCAAGTAAAAAAATCATTATTTACACATTATTTTTAAGAACGTTTTTAAAGAAAAGCGTATTTCCTTAGTTTTTAGATAATTACGAATTCTTCTTAGGAATCCATTTTATCTCGTTTGCTTGTAGATCATGTGACAATTTTCGTGCCAATACAAAAAGGTAGTCAGAAAGTCGGTTTAGGTATTTTAATGTATGCTCATCAAAAGGTTCTATTTCATAAAGAGCTGACGCTAAACGCTCTGCTCGTCTACAAACACAGCGGGCAATGTGACAGAATGACACAGTTTGATGTCCACCAGGCAATACAAAGTGTGTCATTGGCGGTAATGCATCATTCATGGTGTCCATTTCTCGCTCTAAAACGGCGATATTTTCTTCTGAAATTCTAGGAATGTTTAAACGATCTTTTCCGTTTTTTAAGGTTGCCTTTTCAGGATCTGTCGCTAAAACAGCTCCAACAGTAAATAGTAAATCCTGAATTTCCATCAATACATTTTGATAGTGTTTGTCAATTTCTTGATCGCGAATTAAACCAATATGCGAGTTGAGTTCATCAACAGTTCCGTAACTATCAATACGGATATGATGTTTGGGAACACGCGTACCACCAAATAGTGCCGTAGTTCCTTTATCTCCTGTTTTCGTGTATATTTTCATTGTTTCTTTTTCTAGCGTTTTTTTCCTTTTCAGAATGATACTCTTTTAGTTTCTTTTTCGTTTTTCTATTGGATAGAAATACAAATAGCAATCCGATAATTATTGCAACTAAAAGCCACCATTTATTCATCTTTTTGGTCTTTTTTCTTTTCTAAATATTTATCCATAAAAGCACGATCTTTACGACTGTTGTTGCGTTTTTTGTTTCTACGTGTATTTATAAATAAAAGTGGCGCTAAGACAACAACAATGAGTATGAATATGATTAATTCTTTATTAAAAGTCGTTACTTCTTCCATCTGTTAGCTATTTTGTTTCATCAACATTGTCAAATGCATACATTTATATAGGTGACGATCGCTCGTTAGTGATTGTTCCCAATCTTTTTGATGCAATTTTTTGATATAGTTTAGTTTTTTTTCTGCGCTCATTGGAATGAGATTTAAGAAAAATGCCCATTTTGAACTTCCTAAGATTGCTCTGCGTTCTACAACTTTAAATTCGTTGTGAAAGCGTTTTACGGTTTTCTTGGTAAATGGCCATTCCCAATCTGCATCCGATTGAAAAGGTCTGTATAATCCGCGAATAATGCGCAATGGTAAACTTGTTTTTAGCGGATCATACGAAATCAGTTTTCCATCATTAGCTAGTTTTTCTTTAAGTTTTCCAAATAACAAATCCAAACTTTCAAAATGATGCAACACGCCGTAAGCGTAAATGACGTCAAAATCTGTTTCAGTAAATTCGGGTGATAAAAAATCGACTGCTTCCGCTTTTGCATTTGGAAAATCTTGTAAACGTTCGTTTAACTGTCCGATGGCTTTATCGCTCAAATCAATTCCTAAGTAGCTTTTGGAATGTTCGGCTAAGTATAAACTCAGGTGATTTCCAGCGTAACAGCCTAAATCTAGTACTTTTTTATCTGATAAATCGCCTAGCCAAGTTCGGTGTTTTTCATAAACTTGCTCGTTGATTTGAAGCTCTTTTCTAAAATCAGACAGCAATTTATTACGCATAAATGACCAAAGCTTTGTCGCGGCATTCTTCTTTTTTACATTGTAGAATTCCTTTTGCTTTTTATTGACTTCTAAAACTTCTTGTAAACGTGTATCACTCACTGTATAGGGTTTTTATTGGGACAAATGCAAAGTAACTAAAATTTGCTATTAATTTACACTATTTCGGGGAATTTTAGAATCGCTTGGCTTTTGGAAAGTTTTTAAAGAAAAAATCCTGCTATACTGCGGAAACGAAAATTTTCCAATTAAAATTCTTATGTCGAACTCACATTAAATTATTATTGAGCGGACTTTACATTTTACCCCAATCACGATAAAATCTAAAGTCCGTTTTCCATTCTAAAATAGCAATCATAATCTCTTTATTCATTTTAACCATTTCGGTATCTTCATCAAGTCGTTCACGTCCTTTTTCTGTGATAATTTCTAGGGTAAGATTGATTCTTCTCGGAATATAATTCAGTAAAAAATTAACTGCTTTTTTAGTCGAAGTCGATTTTGGCGCGTCAACATACGCAAGCGTTCTCAAAATTCTTGAAACAAACAAAAAGTCGTATTCCTTTGTGGCTTCAAGCATAATTTTTTCTAGTAATTTGATACATTTCTTATCGAGTTTTGTTGTTGTTCGCAATCCGAAATTTGTCTGAAAAAAAATCAAATCAACAATCGCTTCAATCGCTTCTTTTGGTTGTTCCTGAAACAATTCCGAAGAAAGAGACACAATTGATTTCGCTTTAATAATCGCATCTTTTTTCTGTAGTAATGACACCAACGATATTAACGAAAAAGTTTCTAAGGTAGGATTTCCTTTGTACATATCTTTCAACACTTGTTGATAATTTTCAATCAAATCGACATGAGCGACAGCATATAATTCAGGTTGGTATTTTCGTTCCAAACATACATACTCAAAAAACAAATTTGGTTCGCTTTCTAACAAATTATCAATGTCCAATAATTGGAAATGCAAAGGTTTTTCAAAATCGAGAAAAATATAGCATAATTCGCCTAAAATAGAAGTATTTACAATCAAACTTACATCTTCGTCATTAATCGCATTCGATTGGATTTTAGAGTTCCATCGAGCGCGACTTTTTAAAAATTTAACGACTGATTTTTTTAGTGTTTTCATGTAAATTAATAACGAAATTGCTTCTTTAAATTCCTGCAAAAATACAATAATAAAAGCGTTTGCGCGTACTTTAGCACATCCCAAAATGAACACAATCCGAATAATTATTAACTCAAAAGATAAATTAAAGCCGTTGTATACGAAAAAACGATTTTTTTTGTTTTGGAATAAGTGATACCTTGAAACCATTGAAATTCTTCAAAAAATACTTTATGACACAAAAAATCCTATCGTTTTGCTTCTTATTTGTCCAGAGTTTTCTCTTTGCACAACAGACTGATATTGTAGATTTTAAGACCGCAAAAGTTGATGTCGTACTGCGTCCTGAATTGAAAGAAGTTGGTATTGATGTGTTTTACGAATTTGAAGTGCTGAAAGATACCGATTCTATCTATTTGGATATGCGCACTTTAAATACCTACAAAGTGTATCAACAAAGTTTTAAAGGCACAAGTTCATATACAGATAAAAAGATCATTCTGAAAAGTAATTTTAAAAAAGGCGAAAAGCATACTGTAGGATTGGCAACATTTACAAATCCTAAAAAAGCGATTTATTTTATTGACTGGAATAAAAAAAAGGGCAGAAAGCAAGTATGGACGCAAGGTCAGGGAAAATACACAAGCAATTGGTTGCCAAGTTTGGATGATGTAAATGATAAGATTGAATTCGATTTTAGCATTACGTTTGACAAACGTTACGAAGTTATTACCAATGGAAAATTGCTCAAAAAAGAATCACCCAACGATTCGTTGACGAAATGGTATTATGACATGCAACAGCCAATGAGTAGTTATTTGGCGGCGATTGCCATCGGAAAGTACAAAAAGAAGGAAGCAACTTCCAAAAGTGGTATTCCGTTAGAAATGTATTACTATACTGAAGATAAAGCAAAGTTTGAACCGACATACAGATATACAAAACGTATTTTTGACTTTCTAGAAGCTGAAATTGGTGTACAATATCCATGGCAAAACTACAAACAAGTTCCAGTAAAAGACTTTTTATATGCGGGAATGGAAAACACAGGAACAACCATTTTTTCTGATAGTTTTGTGGTAGATAGTATCGGTTTTGTAGATAAAAATTACGTAAACGTGAAT
Source organism: Kordia algicida OT-1 (assembly GCF_000154725.1). Lineage (GTDB taxonomy): Bacteria > Bacteroidota > Bacteroidia > Flavobacteriales > Flavobacteriaceae > Kordia > Kordia algicida. The sequence continues at coordinate 1,185,126 of NZ_DS544873.1, forward strand.
GCCCATGAATTGGCGCATCAATGGTTTGGTAATTTGGTAACGGCAAAAAGCGGAAAGCATCATTGGTTGCAAGAAGGTTTTGCCACATATTATGCATTGTTGGCAGAAAAAGAAATCTTTGGAGACGATTATTTTCACTGGAAATTATTCAAATCTGCACAAGAATTAAAAGTGCTGAACGATGGAAAAGGAGAAGCTTTATTGAATCCGAAAGCAAGCAGTCTCACATTTTATCAAAAAGGCGCTTGGGCATTGCATGTGTTGCGTGCAAAAGTAGGAGAGAAGCCTTTTAAAAATGCGGTAAAACGTTATTTAGACACGTACAGATTCAAAAGTGCAGAAACGGACGATTTTATTACGATTGTGGAAGAAGAAAGCCATCAAAATTTAGCTGATTTTGTACAAACTTGGTTGGTGAATCCGCAATTGCCTGATGATTTTTACGATTTCGATAAATTACTAACACATAATTCTGGGATCAATGAAAATTTATATTCGCTTCTAGGCGGAATGCAAGGCGCGCCAGCACAAGTTGCTTCTTTTAGAAAACTTAAAACATCCAAAGAAAGTGCTACAACATGTATTAATATTTCCAACATCTTCAAACTATCTCAAAATGAATCCGCTAAAAAAGAAGCTCCAATTTCAGAAGAATTATTAGTCAATTTGACCAAAAATATACCAAATGACAGTCCGTTGATAAGTAATGACGTGTATAAAGCTGCTTTTGCTACGAATAATCTCAAAGTTCGTCAAGCGGTTGCACAAACTTTGAATAATATTCCTATTGAATTAAAAACTGATTATGAAAGTTTATTGGATGATGAATCCTATGTTACCAAAGAAGCCGCTTTGTATAATTTGTGGGTGAATTTTCCAGCAGATCAAAAAAAGTATTTAGATCAAACCAAAAACGTACAAGGATTTAATGATAAGAGTTTTCGAATTTTATGGTTGACGCTCGCAATTGTGACGAAGAATTATAGCGGACACGACACACCAAAGTATTACCAAGAACTTTCAAACTATACACGTTCGTACAATCATTTTGAAGTACGGCAAAACGCGTTTGTGTATATTAATGAATTGCGTGCGTTTACCGATCAAAACTTGGCAGATTTAGTCAACGGAGCCATGCATCATAACTGGCGATTTGCTAAATTTTGTAGAGATTTGTTGGACAGTATCATCAAAAATCCGAATTATAAAGAAAATATACAGCGTACAAAAAAACTCCTTACAGCTAAGGAGTTGAGTTTTTTAGAAAAGCGCATGAAAAATTAAGGATTTAATAAATCGCCCACTTCTTTTTTAATAAATGCTAATGCGGCATTGCTTGGCGATTCTTGTTCCATCATTTCGGTAAGAATAACTTCACGCAATTTATCGGCAGAAGTTACTTTTTCAGACAATCCTGCTTTTCTGATGAGTTGAATGGTGGTATTTTTGGATGCGATAATGATGTTCCAACATTGGTCACTCATGTATATTTGTTGAGATAAATTATGATCGAATTCTTGTTCGATACTCATAATTAGTAAACGCTCATAATCTTCTTTATTGGAAGAATTTGGCGACACTCGAATTAATAACTTTGCAGGCGTTATTCGTTCTAAAAACAACGAAAGTCGCTCGTATGCTTGCAAACGCAACGGCAATGCATCTTTTTGCGCATCTTTGTGTAACAAATAACGTCTTCTTTTATCTTCATTGGTCATGTGTTCTCTAAAGAAAAAGTACGCAATTCCTCCCGTGATAATCGCTGGGATTGTATAGGATAATAATTCAAAAATTTTTTCTTCCATAAAATAGCAGTTTTAGCAAACTTAATACGTTTTAACTAACTAGCCAAATAAAGATTTATTGTGTAAATTACACCGAAATTATCAAGCATCTATGAAAGCAGTTAACGTTTCCGTACTTAAAAAAGAATTGAATGAACATTCGCATCAAGAATTGGTCGATATCTGCTTAAAATTGGCAAAATTTAAAAAAGAAAATAAAGAGTTGTTAACCTATATTCTTTTTGACTCCAGTGACGAAGACGCTTATATTCGCGAGATTAAAGAAGAAATAGATGAAGCTTTTTCTAGGTTAAACCACGATAGTTTATACTACGTTAAAAAAAGTGTGCGTAAAATTCTGCGTATACTAAAAAAGTACATTCGTTATTCTAAAAAGAAAGAAACTGAAGCTGAAATTTTATTGTATTTCTGTTTAAAGTTGAAAGAACTCAAACCTTCACACAAGCGAAGTCTGCAAATAGTAAACATTTACGAACAACAATTGCGCATGGCAAAGAAAGCTATTGAAAAACTCCATGAAGATCTTCAATACGATTTTTATCTTGAAATAGAAGATTTACAAAGTTTATAAACTACTTTTTTCCACCTAAATGCACACAATCTTTCAACGCTTGCATTCCTGAAAAAGGAACTTTTGTTTTTTTGTACATATACGTTGCATCGAGGTCTTTTGATAAGTTCTGATCGTCTACATTTACTTCAATATCGTTCATATTGAACTGACACGGATGCTCATAACCTGCGGCATGTGTGATTTCTATCAGTTCTTTTCTAAAAGTTTTAAAATACTGCGCCAAACGTACTGATTTCAATGTAGGATCAATTCCGCTTTGCAACCATTTACTTTGTGTAGCAATTCCTGTAGGGCATTTATTGGTGTGACACACTTTTGCTTGAATACAACCAATGCTCATCATGGCTTCACGCGCCACATTGATACAATCTACGCCCATTGCAAACGCCATGGCAGCTTTTGCAGGAAATCCTAGTTTTCCGCTTCCAACAAATACAATACGTTCTGTCAATCCTTTTTCTTGAAACAATCTGTATAATTCTGAAAAACCATACACCCATGGTAATGACACGTGATCGGCAAAACTTGGTGGCGCGGCTCCAGTTCCGCCTTCACCACCATCAACCGCAATAAAATCAGGCCCTTTTCCTGTTTCTTTCATAATATCAGCCAATTCTTCCCATTGGTCCAGTTTTCCAATAGCCGCTTTAATTCCGACAGGCAATCCTGTAGCTTCAGCGATAGCTTCTACAAAATCAACTAATTCTGGAACGTTAGAAAATGCTTTGTGATTTGGTGGAGATAGTACATCTTTTCCAATTTCAACACCGCGAATTTCAGCAATTTCTTTCGAAATTTTCTCGCCAGGCAACACACCGCCTTTTCCAGGTTTTGCTCCTTGCGAAAGTTTTACCTCAATCGCACGAACAAACGGATTATCTTGCACAAGTTTTACCATTTTTTCCATTGAAAAACCACCATCTTTGGCACGAACACCAAAATATCCTGTTCCAAAATGAAATATAACATCGCCGCCATTGCTGTGATATGGAGACAAGCCGCCTTCACCTGTATTGTGATAAGCGCTAGCCATTTTTACGCCTTTGTTCATAGATTCTACCGCTTTTGCGGAAAGCGAACCGTAACTCATTGCAGAAATATTGATGATAGATGCAGGACGAAATGGACGTCTTCTTTTGTTAAATTCACCCATCACTTTGGCACATGGTAAAAAAGTTTTATCGATAGCATTCGGATGATCGTCTTCTATTTTAAACGGCATCATGGCATTATTAATAAATACATGATGATGTGCGTAAATATCTCTTTCGGTTCCGAAACCTTCGTAATTGTTTTGACTTTTCGCAGAAGCATAAATCCAGCCACGTTCAATACGATTGAATGGCAATTCCTCACGATTGTTTGCTACAAAATACTGACGAATTTCTGGACCGATACTTTCAAAAAGATACCTTAAATGTCCTACTACAGGATAGTTGTGAATGATGATGTGTTTTCGCTGAATAATGTCTCTGATGGCAACTAAAAGTAGTACAATCAGTATCCACATCCACCATGAAATACTTCCTAAAAAATTTAAAACTGCGTCCATATTTTGTTAATTATTGAGGTAATCTAAGGTAAGTTGTACAAAAGTTTTGACTCCTAATTTCATGCCACTTTCGTCAATATAGAAATCTGGTGTATGGTGTGAAGTTGGTGCTTTTCCAACCGTTTTTCCTCCTAAAAAGAAATACAATCCAGGAACTTCTTTTTGAAAGAATGAAAAATCTTCTGCACCAGTGATAGCTTTGATAACATTTACATTTTCGGCACCAGCAGCTTTTTGAAGTGAAGGCAACATTTGTGCTGTTAACTTCGGATCGTTGTACGTAATTGGATATCCTTTGGCAATATCAATTGTTGCTTCAGCTCTGTAAGCTTTTGCAATGGCAGGAACCATTTCTTCCATACGTTTGTTGATATATGCTTGCATGTCATAGTCTAACGTGCGAATCGTACCAATCATAGTTGCATTTTCAGGAATGATATTGCTGCGAACACCACTTGTAATTTTCCCAACCGTGATAACAGCACCTTCTTTAGTCAATTCAGACTCTCTACTGATAATGGTTTGCAAACCATCAATAATTTTAGCACTTATCATAATAGGATCAATACTTGTCCAAGGTCGCGAACCGTGACTTTGTTTTCCTTTTACGTTAATTTCAAAGCTTTGTGAAGCTGCCATAATTCCGCCAGGTTTGTAACTGATCGTTCCTACATCTTGTCCAGCACTGATGTGCAACCCAAAAATTGCATCGACATCCGGATTTTTGAGTACGCCTTCTTTTACCATCAGTTCTGCGCCACCTTCTTCACCTTTTGGTGCGCCTTCTTCGGCAGGTTGAAAGATAAATACAATAGTTCCTCTGATTTTGTCTTTGTGTTTTGAGAAAATTTCTGCCGTTCCCATTAGTATAGAGATGTGCGTATCATGTCCGCAAGCGTGCATTACGCCAGTTTCTACATCATTGAAGGTTGTGCGAACGGTAGATTTGAACGGAACATCTGTACGTTCTGTTACGGGAAGTGCATCAATATCGGCGCGCAATGCGACTACTTTTCCAGGAAGTTTACCTTTTAAAATTCCCACGACGCCAGTATGTGCAATGCCCGTTTGTACTTCTATACCTAAAGAACGAAGGTGTTTAGCAATTTTTTCTGCTGTTTTAAATTCTCTGTTAGACAATTCAGGATTTTGATGAAAATCGCGTCTCCACTCAATTAATTTAGATTCAATAGCATCAATATCTTTTTCAAGTCCGTGTTGTGCATTGGCAAAACAAAAAGCAAGAAAAAAGATGAAAAGTAAGCGTTTCTTCATGGTTATTTTGGGTTGGAATAATTATGTATTCAAATATATTCAATTTTTTTCTTTGTGAAGAAAGAAGTCTGTAATACTTGGTACATGATTTGTGGTTTCTTTGGAGAAATTGAACAAGAAACCGAAAATTATGAAAAGACAAACCAACAAATTGAAAAATCCAAGAAGTATTTTTCCGCTTATTACCATTTTAGGAATGACCTTACTTATTTTATGTTCTTCATTTTATAATAAAGAGTGGTATTTTGATTGGAGTGGAATTCGTCCGCAAATAAAAGATTCTATTGAGGTAGCTAAATATTATGGTATTGACGCGAAGTATGTTGGATATGCAAATCGTAAATCAAATCAATATGACAGACAACGATGGTTGATGAAAAATGCAACACGACAAGAACTAGAAAAATTAACAACATATCCAGATGAAACTATTAAGGCAATTGCTTATAAAGGCTTGTTAAGAGATCCATCAATTACTAGAAATGATAAATTTTCAATAGTTTTAAAGGTGTTTAAAAATCACCCTGAATACATATATTATACAAGAGGTTGTGTTGCAGAACGTATGGAATTATCACAATATTTAATGGAAAATGTTTTACTTGAAAATTTTATATTTGATCCTGATAATAGAAAATTTCATAAAGGATTTAATTTTACGGCTGCTCAAGAACAACATTTACTGAATAAGTATTATACTTTGGCAGATAAAGATGTAAACTAAAAAAGCTTCCAGTTTCCTGAAAGCTCTAGTTATAAAAAAATAATTGTTATTTATTTTTGTGTAGGACAATCTTCTGTTTCACACATTGGACAAACTGTGTTGAATTCAGATTCGCCTCTGCGTGGTGCAAGTCCACCGTTGATTTCAAATTTAGAAATAGATACTTTCTTCAATTTTAAGGTTTTTAAATTTTGTTTTTTCATGGTTTAAAATTTTGAGTTAATTATTAAAAATAAGAAAGTGTTGCTTTTGTAAACTACGGGAATACCGTACTTGTATTTTTTTTAACATTTTATTATCATTAATTTTTACGGATAGGTTCAGGAAATAATGCTTCATACGTATTCAAAACTTTGAAAGCATTTTCGCAAATTCCTTGTGTTGGATGATTGTTTGTGGCATAATTCCAGCGCAAGCAAATAATATTTTTATAAATCATTTCAAAAGAAGTCTCCGTATTTACGTAATATTTGTAGTAAATATATAATGCCGCTATGGTTACAGAACGACTTCCACCATGCTTTGAATGAATGACTAAGTTTCCTTGCGCAAAGAAGTTTTTAACACCATTTGCTTTTTGTTTTGTTGGCGAAGGCGCGTTTAGTAATTGTTCTACTTCTTGAACAGCAGCGACCAAAGTCATCATGTCATTTTCATTTCCATCAACCAAACCGACTTTTCCAAGCTGATTTAAATAATAATGTTCATCATCAGCTAATTGAAATGGCAATGCAGCTCGTTTGTCCACTTGCGGATCTGAGAACGGAATTTGTAAATCGGATGCATTATTTTCTTCATCAGCCACATTTAAAACTCCCGCAATTTGATTGTCAATAATTGATTGTTCTGAGAGTAAAAAAGTAGCACCAACAAATATGAATTGCGTCTGTAATCCTTCTGGAACATTCGTTGCTGGTATTTGAAAAATACAAGTCATTGCTGTGTTTGAAAAATTTCCTATTGGAATAGGAAGTTGTGTTCCAAAGAAAACACCTGGGTCTACATTTTGTAATTCTTCACAGAAACTAAGCTTTACAGGATCTACAATGATGTCATTAGAATCGCCATACATCAATAATTGCGGAATTTGCGTTAATGAATAGGTTTTATCGCCATTATATGTAAGTTTCCAAACCAAATCAAAACAATCGCCTGGCCATTTTGACGTAGGAACATTTTGTGCTCCAAAAGCATTTGAAATAGCTTCAATATCTGTATGTTGCCACGCTATTACGATGGTAGAATCGGTATACTTGTCGTCACTAAAAATATGCGAAATCATTTCCTGATATTGATACTTTAAGAATGAGTCGTGCACTTTTTTGTTCAAACGTTCAGCCAAAGGTGTTACCGTTTCCCTTGGACGTTCACTGTGACTTTTATGTCCAACACCAGCCGCAAAAATATGATCGATACTACCAAATGCATCGGGTAAATAGTAGGCGAGTGCAGCAGCACGTTCGTAACCTTTGGTAGCTAAGTTTTCATTTTTTATATCTGCAGGTTTTTCTGCATGTCGTATAATTAAGATTTCTCTTGGATAACCCATGTAATTATTTTTTTCTAAAATTAGTAAATTATCTTAAAGTGAAGCTAGCGTAGTTTTACGTAATTTTTGGCCATTTTAGGAACTGATCTTTAGAAGATCATAATTTTTTAAAAATGTTTTTGAGAATTGGATGAAGTGATACCTTATATTTAAATTTGAAAACAATTGAGTTATAAGTCTAATTGAATTTTTTAAAAAATTAAACCATGAATACAGAAAAACGTAATCGTTTTAAACTTCTTGACTTGCCATCATTGCTTGTTGCTACTTCAAAATCTTGGTTTAATAGTGAACCTTTTGAGCGAAGTGCCGTGGTTGCTTATTATTCCATACTGTCACTACCAGCATTGATTGTCATTATTATAAATGTTGTTGGTTCTATTTGGGGAAAAGAACTTGTGCAAGGTGAATTGTTAGCACAAATAGCAAAGGCTTTGGGTAGCGAAACTGCGGAATCAATTCGTTTGATGATTGTTGATCGTGGGGAAACAACGACTTCAATTGTTGCAACTTCAATTGGTATTGGTACGTTGATATATGGTTCAACAGGAGTATTTTTTCAAGTTCAGAATGCATTGGATAAGATTTGGGATGCGCAACCAAGATTTAAAAACGGTTTGGTAGAAACTATTTTTTCACGATTAAAAAGTTTTGGTTTTATTCTCATAATCGGATTTTTACTTTTAATAAGCTTTGTGCTTACTTCTGCATTGAGTGCATTTAGCGAAAATTTGAAACAGTATATATCTCCAAGTTTAGTAGAATATGCTTTTGTTTTGGATATTTTTGTTTCACTACTAATGATATATGTTTTGTTTGCGGCAATGTTTAAAATTTTACCAAATGCATCCATTCCGTGGAAAGCAGTGCGTATTGGAGCTGCGTTGACTTCTTTATTATTTGTAGGAGGAAAATATTTACTCGCGCTTTATTTTAGTGAGTTGCAACCTGGTTCTACTTATGGTGCGGCTGGCGCAATAATATTGGTCATGCTGTGGGTTTCATATTCCAGTTTGATTTTATTTTTTGGAGCACATTTTACAAAAATTTATTCCGAAAAATATTTAAAGAAACAGCCCGAACAGGTTATAGCGTAATTAAAAGTATTCATAAGTAGTTAACAACAAAACTTATGCTTTTTTTCGCGCCATGCGTAAATTCAAGAATTCTACCATTAATGAAAAGGCAATTGCAAAATATAAATACCCTTTTGGAATTGCACCAACTTCTTGACCAAATACTTTTAAATGTGAAATATGTGCCGATTCTGCAATTAGCATAAATCCAATTAGAATTAAAAAGGACAATCCTAGAATTTGAATGGAAGGATTTTTGTTCACAAAACTTCCAACAGGATTCGCAAATAACATCATAATTATCACAGAAGCTACTACGGCAATAATCATTACTAATAAAGCGTCATTTGGATTATCTGAAATTCCGTTTGTCATTCCAATTGCTGTCAAAATAGAATCAAAAGAGAAAACAATATTTATCATCGTAATTTGCACAATTGCTTTTGTCAAGGTTGTAGCGCGCTGTTTTTTTACTTCGCGTTCGTCGTGCTCACGATCAACAACTTTTTCATGAATTTCCTTCGTACTTTTATACAAGAGAAAAATTCCACCAGCAAATAAAATTACGGCTTGCCAACTAATTCCTCCAGAAATCCAACTTTTATTTATATACCAAAATGGTGCTTTCATGGCGACCAAAAGTGAAATTCCAAATAGCAACACAATACGCATGACCATAGCAAGTATCAAACCAATATTAGTAGCTTTCTTTCTCAGATTATCAGGTAACTTTCCTGCGGCGATTGAAATAAAGATAATATTATCAATTCCTAAAACAATTTCTAATAATGTCAGCGTAATTATTGCTGCCCAAACATCTGGATTTGAAAAAATTTCTAACATATTACTTTATTTTTTTTACTGTGCCGCGTTTTTTGGTTGAAGGATCTTCGAGTAACGAATATTCTAATAAATAAGAATCTTCCGTGGTAGAAAGAATCTTCATTTGTATCGGTTTGCTATCAGAATAATCTTTTGGATGCAGTTTTCGTCCAATAAATTCACAATCATTTACCCAACGAATGGTAAACGTATCAATTTTATTTTCGTAATAATCAACGCTCAACGTATCTGTACGAACAGATTTCCCCGTTTTTGTTTCTCCATTTATTTCATATGTAAATTCAAAAGTTCCAACTTGAAAGTCTTTACAATTGCGTTCTACCTGATAACAAGAACTTAGTACTAAGGCGATACAAATACTAAAAATGAAATTTTTCACTAGAATGTGATTTTTGAGTAAATTCACTACAAAGAAACTAAAAATAACGATCGATTGAAAGCAAAAATTAATTTACTGTTGGTATGCTTCAAAAGTTCCATCAGTATAAAAAATAACAATCTTGTCAATGGTTTTTCCTTTTGATGAAACTTGTGTTGGAATAGTGGAAGTTACTTTTTCTTCCAAAGGCAATGATTGCTGATTGGTCGTCTGTGCAATTTTTGGTGTTGCGATTGGAGTTACAGCAGAAACATTTTCGGAAGCTGTCAATTTTGGAAAACTACCTTTTCCATTCAACAACCAATACACTTCTACCTCTGGAAAATTGTGTAAAATTTTCATGACAAACTCCAAACTCGGTTTGTTTCTTCCTGATAAAATATGTGAAATACTAGAACGCTGAACGCCTAATTTATCGGAGAAAGCTGAAGCAGATAAATCGTAATATTCTAGGATTTTTTTTAATCTTTTGGTAAAATCGGCTGTGTTTATCATTGTAAACAGGTGTTTTCAAATTGTAACGTTTACAAATGTAAATATAATGTTTCAAATCCGCAACAATAGTATGTTAAACAATAAATAATATCTATAAATTACTTTAAGTAACTAAATATAAAGTTCTGAAAATATGACCTTTATCATCTGATTCGTAACATGCTATTTGTAAATAAGGCAAACATGTATTTTAGATATCCGGCAGTATACTATACTGTTTACATTTGTACACAACGAAACAACAAATATCTGTTTACAATTGTAAAATATACATTGTTTACATTTGTAACCTATAATTAAAGAACTATGCAATCATCTCACGAATCTAATTGGCGCAAAACCTACAAGGAAGCAAACTTGTTTGATCGTTATATTACGCTTCATCATATTTCTTCCCTATTAGAAAAACAGCCGAAAAAATTCAATCTAAAACAAATAGGAACTTCCGTATTAAATCGTCCAATTCATTCCCTAACGATCGGAAATGGAGATAAAAAAATATTGATGTGGTCACAAATGCACGGAAATGAATCTACCACCACAAAAGCTATTTTTGATGTTTTAAACTTCTTAAAAGAAGCTTCAACAGCATCAGAAACAATTTTAAAGCATTGTACATTATGTATCATTCCAATGCTAAATCCTGATGGAGCGCAGGCGTACACGCGTGTAAATGCAAATGAAATTGATTTAAATCGTGATGCACAAACGCTTTCTCAGCCAGAAAGTGTGGTTTTAAAAACGATTTATGATGCATTTCAACCTGATTTTTGTTTTAATCTTCACGGGCAACGCACGATGTACAGTGCAGGAAATAAAGACAAATCTTCTATTATATCATTTTTGACGCCTTCTGAGGATGAAGAACGTTCTGTAACACCGAATCGTGAAAAAAGCATGGAAATCATTGTTAGAATGAACGAAATGCTGCAAAAACGCATTCCAAATCATGTTGGACGTTACGATGATGGTTTTAATATAAATTGTGTTGGTGATACATTTCAATCATTAGGAACGCCAACCGTTTTGTTTGAAGCTGGACACTTTCCTGACGATTACCAACGTGAAACTACGCGAGAGCTAATCTTTTACGCCATTATGGAAGCCATTCAATACATAGCTACAACTCACATTAAAGGAACGGCTACGGAAGCTTATTTTCAAATTCCAGAAAACGAAAAACAACACTACGACATCATTTTAAAGAATGTGCAAACTGACAAAAATGAAACGTTCGATATAGGTGTGATGTACAAAGAAGTTCTTAAAAACGGCAAAATTCACTTTGAACCGTATATTGAGGACAAAAAAATGTTAAAAAAATCCTTTGCTCACAAAATCATTGATTTTCAGGAGGCAACCTCTGAGAAGTATATATTTCAATCGTTTTCGTTGGAAAATGAGCTTGTTCAATATTTAAGAAAATTCAATAAAATTGACAATTAGTTAACATATCTAATGGTATTTTATGCATTATTATTCGGTTTTTTTTGTTTTTTTTGCATTATCTTTAAAAAATAATATAAGATAATCATGGCAAAATTTAGGTTAGATGAAGTGGATCATCAGATATTGGACATGCTGATTGAAAATACAAGAATTCCATTTACAGACATCGCAAAAAAATTATTAATCTCTGCAGGAACGGTTCATGTTCGTGTAAAAAAATTAGAAGAAGCTGGCATCATAAAAGGTTCTTCCTTAACACTAGACTATCAAAAATTAGGATACTCATTTATCGCTTACGTTGGTATTTTTTTAGAAAAAACCTCTCAAACAAAGTTTGTACTAAACAGAATTCACGAAATTCCATATATCACAGTTGCGCACATCACAACAGGGAAATTCAATATTTTCTGTAAAGTACGTGCTAAAAACACGAAACATGCTAAAGACATCATCTTTATGATTGATGATATTGAAGGCGTATCACGTACAGAAACAATGATTTCATTGGAAGAAAGTATCAACGATAAAAACCGCTTGATGCATTCAATCTTTAATGATTTGTAGAAAAAAAACGAAAATTATAGCATATAAACCCTTGCGCTTTTCGTGTGAGGGTTTTTTAGTGAAACTTAATTTATAGAAGTCTGAAAGACGCACTAGAAATGATTAGTTGAACTAATGCTGATGAAAATCAAGAATATTAACAAAACCATCTTTAAATACTAATTTCAATGTCTCGCAAACCCAAATTAGAACGTTTTCAAGAAAATGTATCTTCCAAATATCAAATCTACAACAGTATTTTTATGACATTACCCTTTGATGAAATCTCCAATACAGGTGTTTTATTGCCTTTATTTAGTGAGATTTGTGAAAAAGGATATGCACTCGATAAAAATCCATCAGAAATCGTTCATAAATTCTTTGAGCGTTACGTAGAAAAAGACAAAACTGAAACAGAAAAAATCAACTTGCTATTTCGTTTCATTCAGTACATAGAACGGCAAGTCGTATTGTTTGACGCGGTAGAAGATGCAGCTTTTCCTATTGTAAACAACATGGATGGACGTGGAACGTTGCGAAACATTAAGGAAGAAGCAGAAGAAAAACAGAAAATCGGCGCGCTTAAAACGTACTTAGAACGCTTTAAAATTCGTCCTGTACTCACGGCGCATCCAACGCAGTTTTATCCTGGACAGGTGTTAGGAATCATTACAGATTTAGCGGAAGCAATAGAAAAAGATGACTTACTAGCAATCAAAAAACTATTAGCACAACTTGGTAAAACGCCTTTTTTCAAAAAAGAAAAACCGACACCTTATGACGAAGCGGTAAGTTTAATTTGGTATTTAGAAAATGTATTTTATCACGCTGCAAGTAAAATATACAACTACATTCAGCAAAACATTTTTAAGGACGAAGAACTGAACAATCAGGTAATTGATTTAGGTTTTTGGCCTGGTGGCGATCGTGACGGAAATCCTTTTGTAACGACTGAAATCACGAAAAAAGTAGCAGAACGTTTGCGTAGTACAATTTTACTCAACTATCACCGCGACATTCGCAAACTAAAACGTAGGTTAACTTTTGATGGTGTCGAAAAGCGTTTGGCAAAATTAGAGCGCATGTTGTACGACAATGTATACTTGCGAAAAGAAGAAGGTATGTTGTCTTTGGCTGCGTTTGAAGCTGAATTAAAAGCGATAAAAGATATTGTTGTAAAAAAACATCAATCGTTATTTCGTGCGGAAATTGAAGATTTAATCAACAAAGTAAAACTATTCGGATATCACTTTGCAATGTTAGACATTCGTCAAGATTCAAGGGTGCATCAAGGTGTTTTTGAAAATATTGTTGAAACGATGAAAAATAGAGGAGAAGCTTTATTTTCAATAGATTACGTCAATTCATCAGAAGAAGAAAAAATTAAAGTATTAACACATATTGACAAAAAAGTTGAAGAAAAATACTTTGAAAATGAAATCACAAACGCTACCATTTCGTCAATTTATGCAATGAAAACAATTCAAGATCGTAATGGCGAACGTGGTGCAAATCGTTATATCATCAGTAATAATCAATCGGCTTTACATGTGATGGAAGCATTTACGATGTTGCGTTTGTGCGATTGGAAACAGCCTGATGTAGACGTTTCTCCATTATTTGAAACGGTTCCAGATTTGCAAGCGGCACAAGCTGTGATGAAAACTTTATATACCAACGAAGCGTATGCAGCACATTTAAAACGCAGAGGAAACAAACAGTACATTATGTTAGGCTTCTCTGATGGAACAAAAGATGGTGGGTATTTAATGGCAAATTGGAGTATTTTTAAAGCGAAAGAAGAACTAACCGCAATTTCTCGTGAATACGGAATCAAAGTCATCTTTTTTGATGGTCGTGGTGGACCGCCAGCGCGTGGAGGTGGAAAAACACATCAATTTTATGCATCATTAGGAAGTACGGTTGAAGATGAAGAAATTCAGTTAACGGTACAAGGACAAACAATCAGTTCCAATTTCGGAACTTTAGATTCTTGTCAGTATAACTTAGAGCAATTGTTGAGTTCAGGAATCTCAAATGAAATATTTTCAAGCACTGAAGCAGAATTTTCTGAAGAAGATAAGAAAACGATGGAAGCATTGGCTTCTGTGAGTTATGATACCTATGTGGCGTTTAAAAAACATCCGATGTTTTTACCGTATTTGGAGCGAATGAGTACGTTAAAATACTATGCAAAAACAAACATTGGAAGTCGTCCATCAAAGCGTTCAAAATCTAAAGAGTTCAATTTCTCAGACTTACGCGCCATTCCTTTTGTGGGAAGTTGGAGTCAATTGAAGCAAAACGTTCCAGGATTTTACGGAGTAGGAACGGCTTTGGAACATATGGAAAAAAGTGGGCAGTTTGAAGCAGTAGAAAAGCTATATCAAAATTCGTCTTTTTTCCGCACATTGCTTGAAAACAGTATGATGAGCTTAACGAAGTCATTCTTTAAGTTAACAGCGTACATGAAAGATAATGAAGAATTTGGTAGCTTTTGGACGATTATTTTTGAAGAATACGAACGAACCAAACGCATGTTGTTAAAGTTGACAGGTTACAACGAACTGATGGAAAATCAGCAAGAAGGAAAAGCATCTATTCATGCACGTGAAAAGATTGTTTTACCATTATTAACCATTCAACAATACGCATTACGTAAAATTCAGGAATTACAAAAAGATCCAAATGCAAGTGAAGAAGAATTGAAAACTTTTGAAAAAATGGTGACACGTTCGTTATTTGGAAACATTAATGCGAGTCGTAATTCGGCGTAGCTTCGACAGGCTCAGCTACCGCCTTAGAGTGTTAGATTTTTAGATGCGCTTCGTTTTTAGATCGCTTTGCTCTTAGATTGTTAGATTTCTTAGAAACGTCTTTGCGAGTGTTTTGATGAAAGCGTGTGGCAATCTATTTCTTGTGTACTAAAAACGTCACATCGAGTAATTTTTCAGAATAAAATGGAAATAAAATGTATTTCGACTTCGCTCAATAGAACTATTGAGATGTACTTTGAAAAATAACAATAGTAAGATTCAGAACTTTTTCTGTGTTTCATAGTGAGTTTTGAATCTTTTTATTTTTTAAAAATCCAAACTTCTAAACTCCGAAGGCGTCTGACCAGTTTTTTGCTTAAACAATCTCGAGAAATAAGAGTAATCTTCAAAACCGAGAAGGTTTGCGATTTCGTTAATAGATAATTCTGGAGTTAACAACAACCGTTTTGCTTCTAGAATAATTCTATCTGTAATAACAGTTGTCGCCGTTTTATCTAAAGTTTCTCTGCAAATACGATTCAAATGTTTTAAGGTAATATTTAATCTAGAAGCATAAAAGGAAGGTTTCTTTTCGTGTTTATAAAACTGTTCAAGGATTACTTCAAAGTTGCGTAAAATAGTATGATAACGCTTGATTTGTAACTGAGTAGGTGTGACGTAGTGACGTGATAGTTCAATATAAATTAGGTCTAAAATATTCAAAATAGCATGTTCTTTAAAAAGTGATTTAGAAGAATATTCCGTTAAAATCATCTCAAAAAAAGAAGAAACATTTGCTGTTTGTTGATGGTTCAAGCATAATTCTGGCGTATTGTAAGTTGAAAAGTAAAAAGGATAATCGTTGATTTGCTTGTGCTGAAAATGTACATTGTAAAACTCTTTTGAGTGAAATAAAATATAACCATCAATATCTTCTGATAAATTCCAATGATGCATTTGCCCAGGTTGTAATGCAAAAACGCTTCCCGCAGTAATATCAAACGTATTAAAATCGACTACATGTGTTCCTGTTCCTTTTGTAAAGATTACCAACAAATGAAAGTCGTGTCTGTGTGGTTTTTCTATAAACGGATGCGTACGCAAATGTTCTTTAAAACGATTGCAATACAAATGTTTGCTTGTTTCTTTTTCCTGAAACTGTGAAATATTATATACAGGCAATAATTTCATTCAATACAAAATGTCTTTTTTATGCTATAAAAGACGAAAATACAAACTTTATTCCAATCAACTGAATTTTAGCTTTGTATAAAATTTAGAAACGATGGGAAATTCAATACAAAACATCTGTAAGGGAACGTGTCCAAAATGTAATAAAGGGAAAATTTTTGAACAAAACGGATTGCTGTATAAGTTGAGAATGCCAAAAATGCACGTAAATTGTGAAGTCTGCGGATATAAGTTTGAAAAAGAGCCAGGATATTTTTATGGCGCAATGTATGTAAGTTACATGTTGACAGTTGGTGAAGCAATAATGCTGTATTTTATACTATCGTATGTTTTAAAGTTTGCAGATAATTTTCAAATCTTCTTGATAATTTCTGTAGCCATGATTGGATTGTCCTTTTTTAACATGCGGATTTCGAGAACTATTTGGATTCATTTGTTTACATCATGAATTTCTTACGACTAAGGTATCAGGTAAATTTTCAAGGATGATGAAATAATAGTATCTTCATCCCGAAAAACTAAAAAATCGTAAATCAAAAATCGTAAATCCCGACTCCCATGATTCCATTTCCAGAAACCAATGAGTACAATCCGTATTTCGATCAATACATTCAGCATTTAAAAGGAAAAGACGTTTTGGCTGCTTTAGCGGAAGGTTTAGAAGAAGTAAATATTTTGGTGGCTTCCTTAACCGAAGATCAACTAAAAAGCGCGTATGCAGAAGGAAAATGGACGATTAAAGAGGTTTTGCAGCACATCATGGATACCGAACGTATTTTTTGCAACCGAGCGTTGCGTTTTGCTCGAAATGACAAAACAAATTTGCCAGGTTTTGAACAAGACGATTACGTACCGTTTTCAGGAGCAAATGAACGGAATACAATGGAATTGTTGCAAGAATACAATGCAATTCGCCAAGGAACTATTACGTTATTCAAAAGTTTTACGGATGAAATGTTGGCTAGAGTAGGCGTAGCAAGCAACAATAAAATGTCTGTTCGTGCACTAGCGCATATTGCGGCAGGACACGAAAAGCATCATGTACATGTAATTAACGAACGCTATTTGTAAAATTACTCCTCTGAAAAATCATTCAGATTTTCGTCAGGTGTAATTTCTTCAAAATCATCCACAGCTACATTTGTCATCGTATAATGCAATTTACTGCTCACTTTGACTAAATAAATTGTGTCTTCCGTTTTAACTTCAACAGCTTCAATAGTGTTGTTGTGATGATCGTCAAATACAATGATGTCTCGATCTCTGTAACCGCCAGGATAACGCTCTTGCAAGAGTTGATAAATTTCTGGCGTCACTTTTTTAAAATCTATGATCGCTTTTCTCATAGGAATAATTTTTAAAAATTAATACTACGGTCATAGGTAATTAGAGGAAATCTCTGCCAATAATAACGTATTAAAAATACAACTATTTTTTTTGAAAAGAAAAAGTTACTGTCAGTTAACTGTATTTTTTATGTTAAGAATTGTAAAATTGAAAAGCTTCTAGAATTGTAGTATTTGGAACAATCTTATCTAAAACAGGTGCTCCAATGTCGCTTAAGAGTACAAAATTGATGTTTCCATGCGAATTCTTTTTATCGTATTTCATCAGGTCGATAATGGTTTCATAGTCAGCATTTTCAAACTCGACTTTGCCATACATGTCTATAATAACATGTTTAATCTCGTCTAATTTTTCACTTGAAAAACCTTCTTGTTTATTAGAAATATAGCTTGCTAACACCATTCCAATCGCAATGGCTTCTCCATGAAGTAAGGTTTCTTTGGTTTCGTGCGTTAAAAAATACGATTCAATAGCGTGACCAAGTGTATGTCCAAAATTCAATATTTTTCGAAGCCCGTTTTCTTTTGGATCTTCTGTGACAACATTATTTTTTATTACAACGGATTCATAAATTAAACCATCTAAATCTTCTAGTGTAAAATTTGACAAATCGATCATTTTTTTCCAGTAGGCTTCATCATAAATCAATCCGTGTTTTAGCATTTCCGCCAAACCGCTTCGCATTTCGTTTGCAGGCAATGTAGCTAGGAAAGAAGTATCAATCAAAACCATTTCGGGTGTGTTAATCACTCCAATTTGGTTTTTTAAAGTGCCTAAATCTACTCCGGTTTTCCCTCCAACAGAAGCATCAACCATTGATAATAATGTGGTAGGAACATTGATATAGGAAATTCCTCTTTTAAAAGTAGAAGCAACAAAACCGCCTAAATCTGTAACAACTCCGCCACCAACATTAATCATCAAACTTTTACGATCTGCGTCCAATTCTGAAAGTACATTCCAAACGCCTGTACATGTTTCAATATTCTTGTTAATCTCTCCCGCAGGAATTTCAATCACTTCTACAGGAATATCCGTCTGTAAATTCGCCATAAAATTTGGCAAGCAATGTACATGCGTATTTGTATCAACCAAGACAAAAATCTTAGAATAATTCGTCTTATTAAGATGTTCAAAAAGGCTTGTGTAACAATTGGTATTGAAATGAACGAAATAATTCGCCGCTTGGATGGAGTTCATAATCTAAAAAAAACTATTAATAGCAACAAAATAAAGCCTTTTTTAAACAAAAAAATAATAATTCAATAACTATATTTGTGAAAGTAATTATTTCTAAATGGAACCAATTTTTGACAACACAGAGAATGCTTTTGCTTTAAAAACAGATTCTCAGCTTGAAAGAGCTTACTTTTTATTCAAATTAATCGCCAACCAACCTTTAGTCCGTATAGGAACTGCCGTTACCAACTTTGCTATCAAAGCACATTTGCCTGTAGAAAGCTTAATTAGAGCAACCGTTTTCGATCATTTTTGTGGAGGAACTACCGAAGAAGAATGCATTCCTGTAGTAGATAAAATGTTTGAAAAAGGTGTTTGTAGCGTACTTGATTATTCTGTAGAAGGAAAAGAAGAAGAAGCGCAATTTGATGCAACACTTGAAAAAATACTGAAGATTTTAAATTTTGTCAAAGAAAAACAGGCGATTCCGTTTGCAGTTTTTAAACCTACAGGTTTTGGTAGAATTGATTTGTATGAAAAAGTCGGAAAAAATGAAACACTTACCGATGATGAACAAGCCGAATGGAGTAGAGTAAAAGACCGTTTTGATGTCGTTTGTAAAAAAGCACATGAAATGGATGTTGCACTTCTCATTGATGGTGAAGAAAGCTGGATGCAAGATGCCGCAGATGCTATTGTTGCTGATATGATGCGTACATATAATAAAGAAAAAGCCATTGTATATAATACGTTGCAAATGTACCGTTGGGATCGAATGGATTACCTGAAACAACTTCACATGGACGCTAGAGCACAGGGTTTTCATATTGGAATGAAACTCGTACGTGGCGCGTATATGGAAAAAGAAAACAATAGAGCAGAAGCGCAAGGATATACTTCTCCTATATGTGTTTCTAAGCAAGCTACAGACGAAAATTTTGACGCTGGAGTTTCATACATGCTCGATCATTTAGATTGTATGGCAATTTTCGCGGGAACGCATAACGAAGAAAGTTCGTACAAAGTAGCTGCCATTATGAAAGAAAAGCAAATTGCTACAAATGATGCACGTGTTTGGTTTGGACAATTGTACGGCATGAGCGATCATATCAGTTTTAATTTGGCAAAAGCTGGATATAATGTAGCAAAATACTTGCCTTTTGGTCCTGTAAGAGACGTTATGCCTTATTTGATAAGACGTGCAGAAGAAAATACTTCTGTGGCGGGACAAACCTCTCGGGAATTAAGTTTATTAAAACAAGAAAAGAAAAGAAGAAAACTGTAGTAGAAAAAAATAATTAAAATTTTATTTTTAATCGATTCTATTGATTGTCTGAATAATCGCTGTGCTATCGCAATTATATACTGTCAACTCGATTTCTTTGTTGCGAAGCATTCCTTCAATAATATATAACTTACAAGAATCTACTTTTGTTTTACTTCTTGAAAAATCTACATCTCCATATTGAAGAATGTTTGAAATTTCGGCGGTGTCAATTTCTTTATTATCAATCAATTGACGTATTTGAGGAGAAAACATACGGTTCTTAATTCGGATATTCTTTAAGGTACGCGCATTCGGTAAATAATCAAATTCACATTGTACGCCACGACCACGAATTAAGAAGGCAAAAATGACCAATCCGATGGCAACGCCACCTAAATAAAATCCAATACGTCTTAAAAGACCACTATTCATGCTAAAAAACTAATAAATTAATATCTCTATATGGTAGATCGAACCAATCTGCTACAGATTTATTGGTTAAAACTCCGTGGTAAAAGTACAACCCATTTTTCAATCCTTTGTCAAAACGCAGCGAATTTTCTAATCCGCCATCATCTGCAATTTTTAAAAGATATGGCGTGAAAATATTACTAATTGATACTGAAGCAGTTCTGGAATATCTTGCGGGAATATTTGGCACACAATAATGAATCACGCCGTGTTTTGTAAACGTCGGTTTGTCATGTGATGTGATTTCGCTTGTTTCAATACAGCCGCCCATATCAATACTGACATCTATAATTACAGCACCTTTTTTCATGTGTTCTACCATCGTTTCTGTGACTAAAATTGGCGAGCGGTTCTTCCCTCGTACGGCGCCAATCAACACGTCACAGCGTTTTAAAGCTTTCAATAGATTTTTTGGTTGAATTGTGGAAGTATAAATTGGTCTTCCCAAATTGGTTTGTATGCAACGAAGTTTCGTGATGGAATTATCAAAAACTTTGATATTTGCACCAAGTCCTAACGCAGAACGTGCGGCAAATTCTCCAACAGTTCCTGCACCAATAATCACAACTTCCGCAGGCGGAACTCCACTGATATTTCCAAGCATTAATCCGTTACCTTCATTGACATTTGCCATAATTTCGGAAGCGATTAATACGGAAGAAGTTCCTGCAATTTCACTCAGTGATCGTACTGCAGGATACGTTCCATCGTCATCTTTAATATATTCAAAAGCTAATGCGGTAACACGTTTGCTGGCTAAAATTTCAAAATATTTTTTGGAACGTGTTTTTATCTGTAATGCAGAAATTAAAATTGTTTGCGGATTTAATAACTGTAATTCGTCTAAGGTTGGTGGTTCTACTTTAAGAATAATAGGGCAGGAGAATACTTTTTGAGTGTCGTTTGTAATTTCTGCACCAGCTTCGGTATATTCTTTATTTGAAAAATTAGCTTCTTTTCCGGCACAACTTTCTATCAATACGCGATGTCCATGTGCAACAATGGCGGCTACAGCATCTGGAGTTAGGCAAACACGTTTCTCTTGATAAGAGGTTTCTTTAGGAATTCCGATAAATAATTCTTTCTTACTTTTTAAAATTTCCAGTGTTTCTTCTTGCGGAAGTAATTGTTGTTTGGTAAAAGGTGATAAAGATTCTGCCATGAAGCATTTCGATTGGTTAAAACATGAAGTTACAAATAAAAATGAAGTAAAAAAATACTATTTATTTTCTTCTAGCATTTCTTTTTCTTTTCGTTCGTATTCAGCGAGTTCGGCATCTATTTTTTGAAGATCGATATTGTACACGTATTTATCAAATAGTTTTAGTCTAATCAAATAAACAATTGGTACTATAATCATCATTACTGGAAGAATGTAATAAATTGCTTTAGTATCAACTAATGTATCTTCAATTACTGCACTAATTAATTGAAAGATATACATAGCAATCGGAATTAAAATTACATGATACCACCAGTCTCTACAGGTGAAAAACCACAATGTCAAAAGAATTAGAGGAACGATTTTACCCAAATAGACCCACATAGCTGTACTTACATCTTCATAGTAATTACTTCTCAATGTAAAAAACGAAGTTTCCCAAGTTGGTGATTCTGGGAAACCTTCGTATAAATAAAATATATATGGTGATATAGCAATAATTATTGCTACTATGCTACTAAAAAAAAGTTTTTTACCCGTTAGACGGGATTTTGATTTTGTCTCTTTTTTGACTTTGTTCTGTTTCGTATGGATTGTCTTCATCAGCAATACTGTCTGGGTTACAAGATACAAATAATATTGTTGAAAAAGCGGCTAGTAAGTAAAAGTAAAATTTAGTTTTCATCTGAATAATTAGGTATTTAGTTTAACGATGAAGCAAACTTATGTAATAACCAACTAATTATCAGAAAATTAGGTATATAAATTTTCTACGTACTTTTGCTAGTTTTGGGTATAACTAACAAAAGTCGTAGAATTTGGTATTTTATGTATTTTTTACGTAAGTATTTTCGCGAATATACGTAATTAATTAAACTTCTATTTTGTTTTCAGCTTCTTTTTCCTTTCGCTCGTATTCATCGAGTTCAGCTTCTATTTTCTTTAAATCGATGCCTAATACAAGTTTATCAAATAGTTTTAATCTTATTAAATAAACTATTGGTGTTAATATCAGCATCACAATCAATACCCAAAATATTTCATTCTCATCAATAAATTTAGCCTCTTTATTTAATGAACTAAATAATTGAAAAGCATACATAGTTATGGGGATTAATATTATATGATACCACCAGTGTTTACATGTTATGAACCAAAACATTAATAAATAAAGCGGAACAAATTTACTTACATATATCCATACTGCAATAAATGTATTTGAAAACCCATTTTTGGTAATGATAAAAAAACCAGTATCCCAAGTATCTTCAGTTGGAACTATGAGATACAAATATGCTATAAATGGAGATATTGCAATAAAAAAAATTACTATACTATGTAGAATTAATTTTTTTCTAGCTAACGTCTGTTGTTTTAATTTTTGATTTATCAACTCCTTGTTCTGTTTCGTATGGGTTGTCTTCATCAGCAATGCTATCTGGATTACAAGATACAAATAAAATTGATGATACGGCTGCTAATAGGTAAAGGTAGAATTTAGTCTTCATTTTAATTTAGATTATTTAGTTTAACGATGAGTCAAACTTATTGAATAACCAACTATTACCTTTAAAAAAAGCATAATATATTTTCTACGTATTTTTGTCAGTTTTGCCTAAAATGAACCAAATACGTAGAAAATAGTATATTATTTTATTTCAATGAACTTATTATTCTTGTGTTGTTAAATTTTGTTGTTCTTTTTCTTTACGTTCATATTCTTCTAATTCTGCATCTATCTTTTTTAAATCTATTCCATGTACCAATTTGTCCATGAGTTTTATTCTAATTAAATAGACAAAAGGAATGATAATCATCATCACAGGGATTAACCAATATATCTCCACAACGTCAAGAATACTTGATTTGTCATTTATAGCCGTAAATAATTGAAATCCAAACATAAACATTGGGATTAAAATTACGTGATACCACCATTTACTGCAGGTAAAAAACCAAATTATCATTAATAATAACGGAATTGCCTTGTTTAAAGATATCCAAACTAATATTTGTACATCATCATATTCTCGCTTATCAATTGAAAAAAAAGGAGTATTCCATTCTTCTGTTTGAGGAACATATTCATACAATTGAAATAAATATGGCGTTATAGCTATTATAACAACTATTATTGTATTGAAAATGATACTTTTTCTATACGATGCTTTATGAGTTAACTTGCCCTGGTATTTTAACTTTCCTCTTGTCGATTCCTTGTTCTGTTTGGTATGGGTTATCTTCGTCTGCAATGCTATCTGGGTTACAAGACACAAATGTTACTGATGCAAATACAACTGCTGCGAATAAATAATTTCTTAATTTCATTTTGTTTTAGGTTTTAGTTTTACGATGATGCAAACTTATCCATTTAAACAAATGATTTTTAGGAAATTACCATATTTTATTTTCTACGTATTTTTATCAATTTTTCTCTTTTTATGTATCTATAAGAATTTTCATTCAAGATACAGCAAAAGTCAGTTATTTGTCAGTCTTTTAGGTTTATTTTTAGGTTATAGTTCTTCGTTTTCGGTAAAGTGCTCAATTTTTTAGGTGAATTGAACGCAAGTGTTCATTGATTTTTGTAATATTCACTTGTGTGATTTCATCTGGAAGCAAATTTTCTATCTTTTCTGGCCACTCAATGAAGCACCAAGCGTCACTGTATAAGTAATCTTCAATACCAATATCATAAGCTTCTACTTCATCTTCCATTCGGTAACAGTCAAAGTGATACAAAATATGACTTGGTGTGTGATATTCGTTTACGATAGAAAATGTCGGACTGTTAGTAAGTTCATTTACACCTAATTGCTTTGCCAATACTTTAATGAGTGTCGTTTTTCCAACGCCCATTTCTCCATGAAACGCAATTATTTTATGTTTGGATGCTGCCAAAATAGCTTTCGCAATTTCATCAATCTGCGAAAGAGTATATTCTTTTTTCACTCGTATTTTCTTTTAAAGCTTTCTTCAAATTTAGTGAAAAAACTTCAAACACCTATAAAATCACTTGTTGAGCGATGTGTATTCTCTTTGTATTATGTTAAAAAAAAGCATGTAGGAGTATAGACTCCACACGCTTCAATAGAGATTTTTTAAGTTGTATTTTTTAGAATATAATTTTTATCTAGGCGATAATACCGCAAACGGAATAATCATTTCTTCCAAAGAAACGCCACCATGTTGGTAGGTATTTCTGTAATAACTTACATAATGATTGTAATTATTTGGATATGCGAAGAACAAATCAGTCTTTGCAAATATGAAAGAACTACTCATATTAATCGAAGGTAAATGAATCGTTTTCGGATCTTTTGCCGCCAATACATCTTTCTGCTCGTATGTTAAGCTTCTTCCTGTTTTGTAACGTAAATTCAAGCTAGTATTTTTGTCTCCAACTACTTTTGAAGGATGTTTTACATTAATAGTTCCGTGGTCGGTAGTAATAATCAACTTAAATCCTAAACGTTGCGACTGCTGAATGATATCTAACAACGGAGAATTTTTAAACCAACTCTGTGTCAACGAACGATACGCTTTATCATTGGAAGCCAGCTCTTTTACAACTTCCATTTCGGTTTTGGCGTGTGAGAGCATATCTACAAAGTTATATACAACAACCGTTAAATCATTATCTTTTTGAGATTTAAAGTTGTCTGCGAGCTTTCTACCGCCTTTTAAACTGGTAATTTTATGATATTCATGTTTAATGTTCAATCCTAAACGCTTTAATTGAGCTTTTAAGAAATCATCTTCGTGCAAATTTTTCCCGCCATCATCCGTATCATTTTTCCAATATTCAGGATGTAATTTTTCCATATCAGAAGGCATCAAGCCTGAAAATATAGCATTTCTTGCATATTGAGTTGCTGTTGGTAAAATACTAACAAACGGAATTTCTTTTTCTTTCTTATAATGTGTATTTACAATAGGTTCAAACGCTTTCCACTGATCGTAACGTAAATTATCAATCACAACTAATAAAGTCGGTTGCGCTTTGCTAATTTCAGGAACTACCAATTCTCTAAATAATGTATGTGACATAATTGGCGCTTCTTCATTGCCAAACCAATCAGGATAATTTTTATCAATAAATTTTCCAAATTGCACATTGGCTTCATGCTTTTGCGATTCCAAAATTTCAAACATGCCACTGTCTTCAATATCTTCCAATTGCAATTCCCAATAAATCAATTTTTGATACAACTCAATCCATTCTTCAATAGAATTTACCATTGCCATATCCATTGCAATCTTTCGGAACTCTTGTTGATAATTAGAAGTCGTTTTCTCAGAAATTAGTCGCGAATGATCTAAATTCTTCTTCAAACTCAACAAAATCTGATTCGGATTCACAGGTTTTATCAAATAATCGGCAATCTTAGAGCCAATCGCTTCTTCCATAATATATTCTTCCTCACTTTTGGTAATCATTACTACAGGAAGGTTGTTTTGTTTCTCTTTTAATTCTGCCAACGTTTCAATTCCAGTCAATCCAGGCATGTTTTCGTCTAACAAAACAATATCAAAACGAGTTGAATCAATCAATTCAATCGCTTCTGTTCCGCTCGTGCAGGTAGTAACGTCGTAATTTTTTTTCTGTAAAAAGAGGATATGTGGCTTTAATAAATCAATTTCATCATCAACCCAAAGAATCTTGAATGCACTCATGTATGTCTTTATTTAGTAAATTATTAGCAATGCTTGTTATTATGTACTTATATTTGTGCTTACTCTAAAAAACGTATAAAAAAGTACAAGTTGAATACTAGAAATAAGCTCAAAATCTTAAACGACCCAATTTACGGATTTATTACAATTCCTAATCCGCTCATTTTCGACTTAATCGAACATAAATATTTTCAGCGCTTACGCAGAATTTCACAAATGGGCATGTCATATCTGGTATATCCTGGCGCACATCATACGCGTTTTCATCATGCGTTGGGTTGCATGCATTTAATGCAAAAAGCTATTCAAGTGCTTTGTTTTAAGGGAGTTGAAATTTCAGAAGAAGAAAAACAAGCCTTACTTATTGCTATTTTATTGCACGATATTGGTCACGGACCTTTCTCGCATGCCATGGAACACAGTATTGTAAATAGTGTACATCACGAAGAAATTTCGTTGCTATTGATGGAACAATTGAACAAAGAATTTAACGGAAGTTTAACGCTTGCCATCGAAATATTTAAAGGAAATTATCCAAGAAAATTCATGTATCAGTTAATTTCTGGTCAAATTGATATGGATAGAGCCGATTATTTAAAACGAGACAGTTTTTACACGGGTGTTGCGGAAGGAAACATCAATTCCGAACGAATTATTACAATGTTAAGTGTGGTTGATGACGAATTAGTCATAGAAGAAAAAGGCATCTATTCAGTTGAAAAATTTCTAGTTGCCAGACGTTTAATGTATTGGCAAGTCTATTTACATAAAACGAGTTTAGTGGCAGAACAATTGTTAATTCGCGTACTCAAAAGAGCCAAAGAACTCACGTTACAAGGTACAAAACTACAAGCAAGTGCGGCGTTATCATTCTTTATTGAAAATGAAATTTCTATTGAAGATTTTAACTATGAAGTTTTAGATCAATTTGCCAAATTGGACGATTACGATATCGTTTCTGCCATGAAAGAATGGATGAATGAAGCTGATTTTGTATTATCAAATCTCTGTAAAATGATAATCAATCGTGATTTACTCAAGATAAAAATCAAAAACAAAAAAATCGCGACTAAAAAGCTTCAAAACGAAACACAGAGTCTAATGAAGCAATATAATATTAGTAAAGCAGAAGCTTCCTATTTTGTGTTTTCGGGCGAAATATCCAATCAGGCATACAAAACCACAAGTCAAAATATAAACATCCTGATGAAAACAGGAAAAATACAAGATGTGGTAAAAGCTTCCGATCAATTAAACCTCAAAGCACTCTCAAAACCTGTGACAAAATATTATATATGTTACCCAAAAGACAAACTTTAGTAGTTTTTTTATACTTTTGCGGGAATGAAGTTTACAGCGACACAAATAGCAGGTATTTTAGAAGGAGATATCGTAGGTGATCCAAACACTGAAGTATCAAAACTTTCTAAAATAGAAGAAGGTACAGAAGGTTCATTAACTTTCTTAGCAAATCCAAAATACACACAGTACATATACAGTACGCGTGCATCAATCACAATTGTAAATAAAGATTTTGCTGCCGAAGAAGAATTAACTACAACGCTCATCAAAGTTGAAGATGCCTACAAATCATTTTCAAAACTCCTAGAATACTACAACAAAGTAAAGCTCAATAAGGTGGGTATAGAACAACCTGCATTTATTTCTGAAACCGCTTCCTATGGAAAAGAATTGTACTTTGGTGCATTCTCGTATATGGGCGATAATGTACAAATTGGCGATTATGTAAAAGTATATCCAAACGCATATATTGGCGACAATGTAACGATTGGAAACAACGTTGTCATTTTTGCTGGAGCTAAAATCTACTCAGAATCTGTCATTGGAGATAATTGCGTCATACATAGTGGAGCTATTGTTGGAGCAGATGGTTTTGGCTTTGCGCCGAATGAAAAAGGAGAATATCAAAAAGTACCACAAACAGGAAATGTAATTCTAGAAGCTAATGTAGATATTGGCGCAGGAACTACGATCGACAGAGCAACGTTAGGATCTACCATCATCAGAAAAGGAGTAAAGCTCGACAATCAAATACAAATTGCACACAATGTCGAAATAGGAAAAAATACAGTCATTGCCGCACAAACAGGAATTGCAGGTTCTACCAAAATTGGAGAAAACTGTATGATTGGTGGTCAAGTCGGAATTGTAGGGCATATTACTATTGGCGACAATGTAAAAATTCAAGCACAATCTGGAATTGGAAGAAATATAAAAGATGGAGAAACATTACAAGGTTCACCAGCATTAAACTATGGAGATTACAATAAATCGTATGTATACTTTAAAAATCTACCAAAACTCGCAAAAACAATCAATCAACTAGAAAAAAAAATTAACAACAATGAGTGAAATTATTGTTAAACAAACAACCATCGCTAAAGAAGTATCTTTAAAAGGCGTTGGACTTCACACAGGAAAAGAAGTATTATTAACTTTTAAACCTGCGCCAGAAAATAATGGTTACACTTTCGTGAGAATTGACCTTGAAGGTCATCCAATCATTGAAGCTGATGCAAACTACGTAGTAAATACGCAGCGTGGAACGGTTTTAGAAAAAAGAGGTGTAAAAATTCAAACTTGCGAGCACGTATTAGCAGCATTAGTTGGTTTAGAAATCGACAATGTTATCATAGAATTAGATGCTTCTGAACCGCCAATCATGGATGGTTCTGCAAAATTCTTTCTAGAAGCTTTAGAAGAAGCAGGAATCGTTCAGCAAGAAAAAGAAAGAGAAGAATACATTGTAAAAGATGTCATCTCATACATTGATGAAGAAACTGGAAGCGAAATCACGATCATTCCTTCAGATGAATACCAAGTAACTACAATGGTCGATTTCGGAACAAAAGTGTTAGGAACACAAAATGCTACCTTAAAGCACATTTCCGATTTCAAAAAAGACATCGCAAGTTCAAGAACATTCAGTTTCTTACACGAACTAGAAACGTTGTTAGAACACGGTTTAATCAAAGGTGGAGACTTAAACAATGCCATTGTATATGTAGATAAAGAACTATCTCCAGAAACCATGGACAAACTTCGAGTGGCTTTCGGCAAAGAAAACATTGCGGTAAAACCTAACGGAATCTTAGACAACCTTACGTTACATCATCCAAACGAAGCAGCACGTCACAAATTATTAGACGTTATTGGCGATTTGGCTTTGGTAGGAACACGCATTCGCGGAAAAGTAATTGCCAACAAACCTGGACATTACGTAAACACACAATTTGCTAAAAAACTGTCTAAAATCATAAAAATAGAAAAGCGTAACAAAGTACCAACATACGATTTGCATCAAACGCCTTTAATGGACATCAATCAAATTATGACGATGTTACCGCACAGACCACCATTCTTACTCGTAGATAAAATTTTAGAATTATCTGACAAGCATGTGGTTGGTGTAAAAAATGTAACGATGAACGAACCGTTTTTCGTAGGGCATTTCCCTGGAGCGCCTGTAATGCCTGGAGTATTACAAGTAGAAGCTATGGCACAAACAGGAGGAATCTTAGTATTAAGTACGGTTCCAGATCCAGAAAACTACTTGACTTTCTTTATGAAAATAGACAAAGTAAAATTTAAACAAAAAGTAGTTCCAGGTGATACCTTAATATTCAAAGCCGATCTAATCACGCCAATTCGTAGAGGAATTTGCCACATGCAAGCCTATGCGTATGCAAACGGTAAATTAGTTGCCGAAGCGGAACTCATGGCACAAATTGCACGTAAAAAAGAAGAAGACATTGTAAAAAAATAACACTTTCAAAAAAAAGTGTATTTTACAATCCAACTTATAAAGAATTAACTAAAAAATAGTAGATGAATCAACCTTTAGCATATGTTCATCCTGGCGCAAAAATTGCAAAAAATGTTGTTGTAGAGCCTTTTACAACCATTCATAACAATGTCATTATTGGCGAAGGAACTTGGATCGGTTCAAATGTAACCATCATGGAAGGAGCGCGAATCGGGAAAAACTGTAACATCTTTCCAGGTGCTGTCATATCTGCGCCACCACAAGATTTAAAATATCAAGGCGAAGATACCATTACTGAAATAGGAGACAACACCACCATTCGTGAGTGTGTTACCATCAACAAAGGAACTTCTGATCGTATGAAAACGGTAATTGGGAAAAACTGCCTAATCATGGCGTATTGCCACGTAGCGCACGATTGTATTGTGGGCGATAATTGCATTTTTTCAAATAACAGTACGTTAGCAGGACATATCACTGTGGGCGATCATGTCATCCTTGCGGGAATGACGGCTGTACATCAATTCTGTTCCATCGGAAACCACGCGTTCGTTACGGGCGGTTCGTTAGTACGAAAAGATGTGCCACCATACGTAAAAGCAGCTCGTGAACCATTATCATACGTAGGAATCAACTCTGTTGGTTTGCGTAGACGTGGTTTTACAACCGAAAAAATTCGCGAGATTCAAAACATATTTAGAATTCTCTACCAAAAAAATTACAACAACACGCAAGCTGCTGAAATCATTGAAGCAGAAATGGAAGCCACTACAGAGCGTGATGAAATCTTACAATTCATCAAAAACTCTCATAGAGGAATCATGAAAGGATATATTACATCAAATTAAAAAAAATACAACATGGCAAGTACTTCAGATATTCGCAAAGGATTATGCATCCGTTACAACCACGACATCTATAAAATTGTAGAATTTTTACACGTAAAACCAGGAAAAGGTCCTGCATTTGTGCGTACAAAACTAAAAAGTGTTACTACAGGAAAAGTAATTGATAACACATTTTCTGCAGGTCATAAAATTGATGATGTACGTGTAGAAACACACACATTTCAGTATTTATACAATGATGGCGATACATTTCACTTTATGAATACACAAGATTACAATCAAATTACGTTGCAAAAAACAGCTTTAGATGCTCCAGATTTATTAAAAGAAGGAGAAAATGTAAAAATCTTAATCAACTCAGAAGACAATGCTCCATTATCTGTAGAAATGCCAGCAAGTGTTATTCTAGAAGTGACGCATACGGAGCCAGGCGTAAAAGGAAATACAGCAACGAATGCTACCAAACCTGCAACAGTGGAAACAGGCGCAAGAGTCAATGTGCCATTATTCATCAATGAAGGAGATAAAATCAAAGTAGAGACAGAAAAAGGTTCCTACATGGAACGCATAAAAGAATAAACATTTCCAAAAGCGCAATCATACACATTGCGCTTTTTTATTTTAAAACACATCTGAATCCATAAAAAAATAACAGATGAAACTCCCTAGAATACACACACTTAAAGAAATCGCTGAAATCATCAACACTTCGTATGTTGGTGACGCTACATTTCCTGTGCATGGAATGAACGAAATTCACGTAGTAGAAGCTGGTGATATTGTCTTTGTCGATCATCCAAAATACTATGACAAGGCATTAGAATCAAAAGCCACGATTGTACTAATAAATAAACAAGTTGATTGCCCAGAAGGAAAAGCATTATTAATTTCTGACGATCCTTTTCGAGATTTCAATACGCTTACCAATCACTTTCGTCCGTTTGTGCATGCGACAGCAGCTATTTCGCCTTCTGCTACAATTGGAGAACGCACCATCATTCAGCCAAACTGTTTTATTGGAAACAATGTTACTATTGGTGATGATTGTCTGATTCATGCTAATGTTGCTATTTATGACAATGCAGTTATAGGGAACAACGTCACCATTCATTCAGGAACGGTTTTAGGAGCAGATGCTTTTTATTACAAAAAACGTCCTGAAGGCTTTGATAAATTGCGTTCTGGTGGGCGTGTTGTTTTAGAAGATAATGTAGACTTGGGTTCGTTATGTACGATTGATAAAGGTGTTACTGGCGATACAACCATCAAAGAAGGTACTAAAATTGACAATCAAGTGCATGTAGGACACGATACTGTCATTGGAAAAAAATGTTTAATCGCTTCTCAAACGGGAATTGCAGGTTGTGTAGTCATTGAAGATGAAGTGACTATTTGGGGACAAGTAGGAATTACAAGTGGAATCACGATAGGAGCAAAGGCAGTAATTTCGGCACAATCTGGCGTAAGCAAAAGTCTAGAAGGTGGAAAAAGTTACTTTGGAACTCCTGCAGATGATTTTAGGAAAAAATACAAGGAAATTGCGTCAATTCGTCAAATTCCAGAATTGATAAAAAAAATAGAAAACTTAAAAGAATAAAATAGATTTTCCGTAGAAAAAGTATTTACAGATAAAATTCAAAAAATACTTTACAAATACTCTAGAAAAAACTATTTTTGTTCAGCCAAAAAACAAATATCAAATGAGCGTTTTAGTAAACAAAGATTCAAAAATAATTGTTCAAGGATTTACAGGAAGTGAAGGAACATTTCATGCAGGTCAAATGATTGAGTACGGAACTAACGTAGTTGGTGGTGTAACTCCAGGAAAAGGTGGACAAACACATTTAGACAAGCCTGTTTTTAACACAGTTTCTGAAGCTGTAGAAAAAGTTGGAGCAGATACTACAATTATTTTTGTGCCGCCAGCATTTGCTGCCGATGCAATTATGGAAGCTGCCGATGCAGGAATCAAAGTAATTATTACAATTACAGAAGGAATTCCTGTTGCAGACATGACAAAAGTTGCTGCTTACATTAGCGACAAAGACTGTCGTTTAGTAGGTCCTAACTGTCCAGGTGTGATTACGCCAGGAGAAGCAAAAGTAGGAATCATGCCAGGATTTGTTTTCAAAGAAGGAAAAGTAGGAATCGTTTCAAAATCAGGAACATTAACATATGAAGCTGCCGATCAAGTAGTAAAACAAGGTTTAGGAATTACAACAGCCATCGGAATTGGTGGAGATCCAATTATTGGAACTACGACAAAAGAAGCTGTTGAATTACTAATCAATGATGAAGCTACAGAATGTGTGGTAATGATTGGAGAAATTGGTGGTCAATTAGAAGCAGATGCTGCTAAATGGTACAAAGAAAGCGGAAGCAAAAAGCCAGTTGTTGGTTTTATTGCAGGAGAAACAGCACCAAAAGGAAGAACAATGGGACACGCCGGAGCTATTGTTGGTGGAGCTGATGATACCGCAGAAGCAAAGAAAAGAATCATGCGCGAATGTGGAATTCACGTAGTAGATTCGCCAGCAGAAATTGGAAAAAAAGTTGCAGAAGTAGTTGGATAACAACAAACGCAATCAAAATATATAAAAGCGTAGTATCATTTTGATACTGCGCTTTTTTCTTTTCTAAAAGATTAATTTCCTTTAAAACCTTAATCCTAATGACTTTTCTTTCTGTAAACTAAATGAAAAAACTACAGCAATACATATTTATATCATATCTGTAACAAATACATGTAAAATAAGACACATAGCACAATTAATAAAACGTTAAAATAGTGAATAATTGCTGTAAAGTATATAATAATTATGATTTTAGCGTTTACTATTACAAACTAATCAAATATAAATAATGAAAAAAATCAATCTACTGTTGTTGATCGTATTCACACTTACGATTTTCAGCTGTAAAGAAAACAATGATGTTGCTTCTAATGAAGTCAAAGTATCACAACAAAAAGACGCAAATGGTTTTTCATACGAAACCGTTGCAAACGATCCAACAGGATTACGTTTATATACACTAGACAATGGTCTAAAAGTATACTTAAGTAAAAATAGCGATGAACCAAAAATCCAAACGTATATTGCGGTAAGAGCAGGTTCTGTGTACGATCCGAAAGAATCTACAGGATTGGCGCATTACTTAGAGCACATGGTCTTTAAAGGAACTGATGAAATTGGAACGTTGGACTGGGAAAAAGAAAAAGAATATCTTCAACAAATCTCAGACTTATACGAGGAACACAGAGCAGAAAAAGATCCTGAAAAGAAAAAAGAAATCTATAAAAAAATTGACGAAGTTTCTTTAGAAGCTTCCAATTATAGTATTGCAAATGAGTATGATAAAATGACAAGCTCATTAGGTGCTACAGGAACAAATGCACATACTTGGCATGAAGAAACTGTTTATAAAAATAAAATTCCAGCAAACGAATTAGACAAATGGTTAGACCTTGAAAGTGAGCGTTTCGGACAATTAGTATTACGTTTATTTCACACAGAATTAGAAGCGGTTTTTGAAGAATTCAATAGAGGTCAAGATAATGATGGAAGAAAGAGTTATGCAGCAATGTTAGATGGACTATTTCCAAATCATCCTTACGGACAACAGTCAACTATTGGAATAGGGGAGCATCTTAAAAATCCTTCTATGGTAGCAATTCACAACTATTTCAACAAATATTATGTGCCAAACAATATGGCAGTAGTTTTGGTAGGTGATATTGATTTTGATGAAACTATTCAAAAAGTGGCGAACACATTTGGTAAAATGGAGAAAAAAGAAGTAACGCATCCTACGTTGCCTAAAGAACAACCAATTGCTTCTCCTGTTGTAAAAGAAGTATTTGGACCAACTGCAGAAAACATCTCAATTTCTTTCCGTTCTGGCGGTGTCAATACAAAAGATGAAAAATACGTGACGTTGGTAGATATGATTTTATCTAATGGAAATGCAGGTTTGATCGATTTAAATTTAAATCAAAAACAAGCGGTACAATATGCACGTAGTTCTCCAACATTCTTAAATGATTACGGATATCATACATTATCAGGTTACCCAAAAACGGGTCAAACATTAGACGAAGTTAAGAACTTATTACTAGCGCAAATTGAAAAGCTAAAAAAAGGAGAATTTGAAGACTGGATGATTGATGCCGTAATCAATGATCTTAAACTAAGTCAAACACAACAATATGAAAACAGTACTGCACTAGCGAGTGCTTATTACAATGCGTTCATTCACCATGAAGATTGGTCGAAAAAAGTAAAATTCTTAGATGATCTTAAGAAAATTACAAAAGAAGAATTGGTTGAATTTGCTAACAAATTCTACAAAGATAACTATGTAGTGACATACAAGCGTAAAGGAGCAGACAACTCTATTGTAAAAGTTGAAAACCCAGGAATTACTCCTGTAAATTTAAACAGAGATAAAAGTTCTGCGTATATGAAAGCGTTTAATGCGCGTGAAGCTACACCATTACAGCCTAAATATGTAGATTTTAAATCTGCCATCAAAGAGACAGAATTAGACAACGGAATCAAAGTTTCTTACATCGAAAATGAACAAAATGATCTGTTTGACATGAATATCATATTTGATATGGGAAGTGACAACGACAAAAAACTTGGTTTAGGTGTTGGTTACATGGAATACTTAGGAACTGATAAATATTCTGCGGAAGAACTAAAAAAGGAGTTCTACAAATTAGGAATCAGTTACTACGTAAGTACAGGTGCAGAAAAATCATATGTTGGTTTAAACGGATTAAAAGAAAATTTACCAGAAGGATTAAAACTACTATCGCACTTATGGAACAATGCTGTGCCAAACCAAGAAGCTTACGACAAATATGTAACACAGATTTTAAAATCAAGACAAAACACAAAAACACGTAAAGGAAGTATTTTGCAAAGAGGTTTAATGAGTTATGCCAAATACGGAGAAAACTCTCGTTTGCGTAACATCTTTAGTAATAGTGAATTAAACGAAATGAATCCGCAAGAATTGGTAGATTTAGTAAAAGACTTTAAAAACTATAACCAACGTATTTTTTACTACGGAAAAGATGTTGATGCAGCAGTAGCGGCATTAAACGAACACCACAAGGTTGCTGACGATTTAAAAGAATATCCAGCAGCTACAGAATATACAGAGCTAGAAACTGGCGGAAATGTATTCTTTGTTGATTATGATATGGTACAAGCAGAAATGATGTTTTTGGCTAAAGGAGAACCTTTCAAAGCAGAAAACATGGCAGCTTCAACCTTATTCAACACATACTTTGGAAGTGGTTTATCGTCTATCGTATTCCAAGAAATCAGAGAATCTAAATCATTAGCATATTCTGCATATTCATACTATGCAGAGGCAAATGACAAAAACGATTCAAACTATGTAATGGCATACATTGGTACACAAGCCAACAAAATGCCACAAGCAGTTGATGCGATGTTGAGTTTAATGAATGATATGCCAGAAGCTGAAGAACAATTCAATGCAGCCAAAGAAGCAACGCTTAAAAAATTGGCGGCGCAACGTATTACAAAATCAAACATTTTCTGGACTTACGAGAGATTGCAAAAGTTGGGAATTGACAAAGATCACAGAGAAGAAATGTACAAAGCCATTGAAAAAATGACGCTTGCTGATCTGAAAGAATTCTTCAATGAAAACATCAAAGGTGAGCAATACAATGTCATGGTTATTGGAAACAAGAAAGATGTGGATATGAAAGCCTTATCAAAACTTGGAAAAATTCAAGAAATGGACATTGATTATCTATTCAATTATGAAAAGCCAAAAGACATTAAGCAATAAATTGACGATTTTATATTAACTAAAAAGTGCTTCCAATTAGGAAGCACTTTTTTTGTTTAATACCAATTCTACTATAGAATGTGATTTATAGAATTAAAATTAATTTTCGGGTATTAAAGGCATAAAATCAAAGTATAGCCGTAGCTATGAAGTAGAAAAATAAATTAACAATTAGTTATATTTTATAATAGAATTGGTATAAGTACCAAAACCACATTCATACTATCATTTTTGACCGTTATTGTGTAAAATTAAAACTATACTTAATTTTAAAACTATATTTTTTATAGCATAAATAATTTTGTATACTAAGTTTTATTTATGATGTAAAGAATTATTAAAAAGATAATAGGCATCTTTCAAAATTAACTCTTTAAAAAAAAACTATGAAACAAAGAATATTATGTGTCTCACTTATAGCAGCAGTTTTGCTTATGATTTCTTGTAATCAATCCAATCAATTAAAAAGTGAAGTCACCAATACGAATTCCAAACTAGCAGAAAAAATTGAAAACCCTACAAATAAAGTGATTCTTGCATCTGAAATAAAGTGGGAAAAACTAAATCCCGCAAGAGGCGATCAAAGTCCTAAAGCAGGAACTATTTGGGGTGATAGAAACGATACTATTCCAACAGGTTTTTTAGCAAAATTTGTGGATGGTTTTTCATCTCCGCCACACATTCATAATGTTACGTATAGGGCAGTAGTCATAAAAGGGAAAATTCATAATGACGATCCAAAAGCTGTAAACATGTGGATGGGATCAGGTAGTTTTTGGACACAGCCTAAAGGTGAATCACATATTACCGCAGCTAAAGGAGAAGAAAATATTGCTTTAGTCGAAATCGATAAAGGACCATATTTGGTTAAACCAGTCGACAAATCTTTTGATAGTGGCGAATTACCAATAAATATTGACGCATCAAATGTAGTATGGTTAGATCATAAAAAGTCAAATTGGATAGCTACTGAAAGCAATGCTACTATTAGCTTTTTGTGGGATGATGGGAACTCCAAAGGCATATTTGTAAAACTTCCAAAAGACTTTAAAGGAACTCTTTCAACAGATGGAAGTGTTCTGCATTCCGTTATCATTGAAGGGAATTTACAGTATATATTGCCACAAAATAAAGAAACCAAAAAGCTAAACCCTGGTAGTTCATTTCACGCAACTGACAAAGCTATTCATACTATTTCTGAAGTTACGAGTGACGTACTAATGTATATACGCACCAATGGAAGCATAAGAATTAAAAAATCATTAAAACAATTTTAATCACAGGAAGCACAGACGGAGTAGGAAAATTAACCGCAATACTGCTAGCAAAAGATGGACATACGCTAATTTTACATGGAAGAAATCTAGAAAAATTAAATACAACTATCTCAGAAATCAAATCAGAAACCTCCAATAATAACATTCATGGGTATATTTCTGATTTAAGCGATTTTAGCACTATAGAAACAATGACTTCTCAAATAGAATCTGATTTTTCTAAAATTGATGTATTAATCAATAATGCAGGAGTCTTTAAGAGCAAACAACAACAAAACAAAAACAAATTAGATCTTCGATTCGTGGTAAATTATCTCGCTCCGTATATATTGACGAATGCTTTAATTCCACTTTTAAAAAATAGCAATGCACCACGAATTATCAATCTAAGTTCAGCAGCACAATCATCCGTTTCAATTGATGCTTTACGAGGTAATGAATCTATTCCTGAGCAACAAGCGTATGCACAAAGCAAACTAGCTTTAACAATGTGGAGTTTTTATATTTCTAAAAAAATTGAATCTATAGTTACTATTGCTGTAAATCCAGGATCTTTACTCAATACTCGAATGGTACAAGAAGCCTACGGTCATCATTGGTCATCTGCCGATAAAGGTGCGAATATTCTATTTGAATTAGCAACTTCAGATGCACATAAAAATGCTAGTGGGAAGTACTTTAATAATGACAAAGGAATGTACGCTAAAGCACATGCTGATGCTTACAACACGGAAAAAATTGAACAACTAATCTCTGAAACTGAAAAAATTTTAAAGCAATAAATGAGTGTATTTTCGAAAGTTGCCACAAAAGGAAAACTCACTTTAGGATTGGTTTTTCCATTAGAATCTTATAATGGTTCTGTCCCTACAATGAAAGATCAAGAAGTATTGGCAAAACGAGCAGAAGCATTAGGTTTTAAAGCACTTTGGTTTAGAGATGTGCCCTTTAATGATCCGTCTTTTGGTGACGCAGGACAATTATTTGATCCGTGGATTTATATGACTCATATCATGAACCAAACTACTGAAATAGCATTGGGTTCTGCTAGTATTATATTGCCGTTACGACATCCTGTACACACAGCAAAATCTATAAACAGTCTTCAAATCTTATCAAATGAAAGATTACTTTTAGGTGTAGCTTCTGGTGATCGTCCAATAGAATATCCTGCTTTCAATCAAGAATTGTCACAAAAATCAGAACTATTTAGAGACAGTTTTTATTATATTAAAGCCTTACAAGGCGATTTTCCAAACTACACCTCTAAATTCTATGGTGCTACTAATGGAGGAATTGATTTATTACCAAAATATCATAAAAAAACACCAATGTTTGTTACAGGACATTCTGGACAATCATTAGATTGGATTGCTGTTAATGCAGATGGTTGGTTGTATTATCCGAGAGATTTTAGAACGTTACAAATGGTCATGCAACAATGGAACATGGCTTTATCAAAAGCGTCAGAAGGCTGGAAACCATTTATGCAATCTTTATATGTTGATTTGGTTGATGATACAAAGGCAAATCCAACACCAATTCACCTCGGATTCAGATCAGGAACGGAATATGCAAACACTCATTTAAAATTACTTGAAAAATTTGGGGTAAACCATGTGATTTTAAATCTAAAATACGCTTCCAAATCAGCAGCAGAAATGATAGAAATTATTGGAGAAGAAATTGTTACTAATTTTTCTTAAAGTATAGATTAAAAAATATAAAAAAAGACTGTCTAAAAAGTACAGGTTTCGTCAAACCGAACTTGATTCGGTTTCCCATAAAAGTTGATAATCAAACTAATGAGATTCTGGATCAAGTCCAGAATGACGTTTTTGTAATCTTTATAAACAGTCTCTTCTTTATATAGGTAAAGTCAATTGATATATTTTCAAATTGATACATTAAAAACTACCCTTTCACTTTCTTAGTCATATTCTCGTTCAAAAATTTAATCATAGAATTATAAAAATCAAATCGATTTTCTTGATTTCTAAATCCGTGACCTTCATTCTCTTTCAGCATATATTCTACAGTTACGCCGTTTTTACGCAACGCTTCTACCATTTGATCTGATTCTGCCTGAACCACACGTGGATCATTAGCTCCTTGCGCCACAAACAACGCTGCTTTGATCTTATCTACATGAAAAACAGGACTATTTTGTTTCATCATAATACTATCTTTCGTACTTGGATCTCCAACCATTTCGTGTAACATTTTCTTATACGGTTCCCAATATGGCGGAATAGTTTCCATAAACGTAAATAAATTAGAAACACCTACATAATCTACAGCCGCAGCATACAAATCTGGCGTATTGGTAATTCCTGCTAATGTAGCATAACCACCGTAACTTCCGCCGTAAATTGCAATACGATCTTTATCAGCAATACCTTCAGCAATCAACCATTCTACACCATCTGTAATATCGTTTTGCATTTCCTGTCCCCATTTCTTAAAAGAACTCTCCCAAAACTGCTTTCCATATCCTGTAGAACCTCTAAAATTCATTTGTAACACGGCAAAACCTCTATTTGCTAAAAACTGTACTTCAGGATTAAATCCCCAATTATCACGCGCCCAAGGACCACCATGCGGATTCACCACAACAGGCAAGTTTTCTGCTTTTATACCAACAGGCAGGGTCAAATATCCATGAATCGTTAAACCATCTCTAGAAGTGTAGGAGATAGGTTTCATAGCTGCCATATGTTCAGAATTTAACCATGGACTCAAATCTGCCATGTGTTTTAAATTCTCAGTCTTTGTATCATAAAAATAATAGGAGCCACGTGTTTTATCATTTCCAGCATAAATCAAAAACTTATCTTCATTCTTATTACTTGAAGTAATATAATATTCATGATCCGTACCTAACTTATCCTCAAGCATCTTAAAAAGATTTTCAGCATCCTTATCTAAAAACTTTCTGTTTAGTTTTGCTCTAGTGTAGCTGATAAACGTTGGTACTTTTCGTTTGTTAGAATATGAAATTCCATCGACATCCACTTCGGTGTCCATAAAAATTTCTTCTATTTCTTTATTCTCTTTCAAATCGTATTTGACAATTGCGGCTTTATCTCGTCCTAAATTAGAAGCAGCATACACTACATCACCATTATCAAAGTCAAAAAACTGTGGTGCTAAAGTTTGCTTAAAATTCGTCGTAATTACTTCCTTAAAAGGATCTTTCTCTGTAGCTCGGTACATAATTGTATTATCGACACCATTGGTAACGTATGCTAAACGAAGTTTCCCGTCGTGGTCAGTTTGCCAACCTGTAATATTGCCAGGGTTTTCATAAAGCAATTCGAGTTCTCCTGTATTAATATTCAATCGATACGGATCAAAAACTTGTGGAATTCGTTTATTCAGCTCAATAATCAATTCATCTTCATTATCTTGAAGTGCATCAATAATCTGAGCACGTACACCATCAAAAGGAGTTAAATCTTTTTCATTAGTTCCATCCTTATTCACGGCAAAAAGATGAAAATTTTCGTTTCCGCCTTTATCTCTAATATATACCAAACGATCATCATTTGCCCAGAAATAGCCTGAAAGGTCACGATCTTCAACACTTGTTACACGTGTTACTTCGTCACTGTCAAACTTTCTAACATGAATGTTCATTCGATCTTTATAAGGTGCTAAAAAAGAAATATATTCTCCATTTGGAGACAAACGGAAGGTGGATTTTTCAGAATTTTTAAAGAAATCTTTAACTGAAATTTTTGGTGCTGGTTGCTTTTCAGCAAGCTCAGGTTGTTTTTTTGTATCCTCTTTACATGCCATAAAAAGCAAGATAAGAGAAAAAAGCAGTAATTTTCTCATGATTTAGTTTTTTGTTTGATTATTTAAGTATGACGACTAAAAAAAAGTGTTGTTACAGTTTTTAGAGAGATTTTAACAAAAAATATGGAAACTCTCTCTTTTTTTGATACATTTATAAATCATTTTATGTCAAAGACTTATTTAAGAACAAAGCTATTTTTTCAAGAATAATCCTAAGATGTGTTATTGCTAACCTAACTATTCTGACTATATTTGAATTAAATAAAATCAACCATAAATACGTATGAAATTATTAGAAGGCAAAACAGCCATCATTACAGGCGCAAGTAGAGGAATAGGAAAAGGAATAGCGCAAGTATTTGCAGCACATGGAGCAAACGTAGCATTTACATACAGCTCGTCTGTAGAAGCTGCAAATGAATTGGAAAAAGAATTAAACGAATTAGGCGTAAAAGCCAAAGGATACCAAAGTAATGCCGCAGATTTTCAACAATCACAAGATTTGGCGGCGGAAGTATTAAAAGAATTTGGATCAATAGATGTATTAATCAACAATGCAGGAATTACCAAAGACAATCTTTTAATGCGTATTTCAGAAGATGATTTCGACAAAGTAATTGAAGTCAACTTAAAATCAGTTTTCAACATGACAAAAGCGGTACAACGTACCATGTTGAAACAACGAAAAGGATCCATCATTAACATGAGTTCTGTAGTTGGAGTAAAAGGAAATGCTGGACAAACAAACTATGCGGCTTCCAAAGCAGGAATCATCGGATTCTCAAAATCGGTAGCATTAGAATTAGGCTCTAGAAACATTCGTAGTAATGTAATTGCGCCAGGTTTTATAGAAACTGAAATGACAGGAAAACTCCCTGAAGATGTTGTAAAAGGTTGGAGAGATGCCATTCCATTAAAAAGAGGTGGAACTCCAGAAGATGTAGCAAATACCTGTGTTTTCTTAGCAAGTGATATGTCAGCATATATCACAGGACAAGTATTGAACGTCGACGGTGGAATGTTGACATAAACCAAATAATCACATATGAAAAATGCAATTTTTTTAATGACAGTCTTTCTACTGTCATTCAGCGCAGTAAATGCACAAAACTGGGAAAAATATAAAGCAGAAGATTTAGCTTTTGTTGCATATTATCCAAACACACCAGAAAGAACAGTACAAAAAGTTAGTACAGCAGTTGGAGAATTAGACATGCACATGATTATGTATTCACCA
This sequence comes from Kordia algicida OT-1, assembly GCF_000154725.1. Lineage (GTDB taxonomy): Bacteria > Bacteroidota > Bacteroidia > Flavobacteriales > Flavobacteriaceae > Kordia > Kordia algicida. The sequence continues at coordinate 1,228,225 of NZ_DS544873.1, forward strand.
ACATCAGGCGATGACAATGCTGTATATTCAGTAATTCGCTCTGACTATCCTGAAGAACAATTTAAAGATGCAGACGAAGACTACAATGCTACGGTATTAGATGGCGCTGTTAACGGAGCTGTTAGTAATGTACAAGGTAAATTAGTATATGACAATGTTGTAAAATTTAACGGTTATCCAGGAAGAAGCTTTAAAGTTTCTATGCAAGGTGGATTTATCTATATCAACGCCTATCTAGTTGAAAACTCTATGTTTATAACGCAAGTAATTTGCTTAACAGACAAAGATAAAAATGACAGTATTGAACGTTTTTTAAACTCTTTTGAACTTATAAAAACAAAATAAACTATTGCAAACCACAACGATAGTATATATCTGTATAGCAGTAGTAATATCAGCACTTGTTGCGATATTTCACTACTATTATAAAACGAAAAAACGCACTAAAAAATTAGTGCTTTTTTCGTTTTTAAGATTTTTAAGCGTATTTGCCTTATTGCTCTTAATTATCAATCCAAAATTCAAACAAAAAAGCTATTACACCGAAAAACCTGTGTTAACGATTGCCGTTGACAATTCATCTTCTGTAGCAGAATTGGGTTATGATGCTAAAGTAAAAACAGTACTTGAAAACCTAAAAAACTCCCAAGAATTACAAGATAAATTCGAAATTGATACATATACATTTTCGAGAGATTTAAAAGAAAGCGATTCTATCAACTTTACAGGATCGCAAACAAACATTGGAAAAGCGCTAAAAGACATCAACAATCTCTACAAAGATGCAATTGCGCCAACTATTCTAATCACAGATGGAAACCAAACCTACGGAAACGACTATCAATTTCTTTCTTCAAAAATAAAACAACCCATATTTCCTGTCATTGCAGGAGATACTACGACTTTTGTCGATGTAAAAATCGATCAGCTAAATGCCAACAAATACGCATATCTAAAAAATAAATTTCCTGTAGAAGTCATTGCGACATATACGGGAAACGAAACGATTCAAACAAACTTAGTACTTACGGCAGATGGCAAACGCTTGGCAAGTAAAGAACTGACATTTTCTCCAACAGACAATTCGAAAGTAGTTAACTTAAATGTTTCTGCTACAAAAATTGGCGTACAAACTTTACGTGCGACGCTAACACCAATAGATTCCGAAAAAAATAAACAAAACAACACACGATATTTTGCTGTAGAAGTAATCGATCAGAAAGTAAAAATTGCTTTAATCTCAGACATTGTACATCCAGATTTAGGTGCGCTGAAAAAAAGTTTGGAAAGTAACGAATTACGCGGAGTTGATATTATAAAACCAAACGAAGCTTCTAGCAAACTAAATGACTATCAGCTAGTTATTCTGTATCAACCAAATCGAAAATTTACTGAAGTTTATCAAAACATAAAGCGTTTAGAAAAAAATACCTTTACCATAACAGGAACGCAAACGGATTGGAATTTCTTAAATGACATACAAACAAGCTTTCGCAAACAAGACTTACAAGAAACGGAAGAAGTACAAGGAAAACTCAATACAAACTATACAAATTTCTTAATTGAAAACATTGATTTTTCAGATTATCCACCGTTAGAAAACTCATTTGGCGATGTAGAATTTAACGTAGCAAATGAAACAATTTTATCACAAACCGTTTCTGGAGTTTCTACAGACAGTCCTTTGTTGGCAACTTATACAAATAATAATATTCGTGCAGCAATTTTAGCAGGAGAAAACATCTGGAAATGGCGTGCAAACAGTTTTTTAGCACAAGAAAACTTTATAGAATTTGATACATTTCTTGGAAAATTGGTGCAATATCTAGCTTCCAAGAAAAAACGCGAACGCCTAACGGTTGGTTACGAATCGTTCTATTACGGAAATCGTGAAATTCAGTTGACAGCACAATATTTTAATCCTTCGTATGAATTTGATGCGAATGCTAACTTAACAGCAATCATCAAAAACAAAGACACAGAAACTACGACAACCTATCCAATGTTGTTAAATACTGGCTTTTATACGGTTGATTTAAACAATCTTCCACCAGCATCATACAGTTTCACGGTTAGAGCAGAAGGGAAAAACATCAGTAAATCAGGAAGCTTTAAGATTCTGGAATTTGATATTGAAAAACAATTCTTAAACGCAGATTCCAAACGATTGGGAGCAATTGCAGCACAATCAAACGGGAAAGCATTTCATATTGACAACAATACTTCGTCGATCATTTCTCAATTAATAAGCGATCAACGTTTTCAAACCATTGAAAAAAGTAATGAAAAGGTCGTATCTTTGATTGATTGGAAATACTTGCTAGCACTCATTGCAATTTGCTTGGCGCTAGAATGGTTTCTAAGAAAATATTACGGACTCATTTAAAAAATAAAACAAATACAAAATGGATAAATTACCCAAAATTGGAATACCGTTACTTATAATTATTATTGCAGTAATTGTACTCATAGCAAAATCTGCCGTAACTATAAACTCTGGAGAAGGAGGCGTTTTATATAAGCAATTTTCTGGTGGAGTAGATATAGATAATACTTATGGAGAAGGATTTCATGTAGTAGCACCGTGGAATAGTATGATAAAATATGAAGTTAGAGATCAAACGGTTCAAGAAAAATTAGATGAATTATTATCAGTTGACGGTTTGCCTATCGAAGTTGATTTAACAATTCAGTACAAACCTAACAAATCCAACTTAGGAAGGCTTCATCAAACAGTAGGTTTAGATTATTATTCAAGAAAAGTAAGACCTGCTATTAGTTCTGTAGCACGTAGTATCATTGGTCAATATACTGCGGAAGAATTATATTCTTCTAAAAAAAATTCAATCCAAAAAGAAATTGAAGCACAAACCAAAAAAGACTTACAAATCGTATATATTGATTTAATTCAAGTATTAGTTGAAAAAATTGAACTACCAGCAAAAATTACTGCTGCAATTGAAGATAAGAAAACTAAAGAACAAGAATTAGAAAAATATAAATATCTATTACAAACTGCTGAAAAAGAAGCGGAAAGACAACGCGTAGAAGCAGAAGGAAAAGCGACTGCTAACAAAATATTAAGTGCTTCTTTAACGGATAAAATTCTACAAGAAAAAGGAATTGAGGCAACGCTAAAACTATCAGAATCAGAAAACAGTAAAGTAATTGTTATTGGTTCAGGAGAAAGCGGAATGCCACTTATTCTAGGAAATCAATAAACATTTAAAATAGAAAACAAAAAAAGGGAAATGGCTTACGTTTCCCTTTTTTAATTTTTGAGTAATTAGTGTAAAAATCAAACAAGTTCCTAAAAAACAAGTTTATATGTTGCCTATTATGGTAGATTTGGTATAAAACGTTCTAAAATGTTTACTGCTTATGCAAGCAAAAAGTAATATCAGAATACACTCTAAATCATTAAATTTTTCAATTCTTGAATTGAGCAAAGCGAAAAAAGTCTAACAATCTAAGCAAGTCTAACAATCTAATTGTCTAATAAAGTCTAAAAATCTACTTTTCCGAACTCAATCGTTTACTAAAATCAGTATTACCACCTTTTTTTAACACATTTGCTTGTCCTTTCCAATCATCACGTTCTATACGTCCTGGGAAAAAGGAAATCAATTCTGTCACAGTTTTCATATCTTCTGGAGAAAATTTACTAATCTGATCAAAAGTATAAATACCAATCGTGTTTAATTTTTCTTCAATAAAAGGACCAACACCTTTAATGCGTTTCAAATCGTCTTTCTCAGAAGCATTCGCAATACCAAAATTATCAAAATTTAAAGGAGAATTTTCAATATCAACATGAGTAGCTTCTTCAGAATCTACAGCTTTTCCTGAGCGTTCACGCGTTTTTACGGCACGAACACCTTCAGATGGTTCATAATTTGTATTGATAATTTCTGCTTTCTTAGATTCACATTCTTCTAGCAATTTTACATACTTGCGTTTCGTTTTGCGCTTAGAAAAAATCCAGCCTATCAAAAAGCATCCAAAGCCAATCAAGAATACAACAAAATATTCCCAATTGGTAGTAGGTGTAAGGTTTTGTAAAAATAAAAGTGGCATATAGTTTAGTTGGTTACATTAATCTCTATTCGTCTATTTAATCGTTGACCTTCTTTGGTAGTATTGGGAGCAATCGGATCTGTTTCTCCTTTCGAGGAAATTGTTAACTTTTCAGCAGCAATACCTTGCGAAACAAAATAATTCATCACACTTTTAGCACGTTGTTGTCCAAACCACTTATTGGCTTCGGCTTCTCCATTACTATCTGTGTGACCAATAATTTCCACATGTTTCGTAGGATGTTTTGCCAAATAATTCTTTAGTTCAATAGCATATGCATTCAGCGTATTATCTGGTTTAAACGTTTTTGAGCCAAAACCTGCATACAAAACTTTAGAAGCAATTCCTTTATCAATCGCTTCTATACGTTCTTCCGACATGGTTTGAAACTTATACGCAAAGCCTTTATCATACTGATTTGTTTGTTCTGAAAACTCAAAATCTTTTTGTGTCGTTTGCATCACAATTCGATCTGGATTCAATCCAAAATTGCTTAATGCTTCTTTAACAGCCTCACTTCTTTTAAGCGCAATTGTTCCATTTTCTGCTTTATTAAAAAAAGAAGTTACAACCATTTCTTGTTTCTGATTCGTATTCAAATAATCAAAATATGTTTGCAAAGGATTCAGCAAACTATCTGCAATAACGATAGCTTCAGAATTCTTTGTAATGGTAAAAGGCAAATAGGTAAGTGGCTTTACCACAGGCTTCTTTTCAACTACTTTTGGTGGTTCTGAAACTTCTGAAGTCGTAGCAATTTCGCATAAGTTTTTAACCTTACACTCATAGTAACGTACACCAAAATAAAGCCATGTACAAAATAGTACAAAAGCAATCAAAAAATGTTTCATAGTTGGGCTGGCTATTAATGCTTCTAAAATAGGAATTCATTTTTGATATCACAATCTAAAAAACAGGATTGTCAAATATTTTCGATAAAATGCAGAAAATAAATTTTAAAAAGACTTGCGGGCAATAAAAAATATTACTTACATTTGCATCAACAAAAAAAATAACAATGATATTTACACAATTACATCATCATCACTTTCATACTTGCCCTCAAGCGAGCAGATAGTGTATTGAAGTAATTTAAAACAATATATTAAAACCCGTTTGAGTACATCAAACGGGTTTTTTAGTGCCCAATTTTTGTACTCAAGCATAAAAAAACAACAATGAAGAAGTTAAAAATTGCCATTCAAAAATCGGGACGACTCAACGAAGATTCGCTCAAAATCCTTAAAGACTGCGGAATTTCCATCGATAACGGAAAAGACCAACTCAAAGCAGCAGCGCGAAACTTTCCACTCGAAGTTTTCTATCTCAGAAATGGTGACATTCCCCAATATTTACGAGATGGCGTGGTAGATATCGCAATTATCGGCGAAAACGTGTTGGTAGAAAAAGGTGAAAACATTACCATCGCAGAAAAACTAGGATTCTCCAAATGTAAAGTCTCACTCGCCATTCCAAAAGGCGAAACCTACAACTCCGTAAAAGACTTTGAAGGCAAACGCATCGCGACTTCCTATCCGGAAACGGTAAAAGCATATCTCAAAGAAAAAGGTGTCAAAGCCGATTTGCACATCATTAATGGTTCTGTAGAAATAGCTCCAAACATCGGACTTGCCGACGCAATTTGTGACATTGTTTCTAGTGGAAGTACACTTTTCAAAAACAATCTCAAAGAAGTAGAAATCATGCTCAAAAGTGAAGCCGTATTAGCAGTTTCACCAAAAATTCAAGCAGAAGAACAGCAAATCTTGCAAAAACTACAATTCAGAATTCAATCTGTTTTAACTGCACGATCTTCCAAATACATTCTTCTTAACGCTCCAAACGAAAAAATAGAAGCCATCAGCAAAATATTACCTGTATTAAAAAGTCCAACAATTCTCCCATTAGCCGAAAAAGGTTGGAGTTCGCTACACTCAGTAATCAAAAAAGAAGACTTTTGGGACGTCATTGACGAACTCAAAGCTAACGGCGCAGAAGGAATTCTTGTATGTCCAATCGAAAAAATGGTACTCTAATGAACAAAATATTCAACCCGCAACCCGAAACTTGGAATACGATTTTAGAACGTCCAACACAAACCGTAGACGATATCGAAGCAACGGTTTCACAAATCTTTTCGGAAGTTCAAAAAAATGGCGACCAGGCAATCAAAAAGTACACTTCGTTTTTTGACAATGTTAATTTGGATGATCTTGTTATCAGTCAAGCTGAAATTGACGCTGCAGCAAAAAACGTTGCTGCAAATCTCAAAGAAGCCATTGCCGTTGCAAAGCAAAATATCACCAAATTTCATGCTGCTCAAGAAACGACAAAGGTGGAAATAGAAACAACGCAAGGTGTCAACTGTTGGCAAGAAAAACGCGCCATTCAAAAAGTCGGATTGTACATTCCTGGTGGAACGGCGCCATTATTCTCAACCATTCTCATGTTGGCAATTCCTGCAAAAATAGCAGGTTGTGAGGAAATTATCTTATGTACGCCACCAAACAAAGAAGGCAAAGTAAATCCTGCAATATTATACACAGCACAACTTTGCGGAATTACTAAAATATACAAAATAGGAGGAATTCAAGCCATTGCAGGAATGACCTTTGGAACGGAAACCATCTCTAAAGTATACAAAATATTTGGTCCAGGAAATCAATTTGTAACTGTAGCCAAACAACTCGCAACCAAATACGGCGTAGCTATCGATATGCCAGCCGGACCAAGTGAACTCTTAGTCGTAGCTGACGAAACAGCCAATGCAGACTTTGTAGCTTCCGATTTGTTAAGTCAAGCAGAACATGGAACCGACAGTCAAGTCATCTTAGTCACAACCTCAAAAAACTTCTTAGAAAAAGTAGAAACTGCGGTTGAAACGCAACTAGAAGCTTTGCCACGAAAAGAAATTGCCGCAAAAGCAATTGAAAACTCAAAACTCATCTATGTTTCAACCGATCAAATTGCGCTAAATTTAATCAATGAATATGGTCCAGAACACTTTATCATCTGTGTAAACGATGAAAACTTCTACACCAACGGAATTCAAAACGCAGGTTCTGTATTCGTGGGGAATTACACACCAGAAAGTGCTGGCGATTATGCATCTGGAACCAATCACACCTTGCCAACCAACGGTTATGCAAAAGCATATTCTGGTGTAAACTTAGGAAGTTTTCAAAAAAGCATGACGTTTCAAAAAATCACCAAACAAGGAATTAAAAACATTGGAAATGCCATCGAACTCATGGCAACAGCAGAAGGTTTGCAAGCACACAAAAACGCTGTTACATTACGATTAAAAGAATTGCAAAAAGCAAACAGCTAATAGCCATACAAATGAACACATTCAATATACAAAATCTTCTCAGAGAGAATATAAAAACACTCAAACCATATTCTTCTGCAAGAGACGAATACAAAGCTTCTGGTAGTGAAATGGTTTTTTTGGACGCTAACGAAAATCCGTATGAAAATGGTGTCAATCGTTATCCAGATCCAAAACAAAAAGACGTAAAAGTGGCATTGGCAAAAGTCAAAAACTGCAATCCTGAAAATATCGTCTTAGGAAATGGAAGTGATGAAATTCTCGATTTAATTTTCAGAGCGTTTTGCGAACCGAAAGAAGACAACATCATCATATTACCGCCAACGTACGGAATGTACAAAGTATTGGCAGAAATCAATGATATCAATATCAAAGAAGTGGTATTGTCAAAAACATTTCAGCCAAAAGCGGATGAAATATTAAACACAGCCAACAAAAACAGTAAAATTCTGTTTCTATGTTCACCAAACAATCCAACGGGAAACAGTTTTGATATCGCTACTGTAGAAAAACTACTCAAAGAATTTAATGGAATTATAGTGATCGACGAAGCATATATAGACTTCTCAGGCCAAGAAAGTTGGTTGAATCGGCTTGAGGAATTTCCAAATCTTATCATTATACAAACGCTGTCAAAAGCGTATGGAATGGCAGGCATCAGACTTGGAATCTGTTATGCTTCGTTCACTATAGTTGAAATATTAAACCGTATCAAACCGCCGTATAATGTAAATTTACTGACGCAATCGTACGCGTTAAAACGTATTGAAGACCAAGAAAGTGTCAACATCGAAATTGCTGAAATTCAAAAAAACAAAGAACAATTAGCGGAAGCTTTAAAAGAAGTAGGTTTTGTTTCAGAAATCTATCCATCGGATGCAAACTTCATTCTCGTAAAAGTAGATGATGCAAATCTTCGTTACAATCAATTGATAAAAAAAGGAATCGTAATTCGGAATCGTACCACACAAGCACTATGCGAAAATTGTTTGCGATTTACGGTTGGAACGAATGTTGAAAATCAAAGATTACTTAAAGCATTAAACGAAATTGAGTCGTAATGTTTTCCTGCTAAAACAGGAATCCAAAAATAATGAATAAACTAGAAACGTCACACTGAACTTGATTCAGTGTCACACAAAAAAATAAATAGATTCCTGCCTTCGCAGGAATAACAAAAATAAAAATCATGCAAAAAGTACTATTCATAGATCGTGACGGAACGATCATCAAAGAACCAGCCGACGAACAAATAGACAGTTTTGAAAAACTAGAATTCTATCCAAAAGCGTTATCAGCATTACGAAAAATTGCCAAAGAACTCGATTTCGAATTGGTCATGATTACCAATCAAGATGGTTTGGGAACGGAAGTATATCCTGAAAATACATTTTGGCCAGTGCATAATTTTATCCTACAAACACTTAAAGGTGAAGGAATTGAGTTTGATAAAATTGTGATTGACAGAACATTCGCAAAAGACAATGCGCCAACGCGAAAACCGAATACAGGTTTGCTCACAGAATATTTCTCGGAAGCTTATGACTTAAAAAATTCATTCGTAATTGGTGATCGTTTGACAGACATTGAACTTGCGAAAAATCTCGGTTCAAAAGGAATTTATATTAATGATGAAACTTTTTTAGGAACGGATGAAATTACAGTAAAACGTTCTGATTTAGATGCATACATTGGCTTAGAATCCAACGATTGGGATGAAATCTACGCATTTCTAAAAGCAAAAGAACGCAAAGCTTCCTTAACTAGAAATACCAACGAGACAAAAATTCAAATCGATTTAAATCTTGATGGAACAGGGAAATCAAACATAGAAACAGGAATTGCTTTCTTCGATCATATGTTAGATCAGATTGCGCGTCACGGACAATTGGATTTAGATATTACCGTAAAAGGCGATTTGGAAGTTGACGAACATCACACGATTGAAGATACGGCAATCGCTTTAGGAGAAGTATTTGCAGAAGCTCTAGGAAACAAATTAGGCATAGAACGTTATGGTTTTTGTTTGCCAATGGATGACTGTTTAGCACAAGTAGCCATTGACTTTGGCGGAAGAAATTGGTTGGTTTGGGAAGCAGATTTTAAACGTGAAATGATTGGGAAAATGCCAACGGAAATGTTCTATCACTTTTTCAAATCGTTTACGGATGGCGCAAAAGCTAACCTAAACATCAAAGCGGAAGGAACCAACGAACACCATAAAATTGAAGCCATATTCAAATCATTTGCAAAAGCGATCAAAGCGGCTGTAAAACGTGATGTAGAAAAAATGATTTTACCATCAACAAAAGGAATGCTCTAAAATAGAAGTGAGATGTTAGTAATGAAAATTGAGTATTAAGCGATCTCAATACTAACATCTAAAATCTCAATACTAAACAATGAAAACAGTCATCATAAATTACGGAGCAGGAAACATACAAAGTATCAAATTTGCCTTGCAACGATTGGGCGTAGAAGCAGTTTTGAGCAATGATGTAGAAGAAATCAGAAAAGCAGACAAGGTCATATTTCCAGGCGTAGGCGAGGCGAGTAGTGCGATGAAAAAACTTCGTGAAAGCGAACTAGACAATATAATTCCAACATTAACACAACCTGTTTTGGGAATTTGCTTAGGAATGCAACTCATGTGCAAGTCTTCAGAAGAAGGAAACACACAAGGTTTGGGAATTTTTAATACAGAAGTAGTTCGTTTTTCCTCAACTGTAAAAGTGCCACAAATTGGTTGGAATACGATTCAAAATTTAGAAGGTTCTTTGTTTGAAGGCATTCGCGAAAACGAATATATGTATTTAGTGCACAGTTATTACGCTAAAAAATCAAATGAAATGATTGCAGAAAGTGAATACGATATCAAATATGCGTCTGCATTGCAAAAAGACAACTTTTATGGTGTACAATTTCATCCTGAAAAAAGTAGCAAAGCTGGAAGTAAAATATTGGAGAACTTTTTGAAACTTTAAAATTAATTCTTGAGAATTGAGAAGTTTCAAAGTTTAATTGTTCAAAACGTCTGTTCGAGTGGATTTGCAAAGCAAAGTTATATCGAGAACAGCATTGAAACTCTAAATGTGTCACATCGAGCGCAGTCGACAGGTTGAATGTAAAATTTTAAATGATCTCAAATAATAAATAAACAAATCAACGATAAAATAACAAAAAACAAGCGAGTAAACGAGCAATCTCAATACTCAATACTAAAATCTCAATACCTTATAATGCGAATCATACCAGCAATAGATATCATCGATGGAAAATGTGTCCGACTCTCCAAAGGTGATTACGACACAAAAAAAATATACAACGAAAGTCCGCTAGAAGTAGCAAAACAATTTGAAGACGCAGGAATTCAATACTTGCACATGGTTGATTTAGATGGTGCAAAAGCAAAGCACATCGTAAACTATAAAGTCTTAGAACAAGTGGCTTCAAAAACGAATCTGAAAATTGATTTTGGCGGCGGATTAAAGTCAGATGAAGATTTACACATAGCTTTTGAAAGTGGCGCAAAGCAAATTACAGGCGGAAGTATTGCCGTAAAAAATCCTGAAATATTTACCAAATGGATTCAAAAATACGGAAGTCAGCGTATTATTCTTGGTGCTGACGCGATGGATGAAAAAATTGCAATCAGTGGTTGGCAAGAAGAAAGTAATGAAGAATTGATTCCTTTCATTCAAAAATATCAGCAAAAAGGAATTGAATATGTAATTTGTACAGACATTGCCAAAGATGGAATGCTAGAAGGTCCATCATTCGATTTATATGAGAAAATCTTAAAAACGTGTGGTCACAACTTAAAACTGATCGCTTCTGGCGGAATTTCTACCTTTGACGAATTACCAAAACTAAAAGAATTAGGTTGTGAAGGTGTCATTATCGGAAAAGCGATTTACGAAAATAGAATTTCACTCAAACAATTAGAAAAATTATTATAATACATAAAACGTCGCAAGGACGAAATTTCAAAATTAATGTCACATCGAGCGCAGTCGAGATGAATCTTTAAATCAAATAAAACAATGCTCACAAAAAGAATCATACCTTGTTTAGACATCAAAAACGGACGAACCGTAAAAGGTGTCAACTTTGTCAATCTTCGTGATGCTGGAGATCCTGTAGAACTAGCAAAAATCTATGCAGATGAAGGTGCTGACGAATTGGTATTCTTAGATATTTCAGCAACGGAAGAACGCCGAAAAACACTGCAAAAACTGGTGTTAGATGTGGCTTCGCAAGTAGATATTCCATTTACAGTTGGTGGCGGAATTTCTTCTACAGAAGATGTCGATCGCTTATTACAAGCTGGCGCAGACAAAGTTTCTATCAATTCAGCAGCCGTAAAACGTCCTGAATTAATCAACGAATTGGCTTCCAAGTTTGGAAATCAATGTATTGTCGTTGCCATTGATGCCAAACAAATTGAAGGCGAATGGATTGTACATTTGGTCGGTGGAAAAGTTCCTACGGAAATCAAGCTATTTGACTGGGCAAGAGAAGTCGCAGAACGTGGCGCAGGCGAAATTCTGTTTACTTCGATGGACAATGACGGCACCAAAGACGGATTTGCAAACGAAGCACTTTCAAAACTCTCAGAAATCGTCAACATTCCGATTATAGCTTCTGGCGGCGCAGGAAATATGCAACACTTTACAGATACTTTCGTCGATGGAAAAGCAGATGCAGCATTGGCAGCAAGTGTATTTCATTTTAAAGAAATTGGAATTCCTGAACTCAAACATAATCTAAAAAATAACGGAATTAATGTGCGAATTTAGATTTTTAAAGTTTTAGACTGTCAGAACTATTAGAAAAATAAAACGTCAATTCGAGTAATTTTTTGTCATATAAAGCGCAGTCGAGATAGAAAGAAAATTGTGTCAAGAAGTACTATGAAATGCTGAATATTAAATACTTAATTTTTAGATAGAAAAAAATATATTTTAATACAAAACACTTCGACTCTGCTCAGTGTAAACAAATAAGTAACAAACAATGAATATCAATTTCAATAAAAATAACGACAACTTAGTTCCTGTAATCATTCAAGATAACGAAACCAAAAACGTACTCATGTTAGGTTTTATGAATGAAGAAGCATATACAAAAACGATTGAAACTCAAAAAGTAACTTTCTACAGCAGAACCAAACAACGTTTATGGACCAAAGGTGAAGAAAGCGGAAACTTTCTAAATTTGCTAAGCATTCAAAATGATTGTGATGAAGACACATTACTCATCAAAGTAAATCCTGTTGGACCAACATGTCACAAAGGTTCTGACACTTGTTGGAATGAAGAAAATACAATGTCTTTTGGATTTCTAAGTCAACTAGAAGACACGATTCAAAATCGTAAAGAAAACAAAGAAGATGAAAAAAGTTATGTCGCTTCGTTATTTCGAAAAGGAATCAACAAAATTGCTCAAAAAGTAGGAGAGGAAGCAGTAGAAGTGGTCATTGAAGCAAAAGATGATAATGATGATTTATTCCTCAACGAAAGTGCCGATTTGCTATTTCACTATCTAATTTTACTACAAGCCAAAGGTTACAAACTCAATGATATTGTGAATGTTTTGAAAAGTAGGGAAAAATAATTCTAAATGTTGAATGTGTCACATTGAGCGCAGTCGAGATGCTAAGTGTTATTTGAAGTTCTTACAACAAATCCACAAAAAACTGAAAACAAATAAACCAATTCGAAGTTTATGAGTTGACAAGTTTTTTTGATTTAAAATACAGTGTAAAGAAATTAACGAACAACTCACAACAAACAAAAGCAACGCAACCAAACACCAAATATCCAAAACCTAATTGTAAAGCGACGAAAACCCAACAAAAAATCCTTATCATTGCAAAGTATTCTGCAAAACTATGTTCGAACAACTATTTTACAAAACAATTCTAAGCTACAAAGCGCAGTCCAAAAAGCGTAAACACAAGCAATTAATGTCGATGGCAACACTATATATTACAGTACTTCAATTGAGTATTTTATTCGTATTGTGTATTGTTTTGGTCAGAGCGACAAACAGTAGTTTTTTGCGCTTCTACGAAATTTATACACCAATATTCTATAGTATTTTAGCGGGAATTGTACTATTTCTATTCAACGCGATGTATTTTAACGGAAAGCGAATGTTGCAAATAAAAAACAAAGCGATCAAAGAAAATACCAAAGGAACTGATGTTTGGAAACTCTGGATGATTCCAATCGTAATCTTTGCTTTGAGTTTTATCTTGTTGAAAGCAACTTAGTTTGTTAGCATTGAGAATTGAGAAGTTTCTTAAAAGCTATTTTTTTAAAGTAACTTCTAAAACAAACTCACAAATACAAAATTTAAAAGTTTATTAGTTTTCGTTTTGATTTAATAAATAATGTAAACAAATTAACACACAACACACAACACACAACACACAACACACAACACACAACACACAACACACAACACACAACACACAACACAAAAAAATTGAAAAGAAACCGAAAATACTATCTCATCACATTACAATACTTAGGTTTTCGTTATCACGGATGGCAAAAACAACCTGATGTAAACACAGTACAACGTATGACAGAACGTACGTTGGCATATGTTTTCGGACACAAAAACTTTAAACTATTAGCTTCCGGTCGTACAGATGCAAAAGTTTCTGCAAACGAAATTGCCATAGAATTATTTCTAGACAACGAAACACTAAATATTCCAGAATTTTTACCACTTTTCAATAAAAACTTACCACAAGATATTCGCGCGCTAGCAATTACCGAAACGAACGAGAAATTCAACATCATTCAACATCCAAAAGTAAAAGAATACATTTATCTATTTGCCTTTGGTGAAAAATACCACCCATTTGCTGCGCCATATATGACAAATGTTCTGGGCGATTTAGACGTCGAATTAATGAAAAAAGGAGCAAAGCTCTTTGAAGGAAATCATTATTTAAAAACCTATTGTTATAAACCCACAGAACATACGATTTTAGAAGGCGAAATTGAACTATGTGAAATCACAGAAAACGATCTATATACGGCAAGTTTCTTTCCAGAAAAAAGTTACGTATTGCGTGTACAAGGCGCAGGATTCAAACGTCATCAAATCCGTATGATGATGGGAACACTAATTTTACTCGGCAGACACGAACTCGATTTAGACTTCATCAAACGTTCATTATTGCCAAATTCTACACTCGAAGTCAACTACATTGCGCCAGCTTCAGGATTAATGCTAAACAAAATGACATTTAAAGACTTATAAATAATTTAAAAGGCAAAGTTTCTAAAGTCGAACTTTATAGTTGAAGATGTAAGAGCAATAAGTTTATTTATAAAAGAACATTCTTCTTTATGTATCACAACTTAAAATCGAAACAACCTTGAATTGAGCGAAGCGAAAAAATTAGGTATTAGCTTTTGGGTATTAGGTATTAGTCAAGTTTTAAGAGCAATTGTAAATTTAAAGAAAAAACAAATATTATTAAGAGCGATAGCAATCCCAGAATTTCTCAATCAAACTTTTAATTGAAGACATCAAAGGAATTGGTTTATTTGTAAATAGTGTTAGAAACGACCTTAAATCATTGAATTTTTAAATCTTTGAATTGAGCGAAGCGAACCTAATTAATGTGGCAATTTGAAAATTTGAAAATGTATCAATTAGTTTCAAACAACATTCAAAATTTGTCTTAGAAATGCATTTAAGATTTAAAACTTAGCATTTTAAATCAAAATCAAAAATGATCTCAGAAACAACCTTGAATCATTGAATTTTTAAATCCTTGAATTGAGTGAAGCGCACCTAAAGCCTAAGCAAATCTAAAGATTCCTACCTTTCAAAGTAACAACTCTAAAAAATCTAGAAATCTAAGCAAGTCTAAAATCTAAGAGCAAAGCGATCTTGATTCTAATAGCGTAAGCGGTCTTAATCAATCTCTCCTTCTATTTCGAGAACGCGAATTTTTCCGTTTATTATTCCTAGAATTTGAGTTTCTGTTTGAAGAACTACGATTTCTATTGTTTTGGCTTTCGCCAGAATTACCGCGCGGCGATGAATTTGATTTTTTCCTTGAACGCTGTGGACGTTGCTGTTTTGGTGGCGGTGTATAATTTGGATCAGCTTCAAAACCTTCAATTTCCTCAGAATGAAGCTTCTCATCCAATAACTTTTCAATGCCACGTACATACTCATATTCTTCCGCAGAAACTAGCGAAATAGCTTCTCCGCTTGCACCGGCGCGACCTGTACGACCAATTCGATGTACATAATCTTCAGGAACATTTGGCAACTCAAAATTAATCACGTGAGGCAACAACGGAATATCCAATCCACGTGCTGCAATATCTGTCGCCACTAAAATCCGAATGGTTCCTTTCTTAAAACCATCTAAAGCTTTCGTTCGTGCGTTTTGTGTCTTATTTCCGTGAATCGCAGCGGCACTAATATGCTTCGCAATCAACTTCTTTGTCAACCGATTCGCACCATGTTTTGTGCGTGTAAACACCAACACTTGACTCCAATTGCCTTCAGAAATCAACTTAATCAACAATTCCGTTTTACGCGGCTTATCAACCTTATATACTTTCTGATTTACTTTCTCTGCGGTTGTATTCTCTGGAGTTGCTTCAACCGAAACTGGATGGTGTAAAATGCTTTGTGCTAACTTTTTAATGTCTTTTGAAAATGTTGCCGAAAACAACAAATTCTGTCTTCTTTTCGGAACGAGTTCAATCACACGTTTAATATCACGCAAAAATCCCATATCTAACATTCTATCGGCTTCGTCCAACACTAACATTTCTACTTTTGCTAATGACAATGCTTTCTGACTATGTAAATCGAGTAATCTTCCAGGCGTTGCTACTAAAATATCGACACCATTTCGTAAAGTCGCAATCTGTGGTCTGGCATTTACACCACCAAAAATCACGGTAGATCGAATATCTAAAAACGTACTATATTCTTTCACATTTGCATACACTTGCGCAGCTAACTCACGTGTTGGTGTTAAAATTAACGCTCTAATCGGGCGTTTTCGTAACGGAGGTTGTTGCGACAATAATTGTAGCATTGGTAAGGTAAAACCTGCTGTTTTTCCAGTTCCTGTTTGTGCAGATGCGAGCACATCTTTGCGTTCTAAAACTAACGGAATTGCTTTTGCTTGAATGGGAGAAGGCGTTGTGTAGCCTTTTTTGCTGATGGCGCGTAATAACGCATCAGATAATCCTAATGATTTGAATGACATAAAAATTGTTTATGAAATGACAATCTCTATGTAAAACCTCATTTCTAAATATCTGCGCAAGGTACAACCATTTTTTAGAAACAACGTTTATCTTTTCATATAAAATCACGTACAATTACGTATTGCTTATATAATAAATTCCCTATAAATTACAATTCGTAAAACTAAACTTTAACCCTAACTTTAAATAATGAGCTATACATTTGATTTCTCAGGAAATTCTCACCTGACAGACCAAGAGTTATCCAATACCAATTTCCAATCTTCAGATTTTACCGTACAATGCTGGATTCAAACAGCACAAGCCGGAGAAATTCTCTCTAAAAAATCGAAAGATCACTCGTTTGCATTACACATAAATACGCAAGGAAATGTAGTATTTTCAGTAGAAGAAGCTGGAAATACGCGAAACATTACCGCGACAAATCTCTCTGTGCTTGATGCAAATTGGTACTGCATAACTGCCATAAAAACAGAAACATTTTTGTACATCTACATCAATAATTTTTTATTGCAAACAGAAAACACTTCTGAAAAATATGATGAAAATGTATTCAATAAATTTACAATAGGAGGAAATAAACAAAACCATTTTAAAGGAAAAATAAGTCAAGTTTCTGTGTGGAATCGCGCTTTATTAGAAAGTGAAATAACGAAAACTTATGATGAAGGTGATGTCGCTTCTATTGCTGGACTGATTAAAATTTGTGAATTAATAGATGTTTCAAAAGATTTTACAACGAATTCAAATGCAGAATTAACGGTAAAACTAACAATAAAAAACACATCGTTTGAAACATTACAATTGGTAGCAACAACGAATGAAATCATTCCAAAACAAATAGAAGTTGATGAAGAAGTAAAAATTTGCCTTGAAAGCGATTTATTACCAATCATCAACGAATCGTTTCGGTACAAAAACAAAAGTGGAAGCACACTCATCACCATAAAAAAGAACTTAGATCGTTTCAATACGTCCATTGTAGCCTTATCTGATAAAGATTTGGTAGACGATTTAGCAATCAAAGAAAATTCAACACATACCTCAATAGCCGAACTCAATATTGGAGAAAATAGCGTTGTTGTCAATACAAGAAATTTGTATAACTTCTTAAACAACTTGCGCGGATATTTAAAATGTGACCAAATTCAAACATCTGGTGGAAATCTAATTGACGAAATTGAATACAACAAAGCAAGTCAAATATTTAATCGTAGATTTCAACTAAAACCGTTTGCAATCATTTATTGTGAATCTACCGAAGATGTACAACGCGTATATAAAGATGCCATTGCGAACAACTTGCCAATTCGCGTACGATCTGGTGGACACGACCATGAAGGAGAATGCTCTGGAACTGATGTTGTGTTGCTAGATATGACACGAATCAATCATATTGAAGTAAGTCACAACAAACAATTTGCGCGCATCGGACCAGGAAATCGTTTCAAAGATTTAACGCCAGTATTGGCAGAAAATGGCGTTATGATTGCACACGGAACCTGTGCGACTGTTGGAGTTGCAGGTTTTACGCTTGGTGGCGGTTGGGGACCGTGGACGCGAAAACAAGGAATGAATTGTGAAGCTTTAGTTGGTGCAACTGTTGTTCTTGGAAATGGAGAAATTACCAAAATCCGAATGGGAGATTCTGATGAAAAAGACTTGCTTTGGGCATTAAAAGGTGGTGGCGGAATGAGTTATGGAATTGTTACAGAATTAGAACTTAAAGTATTTGAATTACCAAAAGAACTCATCAAATTTGAAGTAGAATGGAATAAATATTGCGATGATGATCCGACTATTTTTCACGAAAATACCAAAACAAAAGACATCATTCAAGCGTGGGAACATATCATAATCAATAAAGATGATGCGTATTCTGGAAGCGACTTTCAAAACATACAACTCATCGGAACAAACCTGAAAGTTTCTGGAAAACATTTGGCTAATCCAGCAACATTCAATCCTGAAAAGGAAAAACACAACTGCATCATGTACGGATATTGGGAAGGAAACTCAGACAGTCTCAAAGCATTTGTGCAAACCTGTTTTGTTTCTGCCATGCCAGACGAATTGCGTTTGATTGGAAAAGGCGGACAAGGCGCAAATTATGCTGATGACGGATTAATGAGTGCATGGGACAGGGAATCATTCTCGGCAATACGAGAAACGATCAAATTTTCACAAGATATGGTTGCCAGCAATAGCAAATCTACAGCAGTGAAAACAACAAGAGAAACCTACGATGAAGTCTACAAAATATCCAAACCTTTATTAAAAAGTGGCGAAAATGATCTTGATACAGCGTCACAAATATTTCATCCTGTATCAAACAAAAAACCATTACCGCCAGATTTAGACGCGCCTGCACCACATAAAATTACATCGCGAATGGCAAACAAAAATGGTTTGGGTGATGTTGGCGTGAATCAATTAATTAGTTCCTTAACTTCAGAATTAATTTTACCAGACAACAGAAAACTTGGCTTATTTAACTATATTACTTTGGGTGCGATTGTTGGAAATTTTTATGATACAATGCCAGCTTCCGACAAGGAAAAAAGTGCTTTTCCATACAAAGACAAAACCTACACAATTCAATATCAAACTTGGTGGAATACGGAGTTGATTCAAAAAGAACAAGAACAAAATAATGCGGTGTACGACAGCACAAATCGCGCATTAGATTGGATGCAAGTTTGTCGCGATTATGAAATTGAAAATACAAGCGGTGCATTCATCAGTTTCAAAGATGCTTCCATACCAACAGCAACGTATTTTGCAGACAACTATGAAGCGTTAATAGCAGTAAAAAAGAAATATGCAGAAGATCCATTAAATCATTTCAGAACAAGAAAAACTATCATATAAACCAACTCAAAACCTATGAACACAAAAGAAATTAGTAGCGTAGCTATTTATCCTCCAATTGGAATTGCGCGTATTGGAAATTCAAACAAACATTTCTTTGCGCCAGACATTCCTGGTGTAGAAATTACGCCAAAAGGTGGCTACAAAGACAAAAAAGGACGTGTAAAAAAGCAAGTTGCTCGTTTTAGAATCTATGCATTTGACAAAAACGGAAAAGTTTTAGGCGAAATCACTGAAACGAAAGATCATAACATTCAATGGCGCGTTCAAGTTGCCAATGTAAAATCGGCTTGGTACGAATTTAACAATGCCTTAGATATACCAAATGCAGGAATTCCTTCAGCATACAGAAATTCGGATGTATCTGATAGAACTCAATTGGCAATTACGCCAACGCCAGTAAGTATTTCAGGAAAAAATGAAAAAGGCAAAAAATATGATTTTGATGATGGAGAATTCTTCGGAAAAAAAGTAAAACTAGGTCATGTAGAAACGGATGAAGACGGTCGCTTACTATTTTTTGGTGGCGATGGAAAATCGGCTTCAAAAGATGACAAACCTGCCATTACCTTTGCAAATAATCAAGGTTGGCATGATGATACCTGTGATGGAGTAGTGCGTGCAACAGTAAACATTGCTGGAAAAAAGTTTGAAGCAGAAGCCGCAAATGTTGCCGTAACACCACCAAACTTTGGACCAGGATTGTATGGTGTAGTCACGATGAATGATGTGGTACAAGACTTATTTATCCGTGAAATGGACTATCCAGATTCGGCAGCAGATGGTGTTGTATTTTACGAACACATATATCCAATGTTGCAGCGAATGACAGATACACAATGGGTAAATCAAGGATTTTTTATGTTATTTGGAAAAAATTCGCCTTCTGACTTTAACAATCTTGAATTTGTAAAAAAACTTGCAGATCCTTCAGAAGCAAACAAAGAATTGCGTTATCGTGTATTTGAATGGTTTCGTGATCCAAATTCAAATAATTATGAACCACAAAAAGTTCCACCATTTTATGGAGATGGTTTTGGAGAATATGAAAAAATTGCCATTGTCGATTTACCCATCACACAAACTCAATATGCACGTTTAAAATGTTGGGCAAAAGGTGATTTTACGACTGGAAAACCTAAAAAATATATTCCTTTTGATGAACTATCGCCAGCAGAACAAATTGATGCGTTAAATCAAGCTCCGATGGAAGAATGTCTCGGTGGACCATTTCATCCAGGAATTGAATTAACTTGGCCAATGCGCGTGAAACAAATGTGGAAAAAACCATATCGTCTAAATGTAGTTGATGAAGGAGAAGCAACCGATTTGGACTTCGGACCATTACTCTCGCCAGCAATTGTTTTAGGAAAATCAAAACTTCAAGATGAAAATGGTAATGAAAAAGCAGGACCATTATCCAAAAGCGGACCAGGCGCGTTGACACGTTGGTTGGGCGTTCCGTGGCAAACGGATGAAGCAAGTTGCTTGTCAGGATATGATTTAACATTATACTTACCATTACCATCATTTTGGGCAGCACGTGTTCCCAATCAAGTATTGAGTGAAGATAGTTACGAACGTAGTATAAAAGAAGGAAACTTAAACATAGCACAGCGTTTAAAACATTTTGATTATCGTCAAGATTGGTTGCGTGATTTAGGTTCAGTATATCAAACAAAAATAAATCACATGATTTCTGAGTGGCACGAATTAGGAATTATTGCCAAAGCAGAAGACGACGCGAAAAACAATGAACAAGGTTTCTTGCCAGATCTTGTTTGGAAAGAAACAGGACGTAAATTTGGTGAAGACGATCCAACATTTACACAAGTTGTCAGAGCAGAAACAATCATGGATGGATTGGGCGATGAAAAAGCAAGAAAAGCTGCAACAGAAGCTGATACCTTAACAACGGCAGGTTTACTTTCATCACCAAAAGTAAAAGCCGCGTCACATTCATCAAATAGTACGCGTAAAAGAAGGAGAGTTTCTCGTGGAGAACGATAAACATACATATCAAGCAATTATAGTTGGTGGCGGTCCTGCGGGAATCGCCACTGCTATAACTTTGCACGCCAGAGGAATTCGTTGTTGTGTGGTGGAAGCGCACAAAACTCCAGTTCGAAAATCGGGCGAAGCCATTCCGCCAAATGCAAAACCTTTGTTGAAAAAACTTGGAATTTTGTCTTTGGTTGAACATGAAAAGCACGAAATATATTATGGTAATAAATCGTGTTGGGGAAGCGATCAATTAGAGCAAAAAGAATTCATCGCTGATAAAATGGGACATGGTTTTTTGCTAGATCGATTGTACTTTGAAATGCAACTTCAAGAACTGTATCAAAGCACAAATAATAGCTTTTACAAAGGCTACAAGCTTAAAAAAGTAGTTTCAGACGAAACGAAAACAATCGCTACCATTGAAAACGCAACGGAAACCATCACACTAAGAGCAGATTTTATCATTGATGCTACAGGAAGAAAAGCTTCTGTTTGTAGACACTTAAACGTTCCAAAAGAAAATTTAGACACACAATTCGCCTTAACTTTTAACGTAAAACTTTCAGAAAATTTTCCGAATGAAATTATCGTAGAAGCTACTGAAAATGGTTGGTGGTACGTGGCGCCATTTGCGGAAAACGAAATCACCATGATGTTTTTTACGCTCAAAGCGTTGCTTCCTTCCAAAGAAAACTCAAAGACATTTTTAAGAACTGAGTTACACAATACAAAACATCTTTCAAAAATTATAACTGACATAACAATTGACACGGTAAAAATTATGCCCGCTGGCACAAGTTGTTTGCAGATTCCGTACGGAAAAAACTGGTTGGCGGTTGGTGATGCTGCATATTCATATGATCCAATATCTTCTTACGGAATCACGTCTGCGCTAGCTTCAGGATTTTACGGCGGACATGCGGTAGCAGATTTTTTAAATAGAAAAGATGCCGCTTTAGAAACCTATCGTTATGTTGTGGAAAATGCTTTTAGAGCTTACATACAAAAATTAATCGCGCATTACGAGTTGGAAAAACGATGGGAGCAAAGTCATTATTGGAAACATCGTTTGGTTGTTTTTTCTACTGAAAAAGCTTTGTAGCTATTCATGTTTGCAAATAGAAGAAACATGCTAAAACACATAAATTTTCTGAATATTTTGTACTTTAGTAAAAAACCAAACATAATGAACGAAACCATCCCAAGAGAAACTTTTTCTTTTTTAACCCGACTTAGCGAGAACAACAACAGAGAATGGTTTACCGAGAATAAAAAAGAATTCAAAGAGATTGAAAGAGAAGTCAAACAGTTTTACAATCAATTGGGAGAATATTTAAATAAACACGATCAAATTGACAAAGTAAAAGTGTTTCGTATTTATAGAGATGTTCGGTTTTCTAAGAACAAAACACCTTATAAAACACATTTTGGAGGAAGTTTTTACAGAGTAAAACCAAAATTACGTGGCGGTTATTATCTTCATATTCAGCCAAATAATGAATCGTTTCTTGCAGCAGGTTTTTGGGATCCAAATAAGGAAGATTTACTCAGAATTCGTAAAGAATTTGAAATGGATGACACAGAAATCCGCAATATCATCAACAAAAAATCATTTAAAGACATTTGGGGAGCATTTGAAGGTGATGAAGTAAAAACTGCACCAAAAGGATTCAGTCGCGATCATGCTGCTATCGATTTAATCAAAAAGAAACAATTTATCTTCACTAAAAAATTGACAGACAAACAAGTGACTTCTTCAAATTTTATGACAGAAGTTGATGCCCATTTTCAAGCAATTCGCCCATTTTTTAATTATATGAGCGAAGTACTTACAACCGATTTAAACGGCGTATCGTTGATAGATGAGTAGTTGTTAACAGCTTAGTTTTAAATAACTTCGCTAAATTTTACATCTTTATCAAACAATAAAATATTATCCTTTAGACGTTCAATGACAATGTTCATCATGCGCTTGTTTAAAGGTGACGAATTTTCAATGTATTGAAGATATTCTTCCAAGGTAAATTGACCAATAACCATTCCTTTGAGTGAATTTCGAAATTTCATATCCTTCTGAATCGCATTTTCTATGTAAAGCAAGCGTTTTTCAAGTGATAAGTCGTAAAAAACATTTTTTCGTTTGGTAATATAATTTCGAAAAGCAGCAATTAACAAAGGACTTTGAAGCTTGATAACAGGACGTAATGTGACATTTTGAAAGCGCTCGTCAGTTGACATATTTTCAGAGATTGACTTTGGGGAAATCTGCGGTCGCGCTTTGACTAAATCGTTTTCTCGATCGTTCATGACAATAAAGTTTTTATTAAATTTATTGATAATTGATGTTGATTCTTAACAGGTTATAAACAACTTGTTAACGATCTTATCAACAAATCAAAAACTTACAAATTCATCAAGATTCCTATAAGAATTCTGTATTTTTATACTTTATTAAAAGAATACGTATGAAATTCGGAAAAGTTTCCAATCCTGAGATAATTGATTTCACCTTACCAAAAGATCATCCTGAAACAGAAGTAGTGTTACAAAAATACAAAAGTGACGAAAAACCTTCTATATATGTTGGTTGTGCCAAGTGGAATCGGCAAGATTTGAAAGGATTTTATCCGCGTGGTACTAAAGATGAATTGACATATTATGCATCGCAATTTAATTCGATTGAACTAAATGCTACATTTTACCGAATGTTTCCTGCCGAACAGTTTGAAAAATGGCGAGATAAAACACCTGAAGGATTTAAGTTTTTTCCGAAAATTACCCAAGAAATCAGTCATTGGAAACGTTTGCAAGCTACAGAAGCTTTGGTCGATCAATACATATACAATGCTTCTCATTTACAAGAAAAACTAGGAACAATCTTTTTGCAAATGCATGCTAATTTTTCACCAAAAGATTTTGATCGCGTGGTGAAATTTGCAGAATTCTGGCCGAAAAATGTGCCACTGACGATGGAGTTTAGACATACAGATTGGTATAATGATGAAAAAATTGCCAACGAATTGTATCATTTGTTAGAAGAAAATAATATTGCAAATACGGTAGTCGATTCTGCCGGAAGGCGTGACATTATGCATATGCGTTTAACGAATAACGAAGCGTTTATTCGGTATGTTGGCGCCAATCATGAAAGTGATTATGCTCGTTTGAATGATTGGGTTGATCGCTTGGAACTATGGATTTCACAAGGATTGAAGAACATTCACTTTTTTGTTCATCAGAATTTGGAATTAGAATCTCCGTTGTTATCTGCTTATTTCATTAAAAACTAAATGACGTTTACAACAAAAAATATCACTTCCAAAAACCCTATCACAAAACCGCCAAAACCACAAAACTTTATTCTAGCGAACGTTTTAAGAAAAGATTGAAAATTCTTTTAAAAAAATTCTATATGAATTGATTGAATAGGAGAGAAGCGATGTGTATTTTTGTTGATGAGTTGATGAGTTGATGAGTTGATGAGTTGATGAGTTGATGAGTTGATGAGTTGATGAATTATAATATATAAACATCTGCAATTAGAAAAAAACAAAATCTAAAACCTAAAACCTAATTCCTAATACCTAATACCTAAAACCAAAAAAACATGAGATTCCACACAAGAAAATGGGTCAAACCCGAAGATTTAAATCCTAACGGAACATTATTTGGAGGAAGATTGCTTGCTTGGATTGACGAAGAAGCAGCCTTGTACGCCATCATTCAGCTAGAAAATCCAAAAGTCGTGACCAAATACATGTCGGAAATAGATTTTAAAAGTTCCGCTAAAAAAGGCGACATTGTCGAGATAGGAATTGAAGTTGTAAAATTTGGAAAATCATCAATTGTGTTAAAATGTGAAGTGCGAAACAAAATGACACATGAAACTATTTTGACAGTCGATAATATCGTCATGGTAAACTTAGATGCTGACGGAAATTCGCTTCCACATGGAAAGAGTAAAGTTGAATTTGTAAAAGATCGTTTGGGTTCTTCTTAAAAAATTACTTTTAAACATTATAACATAAAGGATAAACCGAGAGTTTCTCCTTTTTTTTGTTTGTGAATTATGCAAAAACGTCTCTTGTGTCATTCAAAATTATAGCCAAAAAGAGTTAAAATATTAAGAAAAATATATTTATATAGAATATAATTTCCTACAAAAAAGAAAAAGTGTTAGGTTTGTAATTCAGCAATACTATAAAAAAACTTTAACAAGTTTTTATGAGCTCAATTCTAAATTGGGCTCTTTTTTTCCGTATCTTTAAGAGGAAAAGCATTAACAAAATAATTTGCTGTTTAGTTAATTCTTTCAATATACTGGTTGATTCGGCTTAAAAATATTAACCAGATAGCGTCCTTAATTTCAAATATTAAGGACGCTTTTTTTGTGAAAAGTGATAATTATTTTCCAAATACAACTTAAGACTTCAATACAAGGATTTTATAGCTTTTTACAATGCTCTAAAAAGAAATTAACAAATTCATTGTTAAAAAAAATAGTTTTGAATTTGACTTAGAATACTTAAATATGCACTGCAAAAGTATTCCCCGATATGAAAATTGTTCAAACGATTCCTGTATACAACAGAAAAAGCAAACGTGTAACGAGTCTTAAAATTTCTGATTTTGAACTTATTAAAAATGAAAACGAAGAATTTTTTGATGTACAAGGCGATTTTGTCATTGTAAAAGATCGCTTTTTTAGAATGCCACATTTGGTAAAACCTTGGACATTTTGGATAGAAAACGGAAAGCCAAAAGCCGAACCCAGCGAAAATATTTCGTATACAAGCGTACTTTTTGCGGTTGAAGCTCCTGATAAAAATGAATTTGATTACAAAAATGAATTTCGAGCGATGAATCCGCTTGCAGGCTATTTTCAAAGTTTTAAAAATGGTTTTATAGAATTGATGGCGCAAATTGCATCGAGTGATATCACTAATTTTGAAGTTACTTTTTATACCTTAGTTCCGTATCAAACTTCATTACATTATCTATTAGGAAAAACAGGAAGCAACCAAACGCGTCTAAATTTTTGGTTTTATGGTTGGATCAATCTCAAGTATCGAAATGATTTTATGAATTATTTAAAGCAGCATAAATTTGATTACTATATAAACGGAAGTACGCGCGCTTTTAAAGGAATTATTTCGCAAGAATTATCGCGTGTGATTGACGTAGAATACCAAGTACATCACCCAAATAGCGGATTTTGGAAGCGAAAAAACATCAATTTGGGAATCAAAAAAATAGTGCATTTGCAACTTACAGAAATTGCCTGGAACTAGAAGATTGTAACTTGGAATGATAATTGTGTGTTAACTTCTGAATTTGTCATTGAAAAAATGCGTAATATTGTAAGACGTATTTGCAATTGATTAGAACGTACAGATGTTGTTTGGAATAAATTTAAAATCAAAATTTCGTATCACTTTCCTCTTTATCCTAATTGGGATGCTGACTGTGCATGCGCAAAAAGATACGACGAAAACCAATACGAACGATGCAGACATTACCAAAGGACGCATCAAACTCCCGTTTCCGAAGGCAAAAGATCCACTAAAACCACAAGATAAAGCTCCGAACTTTATGGAGTTTAAAACACCAAGCTTGTTAACGAAAAAGAAAACGAGTTTGATAAAATTACCAGAATCCAAACGAGCTTCGCTCAAAGAAGAAAAAGAAATTGACTTTACAGGACAAGAACGCTACGTTACGCGTAACAAAGAGTTTGAACGAAAACTGAATAAAAAAGACAAGCAAATTCGTCCAGAATATAAAGTTGAGCAATACTTAGGCGACTTTAAAAGCAATGGAGAATTTGTAGAAATTGTATGTCGAGATCATGAATTTGTCGATGGTGACAGAGTTCGCGTATACGTAAATGATGTAGTGGTTGTAGAAAACATCCGATTGGAAGCTGTATACAAAAAACTAGACATTACCCTGAAAAAAGGATTTAATAAAATAGACTTTCAAGCATTAAATCAAGGTTCATCTGGACCAAATACGGCCGAATTCCGTGTGTATGATGACAAAGGCGAACTCATTTCTGCCAATGAATGGAATTTAACTACAGGAATTAAAGCTACGATGATTATTGTAAAAGAGTAGGCTTTTTTGATCGCTCTACTTGTTTTAATTACATGGCTGTCATTCTTACGAATGCAATAATCTCTCTAAAACTGCTTTCACAAAAAATGTCTTTTTAAGTGAATTTACTCAAGTAAATTTATATTTTGACTACGTTCAACAGAACTATCGAAAAATGCGATCAATCATGATTCGTTCAAAACACTTTTCATAAAAACTTGCAAATCCGAAATTTCAAAAAAAATTTTGCGCTTTACAAAATGTAAAGTATATTTGACATTATGAAAAATAAAGTTGTCAATTAAAATAAAATATCATGGCGAAAGAAACATTCTGTGAAGCAGAGGAAAGAAGATTTGAGAAATTTAAAAGATTTGGATTACCACATTCCTTCAAAAAAATAGGAATTGCTATTGTCATCATCGGATTTATAATTATGATTGTAGGTAAAATAGCAGATTTTAACACCTTATCTTTAAAATTCATTCTGAAGCGTGTCATATTAGTTGGATTGCTCATTGCAGCCTTATCAAAAGAAAAAGTAGAAGACGAAATGATTCGAACCATTCGTGGACAAGCATTTTCCATGGCTTTTATTGCAGGTGTTGTTTACACTTTAGTACAACCATTGATAAACTACCTTGTATCGTTTGTCGCAAAAGATGACAAAAGTTTATTAGAAGATGTCGGAGACTTTCAGGTTTTATGGTTTCTTTTAACGATGTATCTATTATTTTTCTACATGATTAAAAAAAGATTGTAATGAAAAACCGCATCAAGATAGAACGCGCTATTTTAGACATCACGCAAGACGAATTAGCAAAGAAAATAGGAGTTTCAAGGCAGACAATCAATTCTATTGAAAAAGGACGTTACGTGCCATCTACAGTATTGGCTTTGAAGTTGAGTAACTTATTTGACAAACCGATCAATGAATTTTTCTTTTTGGAAGAAACGGATTAAAAAGTTATTCCTTTGAAATACTGAAAATATTGATGGCTTTTGCTTTTCCGCGAAGTAACAAATCATCAATATTTTTTGTAACATAATCTTCAGGAAGCTGCATTTCTTTCAATAACGATTCAGAAATCAACATATTTGCACTGTAGTTATTGCATTCCGATTGAATCCGCGCGGTTGTATTAATCACATCTCCGTGATATGCAATTTCTTTCTTAACGCTTCCTACTTCGGTTACCATCAATTTTCCGCCATGAACACCAGCTTTAAACTCTGGAACCAAACCGTATTTCTCCTGATAATACGCACTTCGAGACGCTATTTTTTCTTTAAAACCAAAATACAAAGCAACTGCATTATTCCGTTTTATGCCGCGTTTATACGTCCAACTCAACACAGCTTCATCACCAACATATTGGTAAATTTCGGCATCGTATTTTTGTACAATTGTATTCAAATCATAAAAACAATCTTGAATCAACTGACTATACGTATAATGTCCCAAATTCTCAGCAATCGTCGTAGATGCCTTTAAATCGAGAAACATAAAAATTCGTTTTTCTTCTTGTGGTTTTCGGTACTTTCCTAGCAACATTTTCACAAAAACACCGCGACCAAATTTTTCATTCGCAATTTTTATAAACGAAAATACCAGCGAAGCTACAACAAAGAAAAACATAATAGACCAAAATGTTTTATTCGTTCGCCACCATCCGCGTTCTTCATAAATAGAAACATCGAGCATATACCCTGTATATTCTACCACAAAACTGACCAAAAAAATCAGTGTAACGAGATAAATGAAGTTTTTTGAGAAAATGATAATGCCTAAAGCTAAATTTTTTGCCAAATACCGATCAAATAAAAACTCAATAAAAGCATAAAAAATTCCAAACGGAATCGCAGAAATACTCACGTACATCAATAAATTTTGCAAAGGCAATTGATACTTTGGAAGAATACTCACACCTTTTTCCTCAAAAACACCAAAATAACGGACAACAATCATAAAGCCAAAGGCAAATACCCAAAAAATAATAGATCGTAACGTGAATAATAAGTATTGTTGCAAGGTGCGTTTCATAGTTTGCAAAATACTAAAAGTCTCGATAAATTCAGTACAAATATGTATTTTGAATATGTATTTTTTAAAATAAATTCTGAAATATAAATTGTACATTGTCTGCAACAATCAACATAAAAATTATGAAAGCTTTCCTGAAAATTATAGTATTATCCATGCTGATATTCGCTTGTAAAAGTGAAAAGAAAGATGCCGAAAAAGTGCCAAAAGAAGAACAGAAAGCAATTGTTTTAAAATCTAAACTACTACATGAGGTAAACGGATTAACTCATTGTGAATCTATTGTGTATGATGAAAATAAAAATATTTTATACGCTTCATTAATTGGGAACAGAGAGGCTGGCGATGGAAGTGTTGCTACAGTTTCTCTAGAAGGAAAAGTGATTGATACAATGTTTGTAAAAGGTTTGAACGATCCGAAAGGAATAGCGATTACTGATGATAAATTATACGTGAGCGATGTTACTGAATTAGTTGAAGCTGATATCAATACGGGCGAAATCATCAAAAAACACACATTGGAAGGAATAAAATTTTTAAATGATGTTGCGATTGCTCACGATGGAACTGTGTATGTTTCGGACACGTTCAATTCTTCCATTTACGCACTAAAAACTGATGGAACCTTCTCAGAATGGTTAAATTCTGAAGCATTAGAGCATCCAAATGGTCTTTTAAAAGTCGAAAATAACATGTACGTAAGTGCTTGGGGAAATATGGTTGGACCTGACGGAAAGAAAAAACAAAGCGGGAATTTCTTAAAAGTAAACATGGAAACGAAAGAAATTACAAAGGTTTCAAAAGATACTTTGGGAAATTTAGATGGCGTACAAATCTATGACAAAGACAATTTTATCATTTCTTCTTGGCGAACGGGAAAAATTATGAAAATCAATAACAATGGAGCAGTAGAAGATGTTTTAACGGTGGGAATAAGCGTTGGTGATATTTTATACATTCCTGAGAAAAAACTCTTGGCATTACCGATGAATAGACAAAATCAGCTATTAATATATAAACTTCAAGAGTCTGAAAAATAACTTTTCAGACTCTGTTTCTTTAAAATTTTAAAATTCTCTATAATTATCCGCAAGGTGTATATACAGACTCTGGACAAGCAAAATAGCATTCATGAAGATTCACACTAGAAGTACATGCACCAGAAACTCCTCCACCTTTGGCTTTTTCTGAATTTAATTTTGAAATAACTGATTTCTCTAAACTGAGTGATTTGATTTGTTGTTTTTTCATGATTTTAACTTTTTGATTCAAATCAAAATACAAAAATAATGACGTAGCGATTTACGGGAATACCTTATTTAACGTAAAGTCAATGATTTTTAACAATATTTTGACAAAAAAATTTAAATCCTGCAATCTTTAAATTATTTAATCTTTTAATTCATACAAATAGCTGTACTTTTGCCAAATGTCAAAAAATATTAAAAATCAACGTGATATCTTAGCAAAATTGGGTATAGAGAAGCTCAATGAAATGCAAGAAGAAGCGAAATTATCAATCAGTTCGCATCCAAATACCATACTGTTATCTCCAACAGGAACGGGAAAAACTTTGGCGTTTTTATTGCCAATTATTGCAGAACTTGATCCAACTAACGAAGAAGTACAAGTCATTATTTTAGCGCCTTCGCGAGAATTGGCAATTCAAATAGCACAAGTTACACGCCAAATGGGAACAGGCTTCAAGGTCAATGAAGTGTATGGTGGACGTAATTTTTCAAAAGACAAAGTCGATTTAAAACATCGCCCTGCCATCTTAGTTGGTACGCCTGGAAGAATCGCAGATCATTTGCGTAGAGAAACTTTTTCAACGAGAGAAATCAAAACCTTAGTGTTGGATGAATTTGACAAATCCTTAGAAGTTGGTTTTGAAGATGAAATGAAAGACATCGTTTCGCTTTTGCCACATATTGAAAAACGCGTGCTCACATCGGCAACAAAAGATATGGACATTCCGCAATTTGTGGGAATGAAAAATCCATTAACCATTAACTATCTAGGCGAAAAAATAGCCAAACTTCAAGTAAAACGTATCTTATCGCCCACAAAAGACAAGCTTGATACCTTACTAAATACGATTTCCTTAGTGGCAAATCAGCCAGGAATTATCTTTTGCAATTTCAAAAATACAATTCAATATGTAAGTGATTTTCTGAATAATAATGGCATTCCACATGGTTGTTTTTATGGCGGAATGGAGCAAAAAGAAAGAGAACGCGCACTCATCAAATTCCGAAACGGAACGCATCAACTCATCATTGCAACCGATTTGGCTGCGCGTGGAATTGATGTTCCTGAAATCAAATTTATCATTCACTACCAATTGCCATTAAAATCGCAAGAATTCACACATCGTAATGGTCGTACTGCACGTATGCATGCCGAAGGAACAGCCTTTGTATTGCAATGGGAACACGAAACAGTTCCAGATTTTATCTCAGACGTTGAAGTGGTGGAAGAAGTAGTTTCTAGTGCAAGACCGAAAGCTTCTGGTTGGAAAACACTCTTTATTTCTGGCGGAAGAAAAGACAAAATTTCCAAAGGAGATATTGCAGGTTTATTCATGAAACAAGGAAACTTGAATAAAGACGAATTGGGCATTATTGAACTCAAAAGTGATTGTGCCTTTGTTGCGGTAAAAGCTGATAAAGTAAAAGAAGTCATTCAAAAAACGAACAATACACGTTTAAAAAAGAAAAAAGTAAGAGTTTCTCGTATATAACTTAAATTTAAAATAAAGAACATGAAAAAATTTGTAAAATATACCATTGTACTATTCATATTTGGACTAAATGTCGCATGTCAAAAAACGGACAAACAACTTATTGAAGTAGAAGAAGTATCTCCTTGGTGTATTTTAGGTTTTGATGCAGCAGACAGAACTCCTGAACAAAGAATAAGCTTGTTAAAAGAACTCGGATTAAAAAAATACGGATTCAACAAAGGCAAAGGAGATTTTAGTAAAATGAAAGAAGAATTCCAGCTTGCTGAACAAAATAATATTGAAATAACTTCTGTATTTTTATGGTTAAATGCCAAACGAGACAGCATTGGGAAATTGAGTCCTGCAAACCAAGAATTATTACAAAACCTGAGCGAAGTAAAGCAAAAACCAGTAGTTTGGGTAAGTTTTAGTGATAATTTTTTTGAAAATTTAACGGAAGAAGCGTCTATAAAGAGAGCAACTGAAATGATAAATTTTGTCAAAACAAAAGTAGATAAAATGGGTTGTAAACTCGCGTTATACAATCATCATGGATGGTTTGGAAATCCTTACAATCAACTCAAAATCTTAGAAAAACTAAACGATCCATCCATTACAATGGTATATAATTTTCATCATGCACATGAATATGTCGATCAGTTTCAAAACATTGTAAAAAAGATAAAACCGCATCTATCATTTGTGAATCTCAATGGTATAAAAAAAGAAGGTCCGCAAATCTTAGCCATTGGTAAAGGCGATCATGAATTTGAAATGGTCAAAATGCTTATTGATGAAGGTTACAATGGTCCTTGGGGAATTTTAGGTCACATAAAAACGGAAGATGTCAAAATTGTCTTAGAAAGAAACATAGAAGGATTAAAACAATTAAACGCTCAGCATAACGTAAATTAATCTTTCAACAGAAACAAAAAAATCATGCTAGTTTTTTTACATTCAGCGAACTTTCTCAGAGAAAATTAAGACTTTTCATATAAATTCTATTGGTTTATTGACAGTTTATAAACCGTCAATTCCATTCTTTTTTTCTGTGATTTTTAATGCATTCTTTTGAATCATTATTAACTACAAAACATACTATTGATGAAGAAATTGAATCGAATTTCGTTAAAACTAAACAAAAAATCAATCTCAAATTTAAACCAACAAACAGTAAAAGGTGGTGGAATTACACTTGGTGGTGACGCTTGTCCGATATTGCCTCCAATCAATAATCCTGCTCCAGATCCAATTCCAAATCCAGATGATGATGGACCAGTTACTTTATCAGATTTTGATCTTTGTTAAAAACATTCAATCATTTACATACAAAAAGCAAACTTCGGTTTGCTTTTTGTGTTTATAATTATGAAATCATATACATTTGACGTTAATTAAAAACAAAAGTCTAGTTTTATATTTTTCTTTTCTACAGTATCATCTAAGTAAATCAATTCATTATGAAACCGATTCTTCAATTCTTATTAATTATCATCACAACTACATTTTGTATTTCTGCTTCAACACTAAAAATAGCAGAAGATGATTGCGAGTTTGAAGGAAAAAAACTCTACGGAAAAATACGTTTTGTGGAAAGTGCTAGCAATGCAGATGTAAAAATAAAAATTGTCAACAGTTTCCCCGACATCAAAGTGAAATTGGTAGAAAATTTTGCAGATGATTGTGGCGAATGGCAAGTTGTGGAATATGGAGAAGATTTAAAAGTCTACGTAGCGGAAAGTTTTGCAGATATTAAAGTGAAATTTGTAACCAGTTTTCCTGGAATGGATTAATTATTTTTAGACAAGCAGCATTATCGCAATAGAAAATACAGCATCACTAAAACTTACCACCCGCGATTTTTCAAAAGTAATTGGTTCCATATAATTAAAGTTTTTTCAAATATAAAGTTTATTAATAGTATTAAATTAATAAAAATATTTACGGGATTATGGTTTTCCGTAGGAATTAATAGATATGTAATATTTATCTTTATAAAAAATAATATAATGGCTAAAAGAAGTGCAGAAAGTACCATCGCAGGTTACTATTATCAATTTGACAAAACAATTCTAGAAATTTTAAATCAAATAGATAATACGAATAGAGTTAAAATAGAAGGTATTGAAGATATTGATATTGAAAATCTTAATGGGAGTATGACTTTTATTCAATGTAAGTACCATTCTAAAATACAATATGATCCTTCTAAAATTAAAGAACCTATTCAAGCATTACTTCAAGAGTATAAAAAGGCAACGGATAATGGATTAGAAAATCTAAAACTAGTTTTGTATGCACATTTTAAAGAAGGGCAAGAAAAGCTAGCTGATAAATTAGACAACAAAAAACTTAAGATTAGTGAACTCGAATTCTTAAAAAATAGTTTTTTAAGTGGTAAAAGAAAAGATAAAAAAACTAAACAAAAAGTAAGTTATTCAATTCATTCTGAATTAGGACTAGATGATGATTTCTTAAAGAAGTTTATTTCCAATTTAGAAATTGATATAGATGCAAGTGATATCGATCAACAGGGAAAAGATGTAATAAATCTTATAAAAACAAACTTCAATAATTGTAGTAACAGAGAAGCAGAGTACTATTATAATAATGCTTTAAAAATCATTTTTAAATTAGCCACTAAAGATTCTTTGGAAGATAGACAAATAACTAAAAAGGATTTTATAAATTCAATTGATAATAAAAAGTTTCTATTTAACAAATGGTATGCACATTTAAGAGGTAAAAAACAGTATTTAGAGTATGTAAAGTGGAAACTTAAAAAAG
The DNA here is from genome assembly GCF_000154725.1 of Kordia algicida OT-1. Lineage (GTDB taxonomy): Bacteria > Bacteroidota > Bacteroidia > Flavobacteriales > Flavobacteriaceae > Kordia > Kordia algicida. Next base: position 1,263,426 of record NZ_DS544873.1, read on the forward strand.
AAAGGTTCTTATCATCAAATAAATATAAGTTCCTATTTATAGGTAAAGAATTTTTAACTGAAAAAAGTGATGTTAGTTTTGAGGATTTAACAAAAAATATAATTAATGAATATTTTCAAATAGGAAAAACATTTTCCACAAAAAGTAAAGTTTGGACAATCGTTTTAGAGTGTGATGAAACAGAGTTTTCTGAACACAAAAGTAACCTGAATTTAAATGGAATTGTACCTTGGGGAAAAGGGCATATATCAAAGTTTAAAAAAGAACTGTTTAATAGAGATCCAGTTATAAACACTAATCAAAACGATAGAATATCTAAAACTGCTTACGATATAAAGTTTACAACTTTTGACATATTCAAAGAAAAGCAGGATGAAATAAAAAATATAGAATCTGTATTATTTTTTTCAAATAAAAATCATCAAGACTTCTTTAAGCTTAGTACTGATAGGAGAGTTCCATTCATAATTTCAGTAATCGAACAAGATAATAATATAAAAACATTAGCAGATATAAATCAAATTTTTGAAGAAGCAATATCTGGAAATGATTACCTGAGAATTGTTGGGATTCAGCCAAACTCAATTTTAGTAGAAGTTACAAAACCAAATACTTTCAAAGATAAAAATGAAACGTTTTCTTTAGGTAGTTTTGTTAAGATTACTGATGATAGTAACAATGCAATTATCGGAATGTTACAAAGTTATAAAATTAAAGATATAAATGATATTGAGAATGAAACAATAGAAAGAAAAGAACCTTCTTTCATTTTAGATATTCAACCAATGGGATATTTGAAAGATAATGAATTTAAAAGAGGAGGACAGGAAATAACAATACCACCAAATGATGTTTCAATTGCTGATACTGCATTATTAAAAGATATTTTCTCAAGAAATGCTAACAATGAAAATGAATTCACTTTTAGTTTTGGAACTTTATCTTATGATGATGAAGTAGATATAACTTTGGAAGGAAATAATTTTTTTAATAAACATATTGCTCTTGTAGGTTCTTCAGGATCAGGTAAATCTTGTACCGTAGCACAAATATTACATTCAGCAATAAAACAAACAGATAAGCAAAAAGAAGCCAAACAAAAAAATAATGCAAGAGTTTTAATTTTCGATTTACATGGAGAATATAAAGAGGCATTTCCTGCATGTAATTACCTCTCGGTTGATAAACTTAAATTACCATATTGGTTATTGAATGGAGAAGAATTAACAGATTTATTTATTGACAGTAATGAAAGTAATCATCATAATCAATATCATCAATTAAAAAATGCAATAGTTTTAAATAAAATTAAACATAATCCTCATAAAAAAATTGACTTTGATACGCCAGCATATTTTAGTTTAAATGAAGTTATTAATTATATAAAAAATATAAACAATTTAACAGTTTATTATAAAGATGGTAATATATATTTTGCTGTACTACCAGCATTAACTCCAATAGAGTATGATGAGAATAAGCTTTGGGAAAGAATAAATTTTGAAAACTCTACAGGAAACTCTAAGCATAAAGAATTTGATGCAAAAGTATCAAAATATGGAGGGTTTAATGACCAGTTTGACCGTTTTATTTCTAGATTGGAATCTAGAAAAAGTGATAATAGATTAGACTTTATTATAAAAAAAGGAGAAACCAATAATACTGAACAGTTACCAAATATTATAAAACAATTTCTAGGATTTAAGGATGATAAAAATACGTCTAATGTAACTGTAATTGATTTAAGTGGAATCTCATTTGATGTACTTAGTGTTGCTGTTTCTCTTGTTAGTAGGCTAATGTTTAACTTTATGTACTACTCAAAAAAAATTCATACATCACAAGAAATCGAGAATCCTATATTATTAGTTTATGAAGAAGCTCATAATTACATACCTAAACACAGTGAGGTAAAATATAGAGCAGTTAAAGAATCTATTGAGAGAATTGCTAAAGAAGGAAGAAAATACGGTATATCAGCTATGATAATTAGTCAAAGACCTTCCGAAATTTCAGAAACTATTTTTTCACAATGTAATTCATTTGTTGTAATGCGCCTAACTAATCCAACAGATCAAAATTATATTAAAAAATTAATGCCTGATTCTATAAATTCCATTTCAGATAACTTATCAGGATTGGAAAGTAGAGAAGCACTCGTATTAGGTTCATCTATTCCAATGCCAACAATATTAAAAGTCAATAAACTAGCCGATAACAAAAAACCTAAATCAACGGATGTTGATTTTATGGATAAATGGAAGGAGAATTGGAATGAATTAGATATTATTTCTAATATTGTTGATGAAATGGTTGTTCCTAAACCAGATAAAAAGTAAAACCAATAATTGATTTTCTTGTACTAAATTACATTTCTCCTATATTTGTAAAACAAATGAAAAACATCAGTTTCATACTCGGAATTCTAATTTTAGCCTTGGCGTTAAAACCATGCGCTGATGGATTCTGTTCCGATGATGAAACCGAAACTGAAATTTGCTCCGAAAATCATCAAGAACACGGAAAAAATCATGAAAATGATTCAGATGATTCTTGCGCAATGCTTTGTGTTTGCAACTGTTGCGGAACATTAGTTGTACATCAAGAACCGCCAATTTTCATCTTACAATCCAAAAATTCAATCTCTACAAAAATAAATACGCATTACGAATCTCACTACCGATTCGATATGCTATTCGCCATTTGGCAACCGCCGCAAGTTGTAAGTTAGTTAGACAAAATATAAAATAACAAACTTAAAAGGTGCTGAGTTTTAATCTAGACTTCAAAAGTGAAGCAATCTAGATTCATCACTCGAACCAAAACAACAACAAAACACAAAAACTATGCACATACGTATTTGGAGTTTTATGCTCCTATGTATCATCTGCGGAAGCATAAACGCACAAAACAATGATATTAAAATAAAAGTCTTTACAGAACACGAAAAAACGCCATTATTGGGCGCAACAGTATTGTTTGAAGGCTTAGAAAAAGGCGCAATTACCAATACTGAAGGAATTGCGACATTCTCAGAAATTCCCAACGGAAGTCACAAACTCATGATTTCGTATGTGGGATTCAAAACGATTGAAACAACTATCATTCTGCCATCGCCAACGGAACTTATTTTCTATATGGAAGAAGCAAAAGGCGAATTAAACACTGTTGTGATTGAAGCCACACGTAGTTCGAGAGACATTCGTAGAATTCCAACGCGAATTGAAGTCATTGGCGGAGAAGAATTAGGCGAAAAAAACATGATGAATCCTACCAATATCTCTATGGTATTGCGCGAAAGTACTGGAATTCAAATGCAACAAACCTCACTAAGTAGCGGAAATCAAAACATTCGAATTCAAGGTTTGGACGGACGTTATACACAACTATTACGTGATGGTTTTCCGCTCTACGGCGGATTTTCTAGCGGATTGAGCATTATGCAAATTCCACCATTAGACTTACATCAATTTGAAATTATCAAAGGAAGTTCGTCTACACTTTACGGTGGTGGCGCCATTGCAGGTTTGGTCAATTTAGTGTCAAAAACGCCCGATTACGAACCTGAATTAGACATCATGTTTACGCAAACACATGCGTTGGGAAGTACTGCAAATGTCTTCTATAGCAAGCGAAATGAAAAATATGGTGTCAGTTTATATGCTTCTGGAAACTATCAAAAAGTGTACGATCCGGAAGATGATGGATTCAGTAATTTGCCAGAAACGACTTCTGTAGCGTTCAATCCGAAATTTTACTATTATCCATCAGAAGACACTACTTTTTGGATTGGATTAAACGGTAGTTATGACGATCGAATTGGTGGCGATGTCGAGAAAATTGAAAATGGCGAAAACGGAATTCATCAATATACAGAAGAAAACATTTCCAAACGAATTAGCAGTCAGGCAGTATATACGACAAAACTTGATTCTGTCCGCGTATTTACCATGAAAAATAGTTTTTCTTTCTTCGATCGTGAACTCAATGTGCCAGACATGCAATTCAAAGGAAAACAGTTAAATTCCTTTAGTGAAGTGACTTTACAGCACAATTATGGTAAAAATGATTGGACATTAGGAGCCAATTTATACACGACAAACTTTAACGAAGATGAAAGTGCAGCTTTGCGACGCGATCAAAACGATTTAACCTTTGGCGCTTTTGTAAACTCTACGTTTGACTTCTCTGAAAATTGGATTTTAGAAACAGGATTAAGAACTGATTTTGCCAAAGGTTGGGGAATATTTGTATTACCGAGAGTTTCTTTACTTTATAAAAATGATTCAGGATTTTCGAGTCGATTAGGTGGCGGATTGGGTTATAAAACACCTGATATTTTTACGGAAGAAGCCGAATTTATCAATTTTGAAAATGTCTTAGGAATCGATCAGAATTCGCTCAAGGCGGAACGTTCTTACGGTTTAAACCTTGATTTTAACTACAAAACCAGACTTTTTGATGATACGATTGGATTTTCTATAAATCAATTGTTTTATTTAACTGCGATTGATAACGGATTACTTCTAAATCTAAACGATGATAACTTCTTTCAATATGAAAATGCTGATGGAATCATTCTGAGTAAAGGTGCAGAAACAAATATCAAATTCTCGTACGGACATTTCAAATGGTTTCTAAACTATGCATTGATTGATGCAACATTGAATTACTTACCTGGAAATCCGCAAAAACCATTAACCGCAAAACACAACGGTGGAAGTGTGATTATGTACGAAACGAGCAAATGGCGTTTTGGGTATGAAACGTATTATACGGGTTCGCAATTCCTTTCCAACGAAACAAAAACGAGAGATTTTGTATCTATGGGATTCTTAGGCATGCGTAACTTCGATTGGGGCGGCATTTACGCGAATTTCGAAAACTTTACCGACCGTAGGCAAAGTCGTTTCTCGCCATTAGTGGCACCACCGCACGAAAATCCGACATTCCCAGAAATCTATGCGCCAACCGATGGTTTTATTCTCAGTGTAGGAATCATTATCAAACCGTTTGGAAACCACAGTGAACATCATGATGACGATTGATCGTTTAGACTTGCTTAGATTGCTAGATTGCTAGATTGTTAGATTGTTAGTTTGTCATTCCGCATTTGATACGGAATCCACAATTTTCTTGCTTACATTCTTCAATCTTTATAGACATTAAAAACCGTTAGTACGATCGTACTAACGGTTTTTTGGTAAAAATATCATCCCAAATTCATAATTGATTTAAAATTTTACTTTTTTACGGAAAACCACATTGTGCATGTGTCATCTTTGTTTTACATTTATGGAAAATAATGGGAAGTTGGTGTTAAATTGGCTTTTTATTTATTGAAGTTCGTATGAGAACGGGAATTCTGTTATGCGTATGTTCTCTATAATTTAAAACAGACTTATGGCTAAAAGACTACCAACTGAATTTGCAATTAATATGAATCTTCATAAAATGATGATTTTGCAACAATCAGAATTGGAATACGTGAATCAACAAAACTATTTCGACGAATATAGTCCGTGCCATTTGTATTTCGTGTGTAAAAGACCAAGACTTACGATTGACCCAGGATTTTTTAAAATCGACGATAAAAGTATTTCACTTAAACTACGAATTCATTATCCAGATAAAGTTAAAGAACACCAACTCAATTTTTATAATAATTTAGGCACCACAGATGCGAAATTAGAATCGGAATATCCATATAGTAAATTTAAAGTTATTACTGACAAAGGTGTCTGGTGTGATGCAAAAGTCTCACCATTCGTTCAAATGTATGAACTGAATTTTGACTCATCATTTTTAGATATGGATGTTCTATACATTGGACAATCTTATGGAGTAGATGGAGCGAGAACTGCACCTGACCGACTAAAAGAACATTCTACACTTCAAGGAATTTATGCAGAAGCAATTTCCAACAATCCGGATAGCGAAATTTGGTTAGCTTTAGCCTCATTCAATCAAATAAATGTGATGATGATGGACGGCAGAACCAAATTCACGAAAGAAGAACTCGAAGAAGATAAAATGAGAATGATGCACGTTTACAATCGACTTAACTGGGAAGGAATTAATGAACAACAGAAAATTAATTTTACAGAAGCGTCATTAATTAAATATTTTCAACCACCATATAATAAAATTTATAAAAATACTTTTCCAAATCCAGCTCATAAAACCTATTCAGAATGTTATGAATTAGATATTAATTCTGTAGGGATAGAAATGCATACGACAGAAATGATAAATTGCAAAATGTATTCTGAAGCTGTTGAGAAGTCTCATTATCATTACAAAAAGTTTTTATTGCATTCGCCAGAAGAAAGGAAAAGTATGTTTGAAATACCGTAAAAAACTATAAAGAATAATGGTTATAAACAATTGTTGTTACAGGCTTACTCTGAAACTTTTAAAAGAATTTTCAGCTTATTATGTACTTGCAAGTCCGTGCTAAACCACAGAATTGTTCATAACCGAGATCGTTAGCTACAATACAAAAAAACATAATCAATGAACAGGATATTACTATTCGCAGTAGTTACTATAATCACATTTGCTGCTTGTAAAACGGAAACAAAGAAAGAAGATCCAACCAAAATCGAAAAACCCCAAAAGATTGGCGAAACCGAAAAAATCGAAAAAGCATTTGCCAAATTTAAAAGTTTGTACAGAGAATTGAACGAATTCAAAAACGATGCTGATTTTAAAAAATTCGGATTCGGAAAAGGCGGAAAATATAATGAATGGCTTGAAAATGTTAGGGAATTTAAGCAAAAACCAGATTCGAAATTATTGCTAAAAAAAGGTGTTTTAATGGGAGAATTAGAGCAATTAGGAATGACTTATGCCAACTCAAAAGGAAAAGAAACGGAAGTCACGAAAAATTTAAATAAAATATTTAGTGAAACAATTTCAGATAAACCAATTACCGATGAAAAGCAGAGTTATTCTGAAAACGCAGATTACGATCAATTAAAAAAGGATTATGAATTGTTTGGTAAATGGACAATTGTAAATTCCATTGTAAATGAAAGTTACAGATATGAAATTTATAAAAAAAATAATGAATTTGTAGGCGTAAGACTAAATGATTTTAAAACAGAAAACCTAAACAAAAAAGGCTCTGATTATTACGTCAAAGGAAATAAATATGGAGAATTCTATCGAATTGATAAAAACCTGAATATGATATTATTTGACAAAGACGGAGATTTGACGAGCGCAGGTTATAAAGCTACAAAAACAAAATAATTACAGCGTACAACTAAGACACACTCAGCACTTCCAAAAGCACCTTTCTTCTAAAAACAATCTAAGAAGTCTAAAAATCTAACCATCTAACAAAACCCCGTAAAAACGCCTATTGCCCATATCTTTTGAGTTTGTTAACTTTGAGACAATCAGTAATACACTGATATACTAACCTCAAAACCAAATACATGAGTTATTTATCATTTCATCCAGGAAATAAATCTGCTGGAGAAGGCAAAAGACACACCAAAAAAAGCTCGGTTCGTAGAGCATTCTCTGATTGGATTATCGAAAACTACGGAGACGATTACAAAGAAACACTTCGCAAACAACGCAAACCAGACGAAAATATCGGATTGCTGAAAAAGCAAATTATAGAAACTGACGACGACAAAAAACCACTCGTCGGAATTATTGGTGGCGGATTTGCAGGTTTGTACGCAGGACTCATTTTGCAATCGCTAGGTATCGAATTTGAAATATTTGAAGCTTCTGATCGTGTTGGCGGACGAATTGACACCTGGTATTCCACAGAATACGATCCAGAAAGTAAGGAAAACAAAGGATTATACGGTGAAGTAGGAGGCATGCGTATTCCGCAATTCTCTGACGATATGTTGCCCGTACAACACTTGGCATTATCGCTAAACTACGTACTAGAACGCAACGGAATGACCGACAAAATGTTGCGTTGGCGAAAATTCTATTACAACTCAGACTATCAGCGTTTGCGATACAACAACATGAAAGATCCAATATTAGCAAAAGATGCAAGTCTCAATTCGCTAAACTTTGGCGAAAACAAAGGTGGCGATTTACCAGCAGTTTGGGTTACGGAAAAAACAGATCGACACGGAAACAAATACTTGCCAATCAATGTCATTCTCGACAAAGTAAACGGACCTTTTTTAGAGGCGATCGACAAATCATTTGAAACAGGTTTTGCTAAATTGATGCGTTATGACAACTATTCCATGTGGGCATATCTAACGAATGTATTTACGCTTGCTGATTTAGAAGAATACTACGATCCAAAAATGGGCGCGCCATGTGAAAACTTATCGTATAACATTGCGAGTTACTTGGAAACGGTAAATGTTGGAACAGGAATGTATAGTGTTTCTTTCGTAGAAATGGTCATTGCGGTGTACGATTGGGATGGAAGTAAAAACTCCTACGATCCATCAGATCCGAATATCTATATGATTACGATGGACAAAGGAATGCAGCACTTTCCTGATGCTTGCAGAACCGTTTTAAATCTCGAAAACGGAATTACTGCAGATGATGGACATTTGGCACAAGTGCTCATCGGAATGATAAAAGGACAAAATAACGAATACGGATATTCACCACCAAACCTAACGAAAGACGCTGAACCGCCAAGTTCTGTGCCACCAGCAGATCCAAAAGGAAGCGCAAACACAACGCCAGAAACACCAAAAGAAAAAAAGCGTGTCTTTATGAAGCATAAAGTTACGCAAGCACGACACGATGCAAGTTTATTTGATAATAATGGCGGAATGCGTTTGGAATTAGAACGCACAAACGCTGATGGAAAAACGGAAACGATCCATAAAGAATACGCATATGTCATCAGTACGTTGCCAAATGGAGCATACTTAAACGGTCAAAAATATAACAACTTCTTTGAAGATTTATCGTTTGCAAAAACACGTGCCATTCGCGAATGTAATTATATGCCAGCATTTAAAGCATTTATCACATTCAACAAACAATTCTGGAAAGACATCGGAGAACGCCAATATGAAACAGGTTTAGGTGTTTCTGCCAGCGATCGTTCCAATCGCCAAGTAGTTTATCCTTCATACGGTTACGATGCAGAAAAAGGAGTTTTACAAATTTATTCGTGGGCACAAGATGCAGAACGAATGGGCGCATTGACCGATGAAGAACGCGTAAACGAATGTCTCAAGGGAATTCAATTCATGTATCCAGAAATAGACATCTACGAACATTTTGCAGGGTATGACGATGGAACCACGACAAAAACATGGTTTTGGGATCAACATGCAGGCGGTGGCGCTTTTGCATTATTCAATCCAGGGCAATTTAAAAATTTATATCCAACACTATTGACGCCTGAATTTGAAGGCACTTTAAACATTGCTGGCGAATGTTGTTCGGTACATCACGGTTGGATTGTGGGTGCATTAGATTCCGCATACAATTCTGTAAAAAACATTTTAGAAAAAATGCAAGCGACCAAATACATTGTAAAAATGCAAGCAACTTGGGGACAATTATCTGCACCAGATGTTGCTGTAAAATCTAAAAAATAAAATCTAAAATTATCAACTACACACTAACAACTAAGTAGTCAATTCAATAAAGGGAAGCTTTTGAAGCTTTCCTTTTGGGTTTTACAAAGGTAAATCATTATATTTGAGAGACTTCCCCAAATTGCTTGATAGCCAATTAAAACAAAACGAACCATAATTAACACCATATTACATCATTATGAACGAAGATTTTATTCCATTCAAAAGTATCGGATTGTGCTTTAGTGGCGGCGGTTACCGAGCAACTTTCTTTTCGCTAGGCGTTGTTTCCTATTACGATAAAATTCAATACAAAGAAAAATCATTACTAGAAAATGTAGAAGCCATTAGTACGGTAAGTGGTGGAACATTATTTGGTGTTCCATTCTCAAAGGCATCACAACAAAAAGGATTTAATTTCCAGACATTTTTTAAAAAAATGTATGACAAATTTGAACCGGCAAATGATAAATTATTAGAAACTGCAATCGCAAAGTTAGGTGATGATGAAATATGGAAGAAAAATCCGCATAAAAAACGCTCGCTCATCAATGCATTTGCGTTAACATATGCCGATATGGAAGTTTACAAAGGAAATTTCAACATGTTTTTGGATAAAGAAAAACTATCAAACCTAAAATATGTTTGTTTCAACTCAACAGAATTTTCGTTCGGTTTAGCATTCCGCTTTCAAAACTGCGGATTATTTGGAAACAAAGCACTAAATAATAAACTTCTTAATGAATTAGAAGGGCAATTACAACTTGGAGACATTGCAGCGTCATCTTCGTGTTTTCCTTTAGGTTTTGAACCCTTAGTATTTCCTGACGATTACATAAAAAATCAACAATCTCCAGCATACAAATCAGTTAAAAGTTTAAAGGATTTTTCAGATGGCGTAGGAATTATGGATGGAGGAATTGCGGACAATCAAGGAATTGGAAGTATGATGAATATTAGTGCCGCCCGAAAACGTGATGACGAACTCAACAGAGAACTAGATTTAATTGTTGTCAATGATGTAGGAAGTTTTAAAATGAATCCTTGGAAGCCAGAAGCCAAAAAGAAAGATGAAAGTGCAAGCATCAAAAGTACGATTTTTAAACTATTAAACTACTTTTCTGTAAAACCATTATATCTTCTCATTTTATTAGTGGGAATTCTGTTGATGGTACTCAATTCCATGGAAATCTTCAAAGGTAAAGCATGGCCAGCTTTATATATTATTGGAGGAATTATTACAGGATTCGGACTATTAGCAACGGTTTTAGGACTCGTAGCAGGAGTTGCCAAAGGTTTTCTCATTCGTTCGGTAAAATCGTTATTTACCAAAAATGTTCCGCCGCCATTAGTAGATGATGTCTTAAGTTTTAGCAAACTCAGTGTTGGTCTCATTCAGCGTATGCTTACGGAACGAGTTTCGTCAACAGTAATTATGGTAAATGATATCTTTTTAAAGCAAATTCGTAGACTTAATTACAAATTGCTCTATTCTGATCCTGATTTAAGGCATAAAATTATTACATCAACGGTGTATGAGCTAAATGGTGAAAAAACTGTATACAGCAAGTCATTCAGTTTTAATAAAAACATTAATCCAGCGCCAAGCAAATTGCTCACAAGCGTAGGACTGATTGCTTCCGAAATGCCTACTACACTTTGGTGGGACGAAACTGATATTCGATTAGATCGAATGGACGCATTAATTGCTTGCGGACAATTTACTTCTTGCTACAAATTGATGGATTACATTTTAAAACTAAAAAAGAACAAACGCATCAAACTGGCTGATGAGGAGTTAATTGCTATTGATGCGCTACATGATGCACTACAAAAAGATTGGAAACAATTCAATGAAAATCCACTATTTCTAGTAGAAGCACTAAAAAAATAATACATACTTTCTCATAATAGACGTCTTTAACTTAAAAAGGCGTCTTTTTTTTAATTTCTTCAAATCAATAACAATAAATTCGTCTGCCGAAAGACTTTTTTGTACGTTAATACCTTAAAAAGTATAAGGTTAATTACTGAATTTTTAAAGATTATAATCTCTAATTTTGTATTTCATCGATGAAACAATACATTTAAACGGTGTTTTGTGTGCAGTGGACTAAATTGTCTAAATATCATTTCAAATGCACCTAGTTTTATAATAGTATTGAAAATAGCCTCAGAAATAAACATTTTACCCTGAATGTTTATTCAATTATTCAAAACTGTTTTAATAGATTATTTGTCCCAAAATAGTCTCTTGAACTTAACCTAAATTATCAAAAAAACTATGAAAAAACTTTTACACTTAATTGTGCTATGCTTATTTGCGTCTTATCTACAAGCACAAACTCCAGGAGTATCCATCTTTTACGAACAAACTACAGGAGACACACGCAACTACATTGAGTACATTCCCGGAAACTTACCCATCATTATTTCTGCGCCACATGGAGGAGTAAAACAATCTGGGCAAACCATTGGTGGCATCTTTTATCCTGACAATGACAGTTCCTTACCAGACAGAAACTGCGGAACCAACGAAAGAGATGACAATACAGACATCTTAGTACGTGAAATTCAAAAAGAAATCTTTGAACTCACTGGTTGTTACGCGCATGTCATCATCAACAACTTACACAGATCAAAATTAGATCCAAACAGAGAAGTAAACGAAGCAACTTGTGGCAATACAAATGCTAGAGCACATTGGAATGCGTTTCACGGCTTTATCGATCAGGCAAGTGCTTCTGTTGAAGCAAATTGGGGAAAAGGACTGTACATCGATTTACACGGACAAAGTCACGCAGTACCAAGAATTGAAGCAGGTTACAATATCACAGCTTCTGAATTAAACACTGCCAATCTCAACAGTGCAGGAATCATCAACAAATCAACCATCAGAAATCTAGTAAACAACAACTTAAACAATCTTACACATGAAGAATTAATTCGTGGCAACAACAGTTTAGGACAAATGTTTCAAGATGCTGATGGAACATTTTACGCAAGTTTAGGATATCCAGGTTGCGGAAGTACAAGCGGATACAGAACAGTGCCAAGCGCAACAAACAATGGTGGCGGAACTTGTGATGATACTCGTCCAAACGGAAACGCATACTTTGATGGTGATTTCTACAACAATCGCAGACATGGATCTGGAAATGGAACTAGCGACGGAACTGGCGGATCTGGAAACATTGACGGAATCATGACAGAAGTAAACAGACGTGTTCGTGACTTAGGAACTTACAACGGTCAAGTATATGATAGCAGACCACAAACCTTGGTTCCTTTTGCCAAAGATTATGCTGCAGTTGTTCTAAATTTCATTGATACACACTACAACGATTATGCTACATTCGGATTCATGGCAAGTACGTATGCTATCAACGGACCAAATCCTACGCCAATAATTACTGGAGTTCCCAACGGAATATTTTCCGCACCAGCAGGATTGGCAATCAATCCAGATACGGGAGAAATAAACACTTCAAACTCAACACCTGGCGATTACGTAGTAACGTATACTACAGGAACTTGCGGATACTTTTCTAGTACACAAACAATCACGATTGTGACAGATATCTCGCAAGACACTGAACCGCCAACAGCACCAACAAGTCTAATGGCTGTCAATACAACCCAAACAACGACAGATTTATCTTGGGGAACTTCCACAGACAATGTAGACGTAGTAGGATATAATATCTATGAAAATGGCACACTTCGCGAATCCATCACACAAGTGACAAACTATGTGGTCACAGGATTAGCGCCAAATACAAATTACACATATAGAATAACTGCCATCGATGCCGCAGGAAACGAATCTGCACCAAGCAACGAAGTAAGCATTACCACAGAAGATAATGTACAGTTAAACTACTGTAACTCGGCAAGTACAAGCGTAAATGACGAATTTATCAGTAGGGTACAACTAGAAGACATTGACAATTCCTCTGATGCACAATTTTATTCAAACTTTACCAACATTTCTACAGACCTTGTCAAAAACGGACAATATATCATTACAGTAACGCCAACATGGACAGGAACAGTTTACAACGAAGCATATGCTGTTTGGATTGATTACAATCAGGATGGAGATTTCTCTGATTCAGGAGAACAAGTCTGGACGCAAGGAGGTACACAACAAACACCTGTAAGCGGAACATTTACAGTTCCAACATCAGTTCCAAATGGTGTGACAAGAATGCGTGTTTCTATGAAATACAACGCAATTCCACAACCATGTGAAACATTTAACTATGGTGAAGTAGAAGACTATACAGTAAACATTATATCACCAACGCCAGATACGTTAAAACCTGTCATTACGCTACTTGGAGAAAACCCTGTAAACATATTCTTAAACGATACCTACACGGATGCTGGCGCAACGGCATTTGATAATATTGATGGAGACCTAACAAACCTCATTGAAACTACAGGAACTGTCAATACTTCCGTAGAAGGAACATACATCATTCGCTACAATGTTAGAGATACCGCAGGAAACGAAGCTGATGAAGTTACTAGAACGGTAAATGTAATTACGCCAGTAGACGAAACTGCGCCTGTAATAACACTCAACGGAAACGCGACAATCAACTTAAATATTGGTGACTCTTACATAGAACAAGGCGCTACAGCAACGGACAATGTTGATGGAGACATCACGCAAAACATCAGCATTAGCGGAATGGTTAATACTTCTACAGCAGGAACATATTTCATTCGTTACAATGTAACTGATGCGGCTGGAAACGCTGCTGCAGAAGTAACGCGTACGGTAAACATATTGGCAGATACGACAATTCCTATTATTACCTTAAACGGAAACGCAATCATCAACCTAAATATTGGTGACTCTTATATAGAACAAGGTGCTACAGCAACAGACAATATTGATGGAGATATCACGCAAAACATCAGCATTAGTGGAACGGTTGATACTTCTACGGTAGGAACATACTTAATTCGTTACAATGTCACTGATGCGGCTGGAAACGCTGCGGCGGAAGTGACACGTACGGTAATCGTTGAAGAAGTAAACATTGGATGTGAAAACGGAATTGACACGTTTCCTTACACAGAAAGCTTTGAAAATACGCTAGGAGCTTGGTCGCAAGATGTTTCAGATGATATCGATTGGTCAATCAATAGTGGAGGAACGCCATCCAACGGAACTGGTCCAGAAAGTGCCAACGAAGGCAATTTCTATCTATTCGTAGAAGCTTCTGGAAACGGAACAGGATATCCAGACAAACAAGCAATTTTAAATTCTCCATGTTTTGATTTGCGAAACCTAACTGAAGCTACATTTAGTTTTAACTACCACATGTTTGGAACCGATATGGGAACTTTAGATGTGGAAATCAGCGAAGACAATGGCGCAACTTGGACATCTATCTGGACAAAAGCAGGAAATCAAGGAAATGCTTGGCAAACCGCAAACATCAATATTTCGGCATATACAGGAAAAAATGTGCAATTACGTTTCAATAGAATTACAGGAAGTACTTGGCAAGCAGATATTGCTATAGACAATATTAGTTTAATTGACGAAGAAATTACCGTAGATGGCTGTGCTGGCGGAATTGGAAGTTATCCATACGCACAAAGCTATGAAAATACGATAGGCGACTGGACACAAGCTAGCGCAGATGATATCAATTGGACAGTAACTGCAAATGCAACACCTTCAAACAATACAGGTCCATCAAGTGCTGCGGCTGGTAGTTCTTACATATTTGTAGAAGCTTCTGGAAACGGAACAGGATATCCTAACAAACAAGCTATTATCAATTCGCCGTGTTATGACTTAACTAATGAAGCTTCTGCCGATTTCAGCTTTAGTTATCACATGTTTGGTTCTAATGATATGGGAACTATTGCTTTAGAAGCTAGTAATGACAACGGATTATCGTGGACAACCATTTGGACTGAATCAGGAAATAAAGGAAATCAGTGGAACAATGTAAATCTAGACATTTCACAATATGTTGGTGGAAGTGTGCAATTGCGTTTCAATAGAGTTACTGGCGGAACTTGGCAAGCAGATGTTGCAATTGATAATGTGTCTTTAAACACAACACTAACAGCTCGTCAAGAAACGACACAAACAAAAAAAGACAATGTAGCTGTTGAAGAACCTAATTTCTCAAACTCAAATACAGTAACAATATTCCCGAATCCTGTGCGTAGAAATGTTTTAAACATCAAACTTGCACACGGATCTGTAACGACTTACAGAATATTAAATCTGTACGGACAAGTTATCAACAGTGGAACAGCGAGTCATCAAATACAAGTTGGAAAACTTCGTTCTGGCATATATTTCATTGAAATATTTGATGGAACTTATACCATGACAAAGAAATTTATGAAACAGTAATTTTCAAACGGTTATTAACTATAAAAAAGCCCGATACGCGTTTGTATCGGGCTTTTTACGTTAAAAACTTTTTCTCAATTCAACTCAGCTTCCGTAATACGGAAAGGATACGAATCTTGTAAAATCTTCAATTCTTCTTCGGTCAAATCTTCAATAGCTTTACCAAATTTTGCTTTGCACAAATCGCGACGTAATTCGTAATAAGCGCCTGCCAATTCGTTTTGAATTCCTATATACCGATCGTATGAAGCTTCACGATCTGTATGTATGGAAATTACAGCTTTTAGTGGACTGTCGGACAAATTTGTTTTCTTCAATCCGTGACAATAATCGCATGATTGATCGCCATTATTATCAATAAAAGCTTTTACATCATTACGAAGTTCATCAATAGAAATTTCTTCATTATTCGCCATCAATTCGTTATTTCGATTCAGGCGAATTGTAAAAATGTTTTTCTCAGGAATTTCTGAACTGCAATCGACGCCTTCGGGACAAGGTTTCGGAATCACTCCTTTAATACCTTCGTCTTCTTCAAACGTTGTGGTTACTAAAAAAAAGATCAATAATAAAAACG
Organism: Kordia algicida OT-1; assembly: GCF_000154725.1. Lineage (GTDB taxonomy): Bacteria > Bacteroidota > Bacteroidia > Flavobacteriales > Flavobacteriaceae > Kordia > Kordia algicida. Next base: position 1,279,936 of record NZ_DS544873.1, read on the forward strand.
CAATATCGGCCATAGAGCCTGCGTTAATGCCGGAAATGGTTCTTCTGGACATACTCATAATAAAATCGGTTTTAATGTTAATGAAATGTTAACATCAAAAGTAGTGCCGAAAATTAGTCAGTTCTTTTAATTTCATCTTATGAAAAAATCAGCAATCCAACAGAAAATTCAAACTTCCTAATTCTCTAACAGATAAATTCTTATATTTACAAGGAAGCGTTAATTCTCTCAAGCTTCACCATAAAAACTGTATCGCAAACCAACCAACTTCAGTACATGAAAAACACCTTTAAAGAAAAGTTCTATTACCGTTTAGAACGTTTTATGAGCAAAGGCGGATCGTCTATTTTTCTAAGTCTATTAATTCTTTTTATACTTTCGTTTTTAATCCTCATGGGATTGCGTTTGCTACTCATTACACTATTTCCAAGCTTAGACTATACTGGAAATCCATTTACAGATATTTGGCTCACATTCTTAGAAATGACCTCTACAGGAAGTATGGGACAAGACAACAATGCACCAACTTGGTTAAAAATAATGACGATTATCTCTGGATTGACAGGCGTTATTTTACTTTCTATGTTGATTGGTTTTATTACAACTTCTCTCAACAAAATGCTCTATGAATTCCGAAAGGGTAGAGGCAAAATTATTGAAACCAATCATACATTAATTCTAGGTTGGAACGAACGCGTAGTAGATATTATTCGCGAATTGATTCTTGCCAACGAAAGCGAACGTAAAGCTTCTGTGGTAATTCTCGCGGAACAAGACAAAGAATATATGGACGATATGATTTCCAAACGCTTGCCAAATACGATGACAACGGAAATCATTGCAACACAAGGCGATTATGCAAACATCAACGAATTGCAACGTGTGAATGTTCAAGAAGCAAAATCAATCATCATTTTGGCAAACTGTACCGAAAGTGCTTCGATAGAAAAAAAAGTTGCTTCCGACGTACAATGCATCAAATCCATTTTGGCAATAACTTCTTGTCAAGGTGGAAAAAATATACTGCCAATTGTAGCTGAAGTTTTTACGGAAGAAAAGCGAGAAATCATTAGTTTCTTTGAAGACGAAAACATCATAGCCATAGACAGTTGGACAATTATGGGTAAACTATTAGTTCAAACATCGCTAACCAGTGGTTTGGAAATGGTTTACAACGAAATATTGTCGTTTGATGGCTGCGAAGTATACTTCCATGAAGACCAATGGAATAATGTAGACTTTTACGATTTAGCCTATTATTTAGAAGATGGAATTCCACTCGGAATCTACTCAGAAGAAGTAGGTTTGATCTTGCGTCCAGCTCGCGATACCATATTAAAAAATGGCGATCAAGTGGTAATTTTAGCGGAAGATGATTCTACCATAAAATTGGGAACTCAGAAAAAATTTAGTCCAAAATCAATTCCTCTAAAAGATGAAAAACTAGCACAAGTACAGAAAAAAATACTCATTCTTGGTTGGCATAAAGTGGCGGAAATCTTTATTGAAGAAGCAACCGATTACCTGATAAAAGATTCTGAATTCGATATCTTATTCCACGAACCAACGGACGAACTTCGAAAAATTGTAAAAGAATTACAAGAAGAATATGAAGATTTTACGATTAACTTAATCGATTCCAATCCGTTAGCAATAGAATGTTTGCATGAAATCAATCCTTCACAGTACGACAATGTGATTGTATTATCGCAAAGTATGAAGGAAGAAAGTGCTGATAAAATTGATTCTGATACGTTAATCATTCTCTTAATGCTGCGAAAAGTCATCAATGATTTCGAGAAAACGCATTTACTCACACAAGTATTAAATTCTGAAAATCAGGAAATTATCAATCAAACAGATGTAGACGATTTCATCATCAGTAACAAATTGATTACCATGATTTTAGCACAACTAAGTGAAGAACCATTAATCAAAACCTTTTACGACGATATCTTTTCAGAAGATGGAAGCGAAATTTATGTAAAACCAACTACGTTATACTTCGAAGAATTTCCACAAAAAATAACCTTTGCCGAAGCGATGGAAATCGCCAACAAACGTGATGAAATCTGCTTAGGAATCCGAAAAGGCAATCTCAGTAAAGATGTAGCTTCAAACTTTGGCGTAACGCTCAATTTGGAAAAAGATGCCGCAATAGAACTCAATGAAAATGATTTTCTAGTCGTTTTATCGGAAGATGAATTGTGATTTTGGGTCTTGGGTCTTGGGTCTTGGTGTTGGGTGTTTGGGAAGCTCCAAGAACAAATCCACAAAAAACGGAAATCAATCTTGAATCATTGAATATTTAAATCCTTGAATTGTGAGCAAAGCGAATCTAAAAGCGCACATTGAGCAGAGTCGAAATGAAGCGAACTTAAAAAATCGAACTAAAGAAATTCGAAATTCCCGACAAACTATCTGAAATTCCTGTAATGATTGCCAAATCACTGTCAATTCCTTTCAAAATAATATACATTACAAAAAGTGCATACAAGGTAATCAACACATATCCATGCGATTTTCTAATCGTCTTTGGAACCAAGTAAATAAAGAAGGCTATAATTGTAATAATCAGTAGTAAAACGCGTAATTGCCCAACGTTTTCCAACGTTTCAGGACTCATGGTAATTGGTCCATAAATTAGGGTAAACAAAAACAACGGAAAACCAAGCGCAAAGCAAATATCAAAAATATTACTTCCTAACGCATTCGCAACGGCATCATCATAATTTCCTTTCATCGCATCTTTCCATGAAATAATCGTATCAGGAACACTCGTTGCAGCAGAAGCCAATACTACGGAAACAAAATAAATTGGCATGCCAATCGCTTCTCCAAACTGCTCACAGGCTTCCACCAACCAATAACAAGCAATTCCAATAAAAAACACAGAAACCAGCATTAACAACCATGCTTTAGTCAAATTGATCTTTTTATCACCCAAAACTGCAGTTGCCAAATCACCTTTAAAAAGAGCAACTGCACGATTTCCACCTTCGGCTTCATCTTCGTAGTCGTTATCTACATCGCCAGAACCTTGACTCAACAGCATAAACGCAATATAAATAACGTACAACAGCATCAAAATAAATCCGTGATACCAATGTAATTCTGTACCTGTAATTAGCAAAATCAGTACAATTTCACCTAAAATCAGGGAAATTCCATCGCGTTTAATTACTTTCTTAGAAACATTAATTCTACTTACAATTCCTTTTCCAATCACCGCCATAATTACAACTGCGGGAATAATCATCGCATTAAAAACGGCACTTCCTGCGGTAGTTCCAATTCCGCCAGAAAAACCATCTTTATCTTTCAACACGAATAAGAAAAAAAGTGTGGTAAATAACTCAGGTAAACTGCTTCCAATGGCGTTAATAGTAGCGCCTTTAATACCTTCTTTCATGTTTCTTCCCAAATAATCAGAAGCCATTTCAAAACCATCACAAGCACGCCAAATCACAATACATGTAATAATAATTAAACCTAAAGAAGAAACTATTGCCATTGAAAATTATTTAAGTCAACTACTTCGGGGTAAGTCCACGAAGCATTCAGTTGAGAACATTCAAACATTTCGACACAAACGTCGGAGTATTTTAAATCTCGATTATCGAGTAACAAAACTAAAGATTTCAACAGACATTATATAATTTAAGTGAAGAATATAAACGTAGAATTCAAAATTATCGTTCGTAAAATCAAGAGATTTCCCATGCAAATTTTTCTAAAATTTGACACCAATGTCTTGGGAACGAACACTGCACTACAATTTCCTTCTCTAAAAAAGGATGAACAAACGTTAGCGAATGCGCATGTAAAAATAAATTAGAAATCTCAAATTCCGACTGAAACATTCGGTTGTGAAAACGATCTCCGTACTTCGGATCGCCAATGAGTGGATGATTTATTTTATTTAAATGTATTCGCAACTGATGCATTCTGCCTGTTTTTGGAAGCAACTTCACCAAACTATAACGGGAAGTTTCAAAAGGTTGCACAGCAATTGGCAATTCTTTAGTAGCTAGCGTTTTATAATGCGTAAGCGCAGATTTATACACGTTCGCATCACGACCTTTTACAGGAGAATCAATCACGCCATTTTCAGGAGAAAAACCTCTTACAACGCCATAATAGACTTTTTGAATCGCATCAGCAACAAACAAATCCTGAAATTTTGAAACAAAACGTTTCTCCTTCGCACAAAGTACAATTCCTGAGGTTTTTCTGTCCAAACGATGCATCGGATAATAGTTCTTTTCAAACTTCTCAAACAACAATTCAAGCAATGTTTGTTCGTCAGACTGATTTCGAGCCATCTGCGAATGATGCACCAATATATTATTGGGTTTTGCAACAGCAATCACAAAATCATCTTCGTATAAAATCATGCGTAAAATTAAAAAACTATTGGAGAAACTTCTATAAATTCAATTTCCAATAGGATAAGTTCGATAGAAAATATTCCAACAAATAAATTTTATATTCTTCAAATAATACTTAATTTCAAACCTTAAAATCTCCCACAAATAAAATGATTGCATACATAACAATACATTAATGAGTAGTTTATACACCAGAGGTCCAGCAAATATTCCTGCTGGATTAACAAAACCCACAAAATCTTTTAAAAAACATGTTTGGTTATCCGTCATCGGATTGCTCTTATTCATCATTTTATACCTTTTGCTAACTTTTTGGTTTGGTAAATTGGCGTATGATACTTTTACAGGAGCTGGACGAAACGATATTTCTTTTTGGCGATTGGCGGCAGGAGTTGGTTTTGGTTTTCTATCATTATTCATGTTAAAATCGTTATTCTTCCTCAACAAAAAAGAGGAAAATCCATTAGATAAATACGTTACAGAAGCGGAAGAACCTGTATTATTCGACTATTTATACAAGTTGGCAGATGAAGCTGGAGCGCCACGTCCGCACAAAGTTTTCCTTACTGATCGTGTAAATGCAAGTGTTTCGTATGACATTTCGTTAATCAACTTATTATTTCCTTCCAAAAAGAACTTAGAAATAGGTTTGGCAATTGTCAACGTATTGAATTTAGGGGAATTAAAAGCGGTAATTGCACACGAATTTGGTCATTTTGCACAACGTTCCATGCTTTTGGGACGATACGTATATGTAGCACATCAAATTGCAGCGAGAATCATTGCAAAACGTGATATATTCGATCAATTTTTAAATGGTCTTTCAGGCTTTGATTTACGAATTGCATGGATTGGCTGGATTCTCTCTATATTAGTTTGGGCAATACGTTCGTTAGTAGAAACCTGTTTCAGCATTGTACTCATTGCACATCGCGCGTTGTCAAGAGAAATGGAGTTTCAGGCAGATTTAGTTGCGGTTTCCCTTACGGGAAGTGATGCGTTAATTCACGCATTATACAAACTTCGAATTGCAGACGATGCCTACGCAAACGCAATTCAAGTAGCAAATGTTGAACTCTCCAAAAAACGAGCTGTAACCGATTTGTACACGTTACAGACGAATTATATTGAAAAAATGCGTCATATTTTAGACGATCCAACATACGGACATTCGCCTGAAATTCCTTCGTTTGACAAAGCTTCCAACAGAATCTTTAAATCAGGAAAGTTCAATCCGCCACAAATGTGGGCAACGCATCCTGCGGACAACGACAGAGAAAATAACGCAAAAAAAACATACATTTCTGCGGCGATTGATGATAGATCATCTTGGGATTTATTCTCAAATCCGAAACAATTACGCGAAGAAATGACCGAGCGTTTGCTAAAACTTGCATCGGTAGAAATAAAAGAGAAGTGTACCGAAGCAGAAAGCATTGCGACGCAAAACGAATTGGACTTTGATTGGTCATTTTTAGCACCAAAATATCATTCAACCTTTTACAGACGTTATCCGTTTACAAACTTCAAATCGGTAGATGAACTTTATACAGCTACTTTTTCTACAGATATGGAAAAGATGTTTGATGCGTTGTATCCGAAAGAAATTGCTTCAAAACTAGAACAATTACAAGAAATTATAGAAGAAAAGAATATTCTAATTGTTGCTCAAAATGAAGTGATTACCGCCGAAAAACGCATTTTATATCACAGAGGTGAACAAATAAAGCGAAATGATATTCCCGAAATATTAACACAACTTAGAACCGAAGAACAACTACTTCGCGAAGAAGTAAAAGAACACGACAAATTATGTCGAAACGTACATTATAAAGCGGCTCAAAAACTTGGAACTGGTTGGGACGTACAACTTAAAAACCTACATAAAATCCTTCATTATACGGAACACACTGTCACGAATTTGGAAGATTGTGGAGGAAAATACCATAACATTGTTGCTATGGCGTTGGCTGATGGTAGAGTATCTTCTAAAGAACTTTCGGACATCATTAACGTTTCTACAGAATATTATCATGTCATCCGAAAAGCATTCAATCAGGCAGAAACCATCCGTTTGGATAGCAATATTTTAAGCAAATTGAAAGTAGTATCATTCTTTGATTTGCTCGAAAAATTTGAATTTCCACCACCAATGGACGCAAATATTAACGAATGGACGCAACATGTAGACAGTTGGGCAAATGTAGTAAGTAACGCCATGCAAAAACTGCGTAATGTCGCTTTGGAAGAATTGTTAACAATTGAAGATAATGTAAAAAACGCATATCTCAATAAACAAAACTTAGTACCAGCTCTGAATGAAAAGGTGACACTTGTAGAAGAATACGAAGTACTAACACCGGGCATGGAACGTCCAAGACGCCTTAAACTAGATTTTTGGTCACGTTTCTTTATTGGCGATGGCATCTTTCATTCCATATCAAAATTTGCGGTTTCTGGAGCAATTCTCTTTGCGGCACTTTATTTTGGCGGCGGATCATATACTTCAGAAATGTACATCTACAACGGTTTAGGAATTCCGGTAACGGTAACCTATGCCGAAGATGAAGTTGATATCGCTGCAAACAGTTACCAGCAAATTGATGTCGATTATAACAAAGACTATCTTTTTAAAGTTTTTTCAGAAGATCAAAAATCCATTGAAAACTTTAAAAGCAACTTTTGGGATTCATCATACACCTATATTTACAACATTGCAAGTGCAGGATTGTTAATTGAATCGCCTGTATACTATGGAGAATCTACACCAACACCAAAACGAATATTTGCAAAAACAGATAAATGGGTTGGTACGAGTGCAGATTATATTTTTGAAGATGCGCCAAGCATGCTTTCTACAAAATCTTCTCAACGTTACATTACAAAATATGTTTTACTTGGATACAGCGACCTTAGTCCGTACGATATCATTTCAAATATATCAGATGAAAAACAACAAAGTGACATTATAAGTTCACATGCTATTTGGGATAGCAAAGATTCAAAACATACACTCAATTGGTTAGCATTTTCGTATTTAGCCGATAATCAACCAGAAGTACTCAATAAGCGTCTGAAAAACAATCCTATGGATGTGATGACTTTACGCGCTTTATATGACAGTGCAGATTCCATTCAAAAGCCAAAATTGGTAGAAGATTTTAGAGAAATCTCCAATAAAAATCCACGTGATCCAAACTATTATTACCTTGCTACACGTACCATTGAAGATGAAACGCTCAAAAACCAAACATTTATTGATGGTCACAATAAGTGGAAAATGCATCCTTGGTTGGCTTTCGCTGCAGGCTATTCTTATCTTGAAAAAGACGAATGGGAAAAAGGATATAATGCTTTAATAATTGCAAGTAAAAAAAATAAATCAATTGCAGAATATATTGCGATTGATGTAGAGCGCGTCCGCAGATTTCTCTCTGAAACTTCTAAAACCAAGGTAAGTTCAACACCAATTACGATGTCTGAATCGCTAAAATATTATCGAAACTTAGAAAACGGAACTTTAGAAAATGGCATGTCCGATCCGTATTACGCGTATTATTTACTCTCACAAGGAGAAACTTTAAAAGCGTATAACTTTAGTAAAAGAGATAAACAAGCGCAGCCTTTTATATTGCGAATGCTGGCAGTTTCAAAATATGCAACCAATCAAATGATTAAAGAAGCATTAGCGTTGCCAGAAACGGAAGGAATCAGTCATATCACAGCTTGGTCAGCTATTGGTTTAGCGATAAATAAGCAATTACCGTATGATGTATATATACAATCTTTAGCAGGAATTGTGGACGCAGAAACGGTACAACAATTTATTTTTCAGGTAAAAGCAAACAATTTCAAACAGGCAGAAAAAGTGATCGAAAATACCGATTTCAACGTAAAACCACATTTTTATACGCTTGGTAATATCATTTCAGGTAAAAATGCTCCAAAATTATGGCGACAAAAAATGGAAACCTTATTATATGTTGATGAACGTCCTTATTTGTAGCATCACTAAAAAAGGATTTTAAAATCAGTATCTTTACATGACAAAATTGCTACACAATGAAACTCAATATAAAAGATACCTTCAACAAAGAATTACCAGCCGATCCTAACATTACCAATACACCACGAAAAGTGTTTGAAGCTTGTTATTCGTTTGTAACGCCACGAAAACCTTCAAATCCAACACTAATTCATGTCGCGGATGAAGTTGCAGAAATGCTCGATTTGGAGCGCGATACGCAATCAGAAGAATTTCTGCATACATTTTCAGGCAAAACGGTATATCCAAAAACAAAACCGTATGCCATGTGTTACGGCGGACATCAATTTGGACATTGGGCAGGACAATTAGGTGATGGTAGAGCGATTAATTTGGCAGAAATTCGTTCCAGCGGAAAACCTTTTGCATTGCAACTCAAAGGAGCAGGAGAGACGCCGTATTCCAGACGTGGCGATGGCTTGGCAGTATTACGTTCGTCCATTCGAGAACATTTATGTAGTGAAGCCATGCATTACTTGGGCGTTCCCACAACACGTTCCTTATCAATTATGCTGACAGGCGATGAAGTTTTGCGAGATATGTTATACGACGGAAATCAGGAATATGAAAAAGGTGCTGTAGTTTGTAGAGTTGCACCAACTTTTATCCGCTTTGGAAACTTTCAAATATTTGCGGCTCGAAAAGATCATAAAAACTTAAAAAATCTTACGGATTATACCATTAGACACTTCTATAAAAACATTCAATCGGAAGGAAAAGAAAAATACATTGCGTTCTTTCAAAAAGTATCAGAAGCTTCGCTGGAAATGGTCTTACATTGGCAACGTGTCGGTTTTGTTCATGGTGTGATGAATACAGATAACATGTCAATCCTCGGATTAACCATCGATTACGGACCGTACGGTTGGTTAGAAGGTTATGAACCGAATTGGACACCAAATACTACGGACAGTCGCGAACATCGGTATGCGTACGGAAATCAACCTGGAATTGTATTGTGGAATTTGGTACAATTGGCAAATGCTTTATATCCGTTGATTGAAGATGCTAAACCTTTGGAAGACATTTTGGAAAACTATCAAAAAAGTTTTGATTTGAAATATGTGCAAATGATGTCTCAAAAGCTCGGTTTAACCGAAATCAACACAGAAACTGAGCAATTGATTGAAGATTTACAGCAAAATTTGCAACTTACTGAAACCGATATGACCATTTTTTTCCGTGAATTACCTCGTGTTCAGAAGAAAAATACGCCACAAGAAGCATTTCAAAAAATACACAAATCGTTTTACAAACCTTTAGAATTGGCAGGCGCAACCACAGACGCTTGGATTACGTGGTTTACAAAATACATTGAACGTTTGCAGGTAGAAGTTGATCGAGACGAAACGCGTAAGTTTAAAATGTATGAAGTAAATCCGAAGTTTGTATTACGAAATTATATGGCGCAACTTGCCATCAACGCGGCTGATAACGGAGATTATAGCGTTTTAAACGAATTATACGAAGTCTTAAAACGTCCGTATAACGAACAAACAGAATATGAAAAATGGTACGCAAAACGTCCAGAATGGGCGCGACATAAAGTAGGTTGCTCTATGCTTTCTTGTAGTTCGTAATGTTTTGATGTTTTCCGTGACTAATCCACCATAAACTATCAGCAAACACCGAAAAGACAAACCAATGAAAAGCACAAAACTTCAAATACAAAACGCAAAAGGTCATTCATTAAACGCATATTTAGAATTACCAGCCAATCAAAAACCAAATTATTACGCCATTTTTGCACATTGTTTTACCTGTAGTAGCACGTTAAATGCAGTAAAAAATATCAGTAGAACACTTACTACACATGGTTTTGGCGTGATTCGTTTCGATTTTACAGGTTTGGGTAGGAGTGAAGGTGAGTTTTCTGAAAGTCACTTTTCTGGAAATGTAGCCGATTTATTAGCTGTACATCAATATGTAAAAGAAAATTACGAAGCGCCGTGTTTATTAGTTGGTCATTCGCTTGGTGGTGCAGCAGTTTTGGTGGCGGCTTCTCAATTAGACGATATTAAAGCAGTTGCTACGATTGGCGCACCTGCAAATGTGAGTCATGTAAAACACTTATTTTCTCATGCTACACATCAAATTCCAGAAGATACAGACGTAAAAGTAAATATTGGTGGCAGACCATTTACGATTAATAAAGAATTTGTTTCAGATTTTGATAAAACAAATTTACCAGCGATAGTAAAAGGATTGCGAAAACCATTATTGATTCTGCATTCGCCAATTGATACCATTGTTGGAATAGAGAATGCGAAAGAATTGTATGTACAAGCACATCATCCGAAAAGCTTTGTTTCATTGGATAATGCCGATCATTTATTAACCAATGAAAGAGATAGTCGTTACGCTGGAAATATGATTGGAACTTGGGTTGAACGGTATTTTCCAAAGCAAGAAAACGAAATGTTAGATACGGAAGGCGAGCATTTAATTGGTCATTTGAATTTGGTGGAAGATAAATTTACCACAAAAATCCAAACAAAAAACCATCATATGATTGCGGATGAACCAGCTTCTGTTGGCGGAAACGATTTTGGACCTTCGCCTTATGAATATTTGTATGCAGGTTTGGCGGCTTGTACAACGATGACACTCAAAATGTATGTCGATCGCAAAGGTTGGGATTTGCAGGAAGTATTTGTCTACATTTCTCACAGTAAAAAGAAAAATACGGAACTTGGAATTGAACTTGAAAAACCGACACGAATTGATTTTATTACCAAGAAATTAAAATTCGTAGGAAATCTCTCGGATGAACAAAAGCAACGTTTAAAAGAAATTGCTGCAAAATGTCCTGTGCATAAAACGTTGGCGAGTCAGGTAGTTTTTGAGAGTAAAGTTGTTTAGAATCGCTGCACTCAATTCAAAGATATAAATATTAAAAATTTAATAATTAAAAGTTGTTTTGTTTGCTTCATTTTGACTTCGCTTCATGCAAATGTTTTTGATATGAGTTTTACCTGTTAGTAATTTACTTCATTCAATTCAAATTTCTTTTTTTCAATTTTCTTTTCAGTCAATTCAGTAGCCAAGTAAGTCAGTTTAAACTCTTCAGTTTCAAGTGAAAATTTTAGATAAGGTCTTTTAGCAAGTTCAAAATATTTATTTAGGAAGAAATCTTTATGATTAGAATAAAATTTGGGATTGATTTTCGGGCTTTCTGTATTGTAGCAATAATTCAAAATTACCTTTTGTTCATATTTACTTATTGCTTTGAATTCATAGCATTGACAATCTAAATCCAATATTTTCTGATTTTTAATTTTCCCTTCACTTAATAATTTTAGAGAGTTTTCTTTTGTATTCAAAGAGTCAACAAGAAAACTATTTTTATACGTAAAATAGAGTTTGGCTTTATTCGCAAAATAATATTGTGAATCAATTCCAAATTCAGAACTATTTAAGTGAACTCTACGGAAGTTTCCATTTTTGAATAATACATTAATAAACTGTCTCCATATTTATCATTCAACAACTTTTGGAAGCCTTTTGGTGCTAATTCCGTCGTAGTAATTTCAGTTGAAAACTTTATGATTCCTTCGAAGTTGTTTTGTCGATATGTGCTACAACTGATTAAAAACAAAAAAAAGAATATTAATAATTTGTTCATTTTCCTAATTGTAAATCTACTTTTACATTCAACATTCAAAACTCAAACCATCAATGTCCATTAAAAAAGCCATACATCTGATACGCGAATAAAGCAACTCCTGCCAGTATTAAATACCAATTGACAGCTTTGTAAAAAGCGGGAAATTGCTTGTGTTTTCGAGAAAGTGTAAGCAGAAAAACAATTGGAATCAATGCCAACACTTGTCCAACTTCTACACCTAAGTTAAAACACAAAATTTTTGCTAAAAACTGCTCTTGTCCGATGTCAAAAGACTGTAATCGTGTGGAAAGTCCAAAACCATGAATCAACCCAAAAATACCAACCATGAATAGCAAATTGGGTGCTTTTATGTTTAATTTTTCAAACCCTTTTAAATTCTCAAATCCTTTATACAAAACACTCAAAGCGATTACGGCATCGACTAAATGTTCATTTGCCGTAATTCCTGCATACGTTGCACCAATCAATGTGATGCAATGTCCTATTGTAAATACGGTAATGAACTTTAAGATGTCTTTAAAACTATTCAAATAGAATACGACACCGGCAAGGAAAAGTAAGTGATCGTAGCCCGTGAGCATATGTGTCGCGCCAACGCGAATGTAAGCCAACAAGCCTCCAGTGTGTAACAATTCTTGATCGGCACTCGAAACACCATGCGCAAACCCAATAATAGGAATTAATAAAGGTAGTATGAATAATACGCGTCTTACATGTAATCGCATTAGTTATCTTTTTTTCTAAAGATTAAAACTAAGATTCCAATAATTATAAAGCTTCCTAAAACAAATAACCAAGTTGGAATTTCACTTTCAGTATCATGCTCATGCGTATGTGAGTTTGCACCATGCGCGTGACTTACTTCAAAGGTAAGTGTTGCCCACTTGGATCTGTGTGTTAATTCATCACTATCAGTCGCTCTAGTCATGTTGATGGTACGTAAATAATAAACTCCTTCTTCTGGTAATTTTACGGTAACAATACCTTTAGCATCGGTGCGTAATTGTTGTCCGCTAGTATGTGAATGCTCTTTTTCTTCCTGTGCATGTTTATGTGTATTCGTTGAATGCTCATGCGAATGCTTTTGACCATCATGCTCGTGTTCATTACTTTCGTCGTCATGTGTATGTCCGTGACTATTTTTAATAAAGTCTGCAAAGACAAGTTGATTTGGAAGCGGTTTGCCATCAAGCAATAGCTGCACTTCTAACGTGTCGCCATTGTATTTGTCATAAGGATTTTCTTGTGGCACAAACTCAATCGGGTAACCTAATACTGTATTCCAGTCATTGGTTTTTACGTCACCAACTTGATAGATGGCTTTTACATGTTTTTGATAACTTTCTACAGCATCTTCATTTAATAAACTATCTGTTGTACGTTTTTGAAGCATGTCTAAAACACCATCATTTTTGAGGTAACTATTAAACTTTTCGGCAGTAAGTTCAATATTTCTAGCTTTGGTAGAAACACCTGCAACATACGTTCCTGCTTCACCCGTTTTAAACGTTAACTGTGTAATGATACTGTCTTGGTCTTTCCAATTACTTGGATCTATAGCCGTGCGTTTGCCTTGTGCTACTAGAGAAGCGTCTAGCATGCGATCGCGCGTGATGATATTTTCACTATTTTCAAAAGTTCCATTATATAAACTCAAGGTAGCTTCTTGATTAGGTTTTAAAAAATAACTATCCATTTTTATATACAGATCGTGACTGCATAGTAGTACGAAAGCTAAAAGTAGGTATATAGGTTTACATTGTTTGATGATAGAGTTGGTGTTTAATTTCATACTGTATTTTTGATAGTTGATTTATTTATACTTAACCAAATAGTTTGTATAATTAATTTTTTAAGACTTTCGTCTGAAGCAACACGTTACCATTTGTACCAAAAGCTTTTAAGAAGTACATTCCTGTTTGTAAGTTTGGTAAGTTGATTGTTTTTTGCGTCGAATTGATCGTTTCTGTTAGCAATTGTCGTCCGTCAATACTGAATAATTCCACTTTTGAAAGTTGATTGTTTTCAGCCTGAATCGTTATTTGATTGGTAAACGGAACAGGATATACTTTTGTAGTAGTTGCTTGAAATTCATCAGTAGTTAAAAATCCACTAAAATATTGATTCGCTTTGTAGAAAGCTTCTACGCCAATTTTTTCTCCAATAATTCTTCCGCGAATATCGTCAATTGGTGGATGAATTCCGCCCCAAATTCTCGATAAACTTGTCTGATCTGAAGCATCACGATAGGTTGCCCATTGTAATGTGAATGGCGCACTTGGTCCTTTTTCAAAGACTAAAAAGTTATCTTGTGGAATATCAAACGTTCCCATTCCGCCAGGAAAATATTCATCACCTGTGAGTAATGTTAATACTTCTGCAGCAGCGCGTGAAAATGTAGAATGTCCTGAGACATATCCTGCAAAAGGAGGCGTTACAAAGGTTCCACGTTGATATGGCCACCATCTGGATGCTAAAATCCAGTCGACACCAGCAATGTCTTGCGTCGGATCGTCAATATAATCTGGTCCTTTCCAAGCGTAAACTTTCAGTTTTCCAACATTTTCATCATTATCGCCCGCTAACGGATCGCCTGTTTCAATTAATTCAATATAGTTGGGAATTAATGGCAAACCATGCGGATCGTAACTTGGTAAAGAAGCATCGGAACTTTGTCCTTTTGCCGCCATATACCGAATCGCAGAGATTGGTCGCACAAAATCATAATAACCTTTTACGCCCCAAGTATTGATGGCTGCATCATGCATTGCTCCACCAAGCGCAAGATAGGATTTTACGTCCCATTGCAAATCGTCCAAAATTGGTCCGAAACCATTCCAACGTTTTTCAGTCATTGGATGATCGCTTACATAGTTCATAATGGTAAACCAATGTCCTGGAGGCGTTTCAGAATCTGGTCCATCTGCCCAAAATTCTGCTAACACACGTGCATAGTCTGATCTTTTTACCATTTGTGGTTCATACGGAAGATTTGTCACTGGATTAAGATTTCGTCCCGTACTCGGATCGCCACCTTGAAAGATATCATAAAATGCTTTGTATTCTTCAAAAGTTTCTGGAAAAGCAGTGGTGCTTAAGTTTCCAATGGCGCCAGGCGAAATGTCAATCATGGTGTCATCGGCAGGATCTAAATGTGAAGACCATAACGAAACTAAGGCAAAGTGCCACTTGTACGGATCATCAATTCCATCTTCATTCGATTCTTGAATGTATACAGGTTCTCCCGGATCATTGTATACATAACAATCAAATCCTTCATTAATTATTTCCAAATCATCCGCTTTTAACGCGAAAGGAATGACTTCTCCCCATTCTGGACTTAAAAAAGCGGGAATATTCGTTGGAAATGGATTTCCACTTTGATCGATAAATACACTAAATGCCAACGGTTGCCATTTGTTTGGATTGATATTGTCGTTGTCTTCGTATAATTCTAGAATTAACGGACTGTTTACAGGTTGATAATGCTCATTTGCGTACCCATTTTGCTCGTTAGAACCATCTTGCAAACCAAATGTTATAATTTCATCTGCCAAATAGTTTCCTAGGGCAGCGTAAGAACCTGAACTGTAATCTGTAGACGTAAAATTCACATCATAACCATACGATTCAAATAGTGTTTGAAAACTTGCTAGGGAAGTGGTTGCACCAGGAGAGTTTGCAAAACGGTGAGAAAGTAAACGGTACATGGCATAACTGATGGTTTCATGTTGTGCCGCTGCGACGTCACTTGGTGTGGTAATTCCATCAAAAGTACAGGTATAATTGGCATAGGTTTTTCCTAAGAAAACAGTTTCTGCATTGTTGTTAAATATTGCCCAAGCATCATACATGGCAATGGCACTGTGAAATAAGTTTCGCGCGTGAACTGTGGGACGAGCAAAGTCGCCACGAATGGCATTTAATAATTCTTCATTCCAATCACGGGCAACGGAATGTTGTGCTTGAACTAACGGTATAGAAAGGAATAGACTTAAGAAAGTCGCTACAAGTATCTTTTTCATTTGGGTTGATCGAGGTTTTGCCGTAAACTTACTTAAAAGATTATATTTTTACAAACTATGTCGTTGACAATGAAGCGCTTTTCGTTATTTTTTTTAAAATGTATAAAATTAGTAACGAGCAGCTTCCGCAGATAAGGAAACCAACGAATAGAGGAGAAGCGGTATTTTTTATAAAACTACCGATGAATGTTGCAATAGGAACTGCCATAATTGTAGAGACAAAACCGTTGATTGCTGCGCCAATTCCTGCAATGTGTCCAACTGGTTGCATGGCTAACGAGCGTAAATTCCCGAAAAGGAAGCCTATTGAAAAAAATTGAATTCCGAAGAATGGTACTAAAACGTATACACTCGGATTGGGTTTTCCATAAAAAAGAAAGAGGTAGAGCAGTGGTATCATGGTAAAGACTATCATAAATGCACGAACCAGTTTATACATTCCGTATTTGAGAACGAAGGTTCCGTTTAAGAATGTGGCAAATCCGACAGAAATGGCAAGTGCCGCAAATACGTATGGAAATTCTTCAACCATTCCATATTGATTTTGAAAGATATTTTGCGACGCGCTTAAATATACCATAAACGAACCTGTGATTAATCCTGAGATTAACGTAAAAGCGATTGCTGTTTTGAATTTTAAAAATTCTTTTAATCCATTGATAAATAAATTTTTAGATAGCTTTATTTTATTTTCTGGATGAAGTGTTTCTGGTTGTCGTTTCCAGAGCCAAATCATGATAATAGCACCAAATATTAATTGGCTATTAAAGATAGATCGCCATCCAAATGCATCTAACATTAGTTTTCCTAAAGCTGGTGCAACTACAGGAACGAGGATAAATATTGCTACGATAAACGACATGATTTTTGCCATATAATCTCCGCTAAAACTATCGCGAACCATTGCAATACTGATGGTTCTTGGTGCGGCAAGTCCGATGCCTTGCAGAATTCGCCCCACAACCATCATTTCAACAGTTGTCGCCATAACGCACAGAAAACTTGCTAGTACAAATAGTGTAAAACCAAGATAAATAACTGGTTTTCGCCCTATACTATCAGAGAGTGGACCAAAAATCAACTGTCCGAAACCTAAACCTAAGAAAATCATTGTGATAAGTAGTTGATTATCTGTAGTTTCTTTGGTTCCGATACTTATACCAATCGCTTCTAATGCAGGTAAAATGGCATCGATAGAAAGTGCTACAATAGACATCAACGATGCCATGAGGATGATAAATTCTGTTTGCGACTGATTTTTTGAAAGCATTGCGCAAAAGTACGGCTTCTCTATGAGTTTACAGTTTTTATATGGGAAAGGTTTGTTAAATATATGTTATAATTTAAAATTGAGTTTTACGTAGATTTAAGTATCTTAGAATTTTACTTTTGGTTATGAAATTTTTCAATAAAAAACGATTGTCATTAATGGGAAAAACTACTATAAAGAAGTATTTAAAATATGCTTTTGGTGAAATTATTTTAGTTGTAATCGGGATTTTGATTGCGGTTGGAATTAATAATTGGAATCAACGGACACAGTTGAATAGTTCGAATGTAGAGTTGCGAAAAAATGTAATCAATCAATTGGAAAAAGATATTTTGCACATTGAAACGTATGAAAAAGAGCTTGATACTTTACAGAATAATTATTTGAATATTTTAGATAAAGCTCATGACAAAAGCATGTTAAAACGTGGATCAGTCGTTGGAACTTTATTATTCTCGTTAAATACTATGGATACTGACACACATGTAATCAATATGATTGATAATGCGAAGTTGAACGAATCGAAAGCTTCTGAAAAATTATTGAACTTAAATGCTGCATATAAAATTTACTTGGAAGAAATAAAAGATGTAGAAGATTTAATTTTTGAAACGATTACTGATAATTTAAAAGAAATTGAACGTACGCAGGATTGGTATACAGATTTTATTACAGACTTTGTTTGCAAGAATGAGTGTATTTCATATTTAAAAAATGACAAGCGACATAAAGCTAGAATGGCGTCGTTGCGTTTCTTGTATGTCAATAGTTATGGAAATATTATCAGAGCATTAAAAAAGGATTTGATTTCTTATAAGAATGATTTGGAATTGATCGTGGAATAAGGAGAGTTGTTTGGAGGTTGTAACTGTTAAGAGTTTTTAAAATATTCTATTTAACATAATATAAATTATAGTACAAATGTATTCCGTTTAGTAAAATGGCGAATACTGTGTATTTAATATCATTGTAACTATAATGACACTTTTTAGTGTTTTATATTTACAATAAAAATTTTATAGCCATTTTATGGCATTCAATGCTTTTCTTTAGTTATTCATACTGTTTTAAAAAAAAATTATGAATACCAAGTAATTGTAAATCATAATTCTATTAGATTTTTTTAGCATATTTTGTACTTATGTTAAGAAAAAATAAAATACGCGATTCTCAGCGATTGAATAATTCATGATTTATTGCGCATTATGAAACTTCAAAATGAACTTATTGAAAATGCCAATAAGAAACTTAAAAATGAGATTATAGATTTTAAGAAACGTGTAAATTATGGAACTGGGAAGTTTGAGTGAATATATAGTCAAGTAGAACGTTTTCCGTATTTGTAAGCATAATTTTACCTAAGCCTGTATTGAGGCTTTCGGTAGGCTTAAGATAAACCTGTCGAAATACCAAAGAAAGTAGGTTCTAAAGTTCATTAACATTAATGAAACTAAAGTCGATGAAACTTTGATTGTTAGGAAGTTCATATTCAATAAATTCTTCATTAGAAATAGAATACTTTAAAATTTTAGTATTGGAAATATCTCTTTCAGTAAGATAAATACTATTAGATAACCCAAAACAAGCATGAATAATATCTCGAAGACGATCATTTCTATCACGATTCTTCATAATAATCGATCTTGTATGGATACTAAAGTTTCTAAGTATCACATATTCACAAACAGCATCTATACGCCCCATATCTAAATAAGCCGCACATAGCTCTAGATCATTCCCGATACTACGATAATTGATAGAAATGGTGCGAGACTCTCGTAGATGAACAATTGCATGGTAATTAATAGAAATTCCATCTAGACTTAACAAGATTAAAATACTGGTTCTATTAATTGAACCCTTAATAAGTAAAAGATCTACTTCATTGTGAATAATTTTCTGAATGGTAATATTCTCTAAGATAGTATATCCATTATTAAAAAATGGATCTTCCTGTGTACTTTCCTCTAACCATCTCTTTACGGATTCTTCAGTTTTTACAACTTCTCCTAATTCTTCAATATTTAGGATAGGTTGAGCTGTAAAATCTTTATCAAGTTTATAAAGAATAGCTCCTCTCCTCTTACCAAAACTACTATTTATACCAACGAATGACTCTTTATACTTCATTTTATGACACCAGAGGAAGAAACTTCAACGATAAGATTTGTAATTCTTTCACCTAATTCTGATTTATAAAATGTTTTAGAAGCTATATCCTCTCTAGGGTTCCAAAAGAAGCATTTGCTACTACTACAGGCAACAATTAATACATCATTATTTATTTTAACAACCTTGACACTAAAAGTTCTAAACTGTTTCTCCAATGGTAGCTGTGCAAGCACTAAGTCAAAATTATCAACTTCTCGTATGGTTAGTTCCTCATTTGTCACTAACACAAGAAATTCATTTGGAAGTTTCTTGGTAATAATAGCCTTTCCTTTTTCAATATACAGATCATTCACATCAAATTCGAGATACCCTTTTAAAGATTTAAAAATTCGATTTAAATTTTCAAAAAGATACCTATCATTTTTATATTCTTCCACTAAATCTATACCTAATGCCATTTTGCGCTTTATTTCCCGAATGAACATCCCTAAATGCCCCGTAAAATAAGCCCCATGAATAGGATTCCAATTAAGTAATTGAAAATCATTAATTATTGCTTTTGGAATTCGCCCCAAACAATCATAAGCCATAATTCCACCTTGTATGAAACGTATATGGTCTAAATTTTCAGGTGTCCAAGAATCTTGGCTCCATGCATCAGTTATCTCTTGTAATTCTGAAATTTTGAATATAGATTTTGTAATATTTTGGCTAAAAATAAATTTTTGCCTCATATCAGAAATACTTTCATTGTGATCATCTAAGGCCTTTTCAAGCAATTTCATTTTCTCAGAATTTACCCATGAATATTTGCTATCATCAAATACCTCATTAACAAATTGATCAATAACCTCAGTATTATTTGGAAAACCTATCTGTTCGACTAGAGAAGCTAATTTTTGTTCAATTCGTAAAACTGCTAATTGAGTCTCATCACTTTGAATTTTCATCTCTTGAAAGTCCTTACGGGATTCTATTACAATTGTATTGATATCTTCAATTTCTTTATGTTGGTTAACTTCTAGTATTTCAATTATTTTTGACAATTGAGACTTAATATCCTTAAATTCAACTTTATCATTAATACTTTTCAAATAGTTATATGCGGCTTGATATTTTGTTCGTGCTAGTTCTTCTTCATAAATAGTGTAAAATGTTTTTAACCCAGGGTTTGAATTGAAAATTTTATTTATAGTTTCTGGGTTATTTACTATTTGCTTTATATTTTTTTGTAGCTTTTCTTTATTACGGTCTCTAATGTCAACATTTGGACTCCAAGTCTCGAGAGATTTTGTAAAACAAGATTTAATTTGTTGTTTGACACTATCATTTTTAAGTATTATTCTTGAAAGTTTAGGATTTATATCTATAGCTATTCCAGCTCCATAACTTATAATAAATGATAAAAGAATTGGATCCATATTTAAGAATTAATATTAAGCTTTAAAGATATGTAAGATATTAGTATTTACAATAAGAAAGGATTTACAATTAAACTTAGCTCATTTTTAAGTTTTTATTTAAAAATTAGCCTAATTAACCACTCCACAACTATTCCACTTCGCTCCTACGTCACTTGTGTAAAAACTGTTCCATTACCTTTCTTGAAGAAACTTTTTAGTAATAACTTTTTAAAATGTGATAAATAAACTTTGCTTTTCGCCTAAGCAAAGTAACATAACGCGAGAACATTATAATACAAATATGTAATATGAGAAAATTGGCGAATACTGCGTATTTAGCATTATTTAGGATAATTGTAGATATAATGACACGTTAGTGTTTTATATTATCGTCAACAATTATGTTAAAGCCATTTTACGGCTCATATTTATCACTATTCAGAAAACCTGATTCTATATATCTGTTTTACAAAGTACTTGGATCATAATATATAATTTCCATAAGTCATTTATATTAACTATTTTGGTTTCCCGTAACACGAACCTACTTTAAAATTTCTTGCTAAATTGACTATTGGCGAACTATGAAACAACTCCCTACATGTATATGTTGTTTTGCATTTTTCATGCTTTCTACACAGAGTATGTTTGGTTTTGTACAATTTAATGAAGTTCAAATTTCTGATTTTCAAAATGTAACGATTGATAGCGATACTGAAATTGTACTTGATAAAGATTGGGAGTTTTATTGGGACGAATTGATTACACCTGGAAATTTTGATAACAAAACATTCAAGTTGGTTTCGCTTGACAATTGGACAAAATTACAGCTTACAGACAGTGAAAAGTTACCTTCTTTTGGCTATGCTACCTATCGATTAAAATTTTCAATTACTGAAGATCGACCGAATACTTCACTATATATTCCGGCTGCATATGCTGCTTCTAAATTATGGATTAATGGAAAGCTTGTCTCTGAAATTGGTCATGTAGGAACTACTAAAGAAACGACTCTGCACCGAAGATTTTCACAATTAGTTACGCTAGACGATCATGAAACAGCGTTTGAAATTGTGTTGCAAGTTGCTAATTTTTATCACCACAAAGGTGGAATTACCGAACCGTTATTAATTGCATCAAGCACGTATCTTCAAAAGAAAAAGTCAAAACGAATTGTTGCTGACATGATTTTTATAAGCAGTTTAAGCTTTATTGGAATTTTCTTTTTGTTGTTCTTTTTGTTTTATTGGAATAAAGATCGCGCCGTATTATATTTTGGAAGTCTCTGTGTATCATTAGCATACATGGCATTGAGCGATCGTTATGCTCCTTTTGCAGAACTTTTTGAATCAGCTAGTTGGATAGTATTGACAAAGATTGAATATATATCACTGTTTTTAGCCGGACTCACCGCGAGTTTATTTTTTAATACAATTTTTTCCAATCACACACATAAAGTATATGCAAAAATTATGACTTATGGTTTTGGCATGCTTGCGTTGCTTGCCATTTTTCTACCAAGACCACATTTTACAAGGCTATTAACGCCATTTTTTGGATTGATGATTCTGAATTTAATATATGTGTTTTATGTAATTATACGCGCAATCATTATCGGAGAGCGACAGAAATCGTTTTTATTACTTGTAAGTATGTTGCTAGGCTCATTTGTATTTGCAGCACATATTTTTTTCTTCTTGGGTGAAAATATCAATGCAATAGTATATGTAAATTCTGGATATGTTGTAACGTTTCTATTGCTTTCAATGTTACTGATGATGCGCTTTTCTAATTCGTTTAAAGAGCTTGAAAAAACGAAAGAGTTTGCGTTGGCACAGAAAAAAGAAATTTCTTTAAAGTCGCAAGAACTTTCTAAAATGAATTTGGAATTAAAGGAACATTTGCGACAATTAGAAAAGTCTAATGCTGAACTTGATAGTTTCAACCATATTGTATCACATGATTTGAAAGCGCCACTCATCGCCATAAATACGATTGTTTCCTTTATTGAAGAAGATATTGACGAAGCACAATTGCAAAATGAAGAAACAACTCAGAATTTTAAACTTCTGAAAGATCGTGTTTCTAAAATGTACGCATTAATCAATGATTTGCTGGAATATTCAAAAATCACAAAAGGAAAAAAGAGTAAGGAATCTTTCTTTTTGAATGATTTACTCAATGAAATTGTAGCGATTATCAATACGGAAAACAAACACATCATCAATCTTCCTGAGAAAAATATTGAAATATACACCAATAAGATTGAGTTGAAACATGTGTTTCAGAATTTGGTGCAAAATGCCGTTAAACATAACAATAAAGAGAAAGCAATTATTACAATTTCATTTTCTAAGAAAACCAATGAATATGTATTCGCTGTGAGTGACAACGGACCTGGTATTGAACCAAAATATCACTCGAAAATCTTTGAAATGTTTAGTCAGTTGAACGTCAATAACGAAATTGAAAGTACCGGCATCGGACTGTCTATTGTAAAGAAAATCGTTTCTGAAAACCATGGAACTATTGCTGTTTCTTCAGAAAAAAACAAAGGTGCTACCATTGAATTTTCTTGGAGAACTTGATGTTTAATGTTTTTACTAAAAATTAATCACTACAATTTCCATTTATAATTGCTTGCGGTGTCGGATTGTAAGCATTATTTTGAATAATAACATTGTTTGAATTGTAATTTCCATTGGTAAACAAATTGGTCAATGCACAAAAATCTGAAAGCGAAGGATTTGGTCTGTCATTATAATCATTGTCTCCAATTTTAATATCACGACCAACGGTAGTTAGATTTTCTAAACCAGTTAAGCTTGCTAAGAAATAATTATCATAGATTAGCAAATCACTTGTAATAGTTGATAAATTATTTAAGCCTGATAAATCTGTTAAATTATCATTATTATTGATTTGTAAACTAGAAGAAATTGTTGTTAAATTCTCTAAGCCAGTTAAACTTTGTAATGCAGGATTTGCTAAGATAGTTATAGAAGTTAGGTTAGTAACGTTTTCTAAGCCATTTAAACTTGTTAAAGTATTGTTATAGGAAATTAGGATTGTGTTGGCATTGGGTGCAATATTTTCTAATCCTGTTAAATCACTCAATAATTGATTTCTAATTATGTTTAATCTCCCTACATTTGTCAAACTCACCATGCCTGTTAAATCTGGCATTGAAGTACAACCATTAATTTCAAGTACACCAGAAACTGTTGTTAGATTTCCTAGCGGCGCTAAACTTAGCAAAGCTGTATTATCTTTTAATATAAAATCATCTGCAACAGTTGTTAAATTATCCAATCCGGTTAAACTCGTTAATGCATAATTTTGATAAATAGATACATAATCACTTACACTTGTAACATTCTCTAAACCAGTTAAATTTAACAGCCCAAGATTTCTTGAAATGATTAACTTATTTACATTCGTTAAGTTATCTAAGCCTGATAAATTAGTTAATTCTCCGTTATTATATAATGAAAGAGCATCAGAAACGGTTGTTAAACTTTCTAATCCTGCTAAACTCTCCAAATCATAATTGTCTTGAAACTCTAGTTTGCCTGAAACCGTTGTTAAGTTATTTAAACCGTTTACACTGATTAAATTATAATTGTCTTTTATAATTAAATCTCCTGGTAAAGAAGTCAAATTTTCTAATCCTTCTAAACTTGTAAGTGCAGGATTTTGCTCAATGTTAAAATAATCAGAAACGGTTGTTAGATTATCTAATCCGACTAGGTTTGATAGCGAAGGATTGTATTCTATTCTAAAATAACCAGAAACAGTCGTCAAATTAGTTAAACCTGTTAGGTCTGTTAACATAGCATTGTTTTTGATTAAAATATCATTGGAAACTGTGGTAAGTCCTTCTAGTCCTGTCATATTTACTAACGAATTATCACCGAAATAAAAATACCCTGAAACCGTTGTTATATTTTCCAAGCCTGCTAAACTTGTTAAAGCTTCGTTATTTTGAATGACTAAATTCCCTGTAACTGTTGTTAACGAAGTAAGACTTTGTAAAGAAGTTATTTCTCCTTCAAAGCCATTAATGGTAAAGTTTCCATCAATTGTGGCATACCCAAACAAACCAAAGTTGTCAACTTCTGCCTGACTATTTAACTCAACATCACCAACAAATGTTCCTCCTGAAATTTCACAAGTAGATACCGTTCCGATATCTGTAGTGGTAGTCGTTAAATTTAAATTGATAGGATCTGATTCTTCATTATTAGTTGCATCAAAAACAATCATTTCATATGCATCTTCTGCACAATATGCTATGGTATAATTTAATGATCCGTCAGTAATAGTAGTCGTTTCAACATTTAAAAAATTAATATCGTTTTCTTTATATATTAACACATAACCGTTCGTAATAGGATTTCCATCACAATCATTCAATGTTCCCGTAATCGTTGTTTGTACTAATTCTGAAGGCAAATCGGCTAAATTTATCACAAAAGAATCATCTGTAGCAAAAGGACCGACTTGTTGTGTAGCAATAATTGTATTTGAACAATCACTATAGATGTTAATGGTTAAATTTTCATTTTTTGGAAATAAACCACAATCTTGACCTACAGCATTGGTATATCCTGAAAAAATAATTTGATCGTTAGCAGTTCTTATAATTTCAAATCTTTGATTAGATAGTGTGACAGTAGCATCAAGGGTAAAGCATAACGTTACAAGATTACTGATTGGCAAATCACAATTCCACCAAGAAAAGTGTGTCACTTCAGCGATATATTCATTCCCAACTTTAGTGGCAATTCCTTCTTCTTTCCAATATCCTTGTTCTTCATCAAAATACCACAAGGGCATTTGTGTTGGCGCATTTGGTGTGGAAGCATCTACAGGAAACGTGAGCGTTGCAGGAGCATTTTCGTTAATATTTAAAGATTCTCCAGAAGGAGAAAATAAGTTGATTCCCAACATTCCATAAGTTTCCATTCCTACTGCCGAACCATCTTCACGTTTACCAAATAAACTTCCTGGCATTTGTTCAAAAGTTTCAGGATTGTTAGGCTGTAAATAATGCATTACGACATCAACTTGACCTGTATACGGAGCTCCAGTTTCTGTAGTAAATTCCCCTGAAAAAGTCACTTCTGCGCCATTTTGCAATGAAATAGAGGCTGTTTCTCCTGAGTTTACAGAACCAACTACATTTTTCTCTAAAAGCGTTATTTGTATGTCATTTGTAGCATTTGGAGTTGGCACAATAGTTCTACTTCCTAAAATATATCCTTCTTTTGAGGCTTTTACATATGCAAACTTGTCAAATACAGAAACATCATTAATTGAAAAGATTCCCAAGTAATTTGTAGTAGTAATAGTGTTTCCAATAGTAATCGTAACATTTTCAAGTCCTAAACCGTTTTCGTCGACAATTCTACCCATAAAATTTGCGGTTACCATATTTCCAAAATTTGTTTGCGCAAATTCTTCATCAGAAACAATTACAACAGGATCTGGATCTGGTTCAGGATTTGGAGTTGGTTGTTGTCCAGAATCTGGAGGTGTTGTAGGTGTCACAAAATCATCTTCTTTTTCACAAGAGATAATAGAAATAAGGAATAGGAATAGGAATAGCGTTTTTTTCATGTATGCAATTTTATCAGTTACAAAACTAACTATATTATTTAATTTCAGTTAGATGGCTTTTATGTTAACTATTATTTAACATGTTTAGTATCTTCCAAAAGGTATAAAACTTTTCGCTTAAAGAAAAAAAGTGCCACCGTTTTCACGATGGCACAATCCTTCAACTTATCATGTAAATAAATTGAAATCTACTTAGCAGAGATATTAATAATTAACTCAACTCTCCTGTTTTTTGCTCTACCTTCTGGTGTGGTATTTGGAGCAATAGGAGCAGATTCTCCTTTACCAGTAATTGTAATGTTACTATTACTTAGTTTTTTGGAATCTAAGTAGTTCTTGATTACTTGAGCTCTTTCTATAGATAATTTGTCATTATATCGATCAGTTCCTCTACTGTCTGCATGTCCGATGATAGAAATATTATATCCAGCATCATTTTTCAGGTTTGCAGCAATGTTGTCTAAGATTTCTTTTGCATTTTTATCTAGTTTTGAACTGTCAAAATCAAAGTATACTTTTCGTTCTCCTACAGCAGGATCTGGAATCGTTACGACTTCCGTTTCTACAACTTCAGCAGGACAACCCTCAATAGTTCCCACAACTGTCGGACATTTATCTTTATTATCAGGGAAGCCATCACCATCTGTATCAGGACATCCACCGTACTCGATTTCTCCTTTTATTTCTGGACATAGATCGTCTTTATCTGCAACGCCATCGCCATCTGTATCTGGACAACCACCAAATTGTGCTATTCCAGGCGTATCTGGGCAAATGTCAAATTCATCAGGAATTCCATCGCCATCACGATCGTTATTTTCTTCTTCTTTTTCACTTGATGAAAGTCTGTAAACAACTCCTAAATTATGGTCAAAGTGTTTTGGTAAATAGTCTTTAAACGAGTGTTTGTAAGTCGTTTGTAAATTCACTCCAATTTTGTCTGATAGCCAATATTTCAATCCAACAGAACCATTTACTGTTCCTGCTCCTACAATGTCTCCAGGTGTTTCACTTGAAGTATTGAATGCTCCTTCTTCTAACCAAGAATATCCACCTCCAACAGCTAGGAAAGGACGAAGTTTTCCTTTTCCGAAGTTGTAGTTTATCATTCCATCAAGTGCATAATATTTTAAATTGTCTACTAAAAGACTTTCATCGGCATCGCCAAAGTCTCCGTATTTACTAATTTCATTGATTGTACCTTTTGCAGAGATCGATAAATTATCTGTAAGTTCTCTATTTACACCTACATAAAATCCAAGATTCCAGTGATCGTTTAGGTTAAAAAATTCATCAAAATATTCTCCTTGCGGTGCATCTTCTCCTACAGGATAAAAATCAACAGCACTTAAACCAGCTTCAAATGACCAGCGCCCTATTTTTGAGGTCATTGGAGTAGTTTCTGTACCTTCTTGTTGTGTTGTGCCTAATTTGTAGGAAATTCCAAGATTGTGATTCCAGTGTTTTGGTAAATAATCTTTAAATACATGCTTGTAAGTTGTTTGAAGATTGATTGCGAATTTGTCACTAATCCAATAGTTAAATCCTACAGAACCATTTACTGTTCCTGCACCAACCAAATCGCCAGCTGTGTTACCAGACGTATTAAATGGTCCTTCTTCCAACCAAGTATATCCACCACCAACGGCAATATATGGTCTTAATTTTCCTTGACCAAAATTGTAGTTAATCATTCCATCAAGTGCATAATACTTTAAGTTATCTACCAATACACTCTCGTCTGCGTCTCCAAAACTCCCGAATTTACTGATTTCATTAATGGTACCTCTTGCACTAATGCTTAGGTTGTTTGTTAAGTTTCTTGAGACTCCTAAATAATACCCTAAATTCCAGTGGTCATTCAGGTTTAAAAATTCGTCCATAAACTCTCCTTGTGGAGCATCTTCTCCTACAGGAAAGAAGTCTGTGGCGGTTACACCTGTTTCAACATACCAATTTTTATCAGTATTTTGAGAAAAAGAAGTCTGCGCCCAGACGAACATCGATAGTGTTAATGTGATAATTGCGTACTTTCGTTTCATAATGTTGCTAATTTTAAATAAATCATTTTTAAGATTGTATACTTTTACCTTCATAAAAATATTTTGCAAATTAGTGGAGTTTTAAATTACTCTTTAACTCATTAAAAAATTATTTTAACTCAAAAAAAGTAAACAGCGTTTTTCATTGAAGAAATTAATGATAAAACCAGCTATTAAAAGGAAAAAGAAAAGAATTTATTTGTTTCGAGAATTGATAAAATACACACCAATTAATAAAATAAAAGCAGCTATTAATGATTGTGTAGTAAGTTGCTCATTCAATACATACCAACCTAAAAACAACGCTACCACAGGATTTACGTAAGAAGCAGTCGCTACTTTTTCTGTTGAAACTTCTTTAAGTAAGTAGTTGAAAGCAGTAAATGCAACCAAACTTCCTAAAATGATTAATAAAAACATGGACCATTGTACATTAGTACTCCATGTTAATGGTGAAGTCCAAGTTTCTCCCAAAAAGAAACTTACGATTGCCAGCATAACACATGCAATTCCCATCTGATATCCTGTACTTACCAAATGATTTTTGGGTAAATCTGCTTTGGAAACAAATACACTGGCATAACTCCAACCAATGACACAGGTAAAGATTAGAATGATTCCTAAAAGTGTGTCTTCATCCGTCACTAATTCACGCTGACTTACCAACAGATACATCCCAAAAATACCTAAAATAACACCGATAATCGATTTTAATTTCATTCGTTTATTGTCAATCAAGCGCATTAACAATAAAACAAATAAAGGTTGTGTTGACGCCAATAACGCAGCAAAACCGCTATCGACATATTTTATTGCCCAAACAAAAAGTCCGTTTCCCGAGACCATAAATAGAAAAGCAACAAATATGGAATTTCGAAGTTGGCGTTTGGTAATTTGTAATTTTTTACCAGAAAATTTTGCAATAGTAAATATCAAAATGCTTGCACAGAAGAATCTAAAAAAAGCTAAGAAAAAAGCAGGTAATTCTGTAACCGCAATTTTATTCATCAAATACGTGCTTCCCCATATAATATAAATCGCGATGAAAGCGAGAATAATCAATATTTTTGAGGATGTAGATTTCATGTACAAATTTTAAGTGGCAAATGTACAATCTTGTTTTTATATCTTTGCAACAATCTTCAAACACTTCTGCCCTACACTATTTTTATCACAAATAAATTTCAAATTGTAAATTTTGTGTTTTATAAATCTGCATTTTTAATTATTTTTATAAAAGTCTTTTTTAACATTATATTTTTAATGTATTTCAAAAAGTATCGACCAATACAACGCAACCTTTCTTAGTTTTTGCATCTTTATTATAAATTAAAACTGCTTTTTATGAAAAAAATATTGTCATTCACTCTGATTGCATTTACAATCTTAAGCCTTTTTAATTGTACGACAGATAATGAAGTACAACCATTGCCATTAGTGGTTTATAATGGAAATCTCACCTTAAAAACACAAGCAGAAGTAGATGCTTATGGTGCGCAAGGTTACAACGTGATTAATGGTTATTTGAATATTGGCGATCGTTTGACGGATTTTAGTACGCCTGAACCTTCTGATATTACAGATTTGTCTCCACTACGATCAATAATTCAAGTCACAAAACAGGTAGAAATACAAAGCAATCCGATGTTGACTTCGTTAGCAGGTTTGGAAAATTTACAAGCAGTTTCTGGATTAATTGTAAACGACAACGAAAATTTAACGTCTTTAAATGGATTGGAAGGCTTGAGAACAATCACAGGAAATAGCATTGGTATTGGTCAAGTAATTATAAATGGAGGTGTAATTTCATTATTTAAAAATCCGTCATTGGCTTCTATTGAAGCACTAGGAAATATCAATCCGCAATCAATTCGTCAAATCTCGATCAATAATAGTAGCTTAACTTCCTTAGCTGGTTTGGAAAATATCGTACATATCTCCAATTTGAATGTTATTAATAATGATGCATTGACAAGTTTGAACGCTTTGGAAGGTTTGACAACGTTAGATACTTCAGTTTTCATTAGAGGAAATGATAATTTAACCAACTATTGTATTTTGCAATCGGCTTTACAAAATAACACCACATTACTTGGGTTTAATGTATTGGAAAATCAATTTAATCCTACACAACAGCATATTATTGATGGTAATTGCAGTCAGTAGTTTAGTTTATTGACAATCTACATCATCATGATAACATGTTATTACAAAATCTTTTTAATTTTTTATGGAATTTTTAGGCTATTTATTTAAGGAAAGTCAAACTACAATATTTAATAAGAAGCGTCTACAATAGCATTGAAGTACTATTATAAACGCCTTTGGTTATTTAATTAATACACAATATTGAATTATTGAGATAAGGTTATATATTATTTATTTGAAGGAATTACAATTGATTTCACATTTACAAATTCGCGAATACCAAAACCTCCATGTTCTCTACCGTAACCTGAATTTTTAACACCACCAAAAGGCATGTTTGGGTGCGCCAATCCGAAACCATTAATATTTACTTTTCCTGTATCAAAATGATTCCTTGCTAATTCTATCGCGCGGTTTTCGTCTTTACTAAAAATTCCACCACCAAGACCAAAACGACTATCATTGGCAATTCGCATTGCGTCTTCATTATTTTTTGCTTTAATGATAGATGCCACAGGACCAAATAGTTCATCATCATAAGCAGGTTGTCCTGGAGTTACATTCTCTAATACGGTTGATGGATAGTAATATCCTTTTCCGTCTGGAATTTCGCCACCACACAAAATTTTAGCCCCTTTTTCAACACTTTCCAATACTTTATCATGTAATTCTTCTCGTAAATCTTTACGTGCTATTGGTCCTAGTTTAGAGCTTTCATCAGAAGGATCGCCGTGTGGTTTACTATTCATAATATTTACAAACTTTTCTTTGTATTCTTCATACACGCTTTCTACAACGACAAACCGTTTAGCGGCAACACAAGTTTCTCCATTGTTGTACAAACGTCCTTGCACAGAAACTTTAGCTGCCAAATCAATATCTGCATCATCCAACACTAAATATGCATCATTACTACCTAACTCTAGTACTGTTTTTTTCAAGGCTTCTCCTGCTTTTTTACCAACATGTTTTCCAGCCGCAGAACTTCCTGTAAGCGTAACTCCTCTTACATATTTGTGTGTAATGATGTCGTCTGAAACATCGTGATCTATAATTAAAACTGAAAATACATCTTTATCAAGTCCTGCATTTTCAAAAATTTCTTTGAGTTTAATTGCAGTTCCTGTAACATTTTTTGCGTGTTTTAGCAATACACCATTTCCTGCCATTAGGTTTACAATTGCGTAGCGAATTACTTGATATGTTGGGAAATTCCAAGGTTGAATTCCGTATATAACACCAATTGGTGCATATTGAATAATTCCTCTGCCGCCGTTTGGTAAAGATCTTTCTTCATCTTCCAAGCGTTTTACACCTTTGGTCGCAGTATATTCACAAATATTGGCACATAATTGTATTTCTTGATGTGAATGTTTTAGTAACTTCCCTACTTCATCTGTCATTAACTGTGCGAGTTCATCTTTATGCTCTCTTAATGCATTTGCTATGTTCTTAATAATAGCTCCACGTGTTTTTACAGGTTTCTTTTTCCATTCTAAAAAAGCTTCATGACAAGAAGCTACGGTATTGTAAGCTTTTTCTTTTGTCATATATTTATAAGTAGCAATAACTTCTTCTGTGGCTGGATTAATAGTTGTAAATTCTATTTCTTTCATAACTGTATTATTATATCTTTTATCCAAAAATAGCTTTCAAACTATAATTAGTGTTGCTCTAATGGATTTTAGTTGAACTCATTTAATTTATTAGAATAATTTTTTAAAAAAAATCCTTAAATCATTAAATGAGCACCGTTTTGATTTTTTTGGAGTAATGGTTTTAAATATTGAATTAGATATTTGTGTAAAATTAATTGCTAACAAAAAAATATAATAAATGCCATTTTTCACACACGAGACAGAAACACAGAATATCGATTTGTTTTTTGAAGATCATGGACAAGGACAACCTGTAATTTTAATTCACGGATGGCCACTAAGTCACAGAGCTTGGGAACAGCAAGTTTGGGCAATTGTTGAAGCTGGTTACCGATGCATTGCGTATGATAGACGCGGATTTGGAGATTCTGATTCGCCATGGGATTCTTATGACTATTCCACTTTAGCAGCAGATTTACATCAATTAATTACACAATTGGAATTGAAAGATGTTATTCTCGTAGGATTTTCTATGGGTGGCGGCGAAGTTGTTCGTTATTGTACAGATTTTGGAACTGATAATGTTGCCAAAGTCGCACTTGTGAGTTCTATTATTCCTTTGGTAGCTAAGAAAGAAGATAATCCTGCTGGTGTTCCGCAAGATGAACTTGATGGAATTATGGATGGATTAGAAAATGATAGAGTTGGATTGCTAAAAGACTTCCACAAAAATTTCTATAACTACGAAGATAATCAAGAAATTGTCAGTGAAGCACAATTGGAGTACGATTGGTCAATAGCTTCTTTTGCTTCGCCAAACGCAACTATAAAAGCAGCAAAAGCTTGGGCAGAAACTGATTTTAGACCAGAATTGAAAAATATTGATGTTCCTACATTGATTATTCACGGAGATGCAGATAGTATTGTTCCGATAGAAACATCTGGAAATCAAGCTGCTAATATGATCGAAAATAATACATATAAGGTTTTTAAGAACGGACCACACGGTTTGAATATAACACATAAGCATGAATTAAATGATGCGCTCTTAGCATTTTTTAAATAGTAGTTAGTTAATAAGGTTGGTTAAAAAGTCTGTAATTGATAGTGATTGCAGACTTTTTTGTTTTTCTTCGGAATGAATCAATCATTACGGCGATTGTGTTAATGTCAGTAGTTTTTACGTTGTATTTTAGATAAAAAAATTATAAACCCTTAAAAAACATACTATGAGTAAAGATCAAAATACATACAATTCAGATATTACAAAAGATGATTTGCAAGCCTTGCGTGAACGTACTGAAAATACACGTACAGATGGCGGAGACGATAGCTTA
The DNA here is from genome assembly GCF_000154725.1 of Kordia algicida OT-1. Classification (GTDB taxonomy): domain Bacteria; phylum Bacteroidota; class Bacteroidia; order Flavobacteriales; family Flavobacteriaceae; genus Kordia; species Kordia algicida. The sequence goes on from NZ_DS544873.1 coordinate 1,313,557, forward strand.
TTAAATAATCGGAATAAAGCTGTTGATTTTGCAGGAAAAGATTTGGATGTTCCAGGAAGAACACTTCCAAGTGATAAAAAACAGGCAAGCATTAAAGATGAAGAAAATCAATTGTACAGTCAAGGTGGAGACGGAAACGAAGATTTAGAACGCACCTCAGAACATATAGAAAATGTATAATACCATTTATATCTTTACCGTTATTTCATAGAGAATTAAATGTAAAGATGATTTATATAATGAAGTGATTTAAACTTTTTTGATTTGCTAAAAAATTACTGTTTTTCAGCCCTGATTTCGTCTTTTTTTCGTTCCGTAGCGCTGCTATAAAACTCAAAAAAGCCTTCAACAGTACTTAAAACTTCTAGTGTTCGCTTAAAACCGAAAAGTTTAAATCACTTCAATAAAAAAACGTTTACAACAGTATCGAAACACTATTGTAAACGTTTTTTTATGTTTTTTTGAATTTATTCTTTTATCAAGGTTACTTTTACAGCGTTCATTCCTTTTTTTCCCATTTCTAGTTCAAAAGAAACTTTATCATTTTCTACGATAGTATCAATGATTCCACTTACATGAGTAAAATACTTTTCATTGTTTTCGGCATCGATGATAAAACCGAAACCTTTGGAAGAATCAAAGAATGATACTTTTCCTTTACGTACAGGATCAACTTCTTCTTTCTCTCCTTCTAATGTTTTTGGAATACTGATTTCAATATTCTCAATTTCGTAAGCTACTTTCTGAGAAGGATCTGGAGGCGTGTCCGTTAAATTTCCATTATGATCTACATAAGCAAATTGAATTCCTTTTTTCCCGTTTTCTTTTGCTTCAGCTTTTCGCGCAGCCATTTTTTTACGCTTTTCTTCTCTCTTTTTTAATCTCTTTTTTTCTTTTTCTGATTTGTTAAATGTTTGTTGCGACTTAGCCATTCGTATTTTTAAATTGTTTTTTTTAGTTTATAACTTCTCTTAAATATAATCTTTCTTTGGCAGAAATAATAGAGATAGAGGTTTAAATCTTCTTTAAATATGAGTTTATACTAAAAAAGTCTATCAAACTTGATAGACTTTTTTGTTAAGGTAAAATGTATGTTAGATAACTTTTACGTTTACTGCATTTAATCCTTTCCTACCTTCTTGTAGGTCAAATTCAACCTCGTCACCTTCACGTACTTCATCGATCAATCCTGAGATGTGTACAAAATGTTCTGTGTTTGTTCCTTCTTCAGTGATGAATCCAAAACCTTTAGTGTCGTTGAAGAATTTTACTGTTCCTTTACTCATTGTAATGTAATTTAATTTAT
>NZ_DS544873.1:1314882-1321932 GCF_000154725.1 Kordia algicida OT-1
CTTCTTTTAAATATAATCTATTCCTGCCAAAACATCATTAAAACCTGGACGACCAAATGGCATGGATTGAATGGATTCCCAATACATGGTTCCGTCTGGTTTCAATAGAAACATTCCTGGTTCTATGAAATGATCTGGTTCTTTTTTGATTCCTGAAGAAATAAATAATCCCCATTTTCGAGCTTCTTCAATAGGAAATTCGTATCCAATTGGAATTTCTGAGATTTCCCATTCGTCATAGGTTTCTTTGGCAACTTTTTCTGTGTCAGAACTAATTGCGATTACACTGATACCTCTTTCCGTAAATTTGTGGAGTTTTCTTTGTAGTTCTTCTAATTGCTTTTTACAAATCGGACAGTGTTTCCCTCTGTAAAATAGTATCATTACGAAGTTTTCAGCTTTTTGGTCGCTGAATTTCCATCGCGTGTCATTTACTAAATTGATATCTATTTCGGGAGCTTTGTTTCTTGGTTTTATCATTTTATTGTTCATTTTTTAGGCTTTCCATATCAATGACAAATCTGTATTTTACATCGTTATTTGTCACTCTTTCAAAAGCATTGTTAATATCTTTCATGTCAATCATTTCTACATCAGATACGATGTTGTGTTCACCGCAAAAATCAAGCATTTCCTGTGTTTCTTTGATTCCGCCAATTAGCGAACCAGCGACTCTTTTTCTTCCCATAATTAAGCTTCCGCCGTGCATTGGTTCTAGTGGCTCAATTGCTCCAACCATTACCATAGTTGCATCGCGTTTTAGCAAATTTAAATACGGATTGATGTCATGCTTTACAGGAACGGTGTTTAGTAGAAAATCGAAAGTTCCTTTGTGCTTTTTCATTTCGTCTTCATCTTTAGAGATTAGTACGTCATCTGCACCAAGTCGTTTGGCATCTTCCGCTTTGTCAGGCGAAGTGGTAATCATAATGGTTTTTGCTCCCATGGCAACTGCAAATTTGATTCCCATGTGTCCCAATCCACCAAGACCCACAACACCTACTTTGTCTCCTTCTTTAATATCCCAATGATTTAATGGAGAAAATGTTGTAATTCCTGCGCATAATAATGGTGCTACAGCTTTGATATCTAAATTTTCAGGAACGTTTAAAACAAAGTCGTCTTTTACCGTAATACTTGTAGAATAACCTCCAAAAGTCTGTTTGTTTGTGTGTTTGTTTTTTCCGTTGTACGTACCAACCATTCCTTCTTCGCAAAATTGCTCTAAATCGTCTTCACAGGCACTACATGATTGGCAAGAATCTACCATGCAACCGACACCGACCAAATCGCCTTCTTTGAAGTTTGCTACTTTGCTACCAACTTCCGCTACGCGACCTATGATTTCATGTCCTGGCACTAAAGGATATGTTGCGTTTCCCCAGTCGTTCCTGGCTGCGTGAATATCACTGTGACAAACGCCACAATAGAGAATGTCTATTTTTACATCATTTTCTAAAATATCTCGTCTTTCAATTTCCATTTGTTCTAAATCGGCTTCCGCTGATTCTGTTCCGTATGCTTTTATTGTTGTCATTGTATATTTTTATTGATTAATTGTAATTGCTGCTTTTGGATAGTCTGTATATCCTTCTTTTCCTTGTGTATAGAATGTATCTTTGTCCCAATCTGCCAACTCAATCCCATGTTTGAAATGTTCTACCAAGTCAGGATTTGAAATGTAAGGTTTTCCATAGGCTACCAAGTCTGCTTCTCCATCTAAAATGACTTTATTTCCTTTTTCTTGATCGAAATCGGTGTTGATGATTAAAGTTCCGTTATACAAAGGTCTAAAGTGTTTTGCAATGTCTGTCACGGCGTGTTCTACATCCGATACATCGTTAAAAGGTTCCGATAAATGCACGTAGGCCAAATCGTATTCATTCAGTTTCTTGATGATGTATTCAAAAGTTGGAATCGTTTCTTCGTCAATTGTAATTCCCGCCATTCCGTTTAGAGAAGGATTGAAACGACAACCAATTTTTTGTTCAGGAATTTCTTTTTTCATCGCGTCTAGCGTTTCAAAGAAAAATCGTGCTCTGTTTTCAATGCTTCCGCCATAGTTGTCCGTTCGTTCATTAGAACATTTGGTAAAAAACTGATGAAAAAGATATCCATTAGAGGAATGTACTTCTACACCATCAAAACCAGCTTCTACTGCATTTTTCCCAGCAGTTACAAAATCCTGAATGGTTCTGTCGATATCTTCTTGCGTCATTGCGCGTGGCGTTACCGTATCTTTGTTTCCTTCAGGCGTGTAGGATTTGGTTTCAGGGTTGATCGCAGATGGCGCAACAGGCAACTCTCCGTTATGAAAATCTGGATGCGAAATTCGTCCCACATGCCACAATTGGATAAAAATTTTCCCGCCTTTATCATGTACACGTTTCGTAACTTTTTTCCAGCCTTCTACTTGCTTTTTTGAGTAAATACCTGGTGTGTAAATATATCCTACAGCTTCTTTGGAAACCTGAGAACCTTCTGTAATGATTAATCCAGCGGAAGCTCTTTGTTCGTAATAGATGCCGTGTAATTCATCAGTAGGAAAATTTCCGTCATTGTTGGCTCTGCTTCTTGTCATTGGTGCCATGATGACACGATTTTGTAATTGTAAGTTTTTGGAGTTATAGGGTTCTAGTAATGGTTCTTTTTTCATTCTTTCTTTCTATATTTTTTCGATTCTCTCAAAAATACGAAATCAGCTATTGAAAATGCTGTAGATAAATCTATCAAGTTAACATTAACATGGATTGAGCAAAAGATTTTTTATTTTGTAAATAATTTCTTGTTTTTACTTTTATAATTTTAGATAGAATTCCAAATATCCATGTATATTTTCCAGTCGTCTCCTACTTTTTTCCAAACGATGACATATTTGCCTTTCCAAGAACTTGTTTTTCCATCGGCACGTACGGTTGTTCCTTCGTAATATCCGTAATCGTACGCAGTATTTTCTACAATTGTAATTTCGTTTGGTGTAATTTTATGATTTTTTGTTTGTACGCCTTCAGGTAAGATCCAATATTTTGTGATGTTTTCTACACCAATAATGATGTCACCTCTTTGGGGAAATATTTTAGCATCTTTTGTATATGATTTTCCAATCATTTCATAATTTCCAGTATTCACATAACTTGAAAAATCTTTGATGTTTTTTAGTATTTGATTGATGTCTTCTTGATTTCCATTATAGTTTTGTCCGATTGAAAATTGTATTGAAAATAAGATGAACAGTAGTTGTATGTATGTTTTCATAGGTTAATTGATTGTTTTTAGTTGCTGTAGGAATAAAAGTTAAAGGGTAAGTACAATTAGAAAATTATTGACATTACATTATCATTCAAAACTTTGTTCTAATCCCATTTCTCGAATCTTATCTAGCCAATTATAGATCATTGCTTGATTATATTTTGGATTACCATTTTCATCTTTTTCTTTTTCTAAAGCAATTGCCAATAAAGCATATTCATTTTCTAAAGATGTCCCAAATATCCCTTGATCGTCCGTATTTATAGAAACAAATATTTGAGGGCATTCTTTTATTTTCCGAGTATCAGTTTCTAAATGTAAATTAAAAAAGTTTTTTATAGGATGTTTACTATATTTATCAATGGTTCCTATCAAATAATTGGAAGTTGGATTGCACTCAATACCGATATTCAGATCTCTTATATAATGTTGATATTTCTTTTGAATTTTTTCAACTAATTTGATATACGTATCAGAAATAGTAAACTGTTTTATTTCCTTTCCTTTATTTTTAATTTTTTGGTTGAAATGATATTGTTGATATAAAAATTTAATTTTAGAATCCTTCCGAATATTTGAATTTTTTGGATAAAAATAATTGATTCTACATCGTTCCCAATATGTCATATTTGAGATTTGATTAACATCATCCTCTATATTTTCCATGTAAAGATATGGATCATCACCACGCAGTTTCCATGCATCGTAAAAAATGTCATGTGTAAAATTCATTGAAGAAAATTTTACCTCTTGATCAAAATTTACTTGATATATTTCTCGAAACAGCGAGTCAAAAAGCTTTTCTAGCTTATAAACTTCACTTGAAAATTCATTGATGTTATATTTTCTAATTTTAGCTAATAACCATGATATGTTATCTATTAATAGTTCTTTAGGTAACATTATCTTTCTATCTTTCAAGTTAAAATATTCTTCTACATTTATTCCAAGTGCAAGTGCATGTCCTATTCTATCACCTGGACAAAACTTTAAAAACTTAATTACTTCATCAATACTTCTAATACCATCAATAATATCATAGAAATCTTCTCCTGCATGAAATGTTGCCGATAACTTATTTTCAACTATCTTGCTTTTTAAATGATTGAATTCCCCTTGTAATTTATGATCTTTTAAATATCTAAACACTTGAGCAAATACTTCTGGTCTAGTATTAAATTCAGATGATGCAGCGTCAATCCCTTTTATTAAACTTGCTTTTTTAGCATAAGATTCACGTAGTAGAACTATTGCTTTAGCTTGTTTTTCAATATTGTCTCTTAATTTATAATGCCTAGGTAATCCTACTTGTGTTAGAGTCAATTTTATATTTTCTTCTTTCTTTTTTATAAAGTGTATTGTGTAGAAATGTTTTTCTTTTTTAAGCTTATTAAATAGTTTTTTCTTGGAAATTTTGATGTTTCTATTTGTTAATGAATTCGCATCACTATTACGTTGGTACTTTTTAAGACTTTCGTTCAACTCTTTGACAGAGTTCTTTGGAGCTATTCGAGTTTCAAATGATACTATATTTTGAAACTTTATAGTATCATTTATTGCCATTTGATACATAGCAGTTTCATAAATACTGTCTTCTGGAATAAAATATTCTTTTCTATCTTGGTATTTTGAAAAATTTGAAAAACCAATCCTTTTATTAATCTGAATCAACTCAGCTCTGAATTCGTTTTTTATTAATAAATAAATATGTAAAAGTTTTGAAATCTGTTCTGATTTTTCACAATTCGAGTATATGTATTTGAATGTGTCGTATAATAATTTGCGTTCACCGTAAAGTAGAAAAGAACCTTTAAAGTTACGAATATGCATGTTTTTAGTTATTGTATAATCAGCGATATCATCTTTACCTTTATGATTGAATTTATAACCATAAAGGAATTTATTTTGACTTACTTCATTTTGCAACTCATTTAGTTTAAGCAAGACTTCAAAAGATGTTTGCTTATTAGATGAAGGTTTTAATAAAGATTCCCAATCTTTTAAATTAATATTTTTATTCTCAGAATTAATAAATTCAAATAATAGTAACCGTATTCTACATGCTTTATAAACTAAGATATCAATTTCTTTCGTGTGATTTTTAAAAGAATACGATACTTTTCCATTTAATTTAATTTCTTTTTTTAATTCTTTAAAGGTTTTATGGTGTGTGTTAATAGTATTCATTAATACGATCCATGAAAGATCGAAAACTGGTGCTGAACCTTTAAAATGGAAATGATTTTCAGCAACTCCTTTTAATAACATTTTCTTCAAACGATTATTTGTAGAAAAAATCACAGGTTGCCATGCAAAAAAGTCACGATTTTTCTTAGCTCTATTGTCCATATAAGCAAAATATGAACATGTGAATATATCTTCACCAAGAGTAAAGGACAAATCGCGCCATCTCAACAAATGCTGATAACTCACAAGTGGTTGATTATTCCGTTCTTTTAAAACTTGCTTATTGAAGTGCAATAGCAAGTTGTAAACAGATTTCTCCTGTTTACCATTTTGGTATACATCAAAAAACCAATCTTCTTCTAGTTTTTTATGGAGATTCTCAATTTCATCAAAACTCAAATGATGAAAATATTTAAGTCCATTTTCTAAAAAATCTTTTTTTGCTACTACATCTTTGTTCTTAAAACTAGTGATGTCATACAAATCTTGAATCAGTTGATCTGGACAGGTTTCTCCAAAAATAACTTGAATAGATTTTCTAAGATTGTCCATTGGCGAGTTTTCTTAAAAATTCTTCAATCCTCTTTAATGCTTCAAGTATATTCCTATCCATTAAACCTCTTAGTTTCCATAGATAATTTTGTTCTGAAGGAAAATCTTTAAAATCTTTGGCTAAATTATTCATAGCCCTTTTTGCTCCTTGTGGAGAAAATTCTCTTCCACTAAAATATCTTCCTTTATAATAATTTAAATTATGCTTGGCTAAACGCTTCAAAAGATCTTCCTTTTGTGAATCTTGAACACTTTCTGATTCCAAATCAGTAGCAGATGGGTGAAGTAAATTTATTTTTTCTGAAAAACTATTCTCAAATTCTTCTGTAATCGCTTTTATAAACGGATGTTGTGAAAATTTTTCTTCTAAAGAAACTTCTTTGGTAGCTAAAGTTTTATCTACTTCAGACAATTTTTTTTGAATTTTTCCTATTATTTGTCTGTAAATAATTTCATCAAATCGATAACTACTAGAAAACTTAACTTTATTAAAAATCAAATCGTTAAGTATAACTTCTAATAAGTCTACACTAAAAAAAGGAATAATTGGATTTTCAAAATTAAAGTTACTCTTTGTTTCTTCTCCAAAAACTCTTTTAAAATGTGTTTGATAAAAAAAGATATTTCTTATGAATCCAAGTAATGAAAATATAATTTGATTATTTTTTCTTACAGCTTGATATTCATATATAACTTCATCATTAGTTCTTTCAATATCTTTCCTCATTGAAATAACAAAAGTAGCTACTAATTCATTAACACTTATTTTACTATCGCTAATATTATCAAATTCAAATGTCCAAAAATTATTATGCTTTAAATTATAAGTTATTTTCGCATTACGAGGATATATATCGGTTCCAATAAGCTTCTCCGCTCCATTTTTATATTTCGAATACAAAGATGTTAATTCTATCGTGTAATATGATTTAATAGCAAAAATAAAATATAAATCTTCCAAATCATAAGTAGCTATTTTGTAAGAATTTAAGACGTTTAAAACATCTCCAAAAGAAATGTTTAAGGGGTTATTTTCTAAATTTTCTATATCTTCAATAAATT
>NZ_DS544873.1:1322416-1395343 GCF_000154725.1 Kordia algicida OT-1
AGAAAGCAACTTCATATCTTTATGAATCATCACCTTAAATTCTTTTCTAATTTTTTGTTCCACAGCATCATTTAATTGCTCAACCTTACAAGCAACACATACTATTATATTATCTTGAATTAAAAACTGACGTAAATCCTCTAGCATTTCGTAAGCATTAGATATATTTAAGTCAAAATCATCTATGGGTACAATAAGAAAGTTTTTGGTCTCTTTTGTTTTTGAAAAGCCATAAATACATTCTAAATATTTCTTTACTAATTTGTTAAATGTGATTTTTAGATTTGTACCATAAGCTAGAGCACTCAATAATTCAATAGTTTCACCACTGTACACAGATGACTTCTCGCTATTTAATGTTTTTAGATTATCAAATACTTTTTGAAACCTCTTAATTAATTCCCTTTTATCATCTTCACTTAAATTAGAATCTTTCTGTTTTAGTTCATACTGAAATTTTGCAAACATTTTGGAAATCACAATTTCCAATAAAGTATCTTTATCTCTAAATAATGACGGATCAACAATATCCAAAGAGGCACAATTTATTAATTTAAGTTCTTTGTAATTATTGAAAAATGACTTGTTTTTTTCATTTACTAGTGCATCTACAAAAGATATCATAGATGAACTTTTCCCAGTTCCACGCTCTCCTGCGAATGCAATTACATTATTATAATCATTCGCACTAATACTTTTAGAATCTTCTGTATTTGAATAACTGATGATTTCTACAACCGCTTTGGTGGCTTTAGTATAAACTTCTTTAAAAAGAGAAGTTTCAAAGACTCCAACATTTTCTTTTTTAATTTTATATTCGTCACTAATATTTATTGTTATTGCCATTCATTAAGTTTTAAGTAAATTTTTATTATAAGTGATTAAATATATTTAATTAAAAAATGTATTTTACTACAGGCTAGATAAGTTTATTAGTGATTTATCAACATGTATTCTGTAGAGGGAAATACTATTCCAAAATTTCCCATAACTTTACAAAAACAGAAATCCACTACATGCCACCTACTGTTGCGCTTATTTTTATGCTGTCTTTATTGACGTTTCGGTTGCTGACGACCGTAATTCATGAGTTGGGACATGCGATTCCTGCATTATTACTCACAAAAGACAAAGTTTCTGTATACATGGGGTCGCATGGAAACCCTGAAAAATCCATACACTTTAAAATTGGGCGTTTGGAATGCTATTTCAAATTCAATTTGTTTTATTGGCGTGGTGGATTGTGTGTCATGCATACAAAAGAAATTTCTTTAACGACAAACTTTATTGTTACAATTTCTGGACCACTACTTTCTTTAATTGTTGCGGGAATCACCATTTTAATAATGCATTACGGAGATTTTAATGATGTGACAACCTTGATTCTTTTCGCACTGACTTTTTCCTGTATCCTCGATTTTTTAAATAATATTTTCCCAAACAGAGATGCAATTGAGCTGCATGATGGCACAATTACCAACAACGATGGAATGCAATTAGTGAACATGTTTAAATACCGAAATGCACACAAAAAATACGAAGAAAGTGTACATTATTTCAACAATAAAGAATATGAAAAAGCCGCAGAAACCCTAGAAGAAGTGCTTGCTAGTAGAAACGATCATGAGGTTTTTTATCGATTGATTATTTATTCAAATTTGATGATTAAAAAATATGATAAAGCAAAAAAATATCAAGAAGAATTTACTGAAAAATTTCTTGATTCGTTTGAAGTTGCTGATTATATAAATGCAGGAATAATTTATGGTCATTTTACAGCATATGAAAAATCGATTGACTTGTGTACCAAGGCACTTAAAAGTTTTGAAAATGATGTAACAATTCTGAATAATCGCGGGTACTATTATGGTTTGATAGACAAACACACGGAAGCTATTGAAGATTTAGATAAAGTAATTGCTTTAGACAAAAAATATGCTTTTGGTTGGAACAATCGTGGGTTTTCCAAACTAAAGTTAGGTCAATTGGAAGAAGGTTTAAAAGATATTGAAAAGTCACTCGAATTAGATCCTGAAAATGGCTACGCATATCGGAATCTTGGTTTGTATCATTTCTACAAAAAAGACTACTTAAAAGCACTTCAATTCTATGAAAAAGCATTTAAATTAGATCCTGAAACACATAAAATTCAGGAATATATTGAGGAAGTTAATCTTCATATATAAGTATAGTTCGCATCAACTTGACACGAACTATATAAAGAACAAAGTAGTAGTATTATCCACAAATACCATCCATCGTCGTAATCAATAATTTTAAAGCTCTACGCCATTTTGAAGGAAGGAATGGAATTTTAGCAATAAGCTTAATAATGACACCTATACTATTCCAAATTACACAAACATTAGGTATTGCTTTTGCTCTTGCCATGTCACCCTTAGCTTCAACTTGCATGTTATTTTCAAGTTGATCTAAGTCTAATGCTTCAATTTCTGCATTTACCGATTCAAATGTTAATTCTACCATAATTTTATTTTTATATTAATAACTGATTCAAATGTAGATAGTTATGCTTTTGTAAAACATACCTATTTGTAAGTATTTTTACATTTATTGACTATAAAAATAGTTTTACGACTATTTTTATAGTCATAATTAAAATATTCTGCTATATTTGCAACATGAATGAATTGACAAAAGCAGAAGAACAAGTCATGCAATATGTATGGAAACTCAACAAAGCATTTCTAAAAGATATTGTAGCACAATTTCCTGAACCAAAACCCGCATACACAACTATTTCTACAGTTGTGCGCGTGTTGGTCAAAAAAAAGTTCTTGAATTTTGAAACCTACGGCAAGATTCGTCAGTATGAACCTGCGGTTTCTAAAGAACGTTATTTTTCACAGCATATGAAACAAGTTATCGGAAGCTTTTTTAACGGTTCTACCAGTACGTTTGCTTCTTTTTTTGCGGAAAGTGATACGCTCAATTTGACCGAAATGGAGCAAATGAAAACCTTATTAGAAGAAAAAATTAAAATGCTAAAAGCGAAAGATGAATAGTTTTCTTTTTTACTTATTACAAGTCAGTTTGATTTTTGGCGGATTTTATCTTTTATATAATTGGCTTTTCAGCAGATTTACCTTTCATAACTTCAATCGTGGTTTGCTGTTGCTTATTGTTCCATTGTCGTTCCTATTGCCATTTAGCAACGTGTTGTTTCCGCAGATAGCCCATTTTTCCTATAAAATTCCGTTGATTGAAAATCTTTCAGAATTTACAAAAATAGAAAGCTTCTCTGAAAAACTAACCGTTTCTGCGGAAGCGAACATAAATTACGTTTCCTTGGTCTTTTCCCTTTATGTAATTGGTGTTCTCGTATTTCTATCAAGATTTGTCCGAACGACCTATAAATTATTTCAACTCAAAAAACATTCAGAAAAATTTTCATCAAACAATACAACGCTTTATAAAACGGATGTTTCAGAGATATTCTCTTATTTTCAATGGATTTTCATTCCGAAATCGCATACTTCAATTGACGAATTAATCATCACGCACGAAAAAGCGCATATCAAAAAACTACATTCTATAGATGTTGTTTTCGCAGAACTATTCATTGCTATTTGTTGGTTTCATCCACTCGCCTATTCCTATCGAAAATCGTTAAAAGCAATCCATGAATTTCAAGCAGATGCGTTTGTTTTACAGCAAAAAGTAAAGAAATCAGCTTATTTAGAGTTACTCTTAAGGAGTCTTGAACCAAAAAACACCAATCCTATTTACAATTATTTTTCTCATCCAACACTCAAAAAACGAATAGAAATGATGACCAAATTACCATCAAAGAAACACTCAAAACTCCTATATTTATTATTAATTCCAGCAATTGCACTTGCATTTATGGCATTCAGGACTCCAGAAACGACCTTTGTTCCGAAAGAAATGTTGCCGATTGCAATTTCAACAAATGGAACACCTTCGTTATTTCCCGTGCAAAACGGAACCTTAAAAAATATTTCTTCCAAATTTGGTGTTGTGAGAAAACATCCGAAGTTAAAAAATAAAACGGCACATAACGGAATTGACATTAAAGCCAAACTTGGAACACCTGTGGTCGCTACGGCAGATGGCGTAATCGTTAAAGCAAAAAACGAAGGAAATTGGGGAAATTTAATCGTTATTTCACACGCAAACGGTTTTGAAACTTGGTATGCACATTTAAAAGGATTCAACACGGTATATCGTAAAACTGTCAAAAAAGGTGACATTATTGGCTATGTTGGCAACACAGGATTATCTACCGCGCCACATTTACATTACGAAGTGCATCAACACGGAAAGCGCTTAAATCCAGTAAAATACATTACAGAATAAACCAAAAAATATAGATACAATTATTTGCCAAAGATTGCGTTATTAAGGCAACCCTAAACATTATTACATAAAACTAAAATTGAAGTACTACCACATGAAATCATTTTATTTGATCGTTTTCGCATGCTTTTTAAGCAGTTATGCGCACAGTCAGACGAAAGACAGTTTAGCCATTGAAAAGGAAATTGGAGCTAAAATTCAAATTGAAACATACGACATTAACACAAATCTTCCGATTGTTTCAAATGCATTGCAAATTATAAAAACGTTAAAAACGACAGAAAAAAGTCTTAAAAAAGATTGGATTGCCGAACATTGGAATACCAAAGTATTTAATCCGTATAAAAAAGTAAAGAAACAATATCCGCTACAAATTAAGTTTGACGACAGTACGTACGCATCACCAATTCCACGAAAAAAAGTGGTGACTTCGCGTTATGGTTGGAGAAACCGCAGAGCGCACAACGGAATTGATATTGATTTGATTACAGGCGATAAAGTCATGTCTATGTTTGATGGTGTAGTTCGCTATGTAAATAGACATTCCGGACATGGAAAAACGGTCGTTGTTCGCCATTTTAATGGATTGGAAACTGTGTATGCACACTTATCGCGTCAATCGGTAAAAGTAAACGATACGGTAAAAAAAGGACAAGTAATTGGTCGTGGCGGCACTACAGGAAACGCACGCGGAAGTCATTTACATTTAGAAATTAGATTTCAAGGAATTCCAATTCATCCAGAATATTTATTTGATTTTTCTGATGAAAACAATCTAGTGCGAAACGACGAAATTTGGGTAACTAAAAGATGGACAGCAGCTTACAGACACAACTCGAAACGTAAATCAAAAGTAGAATTGTGCACTACGGAAGAAGAAGCCATTGCAAGCAAAGCCAATGAAAAAAAGATATATACAGTTCGTCGTGGAGATACGTTGTCGAGAATTTCCAATAAATACAATGTTTCCATCGCAACTTTGTGTAAAGACAATGCGCTCAGGAGAACGTCTACGTTGCGAATTGGACAAAAAATTATTGTGAATCAATAAAAAACATAAAAAATAGCGATGTCTGAAAATAAAAAAATGTCGTTTTAATTTGACTAAAATTTTGTTTTCAAACAGCGCTATTTTGGCTAATTTATAATATTTACAACGCTTCCAAAATCTCTTTCGGATCTGCTCTTAATTTATAATCTTCTTCTAAAAAGTGATACGAAATTGTTCCATCTTGTTCTACAATATACGTAGCGGCAATTGGTAATTCCTGATGTTCATTTCCCTGACTTGCATCTAAATCAATTCCGAATTTCTTATATAATTCCTGTAAATCTGGCGGTAATTTGTAGACCAAATTCATACTGCGTGCGATGTTCATGTCTATATCAGACAATACTTCAAAAGTTAGTTCATTCTTTTCTTTTGTTGACAACGAATTATCTGGCGTTTCTGGACTAATTACAACTAGCTTTGCTCCTTTGGCTTCAAACGCTGGAACTGCTTGTTGTAAAGCACGCAACTGAATATTACAATACGGACACCAATTTCCGCGATAAAATGCAATAATTACTTTATGTTCTTTTAAAATATCTTGAATGCTTACGTTATTTCCTAAAGCATTTTTTAGTGTAATCTCAGGAATTGAATCGCCTGTTTTAAAAGCTTGTGCGATCATTTGAGAAGCAACCAAATCATCAATTGCTTTCTTCATAATTATTTGTACTTCTTTAGGATGTCTTTTTGCACTTGCGTCTGCAAATTCTTTTAACTCTGTTGTTAAACTCATTATGTATATTTTTATGCTTTAGACAGAGAAAAAGTAGAAAAATTACAAAATTCCTAAAATAATTCACAAATAACTAAAAATCAATAGTATATATTCTGTGAAAAAAGAGATGTTCTAACTATTTGGTGTTAAAAAGTAGGGTGTTTTATAATTAGCTTGTTTTAATCGAAAGAAATCGTTAACCAACCGTAAACTAAAAAATTCGCATGAAAAAGAAACTACGTTTAACGCTTGCTGGAGTCTTATTACTTGGATTTTCCGCGCAAGCACAAAACTGGCGAACAGCGACTCTTGACGAAAACAGCAACTATTTTGAAATTGTTGAACAGGAAAATCAAGTTTTAGCTCCAATCCGAGAAAATACAGATCGAAGAAGTAAAAAGAAAGTTAAACAGTTTGAGCGTTGGGCAGCTTTCTGGAGAGATCGTGTGTTGCCAAACGGACGTTTTATGTCGGCTGCACATACCGCAAATCTTTGGACTTCAGAACGCGCACGACATGCAGATGCAATTGCAAATGGTGAAAGTGTTGCTTCGGTAAACTGGTCTTTATTAGGACCGACAACATTTCCAGTATCAAACATTGGGTTTTACCCAGGAATGGGACGTTTAAACGCAGTTGCTTTTGTTGGAAATGATACCAATACAATGTACGTTGGTGCGCCAGGCGGAGGCGTTTGGAAAACGACTGATGGCGGGGCAAATTGGACAGCCCAAGGAGATGAATTCCCAAACATGGGCGTTTCTGACATCGTTATAAATCCTACAAATACAAATACTGTATATGCCGCTACAGGTGATGCAGATGGATTGCAAAATAGATCTGTTGGTGTTTTAAAAACAACAGATGGCGGTACAACTTGGAACACAACTGGACTTGTATTTAACTTAGGTCAAAACGACATCATCAGCAAACTTTTAATTGACCCTAACAATCCTGATACAGTTTTTGCTACCACACGAAACAACATCAAAAGAACAACAGATGGCGGAACAACTTGGGTAGATGTTTTTACACAAAATGGAGCTATTTTTAATGATATTGAATACAAATCTGGAAGCAATACGATTCTTTTCGCAACTTCGAGAACAGGACGTTTTTACAGATCAACGGACAATGGCACAACTTGGGCACAAGTGTCAAGTCCGACATTCAATCGTATGGACATAGCACTTACTGATGCAAATGCTAATATGATTTTAAGTATCGATTCTGGCGGAAGAATCCGTAGATCAACAGATGATGGATCAACTTGGACACAAATTTCAAGTATTGGCGGATTTAGTTCACAAGGCGGATACAACATTACGTTAGCAATTTCTCCTATAAATGAAAACTTAGTCTTGGCTGGCGGCGTTGATGGATGGCGTTCAACAGATGGCGGACAAACTTGGGAAAAATACCTTGATGGATATTGGACTGCTGGAAACCCTTATTTCTACGTACATTCCGATCATCACGATATGAAATTTGTCCCTGGAACAAACACAGCTATTTCTGTAAATGATGGAGGAATTTTTATGGGAAATGCACAATTAGACAATGCTTGGGCAGATTTATCTTCAGGAATTGCCATTACACAATACTATAATGTTTCAGGAACGCCACAAAATGCAAATTTACTAATTGCAGGTGCGCAAGACAACGATATTGGACAATATGATGGAAACGACTGGATTGGAAGAAACCCTGGAAGCGATGGTGTTGAAGGTTTATGGGATTACTCTAACAGTGATATTGCTTGGACATGTAGTCAAGCTGGAGCGATGTTTAGAACCACCAATGGTTTTGCAAGTTCTCAATTTGTAAATACGCCTTTTGGCGCACCATTTGTTTGGGAATTGGAAATTCATCCAACAGTACCAACAACAATTTTTGGAGGTTTTAATGATATTTACAGATCCACAAATCGTGGTACAAGTTGGACTAATCTAAACTCTGGTGCAGGAACTATTGAATTTATCTCAATCTCGCCTTCTGATGCAGATGTTATTTACGTTTCGGGACAAAGTGGCACAATGCGTAGAACAAATAATGGTGGAACTTCATGGACACCAATCAATTTACCACAAGCTGGAAACGTAAAAAGTATTGAAGTACATCCTACAAATCCTGCAGAAGTTTACATTGCTTATTCAGGATATTTGGCTGGGAAAGTTTACCGATCTACCAATAGTGGTTTTTCTTGGACAGATATCACAGGAAGTTTACCAAATATTCCAACACACAAAATATTATACAGAACAGGAAGTATGACAAACGAATTGTTTTTAGCAACAGATTTAGGTGTATATTATAGAAATGATACCATTGGTGATTGGCTCAAATTAGGACAAGGATTACCAAATGTAATCGTGAATGATATTGAAATTCACTATGCGACAAACATGTTAAGAGCGGCTACCTATGGTCGTGGTGTTTGGGAAGTTCCTGTAGATGAGGCTGCACTATCTGTAGAAGACAATCAATTAGCTTCCAATGCAGTAAGCATCTATCCGAATCCAACAGTAAACAAAAGCTTTACAATCACACTCAACAACTTATCTGGCGATACAAATATCTTGGTGTACAACTTGATCGGTTCTGTAGTAAAAGAAATAAACACAACTTCTATTGAAGAAAAAATAAATCTAACAGGTTTTTCCAAAGGTTTATACTTAGTAAAAATCTCAAATGACGGAAAAACACTTACAAAGAAAATTGTTGTTAATTAATGAAACGGTTTTTGATATTATTGATATTGTGCATACTAACACTCAATATAATGGCTTGTAATGAAGGTATTAAGCTGATAGCTTCTAAAAAACAAACCATTGTACAAGGTATCAAATCAGCAACGCCGTACACTAACTATCTTTTTGAGATAACACTAGATGACACTGTCAATTTAACGATTGACAGTGTTATTGTTTACGATTCCAATCGTTGTATGAAGGTCAATCATTATCTCTCAAAAAAGACAACAGCAAACAAAGTAGCTTTACATGCTGCAATAAAAGAAGGCAATTATACTTTATTAGATAATTGTAATGCTTCTGCAGAAAAAGTAATGGTGCATTACAAAATCAATACTAAAAGTAGAAAAATAAAAATTTCCTCTTTTGAAGAAGAAACAGTGACACGAAGATGATTCGTTCGCACTATTTACTACTAAATATGCAAAATCCTGACGTAAGGGCACGTCAGGATTTTTTGTGTTTATAACTATTTAACGTCAGTTCGATATAAATCAATCAATTTATATTTATTAGTAATTTTAGAAATAATTCTGCTATATGATTCATTTTTAGGGTTTTATTTTCGTTTTCTTTGCTTACCCAAAGAAAAGAAACAAAAGAAAGGGAACTTTTCCAGAGGTATTTTTAGTTTTCCTTTTATGGAAAAACTAAAACCGCATGAGTTTTTCTAAATTTTCTCCAAGGTTTCGAAAATTTTTAACGAAAAACTCCTGCTATACTGCGGAAAAGAAAAGCTTCAAACTAAAATTCTTACGTCGAACTCACGTTATTTAAGTAACTTAAGATAGCTTAATATCTATTTGGCTTTTTGAATTCTTTCTGTAAAAAATCAAATACTGTCGTATTGAATAATTTTGAGTTATCTTCAGGAAACCAGTGAGTTTCACCTGGAAATATAGCTAGGTTTGCATTAGGAATGGCTTGAAAAATTTTTATGGTGTGCATATCTTGTATAAGATCATGATCTCCTGCCATTATTAATGTTGGTGAAGTAATACTTCTAAGATCATCAAATTTTAATTGTGGATAATATACGAGCTGTTTCAAAAGTTTATAGTCAAAAGTGTCTTTCTCTTTTTCATCTTTTTCAAGCCTTTCTATATTTTTCTTATGTAATTGTAATCGTTCAGGCAATAAGCCATTTGGATGAATATTTGCCGCCATGGCAATTAATTTTTCTACCTTTTCAGGATATTTCATAGCTACAATCAATCCGATAATACCGCCGTCACTCCAACCAATAATCGATACAGTATCTAACTTTAATTTCTCTAAAAAGTCGTGTACATCTTTTGCTTGGTTTACATACGTTAGTTCATCATCATTATCCGTTGATCTTCCTCTACCTCTACTATCAAGCGCAATTACTTTATAATGTTTTGAAAAGAAATCTATTTGACTTCGAAATGCACTTATCGACTGTCCTGCTCCGTGCAATAGCAACAATGGTTTGCCTTTACCATAAATTTCATAATAGAGTTTTACGCCATTAACATTTACAAAACCTCCTTTATCATCATTTTGTCCGTAAACGTCTTTACCTTCTACTAAAAGACAATAGTTATCATTATTAGATTTTTCTTTGGTTATAACTGCTGTAAAGTTTCTATTTGATTGATACGATTGATTTTCCCAAATAGCATTACTATTATCGCGATTTTCTTCAAAATCAGGATTTTGAAGTTGTAGTTTTTCCCATGTTCCATCTTTATTTTGAACTTCTAATTTAAAATCATCAAAGAAAAATTTCCCATTATTTATACACATCAATCCGAATGCAAGCGTTTTTGCAGTAGGCTCTATCATGCCTTCAATCGTAATAGTTTGCCATTCTTCACTTACGAGTTGATTATGACTGTTTTTGGAGTGTAATATTCCACCTTCCTTTGAAGCATCTATTAAATTCATGAATAAATACACCTTTTCATTTCCATTGAAAACTTCTTTTCTAATATTGGCGGATAATTTATAAGGTTTATTTATGTGAGCAGAAACATCTGTACCTTGTGTAATATACGTGTAGTATTCTGATTTTAATTCTTGAGCATGTACATAAAAACTGCAACACAATAGCATGAAAAGCTTAATGAGAAAATTTTTCATTAGGTATATTTAAGTTGATTATTTATATTTTAAAAAAAGTCTAATTCCAGAAAATAGCAGGCTTTATGTGTGATTCTAAGTCACGTTCAGAATGACGTTATGAAGCGAATCTGAAAGTAAGACGTTACTAAAGTGCTAACAGCGAAACACTTTAACATTCTAAACCCAAAGTTTTCAAAGTCTAATTTTATAGTTGAAGATTGAAGTGTATTCATAAAAGAACATTATTCTTTTGTATCAAAACTTAAAATCGAAACAGCCTTGAATCATTAAATTTTTAAATCCTTGAATTGAGCGAAGCGAATCCAAGAGTAAAGCTCTACTAAAATACTAACAGCGAAGCGCTCCAACATTCTAAGAGCGAAGCGAGTTAATACTCCAAAACCTCTTTTAAAGCTGCTTCAAACTCATTTTTCGGTAAATACTGTTGTTCCAAACCTTGATCGAACGGAATTGGCGTTTCCATACTTGCCACACGTTTTACAGGTCCATCCAAATACTCAAAACAATTCTCCATAATCATGGCAGAAATATCACTTGAAATACTCCCAAAGAGTGAATCTTCTTGTAAAATAATCGCTTTTCCTGTTTTCTTTACAGAAGTATAAATTGCTTCTGTGTCTAACGGTTGCAACGAACGTAAATCAATCAAATCTGCAGTAATCTCAGGATTTTTAGCTAACGTATCCAATGCCCAATGTACAGCTGAACCATACGTAATAATTGTAATATCAGTTCCTTCTTTTAGCAAAGAAGCTTTCCCTAATGGCAACGTGTAATAATCTGTAGGAACATCTTGATAAATGCTTCTATACAACGCTTTGTGTTCAAAAAATAATACAGGATTCGGATCATTAATTGCAGAAGTCAACAAACCTTTCGCATCATACGGAAAAGCAGGATACACTACTTTTAACCCAGGTGTTTTGGTAAACCAAGCTTCATTTGTTTGTGAATGAAAAGGACCAGCGCCAACACCTGCACCACAAGGCATTCTAACTACAACATCTGCATTTTGATTCCAGCGATAGTGAGATTTTGCTAATAAATTTACAATCGGATTGAATCCGCTTGATACAAAATCAGCAAACTGCATTTCCATCACTGCTTTCATTCCGTTTACAGAAAGTCCGTATGCCGCAGAAACAATTGCTGATTCACAAATTGGCGTATTGCGAACACGTTCTTTTCCAAAATGATTTATAAATTCGTTCGTAATCTTAAAAACACCACCATATTCTGCAACATCTTGTCCCATGATTATCAAGTCATCATGTTTCTCCATCGACTGTTTCAATCCTTCCGAAACGGCATCTACAAAACGAATATTTTCTTTTTTTTCATTTGGGTTAACTTCTTTATATACTGAATCTTGATACACATCATTTAATTCTTTACTTTTAGTCGAAGTTATTTTATCTTCATCAAAAGCGCGTTGTAAGTTTTCGTTGATTTCAGTAGAAATTTCTTTTCTAAAAACTTCATCAATTTGAGTCGTTAACAAACCTTCAAACATTAAAAAATTACGATACATATCAATCGGATCTTTTGCTGCCCAACGATCCATTAACTCTTTCGGAACATACTTTGTTCCACTAGCTTCTTCATGTCCGCGCATGCGAAATGTTTTGAACTCTAGTAAAATTGGTCTTGGATTTTCACGAATACTATCTGCCAATTCAGATACTTTCGTATACACTTCCAAAATATTATTTCCATCAATTACATGCGATTCCATTCCGTAACCTTTGCCTCTATCAGCCAAATGTTCGCAATTATATTGTTCTGAAGTTGGTGTAGACAATCCGTAGCCATTATTTTCAATACAGAACAACACAGGTAAACTCCATACAGAAGCCACATTTAAAGCTTCATGAAAATCTCCTTCACTTGTTCCGCCTTCACCTGTAAATACTGCACATGCATGTTTATTTTCTTTTAATTTATTTGCCAAAGCAATTCCGCTTGCCACACCAAGTTGCGGACCTAAATGCGAAATCATTCCAACAATATTAAATTCTTGTGTCCCAAAGTGAAAACTACGATCACGTCCGTTTGTAAAACCATTCGCTTTTCCTTGCCATTGCGAAAACAAGCGATATAATGGAATTTCACGCGTTGTAAAAACTCCCAAATTACGATGCATTGGAAGCACATATTCATCCTTCGTAAGTGCAGAAGTCACACCAACGGCGATGGCTTCTTGCCCAATTCCGCCAAACCATTTTGAAATTTTTCCCTGACGTAGAAGTATCAGCATCTTCTCCTCTATCATTCTAGGTTTCAGCATTTTCTTATATAGCGAGATCAACGTATCGTTGGTCAAATTTCCTTTTTTATATAACATGGATTCTTCTGTAGTTGGCATTGATTGGTTTACTTTAAAACTATATTCAAAAATCAAGAAAAAAAACGGTTCATCAAAACACAATGCCATAATTTTTAAAATTGTTAATAACTCTCTTTTTTCAACCGTATATTTTTAGCTACATTTGTAAAAACAAGCCTTCAACGGTTATAAAGTTATTAACAATTGGTTTTGAGTCACAACTGTGAAAATTACTCATCTTCATTGTTTCTTAAAAATTTAAACTTGAATTACATGAAAAATATTCCAAGCGTAGATCTTGCTGATTTCTTATCTGACGACCCAAAAAGAAAGCAAAAGTTTATTGATGAAATAGGAAAAGCCTATGAAGATATTGGTTTTGTAGCTTTAAAAGGTCATTTTCTAAGTACTACTTTAGTCGATAATTTATACGAAGAAATCAAGCAATTCTTTGCATTACCTGTAGAAACAAAAAGCAAATATGAAATTCCCGGTATTGGCGGACAACGCGGATATGTCTCTTTTGGAAAAGAAAGTGCTAAAGGAAGAAAAGTTGGCGATCTGAAAGAATTCTGGCATTTTGGACAATATGTAGAAGATAATGACAAACTAAAAGCAGAATATCCAGATAATGTTGAAGTAAAAGAATTGGAAAACTTTAATAAAGTTGGAAAAGAAACTTATAAAATGCTTGAAAAAACAGGCGTTTACGTACTTCGTGCATTAGCTTTGTATTTAGGATTGGATGAATTCTATTTTGATAATTTCATTAAAAATGGTAACAGTATTTTACGTCCAATTCACTATCCGCCAATTACAAGTGAACCAAAAGATGCCGTACGTGCCGCAGCACATGGAGACATTAATTTAATTACTCTATTAATGGGCGCGCATGGAAAAGGATTGCAAGTACAACGTCATGATGGCGAATGGTTAGACGCAATTGCAGAGCCAGACGAATTAGTCATTAATGTTGGTGATATGTTATCACGTCATAGTAACAACAAATTAAAATCTACGATACACAGAGTCGTAAATCCACCAAAAGAACTTTGGGGAACTTCACGCTACTCTATTCCTTTCTTTATGCATCCAATTAGTGAAATGCCGTTGGATTGCTTAGAAAATTGTATTGATGAAGACAATCCGAAGAAATTTGAAGACATTACCGCAGGTGAGTTTTTAAATCAGCGATTAATTGAACTCGGATTGATAAAAAAATAGTACGATCAAGTATTTTCCGAATATTTTCAAATAACACTAATGGCAATCGCTATTAGTGTTATTTTTTGAAGAAAAGAAAGCAATTCTACCTTCTATCGGAAGTATATTCAATATATTTAAACAATAAAAACACGTTTCAAAGAACATTCTAAACAAAAAAAGACACAGTACATGGCAAAGAAAAAACTCGGTTTGGAAGATTTAGGAGGATTTGTATTCTCTACCAACGATGATTTTGAATTGGAAAACGAAACTGTCGAAGAAACACTTTCTCCAAAAGAACAACACCTTGAAGCACACTTTAGCAACAAAGGTCGTGGCGGAAAAGTAGTTACAGTTGTCAAAGGTTTTGTAGGCACAGAAGAAGACTTAAAAGCTTTAGGGAAACTCCTAAAAGTAAAATGTGGTGTTGGCGGAAGCGTAAAAGACAATGAAATCATCATACAAGGGAAATTTAGAGATAAAATTATCGAAATTCTTCAAAAAGAAGGATATAACGTAAAACGAGTTGGCGGATAATGAACGACAAGACTTTACATATTCTTAATGGTGATACTTTAGTGGATCGACTTCCTAAAATTGGAATCCAAGAAGATCAATTGGTATGGCGCGAAATGCTCTGCGAAGGTAAAACGAATTACGATTTAACATCGGAAGCGTTTAAAAATGAACGCATTGCCTATTTAAACCAATTCAAAGCCACTGAAGAAACTTATGTAAAATCCTTTCTCAATCCTTTACTAACTACAAATTACGAAAACTATACAACTATAGTATTGTGGTTTGAATACGATTTGTTCTGCCATATCAACATGATTGCAGTTTTAAGCTACTTAAAACAACAAAAAACTACGGCAAAAATCTACTTAGTTTGTAGTGGTTGGATTGAAAATGATACGCAATTAAAAGGTTTGGGAGAACTCTCTGAAAAAGAACTCAAAAATCATTACGAACAAAAAATTGAGTTAAATAATGATGACATACGACTTGCCGATCAATTGTGGAAACTCTACTGTAAAAACGATCACAGCTTATTCAAAAAATACATTACGCTCAAATCATCCTTTCCCTATCTTTCCAACTGTATCAGCGCGCATTTAAAACGTTTTCCTGCTGTTGATAGTGGATTAAATGTACTAGAAACCAACATCCTAAAAATCATTCACAAACAAGAAATAAAAAATGAACGCCAATTAGTTGGTTATGTCTTACAATATCAAGGTTATTATGGCTTTGGTGATTTACAGATACAAAATATAATTCATAAATTAGCTATCTTTTTCGAGACAAAAAATGGTCGATTTGTCTTAAACAGAAAAGGATTATTAGCAAAAGATCACATAAAAAGCTTCTACGACGAGCTTTCGGATGATACTATCTTTGGAAACTGTTCCAAATATGAATACTGTTATCATCCATCAAAATTAATATTGACAAAACATGAGTAAAATAGCAGCATCTGAATTAATCATAAATCCTGATGGAAGTATCTATCACTTAAACATTCTTCCGGAAGATATTGCCACAACTATCATTACTGTGGGCGATCCTGATCGTGTAAGTTCCGTAAGCAAATACTTTGATACTATAGAAGTGCAAAAAGCAAAACGTGAATTTGTCACACATACGGGAACACTAAACGGCAAACGCATTTCTGTCATTTCTACGGGAATCGGAACAGATAACATTGACATTGTTTTTAACGAACTAGACGCGCTTTTCAATGTTGATTTTGCTACGCGCGAAGTAAAACAAAGCTTCACACAGTTAGATATCATTCGTATTGGAACTTCGGGTTCAATTCAGGCAAACATTCCTGTAGACAGCTTTTTAATCAGCGAATACGCCATTGGTTTTGACAGTTTATTACACTTCTACGAAAGCGATCATGTATTAGATATGGAACTTGCAGAAGCTTTCATAAAACAAACGAATTGGTCTCCCAAAAAATCGGAACCGTATGTAGTAAAAGGCAATCAACAATTAATCGACCAATTAGCATCTGAAAAAACAGTTTCAGGATTTACCGCGACAAATGTTGGCTTTTACGGTCCGCAAAGTCGAAAAATACGATTAAATGTACAAGATGAACAACTCAATGAAAAACTTGCTACCTTCAATCACAACAATAAAAAAATAACAAATCTAGAAATGGAAACTGCTGGAATTTACGGATTAGCAAACCTATTAGGACATCGTTCCGTTTCTATGAATGCAATCATTGCCAACCGACCACTTGGCGAGTTTAGCAACACACCAAAGCAAACTGTAGACCAACTAATACAGTATACTTTAGGTAAACTAACATAAAATGTCCCAAATGAAAAAAATAAATATTGGCGGTGTTCCTGAGCACTTTAACTTAGCTTGGTATCTCACAC
Organism: Kordia algicida OT-1; assembly: GCF_000154725.1. Taxonomy (GTDB): domain Bacteria; phylum Bacteroidota; class Bacteroidia; order Flavobacteriales; family Flavobacteriaceae; genus Kordia; species Kordia algicida. The sequence continues at coordinate 1,339,320 of NZ_DS544873.1, forward strand.
TCAAAGAGCGTTCTTACGAAAAAAAAGGAATCAATCTGCGCTGGAAAGACTATCCTGGCGGAACTGGCGCAATGTGTAAAGCGCTTCGCAATAAAAAAATTGACTTGGCTGTGATCCTTACGGAAGGAATCATTAAAGATATCATAGCGGGAAATCCTGCTAAAATTGTACAAACCTATGTAAAATCTCCTTTAATTTGGGGAATTCACGTTGCGGCAGATGCTTCTTACAATACCATTGAAGACTTAGAAGGCACAAAAGCCGCAATCAGTCGTTATGGTTCTGGTTCGCATTTAATGGCGTATATCAATGCAGAAAACAACGATTGGGACACTGACAAACTAAACTTTGAAGTCATCAACAATCTAGAAGGTGCTATTGATGGTTTAAACAAAGGAAAAGGTGATTATTTCATGTGGGAACATTTTACCACAAAACCGTTGGTCGATCAAGGGATTTTTAAGCGTGTTGCCGATTGTCCTACGCCTTGGCCATGTTTTGTGATTGCTGTTCGTTCAGAATTACTAGAAGAAGATGAAGAAACAGTAAAAACCATATTAGAAATCATCAATGAAATGACGGCACAATTCAAAGACATTCCTAATATCGACGAAGAAATTGCCACACGCTACGAACAACAACTCGAAGATGTACAAAAATGGTTATCATTAACTGAATGGAGCCAAGAAATCATTGACGAAAAAACCATTCATAAAGTGCAAGACAAACTGTTGAGTCTAGAAATTATTCCTGAAAAATGGGAGTACGAAGAACTCACACACAAAGTATTATAAAAACTGAAGCGGACTGAAAAAGTTCGCTTTTTTTCTGGATAAAATTCATATTGGTAACATTCTACAAAATAAAGGACACGTATAAACACCTGTTTTCTTAGGGGAATTTTCCCCTTTCAAAAAGGGGTTTTGTGTCGACGAATGGTGTTTTTCACCCTGCGAATCGACAAAAAAGAGCGTTTTTGTGTCATTTAACGAAAATTTAAACAGGTAAACGATAAAATGTTTTGATTAACAGTCGGCTAAGTATATTTGGTATCAGAAAGCAATAAGGGCAAAACGTTGTTTTCGAAATTTACAAATTAATTTATCAGATTATTAACATTACAACTACTATCATTATGAAAAAATCAATTTTATTATTAGCAGCAGCAGGTTTATTATTAGCATCTTGTGGATCTAACTGTATGGGTAAAGGAGTTAACTTTGCTGACGCAGATGATGCAAAAGAAAACTACATTATGACTGCTAATGCAGAAGAAGTTTCTTGTGTAGAAGTATACTAAGGAAAAACTATCCAATTATATATACGAAAGGTTGTAACTTAAATGTTGCAACCTTTTTTGTTTGTATGTATATTGAAAGATTCAATGATTAAAGGATTGAATCATTGGTTTCTGAAAAAATATAGCAAAAGAAAAGAAACAGATTGCCACGTGTTTTAAAAAACACTCGCAAAGTCGTTTCTAAAAAAAAGAACTTCAAACAAAAATAGATTCCTACCTACAAAAGAATAACAGTAAACAAAAATCTAAGAGCGAAAGCGATCTAAAAGGCGAAGCCGATCTAATATCTAAAAGCGAAGCGATCTAAAAGCAACAGCGAGCTGCAAGCAAAGCGAGCTACCATCTAATTCCTTCAATACGCTGACTTACTAAATAATCATTACAACGACTAAAATGCTTATTATCAAACCAATATCCGCGATTCGCACTCAATGGTGATGGATGTCCTGAAGTCAGAACACAATGCTTATTTTTATCAACTTTTGCTCCTTTTTTCTTCGCAAATCCGCCCCAAAGTAAAAAAACAACATTTTCCTTCTTCTCAGAAACCGTTTTAATTACAGCATCTGTAAACGTTTCCCAGCCTTTTCCTTGATGACTTCCAGCTTGATGTGCTCTTACGGTTAAAGTTGCATTGAGTAACAAAACGCCTTGTTTTGCCCAACGTTCTAAATTTCCACTTACTGGTGGATCAATTCCAATATCGCGTTTAATTTCCTTAAAAATATTCACTAACGATGGCGGATGTGCAACACCATCATTTACTGAAAAACACAAACCATTCGCCTGTCCTACTCCATGATACGGATCTTGCCCGATAATCACAACTTTCAATCGATGAAACGGACAATGGTCAAAAGCTGCAAAAATATCCTTTCCTTTTGGGAAACATTGAAATTGTTGATATTCCGACTTCACAAAAGTTGATAGTTCTTTAAAATATGGTTTCTCAAATTCTTCTTGTAAATGAAATTTCCAGCTTTCCTCTATTTTTACATTCATATTTTCAGTTTTTAGCCATGTTGAAATTCATTTCACATTCAACATATAAATAAGTACCTTTGCAATCGGTTAAAAGTCTGCGCAACTTATGCAGATCAAAATTAGCCCAAATTTACAATGATTAAAATACATTCCAAAACATTAGATGATTTAGAGTTTGAAACCGTTTTGCAACAGGTTTCAGAGCATGCTGTCACAACCTATGGCAAGCAAAAAATTAACGATACGCAACCTTTTCAAGACAGAGAAATACTGCTTACAAATCTTGCGTACGTAAATGAATACTTGGCATCTTTTGAAAATGAAAACGTGATTCCGAATCATGGTTTTGAAGGAATATCATTGGAAATCAAAATGTTGGCAATAGAAAATAGTTTTATAGAAATTCTCGGTTTTCGTAAAATTTCAGCAATATCTAGCGCTGTCAATCTATTGATTAAATTTTTCAAAAAGTTTCAAGAATATTACCCAACATTACAATCACGATCAGAACGTATTGAATTTACCAAAGTTCTCATTACAGAAATTGACAAAGTAATCAATCGTTTTGGAGAAATAAAAGATACCGCTTCTCCTGAATTGGCACGTATTCGTCGTGGAATTTTAAGCATTCGAGGAAAAATAAATCAGAGTTTTTCTTCCGCTTTAAGCAGATATAATCAAGCAGATTATTTAGACGAAATTCGAGAAACGGTTGTTGATAACCGTAGAGTTTTAGCCGTAAAAGCCATGCATCGCCGTAAGGTAAAAGGTGCAATTATGGGAAATTCTAAAACTGGAAGCATTGTGTATATTGAACCAGAAACAACGCTACAATATTCGCGAGAACTATCCAATTTAGAATATGAAGAAAAGGAAGAAGTTACGCGTATTTTAAAAGAATTGACCGATTTTACACGTCCGTTTGCACCACTTTTACAGGAATATCAAGACTTTTTAAGTGATTTGGACGTGAGTTATGCCAAAGCAAAATATGCGGATTCTATGAATGCGATTTTGCCTGAAATTTCAGAAAAGCGTGAATTATTCCTTAAAGAAGCCTATCATCCACTACTCTATTTAACCAATAAAGAACGAAACGAAAAAACATATCCGCAAACTATTGAACTTAGTCAGAACAATAGAATTATTGTCATTTCTGGACCAAATGCTGGAGGAAAAAGTATCACACTAAAAACCATCGGATTATTGCAATTAATGTTGCAAAGCGGTATGTTAGTTCCTGTACATGAACGCAGTAAAATGTGTTTATTTGACCGAATTTTGACAGATATTGGCGATGGTCAATCTATTGAAAATCATTTAAGTACATATAGTTATCGTTTAAAACAAATGAATTACTTCTTAAAAAAATGTAATAACAAAACACTGTTTTTGATTGATGAATTTGGTACAGGAAGTGATCCAGAATTAGGTGGCGCTTTGGCGGAAACGTTCCTGGAAGTGTTTTATGAACGTGAAGCATTTGGAATAATTACTACGCATTATTCCAACTTAAAATTATTAGCAAACGAATTGCCACACGCGACAAATGCTAACATGATGTTTGATCGCAAGACCTTGCAACCAATATATCAACTCGCACTTGGGCAAGCAGGAAGTTCGTTTACCTTTGAAGTTGCGCAAAAAAATGGAATTCCGTATAGTTTAATCAACAAAGCAAAGAAAAAAATTGAACGTGGAAAAGTTCGTTTTGATGCTACGATTGCAAAGCTTCAAAAAGAACGCAGCGCAATGGAGAAAACTTCTAAATTACTAAAAGAAGAAGAAATCAAAGCGCGTGAGGAAAACGATCGATTGGAGACATTGAATACCAAAATGAAGTCCAAATTGGAAAGCTATCAACAGTTGTACGATCATGACAAACGCATGATTCATTTGGGAAATAAAATCAATGACATCTCAGAACGTTATTTTGAAAACAAAAAGAAACGTCCATTAATTTCTGAGTTTTTACGTATTGTAGAAACAGAAAATTCCAAACGAAAAAAGCAATCAGCCAAAGAGAAAAAAGCACAGAAAGCCAAGCAAAAAGAAGCGAAAAAAGAAGTCATTCAAAAAGTAGCAGTTATTCGTGAAGAAAAGAAAGTTGCGAAGAAAAAAGCAGCAAAAAAAGAAGCTCAGAAGCCAAAGGTAGTTTTAAAAGTGGGCGATCGTGTCCGCATGCCAGATGGAAAAGCGGTTGGAACAATTGACAGTATCGAAAAAGGAAAAGCAACCGTGAATTACGGATTATTTACCACGAGTATCTCTGTAGATCAATTGGAATTGGTGCAAGCGGGGAAATAGGTTTTGGGTCTTGGGTTTTTGGTCGCTTTACTTTTGGGTTTTGGAAAGTTTCTAACGTGATAATTTTAATCAAAACTAGATACCTGACTTTTTTGTAGATTTGTCAATTTGTTTGTTTCTTCACAACTTGTCATATCGAGCGTAGTCGAGATACACAACTCACTGAAATGAAAAGAAAAATTGGCATAACGATTCTCATTATCATCATCATAGGATATTTGATTCCTGAAAATTTTAGCATGCCAGTTCAGAATGCGACTTCTAAAGACTACAATAAAGAATCATTTTGGTATTATCCTTGGGGAAAATCGGTAACACACAAAGGAGTTGATATTTTTGCAAAAAAAGGAACACAATTGAATACAGCAACAGCTGGTATCGTTTTATATGCAGGAACTATTGATGTTGGAGGAAATGTTGTTATTGTGTTAGGTCCGAAATGGAAACTACATTATTATGCTCATTTAGATTCAATTACTACTTCTAATCTATCGTATGTAAGTCCCAACGAACAAATCGGGACAATTGGTGATTCTGGAAACGCTCGAGGCAAATCTCCTCATGTACATTATGCGATTGCTACTATCATTCCATATCCTTGGAAAATTGATAGCGATCGACAAGGTTGGAAAAAAATGTTTTATCTAAATCCAATCGAGTATTTGGAAGAAGCAAGGAAATAGGTTTTGTTTTTTTGGTCTTGGGTCTTGGTTTTTTGATTGCTTTGCTTTTGGATTTTGGAAAGTTTCTAACGTGATAATTTTTAATCAAAACTAGATAACTGACTTTTTTGTAGATTTGTCAATTTGTTTGTTTCTTCACAACTTGTCATATCGAGCGTAGTCGAGATACACAACTAGCCATATCAAGCGTAGTCGAAGATACATAACCCACAACTAACACATATCATTTCATTCTCGTATCTTTGTATAACTGTTTAATTGAAGTGATTATGATAGATTCGTTACCAAAAGATAAGAAAATTGTATTATTTGATGGCGTTTGTAATTTGTGTAATAGTTTTATTGACCAAATTGTAAAACGTGATAAAAATAATGTGTTTCTCTTTGCTTCGCTTCAATCAGATATCGGAATCGCCATTCGTGAACATCTGAAATTAGATACTTCCAAACTAGATTCTGTGATTTTGTTTGAACCTGACACTACTTATTATAAAAAATCAACCGCAGCATTGCATATTATGAAAGAATTTGGCGGCGCATGGAAACTGATGAAAGGTTTTTTAATTATGCCTAAATTTATTCGTGATGCAGTATATGATTTGATAGGAAAATATCGTTACAAGCTTTTCGGTAAAAAAGAAACATGCCGAATGCCTACTCCTGAAGAACGTACTAAGTTTTTGGGGTAGCCTATTCTTCCTCAACTTCATCTGCCGCTTTAATTAAACCATCAATAGTTGGATTCTTTTTTAGTACTTCTAAAATTCTATTTAATTGACTATCACTAATTTCATTTCGATTAATGATATTTAAAAACTTATTAAACTCATATAAGCTAATATTAGAATTATAATAAATTCTTTCTAATTCATCCAATTTATTTGAATTCAACTTATTTAGTGATGGATATCCTAAAAAAGAATTAAATAAGCCCTCATTTTTCCCTAGTATTAAATTGGGTTTACTATTTGCTGAATCTTTTTTCTTCAAATCATAGAAGTTAGGACTTGCAGTAATCAATGCATCTATATAAGTCTTAGAAGAATATACATAAGCATGTAATTTATCTAGATTTTTTCTACTTTCAAAAGCTCGATCTATTTCTAAATCATATAAACTATCGATTCTTTTTCTTGACTCTATTGATAATTTATTTTCACTTATTTTCTTTAGTTTATCTTTTGCTAGGCTAATTTCGATAATATCATTTGCAAATATATCCAAAGAAGTTTTAGTATTTGGTCTATATTCATCCAATACTGGTATTATTTCAGGCTTGACTATCAAAGAAGAGTCCTTTTGTTCGTTCTCAAGTCTGGTTTTTAAAAACTCGATCGAATTTTGAAAATCTTTGTATGTTGACACATCAAAACTTACTCCTTGGGGAATATTCTGCCTTGCTAAAACACCTGTCAGCCCAATAGTTTTTAGGGAAAAATTAACTTCTGCTCTTCCTAATTCAACCTGTGCTGCTAATTTTGCAAGCGAACCCTTTCCATTTATTCCAATACTATCCTTTGTTTTTATGAATTTTAATTCAGACCTTAAACCAACAGCATATCTAATTGTAGGAAGGTTTGAGCATTTAAAATCCGAATATTGAATATAATCAATAACTAAATACTGTGCCTTTCTCTGTGATTTTATATCAGCAATACCAAACGCTTGTAACGCCGCAATATTGTCTGAATTAAATAAATAATATCTATATTGAAATCCAGATGTGAGATCTTCTAGATTCCTAGGAATTTTATACTTACAATCATAAATTCTATTTTCAATTTTTTTTGAATCTCTTGCAGAAATATTCATTATTGAGTCATCGTATTCATTTAATCTAAATTTTTTTATTACCTGATTAACCAAATTATATTCTAACACAGCTTTATTATAATATCTCTTATCTGCTTGAATTGCATTAACTGAAAAAACAGAATTTTCAGTTATGGCTTTTAAATTAACACACGATAATATTGCAAAGAAACAAAGAACTATAAGTATTGTATTTTTCATGTAATGAATGTATAATTTATATTTTTAGTAATTAAAATTAAAAACCATACAATAATTTTCCTTACGGGAAACCTCATTATTGTTAAAAATTATAAATCATTTAATCAGAAAAGATAATTTTCAACTAAAAAAAATAACACTTTATATACTTTCCGCTAAAAAATGGCAAACTCCTTGCGTAGTACAATTCTGAAAACAGTATTTTTACAATACCAAATTAGCAATAACATGAAAAAATATAGTATACTCACATTATTTTTAGTAGCAACATTTTCTACTTTCGCTCAGAAGAAAGAAAAAATCAAAGGAAATCGTGAAGTAACTACCGTGATTTACGAAATTGATCCGTTTACAACGCTGAAAGTAAAAGAAGAACTCGAAATCACTTTGCTAAGTGGAACAACACCGCAAGTAGAAGTGATTGCAGACGAGAATCTTCATGAGGTTTTTAATATTGATGTCGTTAACGGAACACTCAATATTTCCACTTCAAAAGAAATTCGTAGCAGCAAGAAACTTGAAATTTTTGTCACAGTTTCTGAGGATTTAGAACGGATTCATGTAGAAAACAAAGCCGAATTAAAATCATTAACCACCATAAATCTTAAGAAAACGGAGATTAATGTAATGGACAAAGCGGAGATTGATTTGAGAATTAAATCAGATTCTCTGGCAATTAATGGTTACGGAAAAACAACGCAAAAATACCAGATTGATACACGTGAATTGATTCTGACTGCTTTTGAAGATGCAGAAGTGAAAGCAAATGTGACTGCGGAAAAAGTGACGTCGCAAGTAGAATTTGCAGACGTACAGCTTCAAGGGAAAACAGATGTTTTATATCTAGAAGTGAAAGAAAAAGGAGCGTTTTACGCTGCTGAATTCATTTCTAAGGAAATTCACGTGACAGCGACAGAACAAGCGAAAATCGCAGTTAATACTTCTGAAAAAATTACAATTGACGCACACGACCGATCTGAAATTGACTTACTCGGAAATCCTACGTCAATTATTATGCTTAAGTTTGAAGAAGAAGCCGTTTTACGTAAAGTTGACGCAAGTAAAAAAGGCTTTCTAAAACGTATTTTTTAAGCACTTTCTTTACAGTAAATTAATAGTTTTATAGCATTTAAATAGTATTTTAAGAGTGAGTATGAAACAGATACTTTTTGTATTTTTGGATTCCTGCTAAACACAGCAGGAATTAACAAACTCACAAACTTCATGGGTACAATTTTTATTCTTTTTATCATTTTTGGACTTCTTATTTTAGGCGGATTTGCCGTTTTAATTGCGTTTGTCATAAAAAAAGCAACAACTCCTAAAACCAAAGAATTTATAGAAAATGAAAAGGAAACCATGCGTCAAAATGTGCTGAAAGATCGTAAAAAGTTAGATCCGCACAAAGCAGAAATGTACCGTTATGTAACAGATGCAATGGTTTTTAACTACACAAAAGCTGTTACATACGCCAAACTTTCTGGATTAATTTTTAATGAGAATCGTAAAGCCATTGTTGCTTTTGAGCGTATAGAACGCGGCATGCACACGAAAGGACATTTGGTTGCTATGACCAAAAAACAAGAATTTTTCTACGAGTTTACAGGTCTGGAAGCCACATTTTATGTAGATGATGTTCTCTTGGGACGATTTGATAAAGCAGGAACAATTTATAATGCAAACAATCAGCCTATTGGTCGTGCAAAGCATCCTATAAAAGCTTCTTTTGATCTACACCTTTTCAAAACAACACATCATCGTTTGGGCGAAGGATTGTTTCCGCTACAGCTGCATGGTAGACAATTGGCAACTATCAATGTTGCGCCAAATTATGATGACATTGGTTTGGTTTCTTCTGTCACCAGTGTTTTTGAAGAATTAGGTTTCGGTACGCCAATCATCACACTTACAGATATACCAACTCAGGAAGAAGAAAAATGGTTGTTGGCTTTTGCAATTTTTGAAACTGCTTTTCATGGAAATTGGCTCATTCCATAACGAAAACGAGACGTTCATGCTTTATAAATTTTCACTTTCGTGGATGGAGTATATTTAAATCCTGATGAAAAACCCGTTTTTAAAAATCTTCCTGTATTGATTGAAGCGATAAATGAATTGAACATCAAAAAACTATTAGAGAAGATCTTTTTTTACGTGCAATTAGAAGCGAGTGGTGATGTAAAAAACATATCTGTGTTCCCATATCAAATTTCAGAAAAAGAACTTGAAACTTTAACGACATTGATTACTAATTTTCCTTTAAAAGTAATTCCAGCGCGTCACAACGGAAAAAATATTCCATACAGTGGAAAAGTTTTTATGGATTTGAAATAGCTTTTACATAAAAACGCCAATTCAATATCTGAACTGACGTTTTATGCTCCTAAAACTGATTGAAGATTAACATTTAATAGTGATTTGGGCAACAGAAACCATTTGCACTACATGCCCAATTTGGTGGACAATCAGAATCTCTATCGCAGTAAATTTGTACGCCTCCGTTAATTTTTGATTGTGTTTCCTTACTTAATGTCGTTGCATTTTGTACATTTTTAATTTTTTGTAACATGATGTTTGTTTTTTGATGACTCCTACTCTATTGAGGCTTTTCAGAATTACGCCTGTTTGATAGGATTAATGTAAGAATAAACAGCGTGCTATTTGTACATCCCGATAAATATTGACGTATTGAAGTAAAGGTTGACGTTTTTTTTGAGATTGGAGGAATTGAAAAATTAGACATTAGCCAAGTTCTGAGAGCTTTATTAATGTGGCAATTTGAAAATTTGAAAATGTATCAATTAGTTTCAAACAAAACTCAAATTTGTCTTAGAAACACATTTAACATTTAAAAAAATTCAGGTATTGGCTTTTGGGTATTAGGTATTAGGTATTAGTCAAGTTCAAAAAGTATTATTAATGTGGCAATTTGAAAATTTGAAAATGTATCAATTAGTTTCAAACAAAACTCAAATTTGTCTTAGAAACACATTTAACATTTAAAAAAATTCAGGTATTGGCTTTTGGGGATTAGGTATTAGTCAAGTTCAAAAAGTATTATTAATGTAGCAATTTGAAAATTTGAAAATGTATCAATTAGTTTCAAACAAAATTCAAATTTGTCTTAGAAACACATTTAACATTTAAAAAAATTCAGGTATTGGCTTTTGGGTATTAGGTATTAGGTATTAGGTATTAGGTATTAGTCAAGTTCAAAAAGTATTATTAATGTGGCAATTTGAAAATTTGAAAATGTATCAATTAGTTTCAAACAAAACTCAAATTTGTCTTAGAAACACATTTAACATTTAAAAAAATTCAGGTATTGGCTTTTGGGTATTAGGTATTAGTCAAGTTCAAAAAGTATTATTAATGTGGCAATTTGAAAATTTGAAAATGTATCAATTAGTTTCAAACAAAACTCAAATTTGTCTTAGAAACACATTTAACATTTAAAAAAATTCAGGTATTGGCTTTTGGGTATTAGGTATTAGCCAAGTTCAAAAAGTATTATTAATGTAGCAATTTGAAAATTTGAAAATGTATCAATTAGTTTCAAACAAAATTCAAATTTGTCTTAGAAACACATTTAACATTTAAAATTTAACATTCAACATTTTAATAAGCGAAGCAATTCTAAAACAACCCAATTTGTCCATCACCAGCAACTGGTGGTTCTTCTCCATCAGAAGTTTTTTTAGTGTCAGTTTTTGCATCAACAGTTTCTTCATCTACAACTTCCATGTCTTCGGTAGAAACTTCTTCCTCATATGGCAACGATTCTAGTGAATTAATTTGTCTTACTTTATCGGTTGTCAATTGATTTCCAAGTGCTTTAATTCCTTTTACCGCAATAAATTCTTCCAAATTTACTTCAAGATTCGGCTTTTGATCTTTTCCGCGTTGTTTATAAAAAACCACTTCTGCCATCGGTCGCCAATCGGTCATCACCAACTCCAATTGCGATTTAGGATGATCGGTAATAAAAGTTTCTACTTTCGATGTATTTTCTACCAAGAAACGTTTTACAAAATAACGCTCTTTTTCGCCATCGTAATAAATTGCTGAAATTGGTTTTTCTGGATTCCACTTTTCTAACACAATCATATCACTGTCAAAATGTGCTGTGAGTTCTGGAAGAATCGTTTTTAATTCTCCTTTTTGATTGATGATAAGTAAGCGATCTTCTCCTCTAAATTCACCAATAAGTTCACCTCTACCATCTACATTGAGACGTTGAACGGTTTCGTCAAACCATATTTTACGCGGTTTTAAGGTGGAAACTCCTTTTTCTTTGAGTTCAATACGTTTGATAGCATATTTTGTAACGAGATTTCCTTTTACACCACGACCTTTGATGCTTAAATCAGCAAAATCAATATCCCATTTCAGCTTTTTGATACTTCCAGCTTGACGCAACAAGATCGTTACAATTTCCGCTTCTCCGTTTGGATTCGCTGAAAAATACGTAACCATTGATCCTTTTGTTCCGCGCGTAAGATCGTATTCTTTTCCACGCGTCACACTTGTTACGGCAAAACGTTTTATGTAGCTCGGTCCGCCTTTACCATCACGATAAATCATATTGTAAATCGTGCGTTTGTCTTTTTTCTTAAAGATGGCAACATGAATGATGTTTTTTCCGATAAATGTTTTGGAATCTACTTTGGTGACTTGCATTTTACCATCACGCGTAAATGCTATAATGTCATCAATATCAGCACAATCAGCAACATATTCATCTTTTTTGAGTGATGTTCCTATAAAACCTTCTTCTCTATTTACATAGAGTTTTGTATTACGAATCACAACTTTTCGTGCGTCTACATCGTCAAAAATTCTGATTTCAGTTTTGCGCTCTTTTCCTTCTCCGTATTGCTTTTTTAAGCGTGTAAAATAAGAAACTGCATAATCAATTAAGTTTGCTAAATGATGACGAACTTCTGCAATAGTTTCTTCTAAAGCATCAATTTTTTGTTGTGCTTTGTCAATATCAAATTTTGAAATACGCTTGATTCGAATTTCCGTTAAACGCGTGATATCTTCTACGGTTACTGCTCGTTTTAAATGAGTAATATGCGGTTTTAGTCCTTCATCAATCGCATTGATAACTCCTTCCCACGTTTCTTCTTCTTCAATTTCACGGTATATTCTGTTTTCAATGAAGATTCTTTCTAACGATGCAAAATGCCATTGTTCTTGCAATTCACCTAATTGAATTTCTAATTCCGATTTCAACAATTCTACCGTATGATCTGTTGAGCGACGCAACATTTCAGAAACACCAATAAATAACGGTTTGTTATCGTAAATGATACAACCTAATGGCGAAATAGAACTTTCACAGTTTGTAAAAGCATATAATGCATCAATGGTTTTATCAGGAGAAATGTTATTTGGCAAATGCACTAAGATTTCAACATCGGCAGCCGTATTATCTTCTATCTTCTTTATTTTGATTTTTCCTTTGTCATTTGCCTTTAAGATCGATTCTATGAGCGACGTTGTATTGGTTCCAAAAGGAATTTCTGTAATGACTAAGGTATTTTTGTCTAATTGTGAAATTTTGGCACGAACACGTACTTTTCCACCACGCAAACCATCATTATAGTTGCTTACGTCCATGATTCCTGATGTTGGGAAGTCGGGATAAATCTGGAAGCGTTTTCCCTGTAAATGCTTAATTGAAGCATCAATCAGTTCGATAAAATTGTGTGGTAATATTTTTGTGGATAAACCAACGGCAATTCCTTCTGCTCCTTGCGCTAATAGCAAAGGGAATTTGACAGGAAGATTGACAGGTTCGTTTTTACGACCATCATATGACAATTGCCAATCTGTAATTTTTGGACTGTATACAACATCTAAAGCAAATTTTGATAAACGTGCTTCAATATAACGAGATGCTGCAGCACGATCGCCAGTGAGAATGTTTCCCCAGTTTCCTTGCGTATCGATGAGCAAGTCTTTTTGACCAATTTGTACCATGGCATCAGCAATACTCGCGTCACCGTGTGGATGATACTGCATGGTGTGACCAACTATGTTGGCAACTTTGTTATAACGTCCATCATCCAAATCTTTCATTGAATGCATGATACGGCGTTGTACAGGCTTGAAACCATCTTCGATGGCAGGCACAGCTCTTTCTAAGATTACATAAGATGCATAGTCCAAAAACCAATCTTTGTACATTCCTGTAACTTTGGTAATGGTATCTTGCGAATTGTTGTTATGTTGCTGATTTTCAGCATGTAATTCTTCGTTATGTTCTTCCATTAAGAAATTTGGTTGTTATGCTTTATAACTTTATCTAATGATTTTTTTAAGGCTCGTTTCTTAGTTCCGCTCAGCAATGAAATGTTGAAACGAACACGCTTTATTTGGTTTGTTTTCGATTTTACATAGATATACAAAAAGCTAAATAATATATAGTTTTGCAAACGATAACGCTTTAGTTTTTCCTTTGGAAATTCTGCTCTATGTTCCCGATAGTTGATAAAATTTGAAATAAATAATCCTTTATTTACAAATGTGAGTACATTACCATCGCTGTCAAATTCAAAATATTTAGCTGTACTGTAAAAGATTAGAAAAACAAGCAATAGCATGACAGGAATGCTATACCACACTCCTACTGTTTTAAAATCTTCACGAAAAAGAAAGAGGTAAAGCATGATTAAAATGCTACCAATTCCTAGAAAAAAGTAGAGAAACGGAACCCACTTTTTTGATTTTGCGTTGCTAAACCGCATGCTCCCAATTATTTTTCTTCAATAAGATCTAGTTCGACCTTAAGATTGTTAATAATAAATTCTTGTCTATTTGGAGTATTTTTTCCCATGTAGAATTGCAATAATTCTTCAATGGAAGTTTCTCTGTCTAACATTACGGGATCGAGACGAATGTCGTCTCCGATGAAATGTTTGAATTCATCAGGTGAGATTTCTCCCAAACCTTTGAATCGTGTGATTTCTGGTTTCCCGGACAGTTTTTCTATGGCGGTTAGTTTTTCTGCTTCACTGTAGCAGTATATGGTTTCTTTTTTATTTCGAACTCTGAACAAAGGTGTTTGTAAGATATACAAATGTCCTTCTTTAATTAATTCTGGGAAAAATTGTAAGAAGAATGTAATGAGTAACAAACGTATATGCATTCCATCTACATCGGCATCAGTAGCGATTACGATGTTGTTATAACGCAAGTCTTCCATAGATTCTTCTATGTTTAATGCCGCTTGTAACAGATTGAATTCTTCATTTTCATATACAATTTTTTTGGACATTGCATATGAGTTTAAGGGTTTTCCGCGCAAGCTAAAAACCGCTTGTGTATTTACATCACGTGATTTTGTGATAGAACCCGAAGCAGAATCTCCCTCAGTAATGAATAGTGTCGATTCGAGTCTTCTGTCTTTTTTTACATCACCTAAGTGAATTCTGCAATCACGCAGTTTTTTGTTGTGCAAGCTCGCTTTTTTAGCACGTTCTTTAGCGAGTTTTCGAATTCCAGAAAGTTCTTTACGTTCGCGTTCTGCTTGCAGAATTTTACGTTGTAATTTTTCTGCTGTTTCTGGATTTTTGTGTAAATAATTGTCTAAATATTTACCTATAAAATCATTCACATACGTACGAACCGTAGGCAAATCGCCTCCCATATCGGTAGAACCTAATTTTGTTTTAGTTTGCGACTCAAAAACGGGTTCCATTACTTTGATACTAATGGCAGAAATGATTGATTTTCGAATGTCAGACGCTTCATAGTTTTTTCCATAAAAATCGCGAATTGTTTTTACAATAGCTTCACGAAATGCTGATTGATGCGTTCCTCCTTGCGTAGTATGCTGACCATTTACAAACGAATGATATTCTTCGCTGTACTGTGTTTTGCTATGTGTCATTGCTACTTCAATGTCATCACCTTTTAAGTGAATGATTGGATATAGCATGTCTTCTTGATTGTTGTTGTCTTCTAAAAGATCCTTTAAACCATTTTCTGAGAAGAATTTTTCTCCATTAAAAATGATGGTCAATCCAGGGTTTAGATAGACATAGTTACGCAGCATTTTTGCCACGTATTCCATACGGAATTTAAAGTTTTTAAAGATCGTTTCATCTGGAACGAACGTTACTTTTGTTCCGCGTCTGCGCGATGTTTCTTCTAGAAATTCTTTGTCTTTTAAAACACCTGTAGCAAATTCGGCTGCACTTGATTTTCCGTCACGCGTAGATTCAACCCTAAAATATGTAGAAAGTGCATTAACCGCTTTTGTACCAACTCCGTTTAAACCTACAGATTTTTTGAAGGCTTTGGAATCATATTTTGCTCCTGTGTTCATTTTAGACACAACATCTACTACTTTTCCTAGTGGAATTCCACGACCATAATCGCGTACAATTACTTTAGTTCCTTGAATGGAGACTTCAATAGTTTTTCCAACACCCATGACAAACTCATCAATAGAGTTGTCTAAAACTTCTTTTACTAAAATATAAATTCCATCATCTGCCGAAGAACCATCTCCCAATTTTCCGATATACATTCCTGGACGTGTGCGGATATGTTCGCGCCAGTCAAGTGTACGTATGTTTTCTTCTGAATATTGTGAGTTTTGCGACATGTATTGAAGTAGTATTAGGGTTCGTCGCTAATATACTATTTACTATCAAAAAATAAAACCCGAACGGACTAAATTAATCAACAAAAAGCGCAATATTTTGTGAATATTGCGCTTTTTTAATAGGTATTTTAAATATTGTCTTTATTCAGACCAATATCTGAGTGTTACTACGATGAATCCGTCGCTTCCTACCAAGCTTTGATCGAGCGTTACAATTGCGCTAGATGCACCATCAAAATAACCATCATACGCATCAAAACGATACGTTCCTGCTGGTAAGTTTAAAAAACTGTCATAGTTGTAACGATCTGTGTAGAAAATTTCGCCTGTGTCTTGGTTTGTTGCAGCGTAACCTGGCAATGTTCCCGCAGGAACTGAAGCACCTGAGCGTTCGTCTACTAATTCAATACGAACATTGTATGTTACTGCTAACGATTTAAGATCAGTTGCCTCAGTTTTGATTTCTTTTGCTAATGTAATTTGCGTGTTTAAGAAACCTCTGATTTCACGAATAAGTTGTCTTGCTGTACCTCTGTCGTTTTGCTGAATAGCAGTTTCTAATAGAGTACTTTTGTTTCGTACGAAATCTTCGTTTCCTTCTATTGTAGAGGCTTTACTTTGAATGCTAGAAGGATCAATGTTGCTGTTTCCTTGCGCCGCTTGCCCGATGTAATAGATTACTTCATCACTGAATTCTTCTACAACTTCCATGCTTCCATCCATAATTTGTAGATAGGTTGCCACATCGGCATTTGGATTGTTGTTTACTAAATAATCGACCGTTAGCGTTTTTAAAGCTGCTTTGACTCTTTTGGCTTCAATTCGGATAACTTCTGCCGAATCGAACGTTTCATCTAAATCATCGATTACAGATTGTTGCGCTTGTGTATTAACGGCAAAAAACATGAGTAATGCACTTAATACGAATGTAATTTTTTTCATGAGATACTAATTTTTGGTTATAGCGTAAAAGTACAACCAGAATGTATCTAAATCGTTACAGTTATATTATAAAAAGATTACTGTTTTCTGTTATTTTTGAAATGATTACTAGCGAAAATTCGACATTACAATTAATACTAAAATTACCAATCGTACTAATTACTAAGGTTTACATAGAATATTTTTCCCGAATTCGTGTATTTACAAACAGATTGGCTATTCTTTGATTTTATACCTTGAGTAAGCAAAAATTAATCTTAATACATACGTCAGTTCGATATAAATCAATCAATTTATATTTATAGTAATTTTAGAAATAATTCTGCTATATAATTCATTTTTAGGGTTTTATTTTCGTTTTCTTTGCTTACCCAAAGAAAAGAAACAAAAGAAAGGGAACTTTTCCAGAGGTATTTTTAGTTTTTCTTTTAGAGAAAAACTAAAACCGCATGAGTTTTTCTAAATTTTAGTTCACCATGCTCTATTTTCAGTTATGGAGTTCATGAATTAACATTTCTCCAAGGTTTCGAAAATTTTTAACGAAAAACTCCTGCTATACTGCGGAAAAGAAAAGTTTCAAACTAAAATTCTTACGTTGAACTCTCGTTAATACATCGTTTTTTATGATAGATTTGGAAAACAAAAAAACCTTCTAGTTAAATTTGAAGGTTTTTGATATTTCGTATGTAAATGTGTGTTTATACATTAAAAAGGAAATGCATTACGTCTCCATCATTGACGACATATGTTTTCCCTTCTATTGCCAACTTCCCAGCTTCTTTTACTTTTGCTTCTGTTTCATAGGTTACATAATCGTCATATTTGATAACTTCTGCACGAATGAATCCTTTTTCAAAATCTGTGTGAATAACGCCTGCTGCTTGTGGAGCTGTAGAACCGACTTTAATCGTCCATGCGCGAACTTCTTTTTCTCCTGCTGTGAAATAGGTTTGTAAGTCTAAGAGTTTGTATGCAGCACGAATTAAGCGAGAAACGCCTGGTTCTTCCAATCCGATGTCTTCTAAAAACATTTGACGCTCATCGTAATCTTCCAATTCTGCAATGTCTGCTTCTGTTCCAACTGCCAATACAATGATTTCAGCGTCTTCATCTTTTACGGCTTCACGTACTTTTTCTACGTATGCATTTCCAGATTTTGCCGAAGCTTCATCTACATTACATACATATAGTATTGGTTTTGCTGTGAGCAATTGAAAACCTTTCATTAGTTCTGCTTCATCTTCTGTTACTTCTACAGCTCTTGCAGAGATTCCTTGCTCTAGTGCATTTTTAAATTTTTCTAGTGTAGCTTGTTCTTTTTGCGCTTCTTTGTTTCCTGTTTTTGCAGCTCGTTTTACCTTTTCTAAACGCTTTTCAACGGTTTCAAGGTCTTTTAATTGCAATTCAATATCAATCGTTTCTTTGTCACGAATTGGATCTACACTTCCATCAACATGCACAATATTATCATTGTCAAAACAACGTAAAACGTGCATGATTGCGTTGCACTCGCGAATGTTTCCAAGAAATTGATTCCCTAAACCTTCACCTTTACTTGCACCACGAACCAAACCAGCGATATCAACAATTTCTACTGTTGCAGGCAAAACGCGTTGCGGATTTACCAATTCTTCTAGTTTTTCCAATCTCGGATCTGGTACATTTACAACTCCTAGATTCGGTTCAATTGTACAAAAAGGAAAGTTTGCACTTTGCGCCTTTGCGCTTGATAAACAGTTAAATAAGGTTGATTTTCCAACGTTCGGTAATCCTACAATTCCAGCTTTCATGTGATAGATAAAAATTTAGTGGTGCAAATATACTATTTATGCGGTGATATTGTAATTTTATTTGGGTTTTAGTTGCTTTGCTATTAGGTTTTGGATATTTAATATTTTAATACCAAAACATCCAAAACCCAAAACCTAATTTCTCTTGGGTAACAACTTCAAGCTTCTTGTACTGTATGATATAATCTTAAAATTATAGATTATAAAAAGAATTTAAAGTCATTTTTAGCTTGTATTCTTTGTAATTGACTTCAATAATTGTCACGTTCTTTGACGTATTGTTTTGCTTCAATTTTGTTAAATACGGTTTTCCCGTTTTGAAATCGATTGTAAATAGTTGATTTTTGTGTTATAAACTAATCAAATCAATTTTATGTCCCGATTATCGAAATTTGTATTTTCTGTGTGCTTTTTAAGTGTTTTTATACTGAATGCCCAAAAGAAAGATTTACTTACTTATTATTTACCACAAGATGTTACGTACAATAAAAGCATACCAACTCCCGAAAGTGTAATTGGTCATCCTGTTGGAAAATGGCATGTAACACACGACAAGCTGGTGATGTATATGAAAGCACTGGCGGAAAGTTCCGATAGAATTATATTGGAAGATCGCGGGAAAACTTTTGAAGATCGTCCATTGTTATTGTTAACTATTACTTCGCCTAGAAATCATCAAAATATCGAGAATATTCGTAAAGAGCATGTTGCTTTGACGGAAAGTAGCGGACAAAACGCAGCTGTTTCCAATATGCCAATTGTGGTATACCAAGGATTTTCAATTCACGGAAATGAAGCTAGTGGTAGTAATGCTGCTTTGCTTCTCGCCTATTATTTGGCTGCTGCCGAAGGAACTGAAGTGTATGATTTGTTAAATAATACTGTAATTTTATTAGATCCTTCGTTTAATCCTGATGGTTTGCAACGCTTTGCAGGTTGGGTAAACATGCACAAAAGCGAACATTTAATTAGCGATCCGCAAGATAGAGAATACGATGAAGCTTGGCCACGCGGACGTACAAATCACTATTGGTTTGACATGAATAGAGATTGGTTGCCTGTACAATTGCCAGAATCAAGAGCAAGAATTAAAACATTTCATCGTTGGATGCCTAATATTTTGACAGATCATCATGAAATGGGAACAAATTCTTCGTTTTTCTTTCAACCGGGAATTCCGTCAAGAACACATCCATTAACACCGCAAATGAATCAAGATTTGACGAAAGAAATTGCAACGTATCACGCAAAAGCTTTTGATAAAATTGGTTCGTTGTATTATACTGAAGAAAGTTTTGACGATTTTTATTATGGAAAAGGTTCTACATTTCCTGACATTAATGGAAGTATTGGAATTTTGTTTGAACAAGGAAGTGCACGCGGACACCTTCAGGAGAGTGAAAATGGTTTGTTGACATTTCCGTTTGCGATTCGAAATCAATTCACCGCGGCATTGTCTACATTAGAAGCTGCCAAAAATATGCGCACTTCTATTCTTCGATATCAACAACAATTTTATGTAAATGCAAGAAAAGAAGCATCAGAAATTAAATCGCGCGCGTATGTGTTTGGTGATGAGAAAGATGCGGCAAAAGCATATCATTTGGCAGAAATGCTGAAACGACATAAAATTACGGTGCATGAGGTAAAAAATGATTTTACACAGAATGGAAAAACGTATAAGAAAGGTGCAAGTTATGTTGTGCCTAGAAATCAACGACAAAGCCGATTGATTAATGCGATTTTTGAGAAACGTACACAGTTTCAAGATAGTTTATTTTATGATATTTCCGCATGGACATTGCCTTTAGCGTTTAATTTGTCGTACGATAATTTGAGTTCACTTTCAAATGCTGGCAATGAAATTAACGAGTTAAAAATGCCAACAGGAACACTAAAAGGAAGTGGAAATTATGCGTATGTTTTTGAGTGGAATGAGTATTACTCACCAAAAGCCTTGGCATTAATTAAAGCGAAAAAACTGCGTGCAAAAGTTGCCATGAAACCGTTTACATTAGAAGGTACACGTTACGATTATGGCACGATTATGATTCCTGTGCAAAATCAACGATTAAGCGCGCAAGAGATGAAGCAGTTTTTAAGCTATGTAGCCAAAGAAAGTCATTTGGATATTACTGCAGTTTCTTCTGGTTTGACCGAGGGAATTGACTTGGGAAGTAACAATTTCGAAGCAATCAACGAGCCAAAAATTGCGATGCTTGTTGGTGATGGAATTACGTCGTACGATGCTGGAGAAATTTGGCATTTGTTCGATCAACGTTATGAAATTCCGTTAACCAAGCTTGATACACGTCGATTTGGACGAATGAATTTAGAGAAATACACACATCTTATTTTACCAAATACATATTCACTTCCGAATGATATTACGCAAAAATTGAAAACTTGGGTAAAAAACGGTGGAACTTTGATTGCCTATCGCAATGCTGTAAATTATGTAAGTCGCAACAAGTTTATTTCGTTAGATATTAAAAAGACTGGTATTGACGCAAAGAATGTTTCTTTTGAACAACGCCGCGATCATAATGGCGCACAGGTTATTGGTGGTGCAATTTTTAATACCAAAATCGATCGTTCACATCCTATAAACTTTGGCTATTTGCATGATGAATTGCCAATGTTTCGAAATACAACTGTTTTTATCAATCCGAATGAAAAAAGTTATAACAATCCGATTCAGTATACCAACAAGCCGTTGTTGAGTGGTTATGTTTCCGAAGAAAATTTAGAGCATTTGAAGAATAGTGTTCCTTTTCAAACCTCACGAATGGGAAGCGGACGCGTAATTGTTTTTACCGATAATACTAACTTTAGAGCTTTTTGGTACGGAACAAATAAGTTGTTGATGAACGCGATTTTCTTTTCAGGGATGATGTGATTTGGGTCTTGGGTCTTGGGTTGCTTTGCTTTTGGGTTTATTTTGAAATTTATAAATATTCAGTGAAGTGATTTAAGCTTCTAATTTTCGCTTAAATTCTAAAAGTTTAAATCACTTCAATATCTAAAAATGAAAAACAAGCAAGAGTATTTTACGAAATCTTCAATCCATTCGGAATTTTTGCAGAAGGTTGCATTAAAATGACATCATCACCATCAACTGCGCCCAGTACAAGACATTCTGAGAAAAAATTAGCAATTTGTTTTTTAGGAAAGTTTATAACTGCCATGATTTGCTTTCCTAGTAATTCTTCCTTTGTGTAGCGTTTGGTAATTTGTGCAGATGATTTTCTGATTCCGATTGCTGAACCAAAATCAATCGTAAGTTGATACGCTGGTTTTCTGGCTTTTGGGAAATCGTTCACTTCGATAATCGTCCCAATTCGCATATCTACTTTTTCAAATTCATTCCAAGTTAAATCTCCCATTATATTTTTTTGAGTAAATTTATACTATAAAAACGAAATATCAAATGGCACTTACTCCTTCTAATATGCTTCCGCTAGGTACGAAAGCTCCCGATTTTATGTTATACGACACCATTTCTGAAGAAAATGTTTTTCTCAATCAAGAAAAAGGAAAAAAAGGAACTGTAATTATGTTTATTTGTAATCATTGTCCGTTTGTAAAACATGTGAATCAAGGATTGGTTCAGTTGGCAAATGATTACAAGAGAAAAGGAATTGGTTTTATTGCAATTTCTAGTAATGATGTAGAAAATTATCCTGATGACGCGCCCGATTTGATGAAAAAAAATGCAAAGAAGGAAAAGTTTCCTTTTGTTTATTTATATGATGAAAGTCAGAATGTTGCCAGAGCTTACAAAGCAGCTTGTACTCCCGATTTTTATATTTTTGACGATAAACTTTCTTTGGTGTATCGTGGACAATTAGACGATTCACGCCCAAACAATGGAGTTCCTATCACAGGAAAAGACATGCGAGAAGCATTGGATGCACTATTGAAGGGTGAGGAAATTACAGCAGATCAGAAACCGAGTATTGGTTGTGGAATAAAGTGGATTTCGTAGCTTCGACTTCGCTCAGCTACTTTACTTTTTTAGACTTGCTTAGTTTTTAGGTTCGCTTCGCTCAATTCAAAGATTGAAAATTTAATGATTCAAGGTTATTTCTGAGATTATTATTTGATTTTTATCTAAAATGCTAAGTCTTTAATTTTAAATACGTTTATAAGATAAATTTGAATGTTATTTGAAACTAATTGATACATTTTCAAATTTTCAAATTGCCACATTAATTAGACTCGCTTAGTTTTTAGACTGTTAGATTGAAATACGTAAACTGAGCGGAGTCGAAGTTTACTTCCAGCCTTTTCGAATCATTAATTGTTCAATATGTGCATAATGATGTTTGCAGTGCCAAGCGTAAATTCCGATGTTTTCTTTGAGAGAAACTTTTTCATTTCCTTCCGGATGGATAAAAACTTGTTCCAAATTGGAAATAGATAAACCTTTTAGAAAGTATACCCATTTTGCATGCAATGCTTTTATCATAGCTAATGAAAGTGCAATCGGTGCTTTTTTGCTGTCAAATAATTCAGCCCAACGATCTTCATAATAGGCTTTGATTATTGGTGTATTTTCTGTTAAAGTCCATTTGAATCGTGTGTAACTATTATGATGACTGTCTGCCACATGATGAATTACTTGACGAATTGTCCAGCCATCAGGTCGGTACTGTGTATCTAATTGTGCTTCTGAGAGCTGTTTTACTAAGTTTTCTAACTTCTGCGGAAACTTCTCTAATACATGAATCCATTCTGAAATATATACTTCGGTAATTTGTGCAGGAATTTGCGGTTTCCCGATAGGATATTTTAATTCTTCTAAATTCATAATATTAGGTGCTAAAAAAACGCCCTGAGATTTTCAGAGCGTTTATATAATTTTATTTTACATCCATCAATTCGACATCGAACATTAAAGTTGCATTTGGTGGAATAACACCGCCAGCGCCTCTTGCTCCGTATGCTAAATGTGGTGGAACTACAAATCGTGCCTTATCTCCTACTTTCAACAAAGCGATTCCTTCATCCCAACCAGGAATTACTCTACCTTCTCCTAATGGAAAATCGATTGGCGTATTGGTTCTGTATGAAGAATCGAAAACGCCACCGTCAGGAAACATTCCTTTGTAGTGTACAAAAACAGTTTTCCCTGCTTCTGCTTTTGTTCCGTTGCCTTCTTGGATAATTTTATAACGTAATCCACTTTCAGTTTTATCAAAACCAGTTGCGATTTCATCCAATTCTTTTTCAGCTTTTTCTTTCGCTGCTTTTTCTCTTTCAGCTTTTGCTCCGTTGAACAATCTGAATGCTTCTACCGCGTTGAATGCTTCTGCATCTGCTCCTTGTCTGATAATTTCTACTTTTTCAATCGTATCGCCTTGTGCGATTGTATCTACCACTTCTTGTCCGCTAGCCACATGACCAAAAACAGTATGTTTTCCATCTAACCAAGGCGTTGGAACATGTGTAATAAAAAATTGACTTCCATTCGTTCCAGGTCCGGCATTTGCCATAGAAAGAACTCCAGGTTCGCTGTGTGTTAACTCTGGATGAATTTCATCATCAAAATTATATCCTGGACTACCTGTTCCAGTTCCTAAGGGACAACCTCCTTGAATCATAAAATCTGGAATAACTCTATGAAATTTAAGTCCATCGTAATATGGTGTTCCTTGAGGTTTTGCTTTATTTTCCAATTGACCTTCTGAAAGGGCAACAAAGTTACCTACAGTTCCAGGGGTTTTCTTATAAGTTAGGCTTACTAGGATTTCTCCTTTGCTGGTATGAAATTTTGCGTATAATCCGTCTTCCATTTGTATAATTTTAATTTACGTTGCGAAGATACGCATCAAAATACAATTAAGAAATACACAGCGAAAAATATTCTACTCTCAAATAGTAATGGAAAGCCGTATTTCTTTTACTGAAAAACCGTAGCGAGATTTAAAATTTTGATTTTAACTTGATTTTTGAAATCAAGTTAAAAAACTGTCTTGTTACAATTATTGATTATCAATTGATTAGCTTGATTTTACGTTCAAAGAAAGTTTTAAAAATGAGGGATTGACTTTTATATTCTAGAAGAAACCAAAAAACTACAAATACTAAAAAAAGTATTAAGTGTATACATGGCGAAAGTATGGTTTTAAATAGGAATATTATTACGGTAAAAACCTAAAATTAATCTAGAAAGAACTTTTTTTTAACATTCGGAAAAAATGATTTAACCATAATAACAAAAACTAGTAACTTAATTAAAATTTAAACAAAATGAGAAAAGTATTCGGATTATTCGCATTATTATTAGTAGTAAATTTAGGATTTATAGCATGTGAGCCAAATAGCACATCAGATGCTGGAGATGATAATGTATTTGAAAATGTGACAGGGACAGGAAATGAAGAAGGAGAGGTTGATAATGGAGAAGAAGAAGGAGAATAAATTTACTTTAGATAGCATATTTTATAAGTATACTCTGTTGACAGAGTATACTTTTTTTATTTAAAATCAACCTAGTTTTGTAAATTGCAAGAATAAGGAAATTTTAGCTTCATATAATGAGAA
The DNA here is from genome assembly GCF_000154725.1 of Kordia algicida OT-1. Taxonomy (GTDB): domain Bacteria; phylum Bacteroidota; class Bacteroidia; order Flavobacteriales; family Flavobacteriaceae; genus Kordia; species Kordia algicida. The sequence continues at coordinate 1,364,508 of NZ_DS544873.1, forward strand.
AGTATTTATGTATTATAATATTTTTAACTATAGCTTTAAACAAAACTATAGGACAAAATGGTATAAATGATAGTATTGACATTTTGTTTGACAAAGTCGATGATAAACTCACTCCTATTCATACAAAAAAACAATTACTCTTAAAGGTTTCTAATTTTATTGACCTGATTGAAGAAGATTCGATTAGAAACAAATACCTCTTAAAAATTTCCCTAGAATACAGACAAATTAATGATTCTATAAATTTTAGGTTCTTTAATGAGGAAGCTCTAAACTTATCTAGGAAACTAAATGATTCTTCTAATATAGCTAAATCCTATAACAGATTAGCATACATGTACATGACTAATAATATATATGATAGTGCATATCATTATTATTATGATGCTCAAAAAATTTATGAAGAAATTGATAATTTCTACTATTCAGGAAGAATGTTGTATAACATGGGAATTATTCAAAGAAACATAAAAGATTATGTTGGTAGTGATGTTACAACAATTAAAGCAATTGAAATATTTAAACCTCTAAAGAAATATGATAAACTATACTTATGTTATAATAATTTGGGGATCATTTTTAATAATCTTGAAGAATATGATCAGGCAATAAACTACCACAATATTGCTTTGGAATATTTAAGAAAGGATAAAGGGAAAAATATTCTTGAAGCTACTACATTAAATAATATAGGAGTCGTTTTTGAGAATCAAAAAAAATATAAAAGAGCAATAGAAAAATATATTAATGCTTTAGGTTTTGATAGTCTGTATCATAAAAACCCAAGATTGTATGCAACATTGACCGATAATCTTGCCTATTCAAAATTTAAACTAAATGATTTTTCAGAGTTACCTAATCTTTTTCTCAAATCGTTAAGAATTAGAGACAGCCTAAATATATCTCCAGGTATTGTTATCAATAAACTTCATCTTTCAGAGTTTTATTTACATAAAAACGACACTGTACAGAGTTCTAAATATGCTAATGAAGCAAAAGAATTAGCAAAAAAAATTAAATCATACGATCATCTCTTAGATATTTATAAACTGCTATCAAAAATCGAACCTGAAAAAGATACTTTTTATTTAGAAAGACATATTTCTTTATATGATAGTTTAGTTAAACAAGAACGATCAATAAGAAATAAGTTTACAAGAATCCGTTATGAAACCGACGCTGTTAAAACTCAAAATGAAAAACTAAGCCTTCAAAACACATGGATTGTAGCTATTTCAACAGCGCTCATCTTTTTCGGATTCCTTATTTATGTGATTACTCAACAGCGTACGCGTAATAAAGAGCTAGAAATGGAACAGCAACAACAGATTGCTAATGAAGAAATTTATAACTTGATGATCGATCAACAAGACAAGATTGAAGAAGGTAGAAAACGTGAAAAAGAACGGATTTCTCTCGAACTGCACGATGGAGTTTTGGGAAGATTGTTTGGAACACGACTCAGCTTAGGTAGTTTGAACGCAAAAGATGATGCTAATTCTAAAAAAGTAAGAGAACAATACATTAATGAGTTGCAGAGTATTGAGGAAGAAGTAAGAAATATTTCTCACGAATTAGGTCTTGATAATTTCGATAAAACAACGAGTTACAGTACAATGATTGCAAATCTTTTGGAAGAACAATCAAAAATAACTAATTTTAAATATCAGATTGATGATGACGATCAAATTATTTGGACAGACATTCCTGGGCATATAAAAATTAATATTTACCGTATTATTCAAGAGTCTATCCAAAATATAAATAAGTATGCGCAAGCAGAAAATGTAGTTCTTGATTTTAAAAAGAATGACAATCATATTATACTTACCATTAAAGATGATGGCGTTGGTTTTGACCAAGAGAAAAGAAGTAGTGGTATTGGACTTAAAAATATGAAATCGAGAGTTACACTGCTTCACGGGCAATTTACAATCAATTCAATCCCTGGTAAAGGAACTTCAATTAGTGTTGACGTTCCAATGACGTAAAAGAACTTAACCTTATCATATGAATAAAGATATTAAAGTATTAATTGTAGACGATCATCCAATGATTATCGAAGGCTATAAGAATGCCTTATTGGGTATTAATTCTGATGAAATGACATTGCGAATTGATACTTCCGATAGTTGCGACGGTGCTTATACAAAAATTAAAAACGCATCTACAGGAACTCCGTATGATGTTGTTTTTTTAGATATAAAACTTCCACCATCAAGCGATGGAAAGATTATTTCAGGAGAAGATTTAGGAATTAAAGTAAAAGAATTACTTCCTGATACTAAAGTTGTCATTCTTACAATGTTTAATAACAACTTCAGAATTCACAATATTCTAAAAAACATCAATCCCGATGGATTTCTAGTGAAAAGTGACGTCACTTCCGATGAATTAATGCGTGCTTTTCAAGTTGTCTTAACAGATCCGCCATATTATAGTCACACAGTAACAAAGTTGTTGCGTACGCGAATTATTAACGAAGTAGTTTTAGACGATATTGACAGAAATATTCTTTTCCATCTTTCTAAAGGAATTAAAACCAAAAATTTAACCGAATACATTCCATTGTCGTTGGCAGCCATAGAAAAGCGTAAAAGACACTTAAAAGAAGTATTTGATGTTGAAAAGAAAGGTGACGAATCGCTACTTGAACAAGCAAGAAACACCGGATTTTTATAGCATATAATAAAAGCTGCCTGAAAATTTTGAATTTCGTCAAACCGAATCAAGTTCAGACTAACGTTTCTTAATTTTCAGACAGCTTTTATTAACTATATAATGTTGTAACTTAATTCGCTACTTCACTAATAAACTTGATGCGATACAAACGCAATTCTTCATCGTCGTAATCTCCATCAAATTCTTCCAAAGCGGCAGAAATCTTATCATTTTCAGATTCTAAAAAATATTCATGAATTTCCTCTTGTTGATCTTCATCCAATACTTCATCAATCCAATAACTAATGTTTAATTTCGTTCCGCTGTAAACAATTTGTTCCATTTCCTTAATGAAATCAGGCATTGCAAGCCCTTTTGCTGCGGCAATATCATCCAAAGGAAGTTTTCTATCAACACTCTGAATGATATATAATTTAAGTCCAGAATTCATTCCAGTACTTTTCACTACTAAATCATCAGGACGAACAATATCATTTTCATCAACGTATTTCTTGATAAATTCGATAAAATCTTTACCATACTTTTTCGCTTTTCCATCACCAACACCATGAATATTCTTCATTTCCTCAAGCGAAATTGGGTACTTTAACGCCATATCTTCCAAAGAAGGATCTTGAAAAACAACAAATGGCGGCACACCTAAACGTTTGGCAACTTTTTTACGTAAATCCTTCAACATGCCCATCAATTTCTGATCGGCTACAGCACCATTTCCTTTAGAGGCAGTAATAATACTACTATCTGCTGCTTGCGCAAAATCATGATCTTCCGTCATCATAAAAGATTCAGGATTTTCTAAAAATGCCAAACCAGCATCTGTCAATTTAATGACACCATAAGTTTCAATATCTTTTCGCAACAAACCAGCGACTAATACTTGACGAATTAATGCCATCCAATATTTATCATCATGTGATTTCCCACTACCAAAAAATGGCTGTAAATGTGTTTTGTGCGATTTTATCAAAGCATTTTCTGTTCCGACTAACACATTAACCACATTACGAGATTTGTACGTTTGTTTCGTGTTTTTAATCGTTTGTAAAAGCTCCACAACTTGGTCTTGTGCTTCTACTTTCTTTTTCGGATTACGGACATTATCATCCATATCTGCTCCTTCTCCATTTTCAGGGAATTCTTCTCCGAAATAATGTAATATAAATTTTCTTCTAGAAATAGACGTTTCCGCGTAAGCGACAACTTCTTGCAATAACGCATGCCCAATTTCCTGTTCTGCCACAGGTTTTCCAGACATAAATTTTTCTAGCTTCTCAATATCTTTATAAGCATAAAAAGCCAAACAATGACCTTCACCACCATCACGCCCTGCTCTACCTGTTTCTTGATAGTAACTTTCAATACTTTTTGGAATATCATGATGAATCACAAAACGAACGTCTGGTTTGTCAATTCCCATCCCAAAAGCAATCGTAGCCACCACAACATCGCAATCTTCCATTAAAAACATATCTTGATGTTTTGCCCGTTTTTTTGGATCTAAACCTGCATGATACGGAACTGCGTTAATTCCGTTTACCTGAAGTACTTGCGCCAATTCTTCTACACGTTTCCTACTCAAACAATATACAATACCACTTTTTCCTTGATTTTGTTTGATGAAGCGAATAATATCGGCATCAACATCTTTCGTTTTTGGTCGTACCTCGTAGTATAAATTAGGTCTGTTAAACGAAGCCTTGAAAGTGTTAGCATCTGTCATTCCTAAATTTTTAAGAATGTCTTCTTGCACTTTTGGCGTTGCAGTTGCAGTCAAGCCAATTATAGGAATATTATCTCCTATTTTACCGATGATATTTTTTAAATTTCTGTATTCAGGACGAAAATCGTGTCCCCATTCTGAAATACAATGGGCTTCATCAACTGCCATAAAGGAAATCTGTACCGTTCGTAAAAACGCTACATTTTCTTCTTTCGTTAGTGATTCTGGTGCTACATACAATAATTTTGTAATTCCATTAGTAATATCTTCCTTTACTTGTCTTGTTTCCGCTTTTGTAAGCGAAGAATTTAATACATGGGCAATTCCATCTTGTGATGAAATTCCACGTAAAGCGTCTACTTGGTTCTTCATTAAGGCGATTAGGGGAGAAACAACAATAGCAGTACCTTCTTTCATTAAGGCTGGCAATTGGTAACATAATGATTTACCTCCACCAGTTGGCATAATAACAAAGGTGTTCTTATTGCTGATAATGCTTTTAATAACTTCTTCCTGTAGTCCTTTGAATTGACCGAACCCGAAGTGCTTCTTTAGTTCCTTGTATAAGTCAATTTCTACTAAACTCATTCTATCTTTTTACTATTTTACATACATTTGCATACACTAAAGATACTATTTTCTTTAGTAACAACAATTTTTAAATTTATTCATTTTGAAATATAAAGATAGTATTATTAGTGCTGCCAAGCAAACCATTGAAACAGAATATAATGCAATAAAAAATTTAATCTCTTTAATTGATGATGAGTTTGCCGAAGCAGTGTCTTATATCTACAACTCAAACGGTAGAGTCGTTGTAACTGGAATTGGAAAAAGCGCAAATATTGCCACAAAAATTGTAGCAACGCTAAATTCTACAGGAACACCAGCCATTTTTATGCATGCCGCAGATGCAATTCATGGTGATTTAGGAATCATTCAGGAGCACGATACCGTAATTTGTATTTCAAAAAGTGGTAATACGCCAGAAATTAAAGTGTTAGTTCCGTTAATTAAGAACAGTGAAAATAAATTAATCGCCATTACTTCCAACAGAGAATCATTTCTGGGAACACAAGCCGATTATGTGTTGCATGCCTATGTTGAAAAAGAAGCTTGTCCAAACGGATTGGCACCAACCACCAGCACAACAGCACAATTGGTTTTAGGTGATGCACTAGCGATCTGTTTGTTAGAATTACGCGGATTTTCAAGCAAAGATTTTGCAAAATATCATCCTGGTGGCGCGTTGGGTAAAAAATTATACTTGCGTGTCAATGATATGTCTTCCGTAAATCAGAAGCCAAAAGTTTTTGCCGATAGTTCTGTAAAAGATGTAATTGTGGAAATTTCTAAAGGAATGTTGGGCGCAACGGCAGTTATCAACGATGCGGAAGAAATTATTGGAGTCATTACTGATGGAGATATTCGACGTATGTTGTCCAATAATGATTTCATCGGAAACCTCACAGCAAAAGACATCATGTCATCCAATCCAAAACGAATAGAAAATGACGCCATGGCTGTGGAAGCTTTGGAAGTGATGGAAGACAACGGAATTTCACAATTAATGGTAGAAGCGCAAGGAAAATACGCAGGAATCGTACATTTGCATGATTTAGTAAAAGAAGGAATACTATAATGGGGAAAAATAAAAACGAAATGTCATTCTTAGATCACTTAGAAGAACTGAGATGGCACTTAATTCGAAGCTTTGCTGCGATATTTATCATTGCGTGTGTTGTATTTGTATTTATTCAACCCATTTACAAAAACTTACTCATTGTTCATTTAGATGGAGATTTTGTAACCTATCATTTTTTCTGTGATACGTTTCAACTAATTGGAGTTGATAGTGACTTTTGCGGATTAACATTTGATGATGAACTGATTAACACAGACGTAACAGGTCAATTTACCATGGCAATTTGGTCAGCATTAATATTAGGATTCATTTTTGCATTTCCTTATATTATATTCGAATTATGGCGTTTTGTCGCACCAGGATTGAGTCCAAAAGAACGCAAAAAATCGAGGTGGTTCATCTTTTTTGCTTCACTCCTATTCTTTGTAGGTTTGCTATTTAGTTACTACGTAATTATGCCAATGTCTTCCTACTTCTTTTATAATTTTCAAATTTCAGAAGGAATTAAAAATACGATCAAAGTACAATCGCACATCAGCTTACTAACAAACACATTATTGGGAGTTTCGCTCGTTTTCGAATTACCACTAATCATCTATTTCTTATCAAAATTAGGATTAATCACGCCAACATTCTTGCGCAAATACAGAAAACATGCGTTGGTAATTGTATTGATTCTTGCTGCCATCATTACACCGCCAGATGTTGCGAGTCAAATTGTAGTAGCAATTCCAATCTTAATTTTATATGAAATAGGAATTGTAATATCTAAAAGAGTTGAGAAAAATTTAAAAAAGAAACTAAAAAATGGCTAATCAAGTAGAAGAATTTAACGCTTACAGAGCTAAAATGAACGATAAAATTTTAGCAGATAACAACAAAATTATTAAACGTATCTTTAATTTAGATACCAATGCATTTACTGCTGGCGCCTTGGATGTGCAAACGAAAGAGTTACTAGGTTTGGTAGCTTCTACCGTATTGCGTTGTGACGATTGTATCAAATATCACCTAGAATCTTGCTACAACGAAGGTTTGAGCAAAGAAAAAGTGGTAGAAACCTTAAGTATTGCAACACTAATTGGCGGAACAATCGTAATTCCACATTTGCGTAGAGCTTATGAATATTGGGATGCGTTGGAAGCACAAAATTAGATATTTAGACCGCTGCGCTATTTGATGTTAGATCGCTGCGCTTTTAGACTTGTCACTTTGCTATTTTGAGACGTTTTTAGGCTATGAACTTAGTTGTTTATTCTCTGTCGATTAATAGTTTAAAACATTAAACTTTGTCAGGTTATAGATTTTTGCAAACAACTAAATAACTACCAAAGTTAATTTCGTATTAAAAAGTATCAGCATTTTGTTGAAATTAGTATTTTTACCATTCATAATGACCAAATTATATGATTTTAAGAGCCGATAGTATCATGAAGTCCTACAAAGGGCGAAAAGTTGTAAAAGGTATTTCTCTTGAGGTAAATCAAGGAGAAATCGTTGGATTGTTAGGTCCAAACGGAGCTGGAAAAACAACTTCTTTCTATATGATTGTAGGATTGATTAAACCCAATGGCGGAAAAATCTTTTTGGATGATATGGAAATCACCAAGTTTCCCATGTACAAACGTGCGCAAAACGGAATTGGATATTTGGCGCAAGAAGCTTCTGTTTTTCGCAAATTGAGCATTGAAGAAAATATTCTAAGTGTATTACAACTTACCAAATTGTCAAAGAAAGAACAACATATGAAAATGGAATCTTTGATTGAAGAATTTGGCTTGGGACACATTCGCAAAAACCGAGGCGATTTACTTTCTGGTGGAGAACGAAGACGTACCGAAATTGCTCGTGCTTTGGCAACAGATCCTAAATTTGTATTGTTGGATGAACCTTTTGCAGGAGTCGATCCGGTTGCCGTAGAAGACATTCAACGAATCATAGCACATTTAAAAAACAAAAATATTGGAATCCTTATCACAGATCACAACGTACAAGAAACGTTAGCGATTACTGATAGAACCTACTTAATGTTTGAAGGAAACATTCTAAAAGCAGGAAAACCAAAAGAATTGGCAGAAGACGAAATGGTTCGAAAAGTGTATTTAGGTCAAAACTTCGAATTGCGCGAAAAGAAACTGGATTTCGAGAAAAAAATAGATCAGTAAAAAGTGACTGTCTAAAGACTACTTTTTTACCAAAGAAAGCAATACATACAATAAAATAATGATTGGAATTGCTAAAAAGTGTAAAAAGATCAACAGCAAAATACAAGTTATGATAAAAAGATACTTTATCATGTTATTTTTAAAACTCCAATCCTTAAATTTTAAAGCGAATAACGGAATTTTAGCATTCAATAAATAACAACTTAAAAGGGTCATTCCAATTAAAAACCATTTGTTTAAAATGATAACATCTGGATGAATCAAATTACTTCCTTGATATGCTAAAATTAATGGAAACGACATAATTAACAAGGTGTTGGCAGGTGTTGGCAAACCTATAAAAGAAGAAGTTTGATTTTCATCAATATTAAATTTTGCCAAACGATACGCAGAAGCCAACGCAATCAATAAGCCAAACAAAGGCAATACATGCACTTCATTCTGAAACCAATGCCACGAATCTGACCAAGAATGCCCGTCGTGTACTTTCTCATGTATTCCTAAAGCTTTATTGAATAACTGATACATGACAATTCCAGGAACAACACCACTGGTTACCATATCCGCTAAAGAATCTAACTGTAAACCCAATTCACTTTGCACCTTTAACAATCTGGCTGCCAAGCCATCAAAAAAATCAAAGAAAATTCCTAAAAACACAAAAAATGCAGCAATTTCCAACTGATTTTTCACTGCAAATATAACGGCCAAACAACCACAAAATAAATTCAATAACGTGATAAAATTAGGAATGTGTTTTTTGATATTCATAAAAACGATTTTTTGTAAAAATAATTAAACTTTGCAAACTCTATAGAGAAAAGTGCAAATGTTAATCAAATCAAGACAATATCTACGTATTTTTTGAGTTTATTAGGGTAGAAAATCGCATATTTGTATAAAAATTACACTCTTGAAAAAGTTATTTGTATTCCTCTTTATAATATTTGCCCACCTAGCAAACGGTCAATCTGTTGCTAAATATTCCAATGAATTTATGAATATTGGTGTCGATGCTGGCGCTTTTGGTATGGGAAATGCTGTTGTAGCAAACATTGGTGATGTAAACTCTGGTTACTGGAATCCTGCGGGATTGGTGCAACTAGAAGACAAACAAATTGCCTTAATGCACTCTAGTTATTTTGCAAATATTGCGCTGTATGACTATGCTGCGTTTGCAATGCCAATTGACGATAGAAGTGCTTGGGGAATTTCACTAATCCGTTTTGGTGTTGACGATATTTTAAACACAACACAATTAATTGACAGTCAAGGAAATATTGATTTCAATAGAGTCAGTCTTTTCTCTGCTGCCGATTACGGAATCACCTTTTCATACGCGCGTAGAATGCCCGTACAAGGACTAAATTATGGAGTAAATGCCAAAGTAATTCGTAGAGTTATTGGCGATTTCGCTTCTTCTTGGGGATTTGGTTTTGACTTCGGATTGCAATTCAGACATAAAGACTGGAAATTCGGATTGATGGCGCGTGATATCACCACAACTTTCAACACATGGAGCATTGATGAAGATTTATTCAATGATGTAAGCGATCAAATTCCAGAGCAGGATTTGCCTGAAACTACAGAAATTACCATTCCAAAACTACAACTTGGAGTGGCGCGAACATTTACTTTTAATTACGATTATTCGCTTACAGCGGAAGTGGATTTAAACATGCGTTTTGCAGAAACAAATGATGTTATTTCTACATCGTTTGCAAGTATTACACCTGCGGTCGGATTGCAATTTGCCTATACAGATTTGGTGTTTTTGCGTGCTGGTGTTGGAAACTTTCAAAACGAAAACAACTTCGGGTCTGAATCTTTAACGTTTCAACCAAATATTGGAATTGGTTTTAAATACAAAGGAATTCAAGTTGATTACGCACTAACGGACATTGGCGATCAAAGCGCGGCAGTATATTCTAATGTATTCTCATTAAAAATTGACTGGAGTTTATTCAGATAAAAAACATTTCTTTCTAGCATTTAAAATCTAGCTTTAACATAAAAATAACGAACTTGTTATTTCATCTCAAAGATAAAAAGTGATATTTTTAGCAGATGAAAAAACTCGTATTTCTTCTTTTTCTTTTTGTTGGAATTGTCTTTGGGCAAAAAACACCACAAATAAAGCTTTCGTCAGAAGCTACCTTTTCCGTAGTCACTTGCGGTGCAGGTTCAGAATTATATTCTTCTTTTGGACACAGCGCTTTTCGCCTAAAAGATCCTGTATATGGTTATGATGTGGTGTACAACTACGGAACTTTTGATTTTAACACACCATTTTTTTACATAAAATTTGCACAAGGAAAACTACCATATCAACTCGGAAGAAGCAGTTTTAAAAACTTCGTTCGCATCTACCAATACGAAAAACGGTGGATAAAAGAACAAGTACTCAATCTTACACCTGAGCAAAACAAAACACTTCTCGCCTACTTAGAAAACAATTACAAAGAAGAAAATAGAGATTATAAATATGATTTCTTTTACAACAATTGCGCAACGAAAATTAGAGATGTTATCAAAGAAAATTTTGGTGATAACATCATTTTCCATGAAGATCATCTTCCGAAAGACAAAACATTTCGCGATTTAATTCACGACAATCTTGAAGCCAATTCTTGGTCTAGTTTCGGAATCGATATTGCGCTTGGTGCTGTCATTGACAAACCTGCGTATGCAGAAGAATATCAATTTTTACCAGAATATGTCTTTAAAGCGTTTGAAAATGCTACTATGCAAGATTCTGTAACGCCGTTTGTTACCGAAACAAACTTAGTTTTGGATGCGCCAGAAACAACTATAGAAAAAGGCAATATCATTTTCAGTCCATATGTGATTTTTACAATTTTTCTACTAATTGTACTTATCATCACATTTCTAGATTTCAAGAACAACAAACGTACACGCTGGTTAGATGCAATTTTATTACTTGTGAATGGACTTACAGGAATTATACTATTATTGCTTTGGTTTGCAACCGATCATACCGCAACCGCAATGAATATGAACGTTTTATGGCTGCTGCCAATTAATATTTTCTTCGTTAGAAAGTTCTTTCTCAAAAGTAAAGAATGTAAATCATTGGCAAAACATACTGCCTTTTGTATCCTGTTGATGCTTGTCGTTTTCTTTTTATGGATAATTGACTTCCAACAATTTGCATTGGCTGCAATTCCGCTGATGGCTTTATTTTTAGTACGTTATCTGTATTTGACGTATTATTTTGGGAAACTGGATAAGTAGTATTGGGAGTTTAGATGTGATTATTGAGAATTACTTAAAATGAAATTTAATTTTACTTAGACACAGGTTGCAATGCGTTTTTCCAAAACGCTCGCAAAGACGTTTCAAACTCTTAATTTTACAAACATCACTTCGAGTGAATTTGTGTAACAAATTTGTATCGAGAAGTACTGTAAAACACAAAAGAATACTTATTAAACCATTTCGAAATCTAACCTGTTCTCGATATTATTTTCGTTCAATTCACTTTGTTCATATGAAAGAAAATCACTCGAACTGACGGTTTAGATTTTTATAGTTTTTTTACCACTCAAAACGTCACTTAGAGTGAATTTGTGCAGCAAATTTGTATCGAGAAGTGCTGTGAAATCAAAAAGTTACGTGTATAACTTGAATGCAAGTCATCAAAAAATATAAAAGCATAATTTCTAAAGTCGAACTTTTTAATTGAAGATAAAAAGGAGCTATTTTTATATATAAATGATCTCGGAAACAACCTTGAATCATTAAATTTTTAAATCCTTGAATTAAGTGAAACATACCAAAAGGTGAAAGCCGAGTCTAAAAGCAAAGCGATCTAACATCTTATAGCGAAAGCGGTCTAATAATGAAAATTATCTTCCACGATAAAACAATACCGTACTCAATGTCTTTACAATAATATTTAAATCCAAAAAGAAGCTTCGGTGTTTTATATAATACAAGTCGTATTGAAGTTTACGCAAACTATCTTCTTCAGAAGCTCCGTAATCTGTTTTTACCTGTGCCCAACCTGTTACTCCTGGTTTAATTACATGTCTAATTTCATAAAAAGTCAGGCTTTCAGAAAGTTGTTTTACAAACGCAGGACGTTCTGGTCGCGGACCAATCATGCTCATTTCTCCCTTTAAAACATTGATAAACTGTGGCACTTCATCCAAACGAGATTTTCGCAAAAAACTTCCAAATTTGGTAATTCGTGAATCATTCTGTGTTGCCCAAACCGCTCCGTTTTTCTCAGCATCTACAATCATACTGCGCAATTTGTAAATTTTAAAAGGAACGCCGTTTTTCCCAACACGTTCTTGTGTGTAGAATAATGGACCGCGATTTCCTATCAAATTTCCTATCAAAACTAATGGTAAAAATAACAAGCTTACCAACAATCCGATCACGGAAAAAATGACATCAAAAAAGCGATGAAAAAACAAATACAACTTATTCTGATTGCTTCGACTGAACGGAAAATATTTATAAAAATCCTTTCCAATATACTGAACAGGAACACGATACGTTAATTCTTCATATACTTGAATGTATTCTTTAATCGGCAAACCAGTTTCCAGCAAACCAATCAAACTGTCAAAAATGGGTTTGCTTAATTCTTCTTGTTGATTGCTCGCAATGATAATCTCAGAAACTGCTTTTTTTTCAGCAACTTCTTTCAAATTTGAACTTGTAATTTCTTCTAAATCGTCCAACTCAGGATCTTTTGTTTTTTCAAGCGAACTCGAATTGATATACCCTACAATTTCAAAATAATTTGTATTGCGTTTAATGGCATCCGACATTACTTTAATCTCCTCAGTATTCCCAATAATCAAAATATTTTTAAAAAATCTCGGAGACGAAATAAAGAAAATATACGCGCAACGCCATAAGAAAATTGCAACCGAAATCGCTAAGAAAAAGTATAAAATCTGCAAACGATTTTCGGGTAATTCTGGCGTAAAGAAAGGCGTCAATAAATAACACAAAACCGTAATAGAAACTGTGAGTACAATTCCTTGAAACGTAGTGTCATAGCGACTTGACTTCTGTAAATTATACAATTCTAAAATCGTGGAAAATAATACAAAATATACAATCAGCACCAAACTCCAGAGCCAGCGCTGTTCTGTAAACTTAAAATAATCGAAGTCAAAAATATTGGAAACAACATACAACCCAAAAAGCATCGCCAATACATCAAAAACTCTAAGCAAGAGTTTACGTTCCGATATTTCGAAATGCATATTTGAGGTTGAGGCCATATTTTTTATATATAAGAGATAAAACTTTTCGTCTTTCCACTGCTAACTTCTTCATTCACAGCATCGTGAATTGAGTAGGTCATGTCGTCAGCAAAGTAGTTTTCAATCTCTCCTTTTAATTGATCTTTTTGTTTGTCGGTTAAGTGTTCTTTGATGTTAAATATAAGAATTCCTTTTTCTTTTTGAATAATTTGGTAGGTAAGTTTTACATTATATTTCTTCCCTAAGTTTTTAAAAATGTAATAAAAATACAAACTAGGGTAAATTTCTTTCTTTCCGTATACGTTCTCTCCTATTCTTCCTGTAACTTCATTTAAAATATAATGTGCTTTTCCGCAAGCACACTTGGTTTCTTTGGAAGCCAATTCAATATAATCGCCCAACTGATACCGAATAATAGGAAATGTTTTCATCTGCAAATTGGTCACAACAATCTGATTATCAATCGCTTCTACAATAACACCTTCCATGTTAATGTGCATATTTCCTTCAGTACATTCAAAAGCAATAATTCCAGTTTCTGCCGCACCATATTCGCTAATAATTGGCACTCCAAACGCTTTTTCAATTGCTGCTTTATAACTCTCGTAAATCTTCTCAGAAGTACCTTTTACCATTTTAAGACGCGTTGGTTTCGGTAACTTTTGATCGTTAATAAGTTTCGCAGACTGATAAATCATGGAAGAATACCCATGAATATAGCGAGCGCGTTGCAATTTTTTTACAAATTTTTTAAAGGCTTTTTCTTTATAATCAAACACACGAAAACGATTCTGTAACGCATCTAAAATATTGACTTTTAAGCGTTTTATAGTTGAAAAATCAAATCCCCAAAAATAACCGTTACGTTCCCAAGGTTGCACATTGTGCCAAGAATATCCTCTAAAAATAGAAGCTCTGTTAAAGGAATCTGCCGATTCTTCACGTTTGTACACCAACGGATCACCCGAAGAACCAGAAGTTGTCGCTGTAAATACTTTTTTAAAATCGTAACTTGTATGAATAGCTGTTGTATGCTCTAGTACGTCTTTTTTAGACAACAAAGGCAATTGTTGAATGTCTTCTAAGGAAGAAAAAGAAGTTTCATCAATGTTCGCAAACTTTTCTTTATAATAAGGAGAATGTGTTTTCGCGAATGAAATCAGTTCTTTAAGTTGCTTCAATTGATACGCTTCCAAATCGTCGATCGTCCATTTTTCAGAAGCTTTCAAAAAGTCAAACCACTTCCGTAGAGAAGGATTTCGTAAGCGTTCACCGAGATTAAAAATAAATTTATGAAGCATGATTTTTAAAACGAATCTATTGAAAAATGAGCAATTTCGATTTACTGTAAATTGCTTGTAAATTTTGTGCGATAAAATTAACCTAATAAAATTTAACAGATCAAAATAATCATTTTTTATTTGTTATTTTGCAATCGAATCTACATTTATGAATCACAAAGTCAAGTCGTTAATTTTTAAGTCGTTAGACATCTTACCCAACAAAATGGGTTATGGTGTGTACCATCAATTGCAGAAATTTCTCAATAGAAACAGTATCAATCATAAGATAAAAACGAATGACAGATCATTTAACGATGCATTGAAAATTCTGGCGGAAGCCAATATTGAACTAAAAGACAAGACCATTTTCGAATTAGGTTCAGGTTGGGCACCAATTATTCCGTATTTTTTCATGTATTTTAAACATGTAAAAAAGGTTGTAACGTATGATATTAACGAACATTACGACTCAAAAACGATTGCAAAACTGAATCAATATTTTAAAACAGAATTTAAGATTGATGTCGCCACGGAAAAAGACACATACGATTTGCCCAGCAATATCAGCTATTATCCCAACAAAAATTTAGCAGAAGTTGGTTCAATTTCTCACGAACCTGTCGATTTGATTTTTTCGAGATTTGTCTTAGAACATATTCCTCCGAAAGAATTAGCTGAAATTCATCGTAATTTTGCGAAGAACCTTCCAAAACCATTCTATATTCTACACATGATTTCGCCAAGCGATCACAGAGCATATGATGACAAATTGCTTTCGTATTATGACTTTTTGAAGTACAGCAAAGAAGAATGGCAAAAACAGCATACAAAATTCGATTATCACAATCGTTTGCGTTTGCCTGATTATTTAGAAATCTTTAAAAATGAAGGTTTTGAAGTTGTTTCGTTAGATTATGATACCTGCGACAAAAATTCTGAAAAGTACAAGAAATTCAAAGAATTAACGCTTCACAAAGACTACGACAATTATACTGAAGAAGAATTATTGGCAGGAAGTATTAATGTGTTGTTGAAAATTACTTAATGTGTTGATTTGAAGATTTTTCAATTTGAAAATATATTTCATATAACGGTTTAGATTTCGATACTCCAAACGTCATTTCGAGTGAATTTGTGTAGCAAATTTGTATTTCGACTGCGCTCATCAGAGCTATCGAGAAGTACTATGAGACCAATAATTCCTTCCATTGCGCTTTCACAACTTCCCAATCAAATTGTTCCGATTTTTTACGTGCATTTTCTGATAACTTTTCTGCAATTTCTGGTGTAAAAACCATTTTTTTGATATGAAAGATCATTTCTATTGCACTATTCGGTTCTACCAACAAACCATCTTTTTTATCTTCGATTAAATACGGAATGCCACCGACATTGGTAGAAACAATCGGCATTCCGAGCGCCATTGCTTCTATCAAGCTAATTGGTGTATTGTCAAAATTTGTAGTGTTGATGAAAATATCGTATTCCGTAGAAAGTGAAATCCATTCTTGTTTAGATAGTTTTCCAGTGAATTTCACATCAACGTTCAACTTTTTTGCGAGTTCTTGCGTTTTTTCAAAAGAAGCATCTTTTCTAGGTCCAACCATACACAAAGTTGCTGCTATTCCATTTTGTTTCAAACCATGCACAATTTCTACTGCCAATTGCGGATTGTAGATTTCGGCAAACGATCGCACCCATAACAATTTAGCTTTCACCGATTTTCGAAGTTTAAAAGGATACTCAGCCAATTCTACATTGTTCGGAATATGTTTTAAATTCGAATATCCGTATTGTTCAAAAACAGTTTTTAGAAACATTGATGGCGAAACATTGACATGTGCATTTTTAAAAATCAGATCGCTTTTTGCTTTGCTATGTTTTAAACGTGCTTCTAAATTTCCACCATGCAAAATCGGAATGTACTTGATTTTAAAGCGAATACACAATTTACTCACGTAATACGCGTATAGAAAATTTGTGGTACTATACGTATCAATCAACACATAATCAAGTTTTTTTCGGAGTTTAAAAACCGTCCAAAGCATGTCAAATAAACGCAGTATTTTATTTTGTTTGTTGGAAGTCAATCGAATGTTGAAACCTTCTTTTTGGAGTAATTTCCCCAAAGTTTCAATGGTTGTTGCCGTTTTTCCGTGACCAGAAACGATATTTCCAACATACAATATCATGCTTTCTTATGCGCTACAAAAACATCAAATAATGGCAGAATTGGTAAGATTTTCGCCAAACTTTTTACTTCATAGGTTTCACTGACAATTTTACGAATCGATTGAATTTCAGAATCGTGATAATCGCCTGTAAAGTCTTGTCCAGCCAACTTTCTTCCAAGTTTATACAGGAAATTTTCTGTCGGTCCAGAAATGATGACTTCTCCTCCATTTTTCAACAACGTTCTAAATTTTCCCATGTATTTTCGCAACTGATCGTCGTTCATATGTTCTAAAACATCCAACGCAATCACAACATCAAAGGTATTTTCTTCTAGATTTTTATCAAACAAATCACCTTCCATAAAGTTGATCGAATCTGGATAATTGATATTTTCTTTTAATAAATGTACAGGTCGCAAATCCAAATCCAAACCAACAACTTCATGAGAATTTGTCGCCAATTCATAAGACATTACGCCAGTTCCGCAACCAAAATCTAAGACTTTGAGTGACTTTTTATTTTTCTTGTGCACATAATTTGCTACGACTTTTAAGCGTTTCCAAAAAATATGATCGATGACAGGATTTTTATGTGCGTATGCTGGTAAAGCGGCTTCAGACAAGACTTCGTCAGTTCCTTGCGCTTTGAGTCTTTTTACGATTTCTGTTTTAAAAAGCTTCTTTGTTGCTTTCATGTTTGTTAGGTTAAAAGTTGTTTTTTAGGCTAAACGTAATTTTTTCAGTTCCATATCCATAACCATCAAAAATGGCTTTGTACGTTCCGTTTGGCAATTTATGAATATCTATGTGATGCATTCCGTTTTTTGCCCAAGTTTCTCCTTGATTTTTAAGAATTGGGTTATTTTTTAATGAATTTTCTTTATAATAAGTCTTTGAAATGGAATCAATAGAAAAACCATATACTGCGCGACCGTAACCACCAAAATGATCTTGCGCAAAGCGAATGAGTTTTCCATCGTAATTTAGAAGCCTTCCGGCAGAACGTGTATAGTTTCCACTTAACAATGGTGATTGTGGATGTTCTGTGAATTTGCCATGCAAACTATCTGCTACGTACAAACATAAATATTTGTCTTCAGTTGCATAAAGGTAGGAAACATTGTCTTTTTCAAAATATGTCGCATCTACCAAACGTTTGTTTTGTATCAGAACTTTGTCTACTTCCCAATCGAAAGGAAAGTTGGTAGTTTTGTACAATCGTACTTGACTGTGACGTTTGGTTTCAGGAATCATATAAATCGTTCCTTCTTTTTCAAAAATAAACGGATAGGATAAATGAACGGTTTCATCAAGTGCAATTCCGAGATATTTCCAAGCGCCATTTTCTTCAACAGCAACACCGATATCCGCATGTTTTTCACTCATAATTTCAAAAAAAGCATACCATTTTCCATCTTTTTGGTGTAAAAACGGATCTGCCATGAGTAATTTTGAAGGAATTTGATTGTCTGTACGATTGAATACTTTTGCTTCCGAAACCTTCCACTGTAGTGGATTTGACGCAGTTCCAGTCGCAATTGAATAATACGCTCCCGTAATTTTTCTTCCAAAAAATGGCACGGGTTTTTTCATAAAATAACAATACCCGATATAACTCGAAAAGAGAAATCCGAGGATGAAAACGAAAAGTGTTATTTTTTTTAAAATCTTCAAGTTAAATAAGGTTTTAGGTGTTTGGTCTTGGGTTTTGGGTCTTTGGTCTTGGGTACTTCCTAATTTCTAATGCCCAATACCTAATACCTAATTCCTACTTCCTAACACCTGTATCATACAATCGCCATTTGCCTTTTTGATGTATCAGTTCAAAATCTGGTAAATCTATATAAATTAATACATATTCCACACCATAATCGCGTAAAAATTGATTGGAAGCTTTGCGCGATAGTTTATTGTAATTTTGATAGTCTTGATACCATGCAATGTATCGTTTCGGATTGCCTTCTATCAGCATATTTGCGCCTTTACTGTCTAAAACCACCGAACGTTGTCCGCCAGAACGACCAATATCTGGAGCAAATAAAATGGCATCTTTTGGTACATTTTCACGAATGTAAATTAAGACTTCGTTTAAATCATCACTTTCTTGTCCGTTAACAACTGAACCTACTGATAGTGAATTGGGCAATACACGTCGTATGAGATCGTTAGATACCAAAGGGATATTGTCAAATGTGTCGTATTTGCTAACAATTAGCATCAGAAAGAAGCCTCCAAAAACATATGGAAAGACCTTTTTGAAAAGTTCATTCCGATAAAAAATATCCAACATAAAAGCAATGGCAAAATAGACTGCTAATATCAAGAGTTTCTGCATGCGCACTAACTGAAACGACATTCTTATATTTAGATCAAACGTAGCGTTTATAGCGAGTTCAACATACGCAGCTAAGTTTGGAAGAATAAATAGCAATGCCGCTAAACCAATGATATATTTGCTACGCAAGCGATCTTTAGCTGTTCCTTTTAGATATGCCAACATGATAAATGCAATGACAACGGAGAAATACGCGCCATATTTTAAGGTAAACCATTGTTTCCAAAACGTTGTCGGTTCGGTGATAAAACTATCGTATTTTAAAGCTAAAGCTTCTTTGTACAATGCTAGATCGTAATCTGCTTTTGCGGAAACATTTCCTAAATAGGCAAAGAAAAACGGCAACATTCCGAGGAAAATCAACAGCAATGAAAGCATATTTTGTTTACTAAAGATAGCTTTCCAACGTCTTTCGTCAAAATAGGAATGCAATAACAGAAAGCCTATAAAAAGTAAAATTCCGCTCAATCCTGTTATGGGATGAAAGTTGAATATAAAACCAATTAAAAACGCCGCTAGATATGTTTTTTTATGATTTTGAAAGTGTAAGATTAAAAATGGCAATGGCATGATGGCATAATAGACTACACGTGGTAATAGAGACCATAAATCTGAAATTCCCCAATATTCCAATCCTGGAATCCAAACAATTCCGCGCATTAATACGGAAACGAATAAGGCAATCCAGAAGTTTTTGGTAATTCTGAATAGTAAAAAATACCAAAGTAATCCAAATAGGATGTGGCAAATGAACGTGAGAACATTCAAAGCTTGCACATAATTTCCATCGGTAAAATTGGCAAAAAAGCGCAGTGTTTCAATATAAAAAGGCGTGTAATATTTTACGTTTTCCAAGTCATTGGCAAAAGTATCATGCGGAAACATCGTCGGATCGTCCATTTTTAAACAAATTGGGATGATGTTATGCAAATCGGAACTTAAGTGTGTTTCATTCGCAGATAAATTCCCCAAATAATACCCAAAAGCAATACAAACATTTAGTAAAATTACGATAAAGTGCTTGCGTTTCATGACACAGATTTTGGAGCTTTTAAGATGTCAAATTGTATCGCTTGAAGCAGTAATTGAAACCCAAGAATCAACGAAACTGTAATGAGCATGATGGTTCCTACAGGCGTAAATTCTCCGATATTGTAATAATAAATCCAATTGTAAATTCCGAAAACGACACCAAAGAGAAACATTGGCAAACCGAATAATAAGTAAATAGATGCAATATTAAAATCGTAAATAAAATAGCTTTTTACAATACGTTTCCAGAAGGTTTTTGTGAGTTTTGGAATGAAAATAAACGGTATTTTCCAAACTTGCATACTCGATTTTTCATCGCCGTAATGCGCTGGCATTGGCACATCTTTTATTCTGGCTTCCTGAAAATATAATTCTGCAATTAGTGAAGATTCAAAATAATAATCGCGGTGAATGTTTTTAAAATCTAATTGTTTGAGTAGATCTACTTTGATGGCAAAAAAACCATTTGTCGGATCGAAATTATTCCAATAACCCGAAGCAGCTTTTGTTAAAAACGACAATCCTAAATTCCCAACTTTTCGTACAAATGGCATTTGTCGCAACGCTTTAAAGTCTTTAAAACGATTTCCTTTGGCGTATTCGGCTTTTTGTTCAATCAATGGTTGCAATAAATCTGGAATGAAATCACTATTCATTTGATCGTCAGAATCTACTTTTATGACAAAATCAAGATCAAGCTCAATCGCCTTTTTAAAACCGTTTTTTGTTGCACCACCAACACCAGAATTCTTTTCATTCGTTACAATAACGATTGTATCGCCAAGTTCCGCTTGACTTACTAAACTTTTTGGAATCGGTTCTTTTCCACAATCGTCAACAATGATAATTTTATCAATATATTCAGGCAGTTTGCGCACCACATTTTCTATGTGTTTTGCGGCATTGTAATACGGAATGACGACTCCAATAGTATGTTCAGCAAAGTTTGTCATGATTTTATGTAATATCGAGGGCTTAATAAAATTGCTGTTGCAAATAAAAACAAGCCCAATATAGCAAAAACAGGTCGGTAAACATACAATTGTTCTCCAAATAATAAAGTCACCATGGTTGCCAAAACCAATCCTTTGAGTACAATTCCAAGTTGTTTAAAACGTTTAAAGTCTAACGCAAAGTAACTTAGCAACCAACGGACGTAAAAATATAAGCCTACCAAACCGACTTCATTAATAAGCGTTAAGTAGATATTGTGCGCCGAATTTCCAATTAAAATAAAGTTATTAAACCCTGAACCAAACGGAACAACATACACATGCGTAAGCAAATAATCGATATACATGAGCGACAGGTTTTTTCGTCCTGAACCTAAATCTTCATACAATTGATCTACATTTCCTTGTGCAATCAGCGTAGGATCAGATATTTTACTAAAAACCCTACCATTTACTACATTTTCAATAAGTGTAAAAATCTCTGTATTGTACATGGAAATTACCATCATTCCGATTCCTAAAATCACAGACATATAAATAAATTTCCCTGTAGATCGTATAAAGAAATAGCCCAAAAACACCAACAAACCTACATAACTCGTTCGTGATCCACTCAAACCAAGCGCAATCATTGCGAAGAGAATTCCTGCCAAAAGCATCAACTTATTAATGCGCAATTCTTTCTGTAAAAAGAGTCCAATAAAAGTCACTAGCGAAATATACATGACCATTCCAAGCACAATTTTATTCGGTCCTAAAATACCTGAAAGAAATCCTCCATACGCTTTTCTATCCAACTCGCTCCACAAATAAGGAACAATTCCAAAATGCTGAAACAACACGACCAAAGCCGCAATTACCACCATAATAATATGTAAATATGCTAATTGTCGCAAAGTTTTTACACGTCGCATTAAAATCAGGAAGAACACAAACGAAAAGAAAAATATCAAGAAATGATACATAAATAGTGTAGTTCGTAAAATCCAAGTCAATCGTCCATTAAGATAACTTATGAAAAACGTAAAAATCATCATAAACATGCACCATCGGATGAATGTCCACAAATAATACAGGTATTTTTCTCTGTTCATA
Organism: Kordia algicida OT-1; assembly: GCF_000154725.1. Classification (GTDB taxonomy): domain Bacteria; phylum Bacteroidota; class Bacteroidia; order Flavobacteriales; family Flavobacteriaceae; genus Kordia; species Kordia algicida. The sequence continues at coordinate 1,386,841 of NZ_DS544873.1, forward strand.
AACCACAGCAAAACCCTACGATGTTGATAAAACTGATATAAAATTAGCATTCCGATAAAATCGTACAAACGCAGTTCGTTATTTCCCGTAATACTGTAATTAAAAACGGCAACATTGTAAAAATACGAGATCAGAATTAGGAATAGCGTAAACTTGAGAAAGCCAGATTTCCCGAGCATTCTCATACGTTTTTCCATATATTCTGTACGTGTTGCCATTACAATTCGTCGTAAAAACTAATTAATTGTTGCATGATTGCTTTTTGCGCAAAATTCGCTTGTATGTGTTTGTATAATTGTTCCGCTTTCGCGAGGCATTCGTGCTGATTTTCCATTAAAATACGGAGTTTTTCTGCGAAAACCGCTTCGTTTTCAGATGGCACTATATATCCTTTCGTTTCATCAGAAACAACTCGGTTGCATTCGCCGACATCTGTGGTGAGAACGGCTAATTCGTGCAATCCGTATTCGAGCAATGCAATGGGCAAACCTTCTGATTTTGAAGATAATACTCCAATACTACACTGACTCAAAACATGTGAAACATCTTCTCTACTTCCATAAACAAACACATTTTTACTCAATCCGTGATCGTGAAGATACAATTTGATTTGTCGCGAATACTCATCTTCAAAATCTTTTCCTATCAAATGTAGTGTCCAATCGTCTTTTTGTACAGTTTTGAAAGCTTTTAACAACAACATATGATTTTTCTGCGGACGCAAATTCGCCAAACAAACAATTCGTTTTCCATCAATTCCGTGCATTTTTGTGCTTGCCTTTACGGTTTCGTTCTTCACAGGAAAATTTGATAAGTATATTACGTTCGAAACTACTAAGTTCTTTTCTGCCCAATCTTTCAAACGTTGATTCACCGAAATCACACCATTCATCGCATACGAAGCTATTTTGATAGCAACTGCTTTTCGTTCTGCCAAAAACTCACTATTTCCATAATGATCGTGCCAAACCATTTTAAACTTCGGATAGATTAATTTCGTCAAAAACACAATAAAAAACGATGTCGCATGCGCGTGTACAATATCGATTTCGTTTTCTTTGATAAAAGCTTTCAATCGTTTTATCGCTCCAAAATCAAATGTACGTTGACGATTCAAAAACAAATAACCAACTTCTTTTGAAATTTGATTTTTTAGAATTCCCTCTTTTCTCGTCGTACATAAAAACGAAGCTTCCGCAGTTGTTGCCAACGCGTTTGCATACGTGATGGCGAGTTTTTCCGCGCCACCAGTATCTAGTGTGTCTATGACTTGTAGGGTTTTCATTTTTGTTATTGATTTATTCGTTTATTCGAAATTACTTTGAATTCAAAAATATCTCGACTGCGCTCGATATGACATTATATAATTCAGCATTTATAATCTAATTGATAATATCCCAAAACGTCAGTTCGAGTGAAATTCTGAAAGAATTTTGTATCGAGAACAACTTTGAAATCAAAAAAAATATTGTATCGTAGCTGTTCTCGATACTATTTTCTAGTGAAAATCACTAGAACTGACATATTGAATAATTTATACTTTGAAACTTCACAATACTCAATACTAACATCTCAATACTAATTTATAATTTATCTTTTTTAATCAAATCATGAATTCGTGCAAAAAAGCTCGTCAGCGTTAAATATTCTTCCCAAAGTTTACGATTTGTTTGTTGAATTTCTTCAAATGCTGCTTGTGTCAAATTCTGATGGAATTCTAGCAATCGCGCTTCCATTTCGTGTTCTTTTCCTTGCGGAATTCGGATGCAATGTTTTGTCCAATCAATGATTCCTTCTAGTGGCAACAAACAATCCGTATCAATCAACACAGGAATTCTTCCCATGGCTAAAGTTTGATAAAATCGTACGGAAAAGTTTCCTGCGCCACGCAAATTGAAAATATAATCAGAATCGTTCATATTTTCGTAAAATTCATATGTTGTTTTGTCTACCGAACGATTTTTTCGCACACCAGCTCGGTAACGCTCTCGGTAAATTATATTCGTTTTTATGTTTGAGTTTTTCTCTAATCGCTTCAAATATTTGTAACGCATAAATGGCGCTGCAAACCATTGTTGCGGTTCCAAACGTGTTTTTCCCAAATAAAATTTTAAGTTTCTGTAAATTATCAACCCAATATCTTTGGCGGCTTTTAGCAAATTTGGAGTTGCTTGCCCAACAAATCCAATCACAGGTTTTTCCGCTTTTACACGAACTTGATGATTTTCCTTTTCAATATAATGTTCCAATGGATCTTTAAAAAATGCAGGAAATGATATTTGATTTGGCAGTTTTTTACTTTTGTAACCACTATTTCGAAATACATAAACCTCTTTGTTTGTAGGCATCACACCCTGATCTCCAGAAATATACGTAAGCACTTTTAAATCTTTTGCATGACATTCATCGATAAAACGTTCGGCTTCTACTTGTAAATTTTCATTCAAATAATAATTCCATGAAAATGGTAAAAACGCTATTGCTGCTTCATCAATCGAATCGACCAATTGGTAGTAGTTTTTGACTTCAGGAAATTCATTTCGTTCATCAAACAACAACGCATACACCAACGGAAACTTCTCGCCTTTCGGATGTTTCTCAATGAATTTTCTATCTGTGTAAACGTTTAACATTTAAAGCAATGATTTTAGTTCGTTTTCAAAGGTGTCAAGCGTGTATATTCGGCTCCATTCAATCGCTTTTTCAACTTTTTCTTGATAGTTTTTTGGCGATTGCAATACGTTTTCTATTCTAGCAACAGCACTTTCAACATTCGGTTCAATCAAAATACCGCGATTTCCTTCATCCAACATATATGGAACACAAGAAATTTTCGTCACAATAGGCAAACTTCCCCAAAACATGGCTTCTGCAACCACTTTTGGCCAACCTTCTGATTTGGATGGAAGCATCATAAAATGTGCGGTTTTATGAACTTCTTTTACAATTTCTGCTGTGACATTTCCGTGTAACGTGATGTATTTTTGCAATTGATTTTGCGCAATGTAATTTTCTAATTCCTTTCGTTTTGCACCATCGCCATAAATGTCTAATCGTACATTATAGTTGCGTTTGTGTAATTCTTCAACAATTTGAATTGTCAATAACGGACGTTTTCCAGACGACAATGAGCCAATGAAACTAAAGGTAATTGTTTCGTTTAAATTACGTTGAACAACTGCTCTTTTATCGCTATTTCTGTAAGTTGCCGTAAAAAATGATTTGATATTTTTCGTTTGATTTTTCCAATCGCCATACACCAAAACGTTCATGTTTTTGGTTAAAAAGGTATTGGATAGTATTCGTTTTTGCAATCGGTAGCTAAATGGTTGTTTGCTATTTGGATCCCAATTTCCTGCATATTTTGCCGTTTTTGTCTTCGATGGAAAGAAAATTTGCGCAACACAACCAATCAATCCGATGTTTCCAGGACAGCGTAAATGAATGTGATCTGCTTTTCGCATCGCTCCAATAATTTTAAAAAAGATAATTGGCAAAACCAACAGCGTTTTTAAGCTTGATTTTAAACTTAATAGATTAAACGCAGGAATTGACCTGAAATCAATATTGTCGTGTTTGTACGCAATATCAATCGGACGAATTTCTTTTTCTGCTAGTAATGGTGCTACAATCGTGACTTTGTCTACATATTTTAACCACAAGTTCATTTCTTTTACATACGGCGCGTACGCAAAATAATCTGCTTCTTTTTTGGCATGTAAAACGTGTGTGACGATTAAAAAGTTCATGTTTAGCTAACAGTTTTTTGAACTGTATCGTAGTTTATTTGGGGTTTTTGGAACCATAATTTGAACCAAGCGGCAATTCTGCCAAGTGCTTCCGTAAATGCTTCCTTTTTTTTAGGCTGGGTAAATATATTTGTAAATCTGAGAAAAGCCAAGAATAAAACCGTTGCATTCCATTTAAAACGTGCTTTTAGTGTTGGATTCGGATATTTTACACGCCAAACATACCAACCATTTTTTACGACCATTTTTCCATATTTGTATTGATTGGGACGACCAGAAGCATTGTGATGATGTTCTAATTTGGCAGCCGTATTTACATACAATTGCCCTAGTTTTGAGACTCTTAGTGTGAAATCAGCATCTTCATATAAACCATAACCTTCAAAATAGGTGGAGAATTTTATTTGTTCTAAAACTTCTTTTTTGAATGATGAAACACCGCCCATAAAGAGTTCTACGTGATAAATTTTATCGGTTGGTGGTAAAAAACTTACGGAACGTCCGTGTGCAAATGTTGGTAAGTAACATGGTTTTGTATCATCTAACAAACCTAGTTTTTTGCGCAAACGGAATCGTAAGGATTCGTTTCGAAACCAGCCATCGTATACAAAAGAGGTTGCTGTTGGTTGTGTATCTTCTGTAATTGCTGTCCAACTCACTTCATTCGTAATAAAACCGCCAACGCCAAGAGCTTTTGGATAGGTTTTATAAGTTCCGATAAGGTTTTTAAAATAGTTTTTGTCTAAGATTGTATCATCATCTAAAAAACAAACAATTTCGCTTGTTTTGGCTACGTTGTTGATTCCAAAATTTCGTTGTTTCGTCAGACCGCGATTTGCATCATCTACTTTGAAATAGTGTAAGTTTTTAAATGTATTTTCAGCTAACATTTGTTTCGTTTCATCATTTTGAGAACCATCTATAATTAAAATTTCATCAGGATACAGCCTTTGTTCCGTAACCGATTGCAATAGTGTTTGCAATGGTTTTGGGCGCATGTATGTACAAATGATGAGTGTGAATTTCATGAAGCTATTTATTCTCTAATCAATATTGTATTGAATTTATCAGTACGAAATGAATCTTCTACTTTTATTTTGTTTTGAGCAACATCATATGAAATTGGTTTGAAACCATAGGAAGTAATCAGGTTAAATACTTTTTCATCAGTAATGCCAAATTTATCTCCAGAATTATTGAATTCTAATAGGATGTATTTTAACGATTTTTTCTGTAAAGTTTCATCAGCACCTTTCAACACAAAGTACTCAAAACCTTCTACATCAATCTTTAAAAACGTTGGTTTTTTGTCTTTTAAAACTTCATCAAGTTTTTGAATCGGCACTGAAATCGTTGGTACATTTTCATTTTCAAGCGCAACTCTGTTCATCACATCAAAACTTTTTGTGAATTTTAGTTCGCCTTTATCTTCTCCCAAACCAATATTTAAACATTCAACTTTGTCTTCTAAATTGTTTAAATGTATGTTTTTTAGAAGCTTTTTGTATGTATTTGGAATAGGTTCAATCGCAATTGTTTTAGCTTTTGAAACTCCCGAAGCGAGTAATGAAAAGTGACCAACATTTGCGCCAACATCAACAAATAATCCGTTTTCATCCAAGTAATTCATTACAAACATAGAATCCTCATAATCAGCCAATTTTATGTAGATATTAGAAACAATTCCTGCATCACCCTTTTCCGCAAAAAACTTTAAACCGTGAATCCAATTATATTTTCTGTTCTTAGGTCTAATTGTTTGAATGACGTTAAACCGAATGTATCTGTACAAAGCACCATATGCATTGCCTTTAATTAAAGGATGACTTTGGAACTTTTTTCGTCTTTTCTTTAGTTTTTTAAATACTTTTTTAATCATTTTTTTGAATTAATGAATTGTATACAACTATATTTTCTTCCGCAATTTTAGTAATATCAAAGTGTTTGATTGCTTCTTGTCGTGCGTTTTTTGCCATTTTTGAAGCCAATTCCGCATCTGTCAATAATAGATTGATTTTTTCTGCAAATTCAGCATGCGATTTCGGATCGACTAAAAAACCCGTTTCTCCATCTTTTACAATCTCTTTTGCCCAAGGATAATCCGTATTTACAAACGGTTTTTCGAGTGCCATTGCTTCTATCGTGACCATTCCGAATGATTCCGCCAAGGAAGGAAACACACAAACAGAAGCTTCGTTTATCAAAATTTTCATTCGGTCGTAAGCAACCGTTCCTAAGTAATTTACTTTCTTTATTGCTTCCGCAGAAAGTTCTTCCTGAAAAATTTCCCACGTCGAACGCTGTTCTGTGGCATCAATCGCGTCATTTCCTACCAAAACTAAGTGACAATTTTTATTCTTCTGAATCAACTCGTTAAAAATATGTGCCAATTCTAAGATTCCTTTTTTACGAATTAACGTTCCGAAGTATAGAATCATTCCATCTACTTTTCTAGAAATATCAGGCTGAAAATCATCAATATAGATTCCGTTTGGAATGACCGTAATTTCTTTATTTGAAGCGAATAACGAATTTGTCTTTTCAGCAACAAACTGACTTACCGCCACAATTTTAGTTGCTTTTTGAAATGCTTTTTGTTCACGATTAAAATTGGCTTCCTTAATTTTTCGCCCTTCTAAATGACAGAAAAACGTGTCGCTTCCGTGTAAACGCATCACTTGCGGAATGGAAAAGTTCATGTTTGCTGTGATTCCTGTCCAATCAACCACTTCCAAGACATCAATCGCATCTTTTTTGATGACTTTATTGATGTATTTGTTGATGATTCCTTCATTCAATTTCCACGTCAACACAGGATATTTACGCAACTTTATTTTATGGATTGTGATGTCACCATCTTGAAAAACTTCTTGTTTGTCTTGAAAATACGTAAATACTGTAACCTTCAATCCTTTGTCAATCAATGCTTTGAGTAAGTTTTTTGTACTTGTTCCTATTCCTGCCGATTTCGGAAGTTTTTCGTGCGGATATTCGGGAAGTAGAAACGCAATATGCATTAGTTCAACAGGTTTTGGAAAGCGTGATACATTCGGTTACTGACCTCGTTTAATGGATGTTTTGCAATACTTTTTGCCCAAGCTAAACGTTCTTGACGATTTTGCTGTTCTAATATTTCAAAATCTTGTAATATTTCTGCGAATTCTTCTTGTTTTCGCATCATATAGACAGCTTTGTCATGCTTGGTAAAGGTTTTGAAATGCACAAAATGATACAAACGATCAATATCAAAATCTTTATGTCCATTAGCTTGTTTATAATAACAGTAAAATGCTGGTTTTCCGAGTAATATCGCGTCAAGCGCCATTGTTGAACCTATATTAAAAATCGCGCTACTGTAATGCAATGTACTGTATAAAACGCCTGAATTGGAGTTTACCGTATAACTTTCTGGCAAAGGAAATTCGTCGTGATTCCAAGTTGGAATGACTTCCGTAAGTACGTCTTTATATTTTTTTAGAATTGGAATAAATCCTTCGTTGTAATCTGCTGGATTTGCTCTTAAAATTACATGATATTGTGTTGAATTCGTTTGATTGTAAAGTTTTACAGCTTCCGCTAAATCCTGTAAATATAATGGATCATCCATTCCAATAGACGTAAAATTTCCTGAAAAACAGAGTAATTTTTTATCCGTTGGTAAGTTGTATGCTTTGTAAAATAATTCTTTTGGAATTAGATATTCAGGTTTCGTATAGCACGTAAATTGTGGCGTTCCCGTAACTGTAATGTTGTTTTCTTGGACTTCATCAGGATAATATGCTTCCATTTCTTCCTTCATATAATCGCTCCAAACGAAGTAATGATCGGCTTTGAGCATTTTGTTTCCTTTTGGAAGGTTGTCCCAAGAATGTATAAAACTTACCACAGGAACTCCCAAGTCACGCGCCGCCAATACTGGCGCAAGCGATAAACTTGATACTTGGTGAGAACAATAAATCATGTCAGGTGTATTCGCTTTTAAATACGTCAAACATACTTTGTAATAGTTTGATTTTCGGGTGAGATCGAAAAAAATATCTTCTAGTTTTTGAATGCCTTTTTTTGAAGCGTAGAAAATCGCTAAAAAGTTAATCAATCCGAATTTTAGTTTTTTCTTGAAAGTGCTTTTTCCAGGCGCAACTCTGTATAAAAAGTGATTTGGCAATGTTTGTGTTTTGTCATTGTAACGCAAAGTAGCTTTTGCTTTTAAATAACGTAGAAAATCTGTTTTTCCTTTATAATCGAACTCAGGAAGTTGTTGTGTTTCAATGTTTTTTGGCAGTTTTTCCAATGCAGACGATTTCACGTTGTGCCAAACCAACATGTCAATGTTTTCGGGAGTTTCAAAGAAATCACTTGCGTAATGATTTTCAAAACTTTGATATCCAACAAATATGGAAATTATCTTTTTTCGCATGGGACAATCGCGTTATTGATATTGTCCACAAATATAGCCATTGAAAGGATTCTGAAAAGAAAATAGAGTCCTCTATTCGGACTTTTTTGTTGTTTTTTTGCCAAAGCAAGTACTTTTTCGGTGTTAAAGACCGATTTTAAGACATGAATTCGTTTTTCAAGCATGTCATACAACTTCTCTCCTATTTCGTTAGACATGCGATGATTCCAGTCTTGAACGGAAACATCTGACTGAATTGGATTCCTGAAAAATGCTAGTAAATCCTGATTGGAATTGTAGATGATTTGCTCATGAATTTGATCGTGTTCGTAACGTTCATGCGATAAATTGTGCGTTT
>NZ_DS544873.1:1395363-1441411 GCF_000154725.1 Kordia algicida OT-1
CATTTGAATTTCCTTGATAGTTTTTGGTAATTTCTGATGAAATATTGTCTGGATAAGCTTCAATATACTTTTTATAATTATCTGTAAATGAATTCAATAGAAATTCTTTTGGTGTTAAATAGTTGTATAACGCTTTCGCGAGATTTGAGTCTTCTGCAAAGAACATTCGGACACATTCGCCAGCTTCTCCCATCACATAACTGTAGTTTGGCGGAATTCCTTCGTTTACAAATTTGAGCATATCTACATAGGAAATCGTTCCTAAACCACCCGAAATATTGGCTATTTGATTGGCATAATGTTCAAATTCATCTTCATCGCATAAAGTTGTGTGTTCGTAAGAAAGATCAAGTTTTACAGCAATTTCCTTTCCTTGCATGACATCTGCGGAATAGACTTCGCCAAAGTTTCCCGTTTTGATACGTTCGTTACCTTCCGTTACTTGACTTAACAATGTTAAACTGTCTTTTCCCGCCGTAGCGCCAAAGAATAGATTTTCCGTAACATTGATTGCATTTTTTAGTGAGAATGATGGTTTTTCTGTTGAAAATTTAATCGGTAATTCTTTGGTTGAATGTTCAAGATTTGCATGAAATGTATGCAGTTTTCCTCCTTGAATTCGTGAAATTCCTTTGTATGGTAATGGAAATGGTTGCACTTGGTAACCGAAAGCAAAATGTGTTTGGATTCCAACTTCATCAAATTGTAATGGAATTTGAAATTCTTTAAAATTTTGAAAGTTTAAGAAGAACTTTAATTGATTATCTTTTATTAAATAAAAACTTCCGTTAACTCCATTCAAGTCACTTAATATAAATAAGTTATTATTTTCTTTATTGTAAATAAATAGTTCAAAAACACCTCCTAAATTATCATATATAGTTTCAAGCGTTTTGTCAGTTTCTTGATGAAGATTTTCAATGAAATGCCTAATTTTTTCTTCTTCATGATCTGATGAACACCAAATAATTTCAAACAATTCACTATCAAAAGTGTATAGATCACTTCCTTTGTTTTCTTCTTTAAAAAGTTGCACGTTAAATTCGTTCTTATCAAAAGAAATATGAAAATTGGTGATGCGATGTTTTACAAGTTTCAAAGTGTGATGGTTTTTGCTAGTTCAGTTGCTTTTTCCCAATCAGCTAACGTATCAATGTTAACGTAGTATTTTTTTTCAGAAACAATATACGCCAAAGAATTTCCGTAGAGTGAGTTTTCTTGCATGAGAATTTCCGTTTTTGTGATGTATATACTTCCATCTCTGTGATAAGCTTTTGGTAATTCCTGTCGTCTTGGAATGATATTTTGTTCGCCTGTCGCAATTTGCAAGATACCATTTTCATTGGCTTTAAACGTCCAATGCGGATTGTATTCATGTGGAACTTCCAAGACAGAGACCAACGAATCGGTCTGCTTTTCTTTGAAGGTTTCCAACGCTTTATCTAAAAATCCTTTTGGTCGAAATGGACTTGTTGGTTGTAATAAACAAATCGCATCAAAGCGTTTTCCTTCGTTTTGCAAGAATGAAACCGCGTGCTGAATGACTGGTAATGTTGGAGTTGCGTCTTCCGCTAAGTGTTTTGGTCGTACAAAAGGGACATTCGCGCCAAGCGATTTCGCAATAGTAATAATTTCAGAATCATCCGTTGTAACGACAACTTCAGAAATGTATTTTGATTGCAAAGCAGCGTCAATGCTATATTGAATTAAAGGTTTCCCGTTGAGTAGTTTTTTGTTTTTCCCTGGAACACCTTTGCTTCCGCCTCTTGCTGGTATGACTACGAGAATGTTCATTTTTTGTTGTGTGTTGTGTGTTGTTTCAATTTAGAATTCAAAATTTATCATTTAAAATTTTAATTTCAGAATCAAGTTAATACATAATCATTTTGTGCGCAATTAGTTCTGTATTTGCCAAGGCGTCTGCAATTTGCTTTCCAGAGTTTCCATTGCCATAGATATGTTCTGAAAGCATTCCTTTTTGACCAATTCGTTCTTGAATTGCTGTTTTGATTGCTTCTTTATTATATTCCGCATCAACTACATTTTTCCCACGCTGACGGCGATTTTGACGCGTTCCGATGTTCACTGTTGGCACTCCGATGAATGAACATTCACGAATTCCCACACTAGAATTTCCAACCAAACAATCACAATTTTTTAATAAATGTAAAAAATCATTTGGTTCCATGTTTTTGAAGAAACGAATGTTCTCTGGATTGAAATTTTCTCTGTAATAGCGAATTCCGTTGGAAGTTCCATCTGAACCTGCGTCTACGTTTGGCCAAAACCAAAACGTTGGAATGTTGAGTTCGTGAACTGCTTCTAAAGTACATAATACATCTTCTCGCGCCGATTTGTAACGATTCGTTTCTGGATGCTGCATTACAACTAAATAACCGTTAGAAATGTCTAAATCAGCTCCAACTCCACCATATTTTTTGATTGGGTCAAATTCGTAGTTGTTATTTTCCAAGACTTCTTTAGCAATGTCAATAGATGGACAACCTGTGTTGATTACATATGCAGGATCTTCACCTAATTTGACGACACGATCTTTTGCATCTTCAGAAGCAACTAAGTGTAAATCTGCCAATTTCGTATTTGCATGACGTACTTTTTCGTCAATGTTTCCAGTAACTTCTCCACCTTGAATATGTACTAACGGAATGTTTTGATACGCCGCAGCAATACTTGTCGCAATCGTTTCAAAACGATCGGCAATGGTAATGACTGCATCGGGTTTTAGGTTGTAGAATACGTTTGAAAGCTCCATCACACCTAAGCCTGTCGTTTTTGCCATTGCGGTAGGATTTTCTCCTTCCAACACCATAAATACCTTTTCATCAATCTTAAAACCATCTTTTTCAATGACATTTACAGCATTTCCGTAACGACCTAATAACGCCGAACCTGCTACAACCAATTGTAATTCTAAATTTGGATGTTCTTGAATGGCTTTTAGTGCAGTTTTTATTCTACTATATGATGGTCGTGCGGTGACTACGGCACATATTTTTCGTTTGTTCATTATCGGTTGTTCTGTTGTGTGTTGTGTGTTGTATGTTGTATGTTGTATGTTGTGTGTTGTGTGTTGTGTGTTGTGTGTTGTGTGTTGTGTGTTGTGTGTTGTGTGTTGTGTGTTGTGTGTTGTGTGTTGTGTGTTGTGTGTTGTGTGTTGTGTGTTGTGTGTTAAATTGTTTAATTTCGATTAACTTTCCAATCTTTTTCTACATATTTAATAAAATTATACAATTTTCCGCCTAAATTTTCATAATCAGCTAACAACATTTTGACTTCATTTACATCATGCAGTTTTTCAATCATTTGTAATTGAGAAATACATTCCAATAATGAAGCATGAGCATAAATTAAAAATTTTATAAAGTCTGCTTTGTATTTTCTTCTTCCGTAACCTTCTACAATATTGTCTTTGATACTTTTAGAAGATCTTCTAATTTGACTTCCTTGCTCGTACAATTCGTATTTGGGCAGTTTTAAAGACATTTTATGAACTTTTTCTGCTAAACTGAATGCGGTAGTATATACTTCTAAATCTTTATATGATTTCATAAGTTACTTGACTATTTAACTCACAACCCAAAACTCATAACTATAGCGTTTTATAACTTCAAAGAATATCTTCTTCATTCAAAAAATCCCACTGTTTCATATTGTTTACTAACTTCTTCCCGATGACTTCTTGGAATTTTGAAGCCAGTATTCCGTAATTTTTAGGCTTTTTGGCTTCTAAATCGTCAAAAGTTAACACATGTCCTTTTGGTAAATCTTTGTTAATTGCTAACGACTTTTCAAAGATTTGCTTTAATTCTGAATAGTGTGAGTTGTCTTTTTTATCGATCGGATGATTTAATGCTTCATCAATGTTTCTGATGGCACTAACCAATTGCGTGGTTTCTGGAAATGTGAGTGACGATTTTGCATCTGGTCCAAACATTTCTTTGTCAAATACTACATGAAATTCCAAGATTTCTGCACCAAGCGTCGCTGCTGCGATTCCTGCTTCAATTCCTGATGAATGATCCGAGAATCCAATTTTAACTTGGTAACGCTCTTTTAATTCTTGAATAACGTTTAATCCAAATTGTTTCGGCGCTGTCGGATACGACGTTGTGCATTGCAATATGGAAAATTCACAGTTTTTTTCTTTGAGAAAAGCGACCGTTTCATCTAATTCTGCAAACGAACTCATTCCCGAAGAAATGATGATTGGTTTTCCCGTATTGGCTATTTTTTCTAGCAATAGAAAGTTATTGACTTCCCCAGAACCAACTTTGTAACACGACACACCAACTTCTTCCAACAAATCTACCGCCGCATTACTAAATGGAGACGAAAGGAAATCTAAACCAACTTCGTCACAATGCGCTTTTAATTCTTTCCATTGCGATAAGGAGAATTCCATACGTTGCCAATATTCGTAACGCGTGGCATCTTGCTTGGAGAATTTTACTCTAAAAGGTTCGTGAATGCTACTTTCCGCCGCAGCGATATGCGTTTGAAATTTGATTGCGTTCGCACCCGTTTTTGCCACAGCATCAATATACGCATGCGCCATTCCGAGACTTCCATCGTGTGCTTGCGCAATTTCTGCTATGATGTAGGTTGTTTTCATTTGTTATGTTGTGTGTTGTGTGTTGTGTGTTGTGTGTTGTGTGTTGTGTGTTGTGTGTTGCGTGTTGCGTGTTGCGTGTTGTGTGTTGTGTGTTGTGTGTTGTGTGTTGTGTGTTGTGTGTTGTGTGTTGTGTGTTGTGTGTTGTGTGTTGTGTGTTGTGTGTTAAATTGTTTAATTTTGATTAACTTTCCAATCTCTTTCTACATATTTAATAAAATTATACAATTTTCCGCCTAAATTTTCATAATCAGCTAACAACGTTTTGACTTTATTTACATCATGCAGTTTTAAAGACATTTTATGAACTTTTTCTGCTAAACTGAATGCGGTTCTATATACTTCTAAATCTTTATATGATTTCATAAGTTACTTGACTATTTAACTCACAACCCAAAACTCATAACTATAGCGTTTTCAAAAACACATTCAACTTCTCCACTTGTTCTTCAACAGTAAAGTTTTCTGTAAACGTTTTTCGAGCATTATTGCCTATAAATATCCGCTTTTCTGTGTTGTTATACAAATCTACTAATTGCGTGGTCATTTGTGGTAAATCGTTGCTTAAGATACTGTTTTGATCGTGAACAACTTCCGGATAACAACTTGCCGCCGCTTTTGTACTCACCAAAACTTGAGCATAGTTAAAAACTAACGGAATTCGCGTGCGTGTTCCTGTGTTGTATTCCCACGGAATGATGTGAATATCATATGGTTTTAATACAATATTTAAGTCTTCTACAAAACCTAAACATGCTATTTGTGGATCTTCTAAGCGTTTTTTCAACGATTCGGAAGCATATTTTAAATTTCCAATGACTTTTAGTGTAATATTGGGAATTTTCGCTTTGAGTTCCTTCCAACAAACTTCTAAAAATCGTTCGAGTCCGATGCGATTTGCCGTTGTTCCCATGCCGCCTAAATGCACTATGGATGGTGTTTCTGAGCTATTTTTTGAAAGTTCAACCTTTTTGTATGTCAACGGAATATACAATGCATTTGGATTTCCGTACTCTTTGATTTCCTGCGTTTCCGTGAACGAAGCTGAAACACAAGCATTCACGCTTTTCACTAAATCTAACTCTACTCTTTTCTTTTGTTTTAGGTGGAATTTTTGTAGAAAAGACAACTTACTTTTTAGTTTTCGCAATTTAAATTCCCAATCGTGATGTGCGTAAATGATTGGAATGCCTAGATTGGAATAATTTGCCAAAATTGCGGTCCATCGCCATTCTGCCCAAACGAAATCGATTTTATTTTCTGAAATGTATTTTTTTAGAACTTGCTCGTTGGCAGAATTTACAAAGAAATATTCAAATTTTTCAGGTGAAAAAATCGCCATTTTGATTCGGTCAAAAATACTTTTTGGATGAATTTGTGCGACTTGAAAATGTTGTATTTCACTATAAAAATTCGTAATTTCTTGAATGAACTCAGCATTTACATCCGACGAAAGTCTCGCCGTTGGTTTATCTGAAAAATCTACCAATAACACATGAACCTTGTAATTCAGTTTTGCCAATAATTGCAAGTGACTGAAATATACAGACGCGCCACCGTTAGCGTTCGGGGAAATTTTCGTGTTATTTACTAGAAATAGAACGTTCATTTACATGAAGTATTTGTTTAAAAAACCGAGTCCGTAAGCGATGAAAATACGTCCAATTTTTGATTTTATCGCCACTTTTTTTGGGCTTCCCCATTTTTTATGAAAAATAATGTGTCCTTCCAATAGTTTTTTACGCTCCAACATCCAACGGTTTTGTTCCGTGTAGATATATTTCGGAATGTCCTTTTCGGGAATTTCCACGTCATCAAAGAACGCACTTTTCTTTTTTTCTAATTCTTTGGAAACTTTACTTTCTAGGTGCGAAACTTCAGAATTTGCTACGATTACGTGCTTTTTTCCATGTTTTTGCAACATCAAACTATAATCGTCATCTGCGTAGAAAAAGCTAAAACGCTCGTCTAATAAACCTGTTTTATTAAATAGTTTCCTTTCTGCAATGATACACCAACCAACAATATGACGGCGCACTTTGTAACCAAATACATACGGTTTTCCATTGAAGAAACTTTGAGGTGTAAATTTAGAATCATAATCTACCGGACAAAACGATTGCACGTTTGGATGTTTTTCTTTCACTTTCAATATTTCCGAAAACCAGTTTTTTTGAAAGATCAGATCATTATTAAACAAACCTACAAAATCGCCTGAAGCAGCTTTGATTCCCACATTTAAAAACGCATGAAAGTTGAAATCTTCCGAAGGAATGATGACTTTTACATAATCTGGAAATTTGTATGTGGAATCGTGAATTTGCTTGTTACTTTCTATTAAAAGTACTTCAAATTTTATTGTTGAATTGTCTTTTTCAGCATCTATCATACTTTCCATACAATGCAAGGTCATATCGAAAATCGACTGACTTTTAGTGTTTGATAATATGATGGCAGAAAATAGCATGTTATTTTTTTACACAGCGAAATACATACTGAAATGTAAAGAAGTTTTTGAATAGTCCCAATTTCTTGAAGATTCTCGGAATTAACGGAAATCCGCCTTTGTAAGCGCTGTATCGCATAACACGCGTTAATTCTTCGATTTTCATATCTGCTTGATCGACCAGTTCTTCTATATTTTTGAGCGTAAACCAACGCATGTGTGTTTTGTCGTATAATCCGCTTGGTTCGTACGGGAATTTTCCTTTGAATACTAAGTGTTTCAACGTTTCTATATGTTGTACATTTGGTAGTGAAATAATTATTTTTCCAGAAGATTTCAAGGATTTTTCCAATTCAGACAATACATGCCACGGATCTAGTAAGTGTTCTAAAACGTCTCCCAAAATAATATAATCAAACTTCTCGCCTTTTAGACTTTGTAATAATGCCTCGTCTTCAATGCTTTTTTCAATGACTTTTGTGATATTTTTTTTCGCATTTACAACCGATTCTTGATGCGTTTCCACACCAATCACTTCTGTTGCCATTCCTTGATCGAGCAACCATTTTCCATTGATTCCGTTGGAACAACCAACATCCAAGACTTTGAGATTTTTACCTTCAATCAAAGAAATGATATCTTTTCGGAGTTTTATGTAGGCTTGATTCATTTTGGGTTATTTTGAGTCTAAAGGTTGTTTTTTTATCTTCCAAGAAAGCATCGGGCGAACGATTCCTGGCCATTTTCCTGCGTATGGTCCGCGAACACCATCGCCTGTCGTATCGTCAAATATTTCAAAACTTAATAAGTTGTCTTCTACTGCATGAATAATTTCAGGATTGTAGTTTCCAACAGCAACTAAGAGACTAAATTGTCCTTCTGCCAAGAAATGACGCGGAATGGTACAGGTTGCAGTAACGATCCCTTTTTCTTTTTTATCGTGAAATTCTAACCAATCTGGCGCGTTGAATTCGTTGGAAGCAAATAAGCGTTGCCCGCGTTCGTTGACCACATGAATGATTGCTGTATTGTTGTATTCTGTGTTTAAATCCCAATAGGTAACTTCCACAAAAATATCATCACGTACACTAAAACGATTGCACAATTCGCCATTTTTATCACGGATTGCGGCACTTTTTAAGCGACCAAAGTCATTTCCTGGAGCAGTTTCTAGACTTTCCCATTCGTGATAAGGTTTGGTGTCCAATCCTTGATTTAGATATTCTTGAATCGCTTTGTCGGTATCGCCATCGAATAATACTTCTCCATCAGCCAACACAACCGTTCGCTGCGTTAGTTTTTGAATGGCATCCATATCATGACTTACAAATAAAACCGTTCTACCTTCACCTTTGGCAATGTCTTGCATTTTTCCAATGGCTTTTTTCTGAAATTCGGCATCACCAACAGCTAATACTTCATCAACTACTAATATTTCAGGTTCTAAGTGTGCCGCAACCGCAAATGCTAAACGCACTTTCATTCCTGAAGAATAGCGTTTTACTGGCGTATCTACGTAGCGTTGCACACCTGCAAATTCTACAATTTCTTCAAATTTTGATTTGATTTCTGCTTTGGTCATTCCCAAAATAGCACCATTCAGAAAGATGTTTTCTTTTCCTGTGAGTTCTGGATGAAATCCTGTTCCAACTTCCAACAAAGAGGCAATTCTACCTTTCGATTTGATAATTCCTTTCGTTGGCATCGTTACTTTTGATAGAATTTTGAGCAAGGTCGATTTTCCCGCACCATTTTTTCCAATGATTCCGAGCACTTCTCCTCTACGCACATCAAAACTCACGTTTTTTATTGCCCAAACGTAGTTTGATTTTCCAACAGAACTACGTTTGTTACGCTCGCCAATGCGCAAATACGGATCTTCTTTTCCGCGAATTTTATGCCACCAACGATTGAGATCATGGCTGATGGTTCCTGTACCAATAACGCCCAAACGATATTGTTTCGATAAACCTTCTACACGTAATATGATTTCTTTCTCCTGCATTATACCGTATCTATGAAATTACGTTCTGTTTTGTTGAATATGATAAGACCGAAAAGGAAGATTATTACTGAAATTCCTAAGGTTATAAATATGTATTGTAATGAAAATTCGCCTTCTTGAAATACCATAAAACGAAATGATTCAATTACACGCGCTAGCGGATTGTATTCCACGATCCACGAAACATATGATGGTAATTTGTCTTTTACGATTGCTATTGGATACATGACTGCGGACACATACATCATCAGCTGAATTCCAAATTGTACTAAGAAGGTTAAATCGCGATATTTTGTAACCATTGACGAAATTATCATTCCTAAACCTAAGCCTAGAAGTCCCATGATGAGTACGATTAGTGGTAAAAGCACTAAGTAAATCGAAACTGTTCCTGCATCTCCACGGAAAGCAAAGAAAATGTAAAAAGCAATGAATATTAAGATTTGAATTCCGAATTTTAGCAAGTTAGAAACCGTGATTGATAATGGCATGATGACTCTTGGAAAGTACACTTTTCCGAAGATGTTTTCGTTTTTCTTAAACGTATCGGAAGTTGCTTTTAGACATTCGGCGAAATAATTCCAAATGGTAATTCCCGCAAGGTTAAAGAGAAAAGCATTTACGTTTCCTGTATTGATATCGGCAATTCCGTTAAAAACTAAGGTGAATATTACCGAAGTTAATAATGGTTGAATAAGATACCACAACGGACCTAAAACCGTTTGTTTGTATAAGGTAACGACATCACGGCGCACAAAAAGCAAGAGTAAATCGCGATATTGCCAAATTTCCTTGAATTTGAAATCGAGAAGATTGCTTTTTGAAGATATTTCAAATAACCATGTGTTATTTTTTTGGGACTTGTCCAAACAGATTGTTTTTTAGGTTACCAGATGTTTTCTAAATCTTTTTTTGTGTAGGTATGATTGCGTTCTACAAAAGTAGTATTGGAATCGTTTTTGAGTTTGAGATTGCTTTTTGAGAATAATCGTGAGAGTACTCCAAAAGGCGTCAATAACACAAAGAAAACTACGGATAGAATAATTTTTGTGTTGATCCATCCTAAAACCAAAGCAATTTTATCCCAAATCCAAACAACTAAACGTTCTAAAGGAGGAAAAAATGATGCAGCTCCAACTCCTAACGCGACGTAACGAATGTATTTTGCTAAATCTTGTTTTTCTGTATAGAATTCTAGGTATGCAGAAATGATTAAAAAACCTGCAATCATGACCAAGATTACTTTTGAATTTTCTTCTTTTTTTTGTGTCATTTTATATTTTGAATTAAGTCAAATGAAATTTACCCAAAGGCACTTTTCAAATCCTAGAATAATGTGTAAATAAATGGCGCTGCGGCTGTTCCTGCGGCTAATACTAAGATAACTCCAAGTAATATTAATACGATAATCATTGGCAAAAGCCAGAATTTTTTTCGCTCTTTTAAGAAGTTGAATATGTCTTTCAAAAACTCCATGATCTATTTATTTAATGTCTTGATAAATGTTGCTAATTCGTCGCCCATTTTTTTGCTTCCCGCAGGATTGAAATGGCAATCGTCGTACAAATACGTACTTGTTTTTGGAATGATGGAATCTGTTCTAAATACAGGAATTCCAAATGTTTTTCCTTCGTTGATAGTAATTGCATTGATACTGTCAACTTTTTGTTGCAATCGTTTTGCATTGTATCGAGTTCCGCCACGAGACGTCATCCAATGCCAGTTTTTTAAGGTTTCTTCTTCCGTATCCCAAGTTACTACTTGCGTCGCAAATATAAGCTTTATATCATTCGCCTGACAAATACCAATCAACGATTTTAGTTTGTTGGTGTAATTGCCATAATCTGTTTCAGGCAGCTGATTTTCAACAGGTCGCGATTGTGTCTTTTTTACTTTTTTCTGATAGTTTGATTCAATTTCAATGGTTTCCAACGCGTCTTCTTCACTTTTGAACGCGTAGTATAAACGTCGTGGAATTTGAAATTCATAGAGAAAAACGCCTAACATTTTCCCAAAACCTACTTTGGCTTCTTCTTTTTTGTTTACGTTAAATTTTAACGGGTTTTTATCCAACATCAATCGTGTTACGTCGTTAATCCCGCAAAAAACAATGACTTCATCAGGTTGCAAGTGAATGATTCTGTGTGACAACATTGCCAAATGATCTTGAATATTATCACCCGATTTTCCTGCGTTGTATACTTTTACGTTTGCAGAATCATTATTTTTATTGAGATTTTCTTGTAAAACCTGCGTCCACACGTCTTTGTCATCAATGTAGAGACTTTCCGTAGAACTTCCGCCAATCGCAAAGATTCTGTATTCGCTGTTTGGCTTTGGCATCTTAAGTTCGTCACCGCGAAAACCGTAATTGTTTATCGTAAATTTTGTAGGTTCTTTGTAGTTTTCAAAACCTAATAAACCATCTTCCGTAGCAAATTCTAAGTTTAAATTCGGGTCAAATTGCGATTCTATATACATGTTTCCAATTGGTGGATAAAACATGTTCTTCTTTGCATTTTCGTACGGATCTGGCACAGGAAAAAACCACAACACAATTTCTACCAATGCCAAAAGCACTAGCAAAACGATCAAATTATATTTAATTGTTTTCCACACAGTATTAGTCTAATAAAAATTCTTCTTTCCAGTCGTCTGTATCTTGCCAACTCGGTTGTTCTTCTTTTTTATATACATAATTTCCAATGACCAAATAGTCCATTTCCGTACGCATAAAACAGCGATATGCATCATCTGGCGTACAAACAATTGGTTCTCCACGAACGTTGAAACTTGTGTTTACCACAACGCCAACTCCTGTGATTTTCTTGAACTCGTTGATGAGTTCCCAATATTCTGAATTGGTTTCTTTATGTACTGTTTGAATTCTTCCAGAGAAATCAATATGTGTAATGGCGGGCAACGACGAACGTTGTACATATAGTTTTTCACGGATTGGCAATTCGTGATAGTTTGCAGGAACTTCATGTTTGATCTTTGGATGTACTTTGTGCACCAACAACATGTATGGTGAAATTCCTTCGTAATCAAAATATTCATTCACATCTTCTGCCAAAACCGAAGGTGCAAAAGGTCTGAACGATTCTCTGTATTTTATTTTTAGATTGAGTTTTTTCTGCATTTCAGGATTTCGTGCATCACCCAAAATACTTCTGCGACCCAGCGCACGCGGACCAAATTCCATGCGACCTTGCATCCAACCTATCGCGTTTCCATCAGCAATATATTTAGCAACTTCTTTGGTCAATTCGTTAAAATCTGAGAAGTGTGTTGCCTTTGCATTGTATTTTCTGTTGATGGTTTCAATGTCCAAATCTGAAAATTCTGGACCTAAGTATGAACCACTCATTGCATCATTGGTAGCAACTTCACGTTCTTGTTCAAAATACGTATGATATGCCGTTAATGCTGCTCCAAGCGCGCCACCTGCGTCTCCTGCGGCTGGTTGAATGAATATTTCTTTAAAGATGTTTTCATTTTGAAGTTTTCCATTGGCAACACAGTTTAGTGCAACACCACCTGCCATACACAGAAAGTCTGCTCCTGTAATTTCTTTGGCGTGTTTTGCCAGTTTGATGATGATTTCTTCCGTAACATCTTGAATTGCCAAACCTAAGTCTGAATGATGTTGTTCATATTCTGATTCGGAAGTTCTTCTCGGAAAACCGAATAATGCTTCCCATTTATCATCATATACCATGCGTAATCCAACTGCATAGTTAAAGTATTTTTGATCTAACCAAATAGAACCATCATCGTTGATTTTGATGAGTTTCGTCTTGATGATTTCTTTGAATTTTTGCACACGTTCCGAATCTGGATTTCCGTATGGCGCCAATCCCATGAGTTTGTATTCTCCTGAGTTTACTTTGAATCCTAAGAAATAGGTAAATGCTGAATAAAGCAATCCAACAGAATGCGGAAATTGCAATTCTTTCAACATGGTAATGTCTTTTCCTTCTCCCAAACTTATGGACGCTGTTGCCCATTCTCCAACACCATCAAGCGTTAAAATTGCTGCTTTTTTATACGGCGATGGATAAAATGCACTTGCGGCGTGTGATAGGTGATGTTCTGGAAAGAGTAATTTGAGATTTCGCTTGTTGTATGATTCTATTTCTTTTAGTTCGTCTTTAATCAGTTTTTTAAGGAACATTTTTTCCTTCAACCATACTGGAATTGCGGTAATGAAAGAAGCGACACCTTTCGGCGAAAAGCCATAATATGTTTCTAGTAAACGTTCAAATTTTAGTAAAGGTTTGTCGTAAAAGACAACTGCATCTAACTGATCTATTGATGTTCCTGCATATTCCAAACAGTATTTTACTGCATTCGTAGGAAACGCTGGATCGTGTTTTTTTCGTGTAAAACGTTCTTCCTGCGCAGCTGCTATTACTTTTCCATCTTGGACAATAGCGGCGGCAGAATCATGGTAAAATGCGGATATTCCTAATATCGTCATAATCACTTTGTTCTGAAATACTATTACAGCATTTCATAGTTGGGGATTTTATTTTTTATGTTCTTCCAAAAAGACCTAAAAGTCTTGATAATAGTGTTTTGCGTTCGTCTTCATGGTAACCATTTCCGTAACTTCCATAGCCGTAACCGTAGCCATAACCGTATCCGTAACCATAACCGTATTTGGCTTTTTGACGGTAATCGTTTAACACAAAACTTATATTTTTAACTTCTCCTTTTTTGTATTTATCATTGATGATATTCAACATGGCTTTTTTTGAATAGTCTTGTCGAACCATATATATTGTGGCGTCTGCGTGATTGATTAAGTCTAACGCATCCGATACCAAACCTAATGGTGGCGTATCTAAAATGACGTAATCGTAGCGTAGTTTTAATTCCGCTATAAATTCGTCTAATTCTTGACTGATTAACAATTCGGAAGGATTCGGTGGAATTGGTCCCGAAGTAATAATATCTAGATTGTCATATTTGGTAGATTGAATGACTTCATCGAGAGTTTTTTGTCCGATGAGATAATTGACAACTCCCGTGTCGTTATCGATTCCGAAATCTCCGAAAATTTTTGGTTTACGTAAATCCAAACCGACTAAGACTGTCTTTTTTCCTGTAAGCGAAAATACCGAAGCAACATTGATGGAACAGAATGTTTTTCCTTCTCCACTCACTGAAGAAGTTACCATCACCGTTTTTGTTTTGTCTTTCGATAGGTTTTTATAGATGTATTGCAGACTGGATCGAATTCCTCTAAACGATTCTGCTACCGACGATTTTGGACTTTCAAAGACTGCCAAATTATTACTCGCTCTACTTCTGCTTACAATCCCCAAAATAGGAATGTTTGATAGTTTTTTGATGTCATCTGGCGTATTGATATTGTTGTCCAATACCGTTACCAAAAATACGAACGCCAACGGAAGTAATAAACCTATAAAAAGTGCAATGGAATAGTTTTTCTTTGTGTTTGGCAAGATGGATTTTTGTCCTAAATCTTTTGCGCTGTCAATTACTTTTACATCAGAAACATTGGCAGCTTTTACAATGCCTGCTTCGTTTTTCTTTTCTAGCAACAGTGTGTATGAAGCTTCACTCAGCTTGTAACTGCGTTCAATATTGAATAGTTGTTGTTCTTCTTCTGGAAGTTTTCTAAATTCAGCATTGGCTCTTGCCGTTCTGCTTTCCACATTGGCAATGTCAATATTTGTGGATGAACGCGCCGTTTTTACATTTTCAAGTAAGACACGTTTGGTGGCTTCAATATCTTGATCTATTTCTTTAAAAAAGATGTCATTTTTTACCGTTTCACCCAATTTTGCTCGTTTTATGGATAAACTGACAATTTTAGAAACATTGTTTACAATATTCGGATCATCAATTCCTGAAGATGCTGGCGCGGGCAACGATCTGAAATCAGTACTATTTGTTAGGTAATCTTCTAGTAATTTGTAGTATTGAAGCTTTAATGTATATCCATTTTTCTCAATACTGTATTGATTCAACTTTGCAAATACTTCTTCTCCTTTTAGTGATGGATTGAATACTTTGTTGTCTTGCTTATATTTTTTGAGTTTTTGCTCGTCTTTTCGCAATGAATCTTCTACTCCAATAATCATTTTATCGATAAATTCAAGCGTATTTGTAGCAAATTGGTTTTTTTCTTCGAGTTGTTTCTCCTTTAAAATTTCTGTAGTAACGTTTAAATAATCTGCCAAAATAGCTCTGTTTGGTCCTGTAAGACTCAATACCAACATAGAAGCTCCTTGTACTTTTAGGTTTACCGCAATGGAACGATATTTAGAAATTTCTGAGTTTAAACTCGTAAAATAGATGTAATATTCTTTCCCGATTTCTATCGGCGTGTTTCTTCTTGGTGTCAGCGCAAACTTGAAATAATCAGTTGCTGCTTCTGCATTCATCACAAAATTACCTGCGTAATTTTCACCTTTTGGCATGATTCCAGAAGCTTTGTTCAGTTTGTAATTGATGCCTGCAAAACTTTCTGCATTGGTAAAATCGATACTTGCCGTATAATTTTGTTCGTCTTTAAAAACGATTTTTATCGGCGTATTGAGAATTTGCGGAAAATCTTCATCCAAACTCGCAATAAACGGTGCGTTTGTGTGAATGTCTTCCAAACGGTATTCGCCTTGTTCTTTGTAATGAATGTATGATTGTAACACACGCACTACATTTTCGTTGTGCGCTCTCGATTTCAGAATAGTTTTGATGGTTTCTACTTTGTCACTTGCGCCGCCCCAATTAAAAGTGAGGTTCATGCTTGACGAAAAGAACGGATTTTGTTCTTCTTTGATAGAAATTAAGCTTTCAATACTGTAAATACGCTCCAAACGTTTGTTGTAGAAATAGGTTGCTACAAAGGCAATTCCTAAGGTAATCACAAAAAGATACCAATAATTGAGCGCTCGAAATGCAAGTGCTTTGATATCGAAGGAGTTTTGCTGTCCTAATTCTTCAAATTCATCTTCCATGCTCCTATAAGTTTCTAGACAATACTAATACACTTGTTACCAACGATAATACGGTAACAACTGTTGTGATAGATTGCACCAAGGTTGTTCCTGTTCCTAACGATTTTTGCTTTAACGGTTTTACATATATCATATCATTCGGCTGAATGTAATAATATGGAGAATCAAAAGCATCTACGCTTGTCAAATCAATATGATGTATTTTTTGTCCTTGCGGATATTGACGAATTATCAATACATCTTTTCTATTTCCAACAGTCGTAATGTCTCCTGCGCTTGCTAATGCTTCTATAATGTTGACACGATCTTGAAATAAAGTATAAATTCCCGTATTTACTACTTCTCCTGTTACGGTAAAGCGTAAACCTGCCAGTTTTACCACAATAAATAAATCTTCTGCCTTATTAAAATATTCGTCTAATAGTTTTTTCTTAACGGATTCTTCAATTTCATCAAGCGTATACGCAAGTACGTTCATTTTACCAAGAATCGGAATTTCTATATTTCCATGCTTGCTTACGGTAAAACCATTGTAATATAAACTTTGTTCCGATTGAATTCCTGCTGCATTTTCGGCAGCTACAGGTTGAAACATTGCAACTAACCTCTTGTCTGTAGATTTAATACTGATAGATAACAAATCGCCAACTTGTACTCTGTATGGCTTTTCATTCATTCGTATTGACTGTTCAATAAGCGCTTCGTCAGTTTCTTTTTCACCAAAATACGTAAGTTCCTTATTGGTAACACAAGAAGTCAACGAGAAGATTATTGCAAGAATAGATATTGAGGCTTTCCAATTCATTAATAAACGCTGTTGTTTAATAAGCAAATATAAGTTTTACGCACTAATAATAAAATTCTATGCAACATATCTGATCTTTTTATTTTTAATTTGTAAAAAAATCAGCAAAGTGAATTATTTATCTGTCGAAAATATATCGAAGTCTTTTGGAGAACGCGTATTGTTTAGCAATATTTCTTTTGGAATCAACAAAGATCAAAAAGTAGCTTTAATTGCCAAAAATGGAACAGGCAAAACGTCCTTGCTTAATATTCTTACAGGACGTGAAGA
The DNA here is from genome assembly GCF_000154725.1 of Kordia algicida OT-1. Classification (GTDB taxonomy): domain Bacteria; phylum Bacteroidota; class Bacteroidia; order Flavobacteriales; family Flavobacteriaceae; genus Kordia; species Kordia algicida. Next base: position 1,412,512 of record NZ_DS544873.1, read on the forward strand.
AGCCGATAGCGGACAAATTGTTTCCCGAAAAGGCATTCACATTGCTTTTTTATCACAGAATGAAATCTTAGATCCGAATCTTACGATAGAAGAAACCATTTTTGCTTCCGATAATCCAATTTTGGATGTTATTGCCAATTATGAACGTGCATTGCTCAATCCTGATGATACCGAAAACTACCAAAAAGCGTTTGAAAAGATGGATTTGCACAATGCTTGGGATTTTGAAACGCAATACAAACAAATTCTGTTTAAGCTAAAACTCGAAAATTTATCGCAAAAAGTGAGCAATTTGTCTGGTGGACAGAAGAAACGACTCGGTTTGGCAACAGTTCTTATCAATAAACCCGATTTGTTAATTCTGGATGAACCTACAAATCACCTAGATTTGGAAATGATTGAATGGCTCGAAGATTATTTCAAAAAAGAAAGCATTACACTCTTTATGGTGACGCACGATCGCTACTTTTTAGAACGTGTTTGCAATGAAATTGTAGAATTGGAAAACGGACAATTATACAATTACAAAGGAAGTTATTCGTACTATTTAGATAAAAAAGAAGCGAGAGTTCAATCTGAGCAAGCTTCTGTGGAAAAAGCCAAAAACTTATACAAAAAGGAACTCGATTGGATGCGTCGTCAACCAAAAGCACGAACGACCAAATCGAAGTCGCGCATTGATGATTTTTACGTGATTAAAGAAAAAGCACACAAACGTCGTAAAGAACACGAAGTGCAATTGGAAATTAATATGGAACGCATGGGAAGTAAAATTCTGGAGTTGCATAATATTTCAAAATCATTTCAAGATAAAGTGTTGTTAAACAAGTTCGAATATGTCTTTAAACGTGGCGAACGCATCGGAATCATTGGAAAAAACGGAACCGGAAAATCTACGTTTTTAAATATGATTACGGGAAATTTAAAACCTGATGCGGGAAAAGTGATTGTCGGTGACACAATTAAATTTGGTTATTACACGCAAAGCGGCATCAATCCGAAAGAAGGACAAAAAGTGATTGATATCATTAAAGAATATGGCGAATATATTCCGTTGAAAAAAGGACGATTAATTTCGGCGGCGCAATTGCTTGAACGATTTTTGTTTGATAGAAAACGACAGTACGATTTTGTAGAAAAATTGTCTGGTGGCGAATTGAAACGCTTGTATTTGTGTACGGTTTTGATACAGAATCCGAACTTTTTAATTCTGGATGAACCTACAAACGACTTAGATATCGTTACGCTGAACGTTCTCGAAAGCTTTTTACTTGATTTCCCAGGTTGTTTGCTCGTGGTTTCTCACGACCGATATTTTATGGATAAAATTGTCGATCACTTGTTTGTATTCCGTGGAAACGGTGTCATTGAAGATTTTCCCGGAAACTACTCCGATTTTAGAACGTATGAAGATAGCGCCGAACCTGAAACGACTACAGTTGAAAAGAAAGAAAAGAAATCGTGGCGACAAGACGAAAGCGAGAAATTAAGCTACAACGAACAGAAAGAATACAAACGTTTGGAAAAAGATATTCAGCGTTTGGAAGAAGAAAAAGAAAAGATTGAAGCCGAATTTGTTTCAGGAGAATTGTCTCAAGAAGAAATTCAGGAGAAATCTTTAGAATTGCAGAAAATCATCAACGAATCGGAAGAAAAAACCGAACGTTGGTTTGAATTAGCATCTAAAATTGAAGAATAAGTATGTGGTATCAGATTTTTGGTTACTTCAAATTCTTTTTCAAATCGACCAATCAACACGGCGTGCATTCACCTTTTGTATATGAGTTGATTACGAAGTGTTTTTATGATACATCATCAAAGGAAATCTACAAGACGCTTCAACAGTATCGAGACGATTTATTAAAAGATGAAACGATCATTGAAATCAAAGATTTTGGCGCAGGAAGCAGAGTTTTTTCCTCCTACAAAAGAAAAGTTTCCGCCATTGCAAAAAACGCAGGAATTACTCCAAAAAGAGCAAAATTATTAGCTAGATTAATTCCGTATTTAAACATCGAAAAGTGTTTAGAATTGGGAACTTCATTGGGAATTGGAACGATTGCCATGAAAGAAGCTAACGAAGTTTTTACTTTGGAAGGTTGTCCTGAAACGGCAAAAATCGCACAAAAACAACTTAAAAAATACGCTGCAACTACTGTAAAAGTTCAGGTTGCAGAATTTTCAGAAGTGTTGTCAAAATTCGCAGAACAACATTATGATTTGATTTATTTTGACGGAAATCATCAAAAAGAAGCAACATTACAGTATTTTGAACAGTTATTAAAAACTGCGCACAATGACAGCGTTTTTATCTTTGACGATATTCATTGGAGCAAGGAAATGACCGAAGCGTGGGAAATTATTAAAAATCATCCGAAAGTCACCGTAACGATTGATACGTTTTTTTGGGGATTTGTATTTTTCCGTAAAGAACAAGTAAAAGAACATTTTATCGTACGTTTGTAATTGTATGTTAGCACTCGTTTTCACAACTTTACTACTTTTATGTTCCCTTTTGGGAAGCATGCTTTTTGTACAGCGTAAGTTCAAAATTTATGCTGGCTTCTCACCTATTTTGACCTTTTGTAGTATTGGAATTGTATTGACGATTGCCTTATTATTCAACATGCTTCAAATTATCACATATCTACTATTTATAAGTGGTTTGGTAAGTTTTGGGTATTATATCTACAAGCATTTTAAACACAAACAAACTGAAGTTTTACTAGAATTCCCGTTGCGATTGTTTATAGCAATATTTGGAATTAGTTTTTTGCTATACGGAAGCGCATATTTTTCTGCTTGGGACGAATTTAGCTTTTGGGCAGTTGCACTAAAAGAATTGGTCGTGACCGATAAAATGTACGGATTAAACTTTACTGATTTCCCTGAATATCCGCGAATTACCACCTTAATTCAATATTATTTCAATAAAACTATTTCGGGCAATTTGCATGAAGGTATCAGTATTTCGGCGCATGTTGTGTTTTCCTTGGCATTTCTTCCGATGATTTGCTACAGACGCAAACGAAAATACCTAAATTTAATATTGACATGTATTGTGCTTTTTGTAGCGTATCAAGTGTTTTGCACGCCAATTTTTTACACATATGCCGATAATACAATTGCCATGCTTTTGGGCGTTAGTTTGGCAATTTATTTTTTATTGGATGATAAAAACCAAGCACTCTTACTAGCGGCAATTCCTTTGGCAGCACTCACATTGACAAAACCAATTGGCATTTTATTCAGTAGTATTGGTTTGGGAATTATTGGTGTAAATTATCTTTTTACGAATACCATTCGTGGGCAGTTTCTACAGAAAATAAAACCATTAATTTTGACAGGATTGATCGTTTTTGGGTGTTTTGGAAGCTGGAAAGTGTTTATTTCAATGAAAAACACGCAACCAATCTCTAAAACGACTTCACAAATTACGCTTGAAAATATTACAAATCCGCCAGCACATTATTTCCCTATTCGCGATTCATTTATCAATGCTTTTTTCTTGGGCGAACAGGAAATTGGAAGCGCTATTTTGAAACCTTCTACCATTCAAAAAGATATTAAAAAATACACGGGAATCAACTTGTCGTTTCTGGAAGATGCTTCCAACATAAAAATTAGCGCACTCGTAATGATTCTTTTCTTGGCAAGCATTGTCTTTTTCCATAGAAAGCGCGTTTTTGCCTACTTTCCAAAGAAATACAGCTTTACAATTTTAGCGATTACCATGTTACTTGCAATTGTTGGGTACGCCATTTTACTGCTGTTTATTTATGCCTTTGTTTTTTATGAAATTACGCAAAAAGAAGCTGGCGAATTGGCGAGTTATTATAGATATATGGGAAGTTTGTTGTTGGCATTCTTCTTCTTTTTTAGCATTTTGGTTTATAGTTCTAAAAGAAAATACACGTATTATATCTTTACGATTTTGTTGTTATTTATGTTGGTTTTACCGCGATCATTCTTTTCCAATCTTGTCAATTCAAAACCAATTGAAAGCGTTGAAAACCGATTGCATATGGGTGAACAATTTAACACGTTTATTCAAAATGAAAAGGTGGAGAAGATTGCTTTTATGACCTATGATAATATTGAAGATATTACGCTGTATCATTTAAAATATGAATTATTGCCTGTACAAACCAATAGCGAACCACTGACTTTTAAAGCGCTGACAACTTCTTATACGATTCCAGAAATCAAAGAAAAACTAGCAACATACGACATGATTGTCATTAAAGAAATGCATAGTGAGGAAATTCAGCAATTCTTTATGAAACATTCAATTGTAAAGCCAATTTTTATATTAAAGTGATTCATATCACTTTGCTCAATTGAAATATTTTGTTGATAAAAAAACCTCAAAATGTTGATTTTGAGGTCTTCATATAAAATATTCGTAAGCTTGTAATTATTTCTCTGATTTTTTAACGTTTCTAACGTCTTTCACAGTGTAAAAATTTGGAGTTTTATTTCCCCAAGAACTAGAAATATAATTCATGACATCTGCAATTTCTTTGTTATTCAAACCTAAAGGTGCCATGACTCCTGTGTATTTTTTACCATTTACGGTAATTTCTCCTTTCAATCCATATTTGATAGAATGTATACTTGCCACTACTTTATCGCTTAACCAATCTGATTTTGCCAATGGCGGAAATGCATTCTTCACTCCTTCTCCATTTACCATATGACATTGTGCACAATAATTGTTATATACTGCTTTTCCGCGTTTCATACTTTCTGAATACTCAGCTTTATCTGTGTTAGCAATTTTTTCAAATTCCATTACCGCATCGTTTTGCTTGGTAGCTTTAGCTGTATCATCAGCCATTTCTTTGGTGATTTGTTCGGTTTCTAATGCTTCTTTATCTGCATTTGCTAGCTCCTCTTTATCAACACCTTTTTCAATCTTTTCACTTTCGCTGACTAATTTGGTAGTATCAAGTGTTTTAGTTGTTTCTGTGATTTCTTTTTTAGTTGTTTCTTCAACTTTGTCGGAAGTTTCAGTAGTAGCAACATTTTCAGTTGTTGTTGTAGTTTTCTTTTTAGATGAATTCGAAACCATTTTATATACGCCTTTTCCGTCAATTCCAACATAAATATAACCATCAGGACCTTGACGAACCGAACGCACACGACCAATTCCGTTGAGTAGTTTCTCACGTTTTGCAACTTTTTCATCCTGCGTAAGTAGTAATAATTCTAAATATTGAAATTTTAAAGAACCAACCAATAAATGCCCTTTTAATTCAGGATATACGTCACTTGTAACAAATGCCATTCCGCTTGGCGCGATAGATGGAACCCAATAATACAACGGTTGTTCCATACCTTCACGAGCTGTTTCTTCGGTAATTGTTGTTCCGCTATAGTTAATTCCGTAAGTGATAACTGGCCAACCATAATTAACAGCTTTCTTTACAGGATTGATCTCGTCTCCACCGCGCGGTCCGTGCTCGTGCACCCAAACTTGTCCTGTACGCGGATTGATTGCCATTCCTTGTGGATTACGATGTCCGTACGAGAAAATTGCTTCTTTTGCGTCTTTCTGTCCCACAAAAGGATTATCTGACGGAATACGTCCGTCGTCGTGCAAACGATATACTTTTCCACCATCTTTTGTAATATCTTGCGGATTTACATCACGTTTTCCGCGATCGCCAATAGTAAAATAAACATATCCATCACTATCAAAAGTAATACGCGAACCAAAATGATGTGCAGTGTTTACGTTTGGACTTCCTTGGTATAATTTTTCAATAGAAGTCAATGCATTGTCTTTGAGTTTTGCTCGAATTAACGCAGTATGACTACCTTTTTCCTTTTTATCTACAATAGAATATGTAATGTAAATCCAACCATTCGCTTTATAATTTGGATGAATCATCACGTCTAGCAAACCTCCTTGATTTTTGTTAAAGACGTCCGGCACATTTTTTATCGAAGTTTTTTGACCATTTTTCACATGATACAATTCTCCTGAACGATCTGTGACCAACATACTACCATCTGGCAACAGGTCATTCCCCACGGAACCTCAATGCCATCAACAACCAGTTCTGCTTTGTAATTTTCTTGATCTTTTGTGATTTCTTCAGTGGTTTTTATGGCCGTTAGCGGAACTGTTGATTCGTATCTGCTTTGGCTACTTCTTTTTGCTTTTGCCCACAAGAAATAAAGAAAAATGTGACTAAAACGAGGAAACTAAAAGACTGTTTCATAATATAGATGGTTATAGTTTTTATAATTTATATGCTAATTGAATTCCGCCATACATATTGAACGGTAATCCAGGATAAAAATAACGTGCATTTGTATCGTTTCCAAACGCATTCACTTGTAATTGTGACGCATATGATTTATCAAAAATATTATTAGCGCCAATTGATATGTCATAACGAAACTGACTTCCTATCGAATTTTGATAGCCAATTTTGCCATTTAACAACTGAAAAGCATCGCTATACACGGTATTTTCGTCGTTTGCAGGCATTTCGCCAACAGCTTGAAAATCGAATCGTCCGTAAAAACCTTTTGTGCTTAACGCTTCAATTCCTAAATTTACAACAGATTTAGGAACTCCTGTTAAGTCATTCCCTGAAAAATTTGTGTCATTTTCCGTAAATTCTTTGAAACTAAAATCATTAATACTTGCATTTACATGCGAATAGACTGTGATATTTTTATCGCGAAGCAACTCATAACGAACGGCTGCTTCTACTCCATTATGTGCTGTTCTTCCTGCGTTGAGCGTAATATTTTGATCGGTTTCGGTTCTTCTATTCACTAATAAATCGCTTACCGCCATACTGTAAATTGAAACTGAACCTGTCAATTTTCTATTTTTTGTATGGAATCGTGAACCAACTTCAAAATTCCAGCCACGTTCTGCTTTAATATTTGGATTGAATGCTCCATTTGGAAATAATGTTTCTGCCGTTGTTGGTGTAGAAAAACCGTGCGCAATGTTTCCAAAAAGATTGAAATTGTTTGAAATAGCATAATTGATTCCTAATTTTGGAGAAACAATCGCATCAAAGGTAAAATCTTCTTCTGTTGAAGCATTAAGTCGCTCCTGAACCGTATATTTTGTTTGATTCAAATGCAATCCTAAACTTAACGTTAGCTTTTTTCTTGTGTAAATTGCCTCTGCAAAGAGATTAAAATAATTTCTATTTTCATCAATATCTGACAAAATATCTCCTGCAACACTTCCCGTACCATCAGGAAAATCTTGATACAGATTGTCAAACTGTTTTGCGTTGTAATCATCAAAAAATAATTCGCCACCAACAGACCATTTCAACGAACTATTTTCAAAGTTTTTGGTCGCTAACAATCGTGTTCTTATTCCAAATGTAGTTGCTTTTTCTTCTAAAATATTAAAAGGTCGTGGTTCGTAATTATTGTTGAAACTTGTAAATACGCTCGTTTTCTGTGTGAAGGTTTCATTATAATGATGACTCCAATTGATTCCAAAAAGTGTTTTCTTAACATCTTCAAATCCGCGTGCATTTTGCCAAATAGTTGCTGCGTTTCTTGGCGAATTTTCAAAATCTTCTCTGTTTAATGAACTTGGAATAAATGCTTTTAAACTTGTATAATTTCCGATAAAAGAGAGTTCATTTTTATCATTTACAAACCAATTTGAAGTAATCGTCGCCGTAGCTTTATCTAAGGAATTATTATCACGATAGCCGTCAGAATGTGTATTGCTATAAATTAAGTTTACATTCGCTTTTTCGCCACCATGCGAGACTTTGGCAACCGTTCTAAACAAGCCAAAACTACCAACCGTTGTATATAAATTCGCGCTTGACGCATTATATTTTGCATATTCAGGATATAATAAAATAGTTCCGCCCAAACCAACACCGTAACTACTCGAAGAAGGTCCTTTGTGAATTTCCATACGTGAGATGGTGGCTAATTCTAAATCTTCAATTGCCGATTCGCCATTTCCGTCTGTTAGCGGAATATCTGCATAATAGGCACGAATATTTGCCGTAGAAAATGGACTTCGCGCGCCAATTCCTCTAATCGTAATTCTATTCGTGTTTAACGTACCACTTTGCATAAAAACACCTGGAACTCTATTTAAAATTGGTGCTAGTTGCACGGTGTTTTCGCTGTAAATTTCACGTTCGTTTACAACAGCAACCGCTTCGGTAGTTTGCTTTAGTTTTTGTTGAATGGTAATTCCGTTTACAATCACTTCATCCAAAGCATTTGTCGTTGGAAACAGCGCAACAACTATCTTTTTGCCTGTATATACCAATACTGTTTGTGTTTGGTAACCTTTAAGCGAAATACGTAATGTTGTATCTACAGTATTTTTTGTAACAATAGAAAACGTTCCTCTTGCATTTGTTGTTATTGCTGCTTTCGATTCCACATTTTGAATAATTGCATTTGCTAGTGGAATATTCGTCGATTGATCGATTACCGTGCCTTCTATCACATATTGAGCCATTAACATATGCGAACAACATAAAAATAATAGAAAAAAGGAAAGCGTTTGTGGAAGTTTTATTGGCACAGATTGGGTTTTAAGGTATAAAAATAAATAGATTATTTCTCTTTTGTCGTCAGTTTTAAAAAAGTTAACAACAATTATTACAATTGTGAAGCTTGTGCTAGACTTGTAAAAACTTTCTTGATGATTGCGTATAAAGTTATTACATTTGAGAAAACTACTGACTTATGAAAAAATTATTGATTGCAACATTCTTACTCTGTGCTAGTCTACAAGTAAACGCGCAAGAAAAGTACATGAAAAATGTTGCCGAAACAGAAGCTGTTTCAAAAAATGTTATGCAATTATTTACCAAAGGAGATATTTCTGAATCTTTTGATTTAATTACTCCGTATTGGCCGTTACCATATAACGAAATTGAAGCCTTGGAAGAAAAAACATTGAAATATGTGAATATTATTGAGCAACGCTTTGGGAAATCGATAGGGTTTTTAAGAGTTAAAAGAGAAACGATTAAAGACATTGCTATTAGAGAAACGTATATCATCAGACATAAATTTCATGCTATGCGTGTCATATTTACGTATTACAAAAGTGACGAAGGTTGGCTGATAAATTCTTTTAAATGGGACGATTCCTTTACAGACGAATTTAAAGAAGATTAATACAATAGTACAGCTCAAAAAAGTAGATGAATTCACTTGACATCAGAACCGTAAATGTGGTTCAATATATAAAACCTTTGCGTGAAGGCGGATCGCTTCCTGCAATTGTAAAAGCAGATGACGATTTTCTGTACGTTTTAAAATTTCGTGGTGCAGGACAGGGAAAAAAAGCATTGATTGCTGAATTGATTGGTGGCGAACTCGCGCGTACTGTCGGTTTGAAGATTCCTGAATTGGTCTTTATGAATTTAGACGATTCATTCAGCAAAACAGAACCCGATGAAGAAATTCAGGATTTACTAAAATTTAGTGTCGGATTGAACTTAGGATTACACTTTTTATCAAGCGCAATCACATTTGATCCTTTGGTCACTACGGTAGATGCAGTCACAGCTTCCAAAGTGGTTTTGTTAGATAGTATTATTAGCAATATCGATAGAACGGTAAAAAACACTAATTTACTGCAATGGAACAACGAATTGTGGGTTATTGATAATGGCGCAAGTTTCTACTTTCATCACAATTGGGCAACCTGGGAAAATCATTTGACACGCACTTTTCCGTTGATAAAAAATCATGTATTGTTAACGCAAGCAACACAATTAGATGAAGTTGCCAAAGAATTTCTTCAACTAATTACCAAAGAAAAGATTGCAGAAATTATACAAACTATTCCTGAAGATTGGTTAGCACACGAAGCTGATGACTTGTCTCCTGACGAAATGAGAACAGCATACACAAGCTACTTGGAAGCCAAATTGGCAATGATTGATTCACTTGTAAAAGAAGCGGAAAATGCAAGATAAAGTAACCTTCGAATACGCAATCATACGATTCATGCCCAAAGTTGAGCGTGAAGAATTCTTTAATATTGGCGTGATTGTATTTTCTAAACGCAAACGGTTTTTAAATCTAAAATATCACGTTGATCCTAAAAAATTGGCTGCATTTTCATGCGAAATCACACTGGAAGAAGTCACCAAATATCTAAAAGCTTGGGAAGCTATCTGCAAAGGAACACCGCATGGTGGCGCCATTGGCGAATTTGAAGTTTCAGATCGTTTTCGTTGGTTAGCCGCTTCCAAAAGTACGATGATTTTGTGTTCGCCAACACATGCTGGTTTAACAGATGATCCGCAACAGGAATTAGAGGCTATTTTTGAGGAATATGTGCTTTAGGGTGTTGGGTATTTAGGTGTTGGATATTAGGTCGCTTTGCTTTTGGGTTTTAAATTCCAATTTTAGTATCTTGTGAAGAAAGTAGAAAATGCTAAAAAACTACTTTACTTTGCTATGAAAAAACGATTTCAAAATACACTTATATTCCTACTCTACTTTTCTGCCCATTTTACCATTGCACAAACGGATTGGGACGCGAAAATTAAAGAAGAACTTCCAACTATTTTAGAGAAACATCGTGAATTGGTGAGCATTCCCAATGTAGCTTCCGACGAAGCAAATATGATGAAAAATGTAGATTGGGTGACAAATGCCTTTGAAAAACTACAGTTTAAAGTTTCTGTTTTAGAAACTGCTACTTTGCCTGTTTTTTTGGCGGAAAAAGAAATTGATCCACAAGCAAAAACAATTTTATTTTACCTGCATTTGGATGGACAAGCGGTTAATCCACGGAAGTGGAATCAAAAAGATCCTTTTCGTCCTGTGTTGAAGGAACAAGATGCAGCAGGCAATTGGCAAATTATCAATTGGTCGCGCATAAAAACGCATATTGATCCCAATTGGCGTGTGTTTGCTCGCGCCGCCGCAGATGACAAAGCACCGATTATTATGATGTTGTCTGCTTTAGAGTTTCTTCAGAAGCAACAACAAAATTTAAAATATAATGTAAAAATCATTCTCGATTTACAAGAAGAAACACGCTCGGAAGGTTTTCTCAATACATTGAAAAAGTATAAAAATCGCTACGCTGCCGATTATTTGATTATTATGGACGGACCAGCGCATCCAACGAATAAACCGACGTTGACTTTTGGCTGTCGTGGAATTGCGACGATAAATATTAGTGTGTACGGCGCAAAATTGCCGCAACATAGCGGACATTATGGAAACTACGCGCCAAATCCTGTGTTTGAAATGTCGCATTTGTTGGCAAGTATGAAAGATGAAACAGGAAAAGTGCAGATTGCTGGTTTTTATGATGGAATTCGCTTAGATGCGGAAACACAAAAGTTGCTTGCACAAGTTCCTGACGACAATCAAAAGATTCAGGCAGATTTGGGCATTGTGAAACAAGATAATGTTGGAAGAAGTTATCAAGAAGCGTTGCAATATCCATCATTGAATGTGCGCCATATTGAAACTTCTTGGAAAGGTCCTGGCTTGAAAACCATTATTCCTGAGATTGTTACGGCGTATTTGGATGTGCGTTTGGTAAAGGAAACGGATGGAGCTATTCAACTTGAAAAAGTTAAAAAACATCTAGAAAAACAAGGATATTTAATATTATCGCGTACACCAACAGCAAGAGAGCGTTTAAAACATGCTAAAATAGCGACGATTCAAACAAATGCTGGTATCAATGCTTTTCGAACGGATATCAATTCCTTTATTGGAAAGAAGTTACGACAAACTATTGCCAACGAGTTTGGCGAAGAACCGATTATGATTCGAACAATGGGCGGAACCGTTCCAATTACACCTGCGATACAAGTATTGGATATTCCTGCGATTATTGTTCCGATGGTGAATATGGACAATAATCAGCACAATCCAAACGAGAACATTCGTATCGGAAACATTTCACAAGGAATTAAAATGTGTTTGGCGATTTTGTCGATGGAATTGTAATTCGCTTTGCTTAATTGAAAGATTCAATGATTTAAGGATTTAAGGTTTGTTTCTGAGATCATTATTTTATCTTAATAAATATTAAATATGTTTCTTAGACGAAATTGAGCATTATTTGAAACTAATGGATACATTTTTAAATTTTCAAATTGCCACGTTAATAAAGTTTTAGACTTGCTTTCTAACTATAAAATAACTCACTACTAAAATCTCACAACTCCTTATGCCAAGAACAGAATATCGCATATATGTCGTAGAACTTTCTAAACGTGTCTTTACGGAAAATACAAAGTTTAGATTGGCAAATCCGCAATTTAATGGTGTGTTGCAATGTTTGTATGTCGGAATGACGAGTAAAACGCCGAGAGAACGTTTTCAGCAACATAAAATAGGTTATCGCAATAAAAAAGGGCACAGACTTTCGTCGAATATTGTGGAAAAATACGGTTTGTATTTACGTCCGAGTTTGTACAATCATATTGATCCGTTGCCAACGCGACATCAAGCATTGCAAATGGAGAAAATGGTAGCGATGGAATTGCGCAGAAAACGTTATGCCGTTTGGTTTAACTGATTTGGATTTTGAATGTTGAATGTTGAATGTTGAATGTGTTTCTAAGAAGAAATAGAGTTTTGTTTGAAACTAATTGATACATTTTCAAATTATCAAATTGCCACATTAACAAAATTTCTATACTAACTTTGGTCATTTTCAAAATAAAGGCACTATTTGGCAACTATAGCTGGATTTTTAAGCGGTACTAATTTTTAAATATGAATAGGGAAAATAAATACTTCCTTAAAAGGACTAAAATCAGCCAGTTTTTATCAGATTATTGGGTTGTTCAACGGTTACCCGTGTTATGCCACGTTACTATTTTATCAATTCCAATATCTTTAAACTTATTTCCTTTATAAAAACTGTTATAAAAATCGGTTCTGTTTTTTGAATAGTCAATTTTATATTCGGGTGGCACTCCTGAAATTTCATAAATATTTCCTTTAGGGTCGCTATAGACTTCATTAGATAAGCTAAACTCCCAGCCATTAGGTAAGCTTTTCCATAAAATTTCTGAGAAAATTCCATTAGTTGAAGAGCCAAAACGTTTTATTTCAGGGTACGCCATTGTACCAAGAGCGAAAATTTCGGCGGCACTCGCTGTATTATGACTCGTTAATACTGTTACTTTCCCTTGATAAACGTTTTTTGCTGGATTTAAAATGTGTTCTTGCACATCTGTGTAATTATTTCCTTTTTTTGCTTTAATTGATAGAATATGTTTTTGCTCTTTAATGAAATAACTCAATAATTTTAATGCAACTATTTCATAACCACCTCCGTTAAATCGCAAGTCAATAATTATGGATTTAGTTTCTACTAAATCCGATAATACTCGGTTCATAATAAAGTTTACTCCATTAAGCTCATCATCTAATTGAGTAATGCCAGATTTAGTTTCCAGAACTTTTTCATATTCTTTGTCAAACTGCTTTACTGATAAATCTTGATTTGGAATGTAATTAGAGAAATTGTTCATGTCCGTAACTACAATGTAACCTATATTTTCATTCTTTAGGATTCCCCATTGTATAACTCCATTATTATATCCCTTGAAACTGTTCAAATAAGTAGATAGAATGTCGTTTATTACTTCCTTTTTTGATTTTATGTTATCACTCTTTTTACTAATATTGTTTTTTACTCTCAATGAATCTGGTACATCTAATCTGATATGTCCGTCATTAAAGCTATTTAAAATATCTGCGAAAAAATTGTATAATTCCTTATTGGATTGAATGTTGTTTAGTTTTTCTTGGGATTCTATTTTTACACTGTCCCAGTCAATATTCCGCTGTTCGAAAAACGCATAGTGTTTGTCAAAAGTATTCCATAAAACACCAAAGTTTAGTTCAGGTGAATTGTTTTTATTTGTGTCGTGATTTATACAATATTCAGGAAGTTTGTCTATCCTTTTGAAATGATAATCAACAATCCCACCTGGGTTCAAAATAAGTTTATCATCTTTGAAATCTACAATTTTAAATCTATGGGTTATATTACCATTCGAAATCAATGGTATGCAGGAGTTTTCGGTTGTGTTGAAATAAGTGTAAATGGAATCTTTGATTGATATCATTCTACCATAACCTTCTTGAACCCAAATTCCGTCAATGGTTTTATTTTTCAATGTTTTTTGACAAGAAACCAGAATTATAAAAAGTAAAACAGATAATTTTAATTGAGTTCTAATATTCATTGATTTGAGTTTCAATAAGGACATCAAGTTTTTTAATTTGTTACATTCTTAATGTGGCATAACATATGCATATACCAAATTCGGTATATTTCTACTATAACCAAACCTGTTTTTATTTAAGAATTTAGTTATTTTTAAAACTACAATTTTCTTACTTAGCCTCAAAATCATCCAAAAGATTTTTAATGTTTAGTTAGAATCAATTTTCAAAAAAAATTTTATAAAACTAAAACCGAAATCAGATCGATTTCGGCTTTGGTTTTGTCTTAAAAAAACGCTGAAGTGATAGAATTTAGTCGTTTGGTTTTTATGGACTTCAGCGTTTTTAGGGTGAATTAATTAAAAGTAAATTCTTTATTTAAGGTTATTGTTTCATACTTGTTAATCTATCCAAATAGATTTTGTGTTGGTAAACTCTCTAATTCCGTAACCGGAAAGTTCGCGTCCGTAACCGCTGTTTTTTATGCCTCCGAATGGCAAACGCGGATCAGATACGACAAGTTTGTTTACAAAACTGTTTCCTGCTTCAAGTTGCAAAGCAATTTTTTCACCACGATCTTTGTCTCCCGTAATAACTCCTGAACCTAATCCGAAAGTAGAATTGTTCGCTAATTCGATAGCATGTGCTTCGTTTTTCGCTTTGATGACTGAAGCAACAGGACCGAATAATTCATTGTCAAATCCTTCCATTCCAGGTTCAACTTCTGCAAGAATGGTTGCAGGATAATAAGCGCCTTTTTGCTTCGGAATTTTTCCGCCAATTACCAATCGTGCACCTTGAATCACCGTTTTTTCTACTTGATCGTGTAATTCGTCACGCAAGTCTGCACGTGCCATCGGACCAAGAAAAGTATCTTCATCCATTGGTTCGCCCATTTTTTTAGCTTGCATTTTTTCTGTGAACATTTCTAGAAAATCATCGTATATTTTATCTACAACCACAAAACGTTTCGCAGCAATACACGTTTGTCCGTTGTTTTGCAATCTTCCAAATACTGCTAAATCGGTAGCTTCTTCCAAATCGACATCTTCCAAAATGATATACGCGTCGCTTCCGCCCAATTCCATCACCGTTTTCTTCAAGTTTTTTCCCGCAATAGCGGCAACAGATCGTCCCGCAGGTTCACTTCCCGTTAAGGTCACAGCTTTTACGTGTTCGTTTTCAATAACTTCTTCTACAGCATCCGAACTGATGTTTAAGTTGGCAAAAATTCCTTTTGGAAATCCTGCTTTTTCAATCATTTCTTCTAAAGCAAATGCACAACCTTGTACATTGGAAGCGTGTTTTAAAACACAAGTATTTCCCGCCATAAGCGCAGGTGCGGCAAAACGAATGACTTGATAGAATGGAAAATTCCAAGGCATTACCGCCAATAAAACGCCCAAAGGTTGAAATGTTACGTAACTTTTTGATGCTTCTGTTTCCACAGATCGGTTTTCCAATAATGAAGCGGCATTGTCAGCGTAATAACGACAGATTCGTGCACATTTTTCAACTTCTCCTCGCGATTGACCAATGATTTTACCCATTTCTTGCGTTGCCAATGTTGCGTATTTGTCAGTGTTATTTTCTAAAATATCTGCGAGTTTGTGCATTAATTTTGCACGCTTTTCAAAACTTTCATTTTTCCAAGATTGAAATACTTTGTTTGCTTTGGCTATTTTTTCTTTTGCTTCGTCAGCAGTTATTCGATCGTAGGAAGCAATTTCTTCGCCTGTAGCAGGATTGATTGTTTTTGTAGTTTCCATAGGATTATTTTTTTATATTTTCTGAATATTCTTTTAGTAATACATTTAGTATTTTGTGATTTAGCGAGTAATCTACTGCCAAATCGATCAAGTGAACGCCATCGGTATTAAGTGCCGTTTCAAGATCGTTTGTAAAATCTACAACAGATTCCGGACGATATCCTGTTGCGCCAAAACTTTCTGCATATTTTACAAAATCTGGATTTTTGAAATCGAGACTATATTTGTCTAAATCATCTTTTTCTTGTTTCCATTGAATCATTCCGTATGCGTTGTCATTTAAGATAATTACGACTAAATTTAAGTTGAGTCGCACAGCAGTTTCTAGTTCTTGTGAATTCATCATAAATCCGCCATCACCATTTATTGAAATTACTTTTTTTTCTGGATATAATTCACTTACCATCATTGCAGAAGGCAATCCTGCACTCATGGTAGCCAAAGCGTTGTCTAGCAATAATCCGTTTGGTACATACGTTGGATAGTTTCGTGCAAACCATATTTTGTAAATTCCGTTGTCTAATGTTACAATTCCATCATCAGGCATACTATCTCGAATTACTTTTACGGAACGTTGAGGTAAGATTGGAAAACGATCGTCATTTTGATATTTTGCCAAACGTTCTGTAACATGCTTCTTTATTTTCATAAAAAAATCCGTGTTCCATGATTTTGCCACAGGTCGTAAAGCATTTGTAAGCTGATTGATGCTGTAAGCGATATCGCCAATGACATTTAATTGCGGAAAATAAACCTCATCTATTTCTGCGGGAAAGAAATTTACATGAATTACTTTACGTTCGTTATCAGGATGCATGAAAAAAGGTGGTTTTTCAATCGTGTCATGTCCAACATTTACAATTAAATCGGCACTTTTGATCGCTTCGTGAATAAAATCATTGTCTGATAACGCTGCAGTTCCTAGATATAAATCGTGACGTTCGTCAATAATTCCTTTTCCCATTTGTGTGTTGAAGAATGGAATTCCAATGGTATCTACAAATGAATTCAATGCTTCGGAAGCTCTTTTTCTATTTGCTCCTGCTCCAATTAATAATAGTGGCATTTTTGCGTTTTCTATCATCTTTGAAGCTCTTTCTAGAGAAGCTGATGTAGCATTTGGTATGTGAACACTTACAACATCAAATATTTGAGGAGATTTTACTTCTTCTCTAGCAATATCTTCAGGGAATTCTATGTGAACTGCGCCAGGACGTTCATCTTGCGCCAAGCGAAATGCTTCTCGTGTAATCGCCGAAATCTGATCGCCGTTGGTAACTTGTTTGGTATATTTTGTGAGTGGTTTCATCATTTCAACCACATCTATAATTTGAAAATTTCCTTGTTTGCTTTCTTTGATCGGTTTTTGACCAGAAATGATTACTAAAGGCATTGCGCCAAGTTGTGCATACGCTGCTGGTGTTACCATATTTGTTGCTCCTGGTCCTAATGTTGACATACAAACTCCTGCTTTTCCTGTAAGTCTTCCGTAAGTTGCAGCCATAAAACCTGCGCCTTGTTCGTGACGTGTAAGTACAAATTTTATTTTGTCTGATTTACGAATGGAATCTAAAATATCTAAGTTTTCTTCTCCTGGTAGTCCAAAAATATATTCTACGCCTTCATTTTCTAGTGCTTTGATAAATACGTCTGATGCTTTCATGTAGTGTTTTAATAATTCTGCGTGAAGATACCTTTTGATATTATTTTGGATTGACTGTATCCGTTTTTTAATTAGCTGAATTAAAAATTCTTTACTTGTTTTTTGATAAAATGCTTCAAATGGAATAATTTTTCAATCAAAAATAGATTCCTGCCTATATAGGAATGACAATTCCGTTTGCTTCACAATTCTGTTTGACTTACTTTTGAATTGATGAATAAAAACGTATTACAAACTCCTATCGATTACTTAAAAGGCGTTGGACCAAACCGTGCCGATTTGCTTCGTAAAGAACTTGGAATACATACGTATCAAGACTTCATCAACCTGTTTCCAAATCGATATATTGACAAAACTCGCTATTTTAAAGTCAACGAATTGCAACGAAATTCTTCGGAAGTACAAGTTGTTGGGAAGATTGTGCATATCAAAATGGTACAGCAAAAACGCGGAAAACGCTTGGTTGCCACTTTTGTGGATGCTACTGGCGAAATGGAATTGGTTTGGTTTCGCGGACACAAATGGATTAAAGACAGTTTAAAACTGAACACGCCATACGTGATTTTTGGTAAAACGAATTGGTTCAACGGAACGTTTTCTATGCCACATCCTGAAATGGAATTGCTTAAAGAACACGAGCAAAGTCTACGAACTGCGATGCAACCTGTGTATCCTTCCACAGAAAAATTAAACAACAAAGGCATTACAAATAGAGTGATTAATAAGTTGATGCAACAATTGTTCATAGAATCACGCACGCAGTTTTATGAAACCTTGCCTCCAACTATTTTGAATGAACTGAAATTGATTTCCAAAACGGAAGCATTGTTCAATATTCACTTTCCAAAAAGTCAAGAATTATTAGCGAAAGCACAATATCGATTGAAGTTTGAAGAACTTTTTTACATTCAAATTCAACTTATTACCAAAAACCTCATCCACAAAAGCAAAATAAAAGGGTTTCCATTCGATCAAGTTGGTGAAAAGTTTAATGAATTTTATGCAAATCATTTGCCTTTTGAACTTACCAATGCGCAAAAACGTGTGATTAAAGAAATTCGGAATGATTTAGGCAGCAATGCACAAATGAACCGATTGTTGCAAGGTGATGTTGGTTCTGGAAAAACGATTGTCGCACTCATGTCTATGTTATTAGCGATTGATAATGATTTTCAGGCTTGTATTATGGCTCCAACGGAAATTTTGGCAATTCAGCATTACAACGGTATCATGGAGTTAGTAAAACCATTAGGATTGAACGTAAAGCTGTTGACAGGTTCCGTAAAAACGAAAGACAGACGTGTGATTCACGAAATGTTAGAAGATGGATCGCTGCATATTCTTATTGGAACACATGCCATTTTGGAAGATAAAGTACAATTTAAAAATCTTGGTTTGGCAATTATTGACGAGCAACATCGCTTTGGCGTGGCGCAACGTGCTAAATTATGGCATAAAAATACGTTTCCACCACATATTTTGGTAATGACTGCAACGCCGATTCCACGAACGCTTGCCATGAGTTTGTATGGCGATTTGGATGTTTCTGTGATTGATGAATTGCCACCTGGAAGAAAAGCCATTAAAACCGTTCATCGCTACGATAGCAATCGTTTGAAGGTATTCAGATTCATTCGTGATGAAATTGCCAAAGGACGACAAATTTACATCGTATATCCGCTCATTCAAGAATCAGAACAACTGGATTATAAGGATTTAATGGATGGTTATGAAAGCATTGCACGCGAATTTCCAATGCCTGATTATCAAATTTCAATTGTACATGGAAAGATGAAACCTGCCGATAAAGATTTTGAAATGAATCGTTTTATCAAAGGAGAAACGCAAATTATGGTGGCTACAACTGTGATTGAAGTTGGTGTAAATGTTCCGAATGCTTCTGTTATGATTATTGAAAGTGCCGAACGTTTTGGGTTGTCACAATTGCATCAGTTACGCGGTCGCGTAGGACGTGGCGCAGAACAAAGTTTTTGTATTTTAATGACAAGTCACAAGTTAAGTGCCGATGGAAAAACACGTTTAGAAACAATGGTTCGCACGAGCGATGGATTTGAAATTGCAGAAGTCGATTTGAAACTTCGCGGTCCAGGAAATATTATGGGAACCCAACAAAGTGGCGTGTTGAATTTGAAAATTGCAGATATTGTAAAGGATAATGATATTCTTAAAACGGCGCGTTACTTTGCGCAACAAGTTTTAAAAGCTGATCCGAGTTTGATGGCTCCAGAGCATAAAGCTGTTCGCTATACCTTTGCGCAATTGGTAAAACATAAGAATATTTGGAATTATATTAGTTAGGTTCGCTTCGCTCAATTCAAGGATTCAAGGTTGTTTCTGATAGTATTTTTTGTTTTTTAAGAAGCCTAGATAATATTGAATATTTGTGTGTAAGCAAGTTGTTTGAATTTGAATCTTTTATCAGTAAGTTTAAATTTAAGAATGATGAATTTGTAGGTTTTGTCACGAATTCACGAATTGTTTTTCTTTTTTTCTCTTTGTTTTGATGATTTTCACAAATGACTTACACATGTGTGAAGTTGATTTAGTTTCACATAAAATTTAAAGATCGATTGTTACACTTTCAAATTATCAAATTACTTCATTAAAAAGAAACGTCTTGCGAGCATTTTACAGTTCACGTAGCGGAAATCGAAAAATGTTTGGCAATCTGTTTAGAAAAACTGAATATTTCTAGAAACAGATTGCCACGAATTTCTTCTAAATTCTCGCAAAGACGATTCTAGAATACACATAAAAACAAATCAACAGAAAACGAATACACAAAGAACAGATTCACAGATCATCAAAAAACAAATCCAAAAAAATTGTATTTTTAAACAAACCTTATTACGAATCAACACAAAACAATATGAAATTAGGTGCATTTTCGGTGAGTCTTGCCGTAAAAGACATTCACGCTTCCAAAGCTTTTTATGAGAATTTAGGTTTTACCAAATTCCACGGAGATATTGAACAGAATTGGCTTATTATGAAGAATGAGCAGATTGTTATTGGACTTTTTCAAGGTATGTTTGAAGATAATATTCTGACGTTTAATCCTGGTTGGTCGCAAGATGCACAACCATTAGAATCGTTCACAGATGTTAGAGAGATTCAAAAAGAATTGAAAGAGAAAAATTTTGAATTTGCTACAGAAGCTGACGAAAGTACTTCTGGTCCAGCAAGTTTTGTGATTAAAGATCCTGATGGAAATGTGATTTTGATGGATCAGCATGTGTAGTCTAGACTCGCTAGCGCTCTTAGAATATTAGATTGTTAGATCGCTTCACTTCGACAAGCTCAGTGTGAACGCTTTTAGATTCCTTTGTTAGATTTCTTTCTTCTTCTTTGGTGTTTTTTATCTACGTCAAACTGAATCAAGTTCAGTTTCACATTAAAATTTGGGATAAATTATTACATTATCAAATTACTCTATTGAAAAAGAAACGTCTTTGCGAGCATTTTACAGTTTGCGTAACGGAAATGAAAAAATGTGTGGCAATCTGTTTCTTAGAAAAACTGAATATTCCTAGAAACAGATTACTTTGGCTTTCGCCTCGCAAAGACGATTCATAGGGTTTGCAATAAATATACCCAAAACGAATCAACAGAAAATAACAAAAAGTTTATAAGTTGAATAGTTCGTTGTTCGATTCACAATGAAGAATTCAAAAAAAGATCAGAATAATTTACTAAAAAAAGCGTCTATCGTAATGACAGACGCTTTTTATATGTGATGAATGACGGTGATTGATTCTCATTCATATAGCAATTTTCATTTTTCTAATTGATATCTTCTCCCTTTTTTAGCTTGTCCAAATTTGCTTGAACATTTGCTTTACTACGAGCATTTGGTGCATTTTTTAACGCCTTTTCTAAGTGTTTTATTGCCTTTTTAAAATCTCCTTTAGCTGAATATCCTCTTGCCATTCCGTAATGTACAGGCCAAGTTCCTTTGTGTTTTTTTGCATTGTATTCAAAAATTTCCATCGCTTTGTCTTTCATTCCTTGTGCAATGAGTTGACGTCCGTAGCCATGAATTTCAAGTGCGGTTGCAATTGGCAATACTTCATCCATAGCAGATAAAGCTTCTGCTTTTTTACCTTGTTTCATCAAGATTGCAGCTTTTATTTGTGTATTATTAAACGTTTGCTTGCTGTAAAATTGTCCTGAAATTGCATTATTAATCCAAGTTAACGCTTCGTTTAAGTCGCCACCATTGTTAAGCGAAAACGCCGCAGCTTGTTCCCAAGTTTGACGACTGAATCCTGGTTGATCTTGCATTTTTTTACGAATATCTGCCAAAACAATGTTCGTTACATCAAAACTAATATTAAAAGGAATTTCTTTTGTTCCCCATTGTAAAGCCAAAGTTGCCGAATTTGGGTTTACTTGAATGAAATCAAACGTTAATAATTCTTCATGCGGAATTTTAGTAGTTAGTACATCTACGCGCAATACATCTTCAGAAGGTTTATAAAAGTAGCTTCCCCAAGAATTGCTATTGCTAGAAATGATAATCGTTGCTTTGTCATTTTCTTTGATAATCATGTGTAGTCCGTACGTTCCTGCTTTGATAGGCTTTCCTCCTATTTTCGCATCATGTGATAGCGTAATTGTGGTATTTTCATCTGCTCCTGCACGCCAAGGCGATTCTTTTGCGGTTCCAAATCCGAGATTATTCATTCCGTATGGAACTAATTTCCCCCAAATTTCACGTTCTCTTACTTTTGGTCTTGAATAGGTAACTTCAATTGTAGAGATTCCAACGGTTTGAGAAACTGTAGCTTTTTGGCTTCCGCGTGGTGTGTTTAGCTGTGCAAATACTGTAGAACTTGTGAGTAAGAATATAAAAATAGCAAAGCCAGCAATGTATGTAATTTTTGCTTTCATAATTTTAGGTGAGTTAATTAGGTTTGTGAAAACAAGTTAGGATTTCAATGCGTGTACGCTTGTTATAACTTTGTTAATCTTAAGAATCAAAATGTTAATTAACATTTTTAAAAGTCATCAACATAGAAAGATATGTTAACGTCAGTTCGATATAAATCATTCAATTTATATTTATAGTAATTTTAGAAATAATTCTGCTATACAATTCATTTTTAAGGTTTTATTTTCATTTTCTTTGCTTACCCAAAGAATACTGAATCAAGTTCAGCACAGGCATCAACAAAAGAAAGGGAACTTTTAGTTCGTATGATTTCTATTTCCAATTATGGAACTCATGAATCTTTGATTTCCAGAGGTATTTTTAGTTTTTCTCTTATGGAAAAACTAAAACCGCATGAGTTTTTCTAAATTTTAGTTCACCATGCTCTATTTTCAGTTATGGAGTTCATGAATTAACATTTCTCCAAGGCTTCGAAAATTTTTAACAAAAAACTCCTGCTATACTGCGGAAAAGAAAAGTTTCAAACTAAAATTCTTACGTCGAACTCTCGTTATGTTAGTTTTTTTGCTGCTTTCTTCTGAGTTCGTTACTACGCATAGGCATAGCGTCTATTTTATTGAATAATGCTTTTTTGGTTAATACAGTGTTTTGTTGCAGTTTGATTCCGCCGTCTAAACCAATCAAAAGTATTTCAAAATCATCTTTCGAATTTAAGATTTTCTTTATCTTTTTAGATACTTTCCCTTTGTTATTGAGCTGACAGTTTTCGTAATTCATAAAAATGAAATCATCTTCGATAATGGTGTAAAGCACTAATTTTCGTTCAATCATTCCTTCTTGCGACATATTGATTTCTTTGAGTTGTGCTTGTGCTTCTTTAGAATTTACACTTGGCATTTTCACGATTAAGATTCTGTGTTCCCAACGGTGCTTTTTTAAATCTTGTGCGTTTATGTTTAAACAATAGATGATACTGATGATAAAAAGAGTTATTCGCATATCGTAAATTTAATCATTCGTAAGCAAAAAGCCCTGCAAAATTGCAAGGCTTTCTTCATATATTTTGATTGAACGTTTATTTCTTCATAAATTTCTTTGTCAAAATTTCGTCTCCATCGTTTACTTGTAATATGTACATTCCTGCTTTTAAGTTACTCACATTGAGTGTTTTGTTTTGTAAGTTTCCAACTTTTACTACTTGTCCAAATAAATTGTGGATTTTGTAAGAAGCATTTTCTGCAGCAAAAATCTTTATTTCTAATTGATTTACGACAGGATTGGGATAGATGGTAAAATCTTCATTAACAGCCAATTCGTCTTCTTCTGGGGAAACTGACAATAATGTAATGTCTGATGATTTGGTTGGCTCCGAGTTCATTCTCGCGGAAGCGTTGATAATACCCGTAATTTTCACCTGATCGATATAGATTTCATCTGCATTTGCCGAAGCATCACATTGAAATCTGAATTTGGCATTGCTTGTAAAGTTATAATTCGCGCTGCTCAACGTCACTTTTGAGCTGTAGAAGTTATTGTTTTGGAAATCTGTTCCACTTCTATACGCTCTCACCGTTTGCCAGCTAGAACCATTGTAGTAACGCAACCAGAAGTCTTCTCCGCTTTCCATACTGTATGCATAGAAATAGAATTCTACTTCTACTTCATCATACGCAGCAACATTTACATTATTTAATGTCATTGATGAGGCTGTTCCTGAGTTGTCACGAATACGTACAGAGTAGTTTCCTTCATACGATCTGCTTCCGCTATAACGGTAACAATCGCCGCCGCCATCAACCCAACCATCTAAGCCAGATTCAAAGAAACCTTCGTGTAATACAGTTGTACTTCCTGCTGTTGTTCCGCTTCCGCTTCCGCCACCATTAACTGAATGTGAACCTAAGTTTGAAGAAGTATCGGTAGCATATTCATCCCATTCTGCTTCTGTGTAGCTTGTATTCGGACTCGTGATGCTTGCTTTTCTACGCAAAGTTACATTTTGTGCAAAGTTAGAACTTCCGCCATTGAAATCTCCAATAATATCGATTAAGACATTGTTTTTGAATAATCCTACAGGATCGTTTCCATTAAAGGTAATAATTGCAGTTCCTGTAGTGGCATCTGCTTGATTTCTTATGGTAGAACTCGCAGAACTGTGCGCTATTACATATACATTTCCATTGCTTAGATTTCCTGACAAACTGTATGGCGAAGACCAACTTCCCGCACCATTGGTTTGTTTTTTAATTGTGTAGCTAGATAAGTTTACAGTACTTCCTGTGAAGTTGGCAATTTCCAATGCCTTGTTATTTGATGAACCTTCAATGTATTCTGAGAAAAATAAATCGTCTGTACTTCCGCCAGGATTTCCTCCGCCACCATCACCAGAATCGCCGCCACCATTTCCAAATTTGTCTTCTGCTTGTGGACCGCCCCAAATTTGAGTTGCAAATGCTGGATTGTCGATAAACGGATTTCTGTTTCCTTGAATGTTTGCTATGACATCATTACGAGAAGCTTCAAAGGTAGAAACTGGATCGTCTGCATTCCATTGTAAAAATAAATCAATCATATTGTTGTCAATACTTACTGAGCTTCCTGTTCCTACATTTATAGGTGAACAGCGATTTCCGTAACGTATGTACATGAACATAATCATACGTGCAACATCGCCTTTCCATTCGTCTCCAGGATACCAATCACCATTAGAGTTGATGAATCCTGCAGCTCCAGTTCCTGTTCCGAATTTACGGTTGTTACGAGTGGAATTTTGCTGAAAATCACACGGACGCAAATTGTGTGCGTCTGCTCCTGCTCCAGAAGTTCCCAAGTCTGGATTTGCCAATGATTTTGCAAATACGTGTTCTCTGTTCCAATCGCCTACGCTTCCGCCATTGTCATATTTTCCACGTGTTCTGTCGGTTTTTACATTTCCGTCATTGTCATTATGACCGTAAATTAAGATGACTTCGTTGCTGTTGTTTGGATTTACATCCGATTGTTGCAATGCGTTCCAAACGCCAGGCGTGTACGATAAGTAGGTTGTGTGTGTTGAAATCACTTTGGTTGCCAATTCGTCTTTTAAATCTGTTCCCGATTGAGATAGATTGACATCGTTGTAATACGATGGAATTTGTGCATACGCTGTGATGCTTACGGCTAAAAATAGCCAGAGTAAAAGTTTCTTCATGTGAGTTATTTTGGTTGTGTTTATTAGTTGTGAAACTATACGGCAAACATTCTAAAGCAACTAAACATAATTTTATATGCTCTCAAAAAAAAACGTCTTAATTCCGAACGGAAAGAAGACGTTTTGTCGGATATCTTTTGAGATATCATATATGTGAATTTTGATAGTTGTATCTGAAAATATTTTTGGCATGGTTTCTATTTCTACACACTAAAAATACTTCGTTTTAACAATTACATTCCTAATTTTATGTTAACAAATTGTTGACTTATTGTTTTAAATGCATTTTTACGTTTATACCTTACAAATCAATCATTTAAACCGTAATTATTCTTCGTTTTGAAGCGCTGAAATAAAGTTTTCAAAGTCTTTTTTGAAGTTGAGATACTTGTCGCCTGTGGCAGGTCCATTAAAACCTGTATGAATGCGTCGAACTTTTCCTTTTTTGTCTATAAAAATTGTCGTCGGATATGATAGTACATGATTTAACATCGGTAATTTTTCTTGCGCTTTTTTCTTGTCGGATGTTCCAAATTGTGCCAATAAGATTGGATATGGAATGTTTAATCGTTTTTGCAAACGCTGAATGCTGTTGAATGCTTTTTCTTTCGTTTTAACATATTCAAATGCTAGTGCGACAAACTTTACTTCAGGATTATTTTTTGCATAGTTGGCATAATACGTAGATTCATCCAAGCAGTTTGGACACCAAGTTCCCATAATTTGTACGATTCGTACTTTTCCTTGTAGATTTTCATCTGAAAGTGAAATCATTTTTCCGTTGCTGTCTGGGAATGAAAAATCAAATGTATCATATCCTTCTTTGAGATACGTTAATGTTTTAGCATCAGGTAATTCATAGTTTTCGTTGCGTTTTGCGATAAATGGTTCTTTCCAATGATTTCCCGATTGAAATTCGCCAATCATCGTACTGTCTGTGACCGTTGCTGTAAATAGAAATGCATGTGCGCCATCAAACGTAGAGACTTGTAATTGATTTCCATTAAGAGTTCCTTCTAGGTAGCGATAATCACCTGTAGTTGTTCGGAATGTTCCTGTGACGTTGTTTCCGTTCTGTTGAAAAATTCCTTTGGCAATATAACGATCGGCTTCTGTATTTGGACTAAACACGGTTTCCCAGTTCCCAGAAATATCCGCTACAGCGTCAGTGTTACCATTCGGAAAACGTTTCGTTTCGCCAAAAGTTGCGGAAAAAGGCACATATCTATCTAAGGAAACTTTGGCAAATTCTCCTGAAATCGTGTTTTCATCAGTAAATTTTCCTCGTAAAACACCTTCGTATACGTCCATTTTTATGATAATTGAATCGTCTTTGATGGTAATATCGCTCACAGGAATTCGTTCGGTAGCATTGTGAATTTCGATTCCATTTGAAGTTGTCGTGAAAATAAATGGTAATTCTTTTTCATCTTGTACTTGTAACGCTACAAGCCAAGAACCTTTTTTTAGACTGTAGGTTTCTTTTTTTGCTTTTTTTTCTCCACAGGAAATAAGTAGTATTCCTAGTAATAGTATATATATTTTTTGCATGCGACTGGTTTTATTACAGGTTAGTTCGGACAATTGTTCACAAATTACAATAATTTGTGTGATGATTTTGTATTGCAAAAGAATTCCATTAGTTTTAATTATAAAATTTTTAAAGATGAAAGTTACAGCTGAACACAATGAGCGTATTGCCAATATGAAGTTTTTTTCGGTATATCCGCATTATGTTACCAAAGTAGAAAAGAAAGGGCGAACTGTAGAAGAATTGCATGAAGTGATTACTTGGCTTACAGGATTTGATGATGAAAAGATTCAGGAAATGATTGATCGGAAAGTAACTTTTAAAACTTTTTTTGAAGAAGCCACGCTACATCCAAACGCGCCGCTTATTAAAGGTGTGATTTGTGGTTACAGAATTGAAGAAATTGATAACGAACTGACTCGAAAAACCCGCTATTTGGATAAGTTGATTGACGAACTTGCCAAAGGACGAAAAATGGAGAAGATTTTGAGAGTGCCAAAAAAATAGAATTGACAACTATATTTAATTTCTGGGTAGCACTATCTTGAATTCATTTAAATAATATTTTAGCTAATTTGAACAATACGTAAATAATTTAAACCAAAATTAACTTTGTGAAAGAAAAATCTTTAGTTATTTTTAGATGAAAATTTTTAACATAACAACTTTATGAAGTTCTTAAAATGGTTTAAATCAGAGCAAAAAAAGAAAGTAAATGACTTTATAGATTATGATACTAATTTTGAAAATATTAAGTTAACTCAAGATATTTGTGAATCTGTAATAAATAAAAAAATTCCTTCCTCAGAAAAATTTTATCTAAATGAATATTACATATCTGAAGGAGAATATTTCAGGGCAAATGAAATTTTATTCTGCTTAACTTCTAAAATACATGGTAGCGGTTTAATTAACATAAAGCTTCCTTTTAGTGGTAAATTAGAAAAAGTATATTTTAAGTTGTTTCAAACTATTTCATTTGATAGAATAATATTTTCTATTACTAGAATTGATGATAATATGATTGATGAAGCAATATTCAATCAAAGCAGAATTAAATTAGAAGATACAGTAGTTGTATTGCTTGAAGACGAATTTACCGACGAAAAAACAATTAAAGTAAATAAGGTAAGTTCTGAAGATACTCAGTATTTTAAATTATATTTAGATGAAACCTCCAATGCCAATGATTTTTTAGGGCTGACCTTAATAAATCATCAAGGCTTTGTGTATATTTCTTTTTATTCAAAAAATGAAGATATCACTCTTGCATTAGGAGATTCATTAATATTACTTTTTGAGGATAAAACTAAACTTAATTTCACTTTTAAGAATGCAGGAGAAGGTACAAGAGGAGATAGATTCAATCATGCTCCTATTGGTTTTGAAGAATTAAACACTTTTTTAACTAAGGATTTATTAAAAGTAAAATTAATTAGTAAGCGTAAAAATCTATATAGTATTTATCATATGGATCATTCGATAATTAAAAATAATGACTCTGATTCATCACAACAAACTCAATATTCTAACAAAAAAGAAGGTCAGTTTTTATTAAAATACATGACTGGTTGTTTCATTGAAATGAATCAAAAATATAAAATATGACTTTATTGTCTTTTTAATTAATCTTTGA
>NZ_DS544873.1:1441431-1581640 GCF_000154725.1 Kordia algicida OT-1
TTGCCGCAGGACAAAAAGTGCCTGTCGCTACAGTAGGAACGACTTTATATGATGCAGAAGGAAACGGTTTTAAAATCAAGAAAGGGAAAATTCGTGGAGAAGTTTCTAACGGAATGATTTGCGCCGAAGACGAACTCGGATTAGGAGAAAGTCATGACGGAATTATGGTGTTGGACGAAACGTTAGTTCCTGGAACACCTGCAAGTGAAGTATTTGATATTGAAAATGATACCGTTTTTGAAATTGGTTTAACGCCCAATAGAGCTGACGCCATGAGTCATTACGGAGTTGCGAGAGATTTAAAAGCTGGTTTGCTTCAAAAAGATGTCAAACTGGAATTAATTACACCTTCTACAAGTAGTTTTAGAGTTGATAACAGAACGCTAAAAATTGATGTTGAAGTTGAAGATAAAAACTTAGCGCCACGCTATTGCGGAGTGACAATTTCTGGAGTGCAAGTAAAACCTTCGCCAGAATGGTTGCAACATCGTTTGAAAGCAATAGGCTTAACGCCGAAAAATAATGTGGTTGATGTCACCAATTATGTACTACACGAATTGGGTCAGCCATTACACGCGTTTGATGCAAATTATATTACAGGTAATAAAATCATTGTAAAAACTTTAGAAGCTGGTACAAAATTTACCACTTTAGATGAAGTTGAACGTGAATTACACGAAGATGATTTGATGATTTGTGATGCTGAAAAACCACTTTGCATTGCGGGTGTTTTTGGCGGAATTAAATCTGGTGTCACAGAAAACACTACTAATATTTTCTTAGAAAGTGCATATTTCAATCCAGTTTCTGTTCGTAAAACGGCAAAACGTCACGGTTTAAATACAGATGCTTCTTTCCGTTTTGAACGTGGAATTGATCCAAATATTACGGAATATGCGTTGAAAAGAGCCGCTTTGTTGATTCAAGAGTTGGCTGGTGGAGAAATTACAAGTGATGCAACCGACAGTTATCCAACAAAAATAGAAGATTTTCAAGTACGTGTTTCTTTCGAAAATATTACCAAATTAATTGGGGAAGAATTGCCGCGAGAAACCATCAAGAATATTTTATCGTCTTTAGAGATTAAAATTAATTCGGTTACTGATGGCGGATTGGGATTGACAATTCCTGCATACAGAGTTGATGTACAACGTGAAGCTGATGTGATTGAAGAAATTTTACGCGTATACGGATATAATAATATTCAGTTTGATGAAAAATGGCATACGTCTATTTCAAACACTTCTCGTTATGAAGATTATAAATTACAAGATGTTGTTGCCAATCAATTAGTGTCGCAAGGTTTTTATGAAATCATGGCGAATTCATTGACGACAGCTACATATACAGAACTTTCTGAGCAATTAAAAACGGAACATAATATTACGATGTTGAATCCGTTGAGTAATGATTTGTCCGTAATGCGTCAATCGTTATTATTTTCTGGTTTGGAAGCAATTTCACATAACATCAACCGAAAACAAAGTGATTTAAAATTCTTTGAATTTGGAAAAACATATCATGCATACAGCGAAGAAAATCGTGAAGAACACAAACATTTATCGTTGTTAATTACAGGAAATTTACATGCAGAAACTTGGCGACAAAGCAAACCTGTAGCGACAGACTTTTTCTATGCAAAAGGAATTGTAACCGCAGTTTTATCACGTTTAGGATTGAATTCACTAAAAACGTCTCCTATTAAAAATGATTTATTTTCTGAAGGATTGACCTTGAGTTTAGGAAAAACAAAATTGGTTGAATTTGGAATTGTGAAACGCAAAGTTTTAAAAGCGTTTGACATTAAACAAGAAGTAATTTTCGCAGATTTTAATTGGGATAATGTGATTGAAGTTGCTAAAAACAGAAAAATCAAGTTTAAAGACATTCCGAAGTTTCCAAAAGTACGTAGAGATTTTGCCTTGTTGATTGACGAAGCGACTACGTTTGCGGAGATTCATTCAATTGCTAAACAAAGTGAACGTAATTTGCTAAAAGAAGTAAGTTTGTTTGATGTGTATCAAGGTGATAATTTACCGAAAGGAAAGAAAAGTTACGCCGTAAGCTTTACATTGCAAGACGAACACAAAACCCTGACAGACAAACAGATTGATAAAATAATGAACAAGTTACAAAAGAGTTTTGAGAAGCAATTGGGTGCAGAATTACGATAATTTTCATGTACACTTCGACTCGGCTCAGTGTACAATTTTAAAATATAAGAACGCTTTTTACAATGGTAGAAAGCGTTTTTTATTAGTTAACGTCAGTTCGATATAAATCATTCAATTTATATGTATAGTAATTTTAGCAATAATTCTGATATATAATTCATTTTTAGCGTTTTATTTTCGTTTTCTTTGCTTACCCAAAGAAAAGAAACAAAAGAAAGGGAACTTTTCCAGAGGTATTTTTAGTTTTTCTTTTTGGGGAAAACTAAAACCACATGAATTTTTCTAAATTTTCTCCAAGGCTTCGAAAATTTTTAACGAAAAACTCCTGCTATACTGCGGAAAAGAAAAGTTTCAAACTAAAATTCTTATGTCGAACTCACTTTAGTTAGATTTCAAAGCACTTCTTGATACATTTTTCCTCTTGAAAAATACTCGATGTGACTTTTATGATTGAAGGTAATGTATTTATATAAGAAAAAAGCGATCTAGTAATCTAAAAAGCATTAGTAGTCTCATAATCAAGAAAAAAATAGTACGGTAAAACCGTAATCATTCATAAGATAATTTTTCGTACATTTAATCCTTCATGAAAAAAAGAAAACTATGTTAGATAAAATTTCAAATCTCGACGGATTTAGTTTTATTAATAAAAACGGGCAACGAAACATTATTGGTGGAGCGCCACGTTTTTGTAATGATCGCAAGCCTTGTGATTATCCTTATGATTGCTACAGCGGAATTTGCCGACTTCCGTAGCGTGTAAATAATTCTGAATTTATAGTATTGATACAATACTTCCGCATAAAAAAGTCCCTTGAAATAGTTTTTCAAGGGACTTTTTAGCTATTTATATTTTTAATAGTGATGACACTACACTGAGCTTAAGCCAACGTATACATTTTTTCACGTTGTTCTTTTATTTTCTTGTCATTCATATAATCGTCAAACGTTGAATATCTATCAATCACTCCTGTTGGTGTTAACTCGATAATTCTGTTGGCAACCGTTTGTGCAAATTCATGATCGTGTGTGGTAAATAAAACGGTTCCTTTGAAATTTTTCAACGAATTGTTAAACGCTGTAATACTTTCTAAGTCTAGGTGGTTTGTTGGCTCGTCTAACATTAATACGTTTGCACGAATCATCATCATACGCGATAACATACAACGTACTTTTTCTCCTCCAGAAAGTACTCTAGCTGTTTTTAAGGCTTCTTCTCCACTGAAAATCATTTTTCCTAAGAATCCACGAACGTATACTTCTTCTCTTTCTTCTTCGGTCGTTGCCCATTGACGTAGCCAATCAACCAATGTCAAATCGTTGTCAAAGTATTCTGAGTTATCAACAGGTAAGTAGGCTTGTGACGTAGTAACTCCCCATTTGTACGTTCCCGCGTCAGCGTTTATTTTATCATTAATGATTTCGTAAAAAGCGGTGGTTGCACGTGAATTTTTAGAAATAACCGCCACTTTATCGCCTTTTGCCAAGTTGATGTTTACATTTTGAAATAGTATTTCACCTTCCGCAGAGGCTTTCAATCCTTCTACATTTAAAATTTGATCTCCTGCTTCGCGATCTCTGTCAAAAATTATGGCAGGATAACGACGACTAGAAGGTTTGATGTCTTCTACTTTTAAGCGTTCTAACATTTTTTTACGAGAAGTCGCTTGTTTCGATTTTGCTACGTTGGCACTAAATCGTTGGATGAATTCTTGTAATTCTTTTGCTTTGTCTTCTGCTTTTTTGTTTTGTTGCGCGCGTTGTCTTGCGGCTAGCTGGCTACTTTCGTACCAAAACGTATAGTTACCACTGTAGTGATTTATTTTTGCAAAGTCAATATCTGAAATGTGCGTACAAACTGCATCCAAAAAGTGTCTATCATGCGAAACTACAATGACGCAGTTGTCATAATTTGCCAAGAAATTTTCTAACCAAGAGATTGTTTCAAAATCTAAGTCGTTCGTAGGCTCATCCATAATCAATACATCAGGATTTCCAAAAAGTGCTTGTGCTAGTAACACACGTACTTTTTGTTTACCATCCAACTCGCTCATTAGTGAGTAATGATTTGCTTCAGGAATTCCTAAGTTTGATAACAATGCTGCGGCATCAGAATCGGCATTCCATCCGTTCATTTCTTCAAATTCTACTTGCAACTCTCCTACGCGTTCTCCATCTTTATCTGAGAAGTCTTCTTTGGCATATATTTCATCCATTTCTTTCTTTATCGCAAACAATGGTTTATTTCCCATGATTACGGTTTCTAAAACAGGATATTCGTCATATGCGAAGTGATCTTGCTCCAACACAGACATACGTTTGCCAGGTTCTAAGCTAACATGCCCGGAAGTAGGTTCCATCTTTCCTGATAAAATTTTTAAAAAAGTGGATTTACCAGCGCCGTTCGCTCCGATAACACCATAGCAATTTCCTGTTGTAAACGTAGTATTTACTTCGTCAAATAAGACACGTTTACCAAATTGCACTGATAAGTTAGATACAGATAACATTCTTTTAGTTTTTTGTTCTTTTTTTTATATTGCGCAAAAGTAAGAATTACATTGAATATTACTAAGGATTACGGCAAATTTTACTATGCTGTTTCTTAACGTTTTTACCAATATTTTTAACAGCCTATTAACAGCGTATTGCATTTGTGATAGTTAGTTTTGTTAAAACTTGAAAAAGTTGACCAAGTTACTATGAAGTATATTACCCCATTATTACTTATATTTATTTGCTTTGGTTGTGATAACGCCACTAAAAATGCGACTAAAGATGTTGCTTATTTTGGTGGAGAAATTATCAATCCGCAGGATGATTATGTGTTGTTATATCACCAAGGAGCTTTTGTAGATTCCTTGCAGTTGGATGATAACAATCGTTTTTTAACAAAATTGAAAGATCATAAAAACGGATTGTATAAGTTTTATCACAACAGAGAGTATCAATATATCAATCTTGAAAAGGGTGATAGTTTATTGTTACGCTTAAATACTTTTGCTTTTGACGAATCTTTGTTTTTTACAGGGAAAGGCGCTGAAAAGAACAATTTTTATATTGAATTGTTTTTGTTGAATGAAAGTCACGAAGAACCTGTGTATCAATATTCGCAATTGGATAGCGATACTTTTTTGAAGAAGATTGATTCGCTACAAAATATCAAACTAAAGAAACAAGAAAAGTTTCTGGTAAACAATCCGAATGTTTCTGAAGAATTTAAAAACTTTACGGACAAAGTTATCAAATATAGAAGCTTTCGCTATCGTGAAACGTATCAGAATATGTTTCATAACTTAAAGAAGAAAGATTCGACGCTTTCCATTAGTGATTCATTTTTCGATTACAAGAAAGATGTAGATATGAACGATTCTACAATGAGTTATTACCGTCCGTATGCACGTTATATTATGCAGTTTATCAACAATTCTTCATATAGTGAATGTATGCGTAAATCGTGGAAAGGCAACCAAGCGGTAAATACTTCATTGACGTATAATAAGAACAAACTGGCTTTGATTGATAGTTTGGTAACGTATCCTTTTTTACGTAATGAATTGTTGCGTTTTACAGCATATTCGTATTATAGTCACAATACTTCCAACATTCCAAAGAATAATGAATTTTTTAAAATTTACCAACAAGTAGCAACGGATAAGGAATCGAAAGAAGAAATTTCAAACTTACATATTGGTGTTAAAAATTTACAGAAAGGCAATAGTTTTTCCAATCAAATTTACGTGTATGATAGTGCGTATAATAGAATTCCGCTAAATCGACTGAATTCGAAAAAAGGAAAGACTATTTTTTATTTTTGGACTTCCAAACAAATGCGCCACAAACATTTGATTACTGAAAAGATCAAAGTCTTGGCAAAAGAATATCCTAATTTAAATATTATTGGAATTAGCTTAGATTCCGATCATAAACGTTGGAAAAAAGCCGTGGCAGAACTGAAATTTCCTGGCAGCAGACAGTATCGAGTTGGTAGAAAAGATGATTTGTTGCGAGACTTCGCATTGATTAATATCAATAAACTAATCATTACCGATCAAAGTGGAAATATTGTCAACGGTTTTGCTAGTATTTACAATACAGATTTACGAGATCAATTAAAGTAAATTTATATTTTCAATCTTATCATAAAATTTATTAAATCGAGTTCTGTGTTGAGATTCGTTTGAAACTTATACCAATTCTACTATACAAAATTGAACGCAAAAAAACGTCTTAGAATTTCCAAGACGTTTTCATTTATAATATGAATCGAGCTTAAATTCGGTTTCACGAATAACTCGAAGTAATTTTTATAAAATGTTTAGTTTCCTTTCTTATAATCTGCTAAGAATTTTTCCAAACCAATGTCTGTTAACGGATGTTTTAATAAACCAACAATCGATTTCAATGGACCTGTCATTACATCAGCACCAATTTTTGCACAATCAATCACGTGCATTGTATGACGTACTGAAGCAGCCAAAATTTCTGTTCCGAAACCGTAATTGTCATAAATCATTCTGATTTCCGCTATAAGGTTCAATCCATCTGTAGAAATATCATCCAAACGCCCAATAAATGGCGATACATACGTTGCACCTGCTTTTGCTGCCAATAGCGCTTGTCCCGCAGAAAATACTAAGGTTACATTTGTTTTAATTCCTTTATCCGAAAAATATTTACACGCTTTTACGCCATCCGCAATCATTGGAAGCTTTACCACAATTTGCGGATCTAGTGCTGCCAACTCCTCGCCTTCTTTTACCATTCCTTCAAAGTCTGTAGCAATTACTTCTGCAGAAACATCACCTTCTACAATCTCACAAATTGCTTTGTAATGGTTGATAATATTTTCTTTTCCAGTAATTCCTTCTTTTGCCATTAGTGATGGATTTGTTGTTACTCCATCCAAAATACCTAAAGCTTGTGCTTCACGAATTTGATCTAAGTTAGCCGTGTCAATAAAAAATTTCATCTGTTATCTAATTTAATATAAAGTTGTGTTTTCTTTTTTAGGGCGTTTTTACAGGCTATTCACTATATCTCCCAATCAAGTTGGGAGGATGCCGTTACTATCCTTAACGCAATTTTGCGTAAAATTACAATATTAAAACATGTGAAAACAACCTCAACTTGTAGAATAGTTCGTGAGTTATTAACATTTTCATGAAACGAATTGTTTCTTTTTAGTTTTAAAAACTATAGAAAGCCGAAGTAAATAAATAATTGTGCAATGGTATCAAAAAAGCCTGCGTTAACAGGCTTTCAATCCAAATTTCAAAGTATAGCTACTGTTCTACACTAAAGAAGCAGTAGTATATTTTCTTTTGTTTCTCACTTTCAAATTACGATAAAACTTACGGTATTTTTAGCAAAATATGTGTAGTTGTCACATTTGCATGTAATGTTGGTTCATTTTAAGCTTCTTTTGTCTGTTTGGGAAATCTTTCTGTAAGATTATCTATAAGATATACTTTGTGTTTTGGATCTGATTTTTCAATGAGTATATCTAGAAACTGTCGGAATTCTTCTTTTTTGTATTCCTTCATAGGAATGATGACATCTGATTTTTCGGTAAACCCTAATATTAAGTCAGTTGCAAGCTTAGAAGTTCCGATGTAGTTAAGCGTTTTTAAGTCTCGTTTCTTTTTCCAACGGTTGTTGTAATGCAACCAATCTCCAGTTATAAAAACGGTTACAGGCTTTTTCTTTTTATACATAAAATACATTATAATATTTACCAAAGAACCAAACCAAAATAGGATTACAATTGGAAGTTTACTGTTCGTTATACCTTTCGTGTGTAAATCGATTACATACATGAGTGTCCATATTATTGCAATTGCAAAACCGAATGTTTCCAATGATTTTCGGTAGCTTCTCATTTGAAATTCTCCTGAAATTTTATAACGCAATACAGCATATTCCCAAAAAAATAAAATGAAAAAATACAATAGTAACAATACAATACTGATTAGCAAAGGAAGTTTCCATAAGTATCCATACAGAAGTATTATTAAAACCAATATAATACCAATGAAGTATTTCATTTAGTTATGTTTTGTTTCCGCAAGCACTCTGAGATACAATTGTTCTACTTTGGTTCGTGCCCAAGGAGTTCTACGCAAAAATTTTAAGCTCGATTTTACGGAAGGATCATTTTTAAAACAATTGATATTGATACGTTTTGCTAATTCTTCAAAACCATAATATTCCACAAGTGTTTCTACAATTTCAGCAAGTTTTATTCCGTGCAACGGATTATTAGGTTGTTCATTACTCATCTCTTGGCTTTCTTTTATACGTGTAACGAAGGCTTATTCCATCTGCATTATGTTCAAAAGACATGGTATCGTCTTCTATTTTTGTGATGATATATTGATTTTTCCCAATAATTAATAATGTATCGTCAAGTTCATACGTTACTACCAAAGCAAAATCACCAACCTCCATAATTAGAGAATCATCTTCACGGAATGTTAGCAAAACATCAGTACTCAT
This sequence comes from Kordia algicida OT-1, assembly GCF_000154725.1. Lineage (GTDB taxonomy): Bacteria > Bacteroidota > Bacteroidia > Flavobacteriales > Flavobacteriaceae > Kordia > Kordia algicida. Next base: position 1,450,104 of record NZ_DS544873.1, read on the forward strand.
AAGTGTATCTTTTTCAGCATTTGAAATATCTCCAACAACAGTATCAAATTGCCAAGTGCCAATAATTTTTTCGTTAAAATCTGTTTGTGAAATCGCACTATTGATAAAGAAAACTAGAAAAAGAAGACTTACAATTCGCATACTATTTCTGTGTATTAAGTTGAACATGTGCTGAAAAATAATTGGAAAACCATTTCAAATCATCGATCAAATACTGCTCTGTTTCAGCATCAAAGCCCAAAATCAAATGTTTGTTTTGCTGTGTGTCTACTAAAAACAAATTTCCGGAATAAGTTTGTTCGTCTAATTTCTTAATGGTGTAATCAAAATGTTTGATATTATTAGTATCAAAGCGTTTAGAAGCTTCTTTAGTATTGAGAATAATTTCTTTGTGACCTAAAACTTTAGTGAGCTTGTTTGCTTTCGATTTTGATCGCATTCGAATAATATTCGTAATTCCGAAAGAAATAAAAAGAATGCTTGCTACAATTACTTTTCTACTGTGCGATTCTCTAATTACTGAATCAATCGGAAATAGAAAACCCAAAATTGCAATCCCTGCTATAATTGGTAAAAAAATCAAGCCTAATAAAATAGTATAATCTGTGTTTGATTGTGCAATTATGATTTTATCATTTTTCTTAGAAAAAGAAATCTTTAAGCGTTTTAATTTAGATTCTAAAAGTGTAGTATTTACGTTTTGCTGCATGTATTATTACGAATTATGATTCTAAAGTAGTTTATATTCCTGAATATCTGTGTAAGTTTACTATAAAAAGTTACACGCCTTCCATTTATAAACACACAATTAAAAATTTATGCTCCAAACTGTAACGTATTTAATAAAACAATCACGAATATATTATAAAAAAATATGACTATGGATGATTTTTTGGAGCGAATAAAAGTATTAAAACGAAAACAGATCAAACTACCGATTTCAAAATCTGAGTTTATCAATAGATTCAGACAGAATGTTGACGAAGGAGATATTGGTATGTTTTCTGGAACTTTTGAAGCTTTTTCATCAAGCAAAAACAAATACAAAGGCAGTATTTCCAGCAACTCATTCAAAATGAGAAAACGCAGAGAGTTATTTGACAGAGGACGAAATTTAGCAAAAATTACAGCGCAATTTCGCCAACAAGAAGATCATACACTGATCGATTTAGAAATTAAAGGATTTCATTATTTCATCATCTTTTACTACGTCTTTATCACGATTTTTTATATCATATTCCTGTCCTTTTCAGGATTTCTAGCGTTTGAAACGTTTGCTATTTTCATCATTATTCACGCAGTATTAATGTATTGTCTTCCCTATTTTTTCATGCGAAAACAGACAAAAAACACTGCTGAAGATATTGAAAAAGAATTGTTTTTTATGACGAGGTAGTAAACTTTTTAAAACTACTTTAAAGCATCATACATAGCATGAATTCTATGTTCCGCTTCTGCATTAGTGATTCCGTTATAAAAATCTTTTACAAATGGATGCTCAAAATCGTCATGAGGGAAAATTTCTGGTCTTTTATTTCCTTTTTTTATCAGTACATTCATCGGAATATTTATCATGTTTTCATATGCAGGCAATTCATTACATAACCAACCAAAATATCCTGTTTCATGTTGTTTATTCTTAAAATTATCTGAATAATCTCTAAAGCTTTTTTCACTTAAAGAAACCCAAAGTCCATATTCTAAAAATACATCGTAATCGATTATTTTTTGCTTTAACACAACTCTAATGAAATAATTTGTTTCTGTTTCGTATTGAATTATACAAAAATCGTCTGAAAGTGTTGCGATTTCTTTCTTTTGACTCTTTGAGAGATTATGATAATTTTCTGGCGAGACAAACGCTAATGCAGGCCATTGTTGATGAACTTCTCCACATTGGGAACATGAATATTGCTTTTTATTTTTCTTCTTACGCCAAAACATTTTTGAAACGGTATTTACAACTTATAATGATTCATCAGCATTTTTTCATACACTTTGTCTGGCAACGCACGTTTAAGCACAATTGAAAATTTCTGCATAAATGCGCCAACTTTGTAATGAATTTTTGGTTTTTTCGTTTGAATGATCTTTAAAACTGCTTCTGCCATAATTGTAGGATCAGAACCTGCATCAACATGCGAATCCATTTCTTTTAACATCGTTCCATACACTTCTTTATACGGAGAGTTTTCATAAACTGGCGTATGATAACGTCCAGCAGCAATATTGGTAGCAAAATCGCCTGGCGCAACATTTGCAATTTCAATTCCAAACATTTTCACTTCCATGCGCATGGCTTCCGTAACCAACTCTAAAGCACCTTTAGTTGCTGAGTAAATTCCGCGATACGGCAATCCCATATAACCTGCAATAGAAGTTACATTGACAATATGACCACTTTTTTGTTTGCGCATTTGAGGTAAAACGGCTTTCATCACTGCAATCGGACCGTATAAATTTGTCTGAAATGCCTTGTGAATTTCTTCTTCGGGCGTTTCTTCAATTGGACCTGTAATTCCAACGCCTGCATTATTAATCAAAACATCCAAACGACCTTCTGCTTCAATAATGGTAGTAACTGCTTTCTGGATTGTTGCGGTATCACGCACATCTAGTGCAATCAATTTAAAAGCTGTAAAATCCTTAAACTTGTCAGGATTTCTACTTGTTCCGTACACGGTATAACCTTTTTCGGCTAGAAGAATTCCAATAGATTTTCCAATTCCTGATGAACCACCAGTAATTAATACAACTTTTGACATGCGCTTAGTTTTGATTGTTTTTTACAAATATAAACTCTTTATAAATGCATCGTGAAGTTTTTTTGAGGTCGTTGACTTTAGGGTACAAAAAATGGCAAGCTACCTACATCACACCGCTACGACCGTATACCTTTGCTGCGTTCCCGCCCTGGAGGATTCAACAGGAGCTGGTTGTGTAGGACTTGCCGCTGCAAATATAAAATGTTTTTACATTATAACAATGATTTTTTAAACTGATTTTTATGAATTACCTTGCCAGAAATAAAGAATTCCAATGAAATTTTATAATATATTCATAATCACTTTTTTAAGCCTAACGGTTTTTTCATGCGGTGGCGAAAAAAAATCAACAACTCCTAAATTTTCTTTAAAAATTGATGGGAAAACAGAAAAATTTAAGTTGAATAGCGCAATTAAAGCAACATTAATCAACTCAGAAAACAAGACTATTTCGAATGTTGATTATAAAATTAACGATGAAAAGTTATCAAATTCGAGTAAAAATCCGTTGATTTTAGAAACTACAATTCCTGAAACAACCTTATTAGGAAAGCAAAATTTAAAAGCTACCATTACGTATGATGATGGCAAAACGACAACTACTCGTAAAAATTTGACGATTCTATCCAACATGAAACCGAAAGTGTATACCTATAAAATTATCAATACATTTCCGCACGATCAAAAAGCATATACACAAGGATTGGAGTTTTTTAGAGATACATTATTTGAAAGTACGGGACAGCGTGGACAATCTTCACTACGAAAAGTAGATTATAAAACGGGGAAAATTTACCAAAAAATAGAATTAGACAATCGCTATTTCGGCGAAGGAATTACGGTTTTAAATGACAAATTATACATGCTTACGTGGCGTTCAAATACAGGCTTTATATATAATCCTAATAATTTAGAACGAATTGACACCTTTACCTATCAAAATAGTAAAGAAGGTTGGGGATTGTGTAATGATGGCGAAAAATTATACAAGAGCGACGGAACAGAAAATATCTGGATTCTAGATCCTAAAACGTTAAAAGAACAATACGCGATTCAGGTTTGTGACAACAAACGAACGTATGTAAAAGCAAACGAATTGGAATACATTAACGGAAAGATTTTTGCGAATAGCTATCAAAATCCGAGCATGATGATTATAAATCCAAAAAATGGTGCTTTGGAAGGAATTATAGATTTTAGAGGTTTAAAGGAAAAAGTAACCAATCACTCGCAAATTGACGTTTTTAACGGAATTGCTTTCAATACAAAAACCAACACATATTTTGTTACTGGAAAGTACTGGGACAAGCTTTTTGAAGTGGAGATTGTAGAGAAATAAGGTTCTTCCCATGAAGACAACAACTCACAACTCATAACTCACAACAAACACCTAATTCCTCACCAACCACTAGCCTATTCCTCAAATTATCATTATTTTTGCATCAATAATTTCTTTACATGTCAATTACTTCAAAAATTCAAGAATACCAACAAAAATTACCAACTCACGTTACTCTTGTAGCAGTTTCAAAAACAAAACCTATAAGCGATTTACAAGAAGCATATACTGCTGGACAACGTGTATTTGGGGAAAACAAAATTCAGGAAATGGCAGAAAAATGGGAAGCACTTCCCAAAGATATTTCTTGGCACATGATTGGACACGTACAGCGAAATAAGGTAAAATATATGGCTGAATTTGTGGATCTGATTCACGGAGTTGATAGTTACAAACTACTAAAAGAAATTAACAAACAAGCAAAAAAATACAATCGTGTCATTAATTGCTTGCTTCAAATAAAAATTGCGGAAGAAGATTCTAAGTTTGGAATGTCTGTCGAAGAAGCTACAACATTGCTCGCTTCTGAGGAGTTTCAACAATTAGAAAATGTTGCAATTGTCGGTTTAATGGGAATGGCAACTTTTACAGACGACACTTCACAAGTTCAACAAGAATTTAAAAACTTAAAAACGACCTTCGACACTTTAAAAGCTATTCATAACTACTTAAAAATCATATCAATGGGAATGAGTGGCGATTACGAATTGGCAATTCAAGAAGGAAGTACGATGGTACGAATAGGCAGTAGCATCTTCGGTGCGCGAAATTATGCGTCAGTAAACTAAGCAAATCCTTTAGTTATTTTTATATTTATACCCAAATTATAAAAACAACGCATATCGTTTGTACGCAATAGTAGACATAGAAACCACTGGAGGAAAATATAATGAAGAAGGAATTACTGAAATAGCTATCTACAGATTTGACGGTCATGAAGTTGTTGACCAATTTATTAGTTTGGTAAATCCTGAGCGAGAAATTCAACCGTTTGTGGTAAATTTGACAGGAATCAATTCAAGAATGCTCCGCGATGCACCAAAATTCTACGAAGTAGCCAAGCGTATTGTCGAAATTACTGAAGATTGTATCATTGTAGCACACAACGCTAGTTTTGATTACCGCATTTTACAACTAGAATTCAAACGTTTAGGTTTCGAATATAAACGCAAAAGCCTCTGTACGGTTGAACTTTCAAAGAAACTAATTCCCGAAATGGAATCATACAAGCTAGGAAAGCTGGTTCGTGCACTTGGAATTCCGATGAGTGACAGACATAGAGCTTCTGGCGATGCACTTGCAACAGTAAAACTTTTTCAATTATTACTCGATAAAGATTCCGAAAAAAACATCATTCAACAAGCTGTAAAAACAGAAATCAAGAAAAAAGTTGCTACACGTTTGCTCGATATTCTTGAAAATTTACCTTCTGCAACTGGTGTCTATTATATGCATAATGCCAAAGGTGAAATTATCTATATCGGGAAAAGTAAAAACATCAAAAAACGTGTCAATCAACATTTTACAGGAAAAAACAACAAATCAAAAAAGATTCAAAAACAAGTCGCAGCCGTTACTTTTGAACGTACAGGAAGCGAATTGGTCGCTCTTTTAAAAGAAAGTGAAGAAATTAAACGTAAAAGACCAATCTACAATCGAGCGCAACGCAAAAACATCTTTCAATTTGCAATGGGTTCTTATGTCGATGAAAATGGTTATATAGGTTTGCGTATTGAAAAAGCTGATGGACGTAAAAAACACATCACTACGTTTACCAACATGTCACAGGCAAAACACGTGATGTTTAAGCTTACGGAAGATTTTAAATTGTGTCAAAAAATAAACGAATTACATTCCTCAAAATCACAATGTTTTCAATATACTATTAAGGAATGTGATGGCGCATGTATCAACCAAGAAGACGTGACTTCTTATAACAAACGCGTGCAAGAAGCTATTGATAGATATAGTTATGCAAACAAAAATATGCTGATTATTGACAAAGGTCGTCACCACGATGAACGCAGTGCAATATTGATTGAAAACGGTCAATACAAAGGTTTTGGTTTTTACAGTCTCAACTATCAAATTACCAAAAGAGAGGTTTTAGAAAAAATCATTACACCTATGCAAAATAATAGAGATGTTCAACATATTATTCAAAGTCATCTTCGTCGTAAAAACAGATTTAAAATTATTCACTTACAATAGGCAATTACGTTTACATTGTAATCTTTAAAACCTAATTCACTCAGATCGAATTAATTAACCATACACATGAAACCGATTTATTTACTACTTACCATCTTATGTACCAGCTTTTGCTACGGACAAAACCCAATGAGTTCTAAATTTAACAGAGTTAGTCAAGACGAACTAAATATGAAAGTGTACGCAAAAGATACCACAGCGCATGCAGTCATTTTGGAAGAATATGGAGAAAACTTTTTTGACGTTGAAAATGATCGTATTTGGCTGATAAAACATTATTACGCTAAAATTAAAATTCTTGACAAGCAAGGTTTAGACGCTGCAAACATTGAAATTCCAGTCTACAAAAGTGAAAAATCTAGCGAATACATAAAAAACATAAAAGCAGTTACGCACAATCCTGGCGAAAAAAATGAATTAGCAGAAGATCAAGTTTTTACGGTAGATTTAAATAGTTTTTATGCGGAAAAGCGCTTCACGTTTCCCAATGTAAAAGTAGGAAGCGTGATTGAATACCAATACACATTACAATCGCCCTATATTTACAATTTTGAAGGTTGGGATTTTCAATCTGACATTCCAAAAATATACAGTGAATTTAATGCAAAAATTCCTGCAAACTATCGTTATAACAGAAGTTTAAAAGGTTTTCAGAAACTTGATGTAAATGAAGCTTCGGTAAAAAAAGGTTGTTTTAGAATCCCTGGAATTCCCGATAGAGCCGATTGTGAATTATTGCGTTATGCGATGAAAGATATTCCTGCGTTTAAGGAAGAATCGTACATGCTTTCCAAAAACAATTATATTTCAAGAATTGCCTTTGAACTATCTGAATATGTTCGCTTAGATGGCAGAAAAGATGTCTATACAAAATCGTGGAAAGCGGTTGATAAAGACATGCGAAAAGACAAAGATATTGGCGCGCAGGTTCGTAAAAACAAATTCTTTAAAAACAAACTTTCTGATGAAATACTGAATGAACCTTCCGAATTAAAAAAAGCCAAAAAAATATATGCTTTTATCAAAGATCATTACACTTGGAACGGAAAATACGGCCTTTTTGGTGATGCAAACGTGCGTCAGGCATTTCAAAATCGTACAGGAAATGTTCCCGAAGTCAATTTATCTTTAGTAAACAGCCTGTTGGCTGCCGATATTAAAACGGAAACGGTACTATTGTCTACACGCGCCAAAGGTTTGCCAACACAAAAGCATCCGGTAATGTCTGATTTTAATTACTTAGTGGCAAAAGTGACCATTGGAGAAGAAGTATTTTTGCTTGATGCGACTGAAAAATTACTTTCCTTCGGATTGTTACCAATTCGTGCATTAAACTACAACGGACGCGCTATGGATTTCAAAAATCCGAGCTATTGGTTTACGATCAATCCGTATCAAGAAAATCGTCAAAATACCATTGTTTCTATTACTGTTTCTGAAGATGGAACTGCCAAAGGAAAAATTTCGCAAGTAAATACAGGATATTTAGCTTACCAAAAACGACAAGAGCTTCTTGAAAATGATACTGAAACTTATTTGGATGATTTTGAATCTTCCCTACCCTTTTTGGAGGTTTCTGATTATGAAGTAAAAGATCGCACCAATGTAGAAAAACCTATAAAAGAAATATTTACCTTAGATTTTGATGAAGATGGTTTTTCGAATTCGGAAACATTCTTAGATCCGTTTTTCTTAAAAGTTTTCTCTAAAAATCCGTTTGCGCTAGAAAAACGAGAATATCCTGTAGATTTTGCTTTCTCAAGAGTGTACACCACTCGTTTTTTAATGTCAATTCCGCCAACACATGAATTTGCCAATCTTCCAGAAAATCAAGAATTTACTATTGGTAATGGAAAAGCAATTTGTGCTTTAAAAACTGTACAGCAAAACGGACAATTGAACATGTCTTTCAAACTGATTATCAACAACTTCTATTTTGAACCACAAGAATATCAAGAATTGAAAGACTTTTTTAGTAAATTATCAATTCTACAGAAAAACACGCGATTAATCATAAAAAAGAAAAATTCCTAAATAAGTAGTAAATTTACAATATGGCAAAAAATTGGAAAGCAACACTTCATGAGGTTATATACGAAGCAGATACACCTGCGGGAAAATTATTTGATGTAGTATTACTTTTTTTAATTCTAGCAAGTATTTTGCTGGTAATGCTTGAAAGTGTTAATGAATTTGCAGAAAAACACGGAACATTATTGTATGTTTCCGAGTGGATTATTACAATTTTATTTACGTTTGAATATTTTGCCAGAATCATTTCCATAAAAAAACCATCACGATATATTTTTAGTTTCTACGGAATCATAGATTTTCTGTCTACCATTCCAATGTATTTATCATTTTTTATCGTTGGTTCGCAATCGCTCATTGCGTTACGTGCTTTACGTTTAATGCGTATTTTTAGAGTTTTAAAATTAGCGAGATACATTGGCGAGTCTAACAATATCATGCGTGCTTTGAATGCGAGTAAGATTAAAATTGGCGTGTTTATCATGTTTATTTTAATTTTGTGTACCATTTTAGGATCGGTCATGTATTTGATTGAAAGTGGTGAAGACAGCGGATTTACAAGCATTCCAAGAAGTATTTATTGGGCAATTGTCACACTTACTACTGTTGGCTACGGAGACATTGCGCCACATACTGCGTTGGGACAATTTATTGCGTCCATCATTATGATTCTTGGTTACGGAATTATTGCCGTTCCTACGGGAATTGTGACTGCCGAACTTGCCAATCAAGATAAAGAAGATGGTACGTTGCATTTAAATACGCAATCGTGCCCAAACTGTGCTGCGGAAAAACACAAGAATAAAGCAGAATATTGTTATAATTGTGGCGAAAGTCTTAATCCAGAAGAATCTGATTAACCTAACCTTTGTATGTCCAAATATCTTATTTCAGTTGTTGGTGCAACCGCTATCGGAAAAACAGCGTTGAGTATTAAGCTTGCCAAACATTTCCAAACGGAGATTATTTCCTGCGATTCAAGACAGTTTTTTAAGGAAATGACCATTGGTACGGCGGTTCCTTCTGAAGATGAATTGAATGCAGCGAAACATCATTTTATTCAACATATTAGCATTTTTGACAATTATAATGTTGGACAATTTGAAAAAGATGCCATTACAAAGCTTGACGAGTTGTTTCAGCAATATAATATTGTTGTCATGGTTGGCGGAAGTGGTTTGTATGCAGATGCAGTAATTAAAGGTTTAGATGAATTCCCAAAGGTAAATCCTCAAATACGAGAAGATTTAAATGAAGAATTGGCTACCAACGGAATTGTTTCGCTTCAAGAGAAACTAAAAACGCTTGATCCTGTATATTATGAAAAAGTGGCACTTGAAAACCCACATCGTTTAATACGCGCATTGGAAATTTGCATTGGAAGCGGAAAACCATATTCTAGCTTTTTGAAAGATAAAACAGCGAGTCGAAATTTTAAAACGATTAAAATTGGCTTGTCAGCAGATAGACCAATCATGTACGATCGTATCAATCGTCGTGTAGATATCATGATGAACGAAGGATTGTTGGAAGAAGCAAAAGCGTTACATCCGCATAAAGCGTTGAATGCCTTGCAAACAGTTGGTTACCGTGAGCTTTTTAATTATTTTGATGGCGATTGGACGCTCGATTTCGCCGTAAGCGAGATTAAAAAAAACAGCAGACGTTTTGCCAAAAGACAAGGAACTTGGTTTCGAAAAGATGCACAAACAGTGTGGTTTGATTATCAAGAAGATGTAGCGAATATTATTGAGGAAATTGAGCGTAGACTTTGTTAGATTTTTAGACTGTTTGTTGTTGATTTGTTCTTTGCTTATTAGCAAATATCAACATACCAAGAGCAAAGCGATACCAAAATACTAAAAGCAAAGCAATACCAACATACTAAATACCCAAAAGATGCTCCCAGAAATAAAAAAATTAGTTGAAAATTTACACCTATTGCCACATCCTGAAGGCGGATTTTACAAAGAAGTATATCGAAGTGAAAAAGTAATTCCGAAAAATGCGTTGCTTGATGATTTTTCAGGCGATCGCAGTTATTGTACAAGTATTTATTTTTTGCTTACTTCCAAGAATTTTTCTGCATTTCACAGAATTAAACAAGATGAAATTTGGCATTTTTATGGAGGAAGTGCTCTTAGCGTACATGTAATTGACAAAGAAGGAAAGTATACCGAACATAAAGTTGGAATGAATTTCTCTAAAGGAGAAGAACCGCAATTGGTTGTTCCTGCAGGTTGCTGGTTCGCGTCAAGCGTAGCAAAAGAAAATTCGTATGCATTTGTCGGTTGTACCGTAGCGCCAGGATTTGATTTTGAAGATTTTGAATTGGCAAAAGGTGCCGATTTAGCTTCGGAATATCCTCAGTATTCGAGTATTATCTATAGACTTACTAGAGAATAATTGAAAAAGTCGACATTCGGGAAGTCGACTATTTTTTTCAAGTGTTTAGGGGAAATACGAATAATACTTTACTACTCTGCTTTATTTTTGATGACTAATCTAAATCCTTCACCATGAATATTTAAGATTTCCACGTCTTCGTCTCTTTTTAGATACTTACGTAGTTTTGCAATATAAACATCCATTGATCTAGAAGTGAAGTAGTTATCATCTCTCCATATCTTTGTTAATGCTAATTCTCTTGGCATTAAATCATTTTCATGTAGTGCTAACAAGCGTAGCAATTCGTTCTCCTTTGGCGATAATTTAATCGGTTCTTCATCATCGAATGTTAAAAAACGAAGTTTAGAGTTTAAACTAAATCTTCCAATGACAAACTCAAATTGTTTGCTGTCTGCTACAGAATCTGATGTTTTACGTTGCATTATTGCTTTGATTTTCATCAATAATACTTCCGAATCAAAAGGTTTATTTAAGTAGTCGTCTGCTCCTACTTTGTAGCCTTTCATTACATCTTCTTTTAATGCTTTTGCGGTTAAGAAAATGATAGGAACTTCTGTATTTTTTTCACGAATTTCTTTCGCAAGTGTAAAACCATCCTTGTACGGCATCATTACGTCAAGTATGCAAAGGTCGTAATTGTCTTTTTTGAATTTTTCAAATCCTTCCATTCCGTTCTTTGCATGAACAACGTCATAATCGTTCATTGAGAGATAGTCTTTTAATACAGTTCCAAAATTCGGATCATCTTCTACTAATAAAATTTTTTTGTTTTGAATCTCCATGTTAGTTACGATATTAATGGTAATTTAATAATGAATGTACTTCCTTTGCCCTTCTCACTTTCAACGCCTATTTGACCTTCGTGGTCATCAACAATTCGTTTTACGTAAGCCAAGCCAAGTCCGTGCCCTTTTACATTATGAATATCACCTGTATGTTCTCTATAAAATTTTTCAAATATTCTCTTTTGTACAGATTTGGACATTCCTTGTCCCTGATCTTTTACTTTAATCTGTATATAATTTTTCACCTTTTCGGTGTAAATGTCAATTTTTGGTTCGCCTTCCGTGTATTTAATAGCATTGTCTAATACATTGACTAACACGTTGGTAAAGTGTGTATCATTTGCCATTACCATACTATCTTTGGCGTTTAAATGTGTTTTCACATAACCATTTCTGTCTTCTACAATTAGCTCAATATGAGACATGGCATCTTCTATTAAGTCGTGCACATCTACTTCTTCCTTACTAATTTCCAATTGATTTTTCTCTAGTTTGGAAATTTGCAATACATTTTCAACTTGTGCATGCATTCGTTTGTTTTCTTCACGAATCATTCCCAAATAACGCTTTACTTTTTCTTTATCATCAATTACTTTAGGGTTTCTTACCGCATCTAACGCCAAGTTTATTGTTGCAATTGGTGTTTTAAATTCGTGCGTCATATTGTTGATGAAATCAGTTTTAATTTCTGAAATCTGCTTTTGTTTTATCAACTGATACAAAGCACTTGAATACGCTATTATGATAATTAATGTAAACACAATCGACATGATTGCCATTCCCATGATAGATGATAATACATACTTATTTTTCTTGGGAAAACTAACAAATAAGGTGTAATTTCTACTGTCTCCATCTTCAAATAGTGGAACATCATACATACCACCATTTGTTATTTTGAACTGATCCGATTTTATCTTTGTGGCAAGTCCATCATCATACACGCCAAATTCATAATCTAAATTAAGTCCCAACTTATCTAAGTTGTTCTTTATCAAAAAATCTAGAATATCAACAGATACGCGCTTATGAATTGGAATCTGCTTAGTGAATTCATTAATATCGTCTTGATATTGAGCCATTTTTCTAGAAATATTATCTACTTCACGCATACGCTCAATAAAGGATAAACTACTCACATTTGGATCATCCAATAAGTCTTCTTTGTATACAGTACGCGTTTTTACACGTGTGTAATTTTTTAAACTCGTACTATCATCTTCATTATTACTGTCAATGAACGTTGGAAAAATATTGTAATCTTCTTCTATGATTCCTCTTGAATAAATACTTGTTTCATTGTTCTTTTCATTTCTACTTGTAATTTGTAGTATGCTAACAATTTGGGAACTTTCAGGTTCTTCAATACTATCTATTAACTGTTGAAATTTTGTATAGTATTTAAGGTGTTCAGACTGAATAACACTTTCAGTAACATTCGTTAGAACTTGGTTTGCATTTAAGGAAAAAGATTCTTGCTTTTCTTTTACAGCAGAAGCTATCCAATATCCTTGAACAAATATAATTCCCACGAGCGATAAACTCATTAAAATAACTAGAACAACAAATAATCGTTTACTCATTCGATCAAAATTAACGTATAATATCGGTTATAATAACTTTTTAACCAAACCTTAACAAATATGTTAATTTTATCAGATTATCTAGCGTATCAGCGATATTTCCTGATGTATTTTGACTACTTGTGCTTTTGCCTTTTCGAGATCTTCATTATGAATTACATAATCGGAAAGTGCTATTTTTCGTTCGTCACTCCACTGATTGTCCATGCGATCTTGAATAGCTTCTCTTGAGGTTTGATCTCTTAGCAATAATCGGCGAAAACGCTCTTCTATCGGAGCTACCACGGTAATAATCTTGTCGCATTGTTTATAGGAATCGTTTTCAAATAAAATAGCAACTTCTTTTATCACATAGGTTTCTTCGCTTCGTTCCGCATACCAATCTTTAAAATGTTGTCCAACTTTTGGATGCACAATAGCATTTATCTTTTTTAATGCTGCTGGCTTGTTAAAAACTATGTTAGATAGATATTTTCTGTTCAACTCACCATTAATATAAGTTTTTTCGCCAAAAGCAGCAATTAATTCACTTTTTAATGTTTCTGATGAATGCATAAGCTTCTTTGCTTCTACGTCTGCAATGTAGATAGATACACCTAATTCCTGAAACATTTTTGCAATGGTCGTTTTTCCGCTTCCAATGCCACCTGTAAGTCCTACAATCATTTCTTTATTAAAAAGTTTATTTTTGTGTTTTCGATTCGATATGTCTTTGCCGTTTTTGGAAATTTCACCAATTTCGGAATCAAAAAAGAAGCTTCTGTTTTTTCAATATCCTTGTAATCGCAGTAAATTGCAAAGTCGCTTGCCGTAATTTTATTAAAATCTGTAACGTTTGCCGTATACGTAATCGTGACTTCTTTTGGGAATAATTTGATCGAATATCCTTGCGGAAGATTTTGCACACGTATAGGAATATCTAATTTTCCTTCGGTGAATTTATCAACTTTTGCAACAGCTTTTACGGTTGGTTGTGAAAATTTGAGCCGTTTTAACGAATCGTTTTTTAAAAGTTTTAATTCGAGATTAATATCCTTGCTAATGTCTTCAACTTGCCTGATTTCCGTATAAACGACCTTTAAACTATCAATGACATCTTCTGGTCCTGAAACTTCAATGGTCTTTGGTTGAACCTGCAAAGAATCATACAAATTATATCCTTTTTCAAATGCTAATTCCAATTGAGGAATTACAGGAACTGCTTTCGTTTTGTTCTTTCCTAGTTTTAAAAATAAAGTATCTGGCGCAACTTTTAATATTTCAATTCCTTGATATATATGTCTATTTACTGCTGTATTTGAAAGTACATAAAATATATTTTCGCCTTTTGTCTTTTTAACTTTCTCTAAATCGACTTCAATTTCTTTTTTAAATACCTTCTGACTCAACATACGAAAACCCGAAGTTCTTACGCGTGCTTCTATGTTGCTTTCTTGATTTCCTAGCAAAATTTTATCGTCTGACAAATTCGTGTAAACGACTTTCATTTTTATCGTGTCTGTATACGTATTTGATAATTTTACTAAAGTCCATACAATAAAAGAAATGACAAAAAAGATGAGAAATACGTTAATTTTCTTCCCTTTAAAAGTTGCTTTAAATAAACTTTGAATTCCTTTAATCATTGTTATTTTTTAAAAAATAGTTTTGGAAATCTTTTTTGTGGTTGTTGTTTAAAAATTTTGAGTGCAATTGTCGATTTTAAAAACCCAATTCCATATCCATAAAATTGAATACAGACAGCAACAAGCGACAAAAATGCTATTTTGATACTTTTTGTGGTACGCAAAGCATCTAATAGTATGGCAACAAAATATACGCCATAAGCAATTAAAAACCAATGAAAAGTGAAAAATATACTCAAAAATACAGCAATTAGTAATCCTATGCAGAATACTGTTGGAAACCAATACGTGATTTTTGCCGTTTCGGGATGCCACAAATTTAGAATTGGACGTACCATTCCGAATTTGTTGACTTGAATATGGAACTTTTCCCAAGAAATTCTACGTTTATGATACACAAAAGCTTCAGGAATTAAAACAGTTTCGTAACCTGCATTCCAAATACGAATGGTCAAATCAGGATCTTCTCCAGGATGAATTTGTCCAAAACCTTGTGTTTTTTCAAAAGCTTCTTTCGAAATTCCCATATTAAAACTTCTCGGTTGAAACTTGTTGACAGCTTTTTTTCCACCACGAATTCCGCCAGTTGTCAAAAATGCAGTCATGGCATAACTAATTGCTTTTTGTATGTCAGTAAACGAACTGTGTGCTGCGTCTGGTCCGCCAAAACAAGCTACATATTTTTTTTGCAATGCTTTGGAAACTTCTGATAAATATTGTGGTGGCAGAATACAATCTGAATCAAAAATCAAATAATAATTCCCTTTGGCGCGTTGCATTCCATAGTTTCTGGAATCTCCCGGACCTGAATTTGGCTTGAAGTAATAACTAATATCCAACCGATCTTGGTAAGCATTCACTATATCTTCTGCTGGAATTGAAGAACCATCTTCCACAATAACTACTTCAAAATCATCTTGAAACGTTTGTTTTGAGATACTTTCTAGCAATTCCGCTACCTCATCGGGTCTGTTGAATACAGGAACAATAATGGAGAATTTTATTTGCATGTCGCAAATATAGGCAAACAAAAAAAGCTGTTCAATGAAGAATGATGATTAATCTTAAATATATGCTTGATATTAGATTTATAAATTATGTTGCGAAAAAGCAACTATTATCAAGGAGCTACAATAACATTTGTTCCAATAATATTTTCAATAGTTACATTATTTTTAATTTCTTGAGTAAACACATACTTTACATCTGTAAAATCAAAAATATAATCTACAGAACCATTTCCTGCCGCATCTTTAGTTCGTGTAGATTCATCAAATCCTTCAGTAAGAAATTTTACGGTCTTTGTCGGGTACATTTCTTTTAAAAATTTTTCCTGTATTTCATGTCCTTTTGTATGTGCTGCTATAAACTCTGGACTTGCTGCTGTTAAGCCAGACTTGCTAGTTTCATAATTTGTAATGGCAAAGCGTTCTATCACAAAGTGTAATAACCAACTTTTAAATACATTAGTTGACATTGCAAGCATATCATCTAAATCTACTTCTCCTGATTGTACACTGTCAATAAAAATCCTATCAGAACTATCAATCAACTGTAAAACAACAGATTGACTTGCATTAATGGCACTCAACATCGCTTTGTCATATACATTTTTTGGTATCAATTGCATATACTTTTGGTACAATTCGCCAGCACCATCCATAGCATATATAATTTTTGAACTGTCGTTTATCTTAGCCAAGAATTTAGCTCTTTTTGTAGCTGTGGTACCTTTAATACTCAGTTTTCGTTGCATCGTAGCAGAAGTAGAAGCCTTCGCGCCACGGTATTTAGAAACCGCTTCTCCTCTAGCCGCTTTTGCCCCAAAAGTATCTGCTTCACTTTCCAAATTCTTATCGTCATTAATATTGACACCTTTTTGTAAAACTTTAGTAGGTTTTACAACACCTGCACGTTGTTGTGCTACGTGTGTAAACTCATGACCGATTAAATTTTTTCCTTTGTCAGAATTCGGATTAAACTCACCTAGTGCAAAATGCACTTGTTCTCCTTGTGTATATGCACGTGCATTCATTTGTACGGCTTTTTGTGAATTTGTATGAATAGAAACATTTGAAAAATCTTGCCCAAAAGACGTTTCCATATTGGATTGCACGGCTTTTGGCAAAGCACTATTTTGCTTTTTTGAAAAACTTGAAGACGTAAAATTATTAGTACTTGCTTTTGGCTTTACAAATGAATTCCCGTCTTTTCTCTGTATAATATTATTTGTTTTTTCTTGATTGTCTTGTTTCTTCTTTGCTTTCATACACTGACTTTAAAGAGCTTTTCTTAAGAATTTAATAAAAAAACAAGATATTATTTTGCATAAAATCATCATAGGGGAAAAACACGGTATTTCCTGTCTTTGCTTTAAAGTTTATGAAATATTCACGTACTTTATGTAAGTAAAATAATTTACTACCATAAAAAAAGAACCGTTGTGATAAAAATTGACAGATATAAAATTCAAAAACCCAAATTTTTTCATTCCAAAGAATATGAACGCTTGCAACAAGAAATACGTGATTTTTACGGATTGCATAGAAATTCTCGTTCGCAACGTTCTTATGCTGTTCAATATATGCCTGAGGAAGTCATCAGCGAATTGATGGAATTGTTTGATTATAAATGTGCCTATTGCGAATCGCACTTATTAGGTTTAAAATCTGGATATGAATCGTATTTAGAACGCTTTAGACCTAGCAACAACGCACAAGGTTTTGATAGCAAAGAAATTGACGCCGATCATTATTGGTGGCTTACCTATGACTGGCAAAATTTGTATGCAAGTTGTCACAGTTGCCAACGATTTAAATCGAATGTATTCCCTGTTGAAGGAAAAAGAGCTGCTCTACAAACAAATTATGACGAAATTGCCAAAAAAGAAGATGCTTATTTAATTGATCCATGTGTAGATTTTCCTGAAGAATTTTTTACGTTTAACTTAAAAACATATGAAATTATTCCAAATGAAAAATCAAGTCCGTTAGCGTTCTCAAAAATAAAATTTACGCCTGTGGTTGGCGAAGTCATCAAGCAAAAAGCAGAAGCGACGATTCAAGTTTTAGGTTTGAACCGAAAAGACCTAATTTACGAACGCCAAAACATTGCAGAAGAAACCAAACGTGAAGTTGAAGGCTTACGAAAAGGGATTAAAAACTCACACGCCATTGCCACAGAATGGAATGAAATTTTAGATGGGAAGTCTAAAAAAAATCATTTGGCATTTCGAAAAACACTTCTCAATTATTATATAACGGAAGACAAGGAAATTTATAGTATCCTATATAATCTGTCCGATCAAATACAATCGTATTTAGATCAGCAACAAAACATGCAACAGGAAATTCAGAAACTACAAATACCACCGAATTTTCAGGCACAGGAACAAACAAAAGGCTTTAATGAAAGTCTTCCTGATGATCTTCTAGAAAACTTTATGAATGTTGATGATGAAAAGCCGCGATCATCCAAACAGAAAGAAAAAAAGAAAAAATATAGTAAGTATTTTGCTGATATTCTCAAAAATGTATACCTCGACAAAATTGAGTTGAAAAACTTTAAATGCTTTTCACATCTTGTGTTAGAATTGCCAGGGTATGCCGAAGATACAAGTGCCGAACCTTGGTTGGTATTTTTAGGTGAAAACGGTGTTGGAAAAAGTTCTGTTCTCAAAGCCATTGCCATTGCGCTTATGGGAAAAGAATATTTAGATGTGCTTAAAATTAAAGTTGACGACATCCTAAAATACGGGAAACAAAGCGGTTATATAAAAGTGTATGGTAAAGGAAATGACGAAGTTTTTGAAGTCACTTTTAACAGAAAAACTCAGGAAATTACCGCAAGTGTTGAAACGCCTCCAGCATTTATCATTGGATACGGTTCTACACGTTTGTTGCCTAACGGAAGAAATTTAGAACCCGAAACGGATCACCCAAGTTATTTAAAAGTAAAGAATTTATTTGACGCTTCTGTTTCACTGTCAAATGCAAAAGATTGGTTTTTAAATAGTGACCGAAAAACGTTCGATCAAGTGTCTAAAACCCTGAAAAATTTGTTATTGTTAGACGATTTAGATTCTATCGGAAGAAGTAAAAAAAATAATCAAATATTTATCAAATATCATCACTCTGGCGACAATATTAATATTGACCATTTAAGTGATGGTTACAAATCTATTTTTGCTGTTGCGATTGACATGATTTATACACTGTCGCAGAAAAACGTTGTGTACGAATTGGCAGAAGGAATTGTGCTGATTGATGAAATTGGCACACATTTACATCCACGATGGAAAATGGAAATTGTAGAACGTTTACGTAACACATTTCCAAAAATTCAATTTCTCATCACAACGCATGAACCTTTGTGTTTACGAGGTTTAAAAGAAAATGAAGTTGTGGTTTTAAAGCGTGATTCAGAAAATGCAATTATTGTTTTGAGCGAATTACCAGACCCAAGTAGCTTACGCATCGATCAATTATTAACTTCAGAATATTTTGGATTGAATAGTACGATGGATGTCAAAACCGAGTTGCTCTTTAAAGAATATTATGAGCTGTTGGCTATTGATGAATCTGAACGAAATGACGAACAGAAAGTAAGGCTTGAACAACTCCAAAAAGAAGTAAAAGAATTGAAATACATGCGTTTTGGAAACGACAAGCGCGAAGAAATTATTTATCAAGTTGTAGACGAATTGTTAGCTAAAAACATGCGTAACAAAGACTTGAAAATTGATGTGAAAGATATTAAACAAGAAGCAATTGACAGAGTACGTAATCTTTGGAAAAAATTAGATCAAAAAAAGTAGTTATGATTGCAATTGACCGAAATTCCGTTGAAATTCCAGACATTCTCAAAGATGGAAGCGAAAAGTTGAAAAAAGAACTTGAAGAAGCGATTGCGTACTATTCAGATCCTGCAAATACAAAAGCATTCAAGTTTAAAGTATACAGCAATCCAACAGTGAAAGAAGCACTTATAAAAATGAGCATTGGAAAATGCGCGTATTGTGAAAGTGATATTTTGGTAACGTATGTTGGTGATATTGAGCATTTTCGTCCAAAAGGTGAAATTGAAGAACTAAAAGCCACAGGAAACTCCAAACCAGGTTACTATTGGCTTGCTGCCAATTGGGACAATTTATTATTATCGTGTCGAAATTGCAATCAGAAGTCCAAACAACGAACGGCAAGTGATGATCGATTGAACAGTCTTGGAAAAATGAATCAATTTCCTTTATTTGATGAAACAAAAAGAGCACGGTCTCCAGAAGATAATTTTCAAGAAGAAGAAAAAGTGCGTTTACTGTTAAATCCGTGTATTGAAGATCCAGAAGAATATTTTAAATACAATATCAATTCTGGTGTGATTCAACCAAAAAAACAAGAAGAATTTCCAAAACAACGTGCGTTAGCCTCTGTAAAAGTATTTGGTTTGCAACGTGTTCCTTTGGTACATGCGCGTGCAAAAAAAGCAGTTCAAATTTTAAAACAAATGACACGAGTAGAAAGACGTTACAAAGATTTACTACGTGCTATTGATGATGAAGCGGATGACATTCCTGATCGTCAAGAAGAATTGGATTGGGAAATTGAAGAACTACACAGTTTTTTAAATCCTACAGAAGAATATTTAGGCATGGCGCGACAAATGATTGGCGAATTTATGCAAAAGAATTTTCAATTAGATATTTCTGCTTGACTTCGACTCCACTGAGTCTGTATTTTTTTTTGAATTTACTTCAAACAAAAATTTGGTTTCTCTACTTACAGATTGCTACAGTTTTTAATGTAACAATTTGAAAATTTGAAAATGTATCAATTAGCTTCAAACAATACTCAACTTCTTCTTGGAAAAGCATTTAACAATCAAAACGTAGCATTTTATATAAAATCAAATAATGCTATCAGAAACAACCTTGAATCATTAAATTTTTAAATCCTTGAATTAAGCAAAGCGAAAAAAAGGCATTAGCTTTTGGGAATTAGGTATTAGTCAAGTTCTAAGAGTAATTAGAAATTCAAACTAAAATACGAATATACTTTGAACGACAGCGATACTTAAATTTTAATGTAACAATTTGTTTCAAATAACACTTAATTTCTTCTCAGAAACAACCTTTAATCATTGAATTTTTGAATTGATGAGCGAAGCGATTCCAAAAGCAAAGCGTTTCTAACAGCGAAGCGTGTCCAAAAGCGATAGCGATCTAACAGGCGAAGCCGATCGTATCTAAAAGCAATAACTTTATTCATAAAAGAACATTCTTCTTTATGTATCACAACTTAAAATCGAAACAACCTTAAATCATTAAATTTTTAAATCCTTGAATTGAGCGAAGCGAAATCGTTCCACCTCAAAACCTTCCAATTTCATCGAAGTTGGCTTCACTCCTATCAATTCACTGACCAATTTTCCTGTAGCCGGACCCAAACTCCAACCCATCATGGCGTGACCTGTCGCAACTGTCAAGTTTTGATAATATTGCGTTTTTCCGATATACGGCAAACCATCTGGCGAACACGGACGCAATCCGCAGGCAGCATTTGCAATCGAATTTTCTGGAATTTTCAATCCGTTATAAAAAGTTTCTGCAGCATTTGCAATAGCTTTCACGCGTTTCGGATTGATCTTGTGGTTAATTCCGCCAAGCTCCATCGTTCCTGCAAAGCGTGTAAATCCTTGCATCGGCGTTACGGCAACTTTGGCTTCAGCTAAAATTGTGGGCATCGTAATTCCTGTACTTTCTGTAACATCTATTCGGTAGCCTTTTCCCGCTTGAAGCGGAAGTTGTATGCGTAACTTTTTTGCCAAAATGGAACTCCATGTACCTGCCGAAAGTACAAATTCGTCTGCTTTTAGTGTTCGTTTCGAAGTCTGTACAGCAACAATTTTTTCCTTTTCATACTGTAGATCGGAAATGGGTTCGTTCGTATAAAACTGAACTCCTTTTTGCTTTAAAAAAGCGATCATCTGTGGCATAAAATTCGTTGGTGTCATGTGCGCATCCGAATCAAAATAAATAGCACCTTTAATATTAAAATCTATATTTGGTTCTAGTTTTTTGACTGCTGATTTTGTTAAGTTTTCAACATGCAAACCTTCTTCGATAGCAAGTTTTCCCATGTTCCACTCTGCTTCGCCTTCTTTATCTGTTTGATAACACATCAACAAACCTTTCCGTTCCAAGTGAAAATCGAAATCGCCAGAATTTTGCATGTCTACATACAATTCTCGACTCAACAAATTAATTTCTTTTATCTTCGGAATCGAGCGTGCTACATTTTTTGCTGTCGCCGATTTTTTAAACAACCAAGACCATTTTAAAAAATCGGCTTCCAAGCGTGGTTTTATATAAAACGGACTTGACGAATTTAGCATCCATTTCAAACCTTTGGTAATCATTCCTGGCGCAGCCAACGGAATAATGTGACTTGGTGTGATATAACCTGCATTTACAAAAGAAGCTCCGCTAGAAATATCGCTTTTATCTACAATAGTAACTTGGTGTCCGTCTTGCTGCAAATAATACGCGCAACACAGTCCAATAATTCCGCCACCGATAATGATAATTTCTTTTTTCAAACTCTATATTCTAATTTTTATGTGAAACTGAATCAAGTTCAGTTTGACGCATTTTCTATTTTAAATATCACTTCGAGTAATTCCCAAACACTAATAATCTAAACATTTAACAGCTTCTTTGAAAACGTCTTTGCGAGAATTTGATAAAATTCGTGACAATCTGCAAGTTTCATACTCAATATTGAACTTTCATTTCAGCAAATTACTTCGTCATTCTTCCTCGTAAAGACATTTTATAACTACTTTTACTTCAAAATTAAATATTTAGTATTCGATATTCATTGTGACAAAACATATTGAAGAAAACCAATTGCACTTTGAAATAAATTCAACATTCAAAACTTAACATTCAACATTTCAAAAGAAACAGGTTACTTCGTCATTCTTCCTCGTAAAGACGTTTAAAAGAACTCTCAATACTCAATACTCAATACTAATATCTCAACACTAATATCAAATTACCTGAAAACCAAACGCATACGGATCGTCTTCGTCATCTATAATAATTGTGTTGTAGCCATACACTTTTGCCCAACCTTGAATACTAGGAATAATGGCAGGTTTCCCATCTAATATTGTTTCTTCTTCCACACGACCCACAAATTTTGAACCTATATAACTTTCATGGATAAACTCCTCGCCTAGTTTCAATTTTCCTTTGGCGTGTAACTGTGCCAATCGTGCGGAAGTTCCTGTACCACAAGGACTTCTATCGATGGCTTTATCGCCGTAAAACACGGCATTTCTTCCCGAAGATGTTTCGTCTAGCGGATTTCCAGTCCATAACATATGCGAAACATCACGAATAGTTTCATTTTCTGGATGAATAAATAGGTTTGGATATTTACTGTTAATTCGTTCACGAACCACTTGTGAATATTGAATGATTTTACTCGCTGTAAAGTCATGAATTCCTGAGAAATTTTCCTGCGGATCTACAATTGCATAGTAATTTCCGCCATAAGCGACATCAAAACGAATTTCGCCCAATTCAGGACAATCTACGGTTAGGTTTTCTGCGGCTAAGTAGCTTTTTACATTCGTCAACCGAACCCAATCTACCTTTTTTCCTGTTTGTTGGTATTCAATTTCAACCAAACCTGCTGGCGCTTCCATCCTGATTTTTCCTGCTGTTTTTGGTGTAATCAATCCTTCTTCAATGGCAATAGTGATCGTTCCAATCGTTCCGTGTCCGCACATGGGCAAACATCCTGAGGTTTCTATAAACAGAATTCCAAAGTCATTTTCTGGATGGCTTGGTGGAAAGAGAATGCTTCCACTCATCATGTCGTGCCCGCGTGGTTCAAACATGAGTCCTTTGCGAATCCAATCATATTCATTGAGAAAATGCTGTCGTTTTTCGCTCATATTGGCACCAATTAAGTTTGGGCCGCCACCAGCGACAACTCTGACAGGGTTTCCGCAGGTATGCGCATCAATACAGAAAAAAGTTTTTCTCATAGTAGCTAGCTTTTGGCTGTTAGCTGTTGGTATTTAGCTGTTTGTTGTTTGTTATTTGTTGTTTCATCTCGACTGCGCTCGTTGTGACAGTTGTTTGTAAAAATAATTTTTATAAAGCATCTTTCGTTTCTTGATTGTTTACCAAGCGAAGAATGTTCAATGGATTTTCGTTTTTTAATTCGTTAGGTAATAGTTCATTTGGCCAATCTTGATAACTAAACGGACGTACCCAACGTTTGATAGCATCTCTACCAACTGCCGTAAATCGACTGTCTGTTGATGCAGGATATGGTCCGCCATGTAACATAGCAGGCGCGACTTCCACACCTGTAGGAACTCCGTTAAAAATGATACGTCCTACTCGATTTGATAGCGCATTTATAATATTTGGATGATCGGAAACTTCATTTTCTTCCGAAATGATTGTTCCTGTTAATTGTCCTTCTAAATTTGCGATGATTTCTGCTAATTCTGTTGCATTTTCACATTGAACTATTAATGAAAATGGTCCAAAAACTTCTTCGTGAAGTGTATTGTTTTCCAGAAACGTTTTTCCATCAACCGTGACAACTGCTTGTTGTGCAAAGTTTTCAGTTTCAGGTTTCTCAATAGTTGCAACAGTTTCTACGTGCGTTTGTTGCTGTGCTTCCGTTTTGTTTTTATTGTATGCTTTGTGAATGTTAGGATGCAACATGCATTGCGGCTGTATTTTAACGATTTCTTCTGATAAAGTATTTACAAAATTCGTGAAACCTTCACTTTTTATTCCTAGAATCAATCCCGGATTGGTACAAAATTGCCCTGTTCCAAGTGTGATAGAATTGGCATAGGTTTTTGCCCAAGATGCTGCTTTTGTTTCGAGTGCTTTTGGCAGTAAAACTACAGGATTAATGCTTCCCATTTCAGCAAATACGGGAATTGGTTCTTTTCGTTTTGCAGCTAAGTCAAATAAAGCGCGTCCACCACGAATACTTCCTGTAAAACCTACTCCTTTTATTTTTGGGTGTTTTACCAATGCTTGTCCGACTTCAATTCCACTACTATTTAGATTTGAAAATACGCCATTTGGCATTCCTGTTTTTTCTGCGGCTTTTATAATGGCAGAAGCGACTAATTCGCCTGTTCCTGCGTGCATAGGATGCGATTTTACAATGACAGGACAACCCGAAGCCAATGCCGAAGCCGTATCGCCACCAGCCGTGGAGAATGCTAATGGAAAATTGCTTGCACCAAAAACGACTATTGGACCAATAGGAACCGACATTTTTCGTAAATCGACTCTTGGATTTGGTGTTCGATCTGGTTGCGCAGGATCAATGCGTGCTTCTACCCAAGAACCTTCTTCAACCAATTTGGCAAAGGTTTGCAATTGTCCAATCGTTCTGCCGCGTTCGCCTTTTGCTCTGCCTTCTGGCAATCCTGATTCAGACATGTATGTTTGAATCAATTCATCATCTAAGACTAAAATTTCGTCAGCAATCGTATTTAAAAATGCTGCTTTTTTTGTGCCAGAAATCGTTCTGTAGGTTTTGAAAGCTTCCGAAGCTAAGTGTACGGCTTCTTCAATTTCTTCTGAAGTTGCTTCTGTAAAAACCGTTTCGTTTTCTGAGTTGGTTTTCGGATTGAAGGTTTTGTAAGTTGTAGTTCCTTTGGCGGAAAGTGTGTTTCCTATATAGTTTTTTCCTGTAGTCATATGTTTTGTGTTGTTCACTTTTTGTTGTTTGTTGTTCTTTTCTTTGCTTGTCCAAAGAAAATGAACCAAAAGAAATGGCTCTTTTATAAGGAGTTTTTATTCCTTTTTTAGAAAAGTAATAAAACCGTGACTTAAATCCTAAATCCACTACTCTGCATAAGAGATTTTACTTCAAAATGCATTTCAATTATTTTGAAAAAGTAATGAAATCATAGTTAAAAATTTATTATTCTTATAATTTTTATTACGTCTTTGCGAGCATTTGCAAAAACTCGTGGTAATCAGTTTCTTAAAAAGTAAGATATCATGGTTTTGAACCTCAGTTCTCAATTCTAATATCTCAATACTAATTACTTATAAATACTGTTTGTAATTTGGTAATTTTGGACGTGTTTTTATTCCTTCTTGAAGGATTGATAACACATGTTCTCTTTCTGTTCCTATGAGTGGTAATCTTGGTTCACGCACGTTTTCTGTTCCGATTCCTGTTGCAACTTCTGCTAGTTTGATGTTTTGTACCAATTTCGTATTGATATCTAATTCTAATATTGGTAAAAACCATCTGTAAATTGCGATTGCTTCTTCGGTTTTTCCAGCTTTGGCTAATGCATAAATGGCTACCGTTTCTGCGGGAAATGCACATACTAAACCAGCAACCCAACCTTCTGCACCAATGAGCATACTTTCGAGTGCTAATGTATCAACTCCGCATAGAATTGCCAATCGGTCGCCAAAACGATTTTTGATTCGTGTAATGTTCGAAATGTCTCGTGTAGATTCTTTTACTGCTTGAATGTTTGGACAATCGTTTAGTAGTTCTTCAAACATGTCGAGCGTAACTTCAATTCCATAATCTACAGGATTGTTGTAAATCATAATTGGCAAATCGGTACTATTTGCAACCGATCTGAAATAAGTAACCGTTTCCCTTCCATCTGCTTTGTAACGCATTGGCGGCAACATCATTAATCCGCTAGCACCATCTTCTTTGGCATGTTTGGCAGCTTCTATTGCGGCAACAGTAGATTGTTCTGCAATATTTATAATAACGGGCACTTTTCCAGCAACAATTTTTACGGTTTCACGCACCAACGTGCGTTTTTCGTCTTTGGTTAGTGTACTTGCTTCTCCGAGCGTTCCCCCAAGAATAATTCCATGTACACCAGCTTCAATTTGCGCTTGAATATTTACGGTAAACATTTCTAAATCGAGTTTATCGTCGTCTGTAAATTTTGTCGTTACGGCTGGCATTACGCCTTTCCAATTGATTGTCATGTGTATTGTTTTTTGATATGGTAAAAGTAGTTGACAGTTTTAATTTGAAAATTGTAGAAATTATCCAATTTTAATACTATTTTATCCTAATTATTATTTTTAGTGTAATTTTAGATTAATTTTAGCATATTATTTTGATAGAATGAAAGTTTTACCATTTAAAATACCAAAAGCGGAAAGCGATATTTTGATCGTTCAAGAAGATCGTGGACGTACATTTTATGAGCAATTGCATCAACATGAGGAAATTCAGCTTTCATATATTGTTTCTGGCAAAGGCACATTTATCATTGGTGATACAATTCGTGATTTTCAACCAAATGATGTGTTGTTATTTGGAAGTAATGTGCCGCATGTGTTGAAAAGTGATGTTACTACAGATGAAGATTCGTATATGATTTCGCTGTTTTTTACACATGATAGTTTTGGTGAACATTTTTTTATGCTACCCAAGTTGCAACAGTTACAGAAATTGCTAAATGATGCACGTTTTGGAGTGAAGTTTACTAAACATTCAACCATTGTAAAGTCTTTGTTTGAAGGTGTTCTGCATCAAAATTCGCTACAACAATTCGCTACTTTTTTTGAGATTCTTTCTGTGTTGACACCATCAGACTACGAAACAGTTTCTTCATTTATCAACACAAAAAACTACACAGATGACGAAGGAAAACGCATGAGTGCTGTTTTTGAATTTGTGATGAATCATTTTGACCAAAAGATTATTTTGGAAGATATTGCAACCGTTGCCAATATGACGCCGAATGCTTTTTGTAAGTATTTTAAACAACGAACGAACAAGACTTTTTTTAGGTTTTTGACCGAAGTCCGAATTGAAAATGCTTGCAAGTTTTTGACCAATTCCTCACAGTTATCGATTGCTGAAATTGCGTATTCTTGCGGTTTTTTTAATGTTTCTAATTTTAATCGGAAGTTTAAGGAAATTAAAGGTTTGACGCCTACGAAGTTTCGGAAAAGCTACACTTCGACTCCTCTCAGTGTGCTTTGAGGGTTTTTATGTTTTAATATTATTTTTTTTGCAAAACTTCCATATTTTCTTGAACTTTAAAATCTAAATAGACATGATTCGCTATGACTGTTATTGATGCATTGTATGGAAGTCAGTATTATGATCTGAAAAGCAAAGGGTATGATGTCCAAAAAGGACGTTTGTACGGAAATTTACTATTTGCCGCAACGATTATGATCTACCTTTTTGTGATTGTTATTTTTTGGAGTTTCTTTTCAGAGGATTTTACAAAAGATTTGACACGATTTTTACGAAGTATTTTTGGGAGAAGCACAGGAAAGATGATTGGAAAAGTGATCGCAATTCCTCTGATTGCAATTATTTATTTGATGATTGCACTTTTTTTCGGATCTAAGAAGCAATATGAAAAAAGGTATGAAACGTATGTAAATGCAACTAAAGAAGAAAAAGATAATGCTGTTGGGAAAATGGTAGTGATTTTCGCTGGCGGATTGCTTTTGTTGGTTGTTTTGTCCATTACGAGTTTGTTTTTGTAGAGACAACGAGTGTTACCGATTATTTCTCGATACATCAAATCAAAGATTTGGCACTCGAAGTGACGTCTGGTTTATGATAAAAATTAGATTTATTTAGTGGCAGACTACCGCGTCGCGCACTCCTAGTAGTGACGTTTCAAAGAGTTTCAGAATCATTTTCTAACATAAAAAAACCACCTAATTTCTTAGATGGTTTCTATTGTTTAACAAACTAGCTGTTGTAAGATGTCTTCAGGTACGCGTTTGTAATTTTTCAATTTTAACGTAACTGAACCTTTTCCGCTAGTTAAAGTTCTTAATGACGAAATGTATCCGAAGGTTTGTAGTAACGGAATTTCTGCGGTTACTTTTCTTCGGTTTCCGTTTTCTTTAATCGAAATAATCATTCCACGACGTTTGTTGATGTCCGAAGTGACGTTTCCTAAGTAATCTTCTGGACAGTTGATTTCTGCATCCATAATCGGTTCCAACAATACAGGATTTGCTTGTTTCGCCGCATTTCTGAACGCTGATTTTGCCACTGTTTCAAAGTCTACAGCATTGGAATCTTCATCATGCATTTTTCCATCCAACAAGGTGACTTTCATCGCTTCTATTGGATAGTCTAGCAACACACCCGATTTCATTGCTTCCCGGAATCCTTTTTCAACCGCATTGATGTATTCTTTTGTCAACACGCCGCCTTTTATTTCGTTTTCGAATAGCAAGCCTTTTTCGTCATCAGTTCGCGGTGCTATTGTAAACGTAATTTGAGCAAAGTGTCCGCTTCCACCGGTTTGCTTTTTTAGTAATTCGGTATGTGTTGCCGAACTCGTTAATTGCTCACGGTAGGAAACTTTTGGATTTCCTTTGTTTACGTCAATTTTGTATTCGCTTTTTAGCTTTTCAATACGAACTTCCAAATGCAACTCGCCCATTCCATGGAGTAAGGTTTGTCCTGTTTGGTTGTCGTATGAAGCACGTAACGAAGGATCTTCGTCTAATAATTTCGCCAAAGCGTCCCCAAAATTCTTTTCATCATTTTTAGAAACAGGTTCTATTGCCAAACTGATGACAGCTTCTGAAATTGCTATCGATTCTAATGCAAATGGTTTTTCGAGTTCACATAAAGTATCGCCCGTTTTCACATCTTTTAAACCAATTAACGCCACAATATCACCTGCATTTGCCTGCGTTAATTCTGTGAATTTGTCAGCCTGAATGCTTAGTATTCGACTAACTCTGTTTTTCGCATCCGTTCGTGAGTTTACTACTTGTTCACCAACATTGATGCTTCCAGAATACAACCGAACCATTGCCAATTTTCCAACGTATTTGTCAACGATTACTTTAAAGACAAACGCTGATAATTGTTCGTCTGTCGTACACTGTAACGTTGCCGTTTTATCAGTGATTAAATCAACACCTTCAACCGTTTTTATATCTTGCGGTTTTGGTAAATAATTCGCGACAGCATCCAATAGAGGTTGTACACCAATGTATTTGTATGCTGATCCACATAACATCGGAACGGCTTTTCGCTCCAGCGTAATCGTTCTTATGGAATCATGTAATTCATCCACACCAATAGCTTTATCGTCTAGATATTTTTCCATAATCGCATCATCAAAATTAGCAATTCGTTCTATGAGAATGTTTCGCCATTTTTTAGCCAATTCGATTAGGTTTTCAGGAATTTCCGTTTGTGTAGACGTTTTCCCGAAATCATCTGCATTCCAATACATAGCTTTCATTTCTAGTAAATTAATGATTCCTTTAAAATCATCTGCATCACCAATAGGAATTTGAATTGGTAACGTTGTCGCGCCGAATTCTTCTTCTATTTGCGACAATACTTTGAAATAATCAGCTCCAATTCTGTCCATTTTATTGATGAATCCGATTTTTGGAATTCCGTAACGTTCTGATTGACTCCAAACCGTTTCTGATTGTGATTCTACTCCTGAAGATGCACAAAATAATGCAACTGCACCATCAAGAATACGTAATGAACGTTCTACTTCTATGGCAAAATCAATGTGTCCTGGTGTATCAATAATATTGATTTGATACATTTTTTCATTGTATTTCCAGTTTGCAGAAATTGCCGAAGACGAAATGGTGATTCCGCGTGAAGCTTCTTGCACATCACTATCGGTTACCGTATTTCCATCATCAATATTTCCTGGTTTGTGAATGGTTCCTGTGTAATACAGAATTCGCTCGGTTGTAGTTGTTTTTCCTGCATCAACGTGCGCTATGATTCCTATGTTTCGTATGTCTTTTATTTGTTTCATTTTGTTCTAATTTAATATTTTAAAAAGAGAAAGCCTCCCAAAATTGAGAGGCTTCTTATTAAGTTTATACAATAGCAATCCTCTCCTACGTTTGTAGCATCATTTTTGTTTCTATGATTTTTAATGTAAACATGATGTTTCGGATTTGTTTTTTAAGTTTGATATTGTATCTCGACTGCGCTCGATATGACACACAGTATATAATTTTGATACGTTTTAACAATGCAATTATAATTTGAATTACAAACTTTTATTTAAATACTATTGCTTTTGCCGATTGAAATTGGGTAGAACAAAAAAGACTTTCTAAAAAGAAAGTCTTGCATATATTTTATAGTAAGATTTACTTTTTAGAATACCAATGATGCTCTACCAAAAAACACAGTTCTGATAGCGCCATTTAATGCGATGATGTTAACGTTTGTTGTTCTCATTTTTGTAAAATTCTGTCGCAAACTTATATTTTTATTTTGGAATAAAAAAATGGAAGCGTTTATTTAGTCAAAGAAACTAAAGCCATAATAGAAGGTTACCCACACGATTACTGATGAGAAAAAGATGCCGATAGTGTTTGCAGCAAAGGCTCTTTTTCGCTCAATATTAAACAGATAGGTTGCAATGGTTCCTGCGTACACTCCAGTTCCTGGAATAGGAATCATTACGAATAACATGAGTCCCCAAAAGCCATATTTTTGAATTTTATCTTTTGCTCCTCTTTTGGCTTTTCGAGCAACAAATAATGCGCCTTTTTTATAAAAATGCCAGCGTAGTAAGTATCGATTGATATGATCTAGAAAGAAAATCATGATAGGAAATACCAACACATTTGCCACAAATGCTACCACGAAAATTAGGTAAGGATTTGTATCAGATTTTAGTCCGATTGGAATTCCAACTTTGGCTTCTCCAAAAGGTGAAATACTCCACAACATTGTTATTATAATATCTTCAATCACAGCTTGCTTTTAAAAGAAATGCAAAGCTACATGAATTTGCACTGCGAACAAACTTTCCCTTTGTAAAGTTTTGATAAAATTCACTTAAAAAAACAGGACATAGCTTGTCTATTTTTAAGTTTTTATGTTTTTACTGATTTTGTTTGTAATTCTTTTATCTTTGAGAAGTTTGTAACAGCTTTTTTCATGAAATCAATACGACCGATTCACCCAGATTTTGAACAGTTTTTATTTTTAAAACCACAAAGCTGTATTGATTTGTTTATCGATTTACGAAATTACGTACTAGAATTATATCCAGAGGCAAATGAACTTTTGTATCACACACATGCGCTTACAGCCGTTTTTTCGATTTCAGAAAAGCTTTCGGATGCGTTTTGCATGATTCCGATCTACACTAAACATTTGAATTTAGGTTTTAATAAGGGAACATTGTTGTACGATCCGAAAGAATTATTGGAAGGTACAGGAAAGTTGATTCGGCATATTCCAGTTTCTGATGTTTCAGATTATAGAAATCCTGAGGTAAAAAGTTTATTGAAAGCTGCTATCGATTTGGCTATTTCCGAAGTAAAGAAACCTTCAAACAAAGTAGCGCAGACAATTTCTAAGATTAAAAAGTAATTTTTTACAGTAATAGATATTTATTAAATATGACAGATGATTTTTTCGATTTTTTAGAAGAACCGACTTTAGAGAATTTTTCAAAGGCACGGAAGTGTGTTATTGAAAATGAAAACTACAGTCCATATTCTGACGATATTAAGAATTTAGAACGCTTTTTACAGGAAGAAGCGTATGAAGAAGCGTTGGCTACCAATAATATCAACTTAATTTTGAGTCCGAGAGCACATATGATAAAGAAGTATGCTGCAAAACAGTTAGGAAATGAAGAAGCTGAACAAGCTGAGTATTTTTTAGCACATCGTATTCTGGAAGGTATTCAGTCTACTGGAGACGGTTCAAAAGCGCAACCTTACAAAGTATTGCGTGTGGAAGACGAACGCGATTTTCTTGGGTTTATTGGTGAAACGTTAAAGATGCAATCGCTCGTAAAGGAAGAAAAAACCTATGATTTGATTACAACAGAAAGTGGAAAGTCCATTTACTTTGATATTACAGAATGTTATTTGAAAGTAGCTTCTTTTTCTTTTGAAGATATGATGGATTCTTTGGGAATTGAAGAAGAACTTAAAGATGATTCTAATGAAAATAGTGTTTCTATTCCACCAAAAGTTGAAAAGAAAAAATGGTGGAAGTTTTGGTAGTTTTCTCTTTTATGACTAATTAAAATTAAAAAAAATTGCAAGTCTCCGCCGGAAAAGTTGGAAAATTAAATACTGATGACGACATCATTGAAGATAATTTCAAATAAAATGTCAATTTTTCTTACAAATTTTTCTATATTTACAATTGTATGAAAAGTATTGCATCCTTTCAGAGAGTTGTTTCTTATGTCAGTATTGGCGTATTCTTTTTGGTGACTATTGTTTTTATGACTTCCTATACTTCTAACCTGAGTTCGATTAATATTCAGGATAGTTTTACTACCAAAAAAAGATAGATTTTTAGTAAATTAAAGTGTTGAAATTCAATTTATTAATCTAAAAATCTATCTATGGTTTCTTTTTCTAAAATTACGGAAATATTTTGTATTGTTGATGAATTCTGCAAAGAATATGATCAAATAGTTGATAAATCGCTACTTGGTAATGCTCCCAAACGACCTCCAATAATGTCAAAAAGTGAAATTATTACCATTACAATACTTTTTCATTTAAGTGGTTTTAGAACTTTTAAGCACTTCTATATATTTTATATTCAGAAGCACATGCAGGAAGAATTCCCTAAAACTATATCTTACAACAGATTTGTCGAACAAATGCAAAGTAATTTAATGGCTATGACTTTATTTTTGAAGACTTGTTGTCTTGGTGATTGTACTGGGATTTCTTTTGTGGATTCCACACCTATTAGAGTCTGTAAAAACAAGCGTATCAAACGCAATAAGGTATTTAAAGGAATAGCCAACACTGGAAAGTCTACTATGGGATGGTTTTATGGATTTAAACTTCACATCGTCATAAATGATAAAGGCGAAATCCTAACCTTTACAATTACACAAGCCAGTGAAGATGATAGAACACCACTAAAACAAGAACGATTTTTAGACAAAATATTTGGAAAACTATTTGCTGACAAAGGATATATAGGCAAAGAACTAGCCAAATTACTATTCATTGATGGCGTACAACTGATCACCAATATTAAAAATAATATGAAAAACGCGCTGTTGACAATATCAGATAAAATACTGCTTAGAAAAAGATCCGTAATAGAAACGGTCAACGATGAACTTAAAAATATTTGTCAAGTAGAGCATTCAAGACATAGAAGTTTTGAAAACTTTCTTAGCAATCTAATTGCAGGATTGATAGCTTACAGCTTTTTACCTAAAAAACCACAAATTAGATTTCAGTCAAATAATAGTAATCAAATTTACTTGTTTTAATAATCGAACTCAGGTTTCTATGAAACGAGATCGTGCTACGAATGGTAGATTGTATTGGATTGCAAATTTTTTAGCAGCAGAAAAAGCAGCTACAAACGAATATCCATATGATTTGGAATGTTATGAATATCGTACCGTAGATGGTTGGAAAAATCAGTTGATTTATGAGTGCATTGATGATGGAAAGGATTATGCTTTATTTTCTGTGGGAAAAGATGGAATTCCATATACCGAAGATGATATTCATGCAGAAAAGTATGATTTTTCTAAAGGATATTAGTTTTTTCTTTACTTACGCACAGAATAACAGTCACTATTTCCTTTTAAATACTTCCTGAATTTTATCATACTGAATTTCCGTAAAGTCAGAAATAACCATGTTTGCAATGCTATAA
This sequence comes from Kordia algicida OT-1, assembly GCF_000154725.1. GTDB lineage: Bacteria > Bacteroidota > Bacteroidia > Flavobacteriales > Flavobacteriaceae > Kordia > Kordia algicida. The sequence goes on from NZ_DS544873.1 coordinate 1,484,540, forward strand.
TCTTGGTTTTTGGAATGCACACTGTCATAACCGACACAGAAGATTCCTGCGGCATTTGCGGCTTTGATTCCGTTGGTTGAATCTTCAATGACCATACAATTTTCACGCTTGTAACCTGTAGCTTGTGCCGCTTTTTCAAAGATTTCTGGATGTGGTTTGGATTGTTTTAAATCGGCACCACTAAATTTTGCAATGAAGTATTGATTCAAATTAAAACGTTCAAAAACATTATCAATCGTCATCATCGAAGCCGAAGAAGCTAAGACAAGTTTTAAGTCGTTTTCGTAATATTCTTTGATGATGTCCAACACGCCATCAATTAAAGTTAAACTCGGATCGTTGGCAAATAGGTGTTTGAAGTTGTTTCGTTTCAACTGCATCAAGGTTTCTGGAGCTTCCGAAAGGTTGAAATGATCGCACAAACGTTTGCAAATATTGATGGTGGATTGTCCTGTAAAAGATTGATATAACTGTGGAGAAACTTCAATTCCTACCTCATCAAACATTGTATTGTATGCTTTGTGATGTAGCGGTTCTGTATCTACAATTACGCCATCCATATCAAATAAAACTCCTTGTAACATTGTTGTAATTTTTGGCGAATATACTAAAAGTGTGTTGATTTTTCCCTGCTGAAATATTATCGCAAAGTTATGATTATGCTACGGTAAATTTTCAATGTCCACAAAAAAATTAGTACTATTGTACTCTTAATTTTCTTTTTATGACTATTCACGATTTTACTTCACAATCTTCTTTATTAAATCAATTTATTACAGAAATGCGCGATGTTTCTATTCAAAAAGATGCTATGCGCTTCCGCAGAAATATTGAGCGTGTTGGTGAAGTTTTGAGTTATGAATGTAGCAAAGTGCTCGAAAACACCAACGAAACCGTTACAACTCCTTTGGGAACTAAAGACACGATTTTACCTGTAAAAGATGTTGTGATTTGCTCTATTTTACGTGCAGGTTTGCCATTGCATCAAGGAATTTTGAATTATTTCGATCAGGCAGAAAATGCGTTTGTTTCCGCGTATCGCGATCATATTGATGATGGAGACGAGTTTGAGATTGTGGTAAATTATATGGCAACACCTTCGTTAGAAGGAAAAACCTTGTTATTGGTCGATCCGATGTTGGCAACAGGTCGTACGATGAAAAGTGTGTACGATGTGTTGTTGCGACAAGGAACGCCAAAAAATATACATATTATTTCTGTGTTAGGTTCTACAGAAGGTTTGAATTATGTAAAAAAGCACTTTCCAGAAGATACGCATTTGTGGATTGCTGCTGTGGACGATCAGTTGAATTCGCGCGGTTATATTGTTCCTGGCTTGGGCGATGCTGGCGATTTGGCGTATGGAACAAAACGTTCTTAGATTCGCTTTGCTCAATTCAAAGATTTAAAAAATTAAAGATTCAAGGTTGTTTCTCAGAACATTATTTGGTTTTATATTAAATGGTAAGTTTTGATAGTTAAATAATGTGAGTTCGACGTAAGAATTTTAGTTTGAAACCTTTCTTTTCCGCAGTATAGCAGGAGTTTTTCGTTAAAAATTTTCGAAACCTTGGAGAAAATTTAGAAAAACTCATGCGGTTTTAGTTTTTCCCTAAAAGAAAAACTAAAAATACCTCTGGAAAAGTTCCCTTTCTTTTGTTTCTTTTCTTTGGGTAAGCAAAGAAAACGAAAATAAAACCCTGAAAATGAATTATATAGCAGAATTATTTCTAAAATTACTATAAATATAAATTGAATGATTTATATCGAACTGACGTTAAATATGTTTCTAAGATAAATTTTGAGTGTTCTTTGAAACTAATTGATACATTTTCAAATTGCTACATTAATTAAGTTCGCTTTGCTCAATTCAATGATTTAAAAATTTAAAGATTCAAGGTTGTTTCTGAGAACATTATTGAGTTTTATATAAAATGTGAAGTTTTGAATGTTAAATGCATTTCTAAGATAAATTTGAGTACTGTTAGAAACTAATTGATACATTTTCAAATTTTCAAATTGCTACATTAATTAAGTTCGCTTTGCTCAATTCAATGATTCAAAGTTACTACTGTAAATTTGTTTTCATTTTGTAGTTATTCTATCACGATTTTTTTGGTAATTGTTTTTCCGTTGGAAGTAATTTTTGACAGATAGATTCCGCTTTGTAAGTTTAGTGGAATTTGTGCCGTTCCCGAGAATTGACTTGTGAGTAGCTTTCGTCCATCTAAGGAAATGATTTCAAAAGTAGCTTCATCCCGTATGCCAACAATGTTGATGTGTTTTTTTGCTGGATTTGGATATATTTTTATACTATCTGAAGTAAAATCTGCCGTAGATAAAGGTTGTGCCCAAGCAACTCCAGTTTGATTTCCCCAAATATGTTCTACCAATTCTGGATGATCTATGAATGGATTTCTGTTGAACTGCCATGTGTATACTACATTATTGCGATTCATTTCAAAGTCATCTGGCGGATCGTTTCTGTGCCAATCTAATAGAGTAGCCAAATCGCCTAATTGTCCTTGAACTGCAGGAAAACCGTTTTCTATAGACAATCCGTTGTAACGAATAGCCAAGAAAAATACGCTTCGTGCTACGTCTCCGCGAAAGCTTCCCGCTGTTCCTGCTGGTCCTGTGTATTGTCCGTAATGCTGATTTCCTCTTGAACTGTTTTCTGGTCCGTCACTAGCGCGTAACGCGTGTGCGTCTGAGTTTCCGTGGCGTAAAGAGTCTGCTCTTGTTATCCAAAATACATCTCTCCCATCGGCAATATCATCGCCTTCAATACTTCCATATCCAGCTAATGATCTTGGAAATGTATGTTCTCTGTTCCAAGTTCCTGTACTGTTAGAACCTGCTTGTTGATCTAGTTTTGCACGTCCTTGCTCAGTATATACCAACCAAACTTCATTGCTGTTTGCTGGATTTTGGTCTGCTTCTCTCAAAATGTCATATACATCTGCATAGGTTTGTGCGCGCACCGTGTTTACATCTGCAATGATTGCTTGCATTGCATCACGCAACGCATTGTCTGCCAAACCATCCATGGTGTCATAGTAACCTGTTGGTGCAGTACTTGCTACTACGCCAAATGTAGGGTTTAAAGGAGTTCCAAATGGAGCTACCGTAAAGTCATTATCTACTGCACGAATGAGTACGTTGTTATTTAAAATAATATATTCATCCGAGAAATTATCTTGTAGATTGATAATGAGTTCTTCATCACCTTCATCCAACGTATCATCTACTAAAGAAATGGTAGTACTTACTGAAGTTTGTCCCATAGGAATGGTTACCGTTGTGCTTCCTGTAAAATCGGCAGTATTAAAAGTTCCGTTATCGAGCGTAATGGTAAGGTCTAAATCTGAACTTACGGGAGATTCTGTCGTAAAATTAATTGTAAACATTTCGCCTTCGTTGTATTGGTCGTCTGCGACATCAATAGCTATTCCGTTGAGAACAATTCCACTTCCATCATTGAGTTGGCGTGGCGTTGGTGTTCCTGTAAAGTATGTTCCATCAGTTTCGTTACGTTGAATAGAGTTTGTATTGTTGTTTCCGCCTTCGCTGATTTGTTCTGTTAATCCTAGCAAGTTGAGTAATCCAACATCATCTGCTTCTCCAGTATCGTATACAATGGCATCTACTAAGTTTGTTGTGGTTGCTTGTGTTCCTTGCGGAAAATCGAATCCGTTTGCTTGATAGATAGCGACTGCATCTGCCCCATTTTGTATGACATTTGCGCCGATGAGTAATTGCGGTACAGGTGAAACAGTGTTGCTTCCGATGAGTAATAAACCATTGACATCTGTGGTTTGTCCGTCTAAATCTAACGAGAAGTAACTACTATCATTTCCAGAGGTAGAACCATTGAATAGTACTAAAACGTAACCATCTAGAGGAAAATTTGGTGTTTCAGATTTTAATTCGATGAATTCGCCAGTGTCAGTTCCTGGCGTGTCACAATCAATTTCGTTTATTACTACAACTTGACTCAGTGCTATTTGGCTTAAAAACAGCATTAATAGCGTGGGAAATACGTACTTCATTATTCTACTTTTGTCAAAAGTACAATATTAACAGCTTCTAGCGTATTTTTTTGATAGAATTAACAGCAATGAGAAGTTATGATAACATTCTAGTCATACGAATATTAGTTGCTAGTTTCTCCTATAGTGATGGTGGTATTGAGAATAATATCGCTTGCAGCAATATTTTCAAGTTTAGATTCTAAACGTAACAAAAGCATTTTTGCAGTTTGTTTGCCAATTTCTTTTGGATGTTGATCTATGTAAGAGATTTTTGGATAGGATAAGTCATTTTGAGCGGCGTTCACATATCCGATTAATGATATTTGTTTGGCAAATGTTAAACCTCTTTTTTGAATAGCGCTACTACAAATGAGTGTTGCTTCAATGTCAGCAGCAATGAGTCCATCAATGTTGCCTTCTGCCAAAGCTTCTTGCACTTTTAGTTGTAATTCATTTAGTTTTTCAAAGGCAATTACCGTTGGTTTTGTAGTTTTTGACAGGTATCCATCTTCGCGCAAGCGTCCGACAATTAGTGTTGGAATGGAAGATACAAAAGCGATGTTTTTACATTTTTTTTCTTCTAGATAGTCGTATGCACTGATGATACTATCGTAATCGTTTACATGAACTGTATCAAAACCTAATGGTTGCATTGGAATGCGATCAAATAATACGAGCGGAATTCCTTTTTGCCTGATCTGTATGATGTGATCGAAGGTTTTCTTTTTATTGGTTTCTTCCGCGATACATATTAGGATTCCATCTACATTTCCTTTCGAGAAATAATCTAAACATTCTTTTTCTCTTTCAAGACTTTCATTGCTAAAAAAGGTAATGATATTGTATTTTGAAGCACTTATAAATTCATCAATTCCTTTTAAAACAGAAGCAAAAAATGGATTTTCAATATTTGGTAATACGACTCCTATTTGCATGGTTTCTTGCTTTTGCAAGCGAACTGCGATAGGATTGGGAGAGTAACCTCGTAGTTTTGCCAAGTTTTTTACACGTTCTTTGGTTTGTTCGCTTATTTCTTCACTGTCGTTCAAAGATTTTGATACGGTTGATACAGATATATTCAATTCTTTAGCAAGTGATTTTAAGGAAACTACGTTTTTCATGTATTGTTTTTTTATCTGAATAAGAGCTGATAATCGTTACGGAACGTGCTTGATGTAAAAAAGTGTGCTTATTTTCATAAACACACTTTTTATTAATTTAGTACTATTAGTTTTTTACTAATTTGATACTACTTTGACCTTTGTCTGTACTAATTTTAGCAAAGTAGATTCCTTTTTGTAAGGTTGAACCATTAATGGCATGTGCTACTGCATTTGGTGTTTCCGATAGTACTAACCTACCAGAGATGTCAAATACTTGCACCGCATTTATTGTTTGGTTGTTAGTAGCGATATTCCATGAATCACTTGTTGGATTTGGATATGCTTTGAATGTTACTGCTTGTGAGAATTCTTCTGTACTTAATGTACTTCCTTCAGTTCCCCAAACATAGTCTCTCGATTGTGGCTCAGTAACATTGATGTATCTGTTGGTAAAACCTCCATTGGTTACAGTTCCAGCGTCGTCTGGCATAAAGTTTTCTTGATCTGTCCAAGCATCAACTTGAAACTTAAATTCTGTGTACATTTCAGATAGCGGAAGTGTTACAGACCAGATTCCGCCACCCATATCTGTTAATGGGTTAGATGTTCCGTCCCAACCGTTGAATTGTCCACTGATGTAAACCGTAGTAAAACTACCTCCGTATCCACTCATGTCAACATTGAATGTCGTATTGTGTGGTCCTGGATTTCCATCATCATAACATGCGCTAAATGGAGCTGTATCTAATACTTTATCTGATCCCGCAACTTCTACTATTCTGTTTACGAATCCGCCGTCAGTTACGGTACAAGCATCACCAGCGTTCATGTTATCTTGTCCAGCCCAATCGTCATGTGAAAACTTGTATTGGTATTCTCCATCAGCAAGACTCACAGTGGTTTGCCAAATTCCGCCACCCATGTCTGTCATTGGATTTGCAGTACCAGACCATCCATTTAGTTCTCCACTAAGGTATACTGTAGTGAATGAACCTCCATATCCATTCATATCTACACTGAATGTAACATCATTTTGAGCAGTGCTAAAGAATCCTGTCAATAATGCAATAAAAAAGTAAATTTTCTTCATACTTTATAGGGTTTTAGTTAAAAAATTTAAAGTTATCAAATATATTAATTTATTTTCAGAAAAGGTGTGTTCATATTTCATAAACACACCTGTAACTTTTTTAAAAATTATCTTTTAGTTTTTCACTAATTTGACACTACTTTGACCTTTGTCTGTACTAATTTTAGCAAAGTATACTCCGCTTTGTAGTGCTGTACCATCAATTGTTGCCTGAGTTGCTTTTGGCTCAATTGCCATTACTTGTCTTCCTGCAATATCAAATACTTGTATGATGTTGATTACAGTATCATCAGTTACAACATTCCAAGAATTGTTTGTTGGGTTTGGATATGCTCTGAAGGATGATGTATTAAATTCATCTACACTTAATACCGTATTTTTGTGCAAGTAAATGTTATCGTACCATACATTTGTTAGGTTTGCTGTTGTAATTCCGATTTGAGCAACGTCTCCTCTTTCAAGGTTTCCTGCGACAACTCCACCTAATGAAGTGATATCAATATCAACTGAAACCCACGTTCCTGCTACGATAGCTGGCATTGTTCCTGTATTGATGTTTACTTCTAATGCTGAAGCTTCTCCGCCTCCACCAGCAAAGTCAACCAATTTTACATTGAATACATCTCCTGTTAAGTCGGTATCATCTGTGTAAAAGTCAAAGTGAATGTGTGTAAAGTCTGTTAAGTTTTGTCTGTTAGTTACAAAATCAATTCCTTGACATGGAATTCCTGTATTCTTTTTAAATGTATTGTCTCCATCAATTTGCACTTCGGTTACAGCTGCTCCACACCAACCTGCATCATACGTACTTACTGCAATACTTGGATACCAATCGGTATAGATTCCTACTACATCTGCAGCTGGTCTGTTTGGAGCAGATGGTGCTGCTGTTGCTGGTCCGCTAATTACAAAAGATACTGTGTATGTTTCGGTTACGGTACCATTTTGAGAAGTTACTTCTACTGTTGCGTCTCCAGGAACTGCTGGTGCTTGTGTAATGGTTACCATTGCAGCTGGATCTGATGGGGTTGCTGTCGTAATTTGTGGAACCACTGTTGTTCCTGGAGCTAAACCTACGGTGTAGTTGAATACTCCAGAACCAAATCCGTCTAAAGGAGCTGAATCAATTTCTAAGGCAGTTAGGGTAGCATCTGAACCTGCTGCTGTTGGTGTTTTCCAAAAGTATACATTGTCTAGATAGATGTCTACTGGTACTGTACTTCCTGGTCCGTTTGCTGCAAATTTCATCTGAAATACACTATCCCAAGTCATTCCCGTAAAGGCAGATTTTGGAATATCGACACTTGTCCATGTTCCAGACGTGTATGCGATTGATACTAAGGTTTCTCCTGCGCCTGATCCGTTGTTAATTGGACTTACTTGAATGTCTGTTGCGCTTGGGTTTGCTGATGTCCAGATGTCAATGTGCAAAAATTCCATTTGAGAAGCGTCAGCTGTTGTAAGTGAAGTTCCTTGATAGTTAAAGTTTGGATATGCTAATATCAATTCGCCTGTTCCAGGATCAAAACTAGGATTTACCTGCATATGACCAGATTGTCCCCAATTTGGATCATAATCCGTTGCGATATTTGTATAGGTATCACCATATACAGAAATTACATCTACGGCAGCATTTGTTGGAGCTGCTGGATTTGTAGTTGGTTGCGCATATGCAATGCATGCAAACAACAAAAATAAATACGTAATTTTTTTCATAATAATTTATTTAAAATTTGAATTGTTCATACTTGTCCCAAAGTCCCCAATACGCACCAACATCGCCTTCGCTTCCTACTTTCCATGATTCATCAAAGGATGAGAAGTAAAAGATTTCAATGTCTTCTTCTTTGGACCACTTTTGAGTGTTTATAAAATACTTAATTGCGTTTTTGTCTGATGGATAAGCTCCTTCTAAGCTTGTTCCTTTGTTGGGCCATCCTGTCTCTGTGATGATGACTTTTTTTCCGTTTCCAGCTCTCAGTGCTCTGTTATGCATGTCTTTCATGTATAATAGTGAGTAATCTTGATCGCAGCCTTCCCAAAAAGGATAACAGTTTGCTAAGATGACATCACATGCTTCTGTAATTGCTGGACGTTCTGTGAATTCGTAGTAAGCGTCTACATATCCTACCGGAATTCCATCTAATCGTTTTTTGGTATCGTAAATAAATTTTAGCAGTTCTTCTTCTGTTAAGTCTCCACGATACATCACTTCGTTTCCCACTGCAGCGATATCTACATAACCACTGTTTGCGAGATTGACCAAATTTTCAATTTCGGCTTCATTTGTTTCTGGATTGCTTCCCAACCATGCTCCAACTAAAGTTTTTAAGCCTAGTTCTTTTGCTATGATTGGTATTAATTCGTTACCTTCTGTACATGAAAATGATCGAACCCAATTGGTATAAGGTTTGATGATTTCTAGTCGGCGTCTTATTTGTGCTTCTGACAGCATGTCGCCTGGTTCTTGTCCTTCTTCGTAGGGACTAAAGCATAGTCCATGCATTCCAGCATCAAGTGTTTTCCACCATTGCGCTTTTAAATCATCTAAAGATTGTCCTTCAAAATCTAAGGCAGCAAGCGCAAAAAATTTTTCTTTACGTAAAGACATTTTTCTTTGTGGTTTAAAATTTTAATTGTTCGTGTTTATCCCATAATCCCCAATAGGCGCCAACATCTCCTTCGTCACCAGTTTTCCACGATTCGTCAAATGATGAAAAGTAAAACACTTCAACGTTGTCTTTTTCTGCCCAAACTTGCGTATTGATGAAATATTTCATAGCGTTTATCTCGTTAGATTCCGCACCTCTCAGACTGCTTCCTTCGCTCGGCCAACCAGTTTCTGTGATGATTACTTTTTTTCCATGTGCTGCATGCGATGCTTGTCCGAACATTTGTTGCATGTGTGCTAAAGAACCATCAATATGGCAACCTTCCCAATAAGGATAACAGTTACTTAGAATGACATCGCTGATTTCAACGAGTTGCGGATGCACCGAAAATTCATAGTATGCATCTACATAACCTACTTGAACGTCTGGCAATGCTTCTTTTACTCTTTTTATGTATGCTAGCAATTCTTCTAGCGTTAGGTCGTTTCTGTACAGCACTTCGTTTCCTACGGCTGCAATGTCTACGACTCCTTCTTTTCCTAATTCAATTAGCGCTTCAATTTCTTTTTCGTTGTCTTCTTTGTCATCACCCAACCAAGCACCGACCATCGTTTTCATACCGTGTTTTTTAGCAATACGTGGAATGTGTTCGTTTCCTTCAATGCATGAGAAAGAACGCACCCATTTTGAGTACGATTTTAGAATTTTTATCCTTCTTTCTACTTGTGCAATACTTATTACATCACCTGGTTCTTGTCCATCTTCATACATGCTAAAACAGATTCCGTGCATTCCTTTTTTGAGTGTTGCACGCCAAAGTTTTTTTAAGTCTTCTTCAGCATATTTTCCAAAATCTATTCCTGAGTGTTCGGTGAAATTGATTCCGCCATATATGTGATATTCTTCGTCTCTGTATGACATTTGTTTGTTTTACTAGTTATTAATTTCCCTTTGTTAATTTGTTTGTATACTGTTATTATACAGATTGCCAATGTTAGCTAAACTTTTGTTTTTCATTTTTATCCCAAATTCCCCAACGTGCGCCAACATCACCTTCATGGCGTATTTTCCATGATTCATCAAATGACGAGAAGTAGAAAATTTCAATATTTTTATCTCTAGACCATTTTTGTGTGTTTAGGAAATATTTCATTGCATTTTCTTGTGAAGGAATTGCGCCACCATTGTTTGTTCCTCTGTCTGGCCAACCCGTTTCTGTGATGATTATTTTTTTACCTTTTGCAATTTTCTCTGTGACCAAGTACATTCTTTTTAGATATGTAGAAGCTTCTTCAATAGTAGTTCCTTCCCAAAAAGGATAACAGTTTACGAGGATTAAATCGCAAGCATCTACCATAGCAGAATGTTCTATGTATTCGTAATATGCATCTACATAACCTACAGGAATGTTTGGCAGTTCAGCTTTTACTCTATTGATATACGCAATGATTTCTTGTTCTTTTAGTTCGTTACGCATTAAGACTTCATTTCCAATGACAGCTACATCTACAAAACCATTTTTCGCCAAGTTTATTAGCGATTTGATTTCTTCTTCGTTACGTTCTTTATCTGTTCCAATCCAAGCACCAACCATGGTTTTTAGCCCTCTAGCACGCGCTGCTTTTGGAATGAATTCGTTTCCATCTGTACATGAAAAAGAACGAATCCACGTAGTGTATGAAGCAATAATATTGATTCTTTCTACTATTTGAGTTTCTGTTAATTGATCTCCAATATCTTGACCATCTCGGTATGGACTGAAACATAAACCGTGTACTCCTTTGTTAAGTGATTCTCTGAATAGTGCGGTAATTTCTCTTTTACTTTTTGAATCGAAATTGAGATCGTTGGATGTATCTATTTTAAAATCAAACCCGCCAAGCGATGATAGTTTTTCTCCTTGAGAATATGAGGTAGCTATTGACGGAACAAGATTATTTTTTCTTTTGTTTAATTCGGCACGTATTTCGTTAGAACGTTGTTCTGTGATGTCATAGTTACGCATGATATACATGGCTGCTATTGTTCCTAAAGCAGGGAAAAAACAAAAGAATGCATGTAATCCATCTACGGCAGATTGTTGCTCTGTGGTGGCTAAATCTGAATCAAATCCGACAATGGCAATAATTAAACCACTGAGCGCTCCTGCAATGGCATATCCAACCTTTACCATCCACCAATAAATTGCACCAAAGATACCTTCTCTACGTTTTCCAGTGTTGAGTTCATCAATATCAATAACATCGGCTGTCATTGACATCATTATCGTAAATAAGCTTCCTATTCCAAATGAGAAAAATGGCAACGCAATGATGTACATCCACGGTTTTCCTGGAATGAATAAAAAGTAAAGCATAATATATCCGACAAGAGAAATTGTTTGAGATAGCATAAATGCTTTTTTCTTTCCAATTTTTTTAGACATGTAAGCTACGATAGGTATGACGAGAAAAGTAGTTCCAAGCGCGCCTAAACAACCAAATAGTGAAACCCAAATGCCTGACGCTCCTGCATCTCCATTAAATAGTTTGTAGACAATGACAAAGAACGTAAGCGCTGCAACCGTGTTAAATGCGTTAAATATGAAGAAGGTTGAGATACATAATTTTTTGAATTCTCTGATTTTAAATGCTTCTTTAAAACTGCCGAATATTTTTTTTAAGCTTCCGCCAACATTTGAAAAGTTTAGAGGTTCATAATCTTTACCTAGTGTAGATTCACTTTTGATAAATAATGCTGGAACTATAGCACATATGGCACAAGGAATGGCAACCCATATGGCGAGTTCTCTTGCGGCAACATCTGCGGAAGGAAACCAATCAGGATCATACATAATTAGCCAAAACCAAGGTGCAATAACCCAAGCCCATTGACCAATCCATTGTGCGATTGCCATAATGTTTGTACGTTCATGGAAATCATCACTCATTTCATATCCCATAGCTACGTAAGGAACACTAAAAAATGTAAGTCCTAAATAAAATATAACAGACCAAAAGAAGAAGTACCAAAAGTTATATTGTACCGTATTTTCTTTAAAAAGTTGCCACATGAAGATGTAAGAAATCCCCATGATGATTCCTCCAATCAGCACATACTGTCTTCTTCTTCCCCATTTAGATTTTGTATTGTCTGAAATGAATCCCATGATAGGATCTGTAATCGCATCAAATAGTCTTGGAAATAGATATATTAATCCCCACATCAATCCCGTGAACTTTAAATCTTCCACCAAGACTACCATAAATATTCCTAGTATTGCAGGAAACATCTGATTAGCAAACATTCCTACTCCGAATGCAACTTTTTGTCCAAATGGTACTTTTTTAGAAACTGTATTGCTCATAGATGTTTAGTTTTGGTTGGTTAGTACAATTGTTTGAATTGCTTGTGGGTTGATTGAGATATTTTTTATTTTATCTCCAAGTGTCAACGTGAAATATTTTTCAGTTTTTCCTTCATTGAAAACCACGACAGCAATGCTTCCATCTGGATTTTTAGCCGCAGTTACCATTAAGTCTTTGTCTGTTTTTTGTACGTCAATGATTTTTGCGCCGGGGCGAATGTATTTGCTAAAGTGTACCATTGTATAGTATAATGGCGTCATGTAAACCTCATCGGTTTCAGGATCGACAATTACAGGTGCAATACACCAGTTTTTAAACCAGTTTGGTCCACCTTGTTTGTCTAACACCATGTTCCAGTCTACCCAACCATCAACCCAATTGTTGAGACACCCAATAATATCTCGTGCATAACGATTGACAGGCGCGTATTTTGGATGTAAATACTTGTCTTCTTCTTTTGCCCATTTCCAGCCCCAATCGGTTGCTTCTTTTTTCCAATACCAAGCATCGTCTTTCCATACAGGCACTTCATCATCAATACAACCTTCAGTTTCTATGAGATATTTGTTTGGCGCTTTGTTGTGTGCGTATTGTAAATCTTCTGCAAATATTTCATAAGTACTTTCATACCAATGAATTGCAGTTCCGTCATAGTATTTGGAAGAAGCTTTATCTTTGTACATGACATCTACCCATTCTTTGAGTCCTGCTCTGTTTTGATCGTATCCAAGAATGATTAAATCGCCTTTTCCATCTTTTTCAAGTTTTGGACCTAAGTGATTTTGCACAAAATTGGTCATTTCTTCAGGAGTAAAGTGCATGCTTTCCCAGTTGTTTCCGTTTCCGTGTGGTTCGTTTTCAACGGTGAATCCCCAAATATCAATTCCTTCTGCTTTGTAAGCATCTGCATATTTTGAGAAGAATAATGCCCACGTATCGTAGTATTTTGGCAATAGTTTTCCGCCAACCCAATGATTATTGTCTTTCATCCACGGAGCGGCGGTCCATGGAGAAGCAAATATTTTGAAACCATCTTGTGATGCTGCCATCGCATCTTTTATCATTGGAATGAGATCATCACGATCTTCTTCAATGGTAAAATGGTCAAGGTTTACATCATCTGCCACAGGCGTATACGAATAGTTTGTGAGTGAGAAATCACAAGAATTCATGTGTGTACGCGTCAGTGAGTAGTTTGCGCCATCTTTGTCAAAGTATGCTTTGATAATTTTGTCTCTATTTTCTTTGCTTAACTTGTTTAGTAAGTATGCTGAAGACTCCGTAAATGCGCCACCAAAGCCTGTGATAGTTTGGTATTGTTTTTCTGGCGTAATTACAATCGAAGTCGTTTTTGTAGCATCTTCTGGAGCATTAAAATCTGATCGTTTTGTAAGTTTGTTTCCGCTTTCAGATGTTTCAAATACGTCTGCTTCAAGTTTAGTTACTGATTTTTCTTCTTGACAAGCTGTTGCCATGATGAGTAATATTAGACTATATGTTTTTATTTTTTTCATATGCATTAATGCGTTACCAACAAGTTTCCATTTACAGGTGGAAGTTGTACTTCTAGCAGTAATGAATCTTTGTTTCCATTGTAAGTTTTTGTGATTGGATTTCCGTTTCTAGATAGTCCTTTAAATGTGCCTTTGTCTACTAAATCCCAAAGTGCATATTTGGCTTTTCCGTCAATCGTAAATAACCCGAAGTGATTTTCTGAACCACCAGGATTACGTGCGTCTTTCCATATTTCATCAAATGCTTCAAAGTAGAAACAAGACATTCCTGCGTTGTTTGTCCATTCGCGCATGTGATGGTAATAGATTGCTTCTTTGTATTCGTCTGTTGCTTTGCTACCAGTATTTCCGTAATGTCCGTTAGAGAATGATGCCCAGCCTGTTTCACCAATATGAATTGGTTTGTTTACGCCCAAGCTTTTCATGTACTTGTATACACTATCGTATTGCGAAATGGCATATTCTTTCGCTTTTTGCATTGCAAAGTCAATTTTTTCTAAACTTGATTTTGAGTTATCGCCATCCGTTCCCCAAAATACAGGATGGTAGTGTGTATCGTGCATTGGATAGGTATGCATTGAAATGAAATCGACCGCTTTGATGAGTTTTTGTAAGTCTTCAACATGGTATATGCTGTCTCCGCCGCCCCAAGAAGCAAAGTTGTCTGAACTCGTAATCCACACGTCTTTTGCTAGTTTTCCTAGTTTTTTCAGGTTTTGTAAATGTGTTACCCATTTTAAGATAACACCAGGTTGTACATAGTAACTTGCTGCCCATTTTACCATGGCTTCATTTCCTACAGCGATTATTTTTACGATATCTGGATATTGATTCGTCAATGCTACAGCTCTTGCGATTTCACCTTCGTTTTGTTCACTTTCCTGATTGTGATCGGGTACTTGATCTGTCCAAGCATTTTTACAATCAATCCACGCGCCCAACATGACATACATCTCAAAATTTGTGTCTTCGTTTTTCAGTTCCCTGATTGCTTTTAAAACGTTGGCTGCGTGTGGTAGTTGTACATTGTATGTACGCAAAACTCGAATGCCCATCGCATGGAGAATCTTCATATCTTCTTTTAACTCATTTAGTGTTGGTTGTATATCACGTGTTTTGGCACGATAGCCACCATATGAGATTGCCTGATAGTTTTTGTTTCCTAGTATATCTTTCGCTGTCACTTCTTTTTGTATTTGAGGTTTTGAAGACGCTTTGTTTTTTTGCGAATTTTCACAAGAAAGCACCAATAACATTCCCAATATGATTTTTGATATGTGTTTTGCTATTCTCATGATTGTACTTGTTATTATTTTAAGTGTTGTTTTGTAACGTGTACGTTTATTTGAGTTACTTCGCCTGTACGTTTGAATATTTTTTGACTCGTAGCTGCATCTAAACTTAAGTTGCTGAACGCTTTTGTACTTCCATCCGTGAATTGCACCGTTAACGCTTCTGCAGAAGCGACACTATAAATAATTGGCACTTGACAATAGGTAAAACACAACGATCCTTTTTGTACAGCGAGTTTTTTTGCTTGTTTGGCAATGTTGATGTAATTGAACGTACTATCATTTTGCAAAAATTCGTCCTGACGTAACATACAAGGATCAAAGAATAGTTTTCCATTTTCTACAAAGACGCCCAATTCGCCAAAGCGACTTAAGATGTCTTCTTTTACTTGTCCTGTCATTCCAGGTTGCTGTGCGCCTTTTCCTGCGGGCGTATGCGAATATGGATCGGTTGGAAATGCGCCATATAGCGAAGGCGATTTGTGCACGCCAATTCCTTCGTTGATTTCGTAATAATGCTCTAGTAATCGACCAATGATTTCATCGCTTTGGTGTTCGCGAATTGCTTTGAGACAGCATTCTAATACTGCTAGTTGCAATTTTGAAACCATATGCCAATAGATGGATCCTAAACCTTCATAACCGTAGAAAGTTCCTGAACGACCTGTAAATTCTTTGTGATTGAATACGTTTTCAAACGTGTCTAAAATGTGTTCTTCTTCCGATTGAACCAACTCGCTGTATGCCGTTTCTTTTAATTTGTTTAATGCTTCTGAAAGATCTCCTGCATTTTTAAAGTTTCCGTTGAAGTGATAGTCTCCATTTATATCTTTTGAGAGTATACTTTGATTTCCTTCATTAAGCAGTTTTTGCAATAGTTTTGATTGGGCAACAGCTTCTTGCGGAATGTTATTGCGTTGTATGAATCCTTTTAATTCTTTGTTTGGATAGAGTAAGTAACTGTATTGATCTGGTCGGAATAGTTTGCTCGCTTTGAGTCCATCTAATACTGCTAATGCTTCCGCAGATGCGACATATCCTGAACTTAATACGGCAACTTGTCCTTCTAGCATTTCGTTGAGGTACGAGATAGAAACATCGCCGTTGTCTTCCACCGTCATTAGATTGTATGCGTGGTATAGATTGTCTTCCCGCTTATTGGCTTCTATTGAATGTTCTAAATAGGCTAAACTTGTGGTTACAAATGCTTTGATGTCGCTGATGGCAATGTTTGTTTTGTTACCTGAAAATGCATTGTCATAGATTTGTTCTCTGTATGCGCTTCCTGCTTCGCCCAAACCATCTAGTATTTTTCTACGGTCTTGATCGTTTATTTTTCCTTGTAATAGGTTTTTGTTTTCGCTGAACGTGCTCGAGATTTTATTGAAAAACGTTGCTAATTCATTCGAAATTTCAACTGTTTCAATGTTTGTTTTATCAAAAACAGTTTCAAAAAATTTCAAGAAACGGCGCAAGTAGTAAAGCGTTACCATTGACACTCCGTTACCTACAAGTGCGTTGTTGGCATCATTCCATTCTGGACGTTGCGTGTTCATCCAAATTCCACCTTCGGGAATAAAGTTTGAGAGTTTTGCTAGTGTTGTTGCCAGTATTTTTTCGATGAAGTTTACTTTTACAATGAATTTGTTTTCATCGCGAAGTAATGCGCCATCTGCTCCGAGTTCTTCACGTTGTTGGCGAATTTTATGATCTAATGCTTCGTCAAATTCAATGGTATCTTTTGGATTTTTGAGCAAGTCTGCATATTGTTTTATTCTGTAAGGAACATTTGCATATACAAATAAGTCTTTGTCAAAGAAGCTTTCGAGCTTTCCAGGTTTGTGATTTTCTATGATTTCCAAGAATTTTTGTAGATAGATGATTTGGTGATCGCCCCAATAACCAATGTACGACCAAGGATCGTCTGGCTCAATTGTTTCCCAGTCAAAACCATCTTTGGTGACACGATATGGATTGTATCCATCAAACGTAGTAGCGTTGAGAAATTTGTGAATCATGCTTTCAATGAATTCAGGATATGAATGTGCCAGCGCTTCCCAATTTTGGAAGATATCGCGCCAGTTTCCTTCATAATCTAATATTTTAGATCCATCGATTTCGCTTCGTGTGTTGATGGAGAATTTGTTCCAAGGACGACTTGGATCTCCGTGACGACGACTAAATTTTAGTGGCATGTATTCTATGCAGAGACGTCTGAAATTTTTATCGTCACTTTTGTACGCAATTTTTTGTATGTCTGCCAGCGTAAATTGTTCTGGCAATGCCTTGATAATGTCTTCTGAAGTTTTTGCGACTTTTTTGTTCGCTTTTGCGAGATAGTTTTTAAAATCCCACTTTTCTATTTGATAGTTGTTATCGAAGATTCCGCCACGCATAATGTTAAATAGCGTGTTGGAGAAGTGACGTGTATCACGAAATTTGTCTGCCGATAACTGAATTCCATCAGAAGCAGCATTTAATTGAATGAGTTTTTCTGTTCCTTCCTGAATACTGTTTTGAATTCTTGTGACAAGATTTAATTCATTTTTAATACGATAAGATAAGGCTGCAATATCACTATGATCTTGATTTACGTTTGCAATGGTATACCATTCTTTGCTTTTTGAAGCTTCAAGGTGTAGTGCTGCATTGATGAAATATGCTCCTTTTTCTGCTTTTACGTCTACTTCTTGTTGAATAGGAAGCTGTTTGCGAAACGCTTTTAGTTGTAATGATGATAGTAAGTATTTTGCATTGTCAAATCCTAACGACCAAGCTACATTGGCTTTTAGCGCTTCACTTGGTTCGGCTTTGTCTACAATAATCGCACTTAGTGCAAAGATTCCTAAACCTGTACGTCCTTCGAGTTCTGAACGTTTGTACGCATCTACTAGGTTACTACTAGCGTTTTGTAAATCTGAACCTACGCCGTAAGGCAAGATATTTTGAAGTCCATCGAGTAAGTTAATGTATACTCTTTCTGTTGAATTGTTAGTGATGTTTGCTTTTTTTACAAAACCAAATTCATCACTTGAATTCCACTGATAACGAAACGTAAGTTCTAAATCGTGATTGATTTCTTCAAACATTACTTTGTTACCGTAATTGTTTTTATAGAGATTACGCGTTACTTGATATTTTCCTTCATATCGTTCTGAGAATGGTTCCCACAGATGATTTTTATCATTTTTTGTGATTTGAAAGATCGATTTACTTCCTGTAATTTCAGCAGACTCCGTTATTTTATCGTCTGTGTAATATGGAAATAATGAAAATTCTGAATTTTTACGTCCTGCTGTCAATCCGCCATTGCTTGCTATAAACATCCAATGGTTAGAATCACTTACGATACTCATAAAAAATGGTCGTAAGTGATCGCTGTTGGAAATTTTGTAAAAAAGTTCGTTATCTATATGTGTAGTTTCTATTTGAGACATGATTGATAAAATATCTTGATCTAGGATTGGTTCTTTAATCATTAATGGTCTTTTGCTCCTCTGTTTATTTTTTAGGAGTGTATTTATTTAGTTTTGAGTGTGATAGTTGTTATTGATATACGCGTACGTAATCGACTAACATGGTTTGTGGAAATACTGTGTCTGCGTTTGGTGAACCAACATATGAACCGCCAACGGCAAGATTCATGATGATGAAAAATTCATGGTCAAAAACCCATTCACCTGTTACATCTTCTGGTGTGATTTGGTTGTATAACACATCGTCCACATAATAGTTGATGTAGTTTGGTCCCCATTCTATTCCGAAAACGTGGAATCCTGTGTCAAATCTGTCATCAATCAATTCGTATTCTTTAGAGATTGCATTTCCAGCAAAGTATCCAGGTCCGTGAACCGATCCTGTTGTAATTGTCGGCAATTGTCCTCTATACTCCATGATGTCTATTTCTCCACATTGTGGCCAAGAAACAGTATCTATGTTATTACCTAGCAACCAGAAAGCTGGCCAAAGACCTTGTCCCCAAGGTAATTTGATACGTGCTTCAAATCGTCCGTATTTTTTAGCGTACAATCCTTTGGTATTGATTCTTGCAGATGTATAACCAGATCCTTCAAAGCTTTCTTGCAATGCTGTTATTTTTAGCATTCCGTTTTCTACAACTACATTTTCTGGTCTGTCAGTATAGTATTGTAGTTCATTGTTTCCCCAACCATTGTTTCCAGTTCCAATGTCATACGTCCATATTGCTGAGTTGGGAGCGCCATCAACATCAAAATCGTCTCGTAAGACAATGTTTGTCAGCGTTGTTACTTCCTGTGTTTCATCAGGATTACAACTTACTGCCATTCCGCCTATGACAATTAAGAGGATGAGTGCAGCAAATGATTGCATGTATGTTGTCTTGATTTTAGATATAAAATTCATATTCTTTGTTTTTTTAATTTTCAGCATAGAAATAGATATTGTCTAGAGATACATTAGCAATTGTACCATCTGACACAAATAACATCATACCAATGGCATCTCTTGCGGTGAGTCCTGCAAAACTGGATAATGGAATGTCAAATTCTACCCATTCGTTGCTTGCTAATTGAGTTCCAGAGATTGGAAATGTACCTGATACTTCAGAAGCTTGCGTGAAGTTGTTGTGCAATGATATGTTGATATAATCTGATGCATCAACTATTTCGTTTACTCTTATGTCTATGTGTAAGTGTGTCATTTCTGTCGCGTCTACAGGTGGTACATCGCTTCCGTCTCTACCGTAGAATTCAATGGCTACAAAGTTGAAATTTGTGTACGTTATCACATTGTTTCCTCCTTCGTCTACCGCACCACCAAGTGTGGTTTGAAAAGGTTCGTAGAATCCGTTGTAATTGTCTACCGCAACATTGGCAAATACATCACTAAAGATAGAGATGACATCAATGTTTACCGCTTCAATGGTTAGTGAACCTTCTGCTAGTTGCCCCGCGACACTTGCTGTGATTACCGAAGTATTGTCTACCATTCCTGTCACAGGATCAATTTCTCCTGGTCCTACAACGGTTACCAAACCTTGTTCATTTACAGAAGCTACAAAAGGATTGGAACTTTCAAAATCGAAGTATGCTGATGCTGCCGTCACAGTTACATCTTGTCCGTTAGATAGGTTTGCTGTGTATTTTAAACCTATGATTGGAACAGTTGTATCTACGTTAGATTGTGCTGTTTGATCTTGTCCGCCTAATATTTCTGGTCTTGGTTGTCCAATTGTTCCAAGTCTTTCAAAACGAATTTCATCTATCCAAAAAGTATATCCTGCTCCACCAGTACTTTCTGTTCCTGCGGAGAAGATGAACATTCCTTTTTCTTGTACAAGTTTTGAAGGATCAGGAATTGGAATGATATATTTTTTCCAATCTGTTGATAGTTGAGTGTCTGCTAATGCTACTGCGTGCTTGTCTTCTATAAAATCTGTTCCAAAACCAAATAGTCCTATAGTTGCCGTTGTAGAACCTTTTGCCCAAAAAGTTAGCGCATCGTAACCTGTTAAGTCTCTACCTTCGCCACGATCTCTAAAAATTCCGCCGATAAATCCTCCATCTGGATCGTTTGGTGCGGGTACATCAATTCGGATAGATGTCGTTCCTTCATAGGCTTCGTTATTGTCTGTTCCGAAACCGTTTGTGTTTGCACCTCCAGCAGGATCAAAGGAAATGAAAAATTCATCCGTAAGTCCTACAGGTGTATCTGTAAATATTTCAGCGGTATTTGGAAAAGTGGCCAATTCTACATCATCAGAGAAGCCTCTTTCACAACTTACTATCACTAAAAACATCAACCCTAAAAGTGGAAGAACAATAGTGTATTTTAAGTTTATTTTTTTCATAATCATAGTTTTTATTTGCCGATGTTAATGTGTATGTATGTTCTTATCTCCCATTCTCTACCGTTTGGAAATCCTACTGGACTTACTATTGGTTCGTTCGAAAATTCTGCGGCTTGATTTGGTGAGTAACGCGGTGAGTTTTCGTCCATAGAACGCCATGTTCCTCTGATTCCGATACGTGTACTTGGAAGGATGAACCAATCTGGTTTTCCTAGTGTTGTAGATACATCAAGCATCAATTGTACTGGATATGTTAGGTTGAAATCACGGTGGTAATCAAATGGTCCCCAATCGTTCAATTTTACTTGCGAAGTAATTTTGAAGTTTTTGTATAACATTCTAACGTCTCCACCGAAACGATCAATTGTTCTTTGCGAATCACCATTTGCTTGTCCGTTTCCGTAGTAGAAGTTACCGATGACACCAAGTTCTGGACTTAGTTTTGAAACGATTCTTGTGTGTGCTTCCCATAGGTCTTCAGCTGGAGCAGATTGACTAAATGCAAAGAATGAACGATTTGCTAAGAAACCAATGTGCGCATCTTGCGTTGTAGGCAAACGTCTGTAAACAAATCCTGCACTTACGGCAAGTTTGGCATCTTCTGCTCTGTCATTATCCCATTCATACATCCATGAACCTGGAGTTGGATCGTAGGTTAGTAACATTTCGTATCCGTACATTTCTCTGTTTCCACCGCGTACTGCAAATGGATCGTCAATTACGTTTCTTAGTCTTCCTGGTGCAAATACTCCGTTTGGCATCGGATCAACTAATGGTTTTTGGTATAAGAAGTTTGGTGCAATTTGTAAGTCTCCCACTAAGTATGTAAATCCTGAGAGTACGTTTGTCATGTTTCCACTTCCTGAATCTTTTAGTCTCCATCCTGTGAATGTTCTGGTTTGATCTACTCCTGAATTGGCAACTAATCCCATGTACGAACCTTGTGCGTACCAGTTGAATCGTCCTCCTTGGTACTCAATTTTGGCTTTTGCTCCCCAATTGTCACTTGCTTGAACTTTGTCTGTTACTACAACATCATTAACTTCTTCATACATTTGAAATGTACTTCCGTTTAGTGGGCTACCTGCCCAAATTCCTCCGAGTGTGATACCAAATTTTCCAAATTCTTTTTCTAATACTAGCGTGGCTCTTTCTGTTGGCCATGCTGGAATGATACCACTTCGCACTTGGTTTGCATCTAGTACACGTCTACCACTTTCGTCAAACTCTAAGTCTGTTTCTACATCTCGGTGATAGATTCCTGTTACATCCCATCCTTTAATGTTTCTAGAGTATTTGAAAAGCATTGTAGGATTGGCTCCCCACCATAATTGTGGACCAAAAGCTGCTTTGAAACCTTCTAAGTCTCCTTTTGCATCAAATTCTACTCCTAGTATTTCTCCGTTGTATATGTCTAAGTTTGGACCATAGTTTGCTTCTGGATATAGGTTGAAGAAATCGCCTTCGTATGCCCAGTGATAGTGTCCTGTACGGTAGAATCCTCTTAGATCGAATTTTTTATGATTCCATTCAAATTCTGCTTGATATACACGCAATCTATTGAAGTCGTTGACTTGGATATTTGTTTCGTTTCCGCCATCAACACCAACTACAGTAATTGGTCGTCCAACATTTTCATAGAAAATTTCGTCAATTGGATTTTCTGCAACATTTCCAAGAACGTTTAGTTTTACTTCTGCTCTCATTCCTGGCGCAGGATTTCCTTCTACACCAATGTAATATGATTCCATATGATCGAAACCTAATTGGTTAGGATACACATTGGCATCTGGATCTGGTGTTTCTGGTGTTGTGATTAAGCTTCCACCTGTGTTGAATGTTGTAAATTCTGCTCTTAATTCGCTGATTCGTATTTTTTGACTACTTCCGCCGTTTAATGCTGCTTTATCTCCTCGTGCTTTTAATACAGCATCCATGAGGTTTACATTTTTGAAATAATTTTCAACAAATTCAGCATTTACACCTTGTTCATAAGGATTTAATTGATGTACTTCTTTTAATGCGTAATATGCGGCTCTAGGATATTCTGTAAAAAGTCCTCTAGAATTCGTTGGACCTTTGGCACAGATTCCAAACCATTCTTCGTTCATGTTGTTTTCTCCAGGCTGGTGATCTAAATAGTATCCTCCGTTTGACCAAGAGGCATTTGTGTCATGAACATCTAGATTTTTGGTTTGACCGAATTTCCACCATCCGTCACTAAATTGAAAGGTAAATCCTCCGATTGAGTTTCCTGTTTTCCCTAATCCTGAAGCATTTTCATATATTTCTTTCCAATTTTCAACCATGAAAAATGCTTGCATCTTTTGATCTTCTGAATTTGTTATAGCGTTAAAGGCATCTGAACCAAACTCTGAGAACATGATAGGCATCCCCAATTCTTTTTTGACACGCTCAAAAGCATCTCCAAACGATTTTCCACGATACATATTTGTTGCGTATATATCAACATCTTTGCACTCCTCTGCAATTATTTCTACAAATAGCAAATCACCATTACATATTGCCATTGGATGAGAAGAATCAATTGTCTTCATTTTTACAATTGCATCATTCATTAGCTTATACATTGGTCTTCCTCTATTTTCACCAACTGCTTTTTTTTGATCTTCTTCATCTGGAAAATCTTCTGTTTCTGCACCTGCCCAAAATAGTCCGTAGTTATTTTCGTTTCCTAACATGTACATTAATAATCCAGGAGTATTTTTATACTCCTCAGCCATTTTTGTGACTTCTGCCATTAATATTTCTTGTGTTTTTGGATCTGAATAATCAGTCACTGCCACCCAAGCGCCATCTATGGTAAGTCCATAACGACCGAATGAGTGATTAAGCATGGTATAGATACCGTAATTTTCATATATGTATTGAATCCATTTTGCAGGAACTCCAGTGTATTGTCTTATGGCATTTACATTCATGTTTTTTAGCAAGCTCATTTCTGCATCAAGAGCAGCTTTAATAACGTCATCCGACTGTTTCCAGAGGCTGTATGAATAATTGGTTCCTATGGGAACGTATCCCCAATTCATACCGTTAATCATAAATGGTTTTTCATTTACAATAAGTTTTGATCCTTCTTTATCATTTTCTATATAGATTTTTCCTTGCGCAAAAACCGAAGAAACTATAAAGAAGAATAGTAGTTTTATGAAGTGTTTTTTCATTTTGTAATTTTTAATTGGTCAGTATTTTAAGAGCAATGTGATTACTGGTTGCATCGCGCTTCTGAAATATGTTTTGATAAAAAACAAACCCTCAACGCTTTATTATTAGCGCATTGAGGGTTTTGTTTTAGTATTATTGTCTTACTAATTTAAAAGACCAATATCCTGTAGTACCAAAGGCTATATCTAGTTCTAGTGTGTTACCATCACTTGATAAATTTGCTATGTATGTAATTGAGCTTACTGCATCATTTGGTGAAGCTAATTCGCCATCGTTGTTTACTTTGGCCAATCCTAAGAATGCTCCTGTGCCATTGATAGTAATTGTTCCTGCTCCTTCATCATAGGTGTATGTAGCTGCAGAAGTTCCATCGTGAGGAAAAACTGGGGCTGCACAACCTTCTGGGTCGTTTCCTTGCCATGCTTCTACCCAAGTACTAGCTCCTAAGATGTTTTGGAAAGTTCCATCTGCATTGAATACGTATTCATCATCAAATAGACAGTCTCTAGTGTTTACATCATCAGATGAACTAGACCACCATGATACATCGTCTAAATTTGGACCAACTCCTAATGCTCCTGCTTCTGGTGCTAGTTTCCATGAGCCTTGAATTCCTGTAGGAACTACATCTTTTACAAGTTTGAATGACCAATATCCGATTCCACCAAATTCGATGTCTAATTCTAATGTGTTTCCATCACTTGATAGTTCTGCTAGGTATG
Organism: Kordia algicida OT-1; assembly: GCF_000154725.1. Lineage (GTDB taxonomy): Bacteria > Bacteroidota > Bacteroidia > Flavobacteriales > Flavobacteriaceae > Kordia > Kordia algicida. Next base: position 1,509,273 of record NZ_DS544873.1, read on the forward strand.
TAATTGAACTTGGTGCGTCGCCTGGAGAAGTTAATTCTCCATCATTGTTTACTTTGGCTAATCCTAAGAATGCTCCTGTTCCGTTGAGTGTTAACGTTCCTGCAGTGGCATCGTATGTGTAAGTTGCTGCGGCTGTTCCATCATGTGGAAATACTGGTGTACCACATGCTTCAGGATCTGTTCCTTGCCAAGCTTCTAACCAAGTATCAGCTCCTAATACGTTTTGGAAAGTTCCGTCTGCATTGAATACGTAAGCATCATCAAATAAACAAGCTCTTGTGGTTACGTCTGCTGATGAACTAGACCACCACGACACATCGTTTAATGCTGGTCCTACTCCTAATGCTCCAGATTCTGGTGCTAGTCTCCATGTACCTTCTAATACAGATGGTGTTGGTGGTGCTTCTTTTACTAATTTGAATGACCAAAAACCTGTTGTACCGAAAGCAATGTCCAATTCTAAAGTATTTTCATCTACAAGAGTTGCGATGTAGGTAATTGAACTTGGTGCATCACCTGGTGCCGTTAATTCTCCATCATTATTCACTTTTGCTAATCCTAAGAAAGCTCCTGTTCCGTTGATTGTTATTGTTCCTGCCGCGGCATTGTAGTCATATGTTGCAGATGCCGTACCGTCATGTGGAAATACTGGTGTTCCACATGCTTCAGGATCTGTTCCTTGCCAAGCTTCTAACCAAGTATCTGCTCCTAATACGTTTTGGAAACTTCCATCTGCATTAAATATGTATTCATCATCAAATAAACAAGCTCTTGTTGCTACGTCGTCTACTGAGTTTGACCACCACGATACATCATCTTGCGCAGGACCTACACCTAACGCTCCTGCTTCTGGCGCAAGTCTCCATGTTCCTACTAATGGATTGTCACTTGGTTCTGGCGCATCTGGAATGACAACAACAGTGTAATCTTTCGTAATTGTAACATCGTCTCTACCTGGTAAGGAAGCAGTTACCGTAATTGTATACGTAGCTGTTTCTTCTGGGTATGTGTATATGACCATTGGTCCGCTAGTTTGCATTACATCATCATTGGCATCTGGGTTTCCAAAGTCTACTGTGTAAAGTATTCTACCATCTGGTGGAGTTGTAGAAGGTAATACTCCTACTTGATTTCCTTGAGGGTTTAATTTCGCAGTTACAAAGTTTAAGCCTGCAATGATGTTTAGGTCATCATCTTTTTCACATGAAACTGTAATACCAAGTACAAATACCAACAGTATTAACAATCCGCCTTTAAATATTTTCATTTCTTTACTTTTAGTGTTTAACATTTTTTTTAGTATCCTGGGTTTTGTCCCCAACGTTCCATAGCATTTGCTAGTTGTAATTCGATAAGTGGAATTGGGAAAACTTCATTTTTATTTACTTGAAAACCATCAATAGTATTGGCAGCTTTATTTGTTCTAACTAGATCGAAGAAACGATGTCCTTCTCCTGCTAGTTCTTTTCTTCTTTCGTTGTAGATTGCTTCTAGTAAGTCGCCTTCGCTTCCAGTGTAATCGTGACTGTTGTCTCCGTACGCTCTAGCTCTTACTGCATTTAGATAGTTTTCTGCATTTGCACCTCCGCTTTGCGCTTCAGCCTCAGCTGCCATTAGTAATACATCTGCATAGCGAATTGAGCGGTAGTTTTGCGGATAGTTTAATGGATCTGATGAAAGGTTTCTATCTCCTTTTCTTGGCATATATTTTCTGTTAAAGAGTCCTGTGTCGTCTCTACCTTGCGAGTATGTGTCTTGTGCATCTCTTAAGTCATAGAAAGTAACGTTTCTTCTCATATCATTGTCATCAAATAAGTCGTATAAGTCTTGTGAAGGCAAGCAGAATCCCCAACCAGCGTCAAATTCTGGATTGTCATATGGTGATCTTGGTCCGCAGAATTTTGGGAAGTATGTTCCTTGACTACACGTGATACATGACCAACTTGCACCTTCTACACCTGTGTATTGAATTTCAAATACAGATTCAGAACCGTTTTCTCCCGCTCCTTCAAATAATACAGAATAGTCTGCACCAGTTGTTAAGCTGTATTGATTTCCAGAGATTACTTGATTTAATACGATGGCTGCATCTGAAAATTTTGATGCATCGTATGTTCCGTGGTATAGATATACTTTACCAAGTAATGCTTGTGCTGCGCCTTTGGTTGCTCTGTATGGCAAATCGTGAGTAACTGGTAAATTTGCAATTGCTTCTTTTAGGTCTTCTTCAATGATTTGATATGCAGTAGCGATGTCTGCCACTCTTGTCATTCCAAATTCATCTTCTGCAATTACGCGTTCGTTTACTATTCTTAAAACACCTCCACGATCTTCAGTTTTTAGAGGAATATTTCCGAAGTGCTTTACTAATTCAAATGTAAAATATGCTCTTAAAAAATACGCTTCTGCTATGAGTTGTTCTCGTCCTGGAAAGTCGGTTTTGTCTTTGAATTCTAAGACATAGTTTGCTCTGTTTAATCCTGCATACATTAAACCCCAAATATCTCTTAATTGATTTTCATCGGAAGGTGTTTGTATCATTAAGTTGATGTTTTGTAGTGTAGGTTGGTCATAGTTAAATGGATCTCCTCCAGCCGCATAGTCATCAGAAGCAATGATTCCTACCAACACATTCCAAAATGTTGCTTGTAGCAAGTCATATGCTCCAATTAATGCATTTTCATAATCTTCTTGCGAGTTGAAATAGTTGTCTGCATTTGATCCTGCAGGCTCAACTTCTACAAAGTCATCACTACATCCCATAAATTGGATGCATGTAATGGTTAATACTATTAATACTATTCTTTTCATGACAATTAAAAGTTTAAATTAATTCCTAATAAATATGATGATGCAACTGGGTAAAAGCCTTTATCGATAGCTCCTCCAAGAGGTGCACCCGTATTTGCTGAAGGATCATAACCTAAGTAATCTGTTATTGTGAGTAAGTTGTTTCCTGATACGTATACTCTTAGTTTGTCAATTCCTAAACTAGAGATAAAGTTGTCACCAAATGTGTAACCAACTTGCACATTTTGTAATCGTAAGAACGAAGCATCTTCCACAAAGAAATCTGAGAATATATCTGTATTTATAGAAGCTCCTGAGCTTGCTCTTGGTACAAAGTTGCTTGTACCAGAACCTTGCCAGCGTTCTAACATGTAAACGCCTCTGTTTGCATATAAGTCTTTACGCTCATAATCTCTTACCATTTCGTTTCCTAGCGATGCAAAGGCATTGGCACTGAAATCTATGTTTTTGTACGAAAACCCAATATTAAGTCCCATAGTTACATTTGGGATTGGATCTCCAAGATTTGTTCTGTCTTCTGGCGTTATTTCTCCATCGCCATTGATATCAACAAATTTTAAGTCTCCAGGAACAATGTCTCCTACCGTGCTGTATGTACCTGATGGAGCCGTTGCATTTAGTGCGTCTATTTCCGCTTGTGTTTGGTATAGACCATCTGTTTGATATCCGTAGTAGTGTCCTAATGGTAATCCTGGAACCATACGCGTTACGTCTGTAATTCCTAATCCTACTCCGAACTCACCACCTACAGGTGGAATTCTACCATTTAAAGATACAACTTCATTTGCAATTGTTGTAAGATTAAAGCTTACATTAAATTTAAAATCATCTGAAAAACTATCATTGTATCCGATTACAAATTCAAAACCTTGATTTCTTACTGTTCCTGCATTTACGATTGGAGATGCAGATCCTGGCGCTGTTGTTCCCAATACTGCTGAAGCTTGCGGACGTATGAGTAAGTCTTTTGTTTCTTTTCGATAAATATCGGCAGAAAAGTTTAGTTTGTTATCAAATAATCGTACGTCCATACCAAGGTTTGCTGTTTCTTGTTCTTCCCATTTTAGATTTGGATTTCCAAGTTCTCCTGGCGCACTACCAAATACTAAACCACTGATTTGATTGATGTTTCCTGGATCAATGGTAGCCTGACCATTCAATCGCGTTATAAAGGCAAAGCTTGGAATTCTGTCGTTTCCGATGATTCCATAACTCGCTCTTAGTTTTAAATTGTTCAACCAAGATACTTCTTGTAGAAATGATTCTTCAGAGACATTCCATCCTAAAGAACCCGATGGAAAGTACCCAACATTGTTATCATCTACAGGAGAAAATTGAGACGATACATCTCTACGCAATACTAATGATAGCAAGTATTTTTCTTTGTAGCTGTATTGTAATCTTGAGAATAGTGACGATAAACGCACGTCAAACCATTCTGCTCCATTTTCTATTGCCGCTGCATTGAAGCGTGGTTCTGCAGTCATTCCTACATCGGTAACAGATTGACCTGGTTGATTGGTTCCTGTTTCCGTCATTCCCGTGAAACCGTAGAAAAATCCTTTGTTTCTGTATAGTGATGTTCCTAAAAGCACTGTAAGGTCGTGCGCGTCATTGAACGTGTTGTTGTATGAAATGTAGTTATCCCAAGTAAAATCATCATAATCTGCTCCAAAATCAACTACAAAGTTTGTGATGTTATCATCTGTAATGTCTCCAAAGTTGGCAGCTTTTCCGTTACCATAAAATACTTCTGGTCTGAAAACATCGTCACGCACATTGGCATGATTTATTTGAAATTTTGAACTTGCTTTGAAGTTCTTTAAAAAGGTATAATCTAATCCAACTACAGCACTAAATTTTGAGACTCTACTTGTATTGAATGTATTTTCTATTTGTGCTAGTGGGTTGATGATTTCAATTTGTGAAATATCGTTTGCTAGTGAAAAAGCACCATTTTCATCTCTTACCGCTAGTGTTGGGTTGATGTTTACTGCGTTGTATAGTACTGCACCAATTCCGCCCTCTTGTAGGTTTTGCTTTTCTGAAATGGTGTGCAAACCGTTTGCCGTTAGTTTTAAGTTTTCTAGTATGTCGTATTGGAAGTTGATTCTTGCGGTTAATCGTTCGAAGTTGTTTTTGCTTCCACCTACAATACCATCTTGATTGAGATATGAAATACCAAATCCGTAAGCCGCTTTTTCAGTACCGCCATTTCCACTAAAGTTGATGCTACTGATTGCTGCATTTTCAAATACTTCATCTTGCCAATCTGTTCCTTCTGGAGGAAATACGAAAAACTCAGTTGCATCTGCTGCATCGTTTACATAACGTGCAAAATCTGGTGCAGTGAGTAAGTCTATTTTTTTGCTCGTGGTTTGAAATCCTGTGTAGGAATCAAATTGAAATTTTAATTCGGTGTTTTTTCTACCTGATTTTGTTGTAATAAGTATGACACCATTTGCAGCTTGTACACCATATATACCAGCCGTAGCATCTTTTAGTACGTTGATCGATTTGATATCGTTTGGATTTAATACTGATAAATCTGTGATTCGGTTTCCGTCTACTAATATTAAAGGAGCATTGTCTCCATTGGTTGTAATACCACGAATTCGAATGTTAGATCCGCTACCTGGCGAACCAGAGTTAGAAGTTACATTTACACCTGCAACTTGTCCTTGTAATGCTTGTTCTACTCGTACTGGATTGAGTTTTTCAATAGATTCAGCATCCAAAATACTTACGGCTCCAGTAACTTCCTTCTTTTTTTGCGTACCATAACCAATTACGATTACCGATTCTAACGATTCTGAATCTTCTGACATTGTAATGGTTAATTCTTTGCTTGAGGTTACTACGACTTCTTGTGTTGCGTATCCAAGTGATGTAAATACAAGCCTACTTCCTGTTGGTACATTTTTTAAAGTAAACAGACCATCGAAGTCTGTCGCAGTTCCTTGACTGGAATTTTTAATGAGTACATTAACTCCTGGAAGTGGCATGTTAGATCCTTCTTCCAATACTTTTCCTCTTATCTCTAAATTTTGTCCATAACTCCAAACGGAAGAAAGGATGAGAGAAAGCATGATTAAATAGCGGTTCATATTATTGGTTTTTTTTAAGCAGCAACAATGTATTTATAAATTGTTAACGAATCCCTAAAAAATACCTATACAAAAAACATACATCTCAAAAAAACATAGGAAATATTATGAATTTCTCAATAAAAACCTAACAATGGTGTAGGATTGAAGTGATTGTAAGTAATTTAAAAAAGCGAGTGATGTAGTGAGTTATTGGGCACTATAACGTTATTGTTGTGGTAATGTTGTAGTGTTTTTGTGTGATGCTGTACCGCTTTTAGGTACTTTTTTTATACTTATTTATCATATTCTAACTTTTAGTGTTAAAAAATTGATAAAAAATGTAGTCTTTAAAATTACTAATTGCTCAACTATATTTGCGTAGTAGTTTGCAAATTTATAAAACCATGCATACCTCAAATTATATGCTTGGTTAAATAATCATTAACCTTCATAGAAACTTTTTATACTAGCTTGGCAATTCTTCAAAAAAATTAAAAAGATATTTATAGAAGATCTAGTATTATTCTGTTTTTGAGACTTGTTTTTTAGAGAAAAATTCAGCTTACAGATTTAAGAAATAATCATTTAGGTTGATTTCTCTTGCCAAACTAATTTTTTTACGCAGACGATAGCGTTTTATTTCTACACTTCGTACCGAGATGTTTAGCAATGGAGCAATTTCTTTAGAAGAAAGATTTAAACGCAAGTATGCACATAATCGTAAATCGTTTGCCGTAAGTTGCGGATGCAATTCTTTTACTTTTTTAAAGAAATCTTTGTCTGCATGATTAAAGGCTTCTTCAAAGAATTTCCAATCTTCGGCGTTGTTGATGTTTTTATCTATCAATCGTATTACAGGTTTTACACCTTGCGCATCGGTTTTTTGTTTTTGCAGTTCTTGTTTGATACTGTTTAGCGTTTCATTCTTTTTTATCATGTTCATGGTAGCAATTGCCAATTCACGATTTTTAGCTTCAATATCTGTGTTTAGTTGTTTGTTTTTTAGCTGAATGATTTCTTTTTGTGCCTCTAATTCTTTTAAAGCCAATTCACGCGTTTTCTTTTCTAGTAAGCGTTCTCGTTGTTTTTTGTAATAACTTTTGTAAAAACTGTTGAGTCCTGTAAAGAGTAAAATAGTCAATATTATATAGATGAATATTGCCAAATTTGACAGATACCAAGGTCTGTTGATGGTAAATGTGTAACTCGCTGTATTTGATGTAATTTGATTGTTGATGCGCGCTCTTACTTTGAATGTATACGTTCCGTGAGATAAATTTTCGAAGCTTGCTTTTGCACGTGTGCTCCACTCACTCCATTCGTCATATATGCCTTCTAGTTTATAGGAGTATTCTGCAACTTCGTATTTATTGTATGCTGGAATACTGTATTTGAATTCGAGAAAATTTTCTTTTGCGTCAAATTCGCCTTCATTTGTCAAAGCAATTTCCTGAACTCCTCCTAAAAGTGTATGATTGGCAATATGATTGATACTGATTTCATATTCTTTGTTGTGTATTTCAGACAAATTGATAATAATATATCCATCTGAAGTTCCTAAAAGATAGTTTTTCCCTGAAAGATGCGCAATGTTTTCATATCCTTTCATTTCCTTACGCAAAGATTGCGGAATGGCAATGCGTTGTATTTTGAAGTTTCCGTCTAACTTTTCTTTGGTAACATAGTTAACGTAATTTTTGGTAAATGCCCATAAATAGCCGACTTTATCTACAACCAATCTTCCAGAAGTATATTCATCTTTATTAAAAATACTACTGAGAATGGTATCTTTCTGAAAACTTTCTGTGGCAACATCATACCCGTAAATACCATTTTTATTCGCTTGATAGATAGTTTCGTCAAATTGAATAAGACTCGTATTGGCACTTTTTTGTATGGTTTCGTTCTTTTTATATTGAACAACTTCTTGGTAGTTTTCATCCAGCGTAAGTTCATATACACCTTTATATTCGTGGTTTACCAAGATTTTTGTAGGTGTTGCCCATTCAAAGTGTTTTGATGAAATGTTGAATCCTTTTAATTTGTACGCCATGCGCCATACATTGTTTTCTTTTGTCAACACGTACAATCCGTCATAATTTCCTTGAAGCAACATGTTTTCTTTTCCTGGAATTTCTTTAATATCCCAAGTTCCTGCAATATTAGCAATGCGTTGTTGTGTACCTTCTTTGATGAGAAATGTTCCTGAATCATGTCCGCAAAACAATTCATCATTCATAATGCGTAAACTCCATACTTGTCCTTTAGTACCTTCGATGAAAGTAAAGTTGTCATTATGATTAGCTTTGTAAAATAATCCTTGATTGGTTCCTAAATACGTGTAACCGTTGTGCGTTACAGAAGCGTAAATGGTTCCTAAACGTCCGCGCTGATCTGCATAGTATTTGAAAGGTTCTTTTATGTTGATGCAATTAATTCCGTTGTCCAAGCCAATCCACACATTGCCATCATTGTCTTCAAAAAGCGAAAGCGCGGTATTGTCGCCCAAACCATTTACTTTGTTAATTTGATATTGTAATTCGCCTTCAGCCGAAATATGATAAATTCCATTAGCAATGGTTCCTAATACAAAACTTCCATCACTGAGTTGAATACTCGTGTATATACTTTTTTCACTGTATTCTTTTTGATACGGTTGTTGTATGCCTGTCAATCCGTTTTTATCAAACAAAAACCAACCATTGTCTCTAGTTACCATAAGTTTCTGATTGCCTTTTGGGAATATCCCTGCTATTCTACTGTTGCGAAGAATTGCATTGTCGCTCAACAACTTTTTTTCTCCATCTTCAATCGTATACAAACCTTCTTCGAGAACTTGAAATAGCAATTCACCTTGAATTTTAAAGAGTTTGGTAATGGTGCGTGAAGCTTTGATGATGTTCACGGTATTTTGTTCCGTGTGATAAATGTAGATTCTATCTAAAGACTGAAAAAGCACCCATTTGTCCAACTGAATGATTTCCCAAAATTGCTCGTCTTCTTTCATATCGATCTTCAACAGATCGGTTAATGATGTATATACTAAAGTTCCTGTTTCACTACGTTCCCAATAGCCAAAGTTCATGTAACAACCAGTATATACACGATTTCCAATTACTTTTACCGAACGCATAATGGTCTCATTTGGCGACTTGTAGAGTTTCCAATGTGCGCCATCATATTCAAGCAATCCTTTATTATTTGCCACATAAATATACGCTTCATCCGACTGCGTAATCATCCAATTTTGATTGTCGGCATTGTAAATTTTGGGCGTATAATTAATGATAGGTGGCAATTCTTGTGCAAAAGAAAAGCTAGAAAGGAATATTAATAAAAGTACATGTATAAGGGTTCGCAATTACTATTTCGGTTTTGTTGTAATGTAAAAATAAGGCTATTTTTTGACTTTATTCCAAATTGTGTGAAACGAAAATGTATCTAATGTTAGGAAAGTAGTAGATTTTTCGATGATTTGACTTGGAAACTTTACCTTTGCCTGAAAATTTATAGTTAATGGATGTACAAGAATTATTTTGTTTGGTAAATGATTTTTTGATTGCAAAAGAATACGATCCTACAACCGCAATGTATCTTAATTTGATTGTGAATTGTATTGCTGTAGGAATTATTGCTTTTGTGATTGATTATGTTATTAGACGTGTTTTGATTGCGTTAGCCTATCGAATTGCCCCAAAAACGAAGAATAATTTTGATGATTTTCTGATTAAGAACAAACTGCCGCAAAATGTAGCACACTTGATTCCTGTGTTTTTTATAGAACAAATATCGCCTTTTTTGTTTGTAGATTTCCCTGATTTTCAACGTGGTTTTTTGACTGCTATAGATATTTTCTTGGTAATTTTAGTGATACGTGTAATTCGTAGTATTTTAAATTCACTTCGCGATTTTCTGAAGACTTTAAACGCTTTTAAAGACAAACCTATAGATAGTTATATTCAGGTCTTTATGATTTTTGTGTGGACTGTGGGTATTATTCTAAGTTTTTCTATCCTTACGGGAAAATCTATTGTTGCCTTTGTAACCACTTTGGGAGCATTATCTGCCGTTATTCTACTGATTTTCAGAGATACAATTCTCGGTTTTGTAGCAAGTATTCAGGTAGCTGTAAATGATATGGTTCGTATTGGCGATTGGATTACGATGGAGAATTATGGTGCCGATGGCGATGTGATTGAGATTAATTTGGCTACCGTAAAAGTTCAGAATTTTGATAAAACCATCACAACAATTCCAACATACGCGTTGATTTCTGATTCTTTTAAAAATTGGCGTGGAATGAACGATTCTGGCGGAAGACGAATTAAACGTTCTATTATTATTAAAACAACAAGCATTCATTACCTCAGCGATGAAGAAATTGAAAGTTTGAAAAAGATACAATTGATTTCAGATTATTTGGTGCAACGTCAAGAAGATATTGAGAAATATAATGGAAAACGCGCTGTAGATAAGTCTTTGTTGATTAATGGACGAAATATGACTAATATTGGTGTGTTTCGGAAGTATGTAGAATCGTATCTAGAAACGCATCCAGCAATTAATAAAGAGATGACGATTATGAGTCGTCAGTTAGCACAAACTCCGCAGGGAATTCCGTTAGAAATTTATGCGTTTAGTCAGGATAAAGTCTGGAAAAACTACGAATACATTATGGGCGATATATTTGACCATTTGTTAGCGGCTGTTCCGTTTTTTTATTTGGAAGTATATGAGTTGGAAGTTGGTGGATCGTAGGCTTCGACTCCGCTCAGCCTACTCGACTCCGTTCAGCCTACTTTTGCTTTTGCTTTCGCTTTCGCTTTGCTCAATTGAAACATTCAAAAATTTAATGATTCAAAGTCGTTTCTGATAGCATTATTTGATTTTATATAAAAATGCTAAATGCTGAGTTTAAAATTTTAAATGTGTTTTTAAGAAAAATTTGAGTGTTGTTTGAAACTAATTGATACATTTCCAAATTTTCAAATTGCCACATTAATTAGACTCGCTTTGCTCATCAAAATTGAAAGATTTAAAAATTCAATAATTCAAGGTTGTTTCTAACACTATTTATAAATAAATCAATTCCTTTGAGGTCTTCAACTAAAAGTTTGATTAAAAAATTCTGAGATTGCTATCGCTCTTAATAAGATTTTTTTTTTTGTTAGAATTTACAATTACTCTTAGAACTTGACTAATACCTAATACCCAAAAGCTAATGCCTAATTTTTTAGCTTCGCTCATCACAATTGAAAGATTTAAAAATTCAATAATTCAAGGTTGTTTCTAACTCTATTTACAAATAAACCAATTCCTTTGAGGTCTTCAATTAAAAAGGTTGACTATAGAAACTTCTCAATACTAAATACTCAATACTCAATACTCAATTCTAATATCTCCATACTACTCAAATAAATCATTTAGTTTTTCAAATACTTCTTTCGCGTAGGCTTTGTTAAACGGAACGTATTTTTTAGCGAGTTCCGTATCTGCTAACTCTGCTTCTATTTGTGCTAGCGGAAGTAAAGTGACGTCTGCCACCTCTTCTTCTTGGAGTGTTACTTGCAAAGGTTCGTCTGGAATTTCGCAGGCAAAGATGGTAATGAATTCCCGATCGTGGTAATCTTCTGCGTGTTGATAATCGATTCGGAAATGTCCTATTTGTAGTAGTTTTTCTGATTGAACTGTGATTCCAAGTTCTTCTTGCGCTTCACGGACGGCGGTTTGCAAAGCATCTTCTCCACTACTGATATGTCCTGCCACAGAAACGTCCCAACAGTTTGGAAAGTTCGGTTTGATCGCCGCACGCAATTGCAAAACTACTTTTCCTGTTTTGGTATACAACCACAAATGTGTAGACGCATGAAAATGTCCGTATCGATGCACTTCTCGTTTTGGAAGGATTTCGCCTGTAGGTTTTCCTTGTTCGTCTAGGATATCTATGAGTTCCATTGGTTTGTTGTTAGTTGTCAGTTGTTTTATAGTCTAAACTCGTACATTTATAGACTGCTGAACTTTTTGTTTTTTGTTTGCATTGAGCTTTTAGAAGTTTGGATTTATTTTACTCATAACTCCTTTTAGTTCTTTAATAGAACTTTCTTCTTCTAAAGCTATTGTTTTTTGTCACGAATTCACAAATTATTTTGTGTTTACTCTTGTGTGTTTTTCACGAATTTTTGAGTGAGTTTACAGAGTTATTGGATGTTTTTTGATCTAATTTAAAATTTAGCATTTAACATTCAAAATACAAATACAAAATTAAGCAATTATACATTCTGACATTGTGGAACTATTGTCTTTAATGTTTGATTGATAATGGGTGATACAGCACTAGAAATTGCTTCCCGTACTTGTCCTTTAAAAATTGCCATAGTCATTTCTTCTAAAGGCACTGTAAATTCACTAAAAGCTCCTAATCCACCAACATGTACATTGACATTTCCATAGTTGATTACTGGCGGACTAAGCATTATAGCCTCTAAACACACCTTTTCTCCATCAATACTAGCAGTAAATGAACCTGTTGATTGCGCTTTTACCGCAGTTACATTCGCTGAACCGTTAATTCCCGTTGAGCGGTGCAAATATTCACACCTAGCTTGGAACTCACCACCAATATGAGCAGAAAGATTACTTGTTAATGAAGCTGTCATGGCAACAGTACCTACGAGCTCATTTGGATTGGCTCCTTGATGTGCTGCTGTAATTTGCAACTGATCTATGTGAAAAGAACTCAAACCTACCATGTTAATGATATTAAAATTAGTCTCAACTCTGGCATGACAAATTCCCAAATTGATATTACCAGGCGAGTTTACTCTATGCGCAATTTGTCCCCAAGGATCTAGATGATTACTCTTTATGGTTCCTTGAATTTCCGAATTAATTTTCGGTAACATATTTTTAATGATACTGTTTAAAACATCTTGGTTTGAATTGCTCATGTTTTATTTTTTGAAATGGTTAGTGTATCAAATGTAGCCAAATGTTTTTTATATGAAAAGCGTAGAATTACGTAATTTAAAAGTTGTGTATTGTCAGTTGGTCGCTTTGCTCTGTTGTCGGTTGCGTTGTTAACTCCCTGATTACATCAAAGTATAAACTCATATACTTATAAACGTCATTGTTTGTCAATTTGTTCACTTCACTATTTGTCTTTTTGTCAATTTGTTTGTTTGGTACGTCATTACGAGGAACGCTAGTGACGTGGTAATCTGCTGCTTCAAAGTTCAAAACTTATACTACGATAAACGGACTACCACGTCGTAAACTCCTCGTAGTGACGATTCAAAGAATTCAGTATTCGTTATTCGTTATTCGTTATTCGTTATTCAAAAATACTTTTACATTCTGAATTTATAATTCATCATTTTTAATTTGATTCGCTTTTTGTACAATCGCTTTTCGTCGTGCTTTTGTGGCTTCTTTGTCTGCGCGCTGTTTGTTGAGTTTGCGTTGTAGCAGTTTGGCGTGTTTGGCTTTGTTTTTGGTATTTTTTTGTCCTTTTGGTTTTGGCATTGAGTTAAAGTATAAATTATATCGAATCTATTTTAAATTGACTCTTAAGTTTTTTAACAAAAGAAGCACTAAATACTAAATTATAGCTTTCCTTCTTTCTAACAGATTATGTTTTTAAAGAGTTAATATTTCTTCTTTCCTATTTAGCAATTCCAAAATATCATAATAGTGATTTAGAATCTGTTCTCTTTCCCACTTGTGTTCTTTGTTCGTTTTATTATACATGACCAGTTGTTTAGCTGGTAAATTACTCCTGTAAAACTTCCCTTTTATATCTGCTTTTCCTTTGGGAGACTCATCATTCATTTTAGAATTTCCACTTTTACTCACTAAACATAAATTCCCTAAACAATCCAATACATCTTCGTTTTCATAATTTGAATGAGATTGTGGTAAATGATGTTCCACAGAATTTCGATACTTAAACTCAAAGTGAAATTTTTCTTTGTTCTCTGTCCAATATAAGTAATCTATAAAATTAAACAAGAAATGTGGAGTTCTCGTACCTTCACTATAAGGTAGTTTTTTTATTAGTTTATCATAATTTCTGTTTTCATTAAATAGTTGAATTACTAAACTATTTAATTTGTTTAAATAATCTTTAGGCTTAATTTCTAAATCATCAGCATCATCAAACCAACTTAAAATTTCTTGTAAATAATTTTTATATTTCTTTGTTCTAAAGGTAACTTGCAACATTGAAAGACACTTAATTATAGGTTCTTGTAAGTCATCAAAACTGTTTATGTATTGCAGTCTTCTGTATTTTTTTTTATTTTTTTTATAATAATACATTTTTGGTTTTTGCAAAATCCATTTCGTATTATCTTCAGATTTTTCGTCTTCAATAACCTTTACTATAAAACGATCAAAAACAACTCTGTAATACAACAGAAAATCAATAAACGTTAGTGGATCTATTTCATCTTCTAAATCTTCAAACCATTTTAATAACTCATCGCCATTTAAAGGAACATCTTTTTCTTTATCTAAAAAATAAAGCTTTAAAACATGCATTAAAAAGTTAGGGAAATCAATGATTGCTTCAAAATCTTCATTTTTATCAAATTTTAAATTGTCTTCTTCTTCCAAGATAGATGTACCAGAAAGAATAGCACTAATACTAATTGAGCCATCATCCTCTTTATTTTCTAATTCTTCTTCATCTGTTTCAAAATCATAACCATTGTAATTTTTCCCAAAAAAACAGGTTCTATCTTTTTTAAATAAACGCTGTATAGGTGTATTCATTTGTGAACAAGCATCCCATATTTTAGCAAATTGAACAGAGCTCCTTTTTTTGCCCTGTATCTTATCTAAAAGCCTTGCCTTTACTATTTCGTGTTCTTCTAGTTGTTCTCCTCTATTATTCATCACTTCAAAGTAATGAGCAACATCAATATCGGAAGGAATTTCAACTTTTACCAATTGCACTTGATTGAAAAAATAGTCTTTAAAACCTTTTATAGCATCTTTTGTTAAGTAATCATTAAAGCGAAGTATTTCTGTAGGATCTTTTGCTTTTAAGTCTACGTTTTCAATATATTCAATGGCCTCATTAAAATGTGATACCAAATGATTTGTGGTCGTCGTTGCGACTGCTCCTCTTTGGTAATATGTACTTAAAAAACTTTCTACTTCTGGTCTAGAATCGTATTGTAGCTTAGAGGTTTTAAGTGTTACATCTAATTTTTTTGCTATTAGTGAAAGTGTCGTTAACCGTTGTTGCCCATCTATTACTTCAAAGTCTCCATTTTTTCTTTTTAAAACAACTAATGTTCCTATAAAGTAAAAGCTTTCTGGATTTTTAGAGTAGTTCTCATAAATGTCTCTGAGCAATTGGTGTATTTCATTATCTGTCCAAGCATAGTTTCTTTGATATAAAGGCACTATGTAGTTGGACTGAAATATTTCGCGAATACTTTTATTTAAATCTTTTACCTCCATGACTGTTAAGATTTTAATTTTGAATAATCGATATCAACCTTAAATTCATCAAAAAAAGAAATTATAATATCTTCTACTTTTACACAAACAATGTCTTTTTTTGCTAGTTCTGTTATGGGTCTTAATTCAAAATAGTTTTTACTTTGTGCTATGATTGAAAAAATTGCTGTATCTGAAGGATATTTTGCCACAGCAGCATATTTTACTTGCTGTTTTTCTAAGCGCAAGCGATATACAACAGCGTATAGTTCTTTATAGTATTTATGTACACCTTTTTCACCGTATTTATCAAAAAGTAAGATAATTAGTGATTTATAAAGCTCTCTTAAATATTGGTCGCCTGTTCTATAACTATTTTTATAAAAACATTGTTTCTGATAAAAATTTTTAAATTCTTTTAAAAAATAAGGAGTTGCTTTATGAATGAAAAGTTGCTTGTAAATCTCTACATAAGATTCTATATAGTCAAAAAAAGACTTCCCATTGATTATGGGTTGATTGATAGAAACAAAATCGTTCACATTAGAAAGATGCTTTTGGTTAAAACGAGATTTTATGCCCTTTACTTGCACTTGTAATCCATTAAAATAGTTTAAAGCAACTGCATGTAGTAAATTGCTGTTGTGAAATGGATATTCCATTTCTTCCTTCACTTTAATGGTGTGTCCTTTAAATTCTGCTATTTCATTTTTACTAAAACCAAAAGCTGCTTGCTTTTTGCTCCAGATTCTAGTTCTATACAATTGCTCATTAAACAACTGTTTTAAAACATCTTGTGGTTTGTGTTTCGTATTTAATGGATCGATTACAAATCGCGTCGCATTTTCCCAACGTCGATCACTTTCCATTTTATCTTCATTCGTAGCTTGCTCATCTTCCATAGCTCTAATATGATAGGCTTTTAAAAGATTATAAGCTTCTAAGCTTTTACCACGACTGTTTTGCGAATCAAACATTTGAAAAGATTCTGATAGTTTGCTAACTCGTACTTCTACAAACTCACAAAACTTATTGATGTAGTTTAAAAAGTCTGCTTTTTCTTGTGCAATATTTTCTGCTAACCAATACACAATAAAATCATTATTTTTGAGAATGCATTTTTCAGAATCACTATGGTTAAATTTTAAATTTTCTGATAAAGTAATTGCCTGCTCAGATGCTAACTGACGTAAAATTAGTATTAATGTAGTAATGCGTTGTTGTCCATCAATAATTTGAAAACCACTTTCTGGCTTTTTTTTATCTTCATACAGAATAACACTCCCAATTCTATAAGCACTTTTTACTTGTTTCCAACTCCCATAAATATCTTCTAATAGTTGCAGTACATTTTTTTCTGTCCAACGATAAGGGCGTTGAAAACCTGGTATTTGTAGGTTTTGACTCAATACATCAGTAACCTTCTTTATTTCTGCCTGTATTGTTTTTTCTTGTTTACTCAAACCTCAACTGTTTTTTTTTGAATGGTATATTGTTTTTTGAAACAGATTACATTGGATGAATAATAACTCGGCTATTATTAATTGCACTTAATGAAACTGACATCGTAGAAAGACAATTTGTAATAGCTTCTAATAATTCCTCTAAATTTTTAAATTTATCTGACACTAATAAGAAACAAACAAGACACTCGTTAGGACTGTTCCTGTTTAATAAGTTTAACCGAGTTTCATTAGCTAGGTTGCATTTTGCTAATTGGTCACGTACTTTTATTAATAATTCATCCATAATTATAGCTCTTAACTTGTTTCAAAAACCTCCCGCAAACAACTCTGCATCAACTGCGTACTATATGCTTGGCTTTGTTGTACTTCTTCTTCGAGTTTATCACATAACTCCATCAATGCATTTACTTTTGCTACGATGGCTTTTTGTTCTTCTAGTGGTGGAAGTGGAAATGCATATAACTTAACCTTATTTGCAGATAAATTTGGTTGTGCTGAACCGTTATCAAAACGTAATAGTTGTCTCTTCCCTTCAGGACTAATTAAAAACCGATAAATAAAACCAGAGGAATCTTGTATATAAGCCCTTATTATCATTAATGATGAAGCAATCGCGCCTTTCTTAAATGGTGAAACATAAGCTGTTTTACCAAATGTTGCACCACGTAGACAATACACTAAATCTCCATCCTGAATTTTACCCCCTCGTAGAATGTCGAATTTATCTTCAGTTATATAGTTCATCTTTGATTCCGACAATGTTCCGTCTGGATTTATATGCCCTGTATTTATCCATGCAACTCCTTCATCTACGTATTCAGATTTATTTGGATAGTTCTTACCTCTATCACCATTAATGAAGGTTGCTAAATCTCCAAAATTTACCCAAACCCAACCTTCAGGCACTTCATACGGAATTTCATCTTTGGTAATTGGTGGTAAGACTTTTTCCTTTTTTATTTTTTTGGCTGCAATGAGTTGTGCTTTTTCTTCTTGAATTTGTTTAAGGAGTTGGCTGGCATCTTCTGTATCTGGATTATTTACTCGCCAATTTGCTGTGAGCTTTCCTTGTACGGCTAATTGTAAAACGGTTTCTCGTAACTTTTTAATGTTGGTGGTTTCATTAAAGAAACTTTTAAAATGTTCTTGTAAAAACTTCCATTCTTGGTTGGCGTTTTTGGTAGTGAGTTGATGTAATGCTGAGGTTACAAAATCTTCTTTTAAACCAATACGTTTTACCGTTAATTGCTCTAATTGCTCTACTTCTTTAAACAGGGTTTCTACTACTCTTACGATTTCTTTTTGTTCTTCTAGTGGTGGTAGACAAAATGCTTTTAATTTTAATAAACTGTAATGACGTGCATAACCTTTATTAGATAAATCAAAAAAAGAAATATGTAAATAAAAAAACTGTGAATCAATACCATCATATGGGTT
This sequence comes from Kordia algicida OT-1, assembly GCF_000154725.1. Classification (GTDB taxonomy): domain Bacteria; phylum Bacteroidota; class Bacteroidia; order Flavobacteriales; family Flavobacteriaceae; genus Kordia; species Kordia algicida. The sequence continues at coordinate 1,527,523 of NZ_DS544873.1, forward strand.
AAGTATTTTAGTCCCATCTGCCCCAATGATGAAATCAAAATCAATAAATTTAACTTGTCTTGTATGGTCTCCAAATACAACGACTGGTTTGGCTAATTTTAATAATTTACTTTCATCATCACTATAACCATCTATTTTATTTTTGCCTTGTGAAACAATTGGATATTTACCTCTCTCATTATAATTTTTGGATTTGATTTGATTTGATTTCCCACCAATTGTATAATAAAACTCAGTTATGTTTTTTGAAATCCAAGTTTCAGGAATTTTAAAACTTACTTCTTCTTTTAAAAATTCCTTTTTAGCAATTTCTTTCCTAGCAATTTTTGACTTAACTAAATCCTCTTTGTTTTTAATTATTTTTTCTAATAATTCTGAAGCAGGTTCAATATCAGGATTTTCTGCTCTCCAATTCGCAGTCAATTTTCCTTGTATTGCCAATTGTAAAATCAACCCTTTTAGTTCTTGAGCATTTTTAGGACGAATGGTTAGTTCTTTAAAATGTTGTAGTAGTTTCATAGTTAATAGATTCCTGCCTCCGCAGGAATGAAAAGGCGGTTTTACTTTAGAGCTTCAGTTAATACATTGATAATTTCGTCTTGTATGCTAGAAATTTTAGTTTCCGTAGTTCTGAATTTTTCTAATAGTATTTCTGGGCTTTCTAAAGTATCGGCTTCTTGATGTGGGTTTTTGATATCTAGGTTGTAATTGCGTTTTTTAATCTCGTCTATAGAAACTTTCCAAGCAAATTTATTTTCTACACGTTGGTGCCACCATTTTTTTTCTACCTCAAATTCTTTAATGTTAATTGGTTTGGTTTTGTTATAGCTTTTGGCACCTTTTGGGTATTGATGTTCGTAATACCAAACTTCTTTGGTGGGTGTGCCTTTTTCAAAAAACAACAAGTTGGTTTTTATACCTGTGTAAGGGTTAAATACGCCATTGGGTAAACGTACAATGGTATGCAGGTTGCATTTGTGTAACAATTCTTCTTTTAGGCGTGTTTTCATGCCTTCGCCAAATAATGTACCATCTGGCAATACAATGGCACAACGTCCTTTGTCTTTTAAAAGCTTAATGATTAAGGCTAAGAATAAATCGGCAGTTTCTTTGGTTCTAAATTTTTTAGGGAAATTGGTTTCGGTACCATCTTCTTCAACTCCTCCAAAAGGTGGATTAGACAAAATAATATCAAGTTTGTCTTTGGCGCCCCAATCTGCATAAGGTTTGCTTAGTAAATTGTCTCTGCGTACTACTGGCAAATCAAAACCGTGCAACATTAAGTTGGTCGTACATAATAAGTGTGGCAATGGTTTTTTCTCAATACCACGTATCGATTTTTGTAATACGTCTCTATCTTTTGGTGTTTTTACTTGATTACGGACTGCATCAATTGTACAGGTTAAGAATCCACCTGTACCACATGCAGGATCTAGTACGCTTTCTCCTAGTTGCGGATTTACCATATCTACCATAAACTGTGTTACCGCTCTTGGTGTGTAATATTCCCCAGAAGAACCTGCCGATTGCAGGTCTTTTAGTATGGTTTCGTAGATATCGTTGAATAGATGACGTTCTGTAGTACTGTTAAAATCAATTTCATTAATCACATTGATAACCTGACGAAACAGTGTTCCGTTTTTCATGTAGTTATAGGTATCTTCAAAAACCGAACGTATAATTTTTGCTTGTGGACTTATGGTAATATCCAACTCTTTTAAGGTAGGGAACAACTCGTTTTCTATAAACTCCATTAAGGGATCGCCTGTGAGTCCTTCATCGTCTGCTGCCCAGTTTTGCCATTTTAGGTGTTCTGGTATTGGCGACTCGTAATTGTCTATGGTGATTTCCCATTCTTCTTCTTTATCGGCAAATATTTTCATAAAAAGCATCCACACCATTTGCGAAATGCGTTGTGCGTCACCATCGACTCCTGTGTCTTTACGCATGATATCGCGTATGCCTTTTATGTTGGTTGTAATGTTACTCATGTATGGTTATTCTCTTTATTTTTTTACTCTATATTTTCTTCAATAATTTCATTATCTAATTCAGAAAACTCACCTACTTTTACTTTTTCAATAATTTTGGGCAATATTGTTTTCGCTCTTTCATTAATAAACAATTCAAAGTTATTATTTTGTGCTGCTTCTAATGCTGCTAAAGAAATAAAATGACTCGCTAAATCTACTTCTAAATTTTGGTTTTGAGCTGCATATTCTGCTAAATAATCAGAAGGGAAATCATTAGATATTTTTCTATTCAATCTTCCAGAGATTAAGGCAAAATTTAATAGTGCATTTATTCCTTTAACGGTTGTGCCAAATTTATCTCTTAATGAATACGGAAAAAAATGATGATTTTCTTTTCCGTTTGATTTTGCAATATTTGATTTATCTAATGTTACTAAAATACTATTGTCAAAATCTTTAGGGTTTTCAAGAGCCATTAAACAAATAACACCATTTTTAATCACAGATTTTGTTTGCATATTTACTTTTGTAAGTTCTTTAATAGTTAAAGAAACTCCAAATACGTTTTCTTCAAGAATGTTTTGCGACAAATTGCTTATCCAATCTGCATCATCTTTCATTTTTGTTAAACTTGAACTCGAAAAACGTGCTGAAAACGTAGCTGTCCAAAACCAATTTTCAATATAATTAAAATGATTTGTCGCAATACTTTTTTTACCAGACTTAAAATAATAAAACTGCAAAATGGGAAGAAAGGCATTGTAAGGTAGATAACCTATAAATTTAACACCAAAAATTTTTACAAAATCAAGACTTAGCCTAATAGCCTCTGTTGTCTTTATCCAATATTCTTCACAAATTTCAGCTGTTAAATTTAACTGATTTTTATTTTTACAATCTCCAAAGGCATTTAGTGACAAGGACTGAATAAACACTTCATTTTCAACACCTCCAAATGCTTTTACATTGGGTTCTGAATTAAAGGTTTTAATCTTATCTCGAAGGTCAAAGCTTGGCGACCAAGCACTGGCATGGACTAAATCGAATAGTGATAATCTTTTTCCTCCTTGATTTATTCTTTCAAAAATGGTAACGACTTCATCAAGTTCCATTTTTAAAGTTTTTATAATACTTATGGGATAATCTGAAAATATTTGTTGGCAATCTCTCCAAACTTCACTGTATTTTGTTCCATTTTCTCTATCATGGATTGCGTAATCAGTTAAAATATTTCCATATTCTTGAGTATGAAAAAGTTTCCAAGCAGGAATGTTATGACTTTCATTCTTTAATCTCGGAATATGAAATATTTTTTTTTCAACATTATAGCATATTGAAGAATAATCTGTTTTGTTGATTGTTTTACCTTTTAAAGCTACATAGAGTGACGTAATTCGTTGCTGACCGTCTAAAATAAAACTATAATAATTTGATTCTGGTTCTTCTGGTAAGTTTAAATCTTTAATTTCACGACAAAAGTTTTTATACTCTTTACCAGCTTCCCAAACAAAAAAAGAACCAATAGGATATTGGCTTTGAATACTGTTAAGAAGTTTTACTATTTTACTTCTTTCCCATACATAACCACGTTGAAACCTTGGAATTTTCATATTTCCATTTTCCAATTGGTTGAATACCTTTTGTAAATTCCAATTATTTATTATTTCAATTCTTTGTTCCATTAAGCAATATTATATATTTCGTTTTCTAGATCTTTAATGGCTTGGTCAAAATCTTTCTTTTTCCCAAAAGCGCGTACTAATTCTACAGCAGATCCTATTTGATTTAAAGGTTGAACTTTTAAAATAGCATTGTCTTCTATAGATGCAATACCTTCTTGTTCGTATTTATCTAACAAGCTATGTAAAACTTTTTGTGCTGTTTCGCTGTATTTGGCAAAATAGTTTCGCTTTCGAACATTGTTTGCTCGTTCTTGTCGCGTTAAAGCTGGTTGGTCAAAAGCAATATGACAGATGAGATCAAAATCATCCAAATCTCGCCCAACTTCTTCGCGAAGCGCTTCTAGTAATATACCATGCTCTGCCAATTCTTTTATGAGTTCTTCTTTCTTTTCAGCATCGTTCCATTTTTGAATAAAATCATCAAGCGAAGCAAATTCTTTTCCCAAATTCTTTTTGGAGTAATCTTTTAACGATTCTGTGATCAGCTTGCCATCTTTTCCGTAATATTGAACACGTTCATTTACGACCGAAACAGGAATATCATTCACATAATATTTTTTTATTTCTTCTTCCGTATCATCAATATCAATATTAGGTATTGTGGGTTTAAAATCATCTGGGTTTGTTGGTGATGCATCATCATCAGGTGTAGTTGTTTCTCCTTCATCTGGCGGCACTACGGATTCTCCAGGTGCTGGTTCGTAGATTTGCACAGGATTACCATCAAAATCGGGGCGTGCAAATATGTTTGTTGCCTTTCTAAAGTCCATAATCGTAAAAAACACTTTGCCTTCAGCTTCTCGTATTCGAGTTCCACGACCAATAATTTGTTTAAATTCTGTAACGGATTGTATGTTAGATTCTAGTACAATAAACTTTACCATTTTGGTATCTATTCCGGTGGTCAACATTTTAGAAGTGGTTGCAATTACGGGAAACGTTTCTTCTACATCAGTAAAATTATCGAGTTCTTGTTTTCCAACTTCATCATCGCCTGTTATTTTTACACAATAGTTCCAATGTTTGGCAACTAAGTCTGCATTTTCATTTATTAAAGCTTGACGCATTCTGTTTGCATGATCGATATCAGTACAAAATACAATGGTTTTTGCAAAACGGTCTGTTGCTTTTAAATATTCGGTAATTTTCTTAGCTACAACTTCTGTACGTTCGTCAATTGCCAACGTCTTATCATAATCTTTTAAGTTATAAATGCGGTCTTTTACTTCATTTCCGTATTTATCCAACAATCCTTTAGTTGGTCGCCAACCATCATCAACGCTGGTTGTAATACGCACTACTTTATATGGCGCCAAAAAGCCATCATCAATTCCTTGTTTTAAAGAATACGTATACACAGGCTCTCCAAAATATTCCATATTGGAAACATCTTTGGTTTCTTTTGGTGTGGCTGTGAGTCCAATTTGGGTAGCCGAATTAAAATAGGTTAATACATCTCGCCAAGCTGACGCTTCTGAGGCGCTACCTCTATGACACTCATCTATAACTATTAGATCAAAAAAATCTTTGCTAAACTCTTTATACGCGTTTTTGTCTTCCTCATTTGAAGTCAATCCTTGATATAATGCAAAATAGATTTGATAGGACTTATCAATCTTCCTATTCTTGATAATATGCATGATGTCATTTCCGAAAGGAGAGAAATCGCCATTTCTTGTTTGTGTTAATAAAGCATTTCTATCTGCCAAAAACAAAATTCTTTTTTTAACTCCTGTTTTCCACAAACGCCAAATAATATTGAAAGCTGTGTATGTTTTTCCTGTTCCCGTTGCCATGACCAACAGAATTTTATCCTGTCCTTTTGCTATAGCCTCTAAAGTTCTGTTTACAGCATTTTGTTGGTAATAGCGTGGCGTCTTTCCGCTATCATCCGCATAATAATCTTTTGCTACTATTTCTTGTGCTTCAGACGTTTCAATCTTAGTATATTGTAAATACTTTTTCCATAAAGTTTCAGGTGAAGGAAAATTATCTAAGGAAATTTCTTGTTCTAATACGCCCGTTGTTTTGGTTTTATCATGAAACACAAAAGAATCTCCATTGGAAGTAAAGACAAAAGGGATTTGTAAAATTTCTGAATATTCTAATGCTTGCTGCATTCCATGTCCCACAGGCTTTTTGTTATCTTTTGCCTCAATAATAGCAATTGGAATGTTTGATTTATAATACAGAATGTAATCGGCTCTTTTTCGTTGTCCTCTAGTATGTAAGTTTCCTTGAACAATGATTCGCCCATCTGTAAAAAATACTTCTTCTCTCACTTGTGTTCGCATATTCCATCCTGACTTTTGCAATGCAGGATTGATAAACTTGGTACAAATGTCTCGTTCTGAAAGTTGTTTTTTATTCAATGATTTCGGTAGTTTGCTTGATTAAAAATTAAAAATACTAATTTTTGATTAGCATTCTTTATCTAGAACACAATTAATTCTTACAATACTAATTGAAAAATACGGAACACCTTTACGGAAAGCCATAATTAAAAAACATAAACATACTATGATACAAAAACTATTACGTCACTTTACTTCTATTATACCAAACGAATAGAAGTAGGCAGTAACGCATCAAAAAGCTATACAATCCTACTTCACCTCAAAAACAGCAATTTTACACAATTCGTAATATTTTAACAATTTTCAGTCATTTCATTGCATAATTATCAATAAAACAGCTCCCGAAACCGTCTCGCAGCAATGCAGGAAGCTTTCGGGAAAACCCGAAACGTTCTCGCAGACGTGCAACAAGCTTTCGGGAAGTCCCGAAACGTTCTCGCAGAGGTGCAACAAGCTTTCGGGAAAGCCCGAAACGTTCTCGCAGACCTGCAACAAGCTTTCGGGGAAGTACAAAACCGTCTCGCAGTGCTGCAACAAGCTTTTCGACACGTTGGAAACGTTCTCGCAGAGGTGCAGGAAGCTTTCAAACGCATTTTATTTTGTCTCGCAGTGCTGCAACAAGCTTTCAAACAAAAAATTATTTAAAAAAAGTGGGTAATGTTTTTAGGGTTGTTACCCATACTTACAGATCGATCTATTGACGGAAACCTGAAAAGTCAATTTAAAACAAAGAGTAAGGAACTAATTAATTTAAAAAATCATGAAAAATTTAAAAATTAATGTACTTGCCATCATTCTAATTATGCTTGCTTCTTGTACGCATGATGATGATGTGAAACTTGAAGATAATTCATCAGTTGCATTAAAAAATCAATCAACAAACGTACAGATGCCGTATGTAGATAGCAATGGCATATTGTTTTTTAACGATCAGGCGCATATTGACCAATATTACGAGTTTTTAGGCGATATGGTAGATGCTGAACAAGAAAACCCAAATGCAAACAATCTAGATATAGATACAATTTTAGATCAGTTTGAGGCGCAATACAGCGGATTTACTTCTTTTAGAAAAACGTTCAATCAGCAATACAATTTTAATAATCAAGGATATTCTAAACAGCAAATTGTATCCATATTCGAAAATACCTTTATTAAAGGATTGGAGAAATCTATTTTTAATGAATATCACGAATTGGGAATAGGAAATAAAATCTACGTATATCTTTCGGAAGATATTGCCGTTGCTTTTGATAAAAACGAACAAAGCATTTTAAATGAGTTACGCGGTACGCCAAAAGGTACAGACGATTTGCCTGCTACGATTTTAGCCACGCATTATCAAGAGATTGAACTGATTTCAGATAATACAAGTCTCGGCACAATGATGCATCTAGATGTTGATTACAACTTAGCATACGACTCCTATCCTATTTTACAAAATGAAGATTGTGATGTATTTAATAAAGCACTTGGTATGAATCTTACAGAAACCATTAAAAACGATGAAGGTGCAATAGAAAGTACATCAACATATGCGTATGAGTTTGCAAATATTACAATAGATTGGGGCGATGGTTCAACACCAACAGTAAGTAATTATAGTACGTATAGTGGCGATCTTTTATGGCATACGTATACCAGTGTAGGAACATTTTATGCGACTGTAACGATTGGTTTTTATGATTTAAATGGTGATTACCAAACCATGTCAGATCCTAAAACTGTGATTGTTGAATCTGCTTGTAGTGAAGCCAATGGTACTGTTACCGATACTGCCAATGATAGCAGTTGGTTGTTAGTTGGAGAATTAATTGTATCAAATGGTTTCTTTGGTTCTAGTAGAATTGAAGGTACCTCAAATGCATTTAAAAAAGATGGTGGCAGTTGGGTACGCGCCAGCAGAAGAAAACATAAACCATACTTAAAAGTATATGTTTCTGGAATTTTTAGAGATGCAAATTGTACTGTAAAAGATCATAAGGAAGGAACAGCACAATCTACACACGCAAATGAAAAAATTAAGATTAAATCAAAACTTTGGAATAGTTACGATCATTCTAATGGAGATATTTATTCAGAACATCGTTTGCAAAAAGGTGATACGTATTTGAGTATCGATTTGGTGTATAATCCGTGTTAAATTGTACTTTTAAATAAGTGACATTCTGAGTTAACTTAATATAAAAACCGCCTTACAACAACTGCAAGGCGGTTTTCAATATATAAAGTATATCTATTATTTATTCACTTAAAAAAATACTCACAACATACCAGAATAATAACATCAAAGAAGCAAACAGTCCTAAAGAAGCGGCTACATATTGATCTTCTTCGTATTTGTGAATCATGTTTGAGGTTTGGTATAAGATAGAAGCTGATGCTAATACGACCATACCAACGCTAAACCATAATCCTAATTCAAAACCTCCAAAGAAGGTTCCGGCAACGATCAATCCTAACGCTAAGAAACTTCCAATGGTTATGATTGATTTTAGAAATGAAAAATCTTTTTTAGTGGTAAAAGCAACCATTGACAACCCAGCGAATAAAGCCAACGTCATGATGGCTGCTTGGGTTAAAATATCACTTTCTCTTGCTCCTGATACTTGTATCGCAATGTAAATAAGTGGTACAAAAATTAAGGCTTCAAGTATAACATATGCAAACAACATAGCATGATGTACCGTTTTGTCTTTTGATTTTATAGCGACAGTTTCTACATAATTTGTAGCAAACATAAATATCCCTAACACTACCAACCATGTCCAACCACCTTGCATCATTTGCATTCCTGTTTCAACAATAAATGGTACTTGCAAAAATAAGTATTCTACTACGATAAATAATAATACTGCAAAGGCTAAATAAGTATATGATTTTTTGTAAAAAGCCACTCTTGCGTCTTCTCCTAAAGCGCTTACGGGCAATGTTTGTCTAAATTGTTCCATGTTTTTCGGTTTTTTTAATAAAATCAAAAGTACTAATTTCCTTTTTAACTCTGCAATTGGAATCCCTTAAATGTATGTTAATTGGTTACTGGTTACTGCTTACTGATTACTGCTTACTGATTACTGCTTACTGATTACTGCTTACTGATTACTGCTTACTGATTACTGATTACTGATTACTGATTACTGATTACTGATTACTGATTACTGATTACTGATTACTGATTACTGATTACTGATTACTGATTACTGATTACTGATTACTGGTTACTGGTTACTGGTTACTGGTTACTGGTTACTGGTTAAATTCTTTATTTTCGGTTTTGTTTCAAAATATAAATTGTTGAACTTATTGACTTAATGCATCATTTTGAACTTGTTTTCTGTGGAAATGTTCTAACAACTATAAATAACATAAAAAAAAGCCAAAAGCTAAGAGCCAAGAGCTAAAAACCAACACCTAAAAAACCCTTATCTTTGCAAAAAGAAAAAACTATGCTTACTTGGAAAGATATTATTCACTATGCCACAAACGGTAATAAAAAACCTGATACGCGAGTAGAAAAAACAGAAGCGGAATGGAAAGCGCAGTTAACTCCTGAGCAATTCCGCATTACACGTTTAAAAGGGACAGAAAGTCCATTTTCTGGTGAACATTGCAGTCGTTATGATCCTGGAGTATACAATTGTGTGTGCTGTAAAACTCCTTTGTTTGATTCAAATTTAAAATTCGATTCAAGTAGTGGATGGCCAAGCTTTACAGAACCTGTAAAAGATAATGTGATTGATTATATTAAAGATACTTCCTATGGTATGGTTCGCGTAGAAGTTACTTGCAGTACTTGTGATGCCCATTTAGGACATGTATTCCCTGACGGACCCGAACCAAGTGGTTTGCGTTTTTGTATCAATTCAGAATCGTTGGTGTTAGAAGATTAGGCTTGGACTTCCATTTGCCTAACTGCTGAATTTTCATGAGTATACTATACTATTTTTTCGAATTCGATAAATAAATGTTTAAAAACAGTAAAATCGTATATGCTTTTAGAGATTTTAAAATGCGGAATTTGAAGAAATAGTTGAATTTTTGGAAACACTTTTAAAGGAATAATACAATATGAATCTTGAACTTATTAAAAGTCGCTTACAAACGGAAAATAGTTTCTTTTCTGAAGATGCTATTTTACATCAACCAACAGTTATTGGGTATGACAAACAATTTCGCTGGAGCTGGTTTGCAACACAAATGAATACGTTTATAGTTGCAACTGATGTAAAAGAGGAAACGATTACCGTGCAAACCATTGAAGCTCACTTAAAAGAAGCGTTTGAATATTCTAGCAAAAACTACAGTGGTTGGCCACGAGGTTTACAATCTGGTGTTGGAGTGATTTCTATTTTAATTTCTGAAAATATTACAGAAGAAGCCAAAGTTTATTGTAAAAAGCTAAAATCAGGTAAAAAATGGGCAGCATTTACCATTCCTGTTGTGATTGATGCTACTACGAAAGAAGCATTTTATTTTGATAAAAATCCAATGTGGGGACGCATTTACTATCCGTTTTTTAAACGAATGATTCAGAAATTAACTTCTTCTGCATAACCGAACGAACTTATGTAATGCTTTCTTTCCTACAATTCACGGAATTGTCAGATGAGTTACTATGTTTCTAATTCACAATCACTTAACTTGACTTTCATATTAATATTAAAATCAATTATTATGTTAGACAAATTAAAAAAGTTCGAAATCAAAAACTCAAGTAAAATTGTAGGCGGAATTATGCCAAGAAAGAAAGCTATCGAATAAATTTGAGAGTTTTATCTGAGTAAAAAGAGGTTGTTTTAAAAGTTATTAGAAACGTCATTCTGGACTTGATCCAGAATCTTATCATATTGATTTTCAATTATTATAGAAAACCCGATCAAGCCTGTCTTGAGTGACAGTCGAAAGTTTAACTTCTAAAACAACCTCTTTCCTATTTGAAACTGATTATTACAATACTTTAAGTTTGGCAAAACGCAACAACAATTTTTTAATGCCGCCAACTTGAAACTTTATTTCTGCTTTTTTATCACCGCCAACACCTTCCAATCGTAAAATTTCACCACGACCAAAACGTGTATGCTCCACCAATGTTCCAGGAACCAATTTTTCATCTAACAAACTTCCGCTTGGTGGCGAACTTTGAGAAGCTTCTGGTTTTATCTTTCGAAGCTTTCTAATTTGCTCTGGTGTCGGACTTCCCACAACTGGCGGACGACCCGATTTTGGTTTCTGTAAACGCAACTTACTCTTATCAACTTCGCCAAAAATATCATTATCAATCAAAGGTTTGAAACGATAATTATCAATTGGCGTGATGTAGTCTAAATATTTATCGTCAATTTCTTCAATAAAACGACTCGGTTCAGCATCAACCAATTTTCCCCAACGGTAACGACTTTGCGTATACGTCAAATACGCCTGTTTTTCGGCTCTTGTCAGCGCCACATAAAACAAACGACGTTCTTCTTCCAATTCACTACGCGTATTCATACTCATGCCCGATGGAAACAAATCTTCTTCCATTCCCACAATATATACATACGGAAATTCGAGTCCTTTTGCTAAGTGAATCGTCATCAGTGCAACTCTATCGTCGTCACCTTTATCATTATCCATATCGGTAGCTAGCGCAACATCTTCTAGAAATTCTGCCAAAGCACCTGTCGCATCTGCCACTTCCACTTGTCCTTCAACGAAATCTTTAATACCGTTCAGTAATTCTTCAATATTTTCAATTCGGGCAATTCCTTCTGGCGTTCCATCTTTCTTTAACTCTTGCACCAAACCTGTTTTTTTGGTAATGTGTTTTGTCAATTCAAAAGCATCTGCACCTTCATTCATCACTTGGAAACTACGAATCATCGTCACAAAGTTTTCGAGTTTTGTTTTGGTTCCTTTGTTAATTTTCAGATCGATCTTAGAAATATTTTCCATCACTTCAAACATAGAACGTCCGTAATGCTTTGCCGCGACAACCAACTTATCAATCGTAGTTTGTCCAATACCACGCGCAGGATAATTTATCACACGTTTCAAACTTTCTTCATCTTTCGGATTGACAACTAGACGTAAATATGCCAAAACATCTTTGATTTCTTTTCGTTGATAGAATGACAAACCACCGTAAATTCGATATGGAATATCACGTTTACGCAATGCATCTTCCATTGCTCTCGATTGTGCATTGGTACGATACAAAATGGCAAAATCGCCATTAGTCAATTGTTCACGCATTTTGGTTTCAAAAATAGAACCTGCTACAAAACGACCTTCTTCTCCATCGGTAACACTACGATTGACTTTTATTTTTCCGCCAGGATCGTTTGCTGTCCAAACAACTTTATCCAAACGTGTTTTATTATGTTCAATAACAGAATTGGCAGCTTCTACAATATTTTTGGTAGAACGGTAATTCTGTTCCAAGCGATACATGGCTACATTGTCATAATCTTGCTGAAAATTCAGAATATTGTTGATGTTTGCGCCACGAAATGCATAAATACTTTGTGAATCATCACCTACGACACAAATGTTCTGAAAACGATCTGCCAAGGCTTTTACAATTAAATACTGTGAGTGATTGGTATCTTGGTACTCATCTACCAAAATGTAGCGAAAACGATTCTGGTATTTTGCTAACACATCTGGGAAACGATTCAATAATTCGTTGGTTCTCAATAACAAATCATCAAAATCCATCGCGCCAGCTTTAAAACAGCGATCTACATATTCTTTATAAATTTCGCCCATTCGCGGACGTTTTGCCATCGCATCAGCTTCTACCAAATCGGCATTATTAAAATACGCTCTTACTGTAATTAAACTGTTCTTAAAGGAAGAAATTCGCGAACGTACTTGCTTGTACTTGTAAATATCTTTATCAAGTTGCATTTCTTTGATGATGGAACGAATCAAACGTTCAGAATCTTGGGTATCATAAATTGTAAAATTGCTCGGATACCCTAACTTATCTGCTTCAAAGCGTAAAATTTTGGCAAAAATAGAATGGAATGTTCCCATCCATAGATTTTTTGCTTCACTTCCACCAACAATATTAGCGATACGATTTTTCATCTCTCGCGCTGCTTTGTTGGTAAATGTCAGCGATAAAATATTAAATGCATCAATACCTTGACTCATTAAATATGCAATGCGATACGTAAGTACTCTCGTTTTTCCAGAACCTGCACCAGCAATAACCATTAACGCGCCATCTTTGTGAAGTGTAGGCGCTCGTTGTGCGTCATTTAACTGATTTATATAGTGATGAATGTCTTGCTCCATAATTGCTTCAAAAATAAAACACTCTGCTCGCTATTACAACAGTTATTTTTGAAAGTTATACACTTTTTTTAGCTGTTTTATTTTTTATCAGATATAATCCAAATATAAATTGTACAGGTGTATGGTTCGTATTATCTTTGTTAGCTTAATATTTATTTTTGTATGATAAAAATTACATTGCCAGACGGCTCAGTTAGAGAATTTGATTCGAGTGTAACTCCCATGGATGTTGCCAAGAATATTAGTGAAGGTTTTGCCAGAAACGTGATTTCTGCAAACTTTAATGGTGTCACCGTAGAAACAACCACGCCACTTACGGAAGATGGTTCGCTTATTTTATACACCTGGAAAGACGATGAAGGAAAGAAAGCTTTTTGGCATTCTTCCGCACATATTTTAGCACAAGCAATTCTGGAATTGTACCCAGATGCTAAATTATGGGTTGGTCCAGCGATTGATAATGGCTTCTACTATGATGTTGATATGGGAGATGAAACCATTACTGATAAAGATTTTAAGACAATTGAAGATAAAATGCTTGAAATTGCGAGAGGAAAGCACGATTTTAAAATGCGCTCAGCAACAAAAGAGGAAGCATTAGCTTATTATAAAGATAGAAACGACTATAAAGTTGAATTGGTAGAAGGTCTAGAAGATGGTACAATTACATTTTGTGACCATGACACATTTACCGATTTATGTCGTGGTGGACATATTCCGAATACAGGAATTGTAAAAGCTGTAAAAGTAATGAGTGTTGCTGGAGCTTACTATAAAGGTGACGAAAACAACAAGCAATTAACACGTATTTACGGAGTTTCTTTCCCAAAACAGAAAGAACTTAAAGAATATTTACACTTACTTGAAGAAGCTAAAAAACGCGATCACAGAAAACTTGGTAAGGAATTAGAATTGTTTACCTTTTCACAAAAAGTAGGTCAAGGATTGCCATTATGGTTGCCAAAAGGAGCTGCTTTGCGTTCTCAGCTAGAAAATTTCTTGAAAAAAGCACAGCAAAAAGCTGGGTACGAAATGGTCATTTCTCCGCACATCGGACAGAAAGAATTGTATGTAACTTCTGGACATTACGCGAAATATGGAGAAGATAGTTTTCAAGCAATAAATACGCCTAAAGAAGATGAGGAATTTTTATTGAAACCGATGAACTGCCCGCATCATTGCGAAATTTACAATACGAAACCATTTAGTTATAAAGATTTACCGAAACGTTACGCAGAATTTGGAACAGTATATCGTTATGAGCAAAGTGGAGAATTGCACGGATTAACGCGTGTAAGAGGATTTACGCAAGATGATGCACATATTTTTTGTACGCCAGATCAACTCGATCAGGAGTTTAAAAACGTGATTGACTTGGTTATGTATGTTTTTGAATCTTTAGGTTTTGATAATTTTACGGCACAAGTTTCGTTACGTGATCCTGAAAAACCAGAAAAATATATTGGTTCTACAGAAAACTGGGAAAAGGCTGAAAATGCGATTATCAATGCTGCAAAGGAAAAAGAGCTTAATTATGTGATAGAATATGGAGAAGCTGCTTTTTACGGACCAAAGCTTGATTTTATGGTAAAAGATGCCTTAGGAAGAAGCTGGCAATTAGGAACAATTCAGGTAGATTACAACTTGCCTGAACGTTTCGATTTAACTTACAAAGGCAGTGATAACGAGCTTCACAGACCTGTAATGATTCACCGTGCACCTTTTGGAAGTATGGAACGTTTCATTGCTATTTTGTTAGAACATACAGGCGGAAATTTCCCATTATGGCTAATGACAGAACAAGCAATTTTATTACCTGTTAGTGAAAAATATGAGAATTACGGGAAAAAAGTTTTAACTTTGTTAGAAAATCACGAAATTCGCGCCCAAATCGACAATCGAAATGAGACTGTTGGTAAAAAAATTCGGGAAGCAGAAATGAGCAAAGTTCCTTTTATGCTTATCATTGGTGAGCAAGAAGAAAAAGATGGCACAGTTTCTGTACGAAGACATGGAGTTGGCGATATCGGAACTTTAACTATGGAAGCATTTGCAGACATGGTGAAGGAAGAAATAAATAATAGCTTACAACCATTTAATGTTTAACTTAAAATTTTAGAACCATAGCAATACGAAGAAAAAGAAGT
This sequence comes from Kordia algicida OT-1, assembly GCF_000154725.1. Taxonomy (GTDB): domain Bacteria; phylum Bacteroidota; class Bacteroidia; order Flavobacteriales; family Flavobacteriaceae; genus Kordia; species Kordia algicida. The sequence continues at coordinate 1,542,966 of NZ_DS544873.1, forward strand.
AGAGCTCCTAGACGAGAAATCAAGGAAGATCCACACAGAATTAACAGAAAAATCAACGCTCCAGAAGTACGACTTGTAGGAGACAATGTTGAAGTTGGTGTTTATCCGACAAGGAAAGCACTTGCCATAGCAGATGAACAAGAATTAGATTTAGTTGAAATCTCACCTAAAGCTAATCCACCTGTTTGTAAAATAATGGATTATAAGAAGTTCCTTTACGAACAGAAGAAACGTGAGAAATCATTAAAAGCCAAAGCATCAAAGGTAACTGTTAAGGAAATTCGTTTTGGTCCTCAAACAGATGAACACGATTATGAGTTTAAAAAGAAACACGCAATCAAGTTCCTTAAAGATGGTGCAAAATTAAAGGCATACGTATTCTTTAAAGGACGTTCAATTATCTACAAAGATCAAGGGCAAATTTTATTATTAAAATTAGCACAAGAACTTGAAGAATACGGTAAGGTTGAACAAATGCCTAAACTTGAAGGAAAGCGAATGATTATGTTCATCGCACCAAAAAAGAAATAATGCTTCGACTTCGCTCAGCCTGATACAAAAATCTGTTGCGTGAAATCAAGTTAAAAATAATAAGCGAAATATTTAAATACATTAGGAATTATGCCTAAAATGAAAACAAAATCCAGCGCAAAGAAGCGTTTTAAGCTTACTGGAACTGGTAAAATTAAAAGAAAGCACGCTTACAAAAGCCACATCTTAACAAAGAAGTCTAAAAAGCGTAAGCTAGCATTAACGCACAGTACATTAGTACACGATAGTGACGTTAATAGTATTAAAGAACAATTACGTTTAAAGTAATCCGTTCTTTCGGTTAAAAACAATTTATAAACCCTGGAGTTAGGCTCAATTAAAGAATTCAAAATTCAGAATTTATAATTCAGAATTTTCGAATCGCCTACTACAAAAAATCATTTAAAAGTATGCCAAGATCAGTAAACGCGGTTGCTCGTAGAGCCCGAAGAAAAAAGGTATTAAAACAAGCCAAAGGTTACTTTGGAAGACGTAAAAACGTTTGGACAGTTGCAAAGAATGCGGTTGACAAAGCTATGAGTTACTCATACAGAGACCGTAGAAACAAGAAAAGAACATTCCGTGCATTATGGATTACTCGTATTAATGCGGGAGCTAGATTAAACGGTATGTCATATTCTCAGTTTATGGGGAAAGTAAAAGCTAATAACATCGAATTAAACCGTAAGGTTTTAGCTGATTTAGCAATGAATCACCCAGAAGCTTTCAAAGCAATCGTTGAAAAAGTAAAATAAATCGTCAAATAATATATATTTCGCTTATAAAACCGATACAAATTGTATCGGTTTTTTTTATGCTTTTACTTTCTAAATATCTTCACTCCTATTCTCCTTAAAAATATGCTCTTGTAAAATTTAGTATTACACATATTTTTACAGTTTATTTGCACATTTCTTCAAAAAAGAGCTCTAAAAAGAAAAAATATTCAATTATTTCTACAGAACTTTGATTTTTTTTCAATTTACCCTACATTGCAACCTACAATTTCCCTATTGTATTGCTTATGACTACTATACAACCTCATGCACGCATTTTTAATGCTGCTAACGTATTACTAGAGTATCGAAATTTAACATCCTATCGGGCTTTTCTGCGCCGATGCATATTTGTCTTGAACATTCACTCAAAAACAAAACGTTAGCAAGCTATAAAATGTCGTATTTCAACAAAATTTTAAAGCGTTCTGCTCCGAAAGAATCTAGCAACCTTGATGCTTCTATAAGAAATACAATTTCTGTACTTTTAAAAGACCTGAAATCACAACTCAAAAAATACTATGTGCATTATGAGTTGAGCTCTAAATTGAAAGTCTACGAAACTATGTCAAGCGATCATAAGCTAGAAAATTTACCGAGTATTTACTTGGAGATTGAAGAATTTCTTTCATCACAACTAGATGCAAAGCTTGATAAATTTACGTTTCGTAGAAATATAAAACAGTCGTATCCGCTATTGTGTGAGAAAGATGAATTACACACTATTTTTATTGAAAGTGAAGACACTCAAAAGGTATTGCTCTCCCAATTATTCTTAAAGGAAGTATTGGTCAAATCTAGAGAAATGCTTGGTGATTTTGATCCAAACTTTTTAGTAGAAGCAGAAGATTTATTAATCAACACGCCGTTATCTTTTGAGATCATCACGCAACAAAAAGCAGCTTCAATCTTAAAAGAACTCTCTGAATATTCAAGTAATATTCAAAGGAAAATAAAGGAATATCTAGGCTCAAATGCCATGTTGAGCATTTATAATAATGCTTATAATAAGCTTTTTAACAATTATTATTTGCTGGAAAATTTTACGATTATTGTAAATTTAGTTCCAGAACAATTATTGGTTACTGAAAATACCAATCTGCCAAGCAAAGGGCAATTACATCGCTTGCTCAAAGCACAAATCTCTAGCTTAGAAGATATCAATTCGAAATTGAGTAAAGAGATTTTTCAGAAATCACAAATTCAAAAAGAACTTGAAAATAATGAAAAGCTATATGCTGCGGTAATTCATAATTCGTTGGATGCCAATATTATTTTTAATGTTGATGGAATCATTATTCGATCTAACAAAAAAGCGGTAGAATTTATCAATGCGCATGAAAATCAAATCAACTTTTACAAGCTTTTACCAAAAGAATTTTCTGAAAAATTAAAAACAATTATTGATGCATTTTCACGCAATACTTCATCGGGATTAGCACAAGACTTTTTTGAGTTTGAAGTGTATAAAAATGGAGAAACAATTTACTATAACTTAAAAGTAAATCCAATATATATAAACAATAAAATGCTTTTTTTCTGTGTGATTCGTGACATTTCAAAAGATATCAGAAACATGATCCGAATTGAAGAAGCTCGCGTTATTGCTGAAAAATCTGCCAAAGCAAAAACGACTTTTTTATCAAATATGAGTCACGAAATTCGAACACCTTTGAATGTGATTCTTGGCTTGTCTGAATTATTTAATAGAAAAGATTTTACAGGAACAGAAAAAGAATATGAGAATATTGAAGCGATTCGGTTTTCTACAGAAAACTTATTGATGATTGTCAATGATATTCTCGATTTCTCTAAAATTGAAGCAGGAAAACTTAATGTACAAAAGGTTGATTTTAATTTTACAGAACTTATTTCCAATCTAAATAAAGGCTTTAGGCTAAAAGCAGAAGAAAAAGGACTTGATTTTTCTATAAATATTACCAATTCGATTCCTAAATATATAGTGGGCGATCAATACAGATTGAGTCAAATTTTAAATAATTTGATTGGAAATGCGATTAAATTCACCAAAAAAGGTTTTATAAATGTAAATATCACTGCAAAAGTACTAGAAGATAAAACTTTGCAATTGTACTTTACGATTGAAGATTCTGGTTACGGAATTCCAAAAGAGAACCTAAACAGTATTTTTGAAAGCTTCTACCAAACTTATCACAGTGAGCAAAAACCAAAAGGAACTGGTTTAGGACTGAGTATTACGAAAGAATTGGTGTCGCTTTTGGGTGGAAATTTAACGGTAAAAAGTGAAGTAAATGTTGGAACAACCTTTGATTTTGATTTGAATTATAAAGTCAGTGATTTAAGCGACTTAGAACTTCAAAATACACAAAATATTAACCACAATCTTCGAAATAAGAAAATTTTAGTTGCGGAAGATAATAAGTTGAATCAGTTATTTATCAAGCAATTATTAAAAAAATGGGATGCCGAAACTACAATAGTAGAAAACGGTCAGGAAGCTGTTGAGATTGTAAAATCGCAAGATTTCGACTTGATTTTGATGGACATACAAATGCCAGTTTTAGATGGTTTGGAAGCCACAATTGCTATTAGAGCGTTAGAAAAGGAGAAGAAAAAAATTCCAATTGTTGCCTGTTCTGCGGATGTTTTCCCTGAATCCAGACAAAAAGCCGAAGAAGCTGGCGTGAATTATTATATCACAAAACCTATCAGCGCAAAATCGATCAATGAGATATTATATTTGTTAACCACAAATTCTAATTAACTGTTCTTCTATATTTTATGATAAATCGAAATTAATTATATCAAACTCCTTTAGATTTGAATTTATAAATCAATCAATCATAAAGTCAACCCCGTAATTTCCCGTGGAAAAAAAGAGAATTACTTGTTTTATAAAATTACGTAATTGCTTCCTTATGTTCCAGTCATATTCTGTAGATATTTGTAATGTAATCAAATGAAAAATAGAGTACTATGTTTTTCATTCTACAAAGGAAGAAACCGAAAATCCTAAAACAGAGTAGGTCAATTTTAAATACATAATATCATGGCAGCAAATAATTTTTTTAATGTAGTAAACATTTCAGGCGGAGCTTTAAACGCAAAAATCAACGGAAATACCATTAGTGTTCCTACTGAAGGAGCACAATCTCCTGGACATACATTTCAAGCAGGAGAAAAAATCACAGTAACTGTAGAAGGGCAATCTGTAGATTTAAACTTGCCAGGCGGAGTTAATTCTTGGTCAACCATAGTATATACAACACAAGGAATTAATGTATTTCCATCTGCGCCAAATAGTGGAATTGTTCAGTACTAGATCACTTTAAGCAATTTTTGTAAAAAAGAGGTCGTCTAAAAAACGTATAGAAACGTCATTCTGGGCGTGATCCAGAATCTTCTCATACAGATTATCAATCTATATGAGAAACTGAACCAAGCCTGTCTTGAGCGACAGTAGAAAGGTTCGGTTTGACGAAACACTTATACTTTTAAGACGACCTCTTTTTATTTTGCTTCAATTCTTTCGCCACTTAGCTAAATCATCAGTAGCTGTACTTCCGCCTTTTACAGAATTTGGTTGTTGAATTGAAAATTTCTTAAATTTTTCTAACATGATTATTAAATTAAAAAGTTACACAAAATATCACGAAAACGATCAACTCATAAATTTATGAATAAATCACGTTTTCTGCTTTTTCTTTTTTGCTGCTGGAAATAGAATATTGTTGAGAATCAATCGATATCCGGGCGAATTTGGATGCAGCTCTAATTCCGTTTTTGGATCTCCTACTCTATGTTGATAATCTTCAGGATCATGTCCGCCATAAAACGTAAAAAATCCTTTTCCTTTGATTCCGTGAATGTAACGTCCTTCGCCGTTGATTCTGTTTTCGCCTAAAATTAGCACGGATGGTTTTATCTGAGAACGATCAAAACTTGTCGTTTGTCCCATAAAACCTTTTACTAAAGCCGTATGATTTTGACATAACATCGTTGGAATCGGATCCCATTTTGCAGAGAAATCCATTAACGTGAAATAATCAGCTTCCTTGGCAATTCTTCGTTTTGCAGTCATATCAATCGAAGAAAACTCATATTTTGTTGGACTTCGCTCTAAAGTAAAGTCTGTAAACGCAAAGGTTTTGTTGAAGTCTATTTTATTTTGGTAATTTCTATCCGACACATCGCCATCAAACATCGGTTCGCAAATATCTACACCTTCCGCGGCAAGTGCAATATCAAAACTATCAGTTGCGCTACACATCGCAAACATAAATCCGCCACCAATGACATAATCTCGAATTTTCAAAGCAACATCACGCTTTTCTTCCGAAACTTTACTATATCCAAGCTTTTTTGCCAACGCTTCTGCATCTTTTTTCTCACGAATATACCAAGGCGCCGAACGATAAATTCCGTAAAATTTTCCGTATTGTCCCGTAAAATCTTCATGGTGCAAGTGCAACCAATCGTATTTTATCAAATCGTCTGCCAACACTTCTTCATCGTACACTACGTCATAAGGGATTTCCGCATAGGTCAACACCATCGTCACTGCATCGTCCCAAGGCACATTTCCTTTTGGAGAATATACGGCGACTTTAGGCGCTTTTTCCAGAATAACCGCTTCCTGATTTTTACTCGGACTTGCTATTTCTTCTAAAATTGTCGCTGTTTTAGCATCTGACAAAATTTCATACGAAACACCGCGGATTTTACATTCCTTTTCTACAGCATCAATTGCTGGCAATAAAAATGATCCGCCACGGTAATTGAGCAACCATTTGACTTTGACCTTTTTTTCCAACGACCAATACGTAATTCCGTAGGCTTTTAAGTGATCTTTTTGAGAATCTGAATCCATCGGAATCAGAATGTATGAAGCGTAACTACTCACTGAAAACAGCAAAAGCACGATGAATGTGATAAAATTTTTGATTTTCAACTGCATAATTTTTTGTACTACGGAAAGATACGCAAAAATTATACCTCAGTAAAAAAATTATCGTTTCTATAACAGATAATCGGATTTTAGAATCATTTTTCAAATAGTATTCACTTGTGAAGTTATTTTAACTGTTTTACTCCAGAAGTCAAAAACGGCATGATTGGCAAGCAACGCATCACTTTTATATCTTCCCAAACCGAACTTTCATTACCTAAGAACGCTAAAATCGTTTCTATTTCACGATTTTTAAAGATGGTTGCAAAGATTTCTTTTCCTTCTAATTTTTCAGATAGAATGACTTCTAACAGTGTTCTGTCATACCATTGAAACATCTTGTCACGAAATGTTAATTGTGGATTTGGATGCTTTCCTTTTTTTAACAGATGGATGATGTTTTCCGTGTGCTTTTGAACGAATTGAAATGTGTAACCACTACTCGCTTTCGTAAATCCGCCCGCAGTGCCAAGATTGATAATGCATTTTTCATTAGGAACGTTTCTAGAGAATTTTGCCAAAGACATTGGAATGATACCGAATTCCGTATGTATAATTTCGTAATCATCAATTTGTAAATCATCTTTGATATATGCTTTAAGCGCCGCTTTGTATTGTTCCTTTTTTAATACTTTTTCTGTAAATAATGTATATTCTACCAACGCTTCCGTTTCACTCGTTGGCAAAACGTACATAAATGTGGCACCGTGTTCTTGTGATAGTGTAAAATCCATCAATCGACCAACATTCGGTTCAAAAACTGGCTTTTTTGATTTGATGACCCAACCTTCAAAGTGTTGTAATAATGAATTTTTAGTGTCCATTTTTGGGTAAAACAAACTTGTAGAATTGAATACATATGTTGCTTTGTACGTTGCATTTTCAGTGGAAACTTCCGCAAAATCATCCACAGAAGTGATTGCAATAATATTTTCTGAAATGAACGTTACATTGTCAAATTGTTTCGCAAAACCGATCACATGATTGTAAAAGTCAATTCCTAGAATCATTTTGTAACGATACTCCTTCATGTGAAATTTACGCTGAAAATCGTCTGATAGAAACTCCAACGTTTCCCATTGATGTGTGACAACTTCTTCAAACAAACCACGTCCTTTTTCCCAAAAACACCACGTACGATCGTTTTTATTTTTTTGCGCTTTGTCTATGACTAATATTTGCTTTTTGCATAATTGCGAATCTTTTAAAATTCGGTAAAGCAAGCTCAATCCTGCGCAACCTGATCCAGCAATAATGTAGTCATATTTCATGGAGTATATTTAGTTTTTGTCACTTCGATCATTATCATAGACACCAAGAAGTATTTGATACGTAACATTCATAGGAATCTCGACTGCGCTCGATTTGACATGTATTTTACAAAAATACGGAATTCTACTCTAGAACGGAACTTCGTTGTCGTCTGGATTAAAATCATCATTCATGGAACTTCCAAAAGCTTCGTCGGCACTTGGCAAGTTTTCTGTTTTGAACGTGTCATCGTTTGCGGCGTCGTTCATTTTTGAATGGAATTCAAATGGCGAATCAAAGGTTTCTAGGTTGTCAAACTTACCTAAATGTCCTAAGAATTTGAGTCGAATGTTGTCCAAACCACCATTTCTGTGTTTTGCAACAATGAATTCGGCTTGTCCATCTGTTGGCGAGCGTTCTTCATCATCCCATTCTTCAATTTTATAGTATTCAGGACGATAGATGAATGATACAATATCTGCATCCTGCTCAATCGCTCCCGATTCACGTAAATCTGAAAGTAATGGACGTTTGCTTCCTCCACGCGTTTCTACCGCACGTGATAACTGTGATAAGGCAATTACAGGAACGTTTAATTCTTTTGCCAAAGCTTTTAAGTTACGCGAAATGGTCGAAATTTCCTGTTCACGGTTTCCTCCTTTTTGACTTCCTCCTGCGGTCATTAACTGCAAGTAGTCAATCATAATCATTTTGATGCCGTGTTGCGATGCCAAACGTCTTGCTTTTGCACGTAAATCAAAGATGGATAAGGAAGGTGTATCATCAATGAATAAAGGTGCTTTTTCGAGTCCTTTTACTTTTACATTGAGTTGTTCCCATTCGTGTTTTGCTAGTTTTCCCGTACGTAATTTTTCGGAAGACAATCCTGTTTCTGAAGAAATTAAACGTGTGATTAACTGTACGGAAGCCATCTCTAACGAGAAGAAAGCTACCGGAATATTTTGGTCTACAGCTATGTTTCGAGCCATTGATAAGGTTAAGGCTGTTTTTCCCATACCAGGACGCGCCGCTACAATAATTAAGTCACTTGGTTGCCATCCAGAAGTTAGTTTGTCTAGCTGTGTAAATCCTGTTGGAATTCCACTTAAACCTTCTTTGTTTGAGATTTCTTCAATTTTCTTTTTGGCTTGAATTACCAAACTTTGCGCCGTTTCTGACGATTTTTTAATGTTTCCCTGTGTTACTTCGTATAATCGTGATTCTGCTTTGTCTAATAATGAAAATACGTCGGTTGTTTCGTCATATGCATCTTCAATGATTTCGTTTGAGATTTTAATCAAACTACGTTGAATGAATTTCTGCAAGATGATACGTGCATGAAATTCGATATGTGCAGACGAAGATACTTTCTGCGTAAGTGAGATAAGATAAAAATCGCCACCCACAATTTCGAGGTTTGCATTTTTACGCAATTGCGACGAAACCGTTAATAAGTCAATTGGTTCAGAGTTCTCAAAGAGTTGAAAGATTGCCTCATACACAAGCTTGTTGGCTTCTTTATAGAATGCTTCTGGACTTAAGATATCAATGACCTCATCGACACCTTTTTTGTCAATCATCATTGCGCCAAGTACAACTTCTTCTAAATCGACAGCTTGCGGTGGTAATTTACCTTTTTCAAGACTTATTAGATTACTTTTATCAGTTTTATATGTTTGCTTAGGGTTTACATTTTCCATGACTGCGAAAGTAAAAAATACTTTTACTTTGAGGTTTTTATTTTAAACTAGAATCTCAACAAAATTATTGTTGATAAGTTCTTTTTTTTGTTGATAAGCGGAAAAAAAATCCGAAGTCTTCACTTCGGATTTTACAATGTTCCTATGTAGTATAGGGTTATCCTTTAAATTCTCCCATTTTAGAATATTTGTCCATGCGAGAACTGACTAAATCTTCTTGTGATAAGTTTTTTAATTTGTCATAGTTTGCAACAATGGCATCACGAACGGCAATAAATGTTCCTTCGCGATCTGTGTGTGCTCCACCAAGAGGTTCTTTGATAATTTCGTCAATTACTTTAATTTTCATTGCATCGGTAGCGGTTAACTTTAAAGCTTCTGCTGCTTTTTCTTTATGTTCCCAACTACGCCATAAGATTGACGAACAGTTTTCTGGAGATATTACTGAATACCACGAGTTTTCTAACATGAGTACGCTGTCTCCAACACCGATTCCTAAGGCTCCACCAGAAGCACCTTCACCAATTATTACGGTGATGATTGGCACTTTTAAGCGTGTCATTTCTAGGATATTTCTCGCAATTGCTTCTCCTTGTCCGCGTTCTTCAGCTTCCAATCCTGGATAAGCTCCTGGAGTATCAATTAAGGTTACGACAGGAATTCCGAATTTTTCAGCGGATTTCATTAATCGCAATGCTTTTCTGTATCCTTCTGGATTTGCCATTCCGAAGTTTCGGTATTGACGTGTTTTTGTGTTGTATCCTTTTTGCTGACCGATAAACATGTATGACTGATCGCCAATTTTACCAAGTCCACCAATCATCGCTTTATCGTCTTTTACATTACGATCACCGTGTAATTCTAGGAAAGAATCGCCACAAAGTGCTTCGATATAATCTAGCGTATATGGTCTGTTTGGATGACGTGATAGTTGTACACGTTGCCAAGCCGATAGGTTTTTGTAGATATCTTTTTTGGTATCTTCTAACTTCTTTTCTATTTGTTGACAAGTTTCAGTAACATCGATATCACTTTCATGCCCGATCGCTACACACTTTGTCAGTTGCTCTTCTAATTCTTTTATAGGTAGCTCAAAATCTAAATATTCCATGCTTTTGAGGTTGTGTTTAGTTGTTTCACTTTACAAATATAAAATTTTAATTTAGGATATTTCAATACCTTCTTGTGATTTTCTTTTTCTGCTGTTTTTTAGGATTCCATTTGCGAGTACCGTAGCAATTACGAGCAAGCTTCCTGAGTAAAATCCTGTGCTCATTTTTTCGTCTATCGGAAATAGTAATAAGGCTAAAATAATTCCGTAAATAATTTCTAAATTATAGGTCAATACGACTGTATACGGACTTATGTATCTCATTATGTGTGTAGATGCAATAAAAGCATAGGCTGTACAAACCGATGCGAGTATGAAAATGTATATCCAATCGTTTAGACTTAACAGGAAGAAATCTTCTTTTAGGAAACCATCTGCGGCAAACGCTAAATAGACAGATATGAATAAAACTCCACAAATAAATTCGTAAAACGAAATGGTAGATGCGTCGTGTTTTTCAACAAATTTTCCGTTTAATACTGCAAATAATGATGATAGAAACGCCGAAGAAACACCTAAAATGATCCCGTAGATGTATTTGAATTCTGTTTTGATAATGATTGAAACGCCAATAATAACAATGATTCCGAAGATAATTTCGTACCAAATTATTTTTCGCTTGTAAACTATAGGCTCTATGAAGGAAGCAAAAAACGCACCTGTAGAAAACATAACCAAAGTGATGGAAACGTTAGAAACATCAATTGCTCCAAAAAAAGTAATCCAATGCAATGCTACTACTATTCCCGCTACTGCAAATTTGAAAAATGTTTGCAGGCTTATTTTGAGTTTGATTTTGGATATTTTGATAAATGCAAACATGAGTATTCCTGCAAGTAACATGCGAAACCAAACTAACGGAATTGCTTTGATACTGATAAGTTTGCCCAATATTGCCGTAAAACCAGCAATAAAGACCAATATGTGTAGATGCAAATAGTTTTTGAGTTTATCGCCTAGCATTGTAGAGTAAATATAAGGCTAATACTCCAAAGACAAGATTAGGTACCCAAACCGCTAACATAGGAGAGAAACCAGATTTTTCTGCCATGGTGCCGAATATTTTATCAAAAAAGATGTAAATAAAAGCAATGGCAATACCAAAAGCGAGATTGAATCCCATTCCGCCTCTACGCTTCATAGAAGATACTGCAACTGCAATAATCGTAAGGATAAAAGCCGTAATTGGCAAACTCCAACGTTTGTATTTTACTAATAAATGCTTGTTAACATTTGGCGAACCTGATTGTTTTTCTTTGGCTATAAATTTGTCTAATTCCTGATAGTTTAACGTTTCTGCCATGTAGGTTACTGGCGTTAAATCGTCTACTTCAAACGGAAATATGGTGTCAAATTTTCGTTGGTTGACAAGACTATCATTCATAGCACCAACAATACGTTTTTTAAAACCTCGCAAGGTGTATGTACTATCGTCTTCATTATATTTTATACTACGAGCTTGTATTTTGTATTCCAATACATTGTCTTCAAAATGCTCTAGCGTAAAGTTGTCTCCACGTTTGCTATCAAAACTGAAACTTTTTAGATAAATAAAATCGTTTTCTGTGACTTGCTTGTAGATTTCTAAATTGTCACGTACTTTTTTTCGTCCTTTTTTGATGTATTCGAATCGGAATTCGTTAAAACCTTTGCTAGCGTTTGGAACGATATACATTCCCATGACAAAAGCTACAATTGCTACAATGGATGCAGCTACTAAAAATGGTCGTAAGAAACGTAAATACGAAACTCCCGAACTTAAGATCGCGATAATTTCGGTGTCGTTGGCAAGCTTAGACGTAAACCAAATTACCGAAAGAAATAAGAATATGGGAAATAAGAGATTGGCAAAGTAAATGACAAAGTTTACATAATAGAGAACGATTTCGTCTGTTGGCGCTTTTGATGCCAACATTTTATCAATATTTTCAGAAATATCTACCATAATCCCAATTGGGACAAATAGTAATAACATTACAGAGAACGTTAAGAGATATTTTTTAATGATATACCAATCTAGTATTTTCATTTGCTCACTTTGTATTGTTTGTTACAGACGTTTATCCATTTGTTTGACCATTTTATTTTTCCAAGCGTCAAAATCTCCTGCTAATATATGTTTTCTTGCTTCCCTAACCAACCAAAGGTAAAATCCTAGATTGTGAATGGTTGCAATTTGTTTTCCAAGTAACTCATTTACTGTAAATAAGTGACGTACATATGCTTTTGAATATTCCAAATCGACATAAGTAATGCCCATTTCATCAATTGGAGAAAAATCGTCTGCCCATTTTTTATTTTTGATGTTGATGGTTCCGTGTGCCGTAAATAACATTCCGTTTCTGGCATTACGTGTTGGCATGACACAGTCAAACATATCGACGCCTAAAGCGATGTTTTCTAAAATATTGATAGGTGTTCCAACGCCCATTAAATAACGTGGTTTGTCTTCTGGAAGAATGGAACATACAACATCTGTCATTGCATACATTTCTTCGGCTGGTTCTCCTACAGATAATCCGCCAATGGCATTTCCTTCCGCTTCACGAGAAGCAATGAATTCTGCTGATTGTTTACGTAAGTCTTTGTACGTACTTCCTTGAACAATCGGAAAAAATGTTTGACTGTAATCGTATTTATAGGGTGTTTTTTCTAAATGTGCAATGCAACGATCTAGCCAACGATGTGTCATGTGCATCGAACGCTTTGCATAACGATAATCACACGGATATGGCGTACATTCGTCAAAAGCCATAATGATATCAGCTCCAATAGTACGTTGAATTTCCATGACATTTTCTGGTGTAAAGAAATGATACGAACCGTCAATATGTGATTTGAATTTTACACCTTCTTCCTTTATTTTTCTGTTGGCAGAAAGCGAATATACTTGATATCCGCCAGAATCTGTCAATATATTACGATCCCAATTGATGAATTTATGCAATCCGCCTGCTTTTTCTAAAATTTCAGTTTGTGGACGTAAGTATAAATGATAGGTGTTTCCTAAAATAATATCTGGATTGATGTCTTCTTTTAGTTCACGTTGGTGCACACCTTTTACGGTTCCAATGGTTCCCACAGGCATAAAAATGGGTGTTTCAATCGTTCCGTGATCGGTAGTAAGCGTTGCCGCTCTTGCCTTGCTTAATGGGTCTTTTCCTTGTAATTCAAATTTCATTATCGAGTCGCTATTGCCTGTTTTTTGTTTGTATGTTTCCGAGAGACACTTCTGGCGAAAGCCGTAAAAGTATCATTTTTTATACAACATACATTTGGCGTCATCAGTTGGCAAATATAGGTAAGATTCACTGATGATTTTACTAATAAAAAATTAAAATTTGGGAATTCACAGTTGATTCTTTTTTCTTATTCACTTTTTTTAGTTTCAACAAAGTCATTACCTATTCATTTTCAATTATTTACCTATCATCTTTCACTTTTAGGTTTATTCACAGCATTTCGTTAATAAAAGCCTACAAACTTGTTTTGTTAACGCCGTTTTATAACTTACTTTTGGGACTTTAAAAAACTACTAATAAACACACAATGTCTGATAACAAATCATTAGAAAATTTAGTCACTCAAGTTCGTAGAGATATCTTGAGAATGGTACATAAAGTAAATTCTGGGCATCCAGGAGGTTCTTTAGGATGTGCTGAATTTTTAGTCACACTGTATAATGATATAATGAAACTGAATGACGGTTTCGCAATGGACGGAAAAGAAGAAGATGTTTTCTTTTTGTCAAATGGTCATATTTCCCCTGTAATTTATAGCGTTTTGGCACGTAGAGGTTATTTCCCTGTGGAAGAATTAAACACATTTCGTTTGCTAGATTCTCGTCTGCAAGGACATCCAACAACGCATGAAGGTTTGCCAGGAATTCGTATTGCTTCTGGTTCGCTTGGACAAGGAATGTCGGTCGCTATTGGAACAGCATTAACAAAGAAATTAAACGGAGACAATCACTTGGTATATTCTTTACATGGTGATGGCGAATTGCAAGAAGGACAAATTTGGGAAGCTGCAATGTATGCTGCCGGAAATAAGGTTGATAATTATATTGCTACGATTGATTATAACAAAAAGCAAATTGATGGCGCAACAGACGATGTGTTACCTTTAGGCTCACTTACTGCAAAATTTGAAGCCTTTGGTTGGGATGTATTAGCCATTGAAAACGGAAACGATATTCAAGCGATTAAAGATGGATTAGCAGAAGCAAAATCAAGAACTGGAAAAGGAAAACCTGTTTGTGTGCTATTACACACGGAAATGGGGAATGGTGTTGATTTTATGATGCATACACACGCTTGGCACGGAAAAGCACCAAACGACGAACAACTAGAAAGCGCCTTGGCGCAAAACCCTGAAACGTTAGGCGATTATTAATTCCTAATGTTCTAAAAACTAAGTTTAACTACAAAAAGTTACCCGATTTCTCGGGCATTTAAAGATGAAAAAATATACAAATACAGGAAATAAAGATACACGTTCAGGGTTTGGAGACGGATTAACTGAGCTTGGAAAAACGAATGAAAATGTCGTAGCACTCTGTGCTGATTTAACAGGATCATTGAAAATGAATGCTTTTAAAGACAATCATCCAGAACGTTTTTTCCAAATTGGAATTGCAGAAGCTAACATGATCGGAATTGCCGCAGGAATGACGATTGGTGGAAAGATTCCGTTTACAGGAACTTTTGCTAACTTTTCTACAGGTCGTGTATACGATCAAATTCGTCAATCGGTTGCGTATTCTGATAAAAACGTAAAAATTTGTGCTTCACACGCAGGAATTACATTAGGTGAAGATGGTGCAACTCACCAAATTTTAGAAGATATCGGTTTGATGAAAATGTTACCAGGCATGACAGTAATTAACACCTGTGATTACAACCAAACCAAAGCGGCAACTTTAGCAATCGCAGAACATCACGGACCTGTGTATTTGCGTTTCGGTCGTCCAAAAGTAGCGAATTTTACTCCAGAAGATCAAAAATTTGAAATTGGAAAAGCAGTACAACTTACCGAAGGAACTGATGTAACAATTGTGGCAACAGGACATTTGGTTTGGGAAGCATTGCAAGCTGCTGAAACTTTAGAAGCAGCAGGAATTTCTGCAGAAGTAATCAATATTCACACCATTAAACCCTTAGACGAAGAAGCTATTTTAACTTCAGTTGGAAAAACTGGTTGTGTTGTTACTGCAGAAGAACATAATTTCCTTGGAGGATTGGGCGAAAGTGTTGCACGTACACTCGCATTAAACACACCTGCTCCACAAGAATTTGTTGCCACACAAGATACCTTTGGGGAATCTGGAACGCCAGCACAATTGATGGAAAAATATGGTTTAAATGCCGCTTCAATTGTAAAAGCTACGAAAAAAGTAATTAGCAGAAAATAATAAATGTTGAAATAAAATCGTTTCTTTAGTATAACAAAAACATTAAAATCATGAAAAACAACCTATTATGTTTCGTATTTCTGTTGGCTTCTGCAACGTGTTTTGCACAGTTTGGAGTGAAAGCAGGATTGAATTTTAACTCAAACGGAGA
Organism: Kordia algicida OT-1; assembly: GCF_000154725.1. Classification (GTDB taxonomy): domain Bacteria; phylum Bacteroidota; class Bacteroidia; order Flavobacteriales; family Flavobacteriaceae; genus Kordia; species Kordia algicida. The sequence continues at coordinate 1,558,829 of NZ_DS544873.1, forward strand.
ATTGCGTGAAATTGTTACGGCTGGAGAAAATATTATTGAAGACAGCGGTGATGCAAAAATTGGCTATCACATTGGTGCATACTACGAATTGAATTTTAGCAAATTGTATTTACGACCAGAAGTTGTCTACACAAAAACGAAAAGTGAATACGGCTCTAGCGCGTACGACATGTCAAAAATTGATGTTCCTGTGTTATTAGGATTAGACGTTATCGGACCGCTTAGTGTATTTGCCGGACCTTCATTTCAGTACACGTTAGATAATGATTTGGAAGATGCAACCATTTCAGATGTAGAAAATGATATTACGGTTGGTTTCAACTTTGGAGCTGCGGTAAAATTTGGAAATATCGGATTGGATGTGCGCTATGAAAGAGGTTTTACAGAAAATGAAGCGAATATTTTAGACTCAAATAATGTGCAAATAGGAACTTTAGATTCTAGACCGAGTCAACTTATTTTCAGTCTTTCATTACGATTGTAAACTATATTTCAATAAAAAATACAAAAGCACTTTTCTCATTACGGAAAGTGCTTTTTTTTGTTCCCTTTCGGGAGAATTGATCTATTTTCAAAAATCATTTCGGGGAATCTTACTAGAACAGTTTCTACATCAAAACAGATGCATCAGGTGTTTTCTAAAACTATTGAAACGTCTCTGATACATAAGTTATTTAACGTCAGTTCGATATAACTATTTCATTATAAAATTGATTGTCAGCAGATTATACTTAATGTCAAATCGAGCATTATTGAAATTAAAATATATTTTAATTGAAGATACCTAGCGTAGCTATCGAGATTCAATCGAAATTTTATTTTTTATAGTGTTCTCGACTGCGCTCGAACTGACAATTAGTTATTTTTCAGTGAATTATGAACTATATAGTGATTTGTTAAGTCGAACTCACGTTACTTACTATTTTTAAGCGAAAATTACACACGATTCCTAACTGCTAAAATACTTTCTAAAGAAGAAATCCAATCACAAAAAAAGCACCTCTTTCGAAGTGCTTTTCAGTAGTTATATTTCAGTTTGCTTTAGTTTGCATCTAAATAATCTGGTATACCATCACCATCAGTATCTGTCAACACAACAGTTCTTATTGTTGTTACACCATCATCATCGGTATCACGTGTTTTTTCAAACTCATTAGAAGCCAAAACAGGTTCAGCATCGCCAGGATTTAATGTATACGTATTTTGAACAACTTCATTTACTGTAATCGTTCCATCGCCATCATCGTCAGAATCTCTAAAATTTGCAATTCCATCACCATCTGTATCATCATCCAACACATCATTATCTCCATCTAAATCTTCCATAGAAGACAACAATCCGTCAACATCCGTATCTAGAAAATCTGCATCAAATACATTAAAAGTGAAAATTAATGGAGAATACGCAGGAATTCCAGGTTGTAATACACTAAAATACCCCAAACCTGATGGAATAAAGATCGCTCCTATTCCACCGTTTCTAGCTTCTAAGAAACCATTAGAACCTTCTACGATATCTTCTGCCGTATGAAACTCAGGCAATCCTAATTGAAAACCTCTTACAGTACTTACCGTAGCACCTACTAAAGGAATTGTTTCTTGTGTAATTCTAACATCAAAAGTATCCAAATTTAACAATTGTCCTCTGTACGTCAACTCAACTGCATCAAAGCTAGTGTATTCTTTTCCGCCACCTTCACGAAGTTTCAATACATAATATTTGTAATCAACATCAAGATACGTAGTTGTTCTTACTTCAACTTGATCTATCAATGGAATTTTATCCGCATTTGCGCCTGCAATCGTATCTAAAACCATTACAAAATTATCATTTGCGGCACTTTCAGGATTCGTTAAATCGAAATCATCATAATTATAAAAATGTGTGCTTAAAAATTCTATCAGCGCGGCATCATCTTCTACTTGTTGTTCTGCTCTATCGCGCAATTCTGCAAAAGTTGCGACATCATCATCACTTTTGCACGAAAAAATAATGGCAAACGCGACTGTCATTAGGAATGTAAATTTTACAAACTTCATCATTGTTTTTAAATTTTGGGTTGCAAGATACAATTTTATCCTACTTTTGTATATTCTTTAACGTAGTTTTTAGAGATTTTGTATGAGGATAGATAAATACCTTTGGTGTGTGCGTTATTATAAAACCCGAAACATGGCAACAACTGCATGTAAGAAGGGACATGTAAAGATAAATGGCGCTACTGTAAAACCATCACGAGATGTATATGCAACCGATAAAATAGAAGTTCGTAAAGATCAAATTACAAGACATTTAACCGTGTTAGATATTCCGCCGAGTCGTGTTGGCGCTAAATTAGTTGATATTTACCGAGTAGATACAACTCCAAAAGAAAACTTTGAACATCTTGAATTATTGAAGTTTTCAAAAGATCATTATCGAAAGAAAGGAATGGGAAGACCAACGAAGAAAGATCGTCGGGAAATTGATGAATATCTAGATGATAATCTTGATGATGATGAAAGTAATTCTTAATTTTACTCCATTATCAAGCATATAAAAGCTTAAATTTTACCCTGCAATCAAACACAGCTACTTTACAAGTTTTCACTGTAGTCGTTTATTTAAATTTTGAACTTATGACCGTAACGGGAAATATTATATTAAATCACCAACAAATTCAGCACAAAACACGTCGTATTGCGTATCAAATTTTGGAATCGAATGTAAATGAAGAAGAAATTATCATCGCAGGAATTGCCAACAACGGATTTATATTCGCTCAAAAAATCAAAGTGGAATTAGAAAAAATTACAGATGCTACCATTACGTTGTGCGAAGTAAAGGTTGACAAGCAAAATCCGTTGCAAAACATCACAACTTCATTATCCAAAGAAGACTATACCAACAAACCTTTGGTTTTAATTGATGATGTACTTAACTCAGGTACAACACTCATTTATGGTGTAAGACACTTTTTAGACGTGCCTTTAAAGAATTTTAAAACAGCAGTATTGGTAAATAGAAATCACAAGAAATATCCTATAAAGGCAGATTTTAAAGGAATTTCACTGTCTACTTCTATTCAAGAACACATTGATGTTGTTTTTGCGAAAGAAAATGACACTGCGTATTTAGTGTAAACTTTCTCTAATTTCTTCAACCAATATTTCTATCGTTTTATTATCTGTAAAAATATGATGTGTTGCCTGTTGGTAGAAAACATTTCGTTCAAACAAATGCTTTCCTATAAATTCTGGCAAATCTTCATCAGAAATGTTTCGAATCAATGGTCGTTTTGCTTTTTCGTCCTTCACTCTATTGATAATCTCTGGAATGGAAGTCTGTAAATAAAATGTATCTTTCGTGTATTCATGGATGAGATTCATATTATTCGCATAACAAGGTGTTCCGCCACCTAAAGATAAAATCATCGCTTCTTTAGTTTCCAAAACCTCTTTTAAATATTGGTGCTCTTTCATTCTAAAATAGATTTCTCCTTTCGTTTCAAAAATCTCTGCAATGGTTTTTTCCTCTTTTATCTCAATATAAGTATCTAAATCTATCACAGGAAGTGCTAACAGTTTTCCCAACAATTTTGAAACTGAACTCTTTCCACTTGCCATATATCCTAAAAGTACGATTGTCATCTGTGTATTATAATTAATTTATTTTTAAGTGCTTACAAAAATCAGAAAAAAAAAGATGAAATTATATTAAAAAACACTTGAAAAATAAAATTATGATGTTATATTTGCACCCGCATTCAGGGAATTAATTATTATTCTTTTTGAATGACCTGGTAGCTCAGTTGGTAGAGCATCTCCCTTTTAAGGAGAGGGTCCTGGGTTCGAGCCCCAGCCAGGTCACAAATTATACCACAAAGGTCTTATGACCTGGTAGCTCAGTTGGTAGAGCATCTCCCTTTTAAGGAGAGGGTCCTGGGTTCGAGCCCCAGCCAGGTCACAAAAGGAGTTAAGCAATTGCTTAACTTTTTTTATTTTTGCAAAGCACATTTTACCGAAGTGCTGGAATTGGTAGACAGGCATGGTTGAGGGCCATGTGTTCATTAGAGCGTGTGGGTTCGACTCCCATCTTCGGTACTGAAATTATTTTTAAGCAAAATCCCAACAGCAATGTTGGGATTTTTTATATATAAAACTACTTTAACTTTTGTTTAATATTATTTTCATTTTGTTTTTGTTTCTTAGCTATATTATTAATTAAAAAAAATGATTACTCATGAAAAAAAGAAATCTTAAATCGTTAAATCTTAACAAAAAGTCTATTTCTAATTTAGATGTTTCAGAATCAAGGATATTTGGAGGAGAAAGCGGTAATATGCTTTGTGTGCCGCCACCAAACCCTGATACAAAAAACCCTGGTACATGTGTTGATAATAGTGGGCTTAGACTTTGTCAATCAAATGTTCTTAATTGCAATTAATGCGTTAAACAATTTATTTAGTCTTCTTCAAAATGAAGATATAAATTCTAATTAAAGCGAACTTCGGTTCGCTTTTTTTAATATATTTAAAATCAATTGAATAAGTATTACATGAAATATATAAATCAAGATATATATTTTTTGCTTTCATAATTCTTTATGGCTTACTTTGATACATTATAAACCTTTAAATTATTTAATTATGAAAAAAAGAGATTTAAAATCGTTAGCACTTAACAAAAAATTAGTTTCTAATTTTGACACTCCTGTGATTAAAGGAGGAGGAACTCATTATGAGTCAATTTGTGATTGTCCAACTACCATACGTACAATTACTTTTAAATAATTTGATTTTACATCAAATAAAATGTGAACTTCGGTACACTTTTTTAATATATTTAAAACAAAAATCCCAACATGTAAATCATGTTGGGATTTTAATTTTATAGAGAAATTTTTACAATCATTTTTACCAATTGTAATTTGCTTCAGTCATCTTACTTTCGTTACCATTGGCATCAACAGCAGTGACCATCATTTTATATCCGCTTCGAAACTTACGTTTTAATTCTCTACTATAACTATTGGATGTTCTGGTACGATAATGATACCAACCTGTTTTTCCTGTTTCTTTAATATTATTGTAGATTTTATAACTCATCGCGCCTGGTACAGCATTCCAAGTCATTGTAAGTTCCTCATCGCCATCGTGGTATGCTTGTACATTAGTTGGCGCAGTGATTCCTAATGGATATAATGTATCCACAGCAGTTCTATCACCTGTAGAAAGTCCACTGCTCAACGTACAAGCTGTTCCGCCATTCATTACAGAATTAGAATCGCTCGTAGGTGTTCCTGCAATGTGAGTTCCGAATGAAGTATTGGTATGTGCAAATGTCAAACAGTGTCCTAATTCATGAATCATGTTGTAAAAACGCAAATTATTGGTTAAGGTACATGGATTAAAGTCCAAATTGATTCGAACTCTATAACCTGGCATTCCGTCAGACGTTGGAAATTCTGCTGCAGCAATTGTACTGCTTGGTAACGGATCAGAACTGTCGCTCATCACTTCAATTTCAGGATTGAATAAAAATCCACCGTTATACGGCCAATAGTAATCAGTTTCATACAAGAATATAGAACTACCAGAATTTGCATTCCAATGATTCATTGCATCTCTAGTGGCTGTCTTCCAATTAGAAGGTAAAGAAGGATCAATACGAACACCAATTGTATTATGGTCTACCAAATAGGTTGTTCTTCGTTGCTTAGGCGTCATATTATCATCCGTGCGTTGTGGTCTTCCAGTTTTGGAAAACATAATATCATCTCCAACTAAGAAATACGAACCCATGTCTAAGATATCTTTTTCAGAAAATCCTAAGTTGATAATCTCTTTTAATACCAATTCAGATTGATCTTCAAGGACACTACTTTCCTCTACAGTTTCAATAGTATCCGTACTACAACTAAACATTGCAAAGAATACCATAACTATTAATAAAAATTTACTTTTTTTCATGTTGAATATTTTTTTGGTTTTCCAAACTTATCCAAACATCATCAGGCAAACGTATGGAAAAATAGTATTTTATCTACGGTTACAATAAGTTAACACCTACATTAAGTTTTAATAATGAATTAATATTGATAAGTTTACAAATAGTGTAGCGACATGCTTTTTTAGCATCCTAAATTTGATGATTTAGGGTAATATTGCTTGTTTTCAGTAGCCAATTGATAGTTATTTGATGCAATTATTAATTGTTAAAATCAAATATTATGTTAGAAAATCTTAAAAAGTACGAAACAGAAAATGCTCAATTTTTACAAGGTGGCGTGGGAAGCGACGGCGGAAACAGTGAAAGTCAAAGTGATTTTTAGAAACATCTTTTATCTTTAACGATAACTAATCTTTAGATGTCACACTAAAGATTAGTTATTTCATTTCTTGAATCTGCGTATAATCTGCGAATTCGGTATTTTCTAATTCTTTTTGAATGACTTTTTTGGCAATTTCAGCATCAACAACCAAGCAAGCGACTTCCATTGTTCCGCTACCAATACTTCCTCCATCAACTTCCCCAAGTCCTGTCCAGCCTAAAATTTGATCTAGTTTTTCTTCTAAAAGATATCTTTTATCCAAATCTGCTTCGCTGCCAAAACCATCAACCGTATACACAATTTCGAGTATAGTTTTTGCATCATCTTCAAATTCGTGATATCCTTCTTTTATTTTTTGATCGATGAGTTTTTGAATCGATTTTTGAAGACTTGAAAAAAAACCAACTGTGATTTCCTTAAATTCACCTTCGTCGCCAACAATTCCCCAATGAATAGTTGCTGTTTTACGACTATCTTCCCAAGTTTCCCAATAATGCAATTTTCCGTTTACCGTTTTATAGAGTTTTAGCATGTGCTGAATTTTATATAAAATATTCCTTAATTTACTGTTTTTACAAGAATTACGGAGTTACCGTAAAAGATTCTCAATTTATTTTTTTAATTTTTTGATCGAAATTAAAACATATTCTTATGAAAAGAAAAACTTTAAAAACGTTGAAATTAAACAAAAAATCTATTTCTAACTTGAACGCTTCTTCAATTAAAGGTGGTACATTAATATCTATTGTTAATCCAATAATTTGTGCACAAACAGAAGGAACTTGCATTAATACTCATTGTGAAGACGGAATAGTTTGTGACCTACAAGATCCTAAACCAAAGCAGTAAACCCTGTTAAATTGGCAACTATTTTAATTTTAATCGAATCAAAACACATTTTAATAAAAGAATATTGAAAAGATTGAAATTAAACAAAAAATCTATTTCAACTTATAAAATATAAAATCTCAGCAGCAATGTTGAGATTTTTTTATTGGTCGTAGAATACAATTGAATCTCGTTTTCGGTACAAATTTTGTGCGTTTATATAGATAAACCGATTAAATTGAAATTATGAAAACAATGACCACACTACTCGTTACCACTTTGTGTGTGTTTGTGAGCGTTACCTCGAAAGCGCAAAACAATTGCAAAGAAATTTTGTCACTTTTTGATGAAAATGTTAAAACAAAACGCTTTGAACAAGCCAAACCGCAATTGGCTTTTCTGCGGGAAAATTGTGCAACTTTACATTACGGAATTTACGCTCGTGGCGAAACATTGCTGAAACATGAATTGAAGAAAGCTTCCGATAAGAAAACGGTCGCTCTAAAACTGATTACTTTGTATGAAGACCGATTGAAATTGTATCCTGAAAAAACTAAGAAAGGAACGTTTTTACCAAGAATTGGCGCATTAATGATTAATCATGAGATTGGAACTACGGAAGCACAATACAAGCTCTTTCACGAAGCTTTTACTACTGATAAAACAAATTTTAAACACGTACGGCATTTATATCATTATTTTGAGTTGTATTACAAAATGTACAAATCAGAGAATTATGGCGTTTCTCTCGAAAACCTGATAGAAAAGTATGAAGTTGTTTCAAAGAAGTTTGCTACCGAAAAAACACGCCTTATCAACATTCAAAACACTTCTAAAGAACAGAAAAAAATAGATCGAGCAACGAAAACTATTTCAGGAATCGATCAGTTTACAAAAAATATGAACATTATTATTGAAAAAGAAGCAACTTGCGAAACGCTGATTCCGATGTATGAAAAGGAGTTTCAAACACATAAAAGTGATCTGCAATGGATGCGAAAAGCCGCTGGAAAATTGGACGCAAAAGCATGTAAAAATGATGCATTATTCATAGAACTCGTAGAAACTATTGATGCGCTAGAACCAAGTGCAAACTCCAAGTTGTATTTGCATAAGATTCACGCTCGCAAAGGCAATTCCGCGAAAGCGAAAACTTATTTAGATGCGTATTTAGCTCTAGAAACAGATAGAATTAAAAAAGCAAAAATATTGAATAAGGAAGGAGACAAAGCCGCTAAAAAAGGACAGAAAGCCAAAGCACGTACATATTATTTGGCAGCTGTAAAGGCGAATCCGAATTCAGGAAGATCATATTTGAAGCTCGCCAAATTGTACGCTACAAGCGCAAATGCCTGCGGAACTGATGAATTTACCAAAAAAGCAGTGTATTGGAAAGCCGCCGAAATGGCGAGAAAAGCTGCAAGTGTAGATGCTTCCGCAAAGAAAGAAGCTACCGAATGGATAGCGCGTTACATGAGCTTGGCGCCCGATAAACCTGCAGTATTTAACAAAGGATTTAATGGCGGCGAAAAAATTGACATGAATTGTTGGATTGGCGGAACTGTAACTGTTCCGAAGTTGTAATTTTTAACAAAATGTTTAAAAAACCGCCTTTATTTGTTAATTTATTTATGTTAAATATAAGTTAAATATTTGAAAAACAATTATTTACGTAAATTTTATATGCGAAAACCATAACAAAATGAATAGCACAATTTGTAATTTTACTTCAAGAAAAAAATAGCTTAAAAAAGAAAAATTATGAAAAAGAAAAATGTAAAATCATTAGATTTAAACAAAAAATTAGTTTCAAACTTCAAAGTTACAACTATTGTTGGTGGTACAGGACAATCTGTAAATCAGACGTGTACAGGAATGCAAACGTGTACTTTTGATTCCGATGCTTGTATGACAACAGACAATTATTCTTGTCGTGGATGCAATCATCAATAAACAAAATTAATTTTTGAGCTGCCTAAATAATTTTACTGTTTAGGCAGTTTTTTTGTATATACTTTCCAAAATACAACACTAAAAAAGATACAAAAAAGCCAATCATTTATTCCGTAGATTGTGTAAAAAATGCCAGCCATCATGTCTTTTTCATATACTTCTGAAAGATTATTGTTCAGTAGCCACTGAATCCACACGTATCCATAAATTAGCTTTTCTACCGCAAATACAGCAATCAACCAAGGAACATTTTTATAATTTTTTGCCACAGAAATATAAGCAAATCCCCAAACGATAATCATCAATAAACCAAAGTTTGACATGACAATTGCGTCGTATTCAGAAATTACTTCGTTCGTAAAAACTCTTGAAAAGATCAACACACCGAAGATATTCATAATACCTGCGATGAGAAATCCTTTGCTAATATGCTGCTGTTTTAGTGAAATCATAAAGTCTATTTTTACGATTGAATAAACATTGTAATGAATGCAATAACAAACTGCATAAAATAAAGCGAAATAACCGCCCAAGAAATCCAAAATTGATAGTTTTTGGGTAATTTTTTAATGATGCTTACTAACAGAAATATAAACGTAAGCAAAAAAAGAACCAACGAAATGATACTTAAATATCCCATTACTTGCACAAAACGTTCTACATTGTATGTAAATGCATTGTAATCGATTGTTAGGTATGTTTGAACAATAAAAATAATCACAATCCAAATAGAAAAGTGAAATGCCCATTTATTATAATTGATGGCTGTCATGCTTTTAAAATTTTCAACAAGTTACTCAACATATTCCAATATATCGCCAGGCTGACAGTCTAAAGCGTTGCAAATTGCCGATAATGTACTAAAACGAACCGCTTTTGCTTTGCCATTTTTTAAGATTGATAAATTGGAAAGTGTCACTTCTACCCTTTCAGAAAGTTCGTTGAGCGACATTTTACGTTTTGCCATCATGACGTCTAAGTGTACTATAATTGCCATATTTATACCGTTAGTTCGTTTTCTGTTTGCATCACAACACCTCTTTTGAATAATTGTGCTAATACATAAACAATTCCTGCTAAGAAAATATATTCATTTGCAAAAGGTGCTGCGTCAATTTCAGCATATTTTTCCAATCCGATAACGTGCGCATTGTGTATTATTGACAAAATCCACACCGCAAGAATGGTATAGCCAATCTTGTTTAACAAGTCTACCACAGTTTGTGTAAACGGTTTTTCGATATTGATCGCACTCAACAATTTCGTAATAAACAATGCAATATACGCTTGCAACAAGTACAATAAAATATAGTAAAATACAATGATCGTATAATGTGCAAAACTCGCATTCGCGTAGCGAGACAAATCCATTCCTTGATACAAATTGGTAGCTGCTTCAGGATTTTGAACACTTACGCCAAATGACATGATGATTGCACCTGCTTTAATTAAAAGTCCTATAAAAGCAATCCATGCAAGAAATCGCATGAGTTTGAGTAGTTTTTCCGTTTTTAAGTTCATAACATGTTTTTTAATTACATATCAAATAACGGTAATTTTTTATTGATAAACAATAAATATTTATTTTTAATTGATAATTTACTATTTCAGTATGACTAATTCAATTTGAGTTCAGAATAAGCTTAGAAGACTTCTGTTTCTGAACACATTTATATTTTTTTATTTTCGTTTTCTTTGCTTACCCAAAGAAAAGAAACAAAAGAAAGGGAACTTTTCCAGAGGTATTTTTAGTTTTTCTTTTAGGGAAAAACTAAAACCGCATGAGTTTTTCTAAATTTTAGTTCACCATGCTCTATTTTCAGTTATGGAGTTCATGAATTAACATTTCTCCAAGGTTTCAAAAATTTTTAACGAAAAACTTATGCTATACTGCGGAAAAGATAAGTATCAAACCAAGTTTTTTTTACTAAAACCACCTTAATAATTTACTATTCCAAAAGTTCTTATTCCTTCCAAATATCAAATTCATTTTTAATAGTACTTAAAATTTCATTCATGTATACAATTTCGTCAATTTCTGGAAAATGTTTCAAATGACTTTCAGGATTATTATACGTAAATGCATGCTTCTTTTTCCAAGCTTTGCTTTGTATTTGCACTGTATATTTTTGTCCGTCTAAAAATGCTATTTGTGAAGATACCGTTTCATATTCAACATATTTTTCTCCCTTATGCTTATACACTATTCGCTCTATTCCTCCTCTCTTTTTAAGTTTCCACTGAATAGTTTCTATACTTGGCAATTCTAAAATATAACTGCGAAGCAAATTTTTATACACAAGCGCCATATCATTTTTTGAGCTTATTTTTTTCTTTTTCGTTCTTAAGACTAATTTTCCTCTATGCCCTAGAACTTCATCAAAATGCTCATAAAATTCTGCTTTCCAAATATTCATGTCTGTCTTGTACATTCTAAAAAGCGTACTATAATTGGTGATTCCGCCACCACGATAAATTCTAATTTCTGTTGAATGTGTTAACGAATTTGATAGTTTTAAATCCTTGTTGATTTTTGAAATATTTTGTGCGTTCAATCCAACATAGCATAACAATAAAATGATAGGGTAATGTTTCATAAACTTATAAGTTATCAAGTTTACACATAAAATTACTACACGTTTCAATCCTATAAAACTTTTAATGAGTCAACGCTCATTTTGATTTAGGGAACGTTATGAATCTTGCAAAGCAGCATTAAATTCATGTATCAATTGTGCAATGTCTTCTTCTTTGTATTTTCGTGAAAAATGCACAGGAACTGCTTCTTGTACGTTGCTTTCTTTCATAATTTTTCCTGACATTGATGCGTAACTGTGAAAGTTTGCTACTGCCAATTCTTTGTCTTCATCTTTATAAAAACTTTCGATAAATACTTGTCTCGCTTTCGCGAAATGCGCTTTGATTTTCGAATGATTCGCTTTGTTTGCTGCATGATCCATAATAATTCCTACAGTATCACCTTTTTGTACGTGCAACCATTGAAACAACTCATTTGCCTTAAAAGCTTTGTCTTCCATCTGAATAATCTTTTCTCCATCATTTTGCTCAAAAGCATCTTTGAGTTCTTTTACCCATTTTCCACCTTTAAAACCACTTCCCTGAATATCAATTTTCACGGTATCATATTCTTGAAATCTGTATGCTAGTGTTGGAATTTTATGATCTAACAAAATCGCGCTCACAAAAAAATCTTTTTCTTCAAAAATGATGTTTCCACTAATAGTTTTGAGCTTTTTTAACTCCCAAATTGGCGGTTTTACTTCGTAAACTACAATTTCATTCTCAGAAACCATCTCCCTAATTTCATAGCAAATCGCGCCTTCCTGAATGAGATTCCACGTGTAACTTTTTATTTTTGATTGTACTTGTTGGGCAATTCCTTCTGGTCCACAAATCACAATACGTCGCTGAATTCCCAATTGGTGACGAATCACAGAATCGAAATTCACAAAATGGTCAATATGCGTGTGACTTATAAATATGGCGTTTGCATTTTGAAATTCTTTTACCGTGATATCCATCGCATCACCACATTCACAAAGGTAATTCCACGGATGATTGTCTGGACGCACCATAATTGCAATATCTTCTCCTATCCTACTTTTTACTGTTGCTGTGAACATTTTTCTCTGTTGGTTTTTGGGTTTTTGGTGTTGTTTTTTTGGTAAAAAATTTCATACTAAATTGCTTCGACATGTTTCGAATAGTTACTTCCTAAAATAACTGGAAATTTTGTAAGGAACGCTTTGTTTCCTAGTGCTCCAATGCACGCGTTAGCACAGCTGCCAATTCATACTTTAGCTCGTCTGTGAAACCTGATAACCCTGGAATGTCATTGTATTCTACAATGTGAAGTTTTCCGTTTTCTTCTTCCAAAATATCAATGGCAATAATGTCTGCTTTAATCGCGTTTTGCAAGCGTTTTAAATCGTTTACCAAAGATTCTTCTGGGGCAAATTCTTCAAAATCTGTTGTTTCAATATTTGCTTTCCAAAACTTTCCTTTTCGCGACATTGCCCAAACTTTATCATTGATAGCAATGTATCGAATATCGCGTACATATTTGATGTAAGGTTCAATAGTTATGTAATATTCTGTCACAAATAATAAATCTTTGATGTCTTGCCATTTCTGTGCATCTTCTACCAACACTTTTCCGTAACCACCGTGGTAATTCCCAACTTTTACCACAAAAGGAAAGTCAATTTTAATGTTTTTTAAGTGTGTAGATTTTGTTACGACATTAAAATCGATGACAGGCAAACCCAAGCTTTTGATTGTTGCTAGCATGGACAAACGATCGTAACCAATTTTTAACGTTGCTGGCGAATTTACACAAGGAATTCCTGCCAATTCGATGAGGTTTAACGCTGTTCGTTGAAGTTCTGTTGGTTTTATAGCGCCAACTCGCCACAAAATGGCATCAGGTTGCACCACGCTTTCCGCGTCAGCTACATGCAATTTTCCTGATTTGAGAATCCAAGAAGTGTGCTGAATCGATTTTTGTACTACGTTATACGCAGGCAAAATGTCTTTCCAATACTTTTCTCCGTTGACGACTAAGATCGTTTTCATTATTTTGTTACTTATGTGTACCAAATTGGCACAGATTTATGCTTATTCAATTCTTCTTAGATATACTTTTCTACCTTTTTGCACTTCAAGACTAAAGGTTTTTGCATCAATCCAACTTACTTTAAAAGTTCCTTCTCCCGATAGATTTTGCTCAGATCCAATGGTTAATTCTTTCGTTTCAGTATTGTACGACCAATTTCCTGTTCTGTTGGTAGTTTCTAGTGAATTTCCACCTTTTAGTGTGCCGCCTTTTATAAATTCCATCCAGCGTCCGCTCATTTCTCTTACTTCGCCACTACCATCTTCAAGTTTAAACAATTCCCACTTTCCTTCTACTGAATCGGTAGTTTGAAATGATAAAAAACTAAATATCGTTACGACTAAAAGTATTGCTTTGATGTGTTTCATTTTGTTGTTTTTTGTTTATCTGTTGTTTGTTGTTTGTTGTTTGTTGTTTGTTGTTTGAAACTATCTTTTTTATTCAAAATTCAACATTAATAATTTAAAATTAGGTGTTTATTCTTAATACCACATAAAACTATGTTTGCTGTCGAATTCTTTGTACGTTTCGGTTTCTTTCAATGTTTTGAATTCGGCTTCAGTTAAAAGCATTTCTTGTACAACATCGCCTTTTTGTATTTCTAAAAGTTTGATTTTCCCATCTTCAAAAGTTTCAGGATAGATATTTATTTCAATCCAACCAGAAAAGAAACTACATTTTTTTGTGTCTGGAAAAGAAATATCAAGCGTACTTTCTTCAATAAAGTCTCTCTTTTCTCGATCAAAACCTACATATCTTTTTAAAGAAGTGATATATAAACTTCCTTTTGTTATGGTATATTCTGCAAAATAACCACGCCATAATGAAGTAGTTGCGCCTCTGCAATGCACCAAACGTTCAGGAAATTCTTCAAAATACGGACTTAATATATTTATACAGAGAAACGAACTATCATCTTTATAATGTATTATATCGCGTCTTTGTATTGTCATCGTAAAGTTATTCCAAAACTTATAAAAAGCTAAGATCAAACTTTTTGGTAAAATAATCCTGTTGAAATAGTCATTTCTTTATAAAATCACTCAAAAATTGTGTTTTTGGTTGTTTTTCAATGGTGATTGCTTTTTAAGATATTTCTGTCTGCAAACATAATTTAACAACCGTTAAGCATTTGTTAAGTAAGGTATTACCGTATTTCTTTTTTGCAAAAATCTACTAATTTACTACCATAATCTTAAAATTTATAATTATGAAAAAAAGAAGTTTACAAACGTTAAAATTAAATAAAGAGCGTATATCTGATTTACACGGCAACGCACTGAAAGGTGGAGAAACCCGTTTTTCCTGTGGTGTAAAATGTCCTTTTGGACCAATATCTGATTCTATGGATAATGACTGTGATACAGGTTGTTGCGGATAAAAAAGAACGAAGAAGCTATCTAAAATCAGAATTATAATCAACTGATACAATTTATCTTTTTAGATAGCTTCTTTTTATACTATTTATTGCTGTTGATAATACTTTTCGGATTCTTCGTCTGCCTTTTTGATTAATTCAGGATTTTCTGGATCTTTCATCAATGCTTTTTCAGCTTCAATATATGATTCAGGACAACCATGGCATTTCAACTCAAACAGTGTTTCCGTTGGTGTAAACCGTAGCAAAAATCCAATAAAACTAATAATACCGACACGAATTATCATGCGTTTGTAAAACGAAGCATCGTTTTTGGTAGTTCCTATTTTTATGATGGAAATCAACAATACAATTCCCGCCATTACCAAGCCATTAGTGAGATTGACATATCCGAACGGCCATCTTAGAAAGACAAATAATATTCCAACAACTAGCGTCATTAAAGCAAATCCTGCTCCAATACTTCCTATAATTCTCATAGTAGAAACACCTTTGTACGCTTCCTTTTTTCCTAAGTTTTTTAATGGAATTTTGTTAAACAATGCAAACCCAAAAACGGAATGAAGCAATATTAGGATTAATACTGAAAGTGTCAGTAACAATGCTCCTAAAGGAAGTAAAAAGAGTAACATTAACATCATGATGCTACTAATAATTACTCCAAGTATTTTTTCAAGTTTTACCATAAGTTTTGGTTGTTTTAGTGTGAAGACAAATATATCAGAAATTACAAAACTTCATAATTCAAAATAGTGACAAACTAAAAAAGCGAGCTAATTTGCCCGCTTTGTATGTTATTTTTTAATTCAAATTTGCTAATTACGCTTAAATTTCAACTTTTTTTCAATAGCTTCAATCATAATGTTGGCAATGTCTAAGCCTGTTGCGCCTTCAATTCCTTCCAAGCCTGGAGAAGAATTCACTTCAAGCAACAACGGACCTTTGTTTGAACGAATGATATCAACGCCAGCCACAGGCAAATCCAATATTTTGGCAGCTTTGATGGCGAGTTTGCGTTCTTCCGAAGTAATTTTAATTTTTGAAGCTTTTCCACCTTGATGAATGTTTGCTCTAAATTCTCCTTTTGCTGCTTGTCGTTGCATGGAAGCCACTACTTTTCCGTTCACTACAAAACAACGAATATCTTGTCCGTTGGCTTCTTTAATGAACTCTTGCACCAATATGTTCGTTTTTACACTTTTAAAAGCATTGATTACACTTTCTGCTGCCTTTGTCGTTTCTGCCAAAACCACACCTTTTCCTTGCGTACTTTCGAGTAATTTGATAATGAGTGGCGCTCCATTGACCATTTTTATCAAATCTTTTGTATCTAATGGCGAATTTGCAAATCCTGTGATGGGAATACGCAAATCGTGTTTTGCAAATAATTGTGTGGCAAGCAATTTATCTCTCGATTGTGTGATCGCTTCCGCAGAATTTAAACAGTACGCGCCCATGGCATCAAATTGACGGATTAAAGCGCAAGCATAAAAGGTAACTGATGGTTTGATTCTAGGAACAATCGCGTCAAAAATACCTACAATATTTCCACCGCGATAACGAATTTGTGGTTCTTTGGCATCAAATTTCATATAGGCTTGCTCCACATTCAAAAAGACCATTTCGTGTCCTCTAGCAATTCCTGCTTCCATGATTCGTTTATTGCTAAACAAGTTGGGATTGCTCGCCAAAACAGCAATTTTTAAGCCTGATTTTTCCTTGATTAAATGTTTGTATTTTTCTTGAATATCAGTGACCGAAAAATTTTGCTCCATGAGCGCTTTTGAAGGATTTATCACATAACGATTCATCAATGCTTCACGCCCTAATAGCATTCTAAACTCCATTGCATCACGATTGGCAAGTGTGAGTTCAATTTCAAAAGTATCTTCTCCAATGGTTACAGGCGTTTTGATGACAAAGCGTTCTTCAGAAATTCCACTAGAACTTTTTACCATACGTTTGTCAAAAATCTTAGCTTCACATTTTACAACGATGCTACGATTTTCTTGAATCGGATTTACTTCAAAAGAAATCCATTCTTCATTACCTTTCTGAATTAACTTGATGTTGTTTGCCTGAATTGAAGATGTTTTAGCACCAGAATCTACACGTGCTTTTACCGCAGGAATTTTTAATGCATTGAATGCACACCATTCTTCACTTCCTATTATTTTTAATGTTGTTTCGTTCACTGATTTTATAGAATAAATTTGTTGTTAATAGTTGTTTTTTTAATAATCTTCATCTAACTGACTTGGCGGTTGTACTGCATTCGGATCGTTATCATCGAAGTCTTCATAATCATCTTCGTCGTAATTTTCCATTGTTAATTCAAGCTTTACACTAACTTTCACTAAGTATTTGGTATCGCCCGAGATGACCTCTACAGCTTCTACAGATTCGCCTTTGGCATTTTTAAACCTTACGATGTGCTCTGTGTCATAACCAAAAGGATATTTTTCTACTAAGAGTCCTAAAATTTCTGGAGTCAATTTTTTAAAGTCAACAATAACGCGTTTTAAATTGTTTACTACGGGTTTCATAGTTTTTATTTTTAAGTTGATTTATTAAACTGGTATCTTTTACTGTGTATTAACAGTTTATGTTATAAATATGTAATAAGTGAGTATTGTCAAAAATGGTATCAAAGTACGTTTATATAAACGCCTGAATATATGTGCAATTTCAGAAGTCAGCCTGAAAATTTGGTGTCTTATTCGTAAGACTACTTTCGGAGTAGACTTCTTTATTCTCCTGAGCCCAAATCTGAAAAAAAGATTCATTTATATAGGCAATGCGTTCTTTTTATGAACTCATTTACAGAGCAAACATAGTAAAAAAATGTGTTGAAAAAACTTTTTTATATTTTTTTAATACTTTTCATTTAAAAATACGTTAATCCACTAAAAATCAGTTAATTAAAAATTAACAAACAGATAATCAAAATTTAAAAATTACTTAAAAAACAATCTTTAGACATTTGTTTATCACAAGAAAAATTAATTTTTTACTTTTACTTCATGCAGTATTATTTTAAATATATTCTTGTATTCTTAAAGGCATTAGTTATTTCCGCTCTTTTTGGTGCTTCTTGGGTATTTACATTCTTAAATTTTGATGCATATGCTAATCTATACATGAAAAGTTACCGAAGTGATTTCTTTTTTGATATTGCACTTTTCTTTCTAAGCGGACTTTTTGGAGCGTTGCTATTTTTTATTTTGATCCGATTCTTAGACAAATTAAAAGGCATCATCTTTCAACAGCAAAAAACTAAGTAATTGTAGTGTTTCTTTAGGTTATTTCACTTACAACCCTTAGTCGCAATTTATAAATAATAACTACTCATTTTTCTTAGAAACAGCTTTTTTTCTTAAATTGAATTCATAAATTTAACTAAAATTCACAACCATGAAAAAAAAGCACTTAAAAAATCTGAACTTAAACAAAAAATCAATCTCTGCATTAAAAGGTGGTAAAGAAGCTCCAATTAAAGTTTCTGTATTAAATATTTGTAATACAGGATGTGATTCGCCAGTACATACTTGTGGAATTATCAATTGTATGTCTAATGATTGCTCTCCGTTCTAGAAAAAACCGCGAGAGATTGTAAGAGAAATGAGTCGTTATTTATAAATAGCGACTCATTTTTGTTTTAAGATGTTTTTTCTCTTGTTATCTTTAATATTATTAATCAACATAAATTTTTAATCATGAAAAAAAGAAAATTAACCTCACTAAGTCTTAAAAAGAAAACCGTTTCTTCTTTAAATCAAACCATTGTCGGTGGATCTGATAAAACAGACTTTTTTACACAAACCTGTGCTAGACCTATCGGAAACTGTACGATAGCACTTACAGTTCAGCCTGCTGTGTGCAACATTTATTCACAATTATACAGATGTAATTCGTTAGTTAAGTGTTAAATAAAACATTGCAATTCTTTGGAAAGCTATCAGCAATGGTAGCTTTTCTTTATTTTTAACGATTCTTATTAGCAGAAAAATGAAAATACATTGAGTTAAGTAGATAAAAAATGTTATTTTTGTTTATTGTCTAGAGAAAAAGATTAAACAGATGGAATGTGTAAAGACGAAATTTAGTATTAAAGATTTAGAAAATCTGTCAGGAGTCAAAGCGCACACAATACGCATATGGGAAAAAAGATATAATTTACTAGCGCCAGACAGAACTAACACAAATATAAGAACTTACGATATAAAAAGCTTACAAAAGCTACTCAATATAACCTTACTTTATAAGAATGGTTATAAAATTTCTAAGATTGCTGAAATACCTGAAGACAAAATTCACATCTTAGTTCGTGAGATTGCAACTGAAAAAAATATTCACAACCAAGCATTGAATTCTTTCAAACTCTCAATGCTGAATTTTGATTACAGTTTATTTTACAATACTTACAACAAATTACTTGCGGAAAAATCTTTTCGTGAAATTTTCTATGATACGTTTATTCCACTCTTAAATGAATTAGGAGTTTTATGGCATACGCAAACGATAAATCCTGCGCATGAGCATTTTATCTCTAGTTTAGTGAAGCAAAAAATCATTTTAAACACCGAACGTATTCAGTCATTAGAAAAACCAAATAAAACAAAAACCTTTGTTTTGTTCTTACCCGAAAATGAAATTCACGAAATTGGATTGCTGTATTTAAATTACGAATTACAGTTAAAAGGATATCATACTATTTATCTTGGGCAAACAATTCCAATTGATAGTTTGACAAATATCAATAACTTTTTTCCAGAATTGCATTTTATTTCTTACTTTACAGTCACACCACCAGAAGATAAAATAGAAGATTATCTTCAGGAATTTAGTGATAAAGTAGGCTTCGATAACAACTATTTATGGCTTTTAGGATATCAAGCTAGACATGTAAAAAACAAGAAAAACCATAAAAATCTTCGTGTTTTTAAGTCTATAATTGAATTAGTTGAAGAAATCTAAGATTCGATTTTATTTTTGTTTAACTTTTCACTACATTTGTTAAACAATGAAATTAAAAACTATAATTATAGGTTCTGGATTTTCATCCTTATCAGCTTCTTGTTATTTAGCACAAGCGGGTTACGACGTAACTATTCTTGAAAAAAATTCCACCGTTGGCGGGAGAGCCAGACAATTAAAAAGAGACGGTTTTACCTTCGATTTAGGTCCGTCATGGTATTGGATGCCAGATGTATTTGAACGTTTTTTTAGCGACTTCAACACCAAACCTTCCGATTTTTATCATTTAGAAAAATTAAATCCAGCGTACGAAGTATATTTCGGAAAAGATGATTCTATTCGTATAGAAGATACATTGGAAAAAATTTGTACCGCATTTGAAGAAGAAGAAAAAGGAAGCAGTATTAAACTCAGAAAGTTTATTGCCAATGCAGAAGATAATTACAATGTGGCTATCAAAGATTTGGTATACAAACCTGGAGTTTCTCCTTTGGAATTAGTCAATGCGAAAACCATTAAAAAAATTGGTCAGTTTTTTAGCAACATCAAACGCGATGTGCGAAAAGAATTTAAAAACGACCGGTTGATTAAAATATTAGAATTCCCTGTACTATTTTTAGGAGCAAAACCTAGCGATACTCCTTCTTTTTATAGCTTCATGAATTATGCCGATTTCGGATTGGGAACTTGGCATCCCGATGGAGGAATGTATAGCATTATTCAAGGAATGGAAACCTTAGCAAAACGATTAGGCGTAACCATTAAAACGAATGAAAATGTTCAAAAAATAGACGTTCAAGGGAAAACAGCGACCAAAGTTATTACTGAAACGAACGAATATGAAGCTGATATTGTGCTTTCTGGAGCAGATTACCATCATTCCGAAACTTTGCTAGATCCAAAATACCGCCAATACTCTGAAAATTATTGGGAAAAGAAAACATTTGCGCCTTCTTCCCTACTTTTTTATGTTGGTTTTGATAAGAAGATTGAAAACGTATCGCATCACACATTATTTTTTGATGTCGATTTTGATGTACACGCGCACGAAATATATGACGAAGCTTCTTGGCCAAAAGAACCGTTATTTTATGCCAACTTTCCTTCCATGACCGATCCTGCGGCAGCACCCGAAGGAAAAGAAGGCGGCTTCTTCTTGATTCCAATTGCTCCTGGTTTGGAAGACACGCCAGCACTCCGTGAGCAATATTTTGACATCATTATGGACAGATTTCAGGAAATAACACAGCAAAATATCACAAATCATATTATCTTTAAAGAGTCTTTTTGTGTAAATGACTTTATAAAAGAATATAATTCTTATAAAGGAAATGCTTATGGAATGGCAAATACGCTACTTCAAACTGCATTTTTAAGACCCAATTTGAAAAGTAAAAAGGTGTCAAACTTATATTTTACAGGACAATTGACAGTTCCCGGACCTGGAGTTCCTCCAGCATTGATTTCTGGGAAATTAGTAGCCGAATTAATCACCAAACACCAACCGAACACACATGAAAGCACTATTTGATTCTGTTTCATACAAGTGTAGCACGGTCGTTACAAAGTCGTATAGTACGTCTTTTGCACTTGCTACCAAAATGTTATCACCATCTATACGACAAGACATTTATAATATTTATGGATTTGTTCGTTTTGCAGATGAAATTGTAGATTCTTTCCACGATTTTGATAAAGAATATCTTTTAGATAAATTTCAAGCCGATTTGGATTGTGCTATGGCGAATAAAATAAGTCTGAATCCTATTTTGAATGCGTTTCAATACACGGTTCATAAATATGAAATTCCAAAACATTTGATCGATGCTTTTATGAAAAGTATGCGTCAAGATCTAGACAAAAAAGTATATTTAACACAAGAAGAATACAACGAATACATTTATGGTTCGGCAGATGTAGTTGGTTTAATGTGTTTAAAAGTGTTTGTAAAAGGTGATGTGGAAAAATATGAAGAATTAAAATCATCAGCGATGTCGTTAGGTTCTGCTTTTCAGAAAGTAAACTTTTTACGCGATTTAAAAGCTGATTTTGAAGATTTAGATCGTACCTATTTCCCAGATGCTGATTTGAAAAATTTAGATGAAGCATCAAAACAAAAAATTATTGCAGAAATTGAGCACGATTTTAAACTTGGCTTGGAAGGAATTTCTAAATTACCAATTGAAGCGAAGTTTGGCGTATTTACTGCATATAAGTATTATTTTAAATTATTGAAAAAGCTAAAAAGAACGCCTTCTGTTAAGATAAAAAATGCGAGAATTCGTATTCCTAATTATCAAAAAATGGCGTTATTAGCAAAATCATATGTAAATTATCAGTTAAACTTGATATAAATTTTAAACATGACAACCCTTATTTGGATAGCCGTATTTTTAGGCACATTTTGTATGATGGAGTTTATGGCGTGGGCAACGCATAAGTATGTAATGCATGGTTTTTTATGGTCATTACACAAAGATCACCATCATAAAGATCACGATTCTTGGTTTGAACGTAACGATGCTTTCTTCATCTTTTATGCTGTAGTAAGTATTGGATGTTTCCTGCTATGGAAATTTGATATTTTTTGGGCAGGATTGCCAATTGGTGTTGGAATTTTTGCTTACGGACTCGCTTATTTTATGGTACACGATATCTTTATTCATCAGCGTTTCAAAATGTTTCGCAAAGCAGATAATTGGTATGCAAAAGGAATTCGTAGAGCAC
>NZ_DS544873.1:1581660-1891660 GCF_000154725.1 Kordia algicida OT-1
GTAGAGCACATAAAATTCACCACAAACACTTAGGGAAAGCTGATGGAGAATGTTTTGGAATGCTTTGGGTTCCGATGAAATATTTTAAAACAAACAAAAAGCCATCACTCAGCAAGCGAAAAAGCTAACAATTCATCTATTTGATTGCGAACGGTTTCACTATTCCAATTAGAAACTCCAATTTTCTTCATAATAATTTTTCCTCGATCATCAATTAAAAATGTTGCTGGAATACTGTTTGAATACAATTCTTTAGGCGCTTTTTCTGAGGAATAATACACTGGTAAATTGTACTGGTTTTTTCCTAAATACGCATTGACTTTTTCAACCGCATCATTTGCCACAAATAGAAACTTGATTTTATCTCCATAATCTTTATGCAATTTGTTCAAGTTTGGCATTTCTGCAATGCATGGCGGACACCAAGTTGCCCAAAAATTAATCAAAATGATTTCTCCTTCCATTTCCTGAAAGTTTACATTTTTACCTGAACTATCTACTAAATTCCAATGAAAATCGTTTACAACCTCTCTATTGGTTTCTTCTATGCTTGCCGGACTAGAAACTGCAACGTATACTTTTAGCAATTGAACTTTAACAAAAGTACCAAGAGGTGTAAAAAGCAAAAGCGCAATTGCAACAAAAAAAATGATATTATTTCTTAGTTTTTTTGTGATGTTCATAAATTTTTATTCTGTTTTTACAATTTCTATACGATCATTTTTCATGTCACCTATCCTTGTAGGAGTATGATATATACGATCAGTTTCTCCAAAACCTTTTGCAATTAATCGTGTTGAATCTACACCTCTATTAATTAATTCTTCTTTAATGATTTCTGCTCGTTTTTGTGTTTTTACTAAATTATCTTCTTGTTTTCCTCTCAATGTTGAATGAGATTTGACCATATAGGAAGCATTTGAGTTTTTGATAATGACAGCTAATGTGTCTAAAATTTTGAAAGATTCTTTTTTCAATTCTAGTGATGCTGAATTTTTAAATTTTAATTGCGCTGAAAGTTCTTGTATTTTTTGAGAATGATCTTGTGAAAAGACCTTTCCAACCAAAAAGAAACAAGTCACAATTACAATATATTTTAGGTTTTTCATCGATTAAATTTTATAACAACGAAAGATATATAATTAGTAGTAATTAAGAAATCAACAAGGCAATCTAAAAGCATTCACAAACCTGTCAGAATAAAACTAGAATCATACTGCGGTAACTGCAATGAATTCAAAATACATGGCTGTGACTAAGCGAAGTCGAAATGTATGGCGGTGACTGAGCGGAGTCGAAGTCACGCCATTTCAAAAGCCTTTTGATAAATAAACTCATACACAGGTACAATTTTATTAATATCAAATGCTGCTGCTTCTTTTTTGGCTACCGCTTTAAATTTTGCTAATTCTGCATCGTCTTTTAAAATTTTAAGCGCGTTGCGCGACATGTCTTGTACATCACCAACTTCACTCAAATATCCTGAAACACCATGCACATTTACTTCTGGTATTCCTCCTGTATTACTCGATATGACTGGAACGGATGAAATCATAGCTTCTAAAGCTGCCAATCCGAAGCTTTCCGTTTCCGATGGTAATAGAAATAAATCCGAGAAGCATAATATTTTATCAATCTCGTTGCTGTTTCCTAAGAAAATTACCTTATTCGAGATTCCCAATTGCTCACATAATAGCTCCGCAGGTTCTTTTTCTGGACCTTCGCCAACCATCATGAGTTTGGCAGGAATTTCTTTTTGTATTTCATAGAAAATTTTAATCACATCATCAATACGTTTTACTTTACGAAAGTTACTAATGTGTGTAATAATTTTTTCATCCTCAGTCGCCATCAAACTACGTTGACAATCCGTAAATCCTTTATCGTATTTAGAAACATCAATAAAGTTTGGCACAACATCAATTTCGCGCTTTATGTCAAATAATCGCAAGGTATCTTGCTTTAAACTTTCTGAAACCGACGTGACAACATCTGATTTGTTGATGCTAAATGTTACTGCCGATTTGTAAAACGGATGACTTCCTACTAAGGTAATATCGGTTCCGTGAAGCGTCGTAACCATTGGTACGGTGATTCCTTCTTCCGCCAACATCTTTTTTGCCATATAACCTGCGTATGCATGCGGAATGGCATAGTGCACGTGCAATAAATCAATTTTGTGTAGCTTCACCATATCGACCAATTTGCTCGATAACGCCAATTCATACGGTTGGTAATGAAATAGTGGATATTCTGGTACATTTACTTCATGAAAATGAATGTTTTCGCTCAATAAAGCCAAGCGAACAGGCTGTTTGTACGTAATAAAATGTATTTCGTGTCCTCTATTGGCTAAGGCAATTCCTAGTTCGGTAGCTACAACGCCACTTCCGCCAAATGTAGGGTAACATACAATTGCTATTTTCAAAGTTAGTTAGGTTTAGTCTTCAATTGCTTCGTATATGAGCTTTTGAATTTTGGTTCGTATATCAGTTTTAATTAGTTTTCTATTCGACATCGTCGGATAGGTTCTGTTAGATAAGAAAACGTATACAATGTCTTCATCTGGATCTGCCCACGTGTACGTTCCTGTGAATCCTGAATGTCCAAAACTATTCATCGATACACAACCACAAGTTGGTCCAACATCGCCAAGTTGCGGTTTGTCAAACCCTACGCCGCGTCGGTTGTCTTTGTGGCAATAGTAACAGTTGTTGAATTTTGCTATGGTTGCCGCATCAAAATATTTGACATTACCGTACGTTCCGCCTTGTAAATACATTTGCATGATTTTGGCAACATCATTGGCATTGCTAAATAATCCTGCGTGTCCTCCTATTCCACCTTGCATGGCTGCGCCCATATCGTGAACGTAACCTTGCAATGTTTGATTTCGATAATAGTCGTCAATTTCTGAAGGAACTATCATTTTTTTTGAAAATTTTTCCAACGGATTGTATGTTGTGTAATGTGCACCTAACGATTTGTAGAAATAATGTTGTGTAAGTTTGTTTAAATCAGTTTTGTATGAAGCTTCTATATAATCTTTTAGAATGTAAAAAGGCAAGTCACTGTATTTGTATCGCTTTCTTTTTAGTAAATCACTGTCAATGATACGTTGCATGATGGAATCTTTGTATTCCGCATTCATGTATAAGTTTTTAGCAACTTTGATACTGTATTTTTCTGATTTTTTGTTGCTGTACCATTTTTTATCTGGCTTTTTGGTAATGGAGTCTAACGTGTTTACATAGAAAGGAATCCATGGTTTTAAACGTGCGTAATGCGATAGAATTTCTACTACTTTTAGTTTTTCTTTGTTGGTTCCTTTGAATTTTGGCAACAAGTCTACAAGTTTGGAATTGAGCGCAAGATTTTTGTTTTCTTCTTGTTTCATTACCATTGGTAAGGTTGCTAATATTTTTGTCATGGAAGCAACATCATAAATATCACTGTCGGTTACTTTTTGTTTTTTCTTGTACGTATGATACCCAAAGTTTTTGTTGTAGATTACTTTTCCTCTACGCGCGATAAGCAATTGTACACCTGGCGCCATTTTTTCAGATACAACTAATTCCGCTAGCGAATCAATGCGTTTTAGTTTTACCGAACTGACACCAACCGTTTCTGGCAAATCATAACCTAAGCGAGAGAGTTGTTGCGTAACAATTCCCGTACTTAGCGGAAAGTCGTTTTTGATACGAACAGGCAATTTTCCTTCTGCTTTTAATGCTCCAAAAATGATTTGTGCAGAAATTTCTTGAGAAGCATCACTGTTTTGATAGGATACAATAATGTTGTCAATATTGGTAAAGCTTTTTACTTTGTTGAGACTGTACGGACTTGCAAATACATCTAGAATTACCGTATTGGTTCGTGCTACTTCTTGCAACCAAACGATTTCTTTGTCTGTAAATTGATAGTCTTCTGTTGAACTTGCGTCGGATTTGTGAAAACCAATAATTACCGTTGAATAGTTAGAAAGTCGTTCAACTAAATCGGCAAGATTTTTTCCTTTGATGATGTCTACCGCAGCATATTTACGTAAGGTATTGATAAATGTACTTTCGTTTGCATCGCCCATTTTTACGTAGGCAATTTTTTGTTTATCTAAGTTTTGAATCGGCAAGATACTGTCATTTACTTTTACCGCCGTAATTGCATGTTTGATGGCTTTTCGGTGCAAAAGATCGTCTTTTATGAGTTGCAAATCTATTAGGATAGAATCTTCCTTTATCGGTTCAGCCGTGAACAAACCGTGCTTGTATTTTGCGGCGAGAATCTTTTTTACAGAATACGCCAAGCGTTCTTCTTTGATGAGTCCGACCATGATTGCTTCTTCAAATTTTTGTAGCACCTGAGGCAATTCTCCCGGAAGGAGCAATATATCATTTCCCGCCAGAAATGCTGCCAATTCTACATCGCCAGGTTTTTCGTTGGCTGTGAGTCGTTTATCATTGAGTTTCGCCGAAAAGATGAGTCCGTTATACCCAAATTCTTCTTTGAGTATTTTGGTGACAACGTTGTAAGATAACGACGCAGAAAGTCCGTCAATAGGTTCGATATTTGGCACTTGTACATGTCCAGTCATGATTGCCTCAATGTTGTTATTGATGAGATTTCGGTACGGATATAAGTCTACATTTTCTATATATTCTTCAGAAATATTCAGTTCGGGAAAGGTTGCTGCGGCATCCAAAGATTTGTTTCCCATTGATGGAAAGTATTTTGCGCAAGCGACAACTCCTGATTTTTGCATGCCTTTGTGAAAAGCGAGTGTTTTTTCGGTTACATTATTTTCAGATTCTCCAAATGAACGATTTCCTGCTACAGATGTTTTAAAACTATGTACAGCAGTGTTTGGTGCAAAGTTTACATGTATTCCCAAACGCTTACTTTGCTCTCCAATACGTTGTCCTATTTGTTCTATAAGATAGTTGTTTTGAATGGCGCCAAGCATCATATTGTGCGGATAGGTTGGTAAAGAATCGAGCTGATTTCCTAAGCCAAATTCGGCATCCATGGAAATGAGCAACGGAATTTTGGAAAGGTTTTGAAATTGATTGGTAAGTTCAACTTGATGCGTTGGATTTCCGCCTAAGAATAGTACGCCACCAACGTTGTATTTCATTATTTGTTGCTTTATTCTATTGTCGGCAGCCAAACCTTTGTTAGCATACGCGCCAATGGTAAAGAGTTGTCCTAAGCGTTCTTTAAGCGTCATGTTTGTGTAGACACTATCTACCCATTTTTCTTGAGCTGTGTATTTCTTTGGTAGCTTTGTGTACGGTTGATGCGCACTTATTATAAAGAGGGAAACGATAAAGAGGATGATCGCGCTGAATTTATTCATAGGGTAACTTTCACTTACATGTACGGTATTGGTAAGACAAAAAAGATGCCATTTTTTACCGCATTCACAATATAGATTAAATGTACAGACTTTCTCGCACACAAAAAAGTCTTGTTGAAAATTAACAAGACTTTTAGATTTTTGTATGATGCTTATATTTTTTGCTTTTTGAACGGTTTCTGCTCTTTTTCGTTGGGAAATGTTTGTTTAAAGTATTTTTCTATCATTTTACGATGCATTTCCATGCGTTGTTTCCAAAGAGAATCTATATTTTGATGGCGCTGCAAGAAACCAAAAGGAGTGTTTTGTGATTTTGTGTCTATTTCTGGAAAAAGACTAGCGAATTCTTTTGGAAAAAAGTTTTTCATTAATGAATCAAGCTTTTTAGAATGCATTTTTAGATTTCCGCTTGAAGATGAATATGAATAGATAGAATCGTATTGGATAAGATTTCCGTTTTCGTCATATTTTTTGTTGACTTCTACCCTTTCATCTGGTTGTTGTTGATTTTTTGTTGATTGTGCATTACTCGTTTGCGCTGTAAGAAACGTCAAAAATACACATACCATTGTGAGCTTTTTCATGAAATTTCTATTTTAAACAGTTAAACATAGTTTTTTGAATGTTTTTTTGTATTTAACAAATAAAATGCCATGAGTTTTTAAAGCAGATTGACAGTATTATTTTTTTGATTTTTTTAACAAAAAAGTGACATTTTAAACCTTTTTATTTTTTCTTAAATCATCTTGCATCTCAGCAATAGTGTCATTTTGACAGAAAATAAATATTGACTTTTATAAAATCATTTTATAATTTAGACTAGCGAAAATGGCACACTTTATGCCTTTTTGCTTTTGTATTTTTATTCGGTTTAACTTTTTAATTTTTTTTAATTATGGAGAAACAACCTTTAAGAGTCCAATTAGTAAAGAAAAGAGGGGAAAGTTATCAGATTAAACTTCCATATTTGGACGTTCCCGTTACTGTTGATACGGAGATTTATAGCAGAATGCTAAAAGATCCAAGTTATCAATTTGGCAATAATTCATTAGCCAATTATTCGTAAGGATAGATATATATTCGTTCTATAAAACTTTTTTGTAGGATGTAATGATGTATGCTATCTGTTATTTCGTTTTATAAAAAAGTCTTGCTCGTATTGTTGAGTAAGGCTTTTTATATTCTTCTTTTACATGATTAATAGATTTTAATATTATGCAGTATAATCTTTAAGTATGTCACACCTTTGATTCGTAAGGCATTGCTTTCAATTTTGAGTTTATTTTCTATTGCCTAAATCATCTAATTTCGGGCAGCTTGTGTTTTTTATTCGAGTTTTAATGAATTGCTTTGTGATATTATTAATATTAAAATCTATTTAATTATGAAAAAAAAGTTTTCTCGTTCACTTTCGTTGAACAAAAAATCAGTTGCTTCTTTGTCTAACAAAGCCCAAAGGCGAGTTGTTGGAGGAAATGACGACAAAACAAATTATGAAACTTGTGAAATTAATTGTATTCCAGAAACCGTATATCCAACATGTGAAGATACGTGTCATACCGATTGCAATTGCACAGGAGCCTTTTGTTATACGGGAGATCAAGGTTGGGGAGCTTGTTCTTAATCATCAATTTGTAAACTACCATCAAGGCGCAATTACCGTTGCGCCTTGATTAAAATTAGACATTCTCAAATATCCATTTGCGATTTTATCCTATTTCAACGTAGAAATGATACTTTAATTTTATTCCGTTAATTTTTAAAGAATGATCCCAACAAACATTACATCTATTTTGGAATCTTATGTTTCTAAACTAAAAGAAAACACCGAGATTATTGGTGTGTTTTTAGTGGGTAGTTATGCCACGGGGCAATTTTCAGAGCATTCTGATATTGATATTAAAATTATTCTGAATTCTAATGTTAGTAAACGGTATAAAGGTGTAAAAATTTGTAATGGATATCATATTTCATATACTGCTTATCCTGTAACGGAAGCCTATGATTACTTTTATTCACAATTGCGATCGTATTCGAAATTTCAAGCACGCATGCTTTCGCAAGGAATCATTTTACATGATGTAACTGGAGAAATGAAGCATTTGAAAGAAGAAGCCATTTTGGTTATGCAATTGCCTTTTATAAAGCATCCCTTAAAAAGTTTACAATTACAAGCGTATAGTCTTTGGAAATATAAAGATGCATTACTGCAAGACAATTTGGGCATATTTACCTTGAAAGAGTTTCATGTGTTTTTAGAAAAATCGTTGATTTTATACACGAAATTGTTGGGTGTAGAATGTATTTTTCAATATCCGTTTTTTAAGATGGAGAATTATATTTCAAATGTCTCTTTTAGAGAAAAGTACAATATTCCTAAGTTTCCTGATGAATCGTTTTTAGATATGTATGTAAAAGGCATCACGCTTACGGTCGCTGATGATATTAAAAATACAGCACGTAGCATTTTTAATGTTATAGAAACCAAGTTACAGATTGATTTTGAACAGTTTGAAATTGTGAGTTCGTGAGTTTGTTATTTAACTGAAAGCAATGAAAGAGAAAATTCATTTACATTTAGAAAGCATTGATTTCTTCATTAAATCATTTGATAATAAGTCAATTACCATCAATAGTGGTTTGCCTGGTATTATTATTTTTTACTTTCATTTACACGAAGTTACTAAAGAAACTCGTCATTACGACAGTGCTATTCACTATTTAGAAATATTGTACGATCAACTGGAAAATGATCTTCCCGATTCGTATTTGTTTTCTTCAGGTTTGGCTGGTATCGGTTGGTTTTTCAATTATATTCGACGTTTTGTTGAGATTGAAAATGCTTTTGATACTGCTGAATTTGATATAACTTTTATGGAAGTTGCTAAGAACGAATTGAAGCGAAAGAATTACGAATTTATATCAGGTTTCAGCGGCATCTTACTTTATATACTTTCCAAAGAAAATACAGATATACAGCTACTTCAAACATTTGTTGATGATGTGCATGAAGATATTTTTAAATTGGAAGATCCGATTTCCTTTTTTGAACAAAAAGATACACGACACGAATTTCCTAGTATTAATTTTGGGGTTTCCCACGGAATGTATGGCTTTGTCGCTGTTTTGAATAAATTATTCGCAAGACAAATCAATCCGAAAAAATGTGAAGCTATATTAAGATTAATCATCAATTTTACCTTTAAACACAAAAAAGATTTTATTACCAATGGCAGTTTTTTTCCAAACAGAATTGGCAAAACAATAAACCAAAGTAATCATAACAGACTCGCTTGGTGTTATGGAGATTTAGGAATTTTGACCGTTTTGTATACAACTAGCTTTCTTTTAAAAGATATAGTTCTTCAAAAAGAAGTTACAACGATGTTGATTCATACAACGCATAGAAAAGATATGGAAGTTTTGATGATGAATGATGTTTGGTTGTGTCACGGCACTTCTGGAGCTGCTCATATTTTTCAACGTTTATATATAACTACGCAGATTGATGATTTTAAATTTGCTGCTAATTATTGGTATTCAAAAACGTTGCAACAGTTAGATCGTGGCACACCTCAAATTAAGTCAAATCATACACAAATAGGCAGTTATGCTCGAAAAGATGTCACAGGCTTTTTACTTGGATATGCAGGTTTGGGACTTTCTTTGTTAAGCAAATTACAAACAACTACTTTGGATTGGGACGAAATGCTATTAATGTCTTAATTTATATTGTAAAACTTGCCTCTTATACAGACTTATAAAAATGCAACTATATATTTTATTAATTAACGTCAGTTCGATATAAATCAATCAATTTATATTTATAGTAATTTTAGAAATAATTCTGTTATGCAATTCATTTTCAGCGTTTTATTTTCGTTTTCTTTGCTTACCCAAAGAAAAGAAACAAAAGAAAGGGAACTTTTCCAGAGGTATTTTTAGTTTTTCTTTTAGGGAAAAACTAAAACCGCATGAGTTTTTCTAAATTTTAGTTCACCATGCTCTATTTTCAGTTATGGAGTTCATGAATTAACATTTCTCCAAGGTTTCAAAAATTTTTAACGAAAAACTCCTGCTATACTGCGGAAAAGAAAAGTTTCAAACTAAAATTCTTACGTCGAACTCACGTTAATTAACATAAGTTCAATATAACTTTTATTTTATAAAACTGATTTTCAGATATATAGTAAAAATGTCAAATTGAGCATTATTGAGATTAAAATATATTTTACATCGAAGATACTAGCGGAGTTATAGATTCGATTGAAACAGCTGTTTTTACATTGTTCTCGTACGCTACGCTCGGTATCTACGATAATGCTCAAACTTACAAGTAGTTATTTTTCAGTAAATTATAAACTATTTAGTGATTTCTTAAGTCGAAATCACGTTAGTTAGTTTGTTACTTATAGTGTAAATATAAAAAAGCCTCACTCTGTACAAGTAAGGCTTTCCTTTTTTATCAAACTTGTTGATGTAAAACATTTTTACGTGTTTTCCCTTATAAACATATTGAAGTAGGATAAGTTTATGTATTGATTTTTTATTGCTGTGGGCAACCTTGACATGTCCAATCACCTCTTGTTGGACGTACACATGGATTTCTGGTAGGAGTATCACAGCCTGCACATGAAGGTTGAGTTCCTGTACAAATATCTGTGTTTCCGCCACCTTTAACTTTTTCAATTTGTAAGTTGGATACTGAATTTTTTCTTAACGCTAATTTTCCGTTTAAATTTCTTTTTTTCATAATGATTATTACTTTTGTTTTCATAAAGATAAACAAATTGAAAATCAAACAGTTATGGTTTTTCCATACTATATTTATTCTAAAATCATTTTTTTAAGAAAAAATTACAACTATCTAAAAATGTATTTGTTATATAAAAAAAGGTAAGCAAATTGCCTACCTTTTATGTATTTTAAGAAATGTAATTTCTATGCTGGACTACAACCAATAGTTCCATTGTCAGATCCGCATGGACTGTAACAAGAAACGATTTCGCTAAATTCACACCATTTGGAATCTCGCAAGCAACCTGTACCTGTGGCTGCAGCTAATCCTGCTTTGATTTTTGCTTCATCTGGATGTCCTTGTAAATTAGAAATTGCTGTTTTTCGCAAGCGGAATTTTTTTAATGATCTTTTTTTCATGATAAAAATGTTTTGTTGAATCTCTAAGTTACTGAAAATTAAGCTATTTTACATATAATCATCCTACATATTTTATCCGTAAAAAAGCACAAAAAAAGACAAACAGTACTGTTTGCCTTTTCGCTATTGATATTTTGAAATGTTTTTTAGTTTAAAAAACGTCCGTGCCAGCTTTCTTTGGCAGGAACTTCCCAGTTTTCAAGGAATTCTGCTTTTGTTGCTACTAAGTTGTTAAAAACAATGGTGTTTCCTGTAACCGCTTTGTCTTTTGCCATTTTTCGGAATGCTTTTAAGTCTTTATACGCAATGTATTGTCCTTGTTTGTAAGATACGTTCATTTTGTCCATTAAATCAACATTGTATTCTTTTTCTAATTGCTGAATGAAATGTACAGAAGCATCAATAGAACAGCCAGTTGCCGCTTGTTTGGTTTGGTCGACTGCAATGATGATGAAACGCTTGTACTTTATTTCAAAAGAGGCTTCTAAGTCAGTTCCGTGTGCTGTCCATTGCGTAATGAAGTTGGATAGTTTTGTGTGTAATTCTTCCAATTCGGTTTCACTGAATGAGCGATTGGCTTGATATATCCAAACTCGTGCTTCGTCAGCTATTTTATCAAATGCTACCAACATAGTGTTTTAGTTTACAGCTTCTATTTTTCTTAATACTTTGTATGTGCGGTAATCTTTGAGTTTTGGATCGTACATTTCTTTGTTTTCATACGATACTTTTACTCTTTGATTTTTTAGTTGTTTTACATCGTCCAATAATTCTTGACCTTCAAAATACTCCATCCAAAGTAATTTATAAGTTCTTTTATTGTTTGCTTTGAAAGTTACAATATTGAATTGTTCTTTGGTAAGCTTTACGATTTCTCCAAAAACCATTGTTGTATTGTCTGAAACGACAGGCTGCGAATTTTCATTATCAAGTTCTTCCTGAACCAAGTCTTTCGCAAATACCATAAATGTATCTGGACAAATTTCAAG
Source organism: Kordia algicida OT-1 (assembly GCF_000154725.1). GTDB lineage: Bacteria > Bacteroidota > Bacteroidia > Flavobacteriales > Flavobacteriaceae > Kordia > Kordia algicida. The sequence continues at coordinate 1,593,160 of NZ_DS544873.1, forward strand.
CATTTTGAAACCTATTTCTTGTCCTAATTTTTCAAGCGAAGCGGAATCATCTAGAGAAACAATCATAAATTTATCCAAACGCTTTTTATATTTTCCGTACGAAGACATCATACAAAGTCCTAATTGTACTTCTACTTCATCTGCGGTTAAACCTTCTGCCGTTTTTGCAGAAACACATTCGCAAACTTCATTAGTTATTTCTTTTAGCACAGCATCTTTTGTGTCCTTGTTTTGTGCAAATCCTATGGTTGCGACTAATAGGATGATGGTGGTAATTATTTTTTTCATCGGTTTGATTTTGTTTTTTTATAGATTTTGTGCGTTTGCAATTAATTCAGCAATATCTTGAACAATGATACTGTCTTCTTTTTCTTTGTATTTAACACCATCTGTCATCATTGTGTTGCAGTATGGACAACCTGTTGCAATGATTTCTGGGTTTGTTTCTAGCGCATCTTCCGTACGCAATACATTGATATCTTTGTCTCCTTTTTCAGGTTCTTTGAACATTTGTGCGCCTCCTGCTCCACAACATAGTGCTGTAGCTTTGTGGCGTTTCATTTCTGTTAGGTTTGCATTTAGAACACTTAGTACGTCACGAGGCGCATCGTATACTTCATTCGCTCTACCTAAGTAGCAAGGATCGTGAAACGTGATACGTTTTCCTTTGTACGTATCTCCTACATTTTGCAAACGTCCGCTATCTATGAGTTCTTTTATAAATTGTGTATGATGCACTACTTCATATTTTCCGCCGAGAGAAGGATATTCGTTTTTTATACAGTTGAATGAGTGCGGATCACAGGTTACAATTCGTTTTATTTCATAACCATTGAGTACTTCGATATTCATCATAGCTTGCATTTGAAATAAGAATTCGTTTCCTGCACGCTTTGCTACGTCTCCTGTTGAGCTTTCTTCTGGTCCTAAAACAGCAAAGTCAACATTTGCTTTGTTTAAGATTTTCACAAAAGCTTTGGTAATTTTTTTTGCTCTATCGTCATAACTTCCAGCAGAACCAACCCAAAATAATATTTCTGGTTGTTTCCCTTCTGCCATGTATTCTGCCATTGTAGGTACTTTCATCTTCGTATCTTTTTAAGTTGTCTTTTTTTAGTTTTCGTCTTTCCAGTTCAATCGATCCATTTGGTTGTAAGGCCAAGGCGCTCCATTGTTTTCAATGTTCCCCATCATTACGTTGAGTTCTGTTGGTGCTGCCGATTGTTCCATGACTAAGTATTTACGCATTTCCATGATGATTGATAATGGATCAATGTTTACAGGACATGCTTCTACACAAGCATTACAAGATGTACACGCCCACAATTCTTCAGTAGTGATGTAATCGTTTAAGAGTGATTTTCCATCGTCTACAAACGTTCCATTGTTGGCATCAATATTTTTTCCGACTTCTTCCAGACGATCTCTAGTGTCCATCATTATTTTACGTGGCGAAAGTTTTTTTCCCGTTAGGTTTGCAGGACATTCACTTGTACAACGTCCGCATTCTGTACAAGTATATGAGTTCATCAGTTGTACCCAGTTTAGATCTTGCACATCCGAAGCACCAAATTTTTCAGGTTCGCCTTCGTCTTCTCCTTCCGCCGGAGCGGCAAAAGGATCGGCATTCGGGTCCATCATTAGTTTTACTTCTTTCGTCACACTTGCATCATTTACAAATTGCCCTTTTGGCTTTAGGTTTGCATACCATGTGTTTGGAAACGCTAAGAGTATGTGTAAGTGTTTTGAGTAATATAAGTAGTTTAAGAATACTAAAATTCCTGCAATGTGCAACCACCAAGCTGCTCTTTCTATGATGTGTAAATGTTCTCCTGAACCAAATAAACCTGCAATGTGTTTGCTTATGATGTTCCCTGATCCCATTGCTTGAAATTCTGCATCAGTTGCATTCATCACTAAGAATAACGTCATTAATACAACTTCAAAGTATAGAATGATGTTACCATCACTTTTTGGCCAACCTTTCATTTCGGCGCTTAAGAAGCGTTTGAGTTTGATGACATTTCGTCGCAACCAAAAGATAATTACGGTAATTAACACCAATACTGCTAGTATTTCAAAACTTCCTATTAAGAAACCATATACGCTGTCTGGCAACACTTTAGTGAATACTCTGTGTGTTCCAAAGAGTCCGTCAATGATGATTTCAAGAACTTCTAGGTTGATGATGATAAACCCAACATATACAATAATATGCAAGAAACCTGCAATAGGTCTTTTTACCATTTTAGATTGTCCAAGCGCAATCATTGCCATATTTTTCCAGCGTTCGGATTTGTTGTCAGAGCGATCAACATCCTTTCCTAGTTTGATGTTTCTGGTGAGTTTTTTAACGTTTTTTGCAAAGTAACCTACGCCAACAATTAATAGTATGGCAAATAGAATATTAGGAATGTACTCCATGAGTAATTATTGTTTGATGGTTATTTAGTTTTTCTTTTCTTCTTTTTCGTCTTTTTCTCCTTCTTCTGGTGGTGAGTATGGTTTTGGTCTTTTTCCAAATAGTGAGAAATGTACGTAACGTTTCGGATTCAACTTCATGTCTTGAAGCAATTGCTCCATTTGTAAAGATGCGCCTGTAAGATTATCGTATAATTTTTCGTCTCTCAATAATTTTCCAACAGAACCTTCTCCATTTTCAATACCAGCAATGATATTATCGAATCGATTGATTGTTCCTTGCATTTGCTTCATGGTTTTATTGAGCTCTAGTCTTGCCAACGAATCGGATATTGTAGACATGTTAGACGCCATATTATCGAGATTTGTAAATGTGTTGTCTAGTTTATCTTTATTACCATCTAACAATGAATTGAATGTTCCAGAAGCTTTTTTGAAATTAGAAATTGTCGTCATTAAATCTTCGAGACTTTTTTTGATATTGTTTCTCGAATCTTTGTTTAAAATTTCATTAACAGAAGTTAACAACGAATCGGTGCTTACCAACATTTTTTCTACTTTGTCTTGTAATGGAGTGAGTTGATTTTTGAAGGTATCAATCATTCCTGGTTGTATTACAGTTTGTAAAGTATCTCCAGAAACTGCAACGGCTCCACCATCGCGTTTGATAAGAATTGCTAAAGATTTTCCACCGATAAAACCATTTTCCTGCAACTGAACCGTACTATTTTTTGAAAACTGAAAGTCATTTTCTAATGCTATAGTGACCATTGATTTCCCTGAAGCTTGTAATTGAATGTCTTGTACCTTACCAACCTTAAAACCATTTATGGTTACTTTCGTGGCGGGAATTAAACCACCAATGTCATTGTATTCTGCATAGAAAATACGATCATTAGATAGTACAGACCTTGACATTAAGTAACTAATTCCGAAATATAAAAGGACTAGCGCGGTAATTGCTAGAAATGCTGTTTTGATTTCTCTGGATATTTTCAATGTATTGGGAATTTGTGAACTTCACAAAATTAACATTTTTTTACTAAGAATACGTCTAATTTATTATTCATTTAACGCATCTGCCAATGATATTTTTTTTCCCTTTTTGTATGCAACGACATAACAATCTTTGTAGCCTTTGCGTTTTGCATGCTCTTTTAAACGCTTTATCTCCTCATAATCAGAAGTTTTACCATAGAAATAGCGATATATTTTTCCTGATTTTTCTCTAGATATATCTTTTAATCCTTTAAAATTGTATGATTTTGTAGCAATCTTTTTTGAACTAGCAGAGAGTTGTACTTTAAAAGTAACACCTTTTATCACTCTTGAAGCTTCTTTTTTATCTTCGTCAAGCTCGTCAATAACAACATCATCTTCACTAAAAGTGGTTCGCGTATGCAACTCTATATACTTTTTAACTGCATTGTATAAAGATTGCGTCATGATTTTTTTTCCTCGTTTCGAGTTTAAATAATCTTCTTCCTTTTTGTGCGTTAAAAAGCCTAATTCAACCAATACACTTGGCATGTATGTTTTAGATAACACCCAAAAACCTGCCTGCTTTACACCTCTGTCTTTTCGCTTTGCGGTAACTTTAAACTCTTTTTGAATGTAAGATGCTATTTCAATGCTTTGGTCTAAATATTCTTCCTGTAAAAGGATTAAACTAATGAGTGATTCTGGTGAACTCGGATCAAATCCTGCATAGGTTTCTTCATAGTTGTCTTCCAAGAATATTACCGAGTTTTCACGTTTGGCAACTTCCAAGTTGGTTTTATTTTTACTTAAACCTAAAACAAACGTTTCCGCACCATACGCAGTTCCTTTTTTTCCAGGTTGTGCGTTGCAATGTATCGAAATAAATAAATCTGCTTTTTTCTTGTTTGTTTTTACCGCACGTTGATTTAGTGTTGGGTACGTATCTTTGGTACGCGTGTAAATTACCTTTACATTGGGAAGCTTATCGAGCATTTTTCCCAAAGCTAGTGAAACATCTAAAGCGATGTCTTTTTCGGTAGTTTTGTATCTGCCTGTCCCTGGTGTTCCTGTATCGCGCCCGCCATGTCCAGGATCAATCATTACTACAAATTGTTTCTTTTTTGAAGAATTATTTTCGCCATCTCCATTTGCTGCAACCAAAAAGCTCGTTGTACAGAGGAAAATTAAAATTGAAAAATATGTATGCATAAAGTTCGTTTTCTATACGTTACTAATATAATAATGCGTATTGTGCATTCCTTATTGTGTTAATTATAATTAAAATATCATAAATGTATGATAAAAATACACGACTAGGTTTGGCACTTCAAATATTGAGCCATACTTTTACGGCTTTCGTATATGAGCGAAAATATAAAAGTTAGTTGATTATTCATAAAAGAAATCTTTCTTTTGTGTTATATAAAGAATTTGGATTAGACCATTGCAGACAAAAAGATTTTACATAGGTATACAGCTAATACTACTTTTGATTAGTTCCTTTGCTTTTTCACAAGAACTTCCTAAAAGGAAAAAACTTCCATTCAAACCTGGACAGGAGCAGGAAATGGATACCCTAAAGGTTACTCTTAAAGATTCTATAAGGATAGGAACACGCAAAGTAAACGACAGCATTAAGAATGATTCTATTCAAAAAGATTCTGTTCCTGAGAAAGCACCTGTATTACTCGACTTGGTAAAATACAAATCCAAAGATTATGTAAAAATTAGTCAGCGAGACAAAAAAATCTATTTATATGATGAAGCCGAATTGTATTATCAAGATACAGAATTGAAATCGGGAATTATCGTATTAGATTATGAGAAGAATGAAGTGTATGCTGGTCGTTTGAAAGATACTGCAGGCGTATATTCGCAAGCGCCGTATTTTAAGCAGGGTAATAATATAGTTGAACCTGATTCTATCCGATTTAATTTTGACACCGAAAAAGCACTGATTTGGAATTCTAGAACCGAGCAAAACGGAACTAAAATTGCCAGCGAACTCTCTAAAAAAGAAAATGATTCGGTGATTTTCTTGAAAAATGCAAAATTCACCACTTCTAAAGATATTGATAATCCTGAATATTTTTTCCTCGCACGAAAGATTAAATTAGTTCCGAACAAGAAAATCGTTTCTGGTTTTACCAACTTATATATTGCAGATGTTCCAACGCCAATTGGAATTCCTTTTGCGTATTTTCCGTTAACGGACGATAGAGCTTCTGGTTTTATCTTCCCTACTTTTGGAGAAAACAGTAGTCGTGGGTATTTCTTTCAGAATGGAGGATATTATTTTGCCGTCAGTGATTACTTCGATCTCGCGCTTCTGGGTGATTATTATACCAATGGAAGTTATGCCTTTCGGGGCGAATCCAATTATGCGTTGCGGTATCGCTTCCGCGGAAACCTAAGTGTACGATTTGAAGCCGTAATTAACAGTCAACGAGGCTTCCCAGATTACAGCAAATCCAACATTTACAATATTCGTTGGTCACACAATCAAGATGCAAAAGCAAATCCGAATTCGCGTTTTTCTGCTTCGGTAAACTTAGGTAGTAGCTCGTTTTACCAAGCTTCTATCAATCAATTAAATACTCCAAATTTCTTGAATAACACGCTGAATTCGTCAGTTTCGTATTCCAAAACATTTCCATCATATCCATCAGTAAACATTTCGCTTACGGCGACGCATTCGCAAAATACCAACACAGAAAGCATCAACCTTACACTTCCTACATTACAAGCAAGTGTAGAACGTATTTATCCATTTGCGCCAAAAGACGGAACGAAAAAAGGAATCATTCAAAATATTAACTTTCAATACAATTTACGAGGAGAAAATAGAATTAATACTACCGATTCGTTATTCTTTAAGAAAGAAATGTTTGATGATGCCAAAATGGGACTGAGACACAGTATTCCTGTCAACACGAACTTTAAATTATTGAAATACTTAAGTGTGAGTTTGGGTGGAAACTATGATGAAGTCTGGACGTTTAAAACCACGGAACGTTCGGATGCTATTATTGATCCTGACGATCCTACAATGACAGAGCAAATTGCTTCTGTAAAAGACACTATTAATGGTTTTGATTCTTACAGAACCTACAATTTTAGTGCAAGTATTGGTACTACGTTATATGGTACATTTGATCGTGGAGAAGATCGAAAAATTCAAGCCATTCGACATACATTACGACCTTCTATAAGTTATAGCTACAATCCTGCTTTCGATCAATATTATGATACGTATATAATTGATGCCGAAAATAGAACAATGCAAGAATATACACGTTTTGAAGATGGACTTTTTGGCGTGCCGAGTCAAACATTTGCAAGTTCTATAGGATTAAACGTCGCCAATACGGTAGAAGCCAAAGTACGTTCAAACGATTCTACACAAACAGAACCCAAAAAGGTAATGTTATTAAACAGTTTAAACTTTGCTACAAGTTATAATATTGCTGCCGATTCTTTGGCTTGGGCTCCAGTGCGCGTTTCTGGTAGCACCGTGTTATTTAATAATAAACTAAATGTGAATTTTGGTGCAAATCTAGATCCGTATGCGATTGATAACCAAGGTACACGAATTAATAAATTTAATATTGATAATGGTGGAAGTTTATTTCGTTTAACGAGCGCCAACATGACCCTAAATTATTCTTTCTCTAGTAAAAGTTTTGAAGGAAAAGGGAACAATGCTGATAATACCCGAAGTGGTGGACGTGATGATGACTTATTTGGTCGAGCACAAGATTTTAGTGACCGAAATTCCTTTCGGGATGAAGACGATGATGATGACGAAGAAAAAGAAGACGTTGAAGCCTATCGCGCTAAGATTCCGTGGGACTTACGAGTCGCCTATTCTTTGACGTATCTCAACAGCAATCGACAAAATGAAATATCCAACAACTCGCTAATGTTTTCTGGTAATGTGGAATTAACGCCGCAATGGAAAGTAGGAATTTCTTCGGGTTATGACTTTAAAAACAAAGGTTTTACCTATACACAAATGCGTTTTGAACGTGACTTGAAAAGTTGGCGAATCAATTTTAACTGGGTTCCGTTTAGTACCAGAGCTTCTTGGTATTTCTTTATCGGAATTAAAGCATCTATCTTACAAGATATTAAGTGGGAACAACGAAGCGAACCAGATAGAAGGTTGTAGTTTTAGACTTTGTTAGACTTTTTAGACTTGCTTAGACTGGTTAGGTTTTTAGATTGGTTTTACTTTTAGATTGTGGAATTTTTGAATAACTTTCAGCTGTTTTTCTAATACGATTATTTCTTGTAAGAAAAACAAAAAACCAATTACTCATAACCAAAAAAACACAACTAATGTCAAAAAGAATCATTACTACACCAAACGCACCTGCGCCTATTGGACCGTACAATCAAGCAACACTTATCAACGGAACTTTATATACTTCGGGACAAATTGCCATTAATCCAGAAACGGGAGAACTGCTAAAAGGTTCTATTGAAGAAGAAACCAAACTCGTCATGGAAAACATGAAAGCAGTGTTGGCTGCTGCCGATATGACTTTTGAGAATGTTGTAAAAACATCTATTTTCATTAGTGACATGCATAATTTTAGCCAGATAAACAGCGTATACGGTCAGTATTTTAATGATGAAACTGCACCAGCGCGAGAAACGGTAGAAGTTGCCAATTTACCAAAGTTTGTCAATGTAGAAATTTCTATGATTGCTGTAGAAAACGCTTAAAAGTAAAAACATCATCATAACACTCAAAACCTCGTAGATATTTCATATTTACGAGGTTTTTTTATGAAACATCTACTTTCTCCTCAATTTAAAAAACTACCAAATTTACTATAAAATAAAAAAAATCACACATTGATTTTTACGGTTTTTCCATACTTAACGAAATTTTAGAAAACAAGCATAAAAGCCTGATTTTTAGTTATAAAATCGTTAAAATTTATAAAAAATATTTAAAATATGTAGCTTTAATCTTATTTTTATAAATCTTAATTTCTACTTTATTAGAAGTGTAAATCTTTTTATATAGTAATCTATATCTTATTTATTAATAGAATTAAAAGGCAGTACATCTCTGTGTGACTTTTAAAGTTATTTTATTATTAACCATTAAATCAAACTGTTATGAGAAAAATTTTACTTTATTCAATCTTTTTAATTTATTGTATCACATATGCACAATCACCGAGTGGTTGCGATTCCACAGATTGGCCAGATACCGTATATCAATCTGGAAACGGAGTTGCCTTTAGTGTTCCAGAAGGTTCGGGCGAAGGCTGGACCTATAAATGGATAGTTACCTCTCCAAATTTGGATATTGTTTCAGGACAAGGAACACCAACCGCATACATTAAAGGAAATATGGGACATGATAGCGGAACTGTTTATGTTGTAAAATGTAAAGATTTTGAAAGCGCGTGCTCTGATATGAAAACCGTAACCATTGAAACCAATTGGGAACCTACACCAACACCAATTCCGTTACTTACGTGTATTGGTTATGAATCTGTTGTTCCTGAAGATATTACGCTAGAAGGCAAACTAAATGTTTGTACAGCAAGTAGCCTTACAAACTTAGCTGATACAACATTAAATCTCACATTTACTTGGTCAATTAAATTTGATGATGGAACGTTGTTAGTCTTGAACGGATTAAATCCTGTTTTTAGAGAAAAATGTCTAGAAAATCCTGTAAGAAGCATCGGATTAGAAATTTCGAATGGGATCCTTTCTAAGAAATTTTATGCTGGTGTATTAATTGGAATTCATCATATTCCTGGCTTTGGAATTTTAGACCTTCTTACCTCTTGTGTTACTGGAGAAAGTTGCGATGATTCTAACGGACTCCTTTTTAGAAATATACAAATATTTCCAAATCCAACTACTTCTACAATTCGATTCAGTGGTGATAATTTAGACGACTATTCAATTGTAATTTTTGATAGTAATGGAGAAAAAATTATGGAAAAACCCACTATTTCTAAAGAAATCAATCTTAAAAATCAACAAAAAGGTTTGTATTTCTATGTAGTTAGAGATCGTGAAGGAAATGAAAAAACGGGAAAAATCATTCGAAATTAAAATTGTAAAAGAGGTTGTCTCAAAAGTTCAATTTCTAACAAGTATAACTCATGTATTAAACTTTATTCAGTAAGGTTTTGAGTTCTTATAGCCTTCTAAAGTCAATATGATGAGTTCTATATCAATTCTAAAATAACCTTTAAAGTACCTTTTGAAACAACCTCTTTGTATTTAAGCATTAATGATATTTTTAGAATACTATAACGCTTCATTACGTTAAAATTACCAAATCTAGAACTTCAAAATAGTATTGAAAAAAAGTATTTACACTAATAAATTCAGCGAATGAACTAATATGTGTATCGTAAAATGTGTATTTTTGAATTTAAACCATGCATTGTTAAAATCTAAAAACATCATTTGAATATACTACTCATCATACTGTCCTTTCTTTTTTCTATAGTAAGCTACTTTCCTGCTTTCCGTATTTCACATTGGACATTTCGTATGTTTGACTACATTCGAATTCAAATTTTAGTCATTCAGATTTTACTTTTAATTGGACTCGTAGTTTATTATCAAGAAGATGCAACTCTATTTCTTACTGCGTTAATATTCTTGAGTATAACTATCTTTTATCAGATATGTATCATTTTCCCATATCTTCCTACATACAATATTTTTAAAAAACCTTCACAAGCAAACAATACAATTTCAGTAATTAGTGTAAATGTACTTCAAAGCAATACAGATTATGAGCGACTTATTAAATTAGTAAAAGAAGTACAACCAGATATATTATTAACATTAGAAACAAACAAAGCTTGGGAAGAAGCGCTAGAAGTTTTGGAAGATGATTTTTCATTTGTGTACAAAATTCCGAAAGAAAATAGATATGGAATTCACTTTTACACCAAACTTAAAGTAGAACATATAGACGAACATTATTTTATTGCTGACGACAGACCTGCCCTTGAAGCACATATGTTTGATAATGATGGAAATGATTTCGTCTTTTGGGGAATTCATCCGCCACCGCCAGCTCCACAAGAAAAACCTACTGCCAGACAAAAAGATGCAGAATTGCTAAAAGTGGCAAAATTAGTACGAGATTTAAAATCTCCAAGCATTGTTACGGGAGACTTCAATAATGTATGCTGGTCAAGAAGTGCACGACTTTTTGCAAAAGTTTCAGGCTTGCAAGATTCTCGATTGGGAAAAGGAATTCACGCAACATTTCCTGTACGTCCGAGTTTTATGCGATTTCCGCTAGATTTACTATTCAGTTCAGAAGAAATTCAAGTACACAATATCAAAACTCTAAGTGATATTGGTTCCGATCATTTACCTTTTTATTGTGAATTTACTGTGGTAAAATCAAGCTTTTCAGAAGCAGAAAAATTAGAATCTGAATTAAAAGAAAAAGTAGATGATATTATTGATGAAGGTCATGTTGCCGTAGAGGAAGAAGAATAGCTAAAATTCAAAGTATACAAACTAAAAGAAGCTGTTTAAAAAGTCAAAATTTCATTAAAATGATACTTGCGAATACTTTTTAAACAGCTTCTGTATATTTCTAATGATGTTGGCAAGGCTTTAGAGATTTGTTGGAGAATTGAATTTTCAAACATTAAATATTATAACAAAAAAAGCGAACCGAAGTTCGCTCTATAGCATTTACTATGTGACACTCTGAATTAGAACCAATCACATAAAAACTCTGTCCATTTACAGGATTGATCCCAAGATTTTCCGCACAGACCAACCCAAGAATTTGTACCCGCAGCACCACCTTTTGTAGCGTTTGCATCTAAGTTTGAAACTGATTTTTTGTTTAATTTTAATGATTTAAGATCTCTTTTTTTCATGATTTTAATGTTTAAAATTAGTGTTTTGTATTCCTAAATTTACAAAAATATCTCACGCTGTTTATTTTTATTCTGATTAATTATGTAAGAAATAACAATTTAATCACAAAACTTTCTATAAACTCAACACTACTCCAAACCGCACTATTAGTAAGGCGTTCACATAGAATCTTTTATAATAATTTCTGTAACTTTTGTCATTAATTATTTAAAAATAATCTTATGTTACAACAAATTAAAAAAGTAGGCTCCGTATTGAGCAAATCAAAACAAAAAGTAATTCTTGGTGGAAAAGCGCCTGGATGCGATCAAAATGGTGATATGTGCTGCATTACCAATTCCGAAAGCGAATATGAATGCGAAGTAGCAACTTGTAGAGGCGGAAGCTGCCGATAAACGATAGCTTCACTACAGATTACCAACATCTCTAAAACTTGTATTGTAAATAAATTTTCGTAGTTTAAAAAACCATCATTTGTGAAGAAAGCTGCTAAATTATTGGAATCCTTTTGCTCATATGCATTGGCATATACATTTTCTATCGAACTTTACTACCAACCTATAATGGAAATCTAGACATTGCCAACGTACAAGAAGAAGTAACCATTCATTACGATACGTATGGAATTCCGCATATTTACGCCAACAACGAAACGGATGCATTTACGGCTTTGGGATTTGTACATGCACAAGATCGACTGTGGCAAATGGAATTAATTCGCAGGATTGCGCCGGGAAGACTTTCTGAAGTATTTGGTGAAGCTACCTTACCAACCGATCGTTTTTTTGTTGCTTCTGGAATTGATGAAAACTCCGAAAAAACAGTTAATACACTCGATAAAAACTCCAAAAGCTACAAACTTGCACAAGCATATATCAACGGAATCAACGAATTTATTGAACACGGCGCTACACCAATTGAATTTTACCTTACGGGAATTGACAAAACTGAATTCACCATAAAAGACATTCATAATATCTTTGGCTACATGGCGTTTAGCTTTGCCATGGCGCATAAAACCGATCCGTTATTGACAAGCATTCAGCAGGAATTAGGAAACGAATACTTAACCGATTTAGGATTGCACATTGATCCGAAAACGACACTTTTACAAAACTATCCGAAAAACACAGCAAAAGTTAAAAACACCTTAGTTTCTTCGATTGACAAAGCGTTGAAACCATTGCCAATTCCGCAATTTATTGGAAGCAACAGTTGGGTTATAGCGCCACAAAAAACAGCCACAGGAAAAGTGCTTTTTGCCAATGACCCGCATATTGGATTTTCACAACCTTCGGTTTGGTATGAAGCGCATGTACATACACCAACCTACGAAATGTACGGTTATCACTTGGCTGGAACACCATTTCCAATGTTAGGCCACAATCGGAAAATTGCCTACGGAATGACGATGTTTGAAAACGATGATATTGATTTCTATTGGGAGGAAAATAATACTACAGATGCTTCACAATACAAAACACCAACAGGTTTTGCTACGTTTGAAACGACCACGAAAACAATCAAAGTTAAAGATGCAGATGATGTAACCTTAACCCTAAAACGTTCTGTTCACGGACCTATTTTAAACGGAATTGCCAATGGAATTGATTTTGAAAAACCTGTCGCGATGTGTTGGGTCTATACACAACGAAAAAATCAGTTGTTGGAAGCTTGCTATAGGATGTCGCATGCAGAAAATCAGCAGGAATTTGAACAAACAGTAGGAAAAATTCATGCGCCAGGATTAAATTTAATGTATGGCGATGCAGAAAATAATATTGGTTGGTACGCTGTCGGACAGCTTATTGAACGACCTTCACATGTAAATTCGAAATTAATTTTAAACGGAAGTTCAGGGAAAGATGAACCGATTCGTTTTATGGATGCTTCTGAAAATCCAAGAGCAACCAATCCGCCGTGGAATTATGTGTATTCTGCAAACAATCAGCCAGACAGTATCAACGGAAGTTTATATCCAGGATATTATTTGCCCGAAAACAGAGCAAAACGCATTGTAGAATTGATTGAAGCCAAAGATACATGGACAAAAGCAGACATGATGGAAATGACACTTGATGTGACGGCAAAAGTGCATGCAGAGACCATTCAGGAGGTTTTGAAGCTTATTGAAAATAATGAATTTTCTGCAAAAGAAAAACAAGCAATCACCGTACTTCAAAACTGGAATGGTGACAATCAACTTACTGATATTGCGCCTACGATGTATCATAGTTTTATCTATCAATATTTAAAAAATACTTTTGCAGACGAACTCGATCAGGAAACATTTGAAATGCTGATTAAGACACACATTCTAAAACGTTTTACTTCTCCACTACTCTATCAAGAATCTGTTTGGTACGATGATGTTTCTACAGAAAAAGAAGAAACGCGAAAAGATATTTTACTAAAGTCTTTTAAAGAAGCCATTGCAAATTTGGAAACACAATTGGGAAAAGATATGAACGCTTGGACATGGAATAAAGTGCATACTGTGGAACATCCACATCCAATTGGACAAGTAGAAAGCTTGCGTTCGTTTTTTAATGTTGGACCATACGAAGTTCCTGGAACGCGTGAAGTGATTAACAATTTGGGCTATCACTATGATAATTCGGGAACGTATAAAGTGTATTTCGGACCTTCCACGCGACGCATTGTAGATTTTTCAGACATTGAAAACAGCATGAGTATTTTGCCAACGGGACAATCTGGAAATCCGTTTAGTGAACATTATGACGATCAGGCAGCAATGTACGTTCAAGGGAAATTTAGAAAAATGATGTTAAACAAAGAAGAAATTGAACGAACTGCAAAAAATACACTTACTTTAAAATAAAAATATAATTTACCTTTGTTAACACCAAAATCAACCAATGAAAAAAATTATCTTGATGTTAAGTTTGTTCGCCTGTATTGCATGCGGAAGCTATTACTCTATGAACAACTTTTACAATGCGCATAAAAATGATGCAAATGTCACTGCTGTAGAAGTGCCACGTTTTATGTTGACGCTTTTAAAAGGACTTTCGCCAGAAATGAACACAGCTTTACAAAATGTGAATAATCTTCGATACATACAGTTACAACCGAATAGTTTGACTGAACAAAGTGCAATTCAGCATGAAATTAATTTACTCACAAACGAACGTTTTACGGATATTTTTAGAAAAAATGAAGGACAAAAACGTACATTAGTTTCTGTTCGTGAACAAAATGAGGTAATTAGAGAAGTCATTGTACATCTAAATAAAAATCAACAACACACTGTTTTATACTTAAACGGTCGATTTAGTCCAAAAAGAATTCAGGAATTCGCTGAACAAGGAAAATTTGATAATTTAGCACAATCGATCACACAACACAATAGTTTATGGAATACAACTGCTCCGACATCGTACTAGCGCAGAAAGATTTTTTTAAAACTCGTAAAACGCAGGATGTATATTATCGCAGAAAATCGTTAAAAAAGCTACTTAAAGTAGTTAAGAAACGTGAAAACGATATTTGTGAAGCGTTGTATGCCGATTTTAAAAAACCTAAGTTTGAAGCAGTACTCACCGAAACAGGCATTGTACTTACAGAGCTGAAATTAACGATTAAAAAGTTAAAATCTTGGGCACGACCAAAACGTGTGTTTCCTTCGTTGCTCAACTTTCCTTCTAGCGATCGTATTCACTCAGAACCTTACGGAACTACGTTGGTTATTGCTCCTTGGAATTATCCGTATCAATTGGCATTAGCTCCTTTAATTGGTGCTGTTGCTGCTGGAAATACCGTAGTTTTAAAACCTTCTGAACTTACTCCAAATACTTCACAAATTCTGGAAGAAATCATCACAGAAGTTTTTGAGGAAGATCATGTAAAAGTAGTGCAAGGTGGTGTAGACATTTCACAAAAATTATTAGCAGAACGCTGGGATTATATTTTCTTTACAGGAAGCGTAAATGTTGGAAAAATAGTAGCCAAAGCAGCAGCGCCACATTTGACTCCTGTGACTTTGGAACTTGGCGGAAAAAATCCGTGTATTGTTGATTTGCATTCAGATTTTAAATTGACCGCAAAACGCATTGTTTGGGGAAAATTCTTAAATGCAGGACAAACCTGTATTGCACCCGATTATTTAATTGTGCAAGCGCAGGCAAAGTTTGACTTCTTAAAAGTTTTGATGGAAGAAATAAAACTGGCATATGGAGAAAATCCGCAAGAATCAACAGATTACACAAGAATTATCAACGAAAAAAACTTTGATCGCTTGGCAAAAATGTTAGAAAATCAAGAAGTGTTACATGGTGGCATTGTTGATAAAGACGATTTATACATTGCGCCTACACTTTTAGACGAGCCCGATTTAGATAGCGATGTTATGCTTGATGAAATTTTTGGTCCTATCTTACCGATTCAAGTATATGCTACTTTGGATGACATCAGTAATATCATTGCTAGATATGAAAAACCCTTGGCGTTATACGTTTTTTCAAATGACAAAAAATTTGCCAATCGTATGATAGAACGACATTCTTTTGGCGGCGGTGCTATTAATGATACGGTAGTACATTTTGTAAATCACAGGATGCCATTTGGTGGCGTTGGACACAGTGGAATAGGTTCTTATCATGGAAAAGGAAGCTTTGATACATTTTCTCATAAAAAATCAATAACAAAAAGAGGAACTTGGCTTGATGTACCTATTCGTTACGCACCATACAAAGGAAAGCTTAAAATTTTAAAGATTTTTTTAAAATACTTTTAACGTTTTCTTATACATTTAAACTGTAAAATAGCTAAGATAAAGTACGTATTTTTATATATTGTCGTTTCATTTTTGACATTATAACTGATATCATTCTTTAATGAAGCAAGCACTACCATTTTTATACTTTATTCTATTTTCATGTGCGGCTCTTTTTGCACAAGAAGAAAATTTTCAACTTCCAGATAGTTTAGCGTACAAGACTAATAAAGAATTGATTGACTTAATTAAGCAATTTAGATACAATACACCTAAAGTTGCCAAAGTATACGCAGAAGCATTTCATGCAAAAGCAAGTGCAGAACAGCATACCACAAATATTATTGAGAGCTATTTTTACCTAGCAAATATTGCGGATACGCAAGGTGAATTTACAGCATCTATTGCATATATCAATAAGGGAATTGCGAAGACTAAAACAATTAAAGATAGTCTTCAAGGCAATATTTTAAGAAGATTATACAACTTAAGAGGTGGAATTTATGGTCAATATGGAAAATATGAAAAAGCCATTCACGATTTTAATATCTCACTTCAGATTTCTGAAAAGAATAGTGACCAAAAAGGAATCAACATCATTAAAATTAATATTGCCTTGTTGGAAATGTATGCGAAGCAGTATTTTGAATCCATGAAAACATACCGAGAAATGTTTCGTATTTCAACAGATACTTCACTTATCAGTCAAAATTCTAGAAATAGTATTATTATCGGAATGAGTGAAAATTTTCTAAAAACGGAAAGACTTGATTCTGCTCGTATCTATTTAGATTTAGGCTTAAAAGAAAGTGTAAAAAGTAATGATTCTGATGCATTAAGTTATTTTTATCCATACGAAGCATTGTATTATTATCATAAAAATAAGATTCCAAAATCCTTAGAAATATTAGAAAAAGCTAGAAAGTTAATTTCAAACGTACAAACGGAAGAAAAGCGAAATATTGAAGTTTATTACTACATGGCGCAATGTTATTATGCGCTAAAAGACTATAAAAAAGCAATTAAACACATTGAAAAAGCATTTGATATTATTCGTAAAGGAAATGCTAAAAATGCCAAACTTGCACTAAAAGATAGTTTTTCCGCATCCAATACAAATAATATGTCTATTGGTGACGAAAAGCTATTTATTCCTTATGAATATTTGTATCTATTAGAAACGTTAATGCAATGTTATGAAGCGCTTGGCGATGAAGAAAATAGAGATTTCTATTTTGAACAGTATTATCCGCTCAAAATAGAAAGTGCACAAAAAAATGTTCGTATCAACAATTTAATTTTCAAATTTCATGAAGCTCCGCGTATTGCTCTCATTGAGAAACTAAGCAAAAAGGAAGCAAAAGCGGAGAAAAAAGTCAAATATCTATATTATTTATTAGCTTTGGTTTTTGTGGGATTAATCATTGGTGCGATTTTTTACAGAAAAAAAGAACAGCAAAAACAACTTGCCTACAAAGCTTTGATTGAAAAAATATCTACACTTGAAGCAAAAAAAAATACGGTTGAAGCACCAAAAAATACAACTACCAAAAAAGCAGTTACGATTACCGACGAAAAAGCGCAAGCTATTTTAAAAGGCTTGGAAAAATTTGAAGCAAAAGAACAATACCTAGACGAAAACTGTAATTTACGTTTCGTAGCCAAAAAAGTAAAAACCAACGCAACCTACTTATCAAAAATCATCAATACACATAAAAAGATCAGTTTTAATGATTACATTAATGATCTTCGCATACAATATACATTAAAACGTTTAAAGTCCGATTCGCTATTTAGAGCCTATTCTATCAAATCAATCGCACAAGAAGTCGGATATAAAAGTGCAGACTCGTTCACAAAGCATTTTAAAAAGCAAACTTCCTTATATCCATCGTATTACATCAAAAATTTAAACAAAGAAAACACATAAAAACTGCCCTATTTTGTTTAGAATAGGGTTCAAATGTTGTGAAGAGTGTGGAATCTAAGTTATGTTTGGATGGTGATAAAAATTATCATCAAAAAACTATTTACTTAAAATTTGTATTATGAAAAAAAAATTCAAAAAGCACTTACAATTAAACAAAATCAATGTCTCTAAACTAAACCTACAACATTCACATGCCATTTTAGGAGGAAATACAGCTAATACTTGTCCTGGTAAAACAAACGAAGAAACCTGTCCTGAAACCTGTGGTGACACGTGTACAACTTCTAGATTTACAGTTGACTTTAGCAGTAAAGGCGAAAATTGCTAATTACTTACAAACTTTAAAACTATCATTATGAAAAAAATTTCAAAACAGACACTTAAAGTTAAATAAAATCAATATTTCAAGATTAGATGTCATTGCAATTAATAATCTTATTGGTGGCGTATATGAAACGAAAGAAAGACAGGATACTTGCACTTCTTCAAGATTTACAGTTGACATTAGTGGAAATCAAAATGATGATAGAAATCCATAAACCGAAAAGCTAAATTCGAAGTATATTTTAACGTCAGTTCGATATAAATCAATCAATTTATATTTATAGTAATTTTAGAAATAATTCTGCTATATAATTCATTTTTAAGGCTTTACTTTCATTTTCTTTGCTTACCCAAAGAATACTGAATCAAGTTCAGCACTGGCATCAACAAAAGAAAAGGAACTTTTCCAGAGGTATTTTTAGTTTTTTTTTAGGGAAAAACTAAAACCGCATGAGTTTTTCTAAATTTTAGTTCACCATGCTCTATTTTCAGTTATGGAGTTCATGAATTAACATTTCTCCAAGGTTTCAAAAATTTTTAACGAAAAACTCCTGCTATACTGCGGAAAAGAAAAGTTTCAAACTAAAATTCTTACGTCGAACTCACGTTATTTTAGGTTATTTACAAAAGAGAATGTTATTACAAACATTCTCTTTTTTTTGTTCGCGCTAAGATTGTTACATTTGAAAATGACTCCAGAAAAAACTGTAACCGAAGCTATTCAGCACAGACGCTCTGTACGCGTTTTTGACAAAAACATTGAGATTGATCCTGAAAAAGTAAAAAACTGCCTTAAAAATGCAGTATTGGCGCCTACAAGTAGCAATTTACAACTATGGGAATTTTATCATGTAACCGACAAAACTACTTTAAAACAACTTACAACAGCTTGCTTGGGGCAAAATGCCGCTAAAACTGCCAAACAATTAGTCGTTGTCGTCGCTAGAAAAGATTTATGGAAACAACGCGCAAAGGCGAATGTACACTTTTTAAAGAGTCAATTTGGTGATAAACCCAAAGAAGAATATTCAAAAAGAGAAAAATTTGCTTTGAACTATTATCAAAAATTGATTCCACCTATTTATGCTGAATTCCTAGGAATTTACGGCTGGATAAAATATGCGTTTTTCAATATCGTTGGATTGTTTCGACCTATCTACAGACAAGTCCGACTGAGCGATTTACGAATTGTTGCACACAAAAGCGCGGGTTTGGCAGCTCAAAATTTTATGATAAGTATGGCAGCTATTGGGTATGATACTTGTCCGATGGAAGGAAGCGACACATTGCGTGTAAAAAAGATTCTAAAACTTCCTCGTGGTGCAGAAATCAACATGATTATTGGTTGTGGCGTTCGTAGTGAAAATGGCATTTACGGACCACAATTTAGAGTTCCTTTTGAAACTACATACCAAGAAATCTAAGAAGATCAGCGAAGCGATCCAAAAGCGAAGCGATCAAAAAGCGAAGCGATCCAAAAGCGAAGCGATCAAAAAGCGAAGCGATCCAAAAGCGAAGCTACTTACTATTCACCATATTATTTCGAATCGCATACAACACCAAACCAATCCTGCTTTTTACCTTAAAATGCTTGAATAACGATTCGCGATAACCATCAATTGTTTTTGGACTCAGACACATTTCTTGCGCAATTTCCTTATAGGTCATTTCTGTACACGCCAATTTCAAAAACGTAAGTTCGGTATCTTTCAATTGTTTTCCTTTAGAAGTTTCTTTTTCATCGCCTCCATGTAACGAATTCAGCAAAGTAGTAGCAACACGTTCTGAATAGTAAATTCCGTTAGAAATTACTTCGTTCAATGCTTTGTAAAATATTTCTGGATGAATGTCTTTCAGGAGATAGCCTTTTGCACCCAAACGCAACATTTTAATAATTGTTTCCTCATGGTCGTCCATAGAAAGTGCCAAAACCTGAATGCTAGGACGATTTTCCTTAATCCATTCCATGGTTTCAAAACCATTCATTACTGGCATGTTAATATCTAGTAAAATAATATCTGGAACGTTTTCAGACTCTAATAATTTTTTTATTAGTTCGCTTCCATTCTTTACATGGTACAAAACCTCAAACTCATCAAATGCATTGACCAAACCTTGCAAGGATTGTGCAAAAAGCAAATGGTCATCTACAATTACAACTGAATGTTTTTTCATTACGCTTATTTATAAGGATAGGATAAAGTTAAGGAAACTCCTTTATTTTTAGCCGATTTCATCGTAAATTCTGTATTTATGATGGCGGCACGACTTTTCATGTTGATTAATCCAGATCCTTTCTCTATTTTTTCTTCTTCAAAACCAACGCCATCATCTTGTGCCATGATAATTAAGCGATCGGATTCAAAGTTTAAAGTTACTTCTAAATTTTTAGCTTTGGAATGTTTGATTGCATTCGAAAAGAATTCTTGTAAAATACGGAATAATATAATTTCTTCTTTAATATCCAACGATCTTTCTTCACCAAAAATACGCAAGCTCGCTGCCAAAAAGTTGAGCTTATTAAAACGATCTAATTCTACTTCTATCGATTTTACCAAGCCCATATTCTGGATAATTTCAGTATTCATCGTTTTAGAAAGTAATCGGATTTCTTGCAAACTTTTTCCAACAATTTCGCTAATATCGTCGAGTTTCTCTTTATTTCCTTCGGTGAGTTGTGTACCCAGAATGTTAATATGCATACGTGCAACCGACAGCAATTGTCCGATATTATCATGCAATTCCCAGCTCATGTTTTGCAAAGCTTGTTCTTGTATTTCAATTTGCGATTTGGCAATTTCTTCCATGTATCGCTTTTCAGCTTCTTTCTTTTCAAGGATAAATTTTAGTTTACGCTTTTGAAAGAAGACAAACAGAATAATGACGGTAATTAACAAAATAAGCAACACCATAGATGTTGCAGCTACCAGCATTTGTATTTCTTGATCGTTCATAAGATTTCTTCAAATAATATCATTTTAAGGAAATTTCTTTACACCAGATTCTAAATTGATGAATTTCCGCTTTTTTCCATGTAAAAACACTAAAGTAATCACTAATAATATTCCTACAAGAAAAATCGTTGAAGCGCAAATAAATACTAAGATGTGAATTTCCTCGGTTGTCATTTTTTATAATTGCTGATTTCTAACTTTATAACTTTTATAAAATCCAACAACAAAACATCCATACATAATTGCATTTAATGCAAAAGTTACTAAACTAAATATTCGTTGATCTCCTTCAAGAAAAACATTAAAGGCAAACATAAAAGGCATAAAAGTTCCATAAAACAATAAAACTCCTAAAATGAACCAAAATTTAATTGAGTCCATAATATTAAAAATGGTTTCTTTATTAAACGATTCTACAAAATAGAAGCTTATGGTAATAAGTAAAAATATTACACCAATTGCGTATGTATATGTTTGCAATCCAGTCATGAAGACTTGCCCATATATTAGATTTAATGCAGAAAACAACAAATAAGCTATGATAAATAATCCTATGATTCTCTTTCTGTTTTTTGAATTCAAAATGTAACGAATCCAGCACAGGTAAAATGTAATTTGAACAATGATAAATATATTGGCAATTGGAAAATTTGTCTGCCCAAATATATTCGAATAGAATGTTCCAAACGATTTGAAATATAAACTTGTAAATTCAGTAATAACTGAAATTAAAATACTGTAAATAAAATATTTGGCATTGGTACTAGAATAATTTTTGTAGGATATAATTCCAAAAATTAAAGTAGCCAACGCCAAATACCCAGTAAAAGATCTTAATTCTTCTAATGCAATCATTTCTTTTTATTCTCCATAATCATTTTGAGGAGGATTCCCTGTACTTCCAAAATTCATAGCTTGAATATTAGTTACATCTTTACTACAATTTTCAACTGAAGGACTTGTAGGACATAAAAACATTGTGTTTTGCCCAGCTTTTGTTTTGTCTTCAGAATTTTCTGGATATACTCCAAAATAGAATCGAATTCCATCAACATTAATTTTCTTTTCTGTTGCTTGTTCCTTTACATAATTTATGTAACCTTCCAAGTCTTCTAGCGAATACCAGCTTGAACAAGAAAAATTACTATCATTTTCTGCGCCAAAGCCAGCATTTTGCTTTGCCTTATAACATTCATTCAACGCTAATGCTTGTTCACTACTAATAAGTTTGTCTTTAGGGGTTTTGTAGTCACTCATACTTATAATATTATTGATTATCGCGAACAAGTTATTTATAAAGAAGCACAATAAAAAATTTAATGAAACCACTTATACTCAGGTTTTTTGCTAAAAAACTGATAGTTAGATTTTTAAGCTGAAACAACACACAAAATCTCAGGTTTTTTCCTTTTGACAAGGGGAAAAATCCCCTTTTTTTAAGGTACTTTCCTCTTGCTAGCTATTTTTTTTGACACTACATTCGCTTCCTCATAATACTACGAACCTCCAAATGACTTCCTTAGAGAAAAACAAAAGCGCGTCACGCATCATTCTTCAATCACATATTGAGAAGGCGTTTACTGAAAAAATTATACAGTGGAATGACGGATTGAATTATACCGAATTTATTCGTGCGCTATGGCGACTGTTCTTACATCACGACAGTTTTAAAGAAGGAACACAGGATATTTTGGGGAAATTATCAGAAGAAGATGCCATACAATTGCTTTCTGATGAAATTGATATTACAAAATTGAAAGCTTCTTAAAATAAACTTGATCTCTTGTATGTTTTTGAGCAAGTCTGATGATACTTCTTTGATCCAATTGTAAAATACGCGGATAACCACCTGTCGTTTGGCAATCTTTCATTAAAACAATCAGTTTTCCAGATGGTGTCAACTGAATCGTTCCAGGTAATACTGCCGAAGTAATGATACTTGGACAGTCATTTTTTATAGTTTCTTCAAGTTGATACGCCATTCTGTTATTTAATCCGATGGAAAATATGGTATTAAATAGTTGTTCTTGTTGTGATTTTGATAAGAAATCGAATTCTGGACCTTCATAAACACAAATTTCGTTACTACTGAAAATTTCCTGCTGTACAGCAATTGTTGCTTTCGATTGAATCTTCCCTGAAAATACTTTATATGGAATTACATCACCTGTAGTAACTCTTGACTTTTCTGTGATTCCATCATAAAAACTCCTGCTTTGAAGAACTTCTGATGATTGAAAACCATCTTTAATCGCCAGATACGCTCGAACGCCATAATTTCGCTTCCCAAACTCCAATTCGTCACCTTTGGACACCTTTACAGGAATATTCGCTCTTAAATCGCTTCTATTGAGTTTTGGCGACAAATCTGCTCCGCAAAGTACGATTTGTGTATTTTCATGGAATTTTAACTTTGTGCCTTGTAATGTCATTTCCAAAACAGCAGCATTTTCATCGTTTCCTAAAATCTGATTTGCCAATTTTGCATGATAATCATCCATCACACCCGAAACAGGAACGCCATAATTTCGGTAATCAAATCTTCCTAAATCTTGAATAGAAGTGTGCAATCCGCTTTGTAAAATCTCTAACATGTTTCTGTGAATTTTAGTTGATAATTTCCATTAGAAACTGCTGTTGAAATCTCGTGATATTCTTCAATTGAAATTGGTACAAATTTTATAAAATCTCTTGCTTTGGCAAAGCATGGTTTTTCATTAGAAACATCAAAAAAATTGAGTGGCGAATTTCCTAAAATTTGCCATCCACCAGGACTAGATTTTGGATAAATTCCTGTCTGTATTCCACCAATGCCAACCGCACCTTTTTTGACTGCCAATCGCGGAGTTGATTTTCGATCAATATGCAGTCGTTTATCGAGTCCGCCCAAATACAAAAAACCAGGTAAAAAACCAATGGAAAAAACTTGATATTTTGGAGTGGTATGTAGCTTGATAATTTTCTCAATTGAAAGCCTATTTTTTTGTGCAATTTCATCCAAATCAATTCCAAAAAATTCATCATAACACACAGGAATTTCCCAACAGATTGATTTTCGCGGCTGTAATTTATTGGAAGTTTGCAAAGAAAGCCATTCCAACAAATGTTGGAGTGACTTTAAATTTACTTTTTCATTATCATAAATAATTAATAATGAATTATTTGATTGTATTATATTAAGTATTACTTTAATATTAAATTTTTTAATTTTTTCTTGATATTCCAACACAGAGTTTAGCACTTCTGAGCTCATTTTATTCTCCCAAGTGAGCAATAATCCGTTATTTCCATAAGGTTTGTAGTTTGGAAACTCAGGTTTTTCAACTTCATTTTCAACATTAAAATGTGTGTGCAATTGTTGTATAATTTCGATAGCTGATATCGTATCAGAATGTACACAAAACGTATCTGATTTCAAGTTATATTTTTTTCCTGAAATTGTCTGTATTTTTTGTTCATTTTTCAGTCTAGAAACATGCGGAATAATCTCCCCTATTTTAGTTAAAACTGCGCGATCATTTTTTCGTGAAACCAATGTCAAATCGTCGTTATAATTTCGATCAGCAAACGCTTCATAAACGACTTGAAAATTTTGTTTTTTTGCTTCCGTTTCAATCACAGAATTATACAGAATATAGAGTTTGTATTTGTCTTTATATTTTAAAATTGCCTTTAAAAAAAGTTGTGCTTTTTCTTTACTTTTTGCCACATCATTGTACAATGCACCATGTGGTTTTATATGTGTAATTTTTGCATCATGTAAAGCGACAATTTCTTCCAGATTTGAGATTTGATTTTGTATGGTTTTGATAAATTCTGCGGAAGCGATATTCATAGAAATACGTCCAAAATTTTCCCGATCTGGATAAGAAGGATGCGCGCCAATTTCCACTTGATATTTTTTGGCTAATACTACAATTTCTTGCATTGTTTCCAAATTTCCTGCATGTCCGCCACAGGCAATATTGCACGCGCTAATGTACGGCATGAGGATTTCCTCGTTGCCTACGCCTTCTCCAACATCACAATTGATATGGAGATTTTTCGGTTTTTTATCAAAATACACTTCGTTTTTCAATAGTTGCTGTAGATTATTGTTGTGAATCTAGAATTAAGATTGCTTCGCTTTTAGACTCTAAATAAATTGCTTGTTTTCGTTATTTAAAATACTTTATAAATGCCTTTGACTCCCAAAATTATAGTAATGAGGATGATACAAATTGCTAATATATTTTGAAATAATGTGTTCTTGTATTTCCCTAAAACATTGGTTTTGTTCACAATCCAGACTAAAAAAATCGCGACAATTGGCAATAATAATCCATTGGCAACCTGCGCAAATGTGATGACTTCTACAGGTTTGAGTTTTAGAGATGAAAACACAACTCCTAGTATTAAAATTATCATCCAAACTGCTCTAAAACGATTGTCTTTTAAGGAAGCTTTCCACCCAAAACAACTTTTTGCAACATACGCAGCCGCTAAAGGCGCGGTGATTGCAGAAGTAATTCCTGCAGCAAATAAGCCAATTCCTAGTAAATATTTGGCATTTTCACCGTATAAAGGTTCTAATCCTTTTGCCAAATCGAATGCATTGTCTACACTTCCACCTGTGATTGCTGTTGCCGCTACAATGATGGTCATAGAGACAATTCCTCCTAAAACAATAGAAATAATAGTATCTTTTCTAGCACTTGCTAAATCTTCTTTCGTTTTCCATTTTTCTTTGACTAAAGACGCATGAAGAAAGAGGTTGTATGGAACAACGGTAGTTCCAATCAAGCCAATGATAACAATAATACTGTCTTCTGGAATTGTTGGTGTGAATGTTCCTTTTAACATTGCGACAATGTCAGGTTTGGTCAAAATTGCCGTGATTATGAATGAGATACTCATCAATAATACGAGCGCGACCAAACTTCGTTCTAATATTTTATAATTTCCTATGAATAAGACCACAAAAGCGACGATTCCGATCAAAACTGGATAGAAAACAGCATATTTTTCTCCAAAAACATACATTCCTAAGCTTGCCCCAGAGATATTTCCGGCTTCGTATGCCGCATTTCCAATCACTACAGCACCCAAAATTAGAAAGATAGCGATGTTTCGTAGTAACGGACTCGTTATTTGTCCTTTGATGACTTCCGCCAGACCTTTTTGTGTGATAATTCCTGTGCGTGCCGCCATTTCTTGCAATACTATCGTAGCAATAATAGAGAGCAACATTGCCCATAGTAAACTGTAGCCAAATTGCACACCTGCTTTGGAACAAAGTGTTACTGTTCCTGGTCCGATGAACGCAGCTGCAACCAACGTTCCTGGTCCGATATTTTTAATCCACCTGAACATTTGCAGCAGTATTTAAAGCGTAAATAGCAAAAGATCCTAACCAATGTGTTCCTTCATAATTGTCATCTACAATACTTGGCAAAGAATAATTGATGTGTTCGTTAGCAACATTTTTTAGGTGTGCATATTCAGTAAATTCATTGGCAATTCCGTATAAACACCAAGCTCTACTAAAGTTTACACCATCAAGATGCACCAATTTTCCATCGGTTCTATCAGATACTTTTCCTTGTGCGAGTTGAAAGTCTTTGTTTGCTAATTGCGGTAGGAATTTATTTAACCATGTTTTAAAATCTTCTTTTGATAAGATTCTTCGCATGATGTCAGCTTCTTCCAAACAAGGTGATAAAAAGTCAAATCCGCTTGGTTCCCAAGAGATTGGGCAATTTTCATCTGACATGTAGAAATCTTTTGCACGTTGTTCTATCAAGCTTTTTAACGCTGCATTTTCAACTGTTTTGGCATAATCGTACGCAAATGTGAGTCCGAAAGCCGTATTTGTGTGTTCTCCAACTCTGATTGGATAGTTGAGTTTTGGAAGAAAGTCTAAATATCCTTGAACAATTATATCGGTCATTGGTTGTAAATTCATTTCTAGTTCGCGTGCTAACGGATCGTCCCACGTATGCAATTCTTCTGCGAGTTTCAATAGCCAAGCCCAACCATATGTGCGTTCAAACGATTTGTTATATTTTCCTTTAAAATAAAGAATCTCGATTTCGATGTTTTCTTTGGAGATATTTTCTGCTAATTTTTCTCTGATTTCAGCGCTGTTTTCCAAGTTTGGAAATTGCTTTAGTAACGTAACTAACGACCAATGTCCATGTACCGACGAATGCCAGTCAAAACAACCATAAAATGCTGGATGCAATGCTTTTGGCGATTGTAAATCTTCTTCGCTTCCTATGGTTTGATTGAGTTTATTAGGATATTCTTCCTGCATGCAGTGCAATGGTAAAGCTGCTAAACGATTGGCTTCTGCTAAAGAAAGTGTGGCAATTTTGGTAGAAACGTTGGTAGTTTTCGTATTTTTTGTTGTTTCGTTTTCGGATTTTTCTTCTTTCGCTTTTGGCTGACATTGTACAAAGAGACAAAGCAGTAAAAAGTAGCTTATTTTTTTCAATGTTGCTAGTGTTTTGGTTGAAGCTATCAAGATACATATTTATACTTAGATATGAGAATTCAGTATTGAGATGTTAGATATAAGACTTTTAGAAAATATAAAAGCGAGCCTTATTGACTCGCTTTTGATCGTAATACTAAATTCTCAATATTTACCAACAATGGAAACTGTTGCTTTACACGTTAGAAACAGCTTACAAAATAACTGACATACATGTTTCTGTTTCTAAATTATGAGATTTAATTTGGTCATAAAAAAGTGAACCCTAGAGTTCTCTTTGTAATTTTCATGTGTTAAACTGCTCCTGCTGCGTTTGGATCAATTGGTTGTGCTACTGCGTTGCATGGAGTTGTAAAGTTAGGACAATCGTCTCCTTTACATTGGGTTTTTCTAACTGTGTCACATACTTCGCAGTTAGACCATACATTTGTACCCACAGCTATTGGAGTTGCAACATTACCACCACGTAAATGGTCTAATCTTGAAATAGCACTTTTTTGAAGGATTAATTTACTTACATTCTTTTTTTTCATGATTTAAGTTTTTTAATATGGTTATTGATTAAATTATGAATTTTCGTTACTAAAATTGTAGGTATAGTAACTAAAAAACGATCATAAAAATAGTCTAATTTAGAGTGATTTGAAAGAAAATGTGACGAGTGAATACATTTTGTGACGAATGAATTATCACTAATTTTCTTCGTTTTGTATATACGAAAGGATTTTTTTTGTATAGCTTTTACTTACCGGAATTTGCTCTTTTAAAGCTTTAAATGTTAGTAAAAGTCGTTGTGAATTGCCTTTGTATGTTGCAACTTTATGAATGTTTATACAGTATTGTCGATGACATTTTATGATAAAATCATAAGCTTCCAAACGTGTCGCCACAAATCGCAAAGGTGCACGAAATAATTTTGATTTTTTATGCCCTGTAGAATAGATTTCTACGTAGTTTCCTGATGCTTTGATGTATTGAATTTCAGAAGGAATAATTTCTATACATTGATTGACTATAGGTGATTTTAGAATGATTTTGTTCTCTAATGGAGTTACTTTTTCTTGTTTAACAACTGTATTTAATGACGTAACAATGTTGTTCTGAGAAGTTTTGCTAGTATATAGTTGATCGAGCAATAGTGTGATTACGAATAAAGGAACTGCAATGATAATTGATCGCGGAATGGTAACAAATAAATAATAATTGGTGTCTACTTCGCCAACATCCATCATAAAGCGATGATATACTGTTCCCAAAAAACCTGCAATAGTCAGTATGGCAACTAAAAGCAACCAATGATGATAGGTTTTCCAAGGACGATTTCCGTGAGCAACCCGAAATTTTCTAAAAAGCAGCCAATACAAGAAATAAATAACAAAAGCTGTGTTGATTCCGTAACCTAGTTGAATGATTTTGATCGGAATTTCAAACTTAGGAATTGCCAAATAGTTATCGTATGGATCAAATATATAGACGAAAACGGTAAGCACCATTCCCATAACCACAGACAGTTTTAAATAATACGATTGATTGTCTACGAGTTGGTGTTTTTGCTGAAAATAGTCTGTTAGTTTACTTAGCGTCACGTATTTCCGATTAAAAAAGCATGAATAATTTACAAATTTGTTTTTTTTCTAAAGTACGGTTTTCCCCTATTTTTGATAGGTTTTGGGTTTTGGGTATTGTACTTCAAATGGTCTTTAATACCTAATTCCTGAATTGCGTAAGGGATTGAGCGATTGTTGGAGCTCCTCACTTCGACTTCACTCAGTGATCTTGTTATTTTCAAAGTAGTGTGAGCGACTCGCGAAAGCCCGACCTCTTTTTCAGAGGTTACGCCCAAGTTATAGATTTATCCCAACCAACCTTCTCTGTCCAAACTTCGGTATTGAATGGCTTCTCCAATATGGTTGGGCAAGATGTCTTTTTGCGCTTCTAAATCGGCAATGGTGCGTGCTACTTTTAAGATTCTGTCGTACGCTCTTGCGGAAAGATTGAGACGTTCCATGGCGTTTTTGAGAAGATGTAACGCTTCAGCATCCAATTTGCAATATTTTCGAATTTGCTTCGTATTCATTTGTGCATTGTAGTGTAAAATTTCAGAACTTTTGAAACGTTCCGTTTGTACTTCTCTGGCTTTTATCACGCGTTCACGGATTGCACTACTTGTCTCGCCTTTGCGTTCTTCGGAAAGTTTTTCAAAAGGAACTGGTGTGACTTCAATGTGAATGTCAATTCGATCTAGTAAAGGTCCCGAAATTTTTCCCATATAGCGTTGCATTTCTACAGGCGAGGAAGCCATGGGCGAATTCGGATCATTGAAAAATCCGCTTGGACTTGGATTCATGCTCGCTACCAGCATAAAACTACTCGGATAGGTAATCGTAAAACGTGCTCTGGAAATCGTGACTTCTCGATCTTCCAACGGTTGTCGCATGACTTCCAAAACGCTACGTTTGAATTCTGGCAATTCATCTAAAAATAATACGCCATTATGCGCCAACGAGATCTCGCCGGGTTGCGGATAGCTTCCGCCGCCCACTAAAGCGACATCTGAAATGGTGTGATGCGGATTTCTAAACGGACGTTCGGCAATTAAACCCGATTTGTGTTTGATGTTTCCAACTACCGAATGAATTTTTGTCGTTTCTAAGGCTTCATGAAGCGTCAACGGTGGTAATATTGATGGCAACCTTTTGGCAAGCATGGTTTTTCCTGAACCTGGTGGTCCGATGAGAATAATATTGTGTCCGCCAGCCGCCGCAATCTCCATACAACGTTTGATGCTTTCTTGACCTTTTACATCCGAGAAATCGAATTCTGGAAAGGCGAGATTTTGTAAAAACTCTGCACGTGTATCAATGATAGTTTGCTCCAAAGGTTCGTCGGCATCAAAGAAATTGATGACTTGCCGAATATTTTTGACTCCGTAGACTTCTAAGTTATTGACAACTGCGGCTTCTTTAGCGTTTTGTTCAGGCAGAATGAATCCTTTGAAACCTTCTTCGCGTGCTTTGATAGCGATTGGCAATACGCCGTTGATGGGTTGTAAACTTCCATCGAGCGATAATTCGCCCATAATCAAGTATTTTTCTAAGTTTTCAGATTGAATTTGATTGGACGCCGCTAGTATTCCTAATGCTAAGGTTAAATCGTATGCGCTGCCTTCTTTCCGTAAATCGGCAGGTGCCATGTTGATCGTAATTTTCTTCCCTGGAATTTTGTAACCATTGTTTTGTAAAGCCGAAGCAATCCTGTAGTTGCTTTCGCGAATGGCATTATCGGGCAAACCGACCAAGTGATAGCCAATTCCTTTCGCAATATTTACTTCAACAGTGATCGTAGTAGCTTCGATACCAAAAACAGCGCTTCCGTATACTTTTTTGAGCATTTTTAGATTTCTTTTTTTTTAAAGCTATCTTTTTATTTGTAAGATTCCTAGAATGAATTCGTAAGCGTTAAATATTTTGTATAAGCGTTAATTTTGAGTATAAAAAAACCGTCATTTTGCTTTGAATGACGGTTTTTGAGTTTTTGAAAAGAATTTGTTTATTGCTTGATGATCTTCTGAGTTTGTGTTCCCAAATTGGTTTGAATTTTCAGAAAATAGATTCCTTTGGAAAATTGTTTTAGCGGAATTTCCATTTGCAATTGTCCATTTTTCGCTACAACCGTTTTTAATAGTTTTCCGTTGATGTCAAATATCGTGACACGTTCTAGTTGTTGCGTTGCATTGATAGTTACGATGTTTTTTGTCGGATTTGGATAGACCGTAAGTTGATTGTTATTAAATTCTTCCACCGAAAGTGGCGCCACAATTTCTGTGCTTGCCGTATTTGTTGTAATTGGCGGATTGAAATCAAAAAAGATATCTGCCGTACTTAAAAAGATGTCTCCAATTACAACATTGCTTTTCGGTTTTATTCTGTACGCTATATATCCGTGTGAGTTGGGTTCATCGGAAGTACTGTCGGGCAAATTGATGTTATCAAATATGAAATTTACTTGATTCCCGTTCGTGATTTCTACACGACCATCATGACTTAGACTTTCTATTTGTATGGTTGACCAATCAAATTTATCATCCAACATGTTTTCGACATTTACATTGATCGCACTTGCTGTTCCTGTGTTTTGAAAACGTATGATGTAGTGTAAGTATTTGTCTGCATCTTCAATGAAAATTTCTTCTCCTTCTAGTACGCGAATGTCGTTTGGATCGTACGAACCAATTACCGTTTGTTCTAATTGAAAACTGTTGTTTTCTTCTGTTTCATCACCAGCAACAGGATTTATAGTCGCCGAAGTAAGTAAGATGTCGTCAATGTTTGTGGTTGGTGGCGCAAATACATTGAATTCAAGATTGATGGTTCTTGTCTCAAAAGGATTTAATCCTGAGTAATTAAATGTTAGCGAGTTGCTTGTTTGTGTTGCGACTGTTTCACTTGCGGATAGGAATTGTACTTTGCTATCGTCGAATGTAAACGAGATGTTTCCGCTTAGTGGCACAGTTCCTTCATTTTTATAGACAATTTGATAGTCAGTGTCAAACCCTGGACGCGGATCATCAATGGAAGGATATACGACTATTGATAGGTCGTTTATGGTTTGATTTGCTTCGATACAGAAATCTGCCACTTGATTTGTGTTGCTCAATCCTGTAAAGTCATTTGTATAACTTAGCGGCGAACTTGTGTAATAGTTTGGTAATGATGACGTTATTTGTGTGGTGTAGATTTCTTTGTTTGCTTGTAACATAAATGTTCCATCAGCTTTTGTGAAGGTTGAGAATGAGTTTTCTCCGTTATCGGTTGTAATGAGCAAGGAAGGAATTGGCGCATCAGTATTGTCGCAACCATCTGCATTTGCATCTAGGCGAACGATTCCAGAAATGGTATTGGTAAACGCTCCGAGATTTTTGAACCATAGTATTTCATTCGTGAATATTGACGTGATGAGATCAACTTTACCATCTTCATCTAGATCTGCTACTGTGATACGACTGATATTTCCTATGAAGCTTGTTATTTCTACAGGATCGCCAAAGTTGGCATTTCCATCATTGGGAAACCATACGAATTTTTGTCCTTCTTCAGAATTTGTAATCATGTCCATGTCGCCATCTTCATCTACATCTAAACTATATATTATTGATGGATTTTGAGGAATTTCTGAGGTAATTACTGGTGCATCAAATGTACCTTGTCCGTCCGTATTGATAAAATATCCAACTTCATCATAAAAACGATTTGCATAGAGAACGTCTACATCGGTATCTCCATCAATATCTGCTGCAAATATCGCCGCAGGATAATGCATGCTTTCAACGATAACGTGCTTTGTGGTAAGATCGCCAAGTCCATCCGTATTTTCATGCCAGATGATTTCATTGTTGTTGTAAGACGCTAAAATATCGATATCATCATCGCCATCAACATCAGCAACTTGTAGACTTAGAATGTAACTTGTGCCTGGCTGAGAGAATACGATTCTTGGCGCAAATGTACCATCGCCATTGTTTTTGTAGAGGACTAATGTACTGTTTTCTTCTCCACTTATAACATCCATATCGCCATCATCATCTACATCTGCATACGCAATTTTAATAATGTCATCCATGGTTGTTTCAAAAATATGTTGTTGAGTAAAGTTTCCGCTTCCATCGTTTTCTATCCAAATGAGTTGGTATTCGTCTGTAGTGGAATCGAGATACGAGTAGAATAAAACATCGTTATCAGTATCACCATCCATATCAACGGCAAAGACATTTCTAGGCTTTTCATTGGTGTTGGATATTATGTTTTGAAGGTTTGAAAAATTACCTTGACCATCTGTATTTTCATACCATGCCACTTTGTTATCTCCATGAGAAGAAGAAACTAGGTCTAAATCGCCATCACCATCAATATCTGCATAATCAACATGATTGGCAGATAATGCTGTGGAAGATATTGGATTTCTTGTACTGTAGTTTCCGAGTCCATCAGTGTTGCTGTACCAAAAGTATTCGCTGAAATTAAAATCAGTTACTAATAGATCTGGCGTATTGTCATTATTCAAGTCTGTAACAAATACATCTGAAATACTCGGCACATCAGTGTTTATGACGATTTCATTGCTAAAGCTTAGTGATCCTGAATTTTTATATAAAGTGGTTCCATCTTGGTTAGCATCATACACAATGACATCTAAATGCCCATTGTTGTCTACATCTACCAATCGAATTCCTTTAGTAGAGTTTGCTGATCCTGAAGAAGAAGTTGGTAAGGTAATTAGTGTTTGTCTGTTTGCAAACGTTCCCATTCCATCCGTATTTTCAAACCAATGAACACGTTTGCTGCTTCCGTTGATGTATAGCGTAAGAATATCATTATCGCCATCATTGTCTATATCGGCAGCTTGATAATCTTGATATAATGCAAATGTATTCATGGTTTCGAAGAAGCCTAATGTACCATCTGCGTTGAATTTGTAGGCATTTAAGTCATATCCGTTGTCTCTGATGATGTCTACCAAATTGTCGCCATCTACATCAACCGCAATAAAACCATCATTGTTTGCAAGTAAGTAATTGTCTGTAAAATTTGCTTGTCCATCAGTGTTGTCTATCCATGATATATTTTGTGTGCTTCCATAGATGATATCTAAGTCGCCATCGTTATTCATGTCTATTACCTGTAGTCGCAAACCAAAAAAAGAGTTTGTCGTTGCTAGAGCGACTGCTTCTGCGAAGTTTCCTGCTCCGTCTAGATTTTCACTATACATTACATTGGCAGTACTTCCGTTGCCTCTCATAAAGAAGACAACATCTAGATCGCCATCATTGTCAAAATCACCTGTTCTTACCGTGTATGCGTCAACAAAATCGTCTATTAAACGTCTTTCAGTTTCAAAATTTCCTTGTCCATCTGTACTGCGTCTCCATATGATTTCGCCATAACTTGCTACGAGTATATCTTTGAAGCCATCGTTATCAATATCTGCTGCGTGTATGGATTGCGGATTGGAAGTCCCATAAGAATCGTCAATAACAACATTTTGTTCATAAGCCACTTGTGCATTTGCTGAAAGGTAACAGAAACAGCTTATTAGTGCGAGTAGTATTTTTTTCATAATTACGGTTTTGCACAAAAGTAAGTAATCTTTGTTTATGGTTTGTTTTTGAGGAGATTATTCTTTTGGAATGGTTTTATAGTTCTATAAATTTATGTTGAATAGCATACGTCACCAATTCCGAAACAGAATGAATGTTTAGCTTGCTGTATAGGTTTTTTTTATGCGATTGTACCGTATTTACTGAGATGAAAAGAAGTTCGGCGATTTCTTTGGTTTTTTTGTTTTGTGCGATGAGTTTTAAGATATCTATTTCCCTTGGCGTGAGTTTTACGTGTGTTGCTTGCTTGTTTTTGGATTCTTCCGAAGTATTTAATAAGATTTCTGTCAATCTTGGGTCGTAGAAGTTTTCGCCGTTATAAACTTTCTGAATGGCTTCTACAAGCATGGTTTTGCTCGTACTTTTTAAGACATATCCTTTTGCACCTTTTTCAATGGCTTTTTTGATATATTTTGCCTGATCGTGCATGGTGAGCATTAACACGTTTTGTGATAGTTTTTCTTCTTTTAGCGTATCTAACACCACCAATCCGTCCATTTCTGGCATGGAAATATCGAGAATGAACACATGTACTTCGTGATTGTGTAAATGCTGAATCGCTTGTTTTCCCGAAGTAACGATGTGAATATTATAGTTGTTTTCGCTTTCTAACATGACTGCAATGCCTTCCGAAACTAAGTTATGATCGTCGCAAATGAGCAGTTGTATTTTTTTCATTGGTTGGCTGTTTTAAAGAATTTCAAATCATATTGGTATGTCAATGGTTACGGTAGTTCCGCGTTTTTTGTTTGAATCGATATGGTAGTTTCCTTCTATGATTTGTACTTGTTTGCGAAGGTTTTTTAATCCAATTCCGTTAAAATGTTGTTGCATATCAAAGCCTTTTCCGTCGTCTTCTACCATGATATTTATGTGATCTGTATTTTTGGTAATGTAAATGGTTAAGTTAGTAGCTACTGCATGTTTTAAGGTATTGTTAACCAATTCCTGTAAGATTCTAAAGATAAAAATACTGATTTGAGAGTTTTGGAAGTTTTCCAAACCGTGAATTGCCGTGTGTACTTTTAATCGTTCGTTTTGTACTTTTTCTGAAAAGTTCGCAATCGCATTTTTTAGATTGAATTCTGGAATCGGGTCTTGGTCAAAACGATGTGATATACTTCTAATTTCCATCGTAATCGTATTGATGATTTGCATGGTTTTGTCATACAATTTTTTAGTGCCGTTGTGCGCTTTTAAGACGTTTTCATCAAATGCCTGAAAGTGAAATTTCACGGAAGTGAGCAAACTCCCAATATTGTTATGTAATTCTTTTGAAATTGCTTCTTTTTCTTTAGATCGTGCTGTGAGTGTCGCATTGATGATTTCGAGTTCCTGATTGTTTACTAGATTTTGAATGCGTTCTTGCAATAATAATTCTTGTTGTTTGGCAAGCTGACTCGTTGTTTTTTTTAGTTTGTAAAAGTAAAAAGCAATGACAGAAACTAAGCAAAGAGTGAGTCCGAAGACAATTAAATACGCATAGAGTTGTTCGTTTTCTTTTTGTTTTCGCAACGCAATTTCTTCTGCCAAAGCGCGGTCTTTTTCTAAAGAAGCGACTTCTATTTTTTTCATTTTTGCTTGTGCTGATTTTTGCAATGCTGCAATTTCCCAAAGTTTTTCTTCGTTAAATACGGAATCGTTCAACTTTTCGTAGGCGATTCTGTAGTTGTACGCATTTTTAAAATTTCTTTCCTGAAAAGCAATTTCTGCCTGTTTTTTGACCAAATAACGCTCAAAAGTGAGTTTTTCTTGATTTTTTGATAGCAATATTGCTTTTTTTAGTTCGTTTTTGGCTTTTGCAATTTGACCTTTCGTTTGATACATCGCTGCTTTTGAAAGATGGATTTTTGCCAAATAAGAAGCTTTTTCTGTAGTTTGTAAATGGTTTTCAGCTTTGTCTAAATATTCAAATGCAACCGAATGATTTCGATCTGAATACAATTCCGCAATATTTAAGTAACCTTCTACCAAAGCAGAAGAATCTTGTGTTTTTTCTTTGAGTTGAATGCTTTTTTTAAAATATTCTAACGAAAGTGCATCTTCATTTTTTTCATAAAATAACGCGCCAAGATTGTTGTATAGTTTTGCAATTTCTGTTTCGTTTTCTTTGTTTTTATAATGTTTTAAAGCCTTTTTATAGTAGAATTCTGCTAAATTATAATCTGAAGATAAACTGTACACATTTCCCAAATTTGTATAGGTTTTAATCGTTTGTCGGCTCGTCGTATCATCTTTATTTAATAGTAATGATTGTTGCAAATGATATACTGCAACATCATACACGCCTTTTTTTACATATACATTTCCCAAGTTGGCATGTGTTGTACTCCGTTGTTTGTTTGTAATACTACTATCTTGAATTGACAAGGCTTTTTGATATACTTCCAACGCTTCATCATACAACTCATTTCGTTTGTATAGCAAGGCTTTTGTGTTGTATACTGCACGCAAACCCACGTAGTTTTTAGTTGCAATTTCAAGTCGTTCCGCTTGTTGTAACACTCGAAAAGCACTGTCTAATTTTACTTTGTGATTCCAGTAATAGGCTTGAATTCTGAGACTTTTGGCAATTCCTTTTTTGTAATTATGAATAGTTGCGATTGAATCTGATTTTTTAGCGACCAAAAAAGATGTTTCCCATTGTTTGTCAATTATATTTGAAAATGCTTCTGTGTTTAAACTGTCTACAAGATTGCGAAATTCATCATTTTCTGCAGATGCTACTTTTTTACATTGTGTCAATTGTATGGCAGTGAAAAGAATTGCAAAAAATAGTAAAAAACGCTGTGCTTGAAATGGTAAGTTCATTGGGTAATTTCTTAAGTAGGTTATGAATGTGATTGATCGATAAGATCAGAATCTTCATAAGTAATCACCTTGCGTTTGGTGCCATCTGGTCTTGCATCTTTTACCTTCACTTCTACCACAAATACTGAGTTTTCATCGTTGTCAAATTTAAAATCAATTCCTTTTTTTGGATCTTTTATGATTTCGAATTTATGTTTATTTTTAAATATCGTTTCAGAAGACACTTTTGTTTTTGGAATGAGATATATACTCAATTTTAATACATTTAAAACAGCAGTTTTGTCTTTGTTGAATGCTTCCAGATTGTTGATATCTTCAGAAGAAACCTCTTTAAAATCAATATCAAATGTTGTTTCAACAGTGAGTTCGACATGTAATTGATTGGTAGTTTCTTTATCTTCTCTGGCAACAACCATTTGTACAGATTTGATTGGATTTTTTTCAGTTTTCATAATATGGGTTGGTTTGGAATTAGTATACTATGAATTTAATCAAATTTTCTGTCATAAGTATATCTTCAGAATCTTCTTTTATTTTAAGAAAATACAGCGTAATTTTTTAATGAATTACGCTGTATGAAATTGCTAGTTATAAGATTGCTTCATGATGTTCAATCAAAGAAGTATCTGCATTTCTTCCATTCGGAATGAATTTTCCTGTACTAGAATCGTATGCTAATGAAATGGTATCAATGCCGCCACCAAATTTTACAGCAGTCATTTGAGAAGTCACATTTGTTACCACGGTATTGCTTATCGTATTCGATTCTAACCAAATATATACCGTTGTATAAGGCGTCATTACAGCATTGTGCGCTCGTAACACAGGAACTGCCGAAATAGCGTTTCCTGCGATTTCTGTGCCGTTTACAGTAGCATCTTGATACAATCCTACAGTCATATATGGCTTTTCAGCATATTGATTTTCCAATGCGTACGAATGTGGTTTTCCGCCAGTTGCTGGACCAGTAATTGTGGCATTCGATTCTAAAGTATATTGTTTGTTTTGAATCGCACCAACAGGAACATTTGATAATTGACTTAGCTTTGCGCCACTTACAATTTCACTCGTTGAAGCGTAAATTCCGTATTCTTCTGTCCAACTTAATGTGTTTGATTGCATTGGTTTGAATACTTGCCAAGCTACGTTTGGACTTCCATCTTTTGTTGGTTTTGCTACCACAACATTCACTCCTGCGATGTAGATATTTCTTAATTGTTCGTCCGTGAATGCGGTATTTAGTTTAAATTCTGACATGTTATTTTTATTTAATTGATTTGCTCCTACTCTATTTAGGCTTTTCGGAATACGCCTTTGTTGCGACTATTATTTACATGTACACGCGTGATTGTTTCCTGCTAATAATAGCAAAGCCATATCGCCAGAAGACAAATCTTTTACATTATTGCTCGCAAATGCTAATGGCATTGGTAAGGAAATATTGAAGCTTGTTTCTTCACATTTTTCGCCAAGAAAAGGCACATCGATACATCCTTCTAAACTCAGTTTAAAGGATATTTCAGCATCAGTAACTTTAAAATTTCTTACCGAAACTTTAATTGTAATTCTTGGTATCGGACTGAACTCAAAATCAGTATCTGCGTTGAAAGAAAAGGTTTTGGTAAAGTTTCCTAACGGACTTTCCGCAGTTAAATTGATCGTTACTTCTCCGTCACCTTCTGCAACTAATTCTGCACAAGCTTTTAAACCAAATATTTCTGGTGTGCATCTTTTTACGGCACGCAAATCAAATCCTTGATATACGGCGTTGTTTTCAACTTTTGTAACACTTTTGTAATGGGTTGACATAATTTTGTTGGTTTTAAAAAATTTTATTCTTACTCTGTTAAGGCTTTTCAGATTCCGCCTGCTAATGACCATTATTTTTGTACACTTCAAAACTATTGCGCAACTCCACGCCATAAAACACATGTATGTGTGATTTTTGTCTCACCTGTTTATGTGATATTTATCTTTTTTCTACTAATTTCTATGACAAAAAAAACACGCAATACCTTTTATTTTAGGTAATTACGTGTTTTTCAGTATTTTTCTCTAAAACTTAGGTTAGCTACGATACTGCTTCATTTTTTGACATAAAAAAAACTCCAATCCATTACAGATTGAAGCTTTTCTAGTATTACTGGTTATGTTTTTTTTAGAATGAAGACGAACTATTTCCGCCACCTTCACAGGTAATTCCTAGTGTGATTGCGTTTGCGTTCATTTTCATGTGTTGCACTACCGAAAAACCTGTTCTACAGCTTCCGTAGTACGACATAATGTTTTGTAAACTAGGATCGTATGGTGTGTTATCACATAAATCTGCAAAAGTTGGATCAACCGTATATACGCAGTTTTCTATGTTTGTTGTAGGTAAAAACGTGATGTCTGCTGGCGTATCAATGACTAAATCTCCTGTTGTATATCCGTTAGAAAAATCGGCGCATTCGAGTCCAAAATCTTCTTTATGCGTGTGATACAATCCTAAGCTATGTCCGACTTCATGC
Organism: Kordia algicida OT-1; assembly: GCF_000154725.1. Taxonomy (GTDB): domain Bacteria; phylum Bacteroidota; class Bacteroidia; order Flavobacteriales; family Flavobacteriaceae; genus Kordia; species Kordia algicida. The sequence goes on from NZ_DS544873.1 coordinate 1,633,353, forward strand.
GAAACGGTTGAAGCTTCTAAGTGTCTATTATCTTCTGTAATAATGGTGGCTCTGTTGTCCATAATTCCTGCGGCACCACCAGCATTTCCGTTAGCCAAGTATAATGAGCCAACTAAGTATATGTTTAGCATATTTGCTTCGTATAAGTCAGTATTTTGCAATAATGCATTGTATTCTGTTGGATTATCAATTTCAAAATACGTATCTGAGTTTAAAGTATCATTTCCTGCATTGGTAAATTGAATGCGTTTTACATCTACTAATGTGCTTACGATTCCTGAAATATGTACGTTAAAAACACTGTTGAGGTTGTTGATGATTGTTGTCATGTCTGCTTCTGCTGCACCACCTGTTCCATCACTTCTTCGAATAAAGTTAAATTTTACCTTGATTATTATTGGAGAAGGTTCGTAGAATGAATTGGTATTTTGATTGATGTCATCTTCATCATATACAACACCTGTTTGATTGTCATGTGTTACCACACATTCTATAAATGGTCGTACAGGTTCAGGGTATTTTATTGGATATTTGTCTGGATAACGTACAGCTTCTGTTCTTTTTTGTACATCTTCTTCTGTTGAGATTTCTTCTTGTGAACATGATACAATAATGAGTAATGCACTGCAAAGAAATAATAAAATTAGATTGACGCTGAAGGTTTTGCTTAACTTTTCCATAATTGAACTTTTGTTGTTTGTTGTATAGTTCTTTTTGGAACGATTTGTTACCCAAAGTTATGTATGATTTTTACACCATTCTGCCTTCTTTGATAAATTCTCTTTGAATTGCGTTGATTAAAAGTTCGTCAGTGAGTTTTGTTCCACCGTTGGCTAAGACTTGTAAACACGCATATTGTACAATGTTTACAATGTTGGCTCCTGTAACTTCATAGTCTTCTGAAATGGTTTGTAAATTCAGTTCGTCAGCTATAAAAGCTTCTGGGATGTATTTTTGCCAAAGTCGTAAACGTTCTGGAATTCCTGGACTTTCAAAGTCTATAATCGATTGAAATCTTCTGGTAAATGCTTTGTCAATGTTACTTCTGTAATTGGATGCTAAGATCACCAAACCTGAGTGCGATTCTATGCGTTGTAGTAAGAACGAAACTTCTTGATTGGCGTATTTGTCATGTGCATCGCGCACGCCTGTACGTTTTCCGAAAATGGCATCGGCTTCGTCAAAGAACAGAATCCAGTCTTTGTTTTTGGCTTTGTTAAAGAGATTGGATAAGTTTTTCTCAGTTTCTCCAATGTATTTTGAGATGACTAATGATAAATCGATTCGATATACGTCTTTTCCTGTATGTTTTCCCATCAAGCTTGCTGTAAGCGTTTTTCCAACTCCTGGCGCACCAAAAAACATGACTTTATATCCTGGCTTGATTTTGTCTTTCATGTTGAAATCGTTTAGCAATGTTTCGTTATGTTCCATCCAAACTAGGACATTATTGACTTCGTTGAGCGTTTTGTCATTTAAGACTAAATCGTCCCATTCCATTTGTGTTTCTAGTAATTCTGCTGGAAACCCTTGACTGAGCTTTGGTTTTGATACCGAACCGTACACGAATAGTTCTACGTATTCAATGTCTAATAATAGTGTTCCGCTTATTTTCGGTTCGCCCACAGGCACATTTCCTAAAGAAAGAATCGAATTTTTATAGAAAGGATGTTCTTCATTGAAGATAGAAATGATAAAGTTTCTCGCCCTGTAATTGTTTCCCACTACAATAAATATGGCAGTTTCGCCCGTAGGAATGATGCCGCGATATTGCGTTCCTTTTACGCCTCCAAATTCTGGAAAGTCGCTTCCGTCAGGAAAGTATTCGGAAAGTATGTTGGTTAGAAAACCTGGTGCAATGTATGGCAACATGGAAAGTAATAAGATGAGCGTTTCAAAGATTTGAAAGTCATTTTCTATGATGAATTTTGAAAATTCTGAATCGTCATTCGCAAAATCAAACGTAGGAAAGTCAATTTGTTCGTCACTTCCCGAAACTTCTACCAACCTGTAGCGTACGGCTTGTTTTATATAGTCAATAAGTTCTGTAGTCATGTCTTTTCAAATGAATTTAGTAGCGTATTTTCAAGTATTTTACATACCTGAATATCCACCATAAATAAAAGAAGACTTTTGATGTTATAAAACCGTTGAAACACTTTTTCTAAGGGTGTTTTTCCCCTTTTTTGCTTTATAATCGAGATTTTTATACTTTGCAAACTCGTCACAAAATCGTTTATTCTTTTATTCCCAATTGTGTTTTTAGTTCTGCAACTCTTAGCTTGATAAGAGAATCGCGTTCTAGAATTTTGTCGTAATAGTTTAAGGTACTTTTGCTTAAGTGTCGCGCCAATGTAGGTTCATACGTATCCCATTCGAATTTGTTTTCAAGATTTTCCGTTCTTTCAAAGATTTCGTTGTTTTTCTCTCGAATGAACCCAATGAGACTGTCACGAATTTTCAGTTTTTCATTATTATCAATAATTCCCATGACTTTTCCGCCAATAAAACCTTCTACATCATCAATGGTAATAACTCTTGGTAAGTATATTGGAATGTGTTTGACGCGATATTTTTTCGAATTATTTGCAATTTTGATAGAATCCATCATCGTTTCATCAAGTTTTCTACCACGTTTTTCTAGACGTTTGATGAGATCGCTAAAGTAGTCTGGATTCTTGTCTAAATTTGCGCCAGCACTGATAACCGCAGAGAGATTTCCTTGTTCGTCTTCATCAAATTGTAAAAAATCTGTGTTTATTTTTTCTTGAAATCTTTCTAAAATGTATTTGATGTAATTGGATTTTCCATTAATGATTTCCACAAAGATTACATTCGTTTCTGGCTCAATAATCGCATCATCGCTGTTTTTTAGGTAATCGTACCAATCTAAACTTGTGAGCAATCCGCTATTGTCTATCGCGCCAGCATCAATAAAATGTCCGTAACCTTTTATTTTTGCTGCAGGACTGAATCCTGGGAAGCGATTGGTACACGAAACAGCTTGATAGAAAGAGACGATTGCCCGCTTTTCTTCGTTATTTTCTAACGTAATTGGTTCTAATTGCGCTAAATTATCAGCATTTAAAAATAAGTCTCTTTCCGTTTGATTGTATCGAACAGAACTGAAAACTCCACGTCTTCCGTTGGTTTTGGAAGTGTTGACTAATAATGCAGGGAAATATCCATTTAAATCATAAATATTTTTTTTCCAGTAGCTTTGAAATGACTCGTTGGTCAGCATTCTGTGTTCTTTTTGTTTTTTACCTTCTAATAAATTTTGATAAGCAACCATGGAATAATAGGCTCTGTCTTTATGTTGGCTTATTTCTTTGAATCCTGTGGCTTTTCGAATAAAATCCCAACCAAGCGTATACGAAATGTCTCGGGAAGCATAATCTTCTGAAGCAACTGTATCAATTCTTTTTTCGATTAAATCGAAACGATTTTGTACATTTTTTGGAAATTGTCCTGATAAAACGGCATACATGGAAAGTCCCATCATTCCACCAGAGGCACCAGAAAAAGAAGCAGTTTGATCTAAAAATGCACCGTTGGTTTTCTTTTGAATGTGATTTAATACTTTCATCGTCCAGATATTTGCTTTTAAGGCACCACCATGCGATGCTACAAATATGAGCGGCTTGTCGTCTTTGATACGTTGTTGAAGTTCATTTCTGTAGGTTTCCATTTTTACCACGTCATTATCTGTACGAGGATTTGCAGACTGTGTATCGAGAGCATGTACGCTACTTTCTCTCCAAATCATTGAAGTTCCTATAATAATTATCATTATGACAAGATAATAGGTTGTTCTTCTACGACCACATTTTACAAATTGTTCTTGATCTTCCAGTGGAATGATTCTGGAAATTTTGCTTTCTTCAATTCCTGAGTGTTTTTTGTAAATGTCTTCGTCAATTTCTCCTTTTTTGAATGCTTCACTTTGGTGTTTCATCGCCTGAATTACAAAAAGATATTTTAGAATACATGCCAATCCGTAGTAAATGATGTATAGATATCCGAATAAAATGACCATTGCATTTACAATTTTATACCCATACGCCACAGCAATGTTACTATAGATGAGTAATCCGAGAATTAACAAAGCAATGATAAAAAAGAAGACTACATAGTTGAAGTTTACTTCTATTTTTCTAATGAGAAATACAGATGCAAAGTCGTAGAGTTTTGATCGGAATAGTCGGAAATATATATACGTAAGTGCTAAACTGAGTGTGAGAAGTTGTAAGAGAATGTATGATGTAAAGTTAAAACTTGTGCCGTATGCGGTAATTAATAGTAAAATGACCGAAAGTATGGTAATTACATAGAATATGATAACGCCTCTTGTATAGAATTTGTTGTAATTGTCTGTATTCTCATTGTTATTTTCTCTGTATGTTTTGTTTTCTTTTTCTATGCGTTGTTTTTTAGGCAACATGTATAGAAGTATCAAAAATGGTGTTCCGTAGAGTAAAAAATTGATTCCCCAAAAGATGTCTACACTTCCAAAAGCAAATAGTAGTTTGGGTTCGTAGGTTTTGTAAATATAGTACGTCCAGATGGAAAAGATGCAGAGTCCCAAACTGTATCGAAAGAATTTTGCCATGTAATCCTGTTCATAGTTTTGATTGGTTGTAATAGCACTTTTCGGCTTTTTATTGAAGGTAAATATTTTGTAGAATCCTAACCAAATGTGCGCATACCAGTAGTTTTCATCTTTACTATCATTGATATCTTTTGCATAGTAAATATAGATTGGGTAATGCGAGATAACCAATGCAAATACAGAAATGATAATGTAACATAGTATGAGTGATGTGGCATCGCGTTCAATCATATCGACTAATAGTGTGTATGCTTGATCGAGTGCTTTGACTAATAAAAAGATCACAATTAAGATGATGATACTTAGAAAAGAGGAACGACGAAACTTGTTGAGAGAAGCAAAAAAGTTGTATAATTTATTACCCATTTTTGATAAGATTTGATTGTTCTTCTTTCTCTTCTTTGGTTGGATTGGTTGCCATGACAGTACGATTTACTTTTGTTTTTTTAAATATACAAAAATAGATTTGTGGGGTTTATACCTATGTTTGGGGATTATTTGCAATGAAGCTATTCGCCAAATATTTCTTTTATGTAATGTTGCATTCTTTCATTAGACTCGGTTTCTGGATATAACATGTTATATTCAAACCCTAAAAACCCTTTGAATTTAAAAATCGTATCTAAATATTCTTCAAAACTAAATGGTGCTTTCGCGAATCCTGTAGTGCCTTCTTGAATATAATATATTTCATCAGACATTATATCATCTTCTACTAAAAAACCTAATCGTAAGTACTCATCATGTTTATTAAAATATCTAAAATTTTTTACATCTTCCAATTCCTCTGCTTCCATATTCCTAGTCCAATATTCGGACAATAGTTTTTCATCAAAAGCTGTCATTTCTGCTAAATCAAGAATATTTATGTCACCATAAACTTGTTCATCTTCTTTACTGTATTTAGTGATTTGATTATTTTCTACTAAGTTACATTTCCAATAAATTTTCACATAAGAAACTTCATTGTAAAAATTTACTATTATTTCTGGTATTTTGTAATTTATAACATTAAGAATTACTCCAACAAGTGCGTCATCAGTAGCTTCTCCTATAGCAATTTTTTCTATAATTACATATTGATTCTCATTCAGTTGTTCTACCAATTTCTTAAATTTTTCTTGTAATATCATTCAATTTTCACTTTTTTCTCAACTGAAATTAAATTCGTAAGTTCAGTTATGTGATTAGTTCTTAAACTTTTTAATCGTCTCGATGGTTGTCCTCCTTCTTTTGGTGTTAATGAATCTGAATACATTAATTTCAAGCTAGCTATTAAATCAGCTAAATTTTCAAAACCACCATTAGTTTCTTTAAATTTATCCCTACATGTCAATATATCACGAGCAAGTCCACTCTTGATTCCCTTACTTTCTAGTATTGGTCTTCCAGCTACGTTTAAATTTGGTGGTCCACCTAAGTTAGGTAATCCTACGGAAATAGGTACAGATGGTCCTTTTGTCTTTGGTATAAATTTATCTGTCGTACCTTCTTTCCGTTTTAGTTCTCCAGAAGCTATTCTTATTTTAGTTGGTATATTTTTATCATCACCTGTTCTTGAATCATCATAAGTAGCATCAGTAATATAATAATAAAATTTACCTTGTTCTTTTATTTTAGGAATCATTTTATGCTCAACGGTTTCCATTTGTGAGTTCGCCGATTGACTTATTGGTGCCATATTCCAATTCACTCCAGGTCCATGTAATTGTTCACTTAGGAAGTGTCCTCTTACCCATTGATCCGTTGCATCTTGTGCGTAACCTGTCCATCCTGGTGGTTTTTCTTTAGGCGTAGAGCCTGTAAATTCTCCAGGTAAATATGTCAATGGCCAAGCTTTTACATTTCCCGCTCTACCTCCTTTTTTCTTACTTGTTATTTTGGTTCTAACCGTTTCATCATTTTCATTACCAAATTCAAGGGCAGATAATTTATTAGCAAAAGTTTGCATTGTTTTTCTCAATTTTTCAGTTGCTTTTTGATATTCATATCGTTTAGACCTTTTCTTTTTCTTATCTGGTTCTGCTTTGTATTCTTTTTCTTTATTTAAAACATCATTTTCTTCTGTGATAACTGTAGTTTCATAGTAGCTTAAAGCCTTTCCAATATTTCCTTTTTTTGTTTTATCTTTCTCTTTGTTTTTTTTGTCTTTTAAGAATTTTTCAACCGGAGTCGGATCACTAGCAACATAGAAAACTTGTTTTTTCCCTTTTTTCTTAATGAATAATGTATGATTTCCGCCATCTTTTGATTTGAATTTGTTTTTGAACTTTAACCAACCAATCAATTTCGTAGCGATATCTTTTACCTTCGCTTTCCCCTTTTTTACCAAACCTTTGAAAGCCTTTCTAGCTTTTTTAATCACTTTATTGATGGCTTTGTCAATACGCTTGCGAAACACGCTTGATGATTTTCTGCAACTTTTGCCGTTAATCCTGTCACACCAAACTAAATGCCGCCAAGAAAACCAATGAGTATTGGAAGTGTTTTTGCCAAGGCTTTTTCTATCGATTTTGCCAAAAGTTTCTACACCACCAGAAGCCAAGGCTTTGATTCCTTCTATGAACGCCGTAACGAGTTCAAATATTTGTGCGGCGCGTTCTATGAGAAGCGAACGACATCTATAATGAGCATTGCCGCTTTTACAAAAGCTCCTGCTGGACTGAGTAATCCCATAATCCATTTGATTCCTGCTTCTACGACTTTCGTAATAATCATGTCGCGAATGGCGTCCATGACCGTTTCTTTTAAGTCATTGAATTGATCTTTGATATATTCCCAAAGTCCTTCTACACCTTTTTCTTTGATGATGGTAAAGACTTCTACCGCTTTTTCCATGCCTTCTACAACAGGTTCTCCTAAGAGTTTTACAGCTTTGCTTCTAAAGTAATCCCACGTTAATCCTAAGATTTGCATGACTAGGTTAAAGATTCCTTTGAGACTGAATAGATTATCCGGAATGGTGATTCCTACGCCACCTAACGAACCTGTTAACCATTCTATCAATCCAGTGATTAGGTGTGTTTTGATGTTTGCAAAGAAGTATTCAAACCCAAGTTTTATTCCCAAGAAAAGATTTTTTAAGAAACCTATCGGATCGGTAATGATTGCCGTAATGGCATCTACCAACGCCGCAATGAGCGTGAATAACATGTCTTTTATTTTCAGAATTGTTTCTACAATTCCTTTTAAGAAGTTAAACGCCGCTTCTAACCACGATGAGCTTACGCGTTCTTTGATTTCGTCAAAGGTAGCGCGTAGACTGTCTACATTTTCTTTGTATTGTTTGGCTAAGTCTTGCGCCAATTCTTGTTCTTTAGAAGCTACGGTTTCTTCTAAGTCTGAATATTTATCATTAAAGGTGTCTAGAGAATCTTTCGCGAGTTCTTTTTGCTTTTTATCCAATCCTTGGTAAAAGGTATCCATTTCCGTTCTTCCTGTTTCAATTAACGTCATAGATTCATTGAGACCTTTTGCAATGACACCCGCAATTTTGTCAAATATTTTATCAAGCTTGTTGATGAAAACTCTTTTTTCTGTTTGGAATACACCTTCCACAGCACCAGCGTTTACATCTTCACCCGCAAAGAAACTTGCAATACTATCGTCAATGGTTGTCCAACCATAAATATCGCTTAGCTTTTTCTCTACACGACTTTCAAAAGATTTTTTAGCGTTTTCTACAGCACCACCTTCTGCAAAGTAAGCATCGACATCAGTAGAAATTTTATCCAAACGTTTTCCAACAGCTTCTTTGGTTTTGTTGTAAATACGTGTAAATTCTTTGTTGATGCGTTTTTGTTCGAGTTTATCCTGACTTTCATTGGTACTTTGTGCGCCTGCAACTTCTTTAAAGTCGCCTGCACGTTGCGAAAACATAGCTCCCAATTTGTCTTGTCCGGCATGTCCAGCAACAGTTTTTGCATCGCCAAGTATCGCATTTTCCTTTTTACGATAGGTTTTTGGGGCTTTTTTCGCTTCTTCTTTAGCTTTGTTTTTGGAATCGAGTGCTTCGGTAAATTTTGGCTCGTTGGCATTGGCAAGTTGCGAATCGGTAATTTTATTTTCTTCCATGAAATCATCCAAAGAATCACTCTCCTTTTCCATGGAAATTTCAGTTTTATGCTTTGGTTTTACCGTTGCCGATTTTTTGTTGATTGGTTTCGGAGCTTTTCCAACATCATCAATTGGAAGCGCTTTTGCTTCTACCGTTTGTGCTGTACTTTTTGGCGGATTTGGATCTTTAGCATTGCTCGCTAACGGACCTGCTAGTTTGTCTTTTTCTTCCGTAACATTACTGTTTACGTTGCCTTTTACTTTGTCTAACGGTTTGTCTTTTTCAAATTGTTTTGCGCTATCTTCATCTGTTGGTAAGTTGTCTTCTAAGGTTTTTAGCTCTTTTTCAAGCGATGCTTTGAAGGTTTCTTTGGTAAATTTCTTTTTGGTCGCTTCTTTTGAAGTCGCTTCCATACTTCCATAATGTGCTGCACGATCATTTACTTTTTGCTGATCTTGTGTCGGCAATACAGCAGCTGCTTGTACTTCTGCGGCTTTGGTTTCTGATTTTGGATGTACTTCTTGTTCTTCTTTGACACCTTTTACATGTTGTAATGTGTCTTGAAAAGCTTTGTCATTTTCAGGTTTTGAAGGTGTTTTGATAACTTTGTATTCCTTCTTTTTTGCTTCTTTACCTTTTGGTGCGCCACCATCTTTTGTAGTTTGCTTTTTATCACCTTTTTTCTTGCCAATTGCAGCATCAGCTTTGCCTGCTTTTGCTACTGCCAAACCTGTTTTTGGTGTTTTTTCTTGAATGTTTGCTCCTGATGTTTTTTTACTTTTGGTAGTATTGTTTCCTTGCGTATTTTTGGTTTCGTTTATTTTGCTTGGTACGTTTTCCGTTTTGGGAACTATGAACAATTCTGCCTTTTTATCGTCAGTAGCTTTTTGCTGTTTCTTTTTTGCTTTTTGGGGCGCAATGAACATGTTCGACTGAGAAGATTTCCCCTTCGATTTGTCCGTAGATTTTTTTTGCGCCCTAGCTGTATTCATCTTATTTTATGTATTGTTGTTTGTTTTGTTTACCATTCAATGTGTAGCATTTTCTCCATCCATTTTAAACGAATTAAGCTGATGTTCCACGGAACTTGTTTTAGCAAAATGTCTTGCGCAGCGCCTTCAACAGTGAGTTTGATGTCTTCTTCCGTTATTTTTAGTACTCCGTCGCGTTTTAGGAACATGTCACGCAATGTGTTGATCGTACTTCTTTTTAATGGTGTCCAATGTTCTAAAATGGCTCGCAGTAATTCTTCGCAAGCATTTTTGTCACTTTCTGTTAACGGTGTTTCATAATCTACAATGGTTTCTTGCGGAATTCCTAGGAGTATTTTTTCCAACGTAAATTCTACATCAGTGCCATTTTCAGTTTCTGTAGCCAAGTAATGTAGCAACATACAAGCTCTACCAAAATCGTTGATTTCGTTATTTTCTGTGAGCAATTCGACACCACTGAGAAACCTTTTAATGAAAGGATTTAAGAGTATTAATCCCGATTTTTCTGTGGTTAATCCGATGTCGTCTGTAACTCTTTTTTGTTTGTCCGCTTCCGCGAGATTTGTTCTTGCTTCTTTTCGCGATTTGTGTTCCTCTTTGTCAGTACCTTTGTTGTTGGTTGTTCCATTTTTTTCGTTACTGTTTTGTAGATCGTTCGCTGATTTGCCAGTTGCTTCTGTAATTGATTGATCCTTCGCTGAGGCATTTTTTGTTTCCGAATTTTCTACCGAATTCTTTGTTTGCACTTGCTTCTGTTCGTCTGCTAGTTTTAGATTGCGTTTTTTACGATTTGCTTCTTCTGTGTTGGTAGTTGATGACTTTTCAGTTGTTTTTACTGTTTTGTCAGTTGTTTTTTGCGTTGCTTCTTTACGCGTTTTATTTTCCGAAATTGTATTAGTTGTTGAAGTTTCTGTTTTAACAGTAATATCTTTGGTCACTTTAGCAATGGTAGAAGCGTTGATTGTGATTTCCTTTCCTGCTTCATACTGTGTAATGGCTTGTATTAATGCTATAGATAGCTGTTTTTCGTTACAGTTTTTCAATTGTTTTCCTTCGGCTTTGGCTTTGGGTTGTAAGAGTTGCAACAAGGTTTTTGAGAATTGCGTTACTGAAGTACTAAAACCGAGTGTTTGATGCCAAATTTTAGCTTCTGAAGTTGCATAGTTTAGCGTAAAACTTTTGGTGATTGCTTTTAGAAATTCTTGAAAGAATGTAGCTTCAAGCGTTACGTAATTTGAGGTTATTTGCTGTTTGCTTTCTATGATGCTCAATAGCTTTTCGTAATCATTCCGCAGTAGCGACAACATACGCGCAATGGTTTCTGAGTTTGTGGCAAATATTGTTCTTAGTTTTGTTCTTTCTACGGAAGTGAACTCCACAATAGCGTTCAGCCAATCTTTAAAGGCTTTTACAGAAATATGCGCAGGCAATATTCCGCTAGAGAGATACGTAACCAATGCGTCAAAGGCAGAAGCTTCTCGTGTGGTTTTTGCAATAAGCTTACCATCACGAGAACTTCCATCAGCGTTTATAGACATGAGTTGCTGATTGATTTGCTGCATGATTTCTTTCGTTAAACTTTGCAGGTCAATATCATTTACCTCAACATTGATTTCAATGCTATCAATCGTGCATTTGGTATTGGGATGTTTTTTGTCCCAATTGTCACAAACATGTGCTACTCTTGGTAAGAGTTTTTCTTTAAAGAAATTGACATAGTATTGCTCCCAAGACACGGATTTGTCGTTGTAATTAATGTTTACATCAAACGCTATGTCGTGGATTGTATGCATGGATTAGATACCCTTTGTAATTGAATATGTGTTGTTTAGATTGTTTTTAATGTTATCACCTTTATTATCGAATGTATTTAGGTAATCATCATTTATTCTTGATCGTGAGTTGTCACCATAATCTGCATTTCTGAGATTTGACAAACTTATGATTCCTGTCATCAGCGAAGCCGCATTGTCATTATCTACGCAACGCAATAGTTCTAATGATGATAGTTCTAATACTTCATCAAGTTTTAAAAAGACATCTTTAGAATTGGCAAAACGTATATCTGTAATGTATTTTTCATCTAAATCTAATCGCAATCTATTTAAGTTGTTGATTTCTGAAATACGATCGTTGTTTAAGTTTTTAGAACGTTTTATTTTTTCATAAGTAGCCTGTAAAGGATTGAGAATGTCTTCTACTACCGTATCAGATATTCCTCGATTTTCAAATAAACCTTTGAGTGCTACAATATCATCTGGAACTCTTAATATGTTGAGACGTTCTTCGTACGGAGTTGAACATACCAATCGTCCTAAAGGATTTGTGGTACCTGTTCCTGGATTTGTTGGTCCTGTTGGTCCTGTTGGATCGATCGGATCTGTCGGAATTGTTGGTCCATCGTTGCTTGGCACTGTTACCGTTACCGTTTTTGAAGAAACACATTCTAAATTGTCTACTCTTATTTGTAGATTGTATCGAATGCTTCTTGCGCCACCTTCTGCTTGTACTCTATATGTTAATGGATTTGGTAAAACTGGCGTTAAGGTTTGTCCGCTAATAATGTCTACTAATCTGTAGTTCATATAGTCTCTTTGTCCGTAATCGTGAATAAATCTAAAGAGGTATTGTCCGTTATTCACCGCTGAATTGTTGGTATCATGCACTAGAGATTCATCTGCTGGCATTTTGAATACACAAGTAGTATCGACTATTTGATCGTCTATCATAAACTCAATTGGATTTCCAATTTCGCTATCCGGAATTTGTGCAGGTACAAATCTGTAATTGCCGTTTTCTCTGATTAGGAATTGTTCTGGAGATTCTTCTTGTGGCGATGTGATGTCAAAATCATTAGGATCTACCGTGATTATTACTGATAATGGCGTCGTGCCATTTTTCCAACAGTATTTGTCTATTAATCCTAAATTTTCTGGTGTATCTGGTGTTGGTGCAGAATGTCTTATTTCTACAGGTATTGAGTCCGTTTCACAAGGGTCAGTATCCATTAATTCTGGTTTTACACAAACTTTTACGGTATACGTTGTAATGACACTTCCATTTGTTGCAATGGTATGTTCGGCAGTGTTTTCTATGAGGTTTCCATTATTGTCAAACCATTTTATGTCTAAATATGCTTCTGGATTGTGTACGCTAGGCATATTCAACGTTGTAGTAAGATTTAAAACAACATCATTATCTTCCCAACGTAACAATACATCTTCTGCAAAGATTTCGTTTTCGTTTGGTATTCTGTATACTGTGGTTGAAGTTATTTCAACACCTCCAATTTCAAAGGTTAGCAATTCTCCTATTCTGCCATCTCCAATTTGCGACGGATTGAAAACATACGAGTTTCCATCATTGCTAGGAGTTATTAAATCACTACCAAATGGAGAGGTAATTTCGGCATCTTCTGGTGAAACAGGAATGGTAATTTCTGGAATCGGATTGAGATCATCAAAACAATATCCTCGCTCTAGCTCAAAAGTTGGTCGTGTGTAATTGATAGTTATAGGCACTTCTACTTCACAAGCATGTATAAGTCCTAAACCTGGTTTTACACATACCAACACTTTAAATGTAACATTCACTTCTCCATTTGGTGCAGGAACTCTAAAGCCTAAAAGGTCTTCATCTGCTATAGGATTTCCTTGATCGTCAAACCATTTTATTTCAAGATAGTTTTGCGGATTTGCAACTCCTGGCACTCTTGGATTTGCTGTTAAATCGACGATCACACTTTCGCCATCCCAACGAACAAATTCTTCATTAGCTCTTACATTTTCTTGTGAAGGAACTTTGTAAATTGTTGTGGTTGCAACAAGGGAATCGTTTAGAAAGACTTGTATAGGTTGTCCTATTTCGGCATTGGTAATGTTTCCTGATTCAAAGGTAACTACACTAGAAATTCGCTGAATAAGATTGGTTGCTGCAGACGTTGTTACATTATCGTCAAGACCGACACTGAGTTCTATAGATTCAGGGAAACAAATTCCTCTTGGAATGTCTAATGTAGGACGATTTAGAGAAATATCTATATCAAAGAAAACAAAGCAAGAATCTTCTAAGCCGCTAACGCGCATTTCTACTCTGTACATGCCGCCTGCCATATCGCCATCAGCTGGAATTTCTATATTTTCAACAATTCTTGAGTCTCCTATTTCGCTATTGTTATTATTTAAATCAATCCACCTGTATTCTATGTACGTTTCTGATTCAAATTGATGTCTGACCAATAGATTGATGATGACACTTTCAGAAGTCCATTCCACAATTTCGTATGGCAATAGTGCATTTCCTTCTTCATCTCTGTTGACGAAAGCCGGAAGCATGGCAACTACCGTACTTTTGTTTTCTATAAGCGTCCCGTTGACGCGAAATTTAATGTCTTCTCCGGCTAATGTTGGTGGAACTTTTGCTGGATTGATAAAATAGTTTCCTTCATCCGTTATTTCTATAAAACTTGGTCCATCAGATGGTTCTTGTGGTGATGTTAGGAAAGCTCCAAATGGCATGACTGTTATTGGAACCCAAGTTGGAGACGTTTCCGTTAGCCTATAGCAAATGGTGTTTATAACTTCAATATCTTCTGGAACTGGTCTTGATTCGTTCACGGGAACTTCAACATCTATTTCACAAACTCCAGGTTCGTTTTCTATTCCAATAGTTACAATCAGCGTTTCTTCAAATGTTGTTCCTACATTTTCAAAAGAAATTGCCGAAAGATCCGTTCCTGTTCCTATTTCAGATCCGTTGGCGCGTTTCCACATATATGTGTAGTTGTATGCATATGGAACTGATTCATGAGTTACCGATAGGTTTACTGAGATGCCTGCATCACTCCATTCTGGTGAGTTGTAGTTTGCTGTAATGTCTGTTGGAAATTTGAATACACAGATTTCCACAGGTGTTTTTGGTGTTTTTCCATCTACTAAGAAAGTTAAGGTTGTTCCTATGAGGTTGTCTGGTACTAAAGTAGGATCAAACGCATAACCATTTTCTGTTTCTACAATAAAACCTTCTCCTTCTAAAGAAGTAACTACACCATCTGATGGACTTATAATGAAATCTACTTGCCCTTCATCTGCTGGCAAGCAAAATTTTGTTTTAGAGATGGCAAGTGTCGTTTCTGGTTCTTCACTGTATACGATTGTTTCTGGCGGACAGTCTGAACAACACATGTATGGTAGGGCAAAGTCGTATAGTACTTCTCCATTGTATGGTTTTAATACGGTTGTGCCATCTAGGTCTTCTTCAACACTTCCGATGTATACCATAAGGAATGTTCCTCCTTTTGGTACGCCTCCCATGTGTTCTAAACCAGGATGTTTTGCTATGAGATGTGAAAGTATGAGTTTGTTGTAAATGCTGTATCGAATGTCGTCAATTTGAGTTTTTAACCATGAGAAACGTTCTTTTAGACAACATAGTTTTGATAGATCGTAAATGTAATATTCATACATTTTATCGTGTGTATTGCTTCCAAAACTTGAGTTTTCTCCTGCTTTTGATATTTTGAATAGTACTTGATCTACGTTTGAGCATAGTAATTCAATAGCATCATTGAGTGCTTTCCATTTTTCTGTATTGTATATTTCATCTAATGATTTTATGAACAGTCTTTTGATTTCTCTGAGACTGGCAATGATTTTTACAGCAGATTCCGTGTAAAAGAAGTAATCATCAGGAACAACATCATCACCATTTGAAAGCTGATCGATGATTTGTAAAGCAATATTTGATAGATATACCGCAGAAACATTTTGTGTACCTGCATATGAATACGCTTGATCTATGGCGTAACTGATAGAGTTTTGATATTGCGCCTGTGAATCATTTTTTGGATTTTGTGTACTTGAGTTTACATTGATCGTTTTTTCTGAGGTTTTTTCAAGATTTATTTTCCCTGTTGTTGCTGATTTGTTGAATAATTCAAATGTTTGTCCAGACAATTGAGCTGTTAGCAACGGAAATTTAGTAGTGCTCGTGCCATTGTCTCCTAAGTTTTTGTATTGGTAATTTTCAAAGAATTCTATGGCGCTTTCTGCCGTACAACAAAATTCTTGTTCCCAAGTATTTAGTAAGATTGAATAGTCTTTGGTGTCACATTTGTCATCTTCAATAGAAACTTTTTTTACAGGAAATCCGATACTGACAGCTTTTACATCAAAAGCGAGGTTGTACTGTTTTTTTAAGGTTCTTATTCTTTTGAGAGCTGTGCGATAGTCTTTTCCTAAATGTCCTTCTATTCGGTAAAAATCTTTGTCTAAATGACTGAATTTTAACGGTTCTTGTACACACGGAATGTTTTTAAGTTTTAATACATGATAGCCCAATTGATTTTTGGGTTTTCGTTGCTGAATTGATACAGGATTCCAATTTGACACTAATGCATTTCTAGTCTGATAGTAATATGGAATGCTGCGCTCACTCAACTTGTATTCGTAACTTTTGGAAGGAGTTGCTTTTATTGTCGCCGTTTTCGGATTTGGTATTTTGTATTCTTTTAGTTGATTGTAAAACCGAATGCATAATGCTCTTATTGCCAATAAGTTTTTATCATTTTGAGAAACCGTAGGCGACGGATAGAAACTGTGACGTCTGTGCATACGTAAGTTTTCATCTAAGGTTCCTAGCAAAAGGTGTTTTGGAAATGCTTTAATGTTGGCAACACATTCAAATTTTGTATGTAAGATAAGTTCGCGAATTTCACGATAGGTATCAACTAAATCTTTGAGTAGATCATATTTATACTGAATGTAATTTTGTTGCCCAACTGTAAAAATAGTGTCTATGTAATTAGTGATTTCGTTGATATTTACTCCATAATGCAAAAAGTTAATGCGATGATTGAAACGTTCAATAATGGTTTTAATCGCAGTTTTTAATTCTTCTTTGAGATAAAAAGTTTCTTTGAATTGATTGTGAATTGAAAGTCCAGAGTTTACATTTCCGCTATTTAATAACAAACGTGGCACACACAACTCTGGAAGTGAATCGTAGTATGCCAATACATCATGACTTCTGTAAATGGTATCTCCTGCAATGAGTTTGGCGTAATTGCTTTTGTGGGTGAGTAAAAACTTTATATTACTATATACTTTGTTTCCCGTTTCGTCACAACCAGAACCGCCACACAAACCTTCATCTTCTGTATAGTTTTCAACATATGCTAATACTATGTAATCTTTGAGTGTTCCTTGTACGTTAGTTGTAAAAGAGGAAAGCGGATGCTCATCCAGTGGACGACCCGCTCCCTCTTGTTCATAGATTTCATATACCTGTGTCCCTTCAAATAAAGCGTAAGCCGCTCTGTCTGTCAAGTTCGAATAGTATTGAAACCTACGTGTCTCTGTTTTTATAATGTCGCCATCAGTCGTAATTCCGACTCCTTGACCTATAATAATTTCATCTTCAGAATATGAAACAATATTCATTCCGCATCCAATCCCAACTCCGATTAAGTACACGCGACTCACACGGTCTTGATCTTCGAAGTAATTTACAACTTTATTTAGATTTTTGTGCGTTAATACCTGATCTGGCAAAAATTCTTCATAGATATTGCCTTCTGTGTTTAAGATATTTAAATACGGGTCTTTTTTCTCTATTGTTTTCATCTGTGTTGTATTTTTTGAATGATTGAATTAGATTGCTACGCTTTTAGAATTTAGACTGCTGCGCTTTTAGATCGCTACGCTCTGAGATTTCTTTAGAAGGTTTTAGTCACTTTTTAAGACTTATTAGCCAATATTTAGCGTTATTTCTAATTTTTCATTTTTCTTTCCGTTTTTTTACTTCATCACTTTTTAGGTATTACTAATTAGAGTGAGCCAAGCGCACTTCTGTTTAGTATAATTCTGTTTTTATTTTCGCCATCGTCATCATTACAGTCGTGCAATGTTCCTGTTGCGTAAATGGTGTTCATTCTGTTAATTGCACAGAGTAATTCTTTAGTTATTTTGTGCGTTGCCATGTAACCATTTGCTTTGCTTTTTTTAGATTCTAAAAATTTTCGCCAAGCTTTTTGTATGTGTTTCATGTCGTAGGCTTCATCATCATCAATAATGGTGTATTTGATGCTGTCATTTTTTTCATTTACTACTTTATCTTCTTCACTTTCCGTAATTTCTTTTTCTTTTATACTGACTGCATCTACAGGTTCTGAAATGACCATATCTGAGATTCCGACATTGACTATTTCTTCTTTTTCTATTCGCGTCAATGCGCCATCAATGTGTCCTACCCAACAAATTCGTGGTTGAATGTGTGCTGGCAATTCTCTACGGATTAAATCTTCCATGAAAATGCGGAAATCAATGTTAGAGAATCGTGACGTATAGCCTGGAAATATGATTGTTACCTGATATGAGAATGGATCAATTTTTATACACGTATTACATCCATCATCAATACAAAGTGGCAAACAGTCGTTTAAATCGTCTATGTTTTGCGTGTGATATGGTAGTGTAAGAATGTTTTCTATCATGTAGAAACCTTCATCAAATAGTAAGTTGTTGATGTATTCAATTGCTTTTTTACGCGCTAATTCTGCTTTGTCTTTGGTAGCATAGTAATGATTGTACTGTCTACCTACTAAAACTCCTTCGTCATTTAGTAATGCTACGTAATACCGTTTTGATTTTGTTTCCGTTTGGCGTAATACAAAGTGCTCCTGATTGGTCGCCAGTTTTAAAACTTCTAGCAATTCATTGATTGCTTGTTGTTTAGATCGGAAGTCTTTTTGTGAAGATAGAAATACTTTGCTGTCGCTTTGTATTTTCCAGCGATATTCAAAGTGAACGCCTTCTGATACTGTTTCTCGTTTTAGCGTTTCTATACTGATGGCATCGTTAAATAAGTCACGTCGTGAATAATCATCTAAACCAGATAAGAGTGCAATTCGCTTTTGAAAACCTGATACATTGTTGGTGTTCCATTGTTTTGGTTTCCTGTAGTTGAATGCCAATCCGCGATCTGAACTTATTTTATCGTATTCTTTGATGAATTTGTTTTTGGTATTGATGATGTTTGCTTCTACACCGTCTTTATCTTTGCCAAATAGTTTGTACATCGTGTTGGTATAGTCTTCAAACACTTCCGCAAAACGTGCAATTAAATGATCTAAGAGTTCGTTTCTGCGTTCGTTAAAATCTTCTAGTTTGTCAATGATATTTTCTACATTGTCTTTGTAGTTTGGATAATCGTCAATGAGCGTTTCTATACCGCTAATGCCATCTACAGCTTTAAAGAAATAGGTTTGTTGTAAGTTTTCATCTGCCGATAAGAGTGTTTTGATGTGCTCTAAATGTGAAAAATAGGTGCTTAATACTTGATCGAAAAAGAGCAAGTAGCCTTGTAATTGTTTTGCTTTTACTTTGCGTTCGTCAGAAACGGTACTGGAAAGTCCGTATTTAGAAATTCCGTAGTTTTCTGGTAAGTGATGTTGTATGGTGTTGTATTTTATTTGACTGTACACACCTAAAGGCATTGGTAAATCGTCAAAGGTTTTTTCCTGACTTGCTTTGTCGGCAGCTTCTAATGCTTCCGTGTATTGCGCTACCATTTCTTTGTTTAAGCCAACTGGCAAGAAGCCTTTTTTATATTTAAACGTACTTTGATCGCACAAAACAGGCAAGTGATTTTCTTCTATACAAATTAACCAAGGATCACTTTTTGCGTTGATGTTTTGGTTGCAATCACAATCATCATCATTTTTTGGCGGACAGTTGTCAATACTGATATCTTCAATCAGTTTTACACCCTCAATTTTCATGATAATGTTCATAATGTCTGACAGACGTACTTGCTTGCGAAGCTCTGATTTTTGTAATGCTTCTGATGTTAAGAATCCGTTTTCTAAGATTGGACCTTCAAATATTTCATCTGACGTAAGTCCTAAATCTAACATTTCAGTTAACGAATTTGCTCGTACACTTGGCGATAGGTATTGCGATACTGCCCATTGAATAGTTGCATGTACTTTTTCTTCGTTGGCACCATTTTCTAGCTGAACTTCTGCACAGACACGAATGCATTGCTTTTTTATTTTTATAACCTCAACCAAGTCTTCACAGAGGTTTCTGTTTTCGTGATATTTGGTAAATATTTCTGCTATGATGTCTTCTTCAACGTAATCTTCATCGTCATCAAAATCAACTAAAATGGTGTATAATCCTTTTATGTTGAAGGTTTCCGTTCTGTATGGAGAATTTACAAATGGTTGAAAACTTACTTTTGGATGTTCTATATTACACTCTGCATGTAAAGGAAGTGCGTGAATGGCTAACCAACAGTTTTTGACACCTTTAATGTCTATGAATAGTTTTCTGTAATCGATTGCTGTTACAGGTCTGCACGTTAGTATATTTTTTGCCGATTTGAACTGTTCGTGCATCTTTTCGAAGTTTTTTTCTGGTGATGCTACCAAGTTTTCCATTGGCTGATCCATACGCAAACCTAAGTCCGTAATGGCATAGCACAACAATTCCATAATGGTAATTCCTGGATCGGTGATGTTGTAATCTGTCCAAATTTTTCGACTGAGTTGTTCAATGTATTGCTGTCCTGCGTCTCTTAGATATTGAAAATCCAGATCGTCTTGATGGCTTACATTGCTCGGTATGGTGATATGTTCATCTACGTTTAACATTGTGCTTCGGTTATGGCGTTTACAGTGTGTGCGTCTGGTATTACTGAGGTTAATATGCTTTTTTGATCGGTTGGAATGATTTCATCTTTTTCGGCTCCATCATGCAACATTTTGAAGTCTTTTATGTAATCTACATAGTCTAAATTTTCTATGTAGAAGATGACTTCACTAGCATATAATGCATTTCCAAACGGAATGGGTTGTTGTTTGTCAAATGCCCAAGGAGACAAGTATTGTGTAAGATCGTTTCGCAATTGTTTTTCGTAATAGTTGGCATCTAGTCCTTCATAGAATTTAGCATGTAACGAAATGGCAACAGGCTCGTACACAGGCGAAACTACTGTAGCTTCTACATGTAATGTGTTGAGTTCATTGATGTAGTTTTCAATGGCGTTTAGTTTGCTTTGACTGAGTCTTGGTTTGTAAATGTCGTATACATTTTGATCGATAATGTTTGGAATAGCAACCAATAATACTTCTCCTGGAGCTTTAAAACTTGTGCTTGTACTGTGATTTAGACATTTGATTTTATGTAAATAATTAAACTCCTGAAGCACGAGATGTTCATAATCCCACAGTGTTATGGCTCTGTTTTTATGACGTAATCGTTCGCTAACTCGTCTGTAAAAATCCAAGTCACTTTCTTTTGGTAAACCATCAAAAGAAGCATATGGTTGCGTTACTTTTTTTACGGTTGCCAAACGTTCTTCGAGTTTGGAAATGGTTTCTGCGGGCATTCCTTTTTCAAGATGTTCTAAGGTATTGTCATTGTTTAAAAAACTGACTTCTACAGCTTGCGCGTGAATGTTTGTGAACTTAGAAACCGTATCGTATGTTTTGGAGATTGTAGCTCGAATCCATAGATATTCTTCTGCAAAAATTGTGTTGTTTCCAAATTGCTTTGGAACCGTAAAGGCTACCAATCCTGCTTTTAAAAAGTTGTCGGTTTGGTCTTTGAGTAAATATGTTGGTTTTAGGTTTATCCAAGTGTTGTTATGTAAATATTGCCATGTTACAACCGCTTTGTCGTTCGGATCAATTGCATCAGGGTTTTCAGAACCTTCTTCTATTTGACATAGGAATTGTATGTTTTGATCGGCAATTGCATTTTCAAATCCGATATATAATTGCCCGCCATTTTGTGGTGCTGGCATTAGTGTTAAATTTGATGCAGATACTTCTTGTATTCCAAAAGGTAATTCGTGATACAATCCTACATGCTGAATGCTGTTTCGTATCGTTTCTATCGTTGTGACTTTTACACTTAAGTTTTCAGCAAATGGTGTGTATGCGTTGTTTGGCAATGCCAATTCGTTTAGTGCGTGGTACGTATATAGTTTCGCGAAAGCACTGTGCAAGAAATCATTTTCTAAAGCTAATTGAATAAAATGATCGTCCGTTTCTTTTGGAATGTACGTTACGTTTGGCGGCAAAAAGTTTTTGAATGTTGCTGCTGACACTCCAGAAAACATTTGCTGACTTTTTAATGCTTGTAAATCTTCTTCGCTTAGTGTTTCAGCTTCTTCACCGTCTAAACCTGCGGCAGAATGGTCTACACCTAATTCTTCCGCTTGTGCTTCGTCTACTTCGTAGCTATCGGCATCATCGTCTGTTAAGCCGCCAATATTTTTGATTTCTTCAATGTAACTTGCTGTTACACGAAAACGATTACTGCCATTTGCATTGCTTACTAATGCTGTTTTAGTTCCCGATCCTTCGTATAATGATTTGAACGTATTGGGCGGTTTGATGTTTAAATATTGCTTGATGTAATGCTGGTAATGTTCTTTGAAATTTTCTGGATAGTCTTTCCAGTTTAATGAAACTTGAACCTCCTTGATATTTTTTCCAATCCACTCATCCGAAGATATTTTCAACTTTGCCTGTTTTTTGGCTTGCGGACCGAATGGATAAAATGGATTTTCCGTTTTTACTTTTCCTAGGTCATTTTTTACCGTAAGATTATTTTTATATTCTCCCGTTGTCGTAATATTTACGTAAGCTAATTCCGCTGTAGCGATTTTTAAATAGAGATTATATGTCTCTACAGATTTGTCTTCAGGAGTAAATAAAACGCGTAGTATAGGATGTGTAGTATTGTATTTTCCTTCGTGAATTGCAGCATCGTAGTTTGTTATTTTTTCATCTTCTTCGCTCAATTGCAGCTTTATTGTTAATGTTTTTTCTGCGGTACTTGCTACTTTGACCGCTGATGTTGGAAGCGAAACCCATCCTTTTTCACCTGTATGCTCAATGGTAAGGATTGATAGTAAATCTTCTTCACTGGTTAGTAATGCAAATTCAGCATGAATAGTGATGATTCTTCGTCCTTCTGTAAGCAATAGTGATGGTGCTGTGAGTGAGAAACCTTTTTTGGCAAGATTGCGTTGAGTATTGCCAAAAGGCAACCATGATGTTGCTCCATTTTCGGCTTCAGCTCCTTCTCCGTCTGCGGAATTTGCAATGGAAGATGCATACCAATTTGAAGCGCCTGATTGTGCATACGTATTGCGCAAGGCTGAAACTTTAGCTTTGTTGATTACTACTTCTTCTTCTAGTTGATAGTGAATTGCTTTCCCTTCACTGTCTTTTCCAGCTTTTACACGTGTGTCTTCTTCTAAAAATTGTTCGTTTGCTGTTTTTGCCAGTTCAAAAATTACGTATGCATGATCTGCTTTTTCATCTTTTTTGTTGAGTTGTAATACTTCTTTGTAATAAAAATCAAGATGGCGTTTGGTGATATTGTTAAATCGTTCTTTGCTGAGATTTAGTAGTTTTAAGAACGCTATAAATAATGCCAATTGTGGCGTAATGTCTCCTTCTGCGTAGTTTTCAATGACTTCTTTTATTTCTGCGGAAGCATTGTGAAACGGTTCCCAAGTTCCATTGGTAAATTTGTAATTTTTGTCGGTGAATAATTGTACATGCTTTGAAAATTCTTCTGCAAAGTTCATCCAATCCTTTACTTCAAATCCCATGAGTTTTACATTCTCAGGATCGAGCAAAGCACGGTAACGCTCTTGCTGTGTGGTGCCTTCGCGTAACTTTATTAATGTATTTTCTGTACAATCGTTTTGCATGATTATATGTCTGTTGCTTCAGTTATGTAATACGGGAATACTATGTTTCTTCTCGTGTTTGTTGCTCTGATGAGGTATTCAACTTTGATTAAAAATTTTCCTTCTAAGAAATTTTGTGTGTCAAGTGCTATTCTGATGACATCAATTCGCGGTTCATAGAAAACGATAGCTTCTTTGATCCGATTTTTCATAATTGTTGTTTGCGTCGCACTCAGGTTTTCAAATATTTGATCTGTGAGATCGCAACCAAATTTTGGACGCATTAACCGTTCTCCTTGTCTGGTTGTGACAATGGTTTGCAAACTTTTTTCAATATCTTCTATGTCTGATATGAGTTTTACTTCACCTCGTTTTTCAAGGAATGTTGGTGGAAAATCCCAACCTTTTCCTAAGTATGTTGCTGATTTATAGTCCATTGTTATCCTCCTATTATTACTGTTGGTTCTCCTAATACAATGCTTCCGCCGTGTGCTGTAGAATCTCCCATTCTTGCGGCTGGCATTCCTTCTATCATCACTGTTCCTGAACCTGCTACAATACTGTCTGGCGGTCCTGTACATACACACATGTCACCTACTTTTGCGGCTGGCAATCCGCCAATGAGTACGGTTGGTGCTCCTGGTGGCAATATGGGTCCGCCAACATGTGGTACTGGACCTGTTGACATTGGACAAACATGCATGTCTGTGATTCTTGCTGCTGCTGGCATTGTGTGTGTATTTTAATTTATTTGAACTATTCCTCCTTTTATGGTTGTTGTGGCAGAACCTTCTACTGTTGCCGAAACACCTTCTGCTGTAAATTCTGCGGAAGCGATCGCTTCTATATTGATGGCTTCCATTTTAATATCGCCCGTTGCTGTCATGATGATGTCTTTTCCAGATTCTATCGTGATTCCATCAGCATTTAAAGTCAGTATATTGCTGTTTTCATCTTTTAGAGTAATGACACCTTCGTCATCGTCTATCGTGATGATTTTTTCTGTGGGTGTTTCTAGCGTGATACTTTTTAGTTCATCATTCATCGTGATTTTGATTTCACTTTTCGTCATAATGACTTTTTCAAAGTTGTCATCCGTATATTCTACAGGAGAAACATTTGTGTTGCTAAATAATGAACCTAATACGATGGCTTGGTTTGGATCGTCATTTAGAAATCCTACCAATACTTCATTCCCAATTTCTGGCAAGAAGTGTACACCAAATTCTTCACCTGCATGCATACTGAGTACGCGCGCCCAAACACCTTCTTCGTCAGGACTAATGATGGGCAATTTTACTTGTATTCTGTGTTCTTCTTTTGGATCGCCTTCTAAGGCAGAAACGACTCCAATTTGCAGTCCGCTGATGGCTGGTAACATTCCAGAAGCTGGTAATTGACTGACCTCGTAGGTTTCTGCGAACCACTCAGGATTTAATCCAAATTGAATGGTTGTCAGCCAGTTTCCGTTGGTTATGGTATGATGCACGCCACTTACAAATACGTCTCCATTGAAACGATCACTCATTCCTGAAAGTGTTATCATAGCGCCTGGCAATACGACTTCACTACCTTGTATTTTTACTGTTCCGCATATTTTAGCCAATTGTTGGTACAGACTTTTAGATTCTGCCCAAGTGGTTAGTATTTCATCAGGAATATCTCCTGTATGCGAAAGCGTCACACTGTTTCCTCCTGCCGCGCCTGCTAAAGTTGCTTCATCTAAGTTTCCAGCGGTATTGATGTTTTTGTTTGCCGCCGTTTTGGTAATGAGTTCCTGATTGGAATAGTTCCAAGCAGAAGCTTCAAAGGCTTCGTATTGGTTTCGTGTGTCAATTTCGGCATCAAAAGAGAATATGTTGTTTCCAAATTCTGCCGTGAGCACGCTTGGTGCAAATTCTGGCGCTTTGATGTTTATTTCTCCATCTTCTACAAAACACAACATGTTATTGATTTGCGCTCTGCATTGAATGAAATCCCAATCGGTTGCTTGGTATTGCACAATTTCATGATGTGTGTGCGATGTCGCTGTCATGGAACCTGATAATCCGTTATCACTTATAATTTCTCCTACGACATCACTTTCTGTTACTTCGTAAAAGATTTTATTTTTTCGCGCTTGCGTCATTTTAAATGCTTCATCTTTACATTCAATGATAAGATAGTTGGTGTTATTGTTTGCTTTGATGGCGTGTTTTGTGATGATGCCTTTAAAGAGTGTTTTTTCTTCAAAGTCATAACCACCTTTGATGTGAATTTTTTCTCCTGGCGCAAATGATGGTGCATTACTCGCTTCAAATTCTTGCTCAACACTGTCACCATCTACAATGACTACTGTTGCCGTTGGTATTCGATTGCAAGTACGTTCTACCGTGATGGTTTTTACACCATACGTAGCACTTACATCGTCTTCGGCGTCACCGATGAGTACTGTAAAGGTTACTAGACTTTGCTGTTCTGTCGATATGTCGCCGACTAAACTCATGCGCTTTGCGTTTTATTTATTGGTGGAAAAATTAATTCGGTTCCTGGCTCTAAGTTTCTAAAGTTGAGCAGGTTGTTTGCTCTTGCTACTTCGAGATAGTATTTTGAATCGCCATAAATTCTGTATGCCATTAGTGGCAGTGTATCACCTTCTTTTACTTGTCGTATGTGTGTTAAATCTGGTGATGATAGTTTTAATTCTGCTGCTCGTAATTTGTCTGCTTTGCTATCTTTACACGTAAGTGTGGCAACAGCGCGAATCGGATATCCTTTGGAATTGAATAGCTTGTAATCAATGTCTAGTTTTATTAGGAAACATTTAATATCTAACGAACCCCAAACGATATGTAGTTCAAATGGCATGTGCATATCTCCTTGAACTTCTACTAATTTTTTGAGTTCTTTAATTTCTTCGACAATATTACTTAGATCTTCTTCATCATCTTTAAACGGATTGAAGCCTGCAATGTCTTCTTTGATACTTGCTATGGTTTCTTCCTGATTTAAGCCTACAGTTTTAAAGATTCCTGTGGAATCAAATAGCAATTTGAAGGTCATGTCACCAGGTTTTACCTTGGCAAATTTTGGTTTTTTCCCTGCTGAGTTTGCTTCTTGATCTAAATTATAGTCAACGACGAATGTTTCTTTATAATTTTCAGGATTGACCGCTACTGTTATGGCATCACCAGAAGGATTTCCCTGTTTGTCAAGCTTCTGGATGACCATTTTTTCTAATTCTCCGAGTACAGACATGATTAGCGTTCTTTTTTGTTAGTCATCATTTTTGAAATAGTTGTCATTATTTCATTGGAAGTCCAATTGCTTCGCATTTCTTTTACCAATGAAACTTCTTCTTCCTTTTGAGCATTGATATTGACTTTGATACGTAAGTTTTTGATTTCTATTCCCATTATGTTGGAATTAAGTCTCCTATTGATAAAAGTTTGAAATAATCGTACTTGAGTTCTAAGGTTTCTATGAGTACACTTTGTGTTTCTGCATTGAATTCTCCTAATTCATATTTGATTGGATATGCGCCTACTACATTCCATGTTTTGATTGGAATATGATTTTCACTGAGTAATACAATGATGAGATTTAATCGTTTGAAAGAAAAGTTTTCATAAGCATCTTCGCACCATTTTGCCACTGATGAAGGCACACTTTTGAGTCCTCTTTTTAGCGTAAGCGTACTGAATTTTAGTCCTTTTGGTATTTCATGAACAAATCTATTTTCTCCGCCTTCTGCGTAGCTTTCTGTTTCAACAGTAACGCTTAAGCCTGATACAGACTGAAAACTGATGTCTACAGGATTTGGAAGCAGTCCGTTGAAGTAAACTACAAAGTGAAAACCAGAAACCGGATATTTAAAACTGTCAAAAAGCGCCATAAGGATTATCCTTCATTTAAGATTTGTAAACCTTCGTGTACTACCGTGATTGATTCTACAGCAACTTCACTAGCTTCGCCTTTTAGGTCAGTTGATTGAATTTTCATTGGCCACGCATTGAGTAGTTTCCAAACTACTACTGGCGCATGTTCTTCATCAAGTAGACTAATGGTAATATCGCGACGTTCTGCTTTGTTTAGTTTGTTGGATTTCATCCAATCGTAGAATTCGTTATCGCCTTTAAATACACCTCTTTTTAGAACGACATCTGTGTATTTTATCATTCCAGGCATGTTTATTTTGCTGTATTCTGGACTAGATCCTTCTCGGTATTCTAGTTTTTCGAATTCAACATCGAGTCCTGTAACTTCTTGAAAACCGATTTTAGTTCCTCCCCA
Source organism: Kordia algicida OT-1 (assembly GCF_000154725.1). GTDB lineage: Bacteria > Bacteroidota > Bacteroidia > Flavobacteriales > Flavobacteriaceae > Kordia > Kordia algicida. The sequence continues at coordinate 1,660,999 of NZ_DS544873.1, forward strand.
ATCTACTTGAAAATGAAACTTTGGTAATGGATATGCTGCCATAATTTTATATTTTTAAATGATTTATTTTGCTTTGTTTTTTTGAGAATTTTTTATGATTCTTGCATTTTGTGAGAGAACTTCAGTACGATGAATTCTGCTGGACGTACTACTGCCATTCCAATTTCTACATTCATGATTCCGTTAAGAATATCATCTGCGGTCATTGTTTGGTTGAGTCCAACTTTTACATAATATGCTTCGTCTGTGGTAGCTCCTGCTAATGCTCCAGCTTTCCATTGATTGGTTAAGAAGTTTTCAATCATCGATCGGATACGTACCCAAGTGTTCGCGTCGTTTGCTTCAAATACAAATTGGTCACTCGCTTTTTTCACTGATTCTTCTACCATATTGAAGAAGCGTCTTACTGAAATGTAGCGCCATTCATTGTCGTTTCCTGCCAAGGTTCTTGCGCCCCAAACCATGACACCTTTTCCTGTGAAAGAACGAATGGCATTGACTGATTTTCCTGCCTTTGTATCGACATTTAGTCTATCTTGAATGTCATTGGTAACTCTTACTGTAGGTTTTACTACATAGTTTAGACTTACATTTGCAGGTGCTTTCCAAACTCCTCTTGTACTGTCTACTCTTGCGTAAATTCCAGCAATGGCAGAACTTGGTGGCAATTCCATTGGAAGATTGTTGATTGCTGCTTTTATTTTGTTGTATGTTGCATTGTCGTCAGTTTCTAACGTACTTAGAGTTCTTCCGTGCATTGCGCCGTTGTTTGTGTCTTTGTCAATTTCTGTAGCAACTAGCGTGTTTAGTTCGTCAAATTTTGTTGCAACTCCATCAAATAGTGTGGTGTCTGTATCATCTGCTGGAGCTGGCGAAGTTGCCGTTGTCATTGCTCCAATAACTGCTACAATGTTTTTAGCTCCTGAGTCTATTGTACTTTCTATTTTTGCAGTATCTGCTTTAAGAATGTGTTTTTTTAGAGAGTTTGTCAGTTTTACTAATTCGTCATATTGCTTTTCAATGGTGTCAGTTGCATCAAATAAGTCTGTCAGTTCTTTTAGCTTGGCTTTTATCGCATCAATACTTGCAAGCGGAAGTTCTTCTTCTAGTGCTAATACTGTTGCATCAGTTTCAACTTTTGCTTTGTCTTTGAGTGCTATTAACGCCGCTATTTCTGTGAGTAATTCTTCTAAATCAACATGTAAATTTGCTGGTCTAGGACTGTCAAAGTTTTTTGTTCCACTAATATCAAAACCTTCGTCTGGCGCATTATCATTGTATAAATAGGTAACTACATCTGCAAGTTTACCTGCAAATCCTGTAGTGTTAAATGAACCTATTGTTGTGATTATATTGTCTAAAACTGTTACCGCATCAGTGTTTACTTTTGCTAAGTTTCCTTTGATTTTTTCGGCTGCATTTGCAGTTCCGAAGTTGTCAATATGATTGATAATGATTGCATCTGGATCAATTTTGTAATCAAGAATTGTTTCTAGATACGGATAGTATGCTGCTCCATATTTTGCAAAGTCTTTGCTTCCGTTGATTTCGTCGCGTAAGCTTTCTACATACGGATCTGGATCAGAAGATGGATCGCTTCCATGTGTGTCAATTATAGTAAAACGATCTTGTAGTTTGTTACATTGTGTTAATGCATCGTTGTATAAACCATAAAATGCTTTAGCATCAGAGTCTGCTCTGCTTACGTCAGGAAATACGATGAGTGTTGGTTCGTCTACTTTTGCAACTTCATCTAATCCAGCTTTTAATGCACTGGTATCTAGAATTGTTGTTAAAGAACCATCTCCATATTGTGCCACAGAAGTTATGTAGCATGGTCCACCACCATTTGCAAAGTATAGTTGCATTGCATAATACATGATAAACGGTTGCTTGCTTGTTGGTTGTGTTACTTCTATGGTTTGATCGCCATTGATATCGTCAGTAACCGTTACATTGATAGAAGTTTCTGGTTTTGCAGAACCAAAGTATGTTTCGTATTGCAACAGTGATGTAATACGTGTTGGAATCATGTGTAAATCTCCACTGATTTTTTTCGTAGCTTTCTCTGTATAACCTATGAATGCAGGGATCGCTGTTTCTACTTGTGCGACAGAAGGTGGAAATTTTACAATTTCCTCAATATAAACTCCTGGTGTTTTTAATGTACTAGGCATAATATTTATGATTTAAAGTGTTTTTTTATGTTTTATTTATTTCAAAAGTTAGCTCCGCTGGTGTAGCTATGTTTGCTGCTGTTATGTTGAGTTGTAAGATGGCATCTGGCTGAATTTTTTCATTGATCGTAGTTTTTGATGTGATAGTTCCTGTAAGGTCTGTGGAACTGTATACTACAAAGTCATTGAGTGGTAAGTTGTTCCAGTTGGTGTCGTTTCTGTATTTTTGATTGGCTATTGCGTAAAATTCTAAATCTAAATCAATTACTTCTGGTAGCCAGTTTGCGTAAGTAGGATCGGGCATTGTGGATGTGTAACCCACTATTTTTTTGTCTATTACTTCTTCACCATCAATTATCAATACATTGTCTACAGTTTCCGCAACAAATTCTTCTTGTTTTTTGTAGAGTACTACAAATCCTTCTGGCGTCATTTTTACAAGAAGCTTGTGTTTGTCAAAGAGCTTTTCAGTTGTTGCATTAGGGTAAATTTTCACATTACTTTCTGTTGCAAGTTCATCTGCATGAGTTAGCTTTATAATAGCTATTGGTGCATATATGTATTTGAATCTACTCATAGTGTTTGGACTCAGATCCTATGGTTGTAATTACTGGCGTTGGTTTGGCAATGTCTCTTTCTAATGCAGAAACTCTAGCTTTGTATAGTATGCTCGGTATTTGTTTTCCTCCCAACATTCCCCAAATGTTGTTGAGTTGTTCAAAACTCGGTGAACATAGTTCCATATTGAGTTCGATATCGTCTTCATCCGCCGTAAAGGCAAATTTTCGTTGATTTTGAAAGTATTTTATCGTTTTGTATATCACCGCCACAGCTTTGTCATATTGTAGCGTACAAGAGAATAATAAGTAATAGTTTAGGTGAATTTTTGGAAAACGTTTGTCTACTTTAAACACTCCAGCGTCTTCTATGAGTCGTTTGTTTGGAAAGTTTTTTAGCGTACTTTCTTCTTCTATTCTTACAATGGTTACTAATAGATTGTCACTGTCAATATTGTTTTCGTCAGATTGAATTTCTGCGACATTTTGAGCTCCCAACTTAACCGTAATTCCTTGTAAGGTATTGATGTAAGTTGCTAGTCCATCAGCATTTAGTTTATCGACAAATTTGTTAATCATATTTTTTTACTTGATTGCGCTGCTTTTGATTGTGAAACAAAGCTATCTATAGTAAATATGATTTTATAGAGTCTATTCTCTAATTTGATACAGGAAAAACACGGTTATTTTTTAGGGAGAAAATACTTTTATTTTTAGGGAAAACACGGTTATTGGGTTTTGGGTTTTGGGTTTTGGGTTTTGGGTTTTGGGTTTTGGGTTTTGGGTTTTGGGTTTTGGGTTTTGGGTTTTGGGTTTTGGGTTTTGGGTTTTGGGTTTTGGGTTTTGGGTTTTGGGTTTTGGGTTTTGGTAAAATGAAAAAATATCTTCGGTTGAAGATATTTTTTTTATTTGTAGTGTGTTGTTTGGAAGTTATAATTCTTGTTGGATAATGTTCCAGAGTGCTTCTGTGACATTTTCTGGAGTTTCATCGCCATTTACTTTGACAATATTTTCTTCGTGTTGTAGTTTTTTAAATGCTTGTAAGTATTGTGATTGTACTGCTTTGAGATTGTCTAGCGTTTCGTAGATTTCAACTGTTTCACGATTTGCATTGATACGTTTCATGGCAACTTCTGGAGAAACATCTACAAATATATTTACGGTAGGTTTTAGGATATCTGCCGCCATTTTGTTGGATTGAATGACCCAATCCATGTCCATATGTGCACCGTGATAGGCATACGAAGAAAAGTAGTAACGATCGGTGATTACGGTGTAACCTTCTGCAAGTTTTTTGAGAATTCCGTTGGTTTCATGAAGAATATGATCTAATCTGTCTGCGACAAATAAAGCTGCGATTACTTTTTCATCGGCTTTTTCTTGTCCGCCAAGAATGCTACGAATCATTTTTCCTATACGCATGTCTGTTGGCTCAAAAGTGAGATATACTTTGTGACCTTCGGCTTCTAAGCGTTTTGCAATGTTTTTTGCTTGTGTACTTTTTCCACTTCCGTCTATTCCTTCTATGGCAATGAATATATTTTTCTTCATGTATGTTGCTTCTTGCCGTCAAAAGTAAAAATAATATTCCTGATAATTAGAAAGCCTAGAAATTTAATTCTAGGCTCACAAATTATAGTTTTTTAGTTACCAATAGGCGATGGTAATGTAATATCAATTGGTTCTGGTGGTGTGCAATCAATATCTTTTTTTGAAAGAATACAAAATTTTATAGGTTTTGTCCAGCAATATGCTGAATCTGCTCCACCTTTTAATTCTTCAATGTTTTCAAATTTTACTAAGTTGATTTTATTTAATTTTAGTTTTTTATTTTTTTTCATACTATTAAGTTTTGTTATTTGTAATTTTTTAGGAAAGTGTAATTTAACTTACTTTACATTTTAATGAGTGACAGTTGTTACATGAAGACCATTGGCAAGTATCTTTAGCTTGTCCTGATGCTGCTGCTGCATGACCGTTTGCTCCTGCGCTAGCTGCGCCACCTTTGATGCTTGCTACTGCTTTTTTGTTAAGTTTTAAAGCGAATTTTTGGTTTACTTTTTTTTTCATAATTAAAAAATTATTTTGGTTCCTACTCTATTGTTAGTTGGTTTTTCGGATGCCACCGTTAATCACGTGATTCAATGATAGAGTTCAGCTAACAAGATTATGTTACCCAATATTTTTTAATTTATAATAAAAGTTGATTTTTGCGTACGCAGAGGTATTCTACGGAAGTGTAGAAATTATTGAGAGTGTACGAAAGTTTTTTTAGAAATCTGGAGAGAGTTCTATGAGTTTTTTCTGGATTCCGTAAATGACCAAACCGGCAACATTTTTGGATTCTGTTTTTAGAAGTAAGTTGTTTCTGTGACCTTCTACCGTTCGTGGACTTATGAATAGTTTTTCGGCTATTTCATTGGTAGTGTATTGGTTACAAATGAGTTCTAATATTTCTTTTTCTCTTTTTGTGAGAAGATTGTTGTCTAAATCACTTTTGATACGTTTGCTTTTGGCAGACAGTAAGTTTTCATGAATGATTTTTAAAACGCGTTCGTCATAATAGAAACCTTTTGCATGCACTTCATTGATGGTATGCACTACAATTTTTGGCGATGTGTTTTTGAGCAAATAAGAGGAAGCTCCGACATCTATCATATTTGTAATGAACGATTTACCGTCGTAACTCGTTACAGCGATAACTTTGATTTCAGGGTATTCTTTTTGAAGTATTTTGGTACTTTCTACACCATTGAGTAAGGGCATTTTTAGGTCCATAAGTACTACATCAGGTTTTTCTTTGGAGTTTTTTAATTTGTCAAGTAAATCAGAACCATTTTCTGCCTCAAAGACTATTTCAAAATTTTTAACACGCGTGAGTATAAATGACATTCCTGCTCTAAAAAGCGCTTCGTCATCGGCAATAGCTATTTTTATCATTGGTGTTTCCATGGTGGTGTAATTTATATGGTAATTTCTACTTCAACTCCTTTTAATTTTTCACTACGAAAGACTATTTCTCCATTTAATAATGATACTCTACTTTCAATATTTCGTAATCCTAATCCTTTTTGAACGCCTATTTTGTTGGTATCAAACCCTAATCCGTCGTCTCGGTAATATAAGCATAAGTTTTCTTTTTCGGGTTTAAAATTTAATGCTATTTCTTTGGCTTTTCCGTGACGCATGGAATTGTTTATTAATTCTTGTACGATTCTGAAAACATGTAATTCGTCATTTTCTGATAATTTGCCTACTTTGTAATCAATTCTTGAAGAAACACTCACTTTTTTGCTGTTACTGAATTCGTCACATAATTCTTCTAAAGCTGCTCCTAAACCAAATTTTTCAAGAATTGGCGGCAATAAGTTATGTGCTATTTTTCGAGAACTTTCAATCGTTTTATTAGTGACTTTTAACATGTGATTGATAATTTCTTCTGTTTCTTGTGGAGTAACATTTTCTTCCTCCAACAAAAAATTTGCACTTAGCGAGACCACATTTAGTTTGGCACTAATGGCATCGTGTAAATCTTGCGCAATTCGGTTTCGTTCTGCTTCTTGTGCTACAATGGTAGCTTTGAGCATTTCTTTTTGATGGTTGAGCTCTAACGTTTTCTTTTCTAATTCTTTTTGAATGATTTTTTTTCGCGATAAATAGAAAAACAATATTAACGTCAGCGCCATCACTAACATTAATATTGCTCCTAGAATAACAATGGTTATTATTTTATTATCTCCTGAAAAAAGTTCGTTCATATATGTTTTTTAGTTTTTGACATAAAATTGTCATTATGTAGAAACTTCTTTGTCTTTTTTTCTAAAATTAAGAAACCATTCAGCCGAGATTAATAGTTGATATACCAAATATAGTATAACATTCATAAACCAAAGCAATGTTCTAAATTCAGTAGTAATATCGTTTACAATATTTCCTGAGCAAAAAATTAAAGTACTTGTTAGTATATATATAAAAATACCTGAATTAACATACATGAATTTTCTTTTTTCACTTAATGAATTATAAAATTGAATTACACTAAAAAATACAATTGGCAAAGAGGTTAAAACAATTTCTAGCAAATTAAATCTATATAATAATTCAGGTAAAATATAAGATTGTATTATTAATATAATGACTATAATTATCAAGACTGAAATAACTAACCATTTTTGAGTTTTATTTTTAAAAAGAGTGTAATAAAACAAACTCAAAATAATGAATTGAGTTGTCAAATAATAATGTGCTAAATGTAAATTATATACGCCTTCTTTCCATAGGTAATATGTAAAAAATTGAACTATAGACATCAAAAATAGATATCCTGTAAAAATCTTATAGGCTTTTTCATTTCTGAAAAAAACTATAAGAAATAAAATTGTATTAATACCTAATACAATTTTGCCAATATTTGAAACTATAATTTGATAGTCTGCAATGCCCATGTTTTTGTAAGACTAAATAATAAAAGTCTTAATTATTGAGGTCCATATAAAGGACTGGTTTTATCGCAAGTGTTAGGACAAGGATCTGAGAAATCATACAATCCTGTGTTTACAGTTCCATCACTATCGTCGCAACCTTCTTTTGCCGCTTTATAAATAATATCTTCTCCTGCTGCATTCACACCTACAATAATTAGATGCGGTTTGTTATCATCTGTAGTATCAACACCAATATAAGCTCTTACATTTGCTACATTTGGTTCTTTTATAACTTCTTGCAAATCTTCAAGTGGAATTAAAAATGCTTTTAAGTCTTTGTGATCGTCAAAAGTTCCATCTTGACCTCTCCAAGCTTTTGTCCAAGCTTCAGCTGTTTTTAAACAAATAGTGTTTACTGCCATAATAATTTAAGTTTTGTAGTTAGTATGGCTTAAAAATACTAAAATATCTGATTCTATTTTCTACAATTCTTACTTAAAAAAATATTTTACACATAGAATTACGTACTTCTACCTGTTTTTATTTTTGAGTGATTTGACCATTACAATAATGATAGAATACTTATATTTTTGAAAATGATAGTATTAAACAAAAAATGCTATCTTTATTCTTTTAACCTTATAAACTATATTATTATGGATCCATTTATCGGAGAAATTGTTATGTTCGGAGGAAATTTTGCACCAAGAGGTTGGGCATTTTGCCAAGGACAATTATTAGCTATCTCATCGCACTCAGCGTTGTTTTCTATTTTAGGGACAACTTACGGAGGTGATGGTAGAACCACATTTGCTTTACCTGATTTAAGAGGTAGAACTGCCATTCAACCAGGAACTGGTCCAGGTTTGTCAAACATTAAACTTGGGCAAAGAGGTGGTGCTGAGTACCACACACTTAATGTTCTAGAAATGCCAAACCACAGTCATACAGTTAATTTTACAGGTAATAATGTAAATGCGGCAGTAAGCTTACCAGCTTTTAATGATGAAGGTACTACTGACGAAGCTGAAGGAAATATCTTGGCAAGTGGTATTGATAAATTATACGCGGCTCCAAGTTCTGCCGATGCCAATTTAGCACCTTCTAATGCTGCACTTAGCGGTAGTGTTAATTCATTACCTACAGGAGGAAACCAATCTTTCTATATTAGAAATCCTTTTGAAGGAATCAACTTTATTATTGCAATGGTTGGTGTATATCCATCAAGAAGCTAAGTAATGGCTCTTATAAATCAAAATTAATTAATTAATTAAAAAAATATATTATGAATCCATTTTTAGCGCAAATCGTAATGTTTGCAGGAAACTTTGCTCCAAGAGGTTGGGCATTGTGCGAAGGACAATTATTGCCTATAAATCAAAACCAAGCATTATTTTCTCTTTTAGGGACAACTTATGGTGGTGACGGAAGAACTACATTTGCTTTACCTGATCTACGAGGAAGAAGTCCTATTCAACAAGGTCGAGGACCAGGACTCTCAGATATTAAATTAGGTCAAAGAGGCGGTCAAGAAACAAAAACTCTTACTCTAATGGAATTACCAAATCACTTTCATACGGTATCTTTTACAGGAAGTTCAGTAAATGCAGCAGTAAGTTTACCTGCCTTTAACGATGAAGGTACTACTGATGAAGCCGAAGGTAATATTTTAGCAAGTGGTATTGAAAATTTATATGCAGCTCCAAGTTCTGCAGATGCTAGCCTTGCTCCTTCTAGTTCTGCCTTAAGTGGTAGCGTTAACTCACTAGCAACAGGAAACGGACAATCTTTTAGCATTAGAAATCCATTTTTGGGTATTAATTATATCATTGCTTTACAAGGAACTTTCCCTTCAAGAAGCTAACTTTAAATTGCATTAAGATATTGTAAACAGTGTCTTAATGCGATTTTTTTTTGTAATTTGCACGAAAATAAACAAATTAATTATGACAAAAAAATTACTTATTATAGCTTTATTTACAGCCTTTTTCACTCAAATTTCTTACGGACAGTGGTCATTAGGAGATATTGCCTTTACAGGTTATCAAGGTGATAATGGTGGAAACCCTGATGGTTCACAAGACGAATTTACGTTTGTATTGCTACGTGATGTGACTGCTGGAGAACAGATTAGTTTTACTGAAAATGGTTGGTTAGCTGCTGGCGGATTCCGTACAGGAGAAAATACTTGTACACTAGAATTTACAATGCCTTTAACCTGTGGAACGCAAGTTTCGATTACGGCAGTTCCATTTGCTGCTATTGAAGATGGTAATGGAATGAGTGCTGGAACTCTAACTGGTAGTGGATTAAGTTTAGCAACCAGCGGAGATCAAATCTTTGCTTATGATCCTGCAAATACACCTAGTTCTACTGACGAATCTGGTTTTATTGCAGCTATTCAAATGAATGGTGGTTGGGATGCAGATGCTTCAAGTTCTACTACTTCTGCACAACCAGCTGTTTTTGCTTCAAACCCTGGAACATCTGTTGCTATTTCTCCTGAAGTAGATAATGCTGTGTATAACTGTACTGATTTAGAAGATGATGATGTAGCTGTTTTAAGAGCTACTATACATGATCCGGCTAATTGGAATACTAACAATACTACCCCGTTTGACCAACCTGCATGTGGTGAAATGTCTTGTACTACACTTTCAACAGATGTGTTTGATTTTACAGGTAGTGACTTTTCAATTTACCCGAATCCATCAAACGGAAAATTTACTATCAGAAATAGAGGAATTGCTATACAAGAAATAACCATTACTGATATCAATGGTCGTACTTTGGAGGTTATTGAAATGAGTGGATCTAGAAGTAGCCAAGATTTAAGCTTAAATTTAAAAACTGGAATCTACTTTGTTACCTTAACATCAGACGATGCTTCTACAACTAAGAAATTAATTATCAAGTAATTATTGATTTTATTATATGATTTAAAAGCGGATGCAAATTGTATCCGTTTTTTTTTATGTCTAATGTTTTCATTCTAATTATACGTTTAATGTAATGTTTGGCGCTCAGAGAACGATCTAAAGTATACTAAAGGAGTTCTGCTACAAAGAAGTTTCAAACCTTACGAAAACAAAGAGAATGGTTGTTGTTTTCATATTTTTTATAGTGAAGTGATTTAAACTTTTTTGATTTGCTAAAAAATTACTGTTTTTCAGCCCTGTTTTCGTCTTTTTTTCGTTCCGTAACACTGCTATGAAACTCAAAAAAGCCTTCAACAGTACTTAAAACTTCTAATTTTCGCTTAAACCCGAAAAGTTTAAATCACTTCAGTAGATACAAATTTTCAATTGAAACTTGAACAAATCTCACGGAAGTGATGAAAGAGGTGTTGGGGTTTTAGGTTTTAGGTTTTGGGTAAATAAAAAACGAGCACCATTCAGTACTCGTTTTATTATTTTTATGTGATATTGATTATTGCTTACTCGCAATCCACTCGTCTACTAAATCGCTCAAAACGTTTAGCGGAACAGCTCCGTTGCTTAATACAACTTCGTGAAATTCTCGAATGTCAAACTTCGCTCCTAGTTTTTCTTTGGCGTTTTTTCGGAGTTCAATGATTTTGTTCATTCCAACTTTGTAAGCCGTTGCCTGACTTGGCATTACAATATGACGTTCTACCATTTTGATGGCATCCGATTCCGCATTCGGCGTATTTGTCACATAGTAATTGATTCCTTCTTGTCGCGTCCATTTGCGAGAATGAATTCCCGTATCAACCACCAATCGGCAGGCACGCCATAATTCCATTGCCAAGCGTCCGAAGTCTGAATACGGATCGCTATAGAAGCCCATTTCTTTTGGAATGAATTCTGAGTACAATCCCCAACCTTCTACGTATGCCGTGTAACGACCAAATTTTCGAAACATTGGTACTTCTTTGAGTTCTTGTGCAATGGCAATTTGCATGTGATGCCCTGGAATACCTTCGTGATACGCCAACGCTTCCATTTGATAGTTTGGCATGGCTTCCATTCGGTACATGTTTGCATAGTATGTTCCTGGTCGCGAACCATCTAAAGCCGGTTGTTGGTAGAATGCTTTTCCAGCAGATTTTTCACGGAATGCTTCTACAGCTTTTACTTGAATGTCTGCTTTTGGTTTGGTGATGAATAGTTCATCTAAGCGTGATTTCATTGTGTTGATGATTTCCGTTGCTTTGTCCATATACGCTTTGCGCCCTTCATCAGTTGCAGGATAGTAAAATTGTTTGTCATTTTTCATGAAGACGAAGAATTCTTGTAAAGAACCTTTGAAACCAACCTGCGTTTTGATTTTTTTCATTTCAAATTGAATACGATCTACTTCGCGCAAACCAAGTTCGTGAATTTCATCAGCAGTCATATTCGTCGTTGTCGTTCTTGCTAAAGCGTTGTTATAGAATGCATCGCCATCAGGGAATTTCCAAGCGCCATCTTTGTCAGTAGCACGTTTTCGTTGTTCTTCTAGTAATAGAATTAGTGAACCAAATGCTGGACGAACCGATTTTAATAATGCTTCTTCTGCAAGTTTTTCCAGCTTTTTACGATCTTCATCGAGCAAATCGAGATTGGCAATTTTTGTAGTGAAATCTTCCCAAAGCGTACTGTTTTTAGCACTGTTGTCAAATGGTTTTCCTTTGATGATGTTTGCAGCATCGTTAATAACATGATCGAATACAAATTTTGGAGGCATGATTCCTGCTTTTTCACGCTCTTTTAGATTTGCTTCCACTTGTGTGAAAAGGTTGTTTAAACCATTTAAACGCGAAATGTATGCCTTTGCATCTTTTTTATCTTTGATTTGATGCATGTTTATGAGGAAAGCAGGAATTTCTGCTTGCATTCCATGCATTTGATTTAGTGGGTAATTGTACAATCGGTATTTGTAATCTTCAATATGATTGCTCATTTGTTGTTTGTACAATTTGTAACTCAACGCCGCAGAAGCGTCTAAAGCTGTTTCATCTACGTTTTCATTTAACCATTTTAAACGATCTTTTGCTATCTGAAGTCTTTCTTCTTCTGCCGCAGGCGAAATATCATCCCACTTGTCATAATCAGTTTTGTCGCCAATACGTGTTTGCATTTGTGGCGAATTTTTTAAGTCTTGCTTAAATTGTTCTTGAAACCAATTATTTAAACGTTTTGAATGTTCAGCAACTTCTGCTTCTGTATAATTTTTTGCAGTTTCTTTTTTATCGCCTTCACAAGCTATAAAAACTGCGACAAGCAAGAGTATGAATAAACTTTTCGTTATTTTTTTCATTTGGTATATTGGTTAGTTACTTTTTTCTTTGAAAGCTTTGATTCCATCGCTAAGCCACTTTTCGTATGCTATCGGATCTGGCGTGTACGCAACAGCTTCTGAAATATCGTTACCGTTTACGTCTTGAATTACATATAAAGGTTGTGCATTGGTGTTGTAATTTACTTGCTGGAATTCTTTCCACTTATCTCCTATGGTACGAATGCTATTTCCTGTAATTTTTGATTCGTATTGCTCAGCTTTTGGAAGCTTTTTTCTGTTGTCTGCATATAGTGAAATTAACACCACATCATTTTTTATCATGCTGAGAATGTTGCCTTCTGTCCAAACTTGTTCTTCCATTTTACGACAGTTGACGCATGTTTTCCCTGTAAAATCAATCATAACTGGTTTGTTCACTTTTTTAGCGTATTCCAATCCTTTTTCATAATCTAAGAAAGCAATAATACCATGTGGTCCTTCATGCGAAACTTCTTCTTCCAATATTGGCGCATCTTTGCTTACATCAGAATAGTTAACACTAGCCTGCGTTTTCTTTGTATATCCAACACCATAAGGCGATTCGCTATTTCCATTCATTGGTGGCGGAAAACCACTGATTAGTTTTAACGGTGCGCCCCACAATCCTGGCAACATGTATATGGTAAATGCTAAGGTTAACATTCCTAAACATGCTCTACCAACAGATATTTTTTGCAACGGACTGTCATGCGGCAACTGAATTTTCCCAAAGAGATACATTGCCAATGTTCCGAAGATTGCAACCCATATGGCTAAGAAAACTTCTCTGTCTAAAATATGCAAGTCTAAAACGATGTCTACCATCGATAAAAACTTAAATGCAAAGGCTAATTCTAAAAATCCTAGAACAACTTTTACGGTATTTAACCAACCTCCAGATTTTGGAAGTGAATTCATCCAACCTGGGAAAATGGCAAATAGTGCAAATGGAATTGCAATTGCAAACGAGAATCCTAACATACTAATAATTGGCGTGATTCCACCAATGGTTGCAGCTTCTAATAATGCCGTTCCTGCGATTGGAAATGTACATGAGAAAGAAACTACCGCCAAGGCCAATGCCATAAAGAAGATTCCTATAATTCCACCTCTATTGGATTGTTGATCTACTTTATTCATCCAAGAATTTGGCAGCATGATTTCAAATGCGCCCATAAATGAGAAAGCAAATATGAGCAGTACAAAAAACATGATTAAGTTAAAAGGTACGCCCGTAGAAAGATCATACATAAAATTAGATCCGAATAAGGCAGACATTGCTGTTCCTAATCCTGTGTAAATGATGATGATGAATAAACCATACAATAAGGCATTTCTAATTCCTTCGGCTCTGGTTTTACTTTGTTTTGTAAAGAAACTTACCGTCATGGGAATCATTGGAAATACACAAGGTGTCAATAATACTCCAAACCCAAGTCCGAAAGCTATAAAAAATGTTGCCCACAAACTTCTTTTTGGCTTTTTCTTTTCACTTTTTACTATTGCTTTTTCTAAATCAAATTTGATCGTTTTTACCGTTGGTGGCAAGCATTTTTCGTCATCACAAACCATGAATAATACTTCTGCTGTGATTTTCTTTGTAAGTGTATCTTTTACAATGATTTGCTGTCTAAATACTGCTTCTTTTTCGTAAAAGGAGATATTTTTTTGAAATACTTTATCAAATACTTCCTTGGTGTCTGATTCTGTTACTTTTCCGATGGCTTCGTAACCGATTCCTTCTTCCAAAAATGTAAATTCTGTTGGAAATGGTCCGTCGTCACCATAACTGCGTTGCGAGTACAAGTGCCATTTGTCTTCTATGGAAGCTGTCATGACCAATTCGTATTCTTCGTCTGAATATTGTATGACAGAACCTTTCCACTGTACAGGATCAAATACTTTAGGTTGTTCGTTTTGGAAAGCATTTTCAGCAACAGCTTCACGACCAGGAAGTTGAAAAGTGAATTTTTCATCGCCCAACACACATTTTTCATCATCACAGCTTTGATAAGTTACTTCTGAAGTAATTGTCGTCAAATTAGGATTGATGACTTTTACTTTTTGCGTAAATGTTGTTGTTCCAGTAAAATAAGTGAGTTCCGCCTGAAATACTTTATCAAATTTTGTAATTCCCTTGCTTTCTTTATTTTTTCCAACAAGTTTAAAATCGTTGATTTGTTGTACAGAATCGTACATGAATTCTGTTGGATATCCGCTATTTTCAGTCAAATACTGAGAATATAAGCGCCATTTTGTTTTAATTTCAGCTTTGTAAATTAGATTGAATTCTGTATCTGAAATTTTTTCAATTTCCGTCGTCCATTGTACAGGATCATCCATTTGTGCATGTACAGCAAAACTGGACAGGCATAATAGTAAGAGCGTGAATAATTTTTTCATCTGGTGTTAGTTGTTGTTTTCAATTGTCAGATGGAATTTGTCAATCTAAATGTTGTAGGGTTTCACAATTTTTCATGACGCATTTCATTGCAATGTTAGCTTAATAATAGTTTTAGTTAGTTTAGTTAATTTATATCGATTGTCGGAACGTTTTCCAATAATCCATATAATGTCGTTTTCGTTGCATAGCAACCATTGATTTTCTTTGTCTATCAATGAGTACTTTTCATCTTTAAAGTATTTGCTTACCTTTTTTTTTCCCTTCATCCCAACAGGATAAAAGTAGTCTCCGTTTTGCCATTTTCTTACGGTTAAGGGAAATTTTAACAAGTCTTTATCAATATATAAGACGTTTTTCCCTTTGTCAGTTATGCGTGTTACTTCTTCGATTTGCAACCGAATAGGTGTTTTTATGATAGATTCTGAATCTTGTATTAAAAACTCAGAAACTTCTTCTTTTTGATTGCGCTTTTGGATGAATAGTTGCGTTCTATCTTTAATCAATCGATATTTAGCAGAAAATACTTGTTTTCCACTTTGTGCGTTTAGCAAATCTTTTACATCTTGCCATTCATGGAAACCAAAATCGCGAAGCAACTCAAATAAATATGCTTTTGGAAATTTTTGTTGTTGAATTGCTTCAATTTCAATTGAATAATTCCCATCTGAAACTTCTGTGATAATTTCTGCTTGAAGCTTTTGAATAGCGTCTTTTATAATACTGTTACTTTCTTGCAAGTGTTGCTGTGTTGCCTGAAAGTTTTTCATAAACGTAGGATGCAATTCCTTTAATAACGGTACAATATCGTGTCGTATTTTATTCCGAACATATTTTGTAGAAGCATTACTGCTATCTTCTCGCCATAGCAAATTGTTATTTTTCGCATACGCTAGAATATCTACTTGTGTAAACGGCAATAATGGACGCACAATGTTTCCGTTTTGCTGAGGAATTCCTGTTAAACCATCGATTCCTGTGCCGCGTGACAGATTGATTAAGAACGTTTCCAACATATCATCTTGATGGTGCGCTGTTAAGATATAATCATATTGAAATTTGTCTGCAATCTCTTGAAACCACTCGTAGCGCAAGGCTCTTGCTGCCATTTGAATGGACAACTTTTGTTCGTTTGCATATGTTTCTGTATTAAATTTCTTTGTAAAAACTCCCGCTTTTAATGAATTACCTAATGTTTTTACAAAAACTTCATCTTCGTTACTTTCTTCGCCTCGCAATTGAAAATTACAGTGTGCAAAAGCTATTGAAAAATCTAGTTTGTATAGCAAATTTGCCAACACTACGCTGTCTAATCCGCCACTGATAGCGATCAATAGTTTTGACTGCTTTAAAAATGGTAAATTTTCAGCAATATGTTTTTCTACATTTCCTAGCAAACGAATAGATTAAACAGAGTAAATCCCTTATTATACTTAGTATTCCCAAAGATAATTAATTAGACGAATTATCAATAAAAACGGCTTAGAAATGTTAGTTTTCCAACACTTCTCGCATCGCTTTTGCCTTAATTAAACATTCTTCGTATTCTTTTTCAGGAATGGATTTTGCCGTAATAGCGCCACCAACCGAATAGGAAACGTATTTTTTACTGCTATTGTAGAGAATGGAACGAATAACGACGTTGAAATCAAAATCATTGTTTGGTGTAAAATAACCAATCGCACCCGAATAGATTCCGCGTTTGGTTTCTTCTAAATTTTCTATGATTTGCATCGCAGAAATTTTTGGTGCGCCAGTCATACTTCCCATAGGAAAGGTTGTTTGTAGAATTGCTACAGGATTTTGGTTTTCTGTTACTTCTGAAACGACTGTGGAAATCATTTGATGTACTTGGTCAAATGTGTAAATTTTGCATAGTTCTTCAACTTGCACGCTTCCTTTGACGGCTGTTTTTGCGAGATCATTACGGACTAAATCGACAATCATAATATTTTCGGCACGTTCTTTTTCGTCATTTTGCAGATTTTCTATCAGTTGTTGATCTTCTAAAATATCCGTAGAACGTTTTGCTGTTCCTTTGATAGGTTGCGACGTGATTTTCGTCCCTTTTTTCTTGATGTAACGTTCAGGTGAAGCCGAAAGAATGTATTTGTCACTCAATCGCATATAGGTTGCAAAAGGCGGTTTTGAAATCGCGTTTAAGTGCGTATAGGTTGAAAGCGGATCAATTTCTGCATTTTCAGCATAGAATTCTTGACAAAAGTTTGCTTCGTAAATATCGCCACGATGAATATGTTCAAGCAATTTCGTGACTTTTTCGTGGTACTCGTCTTTGTGAATGCGGAGTTTTATTTTGGGACGATATTCTTTGTTAGAATCTTTATGCGTGAATAATTCAGCGTCTATTTTTGTATTAAATATCTCCTGAATGTCTGCTTCCAATTCATCATCAATCACTTTTAAATACTGGACTTCAAGAATATTTCCTTTGAGTAAGAATACTTTTTTAGGTTGAAAAAAATACAATTCTGGAAAGTGTAAACCATCGTAGTTTTGAGAAATTAAATGCTCTACATCATTTTTTAAATCGTAGGATAAATAGCCAAAAATCCAATCGTTTGTCGTTTGTTGATATTCGTTTAGTTTCTGAAAAGCTTGTATGTAATCGGTTTGTAGAAGTGTCAACGCATCTACTGCTAGTATTGCGTCAAATTCACTATTTTGTGCGTGATAATTATTTGAATCGAGCCAAACTACTTCATGATATTGCTGACTCCACAACAACAATTGTTGCTTTACGACAGTAGGGTTTTCTAGGGAAAATTGTAACGTGACTCTCAAGAATTCAAGTTTAGATTGCAAATTTCTTAATTAATCAGCGTTTTGCCAAATGTTTATAGGTTTGTCTTTGTTCTGTGGATTTATTTATGATTCAAAATTTTAATTCTTCAATTAAAAAAGAAAAAAGCCTTAAATTTTTACTTAAGGCTTCTTAAAATGGAATAGCAGCAATACTATGACATTGTAACGTCAAAAGTAAGTTATTTATTATAATTACATCTGTATTTTTCTTCAACATTTCTAGTCTTTCAATTATTAACAAAAAAAGACCCTGAATTTTCATTCAGAGTCTTTGTATGATAAACTTGCTAGTTTTGAGTGACTAAGCGTTGTTTTCTTTTTTAATTAAGTTTAATGCAGAACCTTCATTATACCAGTCAATCTGACTTTGGTTGTATGTATGATTTGCTACAATTGTGTCTTTGCTTCCATCTGCATGAACTACTTCGATAGTTAATGGTTTGTTTGGTGCAAATTCGTTTAAGTCTAAGAAGTTGAAAGTATCATCTTCTTGAATTAAATCGTAATCATTTTCATTGGCAAACGTTAATCCTAACATTCCTTGTTTTTTCAAGTTTGTTTCGTGTATACGTGCAAATGATTTTACCAATACTGCTGCAACTCCAAGATGTCTTGGTTGCATTGCTGCATGCTCACGAGAAGAACCTTCACCGTAGTTGTGATCTCCAACTACAATGGTTTTGATTCCAGCTGCCTTGTAAGCTCTTTGCGTTTTTGGAACTGCATCATATTCTCCATTTAGTTGATTCTTCACGAAATTGGTTTTCATGTTGAATGCGTTTACGGCTCCAATTAAGGTATTGTTTGCAATATTATCTAAATGTCCGCGGAAACGCAACCATGGTCCTGCCATAGAAATATGGTCTGTTGTACATTTTCCGTGTGCTTTGATTAATAGTTTTGCTCCTGTAATAGAATCTCCAAGTGGTTCAAATGGAGTTAATAATTGTAAACGCTCAGAATCTTCTTTTACTGAGATTACCACATTGCTTCCATCTTCTTCTGGAGCTAAGTAACCGTTGTCTTTTACGTCAAATCCTTTTGGAGGTAATTCCCAGCCTGTTGGCTCGTCTAGCATTACTTCTTCTCCGTTTTCGTTGATTAACGTATCTGTCATCGGATTAAAATCCAAACGTCCAGCGATTGCGATTGCCGCTGTAATTTCTGGTGAGGCTACGAATGCGTGTGTATTTGGGTTTCCGTCTGCACGTTTTGCAAAGTTTCTGTTGAACGAGTGAACAATACTGTTTTTTGGTGCATTTTTCGGATCATTGTAACGTGCCCATTGTCCAATACATGGTCCGCAGGCGTTTGTAAATATTTTTGCGTCTAGCTTTTCAAAAACATCTAGAATTCCGTCACGTTCAGCTGTGTAGCGTACTTGCTCAGATCCTGGATTGATTCCAAACTCTGCTTTTGTTTTTAAGCCTTTGTCTAACGCTTGTTGTGCAATAGAAGCTGCTCTTGATAAATCTTCGTAAGATGAGTTGGTACAAGAACCAATTAATCCCCATTCTACTTGCATTGGCCAGTCATTTTCCTGTGCTCTTTCTGTCATTTCTTTTCCAACCGTTGTAGATAAGTCTGGCGTAAATGGTCCGTTTAGTAATGGTCCAAGTTCAGACAAGTTGATTTCAATCACTTGATCGAAATATTGTTCTGGGTTTTCATATACTTCTGCATCTCCCGTAAGATAGTCTTTTACTTCATTTGCTGCGTCAGCTACATCACTTCTATCTGTGGCACGTAAATAACGTTCCATGGATTCATCGTAACCAAATGTTGAAGTTGTTGCTCCAATTTCAGCTCCCATGTTACAGATAGTTCCTTTTCCTGTACAAGACATTGAGATGGCTCCAGGTCCAAAATATTCAACGATAGCGCCTGTTCCTCCTTTTGCAGAAACAATTCCAGCTACTTTTAATATTACGTCTTTTGGTGCTGCCCAACCTGAAATTTTTCCTGTAAGTTTTACACCGATTAGTTTTGGAAATTTTAATTCCCAAGGCATTCCTGCCATAACATCAACGGCATCTGCACCACCAACTCCGATGGCAACCATTCCTAATCCACCTGCATTTACCGTATGCGAATCCGTTCCAATCATCATTCCACCTGGAAAAGCATAGTTTTCTAATACTACTTGGTGAATAATTCCTGCGCCTGGTTTCCAGAATCCGATTCCGTATTTGTTTGATACTGACTCTAAGAAATTGAATACTTCGCTACTGTTGTTCATGGCAGATTGTAAATCGGTACTTGCTCCAACTTTTGCTTGGATTAAGTGGTCACAGTGAACGGTTGTAGGAACTGCTACTTTGCTTTTTCCAGCTTGCATAAATTGCAATAATGCCATTTGTGCAGTTGCATCTTGACAAGCAATACGATCTGGAGCAAAGTCAACATAGTCTTTTCCTCTTACAAACGCTTTGTCTGCCATTCCATCCCATAAATGCGAGTACAGTATTTTTTCTGAAAGTGTTAATGGTTTACCAGTAATTTCGCGTGCTTTGTCTACACGCTCCACTATTGTTTCGTAAACCTTTTTTATCATGTCAATATCAAAGGCCATATATTCGTTTTTTTAGTGTTTTGAAAGTCTTGCAAAATTACGAAATTATCTTGATTTTTAAAAATCGACAGTAGAACATTATTTTATCGAAATTATTTTTAGCTAATATTCGATTTTGTTGAATAAAACTCAAAATAACTCTCAAAAGAGACTTTAAATTACGAATTTAGCAATACAGGCGTTTTAAATTTCGATATTCTCAAAACTTCCTGAGTTTTAGCTCTTTTTTTTCATTCTAAATAATATACAACTATGAATTTGTCGGAGAAATTTACGCATAGAATTGATTAAATTCAGCATTTATTATGAAGCATACGCACTACAACCTTTTACATGTTACTTTATATTATTATTTATCTCAAAAAGTTTTTTGTAGATCACACGAAGATTGTATGTCCCGAAACGTCCATAATCGTAGATTTCTTTTACATCTCCGTTTTTAAAAGTGACTTTAAGGATTGCTGAAGGATTGTCTGTTGCATTTACAGCATACCGATCTTTTAAGCTTTTCACGTCCGTATATTCAATGAGTCTGAACAACGTTTTAACTTCTTCAGAACGCAGTTTTAGTTTTTTTTGACCTTTAAAATTAACAAATCGCTTTCCATGATATTCCAAATTTCCATCTGAAGTTATTTTCATTTCAAAAGCAGGACAGCTTCCGTAACAAGGAGTTGCTTCAAAATGAATTTCTTTGATTTCGTTTGTATGTTTTGTCCACTTGCTATTTAGTTGTACGAATTCTCCATATTTAATTACCAAAGTATCTTTTCGAAAGTAAAAATCACGAATTACCGCTACTACTTTATTTTTTTCTCGATCGTATTGGAAATCCTTTTGATTTTTTTCTACAATGATGTTTTTATATTTCTCAACATCAAATTTTGATATTTTTATTTTTCGAATAAAGAATGTTTGATTTTTGATACGTTCCATAGAGATGGATTCTAAATCTTCATTTTTATAAATTCTGCTAACATCAAGCATTTTTATTTCCTTAAATGTATCATTGTCTTTGTTTAGAATGAAAATCGTATCACCTATATAATCTATAACTAAATCGGTGTCCCCATCGTTATCTAAATCTATTTTTTGAACTACTTCGTTAAAGTCTTCAGTATCGATTTCATCTTCACCTTCAAAAATTGCTTCAAAAGTGTATTCTTTGTTTATTTCTTTTTCAAGAAATGTAGCGACTTCTTTGAATGTTTTCAGATTTTCAATAGTTTGTGCAAACACACTATTTGAAATGAAAATTAGTAGTATTATTAAAATCAATTTCTTCATTTGATGACTTTTTTTGTAAGGTACAATGAACAATAGCTTTTTAAAAACTTAATTTTTCTTTTTAAACAAAAAAATCACAAACTTCCGCTTGTGATTTTATATGATTTTAGAGTATGTTTTCTTTTAGAATAGACTTTCAATAATTTTTTCAATCGTGATTCCTTCGGCTTCAGCCTTATAATTTCGAATGACTCTGTGAGATAAGATTCCGATAGCAACCGCCTGAACATCTTCAATATCTGGAGAAAATTTCCCATTAATCGCCGCATGTGCTTTTGCCGCTAAGATTAGATTTTGTGAAGCTCTTGGTCCTGCTCCCCAATCTACATATTGTTTTACTATGTCAATAGCACTTGCTTCTTTTGGACGTGTTTTCGATACCAAACGAACTGCATATTCAATGACATTATCCGCCACAGGAATTTTACGAATGAGTTTTTGAATTGTAATAATTTCTTGCGCGTTGAATAGTGCTTTTACAGAAGTTTCTACATCAGTAGTCGTAGCCTTAACTACTTTTACTTCTTCGTCAAACGTAGGATATGTTAAGTGAATGGCAAACATAAAACGGTCTAATTGTGCTTCTGGTAAAGGATACGTTCCTTCTTGCTCAATTGGGTTTTGTGTAGCCAATACAAAGTACGGCAAATCGAGTTTGTAGTGATGTCCAGCAACAGTCACCGCGCGTTCTTGCATAGCTTCTAGTAAAGCGGCTTGCGTTTTAGGTGGTGTACGGTTGATTTCATCTGCTAAGATGATGTTGGCAAAGATTGGTCCTTTAATGAATTTGAAGTTTCTAGATTCATCTAAAATTTCACTTCCCAAGATATCACTTGGCATTAAATCTGGTGTAAACTGAATACGTTTAAAGTCTAACCCTAAAGTCGTTGCAATGGTGTTTACCATTAAAGTTTTTGCTAGTCCAGGAACTCCAATCAGTAATGCATGTCCTCCAGAAAATATGGATAGTAATATTTGATCTATTACTTTTTCTTGACCAACAATTATTTTAGAAATTTCGTTCTTGAGTTCCTTGTGCTTTTTTACAAGGTTTTCAATAGCAGCAACATCTGACATAGAATTAGTTTATTTTTTTAACCAGTTATTTTGAAATTCACAATCGCGATTTCCTTTGTTTACATTGATATAGGTATCTTCAATTTTTTGCTTGATCCACTTTTCTACTTCTTTTAGCTGTTTTTCTTTGAGCGCTAAATTTTTTATTTTGATGTAGTCTTTGGAATAATCTGCAATGTGTTCGTCGTAACGGTTAGTTACTTTGAGTAGTTTGAATCGTTTTTGACCTGTACGCGTTTCATCTATTAAAGGAATAGAGATTTCATCACCTTTTAGAGGTTCGATTTGCGCATATTGTTCAGGATCCATTTTTGTCAATTCGAAGTGTGTATCATATGTAGCAGGATTTATGAGTTTCCCACCATTGTTACGAGTTTCTTTATCGTCAGAGAATGAGCGTGCCGCTTCTTCAAACGTTAATTCGCCTGCTACAATTCGTGTACGTAATGTATCAATCTCCTTACGTGCTTCTTCTAGCCTGTCTGCAGTTACTTCTGGAATTAGTAGAATGTGACGTACATCTCTTTCTTGTCCACGAACTTTTTCTACCATAACTATGTGCCATCCAAAATCGGTTTCAAACGGATCTGAAATTTCACCTTGCTGTAAGGAGAAAGCAACATCTTTAAATTCTTTGGCTAACGATTGTCTTTTGTTGATTGGCATTAATCCACCTTGACGCCCAGACGCTCTATCTTTAGAATATAGAATGGCTTTTGTTCCAAAACTTGAGCCGCCTTCTACTTCTGCTTTGATGTCTTTTAGTTTTTGAATGACTTTGTCTACTGCTTCTTTAGATGGTTCTGGTTCAATGATAATTTGAGATACTTCCAATTCAACTCCAATTCTTGGACGTTGATCTGCTGGAATTTTTTCAAAGAACTGACGTACTTCTTCTGGTGTTATTTCTACATCACGTACTACTTTTGATTGCATACGTTGTGTTAAGAACTGAACTTTTGTTATTTCCGTTAAACGCTTACGCAAAGCAGCTTCGTCTTCCATAGCGTAGAATTTTAACAACTTGTCCATTCCACCAATTTGCTGACTAAAGTATTCAATAGATTGGTTTACACGATCTCTGATTTCTCCGGGAGAAACTTCAATACTATCTTGTATTGCTTGATGCGCATATAATTTGTCTTCCATTAATTTCCCTAGTAGCTTACATTTCGTTAATCCTTCTAAAGAAACTCCTTGTTGTCGTAAATCCAAAAGTGTTTTGTCAATGTCAGAATCAAGGATGATAAAATCACCAACTACTGCGGCTACACCATCAATTTTCACACGCTTCGTTGTTGACTTTGTTGAGTCATTCATTTGCGTTTTTGCTTCTGTCATGGTTTTAGAAACCATTGTTACTTCTTCTTTTGCATCTTCCGTTTCTTGCGCTTGCATTCCAAATGCTACAAGCAGCAAAAGTACATATATACTTTGCTTCATTGTGTTAATTGTAAGTTTCAAACTGTTTTTGCTTAACTGCATCTTTTATGATGTCTTTTTCTAATTTTCTGATAAATTCAAGCTTGCGCTTATTGAGAATGATTTGTCGTACTGTGGGACGTACATACGCGAGTGGCGCAATGTCATTTCTACCTATTTTATCCTCAATTCGCACCAAATATAGTTCTAATGAATCTTCTATTTGATAAAATTGTGATTTTTTTAAGTATTTCTCTTTGTTTTCGTTCGTTATGACAGGAATTTTGTTAAAAATTTGTGTCTGTTTTACCCAAATAGAATCGTTTAGAGAGTAATTATTGAACTGAATTGCTAAAGAATCTAATACGATTTTATCTTCTTCATTAAAACGTTGAAATCTTTCTGCAATTTCTTCGATGTTCGAGTTGTCTTTTCCAATATTTATATATCGCAGTTTTAGCAATTCTTCATTCAGCTTAAAGTTTTCTTTATTTTTACTGTAGTAAGCCGCTTCGTCAAAACCTGTAACAGTGGTATCAATATTTTGTTTTACAATCGCTTCTTTGTACGCTTCTATGTATAAGTCTTTACGATATTCTTCTACCAATTCTTCAAAAGCATCTTGTTTTTCTTGTGGTAAGTTTACTTTAGAACGTTGAATGAATAGTTCTTGCGTTGCCCAACGATTGATGTAATTGTTGACAATGATGGCGCTGTCTTGCTGCGTCATATTGTCTGAAAGCAAATGCTGCAAGTCACTTTTGTACAGGTAACTTTCGCCAACTCTTGCTACAGGTTCGCCTTCATGCTGCGATTGAAAGTATTCGCATGAAGTACATAATAAGATAGTTATGATTACAGCTAATTTTCTCAATATGATTATTTTACCAGTTTTTCTAGTTTGCGATATACTCGTTTGTTTATTTTTACTTCGTAGTTCTTTTTTAGGGACGTAACCCATTCTTTTTCGAGATATACTTGGTAGTCGCTGATGACTTTTCCTTTGATTTCAGAGAGTTTTTTGTAGCTTTCTGGAATGATCTTATCGACTTTTACAATGGTAAAATCTGTTTTTCCATCATTGTATATTTTAGAAACACCTTTTGTAAATTTGAAATCTTCTGGAAGATTTCTGTGTCCTTTTTCAAATACGCCTGGCGAGAAAATGACATTTACTTTACTGTCTTTGTTAACTGCTTTTTTGATTTCATCTAATGATTTTCCAGCTTCAAGCAATTCTTGTACTTTTTTTGCAGAAGCTTCTTTAGAACAGGATGCAATAACAGCTTCCACACGTTCTTTCCATTTGTAGTCTTCTTTATTGTCGTTAAAGAATTTTTCCAAACCTAAAGTATCCGTTTTGGCTTTGTTCCAGATTTCGTTTTCCATTAAATCAAAAAGCAATAATCCATCACGGTATTCTCCATAAATAGCCGCAAAATCTTCATTTACATTTTCTAAATCGCTTTCATAAAAAGACAACAGTTTATTGTCCATAAATTCCTTGTAGTTACGATTGATGAATCCTTTAGCATCAGGATTTTTAACCATATTACGAGAACGATTTTTTAGCAAATATGTTGCAAACTCATCATACGTAACTCTAGTATCATTTATTTGAAATAATGTTTTGTCTAAAAACGT
The DNA here is from genome assembly GCF_000154725.1 of Kordia algicida OT-1. Lineage (GTDB taxonomy): Bacteria > Bacteroidota > Bacteroidia > Flavobacteriales > Flavobacteriaceae > Kordia > Kordia algicida. Next base: position 1,686,645 of record NZ_DS544873.1, read on the forward strand.
TTTATCTGTTGGTTTTTTCCAGTTTTTACTGAAGAAACTCGCGTCTGCAAGCTTGTAAAAGTCTGCACGTGCTGTTTTTCCTTCTTCAATTTTATATAATTGATTGATCTTTTTTAAAATCGACGTATTAATTACATTTGCCCTTTTGTCGTTCTTTATTTTACGCTCTAAAAGTGGTTTTTCTTCTTCATAACTTTTCATCGGATGTTTTGAGATCAATTGCACAATGTGCCAGCCGAATTCAGATTTGAAAGGTTTTGATATTTCTTTCGCTTTGTCTAGTGAAAATGCTACGTCTTCAAATATTTTTGAGCGCAAACGCCCGCGACCAAATTTTGGTAAAATTCCTTTGTTGACACCAGAACTTCTGTCTTCCGAAAAACGTTTTGCCAACGCACCAAAATCGCCACCATCTTGAATTTGTGAATAAATATCTTTTATTTTTTGCTCAGGATCTTCTTTGTTTTCACCTTCCTTTTTATCTAGTAATAAAATATGTGCAACCGTAATTTCGCCTGCATTGTCACGTATATCTTCTACTTTTACAATATGATATCCAAACTGTGTACGAACTGGCATTGAAACTTCGCCTTTTTGGGTGTTGAATGCTGCCGATTCAAACGGATACACCATTCTAAAAGCTGAGAAATACCCAAGATTTCCTTTGTTTGCTGCTACTTTTTGATTTCCTTTCGCAGATGGATCATCAGAATGCTTGACTGCCATTTCTCCAAAATCTGCACCTTCAAGAATCGATTTTCTGATGTCCATGATTTTGTTGTACGCAGCCAACGTGTCTTTTGGAGCAGCATCTAGCGAAACATTGATGAGTATGTGACTTGCTTTTACCTCTTTTTGCAAACGATCGTAGGCTTCTTTAGTTAGCTTTTCAGTAGCGTTATTATCTGTCATGTAGTTTCTAGATAATTGCTTACGGTATCCTGCCAATTCCTTTACATAAGAGTCTTTTTCGTCAAGTTTTAAGTTTTTTGCTTCTTTTAGCTTTAGCTTATATTCTACGAATAAATCGAAATATTCTTCAATTTCCTTCTGATCTTTCTCGTCTATAATGTCAAGATTCTTTTTATAAACTCTTGAAAATTCAGAAACATACGTTGGCTCACCTTCAATAGTAAATAGTACTTTATCTTTTTTGGACTGCCCAAAAGTGGTAAACGATACCAAAAGAATAAGAAATAATTGAATGCTATTTTTCATCTATTAATTTTTGTTTTTTTTATACTTTCAGATACTTTTCGTCGAAGATTTACATATAATAAATTGCCTCGACGTATTTCGCTGTATATTTTTTGAGAAAGACAAAAATAAGAATTCAGCAATATTTCACAACTAATAAGGAAGTTGATTCTGATTGTCTTTTGATTTTTTGGCTTAATTTTTGAAGTTTTAACATAAAAAGAACGTTTTCTTTTTTTGGTTAAAATGAATTACAAACAGTATAAAACATATTCTTATGAAGAAAATTTACCTTTTTATCACTGTATTTATGATGACATTGACACTTTTTGCACATACACAAGAACGCAAGAAATCCGTTGATTTTTATGCTGTAAACTATTCGCTTGCACAAGATTTTTCTAATGAAAATTTAAAAAAAGTATCCACAAGTTATCACAACGGCAAATTGTCAATAGTTGGTTTGGAAAAAACCGTACAGATTGAAATCTATAATTTATTAGGAAAAAAAGTGGTATATCTCAAAAATGTGAATATTCGCGGAACTTTTCATAAGTTTTTAGATTTGCCACGAAATAATATTTATATCGTAAAAATATCTTCATCAGATTTTTCAAAAACATTTAAGATTGTTGCGAAGTAATTTAGAAAGATATCGTTATTGAGCGAATGAATTTCATTCGCTTTTTTTATGCTTTTGGCTGTTGTTTTTGAAGAAGATAATTACTTTTGCAAAAATTTATTTAAAATGGCGAAGGTAAAATTGATTTGGGATTTTAGAGGTCCCGCAGCAAAACGTACTGCTGAACATCATTGCATTCACTTGAACGATTTTACAAAAATGGAAAACATTGAAAGCGAATCGATTAAAGTAGAAGAATTTTCAGAAATGCACGTTTGCGCCACCATGATTATCCATGAAAATGATGTGCCTTTTATGCGAGAAAAATTGAAACCGCATAGAGGACAACGCGTAAATTAACAACGATAAAAACGTTAATTTTATGTGATATCGTTTTTTTGGTATGATGTTTTCATTACTTTAGCCAACTTTGAAAAATATAAAATTTAATTCGATGAAAATTAAACATTTACTTTACGCATTTGCTTTCGTATTTTGTTCGTACACAGTTAGTGCTCAAACGAAAGTAGGAACTGTAAACATTAATATCCTTGTGTCTAAATTGCCTGAAATTACGCAAGTAAAACAAGGAATGGAAGCTTACGAGAAAGAGTTACAAGGCGATTTAAAATTAAAGTTAGACGCTTACGGAAAGGAAGTTGAAGAAGCAAATAAAGCTTTTGCAACGATGTCAGAAGAAAATAAAAAGAAGAAACAACAAGAAATTTTCGATTTGGAAGCTGATATTCAAAAGTTTAGACAAAATGCTGTGCAATTGGTTCAGTTACGCCAAGATGAATTAATGCGCCCGTTATACAAAAAGGTAAGTGACGCTGTAGCCGTAGTTTCAAAAGCAGAAGGTTACACACAAGTTTTTACACTTGATGGAAATGAGTTGGCGTACGTAGATCCGCAATATGATCTTACTTTGAAAACAGCCGCAAAACTTGGACTTACTATTGAAACTAAGAAATAAGTATTTTTAAAATAATGTAAAAGCCTTGTATTCATAATAATACAAGGTTTTTTTATGTCTTTACACGATCTCAAATTCATAAATTTGAGTTACAACTTTTGGTTTCTTAACGTTATTTCTTTCTTTTCAGGCAGATGATTTGATATCTTGTTTTCGAAATCAAAACTATATAATTATGAAAAAAAGAGATTTACAACAATCGTTAAAACTTAAGAAAACTACGATTTCATCATTTTCTGAAAAATCCTTAAAAGGAGGAACATTATCAGATATTTATACGAGTCGTTTTGTTGATCTATGTTTTGGTGTGCAAACAAGCTATCAAGGAGTTTGTGCTATTCAGTGCGCGCCAACTACAACTGAACCTTAGAAGAAAACTTAGGTTATAAAGAAAAGGCTGTTCTTTTTTTGAAGATATTCAAAAATAGACAGCCTTTTTGATTGTTTATAGTGTCGTATTAACGTCTTGAATAGTTTGGTGCTTCTTTGGTAATAGCAACGTCATGCGGATGACTTTCGTTGATTCCACTTGCCGTAATACGCACAAATTGTCCTGTTTCTTTAAGCGTTTCAATGTCTTTTGCGCCACAATATCCCATTCCTGCGCGCAATCCGCCAATGAATTGGTGAATGCTTTCGTCTAAATTCCCTTTGTATGGCACACGACCTACAATTCCTTCTGGAACTAATTTTTTGATATCAGCTTCTACATCTTGGAAATACCTATCTTTTGAGCCTTGTTTCATAGCTTCCACAGAACCCATTCCACGATACGATTTAAATTTTCTTCCTTCGTAGATGATTGTTTCCCCTGGCGATTCTTTTGTTCCTGCAAGTAACGAACCTAACATCACAGAATCGGCTCCAGCTGCAATGGCTTTTGGAATGTCTCCTGTATAGCGAATTCCTCCATCAGCAATGACAGGAACGCCACTACCTTTGATTGCCGCAGCAACTTCCAATACTGCCGAAAATTGTGGAAAACCAACTCCAGCGACTACTCTGGTGGTACAGATTGATCCTGGACCAATTCCTACTTTTACTGCATCCGCTCCAGCGTCAACTAAGTATTTAGCGGCTGCTCCTGTGGCGATATTTCCAACAATAACATCTAAATCTGGAAATTGTGCTTTGACAGCTTTTAATACTTCTACAACACCTTTTGTATGTCCGTGCGCGGTATCAATTACAACTGCATCCACTCCTGCATTTACCAACGCTGCTGCTCTATCAACTGCATCTGCCGTAACTCCTAACGCTGCTGCAACGCGCAAACGTCCGTAAGAGTCTTTATTAGCAATTGGTTTTTGAGTTACTTTTGTGATATCTCTAAAGGTAATAAGCCCTTTTAGTTTATAGTTATCATCAACAATTAAGAGTTTTTCTATTTTATTTTTTTGAAGAATTGCCTCTGCATCTTTTAACGAAGTTCCTTCTGATGAAGTGACTAAGTTTTCGCTTGTCATTACCTCTACAATTGGGCGCTGATTGTTATGCTCAAAACGCAAATCACGATTCGTTACAATTCCTTTCAACTTCCCATTTTCGTCTACAATAGGAATTCCGCCAATGCTGTGTTCTTTCATGTTTGCTTTGGCATCGGCAACTATTGCAGTAAGTGGTAAAGTCACAGGATCGATAATCATACCACTTTCGGCACGTTTTACTTTCCTAACTTTTTGTGCCTGACGTTCAATCGTCATGTTTTTGTGTAAAACTCCAATTCCACCTTCTCTTGCCATTGCTATTGCCATTGCAGATTCGGTAACCGTGTCCATCGCTGCCGAAATGATCGGAACATTGATGGTGATATTTCTCGTAAATTTTGTTTGAATGCTGACTTCTCTTGGAAGTACTTCTGAAAACGCAGGAACTAATAATACATCATCGTACGTAAGTCCTTCGCCAAGAATTTTGTTGTTGTGTGCTGTCATTGTGCAATTAAGATATAATTGCATGCGAATATACTACTTTTTGTGTAATTTATAGTGAAAAGAGATACAGATAACGATATATTAATAAAGATCAGTCATAAAGTCTATTTTTTTTAGGACAATTACTAAATTGAAAGCGTTAACCTATGTTACTTTTTATGGAGACTTTTGTAAAATACTAATTTACATGACATGAAACATTTATATATTTTCTCTACACTATTATTTTTAAATTTTGGTGTTTGGGCACAGAATACATCAGAAATTAAAGGAAATAGAAATCTCAAAAAAATTTCAATCGATTTGTATGAAACTTTTCAGACTGTTGAAATTGATGATGAACTTGAAGTTACACTCCGACAAGGAAAAGAAAATCGTTATACGCTTGAAACTGATGAAAATCTTATTGGTGTTATTAAATTTACAGTGCAAAACAATATTTTAAAAATTTACACTTCACAAACTATTACAAGAAGTAAGAAAATTGATATTGAACTTACCGTTACTGATCTTCAAAAGATTGTATTGAAAAATGATGCAGAAATTCGTAGTAGAAACCGTTTGGAAACCGAAATGTTAGCGATTTATGCTTACAATTCTAGTAAAGCTGATATTGAAGTTGAAACGACAAAATTTACTGCTTTGATGCAACACAACGCGACAGGAAAATTTGAAGTTCGTGCAGAAACTACAGAATTGGTTATGAATGGCAGAACAGATATGAATGCCGATATTAAAACAGATGCATTGATGGTAACCACACAAGAAAATGCAGAATTGAAACTTGATGGATCAGCTGATTTGGGTGAGTTTACACTTATGGATGCTTCTAAAATTGATGCAGAACACATGAAAGTTTCTGAAATTAGTGTTTCTGCCACAAAAAACACAGACGCATATGTACACGCAACAAAAAATTTAAAGATTACCGCTGAAGGAGATAGTAAGATTTATGTATATGGAAATCCTGATTTAACTGTTGAAACATTTGCTGATAAAGCTAGAATCATTAAAAAGTAAATAATTTTTAATGATATTCATTGAATATTTTTGAAGCTTCATTATACGAAGATTCAAAACTCATTGCCTGAACGTTTGCATTGGCTTTAGCCGCTGTAAAATAAGATACCATTTTTTCTGTAGGCATGTTTCCTGTGAGTTCATCTTTTGCCATTGGACAACCTCCAAATCCTTGAATTGCACCATCAAAACGTCTGCAACCTGCTTTGTACGCCGCATCTATTTTTTCGTGCCATGAACTTGGTGTTGTATGTAAATGTGCGCCAAATTCAATTGCTGGATATTTTGGGATTAAGTTTCCATATAAATAGTCAATCACTTCTGGAGTAGAAGAACCAATCGTGTCTGAAAGTGAAAGTATTTTTACACCCATATTGGAGAGTTTCTCTGTCCATTCGCCTACAATTTCAACATTCCAAGGATCTCCGTACGGATTTCCAAATCCCATAGAAAGATATGCCACAACTTCTTTGTTGGTTTTATCAGCAATATTTAGAATCTCCTGTAATGTTTCTATAGATTGTGCAATGGTTTTGTGCGTATTACGCATTTGAAAGTTTTCTGAGATCGAAAACGGATATCCTAAGTATTGAATTTCAGGATGTGTACTTGCATCGTTTGCACCACGAACATTGGCAACAATGGCTAGTAGTTTGCTTGTGGTAGTTGATAAATCTAATTTTGACAATACTTCGGCAGTATCAACCATTTGCGGAATGGCTTTTGGCGACACAAAACTTCCAAAGTCAATCGTATCAAAACCGACACGTAGCAATGACTGAATGTATTGTACTTTTTTTTCTGTTGGAATAAACATCTTGATGCCTTGCATGGCATCTCGTGGGCATTCTATTATTTTAATGTTTTCCATAGATTGTCAAAGATAATCAACGAAAACGTTTTAGGAAATATTTTTTGATAGAGAATGTTATAAAAAAAAGCGAGTATTACTCGCTTTTTACATCATTTGGTCTCACGGACAATAATATGAATCGCATCCTCCAAATCGAGAATCGCACCAATTACGCTTTGTGTCTTTGCATCCTAGTTGGTTTGCTAATGTAACTGGTTCTACAGGTTTTTGACATGATAACGCGCCCGAAATTGCGCCTCCGTTGAGTGATAATTCTTTTAAATTACTTACAGTACTTCTTGTAAGATTTAACGTTTTTAAGCTTTTTTTCTTCATAATATATGTGTTAAATGTTTACACAAACAAACAATTACTTATAAAGAAATAAAATTGTTTGCACTGAGTTTTTATAAAACATCACACATTTACATCAAAACATAAGTGGCTTATTTTCAGCATGTTAAAAACTATCTGACTTTGTAAATTGTTCTTAATTTTAAGCAAACAACCAAGACCCAAAATAGTTAAACCAAAGTATGAATCCTGTGATGCTTCCGAAGAAACCTGTAAGAATAAATGCAAATCGGTATCGCAAAGGAACGATCATAAATATGACAAATTCTTCTTCTGTGAAATTTTCATAAGAACCCAGTTCTTTAAACATTTTTCGCCATTCAATTACAGCTGCATCTTTAGAGAAACCTTCGTAATTGTGAGACATGCTTCCATAACTGAGCGTTGTTTCGTAACCGAGACTTTCCGCCACAGCGATATGACCTAATTCATGCGTTTGTGTCCCAATAATGACCGAAATCATAAAGCTTGGAAAGAATATTCAAAAAGTACTCCAAGAAATATTAGAAAGAATTATAAGGTTCTGATTATCAAATATTTAAATTAAAATACTTAGTTAAAAATACATGAAGCATTTATAAATGATGAATAGCATTGTTTTGATCTCTTACAATCTATTCATAATTTAATCACATTAACAATTACAAACCAAATTATTATGAAGAAAAGAAGTTTAAAAAATCTCAAACTCAACAAGCAGTCTATTTCTGATTTGAATCAAATGAAAGGTGGAAATTTCGAACACGAATCTGCTACTATTATTCCTTTTTGTTTTACAACTTTGTCATGCGTGCTAATCTGCGTTACAAAACTAGGTTGTGACAAGGAATAACCTGCAAATCAGTTCTGCAATTAATGGAATTTTACCAATTTATGTAATTGCAAAAAACAGCTAAAGAAAGCAGCTTATCAAATGTTGATAAGCTGCTTTTTCATTTAAGATATGTTTTTTTGTCTATGTCTAAAACTTTTTAGTTTGGACAGTAATAGCTATCACAGCCTCCAAAACGAGAATCGCACCAGTTATTTTTTGTATCAATACAACCTAGATATGGTCTTGTTGGCGGTGGCGGTGGCGGTGGCAAACATGATAATCCTCCCGATTGATCTTTCCCTCCTGCTAACTCATGAAAGTGACTGATAGTTTTTTTAGTCAATTTTAAACTTTTTAAATTCTTTTTTTTCATAATTTCTGTGTTATGTTTAGTTACACTAAAGTAGTTAAGAAGAAGTGAGCCCAAAAGGAAAGACGCTCGTTATTTATGAATTGTAAGAATGATAATTTTTTAGTAACCAACTAACAATCAATCAAATAAAATTAAAAAAATTGAGATTGATTAGGTAAGCATGATAAAAATTGCAATTCCGATAAACACTATGATTTGCAACCATTTCATGTAAATTCCGATATTTTTATTTCTTTTGATAGATTCGGAAATTGTTCCTGCTAAAACTGCAATAGCACCAAAAACCACGAAAGAAACCAAAATAAATAGCAAACCTAAAACGTAAAATTGAAGAACTTTATTCATGGTTTCACTAAAGAGAAATCCTGGAAACAGGGCTAAAAAGAATAGTGTTACTTTCGGATTCAGAACATTCATGATGAACCCTTGTTTGAATAATTCAGCAACCGTTTTTTGTGGAACTGCGTCGTTTCCAAGTTCAATAGTTCCTGAACTTTTAAAGACTTTGTACGCTAAATACACTAAATACAACGCTCCAAAAAGTTTGATAGCAAAGAATAGTTTCGGATTTTGCTGTAATACCGTTGAAGCTCCAAATGCCACCACCGATGTATGAATTAAACAGCCAGACATTAATCCCAAAACCGTAGCAATTCCAGACTTTTTGCCATTTACAATACTCTGCATTAATACATAAATATTGTCGGGTCCAGGTGTAATTGCCAACATAAAAGTTGCTGCTATAAATCCTATGAGTATTTCTATATTCAAATTGTCCTTAAGCTTGTTTTAGTAATTTTTTATTGATGTTTTTGATGAGTTTTGGACCTTCATAAATAAATCCAGTGTACAATTGAACCAAATCTGCGCCAGCATTTAGTTTTTCTAAAGCATCTTCTGCAGAATGAATTCCTCCTACTCCAATGATTGGAAAAGCTTTGTTACTTTTTTCTGCTAGAAATCGAATGACTTCTGTTGAACGGTTTGTCAAAGGTTTTCCACTCAATCCGCCCATTTCTTCCTTATCTTCCGATTGCAAACCTTCACGAGAAATCGTGGTATTGGTCGCAATAACGCCTGCAATTTTGGTATCTGCGACAATTTGAATGATGTCTTCCAATTGCTCATTCGTCAAATCGGGCGCTATTTTAAGTAAGATTGGTTTTGGTACATCCTTTTCATTATTCATCGTTTGTAAAGTCATTAATAACTTTGTCAACGGTTCTTTGTCTTGCAGTTCTCGCAAACCTGGTGTATTTGGTGAACTTACATTTACCACAAAATAATCTACATATGGAAATAAGGCTTCAAAACAAATTTTATAATCTTCAACTGCATTTTCGTTTGGCGTTACTTTATTTTTTCCAATATTTCCTCCAATTAGTACGCCTTTATTTTTCTTTAAACGTACTACAGCTTCCTGAACGCCTCCATTATTGAATCCCATTCGGTTAATAATCGCTTCGTCTTGCTTCAAGCGAAACAAACGCTTTTTAGGATTTCCTTCTTGTGGTTTTGGTGTTAAGGTTCCAATTTCTATAAAGCCAAAACCAAAGTTAGAAAGTTCATTGTAGAGTTTGGCATCTTTATCAAATCCTGCTGCTAAACCTACAGGATTTTTGAATTTTAAACCAAAAACAGTTCGCTCTAAACGTTTATCATTTACAGCATATATTCCTCTAAAAATACTTGACATTAAAGGAATTTTACAAAGCGTTCGAATTAAAGAAAAGGTAAAATGATGCACTTTTTCAGGATCGTATTGAAAAAGAATAGGCTTTATGAGGAATTGGTACATGTTGTATTGTTTGTGCAAAAATAGTCTAATTTTTAGAAGTCAAAATATTTTCACGATGTAATTTTAACGAATTGTGTTTTATATTCTAATTGAATTATTCCCGAGTTACTTCTGCTGAATAGCAACAAAAAAAGTTCGTATTACATCATTTTTTTGAAAAAGATTTTCGAATGAATCTGTTATTTTTTCAGAAACACTTATTTTTGAAGAAAAAGAAATCACATGCAACATATTATAGATAGATTCATTAGTTATGTAACGATTGATACTGAATCTGATCCAACTTCAGAAACAACACCAAGCACAGAGAAACAATGGGATTTAGCCAATTTGTTAGTGGACGAGTTGAAACGAATTGGATTGTCTGATGTTACGATTGACGAAAACGCATACATTATGGCAACCTTGCCGAGCAATGTAGACCATGAAGTGCCAACCATTGGATTTGTGTCACATTTTGATACGTCTCCAGATTTTACTGGCGCGAATGTAAAACCGCAAATCGTTCCAAATTACGATGGAAAAGATATTGTACTTAATGAAGAACAAAATATTGTGCTTTCGCCAGATTATTTTGATGATTTATTATTGTATAAAGGACAAACCTTGATTACTACTGACGGAACAACCTTGCTTGGCGCAGATGATAAAGCAGGAATTTGCGAAATTGTTTCTGCGATGGAATACCTCATCAATCATCCTGAGATAAAACATGGAAAAATTCGTATTGGCTTTACACCTGATGAAGAAATTGGTCGTGGCGCACACAAGTTTGACGTAGAAAAGTTTGGTGCAGAATGGGCATATACGATGGATGGAAGCCAAATTGGAGAATTAGAATATGAAAACTTTAACGCCGCAAGCGCAAAAATTGACATTAAAGGGAAAATTGTGCATCCTGGATATGCCAAAGGAAAAATGATTAATTCGATTTTAATTGCGAATGAAATCATCAATTCGTTGCCACAGCATGAAATTCCGCAAGAAACTTCGGGTCGTGAAGGTTTTTACCATTTGCATACTACCAAAGGAAGTGTAGAAGAATCTACTTTAGAATATATTATTCGCGATCATGATAAGGATAAATTTGACGCTCGAAAAGAATTGCTAGGCAAAATTGCAGACGACATCAACAGTCGTTATACCTATAATCCTGTGACGTTGACAATAAAAAATCAGTATTTTAATATGAAAGAAAAGGTGGAACCTGTATTTCATATTGTAGAAATTGCTGAAGAAGCGATGAAGTCTTTAGGAATAAAACCACTTATCAAACCTATTCGTGGCGGAACAGATGGTTCGCAGTTATCATTTATGGGCTTGCCATGTCCGAATATTTTTGCGGGTGGACATAATTTTCATGGACGTTATGAATATGTTCCTGTAGAAAGCATCTTAAGCGCCATTGAAGTTATTGTGAAAATCACGGAATTAACGGCTGAAAAGTATAAAAAATAGTATCAGTTTTTACATTTATCGGTTTTTTCCCTTACTACATCGATCGTTGGAATTTTATGTCCTTGTAAGAATTTGACTCGTGATGTCTTTGTTATTTTTGAATGAATAACCTTAAAATAAAGACATTATGGGAGAAACTTTTACAAACTCGTTGGGTACATTTTATGAAGCTATTGCTGTTGGAATTGGAGATTGGGGATTGAAATTAATTGGAGCATTAGCTGCTTTAATTATTGGTTTCTGGATTATTAGAATGATTATGAAAGCAGTTTCAAAAGCATTTGAAACTCGTCATGTAGATGAAACATTACGCCCTTTTTTACTTACCCTAATTGGATTTACACTTAAAATTGTATTACTGATCTCAATTGCGGGAATTGTTGGAATTCCTACTGCCTCTTTCGCTGCTTTAATTGCAGGAATTGGAATTGCCATTGGTGCAGCTTTTAACGGCTCGTTAGGTCATTTGGCTTCTGGTGTGATGCTTCTCGTATTCAAACCATTTAAAGTTGGTGATTTAATCAAAACAAATGATGCATTCGGTTTTGTAAAAGAAATTTCGGTATTTGTAACTATAATTGAAACATTTCAAAACGAAACTGTGATCGTTCCTAATGGTGCAATTACTGCAAATAAAATTACAAATCTTACCAAAATAGGAAACTTACGTATTGACATGCCGTTTGGAATTCAATATGGAACAGATATTCAAAAGGCTAAAGAAATTGTGGCTACTGTTTTGAAAAGTGACAGTAACGTATTGTCCAATCCTGCGCCGAGAGTTGCGGTTCATAATTTAGGCGCAAATGGTATTGAACTATTAGCAATGCCGTATGTAGACTGTAATAATTATTGGAATGTATATTGGGATACACGTCAAAAAATTGTGGAAGCGTTAGGCGCAGCCAATTATGATGCTCCTTTTGCTCAACGCATTGTAACCATGAAACAATCATAAACTACAATATATATCAAATAGATAGTAAAGCTACTTTTTTTAAGGTAGCTTTGTTTATTTTTGTAAAAATTTAGTCCATGAAAAAATACACATCTGTAGAAGCATATTTGTCTGATTTTCCCGAATGGGAAGATACGTTGCGTTTGCTGCGAAAGATTGTTCTTAAGAATCCAGCTGTGACAGAAACTTTAAAGTGGAGAATTCCTGTGTATACCGTTGGTGGAAAGAATGTGGTGGGTTTGGGCGCGTTTAAATCGTATGCAGGATTGTGGTTTTTTCAAGGTGCTTTGCTAAAAGATGCTTCAAACGTTTTGGTAAACGCGCAAGAAGGAAAAACTAAAGCCATGCGACATTGGAAGTTTTCTTCTGCTGATGAAATTCCTGAGGAATTAGTCAAGAAGTATATTGACGAAGCTGTTCAGAATCAACAGGAAGAAAAGGTTGTTAAAATTAAAAAAAGTACAATTCTCCAACTTCCTGAAGAATTGAAAACAGCTTTGGAAACCAATACAGATTTACAAGAAGCGTTTCAAAAATTAGCTAATTATAAGCAGAAAGAATACGCAGAACACATTGCAACAGCAAAGAGAATTGCTACCAAAGAAAGCAGATTGCAAAAGATCATTCCTATGATTTTAAACGGAGTTGGTTTGAGTGATAAGTATCGATAGTTTGGACGTTTCTCAAGCAATGTCAACGCGTGAGATTTTTACATTTATTATAAAAAAACAAAAGCATCGTTTTCACGATGCTTTTCTATTGGTGTTAGTTTACAAGTGTAAACGATTATTTTTTTTCAGAAGGTGGTTTGTTTAAACGTAAAGTTGCATCTGCGGAAAGTGCTGCGCGCTCAAATTTGATTTTTCCAGCACCAGTTTCAATAACGCATGTATGATCTTTATCGTTCAATTCAACAACTTTTCCATGAATTCCACTTTTGGTAATCACACGATCACCTTTTTTAATGGAAGCCATAAAATTCTTCTCTTTTTTCTGACGTTTTATGCTAGGCGCAAGTATAAAAAAGTATACTACGACTACCATAAGTGCTAAAGGTATAAAATCCAATCTATTTGTTGTATATGATTAATGATTGTGTCCGTCGTTTCCTGATTTAGCAGCAGCAGCTTTTTGAGCTTCTTGTTGAGCTTTCATTCTTGCTTCTCTATCAGCTTTTGCCTTTGCTCTCTTTGCTTCCAATTCAGGGTTTGGCGTAGCAAATGCTTTGATACGAACCATTTCTCTCCCTTTTTCAGTATTTGCAGTTACAGTTACTGTATTAGTTTTAAGATTTGGCTTGTTTGTAGAGTTGTACTTTACTGTAAATTCTCCTTTTTCTCCTGGAGCAATTGGTTCTCTTGGCCAATCGTTTGGTACAGTACATCCACAGCTTCCTTTAATGTTAGAAATTAATAATGGTGAACTTCCTGTATTTGTAAATGTAAATTTAGTTTCTACTTGGTCACCTTCATTGATAGTTCCGAAATCATGTTCAGTTTTATCAAAAGTCATTGCTGCAAAGTTTTTAGACTGTGCATCTCTTTCTGCTGCTTGTGCAACATTTTCGCTTTTAATTTTCTTTGAGGCATCGTCTTTACATGATGTGAATAAGACAAGCGACATCGCTCCTAATAAAATAAATCCTTTTCTGATCATAGTATTTAATAATTTTGAGTTGTAAATTTAATAATTGTTTTTGTTACATCAAACCGCGACCGATTTTATTTAACTTATTTTCTTTTTTATATTCTTTAATGAGTTTATCTAAAATTCCGTTTACAAACATACTACTTTTTGATGTAGAATATTCTTTAGCGAGCTCAATATATTCATTTATGGTAACTTTTGCAGGGATTGAAGGGAATTTTAGCAATTCGCAAATCGCCATTTTCAACAATATTAAGTCTAAATTCGCAATTCGATCTTTGTCCCAATTTGGTGTTTTCCCTTGAATTTCAGCAGTCAACATTTCATCATTCAACACTGTTTTTCTAAACAAATCGCGCACAAAAACCTTGTCTTCATCATCTTTATATAGTTCTGATAGAAAAATACGCTCTTTTCCTGGCTTGGCTTGCTTGATTGATTTTAAGATTAATGTGTTGACTACAGGAACATCATCTAACCATGTTAACTTTTGGTCTTCAAAGTATTCATACAGTTTCTCGTTGGGTGCAATGACATTTGAAAATAACTTTGCCACAAAAGCACGATCGGCATCGTAACTTGTTTCTGTGGAGTTCATGTATTTTTTGTATACATCACTTTTTAGCATTGCATCATAAACAATACGAACATATTCATCATTCAGTTCCCAATCATTGATGTTCCGATTCTTCACCGCATCTTTTAAGTTTTCATTCTCAACCAAATGACGAATAATTGCATTTTGAATGAATTTTTTATTTGGATTTTTTTCTTCCGAAGTTGCCAAATATTTTTTTTGAGAAAGCGCCAATTGGTTTTCTGCATACTGACTTAATTTTACAAATAAGTCAAGCGTTAGGATATGCAGGTCATGCATATTCGCAATACTCATATTGATAAATTTTAACTCTTTATCAACTTGATCACTATGTGATTGTGACAATGCATAAATAGATTGCATTACTTTAACTCGAATATGTCTTCTTGTTAGCATTTAAGTAAGAACTTTAATTTTAAAAAACACGAACCTGTACTAATCCCAACTTTTAGGAATTGACACAAGTATCGAAATAATAAATATTTCAGATTCTGCTTTTCAGCAGCATTAGTTCAGCTTTCAATTTTGAATTTGTCTTCAAGACTTTTCAAAAGTAAGTTTCACTAAAATGAAAGGCGAAAAGATCAAATCCTTTCGCCCCGCAAAAATATAATTATTTTAAAAGAATGCTACTATTTCTTAGCTTCTTTTTTTCTTGCTTCAATTCTATCAACCGCAATGTTTAATGCAGAAAAATGTGTTGTTAAGTTATGAGTATCTGAATGCTTGAAAATTTCTAACGTAGTATTATAGATATTTTCAGTTTTACGCATGATTTCAGCTTTTCCATAACCTTCTAATTCCGCATATACATTGATGATTCCGCCTGCATTGATTAAAAAATCTGGTGCATAAGCAATACCGCGATCTCTTAACATAGCGCCATGCTTTATTTCATCTTCCAACTGATTGTTAGCTGCACCAGCAATTACTTGCGCTTTTAATTTGTGAATACTTTCATCATTTACAGTGGCTCCTAAGGCACATGGCGCGTAAATGTCCATGTCTTCTGAGTAAATATCTGATCCTCTATAAATTTCTGCTCCGTAGGCTTTGCTTACTTGTTGCAAACGTTCTTCATTAATATCAGCAATGATAATTTTTGCTCCTTCATTTGATAAATGTTCTACCAAAGCTTCTCCTACGTGTCCAATTCCTTGTACATACACGGTTTTATCTTCTAAAACATCAGAACCAAACTTGTATTTTGCCGCAGCTTTCATTCCCATAAAAACTCCGTATGCAGTAATTGGTGAAGGATTTCCTGCGCCACCTCTCGATTCTGAGATTCCAGTAACGTAAGGTGTTACATCACGAACCAAATCCATATCGCTCGTTTCCATTCCGATATCTTCTGCCGTAATATAACGTCCGCTTAAAGAATGTACAAATTCACCAAATCGCTTCATCAACTCAGGTGTTTTCTGCGTTTTAGCATCGCCAATAATCACAGCTTTTCCACCACCAAGATTTAATCCTGTAATGGCAGATTTAAATGTCATTCCGCGAGACAAACGAAGTACATCATTTAAAGCTTCCCATTCATTCTTATATTGCCACATTCGTGTTCCGCCAAGAGCAGGTCCTAAAACTGTGTTATGGATTCCTATTATTGCTTTTAAACCTGTATCTTTGTCGTTGCAAAAAACAACTTGTTCATGATTATCAAAAGATAGTTGTCCAAAAACAGGATCTACCTTGTGTAATTCGCTTGTATTGATGACGTCTGAGACCATACTTCTGTTAAATTAATTTTATAATATATATAAAAAAGTGTGTGCAAAAATAGTGATAATTAAAATTTATACAATAAACTTGTTGTTAAAATGAATATTTTTCAAAACAAATCTATTAAAAACAGTTGCGAATTTTAGCTGATGAAAGAATTACAACACTTAAACAAATACTTCTTAAAATACAAAGCAAAACTACTTTTGGGAGTTTTAATTACCATAATCGCTCAGATTTTTGCACTTTTTGCCCCAAAACTTATAGGAAACTCACTTACTATTGTTGAAAAGTACATTAACAAAGAGGTAACAGATATCGCAATCGTCAAGAATGAACTGTTATTTAATATTTTAATTTTGATTGGTGCCGCAGCTTTGGCGAGTTTCTTTACTTTCCTTATGAGACAAACAATCATTAATATTTCTAGATATGTGGAATATGACTTGAAAAATGAAGTATATCAACAATATCAAAACTTATCTACCAACTTTTACAAAAAGAACCGAACAGGAGATTTGATGAATCGCATCAGTGAAGATGTTGGAAAAGTACGTATGTACGCCGGACCTGCAATTATGTACAGTATTCGTACCATAACTTTGTTTGCATGTTTGGTGCCGCTGATGTTTATTACTGCGCCAAAAGTTGCGATTTACACGCTAGTTCCGTTGCCAATATTATCATTTCTTATCTATAAATTAAGTCGCGCCATACAGAAACGAAGCGCGATAGTTCAGCAATTTTTATCAAAATTATCCACATTTACCCAAGAATCATTTTCTGGAGTTTCCGTCATTAAAGCGTATGGAATAGAACCACAAACTAAAACTACGTTTGATGCCATGGTGATAGAAGGAAAACAGAAAAATATGGACTTGGTAAAAGTGCAAGCTTGGTTTTTTCCGATGATGATTTTACTTATTGGCGCGAGCAATATTTTGGTTATTTACATTGGCGGACAACAATATATACGTGGTGATATTGAATTTGGTGTCTTGGCAGAATTTATCATGTATGTCAATATGCTTACATGGCCTGTAGCTACCATTGGCTGGGTAACTTCTATTATACAACAAGCAGAAGTATCGCAACAGCGCATTAATGAATTTTTGAAAGTTGAACCAGAAATTCAAAATCTCGTTACTGAAGAAACTCCAATTAAAGGAGATATTGAATTTAAAAATGTGTCTTTTACTTATGATGACACCAATATTACGGCGTTGAAAAATATTTCTTTTTCGCTTTCTTCAGGTGAAACGTTGGCAATTGTTGGAAAAACAGGTTCTGGAAAAACAACTATTTTAGACTTAATCAGTAGAATGTATGATACCGATAACGGTGTGATTGAGATTGATAAAACTCCTATCAAAAAGTTGCATCTCGATAGTTTGAGAAACGCCATTAGTATTGTACCACAAGATGCTTTTTTATTTTCGGAAAGTATCAAAGAAAACATCAAATTTGGAAAAGAAGATGCTACGGATGAAGAAGTGATCGCTGCAGCGAAATTTGCTTCGGTTCACAAAAACATAATTGGTTTTAAGAAAGGTTATGACACTATTTTGGGCGAACGCGGAATTACCTTAAGTGGTGGACAAAAACAGCGTGTTTCTATTGCGAGAGCCATCATCAAAGACCCAAATATTTTACTGTTAGACGACTGTTTATCTGCGGTTGATACTGAAACAGAAGAAGAAATCCTCAGTAATATTGAACGTATTACAAAAAATAAAACAACAATAATTGTAAGTCACCGTATTTCATCAGCCAAAAACGCCGATAAGATTATTGTGTTGGACGATGGTAACATTATTCAAAACGGTAGTTATGACGATCTTATAGAAGAAGATGGCTACTTTAAGGAGCTCTATTTAAAACAGCTTTCCGAAAAAGATTTGTAAGATTTTGTTGTTCAGTTAATTTTTTTTTTACATTTTTGAGGGAGATTAACAAACAACTAAAATTTTAGAAAAAAGGGATTATGAGTGAAAAAGAATTATTAGAGAAAGAAGAAATTTTCTCTAAAGTATTGCGGGCAGGAAGGAGAACTTATTTCTTTGATGTCAGAGCTACCAAAGCTGGCGACTATTACCTAACCATTACTGAAAGCAAAAAATTTACAAATGACGATGGATCTTTCCATTATAAAAAACACAAAATCTATTTGTATAAAGAAGATTTTACTGCATTTACAGAAATTTTAAGCGAAATGACACAGTATATCGTTAATGAAAAAGGAGAAGAAGTAATTTCTGAACGTCACCAAAAAGATTTTAAAAGAGAATACAACACGGAAGAAACGACACCAAAAACGGATATTGAAAGTTTTACAGACGTAAATTTCGAAGATATATAAAAATCACAACCAACCCAAAACCAAAAAAAGCCACTTTATTTTTATAATAAGTGGCTTTTTGCTTTTTGTATGAAATTGAATGATTAAATTATTGAATGATTTTAATAATTCAAAATTTAAAATTCATAATTTCTAACTGTCAGGATGCATAAATGCTTGTTTTCCTAACAATTCTTCTTCTGTCTCTACAATATCTTCATCTGGCACACAACAATCTACTGGACAAACTGCCGCACATTGCGGTTCTTCATGGAAACCTTTACATTCCGTACATTTATCGGGAACTATGTAATAAATTTCGTCCGAAATAGGTTCTTGTGCATCATCTGCGTTTGCTTCCTTTCCACTTGGAAGCACTACGTTTCCTGTTAAAGAAGTTCCGTCAGCATAGCGCCAATCGTCAGCTCCTTCATAAATTGCAGTATTTGGGCATTCTGGTTCGCAAGCACCACAATTTATGCATTCATCAGTAATAATTATTGCCATTATTTTTTTGTATTCGTTTACAATCTTTTTACGTTCTACCACTTATGCGGTAAAAGTTTTATAAATTCGCCAAAAATAATACTTGGCTTTATTTATAGTTTTAAGATTACAAAAATAACGCCAAAACTATTCATAAACAAATTCAGATGGCTTTAGCAGAAAGAATTAACGCTTTTGTAAAATTAGGAAGGTTTTTATCACAATTCTCCAAAGAAAATCCGCAACCAAATTCGGCAATACCACTCAATGATCTTTTTTTTGAAGGAATGAAGCATCAGTTGAAGCTTGCACAAGAAAATAACGGCTGGTTTACGCAAGAAAATTTACGCTTTGCCATTGGTAATTGGGCAGAAGCATTGCAAGAAGAAAAATTGATACGTTGGACAGAAAATTACAATCTCGATGCTGTTTCTCCTAAAAAAGTAGCCATCATCATGGCAGGAAATATTCCGTTAGTAGGTTTTCACGATTTTTTATCTGTATTAATTTCTGGTCATGACGTATTAGTAAAGCAATCCTCAAATGACAAACACCTTCTGCCCTATTTGGCAAAATATCTGGAATATGTAGAACCAAGTTTTAAAGGAAAAATCTCCTTTACAGATGAAAAACTTACCGATTTCGACGCCGTAATTGCTACAGGAAGCAACAATACTGCACGTTATTTTGAATATTATTTTAAAGACAAACCAAATATTATTCGAAAAAACAGGAATTCGGTTGCCATTCTTACTGGAAACGAAACTAAAGAACAACTTGAACAATTAAGCGATGATATTTTTACTTATTTCGGATTGGGTTGCAGAAGTGTTTCCAAACTATTTGTCCCCAAAAACTATAACTTTCAAGACTTTTTTGGCGGAATGTATGGCAAAAGTGACATTATGAATAGTGCAAAATATGCCAATAACTACGATTACAACAAGGCTGTTTACCTAATGAGTCTGTTCGACATTCTTGAAAATGGCTTTATGATGATAAAAGAAGACACACAATATGCTTCTCCTATTGCAACGGTTTTTTACGAATATTATGATGATCTTTCTTCACTTCAAGAAAAACTAAAAGCAGATGCGGAAAACATTCAATGTATTGTGGCTGACATTCATATGGAAAACGAAGTGAAATTCGGGCAAACCCAACATCCTGAGCTACATGATTACGCTGATGGCGTAAATACCTTACAATTTTTAGTCAATTTGTTATAAAATATTTAGCAATATCATAACAACAATTCGTTCATAATTTAGCAACTTTGCATTCATTAAAACAACACACGACAAATACCTACAGATGAAAAAACATAATTTTAGCGCAGGACCTTGTATTTTACCACAAGAAGTATTACAAAAAGCTTCGGAAGCAGTACTTAACTTCAACAATGACAATCTTTCTTTAATTGAAATATCGCATAGAAGCAAACCATTTGTAAACGTGATGGAAAATGCGCGCAGTTTAGCTTTAGAATTACTTGGTTTGGAAGGAAAAGGCTACAAAGCACTTTTTTTACAAGGTGGCGCAAGCACACAATTTCTTGCAACTGCTTACAATTTATTAGACACAAAAGCTGCTTATTTAAACACAGGAACTTGGAGTACAAAGGCCATCAAAGAAGCAAAACTATTTGGTGATATTGTTGAAGTCGCTTCTTCTAAAGACAAAAACTTTACATACATTCCAAAAGAATATAGCATTCCTTCTGATGCTGATTATTTTCACTGTACAAGTAACAATACCATCTTTGGAACGCAAATAAAACATTTTCCAGAAACAAATGTACCTGTAGTTTGCGACATGAGTTCAGATATATTTTCTCGCCAACTAGACTTTTCAAAATTTGATTTAATCTACGCTGGAGCGCAAAAAAACATGGGACCTGCAGGAACAACTCTAGTAGTTGTAAAAGAAGAAATTTTAGGGAAAGTAAACAGAACGATTCCTTCAATGTTAGACTATAAAGTACATATTGGGAAAGACAGTATGTTTAATACGCCAGCGGTTTTCCCTGTGTATGTTTCGATGTTGACATTAGAATGGTTGAAGAATTTAGGCGGAATTGCGGCTATAGAAAAAATCAACGAGCAAAAATCAGCTTTATTATATAATGAAATTGATCGAAATCCATTGTTTAACGGAATTGTTGCAACAGAAGACAGAAGTCACATGAACGCTACATTTACCCTAACAAATGAAGCTTTGACTGATACATTCAATACAATGTGGAATGATGCAGGAATCAATGGACTTAACGGACACAGAAGTGTTGGTGGTTACAGAGCTTCTATGTACAATGCATTGTCATTAGAAAGTGTACAAGTGTTAGTAGATGTACTGCAGGAATTAGAAAGAAAAGCATAAATATTTCCTGGATGAATCTTTCAATATTTTAATTATTAAATATTTCAATCAAAAAAAATGAAAATATTAGCAAACGACGGAATCTCTCAAAGCGGAATTGACGCATTAACAAATGATGGATTTGAAGTAATTACTACCAAAGTTGCCCAAGAACAATTAATCAATTATATAAATGAACATAAAATTGTAGCACTTTTAGTTCGTAGTGCCACCAAAGTTCGCAAAGACATTATTGATGCTTGTGAAAGTCTACAAATCATTGGTCGCGGTGGTGTTGGTATGGACAATATTGATGTGGAATATGCGCGCGACAAAGGAATTCACGTTATTAATACGCCAGCAGCTTCATCAAGTTCTGTAGCAGAATTGGTTTTTGGTCATCTATTTAACGGAGTTCGTTTTTTACATGATTCGAACAGAAATATGCCACTAGAAGGCGATTCTCGTTTTAAAGACTTGAAAAAAGCCTACGCAAAAGGAACTGAGTTACGCGGAAAAACCTTAGGAATCATTGGTTTTGGTCGTATAGGACGTGAAACTGCAAAAATTGCACTCGGTTTGGGAATGAACGTAATTGCTTCCGATAAATTTATTGACAAAGCTACAGTTACGGTTGACTTCTTTAACGGACAAGCAATTGACATCGAAATTGAAACGGAATCTATGGAAAGTGTATTACAAAATGCTGATTTTATCACGTTACACGTTCCTGCACAGAAAGAATACATCATCGGAAAGAAAGAATTTGAGCTTATGAAAAAAGGCGCAGGAATTGTCAATGCAGCACGTGGTGGTATTATTGATGAAGTTGCTTTAATTGATGCGTTAGATTCTAAAAAACTAAGTTTTGCAGGTTTAGATGTTTTTGAAAATGAACCAACGCCAGCCATCAAAGTATTAATGAATCCTTATGTATCACTCACACCACATATTGGTGCAGCAACTGACGAAGCTCAAGATAGAATTGGACTCGAATTAGCTTCTCAAATTAGTGATATTCTCAAAAAATAACAACTATTTTTACAGCACATTATACTTCAAAAAGCGCTCATACGAGCGTTTTTTGTGTTTTTAAGCGTAAAAAAATTCCTTTCATCCGATATTTTTGCATTTCATACAATTCACATAAAAAAAACATCTGCTTCATGTGAGTCTTACAGAATATCACTATCTTGTTTTCATATTAACAATAAATATCATTTTTAAAATGTCTGGAATTTTAGATTTATTAAATAGTGATTTGGGTAGACAAATCATTGGCGGAGTAAGTAATGAAGTTGGAGAAGATCAAAACAAAACTGCGTCTGTATTAAGTATGGCATTGCCTGTTCTTATGGGAGCAATGAAAAGAAATGCAAGTTCACCACAAGGTGCAGAAGGATTAAATAGAGCCTTAGAAAATAAACACGACGGAAGTATTTTAGATAACTTAGGAAGCCTTTTTGGTGGCGGAGTTGACCAAGAAGTAAAGCAAGATGGAGATGGGATTTTACGTCACGTTTTAGGTGATCGTAGACAAAATGTTGAAAACGCCATCAGTAAGCAATCTGGAATGGATACTTCTTCAATTGGAGAAATTTTAAAAGTTGCAGCTCCAATTCTTATGGGAATGTTAGGGAAGCAAAAACGTCAACAAAATGTACAAAGTTCTAACGGACTTGGAGATTTACTTGGTGGATTACTTGGCGGAGGTTCTGCACAAGCACCGCAACAACAAAGCTTTATCGAATCAATTTTAGATGGAGATAATGACGGAAGCGTTTTAGATGATATCGCTGGAATGTTATTCAAAGGAAACGATAATAACAGTAACGGAAACAATAGTGGCGGCGGACTTGGCGGATTGCTAGGCGGACTTTTCGGAGGAAAATAATTTGACCACAAAACATATATAATTTAAAAGCATTGACGAAAGTTGATGCTTTTTTTGTTTTTCTAAAAACTTCAAACCTGAGTTCGATTATTAAAACAAGTAAATTTGATTACTATTATTTGACTGAAATCTAATTTGTGGTTTTTTAGGTAAAAAGCTGTAAGCTATCAATCCTGCAATTAGATTGCTAAGAAAGTTTTCAAAACTTCTATGTCTTGAATGCTCTACTTGACAAATATTTTTAAGTTCATCGTTGACCGTTTCTATTACGGATCTTTTTCTAAGCAGTATTTTATCTGATATTGTCAACAGCGCGTTTTTCATATTATTTTTAATATTGGTGATCAGTTGTACGCCATCAATGAATAGTAATTTGGCTAGTTCTTTGCCTATATATCCTTTGTCAGCAAATAGTTTTCCAAATATTTTGTCTAAAAATCGTTCTTGTTTTAGTGGTGTTCTATCATCTTCACTGGCTTGTGTAATTGTAAAGGTTAGGATTTCGCCTTTATCATTTATGACGATGTGAAGTTTAAATCCATAAAACCATCCCATAGTAGACTTTCCAGTGTTGGCTATTCCTTTAAATACCTTATTGCGTTTGATACGCTTGTTTTTACAGACTCTAATAGGTGTGGAATCCACAAAAGAAATCCCAGTACAATCACCAAGACAACAAGTCTTCAAAAATAAAGTCATAGCCATTAAATTACTTTGCATTTGTTCGACAAATCTGTTGTAAGATATAGTTTTAGGGAATTCTTCCTGCATGTGCTTCTGAATATAAAATATATAGAAGTGCTTAAAAGTTCTAAAACCACTTAAATGAAAAAGTATTGTAATGGTAATAATTTCACTTTTTGACATTATTGGAGGTCGTTTGGGAGCATTACCAAGTAGCGATTTATCAACTATTTGATCATATTCTTTGCAGAATTCATCAACAATACAAAATATTTCCGTAATTTTAGAAAAAGAAACCATAGATAGATTTTTAGATTAATAAATTGAATTTCAACACTTTAATTTACTAAAAATCTATCTTTTTTTGGTAGTAAAACTATCCTGAATATTAATCGAACTCAGGTTTCAAAATACTTCAATCACTCAAAAGCATACCTCACGCACTCATAATTGCAGTTCACTCCTTTACAGATGCCAACTTCTGAAAAATCCGTATCTTTATATCAAATGATTTTTTTATGAAAAAAGTACTCTTATTAATTGCTTGCGCTGGAATCATCGTCTGTTCCTGCACTGGGCAAGAGAAAACAATGACCAAAAAAGCAGACGATACCACAAAAATGTCTGATACCATTCGTATTGCTAGTGACAAACTAGAACACGAAATCATCATCTTTGAACCAGGTTTTAACGCTTGGATGCAAGGATATGCGCGTCCGAGAAATTATTACTCGCAAAACTTCTTGGAAGCACGAAATCGTGTGTACGTTACAGAATGGAATCAGCGTGTATTACAACCTTCACGATACAACAGCCAATGGTATGAGCAGGAAATTAACTATCGTCCAAACGTAAATTATGGATATGAGGTAAATTACCAATTGTACTATTATTTCGTGTTTTTTCAACAAAAATACAAACAACAACTAGCAGCTTTTCCCGTTCGGATATAATACATAAGTTGTGTATCTTTGCAACGCAAAATTATACACATGAACGCATTTAAAGAACGTTGGGAAATTAAAAACAACTGGCAACTAATCTTTCCTTTTTTAGGAATCATTGCGTTACTATACACGGCGTATCTTTTTTCAAAAAATATCATTCGTTCTTTTATTGATCGACAAGAACATAAAATACTGTATTATGCACTTGTAGTAGTTGCTGTAGCAGTATTTTATTATATCATGCTTCGTTTCTTTCTTTGGTGTTTTAAAAAACTAGAGGGAAAATGGGTTACCGACTACCGTTGGGAAATGATTGCCATTTTTATTGCGTTTGCCCTAACGGGGACAAGCTCTGTTCGCATTGCCAAACCACTTTTGGAATGGATTGGCTTTACAAGAACGGTATTTCCAGATGGTTTTTTGGGTGGTTCTTTGTATTGGATACTAAGAATCATCATTATCTTACCAATTTATCAAGTACTGTTAATTATCTTCGGAACGCTTGTTGGGCAATTTAAATTCTTTTGGGAATTTGAAAAGAAAATGTTCAGACGCATGCGCATTATTAAATAAGCGAATCTTCCTTTTAAATTCTGACAAATGATGATTACTATATTAGAATTTATCATTTAAGTAGAAGTTAATTTTTTTTACAATAATCCTTTTATTACTTTTGTTTGTATTGAACATCATTTATGCCACTGTATAAATGTGACAACAACTATGAAAATTGTAATCAACATAAAAGAAATTATCATTACTTCCGTGTTATTTATAACACTGATACTTCCTTCTTGTATACAATTTTCTCATCAACTCCTAGAAGAACACGAACACGTTGTATGTAATGAACAGTCAGAACACGTTCATGAAGCTATTGTACATTGTGACTTATGTGACTTTAATTATTCTAATTTCTTGTTCGTCTTTACGAGTTATCCAGAATTGCAAGTATCTCCAATTATTTCAAAAACAACATTAGGCTCTACAACGCCTTTATGTTATTCATTACCGCTTACAAATAAGCAACTTCGTGCACCGCCAGTGTATTCTTGAGTAATATCAAACAAAATTTATTTTTAATTTAAGAATTTACATGCGTACATATTTATATATGTTATTGCTATGTAGTACTATGGTTGCTCAAAACAAAGATTGCAACTATACACTATCTGGTAAAATTATTGATTTACATGATGGTTCTGTCCTTCCTGGCGCTGTACTAACAATTGCAGGATTAGAAACGACAGTTGAATCGGATATTAACGGAATATATACATTTTCAAACTTATGTGAAGGTGTCTATTCCATACAAATATCTCATCCAAATTGTACTACACAAGGCGTTAAAGTGAAAGTTTCTAGTAATACGAAACGTAATTTCAAACTAGAACATCACTTAGAAGAATTGAATACCATCACATTACAAGCTTCTATTTATAGAAGCAAGACGAAGACCAATTTTGAACAAAAAATAACTGAAAAACAATTAGATCGTTTTAGCAATGCTTCTTTGGGAGATGTGCTAAATACACTAAGTGGTGTTTCTTCGCTCAATACTGGAAATGCTGTCGTAAAGCCTATTATAAATGGTGTTCACAGCAGTCGTATTGTTGTAATGAATAATGGTGTTCGAATGGAAGATCAAGAATGGGGAGCCGAACACGCTCCAAGTATCGATGTCAATACAATCGGAAATATCACTCTTATAAAAGGTGCTGGTGCACTCAAATACAGTGGTGATGCCGTTGGTGGAATTATCGTTACAGAAGCTTCTAAAATTCCTGTAAAAGATACCATTTATGGAAAAACGCATGTAACTGCCGCAACCAATGGTCGTGGCGGAAGTATTACTTCTACGCTTACCAAAAGTTATGTAAACGGTTGGTATGGCTCTGTTCAAGGAAGCTTAAAACGCTTTGGCGATTATGAAGCTCCTGATTATGTATTGAGTAATACAGGAAACTTTGAACGAAGTCTTTCCGCAAGAATCGGAATCAATCGTTTTGATTATGGTGTAGAAGCCTATTATTCTTTCTTTAAAAATGAGATCGGCATTTTGCGTGCATCACACATTGGTGGTGCTAGCGATCAAGTGCGTGCCATCAATAGTGGTATTCCTTTAATTATTAGAGATTTTACGTATGACATCAACGCTCCAAAACAGGATGTCACACACCATTTATTTAAAGTACGTGGATTTAAAAACTTTAAAAATTTAGGAAAAGTTACGCTCCAATATGATTTACAGCAGAACGAACGTCTCGAATTTGATGTACGTAGAAGCAGTAATGACGATGACAGACCATCATTAGATTTAGTCTTAAACTCACATACCATTCGTTTGGATTTAGATACAGACAATACCGACCTTTTTAACCTGAAAACTGGTATCATGGCACAATATCAAAAAAATATTGCTGATCCTGCTACTGGTGTAAGAAGGTTGATTCCCGATTATGAGCGATTCAATTTGGGGATTTACGGTGTTGCTGATTATTCAATATCGGACCACTTTTTGGTCGAAGTTGGAGGTCGATTCGATTATTTTAATATAGACGCCCAAAAGTTTTATAAAAGTTCTTTCTGGGAAGATCGAAACTACGATATATTATTTCCTGAAATTGTAGTGGAAGTATTTAATAATCAGCTATTGACCAACCCGAAATTAGACTATTCAAACCTGTCTGCTACGTTGGGGACACGATACACATTTAATGATAAGTATAAATTATTCATGAATTATTCATTGGCTTCGCGCGCTCCGAATCCATCAGAATTGTTCAGTGAAGGTCTGCACCATTCTGCCTCACGAATCGAATTAGGAGATTTACGTTTCAACTCAGAAGTTGCACACAAGGTGTCGATCACCTTACAAAAACAAGGAACTACCTTTGGCTTTTCAATAAATCCTTATATCAATTTTATCAATGATTTTATGATTATTGAGCCAACAGAAATACGTCAAACAATTCGTGGAAATTTCCAAGTATGGGAATACCGACAAACCAATGCTACCTTAGCAGGAATTGACATTGATGCGTCAGTAACTTTTACGGATTACTTAAATTTTTATCATCAATTTTCAATGGTAAAAGGATATGACAACACACGTGATATATCATTAATCGATATGCCACCCGTAAATACAACTAATGGTTTGGTGTATCAAAACAAGGAATTAAAAAACTTGCGAGTTGAATTGCAAAGCGAATACACATTTAGACAAAATGAATTCCCAAATAACAATTTTGAAGCCTTTATTCCTGAAACGAATACGTTTGAGCTGGTAGACGTAAGTACACCACCTGATGCGTATCACTTATTGCATTTACACTCGAATGCTGACTTTAAACTTGGTGAAAATTCCATGTTGAATGTTGGTATTTCAGTCACAAATATTTTCAATACAAACTATCGAAATTACTTAAACCGTTTGCGCTATTATGCAGATGATTTGGGTAGAAACCTTTCAATTAATTTAAAAATTACTTATTAAAAATTCAAAAATGAAAAAATTTAAAATTTCAATTTTAACAGCAATCGCAATTACAGGACTTGTATTCACAGGATGTTCAAATGATGATGACGCACCTGCACCAGTAAATGAAGAAGAAGTAATCACAACGTTAACGGTTACTTTAACACCTACAACAGGTGGAGGAAGCGTAGTTACTTTACAATCACGTGATTTAGATGGTGATGGTCCAGATGCTCCAGTAATTACTAATGGAACATTGGCTGCAAACACTACGTACACTGGAACTGTTGTTTTCTTAAACGAAACAGAAACACCTGCGGAAAATATTACTACTGAAGTTGAAGAAGAAGATGATGAACACCAACTTTTCTTTACTACAGGTGGAGGTTTAAATGTAACTACAGACAACTTTAACTTAGACGGAAATGGTAACATTTTAGGAACAACTTTTAATGTTACTACTGGAGCTGCTAGTTCAGGTTCGTACACCGTAACATTACGTCACGAGCCAACAAAACCAAATACAGGTTTGGCTGATGCTGGTGGAGAAACAGATATTGAAGCTACTTTCCAAGTAACAGTACAATAGTTTTTGCTAATCATTAGTTTTAAAAAACTAAATTTTATAAAAAATCCCTTAACAAAACGCTGTTAAGGGATTTTTTAATTATTGCATATCGGTAATATCAATAATTTTATCTTCTTTATCGTTGTCCTTTTTCTTTGCAAAAACATACGTATATAACCACATCAGCGTAAATGATGGAACAATATCTGTAAATGGCAATGCTTCCTCTACAAAGGTAATTACGGCTCCTATTTTCCCCGCTTTTCCTTTATACATTTTGGTCATTAACCAAGCGGAAATTGGCGCCCAAATTATATCTGATAATTCTGCAAATCCTGGAATTACGTATGATGCATAACC
Source organism: Kordia algicida OT-1 (assembly GCF_000154725.1). Classification (GTDB taxonomy): domain Bacteria; phylum Bacteroidota; class Bacteroidia; order Flavobacteriales; family Flavobacteriaceae; genus Kordia; species Kordia algicida. The sequence goes on from NZ_DS544873.1 coordinate 1,716,091, forward strand.
AATGAGGTCAAAAACAACACCTAATGCTAATTTTAAAAATTTATTATCTTTTTTCTTTCTTGTCATGTATTGTATTAATTATTCTACAGTACATTAAGCAATAAAAATGCCAAGATTTTTTCATGACATTCATGCAGTATACATGATGCAGTCATAAAAGTCAATTCTTTGTGTTGATGATTTCCAATACTTCTTTTCCTGCTAATAGAACAGCACCTTTGGTAGATTCTGTCCAATCTAACTTAAAATCTCTAGACAACCAATTTTCTTGTAACTGTTGCCAAATTTTCAAAACGGTTTCGGAGTGTTTTGTATCAATCAAGTTATCATTAATTCCCGCAGCAAGAATATAAGTAATTAATGATGCTTCTCTTGGATGAACCTCTAAAAATGAATCATCTTTGATTTCATTTAACAATAAGTTAACCACTTTTGGGAAGTCTTTTCTAAGCGTATCAATCTCAGCAATATGTGTTTTGTAATTTCGAATAGCGTACATCCAAGTGGCAATAGGTAAAATCATACCTCTATTCTCAAAATCTTTAGAATTAACTGTTTCAATTCGTTGAAGATATTTTCTATTCTTAGGTGTCGTATGTGACCAAATCATATAATAAATATCGATCACTTCTTCGTCAAGATCTTCCGTTTCATCCAATTGATATTGTTCCATGTTGCGCAATTCATTTTTGTAACGTGTTTCATTGGTAACATCACAAAAAGCATTCAGTCCCTGATATGCTAGACATGCATACCATTCGTTTTTTGACATAACATCATCAGGATTTTCTAAAAGTGATTCTGCTATTTCTCGTAAAAATTTTGTGCAATTTTTAATCGTCACAGTCGCATCAACTTGAGGTTTCAACAAATTCATCTTTACAGCAGTATGATAGCGATCTTTAAAATCGATAGCTTCCGTTTTTCCGTGTGTATCATGCGCATAATAAATATACTTTGTATTCTGTAACCACAAAACTTGCAACGGATTTCCCTTTTCTGCACCACGAACTGAAACAGGTCGTACGTTATTTTTAGTTGAATTTTTAGTGATGGATTTCACCTTCCACGATTCCCCAAAATCATTCGTCGTCCACTGCTCTATCTCGAAAATAGTATCGCGCTTTACAGACAAATAAACTGTATTTGGAGATTCATGATCGATCGTTATTCCTCCAGCATAATGCGGTTCTGGTTCTTGGGTTTTGGCTCGTGTTTCAGGAAACCATCCGTTTACGGTAATCAAATCAAAACTCTGCCAAACATCATTTCTAAAAATCGCATACGAATACACATGTTGATCGTTCTTAGGAAATTTTACATACGTTACTATCGGATTTCCGTTTTCATCTTCAGCAATATCCCAATTCCACGACTTAATGGTTTCAGATTCAAAAATGACGTCCAATTCTTCTTGTAAAATTGGCAATTTCGAAACTTCTTTGATCTTTTGTCCGTTTGCTTTATAAAATGCACCATTTTCATAATACATATAATACAATCCGTTCTTTTTTTCTTTGGTTGGATGACCGTCTGTAAATGTAAAATGTATTTTAGAATTTCCATCAGAATATACTTTTGTATACGGCGCTTTAAGTTCGTTTTCTTCTTTCGGAATGAATAAAATTTCACCTTTTGACCATGTTTTTCCGTTATCTGTAGAAACGGAATAGGAAGGTTTCAAATCGATTCCACGCCAAAAAATATACAGTTTTCCGTTTTCTTTTGACAAGCGAACAGGATTGGTATAGGTATGCCGATTTATCTCTGAATCACTATACTTCTCTGTATCATTCAAATACAATTCTTTCATGGGAGACCAATCGCTGATATCTTCAGGATTTGTGGAAGTTCGCATAAATAAAGGACGATCGTCTTGCAAATGTGTATTGAAAAACACGAGCAATCTTCCATCTGCATCAAAAATGATAGAAGGATTATCGTGATCGTCAATTTCTAAATTGTCATAGATTACTGTGGAGGCAACTTTTTGGGTTTTATGATCGTAAAAACCGACATGAACATCGCCGTAATTGTCGATCCAACCTGCGTAAGTACGTCTATGTTTTCCTTCAAAATATACAGCTCTCGGATCGGAAAACCAACTCCAAACACCGTTAAATGTTATGGATCGGTAATTTTCAGAAGAAACTCCATCTGAAGTCACAAATGTGCTTTTTGCATCGTTTTGCGCAAAAGAAAACACTCCGAAACCTAAAAAAAGTATAAATATGCAATTGAGAAACTTCATTGCTACAAACCTAATAAATTTAACGGTATGATTTGCAGTTGTTATTTCAAGAGAAAAACTACTCGCAAACACGTTATGGTTATCAAGTCAGCGAGATAAATATCAAAAAGTAAAGTTTCCAAAGTCGTACTTTATAAATGAAGATTTGAAAGCAATAAGTTTATTTACAAAAAAACATTCTTCTTTATATATCACAACTTAAAATCGAAACAACCTTGATTTTTTGAATGTTTTAATTGAGCGAAGCGAAAAAATAGGCATTAGCTTTTGGGAATTAGGTATTAGCCAAGTTCTAAGAGTAATTGGAAATTCAAACTAAAATACGAATATACTTTGAGCGACAGAGATACTTAAATTTTAATGTGGTAATTTGAAAATATATCAATTAGTTTCAAATTTGTCTTAGACAACGTATTTAACATTCAAAACTTAACATTTAGCATTAAATTTTAAATTCTTGAATTGAGAAAAGCGAATAAAAATTTGGTTTTTTCACCAACAGATTGCCACGTCGCTATGCTTCTCGCAAAAACATATGCAAATAAGTTTATAATATAATAGCAAAGATCTAACATCTAAAAGCGATAGCGATCTAAAAGGCGAAGCCGATCTAGTATCTAAGAGCAAAGCAAATCCAAAACCTAATTCCCAAAAACCTCAGCATCCATCACTGAAAACGGCAATGCTCCATTTTCTAAAATTTTTGTGTGAAACGACAACCAAGGAAATGGCTTGTCTTTGGGCAAAATAGCATCAATATCCGCTTTCCATTGTAAAATCTGATTTGCGCCATACTTATAAGTAATGACTTGCGCTGGCCAATTTTTCATACGATTGATTTCGCGCAAAGCAATTTCATCCTGACCTTTAATGTGTTCTTGCCAGAATTCTAACGCTTTTTCGTCGCTCCAATCGTAATAATTTAAACCAACATCCATAGCAACTCGAACCGAACGAATAATATCCCATTCCCACTTTCCAAGCTCATCATATTTGGTCGTATTTGTCGCAAATTCGTAAATAAGTTCTTCTACATACGCTGCCCAACCTTCGCGATAACCGTTGTATGAGAACAATTTCTTGATTTCAGATTTTTCTAAAGTTTCTTCAAATTTTATTTGATAATGATGTCCCGGAACTGCTTCGTGAAAATAAATCCAAGCCACTTGTCGTTTATTAAAAGGTTTATCAAAAAAATTATAATAAAACGTATTGCGTAATTCTGCATAATACGCAGGAACTTGCGCGTACGCTTCATTTTTTCCTTGTTTAATATGAACATCGGGAAGTTCAGCTACTTTTGGAAAAGCATCGATTAGATTGGATAAAATTTCTTTTTTAAAGTTTTCAAAACTCTGCTGAATTGTAGTTACATTATTGTAGAAAAAACGATTGCTATTTATATAGTGTTGATATTGTAAACTATCTAGACCAGAAGCTTCTTCAATAGCGTTCATCGCCTTTTTCGCACGATTAATTTCCGATAATCCAAATTGAAATAACGCATCTGGAGTTACAGAGGCATCAACCCATTTTTTCAAGAAATACACATACCATTCTTTCCCCATAGGAACGTGTTGCAAACCTTCGGTAGGAATTCTTCTCGGTTTTACTGTCAACCACTTTTTTTCAAGCGAAATACGTTCTAAGTGTAAGTTTATTTCATATAAAACCAACGCATAATCTAACTGTTGATTTTTTGTCAACGTCTCACGATCAAAGGTTTTCAACGCTTTTTTATATGTTAGAAACATTTTTTCTTGCTTCTTAATATTACGCTCACTTTGTATAAGTTCTAGATTATCTCGATAAGAAATTTGTAATTCATTAATGTGCAAACGCTTGAAATCTTTCACAAAAGCAGTTTCAAAAGCTGTCCAGTCAGCAAATGTTTCTTGTCCAAATACGGCAGTATTCCAAAAGAAAAGAAGTAATAGTATGTATTTGTATATTTTCAAGCAGTGTTTTTTAAGATAAACTTGAACTGATGAGTTTTAAAAATTCCGTTCTCGTTTCTATCGTTTCAAACGCACCTCTAAATCCAGAAGTTGTGGTTACAGAATTTTGTTTTTGCACACCACGCATCATCATACACATGTGAGAAGCTTCAATCACAACGGCAACACCTTTGGGTTTTAGTGTATTGTTGATACATTCTAGGATATCGTGCGTCAATCGTTCTTGCACTTGCAATCTTCTCGAAAAAACATCTACAATTCGCGGTAATTTGCTCAATCCGACAATATGTCCGTTGGGAATATACGCAATATGTGCTTTCCCAAAAAACGGTAAAATATGATGCTCACACAATGAATACAATTCAATATCTTTTACAATGACCATTTCGTTGTAATCTTCGGCAAACATGGCGCCTTTTAAAATTTCGGCAGGATCCATATCATAACCTTGCGTTAAAAATTGCATTGCTTTTGCGGCGCGTTCTGGCGTTTTTAACAAACCTTCACGCGTAGTATCTTCGCCAAGTTCCTCAATGATAGCTTTGTAGCGATCTTTTACTTCATTCGTCACTTCAATATTATATTCTTCTAATTTTCTGTATGGCATGATTCTCTGATTACATTTTAAAAGGTGATAAAGATACTCAAAAAAACTTCATGGAAACGGTGTTAAAATCCCGTATTTGTTAAAAATTTTAAGTAAGATTTAACTTTTTTTTAGGATAAATAAGTCCGTCATGCACCTAGTTTTGCGGAGTCTTACTGTAACAAAATGAATTTTCCCTGATCTTTAAGACACCATCAACCAAAAAACTGTATCTTAAATGAGCCGCTTTCTAGTATTCGTACTATTCTTTTCTTTTGCACTACATTCGTTTGCGCAGGATAGTATTCCCAAAAAAACATATCATATAAAACGTACAGAAACTCCACCAAAAATTGATGGTATTTTAGATGATGACGTTTGGAAAGATGCCGAAATAGCCACCAATTTTATACAGTTTCGTCCTTCAATTGGAAATACATTACCCGATTATCAAAAAACAGAAGTAAAAATGGTGTATGATGATGAAGCCATTTACGTGTCTGCTTATCTTCGAGACAAACCTGAAAATATTATGCGACAGTTTACAAGTCGCGATAATTTTGGAATTAACGATTTTTTTATCATTGCCATCAATCCGAACAATGATGGACAGAACGACACATATTTTGTAGTATTCCCTAATGGAAATCAAGCAGATGCTATTGCGAATCCTTCTGTTGGAGAAGATTATAGTTGGAATGCCGTTTGGCAAAATGCTGCTAAAGTTGTGAATGATGGCTGGATTGTTGAAGTGAAAATTCCATACAGAACACTTCGTTTTACCAATCAAGAAGTGCCAACTTGGGGAATTCAATTTCACAGACAATTTCGAAAAACAAGAAAACAATATACTTGGAATGCATTCGATCCGACAAAAGGCTATATCGGTTTATACGCCGGAGAAATGAAAGGTTTAAAAAATATACACCCGCCAACACGATTGATTTTGTATCCGTTTGCTTCGACCGTAATTCGCAATCGCGATGGCGAAACAACGGATGAGTATAATTTTGGAATGGACGTAAAGTATGGAATTACAGAAAATTTCACGCTTGATGCGACTTTAGTGCCCGATTTCAGTCAAGCTGGATTTGACAATCTACAGTTAAATTTAGGTCCTTTTGAACAAACATTTTCCGAGCAACGGCAGTTTTTTACTGAAGGTGTCGATTTGTTTAATAAAGGAAATTTATTCTTTTCGCGTCGTATTGGAAATAGTCCGTCAGGAAGCGTAAACGTTGCCGACAATGAAGAAGTTACTGATTTTCCTGATGAAGTAAAGTTAATCAACGCCGTAAAAGTTTCTGGAAGAACTAAAAACGGTTTGGGAATTGGTTTTTTTAATGCAATTACAGAAAAAACAAAAGCAACAATTCGTAACAATGATACTGGCGAATTTCGCAAAGAAGTCGTAGAACCATTGACCAATTATAATATTATGGTGGTCGATCAGCAATTCAATCAAAATTCATCCATCAGTTTGATAAATACGAATGTTACAAGAGATGGAAGCGGTTTTAGAGACGCCAATGTGACTGCGTTAGTGGCAGATATCGTTAACAAAAAGAACACGATGAATATTGATGCGCAGTTTAAAATGAGCAATCGAAATTTAACCACAGGAACGGAAACTGGTTTGAATTCTTTCTTTGCCATTCGTAAGATCAGTGGAAAATTTAGGTATAGTTTTGACCACAGTTTTTCCAATACAAAATTTGATATTAACGATTTGGGATTGAACTTTAGAAATAATTTTAACAACTTCGGAGCAGATGCTTCTTATCAAATTTTTGAACCGACAAAGAAATTGAATCAATTTAGAGTAAATACTTTTGTCAATTACCGCCGTTTGTACGATCCGAGTGTTTTTACAGAAGTAAATTTTGGTGTAAATGTTTTTGGAGTCCTAAAAGAAAGTTTGATGGCATTTGGTGTCGATGCGTTCTTAGCTCCTGGAAAACAGTTTGATTATTTTGAACCACGCGATTTTGATAATAAACGCTTTTTTACCATTGAAAATCAATTTAATGTAGGCGGATTTATTTCTACAGATTATAACAAAACTTTTGCTTTAGATTTGAATGCAAATTTTTCTACATTCTTTGAAGACAATCAAGGATATACAAGATATCGAATTCGCTTTGAGCCTAGAGTACGTGTAAACGAGAAGTGTATTGTTGTATTTAATTCATCACTAAATGTAGAAAATAACCGTCGTGGTTATGCTAATAATTCCAATGGCTTGGCGAATGAAATTGTTTTTGGACAACGCGATCAGATCGAATTTGTTAATCGTCTTTCTGCCAATTATAGTTTTAATGCGTTCAATACTTTAAACTTAACATTTAGACATTATTGGACAACAGTAGATTATGATGATACACCATATTTTTTGCAGGAAAATGGTCGTTTGGAACAATCTTTAAATACCTTTGAAAATTTAGGATTGGGTGATTCTAATGTCAATTTTAGCACATGGAATTTAGATTTTAGTTACACATGGCAATTTGGACCTGGTAGCTTTTTGACAGCATTATATCGAAATCAAATTTTTAACCAAACAGCAGCTTCTACAGCAACTTATTTTAATAGTTTAAACCGACTTTTTGAAGAACCAATCAATCATACACTTTCTGTTCGAATGGTATATTTTATCGACTATAACAATGTGAAAAATATTTTTAGAAGCAAAAAAAGAAACAGGAATATCAATTCATAATTGTGCATCACATCTTTATGTAGTACCTTGGTGTTTTTTATAGAAATTGAATGATTACAGCTAAAAATATACGCAAACATTACGGAGATTTAGAAGTCTTGAAAGGCATTAATTTGACCATCAATAAAGGAGAGATTGTTTCTATTATTGGAGCTTCTGGTGCAGGAAAAACAACCTTGCTACAAATATTGGGTACGTTAGACAAAATGACTCCTTATGAAAGTAGTTCGTTAAGTATTAATGATACCAAAGTAGAACGACTTTCTGAAAAACAACTCGCAAAGTTTCGTAACGATCACATCGGATTTATTTTCCAGTTTCATCAATTACTTCCTGAATTTACAGCCATGGAAAATGTTTGCATTCCTGCGTTTATTCAACATAAAAACAAAGCTGAAGCCGAAAAAAGAGCAAAAGAATTACTCGATTTCTTAGGCTTATCACATCGCTACCATCATAAACCAAATGAACTTTCTGGTGGAGAACAACAACGTGTCGCCGTTGCAAGAGCATTGATGAACAAACCTGCGATTATTTTTGCCGATGAACCGAGTGGAAATTTAGATTCTGAATCCGCAGAAAATCTACACAACCTATTTTTTAAACTTCGCGACGAATTCGGACAAACCTTTGTCATCGTAACACACAACAAAGAACTCGCAGACATGGCAGATAGAACTATTGAAATGCGCGACGGACATATTGTAGCTGATTAATATTCAACTTATGAATACTGAATATTGAATTGCTTTCTCAAATACCGTTCTTTACTGTTATTTCTTGTCTGGAATTGAAGTAGAAAACTGCTAAACAACTATGTTCATATTGGTTCTGTTTTTGTTGTACTAACTTCATAAAAATATTATCAATAGTACTGCGCATACTTTGATTGACATTTTTTTGACTATAAAGTAAAATATTCTATGACTTTTCAAATACTCATATTTCGATTTTATATAAACTTAAACTCGAAACGTTAACTTAATATACAGGTAAACATAAAAAAATATTCTGCTAAATATTGCCTAACACGACATCGATAGTTTTGTGCAACTAAAAAATCGCAAACTAACAAATCGATGAAAACTATTTCTAAAATCTTAGCATTAACAGGATTCCTTTCCTTCATATCGTGTGACAGTGATGACAATAATGCCGTAAACATTTCTGGAGACAACAATTCTGTAATTGAACTTAAAAATCATTCCACAACTCCTGCTTTTGTGACAAAGCAATCAGAGTTTAGTGACCTTAAAATATACAGCATTCTAAGTTCTGAAGATACTTTATCAGAATCGCCAAACTTTGTTTATGGAAGTATGGCTGATGGTTGTGGACTCTTAAGAAACAACGACGGTACATTTACACTTATCAACAATATAGAAGCAGATTATTCTATTGCGCGTATTACGCTAGATGCTACATTTAAGCCAATAAAAGGAGAATACATTGTAAACTCAGAAGCAACAGGAAACACTGCACAATGTTCAGGAAGTTTAGTTACTCCCGAAGAACACGGTTTTGGACCTGTTTATCTAAGTGGTGGCGAATGGGGAGCAATGCCAACAAACAACGTTTTTATGGTAGATCCTTACAAATCTGCAGCTGATGCAAGCGTTGCAGAAGTTTTGCCTGCTATGGGACAATGGACCATTGAAAATGCAGTTCCATTACACAAAGACGCATTTTCGGGAAAAACAATTGTTATGATTGGCGATGACAGCCGCGGAGACGCTGGAGGACAATTGGCAATGTACGTTTCAAATACTGTAGGTGATTTACACGGAGGAAATTTATACGGAATGAAAGTTGGTGATGGCACTATTACTGATAATGACTTAATAACTGGAACAGAATACAATGTTGAATTCGTTCAATTAGAACAAACAACCTACAACGAATTAAACGCAGAAAGTATTTCAAAAGGTGTAATGGCTTTTAACCGTGTAGAAGATATTGACTACAGAAAAGGCTCAGAAGCAGCATACCGAGAAATCTATTTTAACGCAACAGGACACAGCTCTAACGCTGATACTCGCACAAAATATGGACGTACTTACAAGTTAGTTTTAGATGAAAATAATCCATTAGTAGGAAAACTTACTTTAGTACTTAACGGAGATGATTTAGCCGGAAAAGCCAAAACATTTCACAGTCCAGACAATATCTTAGTAACTGAAAACTATGCATACATTCAAGAAGATCCAAACGGATATGTAGATGATATGGTAAAACAACACGACGCATATTTGTACCAATATGACTTAAATACAGGAGCGTTAAAAGTTGTTTTAGAATCAGCACACCGAACTGTAGAAGCTGTAGATAACGGATATGCAAGTTTTGACGATCGTTGGGGAAAATGGGAACTTACAGGAATGATAGATATCTCTGATATCATCAACGAGCCAAATACTTTTTTATTGATTCAACAAGCACATTCTTGGAAAAGTGACAACTTCTTGAACCCTGATGGTGCAGGAACAGATGCCAATAGTAATAATGAAGGAAGTATCTTATTAGTTGTAAAAGGATTAGCTAGATAAACTATGTACAAGAAAATTAATTTACTAAAAGAGGCTTATTCATTAAGCCTCTTTGTTTTGTGTATCAGTTGCTTGTTTTCATGTAAAAACACTGTGGAAACGACTCCAATTTCTACAAATACAAGCGAAACAATTACCGCAGCAATCAAAGCGCAATTTGCAACCGATTTGAGCAATTGTATTCATAACATAGATGCTTTACGTAAAGCCACAACTAAAGATAGTATTCTGTACTATTTTAAAGCTTCTCGTCTCGATTTTAAACGTATGGAACCAATTTTATCATTTTACAACAGTGCAAACTATTACGGATTAAACAAAGCCAATTTGCCAAAAGTTGATGAAGGAGACAACGCTGAAAAAACAATTGAAGCTTCTGGATTTCAAGCCTTAGAAGAAGCGATTGCAGCAGCAGAATTTGATATCAATACGATTCATGCATACGCAAATGACATATATAGCAAACTAAAATTAGAACAAAAACACAATTCTATTTTAAAACATACCGATTACAAATTTTTATGGCTTACCCGCCAAGCGTTGGTTCGTGTAATGTCGTTAGGAATCTCAGGATTTGATTCGCCTGTATTATTACAATCCATTCCTGAAAATAAAGAAGTTTTTTTAAGTTTGGAATCGTATTTTAAACTCTACGAATCTCATTTTAATAATAAACAATTATATAAAAACTGGATTTCGGCGTTACAGGAAGCACAAAAGTCTTTTGAAACCGCAGAAAACTTCGATACGTTTGACCGCTATGATTTTATCAAAAATAAGCTACAGCCAATGCTTTCTTTGTGGAATCAAACTGTAACCGACTGGCAAGTAGAATTTCCTTTACAGCAAAAGTTGAATTATAACGTAAATTCGTTTTATGATGCAAATACGTTCAATTCAAATGCATTTAAACCAAGTTATAGTCCAAAAGTTTCTCCTGAAATTGCACAATTGGGAAAAGATTTATTTTTTGACACTTCACTTTCAAGTTCAGAAACGATGAATTGTGCAAGTTGTCATCAGCCTGAAAAAGCATTTGCAGATGGTTTACGCTTCTCTAAAGATAATAATGGCAACTTTGTACAGCGCAATGCTCCTACACTATTATATGCTAGTTTACAGCAATCACAATTTTATGATGCTCGTGTGGAAAATTTAGAAAATCAGATTTTAGATGTGATTACTAATAAAAACGAATTTCATACAAATACCGACATCATTATTACAAAACTTGAACAAAATCCAATATATAAAAAACGCTTTGAAACCTTATACAAAAGAGGAATCAACCACAAAACAGTTCGCAATGCAATAGCAACTTACATTAGAACTTTAACTCCTTTTAACTCAAAATTTGATCGGAATATTTCTGGAAAAGAAGATACATTTACCACCGAAGAAACATTGGGTTTTAATCTTTTTATGGGAAAAGGAAAATGTGCTACTTGCCATTTTGCACCTGTTTTTAACGGAACAGTTCCACCATACTTTACAGAAAGTGAATTGGAAGTTTTAGGTATTCCTGCAACAAAAACATGGGAAAACGCTACTGTAGATTCTGATGTAGGTCGTTATACTGTTGCCAAAGCCAAATTGAAAACATATGCTTTTAAAACACCAACGGTACGTAATATTTCTAAAACAGCACCATACATGCACAATGGCGTATATGAAACCTTAGAAGAAGTTTTAAAATTCTACAATCTTGGTGGTGGCTCAGGAATTGGTATTGAATTAGAAAATCAAACACTTCCTCCTGATCCGTTGCAACTATCTGATAAAGAAATTAAAGCAATCATTGCCTTTATGAATTCACTCGAAGATCAGTTGGAAGAAAATTTATAATTTATAATCTAACGGTAATGTATTCGCAATACGCTTGTCTCCCAAAACGCCTCCAAAAGAAATTTTTCTCGGAGGCGAATAATTTCCAAACTTGTTAATCGTAAATTCTTTATTATCCTCTAAAATTGTCATAAACGATTTGTATTCATGATTGTAGACAATTGTCAAGCGTTCTGCAGTCAATTTCACTTTAGTATCCTCGCCTAGTTTTGTGATTTCAAAATACTTATACGGCGGAACTATAAATCCTTTTCGGAAAATCTGAAAACCGTTTTGTCGTAGTTGTTTTTTTGATAATGAACGCATAAAATACAATACCGATTGCCCATACTCTATTTCCCTAGTTTTACGATGTCTTCTGCGAACTTTTTTATTAAGTTCCTTATAAAAGCTTGAGCCTTCAACGTATACGCTTCGTGTCAAAACATCGCTTTTGGTTGTCAGTCGCAAATCTGCTTCAAATTCTTCCATCGTATATTCTACGGTATAACCAAGATATTTGTTTTTGATAATGATAGGCTTCTTAGCATACGCATTGAGTTTTTGAGTTCTTGGATTATATGTCAAATCAATATCATCCAAATTCATAATTCTACACATATAATGGTCTACGGAAGATCCGAGAAATTCACGTTTAAAAATGCGCATTTTTTTCTGGCGCGACCAAGGATCGTTGTCCAAATACACAGTTCCTAAAGCTTGTGGTTTTTCTGTGAGATAAATTTTCACGCCATTTTCAAGTTTTCGCACGTCAAACAAGCGTGTTTCATAACCCAAATAACTGATAACCAATGCTGATTTTGTAGAAGGTTTGTAACGAATTGAAAATTTCCCTGAATCGTTAGTAGCTGTTCCATTGGTAGTTCCGTCAAAATAAATTGAAACACCAAATAGCGGTTCTTTTGTTTTTTCATCCAAAATAAACCCTTCTAAGGTTTGGGCAAAGGAAATCGTAGTGATAAAAAAACAGACACAAAAAATAAATACTGTGTAATTTTTCTTCATAGCGGTAGCGGTTTTAATTGAATCTAAAAATAATAATTATTTTTGTGAAAGATGAAAACATCTTATGAACAAAACTGAACTAAAATCATTTTTAGACGAAAAGGTAATTGAATACAATCAGCCTAAATTCGTAGAAAGTGATCCTATCCAAATTCCGTACCAATTTCAACAAAAAGAAGATATAGAAATTGCTGCTTTTTTAACGGCAACCATCGCTTGGGGAAATCGGAAAATGATTAATAACAATGCAAAAAAAATGATGGAATTGCTAGGAAATTCACCGTTTGATTTTGTGATGAATCATACGGAAGAAGACCTAGAAACGTTGGAATCATTTGTACACAGAACCTTTAACGGAACTGATTTTGTGTTTTTTATAAAATCGTTAAAAAATATCTACTTACATCACGGCGGGTTAGAAGCTGTTTTTGCACATACCAAAGAAAAGCGCATGCAAAATGCTATTTCAAAATTTAAGGAAGTTTTTTTTAGTATTCCGCATCCTGAAAGAACTCGAAAACACGTTTCTGATCCGAAGAAAGGAAGTGCTGCAAAACGCATTAATATGTTTCTCCGTTGGATGGTTCGCAACGACAATACAGGTGTAGATTTTGGCATTTGGAAATCGCTGTCTCCTTCACAATTATCATGTCCGTTAGATGTACATTCAGGAAATGTAGCACGCAAATTAGGATTGCTCAAACGCAAACAAAACGATGCAAAAGCTCTGTTAGAATTAGACACAGCATTGCGAAAACTAGATCCAAATGATCCGGTAAAGTATGATTTTGCGCTGTTTGGTTTGGGCGTTTTTGAGAAGTTTTAGATTTTTTTAGACTTGGTTAGACTTACTTAGACTTACTTAGATTTGGAATGTTGTATAAAAAAAACCTCATCGGTTTGATGAGGCTTGTATGTTTTTGTGAGCTTTTTATTTGACGCGATTAAAAACGATTGCATCTGTCGAAAAATCTTTTGGTCTTCCTGTACCGCCACCAAAAGTTAACGCCATTTGCATTTTATTTCTAGATTTCATATTGATAATTCCTTTTAAGCGACCCATTTCGGATTTGCTTTTGTTGTTCACAATAATAAAATCAATAGAAGTTGGCGATGTTCCTGTGTTTACAGTGTATTTCATTGCTGCATTTGTACCTTGGTGATTGTATGATTTTCCACCCATGGTTTGACCGTTAAATTCAAACGTAGCATATCCATCGCTTGAAAGTGTCAAAAAGCCAATATCACCTTTATCTTGTCCTTTCCATTTTCCAACATGATCGCCTTCTGGAGCTGTAAAGGAAAATAGAAGCATTAAAGTAACAAGGGCAAACGATAGTTTTTTTAAAATTTTCATAATCGGGATTTAAATAAGTTTTATGTCAACAAGATAAATGAATATTTTTTAATTGACTAATTATTTTTTTGTGTTTAATTTTATATTGATTTGATTATTCACAAATTACATGCCAACAATTGCAGCTTCCGCACAACGTTCGCCATCCATGGCTGCTGAAACGATTCCGCCTGCATAACCGCCACCTTCTCCACATGGAAATAAACCTTCCACTTCTGGATGTTCTAAATTTTCTTTCCTCGGAATGTTTACTGGTGAAGACGTACGCGATTCCACACCTACAATATTTGCTTGCTCGGTGTAATATCCGTTCATTTTTTGTCCGAAAGCAGCAAAACCTTTACGCAAACGTCCACCAATACTTTTGGGTAATAGTGAATGTAATGGTGATGATAGTAAACCAGGTTGATAAGATGTCGGATTTAAATCGGTTGATAATTTTCCTTCTACAAAATCTGTTAAACGTTGTGCTGGCGCTACCTGACTTCTTCCTCCTGCGGTAAATGCCAAACGTTCCAAATCTTTTTGAAATTCCAAACCTTTTAACACGCCGTATTTTTCGTATTTGAATAAATCTTTTTCTGCGTTGATTTCCACGACAATTCCTGAGTTGGCAAACTTATTATTTCTTCGTGATGGTGACATTCCGTTGACGACAACTTCTCCGTTGGCAGTTGCCGCTGGTACGATAAACCCGCCTGGACACATACAAAACGAATAAACACCTCGATCGCGCACTTGATGTACCAAACTATACGCTGCGGCTGGTAACAATTCATTGCGTTCGCCTGTGCAATGGTATTGAATATTGTCAATAATTTCCTGTGGATGTTCTACACGAACGCCCATGGCAAACGATTTTGCTTTGAGTGAAACTTCTTTTTTGTGAAGCAATTCGTAAATATCTCTAGCCGAATGACCTGTTGCTAGAATCACGCGATTTACAGTCATTTCGCGTCCATCTTGCAATTGAATGGCTTGTATTTTGTTTTCTTTGATGATGAAATCGGTCACACGGGTTTCAAAATGAATTTCGCCACCATATTTTAAGATGGTTTCGCGGATATTTTTGACTACGCTGGGTAGTTTATTCGTTCCGATATGTGGATGTGCATCTACCAAAATTTGATCGGTTGCACCGTGATACACTAAGTTTTCAAAGATTCTACGTACATCACCACGTTTTAGACTTCTCGTATAGAGTTTTCCATCAGAATAGGTTCCTGCGCCACCTTCGCCAAAGCAATAGTTAGAATCTTCATTCACAAAATGTTCTTGGTTGATCGCTCGCAAATCGCGACGACGTTCTTGTACATTTTTTCCACGTTCGAGTACAATTGGCTTAAAGCCTAATTCAATACAGCGCAACGCGGCATACATTCCTGCAGGACCAAAACCGACAATATGAATTTCTTTTGCAGAAGAAACATCTTTATAATCAAATTGATACTCACTTTTTTCAGGAACAGATTCATTGATGTAAACGGCAACTTTATAGTTAAAAATAATCAATGGTTTTCGTGCATCAATTGATTTTCGCAGTATTTTAATTCCGTTGATTTCATTTTTACTTACGCGTAACTTTTTGATTGCTTTTTGCAGTACAATATCGTCTTGCGTTTCTTCTTCAAGCGTCACACGTAATTGAATTTCTTTTACCATGCTGCGAAGTTATTCAAATTTATTGAGATGATTGATTTTTTAGCTTCTGAGATTGATTACGGGAAACCACATTGTGTATATATAATCTTTGTTTTACATTTATAGAAAATAAAAGAAAGTAAGTGTAAAATAAGTTCCTGTTATTAACCAATTTTAGTATAAAAAACTGGAATTCCGTATATATGTATGTTGGCAGTAATTTGAGCACACAGCGTTTCGAAAGAACATTCTGAACTATGAAAAAATGGATTTTAAAAATATTAAGTTTAATAATCGGACTTATTATAATATTAACTATTTACATTAATTCGGAATCATATATCGAAAATCAAGATTGGAAATTTGCAGAAGGAACTCATATTGGAGATTGGTTAGGAAAGAATAGTTTTGAAATTAAAGATGGAATAATATACTCAAATAGCGGAAAAGCGAAAATCGTTTTCTCACTCGGCCTTAAATTAATAATTGAAGATTTAGAAACACAAAAAAAAAGGGTTTTATGTAAATAAAAGTTGATTTAACTTATGAGTTCGGATATAATAAATATAAATGCTAAACTTACACTCTACACAAAGGAAAATGGTGGAAGAGAAACTGGAATTGGAACTGGCTATAGACCAAATCACGTGATGGAATATTTACCAAACTCAACTGATTTTCCAACGACCTATATTGGACAAATTGATTTTGAAAAAGATAGAATTTATCCAGGAGAAACTGAAAACGTGAAAATTATGTTTTTAAGACATCAGAATATTGAGGAATTATTGAAAAAAGGACGAATTTGGTGGATTCACGAAGGGACAAGAAAAATTGGAGAAGCTGAAGTTCTTGAAATTTTATCCGAATAAAAACTACTGCCAACACCGTATATATTTTATTACTTGCTTCTAGCCTACTTGCGAAAATCCTCGCAGATTTTCAATTCGGTTTTTATTTACTAAATTGGGTGCTTAAACCACGCAACAAACTATATACAAACCCGTTATACGCAAGCTGAAAAATGAACAAAGTCAAAATTAAAGTTTATAACAAAAAAGAGAAAGTAACCACTACTCTTTATGTTAATCAATTATCTAAAAATAAATTTCGGATGATTGACAATGACTTCTGCAATCCTAAATTGACTTTAGGGACGGAATTTGAAACAAAAATAAATGTGGAACAAAAACACGAAATAATAAAAATCACAAAAGAATCGGAGTTCATTACTCGTAGATTTATATTAACACCAAACCATAAAGAATCTGACTATCTAATGATAGGAGAAGAATTGACAAAAAGAGGCGGATTTTGGCAAGTTGACCTTGGTAGCATTGCGACTGTAAATATTCCAAAGGATTTCGAATTTGACATTGACCAAGTCATCAAAGAATTGGACTTAAATCTGGTGGAAATAACCGAATGAAATACTTTAAACGAAATTGGAATGAAACCCGTGGAGACCAATACAACTAAACCTACACAAAACCATCACAATTCATTAAAATTATACAAAAGAAGTCTTTATCTTGCATTTAAAAATTTTTGCCAATTAAAATGGAAGCTATTATTACCGTTGTAGGCTTTTTGGGAACAGGAAAAACTACATTGTTAAAAAATTTGACAACTAATTATATTAATAAAGGTTGGAAACCCTTTGTTATTCTTAATGATTACGAAAATGCACATCTTGATGCACAACAGTTTACTGAACAAATTGCACCAAAACAAGTAAAAGCGCTTAGCGGAAGCTGTATTTGTTGTAGTGGCATCAATGAATTAAGAGATTTTGTCAATAGAATTCCTGTGCGAACGAAAGGAATTACACTTATTGAAGCCAATGGTACTTCAGATGCCTGTTCGCTTATGAGTTTTCTTGGTGTTGGACTTAACGATAGATTTCTTCCACCGATTCAAATTTCTGTAGTCGATGTTAAAAATTGGCAAAAAAGAGGTGAATACAATGAACTTGAATCAAATCAAATTCAAGTATCTTCTTTGATTGTGCTGACGCATACTGAAAATATACCCAAGGAAAGATTAAATTTTGTGATTCGTAACATTCAAAAATTCAATCCATTGGCAGAAATTATAAATACCGATAAAATTGATATTTCGCTTATTCCAAAACTCTCTCCGTCTAAAAACAATGCCAAAAAGTTAGATCATTTAAAAGCACATTGGTCTTCATGTTCCTCAGATTTACCAAACTTACCAAATTTAGACTGTATTTATGATATTTGCAATGCGCTGCCAAAAACCATTTTACGCGTAAAAGGCTGCACCCAAATTGGCAAAAACACTAAGTTTACATACTTTGAACGTACGCCAAATGGTAAAGTAACTGTTAGACCTTTTAATGGAATACCAATAACAGGTGCTAAACTCCTAACTATAGGACCTGGGAGTGAACCAGAATTACTTGAAAATGCCATTAATATTAGTTTACTTAAACATAATGAAGTTAGTAACTAAAAATAAAAATCTTACAAAGAAATGAATTTGGACTGCGCTAGATTTGACATTTCATAAAGAATCTAAAAATTACATTCAGATTATTATCTAAAAAAACCGCTCCCAAAAAACTTCATCTTTCCAACGCGTTTCCTGACGATACAACTCATTTTTAGATTGTAAATACTGCTGAAAGATGGCTTGCATCGTTTTATCATATTCAAAAAAAGTATCTGGATCTGCTTCCAAAAGTTTTTTTTCAATCGTTGTTGCTGCTTTTGCAGATATAAACAATGCATTGGTAATTCCGTGAGAAGACAACGGATCAAAAGACATTGCGGCATCGCCGAGAGCGAGCCAGTTACTTCCTGCCGTTTCATTGGCTACGGACGAATTTGCATTTCCACCTTTGAACTTTATATTGTCTGTTTCTATTAAAAAATCTTTTAAATATGTTGTTTCCGCCAATGCAGTTTTCCATTGCGAAACTTCTTTGAGTTTGGATAGGATTTCGTGTCCTTTGTGCGTGTAAATGGTGCAGATATTTTCTGTTTCGTTCAGCGCAGAGACAATTCCCCAACCTTCTTTGAAACTTTCCACATAGACTTCGTGTGTGAGTTTTGGATGTTTTATTTTTGGAATGTGACAACTTACTGCAACCAATTCGTCATGAATGGTACTTTGAATATTCAGTTTTTGTAATACCGCACGATTTCTTCCTGTCGCATCTACCAAAATTTTTCCCTGAACCATTTTAATTCCATCATTTTTTGCCAAAACAACCGTGTTTCCGTGTGCTTCATGAATGATTTCAAATCCTTTACTGTACGAAATCATGTGTTGTTTTATTTCCGTACGAAGCGTTTCTAAAGTTTGATGTTTGTTAATTTTCAAACCATTTTTAAATGGATTCTGATGGTAAAAATTAATATCCGTTACACGCGAACTTCCCCACATAGAATGATATCCGTAGGTTTTTCGATACGCATTTTCTTCAAATACCGAAAGTAGTTTCAATTGTTGCAATAAAGGCATTGCCGATGGCGGTAACGTTTCTCCCAAGGCAAAAGGTGGTTTCTCTACTTTTCTGTGCAACAGCGTAAACGAAATTCCTTTACGTTGCAAAAGCACTGCAAGCGTAATGCCTGCAATGCCATTGCCTATAATAATTACTTCTTTTGTCATTTTATAAAATGATGATATTCGTGTCAAAGCACTTCTCGATACACCAAATCACAGATTTGGCACTCGAAATGAAGATTGGAAATACTAACTGTCAAATTTAAAATTATAAAGCATTGTAAAAACATTCGCGAAGCAATCTATTTTAATTTGTCAATTTGAAAAATGTATCAATGAAGTTTCTAACGAAAAACAAAATACTTTTTAAAACTAACTAACAGCTAAAAGCGAAGTCTAACAGCGTAAGCGATCTAAAATCTAACAACAAAGCGATTCTAAAACCTTATTTTTTCATACTTTTTGAATCATACGCTACATAGACTAAGTTTGGAATTCCATCAATATCTTCTTCCAATCTTCTTCCCGTAACGACTCCGATGTCTTTCCATTGATACACCATATTGATGAGTCCGTTCATGTATCCACCTTCTGCATGATATCCAATAAATCCTGTATCTGCCGTATGCAACCACGCTAAACGATTTGCATAAATATTACGTTTGGTACTCGGTAAAATATTCGGATCTTTTAGTTTTTCATAACTATCTGATGGTAAAACAAATACTGGTAAATTTGCTGCCCACCACGAAGGAACTGGATATTGTTCTTCAACATATACTGCCTGACAACTTCCTGCATCCGATTGCCACGGAATTCCCATCCATTTTGTCATATCACCTGGTGTAACTTTCCAAAACCAAGCGGTTTCACTGTCTGGCTTCATAGAGTTGCGTACATCATCGGAAGTCATCGAGAAACCAAAGTCATTATAAAAAATTTCTTTTTGTTCTTCTTTAGAAGCTGCATTCAAGCGTACTTCACGTAAACCGTATGCTCCAATTTTTAGATTGCCATCATCAACAATAAATTGATAGGTTTCGTTATTTTCAGAATATAATTGCTTATGACGCATTGGCCATGTCAATTCTACTCCAGGATGAAATCCGCCACCATATAAGGTTTCTAAAACGGCTCTTGTCATCAACAAAGGTTTGCGTTTTTCATCTGTAGCAGATTTCAAAAACATATCTCGATAAAATGCGCCCATTTCGTCCATATCTTTAAAATCAAAACTTGGTGGCGAATAGAAATTTCCATCACGCCATTGTCTGAGTTGTTCATAAATCATCGGTGGAATGGCAAACCATTGTGCTGGACTTCCTGGATAATCGATGGCATCACCAGGATAATATGGTAGTTTTAATTCGGCTGTTCCGCTTCCGCGATTGACCAAATCTGTTTTATTTTTACTTGGGATAATTGGTTCGTTCGACATGTTGTACGCAGGATTTCGGAACATGTTAAAAATCTTTTCACGCACCGCATCTGCTTCTGCTTTTGGCTCTTTTTTGTAGATGTATTTAAATTCATCTTTTGCAATCAATTCATCAATAGTTTCTTTAAAAGAAGGTGCTAAAAAGTCTCCCAAATTTACCCATTGCATTCTGTATAAACGGTACATCATTGGGAAAACTGTTGCCAATTCTGGTATGTGAGATTCATTCGCAGCTCCAGTAATTAAGTCAAACATTGTAGAAAGTGGTTGAATTTGTGGAGCATAATCTGGCGGAGCAGATGCAACCCACGCAGAAGATTGTGCATCATCAAGTTTGTATTCTTCTCCTGAGTCTCTTTTACGAATGGTTGCCGTAACACGTCCATCACAAATATCATCATACCAATTGGAATTATCAGCGAAATCTGTATTTAGATCAGAAGGATTTAACGCCGCAGAAATTCCATCAGCTCCGTAAAAAATTAGCGTTCCGTCATCGTCGTATTCAACCGTTCCTAAATTTACTTCTTTTTCATCAACATTCATGCGTTTTGCCAACATGCTAAATTCGCTTTCCGACATTCTAGAAGAAGGAAATTGTCCTTTAATTTCTTTGCGTTTTGCATTTTCGCCAACACTTACCATTTTTGGATGGTTGACCAAATCTTTACGATAATCATATCCGCCTTCGGTACGCAATTCTTGATTTAAGACATTCGGATTTCTGTAAGAAGCACTAATGCCTGGTGCAAGTTTGTCTTTTGCAAAATTTGGCGATAAGTTCTGGTGATCTTCTAGTACTACAGATAAATCTAAACTATTGTTGAAATCGTACCAAAATGGTTTCTTGTTGGCGACTTCTACAGACCATTCAATGTCAAAATCGTCTGTATTAATTTGTCGCGTCGGATTTCCATGATCGTCACATTCATAAATATAGAAACGTTGTGCTTGTTTCTTTAAACGTCCATCACGCGTCAAATAATTTTGATCGGTTTCGTATAAATTTGCCCAAGGAATTTCGGGACTAAAAATAACTTCTTCTTTCGTTGCAGGACCGTTTCCGAGTCGTGCAATTCCGATAGAAGGATAAATTCTAAATTTTGGAGTTGTATTTGCCATAATATGGTGGTTTTTAAGTTGCCTAAAGATAAATTTAGTGACACTTTTATACTAGCGTATTTTTACCTGTTTTTTAGCTATTGAAGTAATCACCTGTCTCCTATTTTCCTAATTGACCATTTTTTTCATGTCCTAATTTTGGAAGGAGAACCGCAAAAAAAGGTTCTCTTTTGTTTTTCGTTGTTTATGAGTTTGTTTGTTGTCTGAACAAAGCTTGCCGAAATGTAGAATCTTTTTTTATTTAGGAGAATTACGGAAAACCACATAGTTCTATTTTGATCTTGTTTTATTTTTGTTAGAATAAAAAAAAGTTGATATATAGGTTTATATTATACACTTCTTTATTAAATTTTACTAATAACATGAGCAAGAAAAAAAAGAAATATTATGTTGTTTGGAAAGGTGCCAAAACAGGAATTTTAGAATCTTGGGAAGAATGCAAAAAATCAATTCATGGTTTTAAAGGTGCAGAATACAAATCATTCAAGACTATTGAACTTGCCAAAAAAGCATATTCTGGAAATTATAACGAGTATAAGGGCAAAACGATATTCGAAAGCACGCTA
This sequence comes from Kordia algicida OT-1, assembly GCF_000154725.1. Taxonomy (GTDB): domain Bacteria; phylum Bacteroidota; class Bacteroidia; order Flavobacteriales; family Flavobacteriaceae; genus Kordia; species Kordia algicida. Next base: position 1,738,602 of record NZ_DS544873.1, read on the forward strand.
ACAGAGGGACAAATTAAATTAATTGGAGAACCAAATTTAGAATCCGTTTCCGTTGATGCTGCTTGTAGCGGTAATCCTGGTATAGTAGAATATAAATGTGTTGAAACTAAGACAAAAGATGAAATTTTTTATTTTGGTCCGTTGTATGAATCAACTAATAATATTGGTGAATTCTTAGGATTAGTTCACACTCTTGCACACATGAAAAAAGTTAATGACAAAAGACCAATATATACAGATAGTAGAATAGCTATGAATTGGGTAAAAAATAAAACATGTAGAACTGATCTTGAAAAGAACGACAAAAACAGGAAATCATTTGAGCTTATAGAAAGAGCTATTAAATGGCTGAAAACAAATAAAATTGAAAACAAAATTTTAAAATGGGAAACCAAAGCTTGGGGAGAGATTCCTGCAGACTTTGGTCGAAAATAAATTATAAAAATAGTTGATTCTCAAAATAAATAAATTCTGCATTATATTTTGATTAACTGAGAATGTGAAAATTTAAAATAACGAATACAAAATACATGAACTTTATAGACTATTAAACTAAAATTAACAAATCATTCGCAACCCAAAATCACCATAAAATAAAATTAAACGTTTATATTTGAACAAATGTTTATTTAGGAATGCAATTCAAATACCCAGAAGTACTTTACGCGCTATTTTTACTCCTTATTCCTATTCTCGTTCACTTATTTCAATTACGCCGATTTGAAAAAACAGCGTTTACAAACGTAAAGTTTCTTCAAAATGTGATTCTGCAAACTCGAAAGAGTTCACAATTAAAGAAATGGCTGATTCTTTGTACGCGATTGCTCGCGCTTGCCGCCTTAGTTTTTGCCTTTGCACAACCGTATTTTGCCAATCGTGATATTGTAAAAACAGAGAAAGAAACGGTCATTTATCTCGATAATTCGTTTAGTATGGAAACGAAAGGCGAAAAAGGCGCTTTGCTCAAACGTGCCGTGCAAGAATTACTCAATACAGTTCCTGAAAATGAAGAAATCTCTATTTTTACGAATACGGAAACCTTCAAAAATACCACAATCAAAAGTATTCGAAATGAATTGTTACAACTCGAGTATTCGCACCAACAAGAAGCAATTCCAAGCGTAATTTTAAAAGGAAGAAAATTATTTTCTAAACAAAAGAATTCTGTAAAAAACCTGATTCTCATTTCAGATTTTCAACAAAACGAACAACTCTCTGTTCGAAACGATAGTACATTCACTACAAATTATATTCAGCTAAAACCTGCAAACGCCAATAATATTGCGCTAGACAGTCTGTACATTGCCGAACAAGACGCTAATGCAGTAAAAATTGCAGTAATTTTAAAAAATTCGGGCATTCCCGTGCAAGATGTTCCTGTTTCGTTATACGATGGCGGAAGTTTGATTGCAAAATCATCAGTAGATTTAGATACACAAAATACGTCAGAAGTTAGCTTTTCAATTCCTTCTAATAAAGTGATTCAAGGTGAAATTCGGATCGATGACAATTCATTGCAATTCGACAATAAACTGTTTTTCAACATCAATGCGCCACAAAAAATAAATGTGTTAGCGATTAACGAAGCTGATGATGCATTTTTAAAGAAATTATATACTGATGACGAATTTAAGCTGATTTCTTCACCATTGAATCAACTGAATTACAACGAAATCGCGACACAACAATTGATCGTTCTCAACGAACTAAAAACCATTCCGAATCCGTTGTTAACAGCCCTGAAAAGTTTCAAACAAAACGGCGGCTCACTCGTGATTATTCCCGCAAAGGAAAGCAATCTGCAAAGTTATAATGATCTTTTAAAAACAAATAATTTCAGTTCTTTTCAACAAGTACCAAACGCAACCGAAAAGAAAATTACCAAAATTAACTTTTCGCATCCGTTGTTTACCAATGTATTTGAAAAACAAGTAACGAATTTTCAATATCCGAAAGTCAACGATTATTATAGTATTGGTTCAACTGCCGCAGTTTTACGCCTTGAAAATAATTTACCGTTTTTACTCGCAAACAACGAAACCTATGTGTTTACGGCGCCAATCAATAATGAAAATTCAAACTTTAAAAATTCGCCATTAATCGTTCCGATTCTATATAATATTGGGAAAAACAGCTTGCAATTAACGAATTTATATTACACATTAGGAAAAGAAAATACGTTTGATGTGCAAACGTCGCTCGGGCAAGATGCTGTGTTGTCTATCGCGAAAGCAGATGAAGAATTTATTCCGTTGCAACAGACAAATAATAACAAAGTTCGCTTGACAACGGACGAATTTCCTTCAGAAGCTGGAATTTACAGCATTAAAAATCAAGATACTGAATTGCAACAAATTAGTTACAATTTTGACCGAAAAGAAAGTACATTACAATATCATAATATGGCGCAAAGTTATCCAAATCAAACGCACACAACCGTAGCGCAATTCTTTGAAGATTTAAAAAATGAACAGTCGGTTGCGTCGCTTTGGAAATGGTTTGTTATTTTTGCACTACTATTTTTATGTATTGAAATTTTGATTTTAAAATTCGTCAAATGAACCTCCTCATAAAATCCGCCACTATCATTGATTCAGCGAGCGAACATCATCGTGCTACAAAAGATATTTTGATAGAAAACGGAGTTATTACACAAATTGCCAATTCCATAGAAAACTCAAACGATTATGAAACCATTTCGCTTGAAAACCTCCATGTTTCACAAGGTTGGTTTGACAGCAGTGTAAGTTTGGGCGAACCAGGATTTGAAGAACGTGAAACAATCGAAAACGGTTTAAAAACAGCTGCAAAAAGTGGTTTTACGGCAATTGCGGTGAATCCGAATGCAAATCCGATTGCAGACACAAAAGCTGATATTGCTTTTTTAAAAAGTAATGCGCATGGAAATGCAGTCAGCCTCTACCCGATTGGCGCGCTGACAACGAACAGCGAAAGTGTTGATCTTGCCGAATTGTTTGATATGAAAAATGCTGGAGCGATTGCTTTTGGCGATTATCAAAAAGCGATTTCGAATCCGAATTTGCTAAAAATCGCCTTATTATATGCCGCAAATTTTGATGGTTTGGTCATGTCGTTTCCACAAGAAGATAAAATTGTTGGTAAAGGAATTGTCAATGAAGGACACAATAGCACACGTCTTGGTTTAAAAGGAATTCCCGCTTTGGCTGAAGAATTACACGTAGCGCGTGATTTATTTTTGTTGGAATATACCAACGGAAAACTACACATTCCGACGATTTCAACCGCAAAATCAGTAGCACTAATTCGCGAAGCAAAACAAAAAGGATTGAACGTAAGTTGTTCGGTTGCCATTCATAATTTGGTCATGACAGATGATGAATTGGAAGAATTTGAAACTAATTACAAAGTATTGCCACCGTTGCGTACCGAAAGTGACCGTAAAGCGTTGATTGAAGGTTTGCAAGACGGAACAATTGACATGATTACTTCCGATCACAATCCAATTGATGTAGAACATAAAAAAGTAGAATTTGACAACGCAATGTACGGAACCATTGGTTTGGAAAGTGCTTTTGGCGCGTTGCAAACTATTTTTGATACCGACAAAACCGTTGAATTGTTAACTGCTGGAAAAGAACGTTTTGGTGTAGAAACTTCCCAAATTACAGAAGGACAATTGGCAAATTTGACACTTTTCAATCCAGAAGGAAACTACACATTTACCCAAGATCACATTCACAGTACGTCTCAAAATTCAGCGTTTTTAGGAAAAAAGTTAAAAGGAACTGTGTACGGAATCATTCATAAGCATCAAAAAATAGTGTAATTATGGAGCAAAAAACAATCGACGAAGGCAGACAAACTGCTATTATTTCATACATTACTATTATCGGATTGGTCATTGCTATTTCGATGAATGTAGAAACTAAAAACGAATTTGCACGCATGCATATTCGCCAATCTTTAGGATTAAATATTTTATTTTACATCATTTCATTTTTTATCGGCTATTTCAATAGTCTGATGATTTCCGGATCATTTTACGTGTTTTTTATCGTACTTTGGGTTTTCGGACTTACCAACGCAATTCAACGCGAATACAAGCCAATTCCGCTTTTGGGCGATTATTTTCAAGATTGGTTCAAATCTGTTTAAAACCTTATTTTCATGCAAACTAAAAAATTATCACTTCATCATATTATTAGAGTTCCAAAAACAGCAACGGAGCAATCACCTGTCATTATTTTATTTCACGGTTATGGAAGTAATGAGGAAGATTTATTTTCGTTTGCTGCCGAATTACCAGAAGATATTTTTGTGGTTTCTGCGCGTGCACCAAGAGATTTGCAACCGTACGGATATTCTTGGTATGACATTCATTACACAGCAACTGAAAAAATAAGCAACGACGAACAAGCGATTGAATCGAGAGATATTGTTGCGACTTTTATTGATGAAGTTGTGCAAAATTATCCTGTAGATGCTTCTAATGTAACGCTTTTAGGATTTAGTCAAGGAACAATTTTGAGTTACGCAGTTGCGTTTACCTATCCTGAAAAAGTAAAAAATGTAATTGCGCTTAGCGGATATTTGAATCATAACATCTTTGAGGTCAGCGATAGCAAAGATTACAGTCATTTAAATTTTTACTGTTCGCACGGAAGTGTCGATCAAGTCATTCCCGTAGATGCAGCACGTTTGATTACGCCGTTTATGGAATCGCATAATTTGAAGCATGTGTACGAAGAATATCCTGTAGGACATGGCGTTGCGCCACAAAACTTCTATTCTTTTAAATCTTGGTTGGAGAAGTTGCTTTAAAAATCTTTATTAGTTGATGCATTAATTTGAAGATTTGAGAATGATTTTTATTCCTTTTGTAAAACAGTTATCAATAAACGTAACTTCGTTTATGAGACAAATTGTAAAAACATTGCTGCTACTTCTAGTTTTAGCTTCTTGTAACAATGAAAAAATTCGTGAAATGGAAGATCAAATTGAAGTTTATAAAAAGGATATTGCAAGCTTAAAACAGCAAAATAAAATACTAAAAGATTCTCTAAATTATAGAACCTACGAAAAACTAAAGAATACTTTGGTGTCTTGTTTTCCCGTTGAAAAAGATGTTTTTGTAGGCAAATCTAATACCATAATAGTCCAATTTTATGAAAATTGGAAATTACCTCCATATGATGTATATCAAGTCACTAAAAATGGCAAAGAAGTCAAGAAAGATTTGATTTTAAAAGATCAGACAGGTTTTTATTATGAAATTGATTTTCACCCAAATACAATACAAGAAGATTTATTAGAACTTGAAACCGTATTCAAAATTGATAGTCAACCACTTGTTATAAAATCACGCGTCAATTTTGATGTAAAATATAAAAAGTGACTACTGCAAATGTTGCCGATTGCTACTTTTATAAAACAAGTCTGTGAAGTATGGGAAATTGTCTGAAACAAATAATTTGATACGTTTGCTTTTTTTGCATTCTTCGAGTGTTCCGCAAGGCAAACTATCTTTGTGTAAAATAGTTTCAACTTTGTAATTTTCTCCTTTAAAAGTATAATTTGCATGAATGCGAATATAGTTTGGATATGTGGGATTGATGCTTTCAATTTCGCCAAACATTTTAGTGTAACTTTTAAAAGCAACATTACGAGTTATGGGACGACTTGTGATGAGAATTTTAGAGGATTCTAAGTTATTCGGATCATATTTTACGGCATAATACGCACCAATAATTGGTTTTCCATTTCGGACTTCACTATTTCCCGGAGAACTTTCAGAAGGACCAGTAGCTTTTATCCAATTTCCTTTGTGATAATATGTATAATGAATTGTTTTATGATCGCTATTGCGTCTTGTTACGATTCTAGAGACTTTTCCAACCGTAATAATTCCGTTTTTATCCAATTGATCGTTTTCTTCTTGTCGATTCTTATAAAAATAAAAAATCAACAAAATAATTACGGCAATAAAAAGTCCTGCTTTTGTTTTTTCAGACATGCTAAAACTTCTATTCATACATCAAAAAATCATCAAACTCACACATTAATACATTGATACATTGATACATTAGCACATTAAAACTTCCCTTAATAGCGTTGATACAATACTTCACGTACCAATTCAAACTTCAGTTTTTTATCTTTATCGATTTCGTATTCAAGTAGCATTTCTCCCCAATAAGTTCCATCAGAAAAACTACATAAAACCCATTTGTGGTTGATGACTTTTACTTTATCAACTGCCATAAACTTTCCGCCTGTTCCATCAAAAGGCACTAAAGGATTGTTGGCTGAAGCTGAATTTAAATCGTATATAGCATCTGTAATTTCTTGTGAAAGCTTGTCCGTTTCAAAATTATATTCATCAAAATACGCCAACGCTTCCCCATTATTTTTTAGAGAAAAATAGCTTAAATCTAAGTTTTCATTGATTAAGATTTCCATCGTGTCTTTATAAGCAGTCACGTCATTTTTTAGGCTTTCAGTTTTCTCGCGCAACTTTTCTATTTTTTCATTTTGCTGCTTGTACATTTTATTCATACTCACATATTGATATATTGCCAATAAGGCAAGAAATATAATCGTAAACAATAGAATTCTCTTTCTCATTCTGTGCTATTTTTTTTAAATCGTAATCGTTAATGTATCGTACGCCAAAAATACGTTTTCTGGCAGTTTTTCGGAAACTTCTGCATGAAAACCTAGCAAATGACTTATGTGCGTCAAATATGCTTTTTCTGGTTGAATTTCTGCAATAAACTCCAAAGCTTCTTCAAGTGAAAAATGTGAAATATGTTCTTCTATTCGCAACGCATTCACAACAAGCACTTTTAAACCTTTTAGTTTGTCACGTTCTTCCGCTTCCATTGTTTTGACATCGGTTAAATACGCAAAATTGTCAAATCGATAGCCAAAAACCTGCAATTTGTAATGCCAAGCATTGATTGGCATTACCGTGACTCCTTGCAATTGAAACGGTTCGTTGTTCTTTACTTCATATTGTATAACGCCAGGCGCGCCAGGATATTTGTTTTCTGTGCGAAAAATATAATCAAACCGCTTTTTAAATTCTCCAAATACACGTTTGTGTGCATACATCGGAATATCGCCTTGACGAAAATAAAACGGTCTGATGTCGTCTAAACCAGCAGTATGATCGGCGTGTTCGTGCGTAAAAAGAATTCCATCAATTTTATTACAATTTGCACGTAACATTTGCTGACGAAAATCGGGTCCGCAATCTATTACATATACTGCGTCATCCCAAGAAATTAAGATAGATACGCGCAAACGTTTATCGCGAAAATCATCACTCAAACACACAGGATGATTACTTCCAATAATTGGAATTCCTTGAGAAGTTCCGGTTCCTAAAAAAGTTACTTGCATCGTTTTGCTTGATAGTTTGTTAAGAATTAGACCGTTTTGCATTATTTTGCATGCATTTTACCGACTATTCTTCAAATTTAACTGATTATTTAACAAAAAACCTCAAATATTTAGTTCAAAAAAAAATCTGAATGTTTATTTTTGTAGTAAACAAATTCAAACTACGCATGGCTATTGTCTACAAAGGTGACACGAATATAGAAAATGTACCTTCTATCAAAGCGAAAGCATTACGAATTAATTTAAACAGTCAAATCTACGGAACATTTGCAGAAATTGGTGCTGGGCAAGAAACGGTTCGTCATTTTTTTAGGTCTGGTGGCGCTTCAGGTACCATTGCAAAGGCAATGAGTGCGTATGATAAAGACTTTAGTGATGCCATTTATGGCGTTGAAAGTGATCGTCGTTATGTGACGGAAGCACGTTTGAAAAAGATGCTTTCGCATGAAATGAAATTATTGGAAGATCGAATTCATCGTGAAAAACATCCTGATAAAATGTTCTTTTGCTTTGCCAATACGGTGGCAACGATTGATTTCGCTAAAAAATACAAAGGTCATGGTTGGATGGGAATTAAATATCAAATTGATCCATCGCAAGAATATAACGAAATTATTCTGCATGTTCGTTTCCATGAAAATGATGCAAAACTACAGCAAGAAACACTAGGAATTATGGGTGTAAACCTGATTCATGGTGCTTTTTATAAATACAACAATCCGAAACATTTACTAAAATATTTGTACGATCATATTGATAAAGATAAGATTGAGATTGATACGATAAATTTTTCTGGACCACAATTTGAAGAAGTCGATAACCGCTTAATGAGTTTGCAACTCTTGAAAAACGGCATGACAGAAGCCGTAATTTTTGGACCTGATGGAAATAATATCCTTCCTGCGCGTTTGCTTTACAAAAAGAATGTATTGGCACTTCGCGGAAGTTTTCGTCCTGTAACGAAGGTTAATATGGACATGTTTCAAAAATCGTATGATATTTTTATTCGTGAGAATAAGGTTGATGTCGATAAAACGGTAGTATTGTTTGAAATTACACTGTCTAACCTTCGTGCAGAAGGAGAAATTGACGAACAAGATTTTATGGACAGAGCACAATTGCTCGGTTCGCTTGGACAAACTGTGATGATTTCCAATTTTAAAGAATATTATCGTTTGGTAGAATATTTCTCCAACTATACAAAAGAACGTATGGCGTTGACTATGGGCGTTAATAATTTGGTTGACATTTTTGATGAGAAATATTATCGTCACGTAAGTGGTGGAATTTTGGAAGCGTTTGGAAAACTATTCTATAAAGATTTAAAAGTATACTTATATCCAATGCGTCGTAAGGAAACGGGCGAATTGGTAAATAGCAATAACTTAAAAGTACATCCACGAATGAAAGAATTGTATAAATTCTTTAAATACAACGGAAAAGTGGTTGATATTTTTGACTTTGATAATAGCATTTTAGATATTTTCTCTAGAAAAGTACTAAAAATGATTGCAGATAACGAAGAAGGTTGGGAAGAAATGTTACCTGATGGAGTCGCAAAAATCATTAAAGAGAAAAACTTGTTTGGGTATTTACAACAAAACGAATTGATTGAAAATAAATAGTATAAAAAAAGCTCCTTTTCAGGAGCTTTTTTTATGTCTTGTCTTTAAAACTAAATTTTTTAATCTTGCTTATTGTCGTACCAATCTTCTGGTAACAAGAGTTTCTTCAACTGTTTTAATTTTTAGAATGTAAACGCCACTAGGTAAATTAGAAATATCTAAAGTTGCTTTATTTTCCATGTCTTTCGTGAATATTTTTTTCCCTTCTAAATTAAAAAGACTGATTTCGTCTAATCGTACATTTTCATTAAAAATAATGGTTCCGCCTGAAGGATTTGGATAGAAAACAACCGCATTTTTATGCAATAAAGTATCTTCTACACTAAGTACAGGCTTGAATTCATACGTACGCACATGACCTGAATTTGAGCCATTTGCATCATTATTTATTGCAGAAACAGCTAGAAATGTTCCATCATTGCTCAAACTCACTCTGTAACCTGATTTGTCACCTTCGGCTTCTCCTTCAATATCAGTTCCTATTTGTTCCCAAATAGTATTCTCGTATTTATATACTTCTACATATCCGGCATTGTTTCCACTTCCATCGTTATTTATTCCAGAAACAGCTAGCACAGTACCATTATCATTTAAACTTGAAGAATAACCAAAGAGATCGCCTGCAGCTTCTCCGTAAATATCACTTCCTAGTTGTGTCCAAGTGTTATTTATATATCTATAAATGCTTATATATCCGGAATTGCTTCCATTATCGTCGTTAAATGGTGCTCCAATGGCTACCGTAGTTCCATCATCATTTAAACTTACAGACCAACCAAAATTATCTAGATCGGATCTTCCTAGAATATCACTTCCCACTTGTGTCCAAGCATTATTATCATATCGATATATTTTTACTTGACCTGTATTGGAACCATTTGCATCATTAAATGGTGCCGCAATGGCGATGATACTTCCATCAGAACTTATACTCAATCTTCTTCCAAAATAATCAAATTCTGCATCACCATAAATGCTATTTCCAAGTTGCGTCCAAGTTCCATTTACATTTTCAAATACGCGTACATGACCTGCAGAATCATTTCCATTGTTATCGTGATAGCTCGCTCCGATAGCCACAATATTTCCATCACTACTTAAATCAATCGCTTCTCCAAATTGATTTCCAAAAGCTTCTCCTAGAATATCATTTCCTATTTGTGACCAAGTACCGTTTATGTTTTCAAAGATTTTTACTTGTCCTGCATTAAAAAAATTAGCGTCATTTCCACTAGCACCAACAGCAATGACACTTCCGTCATCACTTATGGCAACAGCTTTTCCCATAAAATTCTCTGTAGCATCACCATCAATATCACTTCCAATCTGCGTCCAAACATTTGCATTTTTTCCATATACACGTACATGTCCAGATTCATTTCCGTTTCCATCATTTCGTGTAGCTCCAATTACAACAGTATTTCCATCAGCACTTAACGCCATAGACCAACCCGATTTATCATCGGCGGCTTCACCATCAATATCATCACCTATTTGTTGAAAGTCGAAGTCTTGAGAGTAGCCTGTAAAAAAGGTAGTTACTAGAAGCAACGGTAAGAGAAATATCTTTTTTTTCATATCAATTATTCCTATCACAACAAACAATGCTGTGATTGATTTATAAAGTTTTATGAGGGAATTGAAAATAGGTTTTATATTTCTGAAAAGTAATCAATAATTTCTGCTCTTCAAAAAAATCTAAAAAGATATTCTTGTAATTACTCGAAGTAATGCTTTGCAGGAAAACTTGTTCTGTTTTTTTATGTTTATTTTTGTAAAAAATAAGAGATGACACTATTCGATTTTACTAAAACCAAAGATATTTCCAATTGGTATGTTGTGAATGATAGCGTTATGGGCGGATTATCAGAAGGAAAATTTAGCCTAAATGAAGCTGGAAATGGTGTTTTTGAAGGAAACGTTTCGCTAGAAAATAATGGTGGCTTCTCCTCTATTCGTTATGAAATTGGCAACACCGATATTTCAGGAAAAGAAACGGTTTGTATTCGCCTGAAAGGTGATGGAAAAAAATATCAATTTCGCTTGAAGCAAAACAAAGATGATCGACATTCATACATTTCTATTTTTCAAACTTCAGGTGATTGGGAAACGATTGAAATTCCGTTAAATACTTTATATCCTACTTTTCGCGGTAAAAAGTTAGATATAGGAAATTTTTCTGCAAATTACATGGAGATGCTTGGTTTTTTGATTGGGAATAAGACGAAAGAACGTTTTCTATTGGAATTGGATTATATTAGGTTGAAGTAGCGATTAAAGTCAAGAAGTAAGATTGCTTCACTTTTAGAATCTAGAACTTTTAAAATAAAAAACAGACTCCACTAAAATGCAAAGTCTGTAAGTATATTTTTAAAAGTATTTCTAAAACTCGTCGTTTCAAAGAAGTTCTCGATACAACGAATCACAGATTCGTCACTCGAACAGACGATTGAGGTTTTCAAATCTTCAAATTATTCAACCAACGCCAAAATCTGCGCTGCATGATCTTTCGTTTTCACTTTATCAATTACATGATCTACCACACCATTTTCATTGACTAAGAAGGTTTTACGGTGAATTCCATCATAGATTTTTCCCATGAATTTCTTTTCGCCCCAAACTCCAAAAGCTTCAATCACTTCTTTGTTTTCGTCTGCTAATAGTGGAAAAGGAAATTCGTATTTATTCTTAAAATTTGTTTGTCTTCTTTCTGAATCGGCACTCACACCTAACAACTCAAAACCTTTGTTTTGTAATTCCGCATAATTGTCTCTTAAATTACAAGCTTCCGCCGTACAACCTGGCGTACTTGCTTTAGGATAAAAGAAAACAATCAGTTTTTTTCCTGCGTAATCTGATAAGGAAACTGCATTTCCATCTTGATCGTTTACGGTAAAATCTGGCACTTTGTCTCCTATTTTTAATGTATTCATAGCGTATCGTTTAATATTGTTTATTTTTGTTCAAAAATACTGAAAAATGACTAAACAAGAAAAGGTTCAGTTTGTAATTGATACACTTGAGAAAATTTACCCTGAAATACCTATTCCGCTTGACCATAAAGATCCGTATACGTTATTAATTGCGGTGTTAATGTCTGCACAAAGTACCGATGTACGCGTGAATCAGATTACGCCTTTATTGTTTGAACGCGCAGATAATCCGTATGATATGATTAAGCTTTCAGTAGAAGAAATAAGAGATATCATTCGTCCTGTAGGCTTGTCTCCTATGAAATCGAAAGGAATTCACGGATTGTCACATATTTTGATTGACAAACACAACGGAGAAGTTCCAAGAACGCTAGAAGAATTGGAAGAATTGCCTGCGGTTGGACATAAAACAGCAAGTGTTGTGATTAGTCAAGCCTTTGGAATTCCTGCATTTCCCGTAGATACGCATATTCACAGACTCATGTATCGTTGGAATTTATCAAACGGGAAAAATGTGGTTCAGACAGAAAAAGATGCCAAACGCTTGTTTCCAAAAGAAAAATGGAATGATTTACACTTACAAATTATATGGTATGGTAGAGAATATTGTCCTGCAAGAGGTTGGGATTTAGACAACGATATCATCACCAAAACGATTGGACGAAAATCTGTGATTAATGATTATATGAAGCTTCAGGCGAAGAAAATGAAGTAATTTGTTGTGTGACTATTCAATTAAAAATCATAAAATCAAGCAATCATTTAATATTTTAATTCTTAAATCTATAAATTGAGCGAAGCGAAAGCAAAAAACGAAAAAGACCCGCAGCTAACGAGTCTTTTTTCCAAAGTTTAGTTGAGAAGCGTTTCAAACTTCATCCTTTTGTAATTAATAACACTTAAAGCTTTCGAATAGTTCAATAAGAAACTTATCGTTTCCTTTTTAGGTAACATTTTTTTCATTTCAGATGAACTCTTAGTGTAATTTTTTGCCATACGGTCGTTTTTTATTTAAAATAACAACGCATGGAATTCTGTTTTATTGCATTAGTTCGTTAAAACTATATTATGTTTGTCAATTACCTTTCTCAAATTGATTAATGCATAGCGCATTCTTCCCAAAGCAGTATTGATACTAACACCTGTTTTTTCTGAGATTTCTTTAAAGCTCAAATCTTGGTACATACGCATCAATAGTACTTCTTTTTGATCGGCTGGCAATTCGTCAACTAAGCGACGAACATCACGTTCTACTTGATTTTTAATGATTTTCTTTTCGACATTTAAATCCGTATCACTCAATACTGAAAAAATATTAAAATCACCATTATTATCATACTTTGGCATTCTATTATTCTTTCTAAAATGGTCAATGACCAAGTTATGAGAAATACGCATTACCCAAGGTAAAAATTTTCCTTCCTCATTATAATTTCCTTTTTTTAAAGTTCGAATAACCTTAATAAAAGTATCTTGAAAAATGTCTTCTGTGATATCTCTATCTAACACTTTAGAGTATATAAAGCTGTATATTCGCTGCTTATGACGTTCAATCAATACGCCTAAAGCGCACTCGTCACCTTTAATGTAATTAGATACCAACACTGAATCTTGCAGAATCTGTTTCATAGCATTACTTTTTTACTTGATTATTATCGAGGCTGATAATATTTCCGATGTTTTTAAAAAAAGTATTTTTATGCTATACGCAGATGTTTTTGTAGTTTTTGTGAGAAACCAAATATAGTGACATTCGTTAAAAAAATGCAAATAAAATTCAATATTTTAACATTTTCGTTGAATTTACTGCGTTCAAACGCTATTTTAGAATTGTCAATATAAGATAAATCTTATAATTCTCTCATCATTCTTTACTATAAATACATTTTATTTCGACACTGAAAAGCAGTATCTTTGCAATTATTTTTTTTCCAATGACACAAGATCTCGCAACTGTAAATCCAAAAGAAAACATCATTATTAAAGGTGCAAAATTGCACAACCTAAAAAATATTGACGTGGTAATTCCGCGAAATAAATTGGTTGTGATTACAGGACTTTCGGGTTCTGGAAAATCAAGTTTGGCTTTTGACACCTTGTATGCAGAAGGACAACGACGCTATGTAGAGAGTTTGTCTTCGTATGCGCGACAGTTTTTAGGACGTTTGCACAAACCTAAAGTAGATTATATTAAAGGAATTGCACCTGCGATTGCCATTGAACAAAAGGTAAACTCTACCAACCCGCGTTCTTCGGTTGGAACTACTACTGAGATTTACGATTATTTAAAATTGTTGTATGCACGCATTGGAAAAACAATTTCGCCAATTTCTGGTAAAGAAGTAAAAAAACATACCGTTTCTGATGTCATTAATTATGTAAAAGCATTTGACGAGCGAAGTAAATTATTGTTATTAGCTCCAATTACCATTCCTGAAGATCGCAGTGCGTTTCATACCATCAAAGTATTGGCACAACAAGGCTATGCGCGAATCAAGAAGAACAACGAAGTATTACGTATTGATGAAATAAACGAAGATTTTACAGAAGATTTTTCTTTGGTCATTGATCGTATTGTGGTTTCACATGATGAAGATTTCTACAATCGTTTAGCTGATGCTGTACAAACAGCGTTTTTTGAAGGAAAAGGCGAATGTTATATTGAAACGATCAACGATCAAAACATACAGCATTTTAGCAATAAATTTGAGTTGGACGGCATGAAATTCCTCGAACCAAATATTCACTTATTCAGTTTCAACAATCCTTATGGCGCTTGTCCAAAATGTGAAGGTTATGGCGATGTTATTGGAATTGACGCCGATTTAGTGATTCCAAACACAGGACTTTCTGTTTATGAAAACGCAATTTTTCCTTGGCGTGGCGAAAGCATGAGTTATTACAGAAATGAATTGGTAAACAATGCATATAAATTCGATTTTCCAATTCACAAACCATGGTTTGAACTTACTGAAGCGCAAAAGAAACTCGTTTGGGATGGAAATAAATATTTTGAAGGATTGCATCAGTTTTTTGCGTTTCTTGAAGAAAAAAGCTATAAAATTCAGAATCGTGTGATGCTTTCGCGTTACCGCGGAAAAACCAAATGTTCCGTTTGTGAAGGGAAACGATTGCGTCCAGAAGCTAATTATGTAAAAATTGGTGGAAAAACCATTACAGATTTAGTCGTCATGCCTTTAAACGAACTGATTGTATTTTTTGATGAATTACAACTTAGCGAGCACGACGCGCAAATCGCAAAACGTTTGTTAAAAGAAATTAAAAATCGTTTGTTATTCTTAACCAATGTCGGTCTGGATTATTTAACCTTAAATCGTAAATCCAATTCGTTATCTGGTGGAGAATCGCAACGTATCAATCTAGCAACTTCGTTGGGAAGTAGCTTGGTCGGTTCTATGTATATTTTAGATGAACCAAGTATTGGACTGCATCCAAAAGACAGCGAACGCCTGATAAAAGTATTACTATCCTTGCGCGATTTAGGAAATACGGTAATTGTCGTAGAACACGATGAAGATATTATGCATGCTGCCGATGAAATCATCGATATTGGTCCGGAAGCAGGAACACATGGTGGAAATGTTGTCGCTTTTGGTAATTATGAAAATATTTTAAAAGCTGATTCGCTTACCGCAAAATACCTCAACAAAACGATGGAAATTGAAGTTCCGAAAAAACGGAGAACTTCCAATCAATTTATCAAAGTTGTGGGTGCACGCGAGAACAATCTTAAAAATATTGACGTGACGTTTCCGCTGAACATGCTTACCGTTGTTACGGGCGTTTCTGGAAGTGGAAAAAGTTCATTAGTCAAAAAAATAGTATATCCTTCTATGCTGAAAGAAACAGGCGGTTATGGCGAAAAACCAGGTCAGTTTACCAAACTAGAAGGAAAATACAGCAATGTCAAACATATTGAATTTGTAGATCAGAATCCTATTGGACGTTCTTCGCGCTCCAATCCTGTAACATATATCAAAGCATATGATGATATCAGAGCCTTATATGCAAGTCAGAAGTTATCTAAAATAAGAAACTACAAAACCAAGCATTTTTCTTTTAATGTTGATGGCGGACGTTGCGAAACCTGTAAAGGTGAAGGACAAGTTACGATTGAAATGCAATTTATGGCAGATGTGCATTTGGAATGTGAAACCTGTGGCGGAAAACGTTTTAAGAAAGAAGTACTTGAAGTTACTTTTGAAGGAAAAAATATCGACGATATTTTAACAATGACTATTGATGACGCGATGGAATTTTTCACAAAACATGAGCAGAAAAAAATATATCGCAAACTAAAACCATTGCAAGATGTTGGTTTGGGTTATGTGACGTTGGGACAAAGTTCTTCGACGCTTTCTGGTGGAGAAGCACAACGTATCAAGCTTGCATCGTTTTTGGTAAAAGGAAATACGAAAGAAAAGGCATTGTTTATTTTTGACGAACCAACAACAGGTTTGCATTTTCACGATATTAAAAAATTACTGGCTTCTTTTGATGCTTTGATTGAAAAAGGACATTCTATTATTGTGGTAGAACATAATATCGAATTGATAAAATGTGCCGATTATATCATTGATTTAGGTCCGGAAGGTGGAAAAAATGGTGGAACATTGGTTGCATCAGGAACACCTGAAGAAATTGTAAAAAATAAAAAATCGTTTACAGGAACATATCTCAAAGAAAAATTATAAAACTTTGTTTGATTGATGGATCCTGAAAAAGAATTGCAACGCATTTCCGATCAACATAACGGCGAGTTTACGGTTGAAGAATCAATTGTTGAAGGTGATTCTGGTAGTCAACTTAATTTTGTAAAGTATCATCTAAAAATGATTCATAACGATGCTTCTCTTGTAATTGTATATGATTTTGGGAATTACATCATTGCTACGTATACAATTAATATTCAAAATATTAAAAATGCTCCAGAATTTAATTTTTCTACCATCGATCATTTTACCAAGCTAATTTTATTGAAAAATCAACACTGGAAACTCCGCTGCAAAGCGACATATCTAAAGGAAAAAATTGAAATCCTATTTAGAAAACATCAACTCGATCAATTGATGCAACGTACAGCATTTGAACCGACCATAAAAGGCATGCAAATGCCAGATTCTTATAAAATTCACACTACTTTTTCTTTAAACTTTGAAGAAAACACAAAAAGCATACAGACTATCTTTTCATTTCATAAAGAGCTGATTGATACGTTAAAAGAAAAATTTCAATCGTTTAGAAAGTAGGGAAAAATCTACTTGGACTGTTTTAGATATAACGAAGCTGATTTTTTATTGGTTAGTTGAATATCAAACCCAAACCGTTTCCAAGCATACGAAACGGTTTTTTTATGTTTTTAAATCTTATTTTCTGAGGAAACAACTTTAAAAAAGAAGCTTCTGAATACAGATTAATACAAGAAAAACGATACAACCCACAACATGACAAACGTAACAGGAATTACGAATATCAAATAGATAAACGATAAAATACAAGTCTTAAAAAAAGTTTTGATATATCCTTGTTCATAAAAACGTTTCAAACTTATAATAAGGTAAAAGAACGTGGAAGCGATAATGAGAAAGTCTATCCAATCTGGAATGTCAATAATATAATTTGCTAAAATTAGGATACTTGAAGCCAAAAACATAAAGGCAAAATAGTAGAAACTAAATACCATATGGTGCGCAAATCGTCCACGTTTTCTGTAGAGAATTCTTAATAAGAACGCAAAAATTGGAATCAGGAAAAACATCGAAATCGGAATCGTGTCTAAAAATGCTTTTAGAATTCCAACTCCTCTATTCTCTCTAAATTTTATGATTTGTTTCCCCACAAATTTTGCAAACCAACCATCAGAATCTTTGTAGCCCAGCGCTTTGAGTTTTACATCTGTACTTGCATTTGCCCTCGTTAATGAGTCTAAAACTTTAGTATCAAAGTTAAAGCCTAACATACTTCCTTTTACGTTATTACTTTTATTTTTTGACGATTTTTTAGAAAGCGAATCTTTTCCTTTTAAGTTATTTGCCATTTCTTGTATCACCAAACTATCTTTACCTTCCATTTTGGCGGCTTGTATTTCCAAAGCTTGCTGTATAGAATCGCGAATTCGATTTGTTTCATTAATTATAGCTTGTTCTTTTCCAAACGAATCACGCAAGCCTTTTTCAAATTCTTTTTGTGCATTTCGAGTAGATACTGAAAAAATAAAGAAGAACACAATAGAAGCGAATAAGTAGAATTGCGCCGGATGCAAATACATTAATCGTTTTCCGCTTACGTATTGTTTTGCTAAAAAACCAGGACGCAAAAGCAACGGAATGAAACTCCTGAAAAATCGTGCATCTACCGAAAAGTAGTTCATAATTGTATTATGAAACAACAATCGCATGCTCAATTTATCATCAACTTTCTGCCCGCAATTTGGACAAAAGTTATGATATTGAGTCAATTGATACTCACAATTTGAGCAATTTTTACTTGGAGAGGACATACTATTGGTTGGCATATTGGTTGTACAAAGATGCTAAATTCTATTCACAATTGGCAAGTATGTTATCTATAAATTTGTAATAATCTAGTAAGAGTTTTTGTTTCATTAAAAGGACACGCCAATTATTCATAAACTTGTTAGTTTCTTCTAGATTGGAAGTAAAATCTGCTTGAAAAAAATCATTTTTCCATACTTCTGTTTTTCCATTTACTTCCTTTTGAAGTTGATAATACGTCTCTATAGCTGTGAGACATTCAAAGTCTGTAATTGACAAATAATTGGTTTGCTTATAAGAATTCCAAACGATATCAGATAAATTTCTTCCCATTAAACCTGCTTCAATGTTAAAATCAAAATCTCCATGTAGTTTGATCTTAGTTTCATCTACAGCAGTGAACGAATCATAAGTAAAGACTTTTTCCGTATTTTTCTTAAAGCTCTCTAGCGAATCTTTATGAATAATGAGATTCATTTCTTCGTTTAAATTAGATAAAATATATCCAACAGGTTCATATTTTTCAGAAAGTCGTTCATTAAATTCCTTCAGTAATTTATAATTATCCTTCAGTTCACTTTCTACTTGTTTTAATGCATTTTCTTTAGCATTATACAACCTATTACTTTCAAAAAAACTCGTGATATACAAACCAGCAATAATACCAACCATTGTGGATATGAGTGTGACAAACCACGGATTATTCAAACTTATTTTTCTCTTTCCCATAAAATATTTGCTTAAAAAACTTTGATAGTATTAGTCAAAAAAAATAAAAAACGTTACACATTTTCTTCTCTTTTTAAAAAATTTCTCAAAAAAAGCGATTCAAAACAACTCTTAAAACACTGATAAACAGATTGCTATATTTTTGGCACGCAAATTGGTTTTAATAACAACAAATAGCGCACGCCGAAAAGCTTACGAGTAGGCATAACCCTAAAAGTACACAATATGAAAAACTTTTATCTTTTATTTGTAGGATTGTTACTTAGTGTAACTTCTACACAGGCAAATGTAATTAGCGACCAAACACACGGAAGCGAAAATGGGTTAACCAATCGCTATCGTTACGCACAACCAATTCAGTTTGTAGAACGAGGTGTTGAATTTTTTGTTTTCCTTAATGGAGAATTCGATTTTAACACACATCCTGTTACTTACAGACGAACGCGAAGAAGCTCTGTAAACGTTACCTTTGGTGCGCCAGGAGTAAGAACCAAAGGAACTGTTAGAAACACTCGAAATATTGGTGTTCGAGTAGAACACGATTTTAACGGTAGAGTTCGAAGAATTGGAAATTTATTTATCAATTATGACAGACTTGGTAGAGTAAAAAGAATTGGCTCTATATACATGCGTTACCACAACAGACATGGAAAAATTAAGCAAATCGGTGGCTTGCGTTTAAAGTATAACCGTTGGGGAAGATTAGTTAGACAATTTGGAACCATAAAACCAATTGTAAATGGTACCATAAATCATGGAAATGTACACATTGATGATGATTTTGATAACGGACATGATTTTCCAGCTAATGATGATGACTTATACTATTACAGAAAAAATGATAGTGGAAAGAAATTAAAAAAGCAGAAATAAATTCTTTTAAATTCTAATAACACAAAACCTCGTGAACCTTTTCAGGATTTCACGAGGTTGTTTTTTTATAGTATAAAGAAAACGCTCCAATTATTTCTTCGCCATTTTTTGTATTACAATCCATAAAGAGCCAACTAAACTACAAAATTTAATTTCACATCAAACGATTATAACTAAACTTCTTTATGTGATTATAACACGTACATAGCACTACTATATCGGCAACTAAAGTAGTTATTTACAACTACTTTCCATTATGGCAAAACCATACTTTATGGCGGTTATTTTGCTCATATTTAGAATTTATGCGCAACCTAAAAAGTAAATTCCTATTTTTTTGGCACACTGTTTGGTTAGTATTAAGAGAACATTAAAACTATACGTTATGAAAAAAATACTAATAGCACTCACAGGATTGTTTTTCTTGGTAGCACAAACTGCCGAAGCAAAACGGACAACTACTTCAAATAGATTAAATGAATCAATTTCATTTGTAGAAGATGGCATTACATTTTCTGTGTATGACGATGGAGAGTTTGACTTTTTTATCAATCGTTTGCACACAGGCGTAAGCGCTAATATAAATGCAGCAGGACTTAGTATTAGTTTTAATTCTGGATATGATTACAATCCGTATGTTCAGTATGATGATTATGGAGCAATTATTCAAATAGAAAACACACCTATTTTTTACGATTATTACGGGAGAGTTTTTAGAATTGGACAAGTAAATCTTAATTATGATGGATTTGGAAATTTAGTACAAGTTGGTGGATTATTCATTTACTATGATTCGTTATTACGATTCTCACACACCAGAGGTTATATCAATACTTTTAACAGGTTTCACAGACGTACCGCGTTTTACAATGATGTATTCTACAGACCAAACATTGGTTTTTGTGTAGTAAGTGTTCGTCCATATAGAAGATTTTACACGCCAATTCGCTATACATTCTGTAGTCCATATTACAACAATTACAGATACCGTTATGCAAGAGCAAGAGTTGGACATGTATACCACAGTGCCGCACGCGTAAATACAAACAGACGAAATGTATACAGAAACAACCGTCGTGTAACTCGCAGAAATGATGCTGCTATATACAATACGAGAAGAACCGTAACACGTACCAATACTAACACAAGAAATACACGTACCGCTGTAACAACTCGTAACAATACTAGAAATCAAACAACTCGTGCAAACACGCGTAACAATAATATAAGAAGTACAACGAGAAATAACACACGTAACAACACACGATTAAGTGGTGTACGAAGCAATAACAACAATACGAGAGCGAATACAAGATCGACTCGTGGCAACAACGTTCGTTCTAACAACAATAATACAAGAGCAAACACTAGATCGACTCGTGGAAATACCACAAGAGCTGTAAAGCCAACAAGATCAACAAGAAATAACAGTTCTGTGCGTAATAACAGTAGTTCTAACAGACGATCTGTTGTAAGACCACAAAGAAATAGTTCTTCGAGAGCTACAAGATCAACTCGTTCAACACAAAGAAAATCTGCAACACAACGTTCTAGCCGATCTTCACAAAGAAAAGCGACAAACAGCAGACAAAGAAATTCTAGAAAAAGAAATTAAAATTTAGTTGTATTAGTTATAAAAATGAACCTTACTTGATGTAAAAATTGAGTAAGGTTTTTTCGTTAAAAGTCGTATTATAGTTTGTGCAATACTTCGGCTAACTTTTTTGTCAACGCTTTGCGCGAATACTGTTGCAATCCAATTGGTGAAACTTTCAATTGTTGTTTCTTATATGCTTCGTAATACGCTACAATTTGTGTTTTGAGTTTCGCTTTATGAGTATATAAAAAGTAAGTTCCTGTATTAGTCTCTTGAATGATCTTTGCAATATCTGCATCTTTTGGACCAATTCCAATAATCGGTCGTTCGGCTGCCATGTATTCGAACAATTTTCCTGCAATGATTCCCTTTGTTTTTTCGGCATCAATTTCAATAACCAATAAAATTTGCGAAGCGCGTTGTAATTGCAATGCTTTTTGATG
This sequence comes from Kordia algicida OT-1, assembly GCF_000154725.1. Classification (GTDB taxonomy): domain Bacteria; phylum Bacteroidota; class Bacteroidia; order Flavobacteriales; family Flavobacteriaceae; genus Kordia; species Kordia algicida. Next base: position 1,760,703 of record NZ_DS544873.1, read on the forward strand.
CGAAACATAGCCAAAATATGTTGTGTAATCACTCAAACCAACTGCTTCAATTTTTCGTTGAATTCGTTCACTAACGACTCCTGCAAACTGCAACTGAACATCGCTTGCAAAAGCTTCATTCTCTTGAATTAATTCCGCCAACACTTCCCACAAAATTTCAGGATTTCGCTCAGAAAGTAACGAACCAATATGTGAAATCGTAAACTTTTCGTCCATTATTGTTGTTGGATACTTTTCTACATCATATCCGTTGGTAATTACTTCAATTGGTTGTTGTGTCAAACAAGAAAATTCTTTTTTCGTAGTAAAACTTGTCGTAACAATTTGATCGGCAGTCTGTAAAACCTCAGCTTCCAACTTTTTATGTTTTGCTTGTGATTTTTTCGTCAATTTCAATTGATCGTGATATCCAATCGTTGTCCACGGATCTCTAAAATCAGCCAACCATTTAATATTTAGACTTTTACGAAGTTTTAATCCTATTAAATGCAAACTATGTGGCGGACCTGTTGTAATAATTGTATCAATCGCATTTTCGGTCAAATACGTTTTTAAGTATGCTACCGAAGGTTTTATCCAATATTTTCGTGCATCAGGAATAAAGAAATTTCCACGAATGTAGAGTAATAACTTTTCGATAAAAGTTTGCTTTTCTTTGGCAATAATTCCCTTGCTAATTTTCTTCGTTTTCTTTTTTGAAAACAAATTTGCAATCGCATACGGTTCAAAAATCGATTGTTTTAAAACGGTAATATCTTCTGGAATATCTTCTGAGAACGTTTCGTCCAACATCGGATAATTGGGATTTTTAGGTACAAACAATATAGGTTCAATATCAAAATTACGCAGATATTTTACGAATTTTAACCAACGTTGCACGCCTGGTCCACCAGCAGGCGGCCAATAATATGAAACAATGACGACTTTTTTAGCCATAATTTTAGGGGATCATTATGCTTCTTTGACTTCTTTCCTTCGCTTGTATTCATAATACAAACCTGCAACAATCAACAACATTAACAACACTGAACTTATCAACGAAATCGAAATTCCTTTTTCTACTACTGTAGGCTCAAATTTAAAATCGATCGTATGTTGTCCCGCAGGAACTTCCAATCCTCTTAAAATATAATTAACACGATAATGTGGCACTAATTTTCCATCAATATACGCATTCCATCCGTGTGGATAATGAATTTCAGAGAATACTGCAAAGCCAGCTTCTGAGTTTTTAGAAGTATAGGTCAATGCATCTGGTTTGTATGCGGTTAATTCTATGTTTGCTAAAGAATCTTTTTTGTAGGTTTCTTGTAAATTATTGGTAGCTTCTTGTCCGCTGCGAACTACCGCTTCATTTTTTGTGTTCAATCCAAAAAGAGACAACATTTCATCATCTGCTTTTTCAACAAAATTTAGTTTTTCTACAAACCAAGCGTTTCCGTTAGGATACGGATTCAACATTGCCACTGCTCCTGCTCCAGCTTGATCTTGTTCGCCTTCTAAATCTTTAATAATATATTTTACATTCAACATGTTTATAATGTTGACGTTTCGCGCATTTACTTCAAACTTTCCATTTCCATGATCTAAATAAAAATCATATACTTCTTGAAATTGTCTTGGTTTTGCAGCATGATATCCGCCAAGTGTATTGTGAAAATATGCCGTACGTGAATTTGCCAATCGCAATCGAGGTTCAAAAACTCTGTAATGACCTTTATCTTTTAAAATTTGCTTGTCTACTTCTAAAGTTCTATACGGATTTTCAAACTGTGCTTTGCTTACATATAAATCACCATCGTCATAAACGTAACGAGTTGCTACACCAACCAAATCGAATAGAAGCAATCCTGCAATTACAATAATAACGACATTTTCTTTTACCTTTTCTTTGATAAAAGCTAACAAAACTCCTGCAGTTAATAGAATAAGAATTAACGAACGAATTCCATCTTTTGTCAATATTGCCGCACGATCTTCACGAATGATTTCCATGAATTCTGGTCCAAACACAGCTTGTTCATAATATGCATCATTCAATCCTGTAAAGTCAAATAAAGACGATTTAAAAGCAATCAAAAACAAAATAATTCCACCGATGATTCCTGTACTTATATACAAAGCGGTTGCTGCTTGTTTTCTTTTTTCTGCTAAAAATTCTTTCTTAAATAATTGCGCCAATGCTAACACTCCCAAAATAGGAATACACAATTCTAGAATAACTTGTATGGACGAAACTGCTCTAAACTTTCCGTATAACGGGAAATAATCAATCATAAAATCTGTGAGGAAATTTAGGTTTTTCCCCCATGATAAAAGCAATGACATGACAATTCCGCCAACGAGCCACCATTTTGCACGATTTTTCACTAAAAACAATCCGAGCAATGCCAAAAAGATAATCACGGCTCCAACATACGCTGGCGCTGCAACAATAGGTTGTTGTCCCCAATAACTTGGTATGTTTCTAACAATTTCCCTAGCTTGTCCTGCTGGAATGTTTCGTTGCAATAAAAATTTATATGACTTGGAATTGGTTCCAAAATCTTCAGAATTTCCTCCACCCATAAATCGCGACATAAGTATGTTGAAGGTTTCCATTTTACCATAACTATATTCGGTAATATATTCTTTAGAAAGTCCTTGGCGTTCCTTTTTAGAACCATCTGGATTGATGGTCAATTCACTTTTTCCACGAATACTCCAATCAGCATATTCCTTTGTGGTTAACAGACTTGCTCCATTTACACCAATACTGAGTACCACGGCAACGGATAACAATCCGGCAGTTTTAAAGAAATGTGGCAACTCTTTTTCTTGAAATGCTTTTACCAAATACACCAAGCCAAGAATTACAACCAACAACATTAAATAATAGGTCATCTGCGGATGCGACGTCATAATTTCTAATGACATGGCGACTGCGGTAAGTAAAAATCCCCAGACGTATTTCCGCTGAAACGTGAGCAAAATTCCTGATAAAACCAACGGAAAGTAAGCAATTGCATGTGCTTTTGCGTTGTGACCAACGCCAATAATTATGATGAAATAGGTAGAAAAGCCAAAGGCGACAGCGCCCAAAATGGCGAGTTTCCAATTGACTTTCATCACGAGCAACAGTATATAAATCCCAAGAAAATAAAGAAATAAATAATCTGCCGGACGCGGTAAAAATCGCAGTGTACGATCTAATGTTTTGATATATGAATGTGGGTAACGCGCTCCTAAAAGATACGTTGGCATTCCGCCGTAAGCGCTATCTGTCCAATACAATTCTTCTCCCGTTGCTTTGCGAAAATCATTTTGTTTTTTTGCCATTCCCGCATATTGGACAATATCTTGTTGCTGAATTTTTTTCCCTTGTACTACAGGATAGAAATAAGCCAATGACATTAAAACAAATAATAATAATGCGACGATGTGAGGAATTATTTTTTTAAGATCGAAATTCACTTGATGTATTTTTTAGCATGTAAAGATTAAAAAGCAATATACTAAACCTTTTCTGAAAAGGTGTTTTTGGTTGATGAAATCACTAATCGACTTCTTCAAAATCTATATATTCTCCAACGTTTTTGGACGACTTTGTATTGGGCATTTTATCTATAGTAGTTTCTCCTTCTTTTGTGCGCTGTTGGTTTTCAGCATGCTGTTTAAATTGCTCTGAAAATTTTTTTTCAGCTTTTTTAGCAACATAACGCAACATGAATGGTCCAAACAATCTAGCTAAAATTCGTAATCCGTAGACAACTAGAACTATTATTAATAGTGTTCTGACTAAATTTACTAACATAATTTCTCTTGACGTATATTTTTTCAAAAATACAATTTATGCACATTTAATATCGTATTTACTAGATAAAAAACTATAATTTTATGTAGTTTTGACTTTAACCCATTAAAAAATGAAGAAACATTCGTAGCTAGTTTTTATACGAACTACACTATCGTACTTACGAATGTTTTTAAGCATACTAAAAACAACACATAAAAGACATATGAAAACAAAATCCATCTTAGCAGTTCTAGGTTTTTTATTTATAACAACTTCCAGCTTTGCGCAATATACAGAAGTGATTAATTCAAATCGTCCTGGTGCTTCTATTAGTGCATATTCTGTTGGAAAAAATGTAATTCAGCTTGAAGCTGGAATGTCTGTTGACCGACAAGAGCATAAAAATTTAAATACAGAAGTAAACGCATTCGGATTGGATTTCGCCGTGCGTTATGGGCTGTTTAAAGAACAACTAGAAATTAGTTGGGAAGGCGCATATCAGTTTGATACATTTACCAATAATGCTTCCAATCCGCCATTCGATTTTAATAGAAACGGTTTTTTATCGCATACGATTGGTGCAAAATATATGATTTACGACCCGTATTTGAAATCTGAATTAGAAAAACCTAATTTATATAGCTGGAAAGCCAACAATTCGTTTCGTTGGAAAGATTTAATTCCTGCTATCGGAATTTATGCAGGTGCAAATTTTGTATTCTCAGACAATCCGTATTTTCCACGTACAGAACCTTCTGTAAGTCCAAAAGTAACGGTTGCTACACAGAGTCACTTTGCAGGTCGTTGGGTTTTTGTATCAAATATTACGTATGACCGAATTACTTCCGATTCCAAAGAATTAAGCTATATTTTAACGTTGACACATGCGTTTGACAATCCAAAATGGTCTGCTTTTGTCGAGCATCAAGGAATTGACAGCGATCGTTATGCAGATGCGTTGTTTAGAGCTGGTGGAGCGTATTTATTAGGAGACGATTTCCAACTAGATGCATATATTGGCGCAGGTGTAAAAAATACGCCAACGCGAATCTTTGCTGGCGTGGGACTTTCTTACCGATTTGATGACATGCACGTAGACGAATTGATTCCGATTGACGAGCAAGATCCAAAAGGAGACGATCCGAAAAATAAAAAGAAAGATGAAAAAGAGTTGGAGAAGTTTGAAGACGACGGAAACGACAACTAAATCCTTTTTTGCCAACCAAATTGAAAGTCAATGATTGAAGTAAGAGAAGTAGCCAATAAAAAGGAATTAAAAGCATTTGTAAAATTTCCTTTTAGTCTTTACAAAGGTTCTAAATATTGGGTTCCGCCAATTATAAAAGATGAATTAGAAACTTTTAATAAAGAGAAAAATCCTGCGTTTTTGGATGCAGATGCTACTTTTTTATTAGCATTCAGAGATGGAAAAATTGTAGGCCGCGTTGCCGCAATTGTCAATTGGATTGAAGTAAAAGAACAAAAACTTTCCAAAATGCGCTTTGGATGGTTTGATATGATTGATGACTTGGAAGTTTCAAAAGCCTTGCTAGACAAAGTAGCTGAAATTGGTCGCTCACACAATTTAGAATACATGGAGGGTCCTGTGGGATTTTCAAATTTAGATAAAGTTGGAGTACTTACGGAAGGTTTCGATCATATAGGTACGATGATTACTTGGTACAATCATCCGTATTACGAGAAGCATCTTATTCACCACGGATTGGTAAAGGAAAAAGAATATTTAGAAAATAAGTTTCCTTTTTCAAATGTAAAGCCTGAGTTTTTTGAGCGCGTTCAAAATTTAATCAAAAAGCGTTATCAATTACGTCCGTTGAACTTTACAAAAACAAAAGATATTTTACCGTATGTAGATGAAATGTTTGATTTGTTTAATGCTTCCTACGCTTCGTTAGCTTCTTTTGTTCCGATTAATGACATCCAAAAAGAATACTTTAAAAAGCGTTACATCGGATTCATCAATCCTGAGTTTATAAAATTCATTGTTGATAAAGATGATAAATTGGTTGCATTTGCGATTGTGATGCCTTCTTTTGCGGAAGCTTTACAGAAAGTCAACGGAAAATTATTTCCATTCGGGATTTTCCATATGTTGAAAGCACGCAGAAAGCCAAAAAACATTACGTTTTACCTAATTGGTGTGCATCCTGAATATCAAAACAAAGGATTGACTGCATCATTTTTATGGAATACTACTTGACTTTTACAGAAAAGAACATTAAAACTTGTATCAGAACTCCCGAATTGATTGAAAACACTGCGATTCATCAACTTTGGAAGCATTTTAAACCTGTAACACACAAACGCCGTAAAACGTATAAGAAAAATCTTTGATTTTTGGGTCTTGGGTCTTGGGTCTTGGCTCTTGGCTCTTGGCTCTTGGCTCTTGGCTCTTGGCTCTTGGCTCTTGGCTCTTGGCTCTTAAAAAGTACAATTTTACTTCAAAACAACAATCGTCTGTTCGAGTAAAAATCTTAAAAAGATTTTCTATCGAGAAGTACTTCAAAACATCTCAATACTTACATCTCAATACTCACTACTAAATACTAAACCTAAAAAGCCGTCAAAACTTCATCAAAAGGAACTTCCAATTGCGTTCCGTTTTTCATGTTTTTTACAACACACGTGTTATTTTCAAGTTCGTTTCCTCCAATAATAATCACATATGGAATGTTACGTTTGTTGGCGTAATTCATCTGTTTTTTCATGTTTTTATTATCTGGAAATAACTCTGCACTTTTCCCTGCTTCTCGCAATACTTTAATCAATCGCATGGAAGCCAATGCTTCTTTTTCTCCAAAATTCACACACAACACATCTACTTTATCAGAAACAGTTTCTGGGAACAAATCGAGTGCTTCCAACACTAAATAAATTCGGTCTAAACCAAACGAAATTCCAACACCGCTCACATCTTTCAATCCAAAGATTCCCGTTAAATCGTCATAGCGTCCGCCGCCGCCAATTGAACCCATTTTTACACCTTCTGGCGCAGCAACTTCAAAGATGGCACCTGTGTAATAATTCAATCCTCTGGCAAGTGTGATATCTAAATCTAAAGTGGCTGTTTCCAAACCTAACACGTTAATCGCGTCAAACACAAATTCCAATTCCGAAATTCCTTGCATTCCTTCTTCTGAACTTGAAAGTAAGCCTTTTAATTGTGCTAATTTTTCGTCTAAATTTCCTGAAAAACTAAATAATGGTTGTACTTTTTCAATCGCTTCCGCAGAAATACCTTTCGTAAGCATTTCGTTTTTGACTCCATCTTCACCGATCTTGTCTAATTTGTCCAATGCGACTGTAAAATCGATCAACTTGTCTTTTGCTCCGATGACTTCTGCAATTCCTGAAAGAATTTTTCGGTTGTTAATTTTAATCGTGACACCATTCAAACCTAAGTTTGAAAATACTTTATCATACAATTGAACAAACTCAACTTCTTGCCACAATGATTTTGAACCAACGACATCTGCATCACATTGAAAAAACTCTCTAAAACGTCCGTTTGCGGGTCTGTCTGCACGCCAAACAGGTTGAATTTGATAACGTTTAAACGGAAATGTAATATCATTTTGGTGCTGTACTACATAACGAGCAAAAGGAACTGTTAAATCATAACGCAACGCTTTTTCAGATAGCGAATTTGAAAAACGTGCCAGATTTCCATCTTCCAACGCTTTCAAATCTGCTTTTTTTACTTTATCTCCAGAATTCAATATTTTAAAGATCAGCTTATCGCCTTCTTCACCATATTTCCCTGTCAATGTTTCTAAATTTTCAAACGATGGCGTTTCAATTGGCTGAAATCCAAAGTTTTGAAAAGCTGATTTTATGATATTGAAAATGTAGTTACGCTTTGCAACTTCTATCGGAGAGAAATCTCTTGTTCCTCTTGGTATGCTTGGTTTTTGTGCCATGATTCTGTATTGTGGCGCAAATATAAGTCTATTTTTTAGGGATTGAAAGATTTGTTGTTTGTTGTTTGTTGTTTGTTGTTTGTTGTTTGTTGCTTGTTGTTTGTTGTTTGTTGTTTGTTGTTTGTTGTTTGTTAGAAATTATCACTTTTGAATTTAAAAATGAGATTTTATTTTTTTTATCTTACAAATTATCAATAGAAAAATAAATCATGCCACTAAATTTCAAACCAATTCATTGTCCAAAATGCAACGAAAAACAACCACAAATTCGCAAACCAAAAGGTTGGAAAGAAATTTTATGGGGCGGAAATACTTGTAAAAACTGCGGTTGTAAAATGGATCGTTTTGGAAAGGAACGAAAATGATGAATTTTATGTGTAAAATATGACACATTATTACAGTCTGTCAGTTTTATTCAACAATTCGGGTATTAAAAATTTAAATTCTTAATAGTTTTGTTCAGTTTTGCAAATGTTATCAAACATAGAACTCATCATGGGAACAAAAAAGAAAAGAATTTTTAGAATTGTATTGCTCGTCGGAACTGTAATCTCGTTGTATTTTGTCCCTTGGTTATTAGTAAAAGCGTGGATACTTCCATTACCAAACACCGTTCAAGAACAAGCAGATGAAGCTATTGGTCATGGTTTCGATGGAATGATTGTGTATGTAGACCAAGCAAACAAATCACCTCAATATTTTGCTTCAGGTTGGCACAATCGTGAAACTAAAATTCCCGCAAAACCTTCTGCTTTATTCAAAATTGCCAGCATTAGTAAATTGTATGATGCCGTAGCGGTGACTAAATTGGTACATAGTGGAAAGCTTTCACTAGATAAAACAATCGCTGATTATTTGCCTGAACTTGTTGGAAGAATTGAAAACGCTGATAAAATTACCCTGAGACTTATGATACAGCATAGAAGCGGAATTCCAAATTTTACAGATGCGCCAAATTTTTGGGGAGAACCTAAAAAAACCTATGAAGAAAGTCTCGCTTTAATTTTAGATCAACCTGCAAATTTTAAACCTGATGAAGATTATGAATATTGTAACACAAATTATCTTTTAATTAATAGAATTATGGATAATGTGCTCGGTTATGATAACTTTCAATTTATTCAAAAGGAGCTATTAATTCCGCTAAATCTTAACCATACGTTTGCTTCATTGAACGACGTGAATTTAGAAAATGTAATGAGTGGTTACCATGAAGGTTATACTCCTGATTTAAAAGAAAATGAACATGGCATGCTCGCAACTGCTGAAGATGTTGGTAATTTTATTAGAGCTTTAAATGATGGAACTGTGTTTAAAACTGGCGAGAAAGCAATATACGACTCCATTTATAAATATGAACATGCAGGTTGGGTTCCTGGGTATCAAAGTTTTGCAAATTATTATGAAGATATTGACACGGTCGTTGTCACATTTTACAGTACAACCGACCCTAAATTGTACAATTGGAATTTATCAGAAATCATAAATAATAGAATTGTAAAAATTATAAAGAAACAAAATAAGAAGACAAAACCGTAAAGAGTTTCAATAATCAACTAACATGATAGATTTTTTTCAAAAATTACGCCATCATGGTTTCAAACCATTGATATAATTGTCCTTTGGTAATGTTGGAACCTTGTTGAATTAAAGCAAATTTATCAGCGTTTCTATCGTTTGAATACCCCTTGTTTGCTGTTAAAATTTCTACTTCTTCTGTAGTGTAGTTTTCACGTAACCAAGCAAAACCTTCTTTCGTAGTAATGTCTATCGCGTCATTTAGAATTTTTACAGCAATCAATTTCATTTCATCTTCACGCAAGTGGAATAAGTACATGTGTTGCGGTGAAATATTTTCTAGATATTTTGTTTGCGATAATACACCTTCCCAAACCAAATCACTAAACACGTCTATTTCTTCTTCAGCAACTTCAGGCTTTTCTGTTTTCAAAGTTACCCATTCGTCAGCCGTAATTGATTGTGTTGCTAAGAAGTTGATAAATTCTTGATGAAGTTCTTCTAATTGTTCTTTGGAAAGTCGCGTATATTTCATGTTATATTGTATAAAAAAAGCACACTTGTTTTAAAAGTGTGCAAACTTACAATTATCCTTAAAAGGAATAAAATTTATTGTGCTATATTTTAATAATTGAGAATGTTAGTTCCCTCTTGTTTGCGAAACTTGAAGAACAACATCAATTTTTAAAACTTCGTTTAAACCTAATTGGATTTGTCGTTTCTCAGTCGTAAAACCAGTCATTTGTGCTTGAAGTATATATCCTCCAGGAGTAAGTCTGGTAAAGACAAAACTTCCATCAGCTCTGCTTATTTCTTCTTTTTTGTGTTCATTGCCATCCTTTTGCAAAATAAGCACAACACCTGGTAAAGGTTATTGATTATTATCTGTTACTACGCCCTCAATTCTTTCTTCTACCATAATATTTTTTTTAGTTTTTTTAAATTACTCTTTAAAGATAAAGAAACTATTTTAAAAAAAGATCAAAAAAAAGCCACTCAAATTTGAGTGGCTTTTACACAAACATTGTTTGTTTTTATTATGCTTCTGCAATAACTTCAAATGGTAAGTCAACAATTACACTTCTGTGCAATCTTACTTTCGCTTCATACTTCCCAGTTCTTTTTACACTTCCACCAATTACTTTGATGAATTTCTTCTCAATTGAGTGACCAGCTTTTTCAAGTGCTTCTGCTAAGTTTGCGTTATTCACTGAACCAAATAATTTTGTTCCAGCTCCTGTTTTTGCAGTAATTTTAATCTCTAAGTCTAACAATGCTTTTGCAGTTGCGTTAGCCTCATCAACTAATTTTTGTTCTTTGTATGCTTTTTGTTTTAAGTTCTCTGCTAAAACTTTTTTAGCTGAACTTGTTGCTAATGTTGCAAATCCTTGAGGAATTAAGTAGTTTCTTCCGTATCCATTTTTTACAGTTACGATATCATCTTTAAATCCTAAATTTTCAACGTCTTGTCTTAAAATAAGTTCCATAATCTGCCTCTATATTATTTTAACATATCGCCAACATATGGCATTAATGCTAAGTGACGTGCTCTTTTTACAGCTACAGACACTTTTCGTTGATACTTTAATGAAGTTCCTGTCAAACGACGTGGTAACAATTTACCTTGTTCGTTTACAAACTTTAATAAGAAATCTGGATCTTTATAATCGATGTATTTGATACCTGACTTCTTAAAACGACAATATTTCTTTGCCTTTGTAGTCTCTATGTTTAAAGGAGTTAAATATCTAATTTCTCCTTCTTTTTTTCCTTTTGCTTGTTGTTCTATTGAAGACATAATTCTTAAGATTTAGCGGTTTTTCTATTTCTTCTTTTCTCAGCCCAAGCGATTGCGTGCTTATCTAATCTTACAGTTAAATAACGCATGATACGCTCGTCACGTCTAAATTCTAGCTCGTACTGGTTGATTATCTCACCTGGAGCTTGGAATTCGAATAAGTGATAGAAACCACTTTTTTTGTGTTGAATTGGATACGCTAACTTCTTTAGCCCCCAATTTTCTTTTGAAATCATTTTGCCACCTCTAGAAACGATGAAATCTTCAAATTTCGCTACTGTTTCCTTTATCTGAGTTTCAGATAAAACGGGATTTAAAATGAAAACAGTTTCATAATGATTCATAAATACTATTTTTTAATTAAAAATGAGCGCAAATGTACTGTTTATTTGTTATAAACCAAACAAAAATAGTTCTTTTTTTTGATGAATATCCATAATAAATACGCGATTTTGTTGTGTCTTTAATTTATTTTTTATAACATTGCATGTACCCAAATTTTATAAAATCGCTTTTAACGTATGAAGCTTAACTGTATTATTGTAGATGATTCTTCTATACAACGAATGGCAGTCGCCAAGTTGACGCTAAATCATCCTTCTTTAAACTTAATTGCAGAGTATAGCAACGCTATAGAGGCTAAAAATGGACTTAAAACAAATAATGTCGATTTAATCTTTTTGGATATAGAAATGCCCGTTCTCAATGGGTTTGACTTGCTAGAGTCATTAAAAAATCCACCACAAGTCATCATGGTTACAGGTAAAACTGAATATGCATTCAAAGCATTTAATTATGATGTTACTGACTTCTTACACAAACCGTTAACAAAAGATCGTTTTGACAAAGCCATTGCGCGTGCGCTCGAAAAATCTAACTACGGATCTAAAAGTAACGAGGATGACGATCATATTTTTGTTAAAAGTAATTTGAAGAAACGCAAAGTTATTTTAAACAGTATTAAGTGGATTGAAGCTTTAGGTGATTATGTAAAATTAGTGACTGACGAAAGCAATATTGTAGTATTATCTACTATGAAAGCTTTTGAAAAGCAATTACCTGAAAATAAATTCCTTAGAATTCACAAGTCTTATATTGTGAATTTAGACAAAGTAGATCGCTTCAATAGTAAAAATGTAGAAATTGCAGGTCAATTGATTCCGCTAAGTCGAAATAAGAAGGTGGAATTGTCTGAAGCACTTTCTAATATTTAGCATTCGGCTTCGCTCAGACTTCTCTGTTTTTTTATTGAAAGATTATAAGATTCAATAATTAAATGATTTTTCATTTTTGATTACAATTACTATTCGAAAACTCCCAAGATCAAAAATCCAACACTCGAAACATCAAACCGTATCTACATCAATAATAACACGGACACTTCTGTATTCAGAAATTGACAAGAAACTATTTTTAATTCGTGAAATTACTTCTTTGGTTTTTCCTAACGATTGCTGTTTTGGTATTTTTAATAGAATGTTTTTTAGATATAAGTTCCGAATGCGCGCAATTGGCGGAAATTCTGGACCTAATACATTGTCTCCAAAACTGTTGCGTAACGATTTTGCAAACCAAGCCGCACTTTCATTTACACGATTGTATTCTTTGTGTTTGAGTGTAATTTTTATCAATCTGTAGTATGGCGGATAATGAAATTGCCTGCGATCATTCAATTGATCTTTAAACATATTTTCATAATCTCCAACAGAAACTTGTTGCAATATTTGATGATACGGATTGTACGTTTGAACGATAACTTTTCCACGCTTTTTGGTTCTTCCAGCGCGACCGGCAACTTGTTGAATGAGTTGAAAACTCCGTTCATGCGCTCGAAAATCGGGGAAATTTAACATGCTATCGGCATTCATAATTCCGACTAAGTTCACGTTTCTAAAATCTAAACCTTTGGTCAACATTTGTGTTCCGACCAAAATCTGAATTTCCTGCTGTTCAAATGCCGAAATTATTTTTTGATAGCCATATTTTCCGCGTGTCGTGTCTAAATCCATACGACCGACTTTTACATTGGGCATTAATTCTGTGAGTTCTTGTTCAATTTGCTGCGTTCCAAAACCTTTGGTGTCTAATTCGTGACTTCCGCACGCCAAACATTGTTGCTGCATGGCAATGTGATGACTGCAATAGTGACAGCGCAATTGGTTTTTGTATTGATGAAATGTCAAACTCACATCACAGTTGGGACATTGTGGTGAATGTCCACAGGTTTTACATTCAATAATTGGCGCATATCCACGACGATTTTGAAATAGAATTACTTGTTCTCCATTTTCAATAGTTTCTTCAATTTCCTCCAACAAACGATCGGAAAAGTGACCTTTCATACGTTTTTTACGATGCTTTTCTTTGATATCGACTAATTCCATATCTGGCAAAAGTACATCGCCGTAACGCCGTGTAATGGTTGCTAACGCATATTTATTAATCTTTGTATTGTAATAACTTTCTATACTTGGCGTTGCCGAACCTAAGACGATTTTTCCTTGATGCATTTTTGCCAATACAATTGCAGCATCGCGAGCGTGATAGCGCGGCGCAGGATCAAATTGTTTGTATGAGGTTTCGTGTTCTTCATCGGCAATGATGAGTCCCAAATTGGAAAATGGTAAAAATAATGAAGAACGCGCTCCCAGAACGATTTGTGCTTTCTGTTTACCATGCAATACATTATTCCAAACCTCAACGCGTTCATGCACCGAATATTTGGAATGATAGATGGCTACTTTTTCACCAAAATATTGTTGCAATCGTGTGATTAATTGTGTCGTTAGCGCAATTTCAGGCAAGAGGTATAAAACTTGCTTTCCGGTTTCTATGATTTCTTCAATTAGCTTTACATATACTTCTGTTTTTCCTGAAGACGTAATTCCATACAGCAAACAAACATCTTGCGTTTGAAATGCCGTTTGTATAGTTTCATAAGCTTCTTGCTGATATTGATTGAGTTGTTTGGAGTCTTCCGTTTCGTCTCCGTTATAGCTTACTCGATCTCTTTGAATGTAATATTCTTCTAGAATTTCTTTGTCTATCAATGCTTTTATAACCGCCGAACTCGCATTGCTTTGTTTGGTTAGTTCTTTGACAGTAATTGGTTTTTTCGCTGTAGCGGAAAGGGAAAATAGCGTAAGAATTACTTCGCGTTGTTTTTTGGCTCTGTTGAGTGTTTCAAGTAATTTTTGTAAATTTTCTTCAGTTGCATATTTCTCGTGAAGCTTTACATATCGAACCAATTTTGGTTTGTATTGCTCATAAATTTCTTCATATACTTGAATGACTTCTTTATCAATCAAACGTTTTAAAACTGGCAACACATTCTTTTTTCCGAGTATGCTGCTTATTTCCTGAATTTTCAATAAGGATTGATGCTGTAATGCTTCAAAAATTAGAAATTCGTCATCTTTTAACAAGCTTTCATCTACTTCAGTTTTGTCTTTTTTAGTGATGATGGTTTCACTTTCCAATAGAAAAGCACTCGGTACAGCAGATCGAAATACTTCGCCCAAACTTGCCATGTAATAACTTGCAATCCATTCCCAATGTTGTAACTGTTGTGGAGTAATAATTGGTTGCTCATCTAGAATTTGCTGAATTTCTTTAGCTTCATAAACTTCTGGAGCCGTTTGATGAATTTTATAAACCAACGCCGTATATACTTTACTTTTTCCAAATGGAACAGCTACACGCATTCCTTGCTGGAGAAATTGTGATTCAGCTTCTGTGATACTGTAGGTAAACAGTCGCTGTAGCGGAATTGGCAATATGACGTCTATGAAATATGGCATTGCTCAAAGATACTGAGTTTGCATAAAAAAACCACTCGTTTTCGGAGTGGTTTTTATACTTTTTGTCGATTGCTATTCTACGCGATACCAATTTTGAGTTCGGTAAAAAAACGCCACATAACCTCGAACGTATAGTTTATTTTTGTCTTCAGGATCAAGCCAAATTTTACATTTGTATTCTTTGCCCTTTTCTGGATCTAGAATTTTTCCGCCTTTGTATTCGTCATCATCTTTTTCCAAATCGTTCATGATAACCATTCCCAAGACAGGTTTGTCTTTTCGGTGTCCTTTACAGTTTTCACACAATCCATCATGTTTGGCAGGATTTAAAATATCTGCAACTTTCCCATAGATTTTACCATTTTGCTCGTAGATTTCTACAATTGATTTTGCTTCTCCCGTTTCGTCATCAATGGTTTTCCATTTGCCAACAACACTTTGCGCAACACTAATTTGAACGCTAAGCAATAGTAAGGTAATGTAAAAATATGCTGTATTTTTCATGCGATTGTGCAAGTATTAGTTTCCTAACATTCCTTTTTTCAAACGTTTGTCTGCTGGCTTGTCTGACAACCAGATTCCGAAAAGTGCTTTTTTGAATTCTAATCCAGAGATGACTCCTTTTTCGGCTCCGTTTTTGTAGACTACAACTCCTTTTCCTTTGATGTATGCAATGTCAAATATGTCTCCATCATTGATTTCGTCACTAAAGAAGCCTTTAAATTTTTCGATTTCGGTAGCAATTGGTGCGGTATTTCCACCAGTAGCGTTTTCAAAACCATCATCAACAGCATTTATCATTTTGCTACTAGATATCAATCGTGATGTAATATGCAATTTTATCGCCATTGTTTCATCAGCATTCATAATATCTTTTGCATCACTTGATTTTTGCTTCAAGTACAATCCGCCAGAATAAAGCTTAAACCATGCTTTTTTACGTACTCCTGCTCCATTATATACAAGTTTTTGACTTTCAAAAGTAACCGTTTCTGGCAGTGTTGCTGATCCGATTTCAATTTGAGCGTTTACAGCACTCATACCTACGATTAAAAAAGCGATTAACGCATAAATTGTCTTTTTCATTTCTTATTGGGTTTATTTATAATTTTCGTTTGTAATATACTACTTTTTATTATGCAAACATAATAAATTTAGGATGTCTCCTTTTTGATTCTTAACATGTCTAAGGAAGCATTTAACTCAAATCCTAAGAGTAATATATTGGCATTTAGCCAGATATACATCATCAGAATTAATAATGCTCCAATAGAACCATATAATTCATTGTATTGAGAAAAATTGGCAATGTAAATTCCAAATAAATAGGATGTTAATACAATTAATACTGTGGTAAGCAACGCGCCTGGCGAAAAGAATTTTGCTCGTCTTCCTTGATGCGTTCCAAAGTAATATAGTATTGCTGTTCCGAGATATACCATGACGATTAGAAATGAAAATTTTGCTATAGTGATCCAAAATTCATTTGTTTGTGAAATTTTGAATCCTGTTGTTTTTACTGCAAAATCACTGATTCGTACAATGTATATTTCTGTATATCCCAATACAATTACAGTAGAAATCAACAACAATGCCAAAATTAATCCGACACCTAATGCGTAAAGATATTGCTGAAAGAATCTACGTTTTTTTAAAATGTAATATGAGGTTTCAAATCCTGCAAAAATAGCACTTACGCCATTTGCCATAAGGAATATAGAAAGTAAGAATGTTGATGACAAGAGTCCGCCACGTTTGTTTTTTACGATGTCTACAATAATTTCATTCATAAAATTTCCTGATTCGTCAGGAAGTAAGGAAGTAATCGCTCGGATAAAACTTCCTTGGAAACCATCTATAGGCACGTAAGGCAGTAAATTTAGCAAGAATAGTAATGATGGAAATATTGCCATAAAAAAACTAAAAGCAATTGAACCTGCGCGAGATGTAAGCGCACCATTGATGATTCCAACAATGTACATTTCCATTAAATCGTAGATAGATAGACCTTCAAGCCCAGGAAGCTTTATTTTTCTGAGTATCGAAACTAAAATGTTTAGTACGGGAATCCGGTCTAGCTTTTCTTCGATTTCTTTAGACATTATTCAACAGCTTTTAAGCTTAAATCTAAGTTGTATACAGAATGCGTGAGCGCACCCGAAGAAATATAATCTACACCACAAAGTGCGTATTCGCGAATGGTTTTTTCATTGATTCCTCCTGAAGATTCTGTCAAACATTGTTCGCCAATCATTTTTACAGCTTTTCGCGTGTCTTCATAATTAAAGTTATCAATCAGTATTCTGTAGACACCTTTTGTTTTTAGAATTTCTGCAATTTCATCCAAATTGCGTGCTTCTACGATTATTTTTAAATCTAGATCATTTTCTTTTAAATACGTTTTTGTTTGAGTGATTGCCTGTGTGATTCCTCCACAAAAATCAATATGATTATCTTTTAACATGACCATATCGTACAAAGCGAAACGATGATTTACGCCGCCGCCAATTTTGACTGCCCACTTTTCCAATGCTCTGATTCCTGGAGTTGTTTTGCGCGTGTCTAAAATTTTTGTTCCTGTTCCTTCAAGCAGTTTTACAAACATATTTGTTTTGGTTGCAATTGCGCTCATACGCTGCATGGCATTTAACACCAAACGTTCTGCTTTTAAAATGGACTGTGATTTTCCTGTGACATAAAAAGCAATATCTCCGTATTTTACAGGACTTCCGTCTTCAATAAGAGTTTCTACCTTCATTTCAGAATCCACATATTCAAAAACCATTTTAGCAAATTCAATTCCTGCTATAATTCCTTCATCTTTTACCAATAATTTTGCTTTTCCTGTGGCTGTATCTGGAATACAAGCAAGTGAACTGTGATCGCCATCTCCAACATCTTCACGGATAGCATTTGAAATTATTAATTCTAATTCTTTTTGAAATTGCGTTTCTGAAATCATTCTTTTAGTAAAATTGTATTTACTTCAAAATTGCAAAGTTTATATTGCATATCCAAAATGTGCGCATAGAATTATTGGAAATAAAAAAAGCACCAACTAAAAAGATGGTACTTTTACTGAATATGATTGATGTTTTTTTAAGACTTATTCAGTTTAATGATGTGCTTCACATTCATGCCCTAAACAATGCGAGAAACAATCTGACCCAACTGTTGGACCGCCGCCTTTTACATTGGATATGTGCAACATTGAAATGATTTTTTTGCGAAGCGTTAATGATTTTTTTAAATGACGTTTTTTCATGGTTATATATTTTTTAGGTTAAAACCATAAGATACAAAGAACTCATAGTTTTTTCTTACAGATAAACCGTTGTTATACTACACTTTAAATATACTTATTCGCTTGTAGAGGCTTTGGAAATTCACGGCACTTTTAATTCCTAAATTTTCTGTTATTTTTGCTGTATGAATATAAAACTGCTCGCTATTGGTCGAACGGACGATAAACAATTGCAACAGCTGATCGATCAGTATGTGAAACGTTTGTCGCACTACATTAAATTTACCTTGGAGATTATTCCCGATTTGAAAAACACCAAAAACCTCAGCGAAGCACAGCAAAAAGAGAAAGAAGGCGAATTGATTTTGAAGAAACTCGCTCCAACAGATGTTTTGATTTTGTTGGATGAAAACGGCAAACAATTTTCTTCCATAGATTTTTCAAACTATTTACAAAAGCGCATGAATGCGGGTATTAAAACATTGGTTTTTGTAATTGGCGGACCGTATGGTTTTTCTGAGAACGTTTACGCGAAAGCACAGGGAAAAGTCTCCTTATCTAAAATGACATTCTCACACCAAATGGTGCGTCTTTTTGTGGTAGAGCAATTGTATAGAGCTTTTACTATTTTGAGAAATGAACCTTATCATCATCGTTAACATATTTTAAATCCATGAAAATCGTATTCGCCACCAACAACCAAAACAAAGTCAAAGAAGTACAATCGTTACTTCCAAGTCATATCACAATTTTAAGTCTAAAAGACATTGGTTGTGAAGAAGATATTCCTGAAACACAACCAACAATTGAAGGAAACGCAATTCAAAAAGCACAATATGTAAAAGAACATTACGGTTACGATTGCTTTGCCGATGATACAGGTTTGGAAGTACACGCTTTAAACGGCGAACCAGGTGTTTTTTCTGCACGTTACGCAGGTTCGCAACGAAATGCAGATGATAATATGAACAAATTATTGCACAATTTGGAAGACAAAGAAGATCGTTCTGCACATTTTAAAACGGTTGTTGCATTAATTTTAAATGGCGAACAACATACATTTACAGGAATCTGTGAGGGAACCATCATCAAAAAGAAAAAAGGCGACAAAGGCTTTGGCTACGATCCTATTTTTATGGCAAATGGTTTTTCGGAAACCTTCTCACAAATATCATTAGCTGAAAAAAATCGTGTCGGACATCGCGGAAAAGCGGTACAAAAATTGATTGATTTTTTGAACACCAAAAAATAATCAATCTTGAATCTACGCATACCTTTAGTTGTTTCTATTTCTGTTTTTATTTTTTCTTGCACAAAAACAGTTACAGAAACTGTTGTTGAAAAAGAAATAGTATATCTTCAAAAAGTAAATGATACTTTATTGAAAATAAATCTACCAAAGGAAAATGGTAATTTGTATCGATTTAAAATTTTAAGACACGATACTATCTTCTCCTACGATGAAAATTTTGGTATTAGAAAATATGCTTTTGATCGATTTGATAGTATCTATAATATCCAAGCAACTTTTAAAGACAAGCATGTTAAAATTGGTAAGCATGGTACATATACACAAAAAACAATCGTTAAAGATATCACACAAGTAGACTCAGTAGGTTTTAAAACGGATTATATTCTAACTAGACTCACTCAACGATATCAAGATTTAAAAGTATCAGGACGCACAGGAACTAAACACAATCTACAGTTTCTTCATCCAAAAAGTATCTGTAATATATCGTATGAGCTTAATTTTTACAGTGATAATCTACAAACGTATCACAAAGAAGGCTATTTTCTAACCACTATTTACGGTTGTTGTACTAGCACATGTGAGTTTAAATTATTTGATCTAAAAGGTAATTATATTTTTCATTCTAACGATTTTATCAGCGCTATTAAAACCAAATATGACCACTATTTTATAAGTTCTTTAAAAAGAGAAATATATGACTATCCAACAATAGTTATTCAAAATAAACATGGAAAAAAGCAATATATTACCATCTCAGATATTTCTAATGACATGAACTATGTCGGAAATTTTTATCTGAAACTCAAAAATGATAATACGCTACAAATTGCGTCTTTTGATACTTCATTAAATCAATACAATCTCAAAACCCTCGACGAACTCGAAATCTGGATTCCATTTAACAAAACTGACACACTCAAAATTCCCTTCAAAAACGAAAAAGCCTTCGGAATTGACTATCCGCAAATTAAAGTCTCTTTGTCAGACTGAACAAAAACAACTGATTTACAAATAATTACATTAAAAACTTCTATTTAAAAATAAAACACTACCTTTGCCGCTTGAAATCCCAGAGCGGGATGAAGTTATGCAGCGTCAGGGTATTTTATTAGGTCGTAACGCTCCATGTAACTTCTCAAGACAGCAAGAAGCTGTTCGAACCTTTTAAAATTATAGTATGACAAAATTTGAAGAATTAGGTCTTCAAGACTCGCTTTTGCGTGCAATTCAGGATATGGGCTTTGAAACGCCTAGTGAAGTACAAGAAAAAGCAATTCCAATTTTACTTAACGAAGAAACTGATATTGTAGCGCTTGCACAAACAGGAACAGGAAAAACTGCCGCCTTTGGTTTCCCGTTAATTCAAAAAATAAACGCAGACAGTCGCACAACGCAAGGACTGATTTTATCGCCTACGCGAGAATTGTGCCTGCAAATTACCAACGAACTTAAAAACTATTCTAAATACGAAAACATCAATGTGGTCGCTATTTATGGTGGTGCAAGTATCACAGATCAAGCAAGACAAGTAAAGAAAGGTGCACAAATCGTAGTCGCAACGCCAGGGCGTATGCAAGATATGATTAATCGCCGAATGGTAGATATTTCTAAAATTGAATACTGTGTACTTGATGAAGCTGACGAAATGCTGAACATGGGATTCTATGAAGATATCACTTCTATCCTATCACATACGCCAGATGACAAAAGCACATGGTTATTCTCGGCAACCATGCCAAGAGAAGTAGCTACTATTGCTAAAAAGTTTATGCACACTCCACAAGAAATCACGGTTGGATCGCGTAACTCTGGTTCAGATAGCGTTCGTCATGAGTTTTACGCTGTAAGTGGTCGCGATCGTTATCTAGCATTAAAACGTTTGGCAGATGCCAATCCAGATATATTTTCAGTAGTTTTCTGTAGAACAAAACGTGATACGCAAAATGTTGCCGAAAAATTAATCGAAGATGGTTACAACGCCGCAGCAATTCATGGAGATTTAAGTCAAAATCAACGTGATTTAGTAATGAAATCGTTCCGTACACGTCAAATTCAAATGTTAGTTGCTACGGATGTTGCTGCACGTGGAATTGACGTTGACGATATTACACACGTAATCAATTACCAACTTCCAGATGAAATTGAAACTTATACACACCGAAGCGGTCGTACAGGTAGAGCTGGAAAGAATGGAGTTTCTATGGTAATTGTAACCAAAAGTGAAATGCGTAAAATCAAATCGATTGAGCGTAAAATTCAAAAGAAATTTGAACAAAAACCGATTCCAACAGGAATTGAAATCTGTCAAGTGCAATTATTTCATTTAGCAAACAAAATTCACAATACGGAAGCTAACGATGAAATTGAAGATTATTTACCAGCAATCATGGAAATCTTTGAAGATACTTCAAAAGAAGAACTCATCAAACGTATGGTTTCGGTAGAATTTAACCGTTTCTTCAATTATTACAGCAAAACAAGAGACTTAAATCAGCCAAAAGGAAACAACGAAGATCGTGGCTCGCGCGGTAAAAGCAACGAACACAGCACACGTTACTTCATCAATGTTGGTTCAAAAGATGGTTATGATTGGATGCGCTTAAAAGATTTCTTAAAAGAAACGCTCAGTTTAGGTCGCGATGACGTGTACAAAGTGGATGTAAAAGAAAGTTTTTCTTTCTTCAATACAGACAACGACAAAAAAGAACAAGTATTAGCGCACTTCACTGATTTTAAAGTGGAAGGACGTTTTGTAAATGTAGAAGAATCAACCAACACTGGCGGTGGTGGCGGAAGACGCCGTAGAGATGGTGGCGGACGAAGACGCAGAGATGGCGGTGGCGGAGATCGCAGAAGAAGCCGAAGAAGTGAAAACTCTTTTGAAGGTGGCGGAAGACGTCGTAGAAATGAAAATAGCGGCGAAAAATTCAGAGGAAGATCGAGAAGAAAATAACAACAATATTGTTAATATTAAGTAAAAAGTGTGCTTTCGCGCACTTTTTATAGTTTTGTTTAGTATTTTTATACTAAAATTAGTCGAAAAGACTATTTTGCTGTAAAATTGCATTTATGAAAAAAGTATACACTTTTCTACTTTTATTGTTAACTATAAGTACTCTTTCTGCTCAAGACAAAGACATGAAGAAGTTGTATGCTAAAGTGGTCAACGATGCTGACGACAAGCCAATGAAAGCCGTTCATGTTGTCAATTTAACCACAATAAAAGGTGTAATTACGAATGAAAAAGGTGAGTTTGAAATTGAAGCAAAAGCGGAAGACATTCTATTCTTTTCTTTTTTAGGATTCAAATCGATTAAAGTACGTGTTACGAACGACATGTTAAAATACAAAAGTTCTTCTACGATTCGATTAACGGAATTAGCATACGCACTTGAAAAAGTAGTTTTAACACCTTATCAACTTACAGGATATTTAGATATTGATGCCAAAAATGTTCCAATTCGTCCAAATTACCGTTATCGTATTGCTGGGCTTTCTACAGGATATGAAGCTGGAGAAAAAGCGCCTGGAGCAGTCTCAACAGTATTAGGAGCCATATTTAATCCTGCCGATTTTTTACAGAATCTTTTCGGGAAGAAACCACAACAAATGCGCAAACTGCGTCAAATGAAAGAAGATGATCGAATTCGTGAATTGCTCGCTTCTAAATTTGACCGACAAATGTTGCGCGAATTACTTCAAGTAGAACGTGTAGATATTGATGAAATTCTTTCGTTATGTAACTACTCTAAAACATTCATTACAAACGCAAATGATCTACAAATTCTTGATGCCATTAACGATTGTTATGAAGAATATAAAGTTTTAAGCAGACAAAAGAAAAAATAGACTTTTTATTTTTTCCACAATCTACACATCCAATACCTAACATCCAACACAAGTTATCAAGAAAATAATCAACTCAATCGTTGTAGTAACACTTTTTTGATCGATTCTTAATTTTGCTATATGAAAATAGCGTTGTAACCTTTATATTGCAAGTATACTAACGCAAAACCGTCACGCAAAATGAAGCAATTATTCATCTTATTTCTTATCACATTCAGTCTTTTCGCATGTAAATCAGAACCAAAAGAAGTGGCTAAAACAACCACTGAAGCACAACCTTTTGTTTGGGAAGCTGCCAATGTATATTTCATGTTGACAGATCGTTTTTATAATGGAAACAAAGAAAATGATCTTAATTTTGATAGAACCAAAGAACCTGCAAAACTTCGTGGATTTATGGGCGGTGACATGGCAGGAATTACACAAAAAATAAAAGAAGGCTATTTTGATGATTTAGGAATCAACGCTATTTGGTTTTCGCCTGTATTAGAGCAAATTCACGATAGTACAGATGAAGGCACAGGAAATACATATGCTTTTCACGGATATTGGACAAAAGATTGGACTCAGTTTGATCCAAACTTTGGAACAGCAGCAGATTTTAAAGAATTGATGGAAACGGCACACGAACACGGAATCCGAATTTTAATGGACGTTGTGATGAATCACACAGGTCCTGTAACTGAAAAAGATCCTGTTTGGAATGATACTTGGGTACGTACAGAGCCAAGTTGTAGCTATCAAAACTACGATACCGCAGTAAGTTGTACACTTGTAAAAAATCTTCCTGATGTATTGACAAATAGCACAGAAACTGTCTCCTTGCCTACTCCATTGGTTGAAAAGTGGAAAGCAGAAGGTCGCTACGAAACCGAAATGAAAGAATTAGATGAATTCTTTAAAAAAACGGGTTTAGCGAAAACTCCAAAAAACTATATCATCAAATGGTTGACAGATTACGTGCGTGAATATGGAGTTGATGGTTACAGAGTTGATACCGTAAAACACGTAGAAGAAAGTGCTTGGAACGAATTAAACAAGCAAGCAAAAACTGCATTTACAGAATGGAAAGAAGCAAATCCTGAAGCCGTTTTGGATGAAAATGACTTTTTTATGTTGGGTGAATTATACGGTTATTCCATAGATCACAAGCGTTTTTATGACTTTGGCGATAAAAAAGTAGATTATTACGCAAATGGTTTTGACAATTTAATCAACTTTCAATTTAAATACGATGCAAAAGGTAATTACGAAAGTATCTTCTCAAAATACAACAATATTCTTCACAATGATTTAAAGGGAAAAAGCGTGATGAATTACATCAGTTCGCATGATGATGGCGATCCTTTTGATAGAACAAGAACAAAACCTTATGAATCGGCAACAAAATTGTTATTAACGCCAGGAATTTCACAAGTCTATTACGGTGATGAAACCAAACGTCCGTTAATTATTGAAGGAACCAATGGTGATGCAACTTTACGTTCGTTTATGAATTGGGAAATGATGGATGATGCCGAAACCAAAAAACTATTAACTCATTGGCAAAAACTAGGACAATTCCGAAAAGCACATCCTGCGATTGGCGCTGGAAAGCATCAACTGATTTCAGAAAGTCCGTATGTGTTTTCGAGAACTTTCAACAGTGATAAAGTGGTTGTTGGATTGGATTTAGCCAAAGGAAAAAAAGAAATCAATGTTGGAAAACAATTTGAAAATGGTGCAACAGTAACCGATCATTATTCAGGAAAAACGGCAACTGTTAAAGATGGAAAAGTTACAATTGACTCAGAGTTTTCAATTGTGTTATTGCATGAATAATTCTTTTTCCTGTGAACATTATTTTAGAAACCAAACGCACATATTTACGCGAACTTACAGTCGCTGACGCGAAATCTTTTTATGATTTAAATTTAGACGAAGAAGTCATAAAATTCACAGGCGATGTTGCTTTTGCAAGCATCAATCACGCAAAAGAGTTTCTAGAAAATTACGATCATTACCAAAAATACGGAATTGGAAGATGGGCAGTTATTCATAAAGAATCACAGGAGTTTTTAGGCTGGTGCGGCATCAAATTTACACCAAAAAATAACGAATATGATATTGGTTTCCGCTTCTTCAAAAAATATTGGAACAAAGGTTTTGCCACAGAAACAGCCAAAGCTTGTGTTGATTATGGCTTAAAAACTTTAGAATTACCAAAAATCGTTGGCAGAGCAATGAAAGCAAATAAAGCTTCTATAAAAGTTCTTGAAAAAATCGGCTTGCAATATGAACACGATTTTGATTTTGATGGAAATGTTGGTGTTATTTATTCCACAAAAAAAATCTGTTGAGAAACTTTACGCTCTAGAAAATAAAGCAATCCTGTTTCCTTCCGTATCCACAAAAACTGCCATATAACCTGTTTCTGGAGAAATTTGAGTTTTTCCTTGTACAACAGTTCCGCCAGCTTTAAGAATAATAGCGAGTTCGTTAGCAACATCTTCGGAAGCAAAATACACCAAAACACCATCAGTTTTGCTCGGCACATACGATTCTTGCTTCACCAACGCGCCCGTACAACTTTCAGTAGCAGGTTTTGGTGGAAACCAACCGTACAACAAACCTCCAAAATCTTCCACCCTGATGGAGACTTTAAAAACTGTTTCGTAAAATTTTTGTGCACGATTCATGTCTATCACAGGAATTTCAAACCAAGAAACCATAATGTATTATTTTATCGATTGGATTAAAGATACTTTTTATTTTGATTAAAAAATGATAATTATTTTAATAATTTAGCACTTTAATTTCTCAAAAAGCCAAATATTATGACATACGAAGCAAACTCTGTAGAAGGATATATTGACCAACTTCCCGAAGAACGCAAAGAAGTAATTGCCAACATACGAAAAATTCTTCAGGAAAATTTACCCGAAGGTTTCTCCGAACAGGTAAATTACAATATGCCTTCGTTTGTGGTTTCGCATTCTATATATCCTGGCGGTTATCATTGTGATCCAAAACTTCCGTTGCCATTTATTAGTTATGCTTCACAGAAAAATTTTGTTGCATTATATCACATGGGAATTTACGCAAATAAAGAATTAATGGAATGGTTTGTGGCTGAATATCCAAAGCATTGCAAACGTAAGCTCGACATGGGAAAAAGCTGTATTCGCTTTAAAAAAATGGACGATATTCCGTATGATTTAATTGCAGAGTTGGCAACAAAAATGTCTCCAAATGATTGGATAAATTTGTATGAAGAAAATGTGATGAAACAAACAAAAAAGCCTAAATAGACTACGGATTCTGTTCGTGGTAACGTTTTAAAATATCTTCAATACTTTTGATCGATTTTTTACACCAATCAAATCGTTTTGCTAAGACTTCTTCTTCGGTAAACTGCCAAGGAATATCTGAGTTTCGAAGTTTAGTTGTTACCTCTTGAATGGTAATTGCTGCAGAAACAGATATATTTAGACTTTCAGTAAAACCTACCATCGGAATTTTTAAAAATTCATCTGCTTGCGACAATACTTCTTCGCTCAAACCTTCTTTCTCCTTTCCAAAAAAGAAAGCTGCTTTTTGCGTAATGTCAAAATCGTGTAAATACTGAGAATCTTCATGTGGTGTGGTTGCTATAATTCGATAGCCTTGTTTTTTAAGCGTGTCTATGCATTGTTGCGTATCATTATAGCGATGAATGTCTACCCATTTTTGTGCGCCCATGGCAATCTCTCTGTCCATCTTTTTGCCCAATCGCGCTTCAATTACGTGTACATCTTGTATACCAAAAACGTCGCAACTGCGCAATACAGCACTCGTATTATGCATTTGATACACATCTTCTACAGCAACTGTAAAATGACGCGTTCGCTTCGATAACACTTTGATAAACAGTTCTTTTCTGCGTTCGGTAAGATATCCTTCCAAATGTTCTAATAAATTGCGATCCATCATCTTGCAAAGCTATCATAAAAACAGCAAGCAACAAAATAGCATTATCACTGATAATTTGTCTATTTTAGTAATTCATTAAACAAATACCAATGAAATATTTTTACTGTTTGTTACTAACTTTTTGCTTTGGTACCGTTACCGCGCAAGAAACTAAAGATACGTATGCAAAAAACAATGATACTAATGATGAAAAAGTCATTGAATTTGCAAAAAAACTCCTCAGTTCTTTCTATGAAAATGATGTAGATTTTTTTGTTGACCATTTTGATATTGATAGTTTTGCTTCCAAAGTGATTTCTGAAGTTAATGGCGAAAATCCAAGTAAATCTATCAAAAACTTTAATAAAGGATTCATAAAAGGATTTAAAGATAAGTTTTCACAATTTCCACAAAAAATCATTGATGATATAGAAAAAGGTTCTTCGTATGATATTGTGAATTTTTATTATCATTTAGACGAACAAAAATACCATATATTATTTCGCCTATATAATGATGAGGAAGGTTTAAATTATCACGATTACCAATTGCAATATGTAGATGGCGATTTTAAATTGCAAGATATGTATGTGTATACAACAGGTGAATATTTTAGTGAAACTTTACGTAATCTGTACGAATTGAGTGTTCCGACTGAATCTACCGATACCGAATACAATAGAGAACGTCTTAAAACCATGTTGTTTATGACGCGTTTTCAAACTTTAATTGGCAACGAAAAATACAAACAAGCATTCAATCTTATCAATAATATTAAAGGAGAATTTAGAGAGAAGAAGATTTATTATATCATGAAAATTCAGATTGCTTCCCAGATCAACGAAGTATATCATATGGAAGCGATTGACGAATTGTTAAAGAAGTTTCCAGACGATCCAACTACCAAACTCATGGCTGTTGATTATTTTATCATGCTGAAAGATTACAATGCCACGATGCGAATTATTGATGATTTAGAAGAAGTTACCGAAGATGATTTTGTGGAATATATTCGTGGAAATGCCGCTTGGGAATTTGAAGATTATGAAGCCGCTGAAAAAGCGTACACATATATTATAAAAGAATATCCCGATTTTGAAAATGCCAAGCTGAGCTTATTATACATGTACGATTCTTTAAATAAACATGAAGATAGTATTGTGTTGCTCGACAGAATGATTGCCAGTAAAGTATATACAAAAAAGGATTTGGTAGATTTTATTGACGATAAAGAAAATGAATTCGAAAATTTACCAACTGCTACAATTTACAAAAGATGGAAAGAAAAAAAATAGTCGTACTCACAGGTGCAGGAATTAGCGCAGAAAGTGGCATTAAAACATTTCGTGATGCTGATGGTTTATGGGAAGGACACGATGTAATGGAAGTTGCTTCGCCAGATGGTTTTGAAAAAAATCCTGCGTTGGTGTTGGATTTTTACAATCAGCGAAGAAGACAATTAAAAGAAGTAGCTCCAAATAAAGGACATTTATCTTTAGTCGATTTGGAAAAACACTATAATGTCGTTATTATCACACAAAATGTAGACAATTTGCACGAGCGTGCAGGAAGTTCTCATATCATTCACTTGCATGGCGAATTGTCAAAATCAAGAAGCACCAAAGCGCCATATAAAGTGTATGATTGTTCTGATGATATCGTATTGGGTAATTTATGTGAAAATGGTGCGCAATTACGTCCGCATATCGTGTGGTTTGGCGAAGCTGTTCCAATGATTGAAACGGCGGTTGCCGAATGTGTTCAGGCAGATATTTTACTAATTATTGGAACGTCTATGCAAGTATATCCAGCAGCTAGTTTGATTGATTTTGTACCAAAAAATACTAAAATCTATTTTATAGATCCAAATCCTGCGGTTCCACAAAAATCGTACGAAAACCTTACTGTTATTGCGGAAAATGCTTCTGTTGGTGTGCCAAAAGTAGTGAATGAACTTATTAAGTAGGCTTGGCTCTTGGCTCTTGGCGCTTGGCTCTTGGCTCTTGGCTCTTAAAAATATATTTTTACTTCAAAACCACAATTCCTATTTGAAATCTAAATTCTAAATAACGTGAGTTCGACGTAAGAACTTTAGTTTGAAACTATTCTTTTCCGCAGTATAGCAGGAGTTTTTCGTTAAAAATTTTCGAAACCTTGGAGAAAATTTAGAAAAATTCATGCGGTTTTAGTTTTTCCATAAAAGAAAAACTAAAAATACCTCTGGAAAAGTTCCCTTTCTTTTGTTGATGCCTGTGCTGAACTTGATTCAGTATTCTTTGGGTAAGCAAAGAAAAAGAAAGTAAAGCCTTAAAAATGAATTACATAGCAGAATTATCTCTAAAATTACTATACATATAAATTGAATGATTTATATCGAACTGACGTTAAATACTAAAACCTCTATACTTCAAAAAAACTACTGTGGCTTTTCCTGACCAATTGCCATCATCGCTCTTGCATTTGTTACCCAATCTGCTACTTCTTTGATTTGGGCTTCTGTTAATTTTGCGTCGCCATGTGTCCATAAATAAGAAGAAATTGGCATGTGACCTTCTTCTATTTCTTCAATTACTTCTTCTAGTTTATGATCTTTTCGTTTGTATGAGTACGAACTCCATTCAGAAAAATTTAATTCTTCTTTTCCATGCTCCACATGCTCTGCCATCCAATAAGAAATTGGCTCTATATTTCCATACCAAGGATAGCGCGTATTGCTAGAATGACAGTCGTAACAAGCCGTTTTTAATGTAGCTTGTACAGATGCTGGTGGATTGGTTTCTGTTAGAAAAGCTTGTAAATCAGTTACATCCCCTTCATTCTTTTCTGGTCCGAAAAACTGTAAAACTATCAGTACAATTAATGCTAAAACCGCTATTTTTTTAAGTATCTTCATTTTATTATTTTTAAGCAGTCCAAATTATAAAAACAATGACATTTGAACAACTTTATTCAGAATTAAATTATGTAAATCATTCTCGCGAGAAGCGAAATTATTATGCAAAAATTGTTTTAAATAATCCTGCGTTGCTTCCCACATTATTAAAGGTTGTTTTTACAGTTGATGATAAAATTTCTGCTAGAGCCGCTTGGTTGTTTGAGTTTGTTGCTAGAGAACGTTTAGACGCCATTCTTCCACATTTAGATGTGTATACAGAACACATGCAAACCGTACATTTAGATCCTGCTGTACGTCCTATAGCAAAAGTTGCTGAATATTTGATTGAAGCATATTATCATAAAAATCCCAATCAGACAAAAGAAAAATTAACCAAAAAACATCGTGAAAAAATTACAGAAACTTGTTTTGATTGGATGATTACCGATCAAAAAGTAGCTGTAAAAGCGTATTCCATGCGTTCATTGTTTTTACTAGGAAAGGAGTTTGATTGGATTCATGAAGAATTAGTTCTTATCTTGGAGCGTGATTATCATTCGCAAAGTGCCGCATTTAAAGCAAGAGCTAGAGACCTTATAAAACGAATTAAAAAAGCTAGAAAATGAAGTCTTAAAATTTTATTTCAAGCAATCTAAAAAGTATATTTGTGAGCTTAAAACAACAACACAACTACAATGACACTTACTACGCTTAATGCAATTTCTCCTATTGACGGAAGATATCGTAACAAAACCATCGCTTTAGCCAATTATTTTAGTGAAGAATCACTAATAAAATACCGCGTTTTGGTTGAAATTGAATATTTTATCGCTTTGTGTAATGTGCCATTACCACAACTTGAAGATTTTGATGCGTCTTTGTATGACGATTTGCGCAGTATTTATGAAAATTTTACCGCAGCCGACGCACAAGCGATTAAAGATATTGAAAAGGTAACCAATCATGATGTGAAAGCTGTTGAATATTTCATCAAAGAGAAATTTGACCAATTGGCAATTTCACAATATAAAGAGTTTATCCATTTCGGATTGACTTCTCAAGATATTAATAATACGGCGATTCCGCTTTCTATCAAAGAAGCAATTCAAAACGTATATCTTCCTGAATTGGTACGTGTTTTAGAAAAATTAAAAGAGTTAGCCATTGAATGGACAGATGTTTCTATGCTGGCAAGAACGCACGGACAACCTGCTTCTCCAACGCGTTTGGGAAAAGAAATTGAAGTATTTATTACGCGTATTGAAGCGCAAGTGGAATCTATTTCAGGAATTCCGCATGCCGCAAAATTTGGTGGTGCTACAGGAAATTTTAATGCACATAAGGTTGCGTATCCAACAATTGACTGGAAAGCATTTGGAAATGATTTTGTTGAACGAATTTTAGGATTACATCACTCGTTTCCTACGACTCAGATAGAACATTACGATCATGTAGCAGGAATTTTTGATGGATTGAAACGTATCAACACCATTTTAATTGATTTGGATAGAGATTTTTGGACGTACATTTCCATGGATTATTTCAAACAAAAAATTAAAGCAGGTGAAGTTGGTTCGTCAGCAATGCCACATAAGGTAAATCCGATTGATTTTGAAAACAGTGAAGGTAACTTAGGAATTGCCAATGCCGTTTTTTCACATTTATCAGCCAAACTTCCTATTTCTCGTTTACAGCGCGATTTAACAGATTCTACTGTGCTGAGAAATGTTGGTGTTCCTTTTGGGCATACCGTTATTGGATTTCAATCGACACTAAAAGGATTGAATAAATTATTATTGAACAAAGTAAAATTTGACCAAGACCTAGAAAATAATTGGGCGGTTGTTGCAGAAGCGATTCAGACAATTTTAAGAAGGGAAAGTTATCCAAATCCGTATGAAGCACTTAAAGGTCTTACGAGAACTAACGAAAAAATAACGCAAAAATCAATTGCTAGTTTTATTGATACTTTAGACGTTTCGGACTATATAAAATCTGAATTAAAAAGCATAAATCCAAATAATTATACAGGAATATAGCTTTTCATAGTTGTCGGCATTGTTTTTTTTTTAATTTTGCAATGCCAAGAACTAACAAAATTTAATCCTGTGAATATCAAACTCACACACTCGAAAGATGATAAAGGTTTGGATACAGCGCAGCATCACGGAAGATTACAAATTAAAAAAGTAGTCTATAACAAAGCGCTCAAATCCTTTATTAAAGAAAATTATGGCTCTGGAATTCACTTTGGAAGTATGAATAACAATCTAGAGGAAATTCTTAAGAAGCTATCATTAAATGACATCATGGAAGGTTCTGTGAAACTTCCAATGATCGATGTGAATACACTATCTGTTGTAAACGATCAGGTTAACGAATTTTCTGATTTTGACTTATACGATAGTTTTACTTGTACTTTTTTAGCAAAAGAAGGCGTAAGTTCTGAAGAATTTATGAAAGGTATCGGGAAGTTTAAGACTGATTTTTTAGATACATATAATAAAGAAGTTCATGCAGAGATTACTGAGAAAGAGTATCAAAATCGTCTGCAAACCAAGAAAAGAGAAATTAAGGAAATTACCTTTTTTATCATTTTAGCGATTATTGCGTTGGTAATAATTTACTTTTTCTCAAGCAGCATTTTCGATAAAAAATTATAGTATATAACTGACTTTAAAAAAAGAAAAGGGTAAATGTATTTTAACATACATTCATCCTTTTTTTAGTTTATTGGAATAAATTTAGTCAATTCTCCAAAGTTGAAGTTGTTTTTAGAAGCATCACGCTGACTTACCATTTGATAGAGTTCCATGAATTTTTTCATGTTCATATCATCCCCGACAATTCTGGTAACGGCAAATCCCATTTCTTTATTTGATAATAAAATAACTATTTCATCAATAGCTTCTTCTTCTCCTGAAAATTTGATAACTCCGTTTCTCCCTAAATCTATCAGTTCTTCGTACTTCTTTTGTTTTAAGATTGTTTTTACTTTGTCTCTTTCTGCAATAAATTCCTCTTGATTTTCAGGACTCGCTTTAAACATTAAAATATTTACACGATCAATGGCATTAAAAGCTTCTTCTTGCTTTTCTGTCATTTCCATTCCTTGTTCTTTGATAGAACTGATTGGAACTGTACTTGAAGAAAAACCGACTCTTTCGGCATTGTCTAAAATATAATTTTGCAAGCTATTTTTATCAGAACAACTACTCATGCCAACAGCAACAAGTAATAATATTAAGATTGATGGTATCGTTTTCATTTTTTGATTGTTTTTTGATGATGAATTTAAATACTAACGCGCCAATAGATACGTATCCATTGACGCGTGGTAAAAACTATGTGTTTTTAGTTTTTCTTTTTCTTATCTACATTTTTTAAGTGTTCTCCACCTGGAATGTCCATTTTACTGGTAAGCTTTGATACTTGCGTTAAATCGATATCTCCAGTTAAGGAAACCACCACGGTATTGATGCTTCTGTCTTTCATTTTTACTTTGTCTTCAATACCTGTAATGTACATTAAAAGTTCTTTAACGTGCGTATCGCTTTTTCCTTCTTTTACGTAGAATTTCATACGCGTATCTCCGTCTTTCACTTCCATTAATTCTTCTAACTCAGATGAACGACCGCTTACCCATCTTTTTAAGTCGGCAGAAATTTTAGTATCGCTGGTAGCAAGTGTTTTTAAACTTTTCATACTATTTACCATTTCTAAAAATTCTTTTGCTTCAGGATCATCGGCATCCATTCCCATAGTGGCAAGCATTCTAAACATTTTAGGTTTAATAGATACGTACGTTACTTCGTCATTATCTGCATATTTTTCAAAAATATTTTGTCCAAATGTAAGTATTGGCAAAGCCATTAACATTACTAATAATACTACTTTCTTCATGTTTTTAATTGTTTTCTGTTATAAAAATTTTGTTTGTTGTTTCTTCAAATTGTGCTAAATGATTGATGTGACTTGCTCCTGTATTGAAACTTTCTGACACAAGAGACATGGTCATTTTGAAATCTTCAAAAGCTTGTTCGGCTTCACGTTGTTTTTTCCATTCGTTAAAAAATAGTCCGGTAGTAAGAAGGAATACGGCGGCAACTGAAATCCATTTTAAATAGTTTTTTCTAGGTTTTAATGGAACGTTGCGAGTAAACTGCTCACTTTTTAAATTAGCGAAGTGCTGAAACATGGGTTGGTATTCTTGCAAATGCGGCGCCACATTATTTTGCGAAAAATACGCTTGTAACTCTTGTTCTTCTTGAACCGTTGTTGTTGCTTCAAAATACTTCTCTAATAAATTTTCTATGTTAGCTAACTCCATAGTTGTGTGTTTTTATAAGTTCTTGTCTTATGTATTTTCTTGCTCTAGATAATGCGACGCGAATTGCTGTTGGATTCATATTGACAACTTTGGCAATTTCCTCAAAATCATACTGTTCTACATCACGCAATTGTATGATGATTTTTTGTTGCTCTGGCAGCTGTTCCATAATTTCATGTACAAAACTGACACTATCTTTTAATTCTACTTCTTTTTGTAATGAGGTATTTTCATCTTTGTAATTACTGTGAACCAATTTTAAATTGCTGGCTTGTTTTGATTTCAGTTTATCCAAGCAATAATTTTTAGTCATTGTCATTGCAAAAGCTTCCACATTATTATAAGCACTAATCTTCGATTTCTTAGACCATAATTTCAACAATACTTCTTGGGTTGCGTCTTCTGCTTCTTCACTAGAAACCAACAAACGCTTTGCCAATCGGTATAGCTTGTCTTTAAAAGGCAATATCATATTTAAAAAATCTGCCTGTTTCATTTTTGATCTATTAATTTCGGTTAGTTATAAGGAAGACGAACGAGTTACGAATTTGTTACAAATAATTTTTATTTTACAATAATGTCGCTATTTTTAGTGTTTATAAAAGTAAAAACAAACTATGATAAAGAAAATTATGAATATAAAAAAGTTGCTCTTTCTATTTGTCACGGCTTCTATCGTTACGGTAAGTTGTACAGATCAAGATGATAATCTGTTTAGCGTTTCTGCTGATTTAGAGGTACAAGATTTTGTATGGAAAGGATTAAATTTATGGTATTTTTGGCAAGGTGAAGTGGCTGATTTAGATGATAGCAAGCTTGATGATGCAGAAGGATATATTTCTTTTCTAAACAGTTATCCAAACCCTGCTGATTTATTTGAACATTTACGTCACCCTGACGACCGTTTTAGCATTATTGTAGATGATTACGATCTTTTACAAGCATCACAACAAGGAAATTCAGATTCAAATGGAGCCGATGTCCGATATATCTTTTTAAACAGTGGAAGCTCTGAAGTTATTGGATATGTACGTTATATTGTGCCAAACTCTGATGCGGATGGAAAAGATATTCGCCGTGGAGATATTATTTATGCTGTAAATGGAGAAAGTTTATACTTTAATTCTTCCACAGATAATAATTTAGGTTTGTTAGATGCAACTTCGTATACGTTTAACCTAGCTGATTTGACTGTTAATAATGGAGTACGATCTATTACACCAAACGGAAGAAATATTGATTTAACAAAAACGAATCTTACTGAAAATCCAATTTTGGTAACGACAACTATTGATGTTGGTGCAAAAAAAGTTGGATACATTACGTATAACCAATTTATCGCAAACTTTGATACGCAATTAAATGGTGCTTTTGCAGATTTTCAAGCGCAAGGTGTGACTGATTTAGTGTTAGATTTCCGTTACAATCCTGGTGGTTTTGTAAGTAGTGCGATCAACTTAGGGAGCATGGTAACTGGACAGTTTGAAGGACAATTATTTACAAAATTCCGTTACAACGATAAAATTCAACCAATATTGACAGACGAGCAAGAAAATCGCTACTTCCGTAGCACGTTGAGTACAGGTGCAGGAATCAACAGTTTAGGACTATCTAAAGTATACATAATTACTACAGGAAGTACAGCTTCTGCAAGTGAATTAGTGATTAACTCTTTAGATCCGTACATTGATGTTGTGCAAGTAGGAACAACGACGACAGGAAAAAATGAAGCATCCGTTTCTTTATACGATTCGCCTTCATGGACATTTGGAGATGAACAGTTGAATCCAAATCATAAATGGGCAATGCAACCATTAATTTCTCGTTTGGAGAATAGCGCAGGCTTCTCTAACTACACTAACGGATTGGATCCAGATATTGTTCTCGCAGAAGATTTGACAAATTTAGGCGTTCTTGGTGATGAAAATGAACCTTTATTAGCAGCAGCCTTAGCAGATATTGCAGCCGCAGGAAGACCTCTAAATTTCAATAGTAGCAAAGCATTACCTATTGAAGGAATTACAGATACGAAACTACAAAGAATTACAGGAAACCGTATGTATATTGACATCAATATTGAAGACAATGATGCATTGAAAAATCATAAAGTAGTGATTCCAGAATAACGGAATAACAATTCATTTCACGATAAAAAAAATGCTTCTATATTTCTAGAAGCATTTTTTATACTTTATTTTTTTAAACAAAAAAACCATCGGTTTCCCAATGGTTTTAATCGACATACTATTGTATTAAATAAACTTTACAGGTTTAGCGAAAAACCAACACGAACATTTGTTCCTCTGGTTGTAAATCCTGTAATTTCGGTATATTCTTCGTTGAATATATTTGATACGTTTACAAATGCGCTTAAGCGTTTGCTAAATTGATGATTTAGATTTGCACCAATCAAGTTGAAAGATTCCAACGTAACATCTTGAAATGTAGTAAAATCAGTATCTAAACGCTCAGATGTAAATTGATAAGACAATCCTGCATTCGTTTTAGACGAAAATGCATAGCCAACATTTAAGTTTGCTTTGTGTTTTGGTATACGCAACACTTTTACATCTTTTTTCTCTGTAAATGTATAGTTTGCATCAATTGTTAAGTTTTCAATTGGCGTTGCAAATACTTCAAATTCGAAACCATTTACAGTAAACTCATCTTCTACATTTTGATATTCTCCAGCAAACGTTGTAAAATCCGTAACAACATAATCGATAAAGTTTTCTTCTTTTCTGTTGAAATATACGGCACTTGCACGTAATTTTTTAGATAACTTCACTTCTACTCCACCTTCTAACGTTGTATTTTCTTCTGGTTCTAAATCTGGATTTGGTCCAAAATTCCCAAATAATTGCGACAAGGTTGGTGCGATAAATGACGTACTATACGAAGCAAATCCTTTTACATAACCTTTGCCAAGTGGCATACGATATGATGGATTTAAATTATAGGTAAAATGTGTTCCATATTCACTATGATTATTTAAACGTCCACCAGCATTTACGTTCATTCCGAAATCAGATACATATACAACATTTACATACGGATCTACGATGGAAGACGATTGTTCTTCCGCGAAAACCGTTTGGTTGTCAATATAATTCAATCCAACAACGGTGTAAAATTTGTTGCTAAAGTTATACTTATTAAAAATGTCTAGCGCAATAGTTTCTCCTTCAAACGTAGATGGAAAGTTTGAACGAAATTCACGATCAATCTTTGTATAAGCAGCATTCATGGTTACGCTACCATTTTTGTACGTATATTTTGGAGCAATTCCAAAACGATATTGTTCACTTTCTCCTGTAAAATTGGCATCGACTCTTGGCGAAGAATTGTCAAAATCGTTTTTAAACTTGTCCATGTTTCCAAAAATACTTGCTTCAAAAGCATCCGAAAATTTATATCCAATACGAACATTGGTATTAATTCGTGAAAAACGATCGCTTTCTTCTCCAATTACAGCCGATAAACCAACTGTATTTTGATGTCCAAAACCTACTACATACGACAAATTATCAACCGTTCCATCAATGCGCGCACTGTTTGAAAAATCGTTGATATTATAATCGGAATCGTCTTGTGATTGATTCGTTCCAAAAGAACTATTCACACGCAAAGCAATGTTATCTTCCGAAGCTTTCTTGGTCGTAATGCTAATTACAGCAGTTGCTGCGCCACTTCCATACAATGTACTTGAAGCACCTTTTATGATTTCAATAGACTCAATTTGATCTAACGCAATCAGACGTAAGTCAAAATCATTTGAAATTGACGAAGGATCATTTACCTGAATTCCATCAATCATAATCAATACCTGACGATTGTTTCCTCCACGCACAAAATAACTCAAGTTTTGTCCGGCGTTACTTCTACTTCCCAAAATTTCAATTCCACTTTTGGTATTGATAACTTCGGCAACGGTTTTTCCTTGATTTTTTTTAATTTCTTCACTCGAAATCGTAATCACGGTTTTACCAGAATTTTCTCTTTTCAACGCATGGCGCGAATCAGAAATGACCACCTCATCAAGGTTTTCAGTTTCATCTTGTTGTTGTGCAAATACGGCAGTACAAGCCAAAAACAAGGCACTAACAGATAGTACTGTTTTTTTCATTTAATTTTCGTTTTATGGGAATAAAGTATGGGTTTCCATACGCAAACTTTTATCCCGAAAGTTTGACATTAATTATGAAATTTGGCAGGTCTCCTGACTTGCAATTTGCTATATACCTTCCCGAAAATTCAGTGGTCATGTAGTTATAGCAACTCATTTTGAAGTGAGGTACTGAACAAAGCCAGCACATGCTTACAGTTGCGGGAACAGTTCAAGACTGAAGGCGCGTTGCCTTTTCACTTGATTCCCTTTTAATCCGAGAATACTAACGTAGTCTCGAAACCAAAATTCGGCGCAAAAATAAACATTCTTTAGAATCTATCTACATAAAACATGAAAATAATAGTATTTTTGAAAAAATTAGCAACACCATTTATGCAACCTATCAAATCGATTTACCTATTATTATTGACATTATGCATCTTTTCTTTCTCGTGTAAAACGGAGAAAAAAGAAGCTATAGAGCAAAAACTTCCAATTCCTGTCGTTTCTGAAAAAAATACAAGTACACTTCAACACGCCAAAGGATTTACTATTGAAAAACAAGGAGATTTAACGATTATTAAAGTACTATCGCCTTGGCCAGATGCTGATAAAGATTTTACCTATGCACTGATTCCGAGAGAAAAAGCCGCTGCTATGACACTGCCACGCGATGCATATGATGCAATTGTATTAACTCCTGTTGAACGTATTGTAGTAACTTCTACTACACACATTCCTACTTTAGAAATGCTTGGGGTAGAAACTACGTTGGTTGGTTTTCCAGATACTGATTACATTTCTTCTGAAAAAACACGTGCTTTGATTGATTCCGATAAGGTGAAAGATATTGGACAAAACGATCAGATAAATATTGAATTATTAATTGATTTACAACCTGAATTGGTGATTGGATTTTCTATCAATAATTCAAATCCGACGTATAAAACCATTCAAAAGGCAAATATTCCTGTGGTTTACAATGGCGATTGGACAGAAAAAACGCCACTTGGACGCGCAGAATGGATTCACTTTTTTGCGCCGTTTTTTCATAAAGAAGCAAAAGCTTCTGAAGTTTTTGATACGATTGAAAAAAATTACAATGAAGCTAAAGAATTGGCAAAAAAAGCCACTACAAAACCTACGATTCTAGCGGGCGCAATGTATAAAGATATTTGGTATTTGCCTGCGGGCGAAAGTTTTCAAGCACAATATTTGATTGATGCAAATGCTGATTATCTCTGGAAAGATTCGGAAGGAACAGGAAGTTTATCGTTAAGTATTGAAAGTGTGTTAGACAAAGCTTCGGAAGCAGATATTTGGATTGGACCTGCACGCTTTAAAAGTTATGAAGACCTCAAAAAAGCTAGTGAATTGTACACAAAATTTGCACCTTTTAAAAATAAAAAAATCTACAGTACCGCTAATACGATTGGTAAAACAGGCGGAACGATGTATTATGAATTGGCACCAACACGACCAGATATTGTGTTAAAAGATATTATCAAAGCGATTCATCCTGAGATTTTACCAAA
Source organism: Kordia algicida OT-1 (assembly GCF_000154725.1). Taxonomy (GTDB): domain Bacteria; phylum Bacteroidota; class Bacteroidia; order Flavobacteriales; family Flavobacteriaceae; genus Kordia; species Kordia algicida. The sequence continues at coordinate 1,800,661 of NZ_DS544873.1, forward strand.
TTACGAACCATACTTTTTTAAACCTTTGTTATAATTGGTTGCACAAAAATCATATCGCATCACATTTATCGTACTTAGTTTTGTATTGATTGCCTGTTTTTTGCTCAATATCAGTTTGGGTTCTGTAGGAATTCCGCTTGATGGAATTTTCGCAGCATTTACAGGTGGCGAAATTGAGAAAGAAACCTGGCGAATTACCGTTTTAGACATCCGATTGCCAAAAGCGATTGCGGCAGTTTTAGTTGGTTTTGGATTGTCGTTAAGTGGTTTGTTGATGCAAACATTATTTAGGAATCCGCTTTCTGGACCTTTTGTCCTCGGATTGAGTTCTGGTGCAAGTTTAGGCGTTGCGTTGTTGATTATGGGTGCGTCTATTTTTGGCGGTTTTTTAGGAACTTTTTTATTATCGAGTTATAGTTTGGTCATTGCGGCAAGTTTAGGGAGTTTTCTGGTATTATTAACCGTCATGGCTGTTTCGTTTCGTGTAAAAGATACGATGTCAATTTTGATTATCGGATTGATGTTTGGAAGCATTACTGCAGCAATTGTAAGCGTATTGACCTATTTTAGCGATGCCGAAGAATTGAAACAATTTATGTTGTGGACGCTTGGTTCGTTAGGAAATTTAAACTGGGAAGAATTGAGCATTCTTAGTTTTTTGATTGTTTTAGGTATTATTTTGAGTATTATTTCTATTAAATCATTAAATGCCTTTCTTTTGGGTGAAAATTATGCACGAAGTCTCGGAATTGACATCAAACGATCTCGTTATATTGTGATTATTGCCACTAGTTTGATGGCTGGAAGTTGTACCGCTTTTGTTGGTCCGATTGCTTTTATCGGTTTGGCGGTTCCGCATTTGACACGTTTGTTTTTTAATACAACCAATCATAAAATTCTAGTGCCAAGCGTGTGTTTGATTGGTGGAATTTTGATGTTGATTTGTGATAGTATTGCGCAAGTTCCACTTAGCGAAATTACCTTACCTATCAACGCGATTACTTCAATGATTGGCGCGCCAGTAGTGATTTGGTTATTGGTGAGAAAACGGAAAATGATTTTTTAGATAGATCGCTTTGCTTTTAGGTTCGCTTTGCTCAATTCAAGGATTTAAGGTTGTTTCTGAGATCATTATTTGATTTGTAAGTTCAAAACTATCTTACAAGAAAAACTTTCTTTCAATTGTAAACGTTTTGAATTGATTTTGATAATGGAAAAATCTCCAGCAAACCTCGAAGAACGACCTTTATTACCTTTGATTGTGTTATGTAATAGTTTAATTTTGGATTGATATTGTTCTTCTGTGATAATTTTTCTCGCCCCATATTTTGCTAAGGTTTCCGTATTTTCGTCAATCCATTTTTTTAATTTATCTCGATAGAGTAAAAGGTTCCTGTCAATCTTCTTTATAATTTTGTATATATTTTCTATGTAAATAAACTCATAAAATGTTTCTTTTTTTGTGATGAAAACCTTAGCATTCGTACTTACGTGAAAACATCCGCCGATAATGATGTCTATCGTGACTTGCTCATTATCTTCCAAAGAATAAAGTTCAGAAAAATCACTTGTTTGTGCACACAATAGAAATGGAATTAAGAGGAAAAATATATATCGCATTAACTATAAAAAAATTAATCTTTTCAACTAAAATAGTCCAACAATCATTAATTCTCTCATTTTTAACATAGATTATGATTTGAAAGAAAACGTATTTTATGAAATTCATGTTATTAGGAGCAAAAAATAAAATTCGTACTTTAGTCCGCTCAATAAAGAACTTATTTCTACAACAAAGACATATCCGGTTTTACAAACGACTTCGCTTTCTATTGGTTATCAAGACAAAGCAAATGCTAAAGTGATCGCAGAAGCGATTGACGTTACGATTTCGAGAGGGAAATTAGTCGCGTTGGTTGGTGCAAATGGAATTGGGAAATCTACGTTGTTGCGAACGTTGGCAAAGATTCAAGAACCGCTTTCTGGAGAGATTTTATTACAAAATAAACTGCTTCACTCCTATTCGAATGCTGCATTAGCAAGAGAAATTAGTTTGGTATTGACTGAGCAAATTCCTTCCAAAAATTTAACCGTTGTAGAATTGATTGCACTCGGTCGTCAACCATATACCAATTGGATTGGAAATCTCTCTAAGAACGATCACGCCATTGTAGAAAGTGCTTTAAAAAAGACAAATTTACTCGAATTGAAACACCGAAAATGTTACACCTTGAGTGACGGACAACTGCAAAAAGTAATGATTGCACGTGCATTAGCGCAAGATACTTCTATGATTATTTTAGATGAACCAACCACACATTTGGATATGTATCACAAAGCGTATGTGTTGAATCTTTTAAAAAAATTAGCACACGATACACAAAAAACTATGTTGTTTTCTACGCATGAAATTGATTTGGCAATTCAGCTGTGTGATGAAATGATTGTGATGAATAATGGCAGCGTTTTTTCAGGAACTCCTTGCGAATTGATTGAACAAGGTATTTTTGAAGCTTTGTTTCCAAACGATTTAATTACTTTTGATGCTTCTTCTGGCAGTTTTAAAGTAAAAAATACAACTTCCAAAACGTAAAAAACGCCTTATCAAGCGATAAGACGTTTCAATAAAAACTAACCAACCAAAAATGTAATACGACTCGCGTTGCTCAAGTAACCAACTCTTTGCGTGGTCATCATCGTAATACATATTATATAGTCCAACTTCCGTGCCAAAACGGAAAGTTTATTGTAAAATTAACCGTGTTTGTGTTAAAGTTTAGAAAAGTATGCTAAAAAGAAAAACACTCCACAAGCGTGAAGTGTTTCTTTACTAACTAACCAACCAAAATGTAATACGACTCGCATTGCTCAAGTAACCAACTCTTTGCGTGGTCATCATCGTAATACACAATATATAATCCAACTTCCGTGCCAAAACGGAAAGTTTATTGTAAAATTAACCGTGTTTGTGTTAAAGTTTAGAAAAGTATGCTAAAAAGAAAAACACTCCACAAGCGTGAAGTGTTTTTTTAACTAACTAACCAACCAAATGTAATACGACTCGCGTTGCTCAAGTAACCAACTCTTTGCGTGGTCATTATCGTAATACACAATATATAAGTCAACTTCTGTGCCAAAATGTTACATGAATTCTTAAAAAAGAGCGGTTTATTTGTTAAATAAGTAAAAGTTTTGTTAACACGTAGCTATAAATATCGACTTACAAGTGTGTGTACATTTTAAGGACTTTGTAAGATTAACTTTTTTACTAAAAAAAACACTCCACAAGCGTGAAGTGTTTTCTTTAACTAACTAACCAACCAAAATGTAATGCGACTCTCTTTACTTCGAGTAACCAGCTCTGTGTAATGTCCTCACCGCGTTACGTTATAGTATAAAACAAGTACCGTGCCAAAACTATTTTTTAGTAGTTTTTTCTTTCTCTTTTAATTGGATACTTTAGTGTTTTAAGACGATATTTTGAAATTGATATTAGAAACCAATCGTTTGCGCTTGCGCGAATTTTCATTGAAAGACGCTGATTTTGTTTTGAAATTGGTCAATACACCTTCTTGGATTCAGTTTATTGGCGATCGCAACATCCACACACTAGAAGCCGCAAAAAAATACATTGAAGAAAATTTGCTTAAAAGTTATGCGCAAAACGGTTTTGGTTTGTGGTTAATGGAACTCAAAAATACTTCAAAACCTATTGGAATGTGTGGTTTGGTCAACAGAGATTCACTAGAAGATATTGATATTGGCTTTGCTCTTTTGCCAGCATTTGAACGAAAAGGATATACTTTTGAAGCTGCAAAAGCCACTTTAACGCACGCAAAAGAAGTGTTACAAATTTCCAAAGTAGTTGCTATTACTGACGCTTCCAATGTCGCTTCTATCGGATTACTGCATAAAATTGGTTTGCAGTTTGAAAAAGAAGTGCAACTTGCTGAAAAAAATACGGTACTTTTGTTTTCTGAACAACTTTCAGACATGAACAAAAATTAAAAAAGAAACGTGAAAAAAGAACTTTTATATGTCGTTACCATTATTACAGGTGTCGTGCTACTTACAGGCGTATTTTTTGGATTCGATAATTTAACGGGCGACACAACAGTAGATATTAATATACACGATACGTATTTTGTAATTCCTACGAAGTATTTGTTATTTATTTTTATGCTTATTTTAATTGTGTTTGCTTGTTTTGTTCGCATCTTATTTACGCGGTTTAAAATTAAATATGCCAATTACATCTTTCTGTTTTTTAACGCTTTACTAATTGTATGTTTTATTTTAGTTTGTATTTCTATCAATAATTTTAATGACATACTTCGAGGTAATATGGGCGAAACAACCACAAGAGAAATGGCAACTTCCATGAATAAAGTTTTAGCTAACTTTTTATATTCAGGATATTTTGCGATTGTTTTAACGGTTTTTATTGAAATTGTTGTGGCTTTTAAAACGCGAAAGTTACATAAGAATGCCAGCTAAGATTTTAAAAAACGATTTTCCAAAAGTATTTAGAAATCCTTGAGTGTAAACATAACTTATATCGTGTTTTTTACTTACACCTCTTTTGTGATGTTAAGTCAGCAATAATTTATTCATAATTCACCATTTTAAATTCAAAATTGATACAAAGTAGTATCTTTACGCAAAATCTAATTCATGTCAGAAATCGTAATTTATATAGTGCTTATTGTCGTTTTTTTAGCCGTTGGTATTTTCTTGGGAATGTATATCGGAAATTTAAAAACCAAAGCACAACAAGAAGGTTTGCAAGAACGCAATCGGCAGTTGCAATCGCAGTTTGAAGATTTGAAAATTTCGATGCATACTGAAAATGAGAAGCAAAACGAGTCGTTTCAACAGCAATTACAAACGGTAAAAGAAAGTTTGAGCAAAACAGAACACGAACGCGAAGAAATTAGACGTGAAAAAGATTTCTTAAATGTAGAATTGGCGCGAAAGAATTCTGAATTTGAAAGTCTACAAAAACAAAATATTGAACGTGACGAATCGCTCAAACAACAACAAGAACAACTTCGCAAAGATTTTGAATTGCTTGCCAATAAAATTCTCGAAGAAAAATCGACCAAATTTACCGAACAAAATAAAGAGAATATTAAAAATATTTTGACGCCGCTTCAAGAGAAGATTCTGCATTTTGAAAAGAAAGTAGAAGACAGTCAGAAGGAAAATATTAGTATTCATTCTGCTTTGCGCGAGAAATTATCTGAACTGAGCAAAGCCAATATTCAGATTAGTCAAGAAGCTGTGAACTTGACAAAAGCCTTGAAAGGTGATAGTAAAATGCAAGGAAATTGGGGCGAATTGGTCTTAGAACGCGTCTTGGAAAAAAGTGGTTTGGAAAAAGATCGTGAATATGTAGTACAGCAAAATTTTAATCGTGAAGATGGTTCGCGTGTGTTGCCTGATGTGGTGATTAATTTGCCAAACAACAAGAAAATGGTTATCGATTCCAAAGTTTCATTGACCGCATACGAACGTTATGTAAACAGCGAAGATGAAATGAAAGAGTTGAGTTTAAAAGAACATTTAACATCAATAAAACGTCATGTAGATCAGCTTTCTGCAAAGAAATACGAAGATTTATACGAAATAGAAAGTCCCGATTTTGTCTTGATGTTTATTCCGATAGAACCTGCATTTGCCATTGCTGTGAATGAAGATTCTACTTTATATAGCAAAGCATTTGAAAAAAATATTGTGATTGTAACGCCAACTACGTTACTCGCTACTTTGCGTACCATTGATACAATGTGGAACAATGAAAAGCAACAACGAAACGCGATTGAAATTGCGCGACAAGCTGGTGCATTGTATGACAAATTTGAAGGTTTTATGAATGATTTGATCGGAATTGGTAAAAAGATTGACGCTACAAAATCTGATTATTCTTCTGCAATGAACAAACTTTTTGAAGGTCGTGGAAACATCATCAAAAGTATTGAAAAGATTAAAAAAATGGGCGCGAAAGCAAAGAAATCACTTCCAGAATCTATTTTGAAACGTGCCGAAAGTGAATCAGATACAGATGCTATTTCTGAAAATGAAGAACCAAGGAAGTTGTTTTAGGTTTTGGGTTTTGGGTTTTAAAAAAATACCTTTTTAGTTTGAAATATAAAATGTCAGTTCGATTTTAAATCTTTGATTTAGTGTATCGTGAACAACTTGAAAGTTTGAGTATTTATCGATAAAAATCCCTTCATTTCGACTCTGCTCAACATAAAAAATCTCATTCGAATTGACATTTTTAATAATTCAATTATAGTTCTCTAAAATATAAAATACGTTGTGAAAAATAAACAAATTAGCATATTAGGTTGTGGTTGGTTAGGATTGCCATTAGCAAAGCATTTTATAGCGAAAAACTATACTGTAAAAGGTTCTACAACTTCTGCGGAAAAAGTTGAAACACTAAAAGAAGTAGGAATTCAACCGTATGTTTTTACACTTGGAACGACTGAAAACGATGAGTTATTGATCGATTTTTTCAAAAATAGTGATGTAATCGTAATTAATTTTCCTCCGAAACGAGTTCCAAATATTGAAGAAATCTACCAAAAGCAAATTCAGACTATTTTACCATTTACCAATGAAACACAGCGTGTTATTTTTGTGAGTTCTACTTCTGTATATCAAAATACAAACGATTGGGTAACGGAAGATCAACACAATCAACCAGAAAAAGCTTCTGGAAAAGCAGTATTTGCTGTGGAAAATTTGCTTAAAGCTACATTAAAAAATCGATTGACGATTCTCCGTTTTGCAGGACTTTTTGGATATGACAGAGTTCCAAGACGATTTTTGGCAAATAAAAAAGACGTTGCCAATGGAAAAGCGCCGATCAACATGATTCATCAAGATGATTGCATCGGACTCATTCAGGCAATTACTGATAGAAATGTTTGGGGAGAAATTATCAATGGTTGTGCTGACGAGCATCCGTTACGGGAAGAATTCTATACGTTAGCCGCGAAAAAAATTGGCTTAACTCCACCAAAATTTAAAGACACAGACGAAGTTTCTTTCAAAAAAATAGCTAATATGAAAAGTAAAGAACTACTTGATTATTCGTATCAGTATCCTGATCCTATGGTGTTTGTGATTTGATTTTTTTCACACTAAGTCTTTCAAAGCGTTGTTTGAGTACTTCAAAGAAAATTTAGTGAACTTTCAATAACTGATTACCACGCGTTTTTTCAAAACGCTCGTAAAGACGTTTCAAATACTTTTATATTTTGAGTTTTGGAGCGAATCTGCTTCTTACAGCAGAATACTTAAACATGTAATATTTGTTATTCGTTATTTGTTGTTCGCTATTCCCAAATACTTCTCGATGTTCCAACTCAGTTCAATACAAGTAAAATTTTGACATTTCATCAAAAAAACACCTTATCTTTTATGTAGATAAGGTGTTTTTGTCACGTTTCCGTTCGTTTGGTAACCAATTCATACTACGCATTTTTTACCGTAATTGCGACTGCTTTTCCTGGAGCTAATTCGTTGCTAACTTCAACTTTTTCCAATTCTCTCATTAGCTTTTGATCTGTTATCCATTCGCCATTTACCAATAAAGCTACTTCGTAAATATTACCATTTGTTGTCAATTTAACTCGTAAACCTTCGTGGTTTTTGTTATATGCTTTTACTGTGTTTGCGTAGTTGGTTTCAAACCATAACTCAGCTTCTTTCGCTCTTTTTGCCAACGCTTCTGGTGTTGATGCTCGTTTTCTTTTTGCTTCTTCCGCTTTTGCCAATGCTTCTTTCAATTCCAACTCAGCTTTTGCAATACTATCTGCTACACGTTGTGCTTCAAAAGCTTCCATCAATTTAATATCATTAACGATTTTTGAATATGCAATGCAATCTTCCATTGCTTTTTCTTCAAACTGCTTTGTGGTTTCTACCGCTATATTTTCTTTAGTTACTTCTTTAACTGCTGGAGTTACTTCTTGTTTTGGTGTTGTGTTGCAAGCTACGAATGTCATTGCGGCTAATCCTAATACTGTGAATGTTGTACGTTTCATAATTGTTTGTTTTAATTGTTATACTTGATTTATAGTTCAAATATCAGGCAAAATTGTAGTACAATTTGGCTAGCTTTAGTATTCGTTAGGACTTATCTAGAATTCGTTGTAAATTGTTAAAATTCATATTAAAAAAGTTTACTCAATCAACCGTAGTGTTCACTCATTCTATATTTTACAAGGTTTATAAACGTGCTATTTTTACTTTATAAAACAATCATTGTGATGAAAAAAAGCTATTTGTTACTCATTATAAGTCTCATTATTTCTGAAATTTCTGCACAGACAATTTCCAACGGAATGTATTTCGTTCAAAAAAAAGATATTGGTTTTCAAGTAGAAGTATTTGAGTTTTACGGAACAGACAAGTTTGCTTATGTTGATAGCGGCTGCCAAGGAACTTCTTTTGGAAAAGGAAGCTATCAAATTACTGATGATGATTCGCTAGTATTGACTTTTGAAAGCGATTACACTTCCAAATTGCACAAAGATTATCATATACAAACGAACGCGAGTGACAACCTAGAAATCGATTTGACTATCATTGATGAAGAAGTTCCGCTTCCTGGTGTTTCTGTACTTATTAAAGAACAAAACAAAGAATTTATTGGCGATTTTGATGGAAATGTAAACACCATTATCAACAAACCAACTTCTCAAATCACGCTCGAAATTCGCTATGTTGGTTATCATCCAATAGAAATTAGTATTCCCAAAGAAGCTTCTAAAGTTTCGGGTAAAATTTCTTTTGGCTATTTAAATTCGATTCCAAAAAATGAAAAGATGTCTTTTAAAATTCTTAAAATAAAAAATTCACGCATAACGTTTGAATCTGTCACAAGATCAAGAACTTTTAAAAAAGTAAATCAATGGCAATTGGCGCGAAAAGTAAAAAAACATATGCCCGATTTTTATGAAAAAATGTATGCTGATTTCTTTTAATAATTGTGTTCACACTTTCGTGTAACTGTTTTCGTTTACAACCACAGGTAAATATTCACTAGAAACTTCTGATTTCATAATCGGTTGCATGACACATAGAACCGTTGTTTTCCCTTTGATTGTTAACGTGTTCCCACGAATTTTTGTCAACCATCTAAATTTTTCTATCGGAATATTGAATGCTTTGATCGTATTGAGTAAGTTTTCATCTTCCGAAATCCAATCTATGATTTCTTGTTTGTTCTTAAAATTGGGAATGTCTTCTTTGGCTTCAAACTCAAATTCCCATTCCACCGGAATATTAAAACGATACGTATACATTTCGCCTGGTAATTGCTCGGCGCGTGTTTTTAAAACCGTTTCCCAATCTGTTTGTACGTTCGGATAGTTCTTTTTAAATTCCTTCGCCAATGCTCTCGGTCCTGGCGAATGTGCCGTTGGATAATATCCGTAATAGGTTTTTGCCAAATAATGTCCTGCATACTTTCCGCCAAATACATTAAAGAATTCCGAAGCAAATACATGAATGTTCTGATCTGCGGTAAATGCTGTTTTAAGATTTTTCAACAGATTTTTATTGGTTCCCAATCCGCAGGAATGAAAAACGATGTTCGTGTCTTTTCCCAAGAAATTGGAAACTAACGGAATAATTTCGCTATTTTTTATCGCTACTTGCAACGTTTCCGAAGTAATACGTTCGCCATTTGTGGAAGTTTTCATTGACAAACCGCGCCACGGATTGCTGTGACTTACTATATGAATATCGCCATATACATTCGCATCATAATGCAAACGCAACCAATGTAGTATTTCCGACAAACTTTGTGCTTCTTCCACAACCTGACAATATTGATTGTTAAAATAGTTTTTCGCGTTGCTGTAATACGTATTGTCGCCTTCATCAAAACCTGCGATAAACACCAATGGTTGTTGCTTTTTACTTTTATTTAGTGCTGTTTCAGTTCCCGCGAAAGCGGAAACCGAACAACACAAAAACACTATAAAATAGATCGTTTTCATCCTTTTACTTTTTGATGGTGATAGTTACTTTTTTGCCTAAATCAAATACTTCATGTGCGTCCATCAAATTGATACGTTCTAGCAAAACTTCGTTCGTTATCCAACTTCCGTTAATTAAGATTTCTACTTTTACAATCGTTCCATCTTTGGCAACTTCCACACGAATTCCATCATAGGTTTTTAAGTATTTTTCTATGATTTTTCCGTAATTTTCACGAAACCAATTTGTTGCTTTTTCATTCAACTTATCAGCTATTGTTTTCGCAGTTTTGGTACGTTTTTTTCTTTTAATGAATGTTTTTCCTTTTACAGAAGCTGCTGCTCCAACGGCACTATTGTTAACATTTTTTGGCATTGGCAATGGTTGCTTTACCGTTTTTCGATTGCCATTTTTATTGACAACTTCATTATCAACTGCAACAAAAGAAGTGTATTGTGTGACTAAATTATACTTTAATCCAAGTTGAGTAACTTGGTGTTTTGTTTGGTCTCCAAAACGCCTTTTGTAATCGTCCAAACGTTCTATTTTTTTACGCGCCCACAAGTAACGAAGTGCTTCGTTGTCTTTGCTCAACATGCCATCGGTTACACGAAATTCTTTTTGAAAAACGCCGTTTCCAGTTTGTCCAGTAATTGTCAACGTACCTTTTGCTTCGCCTCTATATTTCCCGAAAACTAAAATTGGACGTGAAGCAAATACATCTGGAATGCTACTTGGCGTTACGTCATACGCATCAAAACCTTCTGCTTTGATTCGAATTTGCGTTAATAACGGTGATTTTATATAGTTTCTAAATTTTTCTGCGACGTCATTGGCTTCGTTCATTTCGGTTGCGATAAACGTTTCGCTGTTGCTAATTTTTGCCATTCCTTCTAGTAAATATCGGTTGACTCCTGAACCGATTCCGAAGGTAAACACATTGGCTTGTCCTAAGTTTTGTTCGATCATTTCAAACGCTTTACGTTCTACACTTACGTAACCATCTGTAATTACTACCATTGATCGTGCGCTTGTTTTGTCCATTCTTGGCAATGCATATGCTGTTTTTAGTGCATTTAGCAAACGAGTTCCGCCTCCACCGCGTTCGTTGGTTAGGAAGTTGATTCCTTTTTGAATGTTTTCTTTTGTACACGCCAACGGTTCTGGTGCTAATACGCTCGATCCGCCAGCGAATAGTAGAATGTTGTAGTGATCGGTTTCTGGTAAATTGACCAATAAGTTGCGTAATAATTTTTTGGAAACTTCCATTGGATAACCATTCATAGAACCTGAAACATCCACGACGAATAGGTATTCTTTTGCTGTTAGTTTTATGTTTACAGAAGCTTTTGGCGGTTCCATCATATACGCGAAGAATTTTTCTCCATTTTCTTCGTAGAGTAATAATCCTGATTGAATTTCATTGCCGCGCATGCTGTATTTTAGGATGAAATCGCGATTTGATGGATTTTTGTTTTCGCTTGTCAACGATATTTCTGCTTTTCTTGTGTTTGGATAGTGAACTTTGATGTTGTGTGTGTTTGAAGAAACATCTGCAATGGGAATTCCTGCGTTGATTTGTACGTCTAAATTATAATTGAACGTATCTCCTACTCCTTTTTCTGTATATGGCTGATTGAACACGGTTTCGCCTGAAGTATTTTCGCCTGTGAATCGCGGACCAACAACGCCAGGAAATACGAATTCATAATTTCCTGCTAACGGTACGAGCATTTCTGTGTAGTAAATATCAATAGTGACAAGATCATTTTTCATGATGTTTCCAACGTTCATTTGAAATACATTCGGACGATGCTGATCGAGTTTTGCGGCACGTTTTCCTTCTTTTAGAGCTTTGTCATACACACGTTGCGCTTCTTGTTTTTCGAAGATTTTTGCGTTGATCGTACGATCGCCAATCGTCATTTGCATTTTGTGAACCGCAGCTTGTGTGGAAAGTGGAAATACATATTTTGCCTCAATCGGAATGTTTCCTGTGTTTTGATAGGTTTGTGCAATGTGTACATGTGCGATGTTTCCGGAAATTTTCACATTTGCTTTGGTCGATTTCAACGGAATTACCGCATTTGGCGTCAATATTTCTAAGTACGGACTTTCTGTTTTTTGCGCAAATCCAAAACTGGAAATGAGCGTAATGAAGATGATAAAAATATGTTTCATAGTATTGGATTTTTGATCGTTTTTATTTGTTTGTTGCTTCAAATATCATATCAAAATCGCCTAAAATTTGTGTTGTTTTAGTATTCGTTGTGTCTTATCTAGAATTCGTTTTGCAACGAGAACTATCTCACGAAAGTGAAAAAATTAGGAGCTATAAGTTGTCTCATCTTACAGAAATTAGCCGTATTTTTATGGTAAAATCTAAACATTTATTATGTCGCTACGTTACAAATCTGCAGAGGAATCGAGAGTCGTTATTTCTGAATTGATGTTGCCTTCACACTCAAATTTCAGTGGAAAAATTCATGGAGGTTATGTGCTTTCTTTGTTAGATCAAATTGCGTTTGCATGCGCTTCCAAGCATTCACGCGCGTATTGTGTAACAGCTTCTGTAGATACCGTTGATTTTTTGAACCCGATTGAAGTTGGCGAATTGGTAACGATGCGCGCTTCTATTAATTATGTTGGACGAACTTCGATGGTTGTTGGCATTCGCGTAGAAGCAGAAAATATTCAAACGGGTATTGTTAAGCATTGTAATTCTTCCTATTTCACTATGGTTGCTCGTGATGACGAAGGAAAAGGCATTGAAGTAGACGGTTTGTTATTGGAAAATACGACAGAGATCAAACGTTTTTTAAAAGCTGTAAAACGTATTGAAATGAAACGCAAACGACGTGAGGAATTTGATCGCGAAGATTTTGTTCCAGAAGATTACCTTTCTGATTTAGAAAACTATAAAGTTAAGGTGACTTGTACGGATGAGTTGTGAGGTGTGGGTTTTGGTTTTTGGGTTGTGAGTTTTGGGTTTTGGGTTTTGAGCCAAAAAGCTATTTTTTTTAAAATTAATGAAAATCAGCGTTTTAAAATTTTATAGGTTTACAAAACTATGTCATTTCTATGCAAAACCATACTTCAAAAAGATACTTTTTATTTTATATTTTAAAGTTCCATATTAAACAAAAATACATCATGGGTTGTTTTTCTATTATTTACGATTCACTACTCAAATATCGACAGTCCATTTTTTATCTTTTCAAAAAGTTTACATCACTTTAAGTTTAAGTTTGCCTAGAGTTGAAAATTTACACAAAATTATAACAATATTTTTCTTCAAAATAGTTAATAATAATTGTTGAAATCATATAAATTTCAGCATCAGAAAAGAATAGCTGATTTCTGAATTTTTCAAATAGCAATGTTATATCTATAATTTCCGTATTGTTCGTTAACATTCCATAGGATAATTTCCATTTTGAAAATGTTGTTGGAGCCGATTCTAACTCATGAAAGGCATTTAATTCTATGAATAATTCGTCCAATCGTTCTTTTATTTCTTTTTCGTTTTCATTTAAAATTGAAGTCACTTCTGCGTTTAATTTTTCCTTGGTACTTGGAAAAAATTCTATCGTATTTAGTAACTCTTTAGATTGTTCTAAATAAATTTTTGGAGCATAACCGCCAAGACAGTATAAGTATGTAAAAACCAAACACAATGAATATTCGAAGTCATATTCGTTTTCAACCAAACATTCTAAAATTTCTAAGTTTAATAGTGAAGTATCTTTTGTGTAAAACGGATCTGATTCATCTACATGTTCATGCTCTAAAATTTTAATATAGTCTTGCGGAAATTCACGAAATAATGTTTGAACTTCGGTCATTTTGAACGCTGCAAAGTATTCATATTCAGATTGAAGATATTGTTTCCATTTTGTTGAAATTTGTTCGTTGAACACTTGATTTTCTTCCGTTGTAAATACTTCCAAGATTAAACGTTTGGGATAACTCGTGTATACAAATGAACTAATTTCGCCAGTATTTAACAATTCTGAGAATGTGGGTTTTATAAATTCTAGCATCATTTTTTTCTGAGCTTCTTTTGGTATAAAAAATATAAGTTCTAACATGATTGCAAGCTTTTAGAAAGATTTTGTATGATAGTTTCTCCCCAATTTTCTGGGTTTGGAGCGGTTTGCAGTGAAGCAAATTTATTTTTGTATAGTTTTTTGTTTTCAAGCGATGTTAATAATAATAGTAATCTTCCTTTGAATATGGAATCGGTCACACGAATAAATGCATCTTGCGTTACAGTATTTTTTGTCGCTTCAGTAGTTGCGATGTGAATCTTTTTTGTAATATCATTGGTAAATGTTAAACTAATATGAGCATTATTTTGTTTTGTAAAAGTGCCTGTTTGCCAAGTATCTTCAACCAATTCTGTATTTACAGCATCTTCTTCTGCTTTTGGCTTTTCAATATTTCCATATTTGAATTTTCCATCTTGAAATAGAAATAAAAGTGTTGATTGAAAACTACTTTTGTGTTGAATATACATTGCAGAAACGCCTGTTACGTTTATGTCGTTTTCAAAACTTTCTTCAACATCATGCCAAATGAATTCTACAAATTCAGAATTGTTAAATTTTACATTTTTTAATCCAGACATCGTTAACCTGTTGTATAAGTCATCATCTTCAAATCCCCAACCTGACATGCGTTCGTCATATCCTTTTACGGCTAAAAAATCATCTTTTTTTACGCAAACACGTCCTGTAGAGCCATCCGCAAAAGCTGATGTTAGAAATATGTTTCCGCTAAAACTAAATTGGTAATTTATAAAGTACGCAAAATCTTTTCCTAAGTAATTATCGGCATCTAAGTTGCAAATTATATCTCCTGTTGCAAGTTTCATCACTACGTTTCGAGAATGCGATCGGTGAAATGTTTCGGGAATGTTGGTACTGTAAAACTTCAAAATTCCCATATCGAGATACACTTTTAAATCGTTTGTAACCCACGATTTTATATCGTCGTTAGAGTTGTAATCCAAAAGCACGAATTCGATATTTTCATAATCTATATTGTCTTCTATATTACGTACTAATGTTTCTTTTAAGTGATACAATCGATTCATAGAAACCGTACAAAAAGATATTTTATTTTTCAATTTCATGGTGTTTGTTTTTAACGTACATAATATTCTACAACTAACTTCAATATCGATTTTCCTTCTATTATTAAAAAGCTCATTGTTAGCAGTGTAACGATAAAAATGATGATAATTAGCAACATTCCGCGTTTCACTAAGAAATAGTTATCTCGGTTCATTATTTTTTCTAAATCGTCTTCCATATTTACGCGCTTAATTCAAGTTGATTTTTCACTAAATTGAAGTAATATCCTTTGGTTTTTACCAATTCTGTATGCGTTCCGCGCTCTACAATGTGTCCTTTTTTTAATACGATTATTTGATCTGCATTTTTTACGGTGGAAAGTCTGTGTGCAATTTTCACCACTGTTTTCCCTTTAAAAAAGGAATCTAGATGCTCATAAATTATTTTTTCGTTTTCCGCATCAAGTGCAGAAGTTGCTTCATCAAAAAAAAT
The DNA here is from genome assembly GCF_000154725.1 of Kordia algicida OT-1. GTDB lineage: Bacteria > Bacteroidota > Bacteroidia > Flavobacteriales > Flavobacteriaceae > Kordia > Kordia algicida. The sequence goes on from NZ_DS544873.1 coordinate 1,816,233, forward strand.
AAAATGTGGATTCTTGTATACAGCGCGTGCAATGAATACACGTTGTCTTTGTCCGCCAGAAAGTCCATTTCCGTTACTTCCTACCATTGTTTGTAGTCCTGAAGGCAATGTAGAAACAAATTCTTCTAGGTTGGCAATATGCAATGCTTTTTGTAATTGTTTTGGATCAACCTCAGCATCGCCCGTTACAATATTTCGTTCTAAAGTATCTGAGAATAAGAAACCATCTTGCAGTACAATTCCACAGTTTTTTCGTAAATCTTTCGCAGATATATCTACCAAATTGTCGTTATCATATTTTATTGTGCCTTCAATGGGATTGTAGAATTTTAATAACAATTTCATTAACGTTGTTTTTCCACTTCCACTTTCACCAACAATTGCTGTTGTTTTTCCTTTTGGAATGTTGAAATCTATGTTTTCTAATACATACGGAGATCGCGGACCAGAATATTGAAATGAAACGTTATTAACGGCAATTCCTTTTGGTGTTGTCGTTGTATGATTGTTATTTTCATATAATAACACATGATGATTTTGCACTTCATTTTCAATATTTTGCACTTCGTATAAACGTTCCAAACTGAGCTTAGCAAATTGCCACGATCGGAAGAATTCAATAAGTTGATTAATTGGCGAATTCATTTGCCCGATGATGTAAGAAATACTCAATAAAGCTCCTAAAGTGATGTTTCCCAAAATTACTTCGCGCGCAGCGATAAAGATGACCACGATGTTTTTGAGCTGATTGATAAAGTCATAACCCATCAACTGAATTTGATCTAATTTTAAAGCTCTTAAGTTTATTTTGAAAAGCTTTATTTGCGATTTTTTCCAACGAGAAATTCTGTAACGCTCCATATTATTGAGCTTAACTTCTTCTATTCCGTTGATTAATTCGAAAACCGATTGCTGACTTTCACTTTTATAGTTGAACCGATAATAATCAATTTTTTCAAGTTTCTTTAAAAACACTAATGACCAAATGATAGCAAGAAGTGTTAGAGATGAATAGATCACCAAGATTTTAAAATCGTAATAGGTTAATACAAAGAAGAATACCAAAAAGTTGAGTGACGAAAAAATCACCATAAGACTTTGTGAAGTAAGAAATTCTTCTATACGTTCGTGATCTTGAATTCGTTGTGAAAAATCGCCCAATTGCCTAGAATCAAAGAAAGAAAATGGTAAGAGTATGATTTTGTTTAAAAAGTCGGAAACAATTGTAATGTTGATTTTTGAGTTGATATAAACCAACACCCAACTTTTAACTATTTCAACAAGAGTGGAACTTAAAAACAGAAAAACTTGTGCCAATAAAATGATGAAGACAAAGTTTAAGTTTTTAGATTCTACTCCAATGTCAATTAGTGCTTTGGTTAAAAATGGAAAGATGAGTGTAAAGAAACTTGTAACTCCCAAACCCAAACCAAGAATGCTAATTTCACGCTTGTAAGGTTTTAAAAACTTGTAAATGAATGCAAAACTGAACGCTTTTTCTTTGATGATTTCTTTGTCGTGAAATGCTTCGGTAGGATTTAAAAATAATGCAATTCCTTTGTCTTGTTGTAACCACATTTTTTCAAAGTTTACTTGATCGATCGTAATTTTTCCGTGTGACGGATCAGCAATTTTGAAGCTTACTTTGTTGGTTATTGGATGCTTTTTTACTTTGTATAGTACTACATAATGTCCATTATCCCAAAACAGAATACATGGTAATGGTGCTTTTTGAATGAGTTCATCAATGGTAATTTTTACAGGCATAGTTTCAAAACCCATTTTTATGGCACCTTCTTCAATTCCCAACAAGTTAGAACCATCTTTACCTAAAAAACATTCGTCGCGTACTTGACGTATGTAATATTTTTTTCCGTGATAACGTGCTATCATTACCAAACATGCTGGTCCGCAGTCCATCACGTCGTGTTGATAGACAAATTCAAATGGCTTTAAGCTGTTTCGTAATTGTTGTAGCATATTAATGTTCTGTAACTAATAGTTTTAATGGATTGATGCTCCAATCTTCCCATACATTGGTATAAGGATTGTATCCGCATCGTAATGGTTTGCTGTATTCGTCATCTGTTTGTTGTGTAAAAGCTCTACAATCGGAACAGTTGTATCTAAATTCGCAGTCGCGACAAATAGCAATGTCATCTTTTTTGACATTCCAAAGTGATTGGTATGATTTTTCTTGAATGACGTCTTCAATACGTTTTTCTTTAAAGTTTCCGTAAGTTTTGGTCATTTTCGGACAGTTTTTAATGTTTCCTGTCGTATCAATTGTCAATTTTTTAAAGAGACAACCATTGTGTTTTTGATGAAAGTGATGTGTTCCCATGTCACTAAAATTCAAGTGATCGAATGAAATTGTTCCACAGCAACCTTTTTCAAAATCTAATGTATGATGGCTTACTTTTCCAATTTCGATTGGGAAATACGTTTCGCGTTCTATGTAATAATCTACCGCTTTTTCAGTCTTGGCGTTGTATACATGCACATGACTCAATGGCGCATATGTTTTGAGTAAGTAATGCCACTGATCGTTAGTAATTTCTCCTTCATTTTTTAGATATAATTCTACATATAACATGTTTGCTTGGTCAATGATGGAAAGTACTTTGTCAATGAATGAAAAGTTGGTTTTTGATGAAATTCTAATTTGCAAATCGTTGCAATGCAGTTCGTTAATTTGAAAGATGAGTGATGAAAAATCTTCTTCATTAAAAACAGTTTCATCAACTTCTAGAATAGCATCTTTTAGAATGACATGATCGTCATCGTAAGCCGTTGAAACTTCAGGAAACTTTTCAATTTCTTCCGTTAAAAAACCAAATTCATGCACAAGCATATATTCTATAAAGCTGAAGAATGAGTTTTTTGAATCTTCATCAATATGTGCAATGATTTCTGTTATTTTTTTTCGGTTGATATCTTGTACCAAATCGTAATATTCATTTGGGATAATTTGCACATCGCCACGAGAATAATCAATAATTATACTTCTTTTTGCACCTTTTACCAGCTTGCAACTAGATGATACAAAGAATACATCATTTTTTGAATACTTCATTTTCAGTGGTTTTAGGTTCGTATTTTTTACAGATTATTCGGTTTGGATAGTAACCACGCATTTCAATACTTTGCGTAGCTTCATTGTATTTGTACAATGCCAATTCGTCTTCAATATTGGTAACTTGGTTGTAAAATATTCTTTTAAAAAAGAGTGGTAAACCTGCAAGTTCTTCTGTTTCAAGTTCTATTTTATTCAATGATTCCATGTATGAGATATTTTGCGATTACTTCATCTAAATTATAGTTACACGGCAAATTTGTCATGGCATATTGCCCAACAGGATTGATTTCTAGAAATACATATTCGTTGTTTTCGTTGACAATCAAATCTACGGAGCCGCAGTTGAGTTGTAAGTGTTTGAAGACGTTTTCCAACTTGTCTTCAACACTTTTTGGGAGCTTGTATGTTTCGCATTTGTTTGGCTTGCTGTCGGAGTATTTTCGGAAGTCAACTTTTGTCTGATTAAGTGATTGCGACATGATTGCCATTGAGTAGAAATGTCCGTCGAGGTAAAATGTACGAATCTCCATTTTTTTGTCAATAATATTCATAATCATCGATGGAAAAACGTTGACATCATTTCCTGCAAAATCTTCTTTTTTGTGTAATTCTGTATATGTGTAGAAACTATTGTTGCCAATAACTTCGTAGATGCCTTCTGCTATTGATTTGGTTACAAACTCGTTTTTTATGCCGCTTGGCGCTATTTGATTTAGATTTGAAATAATTTCATAATCAGGAGTTTGCAATCCGTGTTGTTGTGCTATGTCTAAAACTTCTAACTTATTCAGTCCGTATCGCCAAGGACTTCCAATATTTATTTTACAGTTTTCGTATATGCGTCTTAGTATGTATTCTTTCAGGTCAGCAGTTTCTGATCTTAGTAGGCTTTTGCGTCCTTTTATTAAGACTGATAAATCTAATTCATTTGCGATGAAATCTTCTTTTGGCGTATCTAATATGAAGTTTTTCATGCTTATTCCTGTACGTCGCCACCAACAACTTTTGGCTTCTAACAGGTTATATGTTTTGTTTGTTCGGGTATTTTTAAAGTAAATACCTTCTTTGTTGATGAGCGAAAATTTGAAGGTATCGTCATCAGAATTTATTCTGATCACTTCTTCTCCATGATGCTTGAGTCTGTAAATGACGTCACTTGTAGAGATTTCATTTTCTGTTGAAAATATGATGATCATAGTATTAGATTTAAAATTTGGTATGGTTTGATTCTTGGTTTTCCTAAAACAGTTGTTTCTGAATATTTTAGCGATAAAATTCACACTATCTTTAGGATATATTTCTCCTTATTCCTTTCACAATCAACATATTGATATGCCATTGAGGAATGCTTTTATTTTACAAAAAAATGTATGGAAAAGGTAGTTGGTAATTTTTTTAAACATGTGCGACAGACAGCTGTTGCCTGCCGCACTATGCTTATGATTGACTAGTTATTTATTTCTAGTCAGAGTCAGTTCTTCTTGAATCAGAGTCACTTCCAGTACAAGATGTGTGTGTTCTACGTGAAGTCGTTGATCCGCTCCCTCCTTTTGTGTTTAATCTTTCGTTTAGAGTCAACTTTGAAGTTTGAAACTCTGCTAAATTAATTTTCTTCATGGTTTAAAGAATTAATGTTAATAAATAAATATGATCCTCTTTCTGTGTAGGCGTGATTTTCTCCTGCGTCTTTTGTTTGAGTAGTAAAGACATAAACTACACTCATTGGCCAATGATTTATTATATATTTTTAGTTAGAATCTGTTCTTCTAGGGTCAGCATCTGCATGAGCACATAATGTTACTCTATATTTAGTTCGAGTTGAACCACTTCCTCCGCTAGTATTTAATCGTTCATTTAAATTTATTTTTTCATAGTGATTGTGGTTCTTTTATGATTCTTGAATTTGTGTTTCTTCCAATGCATACGAAAAAGCCACTACAATTTTTAAGGAAATAAAATGTGCTATTCGCATCCAGATAGTGTTTACAAATTCTTGCTTTTCTGTTTCTGGAAAGTCATCGCTTAGATAGTTTAATACATTGACTTTAAATAGTTCGCTATCGCACGGTTTCTTGAGTTCGTTAAAGATGATTTGATCTATAGCAATCATTTCTTCTTCTATATTATTTCCATCTAATTCCTGGACAGAGATATAATTTCCATCTTCTACATCTTCAATGATATCAACACTCGGCAAAACCATCAATTTGAAATTTTCAGCTGCTTTTTTTAGCTTCCAAAAGTTGGCAACTTGCCCACTCATGTATAAATCGCGTGCAATGAGAAAGCTAGGTTTGTCATGCATTTTTGCTGATTTTAAAAATGTGTTCGGAAATTCTTTTATGATGGCTTCATTTGTCGCTTTGGTATAGTCATACGGAATATACGAACTCAATTTTGGCTTGTTGAGTAGTATTTCCAAACGTTTGTAATATGCTGGATAGTTTTTCATCACATAACTTTCCATTTTTTTACAGACAACTAATTGTCGTTTAAAATCACCTAATAAATGTAAGTAGGTTCTTTTGTGTGGTACATCTTCAAAGTTTCCGAAATTTGTATATTGGTTGTCGCCAATGTCTTCTTTTATATAAGTTGAAACTTCTTGTTTTTCAATCTTAGTCATCTCAAAAAACAATACTTGCTCAAAGAATATGTTGAAATTGAATTGGTTTACTTTTGTTAAATTTTCTTTGTTTTTATCTACAAATGAAAACGATGCTTCACAGTATTTTTGCATGAAATCCATGTTGTTACCGCCAAAGATTCCCATGTTATAAGCTTTGTTGTGCACCGATTGGTCAAACAACTCCATAGATGTTGGCAAGTGCGTTAAATGCGGTCGAATGTCTGCCCACATAGTTCGGTAATATTCCGAAGTAGTTTCGATATTTTGAGCAATTAGGTTCGAGGACATTAATTCGTCACTAAATTTTTCCCAGATAAATACATCGCCATCTACATGTAAAAAAGGTGTTTTTTGAATTTGATAGGTTTTTATTTTTGCCAATGCCCAAAGGTCTGACGGATATTTGTTGAGTTCGTCCAAAACCACATGTACTTTAGTGTATGGTAATTGCAATTTTTCAATCAGTAATTCGTAACCGTATGTGTCTGTTACCAATTCTACCTCATCGTAATATTTGCAGAGTTGATTCACGCTTAAAATCCAACCCAATAAGTGGTACTTTTCAGAGAACCATCCGCAACTTGGAATGACTTCACTGTTTCCTGTCCAAAAACTTTGTATAATTTTCATAGTTATGACTTTTGTGGGTTCGTTTTTAAGTGATGTGATGATTTATAATCTGCTCTTATCAGAGTCGTCTGCTTTTCTTCGAGACGATTTAGATTTATTGTTTCCAAAGGTGTATGTCAACGCAACATTGAGGCGTCGGATGTCATTGTATATCCTGGAGTTGAATGTATAGTTTTGGTAAATTTCTCTGTTTCTATTTCGATTTTGTCTAAAGATATCGCTTACCGAAGCATTTAGGGTTAATCGCTTGTCCATGAATGTGAACTTTCCTCCTATTTGCAAGTTTGCTCTGTTGAATGTTTTGAGAAAGCCATTGGTTTCCGGAAAGTTTTGGAAAAAATTCACATATACTGTATTTCCTTTTTCCTTGTTGAGCGTGAATGTATTGCGTGTGGATATGTAGAATCCTGATCCTGATAAATCTGCCAATGTCACGGTTGGTATTTTTGATTCTGAACTGTTGTAATACGCGCTAAATCCGTTGTTACTGTTAAACCAACTTGTCGGGTTGAAGTTGTAATAAATATCCAAACCAAATGTTGATTGATCGTAAAAGTTTTCAGGTCGTGAAATAACCGTGTTTGTGTCTGCTGTTGTAAGCGTGATGAAATCTACTGCATCTTTTAAAATAGTATGATATACACTTATTTCCAAATCGTTGTTAAAGATGTATGAGAAATCAATATTATGCGTTATTGATGGTATTAGTAATGGGTTTCCTTCGTTGAATGAGAAGAAATCTGTGTAACTTCTAAATGGATTGATATCTGAGAAACCTGGTCTGTCAATTCTTTTGGAATAACCAACTGAGAACGAATGTTTATCACTTGGATCATATGCCAATGTAAGCGATGGAAATATGTTATTGAAGTTGTTTTCAGTTACAATTCCTGTTGTGATAGAATTTCCTCTGGTTTGCGTGTGCTCATAGCGCAATCCTAAAATGAGATAAAACGCTTCTCCTAAAGGTCTTTGATATGAAGTATATAAAGCGTACACCTCTTCATCATATGCAAATACGTTGCTTTGATTTGCGTCTAGTATTGAAGTTCCTGATGTAGTGTCAAAAAACTGAATGTCACTATCGTTTTTAAGGAATGTAAGTTTTCCTCCAAAACCTAATTTACTATCTTTTATTGGCAATTCTACATCTACATTTAATGAATTTACTTGATAGTCAGCTTCTGAAATATTGAGTGCCGAATTTGTTCCTGTGAGGTTGTTCAAATCTCCTTCGTATCTAGATAAAAATAGTGAGCGATCGTCCTCGTTGTTTTTCTTTAAATGATTGTAGTTGAATTGTAATGTACTTCCTATCGTATCTAACTTGATATCGTAATAGGCAGAAGCCGATAGATAATCGTATTTGTTTGTATTATTAGATGGTGCAATTAAAGCAGAATCAATTTGTTGCGAACTTAGCGATCTAAAGATGGTATTATTTTGTAATGCTCCTTCTGTTTTCCAGATATCGCTATTTAAGATGATTCCTGCTTTGTGATTGTCACTAAATTTGTATTCGAAATTTAATCCGCTAGACAATCCATCAATTTCCTGTTTGGTTCGTGTAGATCCGTTTCGCCTTAGTGTTGGATATAAAAACTCATTGCTAGATTCTGATCGTTTTGCTTCATTATCTGCAAATAGGTTGAATGCGATCAACATTCTATCTGTTGAGTATTTTAAGTATGTGGAAGGCATAAACCCTGGATATGAGCGTTGTACGTAAGTTGCTGTTACAGAACCGTCAAAACCAATATTAGTGTTCTTTTTTAGGATAATATTAATCAATCCGCTGTTTCCAGAAGCATCAAACCGTGCTGGAGGGTTTGTAATGATCTCAATTTTCTCTATATTTTCTGAGCGTAACGATTTTAGGTATGAATCCAAGCTTTGTCCGTCTAAATTCAACAAACGATCGTTCACCATGACTGCAAGTTTACTTTTTCCAATCATTTTAATTCCATCGCTTGTTGGATCTATTTTTGGTGCAAATTTTAACGCTTCCATAGCATTAAATCCGTTAGACGCTACACTATTTTTTATATTAAAGATGAGTTTTCCTGCTTTCCGCTGAATAATGGGTTTTTTGGCAGTAATTACGACTTCTTTGAGTTGATTTTCACTTTCTAATAAAGTAATGATTCCTATTGCTGTTGGTGAATTAGGCGTTATTATTTTTTCCCAGTTTTTATATCCAACAAAACTTACAATAAGCTGGAAAGCTTCTGATGTTGTGACAGTAATTTCAAATTTTCCAGCTTCATCAGTTATTACACCTGTAATCAATTTTCCGTCAGTTGTACTCTTTACGATTACATTTGCAAAAGCAACTTCATTTCCTTGTGCATCTTTTACAGAACCTGTATAAGTCTGAGCTACTAAGAATTGACATGCTAAGAAGATTAATATATATGTAATTGTATTTTTCATTTTCTTTATTTGTATACTTCAAATCTACGAGGTATTCATTTACGGTTTATTACACAAAAGAGTAGTTCAATGATTTGTTGTGTAAAACTACACTTAAAGGTAGTTGCTGAGTTTGAAGTGGTTTGTTGAATGTTTCTGACGCAACTAATACCTTATTCTTATTATAAAAATCAATCAGTCCTTCATACGTCATAGAAATAGGAATTGTTTCAGATCCTAAATAATTGATAGATTTCCCAATAATTTCTGTTTTAATTCCTAGTAAAGATAAAACTCGCAATAATTTACTATCAATTTCAGCGAAAGCAATATTATCTTTGTGCTGGCAGATTGGTTTTATAGCACAAACCATTAACTTTTTGAATAAATTTACATTCCGTACATTCTTCTTGATAGCAAAACGACCAATATGGAATATGCTATTGATTTTTGTTTTTTGAGTTGCCATTAAAGGATTGATTCCGAAGATTTTTTCTAATGGTAACTTATCTTTATAGTTCCATTTTAGTACACGAATTGCTCCCAAAATACTTCCCATTCTATCTTTGGCTGCATAGATTTCAGAATCTTTATAGAATTTCTGTTCTTCGTTTTTAATATACGCTACATCTTTTTCGTAGTCACTAGGTAAGATATTATTAGCGTGATGTTTAAAATTTTCCTTTACTACAAATTTAGCAATGTCTAAAATTTGATTTTTCTGAAGTCTTTCTAAATGGTTGTCTGTTAGTATCATAATGGTTATTTTCCATCAAATCTATACAGAGTCAGTAGGGTTTGTATTACACTAAATAGTAGTTATCCGAAGCGCTATAAAAAACTACACAAAAGTGTGTAAGAGGTTTCTTTTTTTAATAAATAAGACTATCTTTAACTTTCATATGAAAATGCTATGCCAGATGTAAATGATTTTTTCTCTTTTCGGAATTCAGTAGATAATATTTCTGATGATGACCAAAAGCAAACTGCCAATTATTTAGAACCTATAAGTGCTTTTGCTCGCACTACTTACAAAAGTATTTATGTAATAGATTACCAAGCAAAAGGGTTTGAGTATGTTTCAGATAATCCTTTGTTTTTGTGTGGTCATACTGCTGATGAAGTAAAGGAAATGGGGTATGCTTTTTATTTTAAATATGTTATAAAACCCGATCTAGATTTATTATTGACCATCAATACAGCTGGCTTTGAGTTTTATGAGAAAATTCCTTTAGAAGATAGAAAAAATCACACAATTTCGTATGATTATCATTTAAAAAATAATGAAGGAAAAGTAATTTTAATCAATCAGAAATTAACTCCCATATTTTTGACTAATGAAGGGAAAATATGGAAAGCCTTATGCATCATTTCATTGTCTGCAGAACAAAAATCAGGAAACATAAAAGTTTACAAAAAAGGAGATAATAAAGTTTTTAAATATGATTTGGAAGGCGGTTTCTGGAAGACTCAAGAGAAAATAAAGCTCACGAGTAGAGAGAAAGAAATTCTTCAATATTCAACTCGTGGTTATACTATTAACGAAATTGCAAAGACTATTTTTGTTTCACCTGATACTGTAAAGTTTCACCGTAGAAAATTGTTTGACAAATTGGAAGTGGCAAATATTTCTGAAGCAATCGCATATGCGACTAATAATAAACTTATTTAAACCTGTTTATGGTTTTTTAATCAAACATATCTTTTTGAGTGATTTTAAGACACTAAAATTAGCAACGAGTTTATTTAATCATTCATCAATGTAGATAAGTAAAACTCAGGGAATTTTTTAAATTCTTTTCCGGTAGCTATTTTAAAAAGTACGTGTGTACACATAGCAGCTACAATCCATGAAGCTATAGCTAATTGTGGTGGTGGCAAATTCCCTTCTTCATTTTTATAGCTTTCCAAGATATCGTCTATCCATAAATGCGGAGTTCCCCAAAATTTCAAATAGTTTGAAGCATATTCTACCATATTCACTTCGCTGATATTTTCAGGCTGTTTATTTAATGTTTCTAGTGTGAGACTATCTGGCGTAATCACCGTGAGTAATCCGCCCCAACCTAAGTTATACGGATGCAAAACGGAAATATTTTGCGATTGACAAAGTTTATCAAATATCAATGGTACATCTGAAGTAAAATCTAGTGCGTTGATTGCTATTTTGTGTCCTTTGATGAATTCTTCAAGATTTTCGTGAGTCAAAAAACAATTATGAACCACAATATTTGCATTCGAATTTATTGCTTCGAGTCTGCTTTTAATCGCCAAAGTTTTGTCTGTTGCAATATCAGCTTCCGTATAATTTTGTCGGTTTAAATTAGAATCTTCTACCTGATCGCCATCAATAATTGTAATATTTTCAAATCCTAAACGCAAAGCACATTCAGCTATATTACTTCCAATACCAGAACCTCCTAGAATTACGGGGGTTTTTTTAATAATTTGTTGCTCAGCTTCCGTTATGTAAATTCTGTTTCTGCTGTAACGTGTTTTCATTATATTGAATTTTGATTCAAAGATACTACATGTCATCACAAAAAATTTTAACCTAAAGAGTAGTTTTAAACTTCACATGAACTTGAAACTAAATTTATAAATAATTCACAAAAAAGGATTTATGTTTGGTCGTCGCCCTAAAGGATATCCCCATGCTACATATTGATTTTTTATTTTCATCGGTATCAAGATTGGGAAATTAGGGTAAAGTGAGCCACCCATGTCGGACTAAATTGAACAGTGTAAATGAAGTGCCTGAGAAAAATATACCTTAGTTATCTAAACTCGTCCCTAAGCGGAGATACAAAATCTTTCTCCTTTCATACCTCTGATGAGATCATAAAAAAGACATTATATCGATGAGAGAATAATCAATAGAGCTGTTAAAGAACTTTAAATTTTTGACTCTTAAAACAGGCAAAAAGATACTTTTTTGTAACTTCCGGTTAATTTTTTTAAATAGATCAAAAGTTGTGAGTTAAGATACTTACTTCCAGTGTATTTCAAAGCATAAACTGTTAACCTTATAAACGCATAAACTACATACTTGTTTATTCGTTTTCTGTGGATTCGTTCTAGGAATTTCAAATGATATTTGGAAACTCACTAACACCAAATACCTAATACAAAAAAAGTTTACTTTTTCACAAAACGCTTTGTAATCGATTTTTTGTCTGTAATTACTTTTACCAAATAAATTCCAGATTTCCATGAAGAAATATCGATAGCATTGTGCATTGTTGTCAGTTTTCCAGTGTAGATTTTTCTTCCCAAAAGATTATAAACCTCAACTGCCGCATCTGTCTTTTGCGTCAATCGGATGTTTAATTCATTAATTCCTGGATTTGGAGAAATATTGAAAACTGTTTCTGTAGTAGCAACAAGTTGGGTACGAACACTGCTTTGGGCAAAAGCTGCTGTACTGAATGATAGTAATAAGATAATTAAAAGTATTTTTTGCTTCACTCGTGTTCGATTTGGTACATTTATTACAAATGTAATAATTATTTACAATAATGACCTTTTTTTAACATTCTATATACAATTTTTTAATTTTTATCAGTATAACTACGTGGTTCTATTTTCGAGTAAAAGTCTTCTATTAGTATTTTTTATTTAGCTGTTAATTTGTATTGTAAGTATTAACACACAATTGAAAAAAAGCTATGAAACCATCAAACCAATTACTTAAACAAATCTACAGTTTGTCATTTTCCGTGAATTCTGCTTCTGGACTCTCTTGGAGTCAGACCGATTGTAAAAGCGGAATGACAGCCATGCAAACCTATGTGACCAAAGTCGCGCATGATGTACTAAAAGATACGAAAGAAATTATTGGTGATTGGAGCGCAATTTGGGGACCAATTGTATATGCAAATGACGCAACTTCAAATTCGGTACATGCTGATAATACGATGGGAATGTATTATAACGAAAGTGAAAACACCATTGTGATTGCCATTGCTGGAACTAATGTAAACTCGCCATTTGGTTGGTTGGTGGAAGATTTCTCTGTTAATAAAACCGTTTCTTGGGAATTAGTAACTGGCGTTCCTAATTCGGGAAATATTTCGAATGGAACACATATTGGACTCAATATTTTATTGGGAATGAAGAATAAAGGCGAAGAAACACTCATAGAAGCATTACAAAGTTTTCTACATAAAAATGAAAGTTTGACTAACATACAAATAGCAGTTGCAGGACATAGTTTGGGTGGCGCATTGTCTCCTACATTAGCTTTGTATTTATTAGATACGAAAAAAGATTGGGATGTAAACGGACAAACTTCACTTGGCACTTTTCCTACGGCTGGACCAACGCCTGGTGATGAAGCTTTTGCTGCGTATTATGAGAAACAAATTGCAGCAGACAACATATATTACTTAAGTCAACATAACGGAATTGACGTTGTGCCACATGCTTGGCAAAAAGATGATTTGGCAAAAATTCCAACCATTTATGATGCGTATATTATTCCGCCAAGTGATGCAAATCCGTCAGAAACCTTAACAGGAACGTTGGCCAGTGCTGCAGCGTTGAACGCGTTATCTACCAAAAACATTATTGGAGTTCCTGTAAATCGATATCAACAGATATCTCCTGCAACCGTTTTAGAGGGAACTTTCAACACAGATATTGACAATAAAATTTCGGATAAATTAAAATATATTGAACTTGTACTTCCACTTGCTTTAGGAAAGTATGCTGTATACTTGCGAAACTTAGCGCGTTTTGCGGCGCAAGCAGCCGTTCAACATACATCAGCATATCATACATTACTTGATATTAAAACCTTTATGACTGCGTATGAAGTGATTTTAAAAGCAAATAAACCGAAAGATCAAGAGAAAAAAGAACCCTACGAACAAGCTGTAAAAGAAATTGCAAAAATCGATTTGCAAAAAATTGATGAAGCAGCTATACAATTGGCTAAAGAGAATCACTAGACTTTTTAGAATAGTGACTAACCTATCCTTTTATTTTTAATGACCAAAAATGTTTCCCGAAGATCGCAAAGATGCTAAGGAAACATTTTTTATGTATTGTTCTTTCTTAAAAATGCCTTCCAAAGCCTAAAGAATCAATAGTGAAAGCCGTATTATTTTCAGATTTATCTAATTTGTGATTAATCGTCAATGCCCACAAAATAAGCTCTTTGCAAAAAATTTGATCTTCTTTGCTATATTCAGAAGCATATTCTTTTATGATAGTATCTAATGGTGTAACCGCATTGATACTTGCGTAAAATTCGTCATCGGTTGCTGTGTAATTTAGTTCGATAAAATTGTCTTCAAACCATGCAATTACATCTGTATACGTTGTTTTTACACCTTCTTTTTCTAGTTTTGGCACACGTGGAAATAAATCTTCAAATTGTTCCATGACTGCATCATCAATCAAAAATCTTGCGACTTCATCAGCGCCTTCTTGTTCGCCTTCATATACCAATTCAATTTTTCCTGTGATGGAAGGAATGATTGACATGAAATCTACCAATCGAATCGTGGTTTGCTTCTCGCCTGTTTCTATTAGACGTAATTTGGCTGCAGCCATCAAATTTTCCATCGCACTGATCGTTAAACGCGCACTAACGCCACTTTTTGCATCAACATATTCACTATTTCGCGCTACAAAAGCTACTTGCTCCAACAAGTTTTTTGCCAGATTCGGAACTTTTATTGCTGCTTTATCTTCCGAAGAAATAGAAGCTTCCTGCTCTGTAATTTCACGCGCCAACGCTATTGATTTTGGATAATGCGTAAAGATTTGTGAACCAATTCTATCTTTTAAAGGTGTTACAATGCTTCCTCTATTAGTGTAATCTTCTGGGTTTGCTGTAAATACAAACTGAATATCCAACGGCATTCTAAGCTGAAAACCACGAATTTGCACATCACCTTCTTGTAGAATATTAAATAAAGACACTTGAATTCGCGCTTGTAAATCTGGTAATTCGTTGATGACAAATATTGATCTGTTTGCACGCGGAATCATTCCGTAATGTAAGACGCGTTCATCAGAATATGGCAATTTTAAAGTCGCCGCTTTTATCGGATCAATATCACCAATTAAATCAGATACATTTACGTCTGGTGTAGCTAATTTTTCATAAAAACGATCTGAACGATGCACCCACGAAATTGGTGTTTCATCTCCGTGTTCGGCTAGTAAATCTTTCGCAAACTTAGAAATTGGTAAAAACGGACTGTCGTTAATTTCAGAACCTTTTACAATGGGTATATATTCATCAAGTAAATCGACCATACTTCTGGCAATTCGTGTTTTTGCCTGTCCGCGTAATCCTAAAAGATTGATATGATGTCCTGCTAAAATTGCTTTTTTTAATTGCGGAATTACCGTGTCTTCGTACCCTAACAAACCTTCAAAAACAGGTTCATTTGCTTTGATTCGTGCAATTAAATTTTCTTGTAATTCTTCATTGATTGTTTTGTGTAAATATCCTGAATCTTTTAATTCTTTAAACGTGATTTCTTTTTTCATTCGTCTTTGATGTTCTTTTTCAATTAACATTTTTTATTACTTCACTTCTATTTCATCTACAAATAACCATACTTCGATTCCGCTCAGCATGCTGTTATTACTTTACTTCTATTTCGTCTACGAATAACCAACTGCGTCCGTTGTGTTTGTATCCTAAATGCCATTCAGGAAGCTCTCCTAGTTTTTTGGCAACAATTTTCACATAACGTCCACTATAACCTTTCATATCAAAACTTACGTTTTTAATATGTGCACCTTCTTTGGGTTTTGTAACTTCAAACGTTTGTGTTGGCAATGATTTGTAAAATCGGTTTGGATTGTCACTCACATAACATTCAACTTCTGTCGGTAAAAAGATCCAACTTTTTTGATCTTCCAAAAAGTTTACTTGAATCGTATGTATAGGTTTTACTTTTCCTAAATCAACGGTTGCGATCACATCTGTATCAAAATATCCTTGCCATGTTCCTGTGCGGAAATCTTCGGTTCCAAAAATTCCATCAATTAGTGCATTTTGTCCGCCTGCATTGTATTGATTGGCATATTCCGTTTCTAGCTTTATTTTTAGGTTTGGATCTATTTTAAAGAAATCTGTAGTTATTATGGCACTTTTTTCTTCACCACGCTGCGCGTACACTTCCAAGAAACTCTTATTTTCAATTTTGATAGGTTTGTCATATACTACAAAGTCTGGCTTAAATGATTGATACACATTCATCATTCTGTAATAAATCGTTGATTTTTTGTCTACAGTTTCTAACACAACTTCTGTTGAGCCTTTAAACGCAATATCGCCTTTCGCAATAAATGGTGGCGGCACAATTTTATGTTCTTTAATTTCCGTTACCGGAATGTGCTCATCTTTCGTTCCCCAATCGGTTGGTGTGTTGGTCATTTCGAAAACTAAAGTGCCACCATTCATTATATCTGCGTGATTGAGATATGTTTTTGGATGATTCTTTCCGTTCAGCATTGCCGATTTGATATATATATTTTCTTTCGAGCTATTATTTGCGATAATCGTAAAGGTTTTTCCATTTTCTAGATTGATGGTTGCCTTGTCAAATAATGGCGTTCCGATGATATATTCGTTGGTTCCTGGCGTTACAGAATAGAAACCTAAACTGCTCAATACATACCAAGCACTCATTTGTCCGCAATCTTCATTTCCAGAAACTCCATCAGGTTCATTTTTGTACAACGTTGTTAAAATTTGATGCACATATTCCTGTGTTTTTGATGGTTTATTGATGAAATTATACAAATATGCCATATGATGACTCGGCTCGTTTCCATGTGCATATTGACCAATCAATCCTGTAATATCTGCCTGATTGCGCCCAGAAGTTTCTTGATTTGCCGTAAATAATTTGTCCAATTGTGCTTCTAACTTGTCTTTTCCGCCTAACAAATCAATAAAGCCTGAAACATCTTGCGGCACATAAAAACTGTATTGCCACGAGTTGGCTTCCGTGTAATTAAAGTTGACTTCATACGGATCAAAAGGAGAAAACCAAGTGTTTCTAAAACGTCCGCGCATAAACTTTGTTTCTGGGTCATAAATATTTTTATAGTATTGCGCTCGCTTAATGAATTCCTCATAATCTGCGGTTTTTCCCATGGCTTTTGCCATTTCCGCAATTGTCCAATCGTCATACGCATATTCTAAAGTTTTCGAAACCGACTCCGATTCCATTTCTACAGGAATGTACCCAAGTGTTTTGTAATATTTCAAGCCCAATTTATCACGTGTAGCACTGTGTTTCATTGCTTCAAACGCTTTTTCTACATCATAATCGCGAATGCCTTTCATATACGCATCTGAAATTACAGGAACTGCGTGATAGCCAATCATACAACCTGTATAATTCGCTGATAAATCCCAAATAGGCATAATTCCGCCAGATTCGTATTTCTTAATAAAGGTTTTGATAAAATCGTTTGTGCGTTCTTGTTCAATAATCGTATACAACGGATGTGCCGCGCGATACGTGTCCCACAAAGAAAAAACGGTATAATGTGTATGGTCGTCAGATTGATGAATTTTCATATCCATATCACGATAACGTCCGTCTACATCTTGATAGATATTTGGCGCAATCATCGTATGATACAACGCGGTATAAAAATTTGTTTTATAATCGACATCTTCACTCTCAATCACAATCTTTTCTAGTTGTTTCTCCCAAGTTTCTTGCGCTATTTTCTTTACTTCTTCAAAAGATTTAGTTCCTATTTCTTGTTCTAAATTTTTTCGTGCGCCTTCTATATCAACTGCCGAAATTCCGACTTTAATGATAATAGGTTCGTTGTTTGGATTCTTAAAAGTTAACGCAGATCGTCTTCCGCCTGGCATTCCAGTTTTTGGTGGCGATTGTAGCATATCTTCAAATGGATGCGATGTTTTTAGTACGTAAAACAACCGTTGATCGCTTGCCCAAGCTTCCGAAAAACGATATCCTACAATTTCTGTATCAGACACTTTTTCAATTTTTGCGTCCAACACTTTATCACGATGTACCAAATCTAACATGACCACTTGATTTTCCGCAGAAGGAAAACTGTATTTGTGTATTCCGCTTCGTTCGGAAACTGTTAATTCTACCTCAATATTTGTACTATCTAATAGCACTTTATAATAACCTGCTTCCGCTACTTCATTGTCATGCGAAAAATGTGCGCGATAGCCCTTTTTCGTTGCCGAGTTTGCCGAAGTATCCGAACCGTTATTAAAATTAATTTCATTAGTTGGCATTAGCAAAATATCGCCATAATCAGAAACTCCTGTTCCGCTTAAGTGCGTGTGTGAAAAACCATAAATATATTCGTCTGAATAGTGATAGCCAGAACAACCGTCCCAACCATCCAACCGTGTATCTGGACTGAGTTGCATCATTCCAAACGGCATGGTTGCGCCAGGATAGGTATGTCCGTGTCCGCCAGTTCCTATAAATGGATTTACGTAGTCAATTAAGTCAGTATCTTTTTGTGCAATTTGTATTTTTTCATCATTCGAACAACTAAAAAATAACGAAATGACAATAAAAAGTGTGATGTGTTGAAGTTTCATTAAAATAGATTCCTAAATTTATGGCATCTAAGATACTAAAATGAACGCCAATATTTTTTTCAAATTTGTTATTTTCCTTTGTTTTATAAGTTGTACAAAACCACAACCGCCCGTAAAACCGTATATCATCCCGATTCCGAATGAATTAACGATGCAAGAAGGTGTTTTTCTGTTGGATGAAAATGTGTCGCTTCTCGCGGATGCAAAACATGTCGCTGTGGCGGAATTTTTCAATGATTATTTAAATGAAAAATTAGGCTACACACTTTTAACAGAAGATTCAAATGCTAAGAAAACCATCAGATTTACGCTTGATCCTACCATTGAAAATGACGAAGGTTATGCGTTAACGGTTGATACTTCTCAAATTATCATCAAAGCAAAAACAGCAAAAGGCGCTTTTTATGGTTTTCAGACGTTACGTCAATTGTTACCGCCAGCATTGGAAAATAACACCTTCAATCACGACAAAATTGCCATTCAAAATATAGAAATAAAAGATGCGCCACGTTTTTCGTATCGCGGCATGCACTTAGATGTTTCACGTCACATGTTTTCGGTTGATTTCATCAAAAAATATATTGATTTGTTGTCGCAATTAAAGATGAATACGTTTCATTGGCATTTAACCGACGACCAAGGTTGGCGAATTGAAATTAAGCAATATCCAAAATTACAGGAAGTTGCTGCTTTTCGCGATGAAACACTCATCGGACATTATAACGATACGCCTCAAAAGTTTGATGGAAAATCCTATGGCGGATTTTACACGCAGGAAGAAGTAAAAAAAGTTGTTGCTTATGCTTCTAAACGATTTATTACCGTAATTCCTGAAATAGAAATGCCTGGACATGCACAAGCTGCAATTGCTGCGTATCCGAATTTGGGTTGTACTGGCAAAAATGTAAAAGTTGCTACAAAATGGGGCGTTTTTGAAGATATATACTGTCCGAAAGAAGAAACCTTTACTTTCCTTGAAAATGTTTTGGATGAAGTCATGCCATTATTCCCAGGAAAATACATTCATATTGGTGGTGATGAAGCGCCAAAAACACGTTGGAAAGCCTGTGAATATTGTCAGGAACTTATTAAAAGAGAAGATTTAAAAGATGAACATGGTTTGCAAAGTTATTTTATTGCGCGCATGGAAAAATATATTAATAGTAAAGGGAAAAGTATTATTGGTTGGGATGAGATTCTAGAAGGTGGATTGGCGCCAAATGCAACTGTAATGTCTTGGCGCGGTATGAACGGTGCGATTGAAGCAGCAAAATCTGGACATAACGTGATTATGACACCAACATCGCATGCGTATTTTGATTATTATCAATCGGATAATGAAGACGAACCGTTGGCAATTGGTGGTTTTTTACCGTTGAAAAAAGTGTATTATTTTAATCCGATTCCAAAAGAATTAACCGAAAGCGAAGCCAAATTTGTATTGGGCGCGCAAGGAAATGTATGGACAGAATATATTCCGACTGCTGAAAAAGTGGAATATATGGCGTTTCCAAGAGTTATTGCGATGGCGGAAGTGAACTGGTCAAATCCGAGGAAAAAAGATTATGAGGATTTTACGTATCGCCTCTCACATTTTCACAAACGTTTGGATGCACAGAACGTGAATTATGCCAATCATTTGTACGAGATTGAAGGTGAAGTTACCAAACGAAATGACAACATCATGGTGTTTGATTTACAAACCGTGATTCGCAATAAAACCATTCGCTACACTACAGATGAAACTTCGCCAACTTTACAATCGGAGAAATATACAGGTTACTTACCAATTGAAGGTTCAACGGTTTTAAAAGCGGCAGTTTTTGATGACAACGAAAAGTTAGGGCGCGATTTTACCATTGTGTATAAAAATCATAAAGCGGTTGGCGCATCAATTACACTTGAACCAAAAGCGCACAAAGTGTATGCAGGAAGCGGAAAAGCTGGATTGGTAAATGGTGTTTCAGGAAGTGATACACGTTATGGCGACAAGGAATGGCTTGGTTTCTGGGGAAAAGACGTAACAATTACTATTGATTTGGAAAAACCAACTAAAATTAGTTCAGTCTCTACACGATTTTACAACGCCAACGGTCAATGGATTTATGCGCCAAAGGAAATCGGTATCAGTTATGTAAATGAGCAAGATGGCAGAACATTGCATCAAATCAATCAAATTCCGCAAACGGATGCAACGCTTGTTCCGCATGCCTTTCAAATTGAAGAAATAGTGACACAACATATCGAAATCCACATTCCGAATTACGGGACTATTCCCGATGGAATGCAAGGCGCAGGAAACAAAGCGTGGACTTTTTTAGATGAGATTGTGGTGAAGTAGGCTTCGGCTTCTCTCAGCCTACTGGGTTTTGGGTGTTTGGTGTTCAATGTTCAAAAAATACTTCATAGAATGATTATGTTTCCAGAATAAAAATATGATTTGTTATTGCGAATATTTTTATATGGTGTAAAGTGGAAATTTAAAACTTATGGTAATTTGTTTCTTTGATGAATCTTTTTTTAGACTTCACTTATTTTTTTACAATTTTACGGAAAACCACTTTGTGTATGTATGGTATTTGGTTTACTTTTATGGAGCATAATGGGAAATTGATTTGGAATTGGTTTCTGTTATTATTTAACGTGAGTTCGACGTAAGAATTTTAGTTTGAAACTTTTCTTTTCCGCAGTATAGCAGGAGTTTTTCGTTAAAAATTTTCGAAACCTTGGAGAAAATTTAGAAAAACTCATGCGGTTTTAGTTTTTCTCTAAAAGAAAAACTAAAAATACCTCTGGAAAAGTTCCCTTTCTTTTGTTTCTTTTCTTTGGGTAAGCAAAGAAAACGAAAATAAAACCTTAAAAATGAATTATATAGCGGAATTATTTCTAAAATTACTATAAATATAAATTGAATGATTTATATCGAACTGACGTTATTTAATATTGGTATGATATACTGAATTTGGTATATACGTACTTTGGCAACAAGTTTGAAATCGAGTCAATTCGATGAATTTTGACAATCTTCCAAACCCCATTTATCCAAACTTATTAAAATATCCTCAAGTGATTTACCTCTGTCAGTTAAACTATATTCCACTTTTGGAGGAACTACAGGAAAAACTTTTCTGGATATCAGTCCGTCTTTTTCTAAATCTCGTACTGTTTGGGTAAACATTTTATTTGAAATTTCTGGAATTTTCTTCTGTAATACTCCTGAACGCAAACCACCTTCTAGTAAATGGAATAAAACTAAAGGTTTCCATTTTGTACCTATTAAATTAATCGTATAATTTAAGGGGCAAACATTTTCTTTATTTAAAAACATAATTTTAAAATATTGATTTTCATTATTTTACTCGTTTCAGTAACTATACCACTTTATAGTAAGTTATTGTAGATTAGGTAAATATAGATTAATTTTGGAATCTAAATATAAATTATGATAAATAATAAAAATTACCCAAAATCATTTTCACACATTGGCATAACGGTTCCTGATATAGATGAAGCAGTGAAATTTTATTCAGAAGTAATGGGATGGTATGTAATTATGAAGCCCTCAAAGGTTCAAAAAGAAAAGGAAACTGCTATTGGACAAATGTGTATTGACGTTTTTGGAGACGACTGGTCTGAATTCGAAATTGCTCATTTAGCGACTTCTGACGGAATCGGAATTGAACTTTTCTCTTTCCCACACGGAATAAAAGAAGCACCTGAATTCAATCCTTTCAATACAGGACTTTTTCATTTTTGTGTGCAAGACCCAAATATTGAAGAACTGATTGAGAGAATTTTGTCTTATGGTGGAAAACAAAGAATGCCAATTAGAGAATACTATCCAAATGATAAGCCTTATAAAATGTGCTATGTAGAAGATCCATTCGGAATTGTTTTTGAAATTTATACCCATAGTTATGAATTGACTTATTCTTCTGGCGCATATTCATAATAATAAATCAGTTGGCAACAACGGTAACCGTTGCAAAAGCCCATAACTTCAAAAAACAAGGCATTCTTAGCACTTTTAAGAGTGCTTTTCTTTTTATTCTTGTTATAGAGTTCTAAAATTAACTCCGTTTACAATCAAGATATCATTGCCAAATAGTGACTTTATTTTGAAAATGATTGAAAATTTTTTCTTGGTAGATTTTCTTGCCTTGCATATTCTAGGAGACACAATTATTCAATATCTTAGAACGGAGAAAATCCTCAAAAATGGTTTACTCAATTTATAATATCGCCTGTTGATAGAATCATTATTCACGATCCAAACCTAGCAGAAAACTGGAAAAAATAGATAGAGCATAAAAATAAACCTTGCTATACTTTTGCAATTGCAGAGTAAATGTTCTTAACAACACAAAGACGAAATTTATAAGAAAGCATTTTGATAAAGCAATTTAAATAAGTTTTAAATACCAAAAAACCTCAAACCACCACTAATGAATCCTCAAACAGACAAAGAACTAAAACAATTACACGATACCTTCATCGCAGAAGGATTCCACAGATTCTACATTGATGGTATCGGCACACCAAAATCTGACGATGTTGAAGTCTTAAGTTTTAATCATGGAATTTGGGAAGTATTTTATATAGAAAGAGGACAAAAAGGAAAAATTTTATTTGCTTCACCAAACAAACAGGAAGCCATCGAATTCTACAAAAATCATGTATACGGCATCAAACATCAACATTTGGTACTTGCCACACGTTCTAAACAAAAAGTAGCAGACATAAAAGTGTTATTAACCGAAAACAATATCGAATTCTGGCAAAACGACATTCCAAGTTACAGTAAAATTGGAGATCGAATGTATCGAATATTTGTTTTTAATAAAGACGTTTTTAAAGTAAAAAAACTTCAAAAATCTACTTGAAACATTCACTAATAAGTTAAAAACAACACAAATTCTATACGCACATTACAATTGATTATCAAGATAATCAAAAATAAAAGTTAAACTTTTTTTTATTTCTAACCGATTGTTTAGTTTTGTTGATGAATTTAGATAATGGCAAGAAAAAAAGAATATGATGAAGATTTGGTAGTTGATAAAGCCATGAGGCTTTTTTGGCGAAATGGGTATGAAAGCACTACTATGCAAATGCTTGAAAAAGAAATGGGCATCAACAAGTTTTCTATATATTCAAGTTTTGGCAATAAACGTGGACTATTTCTTAAAAGCTTAGAAAATTACCATAAAAAAGTAAATTTTATCTTCGAAGAATTTAAAAATTCCAATAATGGGATCTCAGACATAAAAACTTTTTTCTATGATTCTGTCAATATATGCAACGTTGAAGGAAATGAAAAAGGCTGTTTTGTGACAAATACATACAACGAATTTGCTAAAAGTAATGATGAGTTCATTCAAAAACAGATGAATTCATTTATGGACAATCTTAAAGAATTATTCATTGAAAAATTAAAGATGGATAAAACTAAAAATGCCGATCTTATATTGAAACAAGCCAATTTCTTACTTCTTGCTAAACATGGTTTGGCTGCCGCATCTAAAGTAAACACACAAGATGAAATAACAGACTACATTGAAATGATTTTTCAAAATATATAATATTTTTTTTCACCAATACTAAATGATCGTTTAGTTATTAAATAATAAAACAAAAAAACTATGACAACATTAAAAGTACACACAATCGAAACTGCTCCCGAAGGTAGTAAAGAACAACTAGAAGCATCTGTAAAAAGCTTCGGAATGCTTCCTGGCTTGCACGGTGTTTTAGCATCGTCTCCAGAAACACTTGAAGCATATAAAAATTTACATAGCTTATTTTCTAATACATCTTTTAACGCTGAAGAACTTACCGTAGTATGGCAAACGATTAATGTAGAAAATAAATGCCACTACTGTGTTCCTGCACATACAGCTATTGCTAACATGATGAAAGTAGATCCTGAATTGACTGAAGCATTAAGGAATGGTTCTAAACTTAATAATTCAAAATTACAAGCATTACAAGAAATGACCTTAAAAATTCTTCACAATCGAGGTCATGTTACAGCACAAGATTTACAAGCATTCTATGAGGCTGGTTATGGAGAACAACAAGTGTTAGAAATTATTTTAGGACTTGCACAAAAAACAATCAGCAACTATACCAATCATATTGCAAATACACCTATAGATACTCCTTTTCAAAAATTTGCTTGGGAAGCTAAAACACTTTAACCTAGTTATAACTTATACTAAATCAACAAAATGAATTTAAAAACAATTGCAATACTATACGCCACACTCATAATTGCTGTAAGCTGTAAAGAAACTTCTAAAAAAGAAGAAACAAAGATCGCTATAAAAGAAAACGTAAGTATTGATTTTCAGAACAAAGGACACGAACTAATTTATAAGCTAGTTCAAAAAGTTGGAAACTATGAAACACTAAGAGCTAAAAAAGATGTAGTATATACTTACACCTACACTACTCCAGACGGTAAATCTGATAAGTCAACCGAAAAATACATCTTTGAAAATGAACTATCTTATGGTAAATACATACAACATGAGCGTACATTACCACAACTAAAAGGTACCTTAGAACAAGGGTATGACGGCAAAGAATATTGGCTAAAGGTTGATAAAAAACTTATAAACGATACAACTGCGCTAAAAAGAGTAATGTTTAACAGACCAACCAACTTTTATTGGTTTACTATGTTCCAAAAACTATTAGATCCAGGATTGAACTACGAATATATTGGCGAAAAAGAAATCGATTCGAAGAAATATGATATCGTAAAAGTATCTTTCGAGTCTAAAAATGATATCCCAACTGATATCTATCAACTATACATCAACAAAGAAACAGGTTTGGTAGATCAATTCTTATTTACGGTTGTCGATTTTGGTGTCGTCAAAGAGCCATTACTTATGCAGATAGATTATGAAAAAATAGATGGTTTCTTAATACCTACCAAACGTAAATACAAAAAATCTACTTGGCAAGCCGATGTCACTGATGCTCCTTGGATTACAGTTAATTGGTCTGATATTAAATTTGACAACAATTTAACTAAAAAAGAGTTTCTAAAATAATTAAAATAAACTTCAGAGAACATCAAAAAAGAGCCATACGAAAATGTATGGCTCTTTTTCTATATATTACTCATTATAAGAGTATTTCAAAGTAAAAAGTATAGACATAAAATTTATTTCATATTTTGCAACTATAATCATTCCGAAAGAATAGCAATATTTTCAACACACTCATGAAGAAAAAAATAATTCTCTTTTTAGGTCCCGCATTATGTTTACTGTTCTTTTTTGCACCTTTTGAACTTATCAGCCCGGAAGCAGACAAAGTAATTGGCGTTGCATTGTGGATGATTTTATGGTGGATTACCGAAACAGTTTCTATTTCCATCACCGCATTAATTCCGCTTACATTTTATCCACTTTTGGGCATTATGCCGATCAAAGAAGTTGCGGTCAACTACGGACATCCAATTATTTTCCTATTCTTTGGCGGATTTGTCTTGGCACTTGCGTTAGAAAAAGTAAATCTGCACCGACGTGTCGCTTTGGGAATTATCAAACTTACAGGCACGAGTCCAAACAAAATCATCTTAGGCTTTATGTTGGCAACTGCTTTTCTAAGCATGTGGATTAGCAACACGGCAACTACCGTAGTCATGCTTCCTATCGCCTATTCTGTGATCGAATTATTAATTAATGATGCAGATGGTTTCACCAAAAAAGATAGAAACTTCGCGCTGAGTATCATGTTGGGAATTGCCTATGCAGCCAATGTTGGCGGTATTGCTACCTTAATTGGAACACCACCAAACATTGTCTTGGCAGGTTTTATGGAAAGTGAATACGGTTACAGCATTTCCTTTGTAAAGTGGATGCTAATAGGCATTCCGTTTGCGATTATCATGCTATTTTTCATCTATTATGTACTGACAAAAGTAATGTATCCGAACAAGTTAGCTTCCTTTGAAGCATCAAAAGAAATCATTGATCGTGAAATGGAAAAGCTCGGAAAAATTAGCCGTTCAGAAATCATCGTAATGGTTATTTTTATCACTGCTATCATATTTTGGATTGGAAAAAACTACCTCAACAGTCTATTTCCAAACTTAGCATTATCAGACACCACCATCAGTCTTGTTGCCGCGTTTGCTTGTTTTACAGCAACACACCAACACAAGAACATTCTAGCTTGGGAAGATACCCAACGACTTCCTTGGGGAATTCTCCTCTTATTCGGCGGCGGATTGGCACTAGCAAGCAGTCTCTCAAACGTCGGAATCATTGATTTGATCGGAACTGCGGTAAGCAACAATACCACGCTAAGCATCTTAGTCATTTGCAGTATTCTAATCGCTGTCATGCTATTTATGACAGAATTGATGAGTAATGTTGCGTTGATCGCTATTTTTGCGCCTATGGTAGCTGGTGTGGCTATCGGATTAAAAATTGATCTCTTACACATTCTCATTCCTGTAACAATGGCGTCTAGTTGCGCCTTCATGCTGCCAATGTCTACACCGCCAAACGCTATTGTATTTGCAAGCGGTCATGTAAAAGTAGCACAAATGGCACGCGCAGGATTTTTACTTAATATCATTTCGATTGCATTCTTAATATTATTTTTTCAGTTTATCATTCCGTTAGTATTTAGTTTTCAATAGCGAATTCAACTACAGTAAAACACTTTTCGCTATATCTTCAACATTGAGCAGTAAAATTTTATAAACTCATACATAAAAAATACATGTCCAATTTTCGGTTGCCTACCAAATTTCGTCATACGTACTTTGCATCAAAAGTTAACAAATGGAATTTAAAAATTTACACCAACAAGAAAAACCGTTACTCATTGCAAATGTTTGGGATGTACCAAGCGCAAAAACTGCCGAAAAACTAAACTTTCAAGCAATTGGGACTTCTAGTGCTGCAATTGCTAGTCTTTTAGGGTATAATGATGGAGAAGAAATGGAGTTTTCTGAGTTAGAATATATTATTAAGCGAATTGCACTTCACACAACGCTACCACTATCTGTTGATTTGGAATCTGGTTACAGTCGCAATCCAACACAAATTATCAATCATATCAAAAGACTCGCAGCATTAGGCGTCGTCGGAATCAATATTGAAGATAGTGTGGTAACTGAAACGCGAACTTTAGTGCCCGCACATGACTTTGCAAAAACACTTAAAACCATAAAAGAACAACTACAAAAAGAAGCAATTGATATTTTTATAAACGTTCGGACAGATACCTTTATACTGCTCAAAGAAAACATCATTGAAGAAACAAAAAAAAGAATTCAACTATATCAAAATGCTGGAGCAGATGCAATTTTTACTCCTTGTATTGAAAAAGAAGATGACATTAAAACTATTGTTGCAGCTACTCATTTGCCCATTAATGTAATGTGTATGCCCAATCTTCCAGACTTTGAAACATTAACAAAACTAGGAGTAAAACGTATCAGTATGGGGAATTTTCTTTTCGATAAAATGTATGGTACATTTGAAGAAACAGTACAAACAATTTTAAACCAACACGCATTTAAAACAATCTTCTAAAATGCTCATTACTGACCACGACAAAATAGAAACGTATTATCAAGCACTATTAGACAGAGAACAACGCTTTGTGGGGATTTTTTTTGTAGGTGTAAAAACAACTGGTGTATTTTGCATTGCAACATGTAGAGCAAGAAAACCAAAACTAAAAAACGTAGTATTTTACACTTCATTCAAAGAAGCTTTAGACAACGGATACCGACCTTGTAAAATTTGTAAACCTACTGAAAATGCAAATCAAGCTCCTGAACAAGTAGAAAATGCCATCACATTAGTCAAAGAAAATCCAAAAGAGAAACTCACAGACGTTCAACTAAGACAAAAAGGAATCAGTCCAGAAGTTGTGCGCAGATGGTTTAAAAAAAATTACGGCATAACGTTTCAAGCTTACCAAAGAATGTATCGAATAAACAATGCCTTTCAAGAATTAAAAAAAGGGAAAAACGCTACACACACTGCTTTTGATACAGGCTACGAATCCTTGAGCGGTTTTGGGTATACCTTTAAAAAACTTGTGGGCAAATCTCCCAAACACAGCAAAAACAAAAATATAATTCTTATCAACCGACTCACAACTCCATTAGGTCCCATGTTTGTTTGCGCAACTGATAACGGAATCTGTTTGCTAGAATTTGTAGACAGAAGAAAGCTTGAAACAGAATTTAAAGACTTACAAAAACTATTAAAAGCAAACATCATTTCGGGCGAAAATGAACACATCAAACAAGCTAAAAAAGAGATTGAAGAATACTTTAAAGGAGCCAGAAAAACATTTCAAGTAACACTTGATACTCCAGGTACAGCTTTTCAAAACTCCGTTTGGAACTGTTTGCAAGACATCGCATATGGAACAACTACAACCTATCAAAAACAAGCTGAAAAAATAAATAATCCAAAAGCAATAAGAGCAGTAGCTTCCGCAAATGGTCATAACAGAATTTCCATCATCATACCTTGTCACAGAGTCATTGGAAAAGATGGAAAAATGATTGGCTATGGCGGCGGAATTGAGCGAAAAAAATGGCTAATTCAGCATGAAGAAAATAACAATACGTAACTTTTCATGTTCAAGTATTCTTACGTGCCTTTACCAGTTGATTATATTGTTTTGTCAACTCATAAATCTCACGTTGCAACTGTGTATATGCTTCATTTATATTTAGTACAACAAAGGCTTCTATACGATGTATAAATGCACGGTATGCCTTTTTTGCATCCGTACGCAAGCTAGAAAAACTAGGTTTTTTAGTAGCGGCAGTTTCCGCAATTCTAGTTACATAAAGTTCTCCAAATTGTGTATTGCTGTCTTGTAGCGCTTCCGTCCATTCAGTAAGTTCAAGTAAAACAATAGCTTCCTGCAAATTGGCTTCCGCATGCCATTCTGATAACATACTATCAATCACGGCTGTTTCTGCTTGGTAACTCATTCGAGTAATATCCTTTCCATAACTCTCCAAATGTGACAACAATCGCTTGGCGGCTGCTTGTTTTATAAAATCAAAATGATGTGTATTTCCTTCCAACAAACGCTTTATTCCTATAAACAAACTATCACGTTTGGCATCCAATACCAGCAAAGCTTCTGTGATTTTTTGTTGCTTCTCCTGTTCAAATACTTCCAATAATTTATTGGTATGCATCGTCAACAATTGTACTTGCTCGGTAAGTTGCAACGATAACACGTCAACGCTGTTTACTATTGCCAGTACATCTTTCATGTATTGCAAAAACTCACTATTACGATAGTATCTAAACATAGGTTGCTTAATTGTATCCATATTACATATTTATCATTTTTTTAATCATATTCTGTCATTTCATTACATTTTTATCAATAAATATGACACGGGAATAAATTTACATCAATGTTTTTTAATTCCCCTATATGCGGGAAACATTTTACATCAATGTTTTTTAATTCCCCTACAACAGGGAAACATTTTACATTAATGTTTTTAGTTTCCCCTACAGCGGGGAAACATTTTACAGCAATGTTTTTAGTTTCCCCTACGTCGGGGAAATATTTTACAGCAATGTTTTTAACTTCCCCGAAGATAGGAAATCATTAAGTAAGAATGCAGCAAACTTCCCACAATTTAGGAAACTCACCTGAAACCTTACTGTAAATTCCAAGCTTCTAAGTTTATAAAATAATTATTTTTAATTGTATTATCATTTGCAAGTATTTTGAACCCTCTTTTTAAATTTTCTAAAATGCCACCGCTCAAAATATCCAAATACATTAGTGCGATATAGAAATTCTTCAAATTTTAGCAGCAATCCAATTCAAAAAACAACCACAAACGGACTTAACAAATGAATAATAATTAATTCATGGAAGCATAAAATGAATTAAAATTAGTCCTCGTTACTTTGAGCACATTTTAAAAGTTTACCATAATCTCAATAATACTCAGTTTGATAGCTGTACTAAAATTAAAAGTAAAACCTACAATCAATAACCCAAAATAGGATACAGAAACGATTCAAAAAAATAGAAAGTATATACAATAAAAATTAGTTTGACTAGATTATGGGGGTAATTTAGATTTAAGCAATTATTTTTTAAGCGCCATGAGTATGATGGCGTTTTTTTTGTCTATAATTTTCAATCACTTTAGTTGTATCATAAGTATTGTGATTTCCCAAACAAGCGAATTCTAATCTAAAAAGGTTTTATTCAAAAAACAAAACAGTACTTACAAATTTACTTGTACACTACCATTCATAAATACGAATAGCTACATTGAATCAATTTCGTATCAACAAATGATATATTACACTAAACAAAAAACATTTTTAAATGATATATTTGATACTTTAGCAAGTTCAGTATACAAAACCAAAGCTGTTTACAAAAAGCTTGTCGAAATCAACCATCATAATTCATAATTCATAACTCATAACTCTTAATTCATAATTCTTAATTCATAATTCTTAATTAAAAAAAACATGCTCCTAGAAATCTGCGCTAACTCTTATGAATCTGCTATCAATGCCCAAAAAGCGGGCGCACATCGCATTGAATTGTGTTCCGAATTGGCAGTTGGCGGCATTACACCTTCTTACGGATTGCTCAAAAAAGTAATGAGCGATGTAAAAATTCCTGTGCATGTATTAATTCGCCCAAGAAGTGGCGATTTTACCTATTCTCGTAGTGAATTTGACATTATGAAGGAGAATATTCTCTTGTGTAAAGAATTAGGCTGCGCCGGAATCGTTTCAGGAATTTTACAACAAGACCAAACGATTGATACGGAACGTACAAAAGAACTTATGGAACTTGCCAAACCGATGACATTCACCTTTCATCGTGGTTTTGATTGGGTTCCAAATCCGCTAGAAGCGATATTAGAATTGGCAGTTTTGGGCGTAGATCGCGTGTTGACTTCTGGACAAGCAGAAAGTGCCGAAAAAGGTATTTTACTTTTACAAGAATTACAAGAACTCACTGAAAATGAATTCATTATTATGCCTGGTGGCGGAATCAATCCGAGCAATGCCTATCTCTTTAAAGAAAGTGGTTTTCAGGAAATTCACGCTTCTGCAACAAGCATTCATCAATCCATCAACATTCCAAAAATTAGCATGAACAGTACCAAACTGTTTAATGAAACGCGTATTGCGACTTCCAACAAAGAAAAAATTCAACAAATTTTAGAACGCATCAATTCATGAACCTAAAACACTTTTACATACTTCTGGCAATCGCCATACTCTTTAATAGTTGCGCAAAAGACGACCGACCAACGGTAGTAAACATTCATCAAGGCTGGGAATTTAAACAACAAACCGATACAACTTGGAATTCAGCAACCGTTCCCGGGAATGTATACTCTGATTTATTAGCTCATAATAAAATTCCAGATCCGTTTATAGGTTCAAACGAACTCAATGTACAATGGGTTCCTACGAAAAATTGGGAATACCAAACTACATTAAATCTTGATGAAAAAACTTTAGAAAAATCACATATCGAACTTACGTTTGAAGGTTTGGATACCTACGCAACCATTTACCTCAACGATTCATTACTAGGAAAAACAGACAATGCCTTCCGAACTTGGAAATTTAACATTAAAAACCTAGCAAAAGCCAACAATTCATTGCGAATTGAATTCCAAAAAACCAGTACTCACGAAGAAAAAGAAGCGGCTAAACTCGATTATGTATTGCCACCTGGCGCACGAGTTTTTACTAGAAAAGCACAATTTCAATACGGTTGGGATTGGGGACCAATTATTAATACCTCAGGAATTTGGAAACCAATCAAAATTACTTCATGGAACAATATGCGATTGCAAGATGTGCATTTTAAACAAGAAACACTTACAGATTCGCTCGCTCAACTCAGCGTTTTATATACGATTTCGTCAGATGAAGCAGTAGAAGAAACAAGCTTTGAAATAAAATATGACAATACCACACATACGGTAAAATCGCCTGTTAAAAAAGGAACACATACGTATGCGACCAATCTTCAAATAAAAAATCCGCAACGCTGGTGGACACATAATTTGGGCGAACCGTATTTGTATAATTTTGACATTACATTAAAAGAAGGAAAACATTTAAAAGCACAGCAAACAGCAAAAATTGGATTGCGAACCATCAAACTCATTCGAGAAAAAGACGAAAAAGGAGAAACATTCTATTTTAAACTCAATGGCATTCCTGTGTTTATGAAAGGTGCCAATTACATTCCGCAACACAGCATGCAAGACAAAGTAACAGATGCGCATTACGAAAAGCTCTTAAACGATGTTGTAGACGCCAATATGAACATGTTGCGCGTTTGGGGCGGCGGTATTTATGAAAACGATATTTTTTACGAATTATGTGATGAAAAAGGAATATTGGTGTGGCAAGATTTTATGTTTGCTTGCGCGATGTATCCTGGAGACAAGGCATTTTTAAAAAACATAGAGCAAGAAGCAATCGATCAAGTAAAACGACTTCGCAATCATGCTTCAATTGCGTTGTGGTGCGGAAACAATGAAAACAATGAAGCTTGGCATCGTTGGGGCTGGCAAGCGGATAAAACGGAAGCACAAAAAGAAGAAATCTGGAATAGTTATTTGGCGGTTTTTGATCGTATTTTGCCAAAAACTGTGGCAAAACTAAATCCTGAGATTGATTATTGGGAAAGTTCGCCGAGCTACGGACGTGGAGACAAAAGATTTCAATTTGAAGGTGATGCACACGATTGGGGCGTTTGGCACGATGCATATCCATTTGAACGTTTTGAAGAAAAAGTACCGCGTTTTATGAGCGAATTCGGTTTTCAGTCATTTCCATCGTATGAAGCTATTCGCATGTTTACACAAGAAGATAGTATCAGTATCAATCACGATAGTTACATAACACATCAAAAACATCCGAGAGGTTTCAAGCTGATTCGGGAATATATGGAACGTGATTATCCTGTGCCGACTTCGGGAGACGATTATGTATATATGAGTCAATTAACGCAAGCCAAAGGAATGACTTTAGGAATGGAAGCACAACGCCGCGCCATGCCGTATTGTATGGGAAGTTTGTATTGGCAGTTGAACGATTGCTGGCCTGTTGTTTCATGGTCGAGCATAGATTTTATAGGAAATTGGAAAGCCTTGCATTATAAAGCTAAAAAATCTTTTGAAGATGTCTTGATTTCTTCTGTAGTGGAAAATGATACCATAAAAACCTATATCGTTTCTGATAAACTAGCGCCATTAAAAGGTGATTTCTTTTTGGACTTTGTAGATTTTAACGGAAAAAACATTCACAATGTACAACAACGATTAACCATTGCGCCAAATACGAGTCAATTGGTAGCGCGAACTCCTGTAGCACACATCAAAATAGCTCCAAGTGCCTATGTGATGCGCGGAACATTCACGTCAAATTCAAGTTCAAGTTCAGATTCAATTTCAAACACAACTTCTTCCCTATTCTATGTGACTCGACCAAAAGATTTAAAATTATCGCCGCAAGACGTTTCCACGGAAGTGACAAAAACCGAAACAGGATTTACCATTGAACTTTCTGCCAAAACCTTGCAAAAAGACGTTTTCCTTTACACAAAAGCCAAAGGACATTTTTCAGATAATTTCTTTGATATTTTGCCAAATCAAACGATTACCATTACTTTTAAAACCGAAGCATCTGCTATTGATGATTTAGCAATAAAAACGCTGAATGGAATTCAAGAAAAACTATCTTTATAAACATGAAAAAATCAATCTATATTCTAGCTTTCGTTGTGGTTTCAACAATCATTAGTTGTACTTCTTCGCAACCAAAACCAGCAGAACTAGTTGGAAAACATACGTTTGAATTGCTACAAAAAATGCAAACCATTTCACAAGCCGATTTTAATAAACACTTTATTTCGCTTGAAGAATTGCGCGTGTTTGCAAAAGATACTGCAATCAAAGAAACGTTTCGAAATGCTGTCACAAAAGTTTCTCAAGAAACACACGATAAAAAATTACAACAAGCCTATGAAATGATTAAAGAATCGGGCGAGCGTCATACTATTGATTGGAAAACAATCACATTTAAAGAATATGTGTATCAAACACGCGCCGACAGCGGCATTCTGTTTCATGATGGTTATGTGGTTTTTGTAAATAACGAAAAAGAGTATGTGGCAAAAATAATTTCGTTTGCAGTTAATGATAAACAACGCTTGTATAGTTTGGCAAATTTTGAACCTGTTAGAAAGTAAATCAACATGAAAAAAATCAGCTTCTTACTTATTGCTTTCATCTTGTGGTTTTCCTTCAGTGCTTGCGAGTCGCCTAAAAACATTCCACAAAAATACGTTGGCAAACATGTATTCGACATTCTAACGACGTTAGATACGCTTGATAAAGAAGCATTTCGCACACATTTTATAACCTTGGATGAAATTAAAAATGTGCTTGAAGAAGTAGCAGTTAGTGATGAATTTAGAGATAAAGCTTCAACAATGGACGTTGATACATACAACAAGGATATTGACAGAATTTACCATGATATTACACAAGAAGCGATTGATAATTATGTGCATTTAAGTCAAATTGAATACCTTGATTACGAATACAAAGCCACTCAAAATAATTCCATGATTGGATATACAGGAACTTTATATTTTAAAGCAAACAATCAAACATACAGAATAAAAGTCTATTCGATGGAATTTGATGATGCGTTTGGTTTATTAGGTTTGGGAAGACTCAAACGTGAAGAAGAACGAACATTTGAGTGAATCCCGTACCGATTCTTTCGTGAATTGTTATATCTTTAAGCACTTATCAAAACCAAATCCATGAAAAAAGCACATCACATCTTTACTCTTTTAATTGTTTCTGTATTATTTATTTCCTGTGAAAATTCGACTACTATTAAAAAACCTGAAGATGTCGGAAAACATGCCATGACCATTTTAAAAAAAATGGACAAACTATCTAAAGAAGAATATATAAAAGCACTTTTTACGCTTGAAGATGTAAAAGCGTTTGGAAAAGAAAATGCCGATAAAATCAGTGAAAGAGGATTAAAAGAAATTGAAGATTTAACTCCAGAAAAATACAATGCTAACATGGAAAGAACTTTTAATAAACTAAAAGAATCTGCTGATAAATATGGGATTGTTTGGAAAGATATTACTTATGAAGATTACACTTTTGAAGAACGTGAGCAAGACAATATTAAAGGTACGAGAGGTACATTAAGCTTCAAACATGACGACAAACCGTATACGATTAGATTATCTGCCCTAATTATGAAAGACAAAAGTTACAAACTTATCGGAATGAGCGGATTTCGAGAGAACTAATTTGTAATCCATTTTGGCGTTGTTTTTGGAACAAAATTTCGCATGCGTTCCAACAACTTTTGAATGTCTTTTTCAATAATCAACAGTTCGAAATTTTGTTCTTTGAGCAGTCCTTTTTGCATCATGGTTTGCATCATAGCAATGAGTTCATCGTAATAACCGTTGCTGTTTAAAATTGCTACAGGATGTGCTATTTGTGCCAATTGTAAAGCGGTAGTCACTTCAAAAAGTTCTTCTAAAGTGCCGAATCCGCCAGGAAGTGCAATAAAACCTTCTGAGAGTTCAATCATTTTCATCTTACGTTCCACCATGGTTTGCGTGGTATACAACTTTGTAAGTCCTGTATGTTCAATTTCTTTTCGTTTTAAAAACTGCGGAATCACGCCAATGACGTTTCCGCCATGTTCCAATACTGCATTTGCAACCGTTCCCATAATTCCTATTTGCGATCCGCCATAAACTAAGGTTATGTTTTGAGCTGCGAAAGCCTTTCCAAGCTCAAAAGCATCTTTAACGATTTTCGGATCGTTTCCTAAACTACTTCCACAATATACGGCGATGGTTTTCATTTTGTTTGGTTGTGTTTTGTGTTTTCATCTCGACTGCGCTCGATGGGACAGTTTTTTTTGTTTTTTGTTTGTAAAACTACTTACTTTTTAATAAACACTATGATTTGTCTTTGCGAGATAAAATCGTGGCAATCTTTGGCTTCAAATAGAAATTATTTACTATGATAAACAGACTACCACGTCGTAAACTCCTCGTAGTGACGTTTCTGATATTCTTTAAAGTTAATCTGTTTACACTTTACATTAAATTAACTCAAAATATACTTCGAAACTTCTCAATACTCAATACTAATACCTCAAAACTAATATCTCAAAACTACTACAACATACACGCAATCATTCGGTCAACACCAAAAGTATCTCCATGTAATTCGATAGTTGAGAAATCTTTTTCTTCCATTAATTCCATCATTTCCTTTCCTAAATATTGATTGATTTCAAAATACAGACTTCCGTTTTTCACCAAATGTGCTTTTGCAAGATCGGCAATTTTATCATAAAAAATCAACGGATTTTTATCTTCGACAAATAATGCAGTTTCAGGTTCGTAGTCTAAAACATTTTTACGCATCGCTGCTTTTTCTAAATTTCGCACATACGGCGGATTGGACACAATAATGTCAAAATATTTTTTCTCGCTAAATATATTTAAATCTTCCAAAGACAATACATCAGCCTTTACAAATTCGACAGAAACATCATTGTTTTCTGCGTTTTTACGTGCAACTTTTAACGCTTCCGCAGAAATATCAATAGCAAAAATGTTAGCATCAGGAAGATTTTTTTTCAATGCAATTGGAATGCAGCCGCTTCCCGTACCAATATCTAAAATTCGGAGATTTTTACTTTTGGAACTATACTTTATATTTTCTAAAATTAACGCTACCAATTCCTCTGTTTCAGGTCGTGGAATTAAAGTGTGTTCGTTCACAATAAAATCTAAACCAAAAAAATGTGCTTTCCCAAGAATATGCTGAATTGGTTTTTCGAGTTTTAATTCGCTTAACGCTTGAAACATTGGTGTTTCTTGTTCTTTCGAAATCGTAAACTCAGGATCTAACGCCAAGGTAAAACGTTCCAAATTAAAATATGCTTCTGTAAGCATAAAGAAGAAACTATCTACTTCGTTCTTTCCGAATGTATCATCTAATTCTTGATGAAATATGTGTTGTATGTCTTTTAATTTCAAGGGGTTTCAGGTTTTTTTTTTTTGATTTCAAGGAAGTACAATTTCGCTTCGAAAGTAATTAAAAATTCAACATTTAGCATTTAAACTATATTAATTCTAATCTGTTTTGATTTCAAAGCTATCTCGACTATGTTCAATATGACATTTGAAACAACACTAATCCCTAATACCAAATTCCTATTCCCTAATTAATACCTAGAAAGCAAAGCAATTTCAAATCCTACTCCAATTCCTTCAACATCCAAACATCACAAGAATAATGACCTGTTTTTCCCAAAGGTTTGTCTAAATGTTTGAATCCGAACAGTTCGTAAATATGAATGGCTGCTTTAAATTTTGGGGATGATTCTAAGTAACATTGCGCATATCCAAATTCTTTTGCGGTTTGTAAACACTTTTCAAATAGCAACTTTCCGTAGCCTTTTCCACGAGTTTTCTTTAAAAAATACATTTTTTGCAGTTCACAAACATTCGTAGTATTGTCACGCAATCCTTTGATTCCTGCACCACCAACAACTTCGCCATCTTCCTCAATTACATAATACACTTCGCGTTCGCCTTGGTAGGCTTCAAACATTGCATCTGTTTCAGCATCTTCATACGCTGTACCAACTTTTGGCATTCCAAACTCAGGAATTGCCAACCGAATGCACGCTGCTATCGCTGCATTGTCATGTGGTTGTATTTTTCTTATTGTCATTTTTTTATTATTGAATGATTCAAAGATTTAAAAATTTTACGCATCCATCGCAAAGTTCTAACTTATATCAATATCATAATTGCGCAACAAACCATGAATTTCCGATCGTGAGAATTTTGCCTTTTTCAACCGATTTTGTGTTGGATCAATTGTGTAGTTTCTGGCAAAACGTACATCTGCTTTTTCTAAATTTGTCTGTTCAAAAATAGCATTTTTTAAATCGCAATCATCAAATACGGCACTTTCTAAATTTGTCCCTGTGAAATCTGCTTTTTGTAAGTTAGACGTTTTAAAAATTGTTTGTTTCATTGTCAATTCCGCGAAAGCGGTCAATTCCAAATTACAATCTTGAAAATTGACTGAAAACATAAAATCATTGCACAAACTAAAATCGATTCCTAACAACTTACAATTTATAAAATTGACTTCGTTAAACGACGTACTTTTCACTTTTGCATTCGTCATATCGCACGTATCAAACGTACATTCCATAAACGTTACGGTTGCCAAATAAACGTCTTCAAACTTACAGTTGACAAACGTACAATTGTCATATTCGCCTTTCGGGAAAGTTTCTTTTGTGTAATCAATTTGTGTAAAAGTTTGATCGTGATAGAATTCTTGACTCATTTTGTGTCTGCTTCAAATAGAATTTATGTAGTTTTGCGAGACTGTGAAGATACTAAATTTGGTTGGTTGTTGCGCGTTGTGTTGATCGTTTTTATAAAAACAAATTTCGCTAAACGAAACTTTATTTAGTTTTTCATCACCATAGGATAAAATCTAATATTTAAAATGAAAAAACTCATCATCATTCCCTTGCTATTGCTTCTTGTAAGCTGTGTTGTTAAAGAAAAACCATTGTTTGTAAAGGTTGATAATATGCAAGTAGTTTCATCAAGTTTGGACAGTATTGTGCTTACGGCAGATGCTTATTTTTTAAATCAGAATGATGTTGGTGGAAGCTTGGAAAGTAAAAATATTGATGTGATTATTGATGGAATTCCTGTCGCAAAAATGAGCTCGAAAGTGTTTGACGTTCCCGCTCGCGATGAATTTACGATT
The DNA here is from genome assembly GCF_000154725.1 of Kordia algicida OT-1. Classification (GTDB taxonomy): domain Bacteria; phylum Bacteroidota; class Bacteroidia; order Flavobacteriales; family Flavobacteriaceae; genus Kordia; species Kordia algicida. Next base: position 1,855,453 of record NZ_DS544873.1, read on the forward strand.
CCGCTAAAAGTCGTTGTTCCGACAAAAGAAGTTTTTGAAAAGAATAAAGGCGGATTGCTTGGCGGAATTCTGAATAGTTTGGTGAATAAAAAAATGAACGTTCAATATAAAGGTACGATTACGTATACAAAATTTGGTTTTTCATACGATTACGAAGTCGATAGAACCCAAGAAGTTAAAATAAAAATATAGTGTCAGACACACACGAAATATACATGAAACGCTGTTTGCAATTGGCTGCAAATGGTTTGCCAACTGCGATGCCAAATCCGTCGGTTGGCGCTATAATTGTGCATAATGACATGATTATTGGCGAAGGTTATACGAGCGCTTATGGCGGAAATCACGCGGAAGTGAACGCGGTTCATTCTGTAAAAGACAAATCGTTGTTAAAAGAAGCTACTATGTATGTTTCTTTAGAACCGTGTAGTCATTTTGGAAAAACGCCGCCGTGTAGCGATTTAATCATCAAACATCAGATTCCAAAAGTGGTTATTGGAACGATTGATCCATTTGCAAAAGTGGCTGGAAAAGGTATTGAAAAACTTCAAAATGCCGGTTGTGAAGTCATTTTGAATGTATTGAAAGACGAATGTATCGCTTCCAACAAACGATTTTTTACCTTTCATCAGCACAAACGCCCGTATGTGATTTTGAAATGGGCAGAGACGCAAGATGGTTTTATTGATAAAATTCGTCAAGAAAATGATCCTGTGCAACCCAATTGGATTACGAATAAATTTTCACGACAACTCGTTCATAAATGGCGCAGTGAAGAAACTGCAATTTTAGTCGGAACGAATACGGCAATTACAGACAATCCGAAATTGAATACACGCGATTGGCACGGAAAAAATCCTGTGCGAATTGTGTTGGATAGAAGTTTGCGAATTCCAGAAAATTATTCACTTTTCGATCAAACGATTAAAACGATTGTATTGACAGAAGTTGAGAAAGCTTCTACGGAAAACCTCATCTTTGAAACGATTGATTTCTCAGAGAATTTAGCACAACAAATTTGTAACGTTTTGTTTCAACACGAATTACAATCGGTTATTATTGAAGGTGGAAAACAAACTTTACAGACCTTTATGGATGCTAATCTTTGGGATGAAGCGCGCGTTTTTAAAGGAAATATATTGTTTCAACAAGGAATTAAAGCGCCAAAACTCACAGGAAATTCTTCATCAGAAAAAATTATTTTAGACAATTCATTACACATTTTTTATAATGATTAAAAACATCATTTTCGATTACGGCGATATTTTTATCAACTTAGATAAACCAGCGACTGCGCGCGAATTGCACAAGTTGGGTATTGACGATTTTACACCTGAAATGGTCGCAAAAAATCAAGCGTATGAAAAAGGATTAATTTCGACAGAAAGCTTTGTTGATTTTTACCATCAAGAATTTCCAAATACGACAAAAAAAGCTTTGATTGACGCTTGGAATGCTATTCTATTAGATTGTCCGAAACATCGATTAGACTTCATCAAACAACTTGCAAAAGACAAAAAATATCGTTTGTTTTTGTTGAGCAATACCAATGATTTGCATATTTCGTGGATTCAGAAAGATTGGGGAATGGAATTGTATGACGATTTTAAAGTAAATTTTGAACAATTTTATTTATCGCATGAAATTCACATGCGAAAACCTGATACCAATATTTATGAATTTGTCTTGCAAGAAAACAATTTAAAAGCTGCTGAAACTTTATTTATTGATGATACTGCCGAAAACACAGATGCTGCAAAAACACTTGGGATTCATGTATGGAATTTGATGCCAGGCAAAGAAGATGTCGTAGATTTGTTCACTCATAAAAAGGAATTATTTTGATTTATCTCATCTTAAGTGTCTTAGTTTCTAGCTTTTTATTTGTCATTTTTAAACTGTTTGACAAGTTTCAAGTAAATACATTCCAAGCGATTGTTATCAATTATTTGACAGCTTTTAGTTGCGGGTTTTTCTTTTATGGAAACGGAATCACTATTCCCGAAATTGTACAACGTCCGTTTATGATTGGCGCAGTTGCTTTGGGTTTTTTATTTATTGCAATTTTTATGGTGATGGCAACAACAGCGCAACGCAACGGACTTTCAGTGGCTTCTGTGGCTAGTAAAATGTCGGTCGTAATTCCCGTAATTTTTGCGGTTGTTGTCTATAAAGAACAGTTGAGTTTACTAAAAGTTGCTGGAATCATTTTAGCGTTATTGGCAGTGTATTTAACGACAGTGAAAAAAGATGGCGGTTCGTTTGATCGTAAAAAATTACTTTTTCCTGTGTTGCTATTTTTAGGATCAGGAGTTATTGATACGACTATAAAATATATGGAAACCAAATATGTTGCAGATGGAGAAACACCTGTATTTTCGGCTGCGATTTTTGCTTGTGCTTTTATTATTGGTTTGGTTGTTGCGATTATTCGTGGTGATTTAAAAATTACAGGAAAAACGATTTTGGGTGGAATCGCACTTGGAATTCCCAACTTCTACTCTATTGTCTTTTTATTAAAAGCGTTGCGTCCTGAGAATTTGGGTGATAGTTCAACGGTTTTCCCTATTAATAATGTAGCGATTGTAATGTTATCCACTATCTTTGGAATTATCTTGTTTAAAGAAAAATTAATCACAAAAAACTGGATTGGAATTGCCATTGCAATTGTGAGTATTGCAATGATTGCGGTTTCGGCGTAAATATTAAATAACTTTATATTTGGAAACAAAAGACACGTATAAAACCATTGATACACCTTCGGAAGAAGTATTGTTTAAAGATCGAAATAGTAAGTTTTTTGGCTACGCATTTCCTGTGATGAATGAAGACGATATTAAGCAACATTTGGAAGCTTTAAAAAAAAGTCATCATTCGGCTCGACATTGGTGTTATGCTTGGCAATTGGGCAAAAGTGAACCGTTTCGCTTTCGTGCCAATGACGATGGCGAACCTTCTAACAGTGCAGGAATGCCGATTTATGGACAGATTCAGTCGTTTGATGTCACAAATATTCTGATTGTCGTGGTACGTTATTTTGGAGGAACGAAATTAGGAGTTGGCGGATTGATTAACGCATATCGTACAGGCGCACAACTAGCGCTAGAAGCTTCTGAAATCCTTGAAAAAACAATTAATGTTGATTATTTACTCGTGTTTGATTATAAGAATATGAACAAAGTGATGCGTGTTATCAAAGAACGAAACCTCAATATTATCACACAGAAACTAGAAATGGATTGTCGTATTACCATTTCTGTTCGTCAGAAAGATGCACAACAGATTTTTGAGTTGTTTGAAAATTTGTATGAGATTTCGATTGCGGAAGTGGAGTAAATTATCCTTAGTTAAAAAATTAGTAAACTATAATTTTCATGTCATAAGGACTTGAAGTTATATTAAAAGGCTCAAATACATTTTTAAGATGGTAACCACTAACTGTTTTTTCATATTCCAAAAGATCAGTTATTTTTTCATTACTTATTTGATTGGTATATTCAAACTTATCGTTTTCTGATTTTTTTAATATTATTTTGCATTCAAAATCTTTAATACTCTTATCTTCGAAGACAACTTTAAAATATATTTTTTTTCTTTATCAGTCTTTTTTTCTAAATTAAGTTTCTCTATTTGTATTTTTTTATCAATTATTCCTAACCAAAAAACTAATCCATTTTTTATTGTTTTTAATTCTTGTTTAATATCAATAAGCCAAAATAATTCTTCGTAAAAACTTTTAAGTATTAAAAAAAACTCTCGAATAAAGCTTCCTCTTATAATCATTAAAAATCCATTATCATCAAGTTTCAGTTCACCCTTATGTTTATCGATAATATATGTAACTTTTTCTTTTTCAATAAAAATCGAATTATTATGAATAATACTATTTCTTAAAAACTGAATATCTTTCAATTTAGTTAAATAACTCTCAATGGTTTTAGTTTCAATATCTAACACAAGATTTAAATAAATGATAGAAGAATTAAGATAATCTCTACTATCTAAATGTGACGGTTTTATTTTTTTATCAAAAATTACTGAAGAAGACTCAATGATTTGATTCAATTTACTTTCATTTAGCGAATAAAGAGCGATTAATACAGATTTACTATACAAATCTAAAAAACCTATATATTCTTTGTCAATATCTTCTTTTACAGTACTATGCTCGTATTCTATACTATCGAATCCAGCTGCATGTGAAGCATAGCTATGAGAATTTTCATCCGAATCGCTACCTTTAATTATATCATTATAAATCTTTTCTGCTCCATCCATCAAAGCTTTATAATTTTCATCATTCTTATTTATTTCTTCATTCCATTCATCTACGTACGATTTGAGAGTCAAATCTAATTGTCTTTGATAGATATTAATTTGATCTTTGAATTCCTTAAATATTGGTTCAAATTCACTTTCTTTTTTTTTATTAATGAAGCGATAAAATCCATGTGAAAATTTATTCATAACTATAATTTTATTTTAAATTTAAGAGTAAATTGACGATGCTTTTTCAAGCAAAAGCTTAAAGCATTTCATTGCAAATTCAGCAAAGTTACCCCCTATTTCTTCCCATACTTCAAAATAGGCTCACTCACAACAACATCTTTTTCAAGCTTAGATTGCCATTCTTGTTGTGTAGCCATCGTATTGCATAACTTTTCATGAAAATAGACTTGATACCAAAGTTCTTTTTGAAACGTACAAACGTTTTTGTAAATCATTTCAGAATGAATCATGAGCTTTAGCATAAAATCATCTTGTGGCGCACGATGATTGTTTATTATTTGACTCAATTGTACAGGCGTAATGCCAATATCTTTGGCAAAAACAGCTCTTTTTGAGTAAATACTATCTATATATTGTTGTAAAAACTCCGAAAAATAATGTTTCTTTTGATGTGTAGTTTGTTTGATAAATTCCTGCATTTGCAACTTTAATTGTAAAAGTTTTGCTCGAATGATATCATCTTTTGATACGCCTTTCATACGTTGCAAACGCGCTTCCATCAAAGCTGTTGCTTCCGATTGATATTCTTTTTTTGAAGTATATCTACTATCTACACCAAATTCGGGAGCTATATTTTTATCTTTAGTCATGGTCAAATCGATTTATTAAATGTAAAATTTCTGGCATTTCAATACTCAGCGTAATTCCTGTAGCTGTCATTTGGTACTTTTCAATGTAATGTTTGGCAATTTCTGTTTTGGGTCGAAGCGAAACACATGCCATTTCTGCATATTCCAAGATGGCAATTTTTGCGGCAAAAGTTATTAAGTTTCCCGCAATGTTGTCAAAGGTTTTATGTGTTCCTTTATTTTCAACAGAAACCGTAAGTAATCGTATGTGCACACGCCATTCATTTGGAATTCGCTCTAAAGAAATCAATCCCAAAATATCTGTTGAATTGATGATCCTGAGTTTATATACTTCAAATTTTTTCTCATCTTTCCAATGAAAGAAATACCGCTTTTTAGTTAAATGTTTATAATCAGTAATTTCAACAGGAACTATTTCTATTGGATGTGAATTTCCTGTTGCCTTTTCAATGATTATCATGTTTAAAGATACAAATTTGTTTCCGAATTTTGTAATTCATTTTAAAATAGTTTACAATTTTGTAAAGTTTTGCCAGATAAAAACTTGTATTAATCACATCCGCCACAACCACCACAACTACTGCATCCGCTATTACAGCCACTATCCCAAGAAGAACAGCTTGATGCATCAAATTCAGAATCGAACGAATCCATAGTATCATTGAAGAAAGTGTCGAAAGAATTATTTTCATCAAAACTATAGTCAAATAAATAGTTGTCATCATAAAAATCTACATAAAATATCCAACTGTCATCATAAGAATCAACGTTAGCATGTAATGTTTTTTGTTGTTTGATAAGTTCCTTGTCAATTTTTCTGAGAAGATCAAAATCTAAATTCTGTAATAAAAATATATTTCCACCAATAGCGATTAAAAGTTCTAAGGCTTTCTTCTGATTGTTTTCCAATAAATCATTGATCTGTAAATTAACTTCCTGTAAATAACTGACGACTTCTTGTTGAACATTTTTTCCTTCATTAGTCAATTTAATAACTCGAAATAACGAGATAAAAAATGTCTGACTGAAATAAGGTTGCAATTCCTTACTACTTCTAATGCTTTCTCTATACCCTTTTTTACCGTTTGAAGCTTCGTAAATAATTTTCACGTAATGTTTGAATAGTATTTGAATAGATGCTTCTTCCTTGAAAGGTCTTAGAAAGATGAGTTCGTGATTTTTTGCTGTATACTTTTCAAAATTTTTACCAGTTTCAACATATGTATATACACGAACTTCATCTCTTGGATGTGGCTGCTTCTCTACTTCTACAATTTTTAATACTTTTTTTAGAAGTAAATCCATAAAAGTAAATTTCAGCAAGTTTTTGAGTTGTGCAGCACTTCCTTGCTGTATCAAAATTGTTTCTGCGGGCGCTATTGTAGAGAGTAGTTTCATTATTTTTTAAATAAAAATTTTGGAATAATCCAGTTTCGATGTCTGTTGACACGCGTAAAGTGTATTTCTTTAAATCTAGTATCAACATCAACCCAAATATCTTTTGGTGGTTTTTTTAAAAACACTGATTCGTAAAGTTCTAATGTTTTAGTGTATTGTTCTTTAAACAATTGTTTTTCTTCAGAACCTTTAGTCGGTCCGTGATGAATTTGTTTATTGATTGTATTTTGACAAAAATCTATCCAATACGATTGTGTATATAATAAATGAAGATGCCAAACCTGATCTATTTGATCGGATGGCGTTTGTGGAACATCTGAAATTGCAATCAAAAAGAGAAACTTCTTGTATTCTAAAACTGCTCTTAAAGTATAAGCTAAAGTCCAATTATTTTCTCTAGCAAGTCTATCTGTAAATGTAAAAGAAGAATGTGCATCATCTATTTCAAAACTTCTAATTTTATCCCATAAGCGTTTTTGAGTTTCAGTCATGCATCAAATTTATCACAATTATATGAGTGAATCTTTTGAAAAATGTTACAAATTAAAAGTCAATCACCGATAATTTTTCGATCAAATGCGCAGGACATTTCATAGGTCTTTTGGTCTCCATATTAATGAATGCTAAAACCGTGTTTCCTTGTGTAATAATTTCCTTACTTTCGTTCAAAATTTCATACTCAAATTCAATCTTAACAGAAGGTAATTTTTTTAGGGTTGTTTTAACTGTCAGCACATCATCATAATATGCCGATTTTTTATAATTAATTTGAATAGAAATTACAGGCAACATCACGCCCATTGCTTCCATTTCTTTATAGGAAATTCCCAAAGCGCGTAACCACTCAGTACGCCCCATTTCTATAAACTGTACGTAATTGCCGTGATATACAACACCCATTTGGTCGGTTTCGGCATAGCGAATTCTTGTTTTTATTTCGTGACTTCTCAAAGTATTTTTTATATATTTATTTATGTTACCGAATTGTAAAGAAATTGTTTCCAAGCATGCGAAAAAAATTTAACAAATTCAATAGCGTTCAAATTTTTTTTTCCCTTTTTTTTTCACATATTTGTTCACGCTAAAAAATAAAAGGAGAAAACCCCGAATTTTCTTTTTTTCCTAACCTAAAAAATAACAATTTAACAGTAATAAATGAGTGTAACTGCGCAATCAGTATGGGATAATTGTCTGTCTTTCATAAAGGACAACATTCAACCACAAGCATATAAGACTTGGTTTGAGCCTATAAAGCCTGTAAAGTTAACAAATAAAGCGTTAAGCATTCAAGTTCCAAGTAAGTTTTTTTATGAATGGTTGGAAGAACATTACGTAAAGTTATTAAAGGTTGCTCTAGTAAAAGAGTTAGGAAATACTGCTCGTTTAGTATACATCATCAAAATGGAAAATACGTATGGAAATAAAAAGCCATTTACGGAAAAAATTCCAAGTGCCAACCGCAGTAATGTAAAAGCGCAAGAAATTGATGTTCCCATCAAAAATAAAAGTCCCGAACTGAAGAATCCGTTTATCATTCCAGGTATTAGAAATGTAAAGATAGAATCGCAGTTAAATCCAAATTATAATTTCGATAATTTCCTTGAAGGTGATTCAAATCGTTTGGCACGATCTGCAGGAATGGCTGTTGCCAACAAACCTGGAGGAACGTCTTTTAACCCTCTATTAATTTTTGGTGGTGTTGGATTGGGAAAAACACACATTGCACACGCAATTGGTGTGGAAATTAAAGATAAATATCCTGAAAAAACAGTGTTGTATATTTCTGCTGAAAAATTTACACAGCAATATATCGAATCTGTAAAGAAGAATACTCGTAACGATTTTATACACTTTTATCAGCTAATTGATGTGTTAATTATTGACGACGTACAATTCTTCTCTGGAAAATCAGGAACACAAGATGTATTCTTCCATATTTTCAATCACTTACACCAAAACGGAAAGCAAGTTATTTTAACGTCAGACAAAGCGCCTGTAGACATGCAAGATATTGAGCAACGCTTGTTATCTCGTTTTAAATGGGGACTTTCTGCCGAATTGCAAACACCCGATTTTGAAACACGTGTTTCTATCGTAAAAAATAAATTATATCGTGATGGTGTTGAAATGCCAAATGATATTGTAGAATATGTTGCGAAAAATATCAAATCGAATGTGCGTGAACTGGAAGGTGCTATTATTTCGCTAATCGCACAATCATCTTTCAATAAAAAAGAAGTTACGATTGAGCTAGCAAAACAAGTTGTTGAAAAATTTGTAAAGAATACCAAACGCGAAGTTTCCATCGATTATATCCAAAAAGTAGTTTCAGACTATTTTCAGATGGACGTTTCTACGCTACAATCAAAAACACGAAAACGTCACATTGTGCAAGCAAGACAGTTAGCGATGTTTTTTGCGAAAAAATTTACCAAAGCTTCTTTAGCAAGTATTGGTTCACAAATTGGAAAACGCGATCACGCAACGGTATTACACGCTTGCAAAACAGTTGATAATTTATCATCTACAGATAAACAATTCCGCAAATACGTTGAAGATTTAACAAAGAAACTCTCGTTGTAATTTTTTTCACATGAAGACTAAAATTTTAATGGTTTGCTTAGGAAATATTTGTCGTTCTCCTTTAGCGGAAGGAATTTTAGCATCCAAACTCGATCCCACAAAATTTGAAGTCGATTCCGCAGGAACTGCAGGTTATCATGTTGGTGAGCTTCCAGACAGAAGATCTATTGCGACGGCAAAACAACACGGACTTGACATTAGCTACCAACGATCGAGAAAATTCACTAAAAACGATTTTCAAACGTTTGATTACATTTTTGCAATGGATAAATCAAATTATGATAATATTCTCGCTTTGGCGGAAACAGCAGAAGATCGTGCGAAAGTTCACTTAATTTTAAACCAAATTTCTCCAAACTCCAATGCCGAAGTTCCGGATCCGTATTATGGAGGCGATCAAGGTTTTGAAAACGTGTACCAAATGTTAGATAAAGCTTGTAGCATTTTTGCTGAGAGAATTTCTTAAAGTATTAGTTTCTAGAAAGGTATTCGCTATTTTTTGTATCTTTCTAAAAAAAGCTACCTACTTATGAAAACTTCAAATTACCTACTTTTAGCACTCCTATTTCCTTTTTTATTATGCTCACAAAATATCGACATACAACAATTTGCCACAGGATTTTCAGAACCTGTAGACATCAAACATGCCAATGATTCTCGCTTATTTGTTGTGGAAAAAGATGGCGTGATAAAAATTCTAGATAATCAAGGAAACACAAATGCAATCCCTTTTTTAGATATTGATGCACGTGTACAATCTAGTGGTAACGAACAAGGCTTGCTCGGTTTAGCATTTGATCCAAATTATGCAACTAACAATCGATTTTACGTAAACTACATCAACAATAGCGGAAATACTGTAATTGCTCGATTTACAACTTCATCAAACCCAGACATTGCTGATGCTAGCTCGGAAGAAATTTTACTAACAATTTTACAACCTGCGAGCAATCACAATGGCGGTTCTTTAGCATTTGGAAATGACAATTATTTATACATTGCTTTGGGCGATGGCGGAGGCGCTGGAGATACACAAAATAATGCACAAAATTTACAATCGTACTTGGGTAAAATACTCCGAATTGATGTCAGTGGCGCCACAGGTTATACAGTTCCTGCCACAAATCCGTTTGTTGGAAATCCCGTGGGTTTGGACGAAATTTGGTCGTACGGACTTCGAAATCCATGGAAAATGTCTTTTGATAGCGACAATGGCGAATTATGGATTGGTGATGTTGGACAAAATATTGTCGAAGAAATTAACAACGTTCCTATCGTAGATGCTGGCTATAATTTTGGTTGGAGATGCTACGAAGGAAATAGTACGTTTGACACTTCTGGAGGATGTCCTGCAATATCAACACTTACATTTCCTGTTGGCGAATACAATCATGGTGGAAGTCCTTTTAAATGCTCCATAACAGGCGGTTATCGTTACAGAGGTTCCATGTACCCAAATTTTCAAGGATGGTACTTTTTTGCTGATTATTGCACTAGCGAGATTGGCACATTGACACCTTCTGGCGGTTCATGGACGATGACTTTTAACGGACCTTTTTCTGGAACTTTTGGAAATTTCTCAACTTTTGGTGAAGATTCAAATGGAGAATTATACATTGCAGGTGTTTCTGACGGAATTATTTATAAAATTTTTGATACAACTTTGAGTGTTGATGAAAATTCACTTGCAACAAACTATCAATTATATCCAAACCCAACAAAAGATAGTTTTCAGATTAGCAATCAAAATGAAGTTTTACAAATAAAAGAAGTTGTCATTTTTTCATTCAGTGGAAAATTAATCTCAATAACGAATATTACTACTGAAAATCAAAAAATTAGCACAAATCAGTTGCCACAAGGAATTTATATTGTGCAAGTAACTTCAAATAATGACGCAATTTCATATCATAAATTAATTAAAAATTAGTTTTATTTGTAATCAAACTCCTGACCTATGCATGCATCAAACGGAATTTTATATTTAATTCCTACTACTTTGGGCGATAATGAACCTTTAGAGGTGTTGCCATTATCTGTTAAGAAAATTATAGAAACGACAAATCATTTTATTGTAGAGAATGAAAAGACTGCGCGCCGTTTTATTAAAAAAATTACGCCAAAAAAGTCGCAACCATCTTTGCAATTGTATGTGTTGAATAAGTATACACAAGATCAGGAATTACCTGCATTTTTAGAAGCAAGTTTTCAAGGAAAAAACGTTGGATTGCTCTCAGAAGCTGGTTGTCCTGGCGTTGCCGATCCTGGAGCTGAAATTGTAAAAATTGCACATGAAAAAGGAATTCGTGTTGTTCCGCTCGTTGGTCCTTCATCAATTTTAATGGCAATGATGGCTTCTGGAATGAACGGACAGAATTTTGCTTTTAACGGTTATTTACCGATTGACAGTCACGAACGCAAACGCGCGATTAAACAACTGGAGAAACGTGCTGGAGATTTAAACCAATCGCAAGCATTTATTGAAACTCCGTATCGAAATGATAAGTTATTAGCCGATTTGATTTCGACACTTTCTGGAAATACTCGATTGTGTGTTGCGTGTGATATTACGCTTTCTACAGAATACATTCGAACAATGACCATTAACGAATGGAAAAAGACGTCCGTTAATTTACATAAACGACCAACGATGTTTGTGATAGACCGCTAATGCTGTTAGATATTAGACCGCTTCGCTGTTAGAACGCTTTGCTTTTAGACTTGTTCTAGTGCGGGTTGTTTGTTGTTTGAAAAAAATCTTTTAGTCTTTCAATTATTCAATCTTTCAATCATATGACCCGTCCTAAAAAACCGTTACAGTTATTTAGGATTAAAAATAGTTAAAACACAGATAAGACAGCTGTCTTATCTGTGTTTTTTCTTTTATAGGTTTTTATGTTGACTTTATTTTGTTTGTGCATCTGTTCTGGAGTTAGCATTTGACATGATAAATGCGGTCTTTTGGTATTATAAACTTTAATACTCTGTTGTACTATTTTCTTCATTAGTTTGATGTCTATTTTAGAGGTGCCCATTAAAAACTCTTGTTTCAAGATTCCGTTGATTCGCTCTGCTACTGCATTTTGATATGGATCATAGGATTCTGTCATACTACATTTAATATGACTCTTAGTTAATATTCTTTGATATTGATTACTACAATATTGTAAACCTCTATCAGAATGATGTATTAGCCTTTCCTTGGGATATTTTCTGTTTTTAACAGCTTGCTTTAATGCTTTTATAGAACTATCTACTGCTAAGGTATTGGATAGATAATACCCAACGATCATCTTAGAATATGCATCTGTAATAAGCGATAAATACATGGGATTAGCTCGATTACCTACATAGGTAATATCTGCTACCCAAACTTGTTCTGGTCTGTTTACATCTAAATTCTCTATTACATTGTTATGTTTTCTAAACCGATGATGAGAGTTAGTAGTGATATGATAGCTCCGCTTGGGTTTAATCAACATATGATTTGCCTTTAAAATAGCAAATAAACGATCTCTGCCGACACCTAAACTACGTAAAGACTCTTGTAGAATATGATATAACTTCCTTGTGCCAATGCGTGGTTGCTCTATTCTAACAGATTGAACCAGCTCTATCACATCACTAGCAATACACTGTCGTTTCTCTTTTGAACGTATCGCTCGGTAATATACTTGCCTGCTTACCCCAAGTAACTCACAAGTAGATGAGATACTTTCTCTGTAATGTATTCTAAACATATCGATTACTTGGGTTTGGAGTTTTTTCTGATAGGAATATTAAACTCTTTTTCTGCTAAATCAATCATCATATCAAACAAAATAGCTTTCTTGTCAGCACGCTCCGCCAGATGTTCTGCACGAGCCTTCTGCTTTTCTAACAGTTTGATTTTTTCTTCTAATTCTAAAATCTTTTGTTCTGGAGTCTTTGTCATAGAAAGTGGAGTTTGATTATGCCAATCAAAGTTACCATATTTTTTTAACCAAGTTCTGATGGTAGATCCAGATTGTATACCATACTTTGATAAGACTTGTGAGCGTGTCAGTTTGCCCTGTTCAATCTCTTGAACTACTTGGAGTTTAAAAGATAATGAATAATCTTTTTGAGTACGTTTTACATAATTTGTTTTCATTACGCTTAAAATTTAGTGTAACGCTATTTCAGGACGAGACAATAAATACAAAAAAAAACCTCAGCATATTACTATACTGAGGCTTTTTAAAATAATGTTAACCAAATCTTTTGAGTACAAACGATTACGTTATACTCTTGCTTTTTTGTCGGCTTTGATGGACGAAACATCATATCCTGCAAATCGCTTCATATAATATCTCACTGTTGAGCCGTAAGCGTCAGAAAATCCTTGTTTTCCGCCACTTCTTAAATACTTCTTTACGCTTCCTGGTCCGGCTAAATGCGCAGCAGCCAAAATTCCTGACTCTGTAATTAGCACACCGTTGATTTTTTTACCAACTGAGCGTTTAATGTCTCTCCTAAGAATCCACTTATTTCTTGAGGCATTTGCTTCAAAGGCTTTTTCTTGTAGTTTTGGATTTTTTAAGAATGCTTGCGGATTGTAAATTCCGATCATTTCTAGCGTTCCTTTTCCAAATTGATATTTTCCAAGATAACCTAAGGTATTTACCACAAAATAATTTCCTTGAGATTCTTTAAATGCTACAGCTTCTTTGAAACCCAAATATTTTTTTCCTGTAAACGGAATTGGCGCTTCTAAATTTAACTGTATCTCATCTTTAGGTAGCACTGTAACTACTTTAGATGACGTGTTATGTATTTCAATGTTATTTTTAAGAACGTTGGCTTCTTTTTTTGAAGTGAAACCTAAACTTACGAATGTTAAAACAGCTATTAAAATTGAAAATTTTATTGCTCTTTTTCCCATAAAATTTAATTTCTTTAAGACTGACTAATTCGATGAATTAAGCTTAAAATTTCAGCGTGCAAATATACGCAATATTTTTCAATAATCAAATTTTAGTGTTAAAATTTTCTTAAAAGTAGATCGGGTGAAACTTCACTTTACCTAAACTATTGATTTCCAAAGTTGGAGCAGGAATTTTAACAAAATTCACAACACTAAAAAGACTCTTAAGAAACTTCGAATTTGTTTGAATTTTTGTTAAATCAATATCAAAACTTAAATAAAACTGCCGAAAACGCTTTAGCTCTGGGGAAATTTCGCGTTGTGTTTGCGGAGTTCCAGCTATCAATCCTTCGGCTCCGTAGCCTACAGCAACATTGAACCATTTTGGAATTTTGCTTTGTTTGAAGAATGAATGCACATTGGCACTTAGCCAATAGGTTTGACCGTTATAGTCTTTTAACGTTTCTTCCAAGAAACCATCACCCAATTTACTTGGTCTTACAGCTGCAAAGCGTGTTCGATGAAACGAATACTTTAATTTGATACGTTGTTCTTCCCACAATAATTCTTGTCCGACATACAAACCTGTTCCTAGTCCGTTTGCGAGCACATCTCCCCAAGAAGCTCCCCATTCTGCCGAAAAACCATCCATGACTTCTACGGCGGTTAAAAAGCCAAATCCGAGCGTTGCTCCATAAATAAGCTGATCGTTTTTAGAAACACCAGCCCAATCCAAGACATTGGCGCCAATATTTCCAACATAATATGACGTAAATACATGTCCAGCTTTGTCCATTTGCAGCCATTCGTTATTGTCATTGATAAAACGAAACGAAGAACGATCAAAATCGGCATACCAAATTCTGTCCAAACCAACTAAAGTTGCCGTCGCTAGAGAAGCTTCTGTGATTGCCACAAAATTGCGTCGCGGTTTGTGTAACGTATCCGATTTTACCCAAAAATTTGGCGGTGTCAGTTGTGCAGAGGCAACATTTACGAAACAGATTATAAAAAGTAATTTGGAAAATATGTTCATCTATTCCTTTAATTTTTGCTTTTGATAACGATCAAAAATGATGGTTCTGAATTCTTCCGCAGAAGTATTCCAAGGCATGCGATACGTTCCTGATACATACAAAGCGGAAAATGACAGTTGCTTCTTTTGAAGAAATACAGTATCTAACAACACCATTTTTAAATCTGCTTCACTTGCTTCAATTTGATTCGAAACTTGTTTTGCGATGGTTTCAATGGTATTATTTTTAGGAATAAAAACAGCTACATCATCACTTCTTCCCATCAGTGTTTTGACGATTTCATTACTGTTCATGTCTTTTTTTATAGTATACTTTCCTCCTTTTACACGCTTTATATATCCTTTTTTCTTTGCCAAGGTTACAAAAGGCTTTTCTTCCGACAATAAAGGCTTTATTTCTTTTCTTACATACAAAAAATCTGCATCCGAAGGAATATAAATATACGCTTCTTCGTTGTTAAATGCGGTAATTGGCTTAAAAATGGTTTGTGTAATGTTATACATTAAATAAAATCCAACGAGTACGCCAAGAATAAGAATTCCAATTAATATTTTTTTTACGTAACTCATTGTACAAATTTTTGGTAGAGTATTTCATTTTTAAATTCGCCATTGACAAAAGTCCAATCGCGTTTTACACCAATTTTTTCAAAGTTCAGGCTTTCAAATAGTTTGATACTTGCTTCATTATCAGACGCGATATTCGCAAATAACTGATGAACGTTTAAATGTTTGAATGCGTAATTACACACCAATTCCAATGCTTCTTTACCATAACCTTTGTGCCTGTGTTTTCTTTTTGCGATGAGCAAACCAATCCCAACACGTTTATTTTTTGGGTCAAACTCAAAAAGATCAATCAATCCAATTGTTTCTTTTTTATTACTCACCATTACCAAGCGTAATTGTTTTGCTTCATAAATATCTTGATGAGCATTTTCTAGATATTGTTTGATTAAGAATCGTGAATATGGAGTTTGTGTTGCACTAATTTCCCAGATAGATTCGTCATTTTCTATTTCATAGATAAAATCTAAATCTTCAGGTTCTAAAGCGCGTAAATATAGTTTTTCGCCTGTAAGTGTTAGCATGAAATTTCTCCTTTAAATACTTGTGTTGCTTTTCCTTTGAGGAAGATATTTTTGTACGAAGTTGCTTCTTTTTCAAAAGATACTTCTAAGCTTCCACCTTCTACTTGCAAAGTTACTGTATTTGCACTAGTTTCTTGTAAATGATGCATGGCAAGTGCTACCGCCGTAACGCCAGTTCCGCACGAAAGTGTTTCGTCTTCCACTCCTCTTTCATACGTTCGCACGCGAAATTCAGTTTCGGATAGTTTTTTGACGAAATTCACATTTGTACCTTCTTCAAAATACGGCGCACCATAACGAATCGCTGCTCCTTCTTTTTTTATGTCAAATTGACTGATTTCTTCTTTGAAAGTGACATGATGTGGCGAACCTGTATCTAAAAACACATGTTCATCATGATTTTCAATAGTAGTTACATCTTGCATTTGCAAATTGACAACGTCAGCTTCAATTGAAGCATAATGTGTTCCATCTATGGCAATGAAAGTAGTTTCCTGCTGAATAACTCCAAGAAAATTAGCGAAAGCTACCATACAACGTCCGCCATTTCCGCACATTGTACTTTCGTTTCCATCGGCGTTGTAATATATCATTTTAAAATCGTACGTTTCATCATTCTCCAAAAGGATCAATCCGTCAGCTCCAATGCCAAATTTTCGGTCACACAATTTACGAATGAGTTTGGTATTATTTTTGGGAAATATATCATGGCGATTATCAACGAGCACGAAATCATTTCCTGTTCCTTGATATTTGTAAAAAGATAGTATCATTTCTTCTATTTGATGCGGACAAAAGTACAAATAAAGTATTGATTTTACACGATGTTAAAGTGTCGTTAAAGTTAAAATACGGCTACAATAAATATGTAATTTTAAGTGTTAAAAGTAGACAGATACTATAAAACAAATCATAATTATTAATTAATAAACGATAAAAACATGAAAAAATTTGCAAGTTTACTATTGGTTTCTATTCTTGGAGGCGTCATTAGTATTGGAGCTTATAAATTTTTTTCAGATTCCCCTGAAAAAGTTGAACAAGCTTCCGTTTTTGAACAACCAACGCTGCTTCCGACGAATTTTGTAAACAACCCAACAAAAACATCAAATGCTGCCAATGCTGGTATTGATTTTACCGTTGCGGCAGAAAAGACAATTCACGCCGTTGTGCATGTAAAAAATAAAATAACTACTGTAGCACCAAGAAGCATTTGGGATTTATATAATGGTACAGGACGACCACAAACTCAAATTGGTACAGGTTCTGGTGTTATTATTACGCCTGATGGACATATTGTGACAAATAATCACGTGATTAAAGGTTCGAATGAGATTCAAGTAACATTGAATAATAACAAAAATTATATTGCCAAGTTGATTGGAACAGATCCGAGTATGGATATTGCTTTGTTAAAGATTGAAGCAGATGAAGAATTACCGTATATTTCTTTTGGAGATTCTGACAATGCAAAGATTGGCGAATGGGTTTTAGCGGTTGGAAATCCGTTTAATTTAACTTCTACAGTTACTGCGGGAATTATCAGTGCAAAAGGTAGAGATTTGAATGAAGGTGACAATTTGAGTCAATCATTTATTCAGACAGATGCTGCGGTAAATCCTGGAAATTCTGGAGGTGCTTTGGTTAATACTGATGGAGAATTGATTGGAATTAATACCGCAATTACCTCACAAACAGGTTCATATATTGGATATTCTTTTGCAGTACCAAGTAATATTGCTCAAAAAATTGTGAGTGATTTGTTAGAATATGGTGATGTACAAAGAGGATTGCTTGGTGTTTCAGGAGGTTCTTTAAATTCGGTTGTCGCTGAAAAATTAGGAACAGAAGAAACACAAGGTTTTTATGTAAGTAAAGTTTTTACTGACTCTGGAGCAGAAAAAGCAGGAATCAAAGCTGGTGACGTAATTAAGAAGTTAGACGATGTAAAGGTTTCTAAATTCTCAGATTTATCAGGATATTTAAGTTCGAAACGACCAGGAGATGTTGTGAATGTTACTGTATTACGTGAAGGTAATTATAAAAAAATCCCTGTTGAATTGAAAAAAGAAAAAGTAAGAGCTTCTGTTAATTTGATGAACATGAAGCTAGAAAACCTCAATAAAGAAGACGCTAAGAAATTTGACATCAATTATGGCCTGAAAGTTGTAGATAATAAAAACAAGCAATTGTTTTACGATTTAGGAATTACGCCAGGTTATGTATTGGTTGAAGTAAATGGAAACAAAGTAAAATCAGCGAAAGCCTTGCAAGAATTCATCGATTCTTATGGAGAAGATAAAGTAAAAATATTAGCATTTATAAATCCGAAAGGACAATACGAGCGTTTTATCTTTCGATAAAAAAGTGCCATCTATATATGTTAGAAAAGCGAGACACCTAAAACGTGCCTCGCTTTTTTTGTTTTGTTTTACAATTAAAACTATTTTTAAAGATTTCCATAAATAGTACTGTACTAAGTATCAACTTCTTTGAAAAAACACAAGCTTTTATGAGAATTCCGTAATCTGCTGTGTAAAACGTGCTTAAAAAAACTCTTTTATTTATTTACGAAAACGTTTGAAATTGTATACTTTTGCGCAAAATTGTAAACACAACTACACAAACGTAAGACTATGAGTTTTAATGAAATTTACGAAAAGGAACTCACTTTTCAAGCAGATAGAAGACGTGCTACTGTTGAATTTATCAAGAATGTAAGCGATTTATGGTATGATAAATCGATTGAACTTGTTCTTTTTAGAAATCAACTAATTGACAGAAATGTTAGTGAAATTTTGAATCTTCACGAATATGCAGGTCAATTTGTACAAAAACCTATCTCAATTTTTGATACTGTAGAAATTGCTCAAGCAATCGCAAAAATGGATCTTCCGCCTTCTAAAATTGATATCGGAAAATTAACCTATGAGTATCATTTAGAAGACAATCAGTATGCAAACGCAACTTCGTTTGTGGTTGATAAATTGAAAGATGCCAAAAATTCTTCTGAAATCACGCCAAAAGATGTGGTTTTATACGGTTTTGGTCGTATTGGTCGCTTGTTAGCAAGAGAATTAATGGTGCGTACAGGACGTGGAAATCAACTACGTTTACGTGCTATTGTTACACGTGGTAAAGTAGATCAGACAGTTTTAGAAAAAAGAGCTTCTTTATTACGTAACGATTCTGTTCACGGAGATTTCCCAGGAACTGTTGGTATCGATGTAGAAAATTCAGCATTAATCATCAACGGAACTACGGTTCATATTATTTCTGCAAACGGACCAGAAGAAATTGATTATACAGCATACGGAATTAACGATGCATTAATTATTGATAACACAGGCGCTTTTAGAGATAAAGAAGCATTGGAAAGACACTTAGTGCCAAATGGAGCAGACAAAGTTTTGTTAACCGCACCAGGAAAAGGCGTTCCTAATATTGTATATGGTGTAAACCATAAAGAACACAATCCTGATGAAGTAAACGTTTGGTCAGCAGCTTCTTGTACTACTAATGCTATTACACCTGTTTTAAAAGTTGTGGAAGATTCTTTTGGATTGAGTCACGGACACTTAGAAACCATTCATGCCTATACCAACGATCAAAACTTGGTAGACAACATGCACAAAAAATACCGTCGTGGTAGAGCTGCTGCGCTAAATATGGTTATTACAGAAACGGGAGCAGGAAAAGCAGTTTCAAAAGCATTGCCATCTTTGGAAGGAAAGTTAACTTCAAACGCAATTCGAGTTCCTGTACCAAATGGTTCGCTAGCCATTTTGAATTTGGAAGTTGAAAATGAAACATCTTTAGAAGGCGTAAACACTATTTTAAAGAAATATGCCTTAGAAGGTGATTTGGTAGAACAGATTAAATATGAATTGAATGACGAATTGGTTTCTTCTGATATTGTCGGTTCTTCTGCACCATCAATCTTTGATAGCAAAGCAACCATTGTTCGCGAAGGTGGAAAAAATATCATCTTATACGTTTGGTATGACAATGAATACGGATATTCGCACCAAGTAATGCGATTGGCAAAATACATTTCGAAAGTAAGACGCTTTACGTATTATTAATAGACACTACACACAAGATTAAAAGAGTCTCATGATTGGGACTCTTTTTTTTATCAATAAATCTCTTGTGATTTCATACAATAAATAAAAATATCTTCGTTTATTTGACAACTGATTTTTACAAATAGAAAAGACCATGAAAGTGAAACACCTATTCCTCGTAATCACGCTATGTTTTTCCGTATTAACAAGCGCACAAAATGTAGCCAAAAACGCCAATTTAAGATTAAAAGAAGGACCAATTGACGAACAATTTGAGTTTATTCTTAAAAATTCTAACAAATACAAAAGCTATAAAGTTGTAAAACGCGACTGGATTGAGAAGTTACAGAAGAATGTAGCCGATTCTATCAACGCAGTTAAGAAAGATTTTTCTACGGAAGTGGCAAAAGTAGCGACGCAACAAGCAGAGATTGAAAAATTGAAAGCAGATTTAGCTAGCGTTAACCAAAAGATTGAAGACTTAAACACCGAAAAAGACAGCATTTCATTGCTTGGTATGCAATTGAGCAAAGGAAGTTATCAATCATTAATGTGGGGAATTATTGCTATTTTGACGATTTTATGGTTATTTTTTGCATATCGATTCAAATCGAGCAACGCAATTACAAAAGAAGCCAAAGCAAAATTAGCAGAAACTGAACTTGAATTTGAAGAACACCGCAAACGTGCTTTAGAACGTGAACAACAAGTGCGTAGAAAACTTCAAGACGAAATCAATAAGAATAAAAACTAATTTTCTCGGTCATGCGTATTGATATTATTTCTGTAGTTCCCGATTTATTAAAAAGTCCTTTTGAAGCTTCTATTTTAAAAAGATCGATTGACAAAGGGATTGTGGAAGTTCATTTGCATAATTTACGCGATTATGCGACAGATAATTACAAGTCTATTGATGATTATCAGTTTGGTGGCGGCGCAGGAATGGTAATGATGGTTGGTCCGATAGATCGTTGTTTGACTGATTTAAAATCGCAACGTAACTATGACGAAGTGATTTATATGACTCCTGATGGCAAAACACTGAATCAAGGAATTGCTAATGAACTTTCGTTAAAAGGAAATATTATTATTCTTTGCGGACATTATAAAGGTGTCGATCAGCGTGTACGCGATCATTTTATTACTAGAGAAATTTCGATTGGTGATTATGTGCTTTCTGGTGGAGAATTGGGCGCAGCTGTTTTGTGTGATGCTGTTATCCGATTAATTCCTGGCGTACTAGGAAACGAGACTTCTGCCCTAACCGATTCGTTTCAAGACAATTTACTAGCGCCACCAGTTTATACACGACCCGCAAAATATAATGATTGGGAAGTGCCAGAAGTATTATTATCTGGAAACTTTCCAAAAATAGAAGCTTGGCGAGAAGAACAAGCGTATGAACGTACGAAGAAGTTACGACCTGATTTGTTGGATGATTAATCGCTACGCTTCTTAGATTTTTAGAAGCTGTTCACAAAAATACAAATTGACGAATCAACAAATCCACAAAAAACTCCCCACAAACAACATACATTAAAAAAAAATACCTATTTTTGCACTCAATTTTGGATTAACCTCTGGCGATAGACGTGAATGTTGATTTGAATTAATTTTTATAAAAAGTTTAAAATGGAAGCTTTAATTAAATTTGTACAAGACGAATTTGTAACAACAAAAGATTTCCCTGAGTTTGCAGCAGGAGACACAATTACAGTATACTACGAAATTAAAGAAGGTAGTAAAACACGTACGCAGTTCTTTAGAGGAGTTGTAATTCAGCGTAGAGGTTCAGGTTCAACTGAAACATTTACAATCAGAAAAATGTCTGGAACCGTTGGAGTAGAACGTATTTTCCCAGTAAATTTACCAGCACTTCAAAAAATTGAAGTTAACAAAAGAGGTAAAGTACGTAGAGCACGTATCTACTACTTTAGAGGTCTTACTGGTAAGAAAGCTAGAATTAAAGAAAGAAGACTTAAATAATTCTTTCCAAAATATACACTACAGAAAGTCTTGCAAATTTGCAGGACTTTTTTTGTTATAAACAATTGTTGATAACTTAGGTTCATATCTTGTTGATTTCTAATTTGTTATATTTCTTGCTTTTTCAAAAACTTATACTACATTTATAAAAGAAATCACAAAGAAAAAGTATCAACTGATTGTTTGTGAATTCGAAAAGAACGTTCTAAACTATTGTTATTTTAATAAGTTTCTCGAAAATGATTTTTGGGTACAAACAATCATCATGAGAAATGTGACTCTATTTCCAGTACAGCTTGCTGTAAAGGACTCAAGGAGAAACGCCGAAATTTATTGGTATTGCTAAGATGCGAATAAAGTGTTGTATAAGTACAGGTTCTGTATTGAATTAGTATTGTACAAAAGGACAAATCACGAAAGTAGATCTGTACAAGTAGGTATATTAAAAAACAATATGAAATAAGTTTTAACACAGGTAAAATGCCAATAACGACGAAGCTTATTTCAAAATCGAAGTGCTGTATTACAGAATGCATCCACTAAGCAATTAGAAGAAAACATTGTGTAAAACACATTTCAAAAAGCCATGTCAAGGTAAGTAATTACAATGATATGGCTTTTGTTTTTTATAAAATTTACGAACTTCTCACAGTAGTAAACTTATCACTACCAAAATCTCCTATCATTTTGTATATTTGCACTTCGAAAAATTACATCTAATCAGATCAAATATTTTATCTATACATCAATATGGCAAAATCAACAAAGATTATCTACACGAAAACTGACGAAGCACCAGCTTTAGCTACACATTCTTTATTACCAATCGTAAAAGCATTTACAGCTCCATCTGGTATCGACATTGAAACAAAAGATATTTCTTTAGCAGGACGAGTTTTAGCAAATTTCTCAGAATACTTAACACCAGAACAACGTGTCAATGATGCGCTGGCAGAATTGGGAGAATTGGCAAAAAAACCAGAAGCAAATATTATCAAATTACCTAATATTAGTGCTTCTGTTCCTCAATTAAAAGCCACTATTGCTGAATTACAAGCAAAAGGATTTGCAATTCCTGATTACCCAGAAGAAGCAGAAACCGAAGAAGAAAAAGCAATTCTAGCTAAATATAATAAGGTAAAAGGTTCTGCGGTAAATCCAGTTTTACGTGAAGGAAACTCTGATCGTAGAGCTCCAAAAGCTGTAAAAAACTACGCAAAGAAAAATCCGCATAGCATGGGCGCTTGGTCGTCTGACTCAAAAACGCATGTTGCAACAATGGAAGCTGGAGATTTTCGTTCTAATGAAAAATCGGTAACTGTTGCCAACGCAACTTCTGTAAATATTGTACACACAGATGCTAACGGAAATAAAACTACGTTAAAAGAAGGTATTTCATTATTAGCTGGTGAAATTATTGACGCTACGGTAATGAGCAAAAAAGCATTACTCGCCTTTTTAGAAAGAGAAATTGCAGATACAAAAGAAAAAGGATTGTTGTTCTCACTACACATGAAAGCAACCATGATGAAAGTTAGTGATCCGATTATCTTCGGACATGCGGTTCGCGTATACTTTGCAGATTTATTTGAAAAGCATCAAGCTACATTTGACGAAATTGGCGTAGATGTAAACAATGGTTTTGGAAACCTATTGAACAATCTGGAAGAATTGTCTGCCGAAAAGAAAGAAGAAATTGTTGGAGATATCGCAGTCGCTATGGAAAATGGTCCTGATATCGCAATGGTTGATTCTGATAAAGGAATTACAAACTTACACGTACCAAGTGACGTAATTATTGATGCTTCAATGCCTGCAATGATTCGTAACTCAGGAAAAATGTGGGATGCAGAAGGAAAAACACAAGATACGAAAGCCGTAATTCCAGATAGTAGTTATGCAGCCTTATATCAGGCAACTGTTGATTTTTGTAAAGAAAATGGTGCTTTTGACCCTACCACTATGGGAACTGTTCCTAATGTTGGATTGATGGCTCAAAAAGCAGAAGAATATGGTTCGCACGATAAAACTTTTGAAATTCCTGCTAATGGAACGGTTGCTGTCGTTGATGCAGATGGAAATATCTTAACTTCTCATTCAGTAGAAACTGGAGATATTTGGAGAATGTGCCAAGTAAAAGATGCACCTGTTCGTGACTGGGTAAAACTTGCCGTAAGCAGAGCGACAGCTACAGGTTGGCCAGCAGTTTTCTGGTTGGATGCAGAAAGAGCACACGATGCAGAACTTATCAAAAAAGTAAATCTTTATTTAAAAGATCACAATACTGAAGGATTAGAAATTCACATTCTACCTTTAGCAGAAGCAACACAATTTACGCTAAAACGTATCAAGAAAGGAGAAAATACCATCTCTGTAACTGGAAACGTTTTGCGTGATTACCTAACAGATTTATTCCCGATTTTAGAATTAGGAACAAGTGCAAAAATGCTTTCTATCGTTCCGTTGATGAATGGTGGTGGATTGTTTGAAACTGGTGCTGGTGGATCAGCTCCAAAACACGTTCAACAGTTTAACAAAGAAGGTCACTTACGTTGGGATTCGCTAGGAGAATTTTTGGCTTTGGCAGTTTCTTTAGAACATTTGGGCTCAAATTACGATAACAACAAAGCAATTGTTTTATCAGAAACTTTAGATGACGCAACAGACAAATTCTTGGAAAATAAAAAATCTCCGTCACGTAAAGTCAACGAGTTAGACAACAGAGGAAGCCATTTCTACCTATCTTTGTATTGGGCGCAAGCATTGGCTGCACAAGATAAAGATGCAGATTTAAAAGCGCGCTTTACTCCTATCGCTGCACAATTAACTGAAAACGAAGAAAAAATTGTAAAGGAACTCAATGATGCACAAGGTTCGCCAATGGATATCGGCGGATATTATATGCCAAATGACGAATTGACTTCAAAAGCAATGCGACCAAGTGAAACATTCAACAACATCTTAAGTTCGATTGCATAACAATCAGCTTTAATTATAAATTAAAAAAGCTCCTTACTAACTGTTAAGGAGCTTTTTTTGTTTGAATTTTTTCTATTTTTTTCGTAGTTCGAATAGATCTTTTCTACGATCTCTTAAGTTTTTTACGGCTCCAAATTGATTGAGTTCGCGGAGCAAATCAATATCAACATCAGCAATGAGAATCATTTCTGTATTTGGCGTTGCTTCTGCTTTAATTCCATTGGTTGGAAAAGAGAAGTCGCACGGCGTAAATACCATTGATTGTGCAAATTGAATGTCCATGTTTTGCACTTTTGGCAAGTTGCCAACACTTCCCGCAATCGCAACATAGCATTCGTTTTCTATAGCACGCGCTCGCGCACAGTTTCGCACTCGTGAATATCCGTTTTGCGTATCTGTTAAGAACGGTACAAATAAAATATCCATCCCTTCATCAGCAAGTAAACGGCTTAATTCTGGAAATTCGGAATCATAACAAATTAAGATGCCAATTTTCCCGCAATCTGTATCAAAAGTTTGCAGTTTGTTTCCACCTTGCATTCCCCAAACTTTCGCTTCATCTGGTGTTACATGCAGTTTTTCATAACGTTCAACGCTTCCATCACGCTTGCATAAATAGCCAACGTTGTACAGTTTCCCTTCGCGCATTTCTGGCATGCTTCCAGAGATAATGTTGATGTTGTATGATATGGAAAATTCCGAAAATTTTTCAACGATACTTTGTGTATGTTTTGCCAATTCGCGAATTGCATCTGGTGTAGACATGTGATTGTTTACAGCCATTAGCGGAGCATTGAAAAATTCAGGAAATAGTGCAAAATCTGAGCGATATCCTGCGACAGCATCAATAAAAAATTCTGCCTGTTGCAATAATTCTTCTAAATCTTTGTACGGACGCATTTGCCATTGGATCAACCCTAAACGCACTACTTTTTTCTTCGTAGTCGCTTTTTTGTTTGGTTTTTCATAGTAAATATTGTCCCATTCCATCAACACAGCAAATTCATTCGAAGCTTCATCACCTTCTAGATAACCTTTGAGCACTTTTGCAGGATGAAAATCGTTTGATATTTGAAAGTTCAACACCGGATCGTTGATTTCCTTTAGTTTTACTTTTTCAATATATTCTTTTGGACTCAATGTTGCCGCATAGTTGTGATAATTCGGGATTCTTCCACCAAAAGCGATTCCTTTTAAATTCCTTTTTTCACATAATTCTTTGCGATAGTCATACAAACGTCTGCCCAAGCGTAATCCGCGAAATTCAGGTTTTATAAATACATCAATTCCGTATAAAACATCGCCATTGTCCGTATGTGCGTCAAATGATTTTTGCACAATGTCTTTGTAGGTGTGTGAATCTTCAAAGGAATCATAATCTACAATGATGGACAACGCACAACCTGCCAATTGACCGTTTATTTTTAGTACGATTTGTCCTTCTGAAAATTTTGCAATAAGCGTTTTTATTTGTGCTTCTTGCCAATAAGAATCTGGCATGCTATCGTATGCCTGAATCATTGCTTCTTTTAATTCTTGGTAGTCGCTTAAACTCAAGAATGTAAGCTCAATGTTTTCTATAGTTGTTGGTTTCATCACTTGTAAATGACAAGGTTGTTTTGCGCAACCTTGTCATCAGTTTTATATACTTGTGAATATTTCTTTTTCGTTTTTAAAACTTTTAAATTCGACTTGATATCCGTCAGGATCTGTCACAAAAAAAGAAATGTGTTCGCCTGCTTTGTTTTCTAAAAAGGTTACTTCTGTCGTTACTTCTATGTCCATAGAGAATAGTTTGGTGTAAATTTTTCCCCAAGTTTCCATGTCTACAATGACACCAAAGTGAAATGATGGCAATATTTGTCCGCTTAAGCGATAGTTTTTAAAATCGAAGTTGAAAGAACCTGCATTTGTAAAGGTCACTTGATTTCCGTAAAAGTCGATATCAATCCACGTGTTTGTTCCACGTCCTTTGTTAGCGCCAAGAATATCTACGTAAAATTCTTTTGTTTTTTGAATGTCATCACATGGCAATGCGAGATGGAATGCTGCTTTCATAGTTGCTTGATTTTAGTTTCTTTTTGTATTTACTTTTAAAGTATGTTTTGACTGCGTTTTTGTCTTCTTTGTCTAAATAAGGCAATGCATTTTCCCAGTAGCACCAATATACGTCTTTGAATTTTTCAGTTTCAATAATATTGAAAAGATTGGTTTTAATGGTCGTTACAAAATGATGTTTTACGATTGTTATTCCTGCTTTTGCCGTTACTTTTGAAACAACATGCGTTAGACTATTTTTGCGAACATACAACCCAATTTCTTCGCGTGTTTCACGTATGAGACTTCCTTCTAATGATTCTTTACGTTTTTTGACACCTCCAGAAAGTGTCAATCTTTTTTCAGTTCCCACTTTTTCAATGACTAAAAGCTGATCTCCATTGACTGCTAATAAACGTGTTTTTTGAATCGTTTTCATCTTATCGTGAATTGCGATTAATAGTCTTCATCCATTGATGGTGCTTGTACAGCATCTGGATCGTCGTCGTCATAATCAACATAATCATCTTCATCATAGTTTTCCATTGTCATTTCGAGTTTTACACTTACTTTGACAAGGTATTTGGTATCTCCTGAGATGACTTCTACAGCTTCTACAGATTCACCTTTGGCGTTTTTGAACTTGATAACGTTGTGTTCTTCATAACCAAAAGGATATTTTTCTACTAAGAGTCCTAAAATTTCTGGAGTTAACTTTTTAAAGTCAACAATGACACGTTTTAAATTGTTATTTTGAGATTTCACGGTTTATTTTTTGTATGATTACATTTTTAATAAGTAAGCGAATATTAATGGCGCTACAATTGTTGCATCACTTTCTATGATGAATTTTGGCGTATCAATATCTAGTTTTCCCCACGTTATTTTTTCGTTTGGAACGGCTCCTGAGTACGATCCGTAACTTGTGGTTGAATCACTGATTTGACAGAAATAGTTCCAGAATGGTGTATCGGTTCGTTCCATGTCTTGGTATAACATTGGCACGACACATATTGGGAAATCACCTGCAATTCCGCCTCCAATTTGAAAGAATCCGATGCCATTTTCTGAGTTTTCCGTATACCAATCTGCCAGAAACGTCATGTATTCAATTCCTGATTTCATGGTACTTGCTTGCAATTCGCCTTTCATCACATAGCTTGCGAAAATATTCCCCATAGTACTGTCTTCCCATCCTGGACAAACTATTGGAAGATTTTTTTCCGCAGCAGCGTACATCCATGAGTCTTTTACATCAATTTCATAGTATTCTTCCAACACGCCAGATAGTAACATTTTATACATGTATTCGTGTGGTAAATAACGTTCGCCATTTGCTTCTGCGTCTTTCCATATTTTGTAGATATGGCTTTGCAATCTGCGGAATGCTTCTTCTTCAGGAATGCATGTATCTGTCACACGATTTAAGCCTTTTTCTAACAAATCCCATTCGTCTTGCGGTGTTAAGTCACGATAATTTGGAACACGCTTGTAATGTGAATGCGCTACCAAATTCATGATATCTTCTTCTAAGTTTGCACCTGTACATGAAATGATGTGTACTTTGTCTTGACGAATCATTTCTGCAAATATTTTCCCAAGTTCTGCTGTACTCATTGCGCCCGCAAGCGAAACTAGCATTTTTGAACCTTTTTCTAAGTTGGCTTCATATCCTTTTGCTGCATCTACTAGCGATGCAGCGTTAAAGTGTAAGAAATATTTTTCTATAAATTGTGTAATTGCTCCGTTAGTCTTCATCTTCGTTGTATTTTAAACGATTGATTTTGTTTTCGTTTGCAGTATTGTAAAGGTTTTCATTTTCTTCATCTTGATCTTGTGCTAAAAATTTATAGCTCAACATTTTATAGTATAATTTTGCTGCAAGAAAGTCCGATGATTTGTCGTTTGCATTTGGACAAAGTTCTACAATGTCAAATCCTACTACATTTTTTTCTTCAAATACACGTCTTAAAAATTCTAAGGTTTCGTACCAAAATAATCCGCCTGGTTCTGGTGTTCCTGTTGAAGGCATGATTGACGAATCGAATGTATCTAAGTCAAATGTAATGTATACCGTTTCGCCTAAAGCCTCAATTGCATTGTCCATCCAGTAATCGTCATTTACCATATCGTGTGCAAAAAACACATTGTCTTCGTTCATTTCTGTACGTTCTATCGCGTCCATACTACGAATTCCAACTTGTACCAAGTTTGTATTTTGGTTGGCTTCATACAAAGCACATGCATGGTTGTATTTGGAACCTTCATATTCTTTACGCAAGTCAGCATGTGCATCTAATTGCAATACTGAAAGATTGTCAAAACATTCGTTAAAAGCACGCATTGCACCAATTGATATAGAGTGTTCGCCGCCAAAAAGTGTTACAAACTTGTTTCGCTTGATGTTTGTTTTTGTCACTTTATGTACGGTTGCTACCATAGCTTCTGGCGATTCGTTTTCTGTGATCGTATCAGCCAAGTAGATTCCTTGTTTGTATACTTCGCTATCCGTTTCTATATCGTATAATTCCATGTTTTCAGAAGCGTGTAAAAATGCTTCTGGTCCTTTGTCTGCTCCTTTTCCCCACGTACTTGTTCCATCGTATGAAACTGGGATTAACATTATTTTTGAGGTTTCAAAGTTTGCGTACGCTTCAGGAATACCTGCGTATGTTTTTTTGGTTTTCATTTTTTAAAATTGTTAATACTTCTTTTTAAGTTGTAATTGTGTTATTGGTTATAAGATGATAAAACTTCAGACAAGTCTATTTTTTCTGGCATGCTTGTCATTGCCTTGTTGATTTCAAAATTGTATCCTAAGAGCGATAGTAATTTTTCAGAGGTTTGTTGTTCTGAAAATAATGTTGTTACTATGTTTCCTTCTTCATCACGATCAATTAAAACGTGCTTTGGTTGTGGTATTAAACAGTGTTGCAATCCGCCAAAACCACCAATTGTTTCTTGGTACGCTCCTGTATTGAAAAATCCGATGTATAAAGGCTTTTCTTTGCTAAATTTTGGTAGATAGATCGCATTCATATGTTGCTCGCTGTTGTAGTAATCGTCGCTATCACAGGTTAATCCGCCTAATAAAACACGTTCATATTCCTTTTGCCATCCGTTGATTGGTAGCATAATGAATCGTTTGTTGATTGCCCAAGTATCTGGCATTGTGGTGATGAATGATGAATTAATCATATTCCATTTTTCACGATCGTTTTGTTGTTTTTGGTACAATACTTCATAGATGGCGCCGCCACTTTCACCAACGGTAAAGCTTCCAAATTCTGTGAAAATATTAGGCACAGCTACGCCAGCTTCGTCGCAGGTTTGTTTGATTTGTTGAATGATTTCGTCAATCATATATTCGTAATCGTAATCAAATGCTAACGAGTTTTTTATCGGGAAACCGCCACCAATATTTAGACTGTCTAACGAAGGGCAAACTTTCTTTAGATTGATATAGACTTTCATGCATTTTAACAATTCGTTCCAATAATATGCAGTGTCACGAATTCCTGTATTGATGAAGAAGTGTAACATTTTTAGTGTTACTCTTGGATTATCTTTAATGTCTCTGTTGTAAAAAGGAACGATGTTTTTATAGCCAATTCCCAAACGAGATGTATAAAATTCAAATTTTGGTTCTTCTTCAGAAGCGATACGAATTCCGATGTTGTAATTACCCTGAATTTCTTCGCTCAGCAAGCTAATTTCCTCGTAATTATCTATGATTGGAATACAGTTTTTATGTCCATTATTGATGAGTCTTCCAATATTTTTTACATATTGATCTCGTTTGAAGCCATTACTGATTACAAAAGCTTCATCTGTAATTTTTCCTTGTGCTTTTAAGTTTTCAACGATATCAATATCAAATGCTGATGATGTTTCAATATGAATATCATTTTTTAAAGCTTCATGTAGCACGTGTTGAAAGTGTGAACTCTTTGTACAATAGCAATAGTTGTAGTTTCCTGCATAGTTGTGTTTTTCCATTGCATTGGCAAACCATGTTTTTGCATTGTTGATATTTTCCGATATTTTAGGAAGGTATGTAAATTTTAACGGTGCTCCGTATTGGGCAATGACCTTTGAAAGATCAATGCCATGAAATTGTAATTTGTTGTTTTTATCAAGCTTGAATTCTTTTTGTGGAAAATCAAATGTCTGCTCGATAAGATCAATATATTTAGTTTTCATTAGTTTTAATGAGTTAAAAATTTATAGAAATAATCAAGGATTACTATGATAGATAGTAACAAAAAAGACAGTCTTTGATATAAACTCAAATACGGAAAGCAAATACCGTAAACGGTATGAAAGTGCGTTGTAATAAGCACTTGAAAGTATGTTCTGTTTCAGAAGTCAGCCTGAGAATTCGGCGTCTGATACGTAAGACAGCTTTTGGAGTAGACTTCTTTATTCTCCTAAGCCCGAATCTGAAAAAAGTATTCATTTATATAGGCAATGCGTTCTATTAGTGAACTCATTTACAAAACAAACATACTAAAAAAATAAGTTCAAAAAACTTTTTTCTATTTTTTTTCAAAAAAAATAAATTTTTATGAAAAATATTTTAACTAACTAATTTCAAGATACTTACACAATAAATTGCTCTTACTTTTCATATATAAAAAACAAATTTTGCTTTTTTATGTTGAATATCTGATTGATGATTGCATAATAATTGGTTTATAGATGATGAGTTTTTATTCAATAATAAATCAGATAGCTGGATGAAACTTTATATATTAATTCTACCACTAACGCAAAAAAACCATTTCGTTTGTATACAAAATAACGTATTTTTGAATTATGGATTTCATTAAAACAACTGAGCAAGATTCTAAATACGATCATTTAGAAAAAATGACCGTATCGGAGCTACTAACAAACATTAACAATGAAGATAAAACAGTTCCGTTTGCTGTTTCAAAAGTAATTCCACAAATAGAAAAGCTAGTTTCTGAAATTGTAATTAGAATGAAAAATGGAGGTCGATTATTCTATATTGGCGCGGGTACAAGCGGAAGACTTGGAATTGTAGATGCTTCAGAATGCCCCCCAACATTTGGAGTTTCGCATGATTTAGTTGTCGGACTCATCGCTGGCGGTGATACTGCCATCAGAAAAGCTGTCGAATTTGCAGAAGATGATACCCACCAAGGCTGGAAAGATCTTCAAGAACACAGCATCTCAGAAAATGATACTGTTATCGGCATTGCGGCATCTGGTACAACTCCATATGTCATTGGCGCATTAAAAGAATGTAACAACCATAACATCTTGACAGGTTGTATTACTTGTAATCGAAACAGTCCATTATCAAATGTATCCAAACTTCCTATAGAAATTATTGTAGGTTCCGAATTTGTAACTGGAAGCTCACGAATGAAAGCTGGAACTGCTCAAAAATTAGTGCTCAATATGATATCTACCGCAGTAATGATACAACTAGGAAAAGTAAAAGGAAACAAAATGGTCGACATGCAACTCAGCAATCATAAATTGGTAGAGAGAGGAGAGAAAATGATTATGTCTGAGTTACAAGTTTCTCAACAGATTGCGAAAAAACTATTAGAAAAACACAAAAACGTACGAAAAGCGATTCTTAATTATGACAAAAAGAACAAATAAAGAACTATTAGGAAAAGGGTTAAAATTGATGGCTGGTTCGTTAGTATGCATGTTTTTAGGTCCAATAACCATTCATTCTGCATTCAAAAATCAAGACAAACCCTTATACATTCCCGTATTAATCGTTGGGTTAGCAATAGCCGTTGGCGCAATTATACTAGCATTCAAAGGCATGCGAAAAATAATGAACTCTATATTCTAGCTAGCTTTAGTATTCTTTAAAACATTTTTAGGTGTTGTGGGATTATAACCAAAATTCTCATCTTCTATTTCTATATCCAAACGATCCAAAATATATCCAATAATTGCATAATGATGAATTGCATGACCATTTGCCTGAGCAAGTAATGCCGCTAAAGTATACTGTAAAGTAATATTTCCATTTCCAAGATCATCTTCTACATTTAATAATAAATTTAAATCAATATCATTCAGAGCTTTTAACTTATCAGCAATAGCTTCAATCTCAGAAATAGCACAATTACAATCATTCTCTATTCTTTGATCTCGTTCTCGTGAAACAAGATTCACGTACTTCTTTTCCAAACCATTAAAAATACATTTATAAAAATCTAAAACATGTCGTATGTGTGAGCCTACACTAGAATAATAAGGACCTACTTCTTTACAGCAATAAGAACTATCATTAATTTCAATTAAAAGGTTTTTAGACTTAAATAAGGTATTCAGTAGGGAATCTATCAGTTTGGTATTCATGAGAAAAATTTGTTGACTTAAATATACTAAAAAAACAATGAATCTCAATAATTGTCACTTCTGATTTAATTTGGTTCAAAGTCTTTAAATACTTATCATCAAAAAAGTTTTTTAGAGCAAAAAGAAGTTTTAGTTTTCATGACATAAAAAAACCCTTATCATAACTATATGATAAGGGTTTTAAAAAAAGGCGGCGACATACTCTCCCACATTTCTGCAGTACCATCTGCGCTAATGGGCTTAACTTCTCTGTTCGGAATGGTAAGAGGTGAGCCCCATTGCTATAACCACCTTAAGCTTTTAATTCCCAACTTGATTGGGAACCTAATAGTATTGAGATTTGAGTAATTAACATTGAGTGTATTAGATTTCTAAATAATCTAACATCTCACTACTATCTAATAAGATAACATATTGAGATAAATAAGAGTTTTTTTGAGTGTTATATAAATAATAAGAAGCCGTACATAAGCCTACGGGTAATTAGTACTACTCGGCTATGACATTACTGCCTTTACACCTATAGCCTATCAACGTGGTCATCTCCCACGACCCTTTAAAGAAATCTCATCTTGTGGTGGGTTTCGCGCTTATATGCTTTCAGCGCTTATCCCTTCCCAACGTAGCTACTCTGCAATGCTCCTGGCGGAACAACAGATACACCAGAGGTTAGTCCAACTCGGTCCTCTCGTACTAGAGTCAGATCCACGCAAATTTCTAACGCCCACAGCAGATAGAGACCGAACTGTCTCACGACGTTCTGAACCCAGCTCGCGTGCCACTTTAATGGGCGAACAGCCCAACCCTTGGGACCTTCTCCAGCCCCAGGATGTGACGAGCCGACATCGAGGTGCCAAACCCCCCCGTCGATGTGAGCTCTTGGGGGAGATCAGCCTGTTATCCCCGGAGTACCTTTTATCCTTTGAGCGATGGCCCTTCCATGCGGAACCACCGGATCACTATGCTCTACTTTCGTACCTGATCGACCTGTATGTCTCTCAGTCAAGCTCCCTTATGCCATTGCACTCTACGCACGGTTACCAAGCGTGCTGAGGGAACCTTTAGAAGCCTCCGTTACTCTTTTGGAGGCGACCACCCCAGTCAAACTACCCACCACGCACTGTTCCTCGTTAGAGGTTAGGCTTCAGATAAGCAAAGGGTGGTATTTCAACAACGACTCCACAACGCCTAGCGACGCCATTTCATAGTCTCCCACCTATCCTACACATTACTTATCCAAAGTCAATACGAAGCTATAGTAAAGGTTCACGGGGTCTTTTCGTCCCGCTGCGGGTAATCGGCATCTTCACCGATACTACAATTTCACCGAGCTCATGGCTGAGACAGTGTCCAGATCGTTGCACCATTCGTGCAGGTCGGAACTTACCCGACAAGGAATTTCGCTACCTTAGGACCGTTATAGTTACGGCCGCCGTTTACTGGGGCTTCAATTCAGATCGTCGCCGAAGCTAAACCCTCCTCTTAACTTCCAGCACGGGCAGGTGTCAGGCTTTATACATCATCTTTCGATTTAGCAAAGCCCTATGTTTTTGATAAACAGTCGCCTGGACCTTTTCACTGCGGCCCATCCGAAGATGGGCGACCTTTCTCCCGAAGTTACAGGTCGATTTTGCCTAGTTCCTTAGCCATGAATATCTCGAGCACCTTAGAATTCTCATCCCAACTACCTGTGTCGGTTTACGGTACGGGCTGCTTCACTCGGTTTTCTTGGAAGTCGATTTGCTAGATTATCAGCGCGGCCGTAGCCTTACTGTACTATCGAGGTGTTACCACTCTCTTCAACGCACTATTCCGTCAGTGCGCACTAACTTTTCGCCTCCGTCACTTTTAACGTGAGCAGGTAGCAGAATATTAACTGCTTGTCCATCCACTACCCCTTTCGGGTTCGCGTTAGGTCCCGACTAACCCTCAGCTGATTAGCATAGCTGAGGAAACCTTAGTCTTTCGGTGTGCGGGTTTCTCGCCCGCATTATCGTTACTTATGCCTACATTTTCTTTTCTATCCGCTCCAGCAGTCCTCACAGACCACATTCTGCGCAAATAGAATGCTCCCCTACCACTCCTTTGGAGTCCATAGCTTCGGTAATATACTTATGCCCGATTATTATCCATGCTCGACCGCTCGACTAGTGAGCTGTTACGCACTCTTTAAATGAATGGCTGCTTCCAAGCCAACATCCTAGCTGTCTAGGCAGTCAAACCTCGTTTATTCAACTTAGTATATATTTGGGGACCTTAGCTGATGGTCCGGGTTCTTTCCCTCTCGGACATGGACCTTAGCACCCATGCCCTCACTGCATTAAACCATTTTATAGCATTCGGAGTTTGTCAGGAATTGGTAGGCGGTGAAGCCCCCGCATCCAATCAGTAGCTCTACCTCTATAAAACTATTAATACGCTGCACCTAAATGCATTTCGGGGAGTACGAGCTATTTCCGAGTTTGATTGGCCTTTCACCCCTACCCACAGGTCATCCGAAGACTTTTCAACGTCAACCGGTTCGGTCCTCCACTATGTGTTACCACAGCTTCAACCTGCCCATGGGTAGATCACACGGTTTCGCGTCTACCACTACTAACTATAGCGCCCTATTCAGACTCGCTTTCGCTACGGCTCCACACCTGAAGTGTTTAACCTCGCTAGCAACGGTAACTCGTAGGCTCATTATG
>NZ_DS544873.1:1894160-1900706 GCF_000154725.1 Kordia algicida OT-1
AAATTTCTCTGGGCTATCCCCCTGTATTAGGTAGGTTTCATACGCGTTACGCACCCGTGCGCCGGTCGTCATCTGGCGCAAGCACCAATGTTACCCCTCGACTTGCATGTGTTAAGCCTGCCGCTAGCGTTCATCCTGAGCCAGGATCAAACTCTTCATCGTTGTTTCTTTATAATATAATTTCTTTCAACTCCGAACAATTCTATTACTCTCAAAAGATGTCTTTGCTTATGTTTTTTATCATTATATTGTCTCCAATATAATTGCTGCTAATCAATATGTCAATGAACTATTTATTTCTATTTCTTAAACTTCCTTTCGAAAGCGGGTGCAAATATAAAACCCTTTTTTAATTCTACAAAACTTTTTTTGAGATTTTTTTTGAAGCTCTATCGCAAACTTCTTGCCTCCCAAAATAAAGAATTTATCTCTTAGAACTTAACTAAAAACATTCCCGTTTTTAGCGGATGCAAACATACAACCCTTTTTCCTTTCTAACAAAATCTTTTTAAACCTTTTTTGAAAGTTTTTTTAATCAAAAATTAATCTAGCCTTGTAATGAACTTCACTAACACAAACCATGTCTGTTTTAGCGGATGCAAATATAGAAACCTTTTCCTTACCACCTAGACTTTTTGAAAGTTTTTTTAAGAAATATTGAAAAAATTTCGTTTTCTAAAAAAGGGAAATAAAGGTAATGATTTTTATTTAGCGACGCAACTATTTCTTTTCCTGATCTTTAGACGACCATTTATCTGTGAGTTCTAGATATGAAAATGGTAATGCTGACGGTTGCTTTTTTAGCTGATTGTTGAAAAAAGCACGTTGTAGTATGTCTTCTATTAGGTAATCTTCGTGATTGAATTCTGGTTGAAACTCCTTTTTGAGAGAAATATCAAAGAGGTTTGCTGTTGTGTTATACCAAAATGCTTTCCATCCGCTTCGCAAACGTTTGACTAATTCGAAAGCAGTTTCTCCAGTTTGTCGATGAATTAACTTTACCAATATTTGTCCTTCCGTTTTGGTCAGCTTTTTTAGTTTGGCCGTTAATTCTTTTTCTATGAATTTTTGAACTCTTTTGGTGTAACGCCTACGTTTCGATTTGGAATCTATTTGATCTAGTCTTTCATTTAGTTTTACCAAACGTTCTGAAGCCATTTTTGCATATGGATAGACTTTTAAGGTTTTTCTTCGGAGTATTAAATAACGTATGCGTTCTTCTTTCGAAGAAAATTTCAGTTTATTAAATACAATTACTTCTTCGAGCTCAATGGAAGAACGCGCAATTGTATCTCCTTCAATTAGAAATCGTTCTACCTTAGTAGTATCTTGCGTTACGATTTGTGCCTGACCTAAATAGGAAACCAATATTATTAATATGAGACTAATTCTTTTCATGAATACCTTAAAATTCTTTCAATTTTTATACCAAATGTAATAATTCATCCTCTTATAACTATTAAATCTGTTTTAATATTATTATTTTCGTCAGAATTAAATTAAGAATTTATGGCAAAAAAGAAAATTATTAATAAAAAGTCAATGACTTTTTTAGAAAAATATTTGAATAATGCAGCTCCAACGGGTTATGAGTGGGACGGACAGAAGATTTGGATGGATTATTTGAAACCTTATGTTGATGAGTTTATCACAGATTCTTATGGTACTGCTGTAGGTGTTATTAATCCAAAAGCAAAGTATAAAGTTGTGATTGAAGGACATGCTGATGAAATTTCATGGTATGTAAATTATATTACTGATAGCGGTTTGTTATATGTGATACGAAATGGCGGAAGCGATCATCAGATTGCACCTTCTAAATGGGTAAATATTCATACGAAGAACGGCATTGTAAAAGGTGTTTTTGGCTGGCCAGCAATTCACACGAGAACTAAAGGCAAGGAAGAACCTCCAAAATTAGATAATATTTTTATCGATGTTGGTTGCACAAGCAAGAAAGAAGTTGAAGAACTTGGCGTGCATGTTGGTTGCGTGATTACATATCCAGACGAATTTCATGTTTTAAACAAAGATAAGTTTGTTTGTAGAGCAATTGATAATAGAGCTGGTGGCTTTATGATTGCCGAAGTTGCGCGTTTGCTTCACGAGAATGAAGTAAAACTTCCTTTTGGATTGTACATTACAAATTCCGTTCAAGAAGAAATTGGCTTGCGCGGAGCTGAAATGATTACACAAACCATCAAACCAAATGTTGCCATTGTGACCGATGTTTGCCACGACACAACAACTCCTATGATTAATAAGAAAACACAAGGAGAAACTAAAATTGGTGCCGGACCAGTGATTTCATATGCGCCTGCCGTAC
Source organism: Kordia algicida OT-1 (assembly GCF_000154725.1). Classification (GTDB taxonomy): domain Bacteria; phylum Bacteroidota; class Bacteroidia; order Flavobacteriales; family Flavobacteriaceae; genus Kordia; species Kordia algicida. Next base: position 1,896,487 of record NZ_DS544873.1, read on the forward strand.
AAAATAAGTTGCGCGAACGTATTATAGAAACCGCAGAAACTAAGAAAATTCCTTTTCAACGTATGGCTTCTAGTCGTTCTACAGGAACAGACACGGATGCTTTTGCGTATAGTAATGGTGGCGTTCCTTCTGCACTGATTTCATTGCCACTACGTTACATGCACACAACTGTGGAAACTGTACATAAAGACGATGTGGAAAATGTGATTCGATTGATTTATGAAACATTATTGACAATTAAAGAAGGTGAATCATTTAGTTATTTTGACTAATTGATTTTTATTTAAAGAACTACTTCTTACTTTTAAATACAGAAGCGACATTATATAGTATAGTGTCGTTTTTTTATGGATATATTTTTTGCTGCATGTAAGCCTTTATGATTTTTTATTTAAAATTTATAAATCGTAAAAACTAATCCTTTTGAATTCTATTGACTTGGCTTAACTTTGATCTTATATTAATTAAAAAAATTATGATTATGTTAAAATCGATTACCAAGTTAGGACGTGAATTATCAAAAAGAGAACAAAAGTATATCAAAGGAGGAGATTTTCCTCATTGTTATTTAGTATACAATCATTGCGATAAAACGTATCCTGATGATTTTGATAAGTTTGATGGCTGTATGCAAGCTAATTTATGCGCTGTATAGTCATGGCATAAAAACAGCCGTTTCAGAAAGTTTTGAAACGGCTGTTTTTAATTTTATATACTTTGAATTTATTTACCTTTTATCTTACTCGGTTTTCTTGTTCCATATTTATCAAATAGGTATACTAATGACGTCATTGTTGCCGCTCCCAATTCCAATTCACGTTTATTTACTGCATCAAAAGTGTCGTTTTCTGCGTGATGATGATCGAAATAACGTTGTGAATCTGGACGTAAACCTGCCAATACAATTTGATCGTCTTTTAAGGGACCAATGTCTGCGCCGCTTCCACCTTTTTCAAAATAATGAATTAAATATGGTTTGAATAGTTTTCGCCAGCTTTCCACTTGAGCAAAGTTTTCATCTGAACAATCAAACGAAAATCCTCTTGGCGTGAATCCACCTGCATCACTTTCTAAGGCAAATACATGCTTCTCGCCTTTTTCTTTGGCAACTTCTGCATATTTACGTCCGCCACGCAATCCGTTTTCTTCATTCATAAACAATACAACTCTAATTGTTCTTTTTGGTTTATAACCTGTTTCTTTTAGCAATCGCAATACTTCCATGCTTTGCACAACGCCTGCACCATCGTCGTGAGAACCATCTCCTAAATCCCAAGAATCTAAATGTCCGCCCACAATAATAATTTCATTTGGAAATTCGCTTCCCGTAATTTGCCCGATGACATTGTGCGACATTACATCTTCATATTGTTTGCAATGCATTGTGAATCCGAATTTTGTTTTTGGATCTTTTTTGAGTTGTTTACTCAATAATTCTGCACCATTTGTGCTGATTGCCGCCGCAGGAATCCTATCTGCCACTGAAATATCACCGTAACTCATGCTTCCCGTATGTGGAAAATCGTCCATACGCAAATTCATAGATCGCACTACAACTCCAACCGCTCCATATTTTATGGCTTCTTTTGCGCCTGCGTAGCGTTGATTTACACAACCGCCATACGCTTCAAACGTACTGATTAAGTCAGGTTGCATTGGGCGATTGTAAAAAACTATTTTTCCTTGGATGTTTTCTTTTCCAAGTGATTTTAAGTCTTCAAAATTTTGCACTTCTATAACCTCAGCTTCTACTCCGCCGTTTTTGGTAGCAACAGAACCACCTAAGGCACAAATTGGCACTTTTATTTTTTGAGAACCAGACATAAAATAGCCTTTTTCTGCTTTTCCACGTTCCCATTTTGGCACCATTACTTCTTGTAACCACACTTTATCTAAGCCTAATTTTTCTAGTTCAGCTTTTGTATACTGAACTGCTTTTGCTGCATTTGACGAACCAGAAAGTCGTCCCCCAATTTTATTAGACAAATGATCTAACCAGGCATAACTTTGCCCGTTAGTCAGCGAAGTAGAATATACTTTTTTAAGTTGTTTCTCATCTGCATTTTGTGCAAAACCAATTGCAGTAGCGAGTACTATTAGTATAGAGAGTTTCTTCATTTTGAGTGCTATTAATTTTTATTCAGATTCTAATTGTTTTTTGTACAATTCCAGATTTGCTTTGATTTCATCTTCCAATTCTGGTTCTTCAATATCATCGTATTCTTTTAGGGTATCGTAAATTGTTTTTGCTACAATATAGCGTGCCGTTGGTTTGTCGTCCGCAGGAATGGTAAACCAAGGCGCATGTTCTTTGCTTGTTCTGTTGAGCGCATCTTCATAACATTCTTGGTATTTGTCCCAAAGTTTACGTTCTTTTAGATCGCCTGGTGAGAATTTCCAGTTTTTTTCTTTGAGTTCTAAACGACGAAGCAATCTGTTTTTTTGTTCTTCTTTCGAAAGATTCAGGAAAAATTTGAAAATAATCGTTCCGTTTTCGGCAATGTGTTTCTCAAAATTGTTAATCTGCTCAAAACGTTTTGCCCAAAAATCATCATTTATATCTTCAACAGAATCTACACCAGGAATATTTTCGCCCATTATATAATATGGATGAACGCGCGTTACCAATACATTTTCGTAATGCGTTCGGTTGAAGACAGAAAACTTCCCTCTTTCAGGCAATGCAATATAATGTCTCCATAAATAATCATGCTTCAATTCTAATTCCGTGGGCACTTTAAAACTATGCACTACGATTCCGCGTGTGTTAAAATCTTTGAATACTTCACGAATTAGGCTGTCTTTTCCTGCTGTATCCATTCCTTGCAAGCAGACCAATACACCATATTTCCCGTGCGCGTAAAGCGTATCTTGTAGTTTTCCTAAATCTTCTCGTACATTTTCGAGTTCTTTTTTGATTTCTTTTTTAGATGCTCCAAGATCAAATTTTGTAGCTGTTTCACTGAGTTTTATAGGTTCTGTGACTTTGAAAGTGTTTTTATCGAAATGCTTCATGCGTTACTATTTTTCTTTGAATGCTAAATATACGGATTGTACTTTACATTTTTTGTAGTTTAGCTGTTTCAAATTATTAGTATTGCATTATGAAATATCAAAAATTAGTATTCGTTTTCTGTTTTTGCTTGAGTTTGAGTGCGTTCGCGCAAAGCGATCAAGATTCAATTCCTGCTTTTGGCAAAAACGGAATTTCGAAACCTAGTATTTTATCTACAAATCCGTTTGGAATTTTTATTTCACGGTTGAATCATAATTTTAAAGTGAAAGCTTCCCGCCGAATGGAGCTCGATATTACGCTTGAAAGCGGAAATGTTTGGGGACCAAATGTAAAAACGTATATTCCGAATGATCCTAATTTACGTAGAGAAATGCGTGATATTGCTTGGTTTAGCAGACAGTATTTTGTAGAAGAAGATCAGATTGATGCGGGATATTTTGAGATTGAAACCGATGGTGTAATTAAAGGTTTGCGTGGTAATTTGACAATTCCGACCACGAAAAATCAAGAGTTAATCGTTGGTTTTAGAGCTTTTTTATTGACCAATGGAAAGTTTCCATTTTCTGCATTGACAACCGATCGTTTTATTGAGTTTTTCCATGATAATGTGGCTGGCGGCGATGATCCGTTTGACAGACGCGTTTTTGGATTGGACAAAGCAAAATTTTTATACACGGATCGTAACGGAAGATCGTTTAATCTTGGAAATGGCGATTTTTTAACGGCTGGAATTGAGACACATTATTTTTTCTATCCTACTTTTTTGAACGAACAGAAAATTTACTTCAATTTTGGCGCTCATATCGGAACCAATCTTTCCAAGTATAATATGTCTATGGATGTTGGATTTTCTGCTGCTGGAGTGAAACAGTTTGATTTAAACGATCGAAATTTTATACTGTTTGGTTTGGGCGGAAATTTACTTCGTAAGAATGCCATCGATTTACAAGCTGATAATTTTGATTTTGGAACGAATGATTTTATCGGAAGCGTGGAAGCCAATGCAGAATATACGTTTATTTCTAAAGGAAAAACGTATCATTCTTTTGGGATTAATTATTATATGCAGACGAGTTTGCATGAGAAAGATGAGGATAATTACAATATTTATGTACGTGATGATGATGCTTTTAAGTCTTGGGGACATGGAACGCGTCATTTGTATCGTAATACTAATTATTGGACGTTTGTGTATACGTTACCC
>NZ_DS544873.1:1900726-2024629 GCF_000154725.1 Kordia algicida OT-1
AGATCGCTTCGCTTTAGACTTGTCTTGAATGCTGAATGTTAAATGTTGGATGTTGAATTGTTTAGCTTGTTTGTGGAAATGTTTCAAAATTTACACTGAGTTTTCTTTGAAACTTCTCAATACTAACATCTCAATTCTCAATACTTTTTTTTTAGATCGCTTTGCTTTTAGACTTATTTTTAAATGCTGAGTGTTGAATGCTGAATTTTAAATTGTTTAGCTTGTTTGTGGAAATGTTTTAGAGTTTATACTGAGTTTCCTTTGAAACTTCTCAATACTAAAATCTCAATTCTCAATACTTTTTTTTAGATCGCTTTGCTTTTAGACTTATTCTTGAATGCTAAATGTTAAATGTTGGATGTTGAATTGTTTTAGCTTGTTTGTGGGAAAGCTTCAAAGTTTACACCGTATTTCCTTTGAAACTTCTCAATACTAATATCTCAATCATTTGTTCCGGTAATGATTTTAGCTATTTCTAAAGCATTTTCGATATTCTTTTTCTTTAGAATTTGATATATTCTTTGTTGAAAATCAATTAATATTTTTCTTGCTTTCTGGAATTCTTCAACGATTATTTCTTGTGAAGCTTTGTATTGAATTTTTAGTTCTTCCATTTCTTTATCATCTTCGGTATATTCTGTAAATTCTATATCAGCATTTTGTTTTTTGACATATACCCAAGGATGACCAATCCACAATTGTTTCCAATTTCTGGAGTTCATTTCTCCAATAGTTTCCCATTTAGTAATATCACTAATATCACCACAACATTGCGGTTGAATAATGATTTCGGAACCTTCTTTCAGTACGATTCCTCCAAAAAAAGCATTTAAACAATCTTCGTATTCAGTTAGTTTTTTGTCTTTTAAATATGTAGCTACTATAATTTCAAGTTCTTTGTCCTCTATTGTATCAATTGCCACGAAATAAGATCCTTTTTTTATTGGTATTAAGTTTTCCTAATTACTATCAGAAATACTTTTTACCCAGAATTCGTACCATTCCAAAGGAGCTTTAGCGAAAGTCTTTAAAGGAAATTGGTATTCCTTTTTACTAAAATCATATGGTTCTATTTCTAAAACAGGGATTAATGCTATTTTTTTCATTAATAATAAATAGTTGAAAAATGATCGTTATAAACTTATCAAAGTAAATTTTGCTTGCATGACAAATCACAAAAAATTAAATTCAAGAGTATGCAGAATACTTCTTGATACTATAAATCGAAAATTTATCTTTCAAAATAGTGTTTTATGGTATTTATAGTTTAAAGGCTAAAGCATCACAATTGTTCAATCATTCAATCTTTCAATATAAAACAAAAGCACCAACTTTAATGAGTTGGCGCTTTTGTTTTATTTAGAAGCAAATAATTTCACATCTTCTTCGGTGACTTCTTTTCCTCCGAGAATTATTAATCGTTCTATTACATTTCGTAATTCTCTAATGTTTCCTGTCCAATCGTATTCTTGTAAGAGTTTGACAGCTTTGTCTGAAAATTTCTTTGCTGCTGTTCCTTGCTCTGTCGCAATTTTTCCTGCAAAATATTCTATCAATAAAGGAATATCTTCTCTACGATCGTTTAATGCAGGTACTTTGATTAAGATAACTGCCAATCTGTGATATAAATCTTCACGGAATTTTCCATCAGCAATTTCCTTTTTTAAGTCTTTATTCGTTGCCGCAATGACACGCACATTTACTTTGATGTCTTTGTCACTACCAACTCGTTGTACTCTGCTTTCTTGCAATGCACGCAATACTTTAGCTTGCGCCGAAAGACTCATATCTCCAATTTCATCTAAGAAAATTGTACCGCCATTGGCTGCTTCAAATTTTCCTGCCCTGTCTTTGTTTGCACTTGTAAATGCTCCTTTTACATGACCAAAAAGTTCACTTTCTATCAATTCACTAGGAATTGCCGCACAGTTTACTTCAATCATCGGTCCTTTGCTTCGGTCACTTTTTTGATGCAACCAATGGGAAACTAATTCTTTTCCTGTTCCGTTTGGTCCTGTAATTAGTACACGTGCATCTGTTGGTGCTACTTTTTCAATGATATCTTTGATTTGTTGAATTTCATCAGAATCCCCAATCATTTCATAGTTCTTACTGACTTTCTTTTTTAATCGTTTGTTTTCAACAACCAATTCTTTTCTGTCAAGCGCATTTCGAACTGTATTGAGTAATCTGTTTAAATCTGGCGGTTTTGATATGTAGTCAAACGCTCCAATTCGCATCGTATTTACAGCGGTATCTAAATCTCCGTGACCAGAAATCATCACAAAAGGTGTTTCAGGTTTAATTTTTTTGGCTGCTTCCAATACTTCCACACCATCCATTTTTGGCATTTTTATATCACACAGTACCAAATCATAATCTTCCTTTTTTACCATTTCAATTCCAGCCAATCCATCTTCCGCTTGCGACACTTCATACGTATCATTTTCTTCTGAAAGGATTTTCACTAATACTCTACGAATCGCCGATTCGTCTTCTATTACTAATATTTTTGGCATATTATTCTTTTTTTGCATTATAAACATGCACATCGCGCTGAGGAAATGGAATGCTTATGTTGTTTTCATTAAATGTGTTGTATACTTTATATCGCAATCTGCTTTGTACTGCTGGCAAATGAAAGCTATCTCCAATATAAAAATGTAGCTTAAATTTCAAAGCACTATCTCCAAAATCTTCAAAAAAGATCGTCGGTTTTGGCTCGTTTAAAATTGCTTGATCTTGCACTGCAATTCCCAAAAGTAACGCTTTTACCAAATCAATATCCGTACCATACGCAACTCCAACACTAATAGATTCACGCGTCATCACATCATTTTGTGTCCAGTTGTATAGTATTTCACTTAAAAACTTATGATTTGGAATGACTAAAATCTTTTCATCCTGTGTTATTGCTTTGGTGGTACGCAAACCAACTTCGGTAATTTTCCCTACTTTTTTGTCGATTTCAATAACATCATTTACTGTAACGGTTCGATCTACCAAAATAAAAATTCCAGAAATGATATCCTGAAATAGTTTTTGCATTCCGAGTCCAATACCCACAAATAATGCTGTAGAAGCTGCCAAAAGTGCTGTGATTTGCACACCAGAAGCATCTAACGACATCACAATGACTACAGAAAATATAAAGTATTTTAAAAATGTAAAGACCGTTTTGAAACGATCTTTTCCTTCGGCATCTAATCTTCTTGTAACCGCAATTCGGGTGAATTTTAAAACCACTTGTGTTACGACAAGTACTACGATTAAAACTAGAACAGCTTTTATCGTTATATGTATCGTATCGTTTGAGTAGATAGAACGGTCTAAAAATTCCTGAAGTGCGTCCATTTACATTAGTATTTCAACCATTTAAATATTTCCTTGTAACTTGGTTTTTTTCCATACATTAAAATACCTACACGGTAAATTTTTGAAGCAAACCAAACAGTTCCCGTGAAGGAAATATACAAAATTGCCACCGAAAGTAATTGTTGCCATAATGGAACTCCAAAAGGAATTCGCATCAACATTACAACTGGCGATGTAAATGGAATGAACGAAAATACCGTAGCCACCGTTCCGTGCGGATCTTCCAATACCGTAAATCCTCCAACATATACAGACAGCATGAGTGGCATAATGATAGGCATCATAAATTGTTGTGTGTCTGTTTCATTGTCTACTGCCGCACCAATAGCAGCATATAACGAACTGTATAGTAAATATCCACCAATAAAAAATATGAAGAAAGCGGCGATTAAATTTGCAAGTGGCAAACTTTGAATGATTTCTGTGATCTGCATTTGCATGTCTACATTTTCTCCTTGCGCCATTAAAGCTTGTTGTTGTTCTGCTTGCATTCCGCTAAAATCTACTCCAAAAACTAAGGAAATAATCGCAATCATAATTCCGCCTAAAACAATCCACATTAAAAACTGTGTAACTCCTGCTAATGAGGTTCCAATGATTTTTCCCATTAAGAGCTGTACAGGTTTTACCGAAGAAATGATAACTTCAATAATTCTGTTGGTTTTTTCTTCTATCACACTACGCATAATCATGTTTCCGTAGATGATGATAAACATGAAAAGTAAATATCCAGCTGCCAAACCAAAACCTAATTTGGAATAATTGATAAGTTTAGAACTGCGTTCTCCCGAAAAAGTTTCTTGCCCGATAGAAATATCCATTTGAGAACTTTCTACCAATTTGACATCTACATTATTATTTATAAGCGCTTCTTCTGTGAGTTTTTCGTTTAAAATTCGTTCTAAACGAGAAATAAAGTTAGATGAAGGAGAATCTTCTGAGTAAAATTTTATTTGTTTCGCAATTTCCTCCATGGAAGCCATTTGACGAATGTGCAACAAACCGTATTCTTCTGCTTCTTGCACCTGCTTTTTTGCTTCTTCTAAAGAAATATTTGGCAAAAAATTATATTTCGTATATACATCTTCACTCACTTTTTCGGTTTTAAAAACTTCCGAAATTGTTCCTGTTTCATCCAAAATAGAAATGGTGCGTTCTTTATTATTGTTTAATTGTGTTAAGTAGACAATTAACGTGATAAGTCCGATCATAATCAACGGACTCAAAAATGTCATAATAATAAAGGACTTGTTTTTAACTTTCGTTAAGTATTCTCTTTTGATAATTAGTGGTAAATGATTCATAGTCCTAATTATTGTTTTCTACGGTTTGAATAAAGATATCGTTGACACTTGGAATTACTTCTACAAAATGATTCACTTGTCCTTGCGAAGTGAGATACGATAATAAATCGTTGGAAGTATCGCCATTTTCTAGTTTGATGTTTACTTTTAAATCGTCATCAATAGATTTAAAATTGGCATCTGATAATTCAAACTTGTCGCTTAATACATTTCGTAATTGTTGATTGTTTCCTGCGGTAATTCCAACTTGGTACGTATTGCTTTTATATTGACGTTTTACGTCGGTGAGTTTTCCGTCCAATACTTTATTTGATTTGTGAATTAATGCAATATGATCGCACATTTCTTCTACAGATTCCATTCGGTGTGTAGAAAAGATAACTGTGGCACCTTCGTCACGAAGTTGAATGATTTCGTCTTTAATTCTGTTGGCATTTATAGGATCGAATCCGCTAAACGGTTCATCAAAAATTAGAAGTTTTGGCTGATGCAACACGGTTACGACAAACTGTATTTTTTGCGCCATTCCTTTTGATAATTCTTGAATTTTCTTGTTCCACCAATCTGAAATTTCAAATTTTTCAAACCAATATTTCAAGCGCATTTTTGCTTCCGATTTGCTCAATCCTTTCAATTGCGCCAAATACAGTGCTTGTTCGCCAACTTTCATTGATTTGTACAAACCGCGTTCTTCTGGCATGTAGCCAATATCTTGAATATGGAGTTGTTTTAATGGTTCACCATCAAGCAAAACTTTTCCTGCGTCTGGTGCTGTAATTTGATTGATGATTCGGATGAGTGATGTTTTTCCTGCTCCATTTGGACCGAGAAGTCCGAAGATACTTCCTTTAGGCACATCAATAGAAACTTTATTTAATGCAGTATAATCACCATATTTTTTAACGACGTCTTTCGCCTGGAGAATTGAACTCATTTAGATTTTTTTATATACGTAATTATATTGGGTATTTTGTTACAACTGGGTGTAAATATAAAGCAAAACCCACCCTTAAAAATAATCAAGGATGGGAAAAAATTGCTATGAAAAAGAAAAAATTACTAGCTGGTTTCAGCCAGTAACTTATCAAAGATAGTTTTTTTTTCGTAATACCAAAAGAATTACGAAAACATGTCTTTGACTTTTTCAAAAAATGACTTATCGCTTTTCTCTGGATTTGGAATGAAATTTTCTTCTTCTGCCATTTTTTCAAAGAAACTTCGTTGTTCTTTTGTCAATGTTTTTGGCGTCCAAACGTTGATGTGCACTAGCAAATCGCCTTTTCCATATCCGTTGATACTCGGAATTCCCTTTCCGCGTAAGCGCAATATTTTTCCAGATTGTACTCCTGAATCTATTTTGATTCTAACTTTTCCTGTTACGGTATCAATTTCTTTTGAACTTCCTAGCGCAGCTTCAGAAAAACTAATGTATAAGTCGTAATGAAGATTGTCGCCTTCACGCTTTAAGAAATCGTGTTCTTTTTCTTCAATGGCAACTAATAAGTCTCCTGCGATTCCGTTTCCTGGCGCTTCGTTTCCTTTTCCTGATACTTTTAATTGCATGCCTTCTACTACTCCCGCAGGAATTTTGATGGCTACTGTTTCTTCTGCAACTTTTAATCCTTGCCCGTCTGCTCCTGCTGGTCTTTTGTCAATTACTTGACCAGCACCACCACAAGTACTACAGGTTGTTGAGGTTTGCATTCTACCAAGAATTGTATTGGTAATTCGCGTCATTTGCCCAGAACCATTACAGGTTTCACAGGTTTTATAGCTTACACCAGCCGCTTGCACTTTACGACGAACTTTTACTTTTTTCTCTACTCCGTTTGCGATTTCTTCTAACGTAAGTTTTACACGAATTCTTAGGTTGCTTCCTTTTACGCGTCGTTGTCTTCCGCCGCCACCGCCGCCAAATCCACTGAATCCGCCACCGCCGCCGCCAAATGCGCCACCGAAGATATCACCAAATTGACTAAAGATGTCGTCCATGTTCATGCCGCCACCAAAACCACCGCCGCCGAAGCCGCCGCCGTTTTCAAATGCCGCATGTCCATATTGATCGTAGCGTGCTTTTTTGTTGTCGTCGCTTAATACTTCATACGCTTCTGCTGCTTTTTTAAACATTTCTTCCGCTTCTTTATCATCTGGATTTTTGTCAGGATGATATTGAATTGCTTTTTTTCGGTATGCTTTTTTTATTTCAGCTGCCGAAGCTCCTTTGCTAATGCCTAATATTTCGTAATAATCTTGTTTCATTTTCCTTTAAAACTTGTTTCAAAAAGATCGTTTTGTTGTTGCAAACAACTTTAAAATGCTTTTTTATTATTGTCCTACAACTACTTTAGGGTAACGAATTACCTTGTCTCCTAGCGTATATCCTTTTTCAAGTACATCGATGATTTTTCCTTTCATATCATCAGATGGCGCAGGAATTTGTGTTACCGCTTCATGATCTTCTGCATCAAACGTGTCTCCAGCTTTTACTTCAACTTCGCCCAAACCTTTTGCTTTTAGTGTTTCTCGTAGCTTGTTGCTAATGAGTTCGACACCTTTTTTTAGGTCTTCTGCATCAGTTTTGGCAATTTCTGTCAAGGCTCTGTCAAAATCATCTAAAACTGGCAACATGGCAACGACCACATCTTTGCTTGCCGTTTTGAATAACTCTACACGTTCTTTGCTTGTTCTCTTTTTATAATTTTCAAATTCAGCAAATAGACGTAAAAACTTGTCTTTTTCTTTTGCTAATTCTTCTTGTAGTTTTGCTTCCGCAGAAACTTCTTCTACTGTATTTTCAGTTGTTTCAGCCGTTTTTGTTTCTTCTTGTGTCGCTTCAGTTTGCGCCTTTGGCTGTTCCTTTTCTGTTGTATGATCGTTTTTTTTGCTCATGGTATATGTCCAAAAAATTTTATTATTTGTCAATTAGTTTGCAAAAGTACTGCCATTTATGGAAAAATGTCAAAATGTCATCAAAATATTTTTGTTTGATTTTTTAAAAAGAAAGCTAAACATTTAGTAATTTTACAACTTAACTTTTAATAATTAATAAAACCTCGTTCTATGAAAAGAAAATTTTTAAGTATTGTTGCATTCACAGTAGTTGCTTTGTTGACTGTTTCTTGTGGAGATAAAAAAAATGAAACAAAAGCTGATGATGCAAAGGCTGAAAAAGAAGTTACTGCCGAAGCTGTAAAGTATAAAGTTGATTCTGCAAATACTACTGTAACTTGGAAAGGTTCGAAAGTTATTGGCGGAAGTCACAATGGAACTATGGATGTTTCTTCAGGAACTTTTGCAGTAAAAGACGGAAAGTTAGAGAGTGGAAACTTCATTATTGATATTAAATCACTGAAAGTTTTAGATATTCCTGCTGATGATGAAGGTAATGGAAAGTTGAAAGGACATTTGTTATCTAAAGACTTTTTTGATGCTGAGAATCATGGAAGCGCTGCGTTTTCTGTAACTGGCGTGAAAGAGCAAGATGGAAAAACAATGGTGGAAGGAAATTTAACGTTGAAAGGTGTAAAGAAAAATATTTCTTTCCCAGCTAAAGTAAGTGTTGAAGGTGATAAAGCGATGATTGTAAGCGAAGTGTTTACGATAAATAGAGCTGATTTTGGAATGACGTATGGTTCTTCTTCTTTAGCAGATACTGTAAAAGATAGAGCCATTAGTGATGACGTAGAGTTGTCTGTAAACCTTACAGGAACAAAATAATTGTTACTTACATATTAAGATTTTAAATAAACCGACTTCGCGTCGGTTTATTTTTTGAGTATATTTTCTAACGCAGGAGTCAACATTGGATAGTTGAATTTGAATCCTGTGTTTTCTATTTTTTCTGAGTCTACTTTTTGACTTGATAGTAGTAATGTGCTCATTTCGCCCAAAATCAATTTCATCATAAATTTTGGAATATTTGGCATAAAGAAAGGCTTGTTGAGTACCGCCGCAATTTCTTTGGTAAGCAGTTTATTTGTTGTAGGATTTGGTGCGACAGCATTGTAAACGCCAATAATGTTATTGGTAAGCACATGATAGTAAATACCTGCAATATCTTTGATATGAATCCACGATTGCCATTGTTTTCCTGAACCTATTGCAGCGCCAACTCCGTATTTTACAGGTTTTACCATTTCAACTAATGCGCCACCATTTGCAGCAAAGACCAATCCTGTACGCAAAATGGTTACAGGAATTTCTAATGATTTGAATTGATTGGCATGCAATTCCCACTGTTTTACGACACTTCCTAGAAAGTCATCTGCTAGATTTTGAATGTCTTCAGAATAGTTTTCTGTAAGCGAACTTGGATAGATTGCTGTTCCGGACGCTGAAACGTAGTGTTTGACAGTGTGATCTTTTCTATTTTGAAGTGCTTTGAATAGTACGTTGGCAGTATCTACACGACTCGCTAAGATTTCCTGTTTGTAGGATTCTGTCCAGCGTTTGGCAATATTTGCACCTGAAAGATTTACAATGGCATCTACGCCTTCGAAACAAGCTTCATCAATTTCGCCTTTGGCAGGATTCCAAAGAAAACCTTTTCTGTTTTCAGATGCTTCTATTTTACTTTTTCGTGTTGTTAGATAATGGATTTGATGATTTTCCTTTAGACATCGTTCGCTTAATGCTGAACCGATTAATCCTGTTTCGCCACAAATAAGTATTTTCATCTGATTTTTTTTAGTTAATCTCGCTAAGAGAACAGTTTTTCTTTTTCATTGTAAAAATACGCCAAAAAGAACAGACTAAATGAATTTCGCTTGTTTTAGAATCCTAAATATTAGTTAATTTTTGTAGCTCGAAGCATTTCGCGTTTTCCTGGCGGACCAGGCAATCGTTCTACTGTAAAACCAACTTCTTGCATGGCACGACGTACACTTCCTTTTGCGGCATACGTGACTAAAACTCCATTTTTTTTCAATGCCTCGTACATTTTTTGAAAGATTTCAACTGTCCACAATTCTGGTTGTACACGTGCGCCAAAAGCATCAAAGTAGATGAGATTGAATTTTGCTTGATCGTTTATTTCGTCAAAGAATTGTTGCCGTTTGGTAAGTTTGAAGTTTTCTGAAAGTGCTGTTTCTGTTTCCCAATCGCAGGCATGCATTTTTGTAAATGTAGCACGATCATTTTCAGCTTTTAACTGATGGATGTAGTTTAACTGAGTGATTTCTGCGGAAGCGACAGGATACGCCTCTACACCATGATAGTTGATATCAACTTGATGTTTTTGCGCTTCCAGAAAGGTTATAAAAGCATTCAATCCTGTACCAAATCCAATTTCTAGAATGTGAATTTGTACAGGATTGAACATTTTTTGTAAGTGATGCAAACCCGTTTTTATAAAAACGTGTTGTGCTTCTTGAATGGCACCATGTGTAGAATGATATTGTTCATTCCAATCTTCTAGATGAATCGTTGTTGATCCGTCTTTGGTGGTGATTATTTTTCGTTTCAAGTTTATTTTTTCAATAAAACACCGTCTGCCACAAATGAAAGTGTTTTAGATGGTTCTGTAATTTTAGCAATTTCTTCTTCCGATTTTCCTGCGTCTTCTGCATAGTGCTTGAGTTCATCAACAGAAGTTTCTTGAACAAATGCTTTTCCATTTACAATTACTTCTCCTTCTGCATCAAGTGGCATAAAAAATCCGTAGTCTTTAAATTTTACCATGACTTCTTTTTCTTCGCCTAAATCCAAACGCATCCAGCATCCTTTTTTGGAACATACTGAGTTGATTTTTGAGGTAAATTTTACATCTAGCGTATCTCCTACTTTTAGATTGTTATATTTTTCATTGATTTGCGCCGTAGTCAACACATTTTCTGCGTCAATTTTTTCTCCAAAAGAAGCATATGCCATTTCTTTTGTGCTTTCTTGTGCAGGTTTTTCATTATTTTTCGAGTCTTTACAAGCTACAAATGCTACTAAGAGTAGTCCTAAAAATACAATTTTCTTCATTTTTATTAAATATTTCTTAAAATTATTGCGGTTTTTTTACGAATCTTTAATTTTATCAACGAATTTTTGTTTAAAACTAAGATTCTTTTAAAGGTAAATTATTTGTACCTTTGCACAAAATTAAGAATTATTTACGATGAGTGACCTGTCTATTGATATAAAAATTACAAAAATTTCTGAAAGCAAGATTTCAACAGTTGATTTTGATAATTTAACTTTTGGAAAAATTTTCACCGATCATATGTTTGTGTGTGATTATATTGATGGAACTTGGCAGACACCTGAGATTATGCCATATCAGCCACTTACGATTGATCCTTCTGCACGTGTTTTTCATTACGGACAGGCGGTTTTTGAAGGTATGAAAGCTTTTAAAGACGAGAACGATCAGATTTGGATGTTTCGTCCAGAGGATAATTTTAATCGTATTAATAAGTCTTCTCACCGTATGGCGATTCCAGAGTTTCCTAAAGAGTTTTTCTTTGAAGGATTGACCAAGTTGTTGCATATGGAGAAAGATTGGATTCAGAAAGGAAAAGGAAATTCATTATATATTCGTCCGTTTGTGATTGCTACGGAAGCTGCGATTTCTGCTTCACCTTCTAATAGTTATAAGTTTATGATTATTTGTTCGCCAGCGCAATCGTATTATGCAGGAGAAGTGAAAGTACTGTTTGCGGAGGAGTTTAGTCGTGCTGCCGATGGTGGCGTTGGTTATGCGAAAGCCGCAGGAAATTATGGTGCGCAGTTTTACCCAACGAGTTTGGCACATGCTAAAGGGTATCAGCAAATTATTTGGACAGATGCCAATACACATGAGTATTTGGAAGAAGCTGGAACGATGAATATTTTCTTTAGAGTTGGTGACACGTTGTTGACAGCTCCGAATAATGACCGAATTTTGGATGGAATTACGCGTAAGAGTGTGATTCAGTTGGCAAAAGATAACGGAATTGAGGTAGAAGTACGTCGTGTGCGTGTGGACGAGATTAAGGAAGCTGCTAAAAACGGAACGTTGAAAGAGATTTTTGGTGCAGGAACTGCCGCAGTAATCAATCCGATTGCAGGTTTTGAACATGCAGGAGACGAGTTTGATTTACCAAAAATGGAAGATTCGTATGCTTCGTTTTTTAAGCAAAAGTTGATGGATATTCAGTACAATGTTTCAGAAGATCCACATGGTTGGAGATTTAAGGTATAGTTTTTTTTTGTTGTTTGTTGTTCGTGGATTTGTTAATTTGTTTTTAGCTTGTTTGCGGGAATAATATTAGAGAACACTTTTCTTTGAAAACTCTCACAACTCACAAACTTATCAACTCATAAGCTCATAATTCACAACTCACAAACTCACAAACTCACAAACTCATAACTTTTTTCAACGAATTCTCCGTTTTCTATTTTTTTCGTAGTCTTCAAAAATCATTTGTCCCAAGCCAGATAGTCCTGTGAGAAAGGCTTTTCCTCTGTTTTGTTCGGTAAATATTTCTACAAATCTTCGCAGATGTGGATCTTGTGCAATCATAAAGGTTGTGATTGGAATTTTGAGTTTACGTGCTTGTGCCGCTTTGGTTAGACATTTGGCAACAATACGTTCGTCGAGTCCGAAACTATTTTTGTAGAATTCGCCATTGGGTAATGTTAAGCAACTTGGCTTTCCATCTGTAATCATAAAGATTTGTTTGTTGGTGTTTCGCTTTCTGCGGAGAATATCCATTGCTAATTCCAATCCTGCCACTGTATTTGTATGATACGGACCTACTTTTAGGTATGGCAAGTCTTTGATTTTTATAGGCCAAGCTTCATTTCCAAACACAATGATGTCAATAGAGTCTTTTGGATATTTGCGATGAATTAATTCCACCAACGCCATAGCTACTTTTTTGGCTGGTGTAATACGATCTTCGCCGTAAAGAATCATGGAGTGACTGATATCAATCATTAATACCGTACTCATTTGTGCTTTGTGTTTGGTTTCTTCTACGATGAGATCATTTTCTGTAATTTTTAAATCACCAATTCCATGATTGACTTGTGCATTTTTGATGCTTTCTGTCATGTTTATCATTGCGAGATCGTCTCCGAATTGATACGCACGATGTTCACCATTTCGATCGTCTCCTTTTCCTAGTTTTGATGTATTGTGATTTCCTAGTCCGCTTTTTTTGAGTTTTCCGAATATTTGATCGAGTGCATACGAACGCAAGGCAGCTTCGAGTTTTGCTGTGAGTACATTTTTACCTTTTCCGCTTCCGTTGCCTGTGTTTCCTTTTTCAGGATCAATTTCTTCTTTGATGTAGCCTCGCTTTTTTAGATCGTTTTCAAAGTCTTCTAGCGTGTAATCTTCTGTGAAAATGTTATATTCTTTATCGAGTGTATCAAGCCAATCGAATGCTTCTTCAATGTCGCCCGATGTATGTGTGAGAATGTCCTTGAAGATGTCAAACACACGTTCAAAATGTGAGACTTCTTCTGGAATGTGCTTACTAAAGGTAAAACCTTTTCCGTAATTAAAGTTCATGCTTGCCATTAATCGTTTCTTTCTTTTTCAGGTTTTCTAGGAGAAACAGCAGTGTTTCTTTAGATTTTTCTTTTTTATAAAAATACGGAAAAGATTTAGGAATTGTTTATTGAACTCGTCGCGATTTTTTATCGTGTATTTTATTTTATAGAAATTGATACTAAAATTCAGTTTGTGCTTAGTATTGACGTATGATTCGTGATTTTCGCTTATTTTAATAACAGTCCATGAGAATTTGTTCATTGTTTTCAAAATCACTTAGTGACATGCATAATTTTGATTTTATAATGGTTTCCAAAATATGCAATACCTGATTTTGCATGGCAACAGAACCACATATTAAAATTACACCATCATTTTGTAATACTTGTGCTATAAAATTTTGTTGTGTCGCAATCGCATCTTGTACATATTCTTTCTGAGTAGTTTCTTGCGAATATGAAATGTGCAGATTGGTAAGTCGATCAGAAGCAATACTTTCATCAAGAATTTCTTTGTAAATAGCTGTTGAAGCTTTGGTACGCGTTCCCCAAAAAAGATATAAATTTCTAGCATCGGTATTTTCATTTATCATTCCCAAAAATGGCGCAATCCCAGTACCATTAGCAATCATAATTATATCATTGGCGTATTTTGGAAAATGAAATTCAGGATTGCGCTTTATCTTGGCTTTTACAATGTCGTTTTCTGAAAGTTGACTAAGGTATGATGAGCATATGCCAAATTCATGTTTTTTGACACTTAGTATGATTTCATTCCCAATTTTTCCAATTGAATATTGTCGCTCAATTAAATCTTTTTCAGGATAAATAGACAGTAAATCGCCCGATTGAAATTTTTGTTTTTTTACAGGTTGAAGATGAATTGTAAAAGTATCATCAATATTAAGGCGTGAACGTTTGATAACTTTGAATTCGCGTAATTTTTTAAGGTTGATGTTTGCTGTTGGTTTTTTTATTGAGATTGGAATTTTGGTATAATCTGCCCAAGCGTTTGCCCAATTTTCAAAAGCTGTAAACGATTGATTGTTTATTTTATAGATTGGTATTGTAGCTTCAAAATTTTTATGACCTTGTAAAGATTGATCTATGTCTATTGCATATTTACAGTAGTCAGGATACATTAATGAACCGAAACCTACTACAGAGTATTTTATTTTTTGATCAAATGATGTTTTTTTTAGTAGAGATAGAAAGTTTTTTGCATTGCTTGGTGCTTCTCCTTCGCCATACGTAGCTGTCATAATGATAAGATGTTCAGCATTTTCGTAGGTTTCAAACGTATTTAATTGTGTTATGAATGCCTTTTGTCCATTCGCGATAAGCGCATCAAAGAACATACTGGCAAAACGATATGTATTTCCTGTTTCAGAGCCTACTAAGATGATAAATTTGGCTGTGCTTTTTTTATAGATATTTTTAGGAATGTGTTGCTTTTTGGTACGTTTGAGCGTCATGGCAAAACCTGAATACATAAAGTAAAGAATGGAAAAACTTGTCAGTAATAATACTATTGCCCATATGATACTTCCTTGTCCTGTATGCAATAGTAAACTCCAATAGGAAGCAAGCGCCACGATTGGATATTCGTACACACTTAAAATTTCGCCTGTATATTGATGTATTACTAATTCTTTATTTTTTAATTCCAACAAAAAGTAATCTTCAGGTGCCTCCGAGAAAGGAAATTCAATGGTTTTAATTTCTGCCAACATCGTATTTTGAAAGATTGAAAAATTGGCTGTTTCAATATGTTTTTTTGCTGTTTCTGATGCTTCAACAGCTTGGTGTGTCACTTTATAATTCGGTAGTAATGAAAATTTTTCTAGTGATAAATACACACCTGTTAGGGTAATGATGACAAGCGGAATCCAACATAATTTCCCTAATTGTATATGATAATATTGTTTTGCATCTTCTTTGACCACTTTTGAGAAGAAACGTTTGAAGCCACCTTGTCGTTTTGCAATTAGAATTGTGCCTGTGATGATAATAAGTAATAGTAGAAAAGAGACAAAACCGACTATGAATCTTCCTGTACTTTTTAGAAATAAAGAACGATGTAGATTGGTGGCAAATTTGTAAATCCCTTCTTTTTCAATAAGATTCCCTACTTTTTTACCCG
Organism: Kordia algicida OT-1; assembly: GCF_000154725.1. GTDB lineage: Bacteria > Bacteroidota > Bacteroidia > Flavobacteriales > Flavobacteriaceae > Kordia > Kordia algicida. The sequence goes on from NZ_DS544873.1 coordinate 1,916,015, forward strand.
AACTTGGATGGATGTAAAATGTTTCACTGTTCCCTTCTTGGGTAATGACAGAAGCAATTACAAAATCGTCGTTGGTTACGCTTACATCAATGATTTCCTCATATTCCGATTGTAAAGCTGTCACCATTTCTGTAATTGAAATTTCGTCTAAATTGTGAATGGCAAATGGTTGTAGCTGATTTGAGATTGGTTCAAAAGCTAAAATACTTCCTGTAATAGAAGCAATCACTATAAAAAGGGAAGAAGATATAGCCAACAGCAAATGGCTATATCTCCAAATTGAAATTATCATTGAAATGTTGTCTTATTTTTGCGGAATCATTCTTATGTATCGTATAAAGCCTTTACCTTCTACTTTACTTTTTACACTTTGAGAAGTTAGTTCAAATTCTACATCATCTGTGTAATATTCCTGATCTTCAACGGCAGTTTCGAAACGAATTTTGTAGCCTGCGTCAATTTTATCATTTGGAATTTCGATAATGCTTATTTTACGCTCGCCTCCACTGATAGTTTCTCCAGTAATGGCATCAATATCTGGTCGTCTTTTTCCGTGAAATTTCCACCATTCGGTGATATCAGAATACCATTCATCATCATTTCCTTGTACGTACAATGTTTGTTGATATTCTCCTTGATTGTTTATTAATGAAATAACTACGTATGCACCTTCACCTGTGTAGTTTTTCATCTGAATCATGCATTTATATTTAGAATTTTCAACTGCTGTAAAGCTTGTCAACATTCCAATAAAAAGAATACTAAAAATACTTGCGAGTATAAATTTTGTGTTTTTCATTTTAAGATTTTAAAAAGTTGATGTCTATGTTTTCCTTTTGCAATATTTCATTTTCTTTAGCCAAATCGTATGCGGTTTCTTCAAAATCTGTTTTTTGAGATTTGTCTGCACCAATAGAAAGCAAATACTTGATAATTTTGGTGTTTTTTGCTTTCATAACAGCTAAATGTAATGGCGTGATTCCTTCCTTATTTTTTTGATTTACATTGACATTTAATGATTTGATATACTTTATAAGATCAAGATTTTCATTGTCTATTGCTAAGTGATATAGCGTATTTCCGTTAGCTTGAGGTTTTGTGAGATTAAAACCTTTTGCTTGAAGCATTGCGAGCTTTTTATCAAAATTGTCTTGTTTTTGACTCTCGAAATTTTTCAATAGGTAATATCCAAGATTATGTCCTTCTTTATCAACTACAGTGACATCCGCATTATTTTTTAATAGCAAAGCAACAATTTCAGGGGAGTTTCTGTATACAGCATTTGCCAATGCACTTCGTCCTTCCTTGTTTTGATGATTGCTATTTTTTGTGTTTGATATTAAATATTGAACTATTGTTTCTTCGTTTCTATAAGCCGCAATAAGTAAAGCCGTGTTGCCATCTTTATTTACTTGGTTTGCATCAACACCTTCACCAATAAAAAATTTAAAAGTTGCAATATCTTTCGATTTTGATGCTAATGAGTGTAAAGGTGTTTCTCCTTCATTCGTTGTAATATTTGCTGAGATTCCTAGAGAAACTAAATATTTAAAGGTTGACAGAGAATTGGTTTTTCTTCGCAATCCACGACTTGCAAAAATGATCGCATTTTCATTGTTTTTGCTAATTTTACGGTAATCAATTCCCTTGTCGACTAAGCTTTTTAGGAAAGTGATATTTCCTCCTTTAGCTGCGTAATTAAAAATACCATTTCCGTGAGCATCTGTACTTTTTATTGAAAGTCCATTAGAGGTAAAGTACTCAATGATTTCGAAGTTTTTAGCAAAAGGTGCTACTAACAGCAAGGCGTTTGCTCCTTGTTTGTTTGTATCTGTAGAAAAATTTGCACCGTAAGTGAGACAAAGATTGTACAACTCAGTATTTAACTGACCTGTAACGGCTGCAAAATTAACTAAAGAATATCCATGGCTATCGATGATATCTGTTTTCGCACCTTTTTCAACTAAAAATCGCATCATTTCGAGATTGTTTCTGTAGGCTGCCCAAAATATATATGTTCGTCCATCATGTGTTAATTTGTTAACATCATTTCCTTTTTTAGAAAGAATATATTTTATGGTTTCATTATCTACTTTTTCAATCAATGCCATAGAAACTGCGTCAAACATATTGCCATCAAGCTCAGCAATATCGTTTCCTTCGGCTATCTTTTTTTCAATATCTATAATGGTTGGATTTGTTTTCCAATAAGCTCTACTCAAAAATGCATTGGATTTTTGAGCAAAACTTACGGAGCTTAGAAATAATAAAACACAACTTAAAAATAGGCTACTATACTTCATAGGTTACTTTTTTACAAACGATTCAATCACTTGGTCAATGTCTTCTTTTTTAGTGATCTCATCATTAAATAAATGCTTGTACAATACTTTATTATCTACTTTAGTTTCTAGAGATAAGTCAGAGTTTCTATTGTATACTTCAGTCCATTTGTCACGCACTGTAGCCCATTTTTTTTGATGTTCTTTCCACCAATCTGCGGCAGCTTTACAACGACTGTCTGCTACTTTTTTGTAGACATTATATCCTTTTTCACTTGCTAGAATGATATCATCTTTTCCAGCTTCACGAATTACTTTTAGATTGTCTTGGTCGTGTATCCAACCTTCATCTGTGATTTGGTGTCGGTTTCCTCTAACGGTAACATTATAATCACTTCGTTTGGTATATTCACGTCTTGGTAATGGTGCATCGGTAGTATTTTCCCAATAACTTTTTCCATCGATATGTACCCAAGTAGCTGAACCTTCGTAGCGTGGACTGTCGTCTACTTGATATACTTTTTGTGTCCATTGCCTTTTCACATCAGATCTTGGTTTTTCTTCATACAACCAATTGTTGTCTCCGTTGTATCTATAAAAATCTGTGTTTTCATATAGCCAATCTTGTCTCCAATGTTTTACAATATGTGGCTTTGCTGGGTTTCCTACTTGTAATAGATGTTGAATAGAGATTTTATTATTTTCATCTACAACTAACTGTGCCCATTCCAACCCTTTTGCCGTTTTGTTTTCAGAAGGTTTGTATAAGGAATCTTGACTGTATTGAAAAGTTTCTGCAAAATTGAAGGTTACTTCAAAACAGCCACACATTTCTTTAATGGCATTTCTGTCCTTCTTTTTCTTACTTTGTGCGAATGTAATGCTAGTTGTGAGCAAACTCAGCATGAAAATGGTTGCGATTTTTTTCATTGTATGCGGTTTTTAATGTTTTCTAAATGTAGCTTGTGTATGCTTTTTAATTATTATGATGTAGTATTAGAAAGTAGTCACATTATCATTTGGTTGATATACATAGTTGAATGTAAAGTAGCGACTTTCATCAACGAAAGCATCAGGATTTGCGGGAGCATCTTTGTAGTAGCTTAAGATTTCTACTTTTGCATATTTTCCGTCGTGTGTTCTAATCACTATTATTTTTCCTGGAGTTGGATTGATTAAGTGAGATGGTGGTCCTGCATAGGTATACCAACCATTTCCGCTTCCTGTGGCAATTGCATAGCTTGAGCTGCTGTCTTGCACTAAATTTTCTGTAATAACTTCCGTTACTGTACTCATGCTTCCATCTGTAATATAAACTGCGCCATTTCCTGTACGATCTGGCTCATCAGTTGTTCCTAAAGAAGTTCCGCCATTAATAATGATAGTTGTTCCTCTAAAAGCGATGTCCCATTCTGTATCACTTGTAGTTTCTTGTCCTGTAGCAAAGTTGAATTTAGTAAATGTACCAGATACTGGTTGTCCTTGCCCTCCATTTTGCGGCGCGTGTAAGTTACTCACAGCTTCTGAGTTAACAGGTAAAAGTACTGGAGTTACATCGTTATCATCATTGCTACATGCAATAAATCCGATACTTAGTAAGACAAAGGTTAAAAGTTTGATAGTTTTCATTGTAATTAGTGTTTAAAAAAATATGTTAGAATTGAATTGTTAAGTTTCCGTATATAATTCGTCCAGCGATGTTGCTGATATTTTGTGGATCAGTAAAGTTGAACAGATTGTCTACTCCAAGTCCGAATGTGTACTTATCATATATAGTTTTATTGAAAGCGATGTCCCAAATAGAATAACCATTTACAAAATCATCATACTTATCCAGATAGCCATTACCGTTCGAATCTGCAATACCGTATTTACTTCGATATACAGTTCTTATGTTTGCATTGGAATTCCATTTGGGTATTTTATAGAAAAGTTTTCCGTTTGCCATGTGTCGTGAACGATTGAACAATCCGAAATAATCGGAAGATTCTAGTTGAAAAGATGGAGAACTTGGATTTTCACGCGCAAATACTTCTCCATTTTCAAAAGCTTCTTCTGCGGTTTTATCTTTTGCAAATAATAGTTGATAACCAGCAGAAAATTTGATGTTTTTTGTGATTTTCCATGTGGAAGAAAATTCCAAACCTTGTGTGTATACTTCGTTAATATTAGTATAGCTAAACACATTTTGTCCGTTGGTTTTATTGGCAATGATTCTCGTATCGATCAAATCATCAATTAAATTTTTAAATACATTTATTCCAATAGAGATTTTTTGAGTTGGTTTGTAATCAAACCCAGCATTTATCGCAAGAGAACTTTCTGGTTTTAGTTCTTCAGAAAATACACTTACAGGTACAATCTGATTGGCAATTTGTCCTTCTGCTTCTAATTGCGCAATAGCTTCTGGAACAGCGTCATATCCTAACACAGTATAGCCAACTGTAGCATTGGTAAAGTTGAAATATAGTTGTCTAAAATCTGGCGCTTTAAATCCATAGCCTGCTGAACCTTTTACAGCTAGTTTGGGAGTAATTTCATAACGAAGTGCTAGTTTTGGACTGAATTGTGATTGATATACATTGTGATTGTCAAAACGCGCACCAATGATAACATTTAGCTTTTTTAACGGATTACCATCATACTGAGCGTATACGTAAGGTGCTTTAAATTCGGGTGATTCACTAAAAAATGTACGATCTAAGGTTTCATACGTATATCCAATTCCGCCAATAAATGAAGCTTTCTCAGAAGCTTTATACACAGTTCGTAATTCTGGACGAATCATAATTTGATCGAAAAACGCATCGCTAAAACGTGTATTGTTAGAATTGTCATTCAAAAACTCTGTAGCCTTATAATTTGTTGCGTAAAATTCCATAGAACTTTCCCACTTCTCATTAAAAGTGTGATCTAATTTGGTGTGAAGATTCCATTCGTCAATTGTACTTTCTCCTTGTAAAATTTCTGAAGCAATATTGTCTTGCGACTGAGTAAAAAATCTTCCGGAAAGCACTATGTTGGTTTTCTCTGAAAAGTCATATGTAGCCTTTGCAGATAGTGTATAATTTTCAAAAGGTTCAACGGTATTGGTTATTGTATTTTCGTTTAAATCAAAACCGCCACTACTATATCGATTGATGAAACCTGAAATACTAAATTTGTCATTTTTATAACCAATATCTGCACGTGTGTCGTAGGTTTCAAAAGAAGCTGTACGCTGTTGAATGCTTCCGTTAATTCCATATTTTGGTGTGTCTGTTATAATATTAATTACGCCTCCAAGCGCTTCATTTCCGTAGAGTGAAGACGATGCTCCTTTGATGATTTCAATTTGTTTGATGTTTCCAACAGTAATTCGATCTAAGTCTAGAGTTCCTGCTGAGCGACCTATAAGTGGAACACCATCTACTAAAATTAGCGTGTATGCTGCATCCAATCCTTGCATTTGTATTCCTTCGCCACCACCAAAATCGGGAACAGTAATCAATCCACTTTGCTCATTAAGAATATCGCTCAACCTTACGGCATTGATTGTTTTTAAATCTTTTTTAGATACAATAGTTGCTGGAAGTGGTAGTGAAGAAAGTTGGCGTTTGGTACGTGTAGCAGTAATTAAAACATCTTCTAACATTTCAACTTGAACAGAATCTTGCTTCATTTCTTGCTTTTGCGCAAGGGAAATTCCTGTGACAAATAGTAATAAAAAGAAGTAGCTTTTATCTTTAATTAGACTCATTCTATATAATTTGATCGCAAATATAGAATTTATTTTAATTCATTCTAAATAAAAATAGTTATTTTTTTAGTTAATTGATTGCTAGTCGTTCCAAATTGATTTTTATAAAAATAATCTTATAAAAGATCAAAATTTCTTTTGAAATTGCTGAAATCTCAATAACCTACTACTTCTGTTTTAGCACTAATTCACGTATGGTTCTGTAATGAGCAACTGAATAGAGTTCGCATGATGCAAACCAAAAAAACGCTCCCAAAAACCAAATGGCTTTCTGAGAGCGTTTTTATATTTTATGATTTGATAAATTCAAACTACGCACAATAAATAAAGAATATTGAGCGGAGTCGAAATATTATTTACTTAAATACATTTTTCTACGTGAATATAAGTTATAGAAATCGTCATCTTTTAGACTGTCAATAAATAAGATACTTTCTCCAGTACTTTTCATTTCTGGTCCTAGACGCTTGTTTACGTTCGGGAATTTATTGAATGAGAATACAGGTTGCTTGATTGCGTATCCTTCTAACTGTGGATTGAAATCAAAGTCCGTTATTTTCTTTTCACCCAACATCACTTTTGTTGCATAGTTTACATACGGTTCTTTGTATGCTTTCGCGATGAATGGCACCGTACGAGAAGCACGTGGATTGGCTTCAATGATGTACACCATGTCATCTTTAATCGCAAACTGAATGTTGATTAAACCAACAGTATTTAACGCCAAAGCGATCTTTTTGGTGTGATCTTTTATTTGTTGCATCACAAATTCACCTAAGTTAAATGGTGGCAACGTGGCATTTGAATCTCCAGAGTGAATTCCGCAAGGTTCAATATGTTCCATAATTCCGATGATGTATACATTTTCACCATCACAAATTGCATCTGCCTCTGCTTCTATCGCTCCATCCAAGTAATGATCTAGTAGAAGTTTGTTGTTTGGAATTTTACGTAGTAAATCAACAACAGTTTCTTCTAATTCTTGCTTGTTAATCACAATTTTCATTCCTTGTCCTCCAAGAACATATGAAGGTCTTACCAAGATTGGGAAGTCTAATTCATCAGCTAACGCCAACGCTTCATCCGCATTTTCGGCTACTCCAAATTCTGGATATGGAATGTTATTTTCTTTTAATAAGGTAGAGAAACTTCCTCTGTCTTCTGCTAAATCAAGCGATTGATAGGTTGTACCAATGATTTTGATTCCATGACGATCTAATTTTTCAGCTAATTTCAACGCTGTTTGTCCACCAAGTTGCACAATGACACCTTCTGGTTTTTCATGGCGAATGATATCGTAAATGTGTTCCCAGAAAACTGGTTCAAAATATAATTTATCAGCCGTATCAAAATCTGTAGAAACTGTTTCAGGATTACAGTTAATCATGATGGTTTCATATCCACATTCTGCGGAAGCTAACACACCATGCACACAACAGTAATCAAATTCAATTCCTTGTCCAATTCGGTTTGGACCAGAACCTAATACAACAATTTTCTTTTTGTCCGTTACAATACTTTCATTGTGTACGTAACGGTTTCCATCAGCTGTTTCAATTTCAGCTTCAAACGTAGAATAGTAATATGGTGTTTTTGCTGTAAATTCCGCAGCACACGTATCTACTAATTTATATACACGTTTAATTCCGAGTTCTTCACGCTTTTTGTAAACTTCACTTTCCCAACAGCCTAACATGTGCGCAATTTGTCGGTCGGCAAATCCTTTTTGTTTGGCTTCTAAAAGTAAATCTCTCGAAATACTATCAATTTTATTGTGTGAAGATATCTCTTTTTCAAGATTGTATAGTTCTTCATATTGCTTTAAGAACCACATATCAATTTTTGTGATTTCGTAGATTCTACTCAATGGAATTCCCATCTGAATTGCATCATAAATCACAAATACACGATCCCAAGAAGCATGTCGTAGTTTGTTTAATATTTGATCGTAGTTTTTATATCCTTTTCCATCAGCACCAAGTCCGTTACGTTTTATTTCGAGTGATTGTGTAGCTTTGTGTAAAGCTTCTTGGAACGAACGTCCAATTCCCATTACTTCACCAACGGCTTTCATTTGAAGTCCAAGTTCACGATCTGAACCTTCAAATTTGTCAAAGTTCCAACGTGGTATTTTTACGATTACATAATCAAGTGTTGGTTCAAATAATGCTGAGGTCGATTTTGTAATTTGGTTGTCTAATTCATCTAATGAATATCCGATAGCTAATTTTGCAGCAATTTTTGCAATTGGATATCCAGTAGCTTTACTTGCCAATGCCGAAGAACGCGATACACGTGGATTGATTTCAATAGCGATGATTTCTTCTTTTTCATCTGGACTTACTGCAAACTGCACATTACATCCACCTTCAAAATCACCAATACTACGCATCATTTTGATCGCCATATCACGCATTTTTTGATAGGTACGATCTGATAATGTCATTGCTGGTGCAACTGTGATAGAATCTCCTGTGTGGATTCCCATCGGATCCATGTTTTCGATAGAACAGATAATAACTACGTTGTCGTTTTTATCACGAAGTAATTCTAGTTCGTATTCTTTCCAACCCATCATCGCTTTATCGATCATCACTTCATGAATTGGTGATGCTTCAAGTCCGCGACGTAACAATTCGTCAAAATCTTCTGGATCGTATACAATAGAAGCTCCTGCTCCACCAAGTGTGTAGGAAGCTCTAATTACTAATGGAAAACCAAATTCTTGTGCAATTTCTTTTCCTTTTAAGAAAGAAGTTGCTGTTGCTTGCGGCGCCATTCCGACACCAATTTGTCCCATCAACTCTCTGAACTTTTCACGATCTTCCGTAATGTTGATCGCCTCAATATCAACACCGATTAATTTTACGCCAAAATCTTCCCAAATTCCTTTTTCATCTGCTTCAATACAGAGGTTTAATGCAGTTTGTCCTCCCATAGTTGGTAAAACAGCATCAATATTTGGATGTTTTTTTAGGACTTCAATAATTGATTTTGTGGTTAATGGTTTCAGATATACATGATCCGCCATAGATGGATCGGTCATGATGGTTGCGGGATTTGAGTTGATAAGAATCGTTTCGATTCCGTCTTCTCTTAATGAACGTAGCGCCTGTGATCCTGAATAATCAAATTCACAAGCTTGACCAATTACAATTGGTCCTGATCCGATAATTAAAATTGATTTTAAGTCTTCTCTTTTTGGCATTAGTTTGTGTTGTATTGTATTGTATTGTGTTGCGTAAAAATAAAAAAACGTTTGGGTACAAAAAAGGTGTTGCTTAAAAAAAACAACACCTTATCTGTATGATATCTATAACATTACTTCTTATGTCTTAATTCAGATGACACAGAAATTTTCTTTCTTCCTTTTGCTCTCCTACGAGCTAGCACCTTTCTCCCGTTCACAGAAGCCATTCTTTCTCTGAAACCGTGCTTGTTTCTTCTTTTTCTTTTCGATGGTTGAAATGTTCTTTTCATTACTTTATATATCTTTAATTTCTCTTGAAAATATTTGTAAGTGCACGCGAGATTCCTTTCTAAAAGTGCGGCGCAAATATACAAAGAGTTTTTACTTTAACAAATACATTTTAAAAAATATTTCCGATTGTTTTTTATACATTTGCAACCTCGATAATTATATACCGTTTTTATGTTCAACAAAAATATCAAATTAATTATAGCCGCAGCTATTTTTGCGTTTGCAATTTACCAAATTTATGAAAGTTATATTGGTAATGGAATTTTCTTAATTCTGTTAGCCGCCATTTTTATTTTATTGTATTTTAAGAATGAATTTATTCTTCTGTCATTCTTAAAGTTACGTAAGCAAGATTTTGATGGTGCAAAACGTCTTTTGGCAAAGATTAAAAATCCTGAAACAGCGTTAACAACAAAGCAACAAGGCTATTATTATTATTTACACGGAATTATGGCTTCTCAGAATAATTTGACACAAGCTGAGAAACACCTGCGCAAAGCTGAAAAGTTAGGTTTGAGCATGGACCATGATATGGCAATGGTAAAAATGACGCTAGCAGGAATTGCAGCACAGAAAAATAGAAAGAATGAAGCCAAGAATTTAATGAAAGAAGCCAAGGCTCTTGATAAACGCGGAATGCTTTCTGAACAGATGAAGATGATGGAACAACAAATGAAACGCGCTGCAAGTGCTCCTAAACAGCATTACGGCAATCGTCAGCATATGCGAAGAAGATAATATTTTTAATAAGCGACTTGTGTAAGTCGCTTTTTTTATTTTGAAAAGTGTTTAAGTCAACTACTTTAGGGCAAGCCCACGAAGCATTTTAAATATCGATTATCGAGTAAATTTTTTAACAATACTCCTACGGTGACGAATCATGTCGGTTTGAAGTTGCGAATCGTCATTGACAAAGTGTTTTAGTAAGCTGAGTACTTCACTGTTATTATTGTTTTTTGAAATTAATTCATACGCCATTTCCTGAATGTCTTCCTTAGGAGCAATGTCTCTGTTGTATTCTAACTTTAAAACTTTTAAGAAGTTATACTCATTACGATTGTTTACCATTTCTTTTTTGAAATTGGCTAATACCGTTTGCAAACTTGCCTGATTGTTGTAGTTTGCAAAGAAATTATTGGCACAATTGACAGGATCTTTTTGATCTTTCCAACCTTTGATTAGCAATTCGTTAGCCGTATTTGTATCGTTCATTTTCTTACGACAGATCAACGCAGCTTTTACGTATTGATAGTTGAGTTTGTAATCATCAACCACAATTTGATAGTGATGTTGTGCTTTTTTGGTATCTTTTAGTTTGGTATAAATGTCACCAACTTTTTCGTTCATTTCCAATTCGCTATACAATTTGATTGACTTTGTATACGAGCGCGCCATTTCATAGCATTCTGCGGCATCTTCTTTGCTATGACATCGTTTTAGATATACACGCGCCGCTTCGTTGTATAAATGTCCTTCTTTTAAGATATTGGCTGCTCGATACGGATTGCGCAATAGTTTCATTTGAATATATGCGGCTTTTTTGTATTGTTTCTTTTCGATGAAATCGTCACAGAGTTTTTCATAACGATTCATAAGTGTTTGAAATTGACTTTCGCCTACCGTAGAACTTCCACCGCCAAAACTACCTTTCGAACTGTTGTCAAAAAGTGCATTTATCAAAACTGACGTCACAAAAAATACCACTACCAAAATGATAAATGCCCAGATGAAATCCATCAAACTTCCATAAATGATGGATGTGATAATTACATATACTAATTTAAAAAACAGGACGAAGACGATAAAGTAAATCAGCTTCGCATGAAACTTGCTTTCTTTCTGATTACTCATCGATGATTGATTTGTTTTTTCTGATTAATAAATATAAGAGTCGAACAACTATAGAACCCATGATTAATATAAATAATATCCCTGCACCATCCATTGCCAACATTGGGTAAAATAGATAGATTAATAATCCTACAATGGTTCCAAAAGCCAATAGTTTTCCTTTGGTTGATAGCTCGTCACCACCAAAATAAAAGCCACTTTCTTTTTCTTCTTCTTCCGTAAAAGAAAATATTTCACTTTCTTCTGGTAAATCTAACCATGAAGGTGATGACGATTTGTTTTTTACTGCTTTTTGTGATTTTCCTTTTTGATATTGCGCCAAATACAGAATTAAAAGTACTAATACTACAATGGCAAATACCAACAGAATATTTTCAACAATATTACTGTCTGGCGTTACTGTAATAGGTTTGTAATTGTTTTGTGAACGATTCCAATTTTGGCTGTTAACATCATCCATATCTGTACTTTCAACCACCATTTCTTCTGTAGCTGGTGTTTCTGTGATGGTTTCGTCATCAATTTCCGAACTGAATGTCGTTTCGCCCGCAACAACTTCAATCTGCTTTTTATTTACTTGTTGAATCACTTCATATCCTATCCAAAATACGGCGATAATCGCGATGATACCGATAAGCGTTTTTAGTGTACTACTGCCCTTCTCAGACAGTTCACCAAAACCAAGAGATTCAAAAAAGTTACTTTTAAATTTGTATTTCGCAAAAGCTTTTCCGCGTGAAGTTCCCATCATATCTAACGGAACTGCCATTTTTAGCGCAGCATCTGGATTTCTTTCTAAGTATTTTAAATATTTTTCTACTTCTTTGTTGTTTCCCTGCAAGACCTTTTTCATATCAAAAGGCACATCTTTTGGATCTACAGGTTCATCTCCAAACGGATTTTCTAAGGCTTTTTCTTCTTCTTTTTCCTCAATTTCTACACTAAACGCCGTGACCTTCGAAGGAATGTTGACACCTTTTGCAGGAGTTTCAATCGTAGGAAAATGTGCTTCTGGAGCTTGCAAAATGGTTTCCCATCTCAATTGTTCTTTGAGTTCTATCAATCCTAATTCGTGATGAAAAAAGTGTGGTTTCCCCTGAAACATTTTTGCAAATTCTTCATCTGTCAACGCCATATTTAAGCGTGTATTATCTGGAATGTAAAAACCTGTATTTGCTTTTTGAACACAAGCATTGTTTGCAATATCGAGATTTTTGTGTGTGCTTTTAAAAATAATCAAAATTCCTGAAATACTGTTGGCATCCAATCCCGGACACGGATAAATGATACAATCTGAAAGTTTGAGTTGCATACGTGTAATTTCTGCCAACCATGCTTTTGGAGAAGCGTGCTTGATAAAAATTCCACATCTTGGATGCGGATTTACGTCTGTATGTACCAATCCTAACTTCATGAATCAAGGATATTTTGTAAAAATGGATTTAGATATTTTAGTCTGAATGATGCCACTCGTATTCTTTCTTGATGAAACTCTCCTGCATAGAAATAATTATTTCCTGCAAATTCATCTTCGGTTGCAAGCGCTATTTTTATTCCAATATACGAAGCCAAATAGAATGTAGGTATTTCATCGTTCGCACTTTCAAATTTAATGATTCCGTTTTTATCAATCGTAATTTTACTTCCGTTTGAAAATTCGCCAAGCATTTTACGCTTGTTCACATATGTTGTATACTTATAATCTAGCTTTTCTTCTTCTTCCGAAGAAATCATTCTATATTCGATATAATCTGCTCTTGTTTCCAACTTGTGCTTGCCGTTAAAAATCAACTCTAAGTCTGTAGTGATCGTAATTGACGTGATTTTTGACAGTACAGAGCCTTCAAAATACGATAGCTGGTTTTCTACATAATTTTTGTATTGCTTTTGCAATCCCGCACTTGGTGTTACTACTGATTGATATGTTTTTTCATATAAGTCAAATTTTGCATACGACGGAACATCACTGTAATATTTCTTTGTAACTAAATAGATTTCGTCATCATAACAAACCAAATTTTTCAATGATACGCTATTATACGCGCTAAAATCTCCTGTGAAGACATAAGTTTTAGTTTCTGTTTTAAAAACCAATTCTTTATTTGCGTTTAAGTATGATATCATCAATTCATCTTGATATAATACTGCGTTTTTTTGTTGTTTGATTCCTGTGATAAACCGAATTTCTTTACGAATCATTTCAAAACCTTTACTACGCATATCTGTCTTGAATAAGTCTCCGTTTTTTCGCAAAACATAGGTGCAATTTTCATCTGAAAAATACGCAACTCCTCGTGTAGGAAAACCATATAAGATAGGATAATTTATTGTATTTTGACCTTCTGCTTTTTGCATTGATTTCTTTCGATTTTTTCTTCGACATGTTGGATTTGCCCAAAGTTCTGCCAATGGCAATTGAATGTGTTTTGATAAGCGTTTGGAACCACTTTTCATTTTATACACATCAATATTTCCTTGATTATCTGCCGTAATTACACCACCAAATTTGTCATGATATTTGTTGAATATTTTACGAATATTGGCATGATGTAATGTTTTTGGTGCTGTAAAAAAGGTAATTTCAATATTTTCTTCTTCACACTGATTGATGAATTCTTCAATTGCATCAGAGGCATCCAATGCTGGCGATGTGATTTGCAAACCTTCCAAGATATTTACTTTCGTATCAAACTTTAAATCCTGAAAAGTATCTGCCAAAGCGTACAACTGAAAACTCATTTCATTTTTTGGATGATGAACAAGCGCAAAAGCCGTTGCATACAGTAATATTTTGGGCGTTCCCCAACTTTTTATGGTGGTATCGATTAAGAATATACGTGTGCGTAAATCTTCTTCTGGAGTCGTTTCGCGACGAATGAATAGTGCTTCTTTGTTGGCGATTCTGTGTAAAAAGACCAAATCGTCATTGGCGAATTCTGAGATTAATATATTATCGAATTTTCCTTTGTTTGTGATATCTGAAATTCCACCAAGCGGCATTTCTCCAGGATGTACGTAATGCATTGGCAACTGAATTCCAGACCATAATCGCTTGATTAAGCTTCCCATGAAAAACGTTTTTGGTTCTTCAATAAGTTCCTGAACCAAATCTGGATCTTCGCTAAAGTATTCCACTTCCGTATCTTCAGGTTCAATTGGAATATCTTCAATTTTCAACCACGCTTTTAGCAATGCATTTACCGTTGGATATCGTTTGTGCAATAACGCTAACGCATTAATATCTTTACTCAACGCCGAAACTGTAATGTCCATTTTTTCACTACACGCATTCAGCTCAAAGTTTTTATTTTTGATTGTGGTTAAGATTTCATCCGTATATTTTGAACTCAAACTGTGATTTGCCGTTTGAAATAGGAAGACAAATAAATCTACTCTGTTGTTTCCCTTTTTGTATTGTGCTGGCAACGTAATGAGGTTTTGCAAAAAGGCTTGTGCAGCAGCAAAATCAATATGATCTACATTTGGAAAGTTGGTGTGCTGTGTTAATATTTCACTGAAAATTTCATCAATAGCAACACGAACCTCACCTGTATTTGTTGCTAAAAACGTGAGTATTATTGCACCAAATGGCGGAAAACCTACAGGAGCAATGGATTGCAATACTTCTTCAATTTGCTCTTTGTAAGCAATCGTCATTCCATCAGGAATAGAAATACAATTGATGCCGCCCGAAAAGTCATGAATATCTTCAATGACAGTACCACTAAACATATAATCAATCTCCCATTGCCAGAAATAATCTGTATAGGATTGAAAGTAATATGCTGCTTTTGTCTGCGTTTCGCTCATAAGTTATCGTGACAATCGGTAGCCGCTGATTGTAAGTTTTTTAATGTTTTCTTGTGATAGTCTAAAATACGTACTATCTGGATTTACAATGATGTAATCGTTAGTATTTTGATTGATAATATTGTTGAAATAACTACTTAATTCTGGATATTCTAAATCGTAACCTGTTGGAAGTAGAAAGTTTTGTACTTGCCAATAGGTTTTCCCTGGAATGGATAATAATGGCGCTCCAAATAACAATGCTTTTTTGTTGATGATGGTCCACTGAATGTGTTGCAAACGAATGGCTGGCATTTTCGGAATGACCATATCTAGCGTTTCTAAAGTAACCAATTGTGCTTTTGGCGTTCGTTCTACCGTTGAAGGTATAATGTTGAATTGAATCTTTTCGTGAACACCAAAATAGTTAAAGTTATATTCGGGCGTTTCTACAGGCAATGCTTTGTCTATTGGCGACCACAGCATGGAAGTTTTTAAACGTTCTTCGGGCAAGTTTCCTCCTAAGAGAAATAATGCATTGTCACGCTGAAAGTATATTTTTTTGAATGGAATGCTACGTATTTCTGGACTGTGCAATTGATGTGGCGCAATACCTCGCACCCAAATATCGTCCATATCCGTTGCCATTCGCAAGGATTTCCAAACACGAATTTGCGCTAGTTTTTCTTTGTATTTTGAAGGCAATCGCAACCAATATTCGGTTACGCCTTGTGTAAGATCTGTTTCCACAATTGATCTATTTCCGTGTTTATGTATTGTTTTTTCTGCTGATCTTTTACCCAATCGGTACGATTTTGCAGGTAGCGCAATTTGTCTTTAATGACGTTTAATTCTTGCAGAGACAATTCTGCGGAAGCGAACTTATTTTTTAAGTTTTCCACTTCATTCATCAACTCTTTTGGGTTTGGTGCTTTGTTGAAAAACGCTTGCGGATGTGCTTTTTCGTCAGTTTCTTCCTTTTCTATCAATGCATTTACTGTTGCTTGAAGCGTTTCTATTTGTTCTTCCGTGCTCCATATATATTTTAAAACCCAAAGATCGGAAAGAATGGCTTCTGTTCGATCGCAGAGCATTGCACTTGCCGCCACCAAGTTTTGCATTTTTACCGCACGTCTGTCCGACACTTCTATTCCTGTGTTTCGCAAACTGTGAATCAACGCAATGTACGAACTTCGAATTGATGCCAAATCAACCTCTTTTACTTTGCTTTGTAAACCTTTGATTTCCTCTGGAGAGATTAACGTTTGTGCTGATTTTTCGTTTCGTTCTAGCTTCCAACCTGCTTGCAATACTTCTTCTAAGCGATCTGGTTTTACATTGTCTACTTTTAATCGAATTAGAAAACGATCAAGTAAAGCTGCCAACGCTTCGTCTTCTGGTAATTGATTACTCGCGCTGATGAACATTAGCGCAGGCAATTTTTTTGTTTCTTTTCCTCGACGGAATATTTTTTCGTTCAACGCCATGAGTAAACTGTTTAGAATCGCTGAATTTGCATTGAATATTTCGTCTAAAAACACCAAGGAAGCTTCTGGAAGCATTCCGTCTGTGTTGGTGACCAATTCTCCTTCTTTTAGCAATCGGATGTCTAGCGGACCAAAGATTTCGTTTGGTTCGGTAAATCGTGTCAATAGATAATCAAAGTTAATTCCGCCAATAACATGACTTGATAATTGTTTTACAATCGCACTTTTTGCGGTTCCTGGAGGTCCTAAAAGGAATACGTTTTCTCTCGCCAAGAGACCAATTCCTAATAGATCGATGACTTCATCTTTACCTACGAAGATGTTTTTGATTTCATCGAGTATTGCGCGTAATTTTATTGTTTCGTTCATAGTGTTTTTGCTTCAGAAATAAACGCTCTCCAAAAGTGATTTGTGTGTTCTCCTAAGTGAATAGCGACGTTTTCGTGAATGATTTTGTGTGCCGTTAAGCCAATATCTTTTTTTTCAATAACTCTGTCTATAAATAATGTTCGGAAACAATTATTTTGAAAGAGTGTTGCCAATTGTTCTTCATTGATTTCAAGTTCTAGGTCGTGACCAATTGCCGAATATTGAAATCCTTGCATGTTTTTTTTGAGTATTTTGATGAGCCAATCGTCAAAGTCAATGCTTTCTAATTCTTTGATAATGAAGGGTAAAAATCGCAGTGATATGTCGGCTGAAAGTTGTACTTCTGGCGACAATTTACCTTTGAACGCTTCGAAAAACTTCCCGAGATTTTTTGGTTCTTCCAATCGATGTGCCAAAAACTGTGCTGCATAATAGATTGTTTTTGCTCCCCAAACGGCAGCTTCTCTGTGAAATTTTGGTGCTTCAAACGGGTAATTAAGTGATTCATTTTCATATTCTTGTGCTAAAAAATCAGCTACATCATTGAGTTCACTTGCGCTTATTTTTGGTTGGTTTGTGTATAGCACAAATTGTCCCGAAGTTCGTAAATGATGAATGGTTTGTAGTATGTTATTTTGTATGCTCAAGAAGGTAAAAAAGTGATGACTTGTGTGTACATCGGTTGGTAACACTCAAAAGAACGAAAATTTTAGGTAAGAAGCAATTTTTGTTTTTTGTTTTTCGTTGGTTTGTTTTTTGTGAATTTGTTTTAAAGTATAGATGTTACTTTTTAATAAAAAAATCTCCCAAAAAGTCTAACACAACTTATTGGGAGATTTTCTAATTCAGAATTCTGAATTCAGAATTTTAAATTATTTCGTATAATACCCTTTTTCAGGAATTGCGATTTTATATAGTTTTCGCGATTTGTTATTCAATTTGTTTTCGCGCAACCACGGATTGTGGATTTTTAAGATTTTATAGTTGATTCCGAAGTCTTTCGCAAAGCTTGCAAAGTTTGTTACGGCTGTATCTACTTCTACTTCATACGTTGGAATGTGATTGTACAAGTGTTTGTCTTCAAAGTTGAAACCATATTTTTTTGCATTGGTAAAGATTTCTTTTAAAGCCACAACTCTAAAGATGTAACGACCTGTTTCTTGTCCGAGTAATAAATCGTAGTATGAATTTACTTGTTGATCTTCCATACGATTCCCAATTCCAGCATTTCCTGCATTATAGGCAGCAGCTGCCGCTGTCCAATTTCCAAATTTCTCTTTGGAAGCTAATAAGTATTTACAAGCTACGCGTGTTGCTTTTTCTAAGTGATAACGTTCATCTACGTTTGAGTTAATTTCCAAGCCATTTTCGCGTCCAGTGGTTTTCATAATTTGCCAAAAACCTCTGGCTCCTGCTGGCGATGTTACGTTTTGCAATCCGCTTTCAATGACAGCTAAATATTTGAAATCGTCAGGAACTCCGTATTCTTTTAAAATTGGTTCAATAACTGGAAAATATTTGTTTGCACGTTTAAATAAGAGTAATCCGTTTGATTGCCAGTATGTATTTACCAACAATTCACGATCCATGCGTTCTCTGATGTCTGGCAAGTGTAGCGGCACTTCTTCTCCCGCAAAATTAAGCGTTTCTGGAAGGTCTAACGCGTATACATTGTAATCGTTTCCGTTGTTTCGTGCTGCTTTTTCTGCAACATTTGTTGTTTTTTGAGTTTCAGAAGTTGTTGCTGCTGTAATTCCTTTTTCTTGCTGTACGGCATTCATTAATAATATTCCGAGAAATAGTAGTCCTAAAAAGGCAAATCCATTCTTAATTTTACGCATGTGTACTTTTTTTTTAAATATTTTCTTAATCGACTTTAAGTTAGCTATTTTTGGTGAATTGTAAAAAAGATTGGGTAGTAATTACAAAAATAACAAACTGATTTACAATCACGCTAGTATCTTGGTAATTTGTTGTTAAAATTGAAGAAAAATTACAAGGAGAAGGATTTTTACTCTTGAATCAACCTTGGAAGGTTTTCATTAAACCATTTAAATTTATTGATAACCATGATATGCGTTCCGTTTTTGACAGCAATACAATTGGAAATATGACGCATAGGAAACACGAGGTCTTTTTCACCGTGAATGTGAATTGTATTTGGCAACGGTTTTTCTTGATCCCAATTGATGATTTGTTCAATAGACCAATCGATGTAGCTTTTGTCGCGCACAGAAAGATATTCTTCGTAAAGCTCCAAACGTTTTGTTGCCAAATTTCCAAACGCAAATTTGCTCAACACTTCTATGTTATTAACTAAACTTGTTGGGAGTAATTTGTAGATTTTAGTCCTTTTTGCGAATTTCATTCGGCGAGGTAATTCGTGTTTTGTTTTTACACTTGAAATCACAAAAAGTTTTCTAACTTTTATATGTTTTGCCATTTCCTGCACCAAAATTCCACCAAAAGAAACACCTATTAAGATGATGTTTTTATGTTTTATTTTTTGCGTCATTCGCAGTGCGTAATCCGCTAATGTTTCTTGTTTTTCGGGAAGAAACCATTCTAAAAAGTAGGTGTCGAATTCATCCTCAGATAGTTTAATATGTTTAAATATAGAAGGATTTGCCGCCATCCCTGGCATAAAATATACAGGTGTTTTTTCTTGTTTCATACAGATAGTCGTACTAAAAACTCGGAAATCTACTGTAAATTTCTTATCTTTGCAAAAGTTAACCCAACATTTTTCTTTCTAATCACACCATTTTAAGATTAATTTAAATTAAACTGCTATGGATAATGAAATAGTTATCAACGATAACGAATTTTTACGTCAATTTGAGTACAAAACAGATCACGGTATTGCAAAAATCGAGTATTCACTTCAAGAGCGTAAAATCTTTTTGACAAAATTAATTGTTCCTGAAGAACTTGATGATATTGAATTTAAAAATTCATTCATCAAAACTGTTTTAGACAGTATTCAAGAACGAAACTTGAGAGTCGTACCGACTAGTCCAAGAATTGCTAGTTTTTTACGTAAGCACAAAGAATATAAAGATTTACTGCCTGTTGGTGTACGAATCTAATTCTGAACAAAGAACAAAGAAAAGGGAACTTAGACAGTTCCCTTTTCTTTGTTCTTTGTTATTTTTTCTTTAGCTTTTGCAATACTTCATTTGCCTGATTTTCTACTTTTTCAAGCAATGCCTGTAATTTTTTAGGCGCAGCATTTTTATATCGTATGTGAATTTTTTTGCCCTTGTACGTCAAATATGTATTCTGCAAATCCATGATGCGCTCGTTGTCATATTTCGCTTTAAAATTATTGAAATTTGCTTGTTCAAATTCTTGGAATAACGATTTTGACTTGCTTTCCGCTAGTTTTGTCATATGTTTTCCCTGAACTTCCGCATTGAACTTTCCTGTGTAAATCACAGTTCCATCTTCATACATCAACATGGTAAATTCTTCACAAGTTCCTTTGCATGGAGATTTGTATAAGGTTATGAAGTTGCCTTTTGGAGTTCCATTTACAGAAGCATCATCTTTTGCAGGCTTTTCAAATTTTCCAACATCAGTTGTTTCTGGGGTTGGTATTTTTTCCTCTCTTGTGAATTTCCCCGTTTCTTTCGTTATTGACTTTCTTCCTTGTAGAGAAGCATCGTATTTTACGAATTTAATAGTTGTATTTTCTCCCGACAAAGTCACTTTATCTTTGTTTAAATTTATGGTAGAAACATCATATAAAGCGCTACTAACTGCCATTGAAAAATCAGAGTCACAACACATTTCCGTACAACCTAAACCACTTAATTTAATAGTATTTTTCCCTGTGATTGCGTACGTTCCGAAGCAATTATTTTTATCTAGTTTTAGTGTAAATTCTGTATCACTTTTAATGGTTAAAATTACATCATTCGTAACTGCAACCGATTTCCCTTGATTATTTAAGCTAGTAACTTTCCATGAAGTTCCAATGAATTCCTTTGAAGAAGCATTACAACTAATTAATGTAAAGACTAATATAGAGAGTAGTGTTGTTTTCATAAAATGCCAATTTAGAAGTTAAATATAGTAATAACTTGTGTTATGATATGATAATTACATGAATCATACCATTCTTTCGATGAAGATTGGTTTCTAATCGATTTAATGATAAGAAATAAAGCATTTGCAACTAGCTTGAAGCTACCATTTCATTGACAAAATCAAAACGAACCATTCCATCATCGTCAATTTTAGTCAAACTTACTTTATGAAGCGTATTGACCAATGCTGGATTCCAAGGCGCTTTTACTTTTACATAGTTTTCGGTAAAACCGTGAATGTAACCTTCTTTGTTTTCGCCTTCAAATAAAACCGTTTTCGTTTTGCCTAGTTGACTTTCGTAGAATGCTCTACGTTTTTTGACAGACAAACCACGTAACATTTTACTACGTTTTTTACGCACATTTTGCGGTACAACGCCTTCCATTTCGGCAGCAACCGTATTTTCACGTTCAGAATACGTAAATACATGTAGATATGAAATATCTAATTCCGTTAAGAAATTGTAGGTTTCTAGGAAAATTTCGTCAGTTTCTCCTGGAAAACCAACAATAACATCAACACCAATACAAGCATCTGGCATGACTTCCTTTATTTTTCTGACACGATCTACATACAATTCACGCATGTAACGACGACGCATTAAACGCAAAAGTGTGTTGCTTCCGCTTTGCAGTGGAATGTGAAAATGTGGCACAAACGTGTTGCTTTTTGAAACAAAGTCAATCGTTTCGTTTTTTAACAAGTTTGGTTCTATTGAGGAAATTCGTAAACGTTCAATTCCTTCAACAGTATCTAATGCTTGTACCAATTCTAAAAAAGTATGTTCGTGTTTTTTGTTTCCAAATTCACCTTTCCCATAATCGCCAATATTTACGCCTGTTAAAACGATTTCTTTGATATTTTTTTCTGAGATTTCTTTGGCATTTTTCAGTACATTTTCGAGTGTATCACTTCTAGAAATTCCTCTTGCCAACGGAATGGTACAATACGTACATTTGTAATCACAACCATCTTGCACTTTTAGAAATGCACGCGTGCGATCTCCAAAAGAATAGCTTCCAACATAGAAATCGGCTTCTTCAATTTCGCAGGAATGCACTTCTCCGATCCCTCGACTTCGCTCAGGACGGCTCAACAAATCGTTTATATACGATGTGAGTTTAAATTTTTCTGTCGCGCCAAGTACCAAATCTACACCATCAACTGCTGCCAATTCTTCTGGTTTTAGTTGTGCATAACAACCAACAGCTGCGACAAACGCATCGGGATTTACTTTTTGCGCTTGTTTTACGATCGTTTTAAAGCGTTTATCCGCGTTTTCCGTTACACTACATGTGTTAATTACATACATATCAGCGTGTTCAGAGAAATCTACCTTTTCAAATCCTTCTTCTTGAAAGTTTCTGGCAATGGTAGAGGTTTCTGAAAAATTCAGTTTGCAACCTAGCGTATAAAAAGCGACTTTTTTTCTATCGTTCATTCCTGTACTTTTCTACCAAAACGGTAGCGATTTGTGTTTTTTATTATGTATTTTTAAACCTTCTAATGAACACGTTATCGTGTAATTATTAAAGGCAAAAGCCTGCAAATTTACAATTATTTCAGCATATGATAAAATTAACAATGCAACATTTTAAATTGGTAATTAGTTCTATATCAATCTTTTGTTTATTGTTGATTTCTTTTTCATGTCAACAAAACAGCACAGAGAATCGGGATCATTTGGTTTTTCGTTATAACGAGCATGCAAATATTACGTCGTTAGATCCTGCTTTTGCGAAAGATCAGCGGAATATTTGGGCAGTTCATCAACTGTTTAATGGCTTGGTGGAAATGGATACCGATTTGAACGTGATTCCTGCTATTGCAAAGTCTTGGGAAGTTTCAGAAGATGCATTAACGTATGTTTTTACTTTGCGTGATGATGTACTGTTTCACGAACACGAATTGTTTGGAAATAAACGTACACGAACCGTTAATGCGTATGATTTTGAATATAGTTTTGGACGAATTTTAGATGATAAAATTGCTTCTAGTGGACGCTGGATTTTTAAGAGTGTTGAAAGCTTTAAAGCGATTGATGCTACAACGTTTCAAATCACCCTAAAACAACCTTTCCCTGCTTTTTTAAGTTTGCTTACAATGAAATATTGTTCGGTAGTTCCGAAAGAAATTGTGGAACATTACGGCAATGATTTTAGAGCAAATCCAATTGGAACTGGACCTTTTCAGTTTAAGATTTGGGAAGAAAATACGAAGTTGGTTTTGCGCAAGAATCCGAAGTATTTTGAGAAAGATGCTTCTGGGGAAAATTTACCATATTTGGAAGCTGTTGCCATTACGTTTTTACCTGATAAACAGAGTGAATTTTTACAGTTTGTTCAAGGAAATATTGATTTTTTAAACTCGCTTGATCCGTCGTATCAAGATGAAATTTTAGATGCTTCTGGAAAATTACGTAAAACGTACGCAGAAAATGTGAATATGATTTCTGGACCATATTTAAACACCGAATATTTAGGAATTTATATTGGCGATAGTACAAACATATCAAGTCATCATTTGTTACGAAAAGCGATGAATTATAGTTTTGATCGTCAAAAGATGATTACGTATTTACGAAGTGGCATTGGAACGCCAGCCATTCATGGTTTTATCCCAAAAGGTTTGCCAGGTTTTGCAAATATCAAAGGATTTGATTATCAACCTGAAACCGCGAAGAATCTGGTGAAGCAATATGTTGAAGAAACAGGAAATACGTCTCCAGAAGTTGCTATTACTACCAACGGACAGTATTTGAATTTCTGCGAGTATATTCAGCGAGAGCTAGAAAAAATTGGTATTAAAGCGAGTGTAAATGTCATTCCTGCTTCTACTTTACGCGAATTACGATCAAAAGGGGAATTGCCCATTTTTAGAGCAAGTTGGATTGCCGATTATCCAGATGCAGAAAACTATTTGTCTTTATTTTACAGTAAAAACTTTACACCAAACGGTCCAAATTATACACATTTTAAGAACGCACAGTTTGATGAATGGTACGAAACCGCTTTGCGCGAAACGGACGCAACTACACGTGCCAACTTGTATACAAAAATGGATTCTTTGCTGATTTCCGAAGCGCCATTGGTTCCTCTGTATTACGATCAAGTAGTACGATTTACACAGGAAAATGTAGAAGGTTTAGGCATTAATGCGTTGAATTTGTTGGAGTTAAAACGTGTTCAAAAAGCGAAATAACTTTCAAAAATTGTAACATTTCGCTTCTTTTATATACCAATAGTGTATGTTGAATTATTAAAGAAGAAGATTATGTTAGGATCAGGATTTGGACTTTATGCTGTAGAAGCATTCAAAAGAGATAAGAAACGAAGGAAGCAACACACGCCATTCAGCACACATTTATTGAGATTTGAAGGAAAAAAGATTATAAAGGAATTTCCAAAAGCTACCAAAAAACAATTGATGGTAATTCAGGAAAAAATAAAAAAACAAGAACGCAAAGAAAGAAATAAATTGATATTAGCTTTTGCATTGGCAATTCCTGTAACAATCGTAATAATTATGACGATTGTAAATTCAGTTACACATTAACGCTTAAAATTTGTGTTTAACCAAAAACTAAAGTTATGTCAGGATTTTTATCACATGCAAATAATGTTATTCGAAATAACAAACGCAAACGCATCAACAAGCTTGAACGCGTTGAGCGCTATATTGGTACAGAATCGTCTGAAGCAGTTTACAAAGAAGCTTCACAGTATACGTTGAACAAAGTGAGAGATGAAGTGCAAGAGCAGCAACGAAAAGCACGAAGAAAAACGATTTTAGTATTTACGATTACAGGTATAATTTTAATCGCTGTGATGTATTACTTTTTGTTTGTACACAAGTTTTCAAAAGAAGTTCCACTAATCTTTCAATTCTAGCAATTTAAAACCTGAAATTTATATAAAAAGCCGTTACTTTTTGAGTAACGGCTTTGTTATTTTTAGAAACGAAATCCATCGTCTTTCTTTTTTCCTAGATCGTCTAAATTTCTATTTCCAATTAAAAAATCTTCTGTAGGCTTTTCTTCTTCTGATTTTCCGATGTCTTCAATTTTTGGCTTGTTGCGTTCTTTTTCTTCAAAATCTTTTGTCCATTTTCTTTTGAGTAATTGATAAAATCCCCAGCATGCTAATATTCCAATAGGAATGGTCATCAATCCTAATACGGTTTCTGAAGTTGTATCTAGAAATTCAGGGAAAAATAATCCTATGATTACTCCCAAAATTACTCCTCCAGCAATGATACCTCCATAATAAGATACTACACCAAGTATGGCATACAACCAAGCTGATTGATCGTATTTTTTTGCCATGTCATAAAATTGTTTTCCAACAAAATATATCAGTACTAATCCTAACATTTCTCTTTATTTTTTTATTGTTATTATTTAATCCTTACGCCACTTTTTAGTTTCTTCAAAAACATGTGTCAGTATGGCTTCGTCTTGTGCTGTAAATTCGACTTTTCTACGTGCCATGACTACTTTTGCAACTTCAAAAGCTTTTTTAGTTAAGTACGTTGTGAATCCGCTTGCGCCGCCCCAACTGTAACTTGGCACAAAGTTTCTAGGGAAACCTGAACCAAATATGTTTGCATTTACACCAACTACCGTTCCTGTATTGAACATCGTGTTGATTCCGCACTTGCTGTGATCGCCCATCATGAGCCCGCAAAACTGTAATCCTGTTTTGGCAAAGTTTTCCGTTTCATAACTCCACAAACGCACTGGCGCGTAGTTATTTTTGAGATTTGAATTGTTGCTGTCTGCTCCGATATTACACCATTCTCCCAAGACTGAGTTTCCTAAAAAGCCATCATGTCCTTTGTTGGAATAGCCCATTAATACGGAGTTATTCACTTCTCCTCCAACTTTGCAATATGGTCCAAGTGTAGTAGCTCCGTAAATTTTAGCAGAAAGTTTTAATACTGAGTTTTCACACATTGCCAACGCACCACGAACCACACAACCTTCCATGATTTCTGCGTTTTTTCCTATGTAAATTGGTCCTGAACTCGCATTGAGTGTACAGAAATTAAGCATTGCTCCTTCTTCAATGAAAATATTTTCTGGCGCAATGACGTTTACCGTTGCTGGAATTGGCTGTGATGTTCTGTCTCGTGTAATTAAGTTGAAATCCGCCTGAATGGCTTCTGCATTTTTAGAGAAAATATCCCACGTATTTTCAATTCGCAAACATGCTGCTTCATACGAAATAATGTCATACGTATCAAAATCAACCTCATCTTGTTGATCTGTAGTGTGAAAAGCGATGATTTCATCTCCTGCAAAGATTGCTTGGTTTGCGGTTAATCCTTGTATCAGTGCAACTAATTCAGCATTTGGCAGAAAAGAAGCATTAATCATTACGTTTTCTTCTAGTTCTACCATTGGATATTTTTCAGATAGGTATTCTTCTGTAATTGTTGTGGTTGTTCCACCTAAGAATGCTTCCCATTTTTCTCTAATTGTCAGTATTCCAACTCTAATATCGGCTACAGGTCTTGTGTAAGTAAATGGCAACAATGCATTTCGTACCGTTCCATCAAAGAGAATATAATTCATGTTTGCTGAGTTTTTGTAAATATAGCACTATATGTAGTTATTTTTCAAAAAAAAATGTCTCTCAGTTTCCTGAAAGACATTTTGTGTGATATTATCAAAATTCTTACTTCTTGAATTTCGCGTATTTGTTTTTGAACTTGTCAATACGTCCTGCTGTATCTACTAATTTAGACTTACCAGTGTAATAAGGATGTGAAGTTCTTGAAATTTCTAATTTGTATAACGGATACTCAGTACCATCAACTTCGATAGTTTCTTTTGTATCTACCGTAGACTTTGTAAGAAATACATCATTGTTAGACATATCTTTAAAAGCTACTACTCTATAATTTTCTGGATGTATACCTTGTTTCATCTTTGTATTCTTTTATAACTTTCTCAATTTTCGAGGTGCAAATTTAATTATTATTTCTGAATGTGCAACATTTAAATAAAAATATTTTGACATTTTCTAAGCTTGAATTTCTATATTTGTCTCCTGCATATAAAAACACCTTCATGTTTTCAAAAACATCACATTTCGGAATTGCCTTAGGAATTTTGAATATTCTAGCTTTTCTGCTGCAATATCAGCAAAATATTCACACAGATGCTACAAATATTTTTGCCATTTTAATGCTGCCAATTTCGGTAATTTTTATCGTTGTTGCAATTTTGAGAGTCAATAAAGATTTTAAAGGTGAATTGTTTAGCATTCGCAAAGGATTACAGACAGGAATTGGCGTTATTCTATTAGGTGGAATTATTTTTTGGTTGTATCAAATTTTGCATGCCAATTTTATAGAACCTGATTATGTAGAAAAATTAGCAACGGTTGCCAAAAAGGATTTACAACTCGATTCTCAGTTTTCACCAGAAGAAGTTACTGAAAAGATTACCTTTTATAAGGAGAATTATAAATTCAATTGGTTTATTGATATTGTTTTAAAGAGTCTGTTTACAGGATTTTTTGTTTCTTTGATTACGTCATTGGTCATCAATGCCTTTTACAAACAACGATAAGATCAATTTATGAATATATCTGTAGTGATCCCATTACTTAATGAAGATGAGTCTTTGCAAGAACTGTATGCGTGGATTTCACGTGTGATGGAAGCCAATAAATACTCGTATGAAATCCTTTTTATCGATGATGGAAGTACCGATCGTTCTTGGAAGATTATTCATGAATTGTCTCAAAAGCACACAGAAGTTAAAGGAATTCGTTTTTTAAAGAATTATGGAAAATCGCAAGCATTGCATGCAGGTTTTAAAAGAGCTTCTGGCGATGTTGTCATTACGATGGATGCCGATTTGCAAGATAGTCCTGATGAAATTCCAGAATTATTCAATCTGATTACAACAGAAAATTATGATTTGGTTTCTGGTTGGAAAAAGAAACGCTACGATTCGGTCATTGCGAAAAATATTCCTTCAAAATTATTCAATTGGGCTGCGAGAAGAACCTCAGGATTGAAACTACACGATTTTAACTGCGGTTTAAAAGCTTATAAGAATATTGTGATAAAGAATGTTGATGTGTATGGAGAAATGCACAGATACATTCCTGTATTGGCTAAAAATGCTGGTTTTAACAATATTGGGGAAAAAGTAGTCATTCACCAAGCGCGTAAATACGGAAAAACCAAGTTTGGCTATGACCGCTTTATCAATGGTTTTTTAGATTTGATTACGATTTGGTTTTTGTCTAAATTCGGAAAACGTCCGATGCACTTGTTTGGCGCTTTGGGCGTGTTGATGTTTATGATCGGATTTGCTGCGGCTGGATATATCGGAATTACCAAATTATACAAACTTGCGTATGATTTGCCAGCCATTCTTGTCACAAATAATCCGTGGTTTTATATTTCCCTAACGACTATGATTATCGGAACACAGTTTTTCTTAGCTGGTTTTCTTGGTGAAATTGTGTTGCGAAGCAAACGTGATAAGGAACGCTACAAGATTAGTGAAACTGAAAATTTTTAACGCTTCAACGTTACATTTCCTTTGATGATTCTTCCGTTTTCTAGCGTGAGTTTGTACCAATAATCTCCTGAAGGTAATGGCACTCCTTTATACGTTCCGTCCCATTCACTATCTGCTTTGATGTAGTTTAAATTTTTCCCGTAACGATCATACAATTCTATGGTAGCATTCGGATAATATTCTTTTTGCAATAATTGCCATGTATCATTGATATTATCGCCATTTGGTGTGAAGAACTTTGGAAATCCTCCAACTAAAATCGTTTCCGCAGCAGCGTTACATTCGCCACGACGAACAACAACATCATACACGCCAGGATAAATATTTACAAATTCGTTACTTTCTATAAAAGAGTTTCCTCCGTTTAGAGAATAACTGATGTTTTCCTGATCGTTTTCTGCGGCAACAATAATTTTAATCGTATTTACATCTTGAAAATCATTAACTTCAATGCGCTCAATTTCCAGTGGCGGTTCTTCACTAACCACATACAAAACTTCCTTTTCGCATCCTGCACTATTGGTCACTGTAACTGTATAGGTTCCTATTTCTGTAACCATAATGGAAGGTGTTGTTTCATTGGTAGACCACAAATAGCTTGAAAAACTTTCCTCAAAAGCCAATTCAACAGCCGCGCCTTCTGCTCCACATAAAAATGCTTGCTGATCGCCTACTTCTGGCTGACCAACCACAGTGATGAGCACACTTCCAATAAATCCGCAGTTGCTTCCGTAGGAAACTCTAAAGTACAATTCGTCATTAGAACTTGCGTTTATAGGCGTAAAATCAGTCAATTGATTTTCTTGTAATAGCGCGTCATTTCTAGTATTGTACATGCTTATAGTTGCGCCAGAAAAGTCATTTTCTAGAGTTTCTTCTATTTGTGAAACCGAAATGCTTGTACCATTTAATTCGCACACTTCAATAGTATCATATTCGCCCAAATTGGTTCCTGAATTTACTTGCAATCGCACTTGCGTAATCGTAAAACAATCTACATACGAAAACACACGCGCATACAATATTTGATTGTTTGTGGTATTTGCATAGAAATAATCGCTAATCATGTTTTCATTGAGTTGTGCGTCGTTTATATTTTCAAAAAACATCACATCAATATTGTCACTTCCATTATCTTCTTCAATTACTGTAATAGCTTCTTCTAAGTTAAAGATTGATAAACCATCGCTATCATTTTCATCTACATCGCACTGTTCGAGTGTAAATACAGGCGCGATATTTGGTGTATCTTGAATGACTACGATTTCTGTAAATAGTTGATCGGGTGCGTTTGAAAATGTCACATTTGCGGTTACGGTGTACGACCCGACACTAGAAAAAGTATGTGTTGCATTGATTGCATTTGACGTATTTGCACTTCCTGAAGCTGGATCATCAAAATTCCAAGTGATTCCAGTGATATCATTTTCAGAAGCAACTGTGAATGTCGTTTGATCGCCTAAGCAAAAATTTTCAATGGTAGCAATACTTTCAAAATACGATTGTACCATAGCTGGCAATCCGAAACGAGAAAAATTAAATCCTAAATCAACACTTTGAAAGTCAAAATCGCAAGATGCTCCCAATAGGTTTGGCGAATTGATAGTTGATAAGTTTGAACCTGGTAAAGCGTGATAAATACGCTTATCCAATCCAAGTTGTAAACTTCCCGCCAAAGAAGGAATTACCTGAGCTTGTGCATAATCGTGAACAACGTATTTAGTATTTGCAACATCTGCGGCAGCAACATTGTATTGTTGAATTTGCATGTTTGCCAAAGAATTTTCTCCAAATAATTTACCAGAAGCATACAGACGTTGTGAGCTCGAAGAAAATTCTACACCATAAAACATAAGATCATCTGCTAAAAACTCTCCATTTGTCACAAAACCTGTAGTCGAATCAAAATCATACAAGTACAAAGAACCTGCTTGCTCAGGCTCAAATAAGGTATGCGCAATGGCAAGCTTGTTGCCGTTAGGTGAAATTTTCATATTTCCTCTAATGTTTCTATAATCAGGAATTGATTGTGCTGTATTTGAAACTACAGGAATCGTGTTGACACCTGCCGCAGTTACTTTAAACGAAAAAAACTGATTGTTTCGGTGTGTAACTACCCAAAAATTTCCATCTGAACTTAAGGTAGAACTTACCTTCTCGGAAGTATTCGGTAATAAATTTACATTCTTTAACGTTACTGCGCCCAATCCTGTGCCAAGCGACATATCAACAATAGAATAATTAAAACCATTACTTGGTCCGGCATTATTTCCATTGTACGCATCCACCACATCTGTGGTAAAAATGTAAAAAATGTTATCGTTTCCAGGATTTGGAACAATGACACACGATTGTGTACTTGATAAACTTCCTATCAAATCTGTTCCATTGGTCATTACATCATGCATACTGTTCCAAACGGTAACTCCATCTGTATAAAACAACAGTGAACCATTGGCATCAGAAATCGTTGAGCATCCTTCTAGTGTATCTACTTGTCCCGTATCTAAAATAATCGGTGTTCCCGTATTAAAATTTAGACCAGCATTGACTCCGAAAAACCAATTGGCAGTTTCCCGTTGTGCGCTTACCGAGATTGAAAAAAATAGGAGTATGCAAAAAAAATTTAGAGGATTTTTTTTCATAGCGGTATAATCGGACAATAAAGTTATCCAAAATATTTACCGTATCAAAATAGAAACCAAATGAATTCATTATTTTTGTAGCTTAAATTTCTATACATGGCAAAGATTGATACTCAAATTTTGGACAAAGCAACTGCATGGCTTTCTTCAAGTTTCGATTCAGATACACAGGCAAAAGTTCAACAACTTATCGATTCAGATCCAAAAGAACTCACGGAAAGTTTTTATAAAGATTTGGCTTTCGGAACTGGTGGAATGCGCGGTGTTATGGGACCTGGCACGAATAGAATCAATAAATATACTTTAGGTAAAAATACACAAGGATTGAGTAATTACCTAAAAAAAACATATCCAAATGAACAGCTTAAAGTTGCCATTGCGTACGATTGTAGACATAACAGTAAATCACTTGCACAAGTGGTTGCTAATGTGTTTTCGGCAAATGGAATTGAAGTGTATTTATTTTCAGATTTGCGTCCAACGCCCGAATTATCGTTTGCCGTAAAGTATTTAGATTGTCATTGTGGAATTGTGTTGACAGCTTCTCACAATCCGCCAGAATACAACGGTTATAAAGTATATTGGACTGATGGCGGACAAATTGTTCCTCCACAAGATGGTGAAATTATTGAGGAGATTAATGCCTTAGATTTTGCTCAAGTTCAGTTTGATGCAAATGCAGATTTAATTCACTTAATCGATACTGATGTTGATGAAGCCTTTATCAAGGCAAGCGTTGCCAATGCAGATTTTAAAGCACCAAATAAAGATGATGTAACTATTGTTTTTACCTCTTTACATGGGACTTCTATTACGATGATTCCCGAAGTTTTGAAACGTGCTGGTTACAACAATGTTCATATTGTAGAAGAACAAGCGAAACCCGATGGAGATTTTCCTACGGTAGTTTCACCAAATCCTGAAGAACCTGAAGCCTTAGAAATGGCGTTGCAATTAGCCGAAAAAACAAATGCAGATATTGTGATTGGAACGGATCCTGATAGTGATCGTTTGGGAATTGCCGTGCGCGATTTGGAAGGAAACATGATTCTACTCAACGGAAATCAAACGATGGTTGTGATGACCGATTTCTTGTTGCAACAATGGAAAAATAATAACAAAATTAACGGAAAGCAGTTTATAGGTTCGACAATTGTATCAACACCAATGATGACAACCTTAGGAAATGCATATGATGTTGAATGTAAAATTGGATTGACAGGTTTTAAATGGATTGCCAAAATGATTAAAGATTTTCCTGAAATGGAATTTATTGGCGGAGGCGAAGAAAGCTTCGGTTTTATGACAGGCGATTTTGTACGTGACAAAGATGCAGTAACGGCTGCATTATTGGCATGCGAAATTGCAACGACAGCAAAAGCCAATGGAAGTTCATTTTATGCATCGTTAATTGACATGTATGTAGCACATGGTTTTTACAAAGAAAAATTGATCTCTTTGGTTAAAAAAGGAATTGATGGAGCCGCTGAGATAAAGCAGACTATGATTGACTTGAGAGAAAATTCATTAACAACGCTTGACGGTTCAAAAGTAGTGCGAATTGAAGACTATCAAACATCTATGACAACTGACATTGAAGCTGGCACAAGCACGCCAATTTCGATTCCTAAATCAAATGTTTTGATTTATTACACGGCTGATGGCACTAAAATTGCAGCACGTCCGAGCGGTACAGAACCGAAAATTAAATTCTACTTTAGTGTAAATCTGCCATTAGCAAATAAGGAAGATTTTGCAAACGTAGAAAAACAACTCGATGCAAAAATAGCTCGCATCGTACAAGAAATGAAACTCGACTAAATGGATTACATAAAAAAATTATCTCATTATATAATTCCCTATAAAAAGTATGCATATTTAAATATTTTCTTCAACATTTTGTATGCCTTATTCGGAACGCTTTCTTTTGTATCGCTCATGCCGATGTTGAAAGTATTGTTGAAAACGGCGGAGCCAATTACCGTAGAACCGATCAGAGAAACTTATAAAGGAATTAGAGGTTATGGAGATTATTTAAATGATTATTTAAACTTTTTTATCACTCAAAAGGTAGAAGAAGATGGACAATATGCAGTCTTAATTTTGATGATTTGTATTGTTATTTCTACATTTTTACTTAAAAATGCCGCAGGTTACTTTTCAAATTTCTTTTTAGCGTACCTTAGAAATGGAATTTTAAAAGATATTCGAAATAAGTTATATCATAAAGTAACCACATTGCCTGTCTCCTATTTTTCAGAAAAAAGAAAAGGTGACATTATTGCAAGAATTTCAGGAGATGTTAATGAAATTCAAAATTCGCTTTTGGCAATTTTAGAATTGTTAGTTCGAGAACCTTTAACCATCATTTTTACCATTATTGTGATGTTTTCTATCAGCGCTAAACTAACATTATTTGTATTTATTTTTATTCCAATTTCAGGATTTATCATTTCAAAAGTTGGTAAAAGTCTCAAAAAACATTCTGATAGAGTTCAAAAAGAAAATGGTGTTTTTCTTTCTATTTTAGATGAAACGCTTAACGGATTGAAAGTCATCAAAGGATTCAACGCCGAAAAACATTTCAATAATGCATTTAACAGCTCTACTTCCAAATTATATAAATATTCAAATAACTTAGCACACAGACAAAATTTAGCTTCTCCAACAAGTGAATTTTTAGGAATCGTTGTAATTGCTGTTATTTTACTCTATGGTGGAAAATTAGTTTTGATTGATAAAGTATTGACACCTGACCAATTCATTACATACATGGCATTAGCTTACAACATTTTGACTCCCGCGAAAGCGATTAGTAAAGCGAGTTACAAAGTAAAAGCAGGAAATGCTTCGGCTGATCGTGTATTGGAAATACTCAATACTGAATCTCCAATTACAGATGCTTTAGATGCTAAAGTAAAAGGCGAATTTACTTCTGAAATTCAATTGAATGATATTTCATTTAAATACGAAGACGAACTCGTACTCAAAAACTTCTCGCTAAAAATACCAAAAGGAAAAACGGTAGCGTTGGTTGGACAATCTGGAAGTGGAAAGAGCACGATTGCAAACCTTGTTACGCGTTTTTACGATGTAAATGAAGGAAGTATTGAAATTGATGGAGAAAATATCAAATCGCTCACCAAAGCTTCGTTACGTGGTTTGATGGGATTGGTTACACAAGATTCTATTTTGTTTAATGACACCATTCGCAACAATGTAAAACTTGGAAAACAAGATGCAACCGACGAAGAAGTGATTGAAGCTTTAAAGATTGCCAATGCTTGGGAATTTGTCAAAGACATTCCCGAACTGCTCGATCATAACGTTGGAGATTCTGGTGTAAAACTTTCTGGTGGACAAAAACAACGTCTGAGCATTGCTAGAGCCGTTTTGAAAAATCCACCGATCATGATTTTGGATGAAGCTACTTCTGCCCTAGACACGGAAAGTGAACGTTTGGTGCAAGTTGCTTTGGAAAACATGATGAAAAACAGAACGTCGATTGTCATTGCACACAGATTGTCTACAATTCAAAATGCAGACATGATTGTCGTAATGCAAAAAGGTGAAATTGTGGAGCAAGGAACGCATGAAGAATTGATTCGAAACAATATGGTGTATACGAAATTGGTTCAGATGCAGTCGATTTGAAATGTTGAATGCTAAATTTTAAATGTTGAATGTTGAATGTTGAATTGCCGTGTGCTAAAAAACTACACTTCTTCAAATTACAAAGCGTCACTTCGAACGTTTTTTCGCAATAAAATGCAGAAAAAATGTATTTCGATTACGCTCAATAGGACTATAGAAGTACTTTAAAAATACTATTTATTAGTAGATCTCGATACGAAATTTTAATCTAAAACTCCACTCGATCTGACGTTGGTGGGATTCAAAAAATTTATAATCGTAAATCCCAATTCAAGATACACTATTTTTTATTTCATACCTTTAAATTAAACCTTTGCCACTTTACAAAGTCAAAGAGTCAAATAGAAAACACTTGAATATCGTAGAAACAAGCCTTATTGAAGATTTAAAGAATCCGAAAACGCAGCAAAAAGCGTTTCGTCAGCTTGTGTCTACCTATAAAGAACGCTTGTATTGGCACATCCGTAGAATGGTAACAAGTCACGATGATGCCGATGATGTGCTTCAAAATACGTTTATTAAAGTATTTCGAAGTATTGATAAGTTTAAAGGAGATAGCAAGTTATATTCTTGGATGTATCGTATTGCAACAAACGAATCGATTACATTTATCAATCAACGTGCAAAGAAATCTGGAATTTCCTCAGAAGAATTGCAAGATCATTTGGTAAATAATTTACAGGCAGATGTTTATTTTGAAGGCGAGGAAATTCAGTTGAAACTGCAAAAAGCCATTGCTTCCTTGCCACAAAAACAGCAAATTGTGTTTAATATGAAGTATTTTGATGACATTACCTATAATGAAATGAGCGAGATTTTAGATACTTCTGTGGGCGCTTTAAAAGCATCGTATCATCATGCCGTAAAAAAAATAGAAAACTTTTTAACAGATTAAACCTTTTACTATATTTAGAGTCAAACTATTGTGAAAAAGAACGAATTACATAACGACAAATCAGCAGGATTTACAACTCCTAAAGACTATTTCAATACTTTTGAAGACCGTCTTTTTGATACATTACATTCTGAAAGTATGCTTCCTGAAAAAGAAGGATTTAAAGTGCCTGATGCGTATTTTGATGGTTTGGAAGATTCACTTTCTACTAAGTTATTCGCTAAAGAAGAAACCACAAAGGTAATTCCGCTACAGCGAAAGAAAAACTATTTTACATATATTGGATATGCAGCCGCAGCTTGTATTTTATTTTTAGGAGTGATTACTTTTATTGGAAATTCAGATAGCAGTGAACTTTCTAACATTGATAACGTTGTAAATACAGAAATTAATTCATTTATAGAAAACGATTTGATCGCTTTGAATAATTATGAATTGATGAATGTGTATGAAGAAGAAAATATTGATGTTAGTACTATTTTTGAAGTAGATTTAAACGAAACAGAAACAATAGATTATTTGGAAAACAGCGCAGATCCTTACGATTTATTAATTGAATAATATACATATGAAATTATATACAACACTACTATTTTTGTGCTTTGGGCTTTTCATCGGAACAGCGCAAAGAGGAGAAAGTAAAGAGAAGATTAAAAAACTGAAGATTGCTTACTTTACGGAAAATCTTAATTTATCTGCTGATGAAGCGCAAAAGTTTTGGCCAATTTATAACGCATTTGATGAAAAAAATCACGATTTGCGTGTAAAAGGTTTTTTGAAGATAAAAAGAGAAGTAAAAAACATGGATAACATGTCGGAAGCAGAAGCTTCTGAAATCTTGGTACGTTTGGAAGCTCTTGAAAAAGAAATGTACGAGAATAAAAGAGATTTAATGCAGAAACTTCGAAAAGTACTTCCTGCAAAAAAGATCATTCTATTGAAAAAAGTAGAACGTGATTTTAATAAAAAACTGATGAAACAATTCCGTGACAGACGAGGTAAACGAAAATCAATGCCCTAAAAAACCTAGAATATTTTTATATTCTTAACCTATGCATTGATTAGAAAAGAGCATTTTTTTGTAAAGAAAATGCTCTTTTTGTATTTAGTAATAATTTTTAATTTAAAAAAACACTACACTTTTAAACCTTTTGTCACAAACAAAGTCTAAAGTATAGAATAGTAAAAAGGTGATAATTTATCACTGTTTATATTTTTTGGTGATTGGTTAAAAGGAATGCTGTGCAAAGCATTCCTTTTACATTTTAGGCTATTTTTTAAAATACCTATACATAAGTATTTTTATTTTCAAAATTCATTTGTAGTTTTAAGAAAATTAGCACAGATGAATTCCAAAATACAAGATCCATTCAGTCCGTTTAAATATTTTGAACGCAATCATATTTCTAAAAATTACATTATCAGCTTTGTCGTATTGGCTGGTTTAATGATGATTTGTGGCAACATCTTCAATATTTACGATTGGGTACAACATCCACAGTTTACAGAACCACAAGTTACAGGAGATTGGTTTAAAGCAAATACTACAGGATTTCAAAAAGCTGTTTTTTACGCTTTTTTTGTGTTCGATTTTGTTTGGGCATATATATTATGGCTTATACTACGTAAATATGTCGCTTCAAAAGTGAGCAAATCGTCATGGATTTATAAACTTTTCATTGTATTTACAGTTATTGCGCTCGGTTTTGATTACATCGAAAATTCCTATTATATACTATGCAATGAATATCCTGAAACGATTGTAAACATTAAAAAAGTTGGATACGCACTTGGTATTTTAGTCGTACTGCTTATTTGGTTACGCTATTCTCTAAAAGATCGCTTTGTGATCTTTAAAGAATTTATCACTTCTTCATGGATTAGTCTGATATTCTTAATCATCATAGGATTTACCTTGCCAAAAGCACCACAACTCAACTCCATTATTGTCGATTTGTATTATCATCCTGTTTGGTTTGTGATCGTATTACTGCTTATTTTTGCACCAATGTATTGCATTGTTCTTTCACACTATCCTAATTATTTTTTATTCTCAAAATCCAACAGAAAGTTTAAAGATAAGGTTTGGAAAATCTCAAAAAGGGTTAGTCTTTTTGGAATTATCTGGTATCGCAACGCAGATAATAAAGGCAATAACGATTATGAAAATTACATTAGTTTTTTACGTAGAACTATCGGTGTTTTCTTCTATGGCGCTATTTTTTATATGTTGGCGTATACGGCAGATGCTAATTTTAATATCGATTCAAAACTCAACGGACTTGCAAGTGTATTAGTTTTCGGATTAATTTGGTGGTTGTATGTGCTAAAAAAACGTAAAGACAAATGGTATCACGATCATAAAAGTGCAATCAGTAAAATTGGTGATAACGTCTTTGAACTGATGTCGTATGATACAAATCAAGGAAATACAGTAATTGCAAAACAACAAACAGCTACACTTGAAGGAAAAGAAAAATTATCGACTCCAATCAATACGTATTTGATCTTCTTAGTACTTACTATATTTTCACATATTGCATTACTGTTTTTGTTATTATTTTTTGAACATCCTTACAGATATTCTACAGTGGTTTTGAGTTTGCTATGTGTTACATTACAAGCCATTACCTATACATATTATCGAACCTATAGAACACTTTTTAGATATGCCTTTTTTAATGAAAAAATAAAAGCAGTTATCAAATCATTTTCAGTAATGCATAACGAAAATGATACACGAAGCTATGAAGAAAAAAAGGAGAAAATTGTAGAAGCTTTTGAAAAATATGAGTATTTCGGGCAAACTTCTTTTTTTAAAAAACTAGCTAAACTAAGAATCGGAAACTTGTCACTAGGCGCTATGAGCAACAATATCATCTTTTTACAAATTGTTTCTTATTTTG
Organism: Kordia algicida OT-1; assembly: GCF_000154725.1. Classification (GTDB taxonomy): domain Bacteria; phylum Bacteroidota; class Bacteroidia; order Flavobacteriales; family Flavobacteriaceae; genus Kordia; species Kordia algicida. The sequence continues at coordinate 1,954,748 of NZ_DS544873.1, forward strand.
GATTTTTCAACGCATTACTATTATTCGGATTGAACATTTTTCCCACTTGGGCGATGAAGGTAAACTCAATCATCATTATTATTTCCTATTTCTTTTTGTTGTACGGAATGATCGTTATCATCCTGAAACATTTTATTTATTATAATTTATCAAGAGAAAATTTTGCATTAGCTAACAAAGCAAAATACTTTTTCTTAATTGCTACCAGCGTTTTAGTACTTATCATTGTGAACCGCTTGGCAAGTGCTAATAATTTATTTGAACTTGAACAGATTCCTGAAACTGTAAATAAAGAAGATGTAAACCTGAATAATTATGTAGCCAATTTACCTGACACACGTTATTATATTGGTTGTTATGGTGGCGGAATGAAGGCAAATGCGTGGACCATGACCGTGTTGAATGCTTTAGATAAAAACAATACACTATATGACAAAACCGTGTGCCTGTCTGGCGCTTCTGGCGGAACGATTGGTTTGATTAATTATTCAGCGATTAAACATGTTAATAAAACACGAGAAAAACGAGAAGCCATCATTCGAAATATTGGTACAGAAAATATTTTATCTATGGATGTAATACACTTGCTTGGTAGAGATTGGGTTTTACATATGTTGGTTCCTTGCGATTTAAAAGGAAAAGACCGATCAACCAGTGCCATGCGTACGTATGCAGAACATACAGATGAGGAAGGTTTCTCGGAAGATGAATTTAATAAAAAATCATACAGACAATATTGGGCAGAAATGTATAAAGATAAAGACCACTTTCCAATTTTAATAAGCAATACTACCAATATTAAAGGACGACAAGGAATGGCAGTTTCAATTTCTGCTAGTGGTAAAGCTGAAAAACGCTTGTATTTTGGAGCAGATGATATTTTAGAACTTCCCAATAATAAAACATTGAGTTTTTACAACGCAGTTTCTACTACAAATCGATTTCCGTTGATTAGTCCTGCAGCAACTATTGAAGGTGTCGGACAGTATAATGATGGTGGATTGTATGAAAACTCAGGTTTATTATCTGCTTTTAAATTGTATGAAGCTATCAATACGATAGACACATCTACTACAGTAAAAAAAACAGTTTTCATCAACATTATCAATGATAAATCGGCATATGTAAAATATCGCATGCAGGAAATTATGGAAGATTGTCACGGCGGAGCTATTAATAAATCGAGTGAAATTTCTGCAATTTTAAACTCGGTGGCGGCAACAGAGATGTTTCCAGGTTATATAAAAGATAAGTTGCACTATATGGATTCGAAAAACGCAAACATAAGCTTTGAAAGCATCTATTTACCACATAAATTTAGTTTGGAAGATGTAAAGGCAATTTACGGGCAACAAATTAAAGATACTGTTTGCGTGCGAAGAATTACAGAAATTATTGAAGAAAACAATACTGAAATTAAAGATTTGATGAAAGGTGCTTCCAAAGAAACCAATACGATTATTGAACCTGCCATGAGTCGCGTAATGGCGAAACCAGCTTTTGATTTTATGCAGTATATGCTAAATCATAGTTGCGTAAAACCTATTGTAGAGAAGTTTCAGTAAGTTTGGTTTTTAATGTGTTTTTTAACTTTTTTAAAGAGTCTTTTCTCCTGAAATCTGTACACGAACCAAAACCATATAGTAACAATTGGAAACATGAAAAGAAGCCAAAAAGGTAGATTTTCATTACTAAAAAAAAAGAAAATAGGAAATACGAAAGACAAAATTCCTGTGAAGAATAGTTCAATACGTAGTTTTGTAGTAAGTACTATTTCTGTTTTACCTTTTTCCAAAGCAATTAACTTGGCATATCCTTTTATTCCATCAAAATATGCAGCGTTATCATCAAGTATAATAGTACCTACAGAAAAATTTGCAAGAAATTTGAATTCATTATCTGAAATCCATTTGACGCTAAATTCGCAATCGTTTTCTTGTTGCAGTTTTTCTTTTAACTCTGCAATTGAACCTTTACATGTAATTGATTCTTTTAAAAAAATGCGTCCAATTAAACTTTTCATTAATTCCTCAAAAAGTTCAACTTCGCAATACGATTTTTCCCCGCAGCATACGCGGTGGAATCGTTGATAAATTTGATTGTGTAAAATCCTTCGTCCGAAAGATGTTTCCAAGTGTTTCCGGCATCATTTGAATAATCGATTCCTTTGAAACCAACTGCGACCAATGCTTTTGCATCACTATTGGGCACATATTGCACACAACTTCGATATGCTGGATTTGTGTTTTTTGCGACAATTTGCCATGTTTTTCCGCCATCAGAAGTCCTAATTTTGTTGGCTTCGTTGCTATCAGGTTTTGTATAATCGCCACCAATCGCAAATCCGTTTTTCGCATCATAAAAATCTAGCGAATACATTCCTGTCGTTTCAATTCCTTGTACAATTGGCGTTTCAAATACATTCCAAGTTTTGCCTTTATCTGCTGAATGCAGAATTCTACTCGCCTTTCCTCCTGTGGCAATCCAAACATTGTCATCAACAATTGAAATATTCGTATTGCTTGCCGCAAAAGCAGCTTCTCCTTCTTTCGCTTTTGGCAGTTGATCGCAGGAAACTTTCTGCCAAGTATTTCCGCCATCACGTGTGATAATGATACTGATACAATCGGCAGTCGGATCGCCCATGGCAATGCCTTCTTGTTCATTCCAAAAAGCAATTGCATCGTAAAATACTTTTTCGTGTGCTTCTTTGTAAACTAACTTTACTTCGCCATTCTGAGTGATTTTAAACAGCAATGCTGGATTTACAATACTGACTCCAAACGTTGTATTATTTACATGCGCAACTGCTCTAAAACTTACATTTAAGGTGTCTGATACTTTTTCTGAAAGTAAATTTGTATGTGTGTTTGCTGTTGCGTTGTAATGTCCGATAGTTGTTTTATTTCCGCCATAAATCAAATCGTTTGTTGGCGTTACTGCAATGGCTCTGATGCTGATGGAATCGTTAAAAATAGGCGTAATTTTAACAGATGAAATTGTTTTTTTGACAATAGGCGTTGCTTCTTTTTTTGTTGCTTCACAAGAGAATAATAAGGTCGCAATGAGCAATGAAATTAAAATACGCATGTTAGGTTTTGTTTGAGTTAAAAATTGATTGCCCAATGCCTTTTATTGAAAGTATATTTAGAGGAAACTCCATAAATACATGAACAAAGCTTAAAAATAAGAGTAACGTAAAGCCTATTTTATAATTGTAGAAATACAAGGCTACAGAAGCAATCCACATAGTAACTATGATAACCGAACGTTTTTGTGTGAGTCGTTTGTGCCAGCCAATTACGGAAGTTTTTGAGAACCAATTTAGGTAATGATACGTGTAAGCAAAAGCAATGAATATTTGAATTTTGATGAATAACTTTCCTTCAAAGGAAAATCTGGTACCATCCGTGAGTCCAATAGCTTGTGAAATTTTGGCATTTAAGATGAACAACATATTGTCCTGATAAATGTTTTTGGTATCAAAACCTAAGATGTAATCAAAAGGTCGTACGGTTAGAAAAATGATAAAAACTGGCGCTAAGAACATTAAAATAACGTTGAAACTACCAATTCTACTTTTTGATTTTAAATTTCCATACCACATAAATAAGATTGTGAATATGTATACGTGAATGACCGTTGGAAGAAAGATACCAACTAGCAAATGATATATTGATAAGTTGTGAAATACCACTGCTAATACACAACCTAAAGCAAAGGTAATGTATTGATAGGTGGTGTTTTTAAATACGGTAAAACCAATTGCTCCAACTATTGATATGAATAAACAGGCGTTAAAATATGCAGGAAGAACATTGGTTATAAAAAGTATTGTTTCTGAATTTATGTGTTCTTCTGGTGTGATTAAACGAACTAACGGCGGAAATGATATTAGTATTGCAGAGATAACAACAATATAAATCCAAAATTTACTCGCTACAAAATAGTTTTTATCTCGAATCCAATTGATTTCTGTCAGATAATGCAAAGGTCCTAAAACTGCATAGGAAAATAGAAAAAGTTCAAAGGGCAACCAATATGCCAAAAAGAAAGATAATACAATCAATCCTGTGTTTAGAAGATCTAAGTTAGCCGTTTTCATATGGTTTAAAAATAGAAAAAGCTTCGTAAACCACGAAGCTTTTTCTGTTATTTTAAAGATTGAATCTTAAGAATATATTATTCAACAATCATTTTTCTAGTGGCAACTTTCTTAGTTCCTACATACAATGTGTAGTAGTACATACCAGAAGATAATGTTCTTGTATTAATGTCTAATTCCTGATCTCCTTTTTGAGCTAAATCTACAATTGAGATTACTTGTCCTGCTGTATTTACAAATACCATTTTTGCGTCTCCACTCATGTCTTGTGGTACAAAGTAACGGATTGAAGAAGTATCATTGAAAGGGTTTGGAATGTTTTGATATAAAACCGCGCCACTTCTTGATGCTGGCGATCCACCTGGCAATGATAATGTTCCATCACATGCACATGCTTCAATTGCTTCAATTCTTGTTGTTAAATCATCAATTTGAGCTTGTTGTGCTGTATTTTCTGCTTCTAATGTGGATAAGATTGGAGATAAATCAACGTTTACAGAAGTTCCTCCTTCAATAGCAACTGTTAAGGTACTTCCTGATAAAGTTGCTGAAGTTAAGTTTTGATCGTCAGTTCCTGTTCCATCTTGAATCACAGCTAAATCAACTCCAGTTCCACCTGAAATATTTAAAGTTGTTCCTGATAAAGATAAATTTTGACTATCTGTATTGTCTAAGTATGGAGATAAATCTACCGTAGAAGCATTTCCTGTGATACTTAAAATATCAGAAGCTACTGAGATTGCTTGCGCATCTGTTCCTGTTCCATCTTGAATTACTGATAAATCAACTCCTGTTCCTCCAGAAATATTTAAGGTTGTTCCTGATAAAGATAGATCTTGCTCATCAGTATTATCTAAATATCCTGATAAATCTACTGTTGTAGCGCCACCAGAAATGCTTAATACATTCGCAGCAATTGCTAAATCTTGATTATCGGTGTTGTCCAAGTATGGAGATAAATCTACCGTTCCAGCATCACCTGTAATGCTAAGTACATCACCCGAAACTGAAATTGCTTGACTATCCGTATTGTCTAAATATCCTGATAAATCTACCGTTGTAGCACCACCAGAAATACTTAATACATTCGCTGCAATTGCTAAATCTTGATTATCTGTGTTGTCTAAGTATGGAGATAAATCTACCGTTCCTGCATCACCTGTAATGCTCAACACATCACCTGAAACTGAAATTGCTTGTGCATCTGTATTATCTAAGTATGGAGAAAGATCAACGGTACCTGCACTTCCAGTAATACTTAATACGTCACCAGCAACCGAAATTGCTTGTTCGTCTGTATTCATATTTGTTTCCCAAGAATCTCCATCCCAGTAATAAATACTATCAGTTTCGGTATCATACACTGTCATACCTTCATCGGTTGCTCCTAATGAACTTCCAAAAGTTGTTCGCTCTGCAGTAGTCATTCTATTTAAGTGTAAACCTTTGGTTGCTCCTGTTAAGTCTAAAGAAGCATTTGCATTTGGTGTATCTGTTCCGATACCTACGCTTAATGGATTTGTAGCTCCACCAAGAACCATAGTATTATCATTTATAGCAGTAGCTGCATTACCAATAGCAACTGAGTTTGTACCTTGCACATTTGCAGCAACTCCAATAGCAATATTATTTGTAGGATCTAAAGCACTTGGATCTGTTGAAGTAGCTTGGTAACCAATGACAATGGCTCCATCATTTTGTGCTACAGTTGTAGAACCTATTGCTACAGCAAATTGATTATCTACATCTACAGAACGTCCAATACCTACTACATCATTTTCTTCAATATCTACACGATCACCAATACCAACAGAATAGTCTGCTAGATTTGTCATATTTCCTAAATACCCCATCATAATAGAATAATCTCCACGAATATCATGATCGATACCCATAGAAATAGAGTATTGTCCATCTAGGAACGATTCATTACCGAATCCCATTACGTTGTTGTTACTTGCTGTAATATTATACCCGAAGAACATTGTATTAGAACGGTTTGTGTTGTCAAAATCTGCTTGCGATCCCATACCTACATTGTATTGTCCTTCACGGTTTGTAAAACCAGCAGAAAAACCTACATATGTATTGTGGTTTGCGTTAGCTGTATTATTTGTACGGTTGTTATCCCAACCTGCTTGTGCTCCAATGAACGTGTTGTAATCTGCCCATTCTGTTGCTACACCTGCAGCAGCACCTACCATTGTATTATAAATACCATCTCCAATATCAATTGCAGCAGAATCTCCAACTCCCGTGTTGTGGTGACCATCGTCAACATCACTCATCGCTTCACTACCAATACCAGTGTTACGATATCCTACATCAGAAGAAATACCTACTTCATTACCAACAAATGTTTGTTTGTAACCTGTAGTATTGCTAAAACCTGCATCTTCTCCTATGAATGTGTTCTCGTAACCAGTAGTGTTGTTTGCTCCAGATTCTTCTCCGACGAATGTGTTATCATAACCAGTCGTGTTATTCTCTCCTGATTCAGCACCGATAAAGGTGTTATCTCCACCATTGATATTTAATCGTCCAGCTTCATATCCAATAAACGTGTTATCGAAACCAGTTGTATTTGAATATCCTGCCAGATATCCAATGGCAACAAGCTCACTTGTGGTGACGCTTCGCCCTGCACTATACCCAAATAAGGTATTTCTTGAACCAGAAGTAACAAAGCTACCTGTACTATCTCCATAAAATGTGTTGAAGTCTCCAGAAGAAATCGATACTCCTGAACCAGTACCCATAGTTTCGTTTAACGTTTGTGCCTGTAAGCCCGTAATTCCGAGGAAGCTTAATACAAACACAACTACGAGGGGTAATTGTTTTTTCATAATAGAATTGTTGTTAGTTTTTTGTAAAAATAAAATGGTTAATCAAATATAAAAAATATTAATTTAACATATCTTTCAAATATAATTAACTAATCATTAAGAAAGCTGCGTAATTATACCTGTTTTTACCAAATCTGTGTATTTGACACCTTTTTATTTATAATTGGTTGTTTTTAGATTGAATAATTCTTTTATATTGCAGGGTAAAATTAACCTAACTGTACATGCCAAAAGCTGAAAACTTAAGTAGTTGGATACTGTTTGTATTCGTGTTTTTTGTCTACGCTATTTCCGCTTCAAACACCATTACATTCTGGGATAGTCCTGAATTTATCACGAGTAATTATACACTTCAAGCATCACATCCACCAGGCGCACCTTTTTATACAATCCTTTGTAAAGTTGTCTTATCATTTTTCCCTGCAACTAAAGCTGCACTAATCACTAATTTGATTTCTTCATTTTTTGGAGCATTGACAATTACTTTATTATTTAGAATCACTATAAATATAGCCAAGCGTATACTTTCTGAAACCAAAAGTAAGCACTCACCTACAATTGTGCTCATTTCAGGAATTACTGCCGCATTGACACTTGCCTTTTCAGATAGTTTTTGGACAGCTTCCACCGAAGCAGAAGTCTACACTTTATCATTTGCCTTAATGACAGGAATGATTCACATAATGTTATTGTGGGAACAAACTTTAGACAAAAGAAAAGAAGTGATTTTTATACTCCTATTTACATTTCTATTAGGCATTGCTACTGGCGTTCATTTAATTTTAATCGCAATCGTAATTCCACTTTCAATCCTCATTACACATAAAAAGTTTGGACTTACCATTAAGAATTTTATCCTTGCCATTTTAACAGGTTGCATCACTTTTTTTATCATTTACGGATGTATTGTTCAGGGAATTATCAAACTAACGAACAACACCGATATTTGGCTTGTAAATTCGTTTAAAATGCCTGTAAACACAGGAATTCTTATTGTATTACTTCTTGTAACACTTGTATTCAGTTTCCTGTTGTTATTCTCGCGAAAGCGTCAAAAAACTACACTTCATCATCTTACTTTAGGAACGATTTTTTTCTTAGTCGGAATGAGCGCTTTCCTAATGCCTTTACAACGATCAGGAGCAACTACTTTAATTGCAGAAAGTGTTGATAATAGCAATAAAATGTTACAATATGTGCGTGCAGAACAATTTGGAGTTGCTTCTATTCCACTGCTAAAAGGTCCGGTGTACAACGCTCCTTTAGATAAAGATATCGGGTTTGTAGATGGAAAACCCGAATATACCTTCGATGCAGCTCAAAATAAATATGTAAAAGTACATGACGGAAAATTTAAACAAGTGAATTATGCCAACGAATTCAAGATGTTTTTTCCTAGAATGTTTGACAAAGGTGACGCGGAAAAGTACAAAGCATGGACACCCATTTTTGGAGAACCTATCAAATATCCTGTACGTGATGAGGTGGTTACCATCAACAAACCAACTTTTGGTGAAAATTTAAGTTTTTTCATCAACTATCAAGTAATTTGGTTAAACGCTCGTTATTTGTTTTGGAATTTTATTGGTAGACAAAACGATCATCACGGTTTGGGCTATATCAAAGATGGAAATTGGATTAGTGGCATCAATGCTTTGGATAAAAGTAGAGTTGGCGATCAAGCTGTGGTTCCGCCACATTATAAAAACCATAAAGGAAACGACGCGTATTACTTTTTGCCGTTTATTCTTGGTATTTTGGGAATCATCGCGTTGCGCAAACACCAACAGTATTTTTGGACAACCGTATTGCTCTTTCTTACTTTCGGAATCGGAATTACCATTTATGTAAATCCCGTGCCTTCCAGTATTTTAATTCGCGAGCGCGATTATATTTTTATCGGTTCTTTTGTAATTTTTGCCTTGTGGATTGGACTCTCAGTGATATTTCTGGCGAAAGCCTTACAAAAAATTAAAAACCAAAAAATACGTATTGGAATTGTCGCTACAATCGTTCTTCTCGCCGCGCCAATTCAACTGCTAGCAAAAGGTTGGGACAATCACCAACGCGGACATGACGAGTTTGCCTATTACTTTGGAAAAGCATATTTAGATGCCTGTCCGCCTCAAGCAATTCTCATCACAAATGGTGACAATATGACGTTTCCACTTTGGTATTTGCAACAAGTTGAAGGCTATCGAAAGGATGTTCGCGTCATTAATTTTGACCAATTAAACATACAAACACATATTGAAAATTTAAAAAATACCGTTTACGACTCAAAACCTATAAAAATTGATCTTGACAAAGCGTTGTATGTCAGCGGTGTTGAAAAATTATTTCCTTTGCAGGAAGAAACTCAGGAAGCTGCAAAATTACCCATACTGTTTAAATTTCTAAAACAAGAGAACACCCGTATTAACTGGAACGGACGCATGCGACATTACATTCCTTCCACTTCTTTTTCTATTCCTATTGATACGACACGGATGAAAAAGCTTTTTGATCCAGCAAAATTAAATGCTTCGTACACTGCTTCAATCACTTGGAAACATGCCAAAAAGTTTTATGGTATGAATGAAGTTGTATTGATGAATCTCTTGATGAATAATATTCACGAACGACCTATTTGTTTTGCAATCAACGGAAAGAAAGATCATTTAATGAATTTAGAACCATATTTTATTCAACATGGAATGGTAAATATACTAGCACCAATTCAGCGTACTGACCCGAAAGTAAATCCGAAGATTGTTGCCACTAAAATGATGCTTCCATACTTAATGGACACGGTAAATTTTGAAGGTTTTTCAAACAATGATAAATTTATAAAAAGTGATAATATTACCTACGCACGAGAAATATTACGTCAAAATTATTACTTTTTAGCACAAGCTTTATTGGAAGAAGGAAACACCAAAAAAGCAATTGCCGTTTTAGATAAATGCAACGCATTGTTTCCAAACGAAACTGTTCCGTATAAACAATATGCATATGCAATTGGAAAACTATATGTTCGCGCAGGAAATAGACAAAAAGGAACTGAAATTTGTCGTACTGCCATGCAGAATATTTGGGGCGAATTACAGTGGATGACTTCTTTCGATCCGCCATATCCAATCATTAATTTACGGCATGCATATCGCCTAAAAGGCATGTATTTTCAAATGATGCAACAATTTCCAAACGGTATAGAAAATGCGCCTGTAAGCAAAGAAACATTTCAACAATTTGATGCTGCTTTTCAAACGTGGCAAAAACGAAATTGGCCATACTAATTCCCCTGATTATGTTATTTTCAACTGAAGTTACTTCTTCTAAAATTATATCCGACAATCCGCTATTTCAACGCACCTTGAAAGCGTATCATATTGTGGCGCCACATATTCATGGAGACGTACTCGAAATAGGTTGTGGCGAAGGTTATGGAGTGGAATTATTGTATAAAAATGCTGATACATTAACATTGATTGACAAATCGCCCTACACCGCAGAATTTATCAATAATAAATATCCGAATACGACAATTATTCAGGAGAAAATTCCGCCGTTGACACAATTAAAATCGAATAGTTTTGACGTCATTGTTTCGTTTCAGGTGATTGAACATATTAAAGAAGCCGAATTGTATGTACAAGAAATTCATCGGGTTTTAAAACCAAATGGCAAAGCATATATTTCTACACCAAATGCAGTAAAAACGATTGCGAGAAATCCTTGGCATTACAAAGAATATACTTTTGATGATTTGTCCAATTTATTCAAAAAAACATTTTCAAAATATACCATTCAAGCGGTTCAAGGAAATGCAAAAACTGAAGCGTATTATGAGAAAAATAAAAAATCTGTCGCACGCTTTTTACGATATGATATCTTTAAACTAGAACACAAAGTACCTTCTTGGTTGTTGCAGATTCCGTATGAAATTGCAAATAGAATAAATCGTAAAAAACTCCTTAATAAAAACCCTGATTTGGTCAACAGCATCACACTTGAAGATTATTCGTTGGCGGAACATTCGGAAGCAACATTGGACTTTTTCTGCACGTTAGTAAAGTAGTTTTTTAGAGAATTTGACTTTTCTGCTTTTTAATTTTTAAAATGACTTTTTGAAAAAATTATCAGCAACAAATAAGCACAAGTACAAAAAAGAAACAACTAACAAACAAAAAATAAACATAAAACAATACCTTTGCGGTTTAATTTGAATCACATGCGATTACACAGAAATTTAGTTTTTTCCGTTATTGATGGACTAAACTTGATATTTAATGAAGGAGCTTATGCCGATAAAGTAGTTGAAAAATTACTAAAAAGAGACGCCCGTTGGGGAAGTCGTGATCGTAAGTTTGTTGCAGAAACTACTTATGAAATTGTTCGCTGGAAACGTTTATATGCTGAAATAGCAGATATTAAAGAAAACTACTCTCGTGAAAATTTATGGCGCATTTTTGCCGTTTGGGCAACATTACGCGGTATTGAATTACCAGACTGGAATCAGCTTGCAGGAACACCAACTCGTAGAATAAAAGGGCGTTTTGACGAAGTTTCTAAAATCAGAAAAATCAAAGAATCCATTCCAGATTGGTTAGACGAATTAGGTGTTGCCGAATTAGGCGAAGACGTTTGGACGAAAGAAATTAATGCGTTAAATAAACAAGCCGACGTAATTTTAAGAGCAAACACGCTACGAACTACCAAAGAAAAACTAAAAGCTTTGTTGGCTTCTTTGGAACATGAAACAGAAGACATAAAAGGACATCCATCAGCATTACGCCTAAAAGAACGTGCAAATATCTTTAAAAATGAAGCGTTTAAAAACGGATTTTTTGAAGTTCAAGACGCCAATTCACAGCTAGTTTCTGAATTTTTAGATGTAAAACCAGGCATGAAAGTCGTAGATACTTGTGCTGGTGCAGGTGGAAAATCATTGCATCTAGCCGCTTTGATGGAAAACAAAGGAAACTTAATTTCTTTAGACATATACGAAGGAAAGCTGCGCAAACTTAAGCGTAGAGCACGACGTAACGGCGCACATAATATTGAAACACGCGTGATAACTTCCACGAAAGTGATTAAAAAATTATACGACAAAGCCGATCGTGTATTGATTGATGCGCCTTGCTCCGGATTGGGCGTTTTACGTAGAAATCCAGATGCAAAGTGGAAAATTCAACCAGAATTTCTAGACAAAATTAAAGACACACAACAAGATATATTACAACGATACTCACGCATGGTAAAATCGGGCGGAAAAATGGTCTATGCTACATGTTCTATCTTACCATCGGAAAACCAAGAACAAGTGGAGAAGTTTTTAGCTTCCAATGATGATTTTACTTTAGTAGAAGATAAAAAACTATTAGCATCAGAATCTGGTTTTGATGGTTTTTACATGGCGTTACTACAACGAAAATAGAACCCTAAATTATTTCAATATATTACACAATGAAAAAAACAGTACTTTTTTTAATCGGATTGATCTCTTTTACTGCTGTTGCACAACAACCGTATTATGACGATGTAAACCTTACATTGTCAGGAATACAATTGCGTGATGCATTGGCAACGAAAGTAATAAATACACATTCAAATTCATTATCATATTCTGAAATTTGGGATGCAATTATGATTACTGATGTTGATCCAAATAATACCAACAACGTATTTTTACTCTACGGATGGGAAGATGGAAGTGATGGCGATGTAACCAACGATTTATTTAGAAATAAAAACAACAATGGAGGAAATGTTGGCGAATGGAATAGAGAACACACGTTTGCAAATTCATTAGCAAGTCCAGATTTAGATTCCAATACCTCAAACGGACCTCCATATAGTGACGCACACAATTTACGTCCTACAGATGTACAACGTAACGGACAACGCGGAAGTCGCTTATTTGCTACAGGTTCAGGAAACTCAGGAACTGTTGGAGCTTTTTGGTATCCTGGTGATGCCACTCAAGGCGGTCCAGACTGGCGTGGAGACGTTGCCCGAATTGTAATGTATATGTACATTCGTTATGGGAATCAATGTGCGCCAAATTTAGTTGCAGATGGAACCACAAACAGTGTAGATTCAAATATGATCGATTTGTTATTAGAATGGAATGCTGCCGATCCTGTGTCGCCTCTGGAAGATGCACGTAACACATATCATGAAAATATTTCCAACGCTACAGCACAAGGAAATCGCAATCCATTTATAGACAATCCGCGTTTGGCTACACAAATTTGGGGCGGAACTCCTGCAGAAGATCGTTGGGGAATTTACTCTGGTGATACCGAAGCACCAACCGTACCAATGAATGTAATGACAAGCAACGAAACAAGCAATACCATTGATATTTCTTGGACAGCTTCTACAGACAATGTTGGTGTTACCGAATATGATGTTTTTGTTGATGGAACCTTCAATCAAACCGTTGCAGGAACTACTACAACAGTTTCAGGCTTATCTGCTTCTACAACATATGCATTTACAGTATTGGCAAAAGATGCAGAAGGAAACACTTCAGCACAATCTGCAGCAGCAAATGGAACAACTCTAGCTGGTGGCGGAAGCGGAAATGGGAATTTGTATTTCTCAGAATATATGGAAGGAAGCTCATTCAATAAAGCACTTGAAATTGCAAATTATACAGGAGCTACAATTGATTTGAATGATCCTGCAAACATGTACACACTAAAAATAAGTACCAACGGAAATGCAGCTTGGAATTCTACCTACACATTTCCTGCGGGTGCCATGATTGCTGATGGCGATGTATATGTGATTGCAAATACAGGACTAGCTGTATGTACAGGCGTTGTAGATGATTCTGATGATACTATTACAGGCTTCAACGGAAATGACGCGATTGGTTTATTTAAAAATGATGTGTTGATTGATATTTTAGGAACATTAGGAGACGGAACAACTTATGCATCAAATACAACGTTGGTAAGAAAACCAAGTATCAGCGTTCCAAATACGACGTATACAGCAAGCGAATGGGATACTTTTGCTTCTAACACATGTACAGATTTAGGAAGACACACGCAAACATTAAGTGTTGATACGTTTGAAGCAACTGCTTTTCAAATCTATCCGAATCCAACTCATGGAGACATCGTGTACATTAATACAAAAAATAATGTACAAGTTACAAATGTTCGTATTTACGACATCGCAGGAAAACAAGTACTGACACAAGCGAATGTAACTAATGAACTTAACGTGCAAGGTTTGCAACGCGGATTGTACATTTTACAATTACAAATTGGAAACCAAACAGTTAACAAAAAGCTGATAAAGCAATAAATCACAAAACATACGTATAAAGCAAAAAGCTCCAAACATATGTTCGGAGCTTTTTTATATTACATAATTATGCCAGTAATCATATAATTATCTATAAAAGTAGTAACTAATTTTCAATTCTAAAAATGATCTGAGAAATCATCCTACAATCAACTCAATGCCAATTCCATAGCTTTTGTAGCGTGAATTGTTGTCGTATCAAACACAGGAATGGCAACGTCTTCTTGCTGTATCAACAACGGAATTTCGGTACAGCCCAAAATCACACCTTCTGCGCCTTCTTTTTGTAAACGTTCAATGATATTTACATACGCTTCTCGCGAACTTTCTTTCAGCATTCCTTTTGACAATTCTTCATAAATTACCCGATGTACTTCTTCACGTTCAGCTTCATTCGGAATCAATGTTTTTATACCAAAAGAAGCCAAAACTGCTTTGTAAAAATCTTTCTCCATCGTATATTTTGTTCCGAGTAATGCAATCGTATTGAGCTTTTTCTCTAAAATTTTCTCTGCAGTCGCTTCTGCAATATGAATCACAGGAATAGACACACTTTTACGAACAGCATCAATAGTTAAATGCATGGTATTGGCGCAAATCAGAATGCATTCAGCTCCAGCTTTTTCAAGACTTTTTGCGGTTTCTGCCATAATATCATCTAACAAATCCCAACGTCCGTCGTGTTGCAATTTTTGAATCTCTCCAAAATCAACCGAATTAATAATACACTTTGCTGCATGCGGTTCGCCTTTGTGTTTTGCCGCTAAATTATTTAAAATTTGATAATATAAAATAGTCGATTGACTCGTGATTCCGCCAATAAGTCCGATAGTTCGCATAATTGAGAATTTATTCCTTCAAAATTAGGGATTTATTCACTTTGCTTCTACATTTGTACGTATAATTTTAGCACATGACAACTTTACTCATCAACATCAAAGAATTACTTCAAGTCCGTGAAACCAACGTTTCTAAAGTTTCAGGAAGTGATATGAAAACGCTTCCAAAACTAGAAAATGCGTATGTGTACATTGTTGATGATAAAATTTCAAGTTTTGGTTTGATGGCAGCTATTGAAATCGCTTCCGCAGATACCATCATCGACTGTACCAACAAAGTAGTTTTACCAACTTGGTGTGATAGTCATACGCACATAGTTTATGCTGGAGACAGATCGCAGGAATTTGTAGATCGCATCAACGGATTGAGTTATGAGGAAATTGCCAATCGTGGAGGTGGTATTTTAAATTCGGCTAAAAAACTCCAAGAAACTTCAGAAGACAAACTCTTTGCCCAATCAGCAAAACGTTTGGAAGAAGTTATGAAATTAGGAACTGGCGCTATTGAAATCAAGTCGGGTTACGGACTCACCACAGAAGCGGAACTCAAAATGTTACGCGTGGCAAAACGTTTGAAAGAAACCTACAACTTTCCGATAAAAACTACTTTTTTGGGCGCACATGCCATTCCTGCAAATTACAAAGGCAATCAAGATGGTTATATGGATTTGGTAATTGATGAAATGTTACCCAAAATTGCCGAACAAAACTTGGCAGAATACGTAGATATTTTCTGCGAAAAAGGCTATTTTACTCTTGAAGATACTGAACGACTTTTAAAAGCGGCACAACAATACAATCTCACGCCAAAAATTCACGTAAACCAATTCAATGCATTTGGTGGCGTAGCTTTAGGTGTAAAATACAACGCACTTTCTGTAGATCATCTAGAAGAACTTAATGACGACGATATTTCCGCATTGCAAGGAAGCGATACTATGCCAGTTGCGTTGCCTTCGTGTTCGTACTTTTTAAGCATTCCGTATACACAAGCAAGAAAATTAATGGATGCAGGTTTACCTGTCGCGTTGGCTACTGATTACAATCCAGGTTCAACACCTTCAGGAAATATGAATTTTGTGGTCAGCACCGCATGTATCAAAATGAAAATGACGCCAGAAGAAGCCATAAATGCTGCGACAATCAATGGAGCATACGCTATGGGACTTTCAGAAACGCATGGAAGTATTACGAACGGAAAAGCTGCCAATTTGATAATTACTAAAGAAATTGAGTCGTTTCATGTATTGCCATATGCGTTTGGCGATAACAATATTGAACAGGTTTTGATTAATGGAAAGGTTATTTAGATCGCTTTGCTTTTAGATCGCTAACGCTTTTAGATATTAGATCGCTTCGCTGTTAGACTTGTTCCTGTGAAGACAGAAATCCTAGACCTCTTAGAAACGTCACTACGAGAAGTTCGCGACGTGGCAGTCTGTTTCTAGTTGAAATTTGTATTTTCTTTGAAATCAGACTTGTTAGGTTGTTAGAAAACGCTTCGCTGTTAGACTTCTTAGAAACGTCACTGCGAGAAGTTCGCGACGTGGCAGTCTGTTTCTAGTTGAAATTCGTATTTTCTTTGAAATTAGACTTGTTAGATTGTTAGAAACGCTTCGCTGTTAGACTTCTTAGAAACGTCACTGCGAGGAGTTTGCTACATGTCAGTTTGTTACTAATTAAAAAGGTTTTTCTTTGAATAAAATTCAAGAGAGCGTTCAACTCATAACTCATAACTAAAAAAATGCTAAATTTCCCGCTTCCGCAGAATGGTTCCTTGTCCAGTTTAATGCTGAAAAAGGAAATCTATGATTTTAAAAGTGCCATTGCGTACGTAAATCAATTGCCTTATGGAAGAACGTCAGATCGTACTAATTTTCATTTGATCGTATTCGAAAATAAAGGAACATGTTCCACAAAACACGCGTTTTTAAAACAACTTGCTGTGGAAAGTCAGAAGGAAAACGTAAAATTATTTATTGGCATTTACCAAATGAACGAAGCAAATACCAAAGGTGTTGGAAAGGTTTTAGACAACTATAACTTAGCTTACATTCCCGAAGCGCATATATATCTTAAAATCAACGGAAACCTATTAGATGTCACGCGAACAACCAAAAATGAAACTTCTTTCGAAGACAGTTTGTTAATTGAACAAGAAATTCTTCCACCGCAAATCGGCAGTTACAAAGTAGATTTTCATCAAAACTTTCTCAAACAATGGATTGCAGACGAACAAATCTCCTACTCTTTTGAAGAAATTTGGAACATTCGTGAGAAATGTATTTTTGCTATTTCTGAATAAATCAAAAAGTTCAATCAAATAACACAATCTTTTTCCAATCATTATTTCATCAAACCATATAAAAACGTACTTTAGCAATACGCAACCGACAACAACTCATGCTACATTTGTACACACGCGAAAGCCTAAACGCGCTTATTTCAAAACGAGAAGGCGAAACTAAATTTGGTGAAAAAGTAGAGACACTTTCTTCCCAAGAAAATTTAGTTGAACAATTACAACAAAGCGAAGCCAAATATGTGCTTTTTGGAATTCCCGAAGATATTGGCGTTCGTGCCAATCGTGGAAAAGCTGGCGCAACAACTGCTTGGAAAGCAGGATTAAAATCCTTATTAAATACACAAGATAATGCTTTTAATAAAGGAAGACGTGTGTTGGTATTAGGACATTTGGATTTTTCTGAATTGATGAAAAGAGCTGATAGTTTTGATGAAAAATCTCCAGAATATCACATTTTACTTTCACAATTGGTCACTAAAATTGATGAAGAAGTAACCTATTTGATGTTTCAAATTGTAAGCACAGGAAAGATTCCGATTGTAATTGGTGGCGGACATAATAACGCTTACGGAAATTGTAAAGGAACAGCGTTAGGCAAAAGTAAAGCCATAAATGTCATCAATTTTGATGCACATACCGATTTTAGAAGCTTAGAAGGCAGACACAGTGGAAATGGTTTTAGTTACGCTTTTAAAAAATATTTTATTGACAAGTATTTTATGTTTGGCTTGCACGAAAATTATACCTCAAAAAAGGTTTTTAAAACTATTGACAGCTGTCCTGAACGCATACAATACAATACTTTTGAAGGAATCCATATTCGTCAAGAGCAAGGTTTTTCGTTTCAATTAAATACTGCTTTAAATTTTATAAACAATCGTCCTTTTGGTGTTGAGGTTGACTGCGATTCTATTGAAAACGTGCCAAGTAGCGCAATGACACCAAGTGGTTTTACCGCAAATCAAGCACGTACTTTTGTATCTTTCTTTGGGAATCAAAAAAATGCAGCCTATTTACATTTGTGTGAAGCTGCACCAAATCCTGATGATCCGCGAGAAATGTATCTTATTGGAAAATTATTGAGTTATTTAATTACAGATTTTATTCGCAAGTAAAAAATGGAAGCGATCACAATTATTCCTTTTGATGAAAAATACAGCAACAATTTTTACGAATTGAATGTAGAATGGTTGGAAACTTATTTTTATGTCGAACCACACGATGAAGAAGTGCTGAGTCAGGCAAAAAAGTATATTATTGATAATGGCGGACATATTTTTTTCGCCAAATTAAACGAAGAAATTGTTGGAACTTTTGCTTTGATTAAGATTGACGAAAGTGTATTTGAACTCAGCAAAATGGCAGTTTCACCGCATTTAAGAGGAAAAAAAATTGGACAACAACTGTTGCAATATTGTTTGGAGTTTTCTAAGAATCAGAAGTTTGAAAAACTAATCCTCTACTCCAACCGAAAACTTGAAAATGCTATTTACTTATACCGAAAATATGGTTTTGTAGAAATTCCTATTGAACCTAACAATCCGTATGCGCGTGGTGATATTAAGATGGAATTGATTTTTGAGTATTAGACTTTCTTAGACTTGTTAGACATGTTAGACTTGTTTAGATTTTTCAAGTGTTCAGTTTTAATCTTTTAATTTATATAAATTTCAAAGGAAATCCGTAACATTTATATAGTTTTGTCGTCAAGTATTTGTATCGAATTTAGAATTCATGAAAGAAAGTTACATTACGTTTTTTAGGCGCTTTTGGATTGTTCTCATTATTGGCTTTATTGTTTATAATTTTATCTTTCCAGAAACATTTTCCAGAGAAAATATAGCTGAAAACATTCAAGCGTTTGGAAATTACGGATTGGCTGTTTTCTTTTTTTGTCACCTAATTCGAGGATTTGTCATGCTTCCTAGTACAGCGCTCATTTTTGCAGGCGTCTATTTATTTCCCAATGATTTATTTTTAGTGTTGCTTCTTTCCGTCATCGGAATTGTAATTTCTTCAATGATCGTTTATTATTTTTCAGATAAACTCGGTTTTGCAAAATTGTTTGATAAGAATACCAAAACAACCAATATGGTGAAGGAAAAACTTTCTGGAAAATATGGACCGCTATTTATCATGTTTTGGGCATTTTTCCCTTTTGTCCCTACCGATTTAATTTGCTACACGGCTGGTGCGATGAAAATAAATCCTGTAACATTTGCCATAAGTCTTTTTATTGGCGAATTGATTTTGTGTAGTATTTACGTGTACGGAAGTACGTATTTTATATAATGCCCTTGTATAAATTTTTTAAAACTATTTGATGAAATTCAGCTAAATCGTACGGTTTGATGATGAAATCGTTCATTCCTGCATCGTGTATGCGATCTTTTATTTGATCTTCTTCTACAGCAGTCAAAGCAATAATTGGCGTTTTTTGGTCGGTTTTACGTATGCGTTTTGTCGTTTCAATTCCGTCAATATTCGGCATATTGATATCCATTAAAATCAAATCGTATCTTTTTTCCTGTAATAATTCAATCGCTTCCAATCCGCCTTCAGCAACATCACACAAGTATCCTTTGGTTTGCAAAATACGTTTCGTAATGACACGATTTATTTTATTATCATCAACAATTAAGATACTTTTTTCAATACCATCAATACTTTCTATTGGAGGATTTGCACTTTTTAGCGACGACTCACAACTTTCTTCAAACGCAATGACAAAAGTAAATTCTGTTCCGTTGTTTTCTTCACTTTTCAGTCTAATATGACTATCAAATAGTACCAATAATTGTTTTACAATCGACAAACCCAAACCTGTTCCTTGATAGTTTTTTTCAATCGGACGCAACTGTACAAACTTCTCAAATACAGACACTTGTTTGTCTTTTGGAATTCCAATTCCATCATCTTCAATTGTAAATTTTATGGTATGCATTTTTTCTTTTTGATGCACTAATTCCAATCGAATCCAAATATTTCCTGTTTCCGTAAACTTGATAGCATTTCCTATTAAATTCATCAATATTTGTGACAATCGTACCGAATCGCCCATTAAAACGGCTGGAATTTTTGGATCAATTTCTTGATGAACAGTATTTTTATTTTGATTGATAGCGAAGCTAAACGAATTGACAACTTCATTTATTAAATCTCTAATTTTAAAAGGTGTTCGCCCAAGTGTAACTCCTTTCGATTCAATTTTATTAATCTGTAAAACATTATTTATAAGCGATAATAAGTATTTACTTGAAAATTTAAGCGATTTAAAATTTTCGTTATCCTTCAAATTAGGAAAATCTTCTGATAACAATGCTGTCAAACCAACAACACCGTACAAAGGCGTACGTAATTCGTGACTTACCGTTGAAAAAAATTGAGATTTCAAATTGGCTTGTTGTTCTGCTTCTTCCTTTGCTTCCCGCAATTCCGCATTTTTCAACCGAAGTTTAGACAGTGCTTTGTTTCTAAACTTGTAATTCTTAAACATATTTATCAACAGTAAAATCAGGATAAAACCTGCAATCATAAGAATATATGAGATTTGCTGTGATTTTTTTATAATCGTTTCTTGTGTTTTTTGGGCGGCTTTTGCACGTTCCAAATCCTTTTTGTAATCATCTACTTCAAATTTAGCCACAGCCGCCTGCGTTTCCCTTACTTTGTCTTTATTGTATAAAGAATCTTTGTATTCTAAATGCTTTTGCAATCTATTCAATGCTAATTCATTGTTCCCTTGTTTCTTTGCTAGAATAGAATACTTCTCGTAAATTTCTGTCAACTCGCCTAGCATCTCTGCATCATGAGCAAATCGTAAAGAAGTTTTAAAATAATCATCGGCTTTCTCCAAATCATTTTTGTTCATGTAATAACTACCAAGCAAATAATTAATTTGTGCTTTTCCAGGATCGTCGCCGTGACGTGTATAAATCATTTTTTGTGATTCGTTCAAATATGGCAACGCAAGATCGAATTCTTTAATGTCAATATATGTCCAACCAATATTTAAAATTGGAGTTAATATTTCGAAAGTATCTTTTGTTTTTTGGGCGTATTCTAAAGATTTCTTGTAATACAGCAAGGCAGAATCAATCTTTTTAAAACCTTCCGAATACATATTTCCCATATTATTATACACCCAACATTGCAAGGTGTCATTTTTAATTTTTTCGGCATAACGAAGTGCTTGAAGGTAATTTTTTTTAGATTTTTCTAATTCGGAAATACTCTCATACGCCAATCCCAAATCATTGAATAAGACTGATATATTGTAAAAATCGTCAATTTGCATCGCGTACGACAGTGCAATATTTGCTGCTTCTATAGATTCTTTGTAGTCGTAATTATCAGAAGCTTCCTCAGTTAAGTAAGAATATTTGGTAATGCTGTCTTGTATTTTTTCTTTAGGGAGTTCCTGACTTAAAACAGGAAGTATAAAAAATAAGTTTAGCAGTATGGTAGGTAGTATTTTTTTCAAAAAATTCAGGTTTTAAGAACACCTCAAAATACAAAAAAAATAGTTAGTAAACTTTTCTGACAGTGTTTAATCTGAAAAAGTTTATTTCTATTTCCAAGAATGATCGTTTTACTTTTTCTAAATTGTAGCATTAAAAAATTTAGGATTCTAAAAATAAGTATATGAATGCTTTTCATTATGCCTTTAAGATAAAAGATATTGCTTCAACACGTACATTTTATGTTGATATTTTGAATTGTAAAGAAGGACGATCAACCGAAAACTGGATTGATTTTGAATTCTTCGGACATCAATTGTCGGGACATGTTAGCTCCAATTTTCCAGAGCTTGATTATTGCGGAAAAGTTGATGGTATACATGTTCCTATTCCACATTTTGGTTGCTTACTTACCATTTCTCAATTTGAAGATATACAACAAAAACTGGAAGCCAATAATATTGAGTTTGTCGTAAAACCACAAACGCGCTACAAAGGACAAACAGGCGAACAACGTACCATGTTTGTATTTGACTATAGCGGAAATCCGTTGGAGTTTAAAGCTTTTTCTGATGAAAGTGAGGTTTTTGCAAGTAATTAAAAATAAAAATTTTTGCTTGTATGAATGCATTAAAATTACCTTTTGAATTTGACGCAGAAGTCATAAAAAAAGAACTTTCTCAATTTTCAAAAGAAGATTATCAAGATATCTACAATTCCTCTGTAATGTTAGAAACTTTATGGCTGATTCATTTTATAGAACCTATTATTGGGAAAGACGGACTTCCTATTTTTTTACCCAACAACGCGTTAAAAAAATGTCCATATTTGCTTTCCATCTTTGAAATGTTTCAATGCGATGTAGAAACCTTTCGCATTCACACTCTCGACGCTGGCGCAAGTATTCAAAAACACAGAGATACAGGATATAGTTTTGAGCAAGGAAAAATCCGCTTACACATTCCTGTGCAAACAAACGATAAGGTTAAAATGTTGGTGGATGATGAAGCAATTCCGATGAAAGCAGGCGAATGTTGGTATTGCAACTTTAATATTGAACATGAAGTTAAAAATAACAGCGATCAATCACGTGTGCATATCATTATAGATTGTCTGGTAAATGACTGGTTGACTCGTGTTTTTAATCAGGCAAAATCAAAAAATTAGCATTCAACACGAAAACTATTCCTGTTTGTTATGTCCGATTGATTGATTGAAAATTAAAAATGGAACCTGTTTGTTGTTTACTAAAAAAATCATCGCAAAGCACGTCTTAAAATTGTAATTGGATGCAACGCTTCTTTTTGAGTTCCATCTTTAATTTGATGGCGACAACTTGTTCCGTTTGCAGCAATCATTGTATCAATTTCCGCAGCTCTAACTGCTGGAAATAACGATTGTTCGCCAATATTCATGCTGACTTCGTAATGTTCTTTTTCATACCCAAACGAACCTGCCATTCCGCAACAACCCGAAGCAATAATGGTAGGTTTATAATTTTTGGGAAGATTCAAAATATCATACGTACATTTCTGATTAGAGAGTGATTTTTGATAGCAATGCACATGAATTTTTACGTTTTTCGCTTCTTCCGTAAACGCTTCCGAAGTAATTTCGCCTGCTTGAATTTCGGCAGCTAAAAATTCTTCCAATAAATAGGTATGTACTGCAATATGTTTTGCCGCTACTTTATCATCTGCCAAACGAATATATTCGTCACGAAATGTGAGAATGGCAGAAGGTTCAATTCCTACCAAAACAGCATTTTCGTTGATGATGTTTTTAAAAATTTCTACATTTTTATTCGCTACTTTTTTTGCTTCTTCTAAGAAACCTTTCGAAATAAATGTACGTCCGCTTTCTTCATGCGCAACATGCTTAATTTCATAACCTAATGTTGATAAAACTACCAATGCGTCTTGTCCGATTTCCGATTCCAAGTAATTGGTAAATTCGTCACTAAAAATATATACTTTTTTAGCTTTAGAAACACTTTTATTCAACTGACTTACAGACTTTTTTAAAATCTTATCGAGTGTTTTCTTTGAATTAATAGGTAAGGTTCGTTCTTGCGCAACGCCTAATTTATTTTTAATGATTTTTGCCGTAAAACTATTCGTTTTTACAAAATTTGAAAGTCCTGAAAATCTGCTCGCCAATCGATTCGATTTGGTAGAAAACGCAAACGCTTTGTCGCGAAAAGTTGGCGTATTCGATTTGTAATACTGATGTAAAAACTCTGCTTTCAACGCGGCAACATCTACATTACTTGGACATTCGCTAGCGCAAGCTTTGCAACTCAAACACAAATCAAAAACCTCCTTCAATTCTGGTTGATCGAACTTATTTTCTTTCTCTGAAACCGTTAAAAACTCACGCAACGCATTGGCGCGCGCACGAGTGGTATCTTTTTCATTAGTCGTTGCTCGGTAACTTGGACACATCGTTCCTGAGAACGAAGCAGGTTTTCTACAATCGCCAGAACCATTACATTTTTCGGCAGCTCGCAAAATTCCTTGACTGTCCGAAAAATCGAAAATCGTTTCAATTTCAGGTTCTGTACGATCAATTTCATACCGCAAAGACGTGTCCATTTTTGCAGCATCAACAATTTTCCCTGGATTAAAAATGTTATTCGGATCAAAAACGGCTTTTACTTCTTTCAACAATTCGTAGTTCTTCTCTCCTATCATAATCGGAATAAACTCCGCACGCACAATTCCATCGCCGTGTTCGCCACTAAACGAACCTTTATATTTTTTAACTAATTTGGCAACATCGCGCGTAATTTTTCGGAACAAAACGACATCTTCTTTCTTTTTCAAATTCAAAATTGGGCGTAAATGCAATTCTCCCGCGCCAGCGTGTGCGTAATACACGGCTTCTTGCTGATAGTTTTTCATTAACTGAGAAAACTCCGAAATGTACTTTGATAAATCTTCTAGCGCAACGGCAGTATCTTCAATACATGCCACTGCTTTTTTATCGCCAATGATATTTCCTAACAGTCCTAAACCAGCTTTTCGCAACTCCATCGCTTTGGCAATTTCGTCACCTTTTAAGACAGGAAAATCATAACTTTTCCCTTCATTTTCTAAGGAAATGATAAGTTCATTAGTTTGTTTGGCTAAATCTGCTTCCGTGTTTGAGCGCAATTCGAGCAACAAAATTGCTTGCGGATCGCCTTTTACGAAAAATCTGTTTTTGGCTTGCGCCAGATTTGACTTTGTACAATCTAAAATAATTTTGTCCATCATTTCACAAGTGTACAAATTGTGTTTCATAGTGCCTGAAACCGATTGCAAACAAGCTTCAATACTGCGATAATGTGCTGCAACCACACAACTATGTGTTGGTGGCAAATAGTCTAATTGCAAGGTGATTTTTGTAGTAAATGCCAACGTTCCTTCGCTTCCAGAAAGCAATCTGCACATATTAAACGTTTCTCCATTTTCTGAAAAAGGTTGCGTTTTCAACAATTCATCAATAGCATAACCAGTATTTCTTCGGTGAATTTCGGCTTTTGGAAATTCAATTCGGATGCGCGCTTGATTGTTTTTATCAATCAACAATTCGTATATTTTTTGATAAATTGAACCTTCAAGCGTAGTCAAAGTTCTTTTTTGATGGAATTCTTCCGTAGTAATTTCTCCAAAAGTAACTTCGCTTCCATCAGATAGTATCACATCCATGGAAATGATTTTATCACGCGTAACGCCATATTGAACTGATGTTGTTCCAGAAGAATTGTTACCAACCATTCCGCCAATCATGCAACGATTGGATGTTGATGTATTTGGTCCGAAAAATAAATTTAATGGTTTTAAATAGGTGTTCAATTCATCACGAACAACGCCAGGTTGCACGGTAACCGTTTTTGCTTTTTCATCTACTGAAAGGATTTTTGTAAAGTATTTGGATACATCAACCACAATGCCTTCTCCTACACATTGTCCTGCAAGTGAAGTTCCTGCGGTTCTTGGAATGAGTGATGTTTTCTGTGTTGTTGCAAAATCGATCAATAATTTTAAATCACTCGTATTTTTAGGATATGCAACTGCTAGTGGAAGTTTTCTGTATACAGAAGCATCAGTAGCATATAAAATTCTGTGTAAGTCATCGTAAAAAATCGTTCCTGAAAAGGTATTTTTCAATTGTTCCAATTTCGTCTTCATGCCACTGTTATTGTTCTGCTGTATAATTTTCGCAGCAATATAAACTTATTTTTTTAGTTATAAATAACAAATGAGTTGCGTATCACAATAAGATATGAACATGTGATATCTTCCAGTAAAAACAAATGATGTAACTGGCATAATTGTTGAATAATTCTGCTAACATTAGAAACACCTTAAATTTTAAAAGACATGAAAAAGCTCGTAATTTTAAGTATGTTATTTGTAGGATATATGGCGTCTGCACAACAGATTTCTGAGAATGCTATTGGACTACGAATCGGAGGAAATAATGGTTTTGGCACTGAAATTTCATATCAAAGAGCCTTGTGGGACAACAACCGACTTGAGCTAGATTTAGGCTGGAAAGACAATGATGCATACGATGCATATAAAATCACTGGATTGTACCAATGGATTTGGAATATTGATGGTGGATTTAATTGGTATGCTGGCGCTGGCGGCGGCGTTGGAAGCTGGAATAGCAATAGAAACTTGACCAACGATGGTTTTTATGCTTTTTTAGCGGGCGATGTTGGTATTGAGTATAGTTTTGATTTTCCGTTACAGCTTTCGCTAGATATACGACCTGAATTGGGTTTTGACAACGGATTTAATGATAATTTGGATATGGATTTAGCCATTGGCGTACGTTATCAGTTCTGATTTTTTTAGGGTAATTCTTTGCATTTAATTAAATTTGCACGTTTAACTAATTTAATATTTCAATAAAAATGTATACAAACGTGAAAAAAGTATTTTTAATTGCATGTATTACCAGTATGTTATTGTTTACTTCTTGTGGAGAAGGAAATAAAGATACGAGTTTAGCTGATGGTTATACGATAGAAACTACGATTAGCGGAATTCCTGATGGTGTGCGTGCATTTTTGAAAGTTCCGAATGATAAAGGTGTTCCACAACCTAAAGACACTGCGATTGTTCAGAATGGTAAATTTATTTTTACAGGAAAAGTTGAATATCCACAATTAGGTTTTATTTATGTAAATGGTGCGCAAGGAAACATTAATTTATTGATTGAAAATGCAAAGGTTGAAGTAGAAGCGTACAGAGATAGCTTGTCTAAATCGAAGGTTTCTGGTGGTAAGCACAATCAGGAATATGTAGATTTTATTGAAAATTCCAGAGCCTTGTCTAAAAAAGTTGGAAAAGTAAGAGAACGGTATGCAGCTGCGGTAAAGATGAAAGATACAGCGGTAATCGCTGCAATAAGAAAGCAAATCGGTGATATTGACAAAGAAGCGATTGCATATCAAGAGCAATACGTAATCGATCATCCAAAATCTTATATTTCTGTAATGTTGGTCAATCGTCTACTTCAAAATAAATTGACAAACGCAAAAAAAGCAAAAGTTTTTTACGACGGACTTCCTGATGATATGAAGAAAACGCGAATTGCGGAAGATTTATTCATCAAAATAACAGAAATGTTGCGTGCGGCTATTGGTTCGATTGCACCAGATTTCTCAGCGCCAAATCCGGAAGGAAAAAAGATTTCTTTAAATGATATTAAAGGAAAAGTAACCGTAATTGATTTTTGGGCAGCTTGGTGTGGACCTTGTCGCAAGGAAAATCCGAATGTTGTAAAGATTTACAATAAATATCACAAAGATGGATTGGAGATTATCGGTGTTTCTTTAGATGGTCGCCCAAACCAGAAAAACGCTAAAGAAGACTGGATTCGTGCTATTGAAAAAGATCAATTGCCTTGGCATCAAGTATCAAATTTAGATGGCTTTAGAGATGGAATTGCGCGTACATACAACGTTCGTTCAATTCCTGCTACGTTTATTTTAAATGAAGATGGAGAAATTGTGGCGAAGAATTTACGTGGAGCAACTTTGGAAGCTAAAATTAAAGAATTACTCGGTAAGTAGTTATGAATTTTGAGTTGTGAGTTGTGGGTTTAAATTTTCACTTTATGAATACTTACGATTATTCTGTTTTACTTTAATTCAATATTCAACACATACAATTTAAAATTTCTAAAACTGATTTTCAACAAGTTAGTTTTTTAACTAAAAAAACGTATATTTTTTATTTGCACGGTTCAAAAACAATAGTATATTTGCAACCGATTTTATAACAAATATCGTTGGGGAGATACTCAAGCGGCCAACGAGGGCAGACTGTAAATCTGCTGACTATGTCTTCGCAGGTTCGAATCCTGCTCTCCCCACTTTAACTCGAAAAGTCTACACGTAAGTGTGGACTTTTTGTTTTTTAAACCTCTTGAAACGACTTATTTTTTTCTTGGAAGAAGTACTTTTTATATTTTCCCCATTTTGTTCAATACAAACAATGCGATAATCGGAACTGCCATAGCAATAACAATCCATGTTTGCTCAAATAATAATTCTTTGCGAAGTGCTAATGTAATTATAAATCCCGCGACAGCGCCACCAAAATGTGCATCGTGACCAATATTTCCTGTTCTTTTTTTCATTCCATAAATAGAGAACAATAAATATCCTACCGCAAATACATATCCAGGAATGATAAAGTTAATCATCATGTGTGGTCGTAATAATATTGCCGAAAATAGTATTCCTGAAACAGCTCCACTCGCGCCCAAAGCACTGTAGTGATATTCGTTTTTGTGAAAGTAGAATGAAAACAAACTTCCTAACAATAAGCTTCCCAAGTAAATTAATAGAAAATTTGTAGCTCCAAGTTCAAATATGACTGTATTTGCAAAAAAGAATAGCGTAATCATATTGAAAGCCAAATGTTGCATATCTGCATGTAAAAATGCAGATGTTATCATTCGTAAGTGTTCTCCACGATGAATTGCTCCTACATTAAACATGTATTTACTTCGAAAAGCGTAATCGTCAAAGCCTTTGAGAGATA
Organism: Kordia algicida OT-1; assembly: GCF_000154725.1. Taxonomy (GTDB): domain Bacteria; phylum Bacteroidota; class Bacteroidia; order Flavobacteriales; family Flavobacteriaceae; genus Kordia; species Kordia algicida. The sequence continues at coordinate 1,983,657 of NZ_DS544873.1, forward strand.
CCAAAACGTTTGCTACAATTACACCAATAGTTACCAATTCCAAATTCATAGTCAAATAGCCTAATTAAGTGTCAAATATAGCTATATTTGTCAAAATTTAGTACATACATGCAGCTTATCGCGTTCATTCTTATATATCCAATTTTATGGTTGATTTCCATTCTTCCATTTCCGTTGCTATATCTTTTTTCTGATTTTTGTTACCTTCTTGTATATTATGTTATTGGCTACAGAAAAAAGGTTGTTCGTGGGAATTTAAAATTAGTTTTTCCTGAAAAAACTGATGCAGAGCGTTTAAAGATTGAAAAGAAATATTACCACCATTTGTGTGATATGTTTCTAGAAATGATAAAATCACTGACAATTTCTGATGCTTCGCTACGCAAACGATTTGTATTCCCCAATATTGAAGTGTTGAACGAATATGAAAAGCAAGGACAAAGTATCATCTTAATTTCGGGACATTATGCCAATTGGGAATGGATGAATATTGTAAAAGAATATGTGTCGCTACACGGATACGGAATTTACAAGAAACTAACAAATAGGTATTTTGATAAGCTCGTTCGTGACATTCGCGAGAAACGAAATTCTACGCTTATTACTACGAAAGAAACGTTTAAGACAATTAAAAAGAACGAAGATGCTGGCAAACTTGCTATTTATTATATGGTAAGCGATCAGTCACCAAAACCGTTGCCCCACTACTACTGGACTGAATTTATGAATATTACCGTGCCTTGTTTTAACGGTTCTGAGGTTTTAGCTCGCAAAGCAAACATGCCTTTTATTTATTTTAAGATTGAAAAAGTAAAACGCGGACATTATCAAGGAACGTTTATTCCTTTGACGCCAAATGGCATCCGAAATTATCCTGAAAATGAACCGACTGAATTGTTTTACAGAGAATTAGAAAAGCAAATTCGCGAAGTTCCTGAATATTATTATTGGGTTCACAAACGTTGGAAACATCGCGATAAAGTTCCTGAGGAATATCAGAAGAAAAAATAAATCACACCACTCTACCTTCTTTTTTGGCTTTTGCATCCAACGAACTTCCAATGGCAAGTCCGACCGCCAAACCTATTGGCAAACCTAAGGCAATATTGCCAAATACAACGCCCCATGGCATTCCTAGTGCAATTCCAAGAGGCATCCAAATACTCACATAATATCCTTTGTTGACTAATTTGTGTTTGGTAATTACGGTATTTTTGAGCTTGCTTTTCTTTTTAATAAAATCGCGTCGAATTTCTTTATCTTTAAAACCTGCTACAGTTGGAATTGCTTCTACAAGCACATTCATTTCTTCTTGAAAAGTTACCAAAGTTTCAGGAGAAGCCGCATGCGTTGCCATTTTTTCGAGCAATCGTTTTAAATAATCTGTTTCGGCTTTTTTATGTAGTTCTTGGTTGTATGTTGCTGTTTTTTCATCAATCATGTTGATGAGCATTTCTTTCCAATGTGTATATATGGTTTCCATGAAGATTGTGTTCTATTACTAAAATAGGTAGCATATTTGTTGGTTTTGTTACAACAAGAAACATAAGAGCTACAGGAATAGAAAATTTATGCAATACTCAAATCTACAAAAATTAACGTCAACAACCTGTTAACAGACTCAAAAACCATTCATGCATTAGCGTTAACAAAAATTGCAACTAAGCTAATCTATCATCGTTTTTGCTCGTATTTTTGACTAAATCAATAAAAACAATCACAATATGTCAATTTTAACAATTATTCTAAGTGTCATTTTTCCACCATTAGCCGTAGCTTTAAAACATGGAATTAGCAGTCAACTCTTAATTAATATTTTACTAACGCTTTTAGGATGGATTCCTGGTGTAATTCATGCGATCATTGTAAACAAAGAAGGATAATATATGCCATTATTTAAATTTATATCACGACTAATTGACGATGAAGATCCAGTTATTGTGATGCCTTTCGGCGGATATGCTAATCGTAATAAAATTTACGCACAAGCACGCGTACTAGAAGATGAAGGCATCAAACATTCTGAGGAAGACAGCGCCATCAAAAGTTTATACAACTCTTATAAACGCTTTGAAACAGATGAAGTAGAAAATGCACTTGTAAGAGTTACAATTAACGATAAAACCATTGAATTAACTTCAGATAAAGAAGGATATATCCATGTAGATACCGATCATACTTTTGAAGTAAATACTACCAAAAACACACATTGGTTGCCAATTACGTATGAGCTAATCATTGACGATACAATTACGCATACGATTACAGACGAAATTCTATTTCCTGGAACAAATGCAGGTTTCGGAATCATTTCAGATATGGACGATACTGTGATTGAAACAGGATTATCTTCAACATTTAAATGGAAAGTAATCATTAATTCGTTCTTTAAACACAGTTCTAACCGAGTTCCGCTTGATGGCGCACAGGAATTTTATTCACTACTCAAAAAAGGACATAACGGAACACAAGACAATCCTTTCTTTTACTTGTCTAACAGTCCGTGGAACCTGCATGAATACTTAATTGATTTTCTAAAATTTTATGAATTTCCAAAAGGAACATTGTTATTGCGCGATATTGGATTTGAAAATAAAAGGAAAGAAAGTTTTTTAGAACGCAATAAATTCATTAAAATATCACATATACTCAATACATATCCTTCGTTGCCATTTGTTTTAATTGGCGATGCTGTCGATTTGGATCATGAAATTTATATCGAAATTGCCAAACAATTCCCAAACCGAATCAAAGCAATTTACATAAGAACTACGACCAATAAACGACAAATGAAACGTGTACAAGCAATTATTGAAAATGCTACAGACATTGAAGTAAAACTCATTGAAAATACCACAGAAGCATTAGCACATGCTCGAGAAAACAAGCTGATTCCCTAACATGAAAAAGTTTTTAAAAATAACTACTATTCTGCTTATCGCAATTATTATTGTGGTGTACATTCGTGTTGCCAATTCAAAGAAAACATTTGAAACTTGCACCATTCATAACATTGAAGATATTTCTAAAACCGATTTCACAAAACACAAAACAGTCGTCGTAAGTGCAAGTTCTTTGTACGAATCTGACATGATCAAAACACTATTACAAGGAGAAAACTATCGTGATGCTTGGGCAACAAAAGTAAAACTACCCATTGTTTTTCTCGATACACTTTTTGGTGGTGTTGAGATTATAAAAGAAGGAGGCGGAAAACAGACACATTCGCTTCGCATACAAAGTAAAAAAGATGGTGTCGTATACACATTGCGAAGCATCAATAAAAATCCAGAAAAATTAGTTCCTGAATTTGCGAAAACACTCAAACTAGAAAATATTGTGATTGACGGAATTTCATCGCAACATCCATACGCAGCTCCTGTAGTTGCCAGACTTTCCAAAGCAATCAACGTTCCGCATACAAATCCGAGAGCCGTTTTTTTACCAAAACAAAAAACGCTAAAAAATTACAATGAAAAATATGGCAATCGCCTGTTTTTGTTGGAATATGAAACGGAAGGAAAAGTCAATTGGACGTCGTATAAAAATGTTACCGAACTTGTAGATACAGAAGAATTACAAGAACTAAAAATGGATTTGAAAACCCAATTGAAAATTGATCGTAAAAGTCTCGTTCGCGCACGATTGTTCGATCTTATTATTGGCGATTGGGACAGACATACCAAACAATGGGGTTGGGCAGTTTCTCAAAATGATTCAACGTACACAGCTTATCCAATTCCTGGCGACCGAGACAATGCTTTTTTTACCACTAGCGGATTGATTCCATCAATATTAACCAATGAAAATGTCGTAAAAGAATTGCGCCCTTTTCAAAAAGATATTGACTATATGGAAGGACTCATTTATGATTTTGATGTCTATTTTCTACACGAAACTCCAGAAGAAATTTTTATTGCGGAAGCTACATACATTCAACAAAACCTAACTGATGAAGCCATAGAAAGTGCTTTGCGCTATTGGAATGATGAATTGTATGCGTTATACGCAAAAGATATTGCTGCAAAAATTAAAGCGCGCCGCGATAATATTCTTGTCTTAGCCAAAGAATTTAAACGTGTATTAGACACAAAACCATTGCTCGAAAAACCACTGAAAGGAAGCGATCGTGAAGATGTAGATGAAAATAAGTTAAAATGCTTTGAATGCTAAACTATTTTAACATCTGTTCGATATAAATCATTCAATTTATTTTTACAGTAATTTTAGAAATAATCCTGCTATATAATTCATTTTCAATGTTTTATTTTCGTTTTCTTTGCTTACCCAAAGAAAAGAAACAAAAGAAAGGGAACTTTTCCAGAGGTATTTTTAGTTTTTCTTTTAGGGAAAAACTAAAACCGCATGAGTTTTTCTAAATTTTCTCCAAGGTTTCGAAAATTTTTAACGAAAAACTCTTGCTATACTGCGGAAAAGAAAAGTTTCAAACTAAAATTCTTACTTCGAACTCACGTTATTTTACAAAAAAAGCTATCCAAAACGGATAGCTTTTCTTCTGAATTTTCGTGTTTATTAAACTCCAGCAATATCAGCAATCTCTTTCATAACACGCAATGCCAAGGTATCTGCTTCCAATTGTGATGTTGCTTCTGTGTAAATTCTAATAATTGGTTCCGTATTCGATTTACGCAAGTGCACCCAATTTTCTGGAAAGTCAATTTTTACACCATCAATTGTAGTTACATTTTCGTTTGCATACTTTTCTTCCATCGCTTTTAAAATTGCATCAACATCCAAACTTGGCGTTAATTGAATTTTATTTTTACTCATAAAATAGCTCGGATAACTATCACGCAATTCGCGAACAGTCATGTTTTTTTCTGCCAAATGTGTCAAGAATAACGCAACTCCAACCAAAGAATCACGTCCGTAATGCGAGTCAGGATAAATAATTCCGCCATTACCTTCTCCACCAATTACCGCATTCGTTTCTTTCATCTTTATCACTACGTTTACTTCTCCAACGGCACTTGCTTGGTATGTTCCACCATGTTTTTCAGTGACATCGCGTAATGCTCGTGACGATGATAAATTAGAAACCGTATTCCCTTTTGTTTTGCCCAATACATAATCCGCGCAAGCGACAAGTGTATATTCTTCCCCAAACATTTCGCCATCATCACAAATAAATGCCAAACGATCTACATCTGGATCAACCACAATACCTAAATGCGCTTTTTCTTTGACAACTAACTCTGAAATATCCGTTAAATGCTCTTTTAAAGGTTCTGGATTGTGCGGAAAATGTCCGTTTGGTTCACAATACAATTCCACAACTTCAACATTTAATGCTCGCAACAACTTCGGAATCGCGATTCCTCCAGTAGAATTTACACCATCTACCACGACTTTAAAGTTTGCTTTTTTGATTGCTTCTGCATCAACCAACGCAAGATTTAATACTTCCTCAATATGCTTGTCAATGTATGTATCATTTTGTGTTACCGTTCCTAAATCGTCTACTTCGGCAAAATCGAAATCGTCACTTTCAGCAATTTCTAAAATCTGCGCACCATCGGCTCCATTTAAAAATTCTCCTTTATGATTTAGTAATTTTAACGCATTCCATTGTTTCGGATTGTGACTTGCAGTTAAAATAATACCGCCATCTGCTTTTTCCAACGGAACCGCAACTTCTACCGTTGGCGTTGTTGACAACCCAAGATCAATCACGTCGATTCCTAAACCAACTAATGTATTGACCACTAAACTCTGAATCATGGCTCCAGAAATTCTGGCATCTCTACCAATCACTACCGTAAGCTCAGATTTATTATATTCATTTTTCAACCAAGTTCCGTAGGCGCTTGCAAATTTTACTGCATCAATTGGTGTTAAATTATCACCAACACTTCCTCCTATTGTTCCTCGAATCCCTGAAATTGATTTGATTAAAGTCATACTTCTATTAATTAAAATTCAGGCAAATATAAAAGATATTGATGGATTTCATTCCCAACTCATAATTATTAATGATTTCATAATTCTGTAAACGAATATTTATGTAATTTAGAGAAATCGCTTTGCTGCTTTTGGCGATGCTTAATTTAAAAAACGTTACGTGAATTTTTTAGCACATGTTTACCTTTCTCAAGACGATGACAATATAAAGATTGGAAACTTTATCGCAGATAGTATTCGAGGGAAAAAATATACAGAATATCCACTACAAATTCAGCATGGTATTTTGCTTCATCGAAACATTGACACGTTTACAGACGCGCATCCTACGGTGCGACTCAGCACGAAACGTTTGCACAAAAATTACAGTCATTACAGTGGCGTTATTGTTGATATTTTATACGATCATTTTTTAGCTAAAAACTGGAAAAATTATTCATCTGTTCCGTTAGAAACTTTCGTGGACGATTTTTATCATTTATTAGAAGATAATTTTGAACTTCTTCCGCCGAATGTGCAACGTTTGCTTCCACACATGATTCATGAAAATTGGTTACTAAGTTATGCTTCTATTGAAGGAATAACAAAGGTTTTGGAAGGAATGAACCGACGAACACAGAACCGTTCAAAGATGAATTTAGCCGTAGTAGAACTTCAAGAATTTTATGATGAGTTTGAAGCAGAATTTACTTCTTTTTTTAGTGAATTGATCGAATTTTCAAAACAGAAACTAATCGAATTAAAACATACGCATTTATGAAAAATTTACGCTATATTTTTCTTTGTAGCATCTTGCTATTTTCATGCAAACAAGAACCAAAAAAAACTGAAAAATCAAAAATTAAAGGCGTCATTGCAAAACATGCGATGGTAGTTTCGGCGCGTGAAGAAGCTTCAAAAATAGGAAATATGATTCTGCAAAAAGGCGGAAATGCATTTGATGCCATGGCTGCGGTCGAACTTGCGCTGGCTGTTTCATATCCGTATGCAGGAAGTTTGGGCGGCGGCGGATTTATGGTATATCGTATGGAAAATGGCGAAATTGGCACATTGGATTTTAGAGAGAAAGCACCATTGTTGGCGTATGAAAAAATGTATTTAAATGAAAATGATAGCATTATTAAAGGAAAAAGTACGCTTGGCGCGATGGCAGTTGGAATTCCTGGAAATATCGCTGGAATTTACGCTTCACATGAAAAATATGGAAAGCTGCCGATGAGCGAAATTATTGATCCTGTAATTGCTTTGGCAAAAAAAGGTGTCGTTGTGACTGAAAAACAACAGCAAAGACTTGAAAAATATCGCGATTTGATTGTTGAAGTAAATGGTGATTCTTCCTTTTTTGCAACACAATGGAAAGCTAAAGATACAATAAAACGCTTGAAACTCGCAAAAACGCTAGAACGTATAAAACTCAATGGACGTGACGAATTTTACCGAGGTGAAACAGGTCAAAAATTAGTTGCTTTTATGAAGAAATCTGGTGGAATTATGACTATGAAAGATTTGATGAATTATCAAGTGAAATGGCGAAAACCAATCACATTTATGTATGATGATTTGCGTATTATTTCGATGGCGCCACCTTCTAGTGGTGGATTTTGCTTGCAACAAATTATGAAATTTATTGAACCTTTTGATTTAGATAGTTTAGGACACAATACAGTACAATCGATTCAGGTGATTACAGAAGCGGAACGACGTTCGTATGCTGATAGAGGTTTTCATTTGGGCGATCCTGATTTTGTGGATATTCCTGCAGATTTATTAAGTGATTCCTATTTAAAAGAACGTATGAAATCATTCTCGTTTGAGAAAGCTACACCTTCTTCGGAAGTATCTCACGGAACCATTAACATTGTGGAAAGTGATGAAACGACGCACTACTCTATCGTAGATCAGTTTGGAAATGCGGTTTCTGTCACTACAACAATTAACGGTGCGTATGGTTCCAAACTGTATTGTGAGGAATTGGGCTTTTTCTTAAATAATGAAATGGATGATTTTAGTTCAAAGCCTGGCGAACCAAATATGTTTGGATTGATTGGTTCGGAAGCAAATAAAATTGCACCTCAAAAACGTATGTTAAGTTCTATGACACCTACCATTGTAGAGAAAGATGGCAAGTTGTATATGGTTGTCGGAACGCCTGGCGGATCAACGATTATTACGTCGGTTTTGCAAACTATTTTAAATATACATGAATATGATATGGGCATGCAGGAAGCGATCAATCAACCGCGATTTCATCACCAATGGTTACCCGATACGGTAAAGATGGAACCAAATGGTTTTAGTGAAGAAGTACGAAAAGAATTGGAGCGTCTTGGCTATACCATTGATGTCAGTGAAAGTATTGTGATTGGAAAAGTAGAAGGTGTTTTGGTCTTACCTGACGGAACCTTAGAAGGTGGTGCAGATACGCGTGGAGATGATAAGGCAATTGGATTTTAGGTTTGGCTTAGCCTTAGATATTAGATCGGCTTCGCCTGTTAGATCGCTATCGCTTTTAGATGTTAGACCGCTTCGGTACTAGATTTTAAAATTATTGGTATATGCCTTTGCGAGAAGCATAGCAACGTGGCAATCTGTTCGTAGATAAACCAAATTTTTGTTCGCTTCGCTTAATTCAAGGATTTAAAAATTCAATCATTCAAGGTTGTTTCTAAGATAAATTTGAATATTGTTTGAAACTAATTGACACATTTCCAAATTTTCAAATTGGCATATTAAAATTTAAATATCGCTGTCGCTCAAAGTATATCCGTATTTTAGTTTAAATTCCCCATTACTCTAAGAACTTGACTAATACCTAATACCCAAAAGCTAATGCCTGATTTTTTTCGCTTCGCTTAATTCAAGGATTCAAAAATTTAATGATTAAAGGTTGTTTCTAAGATAAATTTAAATATTGTTTGAAGCTAATTGATACATTTCCAAATTTTCAAATTGGCATATTAAAATTTAAATATCGCTGTCGCTCAAAGTATGTTCGTATTTTAGTTTAAATTCCCCATTACTCTAAAAACTTGACTAATACCTAATACCCAAAAGCTAATGCCTGATTTTTTTCGCTTCGCTCAATTCAAAGATTTAAAATTCAATCATTCAAGGTTATTTCTAAGAAAAATTTGAATATTGTTTGAAACTAATTGATACATTTCCAAATTTTCAAATTGGCACATTAAAATTTAAATATCACTGTCGCTCAAAGTATGTTCGTATTTCTAGTTTAAATTTCCAATTTCTCTTAGAACTTGACTAATACCTAATTCCCAAAAGCTAATGCCTACTTTTTTGCTTCGCTAAATTCAAAATTCAATATTTATTACTAAAAAAAACTACTTCTTATAATGAATACGATATCTCCAATAGCTGATTCCTCCGTACACCAACCAAATAAAAGTAGCGGTTAGCACAAAAGGTAATCCTAAAACGGCGTCACCTGTAGCATACGAGTGTAATCCGCTAAGGACAAAATTCACTCCAAAATACGTAAATAAGATTGATCCGAATGCAGAAATTGTCATCCAATTAAAAAACCAACGTCCACGCAATCCTGGCACCAATCGCATGTGTAAGACAAACGCATACACCATGATACTGATTAACGCCCACGTTTCTTTTGGATCCCAACCCCAATAACGTCCCCAACTTTCATTTGCCCACATTCCACCAAGGAAATTTCCAATGGTTAACATGACCAAACCTACCGTTACCGACATTTCATTGATGATTGTAATTTCTTTTAGGTTAAGTTCCATACGCTTTTTGTTCTTTTTATTCGTAAGAATAATGAGCAATAGCGATACTATTCCTAAAATCATAGAAAGTGCAAAAGGTCCATAACTCGCCACAATAACTGCAACGTGAATGAGCAACCAATAACTGTTTAATACAGGTTGCAGATTGGCAATTCCGGGATCAAGCCAATTCATATGTGCGCCCCATAAAATCATGGCAACGACAAATGTGGTTGCAGCAGTGGTTAAATCTGACTTTCGTCCAAATAGTAACCCAAACAACATGGACGCCCAAGCTACGTAAATCATGGACTCGTATGCATCACTCCACGGTGCATGACCAGAAATATACCAACGCGCAATAAGTCCAGCAGTATGTACAAAAAATAACGCTATTACCAACCATTTAAATAGTTTGATAATAAAGCGTAAGCCTTTGTTGTCGTCAAAAATTTGGATAATAATAAAGATGAACATTAACAAACCAACTAATAAATAGAAGATCATTAGTTTTTCGAAAATGTTGTATTTATTGTAGATGATTTCCGCATCAATTTTTTCAATAGAAGGAAGAATTGTACTTCCAAATTCTTCTTGACGCTTACGGAAACTTTCGAGCATTTTGTCTGCTTCTGTGTAATCACCTGATTTTTGTGCTGCATTTAGGATGAGCGTATACACAGGAATTGCATTTTTTACGTAACGCTCATACAAAGAGTCTTTTGGTTGAAATCCTCTATTTGGATTTGTTCTATAATCTTCACCCGAAATCCAATCGTTATCTTCGTGATTTGGAATTGGAAATATTTTTAAGATTTCTCCTGAAACTGCTCGGTTGAGTAATCCGAGTTTTAAATCAAATTCTTTGATCGCTTTTTCATACTGATTTGGCGTATTGGTTTTGTATGCATCTTCTAAGTAAGGAGCTAATTTGTATTGTCCTCTTTCATCAAAGAAGTCTAGTAACATGGCATAACCATCACTTTTTTCTACACCAATAATTTTACGCAAACTGTCATGCTTTTGACGTTTTAGGCTGATAAAATGGGCATTGTACCATAATTTTGGATATTGAATCATGGAAAGCAATACCTGATTTGCTGAAATACTGTCTTTGTAAGTATTTGATTTACTCAGTTTACGAAGTAATTCTTGCGCATACGTATTTATAGGCTTCATACGCCCATTATCCTGAATGACCAAACGACCAAATTTATCTGCATGTTCTTTAGGAACTAAATTTGCTGCAATGATAGAATCTATTTGTTTGTCCGTAATGCTTTGCGTAACAACCTCGTGATCGTGATCTTCACCTGGCGCATGGTTGTGTCCTGCGTGCGCATCTTCTACTTGTTGCTCAACAGTATCTTGCTGAATAGTATTTTCAGAGCTTGTTTCTTGTGCAAATGCTCCTAAACTGAAGAACAATAAAACAATAGCTGTCAATGTCTTTTTACGTTTTTTCACTTTTTCTAATTGCTTTTTTAAATCGCCAAAACGTGTGTTTTTGTCAAATAAAATTACCATTAAAGCAAGGTAAAGCAACATATAACCTAAGTACGTAATATTTGTTCCCCAATAATCGTGACTTACGGAAAGAATGGTTCCTTTTTCGTCTCTGTCAAATTGTGCCTGAAAGAAACGATATCCTTTATGATCCATAATGTGATTCATATAAATATCATAATCAAACGAAGGTTCATCTACTAAAGTAACTTTACTCATAAATGATTTATAACCGCCACCTTCTTGTGTTCCGGGATAACGTTCGGCAATAAAGTCATTTAGTTTGATACTAAAAGGAAGTGTGAGTTGTTCTGCTCCAAAAGATAACCAAAAGTCCAATCCGCCTACGGTAATTTTTACTGGAGCATTGGTACGACCTTTTCCGCCCATGACGCGAACTTCTTCGGTTTCCCCTTTGCTAGATACTTCTAAAATAATGGCATCTGCCTGATCTTTGAGTTGTGCAGGAGTTTCTACCACACCAATTTTTCCTTTTATTGCTGGTTCAGGAATTACAAATTGCAATCCTGCTAAATTATATAACGAACGTAATTGAAAAGGCTGTACACTGTCTTTGTATACTTTTCCTTTCTGCTGTGCCGCCATAATCATGTATTCACCACCAAACGGACTTTTTATGGTATAATTTCCGTATTCGTCACTCATAATGTTGATAGCGCCATCTGTCGGATTGTTGAATGTGATGAGTATGTTGTGTAAGTTGCTAGGTTTTTCTCCCGATTTTAAGAAGTGATTGTGACGATCTCCACCTCCAGATTCTACAACTTTTAAATATTCTTCTCCATTTTCATCTGGCAAAATGCCTTCTTCCGCACCTTGAATAAATCCTTTGTAGTCAATGCTAAACGGCTGACCGTTAAAGTCTGTTTTCCAAGGGAAACTTCCTTGCATCCACGATCCTGACGCAATTCCTTCAGAAGAAACTAAATAATCACCTTTCAACGTTTTACGTCTAGGTTTTCCATTAATTTCACCATCAACCATCGCTTTGATGTATGTTTTTTCAGAAAGAAACGTATTTTCTGTGGCGCCTTCACGAATCGGCATGACACCTTCGTAGCTTACATAACGCGTGATAAATGCTCCCAAAAGAATAAATATAAAAGATAAATGAATTAGCAATGTTGCCCATTTTTCTTTGCGAAGCAAGCGATAGCGAAAGATGTTTCCGAAGAAATTTATCATGAAAAAAAGCATTATTACTTCAAACCACCATGCATTGTAAACGTAAATTCTTGCGGTTGTTGTGCTGTATTCACTTTCTACAAAAGTTCCTATTCCCATGGCAAAAGCGAATAAAAAGAAAAGGACAGCCATTAATCGTGTAGAAAAGAGGATATTCTTGAGGATATTACCCATTGTGTAGCGTTATCGTTTAGATCAAAATTTCAGTATGCAAAAATACGGTATTTTACATAATTTAAAGTCTATTTAACATTCAATTTATGCTTATTTAGGAATATTCTAAAAAGAGGGATTTATTTTGCTGTTCTAGCTTCAAATAATTTGATGTAAATGAACGTGCCCATTTTGCGAGCTCTGTTTTTTGCAATGCTTGTTTTATCGCCTTCAAAAAGTGCATCTAAGGTTTGAATCCAGTGATTGAGCCAAATTCCAAAATGCTTTTCATTGATGATATGATGTATTGCGGCATCAACTTCAATATGCTTTTCTAATGGATTTCCTTTGTATTTATTGACGAAGAACAAACTGCTTTCCCAAAAATCTGTCAAATGCTCCAAATGTGCATCCCAATGTTGAATGCGATTGTTAAAGATTGGACCTAAAATTTCGTCTTTTCTAATTTTTGCGTAAAACGTCGTCACCAATAAATGAACATCTGCCCTATTTTGAATATCTTTTTTCATTTGTTAGACTTTATTAGACTTGTTAGACTCGCTAGAATTGTTAGACCTTTTTAGACTTGTTAGATTTTTTTCAATAATTCAATCAAAAAACACAAAACACAAAAATAGCCAAGTTTAGTATGTTTGCACCAAACTCAGCTATTTAATAACTTATATGAATTAAGGAAACTTTATGCTTTTTTAATTTACAATGCATTAAAAATGATCGCAAACATACTGAATAGCAAGCTTATGATTAACATGTTGAAAACCCATTTTTCTCTAAGCTGTGCTAAGATTGCTGCATTGTAAAATGAAGTCAATATTACACAGAAAAATAATTGAATTAACCCTGACATGTTATCCAATCCGTTCATTAAAATATACATTGCCGCTATTCCTCCTAAACAACTCTGTAGAATAATTGTTAACGGAATGTACATGGTGTATTTGTCTTTAAACTCGCTGTAATATTGTGTGTATAGTGTCATGATGTTATGTATTATTGTTTTTATTTTTGACAAATATCTACACTCTCAATATTTTAAAATATGATATTGGTCATATTTGGTGTTTTTGTCAGGATAAAACCTTCTTTTTCGTATCAATTCACTTTTATAGACAGAAAAGTAGTTCCGTAAAGTTTTAAAAACCACAAAGTGTTGTTATTTTAGCGGCATGATACAAATGGTCATTTTAGGTGCTGGAAATTTGGCGCAACATTTATATACGGTATTTCGAGCTACAGAAGGCTTAGAAGTTGTTCAGGTATATAACAGAAGTCAAAAAGCATTGTCCTATTTTAACGCTACAAATACAACGACAAGCTTAAAAGAGTTGTTAGAAGCCGATATTTATATAATCGCTGTTGCGGATGATGCCATTGCTGCCATCGCTAACAAATTGCCATTTACAGATCGTTTGGTAGTGCATACTTCAGGAAGTGCGAGCATGCATATGTTGCACAAAAAAAACAGGCGCGGAGTTTTTTATCCGTTGCAAACCTTTACCAAAGGCGTCAAAGTAGATTTTACTAAAATTCCTCTGTGTTTGGAAACGGGCGAAAAAGCAGATTTTAAGATTTTAAAATCAATTGCTGATGCGATTGGAAGCAATTCGTATAAAATTAGTTCAGAGCAACGTCGTGCCTTGCATGTTTCGGCTGTTTTTGTGAATAATTTTAGCAATCATATGTATCGAATTGCGCATGAAATTAGCGAAGCCAATAATGTTCCATTTGAAATTTTACATCCACTCATTCAGGAAACTGCGAATAAAATTCATACGTTAACGCCGTACATGGCACAAACTGGTCCTGCAAAACGTGGCGATCAAAAAACCATTGACGATCATTTGGAAAAACTAGACAAAGACATTCACAAAGAAATATATACATTGCTCACGCAATCAATTGCAAAAACCTATGGAAGATAAAAGCTATAAAGAATATTTAAATCAAATTACCACGCTCATTTTTGATGTTGATGGTGTATTGACTGATGGAACTGTAACCGTAACTTCCTCTGGCGAAATGCTACGCAGAATGAATATTAAAGATGGTTATGCACTCAAAACTGCCGTTATAAAAGGTTATAATGTGTGTATCATTTCTGGCGGAACCAACGAAGGTGTTCGCAAGCGTTTGCAAGGTTTGGGAATTACTGATATTTACTTAGGTGCGCATCAAAAAGTTGTTCAATTAGATGAATATCTGACGAAGAAAAACATCAAGCTTGAAAATGTGTTGTACATGGGCGACGATATTCCTGATGTTCCTGTGTTAAAACAAGTAGGTTTGTCATGCTGTCCGCAAGATGCCGCATATGAAGTATTGGAAATTTGTGACTATATTTCGCATGTCGATGGTGGAAAAGGCGCGGCAAGAGACGTAATTTCGCAAGTGATGAAAGTACAAGGAACTTGGGACGAGAATTTTGACGCAAAATACGATTAAACCTAGATTCATGACAAAGTTTCTACAACTCATTCGGTTTCCAAACTTAGTCATGATTGCCTTGACACAATTGCTGTTTTTTTATTATTGGATTGTTCCTTTTGATAAATGCTATATTAAGATTGACCTATTTTCATGTGTAGTTTTGGCAACAGTTTTCATTGCCGTAGGCGGAAATATTATCAATGATATTTTTGATGTAAAAACGGATCGCATCAACAAACCACACAAGGTTTTTATTGATACGTTTATCTCAAAAAAGAATGCATATCTAGGCTATTTCTTGTTCACTTTCGTGGGAATTGGCTTGGGAAGTTACGCTGGTTTTATGATTGACCGTTGGTGGATTTCTTTACTATTTATCGGAATCGCTGTATTGTTGTTCTTATATAGTTCATATTTAAAAGGCTTTCCACTAATTGGAAATATTGTAGTTTCTGCTTTGGTTGCCAGTAGTTTATTCATCCTGATTGCTTTTGATAAAGGACATACCATTCGTGGAAAACACTATAATTATTTTAAAGATGTTTCGCTCATTGCAATTTATATCTATGGAACTTTTGCTTTTTTAATCAATCTCATGCGAGAATTGGTCAAAGATATTGAAGATGTAAATGGTGACTATAACGCAAATATTTCTACGTTACCAATTGTTTTAGGAAGAAATAGAGTTAACAAAATTATTGCGATTTTAGCAGCGCTTTTAATTTGTTTTATACTATATATAACAAGTATTTATCTTCAAGGAAAAACGGTCACAACGGTTTACACATTGTTTACAATCTTATTACCGCTTTTGTATTTTATCATCAAAATTTGGCAAGCAGATTCCAAACGAGAATACAAAATGCTGTCTTTATTGTTGAAATTTATCATGTTATTCGGAATTCTTTCAACAATTATATTTTATTATTTTGATCCTATTGATTTGATTGAATTGTTATTATCTTAAAAATTATGCTCGAAACACTTTCTTCAACATACCATATTATTTTAGCTTCTGGTTCGCCAAGAAGACAGCAGTTTTTTAAAGATCTAGGATTAGACTTTGAAATCCGTTTAAAATCTGTAGATGAAGTTTATCCTGAACATTTGCAACACCACGAAATTTCAGATTATCTCGCACAATTGAAAGCTTCCGTTTTTAAAGATGAATTGAAAGAGCATGAGGTTTTAGTGACTTCCGATACCGTTGTTTGGCACGAAGGCGTTTCGCTAGCAAAACCGCAAGATGCACAAGAAGCTTTTGATATGATAAAAGTTATGAGCGGAAAATGTCACGAAGTCATCACGTCTGTTTGCTTTACCACTGCGACTTCTCAAAAAACAGTACATGAAATCACAAAAGTGTATTTTGAAAATATGACAGACGATGAAATTTGGTATTATGTCAACAATTTTAAACCATTTGACAAAGCTGGCGCGTACGGCATTCAAGAATGGATTGGTTACACAAAAGTTGCACGTATTGAAGGTTCGTATGCGAATGTAGTAGGTTTACCAACGCATTTGGTATACAAGGTTTTATCTGAGATTGAAACGTTGTTTTAATATAGAAAATGTTGAATTTTGAATGTTACATATTGAATTGCTGTGTACTTAGAAATTCTTGTACTTCAAATTTCAGAGCGTGTCAATCGAGCTGACGTTTGGGAAACCCAAATATGAGTTCATTTATACATATTAAAAATGAGATTACTATTTATCTTCTTATTAACCATATCGTCAAACTTCGTCTTTGCGACAAGTCCGCAATTACCTGATTTGTTAAAAATTGGCAATGATACTATTTACATCTATACATTACCGCTGGAAGGACTTTCCCAAGAAAAATTTGACAAACTATCTCACACGATTTCAAAGTTTGAAAAAGGCTTACATATTGGCACAAATCTTTGGCGAGGATTTCAAGCTGTTTGGGAATTCAAAAACAACCAACTGTACTTAACAGATATTAAAGATGCAAAGCACAGCAAGAAAATTCTACAAACTGTATTCCCTCATTTTAAGAATGGTGTGGTAAAAGCTACTTGGTTTTCATCCTTTCTAGTCATTCCAAAAGATAAAATGTTACGATGGGACGGAGTTGCAGAAACTACTTATTTGAAAGAAGAAATTTTACACTTTAGAAAAGGGAATCTAAAAAAACGAAAGCTACTTGACAATCATATTGAGGTTGAAAATGGAATTTCAAGAATTAACCAAAAATCAATTCCTAAAATTCTCTTTGAGCAAGTTAAAAAACTAGATTGGGAAACACTTTCCAAAGATTATTGCGATGATAAATACATCATAACTATTGGCAAAAAAGGAAAAGTGACCAAAGTTAAAATTGCTTCTTTTTCAGAATCGAAATGGGATATTTTTTGGGACAATTTCAGCAATAGAAAGTGCAATAGATTGATTCGTAAAAACTTACGTGAATTGCAATTTGACATCATAAAATGGCATGGAAAACCTATAAAAGAAACTTATGAACTAGATTTATTTTATGATGATGATGAAAAGAAACTCAAAGGCTACTTTATAAATTAATTTTAAGCTTTTTTGTTATAAAGTTTCAAATTTATTACTCCAACTTCGCTTTCAATATAGCTCTTTGTTTTGCTTTGTATGTCGTTTGAATTTCGTCCAAATAATTCAACGCTTTTAATGCTTTTTCGTTTTCATCAAATTTTACATGAATTAATGCGCCATACCAATAAATTTGTGGTGTAAATCGTGTTTTTTGATGTTTTATTTCGCGAAGAATATCCAACGCTTCTTTTTCTTTCCCTAAGTTGAGTAAACTCATGGCTTTGTAAAATGAAATTTCCACATCTGGATTGTCTAATCCTGCTTGAATCAAATCAAAAGTTTTAATCGCTTCTTCGTAATTTTTAGCTTCATAAGCGCGCGTTGCTTCTGTAAGCAACATTCCATCACTTGGTCCGCGTGTCACAGGTTGCAATGCATTCGGATACGGTTCAAAATACGTTGCATACAATATTTCATTTGTATTTGCTTGTTGAATAATGTAATTCCCAAGCAACCCAAAAAACAGTAATAATACAATCGCAATTGCCAAACGTTTGTAACTTCTGGAAGGTTTTTCAGTAGCTTCAGATGCTTCCTGAGTCGCTTCAAAAGTTTGCAAATGTGACTTTAATTGGTCTTTTTCATGCGAACTAATGGCGGCATGAACATTTTTAAATTCAGCTACAGCATTGGCAAATTCAGGATTCGATTTTAATAAAGTATCAAACTGCTTTTGTTCGACTTCATCCAACGTTCCTTGTATATATTTTTGAATCAATTCTTCGTTTTCCATTAATTCGGTTTTATCAGTGCGATTAATTTTTTCAAACACCTCGATTTGTGACTTTTCACGGTGTTCGCATCTTTGTAATGCGTTTGCTCAATGATTTCTTTTACCGTTAAACTACGATAATAGAACAATTTTAAAATATGTTGACAGCTTTCGCCTAAGTGACCAAAATACTTTCGCAATTGCGCTTGCTCATTGGTTAGCGTACTTTCATCCAATACCATTTCTTCATAATCATCTTCTACAATTATGCCACCAACAAATAACTTTCGTTCTTTCAATCGGTCATAAATTTTATGTTTTCCAATACTGAATAAATACGTTTTTAACGTACTTTTTTCTAACTGTACTTTTTTACGAATAAAATTTTGATACATCGCAATAACACTGTCTTGATACACGTCGATCAAATCTTCTTTTTCCAATTGGAATCGCAAACCATAATTTATAAAAGCTTCTTTATAAAGCACATAAACTTCCTCTAACGCTTTTTTGTCATCATTGCGCAATCGTGCTTGTAAATCTAATTGTTGCTTTTCCATTCAGTGTCGTATCAGGGCAAAAGGTTAACTAGGAAGTTAAGATTTTTTCAAATTTGATTTCAAGTTTAAATTCAACTTAAAAAAAATTCCCTGCGATGTTAACCTTTCTTCCTGTAAATATATAAAGAGGAAACGAAACGTAATAAATCATGAAAACAATTTTTAAAATGAGCGCTTGTGTTTGCTTCTTTTTGGCGGCACAAAATGCGAATTCGCAACTCTTAAAGCGTATTCAAAACAAGGTAGAAAATAAAGTGGAGCAAAAAGTGGAAGAAAAAGCCATGGAAGAAGCCGAAAAAGCCGCAGACAATATGCTCGACAAGGTTTTAGGCAATAAAAAAGCTTCAAAAAACAAAAATGCTGGTAATTCCTACACCTTCAATCAAAGTATTACGCTTGAAATGGAAGCCGATGGAAACGACAAAGCTCAAATTGAGTTTTTATTTGAAAAGAAAAATCCGAACATTATTTGCATGAAACTAGATAATGGTGGCGACGATTCTGGTGGACAAGTCTACACAGTGATTACACCAACATCTAGCATTATGTTTATGGACATGCCTGGAATGAAGATTAAAAAGAAAGTGACCAACGAAGAACTAGGTCAGTTGGATTATGCTGATAAAGTTCCGCAGAAAAGTGATTTGGTAAAAACTGGAAAAACGAAAACAATTCTTGGATATACCTGTCATGAATATTTCTACGAAAATGATGGTGGAAAAGTACATGCGTGGGTTTCAAACAACTTCCCTATTAAAGGCAAGTTTGTACCAATTTTAGGAATGAAAAATGATGGTCCGTTTGAAGGTTTTGTGATGGAACTCAATTATGTTTCTTCTAACGAAAGTGCCACCATGAAAGTGATTAAAGTTGATACAAACGCAAACGTACAGATTGACGCAAGCGCATACAAATCAATGTAAAAAACCAAATCTCAACATTAAAAAAATCAAAATGAAACATTTATATATTCTATTATTTTTATGCACTACAGCTGCTTTTTCTCAAAGTAAAAAACACTTTATTACCATTACATTTAGTGACGGACCATTACAAGGAACACACACATTTTATCCTGAAAAAGGAAACTTTGCAAGCCAAGCAAATATTGAGTTTTTTGAAGGTGCAAGTAATGTAAACGCTTCCAAATTGACAACTGAAAGTGGTTTTCAAGTTCATTACATCAACCGTTATTTTTTGGGAGAACCAACAGTTGGAACACACCAACCAAAACCGAGTACTTCAGGTTGTGGAAGCTTAAATTTTATTGATTTGAAAGGCAATCAAACTTACGATCGAATTAATGGAGATTTTACAGGTTGTAGCACTACAAAAATTACAAAAGTAACACCTTGGAAAGAAGGTGTCGTGAAAAAACGCAGAGTCGTTTCTGGAGAATTTGAAGATACACTTACCATGGAAATTCGCATGGATGATGGTTCTAAAAATACCATAACTAGCAATGTAAAAGTGAGCTTTTCTGTGAATCAATCTAAAATGAAATAAAAGTAATACGATGAAAAAAATACTACTCGGACTTGTAATGCTTTTAGCAACGCAAGCAAACGCACAATATACCTTTGAGCAAATTGATATTTGGTCGGGAAGCAACGGAAGTTCTCCAACGTACATCACAGAAATGAACGGTGAAATGTACTTTCAGGCATTTGAAATTACACCTTCATTTAAAAAATTATATAAAAGTGATGGTACAGAAGCTGGAACACAAATTATAGCTACCAATTTGAATGGCGGCGGCGGTTATTCTCCAGAATCATTCTATGTGATGAATGGCGAATTGTACTTTTCGGCATTCGTTTCTGGCATAGGACAAGAATTATTTAAAACCGACGGAACTGACGCGGGCACAGTTTTGGTAAAAGACATCAGAAGTGGTTCGTCAAACGGTTTGGATTTTAATTCGAATGATATCAATCAATTATTTGTGGAATATAACAACGAATTATACTTCCGCGCATACACTAATTCTTCTATAGAACTTTGGAAAACAGATGGTACCGAAGCTGGAACAGTTTCCGTAAAAAACTTTGAAGATGCACAAAATGGCGCACCAACATTTATGACAAAACCTGGTAAAAATATCATCGGTGTTGTATTTGACGGATTACTCTATTTTTATGTAAATCGTAACGGAAACGGTGAATTGTGGAAAACCGATGGAACAACCGCAAATACAGAACTTGTTCGCAGTAGTTTGGATAATATTGCTGAAATGATCGTTTTTAACAACGAATTATACTTTACTGCTGAGGATGAAAATACCAATAACGGACGTGAATTGTGGGTTACCGATGGAACTTTTGCAGGAACAATCATCAAGCATGATATTTTTCCAAACAATCTAAATCCTGCATTTGGCACTGGAAGCAATCCTTCTTATTTGACTATTTTTAACAACGAACTCTACTTTAAAGCAAGAAGCTACAACGGAACTTCTGGACAAATTATTGGTTCGGAACTCTGGAAAACGGATGGAACCACAGCAAGTTTAGTAAAAGATATTGACACGGATAATCTTGCTAGCGGATTGAATATTCCAAATTTTACTGAGTATAACAACGAATTGTATTTTGTGGCTTCTGACAATACTACTTCCGATTTTGAATTGTGGAAAACAAACGGAACAGAAAGCGGAACTGTAAAAGTAGTAAGTGCTACCGATACAGGAGAATCTATCGAGTTTTTAAGAGCAATTAATTACGCCAACAAACTTTTCTATTTTGATTCCCAACAATTGTGGGTTACGGATGGAACGCCTGCGGGAACAGAAGCATTAACAGGAAGCTCTGAAGAAATTATACAAGTTCAGGTCAATTCATTAATTGAATACCAAAATAAACTCTGGTTTGCTGGAAACAAATCTGGCAACGGAACCGAACTGACAAGTCTGCAAGATGCTAGCGTGTTAAATGTTGAAAGTTTTGAAACAAACGCAATGAACATGTACCCAAACCCTGCTTCCAACATGATTCAATTTTCCAATATTACGAATCAAATGCAATACAACATTTACAATACTTTAGGACATTTGATTGCGCAAGGAAAATTAGAAAATTCACAAAAATCTATAGACATCTCCACATTTACTAGCGGAATGTACTTGGTTGAAATCACTTCCAAAACGCAATCAAAAATATTTAAACTACTCAAAAACTAACCAACAGATGAAAGCACGATTTTCACTTCTTCTCCTGATGCTTTTCTATAGCATAAATTCATTTTCGCAAACACGAGGTATCAATTACAAAGCTGTGATTGCTGATACTAACGGTTTACCTATGGCAAATCAATCGGTTACTATTCAATTTACCATTTTTGAAGGAAACATGGCGACCAATATAGTATATCAAGAAACACATACAACTACCACAAACGCCAATGGAATTGTAATTGTGAATATTGGAGAAGGCGTGAATGTTTCTGGAGATTTTCAAATGATTAATTGGGGATTTGACACACATTTCGTAAAAACGGAAATAGATTCTGGAAGCGGATTTGTAGATTTTGGCACAACTGAATTTAAAACCGTTCCATATGCATTACATGCAGAAACTGTAAGTGCAACAGGCGATGTAAGTCCTTTTTCGGAAGCAACTCCAAACAGAATTTCGGCAACGAATACAAATGCTGATTTTGTAGTTGGAAGCACAAGTACGGAAGATGAAAACAATGTCAATTTGGATGGCAGAATGTTCTTTGATAAATCGAAAGTTGCCTTCAGAGTAGGTTCTGTTGACGGTACACAATGGAATGATAGCAATCGTGGCTTATATTCGTTTGCCGCAGGTAGAAACACTAGAGCAAATGGCGTTGGGACAACTGCTTTTGGAAAAGATACACAAGCAATTACTTCCTATTCTACTGCCTTAGGCGATGGAACAATTGCTGGCGGATATGCATCTTTGGTCGTTGGAGTTGGTACAAAATCGAACAACTCAAGTCAGTTTGTAAATGGTACATACAATGTAGAAGATAATAGTGCTTCACTGATTGTTGGTAACGGAACAAGCGATACCGAACGTCAAAATGCATTTGTAGTAAAAAGTAATGGAAGTATCATTGCTGGTTCGAATCAGTTTGAAAATGATTTTAGCACAAACAACGACGATAAACGCTTCTTTTTTGATAAAAGTAAAGGCGCATTGCGTGCAGGAAGTACCAATGGAGGAACCTTTAATTACTCCTATTGGAATGATGCAAACATTGGTGAAAATTCTATTGCTTTTGGATTAAACACTGTTGCTACAGGCTATAACGCTGTCGCTCTGGGAGAACAAACCACTGCATCTGGTAGAGGAGCCATTGCTGTAGGAAGACATAATTTTGATGATCCTGATGCTATATTTATGGTAGGAAACGGATCTCCAGGACCTTTTAATTCTTCATTAAGTAGCACCGCTTTTAAAGTAATGATCGATGGAACAGTAAATATTGATGATTTATCTGGAACTGGAACGCGAAATGTAAAAGTAACTGCTGATGGAGATTTGGTGGCGAGTATAACAAATACTAAAAATTATTCAATTGGTCCGTATGATTTTGAAGCGAGTTTTTCGGATGCTCAAATTAGACGAAACTTTACTTTTGTATATCTTTCTGACAATGTTGCAGAAAGAGCTATAACAGCACCTGTTCATTTACCAGATGGCGTTACTATTACTGGATATACAGCAAACTATTTGGATAATTCGACAAGCACAAACCTTCAATTTTCTTTATATCGTATTTCTGCTACTAATGGATCTTCCGTTGTTTCTATAGGTTTATTTAATAGTTCTGGAAATATGAGTAGTAATAGATCAGACGCAGTAACAGGACTTTCAGAAACCATTGATAATGAAAATTTCATGTACATAGTAAGAGTAATTCCAATCAACGGACAAAATTGGGATGTGCCTAATACAAATGTACGATCCATACAAATTCAATATCAAGAAAATTAAAAAAATATCCTATGAAAAATATAATATTAGTGATTGCATTTTTGATTTCTTATGATACGTTTGGGCAACAACTTTTAAAGAGTAGTATTGATAGTGGTGGCAACATAACTACTGTTGAAAATATTCAAATATTATACACTTTAGGGGAAACTTTCACAGGAGAATATCAAGGAAGTATGACCATTTCAGAAGGTTTTATTCGTGCAAATCTTAAAATTAAAATAAATCCAATTGTTTTTTTACAAGGTCCATCGTTAAGTCCAACTACTGTCGGTTTAATGAACGACGATTTACGATCAAACGATTTCATTCCAACCACAAGTCCATACGCAGATAATGCAACTGTTAATGCTTCGGTATTTACTACAACAGGTAATAATGCAATAGTAGATTGGGTTTGGGTAGAATTAAGACAAGCAAATGACAATACAAAAATTGTAGCGGCAACATCAGCATTACTGCAACGCGATGGAGATGTCGTTGCCTTAGATGGAAACTCCTCATTAATTTTAAACGCACCACCTAGCAATCATTATGTAGTCATAAAACATCGGAATCATTTAAGTGTCATGTCTGCAAATCCAATTGCTCTTACTGAAGCCAGTACAACAATAGTCGATTTTACAGACACTGCATTTGCAACCTTTGGCACAAATGCACAAATACAATTAGCCAACAATTCTATGGCACTTTGGACAGGAAATGTAAATGGTGATGATATTGTGCAATATTCAGGCACAAATCCAGATGTACCAAGTATTTTATCGGAAGTATTAAATGATTCGGGCAACTTTCTCAATTTCCCAACCTACGTCGTAAACGGATATAATATCCACGACATCAATATGGACGGAAAAACACAATATACAGGAACTGAGCCAGATTCTCCAATAATTCTTCAAAATGTCTTAGCGCATCCAGGAAATTTTTTAAACTTTAGTACCTATCAAATACAAGAGCAATTACCAGAAAACTAAATATACACTAAAACAGTTCCCGCAATCAACAAATAACAATGTCGGTTTTTTACGTTTCGAATTGTTATACTTATGGACGGTTGTGAATCAACAACATACGATTCACATACCGTTCATATAAAATATAGTGCTATTCATACATTAAAAGTGCAATCTCACAAAGAATTTACAAATTGTTCGCACGACTTTATGTATCTTGAATGAGATTCCCTAAAAAAACCCAGTAAGTGAAAAAAATTATACTTTGTATTATTATTTCATGTTTTCTTTCTTCGTTGCAATTTTTGCATGCGCAAGAAACACCACAAACTATACTGAAATCTGCCACAATTGCATACAATGCAAAAAACTACACCAAAACGCTAGCACAAACAGAAAAAGCCATTGATTTATTGGCTACAAATACAAAACAATTAGACAGCTTAGCAACCGCAACACTCTACTTTTACAAAGGTGCTTCTGAATATTACTTACAACGCTTTGATGTTTCTATTGAATCATACAACAAAGGAATTATATCTTGTCCAAAAACTGATGCAGGAATAAATTACAAAGCAGAATTGCATTACGAACGTGCATTCTCTGAATACGAATTGGGAAGCTATCTCGATGCTTTCGAAAGTTCAAAAAAAGCGGCTTCCATCATGGAAACTGTACAGCAACCAAACTACGATTATTTACTTTCAATTTATGCCGATATTGCAGGTTCGGCAGCAAGTTTTGGTTTTCAAGAAGAAGCGAACAATTACCTAAAAAAAGCACGACAATTATATGCAACACATAAAGACAATATTGCTACTGTAAAAGATGAGGTTTCCAAACCCGTATTGTTTCAATACAAAGCGACGGAAATTTTAAGCAATAAAACTGTTTTTACGGAAAAAGACATTACAACACTCAAAAAACATATTCAAAATTTAGAAAAAATAAAGCGTCAAAAAAGATTCAACACTGCAGAAAAACGCATGTATGCTGTTGCACTAAATATGTTGGGCGACGCATATTTACGAAAAGATTCAGTAACAATTTCCGATTGCAATTTGGCACATGCAAACCTTCAAAAAGCGCTTCAAAACTTAGACAAAACATATTACGAAACACATTATTATCAATTTCAATTCAACAAAGCAAAAGCATTTAAATTTGAAAAGAAATACAAACAATCTGTACGATTAATCAATTCATTATTAAAAAAATTACCAAAAAATGATGATCGTCGCTCTTATTTTGAAGCAGAAAAGGCTAATATTTTACTTGCGTTAGATGAAAAACAAGAAGTCATTCATTCCCTAGAAAATTCCATAGTTGCCATTCACAAAGGAAAAAGTCCATTAAAAAAAGAATTTTCAAACTTTGTGCCGAGTTATGACTTAAATGAAACGGGCATTTTAGTGGAAATGGCAGATGCAATCGTAAAAAAATATCCAAAAGATCCCACAATACTTTCGCTTGCCTCCAAAATGTATAAATTAGGATTAATTCAGTTTGAAAATTGTTATCGTGAAGAACGTTTCAACGACAAACTCACTACGTATTACCAAACGGCGATTGGTGGAATTTTAAAAATGAAAAAACTCGGTTTTGGTCATCACAATTTCAACATTGAAACATTACTGAACCGAATGGAAGTGATTGAAAATAGATTGGCTTGGAAAAAATTTCATCAAAGTAGATTCTTGAATAAAACCAATATTTCTGATGCATTGATCCAAAAAGAACAAGCATTACGAAAAGCTTTGGTTATTGCAAAACGCAGAAAAGACACAACTGCTATTTTTGATTATGAACGAAAATTAAAACAGCAATTAACAACGTTAAAACAACAATTTCCTAACATTGCCAACTTTGCTTTTGAAGCGTTTGATATCAACGCAACTCAGGCAAACATGAAACCTTCTCAAGTAATTGTAAAATATCAAAAAATTGGCGATCAATTGATTGTTTACAAAATCACAAAAGATCAAATTGATTTTTATGAATTAGACAATTCAACGGAAATTTTAGCAACTGTTGAACGTTATTACAATCAACTTAGCAAGCAACAAGAAGACAAAAAAATCGCAAATGCTTTGTATAAAAATTTGTTTCCTTTTGAAACTACAAATTTTAGCGCGCTCACCATTATTCCTGATAATGTTTTGCATTACTTGCCGTTTGAAACCTTAATCACCACAAATGAAAAGTATTTAATTGAAGAAGCTACGATCAATTATGCAACACATTTGGTATTTGTTCATCACAAAAACGAGTCAAATCTGACTTTAAAAAATGACAACCTTGTGGTATTTACGCCACAATATCCAGAAAAAAAGGGAAACATAGGGCAACTTGCGTTACGTGATAACAAATATCGTTTGTATGGCGCAGAAAACGAATCAAAATCGCTCAACACTATTTTTCCAAGTAAACTTTTTGAAGCTGTTTTAGCGACCAAAGACAATTTTATCAAATATTCTCGCAAAGCCAAAATTATTCACTTGGCAATGCACGCAAATGTGAACAACGAAATACCAGAATTGAGTCATTTATTATTCAATGAAAATGACAAAGAAACCAAAATGTATCTTGAAGAACTGTATGGATTGCACCTCAACTCTGAGTTGGCCGTTTTAAGTGCATGCAACACAGGCAAAGGCAAATTAGACGCTTCAACAGGAATGGTTTCACTCAACAGAGCGTTTACTTTGGCTGGCGTTCCATCAACTTTGGCGAGCTTATGGGAAGTTCCTGATAAAGTAACGCAGGAGATCATGGTAGATTTCTACAAAAACCTTAAAAAAGGGGAAAACAAAACACGTGCGTTGCAAAATGCAAAGATGAATTACCTAAAAAATACGGACGATGCTAACTTTAAAAAACCGTTCTATTGGGCAGGATTTGTGTTGCATGGTGATACGGCACCAATTCAACTAAAACAAGAAGCATCTTTCAGTTTCATCTGTATCATTGCTGCCATCATTACCTTATTAATTATTGTAATTGTAAGTTTTCGAATTCGAAAAAATACATTGAAGCTGTTTTAACAGTTTGAATGATTAGTAGTATTGCGAAAAATTGGAGAGAGAATTTAAAATAAGAAATTTGCTTATAGATTACTTTTTTAAGTTCTTTTATTTTATTGGTTTTTGTTTAGTTCCTCGAAAATTAATGATTTCAATTAATTGCTTTTTAGGTCGAACTCTGTAGATTACATAATTATTTTTATCAATAAGTGCTTTGTGAACATTAGTGAAATTCCCCGTTTGAGGATAAATTTTAGGATATTTACTTATACGGTTCAAAAGATCGCTTATCTGCTTTTCTAAATTTAGAATTTCTCTTGTGTCCACTCTTTATCTAAATACTCTAAAACCTTCTCTAATCCTTGTAGTGCTTGTGGTGTCCAAACAATTTTTAATGCCATTTACCAAAGCGTTTCATTACTGCATCATTAGCTATACATTCATTATTATCTGCTTGCGCTAAACCAGTTTTAATTTCTTGCTGTTCACTTTCAGACATTTCACTCCACCAATCTGCTTGTTCTTCATCAAAAACAGATTTGAGTTTCTTAAGAATACTTTCTTTCTCTGTCTGTAATAAAAGATGCATTAATTCTAATTTTGTGGCTTCGATGTTCATAATCTAACTTTTTGTATAACAAAGATAGTTTTTTATCCGCAAACTTTATATCAAACATTTTTAACGATATAATTCCTTTTATTACTTATTTAAAATTTCATGTAAAGCAACTTTCGATATAATTTTTTCCAAAAATCAACACCTTATAAAATTCATTGATAATATCGTCGTTTTTAAATATCTTTATAAAAAAACGATGAAATCCATTTCCCGACAACTTATTTTAGCAGGAATTACCATTATAGGAACCATTATTGCCTGTTCGAATGTTAAAAATGACGCTTCCGCAGAAACGACAAAAAATATAACTTCAACAGTAAAAACTACCACCAAAAAACCTGCACAAGCCACTTCAGAAGCTTTTAAAAAGTATTGGTATGCAGGAGAAGCCGAATTGACTTCCTTCGAATTGGAACAAGCGCGCTATGGCGAAATTCACAAAGGAAAAGCAGTGTTAATTTATGTAACAGAAGATTTCAATCCTGAGAAACAGGTAAAAGCAGATCAACAACGATCGAATAATGTGTCAATTTTAAAATTGAACGCTACCAAAAAATTTTACACCGGAATCTATCCGTATAGCATCATGTCGAGCACATTTTATCCTGTAGCCAACAACCAACATGCGATTAAAGTGACATCTTCCATGCAAGAATGGTGTGGACATGTTTTTACACAACTTAATAACAGATCAGAATTTAACGTACAATCGTATTCGTATTTTGAAAGTGAATCCGATCAAAAGTTTTCCGTTGAGAAAGCAATTTTAGAAGATGAATTGTGGACAAAACTCAGAATCGATCCGACACAATTACCCGTGGGAACTCAACAAATCATTCCTGCTTTTGAGGTATTGCGTATGAAACACATTCCGCTAAAAACATACAAAGCTTCTGCAACATTAACAACCTCTGGAGCAACATCAACTTATACTATAAACTATCCAAAATTGAACAGAAAATTAAGTATCAACTTTAATACTAGCTTTCCGCACGACATTACAGGTTGGACTGAAATTTCAACAAGCGGTTACGGAAATTCTGCAAAAACATTAACTACTAAAGCTACGAGAATCAAACAATTGAAAAGTCCATATTGGTCAAAAAATAGCGTAAAAGATAGCGTTTTACGAAAAGAATTAAGATTATAAATTCCTACAAAAATACTGACGTTTCAATAGCAAACTAATAGTGCTTATACGGTAAAACCGTAACGAAATGTTGTAAATATTTCCGAATTTTATAATAATAATCTGATAAATTATTTACTAAGTATATTTAAGTCATTATTCCACGCCTTAACCTGCTGGCTTAGATATCATCTCATTTAGAAAAAGGATACAATATGCCCTTATTGTATCCTTTTTTCTTTTTATTATATTCATATAAATGCTACTCATACGAAACTCCCAACATTTCATCAATCGTATTTACGGTAACTGAATGATAATTTGGTCGTGCTTTTTCATAAATTCGTTTAGCTTCATCTAGTTTCCCATTTCTTTTAAATGCCTTGTAAATTGTAGAAACATACCAACGACGACCAACAGTCATCAAAAAGTTTTCTATTTGTGCATCAACATTATTGCCGTGGTAATCATGATTGATGGCTTGCTCAAACCAAACCATTGCGATATAAGAATTTGTAGCATTTGAAAAATTACAAGCGCTGTCTAATTCTTCAAACAATCCGTCGTATAGTTCTTCAGGAATGTTTCTAATGAAATGTATTTTTTGTTGAATGTTCCAATCTTTTTCACAAACTTCCTCCGCACTAATCGTTTTGTATTGCCAATCAGACAAAACTTTGTTTACTTCTGAAAATTTATCTGAAATAATTTTGGAAGCATTC
The DNA here is from genome assembly GCF_000154725.1 of Kordia algicida OT-1. Lineage (GTDB taxonomy): Bacteria > Bacteroidota > Bacteroidia > Flavobacteriales > Flavobacteriaceae > Kordia > Kordia algicida. Next base: position 2,013,912 of record NZ_DS544873.1, read on the forward strand.
CCAGGAATTCCAGCTTTGTAAACCCAAGTATCTACGTTAAATTCAACATTATTCTTTAACAATAATTCATCATGTAAATAGTTGACGAACTTCTCTGTAGTCATGGTAGAAAACGCGTGCTTGTTGAAATAATCTTTTAAGAAAGCGTCCATTTTTTCACGTCCCACTTTTTCCTCAAGTGTTCGCAAAAACAAATATCCTTTGTCGTAAGCAATGCTATTCATTCCGTCATCCGGATTTTTTCCTTCTAAGTCTAACTTTAATCGTGTCGCTTCTGGCTGATTACGGAAGTTTTTTATTTCTTCAGATAAATCTTGTCTTCCAATAGAAGCAAGCATGTTTGCATATTCTTTTCCGTACAACGCTTCCATAATACGCATTTCAAAATATACGGTAAAACCTTCGTTGAGCCAAAAATCGTTCCAAGTAGCATTTGTTACTAAATTCCCTGACCATGAATGTGCCAATTCGTGTGCAATTAAACTTGTCAAACTACGATCGCCGGCAATTACAGTTGGTGTAGCAAACGTTAATCGCGGATTTTCCATACCACCAAACGGAAAACTTGGAGGCAGTACTACGACATCAAACTGATCCCAAGCGTAGGCTCCGTATAAATCTTCAGCAGCTTTCACCATTTTTTCCATATCTGCAAATTCGTAATGTACTTTATCAATCATTGACTTTTCAGCATACACACCAGTTCTAGGACTGATTTCTTTATAGACTAAATCACCAACTGCTAAGGCTATTAAATACGGTGAAATAGGTTGTTTCATTTCAAAACGATACTGTCCGCTGTCATTTTTTTCTTTTGGATTTTCGGCACTCATTATTGCCATCAATTCTTTTGGAACTTTCACTTTCGCGGAATATGTTAATCGTACTTGTGGACTATCTTGAATAGGAATCCATGTTCGCGTTAAAATTGCTTGTCCTTGCGTGAGTAAAAACGGGTGTTCCTTATCGGCAGTTTGCTGCGGATTTAAAAACTGTAATGCTTCTGTTTTATCTGTTGTTTCATACGTAATTGCCACAATTTTTGAATCAGCTTCAATAGGAATTATCAGCGCTTGTCCCAACACAGGATCATTCGCGCCAAGCTTAAATTTCACTTCCTTTCCATCTACCAAAGTTTGTTGAATCACTAAGTTTTTCGCGTCAAAAACAATTTCGGAAGCATTGATACTTTCTATTGTATATGTTGCCGTTCCTGTGATGATTTCCTTATCAAAATCAACATCAACATCTAATATTAAATGTTTTGCGACAGCTTCGTTTGGTTTTGCATACGAATGTGTATCGTTGGCATAATTGCTAATTTCTTTCATTTCTTTTTCGGTAGTTAAACAGCTTACAAAAAGTACGGTAAGCACTAAAAAAACACAATTTTTGAATGTTTTCATGGATATTTCTGTAATTATATAGTGAATCGATTTTCTCAAAACTACGGAAATTATTAAGAACTCTGCTAAACAACAGATTTTCAAATGTTAAGTATGGTATTTCCGTAATTAGTTTTCATTTGTTTTTTTTACTTTTCAGAGATAACCAAAAAAACATAACCATGTTAAAAAACATTTTAAACGTAAAAGGTGTAAAAGCGCTAGACAAAAAAGACCAAAAAGAAGTTAATGGAGGAAGAACTAGATTTTGTGGCGGAACTGGCGGGATGCCCATTAATTGGCCACAATCACAATGTTATGGTTACGGAGTTCAGTGGTATAATGGACAATGTTAAGCTTGTTATTAATTGTAGTAATTTAAAATATGAAGAAAAAACAAATCAAAGTATTAAAACTTAACAAAAAATCAATTTCCAATTTGGAAAGAACTGCTGTAAAAGGTGGTTATGAATCAAATAACGGTTCTTGCTTTTGGCAAGATTGTCCATCTAACGATCCTAATTTTATGAGCGATTGCTATTGTCCGTATGATGGTGGAAATGATGGAGGAAACAACACAAATAACTGTCAAACACAAGCCAATTGTGGTTCTGGCGGTTCTTGTGATTGGGAAGATTGTTAAACACTATTAATTTTTTAAACGTAAACTTATGAAAAAAAGAAAACTGAAAAATCTGCAACTCAACAAAAAATCGATTTCTAATATGGAAACGACCGCTCCAAAAGGTGGACGCGATTCTAACAACAGGCAATGTTATTCAGAGCAAAACATCACAGCATGTTACTGGGAACCTCGCTGTGAAACTATTCACCCAAGACTTTGTTCTTAGGTTAATCACATAAAACAAATTTATACAGAGAGCGAACTTCGGTTCGCTTTTTTTGTCCCCACAATTTTTCAGTGCTTCTCCGCATATGTTTTCAGTGTTTTTCCTGAGATTTCTTTGTTGAAATGTCGCGTTCTTTGAACCTGTGAAACATAAAATATAATTACAATGAAAAAAAGAACAATCAAACAATTAAGTTTAGGAAAAACTAAAATTTCTACGTTAACGATTTCAGGTGTTACTGGAGGTTTGCCAACGACTCAACAATCTCAAAACTGTCCAGAGCCAATTCCATTACCAAATACGTTTCCTGCGCCACTTCCCTTAACGCAAGACACCATAATTTGTACACTGAATACATATACTAGACTTTTATCTGGTTGTGAATGTTAATACTAAAAAAATAGTAGACTTCGGTTCACTTTTTCTGTACTCCTTTACACCTAGTTTATTACAATTCACGGAATTGTCTGTAAGGTTACTATAATCTTTCTTCAACCATAACTACTTTTATCTCATTATTAATTTTAAAACGTAATATTATGAAGAAACGTAATCTTAAAACCTTACATCTAAACAAAAAGTCAATTTCTTCTTTTAACTCAACAAAGACCAAAGGAGGTGCTTTTTCTCGTCGAAACGGTTCATGTCTTTGTTCATTTACCTGTGAACCTACAGAAACAGTAGCTTTTTGCGAAACGTGGGCGACATGTTATCCTTTTGAACTTACAGATTTTTGTGAACCTACACCTTAAAACAAAAAATTAGAACATTCGATTTATTGTTGATGATACAAAAGAAACTGGCATAATTTTTATAAAAACCATCAACCGTAAATAATTTTAGTTAGTAGTTTTATATTACATAAGCAAACTTCGGTTTGCTTTTTTTATTGTGCTGATTTTAACATACTTAAGCAAGTCTCATTAACCACTTGGAAAAATTCAATAAAAACGATAACATTAGAAGTCTATAAAGCTAAGTTCAGTAAAATAATTCGCTATCATGAATTTGTGTAAACGTGAAAATAGCTAAAGTTACTGTTGGTTCCTGTGTAAAATTTCGACAAAAGTTAAAGAACGTTAAAAACTAGATTTCCCTAGTTGAACTTTGCTATTTTTGATTTTACTGAACCAAATATTTCCTAATGAGAAAACTAATACTGTTTATTTTAGTGACTTGTGCTTTTATTTCAACAAGTGTTGCACAAAAACCAGATAAACTTTCCTCCAACCAAATCTACGAGAAAGTCCAAAAATTAAACTTCTTAGGTTCTGCACTTTACATTGCAGCACATCCCGACGACGAAAACACACGTCTTATTGCTTACCTTTCCAACAATGTAAAAGCACGAACTGCGTATTTATCATTGACGCGCGGTGATGGCGGACAAAATTTAATTGGTCCTGAAATTCGCGAGCAACTCGGTGTCATTCGTACACAAGAATTACTAGCCGCTCGACGCGTAGATGGTGGAGAACAACTATTTTCTCGTGCCAATGATTTTGGCTATTCCAAACATCCTGATGAAACCTTTGACATTTGGAACGAAGACGAAGTACTGAGTGATGTGGTTTGGGCTATTCGTAAATTCAAACCAGACGTCATCATCAATCGTTTCGATCACAGAACGCCTGGAAGAACACACGGACATCATACAGCTTCTGCCATGTTAAGTATGGAAGCTTTTGATTTAGCCGGCGATAAAAACGCATACGCCTCACAATTAAAAACATACGACGCTTGGCAACCAACACGCCTATTTTTCAATACTTCTTGGTGGTTTTACGGAAGCCGAGAAAAATTTGAAAAAGCAGATAAAAGCAACATGCTAAACTTCGATATTGGCGTGTACTATCCGTTAAAAGGACTGTCAAACAACGAATTGGCTTCCATAGCGAGCAGTCAGCATTTATGTCAAGGTTTTGGACGATTGACTTCGCGTGGAACACAACAAGAATATGTTGAATTTTTAAAAGGAGATTTTCCAAAAGACAAAAGCAATATTTTTTCAGGAATTGATACTACTTGGAATCGTGTAAAAGGCGGAAAAGCTATTGGAAACATTTTAAATACTATTGAAAAGAATTTTGACTTCGTAAATCCTTCGTCACACTTACCAAAATTGATGGAAGCTTACGGAATGATTCAAAAGTTAGAAGATGAACATTGGAAAACAATCAAATTAGCTGAAATTGAAACCATAATTCAGGCTTGCGCCGGATTGTACCTAGAAGCTTCTGCTATTTCCCCAAGTGCAACTCCTAGAAGCGATATTAAAATCAACATTGAAGCGCTCAACAGAAGCAATACCGCAATCAAACTAAAAACGATTACAGCGACAAGCGACAATAAAACAACAACGAAGAACATTGATCTTTTACCAAATAAAAGAGAAAACATTTCCCTAGAAGCAAACTTAGCAACCGACGAATATTCAGCACCGTATTGGTTGTTTGAAAAAGGGACTTTGGGAATGTACAACGTTGCCGATCAACAATTACGCGGATTACCAGAAACACCGCGACCTGCAATATTAAAATTCAATCTAGAAATTGCAGGGAAACCAATTACCATTACAAAACCTGTCATATATCGTTACTCAAAACCAGACAAAGGCGAATTGTATCAGCCATTTGAAATTTTGCCAGAAGTAACTGCCGATTTTAAAGACAAAGTCCTGATTTTTTCCACAAAAGATGCCAAAGAAATTCCTGTAACGGTCAAAGCCGGAAAAGACAATATTGATGGTTATGTTTCTATCAAACATCCGTATAGCTGGAAGGTGTATCCTGAAAAACAAAAAGTAACTATTGCGCAAAAAGGTGACGAAGTAACGTTGATGTTTACGGTAATTCCGCCAGCAACACAAAGTGAAGGTATTTTAACGCCAGAAGTATTTATTGGAAATAAAAAATATACGCAAGCACTTAGTGAAATTGAATACGATCACATTCCGAAACAGTCGGTTTTATTGCCTTCGGAGACGAAAGTGGTTCGTTTGAATATCCAGAAAGGCGGACAATATATCGGCTATATTCAAGGTGCAGGAGACGCCATTCCCGAAAGCTTACGCCAGATTGGTTATGATGTAGAAATAATTGATCCTGCTTCAATTGATGCTGAGTCGCTTCAAAAGTACGATGCGGTTGTGGTAGGAATTAGAGCTTACAATACGGTTGACGAGTTAAAATTCAAACAAAAATACATTTTAGATTATGTAAAAAATGGCGGAAATGTAATTGTTCAGTACAACACAAATCGTCGTGTAAAAGTCGATCCAAGCGAAATTGCTCCGTATAACTTACAACTTTCCAGAGATCGTGTCACTGACGAAAATGCAAAAGTTACAGTAATTGCAAAAGATCATTCTCTTGTAAACTTTCCAAATAAAATTGAAGCTAAAGATTTTGATGATTGGGTTCAAGAACGTGGTTTGTATTTTCCAAACAGTTGGGCTCCAGAATTTACACCAATTCTCTCTATGAATGATAAAGGTGAAACGGAGAAAAAAGGAAGTTTGCTCGTTGCTAAATACGGAAAAGGAAACTATATCTACACAGGATTGAGTTTCTTCCGTGAATTGCCTGCGGGCGTTCCTGGCGCGTATAAACTTTTTACCAATATGATTTCTATTGGAAAATCAGAAATTGTCACAAAACCGCAACTAAAAAACTAAGACATGGACACTGAAAAATTTGTTTGGAAAAAAATGTATACGATCATCTTGGTTGCCAACTTGGCGTATATTTTATTCTTTTACCTCATCATGAATTTATTCTCCTAACCCACAGAACATGATTGCATTAGACTGGATTGTATTAATAGGAACATTGGCCGCAATTGTTGGTTACGGAACTTGGAAAACGCGCGGAAGCAAAAGCTCAGAAGATTATATACGAGGTGGAAGCACCACAAAATGGTGGACCATTGGTTTATCGGTCATGGCAACACAAGCAAGCGCCATTACTTTTTTATCTACTACAGGACAAGCCTACAGCGACGGAATGGGATTTGTACAATTCTATTTTGGAGTTCCAATTGCTATGGTCATTATCTGTATGGTATTTATTCCTTTATATCACAAATTGAAAGTCTACACGGCGTATGAATTTCTAGAAAATCGATTTGACTTAAAAACGAGAAGTTTAACTGCTATTTTATTCTTAGTTCAACGTGGATTGGCAGCAGGAATCACCATTTTTGCGCCTGCCATTATTCTTTCTATAGTTTTAGGTTGGAACCTGATTACGCTAAATATTATTATTGGAGTTTTAGTGATTATTTATACGGTTTCTGGTGGAACAAAAGCTGTAAGTGTCACACAAAAACAACAAATGTTTGTCATTTTTGCAGGAATGTTTGCCGCATTTTTCATTACGTTAGACTTAATTCCTGATGATGTAAGTTTTACAAATGCACTTGATATTGCAGGTGCGAGTGGAAAAATGGAAGTCTTAGATTTTTCGTTCGATTTGGATAATAGATATACCATTTGGACAGGAATTATTGGCGGAAGTTTCTTGGCACTCTCCTACTTCGGAACCGACCAAAGTCAAGTACAACGCTATCTTTCAGGAAAATCTGTAAAGGAAATGCGTTGGGGAATGATGTTTAACGGATTGCTAAAAGTACCGATGCAATTTTTCATCTTATTAGTTGGTGTAATGGTCTTTGTGTTCTATCAATTCAACAAAGCTCCATTGAACTTTATTGACGCCTCTACAGAAAAAGTAATGGCTTCAGAATACAGCGAGGAATATCAAGCATTGAGAGATAAGCAAACGGCATTATTCGATCAGAAACAAACGGTAAGTTTGAAACTAGCAAAATCATACAATGAGGCAGACAAGAAAAAATTACTGCGTTTGGATAGTATTGAAAAGTCATACAGAGCGGAAGCTAAATACTTAATAAAACGTGCTGTTGACAGTGATTATGGTGTGAAATACGATAAACTTTCAAAGGAATTATCGGAAATAAAGACAAATCCAAACGATCCGACATACGAAGAAAAAAGTGCGGAATTGACTAAACTATACAAAGACGCCGCAAAAGACAATGCTACAAATGATCGTGATTACATGTTTATCTCGTTCATTTTAAAATACTTACCAAATGGTTTGATCGGATTGTTATTAGCGGTGATTCTATCGGCTGCGATGTCATCTACAGCTTCTGAAATAAATGCATTGGCAACTATTACATCAATCGATTTATACAAAAGAAACCGAGAAGGAAGCGTTGCAATTGATCCTGATAAAGACGATGCACATTATGTAAAAGCTACCAAATTATTTACGTTAGGTTGGGGAATTTTGGCTATTATCATTGCTTGTTTTGCGAGTTTGGCTGAAAATTTAATTCAATTGGTAAATATTATCGGTTCTATTTTTTATGGAAATGTATTAGGTATTTTCCTGTTGGCATTCTTCTTTAAATATGTAAAAGGAAATGCCGTGTTTGTGGCTGCATTAATTACGCAAGTCATCGTTGTATTTATTTGGTATATAGATGTGATACCGTTTTTATGGTTAAATTTAGTAGGCTGTATTTTGGTCATTTTCTTAGCGATGATCCTACAATCAACAAATAAAAAAGTAGCATAAAAAAACACAGGTTGTTACAAATAAGTTATTTCTTCAACGCAACCTTTTTACAAAATGTACATCATAAGTGTATAAACCGTAATAAATTTTATGAAAAAACTAACCAAACTAATCATTGCATTTGCGTGCCTTCTTACCTTTCAAAATTGTACTAATGATGATTTTGACACGCGAACTGTACCAAACCTTCAAACCCAAGAAGATATTGTACGTGATGAAGAATTCATTGCAGAAAACTTCGGAGCATTCACTACAGGTGACTTTTATGGAACTATCCAAGATCAATATGGAGGACTTTTAAATAACGTACAAGTCACTATTGGAAATACGACAGTACTTACAGACCGAAATGGTATCTTTTTGATAAAAGATGCAACTGTATATGAAAATTTTGCACACATCAAAGCAAAAAAAGAAGGCTATATTGATGGTTCTAGAGTTGTAATTCCTAAACTCGAAGGAGAAAACAGAATTCAAATTTTCATGTATAAAAAGGAAATTATTGCTTCTGTAAATTCAGGTGAATTTTCTACAGTTAGTTTACCCAACGGTGCAAAAATTAATTTTAGCGGTGGTTTTGTTCGGCAAAACGGAACTGCATACAACGGACAAGTAGATGTTGTTTTTAATTATTTACGCCCAAATTCAATAAACACATACAGATACATGCCAGGTAGTTTGTTTGCTCAAAATGCCAACAATAATGCTGTAGCTTTGGAAACTTTAGGTATGATGTCTGTAAATTTATTTTCTCCTAGTGGAGAAGAACTTAACATCAACGAGTTTAATCGTGCCACACTAGAATTCCCTATTACCACATCGAATGCTCCTGATTTTATTCCTTTATGGTATTTTGACGAAGAACGCGGATATTGGAAAGAAGAAGGACAAGCAGTGAAATTTTCAAATATGTATGTTGCTGAAGTTTCACATTTTACTTGGTGGAATTGTGATTTACCATTAGACTACATTGAAGCTTGCTTTTCATTGTCATTGACCAATGTAGATGAAGCAGTACCTTATTATGTAATTCTTAGACGTGTAGTAGACGGTCGAATACTTTATGTTGGAATTATGACAGCAAATGAAGGTGTTGAATGCGGTTTAATTCCCGAAAATGAAGAAGTTAAAGTAGAAGTCTACGGATCCTTAGGAAACTGTAGCGGACTTCAAGTATACTCGGAAACAGTTGGAGGCTTTTCTACAGATACCAATGTTACTATTTCCTTTTCATATGAAGAAAATCAAACTACGCACATTACAGGAATGGTAACCAATTGTGATGGAAACATGCTTACAAACGGATATGTATATATAGATGAACTTAACAATTATGTGATAGACGATGGTGTCATAGATATTCACGTTCCTTTTTGTGAAGTTACTACAGTAGATGTTCAAGTATTTGATTTTGATACCAATCAGTGGAGCATTACAGAAAATGTGACACTTAGTACAACGCCTGTTCATATTGGTAATGTAAGTACATGTGCTAACATGGGCGGCGCATTCAATGGAAACTTGGTTTTATCAACACAGCAAGAAGTAAATGACTTTGGAGTCTTTAATTTTACAGAAGTCCAAGGTGATGTAATTATTGGAAATGCAACCAACTACACTGATATTATCGATTTAACTCCGTTAAGTTCCATAAATTATATTTCGGGTAGTTTAACAATTACAGGAAATGAAAACCTTAACAGTTTTCAAGGTTTACAAAATATAATGAATATTGATGGTGACAAACTTCATATTCAAAACAATCCTACCTTAACTTCATTGCAAGGATTTAACTTTTCAACCATCAATGATTTATTGATTGAAGACAACGATGCTTTAACTACATTACAAGGAATCAATAATTTTACATCAATAAGTAATTTACATATTACTGAAAATGATGGACTCGCTTCACTTACAGGTGCTAACAATTCAATTAGTATTGAAGAAGATCTGAGAATATCTAAAAATAATTCATTAACATCGTTACAAGGTATTGAAGTATTCAATCTATCAAGTCAAAACGATCTCCATATTCTAGACAATGATGCCCTAACGTCGCTACAAGGTATGGAAGGAATTACGGAACTTCGTTTCTTATACATTCGTTATAATGATGTGCTTGCTTCACTTGCACAACTAGAAAATTTAACAACAGTGCTAGACATTATGATAGATGATAATGATTCCTTGGTCAATCTCCAAGGTTTAGAACAACTCACACAAGCAAGAAGCATTATTGTTGCAAATAATGAAGCATTACTGACTTTAGATGGGATAGAAAATGTAGTAATTAACGGAGATTTATTTTCATTAATCAACATTGGAGTGATACAATGGGAAGGTGATTGTGGTGGTTATATCAATGGACCAAATCCAAACTTAAGTGATTTATGCGCGCTTACAAGTGTATTAGAAAACTCAAATTGGAATAATAATTTTTGCGTTGTCGTTGTTGGAAACGCTTATAATCCTTCTGGAGCAGACATTATAAATGGTGATTGTAGCCAATAGCATTTAGCATTTAGCATTTAGCATTTAGCATTTAGCATTTAGCATTTAGCATTTAGCATTTAGCATTTAGCATTTAGCATTTAGCATTTAGCATTTAGCATTTAGCATTTAGCATTTAGCATTTAGCATTTAGCATTTAGCATTTAGCATTTAGCAAAAAAAAGCCTTTCTAACAATCTAGAAAGGCTTTCTTAATTATATTTTTTATTGCGATAGATCAAAATTATTTACCGCATCTGATATTTCATACCCCAAACGCAAACCTTCCGTACAATCCATTCGTAAATGTACGCCTAGTGGCAAACGCGAATAACCATTTTCTTCTGCCATTTGTGCAAATGTTGTATAAGTTCTTGGTGCAC
>NZ_DS544873.1:2024712-2172376 GCF_000154725.1 Kordia algicida OT-1
GGCCACGAAATAAACGGATATAAGTTTGTTTGAAAATTTGGATCAATATGCTCCTGAATGTACACGCTAGGGCGCATTACCATATATTCATATTTATCTGCCCAAGTAGAAACCGCCGCATCATTTAAAGAAAAACCAAGTTTCAAAAATAAAATTAATGCACTTTCGTGGTCTACATTGTATTGTTGTATCAATTGATTTGCAATAGAAATTTGCCTTCCTGGTGGACTCATCATTAAGCCTTCTACATCATTTGACCAAAATTCAGCAATCCATAAAGCTTCTGTGTCTGTTGTTCTGGCAGCTTCACTTGCCGTATAAACTTCTTCCATTGCTGCGTAATAATTGCTTGTGGCATCTTCACTATACGTTAACGGTGGTGGCACTGTAGATGTTTCTGTGGAAGAAATAACAAATGTTCGTACGGAAGACCAATACGGAAATAATCCTCTTTCTGCATCATGGCTATAGGTCCAATAGCCTGCGCCAACTGGCGGTTCGTATGATGTTGGTTGCGGACTCAATATTTGTGTTTCCGCTTCCGTATCTGTTTGACTGTACGCAATAATTTGTTGTGCAATATAATTTCCCCAATCTTGAGAATTTAAAACGACATCTGTTGAAAGTCCTTGTGTCAATTCGGCTTCTTTCTGTTGTCTTAATATTGCTATTTTAGCATCAATATCAGGACGCACGTTGTACATAAAATGGTCAATCGCTGTTGCATAACATGCATTCAAAGCGATGGCAACATTTACATTCGGTTGTCTTTGTGTAAAATCAATCTCCAATTCGGCATAACGATCTTTATTAGATGTATAACTTACCATATCTTCCACGCAAACCTCAAAAGCTGCCAAATGAATGTATGCTAGTGCGCGTGTAGTAGCATTTGGTCGCATGCCAGTTGCGTAACGGTCTAATTCGCACCAAAGCTTATTCCAATCAAGAATAACTTGTGTAATTTCGTTATTTACGACAGGTGTTGTCGGTTCAACCGCTACATCAAGTTGTTCATTGGAACATGAATATAACGTAATAGTAGAGATGAACACTAAAAAAAGTGCTCGAAAATAAAAAGTCATCAGTTAGGTTGTTGTTTTAAATAGATGTTGAATTTAATTTATTTTTAACAACTACGCACAAAAATCCACTATAATTCTTGTAAAAACGATGAAACACAAAAAAGTCTTTCCGTATTGGAAAGACTTTTTCTATAAATATTTTATACTTACCAGATTACTTAGACCATTCTTTGATAGAATCTTTGTTCATCTTTACATAATCTTTGTTTCCAGCTTTCTCAGCCAATTCCATTGATTGTTTTGCAATGTTGATAGCTTCCGCTTTCTTCCCCATTTTTGCATACACTAACGACTGTTGTCTTAAATACCAAAATCTTGGGTTATCACTTGTCATTTCAATAGCTTTATCAATCCACATCTTAGCTTTATCCATGTCTTTTCCTTCTTCTAAATAATATCTAGCGGCAGAAAAATAATCTCCAGCTTGTGGTCCAGCCATCATTTTTTCAATACTTGCTGTTGCTTTCTTATCAGTTGGTACGGCAAAAGGTACAATGACCAATACTTTGTCCCACTTAAATTCTAAATCTGCTCCTCCATTAGAAATATTTGCAACATCAATTGTAAAAGATTCAGTTGCGTAAGGCAGTTTATTAACAGAAACAGTAGTTTTTACAACTACTTTGCTATCATCCCAATTTCTAGGTGTTCCCCAATTTGAAGCATCGTTATACAAAACAACGTCCCAAGTATTTGCATTAGGTGTCGTGAAAATAGCATACGTTCCAGCTTTTACAGCTTTTCCTCCAATAGTAACATCGTCACTAAATGTAATCTTTGTATTTGCATTGGCTCCAGTTCTCCACATTTCTCCGTAAGGAACTAAATCACCAAAAATTTTTCTTCCGCGCATTGCTGGTCTAGAATACTCAACAGTTACATCTGTTAATCCAACTTTTTGTTCTAGCTTGGCTGATGGACTTGGTTGTGGTGTTTCAATTTGAGCCTGAACGCTGATTCCTGCTGCTAAGAAACATGCCAAAAGTAGTTTTTTCATCTTATTGTTATTTTAGAGTTTTAAATTTTGACGAATTTACGCAGAAACCTTACGTACAAATGTTAACAAATCCTTAAAATAAGAAACTGTACATTTGAATCTTGTAAAAAAAGTGCGACAATGAAGAATTATATTTCCGAATTTTTAGGAACTTTTGCCATGGTTTTCTGCGGAACAGCCGCAATGGTTGTCAACGACATCACAGGAGTCATTACGCATCCAGGAGTTGCTATTACTTGGGGATTAATTGTAATGGGAATGATTTATGCTTTCGCTGAAATTTCTGGAGCGCATTTCAATCCTGCGGGTCCAATGACTAAAGCTTCTATGAATCCTGCTCGATCACTCGGTCCTGCATTAGTTTCTGGGCAATTGGCAGACTTATGGCTGTACTTAATTGCGCCAATTTTAGGAGCCGTAGCTGCGGTGATTAGCTGCAAACTTGTAAAAGACGAAAACTGCTGTGATACAGACTGTTAGAAATAAAAAAACTCCTCTTAATATTTACTCATAGCTTTCTTATCTCTCCTTTAAGAAAACTTTAACAATGCTTTCATTTTTTTTGTTCAACAAATACCAAAATAAGTTAAACAATATTTCGTACTTTTATACTGTTTTAAAAAGTACACCATGGCAAAGAAAAAAAACATAACTGCACTCTTTATTATTTCAGCATATATGGACTATGTATTGGAGCATGGAGAGCAACCTAAAAACGTATATGCGTTTGCAAAAGACAATAATTTTGATGAAGCAAAATTTTATGAATTCTTCAGCTCATTCAAAGCATTAGAAGAAAACATTTTCAAAACATTTGGTACAAATACCATTGAACTTTTGGCAAAAAGTGAAGAATTTGAAACTTTTGATGCGCGCAATAAACTCTTAAGTTTTTACTACACATTTTTTGAGCAACTTACTGCAAACAGAAGTTATGTAGTACACAGTTTAACGGCTGATAAAAAACCGTTACAATCTTTAAAATTACTCAAAGGATTAAAACATGTATTCACTGATTTTGTAGAGCATTTAGATGTAAAAACACTGGATTTAAACCAAGAACGTTTGGAAAAAATTCAAAACAAAGCGATCAATCAAACCGCTTGGATTCAGTTTCTAATGACTATGAAGTTTTGGTTGGATGATACTTCAGCGAGCTTTGACAAGACCGATCAATACATTGAAAAGTCTGTAAATGCTAGCTTTGACTTGATTGACAATACACCTTTGAAAAGTATTGTAGATTTTGGAAAATTCCTATTTAAAGAAAAACTAGACATCAGATCTTAATGAAAACAATCGATAAAATTCCTATCACCAAAATACAACGTGCAAGTAAACTTGTTACTACAGGCGCAAAAGTTGGTGTAAATTACCTAAAGTATTACGGTGATAAACTCATAAATTCGGAAGAAAAAGCAAAAGAGCGTTTGAACGAATCGAATGCAGAAGATATTTATGACGGCTTAAAAAGTTTGAAAGGAAGTGCACTAAAAGTAGCACAAATGCTGAGTATGGAAAAGAACATTTTACCACGCGCTTATGTGGAAAAATTTTCATTATCGCAGTTTTCTGTGCCACCTTTATCGGCTCCATTAGTTATCAAAACATTTAAAAAATATTTTGGCAAAGCACCAAGTGAAATTTTTGATAAATTCAATTCCACTTCGTTAAACGCCGCTAGTATAGGACAAGTACATCTTGCTGAAAAAGACGGGAAAAAACTTGCTGTGAAAATCCAATATCCTGGAGTTGCCGAAAGCATCTCTACAGACTTGGCAATTGTAAAGCCTATCGCTATGCGAATGTTTAACATTACTGGAAAAGGCTCTGATAAATATTTTAGAGAAGTTGAAGATAAACTCACAGAAGAAACCAATTACTTGCTAGAAATTAAGCAAAGTAAAGAAGTTTCGGAAGCTTGTAAGCATTTGCCAAATATACTATTTCCAACGTATTATGATTCGCTCTCATCGGAGCGAATCATAACGATGGATTGGATGGAAGGCGAACATCTTTCTGAGTTTACGGACAAAAATACCGATCAGGAGAAAGCAAATTTACTTGGACAAACGCTTTGGGACTTTTACATGTTTCAAATTCATAAATATCGTAAAGTACATGCCGATCCGCATCCTGGAAATTTCTTAGTGTCAGAAGATGATAAACTGATTGCGCTCGATTTTGGCTGCATGAAAGCAATTCCAGAAGATTTTTACATTCCATACTTTGAATTGGCAGACAAGAAAACACTTGATAATCCGAAGTTATTTACAGAGAAATTATACGAATTGGAAATTCTTCGCGAAGACGATTCAAAAGAAGAATTAGAATTTTTCTCAGAGATGTTTCACGAGTTGCTCGGATTATTTACAACTCCTTTTAACAGTGAAGTTTTTGACTTTTCGGATGAAGAATTTTTCGGAAAAATTGCAGATATCGGCGAACGTTATTCAAAAAATACACAATTGCGTAGCATGAATGGAAATCGTGGTTCAAAGCATTTTATTTATATGAACAGAACCTTTTTCGGCTTGTACAACTTGTTACATGATTTAAAAGCGAAAGACGTACAAATTAATAATTTTAAAAATTTCTAATGGCGACAATCACGCGTAACGACATTGATGCAATGGAAAAATTGTACCGAATCAACCTAATCAATAGTTGTTCGGGTTACAAATCGGCAAATTTAATTGGAACACAATCTAAAGAGGGTTTGACAAATGTTGCTGTATTTAGTTCAGTGACACACTTAGGTTCCAATCCGCCATTACTCGGTTTCATTACGCGTCCAGCTGTCGTTCCTAGAGATACGTACGAAAATATTCGTGAAACAGGAATGTACACGATCAATCACATTCATCATAAAATAGTGCAAGATGCGCATCATACATCTGCAAAATATCCAAAAGAAGTTTCAGAATTCGATCAAACGAATCTACACACAGAATATCATGGCGATTTTGAAGCACCATTTGTAAAAGATTGTCATGTGCAAATTGGAATGCGTTACTTAAATGAATACAAAATTGAAGAAAACGACACCATTTTGGTCGTTGGAAAAATTGAACACATATATATAAACGATGCCATTTTAGAAAAAGACGGTTTTATCAATCTAGCGAAAGCTGAAACCGCCACCATCAATGGACTCGACGCTTATGCGATACCGAAACAACATGCGCGGTATCCGTATCAACGTCCCAAATAAACACATTATGCGAATTTTACTTACAGGCGCTACAGGATACATCGGAAAACGACTCATCCCAATTTTATTGGAAATGGGACATTCTTTAGTTTGCTGTGTAAGAGACAAGCAACGTGTTCCTGAAGAAATCGCTACTCACGAAAGTATTGAACTTATTGAAGTTGATTTTTTAAATTTGGGAAGTCTCTACAAAATTCCAACAGATATTGACATTGCATATTACCTAATTCATTCCATGTCTTCTTCGACAAAGTTTGAACAAATGGAACGTGATTGTGCGGTACATTTTAAAACGTACATGCAAAAAACAAACGTAAAACAAGTCATTTATTTAAGTGGAATTGTTAACGATCAGCAACTTTCAAAACATTTACAATCACGAAAAAATGTGGAGGATATTCTACAATCTGAAAGTTATGCATTAACAACGTTTAGAGCAGGAATTATTGTTGGAAGCGGAAGTGCCTCTTTCGAAATCATTCGCGATTTAACAGAAAAATTACCTATCATGATTGCGCCAAAGTGGATTAAAACTAAGTCGCAACCTATTGGCATTCGCAACGTATTGGAATATTTATCAAAAGCAATTGGGAATGAAAAAGTATACAACAAATCGTATGATATTTTTGGACCAAATACTATGACATACAAAGACATGATGTTGCAGTTTGCAGAAGTTCGAGGATTAAAAAGAACGATCATTTCTGTACCAGTCATGACTCCAAAATTATCTTCCTATTGGCTTTATTTCATCACAACAACTTCCTACAAACTTGCCAAAAACTTGGTAGATAGTATGAAAGTTGAGGTTATTGGAAGACCAAGCAACATTAATGAAATACTAGACATTCAACCAATGTCGTACAAAAAAGCGGTTAAAAAAGCATTCATCAAGATAGAACAAAACAGTGTAATTTCTAGCTGGAAAGATTCATTAATTAGTGGACGCTTCCGCGAAAAAATCTCACGTTACATTAAAGTTCCAGAATACGGATGCTTTAAAGATATCAAAAAGCGTCCTGTAGTTGACGAAGCGCAGACTTTAGATAAAATTTGGGCAATTGGCGGAAAAAATGGTTGGTATTATGCCACATTTTTATGGAAACTTCGTGGATATCTTGATAAAATTTTTGGTGGTATCGGATTGCGTCGCGGTCGTACGCACCAAACAAAACTCAGCGCAGGTGATCCACTAGATTTCTGGAGAGTTTTATATGCCAATAAAGAAGAAAAACGCTTGTTACTTTTTGCAGAAATGCGTTTGCCTGGAGAAGCTTGGTTGGAATTTAAAATTGAAAAAAATCAATTGCACCAACGAGCCATTTTTAGACCAAAAGGCATTTGGGGAAGATTGTATTGGTACGCTGTATTGCCGTTTCATGGTATTATTTTCAACGGAATGATTAACAAACTTGTAAAAAAAGATTAAACATATATGAATACTCAAAATAAAATAGAAATTAACGTAGTGCTGTTCAAGCGTGACTTGCGACTTCAAGACAATGAAGCCATACACAACGCATTGTCTACAGGTAAAAAAACGTTGCTTTTGTTTGTTTTTGAAGATATTCTCCTGAATGATCCGCATTACAGTGAACGTCACTGGAATTTTATTAAAGAATCATTAATCGACTTAAATAATTCTTTGATTGCCTATAATAGTGAGATATTAATTGTACGATCAAATATAAATAGAACACTGCAAATCATTCAGGAAACCTATAAAATCACACACTTATTTTCACATCAGGAAACAGGAATTAAAGTTACGTATGATCGTGACAAAATGTTGAAACGCTTTTTGGCGAATAACATGATTACTTGGGTTGAAAATATAAATAATGGTGTGTTTAGAGGATTGCAAGATCGTACTGATTGGATTGAAAAATGGGAAAATTTTATGAATCAACCTTTATTGAGTTTTCTTCCAAAAAAAGATCAATTGTTCACAAAAAAAGAAGTGCAACATTTGGCAAGTTTTTTCCACGTGCCTAGCCTAGAAACAAATCCTGATACGCTTTTTCAAAAAGGTGGAACCACGATGGCGCTCAAATACAAGAATACATTTTTTAGAGATCGTGGTAAAAACTACAACCATCATATTTCTAAACCATTATTGGCGCGTCGTAGTTGCAGTCGTTTGTCTCCATATTTAGCTTGGGGAAATTTATCAGTTCGAGAAGTAATTCAAGAAACCACACGTTGTATTGAGCAAAACATATATCCTAAGCAAATGGAATCGTTTGGTTCTCGTTTGCGCTGGCAAGCACATTTTATTCAGAAATTTGAAATGGAAGACGAAATGGAATTTGTAAGTATTAATAAAGGATATCGCAAACTCAAAAAACGTGTTTCTGAGCGTTATATTGAAGCTTGGAAAAACGGAATGACAGGTTATCCATTGGTAGATGCTTGCATGCGTTGTTTGAAAGAAACCGGATATTTAAACTTTAGAATGCGCGCTTTGGTAGTGTCATTCTTTACACATAATTTGTGGCAACCTTGGCAGAAAGCAACGGTTATTTTATCACAATACTTTTTAGATTTTGAACCTGGCATTCATTTTCCACAGATACAAATGCAAGCTGGAGAAACAGGCATTAACATGTTGCGCATGTATAATCCGACGAAAAACGGTATTGCACACGATCCGGAAGGGATTTTTATAAAAAAATGGGTTCCAGAATTGGCGGAATTGGATACTGCTTTTGTACACGAACCTTCTAAAATGACTCCGATGGAACAACAAATGGCTAACTTTATTCTTGGAAAAGATTATCCAAAACCAATTGTCAATTTACAAGAAACTAGAAAACATGCCAGTGACATATTATGGAATATGAAAGATGAAAACACGGTAATTGAAGAAAACTTCAGAATCTTACAAAAACACACACTTTCTAATAGAAAAAAGAGTTCTTAATGATTATCAACACGACATATACAGACAAAGAAGCTGCAAGACTCATTGATACACATTTGGGCGAATCTTTCTCGTTAATGCAACGTATCAAACTGAAAGGAATCGGTTCAAAACGAATGATTATTAATGATGTAAGTCCAAAACTAAAACAATATTTAAATACGGTTGATGATTTAAGTTACGGAAGTATCGAATTGCGTCCGAAAGGAATTTTAATTCACATTCATAAAAAACTAACGAGCTTTTCTTGGATTGTTCCGTATCACAAATTACACATTTATACTTCGGCTTACTTTAGCATTCATGCGGAAGGAAATTTTATTCAATTCAAAAAAAATAAACTCTACAAAGAAAATAAAGCGTTTATTGAAAAGATGAAAACGCAAAAAAACTCAGTACTAAACATTACAGATTATTACGAAGGATGAAACATAATTTAAACCCACGACAAGTTGATCGTGTTATAGAAATGGCTTGGGAAGATCGTACTACTTTTGATGCGATTAAGTTTCAGTTTGGACTCAAAGAGCAAGATGTAATCGATTTGATGCGAAATAACATGAAACGCTCTAGTTTTAAGTTATGGAGAAAACGTGTTTCTGGCAGAAAAACCAAGCATCAAAAAAAGCGTGATTTTATAGAAGGACGCTTTAAATGCTCGCGCCAGCGTAATATCAGTAATAACAAAATTTCGAAGCGCTAGAGCTACATCCCATTTTTGTTTAATATTTTGTTAAAAAATGTGAACGTTTTGTTATTAGTCTGATTTTTTTGTTTAACTTTATATCAAATAAATTAAACATTTAAAAATACATGAAAACTGCTGACGTTTTAAATCATATGAATGGTACTGCTATTTCTCTAAATGGATTTAATCATGATGAGATTGGAGACGAACATTTACTTACGGGTATGGAAACTCCAATGCGTGCAGATGCTTTCAAAATGTCCGACGAAGAAAAGAAACAAAAAATCTCCTATCACTTCGCGGAAATCATGGAAACGTTAGGACTTGATCTTAATGACGACTCATTAAAAGGAACTCCCAACCGAGTTGCAAAAATGTATATAGAAGAAATTTTCTCAGGTTTAAATCCAATGAACAAACCAAAAGTAGCTTTGTTTGATAACAAATATCAATACAACCAGATGCTTATTGAGAAAAACATTCAATTTTACTCAAATTGTGAACATCATTTTGTTCCAATCATGGGAAAAGCGCATGTAGCTTATATTTCTTCTGGAAAAGTCATTGGATTATCGAAACTTAACAGAATTGTTCAATATTACGCAAAGCGGCCTCAAGTGCAAGAACGCCTTACCAATCAGATCGCGACAGAATTATGCGAAATATTACAAACTGATGATGTAGCTGTAATTATTGATGCCAAACATTTATGTGTTTCATCAAGAGGAGTCAAAGATGATTCTTCTACAACAATTACCTCTTATTATGGTGGTGTATTTAATACGCCAGAAAAAATTATAGAATTACAAAACTTTTTAAACAACTAAGGAATGGCAACTATTTTCTCAGAAGTAACCGATTTTGAAAAAACAAAATTTATCTCTAGAAGTGATAAAATCACGGCTTCTCGTGAAGCAAAACGCTTAATTTTAAGTTTAAACGAAATTTACAAGCAAAAGAAAGATCCTGCAATCATGGAAATCATGAAAAGACTTACAACATTAAAGCGTAAGTACGAAAAGCGATTAAAATAATTTCTTAACCCAAAGAAAATGTAACAGCAATGCTAGTAGTTATTCACACTACTAGCATTGTAATGCATTGTAGTGATTTAAACCCAACAAACATCCACAAACTTACATGAAAAAAATTTTAGTAATTGGAGGTAGCAAAGGAATTGGTGCTGCCATTGTGCAAGCGCAATTAGAGCATCACAAAGTGATAAATATTAGTCGTACAAGTCCAGAAATTACATCCAATAACTTAACGCATTTTAGTTGTAATATTTTAGAAGATGAACTTCCTGAAATTGAGGCAGTAGACACACTTATCTATTGTCCGGGAAGTATCAATTTGAAGCCAATAGCACGATTAAAAGTAGAAGATTTTAAAAACGATTACGAAATTAATGTTCTTGGCGCTGTCAAAGCAATTCAGAAATATGTACCACTTTTAAAGAAAGGAAACAATCCAAATATATTACTGTTTAGTACAGTTGCCACACAACTTGGAATGCCTTATCATGCCAGTATTGCTGCAGCAAAATCTGCGGTAGAAGGTTTGGTAAAAACCTTGGCGGCTGAATTTGCACCAACAATTCGTGTAAATGCGATTGCGCCAACAATTACAAATACCGATTTGGCAAGCAAGCTGTTGCGAAATGATAAAATGATTGAAAGTATTAAAGATCGTCATCCGCTAAAGAAATTTTTAGAACCGCAAGAAGTTGCAGACATGGCAGATTTTTTAATCTCTGACAAAGCACGTTCTACATCTGGACAAATTTTTACAATTGATTGTGGAATTGTAAGTGTAAAATTATAAACTATGAAATTTTTCATCCGATTAGTCCTTTTTCTAATCATTAACTTTGGTGCTCTAGGAATAGGAACCATCTTAATGAATGATGGACCAAATACGTCATGGTACTTAGAATTAGAAAAAGCACCGTGGACGCCACCAGGCTGGGTATTTGGTTTTGCTTGGACAACCGTGATGATTTGTTTTTCAATTTACATGGCAAAATTAATAGCAATAAAAAACGATAAAACCGTTTGGATACCTTTCACAATTCAATTTATACTAAATGTTAGTTGGAATTATGTTTTTTTCAATCAACACATGGTTTCACTAGGAATGATTAACCTTGTATTACTACTTGTGTTAATTGCTTATATGACATTTAATTTTAAAAAACTACTTAAAGTATACACCCTATTTATTTTACCTTACTTATTATGGCTCATAGTCGCCAATTCTTTAAATGGCTATATTTTATTTAACAACTAATGCACATGCAAAAATTTAGCACAAAAGGAATTGTGTATCGATTACACAGTAAACAAAATATTCCCATATCTCTTGACGAGGCATGGGATTTTTTATCAGATCCAAAGAATTTAAAAACCATCACGCCAGATTATATGAGTTTTGATATACTAACGGAAGAACTCGGTAGTATGTATCCTGGGCAAATCATCCAATATATCGTAACGCCTGTTTTCAATATTAAAACACATTGGGTTACGGAAATCACGCACGTAAAAGACAAACATTATTTTGTAGATGAGCAACGCTTTGGACCTTATACAATGTGGCATCATAAACACTTTATCAGAGAAATTCCAGGCGGCGTAGAAATGGAAGATATCATTGATTATAAAATTCCGCTTGGCTTTCTAGGAAGGTTGATGCATCCGATTTTAGTAAAGCCAAAATTGAAAGAAATATTTGAATACAGAACAAAGAAATTAACTGAACTATTTGGAACTTATGAAGGATAATTACGTACTTTTTTGGCATCGTAGAGACTTACGTATAGAAGATAATATTGGACTATACCATGCTTTGAACTCAGGAAAAAAAGTCATTCCGCTATTTATATTTGATAGTGATATTTTAGAAAAATTACCAAAAGATGATGCACGTGTGACATTTATTTACGAAGAACTTGAAAAAATTAATACTACGCTGCAAAGTCATGATGCTTCCATCTTGGTAAAACATGGAAAACCGCTAGAAGTCTTGGAAGAAATTATCGGGAAGCATGAAATTTCAGCAGTATACACAAATCACGATTACGAACCTTATGCAATTGCAAGAGACAAAGAAGTTGGAGAACTTTTAGCTTCAAAAAACATCGAATTTAAAACCTATAAAGATCAAGTCATTTTTGAGCGTAATGAAGTCGTAAAAGCTGATGGCGATCCGTACATTATATACACACCGTATTCTAAAAAGTGGTTGGATAAATTAACGAAAAACGATTATACAAGTGTTGATTGCGCTTCCTATTATAAAAATTATGCAAAAAAGTCTTTTAATTTCCCTTCGCTAAAAGATATTGGTTTTACAGCTTCTAGTATCAAAGTACTGCCATATACAATGGCAGAAAATATGATTGACAATTATGAAGATACTCGAAATTTTCCTGCTATTGAAGGAACTTCAAGATTGAGTCCGCACTTACGCTTTGGAACCATAAGTGTTCGTAAATGTGTTCAAAATGGTTTGCAATCTGAGAATAACGTTTTTTTAAAGGAATTAGTTTGGAGAGAATTCTTCATGCAAATTCTTTGGCATTTTCCAAAATCTGTCACAAACAATTTCAAATCGAAATATGACGGCATCAAATGGCGCAATGATGAAGATGAATACAAAGCTTGGTGTGAAGGAAAAACAGGTTATCCTTTGGTTGATGCGGGCATGCGCGAATTAAATGAATCTGGCTACATGCACAACAGAGTTCGCATGATTACGGCAAGTTTCCTTTGCAAACACCTATTGATCGATTGGAAGTGGGGAGAAGCATATTTTGCAAAAAAATTACTAGATTTTGACTTGGCTCAAAATGTTGGAAACTGGCAATGGGTTGCTGGAACTGGCTGCGATTCTTCTCCATATTTCAGAATATTCAACCCAACATCACAAATCAAAAAGTTTGATAAAGATCATACATACATTAACAAATGGGCTTCAGATTATCAAGAATTAACCTATCCGTCTCCCATTGTAGAACATAAATTTGCACGCGAACGTTGTTTAAGCACTTATAAAAGTGGAATTGAAAGCTAAAGAAAGTACTATTTTGTTTAACCTTATTGGCTATTTAACAAACAATTAACTAATTTTGTTTAACTTTCATGAAAATAACTTGAACAAAATATTTATATTTGTAATATCAATAAAAACTAATAGTTAAAAACAAAAAGCAATAAATTGTTATGAAAAAGAAAACAACTTCAATCCTTATGGCTTTTATTATCGCAGTATTTACACTTACCTCATGTAGTAATGATGATGATAACAATGTAGTCGTACAAAGCAACACAATCGCAGACATCGTAGTTAATAGTCCAAATTATAGCTCATTATTAGCCGCTTTAGAGCGTACAGATTTAACAGCAGTATTAGATGGATCAACAGAATACACTGTATTTGCTCCAGATAATGACGCTTTTGATGCATTTTTACAAGCAAACGGATTTGCTTCCTTAGAGGCAGTTCCAACAGATGTATTAACACAAGTTCTTTTAAACCATGTTGTAGCAGGTACAAATACTGCTAGCAATTTAAGCACAGGGTATGTAAAAACCTTAGCAGAAGAAAGTACTACAGGAAACAACCTTGATTTATACATAAATACTTCTACTGGAGTTGTATTAAATGGAGACGTAAACGTAGTCACAGCAGATATCACAGCAGATAATGGTGTTGTGCACGCAGTGAATAAAGTAATAGGATTACCAACAGTAGTAACATTTGCTACGGCAGATTCAACTTTTGGAATCTTAGTACAAGCATTAACAAGAGAAAGTTCATTTACTTATGTAGAAACATTAAGTTTAACCACTTCTCCTGCTCCATTTACAGTATTCGCTCCAACAGATCAAGCATTTGTTGATCTTTTAACGGAGTTAGAAGTTTCTTCCTTAGCAGATATTGATGCTGCAACATTAGAAGCTACACTAAACACACACGTAGTTGCAGGAGCAAACGTATTATCATCAACACTCTCAGATGGAATGATGGTAAATACGTTGGGAGATAATTTTACTATCAATACTGAAGGTGGTGCATCGTTTACAGATCAAAATGGAAGAACTGGTGATATTATCGTTACCGACGTTCAGGCTGCAAATGGTGTCATTCATGTAGTAAGCAGAGTGATTTTACCGTCACTATAATATTTAGGTTAATTAAGAATGAAAATTAAAAGTTTGTAAAACAGTTACACACGAATAAGATTTTGCAGATTTTACAATAGAACCGGTACTATAATTGTTACCGATGTTCAGGCAGTGAATGGTGTAATTCATGTTGTTAATAAGGTTATTTTACCTGATCTAAATTAGGTGTATTAGATCAAACAAAACCATTTTTAAGACCGATAAGGGCAACTATCTCAATAGTTGTCCTTATTTTTTATGATAATTTTGTACCTTTTGATTCCCAAATGAGAATCAATGAAACGTCTACTTATCCTGTTTTTATGTGGTATCAATCTGTGTCAAGCGCAAGAAATTGAATTTGATATTTATTTTGATTCGGGAAAGTTTACATTATCTTCTCAACATCAAAAAAAAATCAACACACAATTAGCTGATTTAGACAGTACCACAACTTATAATTTTGTGATTAAAGGCTATACTGATTTTGTAGATACTGAGCATTTTAACTTGGAATTGTCTGAAAATCGAGCAACAACTGTCGCAAATTATTTAAAAGAACATTATGAATCTTTTATCAACTCCATTGAGCAGGAAGCAAAAGGTGAATTGCCTACAGAAACTACAAAACAAAACGAACGCATTGGTGTAAAAAAGCACCGAAAAGTTTCCATTTCTGCTTCAAAAAACGATCATAAACCTAAAGTTGTTGAACGAAAAGAAAATATCTATGTTGTTCCAATTAATGAGTTGCGTGTAGGAAACACGTATGCACTAGGAAAAATTAACTTTAAAACTGGGAGAGTTACTTTGATAAAATCGTCCAAAAAGGAATTGGAAAAATTGGTGCGTTTTTTAAAGAAAAACAGAAATATACATATCGAAGTGCAAGGGCATGTTTGTTGTGGCGGCGATGACGATTCAGATGCTTTAAATAGTGAAACAGGCACAGAAACACTTTCTGTAGATAGAGCTCGATTTATTTACAAATATCTTATTAGTAGAGGAATTTCAAAAGAACGTCTTACTTACAAAGGATACGCTTTCAAAGCTCCGCTACGTTTTCCAGAAAAAGGAAGTCGTGATCGTAGTGCCAACAGACGTGTGGAAATTGAAATTACGAAAAATTAGTATTTTCCGAAGTTTACAAAAAAAATGAATTACTATTTTTTAAAAGGTAATTCATTTTTTAATGAAGTAATTTTGTTTACAAACGAACAATCTTCGCACCAATAGCGCGTAAGCGTTCATCAATATTTTCGTAACCTCTGTCTATTTGTTCAATATTGTGAATGGTAGAAGTTCCTTTGGCAGATAATGCCGCAATCAATAACGAAATTCCTGCTCTAATATCAGGAGAAACCATCGTTGTTGCTTTTAGTTGCGATTTAAAATCGTGACCAATGACACTTGCTCTATGCGGATCACATAGGATAATTTTTGCGCCCATATCGATTAATTTATCGACAAAGAACAAGCGACTTTCAAACATTTTTTGATGTACTAAGACACTTCCACGTGCTTGTGTAGCAACAACCAAAACAATACTTAATAAATCTGGCGTGAATCCTGGCCAAGGCGCATCTGCAATAGTCAAGATAGAACCGTCAATATAATTTTGAATTTCGTAACCATCTTTGTGTTCTGGTACATAAATGTCATCACCTTTTCGTTCAACGGTAATTCCAAGTTTTCTAAATACATCTGGAATTTGACCTAAATCGTCCCAACTTACATTCTTAATCGTGAGTTCACTTCGAGTCATAGCAGCCAAACCAATCCAACTTCCAATTTCGATCATATCTGGAAGCATTCTGTGTTCTGTTCCGCCTAATTCTTCAACACCTTCAATGCGTAGTAAATTAGAACCAACACCGCGAATTTTTGCGCCCATTCGGTTCAGCATTTTACACAATTGCTGTAAATATGGTTCGCAAGCGGCATTGTAAATCGTAGTTGTTCCTTCTGCTAATACGGCAGCCATTACAATATTTGCGGTTCCAGTTACGGAAGCTTCATCTAGCAACATATACGTTCCTTGAAGTTTATCAGCTTCTACTCCGTAGAAATAGTCTTCACGATTGTATCTAAATTTCGCGCCAAGCTTTATAAAACCTTCAAAGTGCGTATCCAAACGTCTTCGTCCAATTTTATCACCACCAGGCTTCGGAATGTATCCTTTACCAAAACGCGCTAACAATGGACCAACAATCATAATTGAGCCACGCAACCCGCGTCCTTCTTCTTTAAATTGTTCAGATTCTAAATATTTAAGATTGATATCATCTGATTGAAAAGTATACGATCCAGGTCCGTTTTTCTGAATTTTCACACCTAAGTTTCCTAAAAGCATGATTAATTTATTGACATCAACGATATCTGGAATATTGCTAATTGTAACCTTTTCAGGAGTTAACAAAACGGCACATAAAATCTGTAGTGCTTCGTTTTTGGCTCCTTGTGGTTGAATACTTCCTTTTAACTGATGACCACCTTCAATCTTAAAAGTCCCCATAAAATATGATAATGAATTTTGTTAGTAACGTTTTCTATTGTTACGATTTTTATTATTTCGTTGCTGATTCTTGTTGTTATGCGAAAATTTCTTCTTCTGCTTTAGAAGGTTGGAAGCATCTGATAAGTCTTCATTTTTTGCTGCCAAGTCAATTTTCCCATTACTCAACTCTAATAAATGCTTAAAAATCACATAATCTTCAACGGTATCTTTGTTCCAATTGAGGTAACATTTTTTCATGTGATTGGCAATCGCAAACTCAAGAGCTTCTTTCATATCGCCTTCTTCCCATTTATTCGCCACATCAATCATTCGCTTGATATTATTTCCGTAGAAACGATATTTTGGAAAGTTTTGAGGATATTCTAAAGGTTCAGGTCGTTCTTCTAATAACTCACGTGAAGGTTTTGGAAAAGGAGAATCAACATCAAGTCTAAAGTCAGACATAATAAATAATTGATCCCATAATTTATGTTGAAAATCTGGAACGTCACGCAAATGTGGTTGTAAATTTCCCATCACGCCGATAATGGCTTTTGCTTGTTTGTTACGTTCTACAGGATCTTCTGTAGCTACCGCGATGTTAATCATTTTTTGAATATGTCGCCCATACTCAGGAATAATCAATCGTTTACGCTCTGTGTTATACTCTAACTGGTCAATCAAAATAAAATTTGTTTGTAAGGTAAATATTGAAGTAAAATAAAGTTCTTGTGAAGATTATTTTTATAATCGCAAAATAGTAAAAAAAATCTAGATAACTACGCTCGTTACAAAGAAATTATCCCTTCAACTACGCTTGCTTCCTTATATTTTTCAATTACCGCGTCGGCACTTTTCATATTTACGGTAATCGTTACACTTGTATAAGTTCCTTTGGAAGACCTTTTCGTATCTATCACAGCGCCAATATTATCGAAAATCTGGTGTACCTGCTTTATTTTATCATCACTTGAAGGAACAATAAATTTATACATATATAATGTTGGAAATTGTGTTGTTTCCTCTAATTGTGTTTTTAATTTTGCATAAAACGCTTTGGAATCGTTTTTTGAACTCATGCTATCTTTTTTTCTAAATGAATGGCAAAGATACAGCTTCTTGTAAAACTTCTTGTAATGTTAGCTATTTGATAACTTTTTTGATGATAATTGCATCATTTACCTGAACTTTTAAAAAGTAAGTTCCTGAGCTTAGTTTTAACAATTGTAAGCTTGTTTCCTGAACGTTTGAAACGTCTTTTTGCAATACAATTCTACCAAAACCATCCAATAATTCAATAGCTTGTATGGGCTTTTCAGCAGAAACGATTAGGTTACTTTTTACAGGATTTGGATAAACTTCCACCGTTGGTTGCGCTAGTTCGTCTACACTTAAAATACAGTTAATTTGTGTTCCCACAGAAGCGACAAATGTTCCGTTGTTGACAGACCAATGTTCCCAAGTTCCACCAGTTCCCGTTTGCCAATCAGATAAATCAAATGTATGTGTTCCTTCTACAGTTCCTTTTATTTTATACACTTTCAATGCCATTCCACCTTTATCCCAATGTAAAGCAGTATTTGCAGTACAAGTTTCGGGCAGCATGTCTGTGAGTTCACAATTTGGCTGAATAAAATATGCATTATCATCATACGTTGGATAATCTCCAAAAACACGCGCCAAACCAACATCATCTATACAAACTGCGGTATATTCATCACAGGCAATTCCCTTCGGGATAATTCCTGAACCGCTATTATCTGTAATGATGCGAGCTAAAAATGCAGTATGTCTACCTCTACGATCAGGATCGTCATAATGAGTGTCAGTTATCACATCTGTTAAAAACGAATTTTCCAAAAAAGGAGTACTTGATACAGTTGCATCATTTGCATATGGATTCGCGAGAGCCTGAGCTGAAGTAATCGTTCCATTTTCCGCAGAAAAATAATGTCCGCCCAAAATTGCCATTCCTGCGCTTGTTCCGCCAATCACAACATTTCTATTATTTACAGCGTCATTAATTAAATTTTGAATGGTTGTATTTCTCCAATAAGAGACATAATTCCACTGATCGCCACCAGCAAACCAAATCGCTTCTGCTTCTTCAATACGTTGATGAATGTAGGTTTCTGAACTTGCTGAACTGTTATTAAAAACAATCGTTTCTACCGAATTTACCGTAACACCCAAATCTGAATACATATAATTGTTATAACCATCCGAACCGCTTGCACGAAGCACCAACACATCACCGCCGTTGGCACGTTGCAAAAACCAGCGCATAGCATCATCAGACTCCGAAGCGCCGCCCATTAAGCATGAACCACCTTGCGGCGTTACATTTGTACTAAAGGAACTTCCTGTACGATATGATGTAAAAGATTGTGCAAAAGTTGCGCCAGCAAATAAGAAACTAAGAAGTATGGTTGTGTAGGTTTTCATAGGAAAGTGATGAATTTCAAATCTAACGAAAGTTAATTAACTCACAAAACAATTTTATACGGGAATTGTTACTTATTTTTTCTTCTTCTTCAATCAAAAAGATATGCTCCATTATTTTAATCAAAGGTTTTCCATAGTTGGAGAGTCCCTAAGAACTCTAGTAAATTTTGTCTTTAGTTGATTTTTTAAAAGTCTGAACTGACGGTTTTCCACAACATATTACAGCATAAAAAAACCCCGCAAATTGCGAGGTTTTATAGCTGTATGTAAGAGTGAACTATTGTCCTAATTCTTGTAATCTAGCTTTTACTTTTTTGAATTTTTCATCTTCTCCTAAGAAAGAGTACAATCCTTTAAGTTGCTTTAAGATTTTTACATCATCAGGAACACTTTGAGAGATTCCTTCTAAGACTTTTAATGACTTTCTGTATAAAGCTGTTTGTTGTGCTTGATATTCTTCAAACTTTTTATTGTCTGCAGCAGAGTTTCCTAGTTCGTTCATTTTATCAACTACGTCAGAAGCTTCATCTAAGTATGTTTTTGATAAGTTGATTCCAGCATTGATATACCCAGGATCAAGTTCTAATACTTTTCGGTAAGCTGCTCTTGCTTCTTCTACATCACCATTTTCAGCACTAATTACTCCGATATTGTAGTATGAATCTACATCATTAGGGTTTTTAGTAATGATTTCTTGCATGATTTCTTTAAACTTAGCCGTATCTCCCATTTTGTAGTAGATATTTCCTTTTGTCAATAATAAAGATGAATCGTTTGGATTTGCAGCAATTGCTTCTTCAACAGCAGCTAAAGCTTTTTCGTTGTCTTTAACATGATTTGTATAAATCCAAGAAATATTTTTTACGATTTCTGGCAATCTAGATTTCGTTTTTTCAACTGTAGGATTTGAATGTGTTTTAGCTCTTACAGATAAGTCTCTTACCGTTTTATCAGGGAAAGATTCTTTTTTACCATTCGCCACATTCGTTGCAAAGTATTGAGTTTTTACGCCTGTATAGTTAGCATCTTTAAGCTCAAGATAGTGCTTTAATGCAGTATCATAATCTTGTCCAGAAATTGAGTTTGAAGCCGCATAGTACAACAAGTCTTTATTTTCTGGTTGCAAAGTGTATGATAAGTACAATATACTAGAAGCTTTTGTGTAGTCTTTTGCTTTTTGTGCAGCAATAGCTTTGTCTACTAACTTACTTACCATAGTTTGTAAGTTTGGTTTTGCCTCTTTGGTATACTTAAATTCTCTTTGCTCTTTTTCAAAAGCTAATAATTTATTGTAAGCTTCTCCAGCAGTTTTAAGAGATGCATCAGTATCCATTCCTTTGTCTGCTAATTCTTGATACGTTTTCCCTTTTAGGAAATAGTATTTTGCTTTGTATTTTGCATCGGCGCTTTCAATTGTAGATGAAATACTAGCAAGAGCATCTTTAGCTTCTACTGTATTTCCTTTTTTTAATGCTTTCTCAGCAGCTTTTAATTCTTTCTTTTGTGCAAAAGAAAATGCTGTTATCAACAGTGCTGAGAAAATTAAAATTGTCTTCTTCATTTTGTTAATGTTTAAAATAATTGAGGTTTGTGTTATAAATATTATTCTTCTGTTTTGCTGTCACCTTCGTTATTCATATCAACAGCTGTGCCATTTTCTGTTTGCTCAGTGTTTTCAAGGTTTTCAGCACCTTCAATTGCTTCTTCTTCTTGCTGTTCATTTCGAACTTTCGCAACAGCCGCAATAGAATCTTTACCTTTTATGTTGATTAAACGAACTCCTTGCGTGGCTCTTCCCATCACTCTCAAGTCTGCTACTGCCATACGAATTGCAATTCCAGATTTGTTGATAATCATTAATCCATCTTCATCAGTAACATTTTTAATAGCTACTAATTGACCCGTTTTTTCAGTCACAGAAATCGTCTTCACTCCTTTCCCTCCACGATTGGTAATTCGGTAATCTTCTAAGCTTGAACGCTTTCCATATCCATTTTCAGAAACAACTAAAATGTTGCTTTCCATATCGTTTACAGCAACCATTCCAACTACTTCATCATTATCGTCTGCAAGTCTGATTCCACGAACTCCCGAAGCATTTCTTCCCATTGGTCGTGTTTTTTCTTCTTCAAAACGAATAGCTTTACCAGATTTTACTGCCAACATTACCTGACTGTTTCCTGTAGTGAGTTTTGCTTCTAATAACTCATCTCCATCTTTAATAGTGATAGCATTGATACCATTGGTACGCGGACGCGAATACTGCTCTAAAGGTGTTTTCTTAACTTGACCTTTTTTCGTTGCCATAATCACATAATGATTATTGATGTATTCTTCGTCTTTAAGGTTTTGCGTACAAATGAATGCTTTTACTTTATCATCTTTTTCAATGTTGATTAAGTTCTGAATTGCTCTACCTTTGGACGTTTTGCTTCCTTCAGGAATTTCGTATACACGCATCCAGAAACATTTTCCTTGTTGCGTAAAGAACAACATGTATTGGTGATTGGTTCCTACGAATAAATGTTCAAGGAAATCTTCATTTCGGGTTGCACTTCCTTTTTGTCCAACGCCACCTCTATTTTGTCGCTTGTATTCTGTTAAAGAAGTTCTTTTAATATATCCTGCGTGAGAAATGGTAATTACTACTTTTTCATCAGGAATTAAATCTTCAATACTTACGTCTCCACCAGCATATTCAATCATTGAACGTCTTTCATCACCGTATTTATCTTTGATGACTTCCAGTTCTTCCTTAATGATATTCATTCTTCTTGACTTGTTTGCCAAAATATCACGATAATCTTCAATACTTTTCATGATATCGTCATATTCAGCACGCAATTTGTCTTGTTCCAGACCTGTTAACTGACGTAATCGCATTTCAACAATCGCTTTGGCTTGAATTTCTGTCAATTCAAAACGCTTGATTAAGTTGTTACGAGCGTCTTCCGCATTTTGCGAACCACGAATGATAGCAATTACCTCATCAATATTATCAGAAGCGATAATTAAACCTTCTAAAATATGCGCGCGTTCTTCTGCTTTTTTAAGTTCGTATTGTGTTCTACGTGTTACTACTTCGTGTCTGTGTTCCACAAAATAATGAATCATATCTTTAAGATTCAATAATTGTGGACGTCCATGAACTAAAGCAATATTATTGACACTAAACGAAGATTGCAACGCAGTGTATTTATATAGTTTATTTAATACGATATTCGGAATTGCATCACGTTTTAAGATATACACGATGCGCATTCCTTTTCTATCAGATTCATCACGAATAGAAGAAATACCATCAATTTTTTTATCATTAATCAAATCGGCAGTTTTCTTAATCATATCTGCTTTATTGACTTGATATGGAATTTCAGTCACAATGATACATTCTCTACCTTGTACTTCTTCCATCACGGCTTTTCCTCGCATGACAATTCGTCCACGTCCCGTTTTAAACGCTTCACGTACACCATCATATCCGTAAATAATTCCTCCAGTTGGAAAATCTGGTGCTTTTACATGTTGAATTAGTTCATCAATTTCAATATCATTATTATCGATATATGCATGAATTCCGTCAACAACTTCCGATAAGTTATGCGGTGGCATGTTTGTCGCCATACCTACGGCAATACCAGAAGCTCCATTAATTAATAAACCAGGAACTCGTGTAGGCAATACTGTTGGTTCTTTTAACGTGTCATCAAAATTCAGGGAATGATCTACGGTATCTTTGTCAATATCAGCCAACATATCGTCTGATATTTTGCGCATTCTTGCTTCCGTATAACGCATTGCTGCAGGACTATCTCCATCAATAGATCCGAAGTTACCTTGCCCATCAACTAGCATATAACGCAAACTCCATTCTTGCGCCATACGAACCATGGCGTCGTATACAGACGTATCACCGTGCGGGTGATACTTACCTAATACTTCTCCAACAATTCTTGCAGATTTTTTATGAGCGGAACTCGATCTAACTCCGAGTTCATGCATTCCAAACAATACTCTACGATGTACGGGCTTCATACCATCTCTTACATCTGGAAGTGCACGTGACACAATGACTGACATCGAATAATCGATGTAAGCAGACTTCATCTCATCTTCAATATTAATAGGGATTAACTTTTCTCCTTCTGCCATGTATTTTATGTTTTAATATTTCGAGTTTTACAAATCGGGTCAATATACAACATTTACTACTATTCAGCGAGGATTTCAAGGAGCATTTTAACGTTTTTTTATTAACAATTTTTGATAAGTTTTTTTGATAATTTAATATTATAATCTTTGAATTCGCT
The DNA here is from genome assembly GCF_000154725.1 of Kordia algicida OT-1. GTDB lineage: Bacteria > Bacteroidota > Bacteroidia > Flavobacteriales > Flavobacteriaceae > Kordia > Kordia algicida. Next base: position 2,048,040 of record NZ_DS544873.1, read on the forward strand.
GTTTTTTTTCGTCTATTAGCTTGAATTACCTTTCATCACGGAACAATTTTTGTATTATTCGTATTGAAGTATTAATTTTAATGTCGAAAGGAAACTATATTTATGGATGATAATTTCTCCCCAAGAGTAAAAGATGTAATCGCCTATAGCAAGGAAGAAGCATTGCGCTTAGGCCATGATTTCATTGGTACTGAACACTTAATGCTTGGACTACTTAGAGACGGAAACGGAAAAGCAATCAATATTTTAAATGCATTAGATGTCGATTTGACACATTTACGCAGAAAAGTTGAGATTCTTAGTCCTGCCAACCCAAATGTGGCAGTCGCTCCAAACGAAAAGCGAAACTTACATCTTACTCGACAAGCCGAAAGAGCTTTAAAAACAACATTTTTAGAAGCAAAACTTTTTCAAAGTTCTTCTATCAATACCGCACATTTATTATTGTGCATTTTACGAAATGAAAACGATCCTACCACAAAGCTTCTTAATAAGCTAAAAGTAGATTATGACAACGTTAAAGAGCAATTTAAGTATATGATAACAAACGATGACGATTATATAGACACACCACGTTCAGAGTCATACTCTGATGACAACAGTGGACCACAAGATTCTTCAAAAGAAAATCCTTTTGGATCATCAAATACAGGCGGAAAAGTGAATAAAAAATCTAAAACACCTGTATTAGATAATTTTGGAAGAGATTTAACAGCACTTGCCGAAGAAGGAAAACTAGATCCTGTTGTAGGGCGTGAAAAAGAAATAGAACGTGTTTCTCAAATTTTGAGTAGACGTAAAAAGAACAATCCAATTTTAATTGGTGAACCTGGAGTTGGTAAATCTGCCATCGCAGAAGGTTTGGCAAACAGAATCATCAAACGAAAAGTATCGCGTATTCTTTTTAATAAAAGAGTCGTAACACTTGATTTGGCGAGCTTAGTTGCTGGAACAAAATACAGAGGACAGTTTGAAGAACGCATGAAAGCCGTGATGAACGAATTGGAAAAGAATGATGATATTATTCTTTTTATCGACGAAATTCACACCATTGTTGGCGCAGGTGGTGCCACTGGAAGTTTAGACGCTTCAAACATGTTTAAACCAGCATTAGCCAGAGGTGAAATACAATGTATTGGTGCTACAACGCTTGATGAGTACAGACAATATATTGAAAAAGATGGTGCGCTAGAAAGACGTTTCCAAAAAGTGGTAGTAGAACCTACTACAGTAGAAGAAACAATTGAAATTCTTGAGAACATCAAAGACAAATACGAAGAACATCACAATGTGAGTTACACGCCAGAAGCGATTAAAGCTTGTGTCATGCTGACAAACAGATATATGACAGATCGTTTCTTGCCAGACAAAGCCATCGATGCTTTAGATGAAGCAGGTTCTCGAGTACACATCACAAATATTGATGTTCCGAAGCAAATTTTAGACTTAGAACGTCAATTAGAAGAAGTACGTGAATTGAAAAATTCTGTTGTAAAAAAACAGAAATATGAAGAAGCTGCCAAACTGAGAGACGACGAAAAACGTCTGGAAAAAGAACTCGCTGTTTCTCAAGAAAAGTGGGAAGAAGAATCTAAACAACACAAAGAAACTGTTGATGAAGATAATGTAGCAGATGTTGTTTCCATGATGACAGGAATTCCTGTAAATAGAATTGCGCAAACAGAAAGCAACAAACTAGCGCAACTTCCTGAATTAATTAAGGGAAAAGTAATCGGACAAGACGAAGCAGTTGGAAAAGTCGTAAAAGCCATTCAGCGTAACCGTGCGGGACTTAAAGATCCGAATAAGCCAATTGGTTCATTTATCTTTTTAGGACAAACAGGAGTCGGTAAAACGCAATTAGCAAAGGTGTTAGCTCGTGAGTTATTTGATTCTGAAGAAACATTGATTCGAATCGACATGAGTGAATACATGGAAAAATTCGCGATTTCTCGATTGGTTGGTGCACCTCCAGGATACGTTGGTTATGAAGAAGGCGGACAATTAACCGAAAAAGTTAGAAGAAAACCATACGCGGTTGTATTACTTGATGAGGTTGAAAAAGCGCATCCAGACGTGTTCAATATGTTATTGCAAGTTTTAGACGACGGATATTTAACGGATAGTTTGGGAAGAAAAATTGACTTTAGAAATACCATTATCATTATGACATCAAATATTGGTGCTCGTAAATTGAAAGATTTTGGTTCGGGAGTTGGTTTTGGAACAGCTGCTAAAAAGACACAAGCAGACGATCATGCAAAAGGTGTGATTGAAAACGCGTTGAAAAAAGCGTTTGCTCCAGAATTCTTAAACAGAATTGACGATGTGGTAATTTTCAATGCCTTAGAACGTGAGCACATTCACAAGATTATTGATATTGAAATTGCAAAATTATATGCTAGAATTAAAGGTTTAGGATATGATTTACAGTTGAGCGATAAAGCAAAAGATTACATCGCAGAAAAAGGTTTTGACAAACAATATGGTGCAAGACCTCTTAAAAGAGCAATTCAGAAGTATATTGAAGATGCGTTGGCAGAAGAAATTATTACTTCTAAAATTCATGAAGGTGACAAAATTTTTATGGATTTAAACGAAAAGACAGACGAGTTGACAATTAAAATTGAAAAGGCTGAAAAACCTACAGAATCTTAATTGCATAACTTCCAAATAATTATAAAATCCTGTTTTCCAAGAAGACAGGATTTTTCTTTTTTACCTCTTTTCGTGTTGTTTACAGATAAAAAAAAGACTTTTATCTAAAATTATAAGTTAGTCAGCTTTCAAAATACATAAACAATAACTACCAATGTAACTTCGCTCAAAATAAATGACTACCACTATGCATAGTATTGAAAAAGTGTTAAAAGACATCTATACTTTTGAAAACGGAAAATTATATCTGTATGAAGATTTAATCATTGGTGAAATCAATGAAGGCGTACACATTACAACAGACGTATTACTTTCATTTTTTGAGTTTTTTCATGAAAACTATAAAGTCCCTTTCGGATATATTTCATATAGAAAAAATTCTTATTCTATTGATCCGCAAGTATATAAAATGCTTCCAGAAAACAATTTACTAAAAGGTATTGCTGTTGTAACTGACAAAAAATTTTCAGTATTAAATGCGCATGTAGAAAAAAGTTTTTTTAATGGTAAATATGAGTTATTCACAACGCTCAATGCAGCAATCAATTGGTTAGATAAAATTATTCCTTTAGAAAAAAATAACGCTAGCATCTCAGACAATACTGTCGTATAACAATTGACCCTATAAATACTTTTAAGAAAAAAGACATGAATTCTTACATTTTTACGTAGTTCATCTTTTTTTTTAGCGAATCAAAACAAAATAAACTATCTTTAATACAAACTATTTAAAAGTGCAAATAACCAACGGAAATACACATTCATACATTAAAAAGTATACTTTACAAATAGGTGAAGTAGAAATTTATGAGGAATATATGTTGGCACAACTCAATGAAGGTATTACACTAAATTTGGAAACTGCTAACGAACTTATGAAAATTGCAAAAAAACACTTTCCTAGAGAACCTTTTGCCTACATTACCATTCGCAGAAACTCGTACGCCGTTGATCCGATGATGTATTTAAAAGTATTTGAAATCGAAAATTTAAAAGCAATTGCTATCGTTTCTGACAAATTTATTGACAATCACAATATTAAAATTGAAAAACACTTCTTCAACAAACCCATGAGCATCTTCAAAACGCTTACAGAAGCTATTACTTGGGCGAAATCGAATTTATGATAAATGTTGAATTACTTTTTTTTTCTAAGAAACTCACAACTCAAAACCCACACACAACCAACAACTCACAACCAACAACTCACAACTCACAAAAACCCTACTCAAACAAAACTTCATTCTCAATCGCCATATTCTGTATAAACGACAATGTATCACGAATCGCAATATGCAATTCTCGATCTTCATCCACAAAAGGAACTTCCGCACGATACATTTCCAAATACGTTTCAATAAACTCAGAACTCTTTAAAGGCGCTCTAAAAACCAATGCCTGAGAAGCATTCAATAGTTCAATTGCCAACACACGTTCTACATTATCCACAACCTTAATCGCTTTGGTAGCAGCATTTGCGCCCATACTCACATGATCTTCCTGTCCGTTTGACGACACAATAGAATCAATACTTGCAGGTGTTGCATACTGTTTATTCTGACTTACAATACTTGCAGCAGTATATTGTGGAATCATAAAACCAGAATTTAATCCAGGATTATTCACCAAAAATGCAGGCAAATCACGCAATCCTGAAACCAATTGAAAGGTTCTGCGTTCCGAAATATTTCCAAGTTCCGCCATCGCAATTGCCAAATAATCTAATGCCAATGCCAACGGTTGCCCGTGAAAATTTCCACCAGAAATAATTTCATCCTCAGCGATAAAAATATTAGGATTATCAGTCACAGAATTAATCTCTGTTTCAAACGTTTTTCGAATAAAAGCCAACGTATCTTTTGTAGCTCCATGAACTTGTGGCACACAACGGAAAGAATACGGATCTTGCACATGTTTCTTTTCTTGTGAAATTAACTCGCTTCCTTCTACAAATTCCTGCACGCGTTTGGCTGTTTTCAACTGTCCATTATGCGGACGAATCAAATGAATCAAATCATTAAAAGGCTCAATTCTCCCATCAAAAGCTTCCAAAGAAATTGTTGCGAACAAATCTGCAAAATACGAAAGTTTGTACGCTTTTATAAGTGTATGAACGCCGTAAGCACTCATAAACTGTGTTCCGTTTAGCAATGCCAAACCTTCTTTTGCTTTCAATTGGATAGGTTGCCAATCATACTTTTCTAACACTTCCGATGATGGAACTTCTTTTCCTTTATAATACACACTTCCTTTTCCCAAAAGCGGTAACGACAAATGTGCCAAAGGAGCCAAATCGCCTGATGCGCCGAGCGAACCTTGCTCAAAAACAACAGGCAAAATATCGTGATTATAAAAATCAATCAAACGCTGTACAGTTTTCAACTGAATTCCAGAATGTCCATAACTTAACGATTGCACTTTTAACAACAACATCAATTTTACGATAGCTTGTGGCACACGGTCTCCAGTTCCACATGCATGAGAAGTCACCAAATTCTCTTGTAACTTTGACAAATGTTCATTAGAAATTTTCACATTACACAGCGAACCAAATCCTGTATTAATACCATAAATAGGCGTCTTTTGGTCTTCCAATCGCGTGTCTAAATATGTACGACATGCTACAATTTTGTTGGTTGCTGATTCCGACAAAGCAAGTTTTGCATCAGAATTTAGTAAATCTTGAATGATCTCAATATCGAGGATTTGTGAACTAATTTCGTGTATCATGGTGGTGTAATCAAATTATCTTTCAAAAGTCAAAATTCAATCTGTATTAACCAAATAATTGTTAATAATTTATTGATTAAAAAAAGAATCTGTTACTTTTGAGCAAACAAACTTTGAAAAAATGAAAAAATTACTGCTATTGGTTGCGGCATTTGCAATCTTTTCTTGTGAAAATGAGCCAGAAGTTCCAAAAGATTATGTGACATTTTCGGGAACGATTAAAAACAAAAAAAGTGACTCACTTTACATTCGTAGTAGAACCTATTCAAAAACAATCAAAGTGAATGACGACGGTACTTTTAAAGATACGCTAAAAGTAGAAGCTGGCGTATTTAGCGTCTTTGATGGAAAAGATGGAACAAGTGCCTACTTAAAAAATGATTATGACGTTGTGCTGTCGGCAGATGCAGAAAACTATATGAAATCTGCAAAATTCTCTGGAAAAGGAGCTGAAAACAGTAATTTCTTGGCAGAAAGCAGACGTAAATCTGAAAAAATGCTGGATATTGATAAACTAAGTAGTCTTGCTCCTGACGAACTTAACAATCGACTTGACGAAATCAAAACAGAACTTACCACATACTTTAAATCGCAAAAAAATGTAGATAGTTTATTGATAGCGAATTCATTACAAGACATCAATCCGATGATTAACTATTACAAAGGTTTTATTGGAAAAATAAGTGCTATCAAAAGAAAATTTCCAAAAGGAACACCTTCGCCTACATTTGACTATGAAAATCATAAAGGTGGAAAAACCTCTTTAGCTGATTTAAAAGGAAAATACGTGTATATTGATATTTGGGCAACTTGGTGCGGACCGTGTATTGCACAAATTCCAGCATTAAAAAAAGTAGAAGAAGAATACAAGGATAAAAACATAGTTTTCGTAAGTATTTCAGTAGATCAAAACAGAGATGCTTGGGAAAAAATGGTCACAGAAAAATCACTTGGCGGTATACAATTACACTTTGGTGGCGATCAAACATTTTCAAATGAATATATGATTAGTGGTATTCCAAGATTCATCCTTTTAGATACTGAAGGAAAAGTGGTAAATCCTGATGCGCCAAGACCTTCAAGTCCAAAACTTGTGGAACTATTTGATGAGTTAAAAATATAAAAGATCGTTTTTATATTATTTATGACGATTTACTGTCGAGTAAATCACATTAAAAAATTTAATTATTAATCCATTTAATCTTGAAATTTTACTCCCTATTAAATTCAACATTGAATACCTAAACTTTACTAAAATGAAAAAAATATTATTAGTAGTTGCAGCTTTTGCAATTTTCTCTTGCAAAAATGAACCAGAAATAGATTATGTATTACTCTCAGGAAAAATCGAAAATCCAAAAGGTGAAAAAGTGAGTATTTTTGGAAATGATTTTAAAAAAGAAATTTCTATTAATAGTGATGGAACTTTTTCCGATACGCTCCATATAGAAACTTCTGGATATTATAATCTGGCGCATGGTAGAGAACGCACTTCTCTTTACACTAAACAAGGAGATGAATTAGAAGTTACGCTAGATGCTTCAAAGTTTGATGAGACTATTAAATATAGCGGAAAAGGTTCTGAAAGCAATAATTACCTAGCTTCTAAATTCTTAAACAATGAAAAATTAAATGTTCAAGAAATCTTTACTAAAGAAGAAGCTGATTTTTTAAAGACAATAAATGAGCAAAAAAATAAAGCAGAAGATGCGCTAACAAAAGTGGAAGGATTATCTGATGAATTTATCTCTTTAGAAAAGAAAAATATCAACTATGAGTATTTGGCATACTTAAATCGTTATCCATCCTATCATCCATACTTTGCAAAAAAAGAAAACTTCAAGGTTTCAGAAGGCTTTCTTGCTCCATTAGATAAAGTTGATTATGATAATACAACAGACTTTGGAAACTCCGAGTCCTATCAACAAATAGTTTCTAATCATTATTTAGAAAAATATTACACAGACACTCTAAAAGTAGAAAGTATTAAATTGATTAAGGGTATAAAATCTCAAAATATTAAAAACTCGCTAGCAAGCGAATTAGCATATGACATCTCTCCCTCAAATAAGCACATTGAAACAATTTACAATTTAATTCAAGAAATCGCTGATAAAGATGAAATAAAAGAAAAAGTAACTGAAAAATATAAAAAAGTACAAAATCTTGTAGCAGGAAAAAATTCTCCTGCGTTTGATTATGAAAATCACAAAGGTGGCACTACGAGTTTAGCCGATTTAAAAGGAAAATATGTATATATTGACGTTTGGGCTACTTGGTGTGGACCTTGTATTGGTGAAATTCCATCTTTGAAAAAAGTTGAAAAAAAATATCATAATAAAAATATCGAATTTGTCTCAATATCGATAGATACTCCAAAAGCGTATGATACGTGGAAAAACATGGTTAAAGACAAAGAATTAGGAGGAATTCAACTAATGGCAGACAATGCTTGGAAGTCTAAATTTGTAACTGATTACGCAATTGAAGGAATCCCAAGATTTATTTTAATTGATCCGAATGGTAAAATTGTGAATGCGGATGCGCCAAGACCATCTAGTCCAAAACTTATTGAACTATTTGATGAATTGAAAATATAATTTAATTAACAAGAAATTAACCTTGCTTTAAAGCAATTTTATTGTAGTATTTTTTACATTTAAATAATAAATAATATTATACATGAAAAAACAAAAATTAACTACAAAATCATTATCTTTCAAAAAGAGAAAAATTAGTAATTTAAATCACAATAACATCAACGGAGGTGGTACTTCCGGATTTGACAACTGTAATTCATTTAACACTTGCTATGTTTGTGATTCCAATTCCCTTGGTAATGTTTGTGGAACAGGAACTCATTCTCATATGTGTACTCCTGCTACTTGTGACACAGGAACATGCATGTGCGATGTGGCAACTGCATAGATTAAAAAAAACGCTTTGAATAATTTCAAAGCGTTTTTTTATTATTTCTTCGCTTCCGCAGATGGCTTTTCTGGTTCTTTAAACAAATCTAAATATGCAGCACCAATATGAGCTACAATGTCACTTGCAGTTAATGCTTGATAGCCTAATCCTGACAATGCCAAATCGCCTGCTTTCCCATGAAGATACACGCCAAAAATTGCTGCTTTTATCGGATCGTACTCTTGTGAAACCAATCCTGTGAGCATTCCTGTCAACACATCGCCACTTCCTGCAGTTGCCATTCCAGGGTTTCCTGTGTTATTTATATACAAATGATTGTCGTAAATCGTAATCGTGTGTGCGCCTTTGATAATTAAAATGACATCATACTTTTTAGCGAATGCTTTTGCTTTCTCCAACTTATCAAAATCATCGGTCCACTCGCCTATCAAACGCTCCAATTCCTTCGGATGCGGTGTCAAAATAGAACCTTTTGGCACAGACTTTAACATTGTTTTATTCGTGGCAAAAATATTTAAAGCATCTGCATCCACAATCAAACGATTTTTATTCGTCTTTAAAAATGCTTTCAATGCCTTTACGGTTGCTGCATCAGTTCCCATACCAACGCCCATTCCAATAGCTTTTGGCTCAATATCGTATTGAATCTTTGCAATATGCTTTTCTCTTTCATCACAAATCACCATCGCTTCTGGCAAAGAGGTTTGTAAAATAGCATAACCACACTCAGGAATATACGCCGTAATCAATCCTGTACCTACACGCAAACATGCTGAACTAGCCAAGGTAACTGCGCCCATTTTTCCGTAACTTCCGCCAACAATCAAGCTGTGTCCGTAAGTTCCTTTGTGCGCATATTTTTCTCTCGGAATATACAATGGTAATACTTCAAACTTATCAATCAACTGAACTTCTGTGTCAGTTTTTTGTAAATATTCCTGATCGAGACCGACATCAATAGCTTCCCATTGTTGCATGTAAACACCTGTTTCTGGCAAAAAGAAACTCAACTTCGGCGCTTGTCCTGTCAACGTATAATTACTCTCAATTACGGCTTCCTTATCTTCTGGCGCATGGTTTGGATACAATCCTGATGGAACATCCAACGAAACCGTATATGCTTCCGATGCATTAATATATTTTATTAAATCCTTTACCCAATCAGAAGTTTCACGATTCAAGCCAATTCCAAAAATTGCATCTACAATAATATCTTCTTTTGCCATTTTAGGAAATTCTTCACCAGAACTCAACAATCGTGGCCAAATCTTAAACTCTTTAATTCGATCATAATTAATCAAAAAATCTTTGGTACGCTTATCGCTAAAATTTACCACGTACACATGTACATTATATCCATGATGTAATAGTTGTCTTCCTAAAACCAATCCCAAACCGCCATTATTTCCAATGCCACAATAAATATGAATTGGAACTTGTGCGCCTTGCATACGTGTGTGAAACCAATTAAAAACTTGTGTTCCTGCAAATTCCATTAAATCATTCGACGTGATTTGATTTTTTTCAATCGTAGTATTGATTGCTTCGTAGATTTGAGCTGCTGAATATATCTTCATGTATTCGTTATTTTACTGTAAAGCGTTACACATTTGATGAAATTCTTTACAATTCGCTATACTTTTTTAGCGCATTTTTAAAAAAAAGGGAATTTCACTAATTATCCGTGAAAAATAAACATATAATTTGTTTATGGTCATAAAAGTAATACTTTTGAATAACATCATACGACAAAAAATGCGTTTAGTAGCAAATATTTTTACTTCCACAATTAACGGTACAGTTTCTCAGACAACTGTAACGATTGCTACTACAATTACCCCTTTTGGGGTCTAGCTAATAATAACCGATTGGTGTTTACAAACACATTTTTTTAGTCAAAGAATTTCTTTTTGACACTTTACAAATAACCATACAAAACAATACTTATGAATGTACTCAAATTTGGCGGTACTTCTGTCGCCAATGCGCAAAACATAAGCTTAGTAATTGATATTATTACAAAAGCATCTCAAAATAAAAAACTAGCAATTGTCGTTTCTGCTTTTGGAAATACGACAAACATGTTGCTAAAAACTGCTGAACTTGCAGCAGTAAAAGACGAATATTACCGATCACTCTTACAAGAAATTGAAAACAGACACATGCAAGTTGTCAAAGATTTAATTCCTGTAACCGAACAAAGTGCCGTAATCAGTCACACAAAACGTTTATTAAATTACCTAGAAACTTTATATGAAGGTTGTTTTTTACTTCGCGAATTGACACCGAAAACATTGGCAACCATTGCTAGTTTTGGCGAATTATTATCTTCCTATATCATTTCAGAAGTAATGAAAGTCCGTCAATTGGATAGTAATTATAAAGACAGTCGCGAATTAATTATTACTACTGAAAGCTTTGAAAACGCTCAAGTAGAAATGAAATTGACACAGGAAAACTGCCAAGCTTTCTTTGAAAAAAACGAAAAACAAATCATCATTTTACCTGGTTTTATCGCTGCTACACCAAATGGTGAAACGACAACATTAGGGCGCGGAGGTTCAGACTATACAGCAGCAATCATTGCAAGTGCTGTTGACGCTGATGAATTGCAAATTTGGACAGATGTCAGCGGAATGTACACAGCAAATCCACGCATCGTAAAGCAAGCGACACCAATTCCGCATATCTCATATCAAGAAGCCATGGAATTGTCTCACTTTGGTGCGAAAGTAATTTACCCGCCAACCATTCAACCTGTCTTACACAAAGAAATTCCGATTCTGGTCAAAAATACTTTTTCACCTGAACAAGAAGGAACTCGAATCACGAAAAATCCACAAGGAAAACAACAAGCCGTAAAAGGAATCAGTTATATAGAAAACATTTCATTGCTTACACTAGAAGGAAGCGGAATGATTGGAATTCCAGGATTCTCAAAACGTCTCTTTGAAACTTTACTCGCCGAAAAGATAAACATCATTCTCATCACGCAAGCATCTTCTGAGCATTCTATCTGTATTGGAATCAACGACAAAGAAGCTTCTAGAGCCAAAATGGCACTTGATGAAACATTTGCTTACGAAATTGCCTTAAAAAAAGTAGATCCAATTTTGGTTGAACAACAATTAGCCATTATTGCATTGGTTGGTGAAAACATGAAAAACCATCAAGGATTAAGTGGTAAAATGTTTAGCATGCTAGGAAAAAATAACGTGAACATTCGCGCAATTGCTCAAGGTGCTTCTGAAAAAAATATTTCTGCGGTTATCAACAGTGAAGATGCAAAAAAAGCACTCAATGCGTTGCATGAAGAATTCTTTGAAGAAAAAATAAAACAACTCAACTTGTTTGTAACTGGCGTTGGAAATGTGGGTGAACGCTTCTTGGCACAGCTCAAACAACAACATGAATACTTGCGAGAACAATTAAAACTCAACATTCGCGTCATTGGAATTTCCAACTCTAGAACCATGTTTTTTGATGAAGAAGGCATTGATTTAGACAGTTGGAAAGACAAATTGGCTAAGGGCGACAAAGCGAGTTTAGATGAATTTTATGAAACAATCAAAACACACAACTTACGCAATAGCATTTTTATAGACATTACGGCAAGTCACGATGTTTCAAAAGTGTACGGAGACTATTTACGCAACAATATTTCGGTGGTTACTTGCAACAAAATTGCCTGTGCTTCAGAATATGAAAACTACCAGAATTTAAAACGTATATCGCAAAAATACAATGCGCCATTTTTATTTGAAACGAATGTTGGCGCAGGTTTGCCAATTATTGACACTCTCAAAAATGTCATTGCTTCTGGAGATCGTGTACACAAAATACAAGCTGTTCTTTCTGGAAGTTTAAACTTTGTTTTTAATAATTTCAGCAATCAAAACACCTTCCACGACGTTGTGACACAAGCACAAAAAGAAGGATATACAGAACCCGATCCAAAAATAGATTTAAGTGGCGTTGATGTCGCTCGTAAAATTCTAATCTTAGCGCGCGAAAGTGGATATATACTAGAGTTGGAAGACATAGAAAACAACTCATTTTTACCACAAGAAACTTTAGCTACTGAAAATAATGAAGACTTTTATGCTTCACTCACTAAACATGAAGCACATTTTCAACAAATTTTCAAAGAAGCAAATGACAAAGACTGTCGCTTAAAATATGTCGCTACTTTTGAAGATGGAAAAGCAAAAGTTGGTTTGCAACACATTCCGTCAGATCATCCTTTTTACAACTTGGAAGGAAGCGATAATATTGTATTATTTTTTACAGATCGATATGTAGCGCAACCATTACAAATAAAAGGTGCTGGCGCTGGTGCTGAGGTAACTGCTTCTGGAATTTTTGCTGATGTGATACGAATTGGAAAGTTTTAGGAAATTTTAAATGTAAAAGTATTAGCTATTTGTGGGAAGCTGAATCAAGTTCAGCTTGACGTCAAATTTAAACCATAAAATAAAGTGTTCAATAACGTCAGTTCGAGTGGTTTTTCGTAGAAAAATTGTATTTCAACTGTGCTACAGAACTATCAAGAAGTACTTGAAAATAATAGATATGAATATTGAAACTTTTTCAATTCTCAATATTAACATCTCAACACTATAAACAAAATGAACGAAATCAAAATATTCGCGCCAGCAACTATTGCAAATGTATCTTGCGGATTCGATGTCCTCGGATTGTGCTTAGATACCGTTGGTGACGAAATGGTTATTCGGAAAACAAATAAAAAAGGGATTACAATTTCGAAGCTCGTGGGACAGGATTTGCCATTAGAAACCAAAAAAAATGTAGCTGGTGTTGCAGGTTTGGCAATGCTTGAAAAACTAAATCTAGATCACGGTTTTGAAATTGAAATTTATAAAAAAATCAAAGCTGGAAGCGGCATTGGAAGCAGTGCCGCAAGTTCCGCAGGAACGGTTTGGGCAATAAATGAATTGTTGGGAAAGCCTTTTGCTACGAAAGAATTAGTGCCTTTTGCTATGCAAGGTGAAAAACTCGCAAGTGGAACGGCACACGCAGACAATGTTGCTCCTGCCCTTTTGGGCGGATTCAGTTTGGTGCGAAGTTATGATCCGTTGGATATCATTAAAATTCCTACACCAAGCGAATTGTACGCAACAGTAATTCATCCGCAAATAGAAGTCAAAACCTCTGATTCGCGTTCGGTATTGAAGCAAAATATCACGTTGAAAAAATCCATCATTCAAATTGGAAATCTCGGTGGATTAATTAGCGGATTATACACTTCTGACTACGACCTCATCAGCAGATCATTGCACGACGAAATTGTAGAACCGTTACGCGCCATCTTGATTCCAGGATTTAATGAAGTGAAGCAAAATGCCATCAAATGTGGTGCGTTGGGCGCAGGAATTTCAGGGTCTGGACCATCAATATTTGCACTAAGCAAAGGAAAAGAAATGGCTGAAAAAGTCGCGAAAACAATGTCGGAAACCTATAAAAACTTAAACATTGATTACGACATTCATGTTTCAAAAATTAACGCAAATGGTTGTCGGGCGATTTAGAAATTTTAAATGTAAAAGTATTTTTAGACGTCATTACGAGGAGAAACGACGAAGTAATCTGTTTATAGAATTTTCTAAACGACACTTTGAAATGATAAATGTAAAATATTACAAAACCGAAGTTATTCTCAAATGCAGTCAAACTGACAAATAACGAACAACAAATAACAAACAACTAGCAACTAGCAACTAGCAACTAGCAACAATAAAACAAAAAATGAACTACTACAGTCTACATCATAAAGCTCCAAAAGTATCTTTTAAAGAAGCGGTTATTCGAGGATTAGCTCCCGATAGAGGAATTTATTTTCCCGAAAAAATCACGCCATTATCACTAGAATTTATCAAAAATATTGACACGTATTCGCATGAAGAAATTGCTTTTGAAGTCATTCAACAATTTGTAGGTGACGATATTCCTGCGACTATTTTAAAAAACATTATAGCGGAAACCTTAAGTTTCGATTTTCCTGTTGTCTCTATTGAAGAAAATATTGGAACTTTAGAATTATTTCACGGTCCAACAATGGCATTTAAAGATGTTGGCGCGCGTTTTATGGCACGTTGTTTAGGCTACTTTAATCGTAATGAAGAAAAAAAAGTAACGGTTTTGGTGGCTACTTCTGGAGATACTGGTGGTGCAGTTGCCAACGGATTTCTTGGTGTAAAAGGTGTTGAAGTAGTCATTTTATATCCGAGTGGGAAAGTCAGTGAAATTCAAGAGAAGCAACTAACCACTTTAGGTCAAAATATTACCGCTTTGGAAGTTGATGGTGTTTTTGATGATTGTCAAGAAATGGTAAAAACTGCTTTTTTAGATGACGAAATTGAACGTACATTAACCTCTGCAAATTCAATCAATATTGCACGTTGGCTCCCACAAATGTTCTACTTTTTCTTTGCTTACAAAGCATTACACAAAAAACATAAAAACATTATATTCTCTGTACCTAGTGGAAACTTTGGAAACATTTGCGCAGGCATTATGGCACAAAAACTAGGATTGCCTATTCAGCATTTTATCGCTTCAACAAATGTAAACGATACGGTTTCAAATTACTTAGAAAATGGCGAGTACATTCCTCAAAAATCAAAAGCAACGATTTCAAATGCTATGGATGTGGGAAATCCGAGTAATTTCATCCGTATTCAAGAATTGTATGGAAATGATTTGGAAACAATCAGAAAGCACTTTTCATCCTATAGTTTTACAGATGATGAAACAAAAACTGCCATGAAATCTCTGTACGATCAAACGAAATACATTGCCGATCCGCATGGCGCTGTTGGTTATTTGGGCTTAAAACAGCACGATTTAAAAGATGCATACGGCGTTTTTCTAGAAACTGCACATCCTGTCAAATTTTTACCTACGGTAGAATCGACTTTAAATCTAAAATTAGAGATTCCTCAACAAATTCAAGAAATCATGCACAAAGAGAAAAAAGCAAATTTTATTTCTGACTATGAAAGTCTAAAAAACTTCTTGAAAAAATAACTCAAAATCTCCCAAATTTGTGAAAATTCTAAAAAGTCGCTTTAATTTGAGAATCAACTAAAGATTCCCCATTTTTTTATCCCTATTTTTCATAAATTCGCAATCAATTTAAGAAAAACAACACATGAAGGATACAGCTCTATCAAAAATTCACGAAGCATTAGGCGCTAAAATGGTTCCTTTTGCAGGATATAACATGCCTGTACAATACGAAGGCGTTAATATTGAACACGAAACCGTGCGCAATGGCGTTGGTGTTTTTGACGTAAGTCACATGGGAGAATTTGTAATTTCTGGACCAAATGCTTTGGCGTTGATTCAAAAAGTTACCACAAATGATGCTTCAAAATTGAAAGATGGAAAAGCGCAATATAGTTGTATGCCTAACAATGACGGCGGAATTGTAGATGATTTGATTATTTACAGAGTGAATGAGGAAAAATATATTTTGGTCGTGAATGCTTCTAATATTGAAAAAGACTGGAACTGGATTTCGAGTCATAATGATGTTGGTGCTGAAATGCGTGATGTGTCTGATGAATATTCTTTATTGGCGATCCAAGGACCAAAAGCTGTTGAGGCAATGCAATCTTTGACTGAAGTCGATTTGACAAATATTAAATACTACACGTTCCAAATTGCCAAGTTTGCAGGTGTTGAAAATGTAATTGTGTCTGCAACAGGTTATACAGGTTCTGGCGGATTTGAAATTTATTGTAAAAACGAAGATGTTGCCGAAGTTTGGGAAAAGGTTTTTGAAGCTGGAGAAAGTTTTGGAATCAAACCAATTGGCTTGGCGGCTAGAGATACACTCCGTTTGGAAATGGGTTATTGCCTGTATGGAAATGACATTGATGAAACAACTTCTCCGATTGAAGCTGGCTTAGGTTGGATTACAAAATTTACAAAAGATTTCGTGAATCGTGAACAAATTGAAGATCAAAAACGATTGGGAACTACACGAAAATTAGTGGCATTTGAAATGCAAGATCGCGGAATTCCAAGACAAGGATATGATATTGTTGATGGTAATGGTAACAAACTAGGAATGGTTACTTCTGGAACTATGTCACCATCAATGCGTATTGGAATTGGCTTAGGATACGTGCCTACCGTTTTTGCTGATTATGGAAGCAACATTTACATTCAAATACGTAAAAACAGAGTTCCCGCAAAAGTGGTAAAACTTCCTTTTTATAAAAAATAGATCAAATACTTTTGAATAGAATTTTAATTTTAGGAGCAAGCGGATATATCGGTCAAGCGATTTATAAAGAGCTTTGCTCCTATTTTGATGTGTACGGAACTTTTTACAGCAACAAATCATTCGCGAAGAATAAACACTTTTTTCGTTACGATTTGGATTATGATGGTATTGACGAAATTGTGTTGCAAGTACAACCAACCATCATTATTTCAGCATTGCGTGGCGATTTTGCTGCACAAATAGAAGCACATGTTTTTTTAACGGAATATGTAAAAACCAAACCGTGTAAGCTATTTTTCTTATCATCAGCCAATGTCTTTGATGCGTACAGCAGTTATCCTTCTTATGAATTTGACAAAACACTTTCCGAAAGTATCTATGGCAAGCTGAAAATTCGTATTGAAAATATGTTAATGCGTTTGCCGCAGAAAAAATATGCGATCATCCGATTGCCAATGGTTTTTGGGAACAATTCACCGCGAATTCTAGAAATAAAACAATGCTTGCGCGAAAAAGTTCCTATTGAAGTTTTTCCAAACTTGGTAATGAATACGATTTCTGATAAAAAACTCACACAACAAATCCATTACATGATAAATCGTCGTAAAAATGGAATCTTTCATTTGGGTGCAGAAGATTTGATACATCATGATGAATTTTTTACAGAAATATTAAAAAGTATGCATATAGAAAAACCATTATTCAAAAATGTATACACGTCAAACTTTGATCGTTTTTTAGCAGTTTTACCAAAAGATAACAAACTCCCTAAGCATTTAGCTACGAGCAATCAGGAAACTTTAGCATACATTTCTGGGAAAATCAAAGAATAAACGATTATTAAGCATCGCTTTTTAGACATATTCCTATGTAAAAAATCAAAAGATTTGTTAAATTCGTAACTTTATGTACTACAAATCTTTATTCGCATACATGCATCAAATTTTACGTTTTATACTTCTTTGTGTTGTCGCTTCGACTTATGCACAAACCGACACGTCTTTTTGCCAAAAATCTAGTTTGGTTTTAAACATGTTGGAAAATAATCATTACAAACCAAAAACAATTGACGACAATTTTTCAACTTATGTTTTTAATAAACTTTTTGAACGTTTGGATGATAAACATATGCTATATTCGGAAGCAGATATAGAAGCATTAGAGGATTTAAAAACAAAGTTTGATGATTATTTAATGAATGAAGAATGTGATTTTATTAAAACACTAACCGCTTCCTACAAATCGCAATTAGAATTTGCACAGCAATCTATTGAAAATCTAGAAAAAAGCAAGCTAGATTTCTCGGGAAAAGACTCTGTTTCCTACGGAACTTTAGAAGATAAAGCCGAGTTTTCCAACACACGTAAAACCTTGCAAAAACGTTGGTCAAAGAAAATCCGAATTGATATTATTCGTGAATATTTATCCCTATCAAAACCTTCCAACTTTTCAAAAGTAAAAACACAAATAAAATCGAAAGTTATCGCAGAAAACAAATGCTTTATTTTAGACAAGCTTCAAGCGGTAAGCGGATTAGAATCGTTTGTTGAAACTACGTTTTTGGATGTTGTTTGTTCATATTTTGATCCGCATAGTAGTTATTTTGATCCAACAGACAATACCACTTTTATGAATTCCATCGGTACGGAAACGAACTCCATTGGTGTCTGGTTTTCAAAAAATAGCGATGGTAAAATTGTCGTTTCAGGCTTGCAAACAGGCAGTACGGCATGGAAAGAAAAAGAAATCAATGCAGGCGATTTGGTACTTTCGCTGGAAGCCAACAAAAATAAATTAAGCACAACATGTCTTTCACTTGAAAGCTTGTATGATTTTATCTTTGATGAAGCCAATAAAATCTTCAATATAAATATTCTGACCGAAAAAAATATCAATAAAACGGTAACATTAAAAAAGGAAAATTTAAAAATTGAAGTCAATGCGGTAAACAGTTTTATTCTAAAAGGTGAACAAAATATAGGGTATATTTCGTTGCCAAGTTTCTATACAAATTTAGATTATGGCTACGGAAGTGCTAACGACATCGCAAAAGAATTATTCAAACTAAATGCCGTAAATATCGATGGTTTAATTTTAGACTTACGTGGAAATGGTGGCGGTTCTATGAAACAGGCAATCGATTTGGCAGGAATGTTTATTGACAAAGGTCCGTTGGGAATTTACCGCAATCATGAAAATAAAAAAACAATCATAAAAGACTTAAATCGTGGAACATTATTTACCAAACCTTTAGTTATTTTGATTAATAACGAAAGTGCTTCTGCTTCAGAATTTATTACCGCAGCATTGCGCGACCATAACAGAGCAATCGTCGTTGGAAGTAAAACCTACGGAAAAGGAACCATACAACAAGTCGTTCCACTACGACGAGATGCCGGATATATTAAAATCACGATTGAAAAAATGTATGGTTTTAAAGGCGATACACATCAAGGAATCGGAATTCAACCAGATATTGAGTTTCCAAGCCTATTTGTCGGTTTGGAAAGTGGCGAAAGCGCGAATGAAAATTTCATCAAAAATGACACCATAGTAAAAGATATCTATTTTAAAATTCCAACAGCTAAAAACTACGAAAATTTACGTGCCAAAAGTTTGGCGAGAATTAAAAAAAGTAAAGCTTCCAAAACTATTGAAAAGATAAATTCTGATTTGTTAAATTACCTCAATAAAGAACGTAAACTGGCAATTTCTGTTAAAGGCATTAAAGAAGACAGTGATAAGTTTGATGCTATTTTTGAAAAATCAGATGATTTGGAAATGAAACATGAAACTTTTGAAGTTGTCAATTTGGAAGATTTTAAAGAAATTTTAGCTTATAACAAAGACAAAGCAAAACTAAATTCATACGCAATAGAAAGTATTCAAACCGATCATGAAATTGAAGAAACCTATCGTATTATCTCTGATTATATCAAACAATTATCCAACTAATATATGCAAACAAACTACTTTAAAACACTTTTCATAATCTTCTGTGTTTTTGCGTTTCAAACCACAACTGCACAAAATTTTAAAAACCCAAATGCGTATCTTACTTTTATAGGGAAAGAAAACAAAAAGATTTCCAAAAGCATGTGGAAGTATACCAAATCGGTTGCACACAGCAAAAGTCCACGAAAAATAGAAGGTGATCGTAAACGTTTGCTGAAATCGATAGAACGTGCGATTATCAAAATTAAAAAAGCAAAACCATTTGAAGGTGAAGGTGCATACAAAAAACAAGTGTTAGAGTTTATGAACTTGCGCAACAGTCTTTTAAGAAACGATTATGCAAAAATTGTTGATATGAAAGAAGTTGCCGAGCAGTCGTATGATTTTATGGAAGCATACATCTTAGCCAAAAAAAAGGTAGACGAACGCATGCAAGAAGCACAAGAAACCTACACAAAAGCGCTAGAAGATTATGCGGCAAGAAACAATATTAGATTGACTAATGAAGAAAGTGATTTAGGGAGAAAAATGAAAATCTCTAACAAAGTTTTTGCTCATAGAAATGCTGTGTATCTGTTATTTTTTAAAAGTAACATTCAAGAAAGTTTACTTATGCGTGCCTTGTCATCTGGTGATGTTAGCGCAATGCAGCAAAACCTAAACGCATTGCAAACTTTTGCTCAAGAAGGTTTAAAAGATGTTGATACTATTCAAACTTATAAAGATGATTTGTCGCTCGTAAAAACAACAAAAGAAACGTTAGAATTTTACTTAGAAGAAACACAAAAAGAACTTCCGAAGTTGATAGAATTCTTCTTGTTCAATGAAAAATTTACGGCGATAAAAAATGCGATCGATAAAAAAAATCCTAAAGATCGTACCAAAAAAGAAATCGAACAATACAATAGTATGGTAAAAGATTTTAACAAAGCGGTAACGGACTTCAATAAACGAAATGAAGAATTAAACCAAAAACGAACTAAAATTATAAATCAATGGAATACCGCTTCGGCAAAATTTTTAAGCCGACATATTCCAAAAGAATAATACAACATATATATTTGTAAAAATAAAAAGAATTAGTACATGGGAAGAGCATTTGAATTTAGAAAGGCACGAAAAATGAAACGTTGGTCAGCAATGGCAAAAACCTTTACGCGTATTGGTAAAGATATTGTGATGGCTGTAAAAGAAGGCGGACCAAATCCTGACACAAATTCGAGATTACGTGCGGTAATTCAGAATGCAAAAGCTGCCAACATGCCGAAAGACAATGTAGAGCGTGCGATAAAAAAAGCATCTGATAAAAATACTGAAAACTATAAAGAAGTACTTTTTGAAGGTTACGGACCACACGGAATTGCTATTTTGGTGGAAACTGCAACGGACAATAACAACAGAACGGTTGCCAATGTGCGCAGCTATTTTAACAAATGTGATGGAAGTTTGGGAACGCAAGGTTCTGTAGAGTTTATGTTTGACCATACATGCAATTTCAGAATTCCCGCAGAAGGTCAAGATGCAGAAGAATTAGAATTAGAATTTATCGATTTTGGTGTAGAAGAAGTCTTTGCTGATGATGATGGAATATTACTCTACGGACCATTTGAAAGCTTTGGAGCCATTCAAAAAGAATTGGAAAATCGGGAAATTGAAATCTTATCTTCAGGTTTTGAACGCATACCACAAGTTACAAAACCTCTAAACGAAGAAGAAACCGCAGACATTGAAAAATTATTAGAAAAGCTTGAAGAAGATGACGACGTGCAAAATGTGTATCACACTATGGCTGAATAATACAAATTCAACATATATAAAAAACCACGCTTTTGGCGTGGTTTTTTGGTTATAAATATTTTTGGTTTATAATGCATTAACCTCTAATATTAAAACTCAAATACAATAGTACATCTACGGATTCACCGTAAACAACTGAAAACTTGAATAGCTACATTTACCTTAGAATCAAAAAAACAGTCATACCTTCATTAAAAAAATCTAACCTGCAAGAAATGATAGAGTTAACTTAAAAACTCCTAAAAATTGCACTTCTCAATCAGATTGCACCATTGACCAAATTTGTCAAAACGGAACTTGTTTTGATTGCTATGATCCGTTTTCAGGATCGTGGTATTGTTAAACACAAAAAAATCAAAACAATTACCAATTTATTTTTTCAAACAAAAATATACGGTTTAACCTTACAAAATGTATCAGTTTTTTTGCATGTAAAAACCATCAACTAAACTACTTTTACAAAGCAATACAGTTAGTTGATTTAAATTTTAATAAGAACTTAAAATTTGAGTGTTAGTGCATAAATAAATACTAGAAGAGAAATCGTCAAAAATTTGTATCATTTTTTCATATGTGAATTATTAAGTTAATACTAAGTTTTCTTCAAATTTAATATAGACATTTCTCTTCTTTTTTATGCCAATTATAATCACATAGATTCTTTCAACTAACAACTTTTAATGCGCGCTTTGCGCTTTTAAAAGTTGAGTTTCATTTAAAAAGCAGGCCGTAAGCCGAATCCTGTCGAGCCTTATCATTTATCTAAAATTACCGTTACCAGCAACTTTTATCTGCCTACCCTTGAGCATCGAACGTGCCGCTCTCAAACGCTCATTTACATGGCATTGCACCTCGTAGAGTTTACCTGATTTCACTACAGCATTACCTGTACATTCTTTCTGTTGCACTTGTCCTCGCCTCACGACGGACGGATGTTATCCGCTACAATTGCACTATGGTGTTCGGACTTTCCTCCTTGCCCCAAACTTGATTGGGCACACGGCGATAAGGTAGCCTGCTTGCCCACAAAAGTAATGTTTTGTTTGAAATTAAGACTTACACCTAACAAAATATCTTTTACATACTATTTGATTAAAAACTGTTGATAAAAAGAAACAACTATCTCTATATTTGCTGTGTTTGATTAGATATGTATTGCTATATTTGTCTCCAGAAGATTACCCGAATTCTATGGAACATTTCATTGTATCAGCTCGTAAGTACAGACCGCAAACCTTTAAGGACGTTGTAGGTCAGCAAGCGATTACCAATACATTGGAAAATGCTATAGAACGTAGTCATTTGGCACAAGCACTCTTATTTTGTGGACCGCGAGGTGTTGGAAAAACAACTTGCGCACGAATATTAGCCAAAAAAATCAATCAAGATGGAACGGAAAATCCAGATGAAGATTTTGCATTTAATATTTTTGAATTGGATGCCGCTTCTAACAATTCGGTAGATGATATTCGAAGTTTAATAGAACAGGTTCGTATTCCGCCACAAGTTGGTAAATACAAAGTGTATATTATTGATGAGGTTCACATGTTATCTCAGGCAGCTTTTAATGCATTTCTTAAAACCTTAGAAGAACCGCCAAAACATGCCATTTTTATTCTGGCAACGACCGAAAAGCACAAAATTATTCCAACGATTTTATCCAGATGTCAAATTTTTGATTTTAAACGAATTGGCGTTAAAGATGCAAAGGAATATTTAAAATATATCGCCGAAAGTCAAGGTGTAGAAGCTGATGATGATGCATTGCATATTATTGCTCAAAAAGCAGATGGCGCCATGCGTGATGCACTTTCTATTTTTGACAGAGTTGTTAGTTTTTCTGGAAAACAATTGACACGACAAGCTGTTACGGAAAATTTGAATGTGCTTGATTATGAAATTTACTTTACAGCAACCGAATTAATGTTAGAAAATAACATTCCACAGTTGCTGGTAAATTTCAACGAAACCTTATCAAAAGGATTTGACGGACATCATTTTATCGCAGGAATTGCTTCTCATTTTAGAGATTTATTAGTCTGTAAAAACCAAGCTACGATTGAACTCTTAGAAGTTGGCGATCAAACGAAACAGAAGTATTTAGAACAATCGCAAAAAACATCTCAGCAGTTTCTGATGAAAGGAATTGAATTGGCGAATGACTGCGATTTAAAGTATAAAACGAGCAGAAATCAACGACTCTTGGTCGAATTGTGTTTAATGCAACTTGCCTCTATCAATTACGATGGAGAAAAAAAAAATAGCGATCGGTTCATAATTCCGGCAACTTTTTTCTTAGCGCATGGCAAAAAAATGAATCCTGTTGCCAAAGTGAATGAAGCGAATGCTTCTATAGAAAATCAATCTACACAGGAAATACCTTCCAATTCGGCATCAACCGAAGCAGAGAAGTCATCTACGGAAGTGAAAACTTCAACATCAACGATAAAAACACCTGCGCCAAAACCGAAAATTGATATTTCCATGATGCGAAATAAGGTTTCTGGTTTGTCATTATCAAGCATTAAAGCCAAGCAAGAACATCTGAAGAAACAGCAAAGTAAAGTTGTCGATCAGAAGGAGTTGCCAAAAGATGCTTTTACGGAAGAACGCATGGTAGAAGTTTGGAATGCGTATGTAGATAAGATTGATAAAAAAGGGGAGAAAATCATGTCTTCGCTTCTATCTACAGATATTCCTAAGTTAAAAGATGCCACAACAATTACAATTGAATTGCCAAACGAAACCATGAAGATTGAGATTGAACGTGCGCAATATCCGTTGTTGGAATTTGTACGTAGAGAATTGAATAACTATGATGTTTCGCTTGAGATTGATGTTAACGAACAAACCGTAAAAAAATACGCTTTTACGACACGTGATAAATATGAGAAATTGAAGGAAATTAATCCTTTGGTAGAACGACTTCGTAAAGATTTTGATTTAGAAATTTAATTCCTTGAAAATGATGTTAGGTTTAAAATTACCAACAGATCCACGTTGGGTAAATATTGCAGAAAAGAATATTGAAGAAATTTTGACAGATCATGCTTTTTGTGAACAGAAAGCTGCAAGCACCGCCATTTCACTGATTGTGAGCTTTCCTGAATATCCTGAATTGGTAGAAGCCATGATTGCTTTGGTAAAAGAAGAAATGAGTCATTTTAAAATGGTGCATGATCGAATTTTAGCTAGAGGTTGGAAACTTGGACGCGATAGTAAGGATGAATATGTAGCGAAATTGTTGCAATTTTTCCCAAAAGGCGGAAGCAGGACAACGCAACTTGTACACCGATTGTTATGTGCTGCTTTGATTGAAGCGAGAAGTTGCGAGCGCTTTAAGTTGTTATCTGAAAATATCAGCGATCAAGAATTGGCAACTTTTTATAAGAATTTAATGGTGAGTGAAGCCAATCATTATACCATGTTTTTAGGATTTGCAAGACAGTTTGGAGATCGTGCGGAAGTAGATAAAAAATGGCAGTCTTTGCTTGATTTTGAAGCAGAAGTGATGAAAGATTTAGGCACTAAAGAAACCATGCACGGATAGTTTTGTGACATCGTGTTTCAAAAGAAAAAGATTTCTTGATACAAATTTGTAAAGCAAATTCACTCAAAATGCTGCTTTATAAATAGTTTGCTTCAAAGTGGATTTCTGTCTTCGCAGGAATGACAGATGTATAATTAAGAACAAGCAAATCGTTCCAAAAGCGCTTGCACTGAGCTTGCCGAAGTGAAGCGATTTAAACTACAGTCTATATGTAATTCCCAATTGAATTACTGCATTTTTTCCTTCAAAGTTTGGCGCTCGGTCTTCATCAAACATGTCTATCAAACCTAAGCTGTAACGTGCTTCGGCAGCAAGATTTTCAACGATTTCTATTCCAATTCCACCATTGACAGCAAAGTCAAAGTTTTTGAAATTGTCTTCAAATTCGTGAATTTTCACGCCAACTTGTGGTCCAACTTGAATGTTTAGAAACTCTGTAAGTTCATACTTTAACATTAAGGGAACTTGTAAATAATCGGCGCGCAATGCTTCTTCTTTTGCTCCTTGTGCAGAATATAGTAATTCTGGTTGAAAACGTAATTTTCCTGCTACATGCATGTCAACAAAAAATCCGAAAACAGCTCCAATTCGAGCATCGTTTAAACCATCTTGAATGTCGTCTAAGTTAGATCCTGAGTAGTTTGACAGGTTAATTCCAGCTTTAAATCCGTAACGAGTTTCCGTATCTGTATTTACATAATCATTTGTATCTATAGATGCATCGCTCTCCGTAATAGGTTGTTGAGAAAAAGCAACAAATGAACACATTAAGAATGCGAGAAGTAGTAATTTTTTCATTTGGGTTTCATTTAAGGTTTTTACAGATTTTTGTTTTTCAATGGTAAATCTGTGTTTTCTTCATTATTTCTTAAAAGTAGCTATAGTGTTTTCAAAAACTTAAAATATTCGATGCGGATTTGTCTTTTTTCGATGTTTCGAAGAATAATGTCTTTATAATGCCATCTGAGAGTCCAATTTTGGGTACAAATATCTTACGCGCGCCACTCCATTTACATGCAGAAAGGTAAATTCTGGTTGCCGGAATGATGACATCTGCTCTATCTGGATTTAATCCTAATTCAGAAATTCGCTCCTCATAGCTTAAACTTTGCAAGAATTGATATTGCGCATTTAGATAAATGTATGATAATGGTTCGCCAATTGTCGTTCCAGACATTTTGTATAGTTTGTTGATGTTTCCGCCCGAACCAATAAGCGATAAACGTTTTAAATCTTTGGTATTACGCTTGATCCACTTTTCAAAGGCTTTCCAATCGTCATCCGTAATCATTTCATTTAATAAACGAACTGTTCCAAGTTTGAAAGAACGTGATGTTTTTATTTTTCCATTAGAGAAAATCGTCAATTCTGTACTTCCACCGCCAACATCAACATAGAGATAGTCTTTTTCTTTGGCGATGACATTGTGTAAATCGGTAGAAGCAATGATTTGCGCTTCGCGTTTTCCATCGATAATATCAATTTTAATGTCTGCCTTTTTTTTGATTCTTTCTACAACAGCCTCACCATTTTTTGCATCACGCATTGCAGAAGTTGCACAAGCCATATACATTTCTACACCATGCACATCCATCAGTAAACGGTAAGATTTCATCGCATTAGTCATACGATCGATGTTTATTTTAGAAATTTCTCCATTGGTAAATACGTCTTGTCCCAAACGAATAGGCACACGTACTAAGGAACTTTTTTTAAATTTTGGTTCTTTACCTTCTTGTTCAATAACATTTGCAACTAATAATCGTATAGCATTCGATCCAATATCAATGGCAGCAAATTTTCTAATTCTCAAAATGGATTTCTTTTTATATGTTAATTAGACATTTTTTCTAAATAGTAATCGTACGTAGCAAATTGCGAACGTACTTTTATGAGTTGATTTTTGCGATATGCATTGTCTTGTTTTTCAGAGAAAACACGCGCTTTTACGTTGTCGCGCCAACCAATATCAAAGGTATCTAGCAATTCTTTTTTAATATCTTCATCGTATATTGGACAGGTAACCTCAACTCTTTTGTCAATATTTCGCGTCATCCAATCGGCGGAAGATATGTATATTTTAGGATCACCATTGTTTCCAAAGATAAACATTCTGGGATGTTCTAAAAATTTGTCAACAATACTTATGGCTTCTATATTTTCACTCATCCCAGCAATTCCAGGAATTAAGCAACAAATTCCACGAACAATGAGTTGAATTTTTACACCTGCTCTACTCGCGTCGTATAGTTTGTCAATAATTTTATAATCGGATAAACTGTTGACTTTTATTTTGATATATGCTTCTTTTCCTTCTTGCGAATTTTTGATTTCTGTATTGATGAGTTTGTAGAGCGCATTTCGTGTGTAATGTGGCGAAACTATTAAGTGTCTGTATTTGGCTACTTTGTAGTTTGTTTCAAAGAAATCGAATACTTTTGATACTTCTTTTAAGATGTTTTGGTCTGACGTAAATAGTGTGTAATCAGTATAGATTTTTGCGGTAGATTCGTTTACATTTCCAGTACTGACAAATCCGTAACGCACTATTTTATTATTTTCTAGACGTTCTACTACACAGGTTTTGCTGTGTACTTTGAGTCCTGGCACACCAAAGATGAGATTGACACCTTCACTTTGTAATTGTTCTGCATATTTGATGTTGGCAGCTTCGTCAAATCGCGCTTGTAATTCAATTTGAACTGTTACTGTTTTACCATTTTTTACTGCATTGACCAGCGAACTTGCTACGTGTGATATTTTTGCCAAACGGTAAACCGTAATTTGAATATTTTTTACTTTCGGATCAAGTGCTGCTTCTCGAAGAAAACGTACAACATACGCAAATGTGTGATACGGCGCGTATTGCAAGTAATCTTTTTGCGCAATTTTTTCAAAGATACTTCCTTCCATACTCAAACCTTTAATTGGCAATGGCGGATAGGATTTGTAGAGTAAATCTTCACGACCAAGACTCGGAAACGACATGTAATCTTTACGATTGTGATAACGACCACCTGGAATTAGACTGTCAATATCGTCAATACCCATTTTTTGGAGTAAATATTCAAACGTGTCTTTGTCAATAGTTTTGTCATATACAAAACGAACTGGCGTTCCACTTTTTCTACCTTTTACACTGGTTGATATTTTTTGAATGAAACTTTTTGTCAAATCATTGTCAATGTCCAATTCAGCATCACGTGTAATCTTAATCATGTGTGCCGAAAGGCTTTCGTATTCAAATATGTTGAAAATATTTCCTAAGGAATGACGAATGAGATCATCGAGAATGATAATGTATTTTTTATCGCCTTCACTTGGCAGTACAATAAAACGATCGATTGTTTTTGGAATTTCAATCAACGCATATTTTATTTTTTTGACACGTGGCTTGAAGAAACGTGTTACCTTTTTGGTGTTTTTTACTTGTTCTTTCATCACCATCCGAATTGCCAAATATGCCGCTTTGTCTTTTAAGCTTGGCATTTCGTCAATATCGTCTAAAATCATTGTTACCAATGCTGGACTTACTTTTTCAATGAAATATTTTTCAATATATGCACTTTGACTTGGCGAAGCTTTTTGTTCGTTGACAATGAAAATGTTTTCTTTTTCCAATTCAGATTGTACTTCATTCAGAATACGCAAACTCTCCGTTTGTTGCTTGATAACAATTTTGGTAATTTGCTCCAACAAGTCTTTTGCTTTTGCGCCTCCAAGTACGCTTCTTCCACCTTTTCCTGCTTGTGCAATACGTTTTACTGTAGCGTAACGAACTTTGAAAAATTCATCTAAGTTGTTTGAAAATATTCCGATGAAGCGCAAACGCTCAATTAACGGAACTGTTTTATCAGCAGCTTCTTGCAACACACGTCCGTTGAATTGCAGCCAACTGATTTCTCTATTGATGTATTTATTTTTTCCTTGTTGCATTATTTTAATTCTTTCGGAAATACTTTTAAAATCGTTTTACCTTCATCAATTTCGTTCCATGAATTGATATCAAATTGAATTACCACTGTTCCGCTTGTAGGTACATTGTCAAAAAACTGACTTCCATACGTATTTGCAACTGCGGTAATGGCGTGATTGTGACCAAAAACCATGAGTGTCTTGACAGCATCGTCGCAAGATTTTACTGTTTCTACCAATCCTGATCCGCCAAAATCGTACATGTCTTCTTTGATGATAACTTTGTCAAACGGATATTTTAGCGTTCGTGTAAATATTGCGCATGTGTGTAAAGCTCTGTTGGCAATACTTGAGTAAATTACTTCTGGTGTTTCAATTTTATCAGCAATATAATTGGAAACTAAATGTGCATCTTTGATTCCGCGAAGTTTAAGCGTACGATCTTTGTCATCTACAGGATATTCCCAAGATGATTTTGCATGTCTGACTAGGATTAATGTTTTCACTTGTGTTGTTTTTTTAAGGTGCTAAACGTTCTATTTTCCATGAATAGTCTGCTTGTAATTGATAACGCATTCTGTCATGTAATCGGTTGGCTCTGCCTTGCCAAAATTCAATTTCCTGTGGTTTTACAATATATCCGCCCCAATGTGAAGGACGTTCTATTTCTTTGCCTTCGTAGGTTGCTTCTAGATTTTTTAGTTTTTCTTCTAAATATGCTCTTGATGGAATTACCGTACTTTGTTTAGAAACTAATGCGCCAAGTTGACTACCGCGTGGACGCGATTCAAAATAACCGTCAGATAAATTTTCTGCAATTTTTTCAACTTTTCCTTTTATGATGATTTGTCGTTCCATAGCTGGCCAGAAAAACGAAATACATACGTTTGGATTTTTTGCCATTGCCAACCCTTTTTCGCTTTCGTAGTTGGTGTAAAAAATAAAGCCTTCAAAGGTGTATTTTTTTAAGAGTACTACTCTACTTTTAGGAAAACCATCCAAACCAATAGTACTAATAGTCATCGCATTAACTTCCGCTACAGTTTCAGACTGTTCTACTTCTGTAAACCAATTGCGGAACATCTCTATTGGATTTTCCACACAGTTTTTTTCCAGCAGTTCACTTTTTTCGTAGGATTTTCTGTAATCGCTTAAATCTTGTTTCATTCGAATACTTTAATGCGTTTTGGCAACATTTTATAGTGATTGCAATTTACAGTTTTTCATCCGTAATGAGAAGTAAAAAGAATATGGTTTTATATTAAGTTTTCATCAAGTCGTTTTAATAACTTTTAGCCATAAAAAAAAGAGATAACCTAAGTTATCCCTTTTAAATCTACTAGAAATAGTGTTTTTATTTAATTTCGCATTGATCGATACATCCAGTTTTTCCAGTAATCCATCCGCCTTTTACTTTTGATGCATCAAATTTTGAAACTACTTTTTTGTTCAATGTCAGAGTTTTAATTTCTTGTTTTTTCATGGTTTTTAAACTTTTAATTATGCTTACGTTTTTAGTAGGTTTTCAGCAACACCTTTACAATCGATTGTTGTTGCTAAACTAGAAACGATTTTACATGAAAAAAAATGTATTTAACGTAAATTGGATGATTTAAGTCACTAGCTACATATTCTTATTTGATAGCATAACAAACGGTTTGATCGTCTGGAGCTTGCGACATTGGTGGTGATACAGGTTCTGTTCCACCTTTTATACCTTTGGCATCTAGCGTTTGAATTGCTGCCACTGAAATTTTTGCGAATTGTAAGGTACGTTTTGTTTTTTTCTTCATAATACTAAAGTTTTAGTTAATAATTTCTTTTTTAAAACTATAGATTCTGTCTGTATGTTTAAGAATAATTTGGCTTAAATCATCTAATTTAAGGAGTTAAAGAATCACATTAAACAACATAATACCAATAAATTACGTTCCTTTTTTTTCGTTTGTAATACGACATAAAAAAAGGAGCAATTGTAGCTCCTTATTATATGTACTACTGTTGATGTTAGTGACATTGTTGATTACCACAACGCGAATATAATGCCGTTTGTGTACAAGTAGGCGTACAAGAATAATGTCCACCTTTTACTTCGTTTGCATCTAATGTTGATACTTTCTTTTTGTTAAGTGCTAATTTTAACGTTCTTGATTTTTTCATGGTTATAGATTTTATTTAGCCTACTATTTATGAAGGTTTTGGCTTTCCCTTTTCAGTCTTTTGGTGTAACTGAATTTACAATCTATTGAAGAAATTTGTAGTAAAAAATGCTTCTTGCGTAAATTAGATGATTTAAGGCACTGAAGTTAATAACACATTTGGGTTCCACATTGCGAAGCGTATGCAGAGTTTCCACTTGGCACTGGTACAGGTTTTGTACCACCTTTTATGCTTGCCATTATCGTTTTGTGAATGTTTGCAATTAGTGTTGATTTGAATTGTAATTTTTTGCGTGATTGGTTTTTCAAGGTTTTCATATTTTAAGGGTTAGTTATTGCGCTTTTCTAACTCTTTGATATAATATGAAGGATAGATTCCGGTTGCTTTTTTGAAGTGTTTGGTAAACGATTCTGGACTTTTGTAACCAACTTCCAATGCAATATGTTTGATGGCATATTTACGAAATTGCTTATCAGCTTTAAGTCGTGTGATTGCATAATTAATACGCAATTCATTAAGATATTGATAGAAAGTTTTCCCCTTTTCTTCTTTTAATATTTTTGTTAAGTATGTAGGATTGGTTTTTACTTTTTTCGCCAAGTTTGCTAAAGTACAGTTACAATCTAAGTAATATTCTTGTCCTTCTACTTTACTTAAATTTTTGAGTACAAACGTTATTTTTTCATTATCAATCTTTATTTTTTTACTTTTTTGAATTGGCTTTGTCGTTTTTTGTTCTTGTTGTTTAATGAGCTTTTCAAAGTTTTCTTTGTTTGCTTTTGCTTTTCTTTTGTAATGAATTAAGAAGTATACAGATGCCAAACAGAGTATGATTACAATTCCAAGAATTATCTTGTAGCGATTTGTTGTATGATTGATAGTTTCAATGACTTTATCGCGAATGCGCAATTCACTTTTTAATAATTCTGTATTGATTTTATTGTTTTCTTTATCTGTAATTTGCTCTAATTCGTTGCGTGCAGTTTCATAGATTCTAGATTGCTTAGAATTTCCCAATGCGATATAGCTTTTCGATAAAAAATCATACGTATCAATGAGTTGTAGTGGCTTAAATTCATCATCATTTACTTTTTCTGATTGATTGGCTACTAAGATGACTTTTTCTAAATAATCAATGGCTTTTTGGTATTCTTTTAAACGATAATGACAAGCGCCAATGTAAAATAGTGTTTCTGCAAGTCGTTTTTTGTTTTCGATGCTTTCTATATACGTTTGTGCTTTGTTAAGGTATGATAAGGAAGTTTTGTAATTGTCCTTTAAATAGTAGGCAATTCCAAAATCGACATTAAAATAACTTTGTCCTACTTTATCATTGATCGCTTTGCTTATTTCATATCCTTTTTTGCTGTAATATAGTGCAGAATCTGGCTTTTTTAAGGTTAAGAATGTTCCGCCAATTCCCATCAAAGTACGTGCTATGACAGGTTTTTTCATATGTAATTCAACAGCTTTTTGATACGATGTCTTGTAGTTTTCTAACGCTTCTTCATAGTTGCCGGCATTGCGTTTTATTTTAGCAATATTAATGGCGGCTTTGAGCAAATCTTTCTTTTTATCATTGCTAAAAGCATCTTCGTATACGCGTGAATAATACGTGAGTGCTACTTCATCTTTTTTGTCTTGCACATACGCGTTTCCTATACGTAGTAAGAATAAGTTTTTTTCTGGAAGTTGTTTGTTTGCTATGAACGTCAAACCTTTGTTGAGTGTGTCAATTGCTGTTTGATACGTTCCTTTTTTTGTTAACACAATTCCTTTTTGCAAGTATGCTTTAGCTATAGTAATGCTATCATTTTTAGCCAAAGCATAAGCCATTAATTGATTAGAATATATTGTTGCTTTTTCGAAGTCTGTGTTTAAATTTGCTTCAATTTTATCAATTAACTCCTCAATATTGTATTCCCTTTCAGGTTGTTTTTGTTGCTGACAACTTCCTGTAAGAAATAGAATTAAACTTATTAAAATTACATTTGTTATGAATGATAAAACGTTTACATTTGATGACATGTACCTCTTTAATTAATTAAACTCAAACACTTTTCCATCATCGGCTAATGCTACATTTTCAAATACAGTTTCGGCTTCTTCTTTAAATTCGTTGAAACCATCATAACGTGTTGAAAAATGACCCAATATGAGTTGACCGACATTTGCATCTTTGGCAATGGTTGCTGCCTGTTTTGCGGTGGTATGCTTCGTTTTAAGGGCTAATTGATCGTGTTTGTCTAAAAAAGTAGCTTCGTGATATAATACGTCTACATCTTTTATCTGATCTATTATTTGGGGAAAATATACAGTATCGCTACAAAACGCATATCCTTGCGATTTGGGAGGATCAAAGGTAAGTTTTTCATTGGAGATTACTTCTCCTGAATCAAGCGTAATGTCTCTACCATTTTTTATGTTTTGATAATAACATTTTTCAATATCATAATTGAGAACAGCGTTGATATTTAGTTTGCGTTCTTTTTCTTTTTCTTTGAATAGAAAACCATTGGTATACACTCTATGATTTAATGGAATGGTTGTCACCGTGACTTTTTCATCTTCAAACAAAATTTCAGGCGCATCACTTTCCAATTCGTGAAAACAAAGCTTGTAGCTCGTCCACGATTTGGTCAATCTAAGTTGTAAAAGTGTGAGTTCTTTTAAACCTTTCGGACCATAAATATGCAAATCCGCATTTCTTCCCAACAACATAAAGGTAGAAATCAATCCAATTAATCCATAAAAATGATCGCCGTGTAAATGTGAGATAAAAATATGCTTGATGCGTGAA
Source organism: Kordia algicida OT-1 (assembly GCF_000154725.1). Classification (GTDB taxonomy): domain Bacteria; phylum Bacteroidota; class Bacteroidia; order Flavobacteriales; family Flavobacteriaceae; genus Kordia; species Kordia algicida. The sequence goes on from NZ_DS544873.1 coordinate 2,081,790, forward strand.
AATTTAACTTTACTGCGACGCAATTGTACTTGTGTTCCTTCGCCACAATCAATTAGAAAAATATGATTTCTAATTTCTAACACTTGCGCTGTCGGATTGGTATGTTTTGTTGGTGTTGCGGCGTAACAGCCTAGAATGGTTAATTTCACACGTTTTCAATTTTATGATTTAGCAAAAATATAATTATAAAATTGAAGTAATTAAAAGTTTTATAATTTTTAATGTTCGTTTTACTTGATGCTGTATTTATGGGAAACTAAAAACCTAAATCGCGTTCAATTTCTTCCATTTCAATAATATCAAAAGCTTCTTGCAAAGTTGGTACTGTCATGATGGCTTCTGGTAAATCATCCGTACTTATTTTGTTTGTTACAATGACAAAGGAATGTTTTGCTTCACGATGTTTTTTAGAAATTTGTAGAAATTCTACCAAATCACTTTTCTTTAAATTGCCAAATGAAAATAGATTGACAATGATGTTGTCGTTTTTTACTTCATCATAACGTTCATTTATTTTTTTTACAAGTGTTACAGTGTTTGTAGATTCTTGTGTGATGATGAGAATATTTTCTTGTTTATCTAAAATCATAGATTGAAAGTTTAGAGGGTTTGTAAGCTGTATTTTTAAGACGTATCAACAATTTACAAAAATTACGGCATAATTGTATTTTTAAAATATGTTTAACACGATTTTAATGAAAATACTTGAAAAACTTTAGATTTTGTTATTTCTTAATCTTTGAAGCTAACAGATAAATGACTGCCATTCGTACAGCAACTCCGTTTTCTACTTGATTTAGGATGATGGATTGTTTAGAATCGGCAACATCACTTGTAATTTCTACACCGCGATTTATGGGACCTGGATGCATTATCACAATTTCTTTGTTTAAAGAATCTAGCAATGTTTTGGTAACTCCGTATTGTTGTGCATATTCTCGTGTAGATGGAAAATAGCTAATGTCCATACGTTCATTTTGTACACGAAGCATGTTTGCCACATCGCACCATTCCAATGCATTTCGCAAATTGGTTTCTACTTCAACACCTAGACTTTCAATGTATTTGGGCAACAATGTTTTTGGCCCGCATACTTTTACATTTGCGCCTTGTAATTTGAGTGCAAAAATGTTTGAAAGCGCAACTCTACTGTGCAAAATATCACCAACGATGACAACATTTTTTCCAGCTACATCGCCTAGTTTTTCACGAATAGAATATGAATCGAGCAAAGCTTGTGTTGGATGTTCGTGTGCACCATCGCCAGCATTTACGATACTTGCATTTACATTTTTGGATAAAAATACACCTGCTCCAGGATTTGGATGTCGCATGACAACCATGTCTACTTTCATAGACAAAATATTGTTTACCGTATCAATGAGTGTTTCTCCTTTTTTTACAGAAGATTGCGAAGCGGAAAAGTTAATCACATCTGCCGAAAGGCGTTTTTCTGCCAATTCAAACGAAAGTTTTGTACGTGTACTGTTTTCAAAAAACAGATTGGCAATCGTAATATCTCGTAAGGAAGGTACTTTTTTTATAGGACGATTAATGACTTCCTTAAATTGATCTGCCGTTTCAAAAATGAGTTGTATATCTTGTTCTTTGAGATATTTAATTCCTAGCAAGTGGTTTACACTCAATTCACTCATTTCTATTTGTCTTTTTCTTGGTTAATAAGATATACTACATCTTCGCCATCATTTTCTTTCCAACTTACTTTTACTTTTTCTTTATTAATGGCGTCTACTTGGCGTCCACGATAGTTTGGTTGAATTGGCAAATGGCGACTAAATCGTCTGTCGATCAAAACTAATAATTCAATTTCTTCAGGTCTTCCAAACGACTGAATTGCCGTTAATGCTGCACGAATACTTCTTCCTGTGTATAAAACATCATCTATAAAAACAACTTTTTTGTTTTCGACAACGAAGTTGATATTCGTTTTATTTGCTTCTAAAATTTTTTCGCTGCGGCGGAAATCGTCTCGGTAAAAAGTAATGTCGAGATATCCTAACTCAATATCTTTTACATGGTATTCATCACGTAAAATATTGGTTAAACGTTCTGCAAGATAGATTCCTCTTGGCTGAATTCCGATAAGTACAGTATTTGAAAAATCAAGATGATTTTCGATGAGCTGACATGCCAATCGATGTAGAATAATTTCGATCTCTTTTGAGTTCAATAAGATTTTTTGACTCATAGTTTTCGTCCAAATGGTATTTGGAGTACAAAAGTACAGATTTTTTTGGTTTTACACATTGTATTCTGAAAACTCCATCAATTTTAAAAAATTTTCATTCAAAATTACTGCAACTACATATAAAAAATAACACGATTGCGGGAATCCGTAAGGAATACCATCTTTTTGTGTGTATCTATGCATATGGATTACAGAAAAAGCTTACCGCTCATAAGCTTAACTAACTATAATTCAATAACTTATTTTTTATAAAAAATACCTCAAGCTACTCAGAAATGACATTAACTTTTGTGGATTAAATAGATAGATATATGATTAAAGCCAAAGATTCTCTAATACTAACTCACAAATCCTAAAACGCAAAATTTATGAAAATAGTAAGAAAATTATTTCATTTTTTATGTATATTCGTATTGTTAATTATATTCAGCTGTCAAGATGATACTTTTATAGAAACACAGCAAGAAGAAATTTTACAAACAAAACCTACTATCAAGTCAAGTACATTATTTAAGAAAGATTTGGAAAATAATGTAAAACTTAATGCGAAGATGAACAGTCTATCAACATTTAAGAATCAACAAATTGGTAAAAATGTGTACAATGACACGTACAATTTTACTATAGAAACTAACGTTGCGAAGTTTGTTGAAGATCTTGAAAACGACACGCATTCGTATACTTTTGCTGTTCATCGTATGAATAACTCAGTAAGTACTGTTGAGAATGTAGTTTTTTCTTATGATACTGAAAGTGACACGTATGAAGCCAGTTTGGTAACATATCTTTTTTCTGCTTCACAAAAAGAAGAATATTTACAAAACGGATATATTACTACTGCTTATGATATACATTATGAAGCGGTAGCGATAGACTCTGCTGATATCTTACAGAAAAATTCATTGCCTTGCACTGTTACATATCAAGAATTTCATATTCCGAATGGTTCTAGCAATTCACATTTATATTCTACAAATGGACATATACAAAACCAATGTGAGCATGAAAATGATGACGATAATCCTTGCGATACGTATACAGTTATAGATATTTATTGTCCAGATGGAGGAAGTAGTAGTACTGGCAATGCTACTGACGATAATACATCTTCAACTACGAATGCAAACACTTCCTCAACAGGTGGAGGAAATAACACTACTACTAACTCAGGTGATTCAGGTGGTGATGCAACAGATAATATTATTACTTCTATCATTACTAGAGAAGAAAACGTAAAACAATCTATTTTAGAGTGTATAAACGGATTGGCGCAATTTAATACCGTTGATATGACTACGATTGATCCTGAGATTCTTAATTTAAATAATTTAACGTTAACTAATTGGATTACAATTAATAATTACCTTCAAGATAATGGTTGCAATGAAAATTCACAAGAACAAATAATAACACAATTAATAGATGTATATGATGATTATCAAGTTATTAATGAATTGGAAGGAAAAGCGCTATGTGTTTACAATAAACTAAAATCTTCAAGTGTTGGTTTTAAGAATTCAATAAAAAAATTTGATGGTGATTTTCCTGTAGCACATTTAAAGCTAATTGAAGAAGATTTAGGCTCTACAAGAGGGACGACTAGACCTCCAATAAATGGTTACTCACCTGATTACGTAATTACAGTCGTGATGAATAATAATTCAACTTCACAAGGAATTAATTACAGACCAAACTTGCTAGTTGCCAAAACTCTAGTACATGAAATACTTCACGCTGAAATGTTCAGAAAATTAATGTCATTAATTAATCAAGGTAATTTTGATTTAATTACAGAAGAAGAATTAGAAGAATTATTAGAAAATGGTGATTTCCCTGGTATTTATGACTATTACAGAAGGTATAAAAATTGGCAACATGCACAAATGGCTACTCATTACAGAAAAAGTTTAGCAAGAATACTACAGGAATTTGACACGGGGATAAGTGTACCTGACAATCAAGAGCCACAACAATTATATCTAGATTTATCTTGGGAAGGATTAAGATATGATAATATTCCTGCTTGGGTTAATTTACCTCTATCTGAAAAAAACAGAATTGACACCGTTATTTCAAACTACATCACTAATAATACAAACGAAACATGCACACAATGAAAAAAATTATAACTTTATTTTTAGTATTCTCATGTTTTTATTGTTTAGCTCAACAAAAGCAAAAAGAAACGGTCTATCTATTGTTTGATAAAACTAATAAAGAAAAATGTAAAGTTCTTACCGAGAATAAAGGATATGTATATTTAAATAAATATAGAAAAAACAAAAAAGGTAGTATTACTGAGTTTAAAATTTGTGGTGAAACATTTTCGATTCGTAAACAAGGTGTGAAAAATATCTATTCAGCACAAGTTTTAGATACCTTGAAATTAATTGATTTGGAATATTTAAAACAAAAACACACGGTTTCCAATGATTTCAAGCATCGTATTTTTGAAAAAGTCTATTTTATAGAGAAGATATCACAAAATAAGATTATTCAATATGAAGTTTTTTGGGTTGATGATTTCTTTATAACTGACTAATGATTGGTTCATATACTACTTTTCAACAGACAGAAAAAATAGAGTCGATCAAGTTATAACAACATATGTCAATAACCATAAAAATGAAAACTGTAATTAATAATATATCAAACATGAAACAATACATTTTCATCATATTTATTTTACTTTTCGGTATCTCAAATGCACTAAATGCATTAACAGAAGCAGAAAAACAAACAGTTATGAATCATCTAAACACTTATTTCAGCAATGGAGACACTACATGTAATTAGAAATACTTTTATAATTATTCTCATATTTATAATGGGAGCACATGCACAAGAAAATGATACAGATTATTTTAAGTTGCATAAAGATGGACAAAAAATAAAGAAAAAGCAGATATATCTTAAGCTCAATCAAAACTTTAAGAAAAGTGTATATGATGTTAAAGAAACTTATGTTTACAAGGATAAATTCGTTTTTACTAATACAGGAAAAAAGTGTACAAAAGAAGAAAAGGTAATTTATAGTAATGTAGAAGATTTGTATTCAATTGAGAAAAAAGTACTTGAAGAACATATGCTAGAAATTCAAAAAAAGTATGGGTTTAAACCCGTGTATCCATTAAATCATGTGGCGTTAAAAATTCTTTTAATTAAGGAAGATAATTGCTTTGTATTGAATTGGAAAAGACAATAAAACCCAACTATAAATATTTTATATTTTAACTTAAAGTAAGCCACAAGTAATAAAATTTTAAAAATAAAAATCGACATCATAAAAAGGCTAGAATTTTAAAAAATTCTAGCCTTTCTTTTTCGAATAACTCTAATATCTTGAACTGCTAAAAATCTTTTTTCAAAAAAAACGGTTACCTTTTCCGCGTTTTACCATTAAGTATATAAACAGATTATTATGAACGATCAATCATTGTTACAATTGCTAACTTCCGACCAAAAGGAAAAAGCCTTTGTAAAGATTTACAGATACTTTCCAAAAGTATCGCGCTTTATATGCAAACATGGCGGAACAAAAGAAGAAGCACAAGACGTGTTTCAAGAAGCATTACTCATTTTCTACCGAAAAGCCAACACGCCCAATTTTAAACTCACTGCACGTATTGAAACCTATGTATTCAGTATTTGCAAATATTTGTGGAAAGATCAATTAAAACAAAAAAATAAACAATCCGACGCTTTTGAACAAGCGTTTTTAAAAGACGAAACCATTCCTGTGGAAACGCATATACAGGAAGAAGAAAAATACCAATTGGCTGAAAAGGCCTTAAAATCTATTGGAGACAAATGCCTAAAACTGCTTTCGCTTTTCTACATCGATAAAAAGAAAATGCGAGACATTGCCAAGTTGCTAGGATTTACCTCAGAATCATCTGCCAAAACACAAAAATACAAGTGTTTGGAACGCGCTAAGAACGAATTACGAACCTTAAAAGCCAACCGATGAGAACTGAATTAGAAACTATTGCATCTATAGAAAAGTATATTTTAAACGTACTTTCTGAAACCGAAACAAAAGCATTTGAAACGCGCATGGCAACCGACTCCGATTTTAAAAACGATGTTGAATTACAACAACAATTGGTGCATAGTTTGGAACGAATTTCGTTACAAAAAACCATTCAAAATGCACATAAAACCTATCTCTTTTGGAAATTATTAAAACTCATCGGAATGATTGTAATTCCGTTGTTGTTGGCACTTTTAAGTTGGTATTTTTGGAACGCTTCCGCAGAAACGACGCAGCAAGTGAAAACGATTCCAACGAATGTTGAACAACAGATTTCCACAGAAAAAGAGCAAGAAACTTCTGTTATCAAAGAAATGGAAGAAGAAGCAATTCCCAAAAAAACTTCCATTGAAAAACCGCCCGTGATTACGCCGAATGAAACTACTGTTTTTGCCGAAAATATTGTTGTGAATCCTGCGGATGAAATTACTTCGGAAGTTTTTAGTATTCTTATTGAAAAAGATACCATTGTAGAAACGAAAAATGGGATTGTATTCTTGATTCCTGAGCATGCTTTTGTTGACAAAAATCAAAACATTATCAACGGAAACGTACAACTCGAAGTAAAAGAAGCTATCGATTCACATACGATTATGACAGCAGGATTGGCTACCTTTTTTAATGATAAACCTCTGGAAACTGGCGGCATGTTTTTTATAGAAGCAACTCAAAACGGACAAAAGCTGAAAATCAATCCGCAAAAAGAAATCATCGCAGACATTCCAACGCAAAACTACAAAGAAGGCATGCAATTGTTTGATGGCGAAGTTTTGGAAGATGGAACCATCAATTGGACAAATCCGAAATCATTACACAATACACTAATTCCACAAGACATTTATAGTCTTAACTTTTATCCACCAAAGTATTTGGAAACACTTGCCGAAAAAGGCTATGATATTTCGAATAAAAAATTCACAGACAGTTTGTATTATTCTTTTGGTGATGTTTCAAAAAAAGCAGTGAACCATCAAACTATTGGAGAATATATTGAAGAAGAAACTAATAAAGATCGAATTCGCTTTCAAGACACGATAAAAACTGATTATGTAATTGTTTCAAGTAAAGATTCTGTAAAAACAAATCGTACTGAGAAAAAAGTAGTTTCTGGCTTAGATCCATTAAAAGTAAAAGCCATTTGGAATGAACGTTTCCAAAATACATTTATCGCCACCAAAGCTTTTGAAGAACGTTTGCGCGCGATTCATAAAAATTGTAGAACTGCAAATTACATGCTAAATACATACTTAGAAAATCTAGATCGTGATTTGTATATCTCAGATTCTATCATTGCATATTCTACAAATGGAGAAGCGATCAACATGCCGTTTCTAGAATTTTCTAAACAAAAATTGACGAATGTTCCCAATGCAAATTCAGAAGTTTCCAAACTGAATGATTATTATCTACAACAGCAAAAAGTGTATCGCTTGGCATTGCAAGAAACACAACAAAAAATAGATTCGTTATTAGACGTTAACAAGAAATATCAAGCATTTTCAAAACAGCAATTGCAAAATTATTATAATAACGAACTGGCAATTACGACAGACAGGGTTTCAAAAAGTCTCGCTGTTCGTTTACCGCGTCGTTTCAATCGAACAAATACAGTTTCTGGCGAAGTTTCTACGAAGGTTACTTCTGTGGCAACCATCATTAAAAAAGAAAGAAAAAAACGTGTGTATAGAGCACCAATTCGAACGACAGGCTGGAAAAATATTGACCGAGTTATTGATGAACAACTCATTTCAAGTGTGCAAAATAGAACGACAACCACCATTCGGAATAACCAAAAATCTGTCACAATTACCTATGCTGATTACGAAGTTTCAATTGAAAACACACAACGTTTTGATAAATTATTTGTGTATTTAGTTCCTACTGAGTTCAATAGTTTTGTGCGATTGAAGGCTGAAAATGGTCGTTTTACATACAAGTTAAATGACTTACTAACGTATCGCGTGTATTGTGTAGCTTATTTGAATACTGTTCCTTTTTATTTTGAAAAAACCATCAAAAACACTTCCGACAAGATAAAATTAAGGGAAATTACAGAAACGATTTTACGTGAGAAATTGGCAAATATTACTACTGAAAATCGTTCGCTAGAAACTGAAATTATCTATCAAACGACTAGAAAAACGAATGATAAAACATTGAAAAAGTATCGTGAACTTGTCAAGTTGAAAAAGGAAATTGAAAATGTGGTATTTCCGTGTAGACAATCTGAAACAGTCAATTCTATAACTTTCGATGCACTAGAAACGACACAAATGGAAGTATCAATTGTTGATTTTATAGAAGAAATACCTTTTGGTACTGTGGAAGAAAGTCCATCATTTCCTAATTATAATCGAAATACGACCGAAACAGAAAAGAAAACTGATTTTGAAAATGCCGTAAAAAATTTTATTAGAGAAAATTTCAATATGAATATTATTGACGCTTCCAAGTATCCAGAAAATGAATTTCGAATCAGTTTTTCTATGAGAATTGATACCTCTGGAGTGATGAGACTTACTTTTATTGGTTCTAAAGATGATGCAGTTCGTAAAGAAGTCAATCGTATCGCTACTTTGTTTCCGAAAGTTACACCAGGAAAACAAAACGGAATTCCTGTAAATGTTAGTTATGCATTTTCGATAGTTTTTACATTATAAACTACATGAATTCTCTGCGGTTTTAAACACTAATTTAGAAATAAAAACCACAAAAAAAGCCGTTTCAAGTTGAAACGGCTTTTGCTATGTGATAAAATGTTTAGAATTATTTTCCTTCCATTTTGTCTTTTAATTCTTGTAAAGCGTCTAAATCTCCAAGCGTAGTTTTCTCAGCAGATGCTGATTTTTTAGCTGCTGCTTGAACATTACGTTGCTCTTCTTCTCTAAAGATAGCTGTGTGAGAAGCTACAACTCTTTTGAATTCTTTGTTGAACTCAATTACTTTGAACTCAGCTGTTTCACCTTTCTTCAATTTCTTTCCGTCTTCTTTTTCTAAGTGACGAGAAGGAATGAAAGCTACTACATCTTCGTTTAAAGCTACCGTTGCACCTTTATCATTTGTATCTGTAATTTCTGCGGTATGCGTTGTACCTACACCAAATTCACCTTCATACTTATCCCAAGGATTTTCAGTAGTTTGTTTGTGACCTAAACTTAATTTACGTCCTTCTACGTCTAATTCTAATACAAGTACTTCTAATTTGTCACCAACAGTAACAAACTCAGATGGATGCTTCACTTTCTTAGTCCAAGATAAATCAGAGATATAAATTAATCCGTCAATTCCTTCTTCTAATTCTACGAATACACCAAAGTTAGTAAAGTTACGTACCGTTCCTGTGTGCTTAGAACCTACAGGGTATTTAGTTGTAATATCAGTCCATGGATCTGGCGTCATTTGCTTGATACCAAGAGACATTTTACGATCTTCTCTATCTAATGTTAAGATTTTCGCTTCTACTTCATCTCCTACTTTTACGAAATCTTGAGCCGAACGTAAGTGTGTAGACCAAGACATTTCAGATACGTGAATTAATCCTTCAACACCTTCAGCTACTTCGATAAATGCACCGTAATCAGCAATTACAACAACTTTTCCTTTTACTACGTCTCCGATTTTTAATTCAGAATCTAAAGCTTCCCAAGGATGAGCGCTCAATTGTTTTAATCCTAATTGGATTCTTGACTTGTTATCATCAAAGTCAAGGATTACAACGTTTAATTTCTGATCTAATTCAACAACCTCATTCGGGTGATTGATACGAGACCAAGAAAGATCCGTAATGTGGATTAATCCGTCAACGCCTCCAAGATCAATAAATACACCGTATGATGTGATGTTTTTCACAACACCTTCTAATACTTGACCTTTTTCTAATTGACCAATGATTTCTTTCTTCTGCTCCTCGATATCTGCTTCAATAAGCGCTTTGTGAGAAACCACCACGTTTTTGAATTCATGGTTAATTTTAACCACTTTGAATTCCATAGTTTTGTTTACGTACTGATCGTAATCTCTAATTGGTTTTACATCAATTTGAGATCCTGGTAAGAACGCTTCAATTCCGAATACGTCAACGATCATACCACCTTTCGTTCTGCATTTTACAAAACCATTTACGATTTCACCATTGTCATGAGCAGCGTTTACTCTGTCCCAAGCTTTGATAGTTCTCGCTTTTCTGTGAGATAATACTAATTGTCCTGTTCTGTCTTCACGAACATCAATTAATACTTCTACTTTGTCTCCTACTTTTAAGTCTGGATTGTAACGAAATTCGTTTAAAGAAATTACACCTTCAGATTTAGCGTTAATGTCAATAATCGCTTCTCTGTCAGTCATTCTTACTACAGTTCCATCTACTACAGCATCATCATCTGTATCAACGAAATTTTCTGCTACTAATTTTTCGAATTCTTCTAATTTTTCGTCTTCTACTTGGTCAATTCCTTCTTCGTAATTGTGCCAGTTAAAGTTTGCTAAGAATTCTTCAGGATTTTTAACGTCCTGAACGTTTGTGTTTGTGTTTTCTTCAGCCATTGCTGATGTAAAATTTGTATACTGCTCATTTAGAGAATCTTTGCATGTAAAAACAGTAGATTGTTATGTTTTATAAAAATTTCCTATTCCCTTTTCTATTCTCTGTCATGCTAAAAAGGAGTGCAAAAGTAAGATTATTATTTTGATTTACAAACAAATAGTCACGCAAACGGCATTGATTTTATTCAATTTAGCCATAAAATATGATTTTCGTCGAAAAAATAGATTGTAACATTTCTATAACATAGTTTTTATTTTTTTAATTTATCTTTATAATATTAATAACAAAAATGACAATATAATGAGTGTAAAAGCTAAATATCAAGGAGTTTTAGACCTTGGACAAGAATTGAATATTCAAAATGGAAATGTAGAAGAAGCAAATGGAATATTGAAGGTAAGCGGAACTGCCAAAACACAGTATGAAAAAGATATAATGTGGAATAAAATTAAAGAAGCTGGTGGAGAATTACCACAAGATATTGAAGCAGATATTAAAGTAGCAGACGAGTCAGTGTATCATCGTCACACGGTAGAAAGTGGAGATACTTTAGGAAAAATTGCAAAACATTACTACGGAAAAGCAAATCAATATCACGCTATTTTTAAAGCAAATAACGATCTTCTTGACAATCCAGACGTAATTCATCCAGGACAAGAGTTAGTAATTCCACATTTGTCATAAAACGATATTTTATAGAAATGAAAAGCTTCCTATTTGGAAGCTTTTTTTATGCGTTTATAGTTCTGTTGGCTAAATTTAGAATCCGCTCAAATTGCTCTTTGAGTCCCATATCGCTATTATCAATAGCAATTGCACCTTCTGCTTGACGTAATGGAGAATCTTCTCTATGCGAATCTATATAATCTCTGTTTTGCACGTTTCGCAATACATCTTCATATTTGACGTCATCGCCTTTTTCAATGAGTTCCTTGTAACGACGTATCGCTCTTTTTTCGGGAGAAGCTGTCATAAAGAGTTTTAATTCTGCATCTGGAAATACAACCGTTCCAATATCGCGCCCGTCCATCACAATTCCTTTGTCTTCGCCCATTTTCTGTTGTTGTTTTACCAACTGATAGCGAACTTCTGGAACCGCAGCCACTTTACTTACAAAGTCAGAAACACGCAAGGTTCTGATTTCTTTTTCAACATTTTCTCCATTTAAGTACATTTCGGCGAAGCCCAAAGCTTCATTGTAATGAAATTTTAAATTGATGTTGTCTAAATCTGACACCAAATCGTTGATCGAAAAGTTGTCTGCATCAATATATTTTTTGCGAAGCGCGTAGAGTGTTACCGCACGATACATGGCACCTGTGTCTACATATATATATTCTAATTCTTTAGCAAGTTGTTTGGCAATAGTACTTTTTCCTGTAGATGAAAAGCCATCAATAGCTATGGTAATTTTTTTCATGACTCAGCACTTTGTTTACGCCTTTGGAAAGCGTGATTATTGCAAGTTAAGCGTCACACCAAACATACTTGTGTTGGCAGCTATAGAATAACGTGCGTAGGTATAATCAAATTTTAGTTTATTAATTCGGAGCCCAAATCCTGCGGTAATTCCTGAAAAGTTACGTTGGTCTACAATTTTCAATTCTTCTCCTCTACGGAAATTGTATCCCAAACGAATGTTGAAACCTTTGTCTGGAAATAGTTCCATTCCAACAATAGTGTGACGAATCAAGTTTTTTAAGAATGTTACTTTTTCTTCTGTAACGCCACCTTCAATAGATTGTTCCGCTCTGTTAGGATTTGCAAAAGCAATATTCCATTGTTGCAAGTTTTCAAACGTAAGGTGCCAACGAATAGGAACGTGTTCGAGTTTTTGAGAAATTCCGAAAATCAATTCAAAAGGTAATTGTTCTTGCACACCTGCATAAGTTGTAAACTGAATTCCAATATTTCTCGCCGCAAGTGCAACATTTAATTCCAATTCTTCATTGATGTACATAATTCCTAAATCAAGCGCACCACCAAAAGAATTGTATTGCTCTAATTTTGAGTTGATAAATTTTGCATTGGCTCCGATGTGAATGTCTGTCCAAGGAATGTTATAAGCATAGCCCATAGACAAAGCAATTTCGTTTCCTGTGAAGCTTCCTGTTTCGTTTCCTTGTTCGTCATAACCATCAAATTGACCGTAACTTACATACGTAACACCTGCGTGAAATGTTTGCACTCTGCGATCCCAAGTATACGCATACGCCGCCGAACCATAATTTACATCTCCTAAATAGTTGACATAATTTAATGATAAATGATTGTCCATGGTATAGTTGATACTTGCTGGATTGAACAACGCTTGATTTACATCTTTATCGTAGTTTGTAATTACTTTACCTCCAAGAGCAGCTTGTCTTGGTGACGATATTAAGTTTAAAAACTGATACGTGTATCTACCTCCGATTTGTGCGGAAGCAAGCGTAGTTATAAACAAAAAAAAGGAAAAGAGGATCTTTTTCTGCATGTGTACAAAGTAACTAAAATCTTTATTGAAAACGTTGAGATATTATAAATATTTTACGCCTTCTATAAAATTATCAGATATTTCTTTTTAATATTTTTTTTCAATAGCAAATCTACACTTTTTATTGATAATCTGTTATTTGCATAGTCTGTATGGTATTTTCTTTTGCTGATATTTTATAAAACCGCACTTGCTTTCTTTGTTTTACATACCATAAGTAGCTTACATTCACGGAAAATACTCTTTAAAAAAGCAGTGTTTTTAGGAGAAGTCATAATCTCTTGGTCATAGTTGCAGTTGCTCAACACACTCGCAGTACAGAAAATATTGTTTGGTTTAACAGGTTGGGCAACTGCTTTTTTGAAAAGGTAAAAAAGACTGTTTGAAAAGTATAATTTTCGTCAAACCGAACTTGATTCGGTTTCTCATAAGAATGAAAATTCAACTCAATGAGATTCTGGATCAAGTCCAGAATGACGTTCCAAAAACTTTTCAAACAGTCTTTTAAAATTTTTGAGCAACTATTATTTCACTGAAAGTTCTTTGCGGTTTTTTACGTCTTCGTCAGTAATCGCGTGTTTAATTACTTCGCTCATTTCAGTAACGTAATGGAATGTCAATCCTTTTAAGTACGATTGTTTGATTTCCAAAATATCGCGTTTGTTTTGCGCACAAAGAATGATTTCTTTGATGCCTGCACGTTTTGCTGCCAATATTTTTTCTTTGATGCCGCCAACAGGCAATACTTTTCCTCGTAAAGTGATTTCTCCTGTCATAGCAATATCTTTTTTCACTCTTTTTTGTGTGAATAAAGAAACTAATGACGTTAACATCGTAATTCCTGCACTTGGTCCATCTTTTGGAGTTGCACCTTCAGGAACGTGAATGTGCACATTGTATTTTGAAAATATTTCTGGTTCTACGCCTAAAAAGTCAGCATTTGATTTCATGTATTCCATCGCAATCGTTGCCGATTCTTTCATCACTTTTCCTAAGTTTCCTGTGATGGAAAGATTTCCTTTTCCTTTCGATAAGGTAGATTCGATAAATAGAATATCACCACCAACACTTGTCCAAGCCAAACCTGTTACAACTCCGGCAACATCATTGTTTTCGTATTTGTTACGTTCCATTCTTGCAGGACCTAATACATCTTCTATGATGGCGTTGGTTACTTTTTTCTCATACTTTTCTTCCATTGCAATGGATTTAGCCGCATAACGTACCATTTTGGCAATTTGCTTTTCCAATCCACGCACACCACTTTCACGTGTATATCCTTCTACAATTTTTTCGAGTTGCTTCTTCCCTATTTTAAGGTCTTTATCTGTCAATCCGTGTTCTTCCAATTGTTTTCCTAACAAATGTTTTCCCGCAATTTCAACTTTTTCTTCCGTAGTATATCCAGTTACATTGATAATTTCCATACGATCGCGCAAAGCTGGCTGAATGGTACTCAAACTATTCGCTGTTGCGATAAACATTACTTTTGACAAGTCGTACCCCATTTCCAAGAAATTATCATAGAACTCCGTATTTTGCTCCGGATCTAATACTTCCAACATCGCTGACGACGGATCGCCATTGTGACTACTAGATAGTTTGTCAATTTCATCCAACACAAATACAGGATTTGACGTTCCTGCCTTTTTCAAACTTTGAATGATTCTTCCTGGCATGGCACCAATGTAGGTTTTACGATGTCCGCGAATTTCTGCTTCATCACGCAATCCACCAAGTGAAATACGCACGTATTCTCTGCCCAAAGCTTCTGCGATCGATTTTCCTAAAGAGGTTTTTCCAACTCCTGGAGGTCCGTATAAACATAAAATTGGCGATTTCATATCGTTACGCAGTTTTAATACCGCTAGATATTCAATAATTCGCTTTTTTACATCTTCCAAACCTGAATGATCGCGATCGAGAATGGTTTGTGCTTTTTTCAGGTTGAATTTGTCTTTGCTGAATTCGTTCCAAGGCAAATCTAAAAACAACTCCAAATAGTTACGCTGAATGGAATATTCGGCAACTTGTGGATTCATGCGTTGCATTTTTGACAGTTCTTTGTCAAAATGCTTCTTCACTTTTTCATCCCACTTTTTATCCTTTGCACGTGTTCGCATTGCTTCAATATCTTGCTCATACGAAACGCCTCCGCCCAATTCTTCTTGGATGGTTTTCATTTGTTGTTGCAAGAAATATTCACGCTGTTGCTGATCTAAATCGTGACGAACTTTTGATTGAATGTCGTTCTTCAATTCCAATTGTTGCATTTCCAGATTCATAAACTTTAACGTCGCCAAGGCGCGTTGTTTTAAATCGGTAATGGCTAATAGTTCTTGCTTTTCTTTCACAGGCAAGTTCATATTAGACGAAATGAAATTGATTAAAAACGAAGAACTTTCAATGTTTTTAATGGCAAAAGATGCTTCCGACGGAATGTTTGGACTTTCCTTAATGATTTGCAATGCCAAATCTTTAATTGATTCTAATATTGCTTGAAATTCGTCATCTCTAATATCTGGTCGCGTTTCTGGAACTTCTTTTACCGTAGCTTCCATGTATGGCGTATCGCGCAACAATGTATCTACTTCAAAGCGTTTTTTACCTTGAATAATGATCGTTGTATTTCCATCTGGCATTTGCAACACACGTAAAATTCGTGCTACTGTTCCTAAGGTATTGATATCATCAAGCGTCGGATTTTCGACAGTTTCATCTTTTTGAGAAACCACACCAATCACTTTTCCGCCATTATTGGCATCTTTTATCAACTGAATTGATTTGTCTCTCCCTGCAGTAATTGGAATTACTACGCCTGGAAAAAGTACGGTATTACGCAATGGAAGGATTGGCAAGCTCGGTGGCAATGCTTCTCTATTAATTTCTTCTTCATCTTCAGGTGTCATCAACGGAATCAATTCCGCATCTTCATCAATAGATTGAAATGACAAACTGTCCATTTTTAAAAACTTAGTTTCGCTCATATGTGTGTTCCTCGGTCATTCTGTCATAATAACAGCATGTCCCTTTCTATATTATTTTTATTTTTTAGTGCTTAATCACTTATAAATCAACAAAAGTCATTGATTTTAGTAGTCTTAAGCATTGTATAGAAACAATTGTTATGCCAAGCTTTCTTATCAAAAGGGATAAGAATCAAGAAATATTAAATTATTTTAGTCCAAACTGTAACAATTGAATTTTTCAATACTCTTTACAATAAACAAAACTTTTTGAGCCACCAAAAGTTACATACTGAACAACTCGTTACGTTGTGCAAAGAAGGAAACCAGTCTGCGCAAATGGAGATTTACAATCGCTATTATAAAGCGATGTATAATACTGCATTTCGAATTTTAAAAGACAGCGCAGAAGCAGAAGATGCCATGCAGGAATCGTTTTTAAATGCGTTTCTAAAATTGGATTCTTTTAGCGAAGAAGTTTCATTCGGAGCTTGGTTAAAAAAAATCGTAGTGAATAAAAGTATTTATCTGTACAAAAAGCAACAACGAAAAAGCGAAGTTTCTATCGACACCATGTTACATAAGGTCGAAGATAATGATGGAGTTGCTTCAGATGAGGAGTTTACAAGCTTACAGGCTCAAAAAGTATTGCAAACTTTAAAAACACTGAAGGACAATTACAGAGTTTCTTTGACCTTACATTTAATTGAAGGGTTTGATTATGAGGAAATCTGTACCATTCTAGATATTAGCTACGCAAATTGTAGAACGATGATATCTCGTGCTAAAGAGAGTTTGCGAAAAAAACTTGAAGTATACGTATGATGAAAAAGGACAATATTACAAACTTGTTTGACCGATTGAAAGATGATTTTGATGTGGAAACTCCCGATAAAGGACACGAAAATCGTTTTTTACAGAAGTTGCAACAACAACAAAATGAAGAAACGGAAAACACTTCTAAACCAGTGATTTTGTTTACTTGGTGGAAACAAATTGCGGCTGCTTGTGTTATTTTATTAAGTCTCGGAATCTTTATTGGTTCTAATTTTAACGCTTCCGCAGAAGAAACTCAGGTCACTTTTTCGCCAGAAGTAGAAAAATCACAATTGTATTTTGCTTCTTTAATTGAAAAAGAACTTGCCAAAGTAAAAGCGGCAGAAGATGAAGATACTAAAGAAATTATTCAAGATGCTTTGCTACAATTGGAACGCTTAGAGAACGATTATTCAAACCTAAAAAATCAATTGATTGAACGTGGAAACGACAAACGTATTTTGCATGCAATGGTAACTAATTTCCAATTGCGAATCAATTTACTAGAAAACGTATTGACACAAATAGACGAAATTAAATTATTCAAAAATGAAAACACTATTATATAAACTAACATTACTTGCCTTTTTATTGCCTGTTCTAACATTTGCGAATAATGGAAAAGGAAAACTTAAAGGGAAATATACCAAAGAAAAAACCATTACGAAAGAGTATTCTGTGAACGATGATGCTTTGGTAAAGATTAAAAATAGCTACGGCGCAATTCATATGACTGCTTGGGACAAAAATACGGTTGCGATTGAAGTAGTAATAAAAACCAATGGAAATTCAGAATCGAAAGTAAAAGAACGCTTGCAGCAAATTGATGTCGATTTTAACAATTCGTCATCAATGGTCAGTGCAAAAACAAACTTTAATAACGGATCAAAAGCCTGGTGGAAATGGAATAAACGCAACAACGTAAGTGTTACCGTAAATTATACGGTTAAATTCCCTAGAGGAAATGAACTCGATCTTATTAACGATTACGGTTCTATTTTTGTGAACAAGGCAGAAAATAGAGTTTCGCTCAATTGCGATTATGGTAGCATGGAAATTGGAGAATTACTTGCAGACAATAATTCTTTAAACTTCGATTACACAAATGATGTAACAGTTGCCTATATGAAAAGTGGTCGAATTAATGCTGACTATTCTTCTTTTACCTTAAATAAAGGAGGTAATATTGATTTGAATGCCGATTATACAAAATCACGCTTTGGAACAATTAATAATATTCAGTACAACTGTGATTATAATACTTTGCAGATAGCGCAAGCGAATAATATACAAGGAGCTGGCGATTATTTATCGCTTCGTTTAGGAACTATTACTGGAAATGTAGATTTGACTGCCGATTATGGTTCCATCAAAATTTCTGAAATGACAGACGATGCTGGTAATATTAAAATTGAATCAGAATACGCAGGTATTAAAATTGGCTATCAATCTGGTTATCATTTTAACTTTGAGTTCGATTTAGAATATGCTAGCCTGAAAGGAGACAGTAGTTTTACCATGAACAAAAAACGTGTAGAATCTAGCTCAAAGTACTACCAAGGTTATTACGGAGATAGCAATAGTAGCAACAATATTTCGATCAACTCTGAATACGGAAGTGTTCGATTTGAAAAACAATAATAAACATCATCAAAAAATAAACAGACTTAAAAAATCAACAATCATGAAAAAAACAACAGTATTCATCATCGCATTATTATTAGCAACTACCGTATCTCACGCACAATGGGGCTGGGGAAAAGGAAAGAAAATTAAAGGAAATGGAGACATGACCACCATTTCAAGGACGACATCTGATTATGATGAAGTTGCCGTAGCAGGTTCTTTTGACGTAGAATTAGTATCAGGAACTGAAGGAAAAATTACACTAGAAGGAGAATCTAACTTATTACAATATGTAGAAACCGAAGTAAGTGGCGATAAGTTAAAGATTAAAGTAAAAAAAGGATACAGTTTACGTGTGAGTAACAATAAAAAATTACTAATTACTGTTCCTTTTGAAGATTTGAGAACCGTTTCATTATCAGGTTCTGGAGATGTATATACTAAAAATGCAATTATAAAAGCTCGTAAATTTAAGATGGCTTTGGCAGGTTCTGGAGATATCATTCTTGACGTGGACGCTAGCGATTTGGATATGGCAGTTTCAGGTTCTGGAGACATGACCGCACGAGGAAATGCAGATAATGCAGATATCAGATTGGCTGGTTCAGGAGACATTCACGCCTACAAATTAGAAGCCAAAAATGCTGAGGTAAGTTTGGCAGGTTCAGGTGATATTAGAGTCAACGTAAAGAATAATTTAAAAGCTCGTGTAGCAGGTTCTGGAGATATTACATACAAAGGAAACCCATCTACAGAAGATACGAAAGTGTCAGGTTCAGGAAGTATTTCTATGAACTAGAAGATTCAAAAAAACAGCTATAAAAAAACCACTCAATTTGAGTGGTTTTTTGTTTGTATGTAGTGTCTCGTCCTGAAATAGCGTTACACTAAATTTTAAGCGTAATGAAAACAAATTATGTAAAACGTACTCAAAAAGATTATTCATTATCTTTTAAACTCCAAGTAGTTCAAGAGATTGAACAGGGTAAACTGACACGCTCACAAGTCTTATCAAAGTATGGTATACAATCTGGATCTACCATCAGAACTTGGTTAAAAAAATATGGTAACTTTGATTGGCATAATCAAACTCCACTTTCTATGACAAAGACTCCAGAACAAAAGATTTTAGAATTAGAAGAAAAAATCAAACTGTTAGAAAAGCAGAAGGCTCGTGCAGAACATCTGGCGGAGCGTGCTGACAAGAAAGCTATTTTGTTTGATATGATGATTGATTTAGCAGAAAAAGAGTTTAATATTCCTATCAGAAAAAACTCCAAACCCAAGTAATCGATATGTTTAGAATACATTACAGAGAAAGTATCTCATCTACTTGTGAGTTACTTGGGGTAAGCAGGCAAGTATATTACCGAGCGATACGTTCAAAAGAGAAACGACAGTGTATTGCTAGTGATGTGATAGAGCTGGTTCAATCTGTTAGAATAGAGCAACCACGTATTGGCACAAGGAAGTTATATCATATTCTACAAGAGTCTTTACGTAGTTTAGGTGTCGGCAGAGATCGTTTATTTGCTATTTTAAAGGCAAATCATATGTTGATTAAACCCAAGCGGAGCTATCATATCACTACTAACTCTCATCATCGGTTTAGAAAACATAACAATGTAATAGAGAATTTAGATGTAAACAGACCAGAACAAGTTTGGGTAGCAGATATTACCTATGTAGGTAATCGAGCTAATCCCATGTATTTATCGCTTATTACAGATGCATATTCTAAGATGATCGTTGGGTATTATCTATCCAATACCTTAGCAGTAGATAGTTCTATAAAAGCATTAAAGCAAGCTGTTAAAAACAGAAAATATCCCAAGGAAAGGCTAATACATCATTCTGATAGAGGTTTACAATATTGTAGTAATCAATATCAAAGAATATTAACTAAGAGTCATATTAAATGTAGTATGACAGAATCCTATGATCCATATCAAAATGCAGTAGCAGAGCGAATCAACGGAATCTTGAAACAAGAGTTTTTGATGGGCACCTCTAAAATAGACATCAAACTAATGAAGAAAATAGTACAACAGAGTATTAAAGTTTATAATACCAAAAGACCGCATTTATCATGTCAAATGCTAACTCCAGAACAGATGCACAAACAAAATAAAGTCAACATAAAAACCTATAAAAGAAAAAACACAGATAAGACAGCTGTCTTATCTGTGTTTTAACTATTTTTAATCCTAAATAACTGTAACGGTTTTTTAGGACGGGTCATAGTTTTTTTATTATTGTCGTGTAAACACTGAAGTTGAGGTAACCGTTGTAGAAACAACAATGCCTTCAACATCTTGTACTTCTTGTTGATCTTGTACAAAAGTTAATGTTTGTCCGTCTGCACTAAGTGTATATTGTAATTCTTGTGGCATGTCCGCAATGGCACTTGTATCCAAACCATCTACTTGAAGATCGTAAAATGCGCCTCCAACTGTCATCATATTAGCTCCAGTAATTTCGTATGTTCCTGTTCCTGAAACATTGGTATAATTTTGTGTTGACGTTGCAGTTTCATCTGGAGTTGTTACTGTGTATGTTATGTCATAATTACCTTGCGTACTAAATGTTTCGTTGTCGGTAAAAGTAACTGTGTAATCTAAATTTTCTCCTGTAATCACAGAAGTTGCTGAAGTTGTAAGATCGCCAACGGTAACGGAAGATTCTGTCCCTGCATCTAAAGAAACTGCGCTCCATGTACCAACAATAGAAGTTGGATCACTTGGATTTGATGGATCACTCGGATTTGTTGGGTTGTTTGGGTTTGTCGGATTTTCCACAATAGCTTCTTCTACACCATCATCAAGTGCTTCATTTTCGCATGTAAATGCCGTTAAAGAAATAAATATTACTAATAAGAAAGATAGTTTTTTCATCTGGAATCGGTTTTTAATTTCAAACAAATGTACTAAAATAAGCGAGTTATCCTAGTATTTCAACAGAATCGATGTGGTGCATTTGCTATTTCACATATTTCGTTTTCTTGATGAAACTGATCGTTACAAACGATAATAAGAAAAATATCGCCAAGAATAATACAGACCATTGCATGGAACCTGTAATGGCATTCAAAGCTCCAAAAACAAGCATTCCCAATACAATGGCTATTTTTTCTGTTACATCATAAAAGCTAAAGTACGTCGCCGTATCATCCGTTTCTGGAAGCAATTTAGAATATGTTGAGCGTGATAAGGATTGAATTGCGCCAAGCACCAAACCTATTAATCCGCCCAAAGCGTAAAAATAAAAGGCAATATTATCTTGGTTTTTATCTAATAAAAATGCTACAAAACAAACTACGCCCCAAATGATTATGGTGACTTTTAAAGCTGTGAGATTTCCAAAAGCTTTAGAAACTCTTGAAAATATAAATGCTCCAAAAATGGCAACGAATTGTACCAATAATATGGCTCCGATAAGATTTGTATCTGGCAAGCCCAATTCTGAACTTCCAAAGATTCCTGCCATGTAAATAATAGTTTGCACTCCAACACTAAAAAAGAAAAATGATATTAAAAACGTACGTAGTTGTGCATAATTTTTAAGTTCTGTCCACACTTTTCCTAATTCCTTAAATCCGCTTGTTAAATATCCTTTTTGTGGTGTACGTGTATGTTCATTTTTGGGTAATTTTCGGTAGGTGACTTGTGCAAAACCTAACCACCAAACTCCCACAACGATAAATGTGATGCGTGTGGCTTGTCCTGCTGTTTCAAATCCGAAAGTATCGTAAAACATAATCATTGCCAAACAGATAATGAGTAATAAAATAGAACCAATGTATCCCATAATAAATCCTTTGGCACTTACGGCATCTTGCTGTTCAGGATGTGCTACTTCGGGTAAATAAGCGTTGTAAAATACAATACTTCCCCAAAAACCAATTCCTGAAGTGATGGTGAGTAAAATTCCAATCCACAATGTGGCTTCATCTTTAAAAAAGTACAAACCGATAATAGACAACGAACCTAACAGACAAAAGAATTTTAGGAATTTGAGTTTGTTTCCTGTGTAATCCGCAATTCCAGAAAGTATTGGCGAAATAAAAGCTACGATTAACATAAAAAAAGCAATTGTGTAACTCATTAATGTTTCAGGATTCCAGTCTGTTCCCAAAAATGGAATGGTTTCAGTGAGCTTGAAACTTTCAAATTCTTTGGTTACACCTGCATAATAAATAGGAAAAACCGCAGTACTTATGACTAATGAGTATACAGAATTTGCCCAGTCGTAAAATGCCCAAGCATTGATTAATTTTTTATCACCTTTTTGCAATCCAGTAGTTTTTGCCATAATGTGTATGCTCTAAATAAAATTAATGTATTTTAATCTTTTAGCTTCTTCAAAAATTGCTTTTCAACGAAATTAGTTCAACTAACAACTTTGAATGCGTCTTTTCAGACTTTTCAAAGTTGAGTTTCACTAAAAAAAGCTGCCCAATTTGGACAGCTCCTAAAATACAGATTTATTTTTGAATGTGTGTTAATTTAAAATTTTCCTAACGAACGATAAGTTGTCACACCAAATTTTCTAGCTTCTGCTTTTGCTCTATCTGCTTCTGCTTGCAAATTCTGTACACGTTTTTCACTTGATGGATGCGTACTTAAAAATTCTGGTGGTGCTTGTCCTCCACTTTTTGCTCCCATACGCTTCCACAATTCTGAAGCTTCATCTGGATTGTATCCTGCAATTGCCATCAAATAAATTCCGATTTTATCTGCTTCGTTTTCGTGTTTTCTACTAAATGGTAACATTCCTAATACATTAGAACCTACTCCATAATATTGATTAAAAGCCTGACGAGATTTATCATCTTTAATGGCAATATTTCCTGCAATTGCTAATCCTTGCTGTAAATACGCGGCACTCATACGTTGCTGCCCGTGATTTGCCAAAGCGTGCGCAACTTCGTGTCCCATAATTGCTGCAATGGCTGTTTCATTTTCAGCTACAGGTAGAATTCCTGTGTAGAATACAATTTTTCCACCTGGCATACACCAAGCATTTACCGCTGGATCTTCCACCAAATTATATTCCCATTTGTAATCTTTTAAATATCCTTGTTGTCCGTTAGCATCTAGCCAACGTTCGGCAGCTACAGCAATGCGCTCTCCTACTCTTTGAATCATTGCAGATTTAGAAGTTCCTGTTACTACTTTATTTTCATTTAAAAATTGATCGTACTGTGCAAAAGCTGTTGGAAATAATTGGTCATTTGATACAAATGCCATCGTTTTTTTTCCTGTAAACGGATTTGTAGCACATGATAAAACCAACAGAAATATAGAGAGAAATAATAATGTTTTCTTCATAAGTATATTTTTAGGTTATTATAAAATTCTTTGATTATTGTATTACAAAATTACATAATATCCAAATATATGATTAAACCAAAAGATCTATTTCTTTAACTCAAAAAAAAATCTCAATTTTGAAAAATCTTAGATATCTTACCAAAAAATGAGTCAAACTGCACAAAATTCAAAGCCTGAACCAACTGTTCAGGTTCCCAAAGTAATCCTATATACAGGACGTTTTTTACAATTTATTGCGCCATCTATTGCCGCCAAATATGCACAGCGACTTTTTATCACTCCGCTAAAACATAAAATGCCAAAGCGTGAATTTCATATGGATAAAAATTCACAACAAGCTTCGTTGCACATTCCTAGTATCCAAAAAGATATTATAACCTATACCTACGGAAATGGTAAAAAAAAGATTTTGTTAGCGCATGGTTGGAGTGGACGCGGCACACAATTGGTAAAAATTGCAGATCATTTTGTGAAATTAGGCTATCAAACCATAAGTTTTGATGCGCCTGCACACGGAAAAGCACCTGGAAAATTGACTTCTATGCCTGAATTTATTGAAGCTATCCATGAAATAGACAAACAATTTGGACCGTTTGAATTTGCCATTGGTCATAGTTTGGGTGGAATGGCTTTATTGAATGCTGTTCGTGAAGGTTTTCAGATTAAAAAGTTAGCCACGATTGGCGCGGCAGATGTCATAACAGATATTATTCTACATTTTACTCGTACGCTTACGCTAAAAGATTCTGTTGCAACGAAGATGAAAGCAATTTTAGATTCAAAATTCGGACGTGATATTGATTATGCTTCTGCGAGTAATGCCGCCAAAGAAGTGAATATTCCAACCTTAGTGGTTCATGATGAAGATGATGTAGATGTTGCTGTAAGTTGTGCGTATGCAATTCATAAAGCATTACCAAATGGAACGCTTCATATTACACAAAATTTAGGACATCGTAGGATTCTTGGGAATAAAGAAGTGATTGAAAAGGTTGAAGATTTTTTACTCCGTTAAATGTTTAATTTTTATAAATAAATAGCACACAGCATAAATTAACGTGAGTTCGACTTAAGAAATTACTGAAAAATAATTAATTGTTAGTTCGAGCATTATCGTAGATACCGAGCGTAGCTCACGAGAATACTATAAAAAAATCGATTGAATCTCGACTGCGCTCGATTTGACATTAAGATACAATGCACTAATAATCAGACACGTGATAAATTAGTAATATCGAACTGACGTTAAATTAATTGCATTTATCATTCACAATAGTTTATTCTACTGTAATTGTTTTATCAAACGGAATGTCAAATTTACCTTCTCTATGATAAAATCGCAACATTCCATTTATTTTGTAAATTCCTGTTTGTAATGAATCAAGCGCAACATCAGCAATAGCGTAATTATCTTTCAGTTTATACTCGACTTTTTCTTCTACACCATTCCTTTCGATTTTATCGATTATAATATGTCTGTTTTCTTTAATGGCTTGCCCATGCCGAGAAGTTAACGTAAGTTTAATTCCACTTTCCGTTTTTCTGGTAATAATATCATCTACTTTTACTGAATATAATCCGTCAACCGCATACGTTATTCTACTTGCATACTCAAACACATACGCCATTGCAATTACAAGTCTATTCTTTATATATTTTAGCGTTAAATCATTCGAATTCGTTATGGGTTGTTTAAATGCTGGTAATAGATAATCTTTTCTATTATTTACCATTTTGGGTACTTCATTTAGAATTTCGTCTGATTCCGCAATGATGCTTTCAAGATTGCTTTCTTTATGCTTGATTGCACTATCTATTTTCGAAATTAGCATTTCAAATTTCACATCTAATTCATGCAGATTTTCAATTTTTTTCCTTGGCACATCTTCAATCATCCGATAATAATCGCCTTTGTTTTTATTTAATGTTCTGTTGCTGAATTCATAATTTGCCTGTAAAAACAAGTGCATTTCACTCAATTCTTCTTGTTGCGTATTACAAGAAAAAAAAGTAGAAATGATTAGAAAATAAACTAAAATTTGATTTTTCATTTTGCTAATTGGTATGATTGTTTTTGGTTGAGTCAACTCACTGGTAATTTATGTATAACGGGAATTCTTGTTATTTATGCTTCACCCAACTTATTTATTTTTGAAGCTACAATTTTGTTACGTAGGTTAAAATCGTCCCAAGTAACTTTAATCTTTACAATACACAATCTTGCGAAAGCACAAAAAAAGCCAAAACAAAACGTCTTGACTCTTATATTAAACAGTCTGTAATTATTTATTCCCTTTACAAGAAAGATTTCCTGATTGTGGAAAACAATCATTGAATCTGCAAGAATGTGCATCCGTAAAAGGATCACATGATACTGAACAGTAAACAGAACCTGTTCCTCCTGTTAATTCATTTGAATCAAAATTGGAGATGAATTTTTTGTTGAGGTGTAAGGATTTTAGATTCTTTTTTTTCATTTTGAGTATATTTTTAAATTATTAATGAATCAAAAGTATGTCTTAAGTAATTCAAAATTACAAGACTAATTATCGTAATTTATAAATTCAGACTGATTTCGGTTTGTGAAAGTATTTTGTTAGTTGAATATTAGAAATAATTGTTATTTCAATGCTTTAAGTCTCCAAACATAGTTTTAATAAATAACGTCAGTTCGATATAAATCATTCAATTTACATTTATAGTAATTTTAAAAATAATCCTGCTATATAATTCATTTTCAGTGTTTTATTTTCATTTTCTTTGCTTACCCAAAGAAAAGAAACAAAAGAAAGGGAACTTTTCCAGAGGTATTTTTAGTTTTTCTTTTAGGAAAAAACTAAAACCGCATGAATTTTTCTAAATTTTCTCCAAGGTTTCGAAAATTTTTAACGAAAAACTCCTGCTATACTGCGGAAAAGAATAGTTTCAAACTAAAATTATTACGTCGAACTCACGTTAAATAGTCTTTGAAAGAACGTGAAAACCTTGATACGAGTTTGTTATTCTAATTCGCTTGATAAGACAATTTGAAGTTTTTAATCTTGCAAAAATAAAAAAAGCCAAAACAAACGTTTTGGCTCTTGTATTTTTCAATCTCAAATATGATCATTTCGACTGCGCTCAATAAAACACATTTAGCATTTAGCATTTAGCATTTAGCATTTAGCATTTAGCATTTAGCAAAACTATCCAATAATGTGAATCTCAGAGAAATCTTTATCTACGATCATTGCGCCTGTTGTTGCCGCTTTGACATCGGTTAAGGAAACAGTAACGTTGTCCAACTGAATTTCTTTGATTTCAAATGGTAATCCGTGTAAGTTGAGTCTGAATTTTTCATATTTCGCTTCAAACTTTCCTTCTTTATGTTGTTGGATAATTAATTCGTTTGGCTTTCCTGTGAGTTTAAAAGTTCTTAAACTGTAACGACCTTTCGTATAATCGTAACCATCATGTGCATCGTCAAATAGTTGTGAACGCTCTTTTCCTTCTTTGTAATATACATCAAGTGTTACTTCGTCAATTTCTTTTTCGCCTACGTATTGTTGTACAGGATATTTTGGAATAATAGCTCCTTCTTGTACAAAAATTGGCATGCTATCAATTTCTGCATCTACCCATTTTTCTTTTCCACCTTCTACCAATTCATCTGTCCAGAAATTATACCATTTTCCGCGTGGAATGTACATACGACGACCTTTACTGTTTGGTTCTTGAATTGGACATACTAAGATTTTATCTCCAAAAACAAATTCGTCAGTTCTGTAATGCGTTTGATGATCTTCCTGATCGAACATTACCAACGATTTTAATAACGGCGTTCCATGATCGACTAAATTCCAAAAAGCTGTATATAAATATGGTAAGAGTTGATAGCGTAATTCTACAAACTTTCGCACTACGTCTGTGACATCTTCATCAAAAGCCCATGGTTCTTGATCGCCATGATCTCCTGAAGAATGCACTCTACAAAACGGATGAAAGATTCCAAGTTGAATCCAGCGTGTGAATAATTCTCCTTGCGGTTGTTCGGCGAATCCACCAATATCACTTCCCACAAAGGAAAAACCAGACATTGACATACGTTGTGCTTGTACATTGGCAATCCATAAATGTTCCCAAGTTGCGACGTTGTCACCTGTCCATGTTGAGGTATAACGTTGTGTTCCTGAATATGCTGCACGTGTAATGACAAACGGACGTTTTGGGTAGTTAAATTTCTTCAATCCTTGATATGTGGCACGTGCCATTTGCATTCCATATACATTGTGTGCTTTACGGTGACTGCACGGATTTCCATCGTAATCGTGACGAACATCGTCTGGGAATGTTTTGTTTGGCACTTCCATTACCGCAGGTTCGTTCATATCGTTCCAAACACCTTTAATGCCGACATCTTCAATTAATTCTTTGAATAATCCTGACCACCAATCTCTAACTTCTGGTTTGGTAAAATCTGGAAAGTAACATTCGCCTGGCCATACTTTTCCTTTCATGTAAGGCCCGTCAGCACGTTTACAGAAATAATCTTTATCTAATGCTTCTTTAAAAACATCGTAGTCTTTGTCAATTTTAATTCCTGGATCAATGATTGCAACCGTTTTAAATCCGTCATCTGCGAGTTCTTTTACCATTCGCTTCGGATCAGGAAAATGATTTTTATTCCAAGTGAAACAACGGAAACCATCCATATAATCAATATCCAAATAGATGGCGTCACACGGAATTTTTAAGTCTCTGAATTTCTGCGTGACTTCTTTTACATTACTTTCTGGATAGTAACTCCATTTACATTGATGATATCCTAATGCCCATAATGGTGGTAATTGATGCGGTTTCCCTGTCAAATCTGTATAACTTTCTACGACATCTTGCATTTGTGGTCCGTAGATGAAATAGTAATTCATTTCACCACCTTGCGCCCAAAAACTGGTAACGTTTCTGCGTTCTTGAGCAAAATCAAAGTAACTTCTAAAAGTATTGTCAAAAAAGATTCCGTAGGCTTTGTTATGATGCAAACCTGTGTAAAACGGAATGGCTTTGTATATTGGATCGGTATGTTTTCCGTATGCATACGAATCTGTCACCCAATTTTGAAAACGTTTTCCTTTTAGGTTTAAATGATCTGGCTTGTCTCCCAATCCGAAATAGCTTTCACGTTCATTGACCGTTTTGCTCATTTTTACAATATTTCCACCGTATTCATAACTTTCTTCCCAGTGAAAACCTAGTTCGTCTTCATTTACCAACGTATTGTCTTTTGCATCATACAATTGTATACGCATGTTTGTTTTTGCAATGTGACAGATCAATTTGGAAGTTGTGACAATATATTTTTCTTCATCTTCTTCAATTGCCAAATGATTGTATCCTGTACTAGCGTATTTGGTAATGGCGTAAGAGAAATCATTTTCAAAAGTTCCTGTGGTTGTGTACCGAAAACGCAAGACACTATCGCGTACGATTCGCATTTGCAATACGACATCATTTTCAGCAGTAAAGTATAGTGTATCTACGTCCTTTCGGAAGTTTATTATTTTGGAAGGAAATAAATTTCCTTTGTTTTCTAATTCTGTATTTACAATCATGTTGTAGATTTAAGATATTATGTAAAAAAACGCAAAAGTTTAGAGAATTAAAAGCTTTAAAACCCTGAATTATTAACGATAACGTTATAGTTATGTATTATTATTGAAAAGTGAGTTTTTTAGTGAGTTTTTTGTGAATTTCTGATTATCAGGTGTTCTAAATTTGAAATTCAACTAATACAAAAATCTATTTGTACCTCGAACACATGAATACTTTTTAGTTTTTTTGTTGGCACAAGCTGAAAAATTTGCGCTAGCGTTGGATTGTATTTTTTTATTTGTGGAAAAAAATAGAAAAAGTGAACCGAAGTCCACTTTTACAAATTGATTCATCAAAAAATCTTTTTTTATGTAATATTATTGACACATTGTATCACAACGCGTTTCACAAATACTAATTCTACAGCTAAAAGATGCACACATATAATGGAATGTATCTCTTCCACCTGTTAGTGTTTGTTCGTAGTTAAAATTTGAAATAGATTTTTTGTTAAGCGCTAATGATTTTAGATTTCTTTTGTTCATGATATAAAGTTTTGGTTAAGACTAAAAATATAAAAAAACAGACAAAGATCTAAGTACGGTAATACCCTATTTAACATTTAAAAGTCATTAGTTAGAGACTTTCGACTATTCATATGCTAGTGCGAGTTTGTAACTCGTGCCGATAAAAAAATATCAAAAATTCATCCAAAAAAGCCCATGTCATCAGTTTCTAAAACAGTATGATCGTCTTGAAAGTTTCTTGCGCTTGAATATTTCCAATCTATCATATCAGTGCATCAAAATATGATTGTCTTGTAAATACATCTATCCAATATACCGTTGTAAAAGTCACAAAATAAACTCCTGATTGATTATGAAATTTGTACTTTCTACTCATACATATAAAGTAAGATTTGTTTAATGGAAGTATTTGTGGATATGAGTTTGTAAATCATATATTTCTTACTCGGTTCGGCACGAGTTTAAAACTTAGGATTTTATATAAAATCAAATAATGATCTCAGAAACAACCTTGAATCATTGAATTTTTAAATCCTTGAATCGAGTGAAGCGAATCTACACATACTTCAACACAACCATTCCCAACGGCGGAATGTTGATTTCTGCAGAATGATTTCTGAATTGCCATTCAGTTGCATCAGAAGAAACTTTTTTGTTGACAAAATCATTTGTTCCTGCATATTCTTTTAAATCACTATTGAAGATTTCCTGTAAAGTACCTTCCGATGGCAAACCAATACGATAGTTTTCGCGTGGAATTGGTGTCATGTTACACGCTACAATCAAGTCGTTTTCTGGCTTTTTTCCTTTTCGGATGTGTACTAAAACTGAGTTTTCTGCATCGTTGTAATCTATCCACTCGAAACCATCTGCGGTAAATTGCTTTTCGTGTAATGCTGGTTCAGTTTTGTAGAGTTTGTTTAAGTCTTTAATTACATTTTGAACACCTTTGTGAACGTCATATTCCAACAAATGCCAATCGAGACTTTGCTGAAAGTTCCATTCGCCACTTTGTCCAAACTCTGCTCCTTGAAATAGTAAATTCGTTCCTGGATGGGTAAACATATAACTATACAACAAACGTAGATTTGCAAAACGTTGCCACTCATCGCCAGGCATTCTTCCTAAGATAGAATGTTTTCCATACACAACCTCATCATGCGATAACGGCAACATAAAGTTTTCCGTAAATGCGTATGTCATGCTAAAGGTTAAATCGTTTTGATGGTGTTTTCTGTAAATCGGTTCTTTTGCAAAGTATTGCAATGTATCGTGCATCCAACCCATCATCCATTTCATTCCAAAACCGAGTCCGCCAATACTTGCAGGACGCGATACCATTGGGAACGAAGTTGATTCTTCAGCAATAGTTTGCACATCTGGAAACATAGAATACACAGCTTCGTTCATTTCTCGCATAAATGCGATAGCTTCTAAATTTTCACGTCCACCAAATTGATTTGGTTCCCATTCGCCTTCGTTACGAGAGTAATCCAAAAATAACATCGAAGCTACTGCATCAACGCGTAAACCATCAGCATGATATTGATCGAGCCAAAAAACCGCATTACTGATTAAGAATGATTTTACTTCGTTTCTCCCATAGTTAAAGATCAAACTTTTCCAATCAGGATGATAGCCTTTTCGCTTGTCTGGATGTTCGTACAAGCATGTTCCATCAAAAAAACCGAGTCCGTGCGCATCTTCTGGAAAGTGCGAAGGAACCCAATCTAAGATGATTCCGATGTCGTTTTGATGGAGTTTATCAACCAATAATTTGAATTCTTCTGGAGTTCCAAATCGCGCTGTTGGCGCAAAGTATCCTACCAATTGATATCCCCAACTTGGATCGTACGGATATTCCATGACTGGCATTAATTCTACATGTGTAAAATTCATTTCTTTTACGTATGCGACTAATTCATCGGCCAATTCCGTATACGTTAGAAACTTGTTTTCTTCAACTTTACGTTTCCACGAACCCAAATGCACTTCGTATACCGAATATGGCGCGTCTAAGGCATTGTGTTTTTTACGTTTTTCCATCCATTTGGCATCTTTCCAATCGTGATCGGCTTCCCAAACTACAGAAGCTGTTTTTGGCGGATGCTCGCAACGACGCGCGTACGGATCTGCTTTTTCCGTTTTGATGTCGTTGTGATGACTTTGTATTTTGTATTTGTAAGTTGTTCCTTTTCCAACATTTGGAATGAATCCTTCCCAAATGCCGCTTTCGTCCCAACGTACATTTAGTTGATGTTCGCCTTCTATCCAAAAGTTGAAATCACCAATGACAGAAACCGTTTTAGCACTTGGCGCCCAAACTGCAAAATAGGTTCCTTCAACACCATTAAGTGTCATTAGGTGTGAACCAAATTTTTCGTAAAGTTTGTAATGTTTTCCAGCTTTGAACAGATTGATATCAAATTCAGAGAATAAACTATGTGGAACTACTCGATAATCGAGATTTGAATGTTCTGACGCTTGCGTCAAAATATTTTTAAGTGGTTTACTCTGAATATTTTTTGAGTTTTCCCCAAAGTGGTTGACTTTTGCCATATGCTAGTGATTGATAATGTTTGTGATTCCCTTGAGTGGAATAACTGCCCAAAGTGGTCGTGAATTGAGTTCGTACCCAAGTTCGTAGATCGCTTTTTCAAGCAATGAATATTTTAGTAAAAAGATGCGTTCTTGGTTATAGCCAATGTTGAGGTTTGCATCTTGAATTTTGGTAATGTATGTTTTTAAGAAGACACCAATAAAGTATGTGTAGAGCAATTCGCCTGCTTCAAAAAGTTCTTCTTGTGCGTGCTTGTATTCGTCACTATGATTGAAAATTGTGGCATATATGGCATAGTGAAAACTTCTAAAAAGTCCTGCGACATCTTTTAATGGTGGTTGTTTTACTTTACGATCGCGAATGGTACTTTCGGGTTCTCCTTCAAAATCGAGAATGTAAAAATCGTCATCTTTTACCAAAATTTGACCTAAGTGATAATCGCCATGCACACGAATGCGTTCGCCTTTTAGTTTTGTCCAATCGAAGTTTACCAAACGTTTTCTGATGAGATTTTTATTGTCTAAAAATTCTTGTGCAAGCGTTAATGACAAACCATCCAATTTGTGCAAATTATTTTCTACCGTGTTGAGTCGATTCTGGAATTGATATAACAATCTATTTTTCAACCAAACTGTATAATCGCCATTAAAATGCGTTGGTGTAAAGGCAGTTTCTTCAAATTCGCTTCCAAGCGCAATGTGCATTTCGGCAGTACGTTTTGCCAACGTTTGAATTTTTAAGAATAGATTCAATCCTACCCAATCAATAATTCTTGGAGAAACATCACGAATACTTAAACGTTCAAAAAGTATCGTTTCAGGCAGTTCTTTGATATTGATATTTTTCGTTTCAAGATTTAGAAATACTTTGTGCAATTCTTTCAACATATAATCCCACGCATCGCCTTCATTGGGCACCATTTCTTGCATGAGTCCAATGGTAATATTGTCCTTTTCAGAATCAACAATACTTAAACTCCCCAAATATGCGGGCGTATTTTTGTATTGTTTTTTTTCTGATAGAAATCGACTCATTTCATAGTCAGGATTTTTATTTGCATAGATTCTTCTAAAGAACTTCAACACACAACTTTCATTGTATACAATAGACGTGTTGCTTTGTTCCAAACCCATAAAACGTGACGATTTGTATTCGGCATTAAATTCTAAGCTTTTGTGATATTGCACACGTGTTTGATCGTTTGGAATGGCTGTTTGAATGCGTTCAAAAACCAGTTTCCGAAAGGCTTCAAGATTAATAGCATCAATGATAAAACCTTGTTGATTTTTGATGCTTATGGGAAGTATTCGATCTTCTTTGGCAAAACTTTCATCCGACACAAACGCAATTGGTAAAAAGTAATGCTGATAGAAGGCTTCTACAAAATTTACTTCTAAGATCAATCCGTAATAGACTTCGCCATGTTGCTGAATTCGGAAATATTCCGAGAGTTCAATGTATTTTAGTTTGCTGGCTTTGCCACCGTACCAACGCTGCTTTATGATATAATCTTCTAAGACTTCCGATAAAAACGCTTTGACAAACGCTTTGTTTTCTAACAATTCTTCCCAAGAATCATTAAAGTTGTACTGCGTTTTTGTAGTGGTTTTGGTGGTTTTTTTAGCCATTGATGGTGGTTTTTACTGAATCTACTTGTTGACTTTAAAGATATGAAATGGCAACGCAGGATGCAATTCTACAAAATTCCACTCGCTATACCAATTGTAACTGTTTCCTGTGACCAAATCATGCACTTCTACTTTGTGTCCGTGCTGAATGCCTAATTCTTGCAACGGCAACTGAAAGTTTCCTTGCTGCGAATAGTATTGATCGAGACTGATGATGACTAAAACTTCACTTGTCCGATCTTGATTCCACTTGTAAAAACCTAATAAGTTATCATTTTCTATGTGGCAAAATTTGATATTATTCGTTTGTTGCAACGCTTCATGTTCATGACGAATGGCGTTGATTCTACTTATTAATGTGGTGAGTTTATTTTGTTTTTCCCAATCGTAGTGACACAGTTGAAACTTCTCAGACATGTAGTATTCTTCTTTTCCAGGAATCGCATCGTCAATCATTTGCTCAAAAACTGGTCCGTAAATTCCGATGTTGGAACTTAAGGTTGCTGCCAATGCGTATCGCTGAATGTATTTTGCTTCGTTGGCGCCTTGCAAGTGAAACGGATTGATGTCTGGCGTGTTTGGCCAAAAGTTCGGGCGCATGTATTCTTTTTGATCTGTTTGCGTGAGTTCGTTCATGTATTCAATCAACTCATGCTTGTTGTCGCGCCACGTAAAGTATGTGTATGATTGTGTGTATCCTTGTTTTGCTAATTGTTGCATTACTTTTGGTTTGGTAAACGCTTCCGCGAGAAAGATCACGTTTGGATGTTTCTTTTTGACTTCCGCAATGATCCAATTCCAAAAATAGTACGGTTTTGTGTGCGGATTGTCTACACGGAATACTTCAATGCCGCAGTCAATCCAGTGCAATAGAATGCTTAAACATTCATTCCAAAGATTTTTATAATCTTCACTTTCCCAATAGATTGGCAAGATATCTTGATATTTTTTTGGTGGATTTTCGGCATATTGAACCGTTCCGTCTGGTCGCCACTTGAACCAATCTGGATGCGAAGTTACCCAAGGATGATCGGGCGCGGCTTGCAATGCGTAATCCATAGCAATTTCGATGTTGTGTTCTTTTGCTTTTTTAACCAAACGTTTAAAGTCGTTAATTGTTCCCAATGCTGGATGCGTGTCTTTGTGTCCGCCGTATTGTGAACCGATTCCCCAAGCCGAACCCACATCGCCTTTTTTGGCTTCTGTCGTGTTGTTTTTCCCTTTACGATTGACTTCTCCAATAGGATGAATTGGTGGGAAATATAAGGTATCAAATCCCATGTTTGCCACTCTTGGTAGTAAACGTTCGCAATCTTTGAAGGTTCCGTGTTTTCCTGCTGTTTCCGAAGCTGAACGTGGAAAGAATTCGTACCAAGTACTGAATTGCGCTTTTTTACGATCTACATAGATTTGCAATTCGTGTGATTCGTTCGCAAGATGCTTTTCTGGATATTTGACAAAGATGTCGTGTAACTTCGTACTTTTAGCCGCAGCTATCGCTTCATTATAGCGTTCTGCATCTTGAAATGCGTCGATACAATCGCCAATAAAGTCCTTTTCCGTTTTCGTTGTTTTTTTTAGCAATGGTTTTAGCAATTCTGCTCCTTCTAGCAATTCCGAAGTAATGTGTTGGTTGTCGTCAATTTTACGTACTGCTCCATGTTGCCAATTTAAAGCATAATCAACCCAACCTTGTATTTTGTAGGTGTAAAAACCTTGTTTTTCTACAACAAAAGAGGCTTGCCATTCGTCGTTTCCAAGGTCTTGCATGCGTACTTCTTTCCATGTTTTTGCTTTTTCATGTTTGTAGCGTATGGAAGCGGCAATCACATCATGTCCGTCTACCAAGACATGTGCTTTTACAGTGACAATTTCATTTACAATTCGTTTGATAAAAAATTCGCCACCGTTGAGTTGTGGAGAAATATGATCGATAACGACGCGTTTTTGGTTTTGCATTTTTCGGAATTATTAGCGTTCTAAAGTTCGAAATTACTAAAAATCACTACAATTCACATAGTGTTTCCGCGATTATCTTATTGATTTTGAAACTACAACGTTTGCGTGATTGGGGTTTTACTTCGGCTTCGCTCAGTACGAGTAGGTTTACTTCGACTCCACTCAGTACGAGTATTACTTTTGACTTTACTCAACACAAGTAGGTGATTATATAAAACATGTAGTATTGTTGCGAATAGGTTTCGGAAATTCAGGGAAACTTAAAGTATTAATGTAAATAACGTCAGTTCGATATAAATCATTCAATTTACATTTATAGTAATTTTAGAAATAATTCTGCTATGAAATTCATTTTCAGTGTTTTATTTTCGTTTTCTTTGCTTACCCAAAGAAAAGAAACAAAAGAAAGGGAACTTTTCCAGAGGTATTTTTAGTTTTTCTTTTAGGGAAAAACTAAAACCGCATGAATTTTTCTAAATTTTCTCCAAGGTTTCGAAAATTTTTAACGAAAAACTCCTGCTATACTGCGGAAAAGAAAAGTTTCAAACTAAAATTCTTACGTCGAACTCACGTTAAATATATTTTCTAATGTCCGGGAAATTAAAAACACTGATGTAAATACATTCCCCGATACAGGGGAAATCAAAAACATTAATGCAAATTCATTCCCCGACATAGGGGAAGTTAAAAACATCTATGTAAATACATTCCCCAACATAGGGGAAATCAAAAACATGAATGTAAACACATTCCCCGATACAGGGGAATTTAAAAACATTGATGTAAATTCATTCCCCTGTCATATATTTTGTATATTTTTCAATAAAATACTACATAAAAACGATTTTATTGAAAATTTATCAAAAATAGCTATTTTACATTATAATGAAAATATAAACTTCAAAGCAAGTTGCTATTGTAACTAATATACAAAAGACTACTTGCGCATCATTTTTCTTTTTATTGTTTTATGGAAAACCACATTGCGTATATGTACGTTTTGTTTTACATTTATAAAAAATAACAGGAAGTTGTTAACAAATGAGTTCCTGTTATTACTTAATATTGGTATGATATACTGAATCGGTATATGCATATGTTGGGCATAATTTAAAACAACCAAAATAAATGGCAACATTAGAGCAATTTGAAACTACCCTAGATCAAGTAAATGAAAGATTGGAAAAAATGCTTTCTTACTGGATTGAGGAATTGACTCGAGAAGAGGAATTAGGAACACAATTTAGTTTTAAAGAGATTGAAGAACAGTTTGTGAAAATTATCGATTTGTTCAAACGAGTTAAAGAAGTAAACCTGCAAGAGGTTCCATATAGCTTACTGAACCAATTTAATGCTCAAATAAATAACGCGATAACTTATTTTGACAAAGCTAAAAACTTTGACCCAACGCAAAACAATGCAGCAAATGCGCGTCAAACAATAATAAATAATATTCGAGATAAGTATGATGCTTATTACACCCATTCTGTACCAATCTTATCAATTGGACTTTTAAATTCAAACGACCTTTCTGTTGAGAGGTCTAAAATGAATCAACTCATAGCTGAATTAGACGAACAGAAGAAAACAGCAAAAGAAGAAAGCGATAAAAAACTAAAAGAATTAAACGACATACTCGATAGCGCTAAAAGTGCAGCTACCCAAATCGGAGTTTCTAAGCATTCAACACTATTTAAAGCAGAATCTGAGCTTCACGAAACTGAATCAAAAAAATGGTTGAAATACACGACGTGGATTATTATTGCGATAATTGTTAGCGCAATTGGAATGGCTTTCTTAGGCTTGTATTTTAAAGAGAATACTGAAATTGTGCAATTCACAATTACCAAGATTGTAATTCTTACTGCATTATTTTATGGACTTTCTTTAACAAATAGAAATTATAAAGCACATAAACATAATGCGATAATGAATAAGCATCGACAAAATGCACTAAGTACATTTGAAACTTTTTCAAGTGCTGCGAGTGCTGATGACGTTACTAAAAATGCTGTTCTTTTAGAAACAACACATTCAATATTTTCTAATCAGCAAACAGGATATTTAAAATCTGACCCTGAAAATAACTCGAATAGTAAAATTGTAGAAATAATCAAGAGTGTAACAAAAACCGAATAAAAAACTATGCCCAACATTGGCTATAAACAATTGTTATTACAGGCTTATCCTGAAAATTCCTGCGGAATTTTCAGTTTGGTGTGTACTTGCAAAGTTAAGTACTAGCCCACGCAACTACTCATAGCCGAGACCGTCAGACTGTCTCAAAACTCGCATATTATTTTCTATTAATATTAAATATTCCGATATTTAAGTATGGAATATTTAAAAGGTGATTCGAGAACACAACTTACATTATACACTACTTGTCTTGAAGATATGATACCTCAAGATAATTCTGTACGATTTATAGATAAATTTGTAAACTCACTTAATTTACAAGAATTAGGTTTTGACGCCATAGCTTCTCAAGGAAGACCGTCTTATGATCCTGCTGATTTACTAAAATTATACATTTACGGGTATATGAATCGTACACGATCTTCACGAGTTTTAGAAAAAGAATGCTCCCGAAATATTGAAGTGATATGGCTTTTGAAAAATCTTAAACCAGACCATAATACGATAGCGCGTTTTAGAAAAGAAAACTCAAAAGCTATCAAACGAGTTTTCAGACAAAGTGTAACCATTGCTAAGAATTTTAACCTGATTGGTGGAGTTCTTATCGCTGGTGATTCCACCAAATTAAGAGCGCAGAATAGCAAGAAAAACAATTATAATAAGAAAAAGATTGAACGTCATTTAGCGTATATTGATAAAAAACTATCGCAATACAATACTGAATTGGCTACTGCTGATAATGATAGTAAAGTTAAAATTCAGAAAAACATTGAAAAACACAAACGACATCAAGTTAAGTACACGCAGATAAAGCAAGAATTAGAAGCTGATACTACTACTGAAAACCCTCAATTATCTACTAGCGATCCAGATAGCAGACATCAAATAGTAAGAGGAATGATAACAGAAGTTTGCTATACGGCACAAACTACTGTTGACGAAAAACACAACATACTTATTGATTATAAAATCACCAATCAAAACGATAAGAAAGCCATGGGAATGATGCTCAGAAGAGCTAAATCTATTTTAAGACATCATCAGTTTACTGCCCTTTATGACAAAGGATATCATACAGGTAGTGAATTTGATATTGCACATTCGTTAGGTATCGAAACATTAGTTGCTATCCCTAATATTGGCAGAGCCAGTCAAGCCCCTGACCCTAAATATAATGTAGAATATTTTAAATATGATAAACACAAAGATTGTTATATATGCCCACAAAAACAAGAACTAACAAGTAATCAAAATTGGTATAAGGCACGTAACTATAAGTTCAAACAATACAAAACCAAGGCGTGTAAAACTTGTCCTGTTAGAAACTTATGTACAACAGCTAAAGTAAATGGAAAGATCGTGCAACGAAGTAAATATGCGCATGCTATTGAAGGCAATGCAGAACGTATAAAAGTTAATGAAGATACCTACAAAAAGCGACAAGCTATCGTAGAACATCCCTTTGGAACCATCAAAAGACAATGGGGATTTGATTATATCATTACTAAACGGACAATTGAATCGGCTTCAGCTGATTTTGGATTAGTTGCTTTAGCCTACAATTTGAAAAGAATCATCAATATTGGCAAAGCTTCAAAGAGTACCAAAAAACTTTGTTTGTGTCATTTTAGAAGGGTTAATCGCTTATATAAGCCCAAAAAGAGCATTATTAGCGTGTTAAAATCATTATTTTACAAGAGACAAGAAGTCTTTAAAATAGCTACGTAATTTTAAAATTTAATGTAAATTAGAAACCTAATAGGTAGTTTTGAGACAGACTGCCGTTGCCAGTAATGTAAACCAATCTTTATGCTGAAAGGATTATTTAAGAAAAAAACACCAGTCGAAAAGTTTATGGCTCATTTGGACAGAATTTTCCAAACTGAACCTGAATATTACAAAGAGGAATCTGAAACTGACGGAATTGCTGGAGTTACAAGCATAGTTTATAAAGACATCCCTGAAAAAGGAATGATAACTGGAATTACATACGGACTTTCACTCGTAAGTCATCCTGAATGGAAATTTGGACGACCTGAATTAATAATCACAGTTGACTCGAAAGATGCTTCTTGGGCTCAAGTTGCAGGATATTTAGCGAATAGTTTAAGAGGAGATTGTCCATTTAGTTACAGCAACACAATTAACTTTAGAGAAAAAATATCGGACGAATCGGAAATGGACGCATTTCTTGTATTCGCACCTTCGATTTTGGACAAAAAAGATTTTGCGAATATCGATATCGGACTGAATTACAAAATTAATATTGCTGGACTTTATCCAATCTATGCATCTGAAATGAAATATATTGAGAAAAACGGACTTGAAAAATTTTGGAAACACCCGAACTTTGATATGTACAACGTGAATAGAAAAAGAATAAAATAATTAAAAAACACTACTGGCAACAACGGTAACCGTTGCACAACCCAATAATTTTATAAAAACTGGCTGACTTTAGTCCTTTTAAGGAAGTATTTATTTTAATTTTTCCTACTCCTATTTAAAATTAGCACCGCTTAAAATACAGTTATAGTTGCCAAATAGTGAGTTTATTTTGAAAATGATTGCATAATTTTTTTGATAGATTTTCTTGTCTTGCATGCAATATGATACGCAATTATTCAATATCTTCGACTTGTGTAACAGGCACAACGTATATAATCCATTGCTAGTGAAGGCTTACCAACGAAAATCCTTGCGGATTTTCTATTCGGTTTTTATTTGCTAAATTAGGTGCTTAAACCATGCAACAAACCATATACAAACGACGTTGTGCTCAATAACTAAAAAAACTAACAGAGAATCGTAATGAAAAAAATAAACTTAATCAGTAGCTTATTCGCAATTACTGCTTTAATCTCTTGTAAAAATGATAAAAAAACAAATGACAATCAATCAAAAGAAGTTGTTAATGAGGAAATTTCTATTTCTGATAAAAATAAACAAGTAAAAGATGTGTCTAATAACACAGTAAAAGAATTTTCTTGGGACAATATATCCGAGTCAACATTTGACATTGGAGTATACCCATATATCACACCTCCAAAAGGGATGAAGGTAGATAAAAATACTAGCAGAACAGAATCTTATGATTTCCATAAACTAGAAATGTTTAATGGTAAATCATTTTTTGACATAGAAGGACGAGTAGATAAAATGGGAATTATGATGGATGGAAATAAAGAGTGGAATCAATACTATTTTGATAAAAGTATAAAAGACTATTTAAATTCTATTGGTGCTCAACTTATTTTCGAAGGTAAAATTCCAAATGAATTAGTAAATCAAAAGGGAGCGAATGTAAACGACCGTTACGCTTATTTTAATAATTTCTATGTTGGTGACATAGTAAATTCTCCTATTCGTATGTATGCATTAAAAACACCAACTAAAAGAATTGGAATTCAAGTCTATTCTGATGTAGTTTCTGCACAAATTGGGATAGTAGAATCAAAAGAATTTGAACAAACTATAGAAAAAATAACCGCAGAAGATATCATAAATGAGATTAACTCCAATGGTTTTATTTCATTGCATATAAATTTTGATACTGGAAAATCAAGAATCAAAGCAGACTCCTATGAAATAATAAGTGAAATCACAAAAATGTTAAAAACAAATCCAAATTTAAAAATCAGTATCGAAGGACATACTGATAATGCGGGTGATGAATCTTATAATATGAAGCTTTCTAAAAATAGAGCTAAATCTGTTCTTATGGCACTGGTTGATGAAGGTATTGATGAATCAAGGTTAAAAAGCGATGGGTTTGGACAAACCAAACCTATTGGAGATAATACAACAGATAAAGGAAAAGCTAAAAACCGAAGAGTTGAATTAAGGAAAATTTAAAGAGCATAATACCGATAACCGTTGCACAACCTTATAATTCTACAAAAAACAAGGCATTCTTAGCACTTTTAAGAGTGCCTTTCTTTTTATTCTTGTTATAAGAGTTCTAAAATTAACTCCGTTTATAATCAAGATATCGTTGCCTAATAGTGACTTTATTTTGAAAATGATTGCATAATTTTTTTGATAGATTTTCTTGTCTTGCATGTAATAAGATAAATAATAGCGATTTAAGTGCTTAAACGAAATATAAATAATAAAATAAAGGTCAGCTATAAACCGAAAAATTAGCACGTAAAAACCTGCTACTTTTCATATACTAACTGTTGACAACAAGCAAAAAATGAAATATAAATTAAACATATTACTTCTAATTATAACTTTATTTTCTTTAAAAGCAGTTGCTTGCAATTGTTCCATTCCGAAAAGTTTGAAAGCTGTTCAAGATTACGAATTTGAAAATTCTGAATGTATTTTTATTGGAGAAGTTTTGAAAATTGATTCCGAAAAAAACACTTTTGAAGTTAGAGTTGTAGAATCTTTTAACGGAGATGAAATTGAAAAAATATATAGTGGATTTTACGACAATCAATGTGGACCTATAATTGACGAAAAAGGAAAGTGGTTGATTTACGCTAATTTGTACGGAAATAAAATTGAAATTAATACTTGTGGACTAACTCGTAGTTTTGAATATCCTGAAAGTAATATAACTGCAACATCTGAATTTTTAAAAACATATGAAAAGGAATATAAAGAGGAAAAACGATATTCCGACTTAAAAATCAGAGCGCTATTAGATTTAAAAAATGAAATAATTAGTTTAAGGAAAAGAAGGAAGTAAAAAAAAGCCAGTTGCCAACAATGGTAACCGTTGCACAACCTTATAATTTCAAAAAAACAAGGCATTCTTAGCACTTTTATGAGTGCCTTTCTTTTGAGTTCTCCTATTATTGACACTTAAAATTAGTACCGCTTACAATACAGCTATAGTTGCCAAATAGTGACTTTATTTTGAAAATGATTTTCTAAACCATACGTTTAGTGAATATTTTTTGTGGACTGAAAAACAAACTGAAATGACTTATTTATATGTCCATTTTTTTGACTAAAAAATA
This sequence comes from Kordia algicida OT-1, assembly GCF_000154725.1. Classification (GTDB taxonomy): domain Bacteria; phylum Bacteroidota; class Bacteroidia; order Flavobacteriales; family Flavobacteriaceae; genus Kordia; species Kordia algicida. The sequence continues at coordinate 2,125,146 of NZ_DS544873.1, forward strand.
CATTACACATAATTTAACCCAAGAAACATGAAAAAATTATTAATCCTGACCCTGCTCTCATTTTTTGGTTGTAGAAACGAACCAATCTGTACTGTAAATGAAAATAACGCTGGAAAAGAAATTTATGATTTAGACGAAGCAACGTGTTTCATTGCATTAAAGTTAAATAAGAGAAAAACTGACTTGAATTTGATTCGTGATGCGCTACTTGCTGAAATGAATTATATGGACAACGTTAGGCTGACTTCTGATAGTCCAAATCCTGAAAGCGAATCTGAATCGAATGCCGAATTGGATATTAACCAAATGGTGGAATATGCTCTGAATGTAGAAAAAGTTGACCTGAGTAAAAAACAATTATTCGAAATCTATGATACGGAAATTGAATATTTAATGTTTATTGGAGTCGTAGATGAATAAAAAGTATGTCCAACATCGATAAATAACTACTACACAATCTTATAAATTAAAAATCAAGGCATTCTTAGTATTTATAAAAACATTTTACTTTTGATTCTTGTTAAAAAGAAAAAATCCCACTTCTTCAAGCAGGATTTTAACAAATCTATTTTGATTATCGAAAAGATCCCATTCTTCAACGAGATTCAATAACTTTCAACTTCTATAAGGTTGAAAATTATTGAATAATCGTTCCCTTAGGAATGACCGCATCTTTTTTAAGAACTACAATACCATCTTTTACAAAATAGGTGTCGGTTTCTATATCTTTTAAGTCAGGACCACCATTTATTTTGACATCGTCACCAATGCGACAGTTTCTGTCAATAATTGCATTTTTAATATAACAGCGATCGCCAATTCCCATCAAAATGTCAATTTTACTTTCTTCGATTTCTTCTAAAGATTCATATGAATCATTTCCCATCATATACGTGTTTACAATCACGGTATCTTTTCCGATACGTGAACGAATTCCGATGACAGAACGTTCTATTTTAGAAGCTTGAATGATACAACCATCAGAGATTACTGTATTATTTAACGTAGTTCCTGAGATTTTTGAAGTCGCCAAAATTCGCGCATTTGTATATATTCGTCGTTTTTGATCGTATAGATTGAATTTTGGAATATCGTCTGTCAATCCTAAATTAGCTTCAAAGAACGAATCAATATTTCCAATATCTGTCCAATAACCTTCATATTGATAACTTACTGTTTTGTGTTTGTCAATACTTTGTGGAATGATTTCTTTTCCAAAATCGACCGTATCTGGATTGTCCATCAATTTGATAAGCAAATCTCTGTTAAAAATATAGATTCCCATTGATGCTAAATACAATCGCTTTTCCTTCTTCATTTCCCTACTTACATCCGATTTCCAATCTGGCAATACATCTGCTGAAGGTTTTTCAACAAACGACGTAATCACGTTTTCATCATTCGTTTTCATAATTCCGAACGAAGTTGCATCTTTTGCATTTACAGGATAGGTTGCAATGGAAATTTCTGCACCCGATTTTTCATGCTGCTGAATCATTTGGTTAAAATCCATCTGATATAACTGATCTCCTGAAAGAATTAACGCGTATTCAAAGTCATTTTTTAAGAAGTGATGCATACTTTGTCGTACAGCATCGGCAGTTCCTTGAAACCATTTGTCGCTCGAAATTGTTTGTTCTGCCGCAAGGACATCAACAAAAGCCGAACTAAAAAAGCTAAAGTGATAGGTGTTTGATATATGTTTGTTTAACGAAGCCGAATTGAACTGCGTTAGTACATACATACGCTTGATATCTGAGTTGATACAGTTAGAAATTGGAATATCTACCAATCTGTATTTTCCAGCAATTGGCACGGCTGGTTTTGAACGTGCTTCTGTTAATGGATAGAGTCTTGAGCCTTGTCCGCCTCCAAGAATTATACTTAGTACTTTGTCGTTTATCATAATTATTATAGGATCGTTTTGTATAGGTTTTCTGTTTGTTTTGCAATGGCTTTCCAGTCAAAAAAGTCTTCTACACGTTTTCTTCCTGCAAGTTCCATTTTATTTCTGAGTTCGCTGTCGTTGACAACTTTATTGATTCCGTCAGCCAAATCTTTTGCAAATTTTTCTGGATGTGTCGGCTCAAAAGGAGCTGTATTTTGTTGTTCGACTTGGATTAAAATTCCTGTTTCATTATCAACTACCACTTCTTTTATTCCGCCAACAGCACTTGCCACAACCGCCGTTTTACAAGCCATTGCTTCTATATTAATGATTCCGAACGGTTCATAAATAGAAGGGCAACAAAAAACAGTAGCATGTGAGTATAGTTGAATAATTTCATTTTTTGGCAACATTTCTTCAATCCAAAAGATATTGTCGCGTGTTTTTTTAACAGCTTCCACACTTTCTTGCATTTCTTTGGCGATTTCCTCCGTATCTGGCGCGCCAGCACATAAGACAATTTGCGTGTCTTTATCTATATGTTTGATGGCATTTACCAAATGAATGATTCCTTTTTGACGCGTAATTCGTCCCACAAATAATACATATGGTTTGGAAGGATCAATATTGAACTTTTTTAACGTTGAGGTTTCTTCTGTATATTGATACTGCTGTAGATTGATTCCGTTGTAGATGACTTTTATTTTAGCTTCATCAACATTGAAATGTTTTAAAACATCAACTTTCGTTTCTTCTGAAACGGCAATGATCGCATCAGCCATTTCGATCGCTGTTTTTTCAATCCAAGAAGAAGTATCGTATCCGCGACCGAGTTGTTCGCGTTTCCACGGTCGTAACGGTTCTAGTGAATGTGTTGTAATCACTAACGGTTTTCCGTAACAAAGTTTTGCCATAATTCCTGCAAACTGCGCGTACCATGTATGACAATGCACAACATCTGCATCAATTTCATTAGCATTCATGTGCAAATTTGTTTGCAACGTATTGAAAATAGTTTTGAGCTTTTTATTAGTTGATTCAAAGTCTGTATGATCGCCAGAAAATCCTGTGATGCTTAGGTTTTCAGAGTTAATTTCCTGATCGCCAAAACTGCGTACTTCAACTTGCATTAGTTGTTTCAATTCGTCTGCCAAATATTCTACGTGAACTCCTGCTCCACCGTAAACATAAGGTGGAAATTCTTTTGTAAAGAAAAGTACTTTCATTGTTGTTTTTTAACCTTTTTCTTAGTTGATTTTTGATAAAGAGTTTAAAATTAGTTAATTAAAATGACATAATTGCTATAATTATGAGACAGTTAGCTTTATATTAAATCGAAAAGGTTTTCGTAATGATTCATTTATGGTTACGACAAACTATTTGTGTAAAAAACCGTATTTTTAAGAAATAAAATTGCTTAAAAAAATAAAAAAGAACGTATGAAAAAGATAGTATTCATTGCCTTAGTTGGTTTGTTTTTTAGTTGTAATTCTGCTGCTCAAAAACAACAGAAAAATATAGCTCAAAGTAAAGAGACAAAAACAACGCAGGAAAAGAAGTTTAAAGTTACGAAAACGGAAGCCGAATGGAGAAAGCAGTTAACCGATCAAGAATTTTATGTGTTGCGCGAAGCTGGAACTGAATATGCCTTTAGCAGTCCGTTGAATAAAAATTATAAGAAAGGAACGTATCACTGCGCTGGTTGTAATACACCAGTATTTGAAAGTGAAACTAAGTTTGATTCGGGAACAGGCTGGCCAAGTTTTTATAAAGAAATTGAAGGAAATGTGGCGTTTAGTACTGATTATAAGATTGGTTACGCACGTACTGAAGAACATTGTGCGACTTGTGGCGGACATTTGGGACACGTGTTTAACGACGGACCAAAACCAACCGGAAAACGACATTGTATAAACGGAGTTGCTTTGAAGTTTGTACCTGAGGAATAGACTTTAGATTTTAGATCGCTTCGCTGTTAGATATTAGACCGAGCTTCGCTTTTTTAGATTATTAGAGTTATTTATTATTTCTGTGTCACATTGAGCGCAGTCGAAATGTAAGATTCATGGAAAATTTACTAGAAGAAATACTAAGTTGTACCATTTGTAAAGATTTTTTACCACTTGGTGTGAATCCGGTTTTGGCAGCGCATGAATCTTCTAAGATCATTTTAATCGGACAAGCGCCAGGTTTGAAAGTACATCAGAATGGAATTCCGTGGAATGATATGAGTGGAAAACGACTTCGCCAATGGTTGAATGTGTCTGACGAAATTTTTTATGATGCGAAAAATATTGCATTGATTCCGATGGGATTTTGTTATCCAGGAAAAGGAACTTCAGGCGATTTACCACCGCGAAAAGAATGTGCAGCAGCTTGGCATAAACAGTTACTAACAAAGATGCAAGAAGCAGAATTAATTTTGCTTGTCGGTCAATATGCACAAAAGTATTATTTGAAAGATGAAGCAAAGAAAACCTTAACGGAAACGGTTTCTAATTATGAGAGTTACTTGCCGAAGTTTTTTCCGCTACCACATCCATCACCTAGAAATCGCTTTTGGTTACGTAAAAATCCGTGGTTTGAAAAAGAGGTGATTCCGAAATTGCAGGATAAGGTAAATCGATTGCTTTCTTCTTAAATTACTTTTTAATTTTAGTAACTTTCAAGAGTATCGAATTAAATCTTTTTTATGAATTCCGTAGCAGAAAATTATCTAGAAAGTACACGCAAACAGTTTGCCTATTATAAAAGTTTGGGCGATAAAACGTTTGCACAATTAACAGACGAAGCTATTCATTGGCAACAGCATGAAGATAGCAATAGTATTTCAATTATTGTGAAACATATTGTAGGAAATATGTTGAGTCGTTGGACAAATTTTTTAACAGAAGATGGCGAAAAGGATTGGCGTCACCGCGATTCAGAGTTTGAAGCAACGTATAAAACGAAAGCCGAAATGATTGCCGCTTGGGAAAAAGGTTGGCAATGTTTGTTTGACGCGATCAATCCGTTGCAAGCGGACGATGTTTCTCGAATTATCTATATCCGAAATCAAGGACATACGGTTTTGGAAGCGATTACGCGCCAATTGTGTCATTATCCGTATCATATTGGACAATTGGTGTATGTTGCCAAATTGATTCGTGCTGAAGAATGGAAATCATTGTCTATTCCGAAAGGAAAATCTTCTAGTTACAACGCGGATAAATTTAGCAAAGAGAAAGATCGAACGCATTTTACGGATGATTTGTAGGTTTATTTAAAATTTAGACTACAATTATCGTTTTAGCATTTGAATTTCTGAACGAGTTTCTAGTTTTTTAATCAGTGTAAAAATTATTATTCCCAAAAGTACAACATAGCCTATTAGAAGGTTCTTGCTTCCAAGCGTTCCTAAAGCGAGTGCAATTCCTGTAATTCCTTTTGCTGCATTATATTCATATCCGCTTTCCATTTGAATAGCAAAGTAAAATCCCCAAGAAAATAACAGTGTTAAGACTATTATTCCGATAATTTTTGCACGTGCGTAAGTAAATACACTCGGTGTTTCTGATGTGTATGTAAATGTTGACAGCCTATTTTTTAAATACTCAAAAATTTCATTTTTTAAGGTTTCATCTTCTATAAATAATTCTTCTTCTGAATCTTTCCCTACTATTAATTTGATATGATTGATACCTTTTTGGTTGATGACTTTATGGATGTAACTAAAGGGAATACTGAGCAATCCTACAGGTATTTTTTCGCTTGTGCTTTCTATATTGAATATACTTATGACTTCTTTACTTGGTCGTCCTTTGTAAATACATTCGTCATGAATGAAAATCAATGTATCTGACTTTTCTCCTCTTGGTTTCCAGATTTTATCCAATGTTATAATATTTTTAGAGTTTAATGATAAAGTTATCTTTTGTTTACGATTAAATTATTCCGAACACACACGATCAATCCATGTGTAATCATATACACTTGGATCTAGATAGATTTTTTTGCCTGTTTTTTTGTGGATGATGACATTGTAATCGTGGTTTTTGAAGAACGGACTCGAAAATAGTTCGTGAATGTCATAACCGAGAACGTGCATTTTTCCGACTAAGTGTTTGAACTCGTAGGTTTCTTGCAGCTTATTTTGTCTGATGATGTAATTTCCAATGGCATTACACATCGCGGCATATCCGATGCAGTTTGCTTCTTTTGTTTTAAAGCTTGTATTTGGATTTGCTTCTAATGACCTAGATACAAAATATAATTCTTTACTCGTAATTTCTTGACTGATTTCTGCTATTGTTTCTAGCGTCAATTCTTCATTTATAGTTTCTTTTTTTATCCTATCAATGAGTTTTTCGTTAGTAATTGTATGACCTTTTCGTTTTCCAATTTCTGTGTAATTAACGAGACTTCTATAGAGAAAACCCTTGAAAATGAACAACAAAATACAAACTATGATAAATCTCGTAATGTTTTTTCTCATGTAAATGATTTTATTGACATCAATTCCTTTTTATAATTATCGAGCAAATTCCCACTCGTTTTCCTGAATGATTTTGGTAAGTGTTTCCAACTCATCTTGCCACAAGTGATCTGCCTTCATTTGTTCTCTGAATTGTAAAATGGTACTGTGTGCATTGATGACAGCTTCTTCGTGTTGTGGAAATTCTTGTGTTGTAGAAATTAGTTTGGCAACTCCTTTGAGATTTTCTCCATTCTGAAATAACCAAAAAGCATGTTGTGTTCTAAATTGTGGACAGTGATAAAATTCTTCTGCAACAGCATTCCACATAGCTTCTCCTATTCGCTCATCACTCAATAACGAAATTGCATATATGGAAGAATGCAAAATTTGCCCATGAAAACTTACGAGATCAAATAGATTGATTTCTCCATCTTCTTCAATAGCTTTTAAGTCTGTCTTTTCGAGAATATCGTGGTATATTTCATGCGCTTTTTCATGATCGCCCAACATATGAAGTGCATCCGCAAGTACAATTTTAGCACGTTTGTGATTGGGTTCTATTTTTAACGCATTTAAGCTATAATTGTAAGCTTCATCATAATTTGACACAAAGAAAAAACTTCGCGCTACAGAAGTGACAAATTCCACATCTTGAAAGTCTTCTTCGCTTGCTTTTTCTTTTACAAATTGTAACGCTCTTGTAGGATAACGATCAATGATTAAGCGTTCCATATATTGCCATTTATTCAATAAGTTTGAATGATTTTCATCCAAGGATTCATACAAAGCACCTCGTTGATCCCAAACAGATTGAATGGTTTTCCATTTTTCATAAGCGCCAATGTATACCGCAGAAGGCGGCATTTTGACAGTATTATCTTCTGGTGATGAAAATTTTACACTGATTTTCTTTTCTGGATCATAACAATATCTGCTCAAAGCATCCTCAAAGAAAATAGTAAATGCTTTATCTTCTTCGTAAGTTTTCTTTTTTTGACCAAATAGTTTTTTGAAAAATGACATGTTTATATGTTAAGTAGTTGATGATTGGTTTTGATTGTTTCTAAGATAGTACCTTCGCAAAAACACAGCTAAAAATAATAAAATTGTAATTGCAGCTGCTAAAATCATTCCTAGAAAAGTAAAGAGTTCAGATTTATCATATACAATATCACTTACTGGAGAAAGCATATACACAATTGAAAAACTAATTCCTGCATAAGCAGCCATGGTCATTGTTAAAAATTTAGGATTTGTATACCGTGTGACAATAGATAAAACCATGGGACCAATACATATTTCTGCCAACGCTAAAAAGAATATCGAGCTTATCAAGTGAAATAAGCTATCTTCTACATCAACCATAGCAACATTTGTCAATTGTAGAAAAGCGAGTGACATACATAAAAATCCAAAAGCAATTTTTAGAAATTGTGAACGGTGAAATTTTAACCAAAGAATTCCACCAAAAATAAGTAACGGAACAATGATATAGAAGTTTAATTGATTTATAAATCCTAAAGAAATGTTGTCCCCAAATTGTCCTGTAAAATCTCCATTTGAGAGTATTACCGATGTATGAGTTCCTCCCAATTCATAAATTCCCCAAAATAGTGCCGATAGAAATATTGCTACAACCACATACAAAACACTGTTACTTGAAACTTTTTGCATGTCGTACTCAAGCTTTTCTTTTCCTTCGGAAATAGCCAAAGAAATCAATGATATTACAACATATAATATTGCAGCGATTCCAAAACTTACCACAAAGCCTAATTTAGTACTTATAATAGCAAACAGAGAGAATCCTATGAACGCACCAATATTTACAATTAAATAGTAAAAACTGAAAGCTGTGTTAAGGTATTTTTTATGATTAATATACGTTTTACCAAATGCCGCTAGTATGTTTGTTTTTATAAAACCTGTACCGAACGTCATGAGTGCCAATCCTAGATACACAAGATATTCAGAAGGAAGAATAGTATTTATACAACCTACAACAGCTAATAATCCGCCAATGAGTATTGCTTTTTTATTATTAAGTACAAAATCACCAAAAATTCCACCGATAAATTGTGTGAGTATTAAAAAGTAAGTCAGGTATTTGTAAATAGTAATCGCGCCGTAATCACCTAATTGAAGTGCTTCTCCAACCATATACAAAATAAGTATGGAACGAATTCCATAATAACACATACGTTCAAGAAAAAGTAATAATAGTATTATGGTTGTATTGCTAGTTCTTATTTGTGTTGAAGTATGTTCCATTTACTTTACGAAGGCTTTATGAGTTGTATTATGTATGTTTTTTTTGATAATTTACGAATTCCGTAAACAAGATTTTGCATAAGCAATTGCTAAAAAAAGTAACGCATATAATAAGTATTTCAACCATTTGGTACGCTTGTTATGTTTTTCTTCTTCTTCCAAAGTTCGCATTGCAAAGTTTGGTAACTCTTTTGGCTTTGCGTTTGGATCTTTGTACTTTTTAAATTTTACATGCTGCATCAATTCGAAGCCTTCTACTGTATCTAAATTGACGCCTAATAATCGCTTGGCGACTCCAAAGGTGAAATCTTCCATGTATGCATCTTCCGTAAATGGTTCATCAGGATAGTTTTCATCTTTCCAATAACGAATTCCATCTTCTTCATACGAATTTTTATAAATTTCTAGTTCTTCTTGAAAAGGTTCACCATGTGCAATACATTCGCCATCAACAGCCATTTTTAAACGTGTTTTCAATCCGCGACGTATCAAAGCATATCCGTGAAAATTTGAAACACTATGACATGATACCGATAATATTTCTGCATGTGGAAATATAGAAACCAACGCGGTTTCTGGTGGTGATAAATTTAATCCATCCGAAAGTTCTATAGCGTGTTGGGTAATTTGATAATCGTCACAAATAATCAGCGTGTTATTGTGATATCCAATATTGATTGATTCGTCATTTGGATACAAACATTCTTCAAACAAAACTTCTTTGTCAAATTCGTAATTCGCCTTTCCAAGTGCTTTTAAAAGCGCCGTTTCATCATTAAAACCATATCGGTTTTCAATTAAAACCATTGATGTTTTCCAACCCATAATTGTTTATTTAGAGGAAATTAATATAAGTATTTTCGAATATCTTTCAGCCAATACACGCCGAGAAAGATCAACGCAGGAAGTCCGAAGTAAAAGATCATAATACCCGACATATCTGCCAAACCATTTCTTGGCACAAAACCAGTTTCGCTGTTATGCGTATATATTGCAATAACAAGTGTAATGATATATATTACCTGACTTACCGAATAGATGTACAATCCAATTAATTTTCTCGAAATCATTAAAACTGCACCAATGATGGTTCCAACCGAAGTTAATATGTATATCAATCCTCTTGTAGCAATGCCTTCATCTTCTGTAATGGCGGCAAAAAGTTCGTATATAATGGCACGTCCAATGGTAAAAAGTGAACCGCAAATAGTCAACACGCACAAAACGATTAAGCCAACAGGTTTGTCGTTTCTATCAATATACACCACTTTTACACCTTGATTTGTGCCGCATTCCGGACAAAAATGTGCAGTGGCTTCCATCGAACTATTACAGTTGATACAATTTTTCATGTGTGATTTTCATTAAAGATAAGATTATTATTCAGAAACAATCATAGCGCCTCTTTTTTTGTCTAAAATGGTGTAATGTTGTGCGATATTCAGGTTTAAAATTTCGATAAGTTCAGCTTCCGCTATATCAATTTTAGTAAGATTAAATGCTACAATTCCACTAGAAATTGTTCCGATAATAACACGTATATTTTTTTCTTTTTCTTGTGAAGTATCTAAAAAGCAAAAATCATTAATATCACTCCAATGATACAATTGATCGTGATAATACAAACCTTCTGCAGTGGTTCTCAATACGGTTTTGTGTTTGTAATAGAACAACGTGAATATAGCGTAAATAAAGAAACCAATTGCTACAAAAAGCGTGAGTAACCAAATAAGAATGTGCCAAGATTCTGTTGTCCAAGTATAGCCAAACACTACTGCAACAATTGCACAAAAGCTCCAACCGACTCTTTCTTGATTTGTGTTGATATCTTTAAACGATAGTCCGTGCGTCTCCTGAACCGTTTTGTATTTTGGAGTTGCTACTTTGTGAAATAACCACTTGTAATTTTCATCTTTTAGTTGAAATGTAAAGTAGTTTTTGTGAATAAATTTGATAATGTTTTGGCGAACATTATTTTCTGTAGTTTCCAGCGATTCGTCATCTAAGCTAAATGTAGTACATTCGGTTTCAAAATTAGCAACAGCATTCGTCAATCTGCAAAGCAAAGTTTCATCAGTAGCAAACAATCTATTTTTACAGACTTTGCAAAAAGCCAGTTGTTGTGCGTTTTCTACGTATGTTGATTTTTTCTGTTGAAACATATATTATAAGGTAACCAACGCTTCTTTATCGTCTACAAGTTTTTCTTTTTTAACGGGAAATTTGCTAGTCAGTTTTAATTTAAGCCCCAAACTTGTAGTTCCTGTTATGGTCATTTGCCAAAAAATAGCTACGTCGTCTAGTTCCAACGTTGCCAAATCTGGATTGTTGACATACGGAAATGAAAATTCAGCATTTTTTCTAAAATTATTCAATGATTTTCTTTCGGAAATATACACCGTTTCGATGCTTGTTGAGGTTTTTGTTCCGCGCCTGTCCGTGACTTTTTCAATGATTTCATAAAACAACGTAGGTTCTTTCAAGGTAAACTTTTTTGTTTTATCAACCGTACAGCGAAAATTGTCGCCTTCATGCTCAAGTTTCATTGCTATTTTTCTCAAAGAAGATTCCATAAGTGCTTGCGTGATAATCGTTGTAATGATTAAAACTACAATTCCCAAAACCAGATACGCAACGTTCATTTCAGGCACAAAAAGTACATATAATAAGAAAAGCAAAAATGCCAAGATCACAGAAATACCATAGTTTTTTTTCAATGAAAAATCATACGTTCCTTCTCGTACTTTAAAGGAACTGTTGGTATCTTTTATGTCGAATTTTTTCAGTGTTCGCAGTCTTCTATCGGATGTCATAAACGATTTCACGCTCGAAAATAAACTCAATCCTAATTTCTTAAAATCATCTTTATGTACTTGCATTGTGACCTCGCAAGTATAGCTAAAACTCACATTTCTTCCATGATAACTTTGAATTGGCGCATCATCTAAAAAAAACGTAAACGGCAAGATGGTTTCTTCGTGAGCTTTTACCAAAGTTGGTTCAACAATAATTGGAAAAGTAGTCAATGTTTCTTTCTGCCCGCGCATACGTCCGCGAGCTTCAAAATGGATGTCTGCCAAAATGGAATCTATCAAAATATTTTCAGAAGAAACGAGTTCTAAATACCCTGAAGAAGCACGTCCGTCATGAGTTTGATTGATAAAAACTTCTGCTTGTAATGTAGCACTACTCATTGATATTTTTCGTAAAGTTTGTTAATAATTCCACGGTAATTGTCGCCATATTTCTGAATGATTTTTTTTAATTCGCTTTCGCTGAAAGTTGTCTGTTTCATCGATGTTTCGTTTTGCGCAAGCAACAATCTGTTGTGTATAATTTTACCTAAGATTTTGGTATCAATTCCTTTGAAACGAATCGTTTTCATGGGCTTTTTTACCAACAAGCACGATATTTTTCGTGTGTAATGTGTTGTATAAATCACTACTTTTTTTGTGGTAAACAGTTGTACACGTTCTTTAAAACTCAAATGGTGAATGCTGTCTACAAAAACGATGTTTGCGGTATGCTGAATAATCTCTGAAACCTTTGCTCCTTTTTCCAATAGAAAAATTGGATAGTGTGGTAATTGCTGTTGCAGCCAAATTAAATGTGTGGTTTTTCCGCGTCCTTGTTTACCTAAAAATTCAATAGCAATCGACGGATTATTCTCAATATAAGATGCAATCTCAGCAACCGAAAATCGCGGTACAATCGTATGACTGATTTCGTGATCTAACACGCCAGCAAACGGATTAAAATTGTAGTGTTCTTTCAATAGTTAGGGTTCATTTTCTCGTGATGAAATATACAATTATATGTAGTTGTGTGCCAAAAAATGTTACAAATGCGATGAATTTACATGAAATTACTAAAATTTCTCTAAGATTTGAAACACATTGTATTCAACAGCATTTTTACTATTTACTTCAACAATTTCACAGGAAATCGAAGCTAGCCAATCGCGATGAGTTTTGATAGAACGACCTGTAAATTTTAAATCGTCATAACGAGATGCCCACGCCAAAAATGCTTGCGATCGTTCTTGAATCTCCGTATCTGTTTGCAATTTGTCTCCGTAACGTGCTAGTTCTCGTTTTTGCAGTCGTTCCAAACGAATTTCTTTTTCTAGTGTGACAAAAACAACCAAATCGAAGGCGGTTTGCCAATAACTTCCCCAACTTACCAACGAACCACTGACAATTACATCTTCGGAGTTTTCAAAATCTGTTTGTAGCTTTTTGTTTCGTTCTTCCGAAGTAACTTTTATTTGAAACGGCGGATTGGTTGGCTTCCAATAATAGTCATCGACATCCAAATGTTTGCATTCTATTACCTCTGCCAATTCTTTTGCCAATGTTGTGGTTCCTGAACCTGATGCACCGATGATAAGGATTTTCATTGTTGCTTTTTTTGTGTATCTAAAAAATTCAGACGAATTTAAAGGAGTTTGGTATAACTTTTCTTTTATAAAATCGATTTTCAAATTTATAGTAAAATTGTCAACTTATAGTAGAGACGTACAAATGTGACAAGTTTTCTCGGAATGTTTCGGAATGAATAAAAAGTGAGTATTGTAAAATTCTACAGATAAACGTTGGTTACCAATTGTGATACCGTTGCATGATCGCTTCCGCCAGCAGGTTCAATAGTGATGTTTAACGAAGTTGCTTTGTCAATATAATTTAATACAACGACATCTTTACTTTTGTCAATGATTCCCATATTTATCATTTCGCCATCAACATCTGCCCACATTTGATAGGTTTTATCGGCTGGCAACGCAGGAAGTTTTTGAGCGTTTACAATGGCAGATTTATCTTGATGATTGATGTATGCTGTAGCAAATCCGTTAGGAATTTTATCATTTCCTTTTAAAGAATATTGCAACGTGTTTGGGTCTTTTACTACTTCCGCGAGCAATTCAGCATCTTTTAAGTTTCCTTCTAAATTTGCTATTTGTTCTTTGATAGTTTGTAATTCTTGTTGTGTGATTTGCAAATCATTCTGTGTTGCATTCCATTGATTAAACATCCACAAAGCACTTATCATAAACATAGCAGCGATTCCAGCGGCAATTCCTATCCATAAAAATGATACCGTTTTTCCACCATTTTGCTCGTCGGCTAGTTTTTCTTCTTTGGGAAGCGTTTTTACATTTGCTTCTTCTTGTATTGCTGCAAAAAGGTCTTCTTTGATGAAGTTTGGAGGTTGTATGGCGTTTTCTAATGAAACATTTTCGAAGTCTTGTTCAATTTCAGCATATTTTTTAGCCAAAACAGCATCTTCTGCTAACATTTTTTCAAGCGCAGTTACTTGCTCATCTGGCAATAAGCCAAGCAAGTACATTTCTAACATTCCGCTTTCTATGATAGTTTTTCTATCTTTCATGTCAACAGTTCTAATATACAAATTAATATCAGCGATTCCTTTGCATAATGTCCGCGTAATTTTTCAACAGCTTGGCGCACATACGATTTGAAAGTTCCTAACGGAACGCCCATTTCTTCGTGTGCTTCTTTGTGTGTAAGTCCGTTGAAATATACGAGTTGTATCGCTTTTTGGTGATGTGGTTCTAACTTTGCCAATACACCTTTCAACTCTGTATGCAATTCTTGATTTTCTGTTATACCTTCATCTTTATATACACTTAAATCTTCCGTTTGGATGAGTTTATCCTGTTTTCTAAGAAAATTTAACGTTGTATTTCTAGCAATTCTATACAGCCATGTATAAAATTTTCCTTTAGATGCGTCGTACAAATGTGATTTATTCCAAGCTTTCATAAAAGTTTCTTGTAAAATTTCTTGGGCAGCTTCTTCATTTCTACACATCCGAATAATTACACCATAAATAGCACCAGAATACGAGTCGTATAGCTTGGATAGCGCAGCTTCATCACGATTTTGAAATTGCTCAATAAGTAAGGTGTTGTCTTTCACTTTTGAAATAAATCTTATCAAATTTAAAAAAAAAATTCACCTAGCTCATCCAAACAGTAAAAACTTGTGTATATAAAAATGAAAGCGCTTAAGAATAAATAAAAAAAGAACTAAAAATTAAAAATCTAAAAAAATTATTATGAAAAAATTAATCCTAACAATTACAACTGTAGCTTTATTTTTATGTACAGCAAAAACCAATGCGCAAAATAAAGATATTGTAGATATTGCTGCATCAAACAAAAGTTTTTCAACATTAGTGACTGCGGTAAAAGCTGCTGGTTTGGTAGAAGCATTAAAATCTGAAGGACCATTTACAGTATTTGCTCCAACAAATAATGCATTCGCAAAAATTGACGCAAACACTTTAGGTGCTTTATTGAAACCAGAAAACAAGTCAAAATTAACTAGCATTCTAACATATCATGTCATCAAGGGAAAATTAACTGCAAAAGATGTAGTTGCTGCTTTGAAAAAGGGAAAAGGAAAAGTGACGTTAACAACGCTTAGCGGAGCAAAAATAACTGTCGTTCAAAACGACAAAGGAATTTGGTTGAAAGACGCTAACGGGAATTATAGCATGATTTCAAAAACAGATATCATGGCGAGTAATGGCGTAATTCACGTAATTGATAGCGTAGTGATGCCATAATTAGTGTTGGTTAGTTTTACAATTCAGAGGAACGTTTTTCTTAGAAAGCGTTTCTCTTTTTTAGGTGTTTGGTGTTTGGTGTTTGGTGTTTGGTGTTTGGTGTTTGGTGTTTGGTGTTTGGTAAGAAATTTCAAAAATCCTAAATCCCAAGACCTAAAACCCATAACCTAAGACCTAAAACTCAACACCCAAAACCTATTTCCCTTTCGCTCCTACAAACTGCTGTGATTTGTTCTTAAACAATACATTAAACGTTGTCAAGCTTCCATACATTCTAGTAATATACTGTTGTAAGTCTACTTTTTCTTGATCGTCTAGATTTTTGTTTGAATTGATTTTTTGCTCCATCACACGAATACGATCGCGCAACATGACTATTTTGTGGAAAAAACCATCAATCGGAATTTCTTTACTTTTTAAATTGGTATCGCCAGGTTCTAAAATCATCTTTCCGCCTTTCCATTTATCAGCAATCGGAATAATTTCAGATACATCCGACCATTTTTTAAGCATCTTACGCAAAATAGTTTCTACTTCATAAAAACTCACGCTATCCACCTCATCTTCTACAGCATCAATCACTTCAAAATCGCTATCAATATCAATCGTTTCCAATCCGTTTTCAATAAAAGTTACCCAATAATGCTTAGAAGTTACGTTGGTTACCACACCCAATCCATATTCAGGGTGTTTAATTCGTGAGCTTATTCCTAAAATATTCATCTTTTTTGTAGTTATTATTTCTATAAAATTATTAATTCGCTGTATTATTTCGTAGCTTTAATACATAAAAGTAAAAATAAACATCAAATGCGAAATTCAACTATATTTTCTATAAAAAATACTGTTTTTCTAGTGTTTTTAAGTTTGCTGTTTCTCGCTTGTGCGGAAGAAAAAAAACGAGAAACAACTCCTACGAAAGAAATCGCATTACAGCAAGAAACTGAAACAGAACAACAATTGATAAATCCTGCGGGAAAAACCATTCAAGCGCGTTTCAATACACCAAAAAATTACCATAGAATTCCCCTTGAAGCGACACACTTTGGAAGCTACCTCAGAAAACTTCCACTAAAGAAATTTAACAGCGCTGTAAAATACTTTGATGGACGCGAAAAATATAACAACAACGTGTACATTTCAGTTGTAGATATGGAAATTGGCACGCGCGACTTACAACAATGCGCAGATGCTGTGATGCGATTGCGTGGCGAATTCCTCTTTGAGCAAAATCGATTGCAAGACATTCACTTTAATTTCCTATCAGACGGAAAACCACGATATTTCAAAAAATATGCAAAAGGCGATCATTCTTATAAAAAATTCAGACGCTACATGAATTACATTTTCGCGTATGCAAATACAGCTTCTTTACGAAAAGAATTGGCAAAAGTTCCCAACATAAAAGACATTCAAGTTGGCGATGTATTTATTCAGCAAGGAAATCCTTTTGGACATGCGGTTATAGTTGTAGATGTTGCACAAAACTCGCAAGGAGAAAAAATATTTATGATTGCACAAAGCTACATGCCTGCACAAGAAACTCAAATATTAGTCAATCAAAATAACCAAAATATCAGTCCGTGGTATGTTGCCGAAGAAGGAACATTACAAACTCCCGAATGGACGTTTAAAAGCTCGGACTTAAGAAGATTTAAAGACTGATTCTACAAATAAATCCTCAATCCCAAATCAATGAAAAAATTTTTAAAAATTCTAGGAAAATTCATCTTAGGAATTCTTGTAACACTGCTCATCGTTTTCTCTGTAGTTTATATAAAATATAACGAACCTTTGCCTAAAGGTGTAAAAAGTGCAGAAGCAGATGATATGGCAACAAAAATGCTAAACGCTGTAAATTACGACGCTTACAAAAACACACGGTATTTGAGTTGGACATTTCCTGGTGGACATCATTATGTGTGGGATAAAGATCAGTATAAAGTTGATGTCTCTTGGAATACTACAAAAGTAGCCCTAAACCTAAAACAACCAAATACAAGTGCTGTTACTATTGATGGTGAAGCAGTTACTGGCAATGAAAAAACGGAAGTTATTAAAACCGCTGAAACGTACTTTAACAATGACTCTTTTTGGTTGGTAGCGCCTTACAAAGTTTTTGACAAAGGTGTCACGCGAAGTATTGTTACCAACAATGATGGACAAAAAGGGTTACTTATTACCTACGCTTCTGGCGGAAATACTCCAGGAGATTCTTATTTATGGTTTTTAGATGAAAACGGACGTCCAACAGGCTATCAAATGTGGGTGAGTATCATTCCTATTGGCGGATTATACGCTTCATGGGAAAATTGGCAAACCATGGAAAGCGGAATTCCACTCGCAACACTCCATACAATTCTCATACTAGATTTAGACATAAAAAACGTGAAAGCTTGGAACTAAATGAACTAACATTTGTTAAATTTTAATATAATCTCATATTAAATGTTAAAAGTTTCTTATCAAATACCAAAAAAAGAGTTAACTTTAGCCCACTTTTATTAAACTAAATTTAATCTTAAATTATGAGAAAGAATTACTTTTTTATACTATTATTAATTCCCCTATTAGGTTTTTCGCAAGGAAGATCATTTTGGAAAAAAACTGATGCTACTAAATTTTCCCCAGAAGAATTAGTAGAAAGAGCTTCTACACCTATGGTATATGACACATATACTTTAGACTTTGCTTCTTTAAAACAACTGTTAAGTGCAGCACCAGACAGAGACTTAAATATTGCTTCAGAAATTGTCGTACAATTTCCTGGCGCAGAAGGAAAAATGGAAACTTTTGAAGTATACAATGCTTCTATCATGGAACCTGAATTTGCTGCAAACTACCCAGAAATTCAATCGTATGTAGCTGTCAGTAGAGAAAATACAGGAACAATTATCCGTTTCTCAACTACAGTTTTTGGATTTCATGCAACAGTACATGCCATTGGTAAAACCATGTATATTGATCCATTAACAAAAGATTTGAACACATACATCATGTATGCTAAAGAAAATCTCTACAGCAACCTTGAAAGTAGAATTGGTTGTTTGGTTGATGAAAGTACAGAAGACAGAACAAGTACAGATGGTGCTTATGTCCCAGAAAATGCAATTGATGGAACTCTAAGAACATTCCGTTTAGCATTAGCTTGTACACAAGAATACGCAAACTATCACATCAACGCTGCTGGGCAACAAGCTGCATCAGACGCTGTAAAAAGAGCAACTGTATTAGCTGCAATGAACGTTACTATGACAAGAGTAAACGCTGTTTTTGAAAGAGACATGTCGTTAACAATGACTTTAGTAGACAATACAAGTATCATTTTCTTAGCAGAAGATGACGGATATACAGATAGTGATTCAAATGCACTTATCAACCAAAACCAAGCAATTTGTGATGCTAATATCGGAACGGCTAACTACGACATCGGTCACGTATTCAGTACTGGTGGTGGTGGATTGGCTGCTCGTGGAGGAATTTGCTATAGTAACGCAAAAGCGGCGGCTGTAACTGGTTCGCCAAACCCTGTAGGTGATCCTTTTGATATTGACTTCGTAGCACACGAAATGGGACACCAATATGGAGCAAACCATACGTTTAACGGTGGACAAGGTTCTTGTTCTGGTGGAAACAGAAGTGCAACAACTGCTGTTGAGCCAGGAAGTGGAACTACAATTATGGCATATGCTGGAATTTGTGGTTCAGACAATGTTCAAAACAATAGTGACGATCATTTTCATGCCATCAGTATCAACGAAATGTGGATTCGTATTACACCTCCAGGTGAGCCTGTTTGTTCTACAAACACTGCAAATGGAAACACTGCACCAACTGTAGATGCAGGAGATGACTACACAATTCCTTACGGAACAGCTTTTACCTTATCAGGAACGGCTACAGATCCAGACGGAACTACATTATCATACTGCTGGGAACAAACAGATGTAGGAATTACTACAAACCAACCATCTACAACAAATACAACAGATCCTCAATTTAGATCTTACTCTCCAATGACAACAGGAGATCGTACATTCCCACAACTAAGCGATATCTTGGATGATAACTTAACACCGCAATGGGAAGTAATGCCTAGCGTTGCCAGAACAATGGATTTTGCTTTAACAGTAAGAGACAACGGAACGCCAAACGGAGGACAAACAAATAGAGACAACATGACAGTTACTTTGGCAAACACAGGACCATTTAGAGTAACTGCTCCAGATACTACAAACGAAAGTTTTGTTTCAGGATCATCTACAACAATTACTTGGGATGTTGCTGGAACTACAGCTAACGGAATCAACACTTCAAATGTAAACATCTTATTTTCAACAGATGGCGGACAAAACTTTGATACTGTCTTAGCAAGTAATACTCCTAACGATGGTTCTGAGTCGATTACATTCCCAGTTGTATTTGAGCCATATTGTAGAATTAAAATTGAAGCTGTAGGAAATATTTTCTTTGCAATCTCAAAATCATTCTCAGTTGGAGCAACAGTAACAACAAACACGGTATGTAATACATATACAACAGGGCCAATTGCTACTCCAATTCCTGATGGTGGTGGAGCAAACGTACAAGGAACTCCCGTATTTATTCCTGTAACAGTTACAGAAACTACGCCAATCACAGATTTAAGAGTAAGTGCTGATGTAACGCACTCCTATATTGGAGACTTAATTATGCAATTACAACCAGCTCCTGGAGGATTTGCTAACATTTGGGCAAGAAGTTGTAACGATGCTCAATATGGAAATATTGATATCACTTTCAAAGATGGTGAACCTTCAATTATGTGTGCTTCTCCAACAGTAGGTTTAGCTTCTCCCGCAAATCCAATGGATGCATTTAACGGAAACGATCCTTCTGGAACTTGGAACTTAGTTTTTGTTGATTTCTTTAACGGAGATACCGGAGTTGTAAACGAGTGGTCTGTTGAACTTTGTAATACAACAACTACTGTGGTATTGAGCAACGAAGAATTCGCTTTAGACAACTTTGCTTTATATCCAAATCCAAACAAAGGAGAATTCTCTTTATCATTTAGCTCGCAGTCTGGTGAAGATATTGACATAAATGTATACGATGTATCAGGAAGATTAGTACACACTAAAAACTACAATGCTACATCAACATTCAACGAAAATATTTCATTGAAAAATGTAAGTTCAGGGATGTACTTAATCACAGTAACTGACCAAGACAGAACCGTAACTAAGAAATTAATTATCGAATAATTAAATTTCTCAACAATACCAAAAACTCCGAAGCACACGTTTCGGAGTTTTTTTATGAACTCACTTTTTATGGATACAATCTTTAACTACACTTATGAAATCTTAATCTGGCTTGCCAATCTAACAGGATTTAGCTACAAAGAAATAAACATCATTATATGGTTTATACTTATTCCACTTTCGTGGATGCTACTTCTCGATAAAATTTACCGTCAGCGAAAATTCACGATCATCTTTAGTCTGCTTATCGCGATTTTGCTCATTGCAATTCCAGACTTCACACGGTTTTGTAATTGGCTTTTTCAAAAATCAGTAGATTTCTTAAATACGTTTAATACGCTCGGAAGCAACTATGTAGCTTCCTCAGTAATCATTTGTGTATTAATTCCTATTGTGATTTATGTGATTTTAATAAAAAAGGCATTCTTTAAACAAAACGAAAATCATGCACTTTAACTATATAAAGAAAACGATTAGTTCCGTAAAAAATAATACTCTAAGTAAAATCTCAAATTAGTTAAAAATTGAAATTGTTCCGACTAACTTTCTGCTATTAAAATTCGTATCTTTGCGTTTTTGCAAAAAACTATGACGAATTACGAAGAAAATATAGAAGTACAAGGCGCTAGAGTTCACAACCTAAAGAACATTGATGTGACCATTCCTAGAGAAAAATTGGTCGTAATTACAGGACTTTCTGGAAGTGGAAAATCTTCTTTAGCATTTGACACAATTTACGCCGAAGGACAACGTCGTTACATCGAAACATTTTCTGCGTATGCACGACAATTTCTTGGTGGACTAGAGCGACCTGATGTTGATAAAATTGATGGTTTATCGCCTGTAATTGCCATAGAACAAAAAACAACTAGCAAAAGTCCGCGATCTACCGTTGGAACTATCACAGAAATTTACGATTTCTTACGTTTACTATTTGCCAGAGCTTCTGATGCGTACAGTTACAATTCTGGTGAAAAAATGATTAGTTATAGCGATGAGCAAATCAAAGATTTAATTCTGAATGATTTTAACGGAAAGCGTGTCAACATCCTCGCTCCTATCATACGTTCGCGTAAAGGACATTACCGCGAATTATTCGAAAACATCGGGAAACAAGGCTTTGTAAAAGTTCGTGTAGATGGCGAAATTCTAGATATTGAAAAAGGCATGCGACTCGATCGTTACAAAACGCACGATATTGAAATCGTTATTGATCGTTTAGTCATAAATGATGAGGTTGATAATGACAAACGTCTTACAGAAACCATCAAAACGGCAATGTATCATGGCGACGATGTGCTTATGGTCATCGATCAAGATGCGCCAAAAGAAGCACGCTATTTCAGTAGAAACTTGATGTGTCCGTCTTCAGGAATTTCGTATCCAAATCCAGAGCCAAATACCTTCTCGTTCAACTCTCCAAAAGGCATGTGTCCGAATTGTAATGGTTTGGGGACGCTGTACGAAGTCAACGAAGAAAAAGTAATTCCAGATACCAAAGCAACAATCAAAGGTGGCGGAATTGCTCCTTTAGGTGAATATAAAAAATCATGGATCTTCAAGCAATTGGAAATCATTGCAGAACGTTACGAATTCAAACTCAGCGATCCAATCAAAGATATTCCAAAGGAAGCGATGAACGTAATTCTAAACGGTGGAAACGAAAAATTTTCTGTAGTCAGTAAAACATTAGGTGTTACGCGTGATTATAAAATTGATTTTGAAGGAATAGTAAGTTTTATCAAAAATCAATATGAAGACAGCGATTCATCTTCCATCAAACGTTGGGCAAAAAATTACATGGACAAAGTAAATTGCTCCGAATGTGGTGGTTCGCGCTTGCGTAAAGAATCATTATACTTTAAAGTAAACAAAAAAAATATCGCCGAACTTGCTAATATGGACGTTGTAGAATTGTCTGCATGGTTTGATGATTTAAAGAATAATCTATCCGAAAAACAACAAAAAATTGCCACGGAAGTTGTCAAAGAAATATCAACACGTTTGCGATTCCTATTAGATGTCGGATTAAATTATCTTTCACTCAACAGAAGCTCCAAATCACTTTCAGGTGGAGAAGCACAACGCATTCGTTTGGCGACACAAATTGGCTCACAATTGGTTGGTGTTTTATATATTTTAGATGAACCAAGTATCGGATTGCACCAACGTGACAACGAAAAACTGATCAATTCGCTTGAATCTTTACGTGACATTGGAAACTCCGTAATTGTCGTAGAACATGACAAAGACATGATAGAACGCGCCGATCATGTTATTGACATCGGTCCGCATGCGGGAAGACACGGTGGCGAAATTATCTCAGAAGGAACTCCGAAAGAATTATTAAATCATAATACGTTAACGGCAGCTTACTTAAATGGAACTAAAGAAATTGCGGTTCCAAAAGAACGCAGAAAAGGAAACGGTAAAAAAGTAGTTTTAAAAGGTGCCACAGGAAACAACTTAAAAAATGTTTCTGTTGAATTCCCGTTAGGAAAAATGATTGGTGTTACGGGTGTTTCTGGAAGTGGAAAATCTACTTTAGTGAATGAAACGCTTTATCCAATCCTTAATGCTCACTTTTTCAATGCTGTCAAAGTCCCAATGCCGTACAAAAGCATCAAAGGTTTGGAGCATATTGACAAAGTCATTGACATCAATCAATCGCCTATTGGTCGTACACCACGATCAAATCCAGCAACGTATACAGGAGTTTTCAGCGAAATACGAAGTCTGTACGCAAAAACACCAGAAGCAATGATTCGCGGGTACAAACCAGGAAGATTTAGCTTTAATGTAAAAGGTGGACGTTGTGAAACCTGTCAAGGTGGCGGATTGCGCGTGATAGAAATGAACTTCTTACCCGATGTATATGTAGAATGCGAAACCTGTAACGGAAAACGTTTTAACAGAGAAACACTCGAAATACGCTACAAAGGGAAATCGATTGCAGATGTCTTAAGCATGACCATGAATGAAGCAGTTGCTTTCTTTGAACACATTCCAAAAATATACAGAAAACTAAAAACTATCAAAGATGTTGGTTTGGGCTATATTACGCTCGGACAACAAAGTACAACACTTTCTGGTGGTGAAGCACAACGTATCAAACTTGCTACAGAACTTTCTAAACGAGACACTGGAAATACATTTTATATTCTGGATGAACCAACAACTGGATTGCATTTTGAAGACATTCGTGTTTTAATGGAAGTTTTGAATAAATTGGTTGACAAAGGAAATACTATTGTCGTCATAGAACATAACATGGACGTCATTAAAATGGCCGATCATATCATTGATATTGGTTACGAAGCGGAAAAGTGGCGGACAAGTTGTGACAACCGGAACTCCAGAAGAAGTTGCCAACACAAAAAAAGTCACACTGCACGTTTCTTAAAAAAAGAACTCTAAAAATTTAGAAAACTGCATACATGAAAAAAGAGTGTTTCCACTGCGAAACACTCTCTTTAACACTTGAATTAATAATAAACTACATAAACTAAACGCTAATTATTTTCTTTTTCATAACTTTTATAGTTGAGAGTTTAGCCGAACTCAATAATCTTACGAGACAAATAAAGCGTTAAAACTTCTCTAGTTACAAGAGAAATATCGTGAAGCGGAAAATGAGCGGTTAAACGTTACTATATAACGGTTGATGAAATCTGTTTTACAACGAATCGATTTTTATATCTAGATTTTATTAAAATATTACGGAAAGCCAAATGAACGAGTTTATATATTGCATATTATGGTTGATTTGGTATGAACTCAATTAGGGAAGCTTACACGTAAAATTCCACACATTCTCCACAAGTTCAATTTCTTTTAGTAACTTATCTCGTAATTAACACAAATATAAACGAGTGTGTTAAGAACTAACTACCAAAACACCAGACCATGAGTACTGCTAAAACAGGGAAGTTTACAGACTATTCAAATCAAATATCCAATTTAATTTGGACGTTTCTAATAGGAATTATCATTACAAATGTATATATCATTCAAAGGAGTTTACATTGGAATCAAATAGTAAAAGAAAAAGTAGGTATCAGTCTTTCTGATGATTATTCTGATCCTGATTATATGACTATTTTCTGGGAAACGTTATAAGAAGAACAAGCTAACTTTGGTGGTGTTGAAACAACGCTCAGATTCAACTACGGAAGTCTCTCATTATTATGGCCAATCATTATTCTTGCCATATACATTATTCTTTATTTTCTGATAAAACGTCATTACAGCATTGTACAAACTATTGATGCTATTGATACTGATTTTGACAAAAGAATTATCTCAAAATATCCGCTTTTTCCATTGTATGGGAAAGCCTTTCCTCCAAGTTTCTTCTATGTAGTTGTCTTGTTTGTATTGCCAATTGGTGCTTTTGCAATTCATGGTTTCTCAGGTATAAAAGTAACGAATGAAATTCTAGCAAATGTCAATGAAGTTGTAGAAAAAAATCATTTAAGTTCAGATCATGCTATATATGACTTGGTAAGTAGTTTTAAGTTCTTTTTTAGAATTCAGTTTGTCACAACGTTAATTGTTTCTATTCCGTTACTTATCAATAATTATTCGCTATTCAAATTAACTCGAAAGGAATTGTAAATAAGAAACCTTTTCAAAACTGCAAATGATACGTTGCATGAAAGCCAAAAAATAAATTTCCGTCGTTGAAATTGAAATTTCTTGTGGTTTGGGTAATGAATGTATCTTCATTAAAAAACGGATTATTGGTCATTTTAAACTGCAATAACAATTTACTCACTTCCCAATTGACACCGAGCGAAAAAGCTCCGAAAGTTTCGCGCGATTCCAATTCGTTGGCAACGTAATAATATTCTGAAGCAATCGCAACATGATTGCTCACTTTATAACGTGCGCCAAAACCAATAGCAAACTGATTATGATCGTCTAACGGCGACCTAGAAGAAGTTCTATGAATAAATGTTGGGGCAATTTGCAACGAGAAATTTCTAGAAAATTTACGTGCAATCAGTATTTGCGAACTAAAAGCGAGTTTACTTCCAAAATCAGTTCTTGATTCAATTCCATTTACGAAACGTGTTCGATAGGAAGCAGCTTGCAAAAGTGTGACACTCAACGGATTTTTATCATCAATAGTTTGTCGAAATAATCTATATTTCAAATATGTATCTACAATACCGCTAGGTTTTCCGGCGCCATAACCGACACCAAAAGTCAATCGATCAGAAATCCCATAATCCAATCCAAAATGCACGCTCATTCTATCGGCAATAAACGATTTTCCATTCGAATTTGGAATGTCCCAATAGCGTGACATAAACGAAATTTCGAGCGTATTTTTTTTTCGCGTTTCCACAGAATGTCCAATAGAAATACGTGTTCCTTTAAACGTCAACATTGTATAATTATCAATGTTTTGATGTTCATCATTGAGTTTGTCCAACAAATCATTCTGAGCAAACACACTGTTCGCTATACTTAAGAAAAGTATCAATATGATCAATTTACTTTTCATAGGGCGCATACTTAAAATTAAACGAAACTTCTATTTTCTTAGAAATATTGGGCGATAACAACGGAGGAACATTAATCTTATAATCATCAATCAACACATCTAGTGAACCTTCAATCGTGTAGCCAGTTGCTGTTTTGGTGATTTTTGCTTTAATTTCAACAGGTTTTGTCACATTTTTTAATGTAAATTCTCCTTTTATAATTCGGGTTTGTTCGCCTTGATTAGTAATATCAAAATCTACAATCGTTCCCGAAAAAGTAGCTTTCGGATACAAATCAGATTCTACATAACTCTCATTAAAATGTTCGCGCATCAGCGTTTTTTTAAACACAAAGGCTCGCATCAAAATACGTACGGCAATCGCTTTGGTTTCTGGCTTAAAAAGACTCAACACTTGATTGTTCGTAGCCTGAATATTTTCTACGGAAGTATACGAGAAAAAAGTAACTTGTCCCTGACGCTCTATAAATTCATTGCTTTGTGCATGAACCGTAATAGACAGTATAAAAGTAACAAATAGTAAAATTTTATTCATAAACTGCTGCTTATACAATGACACAATGTAACAAAATTACATCCATCAAAAATCCTTTTAAAATACCTTTCAACTTAACTTCCTGACCTGCTTTAAGTTCCGCAATGTGATGATTTTGATTTGGTTGCATTTCACACAAAATATACGTTTTATCTGAATTTCCCTTTAAAATTAAGCTATATTTCCCATCCTGAAAGGTAATTTCTTTAATTTCTCCTTCAATCTCGATCGCTTTTTCAATAAAATGCGCTAGTTTTTGTCCTTTATTTTCTAGGTTCGAAAGCAATTCGTTGGATGTAAATACTTGAGAAGTTTGAAGCTGTGTCGTATCTGGCTCGCTCCTATTGATATACACGTACAAAAAAATCAAACTTGCCAACACAAGAAAGATCAAAATAAAAAATAAGCTCGACTTTTTTTGAGTCATCAAGTTTTTAAGAAAGTTGTACATATGCGTAAATTATGATGATAAAAATACGCGTTTCTGCACTTTCTAGACACTTCTATAACGTTCAAACGGAAAATAAGCCTTTAAAAAGGAATATAAATGTGCATATTTTCGGGTATCAACTGTTGAAATGCTATTTTAGTGTTTTAAAAAAGAATCGTTTTCAGCAATGAGAAATTACAGAATATACTTGTATGCGACCATAGGTTTTGTAGTGATCTACATTCTTATCATCAATCTGTTGGTAATGCCATTGACCGTAAAGTTAAAAACGACCACTATTCTAGAAAACAACATTAGTTTGGCAACGCAGGAAATACAACAAGTAAGCATTTTAGCAGGAAATAGTTTGGCAAATACTGTAGAAAAGCAAATGGTTGTAAATAGTATTCAAGAAGCGATTGCGGGAAGCGATAACGAAAGCATTTACCTTACGGTGTTTGATTGGTCTGGAAAAATTATCAGTCATCCTGATGTCACCAAAATTGGAGAAAAAAACGAGCAAAAAAGCAATACCATTTCCAATATGAAAAGTGTAGTGACTGCGGATGAATTATATGCACATTTACTAACGCTAGAATCATATGACAAACATACTTCGGAAGTCATTGCCATGCGATCTATTTCAAATTCCGACTTACTCATTGCAGCACATGTAAACATTGAAAACATACACTTTCAGATTAACGCGTTTAAAGATCAAGTAAAAACAGTTTTTCTAATTTTGGGATTAATTGTGTTGTTGCTATTGCTGATAATTCTCAGAATCATATCCATTTATTACGAACGCATTATTGACCAAAAAACGGCAAAATTGGAAGATGGCGTATTAAATCTTTCCAAACTAAATATTTCGCTTGAAAACTATCAAAAAAGTGTTGCGGAATTGAAAATGGAATCACAAAATATTCCCGAAGCAAAAGAAAGTGAAGCAATTACAGAAGCCCCAAAACAACGCTTGCTTACGTACATTAGAAACGAATTGATGCCCATTGCTATTGAAGATATTGCGTATATTTATGTAGAAAATTCCATCTCGTATGTCGTTCGCAAAGATGGTAAACGTTACACGGCAAACGACAGTTTAGACCAAATATATGCTTCGCTCGATTCAAAACTATTCTTCAGAGCCAACCGACAAACCATTGTAGCCATTTACGCCATTGACAAAATCATCAAATACGGCAACAGCGCGCTCAAAATAGAAATGCAACCAACTTCTGAAATTGATATCGTCATCGGAAAAAATAAGGTTTCTGCCTTTAAAAAATGGTTGGATATGTAGATTGGTGCTCAATTAAGTTATCTACACCATTTTTCAAATCAAAGAATAATCTCATAAACCTATAAACTCATAAACCTATAAACTCATAAACCTATAAACTCATAAACCTATAAACTCATAAACCTATAAACTCATAAACCTATAAACTCATAAACTTCAAATGAATTTTAAATGTTAAATGTTGGGTGTTGAATTTTCTTTGATTAAAAACCCAAACTCACCAACTCCAAACAACTTCCCTAAAGAGCAAAATTTATGTTAATCTACTCAAAAAGTTATACCACAATTCTACATAAAATAGTATCTTAGCACGTTTTGATTAAAAATTAAATGAACATGAGAAAAGAAAAGAATACCAAAGGATGGAATGAAATAAAAACGAACGATTCTTGGGCACTTTTTAAAATAATGGGCGAATTCGTCAACGGATTCGAAAAAATGAGTCAAATTGGTCCGTGTGTATCTATCTTCGGATCGGCACGTACCAAACCTGACAATAAATATTACAAACTAGCACAAAAAATAGCACATACCATTGTAGATCATGGTTACGGAGTGATTACTGGTGGTGGACCAGGAATTATGGAAGCCGGAAACAAAGGAGCGCACTTAGGCGGCGGAACTTCGGTTGGTTTAAACATCGTATTGCCATTTGAACAACACGACAATCCATACATTGATCCTGATAAAAGCATCAACTTTGATTACTTTTTTGTTCGCAAAGTAATGTTTGTAAAATACTCACAAGGATTTGTGGTGATGCCAGGCGGATTTGGAACGTTAGACGAACTTTTTGAAGCAATTACACTCATTCAAACGAAAAAAATTGACAAATTCCCGATTATTCTAGTTGGAACCGAATTCTGGTCTGGCTTAATGGATTGGGTTAAAGCAACGTTGCTAGACAAATTTGGTAACATCAGTCCTGGAGATTTAGACTTAATTCATATTGTTGACGATGAAACAGAAGTATTGGCTATTTTAGATGCGTTCTATAAAAAGTACAATCTCAGTCCTAACTTCTAACAAGAAGTTTTGTAGAATAATTGCACCCGAAAAAGAAAAAATGAAAAAAAAACTACTCATCCTTTGCTTGCTATGCTTAGGGTTCAAACAATTAACAGCTCAGGAAAATATCAAGACGATGTTTTACAATCTCTTGAATTTTCCTGAATTGTCGCTTGATCGATTAGACGAATTGGAAATCATTATTTCCGATTATCAACCTGATTTATTCATGGTTTGTGAGCTCAACGACCAATTTGGCGCAGGATTAATTTTAAATCGATTGCAAATGATTAATCCTAACTATGCGCAAGCTATATATTTTAATAATACTTCAGATGATAACGGAAGTGATTCTAATTTATTACAAAACCTAATCTATTATGACAGCTCTAAATTTATCTTAGAAGGACAAGACATCATTACAACCAATTTACGGGATTTTAACAGATATACCTTAAAATTAAATACCGTAAATCAAGCGACCAATCCTATTCGTTTGGAAGTATTTGTAACGCATTTAAAAGCAGGAAACTCACCAGAAGATGAACTGCTCCGTTTTCTAATGGTGGAAGAATTTGTTTCCTATCTTTCTACGATTGATCCAAATAGTAAAGTTTTATTAGCTGGCGATTTAAACTTATACACAAGTAACGACATTACATTTCAAAAATTAATTGATGTTACCAATGCCATTCCGTTGGTAGATCCAATCAATCGTTTGGGCGATTGGCATACCAACAGCGCGTTTTTGGATGTATTGACACAATCTACCCGTACACAAGGTGGTTTGGGTGGTGCTTCTGGCGGATTTGACGATCGTTTTGATTTCATTTTAACCTCTGGAAACGTATTGACAAACTCAGACTTGTACTATGTTCCAAACTCATACAAATCGTATGGAAACAACTTAAATCCAAACTGTTACAATCGCGCTATCAATTCATCAGATTGTGCAGAAGTGCCAGGTTCTGGTGTAAGTTATTCTCAAACTCTACGCAATGCTTTACACGACATGAGCGATCATTTACCTGTAGTCATGGAATTGGAAACCAATGAGCAATTACTCAGCACTACCGAATTTACAGCGACAAACACATTACAGTTTATTCGTGGGAACGTAACAAACAATCAATTGGATTTTGTGTTAAATTCCTCCCAAACAGACAATAAATATGTGATATATGATGTTTTAGCACAAAAATTGATGTCAGGAACGATAGAAAATAACGATATTACAAGCGTAGATGTTTCTAACCTACCTACAGGCATCTACTATTTAAAAATTAATAATTACACAGAAACTAAAAAATTTATCAAAAGATAATTTGAATACAATACGCACCCAACTCGGAATCTACTTACTGTTACTCTTTAGCATTACTGCTTTTGGGCAACATAAAAATAAAGTGACAGCTACGCTAAATGTGGAAAGCAATACCATGCTTGTCGTTCAAAATATTACCTACGTGAACGAAACAGGCACTACACTTTCTGAAATCTACTTGAACGATTGGAATCATGCTTTTTCAAGGAAAGATACGCCACTAGCCAAAAGATTTGCAGAAGAATTCCACCGAAATTTTCATCTTTCACCTGAAAAAAAACGTGGAAACACACAAGTCAATCAAATAGAAGTCAATGGAAATTCGCTCAACTGGGAACGCGTAGAAAAACAAATTGATATTATTAAAGTAACGCTCAATCAGCCGTTACAGCCTAATGAAACTGTTACAATCAACCTTAATTACGAGGTAAAACTTCCGTATGATGAATTTACCCGATATGGATTTACACGTGAAGGTGATTTTAATTTGCGCTATTGGTACATGACGCCTGCAGCATACCGAGATGGCTGGGTTTTATACAGTAACAAAAATCTGGACGATTTATACACAGAACAAGCTACGCACGAACTTACGTTGGTAATTCCTAAAAAGTTTACAGTAGTTTCGAGTGCTGACACGATGGTAAACGACGAAAACGGAACGGTACAACTTATCGCAAAAGACGTCAAAGAAATTACTATTTTATTACGTCAAAACTCCGAATTTAAAACATTTCAAACTGATAAAGTAAACATTACTACAAACTTAGATCCGTACCAACTTGATGAGAAGAAACAAGCCATTGCCATTGATAAAGTAGTGCAATTCATCCATGAAAAATTAGGAGAGTTTCCTAGAGAAAACATGATGATTTCCAAAATTGATGATCGAAAAAATCCTGTGTATGGATTGGGACAATTGCCTTCTTTTGTACGTCCTTTTACGGATGACTTCCAATATGAAATAAAAGTCCTTAAAGCTATTTTGACAAAGAATTTAGAAGAATCTTTATGGATGGACACGCGTACGGAAAAGTGGATTTCGGATGCCATAGAAACGTATATGTTGATGGTATATGCGGAAACCTATTATCCAAACATGAAACTTACAGGCGGATTATCGAAAATTTGGGGAATTCGTTCGTATGAATTTGCCAAATTGGAATTCAACGATCAATATCCGTTTTTATACATGTTGATGGCGCGTAAAAACATCGATCAACCTTTAAATACATCGAAAGATTCATTGACAAAATTCAATAATAATATTGCCAACAAATACAAAGCTGGAGTTGGACTCAAATATTTAAAATCGTATTTTGATGAACGTGTAATTGACGATTTTATCAAAGAATTTTATGCTAAAAATCGTTTGCAACAAGCTACGCGAGCAGACTTTGAAACTTTGCTAAAATCGAAAGCGCCAAAAGATATCGATTGGTATTTTAACAACTACGTAGATTCCAGAAAACGAATTGATTATAAAATCAAGAAAGTAGAAAAAACAGAAGATTCACTACAAGTAACCATCAAAAATAAATACGATGCCAACTTCCCTATTTCACTATTTGGAATCAAAAATGATACGGTAGTTTCAAAGTATTGGGTAACCGATGTCGGAAAAAAGAAAACCGTAACCATTCCACGAGAAGGCATTGATCGCCTCGTATTAAACTACGACAAAATCATTCCAGAGTTTAACCAACGAGACAACTGGAAATCATTAAATGGTTTCTTTGCAAACAATAAAAAATTGCGCTTTACCTTCTTTAAAGACGCCGAAAACCCACATTACAATCAAATATTCTTTGTTCCTGTTGCACGATTCAATCTTTATGACGGATTTACACCAGGAATGCGACTATACAACAAAGTATTTCTTACCAAACGTCTTTTGTACGACTTTAAACCTTCGTACGGATTACGCTCTAAGCAATTGGTAGGTTCGGGAAGTATTTCGTATCGACATGATATTGAAAGTACCAAAAGTGACTTGTATTTTGTACGTTTTACCGCAGGTGGAAATTACTTTAATTATGCGGAAGACTTGACATATACGCGATTAGTTCCAAAAATTACCTTCGGATTTCGAAATCCTGATTTTAGATCGAATCAAAAAGAATTTATCGATTTACGCTATGTCATTGTACAGCGTGAGCAACCTGAAATTCCAGATCCTACGTTAGATAATGAACCAAATTACAGTGTATTTAACGCACGTTATGTATACTCAAATCCTGATCCAATTCGTCACATGGTTTGGTTTACTGATTTTCAAATCACCAAACGTTTTTCTAAAGTTTCTTTTAACTTAGACTACCGAAAACTATTTAGAGACAACCGACAACTTAACGTCCGTTTCTTCTTTGGTAAGTTTTTATTTAATGATACCAATTCAGACTTTTTCAGCTTTGCGCTAGATAGACCAACCGATTATTTATTCGATTACAATTATTACGGACGATCAGAAGACACTGGATTATTCAGTCAGCAATTAATCGTTGCCGAAGGTGGATTTAAATCTAAGCTCGAAAATCCGTTTTCCAATGATTGGATTGGAACATCCAACGTAAGTTACAGTATTTGGAAATGGATTGAAGCCTACGGAGATGTAGGATTTATCAAAAATAACGGAACAAATGCACGTTTTGTATACGATTCTGGTATCCGCCTAAATTTAGTTCCTGACTTTTTTGAATTGTATTTTCCTGTGTATTCCAACAACGGTTGGGAAATTGCACAACCTGGCTTTGACCAACGTATCCGATTTATCGTTACGCTGAGTCCAAAAACATTGACGAAGTTGTTTACTCGGAAGTGGTTTTAAGGTTTTGGGTTTTTGGGTTTTTGGGAAAAATAGTTTTTCAATTTAAAATTCAACACTTATAATTCAGCATTCTAATTTCGGTGTTCGGTGTTCAAAATTTACTTTTTCATTTAAATAAGATTCTAAGATGAAAGCATTATTAATAATTACGCTGTTGCTATCAACAATAGCAATCGATCAAACAAAAGTTGACTTAACCAATTCGAAAGAAATGTTAATTGGCGAATGGAAGTTTGTAAAGGTAATAGATCAGGCTGGTAACGAAGTCAAACAAATAAAACGTAACTTAAAAGTTCCAAATCTTGAACCAATTACCATCAATGCTAGCGGACCTGATATTATTGTAAAAGCAGATGGCACGTATACAAAAGTTTTTACACCAAAAAACTCAGATACTGGAAATTGGTATATACAATCAAAAAATGAAATTCTATATCAAATGGTCATTCCTATCAATTCAAGACAAGGGAGAATGATTATAAAAACTCAAGAAATATTTCCCGATAAAAAGTGGGAAAAAGATGGAAAAGGGAATTTTCTTGATGGTTCTATTGATACGATTACAGAACTTACTAAAACAACTATGAAGGTAGTTTATGAAAAAGACTATGTATTAGTATATGCAAAAATTTTAAAATAACTAACAGAAACGAACTAATTCCGTTTTTTCCTTGGCTAAAAACCAAGTAAAATCACGCTTAAAAAATTAAACAATTAGCAACGAAAAAGTTATTTTCTTCTTTAAATTTAATAAATCGTATTAAAACATGCTTTTTATTGAATTATTCACATTTTTTTAAGACACTACTATATTGCAAATTTGCCTGTTTTTTTGTATTTTTGCAGCACTTCAATTTAGAAAAGTATGCAAGCAAAAGTTGAGAATACACAAGATATTTCATTCGATCAATTCAAAGAAGAAATTATTCAAGATTATACAACTGCGGTTGTAAGTAGAGAATGTAGTCTTTTAGGTCGTAGAGAAGTATTGACAGGAAAAGCCAAGTTTGGTATTTTCGGAGATGGTAAAGAAGTTCCACAATTAGCTTTAGCAAAAGCATTTCAAAACGGAGATTTTAGATCTGGATATTACCGCGATCAAACGTTTATGATGGCAATTGGCGAATTGAATATTCAACAGTTTTTTGCTGGATTGTATGCGCATACAGACATTGAAGTAGAACCAATGTCTGCCGGAAGACAAATGGGCGGACATTTTGCTACGCATAGTTTGGACAAAAATGGTGAGTGGAAAAACTTAACCAAACAAAAGAATTCTAGCGCAGACATTTCTCCTACTGCAGGACAAATGCCACGTTTATTAGGATTGGCACAAGCTTCCAAAATATACAGACATGTTGACGGAATTGACACCGAAAAATTCTCGGACAACGGAAACGAAATTGCTTGGGGAACTATTGGAAATGCTAGTACAAGTGAAGGTTTGTTTTTTGAAACCATCAACGCTGCTGGCGTATTACAAGTTCCTATGGTCATGAGTGTTTGGGATGATGAATACGGAATTTCTGTGCATGCAAAACACCAAACGACCAAAGAAAACATTTCTGAAATCTTAAAAGGTTTTCAACGTACTGAAGATGAAAATGGTTACGAAATCTTTAGAGTCAATGGTTGGGATTATCCTTCATTAATTGCCACTTATCAAAAAGCATCAGACATTGCACGTGAAAATCATGTTCCTGTATTGATTCACGTACAACAAGTCACACAACCACAAGGACATTCTACTTCTGGTTCGCACGAACGTTATAAAAGCAAAGAGCGTTTGGCTTGGGAAACTGAGTATGATTGCAACGCGCAAATGCGTAAATGGATTATTGAGAATGATATTGAAACTGACGAAAATTTAACTGCGTTAGAAAAAGATATCAAAAAGCAAGTTCGTGATGGTAAAAAAGCTGCATGGAAAGCGTTTGTAGCACCTATGAAGCAAGAACAAGCGGAAGCTGTAAGTTTGTTAGAAAACTTAGCGCAATCAAGTCCAAACAAAGTTTTCATCAATAAAATTAAGGAAGATTTGGCTGCCATTGCCGAACCAATTCGTAAAGAAATTGCAGGTTTTACGCGTAAGGCTTTGCGTTTGGTTATCGGTGAAAGTTCTGCGGAAAAACAAGCGTTAAGCGATTGGATTAAGTCATACTTTGAAAAAATTCAACCAAAATACAGTTCACATTTATATAGCGAATCTGCAAAAAACGTTCGCAACATAGCTCCAATTGCTCCAACCTACGGAGAAACTTCTAAAGAAGTAGATGCGCGTATTGTATTGAGAGATAACTTTGATGCTATCTTTTCAAAATATCCACAAGCGTTGATCTTTGGTGAAGATGCCGGAGAAATTGGAGACGTAAATCAAGGATTGGAAGGCATGCAAGAGAAATACGGAAAATTGCGTGTTTCTGATACTGGAATTCGTGAAGCTACTATTTTGGGACAAGGAATTGGAATGGCGATGCGTGGATTGCGTCCAATTGCAGAAATTCAGTATTTAGATTATTTATTATACGCATTGCAAATTATGAGTG
Source organism: Kordia algicida OT-1 (assembly GCF_000154725.1). Classification (GTDB taxonomy): domain Bacteria; phylum Bacteroidota; class Bacteroidia; order Flavobacteriales; family Flavobacteriaceae; genus Kordia; species Kordia algicida. The sequence goes on from NZ_DS544873.1 coordinate 2,161,083, forward strand.
ATGATTTGGCAACGTTACAATACAGAACCAAAGGAACTCAAAAAGCGCCTGTAATCATTAGAACGCGTGGACATCGTTTGGAAGGAATTTGGCATTCAGGTTCTCCAATGGGCGGTATTATCAACTCTATTCGAGGAATTCATGTGTTAGTTCCAAGAAACATGACCAAAGCAGCAGGTTTTTACAATACATTATTGGAAAGCGACGAACCAGCTTTGGTAATCGAATGCTTGAATGGTTATCGTTTAAAAGAACAATTACCAACGAATTTGGGTGAATTTAAAACGCAAATTGGAGTCATAGAAACGATCAAAGAAGGAACAGATATGACTGTTGTTTCGTATGGTTCTACTTTACGTATCATAGAACAAGCTGCCAAAGAATTGCAAGCTGTTGGCATCGATATTGAAATCATTGACTGTCAATCATTGTTACCTTTTGACATCAACCATGACACAGTAAAAAGTGTACAAAAAACCAATCGTTTGTTGGTTATTGATGAAGATGTACCTGGTGGTGCTTCTGCATTTATCTTACAACATATTGTAGATGAACAAAACGGATATCAATATTTAGACAGCAAACCGCAAACCTTAACAGCAAAAGCGCACAGACCTGCGTATGGAACTGATGGAGATTATTTCTCAAAGCCTTCTGCGGAAGATGTTTTTGAAAAAGTCTATGCAATGATGCACGAAGCAAATCCAACAGATTATCCTGAAATGTATTAGATCAATATCATGCTGAATTTTGCTCAGTATTTCATAAAATAGTATATAACGTATAACGTCAGGCTTTTTGAGTTTGGCGTTTTTTTATATAAATATGTTATTTTTGAATCTCATATGAACTCCAAATCAAGAATAAAAGCTGTTTTACACACAGAAAATCTAGGTACTTCGGTTACAGGTTTTCCAAATTTTCAGTTGTCGGAATTAGCTGTTCACTCAGAACTCGATTTTAAATTGCCTACAAACTTAAGATTGGGACATTTGGCGGAAAAGATTGTTTCTTATTGTATCAAATCTGCGACTAATTTTAAGTTGCTTCATGAGAATATTCAAATTAAAAAAAATAAAAACACTGTTGGCGAAATTGATTTTATTATTGAAAATAATCACACAAAACAGTTGATTCACTTAGAATTAGCCTACAAATTCTACTTGTATGATCCTTCCATTTCCACAGAAATTATTAATAATTGGATTGGACCAAACAGAAAAGATTCGCTCAAAGAAAAATTAGACAAACTAAAACAGAAACAATTTCCGTTATTGCATCGAGAAGTAACCAAAACAACTCTTTCTATCACAGAAACCGATAAGATTTCGCAACAATTGTGCTTGCTAGCTTCTTTGTACATTCCGTATGAATACAACATTGAATTTAGTCCTGCTTACCGAAAAGCCATCAAAGGATATTATATTGATTTTAAAACGTTTAAAAACCTAAATACGTCTAAAAAAACGTATTACTTACCTACTAAAAAAGAATGGGGAATGAATCCTTCGCAACATACCGTTTGGTCAGAATTTAATGATGTTGAAGAAACTATTCTAGAAATGTTACATCAAAAGCATTCGCCATTGTGCTGGCAAAAGCACAACGCTATTTATGAAGAATTTTTTATTGTTTTCTGGTAAAATTATTAATCTAACGTCAGTTCGATATAAATCATTCAATTTACATTTGTAGTAATTTTAAAAATAATTCTACTATATAATTCATTTTCAGCGTTTTATTTTCGTTTTCTTTGCTTACCCAAAGAATACTGAATCAAGTTCAGCACAGGCATCAACAAAAGAAAGGGAACTTTTAGTTCGTATGATTTCTATTTCCAATTATGGAACTCATGAATCTTTGATTTCCAGAGGTATTTTTAGTTTTTCTTTTAGGGAAAAACTAAAACCGCATGAATTTTTCTAAATTTTAGTTCACCATGCTCTATTTTCAGTTATGGAGTTCATGAATTAACATTTCTCCAAGGCTTCGAAAATTTTTAACGAAAAACTCCTGCTATACTGCGGAAAAGAAAAGTTTCAAACTAAAATTCTTACGTCAAACTCACGTTAATCTAAATACTTCGTAATCTTTTTGCTGCTTGGTTTTGTGATGGAATAAAAATAATCAATTAGTTTTCCGTTTTGGTCAATTAGATACTTTTGAAAATTCCAGCGTACTTTAGAATTTCGTCTTCCATTCAACTTTTTAGTCGTCAACCATTCATACAACGGATGTTGATTTTTTCCTTTTACATCTAGTTTTTCAGTCAATAAAAAAGTAACGCCAAAATTCAGTTCACAAAACTCCTGAATCTGTTCAGAATTGCCAGGTTCTTGTTTCCCAAATTGATTGCACGGACAACCGATTACCACCAAATTCTCCTTATATGTATCACTCAACAATTGCAACTCTTTGTATTGTTTGGTAAATCCGCATTTGGAAGCCACATTTACAAAAAGGATATTTTTACCTTTAAAATCTTTAAGCGAAATAGGTTTTCCTGCCAAATCATTGATGGCAATGTCATATACAGGAATTTCTTTTGTTTCAACGACTACATTGGAGTGTAATTTGGCTTTTTTCAATACTTTCATAACAACGTTTTTTGTAAAAATAATCATTTTATCAAGCTTATTTTGTCGCAAAAAGTGCAAATCATGTCATTTGAATTGTTTCTGAATAAGATCAATTTGTAGAACATACGAAATAAGTATTCTCAAAATGAGGTCTAAAATCGTATGGTAAACTTTGAATACAGGCCACAAAAGCTGATTTATAAAACTACTTTTACTATTCCAGAAGCAAATGTTATCGCACCATAGTATCGCAATAAAGAAGAGTTTCACAGTCTCTTTTTTTATTTTTTTGGAACAGATTAAACCATTACTCCAATTTTTAGTCAAAACAACATCTTAGACTATCATCACAATCAACTTGCTTATTGAAGAAATACTACTTTGTTAATTTTAAACACCAATGCCTTATGAAAAAGTATGTATTTCTATTTTCGATCTTATTATTTTCTTGTACTGATGAAGAAGTCTATACAGAAATTCCCGAAGAAACAACAAACACACCAACAGTTCCCACAGATACAAACGTAAATGGTGTTGATATGTCTGATTATTTTTCAATTAATTTTGAAAATTTACCAAATTACAGCAATCCTGATTATCCAATTCACTATATAAATTCGGTTGGAGATACTAATGAGCCTGCAAATAATCAGGCAACTGATGAAGGTGCTATTTTGGGTAGAATTCTATTTTTTGATAAACAACTAAGTGTTAATAATGCGGTTTCCTGTGCAAGTTGTCACCAACAAGGTATTGCGTTTACAGATAACAATCAATTTAGTACAGGTTTTGATGGTGTTAGCATTACAAGTGCACATTCTATGCGATTGTTGAATGCTCGATTTTATGAAGGCGAATCGTTTTTTTGGGATAAACGCGCACCAAATTTGGAAGCACAAACCACCGAACCTATTATTAATAGTATCGAAATGGGTTTTGATGAAAGTAATGGCGGACTGAACGCATTGATTACTAAAATGAATTCAATCGTGTATTATCCAGCGTTATTTGAGATGGTTTTTGGTGATGAAACTATTACCGAAGAAAGAATTCAGCTAGCATTGGCACAATATATTCGTTGTATGGTTTCTACAGATAGTAGATTTGATGAGGCATTTGCACAAGTCTATAATCCGAATGCACCAGGAAATGGTGTTGGACAAGATTTCCCTGGATTTTCAGTAGAAGAAAATCTCGGGAAGCAAATTTTCACAACCAATGAAGGTGGAATTAACTGTGCAGGATGTCATCAACTACCAAGTTTTTCTTTAGCTGCAAATTCAAGAAGTAATGGTTTGGATGCTGGCGAAACTATCATTTTTAAATCTCCTTCTCTAAAAAATATAGCAACTTCCGCACAATTTATGCATGATGGTCGTTTGACAAGTTTGGAAGAAGTGGTAGAATTTTATAATTCAGGGATTCAATTAGGTCCAGCATTAGACAATAGATTGATGCAAAACGGACAACCTAGACGAATGAACTTATCACAGGCTGAAAAAGACGCTTTGGTAGCTTTTTTAAGAACACTTACAGACGAAACTGTTGTGAATGATACAAAGTTCTCAGATCCATTTTTAGAATAGCGTAATACAAAACTGCTATAAAAGTAAAAAACCAGTGAAATAGCTTCACTGGTTTTTTTGTTTCAAATTGTCAACCATTTGTTTATAATTGACAGAAAATATGTTATAGAATTACTTCACGAATTTTACAACTGAAGTTTTTCCGTTTTCTAATGTTACTCTAGCAAAGAAAACACCATTCTTAGCAGAACCTAAGAAAGCTTCTCCTGTATTGGCTTGTGGTTTTGCCGTTGTAACAATTTGACCAACTAAGTTGTATACTTCAATAGAACTAATATTACTTTGAGCATTTACTACAAAGCTATTGTTCACAGTATTTACATAGTGTACAAAACCTCTTGATTCAAAAGATTCAACAGATAATGGCGCACATGTAACAGTACCTTGCCAACCTTCTCTTGTAACTGATCCATCAGAAGTAAATACAAATGTTAAACATCCTGAAGCATCTGAAGAAGTAATCATCATACCTTGTAAATCTCCTGAACCTGCTGCTGGTGAATCATCTCTATCCCAACACCAAAGTGGTCCGTTAGGTGAATCGATTGTTGCCGCAGTGTTATCGGCTCCATCGTGAATGGTCAATCCGTCCCAACAACCTGTTGCTCCGTTGTTTTCTGTTGAAAAGAAAGTAAATTCTACTGTTACGGCTTCCCCTGCAACATCAGGACAAATCGTATAGGTAATATTTTCATTAATTGAATAATCTCCACTTTGCCCACCTGAGTCTAGGAATGTTCCATTTGTACATGATGGTGGTACAGCAACATAAGGTGTAGCAAAAGCAAATGGTCCTGCCCAAGCAGAAACTCCATCTGGTCCACAGTCAGCCTGTACATAGAATTCGTAGCTGTTATCTCCTACCAATCCTGTTGCAGTATACGGATTCGTTACTCCAGAAGCAGTTGCCGTTCCTGTAGCAGTTCCTCCAGCTGTAATATCTACTAATTCTATATTCCAAGAAGTAGCTGCTCCGTTTTCTGTCCAACCTAAGTCAGCAGTAGTTTCCATAATATTTGTTGCAGTTAATCCAGAAGGTGCTGGACATGTTTCCAATGTAGAGAAATTAAATGGTCCTGCCCATCCAGAGAATGTTCCGCCACCACAATCTGCTCTTACATAAAATGCATAATCGTTATTTTGCGTAAGTCCCATGGCAGCATATGGATTTGCAACTCCAGAAGCTGTAGGTGTTCCTGTAAACATTCCACCACCAGAAATATCAACAATTTCTACATCCCAAGCAGTTGAGGCTCCGTTTTCTGTCCATCCTAATTCAGCAGATGTATCTGTAATCATAGTAGCAGTTAATGCATTTGGCGTTGGACATGCAGGTAATTCTGTGAAAGACACATTGTCAATAGAAATATCTCCTTCAAAAGTACCAACACTCGTTCCTCTAAAAGTAATAGAGATCGTTTGTCCTGCAAATGCTGCTAAATCTACTACAGCTAGTTCCCAAGGATCTGTTGCCGATGTTTGTTGTTGCCCAGCAAGCGTGAATACGTTTGTAGTTCCGTTTACAATTACGTCTAGTTTTCCTATTTGTGCCCCAAACATGTGATAGTTAAATGTCAATGCTGGTGCAGTGAGTCCTGATAAATCTACTAATGGAGAAATTAAGTCTGTAGTATCACCGTTTGCTCCAGCAGATGCTTCTGTGTAAAAATAATTTCCTGTTGTTATGGACGGATCTGGTCCTGTTCCTCCTGACCCATTGTCAGTTCCTGGAGCAGATTCCCAATAGTAAGCACCACCAGTTGCCGACCAACAGTTTTCACTAACAAAAGCTGATCCTCCTGTTGTAAATGTTTCAAAATCTTCTGTATAAGGCGCCATGAATGGATTACAAGCTGTTGTAAATGCAAACGGCCCTACCCATACAGACGTTCCATTAGCTGCACAATCTGCTCTTACATAAAATTCATAGCTGTTATTGTCTGTAAGACCTGTAGCATTATATGGATTTGAGACCCCTGTAGCCGTAGGTGTTCCTGTCGCGGTTCCTCCTGCTGTGATGTCTACGATTTCAACATCCCAAAGTCCTTCTGATCCACCAGCTGTCCATCCAAGATCAGCAGAGGTTGTCAATATGTTTGTAGCTGTTAATGCTGTAGGTTCTGGACATGCAACAGTAGTAGAGAAAGAAAAAGGTCCAACCCATGCTGATGTTCCATCTACTCCACAGTCTGCCTGCACATAGAATTCGTAATCATTAGAAGGAGTTAATCCAGTTATATTAAAAGGATTTGTTACACCTGTATTAGTTGGAGTTCCTGTTGCTGTTCCTCCACCAGTAATATCTACTAATTCAATATTCCACAGTGTAGCTGTTCCGTTTTCCGTCCAACCTAAATCAGCAGAAAAACCGTCAATATTCGTTGCAGTTAATGCATTTGGTGCTGCACAAGAAGGTAATTCTGTAAATGCAACATTATCGATGGAGATATCTCCTTCAAATGTTCCTGCGCTTGTTCCTCTAAATGTAATAGAGATTGTTTGTCCTGCAAATGCTGATAAGTCTACAACCGCTAGTTCCCAAGGTGATGTTGCAGTAGCTTGTTGTTGTCCACTTATTGTAAATACATTTGTTGTTCCATTTACTAATACATCTAACGTTCCCATATCGCCACCAAACATATGGTAGTTAAATGTCAATGCTGGTGTTGTAAGCGCTGTTAGATCAACTAATGGAGATATTAAATCTGTCGTATCTCCGTTTGCACCTGCCGACGCTTCGGTATAGAAGTAGTTTCCAGTTGTTATTGATGGATCTGGTCCTGTTCCGTCTGATCCTGCATCAGTACCTGGAGCTGATTCCCAGAAATAACTTCCTCCAGTTCCTGTCCAACAATTTTCAGATACAAATGCTGTTGCTGCCGTTGTAAATGTTTCAAAGTTTTCAGAGTATGGTGCTGCGATTGCTGCACATTCAGTTCTAAATGTTAAAGGGCCAACCCAAGCAGATGTTCCATCAACTCCACAATTAGCTCTTATATAGTAATCATACTCCGTATTTTCAGTGAGTCCAGTTGCTGTGTAAGGATTTGTTACTCCTGTTACTGTAGCCGTTCCTGTTGGAGGTGTTCCTGCTGGAACAATTTCTATATCCCATGCAGTAGCAGAACCACTTTCTGTCCACGATAAATCTGCTGTTGTTTCTGTAATATTAGCAACCATCAACATTGAAGGATCTGGACATGATGGTGGAGTTGTAGATGTAATTGTAGGAGCGTCAAAACAGAATCCCCATTCGAAACCTGCGCCACCTACTAAATCGTCAAAATAAATTCTGTATCTAAAACCAGCCAATTGCGTTGGTGTAAATCCTGCAATGTTTAGTATATCTGTCGTGTAGGCTTCTGAAGTACCTGAACAAAAATCATTTGTTGGTGCTCCAGCTGTATCAGCATTAAAAGGTGTTCCAATAATATTCCAAGTATTAGCATCAGCATCCCAATATTCAAATTGTAAGATATCATCAGTATTGTAATTGTAAACAAGGTTACCTGACATTGATATCCATGTTTCCCCTGCTGTAAATGCTGCAGTTAGGTCAATTATTGGTGATTCTGCTGCAATATCATCATCACTTCCGTTTCCTGCATCATCATCATCAAAAGCAAAATTTGGTGATACAGTAGGATCAGCTTCTAGAGCTGTTGGATCTGCATTGTATGTTCCTGTAAGCGACCAATTCGCATTAGGCCACATCGCATTTTGGTTCAATGTTTGAGCAAAGCCAGTGTAAGCAAATGCAAAAAACATTAGAAATAAAACTTTAAGTGTAGTTTTTTTCATGTACGTTGTTTTTAGTTAGTTAGATAAATATATGAATTATTTATAAACTAAACGATTTTACACAACAGAACACTTTGATTTTCAATAGTACTTTTTAATTTCTAACTATGTTTTTATAATTATGCAATTGTATTTTGATAATTTTTTTTTAAAAAAAAGCTGCTCAATAACGAGCAGCTTTTGATAGTTTATATGTTTTTAATGGATTACTTCACGAATTTTACTACTGAAGTTCTTCCATTTTCTAATGTTACTCTTGCGAAGAGAACACCATTTTTAACTGAACCTAAGTTTGCCTCTCCAGAAGCAGCGTTTGGCTTAGCTGTAGTGATGATTTGTCCAACTAAGTTGTATATTTCAATAGATTGAATATTGCTTTGTGCATTTACTACAAAAGCGTTATTTACTGTATCTACGTAGTGGATAAAACCTCTAACTTCAGCAGACTCTACTGATAAAGGTGTACAAGTAATATCTGCTTCCCATCCTTCTCTTGTTACAGATCCATCAGAAGTAAATACAAACGTTAAACATCCTGAAGCATCAGTTGAAGTGATTGTCATTCCTTGTAAATCTCCCGAACCTGCAGCTGGTGCATCGTCTCTATCCCAACACCAGAGTGGTCCGTTAGGTGAATCGATTGTTGTTGCTGTCGCATCAGCTCCGTCGTGAATAGTTAATCCATCCCAACAAGCTGTAGCACCATTATTTTCAACTGAGAAGAATGTAAATTCAACATTTACTACGTCTCCAGCATTATCTGGACAGATTGTATATGTAATATTCTCATTACTAGAATAGTCCCCAGATCTTCCTCCTGAATCTAAGAAAGTATCATTTGTACAAGATGGTGGTACTGCTACATAAGGTGTAGCAAAAGCAAATGGTCCTGCCCAAGCAGATGTTCCATCAACTCCACAGTCAGCTTGTACGTAGAATTCGTAGCTATTATCTCCTACTAAACCTGTAGCACTGAAAGGGTTTCCAACTACTCCAGCGTTTGTAGGTGTTCCTGTGAACGTTCCTCCTGCAGTGACATCAACGATTTCTATGTTCCAAACAGAAGTAGTTCCATTTTCTGTCCAACCTAAGTCAGCAGACGTTTCCATAATATTTGTAGCTGTTAATGCAGTTGGTGAAGGACAAGTTTCCATTGTTGTGAACGCAAACGGTCCAGCCCAAGTTGAGAGAGTTCCACCACCACAGTCAGCTCTTACATAGAATTCGTAATCATTGTTTTGCGTAAGTCCCATTGCCGTGTAAGGATTAGTAACTCCTGTAGCTGTAGCTGTTCCTGTAGCTGTTCCTCCAGCTGTAACATCTACGATTTCAACATCCCATAGAGTTGCAGTTCCATTTTCTGTCCAACCTAAGTCTGCAGTTGTATCTGTAATATTTGTTACTGTTAATGCATTTGGTGTAGGGCATGCAGGTAATTCTGTAAAAGACACATTATCAATAGAGATATCTCCTTCAAATGTTCCTGCACTCGTTGCTCTAAATGTAATAGTGATAGATTGTCCTGCAAAGGCAGCTAAATCAACTACAGCTAATTCGAAAGGAGCTGTTGCTGAAGTTTGTTGCTGTCCACTTAATGTCCAAACATTTGTTGTTCCATTTACTAAAACATCTAAAGTACCTATTTGTCCTCCAAACATATGATAGTTAAATGTTAATGCTGGTGCTGTAAGTGCTGTTAAATCTACTAATGGAGATACTAAATCAGTGGTATCACCGTTAGCTCCCGCAGATGCTTCTGTGTAGAAGTAATTTCCTGTAGTTATTGTTGGATCTGGTCCAGTTCCTCCAGATCCTACATCAGTACCAGGTGCAGCTTCCCAAAAGTATGCTCCTCCAGTTCCTGTCCAGCAATTTCCAGATGTGAAGGCTGTAGTAGCAGTTGTAAAAGCCTCAAAGTCTTCTGTGTAAGGCGCATTTATTACTGCTGGGCATTCTGTAGTAAATGTAAATGGTCCAACCCAGTTTGAAGTTCCACTTCCTCCACAGTCAGCTCTTACGTAAAAATCATATGACGTATTTCCTGTTAAACCTGATGCCATGTAAGGATTTGCAACTCCTGACGCCGTTGGAGTTCCTGTAGCCGCTGCTCCACTTGGAACAAGCTCAACATCCCAAACAGTCGCTGTTCCATTTTCTGTCCAACCTAAGTCAGCAGACGTTTCCATAATGTTTGTAGCTGTTAACATAGATGGATCAATACATGATGGCGGTGCTGCTGAAGTAATTGTTGGTGATTCGATACACCATCCATATTGCCATCCACCTTGGTCATCATACGAAACACGGTATTGGAATCCAGATAACTGTGTTGCTGTAAATCCTGAAATATCAAGTACCGAAGAAGTGTAAGCTTCTGAGATTGTACAGTTTTGATAGTCTGCAACAGTAGTAGTGTTTCCTGAAAAAGTTTGGATAGCACTCCAAGTCATTGCATCAGCATCATACACTTCAATAGCCAATACATCACCTCCTAAAGCATAGTACGTAAAGTTTCCACTCACAGTAATCCATGTTTCTCCAGCGCCACTTGCTGCAGTTAAATCGATTACTGGTGAAGTTGCTATGATATTATCAGCAGATCCATTTCCTGCCGCATCATCGTCAAAGATGAAATTAGCTCCTGTTGTTGTAGGATCTCCAGCGAGTCCTCCAGCAGTGTAAGAACCTGAAAGTGTCCATGCTGCGTTAGGCCAACTCGCAGCCTGATTTAATGTTTGTGAGACACCTATATAGGTACCTAACAAGAACATTATCATAAAAAGTTTAAGTGTAATTTTTTTCATAAAAAGTTTGATTTTTTGTTAGTTAGTTGAATATCAGTAGAAAGAACCACATTTTTTTTGAATCACACGTGTTAATATCGACAAAAAGATATTTTTTATCGATAAAATGCCTAAAAAAATGGTTTTTCCTACAGTTTATCTTTAGATTATTTTAACATTATTTTTTTATTAAATATACCTTTTTCTCCAATTATTTTGAGCAAATAATATCCAGAAGATAATGCTGAAATATCAATATGATTTTGCGGTGTTATTTGTCCTTTTTTTACTTGCATACCTCTGCTATCAAAAACTAGATATTGATAGGTTTGATTGTTAGCTGTTTGCAACCAGATTTTTCCTGTAGTTGGATTTGGATATGCTTGAATTTCATTTTTTGTTTGAAATTCTTCTGTACTTAACGGACTGCTTCCTTCTTGTATGCTTATTTTTTGATTTGGGGTTACATTATATAAGATGTCTTGTGCACCTCCTAACCAAGTGACTTTTACGTAATCAATGATTGTATTACCTCCATCCCAAAG
>NZ_DS544873.1:2172861-2230628 GCF_000154725.1 Kordia algicida OT-1
CTACTTTTAACCAATTGTTGGTAGAAGTTGTTTCATTTTTCCATAAAAAGATGTCATCACCGCCAGAGTTGCTTACTATGATTTCTGGAAAACCATCATTATCTGTATCGCCAATAGCATTTGAGTAGCTTTCGCTAGTGTCGTTTTCAAAGCCTGAGCTAGATTCTATACTGAAAGTTCCATTCCCGTTGTTGGTGTAGAATGCTGCTGACATTAAACTTGGCACACCACCATCTAACGAACCACTAACATATAAGTCTAGGTCTCCATTGTTGTTTGCATCTAAGAATACTGCTCCCCACGCAATACTTTCAAACATGGTTCCTGTTCCCGCAGCAACATTGCTAAAAGTTCCATCGCCATTGTTTCTTAATAAGTAGTTTCCAGGAATTCCGTTAGTTACGTAGATATCAAACCATCCATCTCTATCAAAGTCCGAAATGGTAACAGACATTGCATCAATTGCTAGGTTTGTTCCAGATTCTTCACTTACGTCTGTAAAGGATCCATCACCGTTATTTTTGTAGAGAATATTTGTGGTATTTGTTTTGTCATTTGCCATGTAAATGTCTTGCCAACCATCATTGTTGTAGTCAAAGAATGCTGAACAAAATGATAAATGACTTCCTGTGTCAATTCCTGCGGAAGCGCTTACATTTGTAAAAGTTCCGTCACCGTTATTTTTATAGAGATAGTTTGGTTGTGGTGTACTTAATCCTCTGTTGCAAAGAAATACATCTAAGTATCCATCGTTATTATAATCGCCCCAAGAAGCGCCAAAGTTATCTTGTGCAGCAGTAGGCAAGCCTGCTGAAATTGTAACGTCTGTAAGTGTGTTACCACTGTTTCTGTATAAACGACTTCCATCAACATCACTAGACACGTATAAGTCTTTGTCGCCATCATTGTCAAAATCGACCCAAATAACTTGTTTTTGCTGTGCGTTGTTGCTAGGAACCATTGTTGTTTCAAGAGAAAACGTTCCATCACCGTTATTTTTATAGATTTTTAAAGGATCGCCACTTTGCGTTCCAATGGTTATGTCGTCCCAACCATCATTGTTGAAGTCGCAAAAGGAAATTCCTCCGCCAAGATAAATGGTTCCACTGTAATCATCAACTCCTAGTGCGGTTGCTTGATTTTCAAAATATATTTGTGCATTTAGTTGAAAACAGAGAATATAAAGGGTACACGAAAAGAATACTGGTAATCGTCTTTTCATAAGCAGTCGGTAAATAGTTTATTGAGTTCGAGACTTCTAAACTATTAAAACAACTCAAATTTCACAAATATTTAACATATTATATTTGAAATATGTAATGATTTCTTTTTGTTTGTGTGTTATTCTATGTATTTGCTAGCAGTTTTTAAGATTTCTATTTTTTAAAAAAATCAAAAAAAATACCTCTAAGCAGCTTAGAGGCATTTTTTAGTATATATGAATTTTGTTTTATTCTTCTGTAAATCTTTCGATTACTTCTTGGCTAACTCCTGTGTTTGAGAATCCGCCATCATTGTAAAGGTTTTGCATGGTTACTCTCTTTGTTAAGTCTGAGAATAGCGTTACCGTGTAATTTGCGCAATCCATTGCAGTTGCGTTTCCTAGTGGAGACATTTTTTCTGCATATGAGATGAATCCATCAAATCCTTTGACACCTTGACCTGCCGTTGTTGGCGTTGGCGATTGGGAAATTGTGTTGACACGAACTTTCTTTTCTTTCCCAAAGAAATATCCAAAGCTACGTGCAATAGATTCTAAGTATGCTTTGTTGTCTGCCATGTCATTATAATCTGGGAATGTACGTTGTGCCGCCATATACGTTAGTGCCACAATACTTCCCCACTCGTTCATTGCATCTTGTTTGTAAAGTGTTTGCATTACTTTGTGAAATGATACCGCAGAAACGTCCCAACCTTTGGTCATCCAATCGTATTTTAAGTCTGTGTAATGTCTTCCTTTACGAACATTTACAGACATTCCGATAGAGTGTAATACAAAGTCAATTTTCCCACCAAGGATTTCCATAGATTTTTCTATAAGGTTTTGAAGGTCTTCTTCGCTGGTAGCATCAGCAGGAATGATTTCTGAACCTGTTTTTTCCGCCAAGTCTTTTATTTTTCCCATACGCATTGCAATTGGCGCATTTGTCAATACAAATGTTCCGCCTTCTTCATGCACACGTTCGGCAGTTTTCCATGCAATAGAGTTTTCGTCTAAAGCACCAAATATGATTCCTTTTTTTCCTTTTAATAAGTTATATGACATGCTTGTTGATTTTAGTCGTTTTTAGCTGTTTGGTAGTTCAAATATATGGTAAAAGATTGAATTGATCGATTTCTAAGTATCGAAATTATCTTTTATGATTTTAATAGTTCTTTCGCATTTGCCAATGCCGAATCGGAGATTTTTGCACCACTTAACATTTGTGCAATTTCCTCTATGCGTTCTTCTTCGCGCAATTCTTTTAAATGTGTGGTTGTCACTTCGTTAATATCTTGTTTGTAGACTTTGAAGTGTTGTTTTCCTTTGGCAGCAATTTGCGGTAAATGTGTGATAGAAAATACCTGCATACTTTTCCCCATGTGCTGCATGATTCGCGCCATTTTGTTCGCCACTTCACCAGAAACTCCTGTGTCAATTTCGTCAAACATAATAGTTGGTAATTGCATGTATTTTGACAAAATTGCCTTGATACACAACATAACGCGCGACAATTCTCCTCCAGAAGCCGCTTTTTTGAGCTCGTTAAAGTTTCCGCCTTTGTTTGCCGCAAATAGAAATTGTAAATCGTCCATTCCATTAGCGTAAAATTGTTTTGCCAATTGAACTTTGATATCAAAACGTGCATTTGGCATGCCCAAGTTTGCTAATAAACGCTCTAGTTGTTCAACTAATTTTGGAATGCCTTCCGTACGTTTTTGATGAATTGTCTTTGCAAGTTGCTTTAATTGATTGCTTAATGTTGTCAGTTCTTTTTCTTTTGCTTGAATGACTTCATCTATGTTTTCCGAAACGGCCGCTTTTTCAGAGAGTTCCGTTTGAATTTCCACTAATTCTTCAACTGAAAGCACATTGTGTTTTTTTTGTAAATCGAATATCTTTTGAAGCTTCGATGAAATTTCTTCTAATTGCTCAGGATTGAATGAAACTTCTCCTTGCAGATTGATGATTTCGTTATAAATGTCATCTAATTCTATGTATGAACTTTTAATGCGTTCTGCCAAGCTGTTAAATTCTGGTGCAATTCCCGAGAGTTTTCCTGAACTACTTGCAATTCTGAAGTAAATTTATACTCCAACTTGCTCATCAGAAAGGATTTGTTCCGATGTACTTAGATTCGTTTTTATGTCTTCCGCATTATTTAAACGCTCGTATTGCGCTTCTAAATCAGCAAGTATCAAGCCTTCTAGTTTTGCTTCTTCCAATTCTTTTAAAAGAAACATATTGTAATCATGTTCTTTTTCTAAAGCCGCTTGTTCGTCACGAATGTTTCGTAATTCTTTTTGAGTGGCTTGATAAGTTTTGAGTACTTCTTGATACGAAGTTACTTCGTCAGAAACGTTTGCCAGCGTATCAATGACTTGAAATTGAAATTGATTGTCAGTCAATTGTAATGTTTGATGTTGCGAATGAATATCAATTAATTGATCGCCCAAAGCTTGTAATACGCCTAAACGCACAGGAACATCGTTTACAAAGGCTCTCGATTTTCCAGAAGGCAATATTTCACGTCGTACAATTGTATCATGATCGTAATCGAGATCATTTTCTTCAAAAAATTGTTTGAGCTTGTACTTTTTTATGGAAAATTCCGCTTCAATCACACATTTGCGATCTTTATCTTTTAGCGAAGATAAATCCGCACGTTTTCCTAAGATTAATGCCAAACCGCCTAGAAGAATTGATTTTCCAGCACCAGTTTCTCCAGTGATAATCGTTAGTCCTTTGTCAAATTCGACTTGTAAAGAATCGATTAACGCAAAGTTTTTTATAGAAAGTTGTGTGAGCAATGCCGTAAAGTTTTGTTACAATAGTTTCAACATACAAAAATAGCGTATTGCTCTAAATTTTCGCAAAAATCAGAATTTAATTTTTTCCCATTTTGAAGCGTGAAATGGCGCGACTCTATTGAGGGTTTCTACCAATTGTGTGACACTTACTTTTGGTCCGCCAGAGAAAACATTTTGAATTTCTTCCGCTTTGGCATCAAAAAAGGTTTGTAATAAGAAGGAATTGGGTCTTCGGTTGTTCAATGCTTTGAAAAGTTCTAAGCTTCCACTGATGGCTTGTTTTGCCGAACGCGGATCATCTGCCATTTTATCCATTCCTACTCTGTGGTAGTTATACATTACCGTTCTGTATTCTTTATACGTATTGTTGAGCATGTTGTCTAACAATCTCCAACGTGTACGATTTCCATCTGCTTCTTTCCATCCTAGAAATGGACTTGTCTGCGAGAGGTTCACAATTTGTTGTGCTTGCGCATAGTAATCTGATCCGCCTCTGAGCGAAAATGTGTCTGCGTCAATCCCTAAAATAATGTGCACATAGTAAGCAACAACCGCAACTAAGTTTGAGGTGAATGCGTTGGGATTGTATACAATTGGTTGAAATTCTTGATAGATGAATCGAAATTGTCTGTCATTGAAGTTAAATACAGGCGACTCAAATGACGAATTGTAGATTGGTCGTGATGATTGCACTTGAATGGTCGCTACGAATTCATCCGATTGGTATTGCGATACATTTATCACCATACTACAGTTGATGCGTTCTTGTGGTGCAAATTTCTTATTAGTCCATTGAGTTTTGTTGACAAAATCATTCAGCGAACGTTCTAAGGTTTTGAAAATTTGCTGATTTGTCTGATTCACTTGTTGTGCATCAATTGTGATTTGACAGTTTAATTCTTGTGCCGTCATGAATGATGCTACACTGAAAAATAAGATACTTAAAACAAGATTACGCATGGATTCGTTTTAAAATTTCACTAAATATATCGTTGGCTACTTCAGCTTTCGATTTTAATCCAAAAGCTAAGGTATTCATTTTTTTATCAATAATTGTTACTTTGTTTGTTGGTTTTCCAAATCCTGCTCCTTTATCGTTTAACGAGTTGAGCACAATCATATCCAAGTTTTTACGCGTAAGTTTTCCTTTAGCATTTTCCAATTCATTGTTCGTTTCTAAAGCAAAACCGACTAAAAATTGTTCTTTTTTGATGTCTCCAAGCGAAGCAAGAATGTCTTTTGTTTTGACCAACTCTATCTGTAACGTTGAATCGTTCTTTTTTATTTTCTGAGTAGCTACATCTTTTGGTTTGTAATCTGCAACTGCTGCCGAAAGTATGGCAATATCTGCTGAAGGGAAATCTGCATGCGCCGCATTATACATGTCTTCTGCACTGATGACATTTACCACGTTTACTGACGAATGTGAAATGCTTTGATTGTTTGGACCTGCAATTAAAATAACCTCAGCACCTAAGTTTGCTGCGGCTCGCGCGAGTTCATAGCCCATTTTTCCAGAAGAATGATTTCCGATGAAACGCACAGGATCAATAGCCTCATAAGTTGGACCTGCTGTAATGACTACTTTTTTTCCTTTCAGCGGAAGCGCAGCCAAAATATCTTTTTCTATAAAGGAAACGATGTCTTCTGGTTCTGCCATACGTCCTTCTCCAACCAAACCACTTGCCAATTCTCCGCTAGTTGCAGGAATCATGATGTTTCCAAAACTAGCTAGTTTTTCAAAAGAGTTTTTGGTCGATAGATGTTTGTACATATCCAAGTCCATTGCTGGTGCAAAATAAACTGGACATTTTGCTGATAAGTAAGTAGCAAGCAATAAATTATTGCTATTTCCTGTTGCCATTTTGGACATGGTATTTGCTGTTGCAGGTGCAATCAACATAAAGTCTGCCCACAAACCAAGTTCTACATGATTTGTCCACATGTCGTTTTCATCTTCTTCATTAGTAAAAGATGAATGCACGGGATTTTTAGATAATGTAGATAAGGTTAACGGCGTTATGAAGTCTTTGGCAGCAGGCGTCATAATCACTTTGACTTCGGCGCCTGCTTTGATGAATAACCGTACTAGAGAAGCTGTTTTATAAGCGGCAATTCCAGCGGTAACGCCTAGTAATACTTTTTTGCCCCTTAAAATTGACATAGACTAAGCTTCTTCTTTTGTGTTACGGTAATATATTTTTTCTTCCAACCATTCTTGTACAGCAATAGCGTGTGGTTTTGGAAGTTTTTCGTAGAATTTAGATACTTCGATTTGCTCTTTGTTTTCAAAGATTTCTTCTAAACTGTCGTTGTGTGTAGCAAATTCGTCTAACTTCTCAATCAATTCTTTTTTGATTTCAGAGTTGATTTGAATTGCTCTTTTAGCTACAACAGAAATTGCTTCATAAATATTGTCCGTTGGCGCATCAAATTGATTTCTTTCAACTGTTGTTGTGCTGATTGGAGCGTCTAAGTTTTTAATATCAACCATAATTGTTATTTTGAAAATTTTGCTAATTCTTCTGTTATTGAAGCCATAATTTTGTCGGCTTCTTCTCTATATTTTGATTCAGGATAAAACTTTACCAACGTTTTGTACGCTGATGCGGCTTCATTATAACGTCCTTCCATTAAAGATGCAAAACTTTTTGTTGCTAAGTTATACATGGCATCTAGTTTTAAGAACATGGCATCTTCTCTGAAGCTTGTCCCTGGATAATCTGAAAGAAAGTTCTCAACTGCTTTTATTGACGATTTGTAATCAGAAATCGTATTGTATTGTTTTGCAATTTCGTATGCTTTCTTTTCAATTTTTGTTGTCAATTCATCTACCATTACATTGGCATTATCTAGATATTTTGAATCTGGATAGTTGTTGATGAATGATTGAAGTTTATTAATTGCCTTGATTGTTTCTCTTTGATCTATACTGTAACGAGGCGATTCCATGTAATAGCTTTTTGCTTCATAGAATGCTGCAGATTGGATACTGTCACTTTTTGGATATGAACGTACAAAACGCTCAAATTGATATCCTGAAACGATGAATTGTTCTATTTCAAATAGTGATCTTGCATATAAGAACGTTACGCGCTCTCCTTGCGGTTTCCCTCTGTATCGTGGTACAATTTGCTCAAAAAGTCTACTTGATTTTTTAAACTTTCCTTCTTTATATAATCTTTCCGCTAGTTCGTATTTTACTTTCGTATCTTCCGACTTAAGTGCTTTTTGGTATTCGCTACAAGAAGCGAATGTAATAGCTATTAAAACTAGGTATAGAAATTTAGGCATCTTTTTAAACATCTGGCAAAAATAGGTATTTATTATGTATTATGAAAACATTTTTAAGTCGCTAAATTAACTTTAGAAATCTGATTTTAGTATTCTTTATCATAGTTTTAACTTTTTGGAGCGCTTTGCTTTTAGATCGCTGCCGCTTTTGGAGCGCTTTGCTCTTAGATCGGCTTCGCCTTTTAGACTGCTTTGCTGTTAGAAACGCTAACGCTTTTAGACTTGTTGGAATTGCTGACGCTTTTAGACTGCTTTGCTTTTAGAGCTAACTCTCTAACTAATCTAACCATCTAAGTAAGTCTAATAACCTGAGTTCGATTAATATTCAGGATAGTTTTACTACCAAAAAAAGATAGATTTTTAGTAAATTAAAGTGTTGAAATTCAATTTATTAATCTAAAAATCTATCTATGGTTTCTTTTTCTAAAATTACGGAAATATTTTGTATTGTTGATGAATTCTGCAAAGAATATGATCAAATAGTTGATAAATCGCTACTTGGTAATGCTCCCAAACGACCTCCAATAATGTCAAAAAGTGAAATTATTACCATTACAATACTTTTTCATTTAAGTGGTTTTAGAACTTTTAAGCACTTCTATATATTTTATATTCAGAAGCACATGCAGGAAGAATTCCCTAAAACTATATCTTACAACAGATTTGTCGAACAAATGCAAAGTAATTTAATGGCTATGACTTTATTTTTGAAGACTTGTTGTCTTGGTGATTGTACTGGGATTTCTTTTGTGGATTCCACACCTATTAGAGTCTGTAAAAACAAGCGTATCAAACGCAATAAGGTATTTAAAGGAATAGCCAACACTGGAAAGTCTACTATGGGATGGTTTTATGGATTTAAACTTCACATCGTCATAAATGATAAAGGCGAAATCCTAACCTTTACAATTACACAAGCCAGTGAAGATGATAGAACACCACTAAAACAAGAACGATTTTTAGACAAAATATTTGGAAAACTATTTGCTGACAAAGGATATATAGGCAAAGAACTAGCCAAATTACTATTCATTGATGGCGTACAACTGATCACCAATATTAAAAATAATATGAAAAACGCGCTGTTGACAATATCAGATAAAATACTGCTTAGAAAAAGATCCGTAATAGAAACGGTCAACGATGAACTTAAAAATATTTGTCAAGTAGAGCATTCAAGACATAGAAGTTTTGAAAACTTTCTTAGCAATCTAATTGCAGGATTGATAGCTTACAGCTTTTTACCTAAAAAACCACAAATTAGATTTCAGTCAAATAATAGTAATCAAATTTACTTGTTTTAATAATCGAACTCAGGTTAATAAGCTAAACTACATTTTCTCCGTATGACTTATTTTACGATGATCTAATACCGTGTAACCGTCTTCATCAAAATAGAAGGCTTTTTCGAAGGCGACATTCATCAGTAATTCTTCAAAAGTATACGAATGTAATCGGTATACTTCTTCGTTGAAAGCTTCGTCATAGTAAGAAACCATGATTAAGAATTCGCCATTGAGTGTTTTGAGTTGTTCTTCGGTAAATTTATGCAATGGTGAATCTTCTGTGATTTCATGTACCAATGTCCATGTTGTTGGCAAATAGGTAATGTGATCTCTTTCTAGTTTTAATTGATAGAAGTTACGCTGATAGCCTTCATTATTGTCCATTTCTGTAATTGCCAACGTTACCGTTACTCGCGGATTTATCATGACGTCTGTTTTGCTATTCATCAGCCGAAACATTAACGCTTTTCCATCGTTAAAATCACGCCAAATGATGTTTTCACTGAATTGAATGAGTGCTTTTGGTTTTGAAAATCGTCCGTATAGTAATCCTGTTACGAATGAAAAACTTAGCAATCCTACCAATGCTTGAAAACTTGACACAACGCCAGCAATCAAGCTTGTTGGAGCCATTGCGCCATATCCTAAAGTTGTAATGGTTTGCGACGAAAAGAAAAACGCATTGACAAAATCTACAATAAATGTTTGTGGTTCTACAGAAATGTATTCTACACCAATAAAAACATATATGGTGGCAAAGAATAGGTTTAAAATAAAGTACGCAAGAAATACAAAACAAAAGAAACGCGTCCAACTGATATCAACCAAATACGCATATAATGCAGAGATTCCTGTTTTTCCATGCAAATGCTTAATGTTAAACGAACCGTCTTTGTTGACGATTCGTTTTGCCGTAGTGATCGCATCTTCTCCTAATCCTGGATCTTGTACTTTTTTTGCCATTCAATGTTATGAATTCAATGAATCGGTAAAGTCGTTGAGCTTTTGTTTGAGCGAATCAGAAGCTTCTATTAGTGGTAAACGTACTGTTGCCGTAGAAAGATTCAGTTTTTCAAAAACAGCCTTGATTCCCGCTGGGTTTCCTTCTTCAAATATATAATCAATTGCTGGCATAAGTTTGTAGTGAAGTTTTGTGGCTTCTGCAACGTTTCCAACCAATCCAAAACGAATCATTTCAGAGAATTCTTTAGCATATCCTTGTCCTATTACAGAGATTACTCCTGCGCCACCTGCGAGTGTCATTGGCAACGCAATCATATCATCTCCAGAAATTACCAAAAAGTCTTTGGGTGCATCTTTTAGCAATCGCATAGCTTGTACTATGTCGCCCGCAGCTTCTTTGACAGCAATGATATTTTCAAAGTCATTTGCCAATCTAATCACCGTTTCAGGCAACATATTGCTTGCGGTTCTTCCTGGAACATTGTATAAAACGATTGGTTTCGGACTTGCTTCTGCAATGGCTTTAAAGTGTTGGTAAATTCCTTCTTGAGTAGGTTTGTTATAATATGGAGAAACAGATAGAATTGCATCAATATCATCAAAATTTGTTGCTTTTATTTCAGCTACAACAGCAGCAGTATTGTTTCCGCCAATTCCTAAGATGATTGGCAAACGTTTGTTGTTGGCTTTGACAACAGTTTCAATCACCAGCTGTTTTTCTTCTGTAGTAAGCACAGCACTTTCAGCCGTTGTCCCTAAAACGACTAAATATTCAATTCCTCCTTCAATCACGTGCGACACAATGTTTGCTAATGCGCTTGTATCTACCGAAGTGTCTTTGTTAAAAGGGGTAACAAGGGCAACTCCAGTTCCGATGAATTTCTTCATTATTATAATTTATTAAGTATGTGTAAATATTTGTGTAATTCTTCTGCAAATGTTTGTATCTCTTTTTCTTTTGTTTGAATAATGAGATCGTGTATTTCTTGATCGCAACCTGCAATTCCAATTTTAAAATCTGCTTTGTGCAAGCCTGAAACTAATTGCAACGGCACTATATTGTTGTTGTAATAACTGATTAATACATCAAAAGGTGCGTCAAAAAATTGCTTCAAGTCTTTTCCTTTGGGGTTTCCTTTCCATCCAAAGTCTTTTTCATAAAAAACTGGATAATCAATTGTACGCGCTTTTTTAAAGTTTTTATGATAGCATAATACTTGTACTGTTGCTCCCAATTGCAATTCTTTAATTATCGAATTAAAATCAGGCATTTCATCAGCATTTACAATAATTCCAACAGTTTGTATAGGTGCATTACTAACTTTTTTTGCTGTAATATTATTGAGTTTTTTGTTCAGTGCTTTCTTTGCCGATTTGTATTGTAATCCTTTTAAAAACATGCATGCAATTTGATTCTTTACAAAAGTACTCTTTTTCCATAAAAAAAAGAGATGTACATTTAGACACACATCTCTTAAATTTTAAAACTACAGCTAACTTTTACCCTCATAAACGTTAGTTATACGGCAAGTTACGTGCCTTCTTGGAAAACAAAAAATATATTTCGTAAGCGTCAAATTTTAACAACGAACGTCAATTTCACACCGCTATTCACAAAAAAAGTGTGTGTGTTTACAATTTTTTAGTGCAATTCGCTCTTATTGTATCTGTGATTTTTCATAATTTGCCAGATATTTAGTTTAAGTGAAATAAGCATATTCAAAAATTTCAATACAAACCGATCTAATTGCTATGCGAATTCCATCTGACTCACCTAATAAATTAAAAACAAACAGATGAAAAAAATTGTTGCTTTATTGGCTATTTTTTTAATGTTCGCTTGTGCGGAAGAAAAACAAAGCGTTTCTCGAATTGAAGGAAAACGCATCAATATTAATGATTCTTTAACCGCAGATCAGGAAATTGAAGCATATGTAAAACCATTTCGTGAGCGCATTGAAGAAGATATGAATAAAGTGTTGAGCTACGCACCAAAAGATATGCACAAAAATGATGGCGAACTGGAAACTACAATTGGCAACTTAATGTCTGATTTGATAAAGTCACAAAGTGAACCTATTTATAAGAAACGAACTGGAAAAAGTATTGATATTTGCTTGTTGAATCATGGCGGAATTCGTGCGCCCATACCAAAAGGACCAATAAAAACACAAACCGCTTTTAATGTGATGCCTTTTGAAAATTCAATTGTAGTTGCCGAACTTACCGCAGCTAATATACGTAATATGGTTGCTTATTTAGCGGAAGCCAAACGTGCGCATCCTATTTCTGGCTTGACCATAAAAGTAGATGACGATTTTAATGTGAAAGAAGCATTGGTCAACGGAAAACCTATTGAAGATGGCAAAACGTACACCGTAGTGACTTCTGATTATTTACAAAATGGTGGCGACCGAATGGACTTTTTGAAAGATCCGGAATCATTAGAGATTTTGGATTATAAGATTCGAAATGCCATGATTGATTATTTTAAAAGTACAGACACCATTCCTGCAAAACTTGATGGCAGATTTGTAAAGCAATAAACCTATTATTATAAAATGAGCCATAACTGATTCAACTTTTATTGGCAAATTCTATCTGACTTAATTCAGAAAACACAAACAAAGAGATGAAAAGAAAAGATTTTATACAACAGTCGTTAGCAACAAGTGCCTTTGTAACTTTGGGAGGTTTGTCTTTACAGAGTTTTACGGCAAATACTGCTAAGAAACATATTACCATTTTACACACCAATGATGTACACAGTCATATTGATCCTTTTGATGCGAATCATCCGCGAAATCCAAATCAAGGTGGCGCAGCACGTAGAGCGAGTTTGGTAGCAAAGATTCGAAAGGAAAATCCAAATACATTATTGCTAGATGCAGGTGATATTTTTCAAGGAACGCCGTATTTTAATTATTATGGTGGCGAATTGGAGTTTAAAATTATGAGCATGATGAAGTATGATTTGGCAACCATTGGAAACCACGATTTTGACAATGGAATTAACGGATTGTACGCACAGTTACCAAATGCTAATTTTGATTTTGTGTCTGCTAATTATGATTTTAAGAATACCGTTTTAGATACACATGTAAAACCGTATAAGATTTTTGTGAAAGATGGAATTAAAATTGGAATTTTTGGACTTGGTGTAAAACTTGAAGGTTTGGTAGATAAACGCATGTACAAAGAAACGGTTTATAATGATCCTATTGAATCTGCACAAGATATGAGTCGTATTTTGAAAGAAGAAGAAAAGTGCGATTTGGTCATTTGCCTGTCACATATTGGGTATAATTATAGAAAAAATCCTGAGCGACCTTCCGATTTGATTTTAGCACGAAAAACCAAGAATATTGATTTGATTATTGGTGGACATACACATACGTTTTTACAGAAACCTACGATTGAAAAGAATATTGTTGGAGAATCTGTCATGGTGAATCAAGTTGGTGCCTACGGAATTTACGTTGGTAGAGTTGATTTTTACTTTGATAGCGAAAAGAATGTCATTGCCAATGGGAAATCGATTATTGTGTAGATTTTAGGTGTTGGGTGTTGGGTTTTTGGTAGAAATTTGAACTATTTACCTTTTTAAATTTTCACAGTTTCATCAATGGAATCTTTGATGATGATGTATTGCCACATTTTATAGTGAGAATAAATAAACAGTAAGTTTGATACAACTGTGTATACTGGTTTTCTATCCACAAAGAGATACATTCCAAATACAATTCCCATAAAAGCCGTAGAAAGTCCTGCTAAGATTAGTTTTTGTGTTACTTTGTTTTTTCTGCTGAAATACGTCATGATCGACATGAATGAAAAATATCCGATAGCAAACGAATAGAAGATTACTTCGCCGAAAATGGCATCATCTATTTTATCCACAAAAAATATAAATGGTAGCGTGTAAATCGCTAAAAAAGGAACAGTATTGACAAGCAATCTTCTTGTTGATATGTAATGCGACTGCTTGAGTACAATAATACCATAAATTGCCAACGCTACTCCACTACTCGCAATTCCGTTAGCGAGTTTTCCTTGTATAAAAAAGAAATAATCGGCAAGCATAAAAACAACTAATGCTAATAGGTATAAAATATTTTTCACCTCAACATACAAGAAGTAAAAAAGTATTAGAATAGGAATTGTGAGAATGATGGTGTATTTTCTAAATATGTAATCTGGAAAAAATAGCCATAGTATGTCAACGCCTGCAACGCAGATCAATAAAATGGTAAGGAGTCGTAGATTTTTTTTCATTAACGTCACAAAGTAAATTATTTCTAAAAAGAAATCCTATCATTTTACAAGCCTACTTGTCTGCTGCTTTTGAGAAGGAATCTCCCTATCATTTTCTATTGCTTTTAGTACAATATATTTATACATCGCGTAATGCATAAACAAGAAGGTAATAACCACGCCAACTCTGATGGTTATTAAGAATTTAAAAAAGAGATTGTATCCGTGAATGATCGTAGAGATTAAGAAAACAACTCCTGAACTAAGTAACCACAAATTTATTTTATTTGGTTTGTTGATGTAAACAAGTGTTGTAATAAAAAAGAACAATCCGACACAAAATACATAAATCATGATGAAATTAAATACTTCTATTTGTACTGCATCTGAATATAAAATAAGCGGAACGAGATATACAATGAGAAAAGGAATTGTAGCAATGATGATGGTTTTTATAGGAATGACTTCTGCTGTCTTTAAACTAATAACAACATACAGAAAAACGCCAATTGCATAGAAAATTAATGCGATATTAAAGTATCCTTTGATATTGAGAAAAATGATTCCTAAAAATGTAGCCAACATTGAAAAAACATATAATGTGTTTACCTTTTTTACCGAATAAAAATATAGTATTAACAATGTTGGTATTGGTAAAAATGTAGTGTATTTTCTTTGAATTATAAGCGGATAAATAACTCCTAAAGCATCAATGAGTGTCAGGAAAAAATAAAGATATGTTAGGAGTTTACGTTTAGACATTCGTTAAGCAATTAGTCTTATTTAAGTTACAAAATATTTATTAAAAACTCCCTTTAAAAGTGTTTTGTAAGCTATATTTTTTTCTTCCGACTACCTATGCAACTAAAAACCAACAACATGAAAAAATATATTCCATTTATTATTCGCCTTGCAATTGCTATTATTTTAATTCAAACCTTACGATTTAAGCTTACAGGAGCAGAAGAAAGTGTCTATATTTTTGAAAAAGTCGGTCTCGAACCTGTCGGGCGCATCGGAATTGGCATTGCAGAGCTAATTGCAGGAATTCTAATTTTGATTCCAAGAACAGCTTGGATTGGCGCAATTTTGACTTTAGGAATTATTGGTGGTGCCATTATGATGCATTTGACGCAATTAGGAATTGAGGTTGTTCACGGAGGAAAAAGTGATGGTGGTGTATTGTTTGTTACTGCAATTGTAGTTTTTATATTGAGCGCAATCACACTTTGGTTGCAACGAAAAAATATTCCAATTATAGGAAAGAAGTTTCAATAACGGAATCAATCAAGAGAAATCGTTTAAGGTGTTTTTTTCATCTTCCAACATAAATTTTAGCGAGAAAAACAACATCAGGTTGCTACAAAAAACAGCCAATACTGTAAACATTCTTTCGTAAACATACAATTCATTAATTGTTATAATGATATTCATAATAGCTAAATTCACAGCAGCGATCAGCATCCACAAATTAGCCTGATTTTTGTTGCGAATGTAATAATAAAGTGCAAACATTATATATGTTAACATTAACACAACCATTACAGCAAAGTAGATAAAGTCTTCCCGAATTTCATCATATACCAAACACATCACACGATCATACACATATAAAATAGGTAACAGAATAAATAGCAAGATGATGTAAGTTCGTACCGTTGTTTTTTGTTTTTCGTTTTTGATATACATCAATCGGATATACAAAAGATAAAATAATGAAATACAGACAGAAACTTCTGGGACACATTGCCCAAGCCCTATAATGATTAAGACGCCACCTGCAAGTCCGACAATTAACGCTAGTGGAAATAGAAAGTTTAATGATTCTTTTTTTTCTTGTATGTAAATGATAGCTATTGTAATGAAACAAAAAGGATATATATACAGCAAGTCTAGTTTATCAAAAAACAAAGCAATGATGAGCGCAACAAAAGCCGTGATAAAAAATGCTAGATATGTTGGCTTTGTATATTTCATTCGTTTATTGAATTAAATAAATCAGTATCTTCTTCATCTTTATTCAGCATAAACTTTAATACAAAAACTTGTATACATAAGCTACAAAATACTACAATAACTGTAAAAATGGTTTGATACATGTAGAGTTCATTCAAACCAATTATAATGTTCATAAACCCTAGGTTTACAGCTGCGATAAGCATCCAAAGATTTGACGGCGTTTTGTCTTTAACGTAGTAATACAAAGCTGTGATAATATAACTCAGCATGAAAAACATAAGAAAACTAAAGTAAATAACGACATTTTTTAGTTCTTCAGAAACTGTATCAATAAGGTTGTAATACATGTACAATAAAGGAATAGACATCAGAGCTACATAAAGGTATGTTTTTAGTTCTGCTTTTTTCATCTTGTTTCGCACATACATCAATCGTAAATAAATGATGTAGAATAATGAAAATAGCACTGAAACGGCTTTTAGATGATCGCGCATGCCAAGTATAAGCAATACGCCGCCAGCCAAACCAATGCATTGCGAAAGAATGTACAATACACTTGTCGGATCTTTCTTTTCCGTAAAATAAATAATTAAGATTGTTACTACCGTAAAAGGTTGCGCATATATTAAATAAAACTTTTCCAAAAATATAGCTACGAGTATCGTGACAATTCCAGCAATGATAAAAGCTATATGTGTTGGTTTCGTTAAATTCATCTATATCATATTCAAAAACTCATCTTCGGTTATTATTGGTATGTTTAATTTCTCCGCTTTTTCACGTTTGCTAGGTCCCATTTTGTCACCTGCAACTACAAACGATGTTTTAGAGGATATGGAAGAAGATACTTTTCCTCCATTATTTTCTATGAGTTTTTTTAATTCGTTTCTCGATACTTTTTCAAATACTCCAGAGACTACAAACGACTTTCCGAGTAATGTTTCCGTGAGTCCTTCCAGTTGTTCTGCTGAAAATTCCAATTGCACACCAAACTTCTTTAATCGTTCAATCATTTGCAAATTAACATCTTCCGCAAAAAACTGCGCTACACTTTCGGCGATCTTCACTCCTATTTCGTCGACGTTAACTAAATCATTCGACGAAGCGTTCATAAGTGCATCGATAGATTTGTAATGTTTTGCCAATTTTTTAGCAACTGTTTCTCCTACATACCTAATTCCTAAAGCGTACAAAACACGCTCAAATGGAATCTTTTTTGAAGCTTCAATTCCGTTGATTAAGTTTTCAGCACTTTTTTCTGCCATTCGCTCTAGCGGAATTACCTGTGCTGTGGTCAATTCGTATAAATCAGCATAATTGGTAATCAATCCTTCTTGCACTAACAAAGCGACTGTTTCGCCGCCTAAGCCTTCAATATCCATTGCTTTTCGCGAAATATAATGTTGAATTCTACCCACAATTTGTGGTGTACAACCTGCAACATTCGGACAGTAATGTTGTGCTTCTCCTTCTTTACGTTCTAATGGTGTATGGCATTCGGGGCATTCGGTTGCGTATACCGTTTCTGTAGAATCTTCTGGACGCAAATCAAAGTTGACTCCAACGATTTTAGGGATAATTTCTCCACCTTTTTCTACAAACACCGTATCGCGTTCTCTTATGTCTAATTTAGCAATTTGATCTGCATTATGCAAGGATGCGCGCTTTACAGTTGTTCCTGCCAATAAAACAGGCTGTAAATTTGCCACAGGAGTAATAGCTCCAGTTCTACCAACTTGGTAAGTAATTTCATTTAAAACCGTAGCAACTTGTTCCGCTTTAAATTTATATGCCATTGCCCAACGCGGCGCTTTTGAAGTATAGCCTAGTTCTTCCTGATATTGCAAATTATTTACTTTAATAACTACACCATCAATTTCATATTTTAATTCGTGACGATTGGCTTCCCAATAATTTACAAACTGTAAGATTTCATCAACATTTTTAGCTACTTTGGCTACAGTTGGCACTTTAAAACCCCATTCACGCGCTTTTTCCAAACTTTCAAACTGTGTAGCAATTGGCAATCGTTCGCCTTTTATATTGTATAGTAAACATTCTAACGGACGTTTGGCAACTTCACTACTATCTTGTAATTTTAAACTTCCTGAAGCTGTATTTCGTGGATTCATGTACGGATCTTCGCCATTTGCGACACGTTCCTCGTTCATTTTTTTAAATCCGTCAAGCGGAAGAATGATCTCACCACGAATGTCAAATTTTGGAGGATAATCACCTTTTAGTTGCAACGGAACCGTTTTGATCGTTTTGATATTGTTGGTCACTTCATCTCCTTGAAAACCATCGCCACGTGTGACTGCTTTGATGAGTTTTCCATTTTCGTATGTTAAATTCATAGAAGCGCCATCGTACTTGAGTTCGCACGTATATTCTACCGTTGAAACACCGAGAATCTTTTCAATACGCTTTTCCCAATCCAATAAATCTTCTTTCGAATACGAATTGTCCAACGAATACATACGATATTCGTGTGCAATGGTATTGAAATTCTTCGTGATTTGTCCGCCTACGCGTAACGTTGGCGAATTCGGATCGTGAAATTCGGGATGTTTCGCTTCTAATTCCTGCAATTCTTTGAGTTTCATATCAAACTCATAGTCAGAAATCGTAGCATTATCTAATACGTAATAATTGTAATTGTGTTCGCGTAATTCATCGCGCAAAGCGGTCAACTTTTCTTGAATGTTTCTCATGTAGTCTAAATATTGTGAAGTATCTAAACAAATATAACAAACTACAGGTTGACAACCATAATTTTACGCCAGATTATCCTGCAACTACAGCACCTTTTCGCTTCGAAAAGCCATAAAACATGATGTATGCGTAACAAACCATTGCAAGTACAAAAGCGAGTTTGAAACCTACATTATCAATTAAAGCTCCAATGATAAATGGAATGATTGCTCCACCGACGATTGCCATACATAATAAGCCAGAAGCTTGTGCTTTTAACTCGCCCAAACCTTCTAAACTTAGTGTAAATATGGTTGGAAACATGATTGAATTGAACAATCCGACTGCCAAAATGGACCACATCGAAATTAATCCTGTTGTCGTAATTGATATTGCAATCATAGAAATAGCAAGTATCGCAAAGATGCTTAATACTTTTGCTGGCGACATAATTTTAGTGAGATATGCACCTACAAAACGACCAATCATTGCGCCGCCCCAATAGAAAATAATAAATACTCCAAGTAGTGATTTTGGGTCTTTTCCGTCAAAATCTTTCCCGAATACATCTGCAATCGTATTGGCAATACTCATCATCGTTTCGTTTCCTGCTACGACAGCTCCCAAATTCATGTTATCAAAATAATTTACCATAAAACTTCCTATGGAAACCTCGGCTCCAACATATACGAAAATCCCCAACGCACCGAGAAGCATCATTTTGTTTTTTAGAAGTTTCAAATAACCGCCTTTTGGACTGGTTTCCATGATGGTTGGTAATTTAATAAAGAAGAAAACTACTGCCAACAACGCAATAAATCCTGCGATTAGTAAGAATGGCGTTTGTACCGTTGATGCTTCTGCAATGTAGTATGCTTTTTTATCTGCTTCACTTAGTAATTCTATTTCTTTTGAATTTTTCACAGAATCACTCAATAAGTATAAAGCTCCAACTACAGGTGCAATTGTGGTTCCTAATGAGTTGAATGCTTGCGATAGGTTTAATCGGCTACTGGCGCCTTCTTCACTTCCTAACAAAGCTACATATGGATTGGCGGCAACTTGCAATACGGTGATTCCGCCTGCGAGCGTAAAATACCCAATTAGGAAGACTGAAAATGTTCTGTATTCTGCGGCTGTATAGAATAGCAAACAACCAATTGACATAATGACCAAACCTAAGATGATTCCTTTTTTGTAACCAATTTTTGACAGGATGAAACCTGCGGGTACAGAAACGAAAAAGAACGCTGTAAAAAAGGCAAATTGTACCAATACTGTTTTGGCATAGGACATTTCAAATACATCTTTTAATCTTGGCACTAAGCTATCGACTAAAACCGTGATAAATCCCCAAAGGAAGAATAACGTAGTTAGAAATATAAAGGCGCTTTTATAGGATTTGTTGGTTGACATGTTTTGTTGGTGTTTGGTGTTTGGTGTTTGGTGTTTGGTGTTTGGTGTTTGGTGTTTGGTGTTTAAACTTATAAACTTTTCAACTTATATACTCATAAACTCATTACCAATTTTAAGATGAATACTATTTGGTTTTATTGTAATAATTAGACTTGTGATTTTTGTTTTCGTCATTTTGATAAATAGTGTAATTGAACCATTCGTGGATACAATACGCGCCCGTTTCTCCTTTTTTATTGACTGCAATATAACCCACTTGAAAGTCTTTGTAATTCGGACTTTTTTTGATGACACGTTTTACAGCTTCTTCACAGGCTTCTTGTGGCGATTTTCCTTGTCGCATGAGTTCTACAATGAGAAAACTTCCTACGGTTTTTAAAACTTCTTCACCCATTCCTGTTGCGGTTGCACCTCCAATTTCATTGTCTATGAATAATCCTGAACCTATGATTGCCGAATCGCCCACGCGCCCTTGCATTTTGTAAGACAATCCGCTTGTGGTACATGCGCCCGAAATGTCTCCGTTTTTGTCTATTGCCAACATTCCAATCGTATCATGGTTTTCTACATTGATGATCGGCTTGTATTTGGCTTCAACTTTCCACTTCTCCCAAGCTTTTTTGGAAGCTTCTGTGAGTAAGTTTTCTGGTTTGAAACCACTTTTTATTGCAAATTGCTTCGCGCCATTTCCAGCTAAAAGTACATGTGGCGTATCTTCCATGACTTTTCTTGCTACAGATATTGGATGTTTTATATTTTCAATACAAACAACCGCACCGTAATCTCCTTCTTTGTTCATTATGCACGCATCGAGTGTTACATTTCCATCTCTGTCTGGCAAACCACCTTTTCCCACAGATTGATTGTTTACGTCTGCTTCTTCAACCATTACACCTTGTTCTACGGCATCTAATGAAGATTTTCCTTCTTGCAAAACGTCCCAAGCTTTTTTGGTTGCGTTTGGTACATTCCACGTAGCAATTACCATCGGAATGATTGGTTTTGCATCTGAATTGGTCGTTGTTGCTACAGCTTTTTCTTTAGATTTGCCATCATCCGCGCAAGCAGTCAAAGCCGTTCCAACGGTGAGTCCTAATCCTGTTAAAGCAGCGTTTTGAATAAATTTTCTTCTTTTCATCTGTGAGTGATTTTATTTGCTGCTTTTCACAAGTTTCAAATTAAATGATTAAAATGAAAAACAGTCAATCGTATTTTGACTTCTTTTGATACTATAGAATGTATGTTTTTTGGGCGCTTTTTTTAGAAGTCGTTTACAAACTTATGATTTTATTTTTCAGCTAGAATTGCTGCAATGTTTGGTTTGAAATAGTTAGGTCCTTTGAGTACTTTTCCATCTTCTCGATAAATAGGTTTCCCATCTTCCCCTAATTTGCTCATATTGCTGCGCTGAATTTCTTCGAAGACTTCAATGATTTTCTCTTGCATTCCGTGTTCTATGATCGTTCCGCAGAGAATGTATAACATATCACCCAGAGCATCGGCAACTTCTACCAAATCATTATTTTGAGCTGCTTCAAAGTATTCTTCATTTTCTTCTTTCATAAGATTAAAACGAAGTAGGTTTCTTGCTTCTCCAATATTGGCGGTTGGTGTATTTTTTATTCCCAAACCAAATGCTTCATGGAATTCTGTAACGGCTTCTATTCTTCTTTTCAAATCGTACTTATTTTTAAAATTATAGTCGAAATATACTTGATTATTTAGCGCATTTTAGAATGTTTACTATTTTATTTTGAAACTTTTATTAACAACCTTTGCTGTTTAATTCGTAATTTTGTTAAAATAAAATATGTGTTATGTTCAGTTCAGGTCAAATAATTTTTGCTGCTTTTTTTGTAATTATTTTTGTTGCAATTATGATTTATGCGTATCGCAAAGACTTACAACTACACAAGCGTTATTATAAGGGAAGTTTGCGTATTCTTCTGGTTTTCATCCTCTTTATTATCACCATCGTTGTGATTAAAAAATTCATTGTATCTTAAATTTAGTTTGTTTTCTATGCTGCATTTTTTGTAAATTGTAGGAAAACTTACTAACCATTACCATAATATAAACACATTTATTGCAGTTTTTTGCTGCAATAGGATTCCCAAATCGTCATTTATATTTGGAGTGCATATAGTTTGTTTGTAATTTTTAGAACCCTAAGATATGATTACAGTCGCTATTGCAGAAGACCATCAGGCATTGATTGATGGCATGCTTTCGTATTTGGAGTACGAAGAAGATATTCAAATTGTCGGACATGCCAATGATGGCGAATCGCTTTTAAAAATTGTTCGCCGAAAACAACCCAAAGTCGTGATTTGCGATATCCGAATGCCCAAAATGGATGGGATTGTAGCTACGAATCACATAAAAAAAGAGTTTCCACATATTAATATATTGGCGTTTACGATGTACGATCAAGATAGAGCTGTACAGCAAATGTTGGATGCAGGCGCGACGGGTTATATTTTGAAAAATTCGCCTTTAAAAGTCGTCTTGGAAGCCATTTACGCACTTTCGGAGCACAAAACGTACTATGATGCCAAATTGAATATTGGGCAGATTTCTAAAAATAGTTCTGAATCTATTTTATCGCGACGCGAAAAGGAAATTTTGGCACTCATTGCACAGCGAAAGACTTCTAAAGAAATTGCGGAGTTACTTTTTATTTCGAAATCTACCATAGACACACACCGCAAAAACATGATTCAGAAGTTACAATTGCAAGGCGCTAATGAGTTGTTGGGTTATGCTATTGAGCAGAAGTATGCTTTTTAGGGTTGGTTTTGGATTCGAATAATTTGAAAATACCTATATGTGGGGATGTTTTGGTGGTTGGGAATTTGGGATGTTTGTATTGTAATTAATTAAAATGATATTTATGACTGAAGATTTGGCCAACATACAATTAGAACAATATGGCGATTTTTTTATTGAGATGCCAGGTGTACATTATGTAGCTGTAGTTAAAGATGACAATAATGTTGCTAATGATTACTCAATGGAAATTGGAGTTGATAAAAAATTTGAAAAAGATGTTAATTTAATACTTAAGCAAAGAAAATCAATTTTGGAGAAGATTCCTTTCGAGCTTAAATTACCTATTAAAAGAAAAAAATCTAGATTCTTAAGAAAAGATATTAATTCTTTTAAGGGTATAAATTTTGTGCGGTCATTACCATTTTATTTTCAAAATGAAATAGCTTCAGGTCAAGAGATTTCGATGACAAATGCTAGTCAAGCTAAAGGTACAATTGGAGCTATTGTAGAATTAGAAAATCATAAAGGAGATTTCATACTCTCTAATTGGCACGTAATGATGCAGAGTAGTGGAGATCTTGGAGCAGGTATAGATAATAAAAGTGATGAAAAGATTGCTGAACTTTTTTGGGGACTTAATAATGAATATTATGACATTGCTCTATCGAAGATTATTTCTAAAAA
Source organism: Kordia algicida OT-1 (assembly GCF_000154725.1). Lineage (GTDB taxonomy): Bacteria > Bacteroidota > Bacteroidia > Flavobacteriales > Flavobacteriaceae > Kordia > Kordia algicida. The sequence goes on from NZ_DS544873.1 coordinate 2,196,195, forward strand.
GCAAATAATAAAGGAGAGAAAAATTGATACTGTAAAAAAGTATAAAGATATAAGAATAGGTGATTCTGTTAAAATTGAAGGGTTTAAAAGTGGATTTGATAAGAATACAATTTACTCTAAAAATGCATATGTTAAGGTTGGTAACGAGGAAAGAATTTTTAAGAATCAAATAATGACAGGTAAGTTATCTGTATCAGGGGATTCAGGATCAATAGTTCTTAATAAGAAAAATGAAATTATAGGTATTGTCTGTGCCGGTGATAATAAAAAATTTTCAATTTGTAATCATTTACATAGTTTATTATCAAGTAATATACTGCCTAAATATGAATACGGAGACAAAGGGAAAAAGAAAATTATTAAAATGCCAGAGATAAAGTTTAAAGCTATTTATACAAATAAAAGTCTAATCATAAGATCTTAAATTATGAAAATTGAAAGAATTAAATCAAATACAACAAATAGAGTTACTCTTTTTGAAGGAGAAAAAAAGTTTTTAGTTACGGGTAATGTTGAATTAGATAATGCTAGTAAATTAACCAAAATTGATTTAAACGTAGATAATCCGAATGATCAATGGTATGAATTAAAACATGCTAATACATGTTATGAGCATATCGAATCAGGTATAAAAGCTCATGTGTTAGAATTACACTTTGAACAAAAAAAATTGCCTCATACACATTCCAATTCGGTAAAAATTGATAAAGAATATATTTTAGATAAAGGTTCTTTTATTTTCGTTACCGCTATATTTTACACTAATATAGCAAACTTTAAAAAATGTCATTATAGTATTTTTGATGGTCAACCCGAAACAAAAGACGGAGCAATAATAGTGAGTATATGATATGAAACTACTCTTGCATACAAAAAAACTTATTTTACCAGCAATTTTTCTAATTGTTGGTTTTTGCGTTTCTCAGAATACATCTTTAGACATACTTCGAAATTCAATCTCAAAATTAGATTTAGATGAATCAAAGAGTTATCTAAAAAGTATTGACACTACTGTTTTGGATAAATATGATAGAGGACTTTGGTATTTTTATAATGGCTTAAATCATAGGTCAGATGATAATCATGATAAAGGTTTTCAAAATTTACTGAGAGCAGAAGAATTATTTCAAGAATTAGATAGTATTAATAATGCTGCTGATACCAATTATGAAATACATATTCTATTGAGTCATCAAAATAATTTGGATATTGATTCGAAACCTTATTTAGATAAATATTTTAACTATGCGAAATCTAAGAAAGATACATTAATGCTTGCAAAGGCTTATTCAAGAATTGCTGTAGATTATATGGGTAAGAAAGATTTTAGTAATTCTAAATTGTATTTTGACAAAACTCTTGAGCAGTTAAAACTAATAAAAGATACTTTCAGAATAGCAGCTATTGAAATGAATATTGGGACACTTTATTACTCAGTTAAAAATAATGCTGATTCATCTCTATATTATTTTAAAAAATCATTACCAACTTTTGTAAGACATTCGAACACTGATTACATTTCATACAATTATAATAATCAGGCCAAATCTTATGAATTAAAAAAAGATTATAAAAAAGCAATTGACTTTTATAAAAAAGCAGACTCCATTACATTAAAAAAATATAATGCAAAAACAAAAGTAATCTTCTACGATAATATGGCAGAAGCATACAATAATCTTAAAGATTATGAAAATGCAGCTTTGTATTTAAACAAGTCTATTGAACTAAAAGATAGTATCAATGATATCGCCCAAAATATTGCGATCAACGAAACAAATAATAAATATAAAACTGAAGAATTGACAGATGAAAGGGATCGCTTAGAAAAGCTTAATATTATCATTGAAGCAGAAAACAAACAAACAAATAGTCTGTTAATTATATCTCTGTCAATCCTAACCCTCGTCATCATCTCCGCATATCTACTCCAAAAAAACACCCGAAAAAAACAACTCCTAGCCGAACAAGCCAAAGACCTAGAAGCACAGAAAGTAGAAAACTTATTGCAAGAGCAAGAACTAGCTAGTATTGACGCAATGATTGAAGGTCAGGAAAAAGAACGAAAACGTATCGCAGAAGATTTACACGATGATCTTGGCGCATTGATGGCAACCATTAATCTACATTTGGAAAATATTGGTTCAAAAAACAGTCCAAATGCGCTCAATAAAACAAAAACATTACTTGGCGAGGCTTATGAAAAAATACGAAACATTTCGCACATCAAAAATGCAGGTGTTATTGCCAATCAAGGATTATTGGTTGCGATTAACAACATGACTTCAAAGATAAAAAGTGCCAACAAACTCGATATTGAAGTCATCGCACACGGACTTGAAAACCGACTTGAAAATTCATTAGAATTATCCCTATTCCGAATGATTCAGGAACTTATTGCCAACATTATCAAACATGCAGAAGCCACCAAAGCAACCATTCAATTAACGCAATACGAAAAAAACCTCAACATCATCGTAGAAGACAATGGAAAAGGCTTTGACACTACAATCATAAAAGAAGTTAAGGAAACAGGAATCGGATTGGAAAACATCAAAAAACGCATCATACACCTAGAAGGTACATTCGCTATTGATAGCACCATCGGGAAAGGAACGACCATTTTAATTGACATTCCACTTACAGTATAAACTTAGCAATCAATTCAAAAATACCTACATATAAGTACTTTTCTATTACATAAAAAATACTACTTTTATACTAACTAACTACAACCATGTTACATATGAAATCATTTTTACTAACTATTTTAGGATTTTTCAGCGTTTTTACGATTTGTGCACAAGAAATCCCTGAAAGTAAATTCATTCCGCAATTAGAAAAAAAACAAAAAGAACTTACGGAATTACTAAATGAAAAAAATCAATTAAATATTGAGGTTTTAATCCACGAAAAAAATATCAAAGAACTTTCTGCAAAAAAAGAAAAAACCAAAGAAGATGAAAAGGCTTTACAAAAAGCAGAAGACGATAAAAAAGGATTACAATCAGATCTTCAAAGCATTGAAAATAAAATCACTACAAAATGTATTGAATATAGCGAATTTCAAACATTCTTAGCAAAATATCAAAACGTAGCTCAAAAAACACTAGATAAATATGATGTTAGAGCTTGTGAGTTATACAAAGAAAAAAAAGAAACTGTCGTAGAAACCACACCAGAAATAACTGCTGAAAGTAACGAAGATAAGGTAAAAAATGCACTAGAAACACGCCAAAACGCAATTGATAAGTTAGTAGACAAGAAAGATGACTTTGATGAAACAATTGCTGAAATGAATAAAAATATCAAAATGGTAGAAGCAGACATAAAAGATGCTCCTGCCAACAGCCAAGAATTGGAAAATTTTAAAGAAGACCTAAAAGAAAAAGAAAAAAGTAGAGATTCTGTATTAAAACTTGATGCAGAACTTAAAAAACAAATCATGGATTCTTGCTCGAAATTTACTGAATACAAGAAATTCCTAAAAAAACATGAGAATGTAAAAGATTCCATTCTTGATTTATACAAAGCCCGAAACTGTCGATTGTTTGTAGAAAAAGACGAACTCGATCCTGAAAAATATATCATTGTTGGAGACAACGATCCTGTAAAAGTAGATAGTTTATTCAGTAATAATAGCGCAAGGCAAGTATTGGCAAGTGTTTTCAGTATTGACAGCAAAACAAACTTAGGAACATTTGAAGTGCCAGGTGATAGAGCTTTTGTAAACTTCTATGCAGAAAACAACTCTGATGAAATCAAAAATGCACTTAATATTGAAAACCAGACAAAAGATGAAGAAAGCTATGCGCTGAGCATCAAACAAATCAAAAAGAAAAATCTTATTACGCCTATTAGTTCAGACAGTATATTGAACTTTATTGGCGAAGTTCCTGAAGGCGCATTGTTCAAATCCATTCAAATAGAATTACGCGAAGGCGGCATTGTCGATACGCGTTTGGTATTACATTCTATCGATGGAAAATTTGAATTTTACTTTGAAGGAACAACACCCGTAAGTATTCTAAACTATACGCGTAGAGTGAAAAAAAGCTTTCTCAAATATTCGCACTATGTCAGTCTTGATGGTAAAGGCGTTTACAATGAAAATGCATTACGTCATTTATTAGTAAAATATACAGAAGTGCTTGATTATCATCCAAATGCAGGTAGCAACTATGTTCCTGATGACGTAGCATACAAATTTCCATCAGACAAAGATAAAGAAGCCAAAGAAACAGGCAGACGCTCGTATCAAGTTATAAACGACAGCCATTTACAACACGTTTTAGACCTAAGAACGTATACAGATTTACTAGGATTATTTGGCGATGAAGCTAACGGATTATTCCAAATAGAAGGAAAAGCAGATTTCTTCATTCATCCTTTCAATCATAACGGAACGGCCTTTTATTACTTCAAAAAAGTTTCGCCTTACGTACGCTATTCACGATTTGATGAAGACAATGATTTTATCGCTGCGACAACTCCAGATGTAGCAACAAACGTGCTAAATCCCAATACGGGCGATCCAGCAGATTACTTTTTCTTCAACGAAAACAAATTAGGTCTCCTAGAGCGTTCAAACTTAGAAATGGGATTAGACATTAATCTTATGCATTTCAGATTTGCCAAAGAACTTCCTTTTTGGATGTCCGTGTATCTTCCTTTTAGTTATAATGTAACCAAAGTACAAACTACAGGAACAGATAGCGGCACTGAAATCATCAACGACATCAATTTTAAAACACTTGGGTATGGTGCAGGAGCAAATATTGAAATTCGTCGACTCAATAATTTTGGACTTAATGTAGGATACGAATTAAAAGGATATTCATTTATTGGAGATTATGCCCGAAACAATTTATCTGAACCAAGTTACTTAAAAACGCAAGCCGTAAAAGCAGAAGTATTTTACTATCCAGGAGAAGACAAATCAAACTCTATATTCTTGCGTATGAAAAGTATCAGAGACATTAGTTCTTCAGGAGACGATTCTTTCTTCCAACTCCAAGTCGGCTACCGATTCACGCTTGGTGTTGGCGCCATCAAAGCTAAATGATTTAATTTGTCATTCCTGCGAAGGCAAAAATCAATAGTTATGTTATACTTCCAATGAAGTAAACTCAAAAGTAGTCCCGTTGAACAATCCTTTATCACTAAGTTTTAACGACGGGATTACTAACAATGCCATAAACGACAAACTCATATATGGCGCTCGTAAAGTGCTTCCCATTTCTTTGGCAAGTTTGTCCAACTCGGCGTACTCCTCGCCTATTTCCCAACCAGTTTTATCACTCATAATTCCAGCAACAGGTAAGGAAACAACCTTTTCATCTTTTTCAGAAACGGCACAAATGCCGCCTTTATTCTCAATGAGTAAATTTACCGCTTTGCAAATAGCTTCATCCGAAACACCAACGGCAATAATATTATGTGAATCGTGCCCAACAGAGGAAGCTATTGCGCCTTCTTTCAATCCAAAATTCTTTATAAAAGCCATCGCTGGCACTTCATCTTGATAACGATTTACAACGGTCATTTTCAAAATATCTTCTGCGGTATTTGAGACCAAATTTCCATCTTCGACCAAATTATCCAAAATTAATTCGTTGGTTACCAATTCACCATCTAAAGCTTCTATCACGCGGATTTTACTTTTCGTGGCTTTGACCTGAAAATCAACCACATTCTTTGCAGAAGTATTGAAGTTATTGAGTATTTCAAACGGCACGCTGTCTATATGTGAAGTTTCCCCAGAAGCAACTCGGATGCCGTTAATGTAGGTTTCCAATACCTTAAAATTGGTTAAATCTTCCAGCACAACGAAATCGGCTGCATCGCCTTTTTGCAACTGTCCGACGTCCAACTTATAATGTTCTACAGGATTTACACAAGCAACTTGCAACACCTTAAAAATATCATTTCCTTTCGCAACTGCTCGTGCGCACAATTGGTTGATATGTCCCAATAACAAATCATCAGGATGTTTATCGTCTGAGCAAAACATCATTTCTGCATAATGTTCATCTAGCAACGGAATCAATGCTTCAAAATTCTTTGCGGCGCTTCCTTCACGAATAATCACTTTCATGCCTTTTTGTAGCTTTTCTAACGCTTCATCATAGGTAAAACATTCATGATCGGTAGAAATTCCTGCGGCAATATATTTACTAACGTCATCACCGCGTAATCCTGGCGCATGTCCATCCACAGGTTTGTCAAAATGTTTTGCCCAAGCAATTTTTTTTAACACTTCTGCATCATCAAACAACACTCCGGGATAATTCATCATTTCTGCCAAATACTTAATCTCAGGTTTTGCCAACAATTCTTTAATATCATCTGAATCAATCACAGCGCCAGCCGATTCAAAACTTGTCGCAGGAACGCAAGAAGGCGCACCAAAGTTGAACTTAAACGGAACTTTCTTTCCATTTTCAATCATAAACTCCACACCTGCTTTTCCCAACACATTGGCAATCTCATGCGGATCGGAAACCGTAGCAACAGTTCCATGTAAAACTGCCAAACGCGCAAATTCCGAAGGAACCAACATCGAACTTTCAATATGAATGTGTGCATCCACAAAACCAGGAATAATATAGGTTTCATTGTCATGATCTTTCTCCAAAATATTGACAATTTTCCCAGCTTCCGCGTGAATTTCTCCTTTATAAATTCTCTTATTAAAAATGTCTACGATGTTTCCTTGCTTAATCATTTAATACTAAATTAACGTAAAAACTTACAACAATAAACTTTTACTTACGTTACATAAAATACATTAACGAATGTAAAATTTTTAAACGATTAAATTATGAAAAAAAAGAATTTAAGTAAATTAAGCTTAAAAAAGAGCACTGTTTCTGAGTTGAATAATTCAAGGAAAATCATTGGAGGAGGAGAAAAATCTGAAAGAAGAACTAATTGTGAACTATGTCCTCAAACAGGAACTTGTGCCAACACATGTGCCAATTGTCCTAGTGATGGCTGCCCTGAACCTACAGAAGGAATATTTTGTTCTCTTAATGTAACTTGTTATATACTTGTTTAAAGATAAGTACTTGATTTTCTATTATAAAATTGAGTGCTTAACAAAAATTTTATAAAAAAGAAGAAGCCGTTTCAATAAGTTTTGAAACGGCTCTCAAAATAATGTATTTCAAGTTTTATTTCCTATCAGACAAGAAGCTATAATTCTTACTGTAATACAACATTTGGTTGTCAAATGCTGCTGGTTGTTTTATTTTGATATCAGTAATTTCGTTTGCAGTTGCATCCATATCTGGAACTAATACAGGATTTACAAATCCACCATTAGGGTTTGCTTTAAACTGTTCATTACGTTTTAAAACCTCAGCATGAATTTTTTGATCTACTTTTATTCCATAACCTTCTACCAAAGCGCGTGCTGCTTCAAAATCTCCTTCAGATTTGATACGTTGTGTTTCACGTAATAACTCACCAAATAATTCACGAAGTTTTACATAATCTTTGATGTCATAATATGTTTTCCCGTCACGAGTAACTTTTTCAATTACGTTATCTTTTTGTCCTTTTTCAAAAACCCAAGCAGAAACCCATTGTCTGTTTACCATGTGATCTTCTTCAACATCATCACCAAGTTTTAAACGAACTAATTGCGTCATCAAACCATTTCTGATATATCCATCATACGCCGCTTTTCCAACACCTTCAGTATCTTCTACCAATCCAAGTTCTTTTAATTTTGGATCCATTAAATAATACAATCCAACCAAATCTGCTCTACCTTCTTCTAAAGTTGAAGCATAGTTTTTTAAGGTTTCTTTTGGCTGACCGATACCTGGATTTATTTGACCAGAAGCATGACCAATTACTTCGTGCAATGACGTATGTAATTTATCAGCTAATTTTCCATATTTCAATTCTAGTTGTAATTCTTCGTCATCATGTACAAACTCTTTTAATCTTCCAGACCCACCATTTTGTCCATAAGCATTAATGATGTTTGCTAATGATACTGACTTAGAACCGTGTTCTTGACGAATCCAGTTGTTGTTTGGTAAGTTAACACCAATTGGAGTTTTTGGTGAAGCATCTCCTGCTTCTCCTGCTACATTAATGGATTTATAAGAAACACCAACTACATTTTTCTTTTTGTGACTATCAATTAATGGAGAATTATCTTCAAACCATTGTGCATTTTCAGACAAAACTGCCATTTTCTTAGACATATCAACGTCTTTAACTTGTACAATTGTTTCGTACGAACCTCTGTATCCTTTTGGATCGTTGTATACTTCAATAAATCCGTTAATCCAATCAATATTTCCTTCAGTAGAAGTTGCCCAGGAAATACAGTATTGATCCCAAGTATCTAAGCTTCCCGTTTTGTAATATTCAATTAGTAAACCTAATGTTTTAGCTTGCTTTTCATTTTCAGCAACTCCTTTTGCTTTTTCCAACCAATAAATAATTTTATCAATTGCCTCACCATACATTCCGCCAGATTTCCATACTTTCTCTACTAATTTTCCGTTTTCACGAACTAATTTCGAGTTTAACCCTGCTTCAATTGGTCTTCCTTCTGGACCTTTGTAAGCTGTTTTATAAAATTCTTCAACATCTGCATTGGTAATGTCTGGACCATAAAAATTAACCGCAGAAACCAATACGTTATCTACACCATCTTTTTTATTTACCTTCTTATTATCTTTATCGTTAAAGATGACTTCTAAAGCTTCTCCTTGTAATGTTGTATTTGTATCTGTCAACAAACTTTCTAAATATGCTTTAGAAAATGCTGGCTTTAATTTATCATTTGAATTATGATGATGAATACCATTTGAAACCCAAACCATTTTTAAGTATTCTTCAAAAGCCTTCCAATCATCAGACGTTTTATCACCTTCATAATTTACATACACATTTTCCAATGCTTTTCTAATCGTTAAATTATGACGATAGTTTTGATCCCACATAATATCTCGCCCAGAAAGTCCAGCTTGTGTTAAATAATACACTAGCTTTTTTTCTTTTAAAGTCAATTCATCAAATCCTGGAATTTCATATCTTAAAATATCAACATCACCAAATTCTTCTACTTTAAATTCCATTTTTCCATTCTCCGCAACTTCTATAAATTGTGCTTCGTACGGATCTGTCTTACTAACTTCTTCTTTTTTTTCTGCACAAGAAAATAGCATTCCTGCTGCCAGTGCTAATCCTGCAATCGATTTTAATTTCATTTGTTTGTTTTTATTGTTTTTGTTTTGGTCGAATGTACTATATCAAATAGCTTCATTAAATAATGAAATAATTTGGCTACGAGTGTTTTACACGTTTCGTAATATATTTTTAGAAAAACTCAAAGAATTGCAAAATTCTCAAAAAATCCTCATCATTTTGCCACAAATGTAATCAATTCACTAAAACATTAAAAATTTGTACATTAGCAATACGAACTAATACACCCGAAATAATATGAAAATCCTAAAGTACCTATTGCTGTTACTACTTGTACTCGTTGTAGCTGGAGCAATTTATGTAGAAACGAGACCTAGCGACTTTAAAATCTCCCGAAGTAAAGTCATCAACGCGCCACCTGCCGCCATTTTTAATAATATTAGCGATTTTAAAAATTGGGAAGCTTGGAATCCTTGGATGGAAAAAGATTCTACCATAGTAGCATCATATCCTGAGCAAACTGCTGGTATTGGCGGTTCTTATAGTTGGACGAGTAAAGATGGACCTGGAAGAATGAAAAACTTATCAATGGTAGCCAACAAATCACTTGAACAAGAGTTACAATTTGCTGATTATGATCCAAATAAAGTAACTTGGAAACTCGAAGAAGTTGAAGAAGGAACTAAAGTCACTTGGACGATGAGTGGAGAAAATTCCCCTTTTATGTTTAAAATGTTTGCCGCATTATATGGCGGAATGGATAATATGATTGGTCCTGACTACGAAAAAGGACTCGAAAATTTAAATAACGTTATGACAGAATATATGAAAAACAACCCAATACCAACATTCCGATTAGGCGAAATTTCACAACATGAAGGTTCTGCTAAGCAATTTACAGGATATTACCAGAAAACCTCAACAGAGACAAGTCCTGAAGAAATGACAAAATTATTTATGCAATTCATGCCAAAAGCTGGACAATATGCTGCTGCAAATAAATTAGAAAATTACACGCCAGGAGCATTATACATAAAATGGGATGAAGAAACCAAAGAAGCTGAATTTTATATTGGACTTCTCTTAGATAACGATACAGCAATTCCTGATGCGGACGGAATGACAAAAAGTATTATTCCTGCTGGAAAAGTTATAAAAATTTCAAAATTTGGTCCGTATGGAATTGGCGATATGGAAGCGCACATGAAGATTGCCACTTACATGAACGAAAATAAATTAGTACCTGCAGGACCTGTCTGGGAATTGTATGTAAACGATCCTACAACGGTAAAGCCTGAGGATGTACAAACTGATATCTACTATTTGGTAAAAACTGCTGAGTAAAAAATTTTAAAACCTTTATGAAGATTGTCTAAACTGTATTCAAAATGATTACTTTTAGACAATCTTTTTATTTTTAGCAACATATGAAAGCACTTTTATTGGTTTTCCTTGGCGGAGGATTTGGAAGCACCTTGCGTTTTCTATTAGGAAAATATTTGAATAGTTCTGCAACAGGAATTCCCTACGGAACGTTTGCCGCAAACATTTTGGGAAGTCTATTGATTGGAATTATTTTAGGAATGGCTGCTAAAAATCAAGCGATCAATCAGCAACATACCTTATTACTTGCTACGGGTTTTTGTGGTGGCTTTACCACGTTTTCAACGTTTGCGTATGAAAATCATGTCTTCTTAAAATCTGGAGATTTCATGACCTTCTTTCTGTATACAATTGCAAGTTTTGTAATTGGTTTTGCGGCAGTTTTCTTAGGAATGTTTGTGGTTAAATATTTTTAACCGAAAAAGACAAGCCTGAAAATTAATGTTTCTTGTAAGCTTTCACGCCAGCTTTTACTTCCGTTTTCATAAAATTGACTCTTGGTGGCACAGGACATGAATAACGATCACTGTATGCACAGTATGGATTGTATGCTTTGTTAAAATCAATTTCTAATGTATTCCCTGATGGAATTTTAACATCAATATAACGTCCGCCGCCATAACTTTCAAATCCGTTGGTTTCATCTGTAAATGGCAAAAATAAATCGTCTTTATATTTCGGATCTTTATTCGGATCTTGACTTTGATATACTTCTAATGAGAACTCTTTTCCGTTCAGTTTAAAAGTTGCAATTCCGTAGCATTTATAAATTGGCGTTCGCGAGGTAGATGTTTTCATTTTGAATGATTTTGCATCTGGCGTCAACTTAAAACTTGCCGTAACTTTATATGCTTCATCTACAGGAAAAAATTCTAATGCTTTAAATGTTTTTAAATCTTTAGGTGTCAATGGTGATTTGGTAGCATCTTTAAATTCTGAATTTAATTCTCGCTGAAAATCAGTTTCTCCAACAAGCATTCTTTTTTCTTGCGCACAACTCACAGTCAACATTAAAACACACAAAATCAAGCAAATATTTTTCATCGTTTACGATTCAATTTAATTAAACAATTTCTGAGACAGAATAATTCCAAAAATACAATTTGTCATTAAATAATTGAAGATTTTTATTATTTGTATCCTTTTTTTATGTAGTTTTGAATCAAATCATAGAAATAATGACAATTACCACAGTAAATAAGTATGTACAAAGATCTTCTTGGATAAGGAGTTCGGATGCTTATATATTGTGCTGATATAGATATCACATAATACAATTGTAAAAGTCCGACTTCACCGTCGGACTTTTTTATTTTAACAATATTTCAAAATCAAAAAACTACCAATATTAACCAACCAAAAATACGAATCATGAAAAAAATGTATATCAATTACATGGCTTCATTTAAAGGATTATCAAAAGAAATATGGTTTCTTTCGCTTATTTCGCTTGTAAACAGAGCTGGAACAATGGTTATTCCGTTTTTGTCATTGTATTTAAAAAAAGATATGGGACTCACAGAAACGGATATCGGTTCTATTTTTGCTTTCTTCGGAATTGGCTCTGTGATTGGCTCATGGCTTGGAGGAAAACTGACAGATATTTTCGGTTTTTATAAAATAATGATTACCAGCCTTTTCTTAACAGGAATGTGTTTTATTGCACTACAATACATAGATTCTTTTTGGGGATTTTGTATTGCTATCTTAATCACAATGTCTATTGCAGACACTTTCAGACCTGCTATTTTTGTAGCGATAAAAGCTTATAGCAAACCCGAAAATCAAACAAGATCTGTTGGTTTGATACGACTTGCTATTAATGCAGGTATGGGAATTGGACCTACGTTAGCTGGGTTAATCATAGTCACTCAAGGATACAATTTATTATTTTGGATTGATGGCATTACCCGTATTATAGCCCTTTTGTTATTTGGCTATTTAGTAAAAGATCCTAAAGTAAAACCATCAGACATACCGTGGTAAGCATAACAATTTAGACAAAAACATCGTATATAAAGACATTTCTTTTTGGATTCATTCTTTTATTTGTTTTCTTTTTGGGATGGCTTTTTTTCAGTTATTCACAACCATACCATTATATTATGATGAGGTATTTCACCTTAATGAATTTAAAATTGGAATCCTTTTATTTCTGAATGTAGCAATTATTGTAGTGTTTGAAATGCCACTTCTTAATTATTTAGAGAAACAACGAATTCCTATTGTAAAATATATCATAATGTCTTGTATATTACTTACAGTTAGCTTTTTAGTAATGTACCAAAATTTCTGGATTGGAATTTTGATTATAAGTATTATTCTTATGACACTCAGTGAAATGCTAGGCTTTCCGTACACAAACAGATATGCCTTAAATAGAGCTAAAGATGGTCTTGAAGGTAGTTATATGGCGATGTATGCGATGTCCTTTTCTATAGCACACATTTTCAGCCCGAAAATAGGATTTGATATTGTTGAAAAGTTTGGATATCAAGCAAACTGGTTGGTTAGTGGATTGTATGGAGTTATTGGAATTATACTAGCTATTTGGTTGAGTAAACGAACACAAAAAGGATTGTAATATGAATTTAAATCAAGTAACTATTTCGTCAACAGATGTTGCCAAAGCAACAAAATTTTATAAAAAACTAGGATTGCGTCTTATTGTAGACGCACTTCCTAGATATGTTCGTTTTGAATGTCCCGACGGCGAGGCAACTTTTTCAATTCATCATGTTGAAAAAATGTCTGAAAGCCATAATATTACTTTGTATTTTGAGAATGCTACTTTAGATGAAAAAGTTATTGAATTACAAGCAAAAGGCATTAACTTTATCAGTTTACCAGAAGATAAATCATGGAATTGGCGAGAAGCACATTTACATGATTTAGATGGAAACAAATTGATTCTGTTTAAAGCTGGTAAAGACAGAAAGAATCCGCCGTGGCGAGTTGATGGTTAGTTTCGCTTCGCTCAATTCAAGGATTCAAGGTTGTTTCGATTTTAAGTTGTGATATATAAAGAAGCATGTTCTTTTGTGAATTAACTTATTGCTTTTACATCTTCAATTATAAAGTTCAACTTTGGAAACTTTGCTGTTAGAATTGTTAAACAAATTTTATTGTTTTCTCTACGTGTTAACGCTGTAAAGATTAAGTAATTCGTAGATACTTTACGCATATGCAATTTAAAGTAAATTGCTACCTTCGCAAGAATGACAAGCATATAATTAAACAAGCAATGTGATTCAAAAGCGTTCACCTTGAACGAAGTCGAAAAGAAGCGATCCAAAAATGAAAAAGATAGCTGAGCTTGTCGAAGCTACATCTTTTTATACATCGCCTTCAGTTTCTCTCGCGTAATGATTTCTTGCCAGTTTTTGCCCAATGCATTTTCCCAAAGTGGTACTAACATCAATGCAATATCAATCATTTTATCAAACTCTTTGTCGGTCAAATTTGCACAAATTCCTGTAGGAATATCGATATCGTGTTTGCGTACCATTTTTTTGAATTCTGAAACGCCTTGCGGATAAAATTCTTCCAAATGATTGAACACTATACAATTTCCAATTCCGTGTTTTGTACCGAGTAAATACGAAAGTCCGTAACTCATGGCATGTGCAACTCCAACTTGCGAATAGGCAATACTCATACCACCGTGCCAAGAAGCCATCATCAATTTATCTTCCGAATCTTCATCACGCACATTTTTTTCTAGGAATACATTACGACATAATTCTAGTGCTTTTTCCCCGTAACTTTGACTAAACGCATTGAGATACGTTCCTGTCAATGATTCTATACAATGAATATAACAGTCCATTCCGGTGTAAAACCACTGATTTTGTGGCACGCCACGCGTTAATTCAGGGTCTAAAACTACTTGGTCAAACGGCGTATAATCTGAGTTAATTCCAAGTTTTTTTTCAGGTCCAGTTAATACCGTTGTTCGTGAAACTTCGGCGCCAGTTCCTGAAATTGTCGGAATTCCAACATGATATACAGCTTCTGTACTTACCAAATCCCAACCTTGATAATCGGCGGCACTTCCTTCATTGGTCAACATAATTGCGACTGCTTTTGCCATATCGAGCAAGGTTCCGCCACCAATTCCAATAATTCCTGATGGATTTTCCGTGAAACGAGATTTTAGTTCAGCGACCAATGCATCAACTTGAGACGTTTTTGGTTCTTCTTCCGCAGAAACAAAAATAATTTGATCTAAAAAACGAAGTGGAATTCTATCAATCAACCAAGGATTGTGCTCAAAAACATCATCTACCAAAAAGATAAATGGCGCTTTTGTATTGACACGTTTTGGCGCAAGAATTTCTTGTATCTGGTTAAAACTTCCTCTGCCGAAGATGACTCTGGGAACCATTGGAAAGTTTTTATACTGCATAGTTAGTTAGGTTTAATAGTGTAAATATAAATATTACGTTAGGTTATTTAGTGTTTCAACAAATATTCTTGAAACTTTTCGGTAAACTGTCCTACATGATAGCCATCCATCAATGCGTGATTTACGGAAACTGAAACCGTCATTATTTTTTTATCATTTTTAACTTCCATTTTACTGAAAGCGATTCTTGGAACCGATTCTTTTTTTCCATGAAAAGGTTCTTTATGTCCTGTAAAACTCGTCCAAGGAAGCGCTGAACAAAACACACAATCCTCTGTATTTTTAGGCGGAAATAATTCGTCTGAATTGAAAATACGCTCTTTTTCTTTTTCTAGATTTTGCTTAAATATTTCAAAATTGGCATCGTAATCTATAAACGAAAAACCAAAAGTCTTGTTTGGTCGCATAATCGTTGATGAAGCGTGAATGGCTTCGTGTATTACAACTTCATCTTCATTCTCAATGCGATATTTAAATGCTTCTACCGAATTAACAGCTTGCATACAATCGTGCAAATAAACCGCAAAAAAGCTATTTCCAGAAGCTTTTGCAAATTCATACGCTTTTGTGACATCCATTGGCGCTGCAACTGCAAAAAACGGATCTTGAAATGTATTGAAAAATTCAAAATGCTTTCTTCGATTCCACGTGGCTACATTTAGTTTCTTCATTACAAATAGTTTAACACTTCAACAATGTTTTTTACGACATCATACGCATCAGATTCTTCGTTTGGCGAAACGGTTTCATGTTGCCAAGTTGTGTGAAATGGAACATGAATTGCCTTTCCTCCTATGTTTATAATTGGCAAAACGTCTGATTTTAGCGAATTGCCAATCATCAAAAATTCGTTCACATTTATTTCTAAATGATCGAGTAAGTCTTGATAATTTTTCTCTTTTTTGTCGCTCATCACTTCTACATGATGAAAGTATTTGGTCAAGCCAGATTTTTCTAATTTGCGTTCTTGATCCAGCAAATCGCCTTTCGTTAAGACTAATAATCTGTATTTTTTGTTTAAATTTTCTAAAACTTCTTCAATGCCATCGAGCAATTCTACTGGCATAGAAATCATTTCTTTGCCTAAATCGATGATTTCAGAAAGTACTTTGTTTGAAATTTTCCCGTTAGAGAGTTCAATTGCACTTTCTACCATAGAAAGCATAAAACCTTTAATACCGTATCCGTAGATTGGAAGGTTTTTCATTTCCATTTTAAATAATTCCTGATCGATCGTATTTTCGGTTTCGTAAGCAGATAACAATTTGGCAAACTTATGCTCCACGTCTCTAAAGTAGGTTTCGTTTACCCAAAGTGTATCATCAGCATCAAAAGCAATGACTTTTATGTTTTTATATTTCATTACTTCCACTGTTTTTTTGCACGTTCTAGATCTTCTGGCGTATCTATTTCAACACCTTCAACCGTAGTTTCTACCATTTTTATTTTTTTGCCGAATTCTAAATAACGAATACATTCTATTTTTTCAGTGGCTTCTAGCATTTTCATTGGCAATTCGGCAAAATCGAGTAATGCTTGTTTGCGAAACGCATAGATTCCTTTGTGTTTGTAATATTTGGCACCTGCATTTTTATCTCTTGGAAAGGGAATTGGAGAACGAGAAAAGTACAACGCAAAACTACGTTGGTCTACAATCACTTTTACGGTATTTGGATTGTTGATTTCGTCCCAATCCTTGATTTCTACCATCAATGAAGCCAAATCGATTTCTTTGTTGGGATCGTCATGAAATACATTGATGACTTTTTCTAAACTTGCCTTTTCTGTAAACGGTTCGTCACCTTGCACATTGATTACAATATCCGCTTCCACGTCTTGTACCGCTTCTGCAATACGATCACTTCCAGATTCGTGTTCCTTTTTGCTCATAATTACGTTTCCGCCATGACGACTCACTTCTTCACGGATAATATCACTATCTGTTACTACAAAGACTTCTTCAAACAAACCTGTAGCAACGGTGGCTTCATACGTTCTCGTAATCACGGTTTTTCCGTGCAAATCTTGCATGAGCTTTCCGGGAAATCGGGAAGCTGCATATCGTGCGGGAATCATTGCTATAATTTTCAAAGGCTGTAGTTTGTAGTTTTATAGTTTCAAAAGTACAATTTTAATGTAAGATTCTCAATTAATCTTCTTCGGCAGTCACAGTACCAAGTTCGTTTTTCTTTACAAAGAGTTGTTGTCCAGCTTCTTTACTTATTTTTATAAAACTGATTTGCGGTTTTTCATCAAAACTGAGCTTTCCTTCTTTGTCATAACTTTCCATCATATTGTTTATGGTAAGATAGAATTCTTTAGCTTGCGCCTTTTTTACCCAAAAGCTTGTAATATAAATCATTCATGCAATACAATAGTTTTGGTTGGTTAATTTTTTAAAAATAGGAAAAATATTCTTAGCGCATGTTGAAGTCGTTTTATCACAATTAGATTCTTTTTTGTGATGAAGTATGAGTTTTGACTAGGATATTCCTTAGGATTCCAAGAAGAATTCATCCGAAAAACCGATGAGATATAGCTTTTCTTGTGCACGCGTTATAGCAGTATATAACCAACGCATGTATTCTTTTCCAACGCCATTTGGCAAGTATGGTTGCTCAATAAAAACCGTTTTCCATTGTCCACCTTGCGATTTGTGACAGGTAATTGCATAACTAAATTTTACCTGCAATGCATTGAAATATTTATTCCCTTTTACTTTTAAAAATTTCTTGTATTTGGAAGTTTCTTCTGCGTAATCGTTCATCACTTCTTGATACAAGCGATTTCCATCTTCATAAGATAATGCTGGAGTTTCCGCATGAATGGTATCGAGAAGCAACACCGTTTCTAGTGGTTTTTGATTTGGATAATCGACCATTCTTATCTTGACTTCCGCAAAGCGAAAACCATACAATTCTTTGATCGCAAAAATTTCCAATACTTCAATAATGTCACCATTGGCAATAAATCCTGCTTCGGAAGTTGGAGGCAACCAAAAGTAATTGTTTTTTACAACCATAAGGTAATCGCCTGAAGCTAATTCGTTCTCATTAAACAAGATACGACTTCGTATTTGCTGATTGTATATATTAGCTCTTTTGTTAGATCGAACAATGATTGCCATTTCTTCTTTTCCGCTATCGGAATATGAATCACTGATAGCATCTTGAATTTCGTAACCATCAATCAAACGGATAATATCTGGAAAATTGGAGAGTTGAAATTTATATTCCGCGTAAAATTCGTCGTGCAATTGTTCTCGTAAATTTGTGGCATTGACTAAAATTCCAGAATCAGCATCTTGTCGTACAACTTCATCTAATTCAATGAGTGTTACGTTTTTATTGTAATTCAATTCTAACGTACGTTCATCCAATGCTGGACTGATATCAAGTTTTACAGGTGGCAACTGCGCAGTATCTCCAATTAAAATGAGTTTGCATTTGTGTCCTGCATATACATATTGCATTAAATCGTCTAATAAAGAACCATTTTCAAATAATTTAGAATCAGTAGGCGAATCAGGAATCATAGATGCTTCATCCACAATAAAAATAGTGTCGCGATGCTTGTTTGGCTGCAATACAAAGTTTACACCACCGCCTTTGTCTTTTTTAGGAAAGTATATTTTTCGGTGTATTGTATGTGCTTGCCGCTTGGAATAGTTACTAATTACTTTTGCCGCACGACCTGTTGGCGCTAGTAAAACAGATTTCTTTTTGGTGTGCCACAAATGTGTAACCAACGTACCAATAGTTGTGGTTTTTCCTGTTCCTGCATATCCTTTTAAAAGGAATAAAGCATCTGGATCGTTACCAAAAATAAATTCGCAAAGTTTGTGTAAAACTACATCTTGTTTAAAAGTAACTTCATGTGGGAATTTACTTTTTAATAGTTTGTAAAATGTAGTTGCATCCATAAGTCTAGCTATTGTCGTCTTTTTACGCGATATTTACGAGCGAAAATAGAAAAGTAAATTGAATGAATTGGTATCATTTGATTTTTTATAAATATAACATGCTTTTTTTACGGAAATACTTTTACGATTAAAAAAAAATTGTAGATTTGCGTATATTGATGTTCTTAAAACAAAACTATTCTTAATAGAGATGAAACACTTAAAACAAAAATTCAATTTAGTCTTATCATTAGTAACCGCTTTCTTACTTCTTCCAGCTTTATCACTAGCGCAAAACGCTGATGTTGTTGAGAAGGGTTCATTCCAAGCACTAAAAACTCCAATCATTTTAGTGGTAGCCTTAATTGTAGCTATTGGACTTTTATTTTTGATTGAAAAAGTGGTTCCACGAAAGGTGAGACCTTTATTTTCAGTGATCTTTTTATTAGCATCTGTATTTTTCGGATATAAAATTTACAATTCAATTATGGCACCTGTTGAGTTCAGACAGGTAAAAGTAAAACGTTATACTGCCGTAATTAACAATTTAAAAGATATTAGAGACGCACAATTAGCGCACAAAACGATTAGAGGAGATTATGCAAAAGATTTCAACGCGCTTGAAAGCTTTATTGAAAATGCAGAGTTTGCCATTGTAGAAAAGAGAGATTCTAGTTACACAGAGTTTGACAAAGTATATAAGATTGACAAACTGAAAGAAGTTGTTATCATTGATACATTAAGCTTTAGAGCTGTAAAGGATTCGTTATTTAAAGGTTCAGATCGCTACAAGAAAATGAGATATGTACCGTATGCGAAAAATGAAAAAGAAACTTTTAAAATGAAAGTTGATTCTATCATTGTAAACGGATATACTGCTCCTGTATTTAAAGTTTCTGTAGATAAAGACGTTATTTTACACGATCAGAACAAAGATTTATTAATGCAAGAGAAACGAGTGGTTTCTGTTGATGAAGTAGACGGAAAAGAAATTTTTGTTGGATCACTAGAGAAAGTAAGTGATAGCGGAAACTGGCCAACAAGTTACGAGATTAATGACAAAAACAAGAAAAAATAAAGATACAGATCAATTAGATTTGCAAAAGTTGTCCATTCAGATCTCACTGAATGGACTTTCTTTTTGTATCCTAAATACAATTCACAACGAAATTACGGCACTGAAGCATTTTCATTTTGAACATGTGACCAATCCGTTGCAATTGGAAAAGGAAGTCATTGCAATTTTTGAACAGGAAGCATCGTTGCTAGATCAGTCGTTTGAGGCAGTTACAGTGAGTCACATCAACACCTTATCTACTTTTGTTCCAAAACCTTTATTTTCCGACAAAAACCTTGCCGATTATCTGAAATATAACAACAAGATTTTAGCAAACGATTATATTACGTTTGATGTTGTTGCGAATAATGATATGGTAAATGTGTATATTCCGTATGTAAATATCAACAACTTATTTTTTGAGAAATACGGCGCATTTCATTTTAAACATTTTGCAACTGTACTACTCGAAAATATTTTTCACTTGCCAAAAACATCTGAAGAAGCTACCGTTTACGTACACGTACAAAAGGAACAGTTTGAAATTGTAGTGATTCAACATAAGAAACTGTTGTTATACAATTCGTTTGAGTATTCAAGTTCCGAAGATTTCATTTATTATTTATTATTCACGCTTGAGCAATTACAATTGAACACAGATACCATTCAATTATATTTTCTAGGAGCAATTGATAAAGCAGACATTCTGTACACCGTAACGTATACGTATGTACGTCATGTTGACTTTTTAGATAAAAAGTATCCATTTGAATTTAGTACTGAAATAGAAACTGTAGAAAGTCATCATAATTTCACCTTGTTAACCAATTTTTAGATGCGTATTATTTCAGGAAAACATAAAGGAAGACGATTGACAGCTCCTAAAAAATTGCCAGTTCGTCCAACAACCGATTTAGCTAAAGAATCGTTGTTCAATATTTTAAACAATCATTATTACTTTCATGAAATTTCTGTGCTTGATCTTTTTGCAGGAACTGGAAATATAAGTTATGAATTTGCGTCACGCGGCACGGAAAATATCACTGCTGTAGATGGCGATTATGGTTGTGTGCGTTTTATCAAACAAACTGCCGCACTATTGGAACTTGACATTACCGCGATAAAAAGTGATGTGTATAAATTTCTAGATCGTACCAACATCCAATCGGATATTATTTTTGCAGATCCGCCGTATGCGTTTACGGAAGCTCAATTTACACAAATTGCCACTACCGTTTTTGAGAGAGATTTACTTTTGGAAGATGGTTTTTTAATTATAGAACACGCCAAAGAAACATCACTTGAACATGTTGCTAATTTTAGCTTTTCAAAAAGTTATGGTGGTTCTGTGTTTAGCTTTTTTGAACTTCCTGAAACAAACTCAGAATAATAATTCTGAATTCTGAATTCATAATTATGAATTAGAATTTTCGCAAAGCAGCCATTTTAATTGCGGCTACTGCGGCTTCTGTTCCTTTATTTCCATGTTTTCCACCAGAACGATCAATTGCTTGCTGTAAAGTATTATCTGTCAACACACAAAAAATTACAGGAATATCCGATTGCACATTTAAATCTTTAATTCCTTGTGCTGTAGCGGAACAAACAAAATCAAAATGTTTCGTTTCTCCTTGAATCACACTTCCAATAGCAATAATTGCATCTACTTTTTGCGTTTTTTGCATGTGTTTTGCTCCGTAGACCAATTCGTAGCTTCCTGGAACATTCCAACGAACAATATTATCTTCTACAACTCCATTCTCTAGTAGTGTAGCAATGGCACCTTCACAAAGTCCTTCTGTAATGTTCTCATTCCACTCAGAAACAACAATCCCAAATCGAAAATCTTTCGCATTTGGGATTGTAGCTTTATCATATGTTGATAAGTTTTTATTTACTGTCGCCATATATTATTTATTCAAGGCTTCTGCTTTTCCGATGTAAATATCTAAATTCTTTCCATCTGCAGTATTTTTAAAAGAAGCATATTCATTTTCAATTCTTTTAAAGTATTGCAATGCTTTTCCTGCTTCTCCTAAATCTAAAGCTGTAATTCCTGCTTTCAATAAGTAAATTGGAGTTGTCGCTTCGTTTGCACTATGTTGAAATGCTTTTTCATAATATTCTAAAGCTACTTTTGGCTGCTCTAATTGAACAAAGGCATCACCAATAGCTCCTTTAGCTTTTGCTCCAATGATAATATCATCAGATTCAAATTCTTGTAAATGTTCTACGGCTAATTCGTATTCGTTTAAATTTAAATATGCAATTCCAGCACTGTAATTAGCCAAGTTTGCTGCATTCGTTCCTGGATAATTTGCAATAATATTTAAATACCCAAACTTTCCTTCTCCTCCATTTAAGGCTAAAGTGAACAAAGAATCTCTTGTTGCAAGTCCGTTTACCATATCTTGACTCAAGTTGATATTAACTGCTTGATTAAAATATGAGTTTGCTTGAAAAACTTCGTTTGCAGCTTCTGCTTCTTTTGGAGCAGTAAATGCTTTACTATAAATTAAGTATCCGATAAGAATAATTGCAATTGCACCAATTCCGATAAAGATATACTTTTGATTTCCTGCTACCCACTCCTCCGTTTTGGACGCAGTTTCGTCTAAAGTATTAAAAACTTCTGCTGTTGTACTTTCAATTTCTTCAGCAGGAACTTCCTTCTCTTTCTCTACTTTGGTCTTTACTTTATATCCTCTTTTCTTGTAAGTTGCCATAAATTGTATATTAATGTGCGCAAAAATAAAATTTTTAAGTAGAATTAAAAGCTTATTTATTTGATATTTTTCAATAATTTGCATTTTTATTGTAATGATGCTCCTATTTTCATGTTTCTAAAGAAATTATCACTGATAAATTACAAGAATTTTGAAACGAATTCTTTTGATTTTAACCAAAAAATAAATTGTCTTGTCGGAAATAACGGCGTTGGAAAAACCAACGTGCTCGATGCTATTTATCACTTATCGTTTGGAAAGAGCTATTTTAATCCTGTAGCTTCCCAAAACATAAGACATGGAGAAGATTTTTTTGTGATTGATGGTTTGTATGAAAAAGCCGATCGTGACGAAAATATTATTTGTTCTTTGAAGAAAGGACAGAAAAAAATGGTGAAACGCAATGGAAAACCGTATGATAAACTATCAGAACATATAGGTTTTTTGCCTTTGGTGATTATTTCACCTGCCGATCGCGATTTGATTATTGAAGGAAGCGACACGCGTAGAAAGTTTATGGACAGTGTCATTTCACAATCCAACAAAAAGTATTTGCACAACCTCATCAACTATAACAAAGTACTTTCGCAGCGAAATTCATTGCTAAAGTATTTTGCTTTAAACAGTACGTTTGATGGCGATACGTTGAGTATTTACAACGATCAATTACACGAGTTTGGTTCACAAATTTACGCGGAGCGCAGCGCGTTTTTAGATGCTTTCTTGCCAATTTTTATGACGCGATACAATGCCATTTCTAACGAAAAAGAAATTGTTAATATCAGTTACAAAAGTCAGTTACATGAAAAAGATTTTCGATCTTTGCTGGAAGAAAGTCTGGCAAAAGACAAAGTATTGCAATACACAAGCGTAGGAACTCATAAAGATGATTTATTGTTTACTATTGAAACCTATCCAATTAAAAAATTTGGGAGTCAGGGACAACAAAAATCATTTTTAATTGCGTTAAAACTAGCACAATTTGATTTTATCAAACAATTAGCAAATGTGACTCCTATCCTACTCTTGGATGATATTTTTGATAAATTGGATGAAGATCGTGTAGCGCAAATCATGGCGTTAGTCAACAATGAAGATTTCGGACAAATTTTTATCAGCGATACGCATGTAGAACGCACAGAAAGTATTGTAAAAGAAATTCATCAATCGTACGAAATTTTTAAATTATAATTATTTTGAAAAAAAGACACACCGAACATAGAACCATTAGCGAAGTTTTGAAAGATTTTGTTTCCGAACATCGACTGGAAGATGGTTTGGACAAAATTGACGCACGTGATGCTTGGATTAAAATTATGGGAAGTGGCGTAAACACGTATACAACAAATGTTATCTTAAAAAATGATACACTTTATGTTTCCTTATCTTCTGCGGTATTGCGTGAAGAATTGAGTTATGGAAAAGAAAAAATCATTCGCTTGCTTAATGAAAGTCTTGGAAAAGAATTGATTCAAAATTTGGTATTACGCTAAAACGCTAACAATCCATTTCAAAATTAAAAACATGAAGAAAATAACACTTTTATTCTTTAGTATTTTAATCTACGTTACAACACTAAACAGTCAAAATCTACTACAAAGTTTGTACAGTTTAGAACAGTTTCCTGCTGAAATGGACAAAAGTAAAAATTTCATTAAAGAAGCTACAGATGGAATTTTGATGTACGATTTTATTGCGAGCAACGGCAATTATCAATTCAATAAAAAAGCCAAAGAAGCTGTTGTTTTTAAGTTGCCTTTACAAGATGATTTTTCGCTTCACTTCTTCAATCCAAAATCAAAAGAAGCCTATAATGAAGTAGCTATTTACATCATATATACTTTTAATTATTTAGAGTATTTTGATAAATTCGAATTGAATGAAGATACCTTTTCTTTAAGTTCACTGTTTGATCTTGCAACGAGATATTCCAATTTTGACGAATATCAATTGGTGCATGAAATGTTAGCAAATTTTAACCCTGGATTGGATTATAACACAAGACGAATCTTATTCTTTGAAGAAGCCGCAAAAGCCGTTCAACTTGAAGAAATTCCGAATTTTAAAGAAGTAGTAAGTCCTGAAGATCTGGAAGAAATGTCTTCGAAAGAAGTAGAAGAAATGATGCTAGACGAAATTCTTGATGCTGCTGATTCAGAAAATATCATACCACAACTTTTCAATCATTTTATACTTGACACGGAAAGTGAGCAAAAAACCAAGCAACGTATTTTTAAACTATTCAATGACCAAAATATTTTAGAAGAAACTGAACAAAAAATTCTTCAACCTAAGATAAATATTGAGTTTTCTAAAGAGTGTTTTCTGAGCTTTCCTAAAAATATGCTGCAACTGATTGACAGAAACGATCATTTATTTCGAGTAAAATCGCTCAACATTGCGGTAGATTTCAAGAATAAACGACTCATAATAGATTTTATCGGGAAAAACTACACAGATATTACCATCAACAATGCTGATTATAAAGGTAAAAAAGTTAAAGATGAAATTGTTAGAACCAAACAATTACGAATAGTTGTTGAAAATACGAAAACAGAATTTCAAATATTTAAACAAAATACTATGAAAGCTATTCCTTATACAATTCCATTGAAACAGTGATAAAATGTTTTACTTTTTTTGTAGACTAGCTTGTATGATTAGATTCACTTTGTTCTATTCAAAAATTCAAAAAACAAGTGTCTTTTTTCCGAGAAAAGAAGCAAATAAAATTTGCTATAATTTAAAATCAGTCAACTTAACATTTTTTTTAAAAAACACAACAGCTCCTTTTTTTGTGTTAAATATAACGAATTGTGATAAATACGTGTTTTAATTAAAAAAATGTAGCTTTTTACAACATTTATTAAAGTAAAAACCTTAAAAAAAGTATGCGAAAGTTTGAATTCATGTATAAAAAAACATGGTAATATTGGGGTATAACCAAAACAAATCTTATACCATGAAAAAAAATCTCAAATTAATTTACGTACTATTATTAGTATTCGTTACTGCTTGTTCTACGGACAGTATTACATCTTCTGATGAAGAAATTTTGCTTGAAAAGAAAGGTGACCAAACAGAAGTTATTTCTGGCGAATACATTATAATATTCAAAAAAGGTGCTGATTCTAAAACGAGTTATTTTGCAACAAAAAGAGGCAAAACTCCAGAATTAACAAGAATTCAGAACTTTTACAAAACAAAAGCATTGGAAGCTCTTAAACTAATTGGAAAAGGTGAAGGCAATTTAGGGTATGTCTACACTGGTGCAATTCAGGGTTTTCATGCAAAAGATTTATCTAGTGACGATGTAAAAATCCTATCTAGTATTGAAAGCATTGATTACATTGAACCAAATCGCACTGTTTTTAGTGATTTGCCACAACCAAAAAATCCTCAAGGAGTAAAATTACCAACAGGTAATGATATTATTGGAAAATCAGATACTGTGCTACCAAGTGGAGACTTCTTACCATGGGGGGTAGATTACACAGGTAGAGGAAATAATGCGGGTACAAATAGATATGTATTTGTAATTGATACAGGAATTGCGCCACATTCAGATTTAACGATCGATTCTGGTTTATCAGAAAGTTTCTATCCTGGAGAAGACTGGGTTGACAGAAACGGTCACGGTACACACGTAGCAGGAACTATTGGTGCAAAAGCTAATGGATCTGGTGTTATCGGTGTAGCGTACGGATCTACATTAGTAGCTGTAAAAGTTTTAGGAGGAACACAAGGAACTGGTTCTGACGCAGGAATTCTTGCAGGTGTTGATTACACGTATAACAACTCTATTGCAGGTGACGTATTTAACTATTCAGTTGGTTACAGAACAAGACGTACAAGCACAGCTATTGACAATGCGTTTACGACATTAGATAATAAAATTTACGGAGCTTTAGCCGCTGGAAATAGTAATGACAATACTTTATATTACTCTCCACAACGTTTACAAACTAGCCGTACTTGGATGGTTGGAAATCTTACAAGAAGCATTACACCAAATGGTAGTTCTTGTTATGGTGCATCTGTTGACAGATGGGCGCCAGGTACTGATGTATGGTCAACTTGGTTAAACGGTAATTACAACAGAATTTCTGGAACTTCTATGGCGTCT
Source organism: Kordia algicida OT-1 (assembly GCF_000154725.1). GTDB lineage: Bacteria > Bacteroidota > Bacteroidia > Flavobacteriales > Flavobacteriaceae > Kordia > Kordia algicida. The sequence continues at coordinate 2,222,970 of NZ_DS544873.1, forward strand.
CCACACGTTGCTGGAATACTTGCCGTTCGAGGAAACAACTCTGTTGGAACACAAGGAAATACAACTAAAAACGGATTTACAGCTCCAAATGCTAAAAAATAAGTTGATAAACTTTTATCATTTCATCTGATAAAATTCCAAAAAGTCTCAGGCAAGGTAATCTTCTTGTCTGAGATTTTTTAAATCCTTGAATTGAGCGAAGCAAATAAAAAAAAGCCTCAACCAAACGATTGAAGCTTCTCAATATGAAAATATTGTTTTATTTCCTTAAAAAATCTCTCTCCCTGCAAAGTGAAAAGCACCTTCAATAGCTGCATTCTCGTCACTATCAGATCCGTGAACTGCATTTTCTCCAATAGAAGTTGCATATAAATTTCTAATAGTTCCTTCTGCTGCTTCCGCTGGATTTGTCGCTCCGATTAACGTTCTAAAATCGCTTACTGCATTTTCTTTTTCTAAAATTGCGGCAACAATTGGTCCTCTTGTCATAAATTCTACCAATTCTCCAAAGAAAGGTCTTTCGTTGTGAACTGCATAAAATTCTTCTGCATCACGCTTGCTTAATTGCGTTAACTTCATTGCAACGATTTTAAATCCTGAAGCAGTAATTTTTTCTAAAATAGCTCCGATGTGTCCATTTTCAACAGCATCAGGCTTAATCATGGTAAAAGTTCTTTTTCCAGCCATTACGGTATGTATAATTTGTTATAAGTTCTTTTTTGTAAAATCATCGTTGATTTTCGGTGCAAAAGTACACAAATACAATTTATTTGCAAGGCTAATTTAGTATATTAGCCAGCTATGAAATGAGAAGTCTGAAAATCTTCCCTATTTTTTGAGCATTTACAATTGAATTACAGAACAAAAACGCATGAACGAAGTTGAGATACAAGGCGTAAAAACGCTGTTACAAACACCACAAAAAATTGTCATCATTCCACATAAAAATCCAGATGGCGATGCTATTGGTGCTACGCTTGCGCTTTGGCATTACTTGAAAAAGCAACAACATGACGCCGTTATTATAGCGCCAAATGATTATCCAGAATTTTTAAAATGGATGCCTGGCGAAAGTGATATTGTAAAGTTTGATTATGAAAAAGATCGTGCCACAACATTATTAGAAGCTGCCAATGTTATCTTTACGTTAGATTTTAATGATTTAAGCAGAATTGGCGATATGGAAACAGTTGTCGCGGCTTGCAAAGCTACTTTTGTGATGATTGACCATCATCAGCAACCTTCTGATTATGCAAAGTTTATGTATTCGGATACGAGCATGAGTTCTACTTGTGAAATGATTTATAATTTTATTTCCTTTTTGGGTGATGAAAATAGGATTACTCCAGAAATGGCTTCGTGCATGTACACCGGAATTATGACCGATACGGGATCATTCCGCTTTAAAGCGACCACAAGTACCACACACAGAATTATTGCCAATTTGATAGATAAAGGTGCTGAAAATGCAGCAATTCACAATGCTATATACGATACCAATAGTTTGAGTCGTTTACAATTATTAGGTTGTGCGTTGAAAAATTTGGTCGTTTTAGAAACATACAATACTGTGTATATTACCATAAGCAAAGATGAATTGACACGTTACGATTTTAAAAAAGGTGATACAGAAGGTTTTGTAAATTATGGTTTATCATTAAAAGGCATTAAATTTGCTGCAATTTTTATAGAAAACATGCAAGAACCGTATGTAAAAATGTCATTGCGATCGAAAGGTAATTTTTCTGTGAATGAATTTGCTCGTACGCATTTTAATGGCGGCGGACATACAAACGCAGCAGGAGGAAGAAGCGACGATACTATGGAAGCAACAATAGATCGCTTTACGAAAATTTTAACTGCATACAAAGAAGAATTAAGTTAGACTATGTTGAAAAGAATTGTGTTCTTAGGTATAATAATTGCAACGCTTGTTTCCTGTGCTCAAAAAGAAGCTCGGAAACCTGTTAACATTCGTTCCGGTACTTTTTTAAAAGAATCTGTAGAACGAAATAAAGCACTTGTAGCAAAAGAAGAAGCAATGATTCAAAAGTATATTCAACGAGATTCCGCAAATACATACTTAGCTTCTAAAAACGGATTCTGGTATTTTTATAATACCAAAGCGCCTGATGAAGAAACTTATCTTCCACAAAAAGGAGATACACTAACTTACGAATTTGATGCCGCTAAAATTGCAGGAAATACCATTTATAAAAAAGAAGAATTTGGCATTCAAGAATATGTCGTAGACAAACAACAAGTCATTCCAGGATTGCGTTTTGGCTTACAACTTATGAAAAAAGGAGAAACAGTTACATTCCTTTTTCCTTCACATATTGCTTACGGATATCACGGAGATAATAAAAAGATAGGAACCAATATTCCAATCAAATCAACAATAACCCTACTTGACATTAAAAAAGACAACAAAAACCTAGAAACAGAAAATTAAAATGAAATTATTTACAACAACAATCACACTATTTCTTGCGATTATTACTTTAGGATTTACTTCATGTAAAAGCGCCAACAACCAAGATTTAGAAGATGGGCTTTACGCAGAAATAAAAACAACAAAAGGTACCATGCTTGCAAAATTATTCTATAAGCAAGTACCTGTAACAGTAGCAAACTTTGTTGGTTTGGCAGAAGGAACACATCCAAAATTAGCAGACTCTTTACAAGGAAAGCCATACTATAATGATATTATTTTTCACAGAGTTATGGATAAATTTATGATTCAAACTGGTGACCAAACAGGAACTGGGCGAGGAAATCCAGGATTTCGCTTTATGAGCGAATTAGACCCGAATTTAAAACATGACAAACCAGGAATGTTATCTATGGCAAATTCTGGAGGATTAAATACTAATGGAAGTCAGTTTTTCATCACAGAAGTTCCTTACCCAAGCTTAGATGCTTTTGATGCCAGCGGAAACTTAAAACCTTGCGATCAACCAAGAGTAAGCTGTCACGCAGTATTTGGTGAATTAGTTAAAGGATTGGAAGTTCAAGACAGTATTTCAAACGTTGCCGTATCTAAAGATCGTGCTACACTAAACAAACCTTTAGAAGACATTAAAATCACTGAAATCAACATCATCCGTAAAGGTTCGGATGCAAAAGCATTTGATGCAGCAAAAGTTTTCAATGAAAAAGAAGCTGGACTTCCTGCAAGACATGAAAAACTAAAAGAAGAACAACTAGAAAAGCAAAAAGAAAGAGCTAAAAAAGCTGCAGAAAGCTTTAAAGAAGCTAACAAAGACTTAGGTGAATTTTACGAATCGCCAACAGGAATCGTAATGGTTACTACCGAAAAAGGTTCTGGTGTACAACCAAACTCAGCAGACAAAGTAATGGTAAACTGTGCAGGTTATTTAGATAACGGTAAATTATTCTACACAACTTACAAAGAGCTAGCACAAAAAGAAGGTATTTACAACGAAGTAGCTGACGAACGCGGATTTTACGCACCTTTCCCAAGTGTTTACAACCAAAGTGCAACACTTGTTCCTGGATTTAAAGAAGCATTATTACGTATGAAAGTTGGTGAAAAAGCAAAAGTTTTCATTCCTTCTCACTTAGGATATGGTTCAAGACCAAACGGACCAATTCCAGCAAACTCAAACTTAATTTTTGATATCGAAATTGTAAAAATTGCAGATAAATAAATTTTAAAAAATCATATATATAAAAGACTCTTTTTATCATAAAAGGGTCTTTTTTTTATGCGCAAGTGTTAACTTCTATCATTTGCTTTAAAACATTAGTTAGCGGAAAGTATCACAAAAAACTAATTTTCAGTAAATTACATCCTAAGAACGAAAGTTTCATTAAAAAAGGGGCTTTTTCACCGGGAAAAACACGGTAAAGATTCTATCTATTTTCCTGTTTTGAGATTCTATTGACTGAATGATATTTGCAACGAAACAAAAATAAATATCACATGAAAAAACAAATCAAAACTTTAGGATTAAAAAAGCAAACAGTTTCTTCATTAGAAGCTAGGTTATTAAAGGGTGGAGCGCCAACTACAATGACTATGTGGGATTATTGCGCAAGTCAATTAGTGTGCGAACCATTACCTCCACAACAACCTGAACCGGGAACAAATCCGTCATATTCCAACTGTGACAATTGTGGAAAAAGTTGGTTGAGATGCTAAAAAACATCAAATAAATTCCAAGTACACATTAAAAGCCTCTTTATATACAAAAGGGGCTTTTTCACAAGTGTAAACACGGTTTTTAATACCTTTATTTTCCTGTTTTATGATTTTTTGTACTGAATGATATTTGCATCGTAATAATTAAAAAACAATAATCATGAAAAAACAAAAAATCTCACTTTCATTACGTAAACAAAAAATTTCTTCATTAGACACGCAAGATGTAAAAGGCGGAATGTTTACCACTGATTTTATTAAAACCATCAGAGTTGACTGCCGATTTACAAAAAATACAGATTGCGGTCAGTTTACTTGTAATCTTGACACGATTACACCAGAATGTTTGGCAAGTAGAGTCGGATTATGCTAAGAGATTAAAGTATTGCTGTAAAAAAAGAGGCTATCTAAAAAGTGTATTGAAGCGTCATTCTGGACCTGATCCAGAATCTCATCATATTGACTTTCAAATGTTATGAGAAACCGAATCAAGTTCGGTTTGACGAAGTCTGTACTTTTTAGACAGTCTCTTTACTATTACAAAAAAACTTATATTATTTCTTCGGAATATTCTTCAAAATTTCCAATACATATTTCCAATATTTTTGAGCAGAAGAAATACTTGCGCGCTCGTCTGGCGAATGTGCTCCACGAATGTTTGGACCAAAACTAATCATTTCCATGTCTGGATAATTGGTTCCTAAAATTCCACATTCCAATCCTGCGTGGCAAGCGGCTACATGCGGTTCTTCACCGTTGTTCAATTCTTTATACAAATTCACCATTACTGGCAAAATTGAAGCATTCATATTTGGTTCCCAGCCAGGATATGATCCTGAAAATTCAACTTCGCAACCTGAAAGTTCAAACGTAGCTCGTAATTTTGTTGCTAAATCCATTTTTCCACTTTCTACGGAAGAACGAGTTAAGCAACCCACTTTAATTTCGCCATCTTTTACAATAACACGTGCAATATTATTTGACGTTTCAACCAAATCTTCAATGTCTGGACTCATTCGGTATACGCCGTTGTGCGCAGCGTATAGTGAACGCGTAATTCCTTCTTGCACGCCCAATTCCATCACGCCTTTTGGAGTTTCTGTAGTTGTAATTTCAATTTCCAATTCTGCTTCAATCGTAGCAAATTCTTTTTTAATCGTATCAATCTGTGTTTGCATTTCAAACGCAAACGCTTCTTGGTGTACTTTATCAACAACAACTGTCGCGACACTTTCTCTAGGAATTGCGTTACGCAAACTTCCACCATTAATTTCAGCAATACGTAATCCGAAGTTTTCAAAACCATCAAACAGCAAACGATTCATCAACACATTTGCGTTTCCAAATCCTTTGTGAATATCCATTCCGCTGTGTCCGCCTTGCAAACCGCTAATTTCAATTGTGTACGCTACACTAGCTGCTGGAGTTTCTTCCACAACATACGAACGTGTTGCAGTAACATCAATTCCTCCCGCACAACCAATTCCGATTTCATCATCTTCTTCCGTATCAAGGTTTAGCAAAATTTCACCTTCCAACAATCCGCCTTTCAATCCCATAGCGCCTGTCATTCCGGTTTCTTCATCAATAGTAAATAAGGCTTCAATGGCTGGATGTGCAATATCGTCACTTTCCAGCACTGCCATAATTGTCGCAACCCCAAGTCCGTTATCGGCTCCTAAAGTTGTTCCTTTTGCTTTTACCCAATCTCCATCTACAAACATTTCAATTCCTTGCGTATCAAAGTCAAATTCGGTATCAGAATTCTTTTGGTGTACCATATCTAAATGCGATTGCATCACAATGGCTTTTCGGTCTTCCATTCCAGCTGTTGCAGGTTTTTTCACGATCACGTTTCCAACTCCATCAACGAAGGTTTCCAACCCTAAATCTTCTCCAAATTTCTTCATAAAAGCAATCACGCGTTCTTCTTTTTTTGAAGGTCTTGGTACTGCATTTAGATCTGCGAATTTATTCCAAAGTTTTTTAGGTTCTAAAGTTCTAATTTCTTGACTCATGCTATTTTATTTGTAGATTGTATTAATTGTTTTGCAAAGGTAAATGTTTGCTCTGAAAATTGCTTGTTTTTTAGCGAAATACCTTGCAATCTATTTCTAATTAACAAAAATATGACGTCATTTTAGAAATAGTGATTTAGTTTTTTTACATTAGCTACAAATCATTTTCCCGAATGATGTTCAAATGTATTGTTTATGACCAAGAGAACAAAAGTTTTAATTGCCTTATCCTTTCCCTTACAATTTATTCTTATCAAGATACTTGGCAATTACCCTGAATTTATTGAGACGTATTACAGCAACGGATTGTATCCGTATGTTTCCAAACTTTTTAGAATTGTCTTTGGATGGATTCCGTTTTCAATAGGAGACATTTTTTATACCATTGCAGGAATCTTAATCATTCGTTACATTTATAAAAATTACCGTTTGGTTCGTAAAGAATACAAGCGAATTCTACTTGATATATACATTACCATTACAGTTGCATATTTTGCTTTTCACTTACTTTGGGGAATGAATTATTACCGACTGCCTTTATATAAATCGCTTGAATTAGATCGTAAATACACCACCGAAGAATTGGTCAATTTTACCGAAAGAGCCATCGCGAAAGCAAACAGCATTCAATATCAAATTACACAAAACGATACTATAAAAGTAAAAGTTCCTTATAAAAGCAGCGAGATTTTCGAAAAAACCATGAATGGTTATGAAAATTTTAGCGCAAAACAACCACAATTTGAATTCTCACATCGCAGCTTAAAAACCTCTATTTATAGCGGATTTTTAACCACAATGGGTTTTAGTGGATATATCAATCCCTTTACCAACGAAGCACAAATTAATGGTAGAATTCCTGTGTATAAATTTCCTGTTACGGCAAGTCACGAAAAAGCACATCAAATTGGATATTCAGCAGAAAACGAAGCTAATTTCATCGGTTGTATGGCTGCGTTTTACAACGACGACATTTACTTTCAATACGGCGCTTATAATTTTATGGTGTGGCATTGCTTAAAAGAAGTACACAACCGAGACAAAGACGAATACGAACGCTTAAAACTCACCTTAAACTCAGGAATTCAGAAGAATTACGATGAAGTTCGTGCATTTTGGACATCACACAAAAATCCGCTAAAACCGATGTTCAAATTTACATTCGATCAATTTTTAAAAGCAAACAATCAATCTGGTGGAATATTAAGTTACAGTTACGTGGTTTCCTTGCTGGTAAACTATGACAAAAAACATACGCTTGTTCCGTAACGCACGAAAACCTTCTTTTTTTCGTTAAAACACTATGAATAAAGTATTTCTTTTTCTTTTGTGTTTGGTTGTTTTCGCTTGCGCAGATTCGTCTCAACAGCAAACAAAAGTTGCTACTACTACAGTAACTTCCGCAAAAGCGACGACGATTTCCATTGTTCCAAATTCGATAGATGCTACAGTGTTAGACATCAACTTTACGCC
>NZ_DS544873.1:2230650-2231600 GCF_000154725.1 Kordia algicida OT-1
AATATTTCTCAAAAAGAATTAAAAACAAAACTAAACAAAGTTTACGAAGATGGAATTTATTTTGTCGGACTCAGCAATCATGTTGGGTATATTCTTATCAAAAACAAAGAACTCTACTTCTTACATTCAAGTTATTATGACAATAAAGTCATGATTGAAAAAGCGGCAACTTCTCCATGTTTTCAAAGCGATATTTATGTTTTTGCAGAAATTACAACCAACAGAAAACTCATTCAAAAGTGGATTCAAAACACTACAATTCCAATTCATCACTAAAAAAATTACGTTAAACTCATAAAAATGGCACTCAAAAACGTTAAAAAACTCATAAAATAACGTTCAAAGGCATTCATACCGTATCTTTAAGTTTTTAACTAATCAATCAAACCTAAAGTAAAGCAATGAAAAAATCTTATTTGCTGCTGTTACTGTTTTTTTGTAGTCTATCTGCCTTTTCTCAGGAATACTTTCCCAAAAATGATGGCGTAAAAACAGAAAATCATACCCTAACAGCTTTTACCAATGCTAAAATTTATGTCACACCTACACAAGTGATAGAAAACGGAACACTGCTCATACAAGATGGAAAAGTGGTTCGAACAGGAACGAATATTTCGATTCCAAAAAATGCTACTGTCGTAGATTTGACAGGAAAAAGTGTGTATCCTTCCTTTATTGATCCGTATTCAGATTTCGGAATAGCAAAACCCAAACGAAATTCTGGAAGTTGGAGAGCAGCGCCACAATACGACGCGCAACGTACAGGATATTACTGGAACGATCACATTCGACCAGACATCAATCCAATCGATAAATTTTCTTTTGACAATAAGAAAGCTACCGATTTATTAAAAGCTGGTTTTGGAACTGTAAACACGCACATGCACGACGGAATTGTACGTGGAAATGGAATGCTTGTCGCGCTAAATTCAAAAGCAGATAACAGTGTT
>NZ_DS544873.1:2231658-2315536 GCF_000154725.1 Kordia algicida OT-1
TATCTGACATCGCTCCGCGCAATATTTATCGTATCGAAAAGTAACACATCACAACAAGCATATCCAACTTCTTGATGGGAAGTATGGCACTGCTTCGTCAAATGTATCATGATGCAGATTGGTACGCCAAAGGCAATGCAAAACGTACCGATTTGGCGTTAGAAGCTTTAAATGCAAATAAAAACTTAGTACAAATTTTCCACTCTGGGAATAAACATAATAGTATTAAAACGGACGCTATCGGAGACGAATTTGGAATTCAATATGTATTGGTTGGTGATGGAACGGAATATGAAAACATTGCAGCAATGAAGGCGACGAATGCTTCTTTTATCATTCCAATCAACTTTCCAAAAGCGTATGATGTATCAGATCCGTATTCGGCAAGTGTGGTAGAATTGGAAGCGATGAAACATTGGAATCAAGCACCTTCCAATCCGAAAGCGTTGCTTGACAATGGAATTCAGTTCAGCTTTACCATGCACAGTTCAAAATCTGGTAAAGAATTTAAAGGAAACTTGATGAAAGCCATCAAATATGGTTTGGACAAAACGAAAGCCTTGGAAGCATTGACGACTGTTCCAGCGCGTATCTTACAACAAGAAGACAAAGTTGGAAGTTTACAAAACGGACGACAAGCGAATTTTTTAATTACTTCTGGTGATATTTTTGATCCAAAAACGGTAATTTATGAAAATTGGGTTCAAGGGAATCAGAATGTTTTCAAAGACAAATCACAAAAAGACCTACGTGGAAAATATACGTTTAACGTTGCAGGAAACGATTACGATGTGACCATTGTAGGTTCACCAGAAAAATTGAAAGCAACGGTAATGAAAGATTCTTTAAAATTAGGATCAAAAATTGCTTTTAAAAACGATTGGTTACAATTACAATTCACTACGCCAGATACGACAAAAACTGAATATATTCGTTTGACAGCACCTGTTCGTAATGTGAAATTTTTCTCAGGTAAAGCCATTATTGCAAATGGCTCCGAAACTTCGTTCAATGCTACGCAAAAAGAAGTATCTAAATCGAAAGATAAAAAAGGAAAAGGTGGAAAAATGGAAGCTCCAAAAATGTTACCAATTTCTTATCCTAATGGAGCGTATGGTTCCGCAACTTTACCCAAACAAGAAAACGTTTTATTTAGAAATGCCACAGTTTGGACGAATGAAAAAGACGGAATTCTTCAAAATACAGATGTTCTAGTAAAAGATGGAAAAATTGCCCGAATTGGGAAAAACCTCAGCGCTGGAAATGCTCGAATCGTTGATGCGACTGGAAAACATTTAACTGCTGGAATTATTGATGAACATTCACATATTGCAGCTTTTACAATCAATGAAGCTGGACATAATTCTACTGCAGAAGTAAACATGGAAGATGTGGTAAACCCAGAAGATGTCGATATTTACAGAAACTTAGCAGGTGGCGTTACTACCATTCAATTATTGCATGGTTCTGCCAATCCGATTGGTGGACGTTCTGCCATTTTGAGTTTACGTTGGGGACGATCTGCTGATGAAATGTTGTTTAAAGATGCTGACGGATTTATCAAATTTGCATTAGGTGAAAACGTAAAGCAAAGTAATTGGGGCGATACAGAAACCACACGTTTCCCACAAACACGTATGGGAGTTGAGCAAGTGTTTACAGATTATTTCCAAAGAGCAAAAGAATACGAAGCAAAGAAGAAATCAGGAAACTATCGTTATGATATTGAAATGGAAACAATTTTAGAAATTTTAAATAAAAAACGTTTCGTTTCTTGTCACTCATACGTTCAAAGTGAAATTAACATGCTGATGAAAGTTGCTGATAAATTCGGTTTCAACATCAACACATTTACTCACATTTTAGAAGGTTACAAAGTAGCTGACAAAATGAAAGAACACGGTGTTGGCGGTTCTACTTTTTCAGATTGGTGGGCTTACAAGTATGAAGTAAATGACGCCATTCCGTACAATGGAGCAATCATGCATAATCAAGGAGTTTTAGTAGCTTTCAATTCAGATGATGGCGAAATGTCTCGTAGACTGAATCAAGAAGCGGCAAAAGCAGTAAAATATGGTGGTGTTTCAGAAGAAGATGCTTGGAAGTTTGTGACACTGAATCCTGCCAAATTATTACATATTGATGATAAAGTTGGAAGTATTAAAACTGGAAAACAAGCTGATTTGGTATTATGGACAGCTCATCCAATGTCAATTTACGCAAAAGCACAAACAACAATGATTGAAGGAACGGTGTATTTTGATTTGGAACGTGATGCGCAATTGCGAAGAAAGATTCAAAATGAACGCAACGAGTTGATGAATATGATGCTTGCTGAGAAAAATAAAGGCATGAAAACACAACCTGCTAAGAAAAAAGACAAAGTACATCATCATTGTGATACTGTTGAATTTTAAACAAAAACTGACATGAAAAAATATATTTATACATATACATTATGCTTAGCTGTTTTGTTTAGCAGTCTAAGTTTTGCCCAACAAACGCCTGCGGATAAACAGTCGCAAGCAATCTCAATTGTTGGTGTAACCGCACATATTGGAAACGGATCGACTATTGAAAACGCTACTGTTGTTTTTGAAAACGGAAAGATTACTCGCATTGGAACTTCTGCAAACACAGCAACAGCTGGAAAAGTAATTGATGCAAAAGGAAAACATGTGTATCCTGGATTTATCGCGCCAAATTCGACACTTGGTTTGGTAGAAGTTGATGCCGTAAGAGCAACGCGTGACCAACAAGAAACGGGAAGTTTCAATCCGCACATCCGTAGTTTGATTGCGTATAACACAGAATCGAAAGTAGTAGAGAGTTGCAGACCAAACGGAATTTTAACAGCACAAATTACTCCACGTGGTGGCGCTGTTTCTGGAACTTCATCTATCGTACAACTAGATGCTTGGAATTGGGAAGATGCTGCCATAAAAGTTGATGATGGAATTCACATGAATTGGCCAAATAACTATTCTCGTGGTCGTTGGTGGCTTGGAGAACCAAGAGGTTTACGTCCAAATAAAAATTATGCAAAACAATTGACACAAATTCAAGATGTATTTAATGAAACCGCCAGTTATTTAAAAGGTTCAAGAAGTCCAAAGAATTTGCCATACGAAGCTATGGAAGGTTTGCTAGATGGTTCACAAAAATTGTATGTACATGTAAATACCGAAAAAGGAATTTTAGATGCGATCGAATTTGGAAAGAAAAACAAACTTAAAATTGTTATTGTTGGTGGATATCACGCACATAAAGTAGCAACCACTTTACGCCAAAATAAAATTCCTGTGTTATTACACAGAACACATTCTGTACCAAACATGGACGATGAAGATTATGATCTTTCCTATAAAAAAGCTAAAATTCTAACAGATGCTGGTGTTTTAGTCGGATTGGAAAATAGTGGTCAAATGGAACGTATGAATACACGTAATTTACCATTTTTGGCGGGAACTGTAGCTGCACATGGTTTGGATAAAGAAAAAGCATTGCAATTAATTACATCAAATACTGCAAAAATTTTAGGGATTGACGATCGTTTAGGAACCTTAGAAGTTGGAAAAGACGCCACACTTTTTATAAGCGAAGGAGATGCGCTAGACATGCGTGGAAATATTTTAACACATGCCTTTATTGAAGGTCGTGAGTTGAGCTTGGAGACGCATCAAACGAAATTATGGAAGCGTTATACAAAAAAATATGATGGAAAATAGTAACTTTATAGAACAAGTTGCTACTTATACAAATAAAAAAAGGATATTATGAAAAGAATACAAAAATTTGCTTTGGCAATTACCGTGTTGGCGGTGTTGCAGATTTCGGCTCAAAATACGTCAAATACACCAACTATTGAAGAAAATGAAACGATTGAAAATTTTCAGTTACCTACATTTTCAGAATTATCTAATAATATCGCTACCGATTATTCCAACGTGCGCGAACGTTTGCCAAATTTATCTAATATTGGAGAACATGTTCAGAAGGGAATTCGACGTGGACTGTTAGACGATCATAGTATTTCTGCTACTTTTCGTAATCTTTCAACAGAACATTCTATTTTACCAAATATAACTCCAAAACGTTTTCAGTTACGAAACAATTTAAATAATATCATGTTTAATGGTTTTGATGTCAATCAATTACATTTAAACGGAGCTTATAAACAATAAATACGTATACGAGAAACGTAACGCATAAAAAAATCCTCATTGACATAATGAGGATTTTTTTATTTCCAATTTTTCTTTTTCAATCATATGATGATTATCCTTTCGGAACAATTTTCCCATCTTCAGGTCGTGCGTATATTGTTGCTTCCATAGCTTTTTCTGTCAAACTTACATTTGTGAATTCTACTGAATTACGTGGTGCTTTTAAGTTTCCTTCCTCATCGGTTGTAAACCAAGTCAATGTTTTTGGCAATATAATTCCATTGACATCTTGCCAATTTTCATAACGAATGTAACCTCTTTTATCATTTGGCTTTCCATTAAAATAGGTTACCGTATACGCCAACCATTCCATTTGATAGGTCTCAGGATTGTAATAAATAAAGTAATTATCTTCTGGAGAATCGCCTACATTATCACCATACGAAATTTTATATCCTGGATATGAAACACCTTCATACGTTAAACTTTCTTCTTTATCATATGTAATTCCATCATCACCTAACACAAAAGGCATTGCATAAAAGTAGAAATATAAATTATGGTAAAAACGTGCGTTGCTTCTAAAAGCGGTTGTGTCTTTTTGTGCTAACCAAACATCTTTTCCGTCATAACCAATCGTAAAACCTTTTCCTTCCAAACGTGTTTTTCGAGAATGCAAGTCGGTAATATGCTTTTCTGTTTTATCTGGCTTTACCATTTCGTACACCAATGTTTGTGCTTTATTCCAATTGTCAATTCCGCCATGTGCGTCAAACACTTTTTGTAATTTTTCTGGGTATTTTTTTGGATTGACTTTTGCTTCTTCCGTTGTAGTGTTGGAAGTTTCCGATTTCTTTTCAGTATTATTGCAAGCGGTCATCAAGAATAGTCCCAAGAGAACTAAAGTAATTTTTTTCATTAGTTAGTTTGTTTTATTTCTGCTTGAGTCGAAGTGTTTTACAGATCATTACAAGAATGACGAATGTTTTTATTACTAATAGTTGCTAATATTTTCTTATTGTCTAAAAAAGATTGTAGAATTATTGAATCTTTTCGGTAGCAAATGGCAACAATCGCTCAACAAATAACGAATATGCCAATTCCGAAGGATGCAATTGATCTTGCGCTACCAAAGCCGGATTAGTCAAACCTTCACGGGTAATATCTGTAATATTCACAAAGGTAATCCCGTTTGCATTGCAATAACTTCTAGCAAAAGTATTGTATTGATCTATTTCTTCGGAAGTCGTAGGCGAAAAACCAAAACCTTGTCCAAATGGTGTAAATGCATAATCGGGAATAGAAACCACAATCACATTACTCGCGTCACCTTTTGCTAAAGAAACTGCTTTCATTGCCAACTCGGGAAATTCACTTTCATACAAAGAAAAAGGTTTGTTTTGATATTGATTGTTCACACCAATTAACAACGTCACCAAATCGTAAGTATTCGTCAAATTATCATCTTCTGTAATCGCATTGATAAGATTTGTGGTTGTCCAACCAGTTTCCGCAATTATTTTTACACTAAAATTATCTACCGCAGGAAAATTAGCTACTAAACTATCTTTTAATTGCACTGGAAAACGACACGTTTCGCACACGCTTTGTCCAATCGTATAACTATCACCCAAAGATAAAATACGGTATGATTTTGGAGTCACTTCCACAGCATCATCAGAAGAACAACTAAAAATACAAATGCATGATAAAAGTAATATTAATTTTACTCTAAAAATAGTGTGATGTTTTATGTGTCTCAAAAAAAATTAAATTTTGAATATTCGTAAATTTTTACTCTTATTCTGATTAAACTACTAAAATACAACATTCTAAAACTTCAAAGTAACTGTTTTATTTAAAATTAAGCATCTGCGTGAATTCAAAATAATCTCTTTCTTATATTTGCAGCATGTACAAACAAATTTCCAGCACACAAAATACGACCATAAAACACATATTACAACTTCAAGAAAAGTCGCGAAGTCGTAAAAAAGAAGGAAAATGTATTTTAGAAGGTTTTCGTGAATTGACGCTTGCACTCGAAGGAAACTATGCGATTGACACACTATTATTTTATCCTGAAATTTGTTCGTACGAACGCATACAAGAACTTTTAGCTACAGCTAAAAACACTCCTGAATGTATTGAAATTTCGAAAGAAGTTTATCAAAAAATTGCCTATCGCGGAAGTACGGAAGGTGTGTTGGCAATTATACAAACCAAAGAACATTCACTCAAAACGATTACTTTTCACAACAAAACTCCATTAATTTTAGTCGCAGAAGCACCTGAAAAACCTGGAAACATTGGCGCATTGCTTCGTACTGCAGATGCTGCCAATATTGATGCCGTTTTCATCGCAAATCCAAAAACAGATTTGTACAATCCGAATATTGTACGTTCAAGTGTTGGTTGTGTGTTTACGACACAAATTGCCATGGGAAGCACTGCGGAAATCATTTCCTTTTTACAGGAAAAAGACATTGCTATTTATTGTGCGGCATTGACGGCTTCCGAGCACTATCATCTTCAAAATTATCAAAAAGCGACTGCGATCGTCGTTGGTACGGAAGCAACAGGCTTAAGTGATGAATGGCTGAACAATTCTACCCAAAACATCATCATTCCCATGCAAGGAAAAATAGATTCCATGAATGTTTCTGTTGCGGCAGCAATTGTGATTTTTGAAGCGAAGCGACAACGAAGTTTTCTGTAATCTATAGTTGTATAAAAATGAAAGAAATTTCTAAAATAATGAATTACGTAGTTCCTATTGTAGGAATGATTTTTGTTATTTTTGTTTATTTTAATGATAAAAAAAATAAAATTGAATCTGAAAAATATAAGATTGATTATTGGGAGCAGTGTACCGTTCAGTTCAGTGGAATAGTTAGAAGTAAAACTTATATAGAAAAAGGAGGATATGCTTGTTTAGATATGACATATTCTAATAAGAAAGGAGATTATTTGCTATTAATCAATGATGAAATTTTTGTGTGTCAAATCAAAAATAATAAAATACTTTTTACGACTGATGTAACAAACTTAAAAATAGGTGATAGTCTTTCCTATAATATTGATGGTAATAAGTCTGAAATTATATACAGAAATGGAAAAGAGCATAAAAGAATTGAGAATAGTTTAGTTGCTATAAATCTTAAATATCAATATGGACATTATAAAAAGTATGATTGTGAAAACGATTTAAAGTAGATATTTAGTCCAAAAACTAAATTAATTATATAGATACCAACCACTTCTAAAAAACATTTAAAACACTGAAAATCAAAACAAAATAAATATCTATAAATACAAGACAGATCAACATATCTCACAAAAACCATTTTCTTCACTAAATTCGTAAAACATACTTGTTTGTTACATTTCTTTGACTTAATTTTAATTATATGACAGAAATTGAAATTGAAAAGGAAAATGCAGCGATTGCGAAGCAGTATAAAGAACTGCTACGCATCAGTTATCAAGTACTTTCTGCTGAAGATAAAAAAATCATCAGAAAAGCATTTGATGTCGCTGTTGACGCGCACAAAGATCAACGCAGAAAAAGTGGTGAAGCGTATATTTTTCACCCAATTGCTGTTGCCAAAATTGTAGCTTCTGAAATTGGAATGGACGCCACTTCTATCGCTTCTGCCCTTTTGCATGATGTCGTAGAAGATACCGAATATACGCTGGAAGATATTGAGCGAATGTTTGGAATTACCGTTGCCAAAATTGTGGATGGACTGACCAAGATTTCACATCTTAAAAAAGATAAAGACGTTTCGATGCAAGCGGAAAATTTCCGTAAAATGCTCTTAACGATTAATGATGATGTCCGTGTGATTATCATCAAAATTGCTGATCGTCTACACAATATGCAAACCATGGAATCCATGCCTGCGCACAAGCAAGTTAAAATTGCTTCCGAAACTTTATACATTTATGCGCCGTTAGCACACCGAATTGGTTTGTATAATATTAAAACTGAATTGGAAGATTTAGGATTAAAATATACCGAACCTGAAGTTTTTAATGACATTGAGAACAAAATTGAAGAAAGCAAAGAAGAACAACAGAAATATATTGACAACTTTGCTTCTGTCATTAAAAACTCTTTAGATAAAGAAAACTTTGAATATGAAATAAAAGGGCGTTTTAAATCGATATTTTCCATTCGTAGAAAAATGGTCAAACAAGGTGTTACCTTTGATGAAGTCTATGATAAATTTGCCATCAGAATAATTTATGATACGGAAGATTTAGAAAACGAAAAATTCCTTGCTTGGAAAATATACTCTATTGTCACCGATCACTTTAGACCAAATCCTGTGCGTTTGCGCGATTGGATATCTCCCCCAAAATCAACAGGTTACGAAGCATTACACATCACAGTTATGGGACCAAAAGGTCGTTGGGTTGAAGTGCAAATTCGCTCGCATCGTATGCATGAAATTGCAGAAAAAGGATATGCGGCACATTTTAAATACAAACAAGGAGATCAAAAAGAACAAGGCTTGGAACCTTGGCTCAATAAACTTCAAGAAGCGCTCGAAAATCAGGAAGCAAATGCGGTAGATTTTGTTGAACAGTTCAAACTGAATTTATACGCAAAGGAAATCTTTGTGTTTACTCCAGATGGAGATTTAAAATCTTTACCAAAAGGTGCAACTCCGCTCGATTTTGCTTTTAGCATTCACACGCAAGTTGGTTATCACACGCGTGGCGCTAAAGTAAATGGAAAATTAGTGCCGTTGAGTCACGAATTGAAAAGTGGCGATCAAGTCGAAATTATCACATCAGACAAATCGAAACCAAATGCAAACTGGTTGGATTATGCGACAACATCAAGAGCGCGTTCAAAAATTAAATCTTCTTTACGAGAAGAAAAGAAAGCGATTGCAGAAGATGGAAAAGAAATTTTACGCAGAAAATTAAAGCAACTCAAAATTTCACTTGACGAAAAATCAATCAATGAATTGGTAAATCATTTTAAGCTAAAAACAAGCTTAGATTTGTTTTATCGCGTTGGTATTGGAACGATTGACAATCAGAAATTAAAAGAATTTGCAGCACAACGAAGCAATAGTATTTTTAAATTTTTCAAGAATAAAATTAGAAGATCTCCTTCAATTCCCGCCGAAGAAATCAATCAGCCAGAAGTTTCCAACCGTTATGATTTGTTGGTTTTTGGGAAGGAAGAAGAAAAGCTAAATTACAAACTTTCCAATTGTTGCAATCCGATTCCAGGAGATCCTGTTTTTGGTTTTGTAACAGTGAATGAAGGAATCAAAGTTCATAAGAAAAATTGTCCAAATGCAGTGAGTTTACAAGCAAATTATGCATATCGTATTATGCCTGCCAAATGGATTGATTCTTCTCAGGAAGAATTTACCGTTTTGCTAGAATTAACGGGAATTGACAATATGGGATTGGTAAATGATGTTACCAAAGTTATTTCAAACAATATGCATGTAAACATTAGAAACATCAGTTTTGAAACTAACGACGGAATTTTCACAGGAAGAATCACCGTAATTGTAAAAAACAATACTATTTTAAAGCGACTTATTAACAATTTGAAGAAAATTCACGGTATTGAGAAAATAACAAGAGCTTAACACCAAATATACTACAGATGACCCGTCCTAAAAAACCGTTACAGTTATTTAGGATTAAAAATAGTTAAAACACAGATAAGACAGCTGTCTTATCTGTGTTTTTTCTTTTATAGGTTTTTATGTTGACTTTATTTTGTTTGTGCATCTGTTCTGGAGTTAGCATTTGACATGATAAATGCGGTCTTTTGGTATTATAAACTTTAATACTCTGTTGTACTATTTTCTTCATTAGTTTGATGTCTATTTTAGAGGTGCCCATCAAAAACTCTTGTTTCAAGATTCCGTTGATTCGCTCTGCTACTGCATTTTGATATGGATCATAGGATTCTGTCATACTACATTTAATATGACTCTTAGTTAATATTCTTTGATATTGATTACTACAATATTGTAAACCTCTATCAGAATGATGTATTAGCCTTTCCTTGGGATATTTTCTGTTTTTAACAGCTTGCTTTAATGCTTTTATAGAACTATCTACTGCTAAGGTATTGGATAGATAATACCCAACGATCATCTTAGAATATGCATCTGTAATAAGCGATAAATACATGGGATTAGCTCGATTACCTACATAGGTAATATCTGCTACCCAAACTTGTTCTGGTCTGTTTACATCTAAATTCTCTATTACATTGTTATGTTTTCTAAACCGATGATGAGAGTTAGTAGTGATATGATAGCTCCGCTTGGGTTTAATCAACATATGATTTGCCTTTAAAATAGCAAATAAACGATCTCTGCCGACACCTAAACTACGTAAAGACTCTTGTAGAATATGATATAACTTCCTTGTGCCAATGCGTGGTTGCTCTATTCTAACAGATTGAACCAGCTCTATCACATCACTAGCAATACACTGTCGTTTCTCTTTTGAACGTATCGCTCGGTAATATACTTGCCTGCTTACCCCAAGTAACTCACAAGTAGATGAGATACTTTCTCTGTAATGTATTCTAAACATATCGATTACTTGGGTTTGGAGTTTTTTCTGATAGGAATATTAAACTCTTTTTCTGCTAAATCAATCATCATATCAAACAAAATAGCTTTCTTGTCAGCACGCTCCGCCAGATGTTCTGCACGAGCCTTCTGCTTTTCTAACAGTTTGATTTTTTCTTCTAATTCTAAAATCTTTTGTTCTGGAGTCTTTGTCATAGAAAGTGGAGTTTGATTATGCCAATCAAAGTTACCATATTTTTTTAACCAAGTTCTGATGGTAGATCCAGATTGTATACCATACTTTGATAAGACTTGTGAGCGTGTCAGTTTACCCTGTTCAATCTCTTGAACTACTTGGAGTTTAAAAGATAATGAATAATCTTTTTGAGTACGTTTTACATAATTTGTTTTCATTACGCTTAAAATTTAGTGTAACGCTATTTCAGGACGAGACAAGAAATTCAAAAAAGCTGTCAGCTACAATTCCTTGTATCTCACAGCTTTTTTTAACAATAACTACTAATAAAAATGATTAAAATTTAGCATTCATCACATTTCTCTGGACATGTTAGAGAACAGTAACAAGTAGCAATAATTGTACATGCATCGTGTGCAGTTCGTTGTGTCTTTTTCGTTTTTACAGGTTCGGTTGGCACTTCACTTGGCACTTCTGTCCCACCTTGCAGATGAAACGTTTCCAAACTAGAAATGACTTTTTTCCCTAATCTTAATCGTGGATTGAATTCTTTTTTTCATAATATATAAAACATTAAAGTGAATTATGCGCATGTTTACACCATAATTAGTGCAAATTGCAATAGGGTTTACATATTAAGTTAGGAGAGCTCACATTTCTGATTATCAGAAACATACTTACTAAAAGTACATTTTTCAAAGTAAAAAAGCAAACAAAATCAGATGTTATAGTCATAAATAGTACGTTATTAACACACCTATTTGAATTCCGAACGGGAATATGTCCATAAATTTGAAAAATAAGTGTAAATTTGTTTTTTAATCTTCAGCCAAGATGCAACAACATATGGAGGAAAATAATCAAGATATTGTAAAAAACGTTTTTACTAAGTTTTTAGAGGATAACGGACACCGAAAAACTCCTGAACGCTTTGCAATACTTCAAGAAATTTACGAAAGCGAAGAACACTTCGATATTGAGTCGCTTTACATCAAAATGAAAAATAAAAACTATAGAGTAAGTAGAGCTACACTTTACAACACTATAGAACTTTTATTAGACAGCAATTTGGTGCGTAAACATCAGTTTGGGCAAAACCAAGCGCATTACGAAAAGTCATATTTTGACAAACAACACGATCATATTATTCTTACTGATTCTGGTGATGTGATGGAATTTTGTGATCCTAGAATCCAAAGCATCAAAAAAACTATTGAAGAAATTTTTGATATTGACATTCACAATCACTCATTATATTTCTACGCAACAAAGAAGAAAAAAGATAATTAAGACACACTAACAACACACTAACATACTTAATACAATGGCAGTAGATTTACTACTCGGACTTCAATGGGGAGACGAAGGCAAAGGAAAAATTGTTGACGTACTTACCGCAAACTACGATATTATTGCCCGTTTTCAAGGCGGACCAAATGCTGGTCATACGTTGGAATTTGACGGTATCAAACATGTACTCCGTACAATTCCTTCTGGGATTTTTCACGAAACCGCAACCAACGTGATTGGAAATGGTGTTGTGATTGATCCTGTAGTTTTTAAGAAAGAATTAGATGGTTTGGCGCAGTTCAACATTGACATTCATAAAAAACTAATCATTTCAAGAAAAGCACACTTAATTTTACCAACACATCGTTTGCTTGATGCTGCTTCTGAAGCTTCTAAAGGAAAAGCAAAAATTGGTTCTACGCTAAAAGGTATTGGACCAACGTACATGGACAAAACTGGTAGAAACGGAATTCGTGTAGGCGATTTAGAATTGGATAACTGGAAAGAAAAATATCGCGCTTTGACTAACAAACACGAAGCGATGATAAATTTTTATAATGTAGATGTTCAATACGATTTGCAGGAAATGGAAGCAGAATTCTTTGAAGCTGTTGAAGTTTTAAAAACATTGCAATTTATTGATAGTGAAGAATATTTACACCAAGCACAAAAAAGCGGAAAAACGATTTTGGCAGAAGGTGCGCAAGGTTCTTTATTAGATATTGACTTTGGAACGTATCCGTTTGTAACCTCCTCAAACACAACAGCCGCAGGAGCTTGCACAGGATTGGGAGTTGCGCCAAACAAAGTAAAAGACGTTTTCGGAATCTTTAAAGCATATACAACTCGTGTAGGTTCAGGACCTTTTCCAACAGAATTATTTGATGAAGTTGGAGCAGAAATGGCGCGAATTGGAAACGAATTTGGTGCCGTAACTGGACGACCAAGACGTTGTGGCTGGTTAGATTTGGTTGCGCTAAAATATGCGTGTCAAGTGAACGGAGTTACGCAATTAATGATGATGAAAGGTGATGTGCTTTCTGGATTTAAAACCTTAAAAGTATGTACCGCTTACAAATATAAAGGCGACACAATTTCGCATCTTCCTTATAATATTGAACCAGAAAACATTGAACCAATTTATACAGAATTCAAAGGTTGGAAAGAAGATTTAACCAAAATGAGCGATCCATCGCAGTTTCCAAAAGAATTGAATGATTATATCGATTTCTTGGAAAAAGAACTGGAAATTCCAATTAAAATTGTTTCTGTCGGTCCTGATAGAACACAAACAATACACAGATAAGAACTAAAATAGGCTGTCTAAAAGTATATTGAAACGTCATTCTGGACTTGATCTAGAATCTCATCATATTGATTTTTAACTATTATGAGAAACCGAATCATACTGAATCAAGTTCAGCACAAGAGTTCGGTTTGACGAAATCTGTACTTTTTAGACAGCTTTTTTTAGCTCCAAATTTACCATTGTTAACATTTTTTATAGGTTTAGGAATGGTTTTTGTTCAGTTTTTAGGTAACTTTGATATAATTCTACGCCTATGTTGTTTAAAGGAAATGTTTTTAAATTAAGAAAGAATAAACGATTCAACTATACACCTCGTTATTACGAAGGGAAAGAGACTGGAAATGTATATGAAATTGAGTCTAGATTTGTAAAACACCGTGAAGGTTTAAACGCAAATGACTTTGGAGGACATTGGAAAGAAGCACGAAAAGCCAGTAGACATCGAGGAAATCGTGAAGTTTCTATACGTTTGATTATCATCATCGCTGTACTTATATTGATTTTCTTGTTTTTTATTGACTTTGACCTATCAATATTTACTAGAGGAAGATAATACATGGCAGACATAATAAGGCTTTTACCCGATCATGTTGCAAATCAAATTGCAGCAGGAGAAGTTGTGCAGCGACCTGCATCTGTGGTAAAAGAGTTACTTGAAAATGCAATTGATGCAAAAGCTACCGAAATCAAACTGATTGTTAAGGAAGCTGGAAAAACACTTATACACGTTATTGATAATGGCTTTGGAATGAGCGAAACGGATGCGCGACTTTCCTTTGAGCGACATGCTACGTCCAAAATTCAAGCCGCAGAAGATTTATTTAATTTAAACACAAAAGGTTTTCGTGGAGAAGCCTTAGCTTCTATCGCGGCAATTGCGCATGTGGAATTGCAAACGAAAAAAGAAGCAGACGAGCTTGGTACACGTATTAAAATTGAAGGAAGCAAACTCATCACGCAAGAAGTGATTACAACACCAACAGGAACTTCGATTGCTGTCAAAAATCTATTTTACAACATTCCTGCACGACGTAATTTTTTAAAATCTGATGCTGTAGAATTACGCCATATTATTGACGAATTTCAACGTGTTGCGTTGGCACATCCTGATATTGGATTTGTGTTGTATCATAACGGAAACGAATTATTCAACCTTCCGAAAAGTAATTACAGACAGCGTATTGTGAATATTTTGGGTGGAAAAACCAATGAAAAGTTGGTGCCAATTCAGGAAGATACTGACATTGTAAAAATTAGCGGATTTGTGGGAAAACCTGAGTTTGCCAAAAAAAGCAGAAACGAACAATTTTTCTTTGTAAACAATCGCTTTATCAAAAGTCCGTACTTACATCACGCGATCAACGCCGCTTTTGAAGGTTTACTGAAAGAAAAGATGCAACCGAGTTATTTTATCTATCTCGAAGTACATCCTGAAACGATTGATATTAACATTCATCCCACAAAAACAGAAATTAAATTTGACGACGAGCATTCGCTGTATGCGATGTTGCGCGCGACTGTAAAACATAGTTTGGGACAATTTAATATTGCTCCTGTACTCGATTTTGATCGTGATGCAAATTTAGATACACCATACGATTATAAAAACAAACAAGCGGCAGTTCCTAACATTCAGGTAGATCGTAGTTTCAATCCGTTTGCAGATGAAAAGAAAACTGCTGGAAATACGACAACACAACCGCGATATACAAATTACAAGAAAGAATCGACAGAAGGTTGGGAAAGTTTGTATGTAGGATTGGAATCGAAATCAAATTCCAATCAGTTTTCAACCGAAAATATAGAGTTTGAATCAGAAGAAATGACAAGTTCTTTGTTTACCAATGAAGAACCTCGTGAAACGTTAACCTATCAATTACACCGAAAATATATTGTAAGTTCTATCAAATCAGGAATTGTAATTATCGATCAACACCGAGCACATCAACGTGTTTTGTACGAGCAATTACTACGAAATATTACGGTAAGCGAAGCGGTAAGTCAGCAATTACTATTTCCGGTAACGTTTACCTTTTCCACAAGTGAAATTGCGCTTTTAAAAGAAGTAAAAGAAAGTTTAGAAAATATTGGTTTTATGTTTAGCAATATTACGAATGATACGATTGAACTTTCTGGAATTCCATCCAATATTTCTGAAAGTGAACTGCAAATTATCATTGAACAAATGCTGAATGATTTTCAAGGAGAAATTCCTGACACAGGATTTAGTCAAACAGACGTTTTAGTCAAATCGTTAGCAAAAAGCATGGCAATTCGCACTGGAAAAAAACTAGAAGTAGAAGAACAAGAATCGTTGGTAAACAACTTATTTGCTTGTAAAGAACCTAACGTTTCTCCATTTAACAGAACCATATTCATCACACTGAGCGTGGATGATTTAGATAAAAAATTTATATAGATTATGATGCGCATTACAGATACCGTAAAACACCTCATCATTATCAATGTGATCGTTTGGGCTGCCACCATGATTTTGCTGGAAAGAGGTATAGACCTTGTGCAACTTTTGGCATTGTACTTTCCTGAAAATCCAAATTTTAAATTTTGGCAACCTGTCACAAGTATGTTTATGCACTCTACAGAAAGTATCACTCATTTACTATTCAATATGTTTGGCTTGTGGATGTTTGGTTCTGCGCTAGAAATGCGTTGGGGAAAAGTGAAATTTTTAAGTTTCTATATGATTACTGGCGTTGGAGCTGGTTTGATACATACGTTGGTTAATTATTACGGCGTGTATAGTAACATGAATATATTGTTGGAAGCAGGCTATAATCAAACAGAGATTTTTAATATCATTAGTCAAGCTAAATATATGACTAGTTGGGAAAATATATTAACAGAAAGTCAGATTTCAACTTTAGTTGGTGATTTCTATGCACCAGCACTTGGAGCTTCTGGCGCTTTGTATGGAGTTTTGGTGGCTTTTGGTATGATGTATCCGAATACAGAATTAATGCTTATGTTTATTCCAATTCCTGTAAAAGCTAAGTATTTTATTCCTGGATTGTTACTGCTTGATTTTATTGGCGGAATTTCTGGAGGATTTAGCTTGTTTGGCGCCGGAAACATTGCACATTTTGCCCATTTAGGTGGCGCATTGTTTGGCTTTTTACTTATGTTGTATTTTGATAAAACACAGTTTAATAAAAATCGTTGGGACTAATGGATACAAAAACACGTTTATTAACTACGTATCGTGGACTGAACGCTGCTGAGAAATTGATTGCAATCAACATTACTATTTTTGCAGTCATTTCAATATATAATGCCATCTTTTATTCGTTTAGTGGTGGTGCACATGCTACTTTTTTTACAGATTATTTTGCCCTGAAAAATGGCTGGACGCATGTTTTGTATAAACCTTGGACCATTATTACCTGTGCTTTTTTACACGCAAGTTTTGGACATTTACTGTCTAATTGTATTGTATTGTACTTCTCCGGACGTATCTTTTTTACATTCTTTACAGAAAAACAATTTATCACAGTATATGCTTATGGAATTTTAGCAGGATCGCTTTTTTTCCTGTTGGCATATAACTTTTTACCAACTTTTAGAGGAACAGAAGCAACTGCTGTAGGCGCTTCGGCTGCTGTATTGGCGATATTAGTTGCTGGTGCAATATACGCGCCTAATTATATTGTAAATCTTTTTGGCTTGATTCAAATTAAATATTGGATTATTGCTGCTTTATTGGTAATCTCTTACATTTCCTATATTCCTTACGGGAATGCTGGCGGACATTATGCACATATTGGCGGAGCTTTGATAGGATTTTTGTATTCCAAACAACTCATAAAAGGCAACGATATTGGTATTGGTTTTGAACGCTTTTGGGATAAATTGATGCATCTTTTTAGCAGAAAAGATAAATCTCCATTAAAAACCGTATACAAAAACAAGACAACGAAACGTTCTACTACAACTACGACTGCACAATCATCCGCAGAGAAGCAACGAAAAGTTGATGCTATTTTGGATAAAATTAGTAAGTCTGGCTATGAAAGTCTGACAAAAGCTGAAAAGGATTTTTTATTTAAGTCAGGAAAGGAAAATTAATGTATGCGTGAAAAGAAGAAACGATTAAGTATTTTTGGTAGAATTTTTTTCTTCTTAAACTCTGTATTTGCAGCGCTTCTTCTTCTATCCTATATTTTACCATACGCAGTTCCTAAAAGTTTTCCAATTCTCTCTGTACTGAGTTTGTTGGTTCCGGTGTTTATCATCATCAACTTTATTTTTATGTTTATTTGGATCTTGAGTGTCCGAAGACAATTTTTATTATCCTTTTTTGTGCTGATTATTGGATATTCACATGTAACATCTTTGTATAAATTTTCAAGAAATACGACAGCACCTTCTCAGAATTCAATTTCTGTGATGAGTTACAATGTGCGTCTGTTTAATATTTATAATTGGATTAAGGAAACACATGTTGATAAGAAAATTGTAGACCTTGTACATGCAGATTTTCCTGATGTTGTAGCGTTTCAGGAGTTTCACAAAAATCAACAAGCAGCTTTTAATTTTTATACATACAAACATGTTGTTTTAAAAGGTAAAAACAAAAAAACGGGACAAGCTATTTTTTCTAAATATCCAATTGTCCACAAAGGTTCTTTGGAATTTCCAAATACGCCAAATAATGCTATTTATATTGATATTGTAAAGAATAAAGATACCATTCGTGTGTATAATTTACATTTACAATCGTTACGTATCAATCCGCAAAAAGAAGAATTGACACAGGAAAATTCAGAACGTTTACTAAAACGAATGGCAAAAACTTTTAAAATGCAGCAATCGCAAGCAGAATTGTTTGAGATCAATCGGAAGAACTGTACGTATAAGAAAATTATTTTGGGAGATTTTAATAATTCGCAATTTTCTAACGTTTATAAAACTATTAAAGGTAGTATGAAAGATGCATTTGTAGAAGCTGGAAGCGGCTTTGGAAAAACCTTAGATTATCCCTTTTTCCCGATGCGAATTGATTTTGTGCTTGTTGATGAATCCTTTACCGTAAATAAATTTAAAACTTTTACAGAACATTACTCAGATCATTATGCGATACAAAGTGTGATTTCGTTGGATTGAGGTTGCTGGTTGCTGGTTGCTGGTTGCTGGTTGCTGGCTAAATTATACTTTTCTAATTTAAAATTCAACAGTTATAACTTAACTTCGTTATTCGTTATTCGTTGGTTTGTTGTTTATGGAAAAATAATATTTACTTTGAAACTTCTCAATACTCACAACTAATTAAAAAATCAGTTTTTGTTTACTGCTAAATACGCTTCACTTTGCTTGAAATATTTTTGAAGTGAACTGTCTAGATATTTGACATAATCCGTAGATTCATTTCGCATTTGCGATAGTTTTGCCATGGTGTACGCAATGATTTGCTCTGGTAAATATCCTGAAGATTTTGATTGCCAACCAAATGCTCCTACTCTAGTAAAATTGAATCTTGAATTTCCAATAAAAATTCCGAAACCGTACGTAATTGCAGTCAAGTCTGTTAAATATTCGTCATTTTCTGCTATTCTGTTTTCTCCTAATAATATTTCGTGTGATAACTCGTGAGAAATGGTAGCGATAAGAGAAATTGGATCTTTTAGTTGACTTCTTTCAATAGAGATAATCACATCTTCTCCATTACTCTCATAAGTTCCTGCTGCACTTTGCCATTCTCCGTTGATGTCTGCTGGAGTTGATAGCAATGTTCCATCGTCCATTTCAATTGGACTATCCGAGAAGTAATTCAACTTGATGTCTACAGCTTCAATTTTCATCAATTCCATCGTACGTTTTAAGATGAATTCCGCATCTTGCTCACTTCCATCAAAGGTTCTGTTATAAAAGTTTTTTGTTGGTGTAACCGTTCTGATTTCCATAAAATGCTTATGACTTAATTCTTTTTTAAGCCATGCTAATTCTTCATCAATCCAGATTTGATCTTCTGTGGTAATAGGCAGTTTTTTCTTTTTCTTCCAGAACATGTTTACGACTTAGTACTATCGAAGATAATTATTTTTTTATAGCATTAAGAAATAACAAAGCTAAATCGGACATCCCTGAATAGCACATTCTATTTTTTTATATCCATACCAAACAAATTTTAATATTTTAATTCCCAAACTCAAACCATCGTAATAAGATTTAACTTCTCTGCAATGACTGCAACTACTAGATCCACCTGCATTTCCTGTTGGATGATTTTGACCTTTAGAATTTGGTTTCCTATACATTCCACCAATTACTCCCCAAGTCGCTACAACGCCTATGGCGATTCCTACTGATACTGCTAAAGACATATTTTTCTTTTTTAATTTACCTACTCTATACAATTTTCGGCTCCCTTGAATGTCAAAGCTTTAGATAGATCAATTGTATCTCTACAAATTATTATTGAATTCCAATTGATAAACATTGCTTTGAATCATTGGGACAAATTTGATACTAAATTGATTTCAAATTGTAAGTTAAATCACCTTTTTCTTCAGGGCTAATTCATCCTTTTTTTTAGGGTCTTTATTGGAAGTGGTTTAAAATAGTTTGTATACATGTAAAATATTAGCAAGTATTCCGTAATTTTTTTTTGAATGATAATCCGCTATTGTATCATCCAACAATCAACAGTATCTGCTAAAATGTGTAAGAGCAAGCCAATTCCGAGAATTCGTGTTTTCTTGAAGATTAGAAATCCTACGTAAATGGCAATTGCATAGTAACTGTGTAAGGGATGAAAGTTGATACTACAACGATTCGGGTCAAAGATTGGGGTGGCGAGCAAATGATCGAGATCAATAAGCATGCACAGAAGAAAGATAAAATACGTGGTTTTCCATGTTTTTCTATACAGAAAAAGTGCTATGAGCAATGGAAAGATAAAATGCAAACCGTAATGCGCAAAAGGTCTCAAAAACATCAGGAAATAGTTTGCTGTTCCAAATACGCAAGTGCGTTTGTTCCTTCGTTAAATAGCAAATCTAAGATACTTAAGTTTGAAATAAATCCGTGTTTGTTTTCAAAAACCTGTGTGTACTTATCAAAACCGTAATCTGGTTCTTTTTTTACAACTGCTAGTTTTCTAAAATCTTGCATACCAGTAATGATGCTGTGGTATTCTGAAGTTTTAGAAGTTTCTATTTCCAACTGTAAACATTCATTGACAATTTCAATGGTGTCAAAATTCAGATCAATTAAGTGCGTGTATCTTTTTTCAAAAAGCGGTCGTAATTCATCTTCGTAATATTCAAAATAAGGTGAAGTACGGTACGCACTTTCAAGTGATTTCCAATGCAAACGTTGCCAAGCAGTTTCGTTAGCAATTTGAATTTCTTTATACTTCTGATGTTTTTGCTGTTTATTGTGTCTCACAGGAACATTAAACATCAATTTTCCATTTGCGCCGTAAATATACGTACGGTTTCGATAGGTTTGTTTCTGGAAATTATCTTCCATTTCATAGACCAAATGCTCCGTTTTAGCGAACATTACATAATGTGCGATGCTTGGAAAATATGTGGGATGAGCTATGATATTCAATCCTATGGAGTTTATGAGTTTATAAGTTTATGAGTTGAATAGTTTATTTATATAAATAGTGCTTCAAATTACGATTTCGCCACTTTCTTCTTCTTTCTAAAATAGTTGAATACAAACCAACCTGCCAGCAAAATTAAGAAATATCTAAAGTATGATGTTGGCTCTCCATCGCCACTAACAGTTGTAAACAAACGATTCCAACGAATTTTATTAAAAATACCTTTCGCTTTCGTGTCCCAACTCATCCAAACAAAAACTGGTTTTCCGAGTACGTGGTCAAATGGAACAAATCCCCAACTTCTAGAGTCTTGCGAGTTTCCTCGATTGTCTCCCATCATCCAATAGTAATCTTGCTCAAATGTGTATGAAGTAATTACCTTTCCATCAATTTTGATTTGATTGTCTTCTACAGTTAAATTTTTCCCTTCATATTCTGAAATTGCTCTTTTGTATACAGGAATATTATCCATAGTTAATTGTACCGTTTGTCCTGCATACGGAATTTCAATTGGTCCATATTGGTAGTTATTCCATTGATAGTTTTCACTTTGAGGAAAAACATCGGTTCGTACTCCTTTTTCTAACTTCATTTTTTCAACAGCAGCGACATTTGGATGATTTTTTAAGTCTTCTGCTGTCTTTTCAGTCATTCCAAAAAAGATATATGTATTGTTTCCTTGTGAATATATATCATCTGTAATGTCGTAGCGATCGTGTAAATATTGCTTTGAAAACGATCTTCCTTTCGATTGTACATAATAGCTAAATTGCAACTTTGCACGCTCCGGAAGCACATTTTTCTTTCCATCAATATATACATAACCATCTCTTACTTCTAGCTTATCGCCTGGCAAACCAACACAGCGTTTTACATAGTTAGAACGTTTGTCCAACGGTTTGTACATCGTTTTACTATTCGGATTGTCAATTACGGTAAGTGTATCTACTGGCCAATTAAAAACTACAATATCATTTCGTTCAATGATTTCAAATCCTGGAAATCTATAGTATGGCAATTGCGGTTCTTTCATGTATGATTTCATTCCCGTAAACGGAATGGCATCGTGCACCATTGGCAAAGCTACTGTAGTCATTGGTGTTCGTGCGCCATAATGTATTTTACTTACGAATAGAAAATCACCAACCAACAATGTTTTTTCTAACGATGATGTTGGTATCACAAACGGTTGCATGACATACGTATGTACCAATGTTGCCGCAACAACTGCAAACAAAATAGAAGCAATCCACTCGCCTGCTGTTGTTCTTGGTTTTAAGCTTCTTTCGTGTACATATTCTACGTCTAACATATAGTTTACGTAGTAAATGTAAAACCCAAGTGTTACAACAACTAAAATCGTTTCATAACGTTCTGTGCGCCCAAAGCTACGAATGGTTTCTACCCAAAGTACTGGAAATACAATCAACTGAACAATTGGAATGAATAGTAAAATTACCCAATACCATTCTTTTGGTCGGTTGATAATTTTCATGAGTACAAATGCATTGTATATTGGAACTAAAGCTTCCCAAGCTTTTCTACCAGCTTTTACGTAGAGTTTCCAAGTTCCTAAAAAGTGAATGATTTGAACGAGGAAGAAAAATATTAAAAATGCTTGCGTAAACGTCATTTTTTGTTTGTTTAATGATTCAATTTTGCACTGAATCCTGTTTGGTTATTTACAAATATATAAACCGAAAGGTACTATATTTTATATTTATTATATGTTTAACACGTCTTTCATCGTGTACACGCCTTTTTTATCCTGAATCCATTCTGCGGCAACAACGGCACCAAGAGCAAATCCTTCACGATTGTGCGCTTCATGTTTAATGGAAATACTGTCTATAGAAGATGTGTATGTGATTTCGTGTGTTCCAGGAACTTCTGGAATACGTTTGGCAACGATTGGAAGTGTTACGTCATTGGTAGAACCGTCAAGTTTCCAATCATTATATTTTGTATGTTGAATGATGCCTTCTGCGAGTGTGATTGCCGTTCCGCTTGGTGCATCCAATTTTTTAGTGTGATGAATTTCTTCAATATTTACTTTGTAATCTTCTAATTGAGACATCATTTTTGCCAAGTATGCGTTCATCTCAAAGAAAATATTTACGCCAAGGCTAAAATTTGATGCATAGATAAACGCGCCATTTTTCGTTTCACACATATTCACAACGTCGTCATATTGTTCCAACCAACCTGTAGTTCCAGAAATAACGGGAATTTGGTGTTTGATACAATGTGTAATGTTCTGATATGCAGCAGACGGAATACTGAAGTCAATAGCGACATCTACGGAAGTGAAATCAAACGAACTAATATCACTTGAAATTTTGTGCACAATTGAATGTCCTCTTTTGAGCGCAATTTTCTCAATTTCCTTTCCCATTCTTCCATAACCGAGCAATGCAATGTTCATATTCTGTTGTTTTTGAAAGTGCTACAGCAACTAAAATTTGAAGTTGAGTGTGAGTCCCAAATTTCGATTAAAATCGATTTCATTTTGGTCAATATGCGGACGTACTGAAAGATCGTCACTTACGTTAAATTGCAGTAAATGCGCGTCAACATTGGCATCAACGATATTTAATACATACGCAATTACGGTGAGAAGCAATGATAAATCACGATTTCGCTGATAGAATTCTTGTGCATCAATTAAAGCGTCATTATCAGCGACGATTCCTTGAAATTCATCGTCATTAAAACCAGCCAAACGTCTTTTGTAAGCTGTTCGGTAACGGTTGTAATTTTTGTTGTTGTCTACATAAAAATAAATTCCGGTTCCAAGTGCCGCATATACGATAGGAATTTTCCAGTATTTTTTGTTGTATGCTTGTCCCAAACCTGGCAAGATAGCAGAGTAAAATGCAGCTTTTGATGGCGATAGCGGATCTATGACCTTTTTTTCATCTACTACAGAAGCATTGTCAATCTTTAATTCAGATGCTTCTGTCGTTTGCTCCTTCTTCGTTGTCTCTGTCGTTTTTGTTTCCTCTGTTTTTTCTTTTTCTTCTTGTGACCAAGTTATTTGGCAAGCAAAACATAGAAAACAAATTGCTACAATGATTTTATTTCCCACTCTTTAGTAATTTTTTAATTCGTGAAAAGTCTTCTTCAGAATGAAAAGGAATGGTAATTTTTCCTTTTCCATTTTTCCCAACTTTCACATCAACTTTGTGTCCAAAATATTCTGAGAAATCACGAATTCCTTTTTTTACGAACTTCGGAACGTTTTCTTTTTCAGTTATTGGCGCGTCAATGGTTTTGTCTTTTTTGTAATTCTTCACCATTTCTTCTGTGTCACGAACAGAAAGTGATTTGGAAAGAATCATTTCGTAGATTTCCAATTGATCGTTTGTATTTTCAATATTTACTAACGCACGTCCGTGTCCCATGCTTAGAAAACCATCGCGCATTCCTGTTTGAATGATTGGATCTAGTTTGAGTAAACGTAAGTAGTTGGCAATAGTAGAACGTTTTTTACCAACACGTTGACTCATTTGTTCTTGTGTGAGACTAATTTCGTCAATTAATCGTTGATATGACAGTGCAATTTCTATCGGATCTAAGTCAGCACGCTGAATGTTTTCTACCAACGCCATTTCTAGCGATTCCTGATCGTTTGCAATACGCACATATGCAGGAATGGTTTCTAAACCAATAAGTTTTGAAGCTCTAAAACGACGTTCACCAGAAACCAATTGGTATTTTTCAAAACCTAGTTTGCGAACTGTAATTGGCTGAATAACACCTAATTCTTTGATGGATGAAGCTAATTCACGAAGTGTTTCTTCATTAAAATTTGTACGTGGTTGAAACGGATTTACTTCAATGGTACCAATTGCCAATTCGACAATATTCCCCACAACTTTGTCTGCATTTTTGTCAGAAACTGAAGTAATATCATTTTCAGGATCTTTCAGTAATGCAGATAAACCTCTACCTAATGCTTGTTTTTTTGTTGCCTTCGCCATAAATCTTATTTACCACTGTTTTTCTTTATTACTTCATGAGCTAAGCTTAAATAATTGGTGGCACCTTTACTACTTGCATCATAGTTAATAATGCTTTCTCCGTAACTTGGCGCTTCACTTAGCCTTACATTTCGTTGAATGATGGTTGAAAATACCATATCGTTGAAATGTTTTTGCACTTCTTCTACTACTTGGTTTGATAAGCGTAAACGCGAATCGTACATAGTAAGTAGCAATCCTTCAATGTCTAATGCAGGATTATGTATTTTTTGAACACTTTTTATCGTGTTTAATAATTTTCCTAAACCTTCTAATGCAAAGTATTCACATTGTATTGGAATCATTACTGCATCTGCGGCAGTTAGTGCATTTAAGGTTAATAATCCTAATGATGGTGCGCAATCAATTAAAATATAATCGTATTGATCTTTAATTGGTTTGAGCGCTTTACGCAACATATATTCGCGTTGGTCTTTGTCTACCAATTCAATTTCAATAGCAACCAAATCTATATGTGCTGGAATGATGCTTAAGTTTGGGGAACTTGTTTCCATCACTACATCAGCAGCGTTTACCGTGTGTTCCAACAGTTGGTACGTACCTTTTTCAATACTTTCCACATCAATGCCCAACCCAGAAGTTGCGTTTGCTTGCGGATCTGCATCAATCAATAATACTTTCTTTTCAAGTACACCTAATGACGCGGCTAGGTTGACAGATGTTGTTGTTTTTCCAACGCCGCCTTTTTGATTTGCAATAGCAATTATTTTGCCCATGTTTTGTTTGAGGATTTTAAGCGATAAAAATACAATTATTATTCAGTTAATGAAATGAAAATTATTAACAAACGTGATAATGTTTCGTTAAAAAGACACATAAGAAAACCGCTCAGAAATTTCTAAGCGGTTTTTGATACATTTTATGGTTTTATGATTTTATTTTTCTGGATTGTGAATTCCTAAAATATAATCGCCATCTAAGTATTTTTTGGCAACACTTTGAACGTCTTTTAGCGTCACTGCTTGAACCGCTTCTTCAAATTTCAACATTCGGTTAACGTCTCTTTTTTGATAGTCTGAATTAGATAAGTAACGCAACCAATATCTGTTCTTTTTGATTTGCTCTTTGTTATCTAATAGCGTAGATTCTTTTACTTTGTTTAAATCTTTTTCCGTGGGTCCGTTATCAATGATAGCCTGTAATTCTGCTAGAGCAGCATCTTTTAGTTTGTCTACATTTTCAGGTCCGCAAGGGAACGAAATTCTAAAGTTAAACCAGTCGTACGGATGGCTACTAATATTTCCGGATGCGCTTGCACCATAAACGCCACCTTCTTCTTCCCTGAGTTTTTCAATGAGTTTGATGCTTAAGATTTCTCCTAAAAATTGCATTGCAATCGCATCTTTTCTGTTGTAATCAGCTTCTCCATTGAAAATGATTTGCACAGAACTTTTAGGATCTTCTCCTTTTTCTATAATTTTTGTATGTTTTCCGGTCAACGGTCGGAATGACGAGAATTTTGGTGTTTCATTCGAATTTTTCCCTGGCAAACTCGCTAAGTATTTTGTAGCATATTCTTCTAGTTTTTGTTCATTTATATTCCCAACAAAGTAAAAATTGAAATCTCCCGCATCAGCAAAACGTTCTAGGTATTTTCGTATGCCAAGTCATAATCGCTTGCATCCATCATTTCTGGCGTTGGAAATCCTCGGTATCTTGGATTTTTACCATTCATAAATTTCCCCATTTCAAATTGGAAATAAAACTGAGGACTTTTCATCATGTTGGTTAAAAACCCTTTTTGCTTCGTTATAAAGCTGTTATATGCTTTTTCGTCTTTGTTTAATTTCGTGAAGTATAAGTGTGTCATTTGGAATAAGGTTTCCAAATCTTTTGGTGTCGCACTTCCGTTAAATCCTTCTCTGTACGAACCAATGTATGGAGAAACTCTGGCAATTTTTCCAGACATCATTTTGCGGATATCAATTTTTGATAATCCATTGACGCCAGCTTCTGCCAATCCGCCACTTGCAAATCCAATAGCTTTGTAATCTTCGTCGCTATATAATGAGCTTCCTCCGTAACTGAACGCTGAGAATAATACTTCATCATTTTTGAAATCTGTTTTCTTGTAAATCACTTTTGCGCCATTGCTCAATGTTAATGTTGTTACACCAATAGCGTCGTTTGTGGTTTTGTTTGTTATTTTTCCAGCTGGTGGCAACGTAGATATTAGACTGTTTCCAACTGCTTTATCTTCGTATGGTTGTAAGTCTTTTGTTTTTACTGATTTTAAAACATCTAGCACTTGCGCTTCTGTAATTTTTGGTGTGTCTTCTTTTTCTGGTCCTGTCAATACAATTACTGTATTTGTGTCTCTAATGTATTGATTGATAAGTTTGTTTACTTCTTCCAGTTTTATGGTTGGAATTTGCTCATTGTAGAATTTGTGTGTCCAATCCATAGATGGAATTGGTCTTCCTGATAAAAAGTTACTCACATATCTTCCAACTATTCGTGAAGATTCCATTTTGTCTCTGTCTTTGTAAGCTTTATCAATTCTTGCAAGCATACTTTTTTTAGCTCTTTCAAATTCTCCTTGTTTGAAACCGTATTTTTTTACACGTTCATTTTCTTCTAATAAAGCTGTTAATGCTTTTAATTGTCCATCTGGAGCAGACATTGCCATAGATTGATATGCTTCTTTGCTTCTCGCCCACGTTCCGCCATGATAAGTAGAACCAAATACAAATGGTGGATTTTCAGATTCTGTCAGTTCGCTCAAACGGTTATTTATCATTTGAGAAAATAATCCTTGAACCATTTGTTTTCTGTAATCTTCTTCTGTTTTTACTTTTTCAGGAACGCCTAAATCTTTGAATAATACTTGAACTTGCGCAAAAGATGCTTCTTTATCAGTTTCAATCGCAATTAAGGTTTCTTCATGATTTTTTACTTCATGGGAAACTCTTGGCTTCGGATTTTTTGCTGCTGGAATTTTACCAAAGTGCGATTTGATTTTTTCCTCCAATACAGCAACATCAACATCTCCTACAGCAATGACTGCCATTAAATCTGGACGATACCAATCTTTATAGAAACGTCTTAAACTTTCATACTCAAAGTTTTCTAGGTTTTCTTTCGTTCCAATTGGCAAACGTTTTGCATACTTTGAACCGTACATAATTTTAGGAAGATATTTTTGCAACATACGTTCGTTAGCACCTTTTCCTAAACGATATTCTTCCAATACAACACCTCTTTCATTGTCAATTTCTTCATCAGTTAATAATGCATTGTGCGCCCAATCTTCTATGATTTGAAACCCTTTTTCTAGTTTTTCAGGATCGTCACTTGGTATTGGTAAAATGTAAACGGTTTCATCAAAACTTGTATAGGCGTTTAAGTGCGCTCCAAACTTCACACCAATACTTTGAAGGTAATCAACAAGTTCGTTCTTTTTAAAGTTTTTTGTTCCGTTGAAATTCATGTGTTCCATAAAATGCGCCAATCCGAGTTGATCTTCATCTTCAAGAATAGAACCTGCATTTACTACCAGACGCAATTCTACTTTATTTTCAGGCTTTCCGTTGTTTCTGATGTAATAAGTAAGTCCGTTAGATAACTTTCCAATTTTCACATTTGGATCTGTTGGAATGGTCGTTCCGTCCAAATTGAATGCTGCAATCTCTTTTTTGATACTTTGTTGTGATTGTGCAGTTGTAGTATGCAAACCGCTTATACTCAGCATGAGTATCAACCCAAATAGATACCTGTATTTTTTCATGATTTTAGTTTTGATTATTTTGATCTGTTTAAAAATAGCACATATTGTTACAAATTTTGACTCTAAATGCTAAACTTTAACATTAAATTGTAAGTTTTATACTGCAAATTGAAATTTTACCTTTTTAAAAGGACTAAAAATGTTGCTTAAAAAGTCGTGTAAGTTAAAAATTCATAATTTTTGAAGTTTGCATCTAAAAAAGATTATTTTTGGTCGAAATTTTAACAATTACAACACTTCATTTTTTTAATGGAAAGTATTGTTATCGTTAATATTAGTCATACTATTTATGAAGAAATTATTCATCTTACTTTTTTTTGTTCAAGTTGCGTTTTCTCAAACACAGAATGCTGCTGGTAAAAAAACGGTTATTAAAATCGTTTACGGTGGAAACTTGAACGTAAACGAGAATAAATTTCCTGGCGCAAAAATCTTCTCTAAAACAGAAACAGGACAGGTTCGTTTTGAACATGAAGGAATGGATTTATGGTGCGATAGAGCTGTGTTGTTTCAAGATCGAAATTGGGTAAAAGCTTATGGAAATGTTTTCATTCAGCAAGGTGATTCTGTAGAAATGTCAAGTGAATATATTGAATATGATGGAGATACAAAATTAGCCGTTTCCAAACGAAATGTTCGATTGCAAAACACTGATATGACCTTGACAACAGATACGTTGTACTTTGACAGAAACGTGCAAGAAGCTTATTTTAATACAAAAGGAATTGTAAAAGATAGCGCAACAACCTTGACGAGTATTGAAGGACGTTATTTTATGCAAAAAAACAAATATCAGTTCTTAAAAGATGTCAATATTAACAATCCAGAATACACCGTAAATTCTGCACAACTCGATTATTATACTGATTCCAAACATGCATATATGTATGGACCATCTACAATTAAAGGTGAAGAATATACCATCTATTGTGAACGCGGGTTTTATAATACAGTGACCGAAAAAGGATACTTTGTCAAAAAATCGCGCATTGATTACGACAACCGAATTATTAATGGTGATAGTTTGTATTTTGAAAAAAATACCGAATTCGCCTCAGCGACCAACAATATAAAAATTACAGATACTATAAATAATATGATCTTAAAAGGTCATTATGGCGAAGTATACAAAGCAAAAGATTCTGCCTTTATTACCAAACGCGCCGTTGCGATTAGTTTGGTGGAAACAGATTCTATGTATATTCATGGAGATCGCTTATTAGTGACTGGACCTGCGAAAAATAGGGTGATTCGCGCATATAAGAATGTAAAGTTTTTTAAAACGGATATGAGCGGAAAGTGTGATTCGTTGTTTGCTGATAATAATTCGGGAATTACAAAAATGTTGCGAAATCCAATTATGTGGAATGGCGAAAGTCAAATGACAGGCGACACCATTTTCCTGATATCAAACGTAAAAACTGAAAAACTCGATTCTTTAAAAGTCATCAATAATGCTTTTATTGTGCAAAAAGATACGTTGAGCGACGATGGCTATAATCAAGTAAAAGGCTTGAATTTGTATGGACAGTTTGAAGAAAATGAACTTCGTGAAGTTGACGTGGTAAAAAATACCGAAGTCGTCTATTATATGTATAATGATAAAAATGAATTTATCGGAATTGATAAAACGATTTGTAGCGCCATCAATCTTACGATAAACGAGAATCAAATAGAAGATATTACCTTTTTTACACGACCAGATGGCGTCATTTATCCGGATAAAGATTTACCTAAAAACGCTCGAAAACTACGCGGATTTATTTGGCGTGGTGATGAACGTATGTTTTCTAAAGATGATATTTTTGATGAAGATGACAATAATTTGGTATTGCCAGTAATTCGTGGTATCAACAATGCAATGGATCCTTTAGAAGAAGAAAAAGATCCTGACGAAGAAATTTTTAAATCTACCATAAACACAGTTCCCCCAAAAAAGGACAAGAAGAAGTTTTTAGAAGATAAAAAGAAAAAAGCCAACGAAAAGAAGAAATTAGTTGTGCAACCGCAAGACACAAAAAAGAAGTCTAAAGAAGAATAGAATTTTCTGTTTCATATTTTTTAAAACTAAATACTACGCATAAAAAAAGAGGATAACTTTAATGAAGATGTTACCCTCTTTTTTTCACTAACCAACCAAAACTTAATTATTCTTATTTGTGTATTATTTGTTATTTAATAACTGGTAATTATTTTCCTTTTGTTTACAATACAAATATCCGACAGAATCGATAATTACGTCTTACACAATTCCACGATTCTTTTATAGAATTTTATTTCTCATACTTTTTAATAGTTTTTATACTTTGCTCAAAGCAATCAATAATACCAATTCTTCTATAAAATGTGATGTATAGATTTAAAATTAGTTACGCTTTATAGTAGAATTGGTAAAATGCAGGATAATCGTAGTAGCTTCTTACGTCGAACTCACGTTGTTTAGCAACTTAAAAAAGTTTAAGCCACTTCATTGAGCAATTAAGGTTTTCAATTTGCTTAAAAATACTAGGAAATATCAAAAAAATATTTTGATGCTTGCTATGTTGTATCGTTTGAATTCTTTTTCGGCGCTCTTTTCGCATTTTTTAAACTTTGCATCAACATCCATTCTATTTGTCCATTGGTACTACGAAATTCGTCCGCAGCCCATTTTTCAATAGCTTTCAACATGTCTTCATTCATTCGTAATGCAAAGGCTTTCTTTTTTGCCATAGTTATTTTTTTGACGTTGCTACTTTTTGATTTTTTGCGACATAGATTACTAGGATTATTGGCATTATTACTCCAAAAGCAATCATCACATATATAAGCGTATTTCCTGTAGCTGCTGTTTCTCCTAATGCTGATTTTATTACAGTAAAAGCAATATAGCTCATTACTAATAACGTAATTAAATTGACGAATCGCAATAGACGAGCACTCATTTTATAATTATGTGCAGCATTTTTTTCTGTGATTTCCACCATATAATTATGAATGTGCGGATATTTGGTCAGTATGTGAATTCCAACGGCAAGAACTGTTGTAATTCCTAGTAAAAACCAAATGGATGTTTTGCTTCCTGTACCATCAACTTCTCCTGAAAGATTGAAA
This sequence comes from Kordia algicida OT-1, assembly GCF_000154725.1. Classification (GTDB taxonomy): domain Bacteria; phylum Bacteroidota; class Bacteroidia; order Flavobacteriales; family Flavobacteriaceae; genus Kordia; species Kordia algicida. Next base: position 2,263,619 of record NZ_DS544873.1, read on the forward strand.
TGTGTTGGTATAATGTCTGGCATCGACATGTATTTCATGATCGCGTAACACCATAAAATAATTAACACAGTAAGTGTGATAAATTCTAGAATGTAATCTAAAGTTTCTAAGGGAATTTTGAGTCTTGGTCTATCAGGATGCATTAGTTATCTATTCTTATTGTGTTCAAAAATTATTTGTAAATAGGTTTCATTTCTGTTGAGGGTATGTAAAACTCAACCTTGTTTCTTATGATTGTTTAAAACTTCTTTCAGCTTTTCATCTTTGTTTTGAGTCAAATTTTACTCGAAATATTTTATGGATCAAAGTTCTTTTTCTTCATTAAAAATAACCAAACTTAATACGACGCCAATAATTGTTCCTATTAATGAACCGATCAATGTTCCCATGGCTACATTTCCAATAACCGCACCAACAGTAGTGCCAATACTCATTCCGCCAGCTACGCCAATGCCAATTGCTGTAATTTGTTTTGTATTCATCTTATTGATTTAATGTTCCTGTGTTAACAACCGGAGAAGCATCTTTATCACCACAAAGAATTACTAATAAGTTGCTCACCATTGCCGCTTTGCGTTCTTCATCTAAGACTAATAATTCTTTTTTGTTTAATTCGTCAAGCGCCATTTCCACCATACTTACGGCACCTTTTACAATTTTATGTCTTGCCGCTACAATCGCAGTTGCTTGTTGTCTTTTTAACATCGCACTTGCAATTTCTTGCGCGTAGGCTAAATACCCAATTCGTGCTTCTAAGACTTGAATTCCAGCAATTGAAAGGCGTTCTTCCAATTCTTTTTCCAATGCTTCACTTACTTCATTGACACTAGAACGTAAGGTTATATCTTCATCGTGACCTTCGTCTGCAAAGTTATCATACGGATACATGCTAGCTAATTTACGTACCGCAGCATCTGTTTGTACACGTACAAAATGTTCGTAATTATCCACATCAAAAGCTGCTTTATAGGTGTTGTTTACTTTCCAAACTAAAATGGTACTAATCATAATTGGATTTCCAAGTTTGTCATTCACTTTCAAACGTTCACTATCAAAGTTACTAGCGCGTAATGAAATTTTCTTTTTTGTGTAAAACGGATTTACCCAATAGAAACCATTCTGCTTTACAGTACCAACATATTTTCCAAATAAAAGAAGTACGCGTGAATTATTAGGATTTACCATAATAAATCCGATAGCAAGTACAAGCGCAATTACAATTCCAGGAATAAATACTGGATTTTCCATAGCAATCATGGCGATGATACTTCCAAAAAATAGGATTAAAAATATAAATAGCATCAAATAACCGTTTGCAGGCACGATAATTTTCTCTTCTTTCATAATGTATGTTTTAGATTGATATTAAAATGATATCATAAATATATAAAATTAAAGTGATATTTTCCAAATAGTTATATGAAATATTTTTAGAACATGTTTTCTAAAGGCGCTTATATCAGGAGTTTTCGAAGAAAAAACAAGTTTGGCACGCCGTTTGTTTATATAATAATGTAACACTGCAATGACATTTAGCAAAGCTGGTTACTTTCTAAAGAGAGCAGTGTATATTTTTTTTGGTTGGTTAGTTTTAAAGAAGCATCTTTCGAGATGCTTTTTTTTTATGGAATAATGCGAAATGTAATGTTGATACGACCGTGGAGTTGTTTTGCCGTTTTCGGAATTTGATGCAACCATTTGTGTTGTGTTTCTCCTTTCATCAATAAAAGACTTCCGTGTTGTAGTGCTATTTTGTGTTTGAGTGTTTTGTCGGTGCGATGTTTGAGATGAAAAAATCGTTCTTGTCCAAAACTCAACGAAGCTATGATTGGATTTTTGCCCAATTCTTTTTCATTGTCGGCATGCCAACCGTTACTATCTTTTCCGTCTCGATAGTAGTTTAATAATAATGTTGTAAAATCTGTTTGGCATACTATATCAACTTTATTCTTTAAGCTCTTTAATGTTTCCGTGAGCGGAAGCGGCGTCATTTTTATGTTGGAATAACTGTATGATTTCTGATTGGTTCCGTACAAAGCTGTCAATCGTGGTTGTGCATACACTTTGCCAAAAACTTTGATATCGTCTTGTTGCCAAGGTGTTTCATTCAGTAAGGTTTCAAAAATACAAGTTGCTTCTGACGCTTTTATAAATTTTGGAAAATACGTAATATCTGCATCAGGTAAATGCAATGGAAATCCTTGTATTTGTTGATTATTCTGCACTTTTAAAAATGTTTTTATATGCTTCTGATGCTGTGAAATCTTTGTAGTCTTGCAAGTCAAAAGTAAGTCCTTCTTCACTGATTACAAAGCGTTTATTCATGGTTGTGATTACTTTTAGTGCTTCTTCTGTTTTGTCTTGTTGCAACAAATTAAAGAGTTTGTAAAAATATGCATCAAAAAAGTTTGGATCTTGCTTAATTACTAAATCGTAATGTTGCGTTGCTTCTTTAAAATTTGATTTAGCATTATAAACTAAGCCTTTGTATAGATCAAAAATAGAATCTTCACCAACATATTTTTTTAAGTTTTCAATGGCTGTATTCAATTCATCAGGACTTCCAAAGACAAGTGTTTCTTGAAATTTTAAATATGCATGCAAACCTTTGTCATTAGGTTTTTGTTTTTTTATATAATTAATTACTTCCAAAAATTTGTCAGCATCATAATTTCCAGCAACATTGAGTAACATTTGTGGGTAAAGTGCATTTTTTCTTTCGTCGGGAATATAAATCAATACATTATACGCTTTTTCGTAGTTCTCTGATGCTACATAAGCGTCAATTTGTTCTTTAAGTTGTATATATGCGAGAAAAGATTGCTCATTGTTAATGGCTTGATAATACATTTCGGAAGCCACTTCTGAGAATGATATTCCTGCAAAAAACACGTACATATCTGTAATGATGATTTTATCTTTTTTGATGCCGAGTGTAAAATCCATGAAATTTACTAAATCAGCACGATACAATCTGAAAACGACATGCGGAACACCATCTTTTTTGTAGAATTTATTGAATTTAAAGTCGTTCGGATCTGCCAATTGTTGACTTATCATATTACCAATATCAAAGTAAGGTTTGATCGTTTTTATCGCGAGTCGTTTGTGAGCACTTTTGCTTAAGTCATCCGCAGAAAAATTAAAAAAAGAAGGTAAATGAATATGTTCATTAAAATTTTGTGGGTTTTCTATGTGAATTGATTTTTCTAGTTTTTTAGCAAAGTCAATATAAGTTTCCTCTGAAAATTGATTGTAAAATGCTGTGATTTCAGCCGTTTTTTGCGATTTTTTATACTGTTTTCCAAAGTAGACTGCAGCAACTAACACAATTCCTACAATAATAATTGTTAAGATTTTTTTCCAAAATTGATCTTTACTTATTTCTGTATTTTCGTTCATCTGGTTTTAATGCGTATGTTTGTATCATGATGCTAAAGTCAATAAATATACTATTAATTCTTGTAAATCTATTTGCGGTACAATCAAGCTCACAATTGCCCAAAGGGTTTGTGTACGTAACCGATTATGTGCCAGATATTACACTCGAACTCCGCTATTTTTGCTCTGATAATTTTATCGGAACTCATATTGATGGTTACGAAGCCGAAAAGTGTATTTTGTCATTACAGGCAGCAAAAGCTTTACAGAAAGTGCAATCGGAATTAAAAAAACAAAACTTAGGAATCAAGGTGTTTGATGCGTACCGACCGCAACGTGCTGTAGATCATTTTCGTCGATGGGCACGAGATATAAACGATACGTTGATGAAGCAAGAATATTATCCTGATGTGGCTAAAAAAGATTTATTTCGATTGCAATACATTGCTACACAATCGCGTCACAGTAGTGGAAGTACCGTTGATCTTACCATTATCAATTTAAAAACAAAGAAAGAATTAGACATGGGAAGTTCGTATGATTTTTTCGGAAAAATATCTTGGGTTTCTTATCAAAATTTAAGTAAAAAGCAATTGCAAAATCGTAAATTATTACAAGAAGTAATGCTCAAAAATGGTTTTAGAAACTATCCAAAAGAATGGTGGCATTTTACGTTACGCGGCGAACCTTACAGAAATCAGTACTTTGATTTTCCTGTACGATAAATAATTTTTGTAACTTAATTGTTTTGTTAAACATTAAAAACGAAAAATTATGTTAGAAAATCTATCACAGTACCAAACTACTGATTCAGCATCTGTACAAGGTGGCACTTCGGCTACAGAATATATTATTCTTTTGTAAATCGCTTCATGCCTAAAAACGTATAAAAGCAAACTTCGGTTTGCTTTTTTTATGATGTATCAAATTGTACGGTGTTCCCGTAGTACTAAAAGTGGTTTTAATTGTAATTTAATCAATTATAAATCAAAACTTTTAACCATGAAAAAAAAGAATCTTAGAAATCTTAAATTAGTTAAAGAGAATATTTCAAAACTTGAAGTCAAAGAAATCGATAAAGTCAAAGGTGGTTCGGGCGGACCATATACAGGTTGTAATACTTGGTTTGATTGCTGGCTGCACTAAATAATTATAAGCGACTGTCTGAAAAATTGAATTTTGTCAAACTGAACTCTTGTACTAAACTTGAGTCAGTACGATTCGGTTTTGAATCATGTCCAGAATGACACTTTCTGTTATTTTTCAGACAGCCTCTTTTTTTTTAAAAATGATAGCACAAGGTTTTCCTATAATTTCTTCAAAATGGATAAATCGTAGTATGCTACATTTTCAAACCTTTACCAACATACCAACGACCTTCACATTAAGTAAAGTCGAAATAAAGAGCGTTTCACTAAACTGCTACATCATGCTCGCGCAACGCATCATTTAGTGATGTCTTTTTATTGGTACTTTCCTTACGTTTTCCAATAATTAATGCACACGGTACTTGATAATCGCCCGCTGGGAATTTTTTCGTATAACTTCCAGGAATTACTACCGATCTCGCCGGAACACGACCTTTCATTTCCACAGGTTCATCACCTGTAACATCAATAATTTTTGTAGAAGCTGTCAACACAACATTTGCACCTAAAACGGCTTCCGTTTCTACATGAACACCTTCTACCACAATACATCTCGATCCGATAAACGCATTATCCTCGATAATCACAGGCGCTGCTTGCAACGGTTCTAAAACGCCACCAATTCCAACACCGCCAGACAAGTGCACATTTTTACCAATTTGCGCACAACTTCCTACTGTTGCCCACGTGTCTACCATTGTTCCTTCGTCCACATATGCGCCAATATTTACGTAACTTGGCATCATAATCACACCTTTAGAAACATATGCGCCGTGACGTGCAATTGCATGTGGAACTACGCGAATTCCTTTTGCTGCATAACCACGTTTCAATGGAATTTTATCGTGAAATTCAAAAATTCCAGCTTCTAAGGTTTCCATTTTCTGAATTGGGAAGTACAATACAACCGCTTTTTTTACCCATTCGTTCACTTGCCAACCATTTGCAGTTGGTTCGGCAACGCGCAATTCGCCTACGTCTAATAAGTCAATTACTTTGCGAATTACCGCTTGTGTATCTTCGTTCTTTAATAATTCTCGGTTGTCCCAAGCATTTTCAATGGCTTCTTTTAATGCGATCATGTTTGTATAAATTTTGTAGCTTTTCGTATCTGTTTTTGGGTGCGTTGTCAGGCTATCCACTATATCTTTTTGGTACATTTCGACTCCGCTCAATGTACCAAAAAGGATGCCGTTGCTATCCTGCGCACAATTCAAAGCACAAAGATAAAATCTTATTACGGATTATAGTATTAAAATTTACATATCTAACAGATTCTATGATTTTACAACAAAATGTAAGTTTTTAAGAAACGTTTTGCATTTCTCCAATACGTTTCAACATCATTTTTTTAGGAATAAAAGGAAGCAATGCCATCATTATTTTTTGACTAAATGTCAATCCAGAAATCACGTCCAAATCTCCAGCAATCATAGCTTTGTAACCATCTTCAGCAACTTTTCTAGGACTTGCAGTACTTTCAAATAGTTCAGTCTTGTCCATTCCTGAAGTTTTTCCGAAGTCCGTTTCTGTAGCGCCAGGCATTAATGCTGTTACAGTGATATTGGTATCGCGTACTTCTTCCGCCACAGCGTTACTAAAAGAAGTTACATACGCTTTTGTGGCATAATATACCGCTTGATACGGACCTGCCATCAAACTTGCTGTAGAAGATACATTCAGAATTTTTCCTTGATTGCGTGCTACAAAATCTTGCAGAAAGTAGTGTGTCATTGCAGTTAATGCAGAGATATTCAATTGAATCATTGCCAAATCTTTTTGAAGATCGCGTTTGTCAAAACGACCAATTCCTCCAAATCCTGCATTATTTATCAAATAATCAATTTCAATACTTGCAGCTTTTAGTTGTTCGTAAATTTCTTTCGCCGCATTAGCATCAGTTAAGTCTTTCGTAATAACTATAACCTGAATATTATGTTTAGATTCTAATTCGTTTTTCAGTTCTTGCAATTTGTCTTCGCTTCTTGCAACAATGATTAAATCGCCACCTTTTTCTGCATGAATTTTTGCAAATTCTTTTCCAATTCCGCTACTTGCTCCTGTAATCAATGCTGTTTTCTTCATTTTTCAATTTTTATGTTCTTTCAAAATTAGTCAAACAGCATGAAGTTAGTTATCTCTTTTGATTTAATTCTTGATTGAAATGGTTTGAGAACATCAATAAGTGAACTTTTTACAATGATTTCAAGTTTTTAGGATATTTTCTACCATTTAAAAATTTACCAATAAATGTATTTCGAACAAAAAAATGATAGCTTGTAAAACAAACAATTGCTGTTGCTATTGTCACAATTAAAAACTTTAAAATTCCGTTAATAGGAACTTTTTGTAATAAAATTGGGAATAATGCTGTTAATGGTAAATGAATTAAATATACCCAATAGGAAGCATCTGAAATGTAGCGCATTCTTGTGGAATGATGACTTCCATAACGAATAAAAAGTCCTGTAATTCCGAAGATAAAGAGCCAAACAATACTCGAACTAAAAGCAATGAGCAGTGGAGAATTAGTGTTCGACTTCAAGCCAAGATCTGCATATTGAATGAGAATTCCTTGAATCACTACTAGCAAAATTGCTAAAATGACACACAACCAATCGTATTTTTTAAGTGTTTCTAGCTGCTGTTTGGAAGTATATAAAAGCCATCCGATGAGATAAAAAGAAGTATAATATACAAAGGTATTGGTGTCTGGAATGAGCGATGTTGACGAAGCAACCATTGGTGTTTTTAACACTGTCAAAATAAAAAATGTAATTCCTGAAAAGAAAAGAATGCGAAGTACTGGTTTATGAAAAATATAGTTTCCATTTTTTTTGATTCTTTGTGTCAGTTTTGGTGTTTTCTTCAATAAAAAAGCAAGCAATACAGTAAATGTTGTCGCAAAAAATAGATAATATAAAAACCATAAATGCGACGTGCTTTTTGGAATGTAAACCGAGAATTCGGAGAATAGAGCCAAAGCATTTGTCAAAGCATTTTCTTGTCCGCCAAAGGTTTCACTAGCATATCCAAAAGAAAATTGCATTATAGGAGTAAGGATGAGTAAAAATACGATGAACGGAATTACAATTCGCACAGTTCTGTTTTTAATCATTTGCCATGGTTTTCTTTCGTAGAACAATAATGCACCAAAAAAACCAGCAATTAGGAAAAATATCGGCATGCGAAACGAGTGAATCATCAAGACCAAAAAATCGGTTGTAATATTGGTTGCTTCTGTATCTTTTATATTCCAAACATTTCCATGAACCGTCACATTATAGGTTAAAGCTGAATGTAACACCAAACCGAGCATCATCATGATAGCGCGTAAAGAATCTAGGGAATGTATACGTTGTGTTTTTTGCAAAACTAAAACTCAAATTTAAAAGTACCAATTTCTTATTTTTTATTTGAAAAGTATAGTGTTTGACTAAAATTAATTTGTTGAGAATCTAAAAAGTCTAATTGTAGAAGAAATTCAATAATCTAACATTCCTATCATTACCATAATAATTCTGCCAATTTTTATATACATTGAAATATAAACCTTATTTTTGCCAAAAATTTATATGGCGCGTATTCTAGCGATTGATTATGGAAAGAAACGAACGGGAATTGCCGTTACCGACGAGATGCAATTAATTGCTTCTGGTTTAACGACCGTTCGAACGCATGATTTAATCAAGTTTTTAAAAGAATATGTAGCTAAAGAGAATGTTGAGTTGTTCTTGATAGGCGAACCCAAACAAATGAACAACGAAGCTTCTGAAAGTGAAGCGTTGATTAAGGAGTTTATTCGCTTATTAACCAAAGCGCTTCCAGCAATTCCTATAAAACGTGTTGACGAGCGTTTTACTTCAAAAATGGCGTTTCAAACCATGATTGATAGTGGATTGAAGAAGAAACAACGTCAAAATAAAAGTTTAATAGATGAAATAAGTGCAACCATTATTTTGCAATCTTATCTATACAAATAATACGAATATGATATTACCAATTGTCGCTTTTGGCGATCCAGTTTTACGAAAAGTAGCAAAAGATATTACTCCAGATTATCCAAATTTGGACACCTTGCTTGAAAATATGTTTGAAACCATGTACAATGCATATGGTGTAGGTTTGGCAGCTCCGCAAGTAGGTTTGCCAATTCGTTTGTTTATGATTGATGCAACTGGATTTGCAGAAGATGAAGAACTTGATGAAGAACAGCGCAAACAGCTTGAAGGCATGAAAAAAGTGTTTATCAATGCAAAAATTATAGAGCGCAATGGCGAACCTTGGGTTTTTAATGAAGGCTGTTTGAGTATTCCTGACATTCGTGAAGATGTGTTTCGTCCAGAAAGTATCAAGATTGAATATATGGATGAAAATTTTGAAAAGCATGTAGAAGAATATGATGGTTTGGCGGCACGTGTCATTCAGCACGAATACGATCATATTGAAGGAATTTTGTTTACCGATAAACTATCTGCACTAAAAAGACGTTTATTAAAAGGAAGGTTGACAAATATTTCGCGCGGACGTATCAAAGTTGATTACAAAATGCGTTTTCCAGACGCGAAAAAGATGCGTTAATTCTGTTCAATTAATCAATCGCCTTTTACGCTATAACGAAGGAATTTGATTGATTATTAATGCATTATAAGATCTCCCTTTTCAGGGAGATTAGTTCGACTAGCTATTTTGACTGTGCTTTTTGGCTTGTCAAAACATCGCCTCACTAAAAATTACGTTAAAAAACATGGTGGAATAATGACAATCTGTATATTTGCCATCTTTAAGTTAGAAAAAATATAGTATGAGTTTAGAAAAAATATTAGCTATTTCTGGGAAACCAGGACTTTATGAATTGAAAACACAAACACGTAATGGGTTTGTGGCAGAATCATTATCTGACGGAAAAAAAATCTCAGTGAGTTTACGTCATAATGTAAGTTTACTGTCTGAAATTGCAATTTACACATATTCAGAAGAAATTCCGCTAGCGGAAGTTTTAGAAAAAGTAAAGGAGAAAGAAAACGGAGCGGCGACTTCTGTGAATCATAAAGAATCAAAAGCTGTATTAACAGATTACTTCTCGGAAGTTTTGCCAGATTACGATCAGGATAGAGTGTATCCAAGTGATATTAAAAAGGTAATTCAGTGGTATAATTTATTACATTCTAAAGGAATGACCGATTTTACCGCAGAGGCTTCATCAGAAGAAGAATAGTACATGTGTACAAAGTTTAGTCATAAAAAAATCCAGCAATTTGCTGGATTTTTTTGTTTCGTATGATGTCATGTAACGAATTACTTTTTAATAACTGAATTCGCTGCGGCATTAATGGCATCAACATATTTCTTGTCTGCACCAACTTCCGACATTCCCATAAACATCGTACAAGTATCTGCGTCGCGTTTTAAGCAATATACCGTACTATTAATAGTAGTTCCTTGTGCTTTGCTAACTCCGGTCATAAAAATGACTTTAACGCCATTCATCATTTTTTCTCCTTTGTCTTTTACTTCAAACTCAGCAGGTAAATTACTTTCTAGTTTTGCTTTTGCATTTTCATACGTTTCAGGAACAATCATTGCCATGATTACAGCTTTTGGACTTTCCGATACATACGTATTTGGCGTTACTTGCATAAAAAGGTCTGTATCAACGGTCATATCTACTTTTATAGACATCAGCTCCATAGCTCTTTTTTGTTTCTCTGCTTCAGTCTCCTGAGAAACAGTTTCTTGTGCTTGCACATTAAATGCAGCTACAAAAAGCATACACAGTGCGATCAATGTTTTTTTCATTATTATTTTAGTTTAAGAGTTCAAAAATACGGAATAGTTTTTTAGCAAAATTGCAAATCCGTAATTTATATGTAATTGTGTAGTCATAAAGTGTGCCACATTTCGACTCTGCTCAATGTGAATACTTCGACAGGTGTTATCTTGAACGTTAGTCGAAAGGCTCAGTATGAATATTTTTATTAGATTAGTTTATGAGAAGATCTAAAATTTTATTTCAGGAAATTATTTTCTTTTAATTTTTCTTGAGGAATTGAATTGATTATTGATAAGTTTTTTGGACGAATTACTTTATCGCACAAATAAAAATCGGTTTTACTGATGTTGCCAACTGCAGAGAAATCGCATGAATCAAAATATGTATTTAAATAAAAACATTTTAAAAAATCAGAATTTGAAAAATTACATTTTTGAAAATTTGTGTATGATAAATTAGAATTCATGAACTCACAACTCGTTAAGTTTGTATCGTATATTTCAGCATGTGAAAAATCCACACGTTGCAATTCTGAGTTATAAAGAATGGATTTATTAATAAACGCTCTATGAAAAGAAGCTCCTTGTAAAGCACAATGCGAAAAGTTGGTGTGTAATAAGCTAACCTCAGAAAAATTAACTCCATTCAAATTAGAATGACTTAAATTTTGATAAGATAAATTATAGTATAAATGTCGTTTTGATAATGACCATTTTAATAATTGTACGAAAGTTTCTTTATACTGTGGAGAAATATAGTTTTTATCAATATCTAAATGTGAAAAAATCGTCCAAAAACCGTAAAAAGTATTGATGCTACTTTCAATATTATTTTTAGACTTTTGATTTGTATCATAAAAATGAACATTCAAAAAGGAATTAAAATATAATGATAATCGATTTTTTAAATCGATTTTCAATTGTAAGTCATCTTCATTTTGAATAAGTTCTATTAGGTATTCTGTTATTTCCTTTGAGATGATTTTAGGACTTAGAATTTCACTAATGTACGCTAAAGCATCTTGCCAAGTATCTATAAAATATTCACCATTTGCGCGTTTGTCTATTAGTTCTAAAAAGCCGTACCATATTTTTTCTGCAACAAGATATTCTTGGAGTGATTTATGTAAAAATTCAATGGCATAGTTACTCGAATCTTCTTCAAATGTATCGGTTTTCTTTCTTTTTACTTCTTGAAAATAAAAGGAAATCATAATACTTTTAAGTGAATCTTTTAAATTGTCTTTTTCAAGTTTGTTTAAAAAACTCTGTGTTGATGGTAATTCTTCTAAGTCCTTTTTACGAATGTATTCATAATCTCCTTGAAAAATAGATAAGGCAATATCTCTGATATATCTTCGTAAACTTATTTTAGTAAGACCTCTTAAATTTTCGATTTGCCCTTTTTTCTCCCATTTTCGTAGAATTAGAGAATCAAAAAGTTTGTTGTAAATGTCAGTCCTATTAGAAAGTGCGTCATAATCAATTTTTACTTTAGAAATTAAATGCAGTAAAATTGGTTGGCGAATCAATTCAGAAACATGAGGAATATTACGATTGATATAATCTAGTTGATTCAAGTCTAAATTAGATTCAGGATGAAAAATTCGATAGTTATCTACCCATTCTTGTTGACGTTCATTATCAAATTCATCAAGTGATAAAATAATGAATTCATTTTTTTTAAGACGTTCTAAATTTACATAGCCATAGCGTGAAGTTACAATGAATTTTGTATCAGGTAATAATGTTGAAATATTTCCAAGTTCTCTACAAAACTCATCAATATCATTACTATTCAAACCTTCCTTCATGTATAATTCATCTAAACCATCTAAAATGACCAAGTTTTTATCTTTACGATTAAACTCTATCTCATGAATATCTTTTATGAAAGAGCTAATTATCTTTATTGGATTATTAATAAGCTCCTTAGTCTCAGAAATATTTCTAAGTTTAATAAAGTAATACTTGGTACTATTTTCTTTTTTACTCTCAATTAAATCATACAAGGTATAATAACATAAAGACGTTTTTCCTTGTCCTGGGTATCCTAAAATCATTAAACAGTTGACATTGGGATTTTCCAATGATTGTTTATCTTTAATTGTATTTTTTGTAAAATCATATATAATATCGTGTATACTTTTATATGATTCTAAAGTCCAAAATACTTCCTCTTTATGGTATAAATATTTTTGTGTTTCTTTTGTAAAGCATTCTTTAAATATTGAAGCACTTGGTTCAACATATAAGTTTGCTAATGTCATACCTTTTTCATCTCCGAGAATGATTGAAATATAATAATTTGTCAAATAAAGAATATAGAGTTCATGAAGTTCTCTTTCTTCTGTATAATCTATGAAAGGACTATTGATGAATATAGACTCTATTTGGCTGTAATAACTTTGTCTAGATATCCACTCTTGAATCATAGATAACATGAATATTCGCTCAAAATTTGAAGTTATATTTTTTATCTGATTATTTGTGATTTTTGAGGCAATTAGCCATTCTTTAAACAGTAAAATAAAGTTCTTTAAAGTTTTACTGTCACTCGGATTTCGAAAAAAATTAGTATCAATTTCTATTTCTAAATTTTCAAACTTTCCTTCAAATTTTTCTATTAAATTTTGCTTTTCAATATGATTAACTTCAGGAAATAATTCTCGGTTATTAGCAATTATGTAACAATAGGTTTTTATTAATGAATTGAAAATAAATACATATGAAATACCTTCTACAAGATTTTTAAACTTTAGATTATTCGGTAAAAGATCTTTTTCAATAGTTTTTACTTCACTTGAATCATTATTCAGAAACTCATCAAGATTTTTGAAAAAAGACACTTCAATCTTTAGTTTCTTCTTATAATAATTGATAGTTTTTTTTTGTAGAATAGTTCCAGACATATATAAGTGCGAATTTCATCTAAAATAACTAAAATAAAAATCGTACACAATCTGACATGTCTAAAAAACTACACTTCGACTCCGCTCAGTGTGAAATAATTTAGTACTTCGATAAGCTCTGTATGGAAAAGTCTAAAAACTAAGAGATTCCCGACTACGCGGGAACGAGTCTAACAATCTAAAAGTCTACGATGGTAATTAATCTGTCCCACATGATAACTTAAATGCCAAAAAAGATGTAGAAGCATAAATTCGTTGGTCAAGACTTCACCATTTTTTTCAATGGGATAATTTTCTCGTAATTTTTCTTCAGGAAAGTTCTCTAAAGCTGCAATGACGACTTGTTTTACAATTGCAATATCCGTGAGTAAAGTCGCTTTTGGAATATTTTTCGAACTGAATTCCAAATCACGCTGCCGTACATAATTGGTGTTTCCTAAATGCTTTCCAATGAAATGATTCAGATTTCCAATGAGATGTAAACACAAGTTTCCGCCAGAATTTGAAATCGTTTCCGTAACTTTCCAAAGTGAAGTTTCCTCTTTGTATTGTTCAATTTCGGAAGCCAATCGGTCAATTTCTCTTGAATATAATTTTATAATAGAAGTTTTCATAAAGTGCTATTTTGATGATTTAAAAGTACAAAGATTGTTTTGAAAATACCTAGTTTTGCCATTCTTATACACACCAACTTATGAATTCTAGAAAAGCACAATTGGAAGCCTTTGATCGTTTGTTAACTATTATGGACGAACTGCGTGAGCAATGTCCGTGGGACAAAAAACAAACCTTGCAAACCTTACGTCATTTAACGATTGAAGAAACCTATGAATTGGGTGACGCCATTCTAGAAAATGATTTGAATGAAGTCAAAAAAGAATTGGGCGATTTGCTCCTGCATATTGTATTTTACGCCAAAATTGGTAGTGAAACGAACGATTTTGATATTGCCGATGTTGCCAATGGAATTTGTGAGAAACTCATCAGTCGTCATCCGCATATTTACAGCGATGTTGAAGTGCATGATGAAGAAGATGTGAAACGCAATTGGGAAAATTTAAAACTAAAAGAAGGAAAAAAATCAGTATTAGAAGGCGTTCCAAAAAGTTTACCTGCGCTGGTAAAAGCGAATCGGATTCAAGATAAAGTGGCAGGTGTTGGTTTCGATTGGGAACAACCCGAGCAAGTTTGGGAAAAGTTAGAGGAAGAACTAGGCGAATTTCAAGAAGAAGTTGCCAAAGGCGATCAGCTAGCAATGGAATCTGAATTTGGTGATGTATTATTTTCAATGATTAATTATGCACGTTTCCTCAAAATTGATCCTGAAAATGCGTTGGAGCGCACGAATAAAAAATTCATCAAACGTTTTCAATATTTAGAACAAAAAGCCGCAGGACTCAACAAACAACTTGCCGATATGACACTTGCTGAAATGGACGTTTTTTGGGAAGAAGCTAAGAAACTTTAAATGTAAAATGTAAAAGTCTTTCAGAACGTCATTACGAAGATTTTAGACTAAGTAATCTGCTTCTTTTTTTTATGTTGGATGTTGGATCTTAAATGTTGAGCTTACTTCACATAGTATTTTGTTTTTTAAAGTACCAATCGTCATATCGAGTGAATTTCTGTTAAGAAACTTGTATCGAGATATGCTTTGAAATGCTAAGTGTAAAACACTAAATTTTAAATGTAAAAGTAGTTTTGAAACGTCATTACGAGGAGTTTCGACGAAGTAATCTGTATCTTTTTTTTATGTTAGATGTTGAATTTTAAATGTTGAATTGGCTTCACATAACAGCAAGAAACAAAAAAAGTCATCTAGTTTCCTAAATGACTTTTGTATATCTAATGTTAGTCGAGAAATATCTCAATACTAAAATCTAAAATCTAAAATCTCGATACTAATTAAAGCGCTCGCAACTGATCCAACTTAGCTTTCCAAGTATCTAACGCTCTTTTATGTTTCTCAATATCTTGATGTACTTTTTTCAACATCGGACTGTTAGAAGACGAGTTGGAAAAGAATTGTAAATTATTCTCCAATTGACGAATTTCAGCCGTAATATCATCAATTTTTCTACGAATAAAAATTCGTTCTGAATTAATTTTGCGTTCGTCTAAATTCTCTAAACGATTGCTATATTTAATCAACTCAGATTCCTGTTTGTCAATATTCAATTTCTTGAACAATCCGTCAATCACTTTGTTGAATTTGTTGTCTATATTTTTCTTATTGTAAGGAACACGACCAATCGATTTCCAATCGGCAATTTTTTTCTTAATCGTTTCGATGTCTTGTTTTGTGTCGCCAGACAATTCAAATGCTTCCATTTCAGACAAAAACGCTTCTTTCTTTTCTAAAGCAGCATTTTCTTCAGCGCTTGCGGCATTTTTCTGTGCATGCAAACGATCAAAATAGTGATTACACGCGTTCTTAAACTGTTTCCAAACCTTATCAGAAATTTTCTTTGGCACATGTCCAATCTTCTTCCAATCGGCTTGTACTTTCTTCATTTTTGGTGTCGTTTCTGCCCAATCGTCACTATCTTTTAAAGATTCTGCCAATTCAATCAAGGCTAATTTCTTAGCTAGATTTTCTTGCTGTTCTTTCTTTAACGATTTATAAAACGCATTTTTATTTGCGTTAAATTCACGAACCGATTGTTTGAATTTTGCCCACGTTTCTTCATTTACTTTTAGTGGAACTTTTCCAGCATTAAAGAACGCTTCACGTAACTTTTCAATTTCCTTGATTTTATTTTGCCACTGATTATGCACTTTATAATTTCCAGCAGAAATCTCTTGAATTTTAGCGATAATTTCTTCTTTTACTACTAAATTCTGCTCGTAAATCTTGTCAATATTTTTAAAATATTCCTGACGTCTATCATGAATAACTTTCGTTGCTGTACTGAATTTGTTCCAAACTTCTTCACGCAATTCTTTGGCAACAGGACCAATATCTTCCTTCCAAAGTCTGTGTAAGTTTTGCAATTCGCGGAAAGCGTGAATGATATTTTCTTCCTTAGCTAATTCTTCAGCACGCGCAACAATCTTTAATTTTTCTTCATAATTACGCTTAAAATCTAAATCACGAAGATCTCTATTTAAGTGTAAAAAGTCGTAAAAACGTTCCACATGATGATGATACGTTCGCCAAACATTATTGTACTGTGTTTTTGGAATTGAACCTGCATTACGCCATTGTTCTTGTATTTGCTTGAAGTGTTTGTACGTATTATTAATGTTTTCTTCAACATTTAATAATCCTTTGAGTTCTTCAATTAAAGCCAGACGTTTTTCAAGATTTGCGTGTAGGTCTTTTTCTAAATTTTTATAATATTCATTTCGCTTGCTACGATATTCGTTGTAAGCAACATTGAATCTTCCTTTGATTGGTAATGAAAAATGGAAGTCAATGATGTTTCCGCCTTCGGCTAAAAATTCTTCTTTGCGTTGCTCTAAAACTTCATTAAACTTCTGATTGAACTCAGATTTAATTCCGTCAACATGTTCTTTTATCGCTTGAACTTTTTCATTTTTCACAAGCTTTTCTAGCTCATCAACCAACGCTTCTTTTGTCATGGAATGATAATCTAGCACAGGAATTTCATGACGCTCATTGGCACTTTCATCTTCTGCATCTTCCGCAACATTTTCATGCACTTCATTAACAGCTTCTTGATGTTCTTCTAATGTTTGCTCAGCATCTTCAACGTCCGTTTCTGTTACTGCTGCTGAAGTTTCCGCAACAGTTTCTTCAACTGTTTCCGTTTCTTCAGTAACAGCTTCTGTTTCGGTAGTTTCAACATCGCTTTCAGCTTCAGCTGTTACGTCATTTTCAACTTCAGATTGCGTTTCTTCCGTTTCATTAGCAGTACTAGACTGTTCTTCTAAATTTCCTTCTGCGTCTTGCAGGTTATCATCTTTTTCTTCTAACATCATTAAAAATGTTTGGGTTCTTCTTCAAGCTTTAAAGTCCGAATATACTAACAAGAAACAAAACGACAAAGTTTTACAGATGAGAAACTGCTATAATTGCAGTAAAATTTGTGTTTTTTATTACGAATTCCATATTTTCCAAGCCTTTTCTGCTTGAAATTCTAACATTTTGTAACCATTTGCAATTTCAGCTCCTTGCAAGCGACCGAGTTTTAAAAAGGTAGTTTCTGACGGATTGTAGATTAAATCAAAAAGTAAAAAATCTTTAGAAACATATTTGTATGGAATGTCTGGACAATCTTCAATTTTAGGAAAAGTTCCCAATGGAGTGCAGTTGACAATTATTGGGTGCGATTTCATGATTTTTTCACTTAAATCTCGATAGGAAATCGATTGATCGTTTTTTGGCTTCCGCGAAACGTACTTGTAGTCAATATTTAATTCTTCAAAAACAAAAGCAATTGCCTTTGAAGCGCCACCAGTCCCAAGAATTAATGCTTTTTTATGATGCTTTTTTAAGTATGGTTTGATGGATTTTTTGAATCCGTAACAATCTGTGTTGTATCCTTTAAGCGTGCCATCTTCTTGAATTTTTATGGTGTTTACAGCACCAATTTTTTTTGCTTTTTTGTGTAATTTATCTAAGTGCGGAATCACTGCTTCTTTGTACGGAATAGTGACATTCATTCCTTTGATATTTGGGTTTTTAGCAATGATTTTCGGGAAATCTTCAATGGTTGGAATATCAAAATTTGTATAAAAATGATCGTTCAATTTCAACGACTTAAATTTGTCGGAGAAATAACCACGGGAAAACGAATACGCTATGTGTTTTCCGAGCAGCCCAAATAATGATTTATACTTTTTTAGTTCGTTTTCCATACCAATCTAAGGCTAATACAATTGAAATTCCGATAAGGATATAAAATACAGCAATCCAAGTTTCGCTTGAAGCTACATCAGGAATCATTCGTTCGTAATTTTGAATGATTTGTTTTCCGTTTGAGTCTACTAAATATACGCCAGCTTCATCAACTTTATAAATAGTTTCTTTCCAAGGCCAAACCACGCCCAATGAACCCGAAATAAACCCAATAATTACTGCCGTTGTAATGTGTTTGTAATGTTTTAAAACAAAATTTAAAAGATGTGATAAGGTAACCAACCCTACCGTTGAACCTGCTGTAAAAACACCTAAAATTTTTAAATCGCGTATGCGTTCAGGATTACTTGTGAAACTAAAATCTCCGCTGAGCATGTCTGCAAACGTATCATACAACGCGTTTACTGAATCGACTAACAAAAGGACATAATTTCCGAGAAGTATCAAAATGAACGAACCCGAAAGTCCAGGCAACGTCATTCCTGAAACACTAATGATTCCACAAAGAAATACAAACAACAAATGATCGTTTTCTTTTGCGGGACTCATAAAACTTATGGCAATTCCAATCGTAGCACCAATCAATAAGCTCAATATTGTAACGCGATTCCAATGTTTAAAATCTTTTGCGATGTAATATATTGATCCGAGAATCATCCCAAAAAAAGCAGCCCAAACATACAATTCGTAATGCTGAATAAAATAATCTAAGATTTTAGAAACACTAAAATAACTGACGAGCATTCCTAAGATAAGTAAGCTTAAAAAGCGTCCGTTAATGTATTCGTAGAAACTTTTAAAACGTCCGTTAAATAATAGTTTGAAAGCTTTTCCATTAATCCGCTGTAGCGAGAAAATAAATTCCTCATAAAAACCCGCGACAAATGCAACAACGCCACCAGAAACTCCAGGAACTTTGTTTGCCGCACCCATTGCCAATCCTTTGATGACAAGTAAGATTTTATCTTTGAGCGTTCGCGTGTTTTCCATGCAGTTTTATGAATTCTATGATGTGTGTTTTTTATTTTTTTTGGAAGCAAATTTTTCCATCATAAAAATAGTCAGAAATCCAACAACCATCAACACAATTGCATAAGTGGTTTGCGCGTCTAAATTGTTGAAAGATTCAAATGTGCTTGGCAAAATACTTTTCCCGTAAACATTTACTTGTTCTCCATGTGAATTAGGACGTGTCCCTATGATTTCTTTCCAAGGCCATATTTTGTTGAGTGAACCTAAAATAAAACCTGTCAGAATGGCTAATGTTAGATTTTTATAATTATTGAATAACCATTTTAAGATTTTTGAAAACGAAAGTAACCCGATAATTGCACCAATTGCAAAAATAGCTATTACTTGAATGTCTCTATTCTTAACAGCTGTTAGTACAGGATCATACGCGCCCAGAAGGAGTAGGATAAATGCTCCTGATATTCCGGGTAAAATCATAGCGCAAATTGCCAGTGCACCAGCAATTAAATAATACCAAGAAGGAATTTCTTCTTCTTTTCCAATAGGTAATGTGGTTATGAAATAGGCAACAATGGCAGCAATAGTAAAACCAAGAATAGCTTTCCAATCCCATTTTTCTATCTGTTTTCCTACAAATAGAATACTTGCAATTACTAATCCGAAGAAAAATGCCCACAACAATACAAATTCGGTTTTTAATAATTCCTTGATAATAGAAGCTAACGAAAGTATGCTGGTTCCTATACCAAGTATAAGCGCCAATAGAAAATTTCCGTTGAGTTGTGTCCACGCCGCTTTGATTCCTTCTTTTTGTAAAGTTTTGAACAGATCGAGATTTACATTATTGATCGACATAATCAATTCTTCATAAATTCCAGAAATAAACGCAATTGTTCCACCAGAAACACCAGGTACAACATCGGCAGCGCCCATAGCAAACCCTTTTAAAGTAATGACTAAATAATCGAATAGATTTCTATTCATGTGCAGCTGAATTATAAGTTTTGTAACATAGAAGCTTTTTTACTTCCAAAAGCTACACGCAAAAGTATGGAATTTTATGTGGACGATTTTTTAAATTCTGAAATAATATTTTTTACAGAAATACGCATCACTACGCCTGGAAACAGTTTTTGAAATAACAAATGCTGTTTAAAGTTGTTTCGTAAGGCATTTTTTAGATGAAATGTTCCTTTACTTTGCTCGCCAAGAATAAAATAAATTCCTGCCAATCGGTATTCGATTTTTGAGTTATCAGGATAAAACTCTAATGCCTGTAATAATACATGCGTGCTGTTATTATATTCACCGAGGAGTTTTAAAATATCTGCCCAAGCAATCCACGTGGAAAGCTCGTAATTTCCGAGTTCTACTGTTTTTTGATAGGCAATATCTGCTTCTTCATACATTTGCAATGCACGATGAATTTCGGCACTTCGCTTCCAATAGGAAACATTTTCTGTATCAATATTGATAGCTTTGTTGATGTAATAAAGTGCTTTTTGATAGTTTTCTTGCTTGATGTAAAAGTCTGTAATTGCTGTCCAACCTTTATCTAATAAAGGATCTTCGTGAACCGTTTTGTAATAAAATTTAACAGCCAAATCTTTTTTACCTAGCTTTTCGTAGCATTTTCCCATGCGCAAATACGCAAAAGAAGTAGGATCGTCTAATTCTAATGT
The DNA here is from genome assembly GCF_000154725.1 of Kordia algicida OT-1. Taxonomy (GTDB): domain Bacteria; phylum Bacteroidota; class Bacteroidia; order Flavobacteriales; family Flavobacteriaceae; genus Kordia; species Kordia algicida. The sequence continues at coordinate 2,284,311 of NZ_DS544873.1, forward strand.
AACTTGATAGTTGTGAATTGCTTCTTCATATTCGCCCAGTTTTTCAAGAACTTTTCCTTTTTCAAGATACGCACCAATAAAACGATCGTCTGCAATAATAGCAAAGTCAAAAGAAGCCAAAGCTTCCGTAAATAATTTTTTGGTGTAATATTGTTTTCCAAGTTGATGCCACGCTACTTCTGAATACGGGTTTTTGTCAATGTAACCATTTAAATAGTTGATGGCGCCATCAATATCTTCCAAAAATTCAAAACAATAGATGATGTTGTATAAAGAAGAATAATCGTCAATATCAGCTTCTATACACTTCATAAAGTGACGTTTTGCTTCTTTAAAGTCGTCAATAAAAAGGTATTCCATTCCAATTAAAGAATTTACATCAGCTTGATCGTTGCTGTATTCGAGTGCCGTTTTGAGCAATTCAATCGCTTTGTAATGTTCATCTCTTTTTGAAAATATATTTGCTTTTTGAATGTATATTTCTGCGTTAGAACTTTCTAAAACATACAAAGCGTCTAAACGTTTTTCAGCTTCATCTAGTTTATTTTCAAACACCATCAGTTCGATTTCTATGAGTTTTAAATTCACAGAACTCGGATGTTGTTCTAAGCCAATTTTGATGGCTTTTTTTGCAAGCGAAACTTTTCCTGCGTCTAAATAATGGTGTACGATATCTTCAAATTCAGCCGAATCAAAAAAGAAAACATTGTTAGTTTTCAACATCGATTCAAACTTCGAAAGTGCAAAATTTTGATCTTCATTAGAGCTAAATAGCATAGGCAATACGTGCTTTTAGATTTCTATAACATTAAATGTAGTTGATGAAAGTGTTGTTTTGTTAGCTTACGGCTAATTGTTTTCAACAAAGTAATCAACAACGAATAATATGTGTCGCTTTGACAACGATTTGATTTTTAGTTGGTTATTTTTAGTAATGGTAGGTTTTGTAGGTATTAATAACGATTGTAAGAAGTATTTAGTCTTTAATATTTCGTAAAACTTTCATAATTATGGAGCAACCTTGCTTAATTTCTTCTTCTGAAATTGTTAAAGGCGGTGTAATTCGAACCGCTTTTGGTTCAAAAAGTAGCCAAAAAAGAATTAATCCTTCTTGCAAACAGCCCAAAATAATTTGATTGGCAATGTCAGCATTTTTTACAATTAGTGAAAGCATTAATCCTTTTCCGCGAATTTCTTCAATGTATTCGTGTTGTAACAATTCTCTAAAAAGTTCTTCTTTATCTAAAGTTTGACACATTAAATCACTATCTAAAATTTCTTTTAATGTCGCCAAACTCGCTGCGGCAATTACGGGATGACCTCCAAATGTTGTAATGTGTCCTAGTTTTGGCTGATCGTGTAAAACATCCATGATTTCCGTCGAAGCTGTAAATGCACCAATGGGCATTCCGCCACCCATTCCTTTTCCCATCACAACAATATCTGGAACAACGTTGTAATTTTGGAAACCAAAAAGTTTTCCTGTGCGACCAAATCCAGGTTGAATTTCATCAAGTATGAGCAATGCGCCAACAGTTTGACAACGAAATTTCACTTTTCTGAGATAGTTTTCATCAGGAACAATAAATCCTGCGCCACCTTGAATGGTTTCTAAAATAACAGCTGCTGTTTTTGTAGTGATTTTTTCTAAATCGGCTTCATTATTAAATCCAATAAAATGAACATCAGGTAGCAATGGACGAAAAGCTTGTTTGCGTTCTTCAAAGCCCATAATGCTCATTGCGCCTTGTGTGTTTCCGTGATACGCGCGCTTAGCTGCAATAATTTCCGAACGTCCTGTGAAACGTTTGGCAAGCTTCATAGCGCCTTCAATCGCTTCCGTTCCTGAATTGGTGAGGTATGTTTTTTTTAACGGATCAGGTAATTGTGAAGCTAATAATTTTGTCAAATCTACTGCCGATTTTTGCACATATTCTCCATATACCATTACGTGTAAATATTTGTCTAATTGCTCTTTGATAGCATTGACAACTCTTGGATGTTTATGACCTAAACTACACGCAGAAACACCAGCCACAAAATCTAAATATGCTTTATTGTTGCTATCGTAAATGTAACTTCCTTCCGCATGCGATATTTCCATGGCAAGCGGATGTGGCGTTGTTTGTGCCTGATATGTAAAAAAATCTTCTTTCATAGCTAAAACCTCCTTCAAAATCTTCGTTGCAAAGATACGAAGTTATCTCGTGGTAATCATTACATTTTATTTTTGGGTTTCTGTATTCTAAGTATAAAGAAAATATCTCCTTGAAAAGTTATTTACAAAACTATTTTTAATCCGTTGTGCATTTTGAATTTAAATGTTTAATGAAACGTCTGTTTCGAGTGATTTTGAGGTACGAAAAAATTGTATTTCGACAACACTCAACAGAACTATCGAGAACATTTTTAGTATGAAAAATTCTATTCTCGATGCAAATTTTATCAAAATGCACAACGGGTTTTTGTAATGTGTATGTATTAGAAAGTGCGTCATGCAAACTCAGTAGAACTACATAAAGGAAATGAGGTATATATGGATTAAGCAACTATTTCGTGTATGAATAGAAGTAGATTTTACCTATACTCTCATATGTTTCTAATTAATCTTTTTATCATTTAACTATTATTTTTAAATGTTTTTAGTCACTGACTTTTAAAAAGTATTTTTTCCGTAACCAAAAGGAAACTCGAACCAATAAAATTAGCGCAGGAACTTCAACTAGCGGACCAATTACTCCTGCAAAAGCCTGTCCTGAATTTAAGCCAAATACCGCAATGGCTACTGCTATTGCTAATTCAAAATTATTGCCTGCTGCTGTAAACGCCACAGAAGCGGTTTTGTCGTACTCAGTCCCTGTTGCTTTGGTAAAGAAAAATCCAATGATAAACATTAATGTAAAATAAATGAGCAAAGGAATTGCTATAATTACAACATCCATAGGAATCTCTACAATTAGTTCGCCTTTTAAAGAAAACATCACAATAATAGTAAATAAGAGTGCAATTAATGTGATCGGCGAAATTGTCGGTATGAACTTCTTTATATACCATTCTTCGCCTTTTATCTTTACTAAAACCAATCTACTTAAAATTCCCATTGCAAATGGAATTCCTAAATAAATAGCAACACTTTCTGCAATTGTTTCAATTGAGATATCAACAATTGCTCCCTCAAACCCAAAATAAGGTGGAAGAACTGTTATAAAAATCCAAGCATAAAAACTATAGGCAAATACTTGAAAAATACTATTCAGTGCAACTAAACCTGCTCCATATTCATTACTTCCTTCTGCCAGATCGTTCCAAACTAAAACCATTGCAATACAACGAGCCAAACCAATTAAAATTAGTCCAACCATATATTCTGGATAATCTTTTAAAAAAATGATTGCTAGTAAAAACATTAAAACAGGACCAATTATCCAATTCAAAATAAGTGAAATAGAAAGTATTTTTGTGTTTTTAAACACTTTTGGTAACAAGGAATAATTAACCTTTGCTAAAGGTGGATACATCATTAAAATTAAACCAATTGCAATAGGAATGTTAGTTGCGCCACTACTAAATGAGTTGATAATATTTGGGAAGGTTGGTATAAAATACCCAAGACCGACACCTAAAGCCATTGCCACAAATATCCAAAGCGTGAGATTTCTGTCAAGAAAACTTAATTTTTTCATAACTATATTCTTATGATTTGATTTGAGAGAAAACATAATACATCTCCGATGCAATTTGCAAACTTCTTTCTTTGTATTTTTCTTCCTGTTGTGGAGTGTTATCAAATGCTTTCGGATCTTCAAAAGTGATTGGAATACGAGTTTCAGCACCAACAATAAAAGGACAACCTCCATCCGCTTGCGAGCAAGTCATAATTGCAGCAAACTGTGATTGGGGATTAAAGTCATCATCATATTTTTTGGAAAACCCGATTATTGCAGGTTCATTTTCAGTATGCTTGATGCTGTAAATTGGATTTTCCCCTTTTGATATCATTTTTATTTTAAAACCTGAATTTTTTAATGTTTCTGCAACCATCGGAAAAAGAGCTGTCGTTTCTGTTCCTCCTGAATAACAAGATACATTTTTGATATTAAAATAATACGCCATTATTTGTGCCCAGACTTGTGAGAGGTGGCTTCTTCGTGAATTATGCGTACAGATAAAATTAATTCGGATAGGTTGTAATTTAGATGTTTTTGACTGGATAAAGTCAACCAAAGGTTTTAAAGTTTCTGCGCGTTTTTCTGTAATTGAAAAAGTACTTACATTTTTGATGGTTTCCGCTATCTTAAAAAACATAGGATTTTCTGTTGCCATTTCTAGATTTGTTATTGTTTTTAATTTTTAAAGTTTCTCTATTTTTTTGGAATCAAACTATTTATTCGTGTAGCTATGTACAACATTTCTCGCGCGATAGTATTAGTATCTGAAAAGAGTAATTCCACTTTCTTATTCAAAGAAGTATCAGAAGATATGCTTTCAAGATATATTTCAACAGCTTGATTTTGATTTAATGATGCTAATGATTTTGTAGATATCATCCATTTACCTGAACCATAATCAACCTCATAAGCTTTAAGTTTCTTTTTACGTTTTTTTTTAATTTTAAAGCCGAATTTTTTCAAATCAGAAAGATTGGATAATAATTTGTTATCAGGAACTACACCAGCAGACTCAATAGTAAATAGATTACTGTGTCCATAGTATATCATGCCTGTTCGTAACCATATCATTGCTTGTTGACTTATTTCTTGGTTTGTTTTATCTACCATAACAATTTTTACATCTGAAGACTTTTTAGTGTTTCTAAATATCAAAAAAGCTATTTGATCTAATTGTTTTAGGCGTTCTGAAGGAATATCTACAAACGTTTTTCCTATTTCAAGTACAGAGTTTCTAATGTCACTTTTCAAAGTTTGAGCTTCTAAAACTTGAAAGAAGCAAAAGAATAAAATGAAAATTGTGATTGTTTTTTTTGTTTTCATGGTTTTTAGTATTTCATATATTAGTTAATCGCAATAAAACAATAAATCATGATAAATTTTTTTAACAGCAGTCCTCTTTAGGAAGTATATCTTGACTTAAAAAATTTTGCATCAATTCTCGCATTTCTTTCCACTTCTCGGTATTGACGCAATAACAAACGCTTGTACCTTCAACTGTTCCTTTAATTAATCCTAAATATTTTAATTCTTTTAAATGTTGTGATATAGTAGGTTGAGCCAAACCAATTTCTTTGACTAAATCTCCACAAAAACACGCATCTATCTTAAAGAGATGTTGAAGTATTGCTACTCTTGCTGGATGACCGAACGCTTTGGCAAAAAGAGCAATTTCGTTTTGTGTATCTGTAAATATTTCTGTCTTAGCTAATCCCATTAATGAAATATTAATTTATTCATTGCAATGATACGATTAATATTTGTAACATTAAATTTTTTATTGAAAAATAGTCCTTTTATTTTTATGTTAGTAAAATAAACATTCTGTTTATAAGACTGATTTTTTCAACTCGTTGACATTAACTAAAATTCTCGAAAAAGATATTCTTCAAGATTTTTCTGCGGAAGCAAATCAATAGCAAACAAAAATACATAAAGCATTTTCAACACACACGAAAGACCTTTTTCAACTAAGTGAACATTTAGAAATCATCACACAAATTCTGGAAGTAGAACAAGAAAAGTTTTCACTTCGCGACACAAAGCTACCAGAAGTTAATGAAGAAATTTTATCAAATTAATCTTTTTGTAACCAAAATATAGATCGTTTACTATCACTTTCCACAAGCAATTTAAAAGAAGTATTTTACAAAAAATCCATACATTGAAAGAATCGTGTACAAAATGTGAAGAATGAATTCATTGTTGTTTTGAAGTAGAAATCGAAGTGCAATTGCAAACACTTGTGAAAGAAATAACACGAATTATAAAATCATTAATTTAAAGAAAATTCATTATTCAAAACTAATTGAATTCCAGTTCTTAACACTAATTAACATTCCAACCTGTTACATTTTCAAAAAAAAGCTACTAATTGCAACGTTGAATGTAAACAGAAAAAAACTATGTTAAGAAAAAATTTAGGAATCATCTTCGCAGCTTTCATCACTTTAGCAAGCTGTGGTTCTGGAAAAATCGGAACAGACACCGACAAAAATATTATTGCTTCTATTGACTTGGTTACGGTGGTTGACGATAAAGTGAAAGTAGAAGTCAATCCTGGTAAATTTCAAACCGAAACCACTACATTCAACATACCAAAAACAGTTCCTGGCACTTATAGTAGCGACGATTACGGTCAGTATGTCGTTGATTTTAAAGCCTTTGATTATAAAGGAAATGAAATTATCACTACACGCGTAAATAAAAATTCGTGGCTCATTGCCAACGCCAAAAAACTCGATAAAGTTTCCTATTGGGTAAATGATACATTTGATTCTGAATATAATAAGAAGTCGCCTGTCTTCTCTCCTGCCGGCACTAACATTTTAAAAGATGAAAATTTTGTACTGAATCTGCATGCATTTGTGGGTTATTTCAGCGGAAGCGAACAATATCCTTATCAAATTAAGGTAAACTATCCAAAAACATTGTTAGGTTCTAGTTCGTTACCAAAAGTAATTTCAGAAAAAGAAAACTTTAACACAGATACGTATGGCGCTTCACGTTATGCGGAAGTGACTGACAATCCGATCATGTATTCAAAACCTGATACTGTCGATTTTAAAGTAAACGATATGAATATTACCCTGAGCGTATATTCGCCAACCAAAGTATATTCTGCCGAAAGCTTAAAAGAAGGTATCGAAACCATGATTACGGCACAAAAAGAGTTTTTAGGTAATGTTGATGCGACAAAGCAATATACAATTCTATTATACTTATCCAATCTTTCTACAACAGACGCTAAAGGTTTTGGAGCTTTAGAACACAATACTTCAACGGTAGTAGTTTTGCCTGAGCAAATGCCAAAAGAAGCAATTCAAAATACATTAAAAGATGTCGTTTCACACGAATTTTTTCACATTGTAACGCCGTTATCGGTACATTCCGAAGAAATTCACTATTTCGATTACAACGACCCAAAAATGTCACAACATTTGTGGATGTATGAAGGTGTAACAGAATATTTTGCAAATTTATTCCAAATCAATCAGGGATTAATTGACGAACAAGCATTTTACCAACGTATCAATGATAAAATAAAAAACTCTCGTGCGTACTATAATGATGAAATTTCATTTACGGAAATGAGCGCGAATATTTTATCGGATCAATACAAAGATGAATATGCAAATGTGTATGAAAAAGGAACATTGATCGCAATGATAATCGATCTTACGCTTCGTGCGGAAAGTAATGGAGAAGCGGGAATTTTAGATTTAATGAAAAAACTATCGGCAACCTACGGAAGCGAAAAACCGTTCAAAGATGATGAATTGTTTGACAAAATCATTGAGTTTACCACACCAGAATTGCGTAGCGTAATTGATACGTATATCGTTGGAAATACGTCAATTCCATATGATGACTTCTTAGCAAAAGTCGGATTAGAATTAGGAAATATTCAAGTTTCGACAAGTTATTTTGTTAACGGACAAATTCCATACATCGGCGTAGATAAAGAAACGAGCGAAGTATTTATCATTCAAGAAGGTATCTTAAATTCGTTTCTTATTGATCTTGGCTTGCAAAATGGAGACATCATACAAGAAGTTAATGGTACAAAATATACGTTTGCTAATGTTTATGATTTAATTGATGCTTCATATACATGGAAAACTGATGACCCAATCACGATGACCATAAAACGCAATGGAGAAATTAAAAAACTTTCTGGAAACATTACAGCTCCAACTGTTTTAGGCGTTGGAATTAAAAAGAAAGACTTGCCAGAAAACAGCAAAGAAGTACAATTGCGAAAAGCGTGGTTGAAAGGCTAGTTTTTTGTTTTTGATTTTTGTTTTTGATTTTTACTTGTAAGATATATCGAAAATTTAAAGACTAAAAATATTACGGTTTTCCCGTAACTAACTGATAATTAGTTTTAGTAACTTATAGTATTAACATAAAAACTATATTATGAAAAAACGAAATTTAAAATCACTGCAATTAAACAAAAAACGTGTTTCAACCCTTGATTGTTCTAAAATAATTCATCTTGTCGGTGGAGGAACGATAAATCAAACCTGTGAAGCAAATACGCGCGCGCATGGAGAATGTCAATTCTGCCATCCACAGTAAAATAGTATACAAAGCAAACTTCGGTTTGCTTTTTTTATGTTTTCTATTTTCTCCAAAAAATGTGCTTCACAACAACTTCCTCATTTAAAATTCAACAATTAGCTTCTATAATTTCATTTTTTTGGTATTTTGCAGGATAAACCATCCAATTATGTTCAAAAAAGCCATTGCTTTACTCCTACTTTTTGTTTCGTGTTCGCTATTTTCACAACAACTTACGTTGAAACATTACGAAGGAAAAGAAACGACATTCAATACAAAAGTCGTTATAGATTCTATTTCATTTACAGGATTTAACTTAAAAATCAACGTAGACGATTCGCTGGCAACACTCGATAATATTAGCAACATCAATAAAAAACTGAATGCGGAAGGTAATTTTAAATTTACCCTAAACGACAACATTGCAAACATTTCATATAGTTCAGGAAACGTAATTACGGTTCATAAAGCGATGACACTGTTTGAAATTACTACCAAACCAAAACAAGGATTTTCAGCAGTGATTTATGAAGTCACGGATGATTCATTTTTCAACTACGACAGCATCAATCAAGCATATAATTCCAAAGATCAAAAAATAGAAAAAACCATCATTCATCCAAAACCGTTTTTTAGCAGTGATAAAATTGTTTTTGGAATCTTAATGCTTATTCTCGGCTTTGTATTTTATACAGAAAGTAGTAAAAAATCAGGTTGGAAAACGTTTTATAAATATGTTCCGGCTTTACTAATTTGCTATGTATTGCCTGCAATTTTGAGTTCTTTCGGAATCATTTCAGACAAATATTCAGAAACCTACATGATTGCGAGTCGTTTCTTATTGCCTGCGGCGTTAATTTTAATGACTCTAAGTATTGATCTAAAAGGTGTTTTTAACTTAGGTCCAAAAGCATTAATCATGTTTTTTACAGGAACTATCGGAATCATCATTGGTGGTCCATTAGCAATTTTGCTCATCTCATTTGTATATCCTGAAGCCGTTGGCGGAATGGGTCCAGATGCAGTTTGGCGTGGACTTTCTACCTTGGCGGGAAGCTGGATTGGCGGCGGCGCAAATCAGGCAGCGATGTACGAAATCTACGAATACAGTCCCGATAAATATGGCGCAATGGTATTAGTGGATATTGTTGTGGCAAATTTATGGATGGCGATTTTACTATTAGGAATTGGCAAATCTCAAAAAATTGACAATTGGCTAAAAGCCGATAATTCTGCGATTGAACATTTAAAAGTAAAAGTTTCTGCTTTTGCAGATAAAATAAAACGAAATCCAACCTTATCGGAGTTGATGATTATGCTTGCATTGGCATTTGGCGGTGTTTCGTTAGCACATTTTGGCGCGAGTAACATTACAGATTACTTAACGAGCAATTTTGATGCGGTAAAAGACAAAGACGGTGCATTGTCGTTCTTAGGTTCGTCCTTCTTTTGGATGATTACCATTGCAACAGCATTTGGAATCACGCTATCGTATACAAAAGCAAAAAACTATGAAGGTGCGGGCGCAAGTAAAATAGGAAGCATTTTTATTTACATATTAGTTGCTTCTATCGGGATGAAAATGGACTTAGGAAAAGTACTAGAAAATCCTGGTTTGATTGCCATCGGATTGGTCTGGATGACATTTCATGCGGCATTGCTCATTTTAGTTGCAAAACTCATTCGTGCACCATTTTTCTTTCTCGCTGTAGGAAGTCAGGCAAATGTTGGAGGTGCGGCTTCTGCGCCAATTGTGGCTTCTGCTTTTCACCCTTCATTAACTTCAGTCGGTGTCCTTTTGGCAGTATTTGGCTATGTTGTGGGAACGTATGGAGCAATTTTGTGTACAATTTTGATGGAAATGGCTTCTAAAGTTTAACAAAATTATAGATATTTGCGGACTTTAAAAATTCAATTTGATGTTCAAAAAATGTATTGCAATCCTAGTTCTTTTAGGATTTATCTCTTGTGGAGAAGAAACGAACGGTAATTTAAAAATTACTGGAAATGTAGATGGTTTGAAAGAAGGAACACTGTTTCTGCAAAAAGTACAGGACTCAACGCTAGTTACTTTAGATTCTTTAGTTGTGAATGGCGATGCACATTTTACCTTTAGCACAACCATTGAAGAACCAGAAGTATTGTATTTATATTTAGACAAGAAAGATTTTAACGAATTGAACGATCGAATTGATTTCTTTGCAGAGCCTGGTGAAATGACTATCAACACAACACTTCGCCGATTTGTAAACGATGTACAGATTACAGGATCTCAAAATCACAAGGATTTAGTGGCTTTTAAAGAATTTATGACCAAATTCAACACGAAAGAATTGATGTTATTACGCGATGGAATGGACGCGCAAAAAGAAGAAGATGTTGAAAAAGTAACAGAAATCAACACTAAAATTGCGCAATATGCTAAAAGTCGCATGCAATATATCTTAAACTATGCCTTTACAAACAACGACAAAGAAATTACGCCGTATGTAGTAACAACAGAAACCTATGATGCAAACATTCGCTTTTTAGATACCATTTATCAGCAATTGACACCAAAAATCGCAGCATCAAAATACGGTAAAAAGTTGAAAGCATTGGTGGAAGAACGTAAAGCTGAGGAAACTAAATAGTACTTCTACTCCACTCAGTTACGTTGTAATTTATATAAAATACCAAAGCCTGACTTTATTTAAGTTGGGCTTTACATTATCTAAATAGATTCATGAACTCACCGTTGTAATCTTCATCAATGGTTTGCTTACTTATAAAATTGATCGAAAAATTTTCTTCTGTAAGCTCATCAAACTCATCGTACTTTTTCTCTATTTTATATAATCGTTTTCGCAATTCTTCTTTTCTTATAGGCTCTACTTCTTCAACTTGTTTTTGCGTGAAAGGACAAATAAATATTGCACCACTGTAACGTAATATTTGCCAAATACTTAAATCTGAAAATTCTTCCTTTACCTCTTTAGCTTCTTCGCTTGTCATGCGTTTATTATTAGACCAGCCATGTAAATCATGGAAATTACTATATGCTATAAAAAGTCTACGATATAATCCTAAATGCATCACGCTATTTTCTCCATAAATTTTTTCATAAGCGTCTGCAATTTCCTGCTGATATTCTGAATTGTAATTTATACCTGAACTATTATACATACTTTCAAATTCGTCTCTTGTTTTTACAATTACCATTATTCGGTAGAGTTCTCCATCATGAATAGTATCATACATTATATGTAAAACTTGTATTTGAAAACGATTACTTATCCAATCTATCAATTGTTGCTTTAGTGAATCTACAATGAGTTCACCTCTTAAAACTTGCTTGACTTCTGCATATATAGGATCTTCAGGTAAAGGTTTGCTATCTGATTTATTTATGATTTTACGACCTCTTACTAAAGATAATATTTTGTCTAATAATTTAATCGCAACAGCATAATCATCAGTTATACGCAGATTCTTTTTGTCTGAAAGCTTAAAATTTTCATTTGGAAGCAAGCTTTTACAAAGTTTTTTGTTGACATAAACTAAATCATGTAGTGTTTCTTCTGAAAATTTCATCTTAAATACGTCTTCACCAGGAATATCATCATCAAATACATCATAAAAAGTAATAGATAATTCATAATGCCCATTTTCATTTTCTTTTATCATTAAAAAAAAATGAAAATCACGTCCATTATGCCACCAGTCAACATTTATAGCTTCAAATGATATTGAGCAAAATTGAAAATCGTCTAGTCCGACATTTTTTAGTTTCTTTAATAGTGCATACTCCTTCATAAATATTTAAATTATAGCTTCAAAATTTACTATTTATTCATAATAAAGACGTTCATGACTTTCATTAGATACAATAAGGCAATTACAAAGCTTTCCCATAATTTTATGATAATAACTTTCTACTATGTAAAAATACAAATTCTCTTTTCAATCTTCATTCATAAAAAATAGTAGTAAACCAGGTAATTATACGTGAATGTATTCCGCTAAAAAACAGTATTTTAGAAATTCTATAAACTTAAAACAAACATACCATGAGTAATACCCAAATTCCTTCAGGGTGGATTGGCGGATTTGCACAGTCAAATCCTGCTTTTGCATACCCTACGCCAGATTTATCTTCTCTTGAAATGAAAGATAACATGGATAATATTGATTTATTACAACGCCAACAAGGTGTCAAATGGCCCGAATTTAGTTGGCAAACCATTTTAGGAGATGAAAGTTCTCGATGTTTTCAAATGTTTTCTCCCTATATTTCCAGACTTGGTTATACCGACGAAGGACGCGTATATTCAATCATCTGTCCGCAACAAGGCGCTTGCTCACCAACATTTGGCTGTATGAATGTGGAAGTTACGGTTACAGGACAACGCGGTTGGGTTGATGAAACAGCAAAGACTTTTTATGCCGATATGACTGTGGAAGGCACAATTTGGTTCAGTCCAAGTACACATCAAGATGACAAAGTAAAAAAAATCTGGGCGCTTTTTAATAAACTTGGACTCAAATTTCCATCTTCCAAAGCAAATGCTATTAAAGTAAAAACACATAAATTTCAGGATCCAAATCATCCAATATTCCCTGTAAGTCAAGGAGAAACGCCACGTTTTAAAAGTCCTGAATTTGCAAGACATGAACTTGAAGCGTGGAATGTTGGTCATATTGATGTACAGATTGGAGGTATTGCCAAAACAGGAAATAAAATCGTTGATGATTTTAACGAAATGGTCATGTTTGCTTTCAATACAGCTTCTGGAAATATGCTGAAACAAGGAAATACATTAACATGGAATGTGTGGTTTACGCCACCAGAATTGGTTGATAAAGAAGAATGGCGTACTCATGCAGAACGCTGGCGAAAATCTATCGATGCCGATCATGGAAGTCCAACTGGTCCAGGAACAGAGGCTCGTTACTTTGATGGAACACCATTTAAATCTGCTGATGCTTTTGATACCGAAATGAAAGGTGTTTTAAAAGCGGAAATAGGAACTATTAAACAAACGGAAATCAACAAAGTTGAAGGTTTTCTAAATAAGCATTTTAAAGGTGAGTTGTAAATAAATCGTCTAAATACAAGATCAAGTTTATCAATTGAAATTTTAAAAACACCAAGGAACTATCAATATAATTTCTTGGTGTTTTTTATGGTTTTATAATGGTTTTACTTCTTCAATTTCGTCTTCTGCTATGTTTTTCGTTTGCAGTTTGTCAATAATAGTACGGTACATATCTTTTGGCAATCCGCATGCAATAAGATATTCTTTCATTAAATTTTCTTCCGATTTATCAATAATTCCATCTGCTAATAAGACAACTCCTGCTTGGGCTAAAATATTCATGATCGCTTCCGCAGATAGTTCATTTCTGGCTTCATTCAGCAAATTGAATACAAAATTATCTTTGTTTTGATCGCGTTTCACTTGTTCCATTACTTGCATCAATTCGGGTTTTACATCACCAAATTGTTCAATAGCATCCATAATTTCACGTTCTTCTTCTGCGGCAAAATCTCCATCAATTACCGACATGTGCGTCATAGCAGCAACCAAAGCTCTTGCATACGTATATCTTGCTTGATGTTGTACATTTTCTTGTACTGCTTGCGACTGATTAAGAATATCTTTTATTTTTTCGTTGTAGGCACTTTTACAATTATTGCATTCGTAGAAACGATCAACAACATCTAAAGGAATTACAGGAATAAAAAATAAAGTAAACCATCTTCGGTATAACTTATTTACTAATGACCCATTTGAACAATTTGGGCAACTATTCATTAATACTGGGCTTTCGCTGATGGTGTGTTTGATTCCTCTGGTTCCGAAAATTATAAACATATGGTTTCCTTTTTTCGTAAATATACTATAAAATTTTAACAAAGAAATACAATGCACGCACAGTATTTACAACCATAATGTTTCCTATATTTGTAGTGTAATTCAAGAAAAATGAAAATTCAACAAATATATACAGGTTGCTTAGCGCAAGGTGCGTATTACATCGAATCTAATGGTGAAGCTGCAATAATTGATCCTTTACGTGAAACGAAAACGTATGTTGAAAAAGCGACTGAAAATAATGTGCATATCAAATATGTTTTTGAAACACATTTTCATGCAGATTTTGTGTCTGGTCATCTAGACTTAGCAAAAGCGACAGGTGCCACAATTGTTTTTGGACCCGATGCTACAACAGATTACGAGATGTACAGTGCAAAAGATGGTGAAGAATTTAGCATCGGAAACATCAAAATAAAAGTACTACACACACCAGGACATACGTTAGAATCTACTACGTATTTATTGATTGATGAAAACGGCAAAGAACATGCTATTTTTTCAGGTGATACTTTATTTTTAGGTGATGTTGGACGACCTGATTTAGCCATTAAATCCGATCTTACAAAAGAGGATTTAGCAGGAATGTTGTTCGATTCGCTTCGCACAAAAATAATGCCTTTACCAGATGATGTAATTGTATATCCCGCACACGGAGCAGGTTCTGCTTGTGGAAAAAACCTCAGCAAGGAAACTGTAGGAATCTTGGGCGAACAAAAGCAAACGAATTATGCATTGCGAGCTGATATGACGAAAGAAGAATTTATTAAAGAAGTCTTAGACGGAATTACGCCACCACCGCAATATTTTTCTAAAAATGCTTTGCTCAACAAAGTCGGATATACTGCTTTTGAAACCGTTTTAGAAAAAGGTGATATTCCACTAACGCCAGAAAGATTTGAAGCGTTGGCAAATGAAGAAAGTGCATTGGTTTTGGATGTCCGAAACCGAAAAGATTTCCTTAATGAACATATTCCGAATAGTATTTTTATTGGACTCGACGGAAGTTTTGCGCCTTGGGTTGGTGCTTTGATTGCAGATTTGCAACAACCAATTCTGCTAGTTGTACCCAAAGGAAAATCGGCGGAAGCCATAACACGCCTCTCAAGAGTTGGTTACGACAATACGTTAGGATATTTAGAAGGAGGATTAAAAGCTTGGAAAAAAAGTGGTAGAGAAACCGCAACAATCCACTCAATATCCGCAGAAGAATTTGCAAAGCGTTTAAAGAAAAGCAAATTAAATGTACTTGATGTTCGTAAAGATGGCGAATACAAAGCAAAACACATGGAAGGTGCACAACATTTTGCATTAGATTATATTGATAAAAACATGAATGAAGTTGACGCAAATAAAGCATATCACATACATTGTGCTGGCGGATATCGTTCCGTGATTGCAGCTTCTATCTTAAAAGCACGTGGCTTTCATAAAGTAACGGATGTTGCTGGCGGTTTTAAGCATATCAAAGAAACAGATATTCCTTTAACGGAATTTGTGTGTCCTTCTACGCTTTCTTAAATAAAAATAGAAACTAAAAAAAGTGTTCTAATCACTTCTTTATATAAATAAAAAAAAGGCGCTTGGTCTGGCGCCTTTATATGTGCTAAAAATCACTCGTGATTTTATTTTGTTTTATTTAGTATACTATTTGAATGCTTCCTAGTATAAGAAGTTTAAAGCAGTAATGTCGTTTCCGTTAAATTCTCCATCTTCTGAAGAACTGAAACAAGCATTCATTAAAGATGTTGGATCCCAACCTGTAGGTGTTCCTGGAATATGGATTGCTCCAACTCCTGCACTACCTTCATTTGAATTTTGTCCACAACTTTGTCTGCTGAAGTAGTCTGAATGACGGAATCCAATCGAGTGTCCTATTTCATGTCCAATTACATGTTCATGTACATTGTTACTGTAAGGAGCCATACCTGAGTTAATTTTAACCCACTTGTATGGATTTCCTCCTGAAGGGAAACCTGCAGATCCACCTGCTCCACCTTGTACTTGATATACTACCATATCTTTATTTTGATAGTCAGTACCAAATGTTAATTGGAAACTAATACTTAGGTTTAATGCATTATAGTTATCTACTGCCCATCTAAGTCCAGTTTGCATTTTAGTTGTTAATCCATTAGAGTTATTTCCTGTATATCCAATGATTGTAATTACTCCTGGAGAAACTAAATTGTTTGTACGATATTGTTTGCTTGTAATATCTCCACCGAGTTCCATGTTCATTAATTGGTCACGTGTAAAGAAGATATCACCTTCCATCATATATCCTTCTTCGATTTTACCATTTGGCTTTTCGAAAGATGCTTCTTGCATATCGAATGTGTTGAAGTGAAGTGATTGTGCTTTTTGAAGTACGTCTTGTGGGATTCCGATAGCTGTGTCTTGCTCCTCGTCTACTACGGCAGTGTCTTTACTACAAGATACCATAGTGATCCCTAACCCTAATGCCAACGCAAAGGTTAAGTTTTTAATTTTTTTCATTTTAAAAGTTTTTTCGGTTAATGTTATAAATTGTTTGGAGCGATTTTTAACACAGTCCAAAAGTAAAAAAAACATTGAATAATCACTAATAAAATGTTAAAAAAATTAATAATACTTAAAAAATTAACACATTTTACATGTTTTGTTAGAAATTTATCAAAAAAAATAAGCACCTAAAAAAGTGCTTATTATCCATGATTTATTTAAAATAATTTGTTTATCTATACTATTTCAGCAGAAAGCCCAGCTTCAAGTAGCTTACTACATCTGGGTTTTAATTCTTCATATTTTCCTGTTTTTACAGTGCATTTTCCTTTATAGTGTACAATTATAGAACATTGTTCTGCTTGTTCTGCGGTATGATCGCAAGCATAAATTAGTGTTTCAATTACATGATCGAATGTATTTACATCGTCATTGTACAATACTATTTCATTGTTCTTTTGTACATCTTCTAAGGTGAGAAGTTCTTCCTTAATTTTTTCTTGTGTACTCATTTTCACTATTTTACTGCTAATTTACAAATTTTAGCGCAACCCAATTATTTTTTTCTAGTTTGTCTGCAAATTTTAACGCACTTTTAGTACATTCTTCGGTAATCATAGGAATATCTTCCGTATAAAAACCACTTAAAAATAAAATTCCGCCTGCATTCAAACAAGTAGCATATTGATGAATGTCCTTTAATAGAATGTTCCTGTTGATGTTTGCAATGATAATGTCATATTTTTTATCCTTCAACAAAGAAACATCGCCTTCGTATACCGAAATATGATGACAATTGTTGCGTTCCACATTTTCAAGGGAATTAAGGTAACACCAATTGTCAATATCAATCGCGTCTAATGGTTTGGCGCCTTTCATTTCTGCTAAGATTGCCAAAACACCAGTTCCGCAACCCATATCCAACACTTTTTTATTTGTCATATCGGTGTTTAAGATATGTTGCAACATCATGTGTGTTGTTTCGTGATGACCAGTCCCAAAGCTCATTTTCGGTTCAATGACAATGTCATAAGCAACCGAGGGTTTTTCATGGAATGGTGCGCGTACTACACATTTTCCGTCTACTTCTATAGCTTCAAAATTCTTTTCCCATTCTTCGTTCCAGTTGACTTGTGCTATTTCTTCATGCTGATAACTGATTTCAAATTCGGTACTTTTTAGTATTTGAATATCTTCCAAAATTTCTGCATGCCAATCATCTTTTTGTATGTATGCGTTGACACCTTCTTCATTTTCTACAAAGCTTTCAAAACCTGCAAAACCTAACTCTGCAATCAAAATTTCGGTTGCTGGCTGCATAGGTTGTACTTTGAATGTGTATCCAATATAGGTTGTAGACATATTATATAGCGTTTATGATGGCAACGAAATCTGCAGCTTTTAGGGAAGCACCACCAATTAATCCTCCATCAACATCTTCTTTTGCAAAAATTTCTGCGGCATTGGCAGGTTTTACACTTCCTCCATATAAAATAGAAACGCCATTTCCTGTTTCGTCTCCAAATTTCTCTGAAACTGTTTTACGAATAAACGCGTGCATTTCTTGTGCTTGCTCAGGCGAAGCCGTTTCTCCTGTTCCAATTGCCCAAACCGGCTCGTAGGCTAATACAATATTTTTCCAAGCTGCTGTATCTAAATGAAAGAGTGCATTTTTTAACTGATTTTCTACGATATTGAAATGATTTCCAGCTTTGCGATCTTCTAATTCTTCCCCAAAACAAAAAATAATTTCTAGCTCGTTAGCTAAGGCTGCATCTACTTTTTTGGCTAATAATTCATCGGTTTCACCAAAATAAGCTCTACGTTCACTGTGTCCTAAAATTACCGTTTTAATTCCGACACTTTTTAGCATTCTTGCAGAAACTTCTCCTGTATATGCACCTTTCGCTTCTTGGTGCATATTTTGTGCAATTACCTCAACATTGAATGTTTTTAATACGTTAAACGCCTGAAAAAGATTTACAAATGCTGGTGCGACCATCACGCTGGCATCTGTGTTTGGTACTTGTTCAATTAAGTCATTTAATAAAGCTTCCGTTTCAGAAAGATCATTGTTCATTTTCCAGTTTCCTGCAACTATTTTACGTCTCATGTTATTAGTTTTTTTTATTGTTTGATTGCGTTTTGCAATGCTTCATCATTGGTTTTTATAGCTTCAAAAAGCTTGATGCTTCCGTCAGGATTCACAATCATGTATCGTGGAATCCAATTGAGTCCAATGGCTTTTCCAAAAGCACCTTTCATGCCCGATGTTACAAAGTAATGTTCTCCGACAAGGTTATATTTTTGAATACCAGCTTTCCAGCTATTTTCTTTTCGATCCAAAGATAAAAATAGGTAGGTTAACTGCGAATTATTTTTTTGAATTTCTTTTACGCCCGGAATTCCTTCCAAACAATCGCCACACCAAGAAGCCCAAACGTCAATAAATATCGTTTGTCCTTTGTGTTTTTCCAGTATTTCTTTGAATTTTATATTTTTCCCATCAACAGTACGCATGGTTTCTTGTAATGCTTCTGGCGGAAATTCTGTTAAGATTTCTTTTTTACAACCAATTACTAAGAAAGCAATAGTGAGTATGTATATGAAGTGTCTCATTCTACTTTTGAATTGTAATTTGCGTTTTTTTGGTAATGTATGGGTAGATTTCATTTACGTCACTGTTTTTCATTGAAATGCATCCAAGTGTCCAATTTTGCTTTGTATCAATCATGTGATCCATTCCTTCGGGAACACCGTGAATACCTACTTCTCCTCCAATAGTTTCTCCTTCTTTGATAATTCCGTTTGCTTTACGCTGATTGAACTTTTTCCAAGAACTTTTATTCGGGTAATCAATCCAAATAAATTTTGACCAACTGCGATGCGGATATTTGTCTCGTACTCCAAAAACACCTTCTGGCGTTCGTTTGTCGCCTTCTTTTTCTTTATCGTCTACAGGATTTCCTCCAAAAACAACATT
The DNA here is from genome assembly GCF_000154725.1 of Kordia algicida OT-1. Lineage (GTDB taxonomy): Bacteria > Bacteroidota > Bacteroidia > Flavobacteriales > Flavobacteriaceae > Kordia > Kordia algicida. The sequence goes on from NZ_DS544873.1 coordinate 2,303,870, forward strand.
GTATTTTTTTACCAACGTATCTGCCGTAAAAACGGAAAGTGTATAATCACTTTTGTCAATAAGAATACGAATACTCGTTTTTGCGGGCAATAATTGTTTTAGTGTTGTTTCAGAAGTTTTGGCATTTTTGTTTGCTGTTTCCCGTTTGCACGATTGCACACAAAACAATGTAATTAAAGAGACGAAAAGTAGCGTAAAAGCTTTCATTTATTTTAACCGAATTTTTGGATCAAGCCAGCCGTAAATAATATCTACCAATATGTTGATGATGACAAACATGCTCGCAATAATTAATACAGAACCCATAATTATAGGCAAATCTTGACTGTTTAATGCGTCTACGATTTCTTTTCCAAGTCCGTTCCAACCAAAGATATATTCTACAAAAACAGCGCCTGCCAACATGGAAGCAAACCAACCTGATATTGCTGTTATTACTGGATTCAGCGCGTTTTTGATTGCGTGTTTTTTTACGATTTGGAATTCACTTAATCCTTTTGCTCTAGCGGTTCGGATATAATCTTGATTGAATACTTCCAACAGCGAGTTTCGCATGAGTTGAATGACCACTGCCAACGGACGAATTCCCAGAACAATAGCTGGTAAGATGAGATTTTTCCAGCGAATGCTGATTGATTCGCCAAAATCATCCACTTCATATAAACTTCCTGTCATGTTTAGGTTTGTGAATTCGTGCAATAAAAAACCAAAAATCCACGCAAATAGAATGGCACTAAAAAACGATGGAACGCTCATTCCTAATGTACTGATAATTTGAATGGCTCTATCAATAAATGTGTCTTTGTATAATGCAGAAATAACACCAAAAATGATTCCTAATAACATGGCAATACTAATCGCAGCAACTGCTAAAACAATTGTATTTGGCAAGGTTTCTTTGATAACTTGCGATACGGTTTTTCCAGATTTTTGAAACGATTCACGCAAATACGGAAATTTTAAAACTGTCGTCGTATTTCCTATCGTAAAAAGTTTTACTGCGCTGTATTTGTTTTTGGACAAATAGGTATAATCGCCTTCTTGAGTAGAGTGAAACGACAATGGAAATAAGTCATTTAAGTAGTATGCATATTGTGTCAAAATTGGTTTGTCAAAGCCATATTTTTTCTTTACGATCGCAACTTGTTCTTCTGTTTGGTTTTGTCCAAGCATCATTTTTGCAGGATCGCCAGGTAAGATATTGAACAAGAAAAATATGACCGTAACGACTCCGAAAAGCGTTAGGAATGCATATCCAATTTTATGTAAAATGTATTTTCCCAAAAATAGTTTGCTATAGTTTTATTTTATCAAAATCGTTGTGATGTGCTTTGTTGACAATCGTTCCCTTATTGAGTTGCAACACACCAGGATTTGATCGGATGATGGTTTTTAGCGCAGTTTCATCCGTAAGGTAAAAATCAAAATTAAACTTCATCAAGTTTGATAAATCTTGCAAATCTTGTGGATCTGAAGATGATAATCCGATTACTTTGTAACCTGCGTCGATCGCTTTGTCTGTAAAGGTTTTTACTTTTGAGAAACCTACTTCTTCCGCTTTGTCTAAGTTGTATACAACGACCATGATGAGTTTTTCTTCTGCCATCATCATTTCGGTAACATCGCCATCGTCAAGACTTTCTATAGAGAAATCGTGAATTGGTGGTTCGTAACCTTCATCCAAAATTTCGCTCGTCACACTTACATACGTTCCACCTTCTACTTCTGGGTAGTTTGCATCTTGCGTTACAATTTCTTTTTCTTCTCCGTTTACGTTAAAAATCCACTTATATTGAAATACTGGTCGTGGCGCATCTGGCGGAACAGACATTCCTTCCATGATGTTTGCGTTAATTTTATACGGTCTAAAATCATATACTGGCAAATGATTCAGCACGTGTCTTCCAAAAAGAATACATGCTATAAGACTTACCAACGTGATTCCTAAGTTGATTTTTTTAGGGAATAATGGCGGAATGTGCTTGTAACCTAAAATTAGTAATAATGTAAAGAACAGCAATATGATGTCTTTCCAAAAGCTTTGCCAAGGTGTGAGTTTCCAAAAATCACCAAAACAGCCACAATCAGTTACTTTGTTGTAATATGCTGAATAAAACGTAAGAAATGTAAAGAACACAATTAGCCCGAGAAGCATTGCCAATACGGGTTTTGTGTAATATCCGAGAAGAATCATCACACCCAGAATGATTTCTAAAGTCACAATAAATAGTGCAATTCCTAGCGCATACGGAACTAAAAACTCTAGATTTAGTACATCTTCTGCAAAATAATCAGTGAGTTTATACGAGAACCCAACGGGATCGTTGAGCTTGATAAATCCTGAAAATATAAATAATCCACCAACAAAAAGTCGAGGAAGTCCTACTAAGTATTTCATTTGTAATTTAGTTTTATCTTTTTACTGTAAGATTTTATGTAAATTTCGCCTAAAGTTTTCAATTTAAAAAAAGAAATGGATATAAGTTCATTTTAAAGGTATTTATGTATGCAAAGTATAAATTGTAAAGGGCAATTGGTTTCACTAGAAACACCAAAAGTAATGGGGATTTTAAACGTAACGCCCGATTCTTTTTTTGATGGCGGATTGTATAAAGATGCAAAGTCCATTCTGACGAAAGTCGAAAAAATGGTAACCGACGGCGCAACGTTTATCGATATTGGTGCGTATAGTTCGCGACCAAACGCGCCACATGTTTCCGAAGAAGAAGAAAAACAACGCTTACTTCCTATTGTAAAATTGGTTTTGGAAAAATTTCCTGAAACCTTGATTTCTGTAGATACGTTTCGTAGTGAAATTGCCAAAGAAGCCATTGCCATTGGTGCCGCAATGGTCAATGATATTTCTGCGGGAAATTTAGACGATAAAATGATGGAAACCGTTGGAAAACTTAGTGTTCCGTATATGATGATGCACATGCAAGGAACGCCAAAAACGATGCAGCAAAACCCGTCGTATGACGATGTGATGAAAGATATTATTAAGGAATTATCTGCAAAAGTTGCCTTGGCGAAATCACACAAAATTAACGATATCATTGTTGATCCTGGTTTTGGCTTTGGAAAAACTATTGCACATAATTATACGATTTTAAAACAATTGCGACTGTTTGAAATGCTTGATTGCCCAATTTTGGCAGGAGTTTCCCGAAAATCTATGATTTATAAAGTATTGGAAACTTCTCCACAGGAAGCGCTCAACGGAACTTCTGTGTTACATACCATTGCTTTGCAAAATGGCGCGACTATTTTACGAGTTCATGATGTAAAAGAAGCGGTAGAATGTGTGAAATTGGTGGAAATGATTAGATAAGTTGTGGGTTGTGAGTTGTGGGTTGTGAGTTGTGGGTTGTGAGTTGTGAGTTGTGTGTTGTGTGTTGTGTGTTGTGTGTTGTGTGTTGTGTGTTGTGAGTTTGTAAAACTATATTTTTCAATTTAAAATTCAACATTCATAATTTAACATTTTAACTTCGTTATTCGTTATTCGTTATTCGTTATTCGTTATTCGTTATTTGTTATTCGTTATTTGTTATTCGTTATTTGTTATTCGTTATTTGTTTACGCTGAGCCTGTCGAAGCGTTATTTGTAATTTGAGATTTCAAATATCACTTAGAAACTGACTAACACCTAAGTCCTAAAACCTAATCCCTGATTTTATTTTTAAAAACTTCAAATATTACATAGAACGCTACTTAAACCTCATTCCTCAAACCAAAAAAAACAAGTTTTACACCAACCTTCTATTATATTTATTATTTTTACTCAAATTGTTCACCTAACTGACTTTGGATTTTATAGGTTTTTTAAATTTTGGATTGCTAGACTTCATCGAAATTATTCTCGTTGCAGTACTTTTGTATTATATATACAAGCTTGTACGAGGAACTGCCGCTATCAATATTTTTATCGGAATCGTTATTATTTTCATTATCTGGAAAGTGACCGAAGCGCTTGACATGAAAGTCTTGAGCAATATTTTTGGCGGATTTATTAATGTTGGAATTATTGCTTTGTTTATCGTTTTTCAACAAGAAATTCGAAAGTTTTTACTGATGATAGGTTCTACTAATTTTGCAACAAAACGTAGTTTTATAAAACATTTTAAGTTTTTAAAGCAAGAAGCCAATACAGAAACAGATGTGCAAGCTATTGTCTCCGCTTGTGAAAAAATGTCTGCCACAAAAACGGGTGCAATTATTGTGATTGAGCGTAACAATTCATTAGATTTTGTCAAAAATTCTGGAGATACGATGGGAATGGATATCAATGTACCAACGCTAGAAAGTATCTTCTTTAAAAACAGTCCGTTGCATGATGGAGCCATTATTGTTGAAGGCAATCGTGTGACTGCCACACGTGTAATTTTACCAGTTTCAAAAGAACCAACCATTCCGCAACGATTTGGATTACGTCATAGAGCTGCTGTCGGAATTACCGAAAAAACAGACGCTTTAGTGCTGGTAGTTTCAGAAGAAACCGGACAAATTTCGTATATCCGAGATGGCGAGTTCATCTTGTATGAAGACCTTGCCATGCTTCAGGAAATGCTTCAAAATGATTTAAGTTAATACATCAAATACCTTATGAAATTAAAATTTACACTACTACTTTTTGTATTTAGTACAGTATTGTTTGCACAAACTACCAAACAGCAAATTTATGATGAAATGATGGCGTATGGCAAACAGGAATTTTTAAAAAAAGTTGCTGAGATTGGAAATGGTAAGTATGAAAAACGATTCTACAATGCTAAAAATTTAGAGTTTTCTTATACGGTAAAAAACGGGAAACTGAATGGTGCTTTTACACAATATTTTAAAAACGGAAATATTTACATACAAGGTTTTTATAAAGACAATTCATTGGATGGAAAATTCATCAAATACTACAAAAATAAGCAAGCGGAATCTATATTTCACTTTGATGAAGACAAGTTGCTTCCAGGCATAGAAGTTTTTTATGAAAACGGAAAGCCGAAAGTAACAGAAACGTTTGACGAAACTAGAAAACTCCGAATTGGAAAGGAATTTTACAAAAACGGAAAGTTGCGATCTTTGCTTGAATATGTGATGAGCGACGATAATTTGATAAGTGGTACTCAGGAACGATTCTACGAAAGTGGAAAAATTAAATCGAGAAAAACGTTAAAAAACAGCAAACCTGTTGGAAAGAAAGAAGAATTCCGCGAAGACGGAAAGTTAGAGGAAATTACAAATTATAATGACAAAGGAGAAAAACACGGTGTTTCGCAAAGATATTATGAAAACGGAAAGCTTCAACGTGAAGAAAATTATGTAAATGGCAAGCAACAAGGTGTTGAAAAAGCATACTTCGAAAATGGAACGTTACGAGAAGAAGTTATCTATGATACGGATGGAAATTACGACGGAAAACATGTTCGATATTATAAAAATGGAAAAGTACGCAACATAACTAATTATAAAAATGACGAACAACATGGTGAAGAAAAGTACTATCATGAAAATGGAAAAGTTTCCATGTCTGGAATGTACAAGAATGGTGAATCTGTCGGAGAACACATTACCTACAGAGAAGATGGCACTGTAAAAAATATTATTGTTTATAATGATGAAGGAGAAGATATTGAATACAGAGATTTTGACGAAAATGGAACGCTGATTAAATCAATGATTGAAATTGACGAAACGCATACTGTTTTTAAAGAGTTTTTCTCAAATGGAAAATTAAAATTAGTTGAAAATCATCGATATAATAAAAAAAATGGCGAAAAGATTACCTATTTTGATAACGGACAATTGCGTCAAAAGTTAATTTACAACAAAGGAAAATTGGTTGAAAATGTTGCCTGTTTTGATAGAAGCGGAAAAAAAATAAACAACGGAGATTTTGCCAATGGAAACGGTTTGGTAAAGTTTTATAATGCCGATGGAAAACTATACAAGGAAGCAATTTATAAAAACGGGCTTATTGATGATGTGACCAATTATGATGTCGATTGATGCAACTGGGTAACATTATTAAAAAAGCATCACTTTTTAGAAAATAAACAGATTTCCCTTAAATAATCAAGCTATGCACTGCAAAAACTGTGAATATTCGCTGGAAACTTCCCATAAATTTTGTGCCAATTGCGGTGCAAAAATAATTCATAATAGACTGACACTTAAAAGTCTTTGGAATGATTTTTCTGAACGTTTTCTGAATTATGACAACACATTGTTTAAAACAGTTCGACATATGTTTTCGCAACCCGAAGTTGTGATTGAAAGTTATATTAACGGAACTCGAAAAAGATATTTAAACGTTTTTAATTATTTTGCATTAGCTATCACCATCACTGGATTTTTTACATTTTTCTTCTTAAAATTCTATCCTGAAATTTTTACGGAAGCGATGGATTTTATGAACAGTTCACAGCAATCTGAACAACAACGAAAAATGTTTTCCAACTTCATGTCTGGAATTTTTGACTATCAATCATTAATGTACTTTTTAATGATTCCTTTGTTGGCATTAATTTCTAAAATTGTATTTCACAATTATAAAAAATACAATTACACCGAACATGCTGTCATCTATTTATATGCCTATTCGCATACGGTCGTATTGATTAATGTTATATACTTATTTTGCATCATTGTATACAATCCGCTTTTAAGTTACATTACACTGCTCTCAATTCCTTTAAGTGTTTTGTATGTGGCGTATGTTTTAAAACGTTTGTATCGATTAAGTTTTAAAAAGATCGTTTTAAAAACACTTTTGTTTATTGGTGTTGGATTGCTCTTTTATATCGTAATTACCATCATCATCGGAATCATTATGATAATCGTGATGTTTCTTGATGGAAGTTTTATGGAAATGGTAGAAGAACAACGACGATTGAAAGGAAAGTAATCTCTTTTAAAAATTATGCTGTTTCCTGCTGAATAAACTGTACTTCGTATAAATTTTTGTAATATCCGTTTTCTATTTGGAGTAATTCGTCGTGCGAACCTTGCTCTACAATATTTCCTGCGTCCATCACAATAATCGTATCTGCTTTTTTGATCGTTGCCAATCGGTGTGCGATTACGATAGAAGTTCTTCCTTTGGTAATAGTATCTGTAGCATTTTGAATGAGTTGTTCTGAATATGAATCTACCGAAGAAGTCGCTTCATCCAAAATTAAAATCCGAGGATTTGTCACATATGCACGTAAAAACGAAATTAGTTGTCGCTGTCCTGAAGAAAGCATGCCGCCACGTTCTTTTACGTTGTATTCGTAGTTATTGGGCAAACTCATGATAAAATTGTGTACGCCAATTTGTTTAGCAGCTTCTTCTACAGTTTCACGTGTAATATTAGGGTTTTGTAAGGTAATATTATTCAGAATCGTATCTGCAAATAAAAATACATCTTGCAATACAACAGCTATTTTTGAGCGCAATGCCGCAAGTTTTACATCTTTAATGTCAATTCCGTCGATCGTGATTTTTCCTGAGTCAATTTCGTAAAAACGATTTAACAGGTTGATTATCGTAGATTTTCCTGCTCCAGTTGCACCCACAATAGCAACCGTTTGTCCTTGTTTTACATCAAAGGAAATTCCGTGCAACACTTCTTCATCTTCTACATAAGAAAAGCGTACGTCTTTAAAAGCTAAGTTTCCTTGGATGTCTAAAGAAGTCATTTTTCCGTTGTCATCAATAGAACTTTCTGTATCTAAAATGGTAAAAACACGTCCTGCAGCCACCATTCCCATTTGTAAGGTGTTGAATTTATCTGCAATTTGTCGCAATGGTCTGAACAGCATTCCAATCATCATAATAAATGCCAAAATAGAACCTAAATCTACAGAAGCGTTGGTTGCAGACATCAATCCGCCATACCAAACAATCAATCCGATGGCGACAGAATTTGCCAAATCGGGAATTGGAAAAAAGATAGAGTTATACCAAATGGTTTTTAACCAACCTTTTTTGTGCTTTTCGTTGATTTCTTTAAAGTTGCTATATTCTGTTTTTTCTCTTGAAAATAATTGTACGATTTTCATTCCTGTGACACGTTCTTGCACGAAGGAATTTAAGTTTGAAATTTGTGTACGCACTTCTTCAAAGGCAGATTTCATGGCTTTTTGAAATACACGTGTTGCATAGATTATCAATGGAAGAATTGCAAATACAATCAGTGACAATTTCCAACTTATAAACAGCATTACAACTATCACGACAAGCATTTTTAACAAATCGGCAATAATGACAAATAATCCTTGACTAAAGATACTAGCAATGGTTTCAATATCGCTTACAGCTCTGGTGACCAAGCGCCCAACCGAAGATTTATCGTAATACGCCATTTTGAATTGCAACATGTGATGAAACAATTTTTGTCGAATGTCTTTTATAATGCTTTGTCCGAGCCAGTTTGCATAAAATACAAATAGAAACTGGAAAACAACTTCAAGCACCAAAACGCCAAGCATGAAAAGAATGTATACTAACAAACCAGGTTCGTCTTTGGTAACGATATAATCATCAACCGTAATTTTTAGTAAAATTGGGCGTGCAACGGCAAATACAGACAAGAGAATTGCTGCAATTGCTACAAAAAATAAGGTAATTAGGTACGGATTTGTATAGGTTAATAATCTTCTAAAAAGACCAATATCAAATACTTTTCCTGTTACTTTAGCCATGTGTTGTAAATGTTTCTGCGGGATAGGTCACAGCCGTCAAATATAACGCTTTTCCTGGTACCGAAGTTCCTGCTTTGTTTCGATCTCTCGATGCTATGATTTCTTTAAATCCTTCAATAGATAATTTTCCCAATCCAACTTCTAATAGTGTTCCTACAATAGCGCGCACCATGTTTCTCAAGAAGCGATCGGCACGAATGGTAAACACTAATAATTCTCCTTTTTGTTCCCAAACCGCTTTTTCTAATTGACAGATATAGGTTTTTACATCTGTATGTGTTTTTGAAAAACATTTAAAATCTTGATAATTAAATAGTTTTTTCGCTGCTTTGTTCATCAAATCCACATCGAGTTTTTTGTAAACCGTATGCGCCGATTGTGTGTAAAACGGATTCTTCTCTGAAACAATCCAATATTCATAGGTTCTTCCTGTAGCGTCAAATCGCGCGTGCGCATCTTCTTTTACTGTGTGAATTTGCTGAATTGCCACATCTTTTGGTAAAAATGAATTCAATTTGAATGTCAGTTCTGCACGATTGAACACGACGTCTGTATCAAAATGCGCATACATTTGTTTGGCATGCACACCAGCGTCAGTACGTCCTGCACCCACTATCGCAATGTTTGATCGCAATAAGATAGATAAAGCTTTTTCGATAACTTCTTGTACAGAAATAGCGTTTGGCTGATTTTGCCAACCGTGATATTTTTCGCCATTATAAGAAAGTTCAATGAAGTATCTCAAGGTAATTTTGCTACTTTTGTTTCAGACTCACAAAGATAAGTTTTAATTCATTATTTTACGGGAATTCACAATTATTTAGCAAAGTTTAAAGATGAATTACTTCCAAATAACACAAGTTACCTTAATGGTTTTATGAAAAAAATTTTATTATTATCCGATACGCATAGTCATATAGACGATCAAATTTTAAAACATGTCAAAAATGCTGATGAAGTTTGGCACGCTGGCGATATAGGCGATTTGTCGGTAACAGATACGATTCAGAAATTGAAACCTCTGCGTGGTGTGTATGGCAATATTGATAATGATAAAGCGCGAATGGAATTTCCCGAACACAATCGGTTTATGTGTGAAGGTGTCGATGTGTGGATCACGCATATTGGCGGTTATCCTAATAAATATAATGTGCGTGTGCGCGATGAAATTCGTCAAAATCCGCCGAAACTTTTTATTTGCGGACATTCACATATTTTGAAAGTAATGTTTGATAAAAAACTAGATTTATTACACATGAATCCTGGCGCCTGCGGAAAACACGGTTTTCACAAAGTCCGAACGATGTTGCGTTTTGTGATCGATCAGGATAAAATAAAAGATTTAGAGATTATTGAATTGGCGAATCGGTATTAAAATTACTGTTTTTCTGCGTATGCTTCAGCTACATAATCGCCCCAATCTGCAATAGATTTTATAAGCGGAATCAGCGTTTTTCCAAAGTCTGTTAATGAATATACTACTTTGAGTGGTGGTTTTGTCGTATATACTTTTCGTTTCAGTAGTCCGTCTTCTTCCAAAGCTTTTAGTTGCAAACTCAGCGTGCGTTCAGTAACGGTTGGCATCAATTTACGCAATTCGTTATAGCGTAATTGTTCGTCCATCAAATGGAATAAAATGACTGTTTTCCATTTTCCGCCAATAATTCCCATGGTCAAACTAGCACAACATGGATATTCTTTTCCGTTAAATTTCAATGATTTTCGAGTTTCTGCTTCCATAATTTTTATACTATCATTCTTGACCGTTATTGCAAATATATAAAACTATACTTACTTTTGCTACTATAAAAATTATAGTTTAATCAAAAAAAAGATATAGAATGAGTTTTTTAACAGCCATGCAACAACGATATACGACAAAAAATACGATGCTCAAAAAGATGCCACAAAGATAAGGAAGCTTTGAAAGAAATTTTACGCTTGAGTCCATCTTCCATCAACAGTCAGCCGTGGAAATTCACATTTGTTTCGGACGAAGCAACTAAGCAAAAACTTTCAGAGGTTTCTTGGTTGAATACGAGCAAAGTATTGGACAGTGATACCATAATTGTTTTTAGTCAAATTGATGATATTTCCTCGTTTGAGCAACAGATTGAAGCAGAGCTACCTGAAGGTGCGGTAAATTATTTTAAGGAGTTTATCAAACCACAATCAGAAGCAGCAATTAAAGCTTGGTTTGGCAAACAAGTCTATTTGTCTTTAGGTGTTTTGTTGAGTGCTTGCGCAGAAATGGGCATTGATGCCACACCAATGGAAGGTATTGAACCTGATAATTATGATAAAATTTTAGGATTAGAAAATTATAAAACACTTGCGGCAGTTGCGATTGGATATCGTGCGGAAGATGATAAAAATCAACCAAGTATCAATCCGAAATCAAGGAGAGATTTTGAGAAGGTTATTAAGACTGTGTAAATTTTCTTTGAGAATATTCTAGCGAAAGCTAAAAAAACAATACGTGTAGAATTAATAGCGATTTGAAAAAAGTTTCAAGTCGCTATTTTATTTCATATTTAAGAAAAAACAATTTCTTCTGCCATGACTCTAGAGTTTAAAAGAACTCTTATTTAAAAATAAAGTATAGTCTCTTTTTTGTATTTTTGTTTAAAACAGAATATTATGCGTACGATACAGTTAAAAATTAACGAAAAGGTTTATGATAAATTTATATGGCTGTTGAGTAAATTTACTAAAGATGAAATTGAAATTGTAAGTGATAGTTCTGATTTTAAAACTTCACAAGACTATTTACGCAAAGAATTAAATGAAATTGAAAGTGGAAAGGCCAATTTCATATCTCAAAAAGATTTTGAAGATCGTTTAAATGAAATAATTTAAGGGTTTCCATGAAAATTATCTATAAAGATACGTTTGTTGAAAGACTTGAGAAACAATTAAAATATATTGCAAAAAATAATCAAAAATCAGCAATAAAATTAAAGTCAGAGTTACTACAAAGGATAAAAGC
>NZ_DS544873.1:2317339-2496890 GCF_000154725.1 Kordia algicida OT-1
GAAAAATCAATTTCCTCCGCCATTATTCGCAATACATCCGATCTGTTGACCATTGTTAACACCTTTGTCATACTTGCACGAAGTTGTTCATGGTTTTTAAAATTTTCAAAAATTCCCATGATATACGTATTGAAGTCAATTAACATCAAATTCAGTTTCTACGTTTCTTGATGCAATCGAATTTATTTTTGCGTTAAAATCTACTGTAGTTTCATCAAGACTAATAAAAGGAATTAGCAACATGATTAAAATTGGCACTTCAATTTTCATATCTTGAAATTGTGCAGGTCTTGCTACTTGCGTTCCTAAAGCTGACGAAACTGTTGGAGCTACAATAGTTAATCTAGCCACAGTTGTTCCTCCAGAAAAAATCAAGGAAGAAAACTAGATTGTTACAGGGAAAACGCTATTTAATTTTTAGGAAAAGTACTAAAAACCAAAAACCTCAGTATTTTTTACTGAGGTTTCTTACTATTTGACTAAGATGGTATTGTATTCTTTTTATTTTAATCCGCTTAAAATAGCATTTGCATACGCTTGCGGATCATTTCCACATTTTTCAATATCGTCATATAACCAGATGAATCCGCCTTGAATTTTGTCTTTTTTCCACTTTGTAAACTGACTTTTTATTTGCTTTGGATCCATTCCTTGCGTACAATTATCACCATGCTTACACCATAAACCTGGATCGATAAAGCCTGCGGCATCAAAATTACTTCCCATAGCTTTTTGTAATGGATCAATCCAACCTTGTTTAACATAGCCAATATTTCCTGCTCCACCAGCATAACATTGTAAATTGAATCCTGTAACTAATCCTGGATTTGTTTTTTCTAAAAGAACCAAACAATTGATCCAGAACGCACTGTTTGTGTACGGACAAAATGTAATTTGCTTATATCCGATTGTTGCCAACATACGACTCAGTCGTGTAATGGTATTGATATTGTAGTTTCCTTCATCATCATAATCAATTCCATCAATTGCAGGAATTGCTTCTAATAAAGCTTGAAAGTTTCTGTATAAAATACTCGTTGGTCCGTCACCTTGTGTATTGAGTAACGTCATAATGTGATAAAAATCGTTTGTTTCCCAGCCTCCAATTGAGAATAGGATTCTATTGACGCTTCCACCTTCCTTTACTTCTGCTAATTGTTGTCCCCAACTATGATCGCCCACGTAAGACCCGCTGGTTACAATTAGTGTGTCATTGTATGCTAAATCTCCATTAGGGCGCACATGTAGTGCCCAACAAACAACTGTTGTAAAATCTGATTTTTTGATTGTTGGTAATGCTGAATTTTCTCCCGGATAAAAAGGTCCGCCGCCATAAATTGATGCTGTAAGTGCCATAAGTATAGTTTTTAGTTTGTTATATGGTAAACTTACAATTGAAACATTAGAATTTTTAACGTGATTTTCTTGATTTTGAAATTCCCGTATTTTTACTTGGTTTATATTTTGATTGAAAAATTAAAAGATTGAAGAATTTAAAAATTACTATGATTTTTAAAAAATTTCCTTTTTGCCATTGTAATTGCTTTCTACAGAAACTATATAGGTTTGGAGAATGTAATGTTGATTTTATAATGAAAGTAGTTCAACTTACAATTTTAAATGCATCTTTCAGACTTTTTAAGTGTTACGTATCATAAAAAGCGATCACTCTTTTAAAAAAATCAAAACTTCATAGAGAAAGATTCCTTTAGACAAAGGAATTAGTTCAACTTACAATTTTAAATGCGTCTTTCAGACTTTTTCAAGTGTTACGTATCATAAAAAGCGAGCACTCTTTTAAAAAAATCAAAACTTCAGAGAGAAAGATTCCTTTAGACAAAGGAATTAGTTCAACTTACAATTTTAAACGCGCCTTTCAGACTTTTTAAAATTGAGTTTCACTAAAAAAAAACTCCAAAGCTTTCACTTTGGAGTTTTTACGCACTAAGATTACTAAGATGTTAGGTTTATCGCAATCGATCTACAGATTTTACAAGATCTTCATCCTTCTTTATTGCTCGGTTTGCGAGCACTAATAAAACGATAGAAATGATAGGAAGAATGATCCCAATACCTTTCTCTGAGATTTCACTCTCTCCAGATAAATTTAGCATTCGATATACAAATATCCCTAATAAAATAAGGTGTAATAAGATGTTGAAGCGATTCAACACAAATTGTAATTTTCTATTTTTGAATAAAAAGATTGTGATTAAAGCCAATACTGCTGACGCCATAAACAAACCTAAATATAAGGGTTCGTCTTTTGCAAACACTGCTGCTCCATTTTCTAGCGTGTACAGACCAAATACAAACGTTAAACCACCAGCAATTGCAGCGACTAATAATAGGTATATGGTTTGTATTCTTTGAATCATATCTTAAAATTGGATCACAAAAATAATAGTTCTTTTCATAAAATACTATTTTGTTTATTAAAATAAATTTGTATTATTGCATAGACAATTCATAATCTATTGTTAATAATAGATTTACACACTTCTTAAGAGTATTTTTATCACTCATTTTTCAAAAAAAATTCATTACAATCCAATAAATGTTAGAAATTTCAGAATTAAAAAGCAAAAAACTCCCTGAGCTACAAGAGATAGCGAAGACTTTAGCCGTTCCGAAGTACAGATCTTTAAAGAAATTAGATTTAATTTATAAAATATTAGACCTTCAAGCGAGCAATCCTGAATCGGTAGCACCGATTACTAAAGTTGAACCCAAGCCAAAAGCTGAGGAAACTACTACTAAGAGAAAGCGGATTAAGCGAGAACCTAATCAACGATCTGAGAAAACTACCGCATCTTCTTCACAACAAAAAAAGTCTGAACCTACGACTTCTGAAAAATCTAACACACAAGCTTCCAAACAAAGTAAGCAACCACGCAAGACATCTGATAAGAATCAAAAAAACAATCCGCCACAAGCGAAAAAAGAAGATTCTAAAAAGAATACGAATGATTCTTCAGACAATAATAGCAAACAACAGCATAACAATAACAAGAAAGATCATTCTCAGCAAAATAATAAGCAACATAATAACAAGAAGGATCATTCTCAACAAAATAATAAGCAACACAATAACAACAAAAAGGATAATTCCAATAAAAATAACGGAAATAAAGATCAGCGTAATCGCTATCGTGAGCCTGATTTTGAATTTGACGGAATTATTGAAAGTGAAGGTGTACTCGACATCATGCAAGATGGTTACGGATTTTTAAGATCATCTGACTACAACTATTTGTCTTCACCTGATGATATTTATGTATCACAATCACAAATTCGTTTGTTTGGACTGAAAACTGGAGATACCGTATTAGGTATTGTAAGACCTCCAAAAGAAGGCGAAAAGTATTTTCCTTTAATAAAGGTTAGCAAAATTAACGGAATGGATCCTCAAGTAGTACGAGATCGTGTTGCATTTGAGCATTTGACACCGTTATTTCCAGATGAGAAATTTAATTTAGCTCATCGTCAAAGTACAATCTCTACACGAATTATGGATTTGTTTGCTCCAATAGGAAAAGGACAAAGAGGAATGATTGTTTCGCAGCCAAAAACAGGTAAAACAATGTTATTGAAAGATGTTGCGAATGCTATTGCAGCAAATCATCCTGAGGTTTATCAAATTGTATTGTTAATTGATGAACGTCCTGAAGAAGTTACCGACATGCAACGCAATGTGAAAGGTGAAGTAATTGCTTCAACCTTTGATAAAGAGGCTTCAGATCATGTTAAAGTTGCTAATATTGTTTTAGAAAAAGCAAAACGTTTGGTAGAATGTGGACACGATGTTGTTATTTTACTGGATTCGATCACACGACTTGCCAGAGCCTATAATACGGTACAACCTGCTTCTGGAAAGATATTAAGTGGTGGTGTGGATGCAAATGCACTTCACAAACCAAAACGTTTCTTTGGAGCTGCCAGAAATATTGAAGGTGGCGGATCATTATCAATTATTGCTACAGCATTGACAGAAACTGGATCTAAAATGGATGAAGTAATTTTTGAGGAATTTAAAGGAACTGGTAACATGGAACTTCAGTTAGATCGTAAGATTTCTAATAGAAGAATCTTCCCTGCAATCGATCTTACTTCTTCAAGTACGCGTAGAGACGATTTATTACTTGATGATAACACAATTCAGCGTATGTGGGTAATGCGAAAGTATTTGGCAGATATGAATCCTGTAGAAGCAATGGAATTTATCAACCAACGTATAAAACAAACTAGAAATAATGAGGAATTTTTGATTTCTATGAACGCATAAAGCTATTTAGAATTACAAAATACCATATTAAAAAAAGCTACTTACAATTATTTATGTAAGTAGCTTTTTTAATTGCTAACTTTTTGAAGGAAAAGTTTAGGTATAAAAAAAGCTCCAACAAATGTTGAAGCTATATATTATAAAGTTAATTTCTTCTTTATAAAGAACTAACGTGCTTTGCTAACTTTGATTTTAAATTAGCTGCTTTATTATCATGGATAATGTTACGCTTTGCTAATTTATCAATCATAGATACTACATTAGAGAATAAAGCCTCAGCTTCTTTCTTATCCGTCAATGCTCTTAATTTCTTAATAGCATTACGAGTAGTTTTATGCTGATATCTGTTTCTTAGACGCTTTGTCTCGTTACTTCTAATTCTCTTTAATGCTGACTTGTGATTTGCCATCTCTCTTTTTAATTAATCTTTTTTAAACTTAATGTTTAGTAGCCCGTAGGGGATTCGAACCCCTGTTACCAGGATGAAAACCTGGCGTCCTAACCCCTAGACGAACGGGCCATCATTTTTCAATGAGGTTGCAAATTTAATTTATTAATTAATATTTGCAAATAAAACTTTCAGAAAAAATTAGTAGCCCGTAGGGGATTCGAACCCCTGTTACCAGGATGAAAACCTGGCGTCCTAACCCCTAGACGAACGGGCCATTATTTCTGTTAGCGGATGCAAAAATACAACTATTTTTATATGCTCCAACTATTTTTTAAAGTTTTTTTTATTTTTTTTAATATGCCTTTGCAAATAGCACTCTCTTAGTTGATTTCTGACCCGAATATACACATTTTCCTTCTTCTTCCAAAGCATCTAATGGAATACAACGAATTGTTGCTTTTGTGAGTTCTTTTATTTTGTTTTCCGTTTCTGCAGTTCCATCCCAATGTGCAGATACAAATCCGCCTTTATTAGCAATGATATCTTTGAATTCATCAAATGTATCCACTTCAGTTGTGTTATCGTCTCTGTAATTTTTTGCTTTGTTAAATAAATCCTCTTGAATGGTTTCTAACAAGCTCACAACAGTCGCCACAGCATCTTCTTGCGCTACAGATTGTTTTTCGAAGGTATCTCTACGAGCAATTTCCAAAGTACCATTTTCAAGATCACGTGCACCTAACGCTATACGTAGTGGCACACCTTTTAATTCCCATTCAGCAAATTTAGCTCCAGGACGTAATGTATCTCTTTTGTCAAATTTGATAGAAACTCCTTTTGCTTTTAATTCATTGGAGATTTCAGTTACTTTTTTAGCAATTGCTTCAAATTGTTCTTCATTTTTATATATAGGAACAAAAACCACTTGTATTGGTGCTAATTTTGGAGGTAACACCAATCCTGCATCATCGCTATGCGTCATAATCAATCCGCCCATTAATCGCGTAGAAACTCCCCAAGAAGTTGCCCAAACCAATTCTTGTTTCCCTTCTTTGGTTGCATATTTTACATCAAATGCTTCTGCAAAGTTTTGCCCTAAGAAATGTGAAGTTCCTGCTTGCAATGCCTTTCCATCTTGCATAAGTGCTTCTATGGTATAAGTATCTAGAGCTCCAGCAAAACGCTCACTTTCTGTTTTAGCACCTTTTACAACTGGCATTGCCATAAAATCTTCTGCAAATTCAGCATATACTTTTTGCATTTGTAACGACTCTGCTACCGCTTCATCTTTTGTTGCATGCGCTGTGTGCCCTTCTTGCCATAAAAACTCTGCTGTTCTTAAAAAAAGGCGTGTACGCATTTCCCAACGAACTACATTTGCCCATTGGTTTATTAAAATAGGTAAATCTCTGTACGACTGAATCCAATTTTTATATGTATTCCAAATAATTGCCTCACTTGTAGGACGTACAATTAGTTCTTCTTCAAGTTTTGCATTTGGATCTACCATTAGTTTGCCTTCTTTATCAGGATCCGTTTTGAGTCGGTAATGTGTTACAACAGCACACTCTTTTGCAAAACCCTCTGCATTTTTTTCTTCGGCTTCAAAGAGACTTTTTGGCACAAATAGCGGAAAATAAGCATTTTCATGTCCTGTTTCTTTAAACATTTTATCTAATTGAGCTTGCATTTTTTCCCAAATAGCATAACCATATGGCTTAATTACCATACAACCTCTAACAGCTGAGTTTTCAGCTAAATCAGCCTTTACAACCAATTCATTATACCATTTTGAGTAATCCTCTGTTCTCTTAGTTAATTTCTTGCTCATTCTTAGTAGTTTGGCACAAATATTGTGAATATGTTAAATATAAAATAGTTTCGACAAAACTAACTATTTTTGTATTGTTCAACAATTAATTTTAGGAGATATGCGAGTAATTTACCATTTAAAAAACAACATAAGCGCTATATATATTTTAGCGCTAACTTTATTGACATTAACATCTTGTGGAACTTATCAACAAGCGACATATGATGACGGAATTTACAGTTCTGGAGAAGAAACTAGAGAAACAGCTCAGGTTACTACAACTCCAAATGCTAATGCATATCAAAATTATTTTGAACAAAAGTCCTTTGAGGCTGAAGATCGCTACGGCGAAGTTTTTACAGATATAGATTCTTATTCTAGTCAAGGTGATAACGTTGAAACAGAAACAGAAGTTGAAGCAATTGGGTATACTGAAAGCTATTCTCCTTGGGGCGAAACTGCTGACGACATTACTATTAATGTTTTTAACGGTGGCGGTTTTTACGGTCCTCAATTTGGATTGTGGAACAATTGGGGTTGGAACCGTTGGGGTTGGAATCGCTGGAACCGTTGGGGCTGGGGCTGGAACAACTGGGGCTGGGGCTGGAATAACTGGGGCTGGAACGGCGGCTGGGGATTCGGAGGCGGATTCTGCGGTATTTATGGTGGAGGATTCTACGGACCTTACGGCTATGCTGGCTTTTACGGACGCAACTGGAGATCTCCATATTACGGAAACTACGCATATAATAGAGGAAGAAGAACATACGCAAATAGAGCTTTAGCTAACAGAAGAGCTAATTACTACTCTAGAAGTACAAATAGAAACACAAGATATTCCAACTCTCGTTCTTCAAGAAGAAGTGATGGCACAATACGGTCAACAAGAAATTCTCGAAACACAAGAGCTACACGTGGCACAAGAAGTACAAGATCAACGCGAGCAACACGCAATACAAGAAGCACAAGATCAACACGCGCTACTAGAAATTCGCACACTCGTTCAACAATTACTAGATCGAATAATCGTTCACGAGGATCATTTAATAGTAGTAGATCATCAAGTAGAGGTTCATCTTCAATGAGATCATCTGGCGGAAGCAGATCTAGCGGAGCAAGCCGTGGTGGTGGAAGAAGAGGCGGAAGACGCTAATATCAAATCGCACACAAATATATATTCCTAAAAATAACATTTTACTAAATTAAATTATGAAAAAAGTATTCATACTATTCATAGGTGTACTCGCTATGTCTGTAAGTAACGCCCAAAATATAAATGATGTCGTACGATATTCATCCGAGAATATAAACGGTACGGCACGTTTCAAAGCAATGAGTGGAGCTTTTGGAGCTCTCGGAGGTGATTTCTCTGCATTTTCAATAAACCCTGCAGGTTCAGCCGTTTTTACCACTAGCGAGGTTACGGTTTCATTAAGTAATTATAATAACGATAATGATGTTTCCTATTTTGGTACTGTTGCCAATAGAAATGAATCAGAATTTGATTTAAATCAAGCAGGAATCGTTTTTGTATTCAATAATGTTGATGATGGCGATTGGAGAAAAATCTCTTTAGGTTTAAACGTACAAAACAACGGAAACTACTATAATAATTATTTAGCAACTGGTAGAAACAATTCGCGAGGAATCGCTAACTACTTTGTAGCACTTGCCAACGGACAGTTTTTAGGTGATATTGCGCAACAAGCTGATGAAAGCGATACGGATACTTATTTATTTTTAGGAGAAAATATTGGATTCAACGCACAACAAGGTTTCTTAGGATATGAAGGTTTTGTAATAAATCCTGTAAGCAACGACAATAACAACACTTCTTATACTTCAAATGCAGATTATTCTAATGGAGCAGATCACGATTATATTGTACAAACTTCAGGATTCAACAGAAAATACACTTTCAATGTAGCTGCACAATACAGAAATAATCTA
The DNA here is from genome assembly GCF_000154725.1 of Kordia algicida OT-1. GTDB lineage: Bacteria > Bacteroidota > Bacteroidia > Flavobacteriales > Flavobacteriaceae > Kordia > Kordia algicida. Next base: position 2,325,779 of record NZ_DS544873.1, read on the forward strand.
TACTTAGGTTTAAATATCAACTCACACGATGTTGACTATAGAGAGCGCAGAGTTTTAGTAGAAACTCCTGTAAATGACGCTTCTGGCTTGCAGTATGCAGAGTTTTCAAACGAACTATACACATATGGAACAGGAATTTCTTTTCAAGTTGGAGCTATTTTAAAATTAGACAATATCCGTTTGGGAGGTTCATACCAATCACCTACTTGGTATAGCCTAAATGACGAACTAATTCAAGGATTAAGCACCGATTTCAGAGATCCAGGGAACCCAAGTGATATTTTAAGGAGAGACATTTTCCCTAATGTTGTCAACGCATATAGAGAACACAGAATTGTAACACCAGGAAACATTACAGGTAGTTTTGCATACATTTTTGGAAAAAGCGGATTAATTAGTTTCGATTATTCTTTAAAAGATTACACGCATGCAAAAATACGTCCAACAAATGACTTCATTGTAACAAACAATGATATTGACAACCAATTACAAGCTGCTTCTTCATACAGAATTGGTGGTGAGTACAGAATCAAACAACTTAGTTTACGTGGCGGATATCGTTTTGAGCAAAGTCCATACAAAGATGGAGTTGCCATTGGCGATCTAGAAGGCTATTCATTAGGATTAGGATACAATTTTGGAAGTTTCGGAATCGATTTAGCTTACGACAGAAGCGAACAAGCGAGAAATCCTCAATTATTCCAAGCTGGCTTGGTAGACCGCGCAAACATTAACAACGTAAATTCAAACGTAACACTTTCAGTTTCGTTTAAACTATAAAATTACATCATCATAACCGATTGATTACCACTAAAAAATCCTCATCGTAAACATGAGGATTTTTTTATGATTCCAAATTCAAAAGGCGCATTATAATTGAGAAAAAGTTCGTCCTCTACCCTATTTACTTGCCAAATTTTGTAATCAGTATTTCATCACTGATTTCTTTCTTTATAATTTTTCTATTGAATATTTTCCTTTCGGGATTTGATATTGATACATACCATAATTTGTTTAAATTTTAAAACTGCTTAGGTTCAAATCAAACATAATCTTTGTTTTGTTTCCGATTGAAGCATTCCGTGTGTATTCCAATCTTACACAACACAAAAAATCACAACTAAATTATAGTATATAAAAAAACCAAAGAAAAATAATCTTCGGTTTTTATGATTTCTATATGGTTTGATGAATTATCTCTTTAAAGTAAAATGATTGATAAATTCTTTTGGCGAACCGTCAAATGGATCTACGTATTCCACTCTAAACCAGTAATCATTGGATGGCATTGGTACTCCGTTGAAGGTTCCGTCCCAACCTTGCCCTGCCGGACTGATCTGTTTTAAGAGTTTTCCATATCTGTCAAAGATATAAATCTTTGCTCCTGGCTGATTTCTCAATCCGATGATGTTCCACGTCGGATGGTATTCATCTCCGTTTGGTGTAAAGAATTTCATGTAATCAATCAGTTCAAAGGTTCTTACCAGCTCGCCACAACCGTTGTTGTCTCTTACTGTTACCGTGTGTTCGCCTGGTTGTAAGTCTAAGAACTCTCCTGATTCTTGCCACTCTCCATCATCTAGTTGGTATTCATACACACCTGATCCGCCTGATGCCGTTGCAATCACATTGTGCGTATCTGCAAAGGCTGGTGTAGTAATCTGGATATCTAACAAACTTGGTGCTGATGAGGCTTCATACGTCACACTATCACTGTAGCTACAGTTGGTTTCATTGTTAGCATCAATCACGGTCACACTGTAGGTTCCTGCAGTAGTTACCTCTACAGTCGCTGTTTGTTGCTGTTCCATTTTGGTGTGGTCCACGAGTAAGTGTAGCCTGCTCCAAAGTCTACGCCTATGGTTCTGGTCTCTAATGCCAAGCCTGTCTCTGCATCCACACATAAGATATCATCTTCCGGTAAGGAAATACCGGTAATGGATTTACCTGTAAGTTCACTACAACTGGATCTGATAGACAACCTGTAATGGTTTGTCTCACTCTCGCGTAAAGCGTCTGCGGATTGGAAGTGTTGGTATAACTTGTCGTATTTGTGATCGCGTTGCTATCCATATCAGCATCTGTAGCCGTTTCATAGTAGGATACCGCCATGTCTGTTTGTCCATTTATGATCTCCGCATCCAAGCTCGTTAGATCAAATACTGCCGTGTCTTGAGCTGCTTCATCCGCTGCGCATAGTTCATAGGTGTCTGGCGCTGTTGCCGTTGGTGTTGGCTCTACACTCAGTTCTAAACTAGCAATGTTGTTGGTATTTACACAACCTGTGACATTGTTCTCCACACGGATAAATACCGTTTGTGGATCACTCGTGTTTTCAAACCCGTTAGCAAGTGCATTGGTGTTTGCTAAGGCATCTGCTACTGTTGGATGATAGGTAACGGTAAAGTCTGCTACCATTTGTGGCGCTGTGAGTAAGTCTAAGGAACTTGTCACCACATCCCAATCAAATTGTCCTACATCATCATTGTCATATTCACAGAATACATAGCTAAAGGCAATGTCTGTAAGTTCAGGTAATGGGTGTACCACTACAGGTAATTCGACTACTTTGTAACATGGAAGCATGTTGCTGTCTATTTGAATGTCGCTCTCTACACGTACATAAATAATTACTTGTCCGTTCATGTTTGCATTTGCCATGTCAACCGTATGCATGGTTGGATCAGCTATCGGGTTAATGTCTCCATCAGCATCTTCTTGTGTGGTATGATAGCTTACCGTAACATTGCTTTCATTGTTTACAATTTCTGCCTCTGATTGTGTCAGATCAAAGACGAGCATTCCATTGGTGGCATCTCCATCGCTGTTGTCATCACATGCTTCTAAGACATCAGGAGATGTGTTTGGCGTTGGAATTGGAAGTACTCTTAAGGTCATGGTAATGTCAGTCGTACAGCCTGCCGCATTGCTTGCTCGGATGTAGAGTACCTGCGGATTGCTGATGTTTTGGTAGGCTGTTGGATCAGCTATAGGCGTATCGTTGTCTAAGTCAGTTTGACTTGCATAATAAGTCAGGGTTAAACTCGTATCGCCACCTGTGATCTCAATGTATTTGTCGGTCAAATCAAAACTGCTGATCTCATCACTCTCATCACCACTTTCTGCATCATCACAGAGGGAGAATGCTGTAGGTTGTACAAGTACTGGTGGTGCTACCACGATAATATCAAAGCTTTCAATGGCATAACATTCGGTAGTGTTGTCTTCTAATCGCACCCAAATGGTTTGTTGATTGATGGTTGTGTTGATATAATCGGTCACATTGACTATTGGTGATACATCATCGATAGCATCTTGTTCACTCTCATGATAAGTCAGGGTAAAGTCACTTGGTGTTTGACTGCCATAGATTTCTGTTTGTGTCTCAGAGAGATCAAACATAGCAAAACCATCTGATGGTTCTTCATCACATTCTTCCAAGTCGGTGAGATTGATTGGAATTTCAGGAATAGAGATGACATTCAGCATAAGCGGCGTTACGGTAAAACAGCCTGTTACCGTATTGGTTGCCAAGACATAGATGGTTTGACTATCCATTACAATGTTGGTGTATGGACTAGGCAGTGCATTTAGGTTGTTGTTCGCATCTGCCTGTGTTTCATGGAAACTATACACGACATCTGGTTCATTGTTGATAATGTCATTGGTCAGTGCATCTAAGTTAAAAGCGACAAAACCATCGTTGTCATCATCACAGGTATCTGAGCTAAGCATTCCGTTTGGATCTAGCGTTGGACTTGGCAATGGATTCACTCTGATGTCAAAGGTAATGGTGTTTTGACAACCTGTAGTATCATTGGTAGCTAAGACAAAGATGGTCTGTACGCCAACCTCTGCATTGCTATATGCCATAGGATCAGCTATGGGCGTATTATTGTCTAAGTCCGTTTGACTAGCAAAGTATTGCAAATTGATTCCAGGAACACTGTTTAGTAAGTCTTCTGCTAAAGATGTCAGATCAAAGACTTCAATTCCGTCATTGAGCGTGACTGCATCACAGGTTTCCAAACCTGGTAATTGTGTAAGTACAGGAAGCTCATCTACGATCAGCGTAAGATTCGTAATGCTAGCACAGCCTGTGTTTTGATCTTCTACACGTACCCAAATTACTTGTGGACTCGGTGGAATGTTACTGTAAGCATTGACATTGTTGATTTCTCCTGTGGTAGTTCCTGCCGTAGCATTTGCCTGTGTGTTGTAGTAACGAACGGTGTGTGTGAGTGGATCTTCTCCGTTGAGTAAATCAGCCTCAGCTTCTGTCAAATCAAACTGTGCGATTTGATCCGCGCTTGCATCATCACATTCTGATAAGCTCGTGGCATCTAGCGCAGCAATCTCTGGAGAATCGTATACGATTAGATCTAAAGAAACCACATTGTAACAACCTGTCAGCACATTTTCAACACGTACATAAATCGTTTGATTGTAAGCGTTGATGTTGGTATAGGTATCTGGCAAACTGTTTACATTGTTATCTGCATCTTCTGGTGTTTCGTGGTAAGTGACTGTGACTTGTCCTGGTAATAATCCGCCTGTGATTTCGTTTTCTGTACTTCTTATGTCGAAGATTCCAAAGCCATCATTGTCCGTGTCACAGTATTCGAGTGGTGTTGGTTGAAAAACTCCTGGCGTATCGTTGATATTTACCGTAAGCTGTGTTACTACATGACAACCGGTATTGATGTCTTCTACACGAACAGAAACCGTATAGGTTGTTGGTGAAGAAGTGTTTTCATATGGTAATACTAAAGCATTCATGTCAGTATCCGCATCAGCGTCAGTCAAGTGATAAGAAACCACCAAATCTGGATTGGATTGCGTGATTTCGTCATTTTTGATGGATAAGTCTACTGGTGCGATTCCATCAGCTGTCTCATCGTCACAGGCTTCTAAATCTGTTGGTACTACAAAAACTGGTAATGGTTGTACTTGCAATTCGAAGCTTCCCACCTGAATACATCCTAAGAGATTCTCCGCACGCACCCAAATGATTTGTCCATCAGTTCCATTAACATTTGTCACCGCCGCTGTATTGTTGTCAGCATCTGCTTGTATTTCGTGATACGTAATGGTCAGTCCTACTTGTCCGTTTTCCACTGTAGTGGTATGCTCTGTCAAATCGAACATTTCCATCATATCGCCTGGATTGTTAAAGTCACAAGCAATCATCGGTGGAATATTATCTAGATTTGGTAGCGGATCTACGATGAGCGTTACTTCTACAACATCAAAACAACCTGTTACATCATCCGTAACGCGTGCATGAATGATTTGCAAAGAAGGGCTCGTGTTGGTATACATCACAGGAAGCTCCGTTCCTGCTGTTCCTGCTTGTGCTAATGCTCCTGTTTCATAGTAAGTTACTGTAGCTGTTCCTGCCAAAGCACCCAAAATTTGAGCATCTAATGTAGAAAGATCAAAAGTTCCTAATTGATCTGTATCGTTTCCGTTAGTATCATCACAAACACTGTAGTTTGAAGGTGTAGTCCCCGTGATTGCTGGATTTACTTGCAAGTCTAATGTTGACGTATTAACACAACCTGTTACTGTATTTACAATACGAATGTGTACCGTTTGCATGTTTGCTGTTGTATTCGTATACGGCGATGTAAGTGGCGTTCCTGTTCCTGAAACTGCATCTGCTGGATTGTCGTAATACGTGATTGTCATTGCATCTGTAGATGTTTGACCTGCTAAGATTTCCGCATCAGCATCTGTTAAGGTAAATGCTACAAAACCATCCGTATCGTCGTCACATTCTTCTAAAGTGGTTGGCAAGACTGCGACTGGCAATGGATTTACAGCTAACATAAAGCTAGTGGTTGCATAACATGTATTTCCTGACTCTGTACTTTCAATACGAACAAATATTTCTTCGTCATCAACTCCCGTATAATTTGTTGGCAGTGGATTCATATCATCATCCGCATCTGTTTGATTTGCGTGAAAAGTTATGTTGAAGTCTGCAGGATCTTGCGTATCTAGTATTGCAGCCTCTTGCGTTGTGAAATCGAAGTCTTCAAATCCGTCGCCATTTGAGTCACACGAAGCCATATCTGCTGGTTGGTTTGCGATAGGTTGTGTATTGATTCGTATTTCAAATTGTGTTGTATCAAAACATGAAGTATTGTCGTTATTTTCAATTCTTACATGTATTGTTTGCGGATTTGATGTGTTTGTAAATGCTGCAGGTAATGGATTTGCATTGTTTGTTGCATCATCCGGTGTTCCGTGATAGGTAATAGTATATTGTGATGCATCTTGTGTTCCTAATACCTGTACATCATAGTCCGTTAGTGTAAAATTGGCTACATCATCATTGGAATCATCATCACAAATAATAACATCTGCGACAGTATTTGCGACAGGCTGCGTGTATATTTCTAAGTCAAAAGTTGTCGTTGCAAAACACATTCCTGATGTATCTTCTATTCTAACAAATATTGTTTCCGTTGGACTTAGATTATTGGTATATAATGTTGGTAATGGATTCATATCCATTTCAGCATCATCAAGTGTATTGTGATAGGATATATTAAAGAGTGTAGGATCTTGCGTAAGCAATACATCATTATTTACTAATGACAAGTCAAATTCAACAGCAGTAACACCTTCTGGCGCACATTCTAGTAAGTTATTTGGTTGATTTGCTTCTGGTATTGGTGCAAATTCTATAACAATACTGTCTTCTGTACTACAGTTTGTTGAAACCGAAACACTTACTGAGTATTCTCCTGGAGTAGTTACTTCTAAAGTTGGATTGGTTTCTCCTGTAAGTTCTACGCCATCTCTAAACCATGTATATGTTGCTGTATCTATGGCTGATTGAGCGTTTAGAGTCACAGAATCTCCTTCACAAACAGGGTTTCCTGTCATTAATAGCCTGTCTTGACCTAAATCGAATGCTCCAATATTGAAACTTCCTCCTTCTAGAAATACTGCAGAGTCAAAAGAAGAATCGATATAATCTGAGATTACTAATTTTATCGTGTATGTTTCTCCTGGAATTACGGCAGATTCAGCTTTTAAAGCAATTGTTTGCCCGTCAAACTCCGTAGAACCGTTATTACTTCCTGCTGTATCGTAATATTCTGGAAAGGCAAATTGCCCTAATCCTGGACCACAAGTAAATGTGTGAATATTGGTAATACTTGCTGGAATATTGGAGTTTGGCAGTAGCGCGATGTTTCTTCCTCCTAAATCTAAGTTGAGTTCTGCTGTTCCTGGATTTGCATCGTGATCGTACAAATTTGAGTTTGCAATTCCAGGTCCGCTTAAGATAAATGCAAAAGTATCTGCAAATTGACACGGATAGTTTGCGCTTGTTGTATATTCTTCAGAAGCTAATATGTATCTGAAACTGATTTGGTCGGCTAATGGCACAAATTCAAATTCTATTGCTGTAGCGTTAAAAACATTATCTCCTCCACCTGTAAGCACTTGCAAATCTGGATCTCCTTCCCAACTCGTTCCTCCAAAACTCAAGTTTCCTCCACCATTGTTTGCTATTGGAAGTAAGCTGGAACTACTTAATATGATTCCTTCCTCGAAAGGAAATGCAGCTGTTCCTGTATTAAAGTATCCGTAACTTTCAAAACCGAGATTTGCTCCGTTGGTTTCTCCTGCAAGATTATCTGCTCCACTATGATTCGTTACAGCAATGTTGGTTGGCTCATTACCACAGACATTTTGGAATAAAACATTTACGACCAGTTCTTCTGGCGTCATCGTGTCGTCTACCGTGATTGCTTGCGAGTATGCTTGTTGCCCTATGAATAGTAATAGAACAAGTAGAATTTTTGCCCTCATAAAGTATTTTTTCTGGTTAGTTTAGCTATAGTAATATTCAAATATATCAATTAAGGATGTCAATTTTTTATTTTTTAACACAAAAACAGTTGAGAATTCTTATCTGATATAATGATTTTTTGGTGTTTATTAAAAAACCGAAGTGTTGAAATTACTTCGGTTTTTTATACTTATTCTTTTATTTCATTTATACATTTTATCAATATTTCTTTGATGAATTATCTCTTTAAAGTAAAATGATTGATAAATTCTTTTGGCGAACCATCAAATGGATCTACGTATTCCACTCTAAACCAGTAATCATTGGATGGCATTGGTACTCCGTTGAAGGTTCCGTCCCAACCTTGTCCTGCCGGACTGATCTGTTTTAAGAGTTTTCCATATCTGTCAAAGATATAAATCTTTGCTCCTGGCTGATTTCTCAATCCGATGATGTTCCAAGTCGGATGGTATTCATCTCCGTTTGGTGTGAAGAATTTCATGTAATCAATCAGTTCAAAGGTTCTTACCAGCTCGCCACAACCGTTGTTGTCTCTTACTGTTACCGTGTGTTCGCCTGGTTGTAAGTCTAAGAACTCTCCTGATTCTTGCCACTCTCCATCATCTAGTTGGTATTCATACACACCTGATCCGCCTGATGCCGTTGCAATCACATTGTGCGTATCTGCAAAGGCTGGTGTAGTAATCTGGATATCTAACAAACTTGGTGCTGATGAGGCTTCATACGTCACACTATCACTGTAGCTACAGTTGGTTTCATTGTTAGCATCAATCACGGTCACACTGTAGGTTCCTGCAGTAGTTACCTCTACAGTCGCTGTTGTTGCTGTTCCATTTGGTGTGGTCCACGAGTAAGTGTAGCCTGCTCCAAAGTCTACGCCTATGGTTCTGGTCTCTAATGCCAAGCCTGTCTCTGCATCCACACATAAGATATCATCTTCCGGTAAGGTAAATACCGGTAATGGATTTACCTGTAAGTTCACTACAACTGGATCTGATAGACAACCTGTAATGGTTTGTCTCACTCTCGCGTAAAGCGTCTGCGGATTGGAAGTGTTGGTATAACTTGTCGTATTTGTGATCGCGTTGCTATCCATATCAGCATCTGTAGCCGTTTCATAGTAGGATACCGCCATGTCTGTTTGTCCATTTATGATCTCCGCATCCAAGCTCGTTAGATCAAATACTGCCGTGTCTTGAGCTGCTTCATCCGCTGCGCATAGTTCATAGGTGTCTGGCGCTGTTGCCGTTGGTATTGGCTCTACACTCAGTTCTAAACTAGCAATGTTGTTGGTATTTACACAACCTGTGACATTGTTCTCCACACGGATAAATACCGTTTGTGGATCACTCGTGTTTTCAAACCCGTTAGCAAGTGCATTGGTGTTTGCTAAGGCATCTGCTACTGTTGGATGATAGGTAACGGTAAAGTCTGCTACCATTTGTGGCGCTGTGAGTAAGTCTAAGGAACTTGTCACCACATCCCAATCAAATTGTCCTACATCATCATTGTCATATTCACAGAATACATAGTTAAAGGCAATGTCTGTAAGTTCAGGTAATGGGTGTACCACTACAGGTAATTCGACTACTTTGTAACATGGAAGCATGTTGCTGTCTATTTGAATGTCGCTCTCTACACGTACATAAATAATTACTTGTCCGTTCATGTTTGCATTTGCCATGTCAACCGTATGCATGGTTGGATCAGCTATCGGGTTAATGTCTCCATCAGCATCTTCTTGTGTGGTATGATAGCTTACCGTAACATTGCTTTCATTGTTTACAATTTCTGCCTCTGATTGTGTCAGATCAAAGACGAGCATTCCATTGGTGGCATCTCCATCGCTGTTGTCATCACATGCTTCTAAGACATCAGGAGATGTGTTTGGCGTTGGAATTGGAAGTACTCTTAAGGTCATGGTAATGTCAGTCGTACAGCCTGCCGCATTGCTTGCTCGGATGTAGAGTACCTGCGGATTGCTGATGTTTTGGTAGGCTGTTGGATCAGCTATAGGCGTATCGTTGTCTAAGTCAGTTTGACTTGCATAATAGGTCAGTGTTAAACTCGTATCTCCACCTGTGATCTCAATGTATTTGTCGGTCAAATCAAAACTGCTGATCTCATCACTCTCATCACCACTTTCTGCATCATCACAGAGAGAGAATGCTGTAGGTTGTACAAGTACTGGTGGCGCTACTACAATAATATCAAAGCTTTCAATGGCATAACATTCGGTAGCGTTGTCTTCTAATCGCACCCAAATGGTTTGTTGATTGATGGTTGTGTTGATATAATCAGTCACATTGACTATTGGTGATACATCATCGATAGCATCTTGTTCACTCTCATGATAAGTCAGGGTAAAGTCACTTGGTGTTTGACTGCCATAGATTTCTGTTTGTGTCTCAGAGAGATCAAACATAGCAAAACCATCTGATGGTTCTTCATCACATTCTTCCAAGTCGGTGAGATTGATTGGAATCTCAGGAATCGAAATGACATTCAGCGTAAGCGGTGTTACGGTAAAACAGCCTGTTACCGTATTGGTTGCTAACACGTAAATCGTTTGACTATCCATCACAATGTTGGTGTATGGACTAGGCAGTGCATTTAGGTTGTTGTTCGCATCCGCTTGTGTTTCATGGAAACTATACACGACATCTGGTTCATTGTTGATAATGTCATTGGTCAGTGCATCTAAGTCAAAAGCGACAAAACCATCGTTGTCATCATCACAGGTATCTGAGCTAAGCATTCCGTTTGGATCTAGCGTTGGACTTGGCAATGGATTCACTCTGATGTCAAAGGTAATGGTGTTTTGACAACCTGTAGTATCATTGGTAGCTAAAACAAAGATGGTTTGTACGCCAACCTCCGCATTGCTATATGCCGAAGGATCAGCTATGGGCGTATTATTGTCCAAGTCGGTTTGACTAGCAAAGTATTGCAGACTGATGCCTGGTTGACTGTTTAGTAAGTCTTCTGCTAAAGATGTCAGGTCAAAGACTTCTATTCCGTCATTGAGCGTGACTGCATCACAGGTTTCCAAACCTGGTAATTGTGTAAGTACGGGAAGTTCATCTACGATCAGCGTAAGATTCGTAATGCTTGCGCAGCCTGTGTTTTGATCTTCTACACGAACCCAAATCACTTGTGGACTCGGTGGAATGTTGCTGTAAGCATTGACATTGTTGATTTCGCCTGTGGTGGTTCCTGCCGTAGCATTTGCCTGTGTGTTGTAGTAACGAACGGTGTGTGTGAGTGGATCTTCTCCGTTGAGTAAATCAGCCTCAGCCTCGGTCAAATCAAATTGGGCGATTTGATCCGCGCTTGCATCATCACATTCTGATAAACTCGTGGCATCTAGCGCAGCAATCTCTGGAGAATCGTATACGATTAGATCTAAAGAAACCACATTGTAACAACCTGTCAGTACATTTTCAACACGTACGTAAATCGTTTGATTGTAAGCATTGATGTTGGTATAGGTATCTGGCAAACTGTTTACATTGTTATCAGCATCTTCTGGTGTTTCGTGGTAAGTGACTGTGACTTGTCCTGGTAATAATCCGCCTGTGATTTCGTTTTCTGTACTTCTTATGTCGAAGATTCCAAAGCCATCATTGTCCGTGTCACAGTATTCGAGTGGTGTTGGTTGAAAAACTCCTGGCGTATCGTTGATATTTACCGTAAGCTGTGTTACTACATGACAACCGGTATTGATGTCTTCTACACGAACAGAAACCGTATAGGTTGTTGGTGAAGAAGTGTTTTCATATGGTAATACTAAAGCATTCATGTCAGTATCCGCATCAGCGTCAGTCAAGTGATAAGAAACCACCAAATCTGGATTGGATTGCGTGATTTCGTCATTTTTGATGGATAAGTCTACTGGTGCGATTCCATCAGCTGTCTCATCGTCACAGGCTTCTAGCGTTGTAGGGTTTGTAATGACAGGCAATTGAGGAACTTGTATTTCAAAACTTCCTACTTGTACACAGCCGATTAAGTTTTCCGCACGCACCCAAATGATTTGTCCATCAGTTCCGTTAACATTTGTCACCGCCGCTGTATTGTTGTCAGCATCTGCTTGTGTTTCGTGATACGTAATGGTCAGTCCTACTTGTCCGTTTTCCACTGTAGTGGTATGCTCTGTCAAATCGAACATTTCCATCATATCGCCTGGATTGTTAAAGTCACAGGCAATCATCGGTGGAATGTTCTCTAGATTTGGTAGCGGATCTACGATGAGCGTTACTTCTACAACATCAAAACAACCTGTTACATCATCCGTAACACGTGCATGAATGATTTGCAAAGAAGGGCTCGTGTTGGTATACATCACAGGAAGTTCCGTTCCTGCTGTTCCTGCTTGTGCTAATGCACCTGTTTCATAGTAAGTTACTGTAGCCGTTCCTGCCAAAGCACCCAAAATTTGGGCATCTAATGTAGAAAGATCAAAAGTTCCTAATTGATCTGTATCGTTTCCGTTAGTATCATCACAAACACTGTAGTTTGAAGGTGTAGTTCCGACAATACCTGGATTTACTTGCAAGTCTAATGTTGACGTATTAACACAACCTGTTACTGTATTTACAATACGAATGTGTACCGTTTGCATGTTTGCTGTTGTATTCGTATACGGCGATGTAAGTGGCGTTCCTGTTCCGGAAACTGCATCTGCTGGATTGTCGTAATACGTGATTGTCATTGCATCTGTAGATGTTTGACCTGCTAAGATTTCCGCATCAGCATCTGTTAAGGTAAATGCTACAAAACCATCCGTATCGTCGTCACATTCTTCTAAAGTGGTTGGCACTACTGCGACTGGCAATGGATTTACGGTTACTTCAAAACTTGTGGTTGCATTACATGAATTTGTGGCATCCGTACTTGTAACACTTACATATATTATATCTGTTGGAGTTGTACCTGTATTTGTATATGTTGTTGGTAATGGGTTTGCGTTTGCATCCGCATCTGCTTGACTTGCGTGGAAGTTGATGGTTACGTCAGCAGGATCTTGCGTTCCGCGAATGATTGGAATTTGCGTTGTTAGATCGAATGTTTCAACTCCATCGTTAGAAGCATCATCACAAACTACCATATTTGGTGGTTGTACAGCTGTTGGTTGATAATCTACACAGATTTCGAAGCTTGTAGTATCAACACAAGTTGTATTGTTAATGTTTACAATACGAACAAATATTGTCTCACAATCAACTGTAGCATCACTGTTATATGGACTTGTTAATGCATTTGTACCAGCATCTGCATCAGCTTGCGTTGGGTGAAATGTTACTGAAAATATTGCCGCATCTTGTGTTCCGAGCACTTGAATACTTAACGCATCTAAGTCAAAAGGTTCAGTACCATCGTTGCTATCATCATCACAAACAGTAATGTCTGCTACAGGATTTGCAATTGGCAATGGATCTACCACAACATTGAATTGCGTTGTAGATACACAGTTTGTTGTATTATCTTCTACTCTTACTACGATTAAATCAGTAGGATTTACATTTGAATACATTGTTGAAAGCGGATTCGCGTTTGCATCAGCATCTGTTGCATTTGCGTGGAAACTTATGGTAAAATCCATAGGATCTTGAGTACCTAAGATGCCCCCTATTTGTGTGGTTAGATCAAATGTTTCAACTCCATCATTAGAAGCATCATCACAAACTACCATATCAGCAGGAGCTGTTACAGTTGGTTCTGGATTTAACACCAAGTCAAATGATGTTACTGCGAAACAAGATGCATCATTGTTATCTTCAATTCTAACATATATGTCATCTGTTGGTGAAGTCATATTTGTGTATAAACAAGGCAATGGATTTTGATTTGCATCAGCATCAGCTTGTGTATCGTGGTATGTTACTGTGTAATCAGCAGGATCTAAAGCTCCTAAAGCGGTTGCTGTTTGCGAACATAAATCAAATTCTTCTTGGTTGTCGTTTCCAACATCACATAAGACAATATCTGGCACTGAGTTCGCCGTTGTATTTCCTATGTTTAATGTAAATGATGAAGTAGCAAAACAGTCTATTGTTGTTGTTCCGTTGTATGTTATTCTTACAAAAATTTCTTCGCCATCACTTCCTGTGTAAGCCTGAGCTTGCGCATCTGTGAGTGGATTTGCACCCGAATCTGCATCAGCTTGTGAGAGGTGATATGTGACTACCATGTCTGTAGTATCTGCAATAGGTGCTAAAACTTGTGCGGTATTTACGGTTAAATCAAATACTTCTGTAGCGTTGTTAGAACATTCTGATAAGTTTGAAGCTGGACCGTTGTTGATTTCTGGAGCAACATCTATACAAACTGTTTCTGTATATTCACATCCTAAATCGTCAATTACTTGATATGTGTAGCAGTGCTGACCGGCAGTGGTAGGTTGTACAGTAATTACGTTTCCTGCTGTATTTGTGATAGAAGCATCTGGTAACCATTCTTCAGTTACAATTGATGATGGTGGCGGAAGTAAACTTGAATCAAAGTCTAAGTTCCATGAGAAAAGTGTTCCATCATCTGCAGCCCAAGTATCAATGATTTCAAAAGTCCAAGTTCCGTTTAGTGGCGCTCCTAGTAAGTTATCAAACGAACTTGAAGCTAATGGCGCATATGTCCCTGCTGGAATTGTAGTTACACCTGCTGCTGCATCATCTAATGTTTGTGTTGCTGTTGGAGAGAAACAGTATTCCCATCCTGTACCTGGATTTCCGTTGTCTGCTTGATCTGGAACTCCAAGATTATCTCCTGGATCAGATCCATCACCATAAGAGATAAATACTACTTGCGCTCCGTTTGGTGCGGTTAAGATCATATCTAAATCTCCCATGAAGGAATGCTCCATTACAATACAGATTTGGTTGATTTGAGCAACATCTGTAATTACTTGTCCATCACCATAACAATCTACTTCAATTTGAGAGTTGTATGAAGTTGCTGTACCTGTAGATACAGTATCTTGCAACCACGTTTGATCAAATATTTCTGGCGCACAATCTTCAAAAGGAGGAATTACTGCCATTCCAGTAATATCTGTAGATTCTCCAAAACATATTTCTGGATTTGCGGCTTGTGTTCCTGTGAAATCTACTGGCGTAGATACGTATACTAATTGATCTAAAACATTGACATTCATACAATCATTATCAGGATCTCCATCGGAGTTCGCTGGATTGTCATCACGAATTGTTAAGTTAACTCTGTATATTCCTGATTGTGTATAAGTATGTGTAACACTTGCTCCATTTAAAATTGTAGTATCTCCTAAATCCCACTCATAAGTTGCGCCTGTTCCATCATTTGCGAATGTTCCGCTTCCGTTAAGTGTTAACGGATCTCCCAAACAAATTCGAATGATATCATCTGCAGAAACTGCTGGCACCGAGCTATCTAAGTTTGCTGTGATTGTTTGGCAAGGCACAAAACAACTTAAATCTGCTTGCCAACCGATATTAACACCTGCATTATCAGATACAAATCGTACTGTTAAACATCCTGAGGTATTTGAGCCTGAAGCTTCGACCAATCCTGGTGAGCCAACTCCTGTATATGTACCAATTAATGGCGCTGACGTATCAGGTCCATCAAAAATATCCATAAAGTCACTATTATTTTGTAGACCAAAGGATGTAAAGTCCATACGCAATGATTGCCCAGCTTCCGAAGGACATAGCGTAAGTACAAAGTTTTCATTATTTGAATATTGTCCTGCGCCACTTCCTCCAGAGTCTAAAAAAACAGGACTTGCAGTACAATCAACATCTAAATTTCCATTTTGCATGAGTATATTCTGACTTAATAATATACACGGCAATAATATCAGTAGAAAGGTTAGTAATTTTTTCATTTCCTGTGTTTTTAGCGAGTTTTTTGGGGAGTTATTACAAGAATATACTGTTGGTTAATTCTGTATCTAATTAGTTCGTTTGAGAAAAAGTTAATATCGTATTTCAACGGATTGAATTTGTTGATATTAAACATATTGTTTCTCACTATATTTTTATTGTATGTTCTGAAAAGTGGCACGGTAGAAAGATTTACAAAATCTTCTCCTAGCTTGTAATTTAATCTGTAGAATGAGATTCGGTTGAGGAGCAAATCTTTAAATCCTTTGTAACGAATAGGATCGGAAAACACAATAGCGTTTGCTTGATCTTGATACACTTCTTTGATAAAGTTATCTACTTGGTTTGGATTTACTTTTGGTGCCTCTTTGGTGTTTTGTGCAAAGGTACTCGTAATACAAAAACACAAGGCAATAATTAAAAAGCTGCATGTACGCATAGAAACAATCTTTAAATTCTAATATTATAAGCGCTCGTAACGCATTAACGCTAGAGAACTTGAGTTTTGGTTTGTTTTAATTATCGGATTTATTAACAATGCTTTCATCGAATAAATAACGCATAATTAAAGTTTCAATTTTTCTCTTTAGATATATAACAACAACACCTATGAAAACCCGACATTGTGTTAAAAAATTTATTTTGAAACGCGGAAAATTAAGAAAATTTTATGATATACATAATTCTTTAACACATTTATTTACGGCACGTTCCGCTAAATCATATTTAATATTTAATTATCTTTGCAGTCTTATTAAATTTTGAAAAAAATTGTGATACAAGCCTTTAGTAATGCAAAGTTTTAAATCTTGCGTATTATTGTTTGTGTGTACTACGTTTTTTTACCAAAGAAATATTAAAATAGATGAAAATAGATAAGGCGCTTGAAGAAGAAATACAAGCTATAGGAGACGATCACATCATGACTTCTTATGATACTCCACTACGCAAAGACGCTTTTGATTTGAGTGACGAAGAAAAGATAGCGAGTATCAAGAAAGATGTTGCTCATATTATGGAAACTTTAGTCTTGATATGACCGATGATAGCCTGAGAGGAACTCCTAATCGAGTTGCCAAAATGTTTGTGAAAGAAATTTTTGGAGGCTTGCATCCTGACAGGAAACCAAAAGCTTCTACTTTTGACAATAAGTATAAGTACAATGAAATGCTGGTAGAAAAAAATATTACCGTCTACTCTACTTGCGAACATCATTTACTTCCAATTGTCGGCAGAGCGCACATTGCTTATATTTCTAATGGAACTGTCGTAGGACTTTCAAAAATGAATCGTATAGTTGATTATTACGCAAAACGTCCGCAAGTTCAAGAGCGATTAACTATTCAAATTGTAAAAGAATTGCAAAAAGTACTCGGAACTGATGATGTTGCCTGTGTAATTGACGCTAAACATTTGTGCGTTAATTCTCGCGGAATCAGAGACATAGAGAGCAGCACGGTAACAGCAGAATTTGGTGGAAAATTTAAAAATGAAAAAACACGTCTAGAATTCCTAGATTATATTAAATTAGATACGAAATTTTAAACCAACATTTTTTACTAAAAACCATGAAACTATATCAAGAACAAGAACTAAAAATATACAATTCCCTCACAAACCAAAAAGAAGTTTTTACACCTATTAATGAAGGTCACGTTGGAATGTATGTATGCGGCCCTACAGTATACAGCAATGTACACTTAGGAAACGTACGCACGTTTATGTCTTTCGATATGATTTTTAGGTATTTGAACCATTTGGGATATAAAGTTCGCTATGTACGAAATATTACCGATGTTGGTCATTTAGAAAATGATGCTGAAGAAGGTGAAGATAAAATTGCCAAAAAAGCTCGGTTGGAAGAATTAGAACCCATGGAAATTGTACAACGTTATACGATTGATTTCCATGACATTTTACAAAAATTCAATTTTATACCACCAAGTATTGAACCAACAGCTACAGGACATATTATTGAGCAAATTGAAATTGTAAAAGAAATCATAGCCAATGGATATGGATATGAAGTAAATGGTTCTGTGTATTTTGATGTACACAAATTCAATGAAAAAAATAAATACGGCATACTGAGTAATAGAAACTTAGACGATTTGGTTAATAATTCACGTGAATTAGACGGTCAAAGCGACAAAAAGAATCCGCAAGATTTTGCACTTTGGAAAAAAGCAGAAGAAACGCATATTATGCATTGGCCTTCACCGTGGGGCGAAGGATTTCCTGGATGGCATTTAGAATGTACAGCCATGAGCACAAAGTATTTAGGACAAAAATTTGACATTCATGGCGGAGGAATGGATTTAAAATTCCCGCATCACGAATCTGAAATTGCACAAAATGAAGCTTGCTGCGGAACTTCTCCTGTCAATTATTGGATGCACGCTAATATGCTAACATTGAATGGCAAGAAGATGTCTAAATCAACAGATAATAATATTCTTCCAGGTGAAATTTTCTCTGGAGAAAGTACACATTTATCCAAAGGATTTGCTCCAAGCGTCGCTCGTTTCTTTATGATGCAAGCACACTACAGAAGCATTCTTGATTTTAGCAATAATGCTTTGTTGGCTTCAGAAAAAGGCTACAATAAGCTAATGGAAGCTATGACAACTCTTGAAAACTTAAAGCCTATTGGCGACAAGACAAGTTTTAATCTTTCTGTGTGGAAACGCAACTGTTATAACGCATTGAACGACGATTTTAACACACCAATTTTGATTGCAGATTTGTTTGAAGCTGTAAAGTTCATCAATCAATTAAAAGATGGAAAAGCTACTATTTTAGCAGAAAGTTTGGCGGAATTAAAAAAATGTATGCACGCATTTGTGTTTGAAATTTTAGGCTTAGAGCAACCTAATGCTTCTTCTGATGATGGCGATGCGCTTTCTGGTGTAGTTGAATTGTTAATTAATATGAGAACCGAAGCACGCGCCAACAAAGATTTTGCAACTTCTGATAAAATTCGTGATGAGTTGTTAGCTTTAGGAATTCAGTTGAAAGATGGAAAAGATGGCACTTCTTTTTCGCGAGCATAAATAGTAATATAAAAACATACAAATCAAACTCCGTTTACACAGCGGAGTTGATTTTTTCTGACCATTAAAAATACAACTTAGTAGTTTTAGCAAAAAATACATGAAGATTAAAAAGATACTTATTTATCCTTTCTTATTAATCATCCGTTTTTATCAAGCGGCAATTTCTCCGTACACGCCTGCTACTTGCCGTTACACACCAACCTGCTCACACTACACCGCAGAAGCATTGAAAAAACACGGATTGTTTCGCGGTGGAAAATTAGCCATCAAACGTATTTTTAGCTGTCATCCTTTTGGCGGAAGTGGTTACGATCCTGTGCCAGATGAATTACCTAAAAAAAAGCGTTAAATTTCCTACTACAGACTATACACGTCTTCTAACATCGTCTTTAATTTAAGTTTTTTACAAATAACATTCCTTTAGCATTTGCATCCTTTGATTTCCGTTTGGTTTGCCTATATTTACACTTTATAAATGACACCAAATATGCACTTACTAAGTATCAACTGGAATCCTAGCGAAATTTTACTAGAATTGGGTCCGATTCAAATACGATATTACAGCTTAATGTTTATTATTGCTTTTAGTTTAGGATATTACATTACCAAAAAGATTTATGAAGCAGAAGGAATTCCGCTAAAGTATTTAGATTCTTTATTTATGTACACGGTAATTGCCACGTTACTTGGTGCGCGCTTGGGAGAAGTTTTCTTCTACAACTGGGATTATTACCAGAATCATTTAGTTGAAATTTTACTTCCTATTAAAGAAGATCCTAATGCGACATTGTTCGGTTTTATTGATGGTTATAAGTTTACTGGTTTTGCAGGTTTGGCGAGTCATGGAGCTGCCATCGGAATTATTATCGCGATGTATTTATACCGACGCAAATATCAGTATAAAACTTTACTTTGGATTTTAGATAAAATAGTAATTGCTGTAGCCATTGGTGGTGTTTTTGTGCGTATTGGAAACTTCTTTAATTCTGAAATTGTTGGAAAAGCAACCAATTCTGATTTTGGAGTTGTTTTCCAGGGAAGAAATGAGAGTTTTGCACGTCATCCAGCACAATTGTATGAAGCATTTTGTTACATTTTTGTGTTTGCCATTTTATGGTATGTATATTGGAAAACGGAAAAGAAAAAGAAACACGGTTATATTTTTGGATTGTTTTTAGTGCTTTTATGGACAGTTCGCTTCTTTGTGGAGTTTGTAAAAGAAAGTCAAGGTGGATTTGAAGATCAGCTTGGCGATATTTTATCTACAGGACAATGGTTGAGCATTCCTTTTATCATTGTTGGTTTCTACTTTATGTTTAGACCTACCAAACCGTATCAAGAAGAAAAAACTACAACTGCCTGATGAAAAAGATTGTGTGTTTACTTTGTTTTGCTGTGGCGATGGTTTCCTGTGGCGATTCTAATGAAAATAAAAAAATAAAAACCGTTGAAATTAAGTTTACTAAAGAAGGCGAATTGACACTTTCTAAGGCTAATGGAGACGATATTGTAACACTTGATATAGAATTTGCTGAAACGAATTACGAACGTGAAACCGGATTAATGTATCGTACTTCGATGAAACAAAACCAAGGAATGCTTTTTATTTTTGAAACTGAGTTTCCAAGAAGTTTTTACATGAAAAACACCTATATTCCTTTGGATATTATTTATTTAGATAAGGATAAAAAAATAGTGAGTTTTCAAGAAAATGCACAACCTATGAATGTAGAAGGTTTGCCTTCAGAAGTTCCTGCCATGTACGTTTTGGAAGTAAATGCTGGTTTGGCGGAAAAATGGTTGCTGGAAATTGGCGACAGCATTACGTTTGTAAAAGACTAAATGAATAAAAGTGCCTTTTATAAAATACTGCAAGTAGTCTTTGGAATTATCACAGCACTTTGCATGCTATTTTTAAGCCTGATTATATCGTTTAGAATTGAACATTTTTCAATTTTTATTATTGCTTTATTCATATTAGCCATTACCACAATTTATTTTATGTTAGTAAGGAAATATGCGCTATTTGTCACAGGTATGATTATAGGAATTTTCATTTTTTTTGGCGCTATCTTTATTTTATTCCAAGATCGCGGGTTTCACTAAAACTAAAACAGAACTACTTTGAAAACCCTCAATATTCTTTTTGGTATCGCATTAGCACTTGGCATTCCATTTTTAGGATTAATAACAACTTCTAAAGTTAATGATGTAGCTGCCGTAATTATTACACTTATCATCACTCCTATTTTAGGAATATATTTCAGATGGTTTTCCAAACATAAATTTGTTGGGATTGGCATGCTCATCGGATTGATTCCTTTAAGCGTTTTGGTATGCGCATTTGTTATAGCAAGCAAACTTCATTAGGCAATTCACTTTTATTTACAGGTCGAAATATATAAATCGCGAGAAGCTTCTTTGTGTTTCTTACAAGGGTTTTTATAGTTTCGTTTCAAGTTTAACTTAACACATTATTTTACGTATGAAAAAGCAACGATTAAAAGCGCTGAATTTAAAGAAAGAATCAGTTTCTAGTTTGGCTTCTAGAAAAGCTGTAGGTGGATTGGCGCCAACAACTATGAATTCAAACATTACATGTCAAATTCCAAGTCTTTGTGGCTCATTTGATTTGTGCGATGCAACTATTAATTCAGAAAATACCATTTGTGCTACAAGACCACCTGCATGTGGTGGCGCAAGATAAGTTCCCTAGTGCAATACAATATGTTTAGCAAATGAGAAAGGTCGTTATTCTTTTGAATAGCGGCTTTTTTTAGCTTCAAAAATAAATTTTATGGTATTTCCGTAACAAAGTATACTTCCAACTCTTTAATTTTAAGTATAACTTTAAAATTATTATATCATGAAAACTAAGAATTTGAAAAACTTATCATTGAACAAAACAGCAATTTCTCACTTAGCATCACAAAAACTTGTTGGTGGTGCACCAACAACACATAAAACAAATGTGACGTGCGGAGGCATTTGCGATAACTCTGTTATTATTTGTGATAACGAGAGATAAAATTTTTACACAGAATATCTCAAATGAAAAACGCCACTCAATTGAGTGGCGTTTTCTATATATAAATTGAACACTATCATTTACATAATGTTATGCTTCAACTTCTTCTAATCCTTTGTTGATATCTCCTTTTTTGATGGTATCAAACATAATTGGTGTTGCAATGAACATCGATGAGTATGTACCTACAATTACACCTACAATTAAGGCAAACATGAATCCTCGAATAGATTCTCCACCAAAGATAAAGATCGCTAATAATACTACTAATGTAGTTAATGATGTATTTAACGTTCTACTTAATGTACTATTTAAGGCAGCGTTTACAACTTTACTTAGTTTCCAGTCTGGACGCTCATCCATAAATTCACGAATTCTATCAAATACTACCACGGTATCATTCAGCGAGTATCCAATTACCGTTAGGATTGCCGCAATGAATGCTTGGTTGATTTCCATGGTAAATGGCACATATTTCCACGCAAGTGAGAAGATACCTAATACGATTAATACATCATGGAATACGGCAGTAACTGCCCCAAGAGAGAATTGCCATCTTCTAAATCGTAGTAAGATATACAAGAATACAACTACTAACGAACCTAATACTGCCCAGAAAGAATCTTTTTTGATATCATCGGCAATGGTTGGTCCTACTTTAACAGATTGCATGATTCCTACAGTTTTGTCTTCTGCTCCATCTACGAAGTCTACGTACTTCATGTCGCTTGGTAAAAATTTACTTAAACCATTGAATAACATCTCTTTGATTTCGTCATCAACTTCAGTTCCTGTTTCGTCAACTTTATATTTAGTGGTGATTTTCAACTGATTTTCTCCTCCAAATGTTTTTACTTCTGGCGAGTTTTCTGAACCAAAAATAGCTGTAAGGTCTTGTTTAACATCTTGCGCACTTACATCATTAGCAAAACGTACTTGGTACGAACGTCCTCCAACAAAGTCAACACCTTGATTCAATTTGCTACCAAATAACATTGACGACAAACCAATTGCGATTACAATACCAGAGATTACGTAAGCAATTTTACGCTTCTTTAAGAACGATACATTCATATTTCTGAATAAGTTCTTTGTAACTCCTGTAGAGAAGTCTAAGTTGTTTCCTTTCCCAATATACCAGTCAATCAATAATCTTGTGATAAAGATTGCTGTAAATAATGATGTTCCAATACCGATTAATAACGTTGTTGCGAAACCTTTGATTGGTCCTGTTCCGAATAAGAATAAGATTAAGGCTGTTAAACCAGTTGTAATGTTGGCATCAAAGATAGAAGACATTGCTCCTTTCCAGCTAAATGCATGCTTGATTGCTTCTTGCAGCGATTGCCCTTTGGCAAGTTCTTCACGAACTCTTTCAAATAGAAGCACGTTTGCATCCACCGACATACCAATAGTTAATACAATACCTGCAATACCTGGCAATGTCAATACGGCACCTAAGTTTGATAATACACCAAATATTAATAAGATGTTGAATGCTAAGGCAATGTCTGCAAAAAGACCTGCTCTACCATAATAGAATATCATCCATACCAATACCAATCCTAAAGCGATTAGGAACGACATTAAACCACTATCAATTGCTTCTTGACCAAGTGAAGGTCCAACAATTTCTGATTGTAAGATATCTGCTCTTGCTGGTAATTTACCTGCTCTTAATACGTTTGCTAAATCTTGCGCTTCTTCAATTGTAAATTGTCCAGAGATTTCAGTGTTTCCACCAGAAATTTTACCGTTTGATACTCCTGGAGCAGAGTATACAATGTTATCTAATACAACTGCAATGTTTACTCTTTCGTTGTAAACTTCTTCTGTTAAGTTTTCCCATTGTTTTGCTCCAATACCATTCATCTGCATGTTAACGCTTGGCTTACTGTACTGATCGTATCCTTGTGAAGCACCATCAACAACATCACCTTTCATTTGTGGCTCTGCTTTGTTTCCTTTTCTTTTACCGTCTAACGCGTATAATTCATACATTCCGTTAGTAGGTTCTTTTCCGAAAGCAAAACGTACGTAACGTAATTCTGCTGGAGTTACTTGCTTTAAAATGTCATTTGATAATAATGACATGATAGTGTCTTTATCTTCTTCTTTAGCAAATCCAATAATTCCACCACCTGCATTTGCAAGTCTTAATTTGTCTAATAAAGGATTGATAACGTTTAAGGAATCTTCTTCTGTAGAAGTTAATAATGCATCTTGATCTGCATCATCTTCTCCTTCATTTTCTGTTGCATCGTCTGCTTTTTGTGTATCTTTTGAATATCCTGGAAGTTCTTTTAATTTTTCATTTACTGAAAATAAGTATGAACTTAGTTTAGCGTTGTCATTGTAAGTTTTCCAGAATTGAAGTTCTGCTGTTCTTTGTAATAGTTTTTCAATACGTATTACATCTTTCGCTCCTGGCAATTCAATTAAGATACGTCCTGAAGTTCCCAAACGCTGAATGTTTGGTTGCGTAACACCAAATTGGTCAATACGTTTGTTTAATACTTCTTTTGCAGAAACGATAGATTGATCTACTTTTCTTCTAATGACATTTTTAACAACATCATCTGGCGTATTGAACGTTTCTTTTTTGAATTCTTCTCTCAACGCTGCTGTGTAGAAAATATCTGTGTCAGCTAGTTTTAAACCTTCAGTATTTAATTCGTCAAACGCTCTAAAGAAAGATTCTACATAGTCTTCTTGTGCATCTTTTTGTAGTTCATCTGCTCTTTCTAAAGCTTTGTTGAATGTTTCGTTTTCTGTATTGTTTGCCAATCCTTTTAGGATGTCTTTTACAGAAACTTGAAGAATTACGTTGATTCCACCTTTAAGGTCAAGTCCTTTATTTAATTCTTTTTCTTTTGCTTCACTGTAAGTGAATTTTGCAAACCCAAAATTGATTGGTTCATTTCTATCAATTGAGTCTAAGTATGCTTTTTCTACAATACTTCTCGCTTCTGCGTTTGCTCTTGTATCGGTACCATCTGCTGCTTTTGGCACTTGCGTTACCGCATACGTTTTTGCTTCATTTTCAATTTTATTCGTGATAAACGTAAACGATAATTGGTAAATACTTACCAATCCGAATAAAAGTGCAAATAATTTTACTAATCCTTTGTTTTGCATTATTCAATGTTTTTGGTCAAATTTTTTAAAACGAGCAAATATATAATTTACCGTATCATCTGACAATTATTTTTTAATGTGTTTTTGATTGAGATGTTTTGTGCCATTCTAATAGTATTAACGACACTTTATTCGCGCTATTCATTCTTTTGTATTGAGAATGAAGCACGATTGCATGATAAAATACTTTCGTAAATGTTTTGAAATTATTTAAGAATGCATTGCAGCAAAAGGTCCTGCGCGCACATCTGGAATTTCGTATGAAGTGTTTTCTTTTGGAATTGCTGTATAACTAGATTCTGTATACGCTAAAGCAATTGTATGTTTTACTTCTCCTGAAATGAAATTGTTTGTGTTAGCAAACGAATTTGGATTTGGAGATTTGTCGTAATCTTTTTGTAACGATAGAATGAACTTCCCTTGAACTCCTATGAACGGATTTGAAGTTGTATGCAATTCATATACTTCTAGTTTGTATCCTTCAATGGCAGTATATTCTTGAAATACTACTGTATTGTCATCATCTGTTTGGTTTGGAGATTCGTTGTTTGAAGCAGGAATTTCTTCTAGTAATAACTCTTTGATTGCTGCGACATTTTCATCGCTGTAGTATGCAATTTTGAGCGCACCATCTATTTGACGCACTTGAATGTTTGCTACACCTAAAGCTTCCAGTTGTTTTTTGATGCCATCAATTACTTCTTTTGTTTCCTGCGAAACAGTTTGATTCGTAAATTGAAGTTCAATTTCTTGATTTGGTGCAGGCGTTTGCTCCTTGTAGAAACCAAGCAGTGTTAGTAATATGACAAAAGCACTAAGATACCTTTTCGCAAACATGCGCCAAATATAAAAATAAAGACTACATAAACGTAGTCTTTTGTGAATTAATTTTGCTTTAATGTGTTGAATATTATCCTACTATTGCCAAGGTTTGACTGATGAAATCAACTTTTTTATTCTAAAATTCCCATTTTAAGAATTTTCATTTTCGGAATGCTTCCAGATTGAATCACATTTGCCAACATGTTTGCATGTTCTTTAGTAAAACTTCCTGAGATTTGCGTGTTTCCACCTGTGATTTTCCCTTGTGTTACTGTTGGCGCAACATGTACGATATTGTCTAGCACTACAGCAATATTTCCTCGATTTTCATATGCTTTCTCGGTCATTTTTTCCCAAATGTATGCACCTTCAGGATTCATTTGTATGTTAATTTCGTAATAACCTTCTATGTATCCTTCCGCAGCAGCAGCATTAGTTACATAACGCCCGTTAAGTGGCGCTTTTTCATCTGAATTTACATATACCGCATAAACTAAAAACTGATTTTTTACAGTAGATTTTCCTAATAAGAATTTGACTTTCTTCTTTATTTTCGGAATACGTATTGATGATTTTTCTAGTAATGGTTGTATGTGTGCTACGTCTCCTTTGTATATAAATCCAAGAATAAAATCTTCTGCAAGATTGGGAGCATCGTCATTTATTACAGACGCAAAAGTAGTAAGACGATCCATTAACTTTTCGCCAGGATCTTTTTCTTCCATTTCTGAGTTTTCATCAGTTTTTGCATCATCTAAACTGCGAAGGTATTTGAATATGATTGCTTTTTGTTTACATACTTCATAGAACTCCAAGTTTCCAGTTATTGAAAAGTTTTCTTTTATAATTTCTGGCTCGACATTACCTCTGTAACTAAATGTCATTTTTTGCTGTTCTTGATTTACAAGTTTTACAGCATGAAGATCTAGAGCGGTAAGTCGGTTTTGAACATTTTCAATAATACTTGCTTTTTCGCTTGTTGCAACTTCTGTTTCTATTTCAAATTGAATGATTTTTTCTGGTCCAGAAGCTAAATCTGTACAAGACATAGCAAAGATTGTAATGACAAGTAAGGCACTTAGGAGATATTTGTAATTCATGTATTTTTTTTGTCGTGATTGCCTGTTATTGTTTATTCATGTCTTTGTAGCCTTCTGGAGCAGTCAAATCAAATAATTCGCTAGAAACTTCTTGTTTTTCAATTTTAGTTACTTCTGATGTGACTTCAATATCTGCGCCCATTTGATTCATTCTAATTATCATATACAATGGAAATCCTTTGAGTTTATCACCTAATACCGAAGTTTGCTGTGAAGGAATGTTCAGTGCTTCTGTAGTATACATTTCCATTTCCATTTTTACACCATCTTTTTCAATAGTTGCAGTATATTGCGTACATGTATACCCTAAAACCTTTTTCGTTTTATCGCCTTTTACAACTTTTATTTTGTTTACATCTTCTTCTTTGACAAGATTTTTTTCACGAACATATATTTTGCCCATTGCAGGATTGTCCATCAACATGAGCATTTCATTTTTTTCAGCATTGATAATTGTGACAATATCACCCGACATTGGATTTGATAATTCTGATCGTGAGCTGCTATCCTTAAAATAGGTTAGCGATTCCATGTCTCCTATCATATCAAACTGTGCCTGTACTTGTTCATTATCAGTAGACATTTTTTGCTTCATGATAATTTTACCTTCTGTTATTTTTTCTTGTGCAAAACTCATTACACTGAATGCCAATGCTACTGCTACTAATATTTTTTTCATGTTTTTTGTTTAAAGTGATTCAATTATTATTGTAGGTACTCGCTTGTATGATTATGTTACATTTTAATCTAAAAAAACCTCATCATTTATACAACGATGAGGTTTTTGGTTTGTATTTTTTAGAACAGATTTTATAATTCTAACAATCCGTTTGTTTTCTTAACTCCTTCTGCGCTTTCGCTTAAGTGTGTTTTTTCAGCATCGCTTAAGTTGATTTCAACGATACTTTCAATTCCATTTTTTCCTAAGATTACAGGAACTCCGATACATAAATCACTTAAACCGTATTCTCCATCTAGTAAAGCAGAACAAGGAAACATTTTCTTTTGATCGCAAGCAATTGCTTGAACCAATCCTGATACTGCGGCTCCTGGCGCATACCAAGCTGATGTTCCTAATAATTTTGTTAATGTTGCTCCACCAACTTTCGTATCTTCTTTTACTTGATTTAAACGATCTTCTGATAAGAATTCAGAAACTTTTACACTGTTACGTGTTGCATGAGCTGTTAAAGGAACCATACCTTTATCGCTATGTCCACCAATTACCATTCCGTCAACATCAGATATTGGTGCTTCTAATGCTTCTGCCAATCTGTATTTGAAACGAGCACTATCTAAAGCTCCACCCATTCCAATGATTCTATTTTTAGGTAAACCAGTAGTTTTATGCACTAAATATGTCATCGTATCCATTGGATTACTTACAACAATGATGATGGTGTTTGGAGAATGCTCAATTAAGCTTGCAGAAACTGATTTTACAATTCCAGCGTTGATTCCGATTAATTCTTCACGTGTCATTCCTGGTTTACGAGGAATTCCAGAAGTTATTACACAAATATCGCTACCAGCTGTTTTAGAATAATCGCTTGTGCTTCCTGTAATTTTTGTATCAAATCCATTTAAAGAAGCTGTTTGCATCAAATCCATTGCTTTTCCTTCTGCAAATCCTTCTTTGATATCTAATAAAACGACTTCTGAAGCAAAATTTTTGATGGCAATATATTCTGCGCAACTAGCACCAACGGCTCCTGCTCCTACAACTGTAACTTTCATATTCTTATTATTTTTTAATGTATTGTTTATAAGGTGCAAAAGTACAAATTAATCTCCTCTTTAGAAAAGAACCAATCCTTAAAATATACTTAAAATGAAAAGTTGATTCCTAAACTAGCTGTGTCAAATTCTCCAAAAGAATAATCAGCATTTAAACCAAAAAATCCTAGTTTTAAGTTTGCACCTAATGTACCTCGAATACCAGAAATATCCTGATCTATCGAAAATGGATCTGTGATGGTTTCTGAAAAGAAAACACCATCTGTTACA
Organism: Kordia algicida OT-1; assembly: GCF_000154725.1. Lineage (GTDB taxonomy): Bacteria > Bacteroidota > Bacteroidia > Flavobacteriales > Flavobacteriaceae > Kordia > Kordia algicida. The sequence continues at coordinate 2,354,623 of NZ_DS544873.1, forward strand.
GTATATGTTCCTAGTAAATCTGTTTTAGAATCTCCATTGATATATCCCAAACCTCCGTAAAAGTTAACGACTTTAAATTTTGTTCCAACGATTAATTGAAATAATAATGTATTTACTTCAGTTTCTACTTGCTGATTGTCTCCGTCAACAACACTTGAGTTTGTAAAATCGTAATTTGCATTTAAGTGTGTATACGCTATAAGTCCAGAAACTGCTACAGGAAATACACTTTCTGCTGGCAACCATGAAGTAAATTCCTGCTGAATACCAAATCCGTAAGTGCTTAGTTTTACATCTTCAGTATCAACTTTTGGAAAGAAACGTCCTTTTAACTGCGTCCCTTTAAACGGTGAAAAACTTGCTTGTAAATAAGCCGTTGGAATTAGATTTACATCTTCTGAACCAATTCCTGTTGGTAATGTGAGTTCTACTTCTTGATTTCCAAAAATTGGATCATCATAGGTTACAATTACCGTAATATCTGGTTCGTTATGTCCCAAAGCTGTTGCGACAGTTTTTGATGGACTGTTGTCTGGAAATCGTATGTTTTCGTAATCTGCTACATTTAGCTGGAATGATTTTTTTTCGTCCTTAAAGAAAGACGCATTTCCAACAACTGAAATTTCAAATCCGTATTTTTTTAGAGATGATGCACTGTTGAACCAACCACTGTTGATAGTATATGCCAAACCTTCTGAAGCTGGCGCGATATAGTCTGTACTGAAACGTTTTGCATCGTCAATACCAGCAGCGAGTAGTTCATTAATATTATCTTGAGCATTTACATAGCATATTGCAAGAAGCGCAATAAGTGAGGCTTGAATTTTTTTCATTTTTGATTTGGTTTTTTATGACTATAAAAATAATAAAATCGTGTAATACTATACACAGGAAAATCCCCCTTTTTTTCTTCTTTTGCAGAAAAAAGGCAATTACATACACTATGTACGTTATTACCTTTGATTTGGTTTTATAGTATGAAACTCAAAAAAGATCTCAATAGCATTTAAAAATTCTAATTTTGCTTGCGTCCTAAAAGTTTAAATCACTTCAATTCTTATTTCTGCACTACACATGTTTCTCCTGAATTTACAATACTTATTTTTTGTATATTTATGTAAACATTTTATGACATGAAAAAAATTACACTACCATTCTGTCTGTTTTTTTGTTGTTTTTTTGGGTTTTCGCAAGGAGATTTAGTAGGAGAAACATGGCGATTACATTATATGGAAATCGACGGAAATATCATTAATGTAGCACCAACACAAGGAATAAACAGCGCAGGAATTGTTTTCGCTGAGCCTTCATCTAATTATTATGAATTTCAAGCTACCGCAGGAGATATAAATTACGCGTTTAATTCAGGAAACTCATTAACTTTCGGAACAGGCAATTTTACGGCTGATTTTGTTAGCGTTACGCTAGGTAACTGCTTAAGTGCCTGTACGCTTGAAAGTCAATATCTATATACGATAATGAGTGGAAGTAATTCCTCATCGAGAGTTTTTGATTATGAAATTATTGACCAAGGAAACGGAGAAAAGTTATTAATTATTGATACACCCGAAGGAAACAGAGCTGTACATGGTAACTTTGTGCTTTCTGTAGAAAAGTTTCAGAAAAAGAATATTGTCATGTATCCGAATCCAGTGAAGAAGAAACTGTATTTTGATTTTAAAGGCTTTTCACCAGAAAAAATAAATATACTTTCTTTAGTAGGTTCGAGTATTTTTGAAGCGAAGGTTTCTCATCAGCAAAATGCTATAGACTTGTCTTTTTTATCGCCTGGAATTTATTTTATGAAAACGACTTATAAAGATGGAGACACAACAGTTTCTCGATTTTTGAAAGAGTGATTTTTAGTAACAAGCACAACTTTAACGTATAAAAAAACACCTCCGAAAAGAGGTGTTTTTTGTTTTATGAATGTGTCTCGTCCTGAAATAGCGTTACACTAAATTTTAAGCGTAATGAAAACAAATTATGTAAAACGTACTCAAAAAGATTATTCATTATCTTTTAAACTCCAAGTAGTTCAAGAGATTGAACAGGGCAAACTGACACGCTCACAAGTCTTATCAAAGTATGGTATACAATCTGGATCTACCATCAGAACTTGGTTAAAAAAATATGGTAACTTTGATTGGCATAATCAAACTCCACTTTCTATGACAAAGACTCCAGAACAAAAGATTTTAGAATTAGAAGAAAAAATCAAACTGTTAGAAAAGCAGAAGGCTCGTGCAGAACATCTGGCGGAGCGTGCTGACAAGAAAGCTATTTTGTTTGATATGATGATTGATTTAGCAGAAAAAGAGTTTAATATTCCTATCAGAAAAAACTCCAAACCCAAGTAATCGATATGTTTAGAATACATTACAGAGAAAGTATCTCATCTACTTGTGAGTTACTTGGGGTAAGCAGGCAAGTATATTACCGAGCGATACGTTCAAAAGAGAAACGACAGTGTATTGCTAGTGATGTGATAGAGCTGGTTCAATCTGTTAGAATAGAGCAACCACGCATTGGCACAAGGAAGTTATATCATATTCTACAAGAGTCTTTACGTAGTTTAGGTGTCGGCAGAGATCGTTTATTTGCTATTTTAAAGGCAAATCATATGTTGATTAAACCCAAGCGGAGCTATCATATCACTACTAACTCTCATCATCGGTTTAGAAAACATAACAATGTAATAGAGAATTTAGATGTAAACAGACCAGAACAAGTTTGGGTAGCAGATATTACCTATGTAGGTAATCGAGCTAATCCCATGTATTTATCGCTTATTACAGATGCATATTCTAAGATGATCGTTGGGTATTATCTATCCAATACCTTAGCAGTAGATAGTTCTATAAAAGCATTAAAGCAAGCTGTTAAAAACAGAAAATATCCCAAGGAAAGGCTAATACATCATTCTGATAGAGGTTTACAATATTGTAGTAATCAATATCAAAGAATATTAACTAAGAGTCATATTAAATGTAGTATGACAGAATCCTATGATCCATATCAAAATGCAGTAGCAGAGCGAATCAACGGAATCTTGAAACAAGAGTTTTTAATGGGCACCTCTAAAATAGACATCAAACTAATGAAGAAAATAGTACAACAGAGTATTAAAGTTTATAATACCAAAAGACCGCATTTATCATGTCAAATGCTAACTCCAGAACAGATGCACAAACAAAATAAAGTCAACATAAAAACCTATAAAAGAAAAAACACAGATAAGACAGCTGTCTTATCTGTGTTTTAACTATTTTTAATCCTAAATAACTGTAACGGTTTTTTAGGACGGGTCAATGTATGATTATTTATGCATCAATATTTGCATATACTGCATTTTTCTCAATAAATTCTCTACGTGGCGGAACTTCGTCTCCCATTAACATAGAGAAAACTCTGTCTGCTTCTCCTCCATTATCAATCATTACTTGACGTAATGTTCTAAAATCTGGATTCATCGTAGTGTCCCATAACTGTTCAGCGTTCATTTCTCCAAGACCTTTGTATCGCTGAATGTTTGCTCCTTGACCAAATTCTTCAATAATAGCATCACGTTCTTCATCGTTCCAAGCATATCTACGTTTTGCTCCTTTTTTCACTAAGTATAGTGGTGGCGCAGCGATGTAAATATGTCCATTTTCAATTAATTCTTTCATATAGCGGAAGAAGAACGTAAGGATTAATGTGGCAATATGCGAACCATCGACATCAGCATCACACATAATCACAATTTTATGGTATCGAAGTTTTGAAAGGTTTAATGCTTTGCTATCTTCTTCAGTTCCAATCGTTACTCCTAAAGCTGTGAAAATATTTTTGATTTCTTCATTTTCAAACACTTTGTGTTGCATGGCTTTTTCAACATTCAAGATTTTACCACGCAACGGCAAAATTGCTTGGAAATTACGATCACGTCCTTGTTTTGCCGTTCCACCTGCCGAATCTCCCTCGACAAGAAATACTTCACATTTTGCAGGATCTTGCTCAGAGCAATCACTTAATTTTCCAGGCAATCCTCCAATACTCATGACCGTTTTACGTTGCACCATTTCACGCGCCTTTTGAGCAGCATGACGTGCTTGTGCAGCCAATACAACTTTTTGCACAATGGTTTTTGCGTCGTCTGGGTGTTCTTCTAAGTAATCCGTTAGCATTTCAGATACTGCTTGACTTACAGACGCAGATACTTCACGGTTTCCTAGTTTTGTTTTGGTTTGTCCTTCAAATTGTGGTTCTGCAACTTTTACAGAGATAATAGCCGTGAGTCCTTCACGGAAATCATCACCCGAAATATCAAACTTTAGTTTGTCTAACATTCCAGTTCCTTCCGCATATTTTTTCAGCGTATGCGTTAAACCTCTCCTAAATCCTGATAAGTGCGTTCCACCTTCGTGCGTGTTGATATTGTTTACATATGAATGTAAGTTTTCAGAGTACGAAGTGTTATAGGTCATAGCAACCTCAACAGGAATTCCATTTTTTTCTCCTTCAAAGGCAACGACATCAGCAATAATTTGCTCGCGGTTTCCATCTAAGTATTTGATAAATTCTTTTAATCCTTCTTGAGAATGAAATACTTCACCAATATATTCTCCTTTTTCATCTTTGTTACGCTTATCTGTAAGTGTGATTGTGATTCCTTTGTTTAGGTATGACAATTCACGCATACGATTGGCAAGCGTTTCGTAGTTATATTCTAAGGTTTGTGTAAAGATTGAAGCATCAGGTTTAAACGTAACTACCGTTCCTCTTTTGTCTGAATCTCCAATAGCTTTTACAGGATATAATGCTTTTCCGCGTTCATATTCTTGTTCCCAGATTTTTCCATCTCTGTAAACGGTGGCTCTGAGGTGATCTGATAGTGCATTCACACAACTTACACCAACTCCGTGTAATCCTCCAGATACTTTATACGAATCTTTGTCAAATTTTCCACCAGCTCCGATTTCTGTCATCACTACTTCTAATGCCGAAACACCTTTCTTTTCATGAATTCCAACAGGAATACCACGACCGTTGTCTTCTGTAGTAATCGAATTATCTTCATTAATAATTACACTAATCGTATCACAATGACCTGCCAATGCTTCATCAATAGAGTTATCGACAACTTCATATACCAAGTGATGTAATCCACGTACACCAACATCTCCAATATACATGGAAGGACGCATACGCACATGCTCCATTCCTTCTAACGCCTGTATACTGGCAGCAGAATATTGATTTTTGTTTTCTTCGCTCATAAATATGCTACTTAATTTATAGTTTTAGCATTGCTTTTTGCGTGCTACTTCATGTTGTTGTTAAACAAACAAATATAACACTTCAAAAATTCATTTTTAAACACTTTTAAGCAGCTTTTTAAATAGTTATTAACATTTATCACTTTTAAAGAAAATTGCTTAGAGCGTCTTAAAATAGCTTTAGAAGCAATTTTGATATATTTTTTTCTTAGTATCTGAATAGAAATTTTAAATATCGCTCAGAAACGATTTATAGCCGTTATTTTTTTTACTTAAAATACTTACAACTTGACTTTTTAATGAAGAAAATAACCTAGTTAGCAGCTTTCATGATATGTTTTTAGTAGCTTTACATAGCTAAACTAACAACTACTAAAATAATATTAATGAAAACAAAATTACTTTTACTTGCAACGTTTTTTAGTGTTGCAGCTTTTTCACAAACGATTTCTAGTTTTAACAGTGATCCAAATTCAGATTTTACAATTGTAAATCCTAGCGCACCAATCGATCAAACACCTACTGGAGCAAATGCGGTTTGGACATTTAATAATCTGAATGCAACAGGAACAAATATTGATACGTATGCAGCTCCAACTGCCACACAATTATCTACGTATCCTGGTACTACCGAAGTACTTTCTATTACAACACAAGGTGGGACACCAACAGTAAGTGAGTTTTTTCAACGAGAAGACGGAAGTGGTACATACATTACAGGTGTTTCACAAGGTGATATTGTATTAAATTATAGCACAACGAATGCTTTTATCGGATTATTCCCTTTAAATTTTGGCGATAATAACTCTGGCGCTGTCGCTGGAACGTTTACATACCAAGGAACCAACGGAACGTTTACAGGAACGTTTACAGCAACAGTTGAAGCTTACGGAACACTGAATATTCCTGATCCAATTTTACCAGATTATATCGGGAATGTAACACGTTTACGAATTGATCAAAACCTAAGTTTTAGCATTCCTCCTATTTTTAATAACATCGGAACATTGACACAAACTACGTATTATTATTATGATAATACAGCCGACAATATTGCTTTTAGGTACACAAATGCGAGTATTGTTTCTGGATTTTTGGGAATTAACGAGACTACCGAAACACATGAACGCAATACTGAAATAACATTGTCTAGAAATACAGTTGATGCTTCTCGTTTTGAGTTATACCCAAATCCTGCAAAAGACTTTATCACCATTAGTTCAAAAGATAATCAAGTGATTACAAAGGTTTCTATTGTAGATGTACAAGGAAGAAATGTTTTTACATCTTCTATAGCAACAGCGAGAGTTCCTGTAACAAGTTTACAACAAGGAATGTATTTTATCACGCTAGAAACTGAAAGTGGCGCAATAACAACTAAGAAGTTTATCAAACAGTAATAGTACATTTATACTTTTATTGTGCGTTTGAATTCAAAAAATATCAAGAAACGTCAGTTTGAGTGATTTTGAGGTACAAAAATCTATTCTCGATACAAATTTTACACATTTTCAATCGTAAAATTCACTCTTTTAGATTTCTATTTATAATTGCTTAGGTTAAAAATGGAAAAGATACATTATCAAGTCAATCGAACTGACGTCTTCTGTATATAAAGATGTTTTAAACAATACCAAAATATTAAAAAATAACATCGGAAATAACTGTTCTTCCTCACAAATATTTTTTTTAAATCAAATAATGTATCAAAAACAACGTTGAAACCTTCAATTTTTAAATCCTCGAATTGAACAAAGCGATCTAACAGCGTAGCGAATCTAAAATTCTAAAAGGCTAAGCCAAGTCTAACAGCGTAAGCGATCTAACGAAGCAATACTTTCCTGAAATTCCGTTACCATTTCCGCAACCACTGTTCCCGCTGGTTTGATTTCGTGAATTAATGCAGAAACTTGTCCGATTTCCAATTCGCCTTCTGTCAAATCGCCTTCAAACATTCCACGTTTTGCACGCGCTCTGCCCAACAAAGCTTTTAAATCTTCTACAGATGGACCTTTTGTATACAATTCTTCTAAATCTTCGTAGAATTTATTTTTCAACAAACGAACTGGTGCTAATTCTTTCAGCATTAATTTTGTACTTCCTTCTTTGGCTTCAACCACTTTTTTCTTGAATTCTATATGTGAAGATGCTTCATCTGTTGCCACAAAGCGGCTTCCAACTTGTACGCCATCGGCACCTAAAACCATTGCTGCCAACATTGCTTTTCCACTGCCAATTCCTCCAGCAGCTATCAACGGAATTTCCAATTGTTCTTTTACACTCGGAATCAAGGTTAAGGTCGTCGTTTCTTCACGTCCGTTATGTCCGCCAGCTTCAAAACCTTCCGCAACAACGGCATCTACGCCAGCTGCTTGTGATTTTAAAGCAAATTTAGAACTGCTTACAACATGTGTAACTGTAATTCCGTTTTCCTTTAAAAAAGGCGTCCACGTCTTCGGATTTCCCGCAGAAGTAAATACAACTTTCACGCCTTCTTCCACAATAATATCCATGATTTCTTCAATATTCGGATACAACATCGGCACATTCACTCCAAAAGGTTTGTCGGTTGCTTTCTTACACTTTTGAATGTGTTCGCGCAATACATCTGGATACATCGATCCTGCGCCCAACAAGCCTAAACCGCCAGCATTACTTACCGCAGAAGCCAATCGCCAGCCACTTGCCCAAATCATTCCTCCTTGAATAATTGGATATTGTATCTTGTATAATTGTGTGATTCTATTGTGTTCGAACAAAGCCATTCGTTTATTGTTTTATAAGTTTTTTGATGATTTTTTCGCCGTTTGCTTCAATACGTAACAAGTACATTCCTGCGGCTAAATTATGCACGTCAATTTGTTGAGAAGTTGCGGTTGTATGGTATATTTTGATCGTTTTTCCAACCAAATTACCTAACGTAATGGTTGCATTCTGCGTAGTTTCTGGCAAATTAATCGTTACGATCGCTTTCGCGGGATTTGGAAAAAGCTGAATTGTAGCTTCACTTCTATTTTCTGAAACTGATAAGGTTTGAAATGCCGCTTCAAAATTTGGAATTCCATAACCTAATTGAATTGTAGGGTTTGTATAGATGGAAGAAGATTCACGCACCAACTGCATCAACTCTAAATTTGTTTTATTAGGAAACGCTTGTACCAAACACGCCATAGAACCTGCAATGATTGGCGAAGAAAAAGAAGTTCCATTCGAAGTCACCACACTGTTACTAGAATTAATTACGTATACACTTGCGCCTTGTGCTACCACATCAGGTTTTACGGGAACATTTGGTGTTCTTCCGCGCGAACTAAACGATGCGTAATTTCCACTAGCATTTACAGCTCCGACTGTAAAACCGTTTCCATCAGCTGGCGCGGTAATAATTCCCCAAGTTCCATCATTTCCTGAGTTTCCTGCCGAATTTACAATGAGTAATCCTTTTTCAACCGCAATGTTAGCACCTTTCGTGATAAATGCGGTATTTCCATCCATATCAGCGGTTGTATAATCGTATCGGCTATCGTCAAAACGATTGTAACCTAACGACGTATTGACTACATCAACACCTAAGCTATCGGCACGTTCTGCGGCTTCAACCCAATTCGATTCTTCCAAAGGTGTTTCACTTCCTGCATCTTCGGTTCTAAATAAATAATAGCTTGCATCCGGCGCCGTTCCTACAAATTGTCCATCTACATAACCAGCCATGTCTGACAAAACTGTGGTTCCGTGTCCGTTTCCTGTATAAGCGTAAATATTTGGTGTACGATCTACAAAGTCATATCCATCAAGCAAATCGCCATTATCGCGCAAACGTTGAAAAGCCGCCATCGTATTTACATTCGGAAAACCGCTATCCATCACAGCAACTGTAACGCCTTCGCCTGTATAATCGAGTTCGTGTAGTTTGTCTACTTTAATCATGGTTGCTTGATTGGAACTGTTTCCGTAGTTGTACATGACTAAGGTTTCAAATTTTTCCCTTGTTCTATTTGAGTTCGCTTCCGCAGAAGGTCTATTGGATACATTTAATGAGCGATCTGCATATAATATTTCATCTACAAACGATAGATTCAACAAGTTGTCAATATCAGTTTGTGTACCGACTACATGCACACAATTGAACCATTTTGATTTCGCTTTGACTGTAATTCCTGTTTGGTTTTTCACTTGCGTGATATACGATTCGTTTACAGGAACGTCACGTTCGTCAATAGCAACTCCATGATTATTTTTACGATCGATCGCTTTTTGCGTCAGAATCGTTATCGGATTTGCAAGTGAATTTGCAACATCAGGTTTGTCTGTAAAATATACCCAAGCGTGTTCGGTTTGCGCAAAACTGAGTTGTGCTGCGAGTATAATGATGAATCCGATTAGGTTTTTCATGGAATTTCAGGTTTTGGGTATTTGGTTTTTGATCGCTTTGGTTTTATATTGATTCGTTTTTTGTTCTCTGCTTTTTGGTTTTTGTTTTATGTTTTTCCTAAGATTTTTTGCTTCAAAGTTGTTCTCGATACAAATTTGCTTTACAAATTTACTCGAACTGACGTTTGTGTTTTCATATGTTTCAGTTTCGAACTTATCTCGACTGCGCTCGATATGACAGTAATGATTTAACTCAAATTCAAGTTCAGTTTCAACTTCAAATTCAGTTTCAATTTCAAGTTCAGTTTCAATTTCAACTTCATCAAGAAATCACACCAGAACCAATTAATTCTTCGTCCATATACCAAGCAACAAATTGTCCTTCGGTGATGGCACTTTGCGGCGTTTCAAAATCTACGTATGCGCCACCTTCTATTTTGTAAAGAACTGCTTTTTGCAATGGTTGACGGTAGCGAATACGCGCCATGACTTCCATAGATTCGTCTGCTTGTAAGGCTAAATCTTCACGAACCCAATGCAATTCGTCATCTGTTACAAATAGTGTTCTTCGGTACAATCCTGGATGCGACTTTCCTTGTCCGGTATAAATTACGTTTTCTTCCACATCTGTTTCAATCACAAATAAAGGTTCTACCGTTCCGCCAACAGCCAATCCTTTTCGTTGTCCTTTGGTGAAATAATGCGCACCTTGATGTTTTCCAACGACTTTTCCATCCGTTTGATTGTACGTATATTTTTGTGCATAGAATGCCAATTCTTCTTCTTTACTAGCAAATTCAGGCAATTCTTTGTGGTAACTTTTTATTGTGTTTGGTACTTCCACAATCACACCTTCTTTTGGTTGTAATTGTTGTTGTAAAAAGTCTGGTAATTTTACTTTTCCGATAAAACACAATCCTTGTGAATCTTTCTTTTCGGCAGTAATTAAATCAGCTTTTGCAGCAATTTCACGCACTTCAGGCTTTGTCAGTTCGCCAATTGGAAATAATGATTTTTCTAGTTGTTCTTGCGATAATTGACATAAAAAATACGATTGATCTTTGTTTCCGTCTTTTCCTGCAAGTAACTTATGAATCTGTTTTCCGTTTTTTTCAATAGTTTCTTTTCGGCAATAATGACCTGTTGCTACATAATCTGCACCTAAGTCTAAAGCAATTTTAAGAAAGACATCAAATTTTATTTCACGATTACACAATACATCCGGATTTGGCGTACGTCCTTTTTCGTATTCGTTGAACATGTAATCTACAATTCGTTCTTTGTATTGTTCGCTTAAATCTACTGTTTGAAAAGGAATGCCTAATTTTTCCGCTACAATCATAGCATCATTACTATCTTCCAACCATGGACATTCATTGGAGATTGTGACAGAGTCATCATGCCAGTTTTTCATAAAGAGTCCAATGACTTCATATCCTTGTTCTTTTAAAAGATATGCCGTTACACTTGAATCTACTCCACCAGAAAGTCCTACTATTACTCGTTTCATCTGATTATTCTTATTGTTTTTTTAAGCTACTAGATGGAACATCCCGATAATCATTTTGCTACATAACTAAACATTAGCCACGGATGTTTCATTTGTATCCTTTCGCTTATTTATTTTGATAAGACGAAGCTTACCTGAATTGCTGACAAAGATACTATCTTTTTCGCGTTTTTACGAGTCGTTTTGCGCCAAGCGTATTTTTGAAATTGGAAATTACTGAGCGCACCAAAATTGGTGTATGTATAAAATTGAGTTTCATTAACAAAAAAGCCTGAGCGGAAAGAACACTCAGGCTTTTTTTATAGTTTACATTTTGTTGCTACAGTGAAGACAACTCAAATACTAAGTATTCTAGAAGTCTGTCCACTGTATTGAATCCGTCGTCGTGGTTATCCGTATGAAATGATGAGTAAAACACGCCGCCTTCTCCAACTTGAAATGTAAACGCCAAGTCCTTGTTTTCTGTTATTTCTGTTCCTGTTGCATCTCGGTATGTGACTGGTCCGTTAAACCAGCTTAATACCGTTGCATCATTTGCACTTTCTACTACTTGCCATCCTGGAGAGAATTCGTCAAGTAGAATTGTATCATTATTATTAAGTGTGATGTTAAAGTTTAGTTGTAACCAATCGATTAAATCTTGGTCAAAAATGGTTGCTTCGGTTTCTAACGAACGTCCGCTTTTTTCTGGATCGAGGAAATCTATATATTGTTGTCCATCACCTGTAATTCCGCCTTCTAGGTATTTGAAAGCCCAATCGGTTGCGTATAAGATTCCGCCATTACTTACGTATTGTAAGATATTGTCGTTGAATTCGGTATAGCTTTCACTCAATCCGCAATTAAAAAATAAAATATCATATTGTACTAATAATTCTGGTGAAGCTACCAAATCAGCAAGTGTATGAGTTACATTCGGATCAAGATTGTTATTGTTTTCAGGAGAAAATATTCCTGAGTCATTTCCATGATGCTGTCCGTGATGTCCAACTCCTGCTGGTCTTCCTAAGTTTCTCCCTTGAATGATGTCAAATAAAGGTTCTTGCGTAAACGGATTTACCAAGCCAATGTTATATAATACAGATTCTATGTGGTCAAAACTTCCTGTTACGACTCCGATTCTTGGAAAAGTTTCTATAGGAATGTTTGGAATGTCAATATCGTCATCTTCTGCTACTTCCACTGTACGTTCTGAACTGAACAAGCCTTTTTTCAAAGTGATTGTGTATTCTCCTGCGGTTAGATTTGCAAGTGTAAATGTTCCATTGGTTGCAGTGAGTGTTTCTGAAACTACAGTTCCGTCTTTACTTGCCGTAATCAATCCGTTTACAATTGGATCCATATCATTTGGAGCTAGGAATTTTCCTGAAATGCTACTTTCTGCCAAAGGCGCTGGATCATTGTCCTTTTCACACGAAAGTAAAAAAGAGAAAACAAGTAGTATGAGTGTTAATTTTTGAATTTTCATGTCGTAATTTTGGTTAGGTGGTCATGTAGTAGATGAACAATTCATCTTTCGGTTGCGTCGCATTATAAGATTTAACAGTTTATAATACAATCTGTTAAATCCTCTGCTTTCATTATAAAAACAATTTAAAAGTTGAAATTCCCCTATCCGATTTCAAAAAAACGGAATTCGCATTGTTGTGCCTGTATTTAGAATTCTGTTAATACTTTGTTACACATTGTTTATTGTGCTTTTTATTTCATCATTTTTACCGTATATTCGATCTAAATCAAGCGTAGTATTTACCTTAATATTTCGTATTTCACACTTTTATTGTAAAGAAAATATTCCATCACATATATGAAAACCATCATTACTTTTGATGCTCTTGAAGAAGCACTAAAACCAAAATTTGAAAAAGTTTTCAACATGCGTGTTCCCTATGAAAACGCGGTTTACCAGAGTAATGAAGAAGTAGAACGTGAGTATTTTAAAACAGGTGGCATATTTTATGTGAAGTATCGTATATATTACACCGTTGAAGGTAAAGAATACTTGACCGATCGGATTATTTTGTTTTTTCATAAAAACGGAGAATTGGCATATTGCTTTTTCTACGATAATTTTGTGGTGGAGCAATATCATAAGTTCGATCAAGACGGAGACAAAACCATTGAAGCAATTAAAAAAAAGTAGTACATGAAATTGAAAATAGGAATTATTGCCATTACCTTACTTTTTGTTTGGAACACAGGATTTTCGCAAACGAAAAAAACAGACAGTCTAGATATCAAGATTGGGCAAATGCTGATGTTAGGTATTGGAAAAGATACCGAAATACGATCTGATAATAAGATTTTGGCGGATATTAAAGCACAAAAACTCGGTGGTGTTTTGATTTATGAAAAGAATATTACCAAATTAAATTCCGTTGAAAATTTAAAAAGATTAATTTCCAAACTGAAAAAGCATGCAAAATTGCCATTGTTGGTCAGTATTGATGAAGAAGGTGGAAAAGTAAATCGATTGAAACAGAAATACGGTTTTCCAAAAACGGTTTCGGCAAAATATTTAGGCGAAGTAAATGATATTGACTCCACAAAATATTACAGCGATATTATTGCGCACAATTTATTACAACTAGGAATTAATGTGAATTATGCACCTGTGTTGGATGTTCATAATGACAATAATCCGCCAATTGGAAAAAATCATCGTGCATTTTCTAAAAATCCACAAGATATCATCAATCATGCACGACAAGTTGTATTGAGTCATCGCTATTTTAATGTAAAAACCGTTGTAAAGCATTTTCCTGGACATGGAAATTCGCGCCAAGATTCACATTATAATGTAACTGACGTGAGCAAATATTGGCAACAGCAAGAAGTGTTTCCATATATCAAATTGTTATACGAAGGAAATGTAGATGCAATTATGACCGCACATATTGTCAATGAAAAGTTAGACGATTCTAAATTGCCAGCAACACTTTCTAAAAAGATTATGACCGACTATTTACGTGGCGATCTTGGTTTTGATGGCGTCATTTTTTCTGATGATATGCAAATGAAAGCCATTGCCGATCAATTTGGTTTTGAAAAATCGATTCAAATGGCAATTCATGCAGGTGTTGATGTGTTGATGTTTTCCAACCATATTCCGATGAAAGGTCGCGATATGATTTTACCACAAGACATTATCGATATCGTTAAAAAGATGATTGCAGATGGCGAAATTTCAGAAAAACGCATTGACGAATCCTATCAGCGTATTTTAAAATTCAAGAAAGGCTTATAATTCACAGATGGAAAAAATTTTAATCACAGGTGGCACAGGTTTTCTTGGTCGTGCGTTGGCGCGAAAGTTCAAAGAACACTATCATGTCGTACTTTGTGGTCGAAATAATTACCTCAATGAACGCGTTCGGAAAGTGATTGGTTGTGAAGTTATTCCAATGGATATTACCAATATGGACGCCGTTCGTGAAACATTTTCATTGACAAAACCTGACATCATCATTCACGCGGCAGCGACAAAATATGTGCATCTTGCTGAAAAGTTTCCCAACGAATGTTTGGACATCAACATTAAAGGTTCGCAAAATATAGCGCGTGTAGCAATTGAACACCAAGTGGAAACTGTCATCGGAATTTCTACCGACAAAGCAAGTGTAAAAAACAATTCGTTCTATGGATTGTCCAAACGCGTCATGGAAAAGTTATTTTTGTTAATGAATGATGATTCCAAAACGAAATTTGCCTGTGTTCGCTTCGGAAATATTGCTTGGTCTACAGGTTCGGTGTTTCCTATTTGGCAAAAAATGCTGAAAGAAAACGACAACCTCATCGAAACGACTGGCGCGCACATGCGACGTTTTATTTTTAGTCTGGATGATGCTGTAAACTTGGTCGAAAACTGTCTAAATCATATTGAACAAACGAAAGGAAAAATAGTATGTCCCGAAATGAAAACTGTGTTAATGCAAGATGCGTTAGACTGTTTTATTGAACTCAATGGCGGAAGCTATAAAAAGATTCCCGCACGCGCTGGCGAAAGTATTGATGAGGTCATGATTGATCCGTATGAAGTTTCACAAACGACTACTATTGACTTGAATGGCGAACGCTTCTACTTAATTCACAATCATTCTGTGAAACATCCAATTGCACATTCGGTAGCAACCGACAATCAAGAACACTTGACAAAAGACGCATTGAAACGATTATTAACTTTTGAAACTGACCATATTTTTTGATAAAACATGCATTGATATTGGCTGCAGGACGAGGATTGCGAATGATGCCTCTAACGAGTCACACCTCAAAAGCAATGATTCAGTTTAATAATGCCATGTTGATTGCGAATTCGTTGAAACAACTTGTAAAACTCAACTTAGAAACCATCAGCATTACGGTTGGTTACAAAGGTGCTGAACTCGCGGAATACGCTATAAAAGAAGGCGTTCACAATGTATTCAATACCAACGGCAAAGGAAATTCTTGGTGGATTTACCATACCTTACTCAAACAATTAGACGAACCTGTGTTGGTTTTGACGTGTGATAATATTGTAGAAATTGATCTCGAATGGATCTCACAACAATACCAACAATTCAATGAACCGACGTGCATGTTGATTCCAGTAAAACCAGTGAAAGGAATTGAAGGCGATTTCATTCAACATCAAAATCATAAAATCACAACATTAAGTAGAACAGAAACGACTTCTATTTACGGTTCGGGCATTCAAATTCTCAATCCGAAAAAAATAAACGGAATGACAGAAGCTGTAGAAAATTTTTATGACGTTTGGCAACAATTGATGTCGAAAGAATTGCTCGTTGCTTCGGAAACCTATACAAAAACATGGTATTCTGTCAATACGGAAGCACAATTACAGATGGCTGAAAAATTATATACAAATCGATAAAATGTAACTATTGATTTGACCAAAAACAGAAAATAGAAACTGACAAATGAAATATTCTTTTTGCAAGGTTATTGAAAATAAAAATGGGCGTTCAGAATATTGATTTGACCAAAACAGAAAAATAGAACACATCAAATGAAAGAAAAACTAGCAAGCATTCTCACCGAGATTTTGGACGAAACTATTACGCCAAATGATATTAAAGAAGACACCAATTTGACAACCGATTTAGGAATGACTTCGTTAAATATGATGTATTTTATTCTGGAAATTGAAAATGTGTTTGGCGTGGAAGTCGATTTGGAAGAAGTCGATTTAGAAACTTTTTTCGTCTACAAAACCGTAAAAGCTTATATTGAAAAAGAGCTTGAATAACGCATGAATTCTACCAAATCACATACCATCAACATACTTACTTCCGTTATTGGATACGGAATTTACTTTCCTGCGTTGATCGTGTATGAGCAATTGAAAGCGCTACATTACAATGTGAATATCTACATCATTGAACGTTATTTTGACGAAAAGGCAACTTCCGAATTTGAACTTACCAAAACAGCTTTTCAAAAAGATGTGCGTTTGGTGCAAATTGCGTCACGAATTCCTGTAAAATACACCAAAAAACTAAGCGACGAGAAAACAGAACGATTGTTCCAAAACTGGTCTAACAACAACACTACGCATTTTTTATGCTTTTCTGGTTTGTGGTTGGAAACCTTGCAAGATTATAAAAAGCAACAACCAAATTGCGTGATTGATATCTGTCGTGTAGATTCGGCAGTTTCTTCCACTTGGGAAGCCTTGTTGCGACATAAAAACCTAATTACCAACGATGTTTCTTTTTTTGATGCGAAAGCAACTAAAATTAATTATGTGTTGAATATTCCTGAAATCAAGCCACTTCCCTATTCCGAACGTTCTCAAAACGTTACAATTCACGGTGGCGGTTGGGATTTGGGCGATTTTACTTCGAAAACGGAACAATTTACCAAAGACTTCCATGTGAACCTAATTGTGAATGGTTTGCAGGAACTTTCAGCTAAAAATATCACATTGTTTGCCAATCAACCGAATTGGAATCCGTTGTATGAAAATGGTTTTCCTCCTTTCGGGAGAATGGACTCAACTTCAAAACTAGCTTTAGAAAACTACGAAAAGCATCCTGGAATTTTGACCGTTTTAGCCAAAAGTAAAGCGATTGTCAGCAAACCCGGCGGCATGACGTTGATGGATTCTTTGATTACGGAAACGCCGTTATTGTTTTTAAAATCCGTTGGAAAGAACGAAAATAGCAATCAGCAACTTTGGGAAAATTTACAACTCGGAATTTCCTTAGAAGCTTGGCAACAAAGCAAAGATAAAACAGCACTTTTACAAGAAATGCAATCGCGAATTCTTGCTGTAAAAACAGAAACACCTTGTTTCATACAAACGTATACAAATTTAGTCGCTAACTCATCTATATATGCAACCAAAAAGTAATAAACCGTACAAAAAAGAAGCGTTGCAACGCTTTAAAGAAAAGATCGATTTTACGCGAAAATGCTATACGGAACGCATGAAAGATCCAACGTATGCGACAAAAGTTCCGCAAGAAATCGGTTTAAAGTTAACGAATCGTTGCGATTTGCGTTGTACACATTGTTTTCAATGGAATGATATTGGATTTCATAGAGAATTAGACAAAAAAGAAGTGAAAGTGCAAGGTGATTTGGATATTGGTATTGTCAAAAAATTGTTGGAACAAACCCGCGAGCAAAAGTCACATATTTATTTGTGGGGCGGCGAACCAATGATTTACGCCTATTGGAACGAATTGGTGGAATTGTTAGCAAACGATCAGCGAGATACGGTAGTTTGTACAAATGGTTTGTCGATCAAACGGAAGATAGATTCTTTGGTGAAAATCTCGGAAAAACTAACGACTTTGGTAAGTGTGGAAGGTTTGGAAGCTCAGCATGACAAGTTACGCGGAAAAGGAACGTTTCAAAAAATCATGAGTAATCTCGATCATTTAATTTCGTTACAACAACAGGGAATTTACAAAGGTCATATTTCGATTGCGGCGGTTTTTAGCGAAGATTTGATTCCGCATTTGTACGAATGTTGTGAATATTTTGAATCGAAAGGAATTGATACCTTGTATTTTAATTTCCCTTGGTATATTCCTGAAGACGAAGCGGAAAAGATGACTAATTTTTATAATGATAATTTTACTTGGTTGGAAAGACCGCGCATTCGCAAGCGTACTTGGGAATCGTTTGACTTTCATATTGATATGAAATTGTATGATGATTTGTTGGCGCAGATTCGCCGTATTTTGGAAAAAACTTGGAACATTCGCATTCGTTTTCAACCTGATTTGGAGTTGCATGAAATGGAAGCATATCTCAAAGGGAAATCGGAAGCACCATCGTGTAAAGCGACGTGTTTGGGAATTTCCAATCGTATGGACGTGATGCCTTCTGGAAATGTGGTTTCCTGTAAAAAGTTTACCGAATTTAAGATGGGAAATTTATATGAAAACGACATGAACGAAGTTTGGCATGGCGACACGTTTACCAAATTCCGCGAAACACATAATAACGAATTGATGCCGATTTGTTCGAAGTGTGAGATTTTGTTTTCTAATGGGATGTGATCTTGACTGTGTTTGATTAATTGGGTTTTGGGTTTTGGGTTTTCTTAGGAAAATTTTAAAAAAACATTTATATTAGGATTAAAAATCAGTTGGGTTTATAAAATTATTGAGTTGTGTGATGGTTATTATTATTCTCCGCATTTTTTTATTTCAATTTTTATTCTAAATTTGTAACCAATGTATAAGGTTGTGTAATATGGTTACAAAAGATTATTATTCGCTTTCTGAAGCAGCTAAAATTTTAGGTAAAAGTAAAGAAACTTTACGAAGATGGGATAGAGATGGTAAATTAGAGGCTGTTCGCGAACCAATAAGTAATTATCGAGTTTATAAAAAAACTCAATTAGAAATGTTTTCAGATTTATTATCTAATGATACAGAAGATAAAGTTGATAATTCCGTAATTCCATTAAAAGATTATCGTGTTTTAGAGTTGTTTGCAGGTGCAGGTGGTTTAGCCATAGGTTTGGAAAAAGCAGGAATTAAATGTGTTGCATTAAATGAAATTGACAAATGGGCTTGTCAAACATTAAGAGAGAATAGACCGGATTGGAATGTTTTAGAAGGCAATATTAAATCATTTGATTTTAGTAAGTATAAAGACAAAGTTGAAATTGTCACAGGTGGTTTTCCGTGTCAAGCTTTCAGTTATGCAGGAAAAAGACTTGGGTTAGAAGATGCGAGAGGAACTTTATTTTATGAATTCGCAAGAGTTGTAAAAGAAGTAAGTCCTCCAATTTGTATTGGCGAAAATGTTAAAGGTTTATTGTCACACGAAAAAGGTCAGACTTTACAAGGTATGATATCTATTCTTGATGAAATAGGCTATAACGTTATGCCTGTTCAAGTCTTGAAAGCAATTAACTATAAAGTACCTCAAAAAAGAGAAAGATTAATTTTGGTAGGGATAAGAAAAGACATTGACATTAAGTATGATTATCCAAAACCACATAATAAAATTTATAATTTATCTGATGCTTTAAAGAAAGGTGAATTATATGATAATAATGTTCCGAAATCTGAAGGCTCAAAATATCCTGACCATAAGAAAGAAGTTCTAGATTTAGTTCCTCCAAAAGGTTATTGGCGAGATTTACCAGTTGAAATTCAAAAAGAATTTATGGGTAAGAGTTTTTATTTGGGTGGTGGGAAAACAGGAATTGCAAGAAGAATTGGTTGGGACGAACCTTGCTTAACTCTTACTTGCAGTCCAGCTCAAAAACAAACAGAAAGATGTCATCCAGATGAAACAAGACCTTTTACAGTTAGAGAATATGCAAGAATTCAAACATTTCCAGACGATTGGAAATTTATGGGCTCAATTTCTCAACAATATAAACAGATAGGAAATGCTGTTCCTTGTAATTTAGGACAAGAAGTTGGTTATTCGATTGTTAAATTTTTAAATGATTACTATAGTTTGTCAAATCCTAAATAATAGTTGTAATTACTAAAAGTAATTTCGTCAATTATACTTCTGTTTGATTTAGCAATGTCAGCAGTAAATTCTTTCATTGCTGTACTTTCTACATTGTCGCTTTTTTGGTCGTCAGGAATGGTTGCCAAAAAGTCGTCAATTGCTTGTGGAAGATTTTGGTATAATTCAAATAACGAATTGTCTTTTCCTGTTATAATTTTGTATAACTGGTCTCCTGAAATAATAAGTACATTTTTGTCTGTGTATTCTGTTTTTTTATGAGAAAAACACCATTGTTTATTTGTCGATTTTTTGTCCAAAATTCTTGCGAAATAAGCTTTTGAACCAGGATTTTTATTAATTTCTCCTTTCAGTTTTGTAAATATACTTTTATTGTCTTCTCCTTTTACTGTGTTATGCTTATTTTTTAATTCAATGAAAACTTTATTATCTTCAGATTTTATGTCAATTCCAGCGGGAACTTTTGAATAACCATGAACGCCGTTTAATATATTCTCATGAAAGTCTCCAATTGCATTGACGATTGTTCTATCTACCTGTCTTGATATTTCTTTTTCAATTAAATCTTCATCATTTAAATTATTGAATTTTTTATCAAAAAGCATTTTGAATACATCAACTTTGTTCTTGTTAAAATCAGTTTTTGTATATGAAGCTTTAGCCTTCAGATATTTAGTATATAATTCGGAAATACAACTTATTAAATGTTCGTCAGATACAAAGTCGACATATTTATTTGGCATAATCAGTTTTTTTGATTCGATTAACGAATTTATGAATTATTTATTTTTTTGATACAAAAAAGTTTTCTCATATACATGCTAATGTATATATACACAAAATTCCGCATATCACACTATACTAATAAATAATAGAAACTAGTTCTAAATCAACTCACCATTATTCTCCATAAATGTAAAACAAAACCCACACATACACAATGTGGTTTTCCGTAAAGTTATCAAAGAAAAATAATTAGCAAGCCAAAATAACGCAAGCATTGGTGTGTTATTCTTAGTGACTTTTACAAAACAACATCAAAGTGTTGACTTTCCAATATTTTCCCTACTTTTAAAAAGAAAGCAAAACTAAATGCTTTTATATAATTTTTTAGCAAGTAGAAAACTTAAAACAAATTAATTAATACAGTCCTAAAAAACATTGGAATCAAGATTATTATATAGCGCAACCGATTATTTAAAATCAAGTATTCATTGGAATAAAACAGCAAATGAGGAATGGATTTACTTTGGAGTCGATAAAAATATTGATTCCAATTTGATTCATAAAATAATCAACGAACACTTTAATGAAGAAGACATTTTCTTTGTTCACGAAAGAGAGAATTCAGAGCTTCTTGACAGTCAAAAGAATAAGAAAATAATGACATCAATTGTTGAAAAGAAAAACTTTTTTCTTTGGAACAGAAAACTAACCAAAGTAATTGAATTCAGTAATATTGGAGTTTTAAGATTTGGGCAACTTGATAAACTTGAAGCTTAATTTTAAAAGTATGAACCTACACAATTTCATAGCAAACAGAAAACCTGATGCAGTCTATCTGCAAACAGAGAAAGCTGCGTATACGTATGCGGAATTGTTTTCGTTTGTGAACGATTTTGAAAAAGAGTTTTTGTCAGATGCGAATGAAATTTTTGCCTTAAAAGTTAAAGATCAAGCGTTGTTGGTGTTTTGTAGTTGGGCATGCATGATACATCGAAAATCGTTTGTGTTATTGCCGTTTGATATAGATCGTAATTTAGAAGAACGTTTGTTGACAGAAGCTTCTTGTAATGTATTGATTTCCTCCAAAGAAAATCTTTCTACATCTTTTGGAATTGGTAATTTGACAAGCAAACGTATCAAATCAGCAATAGTAAAAAAAGAGGAATCACAGATTTCTAAGATTGGATTTTTATCGAGCGGAACAACAGGAAAACCAAAACTGATTTGGAATACGTCACAACAATTTGGCACAAGTTTGACTACGACATACGAACATGATTTTATGCCATATACGAAAGCGCAAAAGGTATTGATTACACCATTTTTGACACATTCCTACGGTTTTAGTGCATTGCTCGAATATACACAAGGAAAAAGCACCATTTTGATTCCGAGTGAAGCTTCGTTTGCAGGAATTTTTCGGTTGATGGGGAAAAAGGAAATTCAAGCGCAAGTAACGGCAATTGAAGCCGTTCCGTATTTTTATAAACAGTTGATTGTGTTTCAAAAGAAGATTCATTTTAGTAATTTGAAACATATTGGTTTTGGTGGCGATTTTGTACATGATTCGTTGTTGCAATCGCTTTGCAATGCGTATGAAGATATTTCGTTTTCAGTGCGTTACGGAGTTTCTGAGATTCCTTCGGTGATTGGTTTGAATATGTTTACACGTTTGGAAGATAATACCAATTCATATGAAATTCATCCGCGATATACGGTAACAACAGCAGATGAAATTGTAGTTTCAAACAATTATAATGCTACACAAATTGCTACAGGCGACATCGGTTTTATGGAAGATGAACGATTGTTTGTGATTGATCGGAAAGCTTCGTTTTTGAAAGTGAAAGGGTATAAAGTTTCGCCAAATTTTATTGAAAAAGTGTTTATCGATTCTGGAATGATTCAAGAAGTTCACGTGTTGACAAAGAATGATACGCTGATTGCAAAGTTAATTCCGCTAGAAAATTATGATAAAGTTGGTTTGAAGAATTATCTTAGAAGTCAATTGCCTAATTATGCAATTCCAGATAAAATTATGATCGTAGAAACCATTGAACGCACACAAACAGGAAAGATAATTAGACAGTAATATGAGTATACAGATTTTTAATTTGTTGGGCATTTCGCGCGATTCCGTTTTTGAGGAACAGTTATCGTTTGCAGATTATTTGACCGATTTTATCCAAGAAACTGAGACTTCGCATTTTTCTGGAACATTGTTGCCCGAATCGATTGAAGGTCCCATAAATCCGTGGTTTTTTGCACAGGAATTGTTGTCAAAATCTTCCAAACTTCCGTTTATCGCAATCAATCCTTGTTTTGTGCATCCGTTGTATGTGGTGCGGAACTTATATAATTTGTCTACTTTTTACCAACGCCCTATGTACCTCAACTTTATTACGGGCGGTTCGGCAGCAGATTCGATGAAGATTTCCGATGTACTTTCAAAGGAAGAAAAATATAATCGCTTGAATGAATTTATCACGATTGTACAGGAATTGCTGACCGCGAATGAAAGCGAAACGTATTCCTTCAAAGGAAAGTATTATACCTTAGATAATATCGTTTTTAAAGGTTCGTTGCCTGCACAGTTGCAACCTGTGTTTCATATTGCGGGAAGTTCGGAGTTTGCACAACAGTTGCTACAGCAGAAAAAAATGATACAGTTAAAAATGGGCGAAAGTTTGTCTAAATTGTCTTTGAATGCGTCTCAAAAGATCAGCTATCATTTTGGAATTATTACACGTGAAACGACAGAGGAAGCGCAAGAAGTGTTGAAATTTTTCAGCAAAAAAGATCGAAAACGAAGTATTTTACAACAGATTTCCATTAAGCAATCACAATCGGTTTGGAAGGAAAGTGTGTATAAATGCTATAAAGCTTCCGAAGAAGATACCGTGTACAGTTTGCAACCGTTTGTAAATGGCTATTCGGATGTTCCTTATTTGGTAGGCAGTTATGAAGACGTTTCAACTTATATACAAACCTATATTGAGAAAGGTGTAGAAAGTTTGATTGTGGAGATTCCGAAGACTGGTTTTGACGAAATTCAGCAAATAAATTCTGTGATTCGAAAACTGAATATCACTTCCTGAGCCAACTACATATGACCCGTCCTAAAAAACCGTTACAGTTATTTAGGATTAAAAATAGTTAAAACACAGATAAGACAGCTGTCTTATCTGTGTTTTTTCTTTTATAGGTTTTTATGTTGACTTTATTTTGTTTGTGCATCTGTTCTGGAGTTAGCATTTGACATGATAAATGCGGTCTTTTGGTATTATAAACTTTAATACTCTGTTGTACTATTTTCTTCATTAGTTTGATGTCTATTTTAGAGGTGCCCATCAAAAACTCTTGTTTCAAGATTCCGTTGATTCGCTCTGCTACTGCATTTTGATATGGATCATAGGATTCTGTCATACTACATTTAATATGACTCTTAGTTAATATTCTTTGATATTGATTACTACAATATTGTAAACCTCTATCAGAATGATGTATTAGCCTTTCCTTGGGATATTTTCTGTTTTTAACAGCTTGCTTTAATGCTTTTATAGAACTATCTACTGCCAAGGTATTTGATAGATAATACCCAACGATCATCTTAGAATATGCATCTGTAATAAGCGATAAATACATGGGATTAGCTCGATTACCTACATAGGTAATATCTGCTACCCAAACTTGTTCTGGTCTGTTTACATCTAAATTCTCTATTACATTGTTATGTTTTCTAAACCGATGATGAGAGTTAGTAGTGATATGATAGCTCCGCTTGGGTTTAATCAACATATGATTTGCCTTTAAAATAGCAAATAAACGATCTCTGCCGACACCTAAACTACGTAAAGACTCTTGTAGAATATGATATAACTTCCTTGTGCCAATGCGTGGTTGCTCTATTCTAACAGATTGAACCAGCTCTATCACATCACTAGCAATACACTGTCGTTTCTCTTTTGAACGTATCGCTCGGTAATATACTTGCCTGCTTACCCCAAGTAACTCACAAGTAGATGAGATACTTTCTCTGTAATGTATTCTAAACATATCGATTACTTGGGTTTGGAGTTTTTTCTGATAGGAATATTAAACTCTTTTTCTGCTAAATCAATCATCATATCAAACAAAATAGCTTTCTTGTCAGCACGCTCCGCCAGATGTTCTGCACGAGCCTTCTGCTTTTCTAACAGTTTGATTTTTTCTTCTAATTCTAAAATCTTTTGTTCTGGAGTCTTTGTCATAGAAAGTGGAGTTTGATTATGCCAATCAAAGTTACCATATTTTTTTAACCAAGTTCTGATGGTAGATCCAGATTGTATACCATACTTTGATAAGACTTGTGAGCGTGTCAGTTTGCCCTGTTCAATCTCTTGAACTACTTGGAGTTTAAAAGATAATGAATAATCTTTTTGAGTACGTTTTACATAATTTGTTTTCATTACGCTTAAAATTTAGTGTAACGCTATTTCAGGACGAGACAATATTAAAACAAAAAAAGTCTTTGCGAATACATTTATATTTACAAAGACTTTTTTATGTATTTTGTAGTATTATTTACCTTTGCGGTGTTTTATCAACTGGAGCGCTTGCCAACGTGTGGTCGCAACAACTACAGGTTGGATCGTCACAATCATCAACTCTATGGTTTAGATTTAAATCTCCTTTAAATCCTCCTAATAGCGTTTCTTTTTCGTGTACTTTAAGTACTTTTATTTTCTTATTTGTTTTCATAATATGAATTTGTTTTAATGGTAATACAACACAATATAGTCATTATTTTAACACCATACGAATTTTCTTTGCGCTTTATGACTCATTTTCGGCAAAAAAGGTGTTAATCCTGAACACTTTATAGTGCTTTTCTTCCTTTTTGAAATGCAAGAATTAAAACCTGCTTTGCTTTTACCTATTTCCTGCGGTGCTTTTGATGAAAACCTCCGCTACTTTTCACCTTTTCCTGCGGTGCTTTTGGTGGTTTCCTGCGGTACTTTTTTCACATGATGGTGTATTGGTATTACAAAAAAAGCTGTCTAACTTTTTTAGACAGCCTTTTGTATGGAATTTGATGCTAGAATTTATTTTTTACCTCGCTTATTCGTAAATACTATATTCAGGAAGTAAGGTAATTACTTTTCCATCACTTTTGGTAATGCTAAGTTTTTCTCCTTTGTGAAGTAATTCTAATTGAAAATTTCTGAGCGCTACATTGTCTTTAAAGTCAGCAGCTTTTTTCCCATTGATTTCTATGATTTCATCTCCAAGTTTCAAGTCTTGATTTCCTTTGGTATTTGGATTGTTGTAAATACCGATAATTTTTAATTTGTCTTCTAATTTGAAAATAATAACTCCGTGTTTTTTTTCAGGCGAAGTCTTCATTTTGGTTTTTCTAGTACTTAAAATGATTTCATTAGTATTACTATTGATGATACAGTTGTAGTTTCGTAACATCTTGTTACCAATACGCGCTCCTCTTTCTGAAGATGTTATAAATAATTTGATAGGATGTGCTAAAATGGTATCTCCAATTTTATACGTAAAGTCTTTAATGTAATAGCCAACATCTGGTTTTGACAAACCGCCAACAGACATTCCTGAAACACCTTCATACGTAGCTTTTTTAGAGTCTTTAAATAATTCTAGCGCATTAATAGTGACTTCAATATCATCACTGGTAGAGCCAAAATCTATTTCGACACCATCTTTAATTCCATTGATTTCTAGAGAAGTAAACATGGTATTATAATCATTCAATACAAAAGGAATTACTATACCTTCTCCGTTGAATGGTTTTTGAGAAACCACCACATAGTTTTTGTCAAAGTTAAATTTCCAGTTTAATCGTTTGGTAATTGTTGCCCCCAAAACTCCATGGACTTCATCTCCAAAACCTGCTAACGATTCGATATCAAGCAATAGAAAAGGAGTTTGTTGTATTGTGTGACTACCTACTGTGATTTCTTTTGCTATTTTCAAATCCATATCTACTTGGTTGTTTACACCATCAGTCGCAGTAATTGTGTTTGCTTTTGTGTAATCTGTAAGTTGAAGTTTTTTCACCAGATTGCTATCAATTGCGGAAAAAGAGAAACCATTGTCCCACATAAATTTGAGCTCTTGGTCATTGACTTTCATTTTTAGTACAATCAAGTCATTGACAATCCTGATAGGAATTGTGTCTCTGTTTGTATTTTGAAGTAGTTTACCCTGATTTGCTACTTTTTTTATTTCCTCATCATTATGCTCTTGAGCCAAGGACGATGTCACAATGAGTGTTAGGATTGATAAAATTATGTATTTCATATTCTTTTTTAGAGTTTGAGATGTGTTTAATTGACTTTTGTCAGTAGGATTATATTCTTACTGATTTGAATTTAATCAAAATACAATTTCTCATATTAGTAGTATGCACAAAGATTTTGTTACGAATTTTGATGTCATTTAATACCAAATCTTTCATGAAATATAAGATACAAAAAAAAGCTCCTCAAATTGAGAAGCTTTTGTGTAATGTATTTACTGTTGTAAATTATTTTTTACTGTTTGCTTTTTTCTGCGCTTCGGCTTGTTCCATCATTTGCTGCATTTTCTTTTGGAATCTGTTCTGCTTTTTCGGCTTCTTTTTGTTTTCCTCAATTTGTGCATGAATTTTATCGTTGTCAATGATGTAGTTTTTGATGACTAACATGATTCCGATCGTAATTAAGTTCGATACGAAATAGTATAAACTCAATCCACTTGCGTAGTTGTTAAAGAAGAATAACATCATTAATGGAGAGAAATACATCATGTATTTCATCATTTTACTCATGTCTGGCATTCCTTCTTGCGTTGGTTGCTGCATAGAACTCATTTGCTGGCCTGTAGTCATTCGCATATAGAAGAAGATGGCAATAGACGCTAAGATTGGAAATAAACTGATGTGATCTCCATATACAGGAATATTGAAAGGCAATTGAGCAATAGTATCGTATGACGATAAATCTTCTGCCCAAAGGAAGCTTTTTTGACGTAATTCAAACGCAGATGGGAAGAACATGAATAAGGCATAGAATACTGGAATTTGCATCAATGCAGGAATACAACCTGCCATTGGACTCACGCCAGCTTTACCATATAGTTTCATGGTTTCTTGCTGCTTTTTCATTGCATCGTCTTTGTACTTTTCGTTGATTTCGTTGATCTCTGGACGAATTACTTTCATTTTTGCCTGTGATAGATACGACTTGTACGTAATTGGCGATAGTAATAAACGAACTAAAATTGTCATCACAATAATAGCAATTCCCGCAGGTAAGAACGAACTTAACAATCCGAATAACGGAATTAGGAAGAAACGATTGATCCAACCAAAAATTCCCCAACCTAATGGAACGATTTCGTCTAAGTTTCTATCGTATTTGGATAGGATATCATAATCCGTTGGACCGTGATATAAATCCATGGTGTAATTTAATTCTCCGCCTTTTAATTCTAAAGGAATCGTTGCGCCAAAGTTCTTTAAGAACTCCACATCTTTTTCTGGCATTTCGCTGTCTACGATGTTTTCTGTTGAGATGGTAGCCGTTTTGAAAGGATCATCTGTCAGTAAGATAGACGTAAAGAAATGTTGTTTGTAGCCTAACCACGTAACATCGTTTATTTTTTCTTCGTCAGTCGCTTGCCCTAGGTAACTGTCTTTTCCATCGTCGTATTCGTAGTGTAAATCTGTATAACGGTTTTCATAAGTTACACTTTTTGCATGTCTGAAACTTTTCAGTTTCCACTCCATGTTGATTGGCTGACTTGCGTTGATGACACCATTTAATCCTTGTGAACGAACCGAAAAATCAACCATATAATCGTCTTTGATTTCGTATCTGTACTCCAAGTATTTATCTGCAGCAACTTTCAGTTTCATGGAAAGTACTTTGCTGTCTCCATTTTCAGAATAGTTCGGTTCAAAAGCTAAATCTTTCGTATTAATTACTCGATTATCAGTCGTTGTCAAGTTCAATCCGAAAGAAGCATTTCCGTCTTTTACTAGATATACAGGAAGTGAATCATAGGTTACCAAAGGTTCAAATTCGCCTTTTACCATTTGTCCTTTTACGCGTGCTTCAACAATTTGCCCACCTTTGTTACTTATTTTTAAAGAAAGTAATTGGTTTTCAAGCGTAGTTACTTTGTCTGCCGAAACTTTATCAGCGTTGTATCCGAAAGCGCCAAGCGAACTTTTGTATTGAGCTACTTGCGTAGAATCGGAAAGATTAAGTATAGTTTCTTTAGTAGCATTTGTTGCTGCTGTTATACTGTCTTGCTTTACAACTTGCTCCATTTTTGCTTTTTCAGCTTCTGCAGCAGCAATTTCTTCTTCGGTAGGTTTGGTACTGTTATACCAATATACAGCAATTAAGGCAATTAAAGCAAGGCCTATGAATTGTTTGTAATCAAACTTGTTTTCTTCTTCCATCTAATCGTTAATTTATACTCATCTTATAAAAAGGCATCTACATTGGTAGACACCTTTTGTGTTGTTTTGTTACTCAAAAAAGCAACCATTTTCTATTTTTATGCCAAAGTGGCATTTTGTTTTTTTTCTGCAAACACCAACGCTGCTTTTACAAAAGCCACAAATAGTGGATGCGGATTTGCTACCGTACTTTTGTATTCAGGATGATATTGTACACCTACAAACCAAGGATGCGAAGGCAATTCGACAATTTCTACCAATCCTGTTTTTGGGTTCAGTCCTGTAGCAATTAATCCTTCTGCTTCTATTTTTTCTTTGTAATCATTATTGAATTCGTATCTGTGGCGATGACGTTCCAAAATCATATCATGTCCGTAAATGTCATGTACTTTGCTTCCTGCTTTGAGTTCACATTCCCAAGCTCCTAAACGCATCGTTCCTCCTTTGTTTTCGATGTTTTTCTGTGCTTCCATGAGATTGATAACAGGACTTGCCGTTTTTGGATTCATCTCCGTAGAATTGGCGCTATCTAAACCTAATACGTTTCTAGAGAATTCAATCACTGCCATTTGCATACCTAAGCAAATTCCCAGGAATGGGACATTGTGCTCACGTGCATACTGAACCGCTTTTATTTTTCCTTCTATACCACGATCGCCAAAACCTGGTGCTACTAAGATTCCATCTAAGTTTTTAAACTTACCAGCAATGGTTTTTTCTGTGATGTGTTCTGAGTGAATAGACTCCACATTGACTTTGATTTCGTTTTCCGCTCCAGCGTGAATGAACGCCTCAAGAATGGATTTGTATGAGTCTTGCAACTCCACATATTTTCCAACCAAACCAATGGTTACGGTGTGTTTAGGGTTTTTTAGTTTTTTTAAGAATTGATTCCAACTGGTTAAGTTTGGTGCTTCTTCTTCTATTAAATCTAGTTTCTTTAGAACAACCGAATCCAAACCTTCTTGCAACATTAAATTAGGCACATCGTAGATGGTTTTTGCATCGATTGACTGAATGACAGCTTCACGTTTTACGTTACAGAATAAAGCGAGTTTGTGACGCAATTCTTCTGAGAGTTCATGCTCTGTTCTGCATACCAAAACATCTGCTTTGATTCCGCTTTCCATTAAGGTTTTTACAGAATGCTGCGTTGGTTTTGTTTTTAATTCGCCTGCGGCAGATAGATACGGAACTAAGGTTAGGTGAATAACCATTCCGTTGTGTTCTCCTAATTCCCACAAGAGTTGACGAACAGATTCTATGTATGGTAAAGATTCAATATCTCCGACAGTTCCTCCAATTTCCGTGATAACGATGTCATAGTTTCCTGAGTTTCCAAGAATTTGAATGCGTTCTTTGATTTCGTTGGTAATGTGCGGAACTACTTGAACCGTTTTTCCTAAGAATTCACCTCTACGTTCTTTTTCTATGACACTTTGATAGATGCGTCCGGTAGTTACATTATTTGCTTGCGAAGTTGGAACATTTAAAAAACGTTCGTAATGTCCTAAATCCAAATCCGTTTCTGCGCCATCGTCTGTAACGTAGCATTCTCCATGCTCGTACGGATTTAGCGTTCCAGGATCAACATTGATGTAAGGATCTAGCTTTTGGATGGTTGTTCTGTAACCTCTTGCTTGTAATAATTTGGCTAGTGAAGCCGCAATTATTCCTTTTCCCAAAGAAGAAGTAACACCGCCCGTAACAAATATGTATTTGGTGTTTGTCATTCGTAATAGTGTGTTGTGTTGTTGTTGTATTCGGCGGCAAAAGTACAAAGAAGTATTTATAAATAATAAAGGTTGAATAACTATTTTTCAAGTGTATTCAACCTTTGTATTTTTTTCTGATAAAACTGATTATCAGTGCGCTATGTTTTGCTTTTAGGAAGTTTCTGTGTCATCTGTATTTTCATCTGTCTTTGTGACCAAGCCAATAGCGGTATTTATAACCGTATCGAGAATGCTGTTTTTTAAGTGACCGAGTTTTATTTTAGAAACGCCCGCAGCGTATAATCCTTTTAAAACTACCAAGTCTTTTTGGCTTTCTACTAACCATTTGTAGTCTTGTGGCGTTAGGTTTCCTTCTGCTAATAAAGTTGTCCAGCGTTCTAATTTCGCTTTGGAAGCTTCTAGAAAGTCTTGTACATCTTTTTTTGATTCAGTTTTTAAGTCGTCAAACTTTGCACCCATTAGTTCTAATAGGTTTCCTTTTATTTCTTTTAGTACGTTTTTGAAATCCATTTTTGTGTGTTGTTATGTCGTTATTGTAAACCTAAAAGTCCTTGTAGTCGTTTTTCTGCGGCAGGATCTTTTTTTCCTTCGTATTGTAAGATCAAATCGAGTGCTTCTACTACCTGTCCTTTTGCTTCGTTGATAAAGAATGATGATAGTTTTCCTTCTTCTTTCCAACGTTTTAAGAATCCTGCGATGAATTTTTTATCAGGATTTGCCATCATTTTCCACATGGCATAACTGATTTGATTGTTGGGTCTATTTTTTTGGTATTCGAGCATTTTTGCTAGTTCGCCTTCAAGGTGTTCAATGGCTTCTGTTTGCGAAACGTATTGCATGGTTGCTTTATCCATGAGTCGCGTGGCATCTACTTTGAGTTCTGTTCCTTTTTGATAGGAATATTGGTCAAAAACTGGTGCGCGTAATGAGGTACATGAAGAAACCAATAGAAGTGCTACAACACTTAGGTATACTGCATAAAAACGTGTTTTCATAGTTGTTTTTGTTATGATTAAAATAATTCTTGTTTTACTCTTTTAATGGCATCTACATGATAGCGAATGACTTTTAATCGTCCTTCACGCGTCATTAAGATAGATTTACATTCTTCTTCATTGTCCATAAAGAAGTTTTCTGTTAAGATGGCTGGCATTCGTGTATGTTTTAACACGTAGAAGTTTTTTTCTTTGTCTAAATCGCCATCCGAGAAATCGGTACGCAATCGACGATTTGGAAATTCTCTTTTGAATTCTTCTCCAAATACGGTAGCAATTCGGTCACTTTTGGTGTTACGCATAGAAGTAAATATTTCGCTTCCATGTCCGCCACCAGCATTGGAATGTACGCTGAGATAGAAACAGTTTCGCGAGCCGTATTTGTTGGCTCTACGCACGCGTGTTTGAAGTGTGACATCTCTGTATTCTGCGGCAATGTTATCGTACGGAATACGAAGTTTTGTGAGTTCTTCAATGATTCCGTTTACGATAGCTCTGTTGAATTCGCCTTCAAATAGTTGCGAACCATCATTCCAAATTGGAGAACGTTTTCCGGGTGTTTGATAGGTTCCATTGATGATTCCGCCGTGTCTATTGTCTAGTAATACGATCATAATATATGTCTGTGTTTAAACAAAAAATCCTTTCGTTTCTACTTCAAAAAGCAATTAAAATTTACTGATGAAGTTTCTATAAAAGGGGAATTCTTAAAGGTATGGAATATTTGAGAACCACAAAAAGGGGAAAATCACCTTTTTTTGTAGTTGCAGGTTAACTATTTATGAATGTATGGTAGAAGTTATTAGAATTTGAATACCTACCTTATATATATGTATTTTAAGAATAGTATTGTTTGCATATAACAGAAGCTATCTGTTTCTGAATATTCCTAAGAAACAGATAGCTTCAATAGTATTTGTGCTAAAAGGTCTTTTGAAAGTTTAAAAAACCTTTTTATTATTTAACAATCTTCAGTATAATCAGCTACGCATATCATCCAATTATATGTTTTATTTGGACAATCACAACTGTCGACACAACTACCTCCTAGTCCTTCTGATACAGCTGGAGTTATAGTAACTATTGTTGTCGTAATTTTGGCTCCTCCTGTTACTTCGTTTAATTTACTAATCGTTTCTTTTTGAAAACTCAGTTTTTCAATACTTCTTTTTTTCTTCATAATAAATGTTTTAATGTTAGATAAAACTCATAGGTATTCTGAAAAGAATGATAAAATTTCGATACGCAATGAATGCGTCAAATATATCTACATAAAAAACTCAAACGCACTATTCATAAAGCTTTGTGATAGATTACCACTGAAATAGTGATGAATTAAAAGTAAGATGTGATAAAATAAGACTTTTTTGGGATGATTTTTTAACAACTACACCTATACATTTATATCCCAAAATATACTTATATGGACTAGGCATTGAAGTAATAAATCTTTCCTTTACGACATGATAAAATTCTTATTTGTAAAACTGTCGCCGAGATAGTATAAAGAAATGAAGCTATTCGTCTTTAAAAAGAAAAATAGCTTCATTTTTATACATCACGATATATCCGTAAAATTTTTCACAGCTTCTTTATATCTCATGGATCACCATGAGTAAACGAATGGTCAATTTTGTCTCGATTACAATCCCAAATAATTGTATAAATCACTATTAGCCCTTCTGTTACCGTAGTTGTTACAGCTCCTCCTTTAATTGTGTTTAAATTACTAATTGTTTCTTTGTGAACTTTTAGTTTTTGAATACTTCTTTTTTTCTTCATAATAAATATTTTGATATTTAGGTAACAAACATATAGTGCTGTGAGAAAAGAAAAAAGAATTGTTAGTGACGTTTTATAAAGTGTCAACAGCAATTAACATCATGTATTAGTAGAAGAAAAATGGTAATTACTGTTTTTGAAAATGTCGCTGAATATTCCGAATCATCGGTTCTAAACCATTGATTTTGATATCAAGCATTTGTTCCATTTGTTTGCCGAGTTTTCCTTTGGGAAATCCTTTTTGTCGGTACCAAATCAAATAGCGTTCAGGTAAGTTAACCAAGTAGCTACCTTCGTATTTTCCGAAAGGCATTTTGGCGTGTGCCAATTCTATGAGAAGTTTTTGTTGCGCTTCTTTGTTGGGGAAATCAGTCATTTTGTTTGGTAGGTTGTTTGTATTGACTGTATTTTTTGAGTTCTGATGCAATAAATTTTTGCCATTTTATTTGTCCTTCGTAATCGCGAGAATAATCAGAACCGTTATCATAAGCATTTTGCATTTCTTGAAGCTCTTTGTTTACCTGATCGTATATTTTGGAAAGCTCTTGCTGAATGTTTTTGGTAGATTTGACATTCTTGAAACGCTTACGAAGTTTGCGTGCGTGTAATTCTGTAATATCAAAATGCAACTGT
This sequence comes from Kordia algicida OT-1, assembly GCF_000154725.1. Lineage (GTDB taxonomy): Bacteria > Bacteroidota > Bacteroidia > Flavobacteriales > Flavobacteriaceae > Kordia > Kordia algicida. Next base: position 2,389,053 of record NZ_DS544873.1, read on the forward strand.
TCGTGTCCTAAAACGGTATCATTTACACGATCTCTTAAATACCAAGATTGATTTGGATAGAATTGCGCTATAACGTTGGTTGAATATTCTATTTTATCACTATTAGAATAGGTTTTTGAGCGAAAACCATATGTAATTCCTGAAGCTGTAATAGCAACCGCATCCGAGTCGTAATCAGGCTCATCTTTGAAGTTTCCCCAATGAAGTTTTTGCGTTTTTTCCCATGTAATGGTTTCTTCTTCTTGAACGAGCAAGAAAATACAGAGTATGCCTAAAATTTTATACATTTATTTCCAATGAAATTCAACAATCTTTTCAATATCTGGATGAAGACTGTAATGTACAGGACACGTGTTTGCGGTGTTTTCTAGTATTTTTTTGGTTTTATCATCTGCTTCAAAAGGCAAATGAATTTGCACTTCTATTCTTGAGATTCTTCTCGGGTTTGAAGCCATGGTTTTGGTCACTTCGGCAGTCGTATTTTCCATATTTACACCGAGTTGATTGGCTTTGATTCCCATTACCGTTAACATACAACTTGCGAGTCCTGTCGCAACAGTATCTGTAGGAGAAAACGCTTCTCCTTTACCATTATTGTCTGTTGGCGCATCTGTAATGAATTCATTTCCAGATTTTATATGTTGAGAAACGGTTCTGAGGCTTCCTGTGTAGGTTACTTTTGAAGTCATATGTTTAGTTTTGTGGTATTTTTACTTCTACGAGTTCCAATCCTTCATATTTTACGATGTATACTCCTTTGTTGTAAAATCCGCCAAAGATTTTTTTATCGTAATCAAATTTATTTTCTACATAACTCGTTTCTGCACCTGTGCGCACACTTTTCGCCAAGTTTTGGTCATATGCAAGACGTAATAATACATCAAATGTAATATCAAAACCTCTGACAGCAATGGTACTTGGAGTAATACCATAAGTACGCTTGTATTGTTTAACAAATTTGTTGCTAAACGACGTTGGTTTGTCTATAGATGGATAGTGAAAATTCAGATTTGCCAAGTGACTGTTGTATACATTGTCACTGTTGTCGTAATTTTTGTTTCTGTTGGTTGTAAGCAGCACAATTTTACGTTTTTCGCTAGTCGTATATGAGTTTAGCACTGATGTGGCATTTGCGATGAGCGATAGGTCATCTGATTCAAGAATAACCCAATTTTCAACATCAGCTTTGAGTAAAGGTAAAATTTTTGTGGGTTGAATGTAATTTCCATCTTCAGGATCAAATACGGTAGCATTTGGCAATGCTGAACGCAATCTGTTTTTAATAGCTGATTTATTTTTTCCCGCAATGATGATAACGTTTTTATCTTGTCCGTTTTGTTTGATAAAATCTAGCATTTTTTCTTCCAATAACCTTTTATCAGGCACACTTTGATAAACATTTCTATGTTTTACTTCGATGCTTGATAGTGGAGAGATTACTGGAATTCCGTCTGATTTTAATTCAGAAGCCACAACTTCTACGTTTGAATCTAAGATTGGACCAATTACCGCATGTACGTCTGAAAAGTCATAGCTTTCTACCGCTTTTCGAGTTCCACTTTTATTTCCTTGATTGTCAATAATTTTCACATTAACAGATAAACCTAAGTTTTTGATAGAATCTAAGGCAATTAAAGTTCCTGTGTAAAATTCTGTTGCATAATTTAACAAGCGATCATTTTTGAGTTTGTCTTTTGTTTGCGACACAGAATCCATGTTCATTTCGTTCAGTTTAAACGGTAACATGATAACGATGTTGGAAACATTTTCAGTGTCTACATGCTCAATGAAATTGAATTTATCTACGACAACAGCACCGACTACTTCCAAATCTTCTGATTTTTTCACAGGTAATTTTAACACCATTCCTGCTTTTAGTCCATCTTTTAACGCTGGATTTAGACGTATCAATTCATCTTCAGAAACACCTAGTTTTCGCGTAAGCGTGTACATTGTTTGCTTTGGTTTTACATCATAAAACACATAGTTCGCTGCACTAGCAACTTTTGGCTTTTCTTTGCGAATTGGTAATTTTATTTCTTGTCCAATTTTTAATCCTTCTTTTATTTCTGGATTGATGTCTTCGAGTTCTTCAATGGTAAGTCCGTAACTGTGCGCAATTCCCCATTTTGTTTCTTTTGCTTTAACAGTGTATTTTTCAAAAGAAACTTCTTCGTCAGTATCATCCTTATCTTCATCATCATTTGTTGAGGAATTGTCTACGACTTCGTTCGCTTCTTTCTTTTTATACTTCGGAATGGCAATACGATCGCCTTTTTTAAGACCTTCTTTTGCAACCTTTTCATTAAATTTTAAGATATCATCAACAGTAACACCGTATTTTTTGGAAATGCTATAAAGCGTTTCCTTTCTACGTACTTTATGATTGGTAAAGGTTACATCTACATCTTTGGAAACTTTTATCGATTTTGAAGGAATGACTAATACATTATTTCTTCGAACGCCACGTCGTGCTTCAGGGTTTAGTCTGATAATATCATCAGCCGTAATATTGTATTGTGCTGCAATACTTTCTACCGTTTCGCCTCTAGATACTTTATGACTTTTATATTGTTGTGCAGTGGCAGAACAACTTGTCAATAATATCATTAAAAAAAATCCTAAAAGCTTCTTCATTCTTTACGTTGTTAATTAATTATTCCCATTCAATGGTAGCTGGCGGTTTTGAACTGATGTCATATACTACTCTATTAACGCCTTTAACTTTATTTATTATATCATTTGATACTTTTTGCAAAAATTTATAAGGTAAATCTACCCAATCTGCCGTCATTCCATCGGTGCTTTCTACAGCTCGTAAGGCAACTACTTTTTCGTAGGTTCGCTCATCTCCCATGACTCCTACTGAGTTTACAGGCAATAATATTGCACCTGCTTGCCAAACTTTATCGTATAAATCCCATTCACGCAATCCGTTGATAAAAACGGCATCAACTTCTTGTAAGATACGAACTTTTTCAGCAGTAATATCTCCCAATATTCTAATTGCCAATCCTGGACCCGGAAATGGATGACGTCCTAGTAACTGTTTGTCCATTCCCATAGAAGCGCCAACTCTGCGAACTTCATCTTTAAACAATGCTTTTAAAGGTTCTACGATTTTTAATTTCATAAAATCTGGCAAACCGCCAACATTATGGTGACTTTTTATCGTAGCACTTGGTCCGCCCGTAGCACTGACACTTTCTATCACGTCAGGATAAATAGTTCCTTGCGCCAACCAAGTTACATCTTTAATTTGTGTTGCTTCATCATCGAATACTTCAATAAAAACACGACCAATGGCTTTACGTTTTTTCTCAGGATCACTCAATCCTGCTAGCGCATCCAAAAAGCGTGCCGAAGCATCAACTCCTTTTACATTGAGTCCCATACCTTCGTATTGTTTCAATACGCTTGAAAATTCATCTTTTCGTAACAAACCATTGTTTACAAAGATGCAATATAAGTTTTCGCCAATGGCTTTGTGTAATAACATTGCTGCGACACTTGAGTCCACTCCGCCAGATAAACCTAAGACTACTTTGTCATTTCCAAGTTGTGCTTTTAAGGCTTCTACCGTTTCTTCTACAAAAGCATTTGGTGTCCAATCTGGATTTACCTCAGCAATGTTTACCAAGAAATTTTCAAGCAATTGTTTTCCATCTGTTGAATGATATACTTCTGGATGAAATTGAATAGCAAACGTTGTTTCTCCTTCAATTTTATACGCTGCATTTTGCACATCGTGCGTACTTGCCAATAGTTTTCCGTTGGTTGGTAAACTTTTAATGGTATCACTGTGACTCATCCATACTTGACTTCCTGAAGAAATTCCCGCTAAAAATGGTTCATTTTCTTGTACAAAACTCAGGTTGGCACGTCCGTATTCACGTGTGTTTGATTCGGCAACTTCACCACCTGAAAAGTGTGCTAAGTATTGCGCGCCGTAACAAACTGCAAGCATTGGTTTTTCGCCTCGAATGCCTTTTAAATCTGGATGAAAAGCATCATCAGACCTTACAGACATTGGACTTCCTGAAAGAATAACCGCTTTGTAATCGTCTACGTTAGTTGGAATTTTGTTGAATGGATGAATTTCGGAATAGATGTTCAGTTCTCGAACTCTGCGCGCAATAAGTTGTGTGTATTGCGATCCGAAGTCTAATATTAATACCTTGTCGTGTTGCATACGCAAAAGTAGTATTTAGATTTTAGATTTTAACACTTCAATTGAAGATTTTTTCACAGGATATTCACAAGGAGTCTACGCTATTTTTTATGGCTTTTTAGACTAAAATAGTAGTACTTACAATTTATAAATATGAAGATAGTTTACTAGGGATCGCATATTGCATTATGTATTTTTAGTAGTGATTTATTAATTCAAACTTAATATTATTATGAAAAAAAAGAATGTAAAGTCATTAAGACTGAACAAAAAAGCCATTTCGTCGATAACTCAAGTGACAGTTACGGGAGGCGGAACACATTGGAATACAGGATGCTTATCTTGCGCTGATACAACTGCAGATCCTCCTCCTAATACAATTTATTTGAGTTGTGGTACATGGTGTGGACTATGCAAAAAAATTAAGAAACCTGATTAATCTCATTAGCGAACTTCGGTTCGCTTTTTTTATACACCTTATTATCTGATTACCTCTTGTTAATTAGATTACAATTCCAACACCAAAAATTCTCCTGATAATGGTTGCAAATGTTTTACTAAAGTTGGAATGAGCGTTTCGCCATATTCTAAATACAATTCACTAAAGTTTTGCTTACGCTCTTGTAAAGAGTTTGCAGGAAATAATGTTTCTCGCAATTCGGTACTTCTTGAAACTTTATCTTTCAACATTCGTTTTTGAGCTGTTAACAAGCGTTTTTCCAAATGATTCAAGCCTTTAAGTTGCTTTTTTTCTTGCGCAGCAACTGCTCCAATAAATGATTTGTCCGTTTGTTCTGCAAGTTTGTACAAGTCTTCAAATTGCTGTTGTAAGTGTTCTTTTTGTGGTGTGAAATCAATCTCAATTTTACTGAGCTCTTTGACTTTTTTGGCTATAAAATCCTCTTTTTTGAGGAATAAATCACGATTGGAAATATTGAGTTTTCCCATTTTTTCCGATTGCTTCTGCGTTTTTACAACTGCGGAGTTTCGCAAGAGCAACATCGGGAATGTCACGTTAACAGTTTCAAAGTAAGATTTCAATTCAAGCCAATACGCCAATTCTCCGCCACCACCAATGTAACATAGGTTTGGCAGAATGATCTCTTGATATAACGGACGCAATAATGCATTTGGTGAGAAACGTTCTGGATGTGCGTGAACCTCAGCTTTTATTTGCTCCGAGTTCCATCTCACGGAAGTGTTATTTACCATAAAAACACCTTCATGCTCAATAATGCGTTCGCGGATTCCGTTGTTGATATAAAATAGATTGATTTCTCTTGGATTAACTTGTATTTTGTAGGAATCATTAACTTTCGTTAGATGTTCCGCCGTTTCCAACACTTTTTTGTATGCGGTTTGTTGAAACAACTCGTTTTCGACAAACGGAATGAATAGTTTTTTTAATTCTTTATCATTTCCATCCACAATGACCAATCCGTATTTTTTGAATAATTCGTTGGCAATATAACGCGTTGCATCTGTAAGATTATTGTGTTTTACATAACCATCTTCAAATAGCGATTGTAAGTATTTTGCATTGTCGCTGATGCCTATTTTTTTGGAGAAATCTTCCAAAACTTCCGCCAAACCTTCTGTAGATAATTCGCCAACTGCGCCACTTGCTTCACGTTCCCAACGTATTTTTTTGCCTTTGTAATTGAAGAAACAGATTTCGTCAAAATCATGATCTTCCGAAGCCATCCAATAGATTGGTACAAAATGATGATTTGGATGTTTTTCTTGTAACGTCGTTGTCAAATTAATCGTAGAAATAATTTTGTACAAGAAGTATAATGGACCTGTAAATAGGTTTAATTGATGCCCTGTCGTGATGGTAAATGTATTTTCTAACGCAAGTTTTTGAATATTTTTTAGTGTTGTTTTTGAAGCATTTACGTTTTCATATTGCTTTACCAAAGCGTTTGACAGAATAGCTCTTTGCGAAATAGCTGTTAAACTGGATTGTTGCTTTTCTTTAATTTGAGCTTCAAAATTCTCAAGCTTCGGAAAACGGTGATAAAAGGGTTTTAGCGTGTTTTTTTCGGCTAAATAATCACACATTAAGGGAGAAAAATATCCAGTTTCACTGTAGGGAATACATTCTGTTGGCATAGTTGGTCGTCAGGATTTTAAAGTTGCAAAGATATGGTTATTTAAATGCGATTTTCTCAAAATTTCGTTAAGATATTCTTTTTCAAAATTATATTAGTTAGCTTTGATGTCTATCAAACTGAACCAACTAATGAGACGACATTTTTTTACTTTACTTTCATTTTTTATTATTTCTACTACAATTTTTGCCCAAAACATTCAGTCACCTAAAGATTTTTTAGGCTATGAATTGGGAACACGATTTACAAATCATTATCGTGTTGTGGATTATTATCAGTATTTGGCAAAAGCTTCCAACATGATTCAACTAGAAGAATATGGTAAAACGAATGAACATCGTTTGTTGCAAATTGCCTATGTTTCTACACCTGAAAATTTAGCAAATTTAGAAAGTATTCGGAAAAATCATTTGGCAAATGCCGGAATTGGCACTTCTTCCGCTTCCGCAGATAAAGCTATCGTTTGGTTGAGTTATAATGTACATGGAAACGAATCGTCTAGTACAGAAGCTTCTATGAAAACGATTTACGAATTGATTACTTCCAAGAAAATTTGGCTTCAAAATACTGTCGTTATTATTGATCCATGTATCAATCCTGATGGACGCGATCGGTATGTAAATTGGTACAATCAAGTAGCTAGTGTTCCGTATAATTCACATCAAAAAGCAAAAGAACATGACGAACCTTGGCCTGGCGGACGACCAAATCATTATTTGTTTGATTTAAACCGAGATTGGGCTTGGGCAACACAAGTAGAAACACGTCAACGATTGAAAGTATATAATAAATGGTTGCCACATATTCATGTTGATTTTCATGAACAAGGCATTAACGAACCGTATTATTTTGCACCTGCAGCAGAACCTTTTCATGAAGTTATTACCGATTGGCAACGTAATTTTCAGATACAAATTGGAAAGAATCATGCTGGCTATTTTGATAAGGAAGGTTGGTTGTATTTTACGCGCGAACGTTTTGATTTGTTTTATCCGAGTTATGGAGATACATATCCTACGTTTAATGGTGCCATTGGAATGACGTACGAACAAGCAGGACACGGACGCGCAGGTTTGGGAATTATGACTGATGAAGGCGATTTGCTGACGTTGAAAGATCGAATTGCACATCATCATACTACAGGATTGTCAACCGTAGAGATTTCATCAAAAAATGTTGATAAGTTGAATGCTGAATTTAAAAAGTTTTTTAGTAATAAGGATTTTACATATAAAAGTTATGTTTTGGAAGGAAATCAAGATCGTATTAATAAGTTAACAACCTTGTTGGATAGACATGAAATTAAATACGGTTTTACTGCAAACACAACGATAAAAGGATACGATTATGAGAGTAATTCTCAGAAATCAAATAAGGTAAATAATGCGTTGGTGGTCAGCACAAATCAGCCAAAAGCAAAAATGGTCAAAGTATTGTTTGAGCCCAACGCAAAATTGAGTGATTCTGTTACATATGATATTACTGCATGGAGTATTCCGTATGCGTATGGTTTAAAAACAACTGCTTCTAAGACTTTGGTTTCTACAAATGCAATAACTAAAGATTCTATAATTTTTAACTCAGATTATGGCACAAGTCCTGCTTACATTATTTCTTGGAATTCAATCAAAGATGCTGCTTTTTTAAGTCGATTGTTAAAAAACAAATTTCGCATTCGCTTTACCGAAAAACCAATTGTTTATGATGGAAAAAAGTTCGATCGTGGTTCGTTGATTATTACCCGTAGTGATAATAAAAATATAGCTAATTTCAATACATCTTTAGCAGATTTAGCAAATAGTTCTAAAATAATAATGACAAAAATTGGTAGTGGGTTTTCAGATAATGGTGTTGATTTGGGTTCGCCAGATATTAAAGAAATAAAGATGCCAAAAGTCGCGGTAATGTCTGGAAAAACAACAAGTTCATTAGGTTTTGGTGAACTTTGGTACTTTTTTGAGCAAGAATTAAAATTTCCTGTAACGAATATTAATAGTGAAAGCTTTTCTGCAAATACACTGAATTCTTTTAATGTTTTGGTTTTACCTGACGGAAATTATAAGGAAGTCTTTAATAACAAACAATTACAAGTGTTAAAGAATTGGATTTCTCGTGGTGGGAAAGTAATTGCGATGAAAGGTGCTTTAAGAACATTTGAAGGAAAAGAAGGTTTTGGGCTCACAAAGAAAGAGCGTGAAAAGGAAGATAAAAAGAATGAAATTATTTCGTATGCAAAGAGCGAACGAAAGAATATTTCCAATTACATTACAGGAGCTATTTTTAAAACGAAAGTTGATACGACACATCCACTAGGATTTGGATATAACGACTCGTATTTTACCTTGAAATTAGGAAGCGACGCGTATGATTATTTGAAAAAAGGATATACCGTTACCTATTTGGAAGATAATAACGTAGTTTCTGGTTTTGCAGGATATAAAGCTGCTAAAAATATTAAAAATACCTTAGTTTTTGGAGAACAACGCATTGAAAAAGGAAGCGTGATTTATATGGTTGATAATCCAATGTTTCGTGCTTTTTGGGAAAATGGAAAGTTGTTTTTTGCCAATGCAATTTTTATGGTGAATAATAATAGTTTTGAATTGTGATTTAGATCGCTGGCGCTTTTAGACCACTTCATTGTTAGACTGCTTTGCTTTTAGACTTGTTTCGCTTGCGCAATGTTTGGTGTTTAGCTTTTAGCTTTTAGCTTTTAGCGAAGAAACAGATTACTTCGTCGCAAACTCCTCGTAATGAAGTCGTTTCAAAAACTTCTACATTCAAAATTAAATATTCAGTATTCGATATTCATTATAACAAAACGTATTGAAGAAAATCAATTACACTTTGAAGTCAATTCAACATTCAAAACTTAACATTCAACATAAAAAAAGAAACAGATTACTTCGTCGCAAACTCCTCGTAATGACATTTGAAATACTTTTACATTTAGCTTTTATCATTTCACAGCAGGTTCGCCATACAAATCAAAATCAGCAGCATCTGTGATTTTAACATCTACAAACTCACCTTGCTTTACGTAGAATTTTGCTGCGTCAATTAAAACTTCATTATCAACATCTGGAGAATCAAATTCGGTACGACCTACAAAGTAGTTTCCTTCTTTTCGATCAATGATACATTTAAAGGTTTGTCCAATTTTTTCCTGATTCAATTCCCAAGAGATTTGCGACTGAATTTCCATGATTTGATTCGCACGATCTTGCTTTACTTCTTCTGGTACATCGTCTTCTAAGTTGTATGCATGTGTATTTTCTTCATGCGAATACGTGAAACAACCTAAACGTTCAAAACGCATTTCCTGAACCCAGTTTTTTAAGGTTTGAAAATGTTCCTCAGTTTCTCCTGGATAACCAACAATTAATGTTGTACGGATGGTCATGTTTGGAACGGCAGCTCGGAATTCTTTTAATAACTTAGTCGTTTTCGCCTGATTGGTTCCACGACGCATCGACTTTAAAATATCGTCCGCAATGTGTTGCAACGGAATGTCTAAGTAATTACAAATTTTTGGTTCATTATTCATTACTTCTAAAACATCCATCGGGAAACCTGCTGGAAACGCGTAATGTAAACGAATCCATTCAATTCCTTCTACTTTTACTAAATTTTGAAGCAACTCTGCAAGATTTCGCTTTTTGTATAAATCGAGTCCGTAATACGTTAAATCTTGTGCAATCAAGATCAATTCTTTGACACCTTTTGCGGCTAATTTTTCGGTTTCTTCTACCAATTCTTCAATCGGTTTCGATTTGTGTTTTCCGCGCATTAACGGAATTGCACAGAATGAACACGGACGATCGCAACCTTCCGCAATTTTAAGATATGCATAGTTTTTTGGTGTTGTTGTAATTCGCTCACCAATCAATTCATGTTTGTAATCGGCACCAAGTGCTTTTAGCAATCGTGGTAAATCTGAAGTTCCGAAATATTGGTCAACATCTGGAATTTCTGCCTCTAAATCTGGCTTATAACGCTCACTTAAACAACCTGTTACAAAAACCTTATCAACAACGCCTTCTTCCTTCTTATTTACATAATCTAAAATCGTATTAACGCTTTCTTCTTTTGCATTATTGATGAATCCGCACGTGTTAATTACGACAATATTTCCTTCTTCTTCATGCGCCACTTCTTTTCCGTTGGCTTTCAATTGTCCCATCAAAACTTCAGAATCATATACATTCTTAGAGCATCCAAGTGTTACGACGTTGATTTTGTTTTTCTTTAAAGTCTTTGTTCTCATATCCAAAAATTCAGTGGGCAAAGATACAATCTAATTTAAACCTTTGGTATATTTAACAGTCATAAAATGAAAATCTAAAAGATGAACCGACTTTTTTTTGTATTTCTATTTGTTTTAGTATTATTTTTTGTGAATTGTTCTTCGGAAGAAACAGATGAAATTCCACCAGAAGAAACGCCTACAACGGTTGATACATCCCTGTATTTCCCACCTTTAACTTCCGATACATGGGAAACAACTTCGGTTACAGAATTGAACTGGAATGCAGATCAATTGTCACCACTTTTAGGATATCTTGAAGAAAAAAACACCAAAAGTTTTATCATCCTTCACAAAGGAAAAATTGTTGTAGAAGCGTATATGAACGGACATTCAGATACATCACCTTGGTATTGGGCAAGTGCCGGAAAAACCTTGACAACTGCTGTTGCAGGAATTGCACAAGAAGAAAGTCTCATCAATCTTAATGATAAAGTTTCCGATTATATTGGAAATGGTTGGACAAGCGCCACTTTGGAAAAAGAAAATTTAATTACTTGTAAAAATTTATTGTCTATGACTTCAGGTTTGGATGATAGTATGGGCGATGGAATTGCTCCCGAAAATTTACAATATATTGCAGATGCGGGAACACGTTGGGCATATCACGGTGTATTTTTGAAAATGCAAGATGTAGTGGCTTCCGCAAGCAATCAACCGTGGGATGATTATTTTGAGGTAAAATTGAAAAATCGTATTGGCATGACTGGCTCTTGGATTCAAAATGGAAATACGAATGTGTATTGGAGTACGACACGAAGCATGGCTCGTTTTGGTTTGCTCATTGCCGCAAAAGGAACTTGGGAAAACACACAGATTATCCCTGAAAGTTTTTTGAATGAAGCAACATCAACTACGCAAAATATCAACAAAGCGTATGGATATTTATGGTGGCTCAATGGAAAGACTTCTTATCGTTTGCCACAAACTCAATTGGAGTTTTCTGGTGAATTGATTCCGAATGCGCCACAAGACATGTTTTGTGCATTAGGTAAAAACGATCAAAAGATTTATATCGTTCCAAGCAAAGATTTGGTTATTGTGCGAATGGGAAATGCTGCCGATGATGACAATTTTGCACTTTCTGACTTTGATAATGTTTTTTGGGGAAAAATAAATACTTTGATTGATTAAAGAGTATTTGATTAAAATAGTATATCCTTTTATAGAGAATAGGTAATTGTATGCGCGTTAAGGATACTTCGACTTTGCTCAGTGTAATACAACCTATATGTTTTCCCGCGTTAAGGATAGTAGCAAGTTACCGTGTAACGCGGATAGCCTGACGAAAACAAAATAAAACCCGCATTTCGAGATTCCTCAATGTGCGGGTTTTATTTTGTTTTGGGAACGCCCAAATTAGTATGTTATTGATAGTTTTTCGGTGCTTTTCGCTTTTTAGACGCTTGCTCGTAGACATACGCCCATTCTAGTAATTTTTTGTCGCCAAACGATTTTGTGATAAAGGTAAGTCCTTTTGGTTCGCCTTTGTTCGTATAACCCATCGGAACGGTGAGCGCAGGATATTCTGCCACTGCCGCAAATGCCGCATGATAGTTATTGATGGATAAAACACCATCTAAATTGTGTTTTTCCATAGGCGAATTGAAAAATGTTTTTCCGTTTTCGTGCAATACTTTTTTCATCTCTGAGAATTCTTCTTTGGAAGCGTTGTCATTCACAATTCCATAGAATAATTTTTGTCCATATGGCATCGCTTTCGCGGAATCTTGCTTGTTAAAATCAATCACATCTTGTACAGATTTGAGCGAAAGTGTTTTTCCTCCATGGTTTTTGAAATAATCTGGCAAGTCATTTTGCATATCAAGATTCAACAGATTGATAAATTTTGGCAATCCAACTTCCACTTCTTCTATTTCTATAATTTCTGCGCCTTGCTGTTTTAAAACTTCCAATGCTTCTACATATAAAGTGTCATTCATTAAACGAGTAAATGCGCCAAAACGCTTGCCTTTCAAGGAAGGTTTGCCGTTTTTAATTCCCGAATAGTAGTAACTTCCTGCATATTTGAAATTCTTACTTTTACTATCAGTTGTATCATAACCGTACAACGCGGATAATAAAATTGCATTGTCCATCACATTTTTTGTCATCGGTCCAGGTGTGTCTAGTGTGCTAGAAATTGGTACAATTCCGGAGCGACTCAACAAACCGATGGTTGGTTTGAGTCCTACAACTGAGTTTTGACTTGATGGCGAAAGTATGGAACCTGCAGTTTCTGTTCCTACGGCAGCGACAGCGAAGTTTGCTGCAACTGAAACGCCACTTCCAGAACTCGATCCACCAGTGTCAAATATTTTTCTTCCGTACGGATTTAAGGTTTGTCCACCAATAGCACTGTAACCGCTTGGACAATCGCCACAGAAAAAGTATGCCCATTCACTTAGATTGGCTTTTCCAAGAATGATAGCGCCGTTTTCTTTTAATCGCTCTGTGATGAAAGCATCGTTTGTATTGTTATTTTCAAGTGCAAACGCGCCAGCCGTAGTTGGCATATTTTCGGTATTGATATTATCTTTTAGTAAGATGGGCATTCCGAAAATAAGCGGTTTTAGTTTTTTATTGAAAAAATCACGATCACGCTGTTTCGCTTCTGTAATTGCATTTGGATTGATGCTGATTACAGAATTTAATGACAAATTATTATCACGATCGTATTTTTTAATTCTATAGAGATAAAATTTCACCAATTGCTCATAAGTAAATACGCCTTGCACTCTGCTTTGGTGTAGTTCCAAAATGTTTTTCTCTAAGATGTATGGTTTTAAGCGTTTGTAATCGGCTTCCGTAAAATCTTCCATTTGTGTTGAAACCGAATTCCAAACACCTTGATTATCAATGATTTTAGAATCTAATACTTTAAATTCTCGAAACTCTTTTGCACTAATATCTGAGAGATTACTTTCTTGTTGCGCTGTTTTTTGTGTGTGACAAGCTATTGATGAAAATAGAATAGCTAGAAATATAATTTTCTTCATTTTGATACGTTATTTACAGATATAAAGATACAATCTTAAAGTTTAACTATTTAGAATTCTTGTTTTTTTGGCTTCTAAATGATAAACTCTTTATTGTTTTTATATATTTGTCATATTCGAAAAAAAAAATTTATGAAAAAAGTAGTTTTACTTCTACTGATAGGATTTGTGTTTTCGTGTTCAGACGATGTACAAATTCCAGAAATTATACAGCCATGTCAAACCGTAGCAGCATCTTTTGCTTCTGATATCACCGATAATTCAGCCAGATTGAATTGGTGTGGAAGCGTTAATGAAGCTGGAGAATGTTTACCAGTTACTGGAGTTACTTGGACTGCTTCTTGGGGATTACCAGGATTTGATCCAGATACTGGAACTATTATTGACACACCAGCAACAAGCATTAATATTACAGGATTATCTCCACAGACTTCATACGAGTTTTATGTAAAGTCTGATTGTGATTTGGCAAATAACGAATGGTTTGGACCTGTTGAATTTCGTACTTCATGTCCAGCTCCAACTGGTTTAGGCGCAACGAATATTACACAAACAGGAGCAACATTGACATGGATGCCTGGCGGAAGTGAAATTTCTTGGGAGATTAAATACGGACTTGTAGGATTTAATTTGGAAGAAGCTGAATTGTTTGCTACAGGAAATAGTACTGAGCATATTGTAAATAATTTAATGCCAAATAGCGAATACGAATTTTATGTTCGTGCCAATTGTAATTCAGTAACTGATGGAAGCCAAACAGGAAGTTCAAGTGCTTTTTCTGGACCGTATAGATTTGCTACTTGTTTACCGCCAATTAATTTAACTTTTGATACCGTTACTCAAAATTCAATTACAGTAGATTGGGATTCGAATGCACAAACTACTTGGGAAGTAAGTTATGGTGAAGCCGCAGGTTTTACGCCAGATACAGGAACGATTACAACGACAAACAACTCTAATTTTACAGCTACAGGCTTATGCCCAAATACAACATATACATTTGCTGTAAGAACGATATGTAGTTCTACAACGCAAAGTCAGTGGTTTAGTTTTGGAAGTGTGACAACTCCGACGTTAGGATATACAGGAATGTACACATATGAAGAAATTGGAAATACAGATGAGCCAATTTTTGGTGATCCTGCAACGGTAGAAATTGTGAGTGTTTCTGATACGGAAAGAAGCATTACTGTAAAGTATTTAGCAAACTTAGATGTTGCAGGTACACAACCAACAATGACGTTTAACTTTACTTTAAATTGTGATGGAACGGTAAGTGTTCCAGAAGATCAAGATACAAACTTCAATTGTGGAGGCGCAAATGTACTGTTAGGATTAGGCGCAGCAACACCAACCGCTTATAATATGGTAGATGATACTACTATTGATATTCGCTTTACAGAAGACACAGGAAGTGCAATGTGTACAAACGCTCCACTTAGCGAAGTCACCATTCGATTGACAAAGATATAGTCTCTAGAGATTAATTAGAATAGATATCAAAAAAAGCTGCATGTTTTTAACGTGCAGCTTTTTTGTTTTAAGTGTCTCGTCCTGAAATAGCGTTACACTAAATTTTAAGCGTAATGAAAACAAATTATGTAAAACGTACTCAAAAAGATTATTCATTATCTTTTAAACTCCAAGTAGTTCAAGAGATTGAACAGGGTAAACTGACACGCTCACAAGTCTTATCAAAGTATGGTATACAATCTGGATCTACCATCAGAACTTGGTTAAAAAAATATGGTAACTTTGATTGGCATAATCAAACTCCACTTTCTATGACAAAGACTCCAGAACAAAAGATTTTAGAATTAGAAGAAAAAATCAAACTGTTAGAAAAGCAGAAGGCTCGTGCAGAACATCTGGCGGAGCGTGCTGACAAGAAAGCTATTTTGTTTGATATGATGATTGATTTAGCAGAAAAAGAGTTTAATATTCCTATCAGAAAAAACTCCAAACCCAAGTAATCGATATGTTTAGAATACATTACAGAGAAAGTATCTCATCTACTTGTGAGTTACTTGGGGTAAGCAGGCAAGTATATTACCGAGCGATACGTTCAAAAGAGAAACGACAGTGTATTGCTAGTGATGTGATAGAGCTGGTTCAATCTGTTAGAATAGAGCAACCACGTATTGGCACAAGGAAGTTATATCATATTCTACAAGAGTCTTTACGTAGTTTAGGTGTCGGCAGAGATCGTTTATTTGCTATTTTAAAGGCAAATCATATGTTGATTAAACCCAAGCGGAGCTATCATATCACTACTAACTCTCATCATCGGTTTAGAAAACATAACAATGTAATAGAGAATTTAGATGTAAACAGACCAGAACAAGTTTGGGTAGCAGATATTACCTATGTAGGTAATCGAGCTAATCCCATGTATTTATCGCTTATTACAGATGCATATTCTAAGATGATCGTTGGGTATTATCTATCCAATACCTTAGCAGTAGATAGTTCTATAAAAGCATTAAAGCAAGCTGTTAAAAACAGAAAATATCCCAAGGAAAGGCTAATACATCATTCTGATAGAGGTTTACAATATTGTAGTAATCAATATCAAAGAATATTAACTAAGAGTCATATTAAATGTAGTATGACAGAATCCTATGATCCATATCAAAATGCAGTAGCAGAGCGAATCAACGGAATCTTGAAACAAGAGTTTTTGATGGGCACCTCTAAAATAGACATCAAACTAATGAAGAAAATAGTACAACAGAGTATTAAAGTTTATAATACCAAAAGACCGCATTTATCATGTCAAATGCTAACTCCAGAACAGATGCACAAACAAAATAAAGTCAACATAAAAACCTATAAAAGAAAAAACACAGATAAGACAGCTGTCTTATCTGTGTTTTAACTATTTTTAATCCTAAATAACTGTAACGGTTTTTTAGGACGGGTCAAAGACTTTCTTAGATTGTGAGGTTTATTATGTTAAATGTTGGATTTTGAATGTTGAATTAACTTCGAATTATAATTGGTTTTCTTGAATACAAATCGTCATAGCGAGTGAATTTTTGATTTGGAAATTTTAATATGAAGAAACCTCTAGTTTTTCTACAAAGAATTTTCAATCAAGTAACCTATTCAAATCATAAAAATTCATATTTGAAAGAAACAGATTGCCACGAATTTTTCTAAAATTCTCGTAAAGACAATTCAAAACATCAATAAAAATCTAAAATGCTAAAAGCGAAGCGATTTCTAAGAAATCTATCTTATTTTTTAAAGAATGAATCTACAAATTCATATTTATTGAATACTTGCAAATCTTCAATACCTTCTCCAACACCAATGTATTTTACAGGAATTTGAAATTGATCTGAGATTCCTATGACAACGCCACCTTTTGCAGTTCCATCGAGTTTGGTTACTGCCAATGTTGTTACTTCTGTAGCCGCAGTAAACTGTTTTGCTTGCTCAAAAGCATTTTGACCTGTAGAACCATCTAAAACCAATAAAACGTCGTGTGGCGCGTCTCCAATGACTTTTTGCATTACTTTTTTGACTTTTGTCAATTCCTTCATCAAGTTTACTTTGTTATGCAATCTTCCCGCAGTATCAATAATAATAACATCAGCATCTTGTGCAACTCCCGATTGTAAAGCATCAAAAGCAACCGAAGCAGGATCGCTTCCCATGCTTTGTTTTACGATAGGAACGCCTACTCTATCTGCCCAAACTTGTAATTGATCGATTGCAGCAGCTCTAAATGTATCAGCAGCACCAAGTACTACTTTGAGTCCTTTTTTGTTGAATTGATGTGCTAGTTTTCCGATCGTAGTTGTTTTTCCAACACCATTTACTCCAACGACCATAAGTACGTATGGCTTTTTATCGGCTGGAATGGTGTATTCAGTATCTTCTCCAGAGTTTGTTTCAGAAAGTAATGCTGCAATTTCTTCGCGGAGAATTTTATTTAATTCGTCCGTTCCTAAATATTTGTCTTTAGCAACTCTTTCTTCTATTCGGTCAATAATTTTTAAAGTCGTATCAACTCCAACATCACTGCTCACTAATACTTCTTCAAGATTATCTAAAACTTCATCATCTACTTTGCTTTTTCCTGCAACAGCTTTGGTCAATTTTGAAAAGAAACTTGATTTCGATTTTTCCAAACCTTTATCGAGTGTTTCCTTTTTTTCTGATGAAAATATTTTTTTAAAAAAACTCATAATTTGTGATACTATTTTTAATGCTACGCACCTTTTAATATTTATGCGAACCGCAAAACAAGATACTTAAAATTCATGTATGTTTTGCATTGTTATTTTAGATACCTTTTCATTGTCAATTATCTTGCCCAAATGACACACCTGAAAAACTGTCATATTTTTTAGGTTGAGGTATAAAAACAAAAAGCTACTCTCTTTCGAAAGTAGCTTATATACTTAGTATAAACATATACTTATTTTTTTAACCAATCGTTTACCTTATCTGGTGACATGATTGACTCAACAAATGTATAAGCTCCTGTTTTTGGAGACTTTACCATTTTGATTGCTTTTGTTAGTCTTTTTGATCCTGTTTGTAAGGATGCTACTGATTTCTTTGCCATGACTTATTATTTTATTTCTTTGTGAACAGTCATTCTCTTTAAGATTGGATTAAATTTTTTAATCTCTAATCTGTCTGGAGTATTCTTTTTATTTTTTGTAGTGATATAACGAGAAGTTCCTGGTTGTCCAGACGCTTTGTGCTCTGTACACTCTAGTATCACTTGAACTCTATTTCCTTTCTTCGCCATTGCTATTGGTATTTATACTTTTATGACTGAATTACTTGATAAAACCTTTCGCTCTTGCTTCTTTTAGCACAGCTGAGATTCCTTTTTTATTAATTGTTTTTAATGCTGAAGTAGAAACTTTCAAAGTTACCCACTTATCTTCTTCAGGGATGTAAAAGCGCTTTTTTGTAAGATTCGCATTAAATTTGCGTTTTGTCTTATTCATTGCATGGGAAACATTATTCCCTACCATAGCTTTCTTACCTGTTAATTCACAAATTCTTGACATCTGTACTAAACTTTTAAGTTATTCAAAAACGAGGTGCAAATTTACATTTTTTTATTTTCTCAGCAAATATTTAGTTACTGTTTTTTAAAATTTCTTCTAGTAACATCTGAAAAGCTTTTGTAACAGCTTTATTTACTACCTTTTCGCGCGGTTGTCCAAAATTAAATTCTTGCGAAACGATTCCGTTTGGCGTGGCAATTCCGATACAAACCGTACCAACTTCTACATCTGAGTTTCCTTTTGACGGACCCGCATTTCCTGTCGTAGCTATTGCATAATCTGATTTATAGATTTTTTTTGCGCCAGCAGCCATTAATTCTACAACTTGTGTACTCACCACAGAATACGTTTTGATAATGTCTTCCGAAACGCCCAAAAGATCAACTTTAGATGGCAATGCATAAGTTACCGCACTTCCTTTGAAAAATGCTGAAACACCAGATTCTTTTGTAATTTCGGCAGCAATGCGTCCACCTGTACAACTTTCGGCAGCAGCCAATGTATGTTTTTTTGCTTTTAAAAATTCTCCAATTTGCGTTACAATACTGCTTTTTCCTTCTATTCCTTGAATGATATCTCCAATTATTGGATATAGTTGTTGCGCATATGCATCTACAGCAGTGATAATTTTTTCTTTGTCGGTTCCTTTTCCCGTAAGACGTAAACGTACTTTTCCGTAGTTAGGCAAATAGGCAAGTTTGATAAAACTCGGCAGACTGTCTTCCCAAGCTTCAATTTTCATTGCAATGCTACTTTCGCCCATTCCGTACGTGAGAATCGTTTTGTGGTATATAAAAGGACGCTCAAATTCTTCTTGAAGTTTCGGAATGATATGATTTGTCATCAATCCGCGCATTTCATACGGAACGCCTGGCATTGAGATGAATACCGTATTGTCTTTTTCAAGCCACATTCCTGGTGCTGTCCCAAATTCATTTTTTAAAACTTGTGCCTTGGAAGGTACTAAAGCTTGCATTCTATTCATGTCCGAAATTGGCGAAGTCGTTGCAAATTTTTTGAATAATTCTTCTATATGCACTAAAACTTCATCGTTTCGAATGAGTTCGTCTTCAAAGTATTCACATAAAGTATGTTTGGTAATGTCGTCTTTTGTCGGACCTAATCCGCCAGTGATTAATACGATATCAGCTTTTGCTTTTGCAGCTTCTAGCGCTTCTAGAATGTGTGTTTTTTCATCCTGAATTGACGTGATTTGATGCACAGAGATTCCAATTTCATTGAGTGCTTTTGATATGAATACAGAATTGGTATCCACAATTTGCCCAATAAGAATTTCATCACCGATGGTAATTATTTCTGCAATCATACTTAGTGTAAGTTGAATTCTTTCTTTAGTTCAATGATATTGTCGTTGATTTTTTTGGAGACACTTTCAAAAATGACTACAATGTCCGTGATGTTGGTTTCTGCTTTTGACCAGCTAAGTATTTGAAGATTTTGATCGTATGATTCTTGCATACCAAGTAAATCTAAGTTTGGCTTTATCTTATGACTTACTTGATAAATACCTTCGTAATTCCCTGATTTTACTTCTTGTTCAAGTTTTACAAGATCTTCTGGAATTTCTTCTATAAAAGTGACTACGACTGCTTCTATAAAATCTTTATCTCCATCTGAAATTGCGTTAATTTTTTCTAAGTTATATCCCATTTTTTATTTTACTACTATTGAAAATAATTGTTGTCCTTCTAAATATCCCGTCAATCGATCGTCAGCATGCACTTTGCCAACTCCTGCTGGAGTTCCTGTAAAGATGATGTCTCCGATTTTTAAGGTAAAATATTGAGAAACATATGCAATAAGTTCATCTATTTTCCAAAGCATTTGCTTGGTATTTCCTTGCTGAACGATTTCGTCATTTTTTTCTAATTTGAAATTGAGATCGTTCAAATCTGTAAATTGATCTTTCGAAATCCACTTTCCTACAACTGCCGAACCATCAAAAGCTTTTGCTTTTTCCCACGGCAATCCTTTGGCTTTGAGTTTCGATTGCAAGTCGCGCGCCGTAAAATCAATCCCTACACTGATTTCGTTATAATATTTGTGCGCAAACTTCTGATCGATATATTTTCCTAATTTATTAATTTTTACCAAAACTTCCACTTCATGATGAATTTCTTTTGAAAAATCGGGAATGAAAAATGGTTGCTTTTTTATAAGTATCGAAGTATCAGACTTCATAAAAATTACGGGATCAGCAGGTTTTTCATTTTCTAGCTCTGCAATGTGTTCCGTGTAGTTTCTACCAATACAAATAATTTTCATCGGTGTATTTTTAGTTATTTAGTTTGTTAGTTTTAGTTTAAATGCTGGTGCTACAACTTCATTGGGTTTAAAATTAGCACGCGGCATTTTTAGTTTTCGTACTTTTTTCCATCCGTCGACAGACATATAATACGAGAAAGATTCGCCATCTTCTTCTACAATACCTTTAAATATAGGTGCATACCGCTTTTGTTTGATGTCGTATATTTTGAGCGTGTCACTTACTTTTAAATGAATGACTTCTTCAAAGGTATTTTCTTCAATAAATAAATGTTCCACCACCACAAAAAAACCTTCTTTTGGCACTTCTATTCCATTGGCGGGCATTTGTATTTTTGTTTTTGCTTTTTTATAGCTTATTTCTACAATGATAGGATCTAGCAAATCGTCTTTCGGCATTTTATTTGCTGTTGCTGAGACAATACGAAATCTGAATTTTGCATTGTGCCTACCTTCTTTGTAAAAGAATATTGTGACTTCTTTTAGATAGTTTTCATCGCCCAAACTTTCGTCATACGAATAATACCGAGCAAACATTGACGGATATGCGCCACCACTAAAGTTTCCTAAGCCGATACTTCGCCTTCCACGAAACGGATTGACACGTACTATTTTTTCTTTTTCTGTGTTGGATAAATGTACGGCACTCAAAAATTCAACAGAAGGTTGCATGTAAATGACCAAGCCTTTTTTTTGCGTGAGCACTATTTTTTTGTCATCAAAACCAACACAGGTTATTTTTAGTTCTTTTCCAACCCATTTATCAGGTACTGTAAATTCAAATTTCCCATTAAAGTCTGCCGTTGTTCCTCTTTTTTCAGTCGGAATGATTAAATGTGCATACGCAATAGGTTCGTTGGTTTCTTGATTTACAATAGTTCCTGAAATGTTTTTCTGCGCAAAACTTATGCTTATTGTTAAAAATGTTATGAGTATTATGGTAGATTTTCTCAGAATCACTTTTATTTTTAAAATTTGGTATTGAGTTTTCTTAGTTTGATCGCTGTCAACACTTTTTTGGTGTACAATGGAAAGTTTGCATTGAGAATCCAGCCAAAGTAGCCAGGTTCTTCGTCAAGCACTTTTGCTACTTTTTTACCTTTGTGTTTTCCGAAAGAGAAGATTTCCTCGCCATCTTTATCGAAGATGATAAAACCTGCAAAATCGGCTGTTTTTTTACGTGTAGTAAATTCGCTTAGCTTTTTTACATCATTTTCCAATTCGTCATAACGATCTAATTGCGATTTTAACACTTCGTACGTTGCGTTTGTATCTGCTTCTGCGCCGTGTGCGCCTTCGAGTTCTTTTCCACAGTAAAATTTATATGCGGCAGATAACGTTCGTTTCTCCATTTTGTGAAAAATGGTTTGTACATCGATAGAGACTTTATTTTTCATGTCGAAGTCAATATCTGCGCGTAATAATTCTTCTGCTAATAGCGGAATGTCAAATCGGTCAGAATTGTAACCTGCCAAATCACTATCTTTTATCATGTTGTAGATTTCTTTTGAAAGCTCTTTAAAAGTAGGCTCGTTAGCAACTTTATCATCTGTAATTCCGTGAATTTCTGACGTTTCTGCGGGAATCGGCATTTCAGGATTTACCAACCATGTTTTGCTCTCTTTATTTCCGTTTGGATACACTTTAAGTATCGCAATTTCTACAATTCTATCTTTTGCCACTTCTACTCCTGTCGTTTCTAAATCGAAGAAGCAGATCGGATTTTTTAGTTTTAATTCCATTTTTTTGTTTAAAAGAGTAAATTTACCACTATTACGGAGCAAATAAAATTATTTTGTGGTATAATAATTGATTTTTATATTTTATTAACAATTAAATGAAATCAAGTATGGGGAAGTCTATTTTAGCAACTATTTTGCTGTGTTTTTGTTGGATATTTTCAATGTTTGCACAAACGAAAGCTGTTGAAATTATAGAGGTGAAAGAGAAGAAAAAAATTTTGTTTTATGCGATGAATCACTCCGAAACCGATAAAGAAGTTTTTTTTAAGATTGATGGTAAAGGCTTTCGGAAAAGTAGTTACCGACCCGTGATTAAAAATGCGCCTTCCAAACAAAAAACATTACTTACCACGTTGATTCCACTAAAAAATACAACACCAGAATACACCTATTTTTATTCTTTTGATGATAAACTGGAAAAGGTCAATGTTGATGTCGTGAACGTTAAAAATTGGAAAGTGCTGAACCAATTGATTGATAGAGGCGAAACTATCATTTTTACGAAAGATCAATGTCCTAAATGTGAAAAGTTGATCGGCATGCTAAAAGCAAATCGCATTTCACACAAAGCGTTGAATATTTCTGAAAATGAACGATATAAAGAATTTTTCTGGAATACAATCTCCAAAATGAAACGCCAAGATGTGATGATTTCTTCTATTCCAATTGCCATTGTGAAAGGCGAATTGCATGAAGGTTTGAATTTGATTTCTTTTATTGAGATGTTGAAGAAGGATAAATAGATCGTTGACGCTTTTAGACCGCTTTGCTTTTAGACTGGCAGAAATCTCTTAGATCGCGCTTTAGCACTGTTGGATTTTTTCTGTTTGTTGATTTTTAAATCACTCATTTGTTAACTCATAACATAGAAACCATCTAATTTCCAAATACTACTTAAACATTACATTAAGTGAATTTTTGTAAAGAAACTATACCAAAACTTAACAAAAAAGAGTTCCCATAATTGAGAACTCTTTCTTCTATATAATCTGTATAATTTCAAATTAAATATCTCTATCGCTGTCCCAAGCTTCTAAGTAATCAGCTACTTGTTTTACAAATTGTCCCCCAAGTGCTCCATTGACAACTCTGTGGTCGTAGGAATGTGATAAGAACATTTTGTAACGAATTCCGATAAAATCACCTTCTGGAGTTTCAATCACAGCAGGCACTTTTCTAATTGCACCTAAAGCTAAAATTCCAACTTGTGGCTGATTGATAATCGGAGTTCCCATGATGCTTCCAAAAGTACCCACATTCGTTACTGTATACGTTCCACCTTGAATATCGTCTGGTTTTAATTTGTTAGCTCTTGCTCTGCTTGCCAAGTCGTTTACAGATTTTGCCATGCCTACCAAGTTTAGTTGATCTGCATTTTTGATAACAGGAACAATTAGGTTTCCGTCTGGTAATGCAGCTGCCATGCCTAGGTTGATATTTTTCTTTTTAATGATGTTATCGCCATCTACAGCAATGTTCATCATTGGGAAATCTTTTAGCGCTTTTGCTACCGCTTCCATAAAGATTGGTGTGAACGTTAGTTTTTCACCTTCACGTTTTTCAAAAGCCGTTTTTACTTTTTTACGCCAATTCCAGATTTTTGTCACATCAACTTCTACAAAACTTTGTACATGTGCTGAGGTTTGTACCGAAGCGACCATGTGATGCGCGATGAGTTTCCCCATACGTGTCATTTCGATGATTTCGTCGCTTCCGTTTACAGAAACTGGAGTTGCTGGTGTCGATTTTGGCATTGCCACCGTTTTTGCAGCTTCTTTTACTGCTGCTTTTGGCGTTTCTTGCACGTTTGATTTTTGTACAACTTTCGGTTGTTTTTTACCTTCTTTTATATAATTGAGGATATCGTTTTTTGTAACTCTACCATCTTTTCCTGTCCCTGCAATGCTGTCCAATTCTTCAACTGAAATCCCTTCTTCTTTCGCAATGTTTTTTACTAATGGCGAATAGAATTTTTCAGAAGTTGAAAAGTCATTTGTTACTGTCTCTTTTGCTTTTACAACTGCTTGTGCTGCAATTTCTGCTTCTGCAGGTTCGCCTTTTACTTCGGTTTCAGGTAATGTTTCTGTACTTTCTGTGCTTGTTGCCTCTCCTTCTCCTTCTGTTTCGATAATAGCAACTGTTTGCCCAACTTTTACAACATCATCTACGTTGAATAAGATTTCAACTAAAACACCATCAACTTCACTTGGCAATTCAGAATCTACCTTGTCTGTTGCGATTTCTAAGACTGCTTCATCAGCTTCAATAGTGTCGCCAACTTCTTTGAGCCATGATATAATTGTTGCTTCTGCAACACTTTCTCCCATCTGTGGAAGTTTTAGTTCAAATTTTGCCATATCCTTAATCTAAAGATGTTATTTTATTTTATTTTGCGAAAATACTAAATAATATGATTTTTTATTGAATTATTTTCAATTTACTTCAACAAGTTCGGTAACCGTACTTCAAGTTTCTCAAACACAATTCTTTTGCTTACTTAACAATCCTACTTCGATATATTCAGTAATTGAACTTCTCCTCTATTTTTTGAGGAATCGCTACCGATGATAAAAGTACTGTTTTTTGGTAATATTTTGTAATATCCAAGTTGTTTTTCAACGATTTGAATGATCATTTTTGTATCCACAAAATGATTGTCTAGAATGATTTCTGTACTGTTTTCATTTTTTATTTGACGTAATAAGTGCCCTAAGTTTTCTACGCGAGTACATTCTTTCGGATGATAAACGGCTTTTATTTTCTTGAAACGTTCCGCCGAATCGCTGACAAAAATATATTTTTGGACTTGTTTTTTGGCTTCTTTTTCGGATGATGATACTAACGGAATTAACTTCGCGCCAAGCGTCACCGCCACATCATAGATGAGATTTCTTTTGAAATGTTTTTTGTAAAATAATTGCATGGCTCCGTAAAACCGTTTTGCATAGGTTTTGTCTTTTAACGTGCTTTCGCCTTTGTAATGAATGACTGTCGTTTTGCCGTAATAGTAGTTTTGAAAACCTGCTTTTTTTATTTTGTACGACAAATCAATGTCTTCGCCATACATGAAATAGTCTTCGTCGAAACCTTGTACGTTTTCATAGACATTTTTTTCCATAAACATGAACGCGCCAACCAAAATATCGACTTTTCCGATGTCGTTTTCATCAAGACTGGAATAGTAACCTGAGTTTTTATTACCCAAAATTTTCTTTACAGAAACCATTGGCGTAGGAATGTTGCGTTTGCTTTCTGGTAGAAACATTCCGCTTCCATCGATGAGTTTGCAACCTATACTTCCTAGATTTTCGGTAGTTTCGGCAAATTTTAGAAGTTGCGTAAAGGTATCTTCTGCAACGATTGTATCTGGATTTAAGATACAGATGTATTTCCCTTTTGCAATTTTGACTCCTTGATTGTTGGCTTTGGCAAAACCTACATTTTCCGTGTTTGGAATGAGTTGAATGTTTGGAAATGTATTTTGCATCATGTCGCAACTGTCGTCTGGCGAATTGTTATCAATGACGATAATTTCTGCATTTAATTCAGAAATTGCCGCTTGCACACTTCTGATACAAGCTTCTAAAAAGTAGCGTACGTTGTAGTTGAGAATGATGACTGAAAGTTGCATGAACAAATGATTTTATGAACTTTTCAGTGAATTTTCAAACGGAACTCTGTTGAGAATACTTCTTCCTAAAGTGACCTCATCTGCATATTCTAATTCGTCTCCAACCGAGATTCCACGAGCAATTGTAGAGGTTTTTACGTCATATTTTTCAATTTGTTTGTAGATGTAAAAGTTGGTCGTATCGCCTTCCATTGTGGAACTGAGCGCAAAAATGATTTCTTTGACTTTTCCTGCTTTTACTTTTTCAACCAAACTATTGATGGTTAGATTATGCGGACCAATTCCGTCTAACGGAGAAATTTTTCCACCTAAGACATGATAGAGTCCTTTGTATTGTGCAGTACTTTCAATTGCCATGACATCGCGAATGTCTTCTACTACACAGATAATTTCTTGCTGGCGATTTACATTTCTACAAATATCACAAATTTCTACATCGGAAATGTTGTGACAGTTTTTGCAGTGTTTGATTTCCGTGCGTAAGTCTTGTAATGCATTCGTAAGATGCAAGGTTTGACTTTCTGGTTGACGCAAGAGGTGCAAAACCAAGCGCAATGCCGTTCGCTTTCCGATTCCAGGCAATTGCGAAATTTCGTTGACTGCGTTTTCTAAGAGTTTTGAGGAGAATTCCATTTGACAAAGTTACGTTTTTTTAATTCAGAATTCTGAATTGAGAATTCTGAATTATTGAATTCTTTAATCTTTTAAGCATTCAATCTAAAAAAGTCATAGAAGTTTGTATTTTGCACTATTGAAAATTTACATTGATGCAGCCGATTCACATTTTACTACTGATTGCCGGATATTTTGGCGTTTTGATTTTAATCTCCTATTTCACAGGAAAAGACGATAGTAACGAAACTTTTTTTAAGGCCTCGCGAAAATCGCCTTGGTATGTCGTAGCTTTTGGAATGATTGGCGCATCACTTTCGGGTGTGACCTTTATTTCCGTGCCTGGTTGGGTAGAAGCTTCTCAGTTTAGTTATATGCAAGTCGTTTTTGGCTATTTGGTTGGTTATTTTATCATTGCGTATGTGTTAATGCCTATTTATTATCGATTGAATGTCACGTCTATTTATCAATATTTAGAAGATCGATTTGGCGTTGTGAGTTATAAAACTGGTGCTTTTTTCTTTTTAATTTCCAGAATTCTTGGTGCTTCTTTTAGATTGTATTTGGTTGCTATTGTACTACAACGTTATGTTTTTGACGCGTATGAAATTCCGTTTTTTGTCACGGTCTCACTGTCTGTTTTGCTGATTTGGTTATACACATTTCGTGGCGGAATTAAAACGATTGTTTGGACAGATACGTTACAAACACTATTTATGCTAATTGCCGTTGGCGTTGCTATTTATTTGATTTTAGGCGACTTGAACATGAGTTTTGGTAATTTTTGGAACTCAGAATCTTTAGGCGAATACAGTCAAATATGGTTTACCGACAATATGATGGCAAAGAATTATTTTGTAAAATCGTTCCTTGGCGGATTGTTCATTGCGGTTTGTATGACAGGACTCGATCAAGATATGATGCAAAAGAATTTAACTTGCAAGAGTTTGGGCGACGCACAAAAAAATATGGTTTCGTTCAGTCTTGTGTTGGTTGTTGTAAATATGATCTTTTTATTATTAGGAGCGTTGGTATTTATGTATGCTAGTAAACACGGTATTGAAGTTCCTATTATGGACGGAAAACCTAGAACAGACTTGTTATTTCCTGAAATTGCGCTCAAAGGCGGATTGGGAATTGTGTTGGCAATTGTCTTTTTATTAGGATTAATTGCTGCCGCGTATTCGAGCGCCGATTCTGCCCTAACTTCTCTGACAACTTCTTTTTCAGTAGATTTTTTAGGTATTGAAAAGAAACCAGAAAATAAACAGAAAAGCACTCGTAAAATTGTTCACATTGCGATGTCAGTCGTGCTTATTATTGTTGTCGTTATCTTTAATAGTTTGAGTAACAAAAGTGTTATTGACAGTTTATTAACGATTGCTGGTTACACTTACGGTCCATTATTAGGATTGTTTGCCTTTGGAATTTTCACCAAATATAAAGTCGTTGATAAAAACGTTTGGATTGTGACCTTAGTTTCCATCTGCTTGACGTATTTGATTGCTAATTTTGGAGCATATTATACCTTTTTTACTGCTGATGTAGCCGATATGGCAGCAGCAGTAAAACTTTCAAAGAAAACTTTTTATCAATTCGGATATGAATTGTTACCGATTAACGGATTGCTAACGTTTATAGGTTTAGTATTGATTAGACGCCAACATAACTAAGGTACAAGCTACTGTATGTTTGATATCTTTTTCTTCTAACATTTTATAAAAGTCTGAATTTTCCGTTCCAGGATTAAAAATGACACGTTCTGGTTGTAACGAAATGATATATTCGTAAAAATCGGCTTGTCTTGACGGATTTAAATACAGCGTAACTGTGTGAATATCTTCGTATGGTAACAGTTCTGTATCAATCTTTACACCATTAATTTCTCCTTCTCTTAATCCGTAGGCAACGACTTCGTGTCCGTTTGCAGAAAGTTTATGTACAGCTTTATGAGAAAAGCGATGTGGCTTCAAGGAAGCACCTAATACTAATGTTTTCAATAGGTTATATATTTAGGTTACGAATTGGGTTATACTCACTGGTGATGAGCGTACAAACTTACTAATTTTTAAAATGCAACGCTCATATTTGTTAAAATATGTTAAAAGTAGTTAAAGAACGTAACACAACTTGAATTCCTTCGTCAAGTATGCATGATTCTAGTATTTCTAGTTTCATCATCATCAACAAAAAACGAACTAATTACATGAAAAAACTATTCACACTGTGCATGGCAATGTTATGCTTTGCCTTACACGCTCAAAACGAAACCCCCAAAATCGGTACTGTACAAGGAAAAGTTATTGACGCAAACACCAGCGAAGCAATTCCTTATGCAACGATTGTTATCAAATCGAAAGCAGACAACAAAGTTATTACTGGAGCAATTTCAGACGACAACGGAAATTTCAAAATTGAAAAAATTCCCGCAGGAACGCTTAAAGTAGACATTCAGTTTATCGGTTACGAAACTATTACGCGAGAAATTACAATTTCAAGAGAGAATAAAATTGCGCAACTCGGAACGATTTCTTTAGCTGAAAGTGCTACAACGCTTAATGAAGTTGAAGTTGTTGCCGAACGTACCACAATTGAACAAAAAGTAGACAGAAAGGTGATTACCGTTGGTAAAGACTTGGTAACAAGCGGACCAACTGCTTCCGACATTATGAACAATTTACCTTCTGTAAATGTCGATCAGCAAACAGGAGACATCAGTTTACGAGGAAATCAGAATGTGCGTGTAATGGTTGATGGAAAGTTATCCAACATTCCAACAGCACAATTATTAAGACAATTACCTTCCAATTCTATCAAAAAAATAGAATTAATTACAAATCCTTCCGCAAAATATAATCCTGAAGGAATGAGCGGAATCATCAATATTGTATTGCGTAAAAATGTAAATATTGGTTTCAATGGAAATGTAAATATTGGTTTGACGCGTGAACGTGAATCAAAGTTTAACAGTTCTCTTGATATGAACTACCGTAACGGAAAATTCAACATCTTTGGAAACTACGGAAACAATATTTCTAAAAATGCAAATGATGGAAATATCTTCCGTGCAGACGAAAATTCAGAACAAATTTTCAGCTTTTTAGACAATAGAAAAACACACTTATTTAAAGTTGGAGTTGATATTTATTTGAATGAAAAAAATACCGTTTCTTTCTTTACCAATCAAAATATTACCGACAGCAGAACAGATGGAGTTACAGACGTATTTTTCTATGACGATGCTTCATCCAACAGTTTTCAAGATTTTGCAGCTTTAAATGATAATCTTGCTTCACAATACAACTTTAACTATAAATATGATATTGACGATGAAGGTCACAACATTGAACTTGAAGTAGACTATAATGTGTTTGATGCAAATGATAATATTGACTTTCAATTTTCGGGTGTTTCTGCATTTCCAGATTATATTGATGAAACTGAAACAGACAGAGATCGTACGACAATTAACCTAGATTATGTGCGTCCTTTAAAAAACAAAGCCAAGTTAGAATTAGGTGCAGAAGCACGTTTGTTTAATTCTGGAATTGACTATCAATCTTCTGGATTTACGTTTAACGAATTAGGAAACTTACGCAGAACGCCAAGTACTGATTTTGATTATAGCAGAGATATTTATTCTGTGTACGGAACGTATGGAAAACAATACGAAAAATGGTCATACCAAGTTGGTCTACGCGCAGAAAGCGTTCAGGTAGATGCAAACGCACTTTCTAGAGAAATTGAAACAACTGACGTAAATAATATTGTTTTTGAAAACGATTACGTTCAAGTGTATCCTTCGGCGTTCTTTACATATACACCTTCTGAAAAAAATTCATACCAATTAAGTTATAGCAGACGTGTAGATCGTCCTGGAATTGGACAAGTAAATCCTATTAGAGAATGGAGTACACCATTGATTTCTTCTTTTGGAAATATCAATCTAGAGCCACAATTTACCAACTCTATGGAAGTAAATTACACGAGAAAACTTGGCAATAAAGGAACAATTACGGGTGGCGTTTTTTATAGATTGATTGAAGATGAGATTAACAGAGCCGTTTTTGTAGATCGTACAGATATCAACCGATTGATTTTAACTCACGATAATTTTGACAATACTTCCGCGTATGGAGTAGAGATTTCAAGCAACTTTAGACCAACAAGCTGGTGGAGTTTTAACTCTAGTTTCGATTTCTTTTCTCAAACACAAAAAGGAATTACGGAATCATTAAATGCACCAACAGATGTTGCTACGGCTGATAATATTGTTCGTGAAACTGTTGAGGTTGACAATGCCGCTTGGAATTTTAGAATGTTCAACAACTTTAAAGTAAGTAAAAAATTAAACCTTTCTGCTTTTGGGTTTTACCGTGGAAGTGTACAAGGATTACAATTTGAGATGAAACCAATGTACTTTGTAAACATTGGCGCACGTTACTCATTTGCACAAGGAAACGGAACGTTGAGTGTAAATTATAATGATATTTTCAACACTATGGAATTTGGTTTTGATGGACAAAGACCTTTCCGTCAGGTTGGAGCCTTTACTTGGGAAAGTAATACGGTAAATGTTGCCATTTCATACCGTTTTGGTGGCGGAAAATACAGAGCAAAATCTCGTAAACAACGTGATAATGATGAAAAATCAGGAAGTGGCGGATTCTTATAAATCGCTATTCCATAACAAATTAATAACTTCAATTATTATTGATGGTTAGTGTTAATTGAACGTTATTAAACAAAGAAAACCTTAGTTGTGCACAGCTAGGGTTTTCTATTTTTTTGTACGATTTAGTTTGTTATCAAAGTGCTATTAATCCGTAAACTAGCACATTTGAACAAAAAAAATGTTAAAATTCTGTCAATCAGTAAACAAATCTCAAAAAAAACAGCCTACTTGCAGTATCAAATTAAGTATACTGTATTGTTTTAGGTTAATTATTCGAATTTAGCACTCTAAAAATACCCTTAAAATTGCATAACGTATACTAGATATTTATATCTAAGAAAAAATCCCAAACGCACGCCAGCATTTGGGATTTTATTGTTATGATGATGCGAAATTTATTCGCAAGCTTAATTTACCATTTTATAATGACACTTCCCCAAGTAAATCCACTTCCAAAAGCTGCCAATACTACAGTATCACCTTCATTGATTTTTCCTTCTTGCCACGCTTCTGTTAGTGCAATTGGAATTGATGCCGCAGTTGTGTTTCCATAACGCATGATATTGTTATAGACTTGATCGTCACTTAATCCAAATTTCTTCTGAATAAATTGTGCAATTCGTAAATTCGCTTGATGCGGAATTAACATATCAATATCACCTTTATTCAATCCGTTTTGCATCAAACCTTCCATAATTACTTCACTAAAACGAACTACTGCATTTTTAAATACAAACTGTCCGTTCATAAGTGGAAAGTATGAAGTATCTTCTTCTCCGTTATCGTGATCTTTTAAAATATCATTTACCCAACGTGTTCCCATTCCTGGTGCCGTTAAAGCTAGTTCTTCTGCATGTTCTCCTTGTGAGTGTAAATGTGTTGATAAAATTCCACGACTGTTATCATCACTTCTAGTAAGTACAGCCGCTCCAGCTCCATCACCAAAAATCACAGAAACTCCTCTCCCACGAGTTGTCATATCTAAACCGTGTGAATGTAACTCAGAACCAATCACTAAAATATTTTTATACATTCCAGTTTTAATAAATTGGTCGGCAACAGAAATCGCATAAACAAAACCAGAACATTGGTTACGTACATCGAGTGCTCCAACCGTTTTAATATCTAGTTCTTTTTGAACCATTACGCCTGGTCCTGGGAAGTAATAATCTGGACTTAAAGTAGCAAAAATGATAAAATCGATGTCATCTTTGTCAATACCTGCACGTTCAATTGCTATTTTTGCAGCTTTTACGCCCATTCCCGAAGTTGTATCTTCTGTACCTTTTACAGCAAATCTTCTTTCTTTTATTCCTGTACGTTCTTGTATCCATTCATCATTCGTATCCATTATTTTGGATAAATCGTCATTGGTAACTACATTATCTGGAACATAATGTCCTAATCCTATAATTCTTGATGTATACATAAATTGTAGATTTTAAATTTTTTAGTGTAAAATCGCTCTATAAATTTACACATTCTTAAAAATTGAACCACAATATTAAGCATTAATAATTACATCTGTACTGTCAATTGAATGCACTTCAACGAAAAAGCACATCTATGAAACATAAATGTGCTTTAAAACAACCTAACCAATAAATAAACAATTGATTAAGGAATCATTCTATTTTTGTAGTAATCTCTCTCCTTAATCGTTGTAAAGTATATCGAAATGATTTACGATTCCTTACAGGAAATTTCTGTTTTTTACGATTTTCTTCATTTTTTTAAATAGTTTTACATTTCACCAACCAAAAACAAAAAAATTACCATGAAAAAAATAATCTTACTCTTTTTAATAACGCTGCCTTTTTCGATCATTCGGGCACAAGAAAATATTGGATATCAAAAACCACCTCAAGAAATTCTAGAACTTGCTGATGCAGAAGCCGCACCAAGAGTTCGTATGGATAGCAAAGGAGAAAATTTCTATTTTTTATATCGAAGCAGTTACAAAACTATTGCCGAACTCTCTGAAAAAGAATTACGCTTGGCAGGTTTACGTATCAATCCAAAAACAAATATTGGCAGCAGACAAAGTTATTATAACAGACTTGAAATTAGAATTGGGCGCAATAGCAGAGAAGAAACTGTAAAAGGATTGCCGACTACGGGAAAATTTGCCAATTTTAGATGGTCGCCAGATGAAACAAAAATAGCACTAACAAATACGACTGACACTGGCGTGGAATTATGGATTGTTGATTTCACTACAAAATCAGCAAAAAAACTTACAGATGCAAATTTAAATGCCAACATTGGAAGTCCGTATATGTGGTTTAAAAATAGTCAATCTTTATTGGTAAAAAAAGTTCCTAATGGAAGAAAAGCATTGATTAATACTGCGATTACAATACCTACAGGACCTACAATTTCAGTAAGCGAAAAAGGTAAAAAAGCGCAAAACAGAACCTATCAAGATTTATTGAAAAATAAAAATGACGAATTCAATTTTGAACAATTAGCCACTTCGGAGTTATATAAAGTTGACCTTGACGGTACAAATACTTTATGGAAAGAAAAAAATATGTATAAAAGCATGTCTTTTTCGCCAAATGGAGAATTTATCATGTTGAATACTATTGAAAAACCATTTTCATATTTAGTGACTTATTCAAGATTTCCATACACTTCCGTAATTTATGATACAAAAGGAAATAAAGTATATGAAGCTTTAAAAGTTGCATTAATTGAAGATTTACCAAAAGGTTTCATGTCTGTTCGTAAAGGACGTAGAAGTCTAAGATGGCGCTCAGATCAAGCAGCAACTCTATATTGGTGTAAAGCCTTGGATGAAGGCGATGCTGGAAAAGAAGTTGCTCACAGAGATGAAGTATTTCAACTAAAAGCTCCTTTTACAGGAACACCAACATCATTACTAAAAACAAAAGGGCGTTTTTCTGGAATTACTTGGGGAAACAAAACAACTGCGATTGCCTATGATTATTGGTGGAATACGCGAAATACGAAAAGATATCTATTCAATCCTTCCAACAATTCTATTCCTGCCAAAGTGATTACAGACAGAAGTTACCAAGATTCATATAGCAATCCTGGAAACTATATCACTTCAAAGAATTCTTTCAATGAATATGTATTAAGTATCGAAAAAAACAATCTTTATTTAATCGGTGAAGGATATAGCAAAAACGGAAGAAAACCTTTTGTGGACAAATTCAACTTAAAAACTCAAAAAAAGACACGTATTTATGAATCTGATTTTACAGATAAAAGACTAAATATTCTCGATGCTATTGACTTAAAAAAAGGAAGCTTTTTAATCATGCTAGAATCACAGAATGAATATCCTAATTATTACATTAAAAACTTAAAGAAAAATAAAAAAGAAATACCACTCACAAATATTAAAAATCCTTTTGAAAGTATTCAGAATGTATCAAAAAAAGTAATAACCTATAAACGTGATGATGGTTTGGATCTCTCTGGAACCTTATATCTTCCTACAGATTATAAAGAAGGAAAAAAATACCCAATGATTCTTTGGGCATATCCTGTAGAATACAAAGACAAGAAAAATGCAGGTCAGGTAACGACAAACGCTAATGAATTTACCTATCCGTATTACGGTTCGCCAATTTACTGGGTTACCAGAGGTTATGTAGTGCTAGATGATGCTTCTTTCCCAATTGTAGGTGAAGGTGACGAAGAACCAAACGATACGTTTATAAAACAATTAGTTGCTAACGGAAAAGCTGCTATTGATGCTGTAGACAAACTTGGATATATTGACAGGACGAAAGTTGCCGTTGGCGGACATTCGTACGGTGCATTTATGACTGCAAACTTATTAACGCATTCCGATTTGTTTGCCGCAGGAATCGCAAGAAGTGGCGCGTATAACAGAACGCTAACTCCGTACGGTTTTCAAAGTGAAGAACGCAACTATTGGGAAGCTCCTGAAGTATATTACAACATGTCACCGTTTATGCATGCTGATAAAATGAAAACACCATTATTATTAATTCATGGTGAAGCAGATAATAACTCAGGAACCTATCCTTTACAAAGTGAACGTTATTTTAACGCACTAAAAGGAATGGGCGCGCCTGTACGTTTGGTAATGCTTCCAAAGGAAAGTCACGGATACCGATCAAGAGAATCTATTTTGCACTTATTGTGGGAACAAGATCGTTGGTTAGAAATGCATCTAAAAAACAAAAAACCAGATTCTAAGTAATCTCTTTTACATAAAACAATAGGAACTCCGCTTTTTTGGCGGAGTTTTTTTGTCTTTATAAATTATCTAATGAAATAGTATCAAAAGAATTTGTTGGACTCACAAAAGTTATTGTAACTAAAAAGCAGATTACCGCAAATTTTTACAAAATTTCCGTAAAGGTATTTCAAAGAGATTTACTCATTCAATCTTTTAATCAAAATTTGACAGAAATGATGTCATCTTGTCACTTGCGTAGAACATGGTATTTTTTTTGAAAAGAATGTTGTCAAACAATACGAATTATTTAATCATAAACTAAAAAGATAACAAATGGCAACAGGAAATATTAATGTATCTGTAGAAAATATTTTCCCCTTAATTAAGAAGTTCTTATACAGCGATCACGAAATCTTTTTAAGAGAGCTTATTTCTAACGCAACCGATGCTACACTTAAGCTTAAGCACTTAACCAATATTGGAGAAGCTAGCGTAGAATACGGAAATCCAGTGATCGAAATTAAAGTAGACAAAGAAGGAAAGAAATTGCACATTATCGATCAGGGAATCGGAATGTCAGCAGACGAAATCCAAAAATATATCAACGAAGTGGCTTTTTCTGGAGCCGAAGAATTTTTAGAAAAATACAAAGATTCTGCCAAAGATTCAGGAATTATCGGACATTTTGGACTTGGTTTTTATTCTGCATTCATGGTTGCAGAAAAAGTAGAAATCATCTCAAAAAGCTATAAAGAAGATGAAAAAGCGGCACATTGGACGTGTGATGGTTCGCCACAATATACGATAGAAGAACACGACAAAACAGAGCGTGGAACAGAAATTATTTTACACATTGCAGAAGATTCAACCGAATTCCTAGAAGATTCAAGAATCAACGAATTGTTAGTAAAATATAACAAATTTATGCCTATTCCAATCAAGTTTGGAACAAAAGAAGAAACACTTCCACTTCCTGAAGATGCAGAAGAAGGCGCAGAAGCTGAAAAAATTACAGTTGATAATATCATCAACAATCCAAATCCAGCGTGGACAAAACAACCTGCCGATTTAGAAGATGCTGATTATAAAAGTTTCTACCGCGAGTTATATCCAATGCAATTTGAAGAACCTTTATTCAACATTCATTTAAATGTAGATTATCCGTTTAACTTAACTGGTATTTTATATTTCCCAAAACTTGGGAATGATATGAACATGCAAAAGGATCGCATTCAATTATACCAAAACCAAGTATTTGTAACGGACAATGTAGAAGGAATTGTACCTGAGTTTTTAACCATGCTAAAAGGTGTTATTGATTCTCCAGACATTCCATTAAACGTTTCACGTTCGTACTTGCAAGCGGATGGAAATGTAAAGAAAATTTCTTCATACATCACACGAAAAGTAGCGGACAAATTAAATTCACTGTTCAAAAACAACAGAGAAGATTTTGAAGCAAAATGGGATGATATTAAAATTGTGATCGAATACGGAATGCTTTCAGAAGATAAATTCTTTGACAAAGCTGATAAATTCGCACTATATCCTTCTGTTGATGGAACGTATTATACGTATGAAGAATTATACGAAAAAATAAAAGATGCACAAACAGATAAAGATGATAAAACGATCATTTTGTATGCTTCTAACAAAGATCAACAGCACAGCTATATTGAAGCTGCCAAAGAAAAAGGATATGAAGTATTGTTGTTAGATTCTCCAATTGTTTCACATTTAATTCAAAAATTAGAAACATCAAAAGAGAACATTTCGTTTGCTCGTGTGGATGCCGATCATATTGACAACATCATCAAGAAAGACTCAGCACAAATTTCTAAGCTTTCAGACGAAGAAAAAGAATCGTTAAAAACGACCTTAACAGAAGTTGTTCCTGCCGATAAATACACGGTTCAGTTAGAAGCAATGGATTCAAACGCATCACCATTTATGATTACGCAACCAGAATTTATGCGTCGTATGAAAGAAATGCAACAAACTGGCGGTGGCGGTATGTTTGGAATGGGGAATTTCCCTGAAATGTACAACTTAATCGTAAATACAAATCACGAATTGGTTGGACAAATTCTAAACACAAAAACAAGAAAGAAACAAGAACGTTTAATCAAGCAATCTCTCGATTTAGCGCGATTATCACAAAACTTACTTACGGGAGAAGAATTGACACAATTCATCAAACGTAGTTACGAAATGATAAAATAAACTGTAAAAAGCAGTATCTTAAAGCCTCTTGAAATTCAAGAGGCTTTTTTTGTAACCAAATCAAACTTTATATCGTCTAACTAATCATCAATCAAAAACAAAAAACATGAAAAAAAGCATATTACTTAAGCAACTTTTACTACTTCTCTTTATTACAGCTCCTGCCGTTCTGCTATCGCAAAACATGGAAAAACTGATCGATCAAATTATGAACGATCAATATCAAAAAGAAAATTATGGCGCCACCGTTTTAGTCGCAAAAGATGGCAAAGTGCGCTACCGAAAAGCTTTTGGAAAAGCAAATGTAGAATTGGACATTAACATGATTCCTGAAAATGTATTCGAAATTGGTTCCATCACAAAACAATTTACCGCAGTTGGTATTTTAATGCTACTAGAAGAAGGAAAACTTTCGCTGGACGATGAAATCACAAAGTTTATTCCTGAATATCCGACACAAGGCACTAAAATTACCATTCATCATTTACTAACACACACTTCTGGAATAAAAAGTTACACGTCAATTCCTTCGTTAAGAGAATTTGCACGAAAAGATTTAAAGGTTACAGAACTCATTGACGCCTTTAAAAACGAGCCAATGGATTTTAAACCTGGCGAACAATACCGCTATAACAACTCTGGATACGTTCTTTTGGGTTATATCATTGAAAAGGTAAGCGGAATGACTTACGAAGATTTTATCCAAAAGCGATTTTTTGACAAATTGGACATGAATACATCTCATTACGGAAGCAAGTCTAAAATCATTAAAAACAGAGCGTATGGTTATCAACAAAGCGAAAATGGTTATGCAAATGCAGATTATATCAGCATGACCATTCCGTATGCGGCAGGTTCTATCATGTCTACGGTTGATGATTTATTAAAGTGGAATACCGCAGTTCAAAATCACGAATTAATCTCTAAGAAAAGTTTAGAAAAAGCCTTTACAAACTACACACTAAACAACGGCAATAAAATCAATTACGGTTACGGATGGTCGCTTAACAGCATCAAAGATGTAGCAACTATTGAGCATGGTGGCGGAATTTTTGGTTTTACCACACAAGGAATTTATGTACCAAGCGAAGATGTATACGTGATTATTTTGACAAATTGCGATTGTGATTCGCCTACACAAACTGCTAACAAAATTGCCGCTATTGCTATTGGAAAACCATATCCAAAAGCTATGGATGCTATCAAACTTAGTAAAGAAGAACTCAAAAAATGGGTTGGCGCATACAAATTTGAAGATGGCACAATACGTGTTATCACCTTAAAAGGAAACCAATTATACAGTCAACGAACGGACAGTAGCGCTGAATTTAAAATTTTCCCGCTTTCGCAGCATCGTTTTTTCTTCGAAGACAGTTTTTCGGAATTTATTTTTTCTGATGGAAAGCAAAAAACGGCTATTTTTAAAAGTAATACTTTTGAATCTAAAGGAATTGAAACCGATGCAAAATTGCCCGAACCAAAAAAAGAAGTACAACTTTCTCCTACAACACTCAAAAAATACATTGGAAATTACCAATTAGCACCAAATTTCTTTATTGAAATTACGGTGGACGGAAATCAAATTTTCGCACAAGCTACCGGACAATCCAAATTTGAAATGTTTGCAGAATCGGAAGATAATTTCTTTCTAAAAGTTGTTCCTGCAAGCGTTACTTTTCAAATTGATGAACGCACAAAAATGCCAAAAAGCTTGACACTTCATCAAGGCGGCAACAGTACAGTTGGGAAAAAAGTAAAATAGTATTAGATCTAGATATCTATAAAGGAGACTGTCTAAAAAGTATATTAAAACGTCATTCTGGACTTGATACAGAATCTCATCATATTGATTTTCAACTGTTATGAGAAACCGAATCAAGTTCGGCTTGACGAAATCTGTACTTTTTAGATAGTCTTTTATATTTATTAAAATGTATAACTAATTTTATTCTGTAAGTACATCTGATGTTACTGTCTTTTTACAGTCAGAACTAAAAGCGCCGCATTTGGTACATTTTTTTCCATCTTTATCTGGGATACAACCATCATCAGTAGCACAATACGTAGTAGTACATGAAATTCCTGCATATTTTAACATTGTCTCTTTTTCTACTTTTAATAACGTCGTTGTAATTTCACCATCATGATATAATCTTAAATAATAGCCATCATTAATTTTCATCAGTTTTACAGAATCAATTGATACATTCGCATCTTTAGAAATAGATAAATTTGTAGAAACTAATTTCACAATTGCGTCTTGCTCTGATTTACTCAACGTTTTTTGTTCAATAGTTAAATCGTCTGATGAACAAGAAATTACAAACACGGTAAAAACACATAATATGCTGAGTATAAAATTCTTTTTTTTCATGATATGTTGAGGTTTATGCTATTTTATGGTGTAAAATTATGTAAAACGAACGTCAATACATTACGGTAAACCGTAGAATTTGAATATTTTTGTAAGAATTAACACTTTTTAGCCATAAGATAATATATAATCAATCATAAATCAACTGATATTTAATTATTTAATTTAGTCTTTCTATTTTTACCAAAAAGTAACATTCTTGAAACTTCTCGAAACACATATTGTTCCCAAACTTAATTCTCCCGTGCGAATTCAGGCATATGATGTGTCTAATTTTACAAGTATTGCTACGAAAAGTTCCCTCAAAAAAGCGTTGAAAAAGAAGCGGATTCTCATCAATAATAAAATAGCGACAACAGCTACGTTTATTTCTGAAAATGATGTCATTGAAATTTATGCTGAAGAAACAATTGTAAAGAAAATATTCAAGCTTGTCATTTCTGTAATTTTTGAAGATGATGAAATTGCTATCATCAACAAACCTGCTGGATTTCCTACTAATGGAAATTATTTTAAAACTATTGAAAACGCATTACCACACAACCTAAAACCTTCTAATTCTATTGATGCTTTGCCGTTTCCGAAACCTGTACATCGTTTAGACAATCCGACTTCAGGAATTTTGATTATCGCCAAAACAAAAAGTGCACAAATATCACTATATCAACAATTTGAACAACAGGAAATTTCAAAAACGTATCAGGCAATTGTTATCGGTAAAACAGATAAAGAAGGTGAAATTACTTCCGCCGTAGCAGAAAAAGAAGCATTGACAAACTACGAAACACTTCAAACTGTTTCTTCATTACAAAACGGACATCTTTCGCTGGTAAAATTATTCCCAAAAACAGGAAGAACGCATCAATTACGCATACATTTGGCAAGTATCAATCATCCAATAGTGGGCGATCAATTGTATGGAAAAGCGGAAGAAAATTATAAAAAAGGATTGTTTTTATGCGCAACTTCGATTCAGTTGATACATCCAAAAACAAAAGAAAAACTTGTATTTACCATTCATCCGCCAAATAAATATAAAAGCTTGTTAGCACGTGAAGAAAAACGATTTTTGAAGTTTAGAATCGATTCGCGCAATTCATAGATTTAAAATTCAATCTGAATAGAAAAGAATAATCTATCAATAGGTAAATTACTTTGGAAGTTTCACTTATTAATTTTAGTTAAGATTTTAAAAATTTAGAATCCAAGAATTCGGTA
This sequence comes from Kordia algicida OT-1, assembly GCF_000154725.1. Taxonomy (GTDB): domain Bacteria; phylum Bacteroidota; class Bacteroidia; order Flavobacteriales; family Flavobacteriaceae; genus Kordia; species Kordia algicida. The sequence continues at coordinate 2,430,623 of NZ_DS544873.1, forward strand.
TTGTAAAAGTTTTTTTACTGAAGTGATTTAAACTTTTCGGGTTTAAGCGAAAATTAGAAGTTTTAAGTACTGTTGAAGGCTTTTTTGAGTTTCATAGCAGCACTACGGAACGAAAAAAAGACGAAAACAGGGCTGAAAAACAGTAATTTTTTAGCAAATCAAAAAAGTTTAAATCACTTCACTGAACAAAATCAAAAATAAAGTATCTTAAACACGCTTCTTCTTCAAATATTTCTTCTTCAAATATTTTTTACGGTTTATCTTTCGTTTGAATGCTGTACTGTGTTTAAGTAATAAATTCTGTACTTCGTGAAGTTCTTTATTTGCTAATTCCGCATAACGTTTGCTAATAATGTGAATCATCAATTTTGATAACCATAAACGTTTTAGATTTTCCATACGCTGATCTAAATTCATTGATTCAAACTTCATTCGGTTTAAGTCTATTAAATAAAAATCATAATGCTGATCGCGTTTTACAATCAACGTATTTCCTGGAGAATGATCTAAAAAATTGACATCATGTTCATGTAACTGAAAACAGAATTCTGCGAATTGCTCTAAAATTTGCCTACGATTTTCAAACAACGGATCGTGAATTAATGCCCGAAAATCAAAATCATAGTCAATATGTAAACTCACATAATAACTATCTTTCAAGCCCAAAGCAGAAAAATTTTCCACATATGCAATCGGAAACGGCGTTTTAATCGCGTTTAACAATAACTTTTCCGCATATTCAAACGAACGTTTTGCTTTAGAAGGTCGTACAAATTTATATATAAAACTATTAAAAGCTTTTGGTACACGAAACGATTTTATATTGATCGTTTCATCATCCAAATTAAAAGACTTGATAACGTTTCGCTCTCCTTTTGTCACATACTCACCTTGATTTTGAAAATCATTGATAAAAGCCAAAACCGCTTCTCTTTTATCTTGATATTTTGGATGAATGTGTACAGTTTGCATATTTCGAGGATATTTTCCAAAGATATACTAAATGAAATTTTAATAAAAGCCGAAAAAATAATATTTTGCACGAATAGCCTGGTTTCACAATTATACTACATGAAAAAAATATTAATTATACAGAATAAACGTATTGGAGATGTCTTGATAAGTTCTGTAATTGCAAATAATATTAAAAAAATATTTCCTGAAAGTCGTGTAGATTTTATGGTGTATGATTATACAACAGGCGTTATTGAAAACAATCCGAACATTGACGTTATCATTCCGATTAATGAAAAGGAATTAAAGAAGATTCCGAATTTGATAAAGATGATTGGCAAGATTCGAAAAGAGAAATACGACATCATTTTTGATCCGTATTCAAAACTGCAAAGTCGCTTGATTTGTTACTTTTCGAAAGCAAAATATCGCATTGGAAACAAACGAAAGCACAAAAAATTACCACTTCACTTCTACTCACATCCAATTAATTTGTTGGATGAAAAAACACAAATTTGCGGAAAAGCGATTGAAGATAGAATCAACTTAATCACAAGTGTTTTTCCATTGGAAAACCCAGATTTTGAACCAAAAATCACATTAAAAGAAAGCGAAAAATCGTATCCAAAACTTGACAAATACAAACATCCTGTGTTAATGTTGGGTATTTTAGGAAGCACGCCACAAAAATCGATGCCGTATGAATATATTGCTGAAATTGTAGATTACATTACCTCAAATCATAAAGTACATATTTTGTTCAACTATGCGCCGCATCAAAAAGCGGAAGCTGACAAGATTTACGAACTTTGTCAAAACAAAGAAAGTATCATTTTAGACATTTATGAAGATAGTATTCGCGGTTTTGTACGACTGATGTATGCATGTGATTTAATGGTGGCAAATGAAGGCGGCATTGTTCATATTGCAAAAGCGCTCAACAAACCAACATTTACCATATTTTCACCGTATGTAAATAAAGATCATTGGGCTAGTTTTGAAGATGGAAAACAACACGAATCCATTCACTTATTAGAGGAAAAACCCGATTTATTTGATACGTTTACCTTTGAAGAGCGCAAGAAAATTGAGGAAAATCCGCATGATTTATACAAACAACTAACGCCAAAAATGATAATTCCGAAATTGGAAAAATTTTTAGCTTTACATTTAAAAAACTAATATGAATCTGATAGATAAATTTCATAATTGGCGCAGAAAGCTTCGTTGGAATAAGCAATACAAAAAAGGTCGTTGGGATAATTTACGTAATCCTATTGAAGCAGATCGTTACAATACGATTATCAATTTTATCAAATTACACGCAAATGATCGACCAAGTATTTTAGATTTAGGAGCTGGAGAAGGTGTATTGAACGAATATATTTCACCTGAATTATTTGAATATTTCTTAGGAATGGACTTTTCTGAAGTTTCCATTCAAAAAGCTAAAGCAAAAAACTTTCCGAAAGCCGAATTTGTTACTGCAGATATTCACAAATACAAACCAAAACGAAAATTTGACGTTATCATTTTTAACGAAGCGTTTTATTATGTACATGAATCTGAAAAGCAAAATGTACTCGACAGAATGTTAGCGCATTTGGAAGACAATGGAATTTTGATTGTCTCCATTTACCGTGAAGGAATTGGTTGTTGGGAATATTTTGACAAGCTGAAACAACTCAATTTTACAACTGTAAAAACGGATCACGAGAAAACATATTGGAAGATTGGAGCGTATAAATTATAACTGCAAAATTTGAAAATGTATCAAGTTAGTTTCAAACAATACTGAATGTCACTTTAGAAACGATTTAACGTTTTATATAAAATCAAATAATCTCAGAAAATCCTTAAATTGAGCGAAGTGAATCAAAAATAAAAAAGGCTCGCCAATTGCTTGACGAACCCTTTTCCCATTAACTAACCAATCCTAAATAATTATTATGAAATTTCGATGGTGCGCTTTGGCTTCACCTTATCTTCTTCCCTTTTTGGCAATCCTACGTATAAGATTCCATTTGTATAAGTTGCGTTGATCGCTTCTTTGTTTATGGTTTGTGGTAACTTGAACGATCTTTTAAACGACGAAAAACTAAATTCTCTACGTGTATAATTGTCTTTTGTATCTTCTGTAGTTGCTTCTGTTTCAACTTTCTTTTCTTCAGTACTGATAGTAATCACATCATGGTCTAATGCAATTGTAAAATCTTCTTTTGCTTTTCCTGGTGCAGCAACTTCAAGCATAAATTCGTCTGCTGTTTCTTTAATATTTACTGCAGGAATATTGGTAGTATTTGCTACTTGATTTGCAATGCCGCCAAACCAATCAGTTGGAAATAATTCGTCAAAAATTGAAGGTAAGTCTACGTTTTTTCTTTTTACTATGTTCATCTTATTTGTTTTTTTAATGATTTTTAAATTTTGTGTTTTTTGTTATTCAAATACGATTACTATATGGCAAAAAGGATTCCAAGCGAAAAAACATGTCGTTTTGACATATTATTATGGCGGAATGATGACAAAATGACGTTTTTGTATAGATTTGTACGACACAGTGGCGCAAAACGAACAAAACTTGCTGTCGTAAACTTCATTCGTATTGTATAATATGATGAGGTAATAAGAAAGGGCACTTATAGAACTAAAAAAAGCATCAAACGAAATCCTTGAAATCGTTTGATGCTTCTATATTATAAGTCGTTTGAATTATTAAAGGTTAATTCGTGCCATCTTTAAATTCCAACTTTACTTTTGCAGCCAATTTGCTATCAAAGTACATTTCACTTCCTTGACGCAGTGGAATCATCGTCGCAACTCCAGGCTCCAATTCACGTGTTTGAAAAATTTTTCCTTGATATTGTACACGAATCGAAAATACGTTTTCGCCAAGGTTTTTAACAAATGCAATACTATTTCCGTCTTTATATGGATTAATTGCTGCATCTTGCCCAGCTCCTTTTCCTGTCATACACATACTTTGATTAGGTTTTAATTCAAAAACTTTTTTGTCTTTCTGCGCATATGATTGAAGTGCAAAAAGCATGACGAACAGTAAAATATATTTTTTCATTTGTAGATGATTAAATTATTATTGCATTTATGTGTCTAAGATACAACATATTTGAAATTTTAAAAAAAAGTCAGTTTAGAGTTTGTACAACTCCGATGATTTCCTCAAATTTCTCGTTTAATTGTTCTTCTGATTCATAAGACACAAATAAAAAGTCATATTTTCATATTCTAGACATATTTTTTCCTAAAAAAAATGAAAATTTAACACCATTTTTTCTCATTAAATTAAATACTAATACTTATTTAATCAATATCTTTGTAGCACAATTATTGCTTTGAAAAGAATACTTTCCATAACATTACTTATTCTAATTTCCTTAAAACCGATACTCTATGTGAGTCATGTGGCGTATTTTCAATTGAATATCGATTACATTATCGAAACCTATTGCATCAATAAAGATAAACCTCAGTTAGAATGTAATGGAAAATGTCACTTAGCAACGCAACTGGCAGAAATTGATCCAGGCGCAAAAGATTCAAACACTTCAAATAGCATTAATACCAAAGAAATTTTCACATTAGTATTTCTTGTAAAGAATACGGTTAATTTACCTGAAAAATCACAAAATTTTTCACCGAAAAAGTTAATCAACTCATATCAAAAAAACTATTCTTTTTTAGGAATTTCATCTTGCTTCAAGCCTCCACAAGAATATTTAGTTTAATTCAGTTTACATCTTAGGCAATTAAATACTAGCCTTGAATAGTATTTTCTATTAAATTAAATTACAAATGAAATTTATAAAATTAACATTTGCGATCATGCTATCGCTTACCATATTGTCATGCACTAGTGACGACGATTCAAACACGGAAGACTTAACAGGTCAAACAGGAAACTTAGTTTTAAAATTTGACAACGGAGTTGGCGACCAAGATTTTATTTTTGGAACAACTTACAACAAGTCAAACGGAGAATCTTATTCCTTAACGACACTTAAATATTTGATTAGTAATGTACGCTTTACTGATGAAAATGGAAACGAATTTATGTTTCCACATGATGACAATGTATTCATTATTGATGAAGCAACAGCAAATAATGCAGGTGAAATTTGGCTTACTTTAAATAATGTTGATGCAGCAAATTACACCTCAGTTACTTTCGGAATTGGGATTGACCAAGAGCGCTATGCATTGGGCGCAGAAGGACAAGGAGATTTCCTCACAGAAGCCGCTGATGCTGGCATGATGTGGTCTTGGGCAACTGGTTTTAGATTTACACGTTTTGATGGTACATATTCTTCTGCAACAATCACAGATGAAGCTTTAAATATTCACATGGGAAGTGTAGGAACTTCTCTTGACAATTATAGAGAAGTAACGCTTTCATTACCAAATAATGCGCGCGTAAGACAAACAACAACTCCAGAAGTTCACATCAAAGCAGATATTGCAAAAGTGTTTGATAGTGATACTACATCTATCAACTTCGCAGACGGCTACAGTCAAGTACACACAAATACCGAAACGACGACTGTAATTGCAAATAACATGAGTACAATTTTCACTGTACACCACGTTCATAATGAATAATTTTTAATAAACCTCTCATAATTGACAATGTTGATTTTGGGAGGTTTTTGAAATATTTAAAAATGTTTATATATGAACAAACTTATAATATTATGCATCGCCATAACAATTTGGTCATGCTCAAAAAACACGGATTTTGACGAAATTTATCAGCCAATTCCTGTAACTGTAGAAGTCCCTGCAAATTTTCCAGAGATGACCTATAATCTGGATAATAATCCTGTGACGGAAGATGGAATTGCTTTAGGAAAAAAACTGTTTTTCGACGGACGATTGTCTGCTAATAACTCCATTCCATGTGCTTTTTGTCACGAGCAAGCCTTTGCGTTTACACATCACGGACATACCGTAAGTCATGGTGTTGATGGAAATGTGGGAAAAAGAAATGCGCAACCAATTCAAAATATGGCATTCCAACGTGAATTTATGTGGGATGGCGCATCTTCTCATTTAGACTTACAACCAATCATTCCAATTACGAGTGATTTAGAAATGGGCGAAACGCTATCTAACGTAATTCAAAAACTACAAACTGATAACGAATACAAAAAATTGTTTCGTCGTGCTTTTGAAGATGGAAACATAAACAGTGAAAATATGCTAAAAGCACTTTCGCAATTTATGATTGTAATGATTTCTTCCAATTCTAAATATGATAAATATGTGAGACAAGAAGATAACGTAACGCTCACCGCTATAGAACAAGATGGTTTAAATACGTTTACAGCAAAATGCACTTCATGTCACGCAACTGATTTGTTTACAGATGAAAGCTATCGAAATAATGGCTTACCTGTAAATCCGCAACTCAATGATTTAGGCAGATTTGACATTTTAGAAAATCCAGACGATCTGTACAAATTTAAAGTTCCTAGTTTGCGAAATATTGAAGTCACCTATCCATATATGCACGATGGACGATTTTCTACACTAGAAGCTGTATTGAACTTTTACAACCAAGGAATGGTTGATAACGGCAACGTAGATCCTAGCTTATTAAGAACTGATGGTAGTTACGGAATTTCCTTAACAGCATATGAAAAAACGAGTATCATCGCGTTTTTAAAAACACTTACTGATTATGAATTTTTAAATGATGAACGTTTTGCAGAATATGAATAAATATCACGTATTACTTATACTAATTTTGGTGAGTTTCGCAGGAAATGCTTGTGATCTTTGCAGTTGCACCACAAGTGGCGGAAGCGCAACATTTGGAAACTTGGGAATGTCTAATTTTATTGGAATTAGATACATTCATCAATCTTATGAATCTCAAAATGGAATTTTTGTCAATTCCCCAAAAAGTCAAGAGCAGTTTAACACCTATCAATTATGGGGTTTTGTACCACTAAATACCTCTTTTTACATAAGTGCCATTATTCCGTATCAAGATTTAAACAGAACATTTCAAAATTTAGATGAAAACAGTAACGGATTGGGAGATATTACTGTAATGGGCTGGTACAAATGGAAGGTTCAAAAAAAATCAGAAGACGAGACTATGACTGATAAAATTGATAGTGGTCATGCCATAAACTTTGGACTTGGCGTAAAATCTCCTACAGGAGAATTTGAACAACGTCTGACCGATCGAGTTAACCCTGGATTTCAAGTAGGCACAGGAAGTTGGGATTTTGTAAGTTCAGCTATGCATTCTTTTGAAAAAAACAATATAGGAATCAGCACAAATGTTTCGTACTATATAAAATCAAAAAATAAAAATGAGTATAAATTTGGGAATCAATTCAGCTTTAGCACAAATATGTACTACAAGTTGAACACATCAAAAATGGATATTTCTCCTTTTGTTGCTTTTTCAGGAGATTTTTATGAGTCAATTCAGCAATATGGTGAAAAACTACCTGAAACTGATGGCTCCATATACAATGCGTCTTTAGGAACAGAATTTAACCTTCGTAAAGTCCAAATTGGCGGTAAATTTACCTTTCCGGTATCTCAAGATCTCTTTGGAGGAAATGTGACTTCTAAAAACAGTTTTTCTGTGTATTTAAACTATGTATTGTAGTTAATTATAATATGATTTGAGTAATGTATGTTTGCGATTAAAACTTCAAACATACATTGCTCTTATTTTTTAGATTTTATAATTCCAATAATTACTCCGAAGTTTCCATCATCTTGTTTATAATTCTTTTCTGGTAGATAAGTTTTTGAGACAAATCCGTCAAGATACAAAGCATTTTTACAACCATTTTTTTGAAAGAAACTTGCAAAATCATAGAAATTAATTTTTTCTTTACTCATCGCAAACAGTAAATTTCCGTTTGGTAATACGCCTACTCCATTCCGAATATGCAGGTTTTTAGAACCTTTGGTGAGTTTTTTATGAAGATTCCCATCAATCACTAACATCGGACCAGATTGTGTTGCGTATTTTATATTTTTTGCTTCTCTAAATGATTCGGTAGTACAAATAATGGAATTGTTTTCTTCAGTAACATAAAAAACACCATTCGGTTGTAAATAGAAATTTCCGTAACCTTCTTTATTTGTGTCCAAAGGTGCTAAAACTTCCCCGTTTTCAATGTATAAACCTTGTGGCGATTGATCTTTTTTGTACATGCCGCCATTCATTGCAAATATCAATTTTTCACCTTTTGCTTCAAGTTGCACTTTTAGATTTTTGGCATTTCCATAGATTTGACGCTGCTCATTTTTCCAATAGAAATGTAATTGATCCTTTCTCGGATTGACTTCATACGCGAGAATTCGCGACGTATCATATTGCTTCTTTGAAGTTTCTTTTGAGCAGAAACTAAGTATTATTGCAAGCACAATCAGGCGAAAGCTGAGAAATAGTTTTTTGAAAGTCATGTAAAATTTTGAAAGCTTTTTGAAAGATAGGAAAAATTTGAATGAACTGAATTAGATACGACTTAGCCAAAATTTAGATAAAATTTACAGTTGAGAAAACTGCTTGTTGTTTGAAATCAATTCAACATACAAAGAGAAACAGATTACTTCGCTATCGCTCGTAATGACGTTTCAAAACTACTTTTACATTTAAAATTTAGCATTTTATATTTTTAATTTCAAAGCATATCTCGATACAAATTTTTTCAAAGAAATTCACTCAATATGACGATCTGTACTTTTAAAAACTAAATGCTATGTGAAGCCAATTCAACATTCAACATAAAAAAGACAGATTAATTCGCTATCGCTCGTAATGACGTTTCAAATAGTTTTAATTAAAAATCTAAAATCAACCAAAATCGCACATCTAAAATCGTCTAGTACCAACGTTTCTTTTTCTTTTTAGAAGCTTCCGATTTACGTCCTTTTTTATACTTACTACCTTTCTTTTTGTGTACAGGTGGTTTTGCTTTTGGATCTAGCGGATACGGATGATCTTCTTCTACGTGAATTGTCGTATTAATAAGTTGCTGAATATCCTTAATGTAATTTTTCTCATCTGCCGAACAGAACGACAATGCCATTCCAGATGCGCCAGCACGTGCTGTTCTTCCAATTCGATGGACATACGTTTCAGAAACATTAGGAATGTCAAAATTAATCACAGCATCTACATTTTTAATATCAATTCCGCGTGCAGCGACATCGGTTGCAATAAAGATTTTCGCTTCTCCTTTTTTAAATGCGTTTAAAGCTTCTTGTCGAAGGTTTTGTGATTTGTCTCCGTGAATACTCGCCACTTTATAATTATTCCGCAGCAGCGTTTTTTCAAGTTTATCAACACCATATTTGGTTCTTCTGAAAATAATTACATTTCCTTTAATGGTATTCCTGAGCAAATGCAAACACAATTCAATCTTTTTAGGTTTCGGCACATAATATAACACTTGATCTACTCCTTTTGCCGCCGATGACGTTGGAGAAACTTCTACATATGCTGGCGATTTAAGAATTGAATTTGCCAAATGCTCCACTTTATATGGCATGGTAGCAGAAAATAGCAGAATTTGTTTTCCATCGGGACACAAACGTTCAATTTTTTTGACATCGTCGATGAATCCCATATCCAACATCAAATCGGCTTCATCCAATACTAAGATTTCTACATAATCTAAATTGACAACATCTTGTTTGTGCAAATCAAGCAAACGACCTGGCGTAGCAACCAAAATATCAATTCCTTTTTTCAACATGTCTTTTTGTGGTTCAATTGAAGCGCCACCAAAAATAACACCTGTGCGTAAGTTTGTGTATTTGCTATAGGTTTGAAAGTTTTCTTCTATCTGAATTGCCAATTCACGCGTAGGACAAACAACCAATGCTTTTATTTTCTTTCCTTTCTTTGGAGCGTCTTGCTTATCAAACAATAGTTGTAAAATTGGCAACGCATACGCAGCCGTTTTTCCAGTTCCTGTTTGTGCAGAAACAATGATATCTTTTTTAGTTAAAATAACAGGAATGGCACGTTCTTGAACTAAAGTTGGTTCCTCGTAGTTTTTTTCGAATAAAGCACGAATGATTGGTTTGTTTAATTTTAGTTCTTTGAATTGCATATTTGTTTGTTATTTATTTGTTGTTTCATCGCGACTTCGCTCGATGTGACAGTTGTTTGCTTGAAACTATATTTTTCAATTAAAAATTTAACGTTTTAACTTCGTTATTCGTTATTCGTTATTCGTTATTCGTAATTCGTAATTCGTTATTCGTTATTCGTTATTCGTTGTTCGTTGTTTGTTGTTTGTTGTTTGTTGTTTGTTGTTTGTAAGATGTTTACGATGATTTTAAAACTCGAACTGTTAAACTTATGTTGAGGTTGTAAAGATTTCTATTCAAAAATTATCTAATACCCAACACCTAAAACCTAACACCTAACACCTTTTACCCAACACCTAAAGATACATTGATTTTCGGGCATAAAAAAAAGCTCCTTATTGAAAGGAGCTTTTTACTTTGAGCCGATGGAGGGACTCGAACCCACGACCTGCTGATTACAAATCAGCTGCTCTAGCCAGCTGAGCTACATCGGCAAAGCGGTTGCAAATATAAAAAGCTTTTTATTTTTTGCAAACCTTTTTTTTATTTTTTTAAAGACTATTAATTTTTGCTACTAATTCAGTTGCTTTTGTCTCTAATGATTGTCTGATTCCTTTATAGTGAGCTTTCGGATTTTCAACACCTCTTTTGTTTGTTTCTACAATCAATTCATCAAAACTTTTAATAGACTCATCAATGATTTCCTCACTTTTCGTTGCATCTTCCTCTGGATTTGCAATTTGCCATATTAAAGCTGCATCAATGATATCACCAAAAACGTAGTTTAAGTCCTTCTTTAAATCTCTTTTATTTGACATGATTTATTATTTTTTTGCAAATTTACACTAAAATGGTATATAATTTGTTATAAATAACACAAATATTAGAAGGTCTAATTTAAATTTTATAGTTTTATATCAATGAATGCTTTAGTACAATTATATCGCCAATTTATAAATCGTAATACAAACGCAAAACGTGTTATGATTACCATTCCTGTATCAACAAATAAACGTACAAATTACAAGCATCGACATAAGTATTAGTTAACAATTCTATATTCATATCATAAACTTATAAGGTGCTTTTTACAAAGCACCTTTTTTATTTTTATATCATTAATTTTTTAAAACCTATTATTATGAAAAACATGTTCAAATTTATTCAAAAGACACTGATGACCATTCGCCGCTTTACACCCTATTTTGGAGTCAACAATTCGTTTGCATTAACCGAACCAATACCACTTTTGATACATCATTAAAATTTAAACATTATGAACACATTAACACAAAATAAAATACAGACAAATATTCAGTTTTTAGTCACTAAGAAAGTGGCGAATAGTAATGGATTTTTACATCCGCATGTACTTTTTGACAAGATTCAACTTGTAGCAACATATCCAATTAGAGAATTTTATACTCATGAAGTTCCTGCCATTGTCGATTATACATTTAAAATGACCAAAAGCGCACGTTTACATGATAAGCTAACAATTCAGGCACAATTGATTCAACAACATGATAAAAAATTAATCGTTCGTATCTTGGTTACCAAACCGAAGAAGAAAGCAGGAACCGAAGAAGTGATTTGTTCAGCTGTTTTTGGCTTTCCTTTAAAAGAGAAACCAATACGCAAAGTTTCATGAGTTATAAAATTCCCAAGTTGTTTGATGCTTGGGATTTTTTTTTATTCGCTTCGCTCATCAATTCAAAGATTTAAAAATTCAATGATTCAAGGTTTTTCCTGAGATCATTATTTGATTTTTACATAAAATACTAAGTATTAAATACGTTTCTAGGAAGAAATTGAATGTTGTTTGAAACTAATTGTTACATTTTCAAATTTTCAAATTTTCAAATTGTTAGATTGTTAGATTGTTAGATTGTTAGATTGTTAGAAGCTAAAATTTATTTGAAAAACTTCTCAATTCTCACAACTCACAACTCACAACTCACAACTAAAAAAAATCACTTCAACCTACGTATGCCTTCATACACCACAATACTAACTGCATTTGCCAAATTGAGACTTCTAATGTGTTCGCTAAACATAGGAATGGTATACAAATGTTCTTTATTATTTTCCACGATTTCTTCTGATAAACCCACTGATTCTTTCCCAAATACTAAAAACAATTCGTCTTCATACGGAATTTCATCATAGGTTTTTTGTCCATGACTTGACAGATATACCATTTTTTTACCAGCATTTTTTGCATAGAATTCTGCAGTATTTTCGTAGATATGTACTTCCAAATGTTGCCAATAATCCAAACCCGCACGTTTGAGTCGCGCATCTGTAATTTCAAAACCAAAAGGCTTTACTAAATGAAGTTTGGAACCAGAAGCGAGACTTAAACGACCTATATTTCCTGTGTTTGTTGGAATTTCAGGTTCCATCAATACGATGTTGTATGCCATTATTCAAACTTTATGTAATCAATTTCAATTTTAAACTCGCCCGCTTTCTTTTCATTTGAGATAAAACCAACACGCAATATTTTTTTCAGTTCATTTTTGGAGATTTTCCCAGGACGTTTGCGCCCAATATTGTATCGTGCAAATCCTGAAAACGGAATTTCTATTGTTTCCCATTTCCAGTCTGTCACTGGTAAATCTACTTTATAATAGGGTACAAACCAACGTCTATCCATTTCTAAGGTAAATCCCATTATATATTTTTTTGATCGATATCGAATGATGACTTTTTTGAAAGCAGAAAGGTCTCTTTTACTAAATTGGCTTCGGTAAGAAGAAAATCCACCGTTATTTTCTAATGAAATGTTTCCAGAAAATACCACACCATTGTCTGAGAAACGATAATCGCCTTCGGAAAGTCCACCCATCACGCCATCATTAGTAATTTGCCATTGTTTTCCATCTTTATATTTACCAAAATCAATTTCTTCGTTTTGTGCAATTAAGAATTGAGATAGTAAAAGGAAGATCATTAGGTATTTCTGATTCATTCTTTTTTTAGTTTAAAGATACAAAAGATTTTAGTGAAGCTTGAAATTTTACTAGAGGAATGCAATTGTTAAAAAGTGTTAATTTTTAAAGATTTGGAAGAAAAATTGATTTTTACCCAAATTCACGATTTTTTAGCGATTTATATGATTTCGGAGATATTTTACACAATTTCCACATCAAAAATCGACAAAAAAACCATTTTTTTGCACATTTCTCACGAAAATTATTTTTTCGAAGAATTTTTTGTGTTAATTTTTTAACATTTAACTATTTCATTTTAACACTTTTTATGTTAATTTTTTTAATGAACCGTTAAGTGTTGTTAAATCACTTGACAAAATTTCTTCTGCCGCTATATTGAAAGTGTGATTATTACAAATCGCAACAATAACACTAAAAATTATTTCTTGAAAATTTATTTTGGATGTATCCAGTTTCAAGAATTAGTGTCAAACAAAAAAATATTAACCATTAATAAGAAAAAGAATATGAATTATTTAAATATGAGTGATAAAGAATTAACTCCAGTTGTAATCGAATTAAATACATTATTAGCCGATTACCACGTATATTACCAAAAACTAAGAAGTTTTCATTGGAATATTTTAGGAAAAAACTTTTTTGATCTTCATAATAAATTTGAAGAGTTATATACTACTGCACAAACAAAGATTGATGAAATCGCAGAACGTATTTTAACTTTAAAATATCACCCAATTAGTAAAATGAGTGATTATTTAGAAATGTCTTCAATTGAAGAATCTAGTCCATTATTGACCGATTCAGAAATGGTAGAAATTCTAATCAACGACCACAAGTTATTGTTAGCACAGATGAAATTAGTAATCGATCATGCTAATAAAGCAGGAGATGAAGGAACAATTGACTTGATAGGTGCTTACATTAGAGAATTAGAGAAATCTAGTTGGATGTTAAACGCTTGGTCAACTAAAACTACAGCACAATTAAATAATTCGATGGTAAAATCATAATTGTAACAAATTATTTACCATTTCGATAGAAGCACTTGTCTTCTAGCGTAGTTTTAATGCTGTCTAAGATATTATCGCAGCTTACAAAAAGTATAATATCATAATTAATAATACCAATAACAATGAAAAATTATATTAAATTTTTAGTACCATCAATTTTATTATCAACTTCTATTGCATTTGCACAGGATAACATCGAAGATTCAGATGTTGTAAGAGAAAATGTAGCTGAATTTCAAATCGTAGAAGTAGAGTTAGAAGATAACATGAAAATGTTACAAGAAACAAAAGCAACTTATCCAGTAGTATTTGACGAAAATGACAAGTACAAATTAAATCAGGATAGAATTGTAGTAAATCCAAGTTTGGAAACTACCTTCAAATTAGATACCGATAGAGACTCTAATTACGAAAGAGAAATTACCATTAATTATGTAAGACCTGAAAACTTTTCATACGAATTTATGTTAACTGAAAATGGATTAAAAGTATGGTCTAATAAAGGAATGTCCGTAAAAGAAATTCACATGATTGATGATAAAAACATGAAGAAAAAAGTGAATATGTTAACTTCAGAAGGAATGTATAACATCATTATGAAAAATGGAGAAGTATACGAGATTGAAGTTACTGACATGAAATAATATTCCACCTAGGAACCCTGAATAGCCTAAACGCTATGAAAGAGAAACCGTCTCAATTTTTTGAGATGGTTTTTTTGTGTTTCAACTTATTTGAATACAATCAACGCATTTTCAATCATTTCGCGTTCGCCTTCCCAATCTCTAGAAACGTTTGTTTTAATAACTTTAGCAGGAATACCTCCAATCATCGTATTTTCTGATATATCTGAATAATCTTTTTTAAGAACTGCATGCGAAGCAACCGTAATATAATCAGGAGTTATCGTGTCTTTATATACGGAAACTCTATTGCCAAAATAATTGTAATTTCCTAAAATAATTGTTCCTTTCATTTCATATTGTTCCTGCGTTTCCGTGTTGAACATCGCATGAAAATTAGTATCAATTACTTGCGATTCTGACCCGATTCGAGCATATTTACCAAAGATAATTTTCTGAGAGCAAATGATTTTTCCTCGCGTTCCGATAGAAGCCATATTGCCCATTTCGCAATACGCATCTTCCATAATATTTAAAAAATAATCTTTTCCAAATTGACTAAATCCTTTAAAAGTCAACTGTCCATCAAGTGTAATTTCAGCAATTTTTGCAGATCGTTTATTCATTTCGTAATTCTGACCAAAACCAATCATTCCTTTCGTGATTTTTGGTGCATTAATTGTAATATTTCCTCGTAAACTATTAAATTTCACAGAACCATAAAAAAACACTGGAAGCTTTTTTGCCACTGCAAACGGAAACATTTTATAATTAAAATAGAGTGTTTTTATCCAATTCACTGTCAGATACAACTTCCACTTTGCTCGTATATTTCTAAGCATTTGTCTCATGATCGTTTAGAAAGCTTATCTTTTATCAATTGTTTAATGTTCATTTTTTGCTGCAATTGCGAATACGTAAAGATATAAGAAAGTAGCATTATCACAATCATTCCGCCATATTTCAAATAGATTCCTTCTATAAAAGTACAGGCAAATGCCAATCCGCTTAACAAAATACATTGTATGAATAATTTATAAAACGGACTTTGAAATTTTAAATTATAGAATATTTTGGTAATAATAAGTAAACTCACAAAGTGAATGATGTAATAACATAAAACACTGATTCCCAAACCTGTTAATCCGTAAAAATAATATCCTGTACAATTCATTGCCAACATTAACAGATTAAATCCAATAGAGGTTTTTACAAATATTCGCGAATCGCCTTTGGCAAGAATTACATATCCAACCGACCAAGAAACGGCTTTAAAAGCCATTCCTAAAACGCCCCAAGAAATTAATCCTAAAATCACCAAAAACTCTTTTGTATATAGAATTTTGATGACCAATGGCGCCGCAATAAAAAATGTTGTAATAATTGGTGTTATCAACAAAATTGCAATCGTAGCCTGATTTCGTACAGCAACTTGCACTTTGCTATTATCTGTATGAATGGCTGACAATCGCGGAAAATAATCAGTTCCCATGGCGTTAAAAACCATTCCGACATACGAATTAATGATTAAAAATCCTGCGGTGTAATACCCAACTTCATCCAATCCGCCAATGTATCTGATGTAAATTTGCAAAATATAGGTTGTTGTCAACGTAATAATTCCGGTAACACTCAACACCAAACCCAAATGCAGCATTTCTTTTCCTTTTGCGTACGCTTCTTTTATGGTAAGCGGAATTTTTGGGATTTTGAGTGAATTTACAAAGTACCAAAAAAACAAAAATATCGTAATTGCAGTAATAATAATCGTTGGTACAATCGCTGCTATTCCGTAACTATAATACAACGGTACTGATACAATTAAACCAATGGTACTTCCTAATAAATTTGCAACTGCAAGCTTTCTCAGTGTTTGTTTTCCTTGTAGAATTGCGATTTTTCCGTTGGTCAACTGCATAAAGAAAATCGCAATTGCCAACCAAATAAATTCAAATGTATATTCTGTATTTCCAAATGTCAGTTTGCTTAAAACTGCCGAAAATACGATGGTAAATACTGCTCCAATAATTGCTGTAATCCAAATGAATTTTTCAAGAATACTGACAGTTTCCGCAATCCTTTTTTCATCTTTGGACGAATTTACATGCGCAATTTCTTTCACTGCACTTGTATCTAAACCGAGTTTTACGATTTCGCTAACTACTTGAATTGTCGTATTTAGCAAACCAATAATTCCCATGCCGACACTTCCCAGTAAAATAGCAACGACTTTTACACGTACGATCGAAATCAGAATCTTAAACACCTGAACGCCACCAAATAGCGACGTAGCTTTTAAGATATGTGTGTATGAAAATTGTTGCTTATCAGCCATAAATTCATCGAGAATTGTTCCTAATTTTTATAGGAATTAAGTACTGAAATAATTGTTGAAATCGTTTCCATTTCCATCACAGGACTTATGGGCAAACTCAAACATTCTTGGTGAATTTTCTCTGTGATCGGAAAGTGCAAATGATTCCATTCTTTGTATGCTTCTTGTTTGTGTGGCGGAATTTCGTAATGAATTAATGTTCCAATTTCGTTTTCTGTCAAATAGGCTTGCAATTTTGCTCTATCATTCGTTCTAATCACAAATTGATGAAACACATGTGAAGCATCTTTTTGATAATTTGGCAAAATAATTAGGGGATTTTTAATCTCACTTAAATAACGCGTTGCCATTTTCCTCCTATTTTCGTTGTCCGTGTCTAAATGTGGCAATTTTACATTTAAAAATGCTGCTTGGATTTCGTCCAAACGATTGTTGACACCTTTGTACTGATTTACA
This sequence comes from Kordia algicida OT-1, assembly GCF_000154725.1. GTDB lineage: Bacteria > Bacteroidota > Bacteroidia > Flavobacteriales > Flavobacteriaceae > Kordia > Kordia algicida. The sequence goes on from NZ_DS544873.1 coordinate 2,448,048, forward strand.
TATTTTGACGAACTTCCATAATTGCGTAATTTGGTAATCACTTCCGCTAGTTCTGTATCATTTGTGGTCACTGCGCCAGCTTCTCCTAAAGCGCCTAAATTTTTTGTAGGATAAAAACTAAATCCTGCTGCATCACTGAGGTTTCCTGCTTTTTTTCCTTTGGAACTTACAGCTCCATGTGCTTGTGCGGCATCTTCCATAACGAGCAAATTGTGCTTTTTTGCAATGCCTTGGATGGAACTCATATCCACCAATTGCCCGTATAAATGAACGACCAAAATTCCTTTCGTTTTCGGCGTGATTACAGCTTCTATTTTGGTAGGATCAATATTAAATGTTTCTAAATCTGGTTCTACGAGAACAGGTTTTAATCCTGCTTTAGTGATTCCTAAAATACTCGCAATATATGTATTTGCAGGTACGATAATTTCGTCATCTTCTTGAAGTTTCCCGAGAATTTTATACGCTTCTAAAATCAAGATGAGTGCATCTAAACCATTACTGACACCAATACAATGTTTCGTTCCGCAATAAGCTGCAAATGACTTTTCAAACGATGTTACATTAGTTCCCAACACGTAATATCCTGAATCTAGAAAATTCTTGAATCTTTCCTGAAATTCCACTTCAAATCGTGCGTTGAGTTTGTGTAAATCTAGAAATTTAATCATATAAAAATCGTATCGAGTTTAGGACTGTTTTGTACGTCAATTTCGTAAAAATCTTGCGTGATTGTTCGTGCGCCAAAACCTTCTTTCCAGTAATGCAAACCTTCGTTGATATTTTTACCTTGGTTTTCGTTGGAAATACCAAAATCAAAGTACATTTTATCTTGAAATACTTCGTTTAGCAAATACAAGTGTAAAAAATCTAGACTTCCCAAAGTATTTTTGTCTTCGTTTCCTGAAATGTATTGTGAATGTGCTACATATTTCGTGTCAAAAATGGTTGTTCCGGCAACAATTTTTTCATCTTTATATACATTAAATTGTCGAATTTTATCTGGAAAAGACATTTTTAACTTTGTAATTTCTTCCAAAGAATGAACAGGTTTTGCGTCGTGTTTTTTCTGCAGATTCGAAATTAAAATCTGATTCCAAAAATCATCAAATTCATGCACTTCTTTCACTACCAAATTGTGTTTTATAGCGCGTTTGTTGCCTGCAATTCTGTCTTTCGATACTTTTGGTCTTTGTTGCATATTTATTATGGAAAGTGCGTCTCTGCGTGTCAATTTCGCTTCAAGCGTAAACAATAGATATTGTAATTCATCTGTTGGCAACGGACTGTAAATTGTTGGCAACTGCTTTATGTGTAATTGCTGAATGTTGTTTTCTTTTAAATCATCTAAAATCATTTGAAAACAAGTTGCCACGTCACGAAGTTTTAAATTTTCTGTAACCAAAATTCCGCCATAGGTTAATCCTTGATGTGAATACACTTTATTCTCGTGAATGTTGGCAGGAAATAGCGCAATTGGTTTATCTTTTTTAAAAAGTATCAAAGAGTAATCGTCAAATCGGTCATGATGATACTCCATAAAATCGCGATAAAACAAAAACGTAGCATTCTTTGCTTCCGAGACAAAGTTATCCCAAAGCAATTTTGATTCACTTGTATATTTGGTTAGTGTGTAAATTTAGGTTTGGTTTAGAAAAAGTGAATTTACTAATTTTAACGTGAGTTTGGCAGAAGTATTATGGAAAATTGAAATTTTGTCTATTATTTTGGTTTTAAAATAAATTCTTATAGATTTAATATTTATATTCTTCTTCATGGAAGGTATAATTACTAAAAAAAATATCGCTAATATTCACTCTAATTAAAAAAATGTGTTTGGAGAAGATTTTAAAATAATATTTAAAGGCAATAAAGCCTATTTAACAGATGATAAACCTATTCCGTTAAATAAAGTGGATATTCCAAATTATGTCACTGAATTTAAATACCCAACATATTGGCTAATAAAAGTCATTAAACACATAGAGACTGAAAAAAGAATTTACTGCGAAATAATTTCTTATCACAATGGAAAAACCAGATTTGAAGAAAACCAAAAGAGATTTTCAGACAAATTAAATGCTCTAGAAACTGTAACATTCCGAAGCATTGACACTATTGCTCTAAACAAAACGATTAAAGGAGGAATTTCAAAACCATTTTATACATCAAAAGATACCGTTATTAGCGACAACTCTTATCTCCCCAAAAATCATGAAACTACATACAAAGGCAACATCTCCAAAACTTTTTATGTAAAATTTAAAGATGTAAATTTTAAGAATGGGGAAGTGACATTTGAAAAGAAGTTTGATGAATATAAAGAAATCATAGAATTATCCATAGTTAATCCTTCAATAAGAGAAGAATTTGATGCTGTAAAAAACTATTTTTCTAAAATTCTAAAAACAAAAAAAATACAAATAAATTCCAAGATTGAAATCACGGGAAATCAAATAACTTCAATTGAAGTTAATTCTCCTGAAATAAGTAAAATCAACGAACAATTAATCGAAGAAGTAAAAATAAATTTTATAAAATCTACTAAAAATTCCAATATTGAAATAGACAAGACTTTATTCACAATGGAAGAATATTTTGATAGCTTTTCCAAAGAAGAAGTAAATATAAATGCTTTTTACAATGATGATAGTGATTTTTTTGAGGACTTACTAAAAATTACAAATACAAAACATTATAAACATTTAAATTTTCTTTCAAAAAAACATGAAAGTAGAATAATGAAACTTAGATTTCTTCATAAACCTTTTTCGTTTTTATTTTTAATAGAAGGAAAAGAAAATTATCATTATATCTGGGAAACGTTAGATACAAAGGAAGCTACTTACGTGTGGCATATCGAGAAAGAAATTTCAAAAGTAAAAGAATACCTTAATGAAATTGAGAGTAAAATAAAAACCATTAAAATAGATGGAAAAAAGAACTATATAAATTCAACAGAAGATAAATTTGAACGTGTATATCATGATTATTCTGAGGTTAAGCAAGGATTCGTAAAATGGAAAAAAGAATTGAATTTCATTTTGTCATAAAACTTACTTTTCCACCTTCTCAAACACCACATTTCCTTTACCATCAATGTATTCATACACACCGCTTGGTGCATCTTTTTTGATGATAGCGTGACTGGTATCTTCCTGAAGGTTTTCTAATAACGCTTCGTTATCGCTCAAGTGTGCAAATATTGTTCTGAAAAGATTGACAGATGTTTTGAGTTTTGAATCGTAATTTGGCGCAGTATTGTTTCCCCATTTGATCGCTAATGCAGATGAAAATGCAGAATACACCAACTTTTTATCAGTCTGTTTTTGATGAATTTCTTTAGTGTAATTAAAACCTACGTAACCACCGTGATCGGCAGCAATTACAATCAAACCATTCGGATCATTTTTAGTAATTACAGCCAAAATTTCTTTTAACCATTTATTAGCAGTTTCTACTTGACTGAGATAGTTTTTACGTTCAATTTCCAAACTTTGCGCCATGTTTTTAAATGTCGTAATATGTCCTGGCGCAATTTTTTCAATGAAGTAAAAGTTCCGTTTTCCTTGTTGCTTTTTTATGGTTTCTTCTAACGGTTGAATCAACTTTTTTTGGATGGAAAACGCGCCAATTCCAAACCACGGAACTTCTTTCATGGCAAAATTACACGAATCGTATTGTATCGTCGGTCGATTCAATAGTAAATATGGATTTTCCATAAATAGAAAGGTTTTGTAACCGTTATTTTTGAAGGTTTCTATCACAGGATTATCGCCTACAATGACTTCCCGAGCACCAAATAATTGTTCACCTTTGTAATGATGTTGCATCGCAAACATGGAACTGTTTGATAAAATAGTAGACGTGTAATTGCTTCGGAAATTGTTGTACAGTTTGAAACCACTGTTTTTTAAATACGATTCAAATTCCTGATTATCAAAATTATACGGCTCTTTTGCCAATTCTGAAAAGTTCACATAACCATCTGGCTGAATGACGTAGACATTTGGGAACTTATTGAATTTCGTTTGCACAACTTCTTCAGGAAAATTTCGCCATTCATCCGAATCAAAAGTTGCTCGGTACAATGTTGGCAAAAGCGTTACAAACGCCACAAACGCCATAATAAACTGAATGACAATTATTTTTTTGTATTGTTTTCTGAGTACAATCGCGAGAAGCGTAAAACCAATCAAATATGCCAAGATGATTTTTCGTTGGTGAAATCCGTAGATTCTTCCAATAAAGAAAAATCCGAAGATCGTTGCGTTTAAAATCGGCAACACATATTGCTGATAGTTTGATAGAATTTTTAAACGTTTTACCAACTGCCAAACTGCCAAAATTACTGTGATTGGCAATAGAATATACGTCACTAAAATAACGAAAAATTGAAACGTCGAATTGACCAACATAAAGTTGGAATGATACGTATAAATAAAGGAATATAAACCTGCGGCGATGGCAAAGACAATCGGATATTCCTTTTGACTTGCGACGAAGTTTTCTATGTATTTTCGCAGTTTTGACACACTATTTTTTCTTGAATACATATAAAACGCGTTCGGAATCGGTGATTTCTTTTTTGGCGATTAATTCGAAATATGCTGAATATGTTTTTTCGAAATTTTCTAGATTGTAATGTCCAAATTGATCTTTGAATTCTGCTTTTGCGTTGAGCAATCTAGTTGCGTATGAATCAGCTCGTTTTGGAAATTCAATGATTAAGTGTTCTGAAAATGATGCAAAAAACGCGGCTGAGTTTTCAAAAGGCACATTTCCTGTAAGCGATAAATGATGAATTAACGCCAACGCCAATGTTGCATCTGGTTTGAATTCTTGCACACGTTGTACAAATGAAAAACGCTCCGTATTTTGAAAACCGATTGCCGCCGACGGATTGAGCAAATCAATCGTAAATGGCAACATGTTTTGTTCTTTGTTTTTCTTTACGGAATAATAGTTTTGATCGACTGCATTGTTGTCAATATCGCCCACCAACGCCAATTCTAATTCGCTTGAAATTTCACGGACAAAAGTTCCGTCGTTTCCACCAACATCAATCACAGTTTTAGCGTTTAGTTGCTGCATCCATTCGTTGATGATACTTGATTTTTCCTGAAAAGCCGTATTAGAATAGTTTGTTTTTTGGTAATAATTTCCCCATTCCGATTGCTCTTTGAGTTGCAACTTTTTGATATAATTGTACAGGTTATCAATGATGTTGAACAAACCTTTTTTTGATAACGTAGCTTCTTTTGTAGCTTTTACATCTTCTTCTTGATGCTTGTTTTCATATTTTGCCAATAAGTGAATGTTGGTATATAAAAACGGATTGAGTTTTGTTTTTCCTGGCAATAAGGAAGCGATCAGTTTTAGCGGAATTCCATCAATGAAATTTGACATTGTTTTTAGGAATTCGGCACCGTGATATTTTGCCACAACCAACGGACCTAAAAAGTGTGTTACAAATTGTTTGTACGCGCGCCAAGGTGTGTTTTCTTGATAAAAATCTAGTGAAAGCGTATCGATAAAAATTGCGTTTCCTTTGTGAAAAGCAATGTTGTATGCAGTGGCATCTTTTAACGAAAAATCGTGTTGTAATGCGTATTTCTGTAACTTTAATGTGTGTAATGCAGCTTCTTTGTATTGCTGAAAACTCCATTCGTATGGATATGTGATAAACGGAATTTGCTCAGGTTGAATACAAATATGCGTGTCTGAATTTTCTATTTCTTTATGCGGAATCAACAGTTTGTGTTGAAATGCTTTTTGGAAGAAATCTTTTTTTTCTAAGGCTTTGTATTGCGGAAAATAACTTGGAAATATAATTCTTTTGATGACGTTGTTTTCAACATATACATATCCGCTAGGATCACGATATGAGGAAGCGTGTTGTGTATTATTTGTCATCTTTCGATGAATTTTCTATGGTAGCATCGTCAATATCAATATCGTCAAATACTTCATTTTCAGAGGTATTTTTATCCAAACCGAAGATGGATCTTATTTTGTATTTAATGCTTTTGTAAAACAAGGCAATTCCAGCAACAGCTGCAACAATTGCTTGAATCAACATCGCGCCCAATCCGGCATCAAAATAAAGAAATTCCATAGTTTTGATATTTGCGGTAAAGATAGAAAAAAATCGTTTTTCGTAGCTCTAAAGTATTATAAATTGATTTTCAACTGATAAAAGAAGTAAAAACAGTTGGAATTCTGCTATTTTTCAGCTTCTTCAAGCTTGTTAAACACCACATTTCCTGCATCATCAATGTATTGATAGACTCCGTAAGGTGCGTCTTTTACGACTAATGAGAAGCTTTGATCTTTTTCTAAATGATTTAAATAGCTTTCGTTTTCGCTTAAATATGTGAATAATATTCGAAATAAATTTACCGAAGAAGTCAATTCTGTATCATAATTTGGTGCGTTTCCATTTGGCCACTTTATTGCTAATACGGAAGAAAATACGGAGTAGATTTTATCACGATCGGTTTGCTTTTCTGTGATTTCTCCATAAAAATCCAATCCGACAAACCCACCGTGATCTGCGCAAATAACGATTAAACTGTTTGGATCATTTTCAATGATAATATCTGTGATTTTTTTAAGCCAATCGTTAGTTTCTACTAACTTTTTAAGATAGGTTTCACGATCAGCTTCAACATCTTTTGGATCGCTTTTTGTTCTTGTAATGTGACTCGGCGTTATTTTTTCAATGAAGTAAAAGTTGTTCGTTTCCGTATTGCTTTTAATTGTTTTTTTTAATGGCGGAATGATTTCATATTGTTTTTTGAAAGCACCATTTCCAAACCACGGAACATCACTGTAATCAATGTTGCATTCGTCATAACCGATAGTTGGTCTGCTCATCAGCAAATACGGATATTCTAAAAGTAGAAATGTTTTGTATTGATTGTTTTTTAAGGTTGAAAGTACTGCATTATTACCCACAATTTTTTCCGACAAACCAACTAATGCACCTTTGTTTTCATGTCCTATAATGTGATGATGTTTCATGGTAAATAACGCCGCGTTTGACAATAAGGTTGACATGTAATTGCTTCGGAAATTGTCGTAAAATTTGAAGTTTTTCGCTTTCAGATGATTTTCAAATTCTGAATTATCATACGTGTACGCGCCTTTTTTTAATTCTGAAAAATTCACGTAACCATCTGGTTGAATGACATAAATGTTTGGCGTTTTTTTGAACGTTGCCGTTTCTATCGCATCGGGTTGTTGCAACCAAACTTCCGATCGTGTGGTGTATTCATACAACATTGGCGGAATTTTAATGAATGCAACAAGCGCCAATAAGTATTGAAAGATGACTATTTTTTTATAGTGTTTCCACAGAATGATCGCAAGAAAGATAGCAATAAAACAACCTAAAACGATTATTCTTCGTGCGTTGAATCCGTAGGTTTTTCCAATGAGGAAGAAAGTAAAAAATGCTGCGTTTAGTATGGGAATGCTGTATTTTTCAAACTTTTTGAGGAAGGAAACTTTAGCTACAATAATTTTTACAAGAAGAAAAACTACTAATGGAACTCCGATGTACAGAAGTAACATCATTCTAAATTGCGACCACGAACCAAGATGTGTAAAGTTGGTTCCGTAACTATGAATAATTGCATACAAACCTGTTGCAATTGCAGCTACAACTGGAAACGTCCATTGATTATTCTTAATTTTTCGCAACGTTTTTTTGATTTCCAATACGAATGTTAGTTTGCTTCACAAAATACTATTTTTATGCGTAATTGCTAGCATTCTTACCAAAATGACATTTGGAGTTTTACTTTTTACTTCTCGTTAAATGATATATGTTGATTCCTAAAATCGCCATGTTTGTAATGATGATTGGCAAACCAACTCTTAATTCTGGCATCATAAAACCATAAAGAACAAATAATAAACAACCAATACCGTTTATCATTCGTAGTTTTCGCAAGTCTTTCATTGTGAAAGAGATGAGTACTGCAAGTGATGCTACATATCCAACCCATTCTAGTAATGTGATTCCTAGTATTTCCATGTTTTTTTTTATTGAAAGATTAAATGATTTAAAAATTAAAAGATTGAATGATTGCACATAAAAAAAGGTCTCACTGCGTAACAATGAAACCTTTTGTATGATGAGAATCTTGTATTTTAGATGGTTTTGTTACGCTTTCTTTCTACTTCAGTTAGAAATACTTTTCGCAAACGCAGATGGTTTGGCGTTACTTCTACGTATTCATCTTTTTGAATGTATTCCAACGCTTCTTCCAGAGAGAATTTGATTGCTGGAACAATTTTCGCTTTGTCGTCTGCTCCTGCTGAACGTACGTTTGACAGTTTTTTCGTTTTCGTCACGTTGACTGTCATGTCGTCTCTACGTGAGTTTTCTCCAATAACTTGCCCTTCGTAAATTTCTTCTCCTGGATCTACAAAGAATTTTCCTCTGTCTTGTAGTTTATCGATAGAATATGGAATTGCTGTTCCTTTTTCCATAGATACTAACGAACCGTTTTGACGTTCTGGAATTCCACCACGTAAGGGTTGATATTCTTTAAATCTGTGCGCCATGATTGCTTCACCAGCAGTAGCTGTTAATAATTGATTACGCAATCCGATGATTCCTCTTGATGGAATTAAGAATTCGCATACCATGCGTTCTCCTTTTGCTTCCATACTTAGCATTTCTCCTTTACGAAGTGTTACCATTTCAATGGCTTTTCCAGATACGTGTTCTGGTAAATCGATCGTTAATTCTTCAATTGGCTCGCATTTTACACCATCAATTTCTTTGATAATTACTTGCGGCTGACCAATTTGAAGTTCGTATCCTTCTCTACGCATGGTTTCAATGAGTACTGATAAGTGAAGAACTCCTCTACCAAATACGATGAATTTGTCTGCGCTATCTGTTTCGTTTACACGTAAAGCTAAGTTTTTTTCTAGCTCTTTCATTAAACGATCTTTGATGTGACGTGATGTTACAAATTTTCCATCTTTTCCAAAGAAAGGCGAATCGTTAATCGTAAACAACATACTCATTGTTGGCTCATCAATAGCAATTGTTTTTAATCCTTCTGGATTTTCTAAATCGGCAATAGTATCACCAATTTCAAATCCTTCCAAACCAACAATGGCACAAATATCTCCTACTTGAACTTCAGAAACTTTTTTTCTACCTAAACCTTCAAAAGTGTGTAGTTCTTTTATTTTTGATTTGATGATGGATTTGTCACGCTTTACCAAAGCAACTTGCATTCCTTCTTTGAGCGTTCCACGTTGCAAACGTCCGATAGCGATTCGTCCTGTAAAAGAAGAATAATCTAACGAAGTGATAAGCATTTGTGTTGTTCCTTCTTCAAATTCTGGCGTTGGAATGTGTTCCATAACCATATCTAGTAAAGGTTCGATAGAATCAGTTGGTTTTTGCCAATCGTCTGACATCCAGTTATTTTTAGCAGAACCATATACTACAGGGAAATCTAACTGCCATTCTTCCGCACCAAGTTCAAACATTAAGTCAAATACTTTTTCATATACTTCGTCTGGTGTACAGTTTTCTTTGTCTACTTTGTTTACAACGACACAAGGTTTCAGCCCTAAATCGATTGCTTTTTGAAGTACAAAACGCGTTTGTGGCATTGGTCCTTCAAAGGCATCAACTAATAATAAAACTCCATCAGCCATGTTTAATACACGTTCTACTTCTCCACCAAAATCGGCGTGACCAGGTGTATCAATGATGTTGATTTTAGTTCCTTTATAGTTCACAGAAACGTTTTTGGAAGTAATTGTAATTCCACGTTCACGTTCTAAGTCATTGTTGTCAAGAATTAAATCTCCTGTATTTTCGTTTTCACGAAATAATTGACAGTGATACATAATTTTGTCAACCAAGGTTGTTTTTCCGTGATCTACGTGCGCAATTATTGCAATATTTTTAATTGAAGCCATTTATCGCTGATTTTTAAGCGTGCAAATGTACTGTTTATTTGTTAGAGAATGTAATTTTATATGATTTTTTAAGTTATCTTTCTGTTAATCAACTATTTTTACTAGCATTAATTTGTAGTATGAACTACTAAAATTTAGCGTATCTTTGTGCAAAATTTATCATTTATGCAACTGAGTTCTATTCCAAAAATTAAACATACAGATTCTAATAATTTCTTTTTGTTGGCTGGTCCGTGCGCGATAGAAAGCGAAGATATGGCATTACGTATTGCTGAACGTGTCGTTAAGATTACGGATGATTTAGCAATTCCGTATGTGTTTAAGGGAAGCTTTAAGAAGGCGAATCGTAGTAGAATAGATAGTTTTACAGGTATTGGCGACGAAAAGGCGTTAGAAATCCTTAAAAAGGTTTCTGATACGTTTGATGTGCCAACAATTACTGACATTCATGAAGTTTCCGATGCAGCAAAGGCGGCTCAGTATGTTGATGTGTTACAAATTCCTGCGTTTTTAGTGCGTCAGACAGATTTGGTGGTCGCTGCTGCGAAAACAGGAAAGGTTGTAAATTTGAAGAAAGGGCAGTTTATGAGTCCCGAAAGCATGAAACACGCCGTAAAGAAAGTGCATGATTCTGGTAATGAAAATGCTTGGATTACTGATCGTGGAACGATGTTTGGCTACCAAGATATGATTGTTGATTTTCGTGGAATTCCTACCATGAAGCAATTTGCTCCAACTGTTTTGGATGTAACACATTCGTTACAACAACCAAATCAATCAAGTGGTGTGACTGGCGGAAGACCTGATATGATTGAAACCATTGCGCGCGCGGGTGTGGTGAATAATGTAGATGGCTTGTTTATTGAAACTCATTTTGATCCAGCAAATGCAAAAAGTGATGGTGCAAATATGTTGCATTTGGATCATTTGGAACGTTTGTTGAGCAATTTGGTGAAGATTCGTAAGACGATTAGTTCTTTGTAGACTTTTTTTAGACTTCTTAGATTTTTAGACTTGGTTAGACTTGCTTAGATTCTTTAGACTTTTTAGAACAGTCGATATTGTACTTTTTTGATTTAGTTATATGGAGCGTAGTTGAAAGATTAGTAGAAACTTGCTGCATTTTTGAGTACTTCTATTAGTATTTCAGCTTTGATATCTTCTATTGTTTTATAGCGCAGTGAAGCCATTTTTTTGCGCTTTTCTGTCACCAAGCATTCTTTATGAATTTGAATTTCTCCTCCTTTTACGATGCCAACATCTACAAATTGCCTTTTGTGACTTGCATTTAGATAACAAAATGGTTTTCCTTTGTAGTAGTAAAACGGAATTCTGTATTTGTATTTTAATTCTATTTCTTGAAACGTGTTTTCTATCAGTACTTGAAGTTGTAGTAAGATCGTTTTGTACGGTTCTGGTTGCTGTAAAATATAGTTTTCCGCAGGTTTCATGTGTTTGTAATAAAACCCTAAGATAGTTTATATTTTGATTTTTTGCATAAAAAAAGACTTGCGTACTGCAAGCCTTTTGATATGGTTGGTTTTAATGTTTTAGCATCCTTTCAAACTAATTGTACAATCACGCCTTGTAGCATCATTTGTTGCACCACAAAAAACAGTTTCATCATTTCTTGTGGTTGGAGGCGGACAAGTATTATCAATAGCAGTGGTTGGAACACAACCTCCAATAGTTGGTGCAGGAATACATGTATCTGTTAATAAACACATATAGCCATCAACGCTTACAACGCGGGTATCACTGTTTTGTAACATTCCTCCTTTAATATTCAAAGCAGTATTAAAGGATACAACAGTTGTTTTTTGGAATTTTAATTTAGAGGCAAACAGTTTTTTCTTCATAATCATAGGGTTTCATAAGTTATGCTCAAATATAAATCCTGATTTGACATTTGGAATAAAAAGCATCTAGAAATTCATAAATTCCGAGTATGAAATTAATTATTCAACATTCTGACTGTCAAGGTTTTTTATATAATATGACGGATATAATCCCGTTTTGTTTTTAAAGGCTCTTGAAAACGATTCTGAACGGTTAAATCCGATTTCTCTCGCGATAGAATCAATCGTATAAGAACGGAATTTTTTATCTTCCTTTAATCTTCTAATGGCGTAATTGACACGTAAATCTGTAATGTATGCCGTAAAAGATTTTCCTTTATGTGAATTGACGAGTTTTGATAAGTAGGATGTATTAGTTTTTAATTTTTTGGCAACTTCATTTAAGCTACTATTCTTACTGAGAAATAATTCTTTGGCTTCAAAGTTTTTTAACTTTTTCAATAAGCGTTCTTTGGTTTCATCAATAATTTCTAATTCTTTAACTTCAGTTGTTGTAGTTGGTTCTTTTTTAGAAGTAATTCTAGTGGTAGTATTTTCTTTTAACTTTTCTTTTTCTTGTTTTGCAAAAAGTGCTTCTTGTACTTTCGCTGCTTCTAAAATTTCTTTTTCTTCTTCTAAACTTTTTAGAATTGCTGTAAATTTTCGTTGATTTTCTTTTTCTCGTTTTTTGTAGAAATAAATTAATCCACCAATAATTAACAAAGCCAAAAAAATGCTTACAGCTAGTATTTCTTGGGTTTTTTGAGTTTTTTCCTCTGCCTGACTTAATTCTTCTTTTAGTGATTTTAGATCATACTTTTTTATAATTTCAATACCGATAGCATTCTGTTTTTTATCATTTTCGGTATACACTTCATTAGTTTTTTCAAAATAAAATAAACTCTTTTTTGTATTACCGATTGCCTTATAGGATTTTCCTAAAAACTTGTACATATCTTCTAAACTAAAGAAATTTGTCTTTTTTTTCTTTTGATTCGATTCTATTTTTTGTAGGATATCAATTGTAACAAAGTACTCTTTTTTATAATAATATAATTTTGCTCTGTTTAGATTTATGAAAGGTAATTGTGATTTTGCACTTTTTATCTTATGTGCTTGTTCCCATGCATTTTGTAATAGTTCATCTGCTTTTGCATAATCTCCTTTTGCTATGTTTATTTCCCCTAAAAAATTATATAAATATGCTTTTGCATCTTCATCTCCATACTCATTACTGAGTTCTACACCTTTTTTACCGTAGGATATAGCCTTTTCATATTCTTCTGCACGCATACATGATTTCGTAAGTGCTATGTGTAAACTCACATGTAGTGATGTAAACTTATTTTGATATTCTTCTTCTAATATTCTTAATGTCCCTTCTAGCAGTTCAATTGCTCCTTTGTTATCACCTACTTCTATTTTTAAAAGAGCTATACTTTGTGATATAGCGAGTTGACGTTTTCTACTTTTCGTTTTTTTAGCATATTCTAGTGCTTTTAAATAACTTTCCATCGACTCTTTATACTTACTGTAATCATAGTAAAAGTTTCCTTCAAAAATATATGTGTTTAATAATAGATCAGGATTACCTTCTTTTTTTGCTACTTCAGTTGCTCTCTTGATATAACTAATCGATTTTTGAAAGTTGGTTTTGTAATTCTCCCATTTTGCCAAACAGTAATATCCCCAAAATTGAGTTTCTAAATCTTTAGAAACAATCATATTTTCTTCTATATGTTTTAATCCAAAAGTTGATTTTAAAGAATCTTTTTTATACTGTTGAGAAAATAACCCTGCGAATTTCTTAGCTTTCATCATCTCCAAAGAAGCTCTAAATTCATCTTTGTCAAATTGTTGAATAGTGTCTTGGGTATTTTCTTGCGCAAGTGATTGCTCGGTAATAGAAATAGAAAAAATAAGAAGCAATACTGCTATATATTTTTGGAGGAGCATAAATGGTTGTATTAGTTATTAGTGTTAAGTCTGATTCGGTAATGTATCAAAAATAACGGTTTTTCTGTAATTTGAGTAGTGTTTTTAAGGTTATTTGTAGAAATTAAAAATAGTAATTTTGTACCGTTTTCAAATAGAAGTAAAAAGTTTGAGCATAAAAAAACTCCCTAAAAATTTCTAGAGAGCTTTGTATAATTTTTACTTATTGTTTATGATGTTAACATCTTTCTGCGCTATCGGAAGCTGTTAAAAAAGTTTTGCAATTTAGTCCAGGTATGGTGTGTCGAACTGTAGTGATTACACAAGGAAAATTAACTGAAGATACTAAGTCACTTCCACCGCCTAAAGTATTGTTTAAGTTAGAAACGCTTACTTTGTTTACTTCTAATTTGAGTTTTCTTTCTTTCTTCATAATACTAAATTTTGTTTCGTTTAATGTTGTCTCAAATATATAGTAAAATGAAGCTGAGCCTTAAAAATGCTAGTCGTTATTTATAAATTACGACTGATTTAACCCTGTAACCTCCTGTTTTTCAAGCTCTTTTATAAAGTACGAAGGATATAAACCTGTTTTCACTTTAAAGGCTTTTGATAAGGATTCTGATCTTTTAAACCCGATTTCTTGCGCGATTGCTCCGATAGTAAATGACCTGAATTTTTTATCTACTGACAATCTTTCAATCGCATAATCGACACGTAAATCTGTGATGTATGCTGTGAATGATTTTTCTTTATACGTATTAATTACTTTTGAAAGATAGGTTGTGTTTGTCTGTATTTTTTTAGCAACTTCTACCAATGTACTTTCTTTACTTAAGAACAATTCGTCGGCTTCAAAAATTGCTAGCTTGTTTAAAATTTCCTGTGTTTTTTCATCAATTTCTGGTTGTGCTTTGCGTATTCGTTTAGATTTTTCAGAAACAACTGATTTTTCTGGTTTTACTTCTTCTTTCGTGATTACATTTTCTTGTCGCAACTTTTCTTGTTGTCGTTTTTCTTCTAGTTGACGTATGACATTTTGAAAGCGTGCTTTGTTTTTTCGTTGTTGTTTTTTGTAATATACAATCAATCCAATAATGACTATTAATAGTATTCCTATTCCAAGAGCATAATAATATGTTGTTTGTTGCGATTTTACTTCTATAGCATCAATTTGCTCTTTCAAACCATCCAATTCTGTTTTGGTAATGCGTGATTTTAGAATTGCACGGATTTTATCATTTTTTGCATCAATTTCAGTGGCTTTGTTAAAGTATTTTGAACTTTCTTTTATGTTTTCTGTAGCCATATAAGATTTTGCTAAACCTGTATATAATCCTTGAATACTTAAATAATCGATATCATTTTTTTGCAATAATCGTTCGCCTTCTAAAAATTCTTGTATCGCAAGTTCATGTTTGTTTTGTGCCGCGTAATTTCTTCCTATGTATAACTTCAGAAACATATCTAATGATCTACTTCCGCCAGCTTTGTTTATCAGTTCTTTAACTTCTTTAAATAATTGATGGGCTTTTTCATAATTTCCCCTATTGGATTCAATTTCACCTAAAAAAGTTTTAAAATATGCTTGATATGCTACATTATTCGTTTGTTTGCTTATGGAAAGACCTTGATTTATATACCAACTTGCTTCGTCATGCTTATCGAGGTTGATATACGCTTTTGTCAAACCAAGATAAATTGTTACAATTTTGCTTTCTAAACTTTTATCTTCAGATGCTTTAATCTGCTGTAAGTTTTCAAGATAAAAATCAATCGCTCCAAGATTATCATTTACTTGAATTTTAATAAGCGAGATATTGTTTTTAGTTTCAATCTGCTCTTTTAATGTGTTCATTTTTTTAGCCAAAGCAAGTGCTTCTAAAAAACTTTCTAATGCATCTTCGGTTATTCCGCCAAATAATTCATAGGTTCCTTTTTTCTTGTAAGCTTCGTATAATAATGGCGTATTTCCTGCCTGTTTTGATTTTTCAATTCCAATGGCTAAACTTGCCAATGCCGATTGTAAATTGTTATTCTTATTTTGCCAGCTTGACATCGTTATGTAAGCTTCTGCTACTTCATTATTGTCTTTGGAAGTTGTAAAATTCGTTCGCAAATAGTTGATGACAGTTGCGGCTTTTGCAGAATCGGGTATTCTGTGTACGTAATATTCTTCAACAATATCTTTAAAAGACATGCTTTGTAATGACGCTTCAAAAGCTTTCAAATCTTTTTGAGATGCAGTTACCTCACTATTTTGAGCATATGTAGTTATTGTAAAACAATATAAGAAGATACACGTTATAAACATGCTCCATTGTCTAAAACGAAATATTGTCATATGTTTTTGTGTTGCTAGAATTTAGTGGGAATACTCAAAAATAGAAAAATTAATTTCATAATGGCATATTCATTGTTATAAATGTGTAACGTATATTGTGAAAATAGAACTCATATACATAACTTTAAATTTAGAATGTATCTTTTGAAAACTCGATTCTTTTTACTGCTATTGTTCCTGAGCAATTTTATAATGATTGCGCAAAACTATACACATGTCGATACTGTAGTCGACAAGTATCCTACTTCATTTCAATCTATTGAAGATTTTGCCAAACGCATAGAAAAAGATTTTACGACTGATGGCGATAAAGTTCGGGCAGCGTATTATTGGATTGCAAATCACGTTCAATACGACTACAAAAGCCTTCGAACTGGCAGAAATAGCTATCCCAGAATTAAAATTAAGGATTTTAAAAATCAAGAAGATTACGAGTATAAATATTTTAAACAATATGCTTCGCATGTATTAAACCAGAAAAAAGCAGTTTGCGAAGGCTATTCGCAATTGTTATTTTATACTTGTGAATATCTCAATATTGAAGCAAAAGTTATTTCAGGAAATGCATATACTTCTATTGATGATGTTGGAAAAATCCCGAGAAATACCGATCATGCATGGAATGCTGTTTATTTTAATGACAAATGGAATTTGATTGATGCTACTTGGTCTACAGGAAATGAAGAAGATAAACCAAATTATGTTGACTTTACAGATGTTTATTTTGATATTTCACCTGAAAAATTGATTTTATCACACTTTCCAAAAGATCCTAAATGGCAATTGTTGAAAGTTAAAAAAAGTAAGAAAGATTTTTACAATCAACCAAATACTTTTACGAAATTTTTAGAGGTCGATGCAACATTAGATTCGAAGATAAAAGGAGTTATTCGTGCAAAAACAAACAGTTATATTACACTTCGCTTCAAACGAATTGATACTACGAAAAAGTATTATTATGCATTTGTTAGAGATCAATATAGCAAGCCTGTAGCGATTGAAAAAGATGGTAAAATGTACGTAGCAAAAATTCCGTTTAAAGGTATCAAAAAAGATCGCTTGGAGTTTTATGCAGGGAATGATGCTATGGTTGAATTTAGAATTATCCCTACGCGCTAATTACTTTTTTGGAATCGTAAATATAAAAGTAGTTCCTTTTCCTTCTTTACTTTTGATGCGAATTTTTCCATCATTGTGTTCAATGATTTTTTTTACCAATGCCAATCCGATACCAATGGTTTCGCCATCTCCATCTGTTTGTAATTTTTGGAAAAGTTCAAATATTTTCTTGTGATATTTCTCTGCAATTCCAGGACCGTTGTCAGTTATTGAAAATTTATGAGTCTTTGAAGTCGCATCGTAATCAATAGAAATTTCTATTTGATCTTTATCATTATGTTTGATGGCGTTTTGCAGCAAATTCTTGAAAATCTGTATCAATTGTGATTCGCTAAAGCAGATTCGAGGCAGTTTTTTTTCAAATGAAATGGAAACATTTTCCGAAACAAACGTTTTCGCAATTCGCTTTACCAACGTATGTACATTTACCTCTTTTTTTGTTTGATCTGACTCCATTTGCAAGGAATAATTTAAAATTCCTTCTACCAACAAATCCATTTGCGTAACTTGCTTTTTGATATGTTCTAAACTTTCGGCTGCTTCTTTATTGAACTGTTCTTCTTCATCTTCCGAAAGCCAATCCGTTAACGTGTAAATATTCCGCAACGGACGTTTTAAATCATGCGAAACCACATAAGCAAATTCTTCTAAATCTTTATTTTTTTCGAGCAATTCCTTCGCTCTTTGTTCCAAAGTAAGCGTACGTTTTTTAACCGTTTCTTCTAAATCTATATTCAAAATTTCCAACCGTTTTCTGTAGCGAATAAAACCATTTGTCACAAAAAAAGAAAGTACAAAAATAATGCTTATCGTTAATAAAATGGCGCTTTCATAAACAACTGTCAAATCTGATTGAAACACATAATACGCCATGTGTAATGCTTCTGTTGTGCTGTAAATAATGACCAAAATCCGATTGCTCAACAACAATACTGAACCAAAAATAAAGACATAAGTAACTAACAAAAAATCAAGAGAAAAGTTGTTTACATAGGTGGCATATGTTAAGTAATGCTGAAACACCATTGTAGACAGAAATACAAACAAGCCATAATGCTGTAAGATGAATTTGTTCTTTATATTCGGCAAAATTCCAACAATCAAAAACAATACTGCAAACAAGATATTTCCGTAAAAAGGCATCACAATATCTGAATTGTAATACTTCATAATTTCCAGATATATAAACGTACTTGGCGCTCCGAGACAGAGCGTAATACTGCTATTTCGGATTTCGAAAGGTTCCAAACTTCCAAGCGTTCTAAGTACGTTTTTTATCATGTTTTGTTAAGGCGCAATACAAATGATCTCTTTGAATTTGAGTTATAACGGAATGGTAAACACGAACGTTGTTCCCTTACCAAGTTCACTATTTACAGTAATTTCTCCGCCGTTTCGCTCAATAATTTTCTTTACCAAAGCCAAACCAATTCCAATAGAATCGATTTCAGATTTTAGTTCCAATTTTTGAAAAAGCTCAAAGATTTTATTATGATATTTTTCATCAATTCCAGGTCCATTATCTTGTATAGAGAACTGATGTGATTTTTCATTTTTCTGGTAATCAATAGTAATTTTTACAAGTTCTTTATCATTGTGTTTGATGGCGTTTTGAATCAAATTTTGAAATACTTGTAACAATTGCGATTCATTAAAAATAACTTTTGGTAGTTTTTGTTTTGATTGAATGTGAACGTTTTCACTAGAATTTACCTTAATAATTCGATCGATCAACAATTGCGCATCTACGCTACTTTTTGAGCGTTCTTTATCCATTTGCAAGGAATAATTTAAAATTCCTTCTACCAACAAATCCATTTGTGTCACTTGCTCTTGAATGAGTCGTAAACTTTGATTGGCTTCATCGTTAAATTGATATTCTTCACCATCTGTCAACCAATCTGTTAAGGTATAAATGTTTCGTAACGGACGTTTCAAATCATGCGAAACTACATATGCAAATTCTTCTAAATCTTTATTTTTTCGGAGTAATTCTTTCGCCCTATTTTCCAAATCAATCGTACGCTGTCGAATTCGTTTTTCTAGTTTTACATTGATCGCTTCAAGCTTTCTTCTATAGCGAATCAATCCATTCATTACCAAAAAAGAAAAGATAAAAATGGTACTCATTGAGACTAAAATGGCACTTTCTGACATTCGATCTAAGTCTGAATAATACACTCTGTAAGCCAAATGAATCAATTGAGAAAAACTAAAAATAATAACTAACAATCGGTTGCTCAGCAACAATACCGAACCAAAAATAAAAACATAGGTTACCAACAAATAATCTAACGAAAAATTATTCAGCGCTGTTGCATACGTAAGGTAATATTGAAAAACAATAAGTGTTATAAAGGTAATCCAGCCGTAGCTTTCATTAATCTTGTCACGCTTCAAATAAGGTAATGAACCTACAAGAATAAAAAGTAACGAAAATACAATTTCACCATAAAAAGGAATGTGAAGATCGGGATTATAATACAACATAATCCACACATAAATGTAAGTACTTGGACCAGAAAGTAGAAATGTAAAACTACTATTTTTGATTTCAATAGGTTCTAAACGGCCAATATCTTTTAGATATTTTAAAACTTTATCCAATGAGCAATTTTATAGGTTAAGTTTTTAAAGTTATGGAAATGATTTTAAATAACTGAAAATCATCAACAATTAAATGAGGAAGCAACCAAATACAGAGGTAATTTCTTTCTTCTGACGCAGAAAAGAATTCATAATCATTTCTAGAACTCACTTTTAAAAGTGATTTTTATAAAAATTCATTTTTTACTTGTACAAACAGTCTTTTTTATTTTACTTTGTATTTCAAAGTACTTTACTATGACATCATCAGACTATCTAAATGACATTAAAGAGATTAAAAATCTCATGAATAAATCGTCTCGGTTTATTTCTCTAAGCGGACTTTCGGGCATTATGGCTGGAGTTTACGCTTTAATTGGTGCGTGGTTTGCTCGCCAAGAATTACAAAAAGTATATGAAGTTAAAAGTCGTTTGTATGAAAACGGACAATACTCAGGTTCGAGCGATGTAACTGTAAAACTATTGATGATTGCCGCTGTCGTACTATTTTTAGCAATTTCTACAGGAATTATTTTAACACGACGCAAAGCCCAAAAAAATGGCGAACATATGTTCGATAAAACTGCTATCAAATTAGTTATCAACTTTCTAATTCCACTTGCAACAGGAGGAATTTTCGCTTTGATTTTATTACAAAAAGGATTTGTTGGTTTTGTAGCGCCTGTTACCTTGATTTTTTACGGATTGGCTTGTGTCAATGCAAGTCAGCACACATTTGGACATGTAAAATATTTGGGGTTTGCTAACATCATCCTCGGATTAATTTCCACACAATATGTAGGATATGGATTGTATTTTTGGGCAATTGGATTTGGTGTATTTCACATCATTTATGGCGGATTAATGTATATCCTTTTAGAACGAACAGCGAAGTAACCGTGAGCATTATAAATAACATTAATAAAGCATTTGATCACCGAATTCGTTTGGGCATTATGTCCATTCTGATGGTTAACGAGTTTGCCGATTTTAAAATGCTAAAAGAACTCTTGTCAGTCACCGATGGAAACTTGGCAAGTCATGCAAAAGCACTTGAAAAAGTGGAATATATTAAAGTAGAAAAACAGTTTATCGGGCGAAAGCCAAACACACGATACAGCGCCACAAAACTTGGAAAAGTTGAGTTTAAAAAACACATAGAAGCATTAGAACAACTCATTAAAAAAAGCGAATAATTGTCAAATAAATACACTTACTAATTGAATAGAAACACATACTAAATGAACATAATACGCCACATACAATTTACGGTACTTTGTACAAAACAAATCACTAGGCTTCACTCCTAGCAATCAAATAACACTATTTTTTTATCTACTCACTTTGAATTTCAAAGTACTTTAAAACTAACAAGAAATGGAAACACATCAAACAAACAACAACAAAAAGTTTACAACTTGGTTTAAGACTTCAATTACTGCACGAATGCTAGTTATGGGTGCACTCACTTTATTATTAATGATTCCACTTACGCTGATTCAGGATTTGATTGAAGAACGCGAAATTCGACAAAAAAGTGTCGTTCGAAAAGTAAACGGACAATGGGGAAATGAAATTTTACTATATGGTCCAATTTTAAAAGTTCCGTATGAAACGTTTCAAGAAACGATTGTATATGATGAAGTTACGAAAGAAGCCACAAAGGAAAAGCGTGCCACGACAAAATATGCATACTTTTTTCCGAAAACATTAGATATTGATGCAGACGTCAAAACATCTTCGAAGAAGCGGAATAATTTTGAAACTGCTGTTTTTACCGCAGATATTGCTGCTTCTGGAAGCTTTGAAACTCCTGATTTTTCATCGAAATCAATTCCCGATTCAACGATTGTTTGGGACAAAGCGACTTTACTCATCAAAACTACTAATTTAAAAGGCTTGAAAAGCGAAGTGAAACTAAATTTAAACGGAAATACTTATGGTTTTGAGACTAATTTTAAAACAAAAAATAACGAATATCCGCAGTTAGATGAACTCGAAAGTACCGCAATTGCTTTAAATGACATACCAAAAGATGGTTTGCGCTCGTTCAAGTTTCAACTGATGTATAATGGTAGTGAAAGCATCCGATTTATTCCAATTGGAAAAATTACAAACGTTGCGATGAAATCCGATTGGAAAGATCCGAAACACACCGGAAATTTTATCACACAAAACAAACGTACCACTGCAGATGGCGGATTTGAAGCCGATTGGAGACTTTTAAATACCAATCGTCCGTTTTCACAACAGTTTTTTCAAGCGTTACCAAATTTGAATCAATATGCATTTGGAACTGATTTTATTGTTCCGCTTGACGAATATCAACAAAGTGAACGCGCTGCAAAGTATGGTTTTTTAGTGATTGGTTTGACGTTTTTAATCTTCTTCCTCATTCAAACATTAAGCAAAATCCCAATTCATCCATTTCAATATTTAATGATCGGAATTGCGCTCGTAATGTTTTATACATTATTGATTTCAATTTCAGAACACAGTAGTTTCCTAAAAGCATATCTCATTGCAGGAAGCGCCGTTGTCGTGATGATTACATTGTATTCGAAGTCTATTTTGAAAAATTGGAAATTTCCTGTCTTTATAGGAACGTCATTAACAGCCTTGTATACGTTTATATTTGTTGTCATTCAACTAGAAAAATACGCGTTGCTCGCAGGAAGTGTTGGCTTGTTCTTAATTCTTGGAATTGTGATGTATGCTTCACGAAAAATCGATTGGGGATTTGATACGGAAACTTCAAAACCTGTTGTAGTGGACTAGGTTGCTGGTAAAAAAATTCAACATTTAACATTTAACAAAGATCGATTAGTTAGTTTGGTGAGAAAACGATTCCTGATTTTTTGGAATACGAGTGCTGAAAAGTCGGGTTTCGTTTTCATTATCGCATTCAAGTTCAATTTCAAACTCAATTTCAAACACATGAATATTCCTTTTGTATACAAACTTTTAAAAGCTGCAAAAATCACAGCAATACTGAGTTTTTTAGGCGGCACATTTTTACTTATTGCCTATTTTTATTACGCAGGCGCACACTTAATTTTAGACTTAGGTATTTATTATGCGTTACTGGCGTTATTAATTAATAGTGTGCTATTTTTCACGCTATACATCACATTTATTCACAGTCGTGTAAAGCGAAAAAAGATTTTAAAATCATTAGTATTAATGATTGTAAATGTGCCAATTGGCTTGTGTTACATTGGCGTTATTATAAGTTATAACTTACCGTAAATTTTACATTCGATGAAAAAATTAGCTTTCAAAACAGGTTTTGTTCTCGGATTGATACTTTCCTTAAAAGCCATTTACAGTGTTGCAAGTTTGGCGATGTTAAAATGGTTTATGTATCCAATGATTCCGTTGGTTGAATTGTTTACAAAAAACACTTTTACTTGGATTCCTGAAGTTGGTTTTAGTTCGCCTGCGGGAATTATCATTGAAAAATCTTGCGCAGGCGGCAATTTCTTCATCATTTGTCTTGCTTTTTTATGTTTTAAACTGTGCCAATTTGAAAATATTAAAAAGACCATTTTACGGTTTTTGTTTCTAACTATTGGTAGTTACTTCATTATGATTATTGCCAATACTGCACGAATTATCAGCGCAATCAAATTAGCATCACAAGAATGGACACATCAATTTGTAGATCCTAAAACAGCACATTTAGTACTCGGAAGTATTTTATACATTTTTATTTTACTCGTTATCAATCACTTTATTTCACAAAAACATGTTACCATTCAAACTACATAAAACATACGCATATTTTGTTTCCTTAATTCTTCTGCAACTCATTCTAGGTTGGCTGTTTTATACTGCTTTTGACACACCTAAAGGAAATACATTTCCCGCTACAGGTTTCACACTTTTTTGGGGATTTCTACTGCTACTTTTTACAGTATTGATCTTCTTTGAAGTTGCAAAAAAAATTAAGCCTTGGTTGTTGCCTCTGGCTATTATTATTTGTTATAGTATCTTTTTAATGCAATTGTATGAATCTGATATTTTTCATCAAATTCCACGCATTAAAGCTAGTAGTATAAATTTTGAAATTATTCCACTATACTTGACCATTCCTGGGATTTTTCATGCAATGCTCGATTTGATTTTTAAGCAATTCAGACCAAGCGGAAAACTCAGGGAAAATGGACAAAATTTTGCTTTTGCAGCGACAATTCCGATAGGCATTTACACAATTGCAATCATTATAATTCCGCTATTCAGTCGCGGTAATGGTTCATTTCTGCATTTAAACATGTTCATTATGAAAATAGCTATTTGCATTGCAATTGCTTCGTTTTTGTTTTTCTTTTTGCGTTTTATTTTAGGGAATATTGTTGGAAGAAATTTGAATGCAAAAAACCCAATTATGGTGGTGCTTTTTGGAGCTATCTTTCCTTTTATAGGATTGGCGTTGAATGCAGAATTTAAAATTTTCGGAAACTTTAATTTTATAGCAATTTATATCGCTTTGATTCTAAATGCCATCGGATTGATTTTACTATTGCAAGATGCTGTATTGTCAAAATTTATTGGATTTCTGGGCGCTTCCGCAGGATTTCCCGTAGTGTTATATTTTTTCATCATCTTCTTGCCATATATTCCGCTTTCGTTTATCGCACTGATTGTACTTGGCGCAGGAATTTTAATGTTGACACCAATTGTGTTATTGATACTTCAATATAAAATCATGTCCCGAGAGTTTGTAACAATTACTAAAACCTATGGAAAAAAGAAACTGTTGTTGTGCAGTTTTGCATGTTTACTATTGCTTCCTATCAGCTTTTTTGGATTTTGTATGGATCATAAAAATTACTTCAACGATGTGATTGCCGAAACTGATTTTTACGATGCTTCTAACACGAATTACGTAGATTATGATACTGAAAAAATCGTGTATATTTTAAAAGAAATGAACAAAGGAAATCGTAGACTTTCCTTAGGAAATGCAGAAAACAGGTTGCCTATTTTATCTATTTTTTATGACTGGTATGTGTTTGATAATTTGCAAGTTTCACAACGAAAAATAGCAGATATTCAACGGTTATTTTTAGGAAAAATACGTTCTAGCTGGAATCGATACGTTCCGCCACAAAGGCTAAATGCCGAAGTGAAATACAAACACTATACAGAATATGATGCTAAAAATGATTTTTATAAAACTGAAGTTCATCTGGCTATCACAAATCTTGATAGTGTTGGCATGCGCGAGTTTCGAAGTGAATTTACTTTACCAAAAGATGTATTTATTACTGATTATTATTTAGATATTGAAGACCGTAGAACGTTTGGAATTTTAGCCGAAAAGAAAGCTGCCAATTGGATTTACGAGCAAATTACAACACAACGTCGTGATCCTGGAATTTTGCAATATTTGTATGGCGATGTCCTTTCCTTGAAGATTTTTCCGTTCAAAAAAAATGAAACGCGTACTTCAGGATTCACTTTGTATCACAGAACGCCTGTACATTTTACGATCAACGAAACACCAATTGATATTGATGTACAACCGTTGGCACAACATGTAACTGAATTGAGTGCGAATACTTTTTATGTTCCAAGTGCTGTGAAGAAAACATTGCCTAAAAAACAAATACCCGTAAATTATTATTTAGTAGTTGATAATACGACAAAAGGTGAAAAATTTAGAGAACAATTCGAAGAAGATTTTTCAAGTTTATCTCCTGAAATTCAAGAGAAAGCACAAGTTTTGTATGTAGATGCTGATGTAAACTGGGGAACGCCAACTGCACCAAAAGCATGTGGATTTAATTATAAAAAAGTCATCAGTCAAATTTTATACAAACATCGCAATCAGGAAAGTATTCCGTTTGTGGTGGTATATGCGCCGTATGAAAATCGTTTTCAAGGAAAGTTTAGTACTTGGGAAATGGAACAAGCATTTCCGTACTATAATTTGATAGAGCATTCGCATTGGGACAAAAAGATTCCTTCTTTTATGGAATTGGTAGAATTTTCACAAAATGGAGCTTCTAGTTTTCTTCATAACAATGCACAACCTTCGTTGGTAAGTTTTGACGATACTGCCACTTTAGATCGTAATATTTCAGGAAATCCGTATTTGAATGCATTGCAATTACGCTTATTTCACGATTTGAATGATTTGAATCCGAAACGTAAAAAAGAGCATTGGCTCAACGCTTTGCGCGAAAGTTTTAAACAGAATATTTTAACACATAGTACGACTTTTATTTCACTTGAAACAACAGCGCAAGAAGAACGCTTGTTGCAAAAACAGAAAGAGATTATGAATGCTGATTATACCGAAAAAGCAGGTTCTGAAACACGTCGTATGAGTGAACCTTATTTTTGGGTATTGTTGTTAGTATTTGCTTTTATCATCAGGAAACAATTTTTATTAAAACAAGCTAAAAAAGTATGAGATTACAAACGTTAAAATTAAATCAGTTTTTGGCTTTAAATAGTGCATTTTGTATCGCGTTATTAGTGTTGCGCGTGTATGTTACCGGAAGTTTCTTTTACAGTTTTTTGGTGTGGAATTTATTTTTAGCCATCGTTCCTTTCGTGATTTCTTCTTGGTTGTTACGGACGAATTGGTTGCGAAAACACACGTTTCCATTGCTTTTAATTTTAGGGGTTTGGCTGTTATTTTTGCCAAATGCACCATATTTAATTACCGATTTGATGCATTTGCGTCATGCGCGATCTTCTTTGTCTTGGTTAGATCCTTTTATGTTGTTTGCTTTTGCTTGGAATGGACTTTTTCTGGGAATTATTTCATTGTATCAAGTTTTTCAAATACTGACTGATAAATGGAATATCGTTGTAGCAAAACGTTTGTTGTTTTTGATTGTTTTTTTATGCGGATTCGGAATTTACTTAGGAAGATTTCAACGTTGGAATTCATGGGAATTGTTCAGTGATCCAATTATTTTGTTTAAAGATTGTTTTCGAAGCATTTCACATCCAGAATACAGAACAAGAACTTGGGGAATTACGCTTGGTTTTGGTAGTTTCCTTTGGATTTTATTTTTAACAGTACAAACATTTTTCCCTATAAAAAAAGCATCTCGTTTGTGAGATGCTTTTTTGTTGTTTATTAATTTTAATTGATTAACAGTCAGATTGAATGTTTATTTCAAAATTAAATATTGTAACACAACCATTTTGTATGTTAGTAGCTCTAGCATATATGGTTTGTACTGTTGGTGTGATACTCGTATACGTTGTTGGTGATACGATAGGATTTGTTCCTGCGTCAGCATCTGCTTGCGTTTCGTAGTACGTTACTTCTAAATTGGAAGTGTTATCTATAAATACTGAAGGTTCTATTTGTGTTAAATCAAATACTCCTAATCCATCAGTTGTTGTTCCTGCACTACTATCACAAGCGGTGATAAATGGTCCACTGTTGGGAATAAATGCAGGCGAGTTGAATACTTCTAGCTCTAATGTACTTATATCATAACCTCCTGTTGGGAATTCTACTCTTACAAATAATGATGTTACACCATTTGCAGAGGTTGAATATGGTGATGGAATTGCGTTGGTATTATTGTCAGCATCACTAACTGTTGTATGATAAGAAACAATTCCGTCTCCTCCATTGAGATAATATGCATCCATTGAATTGAGATCAAAAGAACCAACGTTACTTCCATTATCATCACAAACACTTAAGTTTCCTGAGTTTGGAATTGTTGGTGTTTCGTCATCATCAATGATGGTTACTACTGATTCTGCTTGTTGATTGAAAGTATTGGTAGAAGCTGCAACACCGAAAACAAGGAATGTTTCTTCATTTTCAGATATATTATCATCGATAATTTGTATGTTGAATGAAGCTGAAACTTGTCCCGCAGGTATTGTCATTGTTTGTACTTCAGCTGTATAATCCATCGGACTTGAAGCAGTTATATCTTGTGTAGATATACTTATTACAGTATCTACATTAGAAGGATTGTCCAACATGACTGGAATACTGACGACTCCATCATTTTCAAAGACATCTGCCCCTTGTATCGTAAAGTTTACTCCTGTGTCATTGTCGGTGATAATTACTGCAGCAGAAAGTGTAACACCTGGTGGATTTAATACGTTTCCAGAAGATATATCGGCAGATACTACAAATTCTTCTGTTTGTTCTACATCAGCATCATCAACAATTGGCACTGTAAAACTTACTGATAGCTGTCCCGCAGGAATTGTGAGTGTTTGTACTGTTGCGGTATAATCCATTGGTTGTGTTGCGCTAGCATCAAATGTTGAGATACTTATTACCGTGTCAATGTCACTTGGCACATCTAAAGAAACAGGAATGGTTGCAGAACCTGCATCTTCACTTACTGTCACACCTGAAATGCTTAGGGTAGCAACTGGTTGCGGATTTGGATCGTTCGGATCGTTTGGATTACTTATTCCGTTTGGAATTAAGTCTGTACTTGGGTTGTCAACTCCTGTGAGTTCCTCACAATCGGTAAGTCCATCGCCATCGCTATCTTCATAACTCCAGTAGAGAAATACTTGTCCTATTGCTGTTTGATTGGAAGTATTGTTGGTAGCAACTACGTAAATACTTTGTGTGTTACTAGTTAAATCTGCAATTGAAACTCCAAATGGAGAACTTAACGGACTTGACTGCGCTTGTGCGTCAGCTTCTGTACGATAGAAAGCGTATGTGTGTAAATCATTTCCTTCGGAGTCTATAATGGCATCTAAGTCAAACAATACAGGATCGCATTCTGTTCCTAGCGCTTCTGTAGTAAATACAACTACGTCTTGCGCATCAAGATAATCTGGAATTTGATCGCCATCACTATCATCATTTGTAGGATCGTTGTCACCATCATAATCTTCATCAGCAGTATTTATGCCATCGCCATCATCATCTGCATCTTGATAGTTTGGTATTCCATCATCATCAGTATCATCATTGGAAAGGTCGTTGTCTCCGTTTACGTCTTCAAAGGTATCAAAAACACCATCTTCATCTGTATCAATAAAACCTGTACAAGAACTTAGCGCACCGAGATCAATGTCAGTTCCATCAAGCGTTCCTGTCATAATTTCGGTAATTTGATTACTTGTAATATCGACACCTTTTAGAGAATAATCTAAAGTTCCACAATATGAGTATGTGTAATTAATGGTTCCATCAGTTACAGGAATGATTTCGGAGGTTCCATCAATAAATAATTGAATGTATCCATCGGTCACATCATCTCCATCACAGTTTACAAATGTTCCTGTAAATGTTGATACGTTTTGATTAGCGGTTACTGTTATTGTAATGTCAGTATCTGTTGTAAAAGGACCAACTGTTGTAGTAAATGGATCGCCTTGACATGAAGAACCTGGCACAATTACCGTTAGTTCTTCTCCTGCAGGTACCAAACCACATTCTGTACCTACTGAATTGGTATATCCGTATGTTCCTGTACTGTTTAGTAATGATGAGTATAAATCTAATGGTGTGTATCCTAATGGTCTTCCGCCTTCATCTACTAACGTAATGCATAGTGTGATTGACGGATAAGGATAGTCATAATTCCAAAAAGAAAAGTGTCCTACTTCTCCAACATACATATTTCCTTGTAGTGTTGCTTCTCCTTCTTCCACCCAATATCCTAATTCTTCATCAAAATGCCATAAGGGAATGGTTGCTGGTGGATTTGTTGAGTTTGCAGGAATTGGCATCGATATTTGCGACATGTTTCCTTCTTGTAATTGCAATTTTTCTCCAGAAGCACTTTTGAGTTCTACAGCGATCATTCCATAAGTTTCTAAAGCTACCGCGTCGCCACTTGCATCTTGTGCAAATAACATTCCTGGCATCATCGCTTCCATGTTTTCATCATCTGGACTTAAATGTTTTAAGACTACGTCAACTTGTCCGTTGTAAGGTGTTCCATCTTCACGAGTATAGTTTCCGTTAAACGAAACTTCTGTTCCGTTGCTAAGATTTACCATTGCTGTTTCTCCAGAAGTGATTGTTGCGATGACTTCTTCTTCCAATAGCATGATTTCAACACGATTTACGTCGGTTGCAGAAGGTGCTAAGGCTCTTGAACCTGTAATGTAACCACTTTTTTCTGCACGTATGTAAGCAAATTTTTCGAATACTTCTGAGCTTGATATTGAGAATGTACCAAAAAGATCGGTAGTTGTTACTGTATTTCCTATACGTATGGTAACTCCAGAAATTGGATCATTTTGCTCATCAACCACACGACCTAAAAAGCGAGCTGTTACTGAGCTTCCAAAATTTTCTTCGAAGTTTATTGGTGTTATTGGT
Source organism: Kordia algicida OT-1 (assembly GCF_000154725.1). GTDB lineage: Bacteria > Bacteroidota > Bacteroidia > Flavobacteriales > Flavobacteriaceae > Kordia > Kordia algicida. The sequence goes on from NZ_DS544873.1 coordinate 2,478,124, forward strand.
TGTTCTTCTTCTGCGGTTTCTTCTGGCACTACATTATCGTCATTTTCACATGAAAATGTGCATAGCAATAGTATACAGAAAAGGAATAGTATTGGTTTTTTCATCGGTTTATTTGATTAAGTTGTTTACTAAAATAACAATTAAACCGTAGATATTCCTACCTTTATCGTTGTATTTCTAAGTAATTAGCTGAAATGAAGCTATTTTCAATTAGTATTATACTTGAAGTACGCAACATATTATTCCCGAAAATAAAGTATGCTACATTTATGAAAAAAGCTGCCTTAAAAAATTTTTAGACAGCTTTCGTTTGATTTTTATTTTTGATTGTAGCATTGTCATTTTTCTCATAAGAGAAAAGCTCAACACCAAACTATAATGTATTATTGAAGCATTTTTTAGTTATGAGTGACCATCTACATAGTCTTGCAAGTATGCATAGCGTTCCGTGAGTTTTCCATCGGAAGTTGTCATTTTAGCTCTGGCTAATACACCATCTTTGTCTCCGTTGTAAAACGCAGGAATAACGTGTTGTAAAAACATTTCTCCAAAGCCTTCACTGGCATCTTTTGGCAATTCACAGGGCAAGTTGTCTACAGCCATGACAGTGATGGCATTTTCGGCGTTGAAAGCGACTTCTTTTTCTGTTTTTGCATCGTACCCGTAAAAAGGATCAGCAATTGTTGAAGGACGAATGGTACTTGCTATAGGACCATCAATGTCACAAGAAATATCGGCAATCAGATTGATTTTAAAATCAGGATGTTTTGCGTCTTCACGGGTAAAAAGATACGGAGCTCCATCACCATAAAAGTGTCCTGCAATAAAAAAGTCGGTTACTTTGGCATAGGGCATAAAGTTACTTTCGTAACCACTTGGATCTTTGTAAAATTCAAACTTATCTCCTACTTTTCCATCGGTACGTTTGCTGTATTCCATGACGTCAATCATACAATATACAGGTTCTGTAAAGTTGGAAGTAAGGTATAAAGCATCACTAACTTCTTTGATGCCTAAATGATCTAAGATTTCTTTGGCGCCAAAGGCAACTTTTCCTGTGCCTGATAGTGCAATTTTTATATTGGGAATGGTAATCTTGTCTAGCTCTTTTTTTACAGCATCCAAATCGGCAAGTGTTTCTACTTTTGGCAGATTGAACAATCCGTCACGCAATCCCATTGCTCGAAAACCGTTGTAAGCTCCTACTAAACCTGCGTAACGCCCAAAACCAATCAAGCGTCCGCCATTGGCTTTTGTGATGACTTCGTGATCGTACATTTCAATTTTTTTTGCCAACATTGCTTGTAATAGCTTGCGATTGTACGGTTGTTTTTTGATGGTGTGAGAAAAGTAAAAGTATTTTTTGTTGGGAATTAAATGATCGAGCGGCACTTCTTTTACGCCAATCATTACATCACAATCTGAGACATCATCTGTGACTTCAAATCCTTTTTCTGCGTAAGCTTTATCTGCAAACACACGAATATCAGAACTTTCTACTTTAAAAGTTGCTTGCGGAAATTGTATTTTAGCATCTGCTAATTTTTTTGGAGAGAATACCACGCGTCTGTCTGGCGGATTTTTACGTTCTTTGATGATGGCAAATTTCATGGGCTTTTTTCCTTTTTATTTTTTTTCGAAGATATTAGATTTTAGAAGTTTATACAACTGATTTTTTAGGAAGCATATACTTTTCTTGAATTTAAACGGTTTCTTATTGAAATTTTATGTTTGAATTGAGCTTTGATAAAAAATACACCTACTTTTATTTACTTAAATCGTTGAATATTTTTAGGTAATTTCTTTTTTCATTTACACTTTACTAAGGTTTTTTGTGTCAGAATGACATATTTATCACTTAAAAAGCGAGTTTTGCATACTTTTTGAACATTAAATAGTGTAAAATTGCTAAGAATTAGTAAATTCGCAATCCTTTTTACAATTGTAAGAAAAAGTTCTTTAAACATATTGGGGTCGACTGGTTTTGACAGCGAGTCGAATTGAAGTGTAAGCACGTCGAGCGCTGGGATACAGCTCGTTAATATCATATTTCACACTTTTTAAATGGCGAGAATAACTACGCTTTAGCTGCCTAATCTGAATTATAGTAAGATAAGCCCAGTTTCCGTAAGACGGAAAAGCTGAATGTCTCGTGATAGCCCTTGTTGCCGGCGATCACATTTGAGGCACCATAAAAGACAACATCGAAATTATGTAGCTTCGTCATAATTTTTACAACTAAGAAGCTAAGCTATTGGTGGGCGGTTTTTGGTCAGCTAATAGTCGAAAATTAAACAAGAACTAAGCGTGTAGAAAGCATTTTAATTGCTTGTTTGGACGAGAGTTCGATTCTCTCCGACTCCACAAATAACGCTCTAAAACATTGATTTTAGGGCGTTTTTTTATTTTGGGTGTCAATATCGTTGGCAGTTACACCGTTTTTAGCTCCATTTTTTACAGTAATAAGAATAATTCTCGATATTGTAATCTTGAAATATTATCTAGTTATTTTTCAAATTTTAGTCTAAGATTTTACAGAATTCACAGTGCAATGACGAGTAGTTAATTATTGTAAAAAAAAAAAAGAATTATCATTGGGCAATGATAATTCTCTTGGTTATTTCTACTTGAAAACTTAAGGTGTAATTATGAAAGTGTAGAAATCATGTTGATTTTTGGAATGCATAAAAGGTTAAGTTCATGTTTTTTAAGTTATTTCCTAGAATCAACTATATACATTTTAAAATCTTCGCTTATAGTAAAGAATCAATGCTTCCTGTTAAAAATAGAAGTTCGTATCTGTTGTACATAAGCTGGTAATTTATTTGATTTAATAGCAAAGAAGCTTCTATATAGTTTCGCTGTGCTATTCCTAAATCTAAAGGGTTTCCTTGTCCCAAATAGTATCTTTCTTTTTCTAATTCGTAAGCTCTTTTGGCAGATTCTGTTTGATCTTCTCTGTAGATTACTTTCTTTTTGTTTGCCGAAATAGTATTAAGTAAATTTTTCAATTCAACGTAGATGTTGTTTTTTATTTGTACGACATCTAATTCTGAGTTTTGATAATCCTGCTTCGCTTTGTAAACTCTATTTCTAGTACTCATTCCATTAAAAACAGGAATGTTTACTGATAGTCCAATTGTATTGGTAATGTTATCTTTTAGAAATTGCTGATTAAACGTTCTTGCCTGAAAAGACGAGTATCGTGATCCATAATCATAATACAATGATAATGAAGGAATGTAAGCTGCACGTTGCAAACTTACCTGATATTTGTTCGCCAATGATTGTGCTTCAAGTTGTTTGTAGTCTTTACGATTCATCAATGCAATTTGATATAAACTATCAATATTGACATCACCGCTTATGATAACAGCTTCTAGATTTTTTTCTAGTTCAATTTCCTCCGCAGGATTCATGCGTAATAACAACATCAATTCATTCTTTTTTGAATTTAATACATTCAAATTGTCTTCTCTAGAAGATTTTAAACGACTCAATTCAGCATTTTGTGTATAAAAATCTTGTCCTGGTAAAGAACCTACTTTGATGAGTTCTTGCGTTCGTTTGACTTGTATTTCTTGTACATCACAAAACTTACTTAAAATTTCGTCTTGTTTGATAGCTTGTAAAGTTTCTAGATATCGCCCAACTACATTTAACGAGACAAAATCTTTAGTATATGCCAATTGTGCTTTTTGACTTTCATTATTGTACTTGGTAAGTTTTAAATCAGAAAGTTTATTTAATACATTTAAAATGTCCCAACTTGCCGTTATAGAAGCATTTACATATTGTCCTGTTTCTGTTCTTAACGTTCCTGTTAATTGATCGAAATTGGTTCCTGTTGATTCAAATAGGTTTCCAGAAGCATTTACACTAGGTAATAACGAAAGATATGCTCTTGTTTTATCGTTTCTAGTGCTGGCTTCATTATTTTTATCTTTAGCAACATCAACATTGTTTTCAATTGCCAATTGTAGTGCTTCGTTTAATGTCAGCACATCTTGGGCATTTACAACAATACTATTGCCTAAAAATAGAATTAATAAATATGTAAAAATTTGTTTATTCATTTTCAATGTTAGGTTCTAGTTCTTGAGACTTGTTTATGTTTTCAGTTACAATTTTTCCATCAAATAGATTGATGACACGATCTGCATATTTTGCATCTACCGCCGAGTGTGTTACCATTACAATGGTAGTTCCAGATTCGTTCAGTTCTTTTAGTAAGTTCATTACTTCTGTACCATTAGCAGAGTCCAAGTTACCTGTTGGTTCATCGGCAAGAATAATTTTCGGTTTTGTTACAATGGCTCTAGCAATAGCTACACGCTGTTGTTGTCCACCTGAAAGTTGTTGTGGGTAGTGGCTTTTTCTGTGCATGATTCCCATACGCTCTAAAGCTTCATTTACTTTTATTAAACGTTCAGCTTTTGATACTTTAAGATATAGTAATGGTAACTCAACATTTTCAAATACTGTCAATTCATCAATAAGGTTAAAACTTTGAAATACAAATCCGATGTTACCTTTTCGTAAGTTTGCTCTTTCTTTTTCAGAGTATTTCACAACTTCTTCATCTAAAAACCAATATTCTCCTCCAGAAGCACTATCTAAAAGACCTAAGATATTTAGCAGTGAAGATTTTCCACATCCACTAGGTCCCATTATAGCAATAAAATCACCTTTGTTTATTGTTAAACTTATTTCATTTACAGCAGTAGTTTCTACTTCATCGCTGATATATACTTTTAATAATTTATTAATTTTAATCATATCTTTTGTCCTTATGTTTATTATTTATTTACCACACTAATTCTTCATTTTCTCCAAAGGTACTGTATGAAGAAATAATGACGCGTTCTCCTGGATTCAATCCATCAATCACCTCGTAATGAGCTGTGTTACGTCGTCCAAGTCGTATGGGTCTTTTTATTGCTTTGTTTGTACCATCTTCTACAAAAATCCAGTTTCCTCCAGTACTTTGGTAAAATCCGCCTACAGGAATTAGTGTTGCTATTGAAGGGTTTCCTAATTCGATTTTTAATCGTAATGATTGTCCACGACGAATACTTTCTGGAATGGCTTCCATAAATTGCATATCTACATCAAATCGTCCGTTTGTAATATTTGGATACACGTAGGTAATTTGAAGTTCGTAGGTTTTATTTGCGATTTCGGTAGTTGCACGAAGTCCTTTTTTAATTTTAGATAAATATAATTCATCTACAGGAACTCTCACTTTGTAAACACCTGAAATATCAACCTGTCCAATACGTTCTCCCTTATTAATATTTTGTCCTTCTTGTAATTGTGGTGAAGATAACTGTCCGTCAATTGGTGCTTTTATAATTAGATTGTCTAATATTTGACGCACACCTTCTAAGTTTTCTAACATACTTGCTTCTGAAGAACGTAATTGTTTTAATTGTAATACACGTGCTGTAGAATCGCTCTCAAAAGCTTTTAATGTAAATATTTTTCTTTTTACATTGTATTTATAATCTGCTTCTGTACGCTCGTATACTTGCTTTGAGATCAGTTGTTTTTTGTAAAGTATACTATCTCTTTTGTATTGCGGTTTTAGAATTTGTAACTGATTTTCAATTTGTGCCAATTCTTGTTTCTTCGTTAAGAAGTTTTGATCCAATTGAAGTCGCGTTGTACGAATTCTGTTAATTTGTTCGTTCAGCGAATTTTCCTGACTTAAAACACTTAATCGTAAATTGATATTTTCTAATTCTACAATTTTATCTCCTTTTTTAACGTCTGCACCACTTTCTTTGAAGATTTTGGTAATATTTCCACCTTCAACTGCATCCAAATAATATGTTCTTCCTGGAATTACTTCTCCAAGTTGTATAATATATTCTTGAAAGTCGCCACGTTCAACATTTGAAAATGCTACTTTGGCTGGGTCAATTTTTAAGGTAGATTTGTTTTCACGTAACAAGAAGTAATACAAGAGAAATCCTATAAAGAAAACACCCAATGCAATTGAGGCTATTTTTTTATTTGTCCACTTTTTTTTGGCGATCTTTTTATCCATGCTATTTATGCTATTAAATTTTCTATCCTCTTAGCAACATGCGTACCACTTTTTACTATGAACTCATAAACAACATGTTACCTCAAAACGCCCAATTTTACAAGTGTTCGATATCGAACACTTTTGTCCGAAATCGAACAGTTTTTTTCGTTTCCGAACGCAAAAGAAACACCGTTTTACACTTTCAAAAAGAAGCTAAATTGGTTGGTTTCTTGAATAAAAGTGTATTTTTGTTATGCACATGTTTTTAAATTTTTATATTAATTAAAAAGATGTTTTAAAAAAGTACTTACATGGCTACACCTCAAAAATCTGGAAGCATTTTAATCGTGGACGATCATCACGATATTCTTATTGCTGCAAAGTTATTTTTGAAACGTTATTTTGCTCATATTGAAATTACAACTGACCCTGAAAGAATTCCAAGTATTTTGGCAAATCAACAATTTGATGTAGTGTTGTTAGATATGAATTTCACAAAGGATATTAGTAGCGGAAAAGAAGGATTTGATTGGCTTCAAAGAATTCAAAATATGGACGCAACACTTCCTATTGTAATGATGACAGCGTATGGCGATATTCAATTAGCAATAAAAGCTATGAAAATGGGCGCTACCGATTTTGTGCTAAAACCTTGGGAGAATGAGGCTTTTTTAAAAACATTGAAAGATGCCATTCAAAAACAGAAAAGTGAAAGTGCTAATCCTACTGAAAATTACCAACGAAAGTTTCCAAATATTATTGGTGAAAGCGAACCAATGCTTGCGGTTTTTAATGTAATTGATAAAATTGCTGCCACGGATGCAAATGTTCTAGTTTTAGGTGAGAATGGTACTGGAAAAGAACTGATCGCAAGAGCAATTCACAAACATTCTGACAGAGCTCAAGCACCTTTTGTTAGTGTCGATTTAGGTTCTATAAGTGCATCTTTATTTGAAAGTGAACTGTTTGGACATAAAAAAGGGGCTTTTACTGATGCACGTGAAGACCGAGTTGGACGTTTTGAACTCGCACAAGGCGGAACATTGTTTTTGGATGAAATTGGTAACTTATCACCACACCTTCAATCAAAATTATTAACTGCATTACAGAGTAGAAAAATAGTGCGCGTTGGTAGTACTAAAGAAATCCCTATTGATATTCGTTTGGTATGCGCAACAAATATGGCGCTTTCTGATATGATTTCTAAAAAGGAATTTAGGCAAGATTTGTTGTATCGAATTAATACTATTGAAATTGATCTGCCACCGTTGCGCGAACGAAAAGGCGATATTTTGTTATTAGCAGATTATTATTTGGAACAGTACTCCAAGAAATATCAAAAAAACATGGAAGGATTTCACAAAGATGCTTATGCAGCTTTAAAAAGCTATTCTTGGCCAGGTAATATTCGTGAATTACAGCATACTATAGAGCGTGCTGTGATTATGAGTGGCACTCCAATGTTATCTACAGATGATTTTCAACTAAAAAAACAAACTTCCAATAGAGCAATTTTAGATGATTCTTGGGATGACACATCGACATTGCACGATATTGAAAAACAACACATTAAGAAAGTTATGACTACGCATGATGGAAATATTTCCTCTGCCGCAGAACAACTTGGAATTACAAGAGCGTCACTCTATAGAAGATTAAAAAAATATGGTCTTTAATAGATTTCAACTTCAAATAATAATTTATCTTATTGGCATTTGCCTAAGCTTCACTACTGCGCTGTATTTGATTATTGTGATTGGAAATTTCCCAGCCGTTTTTGGAGGAATTTTAGCTTCTATTGTTGGAGCTATTCTGTTTCGATATTTATACCTTTTTATTGCTAAAACAAATCGAAAATTACAGCGTTTTATAGATTCTATTAAGTATTCAGATTTTGTATTAAAGTTTTCATCAGATGATAAACTTGATCAGAATTTTAAAGGATTGAACAACTCTTTCAATGCTATTTTGGAAGCTTTTAGAAAAGAGCGTGCTTCCAAAGAAGAAAATTTACAATATTTAAAAACCATTTTACAGCAAGTAAATACGGGACTTATGGTTGTACACAGTGACGGAAGTGTCGTTTTGGTAAATGATAGAGCGAAGAAAATTATCAGTTTGAGAAGAATAAAACATATTGACGAACTGAAATCTGTGGATGAACGTCTGTATAAAATTTTAAGTTCTTTTAGTGTTAACACTAATTATTTACTAGATTTTTTAGACAATACACAATTAATCATACGTTCTACTTCATTGAAAATAAAAAGTAAAACTGTTCGGATTTTTACATTTCAAAATATTTACTCTGAGTTGCAACAGAAAGAGATTGAATCATGGCAAAATCTTATTAAAATTTTACGCCACGAAATTATGAATAGTATTACGCCAATTAGCTCGCTTAATGCGACATTGCGTGATATTTTGGATAAAGACTTAATGCTAGATGCAGATAATTTTATATTGCCCGAAGAAAGTGTAGAGGATTTGAAAGAAGGTTTGAGTACTATTGAAAATAGAACTGACGGATTGATAAAGTTTATTGATTCGTATCGTGCGTATTCCAATCTTCCCAAACCAAATTTTGAGCAACTGAATTTAAAAGAATTGGTTCAGAAAACGTGTCAACTGTTAGATCCGGAAGTTAGCAAAGCTGGAATTGCCTTTTCGCAATCATTTTCGGCGGAAGCTATAAAAATTAAAGGCGATGCCAATTTGTTAGAAATGGTACTTATCAATCTTGTCAAAAATGCCATTCAGGCAAATGAAGGTGTTGAAAATGCTCGTATTGAAATTACCGTTGGAAAAGATACAAAGAGAAATCCTTTTATTGCTGTGAAAGATAATGGCAAAGGAATAGTCCCAGAAGCTGTCGATAAAATTTTTATGCCATTTTTTACTACAAAAAAGGTTGGCACTGGTATTGGATTGAGTCTTTCCAAACAAATTATGCAATTGCATCACGGAACGTTGTCTGTGAAATCTGAAGAAGGAGAACAAACTATTTTTACTTTAAAATTTCTGCAAACCACTTAAGAAGACATAAAAAAGCCCAAACATAAAATATATTTGGGCACTTATATATAGAATTTCGTTAATCATGCTTTGTCATCAAAACATCCGTTTCCGTAATCTTTTGAATATTCGTAATTACATAATGCACTTGTGTAAGAACCTGCAACTCCTCCATTGATTTGCGCTTCTATCAATTTTGAAACTACTTGCTTTTGTAATGCTAGTTTTTTGAAACTTTTTTTCATAATGTATAGGTTTAAAAATAGTATCTTCATTGAGACTATTTTGTATGCAATTACAGTTTAGGTTTTTAGGGAGAAAACACTATGGTGTACTTATTTCTGACAAAATAGTGGATACCTTTTGTAGATTCACCCTAATTTGTGTGACCACAATTCACGCTATTTTATACCACAGGCATTTCCGTAATCTTTAGAGTATTGTGGACCTCCTCCGCAAAAACCTGAACATGCATTTCCGTAATCTCTAGAGTATTGCGGACCTCCTCCACAAAAATCTGAACCAGCAGCAGCTCCTACTATTCTATTAGTTAATAACTTTGAAACGGTTTGCTTTTCTAAGCTAAGTTTTTTGAAACTTTTTTTCATAATGTATAGGTTTTTAAATTGTCTCTTCATTGAGACGATATCGTATGCAATTACAGTAAGGTATTTAGAAGAATTATATACTATCGTTCCGAATTGGCAGTTCCATTACAATTAACAGGTGCTGTTTCACAGTTACAAGTGTAATTTCCTGTAAAATTCACTTGACCTCCCACAACCTCAGATAAAGTTATTTTTGAGATTATCTGTCTTTCTAATTGTAATTTTTTACTTCTTTTCTTCATAATAGTAAGGTTTAAATTGGTTAAAAATTAATAATTAGGTACTTCTTCTTTTACTTCAACTAAATCATCAATCCACATTGGATTTGGTGTTATCGGTTCTGCTATGAACGTCTTGAAAGTTTTTGAATGATCTCTGTGTTTTACATAGCGTAATGTGTATGAATTATTTTTAACACCCAAGATTTCTACTTTTCCATGCGTCATTGACATTACAGGACCTTTTGCCGTAGACGCCAATCCTGAACAGTTGCGAATTGCTTCGGTGTAGAGTTTATGTGCATTTTCTAAGGTTTCAGCAAAATAATGTTGCGCTCCTGTATCTCTTGGTAAAAACATATAGTAAGGAATACACCCCAACTGCACTTGTTTTTCCCACATCGTTGTCCAAGTTTTTGCATCGTTATTGATGAATCGCAATAGTGGAGATTGTGTGCGAATTACTGCGCCAATGCTTCTTAGTTTGTCAATTGCTTCTTTTACTACTGGCGGCTCTAATTCTTTTGGATGATTAAAGTGTGCCATGAATCCTAAATGCTTTCCAGCTTTTGTTATTTTTCGTAACACATTCAACATTCCTTCTGCATCTTCATCAGTTGTAAATTTATAGGGCCAATAACTTAGTGCTTTGGTTCCAATACGAATGGTTTTGATGCTGTCTACTTTGAGTAATGGCTCAATATATGAGTCTAATACACGAGAGTTCATAATCATTGGATCACCACCTGTGAATAATACTTCTGTAATTTGAGGATTTTCACTTAAGTATTTCAACAGCGGATCAATTTCTTTTGATTGAATTTTAAAATCTAAATCATTAATAAATTGTGGCCATCGAAAGCAGAATGTGCAGTATGCATGACAAGTTTGGCTTTGACTAGGAAAGAATAATAAGATATCTTTGTATTTATGTTGGATTCCTTCTAGTTTTTTTTCTTCGAGAAAGGCACCATTGAGCTCTTTTTGTCCTGCCGGATGCGGATTTAATTTCATTCGGATGTTGTAAATCACTTCTTTAAGTTCCTCTTTTGTTCCTGTAGCTCTTACGCGCTTTAGTTGCTCAAAGTGTTCAGGAATTAACATTTCCTTATGCGGAAAGTTTAAGCGAAATATAGGATCGTTTGGTATATTATTCCAATCAATTAGATTTTCAAGCACGTAATTATTTGTCTTGAAAGGATAAATTGAGCTAACAATTTTTATTTCTTCCATTTGTTCTTCACTGAGTCCACTTAATTGAGGAATTTTTTCAAGTTTATTTAATGTATATGATTTGAATTTTTGCATGTTCAATTTATTGATTTATAGATTTTTTTTACAATATTACGCTTCATGCATAATGTTGTATACTTTATTTGAGTATGACAGGATTATCCCATTGACGCTAAAATACTTCGATCGCCAGTAAATGGTAATCTTCCATGCAAAGCAGTCATATTATCTACCATTAGTAAATCCCCTTTTTGCCAAGGTACAGGTATTGTAATATCATCTAGTACTTGAATTATATTTTCGATGTATTCTTTTTTAATTTCTGTTCCATCACCAAAACGTGAAAACATAGGCAAAGCATCTTCTTCACCACCATTCATTATTAGTAAAGTTTCGAATATTTCTTCTTCATACATCGCAGCTGGAAAAAACTGATCTACTTGATTGAACCATAATTTTTCACCTGTAATTGGGTGTTTTCTAATTGCGGGTCTGTGTTGTGTTAATCGCACAAGACCATCTTTTTTCCACTCTACTTCAATTCCATTTTCTTTACAATATGCTTCCATGGAACTTTTGTCTTCTGTTTCAAATGCTTCTTGCCATGATGGACCTAAACCTTTTCCTGAATGCAAGTTTCTGATGTATGTGATTCCTTTTTCTTCGAAAGCTTCTACTACTTCAGGCTTTATTAATTCTAATGCCTTTTTAGAGTCTCCTACAGTTGTTTCGCCTCCCGTTGTTGCTGGAGTTTGACAGCAAAAAAAGATCTTTTTTGGATATAAGTTTGAATATGAGAATTCTGTGTGTAATCGAACTATAGAAGCTTCATCATATTCAGAAGCATTATATACATTTGATGAGTATTTTCCTCGTGAAGAGTTTCCATCTAAAAAAGCTGGTGCTTTTGGACATAACTTTTGCATTAAACTTCCAAATTTATCTACATCGTCAATATTGATTCCTACTACATGAATGGCTCCAACATGCATTAAACGATCTTCGATAACTTCTTTGTTTTCTTCGTAATATGCTAAAAACTTATCCATACTTCCATTTTTGAAAGTAATAGTCATAGGATATTTGTCTTCTTCAACAATGATGTCTTCGTGTGCTATTAGTGTTTTCATTTTTTCTGATTCGGTTTATAGTTATTAGTTAATTTCGTAGTGTAATTCCTTTTCACCATATAAGCGTTCTGCTTCTATGTTATTGTCTTTGCAGTGATTGATAAGGTTGTTTGAAGCTACTATTGGATGCGCTTCTTCATCGTATCGAACACTACTAATAAATTCTACCCAAGGCTCTAATCCCATGGCGTAGACATATAGTTCTTTGGGTTTGAATGATTTTACCAATCCTTTCCCTCTTTCAAAGTTTGATCCTGCGAGTCTTCTGCTATTGTCAACTTCTCGATCTACTTCTTTTTCTATTAATGGTCCGTAAACCCACGAAAAAGGAGCTCCGTCACATTCCATTCCTAAGAATATTACATCTATAGAGCCTATGTGTTTTGCGACAATATCGTAGAGTTTAGGTTCTATATTACAGGAATCTGCCATAAACATCATCGAGTTTTTCCCAATGTTGACAGCGTAACATATTTTTGCCTGAATGTCCAAATCACCGTGTTCTCCCAGGAAAGGGATACCCGTAATTTTACAATCATTAGTTTCTATAGTTTCCATTTCGCCCAATTCTATTACGTTGTCAAAACCAATGGTTTGTAACATTAATTTTAGATTAGGATCTTGAAGATTTCCTGTAGCACCTTTTGGAACCACAATATTTTTAACCATATGACGTAAACTCAACATGGTTTCAAATAGAATATGATCTTGGTGATTGTGAGTGATGAGTACGTAATCAATTTCTTCTGGCAAATCTTGCAATGAATATCTATTGACTTCATTTTGATATCCGTAATAACTAATTACTGGATCTACTAAAATAGAAATATCTTTGGTTTCAATTAAGATACAAGCATGTCCATAGTAACGCATTCTAATTTTATCACCAGTATATTTTTTATATTTTTCTGGCTTTTCAGTGGTAAAAAAGGATTCAAATAATGCTTTTTGGTCTTCCCTTATATTGAAATCTTTGAGCAAACTATCTAGTGTATCAGCTACATTTCGCATGCTGCACATTTTATCGATAGCTTTATTTGCAAAAGGCGTATTGATTTCTAAACAGTTCTTTTCAGGCAATCTTGCAGTACTTAATACAAAAGGACGTTCATCATTTTCTGTCAACCAAAGTGTGATACTTTGTGCATCTTCATTGTAGTATTCACTTTTATACATGAGACTTTCAAATATTCTGAAAGAAGGATTTCCGTTAAGATCATAATTGAGTTCCACATATCCTTTTAGTATTTCTGGCACTTTATCATACAGAGGTTCTAACGAATGACCGTCTCCGTGCTTTTCAAGCAACCTTGTTAGCTCATGAAAGGCTTCTGCCAATTCTAACATTGGTTTTCGTTCTTCAACCGCTTGTTTTATGAGTCCTTGAACTTCTTCCTTTCGGTTAGAGTTGTAGTTCATAAAAGGACCTCCAAGCATTTTAGGGTTTCGTGTAGCTGCCATGTGAATGTTTGGTGCTTGCACGTATGAATTCATTATTTTTAAATGCCTCGATTTGATATTCATTGCCGATGTAGGCGGATAAATTAAATGTGTCCAAGCATACCATTTATCTATTAACGGTTCTAAAACGACATTGGGTTTTAGATATACTTTTTGATTTTCCATTTATTATTTTGATAATTTTCTATTGAATACAATAGTGTTATGATTTATTATTTTTTAATGAGACTGTTCGTATCGTTATACAGTGATTGCTAGTAATTCTTGTGCTATGATTTCGATGTTTTTCGATAATTGGATAGCATCATAGTGATTTCCTTCAAGGTAGATATGCTCAAATTTTCCAGTAGTATATTTTTTCCAATCTTTCATGTTCAAAAATTTATTACTGATGTTTTTCTTCGTTTTGAAAGCGATGATATCTCCTTTTACTTTTCCTCGTTGTTTGTATTTATTGTTGAGCTCAATATTGTTTTTCCATAATTTTTGAATACGCGTTGTTTGTTCTTGGTTGTATTCAAAATTTCTTAACCAACCTTCGAGGTATCGTAATTCATTCTGAGTAGATTGTTTTACTTCTTCAGTAAGTTTTGGTTTTCTTCTACTAATATTTCGATCAATTAATAATAAACGAGTTTCATATCCTTTATCTTCTAATATTTTAGCTGTCTCGAATACGATACTAGCTCCTAATGAGAATCCTATTAAGGTTACTTTTTTAGGAGAACTCTCTTTCATAATTTGTCGAGAAAAATTCCATGCTTTATCCTCCAAACTTTTATCAAAAGGTTGATCAAAATCAAATCCGTTGTCTTGGACTCCGTAACAGTTAAAGTCATCTTTTAATAGTTTAACGATTCCCATGTATGCTAGTGAAGTTCCCATGAGTGGTGGTAAGAAAAATAGATCTTCTCTTTTTTCTACAATATCTGTAAGCGTAATGATGTTATTAAAGTCTCTTTGATATGTATTTGTAAGTTCTACTAAATCTTTTATAAAAGGTGCATTAATCACATCTCCAAGATTTAATCTCAGGTTCATTTCCTCGTTTATTCTAGATACCATTTGAAGTGCTTTCATAGAATGTCCACCAATCTCAAAGAAGTTATCTTCAACACCAATTTCTTCTCGATCTAAGATACTTTTCCAAATTTCTACCATTTGCACTTCACTTTCGTTCGTTGGTGCTACATATTTGGTTGTTGATATTTCCGTTGGTTTTGGCAACGCTTTTTTATCAATTTTTCCATTTAGCGTAAGCGGGAATTTTTCTATTTGAATGAAATATTCTGGAATCATGTATGATGGTAAATAGTCTCTTAGATATTCTTTGAGATCTTTCTTTTCCAATACTTCATCCGACATAAAATATGCCACTAAGTATTCATCTTCTGCAACAGCAAATACGTTTACTAATACTTGACTTATTTCTGGATGAGTTTCTAAATTACTTTCAATTTCTCCTAGTTCAATACGCAATCCTCTAATATTTACTTGCGCATCGTTACGACCTATGAATTCAATGTTTCCATCTGCCAACCATTTTGCTACGTCTCCTGTTTTGTATAAACGTCCTTCTCCAAACGGATTTGGAATAAATGCTGCATTTGTAAGTTCTTCGTTATTTATATAACCTCTTGCAATACCTGCACCACCAATGTAAAGTTCGCCTTCAAAACCTATAGGCATTAAGTTTAGATGTTTGTCTAATATATATGCTTCTTTGTTTTTTATAGGTTTTCCTATTGGAACATCTCTGTCTTCAAAAGCTTTGTCTACTTTAAAAACAGTACTTACTACAACAGCTTCTGTTGGTCCGTAGTTGTTATATAGTGTAAATGGTACATCATCAAAAGTTCCTAAGGTGTCTCCTCCTGTTAGAATTTTAATGTTAGGATTGATTTCTTTTCCAGATTTCTGCAAGAATTTACATGCCGCAGTTGGTAAGAATACTTGATTGATTTCTTTTTCATGAATCCAATCGAGCAAGTTGTCAAAACCTGTTTCTTGTTTTTCTGCAGCCATGTATATGGTTGCACCATTTAAGATTGCTGGCCAAAATTCCCAGACACTTGCATCAAAACTGATACTTGCGTACATACTTACTCTAGTTTCATGTGTTAAGTCATAATATTCTGTATGCCATTCACAAAGATTTATGAGTCCTTCCTGCTCTATCATGACTCCTTTTGGTTTTCCTGTAGAACCTGAAGTGTATATTACATACGCCAAATTGGTTGGTATACTTTCATTTTTGAAATTGGCTGTTGGATAGTTATCAACTTGATACCATTCTTGTGGTACTTTGAAAGTTTCTGCGACAAGTTCTTTTTCAAAATAATCTGTCAACACCAATTGAACATTTGCGTCTGTAAGTTGGTAATTGATACGCTCTACAGGCGATTTTGCATTGATTGGTAAATATGCAGCTCCTGTTTTTGCAATTGCAAGTATGCTTATTGCTAACCATTCATTGTGTTCAGCGATGATTCCAATAATATCTTCTGGTTTTGCATTGTACTTGTTTTTCAGATATTGAGCGAGTTTATTTGCTTTCTCGTTGAGTTCGTTGTACGTAACTTCATATTCTCCATCAACAATAGCAATTCTGTTTCCATGTATAGCAACTTGTGCTTCAAATAGTTCATTTAAAGTTTTCTCTGGAGCTATGATATTCGTTTCTTCTTTCTTTGAAAAAGTAGTTGCTATAAGTTCTCTTTCTTCTTTTGCAAGATAATCTAAACTATAGATATCCATTTCTGGGTTTTTCGTAATCATTTTCAATAATTGAATGATATGCGTTCCCATTTTTTCAATACGCTCTTTGAAAAATATATCTGTATCATATTCTACAGACATTATTAATTCTCCATCACGCTCTCTGAAATAGTAAGTAAGATCAAACTTACTTATTGGCATTTGCACATTGGTTTCTTCAACTTCCATGTCTGCAAATTTCATCGCACTTTCTTCTGTCATATTTGCGTCTTGTAATACAACCATGACATCAATTATTGGCGACCTACTTAAATCACGCGTTACTTTTAAATCATCTACCAATTTATCAAAAGGATAAATTCGGTGATCGAACGCTTCCAATACTGTTGTTTTAACAGTTTGTAAGAAGCTTAAGAAGGAATCATTTTCTTCATAGTCACTTTTAAATGCAAGCGTATTAGAGTAAAAACCAATTTGATCTTCTAAGTCCGTATGACTTCTTCCTGAAATTGCAGTTCCAATTGTTAATTCGTCATTTTCAGTATATCTAATCAACATCGTTTTGACTAATGTCAATAATCCCATAAATAGCGTACTACTTTCACTAGACAGTAATTTTTGGAATGTTTTTGTCGTTTCCTTATCAATTTTAAAGTATAAACGATCTCCATTAAATCTACGTGAAGGCGGACGTGTCATATCAGTTGTAATATCTAACGACTGTGGATCGCCTCCGAGTTTGTCTAACCAATACCCTTTGTGATGTTTTAAATTTTCTCCACTTAGTTCTTTTTGTTGCCAAACAGCAAAGTCTTTGTATTGAATGTTTAAGGTTGGTAATTCTGGTGTATTCCCATTTATTAACGCATTGTAAATAATAACTATTTCTTTGTTTAAAACCTGTAATGACCACTCATCACCAATAATATGATGTATGTTGAAGAAAAATAAGTATTCTGTATCTGTTGTTTGATATAAACCTACTTTTATTAGCAAGTCTTCCCCTAAATCGAATATTTCTTGCGAAGCATTTTGTCCTAATCCTATTGCAAACGCTCTCGGATCTTCTTCGTTTCTTAAGTCTACATAATCTATATCGAAGTTGATTTCTTCAATTGGTGTAATTTTTTGACGTGGTTCTTCTTTAGTTTCAATAAAAACTGTTCTAAACACTTCATGACGCTCAATAATTTTTTCAAATGTTTGTTTTAAAATGTCTTTATCTAGGTTTCCTTCAATCCAATAACTGTATGGCATATTGTATACTTCACCAGAACTTTCTAGTTTTTCTAATATCCAAATACGTTTTTGTGGATATGACGGCGGATAGCTTTCTTGTAAAGCCACTTTAGTAATTGGTGTATATTCTTCAAAATTTCCATTGATGATAAGATTTGCTAAATCACCCAATACAGGATACATGAAAATATTCTTTAATTCTACTTTCTTAGAGAATACTTTGTAAATTCTTGATACTATTTGAATTCCTTTGAGTGAGTGTCCACCAAGCTCAAAGAAGTTGTCTTTGATGCCGATTTCTTCTTTGTTTAATACTTCTTCCCAAATTGCTACAAGTGCATGCTCCGTTTCGTTGGTTGGAGCTACGTATTCTCTAACCAATTCCGCCGTTGGATTTGGCAATGCTCGTTTGTCTATCTTTCCGTTTGGTGTTAGTGGAAAGACTTCCATACTGATTAAATACGTCGGAATCATGTATTCTGGCAAACAATCCAATAAATGAGTTCTTAATGATGAACTTTCAACTCCTTTGCCTGTGTAATAACCTGCCAAGTATTTCTCGCCATCTAACTCCATTCCTACTACTACACTTTGTTGCACGCCTTCATAGCTTAACATCGCTGATACAATTTCTTCCAATTCTATACGATAACCACGTATTTTGATTTGATGATCGATTCTACCATAGTATTTAATACTTCCGGATTCATTCCAACTACACAAATCGCCCGTGTTGTACATCACCGTATTTTCTTGATACGGATGATCTATGAATTGCTTTTTCGTGAGTTCTTCCTTGTTTTGATAACCAACTGCGATTCCTGCTCCACTCATATACAAGGTTCCAATTACTCCTACAGGAACTAATTGAAGATTTGCATCTAATATGTATGATTGCATGTTGTCTACAGGTCGTCCGATGTAAGCAATGTCTTGTGTCTTTTCTACTTTTTTGTACGTTGAGTATACCGTTGTTTCAGTGGGTCCGTACATATTCCAAATCGTTTGAGAAGAATCGATCAACGATTGTCCAAGGGATAAGGATAAAGCTTCTCCTCCTGTGATGACACGAACCCTATCGCTTCCTTTCCAACCTGCATCTACTAACATT
>NZ_DS544873.1:2496910-2520273 GCF_000154725.1 Kordia algicida OT-1
AACTAATGATTTGTTCTGGTGATTTTAACGAAGACGTAGAAGCAATGATAACGCTTCCTCCAACATGCAATGGTAAAAATAATTCTACTACTGACATATCAAATGCATACGTGGTAACTGCCAGTAAGGAATCGTCGGCTGTGGCTGAAACTTCACTTTCCATAGCATACATTAAGTTGGTAACAGATCGGTGACGAATTTTAACTCCTTTTGGAGTTCCCGTTGATCCTGAGGTATAAATCATATACGCCAAGTCTGTGCCATTGACAGAGACTCTTTCTAGTTCGTTGCTACAGTTTGAAACGGCTTCTAGTTTTTCTGAGAGTAACAACGTCTGAATCTCAGAGGAATCTTCAAAAGCAACATCAGAGATAAGTAAGTCTGCATGACTATCTTCCAAAATGTAACTTATTCTTGAATTTGGATAGCTTTTGTCTATTGGAACATATACACAACCAAGTTTCAGTACGCTCAACATTGCCGTGAGCATCCATTCGCTTCTATCTAGCAGTAAACCTATACGAGCACCTTGTGTGATGCCATAATTTTCTCTTAGGTAGTTTGCTAACTGATTTACCGAAGCATCTAGATCACCATAATTTACAGCTCGATCTGCAAAATAAATCGCAGTTGCTTCTGGAGTTGTGGCAACATTTTCCATGTAACTCGCTAAGAAACTTCCCGACAGCGGATAGTCTTTAGCAGTTGCGTTGAATCCGTCTAAAATTTGTGTGCGTTCTGCGGTTGACAGATAATCAAACGTTCCGATCTTATTCTCTGGAGAAGCAGCTACAAGTTGCATTAATTCTTCCAAGTGAACTCCCATTCGCTCCATGCGAGATTCCGAGAATAAAGAGGTATTGTATTCGATTGTTAAATGTAATTCGTCGCCACGCTTGCTGAAATAGAACGTGATGTCGAATTTGCTATTTACAAATATTGAATCATCTTCCTGAATTTCTACTTCGCTTAAAGTGTCTGTAGATTCTTTAATTCCATCTTGCCAAACAACCATTACATCAAATAATGGTGAACGACTTACGTCACGTGGTACGTCTAATTCTTCTATTAATAAGTCGAAAGGATATTGTTGATGTTCGTACGCTTCTAAACAGGTTTGTTTTACTTGTGCCAACAGGTTTTCGTAACTCATATCATCCGAAAGTTGATCTCGCAGCACCAACGTATTTAAATAAAATCCTATTTGATTTTCTAAATCTGGATGCAAACGCCCTGAGATTGGCGTTCCAATTACAATATCTTTTGTTCCCGTGTAACGGTACAATAACATTTTGATTAACGATACGGCACCCATAAACATTGTATTGCCATTTTCGGTAATTAACGTATTGAAATCTTTTGTTATTTTTTCTCCAAATTGATGATATTTATGTGCTCCAGAGAATGTTTTTACTGGTGGTCTTACATAATCTGTTGGTAATTCCAACGGAGCAATTTCTCCAGATAACTTTTCTGTCCAATAGGATTTGTGTGATCCTAATTTATCCGTTGCAAGTTCTTTTGCTTCCCATGCTGCAAAATCTTTGTACTGTATGGATAATGGCTGAAGTTCTATCTTCTTTCCTGATCGTATTCTATTGTAGATATATTTAATTTCATTAATTAATATTTCTACAGACCATTCATCAGAAATGATGTGATGTGTTATTAAGGTAAATAAGTATTTGTTTTCTGCAACTTCAAAAACACTTACTTTTATTAATGGTCCGTTTTCTAAATCTAATGGACTTTCTATAAGTGTTGTTAGTTTTTCTTGTATTACTTCATCTACATTTTCGTGTGAACTCAAGTCAACATAATCTATTTTAAAGAAGTTACTCACTTCCAAGATTATTTGTCTTACTTCATCATCAATCATTTTGAATACCGTTCTCAGTATTTCGTGTCTGTTAATGAGTTCTAAGAATGCCTGATTTAATGCTTCTACACTTAAATTTCCATGAAACCAATATGACATTGAGGTATTGTATGCTGCTCTGGCTTCATTGAATTGATTGAGCATCCACATACGTTTTTGTGCGTATGAAGCTTCATAATATGGCGCTTCTGCAACGTTTTCAATAGAAACAAATGTTGTAAATTCTTGTGTCGCTATGAATGCCGCCAATTCTTTTAAATTGCTCGTTGCAAAAATATCTTTGAGCGTAATTTTTACTGATTGCCTTTTCCCAATAATAGATACTAATCGAATGGCTTTTAGTGAATTTCCTCCTAGCTCAAAAAAGTTGTCCTCTAGTCCAACAGTTTCAACTAATAACAATTCTGACCATATTTCTGCCAACAGTTTTTCTGTTTCAGTTACAGGTGCGGTATATATTTTAGTAGAAGTTCCTTTAGGTGATGGCAATTTTGATTTGTCTAATTTTCCGTTTCTTGTTAATGGAAACGCGCCCATTCCCACATAAAAATTAGGTACCATGTACAATGGCAAATGAGCCTGTAAATATGATTTTAATTTACTTGCTATTTCTGCACCACCAATATAATAGATCACTAAAGAAGTTTCTGAGTCTTCCGAAACAGTTAAAATTTCGTATTGCGATACCAAGTCGCTGTTTGAAACAACACTACTGATTTCTCCAAGTTCAATACGATATCCTTGTATTTTTACTTGATCGTCTTTTCTTCCGTGATAATGTAGATTTCCTTTATGATCCCAACTTACAATATCACCAGTTTTGTATAATGTTCCTTCTCCAAACGGATTTGATAATGTACGTTCTTCTGTTAGTGTGGTATTGCCAATATATCCTTTAAATACACCTGCGCCACCTACGCATAATTCACCTTGAACTCCAATTGGCACTAACTCTTTATTCGAGTCTAATACATATATTGACGTGTTTTGTATTGGGTGACCAATTGTAATTGTATTTTCATTTTCTATTAACGCTACGCTACATCCAACTGTTGTTTCTGTCGGACCGTATTCGTTATAAATTTTCATTTCAGCATTTAATCCTTTTAGGATAGAAACGTGATTTTCTGTCAATGCTTCTCCTCCAACAATTGCAACTGAAATATTTGTATTATTCAAGTTTAAACCTGCCAATACTTGTATGTGTGAAGGTGTTAACTTTACTGTTTTGATAGATTTGTTTGTAAAAACTTTTTGTAATACTGAAAGATCATTTTCATCAGAAGAAATAATGTGTAAAACGTCTCCTCGAAGTAATCCACTCCATAAACTTGTCACTGTTAGATCAAATGATAATGAGGTGAAAAGACATGCTGGATAGTCTGCACTATTGTTGTAATAGTTTTCATTTGCCCAGTTTAAATAATTCACTACTGAACCATGCTTTATTTGTACTCCTTTTGGTCTTCCTGTAGATCCTGATGTGTAAATTACATAAGCTGTATCTTCTCCATCTATTGAAACATCTAGTTTGCTTGTTGGATAAGTCCTTAATTCTTCCTGCAATTCTTTGATGCTGATCTGCGCTACTGTTTGTGCTGTATCTGTTGAATCACTAATGATTAAGGAAACATTTCCATCGGAAAGCATATAAGCAACACGATCTTCTGGATAGTTCTTATCTATCGGTAAGTACGCCGCGCCAGCTTTTAAAATTCCTAGTATACTGATAAGCAAGTATTCACTACGATCTTGCATGATCGCTACAACACTTCCCTTTCTAATATTATGTTTTGTCTGTAAGTAGTGTGCCAATTGATTGGAGCGTGCATCCAATTCTTCATAGCTAAGCTCGTTGTCTTCGTATATAAGTGCAATTGCCTGTGCGCTAGTTGCTGCTTGCGACTCAAACAAAGAAACCAGCGTTGTCTCTATTGCCTGTGAAACTACTTCTCCTTGATAGTTGTTCAACAAGATTTCTCGTTCCGTACTTGCGATTAATGGGAGTTTGTCTAACGAAGTTATTTTATGGGTCAGCACACTTTCTAAGAGTGTGTTTAGATGAAGTCCTAAGTTCTGAATACGTTCTTCACTGTAAATATCTGTGTTGTATTCTATATGAACTGCAATTTCTCCAGATTCACTTTCCTTGAACCAAAACGTTAAATCGTATAAACTTGTGTCAACAGTTACGCGTACTGGAGAAATATCCAATCCGTGCATAGAAACAGCCTTTTCTGAAGCTTCCAACGACTGCTCACTAGCTAATACTACTGATACATCAAATAATGGAAAACGACTTAAATCTCTCGATAAATCCAATTCATCCACCAACAAATCAAACGGATACGTCTGATGCTCATAACCATCTAAACATGTTTTCTTTACACGATAAAGCAAATCTGTGAAGCTATCATTGCCTGAGAATTCTGTACGCAATGCCAAATTGTTGATATAGAATCCTATCTGATTTTCTAAATCTGCATGTTCTCGTCCTGCTATAGGTGTTCCTACAATGATATCTTCTTGTCCACTATATCTGTATAATAAAGCTTTTACCAAAGTGGTTAATCCGATAAATAATGTGCTTTCTTCCTCCTTCAAATAATCTCTAAAAGCATGACTCACTTCTGTTGAAAACGCAACATAGCTCTGGGCTCCGTTGTAAGTCTGTACTGGCGGACGCACATAATCTGAAGGCATGTCTAAGACAGGTAAGTCTCCTGATAGTTTTGACAACCAATACTCGCGAGCTGTTGCCAATTCGCCTTCTGATAATTCCTTCAATTGCCAAGCCGCATAATCTTTATACTGTATTGGCAATGGTGTAATTCTCGTGGTCGTTTCTTGAACACTATTGTTGTAATATGTGATTAAATCACCTACCAATACTTGCATAGACCATTCATCTGAGATGATGTGATGAATTGAAAATAACAAGCGGTGATGATTCGTCGCTACTTTTAATAATTCCACTCTAAATAATGGTCCGCTTGATAAATCATACGCAGAAGCTGCTAGTGTGTCTAAAACAGTTGCAATGGCTTCTTCGGTATTTTCTGCATCTGAAACATCTGTGATTGGTATGCTAAAATCGATGTCTTCTACAGATTGAATAACCTGACGTGGCTCGCTATCTTTTAGAATGAATATGGTACGTAAGCTCTCGTGACGCTCAATCAGCTTGGTAAATGCTTCTGTGAATGCCGCAATATTTAATTCCCCTTGAATGTCATAACTTATTGGACGACTGTACGCGGTAAAATCTTCTTGTAATTGATCTAAAACCCACAATCTACGTTGTGCATGGGAAAGTGCATAATCGTCTTGTTCCGCTACTTTTTCTATGGCGCTGTAACTTTCTGCCGTTGCCTCTGCTATTAAAGCTGCTTGTTCTTTGAGTGTTGCATGATTGAAGATTTCTCCAATGCTTAGTTGTACTTCGTGTTGTTTGTAAACGCGTGAGATTAATTGAATTGCTTTTAATGAAGAACCTCCTAAATCGAAGAACGAATCATTTCTTCCAATACTTGTTTGTGGAATACTTAGTAATGCTGCCCAAATTGCGCTCAACGATTCTTCTACCGCTCCTTTTGGCGCTTCGTAGTTGCTTCCTTTGAGTAGTTCTGATGGCTTTGGTAAAGCACGCTTGTCTACTTTTCCGTTGAGCGTCAGTGGAAATTCTTCTAGATACATGAAGTAATCTGGAATGCTGTTTCTGTCTAACGTTTTTCCTAAAGTCTCACGTAATTCACTTTTGTCGTATTCCGTTCCGCTGTAATAGCAAAGTAAGGAATCTACCGTGTTGTCATTATGAACAATCAGTTCTACTTGACCAATGTTTTCTAGATTGAGTAGCGCACTGCGAATACCGTCTAACTCTACTCGAACTCCATGAAGTTTGATTTGATCGTCTATTCTTCCTAGAATTTCTAGGTTTCCTTCCGCATCGTAACGTCCAATGTCGCCTGTTTTGCAAACTAGGTCTTCTCTGTCAGTTACTAATGGGTTTTGAACGAATAGATTTTTGGTCAGTTCAGCATCTAAATAGCCTTTAGTTGTGTATGGACTTTTGATGTAGACTTCTCCGATTTCTCCCCACAAGCTCAATCCGCTATCGTTGATAACCGCAATCATGCTATTGTCTATGGCTTTTCCTACTGGCAATACGCTTCCTGCATCCAATTCCGTTTCTGGAATGTGGTAACAACTTTTTAAAACTGTGGTTTCCGTAAGTCCATAAAGATTGCTCATTCTTGCCGAGTGCCCTTCAATGGATCGCCATAAGGCTACATCACGACCATATAATTTCTCTCCTGCTAAAACAACTTCTTCTATAGCTGTTAGTGCAATGTTTTGTTCTTTTAAATTGTTGGTTAGCAATCTAAAAAGTGATGGAACCGTTTGTAAAACTGTTACCTTTTCTTCTGCTAGCCAGCTTCCAAGTAATACCATGTTTTGTTTGGTCTTTTCACTTGGAATACATAAACAACTTCCTGAAGTTAAACTCGTAAGAATGTCTTTTAAACTTGCATCAAATGTGACAGAAGCTATTTGACTCACACGTGTTTCTGTGGTAAAGTTGAACGTATTTCTGTGCCAATTTACATACTGTGCAATGCTTTCTTGATTTCCAACAATTGCTTTGGATTTTCCTGTGGTTCCTGAACTGTAAAAAATGTAACTACTATTATTGATTGGATATTCTACCGAAAGATTGTCTTTATTGTAGCTTTCTAATGTATGATTTGTTAGTGTATACTCGCCTGTTACATCCGTTTTGTAAACTTCCAAACTCGTTTGATCTAACGTGATTAAATCTAAATCACCCAATCCTAAATCGCCTAGTAGTGAAGAACCTGATGCTTTAAACACCAATATATGCGTAAAGCTATGCGCAAGCTTTAGTGATTTGAATGCTTCCCAAGAGCTATCATCTGTGATTAAGACTTTCATTCCCGTTTCACTAACCGCTTGTTCCATCCGCGAAAGCGAAAAACTATTCGATAATGGAACATATGTTGCGCCTGTTTTGAAACATGCTAGTAAACTTCCCAAAAGTTCTTTCCCGCTAGGTAATAAAACTCCAACTCCATCTTCTGACGAAATAGCAATGTCCGTCATTAGATTTCCAAGCTGATTGGCAAATTCGTTTAAGTCTCTATAATTCGTGTTACCACTTTCTTCTATTAATGCCGTTTTTTCTGGATAGGATTCGACAATATTTTCAAAAGTTTTGTGTATATATTGTGGTGCAATTGTTGGAATTTCTTTTGCAAACCAATCTGTCGTTGCGGATTCTTCTTCGCCTAGATATGTGAGTTCCTTTAGGGATAAATCTGGTGTCGCTATTATTTCTGATAATAAATTATCTAAGTGATTCACCATACGCTCAATACGTTCATGATTGTATAGGTCTGTACTGTATTCAATACTTACTTCGATTTGATCTTGACGATCGACGAATTGAAAACGCAAATCACCTTTACTGATTTCTAATGCGTCGTTGGTAGATACGACATCTAAACCTTCCATTTCGAGCGTGTCCATTAGTTTTAAATCTACGTTTTGTAGAATGACAACAACGTCAAATAATGGTGAGCGATTTTGAGTTAGATTTACTTCTAATTCTTCCGCTAGCAAGTCAAACGGATATACTTGATGACTGAATCCGTTGATACTTACCTCTTTTACATGTTTTAATAATTTTTTAAAACTGTCGTCTCCGCTAAATTGTGCACGCAACGCCAAAGTATTTAGATATAATCCAATTTGGTTTTCTAAGTCTGCGTGATCTCTCCCTGCAACTGGCGTTCCGAGTGTGATATCTGATTGTCCTGTGTAACGATATAGTAATGCGTAGACTAAAGAGTTTAATCCCATAAATAATGTACTTCCAGACGCTGTACAGATTTCTTTTAAACCTTGGCTCGCTTCTTTTGAGAATAAGAAGTGATGTTGCGCTCCTTTGTGACTCATTACTGCTGGTCGCGGACGATCGGAAGCTAATTCGATTTTTGGAGCATCGGCTAAGTGTGATTTCCAGTAGTTTCCTGATGCTTCAAATTGTTCACTTCCCATTTGTGAAGCTTGCCAAGCGGCGTAATCTTTGTACTGAATTGGTAATGGTGCTAAGGAAATTGATTCATTTCGTACCAAACCGTTATAATAGGTTACTAAATCGCGTACTAAGATTTGCATAGACCATTCATCGGAAATGATGTGATGATCTACAAAGATTAGATCGTATTTGTTAGCTCCGTAAGAGAGTAATTTGATTCTGAATAATGGCCACTGACTCAAGTCAAAACGTTTGTTTCGCACTTCGTCTATGAGTACATCTCTACGTTCTGGAGTTGTACTTATGTCAATGATTTCTATGTTAACCTCAACTTCGTTACTGTTTAATATTTTTTGTCGTGACGCACCATCTTTTTGGATGAATATGGTACGTAAACTTTCATGACGTTCTATGAGTTTTGTAAAGGATTGTGTTAAAACATCAATATTTAATAAACCTTCCAAACGATATACTTCAGAACCATTGAAAGGTGATATTCCTTCTATTTGTTGCTCTATTAACCATGTACGGCGTTGTGCATGTGAAAGTGCATAATCGTCCTGCTCAGCAATTGTTGGAATGGAATTGTATGTTGCATCTCCTTTTGAATTTACTATTAACGCTGCTTGTTCTTTGAGTGTTGCATGATTGAAGATTTCTCCAATGCTTAGTTGTACTTCGTGTTGTTTGTAAACGCGTGAGATTAATTGAATTGCTTTTAATGAAGAACCTCCTAAATCGAAGAACGAATCATTTCTACCAATACTTGTTTGTGGAATTCTTAGTAATGCTGCCCAAATTGCGCTTAATGATTCTTCTACGGCTCCTTTTGGCGCTTCGTAGTTGCTTCCTTTGAGTAGTTCTGATGGCTTTGGTAAAGCACGTTTGTCTACTTTTCCGTTGAGCGTTAGTGGAAATTCTTCTAGATACATGAAGTAATCCGGAATGCTGTTTCTGTCTAACGTTTTTCCTAAAGTTTCACGTAATTCACTTTTGTCGTATTCCGTTCCGCTGTAATAGCAAAGTAAGGAATCTACCGTGTTGTCATTGTGAACAATCAGTTCTACTTGACCAATGTTTTCTAAATTGAGTAGGGCACTGCGAATACCGTCTAACTCTACTCGAACTCCATGAAGTTTGATTTGATCGTCTATTCTTCCTAGAATTTCTAGGTTTCCTTCCGCATCGTAACGTCCAATGTCGCCTGTTTTGCAAACTAGGTCTTCTCTGTCAGTTACTAATGGGTTTTGAACGAATAGATTTTTGGTCAGTTCAGCGTCTAAATAGCCTTTGGTTGTGTATGGACTTTTGATGTAGACTTCTCCGATTTCTCCTCTATTACATAAGCCTTTTTCATTGATGATTGCGATTAATGTATTGCTGATTGCTTTTCCAACTGGCAATACGCTTCCTGCATCCAATTCCGTTTCTGGAATGTGGTAATAACTTTTTAAGACTGTGGTTTCCGTAAGTCCGTAAAGATTGCTCATTCTGGCTGAGTGTCCTTCAATGGATCGCCATAAGGCTACATCACGTCCGTAGAGTTTTTCTCCTGCTAAAACAACTTCTTCTATGTCAGTTAAAGCAATGTTTTGCTCTTTTAGATTGTTGGTTAGCAATCTAAAAAGTGATGGAACCGTTTGTAAAACTGTTACTTTTTCTTCTGCTAGCCAGCTTCCAAGTAATACCATGTTTTGTTTGGTCTTTTCACTTGGAATACATAAACAACTTCCTGAAGTCAAACTCGTGAGAATATCTTTTAAACTTGCGTCAAATGTGACAGAAGCTATTTGACTCACACGTGTTTCTGTGGTAAAGTTGAAGGTATTTCTATGCCAATTGGTGTAATGTGCAATACTTTCTTGATTTCCAACAATTGCTTTGGATTTTCCTGTGGTTCCTGAACTGTAGAAAATGTAACTGCTATTGTCTACAGCGTATTCGATTGAAAGATTTTCTTTGCTGTAGCTTTCTAATGTATGATTTGTTAGTGTATACTTGCCTGTTTCATCCGTTTTGTAAACTTCTAAACTTGACTGATCTAACGATATCAAATCAAGATCATCAAGTCCCAGATCTCCCAGTAATGATGAACCTGATGCTTTGAATACCAATACATGCGTAAAGCTATGCGCAATGTTTAAAGACTTGAATGCTTCCCAAGAGGTATCATCTGTGATTAGGGTTGTCATTCCCGTTTCACTAACCGCTTGTTTCATCCGCGAAAGCGAAAAACTATTCGATAATGGAACATACGTTGCGCCTGTTTTGAAACATGCTAATAAACTTCCCACAAGTTCTTTCCCGCTAGGTAATAAAACTCCAACTGCATTTTCTGACGAAACATTTACGTCTAATAGTAAATTGCTTAATTGATTAGCAGAATAGTTTAGTGATTGGTAATTCGTAGTTCCACTAGCCTCTATCAATGCTGTATGCTTAGGATATGATGCTGCTATATCCTCAAATGTTTTGTGTATATATTTTTTAATCATTGATTTGATTTTTTTGTAGATTCTAATCTTAAGAGTTGTTCTTTTATTTTGAGAGAATGAGAATTAATCTCGGATGCGGTTCTTCTCCAAAGGTTCTTGGAAGTTCTTCTTGAAATTCAATTTTGTAGCCTAATGAGAGTGTCACATTGATTATTTCTTGATTAGATGTTGGTCTTTTTTTAGAAAATAATTCTGGAATACCATAATCGATTACATTGTTAATGAAAATTTTTCCACCTATTTTCAGACAAGAGAATATGTTTTTTAGGAGTAATTTGTAATCTACATAATTGACAATTTGAGAAATTGTAATTGCATCATAGAAATTTTCATGAATTCCAAATTGCTTCACCATTTTTTGTTTTAACTCATCAGGAAATGTGTTGGCATTGATGTCTAACTTTAGGATATTACAATCAAAATTTTCTGTTAACCAATTGATTACATTTTGATCGTTTTCCAGAAAACTTACCTGTTTGTCTTTTGACAATACATCATTCAACTCATCAGAGAATAGTATTGGTGTAAAAAACGGCCCTATTTCCAAATATTTTTTTGATGTTGGGTTTGCGTGATCTAATAAATAAGGAAGTAATTTTCGTCCAGTTTCTATCATTCGTATTCTAGCTGCGGCGTCAAAGTCTTTTCCAAATTTATTGTTGTCTAGTGACCAACCTGGCCATTCTATATCGTATATTTTTTCTATGCTATCTTTTCTCATGTTTCCTTGTGATGGTTGTTTGTGTTAACAATGGTTAATTATATTTTTAGTAATCTTCTGATAAGTCATCTGCAAAACTTGCGCGCTTTGCAGCTATTTTTTTGGTTTGTATTTCTGAAAGGAAGTCTAACTTTCTAATTTTGACTGTTGGTTTTTCGAGAATGTCAGTCAATAGATTTTTGATGTCAGCAACCATTCGTTTTATACGGTCATTATTGTATAGCGCAGTGCTGTATTCTATATTTCCTTCGATGTGGCTTTCGCGATCAACGAATTGAAAACGCAAATCACCTTTACTGATTTTAAGTTCTTCGTTATCAGATGAAACTTCCAAACCTTTCATTTTTAGTGATTCCATAAGTTGCAGATCAATGTTTTGTAAAATGACCACAACATCAAATAATGGTGAACGATTTTTGGCTGTATTTGCTCCCAATTCTTCTACTAATAGATCAAATGGATATGTTTGATGATTGAAACCTTCAATACTTACTTGTTTTACATGTGCCAATACTTCTTTGAAATTATCTTCTCCGCTAAATTGTGCTCGCAATGCTAGAGTGTTGAGATATAATCCTATTTGGTTTTCTAAGTCAGTATGATCTCGTCCAGCAACTGGTGTTCCAAGTGTGATGTCTGATTGTCCTGTGTAACGATATAACAAGGTGTATACTAAAGAGTTTAATCCCATAAATAAAGTACAACCGACTTCCGTACATAGTTCCTTTAATCCTTTGCTGATTTCTTCTGAGAATGAAAAATGATATTGTGATCCTTCATGACTCATGATTTTAGGGCGTGGACGATCGGAAGCTAATTCAATTCTTGGTGCATCTGCTAAGTGTGATTTCCAATAGTTTCCTGATGCTTCAAATTGTTCGCTTCCCATTTGTGAAGCTTGCCAAGCTGCGTAATCTTTGTATTGAATTGGCAATGGTGCTAAGCTTGCTTCTTTTCCTTCTATGAACCCGTTGTAATAGCTTACTAAATCGCGCACTAAGATTTGCATAGACCATTCATCGGAAATGATGTGATGATCTACAAAAACCAAGTCATATACGTTTGCTTCGTAAGTGAGTAACTTGATTCTGAATAATGGCCACTGACTTAGATCGAAACGCGATTGTCTTAATTCTTCCACAAGCGCATTTCTTCTTTCTGGAGTTTTACTTATGTCAATTGTTTCAATATCTACGACAATTTCATTGCTTTGCAATATTTTTTGGCGCGGTTCTCCATCATTTAGAATAAAAATTGTACGTAAACTTTCATGGCGTTCGATAAGTTTTTCGAATGATTTTTTTAGGAACGCTACTTCCAAGTTTCCAACTAAACGATATACTTCTACACCATTGAACGGCGAAACACCTTCTATTTGTTGCTCTATCAACCACGTACGACGTTGTGCATGTGAAAGTGCATAATCGTCTTGTTCCGCTACTTTTTCTATGGCGCTGTAGGCATCATTTTTTGAATCTGTCGTTAATAAAGCGGCTTGCGTTTGTAATGTTGCATGATTGAAGATTTCTCCAATGCTTAGTTGTACTTCGTGTTGTTTGTAAACGCGGGAGATTAATTGAATTGCTTTTAATGAAGAACCTCCTAAATCAAAGAACGAATCATTTCTACCAATACTTGTTTGTGGAATACTTAGTAATGCTGCCCAAATTGCGCTCAACGATTCTTCTACCGCTCCTTTTGGCGCTTCGTAGTTGCTTCCTTTGAGTAATTCTGATGGTTTTGGTAAAGCACGTTTGTCTACTTTTCCGTTAAGCGTTAGTGGAAATTCTTCTAGATACATGAAGTAATCCGGAATGCTGTTTCTGTCTAACGTTTTTCCTAAAGTCTCACGTAATTCACTTTTGTCGTATTCCGTTCCGCTGTAATAGCAAAGTAAGGAATCTACCGTGTTGTCATTGTGAACAATCAGTTCTACTTGACCAATGTTTTCTAGATTGAGTAGCGCACTGCGAATACCGTCTAACTCTACTCGAACTCCATGAAGTTTGATTTGATCGTCTATTCTTCCTAGAATTTCTAGGTTTCCTTCCGCATCGTAACGACCGATATCGCCTGTTTTGCAAACTAGGTCTTCTCTGTCAGTTACTAATGAGTTTTGAACGAATAGATTTTTGGTCAGTTCAGCATCTAAATAGCCTTTGGTGGTGTATGGACTTTTGATGTAGACTTCTCCGATTTCTCCCCATAAGCTCAATCCGCTATCGTTGATAACCGCAATCATGCTATTGTCAATGGATTTTCCTACTGGCAATACGCTTCCTGCATCCAATTCCGTTTCTGGAATGTGGTAACAACTTTTTAAAACTGTGGTTTCCGTAAGTCCGTACAGGTTGCTCATTCTTGCCGAGTGTCCTTCAATGGATCGCCATAAGGCTACATCACGACCGTAGAGTTTTTCTCCTGCTAAAACAACTTCTTCTATAGCTGTTAAAGCAATGTTTTGCTCTTTTAAATTGTTGGTTAGCAATCTAAAAAGTGATGGAACCGTTTGTAAAACTGTTACTTTTTCTTCTGCTAGCCAGCTTCCAAGTAATACCATGTTTTGTTTGGTCTTTTCACTTGGAATACATAAACAACTTCCTGAAGTTAAACTCGTGAGAATGTCTTTTAAACTTGCGTCAAACGTGACAGAAGCTATTTGACTCACACGTGTTTCTGTGGTAAAGTTGAACGTATTTCTGTGCCAATTTACATACTGTGCAATGCTTTCTTGATTTCCGACAATTGCTTTAGATTTTCCTGTGGTTCCTGAACTGTAGAAAATGTAACTGCTATTGTCTACAGCGTATTCGATTGAAAGATTTTCTTTGCTGTAGCTTTCTAATGTATGATTTGTTAGTGTATACTTGCCTGTTGCATCCGTTTTGTAAACTTCCAAACTCGTTTGATCTAACGTGATTAAATCTAAATCACCCAATCCTAAATCTCCTAATAGTGAAGAACCTGATGCTTTAAACACCAACACATGCGTAAAGCTATGCGCAAGCTTTAGTGATTTGAATGCTTCCCAAGAGGTATCATCTGTGATTAAGACTTTCATTCCCGTTTCACTAACCGCTTGTTTCATCCGCGAAAGCGAAAAACTATTTGATAATGGAACATACGTTGCGCCTGTTTTGAAACATGCTAGTAAACTTCCCACAAGTTCTTTCCCGCTAGGTAATAAAACTCCAACTCCATCTTCTGACGAAATAGCAATGTCCGTCATTAGATTTCCAAGTTGATTGGCAAATTCGTTTAAGTCTCTATAATTCGTGTTACCACTTTCTTCTATTAATGCCGTTTTTTCTGGATAGGATTCGACAATATTTTCAAAAGTTTTTTGTATATATTGTGGCGTAATTGTTGGAATTTCTTTTGCGAACCAATCTGTCGTTGCGGATTCTTCTTCGCCTAGATATGTGAGTTCTTTCATGGAAACTTCTGGCGTTGCCAAAATTTCTGTGAGTAGCTTTTCAATATGATTCCCCATACGAATTATACGTTCTTCGTCGTATAAATCAGTACTATATTCAATACTTCCCTCTATTTTCCCATCTCGGTCAACAAATTGAAAACGCAGATCGCCTTTGCTAATTTTTAGTTCTTCATGCGAAGCATCAACTTGCAAACCTTCCATTGAAAGTGCATCCATCAATTGTAAGTCTACATTCTGTAAAATGACAACAACATCAAATAATGCCGAACGTTTTTTTTGTAAGTCAATGTTTAAGTCTTCAATGATGATATCAAATGGGTAAGATTGATGATTGAAACCTGCCAAACTTACGTCTTTGACATGTGATACCAAGTCATTAAAATTGTCATCTCCGCTAAATTGTGCACGCAACGCCAAAGTATTTAGATATAATCCAATTTGGTTTTCTAAGTCTGCGTGATCTCTCCCTGCAACTGGTGTTCCGAGTGTGATGTCTGATTGTCCTGTGTAACGATATAGTAATGCGTAGACTAAAGAGTTTAATCCCATGAATAACGTACTTCCAGACGCTGCACATAATTCTTTTAAGCCAGCACTTGCTTCTTTTGAGAACGTGAAATGGTGTTGCGCTCCTTTGTGACTCATTACTGCTGGTCGCGGACGATCGGAAGCTAATTCGATTTTTGGTGCATCAGCTAAGTGTGATTTCCAATAATTTCTTGATGCTTCAAATTGTTCGCTTCCTATTTGTGAAGCTTGCCAAGCTGCATAATCTTTGTACTGAATTGGTAATGGTGCTAAGGAAATTGATTCATTTCGTACCAAACCGTTATAATAAGTCACTAAATCACGTACTAAGATTTGCATAGACCATTCATCGGAAATGATGTGATGATCGATAAAAACGAGTTCGTATTTGTTAGCTCCGTAAGAGAGTAATTTGATTCTGAATAATGGCCACTGACTTAAGTCAAAACGTGGTTGCCTAAGTTCTTGAACTAAACTACTTTTGCTGCTTGGAGAAGCACTAATATCAATAATTTCTATGTTGACTTCAACTTCATCTTTGCTTAGTATTTTTTGTCTTGGCTCTCCATCTTTTAGAATAAATATAGTGCGTAAACTTTCGTGACGTTCTATGAGTTTTGTAAAGGATTCCGTTAAAGCTTTAATGTCTAAATTTCCTTCTAATTGATAAGTATCTGCTCCGTTAAATGGCGAAACACCTTCTATTTGTTGCTCTATTAACCATGTACGACGTTGTGCGTGTGAAAGTGCATAATCGTCCTGTTCTGCAATTGTTGGAATGGAATTGTATGTTGTATCTCCTTTTGAATTTGCTATTAACGTTGCTTGTACGTTTAGTTCTGGATATTTGAAGATTTCTCCAATGCTTAGTTGTACGTCATGTTTTTTGTAGACATGCGTAATGAGTTGCATCGCTTTTAGTGACGAACCTCCTAAATCGAAGAACGAATCATTTCTATCAATGATTGTCTGCGGTACGTTTAACAGTGCTGACCAAATGGTGCTTAATGAAATTTCTATATTATTTTTTGGCGCTTCATAGTTACTTCTTTTGAGTAATTCTGATGGCTTTGGTAAAGCGCGCTTGTCTACTTTTCCGTTGAGCGTTAGTGGAAATTCTTCTAGGTACATGAAGTAATCTGGAATGCTGTTTCTGTCTAACGTTTTTCCTAAAGTCTCACGTAATTCACTTTTGTCGTATTCCGTTCCGCTGTAATAGCAAAGTAAGGAATCTACCGTGTTGTCATTGTGAACAATCAGTTCTACTTGACCAATGTTTTCTAGATTGAGTAGCGCACTGCGAATACCGTCTAACTCTACTCGAACTCCATGAAGTTTGATTTGATCGTCTATTCTTCCTAGAATTTCTAGGTTTCCTTCCGCATCGTAACGTCCAATGTCGCCTGTTTTGCAAACTAGGTCTTCTCTGTCAGTTACTAATGGGTTTTGAACGAATAGATTTTTGGTCAGTTCAGCATCTAAATAGCCTTTAGTTGTGTATGGACTTTTGATGTAGACTTCTCCGATTTCTCCCCACAAGCTCAATCCGCTATCGTTGATAACCGCAATCATGCTATTGTCTATGGATTTTCCTACTGGCAATACGCTTCCTGCATCCAATTCCGTTTCTGGAATGTGGTAACAACTTTTTAAGACTGTGGTTTCCGTAAGTCCATAAAGATTGCTCATTCTTGCGGAGTGTCCTTCAATCGATCGCCATAAGGCAACATCACGACCGTAGAGTTTTTCTCCTGCTAAAACAACTTCTTCTATAGCCGTTAGTGCAATATTTTGTTCTTTTAGATTGTTGGTTAGCAATCTAAAAAGTGACGGAACTGTTTGTAAAACTGTTACCTTTTCTTCTGCTAGCCAGCTTCCAAGTAATACCATGTTTTGTTTAGTCTTTTCACTTGGAATACATAAACAACTTCCTGAAGTAAGACTCGTAAGAATGTCTTTTAAACTTGCGTCAAATGTGACAGAAGCAATTTGGCTCACACGTGTTTCTGTGGTAAAGTTGAACGTATTTCTGTGCCAATTTACATACTGTGCAATGCTTTCTTGATTTCCGACAATTGCTTTGGATTTTCCTGTGGTTCCTGAACTGTAGAAAATGTAACTACTGTTGTCTACAGCGTATTCGATTGAAAGATTGTCTTTATTGTAGCTTTCTAATGTATGATTTGTTAGTGTATACTCGCCTGTTACATCCGTTTTGTAAACTTCCAAACTTGACTGATCTAACGTGATTAAATCTAAATCACCCAATCCTAAATCGCCTAATAGCGACGAACCTGATGCTTTAAATACCAATACGTGCGTAAAGCTATGCGCAAGCTTTAGTGATTTGAATGCTTCCCAAGAGCTATCATCTGTGATTAAGACTTTCATTCCCGTTTCACTAACCGCTTGTTCCATCCGCGAAAGCGAAAAACTACTCGATAATGGAACATACGTTGCGCCTGTTTTAAAACATGCTAGTAAACTTCCCACAAGTTCTTTCCCGCTAGGTAATAAAACTCCAACTCCATCTTCTGACGAAATAGCAATGTCCGTCATTAGATTTCCAAGTTGATTGGCAAATTCGTTTAAGTCTCTATAATTCGTGTTGCCACTTTCTTCTATTAATGCCGTTTTTTCTGGATAGGATTCGACAATATTTTCAAAAGTTTTGTGTATATATTGTGGCGTAATTGTTGGAATTTCTTTTGCAAACCAATCTGTCGTTGCGGATTCTTCTTCGCCTAGATATGTGAGTTCTTTCATGGAAACTTCTGGCGTTGCCAAAATTTCTGTGAGTAGCTTTTCAATATGATTCCCCATACGAATTATACGTTCTTCGTCGTATAAATCGGTGTTGTATTCTATACTACATTCTAAATGTGTTTCGCGTTCTATAAACTCAAATCGAAGATCACTTTTACTTACTTTTAGATCGACATCTTTTCCTTTTATTTCAATTCCTTCCATCTTTAACGATTTCATGAATTGTAGTTCTACATTTTGTAAGATTACGACAACATCAAATAATGGTGCGCGATTTTTTTGCAAGTCACTTTCTAGTTCTTCCACCAAAACATCAAATGGATAAGATTGATGAGCAAAACCTGAAATGCTGATATCTTTTACATTGGTAAGTAATTTTTTGAAATTGTCTTCTCCACTAAATTGCGC
The DNA here is from genome assembly GCF_000154725.1 of Kordia algicida OT-1. Taxonomy (GTDB): domain Bacteria; phylum Bacteroidota; class Bacteroidia; order Flavobacteriales; family Flavobacteriaceae; genus Kordia; species Kordia algicida. The sequence continues at coordinate 2,515,208 of NZ_DS544873.1, forward strand.
CCTCAATGCTAAGGTGTTTATGTACAAGCCAATTTGGTTTTCTAAGCCTGCATGATCTCTCCCTGCAACTGGTGTTCCGAGTGTAATGTCTGATTGTCCTGTGTAGCGATATAGCAACGCATATACTAATGCGCTAACACCCATGAATAGTGTACTTCCTGAGCTTGAACAGATTGTTTTTAGTCCTTCACTTGCTTTTTGAGAGAATGCAAAGTTATACTGCAATCCTTTGTTGCTCATTACTGCTGGTCGCGGACGATCGGAAGCCAATTCGATTCTTGGTGCCTCATATAAATGGTTTTTCCAATAGTTGCGAGAGACTTCAAACTGTGCACTATTGAGCATAGAAGTTTGCCAAGCCGCGTAATCTTTGTATTGAATTGGTAATGGTGTTACCGAGATTTCTTCACCTTGAACAATTGCATTGTAATAGTTTATTAAATCGCGTACAAGTATTTGTATAGACCATTCATCTGAAATGATGTGATGTATGGAGAAGTATAATTCTTGATTTCCAGCGCCGTTTTGAACTACGGTTACTTTGAAAAGTGGTCCTTTGTTTAGATCAAAAATATGGTTTGTAAATTCTTGAAGAACCGTTGTACTTTGAGATGCATTTTTGAATGTTACCGAAAAATCACATGCTTCGATTGCTAGTATTTTTTGACGTGGCTCTACACCTTTTTTAATAAAGATTGTTCGTAAACTTTCGTGATGTGCTATGACTTGACGAAATGCTTTTTGTAATGCCGATTGGTCTAGTTTCCCTTTTAATTGGTAAATATTGAAGATGTTGAACATTGGTGAATCAGGTTGTCTTTGCACCTGAATCCATGTTCCGCGTTGTGCTTTTGAAAGTTCGTAATCTTCTTGTGTTTCAACTTTTGGAATACTTATTTCCGTTGTTTCTGTTGTAATTTGTGATGCTAAGTTTTTTAGCACAGGATTTTTGAAAACCGCTTCAATACTTACGTGTAGAGATGCTTCATTTTTTAGCTTGGTGATGAATTGAATTGCTTTGATAGAGTTTCCTCCAAGTTCAAAGAAATCATCTGCTGTTCCTACTTTGGATGCTAACAGTAATTCTGACCAAATTCTTGCTATTTGTTTTTCAATTTCCGTATTGGGAGCAATGTATTTTTTTGTAGAGATTCCTTCTGGAATTGGCAAAGATGATTTGTCTAACTTACCACTATGCGTTAATGGGAATTTGCTCAATTGTTGTATATGAGCAGGTATCATGTACGCTGGCAACTTATTCTGAAGTATTGTTCTTAAATTATCAATATTGATAATTTCTTTTCCTGTAACATACGCTAAGAGGAAATCTTCTTTTACAATTACTTTAGCCTGACTTACACCTGAATTGGCTTGTAACAATGATTCTATTTCACCTAACTCTATACGATATCCCCTAAGTTTTACTTGATTATCAATTCTACCTAAAAATTCAATATTTCCATCAGGAAGCCACTTTGCATAATCTCCAGTTTTGTAAACTTTGTATTTATCTTCTACATCAAAAGGGTTATCTATAAACTTTTGTGCTGTTAGGTCTGCATTATTTACATATCCTTTTGCAACTTGAACACCAGCAATCAATAATTCACCTTTAACTCCTATTGGTTGTATATTACCTTTACGATCAACGATATGAATTTTAGTGTTTGCTATTGGTTTTCCAATTGATATTTTTCCTTGTTTATAGTTTGTTACATCTATGGCAGTAACATCAATAGAAGCTTCGGTAGGACCATATAAGTTATGCAATCTTACACTTGGCAACTTGTCTTGAAATTGCTTTACAGTGTTTGCTGGCAAAGCTTCTCCACTACATATTACAGCTCGTAATCCATAAAGTTTTTCTTCATTAGTTAATTCCATAAGAAAAGCAGACAACATTGTAGGAACAAAATGCATTAATGAAATATGTTTTTCATTAATAATTTTCTTCAAATAGTTGGTGTCTTTATGTCCAAGCGGCTTGGCAAATACTAATTTTGCGCCACAGATTATTGGAAGAAATAATTCCCAAACCGAAACATCAAAACTGAAGTTGGTTTTTTGAAGTATGTTGTCCTCTTTTGAAATACCTAAATAGTCTTTCATCCAAAGTAATCGATTGTATATTCCTGCATGATCTATCTTAACGCCTTTAGGTCTTCCTGTAGATCCTGAAGTATATATTACGTATGCTAAAGACGATTCGTTGATTTCCACTGAACGTCGGGACTTCGATTGATTTTTATAGATAGTGGCATCGTCGATATTTACCGAAGGTATTTTGAAGCGACTTGCATATTTGGTTTCTGTTAATACAAAAGCAGCTTCTGTATTTTCAATCATGTATGAAATTCTACTTTGCGGCAATTCTGGATCTATTGGCACATAAGCTCCTCCTACTTTCAGAATAGCCAAAATACCTATAATCATTTCTAAAGAACGGTCTACACAGATTGGTATTAACGTTTCACTTTCAACATTTAACAGATGAGATAATTGATTTGATATTTCATCTAATTCCTTGTATGTTAACTCCTTATCATCAATCGTTACGGCAATTGCATTTGGTGTATTTTCTACTTGAGATTTAAATAAATCTAGTATTGATTCATTTTGATTATATGCTACATCAGTTGCATTAAACTTTTCAAGTTTCCTGATTGATGTTTCATCAATAAGCGTTAATTCGTTTAAAGGAATAGTACTATTCACTAGAATGTTTTCTAATAGTTTTCCTAAATGATCACAAAATCTTTGTATCGTTTGTTTACTATAAATATTTGTGTTGTATTCTATTTGAATACTTAATTTACCATTCGTGTTTTCTTTAAACCAGAAAGTAAGATCATATTTACTTTGTGTTTTTTCTAACTGTGCTTCTTCAATTGTTATACCTTCAAATTCAGAGACATTATTTTTTTCTTGATCTTGCACAACCACCATTACATCAAATAGAGGAGATCTTGACGGATCCCTTTGTATATTTAATTCATTCACTAATAAATCAAAAGGATATGATTGATGTTGGTATCCGTTTAAAATGTTAGTTTTTACCTGTTGTAATAGTGTTAGGAAATCAGCATTTCCATCGATATTTTGTCGTAAAGCTAATGTGTTTACATAGAAACCTATTTGCGCTTCTAAGTCAGCATGCTTACGTCCTGATACTGGCGCACCAAGAATGATATCGTCTTGTCCGCTGTATTTGTATAATAAAGTATACACTAACGACATAACTCCCATGAATAATGTTGCGCCGTTTTTTTCTAATATTTCATGAAATTGTTGACTGTTTTGCTTTGAGATTTCAATAGCAACTTCGTTTCCGTTGTATGTTTGTATGACAGGACGCGTGTAGTCTGAAGCCAACTCTAATACAGGAAGCGTTCCTTCTAACTTTTGCAACCAATATTGTTTGCTTGCATTTTCATGTTGTATGTTTTCTAATTCCCAACTTGCATAGTCTTTGAATTGTATTCTTAATGGTTGTAAGTCTATTTTTTCACCATTTTTTAATCCGCTATAAATAGTGATTACATCTCTTACTAAGATGTTCATTGACCATTCATCAGAAATAATATGATGAATGCATAGAGATAAGAAGTAACTCTTATCTGAAACCTTGATGAGCGCTACTTTTAGTAATGGATCTTTTTCTAAATCGAATTTTGTTGCTGCTATTTCTTGCGCTTTCGCTTGAACAAACTCGTTAGGATTTTCATTATCTGAATAGTTTAAAGTTTCAAAAGAAATTCCTTCGTTCGTATTTTGCAATATCTGTTGATATGGTTGTCCATTTTTGTATACAAAGCGAGTTCTTAAAATTTCATGTCTTTCCACTAAAATTTTAAATGCTTTTTCAAATAGTGTTGCATCAATAGCGCCATATAGCCAATAATGCATTGCCATATTAAAGACTGTTCCTACTTGCTCAAATTGATCTAAAACCCATAGTCTGTTTTGAGAAAACGACAGTGGATAGTATTCCTTTTTTGTTGCAACAGGAATTTCAAATGAATTTTCTTCTCCTTGTATTTGTTGCAATAGCTCAATAATTTCATTTTTGTAACTTTTTAATTGTGTTACAAGATCAGCTGTCAAAACTCCCTCAGGAGCTTGTACTTCTAATTTTCCATTATTGAGATTTAGTTGAACCTCTTTAGATTTTAATTCTTCTAAAAATGAATATACATTCATAATATTATGGTATCTTTTTTAATGATATTTTCTTCTGAATTTTTAGGGCTTTTTGCCCATTGAATGATTGAAACTTTTGAAGCTATATCCTCCAATATTGGTGAGATAAAAAGTTCTTTTAGTTCCAATTTAACTCCGAATTCTTTGTTGATTCTTGATACTATTTGAATTCCTTTGAGTGAGTGTCCACCAAGCTCAAAGAAGTTGTCTTTGATGCCGATTTCTTCTTTGTTTAATACTTCTTCCCAAATTGCTACAAGTGCATGCTCCGTTTCGTTGGTTGGAGCTACGTATTCTCTAACCAATTCCGCCGTTGGATTTGGCAATGCTCGTTTGTCTATCTTTCCGTTTGGTGTTAGTGGAAAGACTTCCATACTGATTAAATACGTCGGAATCATGTATTCTGGCAAACAATCCAATAAATGAGTTCTTAATGATGAACTTTCAACTCCTTTGCCTGTGTAATAACCTGCCAAGTATTTCTCGCCATCTAACTCCATTCCTACTACTACACTTTGTTGCACGCCTTGATAGCTTAACATCGCTGATACAATTTCTTCCAATTCTATACGATAACCACGTATTTTGATTTGATGATCGATTCTACCATAGTATTTAATACTTCCGGATTCATTCCAACTACACAAATCGCCCGTGTTGTACATCACCGTATTTTCTTGATACGGATGATCTATGAATTGCTTTTTCGTGAGTTCTTCCTTGTTTTGATAACCAACTGCGATTCCTGCTCCACTCATATACAAAGTTCCAATTACTCCTACAGGAACTAATTGAAGATTTGCATCTAATATGTATGATTGCATGTTGTCTACAGTCGTCCGATGTAAGCAATGTCTTGTGTCTTT
>NZ_DS544873.1:2520690-2555155 GCF_000154725.1 Kordia algicida OT-1
ACGAAGACGTGGAAGCAATGATAACGCTTCCTCCAACATGCAATGGTAAAAATAATTCTACTACTGACATATCAAATGCATACGTGGTAACTGCCAGTAAGGAATCGTCGGCTGTGGCTGAAACTTCACTTTCCATAGCATACATTAAGTTGGTAACAGATCGGTGACGAATTTTAACTCCTTTTGGAGTTCCCGTTGATCCTGAGGTGTAAATCATATACGCCAAGTCTGTGCCATTGACAGAGACTCTTTCTAGTTCGTTGCTACAGTTTGAAACGGCTTCTAGTTTTTCTGAGAGTAACAACGTCTGAATCTCAGAGGAATCTTCAAAAGCAACATCAGAAATAAGTAAGTCTGCATGACTATCTTCCAAAATATAACTTATTCTTGAGTTTGGATAGCTTTTGTCTATTGGAACATATACACAACCAAGTTTCAGTACGCTCAACATTGCCGTGAGCATCCATTCGCTTCTATCCAGCAGTAAACCTATACGAGCACCTTGTGTGATGCCATAATTTTCTCTTAGGTAGTTTGCTAATTGATTTACCGAAGCATCTAGATCACCATAATTTACAGCTCGATCTGCAAAATAAATCGCAGTTGCTTCTGGAGTTGTGGCAACATTTTCCATGTAACTCGCTAAGAAACTTCCCGACAGCGGATAGTCTTTAGCAGTTGCGTTGAATCCGTCTAAAATTTGTGTGCGTTCTGCAGTTGACAGATAATCAAACGCTCCGATCTTTTTCTCTGGAGAAGCAGCTACAAGTTGCATTAATTCTTCCAAGTGAACTCCCATTCGCTCCATGCGAGATTCCGAGAATAAAGAGGTATTGTATTCGATTGTTAAATGTAATTCGTCGCCACGCTTGCTGAAATAGAACGTGATGTCAAATTTGCTTGTTTCTTCATCTACATATTCGCCTGTAACTATTAGATTTGAGAAAGAAGATTGGTGATCTTCGCGATCCATATCTTCTAGTACAATCATCACATCAAATAATGGTGAACGTGTTAAATTTCGTGGAATGTCTAGTTCTTCTATTAGTAAATCGAAAGGATATTGTTGATGTTCGTACGCTTCTAAACAGGTTTGTTTTACTTGTGCCAACAGGTTTTCATAACTCATATCTGAACTGAGTTGATCTCGAAGCGCAAGTGTATTTAGATAAAAACCAACTTGATTTTCTAAATCTGGATGCAAACGCCCTGAAATTGGCGTTCCAATTACAATATCTTTTGTTCCCGTATAACGGTATAACAACATTTTGATTAACGATACGGCACCCATAAATAGTGACGAATCATGCTGCCCAATTAGTGTCTGAAATTTTTCACTTATTTCTTTACCAAAAGAATATTTTGTACGTTTTCCGCTAAATGTTTGTTGTGTTGTTCTTGGGAAACATGTTGGCAAGTCTAATGGCGTTATTTCTCCTGATAGTTTTTCTGTCCAATAGGATTTTTCGACTGAATTTTTAGATATTTCTAGAGCCTGTTGCCAAACAGCATAATCTTTGTATTGAATTCGCAATGGAGCTAAAGCAACTTCATTTCCATTAACTTTTGCATTGTAAATTTGTTGTAGTTCTGCAATGATAATTTGAACAGAAGTTTCATCAGCAATGATATGATGTATGTTGATAAAAAGAAAATGTCTATCATCGGTTAATCGAATCGCATATACTTTTAGCAAAGGACCTTCTTCCAAATTAAAAGGAGTATTGTAAGTCTTGAAAATATGATCTACAACTGTTTCATCGGTATCAGCATTGTTGTCGTATTGAATATATTCTACTGCAAAATCAACTGTTTCTGGTGCTTTTACCTGTTGTTTTACTTCTTCATCTTGCCAAAGAAAAATAGTACGTAAACTTTCGTGTCTCTTTAATATTTGTGAAAAAGCGTATGACAATGCTTCCAAATCTAATGTTCCTTCTAACCAATGTCCAAAAGTGATGTTGTAAGCAATAGTGTCGTCATTTAACTGATCTAAAAACCACAATCTGCGTTGTGAATATGATAGTGGATAGTTTTCTTGTACTGTTGACACAGGAATTGCCTCGTATTGCGATACTTCCATAGTTGCCAATACGTCTGATTGCTCTTGCAATACAGGATACATGAAGATTTCTTTTAAACCTATAGCTACTGAGAATTCCTCTTGAATTCTACTAGCTATTTGAACTCCTTTTAACGAATGCCCGCCTAGTTCAAAGAAATTGTCTGTGATACCAATTACATCTACTTTTAAGACCGTTTTCCAAATCTGAATTAGTTTCTGATCTCTTTTATTTCTAGCTTTTTGATATATTTTTTCTGATGCCTGAATTGGATCTGGTAGTTTGTCGAATGCTATTTTTCCATTTGCCGTCATCGGAAACGTTTCCAAATTCACCAAATACGTTGGAATCATATAATCGGGCAATTCGTTACGCAATGCAGTACGCAAAGCAACTTCCAAACAGTCTCCTGTAAAGTATCCTACCAAATGTTGGATGCCGTGTGATTTGTAACCTAGCACATAACTATCATTAACTCCTTGTACTTGTAGCATGGCATTGGATACTTCCATCGTTTCTACACGATATCCTCGTATTTTTAATTGATGATCTTTTCTGCCTATAAAGTGTATATTTCCTTCATCGTCCCAATAACCAAGATCTCCTGTTTTGTATAATTTACCTTCACCAAATGGATTGTCAATAAAACGCTCCTTTGTAAGTTCCAGTTGGTTGTGATAACCAACTGCGATTCCTTTCCCACCTAAGTATAATTCGCCTATTACATGTGTTGGTTGTAATGCTAAATCGTCAGTACAGATATAAATACTTCGGTTTGCTATTGGCGAACCAATACAGTTGGAAACACTGTTTTTGTTTAATTTATAGAAACTTGTACAAACCGTTCCTTCTGTGGGTCCGTAAGTGTTGTATACGCCAACTTTTGATGAGAAGTTTGAAACATAGTCAACTTGTAATGCATCGCCACCACTGATTAAAATTCTGAGTGATGGAAGGCTTGTCGTTTCTAGCAGTTCATTAATACTTTGTATCACTAGCGGCGTACTACTGAGCAACGTTGCCTTGTGTGTTTGGATCAGTGTGAGCAATTTTTCAACGTCTTTCCCGCCAGAAGGCGTTAAGATTAATGTTCCACCAATACTTAAAATCGGATAGATTTCTTCTACACTGGTGTCAAACGAGAAAGATGATTGTTGTATGACAATGTCTTCTTGTGTGAGCTGAAAATATGTTGTAAATGTTTCTACATAGTCTAACAATGAATCGTGACTAATACTTACTCCTTTTGGATTTCCTGTCGTTCCTGAGGTGTACATGATGTAAGCAACATCATTCGCTTTCGGTATGACGGCTTTAAAGTCTGTAGCGTATCCAGATAAATTATCTTCACTAAGCGTTATTGTTGAAACGCTTGTTGCGGTTTCTATTGCTTCACTTTGGATAAGGACTTCCAATCCGCTGTCTGTGATGAGATAGTTTTTTCGTGCCTCAGGATATTCACTGTCTATCGGCACATAGGTTCCACCTGTTTTTAATACACCCAACATGCTTATAATCATGTCAAATCCTCGGTTTGTCATTAAACCAACTATACTTCCCCTTTTTATATTGTATTCTTTGGTAAGTTGATTCGCCAATTGATTGGAAAGCGTTTCTAAGGCTTCATAGCTGAGTTCTTTGCCCTCATAAAGCAATGCTCTTGCCGTTGGTGTTGCTACTGCTTGTGTTTTGAATAGTGATACACTGAATAGCTGTATAGTTTTGTGTTTGCCTTGGCTGTATGATTGATCGTTTCTTTTCTGATGCTGATAGTAAGCTGTAGTTTCTATCGATTTTGTCGGAGTTCACTACCACTTCTAATATATTGTCTAGTGCTTTTATAAAAGTTTCTAGTTGTGACTTGTTATAAATTGCTGTGTTGTAACGAATCATCAGGGATAACTCATCCCCTTTTTCGCTGAATTCCAAAAGTAAATCGTTGAGACTTGTTGGTGTTTCAATTGTTTCACTTTCAATACTCACATCTTCAATTAAATCATGAAAACCAAGCGCATTTTCAAAGTTTTGGAATAAAACCAAGACATCTAGCAATGGTAGTTTTCCCATGTTGCGTTCCAAACCTAATTCTGAAATTAACCTATCAAAAGCATACGATTGATGATTGTATCCTGACAATAGTTCCCTATGCACTGTTTCAAGCAATGCCGTAAAATTGTCTTCCTTTGAAAAGTTAATTCTGATTGGCAAGAGGTTTAAGTAGTATCCTACTTGATTTTCTAGGTCTTGGTGAATTCTGCCTGCTGTATCAGTTCCTATGATAAGATCTGTTTTACCAGTGAGTTTATGGAACAAACCACTTAATACACTCATGATTCCCGTGAAGGTTGTTACTTTATTTGCCGCACATAATGCTTTTAAATTTTTACTGATTTTAGAATCAAAAGTATGATATAAATACCCACCTGAAAAGGATAATACATCGCCACCATTGTTGGCAAATGGCAATTCTAAACTTGGTAATTCGCCTGAAAAACGTTGCAACCAATAGTTACGAGATGTTTCATACGATTCGCTTTCTTCATAGGTTTTATACCAAGAGATATAGTCTTTGTATTGCAATCGAAGTGGCGAAAGTGGCGACTGCTTTCCTAAACTGTAGGTTTTGTATAACGATTGTAATTCTTTGCTAATTATGTCAATAGACCAACCATCACTGATAATATGGTGAATGACAAATATGAAATAGTACCGAGATGAAGCTATTTTTATAAGCTCCACTCGAAGCAAAGGACCTTCTGATAAGTCAAAACTACTGTTGGCAACATCATAAGCGCGTGCTTTTGCCAATGCCTCCGGAGTTTTTTGACTGCTAAAATCTAACATGCCTACTTCAAATTCGAAAGCACTTGATGGAATGACCTGTTGATATACTTCTTCATTTACAGTATTGAAAACTGTACGCAAACTATCGTGTCGATTGACAATCGTTTTAAATGCATTTGTGAAGGCTATTGGGTTGAAAGCTTTTTCTCCTAATTCAATATCACACAACCAACATAAGTTGAATGATTGCTTTGCAATTCCTAACTGATCTAAAAACCACAATCTGCGTTGTGAATATGATAATGGATAGTTTTCTTGTACTGTTGACACAGGAATTGCCTCGTATTGCGATACTTCCATAGTTGCCAATACGTCTGATTGCTCTTGCAATACAGGATACATGAAGATTTCTTTTAAACCTATAGCTACTGAGAATTCCTCTTGAATTCTACTGGCTATTTGAACTCCTTTTAACGAATGCCCGCCTAGTTCAAAGAAATTGTCTGTGATACCAATTACATCTACTTTTAAGACCGTTTTCCAAATCTGAATTAGTTTCTGATCTCTTTTATTTCTAGCTTTTTGATATACTTTTTCTGATGCCTGAATTGGATCTGGTAGTTTGTCGAATGCTATTTTTCCATTTGCCGTCATCGGAAACGTTTCCAAATTCACCAAATACGTTGGAATCATATAATCAGGCAATTCGTTACGCAATGCAGTACGCAAAGCAACTTCCAAACAGTCTCCCGTAAAGTATCCTACCAAATGTTGGATGCCGTGTGATCTGTAACCTATCACATAACTATCATTAACTCCTTTTACTTGTAGCATGGCATTGGATACTTCCATCGTTTCTACACGATATCCTCGTATTTTTAATTGATGATCTTTTCTGCCTATAAAGTGTATGTTTCCTTCATCATCCCAATAACCAAGATCTCCTGTTTTGTAGAGTTTCCCTTCTCCAAATGGATTGTCAATAAAACACTCCTTGGTAAGTTCTGGTTGGTTGTGATAACCAACTGCGATTCCTTTCCCACCTAAGTATAATTCGCCTATTACATGTGTTGGTTGTAATGCTAAATCGTCAGTACAGATATAAATACTTCGGTTTGCTATTGGCGAACCAATACAGTTGGAAACACTGTTTTTGTTTAATTTATAGAAACTTGTACAAACCGTTCCTTCTGTGGGTCCGTAAGTGTTGTATACACCAACTTTTGATGAGAAGTTTGAAACATAGTCAACTTGTAATGCATCGCCACCACTGATTAAAATTCTGAGTGATGGAAGGCTTGTCGTTTCTAGCAGTTCATTAATACTTTGTATCACTAGCGGCGTACTACTGAGCAACGTTGCCTTGTGTGTTTGGATCAGTGTGAGCAATTTTTCAACGTCTTTCCCGCCAGAAGGCGTTAAGATTAATGTTCCACCAATACTTAAGATCGGATAGATTTCTTCTACACTGGTGTCAAACGAGAAAGATGATTGTTGTATGACAATGTCTTTTTGTGTGAGCTGAAAATATGTCGTAAATGTTTCTATATAGTCTAACAATGAATCGTAACTAATACTTACTCCTTTTGGATTTCCTGTCGTTCCTGAGGTGTACATGATGTAAGCAACATCATTCGCTTTCGGTATGACGGCTTTAAAGTCTGTAGCGTATCCAGATAAATTATCTTCACTAAGCGTTATTGTTGAAACGCTTGTTGCAGTTTCTATTGCTTCACTTTGGATAAGGACTTCCAATCCGCTGTCTGTGATGAGATAGTTTTTTCGTGCCTCAGGATATTCACTGTCTATCGGCACATAGGTTCCACCTGTTTTTAATACACCCAACATGCTTATAATCATGTCAAATCCTCGGTTTGTCATTAAACCAACTATACTTCCCCTTTTTATATTGTATTCTTTGGTAAGTTGATTTGCCAATTGATTGGAAAGCATTTCTAAGGCTTCATAGCTGAGTTCTTTGCCCTCATAAAGCAATGCTGTTGCCGTTGGTGTTGCTACTGCTTGTGTTTTGAATAGTGATACAACTGAATTAGCTGTATAGTTTTGTGTTTTGCCTTGGCTGTATGATTGAATCGTTTCTATTTCTAATGCTGATAGTAGGCTGTAGTTTTCTATCGATTTTGTCGGAGTTTCAACTACCGCTTCTAATATGTTGTCTAGTGCTTTTATAAAAGTTTCTAGTTGTGACTTGTTATAAATTGCTGTGTTGTAACGAATCATCAGGGATAACTCATCCCCTTTTTCGCTGAATTCCAAAAGTAAATCGTTGAGACTTGTTGGTGTTTCAATTGTTTCACTTTCAATACTCACATCTTCAATTAAATCATGAAAACCAAGCGCATTTTCAAAGTTTTGGAATAAAACCAAGACATCTAACAATGGTAGTTTTCCCATGTTGCGTTCCAAACCTAATTCTGAAATTAACCTATCAAAAGCATACGATTGATGATTGTATCCTGACAATAGTTCCCCATGCACTGTTTCAAGCAATGTCGTAAAATTGTCTTCCCTTGAAAAGTTAATTCTGATTGGCAAGAGGTTTAAGTAGTATCCTACTTGATTTTCTAGGTCTTGGTGAATTCTGCCTGCTGTATCAGTTCCTATGATAAGATCTGTTTTACCAGTGAGTTTATGGAACAAACCACTTAATACACTCATGATTCCCGTGAAGGTTGTCACTTTATTTGCCGCACATAATGCTTTTAGATTTTTACTGATGTTAGAATCAAAAGTATGATATAAATACCCTCCTGAAAAGGATAATATATCGCCACCATTGTTGGCAAATGGCAATTCTAAACTTGGTAGTTCGCCTGAAAAACGTTGCAACCAATAGTTACGAGATGCTTCATACGATTCGCTTTCTTCATGGGTTTTATACCAAGAGATATAGTCTTTGTATTGCAATCGAAGTGGCGAAAGTGGCGACTGCTTTCCTAAACTGTAGGTTTTGTATAACGATTGTAATTCTTTGCTAATTATGTCAATAGACCAACCATCACTGATAATATGGTGAATGACAAATATGAAATAGTACCGAGATGAAGCTATTTTTATAAGCTCCACTCGAAGCAAAGGTCCTTCTGATAAGTCAAAACTGCTGTTGGCAACATCATAAGCGCGTGCTTTTGCCAATGCCTCCGGAGTTTTTTGACTGCTAAAATCTAACATGCCTACTTCAAATTCGAAAGCACTTGATGGAATGACTTGTTGATATACTTCTTCATTTACAGTATTGAAAACTGTACGCAAACTATCGTGTCGATTGACAATCGTTTTAAATGCACTTGTGAAGGCTATTGGGTTGAATTCTCCTTCAATTTTTGAAATATTAGTAATATGAGCTGCCGTACTTTGATTGAATTGATGCAGCATCCAAAATCGCTTCTGCCCTTCCGTAAGCGGATATTTTTCTTTTGCTTGAGTTGCTTTTATTTGTGCTACATATTCAAGCTTTTCGTTTTTAAGATATTCACTTAATGCAGCTACACTTGCATTTTTGAACAGTGTTTCTATTGATATTTGATATCCAAGTTGATGAATTCTTGATAATAATGCAGTCGCTTTTAGACTGTTAAATCCATCTGTAAAGAAATTTTGAGAGACTTTTAAGTCATCATTTTTAAGAATGTTTTTTGCAATGGACCAAAGGTTATCTTCTAACGTAGTTCCTTGTTTATTTTCCTTTCTAATTAGTTCCTGTTCTAGTTGTGCAACAGTTTGAATTTGTTCTTGATAATCCCCGTTAAGATATTGTTGTACAAGTTGATAGTGCTGTACTTTTCCGCTAGTTGTTTTAGGAATACTTCTTACTGCAATTACATGTGCAACAGCAATATTGAGTTCGTTAAGCACTTCTCGTTTTATGTCCCAAATTGTAGGGATAAATTGTTCTGTTACGCGTCGTTGCTGTACAAAAATCAGTAGTTCTTCAGAATGATTGACGTCTTTTCGAGCGCTACATGCTACAATAACTCCTGGTTTTAGCTGAAGTTTTTCAGAGACAACTTCTTCTATATCTTGCGGATAAATGTTTTGTCCGTTGATAATGATTAGGTTTTTAGCGCGTCCGGTAATCACTAAAGCGCCATCATATAGAAATCCTAAATCACCTGTTCTGTGCCAACGATCTTCGGTTTTGCAGTCTGCGCTTATTTCGGGATCATTATAATATCCTTCCGTAACATTTGCTCCTTTTATTTGAATGTGCCCAATATGCTTATCGTCGAGAACTTCGTCAAAATCATTGGCTATTCGAAGGTAACTTTGTGCTATTGGTCTACCAACTTCTACGAAAGAAGTACTATTTGATGCTTCTGAGTTTTCAACTTCTACTATTTTATCTCCGATTTTTAGATAATCTCGATTTACAAAGTAACATTTAAAAGGATGTCCAACTATTGGAAGTGTGACTGCCACACAAGCTTCTGCCAATCCATATCCAGGATATAATACTGTTGGAGGCAATTGAAATTGGCTCATTTCTTCTAGAAACTGATTGCATAGTTTCCATGAGATTGGTTCTGCGCCATTATAAATTATTCGTACATTCGATAGATTCCATTCGATAGGACTTTTTGCCGTAGCAATTGCCGATAGAATGTATTGAAAACCAAAATTTGGTGAGTAAAGTAAGCTTGCACGGTGTTCGCTTGCTTTTTCCATCCACAGTAATGGTCGTCTAATAAAAAGTGTCGTTGGTAAGAGAAATTGTTCAATTTTTCTTAGTGTACATGATAAGTGAAAACATATCAGTCCCATGTCATGTGTTAGTGGCAACCAACTAAGTGAACGATCTGATTCAGTAATTTCAGAACGCTCAGCAATGTCCATTATATTAGCAACTAAATTTGCATGTGTAAGTACTACTCCTTTTGGATTTCCTGTTGAACCAGATGAGAATTGTATGTACGCAATGTCTTCTGCAACAATGTTAGCATGAGTGGTTCCAAATGACTTTTCTGCTACGGCAGCTTCCGTTACTAAAGTTGCTTTGGTTATTTCTTCATATCTAGTTTCGGCAGTTTCATCATTTTCATACGAGAACATCTTATCTAGTAAGTCTTCATCACATACTAGAAAAGGATTGTTCAATTTTTTCCAAATATTGTATAGCTTATGCTTGTGTCCCGCTTGTCTTCCTATGGCAACAGGAACAGGGATCATTTTCCCCAAGATACATGCCCAGAAAACTTGTAAAAAGTCTGCATTATCATTGATTTGAATTACAACTTCATCACCCGATTGCACTCCAAAATCTTGTAAATTTTGTAGTGTATAGAGTGCTTTGTTCTTCAATTCTTGATACGAATACGTCAATTCGTTACTTGATGAACGAATGAATGTAACCCCAGTTTTTGCTAATGTAGCATTTTCTAGGACATCTACTAAAGTAGTATTACTGTGCATAAGATATTATGATATTGTTTTCTTTTACATGAGTTGTAAAAGGAAAAAATCTTTTTTTAGAGAATTCGACTTGTTTTTGAGAATGTTTGAATCTTTTATAAGCTTTTATGAAAATTAAGCTTACAAGTAATGTTTTTGTATTAAGACAATAGGAGAATTATATGGTTCTTTAGTAGCTATATGAGCAGTGTATTTTTCAGAAAGAGATATTTCTTTTAGATACCATTTTCCATGATTTACTACGGTTGCTTGACTTCCAGATATTTCAATGTTTTTTAACGGAATGTTTAGTCCGTCACCTATCGCTTTTACCAAGGCTTCTTTTTTTGTCCAGTAGTTGTAAAATGTGTAATAATCTGTTGTGTCTTTGTAGATTACTTCGGTTTCTTTTGGTGTCCAACAATCGTAAAAGTCGGTTTTATCTATTGGATTTATTTTTTCAACATCTATTCCCACATCACCGTTTGTATTGATAGCACACATAACCAGTGTTTGTGTATGAGAAATATTAAAGTCGATTTTTTTAGAAATATATGGTCTACCGTATTGATTATATTTTAATATCGAGAGATCAATTGTAGGTAGCCCGATGTCTTTTAATCCTTGTATGAGAAGTAATTTACCCACTAAAGAAGTGTGAGCATCTTCCCAATTTTTGTAACGTTGGATTTTTTCTTGAATTGCAATTGGCATCTGGTTAAGATACCTTTTATAGTTTGCGTCGGTTAGCGGTTGGTCTAATTTCGCATAATAAACTCGCATGAATTTTTATACTAATGCTAAAATGCATTCGAGATAATTCTCAAATACATTTTAGCTTGATTTATTTACTATTTACAGGTGTTTTATTTATTTGACGTAACATCAGCAAGAGTAAAAGCTGGTCCTTGTCCACCTTTAGTATTGATAATAAATGGAAGATCTCTGTTATTTAAAATCCAGTAAGCTAATTCTCCATCTTTTTCAACTACATAAATAGCATCGACAACTTTTTTACCAATTTTGATTTCTTCTCCTTTTGGCATGCTTTTTAATTCAAAAACTTTGTCATCATATTTTGCAGTTTTCTTACTTTTAATTTCGTCTAAGAATTTTCTAGATACTGAAAATATTGTTTGATCTTTTGGAAGGACTCTTTTTTCTGAAGGATTTAAAGGTTGCCAGTTTAGGTATTTACCGTTTTCAAGTCCTGTTCCAGAGATAATCCATTGCCCTGAGATTTTCTTTTTTCCATTTACCATAGAGTACTCTAATACTACCTGATCTTCACTCATTTCTTTTATTTCTAACGGAAATAATACTTTACTTCCTTTTGGTCCCATTGCTGAGTATGTTAAAACTAGACTTGGTGCAATCTCTAGTTTTGTTTTCTTTTGAGCAGTCACTGAGGTCATAATAAATAATGCTACCACAGCAGTTAATAAGTTTTTAATTTTTAAGTTCATAGTTATCAATTTAATAATTATTTAATAAGGTTTTTGTTTTAATATAATAGTTAAGTAATGCTGTTACTTCTTTTTTGTGATCAAAAATGAAAAAATGATTTCCTTCGAATTCTTTGATGTCTATTTTATGTATGGTTTCATCTTGCCATTCTTTTGCTTCATTCCAAGTGACTTTGTCTTTGTTTCCTATAAAGACTGTCATGGGTGTCTTTAAAGGAGCTTGTTTTTGATATTTATAGGTTTCAATTGCTTTGAAATCTGCTCGTAATGAAGGCTCAAAAAGCGCCATTAGGTCATCGTTTTGCAAAATTTCTTCTGGGCAACCACCCATTTTTCTGATTTTTTCTACAAATTCATCTTTTGGTAAGTCATTATAAAATGGTGGCTTACGCTCAATTTTCGGAGCTCTACAACCAGAAACAAACAAATGAATCGGATTTGGAAAATCACTTTTCGCAATTTTATGTGTCAATAAATATGTCAAAACAGCTCCCATGCTATGTCCAAAAATAGCGTATGGTTTATATTCATTTTTCTTTAGTTGTTCATATAAATCATCAACTATGTTATGAATATCTGTTTGTAAAGGTTCATTAAATCTTTTTCCTCTTCCTGGAAGTTCTAGAGTTATTAAGTTTATACTTTTGTCTAAGTATTCTTCCAAAGGTACGTAGGAATACTTGTTTCCTCCTGCAAAATGCAGACAAAATAAATTCACCATGTTTAGTTATTCTTTTCCTACTTAATTTATAGTCCTTTTTACTTTATTAGTCACAAACTGTGCCAAGTTTTCTTTATCACTTACAATTTTTCCAAAATTAAATTTGATGACTCTGGTCGCTCTGTCAAAATACTCATCATCATGTGTAATAGCGATGATTGTCTTTCCTTGTTCTTGAAGGTGTGGCAGTATTTGTTCGTAGAAATATTTTCTAAATCCAGGATCTTGCTCTGCTGCCCATTCATCTAGTACGATAATATCTTTGTCTTCTAGCAAAGCATAGATAAGTGCTAATCTTTTTTGTTGTCCTTTTGATAAGTTTTTATCAAATGTATTTCGCTCTTCGTCAAGATGAAGTACTTCTTCCATTTTCATCATGTCGATATGCGATTTTAATGTTTCGTTATCTTTTTTTAATTCAAATTCATCGTAGTTTTCACTAAAGATATAATTGGTTGTAAAGACTGCTGAAATTTTATCACTGTAATACATTAATTGGCTAGAGTCTATTTTTTGGTTGTTGAAATATATTCCTCCTTCATATGGTTCATATAATCCCGTAAGTAGATTTCCAAATGTACTTTTACCACTTCCGTTACCACCGGTAATAAAAATGATTTCTCCTTTTTTGATAACGAGATTTACTGGTTGTAAGTAAAACTTTTGATTTTTTTCCTCATCGTTGTAAAAATATGTTACATCTTCAAACCTTATTTCTTCAAATGATTCCATGTTATCAAGTTTACTAGGAGCGATTCGATCTTGAATTGGATCTAGCATTTGTTCTATAAGATTTAAACGCTGTGCAGAAATTTTCACCATTGTATAGGTTGGAATTAAAGTAATTAATACTGCTACAGGTCCAATGAGGTATAGGATCGTAATTAGAAAAGCTGTTGTTTTTTCAGCATTCATGTTAAAATAGCTAGGCAATACAAACATTACTATTCCGAGTATAATGTACCAACTGTAGTATCCTGTTAGCTCATTGTCCATATATTTTATAGAAGTATCTATG
This sequence comes from Kordia algicida OT-1, assembly GCF_000154725.1. Lineage (GTDB taxonomy): Bacteria > Bacteroidota > Bacteroidia > Flavobacteriales > Flavobacteriaceae > Kordia > Kordia algicida. The sequence continues at coordinate 2,534,152 of NZ_DS544873.1, forward strand.
GCAATGTTTTTTCCTTTAACTCTATTTTTCACTAAGAATTTACTAAAGATATTATTGTTACGTAAAACACCCATTTTCAATTCCTTGAAACCGTGTAACATGTCTGCCAAATACTGGTAATATGTGTTTTGTAAATCTCGACGCTCGTTTAATTCTTTTTCAATCGCATTGTTTCTCACTAAGTAAAAGATGAGCAATATTACCATTGTTACTACTACCAAACCTGCTCCGATTGGAGAAATGTAAAAGAGATATCCAAAACAACAAAGAATTACTATGAATGAGTTAAAAGCATTCATAAATACTTCTGGCACACTTCCCAATACTTTGGTATCATTGATTGCTGTGTATATTTTTTCATTCCCAATTTCCTCAAAGTCTTGATAGGAAGCCATACGCAACTTTTTTAGAATCATGACTTCAAAGTCAAATAATAAATTGTTGGTTAACTTTATCATATATGTTTGGAAGAAACGTGAACATACCAAAGATGCTAGAATTATTGCTATAAAGAGCGCCCAATCGTATTCTGGAAAGAATGGAATAGGTTCTTTAATGATAGTATTGTTTATGAAAACTAATAATCCTGCATTAAGAATACTATTAAAGATTCCTAATATGAGCATAAAGCCCAAAGCTTTTTTAGATTTACTTAGTAATGTTTTGACAAAATTCATTTGAATATTTTTTTAAGAGAATTAAATTTATGAAGCATTTGGCACATCAAAAACATCGATAAACATATTGAATGTAAGCACAATAATTAGTAAATCTAAGTCGTATGGCGGATTTAGAATAAACCCATCTCTACTGTACATTTTTTTGAGACGTTCTACCGTATCTGGATTAAAGTAACCTTGCCTTTTGATTCGGTCATAAGACAGTAATTCATTTACCCACTCACTATTGGTTTTTAATAAATGTGGACTTCCTGGCGCTACAAATCCAAATTTCTCACGATTGATAATTTCTGAAGGAACATACTTTTGAGCCACTTTTTTAAGTATGTATTTCTCTTGCATATCTTTCACCATTAATGATGGTGGTATTGTTTTAGCAAAGTTAATGAGGTCTACATCTAAAAATGGATAACGACCTTCCACATTGTTTGCCAAAGTCATACGATCTCCATGATCTGCTATGAGATGTCCACCTAAACGTAATTTAAAATCTACGTAAGAACGTTGGTGAAAGTGATGTCTATCCTTTATACGTGAATGATCTATTGCTGGTTCACGCAAACAATCAAAGTCCTTATATGAATTGTTTAAAAGTGATGAGTATAAAGCTTGTTTGGTTTCTCTAAATTCATTTTCATTTTTTTCATAAATGAAATCAGGATTTCCCCAAAGTTTTTTTCGAACCTCATCTTCTCTTAGGTGTTCTAAATCTTTGTAGCCAATGTTTCCTTCACGTCTACCATCAAATTTATAGCCTGCATATCCACCAAATAATTCGTCTGCACCTTCACCCGAAAGCACTACTTTTATTTTTTCGCTTTTTGCTCTTTCTGATAAAGCGATTGAACAGATATTATAGGTTTCTTTTAAAGGAGATTCCGAATAGTAAATAACATTTCGAAGTTTATTTTCAAAATCGTCCCAGCGAAATGGTACTTCGTTGTGTTTTGATTTTACTTTTTCGCTTAGCAAACGCTGAAAACGTTGTTCGTTAATATCTTTGTTTTCTGTATTTGGAAAACATATTGAAAACGAATTGAATTCTTTTGTTTTGTCTAAATGACGCATCATTCCGCCAATCATAGACGAGTCGAGTCCACCACTCAAATAAAACCCAACAGGAACATCAGCATTTAAACGATAGTTTACAGATTTTAAGAGTAAATCATTTAGATTTTCTATATAATATTCTTCAGATTTTTGACCGTAATCGTAGTCTTTCGTCGGATAATCAAGATTCCAATATTCTTTGGTTTCTAGCTTATTGTTTTTCAGAATAGCATAGTGTCCAGGCTCTAAACTTTTTACATCATCAAAAAATGTTATTGGCGCAATATTTGCCGGAAACGTAAAGATTTGATCTAATCCTTTGTGGTCTATTCTTCTTGTAACATCTGGATGCTCTAAGACTGATTTTATTTCTGAACCATACACCAAAGCATCTTCTAATTTTGCATAGAATAATGGACAAATTCCGAAGTGATCTCTTGCCATTAACAAAATTTCATTTCGTTTATCATATAAACAAAAGGCAAATTGGCCGTTAATCATGTTCAGGAAATCTGTTCCGTATTCCATGTAAAGGTATACGATGACTTCAATATCACAATTTGTTTTAAAGGAGTATCCTTTTGCCTCCATTTTTTGACGTAATTCCCTGTAATTAAAGATTTCGCCATTACAAGTCAAAACGATAGATTTATCTGGGCTAAAGAACGGTTGCATTCCATGACTCAAGTCAATAATACTGAGTCGTACAAAACCAAGACCAACATGACCATCAACGTAGCAGGCTGAATCATCAGGTCCGCGATGTTGAATTTTATTGGTCATTTGAACTATAATTTTTTCGTTAGCAATACGTTCTCTATCGAAATTATAAATTCCACTTATTCCACACATATTTTATTGATTGGTATATTTTAAATTGTTGTTCGTTGTTATATTTGACGGATTTTTTTTATTCCGAAATTTTATTAAGATCATTGACTGATTTTATGAACTTTTTTAATGGTTTAATGTGAATTGGTTCTCTCCATATAGCTTCTAAGTCTTCGATAATGTGAAATTCGTTTACCATTTTATTATTTGCGTAGTGACGTACGATTGGATGAATAAAAACACTGTCTTTTGCATTTTCATAATCATCTCTGTGTATACGCGTATTTGATAAATGATCACTTACCTCTTTCTTTTCACCAAATTCCATTGTAATGATAAAGTACTCACTATCTTCTCCCATCATTTTTTCATTGATAAAATCTACAGGAAGACTTTCGTAATAGGTTACTTTGTCATAATTAATAACTGCTAAATCACCAAAATATCCATATTGATTCCATAAAGAAGAATTACTATTAATGCGATCAATAATTTTATCACATAATGTATCTGTATCCCACGCTAGTTCTACTGAAGGCAATTTAATTTGATGGTTTTTATTTGCTAAATTTCTAGCTAAGAATGAAGCATTGTATCTAAATCCATGTATAAAACCTGATGCTTGTTTTTTATAGTCGCGCATGTGTGTTAGCGTTCCTGCAAAGTATAAATCTTTAACATTTACAGATTCATATTCTGGAGTTTGATTTGGAAAACGACCTTTTATGACTACTTCAGGTTTACATTCGTCTTCAAAAATTGAATTATCGAATTTGAAACCAGTACATAGAAGGATGTGATCGTAGATTAATTCTTCTTCTTCTCCTGCGAGATTGTTATACGTAACCTTAACTCTGAATTGATTATCTTCTTCTTTTATACTATTGATGTCAGCATCTAAAATTGCATTTTGAGACTTCAAGTGATACGTATCTAAAAAGTTATTGTTTACAGCTCTTACGTCTCCTACATAGTGCGTATTCCATGCCATTTTAATGGTTTGAGAACTACATATATGTGTTATCGCAGTAGTATCTACCAAATCTTCAGCAATTTCAAAAGCAGAGTTTCCTTTCCCTACGATCAAAACGCGTTTGTTTTGATAAATTTCTTTGTCTAGTTTCATATCCATGTAGTGTACACCATGTTCTATTCCTGAAATGTTAGGAATGTAAGGTGCAACCCAACCCGTTGCAACTATCAAATAGTTACAAACGTATGTCTCTCCATTTGATGCGCTAAGTACAAACTTTTCGTCTTTGCCAATTTTGGTAACTTCAACATTATAATTGATTGGCAACTCGTATGCATTTGCAAAATCATTTAGGTAATTTACAAGTGTATCTGCTTTAGGAAAGTACTTTGTGCTGTATTCTTTGAATTGCAATTCATCTTTGTCGCATAGTAATGAATTCCAATCAAATCTTAGATTGAAGTCTTTATCGTCAAATCCTGTAAATACTTTGTTAATAGAAATTAGCGATCGATGTCTTGGATTATCTCTAAAAAAAGATCCTGAAATTTTATCTTTTTCAAGAATTAAAAAATCTAAATTATTCTTCTGAAAGAAGTATCCTAATTGCAATCCAGCAGGGCCAGCACCTATTATTATATAGTCTTTATGTGATGTTTTGTCCATATTTTATTGTTATTTGATTAATTAAAATAGGAGGATTGTATTAGGAAGATTTATTTTTTACATTCCTGAAACTGTCATGTTGCAAATTTCTCCGAATACACGGAAAGCCGCATCAAGTATTGCTGTAGAAGAATTATTATCTTGGTCTTCTTTGGTTGTAGCAACTAATGGCCATTTTATTTTACATACATTCATTCCATTTTGAAGTGCTTCCGACGGAACCTTTATAGTGTAAGTTTGCCATTTGCTGTTTACGCCTATTTTGGTTACTTCTGTATCATTTACACAAACCGTTACTTGCTCATCATTTTCATTGATGATTCTTGGAATTCGTAACGAAATACACAATTCCGCATTACTTTTTGCGTCTGTTACAAAGAAAAAGTCAGAGCTTGTATCTCTTGCTTGCAAGAACGCCGTTTTTTGTCCTTGATATTCATCGTAAGATGTTGCATGATAATAATTCTGCAATAAATTGATACGTCTGTTTTTGATGTTATGCTCGTCCAAACGAATTTTTAATAGATAATTTGTAATATCTACACCATTCGATTTTAAAACAGTTGTCATTGCATCTACCAATTCAAGTTCCATATTTTTCATGTTTCTTGCTGGTACTAAAGCGTGTACATAGCGATCTAACTTGGTATTATCTTCAAGAATTTTTTCTAAAGATTTACATACATTATTCGCCGCTCCTCTACTAATCATATCACAGTAATACACCATTGTTTTTGCAATGTCTTTCCATTTTGATAATGATTCAGAACAGTGGTGTAAAAGAATATCATAGGATTGTCCCCAGTGTGCGTTGTGTATAGCTGCAAATAAATGTCCTAATGCAAGTACTTCATTTGAAGGTACAATAGTAGTGACGTCTTTGTGTAGACTTCTTGTATCATTGAATTGCTCAAGTACAACTTTGTACACTGCATTCATGGCTACTTGAATTCCTGTAACACTAAAATGGCAATAATCTAAGAAAAGGTCTCTCCCTGGCACTTTCCCTTCTAGGTGTGCTTTAAAAATTGCAGGCAAGTCTATTACCTCAATTCCATGATTTCCAGCTTTTGCTAGAATAGTTTCTTGTACTATTTTAAACGTTCTTGGCTTACTGTTTGTTCTACAGAAAAGAGCAGTATCTCTTGCCATTTCTAAATAATACCTAGCTTCTTTGTATGCTTCTTTTTTAATGCTACAATCTGCTAATAGTTCAAATCCATAAGGATGACTTGGATCTATTTCGACCATTTTTTTAGCTTCAGAAATACAAATATCAATGTCTCCAGAAGCCAGATGATTCTCAGCACTTTCTTTAGCTTCAATCCATGTTTTTAGTTTTTCATATGGCAATTCTGAAACAACACGTTCTCCAGGAGTACTTCTACAATCCAAAAGGTTGAATTCTGGAATTGCAAATGCAACAGGAACATTTTTTTCTTTTGAAATATCTCCTACGTATGCTAAAAAGTCATCTACTATTGAGCTGAAATATGTTTCAATTAATGGTTTTGCAACAGCAATTCCTTCTTCACCTTGAATACGTTCTTGTAAAGCTTCTTGCTTATCTTGACTTTCACCAATTTCGATAAGCAAATCTTCTCGCCAGTTATTTCCAGCCAAAAAGATAACCATATCTGGTTCTAAATCCATACACTGTGTGTAACGCTCTTTGATTCCAGCCATACCTAAGTTGGTTTCTGCTAAATCAACAAGTTCGTACCCAAATTTGTCTTTGTTTGAATTTAGTAATTGATCCAATACAATAGCAGGAGTATATTCTGGATCTAATAAAAACCCTCTGGTAACTGATTCTCCTAATAAGACGATACGTTTTTTGTCAGATTTTGGTGGAATGCTTTGTACATCGGCAAAATAACTCCATCTGTCTTTTAATAAAATATCTCTGTGATAGTATTTTTTTCCATCTTTTACTTCTGGCTTGTAGATACCTACATGTGATTTAAAAGGATCATCCGAAGTCGTAGTTGCTTCCTCTTTTTGCTGCTTTGTATATCCAAGCTTTTCCATTAAATCAAAAGCTTTTTGTTTATTTTCTTCTGTAATAGGTAGCAGTGTTGCTAAATCTGTTGCTGCTGCTTTATGTAATTCTGAAGGTCTTGACATGATTTTTTTCTTTTTTTAGGATTAAATAAACGTGTATACATTAGGATTTAACTCAAAACGTCCTCTTTCAGTGAAGTTGTTGTTTATCATTTCTAGCATGGTAATTTCATTTCCTTCTTTGTCAATAATGAAATCTTCTAAGACTAGACAATCAATATCTGTTGTGATGAAACATACCAAAGCATCTTCTGGTGTGCAGACAATTGGTTCGTCTTTAATATTGAATGAAGTGTTCAGTAGAATTGGACAATTTGTTAATTTATCAAACTCACGAAGTAATTTTTGAAATCTTGGATTGTGATCGTTTACCGATTGAATTCGCGCAGAGTTATCAACGTGTGTAATTGCTGGCATGTCTATTGGCGATTTTACCTGACATGTTTCTAACATAAACGGAGATGGATGATCGATATCAAAATGTTCATACATTTTTTCTTCCAATACCGCTGGCGCAAACGGTCTGAATCCTTCTCTTTTCTTTACCATAGCATTGATACGATCTCTCATGTCTAGCACACGTGGATCTGCTAAGATAGAGCGTGCACCTAATGATCTTGGTCCAAACTCCATACGGCCATTGTACCAACCAATTACTTTTCCTTCGGCGAGCTTTTTTGCTACTTTTTCAAGAGCGTTTCCTTCAGTTCTACAATCATCATATTCTAATGAAGTAGCGTTTAACAGGTTTTCAATTTCTTTTTCTGTTGCTTTTGGTCCTAAGTACACATTGTGCATAGGTTCAATTTTGTCTTCAGGGTATAGTTCTGCATATGCTAATGCGGCTGCTCCTAATGCACAACCTGAATCATTAGCTGCTGGCTGAACGTACATTTTTTTGAATGGAGAGTTTTGTAATATTTTACCATTTGCTACACAGTTTAGTGCAACTCCACCTGCCATACATAAATTGTCTTCTCCTGTTTTTGCATGCAAGTAGTTTGCAATTTTTATCATAGTTTCTTCTAAGAAACGTTGTAAACTTTTTGCAATATCCATGTGCACTTGCAACATTTCTGAGTCTTTTTCTCTTACAGGAACTCCAAATAGTTTTGGCAATTCGTCTGAATACATCCGTTTACCACGTAAAAAATCAAAATATTTTAAGTTTAGACTGTATTGTCCGTTTTCTTCTAGGTGAAGTAACTCGCGCATTTGCTCAAGATATATGTCTTTTCCGTACGGAGCCAATCCCATTACTTTGTATTCTCCACTATTTACTTTAAAACCTAAATAGCTTGTTATTGTACTGTATAATAATCCTAATGAGTCAGGAAATGAAACTTCTTCAAAGATGTCTACCTTGTTGTTTTTTCCAGTTCCATAGGTTGTTGTAGCCCATTCTCCAACACCATCTACAGTTAAAATTGCCGCAGAGTCAAATCCTGAAAAGTAAAAGCTACTTGCTGCATGCGATTGATGGTGTTCGTAAATTTTAATAGGTCCGTCGTATCCCAATTCTTTACGAATTTGTTGTGTTACGTGTTTAGGATCCATTTCGTAGATAGAATCTGCCGAAATTTGCTGACTTCCACTCCACAACTGACGTTCTGATTTTTTTACAGGGTCTTCGTAGTAAGCAATACAATCTATATCCGCAATACTTATTCCTGCTTCATTTAAGCAATACATAAATGCATTTACAGGTAAGTCTGGATCATTTTTCTTTCTTGAAAATCGTTCTTCTTGTACTGCAGCTACTAATTTTCCATTTTGAATAATGCAACAAGCAGAATCGTGGTAAAAAGCAGATATGCCAATAATATTTCTATTCATTAGTTCGTGTTTTTAAATCTTGGTTAATTATAAATTTGAATTGGTTAGAAATCTTTACTGATGTCAGAACCAAACAAATCGGAAGCTAATTGTTCTTGTTGACGTTCTGTATCAGTTAAAAAATCAAAATCTATGATGGATTGTGTAGCATCTGTACTTACAAGCGCAATTAAAGTTTTCATGTGCTCAATAAGTTGTACTATACGTTCTTTTTTAAATAAATCAGTATTATATTCTAGAGTTCCTCCAATGGTATGACCTAAATCAGCAAATTGAAATCTTAGATCACTTTTGCTAATCTCCATTGGTTCTTTTATAGGTTCAACGGTAACTCCGTTCATTTCCAAATCTGATTCTCGGTGAATGTCTACGTTTTGTAAAATCATCACTACATCAAATAAAGGTGATCTGCTAAGGTCTTTTTTCAACTTTAAGTTTTCAATAAGCATATCAAACGGATATTCTTGATGCTCAAAAGCCTCTAATGCCGTTTGCTTTATTTCTGAAAGGAAATCGACATATTTTGTTGCTGGATCAAATTTACTTCGCAATGCCAAAGTATTTAGGTAATACCCTATTTGTCCTTCCAAATCTGGATGTTCTCTACCTGCTATTGGTGTTCCTATAATGATATCTTCTTGTCCTGAGTAGTGATAAAGAATCGTTTTTACTATAGACAATAATCCCATAAAGAGCGTTGCATTTTGCTCTTGCAATAGCTTTTTGAATGCTGTTGCCGTTTCTTCTGAAAATTCAAAATTTAATTCTGAACCATTGAAAGTTTGCAATGCTGGACGAGGAAAGTCAGTAGGAATTAATAACACAGGAATTTCCCCTTCAAATTTTTTCATCCAAAATTCATGATGACTTTCTGTTCCTATATTGGCCAATTCTTGTTCTTTCCAAGCTACGTAGTCTTTGTATTGTATTGCTAGCGGCGTTAAGTTTGGTGTTTCGTAAGCCAAAAATGCATTGTAAATCGTTAAGATTTCTTTTACAAATATTTGCAATGACCATTCGTCAGAAATGATGTGATGCGTAGCGAATAATAGCATGTGCTTTTCTGGCGCTAATTTGAGTAGTTTTACTTTCATTAACGGTCCATTTTGAAGATCGAAAGGATAAAATGCTAATTTTTGTACTTCTGCATCAATGACTTCTTTGCTCTCTTTTACGGCTTGAAGATCGGCAATTTCCAATACAAAAGATTGTTCTTCCATTGATTGAATTTTTTGCCTTGGTTCTCCATCTTTTAAGATGAATATTGTACGTAAACTTTCGTGACGCTCAATAACATGCATTAGTGCTTTTTGAAGTAGTTCTGTTTGCAATGCACCTTCCATATGGTAGCGCATGAAAATATTATAGGTATTTTCTCCTTTTTGCTGTTGCGTTTCCTGAACCCACAATCTACGTTGTGCATGGGAAAGTGCGTAATCGTCCTGTTCCGCTACTTTTTCTATGGCGCTGTAACTTTCTGCTGTTGCCTCTGCTATTAATGCTGATTGTGCTTTGAGTGTTGCATGATTGAAGATTTCTCCAATGCTTAGTTGTACTTCGTGTTGTTTGTAAACGCGGGAGATTAATTGAATTGCTTTTAATGAAGAACCTCCCAAATCAAAGAACGAATCGTTTCTACCAATACTTGTTTGTGGAATACTTAGTAATGCTGCCCAAATTGCGCTTAATGATTCTTCTACCGCTCCTTTTGGCGCTTCGTAGTTGCTTCCTTTGAGTAATTCTGATGGCTTTGGTAAAGCGCGCTTGTCTACTTTTCCGTTGAGCGTTAATGGAAATTCTTCTAGATACATGAAGTAATCCGGAATGCTGTTTCTGTCTAACGTTTTTCCTAAAGTCTCACGTAATTCACTTTTGTCGTATTCCGTTCCGCTGTAATAGCAAAGTAAGGAATCTACCGTGTTGTCATTATGAACAATCAGTTCTACTTGACCAATGTTTTCTAGATTGAGTAGCGCACTGCGAATACCGTCTAACTCTACTCGAACTCCATGAAGTTTGATTTGATCGTCTATTCTTCCTAGAATTTCTAGATTTCCTTCCGCATCGTAACGTCCAATGTCGCCTGTTTTGCAAACTAGGTCTTCTCTGTCAGTTACTAATGGGTTTTGAACGAATAGATTTTTGGTCAGTTCAGCATCTAAATAGCCTTTAGTTGTGTATGGACTTTTGATGTAGACTTCTCCGATTTCTCCCCACAAGCTCAATCCGCTATCGTTGATAACCGCAATCATGCTATTGTCTATGGCTTTTCCTACTGGCAACACTGTTCCTGATTCTAAGTCCGTTTCTGGAATGTGGTAACAACTTTTTAAAACTGTGGTTTCCGTAAGTCCGTACAGGTTGCTCATTCTTGCGGAGTGTCCTTCAATGGATCGCCATAAGGCTATATCACGACCATATAATTTTTCTCCTGCCAAAACAACTTCTTCTATGTCAGTTAGTGCAATGTTTTGTTCTTTTAAATTGTTGGTTAGCAATCTAAAAAGTGATGGAACTGTTTGTAAAACTGTTACTTTTTCTTCTGCTAGCCAGCTTCCAAGTAATACCATGTTTTGCTTGGTCTTTTCACTTGGAATACATAAACAACTTCCTGAAGTCAGACTCGTAAGAATGTCTTTTAAACTTGCATCAAACGTGACAGAAGCTATTTGACTCACACGTGTTTCTGTGGTAAAGTTGAACGTATTTCTGTGCCAATTTACATACTGTGCAATACTTTCTTGATTTCCGACAATTGCTTTGGATTTTCCTGTGGTTCCTGAACTGTAGAAAATGTAACTACTGTTGTCTACAGCGTATTCGATTGAAAGATTTTCTTTGCTGTAATTACTTAGCGAATATTCTTTTAGTGTTCCACCTTCAGAAAATAATACAATGTTTTCAAGTTTCGTGTCTGAAACATCGATTGTAGCTTTTAGAATTTCGTACGCTTTTTCAGTTACAATCAATGTCGTCATGTCTGTTTCTGAGAATACTTGTTCAAGTCTACTTTTCGAAAATTCAGAAGCTATAGGAATATATGTTGCTCCAGTTTTGAAACATGCTAGTAAACTTCCTACAAGCTCTTTGCCGCTAGGTAACAATACACCAATTGCGCTTTTTGGTTGTGTGTTTAGTTCAAGTAATAAGTGACCAATTTGATTACTAAACTCATTGATTTCTTTGTATGTGTATGCTTTTCCTTCAAGCTGAACTGCTTTTTTTGTTGGATTGGCAGCCACAATTGCTTCTACAGTTTTGTGAATGTATTTTGGAGCTTCTTTTTGTATTACTTTTTCAAACCATTGGTTTTTTTCAGCTTCAACGTCATCCAAGTATTGCATTTCTTTCAGTGGTACATTTGGCGTTTCTACAATGATGGCAAGTAAATTTTCCATATGCATAACCATACGAGAAATTCGATCTTCATCATATAACTCTGTACTGTATTCTATAGTTCCGTCAATAGTTTCGCCTTGATCCATGAATTGGAATCGTAAGTCACCCTTACTGATTTCTAAGTCTTCTCCTTCCGCAGACACTTCTAAATCTTCCATTTCTACTCCTTCCAAAAGGTTTAGTTGCACGTTTTGTAATATGACTACAACGTCAAATAATGCACTTCTATTTTTTGGCTGATAGATCCCTAAGTCTTCAATGAGCATATCTAACGGATATACTTGATGATTGAAACCATCTAGACTAACTTTTTTGACTTCGTTTAGTAATGCCGCAAAACCTTCATCACCAGAGAATCGTGATCGCAATGCAAGCGTATTAAGGTATAATCCTATTTGATCTTCTAAATCAGGATGTTGTCTTCCTGCAACTGGCGTTCCAATAACTATGTCTTGTTGTCCTGTATATTGATATAGTAAAGTTTTTACTAAAGATAGTACGCCCATAAATAAAGTTGCACCTTCTTCTTTTACTAATGCTTTAAGTTGTAAACTTAATTCTTTATCAAGTTTAAAATAGTATTGCGCACCTGCATGATTCATAATTTCAGGTCGTCTTCTATCGGAAGCAAGTTCTAAGGTTGGAATGTCTCCTTGAAATTGTGTATTCCAATATGTTTTGTGCGCTGTAAGTTTTTCTCCGCTTAGTTCTGCAAGTTGCCAAGCTGTAAAGTCCTTGTATTGAATTGGTAATGGATCTAAAGGATGCATCGTTCCTTTTACTGCAGCATTGTATAGTAATACTAAGTCTCTTACCATTACTTGCATTGACCATTCATCTGAAATAATGTGATGCATTGCAAATAATAATTCGTGTGTATTTTCTTGATGTTTTAAGATTTCAATATTGAATAATGGTGCTGTGTTTAGGCTGAATGCTTTACGCGATAGTTCAGATTTGTAGTTTTGTTTTGTTGCTTCATTTTCACCCGAAACATCTAAGTACTTGATTGTAAAATCAATAACTGAAGCATCTATGATTCGTTGTCTTGGTTCTCCATCGATCAACTCAAATACTGTACGCAAGCTTTCATGGCGTGTTACGAGTTGTTGAAAAGCAAATTCGAAAGCTTCTTTATTGAACAATCCGACAAGATGATAGCTTGTAAAAACATTATGCGTTATTGTATCTTTTGCTTGTTCTACTTGAAGCCAAGTTCGCTGTTGCGTTGCTGACAGTGGATAGTTTTCTTGTGTTTCAACTTTCGGAATAGAAATATAACTACTTGTATCTGAATTCGTAATTAATAACGCTTGTTCCGCCAATGTTGGACTGTTGAAAATGTCTCCAATATTGAGTTGAACTTGATGAGTTTTGTAAATTTTTGTTATTAATTGAATTGCCTTTAGCGAATGTCCTCCAGATTCAAAGAAATTATCTTCCACACCAATACGTTCTTTGTTAAGTATTTCGCTCCAAATTGTTACCAAACTTTCTTCAGTAACGTTTCTTGGTGCTACATAGGTTGTGTCTAATTTTATTTCTGGTTCTGGAAGTTTCTTTTTATCGATTTTACCACTTGAGTTCAGCACAAAATCATCTAATTGAATGATGTATGGCGGAATCATATAATCTGGTAATGTTTTTCGTAAGTATACTTGAAGGTCTACTGCGTTTATTTTTTCAGTAGCTGTATAATAGGCTACTAAAGCAGTATCATCTTCAGTTGTATATGTTGTTACTAAAGTTTCAATTACGGTTGGATACGATTTGACTACTTTATCAATCTCGTTAAGTTCTATACGATATCCTCTAATTTTTACTTGATTGTCAATACGTCCTAGAAAATCAATGTTTCCATCTGGCAAGCGGATTCCTTTGTCTCCAGATCGGTACAATTTTCCTTCCCCAAACGGATTTTTTACAAATTTTTCATTGGAGAGTTCTCTCATGTTCAAGTATCCCTTGGCTATCCCGCCACCAGCAATACAAATTTCTCCAGGAATTCCTTCTCCTACTAAATTTAAATGTTCGTCAACGATGTAAATTTGAACGTTTCCTATCGCTTTTCCAATAGGCAATCGGACTCGTTTTGTATCTTTTTCAGAAACATTATAAGTTGTAGACCAAATAGAACATTCTGTTGGACCATAACCATTGTAAGTATTTGTGTAAGCACTACTTTTTATTGCTTGATTTTTGTTTACAACATCTCCAACAGAAATTGCAATTCGTAAAAACTCAAGTTCTGCTACGGAAACAGCAGAAAAGTAAGCGGCTGGTAATACTGCAAATGTTACAGCTTTTTCCTTCATGTACTTAATTAACTGTACAGGATCTTTTATGACGTTATCTTTTGCAACTAATAAACGACCTCCGTTTGCCAAAGCAACAAAGTATTCAAATACAGAACCATCAAAAGCCATTGAAGAAAACTGAATAATACAATCGTCTTGTGTTACTTTAAATTCTTTTCGCTGATTATGAATAACATGTACTCCATTGCAATGTTGCAACATAACTCCTTTTGGTTTTCCTGTAGATCCTGATGTATAATAAATATACGCCAAGTCGGATGCTAGATTAACTTTTGAAGGATTTTCATCTGAGGTTGTAAGCATGTCAAATTCAATGTCGATCGCAAAGATATTTCCTGTAAAATCACCAATACTAAACATGTTTAATGATTCTGTGATAAGTATTTTAGCTTTTGAATCAGAAAGCATAAAATTGTTGCGCTCTGTAGAATTGCTTGAATCTATTGGCAAGTACACACCACCAGCTTTTAGTATTGCTAAGAAACTAACAATAAGCCATTCGTTTCTTTCTAGCATTAACGCTACCGTTTCTCCTTGCCCAACATTGTATTCATTTCGTAAGTGATGCGCTAATTTGTTAGCACGTGTATTAAGTTCTTTATATGTAAGCGTTTTATTTCCAAATTCTACCGCAATATTTTCAGGTGTTGCTGCAGCTTGATGCTCAAATATATCAACTAATGTTTCATTTTGATCGTAAGTAAGTTCTTTTTGATTGAGTTCTGAAAGCAACCAATGTTTTTCTTGTGGTGCTAGGTAATTGAGCTCACGTATTGTTGCCGATGGTTTTTCGATTATCGAATTTATTAGCGCTGTTAAATGCCCTAATAAGTTCTCCATACGATGTTTGCTGTATATATCAGTGTTGTATTCTAGTGTTAACGAAATGTTTGATTCGTTTTCGATAAAGTAAAAACGCAGGTCTATTTTACTTATTGGAACATCTAATTGATTGTCTGTGATTGACAAACCTTCTAATGCTGGTATTTCATTTTTGTCTAATAGATTTTCTAATACAACAACCACGTCAAATAATGGCGAACGACTCATGTCACGTTCAAGTTGTAATTCATTTACTAATAGATCAAAAGGATATACTTGATGTGTAAATGCATTTAAAACATTTTCTTTTACTTTTACTGAGAGTGAATTAAATGTTTCGTCTTCATTAATTTTAGTTCTTAATACTAATGTATTGATAAAAAATCCTATTTGGTTTCTTAAATCTGGATGTTCTCTCCCTGCTGATGGCGAACCTATGATGATGTCGTTTTGACCTGTGTAACGATGTAATAATGATTTTACAAGTGTTACCAATCCCATATAAAGCGTAATTTCTTTTGCTTCTAAGCAAGCTCTAAATGCTTTGCTTGTTGCATCACTTAAGCTCAAGTGTACTTGATCTCCATGGAAGGTCTGTACTGGTGGTCTTGGATAATCTGCTGGCAAGTCTAATACTTGTACTTCTTCTTCAAACTGCCCTAACCAATATGCTCTGTGTACTGCTAAACGTTCACTTTGCAGTTCTTTTTCTTGCCAAGCTGCATAATCTTTGTATTGTATTGGCAGTATTGGTAATTCAGGTGATTTATTTTGTAAAAATGCTTTGTAACTTTCTATGATTTCCTTTATGAAAACATGTACTGATCTTTCGTCAAAGATAATATGGTGTACACATAAGTAAAATAAATATTCATTCCCAGCAACTTTAATGATATGTGCTTTTATTAAAGGAGCGGTTTCTAAATCGAAAGGAATTAAAGATAATTCTAATGCTTTATTTTGGGCATATTCTTTAGGGTTTGAAGTGTTACTTACATCTTCTTGAGTAATACTAAATGAGTATTCGCTGGATGTTAGTATTTTTTGATATGCTTCTCCTTCTTTTTGTATGAATAATGTACGTAAACTTTCATGCCTTTCAATTACATGTAAAAATGCATCATTTAATAATTTGATATTTACATCACCTTCAAGCCAATATGTTACTGGTATATTGTGTACTGCTTCAACTTCGTCTTCAAATTGTTCTAATAACCACAACCTACGTTGAGCATAGGAAAGTTTGTAAAGTGATTGTGCTTCAACTTTTTCAATTGTTTGATAGCTAGTTTTATTAGAAACCTTCAGTAAGTTTACTTGTTCCTCAAAAACTGGATGCATAAAGATATCTTCCAGCTCTAACTTAATTTCTAATTTTTTGAATAACTGAGATATTAATTGAATTGCCCGTAATGAATGTCCTCCAATAGAGAAGAAATTATCTTTATCTGAAATTTCTTGAATTCCTAAAACATTTTGCCATACTTCTAGCAATCCTGCTTCTAGTTCATCATTTGGAACTACAAGTTCTTTTGCTTCAATTTCAATGTGCTTTGGCAATGCTTTTTTGTCAATTTTCCCACTGCTGTTTTTAGGTAATTCTGGCAAATATATGATGTGTGATGGCACCATGTATTCAGGCAAAAAGTTTTTTAAGTATTCTTCTAAGTCTAAAAGAGCAATTTTTTCTGCTCCTTCGTAGTAAGCAGCTAAGGTTTTATTGTGTCCTTCGCCAAGTGCGATAGCGGCAGCGTTAGTAATTTCAGGATGATTATTTAATATACTTTCTATTTCTCCAAGTTCTATTCGGTAACCTCTTATTTTTACTTGCGTGTCTATACGCCCTAAGAAGTCAATGTTTCCATCAGAATACCACGAAGCTAAATCGCCAGTTTTATACATAGTTCCTTCACCAAAAGGATTTTTTATAAAGCTTCTTTTTGTTAATTCTGTTTTGTTAAGATATCCTTTTGTAACACCAACACCTGCAATGTATATTTCACCAGGCACTCCAATAGGCTGTGGTTGAAGGGATTCGTTTAAAATATAAATTTGAAGGTTTCCTATAGGTTTTCCTATTGGCAATCGTTGGTATTTATTGTCTGAAGCAGCAACTTCATGCATTGTCGCCCAAACAGCAGATTCTGTAGGACCATAACAGTTCATGTAGGTTAGTTGCTCGCTATAATCGATAGCTAATTGCTTGTTTGCAACATCTCCAGCAGTAATAATCAATCGTAAGAAAGAAAGTTCTTTTACAGACATTGCTGCTAAGTATGCTGGCGGAAGAATAACGATTGATACGTTTTTTTCTTTTAAATAATTTGTAAGCGCAATGACATCTTTAAGAATTTTATTTCCTGCCAATACTAAGCTGGCGCCAGATGTGATGGCCATAAATATTTCTGCAATAGAAGCATCAAAAGAAGGTGAAGCAAATTGCAACACTTTATCTTTTGTTGTAGGCTCAAATATGATATGCTCATTTTTAACCATGTTGACACAGTTTTTGTGAGACACCAACACACCTTTCGGTTTCCCTGATGAACCAGATGTATAAATTACATACGCTGCATCTTCTGCTATATAGTTTGGTATTAGATTTTCTTCTTGCTCAACGAACACATCATAAATTTCATCAATACTAAAAGCATTTAATGCAAAACTTGACGAACGATTTATGATACTACTTTCAGTAATTAGAAGTGAGATATTAGCATCAGATACAATGTAATTTATTCGTTCTTTAGGACTAGAAGCATCTATTGGAATGTAAACTGCGCCAGCTTTCATTATTGAAAGCATTCCTATGATTAACCATTCATTTCTGTCAACCATGACACCAACGTGCATTCCTTTGGTAACCTTAAAATCCTCTTGCAATGATTTTGCGGTTGTGTTTACAATTGTGTTAAGTTCCTTGTACGTCCAAGAATTAGATGGAGTTTCAAGTGCAGTAGCGTTCGGACTTTTTTCAACTTGATTTTCGAACAACTGAACCAAACTGAGTGATTCATCATATTCAAAAGTTTTTTGATTAAAGTCATATAATACTTGTTGACGCTCTTTTGCTGTAATATAGTTGAGTTCGTTTATGCTTTGAGTTGGCACTTCTACTACAGCTTTCATTAATTCTTCTAAATGCAAACAGAATCGTTGTATTCTTTCTGCTTCAAAGAGATCTGTATTGTATTCAATATTTAAATTGATTTCGTTTTCACTTTCCCCGAAAATTAGACGTAAGTCAACTTTACTTTTATCATTAATTAGCAACTGATTTTCAATAGTCACACCATGCATTTCTGGTAACTTCTCTATATTTTGCTTGTTTTGAATTCCAACAACAATGTCAAATAAAGGTGATCTACTTAAATCTCTATCTAAGCCTAAATCTTTAACCAATAAATCAAACGGATAAATTTGATGATCGAATGCTTCAACAACAACTTGCTGAACTTTTCGCAAAGATGCTGCAAATGTATCTTCAGTGTCTAATTCAGTTCGCAATGGCAATGCATTGATATAAAAACCAATTTGATCTTCTAATTCTGCATGATCTCTACCTACGGCTGGTGTTCCTAAAATGATGTCTTTTTCACCTGTGTATTTGTAAACCAATACTTTGGTAAGCGCCAAGAGTCCTGCAAATAGTGTTGTTTTCTCTGCAGATATTATGTTTTTAAATTTTGCAACTAGCTGTGAATCAAAAGTGTATTTATACTGTGTACTGTCAAATGTTTTGATGGAAGGTCTTGCTTTATCCATTGGTAAATCGACCACAGGAATATCTCCTTCAAATTTTTGCAACCAATAATTTTTATGTTCATTCAAATGTCCACCAGCCAACTCTTGCAATTGCCAAGCTGCATAGTCTTTGTACTGAATTGAAAGTGGTGCTAAGTTTGCTACTGTTTGTCCTTGTAATGAATTGTATATACTTAAAAACTCTTTGATTATATTTTTTATTGACCATTCATCAGTGATAATATGGTGCATGCAAAGCATGAATAAGTATCTTCCATTTTTCACTTTACTCATATGAACGCGAATCAATTGATCGCTAGACAAGTTGAAAGGTGTGAATGCTACTTTTTCCGATAAGCTTATTGCTGCTGTTTCAGAGTTTTCTTCATTTGAAAAATCATGATAATCAACATTAAAATCTATTGTAGCTACCTCATGTACAAATTGATATGGAACTCCGTCAATTTCTTTGAAATTGGTTCTTAGAATTTCGTGACGTTTGATAAGTTGTGTAAAAGCTTCTGTTACGTGTTCAATGTTTACATTTCCATTGAGCCAATAACTCATTTGAATGTTGTACGCCGTAGAACCTAGACTTTCAAATTGCTCTAAAATCCATAATCGTTTTTGTGCGTGCGATAATTGATATGTATCACTAATTTCAACTCTATCGATTGTTTTATAATCTTGTACATTAAGTTGCGCAATGTATGCTGCCAAGTCAATAAGCTTTGGATATTCAAAAATATCTTTGAGTTGTACTTGTACATTTAATTCTTTGTAAATATTAAGTATCAACTGAATAGCTTTTAACGAATGTCCACCAATTTCAAAGAAATCATCTGTAATGCTAATGTCTTTTACATCCAGAATAGACTGCCATAATTTCGCCAGTACTTTTTCAGTAATAGTTTCTGGAAGCGTGAGTGTCCTTTCTTTGACTTCAACAGCTCTTTTCGCCAATTGTTTTCGACTAATTTTGCCATTGTGTGTTAATGGAAACTCTTCTATTTGCATAATATGCGCTGGCACCATATATGCTGGTAATTTGCTACGAAGTAATGCTTTTAAAACATCTACTTTAATCGTTTCTTTTCCTGTAACATATGCTAAAAGATCATCTCCTTTTACTACAACAACAGCCTGATTTACGGTCGAATCTGCTTGTAATAACGATTCTATTTCGCCTAATTCAATACGGTATCCTCTAAGTTTTACCTGACTGTCGCCTCTACCAAGGTATATCAATCTCCCATTAAAATCCCAATAACATAAATCGCCTGTATCATAGATAATTTCGTCATTATTAAAAGGATTTGCAATGAATTTTTGAGCAGTTAACTCATTATCTGTGTATCCTTTGGCAATTCCTGCGCCACCAATAAATAGCTTTCCTGCCACTCCATGCGGCAATAATTCTCCAAATTTATCAAATATATAAAGTGTGGTATTGTATAATGGTTTCCCTATAGAATGTAAGTCTGTAGTTTCTTGAATGTGCTGACAAGTTGACCAAATTGTAGTTTCTGTTGGTCCAAACATATTGTATAATTCACCAGACATTTTTAATAAACGTGCTCCTAATATAGTTGGCAAATATTCTCCTCCAGATATTTTCTTTAAGTCTGTTTTTGCTGTCCAGTTCGCTTCTAAAAGTAAATTCCAAACACTTGGTGTAGCCTGTACTATGGTAACTTCGCTTTCGTCGATTATTTCTGCAAGCAAACGCGGATTGGTCACTGTAGCACTTGAAGCAATTGTTACTGTACCACCGACACTTAATGTTGTGAAGAATTCTAGAACAGAAATATCAAATGTAAATGTAGTAATTGCTAATAAGTTATCGTTACTAGAAACATCAAGAATATTTACTACTGATTTTAGTAGATTCACCACTGAACCATGCTTTATTTGTACTCCTTTTGGTCTTCCTGTAGATCCTGATGTGTAAATTATATAAGCTGTATCTTCTCCATCTATTGAAACATCTAGTTTGTTTGTTGAATAACTCCTTAATTCTTCCTGCAATTCTTTGATGCTGATCTGCGCTACTGTTTGTGCTGTCTCTGTTGAATCACTAATGATTAAGGAAGCATTTCCATCGGAAAGCATATAAGCAACACGATCTTCTGGATAGTTCTTATCTATCGGTAAGTACGCCGCGCCAGCTTTTAAAATTCCTAGTATACTGATAAGCAAGTATTCACTACGATCTTGCATGATCGCTACAACACTTCCCTTTCTAATATTATGTTTTGCCTGTAAGTAGTGTGCCAATTGATTGGAGCGTGCATCCAATTCTTCATAGCTAAGCTCGTTGTCTTCGTATATAAGTGCAATTGCCTGTGCGCTAGTTGCTGCTTGCGACTCAAACAAGGAAACTAGCGTTGTCTCTATTGCCTGTGAAACTACTTCTCCTTGATAGTTGTTCAATAAGATTTCTCGTTCCGTACTTGCGATTAATGGGAGTTTGTCTAACGAAGTTATTTTATGGGTCAGCACACTTTCTAAGAGTGTGTTTAGATGAAGTCCTAAGTTCTGAATACGTTCTTCACTGTAAATATCTGTGTTGTATTCTATATGAACTGCAATTTCTCCAGATTCACTTTCCTTGAACCAAA
>NZ_DS544873.1:2555396-3385318 GCF_000154725.1 Kordia algicida OT-1
TTTCTAAATCTGCATGTTCTCGTCTGCTATAGGTGTTCTACAATGATATCTTCTTGTCCACTATATCTGTATAATAAAGCTTTTACCAAAGTGGTTAATCCGATAAATAATGTGCTTTCTTCCTCCTTCAAATAATCTCTAAAAGCATGACTCACTTCTGTTGAAAACGCAACATAGCTCTGGGCTCCGTTGTAAGTCTGTACTGGCGGACGCACATAATCTGAAGGCATGTCTAAGACAGGTAAGTCTCCTGATAGTTTTGACAACCAATACTCGCGAGCTGTTGCCAATTCGCCTTCTGATAATTCCTTCAATTGCCAAGCCGCATAATCTTTATACTGTATTGGCAATGGTGTAATTCTCGTGGTCGTTTCTTGAACACTATTGTTGTAATATGTGATTAAATCACCTACCAATACTTGCATAGACCATTCATCTGAGATGATGTGATGAATTGAAAATAACAAGCGGTGATGATTCGTCGCTACTTTTAATAATTCCACTCTAAATAATGGTCCGCTTGATAAATCATACGCAGAAGCTGCTAGTGTGTCTAAAACAGTTGCAATGGCTTCTTCGGTATTTTCTGCATCTGAAACATCTGTGATTGGTATGCTAAAATCGATGTCTTCTACAGATTGAATAACCTGACGTGGCTCACTATCTTTTAGAATGAATATGGTACGTAAGCTCTCGTGACGCTCAATCAGCTTGGTAAATGCTTCTGTGAATGCCGCAATATTTAATGCTCCTTGAATGTCATAACTTATTGGACGACTGTACGCGGTAAAATCTTCTTGTAATTGATCTAAAACCCACAATCTACGTTGTGCGTGTGAAAGTGCGTAATCGTCCTGTTCCGCAATTTTTGGAATGGAATTGTATGTTGTATCTCCTTTTGAATTTGCTATTAACGCCGATTGTTCTTTGAGTGTGGCATGATTGAAAATTTCTCCAATGCTTAGTTGTACTTCGTGTTGTTTGTAAACGCGGGAGATTAATTGAATTGCTTTTAATGAAGAACCTCCCAAATCAAAGAACGAATCATTTCTACCAATACTTGTTTGTGGAATACTTAGTAATGCTGCCCAAATTGCGCTCAACGATTCTTCTACGGCTCCTTTTGGCGCTTCGTAGTTGCTTCCTTTGAGTAATTCTGATGGCTTTGGTAAAGCGCGTTTGTCTACTTTTCCGTTTAACGTTAGTGGAAATTCTTCTAGATACATGAAGTAATCTGGAATGCTGTTTCTGTCTAACGTTTTTCCTAAAGTCTCACGTAATTCACTTTTGTCATATTCCGTTCCGCTGTAATAGCATAGCAGAGAATCTACCGTGTTATCATTGTGAACAATCAGTTCTACTTGACCAATGTTTTCTAGATTGAGTAGTGCACTGCGAATACCGTCTAACTCTACTCGAACTCCATGAAGTTTGATTTGATCGTCTATTCTTCCTAGAATTTCTAGGTTTCCTTCCGCATCGTAACGTCCAATGTCGCCTGTTTTGCAAACTAGGTCTTCTCTGTCGGTTACTAATGGGTTTTGAACAAATAGATTTTTGGTTAGTTCAGCGTCTAAATAGCCTTTGGTAATGAACGGACTTTTGATGTAAACTTCTCCGATTTCTTCTTCATTACAGATTTCATCACCATTTATAATAGCAATTAATGTATTTCTAATTGCTTTTCCAACTGGCAATACTGTTCCCGATTCTAATTCCGTTTCTGGAATATGGTAACAACTTTTTAAAACTGTAGTTTCCGTAAGTCCATAAAGATTGCTCATTCTTGCCGAGTGTCCTTCAATGGATCGCCATAAGGCAACATCACGTCCATATAATTTTTCTCCTGCTAAAACAACTTCTTCTATGTCAGTTAAAGCAATGTTTTGCTCTTTTAGATTGTTGGTTAGCAATCTAAAAAGTGATGGAACTGTTTGTAAAACTGTTACCTTTTCTTCTGCTAGCCAGCTTCCAAGTAATACCATGTTTTGTTTGGTCTTTTCACTTGGAATACATAAACAACTTCCTGAAGTTAAACTCGTAAGAATGTCTTTTAAACTTGCGTCAAAGGTGACAGAAGCAATTTGACTCACACGTGTTTCTGTGGTAAAGTTGAAGGTTTCTTTATGCCAGTTTACATAATGTGCTATTCCTTTTTGACTTCCAACAATCGCCTTGGATTTTCCTGTGGTTCCTGAACTGTAGAAAATGTAACTACTGTTGTCTACAGCGTATTCGATTGAAAGATTTTCTTTGCTGTAATTGTTTATATCTAGATTTGTTTCTTTGTATTCGCCAGCTTCATTTACTTCGTATACTTCCAAACTTGACTGATCTAACGTGATTAAATCTAAATCACCCAATCCTAAATCTCCTAATAGTGAAGAACCTGATGCTTTAAACACCAATACATGCGTAAAGCTATGCGATAGCTTTAGTGATTTGAATGCTTCCCAAGAGCTATCATCTGTGATTAAGACTTTCATTCCCGTTTCACTAACCGCTTGTTCCATCCGCGAAAGCGAAAAACTATTTGATAATGGAACATACGTTGCGCCTGTTTTGAAACATGCTAGTAAACTTCCCAAAAGTTCTTTCCCGCTAGGTAATAAAACTCCAACTGCATCTTCCGACGAAATAGCAATGTCCGTCATTAGATTTCCAAGTTGATTGGCAAATTCGTTTAAGTCTCTATAACTCGTGTCTCCATTTGTTTCCGTCAAAGCGGTATTTTTAGGATATAACGAGACAATATCCTCAAATGATTCGTATAGGAATTTTCTTTTCACAATGAAAAATGTTTTGGTAATTTCTAAAAAAGAGATGATAAAAAAGCACAGACAGTACAGCCTAACTTATAGAAATTAAACTACTTTAGCTTTGTATCGTATATGATTTTATTCTTGCTTTATGGCAATTAAAGGATCGTTTTTGTTGATTTTCCAGGACTGTGCCCCGATAATAAGAAACGCAATAAAAAGTACGATTACAGTTGCTAATCCGAAGAATAAAAAGTTGATTCCGATTCTTGTGGAGTATCCTTGAAGCCATTGCTCTAATCCCCACCAAGAGAGCACCCAAGCAATTGCACTTGCTAGTACAATGAGTTTCACAAAATCTTTTATTAATAGTGCTAATAAACTAAATACAGACGCACCCAGCACTTTACGGATAGCAATTTCTTTTGCTTTTTGGAAACTTGTAAATAGTGTTAATCCAAAAAGTCCTAAACAAGTAATGAAAATCGCTAAACCTGCAAATACAGTAAATATTTTACCGAATTGCTGATCTACTTTATATTGCTTATTAAAGAATTCATCTAGGAAGAAATATTCAAATGGGCTTACTGGGAAGTTTTGCTTGAACGATTCTTCTATTCTTGCAATAGATGCTGGTAAATTTTGCGAAGCTACTTTGATTGCGTAGTATTCAATACTTGAACCATCTTCCAATCTGAATACAATTGGAGTCACAGTTTCTTTTAATGATTTTTGGTTAAAGTCCTTAATAACACCAATGATTTCATATTCAAACTCTACTCCATTTCCATTGGTATCTGTTAGGAATTCTCCAACTGCTTTTTCTGCATTTTCAAACCCAAATGCATTTACAGCTGCTTCATTTAATAAAATGGGCGTATTCCCTGTTGGCATTTGATTTACAGAAATCATATTTCGATTGAATACTTTTCCTGCAACTGTTTCTATCTCAAATTGATCTATGAATTCAGGACCGATAGAAAACGTTGCATACATATTATTTTTGTTAACTGCATTTTTCCTTTTGTAAGGTCGTGTCCAATTTAAGTCGAGCCCAGGAATGGAAGATGCTGACACGACACCTTCAATATCAGGATATTCCATCAAACTTGCTCTAAAGGATTGCATTTTTTGATAAAAGTTTCGTCCGCCCATTTGCGATTCAAAGTTATTTGACGGCGCAGGAACTACAATATTTCTTTCCATATTGATTCCTATATCTTTTTCCTGCATGAATTTAAGCTGTTTGTATATAGTAAAAGTTCCTATGATTAGAGAAATTGAAATAATAAATTGCAATACAACTAAGCATTTTCTAACAAAAACACCTGAACTTCCTATAGGTAATTTCCCTTTTAGAATTTGCACAGGATTGTAGGATGATAAGAGATATGCTGGATATAAACTAGATAGGAAGCTACCAATAATTAACAAGGCTAATAATGGCAACCATATTTTATAGTCTGTCCAGAAGAAACTTCCAACTGAAATTCCTGTTAATCCTTCAAAGCCACTTCTAAAGAGTAATACAAGAATGATTGCAATAATGATTCCTATAAAACTTAAGATGAGTGATTCAAAAAAGAATTGCATGATAAGCGCACCTTTTTGAGAACCAAACGTTCTACGCAGCCCTACTTCTTTTGCTCTATCCATTGATTTTATGGTAGATAGATTAATATAATTTACATAGGCAATTATCAATATCAATGCAGCAATAAGTAACATAAACCACACAAATTTACCATTTCCATTTACTGAAATTTCTTTGGTAAGATCTGAAGATAAGTGTATAGACTCCAAAGGTTGAAACGCCAATTGAATATTTGTAACACCATCAGCATAATCTCCTAAGTATTTGTTTACATATCCTGGTAATTTTGAAGTAGCATTTTTCACATTAGTTCCAGGAAAAAACTTCACATACACATATTTATCAATAAAGCGCCAAGAACCAGGAACATCTTTCGTAGTTACTAAACAAGTAAATTTTAAATGCGAATTTTCAGGTATATCTTCAAGCACTGCACGAATCACTAATTCGAGATTGGTTCCTTGGTTGAAATTTACCACTTTCATGGTTTTCCCTATCGGATCTTCTTCCCCAAAAAGCTTTTTAGCCAAACTTTCTGTCAATAAAATAGAGTTTGGTTGCGCTAAAGCTTCTTTTCCACCATTTATGAAAGAAAAATTAAAAACATCTAAAAAGTTTTTATCCACAAAATAAACTTCACTTTCTTTATATGAAGTAATATCTCCAAATGAATTTTCCGCAGAAATAATACAATCTTGCTTTTCTATACTTGTCGCAGCATCTATCTCTGGGAAATCTTGTTTTATAGTAGGACCAATAGCTGAAAAATTCATTGCTGAATTTTCAACAAGCACATTATTTTCCTGACGACTCTGCGTTACGCGATAAATAGTTTCAGATTCCTTGTGAAATGTATCAAAATCAGACTCGAAAAACACATATTGTACAATAAACAAACATGCAGCAATACCAATACCTAATCCAATCATATTGATTAGCGCAAAATATTTGTTCTTGAACAGGGTTCTCCAAGCAACTTTAAGATAATTTTTTAACATTTTTTGGGTCTTTTAAAATGAGTAATTTTTCAGGTTTTTAAATTATAAAAAATAAGATATATAACATGCTTATTTTTGTTTTTATTT
This sequence comes from Kordia algicida OT-1, assembly GCF_000154725.1. Taxonomy (GTDB): domain Bacteria; phylum Bacteroidota; class Bacteroidia; order Flavobacteriales; family Flavobacteriaceae; genus Kordia; species Kordia algicida. The sequence goes on from NZ_DS544873.1 coordinate 2,560,835, forward strand.
ACGAATCTTCTCACAAACTAATAGGCACTATGAAATAATTGAATCACATTTTGCATCTATTTTCTAATATAATTTGGTGAGTTTGATAAGACAGAGTATTTTTTTTGTAAAGCTTTTTTTAATTACAATAAACTATACTGCTTTTTTAAAGGAGTTTAATGGGATCGTTGCCAAAATATTTTGACGTAAAGAACTTATTCTAACAATAATTTTATTGTAATTTTCTGCTTCTATAATTTCACAATCTAATCCACTTAATGGACCTTGTTCAATTTTTTTCATTTCCCCTATTTTCGGGAATGTAGGGTTTAATTCTATTTCTTCTATTTCTTTACTATCAACTAATAACTTGATTTGATTGATCTCTTTTTCTGTTACACGTGCGTATTCTTTGCCAAATCGAATATAACAACAAGCTCCATCAACAGATAATGCTTTATGAAAATCTAAAGGAGATTCAATGTAAACAAAAACGTAAGAAGGAAATAATGGGGTTAGAATCGTTTTTTTACGATCACTCCATTGTTGGACGGTTTTTGTTTTTGGTAGAAAAGATTTAATCGATATGTTTTCTAGAGAATTATGTACTTTTTTTTCCCAACGAGATTTTACATATAGGACATGCCAACCTAAGTTAAATTTCATAATTTGTAGTTCATTTTAAAGTAAAGCTTCGCTTTCCTCAGTCACAGGAGTTGCTCTTAATAGTAAAAATTTGGGGGAATTTATTTCTGAATAAATTGTTTCTTTCTGTAAAGGTTTATAGAAACAAAGTATCATTTCTTCGATACAAGTATAGGATTTTTTTTCTTCCAAATAACCTCCATTTTCAGAAAAAGGGTTGCCCCTTTTAATAATTACGGTTTTACCATAAATATTAAAAGGCGTATTGTGAATTCTTCGCGTATAAGAAGTAGAAATTTATTACATATCAATTTAAAGTGTACTTTTAAATCTCTAATTAAGGAAGACACGTTTAATTTTCATTGGTTTAAACTAATGTTACCAATAACTTAATCACAGGAATTTACAATAAGAAACGTATTATGTATGAGCATACAGAATTTTTTGTACGTCTTTTAACATTTTCAACAGAAATAATCGTTCTATTTTTTGTTATATTACTCAATTATAAACCATAAATTTTTAAAACCATGAAAAAAAAGGAAATCAAAAATTTAAAAATCAACAAATTAAATGTATCTGATATGAATCCTGAAGTTCTCAGAGGAGGATTACGCGAAAGCGATTGGACAGATTTGTCAGAATGCTGTGCACAACGCGAAATATAATAGTATAATAAGCGAACTTAGGTTCGCTTTTTTTTGCTTCTATTCGCAACGATCTATACTTTTGAAAAAACACTGCCAAAGTTTTGAGAAATTAGTATAGAGTATTGAGACGTGTTAAAGTGTAAACTCAGTAAAATAGAAATTTAATTCAAAACTTTAACAAGCGGCAGCGCAAACAAAGAACAGAAAACGCACAACAAATAAGCGAGGAAAGCAATCGTAAATGAAGCCACCAAAATACATGCTGACTATCATCGTGATTTCGCAATTTCTATGTACATCGCTTTGGTTTGCGGGAAATGGTGTGATGTCGGAACTAAAAACTACTTTTCTATTGGAAGAAAGTTCTTTAGGGTACATCACTTCCTTGCTTCAATTCGGGTTTATCACAGGAACACTCATCTTTGCCATACTCTCCATTGCCGATCGGTACGCGCCATCAAAAGTATTCTTTTTTTGTGCACTATTTGGCGCCATCTGTAACTTGGTTTTAATTTGGAAAAGCAACACATATACAAGTATTTTAACCTTTCGTTTTTTAACTGGTTTTTTCCTTGCGGGAATTTACCCTGTTGGAATGAAAATCGCATCCGATTACTACCAGAAAGGTCTCGGAAAGTCACTCGGTTTTTTAGTTGGTGCACTCGTGATCGGAACTGCGTTTCCACATCTATTAAAAGAACTAAAAGGCGAACTCTCTTGGGAATTTGTATTGATCGCAACTTCGTTATTAGCAACCTTAGGCGGAATTTTAATGATAACTTTTATTCCCGATGGCCCTTTTAGAAAACCCATGCAGAAAATAAATCTTTCAGCAATTCCGAAGATATTCAAAAAACAAAAATTCAAAACCGCAGCTTTTGGCTACTTTGGTCACATGTGGGAATTGTACACTTTTTGGGCATTTGTTCCTGTAATGCTTCAAATGTATACAAACATACACTCCGAAAATTCGTTTAACATTCCGTTAGTATCATTTAGCATCATAGCAATTGGCGGAATTGGCTGCGTCTTCGGTGGCTATCTTGCAGAAAAATTTGGCGTAAAAAGAATTGCGTTGCTATCGTTGTTGCTATCTTGTATTTGCTGTCTTATTGCGCCAATATTATTTTCTGTCAATTCACCAATAGTATTCGTTTCGTTTTTACTATTTTGGGGAATAGTTGTCATTGCAGATTCACCATTATTCTCCACCTTAGTTGCCCAAAACGCACCTCTGCAACTAAAAGGAACTGCACTAACAATTGTAAATTCAATTGGCTTCTTCATCACTATTTTTAGCATTCTGCTTCTCAATCTATTGAAAACAATAACTACCTCAACCGCAATCCTAATGATTTTAGCCATCGGACCCATTTTTGGTTTAATAGCTTTAATGAAGAAAGAAAAATGATAATTTCTAAAGGAACAGATTGCCACAAGTAGTTTCTAAGCTTTCGTTAAGAAGTATCATGGTTTTGTCAAAATTACTTGGTTTTGGTATAGAACTCTTTTAAAATTTAAGGGAAAATTAGAAGGTTTACAGCACTTCCCATGATAATATCATACTTTTACATTACTAATCCCATGAAATAAACACCATGAACAGCAAATATCATAAAGTATTCATAATAGCAAGTATCGGTATTTTCCTTTTGGGATGCGTGACAAATAAAAAAAATGGTTCACAAATGGAAGTGGTAAAAGAAACATCAAAAAAAACACCTGTTGACAAAAGAGTTGATTCATTACTAGCAAAAATGACCTTAGATGAAAAAGTTGGTCAAATGAATTTATACAACGGTTTTTGGGATGTGACTGGACCAACTCCGAAAGAAGGAAATGCAAAACTAAAATACGATCATCTTAAAAAAGGTTGGGTTGGTGCCATGTTGAATGTACGCGGGACAAAAAATGTATATGAAGTACAACGCATCGCTGTTGAAGAAACTAGACTCGGAATTCCTCTATTAATTGGGTTCGACGTCATTCACGGATATAAAACCTTAAGTCCTATTCCGCTTGCGGAATCTTCTAGTTGGGATTTAGACGCTATTAAAAGTTCAGCACGTGTAGCAGCGATTGAAGCTTCTTCGGCAGGAATCAATTGGACATTTGCACCAATGGTTGATATTTCTAGAGATCCGCGTTGGGGACGCGTCATGGAAGGTGGCGGAGAAGATCCGTATTTAGGAAGTAAAATTGCCAGTGCCCGTGTACATGGTTTTCAAGGAGACGATCTTACCAATCAACACTCTATTGCAGCATGTGCAAAACACTTTGCGGCATACGGTTTCGCAGAAGCAGGAAAAGAATACAATACCGTAGACATTGGAACTTCAACATTATACAATACCGTTTTACCACCATTTAAAGCTGCGGCAGACAGTGGCGTAAAAACATTTATGAACTCTTTTAATGAACTCGTTTTTTGGGGACACGCCAAAGACAAACGTCAAGCTGCCATGATTGCATCACGTGCTGGTTCTGATTTAGATATGGAAGGCTATGTATATGTGAATGAACTTGTAAAACTGGTTGAAGATGGCATCGTTAAAGAAAGTATTGTTGACGACGCCGTACGCAGAATATTAAAAGTAAAATTTGAATTAGGATTGTTTGACGATCCTTATAAATATTGTGATCCAGAGAATGAAAAGAAAAACATTGGAAATGTAGCACATCATGAAGCGGTACTTGATATTGCTAAAAAATCTATTGTGTTATTAAAAAACGAAGGCAACTTACTTCCATTAAAAAAAGAAGGACAAAAAATAGCTTTAATAGGACCACTTGCTGCCGATAAAAATAGTTAGTTAGGAAGCTGGAGAATTGCTTCCGACGACAATACAGCAATTTCTGTTTTAGAAGGAATGAAAAAATACACAGGCAATACACTAGTACATAAAAAAGGGGTAAATTTAGTAGAAGGACATACCGCATTCATTGAAGAAGTTGTAGTCAATACTACCGATCGTAACGATATTAGTGACGCAGTACAAACGGCAAAAACGGCAGACGTAGTTGTTATGGTATTAGGTGAGCACGGTTTTCAAAGTGGCGAAGGAAGAAGTAGAACCAACTTAGACTTACCAGGCTTACAACAAGAATTATTAGAAGCTGTATACGCTGTAAATAAAAATGTGGTGCTAGTTCTGAATAACGGACGTCCGTTAGCTATTGAATGGGCAGCAGAAAACATTCCTGCAATTGTAGAAGGTTGGCAACTAGGAACACAATCTGGAAATGCAATTGCACAAGTTTTATATGGTGATTATAACCCTAGCGGGAAACTTCCAATGACCTTCCCTAGAAATGTGGGACAAGTACCTATTTATTACAACCATAAAAGTACTGGACGACCAACCAACGATAACGACAATGTATTCTGGTCGCACTATATTGACGAAAAAAACACACCATTATGGCCATTTGGTTATGGATTGAGTTATACAACGTTTGAATACAAAAACTTCAAAGTCCACGGTGACAAATTCAACATTGGCAACAACATCAAAGTCACAGTTGATGTAACGAATACGGGAGATTATGACGGAAAAGAAGTAGTTCAACTGTACATTCGCGATTTATTTGGAAGCGTTACGCGTCCTGTAAGAGAACTCAAAGGATTTGAATTGGTTCACTTCAAAAAAGGAGAAACCAAAACTATTGAGTTCACACTCACCAATAAAGAGCTTGGATTCTTTAACAATCAAGGAAAATATATTGTAGAAGCTGGTGATTTTGAAGTCTTTGTTGGCGGAAGCTCTAATACAATTCTTAAAGATACATTTACCTTAAAGTAGAAGATTCTTTTTTCACGACAAGATTCAGTTTATATAGTTTATTAATTTATTCGCTCACAAGGCGTTCAGTTTTGAGTTTTTAGTAGTGAGAAATGAAATGTTTAGCTATTAATATAGAAAATATTATTTTACGTCTTTGCGAGAAAGTATGACGAAGTAATCTGTTACAATCAAAGTTCAATATTAATTATGAAACTAGCAGATTGCCACGAATTTTATCAAATTCTCGCAAAGACGTTTTCAAAGAAGTTTTTGGTTTTTTTTGTAGATTTGAAACTTCCAAAAGCTAAAAATCTAAAAACGCGTAAGCGTAGTCTAAAAGTGCATAAGCACGGTCTAACAGCAAAGCAGTCTAAAAACTACAACTCCAAAACCGCATCTTCCGTAAAAGCATAATTAACTACATTTTCCAAATGAGTACGCGTATTCAATCCTGTAAAAAGACTAAACGCAGGCAATATCAATTGTTGTGAATTGACTTGAAAACAAGGAAGTTTCAAATACTGTCTGCCTTTCATTTTAATACGCACGCCAGGATGCATATGTCCAGAAATATAATATGAGTTCGCCACTACCTTTACCGCATCATGCACAAAAGTAAGTGTATTAATCGTTTTTTGAATGTGGGTTTGAAAACCTAAATTTTCGTAGAATTCTACTTTAAAACGATCGTGGTTACCACGAATTAAAATTTTAGTTACGTCCTGAAATTGTTCCATCCAATGAATAAAAACATCAAAATTCTGATTGTAATCGGCATGGAATAAATCGCCCACAACCATTAATTGTTTCGGCTGAAAATGCTCGATTAAAAATTTAAGTCGTTCCAAGTCTTTCAACAAAACCGCATCAGGAATGGCGATTCCGTGTTGTCGAAAATGTGCTGTTTTACCAATATGAATGTCAGACAAAATTAGCATTTCTTGTGCTTGCCAATACAATACTCGCTGATTTGTCAATGTTAAAATTTCATTACCAAAACGTATGTCTTTTGTAACTATATTCATAACATTCATTTATGCCGAAAGATATAAAGTAAAAAGAAAAGCGAACCGAAGTTCGCTAAAAATTTTAATCATAACACTCTGGCGCATGTGACTGACAATGTATATCTGTTGGGTAGGTTTCTTCAATCGGTTTTTGAGGTTCTTTTGGACAGTAATCACAATTTGTTCTTTTTTCTGATATTTCACCTCCACCAGTTATAGTATAACTAAAATTAGTTATTAATTGCTTGTTCAGTTTTAATGATTTAAATTGTTTCTTCATAATAAAAAATTGATTTAATTAAATAATACAGAAAACTAGAAAAATTCGGTCAAAGGGAAAAATAGTACTTCTTCAGATTCATAAATTGTAAAACCATAAAAACAGATATAATCTCTTTTGGAGTGTACTATATTCACGTAATTAATTTATATTGTTGCTTTTGCAAACGCGCAATGCGATCGCTCAATTTTTCATTACTCATCGTATTTCGCAAGCTATCAACTTTTATCGGAAAACTCAAAGGTGTATAACTTTTTGCTTCCTTTAAAATCAAGGTGCTTTTCGAAATTCGATCAAATGCTTCGTGCAAACGCGCTTCTTCCAATTGCTCGTTAAACACTTCGGTATACGCCTGACGCAAAAGTAAATTATTTGGCTCATAATCTTCCAAAACTTTAAAAATTAAGCTTGACGAAGATTGCAAACTTTTATTTGTTTTTCGTGCGCCAGGATGCGATTGTACCACCAAACCTGCAATCACAGCAATATCGCGAAACTTTCTACTTGCCACTTCAGAAGCATTGATACTTGCAATAACATCTTCCATTAAATTTTCTTTGGAAAGAATTATTTTCAAATTTTCTTCCGTTACGGGAATTTCCTGATCGCTCAACAATCCAAAACCATAATCGTTCATCGCAATGGAAAACGTAATCGGTTGTATTTTACTAATGCGATAGGCAATCAACGACGCCATAATTTCATTGACTAATCGACCTTCAAACGGAAAAAAGAACAGATGACAACCTTCTCGCGTCTGTATTTTTTCTACCAAAAACTCGTCTGACTTCGGAATGTGTGAGTGTATATTTTGTGTCGTTAACAACGGATTCAAAAATTTTAATTCTCTTTCACGGATTGATGGTTGCAATGCATCGTTCAGCTTTAAGCGTAAATAATGACTCAAATAGGACGTTAACGGCAATCGTCCGCCTTTCCAACTTGGCGTGATGGCTTTTTTGGCTTTGCTCCGACGCACAATCACAGTCATATCTTTAATATGCACTATTTCCAAGATTCTTCCCGCAAGGACAAACGGCATTCCTACTTTTAATTTCGAAATAAAATATTCTTCAATCATTCCCACATAACCGCCTTTCATAAATTTTACGCGCAACATGGCATCACTTACAATGGCACCAATATTCATTCGATGCAACATGCTAATTCTTCTACTTTTTACGACAAATAGTTCTTTTTCGTCATCAAAAACGACTTTATGAAACTCCTCATAAGCATGCAACGTTTTACCACCTTTTGTGATGAATTGCATTGCCCATGTAAAATCGTCTTTTGTGAGATATGAAAACGCGTGTGTTTCACGAATCATTTCGAAAGCTTTTTCTTTGTCAAATCCTTCACCGACAGCTAATGTGACTAAGAACTGAACCAACACATCATAGGTTAAAACCATAGGCGTTCGTGCTTCAACATCACGTTTTTTTACGGCTTCTTTAAGCGCTGAAACTTCAATGAGTTCTAGCGCATGTGTAGGTACAAAATAGACTTTGGAAATCTCGTTTGGAGCATGTCCGCTTCGTCCTGCACGCTGCATAAAACGGGCAATTCCTTTGGCTGAACCAACTTGCACGACACAGTCTACAGGTTTAAAATCGACACCCAAATCTAGCGACGACGTACACACCACAACTTTCAGCAAACCTTCGTTGATGGCGTCTTCAATCCAATTGCGCAATTTTGCATCTATTGAACCATGATGAATGGCAATTTGTCCTGCTAAATCGGCATCTTCATTCAGCAATAACTGATACCACATTTCTGCCTGATTTCGTGTATTGGTAAACACCAACGTTGTATTATTTTCGTAAATAACTTTCAGAACATTCTTAGCAAGTTTTCCGCCCAAATGTCCTGCCCACGGCAACAATTCGACCTCATCGGGTAATAGTGAAATGATTTTTAGTTTTTTCTTTTCTTTAGAAGTGACAATCGTTGTGTTGACGTTTTTATACGGAATTAATACATTTTTGGCTTCTTCCAAATTTCCAATCGTTGCCGAAACTCCCCAAATGCGAATGTTTGGCGAAAGTGAACGCAAACGAGCGATTGCCAATTCGGTAAGTACGCCACGTTTTGTTGATAGTAATTCGTGCCATTCATCGACCACAACACAACGAATATTTTTGAACCAACGCGAATTTTTCTTTTGTGAGAACAACAAGTGCATCGTTTCTGGCGTAGTGAGTAAAATGTCGGGCATGTTGCGTTCTTGTTTTCTTCGCACTGCTGTAGAAGTGTCTCCGTTTCGAACCGCCGCTTGCCAATCTAACCCAATTTCGTCAATGGCAGTTTGCATGGCTTTTTGTAAATCTTTTGCTAGTGATCGCAACGGACTTATCCAAAGTAATTTGATTCCTTTTTTATATTGTTCTGGATGATTTAAATAGTCGATCAATACTGCTAGAAACATTGCGTAGGTTTTTCCAAATCCTGTTGGCGCAACGACCAATCCGTGATAATTTTGCGCATACTTTTTCCACGATTTTAGTTGGAAGTCAAATGGCGCGTAACCTTTGTCTGCCATCCAATTGTGAATGATGCGATATCCTTCGGTTTGTTCTAGTTTGGGCATTGTTTGTTGTTTGTTGTTTGTTGTTTGTTGTTTGTTTAAAACTATTCGTTTCGTAGTACTTCTCGATACACCAAATTATAAATTTGGCACTCGAAGTGACGTTACTACTTCCTTGAAAACGTCTTTGCGAGAATTTATAAAATTCGTGGCAATCTGTTGGTTTCATTGTAAAATTGAGTTTTGATACTTCACTAATTCCTAATGCTTAATCCACTAATGCCTTCTAACTTTACAAGTGGATTTCTGCCTTCGCAGGAATGACATATGATAACATTCTCAATACTCAATTTTAACAGCTCAATACTAATTTTAACAGATTACTTCGTCATGCTTCCTCGTAATGACGTAAAACTATATACTTAAAATGGCATTACTACCTTCTTGAAAACGTCTTTGCGAGAATTTATAAAATTCGTGGCAATCTTTTGGTTTCATTGTAAAATTGAGTTTTGATACTTACAGATTCCTTCACTTTGTTCGGAATGACGTTTCAAACGTTCTTAGCACTCCACTTCCCACAACTCACAACAGGAGCGCTAGCGACTCAACCTAACACCCAAAACCCAATACCTAAGTTCCCACAAAAATCAAATCCTTTACACTTTCAATGGTATCAATTTCGGCAACAGTTTTGTCTTTTCGCCAGCGTTTGATTCTTGGAAAACGCAACGCAACGCCCGATTTGTGTCGTTTGCTGAGTGCAATGCCTTCAAAAGCGATTTCAAAAACCAATTCGGCTTTCACCGTTCGTACAGGACCAAATTTTTCAATAGCGTTTTTGTTTACCCAACGACTTATTTCCGTGATTTCTTCATTTGTTAAGCCAGAATATGCTTTGGCAACCGTTACCAAACCATCATCTTTTTTCACGGCAAAGGTGTAATCGGTGTATTTTGAGCTTCTTCTTCCGCTTCCTTTTTGGGCGTAAATCATTACAGCATCAATCGTTAATGGTTCTACTTTCCACTTCCACCAATCGCCTTTTTTTCGTCCTGTGTGATAGGGTGATTCTTTTTGCTTTAGCATTAATCCTTCTGAGTTGACACTACGAGAATCTTCGCGAATAGCGTGTAAATCATTCCAGTTTTCAACTTCCACCACTTGCGATAGCTGTATGTTTTTGGCTGTATTTTGTTGAAATATGAGTTCTAGTTTTTTTCTTCTTTCTGCTAATGATTGCTCGCGAATGTCTTCATTTTCAAATTCTAGTATATCGTACGCATAGAAACCAACAGGAACTTCTTCGAGTAGTTTTTTTGAGATATTTTTTCGGTTCAATCGTTTTTGCAAATCATTAAAGAGTAATACACTGCTATCTTTTATCGCAAGAATTTCGCCATCTATCACAAAATCATGTTTCCAATTTTGAAATACTTCCGTAAGTTCAGGAAATTGTTGAGTCACAAGTTCTTCGCCTCTACTCCAAATAAAAAGTTCGCCGTTTCGCTTTACTATTTGTCCGCGAATGCCATCCCATTTGTATTCTGCTTGCCAATCGTTTACATCTCCCAATTCGTCCAAATCCTTTTCTAGCGCATACGCCAAACAAAACGGATAAGGTTTGGAATTGTCATAGTTAATGTGGCTTCCCGACAGCAATTCATCAAAGGTAATGGAATTGATGTCCCAGTTTCCAATAATACTATGCATCAACTGATTGGCATCAATATTTGTCAATTTCGCCAAAGCGTTCACCAATGTTTTTTTAGAGACACCAATACGAAAGCTTCCGCCGATGAGTTTATTAAAAATTAAACGTTCCTGTGCTTCTAGTCCGTTCCAAGCATTTAAAACATACGCTTTCTTTTCTTCGTCGGTTTTTGATTTTAGTTTGATGAGTTCTTGCATCCAGGCATCCAAAGATTTTTCGATGTGATGTGTTGGCGCTGGTAAAAGCAACGCAATAGTTTCGCCCAAATCGCCCACGGTGCTGTAACTTTCTAGGAATAACCATTCGGGCAATTCGGTAATTTCTGCGCACCATTGTTTCATGAGTGATGATTTTACAGGTCGTGGCGGACGTTTTCCTGTGAATAAAGCGATCATCCACAATTTGTCTTTGTCTTCTGCAACTGTAAAATATTCTACCAATGCTGCAATTTTTGCATTCGTTTTGTTGGTTATTTCTATCGCGCTGATGAGTTCTGAGAATCGCTTCATATTGTTATATTGTTGCTTCTTTTTTCGCTTCTGAAGCTTCTAATTCGTTGTCGCCATATTCTGTAATGACTTCTGCCGCTTCGATTCCGATTTCATTCAAATATTTTGAAAATGTTGCTTGCGAGCCATGTGTGACATATACTTTTTCGGCTTCCGATGCTTTTACAGCTTGCAATAATCCTTCCCAATCGGCATGATCGCTAACGGCGAAACCTGCGTCTACACCGCGCCAACGACGATTTCCACGAATTTGCATCCAACCAGAACAGATTGCCGTTGCTGCATTTGGCACACGTTTGAGCATTTTGCTTCCGAGCAGACCTGGTGGCATGATGATGATTTTATTTTGAATATCGGCTTTGTTAAAGTTTCCGTCTAAACGTTGGGTTTTTGGCAACGAGATTCCCGAGGCTTCAATTGCATTGTTCATGTGATAGATGGCGTTGTGTACGTGAATTTCGTCTAAACCTTCTACCAATTTCATAATGCGTTGTGCTTTTCCTAACGAATATCCAAAGAGAACACTTGTACGATTGTTTGCTTTATTTTGCAGAATCCAATTGTGAATTTGTTGTTGTAAGGTTTCTTCGGGCAACCATTTGTAAATTGGCAATCCGAAGGTACTTTCTGTAATGAATTCATGGCATTTTACGGTTTCAAACGGAATGGTAATATTGTCGTGCTTTACTTTGTAATCGCCCGTAAATACGACTATTTTTCCTTTGTATTCTAGCCGAATTTGTGCTGAACCAATGATGTGTCCCGCAGGATGAAAGCTGACTTTTACACCGTTGATGGTTTTTGGCTCATTATAATTTAATGTTTCTACAGAGATATCTTCACCAATGCGATGTTTCATAATGTTTTTGGTGTGTGTATGGCAGAGATAGTGTTTCATTCCCCAACGCATATGATCGGCGTGTCCGTGTGAGATTACGGCATAGTCAACAGGTAACCAAGGATCGAGATAGAATTTTCCAGGAATACAGTAGATTCCTTTTTTTGTGAATTTTACAATTTTCAAAAGCGATATTTTTTAGCAAGTTCCGTTTTTTATTTTTTTGCTGATGACTCAATCCGTAGAAAAACGAACGCATTTACGTTGTATAAAAATACGGCTTTTCTTTGATATTGTGTTGCATCTCGACTTTGCTCGATGTGACAACATCTCGATTAGCTTCGCTAGGTATTTTCTATTAAAATATATTTTAATCTCAATAATGCTCGATGTGACAGGTTTTGGGTTTTAGGTTTTGGGTGGTTTCTACTACTTTTTAAATCATGGTCTAAACTCATAAACTTATAAACTTATAAGCTTTAAACATCAATTTTTGCTTTTTACGGATTTGAGCATATTTTTTGAATCATCTCAATTTCAAACACCTGCATTTCGGCTTCGCTCCATTTGCTGTGGACTTATATTTTTGTAGTATATTTACAACATGAACGTACGACTGACCGAAGCACAGAAAATTACCGTATTGAATGCGCACGACGTATATAGCGTGATGCAACAGATTTTACTGCGCCAAAATAAGATTCGTAGAGCGCAAGAACATTTTTGGGTAGTAGGACTGAAAGCCGATAATACGATTTTGTTTGTAGAACTGATTGCCATTGGTGCGCAAAACCGTGTGAATGCCAATCCGCCCGATGTGTTCCGTATGGGAATTTACAAATTGGCAGTACGTGTCATCTTAGTACACAATCATCCTAGTGGAAACCTGAAACCTTCTGCCCAAGATAAGGATATTACTGACCGACTTTTGAAGGTTGGAAAGCTGATTAATATTGATGTGATAGATCATTTGATTATTACCGAAAGTGGCTTTACTTCGTTTAAAGATAAAGGCATTATGGAAGAACTTCGCAAAAGCGGACTCTACGAAATACAAGACCGCGAAAGCGACCAAATGAAGGAAATGCAGTTGCGTTATGAACGTAAGAATGCGGAGAAAGCTAAGGCTTTGGAAGTGGCGCGACGTCTTAAGGAAATGGGTATGGATACTGATTTTATTAAGAAGGCGACTGGATTGTATGTGAGGGATATTAAGGGGGCTTGATTTAAATAAAAATATAATTAAGTATAATCTCCCCATTCAAAAAGTGGATCATCTTTCGTACAGTGATTTTTAATATATCCTTTGAAATGATCTCTTGGTTTTTCCGTATATCTAACTTTATCTATTGGTAAATTATGAAGCATTCTATACTTAGTTAAAAAACCATTCTTTTCCCAATCTCTTCCAAACCCAATGATGTAATTGTAATACAACATTAATTGTTCATCATTTGACATTTGCGCTCTAAGTATTTTTAAATACCTTCTAACTTCTTTATAAGTCAACAATTTACCATCTTGATTCACTACATACTTTACTGTACTATACAAATGCCTGTAATAATGCCCCAAACGAGATTCATGACCTGAGAATGGTTTATACTTAACATAAAGTCTTATTGATTTATCTTTATGACCTAAGAATTTATTCTTTTTAGCAAATGATTTTTTATGTTCTGAACTAATATTCTTTAGTTCTCTTATAATTAAATTTATGAAATTGGTATCTATAGCTTCAGATGATATAAGCCCAGACCCTGTACCAAAAAAGAAAATACGGTATGTAAGTTCTAATAAATCTTTTTTTTCATATCTAGCATTATCTCTTAGCTCATTATATAATTCTAAAAACTCATAGCATGCTATCAATTCGGTAGCCATCGTTACAAATACTTTCCTGTCCTCAGTGAATCGTACTGTCTGTATTTCTGTCTCTATAGTTTTTGAAATCCCCTTACTATCAGTTTCTTTTGAAATTTGTTTAACTAATCCATATCCCATTACTTTCATTTCATTTACATTTTCTTTATGTAAGCGAAGCATTTCATAGAATTGTGATTCAAACTGTTGGATACGAAATTGTTTTTGAACTTGCTGATTAGCTATGTATTGAATGTAAAAAGCTAAAAATGTAAGTAAAGCTGCTGCAATTCCCACTATTGGATTTAGTAATCCTCCGACCGTATCACCAACACTTCCCAAAGTACTATAATCATACCAACTGGAGAGTATTGGAAGTAATAAAATCAAAAAACCAATTATTGCTAAAATTAAATAGAAGAGAGTTATTTTAGTACTCGAAAATATTATATCTTTTTGATCTTCATTTTTCATTTATTTTTTATTTATGGTCACAAAATCCTATATAATCCTATCTTGACACAAATATTCTTGAAACTCTATATAGATTTCTTTGATTGACTTTATATTAAGCTTTATTTTTTTTAGCTGTAATTATTCTGTTTTCATGATCTTTCATTAATTGGTGAAAATTATTCCAAAACCTTCTGCTTTGCCTTTTAATTATATCTTTCCCACCATTTAAATGCCTCATACTATCATTTGCTTTATAGATGTAACTTAAATAATTACCCCAATAATATTTTTTAGTTTTTTCATATTTGGTTGGATCTAATTTAGAGGGATGATAAATCAATTTGCGTTTGGCTCCTCTATGAGTAAATCTTTTGTACAATCTTTGTTTAAATAAACTTTTATCAGGGTTTTTACTATAAATAGCTAGTGAGGTAGACTTCTTAAATGATCGTTTCATTGATCTGTAAAATTTAGAAAATCCAGAATCCTTAATCAAGACTCTTTGTCCATCATATGAAAAGCCTAAATATTCAAGACATTTATTATAATTAGGTATCTTAGAGGCTTCATCTATTTCAAATCCTTTAAAGACACTACTTACTTTTTTAAATCTATAAACTGTGGTTTTCGATGGGTGAATATCTAATCTTGTTAAGTTTTTAACTCTATCCCTTATAAACATTAATATATCATCTTCATACTTTTGATCACATACAATGATTAAATCATCACTATACCTTTGATAATAACCTCCGACAGCTTCAACTTTATTATAAACTTCTTGATCAAAATCTAACATATATACATTAGCTAAAGTTGCACTTATTGGACTTCCTTGCGGAATACCCACTTTATTACGTGCAGAAATAACTAAATTCAAATTATTCGTTAA
Source organism: Kordia algicida OT-1 (assembly GCF_000154725.1). Lineage (GTDB taxonomy): Bacteria > Bacteroidota > Bacteroidia > Flavobacteriales > Flavobacteriaceae > Kordia > Kordia algicida. Next base: position 2,575,983 of record NZ_DS544873.1, read on the forward strand.
AAATTCTTCTTTTGTACAATAAGCAACTGCATTTTTTTCTTTAAAATAACTGTTAGATTTTATTTCGATTCTTTTAATCTTTTTATCTCTTGAAGAATTTGGAACTCCTTTTTCGACAAGCATTGTTCTATTATAACTATTATATAGCTGATCACCTTCTACATAATGCAAATTAGTTAATGCCTTAAAAACGTTGTAATGATGTTCAGGAAGTGTATTTGTATTTAAAACTTTACACCATTGCTTTTTTAATATCTTATGATCTAAATTATCAAAAAAAGCAGTTATGTCTGCAACGATTGCTGTAAGTTTATTGTTTTCATTTTTCTTAATAAACTCAAATGTGCTTTTTGCAAAATCAATATTGCATTTATTTTTTTCTGAGCCAATAGTTACAGGTATTTTACGATATGCTACTATGGACTCATTAAAATTTTTAGTTTTTATAAGTTTTTCATACTCTTCACTAATTAAATGATTGTAGTACGAAAATACTATAGAGTCTATATGTGATGCATAGTAAATATTTCTGATTTTTGGACGATCAATAAACCGCATTCGCTCACCCTTTTTATTTCTGATAAGGTTGCTATTATCAGCTCTATACTTGCGTTTAATAATACACTTATGAATTAAAGGCAAAAAGCTATGTTCTTTAATACATTTTGTGTTTTCCACGTAATCCTTAATCCATTTATAATCTTTTAAAGACAAAGGTTCTCCAATGTGAGGATAACGTTTCAATTTAAACCAATCTTCTGTTTCCATAATTTAAAAAATAGGGCCAGATACTTATTAGTAGCAGGTTTAAAATGTACATGCCTTTCGAAGCTTTCACTTTATCAAGCTATTGCGACGCTACTCTTTTCAGGTATAGAAATTAGTATCTTTGTAATAACCCTCTTAAACATCGTTAAAATGCTTAGAAAATTAATCCGTAGATGCAACTTCAAGAAGCCAACAGTTGTGACACTGTTGTCAACCATCTCCTCATATATCACTTTTATAGGTGAATATTTGGAAAATGGTATCATCCTTCCCAACTAACGTATATCTTAGAAGGTTTATCTGAGTAAAACGTAACATTTCGACCTTCTGACCCATTTTATTATTTCATTTATATATTTAAATCCCTAAAATGGTTAATGAATTTCTTATTGGCATACACAGAATTATGCATGCTTAATTAACTAAGTAATATTTTTCTTCCTTAAAAGTATAAATTTATTTAGATATGTAAAGTTTTTTAATTGTTAAAAATCTTATTATCGATAAGATTTTTCTAAGAATAATACAATACTATTATTTATTGGCGAACTACTTTTACGGAAACCCGTAAAACACGAAAAACCACCCAAACAGTCCATAAAACTATTCAGGTGGTTTTGTATGTATTTCGCATTTCGGCTCCGCTCAATGCTCGGGTCAGTATTTCACTCAGTGCTCAGTTACACGGAATCAGAGTCTGAGTACTCATTGAGCGGAGTCGAAATGAAGCCGAAGACTCACTTATTACTCGAATGCGTTTCGTTAAGACATTTAGCCAATTCATGTAACTTTTCAGGCATTCCCGCAATCAACGCTTCCTTCTTTTTACGACTCCAACCTTGTACTTGCTTTTCTCTGTAAAAAGCAGTATCTATCCGATTGTATTCTTCCACATATACCAGCTTTACAGGTTGATGCTTTTTTGTGTGATTGGCACCTTCTCCTTTAGCATGTTGCATAAAGCGTTTGGCTAAGTATTTGGTACTTCCCGTATAGTAACTTCTGTTACCACATTCTAATACAACGTCAGTTCGATATAAATCATTCAATTTATATTTACAGTAATTTTATAAATAATTCCGCTATACAATTCATTATCAATGTTTTATTTTCGTTTTCTTTGCTTACCCAAAGAAAAGAAACAAAAGAAAGGGAACTTTTCCAGAGGTATTTTTAGTTTTTCTTTTATGGAAAAAACTAAAACCGCATGAATTTTTCTAAATTTTAGTTCACCATGCTCTATTTTCAGTTATGGAGTTCATGAATTAACATTTCTCCAAGGCTTCGAAAATTTTTAACGAAAAACTCCTGCTATACTGCGGAAAAGAAAAGTTTCAAACTAAAATTCTTACTTCTAACTCACGTTAATATATACATGTATCCTTTTGGCATGGTGTTTTTTTAATTAATCGAGCACTCGAAGACTACGCTTCCACGTTCTCCTCATCTGTGGAATCTGACGTACTCGAAGAAGCATCCGTATCACTCGAACTCAATCGGAGGCTAACCGTTTGGTTATACTGCTTTGCCAATATGCCAAATTCGTTGACTAATTCTTGGTGCACCACATTACTTCCTAAGGTAGCATGAGCTTCCACATGCGCCACCAAATCGCGATAGGCATCCGTTGCAACTTCGCGTACCGATGTAAAACTTGTAGCAGGATTGGCTGCCGATTCGGAAACACGCGCCAAATACCGATCGTTAAACGCTGCGTTTGCCGTTTTTAACTCCGCCATCCAATCGGGAAGCCCAACAGTAGTGATGGCATTGATTAAATCGGTTTCTGTTTCCCAATCGGACAACATACTGTCAATCACGGCGGTTTCTGCTTGGTAATTCATTCGCGGAATGTTGGTGCCGTAGTTATTTAAATTGTACAACAAACTACGGGAAGCCGATTGCATACGTTCATCATAATGATAGCCGTAAGCTTCAAGCGATGCTTTGATGCCCATAAAAGCTTTGTCGCGTCTGTTATCTAAATCGATTAATTCTTGCGTAATGCCACTGCTTTGCTCCTGCTGAAACAGATTGTCTATCTGATTGGTAAGTGTGGCAAGCGCATCACGTTGCGTGGTTAGTTGTAATGCGTCAACATCGTTTGCGTTGACTAATTCTAATACATCTTTCATGTATTGTAAAAATTCGCTGTTTCTAAAGCGATCTAATGTTGGTTTTTCCATAACATCTCGATTTTTAATAATTCGTAATTTTTTAACAATTTTTGAGTGTTTCATTGCATTATTCGCAATAAAAACGATCCCGAAACGTTCTCGCAGCAATGCAACAAGCTTTCGGGAAGTCCCGAAACGTTCTCGCAGCAATGCAACAAGCTTTCGGGAAGTCCCGAAACGTTCTCGCAGACGTGCAACAAGCTTTCGGGGAAACCCGAAACGTCCTCGCAGACGTGCAACAAGCTTTCGGGGAAACCCGAAACGTCCTCGCAGACGTGCAACAGGCTTTCGGGATTACCCGAAATGGTCTCGCAGACGTGCAACAAGCTTTCTTCTACTTTGTAAAGCATCAAACAGTACTGTTTCTTAGTGTGAATCTCGTTAATAATCCTGAAAAGAACAGCAGATAATGTGTAAGCGTAAAAAATAGTTCGTAAGCGTTACGGTTTGCAATCCTAAAAGAGCGATTTTTGTAAAAACAATACTGCGCAGTCGTATTTTACGAGGATGAATCTCTTATTTTTTTTTGATTGAAGTACTACGAATAGTGATTAAGCTTTGAAAATTCAGGAAAAACATCCGTCGTGAATTATAATTTTTCTTACGAAATGACTGTTTTTAGAAACGGAAGTAACAATTGAGTTTATTTTTCATATTGGAATATGTCTTACTCACTATCAATTCATTATCACAATAATTACTATGTAAGATTTATAAATGATGAATAACTTCATTTTAAATTCTCTAGTAGCTATGGTACTTTGCGGCATATTCATATTAAAATTTATAACCATGAGAAAAAGGATTTTACGTCTTAACAAAAAGCAAGTTTCTTCTTTAAACGATGCACAAATTGTAAAAGGAGGTGTACAGAGTGAAGCTACCAATTGTATGTCGCCAGCTATTTGCGCGCCACCAGCGCCACAACCTGTAAGCTACACATATTGTACACCTAATAACGGACCTTGCTATTTGCCTGGAAAGAGATAATAAGTAAATAAGGTTAATTATTTTTTTCAAAAAAAGAAGGAGTCCAACAAAAACTGTTGGACTTTTTTTGATGTGGAAATGTAGCATGATTGTATAGTTCTTGAGAAATATGCTGCTTTGTAGAAATGATTCTTTAGGCTAAAAATATTTATCTGAATTTTCAAAATAATTTACCTGTGTATTGTTAAGGAAAACCCATACTATATTGAATTGAAGATTTATTATTTTTCCATCATAATTAAAAACTACATACCATGAAAAAAAGAAACGTACAATCGTTACAGTTAAACAAGAAACAAGTATCTAACTTAAAAACGAGCAATCTTAAAGGCGGAACGCAAGGAGCAACAGCTTTAATGTGTAATTCTGTACCAAGAGCTGAAGGCGGATTGGGTTGCCACATGAAATAGACATGTTTAATACAACAGAGCATACGCCCATGTATGAACAAAGCCCAACTGAAATTGTTGGGCTTTGTTGTATTTTAAAACGAGTGTTTTTATTTAAGGAATTGACTTTATAGTATTGAAGTTGCCAATCTGATTTCAAGGTCTTGTCGTGTACAGGTTTCTCCTTGGTATGGCGAACATTCTTCTTCCTCATCATCAATATAATAACGATTATTACCAGCCGTTAAAGTTCGATTTCGACTGTAATAATAAGTTCCTGAGGTGTGATTGTATTCTTGTACGTTAATACGGTAACTTACGTTTACATTTCGGTTAAGCGTTGTTTGCGTACTGTAGCTTCCATCGGTAAAGACATCGACAAATACATTGTCTAAAACATAAATTTCACCACTGTAATCATAATCGTCAATTTCATTGACAACATCTATGCGCAAAGCTCGTGGAAATAAGGCTCTAAAAGCAGTTAAATCTCCGTTTGTAAAAGGTGTTCCTCCATTGATGGTATGCCACATGATTGATCCTGTATCATTGGCACTTGTACCAGGAATGTTTACAGCACTACGTTCTCTGTTGGCTTGCCAATCTGTATGGCGCAATCCGACACAATGACCAAGTTCATGAATAATGGTGTTTCTACGAATGTCAGCTCCGAAGTCATCCAAACGATCAACGTTTAGGGTCACTGTATCAAATGGACGTCCGTTAGATGGAAAACCTGCACGACCTAAAACATTATTGGATTCTGCTCCAAAGTCACTTCGTATCGTAATTTGTGCCTGATTGGCATTGAAAACACGTACAAAGAATAAAGCACAATTGTTGATTCCGTTAAGTTCATTCATTGCATTTACGGATTGTGTTTGCAAATCTGTCCCAATAGAGTTGTCTAAAAACACATTGATACGCATTCTGTTTAGAGATACTAATTTCCCTGTGTTGTAGGCTTGTTCGGCATTGCTACCATTGTCAGATAGGTCATAATCGTTGATATCTTTACTGTACAATAAATCTGGTGGCGCTAAAAAATGCTCATCAGTTTCATAGATTGTTCCTCGTTCATAACCTCTGCTGTATAATAATTGTACCACAGGATGATCGTCTGGTGCAAGCCATTTTACATCAACACGTTCTACAGCAGTTGTTGCTTCTTCTACTAATTCTTCTTCCGTATCGTTTTGACAACCTGCAAGCAGGAGCATTGTCAACAAAACATACAGCATTTGGATTTTAAAATTTCTTTTCATAGTTCAATGTAATTTTTGGTTTTTGAATATTTATTTATACCACAAAACTACATTGGATAAAAAGTTATTGGTTACGGAAACACCATAAATAAGGTATGAAGTATCGTATGTTTTTTTCTCAAAAAAAACCTTATGAACCCTTGATTTTGTTAACGTTAAGATAATTTAATTATAAGAATCAGTTAAAGAGATTGGAGTTCATTTTTCAAGTATGTATTTCATACGCGTCAATTAAAAATTTTATGGTGTTGAAACTTCTTCTACGCAACTCACATTGTTTAAACTACCGTTGGCGACCACATTTTATAAAAACGAAATGCTTTGGAATATTCTGAACGCGGACAAAAGGCAAGACCTACTTCTTCATTATTTAAAGCAGCTTCTGTCAATACAATATGTTTTGCTTCTTTTTTAGCATTTTCAAACTCTCTGTGATTGACTTTACATACTACTTTTTTAAAAACACCTTGCATCCATTTTTGCATGTCAGTATCATCTTCATATTTTCTATAACAGGCAAGAGAAGCATGTGCGGCAATTACAGGCGCAAAGCGATCAGGCACTGATTCTTTGAGTAAAATATACATTTTCATAGTTCGCAAGGATTCATTTTGTATCGTTGCTAAAAATACGAATTCGTCTATTTACTTAAAAATGTTATATGACTAACGATCTTGTTAAAATCTGTGATTCATCCTGAGAAAATGTCAAAAAAAATGCAGTTTATCTTCTTTCTTTGCAGTTAATCTGATATTTATTTGCAGTTTTTCGAAAAAAAAGTTGTTATTTTGCTATTGTTATTGAATAAATAGTCAGAATTTTAAATTCTAGCTTCAATACTAATCTTATGATAAACAGGTGACTTCTTCCCCTAATTTATGTTTCTTGTTTGATGAAGATGTTTATTGAATATATATGTAATTTTTAGTTAATACACAAAAAATCAAATCTATAAGAAAACTAAAAAAAGCTCTGTAACTATTGATTTTAAAGCGATTATCTTTTTATCAAGCAAGAAAAACATATAGTTTGTTTACTAGAAAGTTAATCATTCAGATTTTTATATAAGGAAAGTTTATAGCATCTATTGACCAAGATTAATTACCCAAATCAAGTTTTCTTGTAAGAGTTTTAAACTTTAAAAAATCGTAAAATATTTAAAATCAAGCATTAAAAATCAATTTTGTGAGTTTTTTTTTATACTTTTAAGCTGTGAAAATACAATTTACCATATTATTATTTTTCATATGTACTTGTAACCTACTTGCAAATCGTCTAGCAGAAGCTAACACTCCAGACGATCTAAATACTACAGTAGTAGCACAAGGAAATGATACAGGAGCTATGAGTCCATCAAATATTACAGATGAAGGTAGTGGCGGCGGATTATCAAGTGATAAAGAAAGTATCAATTCAATTTTAGGATATTCTATACTAATCTTCTTTTCTGTATTAATTATCATTTTAATAGACAATAGAAATTTAGAAAGACGTTATAAAAAGCTTGCAACAGATTTTAAGAATAAAGAACCCTTTTTGTAACGAAACGATAAAACACAAAAAAGTCGAATACCTTAAAAAGTATTCGACTTTTTTTATGTCTTATAATGAAAGAAGCTTAGCTAATTCCTTTGATGATATCGTATTTTGTAATGATGTGATATTTTTCGTCTCCCAAGTCTACCAAAACCGCTTGATTATCTTTCGTAATCAACTTCGATATTTCGTCAATAGAACTATTTTTATGTACTATAGGAAAAGGATCTTGCATGATATCTGCAATATACGTATCTGCGATGTCTTTGTTTTCCATGTATTTGGCAAATAGTGAAGTTTCATCAATAGAGCCTACAAAACCTTCCGTATCAACTACAGGGATTTGTGAGATTTTAAATTTGCGCATACGCTCAATTGCATGTGACACCAATTCGCCAGTTTTTACCGTAACTAAAGGTTTGTCGTGATGTTCTTTGATTAAATCGGCTGCAGAAGATGCTTCTTCCTCCAAGAATCCGCGTTCACGCATCCAATCGTCATTAAACATTTTTCCAACATACCTACTTCCGTGATCGTGAAACAACACCACCACAACATCGTCTTTTGTAAAATGCTCTTTTAGTTGCAATACACCTTTTATGGCAGATCCGGCTGAGTTTCCTAAAAACATACCTTCTTCTTTTGCCAAACGCTGTGTATATATTGCGGCATCTTTGTCGGTTACTTTTGTAAAGCCATCAATGATGTCAAAATTTACATTTTTAGGCAATATATCTTCTCCTATTCCTTCCGTGATGTACGAATAGATTTCGTTTTCATCAAAGATTCCTGTTTCATGGTATTTTTTAAATACAGAACCATACGTATCAACTCCCCAAACTTTTACATTTGGATTTTGTTCTTTTAGGTATTTTCCAACACCAGAAATAGTTCCTCCAGTTCCCACACCTACAATAAAGTGTGTGACTTTCCCTTTGGTTTGTTCCCAAATTTCAGGACCTGTACTTTCGTAATGCGCAGTAGCATTGCTTGGATTGTCGTACTGATTTACGTACCAAGCATTTGGAGTTTCTTCTCCCAAGCGTTTGGACACAGAATAATACGAACGTGGATCGTCTGGCTCAACCGCAGTAGGACAGACTACAACTTCCGCACCAACAGCACGTAAAATATCAATCTTTTCTTTTGATTGTTTGTCTGCCATTACACAAATAAGTTTGTAGCCTTTTACAATAGCTGCTAGTGCCAAGCCCATTCCTGTGTTCCCAGAAGTTCCTTCAATGATAGTTCCGCCTGGTTTTAAACGACCGTCTGCTTCTGCATCTTCAATCATTTTCAATGCCATTCTATCTTTTACGGAGTTTCCAGGATTGAAGGTCTCATACTTAGCCAACACCAAAGCATCAATGTCTTTTACCAAAGCATTCATTTTAACTAGCGGAGTATTCCCAATAGTTTCTAATATATTTTCTGCGTATTCCATTTTTAAGTTTTCAAGCGACAAATATACGAAGTCTCTGTAGATTTTATAATATTAAATCCTAAAAGTCTATCAAATTAATAGACTTTTAATCTTCGCTTAACTTTTTCTTATTCTAATTCTAAAAGTGACCTTGTGTTTTTTCTACTATTGAAGATGTAATACCAAATCAACCATAATATACAATATATAAACTCTTTATAGGAATAAAATTTCATGTAAATCAAATATTTTACTGAAACTTAATTGCCTTTACAGGAGAAATTTTAGTAATTATATACGAAGGAATTAACAACATTAACACACATAAAACAAGCGTTCCAACATTGAGCGCCAACACTTGCCAAACTTCAATATGCGTTGGAATGATTGACGTATGATATTGCTCTGGGTTTGGGAATTTTAAAAAGCCAAATGTATGCTGTGCCCAAATAAATCCGATGCCGAGAATATTTCCCCAAAGCAATCCAATTCCTATCAAATAAGCCGCATTGTACAAGAAAACTTTACGAATGCTCCAATTGCTACTTCCAAGCGATTTTAAGATGCCAATCATCGGTGTTCTATCTAAAATTAACACCAATAACGCCGTAATCATATTAATACCGCCAACGATAATAATGATTCCGATAATTAGAAAGATATTGACATCAAACAGGGAAATCCATTCAAAAATAAACGGAAACTTACTAATGATACTTTGGGTATCTAAATTTGGTGGAATTACGTTGTATATTTCGTCGTCTTTTGCTTGAATGGCGTCAAAATCATCAATAAAAACTTCAAAATTTCCAACTTCGCCATTCTTCCATTTGTTCATTCGCTGAATGTGACGAATATCGACCAACAATACATTGGCGTCAAATTTCTGAAATCCTGAATCGTAAATACCGACGATTTCAAAAGTTCGTTCATTCGGAATTTCGCTTGTATTTTCTTTAAGGAATAACGTTTTAAACGTGTCGCCTAACTTTAATTCCAAACGTCTTGCCAAATACGCAGAGATCAAAACTTCTCTATTTTCGCGTTTTTCAGAAACATTTGGAAAGCGACCTTCTTTCAAAAAATCTTCAAAAGCTGTCCATTGATAATCTGTGCCAACACCTTTTGCCAACACACCTTCAAACGTTTTTTCTGTACGAATAATGCCTGCTTTGGTGGCAACCGCTTGAATATGATTTACACCTGAAACCTGCGTGAAATCTGGGTAAAACTCCTGATTGGAATCGACTGGCGTCAACGAAACTTCCGAATCGTTATTGTCAAAATTCGAAATTTGAATATGTCCATTAAACGCTGCAACTTTTTCTTGGATCGTTTTTTGCAATCCCATTCCCGTAGCAATCGCAACCATCATCATCACAATACCAATAGCTATTGCAGCAATTGCAATTTTTATTATTGTCGCCGATACACTACTTTTATACTGTTTTGCCTTTATAATACGTTTGGCAATAAAAAACTCGTAATTCAAATTCAAGAATGGTTTATAGATTTTTCAAAAATACGTTTTTATTGTTGTTATTAATTGGATTTTTCACAAGATGTGGCTCCAAAGAACAACAAAATACTCTAAATATAGCTGATGCTGGTACTTCTTCTGTCGCTAAAAAAGTGAACGCTTCCGCAGAATTGACATATAAAGAACCCATTGTTGGTGCAAATAAAACTGCTGAATTGCTACCGAAACTCGCTAACAAACGTGTTGGAATTGTTGCCAATCAAACAAGTGTTATTTTCAAATCAGATAAAAGCTACACACATTTGGTCGATTCTTTAGTTTCCCTAAAAGTTGATGTAAAAACCGTATTTTCTCCCGAACATGGCTTTCGAGGAAAAGCAGATGCAGGCGAAATTGTAAAAGATGGAAAAGATGTTAAAACTGGTTTGCCAATTATTTCGCTCTACGGAAAAAACAAAAAACCGTTTCCAAAGCAGCTAGAAAATTTAGATATCCTCATTTTTGATGTACAAGATGTTGGCGTACGTTTTTACACCTACATTTCTACGCTTCATTATGTGATGGAAGCTTGTGCAGAATCGAACATTCCTGTGATTGTGCTTGACAGACCTAACCCAAACGGGCATTATATTGATGGACCAATTTTAGAAAAAGCTTTTAAAAGTTTTATCGGAATGCATCCAATTCCAATAGTTCACGGAATGACGATTGGCGAATACGCACAAATGATTAACGGTGAAAAATGGTTAGAAAATAATGTGACTTGTGATTTGACAGTGATTTCGGTGGAAAACTACACACATCAAACGCCGTATAGTTTGCCTATAAAACCATCTCCGAATCTCCCGAACGATCAAGCGATAAACTTATATCCGAGTTTGTGCTTATTTGAAGGAACAGATGTTAGTATTGGTCGCGGTACAGAAACACAATTTCAAGTTGTAGGCACGCCACGATTTGACATGAAACATTTCGATCATTTTACTCCAAAGCCCAATTTTGGTGCTAAAAATCCAAAACACAATGGAAAAATGTGTAACGGTTACGATTTGACGACACATGAACGCTTGGAATCTTTGAATCTTACATGGTTATTAGAGTTTTATAATAGATATAAAATTGAAAAAATAGAAACTCCGTTTTTCAACAAAAATAAATTCTTTACAAAACTCGCTGGAACTGAAAAATTACAGCAACAAATTGAAGCAGGAATGACCGAAGACCAAATCAAAGCAACTTGGCAAGAAGGTTTGGAAGCTTTTTCGAAAACTCGTGCAAAATATTTGATGTATTAGGGTTTTGGGTTTTAGAAACTATGTTTTTCATTTAAAATTTAGCATTTAACATTTCAAAGTTTATTCTTCGTTTCAATCCAAAGTGACATGTATTTGGTACTTTTCATGTGATGCAATTGCAACATACTTCCCAAAAAATTGTTCGCTCGGTGCTTTTCCAAATCGTTTTGCGTCGTTGTTATTTTTTCTAAAAGCTGTCGCTGAAAGTTCACTGCTGCATATCTATTTTTGAGAATTTCAAACCCGTTTTGTTGTGCACTCAACCAACGATTTTTATTCGTGTAAAGTTCGACAGTCTCGTTTATCAAAGTTTCGATATCGTCTGAAACAACTCCGTTCCACGACAATTCGCCATGCATACCTTCTGCTCCTATTTTAGTTGTTACACAAGGCGTTCCATTTTGCTTACCATCAATAAATTTTCCTTTCAATCCAGCTCCAAAACGCAACGGCGCTAATAAAATTTTTGCTTTTTTAATTACCTCAGCAGCACTTTCTGCTCTGCCATATACAAAGAATTTTTCTTTTGGTTGATTCAGTTGTAAACTGTGTTCTTTTGCATACGAACCGTACACATGCATTTCAGCTTTCGGAAGTTTTTTCCGCAATAACGGCCAAATTTCTTTTTTAAGATACATGACCATATCACGATTGGGCGCATGTAAAAAGTTTCCAATGGTGACGAAATGTTGTCGTTCTTCAAACGTTGGCAATGCTTCTATTTGATTTTTGTGAAGTTCTTCCAACATAAATGGAATGTACAACAATAAAGAAGTATCAATTTTAAAGTGTTGGATTAAAAGATCACGTTCTACTTCTGAAATGAGCAACGAAATATCACAACGTAAAATACTAGCAATCTCGCGTTGTGCCAATTGATAACTTTTTAATTGATCGATATGAAATTCTTTTCCATCTTTTAACGCTTGATGTCGTGCTTTTCGCAGACTGTGCAAGTCTTCTGTATCCAGAATTCGCAGTGCGTTCGGGCACAATTCTGCAACACGCCAACCGAATTGTTCTTCCATCATAAAACGATCAAACAATACGATAGACGGAAGCAATTGTTGTATGAAATCGTCAAAACTGCTGTCATTAATCTGAATAGTTTTTGACGCAATTCCCATCTGACGTAAGTCATAACAATATTCAGTTTTTGCAGCTGGACAAGCAAAAGTGACGTCCCATTTTTGCATTCGAAAGAACTGTAATAGTTGCAACATGCGTGTTCCTGCGGCAGACGAATTGGGTTCTGGCCAAACGTAACCAATGACTAAGATTTTTTGCTGTGATTGTTGCATTATTTGGCACGTATATCTGGATAATCAGTGATAATCGCATCAACATTCCAATTGATTAATTGTAGAATATCAGCTTCTTTATTTACTGTCCACGGAATAACCTGAAAGTTATTTTTTTGATAATCGCGCACATTTTTACGCGTTAAAAGTTTGTAGTACGGACTGATGATTTCGGGAGTAAAACTGAGTTGTTTTAGTTTTTTGTCAATGGATTCGTTTTCATCTACTAACAATGCCAATTTCATGTTGGGCGCTTGCTTTTTGATTTCTTCTAGCGTTTCCAAATCAAACGCTTGTAAATTGACACGATTTCCAAGATCATATTTATGAATAACTTCGAGCACCAAACGGACAAATACAGCTACTTTTGGTGCAAATACGTCATCGTAAGAAGGTTTTCTTTTGATTTCTATGTTGTAATTAATAGTGCTATTCGTTTTCTGTTCTGACATTTGAATAACATCGGTCAATAATGGTTTTACAACTTTTATTTTCTTTTGATTGGGAAATCTTGGATGTTTTTTAGATCCGCAATCGTATTGACGAATGCTGTCATACGACATTTGATAGAGATTGTATTTTTTTTCATCAGCTTCAGAAATTGGACTTCCTTGCAAGTCTAGCGCAATTTCATGATTCATAAAAGGTTCATGCGAAACTACAACTTGATGATCTTTAGAAACTACAACATCCAACTCTAAAGCATTTACATTGAGCTCAATGGCTTTTTCAAAACCCATCATAGAATTTTCTGGAAACAAACCTCTACAGCCACGATGTCCTTGAATGCTTGTCGTTTTAACGCTTGTTTGTGATTGGTTTTTACAACTCATGGTAATTAATAGACATAGACATACATATATGCGAAAAGGAAGTTTTAGAGACATAAATTATTCATCAGAATTTAAAGTAGTTGGCGGACGATATTTGTTAAAAGGAATTTTGAGCAGACTTTTTAGGTTTGCATTTTCAGAAGCATCTGGATATGTATCTACGCCATACACCAAAGTTTCAGGGTCTTTTGTAGCGAATGTTTGAAAGATTCGATCCCAAATAGAAAAGATGTTTCCATAATTTGTATCGGTATAAGGTAACACGTGATGATGGTGTACTTTGTGCATGTTTGGCGAAACGATAATGTAACTAAGCCACTTATCAACGTTTTTAGGAATGCTAATATTTGCATGATTAAATTGTGATAAAACGACTGACATTGATTGGTACAACATAATAATTCCCACAGGCGCACCAACAATAACAACTCCTGCTAAAGTAAATATGAAACGAATGACACTTTCGCCAGGATGATGACGATTTGCTGTCGTTGTGTCTACATGCGTGTCCGTATGATGTACTAAATGAAAACGCCATAAAAATGGAACTCTGTGCTCTACATAATGTGCCAACCAAGCGCCAAAAAAGTCTAACAAGGCAACTCCAATGAGTGCGTACCACCAAATAGAAAGTTCGGGAAACTGCAATTTAATCCATTCTAAAATTCCAAAATTATTGGCAACTGCCCAATCGGAAGCTTTGAGTAATAAGAATGCTAAAACGAAGTTCACAACAATCGTGGTCAACGTAAAAAAGATATTGATTCCGGCGTGATTTACTTTTTTGTAGTTGAATCGAATTAAAGGAATGATGTATTCAATGAGCCAAAAAAAAGCAATTCCACCAACCAAAATAGCACTTCTGTGCGAAGAAGGAATCGACTCAAAATATGATAAGATAGTATCCAAAATAATTTAGGTTTCGTAGGTTTTGTGAGTTTATAAAGATACGTTTTTCTGAAATTTAGCGCAAACTAACGTTTTGCTTTTGATGCTATCACCGTCTTTAACTTTTCTACAATATTATAAGTTGCAGGACAAATAGAAATATTGTTCATCGTTATCTCTGAAATTTTATGAAACTTTTTTCTATTGGTATGCGGATATTCTCTACAAGCTTTTGGACGTACATCATAAATCATGCATTCATTGTCGGCTCCCAAAAAGTGACATGGCGCCGATTGCAATACATAATGATTGTCTTCATCAAAGTATAGAAACTGGCTTATAAATTGATGTTCTTTCATTCTAAAATGCTTAGAAATACGCGCAATATCTGCGTTTGTAAATATCGGACTTGTCGTTTTACAACAATTTGCACAAGCCAAACAATCTGTTTTTGAAAACTCATCTTCATGCAATTCCTGCATGATGTAATCGAGATTTTTAGGAGTTCTTTTCTTTAATTTATAGAAGAATTTCTGGTTCTCTTTTTCTACTTCTTTTGCCAATTTTGGCAGTTCATTGATGAATTCTTCCATGTGTATTTGTCTTAAAAAGCAAAAATATCGAATATTTTCCAGATTTGTTGGGTAACAAAACGATCTGTTGCGTACTTATTAGTAAACATACTAAAAGAAGAAAAGCTTTTTGAAGTATGTTCAATGACAACTAGAGTCATAAAATTGGGGGATTTTAGGGATCTAGGTTAATTATTTAGGTTATAGTTAACACAGTAAGCAACGATGAATACGAAAGTAGGATTCGTTGCTTTTTTTATGACTTATCTCAAAAGTTCAATTACTTAACGTACTTTTGTTTCCTATTTTAGATACAGATGAAAGATTTATTTGGGAAAGCAATTTTAGACTATCAACAAGGAAATTACACCGAAGATATTGTTACGGCAACATCAATTTCGGAAGAAGATACGTTGCCACTTCCCTATTTGTTTCGTTCGTATGAAGAAATGCCCGTTTTAGAACAAACAGCTTTACAACTAGCCAAAGGAAAAGTTCTTGATGTTGGTTGCGGCGCAGGAAGTCACAGTTTGTATTTACAAAATGACCGCAATTTAGAGGTTACCGCCATTGATGTATCAGAAGCTGCTATTGAAGCTTGTAAGCTAAGAGGAATTAAAAATACAGCTGTAGCTGATGTGTTACATTTTTCTGGAAAATTTGATACGATTCTCTTATTGATGAATGGTGCTGGCATGTGTGGAAAGCTAAAATACATTAGCGACTTTTTGAATCACTTGAAAACATTGTTGACCGAAGATGGACAAATTTTAGTAGATTCATCTGATATTATTTATATGTTTGATGAAGATGAAGATGGCGGAAAATGGATTCCATCAAATTCCGATTATTACGGTGAACTCTTATACTATGTAAGTTACAAAGGCGAACACGAAGCGCCTTTTCATTGGCTTTATATTGATTACAACACATTACAAAATGCTGCACACGCTTGCGGTTTACAATGCGAATTGATTATTGAAGGAACACATTACGATTACCTCGCAAAATTGACAACTTGATTTTTATAATTTGTGGATTTGAAAATGTGTTAATTCGTTTCAAACAAGATTTAAGATTTGACGATTCCAAAATCTGTCCACTTTCTGTTTTCGTCTTTTGTCGTTTTTCTAATAGCAAGATTTTTATCAATCGATTCTTGATTTTTATAACCTCTCGGATGATCTAAATGTATACAAACGGCGCTGTAGCGAATTTGTTTACTTTTTAATCCGTAGTTGAATAAACGTTCTCCGAGTTCACGATCTTGTCCGCCATATTGCATGCGTTCGTCAAAACCATTTATCGCAACAATATCTTCTTTCCAACCAGAAGCATTATGTCCGTTCCAACTTGCATTTGTAGGTGTGATTGCATTTAAAAAGCGTGATTTCAAACCTGCGGAAGTCAGTTTATTATTCTTAAACGATGCTTTCAAACCGTGTTTTTTCAACCATGCAACATCAAAACAATTGCCTTCATAAATATCTTCTTTTGTAATGAGTTTGGAAATATTCATTGGAAGCATAAAGTATCCTCCCGAAAGGAAAAAACCTTCTTCACGATGCTTTACATGATGTTCTACAAAATCGGCTCGCGGAATACAGTCGCCATCCGACATAATAATATACGGCGTGCTACATTTTACAATGGCTTTGTTGAGAATTTGCGATTTCTGAAAGCCATTATCTTCATGCCAAACATGCACAATTGGATAAAAGACTTCTTTGCTGATTTCTTCAATCAAATCAATGGTTTCTTGCTTTGAACCATCGTCGGCAATGACGATTTCAAACAAGCGATAAGTTTGATTGTTGTATCCGTGTAAAACTTTCGCCAACCACTCAGGAGAGTTGTACGTGCTTATAATGATGGAAGTGTCTATTGTTGTCATACAGACTGCAAAGATAAAGTTTTTTAGTAAGTTTGCGTTTTAAATTTATCATGCCAACATTATCAGTCATTATTCCTACGTATAACGAAGCGCTGTATCTGAAAGATGCGTTGTATTCTGTGCAATTTGCGGATGAAATTATTGTGATTGATTCGCTGAGTAGCGATGAAACTGTTGCCATTGCAGAAGCGCATGGTTGCAAAGTAATTTCGAGGAAGTTTGATAATTTTTCCAATCAAAAAAATCATGCATTGCAATTTGCTACGTGCGATTGGGTGTTGTTTTTAGATGGCGATGAACGCATTACCTATCAGCTTCAAAAAGAGATTATTACCGCAATGAATTCTGGAAAACACACGGCGTATAAATTGAATTTCCCACATTTTTACATGAATCGTTTTTTGTATTATCACAATAATGATGTGACGCGTTTGGTAGTACGTGAAAAGTGTCATTTTGAAGGAAATGTGCACGAAAAATTGATTGTAGATGGAACTGTTGGAAAGCTTAAAAATAAAGTGTTGCATTATACGTACAAAGGTTTGATGCATTACATCAGCAAGAAAGATAAATACGCGTGGTTTCAGGCAGAACGCATGTTAGAAAAAGGCAAAAAAGCGACGTATTTCCATTTGGCTTTTAAACCGATGTACCGTTTTTTCCATGAGTATATTGTAAAACGCGGTTTTATGGATGGCGTTCCAGGTTTGGCTGTTGCTGGTATTAACGCGTATGGCGTTTTTTCGCGTTACGTAAAATTGATCTTACTTAAAAAAGGAATCAAATAAAATAGACACAGTCATTTTCGTACTATTCGTCTACAAAATCCCTTTCATTTATCTAAAAAAAAAGAGTTGAGCAACGATTTGTCGTAGTTTTGAGTAGTGTATTTTTCGAAAATACATTACCCCTTTTTTATTACTACCAAAAGAGTTCTTCCCTAAGAACTCTTTTGTCTTGAATTTGAAAAAATATTACTTTTTTGGCAAAAACAACGTCATTTTATCAATCGTAACAGCATCCAAATGTCCCATTTTATCTTCGTTTTTTGTGATGAGGTGTAAATGTATGTTAGCATCGTGATGTGTAAAAATTCCTTTGTGTTCGGTAGAAAAGAAACCGATAATTTCTACTTCTTCATTTTCAAGTTGATAGTTTACTTGTCCTTGATGTGCTTCTGTTGGCGAGCTAACTTTTGTACCTTTCGGTAGATTTTGAATGTGAATCGTTGCCGTTTTGAGTGTTCCTGCAAGTTTGAACGCAAACGGACGCTTAAAAGTTTTCGTTTTTTCATCGACGAAAGCTTCAATATCTTTGACCGTTTTGATGTTTGATGGCAATTCAATTTGAGTCCATTCAGTGACGTTTGCATACACGAAAAAAGGTGCTGTTACTTTGAAATCCTTTTCAACAATCATGGTAGTATCAGAAGTTACTTTAGACACATAACTGTTACCATTATTAATTAAAAGTTCGCCCGAAAGATAACTCACAGGTCCAATTCCGTACAATCCGTTTTTATCAGCAATCGTATCTAAATTGATCTTTCCTTGTAACTCGCCTTTCCACATCACATTTTTCATCGCGCTAACGATTTTTACATCTTTATATATGGTCGCTGTTTTTTCTTTTGATGAGGAATTACAACCGATAACACAACTAATAACTAAAACTCCTAAAATATTTTTGAATATGTTCATCTGTTATTTCTTAAACTTTTCGTGTTAGAAAAAAACGATTTCCCACGACGCAATTTAGATTTAAATTTCTTTAAAGAATCTTCTCCTTTGATGTCCAATCGTTGCACTTCATAATTATTCTTAAAAGGATATTTATTCACTCGATTTCCAATACGCAATCCAAAAGCAACTTTGTGTTTATGGAGTGTTTCAAAAAATGTTTGTTGCGCCGGATTTTTCCGAGGATATTTTCCATACGGATACGCCAACACATTACTTACATTCAATTGATTTTCAACAATAAATGCTTTACATTTTTCAAAATCTTCGTTGATTGTTGCTTCTGAAAGTTCATCGTATTTTTTATGTGAGAACGAATGCAAACCAAGTTCGATTGTGGCTTCATCCATACTTTTCAGTTGGTCAACTGACATGAGTTTTATCTTGCCTGTATTCCATTCATCAACACCATCAACATATTGAAACGGAATGTAAAAACAAGCTTTCAAACCATATTTTTGCAATAACGGATACGCCAATTCTAATTGATTTACATACACATCATCAAACGTAATGATGACCGCTTTTTCAGGAAAATCTGAGGGAGATTTCATTTGTTGCAAGTCACCAAAATGCAAACTTGTATAGCCGTTTTCTTTTAAATAACGGAATTGCGCTTCTAAATTTTCTGTAGCAATCGTCAATCCGATACTTTCAGAAACTTTAGTCGTAACGGCGTGATACATTAAAATGGGAAGTTTTGGCATGACTTGTTTATTGAATGCTTCAAAAATAACAATCTTTTATTGAAATTATTCTTAAATCCTTTATTCATCCTAAAATCATTACTTTTGTCGCAACAACAGACTTTTCAAAGTAAAAAGTAGCTTCATTTTTATATGAATACCAAAATTAGTGCTTTAGCGATTACGTATAACGAAGAAGATAATATTGAAAAATATATTGCGCAACTTTCCTTTGCGGACGAAATTATTATTGTAGATTCGTTTAGTACGGACAACACTGTCGAACTTGCCAAAAAGCACAATGTTACACTGCTTCAACGAAAATTTGACGATTTTTCTTCGCAGAAAAATTTTGCCATCGATCAAGCATCACACGATTGGATTACTTTTTTTGATTTGGATGAAGAAGTACCAAAAGCGTTGGCAGATGAAATTATAGCCACTGTAAATTCCTCTACTTCTGAAAAAGCATATCATGTAAAACGTGATTTCCACTTTATGGGAAAACGAATGAAATACAGTGGATTTCAAACAGATATTTCCGTACGATTGTTTCACAAAAAATACTGTCGTTACAACGGAAAACCTGTACATGAAACTATTGAAACTACCGAAAAGATTGGAAAACTTCAACATGCAGTTGCACATCAAACGTATAAAAGTTTTGACAATTACAACGAAAAATTGAGTCAGTATAGTCGTTTGCAAGCAGCAGCATTGTACAAAAAAAATGTACGTCCAAATGCGTATCATTTCTTTTTTCGTCCGTGGTATCGTTTTGTACATCAATACTTTTTACGTTTGGGAATTTTAGACGGAAAAGAAGGTTTTATTTTATGTTATGTCCATGCATTTTCAGTATTTAAACGCTATTTACAATTGTGGACAATGTACCGAAAAATAGATTAGTAGATGAAGAACGTTTTTTTAGAATCACACAATATTAAAAATTTACATTTTGGCTTTGGGCAATTCAATTATCATTTGATAAAAGGATTGTATCAGGCAGAAATTGACGATTTTAAAATGACGCTTCACGCGAAAAACCTCAGCAAATTAAAAGACGAATTTGGAAATTATTTTGATTATAAAAAGTATCAATCTTTTCGTCGCTATCCGCTATTGCGCATTCGTAAAAAGTACGATTTGTGGCATTCACTGAACCAAAATATTAAGATTGAACCTTATCATAACATCCCGTATTTGTTGACAGTTCACGATGTAAATTTTATAGAAGAAGAATCAAGCGACATGGATCATGAACGCAATGTTCGTTTTCGTGAAAAACTAGAAAGAAGTCACGCTATCACGTATATTTCAAACTTTGCCAAAGCTTCAACACACAAGTATTTTGACGTGCCAAACGTTCCTGAATACGTGATTTACAACGGAAATCCAATTCGTGAAGTGACGCTTCCTGAAAATCATCAGCCGAAACAGATTTCAAAAAAACCATATTTGTTTAGTATTGGCGAATTTACACCACGGAAAAACTTTCACACGTTAGTGGAAATGTTAGCTTTATTGCCTGACTTTAATTTAATTCTTTCGGGAAATAACAATACAGCTTATGCCGATGGAAAACTCGCAGCAACCATTCAAAAACACAACTTACAAGATCGTGTCATCATTACAGGAAAAATTGGCGATTTAGACAAACAGTATTATCTGCAAAATTGCGCTGCTTTTGTATTTCCATCCTTACGAGAAGGTTTTGGAATTCCACCAATTGAAGCCATGCGTTTTGGAAAACCCGTATTTTTATCACACAATACTTCATTACCAGAAATTGGTGGCGAACATGCTTTTTTTTGGGAACATTATGATCCAAAATATATGGCGCAAGTTGTAGAGAACGGAATGCACACATTTGAAACCAACCGAGAAACTTACGAAAACGCATACATCAAACGTGCACAAAGCTTTGATTGGAATGCAACTGCCAAACAATATGAAGACGTGTATCGTAGGTTGCTTGGGTTTTAAGTTCATTTTTTAAGATTTAAAAAACAACTTTATCATAGCAAACTTCTTCTATTTTAGACCAATAACGCTCATTCTTTTACGCTGAGTTTTTATAAAACGTCACTATTAACAGTTTTTTTTCAGGATTGAAACAAGTTTATTTGCTTCCATATTAATGAATTCGAAACACCCTAAAACATCACTAAAATGGAAAACTTAATTGCAATTAAAAACAACTACAATTCTTTAGACAAATTATATCTTTTTTTAGAATCGGAATCAGATTTTGAATGCACAAAAGAGTATGATATTTGGGAACAACGAACAGATGCAAAAGGACAATTAGCAGAATGTATTCTTATAAAGAAAAGCGGAATGCATGCTATTAAATTATTTTTTGTGAATGATAATACAGTAAAAATCAATCACATCATTCCAAATAAAATGTTGCATGCGTATTTTGGAAAAAGTGTAAAAGCGCGAAGAAATATCATTGAAATCGTTGCTGGTTTTATCAAACAAGCGTTGCTAAAAGGATCGCAAGAGAAAGCATTTAAAGAATTGGAAAACGTAATTCAGAAAGCAGCTGCGTGATTATTGAAAGCTTTCATTACAACTCAAAAATATGTTTTACCCAATTTTCAATTTTATATTTAGCAAGAATGGCCTCATCGATGTTTTTATACAGTGAAGTCACGAAATCTGCCGGAATTTCAATAGTATGTTCATCAACCACCAAAATGTTTTGCGGATCGTAAAAATCATAATTCACAATATCTTTATTTGTAGTGATGAGCTTTTTGTGATGTCCCAAAGCTTCAAAGATTCGGAAAGACAAACCAACTTGTTCGGTTCGTTGAATTTCCACAATAATCTTGGCTTTTTGTATCAATTCAGAAACTTCTTGAATCGATTTTTGCGTTGTAATAATCTCCACGTATTCCGCAGGCATGTCGCTTCCGTTATACACCTGAATATTATATGACCAATTTTTCTCTTTGAGGTATTTTGCTAAATTTTCAATCAGTGGAAAGCGGTAATCATTCGTAGAAATATTAAAAAATTGATAGTCCAATTCGGCATGATTGCTTTCTTCAAAAATATAATTCGTCAAAAATGATAAGTTATATTTAGAAACATCTAAACGATCGTAACTATAGACTTTATCAAACATCGGAATAATGTCTACCTTTCGCGGAAAACGACGTGTACTATCGTAATAATACGCAATAATTTTTTGTGTTTTGCTTTTGATGAATTTCAGCAAATCATCCGACAACATATCAGGACGAATGATAAAAATTTCATCTTGTTTGCCGAGTTTCGTCAGTGATACCTTGATACGATCGGTTACAAACGTCTTTTTCAAATTCTTTCCTAAAAACAATTTCGAAAAAAAATTTCGTGCTTTATGAAGTGTATTTTTATATTGAAATGCAGGTTTATCCAAATATAAAATCTGTGCATCAACGTGTGCATATTGTTGCAAAGCCTTTTGAATATGCGCGGTATATCCAAACGCAAAAGGTGCAATAATGAGTATTTTCTTGGAAGGTTTCAATTGAAATTACACTATAATTCCCAATCCGTTGCAGTGTGGATAGTTATATACATGCTTTCCTGTAGCCTTCGCAATATCAATCACGGCGCGACGCACTTCTGGGAAACTCTCCGTGTCGTGAAAAATAGTACATTCGCTATGTTGTGCCGCCCACAATCCGCATTCGTAGGTTTCTTTGTAATTATGAACAATATCTACATGCGAGAAGTTATATTGTTTCGTGTCTTTCTTTATCCAATCGCGGTAATCCGACCTTATTAATTCAATATTTTCATACTCAGCCAAAGACGCTTTTGTCTTTTCATAATGATCGCCTTTATGATCGGTATGTTCGTCTCCGATGAAAATATCAATTCCTTTTACTTCTTTAAAAAAGTTAGAAAAAACAACCGCAGAATAGCCGAATTCCACACCAAACTCAATACAAGAATCACGACCAATGTCAAAACGCTCCAAAATATCTTCGATAATCAATTCCAAACCTGCCCAAGCCGTTACCATTTCCTTGATTTTTTCTGGCTTTGACTTTTTGATAGGTTCGTAGGTTTCTATCGGTAATCTTTTGTGTAAAAGGTATTTTTTAAATTTTGAACGAATTCCCATAATTACGATTTGTGTTTTGGCAAAAGTATAAAATTCAATAGAAAATTATGTAATTTTGCGCAACAACTACGTTTATGAAGGATATTTCTATTGTTATCATCAATTACAACACGGCAAAGTACACACTAGAATGTGTGGAATCTGTCATTAAATTTACAGACAAATCACTGTCGTATGAAATTGTAGTTGTGGACAATAATTCCAACCCTGAAGATGTTTCACATTTGGAAAAAAACTTTCCAACGCACGAGCATGTTTTACTTCACAAAAGCGTGATTAACACTGGTTTTGGAGGCGGAAATATGTTTGGTGCGCAATTTACCAATGGGAAATATATTTTATTCCTAAACAATGACGCCATGTTGCTCAACGATTGTTTGTCTATTTTGCATTTGCACATGGAAAACAATCCGAAAGTTGGTGTAACGACTGCGCAAAATTTTGATGAACATCACCAACATGTTATTTCGTTCGATCACGACAAAGGCATTCGAAAATTACTCTTAGGACGTAGTTTTCTTGAGAAAAATTGGAGCAAGCAATTTCCAAAACGAAAAAAGGAATACACCGAACCCGTTTCTGTTAATTTTGTCAACGGCGCTTTTATGTTTTTTAGACGTGAAGCTTTTGAAAAAGTGGGCGGATTTGACACAAATATCTTTCTCTATTTTGAAGAAATGGACATTTGTTTTCGCTTACGCAAAGAAGGTTACACAAGTGTATTAGTGCCCGAAGCAAAAATATTGCATTATCAAGGTGTGAGTACAGGCGTTTCCAAAGCGATCAGCAAAGAAGGAATGATTTCGCATTTATATGTCATTAAGAAAAACTATTCCTATGCAAAATATTTGTTCATCAGAAGCTACTATTGTTTGAGTTTTCTCATCAAACCCAAAAAATGGTTTATGCTTTCATTGGTGTGGAAAGGTGCGCATTTGTCAGAATCATTGAAACAAAAACAGCAAATTCGATTTGAATCATGACGGAAGAAATTCAAAAAACTTTTGACGAACTGCAATTGGGAAACACCATTTTATATCCTACGGATACGGTTTGGGGATTGGGTTGCGATGCGACAAATTCGGAAGCTGTTGCTAAAATTTACCAACTCAAAAATCGTGAAGAAAGCAAAGCGTTAATTTGTTTGGTCAGTGATATTCGTATGTTGGAACGTTATGTAGAAAACATTCCTGATGTTACATACGACTTGCTGGAAGCTGCCAACAGACCAACGACCATTATTTACGATAATCCTGTAGGAATTGCCAAAAACTTAGTCGCTGCCGATAATACACTTGCTATTCGTATTCCTGATGATAAATTTTGTCAAAAACTCATTCGTAAATTCAAACGACCAATTGTTTCTACTTCTGCGAATATTAGCGGACAACCGACACCGAAATCTTTTGATGAAATCAGCAATGAAATCAAAACCAATGTCGATTATATTGTCAATTTAAAAGATGATAAAAAAGCGGTAAAACCTTCTACGATCATTCAATTGCGATCAAACGGAGAAATTAAGATCATTAGAAGTTAGTTTTTATTATTCGTTGTTTGTTTTTTGTTATTTCATCTCGGCTATACTCGATGTAACAGTTGTTTGGAAAATGTTTGTGTTAGTTTATAAATCAAAACATAAACCATTAAACTTATAAACTCTTAAACTTAGATTTTTCGTTTTCTGTGGATTCATTCATCATGACTTTAAACTGTACTTGTTACAACACTAATTCCTAACACCAAATACCTGATTCAAAACGTCATTGCGAACGCAGTGAAGCAATCTGCTTCTTTTTAACCTGTTTCGTACTTTGAATAATAATTCAAAATTTAACATTACTAATTTGATATTTTAGCTTCGTTACCCAGGAATCATAACATACGCTTATAAACTTTTTCAGAGATTATTCTAATAGTTGATTACATTTATAATGTTACACTGTAAGGTTATAAATTATGGCAAATATTATTCACAAAAAAGAAAGCTATCAAATTATTGGTGCGTTATTTAATGTCTATAACAACTTAGGAAGTGGTTTTTCAGAAATAGTTTACAAAGACGCTTTAGAGTATGAATTCAAGCTTTTAGATATTCCTTTTGAAAGAGAAAAACAATATGATGTTGCCTATAGAGATATCATTCTAAAACATAAATTTTATGCAGATTTTGTCGTTTTCAATAAAATAATTCTGGAAGTAAAAACAGTAACAAACTTACATGAAAAACATTTTGGGCAATGTCTCAACTATTTAAAAGTCTCAAAATGTAAACTTGCTATTTTAGCAAATTTTCACGAAGAATTACTAGATCATCGTAGAGTTGTTTTGTAAAATTTAAAACAAAACTCTTACCATAAATTCACGAATTTTTGATTGATTATCAAAGAACATTTACCAAAACTCTTAGAGAATTTGTAAAATAACTTAAAAATAAAAATGGTTGAAACAAAATAAATTCTTGCATTGATTTTTAAATCGTGAATCAAAACTCTTACCACGAATTCACTAATTTTTAGTTTCTACTCTTAAAAAAATCATCAAGTCAAACTAAAAAACTTAAAATACTCTTAACTCCAAAGCCTAAACTCAGCATGCACAAGACAGCAATCGAAACAATTCGTGAACATTCAAACACAACAGTAAGCTCAAAAAATCAATTCGTGAATTCGTGACTAAAAGAAAAGAAACTAAGTCAATCTTCTATCCAAAGTCCAAACTCAGCATACACAAAACAGCAATCGAAATCAATTCGTGAATATTCAAACGCAACAGTAAACAAAAAACAATTCGTGAATTCGTGACTAAAAAATATCGAAAACATTCGTAAATTTGCAGTCCAATTACAGTACCGCATGAATTACAAAGAAGCTTTACAACTCGATATATTTTCAACCATTTCCAAAGCAGCAACAGAATTACAACTAGAAACCTATGTAATTGGTGGTTTTGTACGTGATTTTCTCCTAAAACGTGGCGATGCTAAAGATATTGACGTTGTAGCTGTAGGAAGTGGCATCGAGCTTGCCAAAAAAGTAGCTTCACTCCTACCGAACAAACCCAAAGTACAGGTTTTTAAAAACTATGGAACTGCCATGGTAAAAACCAAAGAAATTGAAGTAGAATTTGTCGGTGCACGAAAAGAAAGTTACGAACGCGGCAGTAGAAATCCTGCGGTAGAAAATGGCACATTGCAAGATGACCAAAATCGTCGTGACTTTTCTATCAATGCCATGGCGTTGAGTTTAAACGAAAAAACTTTTGGAGATTTGCTTGATCCGTTTGGTGGCTTAGAAGATTTAAAGAATAAGCGAATCGTTACACCATTAGATCCAGATATTACCTATTCAGATGATCCATTGCGAATGATGCGCGCCATACGCTTTGCTACACAGTTAGATTTTAAAATTGATCCAGTTTCGTTAGAAGCGATCACTAGAAATTCAGATCGAATCAAAATTATTTCAAAAGAACGTATTGTTGTTGAGCTGAATAAAATTCTAATGAGCAACAAACCTTCTATTGGATTTATTCTATTAGAAAAAACAAAACTACTACCATACATTTTGCCTGAATTATCAGCCTTAAAAGGAATTGATGAAATTGAAGGACAAAAACATAAAGACAATTTTTATCACACATTGGAAGTCGTTGACAATATCTGTCCGCATACCGACAATGTTTGGTTGCGCTGGGCAGCATTGCTACACGACATCGGAAAAGCACCAACAAAACGTTTTAGCAAAAAAGTAGGTTGGACATTTCACGGACATGAATTTGTTGGTGGAAAAATGGTACACAAACTGTTCAAGCGTTTGCACATGCCACTGAATGAAAAAGTAAAATATGTGCAAAAATTAGTCATGATGAGTTCGCGACCAATTGTACTTTCGCAAGATGGCGTCACCGATTCTGCTGTAAGACGTTTGGTATTTGATGCTAGCGATCATGTAGAAGATTTAATGACTCTTTGCGAAGCAGATATCACCACGAAAAACCCAAGGAAGTTTGAAAGATATCATAACAACTTTAAAATTGTTCGTGAAAAAATTGTGGAAGTTGAAGAACGCGATCAAGTGCGTAATTTTCAGCCGCCAGTTTCTGGGGAAGAAATTATGGAAACGTTCAACTTGAAACCTTCCCGAGAAATCGGAATTATTAAAGATGCAATCAAAGAAGCCATTTTAGAAGGCGAAATTCCGAACGAATACGAAGCGGCACATGCGTATATGATTGTTAAAGGAAAAGAATTAGGATTAGTAGAAAATACCGAAAAATGAAAAAGCATTTCAACACCATTGCCAAAGTCACATTAATTCTTGTATACCTTGTTATTATTGCGGGCGCAGTGGTTCGAATGACAGGAAGTGGAATGGGTTGCCCAGATTGGCCAAAATGTTTTGGATATTACATTCCGCCAACGGAAGAAGCACAACTACAATGGCACCCAAATCATTTTTATGAAGATGGAATGGTCATTATTGTCGATGAAGCTCTGCAAGTTGCCAAAGAAGATTTTACCACAACCACAAGTTTTAACGCTGAAAACTGGGAACCGTATACCAAACATGATTATGCTATTTTTAACGCGTTTCATACGTGGGTAGAATACATCAATCGCTTGTTTGGTGCACTAGCGGGATTGGCAACATTAGTATTGTTAATTGGTTCATGTTGGTATTGGCGCGAAAAGAAAATCATCACACTACTTTCGTTATTTACGGTTTTAGGTATGGGATTCCAAGCTTGGTTGGGAAAAACGGTAGTCGATTCAAACTTGGCGCCGTTTAAAATTACCATTCACATGATAATGGCACTCGTTATTGTTGCCGCCTTATTGTACATTGTACATGCGACTTCCACAAAAGTAAGGACACACAAAAAAGACGGAATCTTTACAAAATTACTATACGTTTCTATTGTATTAACGCTCATTCAAATTGTACTCGGAACACAAGTACGACAGTTTGTAGACGAGCAAATTCACACACTTGGAGAAGAAAGCAAATCCTTATGGTTGGCAACTCCTGAGTTGGATTTTTATGTGCATCGATCATTTTCGGTTGTTGTTTTGTTGGTTAATGTTTGGTTATTTTATCATTTCAAAAAACTACAATTAGGTTTCAAAAAAGTGAATTGGGTAATGATTTTATTGGTATTAGAAATCATTTCGGGAATTGCCATGTATTACTTCGATTTCCCGTTTGGAACACAAACCATACACATCGTTTTAGCCACAATATTATTCGGAATTCAATTTTATCTTATCTTAGAAGCAAATAAAGCACGAAACAATGCAGAAAGTTTGTAAATTTGCAATCCAATTTTTTTAACGAGCATGATTTATAGATTCAGAGTAATACTAGACGCAACCGAAGACATCTTTAGAGACATTGAAATTCAGGAAGATGCAACGTTTGAAGACTTCAACAATGCCATTACACAAGCATTTGGGTTTGACGGAATGGAAATGGCGTCTTTTTATGTAAGTGATGATGAATGGAATCAAGGAGAAGAAATTTCGCAATTTGATATGAGCGAAGGACAAGATTCTGTTCGATTGATGAACGAAACGACCTTAGATGGTGTTCTCTCGGAAGACCAAACACGCTTGATTTACGTGTATGATTTCTTGAATATGTGGACGTTTTTGGTTGAACTTGCTGAAATTGCAGCACCTATTAACGGACAATCATATCCAAACTTGTTATTTTCTCACGGAATTCTTCCAGATAGTGCACCAGAAAAGAATTTTGAAGCAGACGAAGATCCGTATGGCTTTAATGACAATGAAGACGATCTCGACATTAATGACTATGATAGTTTAAACTTTGATGAAAACTGGAACTAGCTTCGACAAGCTCAGCTACCCAGTTTCGACGAACTCAGCTGCTCAGTTTTCTGTAGTTTAGTAAAAAATTTGGGGCGTTCCTACTTTATCTTGCTTAGGCAATACAAAGTAGTCAGGCTTTCGGCTGTATCTTTTTGATTTTGTCATTGTGAGACACATTACAGTAATGTTGTAACAAGTTGCTAAAAAGAAGCTGATTACTTCGTCGCTTACTCCTCGTAATGACATATTAAAGTAAAAAGGATGTCGCCTCTATCCTTAACGCCAGAGTTCCTAAGAAATTCGGAATTTTAATGAAACGAGTACCATCCCACGAAAGTGGCAACAAAAAAACACAAAGAATAAAAAATATACACCTATAATGATTAATTTATATAGTGCACAAGTAGATTCCTTATCTATTCATAAAGTAGGAAATAAAAGCAGAAATGAGAATGTATTTCTTTCGGCAGAACCGTATCAATTAACGGATGAAATTACGCCATTGTTAAAAGAATACTTTTTCAAACCTTTTAGAGAAAAAGAGGAAAATTACTTTCAGTTTACCAATGAAGTCGATTTAGAATTCAATCAGTTGTACGCAATTGTTACAGCGATTTTTAACGATCCTGCTACTGTACATGAAAATTCAAAAAAGATTGCTTCTTTGTTATTTGAACAATCGCAACATCCACACATAAAAAGTGGTGAAGTGTATGTAGGACATTTTGAAAATGTGGTAATTGATAATGAAAAAGTTGATGCCATCGGGATTTTTAAATCGGAGATTAAGAACGATTTCCTTCAGTTTGAGGAAAAAGGAAGCAACTTAGATGTTTTACTACAACAAGGAGTTTCTTTAAATAAATTGGACAAAGGTTGTATTGTATTTAATGTTAAAAGAGAAGAAGGCTACAAAATTCTCTCGGTAGATAGTAATAAATATGACACTAAATATTGGTTAGATCATTTTTTGGGCGTAGATGTTTTTGAAGATGAAAACTTTTACACCAAAAAGTATTTAAAGTTCTGTCAAAACTTTGCCAAAGATGTTGTTTTTCCTGCGGAAGATAAGAAGGAAGAAGTAATGTTTATGAACAGAGCAGTGAATCATTTTGCTAAGAATGACGATTTTGAAGAAACAGCATTTTTAAATGATGTGATTGAAAATCCTGATTTGATTCCTGAGTTTAAACATTATAAAGTAGAAAAAGGTCCAAAATATAGCATTGAAGACGTTTCGGAATTTCCAATTGCCAACAAAGCAGTTTCTTCAGCTAGAAAAAGTATCAAAAACACGATTAGTTTGGATACGAATATTCAGATAAAGATGGACTTTATCAACCCAGAATCGGCAGAGAAATTCGTCGAAAAAGGTTGGGATGAAGAAAAGCAGATGTATTATTATTTGGTATATTTCAATAAAGAGCAAAAAGCGTAATGCTTTCATTCGATCATAACAAAATCCCTTATTCTATATATTGAGTAAGGGATTTTTTATGAAATAATATTTAGTTAATACTGCGCAAAAATCAGTTTTTATAAAAAATCCAATTTAAAAAGCTTTCGTTATCTTGTGTAACAATTTTTAATTTGAGTCGTCAACTATATACAATCAATCAAAAAACTAAATTATATTGAAAACTATTCTCACACTGCAAAACCTTAGTAAAAATTACGGGTATGTTAAAGCAGTACAAGACTTATCGTTCACAATAGAAAAAGGAAATGTTTATGGTATTTTAGGACCCAATGGAAGTGGAAAATCTACTACGTTAGGAATGGTCTTGAATGTGGTAAATAAAACT
This sequence comes from Kordia algicida OT-1, assembly GCF_000154725.1. Lineage (GTDB taxonomy): Bacteria > Bacteroidota > Bacteroidia > Flavobacteriales > Flavobacteriaceae > Kordia > Kordia algicida. Next base: position 2,606,986 of record NZ_DS544873.1, read on the forward strand.
TCTGGAAAATTTCATTGGTTCGATGGCAACGTAGCCGTGCACGATGCTTTGAAAAAAGTAGGTGCCATTATTGAACGTCCAAATTTTTATCCGTATATGTCTGCTTACGACAATTTGAAACTTGTTTGTAAGATAAAGAATGTATCTGTAGCTAAAATTGATGAAAAACTAGCAGTTGTAGGACTTTTGGAGCGTAAAAACAGCAAATTCCGAACTTATTCTTTAGGAATGAAACAACGTTTGGCAATTGCTTCTGCCCTGTTGAATGATCCTGAAATTTTAATTTTGGATGAACCTACCAACGGATTAGATCCGCAAGGAATTCATCAAATTAGAGAGATTATTAAGGAAATTGCCGCACAAGGAACAACAATTTTATTGGCTTCTCACCTTTTGGATGAGGTTGAAAAAGTATGTTCACATGTGGTCATTTTAAGAAAAGGACAAAAGATTTATTCGGGTCGTGTAGACGAAATGGTTGCGAGTCAAGGATTTTTTGAATTGCAAACCGAAAAAGAAGATCAATTAATTTCGTTTTTAGAACAAGATGCTTCTTTTGGAACCATTAAAAAAGAGGATGATAAAATTATTGCCTTTTTGACAGCGCCATTGAGTGCCGCTGATTTTAATCAAAAAATGTTTAATCAAGGCATTGTTTTATCGCACTTAGTAAAGCGTAAAGAAAGCTTGGAAGAGCAATTCTTAATCCTTACTGAAAACCAATCTAATTAATTTTATCCTTCAACGATTATGATCCGTTTATTACAAATAGAATTCCAAAAACTATGGCAAAATAAAATGAGTAAAGTATTAATTTACATCTCTTTTATTTTACCATTTTCCATATTGATCCTTTCTTCATTGAAAATTAATTTTTTCGGGTATTTCACCTTAGATTTATCGGAAACTAAAATCTTTGAATTTCCATACATCTGGCACATTACAACCTATTTTGTTGCCTATTTTAAAATATTCTTTGCCATTATTGTAGTATTTATGATTGGAAATGAATACAGCAACAGAACACTAAAACAGAATCTTATTGACGGACTGAGTAAGAAAGAATTTGTTCTTTCTAAATTCACATTCATCATTTCATATTGTCTTTTAATGACACTTGTTGTATTTATCATTACACTTATTATAGGTATGTTTAATACACCTTCGCAAGATATTTATTTTGACACTGTTTTTAGCAGTTCGGAATTTATTGTTGCTTATTTCTTTAAAATACTCGCATTCTTTAGTTTCTGCTTATTTGCTGCTGTATTAGCAAAACGATCTGTATTTGCATTAGCAGTATTATTTATTGTAAATATTATTGAATGGATTGCGTATTTATTGTTGCGATTCAAATTCTTTGATGAACAAACGGCAGATGGTATTGCACAGTTTTTTCCATTTACATCCATGTATAATTTAATAGAAGAACCAGCATCAAGAATTGTACGTTTGCATGCACCTACAAATACCATCGTAACCGATTACACTTTGTATTGGCATGAAATTGCTATTGCCGCAGGATGGATCTTTTTATTCATCTTTTTCTCTTACAGATTGTTAAAACGACGAGATTTATAACAAAATAGTATATAAAACCACTAGATTTTACAGAAAGAGCGAAGCATTTCGCTCTTTTTTTCGTTGTAATTAGTATCTTTACCAACTGTTGAGTAGTTTAAAATTGCTATGGAATATCTCGCTATAAAAATGCCATCATCCCTCAATAACAATTCAACTTTGGCAGCTTTTATAAATTGTTATTTCAAAACATACTCACTTTAAGAAAAAGAACAAATCTCAAAATCATAAAATAATAATTCTATAAAAGAGTTATTACAGTGGATTATTGAGCATTTTTTATGCTTTAGAAAAATATCAATTACAGATGAAAAAACTTTTACTATTCATTTTTACAGTATTACCATTAGTACTATTTGCACAAGGCGAAGCTGCAAACTGGTATTTTGGTCAAAATGCAGGATTACAATTTGATCCCGATACTGGAAATGTAACTGCCGTTACCAATGGAAGTTTAAACACCTTAGAAGGTTGTGCTTCTATCTCAAACACAGATGGCGATTTATTGTTCTATACAGATGGAATTACAGTTTGGAATAGAAACCACTTAATTATGACCAACGGAACTGGTTTAAATGGAGACAGTTCAAGTACATCATCAGCGCTAATTGTTCCAAAACCGCAAGACCCAAACATTTACTATATCTTCACAGTTGACGAACCACATCACAACGATGGTGGTGTCAATAATGGACTAAATTATACGGTTGTTGATATGACTGATGGAATTGGTTTTGTAGACAATGCGCAAAAAAATGTTCCATTAATTACATACGATACAACTGACACGCAAGAAACACGTTTTAAATGTTCTGAAAAAATCTCTGCGGTAAAAAGTGCAGACTGTGAATCTTTTTGGGTTTTAACACATTTTATTGACAATTTCTATGCTTTCAAAATTGATGCTGTAGGTGTTGATACTACGCCTGTAATAAGTAATACGCCTACTGTAGTTCCTATTTCAGGATATCGTAGAAATGCACTTGGTTACTTAAAAGCTTCTCCACAAGGAGATAAATTAGCTGCAGCTCATTTAGGATTAACAACTGTTGAAGGTGGAAACGGTCCTGGAAAAATAATGTTATACGACTTTGACAACAGTACTGGAATTGTAAGCAATGAATTAGAATTGTATGATGGCGATTCACCATATGGTGTCGAATTTTCACCAGAAGCAACAAAACTATATGCTACTGTTGGCTTAGGCGATAGCGGTGGCGGAAATAGTTTACTACTACAATACGACTTATTAGCAGCAGATATTCCTGCTTCACAATTTACCATAAACAACTCATCTGTTTTCTCAGCTGGAGCCGTTCAAGTAGGAATTGACGGAAAAATATACCGTGCACTACTCGATTTTAGTAACACAGCAAACACAGGACGCTTTTTAGGTGTCATTGAAAATCCAGAAGCAGATGGTGCAGCCGTCATTTACAATCAAAATGGAATCTTATTAGACATTACAAACACAAACTCTAATCTTTCTAGAATTGGACTTCCGCCGTTTATTCAGTCTTTATTTGCTACACCAATTGATATTATTCGTAACGGAGTTTCTACAACAGAATTATCGTTGTGTACAACACAAAATTATACGCTTATGGCGGATGATATTCCTGGCGCAACTTACACATGGACGTTTGAAGGAAATCCACTTGCCGAAACCAGTTTTCAGCTAAACCTTACCAACGTAACACTAGCAGATGCAGGATTGTATGAAGTACAAATAGAACAAAACAATGGTGAATGCCCATTAATGGGTGAAGCTACTGTTTCTATATTTACAACACCTACAGCAAATCCTATTGAAGATCAACTTATCTGCGATGACAACAATGACGGTTTCTCTACACTAGATCTAGATGCAATTACAACACTTGTTTTAGGAACACAAGATGGAATGCAGTTTACAACTACGTATCATTCTAGTCAAGATGATGCTGACATGAACATGAATCCATTAACATCACCATACACAAACCAAGTTGCTTACCAATTAGAAACTATTTTTGTTCGTATAGAAAATAACGACAATACAGATTGTTTTGACACAATTACATTTGACTTTGATGTATTCGATCAACCTACGGCAAATGCTGTTCTAGACTATGAACTTTGTGATGATGACGCAGATGGCGACGACACAAATGGATTCACAACCTTCGACCTTTCTACAATTGATGCCGAAGTACTAGGCACTCAAGACATGATGCAATTCAACATTATGTATTACGCCAACGAAATGGATGCTAATGATTCCATGAATGTATTATCAACAACGTACACAAACACAACCGCAGGCGGAAATCCTGTCGTAGCACGTATTGAAAATGTTGACAATCCAGCTTGTTACAGTTTGGTAACATTTAATGTAGTGGTAAATCCACTTCCTATTATCATGCAACCTGTCGCTTTAAGTCAATGTGATGATGATACAGACGGTTTATCAGATTTTAATCTAACTGAAGCAAACTCGTTACTTTCCAATGATTCCGATAACGAAACATTCACGTATTACACAAATTTAACGGATGCACAAAATGCAACAAATCCAATAATAAATGATACAGCCTACAATAGTGGAAACGGCGGACAAGTCTTTGCACGAATAGTAACCGTAAACGGATGTTTCCGAACAGGAGAAGTAAACCTAATAGTGGCAGCAACTCAAATTCCAAGTACATTTCAATTAGACTACGAAGTCTGTGATGATGACGAAATTGATGGAGACAATACCAACGGAATTGCTACGTTTGACTTTAGTGATGCGGATGCACAAATCAACGCACTATTCACAGCTACTGGACAAACACTAACCATAACTTATTACGAAAACTTTGCGGATGCATTAGCGGAAGAAAATGCAATTCCAGACATCAGCAACCATAGAAATGATGCTTCTCCAAATGTTCAAAACATTGTTGTTCGTGTAGACAGTGATGCAAACAATGCATGTTTAGGTTTAGGCGAACACATCACATTAACAGTAAATCCGTTACCAGATCAAAATACAATCACTGATTATGTGGTATGTAGTGATACTGCCAATCAATTCACATTCGATCTTACTACAAAAGATCCAGAAGTAATCAATGGGCAAGCAAATATTGACGTCACATATCATGAAACTCAGGCGGAAGCAGATGCAAATACAGATGCAATAGCAAGTCCTTACACTACATTTCCAAGAACAATATATGTTCGTGCAGAAAATACCGTAACAGGTTGTGTAAACACAGCTATGAACTTTGAATTAATCATCGACGAAAACCCTACGGCAAACATGCCAACAGATTTAATTGTTTGTGATGAAACACCATTTGATGGCACTACCTCAGTCGATCTAAATATAAAGTCGGCTGAAATAATTGGCTCACAAACTGATGTCGCTGTTCAATATTATATCAGTCAAGCTGATGCGAATAGCAATACAAACCCACTTGCCAGTCCATACACAAACACTAGCAATCCACAAACGATATTTGTTCGTGTAGAAAATGGTACGACAGGTTGTTTCAGCACAACAAGTTTCAATATTGATGTAAATGAAGCGCCTGTAGCAAACACGCCTACACCACTCGAATACTGTGACACGGACAACGACGGTTTTGGAATCTTCGACATTAGAAGCACAGAAAACGAAATCACAGGCGGATTATTACCAGGACAAGTCACAGTCACTTACCACGAAACACCAGAAGATGCTGATAACAATGTAAACAGTTTGCCAGATACCTATACCAACATCAATGCTTACAATCAAACGATTTACGTACGTGTTGAAAATGTACTGACAGGTTGTTACAATGTGGTTTCTTTAGACCTGATCGTATACGATTCTCCAGAGATTGCTGCGCTAGATACCACCAGCTTATCAGAATGTGATGATGTGAGCGCCGATCAAATCGCCCAATTTGATTTGACAGAAGCTGAGGCTGATTTACTCAACGGAGAAGATCCACTCACACACACCGTTCGTTACTACAACACACAGGCAAATGCTACGGCAGGAACTACCACAGGAGAAATCAACAATGTCAATGCTTACAGTAACATTCCACCGAGTCCACAAGTAATTTGGGTACGTGTAGAAGATCAAAACACAGGCTGTGCTAGCATTACGAATCTTACGCTGATCGTAGATGAGCTTCCTGTACTTACACAATTACCAGGTTTGGAAACCTGTGATGCAGTCACGCTCAATGACGGAATTGAAGTCTTTGATCTGACATCTTTAGCAGAAGACTTACTAAACAGTGTTCCTGGAATCAATTTGCAATACTTTGCTAGTCAAACGGACTTAGACAATAATACGCCCATAGCTGATCCTATGGCATATAGCAATGCAGAGGTTGGCGTACAGACCATCTTTGTCTTAGCTACCAATGATACTACAGGTTGTCAAAACACCATTACCTTTGACATCAGAGTGAATCCATTGCCAAGTCCAACGCTAGATCCAAACGGAATGCTTAGCTCAGATACCTGTGATGATGACAACGATGGTTTTGTCGCTTTTAACTTAGATGCACTGACCAATGACATTATCAACAATGAACCAGATGTCGTGTATAGTTTCCATGAAACACAGGCAGATGCGAACAACAACCTAAATGCACTGCCTAGTCCATACACCAACATTGTAATGGATAGTCAAACCATCTATGTCTTGGCAACCAATACGGTAACAGGCTGTTTTACCGTAACGCCGCTTATGCTGAATGTCATCTCTATTCCTGAAATTCCAATCAATCTCACCGACTTGGAAGAATGTGATGAAGAACCATCAGATGGTTTTGCTATGTTTGATCTCTCTGAGACACAAACAGAAATCTATGGCAGTCAAACACCAAGTGACTTTACCCTGACTTATCATGAGAGTGAACAAGATGCTATCGATGATGTATCACCAATAGTCAATGTGACCGATTATATCAACACAACCATCAATCAACAAACCATTTGGGTGCGATTAGAAGACAACACTACCGAATGTTATGCCATTGAAAGCTTTGATATTATCGTGGTAGCACCACCAGTACTTGTACAACCTACAGCATTCTCCCTCTGTGATGATGCAGAAAGTGGTGATGAGAGTGATGAGATCAGCAGTTTTGATTTGACCGACAAATACATTGAGATCACAGGTGGCGATACGAGTTTAACCCTGACTTATTATGCAAGTCAAACTGACTTAGACAACGATACGCCTATAGCTGATCCAACAGCCTACCAAAACATCAGCAATCCGCAGGTACTCTACATCCGAGCAAGCAATGCGGCAGGCTGTACGACTGACATTACCATGACCTTAAGAGTACTTCCAATTCCAACGCCAAACACATCTCCTGATGTCTTAGAAGCATGTGATGACAACAGCGATGGAGATGCCACCAATGGAATGCTCGTCTTTGATCTGACACAATCAGAGGCAGAAATTGTAAACAATGAAAGCAATGTTACGGTAAGCTATCATACCACACAAGAAGATGCTGATGGAGACATTAACCCGATAGCTGATCCAACCATGCATACGGTTGACATGGCAAATGCAAACATGAACGGACAAGTAATTATTTATGTACGTGTAGAGAGCGACATTCAAATAGACAGCAACATGCTTCCATGTTACAAAGTAGTCGAATTACCTGTAGTGGTACACCCATTACCTGAACTTACAGACATTGCCTTTAGCTATGTATTCTGTGAATATGACAATGATGATGTAGGACAATTTGATTGGGATGTGGTGACAAGTTCCTTAGACTTACTCACAGCGCCACAAATGGTAGCAGACTTTACCGTTACCTATCATCCAACAGTAGCAGATGCCTTAGCAAACACCAATGCACTTGCTAACGGGTTTGAAAACACGAGTGATCCACAAACGGTATTTATCCGTGTGGAGAACAATGTCACAGGTTGTGTAAATACCAACAACATTGCTAGTTTAGAACTGAGTGTAGAGCCAACACCAACGGCAACAGCGCCAGACACCTATGAACTATGCGCAGCGGATGAAGCAGCTCAAGACACGGCAGTATTTGATCTAACGAGCTTGGATGCGGAGATCATAAATGGACAAACAGACATGGCGGTATCCTACTATGAAACGGCTACAGATGCTGATATGGATAGCAACGCGATCACAAATACGACAAGTTATACCAACACTTCCAATCCGCAGACGCTTTACGCGAGAGTGAGACAAACCATTACAGGTTGTCTATCAGATCCAGTTGTAGTGAACTTACAGGTAAATCCATTACCGGTATTTACCTTACCGGAAGATGATATCTTATGTGTGGATGCAGAGACAGGCTTGGCATTAGAGACCAGAACCATAGGCGTAGACTTTGGAGCAGGCTACACTTACTCGTGGACCACACCAAATGGAACAGCAACAACAGCGACTGTAGAGGTAACTACTGCAGGAACCTACAGTGTGACCGTGATTGATGCTAACAATGAAACCAACTGTAGCTACAGTGATAGTGTGACGTATGAAGCCTCATCAGCACCAAGTTTGTTAGATATCCAGATTACTACACCAGCCTTTGCAGATACGCACAATGTGATTGCAACGGCATCAGGCGGATCAGGTGTGTATGAATACCAACTAGATGATGGAGAGTGGCAAGAATCAGGAGAGTTCTTAGACTTACAACCAGGCGAACACACGGTAACAGTAAGAGACAACAACGGTTGTGGCGAGCTGGTAAGAACCTTTGAACTGATTGATTACATGAAATTCTTTACACCAAACGGAGATGAATACCATCCGACGTGGAACATCATCGGATTGAGAAATCAGCCAGGAGCAAAGATTTATATCTTTGACAGATATGGAAAACTCTTAAAACAGATCAGTCCGGCAGGGCAAGGTTGGGACGGAACCTTCAACGGAGTACCAATGCCATCCAATGATTACTGGTTTAGAGTGGAATACGTAGATCCATTTGACGGTTCTCCAAAAGAATTTATCAATCATTTTACTTTAAAGAGATAATTCATCATATTTGTCTTATATAATTGTAGGACAATGATTTTAATAAAACATATAAACAGGATAAAGGGTATTTTAACAATATTCTTTATCCTGTTTTTCATTCAAGCAAATGCACAATTAATGCCTTCGTTAATTGGAGACGCAACAGATATTGGCGGAGATTGCTTTGAAATCACCCAAAACGTAAACAATCAATCTGGAGCTATTTGGTCAGGAACAGCAATCGACATGACAGAAGACTTTGTCGTAGAATTCAGAGGTTTTTTTGGTACAAATGATGCTAACGGTGCAGACGGAATCACCTTCATTTTAAAAAATACAGAAACTCCTGAAATTGGTAATTCAGGAGGAGGAATGGGATACGAAGGTATCAACAATTCACTAGCCGTTGAATTTGATACTTGGCAGAACAATGACTTAGGAGATCCTTTTTTCGATCATCTTGCCATTGTCAGTCAAGGAAATAACAACCATAATGGCGCTGCAAATTTAGCCGGACCTGTACAAGCTTCACCAACATCAACAAATATTGAAAACGGTGTTGAACATATCATTCGAATCGAATGGACAGCAACAACAACTACACTAGATGTGTATTTTGACTGTTCCCTGAGACTCTCCTATACAGGTGATGTTGTAAACAATCTTTTTGGAGGTGTTTCACAAGCATATTTTGGTTTCACAGGCTCTACAGGAGGAGCAACTAACTTGCAACGTGTATGTTTTGACTACGTATCATTTGCAAATTCTTTAGCTTTTGCCGATGAAGTAATCTGTGAGGGCCAATCTTTAGCATCAGTAGATGCAACAGTAACAGGCGCTACATCATACACATGGTCACCAACAACGGGTGTGAGTGATCCTAACATTCCAAATCCAGTATTCACGCCAACAATGACAACAACTTATACCGTTGATATTTCCAACAGTTGCGCTGATATCATTCAAGAAAGTTTTACAATCACTGTAGAACCTGCTCCAACCGCAAACCCTGTAGCAGACATAATTGTTTGTGATGACCTTACCAATGATGGAGTTGAGGAATTTAACTTTACCACGCTAGATGCTACAATTCTCGGCACTCAAGATCCTTCAATGTTTACAGTTACATATCACCTAAGTCAGGCAGATGCTGATACAAATATGAATGCGTTGACATTTCCGTACACAAATACAAGTCAATGTGAACAAATTTTTGTTAGAGTAGAAAATAACGCAAACACTAATTGTTTTGGGACAACAAACTTTGAAATATGTGTAGATGTGCAACCTGTAGCGAATCAGCCAGACGACATGAATGCATGTGATTTAAATGCTGATGGTTCAGAAGTATATGATTTTACTACACAAATTGCTGACATTCTTGGAACACAAAACACAGCAGACGTAAACATTACATTTCATGCGAGTTCTGTAGATGCGAGCAACGATGCAAACCCACTATCAACCTCATACACAGGAACTGACGGAGAAATTATATTTGTAAGGGTAGAAAGTACAGAACCTGGAAACGATTGTTTTGCAACAACATCATTCCAACTATTCTTGGCAGCTTCTCCAATAGCAAATCCAGTAGCCGATATTACGGTCTGTGATGATGATTCAAATGATGGCGTAGAAGAATTTGACTTTACGACACTAGATGCAACAGTACTAGGAACGCAAAACGCAGCAACACACACAGTAAGCTATCATTTAAGTCAAATAGATGCTGATAGTGATACAAATGCACTGACCTTTCCATACACGAACACAAATCAATGTGAGCAAATATTTGTCCGCATAGAAAATAATGCAAACGCAGTATGTTTTGACACTACAAGTTTTGAAATTTGTGTAAACAATCAACCAATTGCAAATCAGCCAAACGATATGGTTGTCTGTGATGTAAATGGAGACGGAACAGAAACTTTCGATTTTACAATGCAAGAAACAGATATACTTGGTGCTCAAAATGCTGCTGATGTAAACATAACATATTACGCAAATGCTACTGATGCAACCAATAACATAAATCCATTGCCAACAACATATTCAGGAAGTGACGGAGAAACTATTACTGTAAGAGTAGAAAGTACTGAGTCTGGAAATAACTGTTTTGCACTAACTTCTTTTAATTTAATCCTGAATGAAATCCCTACAGCAAATCCTGTGGCAGATATCGCCGTGTGTGACGATAACTCAAATGATGGTTTTGAAGAATTTGATTTTACAACATTAGATGCTTTTGTTTTAGGTACTCAAGATGGTTCAATGTTTACGATAACCTATCACTTAAGTCAAACAGACGCAAATGATAATATAAACGCAATAACCTCTCCATTCACAAATACGTCAGACTGTCAACAAATATATGCACGTATTGAAAATAACATGAATACAAATTGTTTTGATACCACTAATTTCGAAATCTGCGTATACGAACAACCAATAGCGAATCAGCCAGAAAACATGATTGCTTGTGATGCTGACAATAATGGTGTCGAAGATTATGATTTTACCACACAAGAACCCGCAATTCTAGGAACACAAAATGCAGCCGATTTCAATATCTCTTTTCATGCAAATCAAACAGACGCTGATGATGATATGAATCCGCTACCAACTCCATATACAGGTACAAATGGGGAAATAATTTTTGTTAGAATAGAAAGTACACAACCCGAAAACAATTGCCATGCAACGACAAGTTTTGAAATTCTCTTTGAAGCGCTTCCTACGGCAAATATGCCTACAGATTTAATTGTTTGCGATGATGAAACTGCGGATGGTTTTACGGAAATCAACTTAAATGTAAAGAATGACGAAATTTCAGGAGGAATTTCTGGATTATCTGTGAGATACTATCTAACACAAATGGATGCTGATAACGATACAAATGCATTGGCAATTCCATACACAAATATCAGCAACCCACAAACGGTTTTTGTAAGGGTTGAAACTGCTAACTCTGGCTGCTATGTAACAACAACACTAACGCTTTCGGTTGAAGATGCACCGCAAGTATTTCCTGCAACATCTTTAGAATACTGCGACACAGATAACGACGGTTTTGGAATTTTTGACATTAGAAGCACAGAAGATCAAATTACCGGAGGAGTACAAACGAATGTTGTTGTCACCTACCACGAAACACCAGAAGATGCTGATAACAATGTAAACAGTTTGCCAGATACCTATACCAACATCAATGCTTACAATCAAACGATTTACGTACGTGTTGAAAATGTGCTGACAGGTTGTTACAATGTGGTTTCTTTAGATCTAATCGTATACGATTCTCCAGAGATTGCTGCGCTAGATGCCACGAGCTTATCAGAATGTGATGATGCAAGCGCGGATCAAATCGCACAGTTTGATTTGACAGAAGCTGAGGCTGATTTACTCAACGGAGAAGATCCACTCACACACACCGTTCGTTACTACAACACACAGGCAAATGCTACGGCAGGAACCACCACAGGAGAAATCAACAATGTCAATGCCTACAGCAACATTCCACCGAGTCCACAAGTGATTTGGGTGCGTGTAGAAGATCAAAACACAGGCTGTGCTAGCATTACGAATCTTACGCTGATCGTAGATGAGCTTCCCGTACTTACACAATTACTAGGTTTGGAAACCTGTGATGCAGTCACGCTCAATGACGGAATTGAAGTCTTTGATCTGACATCTTTAGCAGAAGACTTACTAAACAGTGTTCCTGGAATCAGTTTGCAATACTTTGCTAGTCAAACGGACTTAGACAATAATACGCCCATAGCTGATCCTATGGCATATAGCAATGCAGAGATTGGCGTACAAACCATCTTTGTCTTAGCTACCAATAATACTACAGGTTGTCAAAACACCATTACCTTTGACATCAGAGTGAATCCATTGCCAAGTCCAACGCTAGATCCAAACGGAATGCTTAGCTCAGATACCTGTGATGATGACAACGATGGTTTTGTCGCTTTTAACTTAGATGCACTGACCAATGACATTATCAACAATGAACCAGATGTCGTGTATAGTTTCCATGAAACACAAGCGGATGCGAACAACAACCTAAATGCGTTGCCTAGTCCATACACCAACATTGTAATGGATAGTCAGACCATCTATGTCTTGGCAACCAATACGGTAACAGGTTGTTTTACCGTAACACCGCTTATGCTGAATGTCATCTCTATTCCTGAAATTCCAATCAATCTCACCGACTTGGAAGAATGTGATGAAGAACCATCAGACGGTTTTGCTATGTTTGATCTATCTGAGACACAAACAGAAATCTACGGGAGTCAAACACCAAGTGACTTTACCCTGACCTATCATGAGAGCGAACAAGATGCAATCGATGATATATCTCCAATAGTGAATGTGACTGATTATATCAACACCACCATCAATCAACAAACCATTTGGGTGCGATTAGAAGACAACACTACCGAATGTTATGCCATTGAAAGCTTTGATATTATTGTAGTAGCGCCACCAGTACTTGTACAACCTACAGCATTCTCTCTCTGTGATGATGCAGAAAGTGGTGATGAGAGTGATGAGATCAGTAGTTTTGATTTGACCGACAAATACATTGAGATCACAGGTGGAGATACGAGTTTAACCCTGACCTATTATGCAAGTCAAACTGACTTAGACAACGATACGCCTATAGCTGATCCAACAGCCTACCAAAACATCAGCAATCCGCAGGTACTCTACATCCGAGCAAGCAATGCGGCAGGATGTACGACTGACATTACCATGACCTTAAGAGTACTTCCAATTCCAACGCCAAACACATCTCCTGATGTCTTAGAAGCATGTGATGACAACAGCGATGGAGATGCCACCAATGGAATGCTCATCTTTGATCTGACCCAATCAGAGGCAGAGATTGTAAACAATGAAAGCAATGTTACGGTAAGCTATCATACCACACAAGAAGATGCTGATGGAGACATTAACCCAATAGCTGATCCAACCATGCACACGGTTGATATGGCAGATGCCAATATGAACGGACAAGTAATCATCTATGTACGTGTAGAGAGTGACATTCAAATAGATAGCAACATGCTTCCATGTTACAAAGTAGTTGAACTACCTGTAGTGGTACATCCACTTCCTGAGCTTACAGACATCGCCTTTAACTATGTATTCTGTGAATATGACAATGATGATGTAGGACAATTTGATTGGGATGTGGTGACAAGTTCCTTAGACTTACTCACAGCGCCACAAATGGTAGCAGACTTTACCGTTACCTATCATCCAACAGTAGCAGATGCCTTAGCAAACACCAATGCACTTGCCAATGGGTTTGAAAACACGAGTGATCCACAAACGGTATTTATCCGTGTGGAGAACAATGCCACAGGTTGTGTAAATACCAACAACATTGCTAGTTTAGAACTGAGTGTAGAGCCAATACCAACGGCAACAGCGCCAGACACCTATGAACTATGCGCAGCGGATGAAGCAGCTCAAGACACGGCAGTATTTGACCTAACGAGCTTGGATGCGGAGATCATAAATGGACAAACAGACATGGCAGTATCCTACTATGAAACAGCTACAGATGCTGATATGGATAGCAACGCGATCACAAATACGACAAATTATACCAATACTTCCAATCCGCAGACGCTTTACGCGAGAGTGAGACAAACCATTACAGGTTGTCTATCAGATCCAGTTGTAGTGAACTTGCAGGTAAATCCATTACCGGTATTTACCTTACCGGAAGATGATATCTTATGTGTGGATGCAGAGACAGGCTTGGCATTAGAGACCAGAACCATTGGCGTAGACTTTGGAGCAGGCTACACTTACTCATGGACTACACCAAATGGAACAGCAACGACAGCGACAGTGGAAGTAACTACCGCAGGAACCTACAGTGTGACCGTGATTGATGCCAACAATGAAACCAACTGTAGCTACAGTGATAGTGTGACGTATGAAGCCTCATCAGCACCAAGTTTGTTGGATATCCAGATTACTACACCAGCCTTTGCAGATACGCACAATGTGATTGCAACGGCATCAGGAGGCTCAGGCGTGTATGAATACCAACTAGATGATGGAGAGTGGCAAGAATCAGGAGAATTCTTAGACTTACAACCAGGCGAACACACAGTAACGGTAAGAGACAACAACGGTTGTGGCGAGCTGGTAAGAACCTTTGAACTGATTGATTACATGAAATTCTTTACACCAAACGGAGATGAATACCATCCGACTTGGAACATCATCGGATTGAGAAATCAGCCAGGAGCAAAGATTTATATCTTTGACAGATATGGAAAACTCTTAAAACAGATCAGTCCGGCAGGACAAGGTTGGGACGGAACCTTTAACGGAGTGCCAATGCCATCAAATGATTACTGGTTTAGAGTGGAATACGTAGATCCATTTGACGGTTCTCCAAAAGAATTTATCAATCATTTTACGTTAAAGAGATAATTTATCAAACCATATAGAAATCATAAAAACCGAAGATTATTTTTCTTCGGTTTTTTTATACAGTAAGAATTTGTTACTTTCAAACAATAATCAATTGTTCGTGAAAAAACAACCTTACATAAGTCTACTATTCTTCCTAGCTTGTTTTGTAAACACGTCACCATCAATCGCCCAAGACATTTCATTATTCCAACAATTTAACGGGCGTTACGATTATACGGCACTCGGAAATACACTCAATACAGTTGAAAATGGCGCCAATGGTATTTGCATTATCAATACAAGTTCTAGCGCAAGCTTAACACTAAACCCAAATCAAACATTAGTTGCTGCGTATTTGTATTGGGCAGGATCTGACGATGGTGATTTTGACATTGAACTAAACGGAATTCCTGTAACAGCACAACGTACCTTTAGTGATGATTTGACAGGCGATAGAACGTTTTTTGCTGCATTTGCCGATGTGACTACCATAGTACAAACCGAAGGAAATGGTTTGTATACCGTAAGTGAATTTGATTTGTCATCGGTTATTGCTCCGTATTGTCCGACAGGAACAAATTTTGGTGGCTGGGCAATTACGGTTATTTATGAAAATCCTTCGCTTCCGCTAAACCAACTCAATGTGTATGATGGTCTAGAAAGTGTGCCAGACGAGTTAGAAATCACCCTAGAAAACCTCAACGTTTTTGACAATATGGGCGCAAAAATTGGTTTTATCGCTTGGGAAGGAGATCAAGGAATTAGCGTGAACGAATCGTTGCGAATCAACGGTTCTGTTATTGGAAATTTACCGCTAAATCCACCAACAAACGCTTTTAACGGTACAAATAGTTTTACAGGTGCAAGTGACTTGTACAATATGGATATTGACTTTTACAACATTCAAAACAACATAAGTATTGGCGATACGGAAGCAACTATTTCATTGACTTCTGGACAAGATTTTGTCATGATTAACAATATTATTACTGTATTAAACAGTCAATTGCCTGATGCAACGGTAACCATCGATCAAATTGTGGATAGTTGTGATTCTCGCGATTTGGACATTACATATACAATCTCCAATACCAATAGTACTGCTGCCTTACCACAAAATACGCCTATTGCTTTTTATGTGGATGGCGTTTTGATTGATACTGCCGTAACACAAACAACTCTTGCCATTGGCGAAAGCATTCAACAGAACATTACAGTTACAATTCCTGCGGGAATTCCAAATACTTTTAGTTTTTTAATTGTCGTTGATGATGACGGAACTGGCACAGGAACCGTAGATGAAATTAATGAAGATAATAATACAGCAATTCAAATAATTACATTGCCAACATCGCCCGTAATTCCGACATTGCCAGCTTTAGAATTGTGTGATAATATTGAAGACATCATTTTTGATCTTACCATACAGGAAACATTCTTCAGCGATCCTGCGTTTATTTTTGAGTATTACGAAACATTTCAAGATGCGACAAACAATACAAGTGTAATTTTAAATCCAACTACGTATAGCAGTGTAAACTATCCGACGCAAGTCTTTATCAAAGTAACCAATAGCAATACATTATGTACGAGTATTGGAGATTTCGAACTGCTTTTACTTGAAAGCCCGCAAGCAAATCAGGCAGAAGATTTGGAAGCTTGTCAATTGGACGAAACTGAATCTGCAATTTTTGATTTAACTGTGAACGAAACCACGATAAATTCAGCTTCAAATATCATTTTTACCTATTACGAAACAGCAAATTCAGATGGAACGTTTCAAGATGAAATCACATCGCCAACTACTTATAATAATATTTCCAATCCGCAAACCATATACGTAACTACCGAAAATACAGAAGGTTGTATTGAAGCAACTTCTTTCAATGTTACCGTAGATAATTGTGAAATTTACATCCCGAATGGTTTTTCTCCTAATGATGATGGAAAAAATGATGTTTTCAATATTTTAAACTTAGAAGCGCATCCCAATCATAAAATTCATATCTACAACAGGTACGGAACACTTATTTTTGAAGGTAATAGAATCACTTCTCATTGGGACGGTTATGCAAATCGAGGCACGCCAAAAGGAAATAAATTACCAACGGGAACTTATTTCTATGTACTTTACTTAAATGATGAAAACACGCTAGCAAGTCCGTTATTATTAGAGCAAACCTATACAGGCTGGGTTTATTTACAGAATAATTAAGTTTTATTCATACGAATATCCCTGATTTTCTGTATTTTAGTTCATCATAAAACCTAATTTTAAAATAGCTCGTATATACTATAAATAGTTTCACAAGCGTTAAATTATATATATATTTGCTTATTATTGATAATGGCAATTGAAGCCAGCATAATTTTAGTCTGCCCAACTACAGTTATGTTCAATAACAAATACAGCTTAACCCCAATCGTATGAAAAAAGTTTGCTTACTACTTTTTGCACTTCTAGCCTACCAAACAATCTACGCTCAGCAAGTAACCACAAACGAATCTACCAATTTGCAACAACTCGTTGAACAACTGGTACAAGGTTGTGTAGAAATTTCTAATGTAAGTACTTCCGTAAACGGAAATATTGATGGCTTTGCAAGTTATGGATCATTTAATCAAAATGGTTCTGGATTTCCTTTTGCAAACGGTTTGGTACTAACTTCAGGGCGTGTTTCTGATGTAGGAAGTCCGACAAACACAATGCCTTTAAATAGTGGAACAACTGCTTGGGGAACTGATCCTGATATCGAAGCTGCTTTGGGCGTGAGCAATACCTTAAATGCAACTTCTATAGAATTTGACTTTATCGCAGTGACCAATCAGATCAGTTTTAACTACTTATTAGCTTCTGAAGAATACTTTGCAGATTTTCCATGTAGATTCTCTGATAGTTTCGCTTTTTTAATAAGACCTACAGGAAGTACAGCACCTTACACAAACATTGCTGTTGTGCCTGGAACAAATATTCCTGTAAGTACCAGTGTTATTCACGATGAAATTGTTGGCTTCTGCCCTGCTGAAAATGAAGAATTTTTTGAAGGATACAACTTAGGAGATACCAATTATAACGGACGAACTACTGTATTAACCGCAACTGCAAACCTAATTCCGAATCAACAATATCATATCAAATTAGTATTGGCTGACGGAACCGATCAAAATGCAGATTCTGCTATTTTTATTCAAGGAAATAGTTTTAATGCTACGGTTGATTTAGGTCCAGACATAACTACTTGTGCAAATTCATTCCTATTAAATGGAGATATTGGAAATCCATTAGCAACCTATCAATGGTTTCGAAATGGTGTGCCAATTCCTGGAAGTGTTGCCACAACACACGATGCTGTTTTAACAGGAACATACAGAGTAGAAATTACAATTCCCGTAGGAACAGAAACTTGTACGATTGAAGACACTGTTGATGTTACACTAAACGCTGCACAAACTGTTGAGCCAATTACAGATTATGAATTATGTGACAATACAGGAGATGTTGGTGTAGAAACTTTCGACTTAACAATCAAAGAGCCTGAAATATTAACCACAGTTCCACCAGGAAACTATAGCATCACATATTATCCAACACAAAATGATGCCGATAATGAAACAAATGAACTTCCAACAACGATACAAAATACAAGTTCACCACAAGAAATTTTTGTACGTATCTTAGATACAGACAATGGTTGTTTGGCTTGGACAAGTTTCAACTTAATCGTAAACGAACTGCCTTCTATTACAGAGCCGACACCATTTGATATTTGTGATGATGATGGAGTAGCACAAGTTGATCTTACCATTCGCAATGACGAAATTACTGGAATGGATCCTGTTTTAGGAGTTACGTATCACTTTTCACTAAATGATGCTGACAACAACATCAACCCAATTGTGTCTACATACACCAATGTTTCAGCAAATGATACTGTATTTGTACGTGTAGTAAATACGCAAACAGGTTGTGTAAGCACGACAACGCTAGATGTAAATGTTACAACCAGTCCAATGTTGAGTGCACCAAGTAGAAACTTAGTAGATGCTTGTGACCCTGATCTTGATGGATTTGCAACATTTGACCTCACAGACATTCTCAATGAAATTACCAATGGTCTAACTGGCGTAACAATAACCGTTCATACTTCCGCTGATGATGCAAGTACTGGCGCAAATCCAATTGCGGATATTACAGCGTTCAACAATACAAATCCTGAACAACAAGCCTTATTTGTACGTGTAGAAGATAACAATTCTGGCTGTTTTTCCACTACACAATTCAATGTGCATAGCAATGCATTATTAACAGCAACCAACATACAAAATATAAATCGCTGTGATGATGAAAGCAATGATGGAGTTTTTGAATTTAACTTTCAAGGCACCATTCTACCTTCTATTCAAAACAGTTTAGGATATGTCGCTGTTGAATTTTATACGACTGAAACTGATCGTGACAATAGTACCAATCCAATAGACATTACTGTTCCATTTTCAAACACCTCCAATCCTCAGGAAATATTCATCCGATTGATTGATACGGAAACAGGTTGTGAAGAAATAAGTTCGTTCGATTTAGTCGTGAATCCAAACGTAACTGCGCCAGAAGTAGGCACACTAACGTTCTGTGACACAAATGATGATATGATTGCGCAAATTGACTTAAATGTTTTTACAGCAGATTTACAAGGTCCAAATCCGACTTATAACATTGTATATTTTGCAACAGTAAACGACGCCAATACCTTTTCGAACGCAATTACAGAGCCGATTATCAATACGTCAAATCCGCAAGAAATATTCTATCGTTACACCAATCCTGGCACCAATTGTACAGACATTTCATCCTTTATGCTAGAAGTATTGCCTGCGCCAACGGTAAACGAACCAAATACAATATTGATTTGTGATGATGATACTGATGGAATTTCCGATGTTGACATTGCTGCAAGCCTTCCGGAAATAATTACCGATTTAAATAACATTACAATCTCCTATCATGCAGTAGCAGGAGATGCCTTTGGAAATTCAAATCCTATAGCAGATCCGACTGCTTATAACACGGCAACCACATCTGCGTTTGTACGTGTAGAAAATGCTACGACCAACTGTTTTACAGTAGTAGAATTGCCAATTATCGTAAATACTGTTCCTGAAGTTGTTGCTACAGACATTTACCAACTGTGTGAAACAGATACCGATCAAACGGAGAACTTTATCATGGAAACTAGAGATGAAGAAATCTTAAATGGTCAAACGGATATGACAGTGCTTTACTATCCTACTGCACAAGATGCTTTAGACAAAACTAACGAAATTGACAAAACAGCGCCGTATGCAAATCAAACAAATCCGCAAACCATTCACGTACGTATTGAAAATGATACTGATCCCGATTGTTTTGCCGTTTCCGATTTTGTAATTCAAGTAAGTCCAGCACCAATGTTCAATGAACCTACAGATATTTTTGTCTGTGATGATGTTAGCAATGATGGAGTTGATACTTTTGATTTTACAGCAACCGCCGCAGAAATTCGTGCAGGAATTCCACAAAATCTAACATTATCGTTCCATTTATCGTTTGAAGATGCTTCTGATAATGTAAATCCAATTGGAAATACACTGACAAACACCGTAAATCCGCAAGCAATCTATGTACGAATCACGAATGATTCTGACTGTTTTACGGTAACTGATTTTGAAGTAAATGTAATTCAAGTACCCGAAACAAACCCTGCACCAGATGTTACTGTTTGTGACACCGATTATGATGGACAAGTTGTTTTTGACTTAACAGAAGCCGAATTCTCTATTTTAAATGTTCGACAAGATAATGTAGTTATTACATACCATGAAACAACGAATGATGCTGATACAGGTGCAAATGCAATTCCTGATCCGACAAATTATACAAACTCCAACAATCCGCAACCAATTTTTGTACGTCTTATCAATACCATTTCGGGCTGTTATGTAGTCATTCCATTTACACTCAACGTAAACCTTCCGCCATTATTAAACAATGTAACCGAAGCTACTTTCTGTGAAGCAGAACAACCTGGAACAGTTGATCTTCGCCAAATAGATGGACTGTTAATTGATGATCCTACAGGAGTAAGTTTTTCTTATCATAACACTGCCGCAGATGCAGAATCTGACACAAATCCGCTTCCAGATATTTACAACTATGTAGCAAATCCTGAAACAATTTTTGTCCGAGCAGAAAATGATGATACAACTTGCCATATAGTAACAAGTATTGACGTTCGCATCAATCCAAATCCTACAGCAAATCCTGTAAGCGATATGGAAGCATGTATTTCAGACAATTCAAACACGACACAAACATTCAATCTATCACAACAAACAGCAACCATTCTTGGCACACAAAATCCAGCACTATTTACCGTAAGTTACCACGTAAGTATTGAAGATGCACAAAACGATGTAAGTCCATTGCCAACTTTATACAATGCATTTAATGGACAAAATATTCATGTTCGTGTTGAAAACAATGCAACAGGTTGTTACGCAACTACTACGTTTTCCACCATCATTTTCCCGTTACCAGAAGTCGATCTTCCAGAAGATATTACGCTATGTCTTAATGATCTTCCTTTAACAGTTACCGCAGGAACAGCCGTTGGCAACAGCTACTTATGGTCTACCGGAGAAACAACAGCTTCTATTGACATTACATCAATAGGAACTTATTCCGTAACTGTAACAAGTGCGTTTGGTTGTTCACAATCAGACAGTTTTACGGTGAGCGAATCTGAATTGGCAACTATCGTTGATGTCGATGTTGTAAATTTCTCCGATAACAATACAATTACCGTAACCGCAAGCGGAAATGGTGATTATTTATACGCCTTAGATGGCGGAACGCCGCAAGTATCAAATATCTTTGAATTTGTAGGACCAGGCTACCACATAGTATCTGTTATTGATACAAATGGTTGTGGTGAAGTGAGTGAAGAAGTTGTCGTAATTGATTACATCAAATTTGTCACACCAAACAATGATGGTTTCAACGATACTTGGCATATTATTGGTATAGAAACGCTTCCAAAATCGGTTGTGTACATCTTTGATCGTTACGGAAAACTCTTAAAAACCTTACGTGCGAGCGATCGCGGTTGGGATGGAACGTACAGAGGTCGCAAAATGCCATCTAGTGATTATTGGTTCTTGGCAGAAATAAAAGATGGACCAGACTCTTTTGATGTAAAAGGGCATTTTACTTTGAAACGATAAAACGCACATGGAAGTTATAAAAATTGTTGTCTTTGTCATTGGTTTATTTTTTGGAATAGAATCAAGTACAATCATTGCTGAAACTACAGAAGTGACGATCAATCCAAAGGAAAAAACCATGGTAATTCAGCAGAAAAATCTCTTGGCAATTTATCCCAAAGAAAAAGACACTTCATTTGCCGCGGAAGAATTCACGAAGATTTACTATTACAAAACCAATTGGAATAAACATTTAAACGCTTTCGCGGAAAAATCAATCGTATATACAACAAGTGATGATAAAACGCTAGATGCAACTATTACACTTCAATACACTTCTGACGAAGATTTAAAAATATTTGCTATTGATAAAAACCGCAAAGGACAATTCTCCATCATCAATCTTCCAAATTGGGTATTAAAAACCAATGATGGAACGCTCAACGGAAACTATTGGAATTTTGATGCAGACAAGCCGTTTTCGTTTACGTACAATCCTGTAGAAAACGTTCCTGAAACCTACACCGTAAACAAAAAGATTCTATATGCAACTTGGAAAAAGCTTGCTAAAAAATAACAAAACCATTAATGAGAGAAATTGACGAAATTAAAGATGCTGAATATGATAAAATTGTAGAAGAAATCAACGCCATTTACCAACAAGAAGTTTTACTTCCTATAAAACCTGCTTTTATCAATTTCTTCAAGAAGATTCAAAACTTTGAAGACGGTTACAGAACTGATATTCCATCTAAAAAAATTGAAATCGTTTCTATATTCTATTATGCACCAAGCACTTTGTCGTTTATCTTTGCCATGTCTGATCTTGAATACTACAAACAAAATAACGATATAAGCCGACCTGAATTACACACAGAATCGTATGGTGATTACGATGTGGAAGAACTCGTGATGCGCATTCTAAAAAAACACAATATTGAACATGAAGACCTTGATTATTATGACGTTTGGGAAGATCAATTTACATTAAACCATGATTTCTTACTAGCCTGTTGGCAAGAAGCAAAAACAATCACAAACTCCAAACTATACGGTTTCCTATTTGCTTCTGATTTTGCAGGCGGAACTACAAATTTAGACAATGGCGATTCTTTTTTTGGAATGGACAATACTGTTGAAAAATATCTTACCGACAAGGGAATTCACATCAAAAAAGACCTTTAAATTCATTCAAAATCTGTACTTTACACATAAGAAATCATAAGGTAATTGATGGAAGAACTCTTTAAAGAATTTATCGCTAAAAACGAAACTCACAGAATATTCAAAATATACAAACCTTTCCAAGAAAAGGAAGTAGTTGCATTTGAGAAGGAATTTGGCATTAAACTTCCAATTTCGTTCCGAACATTTATAACAACATACGCACGAGGAATTCATCATAAATCCTATGCATTGGGACATGTATTGGATAAAATTTCGTTCAAGTCATACAACAAAAAATCAATAAAAAACAATCCCTCAAAACCTTTTCCGTACACACAAAGAATCTTTCTAGGTACAGCAACTGAAGACTTTCAATTTGGTTTTCCAATGGCAACTACATACTTGCCATCTAGCTATGAAGGTAAAGTATATAATGAGCACTCAAACGGTGTTATTTTCTTAAAAGATACAGGTTGTATGTCTGAGGACTTTATCATTGTAAACGGAGAAGTTTCAGGAACAGTTTGGACACAAAACATTCAGTCAAACTCAGAAATTATTCCGTTCTTTACAGACAAGACTCATAAAAAACAGTTAGATTTTGAGCAATATATCACTAAAAATCTGGAACGTGCGATGAGTTGGTTGAAATAAAAAATAAAAAAATGGCTTTTCCAAAAAACAAATCAAGACGTATTGTTGTGAACGATCATTCCTATAGATGGATGGTAAAAACATACTACAAAACGGTGCGACTGTCTGTAATGTCTGAAACACACAACGGACAAAAACTGTTTGCCATTTTTCAACAATCCATCAATGGAGCAAAAGCAGACAAATATGCATTTCCTTTTATTGTGACTTCTCAATTAGTAAAAGACACTATTTTATATGCCTTAGAAAATGGTTATACACCTGAAAGTAAAGGTGAAAATTTAGAACTTGGCGATTTAACAAACATCATTGAAATTACTCCAAACAAACATGCCAATCTAGAATAACAGAAAAACAAAGACATTTTATTTTTTAAAAAAATGTAGTATCTTTCTTAAGCTAAAACAGCTACCAACACTAAAAACAATATTATGTTAGTCGGAATAGACTTAGGAACTACCAAATCTGTTATCGGTTATTGGCATGAAGGCAAACCACGCATTGTAAAAACTAATGGTTTGTATAGTATGCCTTCAGAAGTCTCGTTTGTGAATGACACTATTTCTGTTGGAAAACGTTCTAAAGAAAAAGAAGCCGTGTATGTTGGTGGAATCAAAAGACATTTAGGTAGAAAATCTTCCGTAAAAGTTTCCAAAGATAAAAGTGTGCATCCACAATGTATTGCCGCACTATTACTCTGTCAACTAAAAAAAATGGCGATTGAAGACATGAAATCCATTGGTTTGCCAGGAAAAATTGATGGCGCAATCATTGCCATTCCTTCGCACTTTGACATTCATCAACGCAGAGCAACCATGGAAGCTGCTCAAATTGCCAATTTACCCGTAAGAAGACTCATTAATGAAGCAACGGCTTGTGCATTAGAATACACTACACACAATCAAATCAAAGATCATTTAATGGTAATTGATCTTGGTGGCGGAACGTTAGATATTTCTGTAATCGATGTTTCTCAAGAATCTCAGGGTGATTTTTTTCTGCTCGATGTTCAAAATATTGAAGGTGATACCAACCTTGGCGGATTGGATTTTGATGAAGCTATTTTCAATTGGATAAAAGAACACAAAGCCAAAGATGTATTAAATACAAAAGAGCTTACGCGACAAAAAACCGATGAATTCAAACAGAAGATTACGAAAATGAAACATGACTTGAGTATTCATAAAAAAACAACTTCTCATTATCCAATTGGTGTTTTACGAGACGATTTGGAAATTTATGAACCGCTAACGTTAACACGTGAAGAATTCTTGGAAATCTCCAAACCACTTTTTGATAGAATTTTAGCTTTAATAGAAACTTCCCTAAAAGAAATTCCTGAAAACACTTCGTTTCAAACATTACTTGTTGGGCGTGCAAGTCGTACGTACGGATTAAAATCTGTCATTGAAGAAAAAATAAACACCAAATGCTTGTCGAACACAGATCCTGAAACTTGTGTTGCCAAAGGAGCAATTATACAAGCTGCTATTTTGGATGGAGCAATCAAAAACAGAGACCATCATTTTGTGCTAGAAGCGTTACAAGATCATTATGGTATTGAATTGGACAAAGGTATTTTTCATCCATTTTTTCAAAAAGGAAGAACTATTCCCACGCAAGCAACACACGATTTCACTACAGTTGCAGACAACCAAACGAGTCTGGAAATAAAATTTTACAAAGGTTCTAGTACGACTACGAAAAATAATACCTACATGGATTCGGTAACAATTCCAAACATACGAAAAGCACCAAAAGGAACCGAAAACATCAAGATTATTTTTGATATGGATGCTAATATGGAATTGACCATTCGGGCATTTGATAAAAAATATCGTATAAAATCTAAAAACGGACTTTCTCCAGAAGAAATACAGAGTTACAAAACCTTTGTAAACGATCAATTTTTCAATGCTTAAACACTACACATGCTCACTTCTTTTCGTTATTTTTGTATGAAATTGCGTTAAGGATTGAGGCATTGTTGGAGCTCTTTTGATTTGGATTTCTGCTTACGCAGGAAAGCCAAAGGAAAAAGCGACTGCCGAAAGCCTGACCCAAAGGGAAACGCCCAAAAAAGCAAAAACACGGTATGAAGTTTAAAATTATATCTGATTTTTCTCCTACGGGAGATCAACCGCAAGCCATTGAACAATTGGTTTCAGGAATTAAAGCCAATGAACAATACCAAACCTTACTCGGAGTTACAGGTTCAGGAAAAACGTTTACGGTTGCCAATGTGATTGAAAAAGTAGAAAAACCTACATTGATTTTGGCACACAACAAAACGTTGGCTGCGCAATTATACTCAGAATTTAAGCAGTTTTTCCCTGAAAATGCAGTAGAATATTTTGTGTCTTACTATGATTATTACCAACCAGAAGCCTACATTCCGACGTCGGGAACGTACATAGAAAAAGATTTATCAATTAATGAAGAAATTGAAAAACTGCGATTGAGCACCACTTCTTCCCTACTTTCCGGTCGCCGTGATGTCATTGTAATTGCGTCCGTTTCCTGTTTGTATGGTATTGGAAACCCAATTGAATTTCAAAAAAATGTTATCAAATTACAACGCGATCAAGTGATTTCGCGCACCAAATTATTGCATCGTTTGGTGCAAAGTTTGTATTCGCGTACGGAAGCTGACTTTTTACATGGTTCGTTTCGTGTAAAAGGTGACGTCGTAGATATCTATCCAGGATATGCTGATTTTGCCTTTAGAATTCACTTTTTTGGTGATGAAATTGAAGAAATAGAATCCTTTGATCCTGCCACAAATACCGTTTTAGAAAAATACACGCAACTCAATATTTATCCTGCAAATATGTTTGTGACTTCTCCAGAAGTATTGCAAAATGCCATTCATCAGATTCAGGAAGATATGGTAAAACAAGTAGATTATTTTAAAGAAATAGGAAAACATTTGGAAGCAAAACGTTTGGAAGAACGTACCAATTTTGATTTAGAAATGATCCGTGAATTAGGCTATTGCTCAGGAATTGAAAACTATTCGAGATACTTGGATGGTCGTGCGCCAGGAACGCGTCCGTTTTGCTTGTTAGATTATTTTCCAGATGATTATTTAATGGTTGTCGATGAAAGTCACGTTACCATTTCGCAAGTACATGCCATGTATGGCGGCGATAGAAGCAGAAAGGAAAATTTGGTAGAATATGGTTTTCGTTTACCTGCCGCGATGGACAACCGACCGTTGAAGTTTGAAGAATTTGAAATGATTCAGAATCAAGTGATTTATGTAAGTGCAACGCCCGCAGACTATGAACTGCATAAAACGGATGGTGTGTATGTAGAACAGGTAATTCGCCCAACGGGATTGCTCGATCCGATTATTGAAGTACGTCCAAGTTTAAATCAAATTGATGATTTGGTAGAAGAAATTCATCAGCGAACCGAAAAAGACGAGCGAGTTTTAGTCACTACGTTAACCAAACGAATGGCGGAAGAATTGACAAAATATTTATCTCGAATTCAAATTCGTTGTCGTTACATTCACAGTGATGTTGATACGTTAGAACGTGTACAAATTATGCAAGATTTACGCAAAGGTTTGTTTGATGTGTTGATTGGTGTCAACTTGCTTCGTGAAGGATTGGATTTACCCGAAGTTTCCCTAGTAGCCATTTTGGATGCAGATAAAGAAGGTTTTTTACGTAGCAACCGATCATTAACACAAACCGTTGGTAGAGCCGCAAGAAACGTAAACGGAAAAGCCATTATGTATGCGGATAAAATTACGAAAAGTATGCAAAAGACAATAGACGAAACAACTTATCGTAGAGAGAAACAAATTGAATACAATACCCAACACAACATTACTCCAAAAGGCTTGAACAAATCGTTGAACAATGCATTAAGCAAAGATGAAAGTTTGGCTTGGGAAGATGAAATTGAAACGAAAAAAGCGGCTGAACCAGATTTGGAATACTTGAGCAAAGCGCAAATTGAAAAACTCATTCGCGAAAAACGAAAAGCTATGGAAACTGCCGCAAAAGAACTGAACTTTATGGATGCAGCAAAATATCGTGATGAAATTAAGTTGCTTCAGGAGAAGTTGTAAAATTAAAAACGCAAGAAAATCGGTAACGGCAAATAGTACTTCTTCTCTTGCGTTTTAACAACAATTATATATACTAAACAAATAGTTTTGAGACAGCAACAACAAGTCATACACTATGTTGTCTCGTCATTTTTTTCAGTTGACTGAATACAGAAGTATTCATACGCACATTTATCATAAAAGTAAGATAATCAACACGTTTCATGAAGCGTATAATTTCGGAAATTGCAAAACAAGTGAAACTACTTGGTCATTTTGAAATCTCACTTTCGTCAAAATCGTTAAGAATTCGCTAAAATTTGGCAATCGTGCGCAATCTCAAATTGTAAATTCAATTTTATGTGTATATTCGATTTACAGTGATTTCTTTATGGTTTGAATGAACTCACTATCTAAATCAGCAACGTGAACTTCTACTTTATTTTACAATTAAAACGCATGTATCGCCATATTGACGAATTTGGCGTAATTCCAATTCTTGGATTTCTGTTGATAATTGGACTTTTTATTGGACTTTCGGAAACACTTTTTGACAAACTATCGTATGCTTCATATATTTATAGCGGAATTGGTTTATTTTTAAGCTTGAAACTAGGCTATAAAAAGCGAACTACGTTTTTAAAAAAATGTTTTCCACTAGAAACATTCTGGAAAGTTCGTATGATAGAAAATTCACTTTTCATACTTCCATTTAGTAGCTTTCTATGTTACCAACAAGCTTTTTGGGAAGCGATAAGCATTCATATACTTGCAATTATTTTTTCTTTTTGGAATGATCTTAGTGTGCGAAGTATCACGATTCCGACTCCTTTTGGAAAACGCCCGTTTGAGTTTATCATAGGTTTCCGCAATACGTTTTGGTTGTTGCCACTACTCTACGGATTGACCTGCATTTCCGTTTCTGTAAAAAATTATAATTTGGGAATTTTCAGTTTAATCATTCTGTTTATCTGTTGCATGTCGTTTTATGCAAAACCAGAACCTTTGTATTACATATGGATACACAGCAAATCGCCAAAAGAGTTTTTAGCCGATAAAATAAAAACCGCGTTGTTATACAGTAGCTTTTTAGTACTGCCAATTGCTATTGGATTATCTGCCTTTTTTTCCTTTGAAGAATTACAGATTACCCTTTTGTTTATCATTTTGGGATATGCGTTGATTGTCCTGACCATTCTAGGAAAATACAGTAACTATCCTTCTCAAGTACCAATTATGCAAATGTTGGCAGCGTTGGTTTGTCTTATATTTCCGCCGTTATTAATTATTATTCTTCCGTTATTCTACAAACGCGCTATTAAAAACTTAAATTCCTTTTTAACATGTTAAGCATTCGTAATCTGTCCAAAAAATATGGCAAAAAGAAAGTTTTGAATCAGATAGAACTGCAATTCAAACCTGGAGAAATTAGCGGAATTGTGGGTGAAAATGGTGCTGGAAAAACGACATTATTCAAATGTATTGCTGGTTTAGAATCGCACGAAGGAGAAATTCATCATCCACTAAAAAATGTAAAAAACATGTCGGGTTTCTTAGAGACGAATCCTGAATTTCTATCAAAAATTACTGGAAAAGAATATCTTCAACTACTTTGCAATGCGCGTAACATTAAAAATGTACATTTTGAAGAAAAAAATATTTTCGATTTGCCTTTACAACAATATGCTGAAACGTATTCTACAGGAATGAAAAAGAAATTGGCGCTCACAGGAGTTTTATTACAACAAAATGACATTTTTATTTTGGATGAACCTTTTAACGGTGTTGACATTCATAGCAACCTGATTATTAAAGAACTACTCAAATCACTTAAAGAAAAAGGTAAAATCGTACTACTTTCTTCCCATATATTTTCTACATTACAAGATACCTGCGATCATTTGCACTATTTAAAAGCGGGAAAAATAGAGCACTCTGTCAAAAGAGAAGACTTCAAAAAAATAGAAAAACTCATGCTAAATGCGGGTTTGAGCGATAAAGTGAAGGAATTCAATATTAAATAATTGTAATCAATTCAAAAAAATCGCACAAAAAGTCGGGCGCATTTAATTTGGTATTATCTTTGTAATCATTAAAACAATTATTTAAATTTATTACAATGAGTAGAGGAACAGTAAAATTCTTCAACGACACCAAAGGATTTGGTTTCATCGTAGAAGAAGGTTCAAACAAAGAACATTTTGTACACATTTCTGGATTAATTGACGAAGTTCGTCAAGGAGATGAGGTAGAATTCGAATTAACAGAAGGTCGTAAAGGTCTTAATGCAGTGAACGTAAAAGTAATTTAATATATATATATTTTATTCTTTAATGAAGCAAAAAGTCTATCGTTTGATAGACTTTTTTTATATCCATAAATGAAAAATGAGTAAAGAATTAGATGTCTATTATGTTCATAAAAAAATAAAAATATTCACACGCAAAGCGCATTTTATATAACTATAATAAAAAAACTATCTTTGTTGCATGGCATTAACAAATAACGACGTATTTAAAAAACTTCGCGTGGCTTTAAAGCTCCGTGATGACGATATTGTAAAAATCTTAGAATTGGTAGATTTCAGAATCTCCAAAAGTGAATTGGGCGCATTTTTCCGAAATGAAGATCACCCAAAATATAAAAACTGTGGCGATCAAATTTTACGTAACTTCTTAAATGGTTTGGTCATTCACTTACGTGGACCGATGCCAAAAAAAGAAAGCAAGCCCAAATCTACACAACCTACTTCTAAACGGAAGGAACGGAAGTAATAATTTCTTCTTAAATTCATCTCTATGAAAATCCTAATCATCGGTGGAAACGGAACTATCGGTAAAAAACTCACCGAATATTTTAAACAAAAGCACGAAGTACTCGTTGCAGGAAGAACAACTGGTGATGTAACGGTTGACATCAGTAACAGCGAAAGCGTTCAAAAAATGTTTGATAAAGTTGGTACAGTCGATGCAATTATTTGTGCCGCAGGAGAAGCCAAATGGAAACCGTTTGACGAACTTACCGAAGAAGATTATTACATTGGATTTAAGAGTAAATTGATGGGACAAGTGAACTTAGTTCGAATTGGACAACATTATCTTTCAAAAGGTGGTTCAATCACGTTAACAACTGGAATTCTTGCAGACGATCCTGTACCAATGACCGCAAGTGCCGCCATGGTAAATGGCGCGATTCATAGTTTTGTAAAAGCCGTAATTTTAGAACTAGAAGGTAACATCCGTGTCAATGTCGTTTCTGCTGGAATGGTAGCTGATGCTGCCGAAAAATACGATGCATATTTTCCAGGACACAATCCGATTCCGATGCAAAAAGTGGTCAATGGTTATCGTAAAAGTGTGGAAGGACGACAAACAGGAGAAATCATCCGAATTTATAATTAATACAATATTATGAAGTTACAATATCTCGTTATACTGTGTATATCTTTGTTTTTTATTTCGTGCATACAAACTGAGTCAAAAGGAAAAAATTATGTCTCAGACATACAAGTTGAAGCCAATAAGCTTTCTTGCGATGGAATTGTCATGTCAAATTACCAAGGCGTTATTGATAAATCTGAGTTTATATACGGAGAAAGTATCGTACTCAACTACGAAAACATGACTGGTTTTACCTTAAAAGATAGTTTGGCATATCCAGACATGGACATTATTGTCATGAATAAAAAAGGTGATACCGTGATGGCGAATTCTAATTTACTTAAAAATGATGGCAGAGGTTTTCCTGAGAAAGATTTGAAGCTTCGCAGCGAACTGATTTTTGCAAAACCCATGATGCCCAATAATGAATACAATCTAAATATTAATATTCGTGACAAACACAGCGACGCCTATTTTACGCTACGCAAAAACTTCTCTATAATCAACAGTCCGCATGTTAAAACCAAAAGCAATGGTTTTACATTTGATATTCAATACCTCTATTCAAACACACGAAAACTTTCAATTGTAGATAATGCTATCAAGCTCAACGAAAATATTTTTCTAATCATAGAAAACTTAGAAGGTTATGCTGTTGATGATTACGGACAAGCAAACATCCAAGCTTCCGCAAGTCTCATAGACGCAAACGGAATTGTTATTAATAAAAATGATGATTTGTTTCCAAATTTGGTAAATGCTGCCGATTTAAAAGATCAATTGTACACTTCCATTCAACTGACAGGAACATCACTCAAAAATCCAATTACGTATGTATTGACGCTAAAAGACAATAAAACTGGAAACAGCATGAAAACCACATTTGAACTTACTGTAGAAGAATTGAAATAATTAAACAATCTGCTTTTATTTCTGAACGAAACCCATATTTTTGCTCAAAATTAAACAACTTTACGAATGAGTATTGAGAGAGAAATACAAAAGCGCAGTGGTTCTGCCTGTGAATTGTGTGGCGCAACTGAAAAATTAGCGATCTACCATGTACCGCCAAATCACGAAAACAAACTAGAGAAATCTATATATGTTTGCGAAACTTGTCTTTCTCAAATTGAAGATCCTGAAACAATGGATGTAAATCATTGGCGTTGTTTAAATGATAGTATGTGGAGCGAAGTAAAAGCCGTTCAAATCGTATCTTGGCGCATGCTACACAGACTTAAAAAAGAAGGTTGGCCACAAGATTTACTTGATATGATGTATTTGGATGAAGACGATTTGGAATGGGCAGCCGCAACAGGTGAAGCAGAAGACAAAGAAAATGCCATCAAACACTTAGACGTAAACGGCGTACAATTACAAGCTGGCGATAGTGTAGTTTTAATTAAAGATTTAAATGTAAAAGGCGCAGGATTTGTAGCAAAACGCGGAACGCCTGTACGAAACATTACACTTTCACATGACAATTCGGAACATATAGAAGGACGCGTAAACGGACAACACATTGTAATTATTACCAAATATGTGAAGAAAACATAATTTTTCCTCATACAAAAAAACAACACGGCGTATTTTCAATAGAGAATACGCCGTTTTTTGTACCTTTAAAAACATCAGTAACAATCTATCAATTAAACAAACAGAAAGCTCATTTGGTATTTATTATTTAAAAACTCAATGGACTTTTTACCTGAAAATATTTTATATTGAAAACTACATCTAATCATAAAAATAGAAAAATAGCAATCATCGGAATTGGTCCAAGAGGCGGTTATGCACTTGAAAACTTTTTTGAATCATTAGCTAAAAAAACAAATGAACTTCAAATTCATGTATATCTTTTTGAACAAACAGGTAATTTTGGAAATGGACAAGTGTATAAAACCGATCAAATAGAAAGCAATTGGATTAATATTCCTGAGAGAATTCTACTTTTAAAAAAACGAGAAGCAATCAAGTTTTCTGAAATAGAAATTCCATCGTTTCCGTCGTATCACGAATGGACAGAAAAAGATTTTGAAGAACGCTCTAAAGAAGCCGTAGACAATTATCCGCCAAGAGCGAAAATAGGAAAGTATCTCAATGAACGATTAGCTTCCATCATTACGCCACTTCACGAACATAA
The DNA here is from genome assembly GCF_000154725.1 of Kordia algicida OT-1. Lineage (GTDB taxonomy): Bacteria > Bacteroidota > Bacteroidia > Flavobacteriales > Flavobacteriaceae > Kordia > Kordia algicida. The sequence goes on from NZ_DS544873.1 coordinate 2,640,654, forward strand.
AATTGCCACGCTTGTAAAAGATACCGTTAAAAAAGTATCATTAACCGAAAATTACAAAGTTTCAATCGCAACAAAAACAGAAGATTACCACAATCTTGATGAAATTTTACTCACCATCGGACATCAACCAACAGAAGTATCAGAACAACTTTTAGAATGGAAAGAATTTGCTTCAAACAAAGAAAACTTGGCACTTTTTACGAGTCCGTATCCAATTAGCGACTTTTTAAATCACGAAAAATTAACCACTAAAAGTATTGTTGGAATTAGAGGTTTTGGTTTGGCAATGATTGATGTCGCAAGAGCAATTGCAATGCGTTTTGGTAAATTTCATATTGAAGATACAAAAACACGCAAATGTACTTTTAAGCCAAATGAAAACTATAAAGGCAAAATGATTCCGTTTTCGCTTGACGGATTGCCCGCTGTACCAAAACCACTAAATGCAAGTATTGACGATCTTTTCAAACCAACGGAAACGCAACTTTCGGACTACGAATCGTTAATTGGGAACCCTGAAACACAGAAAAAAGCATCAGGTGTCGATTTTTTATTAAAAGCATTTGCGCCTATTGCGGCAAAGATGTATTTGCAATTGGAAACAACATACCACACAGAAAAATTATCACTCAAAGAAACTGAAAATATTATTATAAAATGGTTGAAAGATCCTGAATATAAACACGATGCTATTTTGTCAACCGATCAATCCGTAAAAAGTATAATGCAAGATTTTGTAGCAATGGCGACTGGCAAAAAACCAATTAGTCTCGATTTTTGTGTCGGACAAGTGTGGCGTCATTGTCAACCTTCTATGTATGCCAAATTATCTTTCAACGAATGTGATGAAGATGTTTTTGCAGAAATTATTGCTTTGGACGAATCTACAAAACGCTATTCGTATGGTCCGCCAGTAGAAAGCATACAACAAATGATTGCGTTGATTGAAGCCAATGTTTTGGATATGAATTTTGTAAGCGATCCCGATTTTGAATTGATTGATAAAGGTTGGAAATTATCTAACAACAACAATACAGAAACGGCAACCGTGATGCTAAATTCTGTACTTGATGCACCAAAAATAAAAATTGTAAAATCTTCCATAATTGAAAGTTTACTTTCTTCCGATTTGATTCAAATTGTGCATGACGATTTAGGAATTATGACAGACGAAAATGCTTATGTGATTTCTGATGATAAAAAACACAACATTCCCATTGCATTGTTGGGAAGATTAGCAAAAGGAACTATTATTGGTGTAGATGCTATTTTGGAATGTTATGGTTCACGACCAAAAAATTGGGCAAAAAAAGCAAGTAATCGACACATATTATCGGTTTCGGGAAGCGATATTTCTTCTTAATTTTATTTTTTTTATGAACGAACTCATCTTGACTTTTTCTGTTTCCTAAAAAAAGCTAAAATTCTAATAATTTAAGCTTGAAGCAAATTTAAAAATCAACACGAAAACTCAAATTCGGAGTAATGCCCAACGCACGATTCTGAATTTGTGAAACTACTTGATTATCTAAATTGTAATATTCATTCAACACATTCTGCTGATCGAAAATATTCCAAACTGACAAACCGATTTTAGCATAAATTTTCTTTTTTTTAGACAATGTCAAACGATAAGTTGTAGAAAAATCTGTTCGAAAATAATCTTCTAGATTTTCAGCATTGGGCGAATTGTAATTAATTTCTCCATTTACTACAGAAGGATCGCCAACCGAAGTTGTGGGTCTTCCTGTGCGGAAATATGTTCCCAAAGAAAACTCAAAATCATTCCATGAATAGGTTCCGCCAAGTGTCAAATTGTGCGTAATATCTAAATTATTTGGAAACTGTTCGCCATTATTTAATGAAGTAAATTCGTAATCATTTTTACTCAAAGAATAACTCAGCCACGTATTAAAATCGTGCCATTTTTTATTGAATAACACATCAATTCCGTGTGTTGTATAACTTCCCACAGCATTTACAAACTGAAACTGATTCTGAAAACCTTGACTTCGCGTCGTAATTCCATCTACATCTTTTACATAAGCTTCTGCGGTAATCAACAAGTTATTTTTGTTGTATTGTACGCCAACGGAAGCTTGTTTGCTTTCAATTAGTGGAACAGAAGTTCCGTTTGCCAACGTCCAACGACGTTTTTCTATTCCTAAAAAATCATTCTGTAAATCAATTACCTGAGAAATTGCCTGACTTTTATATTCGCCCAAAACGAGCAAACTAAAATGATTGGAAAATTGTTGTCTAAAATTCAAACGCGGTTCAAAACGAAAAGTATCAATCTTACCGTAACGATTTCCGCGAATTCCAAACGTCAACATCGTACGGTAACTATCTGAAAAATAATGAACTTCTGAATATACGGCATGATTTCGCATCACTTCTTTTCGGTCGCTACGAAATTGCGGATTGCTTACATCTTGAATATTCGTAATGCCAATTTCTGAAAATTGATAACCACTTTCGATCGTAAAATTTTCATTGATGCGATATTTTGTATGCAGTTTAATAGCACTGTCTGCCAAATCATTTTCCTGAAATAACCGTTGATTGTCCGTAATATTAAAATTGGTTGCTTCCAGATTGTAATTGGAAGTATAAAATTGTAGTTGTGTTGAAAACGCAGGCGACCACTCACGAGTATACGTCAATCCTGTCGCAAAATTTCGTTGCGTAATTCCACTATTTACAGCTTGCCGCTGATTGTTTAAAGTAGCTTCTTCCGTATAACTCAAATCATTAAAAATATTCAAAAAACTAAACTGTAAATTGTCTGTTTTAGAAATATCATAAATGAATTTTGTGCTCATGTCATAGAAATAAAAATCTCTATTAGTTGTCGTTGTATTGTTGGTTGCTTGATTGTTATTTGTAATATCTGAATCTTGAAAAATTCGATCAAAATAAATTGCGTATGTTGGTGTTTCTACCAAATCAGTAATGGAACGTCGCGCCGAAACTTGTACTTCCATTTTTTTGTTTAATTGTACTTTGGCAAAACCATCAATGTGAATCAAATTCATTCCAGCACCAGCAATCAAAGAATCGTTTGGATGTGCATCGAGTTCCATCTGAATCATTCCAGAAACGCCATCGCCATGTTGCGCACTTGTACCGTTTTTGGTCACGGTCACTTTCTTTAAAAAATATGGATTAAACGCAGAAATCAATCCAAAAAAATGTCCCGATTGATACATTTTAATATTGTCCCACAATAAAATATTCTGATCGTTTGTGCCACCGCGAATGTTTATGTTAGAAACGGTTTCATTAATACTAGAAATTCCCGGTAATGCTTGAATGGTAAGTAAAACATCAGGTTCGGTAACGCCGGGTAAAATGCTGAAATTTTTAGGTTTTATGGTAATTTGTCCAGTTCTGTTGGTAGAAATTCCAGAAGCAATATATTCGGTCAAATATACTTCATCTAATTCCTGAATTTGATCTTTAAAAACAGTAATGGCAATATAACGTCCGTTGATAATCGTAAACCGAAGATTGGTTTCCGATTCAAATCCGTCAAGTAAATTTTCTAAAGAAGTGTTTTCTGTTGGAGGCGTGACTAAAATTGCGTCCAATGTATTATCAACATACGAAAAAACGACATCAAACTGCTTTTGAATTTTTGGTACTAATTTAGACAGTAAAATTTTATCCTCTTGATTTCCTTGTGCGATAACACACTGAAAATTAAGAAAAAAGAAAAAAAAAGTGAAAAAAGTGAGTACGCGTTTTTTAGTCACGTTTTAGAATAATCGAGTTTTGTTTCTTTTGATACTTCAATTGTGATGGTAAAGTAATCGATTGCAATGCCATATCCATATCTGTATGCGTAAAACTTCCAGTAAAAATCATGGAAGTATCTACATTTTTGGCGTCAACCGTTACATTATACTGTCGTTCAAATTCTTGAATAACTTCTTGTAAAGGTAAACTTTTAAAAGAACTTTCATTACGAATCCATGAAGGTTCTTTTAGGTTTTCTTTTTCATTGCGGAATTCTTTCCCATTCAGTATCAAATAGCGTTCTCCAGGCTTCAATACAAGAGTTGTATTGTTGTGCGATACTTGCACGGCGCCTTCATAGCAAAATACTTCAAACAAATTGTCACGTTGTTTTACATTAAATTGTGTTCCTAAAACAGTGACAATTCCATCGTCTGTTAGTACGCTAAAGGTGTTTCCTTTTTCGACTTTAAAATACGCTTCACCATCTAAAGTTACTTCGCGTTTCTCTTTCCAAGAATCTTCATCAAATGACAAACTCGATACAGCATTTAATGTAACTGCAGAAGTGTCTGGTAATTCAACTAATTTTTTATTTGCGGCAACAGTTTCGAAAGTTGTTAGTGTTGGTAGTGTTGCGTACATATATGTTCCCAATCCAATTACCAAAATTGCAGCAATTCGTAATAATGGTTTGAACCACGAAGTAGGTTTAGAGGTGTTTTTTGCAGTAGTTTTTACAGTATTATACGCTGCTTCAACATCAACCTCAGGCGCTTTAAAATACTGTAAGGCATTGTTCATTTTTGTCAATTCCTCATAATCGTCAAGCTGTTTAAAAGCTTCCAATTCCTGTGGAGTCAACGCATGATCTAGCCATTTTTGTATTAATTCTTCTCGTTTCATAATCGTTACTTATCTATATAACAACTTATTGTCTAAAATTCCCCTATGGAATTGTACATGTTGAATTTTGAATTATTTTTCAATCAAAAATCGTAAATCATAAATCCAATCGTCGCTTCGAGTAAAATTTTAGTATAAAATTTTGTATCGAGAAGTACTTTAATACGTTTAGTTTCTAAGTAGATCTCGATACAAAAAATGTTATCACATTTTCCACTCGATCAGACGTTTAGTGAATTACAAATGTTGAATTTTGAATGCTAAACTTTGAATTATTTTCAATCAAAAATCAACAATCGTAAATCAAAGCTCCTCAATATCCTGTCGCAATTTGCTCAACGCTCTATAAATACGTTTTTCAACAGCTTTGGTCGAAATGTCTAAAATTGCAGCAATTTCCTTATGTTTTTTTCCTTCCACACGATTCATCAAAAAAGCAGTCCGTTCCGATTCTGTCAAATTTGCAATAGCACGTTGTAATTTTTGTAAATATTCTTGCTCTTGCATTAAAAATTCTGGATTCTCGTTGGTGTGTGATCTCGGTTTTATCTTCTGATGTTGCAATACAACTTTATGATGTTTTACTTCATTTAGCATCATATTATTCCCAATTGTAAACACATAACTTTTGGCTTTTCCAGGAGTTACTTTGTTACAATTTTGCCATAATTTTGTAAAAGCTTCCTGTGCCTTATCTTCAGGATTCAAATAATCACCAAACTTATAGTACAAATACGAATACAAGCTTTGGTAATGTTTTTTAAAAAAAGCAGAAAACATTCCTTCGTTACAAATATTATCTTGCAAAGGTTTTGGCATTGGAGTTTATTAAATAGTGGGCTAAATGTAAACATAAATTTTTTATAAATAAAGGTGGGAATTTTACCGTTTAAGTTGTTTTACTAATAGCATACTAAAAAGATAGAGTATCTAAATCTACAAAGTTTATGAATAAAATTGTCTTAATGAAACCTTTAAAAATATTGTTTTTGCTTTTAGTGATGACACTTTTTTTCTATGCTTGTCAGGAAGAAAATACCGATGTTTCTTCGCCAGATACTACTGAAACTTTAGTAAATAATGCCACGTTACCACGATTGATGGAACGTATTACTTTATTAGACGGATCAATAGATAACATGATTGACAATGCGAATTGTTTTACGGTCAATTTGCCCGTTACGGTTTCTATAAACGGAACAACAGTTGAAGTAAATAGTACAAATGATTATGCGACAATTGTAGGATTGCTAAATCAGTCAAACGATACTGCGGTTTCAATTTCATATCCAATTACCATTACTTTGAGTGATTATTCAGAAATTATCATAGAAAACGAGGAAGTACTTATTTCGCAAATTTCAAACTGTTCAGGACCAAATCAGCCAGACATCGACATTGAATGTATTGATTTTCAATATCCGTTTAGCATTGCGGTTTTTGATGTAAATTTTGAAGTGATTGAAACACAAAATATCACAGATGACGAATCGTTGTTTTATTTCTTGGAAACGCTTTCAAGCGGTGTTGTAGCAAGTATCAACTATCCGATAAGTTTGGTAAATGCTGATGGAACTGTAATTGCTGTCACTAGCAATGCGGAGTTGGAAGCGGCGATCGCTGCGGCGGAAAATACTTGTGATGAAGATGATGACAACAATTATAACGATGCCGATTGTACAGCAACACAAGTCACAGAGAGTTTGACAGATTGTTTTTGGCGAATTACAAACTTTGCAGGAAATACGCAATTGGAATATGAGTTCTATTTCAATCAAGATGGTTCGTTTACGTTTTCTTCAGAACCTACAAGTAGTATTGTGCACGAAGGAAACTGGGAAGTAACAACTTCCGATGGGAATTTAGTGTTAGTCGTGACGAATGTTTCCAATGAAATTACAGCTTTTAATAATTCGTGGATTATTGATGAATGTACCGAAGATGAATTACAATTACACGCTGGAAGTCAAGAAATTACTTTGACGAAATCTTGTGTAAACAATACACCTTTTGAGTGTTTTGAAAATATACAAACTACTATTTGTGATGAAGAAAATCCTTTTGATGGTTTTGTAGAAATGAACTTAGTGGAATTATTCATTGAAAACATAAGCTGTACACAAGAATACAACTACTCTTTTCATACTACGCAAGCCGATGCAGACGCAAATATATTTGCTTTAATTCCGAATGCTTACACGAATACTGCTTCACAAGAAACATTGTATTTACGTATTGAAGATTTGGCAGGCGAATATCAGGTATTTTCCATTACAATTTCGGTAGAAGATTGCTGTACAAACAATACAGTTCTCACAAATGATATGATTTTGTACATGCCATTTGCCAATCAAACAAAAGATTTAATAAGCAATTGGGAAGCTTCTGGAAACTACAATTATGTTTCCGATAGAGCAGGAAATCAAAGTTGTGCCATTGCTTTTGACGGAACAGAAACGATAGAAATTCCGATTACAAACTCCAATCAAATTGTACAAGGTGACGCTTTTTCGGTAAGTCTTTGGTTTAAAATGCAAAATACAAATCCTTCCAATTATGAAATTCTATTTCAAAAAGGAAGTGCCGTTAGTGAAGGTTTTCAAATCAGTGTGTTCGATTTAAATACGCCTGTATTTAGTGATGCAGATTCTGGTTACGGCTTATGGGACGATCCTTGGAATATGGACGCCAATTTACCAACAGATACCACCAATTGGCATCATTTGGTAGTTGCGGTTGATGAAAATAATACAGTGCGTTTATACCGTGATGGTGTGCAGCGTAACGAAGATATAAATGCCAATATTGATATTGGAAGTACATCATTAACGAATTACATTCTTGGAAATGGTTTTCAAGGACATTTAGATGATTTGCGTGTGTACAAAACGGCATTGAATCCAAACGAAGTAACAACCTTATTCAATTTGGAAGCAGATTGTAATAATTGTTTATAAGAAATAAAAATTAAGTGTTTATTTAAGTTAGTTTAGTGACTTAGTTAAAAGCTGTCTTTTGTTGAATTAGGGCAGCTTTTTTTTAGTAAAACTCAACTTTGAAAAGTCTGAAAGACGCATTAAAAATTGTTAGTTGAACTAATCTCGTTGCAGAACGGAATCTGCTGAAATGGTAAATTATTTTATCTTAACATTTATCCAGAAACTTTTTCCAATAATTCTTTTGCTTCTTGTACAGCGATAATTTTTTGATCAATTTCTTCCATAAGATTGTCTTCTGCTTTAGAATCTATCTTTTTTCGTTTGGAACCTGCTTTTGCCATTTCCTGTTTGTAAGCTTCAAGTGTGGTAAGCTCTACGTTGTCTCGTTGTAATGCTTCGGCAACTCGTATATTAAAGCGTCCAATTTCAGGAGTCATTTTGATAAACGTAGGCGAAAAGAATTTCTCTTTTACAACTTCCCAGTACGCTTCTGGATCGGTTTCTCTATCTGGAAACTCAATCTTTTCAGAACGTAAATTATTCAAACGCTTCTTTTCTACATAATACATGAACCCTAATAACAAGCCAACGAACCCAATAAATATTCCGAAAGTCACGCCAATTCCTGTCCATCCATATCTTCCATAAGTCACAATAAATGGCAACGGAATGCTTAACAACCACATTGGTATAAAAAACAGACGTCCTACAGTTCCTGAAGCTTTTCCGATGAAGGAAGCGACAAGAATCATCCAACTGATGCAGATGATTAGTATATCATCGTTCATTCCTCCAAAATAATAAATACCTAAAAACGGAAGTGACAATAAAGCAGAAAGTAATGCAATAAGAATGGCATCTAAGTTGAAAATAATCATGGGAATACAGTTTTTATTTCCTAAATGTAATAGATAATTTTATGGCATGCAATGCTTTTACTTTATTAAGTTCATAAAATTTCGGCTTTACTTCAAGAATATCTCAGCTTCTTTCTGTGTAACGTGTTTGTTATATATACCTGCGTTAAGGATAGTTGAAAGTTACCATGTAACGCGGATAGCCATACCTATTGACTTTTTGAGTTAAATATGCAAAAATGGCTTCAATCTCAGTATTCACCTGTATTTTTCTTATTTTGACAAATACAAGTTTTATGTATAAGCTTAGTGATATTTTACAAAACGAATACGTTATCGAATACAGTTTGAAAGGAAAAGATTATTCAGAATCGAAAATTTATGATGCACTAAGAGATTTAAACAAATGTTTGTACGTTAAACGAACAAGGTAAATAGACAGCCATCTATTTACAAAGATGAAAATCGTTTTAAAACTAAAGCTGACTGTCTAAAAAGTACAGATTTCGTCAAACCGAACTTGATTCGCTTCTTTATAACACTTAAAAATCAGCATATTGAGATTATGAATTAAGCTCAGGATGGCGTCTTTGAAGACTTTTAAGACAGTCTCTTTAATTATTTTTTTCTATAAAAATTAACGGTTTTTTTGAACAGATCAATACTAAGTAAGATTTAAATACAAAATATTATAAAACATCAAGAATTGAATCATGTTTAATTCTTGATGTTTTAATTGGACGATAAACTTACTTTTTTAAGACTTTTATACTAGTATTTCCTTTTGTTGTTTCTATGTTTAAAATATATAATCCGGCAGGAAAGCTAGCAATAGCAACCTGATTTATATTTTGTGTTTGTAAAACAACCTGTCCTATAGTGTTTAGTACTTTAATATTTGTAATATTTTCGTCCGTTTTTAAATATATTGAACCAGTAGTTGGGTTTGGATATGCTATAACAGAAACTGTAGCAGCTTCTAGCTCGTTGACATTTAATGGTGTTGAGTTGAATTCATACGCTCCAAGATCTACAGTAGTGTTGGCAAAGCGAGCGTTTCCTGATATATCTATATTTCCAAATAAATTTGCGTCATAAAAGGAATTTGTTCCCTGATCAATTACTGCTGTAGAAGCACTTGTAGGCTTGTAGTTTGTATCCAAATTAGGATTTGCTACGCTGATATTAAAACCGTCAGCATCAACATTCGCAGTGTATGGATATATACTCGGCATTACGCAATTATCAATATTCAAATCTCCAAAATTTCCTTCAGTTGTTTTCGAATTGTCAAAAACAATATCACTTACCGAAGACGTATTGTACAAGTTATTATGGAAGATAGAGTTATGAACGTTTACAATATTATTTAAAGAACCTGTTGCACTAATGTTAATAAGTTGCTTTAAAGTTGTAGAAGGAAAAAAGTTTATATTATCTACAAAAGTTGAATTGACAATTGTACTGTTCATTGTTGATGTGCCTGTTCTTCTAAACCAAATCGCACCGAAGTCTGAAGGGCACTGATTTCCAACAAATTCAAAGTTGACAAAGTTTGCTGTAATATTGTTTGAGTTTGACGATTGCATCAATAAAATTCCTGTATTTCCATTAGTAGCATTATTTTTTACAGAAACATTGATAAAGTTTATGGTTCCATTAAAGTTTCTGTAATCCATTACCAAACCACTAGAATAATGTTCTTGAATGATGGTGTTTTTCAAGGTAAAGTTGTTCGTGGTGTTTGATTGAAAATCGATGGCAGGGTTTTTACTGCCTGAATGTCCATTTTGAATAATGAAACCATCTATAGTTACAAAACTTGCGCCTATATATACCAATTGTGCTAAGTTGTCTGTTCTGTTTGTAAATTGATCATCATATATATCGTCACCATTTACATCACCAGAAATAATTGTAGCATTTGTGGTGTGAATTAATGAAAAATCTCTGTCATTTTCATCTGTTTCTGTTCCGTTAAAACCACCAATAAGCTTCACAGAAGCATCTGCAATTGTGTATGCGCCTGTTGTTGGCTTGTATGTGCCTGCTTTTACAAATATTTTTGAGCCAGCACTCACACTTGTAGAGTTTACCGCATCATAAATTGTAGTGTACGCATCTGCCCAACTCGTTCCGTCATTGTTTCCTGTAGCCGAAGCATCTACATAAATAGTTGCTGCCGGAGCTGGTAATGATAAATTAGCAATATTTCCAGGCCCTGTAAACATTGCGGTATTTGCATATTGAATAGCTCCTAAGCCAATAATGGTTCCGCTAGAATAAAATCGTGCATTTTGATAACAGTCTGTAAATGGTAGTTCATTGGTATTGTAGGCACTACCACTTGCGGTTCCTGTTTGTCTGTACGCTGGTAGTGGTGCAAAATTTCCTGTAGAAATATCTTCAAAAGGACTTTCATTTAATGCAATTGAATTTGGCACCGTATACGTTGGAGCGAAATCGAGCGCATTTGTGCTTCCAAAATCAATACTTGCGGTGCTAGCTGTAGCAGTTCCTACAAATTCGTTGGTTCCTGTGTTGTTGTAATAAATATTGTTATACCACCAACCATCAACAGTACCCGAAGTACGTTCTAAACGAATACAACTTGCTAATGAAGCTGCAACTCCTGTTCCTTCTTGATTTAATGAAAGTGTGTTATTGGAAAACCTAACCGTTAATCCTTGTGCGCCATTTGAAATAAAACGTGCAACACTTCCAGAATATCCAGCATCTGTTACTTTGTTAGCAATGAATAAATTGTTGACAATATAAATTTCTGTGAATTGACTAAAGTTTCGGTATTCAAATGCATATCCTACTTGCGAAACGTTTTCATCCATGATACTATTTAGTAAGTAAAAATTCTTTGTCGGATTTGTAGAAGTTCCCGAATTATCTAAGGAACGCATGTCTAATGCAGGACGAGAAGCTGCATAGTTTCTTGAAAAACGACAATTTTGAATGGTGATCTTCTTTTGTGTATATCCTGTTTGTGGATGTGGAAAACTGTGAAAAGCACTTCCTCCATACGAATGGATTAAGTTGATTCTATCAATTATAATTTCTGCATTTACGTGATCTAGTGTGGTTGCTCCTACAGTAGTAGGTTCAATTTGTAAGATGCGATTTGCGTTATCTGTTTTATTTGCTGATGTTGCGCTAGGAACTTCATTGAGGTCATCACCATTGATGTCACCAGATAAATACACAGGATGTAACCAAGGATCAGTACTTCTGTCTGCTCTTGTAATTTCAGTACCATCAAAGCCTCCATAAATATTCACGCCATATTGATTTAGAAATGGTGTTGATGCGTTTATAGGTTTGTACGTTCCTTCTGCAATCCAGATTTCTGCACCCGCAGTTGTTGTATTGGTCAGTGCGTTGTGTAAAGAGTTGTAGGCATTTGTCCAACTTGTTCCGTCGTTACTTCCTGTAGCATCAATATCTACATAGACAACTGTTTGTGCTTGCGAAACAGTAAATACCAAAAGGAGAAATAATAATAGTATTTTTTTCATAATAATTGTTTTACTTCATTTAATTTGAAAGCAAAACAACTAATGATAGCACTGTTTACAAGTTACATTTTTCTAAATACGTTCAATTTTTTTCTAAATGAATTTACAGGAATGTTTCTTTTACAATAGTAATGAATTGTTCCTTTTTAGATTTGGAAATAGGAATGCGTTTTTGGTTGTTCATCAGTAAAAAATCACCTTCTTCTTTGATGAGTTCATCTACATATTTTAAATTGATTAAATACGATCGGTGACATTTAAAAAACATGGCATTTTCTTTTAATTGTGAGACAAAATGCTTCAATGGTTTACAAATAGTTTTTGTTTTTCCACTTTTGAGTTGCACATTGGTGTACATGCTATCAGCTTCAAAATAAATAATGTCTTCATGAGAAGCAAACATAATTCCTTTAGGAATTTCTAAAGCAATTTTATTAATTGAAATTTGTTGTAAAGAAGTTCTAAGTTTGTCAAATTGCTGAGTTAAGTTACTCGTTTCAATAGCTCCTTGCGCTTTTAATACTGAGTTTTTTAATTCTTGCGTATCAATTGGTTTTAGAAGGTAATCAATTGCAGCAATTTTAAAAGCTTCAATTGCATATTGATTATACGCGGTGACAAAAATGATCTTAAAGTTTATAGGCTCATCAAAATAATCTAAAATGTCTAATCCTGACTGGTTGGGCATTTCAATATCTAAAAAAACTAATTCTGGTTGTTCTTTTTTAATCATGGAAACTCCTAAAGCTAAGTCAGAAGCTTCTAGAATTTGATGTATTTGTGGACAATATTCTGTGATTAATTGCAATAATAAATGTCTTGCGCGTTTTTCATCGTCAATAATTACTGCTTTCATATTATTTAAATTTTAATGGAATGTAAATGATGACTTTTGTTCCTGTAGTTTTACTGTTTTCAATAACATCTTCTACAACTACATTGATGTCATATTTTAAGTTGGTATTATATATATGTACACGTTCTTCGTTGGCTCTTGTTGCAAACGGTTTGTGCGTTTTTTTCTGAGCGGTAATTTCTTTAGCTTTTTCTCGTCCAATGCCATTATCTTCAACTATAATTAAAAGTTTTTCATGTTCTTTTTGTACCAAGATGGTTAAATTTCGTTCTCCTTTTTTATGTAATAAACCATGTTTTAGCGCATTTTCAATATATGGTTGAATGAATAAGGAAGGTACTTTGATTTGCTGTGTGTTGAGATTTTTTTCAACATTAATTTTGTAATTCAATTCATCTTCAAAGCGCACTTTTTCGAGTTGCAAATATAATGCAAGTGCCTGTATTTCTTTGGCTAAAGTAATTTCGTTTTGCTGGCTATATTCTAAGTACATTCGAATCAATCGGCTAAACTTCACCAAATACGAACTTGCCAATTCTTTTTCATTAGAAATAATATAATCTTGAATAGAGTTTAACGCATTAAAAATAAAATGCGGATTCATCTGCGAACGGAAATTTTCTAACTGCAAATTTGCAATTTTCTTTTCCATAAGAATCTTCTGAACAGCGCTATTTCGCTTTCGTTCTTTTTTTCTAAATTTTTGTAAAAAGTAAAACGAAATTATGCCAATACATATTATACTACAAAGTACATAAAACCAAAATGTTTCCCAAAAAGGTTTTGTAATTGTAAAACTTATAGTGGCAACCTCAGAAAAAGTAGTGCCTGCCATATTCTTGGCTTTTATCTCAAAAGTATAATCGTTACTGGCTAAGTTGTTAAAAGTAACGAAGCTATTTCCTCGTTCAATAGCCTGCCATTCTGTGTCAATTGGCTTCAAGCGATATTGATAGGTCATGTGTTTGTTAGCTTGGTATCCTACTGAGTGAAAATCAAATTTTAGCTTATTTGTATCATACTCAAAAGTATATTGGTCGCAAACCAATGTATCAATATTATTTACGGTTACACCATTGATATGCACTTTGGCAGTACGATATTTTTTAAAGATTAATTGATCATTTTTAGGGAATGTATAAAAGGACTGTGGCGTAGTCAAAACAACATGATCTGAAAGTAATTCAATGTTTTTTATGCTAAAATCTAAACCGTCTTGACCTGTTAAGAAGTGTAATGCATTGGTTGTTGTTTTAAATTTAACCAAACCTTTGTCAATAGCTAACCACAAAGTGTTTTGGTCTGCTTTTATGGTGCTGATTTCCAGATTTGTAAAGTTTTGGGTGTCTTTAATGATTCCATTATCATAAAGTAATACTTTATTATTCTGTGTTAAAATCCAAACATGACTCTTGGTGGCAGTAATTTCACTTACCAAAACAGGTTCGCCATTGTATAAAATAGGTGTGCTATTATCATTTTTATCATATAGGAATAAACCATCTACGAACGCAATAAGTAACTGTTGATTAGGTAATATATATGAAGTTGTGACACGTTTTTCGCGTAAAAGTCGTTGTCGTGTTTTTTCGTAAATGATAGCTTCTTTATAATTTCCGTAGAAAACTCGATTGGCATCTAAAATTTGAATACTTTTTGCTACTGCAAATTTGCGATGTGTATTTTGTATGAACTGATCTTTAAGATCGTATTCGTATGATTGTGCATGACTTGTACTGATTATAAGTTGATCGTTAAAACTATCAAACTGTATCAATTTTATAACGATTTTGGATGGAAGCCTGACTTCATCGATTAGCTTAAAATTGTCATAAAAAAGTAGTGTTCCCTGATTGGTGCCTAAAACAAATCTATCTTTATCCAACGAACAACTTGCCGTTATTTTGGAAGCTTTAGAAGGTAACTCGAATGTTTTGATAGACAAGTTGGGAGAAACCAACACGCCGTTATCAATAGTAGTTAGCCAATAATTAGTATTAAAATCTTTAATGATATTTGTAATCGATTCTTCTTTGAATAAATGATTTTTTAGTAAAAGTTGATCCTCAATAAGTTCATATACAAACACACCAGAAACAGTACAAAACCATATCTTTTTGTCAATGGTAAGCACGTTATATATTGTAGTTTTAAGTAATTCTGTTGGCGTTTTGATAGATATTAATTGCTCATTCTTAACATCAAATAAATTTAAAACATAGTTCAGTTCATTTTTGTAGATTAACAAAAGCTGTTTTGTATTAACTTTAAATATTTTAGGTGTTTCTATAATAGACTTTGAAGTGATTTCTGCTACTGTCCGCTCTTTAGTTCCTTCAATAGTTTGCAAAGCTGGGATTTGGTGAATTGGAAAAAAGTAAAAGTTATCTTGAAACTGACAACTTGTAATTACAGGATTCGATGTTAATTGTTGTATTTCTTTCGTAACTTTAGAAATTTTAAAGACGCCCGCACTGGTAAAAATAATAATATGGTCTTTAGAAACTTCAAAAGTTGCTAGCTGTCCATCGGTAATATGATTTAAATCTAAAAAAACTTCAAGTTTGTCATTTTTCACATAGAACAACTGACCGTATAAATTGTTGCACCATATTGTACCCGTATGATCTTCTTTTAGTCCAAAAACAGCTTTTCCTTTCTGAGAAGGATTTGTGAACTTTGTATAATTGTAGCCATCATAACGTAGCAAACCTCTATTAGCTGCAAGCCATATATAATTATTACTATCTTCTAAAATATCATAAAATTCATTATAGGGTAAGTTTGTAATGTCTGATAAATTATTTGCCACAGGATGTTGTGAAGAAACAATTTGTGTGTATATCAGAATTAATAAGAATACGAAAGTATGTTTGACAGTGCGAAACATATAAAAAATTAAAAGAACAAACTTATCATTTTCTTAGGATTAACAGCTTCTTTTTTTCTGTAACTCAAGTATTTTTTTCTAAAAAAAGAAGTGAACAAAAAAAGTGATTGCAAATAATGCCATTATAAAATGGCTATAAAAAATGTAGTAATTTCACATTTTTGAAAAGCATTAATAATAAAATAAGAATATACTAACGAATACGTTTTTTTTATAATTTTAAATGCTAAATACTATGAATAATCTTTAAAACGGATAACCGATTGCAAAATTGAAGATTCCGTTGCTGGCATCAAACGTATATTTTGAAATTTCGGTTTGTGTAGGCGAATGTATTGGTGCTGCCCAATCTAGTCGTAATACAAATCCTTGAATATCTACACGCAACCCTACACCAGCTCCTATTGCCAATTCGTTGATAAAGTTTGAGGTAAACTTTCCACCAGGCAATTCTGTGTTTTCATCACGTAGCCAAACATTTCCAGCATCCACAAAAAACGCACCTTTGAAATATGTATATAATGGAAAACGATATTCTACATTGGCTTCTAATTTAATGTCGCCAGAACGATCAAAGAACGAATTGATGTTTGAATTTTCAGGCGAATACGTTCCAGGTCCAATAGAACGTGTTCTGAACGCACGAATACTATACGGACCGCCAGAGAAAAATTGTCGTGAAAACGGTAAAACATCTGAGTTTCCATACGCATATCCCAAACCGCCGTACAATCGGGTAATGAGCGATTGTTGGTTTCCTAAATTGAGGTAAAAACGTGTATCAAAATCTATCTTTGCATATTGAGCAAACTCAACTCCTAAAATTGTTTTTTTACCAGTAGTTTCATCTCTAGAACCAAAAAGACTTAGAGAATTTCCAGCAATATCAACGTTTGTGCTAAAATAAAAAGGATGTACTCTGTTGACATCACCCAATTCGTTATAAGTAAAATTATACGTAAGACCAGAAATTAACTGTTGCTCAAAACTATTTTTTAGAAATTGATTTTCTTCTAAAATTTCTTCAAATGCTGGCGTACTATTTGACAATCGAATATAGTTCGAACTAATCGGATTGATAGAGTGATATACATATGTATTGGCGTGCCATTGGTAACCAAAACTTGTGTTAAAACTACTAAGACTGTACAATTTATTTCGGCTCAAATATTCTATCCCTGCGCTAATTTTTGTTTTCGGGATGTTGTATTCAAATTGTTGATTGATATCCATCGGAAACAATAATCTTGGAAATACCAAATCTGCCGTCAAGCCCAATTGTGTACTATTTAGTCCTGTGGTATTGTTTGATTTTCCACGCAGTTGCGCTTCATATCCAAACTTTCCTGTTATTTTAAGAACTTCTCCGCCTTTAAAGAGATTTCTGTTAGTATAACTCAATGCTAACGTCGGACCTGTAAAACCATTAGATTTTGCATTTCCTTGCAATTCGGCACTCAATGCACGTTTGTTTAAAGGTGACAAATACACGCGCGTGTCTAAATAGCCAATGGAATCGTTGTTGCCAAGTGGTTTTTCCTTAAATTCAACATTTACAAATTTGTACGTACTGATAGATGATAATCGTCTGCTAGTTCCTTTAAACTTCTGAGGATTGTACAATTGTCCTTCTTGAAATTGTATGTACGGACGCAATCGTTTTGGCTTGAAAAAAACGGTGTCTTGCACAAAATTCACACCTGCCAATGTAGTCGTATCTGTATATTTGTAATTGTTTGAAATACTTGTGTTTGGATGTACATTTACTGTGCTTAATTTGTATGGAACCAACGCTTTTTTTGGCGTATTTTTTTTGAGACGTAAGTACAAATCGAAGCGTTTGTTTTTGTATTGATTGGTGTCAATTTCAAAAATTAAAAAATCGGCATTAAAATTATAATATCCAATGGCTTTAAGTTTGGCATCAATGCGTTCGCGTTCAACTTTTAGTTTGGAAAGATTGAAACGCTCTCCTTTTTTTATGAATGCTTCGGGCAAAGTCACTTTGATATCTTTATAAATAGGAAGCGAATCAGTGTCCAATTGATACGTTTCCATTGTGTATGGTTTGGCAAGTTTTATATCGTAGTGAACTTTACTTGTTTTTTCTTCTTCTTTGATTTCTGAAGTTACGGTACTGTAGAAAAACCCTAAATTTTCAAGTCTGTTGATGATAAGTTCTTCCGTTTGATTAACATCTACATCAGATTGATATACAGGCTCTTGCCCTATTCTTTTATTAATAAACTTGTAAAAGAATCCAGCAGAATCTTTAGTTACTTTGTAATGTGCGTATAAGCCTATTTTTGAGGAGTTTGGTTGCGGTCTTAGCACCGCTTGCAGTTCTTGTTCAACGGTACTGTAATCAGAAAGTTCTTCTTTGGCTTCAAGATTAAAAGTTGCACCTTCATACAAAGTTTCATCTTCAGGTATAAAACGTGTTACACTGCATGAGCATACCATAATTCCTAAAAGTAACAGCAAGAAATAGTTTAATTTCATTGTTTAGATTCGTCTTTTGTGGTCTTTTTTTCCTTTTCTTCTTTCGTTGTTTTTTCAACTTCTTCCTTGACTGTTTTCGCAAAAAGTTCTTCAAATTTATTAAATTCTTGATTGAAGATTAATGAAATTCCTGTGAGAATAATTTGTCCATCAATCACATTTTCAAAATCATTTTTACGATAGGCTTTCAAGCGCCATCTGCCATTTTGATCGAATAAGTATTGAATATTTACAGTTCCAACCAAAGGCGTGGTTTGTCCGGCGTTTTGAGAGTTTTCTTGAATATCTAAACCGCTTCCAACTTCCACAATAAGTCGATCATTAAACAAGCGTTTTCGTGCATTGATATCGAGTTGCGTTCTGTCGGTTGGCGAATTTCCTTGATAATCGGTATAACTGCTCAATCCGAAATCCAGTTCAATTCCAGAATTTCCTAAAAGTTTGTTTGAAAAATTGTTCAATTGATTGGAAAGTACATTATTGGCATTGTCACGTGCAATAGAAAGTGAACCTCCTGAACTTCCATCATTTGTCGCAGAAGGGAAAAACTGATTTAATACAAGTAATGAAAACACCTGTTTGTTTAATTCGTCTTCTCGATTGTTGAGTTGTTGTACTTCTGCATATACAGCGCCGCCAAGTTCTCCTTGCGAATCTTTTGGAATGTCTAAGTTGAAAGATATTTCAGGTTGTAAAAGTTGTCCTTCCAAATTAAGATACACCAAAAATGGAAGCTTTTGACGATATTTACTCACAACACTGGCACTTTCGCCTGTAAGCTGATTTGCCATTAAGCCAGAAGCAGCCGTTTCCACTCTATAAATAGCTTTAATATCCATGTCTGCTTCAAACGGATTTCCTCGCCAAATAATGTTGCTCCCTTGTGCAATTTCAAAACGTCTGTTTACCAAGTTATAGAGACTTACCTCGTAGTGTCCGCTATCAACTTCATATTTTCCAGAGAGCGACATGTCGCCATTTTCAGATATTCCAAATTTAAAATCTCCTGCTCCAGATACTTTCAAATTGTCGCCAGTACGTTCGTCCACAATAATATTAAAAACAGCATTTTTAGAAATGCTCAAATCTGCATCAATATCATAACCGCGTAATATGGCTGTAGACGATACATCATTTTGATTGGTTAAAATGTCATCAGGATTTTCTTTGTTGACAAAAATGACAACTCCTTCTTTTTCTACAATGTTTACTTCTTCTTCAGGAATTACGTACGTAAAATCAGAAGTATCATTTATTTCCATACTTCCACGTACTACAGGAAGTTGCAATGTTCCTGTTACGGCAACATCGGCATCCAAATTTACTTTTCCATAAAATAAATCGTGTGCTTCTTTTGTAGAATTGAGTACTTCAATATTTTTGGCTTTCATGGTCAAATCGAACGCAGGATTCATCAAATTTTCTGTTGTAATTTTTCCATCAAGCACAAACGGATTTTTATTTACATCTAGCATTTTAAATTGATTGAAATAAATGCCAGCTTCATCTACTTTAATCGATTCTTGTGGTAGCGCAAAAGCAGCATTGAATGCATTGATGGTCACATTTGCATTATTGAAGTTCAAAGCTCCTAATAAGGAAGGTTTTACAGTAGTTCCTGTGAGTTTAAAATCTCCCGAAATATTTCCAGAAGTTTTTGAGATGTACATACTTGCAAATTGTTCAACAGCTTTTAATTCTAGGTTTTTTAAATCGATATCAAAATCAAGTGGTGCGCCATTTTCATTCGCTACATAATCGCCAATTATGGTTAAGTTTAGGTTTTGTCCTGTAACTGCCAAATTGAGATTGTAGTTGGAAGCATTTCCAGATTTTGCATTTAAATCGAGTGTACCAAAAGGAACTTCCATGACTTGCAAATCGGTAATTTTTGCTTCTGCGATGATTCCGACATCTGTAAACGGATTTTCTAAAATAAATTCTCCGTTGAGTTTTCCAGAAGCCAACAATTTTTCTTGATTGAAGATGCTTGTAATAGTTCTCAATTGAAAATTTTCAAAATTAAGTCCGACATGAGCTACTTTTTCTTTGGCGAGCGAATTGCTAATGGTGATTTGCTGATTGTTTTGACTAAGTTTAAAATCGTTAAAACTCAGTGAATTGGTTGCATACGTAACTTTATTATCAGGAAGAATCGTCCAATTTTTTTTATTAATGATTAAGCCTTCAGGATTGATGTGTACATAAGTACTATCTTGGTTTCGAGTAATTTCTGAAGCGATCTGAATTAGTTTTTCATCACCATCCATCGCTATAAAATCAGTAAATAACACCTGATTTTTTAGATTTCCATTGAGACGTATTTTTTGAACTGCGAGCGCGCCAGTTTTTAGTTCTCCAAGATTAAAATCAAAGTCTAAAGTTTCTTTTTCTGCGTTTAATGAAAAGTCAAGACTGTCTACACTACTGCCATTATAAAGTATTTGTGGCGCATTTGCGATTGCTGTGAGCGAACGGTTTTCTGCATTGAAATCTACCGTGATTGCCATTGGACTTAACGATTCTAGCTTGGGTAAAAACAAATCTTTAAGAATAGAAGCTTGCTTTACCGTGGCTTTAAGTTTCATCGTGGTGTTTGATGTGGTTTCCGCTTCAAGCGTTGTGGTATTTTCTTTAAAATAATTGTCAAACTGCATTTGCAACTCAGCAAATAAGTTTGCAACGCTTGTGTTGGAAACTAATGAAGCATCAATTGGATTACTTGCAATGTCAAAAGTGGTTGTTTTATCGGTCAATTTCCCGTAAAACAGAATATCTCCCAATAAATAAGGTCTATTATTTAACACGGAAAGTCCGTCAGTGATCGTTCCTTTGATTTCCAAATCTTCGGTCGAATTTCCTTTAATATCTGCTTCTAGCGTAAATTTTGCACGAACATCTTCTTTGGCGAGTCCAAGCGTTTGAAAATTAACTCCATTTACGTTTAATACTGTACGAACTTTGGAGGCAATTGTGTCTAATTGAATCGTATTTACCATGTCAACATCTAAGTTCTCGTCTTTAAAACTCAGATTCAGATCGCCATTTCCGTTGGTAATTTTTCCTTCAAGTTGCAAATCTGACAAGTCGTAGTTATTGTACGATAGTTTTTGAAAATCGGTTGTTAGTGTTGCATCTAAAGTATTCAAGCTTGTTCCTTTTCCATTGATTGTGGAGTTAAACGAATACACACCCAATTGCTCGTTTTTCAATAGTTTTCCGAGTGCCAGTTCATTAACCTGAATGTTCCCATTGAAGGCAATTGCTGTCGTATTTTGAAAATTTCCTTTAACGCGAATTGTACCATCCGAAGTTGTTAATAGCGCGTTGGTTTTTAAATTGGTCATACTACCAGCTGCAGTTCCTATTAACTGAAATTCTTCAGGAATATCAATAGTGAGTAGTTCTGGATCAACAAAAGTAAACGCATCTGTTTTATTGGAGATGATATTGAAATTTTTAAAATCGATTGCAGCAGTATTTATGTCAAGTGCGTTTGTAATTTTACCTTCTAATGTAGCTTTTGTATCGCTTCCCCAAGCCAATGACGTATTGGAAATTTCAATAGCATTCAATGTACCGTTTACGGTGAGAGAACCTGTAAGTGGTTTTTTGGAAAATTTAGTAATGTATTCATTCTCTTTGAGTGAAGGCATGAAGAAAAATGCATCTTTCGGATTGACATTCAAATTAGGAATTTTAGCGGATAATCTACTGGAACTCGGATCGTTGACAAATGCGTTGAAATTATTGTAACGAATGGAAACATTACCCACAATTTTATTGTTATTTGTACGAATAGAAAGATTATTTAGCGTTGTGACAGCATTATTCAATGTTAATTGAGTGACCAAATTTTTCAATTGAAAACCACTGCGATCTATAAAAGAAACCTGCTCTAAAGTTGCACTTACATTTTCTGGCTCGTAAGAAACATTCGTTGCTTTTAGATCAAAATTGCGAAACTGAATATTTTCAGGATTGAACACATTGGCAACAGATTTTGTATTTCCCGTTTTTACAGAAACTTGATTGTTTTCAATGCTGATTTGTTTAGCGGTAACTTTCCATTCTGGCCACGGAATTTGAATGGTTTCAGTTGTGGTTATCGTTGTTGGACTTGATTGAACGATCGTTGTGGTTGAATTTTTAAGTGTGACATTTGTCAGATCGATGACTTGTTTTTCCAGATCGAGCGCGGGCATTTGCACTGTAAAATCGTCTAAAAACAAATTCATTTCCAACTTATCAGGAATTGAAGCATAAGAAAAATTTGTTTGTTTTGCTTCAAGATTTTGAATGATGATATACGGTAGTTTGACAGTTTCAGCATCAGGATCATCAACAAAAGCTTTGGTTTGTTTGTACGTAATAGCACCATCGGAAATCACGACATTATTTACATCAAAACGCATTTCTTCAACATCTATGCTATTGGCTTTGGCTTTAAGTGTATTGAGTTTTACAGCACTTTCAATTCCTATTTCTCCATCAGCATACGTAACATCAAGATTTGAAAAATTGAGTTGCCCGAGTTTAATTTTCATCGGACTTCCTGTTGTTTGTTGCGCAGTCGAATCTGCGGCAGCGAAAGCATCTATTAAAAATTCGTAATTAAATTTTGAACTGCTATCTTTTTTGTGAATGTTTGCTTTGAGTCCGTCAGATTCTAAATATTTCAGATGAAATTCTTCTCTTTTTATCAACGGTAAAATCGCAATCGACGCTTCTAAGTTTTTAGAATATACAAGCGTATCTCCGGCTTTGTCTTCCATATACAAACCTTCCATGAGTAAATTTCCAGAAAAAGAAAGGTAAAGTTTGTCAATGCTTACTTTCGTGTTGGTTTTGTCTGAGATATAACTCGTTACTTGATTCACAATAATATCTTGTCCCCAAGAACTTCTTATAAATAAAATAAGCGCAATAAATAGTATAAAAAGAACTAAAATGCTTCTTTTTACAATTTTCCAAAACAAAGATTTTTTCGTTTTTTTCTTCTTTTCCATTTATTGTTTGATGATTTTTCTAGAATAAATCATTGGGTTTTGATGTCAGATTTCATCAAAAGATGAATTAAAATTCAATATTACAAGTTAAAAAGGAGTTACAGGTGTCCATTTGCAACAAAAATTATAAAATTAGATTCAAGCGGTTTCCAAATTGACAAATATTTCAACAAACTTCCTTTCGATATTTTTAAAAGGTATTTAGATATGAGATATGCACCAAAGTTTAATCCGTTTGTAAATTTAGTTTTAATTTTACTTATATACAGTTTTTAGATATATCAATCTACGAAGAATATCAAAGTTTATATTTTTTTGGCTTCTTTGGGAAGTATTATGGTTAAAAGGAGTGTTATTAAACATTCTATCCTAAAAAAAGAAGCTACTCAACGTCCAAAACGAGCAGGCATAAACTTTTAAAATTTAGAAGTTTCCACTATCTTTGCCACTTCTCAAAAAAAGAATACGAAGGTATGTTTAATAATTTAAGTGAAAAGCTAGATAAAGCGATGCATGTTCTTAAAGGACATGGAAGTATAACGGAAGTAAATGTTGCAGAGACTTTAAAAGAAGTCCGTAGAGCCTTACTTGATGCCGATGTGAACTTTAAAATTGCAAAAGATTTTACAAAACGTGTAAAAGAAAAAGCTTTAGGACAAAACGTACTTACTACTTTACAGCCAGGACAGTTAATGGTAAAAATCGTAAAAGATGAACTTACCGACTTAATGGGTGGTGACGCCGCAGGAATCAACTTGTCAGGGAAACCATCAATTATATTGATGTCTGGTTTGCAAGGTTCTGGTAAAACAACTTTTTCTGGAAAACTTGCCAATTATTTGAAGAATAAAAAAACAAAGAAACCTTTATTAGTTGCTTGTGATGTATATCGTCCGGCGGCAATCGATCAATTACATGTTGTTGGAGATCAGATTAAGGTTGATGTGTATTCTGATAAAGGAAATAATGATCCTGTTGCCATTGCTCAAGCAGGAATTGCACACGCAAAACAAAACGGACACAATGTAGTTATTATCGATACCGCAGGTCGTTTGGCAGTTGATGAAGCCATGATGACTGAAATTGCAAATATTCATAAAGCTATTGAGCCACAAGAAACCTTATTTGTGGTAGATTCTATGACTGGTCAGGATGCCGTGAATACAGCAAAAGCCTTTAATGATATCTTAAATTTTGACGGAGTTATTTTAACAAAGTTGGATGGTGATACACGTGGTGGAGCAGCGATTTCTATTAAATCGGTTGTAAACAAACCAATCAAATTTATTGGTACAGGTGAAAAGATGGAAGCAATTGATGTCTTTTATCCTTCACGTATGGCAGATCGTATTCTAGGAATGGGAGACGTTGTTTCGTTAGTAGAAAGAGCGCAAGAGCAATTTGATGAAGAAGAAGCAAGAAAGTTACAAAAGAAAATTGCAAAAAATCAGTTTGGTTTTGACGATTTCTTAAAGCAAATACAGCAAGTGAAAAAAATGGGGAACATGAAAGACTTAGTCGGCATGATTCCTGGAGCTTCCAAAGCCATGAAAGGAATGGAAATTGAAGACGACGCTTTTAAACATATTGAAGCGTTAATCCATTCTATGACTCCTGCAGAACGCTCAAAACCATCAATGATAAACGCCAGTCGTAAAAAGCGTATTGCTAAAGGTGCTGGACGTTCGGTACAAGAAATGAATCAATTGCTAAAGCAGTTCAACCAAATGAGCAAGATGATGAAAATGATGCAAGGTGGTGGCGGAAGAAAGCTGATGCAAATGATGAAAGGAATGGGACGCTAGTTTACTTAATAGTCTCAGTTTTTCAGTTGGCAGTTTTCGATATTACTTCTTTGGAAAAATATAAAATATTAGAAATAAAATGGATTTTCAAAAGTTATTAGCATATCAAAAATCGTATGATTTGGCAATGCAAATTTTTGAAATCAGCAAAAAGTTTCCAAAAGAAGAAGTGTATTCATTGACAGATCAAATAAGACGATCATCAAGGTCAATAACTGTAAATATTGCTGAAGCTTACAGGAAACGTAAATATGTAAAACATTTTATAAGTAAGTTAACCGATGCAGACGCTGAAAATTCAGAAACGACTGTTTGGTTAAATTTTGCATTATCCTGTGAATACATTACATCATCAGAAGCAGAAAAATTAAAGATTTTAAGTGAAGAAGTAGGAAAGTTACTTAATTATATGATGCGTTATCCTGATAAGTTTGGGGTAGTTATTTAAAACTGAAAACTGGCGACAGGCAACTGAATACTAAGCAACAACACAACACAACTATACATGATTTTATTAGATGGAAAAAAGGTATCAAATGATATCAAGGACGAAATAGCACAGGAAGTCCAAAAAATGAAAGATCGCGGAGAAAAAGTTCCGCATTTGGCTGCCGTTCTGGTTGGAGATGATGGTGCAAGTTTAACGTACGTTGGAAGTAAAGTTCGCGCCTGCGAACGTGTAGGGTTTGAATCTACATTGGTGCGTATGTCAAATACGACTTCAGAGCTTGAACTTTTAAAGAAAATTCACGAGTTGAATGATAACGATGATATTGACGGATTTATCATTCAATTACCATTACCACCACAAATTAATACACAAAAAGTATTAATGGCTGTGCATCCAGACAAAGATGTTGATGGTTTCCACCCTGAAAACTTTGGAAAAATGGCATTAGACATGTCTACTTTTATTCCAGCAACACCTTTTGGAATTTTAGAACTCTTAGAACGTTATGACGTAGAAACCAAAGGTAAACACACTGTTGTGATAGGAAGAAGTCATATTGTTGGTAGACCGATGAGTATTTTAATGGGAAGACGTGGTTTTCCTGGAAACTCGACTGTTACGCTAACACACAGTCACACCAAAAACATTACACAAATTACGTGTCAGGCAGACATTATCATTACCGCATTGGGACAACCAAATTTCTTAAAAGCAGAAATGGTAAAAGATGATGCCGTTGTTATTGATGTCGGAATCACACGTGTTCCCGATGAAACTAGAAAAAGAGGATATCGCATTACAGGTGATGTAGACTTTGAAAATGTAAGTAAAAAAACAAGTCATATTACACCAGTTCCTGGTGGAGTTGGACCGATGACTATTGCGATGTTACTAAAAAACACTTTATTGGCAAGAGAACGTCACAGAGTATAAAAATAGAAAATAGACTTTATCATATACAAAAGCGATCTTTGGATAAGATCGCTTTTTTTTGTGAGCAGATTTCTCTCGTTTTACAAAATCAACTGATTTACAATGAGTTAAAACATCGAATATTCAGGGCGATAATAGAATAAAATAGATAAATAGCGAGAAAATATGTATGTTTAAGTAAGTAATTAACCAAAAAACTTTACAAATGAAAACAACAAAAAAAGCTAGCTTACTACTCGTCTTGTGTCTCTTATTTTTATATTCATGTGAAAATAAAGAAAATAAGCAATCTGACAACAAAGCGAAAACGGAATCATCAACTGACACCGAAATGGACACTAAAAAAAGTGCAAAAAAGGAACAAGAAATGATTGTCGCAAAGATGGATAAAGGCAAAATTGTATTAACAAACAAAAAGGAAGTTGTCTCAATGTTAGAAAAGAAAATGACGGCTGACCAAGTTTCCAGAATGGATATGAGTTCCTTGAAAATTGATGTCAGCAAAGCTACAGATAATGAAAAGATTGAAGTTGTGCAACTCATTATATCAAGCAAAGACAAAACGGAAAAAACTGCTTATTTATTGAAGCGTAGAGCAAATGGATATGATGTTTCCGCAACAGCGACTACTGTAAGTTGTAAAGGTTGTGCTACAGGATGTAATCCAAAACGAGCTGTTGATGGTACAGGATATTGTACAGCTTGCCACGCAGCCGATGGTAAATGTGAAAAAACAGAAACACTACAAGCAACGGCAGGAATCGAGAAATAAATGACTAAAATCAAATTCTAAAAGCTGAAAATCTACGGTAGATTTTCAGCTTTTTTTGTTTACGTTTTTATGAGACATAATTTTACTACTTTTACCAAACACCTAAAATCTAACACCCAACACAAAACACCAAAAATGAAAACCTCTGAACCACCAGTAATCGTTTCACAAAATTTTACACAATCTGTTGAAACGGTATGGAATGCTATCACAGAAGTTTCACAAATGCGCCAATGGTTTTTTGATACTATTCCCGATTTTAAAGCTGAAGTTGGTTTTCAGACGCAGTTTAATGTCAAAGCGCCTTCACGAGATTTTATGCATTTGTGGGAAATCACAGAAGTCATTCCGCAACAAAAAATTGTTTTCAACTGGAAATATGAAAATTACGTAGGTGATTCATTTGTTACGTTTCAACTCCTTCCACAAAATGGAGAAACACAACTTACATTAACCACAAAAGTTATTGAAGACTTTTCTGATGAAATTCCAGAGTTTAAGCGAGAAAGTTGTGTTGCTGGCTGGAATTATTTTATCAAACAACAACTGTTCGAGTTTTTAAATAATTTGTAATGAGACAAGAAATATCTGTAAATAAAGCAATTAAAAGAGGACATTTAATGGTAAATGTTCCCGTGACGATTACACTTATTGGCTGTCCTGCACTTGCATTTTACCTTTCCAAACAAAACTTAATTCCTAGTTGGGGAATTGCTGTTGGTTTCGTCATTGGATTCTTAGTTGCTTGGTTAATTTGGAGTTACATGATTACCAAATGGAGAATTTGGGCATTTGAAAATGTTCGAAATGTACATGAATTAAAGAAAAGAGCTGTTCAAGAAAAACTAATTTGGGAAGATGGAAGCATGTTTGAAAAAACTGAAATTAGAAACTGGGAAGACAAACAAAAGTTAAAAAAGCTTGAAAGGAAATTTGAAAAAGAAGATGTATATCGTGAAGATCACAATTTGCCTCCCAAAACAGAAATTTACTATTCCAAAACACATAATTATGTAGAACTAAGTGTATCACTTCTATTAATTGGTGTTGGTAGTTTTTTATTATTTGGTAGCGCTGAAAATAGTCCCTTTTATGGCGGCGCATTATTTGCTTTTGGTTTGTACAGTTTGGTAAAGTATTTGATAAAAGTTTCCAATACAAAACCACATATTATCATAGATGCTAATGGAATTCAAACAAAAAATGTAGCTTTTAAAGACTGGTCAGTGATCTCAGAAGAAGAAGTGCTGCAAGAAGGTTATGGAAATACTTCTAAATCCTTTTTAGGATATTGCTATCATCATGGTAATGAACACGATTATTTTTATGAGAAAATAGAAATTAACGAGCTAAATGTAGATACACAAATGTTAGAAAATATCTTAAGAACGTATAGAATTAGATACACCAAAAACAAAAAATAATATGGTGATTTTCTTTAGATTTAATCTATTTTTGACTTAGAGGAATCGAAGTTTTTTGAAATCCTATCTTTGAACTCTATCAATTCATATGAAAAGAACGCTAGTCAAATTTCGAAATAGTAAATTCAGAAGATTCATCAGAAGACATGAAAAATATGCACCGATTTTATTTTTTATCGGTGGTTTTATTTTTGATTCTTTAACGTTAGGCAGAATTGACAGAATGTACGATTTAGTCGTACTCACTTCACACATGACCTTACTAACAATCACGCTTTATCTTTTTAATCTGGCAGATGATGGCAAATGGAAAAACACCTTTTTAGAAAGATACGAAGAATACTTTCCACTCGTAATTCAGTTCTTTTTTGGCGGACTTTCCAGCGCCTATGTTATTTATTTTTCAAGAAGTGTTTCGCTTTCCAAAACAGCTGCTTTTTTTATAATTCTGGTCTTGCTTTTGCTTGCTAATGAATTTCTAAAGAAAAGAATTTCCAATAAAAACCTACAATTCGGAACATATTACTTTATCAGTTTTATATTCTTTGTCTTTATGATTCCCGTGATTATCAAGGAAATGGATACTTCTATCTTTATAGCTTCAGGAATTGTAAGTACGGTGCTAACGCTAACGCTAATCTTAACGATTTATATTTCAAGTCCAACCACAAGAGCCGAAGTTCAACTAGGAAAACTATTTGGTATTATTGCTGCAATTTACATCTGTATCAATACTTTATACTATTTCAGAATGATTCCGCCTGTACCGCTTGCGTTGGCAGAAGGAATGGTAGCCCACAATATTACCAAACAAAATAGCAATTATATAGTTACTTACGAAGCTGATGCTTGGTATATTTTTTGGCGAACGCACAAAGTAAAATTCTACCATCACGTAAACGAAAAAGTATATGTATATTCTTCCATATTTGCACCAACGGATTTAAACAAAGAAGTTTCGCACCGTTGGAGTTATTACAATCCTGAAGAAGAAATTTGGGAAGTAACAGACGAAATGAGTTATGAAATCACTGGCGGACGTGACGAAGGTTACCGCGGATTTACCTACAAAGAAAATATCATTAGTGGAAAGTGGAGAGTTGATGTCGTTACCAAAGAAGAATCACTATTACTTGGAGTCATTGAATTTGAAATCATTTCTGAAGCTCCTAAAAAACCACCAAAACTTGTCACTAAGAAATTCTAGATTTTATATTATTTTAATTTTTGAAATTAGAGGAATGAAACCCAGTTTCTTAGAAAAATTTATCAATACAGTAGAAACAACTTCCATAATACTCAAAAGAAGTAAACACAATAAAAAAGCCGAACAATATTCTCTCGATTATTATTCGGCTTTTATAATTAAAGTTTATATCAATTTTATAATGTATACACAAATCTAAAAGTAATAAATCGTGGTTGAATAAACGTTTCCTGACTAAACACCGAAATGTTATTGGCGCTGTTTCGTACTTGCGCATCAATGTTTAACAAGTTAGTTGCTTTAATTTCATATTCCCATTTGGCATCTCTATTTTTTCTATACGAAAGTGTTGCATTCCATGTTTGGAACGATTGCGAATTTCCATTTCCTAAATCTTGATTTGTATATGTATAATCTGTTCGGAATGTAATGCGTTTCCAAATGTAAGCATCAAAATCAAACGTAGTGGCATTTGTCACAAACTGAGTATCTCGTCCTCCTTGTTGATTGTCGGTAACACTATAGCTATGGCGTAATCGAACGTTCGGAGCAATTTTAAAATTGGTGCGAATCTCAGGAACATAGGTTTGCGTAAATCCTTCATTTATAGAACGTCGTTGCTGAATAAACTGATTGATTTTACTATAGTTAAATCTCCCAAAAATGCTCGCTCTTACTTTTCCAAACGTACGTTGCACACGTCCAACAACGCTTACATTTTCATCAGCAAAACTAGAATTAAAGAATGTTCCTGTTCTAATCACACTTTCAAAGTTTGTCAAGCCACGAATTTGGTCAATGTTACTTGAATACGAAGCTCTCGCAAATACATTTGTATAGTTAAAAAGGTTGAAACTTGTATAAATTAAACTCACATTGTGCGACAACGCATTCTCCAATGTTGGTTCTCCAAATTGGTAACTATTAAAGTTGTTCATCACCAAACCTTCAGCCAAACGTGTCACGTCAGTAAACTGATTGCGCATTTGGTAGCGTAACGTTAAGGCTTCACTCTTTTTAAACTGAATTCGCGTTTCAAAATCAGGCAAAATTCTAAAGAAATTATCATCGTATTCTACACCAAACTGACTGTTTTTATTTCCATACGCATGCACTGAAAAACCTGGTGTAAACGTAAACTTTCCACTTTTTAAACGATAATGAAATCCTAAGTAGATGTCACTAAAGTTATATTCAATATCATTCGTTGCACGTCCATCATTAAAACTTGGTGTAGGATTTAAAGTCAATCCTGGTCCTAAAAATTGAAATAAGTTTGAATTGAATTGCTGATTACTCAAAATTGTACCAAACGTAATGTTGATGTTACTTCGCGCATTCAAAATATTATAATAATCCAATTTCGCATCAAATTGATTCGATTTGATACGTCTGTTTTGCCCAAGATTGTATTGCTCTGTCGTTGTATCCAAACCTAAAGCCTGTGCAGTAGTATCAAACGCACTATCGTCTTCGTTATCTAAAATTGCGTTGTAAAAAGGATCTTCATTTTTAATTAAATGCTGCGCTTCGAGTGCAAAAATATTATTCTCGTTGAGTGTGTAATAATAATTTAAATTTTGATTGAAACTGTATGGAGTCACCTCATCTATTTGGTTTGTTGTTCCAATAACTGATGAAAATGCACCTTGATTTTGCGTGTCGTTGGAAACACGACCAATCACGTCATAATCCAATTGATTGTTGAAATTCGGCTGATACGAAGCACTTAATTTTGCCACAACTTGGTCAGAACGCTCTCTGCTTCGTTGTTCGGTTGCTTCATCAGGAATGCCTAATTCTGGATCGGTATATTGTACCAAACTTGATTCTCTTGATAAAATTCGGCTACTACTGTAGATTAAAAATCCGCTTAAATCCAAGGCTTTATTTGGTGAATAACTAAAGTTTCCAGTGGCAAGTTTGCTTTCTATTTCTAAGGCATTGTTTTGATTCGTCAAAAAGTTCAACCCATTATCTCCAAGATTAATGTTGGTTCCACTACTTCTGCTTGGCGCACGAAAACCTCCTGTAAAACCTCGAATATCACGTCGCGACAACGCAACTTCTCCAATATTATTTACATCTCCAATAAAATTGATGCTATACTTCGGACTGTAATAGAATAGTTTGGGTTGAAATAAATAGAGTTCATTATCTGGCGAAGAACCACTTCCTGCCGTAATATTTCCAAACCAAAAGTTTTCCTTTCCTTCTTTTAATTTAATATTTATGGCAACATTATCCTGATTATTCGTGACGCTTCGCAACTGTCCAACTTCCGAATAGTTACGCAATACCTGAATTTTATCTACTGCTTTTGAAGGAATATTTTTTGTGGCTAATTTGGTATCTCCATCAAAAAAATCTTTTCCGTTTACCATCAATTTATTCACAACTTTCCCTTCTACTTCTACTTGACCATCTTCGTTGATTTCTACGCCAGGCAATTTTTCCAGCACATCTTCTAGCTTCCGCTCAGTTCCGTTTTTAAAAGAATCTGCATTGTAAACAAGTGTATCACCTTTAATCGTCACAGGCATCTCGTAAGTCAACTCAACAGCTTCGAGCGAGTTGCTTTTGTTCATGATAAAATCTTTGGTAATATCAACTTCTTTTGAGGAAAGTTCTTCTTCTACATTTTTTAAACCAATGTAACTTACTTGAATTTTATAAGTCGTGTTTTTGGTTAATTTAAGTCTGTATTTTCCAAACTTATCCGTAATTCCGTAAGATTCTAGGGTATTTGTTTGTTTGTTTAAAGCAATAACGTTTGCTAATTCTAGTGGTTTGTTAAGGCTATCTTTTACAACTCCTTCCATTTTAATTTGTGCAAAAGCGAAGTTTGCTGCAAACAATAGGAAAATACAAAGTATTTGTTTCATCAGTGTGTTTTAGTTAGTTTTTTATTTAGACTAGAATTTAAGATAAAAGTTTAATACTAAACTAAAAAACTTAACCGCGTCTTCTTCTGCGATTGTTCATCATTTCTTGCATTTTCCCTTTGATGGTTTCTTGGTATTTACTTTTGGTGATTTCTTTTCCGCCTTTTGGCGCTTGAATTTTAACTTCTTCTCCTGGATTTATGACAATTTTAGAACACAACATCGTTGTATTTCCAGCGCTTACTTCTAAGATTAATCCTGGTAATCCCCAATATTCTGCTGGTCCATGACTTACCGGAACTTGTGGCGTGTACCAAGCTTCAACTTCTACCATAGGAACGTCTGGTGTTCCATCACCATCTTCGTCTTTTCTTCTGAGATCGCTCCATGAAAAATTGTACCAAGCCAAGTCGTCTTGTGATATGCTCGCTGTTGCTTTGAAGCACATGTATTGTCCAATTTGTTTCGTTTCTTTGCCCATTTTCCATTCAATTGTGTGCAATTTATCTTTTACTAGGAACTTTTTTCCATAAAATTCCTGACTTTGCACTAAAGCAGAATCTTTTACATTTTTATATTGGTAACCTCTTGAAAAGTTAGCGCCCCAAGAATCTGTAGCTCCTGAGATTGCATCTAGTTTGTCTTCTTCTTTAAAAACGGATGCTTCTTTGTCAAAACTTAATACGTATGTTTTTTCCAATCTGTTTTTTAACCGTGCTGCCACATCTTTTTTCTGGGCTTCGCTCAATCGTGCGCCCCAACTTCCTAGTTGCATTTTAGATTTGGAAAAATAATAGGCTTTTCCTTGAAATTGCTGTACTTCGCCAGTTTTGAACGAAAGCAGTGCAATAAATGAAAGTGCTAAAAATTTAAGTAGTAGTGATTTCATGGTGTACGGTTATATTAATTTTGTTTAACAAATATAAACAAAGATTAAACAGTTTAGACGTTTTTTAAGAAATATTAACAGTATTTTACGTGTAAGCACTTTGTTTTCAGTCGTTTATTTTTGATAAGAGAACATTCAAACAAGCAGCAATCGACTTTGAGTTCTATCTGCAGAAGCGTTTTTAGTATAGAAGATAAAAACAAAATAAAAGCCGAACAATACTTTGCACACACGTATTGTTCGGCTTCAAGCTAAATATATAATAACACTTACTACTACTCTTTTTATTCTCCTTGTCCGAGTGAGAAACCGCGTTTCCCATCAAATTCGTACAAGTTTTCTGTTTTGATGACTTCATACCCTATTTCGTTAATGTTTGATAATAAGGCAAGAATTTGTTCAAAATCTACAGGCATGTATTTTGGTTTTTCTCCGTTAATTACCGCATCTGTGGCAACAAATCGGCAACGCCAGTGATCTGTACAGTAGGTTTCTGGTAATCCGTTTGGATATACTTTGACACCACGATTGGTAATCATTTTGAGTTTTAGTTTGTAGGATTGTAAACTTGCTAAAGCATCGCCAATCTCTTGCGGATTAGAGCCTTGCCAGTTGATAAATACATCCGTTCCTACTAAGGCTTGCTCCTGCTTTGGTCTGTTATATTCAGGAATTTGAATGTTTCCTACATTTTCGTCAATAGTACTTGGCGTTAATTGCTGCGGAGTTTTTCCTAAGTTTTCAATTACTTTATCGGCAAATTCACTGGTAGACATTTTTTGTTTGCTTTGTCCTTCTTTGTAAATATCTGCAGTGTGATATCCTTGCTCTATTGTGGTTAGCCAAGCATTTTTTATTTTGTTGGCGATGTTAGCTTTTCCAATATGAATCAACATCATTACCGCAGCATTCAATAATCCTGAAGGATTTGCAATGGCTCTCCCTGCAATGTCTGGCGCTGATCCGTGAATGGCTTCAAACATGGCAACATTTTTTCCAACATTTGCAGAACCTGCCATTCCTACAGAACCTGCAATTTCCGCAGCGATGTCAGAAATGATATCTCCATATAAATTTGAAGTTACCACCACATCATAGTTTTCTGGATTTGCTGCTAAACGTGCCGAACCTATGTCAATAATTTGTGATTCACTTTTGATTTCAGGATATTCTGCGGCAATTTCTTTGAATACGTTGTGAAACAAACCATCTGTCAATTTCATAATGTTGTCTTTTACCATGCAAGTCACTTTCTTTCTTCCGTATAGTTTTGCATATTCAAAAGCATAACGTACAATTTTTTCACAACCTGGACGTGTAATCAACTTTAAACATTGTACCACATCTTGTGTTTGTTGATGCTCGATTCCTGCGTATAAATCTTCTTCATTTTCACGAATAATTACAACATCCATGTTTGGGAAATGTGTCTGCACATACGGATGTAATGCATTTACAGGACGTACATTTGCAAAAAGTCCGAGTGATTTACGCAAGGTAACATTTAAGCTTTTGTATCCTTTTCCTTGTGGCGTTGTAATAGGAGCTTTTAAGATAATTTTATTTCGGTTGATGGCTTCCCAAGACTTCTTTTCAATTCCTGATGAGTTTCCTGATAAGTATACCTTTTCACCGACTTCAATAATTTCAGGTTCAATATTTGCGCCACTCGCTTCTAAGATTTTTAGGGTCGCTTTCATTATTTCTGGACCGATTCCGTCACCGTAAGCCACGGCAACTTTTGTTTTAGTAGCGGTATGTTGTGCTTGTGTAACCTGTGTTTTGATATTCTCCATCGTGTTGTTTTTTTAATATTACACTGCAAAGATCAAGAATATAATTCATATATTTTTATTTATGTTTTATATGATATATATAAATGGTTTTTATGAATCCTTTTCTTGTTTGGATGAAAATATAAGTATCCATACTTGATGTTTACTTGTTATGAAAGCATAAATAAGCATCACAATAATTGGAAAAATAAAAAGGCTTACCTGTTAGTGATTCAAAGGAAGAAAAAAAAAGATATTACTAAGAATGCTTTTTAAAGCGCACAGTTTTCATCCGATTTTTAAACTCTACACTTGGTCTAAACGTTACATTCACACTTTTGATAGATTGTGCGTTGACTGCTTCGGGAGTATCTTTTCCTTCACTACGAATGTGTGGTGTGAAGGTGCCAAAATCGCCCAATGAAATGCTACTACCATTGCATAGATATTCGGGTAATAAATGCACCAAACCTTGCAATACCGCAATGGTATCTACTTCACTTACTGTAGAAATTGCCGCTAGGCGTTCGCTTAATTGCTTTAAATCTACTTTTTCGCGTGCTGTGGTAGATGCATAATATTTTTTGGAGCCACCACCTGAAACACCTGGCGCACCACGCTCAATAATTTTATATTTTATAGACATGTTCTTCTGTTTTTATTTGATTTGTAAAGAGAAATTAAACACTTCTTCAAGTGATTTTATAAAAAACTCTTTGATGTTTTAAGCTTTTGTTAAATATAAAAAATATTTTTACTACTTAGCAAAAAATAGTTTTCTAGTTAGTAAATAAAAATTTGCTACCTAGTAAAATTTCAAAACCTTTTGACCGTTTAATTAAAAGCTAAAGATAAATTGAGTAAAAGTCGCGGATGTGTTTGCATGTTGGTCTTAAGAAAATTAAAAAATGTAGCAGTAATTCCTTCTTATTTTTAAAGAGAAAAAATCATTGTATAGCTGTAAAGCTTTGTCTATTTTTAAAACATCACATTAATTAGTAACCAAAAAAAAAATTACAAATACTATACTTTATTAACGTGAGTTCGATATAACTATTTCATTATAAAATTGATTGTCAGCAGATTATACTTAATGTCAAATCGAGCATTATTGAAATTAAAATATATTTTAATTGAAGATACCTAGCGTAGCTATCGAGATTCAATCGAAATTTTATTTTTTATAGTGTTCTCTTGAGCTACGCTCGGTATCTGCGATAATGCTCGAACTGACAATTAGTTATTTTTCAGTGAATTATGAACTATATAGTGATTTGTTAAGTCGAACTCACGTTTATTATGAAAAAAAGACAATTAGCAACCTTACGTTTACAGAAAGAAGTAATTTCTAAACTAAAACAATTAGAGATTAACGGCGGTAAGTTAGATATGAAAACTATTAAATCAGATGGAAATTATTGTACACAAGAATGCTCTGGCGGTTGCTCTGGTGCTGGTTCTTGTAATCCGTAGTTTATAGATTTTAGCTTTTTGTGATTTTTATAAAAGGCTTTTAAAAAGACAGAAAATGCGGTGTGTGTTTTCTGTTTTTTTTTATGGAAAGCCGTAAGATTCTTAGTTTGAGGTGTATTATTTTTATTCAAATTGTACTTTATGAAACAAATATTTTTTATTTTAATTGTAGTTTTATTTTCATCTTGTGAGCAAGAAACCTTACCCAAATTTCAGAGTGTAAGAGAAATGCTAAAAGAATCTTCTGATTTTCATGAAGAAAATGGTTCACTAAAATTTATATCTGAAGAAGAATCAAATGTTCATGTTCAAGTATCCAAATCAATTTTAGAGACTGAATCTCGCGAGCTAAAAGAAGAAATTGTAAAAAGGGATATTATCTATGTAGTATTTCAATCTTTTGCTCAAACTAATATTGATCAAATAACAGTCACAGCAATTCCAAATGATTGGGAAGATCATAAAAAGTATTATGATGAATATGCTAAGACAGTAAAAGTAAGTAGAAAAGATGCTATCAAGGTTTTAGAAAAAT
Source organism: Kordia algicida OT-1 (assembly GCF_000154725.1). Classification (GTDB taxonomy): domain Bacteria; phylum Bacteroidota; class Bacteroidia; order Flavobacteriales; family Flavobacteriaceae; genus Kordia; species Kordia algicida. The sequence continues at coordinate 2,678,030 of NZ_DS544873.1, forward strand.
ATTTGTATAGTACTAACTTCTCAATTTTATATGAGAAAAAAGATGGATCTTGGTTCCCTAACAAAAATTTTAGTAAACTAAAATTTGAAAAGTTAAAAGAAGTATTTAATGAAATATACAATCCATAAAACTAAAAAAACCGAACAATACATTCTCACAAATATTGTTCGGTTTCGCTAACTTGTATATAACACTTACTAACTACTTGTATACGATTTTGTCTTTAATAAACTTTATTTAACTTATGAGTTGTATAACTCTTATCTTAATTGCACAACAAAGATCGAGAATAAAGTTTATACATTTTCATTTATGTTTTGTATGATATCTATAAGTTTTATTTATGTGTGGACGTAAGTGTTTTAATAGTAGTGTTTTATGTGATTATTCTTCACGTTTTGTGCATGAAATTTTCCAAAAAGGATAAACAATCTTTTCCGTTTTGTCAACCCATTCGCCAATCCATTTGTAACCTTTATCAGTAATATCATAAAACGTTAAGCGTGAAAAACCTTCGGCGCCATTTGGTGCTTTTTGTGGTTTGTAGAGCACAATTTTCCCATCTTTGGTTTTATTGCCTTCCCAAGAAGATAACGTTGCCGTTGGAGTTGCCGAAGCATAGTAATGTACATACCATTTTAAACTGTCTTTATGAAACTGTCGGATGCTTCCCGAGTGCTTTCCATCTGCTTTTAAGGTTTGATCCTGAATTGCCATTCCATTCATAATGTATGAATATTTCCAGGTCATTTTTACAGGTTTTGCCCAAGTTCCATCGGGATTCCTACTTTCTGAATCGCAGTCGCAGATACCAATCATCGGTTTAAAATCGTCCAATTGTTTAGGCGCTTTCGGATTTTTAATTCCATACGGATCAATGGCTGTAGGTTCGTATTCGCTTTGCGCAAACGTACATGATATGAAAAATATCAACAAGAAAGTGGCTATCGGCTTCATAGAAATGGATTTTAATCTTTTGAAAGATAGTAAATTTTCAGGGATTCAGAGATTTGGTGTTGGTAGTGCGCTTTTTTGAAATATTAGTATGTTAGCATCATTGCGAACTTTTTGGTTTCATAAGAGCAGATTGCCACGACTTTCTACGAAATTCTCGCAAAGACGTTTCAAACAACACTCAAATTTATCTTAGAAACGTATTTAAAACTTAACATTTTATATAAAATCAAATAATGATCTCATAAACAACCTTGAATCCTTGAATTGAGCGAAGCGAAAAAAAATAGGTATTAGCTTTTGGGTATTGGGTATTGAGTATTGGGTATTAGTCAAGTTCTAAGAATAATTGAAAATTCAAACTAAAATACGAACATAATTTGAGCGAAAGCGATACCAAAATTCTGAGTTTTTTAATCAAACTTTTTAATTGAAAACACCAAAGAAATTATTTATTTGTAAATAGTGTTAGAAACAACCTTGAATCATTGAATTTTTAAATCCTTGAATTGAGCAAAGCGATCCAAAGAAAGGTAGCTGAGCAATGTCGAAGCTACTTTCGATGAATACTACTCAAAATCTCCATCACCTCAACTTTTTTACGAACAGAAACCGGAACCGTACTTTTATCTTTCAACAATAAATAACCACCATCCGTTTTGATAAATGCTTTAATGAATTGCAGATTGACTAAATGACTTTGATGCACACGCAAAAATTGATAGTTTTTCAACATATCCGCGAAGTATTTGAGCGTTTTGGTTACAAAAATCTTCTGTCCGTCTTTTAAGTAGAAAATCGTATTGTTGCTATCAGATTCACAACGAATAATTTCATCCATACTCACAATAATAATCTTGTCGAGCGTGTGTAATGATATTTTTGTAGGCTTTTCATTTGGAGCGGCTAAGGTATCTTTTAAGATGTCTAAACGTTCTTTGTTTGGGTGAATTTGACCTTTTGCTTTTTCAATCGCTGTAGATAGTTCTTCTTCTGAATAAGGTTTCAACACGTAATCAATTGCAGCAAATTTAAACGCTCTGATGGCAAATTCGTCACTTGCCGTTACAAAGATGATTTTTGATGTTAGATTCGGAAAAATCTCCAACACATCAAATCCAGAGCCATCGCCTAGCATAATATCTAAAAATAAAATATCAGGTTGCTGTTTGCGTAATAATTTTGCCGTTTCCACAACGCTTGAAGCAGTTCCAATAATATTTAATTCAGGATGTAAACGTTCTATGTCTTCTTTGAGCATTTGTAATGCCGCAGGAATATCGTCAACAATAACAGTAGTGAGCATGTTTTTGGTTATGAGTTTTATATCAAAATACATTTTTACTTAAGTAACATTTGTTCTTTAAATTAGAAACAGATTAATTTTTTAAAGTCTAACAATCTAATAGATTCCTGCAACGCAGGAACAAGTCTAAAAGCAAAGCGATCTAACATCTAACAGCGTCAGCGATCTAATTTCTAAAATCAATAATCCGTTTCCAGTGGAATCTTAAATGAAATCTTCGTTCCTGCTAAAGTAGCATCTTTTTTAGACATGTCTTCAATTTTTAGCGTATTATGACCTGCCAACGACTCAATTCGTTCTTTGGTAACTTGCAATGCCATCGATTGATGATCGGTTTTTGGCTTGTTTTGTTGCGATTGCTGAATGCCAATTCCGTTGTCAAGTATGGTTGCGTATAAAAATTTAGTGTCGGTGGTAAATTGCACTTTCAATTCGCCAGATCGTTGCAGCGGCATGATTCCGTGACGAATAGCATTTTCTACAAACGGTTGAATCAACATTGGTGGAATTAATACTTCTTCAGGATCGAGATCAGATTTTAAATCAATTTGATAGGCAAAATCTTTGCTCGCCATCAAACGTTCTACTTCTACATAGTTTTTTAAAGTTTTGATTTCTTGCGCAAGCGTAATTGTATCTTTTCTAGAATTTGTTAACGTTTCTCGAAGCAATACCGCAAAGGTATTGATCGTTTTGTCCATCTTTGTAATATCGTTTCTACTCATGCCCTTTATCCCATTTAACACATTGAAAATAAAGTGCGGATTCATCTGTAAGCGCAATGCTTTTTGTTCTAGTGAAAGCAAATGATTTTCCAATTGCAAACGTTCGCGAATGGCACGGTTTTTAGCTTTTACTCGTTTGATGTATGAATAGATGATAAAAAGTACAATCAATCCAAGAATTGTCCATATAATATTTCTAAACCATGTTTTTTTGTACAACGGTTGAATGACATGAAATTGAAAGCTAATCGGATCGCTTTCTAGCCAATCTTTATTCCTTGATTGCGCCAAAAAAGTATGATCGCCATAGTCCAAACCACCAAATGTAATCTTACTTTCCTGATTCCACGGGCTCCAATTGTTATCGTCAAATTTATGTCGGTATACAATGGCTTCTGGATTGTCCAAATCGACAGAACGAAATTGAAACGCCATGTTGTTTTCATCTTCAGAGAGTTGTAATTGTTTATCGGAATTTGTCCAAGTTCGTAAATCGATTGAATCTAAACTTTGGTAAGCAACTTCAATATTTTCAAAGTGTAATTGCGGTTTTGAGCTTTGTCGTTCGGAAGTAGAAGGTGCGTATTTCGTTAATCCGTAAATCGTTCCAAACCAAAGATTTCCTTCACTATCTTTTGTGGTTGCGTTGTGACAGGTTTCAATTCCTAAAAAGCCATCATTTTCGCCGTAATGTACAACGTTGATGATTTCATTTTTCTTGTTGAGAGTTATTTGATCTACACCACGTTCGCTTCCCGCCCAAAGTGCGCCATTATCATCAAAAACAAGCTGATAAATGTTGTTGGAATAGAGTTCTTTTTTTCCGCGTAAGCGTTCAAATTTTAAGTTTTTTGATAAGGTAGAAACCCAAATTCCTTTTCCAAAAGTCCCCACATACATGTCGTAATTATGAAAACGAATGGTTCCAATAGTAACTTCGCTTCCTGTAACATTTTCTGCGGTAATATGTGTGACATTATTGTTTTTGATATAACCTAAATGTCCTTTGTTTGTAGCATACCAAACGCGCCCAGTTTCATCGCGTGCCAAATCGCGAATTGCCAAGTCTTTGACACCTTGTTCTGAACCAAAGGTTTTAAGATTGAATATTTTTTTGCTTTTGTAATCGTACTGAAAACGGGCAATTCCGTGTGAATACGTAGCAATCCAGATTTCAGAACCGAAGATTTTAATGTTGCGAATCCAATCAGAAGGCAATCCATTATCAGTGGTAATGGTTGCGGTATAAATGTCTTCTACTTGTTGTGTTTCATACGATATTTCATCTACAATTGTGCTGTCGTACACAATAGAATCACGCACTTTTCTTTGGTAGAGATAGATTCCTTTTCCTTCTGTTCCTGCCCAAATTCGACCTTCTTTATCATTGGTCAGCGTTTTTACTTTTACATTGAGATATTCGCTTGTGGCTTCCTGTTGTTGAATTCCTGTAGAATCAATCGTCATTAAGCCAGATTCAGAAGTGGAAAGCCACAACGTATTTTCTGCATAATGCAACGCGTAAATACGATTGGCAGTGAGTCCGTTGTTTTTTGTGTAATGTCTAAAGTTGTTTTTTTCATATTTAAACAATCCGCCACCTGACGAACCAATCCACACATTATTTTGTCGGTCTTGAAACGCTTTACGAACGTGATATACAGACAAACCATTTCGTTTTGTGATCGATTTTTCGGCTAAATTATCTGTCAGATTGATGCGTTTGATACCTTTGTTTGTTGTGTTGATCCACAATTGATCTGCATTTACCAAGCTTATGGTATTGATTTGTGTGACTTCCGAGAGAATTTCAAAACTTTCTTTGCCATCTTGAAACGCAAAAACACCATCAGAGAAACTCGCGGCAATTAGTTTTTCTTTGTATTGAACGAGAGATTTAAAATCGCCATCCATGATTTTTTTGAAGCTTCCGTTGTTCGCCAAACGATCTGTTTTCCACAATCCTCTGCGAGAAGCAATCCAAAAAGAAGTTCCGTCAAATAAGAGGTCATTTATTTGTGTTGAATTGAGAATTGCATTGCAATCTATCGGTTTTGTACCTTCTTTCGCATCGTATTGGTAAATTCCTTTTCGTGTTGCTAGGTACGTGAGTTTATCCGTATTTTCAATATCATAAACTCGTGGCGTTGTGTATTTGTCAAACGTATTTTTTATACGAACGGAAAGTCCTTGTCGCGTTCCAATGAATAGTGTGTCTTTGTAAAACTTTAGTGCGTGAATGTAGTTGGAACCCAACCCATTTTTTTCATTCCATACTTTAAAAGAAATTCCATCAAAACGGGCAATTCCACCGCCTTGTGTTCCAATCCATAAATATCCTAAATCATCTTGTGTAATGGCGTTTACTTGCGATTGTGGCAAACCATCTTTTAATGTAAAGATGCGTAACTGATTGTTTTGTGCTGCTGCAAACCATGTTCCAATAATGAAAAGTGTGCGTAGGATGTATGTTTGGGAAACTAATTTCATGTTAGTTTGCTGTTTTTCGTTTGTAGAATTCTTTTGAAAATTCTGGTACTAATTTCGTGCCATTCCATTCGTAATAGCGAGACATACTTTTAGATTCTGTCCAACCTGTCACTTCGTCTACCGTATCACTTACTTCTTTGGTAAATAAAATAGAAGGTTGTTCATTAGCTGGATTTGTAGTAAAAGTAAATGTTTCCGATTCTGAATACAAAGCATCTCCACTAACAGAAAGATGTGCCACAAACACCAATTCGTTTACATCATTGATAAAAAAATAAGTATTGCCATTTTCAGCACCGCAAGAATCTCCATAATGCTGAATTCTCAATATATGCTGAACATTATACAGTTGGTGATTATCTTCTATAAATGCAGCAACACTAGCGCCATAAAGTTGCATACTACTTTCAGAATAGGCATGATAGCTTGTTCCTGTGACCATTCTGATGAGAAGTTCTTCCCTATTTTTCTTAGAAGTATGCTTTCTAAAATAAAAACTTTGAGCTTCTTTTTTGATCGATTTACTTGCAATAAATTGTCCTGGAATATACCCTTTCAGGTTGTTATATTGTACTTTATACCAAGGCATTTTATGATTGCCATTTTCAAATATAATATCCGTTTTAGCAAGAATCGTTACATTAAAACCAATACGCAAACGGGTCATTTCTTTGGAAGAAGTGTTTGGTGCTGCACGCAGGTTTACATTATCTCCAAATAATGGATAGGTGTTCCCAATTTTAAATTCTTGATCTAACGCGAGATATTCAATGCTTTGTGCATGAAGTACTGTAGCACAAAATATAAATAAGAAGAATAGTGTTTTTACATAAGACGTCTTCATAAAACAAATATAGGTTAAAATTTGGTGTTGGTATTTGATTTTTTTAAGCATCTAAAAGCGTCACTTCGACTAGAAAATCAATAGAAGTTGACGTTTTTTATTTCAGTAATAAAGCGAGCTATGTGAATCAACTAATTTTTAAATTAATTCACATAGCATAAGCAATTGTTATAAGGTTAAAGCTGTGTATAATACCGTTGATTGTCAAATTCTGTACGAACATATGATAACGGATTGTTACGTTGCATCATTGGTTTCATTACACAAACTACGGTAGTTTTTCCTTTGATGATGAGTTTGTCGCCAGATTTATAAGCTTTCCATCTAAATTGTTCTACAGGAATTCCCATGTCTTTGATAATTTTGCCGTACTTATCGTTGTCGTCAACCCAGTCCATAATCGCTTCCGGACTTGTCAATGAAGGTGCTTCTTCATCGCCTGAAAAATCTATTTCCCAACGTACAGGAATATTGAATTTATACGAAAATGCTTCTCCAGGCTCTTCTTCTTCCTTTGTTCTGATTGCGTCTAACCAATGAATATCTTCTAAAGGATATTTACGAATGAATTGTTTTGATAAATCAACATTTCCTGGCGATTGTGCTGTTGGATAATATCCGTAAAATACTTTGGCTAAGAAATGCTTTTGAAACTGTCCGTTAAAAACCGTTGCATGTGGCGTTGCAAAAACTTTTGGCTGATGATTTGCCGTAAAAGTTTGCTTTAATATTTGTAACAACTGCTGATTTTTTCCAAGTTCAGAAGTATGAAATACCAATTTACTATTTTCTGACAATACATTTTTAAGTTTTGGTAATTTGTCTTCTTTTAAACAATTGAGTAGTGATTCTTGTGATAATAGATCACCGTGAATTGTTGTTTCTAACGAAAGTCCTTTTTTAGAGTTTCCTTTATTTACTATGTGAATCTCGCTATAATCTTGATTGTTATGATTTTTATTCAACCAAGCAATGATTTCTTGTAATGAAAAAGCATCGTCTACAATCGTATAATCCAATTCTTGAAAATGATTTTTAGCGTCTTTATAATACGTGCTAGAACCTTTGTCATATCCTGCAATAAACACAACCGATTGTTGCGAAGCTACCTTTTCACTTTCGTTCATTGCGGTTAAATTGTCTGTGTTTTCTTTTGGGGAACATGCAAAAACAAATGCTAATACAAGTCCCATGAATGTTGCCATTTTAAGTGCTTTTGTTTTCATAGTGTTGTGATGTTTTATGTTAATTATTTAATGATTTAAAGACTCAATGATTGAATAATTCAATCGTTAATCTTACAATCTTTTAATCTTTTAAAAGTTTAATCAGTTTTGAAAATCAGCCCGAATAATCTCCATCTGCTTTCGGATTGAAATTACTATCTGTATTGCAATTAAAAACCCACTCTTTAATACATTTCTGATAGTACTTTTTGACAGCCATCAAAAAGATTCGGACTGTTTTCTCCCAACTAACCAACCTAATTTATCTTTTTAATACCATAGAAGCTTCTTGTCGTATAGGCAGCGTGATGTGTTGTAAGCGCATTTGTTTTGCCAATGCCGGACTCGAAATCCATCTGCCTTCTTGAAATAAGGCTACGGTGTTTATTTTTCCTTCGCCATCAAACTGCATTTTGATTTGCGAATAGATATTCAAATATTTTTGAATCATTTTTGTTGCTGTTAAATCGTACCACATTTGATGTTTGTTTTAAAATGTTTATCTTTTTTGTTGTGATTAAGATGACTTTGTTTCTTAATTACATTTCAAATGTAGTAGCAACTTCGCGCTTTTTTGGAGTGCTTTTAGAATTCGTTAGTGTTAAACTAGAATTCGTTGTAATTTTTGGAAATTCAATTTTCTTCCCCTAACCAAAACAGTCTTTTTCCTATATAAAATCAGCTTTTAAACTCTTACACAAGGTTTTACGCCAAAGTATTTTTGCGCTAAGAAATAATATAACCTAAAAACTAGAAAAAAATCATGGGAACAATTAAATCAACTTGGGCAGGAACGCCCATTACGTTAGACGATCAGATAGAAGATGCCGTTTGGGCAGGAGCGCAAGACAAAAAAATGGCTTTTGATGGCGGATTTATGCTTGCTAAAAATGATGCAAAGTATTTGTATGTTATTTTAGATGTAATTAAAGATACGCACAACGATCCTACAGGCGACTATTTTTGGTTTACGTTTGATAGAAACCGAAACAAAGCCATTACTCCAAATTATGATGTGAATTACGGAACCTATCCTGGAAATCCTAATAAAATTGGACGCCAATATTACAAAGGAGCGGGAAGATGGACAGGTTTGTTAAACGAAGAACAAAAATCAGAATGCAGAAGTACATTCGGAACTTCCCCAAATTCTGACACGCCACATAGAATCTGGAAATTCCGATTTAGACTTACCGATTTAAAAGTCAACTTATTATGGTGGTGGTTTAGCTCATACACAAAATTTGGTTTTAGAGTACATTCAAAAACACCAAATTTAAATTACGATACGCCAACCAACTTTTTTAGAGATTTCTCAAAGTTACACACGCTGTATTTTTCCAGAAAACCATCTATTTCAAGTAGCGATTTAGGACCAATTATGGGAAGTGTCGGATTGATTCCAACAACAAAAATTAACGCATCAGGACGCGCTACAACAGCTTCCAATTATTTTATTCATGCGCAAAATGCCGCTTTTGGTGGACGATTGAACGTGATTGGAAACCGCACAAAAATGGATCAGTTGCCAGGAATAGGAGCAAAAAAGTATAAAGTTTTCCACCGAAAAGGAGCTTCTGGCGGATTTTCTGAGTTTGTGACTTCTTGGTATAATTACAAATGGAATGGTTCTGATTATGTACTCGAAGCCGCTTCCGCAGATAGCAATAATTTTTATAAAATGCCAAGTGCAGGTGTCGATTATTCAATTGATGATTTACTGTTTCAGTTCAATTCTACAAAGCTCAGTACAGGAATACATCAGTTTAAAGTGAAATTTTATAACAATGCAGGAACGGAAGTTGGTGCCACAAATCCAGAGCAAATTTTAACGATGTATATCGATAATAATGTTCCAGAAGTAAGTATCAATTCTGTAAAATATAAAAATGCTGAAGTTGGCGCATGTGGAATTGTGAATCTTCAAAATCCTACAGATAAAATAGATATTGATTTTGAAGCTTTTGATAAAGAAGGAAATTTACTCGATTATAGTTTGCGAGCTCGTTGGGGCGAAGGCGATTCTCAAAGTATTGTGTACAAAAAGTATAATGCGGCAACAACACCAGGAAATTGGAATGGAAGTCATCATATTTTAGGAAGTTTTAATGCACAGACGACGTGTGCACATTCGTTTAATATTTATGCAAGAGCTAGAACAACAAATGGTTATGGTTATATCGGCAAAAATAGTACGTATCGATATGTGACGATTATTAAGTAACGTCAGTTCGATATAATTAATTCAATTTATATTCTTAGTAAGTTTAGAAAACTTCTACATAAAACCACGTTTTCTATTTTTTTATTTTCGTTTTCTTTGCTTACCCAAAGAAAAGAAACAAAAGAAAGGGAACTTTTCCAGAGGTATTTTTAGTTTTTCTCTTAGGGAAAAACTAAAACCGCATGAATTTTTCTAAATTTTCTCCAAGGCTTCAAAAATTTTTAACGAAAAATTCCTGCTATACTACGGAAAAGAAAAGGATCAAATTAACTTTTTTATATCGAAAACACTTTAAGTAATTTAATTCAATAGAAAAAAGGTTGTCTAAAAAGTTAAAAAAATGCCAAACTGAATCAAGTTCAGAATGACGGTTTCCATTTTTTTTAGACAACCTCTTTCTGTTATGTACGGCGATTTGAAACCGATTTATTTTTCTTCTCTATTCACCAAATCCATGGAAAACGCTGGTAAGCAAATTGCCAAATATTCGCAATCCTCATCAAACGGATTGGAATATTGTACACGCGTATTTTTTTCTATTTTGATAGATTGTCCAGCTTCTAGGATAATGGTTTCATCATCAATGATAAATTGTTTTTTCCCTTTAATGATGTATGTGAATTCATCAAATTCAGGAGTTTGAAACGGTTCACTCCATTTTGGTGGCGCAATCATATGAGCAATACTTACGTCTGAATTTCCATCAGTAGCATTACCAAAATGTTCTTCAATTAGTTTTCCATCTGTGGTTGGAACGACAAATGGTTTCTTTTGAACGTGATATTTTTTATTGTGCATCTTTTTCTTCTGTTTTTGGCGTTTCTTCGTGTTCCCAATTAATCATAAATTGCTTGATTTTTGCTGCATCAGGAATTTGAATCGCATCAATGTTCAATTTCATATCATAACGTAAATCTTCTGGAAGTTCTTTTTTATCAATCATAAAATATTCGTCTCCAACTGCCGTAATCACTAAGTTGTTAAGCGTGTTGTGAATATATTTTATTTTATAATTTTCACGAATATCTTTAAAAGTACTGTTTAAAGAAACACCTTTTTCGGTTTTAAAACGCGGATCGTGAATTTGAATCGTTTTTATTTTTTCATTTTCGTCGTGTTGTTGTCTTGGCGTTAGCGTAAATAATTGTTTTCCGCCTTTTTCATAAATCAAATATTTATCTGTGCCAGCTTGTACATAATCGCCTTCCCCTATGCGTTTTACAAGAGAATCATTAGCAAAGACAGAATCTAATTGCTTTACGGTAATGTCTTTGTGAAGTTTTCCAACTTGATTTTTTTGAATCAAAAACGGATTTTCTTTTTCAGTACAGCTTGCCAAACAAGCGATTATAAGTCCAAGGAATAAGGATTTTTTCACGTAATTTTCAGTTTAAGTATTTTATATTAGAGATATTTTTTTAGAATTCCCAACACACTTCTTATCACTGTTGGGCTTGTCAATGCTTTGATAATCGGATTTTGTCGCGTACTTTTTCGGGCAGAACTTCTGGAAGATTTTACCTTTTCTTTGGCTTTTTCTTCTTTTTCATGCAATGCTTCCGCTTTTTTAATTTTTTCGTTCAGCATTTCATACGCACTTTCACGATCTACTTCGTCATTGTATTTTTTGATTAATTTTGAATTGTCAATCACTTCTTTCAATTCAGAAGACGTTAATACGTCCATACGACTCATTGGTGCGCGCAACATTGTCGCAGCAAGTGGCGTTGGTCGCCCTTTTTCATCTAAAGCAGAAACCAATGCTTCACCAATTCCGAGAGACGTTAAAACCTCAGCAGTATCGTAATATTCAGAATCAGGATAATTTTCTGCGGTAAGCTTAATCGCTTTTCGATCTTTTGCCGTAAAAGCACGCAAGGCATGTTGTATTTTTAAACCTAATTGACTTAAAACTGCGTCAGGTACATCGGTTGGATTTTGCGTTACGAAGTACAAGCCAATTCCTTTGGAACGAATTAGTTTTACAATGCTTTCTATTTGATTTAGTAACGCTTTGGAAGCTTCTTTAAAGATTAAGTGTGCTTCGTCAATAAATAATACTAATTCTGGTTGTCCGCTGTCACCTTGTTCTGGAAACGTTTCGTAAATTTCTGCAAGAAGACTCAACATAAATGTTGAAAATAGTTTGGGTTTGTCTTGGATGTCTGTCAAGCGGATGATGTTGATGAAACCACGACCATCTTTGTCAATTCGAGTTAAATCTTCTACATCAAAAGATGTTTCGCCAAAAAATAAATCGGCTCCTTGTTGTTCTAATTCTACAATTTTACGCAAAATTGCTCCTGTGGAAGCAGAAGAAATTCGTCCGTACATTTCTTTAAATTCACCTTTTCCTTCGCCTGTAGCATATTGCAATACTTTTTTAAAGTCTTTTAAATCAAGTAATGGCATTTTGTTGTCGTCACAGTATTTAAAAACAACGGCAACAATTCCTGATTGAGTTTCGGTCAAATCTAAAATTCGCGAAAGCAATACTGGACCAAATTCAGAAACGGTAGCACGCAAACGCACACCATCTTGATCTGATAAGGAAAGAATTTCTACTGGAAAGTTATTCGCTTCAAAAGGAAAGCCAATTTTTGCGTGACGTTCGTCAATTTTTGGATGTCCAGCACTTGGTTGTGCAATTCCACTTAAATCACCTTTGAGGTCCATCAACAACACAGGAATTCCTTTGTCAGAAAGATTTTCTGCAAGTATTTGTAATGTTTTCGTTTTTCCCGTTCCTGTAGCACCAGCAATTAAACCATGTCTGTTTAAAGTCTTTAATGGAATTTTCACATAGGCATCGGTTACCGTTTCTCCTTCATACATCGCTGCGCCCATTGTAATATAATCGCCTTTGGTTACATATCCTTCATCAATATGTGCTTTAAAATTGTCTTTACTACTCATTGGTTCCAAAAATTTGGTTAAAAGTAAGCGATTTTGATGAAGTCTAAAAAAAATGCTTTCAGATTTCCTCGAAAGTTATTCACTAAGAAAATCGACTTAAAACAAAACATCCGCTTTTCTGGAGAAAAACGGATGTTGTATTGTATTTAAAGTTTAAGTTTCTAGTATCTTATAATTTTTCTTGTAACAGTTGTATTTGTTTCTACATCTGTAATTCTGATGAAGTATAAACCTGCAGCTTCATTGCGCATAGAAAGCGTATTGTTTCCATTAGCAAAAGTTCCTGCTTGCATTCTTTGCCCAGTAACATTGCTTATTTCATACGTTATATTTGAGAAGTTGCTAATAGCAACGGTAAAGTCTGAAGAAGAAGGGTTTGGATATATACGTAAGCTGCTCGCTAAAGCATTTTCTCCAACGCTTAATGGTTCTGTTACTTTAAATAAGTTTGAAGTACTAGAAGCAAAAGATCCATCACCATTAATTAATATATTTCCTTCTCCATCTTCCAAACGATATGTTCCGTTTCCATATAAACAACAAATTCCATCACCGTATGAGTCATTTAATGTAAATGTATAACATTCGTCAAGCGTTGTGATTGTTACATCTTGAATTTCATCTGGTTGTGTACCATCTGTACCAACAGTAGTATATGGTCCACCACTTCCCACAACAGTTCCGTTAGAGTCTTCTAATGTCCAAGTTGTTTCAGCTCCGTAACGGTCTGGAGTAATGATTACCCGAATGGTTGTTACTTCAAATCCTTGAGGAATAGAGAAGTTTTTGACATTCGTATCATTTGTTGGCGACTGATCTGGGTTTCCACTCGGGTTAGATACAGAAGCTGTAAATGAATGTGCGCCTTCACCTGTTACAGGAATTGCTGATAAAGGAATGTCTTCCGTAGCATCAGTTGCTAAACTTCCTGTCCAGTTAATAACTGTTGGCGTGTCAGAATCTAACTGATATGTAATTGTTGCGCTTGTTAATGTTGTATTTCCAGCATTTCTAAGGCGTAATGTTGGTGTAATTGTTGCGTCACATAAGTTTGTTGGAACATTTAATACAGAAATTGCTGCATCAAAATCAAAAGTTTGTGTTGGTGGAAATTGCGTTAATGTTACAGGATTTGTTCCTGCTGGATCTAACCAGAATTTTAATTGTGTAGCATTGGTTGTTCCGAAATCCCATGAAACTCCAAAACGTCCATAAATATCAAAACCTCCGTTATCATTTGTTCCGGCGCATGCTGCAGAACCTCCAGAAAGTTTTCCGATGATTAATCCATCTTGGTCAAATAATGGTGAACCTGAAGAACCTGGCTCAGTTACTCCTAAATCCCAATCGGCAATTCGCCAAACTTCTGTATTAGGATTTCCATTAAAATTCGTTGTTTGTCTTGTAGCTCCTTGTAAGTCTACACATACTTTTTGAATATCTCCACTTGGATGATGTACACCAACATTTAATGATGGTACTGCAGAAGTAGAACGATTCCATCCTGCCCAAACTAAGTCAGCACTGTTGTTTGCGAAGAATGTAGCATCAGTAATTTCAATTAATGCCATATCTGATTGTGAGTTCGCAGCTCTTAAAATTCCTCCACTTGCTGTTTGTATAAAACCATTGTTTTGACTTGGCGCGTTGGTAGCACAGTCTGCCACAGATTCGTCACTTGCCCAGTTAAAACGGAAAGCCCATCCAGCAACCGAACCACCTAAACAGTGATTTGCTGTTAAGAAATAAGGTGTTCCATCGTTGTTGGTATTGTTTACCAATGCACCTGTACAGTTTCCACTTCCTCCGACAACGATCATCCCGACAGATCTTTTGGTAGCTTCTTTGATATCATGTGCATCTGAATTAAACGCTGAAATATCACAGTTTACATCAACATTACAAGGACCTGAATCATTTAATGCTTCTGGACCAACCATCCCATCTGGATATTGTAATGATCTGTATCCGTGTACTACGTTTCCAATATTTAAACGTCCTTGCCCTCTTACTTTTTTTGGTTCAAAATATTCAATCCAAATACTTTCTCCATCAACCATCCAAGTTCCTAAAATTTCTTCTGGACTGTTGTGTTGGTCAGTAAATACATTTAAGATTTGAGAACGATCGCCACTATATATATATACTTTTCCTCCTACGGGAATTCGGTAACGATCAAATACTAAGTTCATTGTTAAAGCTCCTGGGGAAATGAATTTGATTCTCCAAATACGATCGCCATTTGGCATGGTGTGCCATGTTCCTGCATTGTCTAGTCCGTAATCTACAAAATGATCGTAACCAAAACGCCATGGAATTGATTTATCTACATCATTTATAGCATCTTCTGCTCGTAATGGAGCTAAATTTGGTCTTTCAAATTCAATTGGAGTTACTTTTTCAATTGTAGGAATGTTCCAACTTTCTGGAGTAGGTCTTTGAGGATTTTGTGCTGATGCCTGAAATATAAAGGCTAGCAATAAGATAAAGGTAATTTTTTTCATAGTAAATAGTTAGCATTGATTAGTTAGCAATTTTTTTTGTCGGGAAATTAACAAAAAAATAACGTTTTTTGTCGATTTTTTTGAAATTATCACAATATTTTTTGGATGACTTGTAAGAATTTAACATCTTTCCACCAATTACAAGAAGATGCGTACTTTTTTGGAATACTTTTTGAAAAGCGATATCCTTGTAAAGCCTACCAGTTTTATTTTATAGATATGAAAAAAATATTGATTGCCGCGATTCTTTTTGTGAGTGTGTATACTTCTACTGCACAAACAGATCCTTATGTTGACAATGTAAAGCATTACTTAACGATTAATGGAACCCAACAACAATACGAAGGCGCTATTGATGCGATGTTTGATATGTTGAAGAAGCAGTTTAAGAGTTATGACATTCCAGAAACCGTTTGGAAAGAACTTCAAAGTGATAAGAAAGCACAGGTAGAAGATGTAAAAGCGATTTTGGTTTCCGCCTACAAAGCGTATTTTACGTTGAATGATATTAAAAAGATGACCGTTTTTTATGAATCTGCGGCAGCGAAACAAATGTTAGCAGATGCTTCAAAACTTACTAGCAAACAACGAGAACAAATAGGAAATTTTTACGACTCAGAAACTGGTCAGAAAATGATTGCTAGCAAAGATGGTCTGGCAGAGATAGAAGGAGAAATTTCTATGCAATGGAGCGGAGAATTGTATAAAAATGTACTAAGAAAGTTAGCTGAAAAAGGCTATAGTTTGAATTGATTTTCGCTGCGCTCAATTTAAGGATTCAAAAATTCAATGATTCAAAGTTTTTTCTGAGTTCACTATTTGATTTTATATGAAATGTAACAAGAATCCTTCTATAAAAAAATCGCTTAAACTGACATTTGAATGTCTGCTTAAGCGATTTTAGGATAATTTTATTGAGATCCTGAATGAGTTCAGGATGACAGCGTCACATTCTTTCAGGAACTTGAATTCCTAACAATCCGAATGCGAGTTTTATAGTGTCTCCAATTTTCTTAGAGAGTTGGACTCTGAACACTTTTTTTGCTTTATCTGTTTCTCCTAATATGGAAACCATTTGATAGTACGAACTGAATTCTTTTGAAAGATCAAACGCATAGTTTGCGATTAATGCAGGACTTTGATTGCTTGCTGCCGTTTGAATGACAGTAGGATAATTTTCCAATACTTTTAAAAGTTCTTTTTCCTTTTCGTGCAATTCAATGTTTGTGATTACTTCCGAATAATCAAAATTTGCTTTTCTCAAGATAGCGCGCGTTCTCACGTACATCATTTGGATAAAAGGACCCGAATCTCCATTGAAATCAATTGAATCTTCAGGATCAAATAGAATACGTTTTTTAGGGTCAACTTTCAGCATTTGATATTTTAATGCGCCCAATCCTATTTTGTTATGAATGCTATTTTTTTCTTCTTCTGAATAACCGTCTAATTTCCCTTTTTCGTTTGCAATTTGCTTTGCCGTATCAACCATTTCTTGCATTAAATCATCCGCATCAACCACAGTTCCTTCACGACTTTTCATTTTTCCGCTTGGTAAATCTACCATTCCGTATGATAAGTGATGTAAGTTTTTTGACCACTCAAATCCGAGTTTTTTCAAGATTAAAAACAATACTTTAAAGTGATAGTCTTGCTCATTTCCAACTGTGTAAATCATTCCGCCAATGTCTGGATAGTCTTTTACACGCTGAATTGCTGTTCCGATGTCTTGCGTCATATATACGGCAGTTCCGTCTGAACGTAATACGATTTTTTCATCCAAACCTTCTTCTGTCAAATCGCACCAAACCGAACCATCATCTTTCATGTAAAATACACCACTTACCAAACCTTCTTTTACAAAGTCTTTTCCTAAAAGGTAGGTATCACTTTCGTAATATAACGCGTCAAAATCGACACCCAAGTTTGTGTATGTCTCTGCAAAACCATCATAAACCCATTGGTTCATCTGTTTCCAAAGTGCTACTATTTCTTCATCTCCAGCTTCCCATTTACGCAACATTTCTTGTGCTTCTAGTAAAATTGGTGCTTCTTTTTTTGCATCATCTTCCGTTTTTCCTTCTGCAATTAATTGCGCTATTTCTGCTTTGTAAGCTTTGTCAAATGCTACATAGTAGTTTCCGACAAGTTTATCACCTTTTAATCCTGTAGATTGTGGTGTTTCGCCGTTTCCAAAACGCTGCCAAGCCAACATTGATTTACAGATGTGAATTCCACGATCGTTGATGATTTGCGTTTTGTATACTTTTTTTCCAGAAGCTTTAATGATTTCCGCAACACTGTAACCTAATAAGTTGTTACGAATGTGTCCTAAATGCAACGGCTTGTTTGTGTTTGGCGAAGAATATTCAACCATCACTGCTTTGTCTCCAGCTTTTGAAGTTTCATGTCCGAATGCATCATTTTTGTTTGCTTCCGCGAAGAAATTCAGGTAATATGAATCATCAATCACGAGATTTAAAAATCCTTTTACCACGTTGAAACGATTTACCGCAGCTACATTTTCTACTAAATACTGACCTAACTCTTGTCCGAGTTGTGCAGGATTCATCTTTTTAACGCGCAGCATTGGGAATACCACAACCGTGATATCACCTTCAAAATCTTTCCTTGTTGCTTGAAACTCTACAGTATTTAATGTAGCGTTGTACAAGGTTTCAAATGCTTCTTTGACTTTTTTCGTTAATACGTCTTGAATGTTCATTACTCCTAAAAAATTTAAGATGCAAAGATATCAATTATTGATTATGTATTACGAAAGTTGATAAGATAATTAACGTGAATGCTATATAACTAATTTCAATTTATATTTGTGATTATTTAAAAAACACTTCCATTTCTTAGTTCATTTTCAGCGTTTTATTTTCGTTTTCTTTGCTTACCCAAAGAATACTGAATCAAGTTCAGCACAGGCATCAACAAAAGAAAGGGAACTTTTAGTTCGTATGATTTCTATTTCCAATTATGGAACTCATGAATCTTTGATTTCCAGAGGTATTTTTAGTTTTTCTTTTTAGGGAAAAACTAAAATCGCATGAATTTTTCTAAATTTCTTCCAAGGTTTCAGAAATTTTTAACGAAAAATTCCTGCTATACTGCGGAAAAGAACTATTTCTTACGATAGTTCTTATATCCAACTCAAATTAATTGAGATTTACGAACTGGTAAGGTCTTCCAGCGTTTTATTATCTAAAACTGCCAACATGTTATCGCGTACTTCTAACATTAATTGGTGTAATCCGCATTTAGTTTCGTCTGGACAGTCGTCGCATTTTTCGTAGAAATTTAAGCTTACACAAGGCAACATTGCTATGGGACCTTCTAAGATACGAATGAGCGAAGCGATTTTGATTTCATCTGGTGTTTTTATCAAATAATAACCGCCTCCTTTTCCTTTTTTGGAACCTAAGAGACCATTATTTTTTAACTGTAATAGAATTGCTTCTAGAAACTTTTTAGAGATTTTTTCCTCCGTCGCTATTTCAGAAATTAGCACAGGTGCCTCATCTCCTTTTCTAGCAATATAAGTTAATGCCTTGAGTCCGTATTTTGTTTTTTTAGAAAGCATACAAATAAATTTCTTGTCTTGGTCATGTTTCGAGGCATTCCAATCTAATGGTAAAAATAAACGGTTGTTAGTTAAAAACAAAAGTATTCGTTAATAATATAGCTTTATAGAAGTAAATTTGAGAAAAGTGCTTATTTATTTTTCATTTTTCTGGTGTGTGTTAGCTATGAATTTTCGATATCTTCCTTACTCTCCTCCATTTTTTCCTCGTCATCTTCTGTATATAACATGTTTCGGTCTTCATCAAGACCTACAATTGCAATAATGTTTGTTACTGCTCTATAAAGCATCAAAATTACAGTAATCATCATTCCGCTAATGATTGATGAAAAGATGATATTCAACCAATATATAATACTAAACCAGCTTGTTGGCACTTCATCCGACTCGATAATCGGCATGTTAAAGAACTGAAATAGCATAAGTGCAGAAATGAAAAGAATAACATCAAATCGCGCAATGGTCAATACTTGCTTGTAATGCTTCTTTTTCAAGGTATTTTTAGATCCAGAACTTATACTTAATAAAGTTAGTAAAAGTGCTAGAATCGTTGCTGAAGCCAACACAATGGTGTTGCAAAGCATGTTGAGTCCTGATAGTGAACTCTCAAGTAATTGTTTTGCTTGATAACCAGAAATATTTCCTAATAGAAAAACACCAATTCCTGTAAAACTTGCAGCAATTAATCCTCCGAATAGTGAAATTTTGTGTGACTTTAAAAACTGTTTCATATGCGATGTACTATTGTTAAATGTACTTAAGATTACAAATGTACTGTTACCATGAAAGGATAATTATTGCATTTCAATTTTTGGTTGACTCAATTACCAAAATAGGACATTTTTTTCTTAGTGAAAATTTACGATTGAATGATAACCTACTGTATCCGTTTATTTTAGTACTTTAGCCAGCAATTATTAGAAATAATTAAACATTCACATGAAAAAAATCATATTTGTATTGCTTTTACTACCTGTATTAGCAATGAGTCAAAAAATTAAGATTAAGAAGAATAAGATACTTTTTGATAAGAAAGAAGTAGCCATTTTAGAAAAAGGAGACGAACGAAATAAACATACTTTTAAATATTTGTCTGGCGAGAAAGCGTTTGATGCACATTACAAGGCCATTTCTATTTCTTCTATTCAAGATCATCAGTATTTAGAAATGACTTCGGCTGATGGACAAAAAACAGAGATTCCGTATGAAATATTACAAACTTCGTTTAATTCTAAAAAAATCATCATTCGCTTGTTGAGTGAAAAGTATGGTTTGATTGATGCTGACGGAATTAATAAAGAAGCGGTTGCGGCATTTTTTGCAGAAGAACGTGAATCTATTAGTGAAAAGTATATGAAAGCGGCGGCTGAAGCAAAACTAGAAGCCGATAAACGTGCGCAAACTGTAGGTCGATACAAACCTTATGTAAAGCCAAACGGAACAATTACTTTTGGCGGATCGCAAGGAACAAAGATTGTTGGAAAGGTATATTATTCCGCTTCTGAGAATGCGTATGTGATTACTGATTTGGATGGAATTCGTGTCGCTTCTGCTACAGAATCACGTAAAACCGGTTCTACAGCTGCCGTTGCAAAAACGTATACGGACGAAACTTTTGAGTTCGACCATGGTTCTAAAACTATGTTTACGAATCGTTTTTCAAGAACTACCGGACAAATTTTCGTGGAAGAAATGGTAGGTCGTGGATATGTTTTTGGACGACAAGCTAAGAAATATATGAGCGATTTACGCAAAGAAAAGATTAAAATTGCCAAAGAAAATAGTGTGAATTTATATGGTGTTCCTGGAAGTATTACCGATAAGAAAGGAAAGAAATACACTGGAACTGTATATGTTATTTTTGAGAAATTACAGATTGAACCTGGACAACAAGTTTCAGGTTTACACGATATGAATTCTATTGACAATTACGGGAAATCGATTAGCATTCGTTATAAAAATGAAAAAGGAAGAACGCGTATTAAAAAGTTTTCTGCTAAAGATGGAATTTCATTTACTGCTACTGATGAAGGTGTTGAGAAAGAGTTTTTCGGAATGAAAACGAAAGGAAATGCTATGAAGAAATTATCAAATGCTGCAAACTTCGGATTCAACAATTCATATTTTTACGAAAAGATTTATGAGGAAAATGGAAATATGCTGTTGGTAAAACCTGGCGAAGAAGGAACATACGTAATTAAAGTGAAAAACGAGAAAGTAGGCTTTATGATTGACGATCGTAAAAACGAGAAAATTTCCAAAGCATTGGCAAAATATTTGAAGAAATGTAAGCAAGTTGCGAACGACTTAAAAGCGGGCGAATTTGATGTAAAGAATGAAGAAAATTTAAAACAAATCATTCAAGAGTATAATGATTGTAATTAATTTAATTTTGGAATTGAATGATTCAAAAATTGAATGATTTAAAAAACGCCTGAGAAGTGCTTTTCTCAGGCGTTTTTTTGTTTATACCTATTCAACTTAGCTCCATGAACTTTAATTGAACGGTTTATTGAGCGAAGTTGAAATATTATTTTTTAGGCAAGAAAACCTCAGCCATCATACAACGCGCACTTCCACCACCACAAGTTTCAATGGTTTCAATATCGCTGTATAAAATTTTACAGTGTTTCTCTATTGTTTGTATTTGAGTTGACGTGAGTGTTTTGTATGCAGATTGACTCATCACGAGATACGGTTCGTCATTCGTACCTAATACTTGCAGCATGTTTCCAGCAAAGTTTTCTACTTGCTTTTCTGTGATGATAATGAGTTCTTTTCCATCGTCTTTGAGATGTTTTTTAACGTTTTCACGTTCTTTTTTGTCATCAATACATTCCAAACAAATCACCGCAAATGTTTCCGCCAAACACATCATTACATTTGTATGATAAATGGCTTTTCGCTTACCTTCTACCGTTTGGTTTGCGGTAAATACTACTGGAGTATATTCAAAATCTTCGCAGAATTCTATAAATAATGCTTCGTCTGCTCTTGGCGACAGCGCACAATAGGCTTTTCTGTGAATTCTGTCGAGCGCCATACTTCCTGTTCCTTCTAAAAATACATCTTCTTCTTCCGCAGACGTATAATCGATCACATTTTCTATATGAAAACCTTGTGCTTCCAAGACTTCAAATACATCTTCCCTACGTTCTAAACGACGATTTTCAGCAAACATCGGATAGACTCCGACATTTCCACTTTGGTGAAAAGAAATCCAGTTGTTTGGAAAGATGGAATCTGGTGTATCTGGTTCGTCTGTATCTTGAATGACCACAACATTGACACCAATTCCGCGTAGTTTTTCTACGTACGCATCAAATTCTTGTTGCGCTTTCGATTGGACAGTTTTTGGTTTTACATCATCTAGTTCTTGTTGGTAATAATTATTTACCGCCGTTTGTTCGTTCATACGAAACGCTATCGGGCGCACCATCAGGATCGTGTTGGTAATTTGTCGCATGCTACCTAAGCTTTTTTTAAGTTACTTTTTAATGTCGTAAAGCTACGGAAAAACTAAAAAAATGCTAATTTAATTTCACTTTTTTCAATAGAATGATCTTAGAAATAATAACCTTTCAATTTTAATGCTAATTTGTCCTTTTATTTTTTCAATTTTTGGTTGTATTCTTTTTATAATTGATAGGTAAACCCTACATGATATGCGAATCCTTGAAACACATTTCTTCCAGTGATTGTGTAAGATGGCGCAATGTATATTCCTGATTTTTGAGAGAATGGATAGTGATAAGTTCCGCCAACTTTATGGTAATTGACACCAATTTCACGAAAGTTTTGAGGTCTTGGCGTTCCGCGATAGTCAATTCCGCCGAAAGAATATTGAAAGTCGTACCAGAAATCAAAATATCCTTTGGCACTTGCTTTTCCAAATTTGAAACCTATTGGAAAACTGTTTGGAACTTCTTCAAATTTGAATGAAAAACCGCTTTGTAAGTTGGCAAACCAACCTGATTGTTTTTGATAGTGGAGTAATGCACGAGTTTCTAGTATTTTTGCTTGTTGTCCTAAATCGTTCAATCCGCCAATTCGGTAATCGCTTACATTGAACGAGAAACCTGTAGCGAAAGAAAGTTCTAGTTTATCAGTTTTTACAGTGCTTTCTAGAGCTTTGTATTTGAGATAGATTTGCGCATCTTGCAGTCCATTTTGTTCACCACTTGATAAGTATGGTAAGGAAGCTTGTACGTTGAACCGATCATTAATTCCGTAAATTCCAAATAAAGAAACACTGTGTAAGTTTCTACTTAAATCACTTTTTTCTCTGCCGATGAAGTAGTTTTTGGAATCTTCAAATCCTGCGCCAAGTACTAAGGTCGTTTTTCCTTTTTGGTTGTAGAACCCGCTAATAGCACCTTGCGCGCTTGTTTGATACGAATTACTAAAAATGATGATACAACAACTTAGCTTTAAGAAATGTTTCCACATAGACTGAATTTTTATTTTTTAGTCTCTAAAATTGTGCAAACCTTACTTTTTTAGTGATGTTTCAAGTAAAATTTAAAGTTTGATTTGATTTGAAAAAGTATTTAAAATAACTTTTAATGGTATTAAACTCCCGCTATTTATGCTCTACGCAATGGCATTGTACTACATCGCAATAAACCTTCTTGCTTTGCAATTTCGGCATACGGTACTTTTTCTACTGTAAACCCTTTTTCTTCAAGCCACGTGTTTAAGCGTGTAAAGTTTTGTTCGGAAATGATAACTTCTGGTGAAATGGAAAATATATTACTGTTCATGTTATACATTTCGTCCTTTGTGATTTCGAAGATATTTTCTTTCCCAAAGAAATTTACCAACCATTCGTATTCATCTTCTACCAAGAAACCGTTTTTGTGTAGAATTGCTTTGTCTGTTCCGATAGGTTGAAAACAGCAATCTAAATGCAATGCGTTGTCTTTTGGTTCTGTATTGGACTTGCGTAACTCGAATGATTTTACAGTTTTGTTTGGGAATAATTCCTGTAATGCAATGACAGCATCTACATTTGTACGTGCGGTGATGTACTCTGGATAGTCTTCTCCTGAATAGGTTCCGACAAAAATATAATCGCCCCAAGGCATCACATCGCCACCTTCTACGTGTACTTCTTCTGGAAGTGTGATAACATTTTCTGGATTGATTTGGTCTATTACATGTTGAATTGCTTCTATTTCACGATCGCGATCGGGTAAGATATTTGATTTGATAAACTTGTCTTCAATGACAAAAGCGATGTCTCTTGCAAATATTTGATTGTAATCTTGAATGATTTTTGGACGAAATACTTGCACATCATATTTTTCAAATACAGCAGCTACGGCTTCCATTTCTGGCACCATATCTTTTTCTAGCGGATAGGTTCCTGCCAATACGTGTTGTTTTGATTTTGGATCGTAACAATCTTCAGCTTTTGGAGTAGGTCCGCAGCTTTCTGCAGTTCCAAGAACGACAGCTTTTAACTGAGCAGTTTCATCATTTACGTAAAGTTCTAACATGTAGTTTGGGATATATAGTAAAAAAGCTTCACAGATACGAAATCTATGAAGCTTTTTGATGTTATTTTATGATTTATCTGTTAGAGATATTTTTAAATTCTCTATGATTTTCACCAATGTATACTTGACGTGGACGACCGATTGGTTCTTTACGTAAGCGCATTTCTCTCCATTGTGCAATCCATCCTGGCAAACGTCCTAGTGCAAACATAACTGTAAACATTTCTGTTGGAATTCCCATAGCTCTGTAGATGATTCCTGAGTAGAAATCTACGTTTGGATATAGTTTTCTGTCTACGAAGTATTTGTCTTCTAGCGCTTCACTTTCTAATCCTTTTGCGATGTCTAAGATTGGATCTTCCACTCCTAAGTCACCCAATACCTCATCTGCAGCTTTTTTGATAATTGTTGCTCTCGGATCGAAATTTTTGTAAACTCTGTGTCCGAATCCCATTAAACGGAAAGGATCACTTTTATCTTTTGCTTTCGCCATGTATTTTTTAGTGTCTCCACCATCTTGACGAATTCCTTCTAACATTTCTAGTACTGCTTGGTTAGCTCCACCGTGTAATGGTCCCCAAAGTGCCGAGATTCCTGCGGCAAGCGAAGCAAATAATCCTGCGTGTGACGAACCTACGATACGTACTGTAGATGTAGAACAGTTTTGCTCATGATCTGCGTGTAAAATAAGTAATTTGTCTAACGCATTTACAACAATAGGATTTAGAGTATACGCTTCATTTGGTTGTTTGAACATCATTTTTAGTACGTTTTCTACGTAACCTAATGATGAATCGCCGTAATCTAATGGTAACCCTTGTTTTTTACGCATCGTCCAGGCAACTAATACAGGGAATTTTCCAAGTATTTTTACAATGGCTTTGTACATGTCTTCTTCTGAATCAACATTTACAGAAGACGGATTGAACGCTGTTAATGCGTTGGTAAGTGATGCTAAAACGCCCATAGGATGTGCGCTTTTTGGAAATGCATCTAGTATTTTCTTTACATCATCATCTACGACAGATTCTTTTTTGATGTCTTTATGAAATTTTTCTAATTGCTCTTTGGTTGGCAATTCTCCAAAGATTAATAAGTAAGCGACTTCAAGAAAGTCTGCCTTTTCAGCTAAGTCTTCGATAGCGTAACCTCTGTAGCGAAGCACACCTTTTTCTCCATCTAAAAATGTGATTCCACTTTGGCAAGAACCTGTGTTTTTGTATCCTGGATCAATTGTGATAACTCCACCTGTGGAGCCTCTTAATTTTTTGATATCAATAGCGATTTCATTTTCTGTTCCTTCAATAATTGGGAACTCATGTTTTTCACCATTAATTTCTAACGTAGCTATATTATCTGACATATTTTCTATAAGAATTTTTATTTTTTATCTGGATTGCTAAAATACGAAATATGTCGCGATTTATGAAAATACTTTACAAAGGATTTAACAATTAAGATATCATTAATATTTATAATTGTACTGAAGTGTTTTTTATGAATTTTATAATTGCTTTACTTCAAATTTCTCCACATTTCCCCAAGCTCTTTTTAAGAAATATTTGTTTTTTTAATGACTGTGTCGTTGAAATTTATCTTTAGAATGTAGAGACCCATAAATGAACTTACGGATTTATACTAAGCATTGTTTTGTATTGGTTTCTTATTCTTTTAGTTTTTTAAGAGTAGCTTCAACTAGTTTTCTGAATGTGAGAAGTGAGTTGGGTAATTTCAATCTATCTATAATGTAATCATCGATAAGCACCGTAGTTTTCTCTGTTCCTTTTGATATTTCTACGATAAGAATGTCTTGATAGTGACCAAAATTCTTTTGTAGACATTTCCACTTTTCATTATATATTTCTTTAGGAACTTTATGAAGTAGTTTTTTTGCTATTTCAAATTTTTCATTGGATGCTAATTGACCTCTGAATGTATATGTTTTATTGAATGTATTTTGTTCTCCCCATATTTCTCTTTTGTCAATAAATAGCTGATCCTTGCTAAGGTTATAGATAGCATATGTTTCTTCTCCATAACTATCGCTCGTGTAACGTCCAAAAGTTAGGCTATCTATCTCTTTTATATAGCTTCTACTAATGAAAGAATGAAACCATGACATCATTTTAAGCCGTGTATTCTATTACTGTTGGTTGTGGTAAAAAGAGTTCGATCAAAAATACGAGACTGTCTCTCGAAATGATGGTAATTGATATGATAATTGTGGTAAGTAAAATTGCGACCGCTAAATTGTTCTTTTTTAATTCGCCTACTTCATCTACATGTTTTGTGAGTGCTTTTGCCAACATAAATGAACTGAAATGAATGAGTCCGGCTAATAAGAATCCGATAAATAGTGATAGTGAAGAATATTTTAAGATTTCTACAAATAGATTTTCTTTCGCATGAATTTTCAACATTTCTATTGCGCCAATGATTGACGGAATGATTCCGCTTAGTAAATATCCTGTACTAAAGATGATTCCTGAAAAGAAAATACTTAATGCCAAGTTAGAGTCATTTAGGTTTTCTTCTTTTAGTTGGAAGATTCTGATGAGTACTTTATACGAAATGAAGAAAATGATAATTGCCAATACGATGGAAAGTACCATTTGGCTTAAGGCTAGATAGAATAAATCTGTGTTCATTGGTTTCTTTTTTTAGTTGACTAATACAAAATCCCAAAAATTAATATTGGATACATTGCTAGGTAAATACCCAATGGTACATCCTTTTGCAGTAGTTTCTACGAAATAATATTTTTTTCTGTTGTATGTTTTACTTTTTCCTCTTGCTGGCAAATTGATTCCTAATACAGAATGCCTATATTCATTACTATTTAGAATTGCGACATCGTAGTTGAATTTCGCCAAGATGACAAATAGCAATACTGTGCGCGAATCGCAATCTCCTGTAAGGTTTGCGCTGAATTCTGCCGGAGCAAAGATTCCCAAACGTACATTTCCCACACATGGATAGTCTTCCGTACCATCACATGGAGTCGATTTGATATAGTTGTATTGTATGTTTTGAATACTTGTAATGATGAATTCGGCAAATTTCCTACGGTTCATCTTTTTTTCTTTCTGTATTTTACTGAACGAAGTGTACAAATGTTCTAGTAGCGGACGATCGTGATCTGCCATGTTTTTGTAGAAATTTCCCCAAGTAAATTGTCGTGTGTAGCGATATTTTTCACGGTTTTGTTTGGAAGCTTGCACACCGTTTTCTGCAATTTTGAAATTCATCCGATACCAATCGCCATCAAAATCTTTCCATCGTAGTTTGTTGATAATGTATCGAATGGTTTTGTCACCCTCGGTAGTTTCTACTACTTCTGTTTTTGAGGTTTCTTCTTCTGTGATGATGGTTTCTCCTGTGTATCCTGCGTTGTGTGCTAAGATTGACATAATTACGGAGAATAGAATGATAACTGCTGCCGTACGTAAGAAATCAAAAAAGAGGTGTTTGAAAGCTGCTGTATTGGAACTTGGTTTTCGTTTCACTTTTTTCCAAAGGTATCGCAAAACAAAGAAGCCACTTATTGCCAATACTAATAAGGACATGCCTTCTATTTGAACCTCTATTCCTAGAAAGATCAGGATAAGAATTAAAAAACCTGTTGCTAATAGTGCCAAAGATCCCGAAAGGAATCGTTGAAAAGCAACTATACAACCATGTGGTTTTTTGTGTTCTGACATTCGATAAAGATAGTATTTTTTTGTTTTTTGAAACTTCAAATACACTTAGAAACTTCCTAATACCTAATTTCCAAAATCCAATACCTGATTAGCTTGTTTACCAACATGTATACGGAAACTCACGCTAACACTTGAAATTTCTCAACACCAAAGACTCAAGATCTGATATCTGACCTTATTCCTCCGTTAATTCTCCATTATCAATTGCTTCTTTTAAGTCTACAGTAATGTATTTGTGACTGTTGAAGAATGATTTTCCAGAGGTTAGTTTTACCGTAGCAATAACACTTCCGTCATCTTTCTTTTTGATAGAAGTTATTTCTACTTTTTGACCAACGATATTTTCGTAGTTAGGCAATCCACCTTTTTTTCTGATAAAGTTTTCTTTGGGAAAGTGAATGTGTTCGTAGTTATTGTTTTGAACTTCGCTTATGATAAATGTATCACCAATGTTGGTTTTAGCATCTGTATTTTGCGCATATGTAATACAGTAAAAGAGACTTAGTATAAAAGTTAGTATTATTTTATTCTTCATATTTATAGGTTTTTAGTATTGAACTCATCTTGACTTTTTCTGTTTCCTAAAAAACGGTCAAAACGAGTTCATTTAAAAATAATCAAAAAAAACGAGTTCTAAAAAAGAACCCGTTTTTTATTTCTGTGCTTTTAAGCATTATTTTATTTTGAAAGCTTTGTCTTGTGGATAGTATGCCACAGCTCCCAATTCTTCTTCGATACGTAATAGTTGGTTGTATTTTGCCATTCTGTCTGAACGTGAAGCTGAACCCGTTTTTATTTGTCCTGTGTTTAATGCTACGGCCAAATCTGCAATAGTGTTGTCTTCTGTTTCTCCAGATCTATGTGACATTACCGAAGTGTATCCAGCATTGTGCGCCATGTTTACTGCAGCAATAGTTTCTGTTAGTGTACCAATTTGGTTTACTTTGATAAGAATTGAGTTAGCCGTATTGCTTTCAATTCCTCTTGACAAACGTTCTACATTGGTTACAAATAAATCGTCTCCGACTAATTGTACTTTGTCTCCAATTTTTTCCGTGAGGTATTTCCAACCTTCCCAGTCGTTTTCGTCCATTCCATCTTCAATAGATATGATTGGGTAGTTTGCTGCTAGTTCTGCTAAATAATCTGCTTGCTCTTGAGACGTTCTTACTTTTCCTGTTGATCCTTCAAATTTTGAATAGTCATAAGCGCCATCTACATAAAATTCCGCCGCAGCGCAATCTAAAGCAATCATTACTTCATCGCCTAGTTTGTATCCTGCATTGGCAACAGCTTTTGAAATGGTGTCTAAAGCATCTTCCGTTCCGTCTAAAGTTGGTGCAAAACCACCTTCATCACCAACAGCCGTACTTAAACCTCTGTCGTGTAATACTTTTTTAAGATTGTGAAAGATTTCAGTTCCAATTTGCATGGCATGTGTAAAGTTTTTAGCTTTTACCGGCATGACCATAAATTCTTGAAATGCGATTGGTGCATCTGAATGTGAACCTCCGTTGATGATGTTCATCATTGGTACAGGAAGTGTGTTTGCAGAAACGCCTCCGATGTATCTGTATAAAGGCATTCCCAATTCGTTTGCTGCGGCTTTTGCTGCAGCAAGTGAAACACCTAAGATGGCGTTTGCCCCGAGATTTCCTTTGTTTGGTGTTCCATCCAAATCAATCATCGCTTTGTCAATATGATTTTGCTCAAATACAGAAATCCCCAAGAGTTCTTCTGCAATGGTTGTATTTACATTTTCAACAGCTTTACTAACTCCTTTTCCCATGTAAGCATCTCCACCATCTCTTAATTCTACTGCTTCGTGTTCTCCGGTAGATGCGCCAGATGGTACGGCAGCTCGTCCTAATACTCCATTTTCAGTGACTACATCTACTTCAACAGTAGGATTTCCTCTTGAGTCTAATATTTGCCTTGCGTGAATGTTAATAATTCTGCTCATTTTTTTGTCTTTTTTCTTTTATTCTTCTAGGCTAATTTACAAAACTCTGTCAAGTTTTATAAGCTTTGCCGTTGGTTTTATGGATATGTTAGCGATGTGCCTTTTTTGGCTATTTTTCTAAAATGCGAAAACGTTTTCCCTGTGAAATAATGCAACTAATTTTTACTGAATAGCACTATATTTTCAGTGGATTTGAATGCGTACGATAGCGATTTGTCCATAAAAGACTTGTCGGCACTATAATTTACTAAAGCGGCTGCATTGGGAACTTTGAGTTTCCATGAACCTGAGTTGGTCAGTTTCCCTGGAATTATCATTGCGACTTGTCCGTATGATTCTGACACATCAATTGCTAGGGTAGCTTTTCCATCATTGGCAGCTTGTTGTGCTTTGTTGAGTGCTTCTTGATCGTTGGCGTTTCCAAGTTGTACCCAAGTATCAGATTTTTTGATGATAGGCTGAATGCTATCGTAGATTACATATTCGTTATTTTCGTTTTTAAAATCATCGATTGTATAGAATTCAGAGATCATTTTGGTAATGCTGTTTCTACAGTCGTTTCTAGTTTCTGCATTTGCTTTGCAGTTTTTGAAATATGCAATCGTAGTAGCTAACATTTGTTCTTTATCTTTAGAAAGATTTGTTGGCTCTACTTTAGTGGTTGCTGTTTCTTTGACCTTTTTTGTAGCATTTTTAGTTGATTTTGCTTCTTCTTCGCAAGAAACTATCAATACGAATGCTGCAATTAGCATACTAATTCTTCTCATTCTTTTTTGTTTTGATTCGATACTTAGACCGTTTTTACTTTTTGAATATTTTCTATGAATTGATCGAATAAGTATTCTCCATCGTGTGGTCCTGGACTTGCTTCTGGATGGTATTGTACCGAAAAACAGTTTTTGTCTTTGATACGAATTCCTGCAACCGTATTGTCATTTAAATGTACGTGTGTGATTTCTACATTTTCATTCGCTTCTGTTTCTTCTCTGTTGATCGCAAAACCGTGATTTTGAGAAGTGATCTCACCTTTTCCTGTGAGTAAGTTTTTTACAGGATGATTGATTCCGCGATGTCCGTTGTGCATTTTGTAGGTAGAGATTCCATTTGCTAGAGCAATTACTTGGTGTCCTAAGCAGATTCCGAATAATGGTAAGTCGCGCGAAATTACTTCTTGCGCAACTTTGATTGCGTCTGCTAATGGTTCTGGATCTCCAGGTCCGTTAGAAAGGAAGAAACCATCAGGATTCCATGCGTTCATTTCTTCAAAAGTTGTGTTGTATGGAAATACTTTGATGCAAGCGTCACGCTTTGCAAGGTTTCGCAAGATATTCTTTTTACATCCAATATCTAAAGCTGCAATTTTGTGTGTTGCGTTTTCATCTCCGTAGATATATGGTTCTTTGGTAGATACTTTTGAAGCCAATTCTAGTCCTGCCATACTAGGCACTTCTGCTAATTTTGCTTTTAAACCATCAATGTCATCAACATCGGTAGATATCACGGCATTCATTGCTCCATTGTCTCTAATATAACTTACCAATGCTCTTGTGTCTACGTCTGAGATTGCAAATAAATTGTTTTTATCTAAGAAGTCTTTTAGCGAACTATTAGCAGCATCTCTAGAGAATTCGTAGCTAAAGTTTTTACAGATTAAGCCCGCAATTTTTACACTATCAGATTCCATTTCGTCTTCTGCTGTTCCGTAGTTTCCAATGTGTACATTTGCAGTCACCATCAGTTGTCCGTAATACGAAGGATCTGTGAATATTTCTTGATATCCAGTCATTCCTGTATTGAAACATACTTCTCCGAAAGCTGTTCCTGGTTGTCCGATTGCTTTTCCATAAAAGATTGTTCCATCTTCAAGAAGTAATAATGCCTTTTGTCGATTTTGGTATTTCATATCTAGCTGTACAATTTAGTTATGTTGTGTTTTTGAGTAATTATTTGTTGTGTTGAATTTTTACTATAGTGTTGTTGTGTACTTTTCCCGTGATTTCGTAACCAAGAGAGAGAATATTTTGTTTGAACCAATCGTTTGATAGAATGTCATTGTGTGATAGTATTTCTAGTATTAGAATTGGTTTGCATCTTTTGATCGTATTGATTGCACCTTTGAGTGCTGGAATTTCAAAACCTTCTAAATCAAGTTGAAGTATTGAAATATTTCTATTTTCAGGAATCATACTATCTAGTGTTTCAATATTGATCGGCACAAATTTACCACTTTTTGAATCAATTATTCTACTTGCGCCACCTAAACGTCTTCCATCTTCTGTTTCAATTTGTAATTGCACTTGCGATTTTTCGGCGCCTAATCCGACTTGAAATAGATTTACGTTTGCTAAATCGTTTATCAGTATTGTTATTTGAGCGCAACGATAGTATTCTTTACTAGGTTCAAATGTCCACACTTGAGCATTTTTAGAAATGTGTTTGGCAATTCCTGGAAGAAAGTCTCCAAAATATGCACCAGCTTGCACGACATCGCCATCGCTACAGTTATCAATAATGTATTGAATGGTTTCTGGTTCGTATACATTTCCTTTTAAGATTTCTTGTACTACTGATTCTTTTTGTGCTGAATACGGTGTACAATATCCGCCATATTTGTTATATGCGATTGTAGCATTTAATGTAAATTCATCTTTAGTTAAAGAAGCGATATGTACAGGTTTGTGAACGTATCCTTTTTTGAGTACTTTTTTCTTTACAAACTTCTTTAGCTTTTTGGGAAATAATGATTTTATAAATTGAATCATTGATTTAGTAATTCGTTTTTATTTAGATTCTCCTTTTCAGGGGAATTAGTTCAGTTTACAGTTTTTAGTTCGTCTTTCAAGCTTCTAAAAACTGAACTTCACAAAAAAAAGGATAAACTAAGAAAGTTTATCCTTTTATATGTAATGAATTGAATATCATTATTCTTCTTCGTTAGAAGCTTTTGTTTCAACAACTGGTGCAGGCGTTGAAGATTTTTTTCCTCCACGTCTACTACGTCTTGTTGATTTCGCTTTTTTCTCAGTGTTGTACGTTTCGTTGTAGTCCACTAATTCGATTAATGCCATTTGCGCATTATCTCCCAAACGATTTCCTAACTTAATGATTCTTGTGTATCCACCTGGTCTGTCAGCAACTTTTACAGCTACATCTCTGAACAACTCAGTTACAGCATATTTGTTTCTAAGCTTACTAAATACTAAACGACGATTGTGAGTCGTATCTTCTTTTGACTTAGTTACTAATGGCTCAACAAATTGTTTTAGTGCTTTCGCTTTTGCAACAGTTGTGTTGATACGTTTATGCTCGATTAAAGAACAAGCCATGTTCGCTAACATTGCTTTTCTATGAGCTGTTTTTCTACCTAAGTGGTTTACTTTTTTTCCGTGTCTCATGACATTTGTTTTTTACCTTTATCTTGCTACAACTCGTTTGAGGAGCAAATTACAAAGGAATTAATCTTTATCTAATTTGTATTTTGATAAGTCCATTCCGAAACTTAACCCTTTAACATTTACTAATTCTTCTAGTTCTGTTAATGATTTTTTACCGAAGTTTCTGAATTTCATTAAGTCGTTTTTGTTGTAAGATACTAAGTCTCCTAATGTATCTACTTCTGCAGCTTTTAAACAGTTTAGTGCTCTTACAGAAAGATCCATGTCTACTAATTTTGTTTTTAGTAGCTGACGCATGTGTAATGATTCTTCATCATACGTTTCTGTTTGTGCAATTTCATCTGCTTCTAAAGTGATACGCTCATCAGAGAATAGCATGAAATGATGAATTAATGTTTTTGCAGCTTCTGTTAACGCTTCTTTAGGGTGAATAGATCCATCAGTAATGATTTCAAAAACTAACTTTTCGTAGTCAGTTTTTTGCTCAACACGATAGTTTTCTATGCTGTATTTTACATTCTTTACAGGTGTATAAATAGAATCTGTAAAGATTGTTCCTAACGGAGCGTTTGATTTTTTATTTTCTTCAGCAGGAACATACCCTCTACCTTTTTCGATAGTAATTTCCATGTTGATATTCACACTAGCATCCATGTTACAGATAACTAAATCTGGATTTAACACTTGGAAACCAGAGATAAATTTTTGGAAATCACCAGCAGTAAGTTGTTCTTTACCTGAAACAGAAATAGATACTGATTCGTTATCAATATCATCTATTTGTCTTTTAAAGCGAACTTGCTTTAAGTTCAAAATAATCTCTGTTACATCTTCTACAACACCAGAAATCGTTGAAAATTCGTGATCTACTTTGTCTATTCGTACAGAAGTAATCGCAAAACCTTCCAATGATGATAGAAGTACTCTTCTTAATGCGTTCCCGATAGTTAGCCCATAACCAGGTTCTAAAGGACGAAATTCAAATTTGCCATCGAACTCAGATGAGTCAATCATGATAACTTTGTCGGGCTTTTGGAAGTTTAATAATGCCATATTAAGAATACTTTCTGATTTATTATTATTTAGAATATAATTCTACGATTAATTGCTCTTTAATATTTTCAGGAATTTGAAGTCTTTCCGGAATAGATACATATGTACCTTCTTTCTTTTCTCCGTTCCATGTGATCCACTCGTATACGTGGCTAGCGTTTGCTAGAGATCTTTCAATTACTTCTAGAGATTTAGATTTCTCTCTTACTCCAACTACATCTCCTGCTTTAAGTGTGTAAGAAGGAATGTTTACTTGTTCTCCGTTTACTGTGATGTGACGGTGAGATACTAATTGTCTTGCACCACTTCTTGTTGGAGAGATTCCCATTCTGAAAACTACGTTATCTAAACGAGATTCACATAATTGTAGTAATACTTCACCAGTAATTCCTTTGCTTCTGTTTGCTCTGTCGAACAAGTTTCTGAACTGACGCTCAAGGATACCGTAAGTATATTTTGCTTTTTGTTTTTCCATCAACTGGATTGCGTATTCAGATTTTTTTCCTCTACGACGATTGTTTCCATGTTGACCTGGAGGATAATTTCTTTTTTCAAAAGATTTATCGTCTCCGAAAATTGCTTCACCAAATTTACGAGCAATTTTAGTTTTTGGACCAGTATATCTTGCCATTTCTAATAGTTGTTATGAGAGTGATTATGAATTAAGGCTGTCCTTCGATAATCGTTAGTCTCTCAATGTGAAAATTAATTTATTATACTCTTCTTCTTTTTGGAGGTCTACATCCATTGTGTGGTAATGGAGTAACGTCGATAATTTCAGTTACTTCAATTCCAGCATTGTGGATTGTTCTGATAGCAGATTCTCTACCGTTTCCAGGACCTTTTACATAAACTTTTACTTTACGCAAACCTGCTTCATGAGCTACTCTTGAAGCATCTTCTGCTGCTGTTTGTGCAGCATAAGGAGTATTCTTTTTAGAACCTCTAAAGCCCATTTTACCAGCAGATGACCAAGAAATCACATCTCCTTTTTTGTTTGTAAGTGAAATAATAATGTTGTTGAAAGATGCTGTTACGTGCGCTTCTCCTACAGACTCTACTATTACTTTACGTTTTTTTGTACTCTTGCTAGACTTTGCCATATTTTCTTTAGTGTTTTGTTGTTCGTTGTTAGTTGTTAGTGATTCTAAAACGGATGCTTTAGGCTAACATCTAACTCCTAATTAACTGACGTCTATTTTTTATTTAGTTGCTTTTTTCTTGTTAGCAACAGTTTTTCTTCTACCTTTTCTTGTTCTAGAGTTGTTCTTAGTTCTTTGACCTCTTAATGGAAGTCCAGATCTGTGACGAATACCTCTGTAACAACCGATATCCATTAAACGTTTGATGTTTAATTGAACTTCAGTACGTAATTCACCTTCAATTGTATAAGTTCCAACTGCTTCACGAATTCTTCCGATTTCGTCATCAGTCCAATCAGATACTTTAGTGTCTTCACTTACTTTTGCAGTAGCCAATACTTCTTTAGCTCTGCTTCTACCTACTCCAAAGATGTATGTTAATGCGATAACACCTCTTTTGTGTTTTGGAATGTCTACTCCTGCGATTCTTGCCATAACTATCCTTGTCTTTGTTTAAATCTAGGATTCTTTTTATTGATTACGTATAATCTCCCCTTACGACGCACAATTTTGCACTCGGGACTTCTCTTTTTTATTGATGCTCTTACTTTCATGAGTTTATTAATTTAATGATTGAAAATTAAAAGATTTTTTCTCTACGAGTTATTGAATCTTTCAATTCTTGAATCATTTAATAGATTAATATCTATAAGTAATTCTTGCTTTTGTTAAATCATACGGACTCATTTCTAGTTTCACCTTATCACCAGGTAATAATTTGATATAATGCATACGCATTTTTCCAGAAATGTGAGCCGTTACGATGTGACCATTTTCTAATTCTACACGGAACATTGCATTTGATAATGCTTCTATGATTGTTCCATCTTGTTCTATTGCAGCTTGTTTAGCCATAATTATGCAACTACTTTACGATTTTTACCAGTTTTCATTAAACCATCATAATGTCTATTCAACAAGTATGAGTTTATTTGTTGCATGGTATCTATGGCAACTCCTACCATAATCAGCAACGATGTTCCTCCAAAGAATAATGCCCAACCTTGTTGAATTCCTAAGATATTCCCAACTATTGCAGGGAATACTGCGATCAATGCTAAAAAGATTGATCCAGGTAAGGTAATTTGTGACATTATTTTGTCTAAGTATTCTCCAGTTTCTCCGCCAGGGCGAATTCCCGGGATGAATCCTCCACTTCTTTTCAGATCATCTGCCATTTTATTAGTAGGCACTGTGATGGCTGTGTAGAAGTATGTAAATATGATGATTAGCAATGCGAATAGCACGTTATACCATAATCCAAATACGTTAGAGAAGTTTGTTTTCATCCAAAGTCCTACTGTAGACTCTGTACCTAAACCTTCTCCAATAGCTGTTGGAACAAACATCAATGCTTGTGCAAAAATGATTGGCATTACACCCGATGCATTTAGTTTTAATGGAATAAATTGTCTCGCTCCAAAAAGATTTTTTTCATATCCGCCAGTAGCAGTTCTTCTAGCGTATTGTACTGGTATTTGGCGAACTGCCATTACCAACATAACACTTGCTAGGATGATTGCTAACCAGATTACGATTTCGATAAGAATTAACATTGGTTTTCCTGCGTTTGCAGCAAATTCTTGCACAAATGCTTGTGGCATGTATGCGATAATTCCAACCATAATTAGTAATGATATACCGTTACCGATACCTTTGTCTGTAATTTTTTCTCCAAGCCACATTGCAAAGATTGTTCCTGTGACTAAGATGATAACAGATGGAATGATAAAGTCTAATCCTCTCCCTATTGTAAATGCTTCAGGCGGAACTCCTAGTTGTCCTAATCCCCATAAATAGAAAGGTGCTTGCACCAAACAGATAAGGATTGTTAACCAACGCGTGATTTGCGTGATTTTTTTACGACCACTTTCTCCTTCTTTTTGAAGTTTTTGTAGGTAAGGAATTGCGATTCCCATCAACTGAACTACAATAGAAGCAGATATATATGGCATAATTCCTAGTGCAAATACAGAAGCCTTAGCGAAAGCTCCTCCAGTAAACATATTTAAAAGACCACCAAGTCCATTATCAAAATTACCGGCAAACTCAGCGCCAAGTTTTGTATAGTCCATACCTGGAAGACTCACTTGTGCACCAAAACGATACACTAAAAGAAGCCCTAGCGTCACTAAAACTTTATTTTTTAGTTCTTCTATGTTCCAGATATTTTTTATTGTGTCTATAAAATTTTTCATGCTTCTATGTAGAAATTATAAAGTTACTGCTTCTCCTCCTGCTGCTTCGATAGCTGCTTTAGCTGAAGCTGTGAATTTGTGCGCTGTAACTTTTAATTTTGATTTTAGTTCTCCTCTACCAAGGATTTTTACTAAATCATTTTTTCTAGCTACTCTATTAGCTACTAATATTTGTAAATCAACAGTATCTGTGATTTTACCTTCATCGACTAATTCCTGAAGTCTATCAAGGTTTACGCCTTGATATTCTTTACGGTTAATGTTTGTGAAACCAAACTTAGGAACACGTCTTTGCAAAGGCATTTGACCACCTTCAAATCCAATTTTCTTTGAATAACCTGAGCGAGACTTTGCTCCTTTGTGACCACGTGTTGCCGTACCACCTTTTCCAGAACCTTGTCCTCTACCAACTCTTTTGTTATTACTTTGAACTGAACCTTCAGCTGGTTTTAAGTTACTTAAATCCATAACTAATTGTTATTTTTAAGCTTCTTCAACAGAAACTAAATGTTTAACTTTATTTACCATTCCAAGGATGTTTGGTGTAGCATCATGTTCTACAACCTGACCGATCTTTTTAAGACCTAGCGCTTCTAGTGTTCTCTTTTGATCTTGAGGACGACTAATTTTGCTTCTTACTTGTGTTACTTTAATTTTTGCCATTTTATCCTTGATTTATCCTTTAAATACTTTTTCTAAAGAAATTCCTCTTTGTTTTGCAACCATACCAGCATCTCTTAATTGTAATAAAGCATCAAAAGTTGCTTTTACTACGTTATGTGGGTTAGAAGATCCTTGAGATTTAGATAATACATTGTGAACTCCTACAGCTTCTAATACTGCACGTACAGCTCCACCTGCGATAACTCCAGTACCCGAAGATGCTGGTTGAATGTATACTCTAGCTCCTCCGTATTTACCTTTTTGCTCATGTGGTAATGTACCGTTTTGTAAAGGAATACGAACTAGGTTTTTCTTGGCATCTTCAATTGCTTTTGCAATTGCTGTAGCTACGTCTTTAGATTTTCCTAAACCGTGTCCTACAACACCATTTTCATCTCCAACAACTACTATAGCTGAGAATCCGAATGCTCTACCACCTTTAGTTACTTTCGTTACACGTTGTACTCCTACCAAACGATCCTTTAATTCTAGTCCACCTGGCTTTACTAATTCTGCGTTTTTGTATTTCTGATACATAGTTTCTTAGAATTTAAGTCCTCCTTCTCTAGCACCTTCTGCTAATGATTTTACTCTCCCGTGGTATAAGTATCCACCTCTATCAAATGAAATTGTTTCAATTCCTGCTTTAAGAGCTTTTTCAGCGATTGACTTCCCTACTAAGGTAGCAACTTCTGATTTTGTTCCTTCAGCTTTGATATCTTTATCTCTTGATGAAGCGGCAACTAATGTTTTACCATCTACATCATTGATAATTTGAGCATAAATTTCTTTATTACTTCTAAAAACAGCTAATCGTGGTCTAGCTTCTGTACCGCCAACGATTTTTCTAATTCTGTTTTTGATTCTTTGTCTTCTTTCAGTCTTTGATAATCCCATAATTAATTATTAAGCTGATTTACCTGCTTTTCTTCTTAATACTTCTCCAACGAATTTAACTCCTTTTCCTTTGTAAGGTTCTGGTTTACGGAACGCACGGATTTTAGCCGCTACTTGCCCTACCAATTGCTTATCGTGTGAAGTTAATTTTATAATTGGGTTTTTTCCTTTTTCAGATACTGTTTCGACTTTCACTTCAGAAGCTAAGTCCATTACAATATTGTGAGAAAATCCTAAAGCTAGTTCTAGTCTTTGTCCTTGGTTACTTGCTCTGTATCCAACACCAACTAATTCCAACTCTTTTGTAAACCCTTTAGAGACACCTTCAACCATATTGTTAAGTAATGCTCTATATAGACCGTGTTTTGCTCTATGATCTTTGCTTTCAGATGGACGTTCTAGTACTAATTGACCTTCTTCTTCTTTAACAGTGATACCGTCAATTTGCTGTGTCAATTCTCCTAGTTTACCTTTTACGGTTACTTGACCTTCTTTTATATCTACAGTAACTCCCGCTGGGATGCTTACTGGGTTTTTACCTATTCTTGACATTTCCGTTAGTCTTTTTAATTAGTAAACGTAACATAAAACTTCTCCACCAACATTTTCACGTTGAGCTTGCTTTCCTGTCATTACTCCGTGAGAAGTAGATACGATTGCAATTCCCAATCCGTTTAATACTCTTGGAAGTTCGTTAGCTCCAGCATACTGACGTAAACCTGGCGTACTGATTCTTTGAATTTTCTTAATTACAGGCTCTTTTGTCATCTTATCGTATTTCAAAGCGATTTTGATGCTTCCTTGAACTGTTGTATCTTCGAACTTATAACTTAAAATATATCCTTGATCGAATAAGATCTTGGTAATTTCTTTTTTAAGTTTAGAAGCTGGAATTTCAACAACTCTGTGTCCTGCTCTACTAGCGTTTCTAACTCTAGTTAAATAATCCGCTATAGGATCTGTATACATATTTATGAATTTGCGGTTTTGGTTTTCGATAGTTATCGAACCTGAAACCAATTTATAATTTTACCAACTTGCTTTTTTAACACCA
Organism: Kordia algicida OT-1; assembly: GCF_000154725.1. Lineage (GTDB taxonomy): Bacteria > Bacteroidota > Bacteroidia > Flavobacteriales > Flavobacteriaceae > Kordia > Kordia algicida. The sequence continues at coordinate 2,718,375 of NZ_DS544873.1, forward strand.
GGAATTAATCCTTTGTTAGCCATTTCTCTGAACATTACACGAGAAATACCGAATTGACGCATATACCCTTTTGGTCTTCCTGTAAGTTTACAACGATTGTGCATACGTACTGGAGAAGCATTTTTTGGCAACTTTTGTAATGCTTCGTAATCTCCAGCTTCTTTTAAAGCTTTTCTTTTCTCAGCATATTTAGCAACCATTTTTGCTCTTTTTACCTCACGGGCTTTCATTGATTCTTTAGCCATACTTTAGTTCTTTTTAAAAGGTAAACCTAATTCAGTTAATAATGATTTAGCTTCTTTATCTGTCGATGCAGAAGTTACAAATGTAATATCCATTCCAGCAATTCTGTTTACTTTATCGATATTTATTTCTGGAAAGATAATTTGCTCAGTAATACCTAAGTTGTAATTACCTCTTCCATCAAACCCATTTGCTTTGATTCCATTAAAATCTCTTACACGTGGTAATGCTGAAGTCGTTAATCTATCAAGGAACTCGTACATTTTTTCTCCTCTTAACGTAACTTTTACACCAATTGGCATTCCTTTACGTAATTTGAAAGTTGCAACGTCCTTTTTAGATATCGTAGCAATGGCTTTTTGCCCAGTAATTTTACCAAACTCCTCAATAGCGTGGTCAATTAATTTCTTATCAGCTACTGCACCACCAACTCCTCTACTTAAAACTATTTTTTCAAGCTTTGGAACTTGCATTACGTTATTGTAACTGAATTCTTCTGTAAGTGCTTGGATAACTCTCTCCTTGTACTCTTTTTTTAATCTTGGAATATAAGCCATAACTATAATACTTCATTAGATTTTTTAGAAAACCTTACTTTCTTACCATCTTCCATTCTATATCCTACTCTTGTTGTTTCTCCTTTTGAAGTCAACAAAGATAAGTTAGATATTTGGATAGGCGCTTCTTTTTGAACGATTCCTCCTTGAGGGTTTTGAGCACTAGGCTTTTGATGCTTAGATACCATATTTACACCTTCAACAATCGCTTTGTTCTTTTCACGAAGTACAGTAAGTACTTTACCTTCAGATCCTTTATGATCTCCGGCAATTACACGTACTGTATCTCCTGATTTTATCTTTAGTTTTGTCATCTTACACAATGTATTAAAGCACCTCTGGTGCTAATGATACAATTTTCATGAATTGCTTATCACGAAGTTCTCTGGCAACTGGTCCGAATACACGAGTTCCTCTCATTTCCCCTGTTGGGTTTAAAAGAACACACGCATTATCGTCGAATCTGATATAAGATCCATCTGGCCTTCTTACTTCTTTCTTAGTACGTACAACAACTGCTGTAGAAACTTGTCCTTTCTTAACACTTCCATTAGGAGTTGCATCCTTTACAGTGACAACAATTTTATCTCCTACAGAAGCATAACGTCTTTTCGTTCCTCCTAATACACGGATCGTTAAAACTTCTTTAGCTCCCGTGTTATCTGCTACTTTTAATCTTGATTCTTGTTGTACCATAATTATTTAGCTCTTTCAATGATTTCAACTAATCTCCAACATTTGGTTTTACTTAATGGACGTGTTTCCATTATTTTGACAGTATCACCAATGTTACAATCGTTCTTTTCGTCGTGTGCAACATATTTCTTTGTTTTTAACACGAACTTTCCGTACATAGGGTGCTTTACTCTTTTTACTTCAGAAACCACGATTGATTTCGTCATTTTATTGCTAGTAACAACACCTATTCTCTCTTTTCTTAAATTTCTTTTTTCCATCTGTCAGTAGAATTCAATTTATTGTAATTCTCTTTTAGTTAGTTCGGTAGCTACTCTCGCAACTGTTCTTCTTACCGAACGCAACTGAATTGGATTATCTAAAGGAGAGATAGCATGCGCTACTTTTAAGTCTGAGTAATTCTTTTTTAACTCCTTTAGTTTTTCTTGTAACTCAGCTACAGATAATTCTTTAATTTCTGATTGTTTCATAACTTATTTAAAAATTAAGCTTCGAAATCTCGAGCTACAATAAACTTAGTTTTAACTGGTAATTTTTGAGCAGCAAGACGTAATGCCTCTTTAGCAACATGCATAGGCACACCACCTACTTCAAAAATTATTCTTCCAGGTTTTACAACAGCTGCCCAATATTCTGGAGCACCTTTACCTTTACCCATACGTACCTCAAGTGGCTTTTTTGTAATTGGCTTGTCTGGAAAAACCTTGATCCATAATTGACCTTCTCTTTTCATGAAACGAGTTGCCGCTACACGGGCTGCTTCAATTTGACGAGATGTCAAGAAATTTGCATCTAATGATTTGATACCAAACATACCGTTAGAAAGCAAGTGACCTCTACCAGAGTTCCCTTTCATACGCCCTTTCTGTACTTTACGATATTTTGTTCTTTTTGGCTGTAACATTTTTCTTTTACTTTAAAAAATTACTTTCTACGACGAGATTTTCCTTTTCCTCCTGAATTATTACCACCTTTTCCTGACTGTTTTTTAGTCATTCCAACTAATGGAGATAATTCTCTTTTTCCGTAAACCTCACCTTTCATTACCCATACTTTCACTCCTAATCTACCGTAAGTAGTGTGAGCTTCATGTAGTGCATAATCGATATCTGCTCTGAAAGTTGATAAAGGAATACGACCATCTTTATAAGATTCTGATCGTGCCATTTCTGCTCCGTTTAAACGTCCAGAAATTTGCACTTTGATACCTTCTGCATTCATACGCATTGCAGCAGCAATAGCCATTTTGATAGCTCTTCTATACGAAATTCTGTTTTCGATTTGACGAGCAATACTAGCTGCAACTAAGTTTGCATCAAGTTCAGGTCTCTTAATTTCAAAGATATTGATCTGTACCTCTTTACCTGTAATCTTTTTAAGCTCTTCTTTTAACTTGTCTACCTCTTGACCTCCTTTACCAATAATTATACCAGGACGCGCCGTAGTGATAGTAACGGTTACAAGTTTAAGTGTGCGCTCAATGATTACTCTAGAAACACTAGCTTTAGATAAACGAGCATGGATATACTTTCTGATTTTATCGTCTTCAGCAAGTTTATCTCCATAGTCATTACCTCCGTACCAGTTAGATTCCCATCCTCTGATGATACCAAGGCGATTTCCGATTGGATTTGTCTTTTGTCCCATACTTCCTATCTTAACTTTGTGTATTATTATTAGCTCCTAAAACCAATGTAACATGGTTGGAACGTTTTCTGATTCTGTGTGCACGACCTTGAGGTGCTGGACGAAGTCTTTTTAACATACTTCCACCATCTACTCGGATCTCTTTTACAAATAATTCAGCTTCTTCAACGCTTGCATCTTCGTTTTTAGCTTGCCAGTTTGCAATTGCAGACAATAACAATTTTTCTAAACGACGTGATGCTTCTTTTTGACTGAATTTTAATATATGAAGCGCTATTTCTACTTTCTTACCTCTTACTAAATCTGCTACTAAACGCATTTTTCTAGGCGAAGTAGGGCAGTTATTCAACTTTGCAAAGGCCATGCTTTTCTTAGCCTCTTTGATTTGCTCTGCTCTTTCTCTTTTACGAACTCCCATAGCTTCTTATTATTTTTTTCCTTTATTTTTCGCACCAGCGTGACCTCTAAACGATCTTGTTGGTGAAAATTCTCCTAATTTATGTCCTACCATGTTTTCTGTAACATATACAGGAACAAACTGACGACCGTTATGAACAGCGATAGTCTGACCAACGAAATCTGGAGTAATCATAGATGCTCTTGACCAAGTTTTGATCACAGCTTTCTTTCCTGACTCAATATTTTGTTGCACTTTTTTATCTAAACTATAGTGAACGTAAGGTCCTTTTTTTAATGATCTAGCCATGTCTTATTTCTTTCTACGTTCTATGATATATTTATTACTCGCTTTCGTCTTAGATCTTGTACGGTATCCTTTAGCTGGAATTCCGTTTCTTGATCTTGGATGTCCTCCAGAAGATTTACCTTCTCCACCTCCCATTGGGTGATCGACAGGGTTCATTACTACTGGTCTCGTTCTTGGTCTTCTACCTAACCATCTACCTCTACCTGCTTTACCAGATACTAACAATTGGTGATCTGAATTTGAGATAGCTCCAATTGTCGCTAAACAATTTGCCATCACCATTCTTGTTTCACCAGAAGGCAATTTGATCGTAGCATATTTACCATCACGAGCCATCAACTGAGCAAAAGCACCAGCACTACGAGCCATAACAGCTCCTTGACCTGGACGTAATTCTACACAAGAAATAATAGTTCCTAGAGGAATGTTGCTTAAAGGCATTGTGTTTCCAATTTCTGGCGCCACTTTTTCTCCTGAAACAACAGACTGACCTACTTTTAAACCATTTTGAGCAATGATGTAACGCTTTTCACCATCAGTGTATTGAACTAATGCAATAAAAGCGGTTCTATTTGGATCATACTCAATAGTTTTCACTTCCGCAGAAATGTCTTTTCTATCTCTTTTGAAATCAATTATACGGTATCTTTTCTTATGACCACCTCCGATGTAACGCATGGTCATTTTACCTTGATTGTTTCTACCACCAGATCTCTTTTTCGGTGCGAGCAAGCTCTTTTCCGGCTTATCAGTAGTGATGGCATCGAATCCATTGACTACTCTAAAACGCTGAGCTGGTGTAATTGGTTTTAATTTTCTTACTGACATTTTTTGTCTTTACTTATATATTGCTATAAAAATCAATAATATCTCCTTCCGCTACATCAACGATTGCTTTTTTCGTCGCATTCGTTTTACCATGCTGGATTCCAGTTTTGGTGTAACGTGTTTTTCTATCAGGTCCGTAATTCATAGTACGAACTTTCTCTACAGAAACCCCATAAGTAGCCTCTATAGTTTTCTTAATCTCTACTTTGTTAGCTTTTACATTTACTAAGAAAGTGTAACGATTATTTAATTCACTATCAGCAGTAGCTTTTTCAGTTACAACTGGCTTAATTAAGATGCTCATTTGGTTCCTTATTTACTTAAATTTGACTCAATTCCTTCTAATGCACCTTCAAAAACAACTATGCTATTTGCATTAACTATTTTATAAGTACTTAATTCTGAGCTAGTTAAAACCTCAGAGGTTTTCAAATTACGTGACGACAAATATACATTATTATTTGAATCACCCAACACAAATAGCGATTTTTTACTATCTAACCCTAAAGCTTTCAATACATTGATGAAATTTTTAGTCTTAGGAGCGTCAAAATCAAAGTCTTCAATTACGATGATTGACTCGCTTTTTGCCTTTAATGTAAGAGCTGATTTTCTAGCCAATCTCTTTACATTTTTGTTTAACTTCTGAGCATAACTTCTTGGTCTTGGACCAAAAACTCTACCTCCACCTTTGAATAAAGGGTTTTTTATACTACCTGCTCTCGCTGTACCTGTACCTTTTTGTTTTTTAATTTTACGAGTACTTCCAGCGATTTCAGCTCTTTCTTTAGCCTTATGCGTTCCTTGTCTTTGATTTGCAAGATATTGCTTCACATCTAAGTAAACTGCATGATCATTAGGCTCAATAGCAAAAACAGCATCAGAAAGGTTTGCCTTTCTACCTGTTTCTTTTCCGTTTATGTCTAAAACTGCTACTTCCATTACTTCTGAACGATTACATAAGCGTTTTTATGCCCAGGAACACATCCTTTGACAACTAATAAGTTCTTCTCAGGAACAACTTTTAAAACTCTTAAATTTTGAACTTTCACTTTTTCTCCACCCATTCTTCCCGCCATGCGCATTCCTTTGAATACACGTGCTGGATATGATGCAGCTCCAATAGAACCTGGTGCTCTCAAACGGTTGTGTTGACCGTGTGTTGCTTGTCCAACTCCTCCGAATCCATGACGTTTTACAACACCTTGAAAACCTTTACCTTTTGAAGTTCCAGCAACATCAACGAATTCACCTTCTTCAAAGTGCTCCACTGTAATACTGTCTCCTAATTTGTATTCTTCTTCAAATCCTTGGAATTCAACAACTTTGTATTTAGGCGAAGTACCTGCTTTTTTAAAGTGACCATTAGCCGCTTTTGAAGCACGTTTTTCTGCCTTGTCATCGAAACCAAGTTGAAGAGCTTCATACCCGTCAACCTCATTGGTTCTGACTTGGGTAACGACACACGGACCTGCTTCGATAACTGTACATGGAATGTTTTTTCCATTCTCGTCAAAGATGCTAGTCATGCCGATTTTTTTTCCGATTAACCCAGACATAATTTGATTTTAGATTTTGAATTTTGGATTTTTAGGCTCAGTTGTTTTCCAAACCTAACACCATTATCCGTTATTATTTAATTACTATTTAAAAAAATTCAGAGCGAAAATACGCTTCGCTCTGAATTGTATTTTTACCGTTTTTCCTTTGCACGCAGCTCCGGACATGTTTACTTTCCACGCATGTGGAAAACTTTATTGTTTGATCTTCTTAGTTTGATGAGATTCCCGCCTGCGCGGGAATGGAAATTAAACTTTAATTTCCACCTCAACACCACTTGGCAATTCAAGCTTCATAAGCGCATCAATTGTCTTTGAAGAAGAACTATAGATATCTAATAGTCTCTTGTAAGAACTTAATTGAAATTGCTCTCTAGATTTCTTGTTTACGTGTGGAGAACGCAATACAGTAAAGATTTTCTTGTGCGTAGGTAATGGAATTGGTCCAGTTACAACAGCACCCGTAGTTTTTACTGTTTTTACGATTTTTTCAGCTGACTTATCAACTAAGTTATGATCGTATGATTTTAATTTGATTCTAATTTTTTGACTCATTTTCTTAGTTTTAAGCAGTTACACCTTTAGATTTAGCAATTACTTCTTCAGAAATGTTAGAAGGAGTTTCTGCATAATGAGAGAATTCCATTGTTGAAGTTGCTCTACCAGATGATAATGTTCTTAATGAAGTTACATAACCGAACATTTCTGATAATGGAACAGTTGCTTTTACAACTTTAGATCCAGCCCTATCAGACATGTCAGATACTTGTCCACGACGACGGTTTAAGTCACCTACAATATCTCCCATGTTTTCTTCTGGAGTTAATACTTCTAATTTCATGATCGGCTCAAGGATTACCGCTCCAGCCGCTTTTGCTGCTGATTTGTATCCTAATTTTGCTGCCAATTCGAATGATAATGCATCAGAATCCACAGGGTGGAAAGATCCGTCTTTTAAAACAATCTTCATAGAATCCATTTCGAAACCAGCTAAAGGTCCATTCAACATTGCTGTTTTGAATCCTTTTTCTACAGATGGAATGAATTCTTTTGGAATACGTCCACCTTTAATTTCATCAACGAATTGCAATCCAACACCTTCAAAATCTTCATCAACTGGACTCATTTCAAATACGATATCACCGAATTTACCACGTCCACCAGATTGTTTTTTATATGTTTCTCTGTGTTCTGCTAATCTTGTTAATGCTTCTTTGTACTCTACTTGTGGCTCACCTTGATTTACTTCAACCTTAAACTCACGTCTTAAACGGTCTACAATAATATCTAAGTGAAGCTCTCCCATTCCTGAGATCACTGTTTGCCCAGAAGCTTCATCAGTTTTTACTGTGAATGTTGGATCTTCTTCAGCTAATTTCGCTAAAGCGATTCCCAATTTATCAACATCCGCTTTAGTTTTAGGCTCTACCGCAATACCAATTACTGGATCAGGGAAGTCCATAGACTCTAAAACGATTGGATTTTTTTCATCAGAAAGTGTATCTCCTGTTTTGATACTTTTAAATCCTACTGCTGCACCAATATCTCCAGCTTCGATAAAATCGATAGCATTTTGCTTATTAGAGTGCATTTGGTAGATACGAGAGATACGCTCTTTTTTACCTGAACGGTTATTTAATACGTAAGAACCTGCATCTAATCTTCCTGAGTATGCACGGAAGAATGCTAAACGCCCTACGAAAGGATCTGTAGCAATTTTAAATGCTAATGCCGCGAAAGGATCTTTAGCATCTGGCTTACGAGTAATCTCCTCTCCTGTTTCAGGATTTGTACCAACGATATCATCTTTATCAATTGGTGAAGGCAAGTAACGACATACTGCATCTAACAAGAACTGAACTCCTTTGTTTTTGAATGCAGAACCACAAATCATAGGTATGATTGCCATGTCCATTACAGCAGCTCTTAATGCAGCGTGAATTTCATCTTCAGTGATAGAGTTTTCATCTTCCATGAATTTCTCTAACAAGTTTTCATCATACGTTGCTACTTCTTCAATTAAGTGTGCACGTGCTTCTGCTGCTTCTGCTTTTAATTCTTCTGGAATGTCAATTACGTCAAACGTAGAACCTTGTGTTTCATCATGCCAAACGATAGCACGGTTTTTCACTAAGTCAACAATCCCTTTAAAGTCCATTTCCTCTCCGATTGGCAATACAATTTGAACAGCATTTGAACCTAACATTTCTTTCACTTGCGTACATACGTTAGCGAAGTTAGATCCCTGACGGTCCATTTTGTTTACAAATCCGATTCTTGGAACTTTGTAGTTATCTGCAAGTCTCCAGTTAGTTTCAGATTGTGGCTCAACACCATCAACTGCACTAAATAAGAAGACTAATCCATCTAATACACGTAATGAACGGTTTACCTCTACTGTAAAGTCAACGTGACCTGGAGTATCGATAATATTGAAGTGATATCCTTTAGCATCTGCAGTTGGTTTCCCGTTTTCAGTTGGGAATTGCCATGTACATGTTGTAGCAGCCGACGTAATTGTAATACCACGTTCTTGCTCTTGCTCCATCCAGTCCATTGTTGCAGCACCATCGTGCACTTCTCCAATTTTGTGACTTACACCTGTATAGTATAAGATACGCTCTGTTGTAGTTGTTTTACCAGCATCAATATGAGCAGCGATACCGATATTTCTAGTATATTTTAAATCTCTAGCCATTTCTATAGTTGTGTGTGATTAAAATCTAAAATGTGAGAATGCTTTATTCGCTTCAGCCATCTTATGAGTATCAACTCTTTTCTTAACTGCCGCACCTTCTTCTTTTGCAGCTGCTAATACCTCAGAAGCTAATTTTAAAGCCATTGATTTCTCATTTCTTTTACGAGAATAGCTAATTAACCACTTCATCGCCATAGATACTTTTCTATCTGGTCTAATTTGCATTGGAATTTGGAATGTAGCTCCACCTACTCTACGTGAGCGAACTTCTACGTGTGGCATTACATTAGATAATGCGTCTTTCCATAATTCTAAAGCTGTTTTTTCGTCGTCTGTTTTCTTTGAATCTACAATATCCATTGCGTCATAGAAAATCTTGAATGCTACAGACTTTTTACCATCCCACATTAAGTTGTTTACAAAACGTGTTACTAATTGATCGTTAAATCTTGGATCTGGTAAAAGAGGTCTTTTTTTCGCCTTTCTTTTTCTCATGTCTTTACATTAAAAGTTTTTAATTACTTCTTTGGGCGTTTTGCACCGTACTTAGATCTACGTTGTGTTCTTCCTTCTACACCTGCGGTGTCTAAAGCTCCACGAACGATATGATATCTAACTCCTGGTAAATCTTTTACCCTTCCACCTCTAACTAATACTATCGAGTGCTCTTGTAGATTGTGTCCTTCCCCTGGAATGTAAGCATTCACTTCATTACCATTTGTTAAACGAACTCTGGCAACTTTACGCATTGCTGAATTCGGTTTTTTTGGTGTTGTCGTGTATACACGCGTACAAACTCCACGTCGCTGAGGACAAGAATCTAAAGCAGCCGATTTACTCTTCTTAGTTATTTTGGCTCTTCCTTTTCTTACTAATTGTGAAATTGTTGGCATCTATTATTAAATATATTTTGATGTTAAAACCCTCTTTAGAGGGCGGCAAAGGTAAGTATTATTTCTTATTATTCAAATCTTAACGACTTAATTTTCAATAAGATTAATTTTTTCAAGCATTCACACATAGTATTTCCTGTTTTTTTGCGTTATTTTGAGCAATGATCGGATTCACTTTTTAGCTTGAAAAAATCAACAACACATATTTCAATTATACTTTTTATGCTTTTTTGTTTTTCGTTTGCGTGCAGTCAAACTTTACAAATAAGCGGAAGCACTTCTGATGAACAGGAAATTATTGATGCGACCAATTATAAGAAATCGCACGAAAATATAAAATCTATTGTAGATGAACTGACTGCTTTACAAAAAGCTTTTTTTAACATAGGATATTTTGATGCGTCTTATTCCAAGCTTGAGAAAGTAAATGACAGTATTTACCAAAGCACATTCAGCCTTAATAGAAAATATACCTCTTTAAAGATTACATATAATAGTGACGATTTAGACGCAAGTCTCCTCAACGCATTCAATTTAGAATATACCGATACACATTTTAAGATTACTCCCGAAAACCTTACACCTTTTCTAGAAGCTATTGTAGAAAATTTTCAGAATACCGGAAATCCGTTTGCAGAAGTACAACTTCAAAATATTAAAAAGAGAGACGACATTATTTTAGCCGATTTGAATATTAAAATTACAGAAAAGCGTCGTTTGGATAAAATTATTATTAAAGGATACGAGAAGTTTCCGAAGTCATACACAAAACATTATTTGCGGTTGACCTCAAAAATTTTCAATAAGGAAGAAATTACAAAACAAACCAAGCGCATTGACCAATTACCTTTTGCTCGCCAAATTAAAGATCCGGAATTGTTGTTCACAAAAGATTCTACTACCTTATATATATACATTGAAAAGGTAAAGAGTAATTTTTTTGATGGTTTTATTGGATTTAATTCTAATGAAGATACTGGAAACTTAAAATTGAATGGTTATCTCGATTTGAAATTGACCAATAATTTGAATGCTGGCGAACAGTTTAATCTTCTTTGGAAGAATGATGGAAATAAACAAACTAAGTTTTTAGCCGATTTGAAGATTCCGTATGTTTTCAATTCTCCGCTAGGAATTAATGCTGGCTTGGACATTTTTAAGCGCGATTCACTTTTTACAATTATTAACACAAAGTTTAAGACTTTTTACCAGATTAATCAAAACAACCAAGTTCATGTTGGCATACAACAAATAGAGTCAAATAATCTTTTGGATGATAACACAAATACCGCCATTGACGATTACAAAAGTTTTTTTACTACTGCTGGCTATACTTTTTCAAAAAGAAATTCTAATTACAGTATTTTTCCAGACAAAGTAATTGTAAGTCTAGAAGGTCAGTTAGGAACTCGAAAAAATAATGCAGAAAAAAACCAACAGACAAAATTTTCGTTTACAGGAAATTATTTATGGGAATTAAATAATCGAAATTTTATTTATATCAACAACACATCTGAAGCTTTAATTTCCGATGCGTATTTGACCAACGAGAAGTTTCGCCTTGGAGGAATTCAATCCATTAGAGGATTTAATGAAAATAGTTTAGAAGCGACACTTTACAGTACTGTAAATACAGAATACAGGTATATTCTTTCTCGAAATTCGTACGTACACTCTATTATAGATTTTACTTATTTGCAAGACGATTTAACACAAACCGATGTGAAATTATATGGCTTTGGCTTTGGACTTGGAATTCGGTCAAAATCAGGGCTTTTAAAAATTAATTACGCTGTTGGAAAAACCAACAACTCAGCTATTAAACTATCTGAATCTAAGGTTCATATAAGCTTATCTACTTCTTTTTAACAGTAATTGTAACGCTACTTTTCTTGTAACCTAGTGACTTTTTTCCTTAAAAAAATAGGAATATTAACATATTATTATGATTTTTGGGATAGCTAATTCAAATAATTAACACAATGAGAACAAAGTTTAATGGAATGTTAACGCTTTTGCTGGCGTTAATGGTGCAGCTTGCGCTCGCACAAGAAAAAACAGTCAAAGGTACTGTTTCCGACGAATCTGGAATACCGCTTCCCGCAGCCAGTGTAGTCGTTAAAGAAACTAACACAGGGACATCTACTGATTTTGATGGAAACTACTCTATCAAAGTAAATCAAGGACAAACTCTTGTATTTAGTTATGTTGGGTATAAGAATAAAGAAGTAACTGTTGGTGCTTCAAGCACAATTAATGCTTCTTTAGAACCTGACAACCAATTAGAGGAAGTAATTATTACTGCACAGGGTATTAAAAAGGAAAAGAAAGCCTTAGGTTACGCTGTAACTACTGTAGAAAGTGAAGACTTAGAACAGAAAGCAGATACGGATATCGGTAAGATATTACGTGGTAAAGCTTCTGGTGTAAGAATTACTGGTTCTGGAGGAGTTTCTGGTAGTGGTTCTAACATCATCATTAGAGGACAGTCTTCTATTACTGGTGGAAACCAACCTTTATTTATTGTAGATGGCGTACCATTTGATGGATCTTCAGGTGGAGCAAACCAATCTGCGAGTTCAGGTGCTTTCCAGTCTGGTAACGTGAGCAGTAGATTTGCCGACATCGATCCAAATAACATCGAAAGCGTAAGTATCTTAAAAGGTTTAAGTGCAACAGCTTTATATGGTGGTGAAGGACGTAATGGTGTAATCTTAATTACAACGAAAACAGGAAAAGATGCTAACAAGAAAATGGAAGTAACTGTAAACCAGTCAATTTTCTTTAACAGTATTATTTTACCAGACTACCAAGATACTTGGGGTAATGGTTTCCAAAATGTATACGGAGCTTTCTTCAGTAACTGGGGAGCACGTTTTGATAGTCAAGCTACGATTGACAATGCATTCAGAACGTCACTTTTAAACAACTTTGGTGTTGAACCATCAACATTATTCCCAGGAAGAACTGATTTAGATGCTCAAAATGTAACGTACAGACCTTACGATAGCCAGAAAGAGTTTTTCAAAACTGGAACAATCGCGAGTACTTCTGTTAATGTTGCAGGTTCTTTTTCAGACAAAGGAAGTTTCAACGCTTCTTACGCACATGTAGACGATCAATCATTCGTTCCTAACAACAGCTTACGTAGAGATAACTTCTCTGTTGGTGGAACGTATAAAATGTCAAATAAATTTACATTATCTGGTAAAATTAGTTTGGCAAAAACAGATATTAGAAGTCCATTTACAGATGCTTCTACAGGTAGTGACGTAACATCATCTACTGCTGGTACTGGAGGTATTGCTTCTATATGGAATGTACTTTACTTACCACGAAGTGTTGACATCACTTTACCTAACCAACACCCAATTACAGGAGAAAGCATTTGGTATAGAGGTGGTAATGACCGTACAAACCCAGCTTGGGCTGCAAATAACACACAAGATAAAAACAGTACCGATCGTGTATTTACAAACTTTGTAGCTTCTTATGAAGCAGCAGATTGGATGACATTAAGCTACCGTTTAGGTATTGACAGTCAAAATACAAGATCAAGACGTGTGATTAACAAAGGTTCTAATGATGGTTTACATCCAAATGGATATTTACAAACTACTTCTGAAAGATTCACTATTTGGGATCAGTCTTTATTGATTTCTTTAGACAAAGAACTTTCTGAAGATTTTGCTGTTCAGGCAACTATTGGAGCTACAACAAAGCGTCAAGTTTTTGAACGTGACGGATCTGAAAGTAGAGACCAAATCATTTATGGATTATGGAATCACTTAAACTTTAGCAACTCTAGTACAATTATTGAAGGGACTGTTTTTGCTGATAACAATCAAACATACCAAACATTCAGTGAGCAAAACAACGTTGCCGCTTATGTTTCTGGTACATTGTCGTACAAAAACTACTTATACTTAAATACATCTTTAAGAAACGAATGGAATTCAACATTAGAGCAAGAGAATAGATCACAATTCTCTCCTGGTGTGAGTTTATCATTTATCCCAACATCTGCTTTTGAAGGATTACGTTCTACAAACGGATTAAACTTCTTAAAGCTTAGAGCTGGTTACGGTACTTCTCCAGGTTTCCCTGGTCCTTACACAACAAGAGGAGTTATTTCTTTAGTACCAAACATTTTCCAAACTGCTGGAGGAAACTCTACAACAACAACAAGTATTCCTAACTTCTTACCAAATCCAGACTTAAAGCCTGAGCTTTCTAAAGAGTTTGAAGTTGGTCTTGAAGCAAGATTCTTAGACAACAGAGTCGGATTTGACTTTACATACTATAACAGAGATACAGAAGATCAAATTATCCAAAGACCTTTAGCTCCTGAAACAGGATACACAAGTACATTTACCAACATTGGTAATGTAATTAATGAAGGTTTTGAAATTGCTTTTGATGTTACTCCAATTAGAACAGAAGATTTTGAACTCAAATTTTCTGGTAGCTTTACTCAAAACGAAAGCTCTGTTAAAGGATTAGATGATGGAGAGCAAATACAATATGGAGGTATCTTCTCTACTACTCAAAATGCCGCTATTAACGATCAGCCATTAGGTGTTATTGTTGGTGGACAGATTTTAAGAGATGAAGACGGAAACAGACTTGTAGGAGAAGATGGATATTGGCTTCAAGACCCTAACAATGGTATTATTGGAGATCCAAACCCAGATTGGTTTACAACTGTAAATACTGGAATTACTTGGAAAAACTGGTCTGTAAACATGCAATGGGAATACCAACAAGGTGGAGATATTTACGCAACTACAGTTGGTGCCTTAATAGGTAGAGGACTTGTTGAAGATACTGATTTTGACAGAACACAAAGTATTGTATTGCCTGGTGTTCGCCAAGCTACAGGACAGCCAAACGATATTCAATTAACTGCTACAGAAGCATACTTTAACAATATTGGTTTCGGTATTGATGAAGCATTAATTTACGATGCTACACACTTAAGATTAAGAGAAGCTTCGATCAGCTACAGACTTCCAAAGAAATGGTTAGATAAAACTCCTTTTGGAAACATTTCATTTACTCTTTCTGGACAAAACCTGTTTGTAAAAGCATTTAATACTCCAGACAGTGTAAACTACGATCCTGAATTAAACAGTTTAGGTGTTGGTAACTCTCAAGGATTTGACTACTTAACTTCTTGGAACTCTAGAAGATACGGTATGAGCGTAAAAGTAACTTTCTAAAAAAATTAACAATGAAAATAAAAAATAATAAATTATTTTGGTTGCTAGGTCTAATACTTGTATTCTCTTGTGAAACAACAGAATTGGACTTATTAGTAGACCCTAATGTTCCGGCGCCAAGTGCATTGGATGCGGACACAAACTTGAACTTTATCCAAGTTTCGCTAGCTTCTTTCTTTGAAGATGCTACCGAATCTGGAGCAGAAGCTGTACGTTTGGAATACATGTTTGATACGTACGAAATTAACTTTAATAACACAAATGCCAGCAACTCTGGTATGTGGATCACAGGATATACAAACATCCTAAATGAAGTTGAAGCATTAATTCCTATTGCTTCTGCCGCTGGACGTTCTAGACACATTGGTGTTGCTAGAATTATCAAAGCATACACAATGATGACTATGGTAGATTACTTTGGTGATGTACCTTACTCAGAAGCATTACAAGGAAACAGCGGAATTGTTTTCCCTGCTGTAGATGCTGGTGCTGACGTATATGATGCTGCATTAGCTGAACTTGATTTAGCTTTAGCTGATTTCGCAAGTATTGACGGAAACACTCCTGGTTTTAATGACTTGTTCTACGGAGAAGACAATAGTTCTTCAATGACTAATTGGACTAAGTTAGCAAACACATTAAAACTAAGATACTATTTAAACAGAAGATTAATTGATCCAGCTGGTTCAACTGCTGGAATTAACGCATTAGTTGGTAGTGGTGATATCATTACTTCTAGTTCTGAAGATTTCAAATGGACTTCTGGTACATCAATCAATCCACAAAGTAGACACCCGTACTTCGTTGAAGAATACTTAGCTGCAAATACTGGGGAATATATTCCTAACTACTTAATGTGGGCATTAGCAGAAGAAAAAGGTTCAGATGATCCTAGATTAAGATACTACGTTTACAGACAAGTAAACAGCTTCCCTACTGATGAAGCTACATTAGATAATGAAATCAGCTGTTGGAATGATCCAAGACCTGCAACATATGCACCAATTGACGCTATGCAAGCAGTTCCACTTCCATTCTGTTCTCTATTTGGTAGAGGTGACGGATATTGGGGTAGAGATCACGCAAACCGCGAAGGTATTCCGCCAGATAACAACAAAAGAACTACATTTGGTGTATACCCTGTAGGTGGTCGTTATGATGACAATGATGCTGATACTATTGATGACAATGATGGTCTTCAAGGTGCTGGAATTTGGCCAATCATGATGGATTCATTTGTATACTTCATGAGAGCAGAAGCTGCACTTTTCTTAGGAACTACAGATAATGATGCTGCAATGTTAGAACAAGGAATCAGATCCTCTATGGCTACAGTTACAGAATTTCTACCTAACCCAGGAGACTTTACTAACGTAGCTACCGCAGCTGATATTGACAACTATGTAAATGATGTAATGGCAGCATACATGGCAGCATCAAGCGATGCTGAAAAAATGGACATTATTGGTAAAGAATACTGGTTAGCAATGTATGGTAACGGAGTTGAAGGATACAACCTTTACAGAAGAACTGGAGCACCAGGAAACTTACAACCAACATTGTTAGGTACAGGTACTTTCCCAAGATCATTCCTGTATCCGAATGTTACAGTAGATAGAAATATAAATATCTCTCAAAAACCTGGACTTGCAGTACAAGTGTTTTGGGATAATAATCCTGCTGGATTTATTCAATAAAAAATAAATTATGAAAAATAAATTTTTAAAAACAATTCTGGCTTTGAGTGTTATTTGCTTAGCACTCCATAGCTGTAAAGATGACGATACGTTACCTGTTGATTTTGATGATTTAATCAATACAGGACTTCCTTTTGCGTCTGAAATTACCACTAACGGATCTACGAATGTAAATAAGTTAGATCCGGCTAGTTCAAGCTTTTCTAAAGATTATCAATTAGTTTCTCCTGCTGGAGGAACAGACATCACAAAAGTTGAAGTATTTGTAAGCATTACAGGACAAAACATAACTGCACCTGAAGCTTTATTAACATCAGTTGATGCTTCCAGTTTCACTGCTTCTGCTACAGGAGGATATCCTGAAGTAAATATTTCATTTGATGGAGCATCTATAATTTCTGCTTTAGGAATTAATGCTACTGACTTAGAAGGTGGAGATACTTTTGATTACAGATTAGCACTAACAAACCCACAAGGAACTTTTTCTGATGTAAGTGCTAACTTTGATAACCAATCTGCAGATCATACTTTCTCGTCAACAGTAGTTTGTGACTCACCAACATTACCTGCTGGTACTTGGACTATTGATATGCAAGATTCTTATGGTGACGGATGGCAACCAACTTCTGGTAACGGTGGTGGACCAGGAATTACTATAACCTTAAGTGACGGAAGCGTTATTGAATTAGGCTTATGTACTCCATACGAACCGCCAGGTTATGCATGCACAACTGGACTTGCAAGCGGTACAGAAACATTCACTATACCAGCTAACGTAAGTGGTGATTTCACTTTTAATGGTGATTTCTGGGGAGAAATGTCTTATCAAATTTACGGACCTAGCGGTAGCACAGTAGCTACAGGAAATGCTGGAGCTTCAGCTGGACCAATTGCATTAAACCTATGTAACGAATAAGATAAAAGATTTTAAAAAAATCGCAGAGCAATATCAACTGCCTTTGAATAATTTTCAAAGGCAGTTTTTTTTTTATCATATATTCTTTAATTTTCGCATCTGAAAACTAAAGCTGGTTTTCAAAAAGATTAAATGCTATGAAAAATCAAAAGAAAACTAAGTCCTTTCTTTATGCTACACTATTATTTTGTATCTCGCTAAAAGCTCAAAATACAGTTGGCACACTCACCAACAATCCAGGAACTTTCAACGGATATACTTTATACGCACCTGCAGGTCACACAGAAACCTATCTCATTAACAACTGCGGAGAAATTATCAATCAATGGAGCAGTACTGTTGCACCAGGAAATGCTGTTTATCTACTAGAAAATGGAAACTTACTTCGCGCAGGGAAAATTTCAAACCCAGATGTAAACTTTGGAGGTGTTGGTGGAAAAGTTGAATTGTTTGATTGGGATGGAAATTTACTTTGGGAATATACCTACTCCTCTCCTACTGCCTCACAACATCACGATGTATTTCCAATGCCAAATGGAAACATTCTTATGTTAGCAGTAGACACGATGACAGAAGCAGAAGCCATTCAAGCAGGTAGAGATCCTAATGATATCATTCAAGGAAAACTATTTAATGAACAAATTTTAGAATTAGAACCTGTTGGCGCTAACGGCGCAAATATTGTTTGGGAATGGAATGTAAAAGATCATCTTATACAGGATTTTAATGCTTCAAGAGATAACTTTGGTATTGTAGAAGATAATCCGCAATTGCTTGACATTAACTTTTTAGGAAACTCCGCAGGAAATGCCAATTGGCTCCATTTCAACTCTATTCAATATGATGAACGATTAGATCAAATTGTTATTAGTTCTAGATTACTTAGCGAAATTTACATTATCGATCATAGTACCACAATAGCGGAAGCGGCAAGTCATTCTGGAGGTCTTAGAGGAAAAGGTGGTGATTTTTTATATCGATGGGGAAATCCGCAAGCTTACAAAAGAGGAACTGCAACAGATCAAAAATTATTTGGTCAACACTACGCACATTTTATTGCTGACGGCTTAGCGGATGAAAGAAAAATTATACTATTCAACAACGGTTTCAATCGCATTCCTAGTGTTTCGCAAATTGACATCATTGCTCCACCAGAAAATTCAGAAGGAGTTTACAGCTACACACCAGGAACTGCTTACGGACCAATAAATACTGATTACACTTATAAAAATATAGTTGAAACCGACTTTTATTCTAGAATACTATCAAGCGCACAAAGGCTACCAAATGGAAATACGCTTATTTGTGATGGTGATGATGGCTACTTTTTTGAGATTACTCCAAGTGAAGAAATTGTTTGGGAATATATAAATCCAGTAACACCTACAGGAATATTATCTCAGGGAGATGACTCAACCGCGTCCCCAAATTTAACTTTTAGAGTACTTCGGTATGCTGCAGATTATCCAGCATTTACAGGAAGAACGCTAACGGCTGGAGCGCCAGTAGAACAAAATCCCGATTTAATGGGTTGCACAATTCTGAATATTTCTGAATCGGAAACTCTTGATTTAAAGCTTGCACCAAATCCAGTTAAAAATACATTGACAATATCAGGAGATGCTCATATTGATTCTATTGAAATCTATTCTGTATTAGGAGAGCTCCTATCAACCACCCAAAACAAAGTAATTGACTTTAGCAATCAACGTTCTGGCATATACATTATAAAAATCTATTCAGACACTAAAATATCAACTACTAAAATCATCAAAGAATAGACAAAATTTAACAAAGGGTAGTAATCTAAATTTACAGTCAAATAAAAATCAACAATTAAGCAATAATCCTATGCTTTATATTGTTGATTTTTTTATTTAAAAATGAAATTGTTAATAAAGCATACGCTTTAATTTCAGTATTTTATCAATCCGTTAAAATATTTAACAAAACAATCGAATTTTGATAATTTTATGATTTACAATCGTGCATTATCCTCATTTCTATAGTTATAAGCCTGTTTATTAGCATAAAATAAACCATGTTTTTCAAAAAAACTTCACATTTCTAAGCATTTTTAAGAAAAAAAAATTGGATTATTAACATATAATTAGGATTTTTGGCGATAGCTAATTCAAATAAATTAAAAAAATGAGAACAAAGTTTAGTGGAATTCTAACGCTATTCCTAGCGTTATTTGTGCAAATTCTGTTTGCACAACAACAGACTGTCTCAGGTACAGTAACCGATGACACCGGTATGCCGTTACCAGGAGCAACTGTTTTGATTAAAGGTACAACCACAGGTAAAACTACTGATTTCGATGGTAATTATTCTATCAAAGCTAACAACGGGCAAACGCTTGTATTTAGTTATGTTGGATTTACTACTCAAGAAATTAAAGTATCATCTGCGACTATCAATGTACAGTTAAAACAAGGTGAAGCTTTAGAAGCTGTAACAGTTGTCGCTTATGGCGGTGCTGTAAACAGTGCTAAAGTAGCCTCTGCGATTGCAACAGTAGATGGATCAACTATCGAACAAGTTCCTATTAACTCATTAGACCAGGTACTTCAAGGTGCTGCGGCTGGGGTTAGTGTGAACACAGGTTCAGGTCAACCAGGTCAATCAGGTACGATTATCATTAGAGGTCGTAACTCGTTACAAGGTGATGTAGAGCCGTTATTCGTTATTGATGGTGTACCAGTAGATCAAGATAACTTTAGAAGTTTAAACCAAAATGACATCGAATCTTTATCTGTATTAAAAGATGCAGCTGCTACCGCAATTTATGGTAACAGAGGATCTGGTGGTGTAGTAATTGTTACTACTAAAAAAGGTAAAAAAGGTTCTGGAATTAACATCCAGTACAGAACACTTTACGGTGTTGCTGTAAAGCCAAAGACAAGATTTGAAGTGATGAACGCAAGTCAGTTCTTAAACTTTCAAAGAGATTTATTACCAGGTAACCAATTTGGAGACTCTTTAACAGATACTCAAATTGCTGCTATTTCAGCTCAAACAAATACTAACTGGTCAGATATATTCTTCCAACAAGGAACAACATTATCTCACGAATTAAGTGTTTCTACTGGTAATGAAAACACAAGTTCATATACTTCTTTACAGTACTATAAGCAAGAAGGTATTACGTTAGGTAGTGATTTAAAGCGTTTCTCTTTCAGAAATAACTTCAACGGAAGTTCTGATAGTAAGAAATTCAACTATGCTACTACATTAACGTTAAACTACTCTGTAAACAACTTTATCGTTGATGCAACAAGAGGAAACAATACTGGTGGTCAGTTAGACAACCCGTTCATTGTACCTTACATTGGATTACCTTACTTATCTCCTTACAATCCTGATGGAAGCATCAATATTGTAGGTACGCAATTAAGTGGAGCATTAAATCCTGATGGATCTGTAAATGCAAGTGGAGCTAACGGATTTGTTAACACTCCATACTTAGCATTAAACACAGCTAGATTAGGAACGGATCAAGAAACTGAATTTAAAGCAGTAGGTAGTATTTCTGCAGATTACAACTTTGCGAAAAACTTAACTGTTGGAGGTTCTGTTGGTATTGATTACACAAATATTGAATCATTATTCATAACTCCTCCAGGAAGTATTAGAGGTTTAATTACTCCTAACCAAGCTTCTGAGGAAAAAGGTACTCAATTTGAGAACTTCTTTAGAGATGCAAACTTTATTACGAATGCATTCATTAGATACCAAAATGATATTACAGACAAGTTAAACTTAACTGCTAGTATCTACGGAGAGTACAACTACTCTAATACGCAAAATGCAAATTTCCAAGCTTTTGGTTTGAACCCAGCTTTACCAGGATCAGGAAGTGGTTTTACTGCAGGAAACACTGCTGAATTCCCATCTGATACAAACGGTGATGGTGTTGATGATCCAGAAGATCAAGTTTTCAACTACATTCCAACTGTAGGTTCTTCAGAAACTGAAATCGCTTTAGCTTCTGTATTCGCAACAGTAGGTTTAGATTGGGACGGAAAATATGGTATTGACGCGACAATCAGACGTGATAAAACATCTCGTTTCCCTAAAAACCCAACAGGTACTTTCTGGTCTGTAGCAGGTAGATGGAATATCGACAACGAAGACTTTATGAGTGATGTAGATTTCATTTCTACTTTAAAACTTAGAGCAAGTTACGGAGTTGTAGGTAACCAAAACGTAGGAAGCCGTTACCAAGGTCTTCAAACTGTTAATGCTGGACCAAGCTACCAGTTAGGTACAGGATATACTTTAGGTACTTTAGTTGATGAAAACATCAAATGGGAAACTTCTAATCAGTTAAACGTTGGTTTAAGTTTTGGATTCTGGAATAACAGATTATCTGGGGAGTTAGATTTCTATAGAAACTTAACAAAAGACTTATTCTCTCAGAAATTATTATCTGTTGCAGGAACAGGATACAACCAAGTTACTGCAAACGTTGCAGACATGAGTAACACAGGTGTTGATTTACAGATTTCTTACGATTTATTAAGAAAGTCTCAAACAAACCCTTGGTCTGTTAGAATTCACGGTAATGGTAACTACAACAAAAATAAAGTTGAAAAATTACCTGGTGGATTTACAGGTAACAACTTACGTGTAGCAGAAGGATTTGCAGCTAACACATGGCACCAAGTAAGATGGGCAGGAGTTGATCCATCAAACGGACAGCCACTGTACTATGACATAAACGGAAACATTACAAATGTTTTTGATCCAAATGACGCAGTATACTTAGATAAAAACTTCGATCCTACTTACACTGGAGGTTTTGGAGCTGATATATCTTACAAAGGATTCACATTAAGTACTTTATTCTCATTTGTAGCAGACAGATATAGACAAAATAGTTCATTAGCGATTGTAGAGGATGCAGGATTAGCAGGATTTGCTAACCAGTCTACTACTTTATTAAACGCATGGACTACTCCAGGACAAGTAACTGACATTCCTGCTTTATCATTCGGAGGTTTACGTGCAGTTGATGGAGATCGTTATATCGAGGATGCATCATTCTTACGTTTAAGAAACATTACATTATCATACACAGTTGATTCTAAAATTTTAGAAAAAACAAATATCTTATCTGGGATGAGAGTTTACGTTCAAGGTACAAACCTTGCAACATGGACAAAATGGAGAGGATTTGATCCTGAAAGTAACCAGAGTAC
Organism: Kordia algicida OT-1; assembly: GCF_000154725.1. Lineage (GTDB taxonomy): Bacteria > Bacteroidota > Bacteroidia > Flavobacteriales > Flavobacteriaceae > Kordia > Kordia algicida. The sequence continues at coordinate 2,741,244 of NZ_DS544873.1, forward strand.
TGGTTTCTTCGACTATCCAGTTCCAAGAACTTTCTCTTTAGGATTTGACTTAAACTTTTAAAAAATAAAAAATGAAAAAATATTTTCTAATACCAATTATTGTTACCTTACTTTTCACAGTAAGTTGTGATGATCAATTAGAACGTTTTCCGGTAGATAGTTTGGTTGAAGAAACCGCTTATCAGAGTGTATCTGACTTAGAATCTGGATTACGTGGAGCTATCAATAGTATAAACCGTGGAGGTGGTCAAGCTAGTTTAATCGCTTTTAACTCCATCTTTACAGACAATACCAGACTCGGTGGAGACAATGGTGGACAACAATTAAACTTGTTAAACCAAATTTTAAACTCTCAAACAGGGGACCAAGGAACTTGGGCTGACAGATACAATGCTATAAACAACTTTAACCGTGTTTTAGCTGGAGCTGCGGCAATCACGCCTGGTGCTGATGAAACTGATGCTTACAACAATGTATTAGCACAGTGCTATGCTTTTAGAGCTTACTTACACCACGATTTATTAACATACTATGCTGAGGATAACATGAATCCTTCTGCTTTAGGTGTTTACTATCAAAATACAGTTTCTACTTCTGATTTCCCAGCAAGACAAACTGTTGGAGAAGCATTAACAGAAATTGACAATGATCTTACGTTAGCTGCTAGTTTAATACCTGCTAGTGCAACTGATAAGAACTATGTTACGGCAGACTTTATTACTTTCTTAAGAGCAAGAGTTGCTTTATATAGTGGAGATTATAACACTGCTATCGCAAATGCAAATACTTTAATTGCTAGTTATTCATTAGCTAACCAAGCTCAGTATACTGCAATGTTCAATGGAGACACTGACACTACAGAGGTAATCTTTAAGTTTGACAATGTACAAGGAAACAACAGTAATATCGCTTTCAACTGGATCTTTACAGGTACAGGAGGAAACTTCATCGAAATGTCTACTGAATTATTTGGTCTTTTCCAAGCTGGAGATGTTCGTCGTACTGTAAATGTTGATCCTTCAAGTGATCCAGGTGCTTCACCTCCTGTATTAGTTATTGGTAAGTACCCTGCAGGTGCAGATACTAACTATATCAATGACTACAAAGCAATGAGACTTTCTGAAATGTATTTAGTTAGAGCTGAAGCTAACGCTAGAAAAGCGGCTCCAGATTTCGCAGCAGCAGCAGCGGATATTGCAGCAATCAGATCTGCTAGATTTGGATCTCCTCAAACTGTTGCTACTTATACTTCTTTAAATGAAGCAATTACTAGCATCAAAGCTGAGAGCAGACTAGAATTTTGTTTTGAAGCAAAAAGATATATTGATATTCAGAGATATAAGAATATCTTAAATGAAGGTATCGAAAGAGATGCTCCTGATTGTCAAGGAGGTATTCCTTGTTCACTTCCAGTATCGTCTCCGAAATTTATTTTCCCGGTACCGCAAGCTGAAATAAATGCTAACCCTAACATGGTCCAAAACTCTGGATACTAATAACTAAAAAAAGAAAGTAATGAAAAAAATCGCAATACTTTTCATAGGTGCTTTGTTTATGTTCACATCATGTGAGGAGACGCAATCACCAATATATGATGGTAGCCAAACATTGGCTTACTTTAATGGAACTTCTTCTACATTAGAAGTTGAGATCAACGATACTAACACTGTAGATATTTCTGTAGGAGTTAGTACTACATCATCAACTGACAGAACTGTAATGGTTTCTGTTGATGCTGACAATACAAGTGCTACAAGTGGAATGTACTCATTCTCATCTACCGTAACAATTCCTGCTAATGAGTTTTTTGGAACTTTAACAGTAACAGGTATCGATGACGGATTAACTACTGCTGGAGAAACTTTATCATTAAAGATTGATTCTGTTGACGGTGGTGTCGGAAGTTCTCAAGTACACACTGTATCTTTAGTAGAAATTTGTCCTATTGCTCCAACATTTGCAACAGGAATGTACAACTTAAACTTTGTATCAGGTGGTATCGGTGCTGCTGGATTTGCTCCAGCTTTAGGTACTGGAATTACTGTTGAGTTAGTTGGTGGAGCTGCATCAACTGAAAGAACATTCAACGTAAAATGCTACCCAAGCTTTGGTTTTGCTAACCCACCAGTTGATTTTTCTTTCAGCTTGGTATGTGGTACTACGGTAGCTAACGGTCTTTTAGACGGTCAAGTTTCAGGAGTTGGATGTGGTGGATCTATCGCATTTGGTCCTTCAACACCAGGAACATACACTGTTGGAGATGACACAAACATGACCCTAATCTTCGCAGAAGATACTGAAGAGATTTGTGGATCTGTAGCTGTAACTTCCTATACATTAACTAAAATATAATCAACATTGTTATGAAAAAAATTATAAATTTACTCATCTTACCAATGGTATTGGTTCTTACATTTAGCTGTGTAAGTGATGATGACAGTAGATTTCAATCAGATCCAGAATCTGGATGGATTGAATTCCCTACTACTGAAACTACAACGTCAGTAAATAACTCACTAACGTTAATTACAGTTCCTGTAAACTTTACAGCTCCTATCAACACAAGCCCAGTAGATGTAACATATACTATTGAAGATGTAGTTGGTGCTTCTAGTGATGCAGTAACTGTTAGTGGAACAGTGAATATCGCTGCTAATACAAATTCAGCTTTAATTGACTTAAACATCATCCCAACTGCTGCTACAGCTTTGGTTGCTTCTGATATCTCTTTCGATATTGTATTACAAGGAGCTTCAAGAGGTGTTGGAGTTGGATTATCTGATGGATCTGCAGTAGTACGTCACAGAGTAAACTTAGTATGTGACCTTACATTAGACTTAGGTGGAATGTACAGTGTAACTACTAACTACGGATACCATGATTTCTTACCAAGCTTCAACCCAAATACTGAAGTAATGGAAGTAGTTGATAACGGTGACGGAACTTTCTTCGTACAAGATTTCTCAGGAGGTCTTTACAATGGAGGTCCTTACAGTACTGCTTACGGAACTGGTCCAACAAGTATGGACGTAGTATTTAGCAACTCTTGTAACAAAATCCAGTGGGAAAACCAAAGCGACCCTTGGGGAGCTATCATTCCTTTAAATGGAGGTGTTAACGAAGTTGACGTAGCAACAGGAGTAATGACTATCTCTTGGTTCTGTGAAGGATACGGAGAAAACGGAGTTTCTGTTTACACACCAATGTAGAAATAACATTTCAACATATACTAAAAACCACCCAATCGGGTGGTTTTTTATTTTATATTTGTGCCATGCAAAATAATAACACACAAATATTTGGTATTAGAGCCATTATTGAAGCAATAAATTCTGGGAGCACTATAGATAAAGTTTTTATTCAAAAAGGACTTAGAGGCGAACTATTTAACGAATTAGACCATCTTCTACGCTCAAACGCAATCAGTACTTCATTTGTTCCGCCAGAAAAGTTAAATAGACTTACCAAAAAAAATCATCAAGGCGTTATTGCATTAATTTCACCTATAGAATTTCATGATCTTGATACATTAGTATTGAATGTAATTGAATCTGGACGTGTTCCAAAGTTTTTGATTTTAGATCAATTAAGCGATGTGCGTAATTTTGGAGCGATTATTAGAACTGCCGAATGTACCGGAGTAGACGGAATCATCATTCAGAAAAAAGGTGGCGCACCTGTAAATGCAGATGCCGTAAAAACTTCGGCCGGCGCTATCTTCAAAATGCCAATCTGTAAAGTAGATCACATCAAAGATGCCATTTATCATTTGCAAAGTTCAGGTGTGCAAATCGTAGCGGCAACCGAAAAAACAGAGAATACATTGTATGATGTCGATTTTACAATTCCCGTAGCCATCGTAATGGGATCTGAAGGAAAAGGAGTTTCTCCTTCTATTTTGAAAATTGTAGATCATCAAGCAAAATTACCAATGCTTGGCGAAATTGCTTCTTTGAATGTTTCAGTAGCGTGTGGTGCATTTTTGTATGAAATAGTACGACAACGTCAATCGTAACTATTCTTCTTCTGTATTTTTAGAACGATCTACATAAATATAGTTTACTTTTATTGGCGTAGAGACAACTTGTGTGTCCTCCTCTACTTCATCAGGCAAAATTTCAATGAAGTTTCCGTTTTCATCAAAATGACGCATGAAAGGATCATCTTCTGGAACAAATTCTTCTTTTTCCCATTCAAAAGTTTCTTTTACATAAACTACAGGAAGAAAAACTGCCAATAGAAATCCTGTGATAAATCCACCTAAGTGACCTTCCCAAGAAATATGCGGTTCTACAGGAAATAAATACCATAACATTCCACCATAAATAAACATGATAATCAACGATAATGCCACAAATCGATAATACTTTGTAATAATTCCTTTAAAGAAAATAAAACTCATCAACACATAAATAAAACCACTTGCACCAATGTGATTGGCTTCTCTACCAATAATCCAAGTAATGATTCCTGAACCTAATAATCCTACCAAAAAAACAGTCCAACGTTGCGACCTGTAAAAATAAATAACCGCCATACTCAATAAAAATAACGGAATAGTGTTGCTCCAAAGGTGTTTCATATTTCCATGAATAAACGGACTGAATAAGACACCACGCAATCCTGTAAACGTTCTTGGGTATACTCCATAGGAGTTGAAACGAAATCCAAATCGAATTTCACTCCAATACACCAACCAAATCGAAAAGACAAATAAAAATGGTATCAGTACAACTTCTGGCGTAAATACAAACGGGTGTTCTTTGGGTTTCATTAACTAATTTTATATCAAGTAGTCAAAAAATTAGCCAAGATTCATCCGCATGAAAAATTGTCACTTTATACACAATGTACTACTTTTACACCATGAGTGAACCTTTAGCAGAACGCATTCGTCCAAAAACACTAGAAGATTACATAAGTCAAGAGCATCTTGTGGGAGAAACTGGTGTGCTTACACGCCAAATTCGACAAGGAATTATTCCTTCGCTCCTTCTTTGGGGACCACCAGGAACAGGAAAAACGACTTTGGCAAATATTATCGCAACCACTTCTGACAGACCTTTTTATACTTTAAGTGCCATTAGTTCTGGTGTGAAGGAAGTACGCGAAGTGATTCAACGTGCAAAACAAGACAATGGTTTGTTTACGACAAAAAACCCAATTTTGTTTATTGATGAAATTCACAGATTCAGCAAATCGCAACAAGATTCGCTTTTGGGTGCCGTTGAAAAAGGTTGGGTAACACTTATTGGAGCTACGACTGAAAATCCAAGTTTTGAAGTGATTCCTGCACTATTATCTCGCTGTCAGGTGTATGTATTGAATCCTTTCGGGAAAGACGATTTGGTAAAATTATTACAACGTGCCATTAAAGAAGATACAGAACTCGCCAAGAAACAAATTATACTTAAAGAAACAGAAGCACTCTTGAAACTTTCTGGCGGCGATGCACGAAAACTGCTAAATATTTTTGAGCTTTTAATCAATTCGGAAGGAACAGAGAAAGTAGAAATTACCAACGATTTGGTATTGAGTCGTGTGCAAAAAAACACAGTTCTATATGATAAAACTGGCGAACAGCATTACGATATCATTTCTGCTTTTATCAAATCTATCCGCGGAAGCGATCCTAATGGTGCTGTTTATTGGCTAGCGCGAATGATTGAAGGTGGCGAAGACGTAAAATTTATTGCGCGTAGAATGCTTATTTCTGCAAGTGAAGACATCGGAATTGCCAATCCGACAGCTTTGGTAATTGCAACAAACACGTTTCAGGCAGTTTCTATTATCGGTTATCCAGAAGCACGAATTATTTTGAGTCAATGTGCGGTGTATTTAGCAACTTCACCTAAAAGTAATGCTTCATACATGGCAATCAAAAAAGCGCAAGCTATTGTGAGAGAAACTGGCGATTTGTCGGTTCCGTTGCATTTAAGAAACGCGCCAACGAAGTTGATGAAAGATTTGGGTTATGGCGAAGATTATAAATATTCACACGATTACAATCATAATTTTGTGGCTCAAGAATATCTTCCTAATGAAATTTCTAACACTAAAATCTACGAGCCAGGAAGTAGTGCGCGAGAAAAAAGCATGCGTGACTTCTTAAAAAATCGTTGGAAAGATAAGTATGATTATTAAATGATGTTTTTGCCGAATCAAAATAGCTTTGCTTTCAAAAACTTCATTTGAGATAAAAATTCTTCTATTATCTCTTTTTAAAATATGGACGATTCGGATCTCGTTGTAAACTCTTCCAGAAATTTCATTCCTTTATATGAATTGCCTTTCTCGTTTAGTTTTGGACTCCAAACAGCAATTGCATATTGATCTGGATGTATGGCAATAATTCCGCCTCCAACTCCACTTTTCCCTGGAAGTCCAACCTTAAAAGCAAATTCTCCAGATTCGTCATAAAAACCACAGGTTTGCATTAATGCATTTATTCTTTTAGATTGACTTTCGCTCAATATTGATTTATTATTTTGTACAGTAAGTCCATTATTAGCTAAAAACAAGAACAACTCAGAAAGCTCTTTACAACTCATTTCCAAAGAACATAAATCAAAATAGAAATCAAGCACATCGCTAGGTTCATTTTCTATTTTTCCAAATGATTTTATAAAATTGCATAAGGCGACATTTCTATATCCTACAGCTTTTTCAGATTGAGCTATTTTATTCGAATATTGCAATGTGGTATTATTAGATATATTTCGAACAAACTCGATAAAATCTTCTTTCGGATTCTTTAAATTACTCAAAAGTATATCTGATACTACGATTGCACCTGCATTTAAAAATGGATTTCTAGGAATACCTTTGTCAGCTTCAAGCTGTACTAACGAATTAAATGCAGTACCAGAAGGCTCCACGCCAACTTTGCTCCATATTTCATCACCAACAATACGATAAGCCAAAATTAATGCTAGTACTTTAGAAATACTCTGAATAGAAAATTTATCATTATAATTACCAACACCAAAGTTAACTTGATGAATTGTTGTAATATGTACTCCAAAATTATTTGGATTAACTTTTAAAAGTTCTGGAATGTATGATGCGATTTCTCCTTTATCTTCAATGTCATTTATTTTCTGATAAATATCTCCGATTAGGTATTCAAATTTCATCTGTCTGTATTAGTTGCACACATCTCTACTATGTGTAGTTATTTTGAAGATTCAACAAAAGGTAGTTTAATCAAATGCTGCTTAAAAAGCATTTTTGATCATTAAAATTTAATCTGTAAAGTAGATTTTGCATTTCCATCTGCAGTAGCTTTCGACAAAATCCAATTGCCGTTTTCTTTGTAAACGGTTGCATCTTGTCCTTTGACTAAATAGACATTTGGCACACCTGTTTTTAGTAAAATCATGACTACTTTTGGCGTACTATCTACCAATTGATATCCGTTTTCAATAGGTTGTGCATACAATACTAACTTTGATGTTTCTGTTGTTACAGTCGTCGTTTTTGTTTGTACTACCTTTTTTTTGATAGGTGTTTGTTCTTTCGTTACCGTAACTTTTACATTCTCAACAGCTTTCTCTTGTGTTTGTTCAACGGTTTTGACTGCTGTCGCAGGAACTTCTTTTACTTTTGGAATATATGTGTAATTTTTTGCTTTTATTTCTTCAAAAGCGCTGCGTAATGCCTGATTATACCCTTTTTCGTATGCCTTAATTTTAGAACGTCCAAAATTGGTTTCCATCACAATTTGATTGGAACAATCACGCAATACAATTGCCATTTTTGTGGTAAAAATGGTTGATTTGTTATTGATGTCTGTGTATAATCCTAAGCATCTGTCGTCTGCCAATTCTTCTGGAAACTTTTCGTTGTCATACAACACTACAAAACCTTCTTGCTTGAACAAGTGACGTATTAATGTGTTTACACGATATTTATCATGCTTCTTTAAAAAGTCAAATTTATAAGGAACTACCACATATTTGTAGCTATTTAAGTCTTGTGAAAAACATGAAAAAGTGATTAAAAGAAAAACAACACTCGCTAAAAAACGTTTCATCTGTTTAGTATATTAAGTTAATTTTATCAGAAAGAAGTTGCCAAAAATTATACCATTTCGTTTTAAGGTAATGATTTTAAGCAATAGTGATCTTCAATTTTCTGGTATTAGGCTTCCAAATTAAGAATTTTATTGGAATCCGCTACTTTTTCTCCATCGGAAAAATATAATTAAAGCCAAGTTGTAATGAAGCGTAATTGGCTTTGGCAAGGTTTTGATATTCAAAAAGATTGTCTGCCATAATGTAAAAGTTTACATTTCCAATGTGTGACGACAGACCAATACCGACGTTTGTTTTAGAAAAACCGTCAGCTGTATAGGTTATTTTTCCACTTAAAAAGCTAAATAATCGTCTGTAATAAAAAGCTGAAACAGAAAATTGTGGTCTTCTCGATCTTCCAATAGCGAATAATTGCAAACCTACTTCATTTAAGTAATCGCTATCATCTGCGGTACAATTGCATTCTTTTAATACTTTTTTCCCGTATTTGTATGAAGCAGAACCGTTTAATTTCGGAGAACGCCAAGCCACATAATTTTTGGTAATGGTATCAAGTTGGAATAAATCTTCAAAATTATCGGTAATTTCCTGCCAATATTCGTCTGCGGTTTGCCCAGAGCCATTATTTGGAAATAGTGGATTGACACCTTCAAATGTATATTGACCTTTCAGCGTATACGTTTCTACATCTTTGGTATGATAAATAAAACCCAAATCTTGTACACTTCCAGTTACTGTCCATTGTTCTTTGGGATGATAGGTAAAGCCAAAATCGAGTCCCAAACCTAAATTTCCACCAAAAAGTACACGCTTGCGTAATTCTTTTACTGCTTTCGCATTCCAATCGTTTTGTCCATCATTATCCAAATCTACTAAAGAAGCCAAACCTGATGTTTGAAATTCCAAGTCTAAATCAAAGTTATGATTGTAAAAATTGTTGGCACCTTCTGTCGTAACAAAACTTCCTTTGTTATTGGTGGATTTAAAATTGAGCAAACTCGAATAGATTTTTCCGCGAAAACCATATGTCCATTTTTTATTCAATTTTGTAGTGATTCCGACATGAAGCACCGAAATTAATTCTGCTTTTCCGTTCAAATCACTCAAATCAAACACACGCCCAATATTGTCACGATTGCCTTTATAAGCTAAAATAGCATAATCTTTTGGGTAATAAACATGTGCGTCCAATTCTTGATACAACCCAAAGGATAGATATTTATTGGGTTCATAGGAATTTCCATACGCAAATCCGCCACTTATAATTTCTAGTTGTTGATTGATGGTGAAATAATCATTTCGATCTAAATTGTACACGGCACGGCGTAATTTTTCATTAAAATTGACACCATTATCTGCAAATAAATCGTACACAGAAACTCCAGAAGCACCAGCACTAGCGTGAATGTGTGATAATAACGGAATTCCAACATGCCATTTGTAATTCACTTCTGCACCTGGATTTAACAATAATGACTGTGGAATGTCGGTATAATTATACAGCAATTGCTTATGCTGTGAAAACACAGCACAGGAAAAGAGCAATATGAGTATACATCGTTTTTTCACCGTGTGAATGCTAATTATTCGTTGTCTATTTGAAAAAATAAGGTTGCTTTTGAGCGCATTTTTATATTTCCGATACTGTTTTCATCAAGTGGAATTCCTGACGGACTTGGAAACATGCTCAACACCAATTCCATTCGTACCGTATTTTTTAATTGTTCTAACAAATCATCTTCAAAAACTTCGGTATGTGTGGTTACGACTTCATTATTTCCATCTGGCATAATATTTACTGCGAAAGCATAGGTAATTTGATCGTTGGCATCGTACATGATAATGTCTGCCCGAAAATTTCGGTCAATCGAATTGGTTACTTCAAAAAAGAATTCGGCTTTGATTAAGTTGTCACGAAGAAATTCATCATTAAAAACATCCAATTCCAATTCGTCACCAACCACCACAATAGCAGTTCCTGTAGGTTCTGAAAACTCAGACGCTGGAAAGTCAAAAAAGATCAAACTCGATTCGACTATTGGAGAAATCGAAATGTTTTCTGCCTGTTCAAAATCGACATCTTCTACACAAGCTGCGACAAGAAATAATAGCAATAAAGGAGCAATTTTTTTTAACATCAGGGAATTTTAGAGTTCGTTTGTAAGCCAATGACAATATTTCTGAAAAGAATATGACTTTTTTTAATAACAACTGTACCCTAAAAAAACGACACTTTTTTTGTTTTATTACAGTAATTCTTCAATTTCAGACAAGTGACGAACAATTGGACACAGCGAATGTTCGTGTTTTTTTTCTAAATCTACATGAATTGCATTGATCTGCAAAGCCAATGCACCTTTAATATCTGCTTCCAAACTGTCACCAATCATCAGTGAATTTTCGGGTGCAACATTTGCCAATTGCAACGCATGATTAAATATTTTAGGGTTTGGCTTTTTTACGTGTACACTTTCAGAATCAATGATATGTTCAAAATAATCAAAAATACCAGATGCTTTTATTTTTCGTCGTTGCACATCACGAAAACCATTGGTAATAATATGAAGTTTGTATTTTCCATGTAAATTATCAAGCAATTCTATTGTATGGTCAAAAAGGTGATTGAAACTTGATAAATGTGTGATATATTCTTTTGCTAAATGATTGATTAAATCGTCTGAAGCGTCAACTTCTAAAAGCTTAAAAGTTTTTGACAAGCGCTGATAACGCAGTTCTTCTTTTGTTATTTTTTCTTCACGAAACAAACGCCAAAATTCTAAATTGATAGGCACATATACTTCCAAGAAACGATCAAAATTGACAGCAACCTTGTTTTCTGTTAGAATTTTTTTGAATGTTAAAGCGGAGTTTTTTTCAAAATCCCAAAGTGTGTGATCTAAATCAAAGAAAATATCAGTGATGTGCTGCATTATGATATGTTTTTTAACAAATTGATATACAATTTTTTCCAAGCAATATTTTGCTCAGAAAGCACAACATTGTGAAATACTGCTGCAAAAGTACCATTTACTTTTTGGACTTCTGTTGCCATTTTCATAATTTCATCAGTAAAAATTTCTGCGTCTACTTCTCCTGTAAATTGCATGCAAAACGGATGTACTTGCAAAGGTGTTTGAATTTCCATTCCGATATCATAAAAATAAAATGGACTGCACGTTCCTGCTCGAAATCCGATGGTATCGCGATATCCCATAGAATAATCTTCTGTGAATTCTAAATCGATTAAATTTCTGTAAAATTGTGGCATATTGAGCATGTTGTAATGCTGTCGCACACGCTTTACAGGTTTGTTAATGCTTGTTGTTAGCCGCTTCTTCTCCATTTTGAGTTTTTTGATATCTGCAGAAGAATCATAGGAAGCTAACAATCCGACTTTACTGTAATCAGACACATTTTTTATCAGTCGGATGAACACATTTTTATAGACTGAAATATTGTGATCGTAGGTTGAATAATCGCCAATTTGAAAAAAGTAGAAAGCCTTTGTTTTGTATTCTTTGTGTAGTTTGATAAATGCTTCAAAGTTGTCGTATGGATCTTCTTTCATGCCTATCAATACTGCTAAACGGTCTATGAAACGAGAAAATCGTAAGCGTACAATATCAGTTGCAAATCCACCAAGTGTTCTAATCATCCCACGTTTTTTATACGCAAAAGCTACGGGAATATTGACAATGGGCTTGTAAGTAAATGTGCGTTTTTCTGCAACGATGTTTGGAAATTTCTCTTGAAAGATTTTTAAAAACTTTTGACACCAAATATCAACTACAGGAATCGTCAGAAAGTTATTTTTAAACGCTAAACTTTCTTGTGCAGTATAACGTCCGTGTTCGTCTTTTACATACGGTAAATATTCTTCGTAACGACTTAACATATAGAAACTTGCTGCAAAAATATCATACGGAACGGTACTTTTTTCGCTTGCGGGAAAGAAGCAAGGTATTTCATCCCATTGTTGAATAGTAAGCTCTACTTCGCCAATTCCTTGTTCAAAAAGTAAATCTTGACAACGCACAAAAAATTCATCTCCAAGCGGTTGTTTTACGTATGACATTTTTACTTCATTGTGTGCAATAAAGGTTTCGATTTTTGTTGTAAAATCAACAGGAATCCCCAATATTCTTGTCATGAGGTGTTTGAATGTATACCGTAGTCTTGGCGTAATTTTTTGTGTGTATACTAACAGCATTTAGAGTAAGTTTTCATCAGCGAAACTAAAATACTCTTTTTCTGTGATAATTAAATGATCTAATACTTTTATATCGATATTTTCTGCACCTAACTTTAATTTCTTGGTAATTGCTTTGTCGGCTGCACTTGCTTTTAAAGTTCCCGACGGATGATTGTGTGCTAAAATAATCGCAACGGCACCAACTTCTAAAGCCGTTTTTAAGACCAATCGAATATCAACCAATGTTCCTGTAATGCCACCTTTACTCAGTCGTGTTTTTTTCAACACTTTGTTGGAATTGTTGAGGTAAATGATCCAGAATTCTTCATGTGGCAATTCGCCAATAATGGGATGCATGATTTCAAAAACCATCCGACTTGAGGTAATTTTTTTGAGTTCTTTTTTGGTTTCTATTTGTCTGCGTTTGCCCAATTCTAACGCAGCGATAATGGTAATTGCTTTGACCAATCCGATGCCGTTGAATTTTTTGAGTTGATCGGATGAGAGCTTTCCGAGTTCGTTCAAATTTCCACCAACCGAAGCCAAAATACGCTTGGAAAGTGATACCGCGCTTTCGTTTTTGTTTCCCAGTCTAATTAAAATAGCGAGCAATTCGGCATTGCTCAACGCTGTTTTTCCTTTGTCTGCCAATTTTTCTCGTGGTCGGTCGTCCTTAGACCAATATTTTATAGATTGTAGATTGTTATCTTCCATTTTTACTTTCTATTTTTATAAAACTACCCGTTTTTTTGAGTAGAATCGTAAAATGAGTTAATAAGCGTTGTAAAAAATGTGTAAGCGTTATTTTTTGAGAATTATTTTTAGAAGTAATTCGATTGCAGTACCTTTAATTCATACTTAATTTTTGTATTTACACCAACAAAAAACACCTAAAATGAAATCGTTATTTGATCCAAATGTTCATTCTGAAATTCAATCACGAATAGAAAGCCTAACTCCAGATACAACAGCTTCTTGGGGAAAAATGTCTGTAGGACAAATGTGTACACATTGCCAAAAACCGTTAGAACTGTCTATGGGAAAAATTGGTTTGAGCGGAAAGAAACCTGGTTTTATGAAACGCATGGTTTTTAAATTGTACAAACCTTTGATGTATAATGACAAGCCTTGGAGTAAAAACTTACCAACAGTACGCGATTTTGTAGTTGCTGATGAAAAAGATGTTGCTGCAGAAAAAGCAAAATTATCCGCATTGGTTACTGAGTTTCATCAACAGAAAGACACGACGCAATGGCCAGCACATCCGATGTTTGGAAAATTTACACATGAACAATGGGGAAAAATGCAGTATAAACATTTAGACCATCATTTAACACAGTTTGGCGTGTAATTATGAACTATCCACCAAAACATCATCAGGAAACTGATTTTAAAAATATTGTCGATACGATTCAACAATATCCGCTAGCAACTTTGATTTCGGCGAAAGACAGCAAAATTTTTACCACACACGTTCCTTTGATGTATGATGCTTCCGACGGAGAGTTTGGTTCGTTGATTGGTCATATAGATAAATATAATCCGCATATAGCATTGCTTCAAGAGAACATTCCCGCGCAAGCGATATTTCACGGACCTGATTGCTATATTTCTCCAAATGTGTATAGCACCACACAATTGCCAACATGGAATTATGTAAAAGTGCATATTTCGGCGAAAGCCACACGAATTTCTGATAATGACGCTATTGTTCGTTCTATTGCAAAGATGACTTCTTTTTTAGAGACTTCGGCAAATCCATACGTGTTGGATCAACAAAATCCGAGAGTTCAAACTTTAGTCGATTATATTGTTGGTTTTAAGCTAGAAATTACGGCTTGGGAAGGAAAATTTAAGCTATCACAAGATAAATTACCAAAAGATCGAAATCTTGCCAAAGAAGCTTTGATACAAAAAAGCCGCAATGATATTACGGCTTTTCTTGACGGTATTTTAAAAAAATAACACTCCATGTAAATACAAAACGCCTTGTGTTTTATGGCACAAACACATGCATTTTACCCTAGTATTTATATGTACTAAACTAAAAATTGTTATTGAATGTCATACGAAACTAAGCGACGTTCCATTCTGTGTAATGCTTCGCTAGCAAAAGAAATTGTAGAAAAAACTTCTCCAATTCCTTCTTGATAATAGATATTGTTTTCTCCTACAGAACGTTCATTGTTCCCTAAGCTTCGAAGGTAAAAGTCCATATGAAAACAATCATACGTTCCCGATGGAGTATCAACCATTTCACTTTCTTCGGAAAGTTGCATAAAGTAACGGAAATTTTGATCTTCTCGTTGCAAGAATTCTTGTGTATCACCTTCAACGGCAAATTTTACTTTTCCAAATTGATTGACAAGATATCCTAACGAATCACGGTAATATTGAAAGTGTTCTCCATCGCTATAACACATTGGATAGTTTTGATCGTTTCCAGAAGTCCGAATTCGGAATTTATAAAATGTGTTTCCTCCTATTTCTTCCGTTCCCACAATTTTTACAGAATCAATGACAGTAGTTGCTGCCATAGAATTGGTTCCATTAAATAAGTCTGCCATAGGGTTTTCCCTATTCAAATAGTCATAAACCCAAGAGTTCCCTACTTTTAAAGCATAAAAACTTTCTTCTGGTTCAGGAGTTGTGTCGTCATCATTGGAACAGGAAATAATTGATAGCGCAAGAAACGCTAGTAAAAAGTAATTTTTCATAATTAATCGATTTATTAAATTGGTAAAAAAAGTAATTATGAAGTATACGTGTTGGTTTTAGTTGGTTCGGTCTGTTTTGTAAACGCAGCTTTTTTTATTTTAGTATATGTGTTGTTTAAATGCGGAAAAATCCAATCCACCATAATTCCCAGAACTCATTAATAATAAGGCAGTTTCTGCTAAGTTTTGACTGAATAAAAATTCTTTAAATTTTGAAGGATCTGTGTAAATAATCAAATCATCACGCTCAAAAGCATCAGCAATTTGTGCTTCTGTAACTGCATCAAGTTGTTTAATTTTTACAGCATGTGGCGAATAGAAAACGACTGCTTTGTCTGCCGCATCCAATGCACCTTTGTATTCTTTTAAAAATTCGGCATTCAAACTGCTATACGTGTGCAATTCTAAACAGGCAAAAACCGTTCTGTCTTGGTATTGTTCTTTTACGGCATTGGTTGTTGCTTTTACTTTACTTGGCGAATGTGCAAAATCTTTAAACACTACCGTGGAATTTTTCTCGGCAATTTTTTCCAAACGTTTGCTAGCTCCTTTAAAAGTAGAAATGGCTTCGTAAAAATCTTCTTCATCCACGCCAATGTGTTGACAAATCCATTTTGCTCCTGCAAGATTGTTCAAGTTATGCTTACCGAATACTTCTATTGGCATATAACCATCAGGCGTAAGCAATAACGTTTGCCCATTTTCAATAATATATTCAGGTGTTTTGTAGCTTAATTTACGAATCGGATTTTCGGAAGCTTCAACGACTCTTACGACTTCTGCATCTTCTTCGTTATAATTAATGCTTCCGCCTTTGGTGATCGAATCTACAAAGATTTGAAACTGTTCTACATAGTTTTCATAGGTTGGAAACACGTTGATATGATCCCACGCAATGCCACTAAGCAAGGCAATGTTTGGTTTGTACAGATGAAATTTTGGTCTGCGATCTATCGGAGAAGATAAATATTCGTCACCTTCAAGAATGATAAAATCATTTTCTTCCGTAAGATGCACCATGGTATCAAAACCTTCCAATTGCGCGCCAACCATATAATCTACAGCGATATCGTGGTAATTTAACACATGTAAAATCATCGATGTAATTGTGGTTTTTCCGTGACTTCCTCCAATTACGACACGCGTTTTGTATTTTGATTGTTCGTATAAAAATTCTGGATACGAATAGATAGTTATGCCCAATTCTTGTGCTTTCAACAACTCTGGATTATCAGGTTTTGCGTGCATTCCGAGAATAATGGCATCTAAATCGTCAGTGATTTTTTCAGGAAACCAACCAAATGTTTCTGGCAGTAAGCCTTTCGCTTCCAAACGTCCTTTTGAAGGTTCAAAAATCACGTCGTCACTTCCTGTAATTTGATATCCTTTGGCGTGCAAAGCGAGTGCTAAATTGTGCATTGCGCTTCCGCCAATTGCTATAAAATGTATTCGCATGTTTTGTAGAATTCTAAAGTGTAAAGATAAAAGTAGTTTTGGACTTTTGGGAATTTTATTTTTGAAGTTTCTCTTTTGAAGCATTTCCAAAAACCCTTAAATGTAGTATATTTCTATCTGAAACTATAGAATCCTAACACATCGCATACGCACAAATTAACAACCATGAAAAAATACCTCTACATTATACTAATTATTAGCATTACTGCTTGTGCTACAAAACAAATTGCTTCCAAAGCTATCGTTCCAAAAGTAAAAAGAAGCTACAGTGAAATTATGGTTCACGGAATTGATAGATGTATATCATACGGCGCAAGAACAAAGGGAACTTTCGGTTTTGTGAACGATAAAGGAGAACGTTTGTTTGACACCACTTTTAATAATTGCACCAACTTTTTTGGTAACTATGCAAATGTATATAAAGATGGCGCTTTTGGCTATGTAAATAGACAAGGAAAAACGAGGTTTTTCCCAGAATATGACAAAGTTTATTGGTATACAGACAGCATTGGTTATGCTGCAAAAAACGGAAAAGCTGCTTTGATTAATAGACAAGGAAAGCTAAAAACAGCCATGATTTACGATGATTTAAAGTTTTCTGATGAGGGCTATTTTACCGTAAAGCAAAACGGAAAATGGTTTGTGATAGATAATAATGGAACTAAAATTTTTAATGATACGCTAAATATCAAAGCTACGTTTGTCTACGATGGAAACATCATTTATCAAGATACGATCAATGGAGAAATAAAGCAAGGACTCATCAGTACAAAAGGAGAAATTATTGTAAAAGCAAAATATGATCTTGTAGGCGGTTATTTTTCTAATGGAATAATGCATGTTCAAAATAACAATAAAACTGGTTATGTAAATCGTAAAGGAGAAATTGTAATTCCTATTGAATATGGTAAAAACAGCTTTGATTTTGATGGTGAGCTAATTCCTGTAAGGAAAAACAAAAAATGGGGATTTATAAACTTAAAAAATGAGGTCGTGATCGATTTTCTATATGATAAAACAGGTGGTTTTTCAGAAGGCTTGGCAATGGTCACACAAAAAGGAAAAACAGGATACATCGATAGATCTGGAGAAATTGTAATTCCTATTAAATTAAAATCGACATGGAGAGGCAATTTTCATGAAGGTCTTGCGGTTTTTAAGGCTGAAAATGGCAAATATGGTTTTATTGACACTTCTGGAAAGGTAAAAATAGCACCAATTTATGATTCTGCAATTCCATTTAGAAACGGACTTTCACACATACAATTGAACAAAAAAGGTGGCGTTATCAACACTAAAGGAGAACTCGTTGTTCCCGCTGATTATTATGATGTATGGCAATTTCAACAAGGAATCGCACGGTATTTTATAAAAGAAAATTAAGAACAAATTTAGTAGCTTCTCAAAATATGAAAATAATAATTCGTTTTATTTTTCCCCTACTTCTCCTCTGCTTTTGTTGTTTTCTCGCAAACGCACAAGTTACCCTAGAAAAAAAAGATACTACATGGAGTTTTATGGTTAACGGAAAACCTTTTACAGTAAAAGGTGTGACGTTTGGACATGATAATGATACTGCAAATTACGACCTGTATTTTAAAGACTTGAAAGCACTTGGTGTAAATACGATTCGGACTTGGGCAACGGGAGAACATACCGAAAAACTTTTAAATACGGCAGAAAAACACAACATCAAAGTCATGGTTGGTATTTGGATGCGACACGGACGTCCTGGCATGGAAGACGATGACAGCTTTGATTATCTAGAAGATACGGAAGGTATGGAAACCATGTACAATCATTCCATAAAAGTGGTAGAGAAATATAAAAATCATCCTGCGGTATTGGCGTGGGGAATTGGAAACGAAGTGTACCTCAACATAGCAACCGACGCCGAGAAAGAAGCTTATTCTAAATTTCTAGAACGTTTGTGTAGTAATATTAAAAAGATCGATCAAAATCACCCAATTAGTTCTACAGAAGCTTGGACTTTTGGACTCGATTGGTGGGAGAAATATGTGCCTTCCATTGATGTTTATGGATTGAATTGTTATGGTGCTGGTGCCGATTTCCTTTCGGAAGAATTATCAAAAAGAAACATTGATAAACCTTACGTGATTACCGAATTTAATGTAACGGGCGAATGGGATATTAAAGCTGAAATCAACGGTGTAAAAGTAGAACCATCAGACGAAGAAAAATACAGTGCCATTGTTAATGGTTATCAAAATTGGATCCAGAATAAAACTAACTGTTTAGGCGTTTACATATTTCATTATAGCAATGGCAACGAATATGCTTCACCTTGGTTATTTACGCATCACAAAGGTTCGTATCGTCCAACATATTGGGGAATTCGAAAAGCTTACACAGGGAAAGAACCAACAAACGCTATTCCGAGTATCAAGACATTTTCAATAGCAAACGAAACATTTAAAAGTGGCACTTGGATTCCTGTAAATTTAGACGTTATTGATGCAGAAAACGATGATTTAGAAGTTAGCTTTCATTACAATCAACATACAGGAAGTCGCAAACGAAGAAAACAAATTAACGAGCTTACCTATAGAGGTTCGCTTGTAGATGGCTTTGAAATTCAAGTTCCTAAAGTACATGGTTCACTAAAAATATATGTAAATGTAAAAGATACATTCAATAATATTGGCATTGCTTCTACAGGAATTTCAGTAACCGATTCCGAAATGAAAAATAAGAAATACCTTGTCCCAAAAGCCACACTTCCATTCTACGTATATAAAGATGGAGACGAATTGCCTTATTTACCAACAGGTTATATGGGCAATTACAAAGCTTTATCAGTAGATGTCAAAAACACAGAAGAAGTGTATGCTGGCGAGCATGCTATTAAAATAGCTTATAAAGAACGAAGTGGTTGGTACGGAATTGCTTTTGTTGATCCTAAAAATGATTGGGGAAACACCTTAGGAGGTTATGAGATTGAAGGTGCCAAAAAGTTTTCATTTTGGGCAAAAGCAGATAGCAATAGTGTTTATGCAACCATTGGTTTCGGATTGATTGACAAAGACAAACCATTTCCAGATACCGCAAAAAAATCGAAAGAAATAAAACTTACCGATCGATGGAAAAAATACACCATCAAAGTCAAACGATTAGATTTAAGTTGTATTCGTTCAGGTTTTGTGCTTTTTTCTTCAAGTAGCGGTTTTTATCAATCTATTTATATTGATGAGGTTGTTTTTGAATGATTTTATACAATGAAGTGATTTAAACTTTTTTGATTTGCTAAAAAATTACTGTTTTCAGCCCTGTTTTCGTCTTTTTTTCGTTCCGTAGCGCCGCTATGAAACTCAAAAAAGCCTTCAACAGTACTTAAAACTTCTAATTTTCGCTTAAACCCGAAAAGTTTAAATCACTTCAATAAATTATACTCAAAATCAAACAATAACATCGTTTTCTATACTGCATTACGGGAATTCACATTGCATATCTATAATCTTTGTTTTACTTTTAGACAAAATAAAAGCAAGCTGAGAATCATTATTTTACACTTCTCCTATTTTTAAGACAACTAACAAAACGACTTTACATGAATACCAAAACCTGTCCTAAATGCAATAATATCAATACGGTAGGAGCGAAATTTTGCAAAAACTGCGGATATAACTTTGCACTAGAAACTGAAAAAAAAATTACGTGTCCAACATGTAGTAAAGTATTTCCTGAAGGTTCAAAATTTTGCGATATTGACGGGACTCCACTATCAGCTCCTTCAAAAACAATTCGAAAATGTGTAGTTTGTGCTACAGAATATTCAAGTGATGTAAAGTTTTGCCCAAAAGATGGTGGTTCTATCACAACTATTTCGTCAACAACATCAAGTTCACAAACACCGCCACACGGATATAGTCAGCAACAAAATCAATCGCAAGGACGAAACCAATATCAACAACGATCACAACAAAATTTACCACCACCAAACTACGGGAATAGCAGGAATAATCCTTACAACAATGACCAATATATGAAAGCTTCAGCAGGAAATCGTTTTGGAGCTTACCTTTTAGATTTGTTGATAACTATAGGATTAGCCATTCCTTCTATCATATTTTTGGTCGCTGGTTTTTCAGAAATGGATAGCTATCGTGGTAGTGAAGCAGCCGCTGGAGTTTACTTTATATTAGCCGCTTTATTATATTTAATTCCTCTAGTATATGGTTTTATTAAAGACGGAATTGGCGATGGACAAAGTTGGGGAAAGAAAGCTGTCGGACTCATGGTTATACATTTACCAACCAACAAACCTTGCGACTACGGGCAATCGTTTACACGTAATATTGTAATGACCTTACTTGGCTTCATTCCGTATGTAGGTTGGCTTATAGAACCCATCATGGTTTTGGCTGCCGAAGATGGAAGACGATTAGGTGATAAAGCTGCCAATACACAAGTAATAGAAGTAAGAGATTATAAAAACTAAAATGACACCTATGCATTGTCCAAACTGTAATACAGAAGTAAAAGGCATTCAGCAATTTTGCATCAACTGCGGAACCAACTTATTTCCAAGCAAGCAAACAACTACGAGTAAATCTTCCGACACCTTCATCATGATCTTTTTAGGATATTTACTTTTTAATGAAATTATCAGTTTTGCGATACGAAAATTTGTTCCTAATTGGTACGAAGCACCAGCACAATACGGATTTATCTTGCTAAGTATCATAGGTGGAGCTACTATATTTTTACTAGCTGCTGCCATAAAAGACAAACAAAAGAAAACCTTTGCCTTTGTTATCGCAGGAGTACATATGTTGTATATTCTATATATGAATATTGATTGGTTGATGACTGGTTTTTGATATTTTTTACCTTTTTAAACATGAAAATCGGAAAACGATTCAATACACTTAGTAAAAGTGACTATTTCCATTATATAGATAATTACAAAAAGTATACAGATTTCAATACTTTAGGAATGTACCGTTCTATCCGTGAGAATGAAAAACTTTCGTTAGATGATAAAATTGAAGTACGCGAATATGCAAATACTATTTTTCAGAAAACCTTCAACTTTTATCAATTAAAAGATCCTTTTACCTATTTTGAATTAACAACATTAGGAATGGAATTAACGGTTGCTGATGAAGCTCAAATTTGGGATGATATCCGAGCGGGACAACAAAAAATTCTTTCTGATAAGAAGTTAAAACATCGAAACTTTGGCGACTATTCCAAACACAATTGCGGCTATAAAGACTGTCCGTACAACAGAATTATGATTAAACAAGGTTCTCGATTGGCTGAAAATCACGTATGGTTTGCATCTGATAAGAATGATGTTGCAGCAAAAGAAAAATCAGATCGCATCAAAAAACAGCGTCGAGAAAAACATAAAATCATTCGAGACGAATTTGAGTATTAAGTCCATTTTTCTTAAAAAAGCAAGAAGTTTTCGTGTTGCACAGTTGCGAGAACGATTTAAATAACATCAGTTCGATATAAATCATTCAATTTACATTTATAGTAATTTTAGAAATAATTCTGCTATATAATTCATTTTTAAGGTTTTATTTTCGTTTTCTTTGCTTACCCAAAGAATACTGAATCAAGTTCAGCACAGGCATCAACAAAAGAAAGGGAACTTTTAGTTCGTATGATTTCTATTTCCAATTATGGAACTCATGAATCTTTGATTTCCAGAGGTATTTTTAGTTTTTCTTTTAGGGAAAAACTAAAACCGCATGAGTTTTTCTAAATTTTAGTTCACCATGTTCTATTTTCTGTTATGGAGTTCATGAGTTAACATTTCTCCAAGGTTTCGAAAATTTTTAACGAAAAACTCCTGCTATACTGCGGAAAAGAAAAGTTTCAAACTAAAATTCTTACGTCGAACTCACGTTAAACACGTTTGAAAGCGTCTCGCAGGTCTGCAGGAACGTTTCCAACGCGTTGGAAAGCTTGTTGCAGGTCTGCGAGAACGTTTCGGGTTTTCCCGAAAGCTTGTTGCATTGCTGCGAGAACGTTTCGGGACTTCCCGAAAGCTTGTTGCACCGCTGCGAGAACGTTTCGGGACTTCCCGAAAGCTTGTTGCATTGCTGCGAGAAGGTTTCGGGGTCATTTTTATTGAGAATTCTTCAATAAAACTATAAAAATTGATGTTTTTATTGCGGAATTCGCAAAATGATATTTTTCGTGTTTTTAATGGAATGTTTATGTTTTGCATACATTCAGTAACTTCAAAGTACCGTAATTTTGTCATTCCTGCGTTCATGCTGAGCTTGCCGAAATAAAGGTAGGAATCTATACTTTTTAGAAACTCATGTGTTATTTTACTTTATTTACGGAAAACCACATTGTGTATGTGTGGGTTTTGTTTTACATTTATGGGAAATAACAGGAAGTTGTTGAGAAATGAGTTCCTGTTATTACTTAATATTGGTATGATATACCGAATTCGGTATATACATACGTTGTACACCATTTGACGAAAACCATTGAACTACAATCCAACAGACATATTTACAACTGCTGATTTAAAGAAAATCATTACCAAAAATGAAATTCATTCTGATATAATAATTAGAGGAGAAAACATTAAAAAACTTGAGAAAGTTGAAAAAGTAAATGGGTTTCTTGGAATAAGTGATTCAACTATTGAAAGTTTTGGGACTCTAAAAGAAGTCAAAGGAAATCTCTTTATTAGCACAAATATTGTATTCTCAAATATCAAATCATTAGACAACTTGGAATTTGTTGGTGGAGATTTAATTTTAAGATACTCGAATGTTGAAGATTTAGGTGCTTTAAAAAAAGTTGGCGGTAAATTAAGCTTGAGAGATACTAATATCAGGAATTTAGGTTCATTAGAATTTGTTGGTGGCGACCTGTTTTTGCCAAAAAGAATAGAAAAAGAAATTGACCTTGCTAATCTGATTGTAAAAGGTAAAATTAAATTTTGGAACGATAGTAAAACAAGAAAGAAAATTTTGCCAAAAAGTGAAATGGGATATTTCGATTATGATAACCCAGTTCCTCATTGGAAACATAAATACGTTTATTCATTTAGAGAAATTGGAGAAGCAAATTCGGAACAATTAGCATTTTATAGAGTATATAAAAAACATTTTCTAAACGATAAATACATTGACATAAAAGGCAACGATAATTATTCCTTCATTCTATTTTATGACTTATTAGAAAATCATAATTCAGACACAAAAGAATTGCAAAGTCATCTAAAAAAACTTGCAAAATATTATCCTAAAACAAAAATATATGGAGAATCTGCGATAATAGAAAAATTAGAAAAGTTGGGAAATTATGAAAAAGCATGGGATTTAGTTTCACAAAAAGATTATATCAATGTACAAAAAATCATTGAATATGAAAATAAACTAAACCGAGAATTATTAAATGGCGACCTAATTGCAAAACTTGGTGGATTTAGTCATTTAACCGAGTTTGGACAGAAAAACATAAACGAAATAAAACCTTTTGCCAACCAACAACTTGAAAAATATAAACTTGAAAAAGGAACTGAATTCTTCAATCTATTTGTTAAAGATGGTAAACCAATAACAACCACAAAAACAGTTGAAATTACCAACAAAAAATCATTATTTGGACTTTTTAAAAAGCCAAACATACAAATCATATCTGAATACGATTCGGCATATTACGAAGATTTTTTCTTATCAAAAGCAGAATATGAACATTACAAAGCAATAGATGATTATCAAGCTGAATCAGGTTATAAAAGTTTATTTCCTCACGTAGTTGAGAAATCAATCTTTAATCAATGCAGATTAATTTTAAAACAAGCTGAAGATTTATATAGAGAAACTATTGGAATGCCAAAAGTTGGAGAAGGTTGGATAAGTGAAACAGAGTTATTTTATAAAATATCGGACTATTTTAAAAATGATGAAGTTATACATCACGCATCACCAAAGTGGCTTGGACGCCAACATTTGGATATTTATTTACCAAAGTTAAACATCGGAATTGAATATCAAGGTGCTCAACATTATGAACCAATCGAATTTTTTGGTGGACAAGAAGCATTTGAAAAAACTGTAGAAAGAGATAAAAGAAAAAAACAACTTTGCGAAAAACATAAATGTCATTTAATTTATGTTGACAAAGGATACGAGATAACTGAAATAATAACAGAAATTGAAAAAATAAAAACGGTGTACAACACCGGTAACCGTTGCACAAGCCCATAATTCTACAAAAAACAAGGCATTCTTAGTACTTTTAAGAGTGCCTTTCTTTTGAGTTTCCTATTGACACTTAAAATTAGTACCGCTTAAAATCCAGCTATGGTTACCAAATAATGCCTGTATTTTGAAAATGAGCAAGCCAAGTGATTTTTGAAAAAACAAAAGACATCACTTTCAAATATCAATAATAATATTTCCACCCACTTAATAAAAAAACATCATGTATCTAAAACAAATCTTATTCTTTCTAGTACTTGTAGTAATTGGCAACCAAAGTAAAGCTCAAACTCTATATTTTAATGCTGAAAAAAAATAGTGTGCGTGTAATTGTGAAGGATCTACTGATCCTAAAGTTATAGAACATGAGGTTAATGGATTACTACCTTGTTGGTGGGAAAACAAACCAGAAGGAACTTTTGAAATTGTAATAGACGAAGTTGCCAAAACCATCATAAAAAAATTGGGAGAGACAAAAGAAGTATTTCACATCATAAAATATGAAGTTGACGATAATAACAAAAGGAGTATCACTTTTCATGTAACTAACCAAGAAGGAGAAAAGACTCGAATTTACTTGGATCTAGAAAGTAACTTTATTACTTTTTACCACACCAAAGATGGCAAATACAAAAAGAGTTATAGACATAAATTTAAAATAAACTACGTAAAAATTCGTAAAGAAAATGAAAAGAAAAATTAATGTTAGATTTGGCTTTCATTCAGATTGTGATAATCTCCTTTCTTGTTTAACTAATTAAAGTAAATGAATAATACTATTTTATGTCTAGAGAGTTTGATTCCTTTATAATAGTGCCCGAATTTGCAGAAAAGCCCTTAAAGGCATACGATGAATATATTGGGGCCAATGTAGAAGACAATCCAGAGATGGCACTAATTAGGTTTAAGGGCATCATAGCGTCTTTTATTCATGATGCCACAGAAAAAGAAGAAAAAACAATAGAATATTTTGAGAAACCTAATACGGGTTTAAGATCTAATTTTCAAAAGGCTTTAAAATCAATTCATAAAGATTTGGTTATAAACTCAAATGTTTTTTTAGATACTATTAGTATTCTACCAGAAGAAAATGAAAATTACCATTTAGCAAAAATCACTTTTGTTACAAATAATAAAGACATATTAATTTACTCATATGGATCTAAAGTTACTACAGTTAACAAATAACGTTTGCCAACAATGGTAACCATTGCACAACCTTATAATTTCAAAAAAATAGGGCATTCTTAGCACTTTTAAGAGTGCCTTTCTTTTGAGTTTTCCTATTGACACTTAAAATTAGTACCGCTTAAAATCCAGCTATGGTTGACAAATAGTGACTTTATTTTGAAAATTATTGAATAATTTTTCTTGATAGACTTTCTTGCCTTGCATATAGTAAGATACGTAATTATTCAATATCTTAGACTTGTGCAACAGGCACAATGGCTATAAGTAATTGCTGTTTCTCGCCTACTTCTGAAAATCCTCGCAACTACTCATAGCCAATACTGTTGTACGCAAGCTGAAAGACTATTTCAAATCATTATTAATCCAAAAACCTCGACACGTCCTTTGTCAATGTAAACTTAAAATTCCCTATTGTGTAGTATAACATTCCAATTGTTATTCCTATAAGTGCGTATTCAATTTTTGGAAGAAACGTTGAACCCACTGTTATAAAAACACAAATAAGTGTATTGATAACTATTGGTTTTCTGAAAGGTGGTAAAAATTTAAAGTATATGGTTTGTTTTCCTACATAAAAGAAACACATTCCTACTATTGCCAGTATCCTAAAATCGTTTTGGCTTAAATCATTCAAAATAGCATGTCTGATGACATTCGCTAATATTACAAATCCCATAGCAAGAAAGAAGTGAGAATAAATGAGCGTAAAACCATGCTTCATTGCTTTTAATCTTTCCATTACATGAAAGCTATCATAATAAATCCACCAGATTAATCCTATCATTATAAATCCAGTTACGGCAGCAATGATACTCAGTGCATCCCAATTAATATTTCTTAAGGCTGTTGTTAAACTAATAACCTGAGTTCGATTATTAAAACAAGTAAATTTGATTACTATTATTTGACTGAAATCTAATTTGTGGTTTTTTAGGTAAAAAGCTGTAAGCTATCAATCCTGCAATTAGATTGCTAAGAAAGTTTTCAAAACTTCTATGTCTTGAATGCTCTACTTGACAAATATTTTTAAGTTCATCGTTGACCGTTTCTATTACGGATCTTTTTCTAAGCAGTATTTTATCTGATATTGTCAACAGCGCGTTTTTCATATTATTTTTAATATTGGTGATCAGTTGTACGCCATCAATGAATAGTAATTTGGCTAGTTCTTTGCCTATATATCCTTTGTCAGCAAATAGTTTTCCAAATATTTTGTCTAAAAATCGTTCTTGTTTTAGTGGTGTTCTATCATCTTCACTGGCTTGTGTAATTGTAAAGGTTAGGATTTCGCCTTTATCATTTATGACGATGTGAAGTTTAAATCCATAAAACCATCCCATAGTAGACTTTCCAGTGTTGGCTATTCCTTTAAATACCTTATTGCGTTTGATACGCTTGTTTTTACAGACTCTAATAGGTGTGGAATCCACAAAAGAAATCCCAGTACAATCACCAAGACAACAAGTCTTCAAAAATAAAGTCATAGCCATTAAATTACTTTGCATTTGTTCGACAAATCTGTTGTAAGATATAGTTTTAGGGAATTCTTCCTGCATGTGCTTCTGAATATAAAATATATAGAAGTGCTTAAAAGTTCTAAAACCACTTAAATGAAAAAGTATTGTAATGGTAATAATTTCACTTTTTGACATTATTGGAGGTCGTTTGGGAGCATTACCAAGTAGCGATTTATCAACTATTTGATCATATTCTTTGCAGAATTCATCAACAATACAAAATATTTCCGTAATTTTAGAAAAAGAAACCATAGATAGATTTTTAGATTAATAAATTGAATTTCAACACTTTAATTTACTAAAAATCTATCTTTTTTTGGTAGTAAAACTATCCTGAATATTAATCGAACTCAGGTTAATAATAGATTCACCCAACAGTATAATGGAAAGAAGACCAATTCTTTCAACTAAATGCTCTTTATGAACTGGACGTACGGCCTTGTTTTTGCTTACAATAACAAAAGCTATCATTTCAAAGACGATTCCTAAAACTAAAGTAATTTCTCTGTAAGGATCAGGAAAGAGAAATGAGGTACCAGTAATAATTGTCCCAATAATTATTATTAAACCACTTTTATTAGCATACTCTTTTGACTCATTAAGTGCTTTAGTAGAATTAATATACAAGCCCGCAATAATTATTTGAATAACTGCATAAAAGCCAATAAACATCCCATAGTTTTCAAATAAACTACTACCTAAAAAGGCAGTCATTGTTATCATTAAAAACATGATAGCCAAACTTGAAATTCTATGGTATCTACTGTCTGTATCAAAACGATTAGCGAATAAGGTATGTAGTGTCCAAATCCACCAAATAGATAGGAATTGTAGAGGAAACATCCAAATTTGATTAGGATCTATATGATTGTGATGCGTATGTGCAAGTTGATGCGTAACAATACCTATACTGGACACAAAAACCAAATCAAAAAAAAGCTCCAACCATGTGGCATGCCTATTTTGAACTAAATATTTGAATGTTTTCTTCAATAGAAATTATTTTTTTGAACGTATAAAATTATACACTCCTTTTCCTTCAGCTACTAATACATCCTCTTGAAATGCTTTCATTTTGGTCACCATAATTCGGTTTCCCATTCTGACCAACTTTCCTTCAAAGATTAAATCTTTTCCATCTGCAAATCTTAAATAATCTACTCGCAAATCTATTGTTGACAGCTTGTCTTCTGCTGAATTAAAATTGGCTATACCAATTGCACCACCAACAGAATCCAAAATCGTAGCAATAATTCCTCCATGCCAATGATTGGTACGGATATCACCAACTAAATCCTTTCGAAAAGGCACTCGTACTCTTATGAAATCCTTTTCAACGGTATCAACTTTTAAACCAAAATGTTTATGAATTGGGATTTCCTCTTCTGCAAGACGAATCAGTCTTTCTTTTGTTGTTGCATCCATAATGTAAAGTTATAACATTTCTCCACGAGCTGGATAATGTGCTGTAATAATGTAATCTACCGCTTTTACAAAAGAAGGAAGATATGGTCTTCCCCAAGGGTTACTGTTTATAGCTGAATAATAAACTTGATCATTATTGTCAATTAAAAATAATCCTGGTTCACTAAACTTACTTGGTTCTCCATCTTTAACACCTGCACTTAAATATAAGGCCCAATCTCTTGCTGCGGTTTCAGGTAACTCATATCCCAAACTAATATTTGGTAGTTCCCACTTTTGTCGAGAAAGTCTTGCTCTTTTTTCTGTATCCATACTTACCGCTACTACATTAACGCCTCTTTGCTCAAATTCAGGTAGCAATTCTTGTAATTGTTGTAAATACTTTTTGCATAGTGGACAATGTAACCCTCGATAAAAAACAACCAAAGTAAAATTGTCTGGATTTTGGTCTGCTAAATTCCATTGATTTCCATCTAATAATGGAAATTGCAAATCTGGTGCTATATGTTTTGGTGTTGGTCTATTCATAATAAATACTTTAAAAGTTTGCTTTTAAATGATTTTCAAAACGATTAAAATCATTCTCTATTTCTGGGTTTTTCATTACATCATATGCCATAAATGTTGGTAATGGTTCAAAACCAAACCATTTAAAATTTAGATGCATTGGTTTTAAAAGCTCATCTTCGCTTATTCCATTAAAAAATGTTTCCTCTGGATTATTAAAAGCTTCTTTTGGTGCATTAGCCGTTACTGACATCATATACTTTCCGTTTAACTTTCCACCTAATCCATAGTTCTTTTTTGGAGCTTCTTTACTTCTGCCATCACCATCAGACATTTCGCCCATCATACCCATCGAAAATACTTCATCAATGTATTTTTTAAATGACCAGCTTACACCCATCCAATTTAAAGGTGTTTGAAAAAAGACCACATCTGCCCATTTAAATTTTTCAATTTCTTCATTGACATCATAATTATCTTCCATTGTAGTCTTCTTGATATTGTAACCATTGCTCTTAAAGTAGCTTTCCGCTTTTTCAGTTAAAGTTGCGTTTAATTTTCCTTCAGAAAATGGATATTTCTGATGACCGTTGATTATAAAAATATTTTTCATTTTAAAATTTTAATTATATTTGTTTCACAAAGAAACTGATATTAGTTTAAAAACGAAACTATTTAGTTTTCAATTGAACAAATAGTGGTAACCCAAAAGTAACTAATGGCAAGAAAATATATAGACAATCCAAATGCATGTTCCCTTGTTCATACAATGAACATAATTGGCAATAAATGGAAACCAATTATTTTATATTTATTGTCAAATGGTTCTATGCGATTTGGGATGCTGAATACTCTAATACCTACAATATCAAAAAAGGTGCTGACTAATCAGCTTAAAGAATTAGAAAACGATGGATTGCTTTTAAGACAGTCTTTTGCTGAAATTCCACCAAGAGTTGAATATTCATTAACCGAAAAAGCAGTTGGACTTTTACCCGTTTTAAAGATGTTAAGTGATTGGGCAAATGATGCTTATCCCGAAATGAAATTTGAACAATGTAGAATAATAGAAAATGGAAAAAAGCTAGCGTACAACAACGTATATAAAAATTAGCGGTTTAAGTGCTTAATTGAAAATGAATTTTATAAATTTCTGGCAGTACCAAACCGAAAAGTCCGTGAGTAAAACCCGCTACTTTTCACATACAAAACCGTTAGCCATAATAAAACCCAACCATTGAGAAAAGCCATCATAATTTTATTACTTGGATTAATAAGTTGCAAAGACACTTCCTCAAATTCGAATATTACAGCGGAATTAAATGAAACTGAAAGAATTAATATCGAATTGCCTGAATTAAATAATTGGAGCGAACTTTATTCTTACGAACTGGTTAAAAAACGCTTTGACGAAAACTCAAACAGCGGAACTACAATTATTGGTGTCTATCTTAATAATGAAACTGCAAAAAGAAAAGACAGTATAGATTACATTGACTTTACCGATTATTGTTTGTTTTTTATACGAGACAAAGAGCAAAAACGAAAAATCAAAGATTATGATTTAAAAAGGATTTTTGACATTCAAATGAACAAAGCGTCAGTAAAAGCAATTGAAGTTGAGGATGCAATTAATAAAGCATATTCAGACTCAACATTCATTACTGCTGATAAGCCATACTTACTTCAAGAATATAGCAAAATACCGAAAACATATTCTGCAATTAAATTAATAAAACCTTATTCAGACGACCATAGTTACATAGTTGTTTATGTTTATAACTTAATAAATATCAAAAACCACTTAGTTTATGGAAGCTATTATCTTGATTTTAATGGTATGGAATCTGTCGAAAATGCTCGAATGAATAACGACTTAATTATATCTGAATTTATAAAAGCAAATGAAAAATAACTATGGCTAACTACGCGTATAATTAATTGCTAGTTCTAGCCGATTTACAAAAATCCTCGCAAATTTTCCATCCGTTATTTATTTGCTAAATTAGAGTATAATTCAAATCTGTAAAATGGATCAATTTTTAAAAATAGCATTCTTCTTTCTAGTAGTCGTTTTTGGCTGTAACGCACAACATAAAAAGCCTGCTGATTTCATTCCCGAAGGATATGTAAAATTTGAAGAATATTTTGGTGACTTGAACAAGGATAAACAAGAAGATTGTGTACTCATCATAAAAAAAGTTGATAAAAAGAATATTGTCTTCAATCGATTTGACAAAGAAGTAGACAGAAACAGACGCGGAATTATCATATTATTTAAACACAAGAACGGATATCAGCTTGCGGATAAAAACTACAACTGTTTTTCTTCTGAAAATGAAGATGGAGGCGTTTATTTTCCGCCGCAACTTTCTATTGAATTCAAACGAGGAAATTTAATCGTTCATTACGGTCACGGACGATATGGATTTTGGAGCTATACATTCCGATTCCAAGAAGCTAACTTTAAACTCATTGGTTATGATGAAAGTAGCAATCGCGGACCTGTAACGCTGAGTGAAATAAGCATTAACTTTTTAACCAAAAAGAAATTAATCCGAGAAAATACCAATCAAGATGCAGAAGGTGGAGATGAAGTATTCAAGGAAACTTGGAAAGACGTAAAAATTGAAAAACTAATCAAACTATCTGAAATTAAAGATTTTGATGAATTGGAGATGTATAAGTATTGATAAAGAATCACAATTCTCTATACTTCCACATCATCTAAAATTTACCTACCTTTCTTGCCGTATCTATAAAAACGATGAAAAAAATTATTCTCTTTCTAACCATCCTTTTAAGTCTGTCACTTCACGCGCAAAAAACACTCAATGAGGTTTTTGCAAATTGCCTGATTTCTGATACGGAAAGTAATATCGCGAGAGCAAATCCAATACATATTATTGAAATTGACGAAGAAAACAATCGCATTAAAACGAATTATACACAACTGGAAAATTTATTGGTAAAAGCAACAGGAAACGAATCTTGGTTTATCACGCAAAGCGAAGAAGCTTCTACGATTGTTGAAATTAAAAACGTAGATATAAAAACTGGTTGGATTACGCTTGGCGAAACGTTTTCAGGTGTTTTTAACATGGATGAAGGCGAAACTTTGGAATTTTTCAATCCGTTTACAAACTATAAAATTATCGGAAACAATCCGCTGTTTAAACCTATCCAACACACATTAAAGACGAATACATCAATTATATTCAAGCCGGTGGAATCATCCAAAGAGCAAAGAACGATTACGTATTGTTAACACCTGTCGTTTTTGGCGCACATGCTACACGAGCGATTTATTATGCAACAAGTACGGATTTGGAAAATTGGACATTTCACGATGAGAAAATACTAGATACTTCTCAAATTCCCTTCGCTAAAAAAGCGGGAAATGTGTTTAGTACAGGAAATCCGTTAGCACTAAAAAATGGTACTTTTCTGGTGTTGCTTGGCGTAGAACAATCTAACGGAAATTATACGTCTGCGTACATGATTCTTAATAAGAAATTAGAAATTGTACAAGCACCGAAAGAAATCAACATTCCTGAATGGCATGGCGAAGATCAAAATAGTTTTCCGTTAGCCATTACCAAACATAAAGGTATTTTCAGAGTTTTATTCCATCGAAGAAGTAAAAAGTTTGTAGAAACGGAAGTACATGAAATCACGACAAAAAATATTCTTAAAGCGTTTCATCAAAATAAAGGAATCATTTCTAGTACAATTATTCAAAAAGCCAAAGATGAAACAGGATACCTTCACGGAAAAGCAGATGATGCAAGTTACATCAGCTTCAATTCAAAGTTATACATTTTATTAGGAAGTGAAGAATTACCCTCTGAATATTTGACTTCTTTCAATCGTGAATATGGTTTGCTTTCGCTAGAAAATGACAAATGGATTCATGATGAGCGCAGTCCGTTGATCGTAAATCCGATGACAATTCACAACAAATATCCACAATACGAATGGACGTCCGATCATTTAGGCGGATTTATTTCTCCGATCATTCACGAAAACTATTTGTATTTATTTTTAACTTTCGGAACCGACAATCCAGATTATTTGCTTGCGGGAATTAAAATAAAAACGGACTAACCAACGACTGCCATGAAAATCATTGACCTTTTCAAACCGATTCAATAAAACAAAAACGATCCTTGGTTTATAAAAGTAAAAATCAAGAAACTGTATAAACAAATTGACCTCAATCCTTCAAAGTTTATTTTTTCAATAATTCCGACAGGATATTAATGTTATTAGGCAATCTACCTACATTTTGCAATTTCAGTGCTGCTAAATTTAATGCAATATGCAAGCAATCTTCAATAGAGTGCTCTTTTAAATACGCAAATAGAAATCCTGACCAAAAAGCATCTCCTGCGCCTGTTGTATCCATAACTTTGTTAATTTTTATGGCAGGCATCAAAATTAATTCTTTGTTTTTTTGTGATAGTTTGACACCATCTTTCCCCAAAGTTAAACATACTATTTCCACACCTAATTCATGGAAAAAAGTAAATACCTTTTCGTGGAGCATATTTTCCCCAAATAAACGTGAAACATCATCTTCACTAATTTTCACTAACGGATTGTAACTACAGTATTTTTTAATGATTTTAAGTGCATTTTCTTTATCACTCCATATTTTTTCAGAATAATTAATATCAATACTCAATTTACAACCTAAATCATATGCTTCTTTCGCTTTATTGATAATGGTTTCTTGTGCAGGATTTTTACTCAAAGCAAAACATGTTGTGTGAAAAATTTTTGCTCTTTCAAGTAAGTTTGTGGGAATTTGATCTTCAGTAATTAAAAAATCTGCACTTCTATATGGAATGAAATCAGGTGTATCTTTTGACCGAGATACAAAAATAACTGATGTTGGACTTTCGCCAGTCTGTTTTATATATTTACTATTAATGTTAATTTCATTGAGTCGTTCCAAAATATAACTTCCCAAACCATCATTTCCTATACTAGCCACCAACGTAGTTTGCAGACCTAAACGTGCTGTATTCATAGCGACATTGGTTGGCGAACCTCCTAAATATCTATGATAATCGCGTGTATTGTTGATGAGTACATCGTATTGATGTCCAATAAAATCAACTAATGCTTCTCCCACACAAAGTATGTCTATATTTTTGCTTGTAATCAAACTAATAATCTTTTTCCGTTAATATATTGTTCTAATAATAGTTCTCCAGCAGCACTCCACGTACATTGCGGAACTCCGATAGCTTTCTGAGTTTTCGTGTTGAAATTTTCATAAAAGCCATAATTTTCTTTTGCATTCAATTCCTGTATTGCTTTTAGCACATTTTTGGAGTTTTCTAGGTAATTCTGACTTACCAAACTCATTCCATAAAAACCATTTACCATTTGCCATGTACCGCCATTGTGAAATTCATACGGGAAGTTTCTAAATTCATATTTACAATTATTGACAAGTAATTTCCAATTGTCATCATTTTCAAGAATAGGTTCCCAAAATGCTGGTAATAAGTTTAATGGTAAATTTTCTCTTAATTTTTCAGAATAGTTTATGAGCCTTTTTTGAAACGATGAGTCACCTAATTGTAATAACTGTGCAATGGAATTTCCAAAGGCATCAAACATGGTTTGGTAACCTGACGGATTTACAGAAGCCATCCAATAGGAAGTATCATCTAGCCTATTATACGCTTTTGGGTGAAAAGGTGTTTGGTAATTTGTTTTTCTATAATTTCCGTTTAATTTTTCTGTAATGCGATCAATTTTTGTTTCAAATTCCTCAGATGGCTTTAATTTTTGAACACATCGCAATGCCCACAATCGCAATACTTGATCGTAAAACGTATGTCCTTCCGTGATGTATTCATCTGCCCAATTTCCTGATCGTGGCACATATAATAAATCATTGGTGTTAAATTCCCACGCTTCTAGTAATTTGAATCCTTTCTTAATATTCGGAAGTAATTTTTCAAGGAAATCATCATCTTTCATCATCCAACAATAGTTACACACACCAATAATGAACCAAGAAATGGTATCTACTCTACCTGCCAATCCACCAAAACTTAGCGCTACTTCATTAGTTGACTTAAAATATACATTGGACGGAATTTGTCCTAATTCATGTTGATAATTCGCGAGTGTTTCTAATGTATTTTTAAATGTTCTCACCAAAGTTTCATCTCCATCCAACAATGCAGAAAGTCCGCAAATAACGCCATCACGCGCCCAAACACGTTGATAGTTTGTGATATTTTCTGCACTTGCTAAAAATCCTTTTTCAGAACTTGCCTTCAACAGTAGTTTTTTTGCTTGTATGTAAGATTGATTTGTCATGCAGCTGCTATTTTTTCTTTTGCTTTGGATTTAATCAATAACGTACAAATGACACTGATTAAGAGTAATACGCCAGCAAATGTGATCGCATTACGCGGATCGTTGTCTAAAAAGTGTTCTAATATATATCCAAATGATATGGTTTGAAACAACATTGGAATAACAATCATCATGTTAATAATTCCCATATATACACCATAGCGTTCTTTTGGAATGTCGTGTACAACCATTAAGTATGGAATTCCCATGATACTTGCCCAACCTATTCCAAAACCAGTAATAGCGAAAAATAGTAGGTTCTTGTTTTCTATGTGTGGAAACACTAAGAATCCAATCGCAGCTAGTAATAAGCAAAAAGCATGCACGCGTTTGGGACTGTATTTTTTTGCATATCCTACCAAAGCAAAGGCTACTAAGAAAGTAACCGCATTGTACCAACCATTTACTAAACCTGTCCAGCTTGCCGCTTGTTCATACGCTTCTGGATTACTTTTTGGAGTTGCATTCCAAACTGAAAGCGCAATACTTTTGGAAGAATTTTGCCAGTAACAAAACAACGCATACCACTGAAATAAGTACACCAATGCCAATTGCCACATTACTTTAGGCATATCGCCAATTGCCTCATAAATTTCTATTAATGGATGAAATATACTTCTTTTTTCGCTTCGTAACGCTTCTAGTTCTTCTTCTGTTGGAGGAATTTCATTTGTCGTTTTCATTGTCCATAAAATAGAACCTATGGAACAAACTGCTCCTAAAAAGAAGGATGCATATACCCAAGTTGGCAACGAGCCTGTAGTTCCAATAAAAATCATTGGAAATATAAATAAGGAAACATTTGCCAATACTTGTCCAATACCTGTAAAGAAACTTTGCATTTGAAATCCTAAGGGTTGTTGTGCTGCGTCTAATTTATCTGCAATAAATGCACGATATGGTTCCATTGCTGTATTGTTTCCTGCATCTAATATCCAAAGCAATCCTGCCGCCATCCATAAAGAACTGCTAAACGGAAACGCTAGTAAACAAATACTACAAATAAGTGCTCCGATAAAAAAATACGGCTTCCTACGTCCAAACTTTGGATGCCATGTTTTATCACTCATTGCCCCAATTAATGGTTGAATCAATAAACCTGTCATGGGACCTGCAAGATGCAGTATAGGAATTTGCGACGGATCTGCTCCTAGAAAATCATAGATGGGTGTTACCGCACTTTGTTGCAACCCAAAGCTATATTGAATTCCAAAGAATCCAATATTCATATTCCAAATTTGCCAAAAAGTTAATTTAGGTTTCTTAAACTTCATAGTATGCTATTATTTTTCTAGAAATTAGTTAAAATATGCAACGTTAGCTATTCCAATATACGCAAAGGGAATATAGCAATAAGCAGGTTTTTCATGTGATGTTTTTATGAGAAAAAGAGTTAATATCAGTTGACATCAACTCTTTTAAACTAATTAAAAAACTTATGGTATTCAAATAATTAAAACATGTATTGCAATGTAAGAGAGATTGATCTTCCAGGTAAAGGTCTTGCTCTTACAATATTTGTTTGTCCTTCTACAATACTTCCTTCTTCTGATTCTGTAATTCCTAAAGAATCAAATATGTTGTTTGCTGCTATGTTTACGTTAAGTGATTTTGTGATTCCAACATTTACAAAACTGTTTACGATTAAGAATCCAGGCATTACCAATTCATTGTTGTCTTGTGCAAATGCTTTCGATTGTCCAATGAAACTTAGTCCTACTGAGTTTTGCTTTTCATTTCCGAAGTTGTATGATGGAATTACGTTATAAATAAAATCTGGTTGTCTTCTTGGTGTGTTTCCAGCATTGTCTCCAGAATCTACTTCTGCATCTGTCCACGTAACTGCTCCACGTAAACTGAAATCATTAAATCTGTAGAAACCTTCTACTTCAACACCTAACGACTTGTAATCATTTTCTATGATACTGTTTGTTGACGCTTCAAATCCGCCTTCTTCTTCTGTTTTTGCGTAGAATGCTGTTGCGTAAATTGCTCCATTTTCAAAACCTCTTTTATATCCTATTTCTGCTTGATTGATGAAGTCTAACGCGTTGATTCGATCTCCATCTAAATAATCTAATCCTGAAAATAAAATACGATCAGCTTTTGCAGAAGCACCTCTACTGTAACGTCCAAAAACAGCTTGGTTATCTTGCAATTTATAGTTTAAACCTACTGAGTACGACACATAATCATAGTCATAATCTACTGCCGTAGGGTTTGCATTATCAATGGCAAATACATTTTGCTCTGGCACAGAAATTACGCCGTCATTGTTGACATCAAATTCTCTTTGTGTTCCACCAGTAAATGAACCAGAAACACGACCTTTATCATAACGTAAACTTGCATCAATTGTAAAGTTCTCAGAAGCTTCTAGTGTAAAGTTTACATAAGGTGCAGATACATTGTAGTCGGTATCATAGTTTCTATGTAAATTTCCCCAAAAAGGAGTTCCGTACGCATACAAACCATTTTCACTTAATGCGTTGTTTCCTGCATCAAATACATTGATTAATCGTGCATTGTCATCATTTACTTCTTGCAAGTACGAATTCCATAGCCATGACATAGAAATACTTTGGAAAGATTTAAAGTATCCTACCGTAACATCTAAGTTGTCAAATGATTTTGATAATTTGAAATCATTCATAAAGTTATTGAAGTTGTTCAATTCTACATCAAACATATGAATTCTTGCTACTAAACTGTTTCCGCTTACAGGCGAACCATCTGTAAAAGCAAGTGTTGAACCTGCTCCAAAAGAATCTGCTATTGTAGTTGCATCAGCTACTTGTGATGGAAATGGCGATACAAAAGCACCACTATTAGCTGAATAACGTGCGTTGTTCATTACTTTCCAATCATTTCCTAAATCGAAATTTGCTTGCATTCCTACAGAAGTAGAAAGCGGGTTCATTCCGTCAGTAACATCACCTCTTTGTATTTGTCCGTCAGCACCAATTCTAACAGTTTGTGTAAGATTTGCGCTATGAAGTGAGCCTCTTGTTGCGTCAAAGTTTGGTGCATTTCCCCAATCAGGATCGCTATTGGTTCCTGTTACTTGTATTGGCATTGGTAAATACGCAGCAGCTCTATCGTTTAGATATTTGGCATAGACACGTACGGAGCCATTTTCAAATTCTTTTGTCAAACTAAGCTTTAATTGTCCTCCGTTATTTGCTGTAAATCCAGTTTCTCTAACACCTTCGCCTGCTCTATAAAATCCACCAGCATGAAAGTATAAACCATCTCCTATTTTTGAACCGTAATTAAAATCTGTTCTGAAAGAATTGTAATCTAAACCAAATGTAGTTCCGATAGCGCCGCCTTCATTTTTTCCTGTTTTGCTTATAATATTGATGATTCCTCCAGGTCCATTTGACGTTAATGTTGACGCCGAACCTCCACGAATGGCTTCTATTCTTTTTACGTTGTAATCAAATCGTGTAAAAATATCTGCGGTTCCAAAAGAGATATCTCCATACAATAATACAGGCAATCCGTCTTCTTGTAATTGTACATATTTTGATCCACCAGAAGAAATTGGCACACCACGAACTGCAATATTAGCATTTCCTTCTCCACCAGATGATTCTGAACGAATACCAGGAATTGTTCTAAAGATTTCAGCGGTACTTCTTGGAGCTGATTGTTTAATAGTTGCTGGTTGCATGCTCGTTACCGAAACACTTGATTCTATTTTTGATCTCGGATTTACCACACCAGTAATGATTACTTGATCTAAAGATTCTGCATCATCTGCTAATTTAATTTTAAGCACAATAGCACTTCCGTTTGCATTTACTGATTGATTATATGTAGTGTATCCAACTGAAGAAGCTTTTAATGTATATGTTCCATCTTCAACTCCTGTAATAGCAAACTTTCCATCAAAATCAGTAACAGCGCCTTTTGTAGTTCCATCAAGAATGATATTTACACCTGGAATTGGCATTCCAGCTTTATCATTAACTGTTCCTGAAATTTTGGTTTGTGCAAGTGATATTGTCGTAACCAAAAGTAACAATAAGGAACAAAGACCTTTTAAGTTAGTAGCATTTTTCATTGTATTATTTATAGTTTTTTGGATTAATTTTTAGCTAAATTATATTTATAGCAATACTATTTTACATTTTTCTCATCGAAAACGTTTTCGATTTTACCGAAAACGTTTTCGATTTCGTATTTTAGTCATTCGTTATATAAAAACTACGTTAGTTTCTATGAAACCAATTACTTTAAAAGATATTTCAGAAAAATTAG
This sequence comes from Kordia algicida OT-1, assembly GCF_000154725.1. Taxonomy (GTDB): domain Bacteria; phylum Bacteroidota; class Bacteroidia; order Flavobacteriales; family Flavobacteriaceae; genus Kordia; species Kordia algicida. The sequence continues at coordinate 2,781,138 of NZ_DS544873.1, forward strand.
GGATTTCTGTTACTACAGTTTCGAAAGCATTAAAAGGTTATCCTGATGTGAGTAAAAAAACGCGTGCTTTGGTAAAAGAACTTGCAGAAACTTTGAATTATAAACCCAATGCTTTTGCTGTTAATTTACGTACGGAAGAATCCAAAACAATTGGTTTGATTATTCCTGAGATTGTGCACCACTTTTTTTCGAGTGTGATTAAAGGAATTATAAGTCAGGCGGAAAAGAAGGGTTATTTGGTGATAATTTTACAATCTAATGAATCGTATGATTTAGAAAAGAAACAGCTCGATTTATTGGTAAGTAAACGTGTTGATGGTATTTTGATATCGCTAGCAAATGGAACAGCAGATTTTAAACATATTACCGACATTATGGATCAAGGAAAACCGATTGTGATGTTCGATAAAATCGCAAAAATTGTCAAGTGTTCAAAAGTTATTATTGACGATCGGAAAGCTGCGTATACAGCTACTCAGCATTTAATTGACACAGGTTGCAAGCGTATTGCCCATTTTCGTGGTCCGCTATTGCCACAAAATTCTATTGATCGTTTTCTAGGCTATAAAAAAGCTTTGGAAGATAACGGAATGACTTACGATCCTTCTTTGGTGTATATTTTTGACGACATGACGTTTGAAGTCGGAGAAATGTTCGCTAGAAAAATTTTATCTGAGCATACTGATGTGGATGGTATTTTTGTAAATACCGATTTGGTTGCCATTGGAGCTATTACAGAATTTAATAGACAAGGTGTGAATATTCCTAAAGATATTTCTATTGTTGGTTTTAGTAATTGGTTTATGTCTTCTGCCATTACACCTTCATTAACCACTATAAATCAACCAGGTTTTGAAATGGGAAAAATGGCTTTTAAGCAATTATATAGAGAATTAAAAGCCAAAAAGAAAAAGAAACAAATTACTCCAAAAATTATAGAGCTAGAAACAAATTTGGTTCAGAGGAATTCTACACGATCTTAAGAATTAAAATAAAAAAATAGAAGCCTTACTAGAAACAGTAAGGCTTTGTCTTGTGACCCCGGCAGGATTCAAACCTGCAACCGCTGGAGCCGAAATCCAGTGCGCTATTCAGTTGCGCCACGAGGCCGTATTCCCATGAAAGTGGGAATCTTATTAATAAATTTCTTTTTTTAATTAGCCAATTTAGCTTTTACAATCGTAGAAATTGTTTTTCCATCAGCCTGACCAGCCAATTCTTTGGAAACAATTCCCATTACTTTTCCCATGTCTTTCATTCCTGAAGCGCCAATGTTATCAATAGTCATGACAACTACTTTTTCTATTTCTTCTTCCGATAATTGCTCTGGTAAAAATTCACTAATCACTTCTGCCTCATCAATTTCTGGCAAAGCTAAATCTTTACGACCTTGCTCTAAAAATATAGCCGCGCTATCTTTGCGTTGCTTTACCAGTTTTTGAAGTAATTTGATCTCGTCTTCTTCTGATAATTCATCACTATTTCCGCTAGTTTTTGCTAAAAGTAATTCAGATTTTACAGCGCGTAAAGCTCGTAAAGCAGTTTGATCTTTCGCTTTCATAGCAGCTTTCATCGCCATCATTATATCTTGTTGTAATCTCATGATTTCTTATTTTTTTGGTAAAGCGAAGATAAAAAATTAAACCCGAAAATAGAACAGCAATTTCCGGGTCTAAAAAACATATATAATAGTACTAAATCTAATTAGTCAACGTTATCATGCAAGAAAGAATTGTTACTTCTTAATTGCATATCATCATTACTATCCGTACCCAAACTGGTTCGGGAAGTATTGTCAGTCGATTGTGTATCGTTTAGCTCAATCCCTGCTCTTTTATAGGCTGGTTGCTTCTCAATTTCATCAATACGAGAGACACTATTATTGAATTTATAATTAAATTCTTTTAATTTTCTCCTGCGTTCGTCCGTTCTACTTTTTAAGCTTTCTTCAATTGTACTGTTAAATGGATCAACACCTTCAGCTTCTTTAGTTTCTTCACTCGGACTTTCAATTATTTTCTTTTCAAAAACTATACCATCTTCGGCTGCTTGCGAAATATTTTTTTCTTCAGCAGCATCTTCGTCCATATAATCATCCAAACTGTAACGTGTGACACCTTTGTCATGCACTTCTGTCACAGGAATTACCTCTACAGGCTCGTTAACTTCAATAGCATTAACTTCCTCTGTATTTAATTCAAATTTGACAATATTTTCTTCTTGCTTTGGCGTTTCTTCTACTGTAGGATTTGCCAATGGCATGTCGAATGTAATTGCGATTTGATTTTCCTCATCTTCTTCTTGCGTTTCAGCAATTACAAATTCTGGCTCATTTACCTTTATATTCTTAATTTCATCCGTCATTGTCGTAATAACGAATTCCTCCTCTACTTTAGTAGCTGACACTTCTTCATATACTACTGACATATTTTTGATGATTTCCGTGGTCGGAATTAAATTGAGTTCCGTAGTATCATCTACCAAAGTATGACGAATTACTTCTGCTTTCTTAGGCGGTATTTCTTGTGTCGGTTTCTGTGGAATGTTTGGTGTTACCACAGAAGTTGGCTTTGTTGTTAAGTTCTGAACGGCAGGTTGCTCATCTTCTAAAGTGTGAATTACTTTTTTTGATTCTGTATTTACAATTTCATCCTGCTGATCTACATCAAAACCAGTAGCTATAATCGTCACCGAAATTGCATCTTCCAAGGTTTCATCTTCTCCAACACCCATAATGATGTTTGCACCACCACCAGCTTCATTTTGAATATGATCGTTGATCTCTCCAATTTCATCAATGGTAATTTCTTCTGAACCAGAAACGATAAGCAACAGTACGTTTTTAGCTCCTGCAATTTTATTGTCGTTTAGCAATGGAGAATCCAACGCTTTCATAATCGCTTCACTTGCTCGGTTTGCACCAGAAGCGTTAGACGACCCCATGATAGCGGTTCCACTATTAGATAACACCGTTTTCGCATCACGCAAGTCAATATTTTGCGTATAGTGATGCGTAATTACTTCTGCAATTCCTCTAGATGCTGTAGAAAGTACTTCATCTGCTTTAGAGAATCCTGCTTTAAATCCTAAGTTTCCGTAAACTTCTCGTAGTTTATCGTTGTTTATCACAATCAGCGAATCTACATGTGAGCGAAGTTTTTCTACTCCAATTCGCGCTTGTGTATTACGCATTTTTCCTTCAAATTTAAAAGGAATTGTAACAATACCAACCGTTAATATGTCTTTGTCTTTGGCAAGTTTTGCTATGACTGGTGCGGCTCCAGTTCCGGTTCCTCCGCCCATTCCTGCCGTGATGAAGACCATTTTGGTATTGGTATCCAACATCGTACTAATGTCTTCTATACTTTCTAATGCGGCTTTTTCTCCTACTTCTGGATTGGCTCCTGCGCCAAGACCTTCCGTAAGAGAAACTCCTAATTGTATTTTATTAGGCACTGCACTGTTTTGTAAAGCTTGTGAATCTGTATTACAGATCACAAAATCTACTCCTTTTATTCCTTGTTGGAACATGTGGTTGATGGCATTACTTCCGCCACCGCCTACACCGATCACTTTAATTACATTTGATTGGTTTTTTGGTAAATCAAATGAAATGTTTCCGAATTCTGTGTTGCTACTCATAATTCTTTAACTGTTTTTTTTATTCTGCGTTATCTAAAAAATCTTTCAACTTATCGGCCCATTTTTCAAAGATCGACTTGCGTTCTTTTTTGGGTTCCGATTGTATTGGAGCACTGGTATTGGTATGTTCTTCGTTAGCATCAATAGACGCAGTTTCTGCATCTGAAATTGTTTCTGTAGGTTGTTCCACAATTTCTTCTTCAATGGTAACTTTTGATTGGTTTTCTATTGCATTCATTACCAAGCCGACAGCCGTTGCGTATAATGGACTCGCCATTTCTGCATCTGAATCGCCTGCCAAATGTTCGTTAGGATAACCAATTCGGGTATCCATTCCGGTAATGTATTCTACTAATTGCTTTAAGTGATTTAGCTGACTTCCGCCACCTGTAAGTACAATTCCTGCAATTAGTTTTTTCTTTTGTTCTTCATGTCCGTAATTCTTAATTTCTAAGTAGGCTTGTTCTATGATTTCCACCACACGAGCATGAATGATTTTAGAGAGATTTTTCAGGGTAATCTCTTTGGGTTCTCTACCACGCAATCCAGGAATTGAGACGATTTCGTTGTCTTTGTTTTCGCCTGGCCAAGCTGATCCAAATTTTATTTTGAGTAATTCTGCTTGTTTTTCAATGATAGAACAACCTTCTTTAATGTCTTCCGTAATTACGTTTCCACCAAATGGAATAACTGCCGTATGGCGAATGATTCCGTCTTTAAAAATTGCCAAGTCTGTTGTTCCGCCTCCAATATCAATCAACGCAACTCCTGCTTCTTTTTCTTCCTGACTTAGTACAGCATTGGCAGAAGCTAAAGGTTCTAGTGTGATTCCTGCCAAGTCTAAACCTGAACTTTTTACGCAACGACCAATGTTTCTTATGGAAGACACTTGACCAACTACGACATGAAAATTGGCTTCTAAGCGTCCGCCATACATTCCGATAGGTTCTTTTATTTCAGCTTGCCCATCTACTTTGTATTCTTGCGGAAGCACATGAATGATTTCTTCTCCGGGAAGCATCACCAATTTGTAAACTTGGTTAATTAACAAGTCAATATCCTCATCATCAATTACTTCGTCAGCATTGCTTCTGGTAATGTAATCGCTGTGTTGCAAGCTACGAATGTGCTGTCCTGCAATTCCAACAACAACTTCCGTAATTTTTAAATCAGAGACACTTTCGGCTTCTTGAACGGCTTGTTGTATCGATTGTATCGTTTGGGTAATATTGTTTACGACACCTCGATGCACGCCAAGACTCTTAGATTTTCCAACTCCAAGAATTTCAACTTTACCGTATTCATTTTTTCGCCCAATCATTGCCACGATTTTCGTGGTTCCTATGTCTAATCCTACTGCGATGTTATTGTTTTCCATGACTTATTTTTTGGTGCACACTACTTGATTGGTAAATTTTAAATCAACTTTCGTATAATCATTCAACGTTTTATCTTTTGTTGCTTTTTTGTAAAACGCTTTCAAATTATTCACCTTCTTCTCTATATTTTCAATATTGCCAAATAGCACCACAAAATCATTCGTTCTTAATTTTAGATTGAATGTGTTTGTTTCTGTTTGCACTATGGTAATGACGTTCTTTTTTAGAAACTCATCTTCGGCGATGTATTTTGCCAATACATATATATTTTTAAGCGCTGTTTTCACTACTTTACCTTCCACAAGTGGAACGCGCGCAGCCGAAACTGTAGACAAAGGCATCGCCTTCCCTTCAGAATCGATATAATAAGCGTCTTTTTTTGCGACACGTGCTATGGGTGTTCGCTCTTTAACTTTTGCACCAAGAGTCCCATTTACAGACAGATACACTTCTGCTTCTTGAATCATTTCGTTCGCGCGTAAACGTTCCTCTAGAACATCCAAATCTAACTGATCTTTTCGTATGTTCGTAACACTATCGTTATTTTGTATTAACAATTTATTAACCATCGTTCGCGTAATGAAATTTTGTCCGCCATCTACAAATTTTATCACTGGCTTTTCAATAATACGCGTTGCGTTTCTATTCGCCGAAAAGGCATATAGAAAGATTAATATTGCGACAATTGCAATTCCTTTTATGAGATTCCAATTAATGTTCAACTGCTAATTTATTTTTTATTTTTTCTACTTCTGCTCCTATATCTCCAGCGCCAACCGTTAGTAAAATATCCGTTTGTACTGTGGTGACGTGATTGACTAAGTTTTCTTTTGCTATTAACTGTTTTTGATCGTTTTTTATTTTATTTAATAACCAACTTGAGGTAACTCCTTCAATTGGTTTTTCCCTTGCGGGATAAATCTCTAAGAGAATAATTTCATCAAATTGCGCTAGACTTTCCGCAAATTCATCTGCAAAATCTCTGGTTCTACTGAATAAATGCGGTTGAAATATTGCTGTTACTTTTTTCTCTGGATACATTTCGCGAACCGCCTGATGCAACGCGTTTATTTCCGTTGGATGATGTGCATAATCATCAATAAACACAAAATCTGTCTTCTTTATTTGATAAGAAAATCGACGCTTTACTCCTGCAAATGTTCCCAAAGCTTTGGCGAGGCGGTCGGTTGGGGTTCCTATGATATCCGCCATCGCGAAAGCTACTAGACCGTTTAACAAGTTGTGTCGTCCGGGAATGTAAAATTGTACGTCTTCAATGATTTTTGATGGTGTTACAATTTCAAATACATACGCACCATGTTTAATGCGTATATTTTTTATATGATAGTCAGATGTTTCTTGGAATCCGTAGGTGATTCCATCCAACTGAATGTCTTCTTGCACAAATAATTTTCCGTTCGGCTTGATGCATTTGGTAAATTCGATAAACGAGTCTTGCAATGCTTCTTTTTCTCCATAGATGTCCAAGTGATCCGCATCTACGGAAGTGATACAAGCAATATCTGGCGAAAGCTGTAAAAACGATCGGTCGAACTCATCTGCTTCAACAACTGTGATTTCATTTCCTTTTAGAATTAAATTCGAGTTGTAATTTTCTGCAATTCCACCTAAAAAAGCAGTTACATTTATGCCCGATTCCGCTAACAAATGTCCTAGAATGCTAGATGTTGTCGTTTTTCCGTGTGTTCCTGCAACGCCCAAACAAAACGTGTCTTTTGTAATGAGCCCTAAAACTTCTGCACGTTTGTAGATATTGAAATCGTTTTCACGGAAATATGTGAGTTGCGCATGCGAGTTTGGAATTGCTGGCGTATAAATGATGATTGTTTGTTCTTTGTTTAAATATTCTAAAGAAATCTCAGCAATATTATCGTTGGTAGACACCTGAATTCCGAGTGCTTCCAAAGCATTGGTTATTTCAGTTTTTGTTTTATCGTAACCAGCCACATGTTTACCTTCAAATTTGAAATAGCGCGCCAATGCAGACATGCCGATTCCGCCAATGCCTACAAAATAAACGTTATGTATGTTTTTTAGGTTCACTATTTCTATTGATTCAATAATTTTTCTACTTCATCTACAATTCTTGATGTCGCGTCTGGCAATGCTAGTTTTTTGATTGCTTCTCCGAAATCAGCTTGCATTTTTTCAGATTTGATGAGTTCTTCAAAACAGATTTTAAACTCTACATCTAAGTCTTTTTCTCGAATGAGAATTGCTGCTTTTTGTTCCGTGATCGCCAATGCATTTTTGGTTTGATGATCTTCCGCTACGTTTGGCGAAGGAATGAATATGACAGGTTTTCCCACTATACATAATTCTGATACTGAACTCGCGCCAGCTCTCGAAATGATAACATCTGCAGCAGCGTACGCCAAGTCCATTTTGTTTACAAATTGACGTATTTGCACATGTTCCAAAGCGTCATAACCTTTGTATTGTTCGTAATAGAATTTTCCGCATTGCCAAATGACTTGCACGTTTTGATCTTTAAAGAAATCCAATTCCTTTTCTATGAGTTGATTGATTCTTCTTGCACCCAAACTTCCACCAATGATTAAGACTGTTTTTTTGTCTTCTTCTAGTTGAAAGAACGTTTTTGCTTCAGCTCTTTTACTTTTTATTTCTAATAAATCTTGTCGTACAGGATTTCCTGTTTTGATGATTTTTCCTTTTGGGAAGAATCGCTCCATATGGTCATATGCGACACATATTTTTTGCACTTGTTTTCCAAGTATTTTATTGGTGATTCCTGCGTATGAATTCTGCTCTTGAATTAACGCTGGTATTTTTTTTCCAGAAGCAACTCGCAATAAAGGTCCGCTAGCATATCCGCCAGTTCCAATGACTACATCTGGTTTGAATTTTTTAATGATTTTGCGTGATTTTATGATACTACTGATAACTTTGAATGGAAACATTAAGTTTTTCAGTGTTAGTTTTCGCTGTAATCCCGCAATCCATAATCCTTCTATTTTGTAACCTGCTTGTGGTACTTTTTCCATTTCCATGCGATCTTCTGCACCTACAAATAGAAATTCGGATGTTGGATATCGTCTTTTTAGTTCGTTCGCAATCGCAATCGCAGGATAGATATGTCCTCCTGTTCCGCCTCCTGAGAGTATGATTTTGAATGATTGACTTTTCATTTTTGATTTACGATTTTTGATTTACGATTTGTGACTTTTTGCTATCTTTTTTTTAGTCCTATTTTATTTTTTCTTTATTATCTACTTCGCGTTTTGAATTATTATTTACGACTTTTCATTTTTGATTTTTGTTCTTCGTTTTTGTTGATTCGTCATGCTGAACTCGATTCAGCATTTCGTTATTTATAGTAATATGCTTTTTGAATACTCTCAATACTAACATCTAAATACTCAATACTTATTTATCAAATGGCTTCACTTAAAACCGCCAACGGATTTTCATCTTTTTCTTGCTGTTCTATGATTTCTTCTCGTTTTTTACTCACACTCAACACAACTCCAACTGCCAAACACGTCATCCAAATAGATGTTCCTCCACTACTGATTAATGGCAATGTTTGTCCTGTAACTGGGAATAATTCTACCGCAACTGCCATATTGATTAATGCCTGAAATACGATTGGTAATCCGACGCCAATAGCGAGTAGTTTTCCAAAGATCGTATCTGCCTTGTGCGCAACTATGACAATTCGGAATAGCAAGAGTAAATACAGAAATAGCAACGATAATGCACCTACTAAACCGTATTCTTCTACGATGATTGCATAAATAAAGTCTGATGAACTTTGTGGCAATAGGTTTTTCATTACGCTTTTTCCTGCGCCAACACCGACAACTCCACCACTGGCAATGGCAATTTTAGCACGTTCCGATTGATCGTATGCTTCTGTCTTTTTATTACTTGCAAAGTTTTCTATTCGTTTTACCCATGTATCCACTCGGTTTGAAAATGCATTCGGAAATGCTTTTGCTGTCAAAATGAACATTGTTAAGCTTAAGATTCCTACTGTAATGATTCCTAAGAGATATTTCCAAGGATAACCTCCTAAGAAACACAACATTAATACCATTGAAAAGATGATTGCTGTGGTGGAAAAGTTTGCAGGTAATATGAGTCCGACCACTAGAAACACAGGAATCCACAACGGAACTATGGTTTCTTTGAACGTGACTGTTTTTTCTTTGATTCGCGAAAGATATCTTGCTACATAAATCATCAATACTACACTTGCCAATGTGGATGTTTGAAAGCGCAATCCGACAAACGGAATTCGCATCCAACGACTTGCATTTGCTCCTCCAATCGTTGTTCCTTGCGCTAGCGTGTACACTAGAAAGAGCAATACAATAGGCAACATGATAATTGACAACCCTCTGAAATAATGATACGGCATTTTGTGTACACCGTAAATGATTGCAAATCCTAAGAAAAGATGCGACGCATGCTTGATTAAGAATTTTAACGTATTTCCATCTCCGTACAGGTACGCCAAGTTACTACTTGCGCTGTATACAGGTAAAAACGAGAATAGCGCTAGCAAGGCAACTACTGCCCAAAGTGCTCGATCTCCTTTTATGTTTTTAAAGATGGTGTTCATTTACTTGGTGTTTGATGTTTCATCTCGACTCCGCTCGATGCGACAGTTATTCGTTATTCGTTATTCGTTATTCGTTATTCGTTATTCGTTATTCGTTATTCGTTATTCGTTATTCGTTATTCGTTATTCGTTATTCGTAAAATGCTTACACTGATTTTTAAATCAAAACGTAAACTCATAAACTTTTCAACTTTTTAAACTTTATGTCTCGTTGTTCGGTGTTTGAAAAAACTTTTACATTTAAAATTTTACATTTAGCATTTATAATTTCAACATTATAAACTTCTTACAGCTGCTTTGAATTGCTTTCCTCTTTCTTCATAGTTGTCAAATAAATCAAAACTTGCACAGGCTGGCGATAATAATACGTTATCTCCTTTTTCCGCGATTTTGTGTGCAATTTTTACAGCTTCCTCCATCGAAGTTGTTTCTACCATTAAATCTGCAACTCTACCAAATGATTCAATGATTTTTGAGTTATCAACTCCTAAACAGATGATTGCTTTTACTTTTTCGTGTACTAATGGCAATAGGTCTGAGTAATCGTTTCCTTTGTCTACTCCTCCAACAATCCAAACTGTTTGCGTTGTCATACTTTCTAATGCGTAGTATGTTGCGTTGATGTTTGTTGCTTTTGAATCATTGATGTATTGCACATTTTGGATTTTCAGTACTTTTTCCAAACGATGCTCTACACCTTGAAACCCTGACATACTTTCACGTATGGTTTGTTTTCTTATGTTCAATAGTTGTGCTACTGCAGAAGCTGCCATTGCATTTTTTACGTTGTGTTTACCTTCTAGTGCTAGCGAGTCCGTCGGCATAGTTATTGTCTTATTTTGTATCGTTAGTATTATATTTTCGTTTTCTAGGTATGCGCCATTCTCAAGTTTATTTTTGAGTGAGAATGGTATTAATGTTGATTTTACAGGATGTTTTTTCATCCAATTTGTGACAACTTCATCATCTGCATCGTAGATGAGATAATCGTCTTTTGTTTGATTCATCGCGATTCGAAATTTTGATGCGATGTAATTTTCAAATTTGTAATCGTATCGATCTAAATGATCGGGCGTAATGTTTGTAATGATGGCGATGCGTGGCTTGAAATCAATGATTCCATCTAATTGAAAACTGCTTAATTCCAACACATATGTATCATACGATTGCTCCGCAACTTGCTTTGCAAAACTGTCTCCCATATTTCCTGCAACACCTACATTTAGCTCGCCCTCTTTCAATACATGATGCGTTAACATCGTTGTGGTTGTTTTTCCATTACTTCCTGTGATTCCGACAATCATTGCATCTGTGAATTGCACTGCAAATTCTATTTCAGAAATGACTAAGATTCCTTTTTCTCGCAATTGCTTAACTAACGGAATCGTATCTGGAATTCCAGGACTTTTCATCACAATATTTGCATTGAAAATGTCAGCTTCCGTATGTTGCTTTTCTTCCCAATGTATTTCAAACTGATTCAGAACGTTTTTGTAGTGCTGTTTGATAGCTCCTTTGTCAGAAACAAATACTTCATAGCCTTTTTGCTTTCCCAGGATGGCAGTTCCTACACCACTTTCTCCGCCTCCTAATATGACTAATCGTTGTTTTGACACTATTCTTTTATGCTTTTAGCTACTGGCTTTTGGCTGTTAGCTTTTTATTGATTTGTTTTTCTGTTTATTCGTTTTTTGTCTATAAATCTAATGATCTAAACTATCTAACTTATCTCAGCTTTAGGGTTACAATCGTAAGAATTGCTAGTAGGATTCCAACAATCCAAAATCGAGTAACAATTTTACTTTCGTGATACCCTAGTTTTTGATAATGATGATGTAATGGCGACATTTTGAATATTCTTCTTCCTTCTCCAAATTTCTTTCGGGTGTATTTGAAGTAACTTACTTGCATGACTACCGATAGATTTTCCGCTAAGAAAATTCCACAAAGAATTGGAATCAACCATTCTTTACGAATTGCAATTGCAATTACTGCAATGATTCCACCAATCGTTAAACTTCCTGTGTCACCCATAAATACTTGCGCAGGATAGGTGTTGTACCACAAAAATCCGATGAGCGCACCAACAAAAGCCGCTATGTAAATCGTGATTTCTCCTGCTCTTGGTATGTACATGACGTTGAGATATTCTGAAAAGATTAGGTTTCCAGAAATCCATGCAAAAATCCCCAATGTTAGTACAATGATGGCGGAAGTTCCTGCGGCGAGTCCGTCAATTCCATCCGTTAAATTTGCTCCATTAGAAACTGCTGTGATAATGAATATGACAATCGGAATGAATATAATCCACGCATATTTTGCGTATTCAGGATTGATCCAAGTGATGAGTTTTGCATAATCGATTTCGTTGTCTTTTACGAACGGAATCGTCGTTTTCATCGAACGTTTTTCTTCTCCAAATTTCTTTGTTGGCGTATTATTAACAACCAATTCCTGTTGTTGTTTTACAGGTAATTCTTCACGAATGGTTACGTCTTGATGAAAAAACAACGTTGCTCCCACAATAATTCCGAGTCCAACTTGCCCTAATACCTTGAATTTCCCTTTGAGTCCGTCTTTATCGTTTTTGAATTTCTTGATATAATCATCTACAAAACCTATAATTCCCATCCAAATCGTCGTCACTAAAAGCAGAATGATGTAAATGTTTTCAAGTTTTGCAAATAGTAAAACAGGCACTAAGGTTGCTAAAATGATGATAACGCCTCCCATTGTTGGCGTTCCTGCTTTTTCTTTTTGCCCTTCTAAACCTAAGTCACGTACTGTTTCACCAATTTGTTTGGTGCGTAAATACGCGATGATTCTTTTTCCATAAATGGTAGAGATCAACAACGAAAGAATTACCGCCATAGCCGCCCTAAAACTCAGATAACTGAATAAGGAAGCTCCTGGAAACTGATATTGTTTTTCGAGATATTCAAATAAGTAGTATAACATATTTTTTTATTGTTGCGCTCTTTTTAAAATTGACTATTCGTTAAGATTGTCTAAGATTTCCTTTGCAATTTTGTAATCGTCAAAGTCACTTCGTTTTCCATTGATTTCTTGGTAGGTTTCATGTCCTTTTCCTGCAATGAGAATGATGTCATTTTCATTTGCCATTTGACATGCTGTTTTTATAGCTTGTTTTCTATCGGTAATAGAAAGTGTTTTTTTATAGTTTTGTGGTTCAACGCCTTTTTCAATAGCTTCAATGATAGTCATCGGATCTTCGCTACGCGGATTGTCAGATGTAAATATTGCTTTTGTACTCAGTGTTGATGCGATGTTGCCCATTTTTGGACGTTTTGTGGTATCACGATCGCCACCACAACCCACAACCGTAATGAGTTGCTCATTTCCTGTGCGAATGTTATTGATGGTTTCTAGCACATTTTTTAATGCATCAGGCGTATGCGCATAATCCACAATGGTGGTAATTTTGTTTTTTGAGATGAAATATTCAAAGCGACCACTCACACTTTCAAGTTCACTGATGAGTCGCAAGATTTCAATTTCTTCCAAGCCTAATAATTCCGCTGTAGCGTAAATAGACAGTAAGTTGTACGCGTTAAAACTTCCAATGAGCTTCGTCCAAACTTCGTTGTCGTTTATTTTTAAGAGCAATCCTGCCAATCTGTTTTCCAAGATTTGCGCACGATAGTCTGCATACGTTTTTAGCGCGTAGGTATATTTTTTGGCTTTGGTATTTTGCATCATTACCAAGCCGTTTTTGTCGTCAATGTTTACGAGACAGAAGGCTTCTTTTGGCAATTCGTCAAAGAATTTCTTTTTGACATCTCTGTATTCCGCAAATGTATCGTGATAGTCTAAGTGATCGTGTGATAGATTCGTAAAGATTCCACCTTGAAACACCAAACCTGCGGTTCTTTTTTGATGAATTCCGTGTGAAGAAACTTCCATGAAACAGTATTCGACACCTTCATGATTCATTTTTTGCAAATAGCTGTTGATTGTGAGTGAATCTGGTGTTGTATGTGTCGCTTTGTATTCTTTGTCGTCTACTAAAATTTTTACCGTAGATAGCAAACCTACTTTGTAACCTGCTTTTTTAAATAGTTGATATAATAAGGTTGCAATAGTCGTTTTCCCATTAGTTCCTGTAACTCCGATTAGCTTTAAGTTTTCAGAAGGATTTCCGTAATAGTTTGATGCCATTACTGCCAACGCGCTACTTCCGTTATCAACTTGCACGTAGGTGATTCCGTTGATAATGTTTTTCGGAATTTCTTCACAGATTACCGCGATTGCTCCTGCTTTGATAGCTTTTTCAATGTAACTATGTCCATCAACTTCATATCCTTTTATGGCGATAAATACATCGTTTAATTGCACTTTTCGCGAATCAAAGACAAGTTCGCGCACCGCGATAGTTGTATCGCCTGTAACCGCCTCAATGTGAACTTTATATAGTATGTCTTTTAGTGTTTTCACGATAATTCTAGTACAATTTGTTTTTGAGTTCCTATTTTTTTGCCAGCTTCTAGTGATTGTTTAGTCACTTTTCCTTTTCCTTTGACTTCTACACGCAATCCTAAGTTTTCTAGTAGCGGAATGGCGTCCATTGCTGGCATTCCAACTACGTTTGGCACAATAGTTTTGTATTTGTTTATTTTTTCGATGTATGTTTTATAGTTTTTTTCAACAACATTGTTTACTTCTTCTATGTTTTCAACTTGATCGAATATTGGCGTATCACGATATATTTTATGTGCAATTTTTTTGAATACTGGTCCTGAAACGTCCGCCCCGTAATATCCAATACTTCTATCTGGCTCATGAATTACGACGATGCATGAATATTTTGGATTTTCCACTGGAAAGAAACCTGAAAATGTAGAAATGTATTCTTTGTTTTCTTTGATGATGTAGTTTTTCTGACACGTTCCTGTTTTTCCTGCCATAGAAAAATCTGGCGAATACAAACCGTTTCCTGTTCCGTGTTTTTTCTCCACAACGTTTTGCATCATTTTTTTAACTTTCGCTACAGTTTCTTTGGAACAGATAGAAGGATTGATAACTTCTTTTTCAAATACTTTTTCGCTTGCGTACCAATTTTCTCGAACTGCTTTTACAAATCTTGGACGCACCATTTCACCATCGTTTGCGATAGCGTTGTAAAACGTAAGTGTTTGTAATGGCGTTAAGGAAACTCCGTACCCGAATGCCATCCACGGAAGTGAAAGTCCATTCCATCCTTTGTCTTTAGGATGCGGTATTTTTGGCTTTCCCTCACCTCTTATCGGCAAACTCAGCGTATCATTTAGTCCCATATTGTAAAGTCGGTTCACAAATTTTTCTGGATTTTTCCCGTAGAAATCTGTTACTATTTTTACAATTCCTGTGTTTGATGACACTTCAAATGCTTCTGAAGCTGATATTTTTCCGTAACCTCTGTTGTTGGAATCACGAACGGTTTTCCCGTAAAAGGTAAGTTTTCCGTTTCCTGTATCTACTACATAGTTACTATCGATTACTTTATCTTCCAATGCCGCAACCATTGCCATGAGCTTGAATGTTGAACCAGGTTCGTGCGATTCTCCAACAGCATAATTAAGACGTTCGTAATATTTTCCTTTGGTGTTTCTTCCTAAATTTGAAATTGCTTTTATTTCGCCTGTAGCCACTTCCATGACTACTACACAACCGTGATCTGCTTTGTATTTTTCCAATTGCTCTAGCAATGCGTGATGCGCAATGTCTTGAATGTTTACATTAATCGTAGATATGATATCAAAACCATCTTGCGGCTCTAGTTCGTTGTCATCAGAAACAGGTTTCCATTGTCCTTTGGCAATTTTTTGTTCTAAACGTCTTCCTGCTTTTCCGCGTAAATATTCCCCAAAAGCACCTTCGAGTCCAACTCTTGTGTAATGTCCGTTTTCGTCTTTTCGTTCGTAACCTACAGTTCTGTGTGCAATGCCTCCAATTGGATGTTCGCGGACATTTTTCACTTTACTTATAAAACCACCTTTGTTAGCACCGTGTTTGAATATTGGAAATTGTTTGATGCGAATGTATTCGGAGTAACTCAGGTTTCGTACAATTAACAGGTATTGATTTTCGTTTCTACGTGCTGTTGATAGCTTTTTTTCATATACCGAAGAAGGTCTTCCAAACATTGCCGATAAAGAATCAGATAATGCTTTTACATTTTCATCAATGAAGATGTGTTTTTTTACTGTTTTTGCATCAAAAAAGATGTCGTATTTAGAAACTGAAGTGGCGAGTAAGCTACCGTCGTCTGCATATACATTTCCACGACTTGGCGCAATAGTAGCGTTTCTAAAAGTTTGCTCTTGCGCCATTTCTTTGTACTTTTCTCCTTCTACAAATTGGATGTTTATTAATTGTACAGCAACCGCTATCGCAAAGAGAAACATACCTCCTGCGACAAAATATAAACGATTTAATATGTTTTTTTCGGTTACTGGCATTATTGATTTATTGTTGTGATTTTACTCTAATTTTTTTTGGCGGATTTTCAGAAGGCGCTAATCCTTTTTCCGCTACTTTTTCTGTGATGTACGATTCTAGTTTTAGTTCTTGCAATTTTGTCCGTGCATCTACAAATTGACTTTTTAGTTCTTTTATTTCGTCATTCAGCTTTGCTATTTTATGCACTTTTTCATCTGCCCAATGCGAACTTGCTATCATGATTAATGCTAAAAACGAAGCAAATAAGATGAAACGCCAATTTTTGATCGCGTCATCTTTTATGAGAAACTTCCCTTTTAGTATGTCATATATATTCTGCTTCATTGCTACAGACGTTCTGCTATTCTTAGTTTTGCGCTACGCGCTCTGTTGTTTGTCTTTATTTCTTCGTTTGATGGAATAATTAGTTTTCCAACTTTTTTGAATGGCACCTCTACTCTACCATAAAAATCTTTTTCAGGTTCACCTTCAAACAAACCATTTCTGATGTATCGTTTTACCAATCGGTCTTCGAGTGAATGGTAACTTATCAAGCTGAGTCTTCCGCCTTTTTCTAGTAATTCTTGCGTTTGCAATAGAAATTCTTTTAAGACTTCTATTTCCTGATTGACTTCTATTCGAATCGCCTGATAGATTTGCGCCAAGACTTTGTGTTCTCTGTGCTTAGGCAAAAAACGTTGTAATGCCACACGCAATTCTTCAGTTGTTTTGATAGGTTCTTCTGATCTTGCTGAAACAATTTGCGCTGCAATTCCTTTGGCATTTCTCACTTCTCCGTACAAAGACAAGATTGATCGTAAATCTTCTTCCGAATATTCATTGACGACATGGTAGGCTGAAATTTCCCCTTCTTGATCCATTCGCATATCCAAATCCGCTTCAAAACGCAATGAAAAACCACGTTCTGCAACATCGAATTGATGTGACGAAACGCCAAAATCACCTAAGATTCCATCTACTTTTTTTATTCCATAAAACCGTAAGAACTTTTTGAGATGTCTAAAATTTTGATGAATTAGTGTAAACCGTGAATCATCAATGGTATTTTCTAGCGCATCTTGATCTTGGTCAAAAGCATATAGTTTTCCGTTTTCTCCGAGTCTATTCAAAATTTCTTTTGAATGTCCGCCGCCACCAAAAGTTACATCAACATAGACGCCATCTTCTTTGATGTTGAGTCCATCAACCGTTTCTTTTAGCAATACTGGATTATGATATTCCATCTGCATCGTCATTTCCCATTACTTCTTCTGCCAAATCTCCTATGTCAACTGCCGAATCATCTGTGGCAGTGTTGTATTGTTCTTTATCCCAAATTTCAACAATGTTGATTGCTGACGAGAGTACTATTTCTTTTTTGATACCTGCAAAAACCACTAAGTCTTTCGGAATCAACAATCTTCCTGCAGCATCAATTTCCACCATACGAACACCTTTGCTAAATCTTCGGATGAAATCGACATTCTTCTTTTTAAAACGATTAAGTTTGTTCAGTTTTTGCGTAACAACGTTCCATTCGCTCATAGGATGCAACTCCAAACACGAACCAAATAAACCTTCTTTGATGACAAATCCTTCTTGTAAAATCGGCGACAACTGCTTTTTTAAGTCAGCAGGAACAAGCATTCGCCCTTTGGCGTCTACTTTGCATTCGTATGTTCCGATTAAATTTATCACTTGAGAATATGATTTACCTATTATAAGATTCAAATATATTGAAAAAATTACCACATTTTACCACATTTTACCACTTTGTTGATAAGTTTTTCCATTTTCAGGACTAAAACCCTATAAATACGCTATAAATCAAACTTTTGAAAAGTGGGAATCCAAAAACGAAATAGTTCTTTTTTGGTTCATTTTTGTGATGTTTTGATAGTTTTTAGAGACATTTTAAAAAAAGCATCTTAATAATTTCGAAATGCCTATATTTGTCTCTTGTTAAAAAACTGATAGCCATTAATGAAAGAAAGCTTTAAAAAGGAAGGTAAATTCAATTATCTCGAACTGGGAGAAGGGACACCTATCGTTATTTTGCATGGCTTAATGGGCGGCTTAAGTAATTTTGAAGCCGTTACCGAAAATTTTTCTGCGAAAGGATATAAGATTTTAATTCCTGAGTTGCCTATTTATACTAAGCCACTTCTGAAGACAACCGTAAAGAATTTTGCGAAGTATGTCAAAGAATTTATTCTACATAAAAAGCTCGATAAAGTAATTTTACTCGGAAATTCACTTGGTGGTCATATTGGACTGCTTACTACAAAGTTATATCCTGAATTGGTAAAAGGATTAGTGATTACAGGAAGTTCTGGATTGTATGAAAGTGCCATGGGCGACGGATATCCGAAACGCGGTGATTATGAGTTTATTAAAAAGAAAAGTGAAGATGTTTTTTACGATCCTGCTGTAGCTACTAAAGAGATTGTTGATGAAGTTTTTGCCACGGTAAATGATCGTAGTAAGTTGATAAAAACGTTGGCAATCGCCAAAAGTGCCATTCGCCATAATATGGGAAAAGATTTGCCTAAAATGAACATTCCAACAGGAATTATTTGGGGAAAAAACGACACCGTAACACCACCAAATGTCGCCGAAGAATTTCATGAGTTACTTCCTGATTCTGACTTGTATTGGATTGATAAATGCGGACATGCACCAATGATGGAACATCCACAAGAATTCAACAAACATTTACAAGATTGGCTGACAAAACGTAATTTTTAATCTACACATTGTTATGAAGATAAAATCTGCCGAATTTGTAATGAGTAATTCGGATGTTGCGAAATGTCCTAGAAACAAAATTCCTGAATATGCCTTTATTGGTCGTTCTAATGTTGGAAAGTCTTCATTGATTAATATGCTGACACAGCGTAAGAGTTTGGCAAAAACTTCTGGAAGACCTGGAAAAACACAACTTATCAATCATTTTAAGATTAATGACGAATGGTTTTTGGTCGATTTACCAGGTTACGGATATGCACGTGTTTCTAAGAGTGCTAAAAAAGTTTTTCAAAAGTTTATTACCGAATATTTTAGAAAACGCACACAGTTAGTTTGTGGTTTTGTGTTGGTTGATATTCGTCACGAACCGCAAAAGGTAGATTTGGAGTTTATGCAATGGCTGGGTGAAAATCAGATTCCTTTTTGTATTGTTTTTACGAAAGCTGACAAATTGCGTCCGTCACAAATTGACAAACATGTAAATGCTTATCGAGAAAAGTTATTGGAAGATGTTTGGGAAGAAATGCCACAACATTTTGTAACGTCTTCTTCAAAAGCAATTGGACGTGAGGAATTGCTGGATTTTATCGGGCAAATCAATCAGGATTTGAAAAATTCATAGTTTCAGCTTTTGCTTCAATCAAACGAATTAATTCTTTAGAATTTTCTATTTTTTCTATTTCACTTTTCGGAATCCACTCTGTGAGTTTTTGATCTTTTTGCAAGAGTATCGCAGGATATTTTGTGTCTATACTTTTGTATTTTTTTTCAAATTCATCGTTGTGTAAAAATTCTAGCGGAAGCTTCGTTTTTTCTCTAAAATTTTTCCATTGTTCATTTTCTGAAAATGCATCATGCGTGATCGCACATAGTTTACATTGATAGGTTTTTGGGCTGATGAGTTTGTGCGCCATATCAAGCAAACTATTTACTTTCCCTGATTTTGCATTGTATATGAAGATGATTTTGGGCATTGATGGGTTTTGGGTTTTGGGTTTTGGGTTTTGGGTTTTGGGTTTTGGGTTTTGGGTTTTGGGTTTTGGTAAGTTGTTTATTATAGTTTCATTTCAAAGTCTAAACTCATAAACTTATCAACTATTGAACCCTAAACTTGTTTATTCGTTTTTTGTGGATTTGTTGATTCTTGAGAAACACCCAACATCCAAACACCTAATTTTGTCGTATAAATTTTACTTTCCTTCTTCAACACTTACACCTTAATCTATACAACAGTAATTACTTCATTTTTAGTTCTATTACTGATTCTACTTTGTAAACACGATCATTATCATCCGCTGCTTTTAGTAACATTGTAAATGCCCTTCCAACATACGAATTAGCATCTTCACCATATTTTTTAAATAATTTATTTTCTTCATCTTTAACCGTGATCGCTTCCTCTTTACTGTCTGTAAAAAAAAGCATTCCACCTTCGGCGCCGTCAAAAACAACTTCGTATGTGGTAATATTATTGTTTAATGATTTTGAAGTATAATCAATTGAGTTAATTGACAATATTGTTATACTAAAGAGTGCTATAAGGATTTTCATAATGGTTTATTTTTCAGTTATTACAAAGTAACAACCAAAATCAACAGTATGCGTTACACATTTATTTATTATTGTTATAAAATCTCTATGAGAATCATCATCCAAACATATTGAAAATCAACTAATTAGATTTGTTTTGACGATTTATAAAATGGATCTTATGCTCTTTCTAACAGCTCCAAAACACTGAATCTAAAAGAATCTGTCGTAATTTCTTTTAATTTCTTTACAGCATTAGAAGATTTTCCTATTTTTAGTTTACCAAAAACACCAACCATGCAAGCTACTACAATTGATGAAGTTATTTTATTTCTTGATGAAATTATTGAACAAAACAAAAAAATCCCAAGCACAATGGGCTATTTCGCAGCTTTATATCAAAAAGTGACTTGTAAAGTCAAGGAAGGAATTGAGAGTGGTTTTTTTGATGATAATCCGCGTATGGAAAAGCTAGATGTGATTTTCGCCAACAGATATTTACAAGCGTATACCGATTATCAAAATGGCGTGAAACCTACGACTTCATGGCAGATTGCATTTGAAAAAACCGATAGTTATTGGCTAATTGTGCTGCAACATTTGCTTTTAGGAATGAACGCACATATCAATCTCGATTTAGGAATTGCCGCTGCCGAAGTGATGAAAGGAAAAGATATAAACGATTTACATAACGATTTTAATAAAATCAATATAATTTTGAGCGCATTGGTGCATGACGTTCAAAAAGAATTGTCACTGATTTGGTCATTTTTAGCCAAAATTTTAAAGAAAACAGAAAAATTTAGCATCATTTTGACTGATTTCAGCATGAAACTTGCCAGAGATGGCGCTTGGAAGTATGCAACTTTGCTAGCTAGTTCTCCCGAAGCAAATTGGACACAATTGATTGCCGATCGAGATATTAATATAGCCGAAAAAGCCAATATAGTTCTAGATCCTGGGTTTATTGCAAAGCTTATTTTTAAAATTATCCGACTAGAAGAAAGTGGCACTATTAAAACAAGAATTGAGATTTTAGAGAAAGATTAAATTTCAATAGCACTTATTTTTATATTCTTCAAAAAGATATTCTATTTTTTTACAATTTCTAGTTTTTCAGCGAAATAGTCACAAAAATCCAACATGGTTGCGCTCATTTTTTCATCGTTTGTTGCACGTTGAAATGTTTTTGCCATAGATACTAATGTTTGATGATAGAATACTTTCATTTCATCAACAGGCATATCTTTAGTCCACAAATCGATACGCAAACTTTCTTGTGCTTTGTGATCCCAAACAGACAACATTACTGCTTTTGAAGGTTCATTGACAACACCACCATCTTTTGCCGTCCAGTTGATCGCTTCTGGAACATTATTTTCATCTACTGTTACTGCAATTTTTATCTCAGACTTGAGTTTATTCGCCATTACTTCTTTGGTTTGTACTTTGAATTGTTAAAAATTTCTTCTGCTGGTTTCCCTAACATTTGCCGCAAAGATACGTCATTATTTTTCATATATGCCTGTACAATTTGATAGCCAATGTAACGACCAACGCCACCAGGTGATTCGTTATCTAATTCTAGATAAAACTTGGAAAAAGGCGCCAAATTTAAAAATCGAGCATCCAATTTATTGTTAGTACTGTACAACAATTCTTTTTCTATAAAGTACGTCCAAATTTGTGCTTCATTGACTGCTGCCCAATCAGCTTGTCGGTTTGTATATCCAAATTGCATGGCTATACTTGCTTTTGGTACCAACAGTGATTTGATGTATTGTATTTTTCCATAATAGATCATTTTACTTAAAAAAGTACGTTCACGAGGAGATTTTACTTGTGAAAAAGCAAATTCGCTAGCAATGTCTACTGGAATCATTTCCTTTTCAAAAGTATGAGAAATGTATTTTTGAATGCCTTCATAATATTTGTGATCTGCACCTAAATATGTATTGAGCGCAATGAGAAACATGTCTTCATATAGAATTACTTTTTTGCGATAGTCTTCTGTAGTTACAGTCAATATTTTTGGCGGATCGTATTCTGGAAAGTAAAATTCTATATGTTGTAATACAGATTTGATATCGCGATGTACAGGCGCAAAATCATCAAAAACAGCGTCAATTTCAGTTTTTAGCTCTTTTTGCAACGGATCGTTCATGGTGTATACCCAAGTAGAATCGGGCACTGAGCTTGGAAAGAATATCGGATAGGCTTTTTTTAATTCTGGTAAATCTGCTGGAGTCGCATTTAGAAAAATTTGGTCAAAACGAGCCACATTTACGTCTATTGGAATCGCTGCAATTTCTTTTTCAAGTGTATTTTCATCAGCGCATCCAATCAATATCAACACACACAAGTACAATAGTTTTTTCATCATATTTTAAGTTAATCCTTATAGCTAAACGCAAACTATATTTATAAATTTTATTCCGCTTCCATATTTGTCTGCAAATTTACTTTTTTTATCTTGTAAAAAAATCGAAATAGATGAAATGCGTTTAGAATTATTCTTGGCGAATTCCATGAAACAGCATTAATTAAGAAAAAACAAACTAATGAAAACTGAAAAGGTAATAGATCATATTGTAGGATGGTTAAAGGATTATGCAACAAACGCAAAAGTGAATGGATTTGTAGTTGGAGTTTCTGGAGGAATTGATTCCGCAGTCACATCTACTTTGTGTGCAAAAACAGGATTACCAACTTTGTGTATTGAAATGCCAATTCATCAAGCAAAAAGTCATGTGACACGTGCGCAAGAACATATAAAACAGTTAAAAGAACGCTTTGAGAATGTCACAGATGTTCGTGCAGATTTAACGCCCGTTTTTGAAGAATTTAAAACAGAAGTTTCCTTAGAAGGCGAACAAGCAACGGTTGATATGGCTTTGGCAAATACCAGAGCACGCTTACGTATGACGACTTTATATTACTACGCTGGTTTATTGGGAAGATTGGTAGCAGGAACAGGAAATAAGGTAGAAGATTTTGGTGTAGGTTTTTATACTAAATATGGCGATGGCGGTGTTGATTTGAGTCCAATTGCTGATTTGATGAAAAGCGAAGTGTATGCATTGGGGAAAGTTCTTAAAGTTCCGACATCTATTATGGAGGCAAAACCTTCCGATGGCTTATTTGGCGATGCGCGAAGTGATGAAGATCAAATTGGTGCTAACTACGATGAACTTGAATGGGCTATGCAAATGAATGATGAAGGAAAAACCGCTGAAGACTTTACAGGAAGACAACAAGAAGTTTTTAAAATCTACAAAAGATATAATACTGCAAACCAACATAAAATGATTCCAATTCCAGTCTGCATAATACCGCAAAATCTTACATAAAAAATCGCCTTTTTTAATAGTTTTTATAAAAATTTGTTTAAATTTGTTGCTACAGACCCCCTAAACCTGAAATAAAAATTGATTCGTTTTTATGTTAGCATGACATAACCATAAACGAACCTTTCTTTATGTGATGGTCTGATTTAATAATAACTTTAAAAACTAAATTATGGTTAAAGTATTAATTGCAGACAATCATCCCATTGTTCGAAAAGGAATTAAAGCCTTATTCAAGAACTCTACAGAGATTGATGTAGTAGGTAAAGCTGCTACAACCTCTGAGCTTTTTGACTTTATTAGTCAAGAACACGTAGACGTTGTTTTACTTGAAATGGATATTCCCGAAGTCAATGGTATTACTGCTTTGAGAAGACTTAAAAAAGACTTCGCTGACGTAAAAGTGATTATGTTTAGTTCACACTCTGAAGATGTTTACGCTGTAAGCACATTAAGAGCTGGAGCTTCTGGTTACTTGTCAAAATCTGTCGCTACAAATGTTATTAAAGACGCTATTGTTAAAGTTGCCAATGGAGGCATCTATATTAGCAATGAATTGGCGCAACGTTTAGCATTTGATGAAAGCACAAACAAACCTCGTCGATTCTTCAGACGTTTATCTACAAGAGAAGTAGAAGTATTAAAACTTTTAGCTTCTGGTAAACGTAACAAACATGTAGCAGAAGAATTGAACCTTAACGAAAAAACTGTGAGTACGTACAAAGCTCGCCTAATGCGAAAGTTGAATGTAGACAACTTAGTTGACCTATTACAACAAGCAAAAGCATTGGAATTACTGTAATTGCATTTGTGAAGATTTAATTCTTTACTACAGTAAAAAAGATTTTATGATGGTATGCATGCGTTTTTTAAATGCAGACATATCATCATTTTTTTGTCTCATCATAAAGTTTTCTAGGAAAGCTTACGCATCCGCCACAAATAAGCAATGTTGAATTTCGCTCTTTTATGTGTTTGATGAGTTTCTTTTCTAGTGGCGAAAGCGGCAGTTTTTCTTTTTCTTCCAAACCTTCTAATCCTTTTACTCCGTAAGCTTGCAATTCAGGGTTGAACGATGTTAACCATTTTCTAAAGTATTTTCCGTTTCTTATGTCGTCAAAATATATATCGTTATATACTAATGGAGCATTTGCTATTGACGAATAGCCACATTGAAATCCGTAAATTCTCCTTTCTTTCAATTGATCTACAAAATCTGAAATTCTAAAGTTGGTTTCGTATAATTTATTGTGTAGTTCAATATGCGCGGATAGTTTTTCGTAATCGAAATATGAATTTACGTTTCCAGTACTTTCTTCATAACTAATTAGGCAAATAATAGAATCTCGTTTTGAAAATACATGTACTTTATATTCTTTATATCTTGAATACCTTCCTAAAGGATGCTCGATAGTAATCGTATAAATTGCTTGTTTTAGATTGTTGTCTAATATTCTATCAAATTCAAAACCACCTCTTATGGAATTAATAAGACGAATGTGCTTAAATTTTTTCTTCTTTAGAGAATCCAGATTAAATTCTTGGTAGTTTTTAAAATATCCCTGAAGTTCGTAATCTGCTTCAATTCCTTCCTTACTTTGCGAGAACAGCAGCAATGATTGCAATAAAAATGTACACGTAATTATTTTTTTCATGTGTGATTGCTTCTAGTTACATCACTCTTTTTAACTGCTCAGAAAGTGATTTTTTGAGGAAGATGTAATCCTTTATTTCTTCTAAAATACTTTGCAAATCTTCTAGCTTTGTGTCTTCTGACAGACTGAGTTTGAGTTCTTCTATCTTAAGGTTTATTAGAAAACAACGCAAACTAAGAATGGTTTCGCTTGTAAGTTGTGCAATGGTTTCTTCTTTTGGTTTTACAAAGATGTTTTGTGCTTCCCAATTGTGCAATTCGTAACGTTCTTCACGCATTAGAATGTCTGTGACTTCATTGGCAACTTCTGGTTCAATTTCATTGACAAATGTATCCAATTCTAAACTTCCTGTTGCATTGAGTTTTTCAATGGCTTTGTAATAAATTTTTTGAAATTTTTCATTTGCCAAGTCAATTTCATCTTGTTGCAAGTCTAAGTAGAGTTTTTGAAATACTTTGGCTTCAAAGAGTTCGCGTTCCATTTTTAATTCACCATCATCATCTTCCTTTAAAATCAAGTCTTCAAATGTTGCTTCCATGTTTCCGTAGAGCAATAATATTTCTATTAATTTACGCTCTAATATATATTGAACATCAACACTTTTTGCTTTTTCTTTAGGTTTGATGACTTCAAAAGCCTTCTTTTCTTGCTTTATTTTTTTGTTGGCGTCCTTAATTTCTTTGTTTTGCAATTGAGCCAAAGTCGCAAATAGTACTTCCTCTGAAATGTCCATGATACGAGACGTTTCACGCAAATACAATTCTTGTTTGATACGATCGGACACTTTCGAGATACTCGACATCATATCGTTGATGACTTCTGCCTTTTTGATCGGATCATTTTTGGCAACTTCCATTAATAAAGAAGCTTTGTAACTGATAAAATCTTTTACATTGTTTTCAAAGTATGCCAACACATCTTCCAACGCATTGTTTTTTGTAAAACTATCTGGATCTTCTCCATCAGGAAAGGTACATACGCGTACATTCATTCCTTGTTCTAAGATTAAATCTACTCCACGAAGTGACGCACGAATTCCCGCCGCATCTCCATCATAGAGAACGGTTATATTTTTCGTTAAACGATTTATCAACCGAATTTGTTCCGCCGTTAAGGCAGTTCCTGAAGAAGAAACTACATTGTGTATTCCCGCTTGATGCATTTGAATGACATCTGTATAACCTTCTACCAAGTAACAGTTGTCTTCTTTTGCAATGGCTTGTTTTGCATAGTACAAACCGTATAAAACTTTACTTTTATGGTAAATATCACTTTCGGGCGAATTGAGATATTTGGCAGCTTTTTTATCATTCGTCAAGATTCTTCCTCCAAAACCTAAGACACGTCCGCTCATACTGTGAATTGGAAACATGACTCTACCTTTGAAACGATCAAAACGTTTTTCGCCTTTTACAATGGTAAGTCCCGTTTTTTCCAGATACGTAAGATTGTAGCCTTCTTTTAAAGCTGTGTCGGTAAACGCACTCCATTCGTCCAACGCATAACCCAATCCAAATTTTTTGATGGTTTCCTGCGTAAAACCTCGTTCTTTAAAATAGGTAAGTCCGATGGCTTTTCCTTGTGGCGCTTCCCAAAGTACTTCTTGATGATATTTTTTGGCATATTCCGACACCAAATACATGCTTTCTTTTTCGTTGGCTAAAGCTTTTTCTTCATCCGTACGCTCTGTTTCTTCAATTTCAATTCCGTATTTATTGGCTAAATACCGAATGGCTTCTGGATAGGTAAAATGTTCGTGCTCCATTAAGAATGCAACGACGTTTCCTCCTTTTCCCGAACTGAAATCTTTCCAAATTTGTTTTACGGGCGATACCATAAACGAAGGTGTTCGTTCGTCTGAAAACGGACTTAATCCTTTGAAGTTACTTCCCGATTTTTTGAGTTGTACAAAATCGCCAATCACTTCTTCTACGCGAGAAATGTCAAATACAGCATCTATGGTTGATTTAGCGATCAATGGTTTCGGGATTTTTAGGAATAGTTTTCAAAAATACTAAGTTTTGAGGGAATTTTGGATGTTGAATGCTGAATTTTGAATTGTCTTTTACTGTAACTTTTACATTAGACAATAAATAATAGTTTCAAAGCACTTCTCGACACAAAATCTTTTCAATATTTTACTCGAAGTGACGACTTAGTTTTCAATAGTAATTTTGAATTCTAAAACCATCACTTCGAGTAGATTTGCACAGCAAATTTGTATCGAGAAGTACTATGAAGTTTATCGTTTTATAGACGAACTCATCTTAAAAGTACAAGTAGCTAAAACCAAATCTGTTAAAATACGTCTAGACGTACACCAAATGAAATGTTGCGTTGTTTGGCATTTGGACTTTTGAATATGGGCGATAAGTCATATTTGCAATACAAACTTAAATCGTCCCAACCAATGTAACCTGCCAAACCGTACACAAATGAGTTGGTGTTGAAGTTTCTACGAATTTCTTGGTCAACGCGATCGCCATCTTGCGAATATTTTAGTTTTTGCTTTACTGCAATGTTGAATCCGGCATAACCACCAATTCCAATTTTAAATTTTTGATGTGTGTTATAGCGAATGTAACGATCCGTTTCTTTTTTGTTGGAAGGACCAAATTCGAAGTAAATTGGCACAACTAGATTGGTCGTTCTAATTTTGGAACGTCGCAAATCGTTTGGAAATTGTTCTAAGGTTGTCAAGTTGCCATTATCAACAAATACACGATTTCCTGTTGGTTTTAAGTTGTTGTATTGCAACGATATTCCGTATTTGAATCTTACAAAATTATGTTCTTTAAAAAGGCGTGTTCGCCAGCTAATTCCAAATTCAAAGAATCGTGAACCTGCCATTCGGTAATCAGATTCGCTGAGTGATTTTCCTTCTTGTATGGCATTGTTAAGCCCGAAAGCAAATACTAAGTCAGAATAGGTTCGTCTGTCATAACGAAAAGGTCTTTTTTTAATTTTTCGTGTGTCAAATACTTCTCCAAAGCGAATAAAACTTCCTCTTTCCTGAATTCGGTAATCGAGCAATAGTTCGCGTTTTTCTTTTGCCATGCGATATTCAATATTTGCCGCTGTTAGCATTGCTGCTTTCTTTTTTTGTTGTTCGGCTTCTGCTGTTGTGATTTTCCCTTTTTCAAGTTCTGAGTTGATTTGTGCTACCGTATTTTTTAGCAATATTTTTTCATCTTCGGTAATGATACGTAAACGATTTGCCAAATACTTTTTGGTTCGCTCTTTTTTGAGTGCTACAGAATCTTGTGTGCGTTTTGGAATGTTGTCTTTTTGTTGTGCATTTGCACTAAAATTTATGCATAGGAATAGTAAGCATAAATACAATGTACTTGTTTTCATGTTCGTTTTTTTAGGATGTTATTGATGATTTTTTAACGTATAAACAACTAATTATCAGTTAGCGCCGTTCGTGTTTTTTGAACTCTGTGTTTGATAAGTTCGAATACTTTTCGTTTGAATGACATGTCTAATTCGTATTCTACTTCGCCCAATAATTCGTCTGCAGTTGCGAATCGTAGGGCATCAGTTTCTTCTTCTTTTACTTCTAATTCTGCGAAGGATTCTTGCGCTTCTTTTAGCAACTGATTGATTTCTTCGTCAGTAATTGTAATGTTTTCTGTTTCCGACAATGCTGTAATAGAAGCTTTTAGTTCTTTAGTAATGTCTAACTCAACTTCTTTTTGTGCTACCACAGGTTGTAATTCTTTCAGTAGCGTATCAATTTTATGAATGGCTACTGTATTTTGAATTTCTTTTTGCAATTCTATTTTTAGTGGTGCTTTTATTGCCTTTTCAGCAGATGTTTCTTTTGGAGATGTTTTTATTTTTTCAAGCAGTTTTGTTTCTTCTGATTGTACAACTACTTCTTTAAATATTTCATCATTTGTAACTTCTTTTAAAACAACAGGCGTTTTTATATCTTTATTTTGTTTGATGATTTCTTTAGAATTTGTGTCAACAATCGTATCTGAGTTTGCATTTCTATCATTTTTCAGAAACATGAATGCAATGACACCAAATAATACTGCCAGACATGCTGCGTACGGAAGGTAAAAAGTTTTGCGTTTTTTCTTCTGATCGTTTGTATCTAGCTGACTAGCGAGCTTCTCCCAAGAATTTTCAGATACTTCCATCCTACGTTCTTCCAACTTATTTTTTAGTTCATGCGATTTCATTAGCTCTGTTTTTTTTTGATCGTAGTTGTGATTGAAGCGTTTTTTTTGCTTTGAATAATTGTGTTTTGGACGTACTAATGGAAATATTCAACATTTCAGCAATTTCTTGATGTTTGTATCCTTCTATTTCATAAAGATTGAATACAATTCGATATCCTTGCGGCAACATGTCAATTGCTTTTTGAATTTCTTCTACACCAGCATTCACGTCCATTTCACAATCAGCAATTGCCGTGTAGCTTTCTATTTCTTCTACAGCAATAAGCGGATTTTTTTTTCGAAGAAAAGAAATCGATTCCCGAATCATAATTCTTCGTATCCAACCTTCAAAACTTCCTGTATTTTTGTACGTTTTTAGTTGTGTAAATACTTTGAAAAATCCTGAAAGCATGGTTTCTTCGGCATCGTGAACGTTCGAAATATAGTATCGACAAACACTTAGCATTTTTGGTGCATGTTGTGCATATAACGTTTGCTGCGCTTTTCGGTCGTTGCGCTTAGCTCGTTTTATGAGTTGTGCTTCTTGTAGATGTAATTGAATAACTTTCACTATACAGATTGCTTTCTATGTATATAGACGCAAATTTTATGCAAATGGTTGTCTGCACATGAAAAAAAATTATTTTTTTCTATCAATCACATAGTTGACCATTAATTCTAATGAATCTTTATATGTTGATTGAGGATAGATTTCTAGGAGTTTGAGCGCTTTTTCTTGATACGATTTCATTTGGGTAATTGCATATTCCAATCCGCCTGTTTTTTTCACAAAAGCAATGACTTCTTTGACTCTTTTTTTGTCTTTGTTGTGATTTTTTATGGAATTAATCACCCACTTTTTTTCTTGTTTGGTGCAATGATTCAAAGCATAAATTAATGGAAGTGTCATTTTTTGCTCTTTGATGTCAATTCCGGTGGGCTTTCCAATTTGCGTATCGCCATAATCAAATAAGTCATCTTTTATCTGAAATGCCATTCCGATATATTCACCAAATAGTCGTAAGTTTTCAACTTCTTCATCAGAAGCATTTACAGATTTTGCACCCATTGCACAGCAAGCTGCAATTAAAGTTGCCGTTTTTTGTCGAATGATCTCGTAATATACATCTTCTGTAATATCTAGTTTACGAGCTTTTTCAATCTGTAACAATTCGCCCTCGCTCATTTCGCGCACTGCGACAGAAATAATTTTCAGCAAATCAAAATCGCCATTATCAATAGAAAGTAACAATCCTTTCGACAGTAAATAATCACCGACTAATACTGCAATTTTATTCTTCCATAAAGCATTGATCGAGAAAAAACCTCGTCTTCTGTTGGAATCATCAACCACATCATCATGTACAAGTGTTGCCGTATGTATTAGTTCGATTACGGAAGCTCCACGATAAGTCCGATCGTTTACCAATCCATCAGAAACCATTTTAGAAACTAGAAACACAAACATAGGACGCATTTGCTTCCCTTTACGATTTACAATGTAGTGTGTGATACGATTGAGTAGTGCGACTTTGGAAGTCATCGAGTTGGAAAACTTCTTTTCAAAGAGTTCCATTTCTGTAATAATAGGCTGTTTTATCTGCGCAACTACTTTCATTCGGCTGCAAAGATATTAACTAATTCGATGATTTTATAGTTTTTAACAAGTTTCGAACAGTTCCTAGGTATAATTTATCGTTTTATTTTAGTTATTCCAGTGTTAACAACAAGTGGTTTGGGTTATTTTGACAGGAACAGATTTCACACTGCTTTAAATTTCTTTTTCAAAAGTTGTGAATTTTTAGACTATTTCTTTGGTTAATCCACAAAAATATACACATTCACGATAAAAATAATGTCAATACGCCTGAGTTCTGTTTTTTTTTATAACTTTAAATGTATTAATATGTAAAGCCTTGATTATGAAAAAAATTACTTTATTACTCTTATTAGCATTTTACCAATTTGGTTATGCACAACTGTCTGAAGACTTTGAAGCCAGCACGGCAATTCCTGCAGGATGGGCAAGTTTTATTGGAACGAATGGTTTAGGAACTACTCAAAACTGGCAAATCAACGATGGTGCAACTAACAATGTGGCTTTTGTTACTTGGGAAGCTGTTTTAGGTGGAAATGCCGAAGATTGGCTAGTAACTCCACAATTTACCGTAGATGCAACAAATTTTATTTTGTCGTTTGACCAATCGGATAGTTTTGCTACCGACTACGGTTCTACGTATACAGTTAGAGTTTCTACAGGTGCAAGCCAAACTACACATGCCGATTTTACCATTGTTGATACACAAACTGAAACCGATGTTTGGTCTGGTGGACCATTGGCACAGCACACGGTAGATTTATCAGCATATGTTGGACAACCTATTTATGTTGCTTTCGTTTTGGAGCAAAACGATGGTGACCGTTGGATTATTGATAATGTAGAAATGATTGCAGATGCAACTGCTCCAGATCCAGCTACAACTCCAACTCCAGCAGATATGGCAACTGGTGTTGTTATTGATCCTGCTGATGACAATATGGACGGAAATCCAGATAATTCTGTAACGTTTGCTTGGGAAGCGGCGACAACAGGCGATCCTGCAACTGCATACGATGTATATTTGGGCGATTCGCCAACAACCCTAGCTTTGTTAGGAACTTTAGGGAATACTACGGTAGATATTACAGGAATGGAATATGATACTGAATATTTTTGGCAAATTGTTGCGAAAAATGTTGGTGGAGACGCGATGAATTCTCCAATTTGGAGTTTTACAACAGAAGCAGATCCTTTGTCTGTAGAAGAAGTGAATTCGAATGATTTTAAATATTATCCAAATCCAACAAAAGGAATAGTACAGTTTGAAAGTACTTTACAGATTGATAAATTGGAAGTTATTAATTTGTTCGGACAACGTGTCATGCGTGTTGATGATAATGTGCTAACTACAAAACAATTGGATGTTTCTTCATTGAAAGCCGGAACATATATTATGATTGTTACTATTGGCGATTCTGTAAGTTCTTATAAGATTGTGAAAGAGTAAAAATTGTTTATTACAAAAGATATTTTAAGCCTTTGAAGTTTTTCTTTGAAGGCTTTTTTATTTTTTTGATTGAAAGATTAAAAGATTGAACAATTGAAAAGGTTTTTTGTAACAAGAGAAGCTTCTTGGTGCTTAATACTAACTTCTCAAAACTAAAAGAACTTATTCTTTATTTGCCAATTGTCCACAAGCTGCGTCAATGTCTTTTCCACGAGAACGCCTTACTGTGACAGTGATTCCGTTTTGTTCTAGTGAATCTACATATCGATCAATCGCTTTGTTACTTGCCTGTTGAAATTGTCCATCGTCAATTGGATTGTATTCGATAAGATTGACTTTACTCGGAACATCTTTACAAAATTTCACCAACGCATTGATGTCTTTTTGCTGATCGTTAATTCCATCCCAAACTACATATTCATACGTAATTTTGTTTTTAGTTTTGTCGTACCAATACGTCAATGCTTCTTTTAAATCTTTTAGCGGAAAGTGTTCGTTGAAAGGCATAATTTCCGTTCGGACTTCGTCTATCGCTGAATGTAGAGAAACGGCAAGTTTGAATTTGACTTCATCGTCTGCCATTTTCTTTATCATTTTTGGAACGCCCGAAGTGGAAACTGTAATTCTTTTTGGCGACATTCCTAAACCTTCTTCTGAAGTGATTTTTTCGATCGCTTTTAGTACGTTGTTATAATTCATCAATGGTTCACCCATTCCCATGAATACAATGTTTGACAGCGGTCTTCCATGATACAATCTACTTTCGCGATCAATAGCAACTACCTGATCGTAGATTTCATCAGGATTTAGATTTCGCATACGTTTTAATCGCGCCGTAGCGCAAAATTTACAATCCAAACTGCAACCTACCTGACTCGATACACATGCGGTTGTTCGTGTACTTGTCGGAATTAAAACCGATTCTACCACAAGTCCATCGTGCAAGCGTACGGCATTTTTGATGGTTCCGTCATTACTGCGTTGCATTTTGTCCACACGAATGTGATTGATAACAAAGTTTTCTTCTAACATTTTACGCGTTTCTTTTGAGATATTTGTCATATCGTCAAAACTATGCGCGCCTTTTTGCCATAACCATTCATAGACTTGATTTCCACGAAAAGCTTTGTCTCCTTCTGATACAAAAAAATCACGAAGTTGTTCTTTGCTTAATGCACGAATGTCTTTTTTTACCGCTTGCTTCATGCTGCAAAAATAGGGAGAATTTGTGAGTTTTGAATTGTTAGTGTGTCAATATATATTCATTTAGAAAAGAAGCAATTGAAAGTAGGGAAAACTACATGTTATCGTTTTTTAATTTCAATCTCCAAATCAAAGTCACCTTCCGTTACTCCTTCTGCACCAACTACGCCAATGACAATTTTATACGAACGATTGATGGCATTTACGCGTACTTTTCGCGTATGATCTTGGGTTTTTCCACGCCATTTTCGATCCCATTTGTAATCTGCTTCACACGTAACACAACTGCTCAGTTTTGGTGGCAATTGTTCGTTATTTATGCCAACTTGATATGCATAGAGACTAAAGTTCTGATTTTTATTTTTTGGAATGACTTTGATAAACATTTCTGAATATTTCGGAATCGTCGTCTCATATAAGACATGATTTCCTCTGAATTTTTTGTTTTGAGTTGCTGGAAAACAAGCCACACTACTGTTTGCTGCCCAAGATAAATCTTGAATCAAACCACCTTTGTTCAGGTTTCCATTTACGGTAGTAATTGCACCTTTGGTTATAATTTTTGTGACTTTAACTTCGGAAGTCATCGCTATCATTTCTTCTCCACCATTGAGTTTTATTTCTAAGGTAAAATCGCCACTAGTCAAACCTTCTGCACCAACTACTACAATCACAACTTTGTATGGATTGTTGATGGCGTTTAAGTGAACTTGTCGTGTGTGATCTTGTGTTTTTCCACGTCGTTTGTAATCCCATTTATAATCTGCTTCACAGGTAACACAACTACTCAAATTTGGTGGTAATTGATTATTTGCCGCGCCAACTTGATATGCATAGAGACTAAAGTTTTGTTTTTTGTTTTTCGGAATAACCTTGATAAACATTTCTGATCGTTTCGGAATTGTTGTCGTGTAGAAAACATGATTTCCAGAAAATTTTTGATTTTTAGTCGCAGGAAAACAAGCTACACTACTGTTTGCTGCCCAAGATAAATCGGCAATTTGTTTTCCATTAGCTAAATTTCCTGAGTACGCAACCGTACTGTTAGGTTGGACTTTTAGCACAGGAATTTGATTGTTTCTATTTTGAGCAAATGCAACACTTGTAATTAGCATACAGCAGATTATATTGAGAATACTTGTTTTCATAGAGTGATATTTTTAGGTTGACTTGTTGAGAATATACACAATACTTTGTTGTTACTGAGTTGTATTCTTCAGTTTTTAAATGTAGCAAAAAACAACCCTCATTGAAGACTACATGTGTTTTTGGTTAGGAATCTTGTGTAAATAACGTCAGTTAGATATAAATCATTCAATTTACATTTATAGTAACTTTAAAAATAATTCTGCTATATAATTCATTTTTAAGGTTTTATTTTCATTTTCTTTGCTTACCCAAAGAATACTGAATCAAGTTCAGCACAGGCATCAACAAAAGAAAGGGAACTTTTAGTTCGTATGATTTCTATTTCCAATTATGGAACTCATGAATCTTTGATTTCCAGAGGTATTTTTAGTTTTTCTTTTAGGGAAAAACTAAAACCGCATGAATTTTTCTAAATTTTAGTTCACCATGCTCTATTTTCAGTTATGGAGTTCATGAATTAACATTTCTCCAAGGCTTCGAAAATTTTTAACGAAAAACTCCTGCTATACTGCGGAAAAGAATTGTTTCAAACTAAAATTCTTACGTCGAACTCACGTTAAATAGTTATTTAGAGACATCCTGATTTATAAATAGTGAAAGATCAATTTTCTGAAAAAACAAAATCCTGCCAAAGACAGGATTTTGAATATGTTTTTATGTGTTTTCTTTTTATAGAATTAACATTGCATCTCCGTAAGAGTAGAATTGATATCCTTCTTTGATTGCTTCTTCGTACGCTTTAAGGATAAATTCGTGACCCGCAAAGGCTGAAACCATCATTAATAGTGTTGATTTTGGTGTATGAAAGTTTGTAATCATACAGTTTGCAATACTGAATTCGTATGGAGGAAAGATGAACTTGTTTGTCCAACCTTCATATTCATTCAATGTTAAATCTGAAGAAACAGAACTTTCTAATGCTCGCATTACTGTTGTTCCTACAGCACAAACACGTTGTTTTCTCGTTTTTGCATTGTTTACAGTTGCTACGGCTGGTGCTTCAATTTTTAATTCTTCCGAATCCATTTTATGCTTTGATAAGTCTTCTACTTCTACAGGATTAAAAGTTCCTAGTCCTACGTGTAGTGTAACTTCAGCAAAGTCGATTCCTTTAATTTCTAAACGCTTTAATAAGTGTTTTGAGAAGTGTAAACCTGCTGTTGGTGCGGCAACGGCTCCTTCTTCTTTTGCATAGATGGTTTGGTAACGTTCTTCATCTTCTGGCTCAACATCTCTTTTGATGTATTTTGGAAGTGGCGTTTGTCCAAGTTCACCTAATTTTGTTCTGAATTCTTCGTACGAACCGTCGTATAGGAAACGTAACGTACGACCTCTTGAAGTTGTATTATCAATGACCTCAGCGACTAAACTTTCGTCTTCTCCGAAATATAGTTTGTTTCCGATTCTGATTTTACGTGCAGGATCAACTAAAACATCCCACAAACGCTGATCTTCATTTAATTCTCTTAATAAAAAGACTTCAATTCTTGCTCCTGTTTTTTCTTTGTTTCCAAATAGTCTTGCAGGAAATACTTTCGTGTTGTTTAATACCATTACGTCACCTTCATCGAAATAGTCCACTAAATCTTTGAATTTTTTGTGCTCTATGGTTTGTTTTTCACGATTTAACACCATTAAACGTGCTTCATCTCTGTGTTCAGAAGGATATTCGGCTAATAAATCTTCAGGAAGGTCAAAATTGAAATGCGATAGCTTTTTTGCCATAAGTCTTTTAAGTTATTTTTTTAAGAACCGCAAATATACAATCTCAAAATAGGCGTTGTCAAGTATTTAGGGAGTTTTTTTAGATTTCTGTCATTTCTATACCAATATTTTCCAAATCTCTCCAAAAATCTGGGAAGGATTTAGATACCACATCGGCTTTTTCTATTTGTAAAGGAACACGCAAAGCCAATGGTGTAAATGCCATTGCCATTCGGTGATCTTTATAAGTAGCGATGGAAATGTTTTTGTTAATGGTACTTGCTTTGTGTAAATATAAGGATGCATCTGTGATATCTACAGAAGCACCAAGTTTTTCTAGCTCCACTTTGAGTGCGACTAAACGATCGGTTTCTTTGATTTTTAACGTGTGTAAACCAATCATTTCACAAGATAGTTGCAATCCGAAAGCCGTGACTGCAATGGTTTGTGCAATGTCTGGCGCGTTTTTTAAATCGAGCGTAATGGTTTCCTGTGTTGCTTCATGCGTTTTGGTCAGCGTGATTGTGTTGTTTTTGAATGTTGTTTCTACACCAAATTTTGTATAAATTTCCGCCAAACATGAATCTCCTTGCAAACTGTCTTGTTTGTAGGATGAAAGTTCGATACTTGTTCCAATTCCGCTTAAAGCGATTAAACTGTAAAAGTACGACGCCGAACTCCAATCTGATTCTACCGTAAAGGTTTTTGCTTCATTTGTTGCTTCAAACTTTGCAACAGTGATGGTGTTTCCTTCAAAATTGGTTTCTACACCAAGTTCGTTCAATAAAGAAAGCGTCATGTTTATGTATGGAACCGACGTGATTTTTCCATTCAGCGTAAGCGTTAATCCATTTTTTAATGTTGGCGCAATTAGTAGTAATGCAGAGATGTACTGACTACTTATATTTGCATCAAGCGTCACTAGATTTCCTTGTAATTGCTGCCCTTTTATTTGCAATGGCGGATAACCTTCGTTATTGGTGTATTGAATGTCTGCGCCCAATTGTCCTAGTGCTTCTACTAATATTTTGATGGGACGTTCTTGCATACGAGACGAACCCGTTAGCGTAATTTCTTGTCCATTTCGTGTTGCATAATACGCCGTTAGGAAACGCATGGCAGTTCCTGCGTGATGAATGTCTTTTACTGAATCCGCAGATTGTAATGCTTTTTGCATCAAGGTAGCATCATCAGAATTGGAAATGTTTTTGATGCTGATATTTGGATATAAAGCCTGCAAGAGTAATAACCGATTGGATTCACTTTTGGAACCTGTAATGGCAATTTTTGATTGTTTTTGAAGTGTTGATTGTTGAAGCTTTATGTTCATTATACTGTATTTTGTTCGTAGCGTCACTTCGAGGTAATTCTGAATCAAGTTGAGAATGACGCAGGTTGTTCGTTTAGATTCGCGTAAAAACGTATGTTTTTATTTTAATTTTTCGTTGTTGTGATGACGATCATGATCGCGTTTAGTTTTTTTGTCCATTTTTTTGTCGAATGCTTCCTGCAAGTCAATTCCTGTTTGATTTGCCAAGCATAAGACGACAAAAACAACATCTGCCAATTCTTCGCCTAAGTCTTTGTTTTTGTCACTTTCTTTTTCACTTTGTTCTCCATAACGTCTGGCAATGATACGTGCTACTTCTCCAACTTCTTCTGTGAGTTGTGCCATGTTTGTGAGTTCATTGAAATAGCGAACTCCATGTTCTTTTATCCAATTATCAACGTCAAGTTGTGCTGCTTTTAGGTTCATAAGACTGCGTTTTTTTATGTAAAAAGAGACTGCCTGAAAAATTAGAAATTCGTCGTTTGATTTCTCATATTAATTAAAAATAAACTTGATGAGATTTCGGAACCTGTACAGAATTTATTTCAATATCAAGTCCAAAATGACGCTTCTAGAAACTTTTCAGACAGCTTCTTGTAAAAATATGGCTTTTCAGCGAATTATATTTTCTTTAGCACTACTTTTTCTTTTTCTTTTTCAACCAACATTTTATAGAATTCACGCAATGCGCCGTATTTGTCTGGTGTAATAACAGATGAATTGATTTCTTTCATCATTACCACACTGATTCCCGTTGGTGTTTTGGAAATGTTGTATGAATATGTTCCTAAATTTCCTGGCATTTTTACCGCAGTAGCTTCTGGCATGGATTCTACTTCGTAACCTGCTGGCAATTGAATGTTCATCATTATTTTTCGTTTCCACGGATATCCGAAATCTACCGGATATACTCTTTCTTCCGCTTTGAAAATATTTTCTGCCGTTCCCATAAAGAATAAAGGTGAGAAGTAAATTTTATCTCCTATCACTTCTGCTTGTGATTCTTTTGTAAATGAGTACGATTCTAAAACTGGCTTTCCTATTTTCTTTACATTTTTTACACTATGCTCATCAATTTCAATATCTTCAATACTGTTTTCTAGTTTTTCTAGATAGTCTTCTTTATCAGCTTGTGTATAGATTTCTCTAAAGTTTAATGCGTAATGTGACGTAAGTTGTGTACGTTGTTTTCCAGAAACATCTCCGTTTTCGTCTAATGCTAAACTTACTGATGTGTTGCGCAAAGCAGCATTTCTTGGCATTAAACTGATTTGGTTCCAACTTCCGTCTTTACGAATCAGCCTTCCAGACCAGTTGAGTGCGCGCAATGGTAATACGTTTGGTTCTCCATAATAGTTTGTTGCATCTAGTAAGATTACAGCATCTTCTACTTCAATGGCGCAGATTACATAGTTGAATCCGTTTAAGGTTGGAAACATTTTTATTCCGTGTCCGCGTGTGCTTAATATGACAGGATTTGCGTTTACACCTGCATGACGTAACATTGCTGTGAGCATTAAGTTCATATCGGCTACATTTCCTGTACTCTCTTTGTATGCTTTACGAACTCCTAAGTCAGTATATTTCCCATAGTTTCCGTTCCATTTTATTTTGTTACGAACGTAGTTGTAAATCATTGCCGCTTTTTTCATATCGCCAGAAACTCCAGCTACCAAACCATCAATATCACTTTTAAAGTAAGATGATTTTTCAAGTTGTCCACCAAAGGCTTCACTTCTGTAGATTGTTTTTACCACATCATCCCACGATTTTGCTAAGTATTTTGGAATGCTGTTTGGCATTTGTGTTTGTGCCAATTCAAATTTTACCGCACTGCGATAGTTTTCAATGTTGCTTACAAAACTTTCTTCTTTTAGTGCTGGAATATTTTTTAGATCAAATTTGGAGATGTTGTATGTAAAGTCAATTTCGTCTCTACTAAAAGTTGTTTTATTAACTGCAAAACCACTTCGCGAACTACCTGTAATTGTAATTTTTCCTGAACGACTTGTTTCTTTTGGAGTAAGTCTAAAATATCCTTTGTAATGCTTTTTATACGTAAAATATTCGTGTGCTTCAAATACAACTTCGATATGATTTACAGGAATGTCATATTGAAACTGAATTTCGTTGATATTCTGCAAATATGGAGAGATCATTTTGTATTTATATTCTACAATAGAGCCTTCTTTTACATTTGGCATGGTAATTTTTTCCACATCTATATATTCCGAACGCTTTTCTTTAAAGATTCCATCTTTTCTTAGTTTGGTATCTTTTATTTTTCCGTTTTCTAGATTGTATGTGTATGCTTTGAGTCCTGCAACTTTTTCGCGCTCGCCATTTCCTTTGTAAAGTGGAATGTAGTGTGTGGCATATTCAAAACCATCTTTGTTATATATTTTGATACGCTTGTGCACATTGGTTTCTATTTGAAATCCTTGTCCTTGTATATATCGTGTGGTTAGGTATGTTCTTTCATAGAGTACCGCAGCAGCAGCTTCTGGATCTTTTGGATGTTGTTTTTCTTCTAAAGCTTCTTTTGGAATGTCTCCGAATTTCACTTCTTGCGCATGGATTGTCATAAAACATACCAATGCAAAAGCAAATAGTATATATTTTTTCATATGAGTGTAATTGTTATTATTATGTTAGGTGTTTATTTTTTGACTAATACAATTTTAGAGCTGTCGTATTTGACTATTTTTTTGATAAATTTTCGATAGTTTTTATAGTCTTCTTTTGGATACAAACCATCTTTTATTTTAATGGTTCTTTGGTATTGTAGGGTTTGATCGCCCTTTTTTGTAATGGTAAATGTATAGCTTCCAAATTTGGTATCGTAGGTGACATTGTTAGGAATTGCTTCGATGGCAAAACCTGCTGGTAGTTTGATTTCGTAATCATCCGTATCATAATAACCACGCTGAATTTCTAGCGGGAATTTACGATTTCGGTAACGATCAGGAATACTGGTACTTCTGTTGAATGCGTTTGGCGCAAATAACATACGATCGCCCGTAATAACTCCGTATGCATCTGCATTAAATTTTATTTTTTCAGTAAATGTGATGTTTTCTTTGTCGTTTTCAAGCTTGATTTCGTCAATGTTTACATTGTTAACTGTTTGAAAGTATTTTTTGTAACGTTTGTCTTTTTCTACATCAGACCAATCTGCTAAGTAATAGCGTCTATCATATTGAATTCCTTGTGTTTTGATCGTAACATTTGCATTGATGTTTCCGTTAGCATCTAAAGTGTAAGAACCTGTAGTTTCTTGTAAGTTTTCGTCAGTAGTATATTTTTTTGTATGCTTTATTTTTCCACCTTCAGGAGTAATAACCAACACGTTTCTATCGTCTGTAAAGTCGCCAATATGACCAAAAGGTACTTTTTGACTTGTACATTCTAACCAGATATCTTCACCATCATTCGGAATGTTTAGAATGACGTGATTTCCTTGTGCTAGCGAAGCAAAATCATCATAAAAACCAACGATTTCATTTCCTGCTTCTACATGTGTGTAATAAGATTCTACTCCTGCAATTTGCAAAAGTGCCATCATGTAGTTCGTGAGTCCTTTACAATCGCCATAACCAACTTTGTCTACTTCATTTGCTGGAATTGGCTGAAAACCTCCAATACCTACTTGCACACTGATGTAGCGCGTTTTGTTTTGCATAAATTCGTAGATAATTTTGGCTTTTTCACGATCGGAAGTAATTCCTGCAACCATACTTTCAATTTTAGCTTTTGTTGCTGCATCAACCGTAGCACGACCTGTTAACAAATTGTGATACATCCACGAGCCAAATTCTTCCCAATTGTTGATTTCGCCTGTAACGCCATCATAGTTAAATTTGTTTAGCGCAAAGAATACTTTTGGTTCTATTTCAGCATCTGACGGACTTAACGCTTCAGGCTTTATTCCAGGAACATCTTCTAAAATATAGCTCAATGAGCCTTCTTTTTCATCTTTAATGACACCAAATTTTTCTAGATTGAGTTCTTTTTTGTGTAATGTAAATGCTAATGGATAAGTGATTTTGTAACGACTTTTTTGAATTCCAACATAGTAATTCACAGGATTGAAACTTGGTAAATTTGCTGTGTTTTCTGTTTGAACTTCACTCGTAAATACTGCCGTGAAAGGATATTCTATCGGTGTATAGTCCATATATTTTACACGCGAATCTGAATACATGGTTCCGCCATCAACGGCACTGACATCTTCAAAATCTCGCTCTCGGACTTTTTTAATTTGCTTTCCGTATTTGTCATAGATTCTAACTTCTGCATTTTTGACACGAATGTTATTGTCGTACCAAACGACAGCACCAATTTTATTGATTCCGTTTTCGTTTAAGACCGTAACGACACGTTTTTGAGAAATTTCTAAATCGTTGACGGCTTTTACATTTACAATTGTTTCGCTTAGTCGAACAACTGCATTTGCGTTTTTTTTAAGTGTTGGTGGAAGTGTTAAATAACTTGTGAGATCGTCTTGCGCTTTTACTCCAAAAGATGTGAGTAAAAAAACAGCAATCGCGACTAATTTTATGCGCATACTTTGTGTGTGTTTTTTATATTCGGGGGGAATATGCTACGAATATACTAAAAGTAATTTATTCGCAAAGAAGAAAGTTAATAAGCGTAATGTAAAGTTAATAAACGTCGTATTATTCTTTATTTTTACTATCGATGATAATCGTTACGGGACCATCATTGAGTAACGCTACTTTCATATCGGCTCCAAAAATGCCCGTTTGCACCTTTTTTTGAATATCCTTTTCAAGTTGTGCCACAAATGCTTCGTACAACGGAATGGAAATTTCTGGCTTTGCTGCTTTGATGTAACTTGGTCGATTTCCTTTTTTGGTACTTGCGTGCAACGTAAATTGACTTACGACAATTACCTCTCCGTTTGTGTCGATTAAGGAAGTATTCATCACACCGTTTTCATCATTGAAGATGCGAAGTTTGGAAATTTTGGCTGACAACCAAACGATGTCTTCGTGTGTGTCTTCGTGTTCAATTCCAAGAAGAATAAGCAAACCATGACCAATATTGGCTACTTTTTCTTGATTGACTGTAACGCTTGCTTCTGAGACTCTTTGAATGACTGCTTTCATGTAATTTACTGATCTTTGAATTCGTCAACGCGGTAACTATTTTCGTCACCTTCTATGATTTGCAGGTAACTTTTGTAGCGCGACCAAGCGATTTCGCCTTCTTCTACTGCGTCTTTGATGGCACATTTTGGTTCTTCAATGTGAATACAATTATTGAATTTACATTCGTTCTTAAGCGCGAAAAATTCTGGGAAATAATCACCTACTTCTTCCTTTTCCATGTCTACAATTCCAAAACCTTTGATGCCTGGCGTATCAATGATTTTTGCACCAAACTTTAAATCGAACATTTCGGCAAAAGTGGTTGTGTGTTGCCCTTGTTTGTGTTGCTCTGAGATTTCTTTGGTTTTTAGGTTTAATTCGGGTGCGATTGCGTTGACTAAGGTAGATTTCCCAACACCAGAATGCCCTGCAAACATGCTTACTGTGCCTTTCATTCGTTCTTTAATGGCGTCTACATTTTTTTGCTCTTTGGCAGATATTTCAATACACTCATAGCCGATGTTTTCGTATATATCTTTGAGATACATGACTTCAGCTCTGCGTTCAATTTCAGTATAGGAATCAATTTTATTAAATGCTAATACGCACGGAATCGAATAGGCTTCTGCG
This sequence comes from Kordia algicida OT-1, assembly GCF_000154725.1. Classification (GTDB taxonomy): domain Bacteria; phylum Bacteroidota; class Bacteroidia; order Flavobacteriales; family Flavobacteriaceae; genus Kordia; species Kordia algicida. The sequence goes on from NZ_DS544873.1 coordinate 2,824,835, forward strand.
GTAACTAGAAAACGATCTATAAAGCTTGGAAACGTTGGCGGATTGTCGATCGTTATTAGTAAAAAAACCTGATCGATATTTGCCGCGATGATATGTGTTTGTTTGGAAAGGTTGACCGATTTTCGAATAATGTAGTTTTTACGATCAAAGATCTCATCAATAATTCCTGTTTCTACGTCATTGTTTGTTTCGAGCGTGAAGTTTACTTTGTCACCAACCGCAATAGGATTGGTACTTTTAATGCCTTTAAGCCTGAACTTTCCTTTAATTCTACATTCATATTCTTTTCCTTCTTCGGTTTTCACCAAATACCAACTTCCCGTAGATTTATAAACAGTTCCTATCATTCCTGCAAAGATCAAGATTATTCTTAAAATAACAAAAGGTTATGTGACAGCTTTTTAACGAATATGCGATTCTTTGTAAATCTCTCATTTTTTTGAATTATAAAAATTATTTTATCTCGTTTTTATAAACCATCAGCAACCTATTTACCTATAAAACAACAATTTACCGCTCGTTTATAAACCGTCAATGGTGTTTCTTTTTTAGTCAAGCTAATCTTTGTTGCTTTGAGTTATTAATAAATTTAAAAACTATAACTATTATGAAAAAACTACAGTTAAAAAATCTACAATTAAACAAAAAATCTATTGCTGAATTTAACACCTCAGCTTTAAAAGGAGGCCTTTCGGGTTGGGCATGTGAAAACCCTAGTGAACAACCTTCAGAAGAAAATCCAATGGATAGTTGGTACCGTTCCATCTGTATTGGATGTGAGGAAAGCAACGGAATTCTTTGCTAGAAATTTTTAGTCATAAAAAAAGCGCGCCAGTTGGCGCGCTTTTAATTAGTACTCAGCAAAAACGACTCACGCAGCGAGCGGTTGCATTTTCCTTACACGGACTGTAACAAGAAACCATCGTCCGCGGAGGATTACAAGCATTATAATCTGATCCCGAGGCTAAACCTCCTACGGCACTAACTACATTGTAATAGTTTAGCTTAGCTACTTTACTTTTTGTCATACTAAATCTAGCAATTGACTTCTCTTTTTTCATAATATAATGGTTTTAATGTTATACTATGTAGTTACAAAAATCTAGCCAATGTTACCCAATTTAGCATTAATTATTAATAATTTTCTTTTGGTGATTGATTGATTCTTGGTGAATTGCCTTAAAGATGCGTAATACAAATTCTTCACTAAGTTGATTTTGTTCTCCTTCAAGAATCATTTTTCCAAGAATTTCATTCCAACGTCTTGTTTGTAAAATGGCAACGTTTTTATCTTTTTTCAAGACTCCAATTTTATCAGCTACTTTCATACGTTTTCCTAACATTTCGATCAATTGATGATCTATGACATCAATTTGTGTACGTAATGTGTTGAGTGCATTTCTATAGTCTGCTTCGGTATCTGTTGCCTTTCTAATTTTTAAATCTTCCATGATTTCCACCAATCGCTTTGGCGTAATTTGTTGTTTGGCATCACTCCAAGCATTATCAGGATCGTAATGTGTTTCTACCATTAAACCGTCATAATTTAAGTCTAATGCCGTTTGACAGATATCAAAAATGATGTCTCTACGTCCTGCAATGTGTGACGGATCGAGAATTAATGGCAAATCTGGAAAACGATTTTGTAATTCAATTGGAATTTGCCATTCTGGATTGTTTCGGTAACGTGTTTTTTCGTAGGTTGAAAATCCTCTGTGAATCACACCCAATTTTGCAATGTTTGCAGCATGTAAGCGTTCTACAGCACCAAGCCATAATGGTAAATCTGGATTTACAGGATTTTTTACCAAGACGATTTTGTCGGTTCCGTTTAACGCATCTGCAATTTCCTGAACGATGAATGGACTTACTGTGGATCGTGCACCAATCCATAATACATCAATATCGTGTTCTAAGGCTAAACGTACGTGTGTGGCATTGGCAACTTCAGTTGCCGTCATCATTCCTGTTTCTTCTTTGGCTTTTTGCAACCATTTGAGTCCGAGTGCGCCAACACCTTCAAAGTTTCCTGGACGTGTACGCGGTTTCCATATTCCTGCACGAAGTACAGTTGCATCTGTGTCTTTGAGTTCGTGTGCAATTTTTAGTACTTGATCTTCTGTTTCTGCACTGCAAGGTCCTGCAATGACAAGTGGATGTTCTAACCCGAAGGCATTTAGCCAGTTTCCTAGTTCTTTTTTATTTTCCATGATTTATTTTTTGTTATTCGTTATTCGCTGTTTGATGTGTGTTATTGGTTTACGCTGAGCCTGTCGAAGCGTTATTCGTTATTCGTTATTCGTTATTCGTTATTCGTAAAATGTTTACACTTCTTTTTAAATCAAAACGTAAGCTCATAAACTTATCAACTTTTTAAACTTCTTTTATTTTGTTTATCGTTATTTGTTATCTGTTATTTAACTTGATTATCGACACGAGTTCGGAAACTCACGCTAGCATTTGTTGTTTCCCAGTTTCTTAGGAAGTTCCGCGTTTACTTCCACTCCGCTCAGTAATCTTTGATGTGCGTTAAGGATTGAGGCATTTTGACTGCGCTCAGCGCAGGCTGTGTTGGAGCTCCTCGTAGAGAGCGACTGCCGAAAGCCTGACCCGTTAGGGAAACGCCCAAATTGTTTTTATTTTATTCCGTTTAATATTTTTTTTATGTGATTTGTGTTTTCCATTTCTTCATAGATTCCTTCAAAATTGTCTTGCAACATCAGGGTTTTGAATTCCTGTAAGTTGGCAATGTATTCGTCGAGCGTTTCAATGACATTGGTTTTGTTTTGCTCAAATATTGGTGTCCACATCGCTGGCGAACTTTTTGCCAAACGTACTGTAGACGCAAATCCGCTTCCTGCTAAATCGAATATATCGCGTTCGTTTTTTTCTTTTTCAATGACCGTTTTTCCTAGCATAAACGAGCTTATGTGTGACAAATGCGATACATAGGCAATGTGTTTGTCGTGCGATTTTGGGTCCATATATCGAATGCGCATGCCTAAGTTTTTGAACAATTCCAACGCTTTTTCTTGCAAGGTAAACGCCGTTTTTTCTACTTCGCAAATGATGTTTGTTTTCCCTTGAAATAGTCCTCTGATGGCTGCCGATGGTCCTGAAAATTCTGTTCCTGCAATTGGATGCGCTGCCAAAAAATTTCTGCGTTTTGGATGCGTTGCAATGCTTTCGCAGATTTTTTCTTTGGTTGAACCTGCATCGATCACCAATGTATTGTCGTTAATTGTCGCTAAAACTTCCGAAATAACATCAATAGAGACATGTACGGGAATTGTGATGATGACAATATCTGCATTTTGCACTTCTGAGCGTGTTGCTTTTTGATGTATGAGCTGTCTTTGCAGTGCTTCTTCCAAGTGTGCATCGTTTATATCAATACCATAGATGGTTGCTTCAGGATAATGTTCCTGAATGTCTAGTGACATGCTTCCGCCAATGAGTCCGATTCCGATGATGTATACGTTCATTTTGTTATGCTTCTATTCTGTTGATGACTTCTTTTATTTTTTCTTCTGTAACGCAGAGCGAGAAACGCACATATCCTTCGCCTTGTGTGCCAAAAATGCTTCCCGGCGTGATAAATACGTCTTTTTCATAGAGTAATTTGTCGACGAAAGCTTCCGAACTGAGCGTATTTTCTTTGGGTAATTTTGCCCATACAAACATTCCTGAAGTTTCTGCATCAAATTTACAGTGCAGTTTGGTCGCTAATTCCCAAATGAGTTTACGCCGTTTTTCATATATATTATTGAGCGTTGTAAACCAATCGCTAGAACGTTCTAATGCTTTGATAGCTCCTTTTTGAATTCCATAAAACATTCCAGAATCCATATTGCTTTTTACTTTGAGCACATGCTGAATGTGTCTTGCTTTTCCCATGACCATTCCTGTACGCCAACCAGCCATATTGAACGATTTGCTGAGTGAATTTAGCTCTAAAGCCACATCTTTTGCTCCTTCTATCGACAAAATACTTAAGGGTTCATCATTTAAGATAAAACTATATGGATTGTCGTTGATGATGAGAATTTCATGTTTTTTTGCAAACGTAATGATATCTTTAAAGAACGATTTGCTTGCTTTTGCGCCTGTTGGCATGTGCGGATAGTTGATCCACATGAGTTTTACCTTGCTTAAATCTTCTTTTGCTAATTTTTCTAAGTTTGGCAACCAATCGCTTTCTGCATCTAAATCGTAATATTTCGGAATTGCGCCCAAGAGTTTCGTGACCGAAGTGTACGTTGGATAACCCGGATTGGCAATTAATACCTCATCACCTTCATCTAAGTACGCCATTGATATGTGCATGATACCTTCTTTACTTCCCATGAGTGGCAAGACTTCCGTAGCTGCGTCAAGCGAAACTTGGTAATTTTTTTGATAGAAGTCTGCAATGGCATTTCGCAATTCAGGAATTCCTTGATAGCTTTGGTATTTGTGTGCGGTTTCGTCGTGTAAACTTGCTTCAAGTGCATCTACCACAACGGTTGGCGGTTGCAAATCGGGACTTCCAATTCCAAGATTGATTATTGGTTTTCCTTTGGCTACTAGGCTTCTTACTTCTCGCAGTTTTCTCGAAAAGTAGTATTCTTCAACAGTATGTATGCGTTTTGCAGGAATCATGCGTTTCGTCGATTTTTATAAGTTCCTAAGATTTTTAAGCTTGTTGTCATGATTTCCAATACGGAAATGGCTTTGGTGTAATCTTCATAGTTTTCGAAGGTAACATCTACGAAGAAAGCATATTTCCAAGGTGTTTCAATGATGGGTAATGATTGTATTTTAGTGAGATTGAGTTTGCAATCACTCATAACATTGAGTACGGTTGCGAGACTTCCCCTTTTGTGATCGAGTTCAAATCGCAAGGATGCTTTGTCAATTTGATCGATTCCGTTTTTGGGTTGTTGTTTTTGGAGAATGACGAAACGTGTCATGTTGGTTTTGATGGTTTGAATTTCGCCTGAGAGTATTTCTAACTCAAATAATTCTGCCGCCATTTTGGTTGCAATTGCTGCTATTCCCGTTCGTTTTTGCTCTTGAATTCTTTGTGCAACCGCAGCTGTGTCTACATCTTCTACCAATTTGATATGTGGATATTGCTTGAAGAATTCTTTGCATTGTAAAAGTGCCATTGGATGCGAACAGACTTCGTTGATATCCTGAATGGTTTGGTTGGGCAATGCCATTAATTGATGTTGAATGTTTAGGTAGAATTCTCCGTTGATGTGAATATTGTTGGCATCAATCAGCGCATAATTGGGAATGATAGAACCTGCAATCGTGTTTTCAATTGCCATGATGGCGTACTCACTTTTTTCTTGTAATAAACTTGCTATCAATGCATCAAAAGATAGACATTCGTCGAGTTGCACTTCGTTTCCGAAGTACGCTTGTGCTACTTTGTGATGGTTGGAACCTTGAATTCCTTGTATGGCAATGGTTTGTTTCATTTACTTAATTCTTCAATTTATTGCACTTTTTTATTTTCTTTAGTTTTGTTTTCAAACAGAAACCATTTCGTTTTCATATGAAATGTAAATTAACCTCAGTTCTATATAATTAATTCAATTTATACTTACATTAATTTTAAGCCTTCTGTTTCGAATCACATTTTTCATCTTCTATTTTCGTTTTCTTTGCTTACCCAAAGAAAAGAAACAAAAGAAAGGGAACTTTTCCAGAGGTATTTTTAGTTTTTCTTTTTAGGAAAAACTAAAACCACATGAATTTTTCTAAATTTTTTCCAAGGCTTCAAAAATTTTTAACGAAAAATTCCTGTTATACTGCGGAAAAGAAAAATATCGAACTAAACTTTTTTTAAATTGAATTTACTTTAGTTATCTATAATTTCACTCTTTTAATTTTACTCCAAAAAAAAAGTTCCGAATGATTTCGGAACTTACTTTATATGTTTTCTGTTTATCTACATTTAACTATATAACAAGGAGTTCCAGCTTCTTTCCGTAAAAGAAGTAAAAATATCCTTGCCAAAAATAGTTTGCGTTAAACATGTTGTTTTTCATTTTGTTACAGCTAAAGTATAGATTAATTTTAATATTCAAAATCGTTTTCCAATATTTTTTGAAGAAAAACGTTTTTATCAATAATCTATCGTGTTTTTTGATTTTATTTGATTTAAAGTTAAGAAATACTGATAAAAATTTATGTAATTTTGGTTCATTAATTCCTGTCTATGTCAATTGTAGTAGAAAATATCACAAAAATTTATGGAGAACAGAAAGCATTGAACAATGTTTCTTTTCAAGTTACTAAAGGAGAAATTGTTGGCTTTTTAGGTCCAAATGGTGCTGGAAAATCTACCATGATGAAAATTTTGACGACGTATTTGAAAGCTTCTTCAGGAAGTGCTAGCGTGAATGCGTTTGATACGAAAACCGCCGCACGCAATGTCCAAAAGAGTGTTGGGTATCTTCCTGAGCACAATCCGCTGTACTTAGATATGCATGTGCGCGAATATTTGGCGTTTAACGCGAATGTGTATAAGGTTTCGAAATCTCGTATTGATGAAGTGATTGAAATGACTGGTTTGTTGCCAGAAGCACGCAAGAAGATTAGCGAATTATCTAAAGGATATCGTCAGCGTGTCGGATTGGCAAATGCATTGTTGCACGATCCAGAAGTGTTGATTTTGGATGAACCGACTACAGGACTTGATCCGAATCAGTTGACAGAGATTCGTAATTTGATTACTTCGATTGGAAAGGAAAAAACTATTTTTCTTTCTACACATATCATGCAAGAAGTAGAAGCTATTTGCGATCGTGTGATTATTATTAATAAAGGAGAGATTGTTGCCGATACCACATTAGCGAAACTTCAAAAAGATCAACAACAGGTAATTGAAGTGGAATTTGATTATCGCATTGAAGATGTGCTATTAGAGCAACTTCCGCATGTCGTAAATGTTGTGAATACTCGCGATTTGGTCTACGAAATTACTTTTGATACTTCTAAAGATATGCGTCCAACTGTATTTGATTTTGCACATGACAATAGTTTGAAGACGTTGCAAATTAATCAGAAGAATAAGAATTTGGAGAGTTTGTTTCGAGAGTTGACTGCTTAGAATCGCTTCGCTTTTAGACTTGTTTCCGCTTGGGCGGAAATCTCTTAGATCGCTTTGCTTTTAGACGCGGCTTTGCCTTTTAGTGTTTTTTTGTTTTTTGTGGATTTGTTCTTCGTAATTTCAAAGTGACTTGTTACGACACCAATTCCTATTACCCAAAACCAAATACCCGATTCAAAACGTCATTGCGAACACAGTAAAATAATCTGCTTCTTTTTAACCTGTTTCGTGCTTTGAAACTGATTTAACATTTTAACTTCGTTATTCGTTATTCGTTATTTGTTGTTTGTTGTTTGTTGTTTGTTGTTTGTTGTTTAAAAGTTCTCAATACTCAATTCTAAATTCTCACAACTAAAAAATCTAATCCTGAAAGATCAAACTTCCTGTGTAATGCGCTGTTAGTGTGACTAAAGTCGGACGATTTACTGCAATCACATCGCCAGTTCCGTAGATGTCGCCTGAAAGTTCTAGTTGCGGATTGATAATGATGTCATTGCTTCCACGTGAAAAGATGGAAATTGTATTTGCTGCAAAATCTTTTGCTTCTACACGTGAGTTTCCGCCTGGAAAGTTGATATCAAACGTATTGGTAGTTCCTGAGATGAACAGATTTGATAAGTTATTGAATATTATATTTACTTCCTGATTTTCAATTTGTAAGTTAAAATTCCCAGAAGCCGCACTGTCATTGGTAAAGTTTTCTGAGATTAAAGTGAGACTTGGAAATGTCAAGATTCCGTCGGAACGCACTTCAAATTGTGTTTTGCTTCGTATTTCTGTAATGTTAGATGAAGTTACATAAATCGTAGTGATTCCGTATTCACGCACATAATTACAATCGTTATTATCTGCTAAAAATAGTTTATCGTCTATGACAGTTGCTTCAACATCATTGATAAGATTTGCGCCAGTTTCTATGATAATTTCTTGACTTAAACCATCCTTTACTACCAAATTGATTCCTTCGCCAACTTCAATTTTAGAGAAATCATTTACACGTACTTCTTCCGTGATAATACTTCCAGAAGCTTGAAAACAGTCGTTCGCATCTTCTTTATCACAAGAAATGAACGCAATGAATAGGAAGGTGAAGTATGTTTTTCTCATTATTTTTACTTTGATTTACGTGATTTTTTATTAAAATTTAAAAAATACACTGCTGATATCATGTGTTTGCTCACGTTCGGCATATCTTTATTCGTGACTGCTATATTGAAAGCGTATGTTAATTTTAGTGTTCGTGTTCCATAGCCAATTTCTGGTCGTACACGAAAACTGTTATTTTTTTCCATATCAAAATACCAAACTGCTGCCGCGCCTAGGTTGATTCCCCATAAATTTGAAAACCCTGCTATTTTTGGTGCAATGATATAATCATCATTGATATAATGTTCTGTTGAAATGGAATATCCTTTTCCGCCATCGCCATAACCTGCATTTCCCCATTGGTATTGAAAATATCCTATTTCAATCATGGTTTCTCTTGCGCCGTGAACTCCAAATAAAACTCCATTTAATAGCGGATATTTTTCAGCTTCTGCTTCAAAACCAAGTTTGTTTTTTTTAGTTTCTTCTTCTGTTGCAATTTGCGCATTACCGAATTGACAGAGAAAAAACACTAATATTGTACTATATAAAATGCTCTTTTTCATCTTTTTGTTTTTTGATTGCTATCTTAAAGAGTCTTTTATTTTTAGTTTGTTACAATCGGATTCCCAAGCCAACTTCTACGGCTTCTGCTTTGGCTGCATGCGATTTGAGTGTTAAGGCTGCAAACCATTTTTTACCGAAGTATCTTTTCATTCCGACACGCACATAGGTTCTTCCTTCAAAATCGACAGGATAGTATGCGTAATATCCTAATTGTGTGACGACTGATAGTTTGTTTACAAATAGTTCATGTCCGACAAATATACCAACACGTTTAAAATCTTCATCACCTTCTACTTCTCCGTTTGGAAATGCAATTGATCGGTATCGAATCCATTCTTTTAAGAAGTTAGAGAAAAATACTTCTGTTCCGACTTGTATGGCGCTTTTTCTTCCCAAACGCTTGTCTGCATATGCAGAAACTACTGTAAAACCGTATTGTCCGCTTCCAATCGCGTCACTTTCATTAATTCCAGCACGTAAAACAAAATTGAATTTTATTGGTTCGGCAAAGCTTTCTTTGAATTCGTTTTCTTGATATTCAATCAGAGAAGTATCGTCTAAGCTATAGGTAACACCAACATTTAGCGCAAGTGTATTGATACTTGTATTTGGCGCTTTTACATTGGCATTGGAATAGTGTATGAACGATAATCCTGCTTGAATTCCGAACTTTTTAAATAGGTTTTCCTTTTTATAATTGAGCATCAAATAAGTACTACTCATAAAACGCGAACCAAACGCGATGTTTCTAAAGTTGTTTTCTTTGTCGTACGGATTGCTAGTATATGCCAAACCTTGTCCAATACGCAACATTAAATTTCGCTTTAAAAAGTAGAAATTATAGTGTGCATATAGTGCCACATTTTTACCTAAGAATTCATTTTTTAGGTTTTGATAGCTTAGTGAAACTCCATAATCTGGATAGTTGTAAAATTGTGACCAATTGTCATAGCCAAAGGTTTTTTGGTTGTAACTGATGATAAAACCTTCTGGATGCCCTGTGATTAAATGTAGAATATCGTCATTGTGACGTGCAATGTTTCCACTAAAATAGTTGATATCAATCGTAGCCGCTTTGGGTAATTGTTCTTTTTTAGAAGTCGTTTCTTGAGCAATACAAAAACACGAATAGAGAAATATGAGGAAAACTACTTTTTTCATTGCGTTGACAAATGTAGGTTATATTTTAAAAATTAATCTTTCAACGCATCATTTATTGATAAAAGACCATTTTTTTAGGCTAAATGTATGTTAACTACTGCATCCACGTACTTCTAGTAATGGAAAACCACTTATTGTAACTGTTTCATTTTTATATATTTATGAATCACTAAAAAACCTATACCCATGAAAAAGAAATCAATTAAGAAATTAGCACTTTTGAAAGCTTCTATTTCAAAATTAAATACCAACGCATTGTCTGGCGGAACAGCACAGAGTGCAAACGAATTTTGCATAAGTATTAATATTTGTGAAACGATAGATTATACAGCATGCAATGGCGTATTTGGCTGTCAATTGTACCTTACAATGGATTGTTAATCAAAACTTATTAATCATGAAAAAAAAGTCTATTAAAAAATTAAAGTTACAGAAAGCTTCTATCTCCATCTTAAATACGGAAGTTTTAAAAGGAGGAACTATTGGTGGAACATTATTTTGTCAGTCAGTAAATATTTGTGAAACAAGAGATTTTACACGTTGTTTCGGAGAACTGAATTGTCAAATTTACGATACAAACGCACGATAATTTTTATTAAAAAAAAATACCCATGAAAAAAAGAAACATTGAAAAGTTACAATTAAAGAAAGCTGCTATTTCTAATTTGAATGCAGATAAGTCTGTCGGAGGAACAGGAGATACACAGTTTTGTCTTTCTTATAATTTCTGTGAAACTATCGATTATTCGGCATGTAATGGAGAATTTATTTGTCAGATTTATACGAGTCCGCAACGTTAGTTTATTGAATATCACATGCATTAAAGAGAAATACATCTGTATTTCTCTTTTTTCGTTTTCAGAACTAAATACAGCAATCACGTAGTGAAAGTAGTGTAAAACCTGCTTGGTAACTTATTGTTTTTTAATAGTTTTACAATAACCAAATGGTATTAATGGAAAACCTGCACATTGTTGCATTTTACCAAAAATGTTCACAAGCGTATCGCTATAAGTATTTAATTTTAAATTTCTCCGAGTTTAAAATTTCCATAATAATAAAATAGACTATACGCTATACTATAAATAAAAATATACTTTTGTCATTTTTGATAAAAGTTATAAAACTGATTTCTAAAAATAATCGATTTTATGTTTAGTTGAAAAGAGGAATTTAAGGCATTCCTCTTTTTTTTTGTTTTTATGACAAATGTTAAATACAGCGAACACGTACTTCTAGTAATGGAAAACCAACGTTGTTTTGTGACGTTTTTTAATAATTTTATGATGAATCAAAAAAGTAACGTCATGAAAAAGAAATCAATTCAAAAGTTATCATTGAAAAAAGCTTCCGTTTCAAAACTTAATGCAAATGCTGTAAAAGGAGGAACTGGACTTTCGCAGGTTGTATGTGAATCTCAAGATTTTTGTGTCACTATTGATTACACAAGATGTAGAGGAGAATATAACTGTCAGATATATCCTTACCCAACAGATCAAAATTTTTAGATAATAGATAATTATGTTTGTTGTCTGACTTAAAAAATTACAGCCATGAAAAGAGTTAATTATTTAAGTTTGTAAAAAACATATCTGTTTCTGTCGTGTTTAACCAACATTATGACAGATTTGGAATTCTGATTATATACATGAGTTAATTACTGTTCGTCAAACCAATCGTATTACTAGTTATGATGGAAATCTTACACACGGTTTGTTAATCCGAGAACCGAAGATTGCTAATAGATAAGATGCAAGTGTATAGCAAAAGAGAGGAAATTAATTTCCTCTCTTTCCTTTTATACCTATTAATACAGAGAACACATACTTTTAGTACCGTAAAAGGATACCTAATTATTGCTGCTATTTCTTAACTTTAAATCAAACTAAAAACCATAATCATGAAAAAAAGATCAATTAAAAAGTTAGCCTTAAAGAAATCAGCTATTTCTACTCTTAATGCAAACAGTGCTAAAGGAGGAACAAATGAGCCATGGCAATCCGTGTATATTTGTGAGTCTGTAAATTGGTGCCAAACGCTAGATTATACTGCCTGTGACGGTGGTTGGAACTGTGGAATTTTTGATAGAACAGGAAACTTATAGAAAAATAACAAACAAAGAGACTGTTTTAAAAGTCTAAATTTCGTCAAACCGAACTTGATTCGGTTTCGCATAACAGTTAGAAATTAACAGAATGAGATTCTGAGTCGAGCTCAGAATGACGCAAAAACAGTCTTAAAACAGTCTCTTTACCTTTTTAATTTATAATAAAGCGAGCAATTTAAAAAACCTCTTTAGCAATCGCATTGATATTGCTAGATCTTCCCATAGAATAGTAATGCAAAATTGGCACACCAGCCGCCACCAATTCTTTACTTTGCTGCGTACACCATTCAATTCCTACTTGGCGTACTGCTTTGTTATCTTTACATCGAACAACAGCCATAATCAAATCGTCTGGCAAATCTACTTTGAAGCGATGCGGAATTAAATTCAATTGTTTGCGCGTCGCAATGGGTTTTAATCCTGGAATAATTGGCACAGTGATTCCTTCACTTCGGCATTTTTCAACAAATTCAAAATATTTCTGATTGTCAAAAAACATTTGCGTTACTATATATTCCGCGCCTGCTTTTATCTTTTTCTTTAAGAAATGAATGTCCGAATCCAAACTTGGCGCTTCCATATGTTTTTCAGGATAACCTGCTACACCAATACAAAAGTCTGTTTTTGATGAGTTTTGCAATTCTTCATCCAAATATTTTCCGTTATTTAAGTCTTGAATCTGACTCACCAATTCAGAAGCATAGCGATGTCCATCTTTTTCTGCTTTAAAATACGTTTCACTTTTTACAGCATCGCCACGCAAAGCCACTACGTTATCAATTCCCAAAAAATCTAAATCGATCAAGAAATTTTCGGTGTCTTCTTTCGTAAATCCACCACATAAAATATGCGGAATTGCGTCTACTTGATATTTATTTTGAATTGCCGCACAAATTCCAACCGTTCCCGGACGTTTTTTCACTACTTGTTTCTTCAACAAACCGTTATCCAACTCCTTAAACGTATATTCTTCTCGATGATAGGTTACATCAATAAATGGTGGTTTGTAATCCATTAACGGATCAATATTATCAAAAATTGACTTGATATCTTGTCCTTTTAACGGCGGTAATATTTCAAAAGAGAACAATGTTTTCCCTTCTGATTTCGCGATATGATCTGTTACTTTCATGTTTTTTATAGTATTGAGAATTGAGTAATTAGTATTGAGACTTGCTTACTCGGCTCTTATATTTTTCGTTTTTTGCCTTTTTTGTTTATTTGACAACCAATCCAACATTCATAATTCTGAATTCATAATTCTAAATTCAATTAGGGCGTTCCCTTCGGTCGTGCTATCCGTTATATCTTTTTAAACAATTCTTTTTTTCGATTGTCTTTTAAAAAAATGACTTCAACTCATATTTACAATACACAGATTGCTTCGTCGTTCCTCCTCGCAATGATATTTCCTATATTAAAAAGGATGCCACTCCTATCACTAACGCCAAGTTCCTACAAAAGTGAGAAACTCAAACCTACATTATAAAATCATTCATCAATCCGCCAACGTTGGATGCAACCATTTTTGTGCTTTTTCTATGGTAATTCCTTTTCGTTTTGCGAAATCTTCCACTTGATCGTTCTTTATTTTACCAAGTCCAAAATATTTGGCTTCTTCGTTTCCAAAGTAATATCCTGAAACTGCTGCTGCTGGCCACATGGCTAGACTTTCTGTTAACGAAACACCAATAACATTTTCTACATCGAGCAATTCCCATATGGTTTCTTTTTCCAAATGATCGGGACATGCTGGATAACCTGGTGCAGGACGAATTCCTTTGTAAACTTCTTTGATGAGTTCTTCATTGGTCAATGCTTCATTTGCCGCATAACCCCAATGTTTCGTTCGTACTTGTTTGTGTAAATACTCCGCAAAGGCTTCTGCAAAACGATCGGCAATGGCTTGCGCCATAATTGCGTTGTAATCGTCGTTTTGTTCTTTGTAACTGTTTGCCAATTCATCTGCTCCAAAAATAGCCGTACAAAACGCACCCATATAATCAGTTTTCCCTGTTTCTTTTGGGGCAATGAAGTCTGCTAATGCAATGTTTGGAACTTCTGCACGTTTTTCCAATTGCTGACGAAGTGTTCTAAAAACTGCTATTTCTTTTCCTTTTTTCTGAATGGAAATGTCATCATCATTTACCGTATTTGCTTCAAACAATCCAAAAATTGCTTTGGCTTTGAGCGATTGTTTTGCAATGATTTCTTCTACCATTTTTGTGGCATCATCATACAATTGTGTTGCTTGTTCACCCACAACGTCATCCGTTAAGATATCTGGAAAACGTCCATGTAAATCCCACGAGCGGAAAAACGGACTCCAATCGATATATGGAACCAGTTCTCTAAGACTTAACTGCGTAAGCTTTTGAATTCCAAGTTCTTTTGGCTTTACAATGGTACTTGTTTCCCAATCGATTTTATATTTTTTTGCACGTGCAGCTTCTAATGAAATGTATGATTTTGCTTTTTTACGTTTTAAGAACTTTTCACGGAATTCGTCGTAATCTTGTTTTAACTTATCGCGATAGTCTTTCGATTTTTTCTTGTTTAGTAAATCGCCCACAACCGTTACAGCCCTTGATGCATCGTTGACATGTACGACAGCATTTTTGTATTCTGGATCAATTTTTACAGCCGTATGTGCTTTGGAAGTTGTTGCGCCACCAATAAGCAACGGAATTTCCAGATTTTGACGTTCCATTTCTTTGGCTAAATACACCATTTCATCTAGCGAAGGCGTAATTAAACCAGATAAACCAATGACATCTACATTTTCTGCTTTTGCCGTTTCAATGATTTTTTCTGGCGGAACCATCACTCCTAAGTCTACAATTTCATAGTTGTTACAACCCAATACGACACTTACAATGTTTTTCCCGATATCGTGAACATCGCCTTTTACCGTTGCCATTAACACTTTTCCAATTGCTTGTTGTTGCTCGCCTTTTTCTGCTTCAATAAAAGGTTGCAAATACGCCACCGCTTTTTTCATTACTCGTGCCGATTTTACTACTTGTGGTAAAAACATTTTTCCGGAACCGAATAAATCTCCCACGACATTCATTCCAATCATCAGGTTTCCTTCTATAACTTCAATTGGTTTTTCTGCTTGCAAACGTGCTTCTTCTACATCTTCTACAATGTATTTATCAATTCCTTTTACGAGCGAATGTGTGATACGATCTTGCAATTCGTAACTACGCCATTCTTGCACCGTTTCGGTGTCTGCTTTTTTTACTCCTTTGTACGATTCTGCCAAGTCTAATAAACGTTCGGTAGCATCATCGCGCCTGTCTAAAATAACATCTTCAACGTGTTCTAAGAGTTCTTTTGGAATGTCGTCATAGACTTCTAACATCGTCGGATTTACGATTCCCATGTTCATTCCCGCTTGAATGGCATGATAGAGAAATACAGAGTGCATCGCTTCTCGTACGACATTGTTTCCACGAAAAGAGAACGATACATTACTTACGCCACCGCTAACGCTTACGTTTGGATAGGTTTCGCGTGTCCAACGTGTGGCTTCTATAAAATCGATTGCATTTTTTCGGTGTTCTTCCATTCCCGTGGCTACAGGAAATATATTTAAATCGAAGATGATATCTTCTTCCGGAAATCCAACTTTGTTGACTAAGACATCGTAGGAACGTGCTACAATTTCCAATCGGCGTTCATAGTTGTCTGCTTGTCCAACTTCATCAAAAGCCATGACAATTACGGCAGCTCCATACCGTTTGATTTGTGTTGCTTCCCAAATGAATTTTTCTTCACCTTCTTTTAGAGAGATTGAATTTACCACACATTTTCCTTGAACAACTTGCAATCCAGCTTCAATGATTTCCCATTTAGAACTGTCGATCATAATTGGCACACGACAAATATCTGGTTCGGCAGCAATAAGGTTGAGAAATTTTACCATGGCTTCTTTTCCATCAATCAAACCATCATCCATATTGATATCGATGATTTGTGCGCCACCATCAACTTGATGTCTGGCGATTGCCAACGCTTCATCAAATTTTTCTTCTTTTACAAGTCGCAAAAATTTTCGTGAACCAGCTACATTGGTACGTTCTCCAACGTTGATAAAGTTGCTATTTTCATTTAAAACCAAAGGTTCTAAGCCTGAAAGACGCATGAATTTTGTTTGTTTGCGTTTTGCTTGGTTGCTGATGTTGGCTCCTTCTGGATTTTTCATTTTTTATCCTCTTTTCGTTTCAATTACACTTCAACAAGCTCAGTGTACTTTGTTCCTTTTTTCTTTTTTGACTTATGCGTTTACAACTACGTTGCGTGGTTTGTATTTTGCCGCTACTGCTGCGATGGCGCTTATATGATCGGGAGTTGTACCGCAACATCCACCAATAATGTTGATGAGATTTTTTTTGAGGTATTCTTCTATTTGCACTGCCATTTCTTCGGGAGTTTCATCATATTCCCCAAAGGCGTTTGGCAATCCTGCGTTTGGATGTGCCGAAACTGCAAAGTCCGTTTTGTTGGCAATGGCTTCTAAGTGTGGTTGTAATAGGTTTGCTCCTAATGCGCAATTGAATCCTACCGAGAGTAACGGAATGTGTGATACCGAGATAAGAAATGCTTCTGCCGTTTGCCCTGATAGTGTACGTCCACTAGCATCTGTAATTGTTCCGCTGAGCATGGTTGGGATTTCAATTTTTCTTTCTGCTTTTACTTCTTCAATAGCAAATAGTGCTGCTTTGGCATTGAGCGTATCAAATACGGTTTCTACTAGAAGAATGTCTACGCCACCATCTATAAGTGCTTCTACTTGTTGTTTGTAGGCGATGCGTAATTCGTCAAAGGTTACAGCACGATATCCTGGATCGTTTACGTCTGGCGACATGCTTGCTGTTTTGTTGGTTGGCCCGATAGAACCTGCTACAAATCGTGGTTTGTGAGGTTCTTTTTCGGTGAATTCGTCCGCGACTTCTTTGGCTATTTTTGCCGATTCGTAGTTAAGTTCGTAGACTAAGTCTTCCATTTCATAGTCAGCCATGGCGATAGTTGTCCCAGAAAATGTATTGGTTTCTACAATATCTGCACCCGCCGCAAAGTATTTTGCATGTACTTCTTTGATGGCGTGAGGTTGTGTGATGGATAGTAAGTCATTGTTACCTTGCAATGGTACTTGAAAGTCTTTAAAACGTTCGCCGCGAAAGTCTGCTTCTGTGAATTTGTAAGCTTGTAACATGGTTCCCATTGCGCCATCGAGGACAAGGATTCTTTTTTCTATTTCGTTCCAGATGTTTTTCATTGTATTTTTTCGCTTCGACTTTGCTCAGCAGTCTTTGTTTTTTGTTTCTTATGATCTTTTTGTTGCGATTTTGCTTCGCAATTTTTTGTTGCTTTTAGTTTCCCGATTTCTCGGGAACTTCGGCGTTAAGGATAGCAGCGGCATCCTTTTTTGGTAAAAAAAGATATAGCGGATAGCCTGACCCGTTAGGGTAACGCCCAAATTATTGTTATCAAAAAAGTGTAAGGAAATGATGAGAATTTCTCTTTGTTATCTATCCGCTTGCGCAGTAGAATGTAGCACCTTCTTTATGTGTAAAGGGTTGCTAAGGCTTCATCGGGTCTATTCCCTCAGCCTTTCTTGATAACGACAGTATAGGTATGAACTATTTTTTTACAAATTAACGGCATAGAAAAGGAAGATGCAAGTATTTTGCGATGATTTTTATGCGATAACGTTTTCGCATCTTGACTTTGCTTGGTTTGATGGGGTTTGCATCTCGACTGCGCTCGATGTGACAGGTTGTTTGTTGTTTGAAACTTTGAGTATTATTTAGGACTTTGCATGAACTTTAGGGTTCGTAGCTGTTCTCGATATACCAAATCAGAGATTTGGCATTTGATCTGACGGTTTGAAAATGGAATTTGAATTGTTTTACTTTTTTAACTTTTCAACTTATAAACTCACAAACTTAATTTTGTAATTTGAGTTCTACAGATGGTTTGAGTTCGTAGAAGAAGGTTACGTTTGGTGCTTCTATCGGATAGGTAATTTTCATTTCGAGTGGAATGCTGAGTGATGACTCGTTTCTGTGCAACCAAATGTCATCATGTATGTGTACTTTGGTGTCCACTACCATGGTATCATATGTTTCATTACCAGCAATGTTTATGGTTGTCGCGGGAAATGTATCTGGCAATTCTTTGTTTCCGTTACTATTTTTTACGGCTTCACGAACGTCTAAGATAATCGCTGCTTGTTTTTCTTTTTTAGCTTCTTTTCCTTTTTCTTGCGGATAGGTTAGACTTGCTTGCACGATAACATTGTTTGGAATGATTGCACAGTTTTCTGAGAGTTGTGGCAGCATATTCCAAAGGATTGGCACGTAGGATTCTCGGTATAGTAACGCGTCTAGTGTTTCACTGAATAAGATGTGGTATTTTTTGGCATCTGGAATTTGAAAGGTAACCGCGTCTGCTGTGTGATATTCTGTTACATAATTTGTTAATGCTAGTTTTTCGATAAGTTTTTCTGCCATTTTAATGGAAGCAGCATTTATTTCGAGAATAGTAAATTGTACTTCTGAAGCTTTGAATAATGGTGCAATTAACGTAATAAAAGGCGCATACGGTCCACAACCGGCATAGAAGATGTTGATGATTTCATTGGGATGCTGTTGTTGTTTTTGACGAATGAGCTTTACCATTCCATCCAAAAATTTTGCAGTTCTGCGATAATCTAATAAGCAAGCCGCCGCATGATTGAGTGAGAGTGCCATTCCACTAGCTGTTGGTACAGCCGCCATATGTTGCATGCCTTTTCCTTCTTCGGCGATGTTGGTCGTTTCTAGATAGTGTTTGTGAATTTCATCAATCGAGTTTTTGATGGTATCGAAGTCTGATTGATTGTTGAGAATGGTTGTTGAGAGCTTTTTGATGGTATTGGTCAGCATGCTTGTTTTGATTTTGCATAAAAGTAAGTGATGCTTTTGAATTTAACAACCCGTATTTCTATGTGTTTTGTATTGTTGTATTTGCTGACAGTTGTTTTTTTTATTTATTTCTTGTTTGAAAGTATTGTGCAGTATTGCAGGAAGCTTTTGTTTGCGTTGGAAAGCATGTTGCAGCATTGCAGGAACGATTTGTTTGCGTTGGATTTCGTGTTGCAGGTCTGCGAGAAGGTTTTGTTTGTGTTTGAAACCGTCTCGCAGGTCTGCAGGAAGCTTTCAAACACGTTGGGAAGTCTGTCGCATTGCTGCGAGAAGGTTTCAAACGAGTTTTTATTGCTAATTTTTCAATGAAATGATTAAAATTCAGCTTTTTATTGCGAATTATTTAAAAACTTACATTTTTCTTACATTATCGTTTTATTCATATTTTTTCCACAAAAAAACACGCTACAGTTTGTGTTACGTAGCGTGTTTTTGTAGTGATGTTTTGGATTTTTTTAGTAAATCACTTTTTGGATTTTTTGTTTTCCATTTTTTAGTGTGACTTTTATAATGAGCGCACTATTGGTTTGCCTTAAATTTGTAATGTTGTATACTTCTTCATTGATATCTTTACGGTCAATGAGACGTTTTCCTAGAATGTCGTGAATGGTAATGTCTGCTATTTGGCTTTTGTAAGCGTGTACTTTTATTTGATTTTCGTTTGTTGTTATAACGATTCCTGTGTTGGAATTGAATTCTTCTATGTCTAATGTACTCGCACTTGGCGCAAGGTATTTTAATACAAAACGATCGGCATAGTTTCCATTTTCTGAGTAGAAGCTGTATGGAGCTGTGCGTAAGTCGTGAATTTCGCCTGTATACAAGTCTTCCAAATATATATCTTGATTGGTATTTTCAAATAATCCATCAAGCGCATTTATAGCAATTGTGTAGTTTCCGCTTTGCGCGATTTGTATTCCTAATGGTACTTCATCTGTATCTTGAAATGGTAATGATCTTCCTTGAATGGACATTTCTGTATTGTCTACTATTGAATACATATGTGTTGGCGCATCGCTTAGATTGTCTCCATCAAATAGTCTGTCTTTATCATTTGATGCGCCTGTGATATATCCTATGAGGATGGAAGATGCTTTGTTGTCTGAAGCAATGATGTCTAGCCAAATTCTGTGTTTTTCTATGACCGCATTTTCACCATCATTTTCAAATTGACCAACATCTGTTGGATCTTCACCAGCTCTGTAAAATTGATCGTTGGTATATGCTACACCACGCATAGAGTTGTTGAACTGAATTGTTGACGACGTTGGTGCTGCATCATCCATAAGTACGAAGAATGCTTGTCCAGCCGCAATATTTCCGTTGAAACCTATTGGGTTTGATCCTGTACTGTTGTACTGAATGTAATCGTCTTCATTGTAATTGTATGCGTATCCGTTGTAGAAAGGATCTGCATATAAGTCACTTGGCGTACTTAGGTGTCTCCATAAATATACTGTTCCTGTGATTGTTGATGGATTTGTATCATCCGTAATTACAGAAGCATTTGCTGCAATGAACGCATCCGCAGATATTGCTGATGGGTAAGGATTTCCTACTAAATTCCAGTTGTCATCTAAAGCTGTTGCTACAGTTCCGCCACCGCCAGGATAGTCAACTCCTGTATACGTTCCTCTGCTCACTGGCGTATTAATGATTCCGTTGTTTGGACGTCCTACAAATTCTGCTGTGTTGGCTACACTTGTTCCTGAAAGTCCACGAATTATGTATCCAGTTCCGATGTCCATGTTTCCAGAAGCACTTTGCCATTCTCCATAATTTCCGACACCATTTCCACTAACAGTAGCTGTCCATTGATATATGAGATAGGAAGCAGTTCCTGGCGATACATCTGCAACATCAAAACCTTCTACAGCAGATGACCAATAGATGTAATCGAATCCATTAAGACCTGTTACTGTACGATCCATATTGATTTCACCTGTGTTGTTGTTGGTTACTACATCTGTGACTTGAATTAGGTTGGCACCATCGCTCATATGAATGGTTCCGCCAGCTTCTACATTGATCCAATCAGTCACCGTAAGCGATGAACCTGAATCCATTTCTAGATAAGCACCATTTTTTACCGTGATATTTCGAGCGAGTCCGTTGCCCGATGTTCTGGTGTCAATTGCCATTCCGTTGTCTTTGATAATAACACAATCGTCTGATGTTGGAACGATTCCTTGTGACCAGTTGGAAGCATTTCCCCAACCATCAATGGTACTATCAAAGATTCTTGTATTGTTGGTTACGTTAAAGTTAGAACTCACTGCTCCACAACCGTTTGCGAGATTTGCATCAATAGTGAATGAATAGTTTGCTTCTTCTAGTTGTGCTAAGGTTGGCATTGCATATACTGTTTCATAACTTCCTGAAACGTATGGTGCATCTCCAATATTATCATTATCCGTATCAATATATAAGTCAATGATTCCTGCTGGTGTTGTTGTCCAATCTACAGCCGTTACGTCTTTGTCTCCAAATAGTTTTACATTATCTACTGCAATTCCATCAGACCAAACTGCATAAAAGCGAATACGTACACTGACCGTAGGTTGATTGATGTAGGCAGATAAGTCATAAGAAAGGTTGTCAAATTTCGTTCCGATTCCTACATCGGCAATGATGTCCGCAGTAAGTGCTGTCCAGTTTGTTCCATCTGTAGAAACTTCTACTGTAAAGTAATCATCTGCACCGCCATTTCCATCTTCTAAATAGTGTGAATAATAGCAATCAAAACTGAATGCGAGATTGACATAATCGGTTGTATCGTATGAGGTTGTCGATTGTAAAGCATTGTGTGTAATGTATGAGTTTCCACCTCCGTCAGCTCCAACATCAGAGTTACAGATAACAAATTGGTCATTCCCAAATCCTGAAGATATTGCAGGGAACCATACTTCTTCTGATGGCACAAATGTACTTGTTTGATTCTGCCAAGCAGAACGCGCATTGATAGCCGCTCCGTTATCATTTAGAATGATGTTACTGAAAACTCCTAAATCACCAGATTCAAAGTCTTCATCAATTAGAAATACATCTTCAACATCTCCTGATACTGAGATTTCTAGCATATCATTTTCCCCGCATACTACTCTGTTATTGATATCTGGTGTGATAGTAACTGTTGGTATGGGATTAAATTTTGCGGTGATTGGTTCACGCACCCAAGATTCACAGAATCCGTTGAATGCGGTCACATAATAGGTTGTTGTTGCTGAAATTGATGGTGTTGTCCAGTTTCCTGTGAGTGTTGTTGCTACTAGATTTCCGCCCGTTTCTGCATCGTACCATCTGTATTGTGTAATGAACGGTGTTCCCGAACCTGTAACAGATAGATTTACAGTTCCTGGACCACATGTTTCTCCTTCTGTAATGGTATCAATTATAGCATCACAGTAGGGTTCTACTGTAAATAGATAATCTTCTGCTTCTCCATACTGATCGATTGTTGAACCTGTATCTACAAAGTTTTCACATGGATTAAAGTCATGCGAGTTGTTGTAATCAAATATTGAATAGTCATATCCGGTGTAGTTTCTGACACGTATTCTGTAGTCGCCTGCAGCAGTTCCTAATGGAATGATAAAACCAAAAGTTGTCGTTGTGGTTGAGATAAAGTTGGAGTTGTAAACTTCTTCTGTTGTTTCGTCAAATACATCGTCTTGATTCCAATCTACCCAAGCTTTCCAAGTGCATCTAAAAGGTGCTTCTACGTATACGTTCACTCCTTCACCTTCTACTTGCCTTGCTAGGGTAGGTAAACCTGTAAAATCTTGGTATCCTGTACTAAAACTAGAACCTGTGTTGGTAACATCTTCTAGTGTTCCTAAGAATGCTACTTCTTCAATGTACATTGTTCCTGGCGTATCTGTTGTGGGTTGACATGGTCCTGGAACGATTGTCGGCGTAGTTACACAAATATCAAATGTACCTTCACTTGTTCCATAACTGTATACACGTACATAATAGGTATTTCCAATAGTTAGACCTGTAGCATTGATTACTTCCAAACCTGCTCCTGTAGTTCCGTCGGCACATGCAATATTAGTTCCATTACAAGCTCCTGATCGAAGGTCTAATACAAGATCACTGATTGTTCCTGGAGTTGCTGTAATGTCATGACTGGTTGCCGTAGCGACAAAGCTATACCATACGTCATCATCAGCGTTTCCTGTAAAACCACCACAACTAAAAGCAGCTATACTTTGTGAAGCATCTATCGTAGTTCCAGTGACACTTGTGATACATGTATTGTTTGGACTTACACTTAATGAAGTTGCAGATGCACAATCGTCATTTACAGGTGGAATTATTGGTGTGGTCACACAGATATCAAAAGTGCCTTCATTTCCCGTACTTCCAAAGCTGTAGACACGTACGTAATAAGTTGTTCCTATGGTTAAACCTGAAGCATTTAGTACTTCGGCGTTTGTTCCTGTTGTGGCATCTGCACAATCAATATTTGTTCCTGTACACGCACCTGATCGTAGATCGATTACTGCATTTGTAAGCGTTCCTGGAGTTACTGTAATATCATGATCTGTTGCTGTTGCTGTAAAGCTATACCAAACATCATCGTTTGCATCACCTGTTGCAGCATTACAACTGATGGCAGCAATACTTTGTGTTGCCAATTCTGTAGTTCCTGAAATACTTGTTGTACAAGTATCGGCACTTACGGTTAATACCGTAGCATTTGAGCAATCATCATTTAAAGGTGGTTGTGGCGGCGTTGTCACACAGATATCAAATGTACCAGCTCTTGATGCATTTCCTCTGCTATATACACGAACATAATAAGTTGTTCCGATGGTTAAACCTGTTGCATTTAGCACCTCAGCATTTGCGCCACCGGTATTATCGGCACAGTCAATGTTAGTTCCATTACAGGCACCCGATCGTAAATCGATCACAACATTTCTAATGGTTCCTGGTGTCACAGTAATATCATGCTCAAACGCTGTTGCAACAAAACTATACCAAACGTCATCATCGGCATTTCCTGTAGAACCATTACACGTGATTGCTGCAAGACTTTGCGTTGCGTTTTCCGTTGTTCCCGTTGCACTTGTAGCACAAACTCCTGTAGGACTTACTCCTAAAGAAATGGCGTTTGCACAGTCGTCATTAGAGGGAATTATTACGGGCGTTGTTACACAGATATCAAATGTTCCATCATTTCCAGCGCCACCATAGCTGAATACACGAATATAATAGGTTGATCCGATGGTTAAACCTGTAGCGTTGATAACTTCATCATTACCTCCTGTTGTATTATCTGCACAATCTATACTTGTGGCATTACAAGTTCCTGATCTTAGGTCTACTACTAAATCATTTATTGTTCCTGGACTTACAGTTATGTCGTGATCTGTCGCTGTTGCTACAAAGCTATACCAAACATCATCATCGGCATTTCCGGTAAAACCATTACATGTTAATGCTGCTATACTTTGTGTTGCATTTGTTGAATCTCCTGAAGTAAGTGTTACACAGGTACTTGTTGGACTTACGCTTAATGAAGTTGCGTTGGCACAGTCATCATTTAGCGGTGTAACCGGTGCTGCCGTAATTAGTGTTACTACAATATCACCATTAAGATTGTTTGTAGTGGCGCAATTGTAACGATTTAAATGAATTCGGTAATCGCCTGTAGTTGTTGGAGTAAAATCAATGGAGGCTGCTGTTCCAGTACACGCAGGACCATTGTCATCATTGTATGCAACGGAAGTTCCTGAAGCATCTCTGACTGTCATTTGTGTATCATAACCTGATCCACAGTTAGAGAGCCTGTATGTTGCTCCAGCAATCATATTTGTTACTTGAAAATTTCTTCGACCTCCTTGATTCGCTGGTGGTGTACAGGTAATACTGTTACCAACAACCGTAGGTGCTGCTGTAGTACAAGCATTGTTATTAATTCCTGCGCATTGTGCAGAGGCTACAACGCAGAAAAGACACACGGCTATGAGTGTCATCCAATAGGGGAACTTCATGTCTGGTAGTTTATAGGTTTAGATATAGGGAACTTTTCTGTTTTCTAAAATTAGAAAATTTATCTTTTCACTCAACTCTGCTTTAATGCATTTCGACGTCATTTTTGAACATTTCGCCGAAATGGAAATCATTTTTACGCAACGAGCCGTCATTTCTATGTTATTATAAATAAGGCAATTACGGCTTCTGAAAACCTAAAAAATAATTTTAATTGAAAATAACTATCTTTAGAGTTCTGGTGTGCAGATTTACCGTTGTTTTTTGGCTTTCTTGACAAAAAAAACGAACCGAAGTTCGTTCTTTTTGAAGTTTTTCTGTTTTGTCATAATTATTGACAGTTTCTACATGTTGGAAATTCTGTTTGTGTAATACAGTCGTTGAAAATGCTTTGACATTCTTTTCCTTCCGTTCGAGCGCAATCTGCAGTTGCAATACAAATGTTGATTCCGTTTGCGTTGACATACGTACGAATACATACTTGAACTGAGTTTGTCGTGTTTCCACCTCTGCTTTGTGAAGCATCAAGATTGGAGATCGTTTTTCTGTTAAGCGCTAAATTTTTTAATTTCTTTTTTTTCATGATCTTACCGTTTAAATATTAATAATCAATAAGTTACTTATCTTTTTTTACTAGAAAGTATGGTAATACCGTATTTAACACTTCGACTCCGCTCAGTGTAACGCAATTCTTTTTGTTTTATAAAATGTTATACACTTTTTCGTTCCGTTTAGTGTAGCGTACTTCTTTTTTCGATGTTAAACTTCAGGTGCCAATTCTATATACAACTCATTTAAGTTTTCAGTGATTGGAATTTGGCATCCTAAACGGCTGTTTTCTTTTACATAAAAGGTTTCTGCCAACATTAAGTCTTCATCAATGCTCATTTCTGGAAGTTCATGTTTTGATAATATATAACACTGACAAGAAGCACACATTGCCATTCCGCCACAAGTTCCTTCTACGGGCAATTCGTAAGCTTTGCATATTTCCATAAGATTCATCGCCATGTCTGTCGGCGCTTGTACTGAATGCTTCTTCCCTTTTCTATCTTTTATATAAATGGTAATATCTGACATTTTATTTTGGATTTAATAGATCGTTTGAACCGTTTCTCTTTTGGCTTCTTTTTTGGAACCGTCAAATCCTTCTACTCCAGAAACTGTAGTGTATTTCATAACATATTTTTTCCCTGGATTGATGCGTTGATAAGCGCTTTGACACATAACTGCCGCTTCATGAAATCCAGAAAGTATCAGTTTTAGTTTTCCTTTGTACGTATTAACATCTCCAATTGCATATACGCCCGGAATGTTGGTTTGGTAATCGTATGAGTTATCTACTTTAATGGCATTTTTTTCAATTTCTAATCCCCAATCGCCCAACGGACCAAGTTTTGGAGATAGTCCAAATAATGGAATGAAATGATCTACTTCTAAAAAAGCTGGTTCTTCTCCTTTTTTCTGAACCGTAACTCCTGAAAGTTCATTTTCCCCATGCAAATCTGTTATTTCTGCAGGTGTAATCAGGTTAATTTTTCCTTGGTTTTTGAGTTCCTGAACTTTTTCAACAGAATCCAATGCACCACGAAATTCGTTTCTTCTGTGCACTAAGGTAACTTCCGAAGCAACATCTGCTAGAAAGATTGACCAATCTAAAGCAGAATCGCCGCCACCAGCAATGACTACTTTTTTGTTGCGATATACTTCTGGATCGCGAATGATGTATGCCACGCCATTGTCTTCATATTTTTGAAGGTTTGCAATAGGTGGTTTTCGCGGTTCAAACGAGCCCAATCCGCCTGCAATGACAACCACAGGCGCGTGATGTTTTGTTCCTTTGTTTGTGGTCACTATAAAGGTATCGTCTTCTAATCGCTCTAAGGTTTCTGCACGTTCTCCTAAGGTAAATCCTGGTTCAAATGATTCAATTTGTTTGAGTAAGTTTTTGATTAAATCGCCTGCTAAGATTTCTGGAAAACCTGGAATGTCATAGATTGGTTTTTTAGGATATATTTCTGCACATTGTCCGCCAGGTTGTGGCAACGCGTCTATAAGATGTGTTTTTAGTTTGAGTAATCCTGCTTCAAAAACTGTAAAAAGTCCTGTAGGTCCAGCTCCGATGATGAGTATGTCTGTGTGTATCATTTTTAATAATAGTATTGAGATTTTAGTATTGAGTATTTAGATTTTATTGTGTTTTTAGATTGAGCTTGTGATTCTGAATCAAGTTCAGAATGACGTTCCCAATTGCTTGTTATTTTTCTTCTAATAAGGTTTCTGTGATTTCGTTGAGTGCGTTTACTTTGTATTCAAAATCACCTTTGAGTCGTTTTCGATAACTGTGTAAGTTTTTTACCAATTCGTTGATATTTTCTGGAATGATTTGTTCAAAAAACTGTCGCAAGCGTTTTGCCGTTGTGGGCGATTTTCCATTGGTCGATATGGCAATTTTCACGTTTCCTTTAGTGACAATTCCGCCTAAATAGAAATCGCAGTATTGTGGCTGATCGGCTAAGTTGACCAACAAACTTCTTCGTTTTGCTTCCAAAAAGATATTTAGGTTTACCATTTGATCGTCTGTCGCAGCAATTACCATATGCTTTTCGTCTAAATATTCGTTGGCAAATGCATCTTTGATGAGTGTAACTGTTGGATGTGTTTTTGCAAGAACTTTAATTTCTTCTCTGATGAAAGGTGCAACTAGCGCTACTTTTGCATTCGGACTCGATTTGAGTAAGAAGCTTAGTTTTTCCAATCCGACATTACCGCCGCCAACAATAAGAATATTGAGTTGCGCTACTTTTAAGAATATCGGATATAGTTCATTTTTCTCCATAGCTTAGATTACTTTTTGTAATGGAAATGTTTTTTTATTGATTGCTATTTGATTCTTCACTTGTTGCATTGCTTCATTTACCACTTCCCCAATCACAATGATTGCAGGAGCCGCCAAGTTTTGATCTTTTACTTTTTTTATGATAGAATCTACCGTTCCAAAAACTGATTTTTCGTTATCAGTTGTTCCGTTTTGAATGATTCCTACTGGCATTTTGTGTTTCCCTTCATGTTTGAATAGTGTGACAATTTCCGAGAGTTTACTCATTCCCATAAGAATGACTACCGTGGCAGAAGATTGTGCCGCCAAAGCAACGTCTTTTGAGAGTTTCCGTGCCGAAGTTGTACCTGTGATGACCCAGAAACTTTCAGAAATACCGCGTTTTGTCAATGGAATATTTGAATATGCAGGAACCGCAATTGCAGAAGTAATTCCAGAGATTACAGCCGTTTCCAATCCGTAGTTTTTTGCATATACTACTTCTTCTGCTCCACGCCCAAATATGAATGGATCGCCACCTTTTAAGCGTACTACATGACCCGATTTGTATGCGTTTTGCACAATAAGTTCATTGATTTCATCTTGACTGTATTTGTGGAATCCTTTGCGTTTTCCCACAAAAATATGTTCCGCACTTGACGCATATTGCAACAATTCTCTGTTTACCAACGCATCATATAGTACAACATTGGCATCTTGTAGTGCTTTGACTCCTTTGAGCGTGATGAGTTCTGGATCGCCAGGTCCTGCGCCCAATACGGTTAGTTTTGGCTTATGCATGAGTCAACTCCTCCTTTCTATACGTTTTTAGTTGTTGTAAAAACCAAACTGCATCTCGCAAGTAACTTTTGGCAAAAATTGCAGTTGGTTCGTTTTGCTGAATTTGATAGACAAATGTTGCAAAAGTGTCTGGCAATTCAATTTTTTTTGTCGCCACAAACACTTCATCAAATTGATTGATAATCGTTGCATGCGAATTCGTTTTTTGCTGTGCTGAGAGCAATAACGCTTTCGCGGAATTGACAATGGCAGCGTAACTATGATAGATACTGTCACTATATACTTCATCTTTCAATGCCGCCGAAGCATTTTCGATTTTTTCTTCACTTTCTAGAAATAGTGTTTCTACCAAATCGATTACGACACCAGCACATTCTCCAATTCCAACGGCTTTTACATATGGTTTTTCATGTCCCCAATCGATATAATCGTCTTCTGCTAATGCTGAACTGTCTGATAATGGTTTTAATAATTGGTAGAAGTATGATTTTTCTTTTCGTTCGTAGTAACTTAAGAATGATTCTTCTGCTAGCGCGTTCATTTTGAAGTCATCTAGAATTTCTCGCAATGCAGCTGGTCCTCGTTTGCTTGGAATTTTTAATACTTTGTCTGCAAAACGACCATTTCCATCGCCCAAAATACCGCCACCCAGTAATATTTGTAATGCTGGCGCCACCAATTTCCCAGATTTTATCGTCATTCCTTGAAAGCCAATTTCTGCCATATTGTGCTGTCCGCAAGCATTCATACAACCACTTATTTTGATAGTTATGTCTTTTGTGGTAATGAAATCCTTGTATTCGGTTGCGATTACTTTTTCTAATTCGCGCGCAATTCCTGTACTGCTTGCAATTCCGAGATTACAAGTGTCTGTTCCTGGGCACGCTGTGATGTCTATGAGTTTGTTATAACCTGTTTCAGCAAATCCAAGTTTTGTGAGTTCTTGATAGAAAAATGGCAGTAATGCTTCTTTTACATGGCGAATGAGTATGTTTTGACGCAACGTAAAACGCAATTCATCCGCAGCATATTTTTTGATTAAGTCTGCTAATAATCGAGCTTTGTCTGTGTAAAAATCGCCTAAAGGTACGCGAATTCCAATCGCAAAAAGTCCTGGTTGTTTTTGAGGAATTACATTCGTTTCTTTCCAGTATTGAAAGGCTGTCGCATCAAGTATAGTATCAAATGTATACGAATGTTCTTCAAACGTTGGTGCAATGTCAAAAGCTGTTGTATCAATATTGACTTTTGTTTGAGACAGCGCTTTTCGTTCCGCATTTACCAATTTTATAAAAGCTTCCAAGCCAAGATCTTTGATTAGAAATTTCATCCGTGCTTTTCCTCGTTTTGCACGTTCGCCATGACGATCAAAAATGCGCAATACACTTTCTATTAACGGAATGATTTCATCTGAAGCTAAAAACTCATAGAATACATCTGCATGTCGTGGTTGTGAGCCCAATCCGCCACCGAGCAAAACTTTAAAACCACGTTTTCCGTTTTGAATTTTAGCAATAAATCCAAGATCGTGAATGTACGTAAGTGCCGTATCTTTTTCGGTTGCTGAAAAAGCAATTTTGAATTTCCTACCCATTTCTTGGGAAATTGGATTTCGCAAGAAGAATTTGAACGTTGCATCCGCATACGGCGACACGTCAAAAGCTTCTTCTGGGTCAATTCCTGCGGTTTCACTTGCTGTAATGTTTCGCACCGTATTTCCGCAAGCTTCTCGTAAGGTGATGTCATCTTTTTCAAGTTGTGCCCATAATTCTGGCGTTCGATCGAGACTTACATGGTGAATTTGAATGTCTTGTCGTGTGGTAATGTGCAATCTTCCTGTGGAATATTCGTCAGCAACATCGGCAATTCTGTGTAATTGCGCACTTGACACTTTTCCGTATGGTAGTTTGATGCGAATCATTTGTACGCCATGTTGTCGTTGTCCGTACACGCCACGCGCTAAACGAAGACTTCTAAATTTTTCTTCATCTACTTTTCCTTCTTTGAATTCGCGAATTTTTCGTTCTAATTCAATGATGTCTTTTTCGACAATCGGGTTTTCTATTTCAGTTCTAAAGCTTTGCATTTGTTTGGTTTTCAAGAATTAAAAAAGTCCTTATGAATGGTGTTTCAAAAGGACTTTTATTGAGTTATGTATATGAGTTTTACGTCATGTTCCTTTTGGTGTACGAAAAATGTGAGAGCAACACATACAGTTGCAGTTCATGATATGTTTGTTTGAAGTTTTCATCATATTTGATGTTGTTTTGTTTTTCTTAATTTTATTTTTAGCCTAACTGTCAAATCGAGTGCAGTCGAGATTTATTTAATAAACCCAACGCCTGCGGTTGTATTGGTTTGTAAATCGATCAAGATGAAACCACCGTTGTATTTGTTATCTTGATAACTATCATAAAATAACGGTTTGTTGAGTTTGAGCTGAATGTTGCCAATTTCATTGAGTTGCAATTGAGACGCTGCTGTTTTTTCTACTGAAAAATTGGTTTCTTCAATCGTATCTACTTCTACAATTTTTGCCAAGACATTGTGAACGCCGTGTTGCAAACCATATTTTGTAGCTGCTGTCAACGGTTTTTTGTCCATCCAACAAACGGTAGCTTGCAGTTCTTTTGCAATTTTTGGTGGTTCATTGGTTTTTACAATCATGTCGCCTCTGCTCACATTGACATCATCTTCCAGCGTAAGCGTGATGGAACTTCCTATTCCTGCTTTGTCAAATTTTTCATCATAAAAATAGATTTCTTTTACTGTTGATTGTGTTCCTGAAGGTAGCACGGTAACTTGATCGCCTACAGAGATTTCGCCACCATATAGTTTTCCCGCATATCCTCTAAAGTCATGATAATCTTCTGTTTTTGGTCGGATGACTGTTTGTACAGGAAAACGCGTTTGTGCTTCTTCATAGACATCTTGCACCTGAATTTCTTCTAAGTGTTCCACCAAGGTTTTCCCTTTGTACCAAGTCATATTTTGTGATGATTTGACTACGTTGTCTCCTTGCAGCGCGCTTACAGGAATGCAGGTTATGTTTTGTTCTTTGTAAGTAGATTTTGAGATAAGTTCCTGAATTTCTTGTTGAACTGCATTGTATTTTTCTTCTGAGTAATCGACCAAATCCATTTTATTTACCGCAATAATAATGTCTTTTATACGTAATAGATTGTTGATGTAAAAGTGACGCGATGTTTGTTCAATGACTCCTTTTCTGGCATCAATGAGAATGATGGCTACTTGTGAGGTTGATGCGCCCGTAACCATGTTTCTAGTGTATTCTACATGTCCTGGCGTATCGGCAATGATGTAACTTCTGTGTTGTGTTGAAAAATAGATATGTGCCACATCGATGGTGATTCCTTGCTCGCGCTCTGCGACTAATCCGTCGGTTGCGAGTGAAAAATCTAGATAGTCAAATCCTCTTTGTTTGCTCTTTTTTTCTATGGCTTCGAGTTTGTCGTCTGTGAGCGATTGTGTATCGTACAGAATTCTACCAATTAAGGTACTTTTTCCATCATCGACGCTTCCTGCGGTTGCTATTTTTAGTACTTCCATTTTTTTATGCTAGCTGTTAGCTTGTTCTTATTTATTTTCTGCTAAAGGCTAATCGCCAATAGCTAAGGGCAAAATTTTCTAAAGAAAATTTTAAAAATATCCTTGTTGTTTTCTTTTTTCCATGGCTGCTTCCGAGCGTTTGTCATCAATTCGTGCGCCACGTTCTGAAATGGTAGATTGTCGTATTTCTTGTACTACCGAAGCAATGTCGTATGCGTTTGAGAGTACTGCTGCCGTACAACTCATGTCACCAACTGTTCTAAACCGAATGACGCGTTCTTCTGTTTTTTCATCTTCTTCACGATAGACAACATCATCATTTGCAGACCAGATTAATCCGTCTCTTAAAAATGTTGCTCGTGTGTGTGCAAAGTAGATGGATGGAATTTCAATGTTTTCTTTTTCGATGTAACTCCACACGTCTAGTTCTGTCCAATTGGATATTGGAAATACACGTACATTTTGTCCATGATTAATTTTCCCGTTGAGCATATCAAATACTTCTGGGCGTTGATTTTTTTCATCCCATTGTCCAAAGTCATCTCTTACGGAAAAAATTCGTTCTTTGGCACGTGCTTTTTCTTCATCGCGTCGCGCGCCACCAATACAAGCATCAAAACCAAATTCTTCTATCGCATCTAATAGGGTTTCCGTTTGCAGTATGTTTCTGCTTGCGTATTTCCCTGTTTCTTCTTGTACTTTTCCCGCGTCAATATTGTCTTGTACGTTTCTTACGATGAGTTGTAAGCCTAGTTTCTTTACAAGTCTGTCACGAAATTCAATAGTTTCCGGGAAATTGTGACCTGTATCAATGTGCAATAGTGGAAACGGAATTTTTGCCGGAAAGAAGGCTTTTTGCGCCAATCTTACCAACGTAATCGAATCTTTTCCTCCAGAAAATAACAATACTGGTTTTTCAAATTGTGCGACGACTTCTCTGAAAATATGTATCGCTTCACTTTCTAAAATGTTTGTTTGTAATACTTTCGTACTCATGTTTTTGTTCTTATGAATGCAGTCCGCATTCTCTGTTTTCTAATACTTTTGTTGGATCGAAATAGTTGAATTCGTTTGGAATTTGATGTGCTTCTAGGTATTCGTCTAATTGCGCATCTGACCAATGATAGAACGGACTTACTTTCAAAACGCCATCTTTTCCAAGAGAAACAATATCTATAGAATCGCGAAAAGCAGTTTGTCCTTTTCTTAGGTTTGTAAACCAAATTTTTGGCTTATGAAATTCCATTGCTCGTTTAAAAGGTTCTAACTTTACTTGTTGGGTAAATAGTTGATGCTTTTCATCGTTTACATCTGGAATTCCCAATACAATGTCTCTGTGTGCAGCCGTTTGTTTTGGTACATATAAATCAATGTTTAGGTTTAATTGTTCTATTAATGTTTCAGCATGTTTGTAGGTGTTTGGCGTGTTGTAACCAGTATCACACCAAATTACGTCAATGTCTGGCTTCACTTGTGTACACGCATGTAATATTGCACCTTCATACGGTCTGAAATTTGTAGTTACGACCGCTTTTCCTTCTTGTGAAACCGCCCAAGCAATGATTTCATCAGGTGATTTTTCACGTACTATTTCGTTTATTTTTTGAATGTCTGTTTGCATTTTATTTTCCCCATTTTATAGTGTTCCACAATCGTTCATGAAAAAAGTATAGCACCATTTTTGTCAACATTTCTATAGATCCAATCGCAAAAGCCATTGTTAAGGTTCCTGTAATTAGCCAAGAGATTAAAACCGTATCTAAGGTTCCGATAACTCTCCAACTGATTGATTTTACAAAGCTTCGCAATGGTTTTTCAGAGTGAACATCTGTTTTGTAATTGCTTTTATTTTTGATTATTTGATTTAAAATCATGTCAATTTTTATTAAAATACTATTACTCTATAGACTTACTAGATTATTTATCAAATGTATTTCTTTTTTTTAGAAAGACATACATTTTTTATTAAAAAGTGTTGAACTTTTTTTTAGCTTAAAGCTTGATTTAAATCTTCAATGATATCATATACATTTTCCAATCCTACAGAAACCCGAATGAGTCCATCTGTAATACTGGTTTCCAATCGATCTTCCACCGATAGTTTACTGTGCGTGGTTGATGCAGGATGCGTTACAATACTTCGTGCATCTCCCAAATTTGCTGATAGTGAACACATTTTTATGCTATTTAAAAATTTTCTTCCTGCATCTACGCCACCTTTTACTTCAAACGAAACTACGTTTCCGCCAAGTTTCATCTGCTTTTTAGCAATTTCGTATTGTGGATGCGACTTTAAGAACGGATATTTTACCCAATTTACTTGTGGATGTTCTTCCAGAAATTCTGCAACTTTTAAGGCATTTTCACAATGACGATCTACACGAACAACTAAAGTTTCCAAACTTTTTGATAAAACCCACGCATTGAATGGCGATAATGCTGGACCTGTGTTTCTTGCGAATAGATAGATTTCACGAATTAAATCGGCACGACCAACCGTTACGCCACCTAATACACGACCTTGTCCATCAATGAGTTTTGTTGCGGAATGAATGACCAAATCTGCTCCAAATTTGATCGGTTGTTGTAAATATGGTGTGGCAAAACAGTTGTCTATGATGAGAATTAGGTTGTGTTTTTTGGCAATTTTTCCTAAAGTTTCTAGATTGATGATATCAACTGCTGGATTTGTTGGTGATTCAGCATACAATACTTTTGTATTTGGCTGAATTAAAGATTCAATTTTGTCAATTTCGTTGACTTTGAAATAGCTCGTTTCAATGTTCCATTTTGGTAAAAACTTTGTAAATAGACTATTTGTTGAACCAAAAATAGATCGTGAAGATACAATATGATCGCCACTATTGAGCAATGCTGCAAAGGTTGAAAATACTGCCGACATTCCTGTTGCAAAAGCGTGTCCGGCTGCTGCACCTTCTAATTTACAGATTTTTGATACAAATTCGGAGGTATTCGGATTCGTAAATCGGCTATAAATATTCCGTTGTTTTTCTTCCGCAAAGGAAGCGCGCATGTCTTCAGCATCTTCAAAGACAAAGCTTGAGGTTAGGTATAACGGATTGGAATGTTCAAGAAAACTGGAGCGTTCGAGTTGTGTTCGAATCGCTTGAGTTTCTATATGTTGTGAGTTCATTTTTTGTTGTTTGTTTAGGTCGCTTTGCTCCTGTTATGAGTTGGTCGCTGCGCTCCGTTGTGTGTTTTGTTGTTTGTTGTTTGTTAATATGTTTTTTCTACTTTTTATTTCAAAACATAAACTGTTCAACTTATAAACCTATAAACTTCAAAATTGTTAATTTACTTGCTGGAACCTCATGAAACTTATATTGTTTCCAAGTATTCTCGACTTCGCTCGAATTGACACTTTTTCAATTTAACATTCAACATTTAGCATTTATTATTTTAAAGTTTTTCTGTTAATCGTAAGATATCTCCAAAAACGCCTCTTGCCGTAACTGCAGCGCCTGCGCCAGCTCCTTGAATGACTAAAGGTTGTTCTTTGTAAGCTTCCGTGTAAATTTCAAAAATAGAGTCTGAACCTTTTATTTGTCCCAA
The DNA here is from genome assembly GCF_000154725.1 of Kordia algicida OT-1. Taxonomy (GTDB): domain Bacteria; phylum Bacteroidota; class Bacteroidia; order Flavobacteriales; family Flavobacteriaceae; genus Kordia; species Kordia algicida. The sequence goes on from NZ_DS544873.1 coordinate 2,860,600, forward strand.
AGCACTATTGCTTGGCACAGAAATTAATTTGACTTCCAAAACTCCTGTTTCCGTTGATAAATCGCCCACATAACGCAATACATGATTTTTTTGTTGATTGGCTTTGATGAGTTTGTAGGTTTGATCTAAATCGGTAATGTTATTTTTAAATTTTTGTAAACTGATCGCTTGTAAGTGTACTGGCAATAGGTTTTGAATGGTAATGTCTGAGAATTCGTGTTTTAAATCCAATTCTCTGGCAAGGATTAATAATTTTCGTGCAACGTCATTTCCCGATAAGTCTTCACGCGCATCAGGTTCGGTAAAACCTTTTTCCTCAGCTTGTTTTAAAACGGTACTAAATTCTACATCTTCCACAGAAAACGTATTGAAAAGATAACTTAACGAGCCTGAAAATACACCGCGAATTTTCTTTATTTTTTCGCCCGATTTGTGCAATAGTTTTATCGTATCAATCAATGGTAAACCAGCTCCTACATTGGTTTCGTACAAATAATTTTTTTGATGCTTTTTCAGTTCTTTTCGCAACGTATCATAAAATGAGTACTCAACTGTGTTCGCAATTTTATTTGCCGAAACCAAATCGAAGCCATTATTAACTAAACTTATATAATTATGTATAAATTCTTTGCTCGCTGTTGTATCAACCGCAATTAAATTTTCGAGATGATTGTTTTTTGCGTAATCGATAATTTGTTGCACCGTGTACGCAACTTTTTCTTTTGGAAATGTTTCTTGCCAATTGTCAGCAATTCCGTTTTTGTCTAAATATACATGTTGTGAATCGGCGACAGCAAATACATTTAGCTTGATGTTATTTTTGTCTAATATGTCTTTTTTGCTTTGCACGATTTGATCGAGTAATGTTCCACCAACTAAACCTTTTCCAAAGACAGCGATGTTTATTTTTTTAGAGATTCCGAAGATTTGTCCATGAATCACATTGATTGCTTTGTGCAATTGTGTTTTTTTCACTACCAAACTCACGTTTTTTCCTGAAACCGTATTGTTAAATAGAATCGGAACAATTTGATTTTTGATTAATGCATTGTATGGTTTGTGAAATTCGCTTAAGTTTTGCCCAACAATCGAGATGACTGCAACATCATCAATGACAGAGATTTTGTTGACATCTTTGGTATAGAAATCATTTTCAAATTCACGTTCAAGCGCAATGATTGCATTGGAAGCTTGATTGGCATCAATTACCAAACCAATTCCACGTTCGGAAGAACCTTGCGAAATGATACTTACATTGATATCTTTTTCTCCGAGTGTTTTAAAAATGCGCGCATCTACACCAACTCTACCCAACAAGCCTCCGCCTTCTAAGTTTACCAAGGCAACATTGTCTAATACTGAAATCGATTTGATTCCTTTTTTGATTGTTTTTTGCTTGATGATTGTTCCTTCATCCGAACTGTTGAATGTGTTTAAGATGCGTAAAGGAATGTTTTTTTCAATGAGTGGAACAATGGTTTTTGCATGTAGAATGTTTGCGCCAAAGTTTGCCAATTCGTTCGCTTCATTGAATGAGAGTTCTTCTATTTTTTTCGCATCCGCAACCAAATCTGGATTTGCTGTAAAGATTCCGTCTACATGTGTGTAATTTTGTAATTCTTCCGCATCTAAAAAATTAGCCAATAAAGCTGCCGTGTAATTGCTTCCGTTTCTTCCAAGTGTTGTGGTTTCATTGTTTTGATTCGATCCAATAAAACCTGTGACGATGTTTACTGTTGTTCCATTGTGCGATTTGAAATGATTGATAACATTTTTTCGCGATATTACATCTAACGGACGTGCATTTCCAAAAACATTATCTGTTTTTATAAGGTTTCTGGCATCAGTAAAATGTGCATTGACACCTTCTTTTTTGAGCAGATTGGTAACCAATTTTGCTGCAATTATTTCGCCTTGAGAGACCACTTGATCTTTTATTTTTTCGCTGTAATCGCCCAATAGTGAAACACCTTGAAATAAATTTTCTAATGTTGTAAATTCCTCTGAAAAATCAACAGCTCTGTCTATTTGACTTTGATAGGCTTTAAACGCTGTAAATTGCTCATGATAGGATTCTTTATGAGCGGCTTTTTCTAACATTTCCAATAACTCATCGGTGGCATTTCCACGTGCAGATAACACAACGGCAATATCTTCTTGCTGCTTTGCTTTGTCTCTTATGATTTGAATCGCTGTTTTGATTCCTTTTCCGTTAGCGAGTGATTTTCCGCCAAATTTTAATATTTTCATTTCGTTTTGTGTTGTCCTTGTTAGATCGATGATTTTTGAACTTGAAATATGTTTCTGAGTAATAGACTCAATTGTCCAAATTCCATTAAAAATGCGTCGTGTCCGTGAATGGACTGAATTTCGTCGTGATATATGTTTTCTTTGACACGTTTGAGTCTCCTGAAGGTTTCAACATCTTCATCTGGTGAAAAAAATATGTCACTGTTGATACTTATAATGTGAATGTTTCCTGTAATTTTTGAAGCTACTTTTTCAAGTGATGTTCTACCTCTAGTAATATCGATGGTTTTTAAAAGCTGATTCATCAGTTTGTATGCTGCCAATTGATAGCGTTGTTGCAATTTTTTTCCGTGATGTACCAACCAACTTTCGGTATTGAATAGTTCTTTTTCTGTATCGCGTGTTCGCTGAAATTTTACTTTGAGTGAAAAAGGTGTACGATAGCACAACATGGCATGAATACGAGCATCTTCAATCGGATTGCTAGAGTTTTCAAGGATACGTTCCTGCAAAAAGCAATTTCCAATTAACCAATCGGTCGATTTCCAATCGGCTGCAATCGGAATTAGATTTTGAATCAAATTTGGTTCTAAGACTGCCATTTCCCAAGCAATTCCACCACCTAACGATCCGCCAATAGCGGCAAAAAGTTTGTTGATTTTTAAATATTCTAATCCTCTGATGAATAGTTTAGCAATGTCTCTTGCCACAAAGTCCTTATAGTGTTTTATCAATCCTGTTTCTTGTGAAAAACCATTGCCTGGAATGTCGAAACTCAAAATTTTAAAATGATTGGTATCAATACATTTACCATCTCCAATAAGCTTATTCCACCAACCATTTACACCTGTAACTTCTGAGTTTCCTGTCAGTGCATGATTTACCAAAACGATTGGCGCATCTGCACTATCCGAACCTACAAGTTGGTAACTCAACTTTAGGTTTGGATAGTACGCGCCGCTTTCTGTAAAGAAATCTGAGATCGTAATATGTGTTATTTTCTGTCTCAAAATAGCTGTTTTATGATGCTGGAATTCCCGCAGTAATTTTTTCAAATACGGTTTGTAAGTCTGCTTTTAAATCTTCTACATCTTCCAAGCCAACTGATAATCGAATTAAATCTTGCGTCACACCTGTAGAAACCTGTTGCGCTTCCGTTAATTGTTGATGCGTCGTACTTGCTGGATGAATGATGAGCGATTTTGTGTCTCCAATATTGGCTAAGAGTGAGAATACTTTTGTTTCGTCGGCAATACGTTTTGCGGCTTCAAAACCTGCTTTGATTCCAAATGTTACGATGCCGCTTTGACCTTTTGGCAAGTATTTCTCAGCTAATGCTTTGTAGTTGCTTGTTTCCAATCCTGGATAGTTTACCCAAGCAACAGCTTCTTGTGTTTGCAACCATGTTGCTAATTCGAGTGCGTTTTGACTATGCTGTTTGATTCTGATTGGCAATGTTTCTAATCCTTGAATGATTTGAAATGCGTTGAACGGACTTAATGCCGAACCAAAATCACGCAATCCTTCAATACGTACTTTGGCAATGAATGCGGCTTCTTCTAAAGCTTCACTATAAATTAATCCGTGATATCCTGCAGATGGTTCTGTGAATTCTGGGAATTTCCCGTTGGTCCAATCAAAAGTTCCTGCGTCAATGATTGCGCCTCCGAGTGCAGTTCCGTTTCCGTTGATGTATTTTGTAAGTGAATGAATGACAATGTTTGCGCCGTGTTTGATAGGATTCAGTAAGTAAGGTGTGGCAATGGTATTGTCGACTATGAGAGGGATTTTGTTTGCTTTGGCTTGTGCGGAAATTTTTTCAATGTCTAATACATCTAATTTTGGATTTCCAAGTGACTCGATGAAAACGGCTCTTGTGTTTTCTTGTACCGCATCTGTAAAGCTATTTTCTTCTGCTGGATCTACGAATGTTGTGGTAATTCCGAGTCTTGGCAAGGTTACATTTAGCAAATTATACGTTCCGCCATACAGACTGTTGGAAGCTACAATATGATCGCCTGCTCTGAGCAATGTGAGCAATGTAGTAGCAATGGCAGAAGTTCCTGATGCGGTAACTACGGCTGCGATTCCACCTTCTAATGAAGCTAAACGCTGTTCTAAAATATCGTTTGTTGGATTGTTGATTCTGGTATAAATATTTCCTGGTTCTGCTAAGGAAAATAAGTTGGACGCATGATCGGAGTTGTTAAACACATATGCTGTTGATTGATAAATTGGAACAGCTCGTGTGCCGCCGTTTTGCGTTGTGTCGTGTCCTGAATGTAATGCTTTTGTTGCGAATTGTTGTGTACTCATGTTTTCTTGTTTGTGTTTGTTTGCACTTCGATTTCGCTCAGTGCGCTTTGATTTGTTTATTATTTTATGTCTATTTTTTGAATTTACTTTTTTGATTTTCAACCAACGAAAAAAGGTCCTTTTGGAAGTGTATTACCAAAAGGACCTTTTTTTTACATGATAAATAGTTTAATACCTATCTGGAACTTTTTGATAATAGTAAGCTTGGCTACAACACATCATGCACATAGCCATCATACAACATATTGTCATTGTTGTTTTGATTGTTGCTATTTGAAAAAATTCACTCATTGGTTTTTTGAAAAAAAATTATTTTAAAATATAATCATGAAAAAAGCCTCTGCAATTGCAGAGGCTTAAAATTATTGTTGAATGCTTTTTTAAAGTTAGCTAAATACAATAGTTGTCCCCTGCGGCATCTCTGCTACACATCATACAACACATCATATTTGAAACTTTATTAAACATTTTTCGTCTTTGTTTGTTACAAAGGTAAAGTCATAATTATTTATTTTCCAAATATTTTTCAAAAAAAAATTGTTTTTAACAGTTTTGTTAAGAAATGTAAAATTCTATTTTTTTGTTGTTTGTTTGTACGAAGATTTTTATACATTTGCATCTGATTTTTGAGGAGAAATTTGAACTGATTGCAACCTCAAGTGCTGAACTTGTTTCAGTACCTAGTTCACTAAGTCGTGGACTAGATCCTGAAATGAATTCAGGATATTTAAAAAATGCTAAAGCAGTAATTTTATACTTCTTTAGCCGACAAAGCAATCTCTTTTTTATTTTTCCTTTCACTTTAACCATTAAAAAGAAGATTTATTATGTCATATTTTTTTACCTCTGAATCCGTTTCAGAAGGACATCCAGACAAAGTAGCAGATCAGATTTCTGACGCTTTAATCGATAATTTTTTAGCCTTTGATCCTGAGTCAAAAGTAGCTTGTGAAACCTTAGTTACTACAGGTCAAGTTATTCTTGCAGGAGAAGTAAAATCGAATACTTATTTAGACGTTCAAAAGATTGCTAGAGAAGTAGTTAACAAAATTGGCTATACGAAAAGCGAATATATGTTTGATGGAAATTCTTGTGGTGTTTTATCGGCAATTCACGAGCAATCTGAAGATATTAATAGAGGTGTTGATAGAGCTACGAAAGAAGAACAAGGTGCTGGTGACCAAGGAATGATGTTTGGCTATGCAACAAAGGAGACAGAAAATTTAATGCCTTTAGCGTTAGATTTGTCACATTTAATGTTGATTGAATTGGCAGCTTTGCGTAGAGAAAATGAGGATATTACCTATTTACGTCCAGATGCAAAAAGCCAGGTAACTATTGAATATGATGACAACAATGTACCTTCAAGAGTAGAAGCGATTGTGATTTCTACTCAGCATGATGATTTTGATGAAAGAGATGAAGTAATGTTGGCTAAAATCCGTAAGGATATTGTTGAGATTTTAATTCCACGTGTAAAGTCAAAATTAAAACCAGAAATTCAAGCATTATTTGGTGATGATATTAAGTATCACATCAATCCAACTGGAAAGTTTGTTATTGGTGGACCTCACGGAGATACAGGTTTGACAGGAAGAAAAATTATTGTTGACACGTACGGTGGAAAAGGTGCGCATGGTGGTGGAGCTTTTTCAGGAAAAGATCCAAGTAAAGTAGATAGAAGTGCAGCGTATGCAACACGTCACGTAGCAAAAAACTTAGTTGCGGCTGGCGTTGCTGATGAGATTTTAGTACAAGTTTCTTACGCTATTGGAGTGGTTGAACCAATGGGAATTTTTGTAGATACGTATGGAACTGCAAAAGTTGATTTATCAGATGGAGAAATTGCAGAGAAAGTAAAAGAGGTATTTGACATGCGTCCTGCGGCGATTGAAAGTCGTTTAAAATTACGCACACCGATGTATAGCGAAACAGCGGCTTATGGACATATGGGACGTAAAAACGAAACTGTTTCAAAAACGTTTACAACGCCAAATGGAGAAACAAAAACATTAGATGTTGAGTTATTTACTTGGGAAAAACTAGACTACGTAGATAAAGTAAAAACAGCTTTCGGATTGTAAGATTCTGAGCTTAGTTATATGTTAAAAAGGTCGCTTCTGTTGCTATGGAAGCGGCTTTTTTTGTACAACCCTTTTTCGTTTCAAATAAAATAGTACCTTTAGCCTAGCTACATTCATTAAATTATCAATATAATTTAAACTAAAAAAGCTGGTTTCGTTCTGAAATTCAGCCAACAAACTATTTTTTATCTTATGAAACATATTGTATTCATAGTACTATTTGCGATAAGTATACAAACTACACATGCACAATTTTCAGAAAATCACGCTATTTACGGATCAGGATCGCTAGATTTTGGAAACTATTTTGGTGCTGATTTGAATCTTAATTATGTGTATCAAGAAAATTATTCTTTCAAAATTGGCTACAGCGGACACATTCGCAGTCCGAAATCAAAACCCGATGATTATTCCACAGGACTTTTTCGTGCTTTGACATTAGGAATTGCATCGCCATATGATAATTTGGAAACCTTTCATTTAATGGCAGGGAAAATTTATAAATTCAATGAGAAGGGAACAATTCGGTTGAATTTATCCGTTGGTTTGGCTCTTGTAAATATCAAAGAACCTACCAATTGGCAAATGAATGATAACGGTTTTTTAGACCAAAATTACACGTGGGATTATTATGAATATAGTACAATCGGTATTATTATCAATCCAAAAATAGAGTTTCCGTTTACACGTCATTACGGACTCAGTATTTCGCCTGTTTTACAGTTGAATAAAGATCGTGTTTATATCGGAATTGGAATTGGACAAATGATTGGATTGTTGCGAAAGCGAAATTGATTGTACTTTAATTTTTTAAAATAAAAAACCGCTTCTATTAGCCCTTGAAGCGGTTTTTATCATTAAAATATTACCTAATAATCTGATATTTGTTTCTAATAATATTGTAAAGTTGATGATTAACTTTCTATTTGTTAGAAAAAATGGCACAAAGTGATCTTTTTCAGGTAAAAGAGTGATGATCTGTAGTATAAAAAGACTTTACTCACAATTCTCATTGTAATAATGAATAACTTTTTCAAGATTTGATTGCGTAAATTCAGGTTTTTCAGGAAATTTTTCCCTAAAATCAGTACATTTATTTAATGCTGATAGCAATGTATAGTATTCGTTTTTTGTTCGAATATATCCGTGATAAACATCACTCACCACAAAAGATGTATTTCCCCAATTCGTAGGATCGTGCTCATACAATTTTAATGCTCCTTTCGTGATAATGACATCCATAGGTGTATACGAAATTGGATTGTTTGGTGTAAGCATTACCATTTCTTCTACATAAAATTCTTGACCTTTGCGATAGTGATACACTTGATAAATTTCATCATATTGAACGATACGTTTTTCGCGAGCTGCATTCACAACCTTCACTTGACCAAGTTTATTCATTCGTCTAGAAAAGCGTATTTTATTCCCAAATATTGAATCTTTTGTCTTAAGAATGATAAAACTTTGATTCTTTTTGGAAGATGGCAACGTTGTACATGAAGCAACTAGCAAGCAAATACAAATATTTTTTAGCAAATTTTTCATCTTTCTATAGCATTAATAATCACAATTTTTATTGTAATAGCGAATCATTTTTTCTAAGTTTTTCTTTTTACGTTGTTCTTTCTCAGTAAACTTTTTATGGAAAGCTTCACATTTATTTAAATGTACCAACAACTTTTTTCGTTTGTAATATTTATTGGCATATCCGTGATAAAAATCACTCACTACAAAATAATAATCAGGTCGAAATCCTGGATCATTCAAATATAATTTAACCTTTCCTTCATTGATAACAATATCCATTCCTACATGTGTATCAATGCGCGAAGGTGTTTCTTCAATGATTTCGACTACATTGGGTCTGTTTTTCCGATCGAATTCATGAATTTGATATATTTGATCGTACGTGTACATCGTTTCAACTTCTTGACCATCTTCCATATTGGTAATTGTAACGCGACCCATATTTCGAAACGGATTTACAGACCGTAATTGATCTGCTACAATCGTATCTTTCGTTTTTAAAATGATGAATTCTTTGTTACGTTGCGATTCAGGCAAAGAAGCACAGGAAATCATACATAAGCAAAATAGTATCTTGACAAATAAAATGTTGGGAATGACTTTCATTTTTCTTTTTTTTATAAAATTAAGAAAGATCAATCTGTAAAAACATACGATGTTTTGCGTAGTTTTTGTAGTTCTTGTTTAAAACTGTAACTTCGAAAAGATTCCAAGTAAACTTGAAGTATGATTACAACAAAAACCAAAGATTCAATTACTTTTCATATTGAAACTTTAGAACGACCTGATGATTTGGTAGACGAAAAAGCATTTAGTGAAATCGCGCAAACCTTTTCTTCAAAAATAGAATACTTACCAAATCCTGATGAGAAATTAATAGCAGGAGGTTCGCATGCGTTTTTATACGGATTGTATCTAGCATACTCACAACACAGACCATTTACGCTTTCGCCTGATATGATTTGGTTGTTGGTTTTGCAAGGAATTTCAAATCATGTAAATTTTTCCTATCAAGCTAAAGAAAATCTATTTCCACAGTTAACTAATAAACAGACGATTACCATTGAAAGTAATAATATTTTCCTTGGCGATCCTGAAAGTCCGTGGCACGAAACCACAGCACAATTTACCAACCAAATTGAAAAAATTGTGGGTTCGGAGATTATTGCCGATTTACGAGCTGATTTTAGTACTACAACATTAGCTTCAAAAGTAGTTAGTGAAATTACAATAATGGATGCGTTTAAATCCTATTTTGATTATGATATTGCTGTTTGTGTTTGTGGAATTCCTGAATTAAAACTTGAAGGTTCTGCTACCGATTGGAATCGCATGTTAGACAAGTTGGAAATCTTGAAAAAGTATGATATGGAATGGTGGTATGAAGACTTAAAACCCATCATCACAAAAATTAAAGATACTGCCGAAGAAATTATAGATAATGAATTTTGGATGCACATTTTTAAAGTTCATACTACGGAAGAATATGGAAATCCGAAGTCTGTTGATGGCTGGATAACCAAGTTTTTCCCTTTTGATAATATTGGCTATCGAATTGATTTGAGAAAAATAAAAGGATACGGAATTGATGACCTTTTTGAAAAATTACCGAAGCAAATAGTAACTGTGAATTTTAGACATCTGTTATATGACTTACAAGGTAATTTGCTCGAAGAAACAGCCATGGAATATTTGGGTGGCTTTGTCGGGATTTCTCAACATCACGAAACTCAGTTTTTAAAACCAGAAATCAATTGGATCATTGGTCACCAAACGAAAGAAACGATTACTGATAAAAAAGAAATAGATAAAAATCGGCTACCTTCAAAGGCATTTCATAATATAAAAATGATTCCCGAAGAAGTTTTTGATGTAAATGAATGGGAATATTTACACTTAGGTTTTACGAACAAGGTTGTTATTTCAGAACGTGCAAAAGAGCTAAAATTTGAACACTTAACTATTAGTGGAGAAATTAACAGCGAAACTATCAGAAGACTGGAATCGTACTTCGACTGGACAAAAAAATTCATTACAGTTAATGACAAAAGGCTTGGTGAAGACAGGTTTTCTTCCGAAGAATATCAAGAATATATCCAACAGATCAAACAAAAATATGTTCCGAAAACAGGAAAATCAAATTATGTGCAAGGTGAAATGATGCGAACTGTTGAAAAATTGGAAGAAGAAGCTATTCAGCATCAAAATAAAAACTATACTAAAATATGTCATGGACGATTAGCTTCTTTTTTAGATAAATATTTATATGATGAAGATGTTTTTATTGAAATACACCTGACTGAGATCCTCCTTACCTTAGAAAGATTTAAAAATAAAAATAGATCGCTTAAAGAAATTCAAGATCATGGTTATAGTCTTGCATACGAATATAAGTATATCAAAGAACGAATCGTAGAATGGCATTTGCATTATGGTCCAACTAAACTTGAAGAAGATCCGAAGTTATGTCTCTAAACCTACAATGTATTCACTACTACTCTATTTGGTCAAAACCTAATGGAAATTATCGATGCCGTAAATAAATTGCTTAGATTGAAACATATTTCTGCGTAATTCGTCTTGTAATAAACAACTGTTTTATTCTTATGAAACCCAATCAGCTTTCTAAAATATTTCTTGTCACTTTGCTTGTTACCATTAGTGTTTCAGCATTTTTTACCTATAATTTAGAAACTAAAAAAAGAAGTTTAACGGCAGATAAAATTGAACTATCTGATATAAAATACGGAATGTTTAATATTGATGCTTGGGAAGAACAATTTGCCGAAATTATCACCAAAAAACTGAAAGAACTTAAGCTTTCGGGCGATACTAGAAAAGAAGCTCGCGTTAAGATTCGGACGTTTTTATACGATGCTATCGATAAGTTTGAAGTTGCTTACAAAGCAAAAAACGATCAGAAATCAACTTTTGGTATTTCATTGCGGAATTTGGGTGCAGAATTCTTTGAAATCTTTGGTGAGCTAAAAAAACATGTTCCTGTCATTACGGAAGATATTCTTGACTTTTTGGAAGATGAAGAAAATCGAGAAAACATTAAAAACTACATTTTAGCACAAATCAATTCGTATACTGAAGGAACTTTTCAGAAAATAAATTACACGACATACAACAATATTATTGCGAAATACAATGCTGAATCTAGTGAAGATTGCCAAACAATCATTTCTCAAAAACAGACAGTTCTTATAACGCAACAAACTACTATCATTCTAGTTTTAATCCTTGCATTCATCGGAATATTGAGCTACATTCTTTTTGACAAAAACCCAACAAATTTTAAAATCACGTTATATGTTTTGGCGGCGGTTCATTTGTTGGCTTTGGGTATTTTTCTACCAATGATTGCGATCGATGCGCGTATTTCTTCGATGGAATTACAATTGATGGGCGAAGCAATTTCGTTTAAAGATCAGGTGTTGTATTACAAAAGTAAAAGCATCATGGAAGTTTCGAGCGTAATGCTGTCACAAGGGAAATTTAAAGTCATGTTGGTTGGTATTTTGGTAGTATTATTCAGTGTGATTTTCCCTGTATCAAAACTTATTTCCAGTGTGTTATTAATTTTTAAACGTTCATTAAAAGACAACAAAATCATTCGTTTTTTAGTATTTAAAAGTGGAAAATGGTCAATGGCAGATGTTATGGTTGTGGCAATATTCATGTCATATATTGGCTTTACAGGAATCATTTCGAGTCAACTCGGACAATTAGAAAACATCACACAAGATGTGGACATTTTAACAACTAATGAATCTAAACTACAAAACGGTTTCTACTTCTTTATGGCATTTGTAATTTTGAGTATTTTTATTTCGCAGAAAATTCAAAAAATGATCGTAGCAAAAGCTCCAAAAAATACGCTATAGTTGTTCAATAATTACTTTCTAAAAAAAGAAATGTAACTTTTTTCTAAATCCTGACGCAACCATTTTCGAGTTTTGTTATCTATTCAATAAAACCGACCCACATGAAGAATGTCAACTTTACCGTTCATTTCCTTTCTATCTCATTATTTATTTTCAAAAAAGATAATGATGAATACACAGCAGTTTTGGCAACATAAAAATATTGCGGTTTTTTAATTATTTTCTTTTAAAAAGAGAAAGCCTTTCTGTTTGGTTTGCAGAAAGGCTTTCGGAGCTTTTTTTTTATTAAATAGTTTGATTGAATCGATGAAGTCTCCTATAAATGATACTTTAAACTAAAAATAAGATAACGTGGCTGAATAAAATATTCGCTCGTACTTGTTAAAAAACTATTCGAGTTGTCTTGATTTAAAGATGTTGTATTTAATAAATTGGTTCCGCTAATGGTATATTCCCACTTACTATCTTTTTTTCGATAGGAAAGTTCCGCTTTTAGGAAGTCATAACTGTTGATCGTTCGTTCTTCATTTTTGTAATTGAAATACGAATAATCTGCCGTAAAGACATAGCTTTTTAAGAAATACGCATCTACATTTACAAACGGACTGCTAGTTACGAAACGATTGGTATTCATTCCTTGATCGTACTTGTTGATTGATACATTGTACCCAACTTCAATGTTTGGCGCGTTTCTAAAATTTGTACTCAATCGGGTTCTGTAGGCTTGTGTAAATGATTCGTTTACGTTTCTATTTCCATTAATTTCCTGATTAAATTTTGATAAGGTCAATGTTCCGCCAACCGAAGCTTTTATTTTTCCAAAAGTACGCTCAAATCGTCCGTTTGCAGAGAAAGTTTCATCGGCAAAATTCGAATTGAAAGGTGTAGAAACACTATTGGTACTTAAAATGTCTGGATCGCCTGTGTTTGCTCCTGGAATCGTCAAAAATTGCGAACGATTTCGAATAGGATCAATTCTTTTATTGTAGTTTACAAACGCAAAAATGTTAGTATAATTGAACAAGTTAAAACTAAAATAGCTCAAATTTACGTTGTGTGATAAGGCATTTTCCAACGTTCTATTTCCTCTGTAGAGCGAATTGTAATTGTTAAATACCAAACCTTCCGCCAAATTGTTTACGTCTGTAAAATCAGTTTGCATTTGATAGGAAAAATTTAGCGTTTCAGAATCTTTAAATTGCACTAAAATATTCGCATCAGGTAAAAAACGTGTGAATGTATCTTTAAATTTCGAACCAAACTGCGTGTTTTTTATACCATACGCATGTGCTGTAATTCCTGGTGTGAACGTGAATTTTCCAGATTTTATCTTGTAATGTAATCCTAAAAATGTATCGCTAAAATTATAAGTTACATCATTTATCACGTCTTGTTGTGGCGCAATTAAAGGTAATTTACTTCCACTGTCTAATAATTGAAAAATCTCAGAATCAAACTGTTGCGAACTCAACGTTGTTCCTGCCGTAATGTTAATGTTACTTTTTTGATTCAATACGTACCAATAATCCAATCGTGCGTCAAATTTGTTGGTTTTTACACGTTTGTCTTGTGCAATGTCTAAAAATGATTGTGTTGTATTTAAATCCAACACATCTGTAAATCGGAATTGTTCGCTTTGCGCCAATCGTGCGTTGTAAAACGGATCTTCATCTTGCCATAAATGTTGCGCTTCTAAAGCAAAAATATGATTATCATTGTGCGTGTAATAATAATTTAAATTTTGATTGAAACTAAACGGATTCTGCGATTGACGTTCATCAATATCACCTAATAACGAAGAAAAGAAATCCTGCGTTTCTGTTTGTTGTGATACTTTCGTAAAAACATCATAATCCAATTGATTGTTGGCGTTTGGCTTGTAACTTGAACTTAGTTTAAACAATCCTAAATCACTTTTTTGTCGCGTATTGGTTCGGGTAATTTCATCTGGCGTACTTTCATCAATATAATTGTTAATACTGTTTTCTTCTAATTCCGTTCGTGAACCTGAGTAGATGGCAAAACCACTAATATCCCATGTTTTTTTGGGCGAATAACTAAAGTTTGCTGCTCCAAATTTTGAATCAATTGATTTGGCTCTGTTGTTTCGTAAGGTTAAAAATCCGATATCGCTTGAAGCCACATTAAAATTTGTTCCTGTGTTTCTTCCTAAACTTCTCAATCCACCCGAAAACTTAAAATAATCACGTCGTGTAAACGGAATTGCCCCAATATTATTAAAATCGGTAATGATATTGACACTGTATTTCGGACTGTAATAAAACAATCTTGGATTTGCAATAAAGCGTTCGTCAGGACCTAAACCTGCCGTAATTTCACCAAACCAAAAGTTTTTCTTTCCTTCTTTAAGTTTGATATTTATCATCACATTATCTTGATCGTTTCCAAGTCCTTTTAATTGTGAAACTTCGTTACTATTTTTCAGTACTTCCACTTTGTCTACAGCATCCGCAGGAATGTTTTTGGTTGCCAATTTGCTATCGCCATCAAAAAAATCTTTTCCTTCTACCATTACTTTGGTTACCGTTTTTCCTTCCACTTCTATTTCGCCATCGTCGGTGACTTCCATTCCGGGTAATTTTTTTATAACGTCTTCTAATTTCTTTTCTGAGCCATTTTTAAAGGAATCTGCATTGTAAACAATCGTATCTCCTTTAATAGTTACAGGCATTTCATACGTGAGTTCAACAGCATCCAGACTTTCATCTTTTTGCATGATAAAATCCTTTTTGATAGCTACTTCTTTCGTTGTAATAGAATCATTGATTGTTGCCAAACCAATAAAACTTACTTTGATGGCATACGTTGTATTTTTCTTTAGTGCGAGTCTAAAACGACCTTCATTATTGGTAATTCCGTATGATTCTAGTGCGTTTGTTGCTTTATTTAGAGCAATTACATTGGCGAGTTCTAGTGGTTTTCCCAAAGAATCTTTTACGACACCTTCAAATTCAATTTGGGCAATAGTTGTCTGTGCCGTGAAACACAGCAGTAGCAGTAATATATTTTTCATTGATGTAGTTTTCTGATTAGTTGGTCAGTTGCAAAAAGGTTTAGCCTCTGCCTCTACCTCTGCCGCCGCGACCACGACCGCGATACATGTCGCGCATTTCTTTCATTTTGTTTTTTACAATTTCATTGTATTCTTTTCGGGTAACTTCTTTCCCTTTTGTAGGTGCTTCAATCGGTTCTTTTTCTCCTGGATTCATCACAATTTTAGAACATAAAATAGTAGTTTTATATGCGTTTACTTCTAAAATTAATCCTGGCAATCCCCAATATTCTCCAGGTCCTTGATTGATAGGAATATCAAGTGTATACCAAGCGGTTACTAAAACTTCTTTCGGAATATCAACTTGACTAAACGGATCTTTTGCCGCTTTGATAGAATCTTGTTTTTTTTCTTCCGCTGTTTTTTCGTTGTTTCTATCTCTCCTTCTCGGACGCATTTTGCTGAAATCGAGTTCGTCCACTTTTTTAAGTGCAGTTGCTTTAAAACAAAGGTATTTTCCAATTTGTTTGGTTTCGCCTTCCATTTTCCATTCTAATTTTGGCAAGCTGTCTTTGATAAGGAATTTTTTTCCAAAGAATTCTTTCGTTTCCATAATTACGCCATCTCTAACATCTTTGTATTGGTTTCCTTGTGAAAAACTGCCCATCATCATACGTCCAAATCCGCCTCTACCACCTTGTCCTGGTGCTTCAATTTTTTCTTCTTCTTTGTATGTGGATGCTGTTTGATTAAAATCAAGAATATATACTTTTTCCAAAAATCCTTTCATACGTTCTTGGATTCGCTTTTTTTGCTCTGCTGACATTTCGCGTCCGCCCCAATTCATGTCCATCGTCGTTTTAGACTGATAATATGCTTTTCCTTGAAAATTTTGAGCAAATACGCCTGTTGTGCATAAAACTAAGCTCCAAAGTATTAATTGTTTCATTCCTTAAGTCTTTATATTTATTGTTTTGCTACTTCTTTAGTAGGTAACAGCGTAAAAAGTTACACTTTTTAACTTCATTAAGACCTTAGTTTCTTGATTCAGTTTAATCTTTTTCCGTTAAAGTTTTCTTAAAAAGACTTTTTAAACGTAGTTTTAGTAAGGTTTTGATCGTTTTTGGTTTTACTTTTTCTTTTGTTGAAAAGTTTTTATCCTCCAATTTCAATTCTAATTTCATTGCCATCGCCTCTACCATTTCCGCGATAACGTTCCATCATTTCTTTAGATTTCTTTTCCATGATTTCTTGAAATTTTGCTTGGTTTACTTTTTTACCTTTTGTAGGCTCTTTGATGCTAACTTTATTTTTTGGATTGAGCACAATTTTGCTACAAACAATCGTTTGTGTTCCATCATTTACTTCTAGTATTAAACCTGGTAATCCCCAATACATTTCTGGTCCAGAATTTACAGGAATGTCTAATGTATACCAAGCGGTTACCGTAACATTTTCTTTGGTAGTTTTCTTGTCATCGCTATCATCATTTACAGAAAATGACGTTATTTTTTCAACTTCAATTGTACGTGTAGCTTTGTAACATTGGTATTGTCCGATGAATTTTGTTTCGCTTCCCAACTTCCATTCTTTATTTTCCAATTTGTCTTGAACTAAGAACTTTTTACCTAAGATTTCTTGTTGATTTGCGTATCGGTTTTCTTTGGTATTTTTATACAAAGTAGCCGATTGTCCATCGCCTACTACCATAATTTGCATTCCGCTAGTTTTTGGTGTTGGTGCTGCTAATTTTTCTTCTTGTTTGTATAAAGATTCATAAGGTGTAAATGTGAGTGTGTACTCTTTTTGAAACTGTTTTTGCAGCATTGCGTTTAGTTTTTCCTGCATTTCTTTGTTAATTCCTTGACTTGTAGCAATGCTATCCATTTTAAAGTCCATTTTCATGCTGGTTTTGTACGTAGCAACTCCTTGAAAGTCTTGTGCATTTAGAAAAGCATTAACCATCATGAAGACAAATACAATGATTGTTTTTGTATAGTTTTTCATAAGTATTTTATGTTTTTAGTTTTTTGATGCTACAAATATGAAACAGAAAATTATACATTTCAGTTAATGAACGTTAACGAGTGTTAAACACAAAAAAGTCTTTACAGTTTATGCAAAGACTTTTTTTTAAAATTTATGTTACCATTTTATTCTAAAAGATTTTTAATAACATTTTTCGTATTAGTTAGTACAATTTTCCGATCAGTTTCCATATCTCCTAAATAACGAATGGTGTCATTTTTTATAATCATTAAGTATAAAAGTTATATCAAACTTGCGTTAAGTAAAAATCAGACACTTTGTATGATTACATATTCACTTCTTTTTTATCTATCTTAAAATAAGTTATTTCAGCAACCTTTTTGTTTTTAGTTGTTTCGATACCATAGTAATCTTGAATCAAATTTGGACGCACAAAAAAGGTTATAAATAGTATCAATAATGGGAAATATAAAAAATGTAATTTTTGCTTTCCTGCCAAACTTCCCATAAACTCACTCAAAGGCATCATGAAAACATATAAAATTGCTCCTATTATTATTGTTGATTTATTAAAAATAAAAAAGTGAAATATAAATATTAAAGTCAACATTAATGACATACTAATATCTTTAGTCTTTGATGGTCTTTTTCGAGCTACTATGTATGAAGACAAAAATAATGTAGTACAAATGGCTAAAAACATATAAGCTTTGTGTTCATTAAAAATAATTCCGTAGAAAAAGAAGATACAAACTCCCAAGATTGAGTTTAATGCATATTTTACATAAATACTTAATGTTTCTTTTTTCATATTGTTTTGGTTTAAAAAATTAACAACTAGCACAATATAGTAAATTTTCAATATACTTTTCTTACTAAGTTTATTTTATTTTTCTGTCATTAAATCGTCATTCCTACATGTAGTTTTTTGTTAACGAGTGTTAAGTGATACGTTATTATCGCAAAGAACTTCTTACTTTTGATTTGTAATCACAACAAAATGAAGCAACAACGTTCTTCTTGGATCTTATACGCCATTATCGCTACGATAGCGATCACTATTGCCGTACAGATTTATTGGAATTTTAAAAATTATCAAGTCAACAAACAACAGTTTATCAATCAGGTGCAAATTAGTTTGGATAATGCTGTAGAAGCGTATTATGCCGATTATGCCAAACGCGAAAAAATGATGATGATTACCATGGAAGGCACAAACTCCATGAACAATCCGAAGGTACTTGAGAAGCTCCGCGATGTGAATTTTGATTCTATTTTTGACATAGTAGAACAACGATTTTTTAAGCATTCAGATTCTGTAATTATCGATAAAACCATCCGAGATCATTTTAGCTCTGATTCTTCAGACGTATTGATTGATTTGAAAAAAAAATATTCAGTTCCAAAATTGTTAAGAAATAGAGACAGCATTCGTTTTTTCGATCAAATTTCATCATTATATATTTCAATTTCAGAAGATTCTTTAAATTTTGACAAACTGAAATCATTTTTAGATACTGAATTGAATAGAAAGCAAATAGCCATTCCTTATCAGTTACAATTGTCAATAAATGATAAGATTGTTGGCGAAATTGGAACTGAAAATTTACCCGATAAAGTGCTACAAACTTTTTCAAAATCTGCGTATCAAAAACCTGGAGAAAAGTTGCGCTTGCAATTTGCAAACATTACCAAAACTGTATGGAGAAAAAGCCTGTTAGGCATCTTGTTATCTACTTTTTTATCGCTAGCAATTATTAGTTCTTTATTGTATTTGTTACGTGTTATTCGTCGCCAAAAAGAGTTGGCTGAAATTAAAAATGACTTGATTAGCAATATTACACACGAATTTAAAACGCCCATTACAACGATTTCTACTGCTTTGGAAGCGATTCAACATTTTGGTGCGATTAAAGATCCCGAAAAAACACAAAAATATTTAGCTATTTCTGATAAACAATTGAAAAAGTTACATATCATGGTAGAGAAATTGTTAGAAACAGCTACGCTCGATAGTGAAAAATTGTTATTGAAAAAAGAACAGTTAGACATCGTTGATTTCGTGGAAAAAATAACTGAGAAACAACGGACATTTTCTACAAAGAAAACACTTTCTTTCCGAAGTAATATTGACAGTTTAACTGCTGAGATTGATCCTTTTCATTTTGAAAATTCCATTACGAATCTGATTGACAATGCACTAAAATATGGTGGAAATACGATTGAAGTTAATGTCTCTAAAGTATTAGAAACGATAGAAATTACGGTGACTGACAATGGAAATACGATTGATAAATCGCAACGCGAAAAGATTTTCGATCAATTTTACCGAATTCCGAAAGGAAACACTCACGATGTAAAAGGTTTTGGAATTGGATTGTATTACACGAAAAAAATTATTGAAAAACACAACGGAACGATTCAGTTAGTTCCTGACGCAAATCACACTATTTTTAAAATTAAGCTCATCGGATGAAAAAAAATACGATAAAATTATTGTTGGCAGAAGACGAACCTGCATTGGGACAAATTGTAAAGGAAAGCTTAGAATCACGTGATTTTGAAGTGTTTTTATGTGAAAATGGTGAGGAAGCATGGAGAATTTATCAAAAAGTTCAACCTGAAATTTTAGTGTTGGATGTCATGATGCCGAAGAAAGATGGTTTTACGTTGGCGCAAGAAATCCGACAAGAAAATGCCACGATTCCTATTATTTTTTTAACAGCAAAATCGCAAGTAAAAGATGTGGTAGAAGGTTTTCAACATGGCGGAAACGACTATTTGAAAAAACCATTTAGCATGGAAGAATTGATTGTGCGCATTCACGCCTTGTTAGATCGAATTCATGTAAAACAAGACGAAACGCAAATTCCTATTGGAAAATATATCTTCAATCATACGCAACAACAATTAATTTGGGAAGCAACTCCGATGCAACTCACACACAGAGAATCTGAATTGCTTTTTTACTTATCGAAAAAACGAAATGCAATATTAGATCGTACGTTTATTTTAAAAAAACTTTGGGGCGATGATGATTTTTTTAACGCGCGAAGTATGGATGTTTTTATCACAAAACTCCGCAAGAAACTGAAAAATGATCCTGAAATTCAAATCGTAAATGTGCGTGGTTTTGGGTATAAGTTGATTTGCTAGTTTTTTTTAGATCGCTTTGCTTTTGGATTTGTTTGAGATGTTTTTTACGATTTGTGAAGTTGAAATTGAACTCGAACTCGAAACACCAAAACGTCAGTTCGAGTGTTTTTTCGGAGAGCAACATAGAAAAATGTATCGAAAACTACTCGTTTACGCACATTTTCAAATTAAATCATTATCAAGAAACAAACAGATTGCCACGAATTTATTCAAAATTCTCGCAAAGACGTTTCAGATACATTGATACATTAGCAAATTAATTTATTGTTACATTAAAAACGGTTCATTTTTTGTAATTTGTCAGCCATGAAAGGTTTGATTCTTTTTCTATTTTTAAGTTGCACAGCTTTTGGTCTTGCCCAAAAATCAATAACTGCGACTTTAAAACAGCAAGACACATTGGCTGTCGATCGTTTTGTAGCGATGGATAATTTTGGTGCGAAATATGTTATTCAAAACAATATTCTCATCAAAAGAAAAGATAAAAAAGAATGGCAATACAATAACTTGCAGCTAGGTAAAATTACTTCGGTTGACATTCTAAATCCGCTAAAAATCACCTTATTTTACGAAGATTTTAATACAGTAATTGTGTTAGATAATACATTAAACGAGATTAAACGCACAGACTTTAATGTAATTGAAGATTTTAAAAATTTAGCCGCAGCCACTACCGCAAACGATCGGAATTTATGGATTTTTGACACCAATACGCAACAGTTGGAAATCTTCAACTATGTACAGCAGAAAACTCCAATTCAGAATTTACCCATTCCCGAAAAATTTGTCACGCTCAAAAGTAATTACAATTTTTGTCGTGTACTGACAGAAACTGACATCTATCTGTATAATATCTACGGAAGTTTACTTTCTAAAAAGCCATTGCTTGGCGTGACAGATTTTGACATGACCAATTCAGAAGTGATTTTTTTAAAAGATGAACAACTTTATTATACGCATGAAGACGACGTTTACCTTATAAATTTATCTTCTGATAGAATTGCGATCAAACAGTTTTCGCTTCACGATGATATCTTGTATATTTACGACGGAATTGTATTGTATCAGTTTCAACTAAAAAAACCAACAAAAGAATAAAGAACGAATATTTTTAGAATCGATTGTAAAATCCAGCAGTCTGATTGTAAAGCAAACACCTAATTACAAAATCACATGCACGTTGCAATTGCAGGAAACATTGGCGCAGGAAAAACAACTTTAACGAAACTATTAGCAAAACATTATAAATGGGAACCTCATTTTGAAGATGTAGTTGACAATCCGTATTTGGATGATTTTTACACCCAAATGGAACGTTGGAGTTTTAACCTTCAAATTTATTTCTTAAATAGTCGTTTTAGACAAGTTTTACAGATTCGCGAAAGCGGAAAAAAGATCATACAAGATCGTACCATTTATGAAGATGCGCACATTTTTGCACCCAACCTTCACGCAATGGGTTTGATGACAAATCGTGATTATGAAAATTACCAATCGTTGTTTGAGTTGATGCAAAAATTAGTAGATGCACCAGATTTATTAATCTATTTACGCGCAGATATTTCTACGCTCGTGGCGCAAATTCACAAACGTGGACGCGATTATGAAAACTCCATTAGTATTGATTATTTAAGCAGATTGAACGAACGCTACGAAGCTTGGATTTCAAAATACGATCAAGGGAAACTATTAGTAATTGACGTAGATAATTTAGATTTTGTAGACAATCCTGAAGATTTAGGAAGCGTGATTAACAAGATTGATGCAGAAATTCACGGATTGTTTTAAGAATCCATTTTTATAAAATACAAAGCGGCTGTTTTGGAAAGTTATTTTTTTCAAACAGCCGCTTTGTTATTTTGCAGTTTTTAACAGCCTGTATGACAAGTTCTACAATGTATTGGGTCTGTTAACGGATGAAATGCTGTGATACAATTTCCACAGGTTTGTCCACTACAATTGTTTGAGTAAGTTCCTCCGCTTCCACCGCTTCCTCCGCCACCGTCATCAGTTGTATCATCATATGGCGGTATGTATCCTCCATTTACTTTTGACAGGTCAGAAACTCGATGTTTTCCTAAAACTAATTTTGTGATTAATTTCTTTTTTTTCATGATTTAATAATTCTATGGTTAATATTACTTTTTAAAATACAGAATTATCTAACTAATAATCAGTATTTAACCATACATTTTATACGTGTTTACACGAAAGAACAACAGTTTTGCTAAAAATTGTTTATTTTTCTATTCTAAAAAAAGTCATTCAAACTTCTATGCTCAATTTTTTCAAAGGATCAAAAGACGTACATAAAAAAACGATTGCCAAATTGTATATTTCACATGATTTTTCTGTGTATGATTTACAATCAGTATTGAATTCATTTTTCAAAACCGAATCGCAATCCGATCTTACATTTAAAAGAATTTCCAATGGCTTTTCCGTTGATGTAAACGTAGAAACGAACGAAAAAAAAGGAATTGTGACAGCAACGCGACTGCAATGCATTCAGAATGACCATATCATTTATGTGGTGGCTGAACATGTTGAAATTGATCTTTCTACATATCAAGAAATTAAAAAACCTGCTGATTTTGACTTAAAGAAGCAAGCATTTTTTAAACATTTACAAGATCATTTACTCACACTTCAAAACGATCACTTATACGCGTTAAAAAATGAAGAAGACCTTTCATTTGTTACTTCTTTAGAAAAGGATACTCAAAATTTCATCTTTCATGTATTGAATATTAGAGAATATATTTTGAGCATTTTGGGTGTTAGCGAAGTAACTTTTAATGATTCCGAAAAGGAAAACCCTAAAAATACTTCTTGGTTTTTTGTGTTGACTTCCGAACGAACATTTTTAGTTGGAAAAACACCTGAAGATACTATGATTTTTGAGCCTGTCTCTAATGAAGATTTCTCAATTTTAAAGAAAACAGGAAAAGATTTAATTACGACAGAAAATCTTTCTTTCTATACAGAATTCATGAACGATTCTTTATATACAGAATTGCTATCTGTGATTAAAAATACAGGAAATCGTCTGGGGATTTTTGGCGATATTGTCGTAAAAAAATATCATAAAAAAGAAGCACATTTAGCATTTGCTTCTCGCCTATTTCAATTGCAAAGTACAACCGCCGATTTGTTTATCAACGAATTGAAGGCTGATATGATTTTAGATTTAAGACGCTTAAAAGTAGCAGAGGAACAGCATGAATCTTTACTAAAAACGTTCAAAAAACACGTCAATGCACATGAAAGTTTTGGTGAAAATTTAATCACTATTGTAGAAGATTGGCAACTCTCATTTATAGAACAAAAGAAACTACTGACTGTTTTACAACCATTGCAGAAGAAGGAAACTGCCAAACATACCATTGCGTTTCACGATCATATGTATGCTAAATTTATTGAAAAAGAAAAGAAAAAAGAAGTCGTTTTTGAATTCAATTTGAATTATGCGAAACATTTGAATAATGCAGAACGATTTACAGAAGCAATTTCCTTGTACAGAACGATTTACGAAACACTTCCTGATGATAGTATTGCCGATTTGTTACCAAAAAAAACTACGAATTTATTAGAAGGTGAAGGTGGACGACAGTTAAAAATTACGATTTTAGAAGCCATATTGTACATTCAGAAGCAACTTGATGAAGATGTTTCAAAAACGGAACATCAACTTGCAGAATTGCAACCTTTGGTAGCCAAAAGAATTGATGCGTTGCAATCACATAAAACCTATCAAGATAAAGCAAAAACAATTCAAGAAGTTTTGCACGCAAAGGAATTGACAACAGCAACTATAACACACAGCAATGAATATCAACGCCTTGAAAAAGCGGAAGTTTTAAAAGAAGTTGTACCGAGTTGTTTTAAAAACGCAAAAGGTTTTTTTGACTCTTTAAATAATTTTATTGCGGCGTTAAATCCGCCAGATTACGATTCGGTAATTTCTTTTTCAGATCGATTGAACTCACACAATTATCCAGAAATTATGGAACGTATTACTGCAATTTGTTATGCGTTGCAAATCAATGTTCCTGAGTGTTATATTGGTCGCGGTTCGTATGCAAATTCTGTAATTGGTGTGGAAGGGAAACCATCTTTTTTAATGATTGGAATCGACTTTTTAAATCCTAAACACACTCGTTATTTGGAAGTGAATGCACTAACTTTTTTGATTGCCATTGAATTGGCTCATATGTATTTTGAACATTCTAAAATTACCTCAACCGACGTTTGGCGTGGCGCCGCAGATAAAGGTTTTACCGTAGTGACCATGTTATTAACCGTATTGCCGTTTGTAGGTAATATTGGAAAAATATTTGGAAATGTTGCCAGCGTAGAAAAGTATGGAAAAATCATCAGTCGTGTAGAACAAGTCGCAGATGTTGCCGATAAAGGACAAGGATTTGTGGAAGTAAGTGAGAAATTTAATTTGAATCCTTTTAGTAAAGATAAATCGCAAGCAAATGATTCTGAAAATCTACTGATTACTTCTAGATTGATGGAAATTGTAGCAGATAAAGTTGCGCTGTTATTTTGCAACGATTTAAAAGCTGCTGTAAAAGGTTTGTTAGTCGGATCGAACACGTATGAACAGGATTCTCACATTATTTCGCAATACGGTGTAGAAGCATTTTTAGCGCGTACAAATGAAGAAGGCGAATTTGTGCATCAAGAATTGATTATACGTTTGAAAAGTATGTGTGCTTTTTACTTGTCAGATACTTTTGAAGAATTGAAAGAACAGTTGTATGTTTCTTGAAAATACTATTCCACTTTTAACTTACCATAACGTCTGATCGAGTGACGAATCTGTGATGTATCGGATCTACTTTGATTTTATAATTCTGTTAGTTAAAACAACAGATAACCACAAGTTTCTTCGTTCAATTTTAAACATAAAAAAACCGCAATCGTTACAATTGCGGTTTTTCCCTTCATAAGAAGTCGGTTGTTATTATATATTTTCTTCTTCTAAAGTAACTGCGTTGATCGCTACATTGTCTTTTGTAGTTTCTTCAACATTCACTTGAATTACATTTTTGTTTACTTCTTCTGCGGTTGCAGTATCTTCAGCATGTCCTCCTAAAATCGGCGCGATAACCAATCCGATTAAACAAGTCAATTTGATTAAGATGTTCATTGATGGTCCAGAAGTATCTTTAAATGGATCTCCAACAGTATCACCAGTTACAGCCGCTTTGTGTGCGTCAGAACCTTTGTATGTCATTTCTCCGTTGATTTCTACACCAGCTTCAAAAGATTTCTTAGCATTATCCCAAGCTCCACCAGCATTGTTTTGGAAAATTGCCCAAAGTACACCACTTACGGTAACTCCTGCCATATATCCACCTAACATTTCTGCGATCGCTTTGTTTTCCATTCCAAATGCTAATGGTAAGAAAGCAATTGCCAACGGGAATCCAATAGTTAATAATCCTGGTAACATCATTTCTTTTAAAGATGCTTTTGTAGAAATTGCCACACATTTGTCGTATTCTGGCTTTCCTGTTCCTTCCATAATTCCAGCAATTTCTTTGAACTGACGACGTACTTCGTATACCATTTCCATGGCTGCTTTTCCTACGGCGTTCATTGCTAATGCTGAGAATACTACAGGAACCATTCCTCCGATGAATAACATTGCTAATACTGGTGCTTTAAAGATGTTGATTCCGTCAATTCCTGTAAAGGTTACATACGCTGCAAATAATGCCAACGATGTTAATGCAGCAGAAGCAATAGCAAATCCTTTTCCTGTTGCTGCTGTTGTATTTCCTACTGAATCTAGGATATCTGTACGTTCACGTACAATTGGATCTTGTTCGCTCATTTCAGCAATTCCTCCTGCGTTGTCTGCAATAGGTCCGAAAGCGTCAATTGCCAACTGCATTGCTGTAGTTGCCATCATTGCAGAAGCTGCCATAGCAACTCCGTAGAATCCTGCAAATGCATACGATGCCCAAATAGCAATCGCGAATAATAATACAGATGAGAACGTAGAAATCATTCCTGTTGCCAAACCTGCAATAATGTTTGTTCCTGCTCCTGTACTTGATTTTTGTACAATTTCTAAGATTGGTTTTTTACCTAATCCTGTGTAGTATTCTGTTACTGCCGAGATGACTCCACCAACAACTAAACCTACTAGAGTAGCATAGAATACGCGCATTGAACTAATGCTTTTCATTAAGTTACCACCATCTTCAGCTTCACCAAAGAATGACATGTTCATTGTTTCTGGTAACATGTATTTACATAAACCAAAACAAGCTACCGCTACTAATGCAATTGATGTCCAGTTTCCAACATTCAACGCACCCATAACTTGTGCTTCTTTAGCTTCGTTATTTTTAATTTTTACCAACATTGTTCCGATAACAGAAATGATAATTCCTGCTCCAGCGATTGCCATTGGTAGTAATACAGGTCCAATTCCAGCGAAACCTTCTGCTGTAATATTTCCACCCATATCTTTAATGATATAGTTTCCTAATACCATGGCTGCTAATACCGTTGCAACGTATGAACCAAATAAATCGGCTCCCATTCCTGCTACATCACCAACATTATCCCCTACGTTATCTGCAATGGTTGCTGGGTTACGTGGATCATCTTCTGGAATTCCTGCTTCTACTTTTCCTACCAAGTCAGCTCCAACATCGGCAGCTTTTGTATAGATTCCGCCACCAACACGAGCAAATAATGCGATAGATTCCGCTCCTAATGAGAATCCTGCAAGCGTTTCTAACACAATTGTCATTTGATCTGTATTCGTCCAAGCTCCTCCCATAAAGTAGTGAAAGAAGATTAGGAAGAAAGCGGTAAGTCCTAAAACTGCTAAACCAGCTACTCCAAGTCCCATAACCGTTCCTCCACCAAATGAAATTTTCAAAGCGTTAGGTAAACTTGTACGTGCCGCTTGTGTAGTTCTTACATTTGTTTTAGTAGCGATTTTCATTCCAATATTTCCTGCATATGCTGAAAATACGGCTCCGAAAATAAAAGCAATTACAATCATCCAATGTGTTGTAGGCACAATAAATGAAACTCCTGCAAGTGCGATACTTACGATAATTACGAATATTGCTAGTAAGCGATATTCCGCATTTAAAAAAGCTAATGCACCTTCATATATATGATCTGAAATTTCTTTCATTTTACCGTCTCCGGCATCTTGTTTCATTACCCAAGATTTTTTGATGAGCATGTAGATTAAGCCTAGTGCTGCTGCAACTATTGGCATGTAAATCATCATTGATTCCATATTTGTTTGTTTGATTTGTTATTTAAGCGGCGTAAATGTAACAAAATCAAGCATAAAAAAAAACCTTCTAAATCGATTTCGAAGGCTTTTTATAAATAATTGTAAAGTATTGTTTCTCTATATCGTAAAGTTCCCGTTTTTTTTATGCTCACTTGCTTCGTAACGTTCAATGCATTTATCCACAATTTCATAAGCTTCTTGGGCATTTCCCCAACCACCAACATCAACTTTCTTTTTTTCTAAATCTTTGTATACTTGGAAAAAGTGTGTGATTTCTTTGATTCTGTGTGGATTTAAGTCTTGAATATCGTTGTAACTATTCCAAATTGGATCACTTACAGGAACACATACTATTTTTTCGTCTGGTCCTTTTTCGTCTGCCATATGGAAAACACCAATAGGTTTTACTTCCATTACACACATTGGGAATGTTGGCTCTGTTCCTAAAACTAATACATCTAGCGGATCGCCATCTAGTGCCAACGTTTCTGGAATAAACCCGTAATCCCCAGGATACATCATGGAAGAAAACAGCATTCTGTCGAATCTAATTTTCTTTAAATCAAAGTCATATTCGTATTTGTTTCTACTTCCTTTTGGAATTTCTATCAGTGCATCAAAGGTTATTTTCTCTTTCGCTGTCATATCTTCTTTCTTACGCGTTTTTCTAAAATCGGCTGCAAATTTACATAAAACGTTCAGACTGACCAATGGACTTATATTAATATTTTGTTAGCATTGTGCAATTCTTAGTCAAATTAGAGTATTAAAAAAAGATAAATTTTCAATTGAATATTGATAGCTTCGCTAGTATTTTCTTTTAAGAGAGCTTTCTAAAAGATTTGACAGTAAATAAAAACGGTTACTATTTTTCAATGATAACCAATTAATATTTTGCAGGAAGTATTTTTAAAAATGAAATCCAAAGGCACCTGTAACTCCAAATTGGCGTGCATCAATGTTATTTTTGTAGTTTCCACGGAAGTTAAAGTCAATTCGAAAGACTTTAAAGATGTTTCCAATACCAAGTGAATATTCCCAATATATTTGATTGTTTGGTGCAATTCGTTCTGGAGTAATGCTTCTAAAAGGCAAACTTTGAAACGCAGGAACGTTCATGGCGACATTTTCATCTGAAATGCTCCCCCAAACACCGCGAATTCCCACAATTTCACGCAAGTTTAGTTTACGCAATAGCGGAATTCTTGAAAAAATACGTCCGTTAAAGTTATGTTCTATGTGTAAAGACGTATACGTATCTGTTACAAATTCGTAAAAATTTAACTGTGAAAATGTATTGTGAATAGAGAAATACGCTTGATTTCCTGGCACAACATTTAACAAACTCAATGGAACTGTTCCAAAAGTTTTTCCAGCTTCTAATGTGGTGTATGTTCTACCAAAACCGCCAATTTGAAACGGTTGCCTGTAAAATAATTGCACTCTAGAATAGTTGAAATCGCTGTTAAATAATCCTTCTACTCCACGACTGTAATTGAGGTAAATTCGAGGAAAATCATCATTGACAATTTTTCGTTCTACGCCATGACGAATGGTTTTTCTTCCTGGAGTCATATCAATAGAAAAGTTGACTTCCGATTGTACCAAACGATCATTAATACCATTTGGTGCTTGCGGATCGAGATACGACAAGCTAAACGTCGTTGGTGACGCAGATCGCATGGTTTTATAAGAACTTCCCAAACGCAACGTAATGTTTTTCCATGGTTCCATTTGAACCGCAAACGTCGATAGATTAATGTTTGTCAATCGATCACTATTTCCACTGGCAAATAAAGCAGACGATGCAAAACTTCGTCCTAAAACATTATCATTTACAGTTAAACTCACACCAGTTTGTTCGACATCGCGGCGATTTCCTGCGGAAACAATCAATCGATTTCTTGGGTTTAACAACCACTTTCCAGAAATTCCATATTTAAATCGGTTGTCTTTAAAACCGTACGCGCCATAACCTTCTATTCGCCATTTGTCATTGGGACCAAAATAGGTTCGTCCACCAGCACGCACTCTAATTCCTTCTACATCATTAAATCCAAACGTAGAAAAAATGGGTCCGTAATCAATATTATATTTGTCAAATTCTACATAACCAGAAGCCAAGATGGAAGCCAAACTATACAAACGTTTGAACTTTGGAACTGTTTTTAGTGTGTCAAGCATTTTATAGACACCTTTTTCGTCTTTATTTAATTTTTCTAAACGATTTTCTTCCCAAAAGGCATCATCACGCTCGTAAATTTCTTCGTTAAACGGATTAATTTCTTTTTTATAGAATTCATCTGGTTTTTCTTCATCAAAAACATAATTGTCATACAAAGTTGTTCGTTTTCCGTACACTCCTTTTGACTTTTCTTTCTTTCTCAAAGCAAAATCAGACAACATATAATCGCGCTTTAGCAAAAAGACAGAATCATTCAATACATCAAATTCTTGTTCGATATAAATTTCTTTTACCCAGTTGATATTGGCGCTTTTACTTGCTTGAAGATTTATTTTTTTAATGGCGAACGTAGAATCATTTACCCAAAAATCTCCTTTAAAAGTAAGTTCGTTTTTCCTTCGCGGATAGTACACAATATTGTAACACCATTTGTTGTCAATATACGCCGTATCGACCAACACATAATTATAGGTATTGATTCCTGTGCGCGACAACGGACTTGTAAAACTCTTATCAAAAAACTTTAAGTAATTGTCATAAATATCATAATCGGCATACAAATCTTTAATAAAAGCCGTAATGGTTTCGTTGCTACTAAATCCTGAGTTTTTATTTCCGATTAAATCTTCTTTCTCTTTGTTTTTTATATTATCTCCGTAAACTTTTGAAACGGCTTCGTTGATAAAAATTGGTAAGTATGTTTTTCCTGTAATGCTTGAAGTGTCAATTTCACTAAAGATAAATTCCATGCCACGAAACAGTCTACTTTTCATCATGGCACTATCAATTGTATTTAAATCAAACTCTACTTTTTCATACTTATCGTACGCGTATTGTTTGAATTGCCGAACACCATTGAAACGTTTTCGCTTCCAAATTTTCCGAAGAATGTCAATTGCAGGATTGTTCTTTTTAGGTTGTTTTCCAGAAACGATGACGACAGCATCTAATTTTTCACCATCTTCCAAAACGACTTCCATTTTGTAATTTACCTTCTTGGTCAGTTTCACTTCTTTGGTCGTGTAACCTACAAAAGAGAACACTACGGTGTCATATGTTTCGTCAGATTCTAAATAAAAACGACCATCTTCATTAGAAATTGTTCCTTGTATAGAATTCTTAAAAACTACGTTGGCAAAAGGTATTGGTTCACCTGATGCATCTTTGATAACTCCACTTACTTTCGTTTGTGCAAATCCAGTATAGCTGCATAAGATGGCTAAAAAACAATATAGTGTAGACTTCAATTTTTTATCTTTTTAAAAACAAAAACTTCATCAACAAACATGCCGATGAAGTTTTTATAACGTTAAAAGTACAATTTTATTTGTACATAACTTTCTTTACAGCTTTGATAACATCGTTTTTATTTGGCAACCATTCTTCCAATAATGCTGGAGAATATGGTGCTGGCGTATCTGCTGTATTTATTTTTTGAATTGGCGCATCTAAATAATCAAAAGCCTGTGCTTGTACTTGATATACAATTTCTGTAGAAACATTTCCAAACGGCCAAGCTTCTTCCAAAATTACCAATCTATTTGTTTTCTTTACGGATGTTAAAATTGCATCATGATCCATTGGTCGAATGGTACGTAAATCGATCACTTCACAAGAAATTCCTTCTTCTGCTAATTCATCAGCCGCTTTGTACGCTTCTTTGATAATTTTACCAAAAGAAACAATAGTTACATCATCTCCTTCACGTTTTATATCTGCAACTCCTAATGGAATTGTATATTCCCCTTCAGGAACTTCACCTTTATCTCCATACATTTGCTCAGATTCCATAAAAATAACAGGATCATCATCTCTAATAGATGATTTCAATAATCCTTTGGCGTCATATGGATTTGAAGGAACAACCACTTTTAAACCTGGACAGTTTGCATACCAACTTTCAAAAGCTTGTGAGTGCGTTGCAGCTAATTGCCCCGCAGAAGCTGTAGGACCACGAAAAACAATAGGAATATTCAATTGTCCGCCTGACATTTGACGCATTTTTGCTGCATTATTGATAATTTGGTCAATTCCTACCAATGAGAAGTTGAACGTCATAAACTCAATAATAGGTCTGTTTCCGTTCATCGCAGAACCAACTCCAATACCTGCAAAACCTAATTCTGCAATTGGCGTGTCAATAACTCTGTCTGCTCCAAACTCGTCAAGCATTCCTTTAGAAGCTTTGTAAGCTCCGTTATATTCGGCAACTTCTTCTCCCATTAGGTAAATGCTATCGTCAGTGCGCATTTCTTCGCTCATAGCTTCAGCTACCGCTTCTCTAAACTGTATTGTTCTCATACAATTGATGTTATTTTTAAAAAAGTGAAAAACAAAAATAACAATTAATTCTAAAACTTAGAATGACAAAATCAAACATTTCTCAAACTCATGTCTTTTTGTGAAATCTTTAGTAAAATCGGCATTCTTTTGCTAAATCTTCTTTATTTTTTATTTCGAGAAACATCAAAAATTACCTGGATGTTTACATAGGTAGAAAATGTTGTACAAAAAAACGGACAAATCTTTCTTTTTTTGAATAAAAATTTCAAAAAATGAAATCGCAAATAATGATTAAAATACAAGTGAAAAGTTTTATGAAAACGTTTGCATTCGAGAAATTTCTACAAAAACAAAAGAAAAACAGCAATGCTCATTATTATAAAAAACTGAGAAATTAGACTCAAAATCGCTTAAATATTACAGATAATTAAAAAAAATAGATGGAAAATGAAAAATAATTGAATTTTATTATGCATGCATAGCATTTTTAGAGAAATTATCAGTATCTTCGTAAAAAATTTCAAAAAACACTAAAATATATATTACCCATGAAGATATTAGTATGTATTAGTCACGTACCTGACACTACTTCAAAGATCAACTTTACAGAAGGAGATACTAA
The DNA here is from genome assembly GCF_000154725.1 of Kordia algicida OT-1. GTDB lineage: Bacteria > Bacteroidota > Bacteroidia > Flavobacteriales > Flavobacteriaceae > Kordia > Kordia algicida. The sequence continues at coordinate 2,893,203 of NZ_DS544873.1, forward strand.
GTTTGATACCAATGGTGTACAATTTGTTATTAACCCAAATGATGAGTTTGGTTTAACGCGCGCTATGTGGTTTAAAGAAAAGCAAGGTGCATCCGTAGATGTTGTCAATGTAGGAGGCGCAGAAACTGAACCAACATTACGTAAAGCATTAGCTATTGGAGCTGATGGAGCTATCCGTGTGAATGCAGCAGCAACAGACGGATTTTTTGTTGCAAAACAATTAGCAGAAGTTGTAAAAAACGGTGGTTACGATTTGGTAATTGCAGGTAGAGAATCAATTGATTATAATGGTGGAATGGTTCCTGGAATGTTAGCTGAATTAACAAATGCAAATTTTGTAAACAACTGTATCAGTCTTGAAATTGACGGAACTAATGCTACTGCAATGCGCGAAATTGATGGTGGAAAAGAAACTTCTTCTACATCACTTCCATTAGTAATTGCTGGTCAAAAAGGATTGGTAGAAGAAAGTGATCTTCGTATTCCAAACATGAGAGGAATTATGATGGCGCGTAAAAAACCTTTAAATGTAGTAGAACCTGTAGATGCTTCTGCTGAAACAACTGCGGTAAAATTTGAAAAACCAGCTCCAAAAGGTGCGGTAAAATTAGTTGACGCAGACAATATTGATGAACTTGTAAACTTACTTCACAACGAAGCAAAAGTGATTTAATCAATATTTAATTATTTCAATCTTTAATTAGATCCTGAATCAAGTTCAGGATAATTTTAAAAAAATTAAAATTATGTCAGTTTTAGTATATACAGAATCAGAACAAGGAAAATTTAAAAAAGCAGCTTTCGAAGTTGCTTCATATGCAAAAGAAGTTGCAAACCAATTAGGAACCACAGTTACAGCTGTTGCCATCAATGCAGATAACACTGCTGAGCTAGGAAACTATGGAGTAGATAAAGTATTACATGTATCAGCAGATTCATTAAAAGACTTTAACGCAAAAGCTTACGCTTCTACACTTCACCAAGCAGTAGAAAAAGAAAATGCAAAAGTAGTAATCATCAGTTCAAGTGCCGATAGCAAAACAATTGCACCAATTTTGGCAGTGAACTTAAAAGCCGGATACGCTTCTAACGTAGTTGCTGCACCAACAAGCACAAGTCCTTTTACCGTAAAAAGAACGGCTTTTACAAACAAAGCATTCAACATGACAGAAATCAACTCTGATGTAAAAATTGTTGGAGTTTCTAATAATGCGTTTGGATTGGTTGAAAATTCTGGTGACGCTGCAGCAGAAGACTTTTCTCCTAACTTAGACGATTCATTATTTGGAGTAAAAGTAGATTCAGTTGATAAAGTAACAGGAAAAGTTACTATTGCAGATGCAGAAGTTGTTGTTTCGGCTGGTAGAGGATTAAAAGGTCCAGAAAATTGGGGAATGATCGAGGAATTAGCAGACGTTTTAGGCGCTGCAACTGCCTGTTCAAAACCAGTTTCTGACTTAGGATGGAGACCTCACGGAGAACACGTAGGGCAAACAGGAAAGCCAGTAGCCTCAAACTTATACATTGCTATTGGAATCTCAGGAGCTATTCAGCATTTAGCTGGAATCAATGCTTCTAAAGTAAAAGTTGTTATCAATACTGATCCTGAAGCACCTTTCTTCAAAGCAGCAGATTACGGGGTTGTGGGAGATGCTTTTGAAGTTGTTCCACAGCTAATCGAAAAATTGAAAGAATTTAAAGCGAATAACGCATAATTTTTTTTAAATTGTGCCCAACTAAGGGCTGTCTAAAATGGGTAAAGCCTTCTTTTTAGACAGCCTTTTTTTATATGAATGCATTCAGACACAAATGAGTTTAGTAAAACTAAATATAAAAGGAATCTCATATAGCCAAACTCAAAATGGAGCCTATGCGCTTATTTTGAACGAAGTTGATGGAGACCGAAAACTACCTATCGTTATTGGCGCTTTTGAAGCCCAATCTATTGCCATTGCACTCGAAAAAGAAATCAAACCCCCGAGACCACTTACACACGATCTTTTCAAAAATTTTGCCGATCGATTTGATGTCGTTGTCAAACAAGTCATTATTCATAAATTGGTAGATGGTGTTTTCTATTCGAGTATTATTTGCGAACGCGATAAAATTGAAGAAATTATAGATGCGCGAACTTCCGACGCCATCGCTTTAGCTTTGCGTTTTGACGCACCAATTTTCACCTACAAAACCATTTTAGACAAAGCCGGAATCTTCTTAAAGTTAACTTCTAAAGAGGAGGAAGAAGCCGCTGAAAAAGAAAGTATTGTGGTTGATGAACTTTTTACAGATGATGATAGCTTGGATACGGTTGAAGCTACCAAAGACAACAGTTTGGCTTCTCTTTCACTTCAAGAATTATACAACATGCTAGATGGCGCTGTGGCAGATGAAGATTATGAAAAAGCAGCCAGATTAAGAGACGAAATTTCCAATAGAGAGGAAGACAAAAAATAAACACCTATTCACATGCAAAAATTTGTAGCAAGTATTGTAATTGTATGCTGTGTGCTTTTTAATGTACAAGCTCAAGAAAATGAAATTGATGGAACGTGGGACTTTAGCAGTATAAAAAACTCACAAAATGAAGCAATTATTCCTGTTACAGATGCTGACAAGTTAACGCTAGAAGTTGGAGAGTTTCAATACCAACTTGCGGCAAAAGATCATTTAAAAGCAAGCGGAGATTATATTTATCAAAACAAACTTTTGGTATTTTATTACAACGAACCGACAGACACCATTCGCAAATACAAAATCACGACACTTACTGATTCGACGTTAGTCTTTAAGGAAAAAGGTGTTTTTTATCATTTTGAAAAATCTGAAGACAAAACTGATGAAGTTGTAGCTACTGAAGATGCCGAAATACAACAAATTTTACCCAGCGAAGGATTTACATTAAATAGTTTTTTACGTGGAGTGTTGGGAATGTTTGTCTTACTTATTATTGCTTTTTTATGCAGTAGCAATCGAAAAGCCATCAATTGGAAAACGGTTGGACTTGGTTTGGCTTTCCAACTTATTATTGCTATTGGAGTTTTAAAAGTAGGATTTATAAAAACTGGATTTGAACTTGTAGGACAATTATTTATAGAAATACTAAATTACACCAAGGCAGGAAGTGAATTCTTGTTTGGTGGCATGATGAATGTAGAATCTTTTGGATTTATTTTTGCTTTTCAAGTACTACCAACAATCATCTTCTTTTCTGCACTCACATCTGTTTTATTCTATTTAGGAATCATCCAATATATTGTAAAAGCATTGGCAAAATTACTGACCAAATTACTCGGGATTTCTGGAGCAGAAAGTTTATCTGTTGCCGGAAATATCTTTTTAGGACAAACAGAAGCGCCTTTATTAATTAAGGCATATTTAGAGAAAATGACACGTTCCGAAATCCTGTTAGTAATGATTGGTGGAATGGCAACCGTTGCAGGAGCAGTTCTTGCTGCATACATTGGATTCTTAGGTGGCGATGATCCTGATTTACAATTGGTATACGCAAAACACTTATTAGCCGCATCCGTAATGGCAGCACCAGGCGCAATTGTAATTTCAAAAATATTATATCCGCAAACGGAAAAAATTGATAATGACGTAAAGGTTTCGCAAGAAAAAATAGGTTCAAATATACTAGATGCTATTGCTAATGGAACAACAGAAGGCTTAAAACTTGCTGTAAATGTGGGAGCTATGCTTTTGGTTTTCGTAGCGTTTATAGCAATGATTAATGGAATTCTAGGATCAATTGCAGGATTTGATGGTATCACGATAGCCTCAATGAATATTGATTGGCATTTTACATCACTTAATGAAGTTATTGCAAATAATACTCCCTATGAATCTTTATCTCTTGAATTTATTTTAGGCTACACTTTTGCACCGTTGATGTGGTTGATTGGAGTTGACAGTCAAGATATGTCTTTAATGGGACAATTGTTAGGAATTAAACTAGCAGCAAGTGAATTTATAGGATATATTCAATTAGCAGAATTGAAAGATGTTACCAATGCTGTTCATCTTACGTACAATAAGTCGATCATCATGGCAACATATATGTTGTGTGGTTTTGCCAATTTTGCTTCGATCGGAATTCAAATTGGTGGCATTGGCTCTTTAGCACCAGGACAACGTAAAACACTTTCTGAATTTGGAATTAAGGCTTTAATTGGTGGAACAATTGCTTCGTTAATCTCAGCTACCATTGCAGGAATGTTGATTGGATAAATTACAGTTAATAACCTATTGATAAAATACAAACGCTTTGGTTTATAATCAATGCGTTTTTTTTATTTTTACTAACCACAAAAAACTGCATTGCAACGCTATTAAAACAAAACATCATGAGACAATATTTAGATCTTGTAAAACATGTATTAGAACACGGAAATGAAAAAGGAGATCGTACAGGAACTGGAACCAAAAGTGTATTTGGCTACCAAATGCGTTTTGACCTCAGCGAAGGTTTTCCTATGGTGACCACCAAAAAATTACACCTAAAATCTATTATTCATGAGTTGTTATGGTTTATAAAAGGAGATACAAATATTAAATACCTTCAAGAGAATGGCGTTCGCATTTGGAATGAATGGGCAGACGAAAATGGCGATTTAGGTCCCGTGTACGGTCATCAATGGCGAAATTGGAATAGTGAAAGCATCGATCAACTATCAGAAGTAATTGAAACTTTAAAAAACAATCCAAACAGTCGTCGCATGATGGTTTCTGCGTGGAATCCAAGTGTGTTGCCTAATACAAAAGTTTCATTCAGTGAAAACGTAGCCAACGGAAAAGCTGCGTTGCCACCTTGCCATGCGTTTTTTCAATTTTATGTAGCTGACGGGAAATTATCTTGCCAATTGTACCAACGAAGTGCTGATGTATTCTTAGGCGTTCCGTTTAATATTGCTTCCTATGCTTTGCTCACTATGATGATGGCACAAGTTTGCGGATACGAATACGGAGATTTTATTCACACTTTTGGCGATGCGCATATTTACAGCAATCATTTTGAGCAAGTAAAATTGCAACTTACCAGAGAACCCTATCCATTACCAACTATGAAAATTAATCCAGAAATTAAAAGTATTTTTGACTTTACTTTTGAAGATTTCGAATTGGTAAACTATCAACATCATCCGCGAATAAAAGGTGCGGTTGCTATTTAAAAATTCTCTTTAAATCAAATTTATGTCATTAAAAAACTTCCTAAGCGGATTGATCTTTTGCTTCGCTATTACTGCTTTCGCTCAAAAAAATAATCCTAAAGAAAATATTACTGCCGAATCAACAGTAATTGAAGGTTGTCAATACACCGAAGAAATATTTGATTGTTCTAAAGAAAAATTAAAAGAAGCTATTTTTAAATTTTTGAAACCTGCGGATGTATTAGCTGTAGCTGAAAAAACTAAAAAAGACACTATTTTTGTCCGCATGCAACTTGCCACAGATGAAATGGGAAAAGTGGTCCCAGAACGTTCTTCATTTAAATTTCATGAAACCGAAATGAAAACTATTGAAGCCACTGTAGCAACTCCTTTAGAAGATTTTCAAATTGAATTGGCGCCAATATCACAAAAACAAAATAGCTATATTGCCAATCATCTTTTTATAAAGATTGATAGAGAAAATAACAGTTTTATTCCTTTATACAATTATGTTCCTGAACGCATTCCGTTTAGCGGACCAGAAGTTGGAGTTATATATCCTGGATGTGAAAAAGCAGCAACCAACCAACAAAAAAAGCGATGTATGTCAACTGAGATTTCCGAATTTGTTAATCAAAATTTCAAAACACGATTGGGCAGAAAAGCAAAATTAAACGGAATTGTAAAAGTGTTTGTTGTTTTTAAAATAAACGAACAGGGAAAAGCTGTCAATATTCGTTCAAGAGCACCACATCCAATACTAGAAAAAGAAGCCATTAGAGTTATTAGAAGATTGCCAAGAATGAAACCAGCTACGATAGAAAATATTCCTATCAGTGTAAATTATACACTTCCTATTGTTTTTAAAGTGAAATAAATACTCTTTGAGGATTTTGGTGCTTAATTTGTAATATAAAAGATCCAAGCATAATTGAAGTATTTAAAAAAAGAAAGAATTTTAATCATTCTGAAACTGGCAACAAATCTTGATTTCGTGTAAGCTCTGGAGACGAATATCAAAAACGGATTGTATTTATCTGACCACATGTCAGTTGTTACAACAACTAACTGAAACATTAAAGAAATCTTCCATATTTTATATGGCTCAAAAACTCTCAAAGATTTACGTACATTTATACTTGAGCAAAGAATTGGTTTGCTATTTTTAGGCAATAATCAACCTAGATTAATCAAAATGATTTTACTCGATTTTAAAAAAAATTACATATTAGATAATGGTTTTGTGCAATTACGACCTTTACAAGCAGACGATTTTAAGCACTTATTACCGTATTCACTAAACGAACCCGAACTGTGGAAATATTCACTCACGCCAGGCAATGGTGAAGAAAATCTAAAAAAATACATTGCCATGGCTATTGAAGGACGAGCCAATGAAAAAGCCTATCCTTTTATTGTATATGACAAACGTTTCAACACCTATGCAGGTTCTACGCGATTTTATGATTTTCATCAAGAGCATCAAACGGTTTCATTAGGTTATACTTGGTACGGAAAAGATTTTCATGGAACTGGTTTGAATAAAAATTGTAAATTTTTAATGCTTCAATTTGCCTTTGAGCACATGAAAGTACAACGTGTAGAATTTAGAGCAGACAACAACAATAAGCGAAGTATTGCCGCCATGAAAAGTATTGGCTGTACTGTGGAAGGTGTTTTAAGAAGTAATTGCGCTTCCGCAGATGGCAGACGCGACAGCATCGTGTTGAGTATTTTGAAATATGAATGGTTTAGTCGAGTGAAACGTGAGTTGTTGAAGAAATTGTGAAAAACAAAAAAGCCTTCTACACTACATAGAAGGCTTTTTATTAAAGTCAAATTCTGATTATAAACTCAAAACTCCGTTTTCGGCAGCTGCATACGCATTCCATTTGTATGAATCTGCCTGTTCGTCGTTTGTATAGATTCCGTCAACTACATATCGAAACTCATATTCATTATCTTTTTCTAAATCGACAGTTCCTTTAAAAGTTCCGTTTTTCAATTTTTTTAAGCTTGTTGCTTCCGTATTCCATTCGTTAAAATTACCGACTACAGAAACTGCTTCAGCTTCTTTTGCAGCAACACTAAATGTTACTTTGCAAAGTGGTTTTGTTTTTAAATATTGCTTTTTAATTGCCATGATTTCAAGTGTTTAATAAGAATCAAATGTATATAAGAATTTTTGGGAAACAAATGAAAGAATTCACAAAAATGAAAGAATTACGATTTTGCTAAAAAATAGGTTTTAAAACCGTAAAGAATTGAAAAAAAACAGCTATAAATTAACAGATCAACAATGACAAAAACTGTTGTTTTTACACTGATTTTCAACGATATCGATTGCGTAAATTTTAACATTTTCAACAAATAAGCAACTTACATTCATCTAAAAAAAGTGCATTTCGTAGTGAAATGTTATCTTTTCGCTTCAACAGAATGTAGTATTCAAAAAAGAAAAGTATCTTTATATCATTAAAAATTTACATTGTAATGAAAAAATTTATTATTCCTGCTTTAATCTGTTTAACTGTGCAATTTGTTTTTTCTCAAAAAGCGACCGACATGTCTACACCAAAAGTTTCTCCAAACGGAACTATTAACTTTTCAGTGATGGACAACGCACCGCAACTTGAAGGTTGTAAAAGCGCAGGCACCGTGCAACAACAAAACAAGTGTACAGCAGCTAAGATTGAAAACTTTATTCAACAAGAATTCAATAACGACATTGCACGTTCTATTTCAAATAACAGTGCAAACAACGCTATATACATTCGTTTCATAATAAACAAACAAGGAAATGTAGAAAATGTTGGGGTTCGCACAAACGACTCAAACCTAAAAGCTGAAGTTGAAAGAATTATAAAAAAATTACCAACTTTCTCACGTGGAACACACAGAGGAACAAACGTTAATGTTTCGTACGCTCTAAACTTGAAAGCAGATAGACTTATCAGAAAGTAAACGCCTAGAAAATTCGCATACATGTTCGGTAAAAAAAAGAAGCCTACCACACAAATCGATCAAGAACAGCTTGCACTGATTGAAAATGCTCAAAAACGCATCAAACAGAAAAAGCGCCTATACTACCATTTGATTATTTTTATCATTGGTTCTGCATTACTTGTGTTACTCAATGTCGTTTTAGGATTTGGAAAAGACATTACACTCTTTCAAACAAAATGGTTTGTTTGGGCAATATTACTTTGGCTATTCATTTTTTTATTCCACGTATTTGATGTTTTTATTACCAACAGATTCATGGGAAAAGCTTGGGAAGCCAAACAATTGGAAAAGTTGGTAGCTAAGCAAGAATATCGTATTGAAAAACTCAAGCAAAAATTTTTAGAACAAGAAACAAAAGTTGCACAAGAACAAGCAATGGCAGAAATTGCTAACGAACCTGTTCCTGAAGTTATAGACCGTAGTTCTTTGGTAATAATTGTCGCTGCGGCTGAAAATAATGTCATCGGAAAAGACAATCAACTAATTTGGCATTTGAGTGACGATTTGAAACGTTTTAAAAAGCTAACTTCGGGTCACCATATTATCATGGGACGTAAAACGTTTGAAAGTTTTCCGAAACCATTGCCAAACAGAACACATATTGTCATTACGCGACAAAAAGATTATAAAGCACCAAAAGGCGTCATCGTTGTGCATACAATGAAAGAAGCCGTAAGTGTTGCGACACTTAGCGATGCAGAACCGTATGTAATTGGTGGTGGCGAAATATACAAACAAGCACTTCCGTTTGCTACCAAAATTGAATTGACACGTGTACATCACGAATTTGAAGGTGATGCGTATTTCCCTGAAATCGACAAAAAAGATTGGAAAGAAACCAATAACGTATTTCACACAAAAGACGACAAACACGAATATGAATTCTCTTTCCTTACTTATGAGAGAGTGTAACAATCACTAATATTTTACAAATGAATTTTCATAATTTCTTTTTAAGAAAGCATGCAATATGCTTTTTTATTATGAGCTTTTTTGCTTTGAACAGTCTATTTTCACAAAATCAATTATGGACATCATTTACGAAGTCTATGAAGATGACAACAGATGTAAAATTAAAATTTAAGCTCACTGCTTCTATGAAAACTGTGACAGATGACAAATCCGCTTGGTCTAGTATATGGGCACGTGTAGACAATACAAACAATGAAACTGGTTTTTTTGATAATATGATTGATCGACCTGTCGTATCTGACGAATGGAAAACATACGAAATCAACGGATATATTGATCAAAACACAAAGTCATTAAATTTCGGTGGAATTAGTATGTATAATGGTCAATTTTATTTTGATAATATTAAACTATACGTAGAAAATAAAAAAACAGGAGAATTAGACGAAATAAAATTAGAAAATCATGACTTTGAAAAAAAGATTGTCAATGATAAAATTCCTGATTGGGTTTATAATGATACTACCAATAAAAATTTCAGTTTCAAATTAGTCAAAGACGATGCTTCAAAAGGCAACTCTCTTTGTATTGTCGCAGAAGATATCAAAGTAGATCAAACTGATATTATTGGCGAGCGCGAAGGATATACACCACAAATTGGCACATTGATTTCTATGCTCAATAACTTAAGTTCACGCGTAGAAAGAATCGTAAAAAATCTGGATCAACGAGAACTAGATCATTTACATGATGAAAAAGCAAATTCTATTGGCGCTTTGATTATGCATTTGGCTGCAGCTGAAAAAATATACCAACTATATACCTTTGAAAATAGAGGTTTCAATGAAGAAGAAGAAAAATTTTGGGGACCAGCTTTACATCTAGATGACGCAGGGAGAGAAACCTACAAAGGTCATGATGTTGAATATTATTTAAATATTTATAAAGAAGTGAGAGCAAAAACGCTTGAAGAATTCAAAAAATTAGATGATAGTTGGTTAGCAAAAATACGTCCAGGGTATACTGAAAATAATCATTATTATTGGTTTCACGTTATGGAACACCAATCTAGTCATTTAGGACAAATATTATTTCTCAAAAAAAGAATTCCACCAGAACCAAACATCAATTTAGAAAAGAAAAAGAAGATTGATTAAGACTGAAAAATTACATTATTGCTTATAAAAGCGTACATTCCTAAGAATTCCTTATTTTCGCCAAATAAAATTAAACAAAATTTATTTTTTCCGTAAAAAGAAGAAATTAAAGAAACACGTATGAAAGCATATATATTTCCAGGGCAAGGCGCTCAGTTTACAGGAATGGGATTGGATCTTTATGAAAAGTCAGATATTGCACAACATCTTTTTGAAGATGCCAACGATATTCTTAAGTTTCACATTACTGATATCATGTTTGAAGGTTCTGCGGAAGATTTGAAACAAACGAAAGTAACACAACCTGCAATATTTTTACATTCTGTAATTTTAAGTAAAATACTTGGCGAGCAATTTAAACCAGAAATGGTTGCTGGACATTCTTTAGGAGAACTTTCTGCTCTGGTTGCTAATGAAACATTAACTTTTGAAGACGGCTTAAAATTAGTTTCGCAACGCGCTTTGGCTATGCAAAAAGCATGCGAAATGCAACACAGTACTATGGCTGCCGTTTTAGGTTTGGATGATGAAGTTGTTGAAAAAATTTGTAAAGAAACGCCAGGCGTTGTCGTAGCTGCAAATTATAATTGCCCAGGACAAATTGTGATTTCTGGGGAAATTGAAGCAATTAGAACCGCTTGTGCATCACTAAAAGAAGCTGGAGCAAAACGCGCTTTAGCATTGCCTGTTGGCGGTGCATTTCACTCACCTTTGATGGAACCTGCAAGAGAAGAACTCGCTGCAACTATTGAAAACACTATATTCAACACTCCTAAGTGTCCAATATACCAAAATGTAACAACTACTGCGGTAACAGATGCAAACGAGATTAAAAAGAATTTAATGTCTCAGTTGACTGCTCCTGTGAAGTGGACACAATCTATACAACAAATGGTTGCCGATGGCGCAACGCACTTTACGGAAGTCGGACCAGGAAAAGTATTGCAAGGTTTGCTACGCAAAATTGATCGTTCTGTAACTACAGAAAGTGCTATTTTCGGAGAATAATGTAAAGTAAACTACCATGAAAATTTCCAGATCACTTCGAATACTACTAATTTTTGCATTTATATTGATGAATGTTGGTTGCGATCAAGTTTCAAAATCAGTAGCACGAACGCATATTGATACGCATGAAAGTATTTCTGTGATTGGCGAATATGTCATTTTGACGAAAACAGAAAACAAAGGTGCATTTTTAGGTTTTTTATCTTCTATGGAAAACCCGATAATGAAAGGTATCTTTTTAATCGTTTTGCCAATTGCCGTATTATTGTTCATTTTACGCATCATTATCGTAAATACCGATTTGGATAGGTATATGATTTTCGGATTGTGCTGTATTATTGGTGGCGGAATTGGAAATTTATACGATCGTATTTTATACAGTTCAGTCACAGATTTTATGCATATTGATTTGGGCGGCATTTTTAAAACAGGAATTTTCAACATGGCAGATGTTTCCGTAATGCTCGGAACAGGTTTGCTAATTTTATCTTTTATCAAGAGAAAGGAAGTTTCTTTATCATAAGAGAAAGAATATCTTAAAATAAATAGCGGTAATTTCAATGTTACAATTGGATTACCGCTATTTCTTTTTTTATAAATAACGTGAGTTCGACTTAACAAATCACTATATAGTTCATAATTCACTGAAAAATAACTAATTGTCAGTTCGAGCACAGTCGAGAACACTATAAAAAATAAAATTTCGATTGAATCTCGATAGCTACGCTAGGTATCTTCAACTAAAATATATTTTAATTTCAATAATGTTCGATTTGACATTAAGTATAATCTACTGACAATCAATTTTATAATGAAATAGTTATATCGAACTCACGTTAAATGAGATTTCTATCGTATGCTTCGTAACTCTATGAGTCTTGTTGATGTTCTACAGAAATAAAATTGCCAATTTGCAATTTGTCTCCGTTCATCTTCAAAAATACTACAATCGGTCTTGTTACTTCTGCTTCGTTTAAGGAAAGCGAAATAGAATCATTTACTATTGTATAGGTAAAAGTTTTATTTGGTTAATAAATATGTCACTTGTTTGAAAAAGAGAAGAAAGTTGTAATATTCACTTTCTTCAATATGGAGTCCGTTGCGGTCAAAAACTTCCTTCCATTCTTTGTCATTCATATTAGTGTGCGGATGCCCAATAAATTCCCAATTATTGATACTATCCGCAATGTAGGTCACATATTTTTGAAAGGTATTTTCATAGATATCTTCCATGATAATAACTTTTTTACCAACGCGTTTTGCTTCTTTTACCGTGATTTCTGGATTTTTAATGTGATGTAATACGGTAATTATTTGCACTACATCAAACGAATTATCTTCAAAAGGAAGTGTCATTCCATCATAGATAACTGGCGTTATTTCCTTAAAAGCAGATTTGTTTGCAATGTCCAATCCTATTATGTCATAGCCTGCATTTTTGAGTTGCATGTTTAACGCACAATTCCCGCTTCCGATGTCAAGAATTGTTTCCCCTTTTTTGTAAAACTTTGCTAATCTATCAAGCTTAATTGCAGCTTTTTGGTAACACCATTTTTGATATAGAGTCATCGGTTGGTTTTGGCTTTTGCCGTATTAATCTTTGAAAACTTACAGTGCTTTTTCAAATAAATTAAAACGAATTAGAAATTTATTTTTAACACGACAAAACTAGCTTATTTTTTGACATAAAGTTACATCATTAAACACGTATACGCCAGACAAATAAAGTAAGGTATTACCGTAAGAATTTTTTAAAGAATTTTCATATTTTTTATTTAAATATTCTCAAGGTGAAATATACTAACCAAAAACTTATTAGATCATGAAAAAAAGAAATGTAAAATCATTGAAATTACGCAAAAGTTCAATTTCGAACTTAGAGAATCACAAAGTAAACGGAGGAATTAAACTCACTGTTACTTGTACATCTGTTATTGACGCATGTCCATCAGCTTGGGTTTGTCCTACAGATGCACCATGGAATTGTCCTTTTCCATATTAAGAAAAATTAAAAAAGGCTGTCTAAAAAAGCGCATAGAAATGTCAATCTAGACATGATAAAACAATCCGTGTAACGACATGTTTTATCAATCTTTATGAGAAATCAAATCAAACTGAGTTTGATTTGATTTGTACTTTTTTTTAGACAGTCTTCTCCTTTTTTCAATATTATTTATAAATGATATATTGCTCATAAATTTTTCTACTTCTTCATCATTAACATTGTATTCCACTTAGTATCAACGCCTTTAGAAACATCTTCATTTTCTATAAAAAAAATAACCAAACTAATGTTGATCTTTAAAAACAGGTGTTTTTACCGAGTTCTATAAAATATATTATGCCTAAATTTGATTACTAACCAAATATTAATCATTATGAAGAATTTACTTTTTAAAGGCTTAGGCACTGTTTTAGTTTTAGCGTTTATTATGATTTCTTGTGAAGAAAAAAAAGACAAGGAAAAATATGAAACAGGAACAAATGATACTGCAACGGCTCAAATTGTTATGAACACTCCTATTAACTCTAAACTGCCTACTGATGTACTACAATCGTGTACCGTGAGTAGTTCTGACTTCAACTCTTGGTTTGCTTCTGGAACTGTTTCTAAAAATGGTAGTGTGAATGCCGCCAATTCTGTAACTGCTGTACACAACAACAATTGTGATTTTTACAAATGGTCTGAACAAATGTTTTTATGGGTTGCCTCACCAAATACCTCTGGAGATTATAGCAGTGGAACAGTTATGGAATCCAATAGCTTTTATACGGTATCTACATCTGTTGATGGTGTACGTACATTAATACCACATGAAAAAGGAAAATTAATAAGTGCCGTAGCGAATGCTCAAAAAAATGATAAACTCTTTGCTGATGATAGTGAAGAAGGACAAGCTACTGATGATGTATTGATGGCTCAAAATGGCTCACTTATTTATTACATAAGCATGGTAAATGATGTATATGCGCAATATTTAAATGGAGTTGCTAATAGTGGAGGAAGTGTCAGTGGAGACGAATTCCCTACCACACAAGATCAATTAGACGCTATTGTTGCTTATGCAAAAACACAAGGAATTACAGTTAAAGATCCTAATACGTTAACTATAGAAATAAAAACTTCGTGGGTAGCCGCTGATGAATTGAAAAATGCAAGTAATTATATTACTATGGATGCTATTGTTCCTACTTATGACACAAGCAATAATCAAAAATGGAGTCCTAATGGTTCAACACAAAAAAAATTAGCAATGATAGGTATTCATATTGTAGGTACTATTGATGGACATCCTGAAATGGTTTGGGCTACTTTTGAACATGTAAATAATGCACCAAATCTAGAATATACGTACTTAGACACAGAAAATAATACCAAAACACATGCTGCTGATACAGGAAATGATTGGTTATTGAATGGTGATAGTTCTAGTTCGACCTACAATCAATCACATATGAAATTTTGTAATTCTAATGAATTAAGTGGTCACAAATGTGATGAACTTAATAGCATTTTTGCTACAGCAGATAATACAATTAGTGCTAGTAATACTAAAATGACAAAACCTTGGGGAGTTGCAAATGAAGGTGCCCCTAATGCTGAAAATAGTACTCCAGCTGCATCTAATAGCGAAGTGATTTCTATAAATAATAGCATATTAGGTCAATTAGCAGAAGGCGATTTGCGTAAAAACTATATTTTTATTGGAGCTACTTGGACTGATAGTGGAGCCGCGCCAACTGGAACAAGTTATTCTTCAACCAATACCGCTAGCGGTGTAGCAATTGGAACCAGTCAATTAGCAAATAGTACCATGGAAACTTATGCACAAAACGGAGCAGGATATTCTCAATATGGAAGCTGTTTTAGTTGTCACTCTAATTTTCAAAAACCTGGTCTAAAACCAGCAGATTTAAGTCATATATATTCAGAATTACTAAAAGGAGAAAATCAATAAATAATTCTGTAACGTATAATAACTAGCAAAGCCATATACAGTGTGTATATGGCTTTGTTTTTTTTATTGCTTGTATATTTTCCCGTTTTTCATCACGAACGTTACGTTTTCCATCGTATTGATGTTTTTTGTTGGATCTTCATCAACCGCAACAATATCAGCTAAAAATCCTTCTTTTAATTGCCCAAGTTGATCTTCCATTCCAAGAATTTTTGCATTGGTAATGGTTGCAGATTGAATGGTTTCCATTGCCGGCATTCCTGCTGCTACCATAAAACCAAATTCTTTTCCGTTTAAACCATGTTGGTATACTCCTGCATCTGTTCCAAAAGCAATTCCAACACCTTTTTTGTAAGCTCTTGCAAATGTTCCTTGAATTTTTGGTCCAACAGCCAATGCTTTTGGCACAATAATATCTGGATAATATCCTTTTATTTTTGCTTTGGCTTCTACTTCTTTTCCTGCTGTAATTGTCGGAACTAAATATGCATCATGCTTTTTCATCAATTCCATAGTTTCATCGCTCATCAACGTTCCATGCTCAATAGTTTTAACTCCACCAATTATGGCGCGTTGCATTCCTTCATCACCGTGTGCATGTGCCGCTACGTGCATTCCGTAATCTTTTGCGGTTTCACAAATTACTTTAATTTCTTCTATTGTAAACTGCGGATTGCTTCCACTTTTTGCCACACTTAAAACACCACCTGTAGCCGTTATTTTTATCACATCAGCACCATTTTTGTAACGTTGACGTACCGCTTTTTTTGCATCACTTACGTTATTTACAACACCTTCTTTTGGTCCTGGATCGCCAATGATTTCTTTGCGATTTCCGTTTGTCGGATCGGCATGTCCGCCTGTGGTTGCCAATGCTTTTCCTGCGGTAAAAATTCGTGGTCCGTCAATTCTTCCTTGATTGATTGCGTTGCGCAAAGAAATATTTACACCAGTTCCGCCCAAGTCCCGAACTGTAGTAAAACCTGCTTGAAGTGTTTTGTCTGCAAAACCAACCGAACGAAACGCTACATCAGCATCATTTAAGGTATATTTTTCAATGTAGGCTTTCGGATTTGTTTCGCTTTCTATGTGAACGTGCATGTCAATCAAACCTGGCATTACTGTTTTCGATTTTAAATCGATCATCGTAATGTTTGCTTTTTTGGGTTGTAAATAACCTTTAGCAATGCCTGTTATTTTGTTTCCAGAAACAATGATTGTTTTTTCTGTGAGTACTTTTCCGCTTTCTGTATCAATTATTTTTCCGCAATGCAGATAGGTATCTTGTGCCATCACGATAGCGGTACACAAAATACTCAAGCATAAGATGAGTCCTTTTTTCATGTATTTGGTGGTTTTATTTGGTTCTTATTTTCTGTTCCCATTTCCATGCAGAAAGCATCGCTTCATCTAATGTTGATGTTGCTTTCCAGCCTAAAATTGTGTTTGCTTTCGTTGTATCAGCATATGCTGAAATTACATCGCCTTCTCGCCTGTCTACAATTTTATAGTTCAATTTTTGATGACTGACACGTTCAAAACTTTCAATAACTTCTAGTACAGAACTTCCTTTTCCTGTTCCGATATTGAATACTTCAAATGAAGTTTTATTCATTTTTTCGAGCAATCTCTTTAATGCCGTAACGTGTGCTTTTGCGAGATCAACTACGTGAATATAATCGCGAATACAGGTTCCATCTTCCGTAGGATAATCATTTCCAAATACTGATAATTGTTTTCGTAACCCAATCGCAGTTTGCGTGATAAAAGGCACCAAGTTTTGTGGAATACCATTGGGCAATTCTCCAATTTCAGCACTTTCATGCGCGCCAATCGGGTTGAAATATCGCAGCGAGATTACCTGTAAACCTTCAGCTATTTTTGCAGTATCTTTCAGAATTTCTTCGCCAATTTGCTTGGTGTTTCCATACGGAGAATACGCTTGTTGAATTGGGGCGTTTTCTGAAATTGGCATCGTTTCGGCTTGACCGTACACCGTACATGAAGAACTAAAAATAAATGAGATGTTTTTTTTATGCTGAATTTGCTTTAATATCGTAATTAATGTCGATAGATTGTTTTCGTAATACAACAACGGATTCGTAACACTTTCTCCAACAGCTTTGCTTGCTGCAAAGTGAATAATTCCACTAATATCTTCATACTTTTTGAAGAATGAAATTGTAGTTTGTTTGTCGCGTAAATCTAGCTTTTCAAACGTAGGAAGCGTTCCTGTAATATTTTTGATGCCTTGCAAAACCGCTTCAGAAGCATTTGATAAATTATCAATAATTATTACTTCAAATCCTGCCAATTGCAACTCTACAACCGTGTGAGAGCCAATGTAACCTAATCCGCCTGTGACTACTATTTTTTTCAAATTTGGGTCTTTGGTTTTAGTGTTGGATTATTGGTGTTGGTTTATCCGTTTACGAAATCTAAGACTGTTTTAGTGATGAATGCAATTTGTTCATCGTCTAATTCTGTGTGCATTGGCAATGAAATTACTTCTTTTACCAACTGATTTGTCACAGGAAAATCTACTTCATTATAGCGCTCGTCTTTGTATGCTTTTTGCGCATGTAATGGAATTGGATAGTAAACTCCGCAAGGAATTCCGTTTTCGTTTAGGTGTTTTGCTAGTGCATCTCTATCAACATTAATGACACGTAACGTGTATTGATGAAATACATGACAGTCACAACCTACACAGATTGGATTTTCGCATGATTTTGAGATTTGTGGTGTGATGATGTTATCATTTCCATGGAATGCGGCATTGTATTTTCGTGCGGCATCTTGGCGCGCAGCATTGTATGCATCTAAGTGTGGTAATTTTGCTCTTAAAATTGTTGCTTGAATGGAATCTAACCGAGAGTTAACACCAACTACATCATGGTGATAACGTTTGTACATTCCGTGATTTACAATTCCTCTGATGGTATGTGCTAAATCGTCATCGTTTGTAAAAATTGCGCCGCCATCTCCATAGCAACCTAAGTTTTTTGATGGAAAGAACGATGTGGAAGCTACATGACCAATTCCGCCTGCTTTTTTCTTGCTTCCATCTGCAAATGTATAATCGGCTCCAATAGCTTGCGCATTATCTTCTATAACGTATAAATCGTGTTCTTTGGCAATTTCTAAAATCGCGTCCATATTAGCGCATTGTCCAAATAAATGCACAGGAACAATGGCTTTTGTTTTTGGCGTGATTGCTTTACGAATGGCTTCTGGATCAATATTAAATGAGTCTTTTTCCACATCAACCAAAACTGGCGTAAGTTGTAATAATGCGATTACTTCAACCGTT
Organism: Kordia algicida OT-1; assembly: GCF_000154725.1. Taxonomy (GTDB): domain Bacteria; phylum Bacteroidota; class Bacteroidia; order Flavobacteriales; family Flavobacteriaceae; genus Kordia; species Kordia algicida. The sequence goes on from NZ_DS544873.1 coordinate 2,911,708, forward strand.
GCAGCAAAGGTAAAGTCGGCAGTAATTACCTCATCCCCAGGTTGTAATCCAAGTCCCATCATTGCTATTTGCAACGCGTCCGTTCCGTTGGCACATGGAATTACGTGTTTTACGTCTAAATATGCTTCTAATTCTGCTTGAAATGCGTGTACTTCGGGTCCGTTAATGAATGCTGAAGATGCGATTACATCTAATACGGATTGATCGACTTGGTCTTTGATTTGTGCGTATTGACCTTTAAGGTCGACCATTTGGATTTTCTTCATTCGTATCTTTCTTTTGTTCTAACAATATTACAAAATTGTACAACGATACCCAATGAATTTATCCGAAAGAATGTATTTTAGCAACAAACTCATTGCTTTTGTATTTTATCTACAACATATTGGTTTACATTGCGAGTTTCTTTCTTAGAATCATTGCTATGTTTAACACCAAACTCGGACTTTTTGTTTCTGGGCGAAAGACCGTTTTTAAAACCTTAACTGATAAAATTTCAACCAACGATAAAGTAGTTTGGTTTCACACGGCGTCTTTGGGTGAATATGAACAAGGTTTGCCTGTATTGGAAGCATTGAAAAAGAAATATCCTAACCATAAATTTGTGTTGACTTTTTTTTCGCCTTCTGGTTTTGAGGTGAAAAAAGATAGCGCTGTGGCGGATGTGATTACATATTTACCGCTAGATACGAAAGCAAATGCAAGAAAATTTATAAAACTCGTTCATCCTGAGTTGGTCGTTTTTGTGAAATATGAGTTTTGGCCGAATTATTTGGCTGAATTAAAAAAACAACAGATTCACACAATTTCTATTTCTACAATTTTTAGACCTTCGCAAGCTTTTTTTAAATGGTATGGTGGTTGGATGCGAAAATCGCTTCATGCGTTTCATCATATTTTTGTGCAAGATGAAGCTTCTCAAAAACTCCTGAAAAGTATTGATTATACGGCTGTAACTATTAGTGGCGACACACGTTTTGATAGAGTTTTAGAAATTTTAGATCGAGATAATTCATTGCCTTTTATTGAAGATTTTAAAAATGATAAAAGCTGTATTGTTATGGGAAGCAGTTGGCAAGATGATGAAACTATTTTTGTTCCGTTTATCAATGCTGCTACCAAAGATTGTAAGTTTATTATTGCGCCGCACAATATCAAATCTCAAGGAATTGAAAAATTAAGAAATATTATTACCAAATCGACCGTTTTATTTTCTGAAATGGAACACCATCAAGATTTGAGTCAGTTTGATGTTTTTATTATAGATACGATTGGAATTTTGACCAAAGTATACAGTTATGCAACTATTGCGTACGTTGGCGGCGGCATGGGAAATACAGGTTTACACAACACACTTGAACCTGCTGTTTTTGGAATTCCGGTTGTAATTGGAAAAAATTATTCGGGTTTTAAAGAAGCAGAAGATTTGGTGCAACTTGGCGGCGTACTTTCGGTTACTTCCGAAGCTGAATTTAATAAAACCATGACACGGTTACTAGAAGATACTGATTTTAAAGTTGCTACGGGTACTATTAATCATAATTACGTACAAGCAAACGGAAATGTAAGTAAAATAATCATGGAATATCTTTCAAAACATTGAAAAATATTCGAAAAAATACTTTTCATCTGCCGAAATGATAATTTTACAGAATATTATAAAGATGTTAAAACATTCTTTGTGAATCAATAAAAGAAATCTTAACATTGCCGAACAATTAACAATAAATAGACAAACAGATGAAAAAATTAATTTTTAGAGCTGCTTTGGTTGCTGCTTTAGCATTCGGAATGACTTCTTGTGAAGAAGTTAAGAAAGAGAGTGAAAAAGCTGCTGACAAAACTGAAGAAGTGGTAAAAGACGTAAAAGATGCAGCTAATGATGTAGCAAACGACGTAAAAGACGCTACAAATAATGCAGTAGATGCTACTAAAGATGCGGCTAATGAAGTAAAAGACGCGGCAAACGATGCTGTTGATGCTACAAAGAAAGCGGCTAATGACGCAGTTGATGGAGCAAAAGACATGGCAAATGACGTAAAAGAAGGAGCTGAAAAAGCTGCTAACGATGTAAAAAATGCTGCTAACAAAGCCGCAGAAGACACAAAGAAAGCTGCAAACGACTTAAAAGAGAAAGCAAAAGGAAATCACTAAGATTTTTTGCAAAGCAAGATAAAGAGACTGTCTAAAAAGTGTATTGAAACGTCATTCTGGACTTGATCCAGAATCTCATAATATTTATCTCAACTGTTATGAGAAACCGAATCAGGTTCGGTTTGACGAAATCTATACTTTTTAGAAAGTCTCTTTTAGTTTATTGACAGTTTGTTCCGTTTCCTGTTAAACACCAAGAACCTGTTTGTCCAGTAAATGTTGGACAATCATTAAAGCAGCTTTGTGATTCGTTTTGATTCGTTGTATTAAATCCGCCTAAAACTGTATTTTTTGAAAGGTTTGATACAAAGTTCTTGTTTAATTTTAAATTTTTAATTGTTTGCTTTTTCATTACGTTTATTTTTAAGTTAACTATTTACAAGCACAATTTGTTACGGGGAAACCATACAATCTATATTCTTGATAATGGCGAATAAGTTGATGTTTTCCATTTTAACCAACATTATTACCATAAAAAAAGCAACCAAAATACATTGGTTGCCAATTTGTAGTTATAAAATGAAGTATATTATTTCACAATCATTTTCTTAGAAACCATGATTTCTCCATTAGAGACCAAACTATAGATAAACATTCCTTTTCCGACGTCTTTTGAACTAATTACTACTTGCCCTTTTTGTGTTGTTAAATTATAATCTCTTACAAACTTTCCTGACATATCAAAAACAGAAATTGTAGCTTTTGTATTGCTCGGAATCGTATAATTGATCGTTGTTTGATTCGTAAAAGGATTTGGTCGGTTTTGATCCATTGAGAAGCCAGAGTCATCAACATTGGTGTCTGAAGTTCCTTTTTTACTCTCCATAGTTGCTATTTTACTTTCTAAAGCTGCTATTTTTTCATTCAATTCATTGATACTTGCCGTATATTCCTCATTCAACTCTATGACGCTTGATGTTAAAATTGAAATCAGTCCCGTATAATTTACAGCTTTGTACTCGTAGATATCGGTATTTTTGCTTCCTTCAACTACAATAGGTTTTTGTATGGTAGTGACCAATTCAGGAAAGACTTCTTCAATATTTTGTGCTAAAAATCCATGTTGTACATCACTTGATAGGTTTAGTTCCTTATTTGATTTAAATGTATATGTTACTGCATTTAACTGCGCTAATTTTTCCAAAACATTCTTTTCTTCTTTAATATTATCTTTCAGTTTTTCGTCAGAAGCTGTAAATGTTCCTGTCACGAAAACATTTCCATTAAAATATCCAGCAAATCGATTAGAATCTGTTGCTGAAGTACCATAAATTGCGGCTCCAAAAGCAGGATTTTTCACATCCGCAGAACTGTCAACTGACCCAAAAATACCATACGTTGGACCATCACTACCATTGTCTGTTACAAGCGCTCTGACTCCAGTATTGCGACTTCCTCCATCTAAACGCACAGTAACACCTACATTTTCAAAAATAGAACCATTGACACTTTCAATATCTATACCTGTTTTGCTAAAACCTCCAGCATTATTTATAGATCGTATTGATGTCATAAAAGCGCCACTTTGAATAGCATCGTTTTCTAAAGATAAACCTACACGTGAAGAAGTACCACTCACTTCAGAATAATTGATACCAACTTTTGTATCAAATGCAGCTAATGGATCTCCAAAAAGTGTTCTACCATTATTGGTCATTGTTGCTACTAGCGTTGAATTTGTTGATGTAAAACTATTTGCCGCTCTAAATTCTAAATCACTTGCCGAAGAAGTACCAGAGCTAACCCATTGAATTCTTGGATTTATATCACTTAAATCTTGATATCCCATAGTTAATGCTTTGTTTGGCAATTGAAAACGCAAACCATATACATTTTGGCTTCCAGTGTTTAATCTTCCGATAGAAAACCATCTACTGTTGGTAAATCCAAAATCATTGCCTGAATCTAATTGAGTAACCAAACCAGGTCTGAATCTAAAAATTTCTCCTGTACCGAATTGTTGTGGTATTGGGTTATTAATTGTTGACTGTACAGGATCAAAGGATTGATTCCGAGGAACGGGTTGTGCTACTATTTGAGAAAAACCTATAGCGGTAAAAAATAGTGCCAACATAAAAGTAACTTTTTTCATAATATGAATGTTTTTGGTTAATTATGTTTAAAGTTAATCTCAAAAAACTAGACAAAACTACGGGATAGCCGTAAAATTAAAACGCTAAAAACCAATTAATTATAAAATTTAACTACTATTTTATTAAGAAAAAAGATACAAAATCAACGTTAAACAAATCATAAAAAATGAAATGTATTATTTGAAAAATGACACATACAAAAAAAGCCAAGATTTTACAATCTCAGCTTTCTCTTTCTGTGCGGGTGAAAGGACTCGAACCTTCACGCTGTTAGGCACTAGATCCTAAGTCTAGCGTGTCTACCAATTTCACCACACCCGCAAATGTGGGTGCAAATATAAAGAAGATTTTCAATATTCAAAGGAAGTCAACACTATTTTTACCTCTTTTTTTAGTACTTTTGAGTATCAAGATAATTCAACAAACTTCATGAATACTATAAAATCTTATGTTGAAACGCATAAAAACCGTTTCATCGATGAACTCATCGAACTTTTAAAAATACCTTCAATAAGTGCCGATCCCGCATATACACAAGATGTAATTGATACTTCTGCCGCTATCAAAGCTAGTTTAGAAAAAGCAGGTTGCGATCATGTAGAAATCTGTGAAACGCCAGGATATCCTATTGTATACGGACATAAACATATTTCAGACGATTTACCTACAGTGCTTGTATATGGTCATTATGATGTACAACCGCCAGATCCGTTAGACCTTTGGGAAAGCGGGCCGTTTGAACCAATTATCAAAAAAACAGACATTCATCCTGAAGGTGCCATTTTTGCCCGCGGAGCTTGTGACGATAAAGGACAAATGTACATGCACGTAAAAGCATTGGAGTTAATGAACGAAACTGACCAATTACCTTGTAATGTGAAATTTATGATTGAAGGCGAAGAAGAAGTTGGTTCTGAAAGTCTCGCTTGGTTTGTAGAACGCAATCAAGAAAAACTAGCCAATGATGTCATTCTAATTTCTGATACCGGAATGATTAGCAATACGCAACCTTCTATCACGACAGGTTTACGCGGATTGAGTTATGTAGAAGTTGAAGTTACAGGTCCAAATCGTGACTTACATTCAGGATTGTATGGTGGCGCTGTGGCAAATCCAATCAATATTCTAGCAAAAATGATTGCTTCTTTACACGACGAAAACAATCATATAACCATCCCTGGCTTTTATGATAAAGTAGAAGATTTATCTGCCGAAGAACGCGCAGAAATGGCAAAAGCACCATTTTCTTTAGAAGCATACAAAAACGCGTTAGACATTGATGCTGTGTACGGAGAAGCTGGTTACTCTACCAACGAACGCAACTCTATTCGTCCAACCTTAGACGTTAACGGAATTTGGGGCGGATATACTGGCGAAGGTGCAAAAACAGTCATTGCTAGCAAAGCGTATGCTAAAATTTCCATGCGTTTAGTACCAAATCAAGAGTGGAAAGAAATCACGGAATTGTTCAAAACACACTTTGAAAGTATTGCTCCAAAAGGTGTAAAAGTAAAAGTAACACCACATCATGGCGGACAAGGTTATGTGACACCAATTGACAATATTGGCTATCAAGCCGCAAGCAAAGCCTACGAAGATACTTTTGGCGTTCCTGCCATTCCACAACGTTCAGGTGGAAGTATTCCAATAGTTTCGTTGTTTGAAAAGGAACTAAAAAGTAAAACAATTTTGATGGGATTTGGCTTAAATAGTGACGCAATTCACTCGCCAAATGAACATTTTGGAATCTTCAATTATCTTAAAGGAATTGAAACCATTCCACTGTTTTATAAATATTTTACAGAACTTTCCAAGGAATTGGAAGACTAATAAAAAAATCCGCTAAACGCGGATTTTTTTTATTTATAGTTTATCTTTCGAACTACATATCCAAAAGGTTTCTCCCAGTACAAGTCTGTTTTTGTAATCCAATTTCCTTTATCATCATATTTGTAGCTGGTTGTATTTTTCAATGATTTAAGATCTTTATCATAAATTTTTTCTTCTATCAATACATCATTTTTGTATTTGTATTGTCTTTTAAAGTATTTGTTTTCAGCGTATTTTAGTTTATCACCAGTAAACTTAAGTTTACATGAATTACAATCGTCAGAAAGGTTTTTAAAACTCTTTTCAGAAGTTTCAATTCCTTCAATATAATCGTAGAAATCTTGAATAGCGACAAGATCAAATTCTAAACTCAGATATTTAGATTCCGTAATTACATCTTTGTAGCTGTTAACAATTCCATCTTCTAAAGAAAATACTAGCTTAGAAGTTGGTTCCTCACCACTAAAATGTATTTTTTCAATTGCATCCTTTTTGTAGGTATATATAGTGTATGAGGTGAAGTCTCTCGATCTCGATTGAATACTGTCAATAGTTTTTACAAGTCTATGCTGAGCATCGTAAACATAAGTATGATGTTTTAATGTATTTCCTATTTTAATTTTTTTCTCCTTTACCTTTCCATCAGTATCAAAAATTAACGTCTCGGTACTGACCAAATGTTCATCCGAAAGGTTAGAAATATCTGCATTTTTAGAATATACATAAATTTCAACGCTGTTAATTTGGTCTACATTTTTTAAACGGTCATTTCTATTAAGATCACTATAAATGAACCAATCCGTTATTTCTTTCTGAGTTAAGTGTTGTGAGTAACCATTGCATACAATAATTAGAGCAAAAAATAGTACTATGTTTTTCATATATCTAGCATAATTAGTTAGCTAAAATACCAAAAAAATTAATTTTTATACATGAATAATACCTCTACATTTGTAGAATAAAAAATTTAATTCTACATTTGTAGAGTAATATTACAGCGATTGGTATAAAATGAACAGTTTTTATTTTGATGTCGACCGAAATAATAGCGTGTTTTTTTTACAGACAATCAAACCATTTTAAAAATTTTGACGAATGAAATTATCAAAAACAGAAGAACAATTGATGCAGCATTTATGGAAGCTTGAAAAAGCGTTTATGAAAGATATTTTGGAACAGTATGATGAACCAAAACCTGCTACAACTACAATTGCTACTTTGTTAAAACGTATGACTGATAAAGGTTATATTGCTTACAAAACATTCGGGAAATCGAGAGAATACTTTCCATTGATTCAAAAAGCAGCTTATTTTTCGAATCATTTGAATGGATTGATTAAGAACTTCTTCAATGATTCTGCTTCGCAATTTGCTTCTTTTTTTACGAAAGAGACGAACCTATCGGATGATGAATTAAAGGAATTGCGTAAGATTATCGATCAACAAATAAAAGACAATAAGAAATGATTGCGTACATACTAAAATCAGGATTGTGCTTGGCGATGATACTTTTGGTTTATAAAGTATTGTTAGCACGTGAGCGCATGTATATTTTCAATAGGTATTTTTTACTTTTTGGATTGTGCTTTTCGTTTCTTGTGCCGTTTATCACGTTTGAAACTGTTGTTGAAATTCCAATGCCACAAGATGCAAGTCTCATTAATTTTGAGAACATGAATGTGTCTGATGTGCAACAACCTGTCGCAACATTGCCAAACGGAATTGCAACGTGGATGTACGTTATAGCTGGTTTATACGGCTTAGGACTCTTATTATTAAGTCTTCGTTTTTTGAAGAATATTTTTATGATTTTTTCTAAAATTACAAAAAATGTAAAGGTGTTCTACAAAAAAGCATCGTTAGTTTTATTGAAAGAAAATGTGCTCCCGCATACGTTTTTACATTATATTTTTCTTGAAAAAGAATTGTATGATACACAGAACATTGCGGAAGAATTATACACACATGAACTCGCGCATGTCTCACAAAAACATACGTTAGATATTATTTTAATCGAGTTGATTCAGATTGTATTTTGGTTCAATCCGATATTAATTTACTACAAAAAGGCCATACAGTTAAATCACGAATTTTTAGCAGATGATGCTGTATTAAAATCAAACACACAGATTCCTGCATATCAACAATTATTGTTAGAAAATGCACATTGGAACCACAATTTACACTTGGCCAGTAATTTGAATTTTTCCGTAACTAAAAAAAGATTACAAATGATGACAAAACATACTTCTCGTGTACGCGCTTGGCTTTTTGCTTCGCTCACGATTCCAATTTTTATAAGTGCACTATTTTTGTTTAGCACAAGAGTTATTGCCCAAGAAACGACTGCTGAAATTATAGAAATTCCAGCAACAAATACGATTATTAAGGAAATACAAGATCCGAAAGAGTATTATTATAAAAATGCCACATTCATCTTCGAAGACGAACAAGGAGCTAAAGTCAGTAAGAAATACACAGAACTTACTATAGCCGAAAAAGCAAGATTGATTCCGCCTCCAAAAACACCTGTTGCCAAACGTCCAACTGCTAGTCTTTTAAGCGATTGGAGCAACAAAGATCAGTTTGCTATATGGATTGATGGAAAAGTTGTCGATAACAGCGAAATTTCTAACCATACGATTGTGCATTATGGTGGAAGTTTTGTACATAAAAATGCCAGAAGTAAACGTTTTCCACAACCTTATCAAATGCAATTGTATACAGCTACAGGTTTTAAAAGTTTGAAAGAAGAACTAGCGAAACCGTTGCGTAAAGGCGCCGTTTTACATGTAAGAAAACACAAGGATCAAAAAACATTACAACAGAAAAAAGTTGGTAGTATTTCAAAGGAAAATACTGAAAAAAATGTTCGTCAGGAACTTGCTACGATCAATCAGCTTCCTATCAACTATATCAATGAAAATTCTGGTCCAAACGTAACCGAATTACCTTCCAACACAGAAGTAAGAGAAAAACGTCAAACTAAAGATATTCGGTTACTCATTAACAAAAATGAACAATTTTTATTGAATGATAATTATGTTTTTAAGATGAAAAGTTTAGATAAGTCAATTAAATCTGAACTCGCCAAAATCAAGCATAAAAATCACCGAACAGCTTCCGTAATTTATGATGTAGCTGTTTCTAAAGAGTTTGTTTTGAAGACGATTGCAGTTTTAAAGGATAACAAGATTTATGATATTACAACTCGAAACTCTAATTCTGTAGATGAAATACGATTACCGCCACCGCCACCAGTTGCAAAAAAACCTGTGATTATTGAGGTAAAAGATGTAAATCCCAACGGAAACGTTTCTGAAAAAGACGCCAAAGCTATCAGGGTTATGCATGCAATCATAAAAGATCAGAAAGTAGAAACTACAATGATTAATGGTAAAAAGCATTATTATGTAGTGAAGAATGGTAGAAAGTTTATTTTTAATGAAAAGAGTCAATTGGTTGATGAAAAAGGAAATTTACTTCCGCCACCACCTCCGCCACCACCAGCACCTAAGAAAACCAAAAAGACGAAAAAAACCAAGGTAAAGACTCCAAAGCTTGCTAAAGAAGAAAAAAAGAAAGTGAAAGAAAAGCTTGTAGGACGCAAAGCAGAAACAATGATGATTAATGGTAAGAAGCATTATTATTATATAAAGAATGGACAAAAGTTCATTTACAATCAAAAGCATCAATTGGTAGATGCAAACGGAAATTTGATTTCAAAATCTGGAAAAACTTCTGAAAAGTCATCCGAATGGAAAGACGTAACGCATTTTTTAGAAAAAGGAAAATAAAAATATAAGAACAACGAAAAGTTTCAAATGACAGTTTTTAACATAAAGAAGTAAAAACCTACATATGATGTAAAAAGTGGTTTATTCTTATAAAATAAGCCACTTTTTTTTGTAACATTTCTATAAAATCTGCGTTCTTATAGTATCATCATTCAAAAAACTATCTTATGTTAAAACGTTTTTTTCTCGTCTGTTCGGGCGTTGACCTCAACCTCGTACGCGAATGTAGCGACGGCGAACAAACTAAATACGCAGGTATTGGCGCTACCGTATTTTTTACAGCCTTAATGGCTTTTATAGCAAGCGGTTACGCTTTGTATACCGTTTTTGACAATCCGTATACAGCCATCGGTTTTGGACTGATTTGGGGATTATTGATTTTTAATTTAGACCGATTTATCGTTTCTACACTTCGTAAAAAAGATGATAAGTTTGCTGAATTTCTCCAAGCAACTCCAAGAATTATTTTGGCAGTGATTATCGCAATTGTCATTTCAAAGCCTTTGGAATTGAAGATTTTTGAGAAAGAAATCAATCAAGTTTTGTTGGAACAAAAAAACGAATTGACACTTTCCAATAAGACACAAATTGCACAACAATTTACACCTGAAATTGAACAAATTACCCAAGATATTACAGAACTCAAAGCAGAAGTCACTGCAAAAGAAGTAGCAGTAAACGACTTGTACGAAACCTACATTGCAGAAGCTGAAGGTAGAAAAGGTACCGAGTTGATCGGAAAAGGACCTGTTTATAAAGAAAAACGAGAAAAACATGATACTGCGTTGCAAGAATTACAAACTTTGCGAACTGAAAACAGTGAAAAAATAGCCGCAAAAGAATTAGCAATTGCCAATTTGATCGAAAAACAAAAAGAACAAGAAGCTAATACACAACCTATTATTGACGGATTTGATGGTTTGATGGCACGTGTTAATGCACTTGGCGAGTTACCGTGGCTTCCTTCATTTTTTATCTTTTTATTGTTTTTAGCAATAGAAACCTCGCCTATTTTCGCAAAATTATTTACTTCAAAAGGCGAATATGATTTGAAACTTCAAGACGCAGAAGATGCTGTTAAAACTTGGGTTGAACAGAAAGTACATCAACGAAAAACATTACTAGAAACAGATACGTCCCTTAATAATAAAGTGTATACTGACATCGCTGAGGAGGAAGACGCATACAACTACAAGCGAAAAAAAGCGCGCGAATTGATGCAACTACAAGCAGATGCCTTTTTTAATTTACAGAAAAAACAATTTTAAGACATCATACTTTTTAAGTGCTTTATCATTCGTTGTTGTGCTCTGGCTTGTGCGGTTTGCAAACTGCTTGCAAATTCACTTTCGGCAACGGCACGATAAAGTACTTTACCGTTTTTGTAGACAATCCACCAATATTTGCTTTCTTGTATGTATTCGGCTTTTAAATGATATCCATCTTCGGTAATGACTTCTTTAAATTTTTTATTTCCTTTCCATTTCATAGATAAGTAGGTTTTTTAGGAAGTAAAAATTAATAAATTTATAGCACATATTCCATATTTGTGACGCTAAATGTTCTAAAGGTCAGATGAATGAATATAAAAGTTACAATAAGTGTTCTGAGAATTAAAGTAAATTTAGACGTTTCATAAGCTCTTTCCTGTTGGCTCTACTTACAGGAATAACGTCTTGTTTTATCAATACACTATTGTCTTCAATATCTACAATTTTTGTTGTGTTAATGATGTATGAACGATGTACTTTTAGGAATAAATGTGTAGGGAGCTTTTCCTCTATTTTTTTAAGTGTAGAATGTACTACGTAGTTTTTGTCTTCTGCTTTGATCTTGATATAATCACCTTTCGCTTCAATGAGACAAATGTCTGGAACGTTGATTTTTACCAGACGACGATCAATATTTACATATAAATCGTTGCCTACTGTAGCCGTATCTTCGTCATTTGGTTGTAATGGTTCTTCAATTTTATTGGCGACACTTCTATCTTTTATACGATCTACAGCTTTTGCAAAGCGTTCAGGCGTAATTGGTTTTACCAAATAATCTACCACACAATCGTACTCAAAAGCATCTAATGCAAAGTTTCTATCGGAAGTTGTGAGAATGATTAACGGAGGATTTTTTAACGTTTGGATAAAGTCAAAACCAGAAAATGTTGGCATGTGAATGTCTAAAAAAATCAGATCAACAGTATTGTTGTTTAAATATTTTATGGCATCAATAGCATTTTCAAATTCTTCAGCAACCGTAAGTGCTTCAATTTTTTTGCACAATTGCTTGGTTATTGCTCTTGCTGCTGCTTCATCGTCTACAATTATACTTTTCATAAGTAGGTAGGCTTAAATTGTCGTTAAAAATTTTTCCATGTTTTGCAAAATACTTAAAAATGTATCATAACGTTTGGGATCGCCATTTTTGAGTTCTTCTTCAAAAGCTATTGCAAAGTCATAACTTTTTTCGAGTCCCAAAATACTAATTTTATGTTTAATTTTATGCACATGCGCTGCTGAATTTTGATAGTTTTTCTGTTGCACACTTTCCATAAAGGCTTCTTTTTCTTTGGGAAGTTCTTTTTTTAGAATGGCAATTAAGCTTGCTTCAAAATCGGCATCTCCGTCTGCAAGCTCTTTTATATACGATAGGTTTGGTGTATCTAACTGCATGTTATTTTTTGAGTTTAAAGAAGAATGTAGTTCCTTTTCCTTCTTCAGATTCTAGGTATATTTCTCCATTATATAGTTCTATAATTTTTTTTACGATAGATAAGCCAATTCCTGTTGATTTCCCTTTTCTACCAAGTGTTTCAAAAATTTTGAAGATTTTATCGTGATACGATTTTGCAATTCCAACACCATTATCTGATACAGAAAATTTCCAATAGTGTTTTAGTTCTTTGAAAGTAACTTCTACTTTTCCTTCTTCTTTGTCAATATAATTGATCGCATTACTTATCAAGTTTTGAAATAATTGTTTGATGCGCGTTTTATCAGCATTAATTTTTGGTAATTTTTCAGGATAGCTGAATTTGATATGTTCTGGAATGTACAGGATGGTTTGTATTTCTTTCAATACTTCACTGACATCTACTTCTTGTTGACTGAGTGTATATTTGTCGCTTACGCTAGAATAGCGCAGAATTCCATCAATTAAAGCATCCATTTGCTCTAGTTTATTATTGAGCTTGTCAAAGGTTTCGTTGGCGTCTTCATCCAAAACATCTTCGTAATCTTCCTGAAACCAAGAGATCAACGCATTGATGCTTCGCAATGGCGATTTTAAGTCGTGTGATACAATGTGCGCAAAGTCACGCAATTCTTTGTTACTGCGTTTTAAGTTTTCTAGCAGTTCTTTGTTTTGACTTTCCGCTTCTATTCTACGTTCTAAGTTTACAGCATTTGTCAACTGAATTGACACAAGATTCGCTACGTTTTTTAGCAAGCGTAAATGTTCTTTAGTAAAGAAGTTTTTAGCAGAATTTTCAGAATCAATCACACCAACTACTTTTTCTTCTATAATAATAGGAACGGTAATTTCGGAATAGCGCCTTTTGTCATCAACCACATAACGTGGATCTTTGCTCGTATCGTGTACCAACTCAGCTTTTCCTGTAAGTGCGACATCACCAACAATTCCTTTTCCAAACGGAATGTAAAGCTTGTCAATTATTTCTTTGTTTTCATCAACTTTTGCTCCGTAACCCGCAATTTGCTCTAAGATATTTTCTTCTTTGTTTACCAAATACACCACACAATCTTCAAATTCTAAATCGCGCGCCGTAACGTTGGCAATTTCCCAAGCAATGTCGTGAATCGTAAGTTTTCCAATAAATGAACGCGTCAAGCTGTTTAATGTATTTAGCATTAAACGCCTTTTATGTTTCACAGTAACATCTTCAATAAAAGCAAGTTGGTATTTTATATTTCCAAAACTATCACGCACACCTGTAACGCTAGTTTTTGATATAAAAGTGGTTCCATCTTTTCGCTTGTAACGCTCTTTTAAACTGTATTGGTTTATTTCTCCTGCAATCATTTTGCTGTAGAGTCTTCTCGATTCTTCATGCGCTTCTTCTAAAGAAAGTTCATCGATAGGAATTCCTAAAAGTTCTTCTTCACTGTATTGCATTAACTTTTGGAAAGCGTTGTTGGTTTTGATGATTTTTCGATTTTGTGCTAGTACAATTCCAAAAGTAGAATGATCTACAATGGCGCCTAGCTGTTCTCGTTGTTCTTCAAAATCAACTGCATTTTCTTTTGCTGCGGTAATATCTCTTACAATGCCTTGCGCTGCAATAATTACTCCTTCTTCATTGTAAATTAAACTCGAATTGATTTGAACCCACTTTACTTCTTTGTTTTTTGTATAAATTCTGGCTTCATAGTTTTGAAAAAAACCATCTTCTATGAGTTTCGCAAAGGAATTCATGGCATATTCAAAATCGTCTCTGTAGATGATATTGACCACATTCAGTTCTTCTTTATTAATGTCATATCCGAAAAGCTTTTTGGCAGCTTCATTCATTTTAATGACATTTCCCATTGTGTCCATGACAATATAAGAGTCAAGAATATTCTCGAAGAATACAATGTGTTCTTGTATTTTCGACTGAAGTGCTTCGCGTACTTCTAGCAATTCGCTGGTGCGAGATAGCAGTAATTCTTCTGCTTTTTCGCGTGCTTTTTTTTCGTTCTGAAGTGCTAGTTCTAGGGCTTGAATCTTATCTTTCATTGAACGCAAATGTGGTTTCGAGGGATTTTGCGGATGAATATACTAAAAATCTTTATAGTTTTCGGTCAATTAACATAATTAACCGACGAATGACACTTATAAAGCTTTAGAAAAAGAAAATAGCGCGAAGAAGAAGTGTGATTTTTAGAAATTGATAACCTCGTTGACCATCCAATAATCAACAACACGTTGAATTTTTTTAATGTAATCTTCGTAACGTAATGGTTTTATAATGTAACCTGCAATTCCTAATTTGTAACTTTCTAACATGTCTTGATGGTTGTTAGAAGTAGTAACAATGATTGCTGGAATGTAGCGCAAATGCGAATCTTCTTTAAGTTCTTTAAGAAACTCTAGTCCATTCATCTTGGGCATATTTAAATCCAATAGAATGACATTAGGGAGCTCTTCTTTCTTTTTCAAGATTTCTAGTGCTTCCTCTCCGTTCCTAGCTTCAAGTATTCGATGTGTAAATCCTAATTTTTTTAAAGATTTTTTAAACTTCAATACTTCAATCTCGTCATCTTCGATAAATAAAAACGAAAGATTTTCCATCATTTGTATAACTTATATTTTTCAGCAATTAATTAGTAAATTTCCCTTTTATATACCAAATACAGTAGTTCTTTCGATTAAAATGAATTTAATAAGGGTTGAATGGTATTTTATGGCAGATTAATGGTTTTGAAAATTTAATCTTTTCTAATCATTTGCTGCTTTTATCTTCTTAACACGCTCATTATGTGCTACTAAATCTGTAGGATTGTACACACGTTTTGTACTTGTCGGATATTTTTTAAGCAGATTTTTTGGACGAATTGGACGTTTTGTAAAATTACCTCCACAGTTGGGACAAATATTTTGTAAAATAGTTGTTGCGCAGGTTTCACAATAGGTACATTCAAACGTGCAAATCATGGCTTCAGTTGAATTAAAAGGCAACTCTTTATTGCAATGCTCACAATTTGGACGAATTTCTAACATACATTTAATTCCTATTGATAGTTTGCCAATTCGGCTTTTTGCTTTTTGGTCATTCCTTTGATGACTAAACGATACGATTCGTCAATGAGTTCTTGAATAAAAGCATTTGATAATTCTCCTTGATGTAGTTCAACAGTGTTCCAATGTTTTTTACTCATATGAAAACCTGGTTTGATACTTTCATATTCGCCACGCAATTCTTCTGCTTTATCTGGATCACATTTTAGATTGACAGATGGTGTTCCTGATTCCCAACCTTTTAAAGAAGTTAGGGCAAACATTTTTCCCAAGACTTTAAAAACTAATACATCTTCATCAAAAGGAAATGTTTCTGTGACCGCTAGTTTTGAAATGCAATATTCTCGTAACAATTCGATATTCATCATACAAATTTGAAAACAAGATATAAAAAACTTGCCAATAATTTAGCGTAGCATTTCAATTTTGAAGTTATGCGTTGATATCAGAGCTATCACGCAATTCTTTAGTTTTAGTTTTCCCTTTTGCTCCTGTTTTTTGAATTGGTGCAATATCTAGGCTTACAAGAACATCATTTAGATAATAAACTACTTTATCGATTAGTGACATCTTATTGTTATTTTTAGGTTGTTGCAAATATACAGTAAGAATGTGTAAAAGCAGGTTAGGTTTTCTTTAAATCTATATAAAATTTCGATAAAATACGGCTTTGCAAGTTGAATCGCCTATAAAACTAGTAGGGAAATCAAAATCCATCTACAAAATCATAACTTTCAATTAGTTACAATAGTTTCAAAATTGACTAATTGTTTTTAAGGTATGAGATATCTTCTTCAGGCAATGTTATTTCCGAATAATCCAATTTCCAACCAATAGTTTGCACAATTTTTTCGATGATTAGTATTGCATCTAGTGCTTCTTTTTTGGCAGATTCTATCAACCCACTTTCGGGAACTCTATCAATAATATGTTGTTTTGCTTCCTTATTGAGTTTGGTTAAATCTTCAGCGCCAAACTTGTTGAGCAAACCATCTTTTTTATCATAATAGGTAAAATCAGTTTCTACCGTTAGAATTTCTGGTTGTGGAAAATGGATGAGTTTGATACTCTTATTATCTTTGTTTGCTTCCAAACGCAACTTTTTTAAATCATATCCTACACTGGCTTTTGCTTTGATAACAATAAGTGCACGTTTTTTACTTGAAATCATACGTAAAAAATGTGCAGATCGATCTTCATAATGATATATCTCGCTAAAATCACCTTCTACTGTTGTGAGTTTGCAAACACTTTTAATTTTATCAAGCAATAAATGTGATTGACGCTTAGTGCGCTTTTCTGATTGTTTTTTACCGACGAAATCATAAACAAAGTATGAAACAATTCCTCCGATTAATACTGCTAAAACTATATCCATATACGAGCATTTACAATAACCATACCTGATTATTTCGCTGGTAAATTTACAGTATTTTTAATTAAAACGATACTGCAACGCCTGACGTGATGTAAAATATGACAACAACAACTTACGTTATGCCTAATATTCGATTTCTTGCTTCTGTAGTTTCTTTAATGTCTTCCTGCGTACGAACAAACAACTCAATGATTGCATTTTCAATATCTTCATTTTCATTTAATCCATTAAATACATTTCGAATCATTGAGGAGCCATAAGGCTTACCATTTCTGCTCGTTATTTTTTTCTCTTTTAATATTTTTAGAACACCTTCTGTGTAATGATATCCCAAAACTTCTTTTAATTTTTTACGTTGTTCCTTTCTTATCATATGTAGCTAATAGTTTATATATAATTTACAATTGCTATATTTGTGTCGATTTTATGACACACTTTATAGACTGACAGTATAATATTACAAACTATTTTCTACATAAAGAAACTTTATATAGAATAATTTCCTAAAATGATGAAAATAATCGACAGAATAATCCTCTTTGTTAAGCACAAAAATTTGAGCATGCGTGCCTTTGATATCTCAATAGGTGTAGGAAATGGATATACGAGCAAGCAATCGAAATCAGGTGGTTCTGTAGGTAGCGATGTCCTAGAGAAGATTATCGATACGTATCCCGATTTGAGTCCGCTGTGGCTCATTACTGGAAAAGGTGATATGATTATTGACGTAGATCGTGTGGAAGAACCTGTTCCTGATTACGGAAAGTCAATGGATGAAATTCTAGAATATAAAATTGAGCGCATCGTAAAACGACAACTTCAAGCATTTAGCGATAAGCTGGAAAATTTCCCTACGCTGGAAGAAATCAGCAAAGAAATTCAGAAAAACTTAAAAGGAGCATAATTCGTTTTCTTACAAGGGCTGCAAAGTAACTTTTATTTCTACAGAAAACAGATATTTTCAAAAATAT
Source organism: Kordia algicida OT-1 (assembly GCF_000154725.1). Taxonomy (GTDB): domain Bacteria; phylum Bacteroidota; class Bacteroidia; order Flavobacteriales; family Flavobacteriaceae; genus Kordia; species Kordia algicida. The sequence continues at coordinate 2,929,667 of NZ_DS544873.1, forward strand.
TGAGAATCAACGGTATACAATTCCTGTCTTTTCAGAAAAAATTCTATATCGCAATTAAAAATTATGTATATTTATAGTCGCTTCATTTGTGCTGATTTACTGTCAGTTTAAGTGACGTTTTGCAAATTACCAATACTATTTTCTATGAAAAACCTCTATTTCATGGTTTAATTTCTATATAAAATGAAAATAATCGATAGAATAATCATCTTTATCAAGCATAAAAATATGAGCATGCGCTCCTTCGATATGTCAATAAAAGTGGGCAATGGCTACACAAGTAAGCAATCAAAATCTAACGCTTCTATTGGAAGTGATGTTTTAGAGAGAATAATCGATACGTATCCTGAGCTAAATCCGCTTTGGCTTATTACAGGTAAAGGAGACATGATTTTAGATGTTAATAGTTCTGGAGAGCCACTTCCCGATTACGGTAAATCTATTGATGAAATTCTCGAAAATAAAATCAAACGTATTGTGCAAGAGCAATTGAAAGATTTTAGCGAAAAACTAGAATCATTTCCAACGTTAGATCAAATCAGCAAAGAGATTCAGAAAAACTTAAAAGGGAATTAATTATTTTACAATTTTATATAAAATAGGTTTGCTCGGCGTTGCATCATTCTCAAATGGTGCAATTTGAATGTTTACATAGTACGCGCCATCTTTTATGCTATTTGCTACATAGATAAATTCTGTAATCGTAGCATCCATGCGCATGTTTCCCGAAGTATTCCAAAATGCATTGTGCGCCAACAATTTGCCTTCATCTTTTTCTTTATCAATACTTGGCAAATCGATCAATAAATGTTTGATTCCTTTTTCACGAAGATATATTGCTGCAGCTTCTTCTAAATATGGTGGATTTGTGTGTGAATATTGCTTATGTTGCTTGTCTTTAAAATTTGGCAACGTTCTCACAACAATTGCTTCCCGTTTTTTGTTTCCAATAACATGTTGTAATTGCTTTTTTGAAATTACATAATCATCTTGGCTTCTTTCAGGAACAACCGTAACAACCTCAGCATAAAAGAAAAATTGTTTTAAATGCTGATTTACCGAATGTACTTCTTCCGTAATATGACCAACACATTCTGTATGTGTTCCGTGCGCATGTGGATTGAAACTGATATTGTTAAAATTGACATCGCCGCCTTCTTTTACACTTCCAACCCAATTGTCAGAACGTACAGGAGAAATCTGTGGTTCATCCAAATACCAAGCATTTACGTTCTCTTTGGAAGCGCGCAACGGAATGGAAATGTCTAAAGGTTTTGATAAATCTATCTGATGTTTGGTCGTTTTACGTTGTATGGTACATATCATGCCGCAAAAATACAAATTGATTTTTCAAAGTTGAAGTGATTTGCTAAAAAGTGTTTTTAAATGTAAATCTTCTTTCTTAAACCTTAAAAAAATCAGCAGCAATTCCGTCACATAAAAATTTTCCTTTTTGTGTAGTTTTGATCGCTTCCGCAGAACATTGAATGGTGTTTTCTTCCAAATGTTGTTGGGCAATATGTTTTGTGTGTTGTAGATAGCTTTCGCCAAAATTTTCTTTGATGTATCCCAACGAAATTCCCCAAATGGTCCGCAAACCTGTCATCACATATTCGTTGTACTGATCGTCTTTTGAAAGCTTTTCAATAGTAAGTGGAAGAATATTTTCTTCAATGCTTTTTATGTATTTGGTATTGTTTGAAACATTCCAGCTACGTGTTTTGGTATCAAACGAATGTGCGCTTGGACCAATTCCGATGTATGTTGCGCCTTTCCAATAGGAAGTATTGTGTTTCGAAAAATAATTGGGTTTTCCAAAGTTGGAAATTTCATAATGCACAAAACCTTGTTTTTTGGTTGCAGAAACCAACTCGTTAAAATGTGCCAGCGATGCTTCTTCAGAAACATCTTTAACCTTTCCTTGTCGGATGAATTTTTCCAGCGCCGTTTTCGGTTCTACCGTAAGCGCATAACTTGATATGTGATTGATTCCGAAGTTAAAAACAGTTTCCAAATTTGTTTTCCATTGTTCCATAGTCATATTCGGCACACCGTAAATCAAATCGATGGTAATATTTTCAAAATACTTTGTGGCAATTTCCAGACACTTTTTAGCTTCTTCGCTATTATGCGCACGATTCATCAATTGCAAATGTGCTTCGTAAAACGACTGAATTCCAATACTTAACCGATTTATTGGAGACTTGGCAAGTTCTTTTATTTTGGCTTCCGTTACATCATCTGGGTTTGCTTCTAAGGTAATTTCTGGATCGGAACTAACTGAATAATTTTCATAAACAGTTTGTAAAATTGCCTGTATTTCTTCTAGCGAGAGCATGCTTGGTGTTCCGCCGCCAAAATAAATGGTTTCCACAGGTGTTTCTGCCAATTCTGCTTTGCGCAGTTGCAACTCTTTTTGCAAAGCATTTAACACACGATCTTTCTTCGCCAAAGATGTAGAGAAGTGAAAATCACAGTAGTGACATGCTTGTTTGCAAAATGGGATATGTATGTAAATTCCAGCGATAGCCTATTCGTATTTAATTAATCAGAACAACGCACTACCAAACGAACAATCACCAGAATGAATATGAGAATACTCAATACTGTTCTCCAAACTGGCACAGGTTTTTCATTGCCTTCACCCAAAATGTCTGCTTCTTGCATTGCTTTTCGTCCTGCAATCTTTTTTTCTTCTTCAATATCCTTTTTAAACTCTGGACAGGTGTCTATAAATGTTGGTTTTCGTCTAGTTAGACCGCAAATTATTCCTTCTGAGGAAGTGAAAGAACGATTTACACATTTTTTACAAAATTCTAATTGGTGGCTCATACAGTTTTTAGTGTTTTAGTAGATGGAAATATACAGAAATCATCTTAAAATTATTTTTTTACTCTTTTTTCGTTCTGTTTTACAAAACTTGCCCAACCTGAATAATTTTTTCCCACTTCTACCCTGCCTTCGTTATAAAAGTGACACACTGCCGCAGCTAAACCATCCGTAGAATCTAAGTTTTTTGGCAATGTTTTTAGTTGCAATAAGCTTTGTAGCATTTTGGCAACTTGCTCTTTGCTGGCATTTCCGTTTCCAGTAATTGCCATTTTTATTTTTTTGGGAGAATATTCTGTGATAGGAACTTCGCGAGACAAACCTGCAGCCATGGCAACACCTTGCGCACGACCAAGTTTCAACATGGATTGTACGTTTTTACCAAAAAAAGGAGCTTCAATAGCAATTTCGTCAGGATGATAGGTGTCAATCAATTCCACAGTGCGTTCAAAGATGAGTTTTAGCTTTAAGTAATGATCTTTGTATTTCTGCAATTGCAATTCGTTGAGTTGTAAAAAGTGCATTTTTTTACCCACTACTTTTATCAGTCCAAAACCCATAATGGTGGTTCCTGGATCAATTCCTAGAATGATTTTTTCTGTTTTTATCGCCTTTTTTTTCTGATTCATCTAATTTCAATCTATATCTCTGTTGCGAAATGCTTTTCTTTGTAGTATGCAGACTTCGGTATCTCACAAATCTAAGCAATTATTTGGCTTTGCTATAAAATTAGCCATTGTTATTGGCGCGGGTTATTTTATTTATGACAAGTTGATGCACAATTCGCAATTGGATTTTGATACGTTTGTTGCACAAGTAGAAGCTTCTCGACTGTTTTCGGTAACGACAATTTTTGTGCTGTGTTTGGCAACTTTTTTAAATTGGTTGATAGAAATCATCAAGTGGAAAACACTCGTAAAACATATCAAATTTATTTCAATTTGGGAAAGTACTGCGCATAGTTTGGGCGGATTGACCGCTTCGTTATTTACTCCAAATCGTATTGGCGAATATGGTGCCAAAGCCTTGTATTTTCCTAAATCGGAACGAAAGTATGTGTTTGGACTGAATTTTCTTGGAAATATAGCACAATTATTGACAACCGTTTTTTTCGGATTGATCGGATTTGCCTTTTTCGTAGTTGAATTTGGTGTCGAATTGCCTTGGCAGAAGATTGCTCGCATCAGCATTTTTGGAATTCTTTTTGGCGGAATATTTTTATTTGTAAGCAAGCAGAAACGATTTCAGATTAAAGGCTATTCATGGAAACGTTTGCATGATTTTATGCGGAATGTTTCTAGGGAAATTCATTTAAAAAATATGAGTTTTTCCATCATTCGCTATGTAATTTTTGCACATCAATTTTACTTTTTATTGCTTCTTTTCGGGTTCAATACTTCATATGTAACCATAATGAGTGCAATTACTGCCATGTACTTGATTACTTCTTTGATTCCGATGTTGTTTATTTTTGATGTTGTTGTAAAAGGAAGTGTTGCGGTTTGGCTATTTGGATTTTTGAATGTTCCTGAATTATCAATTCTTTCAGTAGTATTGCTGATGTGGATTTTCAATTTTGTTATTCCGAGTATTTTTGGAAGCTATTTTGTACTGAATTTTAATCCTGCGATCGTAGCAGAAAAATCTGTAATTACATGATCGTTGGAATTTTTTGTGCAGTTCTTACTTGTTATGTTTTGCTTATTTTAAGTTTGATGTATGGTTTTTGGAAATTACCCAAGATCAAACAACAACATATCGCTTCAACAGTAGATTTTTCGGTGATTATTCCGTTTCGAAACGAAGCGACACATTTACCAAAATTATTACAATCTATTGCACATTTAAAGTATCCAATTCCGAAGATGACTTTTTGGTTTGTTGATGATGCTTCTGAAGATGATTCTTGCAAAATCATTGAACAATTCCGCAAAGAACATTCAACATTCAACATTTATATTTTACAGAATAAACGCGTTTCCAATTCGCCAAAAAAAGACGCGATTACTACCGCAATTTCACAAATACAAAGTGATTGGATTATCACCACAGATGCCGATTGTATGTTACCAATGAACTGGCTTGCGTTTTTCAATCAGGAGATTGCCATAAAACAGCCAAAAATGATTGCTGCGCCAGTTACGTATCAAAAAACAACTTCGTTTTTTAGTTATTTTCAATTGCTTGATTTTTTAAGTTTACAAGGAACCACGATGGGAAGTTTTGGCTTGCAACTTCCGTTTATGTGTAATGGTGCGAATTTGGCGTATCAAAAAGAAGCTTTTTTGGAAGTACACGGATTTTCAGGAAATGATACGATTGCGAGTGGTGACGATGTTTTTTTGCTGGAAAAATTCATTCAAAAATGGCCAAAAAAAGTTGTGTACTTAAAAACAAAAAGTGCATTGGTACACACTTACGCTGTAAATACGTTTAAAGAATTGGTTTCGCAACGCATGCGCTGGGCTTCTAAAAGTGCCAATTATACGCTTCTGAGAGGAAAACTTATTGGAGTTTTGGTGCTACTTATGAATCTTCTTTTTTGCATACTTCCATGTTTGGTATTTACTTCGGTTTCGTGGAAATTCCTTCTTTGCGTTGCCGTTTTAAAAATTCTTATTGATAGTTTTTTATTGGCACAAACACTACATTTTACACAGCAAAAATTCAAGTTTTTCTACTTTCTATTCAGTACGTTATTGTATCCGTTTTTCACGATTTTTATCTTCCTAAAATCGTTAGTTTCTACGTATACTTGGAAGAATCGCGTGTTTAAGAAATAATCATTTTCGTGATAAAATCATGAACCTAAAGTATATTTTTTATTAGTATTTTTAACAAAAATCAACATATGAGTTTATTCGGATTGTCAACTTCAAATCCTGCATTTACTGGTTATTTTTGGAAGAATTCTAGACAACAGAAAGCACGTGGAAAAATGTCACTTCGTGGTGTCGTTTTGAAATCTATTTTTTGTTTGCTCTTGGTTTGTTTGACAGCCGCCGTGATGTGGAAATTATTTTTTGATGGTGTTGAAATTAAATGGTTTACTACTGGTGGCATTTTAATTGCGATTGTTTGTAGTATTTTAATTTCTGTAAAACGCGAATGGGTTTTGCCACTTACTATTGTGTATGCGCTTGCAAAAGGTGTTTTTATTGGCGGATTTAGCGCATATATCCACAAAAGTTATCCAAATTTACCGTTTCAAGCTGTGATTGTTACTATGGCTACTTTTTTCATCATGCTGCTGTTGTATGTGACAAGGATTATTAAAGTGACTCAAAAATTTAAAAGTGTCGTGATTACAGTGACAACCGTGATTTTTATCATTTACATTACTTCTTTTATTTTACGTTTTTTCGGAATTGTTATTTCTTTTCTTTGGGATAGTTCTTGGTTTGCCATTATTTTTAATATTGTTGTCGCCATTTTTGCTGCTTTGAGCTTGCTTCTTGATTTTGACTATATAGATCGGTATGTTGGAAAAGCCAAAAAACATTATGAATGGTTTACCACTTGGGGATTATTGGTTACGATTATTTGGTTGTATGTGGAAGTGTTGCGACTGTTGCGAAAGTTGGCAGTGCGATCTTAGGAATTGTGTTTTGTTTTTTGTGGGTTTGTTATTTGAAAAAATAATCAGGCTTACAACAAAGAACAAAACACAAAGAACAAAAAAACACAGCATAAACCTACTCCTTTACATTCAGAATGATTGGCAATATAAATTTTGTAGTTACAGGAATACCTCTTTTGTTTGCTGCGGAAGCTTTTGGCAAGTTGTTGATGCTTGCATGAATCAGACTGTCTAAATTTGGCAAATGTTCTCCTGTTACCACTTTTTTGTTGATACTTTCAATGTTAATGATTCCCAAAGTATCTATTTGTAATGCAACTTGAATGGTGTCTTGAATGTTTTTTGAAACAGTAAAGTCATTTTGCGATAAATGCTCGTAAATTTGATTCGTTAGCGTTTCAAAAAAGCAATTTTTCTGTGCTTCTTTTTCTAGATGATCGCAACTTGCAAACGACGGAAATTCATCTACTGTATCCAAATCAATACTCTGTTTTTCCTGTGCTACAATCGTTTCTTCTTTTACTACAGAACGATTGATAAAGTCACAAGAAACACAAACTACGAGCAATAGAGAATATGTAAATAGTCGTTTCATCAGTACAAATATCATGAAAAATACGACTTTTAGCCATTTTGTGATAATTTTCCGTTCTTTTATTCTGATTTTAAGTGAATTTCCTCTTTGAGTTCACGAATTCGCGTCTTGACAATATTTTGCATTTCGATTTTCGCTTTGGGGAATTTTTCTAGGAAACGCTCGTACATTTTTAGCTTTTGTTTTAAGTCAGCATAGTAATTGTCTGCACACAATGCCAATTGAAATTGTGCCGCTTCATAGTCTGGATTTTCATCCAACGCCATTTTAAAAAGTTTGATGGCTTTTCCATGTTCTTTTCGATCAAAATGCACCAATCCTAAAATATAATAATCGCCCGAAGGATCTGTCATTTTCCCTAGAATTGCTTGCGAAGCATGATGTTCTGCTTTTTTCATTGCTACATCTTGATAGTACAGTTTTGCCAATTGCGAATGGTAAAAGTAGTTGCCACGATCTCTTTTTAAAGCTTCTTCGTAATAGTTGATCGATTTCGTAATTTGTCGCACGCGATACGCACAAAATGCCGCTTTTTCATAGACATAACGTGTTGCTTTTTTTCGATGGATGAGTTTTTCAAACCATGCCAACGCTTTTCGATGTTCTTTGTATGCATAATATAGTTGCGCTTTAAAGCCAATAATTTTTACATCGTCTGCGTTGTTTTTTAAACCAACTTTTATGACAGCTTCTGCGTCCTCATACTTTTGAGTTTCCATGTAGTTTTTGATAAGCTTGTAACTACTTTTTTGGTGTTGCGAATCTAATGCAAAAGCTGTTTCGTATGCGTTTATAAAATCAGGTTGTAGTAATGCTTCTTTTGCTAATCCAATTTGATAGTGAAAGTTTGGGTTGAGTGTGTCTTTTTCCTTTAATTTTTCAAAGATTGCAAGCGATTTTTCTAGTTTTCCTGTCGAATACAAGAGCTTTCCATAATCATATAACACCAATACATTTTCTACATCTACTTCTAAGACCATTTCATAGCTTTTTATGGCCTTTTTCGTATTTCCTAAGGCTTTATAAGCTTTGGCGATTTGCGTATTGGTATAGCTTGTATTTTCAAGTTTATGGTAAGATTCAATGGCTTTGGAATAATTACCAATTTTGTATAAACTATCTGCCACAAATAAAGTCGAAGATTGCGCTCCGACTTTAGTTGTAATTATACAGATTGTAGCTATGAGAAGTATTCTAATCATACGTTTTATTGAATTTTAAATACAATAGGCAACATGTATTTTACGCTCACTGTTTTTCCATCTTTTTCTGCTGGTGTAAATTTTGGAAGACTTTTGATGACGCGTTCCGTTTCTTCTTTTAATACAGGATGTGGCGCTCTTGCAAAAACTTCTTTGATTTCTCCGTTTTCGTCTACGATAAATTTTACAAAAATTCTGTTTAATCCTTCCAAACCTGCTTCGTCTGCTTTCTTTGTATTAAAATTATGATTTACATGTATTTGCACTTTTTTAGAGAAACAATTTTTCAATTCTTCTAATGTTGCCAAACCTTCACAACCAGGAAAAACAGGCGCTTTATCAATCAATTTAAATTCTATAGCTTCTTGCTCTAGTTCGCTATAATTATTAACTTCAGCAATACTCTTTTTGCGAGCTTTAACGTATTCTTCGTATGAACGCATTTCACCCAAATTAGACTGGAGTTTTTCGTCTTGATCGCTTATTAAATTTGCTATTTCTTCAAGTAGTTGCGTTTGTTTTTCATATTGGCTTTCAGATAAAATTTGATTTTTTTCAAGATTTTCATTGAGTTGATTTAACTCTTTAACCAAATCTTGAAGTTGCGCCTTTTTCGCATTAGCATCAACGGTTTCTACTTTATCTTGCGAGTCTGTAATCGAGGTTTCTTCACAAGAAGTATAGAGTAAAGACATGATTAAAATTGGTACTAAAACTAGGTATTTTAGTTTTAAAATTTCTCGGGATTTCTGTTTTGTCAACATAATGATTCGTTTTTTTATTAATGAATGTTTAAAGAATTGATTGGTAAACGAAAAATGTTGTGTCTGAAAAACTTCAGCTAACAATTTTTCATAATAATCGGATTTATTTTTGTGTTTTACTACTGCCGCGTCAGCAATGTATTCGTGTAATTCTGAGATTCGTTTTTGGTAGATGTATACTAATGGATTAAACCAACACAAGATGCGTAAGATTTCGAAATACAATAAGTCTAATGAATGTTTTTCATGAACGTGTACCAATTCATGTGATAGAATATCGTCTATTTTTGTTTCTTCAATATCTTCTCCAATAAATACGTAGTTGAAGATGGAAAATGCCATGGTGCTTTTTGGTAAGGTAACAATTGTGTATTTGTCATACTTTATAAAGCGTCCTTTGAAACGCAAACGAAGTAATTGACCAATTTTATAGATAAATAAAATGCTACTTATCACAATGCCAATGATGAGAAACCAATTCCATACAGGTTCTATGGGAGCAACTGTTTTTTCTGGTGTCAACACAATTTCTGGCAACAGCACAACATATTCTTGCGGTACCGCTTTTTGAAAACTTTCTAGTTTTATAAACGGTAATGCAAACGAGATTAGCGAAGAACAGATTAAATATATTCGGTTCCAACTAAAAAAGGTTTCTTTTTTCAGAAATAGATCGTAACTGAGTAAAAATAAGAGCTGAAACGCAACGACTTTGATAAAATATGCAATCATGATTTCTTGTTATTTTTTTCGACTTCTTTGAGAATATCTTCCAATTCAGAAGTACTGATATCATTTTTTTGCATAAAAAACGATACCATACTTTTAAAAGATCCTTGAAAATAACCATTTACCAATTTTGAAATGGATTGATTGCTATATTCAGATTGTGCTAAAAGCGGAAAATATTCATGTCCTTTTCCCACTTTTTCATAACCTACAAATCCTTTACTTTCAAGAATTCGCACAATGGTAGAAACTGTATTGTAAGCTGGTTTTGAACCTTCAAAATTTTCAATGATGGTTTTGACATTTGCTTTTTCAAGTTTCCACAAAATTTGCATGATTTCTTCTTCTGCTTTTGTTAACTGCTTCATATATTCAATCGTATTTTTTCAACTAAATCTTTAGTTCAACGAAACAAATATAACTAAAAAATTAGTTTAAACTAATTTTTTAGTTGGAAATATTGTAACATTTTTTATTTCTATACGTCTTACTGAAAAATTGGGCTATGGATATTTTCTTAACGGTAATTGGTTTTTTCTTGATGCTTCTCGGCATTATTGGCAGTTTTTTGCCAGTGTTACCGGGACCAATTACAAGTTGGATAGGCTTACTTTTACTCTACTTAACAAAAGCTATTCCTAACGATTGGACATTTTTAGGAATTACTTTCGTTGTTGCATTGTTTGTTTTTATTTTGGATTATATTATTCCTGCGCTAGGTACAAAACGTTATGGCGGCAGTAAATATGGGATTTATGGAACAACCATCGGACTGATAATTGGATTGCTTTTCTTAGGACCTTTCGGAATCATTATTGGACCCTTTTTAGGCGCATTAATTGGTGAACTCGCTTTTGCTGAAAAAGATGCTTCTAGTGCTTTTAAAGCGGCTTTCGGATCATTTTTAGGCTTCTTATTCTCTACTTTTTTGAAATTTATTGTAGCATTGATTTATTTTGGCTTTTTCCTGAGTGATTTTTGGGAGTATCGAAGTGTGATTTTTTAGAAACCTTGGAGAGATTGTGGAATTTTAATTTTACTTCAGGATTAGTTCAACTAACAACTTTAAGTGCGTCCTTCAGACTGCTTGATATGAAATTCAATGAAAATTTGTGGGAATCAAAAAAAACTAGCGGAAAAATCATAAGGTACTGACATTCGTCAGGATTAACTCAACTTTCGATTTTCAATTCGTCCTTTGGACTTTTGAAAGCCGAGTTTCGTTAAAATAAAAAAGCATCCCTATTTTCAGTAAAGAAAAAAGGAAAGCTTTTCATTGGTTTAACTACTAAACCAAGGTAAATCAACGATTTACCTTAAACAACACAACTAAATCATTTTGCCAAAAAAAGCTTCTCCACGAAAGAGAAGCTTTCTGCAATTTTAGCGGTCTGGACGGGATTCGAACCCGCGACCCCATGCGTGACAGGCATGTATTCTAACCAGCTGAACTACCAAACCGTTGCTTGATTGCGGATGCAAATATACACTACAATTCTATTTATACAAACATATTTGAATAAAAATTCAATTTTTTTTTGACCTTATTATGCAAACTTTTGTCTTTCAACTAAATACGTTAGTAAAATTTTTTCAAAATTTTCGTTAATATCAGCCGCAACATACTTGATTCTGTATTGTGCACATTTCATTTTTAATCGTAAAAAATAGTCAGAAACCGCTTTTTGATAATTTTCTTGAACCGTATCTGCGTAAATATCGATATGTTCGCCCGATTCTACATCAATAAATCGTTTTGGCTTGTTGTCAAATTCGAAGTTTACTTCTTTTTCTGAATCAAATACATGAAATAAAATGACTTCATGTTTGTTGTATTTTAAATGTTGCAATGCTTCAAACAGTTTTTCGTCTTCTACGCCATCTTGAAACATGTCTGTAAAGAGGAAAATGAGGCTTCTACGGTGTATTTTCTCTGCAATTTGATGTAGATAGGTGTATGTGTCTGTTTTTTTATTGATTCGCTTTGTAGTGACTGTTTCGTCAAGGGCATTTAGTAACAATTGATGATGTCGCTCGCTTCCTTTTTCTGGCGCGTAAAAATCATAGTTATCTGAGTACACACTTAAACCGATAGCATCGCGTTGTTTTTTGAGAATGTTCATCAAAGAAGCGGTTGCCAATACAGAAAATGCAATTTTATTTAGGTTTTCTAACGAAGGTGTTTCTACTTCAGGATAATGCATAGAAGAAGAATTGTCAATGATAATGTGACAGCGCAAATTGGTTTCTTCTTCGTATTTTTTAGTGTATAATTTGTCCGTTTTTGCAAAAAGTTTCCAATCAATATGTTTGGTACTTTCACCAGCATTGTAAATTTTATGTTCGGCAAATTCCGCAGAAAAACCGTGAAATGGACTTTTATGCATTCCAGAAATAAATCCTTCTACTACTTGTTGTGCAAGCAGTTCTAAGTTTTTAAATCCTGAAGTTTTATTGAATTCTTGTTGTAAATTCACAAGCGTTTTATTTTTTGAGCATGTATTTTTATGCAATTGGGAAGCACTACGCGTTAGTGCTTTTTGAATTTTACACAAAATAAAAAAGGTTTGGCAATACGCCAAACCTTTTCTGTTGTATATCTAACTATTTTTTAAGCTAATAACTTATCTAGTACATCTGTATAAGCATTTTTTGGAGCAACACCTACTTGACGTCCTACTAATTCTCCGTTTTGAAAAACTAATACTGTTGGAATGTTACGCACGCCAAATTGAGCTGCGTATTGTTGGTTAGCATCAACATCTAACTTTCCTACAACAGCTTTTCCTTCGTATTCTCCTGCAATTTGTTCAACTACAGGACCTAACATTTTACATGGTCCGCACCAAGCTGCCCAAAAGTCAACTAATACTGGTTTGTCGCTATTCATTACTACTTCCTCGAAGTTAGCATCTGTGATTTCTAAAGCCATAATATGTATATTTTAAATTTATTTTATTGTTAATATGCAATATTAGTCAAATATTCTGCCAAAACTTACATCGCAAGTATTAGTTTTGATTATACTTCAATTGATTTTTCTTATTACAAATTTTGATAAGAAGTTCAGCATCAAAAATATACTTATTATTTGGAAGTCGCTTTTTTAACTTCAAAGGAGTAAGAAGAAATTAAATCTTTTTTGATGTATAGATGCACATCGTAGTAACCTGTTGCCGTGAATTTGTGTCCGATTGTTAACGATAAATTTTCTATAGAAACCATTTCTGGCTTTACTTTGTATTCATGAAATGTATTTTCTACGACAAGTGTAACATCTTCTTTTTGTATGTTTTTTTGTAGTTGTAATTTGAAAATAACTGCTTCATTTTTACGTACTGTATTTTCTAGTTTTTGCGGCGCATTGTGACTGTTGAAATGTGCGTACGCCTGACCGTAAATGATTGGAGCTTCCAAAAATGCTTCAAAAGTAGGTTTGGCATCTTCTAGAAGAAACCATTTTTCATCCGCAGGAAAGTGATTTACAGAAAAGATATGTGGATCAGACAAGAAGAAACCATCATTAAACTGAAATTCAAATTGCGCCGAAGACGGATTTGGAATTCCGCTTGCCCAAGTTGGGTCGCATAAATACCATTTTCCATTGAGTTTTACTGCATTCCATGAATGATTTGGCACATCTAAGTTTTTGATATTCATCGTACTCGTTCTGGCGAAACCGTGTACAATTTCACAATCAATTCCAGCCAAATTTGCCAATTCTTTTATTAAATATGCATACCCTGTACAGATTGTTTTTCGGTCATCTAAAAGTTTTTCAAAGACAATTTTATTGAATCGATAGTTCCAATCTTTCAATCGTAAACTGTCATTTTTATATCGAAGACGCTTTCGTTTGTTTTTTGAATACAAATAGTAATCGTTTGCCACATTGCTACAAACCCATTTAAAAATAGCTCTGAAACGTGCTGCATCTGTGGTTAAATTTGAAGTAAGTTTAGAAGATAAATCGGGCAAATTGTGCAATGTTTCATCTTTGTATTCCAATGCAATTGCGTCTGCTTTTTCAAAATCAATACTTTTGAAATCAGCTAATTGCGCATTCGATTGGAATACAAAAATGAATAAAAAAGTGTATCTTATAAAAACCTTCATGCACGTTTGATGCTTAGTTTTTACGTTTCGATTTGTAACGTTTGTCCGTATTTAAATCGCCCATAAATTCAATAACCTCATCAGACATTACCGTTTTGATAAAGCTTGTTTCAGGTTTAATTTTGAATTCTACAGAGCGATATCCTAAGTAACTAAATAACAAAACATCGCCAGGTTTTAATGCCACAGGAAACGTGTATTCGCCTTTTTTGTTAGAAACTGTTCCTTCGTTTGCTCCTTTTAGAATGATATTTACACCTTCTAATGGACCATGAACATTGCTCACAATTCCTTTGATTGTTTTTCCTTGTTGCGCCGTAGATTGTCCGTACATCGGGCTAAACGCAAATGCTACCATCATCAAAATCGTAACATACCATAATTTTCGTGTAAAAGTGATTTGTGTCTTCATAATTCTAAATATTTTATGTTTTTCAAATATATTGTTCCGTACTTACTTCTAAAACTAGCATTGAGTAAACTCACCATTTGAATGAGTAAAAGCTTAATTTGCTGTAATTTACTGTTTTATTGTGCGATTTACAATGAAGTGATTTAAACTTTTTTGATTTGCTAAAAAATTCTGTTTTCACTTAAACCCGAAAAGTTTAAATCACTTCAATAATTTCATATCAAACTCCTCAAAATTAACATAATGATGTTTCGCTCCTTGAGCAGCAAGTTTTTCACGATTTTGTGCTCCGATTCCGATGAATTCTATACCGAGATTTTGCGCCGTTTTTACGTCCCAAATTCCATCTCCAAGAGAGATAATTCTTTTAAAATGTGTTACGTTGAAGTAGTTTTTTGCTTTTGCTATGGCGGAATTGACAATTGCTTCTCTAGTAAAATAATCATTCGAAGCTTCTAGCAACGCTTGATCGTACACAATTCCTGCACGTTCTAGTTTTAGTTTGGCAGGCAATACCATAGAACCCGTAGCAAAGCAAACTGCGTAGTTTGTTTCCTTGATAATTTTCTGCAAGAATGCATTTGCTCCAGCTATTTCTGTAACGTTACAATTTTGGATTTCTTTTAGAAACTCAGCTTCAAATCGTGTTAAGAGTTCTTTTGAAAACGCACAATTTACATCACGTTCATAGTTTTCTTTTGCGATAAAACTGTCGGTTAAATGTGTGTAACTTTCCCAATTGGTATTCACGAATTCTACACCAATTTTCTGCAACGCGTTTACAAAACCTTTTTGATGAATATTTTCACTATCGAGTAATGTTCCGTCAATATCAAAAACCAGAAGATTTTCTTTTTTCATCATGAAGTTCTTGTTAATCGTTTTCCAACAGTAAATTCAAATGCAGAAAGCAGTAAGAGTATTAAAATTTCAACGAAAATATATGTCCAACCCAAAGTTGTAAGCGTGTCTTTATGGTAAAAAGCGAATCCCATGGAAACCATACAATATTGTAGATTTAGCAGAGCAATCATTTTTAAGAATATTCCTGTCTTTTTGTGTTTTTTTAGATAGCAATACATATCAAAAAAGACAAATACTATTGGAAAGGCTGCAAGTAAATATAACGTATTTGCTGGCATTCCAAAATAATCTTTAAACTGAACTAGCACAAATCCTACTAGAAAAGCGGACAACAATGCACCAAGACCATCTATAAGAAAAAGTTTCTTAGGATTGTTTTCAGCTTTTTTTATGATGTGTTGAAATAACATTTTTTACAGTTCGATGAATTCTGAAAAACCAATTCAAAATTTAATACAAATTTAGTTAATCTTATACTTCACATCTTCCATTTCCAATGCATCCAACAATTCCTGCGTAATGTCTACTTTTTTCTTCTTACTTGGCGCTTGTAATTTTATTTTTTCTTTTGCTTCATATAAGGTAAAATGCAGAGATTTATCTCCTTTATGTGTTTCTAGAATTTCGTAGATAAAATCAAGTTTTTGTTCTTCCAATTTATTGACATCTAATTGAATTGTAAGCTTTCGTGCCGCAGTTGCCATGACGTCTTGTAATAATTGCATCGAATTGAACTGAATTCTTGGATCGCCACGTTTTCCTGTGTCTTTGTTTACCCAACCTTCTTTGATGAATGCTTTTATAAACACGAATGAATTCGGCACAAAAAAGTGTCTGAATTTTAGATATTCTTCTCCGAAAATTCGAAATTCATACGATTCTGAGTAATCTTCTACCGTAAATAATGCCCAACCTTTTCCGTTTTTTGAAACTCTGTGTTGTACTTCTGTGACAACACCCGCAAAAGGAATTTCACGATTGACATATTCTTCCATCCTAGAGAAATAAGACAAATCGCCTTTGCAGAAAAATTTCATTTCCGCTTTAAAATCATCCAACGGATGTCCAGAAATATAGATTCCGACAACTTCTTTTTCGCGCGCCAATTTTTCCATGGTTCCCCATTCTTCACATGGCGGCACTTTTGGTTCTTCAATTTGCACTTCGCTAGCTTCGCCAAATAGGCTTACTTGCGCTGAGTTTTTATTTTCTTGAAATTTTGCTCCGTATTTTACTGCTTTTTCTAAAAATGTGATTCCATCATTTTCGGTGTGAAAGTATTGTGCTCTGTGCGTATCTCCAAACGAGTCAAATCCGCCAGCCAATGCTAAGTTTTCAAAGGCTTTTTTATTCGCCGCACGCAAATCAATTCGTTTCGCCAGATCAAATACAGATTTGTATTTTCCTTCCGAACGTTCTTTTACAATCGTTTTTACAGCGCCATGTCCCACACCTTTTATTGCGCCCATTCCAAAACGTACAGCACCTTCATCATTTACTGTAAATTTATAGAACGATTCGTTGACATCTGGACCTAACACGTCTAGTTTCATACGTTTACATTCTTCCATAAAGAAGGTAATCGTTTTGATATCGTTCATATTGTTAGAAAGTACTGCCGCCATGTATTCCGCAGGATAATGTGCTTTTAAGTATGCCGTTTGATAGGCAATCCACGCATAACAAGTTGAGTGAGATTTGTTGAAGGCATAAGCTGCAAATGCTTCCCAGTCTTTCCAGATTTTTTCGAGTTTATCTTCGGCATGTCCTTTGGCAGAAGCTTGCGAAATGAATTTTGGCTTCATTTTGTCAAGAACCGCTTTTTGCTTTTTACCCATCGCTTTACGCAAGACATCGGCTTCACCTTTGGTAAAATCTGCCAATTTCTGCGACAGCAACATCACTTGCTCTTGATAAACGGTAATTCCGTAAGTTTCTTCTAAGTATTCTTGACAAGCATCTAAATCGTACTCAATATCTTCTTCTCCGTGTTTTCTTCTAATGAAACTCGGAATGTATTCCATTGGTCCAGGACGATACAAAGCGTTCATTGCAATGAGATCGGCAAACGTAGTTGGCTTGAGCGATTTCATGTGCTTTTGCATTCCGGGCGATTCGTACTGAAACACACCTACCGTTTCTCCTCGTTGGAATAATGCATAGGTTTCTTCATCGTCAAGCGGAATGTTTTCAATATCAATATCGACATCGTGCTTGTATTTGACAAGTTTGACCGTATCTTTAATCAGCGTTAACGTTTTGAGCCCTAAGAAGTCCATTTTTAGCAGCCCTGCACTTTCTACTACCGAGTTATCAAACTGCGTACAATACATGTCTGAATCTTTCGCTAAAGCGACAGGAACAAACTTGGTAATATCGTCTGGTGTAATGATAACTCCACACGCATGAATTCCCGTGTTACGAACAGAACCTTCTAAGACACGCGCCATGTTTACGGTTTCCGCAGCCAATCCGTCTTCTTCAGAAATATTGATTAATTCGTTGATTAATAACACTTCTTCTGAACGGAATTTTTGTTTGAGTTCTGCTTCAGATTTTCCAAAAATCTTTGCCAATTTCGTATTCGGAATTAGTTTGGCAATTCGGTCTGCTTCACTTAGTGGCAAATCTAACACACGCGCTGTATCACGAATAGATGATTTTGCAGCCATGGTTCCGTACGTGATAATTTGTGCGACTTGATTTGCACCATATTTATCAATTACATAATCCATCACACGACCACGACCTTCATCATCAAAGTCAATATCAATATCGGGCATGGATACACGATCAGGATTTAAGAAACGCTCAAAAAGTAAGTCGTATTTTATGGGATCTATATTGGTAATCCACAAACAATACGCAACTACGGAACCTGCTGCCGATCCACGACCTGGACCAACTGAAACATCCATATTTCGTGCTTCGCGAATAAAATCTTCTACAATTAAGAAATATCCTGGATAACCTGTGTTTTCAATGGTTCCTAATTCAAAATCGAGTCGTTCTTCAATTTCTGGTGTAATTTCACCATATCTTTTTTTCGCACCTTCGTACGTTAAATGTCGTAAGTATTTGTTTTCTCCACGTTTTCCTCCATCAATTTTATCTTCTTCAAACTGGAATTCTTCTGGAATGTCGAATGCTGGTAAAAGTACATCACGTGCTAGTTCAAATGGTTCTACTTTGTCTACTATTTCTTGTATGGAAAGTATGGCATCTGGTAGATCCTTGAATAAGGTTTTCATTTCGTCTGGCGACTTGAAATAGTATTCCTGATTTGGCAATCCGTAGCGATATCCGCGACCGCGACCGATTGGAGTTGCTTGTTTTTCACCATCTTTTACACAGAGTAAAACGTCGTGTGCCGTTGCATCTTCTTGCGCAATGTAATAGCTATTGTTTGTAGCAACGAGTTTTACTTCGTGTTTTTTAGCAAGCCTTACCAAAACTTCATTGACACGGTTTTCATCTTCCTGATTGTGACGCATGATTTCTACATACAAATCGTCTTGAAAGGTTTCTTTCCACCAAAGCAATGCTTCTTCCGCTTGACTTTCTCCTATATTGAGCACTTTATTTGGTACTTCTCCGTACAAGTTTCCTGTCAACACTATGACATCTTCTTTGTACTGCTCAATGACATTTTTATCGATTCGCGGTACGTAGTAAAATCCTTTTGTATATGCAATAGAGGACATTTTTGCCAAGTTGTGATAGCCATTTTTGTTTTTGGCTAAAAGGACTATTTGATAACCGTTGTCTTTTCTGGTTTTGTCTTCGTGATTTTCGCAAACGAAAAATTCGCAACCTATTATTGGTTTTAGAATTTGAGCATCTATCGCTTCTCCTGTTGCTTCGGCTTCTGCGATTTTTGCTTTGATGCTTTTGTTGTAGTTACTAACTTCTTTTACAAAGTGAAACGCTCCCATCATATTTGCATGATCGGTCAAAGCGACTCCTTGCATGTTGTATTTTCCAGCAGCTTTTACTAAATCGCTAATACTTGAAGTAGATTGTAATACTGAGAATTGCGAATGATTGTGTAAGTGTGAAAACGGCGCATTTTTTAAAGCTTCAAGATTTTCGGCGATTTCCTGTTTGGAAATTCCGCTTCCGCCTTGTTCTTTTTCGAGTCGCTTACGTATTTTTTCAGAAGCTGCTTTGAGATTGATGTGTTTCAATCCGATCATTTCGATCGGTTGCGGATTGTTTTCCGAGAAACGTTCAAAGTAATCTGGCGCAACATCAAGTTGCTCAATGGTGTATTCTTTTCTTCGGATGAGTTCGAGAAAACAACGTGTCGTTGCTTCTACATCGGCGGTTGCGTTGTGTGCTTCACCAAAACCAACTCCAAAAAGATATTGATGTAATTCTGTTAATGTTGGTAGTTTGAATTTTCCTCCACGTCCACCTGGAATTTGACAGAGTTGTGCAGTATCTTCCGTACAGGTATCTAAAACTGGTAATTCTTGCAATTTGTTGGCAACATTTTCTCTGTAAAATTCTGCTCCCATAATGTTGACATCAAATCCAACATTTTGTCCTACAATAAATTTTGTTTTGGAAAGTGCTATGTTAAATTTCTCCAATACTTCTTGCAACGAAATTCCTTGTTCGGCTGCCAATTCGGTAGAGATTCCGTGAATTTTTTCAGCATCGTATGGAATATTGAAACCATCTGGTTGTACTAAATAATCTTGATGTTCGATCAAATTTCCTAGTTCGTCATGCAATTGCCAAGCGATTTGTATGCATCTTGGCCAGTTATCAGTGTCAGAAATAGGTGCGTCCCATCGTTTTGGTAACCCTGTGGTTTCGGTATCAAATATTAAGTACATATATAGCTTTTGTGTAGGGAAATTTGAAAGTATAAAATTACATATTTTTTTCCTGTTTTTGACATGAAGTTATGAACACCGTATTACGTGGTTGCGTACATTCGACCACGCTCCAAATGAACTAAAATTATCAACTATTGATGACACTTTAAAACATTCTCCATAAAGTTATTAACCATTTTTATTGATTAAAAAGCTATTACAACACTTTTTCATATAGAAATACAAAAAAAAGTTATTTTAAGTAGTTGTGTTTCAGAAATAATAGTATTTTTGCAAGCTCATTAATAACCGAGGTCGTGAACCTCACAAATTAATTTTTTATGCCTGTTAAAATTAGATTACAGAGACATGGTAAAAAAGGGAAACCTTTTTACTGGATTGTTGCCGCTGATGGGCGCGCAAAAAGAGATGGTAGATATTTAGAGAAATTAGGTATTTACAATCCAAACACAAATCCTGCAACTATTGAATTAAACCTTGATGGTGCTGTTCAATGGTTACAAAACGGTGCTCAACCAACTGATACTGCAAGAGCAATCCTTTCTTACAAAGGAGCTATGTACAAGAATCATTTACTTGGTGGAGTTCGTAAAGGTGCTTTGACTGAAGAACAAGCTGATGAAAAGTTTAACGCTTGGATCGCTGAGAAAGAAGGAAAGGTACAAGGTAAAGTAGATAGTTTAGCAAAAGCTGAGGCTGAAGCAAAAGCAAAAGCTTTTGAAGCAGAGAAAGCTGTAAACGAAGCTCGTATTGCCGCAAATGCTCCTGTTGTAGAAGATGCAGCTGAAGATGCTGGAGAAACTGCTTCTGGTGAAGAAGAATAAATTATAGACAACATATAATTTTTAGCCTAGTAAATCTTAAATTTGCTAGGCTTTTTTTATGATATTGATATGCGAATTGAAGATTGTTTTTATTTAGGAAAGATTGTTAAGAAATATAGTTTTAAAGGTGAATTGCTGGCAAAACTTGATACAGATCAACCTGATTTGTATGACGATCTAGATGCCGTTTTTGTACAGGTAGGACGCAATTTTTTGCCGTTTTTTATTGAAAAGTCGTCGCTGCACAAGTCAGATTTGTTGCGATTGAAGTTTGAAGATATTGACACGGAAGAAGATGCCGATCAGTTGTTGAAATGTGAATTGTATTTACCATTGGAGTTTTTGCCGAAACTTGAAGGAAATAAATTTTACTACCATGAAATTATTGGTTTTACTATAGAAGATGCTTCTTTTGGAACTGTCGGAAAGATTGTTAGTGTGAACGATACTACTGCACAACCTTTGTTTGAAGTAGAACGCGGATCGATTGAAATTTTGATTCCCATGAATGATGATATTATTAAAAAAGTAGATCGTGAGCGCAAAACAATTCATATTGAAGCGCCCGAAGGTTTAATTGATTTGTATTTGGAATAAACCATGAGCAAACCATTTCGATTTAAAGAATTTACTATTGAGCAAGATAAAACAGCCATGAAAGTTGGAACTGATGGTGTTTTGTTAGGTGCTTGGACTTCGATAGAAAATCATCCGTTTTCAATTTTAGATATTGGTGCTGGTACAGGTTTGATTGCTTTACAATTGGCACAACGTTGTCATGCAGAAGTGATTGATGCTATTGAGATTGATGCTGCTGCGTATGAACAAGCCGTAGATAACTTTGAAAATTCTCCATGGAGTGATCGACTGTTTTGCTACCATGCAGGTTTGGACGAATTTGTAGATGAAATTGAAGATACGTATGATTTGATTGTATCGAATCCGCCATTTTATACCGAAAATTATAAAACAGAAAGCGCACAACGTGACACTGCTCGTTTTACAGATGCATTACCCTTTTCAGCACTTTTGTCTGGCGTTGCAAAATTGTTAGCACCTACAGGAACGTTTCACACCATTATTCCTTTTAAAGAACACGAACATTTTATCAATCTGGCGAAAGCCAACAAGTTATTCCCAAAGAAAATATGTCATGTAAAAGGAAATCCGAAAGCTGATTTTAAACGCAGTTTACTATCTTTTTCATTTGAAAATGTAGAGAATACTGAAGAAGAATTGGTAATTGAAACAGCAAGACACCAATATACAGCAGCTTACATTTCGTTGACAAAAGATTTTTATTTAAAATTATAACAATTTGTCTTTGTTTTGTGACATTTCATTAATTACTTTTGTGAATGCGGTTTGTGAACATTCCGTAAATTTGAGTATTAAAAAATGCTATAAACACACGATTGATGAAACCAGATTTATTCCAAGCTCCTGATTACTACAATTTAGACGAGCTTTTAACAGACGAACATAAATTAGTACGAGATGCAGCCCGCGAATGGGTAAAGAGAGACGTATCTCCAATTATAGAAGATTATGCACAACGTGCAGAATTTCCTAATCAAATTATTAAAGGATTGGCAGATATTGGAGCTTTTGGACCTTATATTCCTGAAGAATATGGTGGTGCTGGATTGGATCAGATTAGCTACGGATTAATCATGCAAGAGATTGAACGTGGAGATTCTGGAGTTCGTTCTACAGCTTCTGTACAATCGTCTTTGGTTATGTATCCAATTTGGAAATACGGAAACGAAGCACAACGTAAGAAATATTTACCAAAATTAGCTTCTGGTGAATGGATGGGATCTTTTGGTTTGACAGAACCAGATCACGGAAGTAATCCTGGAGGAATGACGACAAATTATAAAGATATGGGCGATCATTATCTTTTAAATGGTGCAAAAATGTGGATTTCTAATTCGCCATTCTGTCAAATTGCAGTCGTTTGGGCAAAGAATGAAGAAGGACGTATTCACGGATTAATCGTGGAGCGCGGTATGGAAGGCTTTTCCACTCCAGAAACGCACAACAAATGGTCATTGAGAGCTTCTGCCACTGGCGAATTGATTTTTGACAACGTAAAGGTTCCTAAGGAAAATTTATTACCAAATAAATCTGGACTTGGAGCGCCACTTGGCTGCTTAGATTCTGCTCGTTTTGGAATTGCTTGGGGAGCAATTGGAGCTGCAATGGATTGTTATGATACCGCTTTGCGCTACAGTAAAGAACGCATTCAGTTTGGAAAACCTATCGGACAGTTTCAGTTGCAACAAAAGAAATTAGCCGAAATGATTACCGAAATTACAAAAGCACAATTATTGGCTTGGCGTTTGGGAGTTTTGCGTGAAAATGGAAAAGCGACTTCTGCACAAATTTCTATGGCAAAACGTAATAATGTAGAAATGGCATTAAAAATTGCTCGTGAAGCTAGACAGATGTTAGGTGGAATGGGAATTAGCGGAGAATATTCTATTATGCGTCATATGATGAACTTAGAAAGTGTTGTTACGTATGAAGGAACGCATGATATACATTTATTAATCACAGGACTTGACGTTACTGGATTAAACGCTTTCAAATAAAAAAACAAAGGCTTTTTTACGAAGCTTTTTTCAATAAATCAAAACATGGGCAACGTTTACAACGCTTGCCCTTTCCTTTTTTGTATTTTTTACAACACTTACTTTTTACATTTCCTGCAACCTTAATTTTCTTCTTTTTAGATTTTGCAGGAGCTTCTTCTATGGCAATTAAAAAAGACATAATACTTTATTCATAAATTAGGTTACAAATATACCTATTTTAATTTATTCTAAATAAAGAAGTATGATGATATTTATAAATTCAGGCAAGGTTTTTTTGGAGTTTTTTGTGCCGAAAACAAAGTTTGGGAAATCCCTTTTTAGGTTAATGGAAGTTATTTTTAACTACTAAATGAGACCCCCTAATTTCTCAATTTAATACATAACTAACTTTTATATTTCTCTAAGTTTCCTCAGCAACACTAAAAAAAAAAGGGAGTAATCACAAGAATGATCTCCCTTTTATCTAATAGAATAATACTATTATAATGAGATTCCCCTAAACCTCAATATGTTTTTTGCTAAGTTAAACTTTATCTGTTTAGTTAAATAAGATAAAACATTACTTGTGTTACGGTTTTACCGTAATTATAGTAGGTTTTGATTTCTAAATAAAGTTAAACACTTTAAAATCAATTGTTTAAAATTAAAAAGACTTCTTGATTTAAAAAAAGAAACTATAATTTCTCCTATTTTTTTACAAGTTACGATGAAATGCTCAAACTACGCAAGAGTACTATTTAAATACATTTTATAACTTATATGGTTATTTTAATAATCAAAAAAAACAAACCTCTCCACGCAAGGTTAAAGAGGTTTATTTTTCTATTGAGATTGAGTGTTATTATTATTTCACCATCAATTTTTTCACTTCTGATTTGTGTCCTGTTTTTGAGATGAATTGCACAAAATAGATTCCTTTAGGATACCTACTGATATCAACTGTTGTAGATTGGTTAGCATCGTTCATGCGATTTATAACTACACCATTGAATGATCGTATGATGTATTCACCTTTGGTTTCTTGATCTGTACTTACTCTAAATTCCACTTTTGAAGTAGCAGGATTTGGCGTAATGGACAAATTTAATAGCTCCTTAGGTTCTTGTAAATCTCCTCCTCTTGGCGGATCGTCAAAACAATACGAGCATTGTTTGTCGCTCCAAACAGTTTCACTTAAACCATCACATTTTGCACCTATTCTAAAGGATAAGCAATTATTTTCAAGGTCTCTTGGGAAAATACGAACTTCAGTTCGGTCACCTATATTCCATGTATCAGTACTTACGGTTCCTCCAAAGCAGAAACAATCAGGATCGTTCCAAATAACTTCCACCACATACTGATCTGCACCCGCTACAGGGTCAAATGTTGCCATATACGTGTCGCAATTGTAGTCTAGATTTGTAGGCGCACCTTCAATTCGGCAACATGTTCTACAGCTTGGTTCTCCCCAAATAGTGATCCCATCACAAACAACTCCTAGTTGCATTGTTATACATTCAGCATCTTCTGCATCAGGTATTGTATAACTATTTTGAGTATAATTAAAATATTTAGTAAAAGTTGGCTGTGCTAATTCTGTTTTACAACATTCACCTTGATTAATATATACACGTAAAACATAACCATCTACATTGGGTTGTTGCCCCCAAGAAACGGTGCCTGTATCACAATTAAAAAAGAATTTATTAATTTTTGAATCACAAGGGAAATGCGTGTCAACAATATCACAGTCAATGACTTCTTTTGGCGTTGAAATAATTGGTTTAGCATTTGGTCTTCCTGAGATAAAAATTGTTCTCGCAAAACATACTTCCCCACAAGGCGTACGCAATTTATGAATGAGTTTGTATTCTACATCAAATTGTGCACCTCCATAACTAATGTTTCCTACGGAAGATGTTACAGGAAGATATCCGCCACTACCATCACTTTTTAGTAAATACCATTCGTGAACGACATTATGACTATTGTAGGTTTCAAAGTTAGAGGAAGATATGTTATATGTACTACCTGAACCACCATTTGTAGCAGGGAAGAAACTAGCGTCCCAAATATCATTACAACATTGAACGGTAAATTTCTTTTCTACAGGAGTCCACACTCTACATTTATCAAGATTTGCAAACGCAATGGTAAGTATGTATTCGCCCGGAGTAAAGTATTTAGGATTATCAAGCGAAGCAAATTCTTCAGAGATGTTCACTTCGTTCATATTTCCATAAAACCATCCTATGGAACCAAACCATTGCTTCTCACCATTGACAAGTCGCCATGCATGAATATTATATCTTTCTTCTCCAATGGTGGCATTTCCATCTGCAATGATATCTTCTCCTATACAAAACACCTCTTTTTCGTTGTCATTTTCGTTTTCTAATTTGAAATCGGCAGGTTCTACATAGAAAGGCTCTATAGCGATACGGCGTTCACGCCAGCCATAACAAAAATCACTCCAAATACCATGTTTAATGTAGTATCTTTTAGATTGATCTAACCAGCCCCAATGTGCCGTAAGACCACTTTGTATGCCGCCAATTGGACCATCAACAGTATGTCCATCACCGACTTCCCCTTGTGTATCGGTTTGATAAAGTCCCCACCAATGATTTTGTGGATCTAAGTCTGATGCGGTTACACTGACTTTCCAAGTACCATTGTCACAATAGGTTTCTATTTCGAAATTAGCGTTGTCTGTCGTATCGCAAGGAAAGCAACCACTTAGGCAATTTGCATCATCCACTCTATCTCTTAAAAGATCTCCTGGCTCATTACCAAATCCCAACGCAAGATTAATTCCTGGTCCTCCAGAACCATGGCAATATGACATTATTGTTCCTCCTGCAGCTGGAATAATTGTATTATCATCATCACAATCATCAATATCTGCCCATAAAGCACTTCCGCAATCATCGATTTGTTCATTTCCATTTGGTCCCCATGCACAATCATGTGTGTGACGCGAACCTACAGTATGTCCCATTTCATGAGCAAAAACCATCACAGACCACGAATAATTAGGTACTGTTCCTATAAATGTACGTACATCTGAATACGCATGCGCATCGTCTTTATCGCATAGTTGATCTCTCCTAGCTCTGCCGCCATTTCCTCCAGGATCCATGTCTACTAAATGTGCTATATCGCCAACATAATTGTCATCGAGTTCACTACGGAAGTCGCTTAATATATCTGCTGAGTCGCTATCTGCATACGGATCGTCTGTGTCCCACACTAAAATTTCTGAAATATCTATAGGAATATTTTCATTTTGATATAAAACTGCTACTTGATTGAATAGACTTATGACATATGTTTCACTATCGGCGACGCTTCCACGATTGGTAAATAGTTCGAATCCTGCTTCTATATAGACTTTAATGCAAGTAGACTCAAAAGCTTCAGGGTTTGTATTTCGTTTGTTTTTATCATTTTGAGGAGATGAATCGCCTTCTTCTACTTCACAAATAAAATCTGGAAAAGATGTAATATCTGCATCTTTATATACAACATGTATTGCTTCGTTTTCCATTTTACCAATGGAAAAGTTTCCTAAATGGGGTAGTGAAAACATTCCGTTTATTTCTGATTGTCCAATGGTTAAAGCTGCAATTCCTTTCACTCCATTATAAACAACTTCTCCTCTAAGTAGCTTTAAGCTTTTTTTAATACTATTGTAGCTTTTTCCACTACTTGTTCGAACAGTGTAATCGCTTATGAGGTTTGAACTCTCTATCAGATTTAATTGTGCAAAAGTTCCATCCGATAAAGGAACAGATATTGTAAAAAATCGTCCTTCTGACTTATGAATTTGCTCAAAAGCTATTGTTGATACATTGAGCAATTGAAAAGTTTTTACATCTTTTTGAAGTTTTCTACTTAGCCGCGCATTTGAAGTTTTTTCAAAAAACTGTATTTCTTCAAAATGGACATTGGCTTGTTTTAACTTAGTGATATTCTCAATAATAGCACCTCCATTTTGCTCTTGTGCTTTTAAGGATAAGCATCCCAAAAGACAAAAGCTTAGTATTAAAATTATTCTTTTCATGACTAAACATTTAATTATTCCTACTCTTATTAGTTAGCTTTTCAGATTCCGTTTTTAACGTATCGCTATATAAATAAAGACTAGTAGGTTGTATTTTGTTACCCGAAGAATATTTTTAGCTGACGTAAATCTATTTTATGCGAAGTTTAGTTTTTAGTGATTATTAGTGTGTTGGAAGATAGTTTTTGATATGAATGAATAATTGCAGTAATTATTGGTACATGCTAAGTGATTTGAAGCATCTTACTTTAGTGTTATTTTTAGCAGGGAGAAGTATTAGAAAACGTATAATTCTATAAAAAGACTTCAAAAACGTTAACGCATAAAAAAACCCTTCAAAATCAAAAGATTAAGAAGGGCTTTCGTACTCGAGGCGGGACTTGAACCCGCACGGCCCAAAGGCCATTGGATTTTAAGTCCAACGTGTCTACCAATTCCACCACTCGAGCGTGGATTTTTATATTGAGCGAAAAACGGGGCTCGAACCCGCGACCTCAACCTTGGCAAGGTTGCGCTCTACCAGCTGAGCTATTTTCGCAATTTGTTAAAGAGCACGCAATACTACTACTGTATTGCGGATGCAAATTTAAAACATTTCTTTAAATACCAAAACGTTTTGATGAAAAAGAATGAATTATTTTTTAATCGGCTCGTAATCAACTACTTTTTTTTGCGTACCAACATGCGTTTGATCTCGTTGAGCTTCATCAAGGCTTCTACTGGCGTGAGTGTATCGATATCTGTCATGAGAATTTCTTCCTTGATTTCTTCTAATAACGGATCATCCATATTGAAAAAACTCAATTGCATATCGTTTTCTACACTCTTTAAATCGTCCGCCAATTCTTCACTCGAATGCGATTTTTCTAGGCGTTTTAGTATTTTGTTTGCTTTGTGAATGACTTGCTGCGGCATTCCCGCCATTTTTGCCACGTGAATTCCGAAACTGTGTTCGCTTCCACCTTTTACCAATTTACGCAAGAATAATACGTTGTCTTTCAATTCTTTTACCGAAACATTGTAATTCTTTATTCGATCAAAAATCTCCGTCATTTCGTTCAATTCGTGGTAATGTGTCGCAAATAAGGTTTTTGCACGTGATGGATGTTCATGTAAATATTCTGAAATTGCCCACGCAATCGAAATTCCGTCATACGTACTCGTTCCACGACCAATTTCATCTAACAATACCAAACTACGTTCTGAGATATTATTTAAAATTGAAGCCGTTTCGTTCATTTCTACCATGAAAGTCGATTCGCCCATCGAAATATTATCACTCGCTCCTACTCTGGTAAAAATTTTATCAACCAAACCAATTCTAGCGGAATCTGCTGGTACAAAACTTCCCATCTGCGCTAAGAGTACAATTAATGCTGTTTGACGCAAAATCGCCGATTTACCACTCATATTTGGTCCTGTAATCATAATGATTTGTTGCGTATTGCGATCAAGATAGACATCATTTGCAATATAACTTTCGCCTATTGGCAACTGTTTTTCAATTACTGGATGACGCCCATTTTTAATCTCTAAATCAAACGAATCGTCAATTTTCGGATAGCTGTAATTATTAGCTTTTGCCAACGTTGCAAATCCGCACAAACAATCCAATTTTCCAATAATATTCGCATTTTGTTGCACGGCTTTTATGTATTGATTGATCCAAACGACCAAATCTGCAAACAACTCTTGTTCGATTTGCATGATTTTTTCCTCAGCGCCGAGAATTTTCGTTTCGTATTCCTTTAATTCTTCAGTAATATAACGTTCTGCATTGACCAAGGTTTGCTTTCGCGTCCACGTTTCTGGAACTTTCGCTTTGTGTGTATTTCGAACTTCAATATAATAGCCAAAAACATTGTTGGAAGCGATTTTTAACGACGGAATTCCTGTCGCTTCACACTCGCGTTCGAGCATTTTATCTAAATAATCTTTCCCAGAAAAAGCAATGCCGCGTAATTCGTCTAACTTATCCGAATAACCACTTGCAATGGCGTTTCCTTTTAAAATATTAACAGGTGCTTCTTCGTTTAAGGTTTCTTTAATTTTGGAACGAAGCAATTCGCATTCATGGATCGTATCGCCAATAACTTTTAACGCTTCATTCGTACTTTTACTCGTAATTTGTTTGATAGGAACAATCGCTTCTAAAGAGTTTTTTAGTTGAATAACTTCTCTTGGCGAGATTTTACCCGTAGCAACTTTAGAAATCAAGCGTTCAATATCACTGATATGTCGAATATGTTGCTGAATTTTCCCTAATTCTTCTTCTTGATGCAACAGAAAATTTACTACTTCATGTCGTTGTTTTATCTGCTGACTATTTTTTAATGGCAACGCCAACCAACGTTTCAATAAACGTCCACCCATTGGCGAAATGGTTTTGTCAATTACATCTAATAAGGTAATGGCATTGAATGAGGTTGAAGCGTACAATTCTAAGTTTCGCACCGTAAAACGATCCATCCAAACGTAGGCATCTTCCGCAATACGAGCAATGGACGTAATGTGTTGGAGTTTGTTGTGTCGTGTTTCCGATAAGTAATATAAAACCGCACCAGAAGCGATGATTCCTTCTGATAAATCTTCTATTCCAAAACCTTTCAGCGAACTTGTATCAAAGTGCGTGATGAGTTTTTCGTTGGCAAAATCGGCTTTAAAAACCCAATCTTCTAAGTAAAATACATGATGATTGGAACCAAATGTATCTGCGAATTCTAGCTTTTTTTGCTTCGGAATGAGAATTTCACTCGGTTTAAAGTTTTGCAACAGTTTGTCAATATATTCTGCTGAACCTTGTGTAGTCATAAATTCTCCCGTAGAAACATCTAAAAAGGAAATTCCTAAGAGTTTTTTCCCATAATGAATGGCACACAAAAAATTGTTGGTTTTGGCTTGTAAAACCTCGTCATTAAACGCAACTCCTGGTGTGACTAATTCGGTAACGCCACGTTTGACAATTTTTTTGGTTTGTTTCGGATCTTCTAATTGATCGCAAATTGCCACACGTTCGCCAGCTTTTACCAACTTTGGCAAATACGTATTTAGTGAATGATGCGGAAAACCTGCGAGTTCAATATTGTCGCCACCATTGTTTCGATGTGTTAATACAATTCCTAAAATATTGGCTGCTTTTACGGCATCTTCTCCAAAGGTTTCATAAAAATCTCCTACTCTAAATAGCAACAAAGCATCCGGATACTTGGTTTTGATACCGTTGTACTGCTTCATTAAAGGAGTTACTTTTTTCGCGCTTTTTTTTGCCAAAGTTTGCTATTTTTGATGGAAGTGATGTAAACTTTTTCTTCTGACTGTAAATGTATCTTGTTTTACTTTGATTTTGACTTTTTTTCGTACCGTAGCAATGACTATGCTACTCAAAAAATGCTTCATCAAACCAAAAAATCTTTAATTTTCGTTTCAAAACAAAAAATTTAAATCACTTCTGTTATTTTTGCAGAAATATTGAATTGCGCAATTTAAATAAATTCAAGGAAAACTCACGAATTACCTATGAGAAAACTTAAAAATAGTGAACTAAACCGATTGAGTGTAGACGAATTTAAATCGTCTGAAAAAACCTCATTAATTGTAATTCTTGATAACATTCGCAGTTTGAATAATATTGGTTCGGTTTTTAGAACGAGTGATGCTTTTTTGATTGAAAAGATTTATTTGTGTGGAATTACTGCAAAACCACCACATAAAGATATTCACCGAACGGCACTTGGCGCTACAGATTCGGTTGTTTGGGAATATTGTGAAGATACACTAGCATTGGTAAAAGAACTGCAAGAAAACGACGTAAAAGTTGCGGCTATTGAGCAAGCTGAAAACGCCATGATGCTCAACGAATTTCAACCTGAGAAACAACATACGTATGCATTGGTTTTTGGAAACGAAGTTAAAGGCGTACAACAAGAAGTTGTTTCTGCAAGCGATTATGTATTGGAAATTCCGCAGTTTGGAACGAAACATTCATTGAATATTTCGGTAAGTGCAGGAGTTGTACTTTGGGATGTATTTAGAAAACTTCGTTTTTAGACTTCTTAGGTTTTTAGATCGCTTCGCAATTAGATCGGCTTCACTTCGACAAGCTCCGTGAAAAGCCTTTTAGATTTTTTACTCTTGTGTTAGTTTGTTGGCATATATCATACGCCTTTGCGAGCGTTTGAGAAAATTGTGGCAATTTGAAAATGTATCAATTAATTTCAAACAACACTCAAATTTGTCTTATAAACTCATTTAAAATTTAAAAATCAGCATCTTACATAAAACAAATAATGCTATCTGAAACAACATTGGATCATTGAATTTTTAAATCTTTGAATTGAGCGAAGCGAACCTAAAAGCATTGGCGTTACTAACTAAACATATACTTCAATAACTGCACACAACCAATCACAAACAACAAAACACCAATCACACGATTGATAACAGTTGCAATATTTTGTACTTTGTTTTTGATGAATATACTAAATCGGCTGTAGCCGTAAAGCGTTAATAATTTTCCTAAATACACGCCTGAGAAGAACACAAATAGAATTGCTAAAGACGAATTCATATTCAATTGAAAGTTGTTTTGGTTTAAATACGAAATCATAAATAACCAATAAACCAACACTGGCGGATTTAATAATCCGAGAAATAATCCTGTGACATATTTGGACATTTTAAACTTTTTTTCACGTGCTGTTTTTTGTTTTTTGAAGAATAAAATTCCGCCAATTAAAAATAGTACTATGGCGATCAGCACTTGTATCCACTGATTCATATCAATAAAATTTGCAACCATCATGCTGCAATGAAGCGCGTAAAATGAAATGATAATTTCTGCAATTCCCGCCGCAAAAGCAATCTTCATTGCATTGCGTGCATCTGCTTTTAATGTGGTATTTATGACCGAAATATTTACCGTTCCCAAAGGAACTGCGCCAATAAATGTCACTAAAATTCCAACCGCAAAGTATATTAAAAATTCCATGAGGTATTGGTAGGAACTTTTTTAAGATCATTACAGTTTTTTTGAAATTAACTTGAAATTGAATCTGAAACTAAACTTGAAAATTTGATTCTACGACTGATTTACAATGATTAGTTTACAGAATCTTGTACTTTTTCCTGCTGTTTTTTTGCTTCTTCTTCGGCTTTTGCCTTCGCTGCTGCTTCTTGTCGCGCTTTTTCTTCGGCTTCTTTTTTCTTTTTTCGATTTCCTAGTAAATTCCCCAAAACACTTCGTACTTTATCGCCTGTAGAATTTGGTGTCGTTACGGTAGAATCTTTTTGAGTTTCATTTTTATCACCTTTAATCAATCCGCCTAAAATACCATCAACAGTATCGCTTCCTGTATTGATGTTTCCTAGCGCTTCTTGCGCTTTTACTTTGGCTAATTTTATGGCTAAATCTTTGGTGGCACTTGCCAAATCGGTTGTGAAACTTGGACTTGTAAAGTTTCCTGAAATCTTCGTAGATACAGGAATTGTAATATTCTTTGCTTCTTCCGATTTTATATCTGATAATAAAGCTGTAATTTCCGAGCCTAAGTATTTTGCAGGAATTTGAAACGTTGCATTATAATTGAGCGATTGGTCAAAACCGTGACTTCCATCAACTGTAATTTCAATGTCTTTGTAGTTGAATGAAAATGGTTTTACGTTTACTTTTCCATCGTCAAAAGACAAACGCGTTTTAATGTCTTCAATACTAACTTTATTTAAATCAATAAACGTAAGTTTTTCATTGATTTTATTGAATAAATCAATATTTCTTGTCTTTAATGTTGTTGTGATTAATTCGGCAAATGCGTTTCCAGAAATTGTTGTTAGATTTGGCGTATAATTTTCTCCCAAATTACCTTTTAGCGAAATATTTGTATTCAATTTTCCGTTCAATGCTTTTGCAATTGGCGCAATGGTTTGCAACAATTCTAAACCATTGAAAGATTCTGATAAATCGAACGAATCCATTCCTAAATCCATCGCAAATGTTGGTGTGTCATTTTTGGTAGAAACCAAACCACTCATTTTAATTTTTCCGCCAAAAACATCAGAAGTTACATTGTTTAAAATCGCTTCTCCATCATCAAGTGCTAAACTTCCTTTTACGTTCGTTAACGTGATATTATCGTAAAATACCTTATTAGAATTTACATTGATGTTACAATCTAAAAATTCAGGAATTTTTAAAGCTTCACCTTGCGTAACTTTTGTATTTTGATTTTTACTTCCTTCCGCACTTGCAACCATAAAATCGTTTACGTGAAATTCATTGGAGTTTACCTTAAAATTTCCTTTTAGTTTGTCTTCATTAAAAAGAAAACCTAATAAATTTTCAATTGTTCCAGTGGCATTAAAATCACTTTTTCCGCTTTTGGCATCAAACTTTTTGAGCGAGATTTTTCCAGGAACAAAATCAATTGTTGCTTCTGAGATTGCTAACGGATTTACCACATCTTTTGAAGAAAATAAAAAATCAGAAATCTTTAAATTTCCATTATTTTTAATGCGTTGATATTGTTCTTTTTCAATTGCATTCATGTCAAAATTTGTCGTCAAATTTGCATCGAGAATTCCGCTTAATTCTTTGTTTTCTATTGGATAAGCCTTCGTAATATTACTTAAGTTTAGCTTTCCAACAATCGTTGCATTTACCTTCGGATTTGTGGTTAATTGTGAAAGTCTTCCGTTTCCACGGAATGCATCTTCGTCAATTTTAAACGCAAGATTATTTATATCTACATACGTATCTTCTGTTTTTCCTGTCGTATTTTTTAATTGTGCGTTAATGTTAATGTTTTCAACGCTTTTTGGTAAATCTGGATATTTAAAAGAAGCATTGTTAGAAACTACTTTGATGTCAATAGTTGGAATACGCGTTTCGGTAACGAGACCTTTGATTTCTCCTGAAACTTCAAAATTTCCAGCAGTTTGTACCGTGGAAATATTTTTCGCATACGCTTCTGGAATGACGGCTAAAAAGTTTTTAAAATCGGAAGAAGGTGTTTGCAAACTAATGTCAACTTCTTGCGAATCAGGATTTACTTTTACAAAACCTTCAAACTTTAGTGGCAACTGATTTACCAACGCTTCGTTTTCTAAAAATGTATATTTTCCATTTTCTAAATCCATTCCAATGAGTGCATCTAGTTTTATGTGCTGTTTGTCAATATAGTTCATGTCACCTATAGCAAACGAAACCAATGCATCTGTTTGTGTATCAAGCTCAGAAGTAGCTAATGAGAAATCGCCAAAACCTTCATGTTGCACATCTTTTAGCGCAAGTAGCGTTTTACTTTTTGCATCAAAATAGTTGATGTCGGTATTTAGAATATGATAATTGTCTATTTTGAACTTAAAATCAGATGTTTTAGATACATTTTCAGGAGTTTCAGTCGTGTTGGGTTTTGCAATGTCATAATTAGCATTTCCGCTTTCATCAACTTGAATATTTAATTTTGCATTATCAATCGTAAAACTATATACTTGAATCGCTTCATCAGTACCTTTAAAGAGTTCACCAATTGCTGTCGTGATTGCTACTTCTTTACCATAAAAAAGTGTGTCATTTTCAAAAGGTGCGTTATTGATAACTTCTACATCTTCTAACACAATAGAAGCTTTTGGGAAATTTCTAAAAAAGCTTACATCAGCATCTGTAAAATCAACCTGTGCATTTACATTTTTATTGATGTTATCTTTCACCATTGCAATAATTTTACCTTTAAATAGATACGGTGTAACTGCCAAAGCGATTATTAGAACTAGAAGTGTAATTCCTGTTATTTTTAATATTTTTTTCACTTTCATAAACTCATTTTTTTCTGCTACTTCGAATAAAGTAAAAATTTAAAAAATTTCTGTTAAGAAGGTGATAAATTTTTAGAATTGAATCATTTGAGTCAATATCTACATTGATCGCGTTAGTTGTAAAATGCAATGAAAGCTTTTTTCTGCCAAAATGGGTTTCGCTTAAGCGGAATACGTATCTAAGTTAATTTCTTCTCCAACTTTTAACTTAAAGCGTTTTCTGAACACATAAACAATTAGATACAAAAAAGGTGTGTCTAGAAAAGCAACTAAAACTTTAAAGATAAAACCACTAGCGATGAGTCCTAAATACAAATCCCAAGGTAAAATTTCAAATACACATAAAAGCGTGATGACAGAAAATGTGTCTACAAATTGTGAAGCGAACGTAGAAAAGTTATTTCGCAACCATAAATGTTTTCCTTTGGTCAGTTTTTTCCAAAAATGATACAGTTGAATGTCAATAAATTGTGCAAATAAATAGGAAAGCATAGAAGCAAAAACTGCTAGAGATGTATTGCCGAATACTTTTGAAAACGTTTCGTCATTTATGGGTGAATTATCTAAGGCAGGAACACTTTGGGAAACAT
This sequence comes from Kordia algicida OT-1, assembly GCF_000154725.1. Classification (GTDB taxonomy): domain Bacteria; phylum Bacteroidota; class Bacteroidia; order Flavobacteriales; family Flavobacteriaceae; genus Kordia; species Kordia algicida. Next base: position 2,965,476 of record NZ_DS544873.1, read on the forward strand.
AAATGATTCCTAAGGAGAAAAACGACGCAAAAATACCAGCAATAACTACTTGATTAGCTTTCTTTTTACCATAAATCTCTGAAATGGCATCTGTGATTAAAAATGTTAATGGATATGGTAACAAACCAACAGAAAGTTTGAATAAGCGTTCACCAAAAACTTCCATTTCAAATGGATACCAATAGAAAAACTTTTGAAAAATTAAGTTAGAAACTACTAAGGAAGTTATGAAAAGCGCAGCTAAATATAGGTAGATTTTAGCGGCTAGTTTTTTGTCGGCTACTGTCATTTGGTAAAGATACTAAACTTTCTTCGATGTCATTTGTGGCGATTTTAAAATCAGATCAAAAGTAACAGTCGTAATATATAAATTACGAGTCGTTATTTATAAATGACTGATTATAAGTGTTTTGATTTGATTTTGTGGGAATGTAGATTTGTTTCAATATTAATCACAAACTTTTATATTATGAAGAAAAAAGGATTTAAAAACTTGTCCCTAAACAAAAAATCAGTTTCTAATTTATCAAACATGAGTGAGAGATTAAAAGGAGGAACTGGCTCTGTTGAAACGTGTACAGGTTGGGCTAGTTGTGGTAATTGTACAGTTGACTGTGGAACCAATCCTTATGAAAGTGTTCAGCTTTGCTGGCATTCGTTAAATATTGGACCACTTCCATGTAACCAAAACAAAAAGTAAGCCGCAGTAGAAACAAAAAAAGCCTTTCCAGAAACAGAAAGGCTTTTTCATGTGATTAATAACTAACAAATTATTTAATCTCAATTTCATACGGTAATAACAATTGTGGACCTTCCATCTTTGTTATTTGCTTCATTTTTTGAAGAATTAAATAGTTTTTATCACCCAATTCTTCTTTCATCATTTCTTCTTTACTTTGGATGAATCCGCCTGTAAATTGATTTAAGATGCTTTCTAAATCTTTTTCATATACAGGTAATTCTTCAATTTTATACTCTGTCATGTCAGCAGCATCTGCGGCAGCTTGTAATGCCATATCTAGTCCGCCAATTTCATCGACCAAACCAATTTTAATAGCGTCGTTTCCTGTCCAAACACGACCTTGACCAATTTCGTCTACCGCTTCTTGCGTCATTCCACGTCCGTCAGCAACACGTTGTGTAAACAAGTCATAAATATCTTCAATTCCTTCTTTTATCAACGCACGTTGTTCGTCGCTCATTGGTTCAAATATGCTGTAATCAACAGCATTTTTATTGGTCCCTACTTGTTCAGCATTGATTCCTAAATCTTCTGCGAGTTTGTGCATATTCGGAATCGTTCCAAAAACGCCAATACTTCCCGTAATAGTATTTGGTTCGGCATAAATTTTATCTGCGTTACAAGCAATATAATATCCGCCAGAAGCGGCTAAATCTCCCATAGAAACAATGACAGGTTTTTCCTTTTTAGTCAATTCAATTTCTCTCCAAATTAACTCACTTGCCAGAGCACTTCCACCAGGAGAATTTACACGTAATACAATTGCTTTTACGTTTTCATCTTCTCTTGCTTCTTTCAACGCTTTGTTTATCACACCTTGTCCGATAAAATTTTCATTACCTTCGGCATACATAATTTGACCCTGTGCATAAATAACAGCGATTTTTTCGTCACTTTTCTTTACTGTTGGTTTTTTATCAGCAGTATACTCGGCATAATCATAAATGTTCACTCGGTTGATGTCACTATTTTCGCCCATTGCATATTGAATTCCCGCTTCATATTCGTCTTCATAACCAATTTTATCAATTAATTTTACATTCAAAGCTCGTGTTGCGGTTCTTCCTGCGAGTTCGTCTGCTAAGGTATTTAAGTGATCTGATGAAAGGTTTCTGCTTTCAGCAATTTCAGTACGCATTTCGTCCCAAATTGATTGTAAAAACACAGAAATTTGCTCACGATTCGCTTCACTCATTTCCTGATTTAAATATCCTTCAACAGCACTTTTATATTTTCCGTGACGAATCACTTCCATTTTTATACCGTATTTCTCTTGAAAATCTTTGTAATACATGCGTTCCATCGATAAACCTTTAAAATCCAATCCGCCAACAGGATTCAGATATACAGTATCTGCTACAGAGTTTAAGTAATAATCTTTTTGAGAATAATAATCACCATAAGAAACGATGAATTTGCCGGATTCTTTAAATGCTAATAAAGCATCACGCAACGCTTTTGTTTGCGCCATTCCAGCTTGAAGTGTATTGTTTTTGATAGAAATTCCTTTAATCTTATCGTCATCTTTTGCATAGTGAATTGCGTCAATAATATTGAACAATCCGTCGTGCACTTGATCTTGAGGATAAAAAGGAACTTTACTAAAATCAAATCTTCCTGCGTAATCGTCAATTGGAGCATCAAGATTCAATTCTATAATGGAATTGCTTTTTACGGAAACAATATTTTTATCAGATCCTGCGCTTGCAAAAACGAAAATCAGTAACAATAAAAAACAAAGTCCGAAGAAAACACCAATTCCAACAACTGTTGAAAGTACTCGTTTAAAAAAATTCATAGCGTATATATTTATGTAAGCCTTTTGGCAAAAGTATTTATTAATTGAATAACTAGAAAGTAAGTGTGACAAATTGTTAAAATGTTACACTTTTTAAGAAATAAATAACAGAATCTTTTTAAAGTTAGAAATAAAGCGACTTTTCATCAATTGATACATGCTAAAAAAGAACGGCAAATGTAATTTTTGCAAAAGCGATCCGTATATTTTGACTATATTTGGCGCAGCTATTTTTTGGCTAAAAACCTATTCAATTGCATCCAAACTTGTTACACACTACATATATATCTATCGGAAGTAATGTTGGCGACAAACGAGCGTATTTACAACAAGCCATTCAGCAACTTTCTGCGAATGTTGGTCGTGTGGTAAAAATTTCTCCGATATACGAAACGCCAGCTTGGGGTTTTGAAGGCAGCGACTTTTACAATGCCTGTTTGTGTATTGCTACAGCGTTGTCTCCTGCTGAAATGATGTCTGAAATTTTAGAAATTGAAGTGACGCTTGGTCGTGTAAGAAGTGCTAAAAAAGGCTATCAAAATAGAACAATTGATATTGATATTATTTTCTATGAAGATGAAAGCATGCAAACGGATTTGTTAGTGTTGCCGCATCCGTTGGCACATGAACGTAAATTTGTCATGCAACCATTGAGTGATATTGCGCCGAGTAAAATTCATCCAACGTATAAAAAAACAGTTTCGCAATTGAATGAAATGATAGTTGCAGACGGAATTCAGAAAAGTGAAGAAACCTTGCAAAATCCGGATGGTAAAAAGAATTTTTCTCGCTTTAATTACATTGCCATAGAAGGCAACATTGGTGCGGGAAAAACCTCGTTAGCCACTAAAATTGCTGAAGATTTCAATGGAAAATTGATTTTAGAGCGTTTTGCAGACAATCCGTTTTTGCCTAAATTCTATGAAGACAACAGTCGTTATGCATTTCCACTAGAAATGTCGTTCTTGGCAGATCGGTATCAGCAAATTTCAGACGATTTAGCGCAGTTAGATTTGTTTAAAGATTTTATTGTGTCAGATTATGATGTGGTAAAATCGCTCATTTTTGCCAAAGTGACGTTGCAAAACGAAGAATACAAACTCTATAGAAAACTGTTTGATATCATGTACAAGGAAATTCCGAAGCCTGATTTATACATATATCTATATCAAAACACGGAACGTTTGTTAAAAAATATCAAAAAACGCGGACGTGATTATGAACAAAAAATTCCTTCGGAATATCTAGAAAAAATTAACAATGGATATCTGGAGTTCATCCGAACACACAAAGACTTAAATGTAAAAATCATTGATGTTTCTGATTTAGATTTTGTTGCCAATGCGAATGATTATCAGAAGATTATTTCGGAAATTCATGAAGCGTAGGCTTCGACTCCGCTCAGCCTACTTTTTTAGATTCGCTTTGCTCATTGTTAAAATAAACATTATTAAAATGCACAAAGGGTTCATTTATTTTTTTAGCAGTTAGATATGAAGAATTTTCAAAGCTGATCTCAATACAATTTTTCTGCGTTTTACTGCGAAAAATCACTCTGACGTTTTGGAAAGTTTTAGATATTTATATTGAATTCATCTTTTCCGTGCAACGAAATAATTCGTACTATATCTCACAAGAAAAAACGCAAAGTCAATCCAATTATAAAATTGAAACATTTTCAAATTAGCACCTTAAGAAATCGCCAAACTCACCACCAAACCTTCATTTCCACGCACATTAAAAACGGTATTATCTTCAAAAATTAAATATTGTCCTTTAATTCCTTTTAAAACACCAGAATAATTAGGCGTTTTGATGAGGTTTAAACTTTTTACCTTTTTAGGATACGACAATACAGGAAAATCTAATTCTACCACTTCCCTATTTGCTAAATAATAATCTTGTGCTTCTTCGGGAATGAATTGTTGCAATGCTTCTTTTTTTGCTAACAAATCTGCATCTTCATTTAAGTTTTGAAGCATTTTTCGCCAATTTGTCTTATCAGATACATGCGATTTTAAAGCAACTTCCGTAATTCCCGCCAAATATCTGTTGGGAACTTCCACAATTTCTACAGCTTTTACAGCTCCTTGATCTATCCAACGCGTAGGAACTTGCGGTTTGCGCGTAACACCAACTTTTATTTCGCTAGACAACGCCAAATACACAATATGCGGTTGTAATTGTACTTTTTTCTCGTATGCCAAATCACGATCTTCAACATCCAAATGTGCGGTGCTCAATTCAGGACGCATAATCCAATCGCCTGCCGTTGGAATTTCAAAAAAACAACTCTTACAAAATCCTTGGCGGTAAATTTGCTTCTCCAAATGACAATTTAGGCATTCAAATTTTTCAAAATTCAAGGTCAGTGTTTTATTAAGTAATTGATTCATATTCAGGAAATCATCTTCAAAATTTAGGTAATATTGAATCGGTTTTCCAAACTCCGTTTGCATTTTTGTTAAAACACCTTGATACATCATTAAAGATTTTTGCTATTTTTATTCACTTAAAGTATGATTGCTTCCGAAGAAGATCGATGACGAATGTAAAAAACTTTTCGCGAGTAGCCATATTTTAACAACTAAAATCACAACCGAATAATCTTTTAAAAATGCCGATACCATTAGTAAATTCTATCGCTTCTTGGTTTTTAAAAAAACGCATCTCCCAAATAGAGCTTTTTTTAAGCAACCCAAACGAAGTTCAGCTAGAACTGCTCATGTCATTAATTACAACGGCGAAAAAGACTGAAATCGGGAAACAGTACGATTTTGCTTCTATTACCGACTACAAAACTTTCTCTGAACGCATTCCGGTAACAAGATACGAAGACATTCAACCTATGATTGAACGTTCCCGCAAAGGCGAATCGAATATTTTTTGGCCAAAACCTATTAAATGGTTTGCTAAATCGAGCGGAACGACCAATGCAAAAAGTAAATTTATTCCTGTAAGTGATGATTCTTTAGAATTGTGTCATTATGCCGCGAGTAAAGATCTGCTTTGCATGTATTTGAACAATAATGAAGGTTCGCAGATGTTTAATGGAAAAAGTTTGCGTTTGGGCGGAAGTAAAGAATTATATGAGCAAAACGGAACATTTTACGGTGATTTATCAGCAATTTTAATAGATAATTTACCGCTTTGGGCGGAATTTAGCAGTACGCCGAGCAATAAAGTATCGCTTATGGGCGATTGGGAAATTAAGATTGATGCAATTATTAAAGAAACATTACGCGAAAACGTGACGAGTTTGGCTGGCGTTCCTTCGTGGATGCTCGTTTTATTAAATGAAGTATTGGAGCAGACTCAGAAGGCAAATTTATTTGAAGTTTGGGAAAATTTAGAAGTGTATTTTCACGGTGGTGTAAGTTTTGCTCCGTATGAAGAACAGTACCGAAACTTGTTGCCCAAACCTGAATTTAAATATTACGAAATTTACAATGCTTCCGAAGGTTTCTTTGCCATTCAAGATCAGAATGACTCTGATGAACTTTTATTAATGTTGGATTACGGCATTTTTTACGAGTTCATTCCGATGGAAACTTTTCATACTCCGAATCAAAAAGTAATTCCGTTAGCTGACGTAGAAGTTGGACAAAATTATGCCGTTGTTATTACGACCAATGCAGGTTTGTGGCGTTATATGATTGGCGATACCGTTCGATTTACCTCAACAAAACCACATCGTATAAAAGTTACAGGAAGAACAAAACATCATATTAATGTATTTGGTGAAGAATTAATCATCGAAAACGCAGAAGATGCGCTAAAGAGAGTTTGTGCCGCTACCAAATCTAAAATTGTAGAATATACTGCCGGTCCTGTTTTTATGGAAGGAAACGAAAAAGGTGCACATGAGTGGATTGTGGAGTTTAAAAAATTACCAGAAAACATTGATGAATTTGCTTTTTTGCTGGATGAAGCACTTCAGAATATCAATTCTGACTACGAAGCAAAACGTTTTAATAATATTACTTTAAACAGTTTAAAATTGCACGTAGCACGCACAGGATTATTTTATGATTGGCTAAAAAAGAATGACAAACTTGGTGGACAGCATAAAATTCCACGATTGTCCAATCAACGTGATTACTTGGACGAATTACTACAAATGAATCGAAAATCGTAACTATTTAAAAATCAAATGAAAAGCTTTTTCTATAGGTAAAAACACCTGTTTTTTATACCACTGAACTCCCATTTTGTACTACTCATCGAATTTATACGTCATTTGACCAATAAAATACAGGCTACTGAATTGCTGCGTTATATTTGGTGTATCAGATTATTAACAATTTACAATACCAAATTTTAAAATGAGAAAGTTTACACCAGCGGTGCTAGTTCTTTTAGCACTGTTCACCGTAACTTTCGCAACTGCACAAGGGCCAGAGGCAGAAGCGATTGAGACGAGTGAGACCTACAGCAATGTAGCCGCCAAAGACATGGAAAGTAAGGCAATCAAAGCTTTAGATCCAAATGGATACATGTACGAATTCGAAAATCTTAATATCAACACACCTTATTCTGAGCATGCGACTGCATTTTTTAGAGATAAGGTTATTATTTCTTCTGCGAAAAAAATTGGGGCGTTTTTCACGAAGAAAGATAAAAATACAAACGAAGGTTTTTACAACTTATATTGTGGAGATTTAAGTCAAAAAGGAGATGTAAAAAATTTAGTGAATTTTTCTCGATCTATCAATACTAGAGAAAGTCACGAAGGTTCTATTGCTTTATCAAATGAGCAAAATGTTGTTTTCTTTACAAGAAGTGTTGAGGAAAACGGACAGCATAATTTAAAAATTTTTAGAGCAGAAATGCCAGAATATGAATGGACAAATATTGAAATGTTACCATTCAACGTAGAAGGATATTCTATTGAGAATCCAGTTTTATCTCCAAATAACAAAACAATTTACTTTTCATCAAACATGCCAGGTTCAAAAGGTGGATTTGATTTGTTCTCAGTAACAATTAACGATGACGGAACGTATTCTAAACCAAAAAATTTAGGAAGCGAAATCAACACGCACAAAGATGAAAGATTTCCATACATCATGGGAGACAACAGTGCTTTGTATTTTTCTTCTAACGGACATTACAATTTAGGTGGACTAGATGTTTTTGAGAGTAAAATCATTGATGGAAAATTCAATTTTCCTGTAAATATGGGAAGCTCTTTAAATAGTACTGAAGATGATTTTGGTTTCTTAATGGATCAGTCAAACTCTGGTTTCTTTACTTCTAACAGGCCAGGAGGAAAAGGTGGAAATGATATCTACTATTTTAAAAGAGAAAAAACAACACAAATATTACAAGGAACTATTGTTGATTATAAGACAAATATGATTTTACCAAATGCTACGGTAACAGTTGTTGACGCTTACGGTCGTGTAGTAGATAAAATTACTTCTGACGATAAAGGAGTTTTTACAACAACAGTGATTCCTTACAATTCTTATACATTGCATGCTTCTAAAGATGGTTTTATTGAAACTGAGGAAGAATTTGAATCTTTTAGAGGTGATGATTTTAAGCATACAGTAACCATCAAGTTGCCACAAGCAAAAGCTGAAATCGTAAAAGAAGATGAAAAATTAATGATTAAAATAGAAAATATTTATTTTGACTATAATAAATGGATGCTCAAAGATGAGTCAACATTATCTTTAAATAAGATTATTGATGTATTGAATGAGAATCCAGAAATGAAAATTGAAATCAACGCGCATACTGACAACCGAGGGAGAGCAACTTACAACAGCAAGCTATCTAACAAACGAGCTGCTTCTGCTAGAGCGTATTTGCTTAAAAACGGAATAGATGCTAGCCGTGTGATTTCTAATGGATATGGAGAATCGCAACCTATAGAAGATTGTGGCACAAAATGTTCAGAGGCGCAACACGAGACGAACCGAAGAATCGAGTTTCTTATCGTGGAGTAATTGTAAATAATACTGATATTGCCCAAAAAAAGGAACGCGCCCTGCGTTCCTTTTTTATTTTTTGTAAACTCTTGTTTTGCGCGTAAAACTTCTTATCAACCTTTCCTTTAAAGTAAAATATTCTTTTTTAATGAAATATAAAATAGTTCACATACTTAACAAAAAAACACAATAAGGGTATTAAAAAAAAGAGCAGTAACATACATTACTACTCTTTTCACAAAACTATAAAATGTGCCTTGAACTATCTTTTATTCACTTTAATAGTTTTGCTTCCTTGATTACTTTGGATATTAATCAAGTAGCTTCCCGCAGATAGATTGTTCATATCTATGCTAACGTTTTCAATACTATTGACATTTTTCTCAAAACATAATCTACCTGTAAGATCATATACTCTTACAGTGCTTATAGGATGGTTAGACACATTACTTATAGTGACAATTCCGGAAGTAGGATTGGGATAAATTTTGATGTTTGTATTTTGTATAGATTCTTTTACTGATAAGGTTGAAAAATCAGCGTAGCTTTTGATAACTCCAGGAATACCATTTGGATTGTTTTGAGCTAATGTGTTTGTGAATAATACATTGCCGTCGGCAGTAAGCGCAACTGTGTCACCATCGCCACTTGTAGCATCATCATCGTATTCTCCTTGACGTGAATACCAATGGTTTACGCCGCCTTGCAACTCTCTTTTATACAAGTATACTTTTCCATTGTTGCCCCCAAAAGTATCATTTTGTGATGCACCAACAGCCATAAATATTCCATTATCGTTTAGCGAAATTGATTCTCCAAACCTGTCATTCACATTTTCCCCAGAAACATCTCTAAAATACACATACGTATTACTTGAAGAACTGTAACCATACGTACGTACATACCCACTATCTGCGCCACTTTGCGTTGCTCCAACAGCCAATACACTTTTATTTCCACTTAAGGCAACTGCTCTTCCAAAATTGTCATTCATACCAACAACACCGGCTGCCGTAAAAATGTTAGTCCAATCTGTTGTGTACTCAAATACTTTTACCTGACCTCTATTCTGCCCAGAAGGTGTTCCGTTTGCATCCACAAAAGGCGCTCCGACTGCTAGAAATGTTCCTGCATCATCTAAATCGATAGAAAAACCAAATTGATCGTTGTTTACCGCTCCAGATAGCGTACTCCCTACTTGTGTCCAAACTGCTCCGTTGTAATTGTACACCTTCACTTCTCCTCTACCTGTATTGGCGCCAATAGCACTAATAGCGACACGCATTCCGTCTGCACTTAAACTGATACTTGATCCTAAGGCTCTACCTGCTGTTTGCCCTTCAAATGTAGCACCTAGTTGTACCCAATTTGCACCATCGTATTGATATACTTTTACATATCCTGCTTGAGTGACACCATTTGGATCTCCCGATTGTGCTCCAACAGCTATTATTGACCCTGTGGCATTCATAGCAATTGTTCTTCCAAATTCATCCCCTGGTTGTTCTCCGATAATGTCGCCACCTATCTTCATCCAATCAGTACCATTATATTCGTACATCGCCACTTTTCCAGTATTTGTGTTTAGCGGTAAAGATGGACCATCATATGCGCGTGAAGCTACTAATATTCTACTACCATCATCACTTACTTTTATGGCAAACCCAAAGAGTTCTTGATCGGCTCCTACTGGATCATATATGTCAGCTCTATACGATTCATACGTTTGTCCATAAATTAATAATGGTAATAGTAAAGCATAAAATAATAATTGTTTTTTCATAGATAATTGATTTAATAGTTAGTATTGAAAACATTTTTACACATGTGTTAGTTTGATTGCATGTGCGTATTATTTTGATACTACAAATCAATGAGAAATGCGTTTCCAGAAGAAATTTTTGGGGACTACAAAAGGGCTACAAGGGCTTTTATAGCGCATAAAAACAGCTAAATAGGTGTTTTTCCTGTATAGACGTAAGTGTTTTTCCTTTTACTTTTTACGGGAATAAAAGGGAATTATATTTCAAATAGGAAGTTTTTTAAATCATCTTCTTGACCCAATTCTAGTTTCTTTTTGAGTCGATAGCGTGTCATTTTTACACTTTTGGGAGTCACGTTGGTTAGTGTTGCAACTTCTTTGGTAGAAAGATTCATTCGAATGTAGGCACAAGCTTTGAGATCATTATTGGTTAAGTTTGGATATTTTGCATTGAGCGTTTTGAAAAAATTAGGATGTACATTGGTAAAATGTTTTTGAAATGTTTCCCAATGATCGTCAAAATTTAAGCCTTGCTTTACTATATTATTCAATTCTTTAATAAAATCGGCTTTGGAAGTTTCACTTTCTTTAAAAGCAGTTATTGTATCATTCAATTCCTCAAGCAGTTTGTTTTTTTGAAGCGATTTCATAGTGAGCGAACTTAATTCTACAGCTTTTAATTCTAATTCTTTCTTTTGTAACTGTGCTTCAAGTTCGGATGCTACTTTTTCTTTTGTCAAGATGGTTTCTTTGAGCTGAAATGATTTTTGCTTGATTTTGTAACGATTGTATAATAACAAAAGGGTTATAATTAATAAGATAGAAAATACAATTGCCCAATTTCGATAAGTTTTTGTCAACGCAATGTCTTTATCTTTTTTAATCGTTTCTATTTGAAGAATTTGAATTTCCTTGGCTTTCTTTTCGGCTTCGTATTGTTCTTGGTAAAAAGCTACTTTTTCAGAGAGATCTTTTTTAAAGAGACTGTCTTGCATTTTGGTATACATTTGAAAATTAGCATACGACGCATCATAATTTTTTAGTTGATGATTAGAATCTGTAAGTCCTAAATAAGCTTCTTTTAGATAGGATAATGATCCTGACTTTTCAGCATTTGCCAAAGCTTCTTCATAATACGCTTGCGATTTTGCATAGTTTTTTTGGTTGTATTCCAACGTAGCCAAATTGACAAAAGTCAGCGCTAGGTTTTCTGTATCTCCTATATTTTTAAACAAGTCATTTGCATTGGTATAATACGAGATTGCTTTTGCTACATTATTTTCTTGAACGCTTATGTTTCCTAAATTCGAATATGCTCCAGCCAACGCTCTTTTATCGTTCATTTTTTTGGCAAAGCCTAAATATTTTACATAGAATGTTTTCGCCTTTTCAAGATTGTCAGTTTCGTAGTATACAGTTGCTAAGTTGTTGGTAGAGCTCGCTATGAGTCGTGGATTTTTAATCAATTGTCTGAGTTCGTAAGCTTCTTCCAGGTATTGAATAGCATTGTCATAATCTTCTAGGTCTTTGTATAGCAATCCGATACCGTTTAACGCATCTGAGGTTTCTTTTTTTAATTCATACTTCTTATAGATTGGTAACGCCTTAAAGTAGTATTGCAACGCTTCTTCGTAATTTCCTTTTTGCCTGTATAACGCAGCAATATTATTATAAGAACGTGCTACTTGTGATGAATCTTCTAGTTTTTTCCGATAACGAACAGATGCTTTATAATTCGTTAAACTAGAATCTACTTTTCCCAATCGCTGAAACAAAACGCCCATATTATTGTATGCATCACCTTTCTTTTTGGTATTTTCTTCGGGAACGCTTCGCAAGGATTTTCGCCAATAGACTTCCGTACTGTCATATTTTCGCAGATAAAAATAAGCTGTTCCTAAGTTTTTATATGAGTCTATAAGTCCGTCTGTATACTTTAGTTCTTCACTTAACGCAATCGCTTCAGGCAAATAGGTAAATGCTAATTTGATATTTGAATTGAACGATTTACGACCAATTTGATTCAACAATTTAACCTTGTTCGTATCTTTCGGTACAGTTTGAAGTTGTGTAATAAGTGAATCAATTTGAGAAAAGGAAAATTGAGCAATACATAGAAATAATAGCGTAATTTTTTTCATAGAAATTAGTTGATGTATTTGCTAGAGCAAAACGTTCCAACCTGCATTATTCACTTACATTTGCCCTAAACTTTTAGATTTGATTTTTCAAAATACAAAAAAAATGACATTTGCTGTTTTTCTCCTTTATGTTATTGGAATTTAATTGTATAAATTTAAAATTGCTTAAAAACGCAAAAGCCTCAAAAGGGACTTTTATACCAAATATCGAATTGCTTTAATTATTTTTAGCGACTATATTTTGTGAAGTAGTTACCTCTTTTTTTGGCAGCATCTTTTTATAACGTCCATTTCCTACGTACGTATAGATCAATTCTGAGAGATAGAAGCGTTTATTGCGCCATGAATCTCCTAAACGAACAACAATAATATTTTCTGTTGGATTCACATATACATGCTGCCCTAAGATGCCAAGTGCGTTGTAATCGTCTCCTTGAAAGTATGATACATATTTACCGCTTTTTAACTTTTTAGAGCTTATAAATTCTTTTCCGTTTGCTGCTGCATATGCTTTTCCTTCATCTTCTGTATCAAATATTTCGTAGTGCGAACTTGTCCACCATTTATTTTTGTATCCAAAGTGACTTCTGATTTTTTTCCCGCTGTCCGTTTTAGCAACCCAAGCCGCAGGAACAATTTGTTTCCCTTTGTATTTTCCTCCATTCAAGTACAATCTTCCTAATTTTGCAAAATCTTCTGCTGTAGCGTTGATTCCGCAAAATGCTTTTACCATTTTGTTACGATCACTGTCTACAGACCAAGTTGCATCTGACGTCATTTCTAATGGTTTCCACAATTTTTCTGATAAATATTCTTCTACTGGCATTTTTGTCACACGTTCAAGAATAACTCCTAATACTTGTGTATCAATACTTCTGTAGTTAAAACGTCCTGGCGCTTCTTCAATGGTCATTCCGTGCGTAATTTTTGTACGAATATTAGTTCCGTAATACAAACGTGCCATTCCTGTAAACGGATTTAATCGTGGGTATTCATCAAATTTGATTCCGCTTTGCATGTTTAGCAAGTGTTTTACGGTGATTTTCTCAAAATCTTTGTCTTGTTTCAATAATTCTGGCAAATACGTTGTTATTGGTTCATTTTCGTTTAGTAAGCCTTCTCCTTGCGCAATTCCAACCAACGCAGACACAAAAGATTTTGCCACTGAAAAAGAAGTGTGTAATGAATTTTCATCGTAGTTGTTGAAATATTTTTCATAAATAATCGTGTCATTTTTAATTACCATAAATGCGTTGGTGTTACTTCCTTCTAAAGATTTATCTAAAAAAGCAGCCAATTCAGTATCGGTTTTTTTAGCAAATTCAAAATCAGTTGTCCCTTTTTCAACGATTACTTTTGGTTGCCATTCATGATCGGTTACGTCTGCTTGTCCGTGTGCAATGGATCTATAAACTACGGTGCAACTTTCTAAATTAAAAGCTGTAATTACAAGTAAAGTGCAGGCTAAAATTCTAAATATTGACTTTTTCATAATGAACTATTTTGATTGTTTGACAGTTCAATATTCCAACATTTACCCAGTGTTTACAACTAATTGTGGCGAATGAATCGATTTGAGTGGCGAAAATTTTCCACTTTGGCGAATGGTTTATTCTGCGGGATTAACGAATTTTTCAACCAACGCTTTTTTGTAGGTTTTTGATACAGGAATTTCTGTGACCGCTGGCTTTAATATGAGAATTGTTTGTGAAGATTCACGTTTCCATTCCAAAAAATGAATTGGATTTATTAAGAATGATCGATGTGTTTTTAGTAAGAACGGAAATTCTTTTTGTAAGACTGATATTTTGTTTCTGAATAGTTCACTTTTTAATTGACCTTGCAATAAGTAGTATACTTTTACATAATTGTTCGCAGATTCAATATATACTAATTCAGATTCTTTGAGATGTAATACTTCTGCCTTGTTTTCGCCTTTGATGACAATTGTTGGTTCTTTAGTGGAAGTGGCGGGTTCGTGTACTATGACTTTTTCGCTAAATAACCAGCGCAAAAAAATCATTACAGGCAAAATTAAAAATACTGTTGGAATTACGTTTTGAAAGAAGAAGAACCAAAAAGTGTGTGCATCTGGGTCATTTTCAAGTAGAATAATTTTAAAGAATAAATACGAGATTCCACCTGCAATTATGATAAGTGACAACAAAAACAATCCTTCTTGCAAAAACGACCATTTCCCTGCCGATCTGTAAAGAAATCGCTGAATAGGGATGGTAATGATATAGGTTAAAACTCCAATAATACTATACCCAAATACAGCTAACATCCGCTCGTCTCGTGCTAGCTGATACATATCAAATGGTTCTATATAATAAAAGAACAGAAACAACCAAAGTCCAATAAAAAATCCAATCAATAACTGTTTAGCTACTGATTGGATATAGAAATTTTGTATTTGCATTACCGTTGTTTTATGATACTGCTTTCAATTTTTTGATCGCTACTTTCGATAGCTTTTTTTCAGCGTATGTTTTGGTAATTTTTAGTTCTTTTTCGTCAGAACCTGGCAAATCAAACATCGCGTCAGTTAAGATGGTTTCACATAATGAACGTAATCCACGTGCACCCAATTTGTACTGAATTGCTTTTTCCACGATAAATTCTAACGCACCTTCTGTGATATCAAACTCAATACTATCCATTTCAAATAGCTTTTTGTATTGTTTGATGATCGCATTTTTTGGTTCTGTTAAAATCGCGCGAAGCGTATTTGCATCTAGCGGATTCATGTGTGTTAATACTGGCAAACGACCAATAATTTCAGGAATTAATCCGAAATCTTTTAAGTCTTTTGGAATGATGTATTGCAACAAGTTATCCGTATCAATTGCTTCTTCATCCTTGGAAGCACTATACCCAACAGCTTGCATGTTTAATCTACGTGTAATGACACGATCGATTCCATCAAAAGCTCCACCAGCAATGAAAAGAATGTTTTCAGTATTTACTTCGATGAATTTTTGATCTGGATGTTTTCTTCCTCCTTTTGGCGGAACATTTACTACAGTTCCTTCTAAAAGTTTTAATAAAGCTTGCTGTACACCTTCTCCAGAAACATCTCGTGTAATAGATGGATTGTCACTTTTACGAGCAATTTTGTCTATTTCGTCAATAAATACAATTCCACGCTCTGCTTTTTCTAGGTTGTAATCTGCTGCTTGTAGCAAACGTGTTAGGATACTTTCTACATCTTCTCCCACGTATCCAGCTTCCGTTAAAACAGTAGCATCTACAATTGCTAATGGAACGTTTAGCATACGCGCAATGGTTTTTGCCATTAACGTTTTTCCCGTTCCCGTTTGTCCAACCATGATAATGTTACTCTTTTGGATTTCGATATCATCTTTGGTTGGTGCTTGTAATAGTCGTTTATAGTGATTGTACACGGCAACCGACATTACTTTTTTGGTAGCTCCTTGACCGATGATAAATTCGTCCAAAAAGGCTTTGATTTGTTTTGGTTTTCGAAGCACCAATTCAGAAGACAATTCATCATTGCTTGACTGTTTTGATTCTTCTAGAACAATCCCGTGAGCTTGCTCTATACACCTGTCGCAGATATGCGCATCCAAACCAGCAATCAACAGATTGGTTTCTGGTTTTTTTCTACCACAGAATGAACATTCTAATTCTTCTTTCGCCATTATTATTGTTATTCACTTGTAAAGATTATTCTCTTACAAGTATTTCGTCAATCATTCCGTATTCTTTAGCTCTATCAGCTTTCATCCAGTAATCTCTATCTGAGTCTTCATATATTTTCTCGTAGGGTTGCCCTGAATGCTTAGAAATGATTTTGTATAATTCTTCTTTTAATATTAAGATTTCTCTCGCTGTAATTTCAATATCACTCGCTTGTCCTTGAGCGCCACCAAGTGGTTGGTGAATCATCACTCTTGAGTGTGTAAGCCCAGAGCGTTTTCCGGCTTGACCGGCACAAAGTAAAACTGCTCCCATAGAAGCTGCCATACCTGTACAAATGGTTGCTACATCTGGCTTGATAAACTGCATGGTGTCATAGATTCCCAAACCTGCGTATACGCTTCCTCCTGGAGAGTTGATGTAAATTTGAATGTCTTTTGATGAATCTACACTTTCCATAAACAATAATTGCGCCTGTACAATATTTGCAACTTGGTCGTCAATTCCTGTTCCTAAAAATATAATTCTATCCATCATTAAACGAGAGAAAACATCCATTTGTGCTACATTCATCTGGCGTTCTTCAATGATGTAAGGTGTCATTCCTACTGGGTTTGAAAATGCCGATGGAGACATACGACTTACAATTTTGTCGTAGTACATATTGTTGATACCGTGATGTTTAGTAGCGTATTTATGAAATTCTTTTTTATAGTTCATTTCGTGTCTTTCTATTTTTTGATTAAAAAAGGCGTTAAAAATTATGATTTTAACGCCTTAAATATAAGTATTTTATTTCTTACTCACTATCTCCGTATACTTCTTTAACGAAGTTTTCGTAAGTTACTTCCTTCTTTTTAAGGTTTGCTTTTTCTTTGAAAAGTTCTAATAGTTTTTGACTCAACAATTGATCTGTAAGTCTACGAACTTCTTCTTGGTTTGATAAAATTCTTGCAGCAATGTCTTCTAATTCTTGATCGCTAGGATTCATTTGTCCAAATTGTGCCATTTGCGCGCGAATCATTTGCTTTGAAAATTCTTTTAAATCTTCAAATTGCACTTGCACTTCATTGTCTTTTACCAATCTGTCTTGGATTAATTGATAACGCAATCCTTTTTCAGATTTTGTGTATTCTTCTTCGGCTTGCTCTGGCGTTAATTCTTGCTCTCCAGCAGATTGAATCCACTTTTTTAGGAAGTCAGCTGGCAAGTCGAATTTAGTGTTTTCGATCAATCCTTCTGTAACGTCGTTTAGCAAACGTTGATCTGATTGCTGTACAAATTGTCTTTCTGCATCTTCTTTGATCTTTGCTTTTACTTCGTCTACAGTTGTTACATTCCCTTCTCCAAATAATTTGTCAAACAATTCTTGGTTTAATTCCGCCAATTCTCTTGTGTTTGCTTCGTTAATTTTGAAAGAAACTTCGATATCTAAGTCGTGTACGTCATCATGAGCAACTTTTAGGAAGTTCATTAAATCATGATCGTCGTTAAATAAACTTTTTGTTTTTAAGGTTAGAGTGTCACCAACTTTTGCACCTACAAATTTATTTAGGTTTCTCTTTCCTTTGATTTTATCTAGACTGAACGTAGCGTTTTCTTCAATTTCTTTTTCTTCATTTGTAAAAACACCTGTTACTTCAGAATCTTCGGTAACTTCATCTTGAGAGATTAATTTTCCATATTGCTTTCTGATGTTTTCAATTTGTCCGTCAATCATTTTATCATCAGCAACAATATCGTATTGTGTGATTTCATTTTCTTTTAAGTCAACAGTAAACTCAGGAGCCAATCCTAATTCAAATTCAAAAGAGAACGTTTCTGCATCCCAATCAAATTCTTCTTGCATTCTTGGTAATGGATTTCCAAGAATATCAAGTTTTTCTTCAACTAAGTATTTGTTTAAATTTTCTTGCAAAAGTTTGTTTACCTCATCTACAAGTACTGCTTTTCCGTATTGTTTTTTTACCAATCCCATTGGTACATGTCCTTTTCTAAACCCTGGAATATTCGCAGTTTTTTTGTAATCTGTTAAGATTTCAGTCACTTTGTCGCTATAGTCATCTTTTTCAATATTAACTGTAACAACTGCATTTAACGCATCTATATTTTCTCTTGTTATATTCATCTTCGTTTTTGTGATATGAAAATTGGCTTGCAAAAGTACATTATTTTTAAAAGCGAATCAAGTTTTTAAACAATTGTGTATCAGTTTATTTTTGCTGCAATTACAGAATTTTTAGAGCATTTTGCTTTTGTTCCTTTATTTACCATATATAATGCTGGTGTTTTGAAATTTTTTGAGCTAAAAAAAGCACTGATTTCTCAGTGCTTTTGATATTTATTTTTTTGAAAAAATTCTAGTTCGTCGGAACTACCGTAACTCCAGGATAATATCCTGCGGTTACTCTTGGTACATCTGCACCATATTTTTCATTGATAACTCTAATGAATTCGTCGGCTACAATTGCGTAACCTCTAGCATTTGGATGTACACCATCTAAAGAAAATACTGTTGTAGAAATGGCGTTACTAGATCCATCAAAATAGTTGTTTGTATAAATTTGTCCGTCAGTTGTACGCAAACCAGAAACCAATTCTTCTAGTTTTACAGCCATGTCAGCTACTGCTAAATCATTTGCTGCTGCGATAGATACAATTGCATTGTTGTAAGCAGTTCTTGCTGTTCTTACCATTTGTACTTCTGTTGCTGTTAAAACCCAATTATCAGCTAATGGTACTCCAACTCCGTTTACAGAAGCAGGATTTGTTGGATCAGCCAATGTTCCGATGAAAGCAGAAGAAGGCAGAATTAATAAATCATCAACCGTTGCCATTCTATAACTTGGAATTCCTAAAGCAGTTAGAGGTGTTAAGTCTTCATCAACAATTACTACAGCATTTTGACCTGCTGAAAACTGAATGGTACGTTGTGCAACTTCAGCCGCTGTGATTAAACCATTAGCCGCAGCTAATTGTAATCCTCCATTATATTGTGCATACGCTCCGTTAGCAAAAGCTGCCGTTTGCGCATCCATTGGAATTGGGTTGTAAGGCACAGTTGTAAAGTAAGGAATTGATGTTACATCTGGCAATGTAGCTACGACTCCTTTTGCTCCGTTTGCTGTTAAAGCATCTACTAAACCTTGATATGTGAATGCAAATACTCCAGGATCTGTAATATCATTGAATCCATAAGATAATACGTTTGGATTTCCTGTTTGATCTACACCTGTTCCTCCAGAAGTAGCAAATGATAAAATATCATTGTTTCCTATCCAAAGTGTAAAGAATGTAGGGTTTAAAGATGTTGCATCTTCAATTACGGTTACATTTGGAGATGTTGCATGTCTTACAAAGTAAGGATTTGCAGCACCAACAGCAAGGTTTGCAATGTTTCCATATCCAGGAGCTCCTAAATGGAATGATTTTGCTCCAGGAACACCCATATTGTTATACGCTGTTGCTTGTAAGTTAGAAACTTCAACGGTAGATGCAACATTTAAGTTTTCTGGTCCGCCCTGACTTGCATCAATAACTAAACGTGTATCAAAACCTGGTAGTGGGTTTCCTCCTAATAAGAATCCACCAGCATCATTTACATCATCTTCATAAGATGGTTGCGTAAATGTTCCTCCTCCGGCAAACGCAAATTTTTCTGCCATGATGTTTGGAAACGAATTTTGCTGACCGCTTCTAAAAACCGTTCCATCCATAAAACCAGCGGTTAGTGAGTTACCAACTGCTACGTATGTTGAAAAGTCTGCTGATCCACTTGTGTAAGTTCCGTTTTCTTCAATTGGATTATCAAATTCTGGCTCACAGGCAAATAATCCTAATGCTAATACTGCTAAATATTTTATATTATTTTTCATCTTTTTCTGCTCTTTTTATAGTTTGTACGATACTCCAATTCCTGCTACTAAAGCATTCGATTTATATTCTCCACCGAAAGACGTACGTTGTCCTGCTTCTACAAAGTAGTCGTAAGAGTTCTCAATTTCATTTGAATGTACATATAATACAGAAGCATCAATTGCCCATCTGCTGTTTAAGTTGTATGAGAAACCTGCTGTAAAGTTTACTGAATCTGGTCTTGGTGTCTCTGGCGCGAAAAATCCGTCTCTAATTGGCGATTCGTCAAAGTAGAATCCTGCTCTTACCGTTACTTTTTGTGTTGCATCGTATTGCGCACCAATTTTGTAGATAGATGAGTTTTTGTAGTTTCTTGGGTTTCTTGATAATCCTGCTGCATTGAAGAATTGTACATCTAAAGATTCGTAAGCATCCCAGAAAGTTCTGGTGTAATCGAAAGCAATCAACCATTTGTCAGAAGGTTTAAAAGAAGCTCCAAAAGTTAATTCTGCCGGTAACGGTAAGGAAGCTGTAAAATCTCCATCAGCGAAACCTGGTGCCAAAGCGCCTGGCAAGTTTTCAAAATCTGCTGTTCCGTCTCCTCTTTCAACATTCATGTCAATTTTTGATCGGTAGTTAAAACCTAAATTGATATTTTCTGTTGGGCGAAACATTGCGCCTACTGTATATCCCCAAGCGTTGATTCCAGAAGCATCTATTGTTACGTTTGAACGGTTTCCTTCTTCATCTGTTAAACTTCTAGAAAGGTTTCTGTTAAAGTTTACCGCTCCAGTTACGTAAATTGGTCCACCACCAACACTTAATTTGTCTGAAAGTTTGATAGAAATTGTTGGCTGCACAAAGATTGCCGATAATTCAATATTGTTTACTAAGTGAGAACCTTCCCAATCCGTTGGCCATTCTACTCTACTTCCATATGGCGTGTATACTGCTATTCCAGCAGATAACCAGTCTGTAATTTTATAAGATCCATATGCATAAAATGGAGTTCCAACAGGATTGTCTGCTTCTGAAGTATATCCGAACTCTCTGTTTTGATATGATGTATTTGAAAGTACCGCAGCTGCTCCGAGCGATACATTTAGCTTTCCATCCAAGTATACCAAACCTGCAGGATTAAAAAATGCCGATTCAGCACTTGTGACAACCGCAACTCCGGTATGTCCCATTGCTAATTGCTTATGACCTTGTACTCCGACTCTATATCCTCCAGCGTACATTACCGAAGCCGAAAACGCGATGGTCAATACCAATAATAGTTTCTTCATAATAATTAAATTGATGATTTAAGGTTAAATTTTTGTAAAATCAGTGCTTCAAAATTAGCATAAATTATGATAAACACAAGAATTAAACGAATTTATTATGCATTCATAGTAAATTTAAAACGATTCTTAAGAATTCAAAAAAAGCAAGGATTTTTCAAAAAATTCTTTTGGGTTTTCAGCATGCAACCAATGTCCTGAATTGGAAACTTCTTCAATGGTTGCTTTTGGAAAATATTGATGGATTAATTTTTCATCACCTGTAAGAATATATTCTGATTTATCTCCTTTTAAGAATAATGTTTCTTTTGTGTAGGTAGCAATTCCTGAAAGTGCTTCTCCAATTTCTCCAACATTTTCAACGAGTGCTTTTAAGTTGATACGCAATCCGAGTGTTTTATTTTCTTGCCAATATAAATTTTTGAGTAAGAATTGACGTGTTCCAAAGTCTGGAACGTATTTTTCCATGATATCTTCTGCATCACTTCTACTCGTTAGTGTTTCTTGCTGTATTGCTGCTAAACCTGCTAATATTTGCTCATGATGTGTTGGATAGAATTTTGGACCAATATCTACTATGACTAATTTTTCAAGCATTTCAGGATATTCTACTGCGAATAACATGGCTGTTTTTCCGCCCATGGAATGTCCAATTAGTGAAATCGTAGTTAATTTATGGTGTTCGCAGTAACGTTTTACATCTTCCGCAAGGAGATCATAATTAAATTCGTCTGAGTGAAAACTGCGTCCGTGATTCCGTTGATCGATCAAATGTACTTGAAAACCTTCTTTAGCAAATTTTTTCCCAAGCGTTTTCCAGTTATCAGACATTCCCAAGAAACCATGTAAAATTAGTAATGGCTTTCCTTCTCCAATAATGTTTGAGTGTAAAATCATCTTTTTAGTTTATTAAGATACATGTTTACTACATTTTCTACTCCTAAATATAAAGACTCTGCAATCAATGCATGTCCGATAGAAACTTCTAGCAATGCTGGAATTTCCTTTGCGAAGAATTGTATGTTGTCTAAACTTAAATCGTGACCTGCATTGACGCCAATTCCCAATTCGTTAGATCGTACTGCACAATCAATATATGGCTGAATTGCTTTTTTGTTTCCTAAACTATATTGGTGTGCAAATTCTTCTGTGTATAATTCTATGCGATCGGTTCCAACTGCTTTTGCGCCATCAATCATTTCCAAAACTGGATCTACAAATATTGATGTGCGAATTCCGTTATTTTTAAATTCTGCAATCACTTCCGTGAGAAAGTCCTTGTGTTTTATCGTATTCCAACCTGCATTTGACGTAATGGCATCAACGGCATCTGGCACCAAAGTTACTTGCGTAGGTTGTACTTCTAACACCAAATCCATAAACTTCTGAATCGGATTTCCTTCAATATTATATTCTGTATGTACAATCGGTTTTAAATCGCGTGCGTCTTGATAGCGAATGTGACGTTCATCTGGTCGTGGATGAATTGTGATTCCTTGCGCACCATAATTTTGTACATCTTTAGCAAATTTTATCAAATTTGGAACATCGCCACCTCTTGAGTTTCGTAAGGTAGCAATCTTATTAATGTTCACACTGAGTTTTGTCGTCATTGCGTTATATTTTTTTAACTGAGCACAAAAATACAAAGTTAGCATACCAAGAAGTAGTTATTTTTAATTAATTTGCGCTCACAAATCTTTTGTTCTATGAATATTGCACAATACATTCTTAATGATGTTACACCATTAACTACAACTGATGCTGTAAAAGAAGCGCAATTAGTTTTTAATCAACTTACATTTTCACACATTCCTATCTTTCAAGATGGCGTATATTTAGGATGTTTGTCTGAGACAGATTCTCATTGTTTTGATGCCGATAAAGAAATTAGTGAATATCGTTATGCTTTAGAACAGTTTTTTGTGCGTGAGCAAACCAATTGGATTGACGTTTTGGAAGCATTTGCACAAAACTCGTCGAACATCATGCCGATTTTGAACGAAAATAACAAATACATCGGCTATTACGAACTCAATGACATTATCAATGTTTTTAATGATACGCCATTTTTACATGAACTTGGAAGCGTGCTTATTGTTGAAAAAGGCATAAAAGATTATTCGTTCAGTGAAATTTGCCAAATTGTAGAATCAAATAACGGTCGCATTCTTGGCGTATTTATTTCTAAAATTGAACGCGACGTGGTACAGTTTACCATCAAACTAAATAATATTGGCTTGAATGAAGTGGTACAATCATTTAGAAGATATAGTTATAATATTGTTTCTGAATTTGCGGAAGACTCATACATGCAAAACCTGAAGGAACGCTCGGAATACTTAAACAAATACTTAGACATTTAAGGTATGAAAGTTGGTATTTACGGTCAATTTTATCACAAAGACTCTGGCGAATATGTTACGTACTTGCTAAAAAACCTCCATCATTTTGGTGTGGAAATTTTCTTTGAGAAAAAATACTACGAAATTTTTACACAGAAAGTAACCGTTACAGAAACTTATAAGACTTTTGAATCTTACAATGATTTGGATGAATCGTTCGATTTGTTTTTTAGTATTGGTGGCGATGGAACTATTTTACGAACCATTACGCTCGTGCAAGATTTAAACATTCCTATTTTAGGAATTAATACGGGAAGACTTGGTTTTTTAGCTACGATTCAAAAAGAAGAAATCAAAGACGCTATCTCAAAAATTATTAGCAAAGAGTTTACCGTCATAGAACGTAGCGTACTTGCGGTTGAAACTTCTCCAACGAATGAAGATATTTTGGAAATGAATTTTGCCTTAAACGAAGTCACGGTTGCCCGAAAAGATACCACTTCCATGATTACGGTAAAAACGCATTTAAATGATGAATACTTAAACTCGTATTGGGCAGATGGATTAATTGTGGCAACACCAACAGGTTCTACAGGATATTCGTTGAGTTGTGGCGGACCTGTCATTACACCTAATAATAATAATTTTGTATTAACACCTATAGCGCCACACAATCTGAATGCGCGTCCATTAGTAATTCCCGATCATACAACCATACAATTAGAAGTTTCTGGACGTGAAGACAAACACCTTATTTCTTTAGATTCACGAATTGCTACGGTAGATATTAATAGCATCATTACCATAAAAAAAGCACCATTTACCGTAAAGTTAGTAGAGCTTGAAGGGCAAAGTTTCTTAAACACACTTCGAAAAAAGCTTCTTTGGGGCGAAGATAAACGAAATTAAAAGCAATAAAATCGCGCAAATTATGTTTAAAAGCCATAGGCTTAGTTTATGAATTGCCTATAACAAAAGAGAATACTATATTTGCAAACTTTTTAACACCTATGAGAAGACTCGTTATACTATTGGTTGCTTTTACTTTAGCCCAAACGCTGAACGCACAACTCCATGAAATTGGAGCATATGTTGGGTACAGTAATTTTATTGGTGACGTAGGATCAACACAATATATCAATCCAAATCATTTGGCATACGGAGCCATCTATAAGTGGAACCGAAGCGAACGCCATTCGTTTAGAGCTTCTATTACCAGAACATTACTAGAAGGAAAAGACATCAAATCAGATGATCCAGCAAGACAATTGCGCGGATTAGAATTTACAAATACCATTACAGAATTAACGGTTGGTATCGAATTTACTTTTTGGGAATTCAACCTACATGAAATAGATCCGCAAGGAACACCCTATTTATTTACAGGAATTTCCTATTTTAATTACGACACCTTATTTTTGGAAAATGGTCGTATTGTCCCGTATGGAGACGACAATACATTTGCCATTCCAATGGTGCTTGGTTACAAAACCACTATTTCAAACAATTTTATCTTAGGTTTGGAGCTTGGTGCTCGATATACCTTTACAGACGATATTGACGGAAGCAACCCAGTAAATGACAAAGCAGATTTCGACGCTTTAAAGTTCGGAAATATAAATAGTAATGATTGGTATATGTTTATGGGAATTACTTTAACCTATACCTTTGGAAAAAAACCCTGTTTCTGTTACTAGCGTAGCAAGCAAAAATACGAATGAGTTTAGAGGAAAAAATACAGAAAGACTTTTTGCCGCAGCATTTAGCCATTATTATGGACGGAAATGGACGTTGGGCAAAACAAAAAGGGAAACTTCGTGTATTTGGTCATGAAAATGGAAGTAAAGCTGTAAAGCAAACGGTGGAAGCCTGTGCCAGACTTGGCATTAAGAATTTAACACTCTATGCATTTTCAACAGAAAACTGGAATCGTCCAAAACTAGAAGTAGAAGCTTTAATGCGACTTTTAGTTTCTTCCCTAAAAAAAGAACAAAAATTACTTCTTAAAAATAATATTAAACTTCAAGCTATTGGTAGTTTAGAAACACTTCCTAAAAAGGCAAAAAAGGAGTTGTTTGAAGTCATAGAAAAGACTAAAGACAACACACACATGACATTAACACTTGCGCTCAGCTATGGTTCGAGAGAAGAAATTAAAAATGCTGTTAAAGAAATATGTCATAAAGTTAAAAATAATATAATTTCTTTGGAAACTATTGATGAATCCATTATTAATCAGCATCTTTACACGCAAAATTTACCAGATGTAGATTTACTTATACGCACCAGTGGTGAACACCGTATAAGTAATTTTTTGTTATGGCAAATAGCATACGCTGAACTATATTTTACCAATGTATTATGGCCAGATTTCAGCAAGGAACATTTATACGAAGCGTTGATTAATTATCAAAATAGAGAACGAAGATTTGGAAAAACAAGCGAACAAATTAATTAGAATTTTAATGCAACAAAAGTACCTAAAATCATTATTAGTAGTAGTATTACTATTTTGCAGTATAGCCACACATGCACAAGAAACAACTTTTGATAAAGGAAAGAAATATACCATTGGCGGCATTAAAGTTACTGGATTAAAAAGTTATAATGAGCAAACCGTTATTACCTACACACAATTACGTGAAGGACAAGAAATATTAGTTCCTGGCGAAGAAATCAGTGCCGTAATCAAAAAACTTTGGGGATTAGAACTTTTTAGTGACATCAACTTCTACATAGAACGTATTGAAGGCGACAAAGTATTTTTAGAATTAAACATTCAAGAATTACCTACACTATCCGATATTGAAGTTCGTGGTTTAAAAGAAAACAAAGCAGCTACTGTAATCAAAGAAACCGAACTTAAAAAAGGAAAAAAAATTACAGAAAGTTTCTTAGCGAACACAAAAAACTACATCCAAAATAAGTACAAAAAACAAGGATACTACCGTACAAAAGTAGACATCACTACTGCGCCAGACACTACAGACAACGCTACCAACAACATGAAAGTGACTGTAAATGTAGATCGCGGTAAAAAGATTAAAATCAAAAATATTCGCTTCTCAGGAAATACGCAATTCAAAGACAAAAAACTGCGTAGAGCCATGAAAAATACGAAAGAAAAATTTGCACTTCGCATCTTCAAATCTTCAAAATTCATTCCTGAAGACTACAAAGAAGATTTAAATTCCGTCATAGAAAAATACAAAGAAAATGGTTTCCGTGATGCACGTATCATTAAAGATTCAATCAGCTGGAACGAAGACAACACCTTAAATATCGACATTGCTCTTGAAGAAGGAACAAAATATTACTTTGGAGATATCACCTTCTTAGGAAACTCAGTATACACCGACAGAGAATTAAACCGTTTATTAGGAATCAATAAAGGAGATACATATAATGGTGTCTTACTTGAAAAACGTGTTGCTGACGAAACTGATCCTGATGCAGACGATTTAACAAACCTATACCAAAACAACGGTTATTTATTCTCAAACATCAATCCTGTTGAGGTTTCTGCGAAAAACGATACGATTGACTTTGAAATACGCATCATTGAAGGAAAACCAGCATATTTCAACAACATATCTGTAGTTGGAAACGACAAAACAAACGATCACGTAATCTATCGTGAAATCAGAACAAAACCAGGAGAATTATACAGTAAAGATAAAATCATTCGTACCATTCGTGAATTGGGGCAATTAGGATTCTTTGATGCAGAGCAAATCAAGCCAGAAATCAAAAACCCAGATCCAAACAGTGGTACAGTTGATGTAGAATACAGCTTAGCCGAACGTGGAGGAAGCCAAATTGAGCTACAAGGTGGTTACGGTGGTGGAGGTTTCATCGGAACTTTAGGATTATCGTTCAACAACTTCTCTATCAAAAACCTATTTAATGGTGATGCATACAAGCCACTTCCTACGGGAGACGGACAAAAACTAGCATTGCGTGCACAAGCAAGTAGATTTTTCCAAACCTTTAGTTTCTCGTTTACAGAACCATGGTTAGGAGGAAAAAAACCAGTACAGTTTACAACTTCATTATCACATACGGTACAGTTTTTATTCAATCCACAAACAAACAATGCTGACAAAGACAGACGTTTCTTAATCACAGGATTATCTGTAGGATTGGCAAAACGTTTAGCAGAACCAGATGATTACTTCGTATTATCGCAAGCATTAAGTTTTCAGCATTATAACTTAAAAAATTACAACACAGGATTATTTACCTTTGGAGACGGATTCTCAAACAACTTCTCATACACAGTAGCGTTAAGTAGAAATTCTTCTGGACCAAATCCAATATATCCAATGAAAGGTTCTGAATTCTCTGTAAGTGCAAAACTTTCATTACCTTATTCGCTGTTTAATGACGTAGACTATGGAAATTTAGAAAATGAAGAAGAATATCAATTAAGAGATGCCAATGGGAATTTCTTAAATGCAAATGCAAACCAACCAGGAGAACCTGCAAACTTAGGTCCAACATTAGAACCAGGAGAAGTTTCAATTGTTGATCGTGGAAAAGTAGATCAAGAAAAATTTAAATGGTTAGAATTTTATAAAATTAAATTCAAAGGAGCTTGGTACCAAAATATTGTTGATAAATTAGTCTTAAAAACAGAAGCAAATTTTGGTTTCTTAGGCGCGTATAACAACGATAGAGGGATTATTCCTTTCGAAAGATTTTTCGTTGGTGGAGACGGATTAGGTAACTTTAGTTTAGATGGTAGAGAGGCAATTGCATTGCGTGGATATCCAAATCAATCACTTTCTGATTTAGATGGAGGTACTATTTACAATAAATTTTCGTTAGAGTTACGTTATCCGATTACATTGAAACAAACAGCGTCCATTTATGCGTTGACATTTTTAGAAGCTGGTGGCTCATTTAATTCGTTTAAAGAATATAGTCCATTTGAGTTAAATCGCTCTGTTGGAGCAGGATTACGTATATTTATGCCTGCCTTTGGATTATTAGGTATTGATTTTGGTTACGGATTTGATCCAATACCAGGAACAACACAGCCAAACGGATGGGAAACACATTTCATTATCGGACAACAATTTTAAGTAATATTAATTTTGGCACGATATTTTCTATTAACAAACCGACAGACATGAAAACTAAAGTTCTTTTTTTACTAACAATACTTCTTACACTATCTACCGTGAACGCACAACGTGTAAATGGTGCAAGAGTTGGCTATATCGATATGGAATACATTCTAGAAAATGTAGACGCATATCAGGAAGCTAATACACAATTAGAAACAAAAGCGCAACGCTGGAAAAACGAAATTCAAAAGAAGCAAAACGCTATAGATCAAATGAAAAAAAATCTAAGTGCGGAGCGAGTTTTACTTACGAAAGAATTAGTGGATGAGCGTGAAGAAGAAATTGAAATCTTAGAACAAGAATTGCAAAAGTATCAACAAGATCGTTTTGGTCCTTTTGGAAGCCTGATGGTACAACGTCAGAATATGGTAAAACCTATTCAAGATCAAGTACTAGAAATTGTTCAAGATATTGCAAAAAAGAAACGTTATGATTTTGTTTTTGACAAATCAGCTGATGTCGTAATGCTGTATTCAGCAAAGAAATTTGATATAAGCGATCAAGTATTACGAGTAATTAACAGAGACAAAAAACGTAAAGGCAGACAAGATAAAATTAGAGCAAAAAGCGAAAAAGCAAAGTTTGAAGACGAAGAAAAAGAAGCAAACCCTGAAATAGAAGCAAAGAAAAAAGCAAGAGAAGAAGCTATTGCGGAAAAAGAGGAAGAAGCTGCTAACAAAAAAGCAGCACGTCAAAAACTATTAGACGAACGCAAACAAAAACGTCTAGAAGAACGTGAAGCAAAGAAAAAAGCTTACGAAGAAAAACGTAAAAAGCTAATTGAAGCTCGTGCTGCCAAAAAGAAAGCTGCCGAAGAAAAACGCAAAAAACGAGAAGAAGAAAAGCGTAAAAAAGCAGAAGAACGTAAAAAGAAGCAGGAAGAAAAGAACGAAGAAAAGAACGAAGAAAACGGCGAAGGTGCCGGAAGCGGAAAGTAACAACAATTAATATAAATAACACTTAAAGTAAATAATTGAAAATCATGAAACAAATGAAAAAGCTGATTGCAATTGCAGTACTATTTTTTGGAGTAGTAAGTTTTACAAATGCACAAACTAAAGTTGCACACATCAACACGCAAGAACTGATTAGCGCGATGCCGGAAATGAAATCTGCGAAAGCTGAATTTGATAAATTACAACAATCTCTTGGAGCTGATATTCAAGCTTCAGTTACTGAATACAGAAACAAATTAACGCAGTATACAAACGAAGCGCCAGGAAAAACAGATGCTGAAAATGATGCTAGAAAAAAAGAATTAGCTGAATTAGAAACTCGTATCCAAGAAGCGCAAGCTGCAGCACAAAAAACTGCTGAGCAAAAGTATATTGATTTAACAAAGCCTATTCAAGAAAAAGCATTAGCAGCGATTCAAAAAGTAGCTAGAGCACAAGGATTTGCTTATGTTCTTGATGAAACTCCAGGTTCAGGTTTATTACTTGCAGATGGAACAAACTTAATGTCTGCTGTAAAAGCTGAATTAGGTATCAAGTAAAACATCAAACTCTTACAAAACATTCAAAAACCGCCCAATTGGGCGGTTTTTTATTTTTATGAAAACTTTAGCATTTATAAAAGTGAAAAATCAGCAATTCAGAATTATATTTTAAAAGTTAAAATGTATTTTGCGAAAAAAAGTAAGAAAAAACACTTTATTGGTATTCTTTTTGTAGCATTCTTTGCATAACATTAACAATCTAAAATTATTATGAAAAATTATTATGTATTTCTACTCGTTGCCGTCATATCCTCAACATTTAGTGTTTACGGGCAACAAGAGAAAACAATTGAAAATGAGTATGCTGCATACTTTACACTTCCAAGAGAAGGCTTGTATCTACACTTAAACAAAACAAGCTATTTTGCTGGAGAAGAAATTTGGTTCAAAGGATATGCATATGACCAAAAAAACCAATTAATTTCCAAAGCAACGACAAATATCAATGTTGGTATTTATGATGCCGAAGGAAATCAAATCAAAAAAGCACTTTTCAAAGCAAAAGATGGTTACGCCAAAGGAAACTTTGCTGTCGATTCTACCTTTACCGCAGGTACGTATTACATCAAAGCTGGCACAAATTGGATGAAAAACTTTAAAGAAGACAATGCGTTCATCCAAAAAATTGAAATCATTACGCAAGAAAAATCAAATCAAAAAGACGATACCAATAAAGAACACTTCGACTTTCAATTTTTACCAGAAGGTGGATATATGGTAACCGATGCCATATGTAACGTAGGTTTTAAAATTTTGAATAAAGAAGGAAAAGGCGTAAAAGTTTCTGGAATTGTCTATGACCAAAACAACGAAGAAGCTGCTGCTTTTGAAAGCAACGGACTCGGAATGGGGAAATTTCAATTCCATCCTAAAAGAGGAAAAACATATACCGCTAAAATTAAAATTGATAACGAAACGGAAATTACAAAAGCACTGCCAACACCAAAAGCAGAAGGTATTACCTTAATGTTACAAAATTATGCGAAAGATAAAATTGTAATCGATTTTAGTACAAATCAAGAAACATTAGACAGAAATCAAAACAAAAAATACAAAGTACTCATTCATCAAAATGGAAAGCTAAAAATGGCGGCTTTTCAATTCAATGGAACTGAAAAAGCAGTAAGTCTTCAAAAAAGTCAGCTTTTCAAAGGTATCAATACCATTACCGTATTTGATGAAAATAAAAATCCGTTATTAGAACGCTTATTCTTCAATGAATACGGCGTTAAAAAAGCAAACATCAACGTTACTAAAATCAACACAGAACAAGACTCAATTCTGTTCGCTATCAACGAATTGAATCTAAACAAAAATGCAAACATTAGCATTTCTGTATTGCCTGAAACGACAAAAAGTTACAATCCACAACACAACATTCTCTCAAACTTCTATTTAAAACCACACGTAAAAGGTTATGTTGAAAACGCTCCGTACTACTTCTACAATATGGATAATAGAAAAAGATATGAGCTTGACATCTTATTACTCACTCAAGGTTGGAGTCGTTACGATTGGAAAGATATTTTTGGTGAAAAGCCAAATGGACTCAATCGTTTTGAGAACGGAATGACCGTTTCCGGGCGTGTGAACAGACCAAAATCGGGAGTTGATCGTGTGTTCTTACATGCCACAAAAAATCATCCAGCAGGTTTTGTTGATCTCAATGAAAAACAAGAATTTACCATCGACAATTTCTTTTTGGAAGAAGGCGAAGAAATTCGTTTCTCATATATGAATAACAAAGGTTTATTCAAAAAACCTGGCATGTACGTTCGATTCAAAGTCACTAATGCAAAAGATCGTATATCTACAACAATCATTGATGATATGCCAGACTCCAAAGCAAGAACTGCTGATTTTACAGTGCCAGACAATTTCTTCTATGAAGATTCTGAACAATTAGATGCCGTTGTTGTAGTGAAAAACACAAAAGAAGTCTACAAAGATCCAATCTTAGTAAATGCCAAAGTAACTGATTTTGGAGAACAAGAATACAATCGTTTCATCAACATTACCGATTTCATTCAGTACAATGGATATCAAGTTTCAGAACAACTAGGAAAAGTAGTCATCAGCACAAGAAGACAACCAATTGCAACGCCAGTCATCTATTTTGACAATGCGCGTATCTCAGATTTCAGCATTCTGTACAATCTCTCCACCTTCAATATTGAACGTGTGGTCATTGACAAATCGGGTGTTGGTGAAGGTGTCAATGCTGGTTTTGGTGGTGTCATCAAAATATACACTCGTAAAACACCTTTATACAAAAGAGGTGATGGAAGCGAATTGTACACAGGCACAAAAGCATCTTTTGCATTTACAGCGCCAAAAAAATACTATTCGCCAAACTACACTTCATATCAAAACACGGTATTTAGAAAATATGGAGCTATTTCATGGATTCCAGAGTTGACTTTAGACAAAGCTGCTCCAGCCAACTTTAAAATATTTGATACCAAAACAAAAAGCATTACACTATTCATTGAAGGAATATCAGAAAATGGTGATTTAATCTCCGAGAAAAAAACAATTCAAGTACGCTAAACAAAAAGCATTATCCTTTAAAAATGAGCTATTTACAATTCTTAGTAAATAGCTCATTTGTAATTTTATACAAAATTTAAAAAAAATTAAGTACCTTAGTACCACTAAGAATTGCAAAGTATCATTTTATTTTTCATAAAATTATAAGTTGTATTGGCAAAGAATCCCCATTCTTTATAAAATTTCTAAAAGACGGAAGTCTAATTTCTGCAAAAGAAAACCGTCACTTGAAATGAATATTCCCTTAAAATTCATTTCTAAAAATTCATCAGAATACACATCTGATGAACATCATATATTTTAGAAAAATTAAACCGATAAACCACCTAAACCTATGAAAAAGTATTACCACTGTTTTTGCATCTTACTCCTATTTTCTACAACTGTATTTTCACAAACTACCAATATCAGTGATCTCTATCAGGAATATTTTAAAGTTTCTGAAGACGAAGCTATTTTTGTGCATCTCAATAAAACCAGTTATTTAGCTGGCGAAGAAATATGGTTTAAAAGCTATATTTTCAACAAAAGAAACGAAGAAATCTCAGAAGTATCTACCAATTTATATGTTGGATTGTACGATGAAGAAGGAAAACAAGTGTCCAAAAAACTCTTTCGAATTCGACAAGGATTTACCTATGGAAATCTAGCGCTTGACAAAGAAATAAAATCTGGAACATACTTTATAAAAGCGGCTACTCAACGAATGGTAGACGAAAAATCTACCGAAGTTTTTATAGAAGAAATTACCGTGTTCGGAAGCAACATTCCACCACAAAAAAAACAAAAAAACGACATCAAATATGACATTCAGTTTTTGCCTGAAGGTGGACATTTGGTAAAAGACGTTGAAAATACCATTGCCTTCAAAGCCATCAGTGAAGAAGGAAAAGGTGTTTATGTAAATGGAATCATTTATGATGAAAACAATCAAGAAGTAACTACATTTGAAAGTAACAATTACGGTTTTGGCACTTTTAAACTTTCGCCTAAAGCGGAAAATACATTCAGAGCAAAAACAACTTTCAAAGAAGAAATTACCAGCGAAAAAACACTTCCAAAAGTAGAAAATACAGGAATTGTCATTCAGGTTGATAACATACAAAAAGATACGATACAAATTTCTTTCAACACCAATCCTGAAACATTACAAAGCATTGTTTCTAAAGATTACACAGTATTAATTCACAAAGATGGTTTGTCACGCTCCATGCCGTTTTCTTTTAAAAACAACGAAAAAGTAGACTTACTAATTCCGCGTAGCAGATTGTTTAATGGTGTAAACACAATTACACTATTTGATGGAAAAACACCAATTTTAGAACGCTTATTCTTCAATCGAAAAATAGTAAAGAATCTTTCTGTCATGGTCAAAAAAGTAGAAACGGAAAACGATTTTACTAAATTTGCCATGTATTTGGTAAAAAACAAACCGCGAATTCGAGAAGCAAATGTCAGTATTTCCATTCTACCAGAAACGACAGAAGCTTACAATCCGGCGCATAACATATTTTCTAGTTTTTACCTAAAACCGTATGTTCGTGGCGAAATTGAAAATCCGAAATACTACTTTCCAAACAACACAAAAACCAAACGAAAAGCACTTGATGCATTACTTATCACACAAGGTTGGAGCAAATACGATTGGACAGCCATCTTTCAAGACAAACCAAAACAATCAATTACGACCAAAGGAGTCACGATTAGAGGAACGGTAAATTTTCCAACAAAACGCGTAAAAGGAATGTTTTTGCATGACACTAAAGATTTGCCAGCACAATACATTCCAATCGATGACGAACGAAAATTTGTCATCTACAATCTATTTCCAGAAGCTGGTGAAAAACTCCGCTTCTCTTACATCAATCACAAAAAAGAATTTCTAAAACCAAAACTATACTTGCGTTACAATGTGAGTGATGAAAAAGATGAAATTCCCGCAAACGCTATTATTGATCGTTCGCTACTCAACAAAAACAACATTTTTATACTTCCTGATGGTTTTTTTCCTGAAGATTCAGAAGCTTTATACGCTGTACATTTAAAGGCAAAAAACAAGAAAAACAAAGAAAAGCGAGATCCGATGATGTTTAACGGACGAGAAACCAAAATCACTGAATCTGAATACTTACGATATCCAAATATTGGCGCATTTCTTCAAAACAACGGATTTGACGTAAATGATGCAAACATCAGTTTAGGACAAATAACTATTTACGCCAGAAGACCACAAACGCTTGGACAACTCAGACCAGAAAAACCAAAACCAAAACGTCTTGACGATTCCACTGGTTCTCCACAAGGCGGAAGCAATACGGATGCTGCTGCCGCAACTCCAAAAGAAAATATATCATCACGATTTACAAAAGTAGAACCATTAGTATTTGTAAACGACGTACCATTAACTAGTTTTGATGTTTTAACAACGCTCAATATGGCAAATATAGAACGTATTATTATTGACAAAAGTGGAATTGGATATGGCATCCGTGGAACTGGCGGTGTGATTAAAATTTTTACTCGAAATACTCCACTCACTCCTACTTCCAGAACTCGCAGAGATTCATATGTAAATCAAACACCTCCTATTGGTTTTAGTGTTGCTAAAGCATATTACGAACCAAAATATCGTTCTTTTTCAAGTGAAGCTTATCAAAAATATGGTGCTATCGATTGGCGACCAAACAACCGAATTCCAAGACGTGGACCTTTTAACTTTGTCGTAAAACACAAAGACGTAAAAACAATTACGATGTTTATTGAAGGAATTTCTAAAGATGGTAGTTTGATTTCCGAAAAAAGAACAATTATATTAGCAGATGATGACAACTAGAATACAAACTCGTTTTTGCTTAAAAAAAAGTCGCTATCTCATCATCATGCTTCTTGCAATGACATGGAATATGCTTTCACAAACGAATTCCATCGGCGAACGCTACCGAGAATATTACAAAACTTCTGATGATGAAGCCGTATTTGTTCATCTAAACAAAACAAGCTTTTTGGTTGGAGAAGAACTATGGTTTAAAAGCTATATTTTCAATAAAAGAAACGAGGAAATCTCCAAAGCATCTACCAATTTATATGTTGGACTCTATGATGAAAACAGCAAGCAAGTTTCTAAAAAACTATTCCGAATTCGTAATGGATTTACCAATGGAAACTTGGAACTCGACAAAAATTTAAAAGCAGGGATTTACTATTTAAAAGCAGCTACACAACGAATGGTAGACGAAAAATCTACCGAAGTTTTTATAGAAGAAATTACAGTGTTCGGAAGCAACATTCCATCACAAAAAAAACAAAAAAACGACATCAAATATGACATTCAGTTTTTGCCTGAAGGTGGACATTTGGTAAAAGACGTTGAAAATACCATTGCCTTCAAAGCCATCAGTGAAGAAGGAAAAGGTGTTTATGTAAATGGAATCATTTATGATGAAAACAATCAAGAAGTAACTACATTTGAAAGTAACAATTACGGTTTTGGCACTTTTAAACTTTCGCCTAAAGCGGAAAATACATTCAGAGCAAAAACAACTTTCAAAGAAGAAATTACCAGCGAAAAAATACTTCCAAAAGTAGAAAATACAGGAATTGTCATTCAGGTTGATAACATACAAAAAGATACGATACAAATTTCTTTCAACACCAATCCTGAAACATTACAAAGCATCGTTTCTAAAGATTACACAGTATTAATTCACAAAGATGGTTTGTCACGCTCTATGCCGTTTTCTTTTAAAAACAACGAAAAAGTAGACTTACTAATTCCGCGTAGCAGATTGTTTAATGGTGTAAACACGATTACACTATTTGATGGAAAAACACCAATTTTAGAACGCTTATTCTTCAATCGAAAAATAGTAAAGAATCTTTCTGTCATGGTCAAAAAAGTAGAAACGGAAAACGATTTTACTAAATTTGCCATGTATTTGGTAAAAAACAAACCGCGAATTCGAGAAGCAAATGTCAGTATTTCCATTCTACCAGAAACGACAGAAGCCTACAATCCGGCACATAACATATTTTCTAGTTTTTACCTAAAACCGTATGTTCGTGGCGAAATTGAAAATCCGAAATACTACTTTCCAAACAACACAAAAACCAAACGAAAAGCACTTGATGCATTACTCATTACACAAGGTTGGAGCAAATACGACTGGACAGCCATCTTTCAAGACAAACCAAAACAATCAATTACGACCAAAGGAATCACGATTAGAGGAACGGTAAATTTTCCAACAAAACGCGTAAAAGGAATGTTTTTGCATGACACTAAAGACTTGCCAGCACAATACATTCCGATTGATGACGAACGAAAATTTGTCATCTACAATCTATTTCCAGAAGCTGGTGAAAAACTCCGCTTCTCTTACATCAATCACAAAAAAGAATTTCTAAAGCCAAAACTATACTTGCGTTACAGTGTGAGTGATGAAAAAGATGAAATTCCCGCAAACGCTATTATTGATCGTTCGCTACTAAACAAAAACAACATTTTTATACTTCCTGATGGTTTTTTTCCTGAAGATTCAGAAGCTTTATACGCTGTACATTTAAAGGCAAAAAACAAGAAAAACAAAGAAAAGCGAGATCCGATGATGTTTAACGGACGAGAAACCAAAATCACGGAATCTGAATACTTACGATATCCAAATATTGGCGCATTTCTTCAAAACAACGGATTTGACGTAAATGATGCAAACATCAGTTTAGGACAAATAACTATTTACGCCAGAAGACCACAAACGCTTGGACAACTCAGACCAGAAAAACCAAAACCAAAACGTCTTGACGATTCCACTGGTTCTCCACAAGGCGGAAGCAATACGGATGCTGCTGCCGCAACTCCAAAAGAAAATATATCATCACGATTTACAAAAGTAGAACCATTAGTATTTGTAAACGACGTACCATTAACGAGTTTTGATGTGTTAACAACGCTCAATATGGCAAATATAGAACGTATTATTATTGACAAAAGCGGAATTGGATACGGCATCCGTGGAACTGGCGGTGTGATTAAAATTTTTACTCGAAATACTCCACTCACTCCTACTTCCAGAACTCGCAGAGATTCATACGTAAATCAAACACCACCAATTGGTTTTAGCGTTGCTAAAGCATATTACGAACCAAAATACCGTTCTTTTTCAAGTGAAGCTTATCAAAAATATGGCGCTATCGATTGGCGACCAAACAACCAAATTCCAAGACGTGGACCTTTTAACTTTGTCGTAAAACACAAAGACGTAAAAACAATTACGATGTTTATTGAAGGAATTTCTAAAGATGGTAGTTTGATCTCGGAAAAACGCACCATTTCCATTACCGATGAGGAAGAATAAGTTTGCAAATTTAAAGAAGAAAAGAATCACTCTAGATGAAGAAGTGACAATTTGAAAATGTATCAATTAGTTTCAAACAACATTCAGATTCGTCTTAGAAACACATTCAACATTTAAAAATTAACATTTAGCATTTTATATAAAATCAAATAATGATCTCGGAAATAACCTTAAATCATTAAATTTTTAAATCCTTGAATTGAGCGAAGCGAATCAGACTTCTTCATGCTTTATCTTCCGTTGATAATAAAAAGCAGGTAATAAAATCAACACAAAAAGCGGCTGAATCAAAAAGCGGCGTACGTAAAATGTCAGTAGATAATCTTCTGCTAAATTGTGCTGAATCAAATAAAAATACAGCGAAACTAACACTACAAAAGCAACCAAATATAGTCCGAAAGAAAACTTCAACACATGTTTGTTCTCAAAAGCAATATAAATAATTGCTAAAGAAACGAGCATGTTCAGCGCATATCTAAACATATGATTTACAAATAACAACCAAGCATTGTATTCGGGAATATTTGCCTGTAAATAGTCATTTTTAAAAAAGTTCAAAAACGGATCATAAAACAATTGGTTTTCAAATGCTCTAATCAAAACGAGCAATCCGAAAAGGAATCCTACAGCAATATATTTCCAAATCTTTTTCATTTATTTCTTTGAAAATTTCTGAACCCAAAGCATCCACAATAAAAATACCATTCCATAAATAATTGTCGGAAACACAATTTGATGGAGCAAATATTCCTGTTCAGGGAAACGATACAGCCCAATTCCCAATATGACAATTCGCAATAAATTTGCCAGATACACCAACACACTTCCCACCAGAATAAAAAAGATCGTATTTTTTAAATTTCCTGTAAATGCAATCACAAATGTGATGAATAAAATCAACACACTTACGGAATTACAACCTTCTACAATTCGCCCAACATAATTGCCGTGAACAAGTAATTTCATAGTAGGTTCTGATTCATGCACTGCAACATTTGCCACATACCCAAACGCATTGATGATACTTTCTGTTTGATGAGCAACAATACGTGTGACACCATCAGGTTCGCCATCAAAATTAGACAAATATAAACTATACGCATACGTCAATATAGCGTAGGTAATAAAGAATTTTACGATAAATCCTAAAGCCGATTTGTATTTTTTAATGCTTTCTAACACAATTGCAATAATGGTTCAAAGAGTTACAAACTTACTCTAAAAGCATTGAAAATGTCACATTTTCTATAAATTTTGTCGGATTCGTTTTTTAAGTCACTTTATTCAACATTAGATGAAAGACTTTTAGATTTTTTTCGACTATTTTTGCCGAATCAAAATTTAAAAAACATGGCACTTTCAACATACAAACCCGAAATAGAAAACATTATTGCAAACACTGAGCTTTCTGTCGATGACCGCATGACAAAAATTTGTGAATTATTGCAGGAAAACATTGCACACTATGACTGGGTTGGATTCTACTTTAAAAACGGAGACAAACCTGAACTAAAATTACGTGCTTTTGCTGGAGAACCAACAGATCATACCATCATTCCGTTTGGAAAAGGTATTTGTGGTCAAGTTGCAGTATCTAATGAAAATTTCTTAGTTCCAGATGTCAAAGCACAAGACAATTATATTGCATGTAGCATTCATGTAAAAGCAGAAATTGTAATTCCATTATTCGTCAACGGAGAAAACATTGGTCAAATTGATATTGATTCGCACACGCCAGATCCGTTTACCAAAGAAGACGAAGAATTTTTAGAATTTATTAATGCAAAGGTTGCAGAGATACTTTCAAAATAAATTTCTCATACCTAAACTAAAATTAAAGGCTAAAGAACCTTTATCGTTTTCCCTAAAATATATCAAAGCTGAAATACATTTAGTCTGTATCTCAGCTTTTTTTTTATGTCTATTAAGTATTAAAAACACGTATCCATATCGTTTTTAAGCTCTAAAAAACCAATTCGTACGTACAGTCTATTTTTAGAGATTTATATTTTTTCTAAAAAAACTACAGAGTTAAAAATAAAAAACTATATTTGGTTAACCAGATTGGGTAACCAATTTTAATAACTGTATTTTTACTCTAGATGAAAACCAAAATCATATTCATAATTGGTGTTTCAGGTGTTGGGAAAAGCACCGTAGCAAACTTATTGTCTAAAAAATTACAAGTTCCTTTTTTTGACGGAGACGACTTTCATCATGAAAAGAACATCAAAAAAATGGCAAGTGGAACACCTTTAAATGATGCTGATAGATACGATTGGCTTCAAAGTTTGAACGAGTTGGCAATAAAACACGTAAAAGCAAAAACGAGTTGTATCATTGTCTGTTCTGCTCTAAAACAAGCATATCGAGACATTTTAAGTCATCAAATAGAAAAGTATTCTGAATGGGTTTTTCTTCATGGATCTTTCGATCAAATTAAAAAACGACTAGACAATAGAAAAAATCATTTTATGAGTTCGGAGCTTCTAAAATCACAATTTGACACTTTAGAAGAACCTACAAACGCGATCAAAATTAACGTAGAAAAATCTCCTGAACATATTGTGGAAATTATCAAAAATCTGAGCAATAATAAATCTGAATTTGGACTATTCGGATTAGGTGTCATGGGCAAAAGTCTAAGCAGAAATCTAGCGAATAACGGTGTAAAACTCTCATTATTTAACAGACATATTGCTGGTAAAGAAGAAAATATAGCGCTCAATTTTAAAAAGGAATTTCCCGAATTAGCTACAGCGCTTCCGTTTGATGACATTGCCGCTTTTGTAAACTCCATTCAACAACCTAGAAAAATAATGTTGATGGTAAATGCAGGAAAAACAATCGATTTGGTCATTGAAAATTTACTTCCATACTTAACTAAAGGAGATATTTTAATAGATGGTGGAAACTCCAACTACAACAAGACAAAAGAACGCCACGACTACTTAAAATCTAAAAACATCTATTTTATTGGTGCTGGAGTTTCTGGTGGTGAAGAAGGTGCTTTGCGTGGACCTTCCATAATGCCTGGCGGAAATGAAGAAACTTATAAAAAAATACAGCCTTTTTTAGAAAAAATAGCCGCAAAAGATGAAAATAAATTACCATGTTGTAGTTATATCGGACCTGAAGGTAGCGGACATTTTGTAAAAATGGTGCACAACGGAATTGAATACGCAGAAATGCAATTGCTTGCGGAAGTTTTTACATTGCTAAAAAATCTTGGGAAAAATCCTGATGAGATTGCTGCTATTTTAGAATCTTGGAAAGCAATCGAAAACAGTTACTTGCTTGAGATTACTATTGATATTTTAAGAAAAAAAGACGGAGAAGATTGGTTGATTCATAAAATTATGGACAAAGCAGGAAACAAAGGAACTGGAAATTGGACAACCATTGCAACAGCACAATTGGGCATTCCGAGTACGATGGTCGCTTCTTCCCTATTTGCGCGTTACATCTCTTTTTTTAAAGAAGAAAGAATTACCGTAAGTACATATTTTAACACGAACGATCTTTCATTAAACTTGAATAGCGAAGAAATTTTAAAAGCCTATCAATTTGCAAGAATCATCAATCATTACCAAGGTTTCAAATTAATAAAAGAAGCATCAAACCGTAACAACTGGAACATCAACCTCAGTGAACTCGCCAGAATTTGGACAAATGGTTGCATCATCAGATCAGATTTAATGACTTCTTTAGTCACAACTTTTAAAACGGTCGATAATATATTGCACGAACCTGAAATTATTGAAAAATTACAAGCTTTAAAACCATTTATCAAGAAAGTTGTAACCGAAGGAATTGTTAATGAAGTAGCGGTTCCGACATTAACGGATGCAATAAGTTTCTTAAATAGTTTTTCAAAAGCAACGTCATCCGCAAATATAATTCAAGCACAACGAGATTATTTCGGAGCACATACGTATCAAAGAACAGATGATACTTCTGGAAAATTTTATCACACGCATTGGGCAAAAAATTAATCTATTAACAACAAAAAACTATGGCAACTGCTGACAACAAAAATTCTTTTCTAAAGAAAATCATTAAGATCATTTTAGCATTCGGACCTGGTATTTTTGCCATTGGTTATACCATTGGAACTGGTAGTGTAACTTCGATGATTGTCGCTGGAAGCAAATTTAACATGCAACTGCTTTGGGTATTATTGCTAAGTTGTTTATTCTCTGGTGTATTAATGTTTGCGTATGGAAACTATGGTTTAATTACGGGCGACACAGCTTTATACGGTTTTAAAAAACACTTAAAATATGGAAAAGCTTTAGCCATATTAATCATCATAGGAATTACTTTTGGACAATGGAATTCTTTGATGGGAATTTTGGGAATTTCTTCCAATATCATCTATGAAATATTAGCGATAAATTTTGAAGGTTTAAGCGATCACAAATACGGAATAGTGTTGACAATAGCTGTTATAATTATTGTTGTCTTTTACTTGCTCATGCTCATCGGAAAATATTCGTTTTTTGAAAAAATTCTGGTCATATTCGTAACACTCATGGGATTCTCGTTTATTTTTTCACTCTACTTTGTAAAT
Source organism: Kordia algicida OT-1 (assembly GCF_000154725.1). Classification (GTDB taxonomy): domain Bacteria; phylum Bacteroidota; class Bacteroidia; order Flavobacteriales; family Flavobacteriaceae; genus Kordia; species Kordia algicida. The sequence goes on from NZ_DS544873.1 coordinate 3,008,111, forward strand.
CCGCTTCCAAACGATGTTGTAAAAGGATTAATGCCCACAATACCCGATGTGCCAGGCGGAAAAATGTTAGTTGCAGCCTTTGTTGGAACTACCATGGCGGCCGCAACATTTCTTTCCAGACCATTATTTGTACAAGGAAAAGGTTGGACATTAAAAAATTTAAAACAACAAAAAAGAGATTCAATTGTCGCGTCAATCTTGATATTTATCATCAGTGGTACCATCATGGCAGTTGCTGCGGGAGCACTTTTTTATGAAGGAAAAGAAGTAACACATGTAATAGACATGGCAAACACACTAGAACCTGTAGCTGGCAAATGGGCAGTGACTATTTTCTTTTTTGGTGCCTTGAGTGCCGGATTGTCTTCTATTTTCCCATGTCTTTTAATCGCGCCGTTACTATTAGCCGATTATCAATCCGGGAAATTAGACACAAATTCAAAACAATTTAGAATCGTAACTTTTATTGCATGCTTAGTTGCTTTAATTGGCCCTGCTTTTGGTGCGAATCCTATTGAAATTCAAATCTTATCACAAGTTTTCAATGTATTCGTATTGCCTGCAGTTATTCTTGGAATAATTCTATTAGTTAATAATAAAAAAGTAATGAAAGATTATAAAACAAGTATTTGGGTCAATGTTGGACTGTATGCCGCTATGTTTTTCTCTTTGGTAATTTCCTTTAACGGAATTGTAGCATTAACAGAATACTTTTAAAAAATTAATCGTCGTGAAAATTAGTTTAACAGACAAAAACGAAAAAAAATCATTGCAAAATGATATAATTTCTAAAATTCGAGATTTAGTCAACTCTAAAAGTCTGGAAGAAGGAGATAAATTGCCTTCAGAAAGAATATTGTCTGAAAAATTTGGTGTAAACAGAAACCAAATACGAGAAGTCATTCGCGAACTAGAATTTTACGGAGTATTGAAATCTGTGGCGCAAAGCGGAACAGTATTAAACATAGGACTCATTGGTTTTAATGGAATCATCAATGAAATCATTTCGCTCAACATTCCATCATTCAACGAATTGGTAGAAACACGAATAACCTTAGAGTTAAAAACGGTTTGCTTGGCAGCAGAAAGAAGAACGAAGGCTGATTTACAAAATATTGAGAAGGCTTTTAATTCATTTAAGATGAAAATGATCGATGGAGGAAATCATTTAGAAGAAGATTTATTATTCCATGTAGCAATTGCCAAAGCTAGTAAAAACAATACATTATTAACACTAATGCTTTTAATTACTCCACCAATTCTTGCAGCTTATGATAGCAATACAGTTTGCGAAGGTGATCAAGTATTGACGGAAATAAAAAAGCATGAAAATATTTATGTAGCTATCAAATCAAAAGATAGCGCTCTTGCAAAACAAATGATGGAAGACCATTTTTATAAACTATCAAAACATATCATAAAAAAATAACACATTCAATATTTTTAAAGGATGAAAAACACAAAAATATCAGGCAAAAAAGTGCTCATTACCGCAGGAGCACAAGGCATCGGTGAGGCAATAACCAAACACTTTATTGACAGTGGCGCACATGTTGCCATTCACTATTTCTCTAGTGCAGATACAGCAACGAAATTAGTTGAATATGCAAAAAACAAAGAGCTAAATGCTGTTGCTATTAGTGGCGATTTAACAAAAGAAACAGACGCAAACACTGTCGTTGAAAAAACAGTTGAAGCTTTGGGCGGATTGGACATTCTTATCAACAATGCAGGTTCGTTAGTTGCTCGTAAAATGTTGAACGACATCGAAACTGATTTTTGGCACAAAGTAATGGACATCAACATGACGTCTATGCTATTTGTCACACGAGCGGCGAAACCACATTTAGCAAAAAATAAAAACAGTAGTATTGTAAACTTATCATCTCTTGCAGGTCGAAAAGGTGGACATGCAGGTTCATTAGTATATGCAACAAGTAAAGGTGCAATTTTGACATTCACAAGAGCATTGGCTTCAGAATTAGGTCCAGATGGAGTTCGCGTAAACGCCGTAGCGCCAGGGCTTATTCTTGGCACTTCATTTCACAATACACATACGACCAAAGAATCTGCAGAAAAAACAATTGCCGGCATTCCAATTCAAAGAGCTGGAAATGCAGACGATGTTGCCCGAGCAGTTTTATACTTAGCATCAGAATATGACGGATTTATCACAGGTGCTACACTAGATATTAATGGAGGCGTGTATAACATGTAATTTAAAAAATAAGCAGACTTCATAAGAATATAATATTCTGAACGTTAGCCACATACGGACAAAATAAAACACATCGCTTTTATTTGCATCATTACTTTTTTTATTGCTTGCGAAAGTAATACAGGAAGTGTTGTGACTACACCTACCGAAAAATTTATTTTTGAAGATGGATTTGAAACGGAAAATAATTCAATAAATGAACTTTTTCCTGCTGACAATTCGAGATGGACTTCTATACAACATGTCAATACTGAACATGCCAAATGCAGAAATATTTAGACAGGTTTTTTTAAACGAAGGAATCAACTTCACCTTACAAGAACCTGTTTTCTATGAACGTGTGCAAATAGGAGTAACAGCCAACCCTACCGCTTCAACTGTAGAATTATTTGTAGATAATTTTTCAATTCAAGTGGAATAGACTTGAGATGTTAGTATTGTACTTCATCAAAATCAGCATTAAAATATTGAAATTCCTTCAAAACAAAATCCTAGTAAAAAAAGTATGATTTACCTTTGAAACGAAAACAATTCGTACCAATCACTAAAAGCAAACAAACTACAAAAAACAATTCGTGAATTCGTGACAAAATTTTAAAATCTTATAATTATCAACATACCTAACAGCTTTTTCATACACTAATTTCAGTATTTGTGAAAATGATTTTAAAAATGAGTTACATTTCTCCGTTTTTATTTAAAGAAGACCGTGTTTTTTATATGTTAATTAGTACTTTTGCGGCTTCACAACAACACAATTAAACAACTCAATTAGAATGAATTCCCAGAAACAAGCAAAATCAGCTTTAATTTCGGTTTTTAGCAAAGACGGATTAGCGCCAATTGTTCACAAACTGCATGCATTAGGTATTACTATTTACTCTACTGGAGGAACGGAAAAATTTATCAAAGAGCAAGGTATTCCTGTCGTTCCCGTAGAAGATGTAACTTCGTATCCTTCTATCTTAGGCGGACGTGTAAAAACATTGCATCCAAAAGTATTTGGTGGTATCTTAAATCGTCAAAACAATGAAAACGATGTTGCCGAATTGGAACAATATGAAATTCCGCAAATTGATATTGTCATTGTAGACTTATATCCGTTTGAAAAAACGGTAGCTTCTGGAGCTAGTGAGCAAGATATTATTGAAAAGATTGACATTGGAGGAATCTCATTAATCAGAGCTGCCGCAAAAAACTTTGCAGATGTACTTTGCGTATCTTCTGTAAACGATTATGAAAACTTTTTAAACTTGTTGGAAACACAAGAAGGTTCTTTCTCCATAGAAGATAGAAAAACGTTTGCTGCCAAAGCATTCAATGTTTCTTCGCATTACGACACGGCAATTTTCAACTATTTCAATCAAGATCACGAAATTGCAGCATTAAAAGTCAGCGAAACACAAGGGAAAGTATTGCGTTATGGAGAAAATCCACACCAACGCGGATTCTTCTTCGGAAACTTCGATGATATGTTTGAGAAACTTCACGGAAAAGAATTAAGCTACAACAATTTACTTGATGTAGATGCCGCTGTAAACCTAATGAACGAGTTTACAAACGACGACCCTACATTTGCGATTTTAAAACATAACAATGCTTGTGGTTTTGCAACAAGATCAACCATTCACCAAGCATATGTAGACGCATTAGCAGGTGATCCTGTTTCTGCTTTTGGCGGAATACTCATTGCAAACACAAAAATTGACAAAGCAACTGCGGAAGAAATTCACAAACTATTCTGTGAAGTGGTAATCGCGCCTTCATACGATGAAGATGCTTTAAAAATATTAAAAGGGAAGAAAAACAGAATCATCTTAATTCAAAATGAAGTAGCATTGCCAAAAATGCAAGTTCGTACGTGTCTAAATGGTATTTTACTTCAAGATAAAGATGGAAAAACAGATGCGCTTGAAGATTTAACATACGCAACAAACAATAAACCAACAGATGCACAGTTAGAAGATTTACTATTTGCTTCCAAATTATGCAAGCACACAAAATCGAATACGATTGTTTTAGTAAAAAACAAACAATTATGTGCAAGCGGAACAGGACAAACCAGTAGAGTTGATGCGTTAAATCAATCTGTTGTAAAAGCAAATAGTTTCAATTTTGATCTCAACGGAGCTGTCATGGCAAGTGATGCATTTTTCCCGTTTCCTGATTGTGTAGAAATTGCAGACAACGCAGGAATCAAAGCGGTAATTCAGCCTGGCGGATCTATAAAAGATCAGTTGAGCATCGATTATTGTAATTCAGCAGATATTGCTATGGTATTTACAGGAACAAGACACTTTAAACATTAAAATTTTTATACCTTTGTAATTCATTTTTAATGACTTACAAAACACACATTAATAGCAGACATAACACATGGGATTTTTTGATTTCTTAACAGAGGAAATAGCAATAGATTTAGGAACGGCAAACACCTTAATTATCCATAATGACAAGGTAGTTGTTGACAGTCCATCTATTGTCGCCAGGGATAGAATGTCGAATAAAATTATTGCTGTCGGACAGGAAGCTGCTCGAATGCAAGGAAAAACCCATGAAAACATCAAAACCATTCGTCCATTGAAAGATGGTGTTATTGCCGATTTTGATGCTTCTGAAAAAATGATTAGTCTGTTTATAAAAAATATTCCAGCGTTAAAAAAGAAACTATTTCCGCCGTCATTGCGAATGGTTATTTGTATTCCCTCAGGAATTACAGAAGTAGAAATGCGTGCGGTAAAAGAATCGGCAGAACGTGTAAATGGAAAAGAAGTTTATTTGATACACGAGCCAATGGCTGCGGCTATTGGTATCGGTGTCGATATCATGCAACCTAAAGGAAACATGATTGTTGATATTGGAGGTGGAACAACTGAAATTGCAGTCATCGCTTTAGGCGGAATTGTCTGTGATAAATCTGTAAAGGTTGCTGGTGATGTTTTTACCAATGATATCGTATACTACATGCGCACGCAACACAATTTATATGTAGGAGAACGTACTGCTGAAAAAATTAAAATCCAAATTGGAGCTGCTACAGAAGATTTAGAAGTTCCGCCAGAAGAAATGTCGGTTCAAGGACGTGATTTGTTAACGGGAAAACCAAAACAGGTTCAAATATCCTATCGTGAAGTTGCCAAGGCATTGGATAAATCTATTCTACGTATTGAAGATGCTGTTATGGAAACGCTGTCGCAAACACCGCCAGAATTGGCTGCCGATATCTACAACACAGGAATCTACCTTGCTGGTGGAGGTTCTATGTTACGCGGACTCGACAAACGTTTGTCTCAAAAAACAGATTTGCCTGTATACATTGCAGAAGATCCGTTAAGAGCTGTTGTACGTGGCACAGGAATTACCCTGAAAAACTTAAGCAAATTCAAAAGCGTATTGATTAAATAAGAACATAAAAGTACATGCAACAGATTATTAATTTTCTGATAAAGAATAAAAATTTTATTCTCTTTATACTGTTGCTGTTTATCTCTCTTATTTTTACGATTCAATCGCATTCCTATCACAAGAGTAAATTCATCAATTCTGCCAATTGGCTTTCAGGTGGTATTTACGAACAAGCAAATGGTGTTTCTTCCTATTTCTCCTTAAAATCTGAAAATGAAAGATTGGTTGAAGAAAATCGTCGATTGAAGAATATTTTATACAACAAAGAAGACAGCTTAAGTACCGTTCATTTTATTGACAGTACGTCCTACCCTACTGATTTTAAATTACGTGCGGCAAAAATTACCAAAAACAGTTACGCAAGAAGCAACAATATATTGCTCATCAACAAAGGAAGTTCAGACAGTATTGCAACCGATATGGGCGTTATCAACTCTAAGGGAATCATTGGTGTTGTCGATCAAGTTGGGGGAAGTCATGCTACAGTAATTAGCATTTTAAATTCGATCTCTAAAATTAACGCACAATTAAAAAATACCAATCATTTCGGTACGTTAATTTGGAATGGAAAAAGTCCAAACATTGTACAATTAATCGATTTGGAAAAAGTAGTACAGCTTAAAAAAAACGACACCATTATTACAGGTGGAAACTCCACGTTATTTCCCAAAGGAGTTCCTATTGGTACGGTAAAAGACTTTAAACTGAATACTACCGAGAATTTATATGAAGTAAATGTTCAATTATTTAACGACATGACCAATTTAGAGCATGTATTTGTCATTGAAAATTTACACAGAGAAGAAATTGATAACTTATTAGCTCCTAACAATTAAATGGGTTCTACAGTTTTTTGGAATAGTTTACGATTTGTCATCGCGGTATTGGCGCAAGTATTGATATGCAATCATATCAACTTCTTGGGGTATATAGATCCGTTGGTGTACATCTACTTTATTTTACTATTTCCGTTCAATGCGAATAGAAGTTTCTTCCTAGTTGCGGCATTTATATTAGGACTCACAGTTGATATCTTTTCAGATTCTGGTGGTGCAAATGCGGCGGCATGCGTTATTATTGCGTACATACGACCTTTTGTGTTGCGCTTCTCTTTTGGAATAAGTTACGAACATCAATCTGTAAAATTAGAAAACACCGCTTTTGGTCAGCGAATGGGTTATATCATCATTTTGACCGTGATTCATCATTTTTTCTTTTTTTTATTAGAGATTTTTAACATTTCTAACATACTTATCATCCTGAGAAATACGTTATTCTTTAGTATCTTTACAATTCTAGTCATCACATTATCAATAACTTTATTTAGTCGAAAAAATTCATGAGGAAACTTTTGTTATACCTTGTTGTTGTCTCTGTAGGAATTATTTATACGGGCAGACTCTCCTATCTACAATTATTTAACGAAGATGCAGTTGCTACCAATTTCCTGAATGACAGTGCCATTAAAGCAATTTATGACTATCCTGAGCGCGGTTTTGTATATGACAGAAACGGAGAATTACTCGTGGCAAATCAGCCATCATATGATGTCATGGTCGTTCCACGTGAAGTGAAAGAATTCAACGTTGCTGAATTTTGTAAATTATTACGCATCACAGAAGAAGAATACGAAAAAAAACTAGAAAAGGCCAAAAGCTATTCTTGGCGAATTCCATCGATATTTGTCGCACAAATGGCAAAAAAAGATTACGCGTTTCTTCAAGAAAAAATGCATCGTTTTAAAGGTTTCTACATTCAAAAACGTTCCATTCGTAATTATCAAACTAGCGTTGGTGCCAATGTATTAGGTTCTATTGGTGAAGTAAATAATGGCGAATTAAAAAGGAATCCGAACTATCAATCTGGAGAATTGATCGGAAAAACAGGAATCGAAAAATCATATGAAGACGAATTGCGCGGACAAAAAGGTGTAAAATATATTCAAAAAGACATTCACAACAATGTATTAGGTTCGTATAAAAACGGGCGACACGATACACTTGCCGTAAACGGAAAAGATATTCAAATCACAATTGATGCTAAATTACAAGAATACGGCGAAAAGTTAATGGTAAACAAACGCGGTGGAATTGTCGCTATTGAACCTTCCTCGGGAGAAATATTAGCTTTGATTACCGCACCAAGCTACAATCCGAATTTACTGGTTGGACGAAAACGCTCAAAAAACTACAATAAATTACATTACGATTCTATCAACAAACCTTTATACGACAGAGGTTTACTCGCAATGTATCCGCCAGGATCGCCCTTTAAAACGCTAAATGCATTGGTTGCCTTGCAAGAAGACGTCGTTACACCACAAACAACATACACATGTCGCAACGGATATATTTACGGGCGAAGCGGACGAAAAATGGGTTGTCATTGCGGAAGTGGAAAACGCAATGTCATAAACGGTGTAGCAAAATCATGCAACGCTTATTTTGCAAATGCTTACAGGCAAGTTATTAGCAAATACGACAAACCACGCGAAGGTATGAACGTATGGAGTAATCATATTAAAAGTTTTGGCTTAGGTAATTACTTCGGAAACGATTTATCAACAGGTAGAAAAGGAAGAATACCTAGCGGCGATTATTATACGAATGATTATTTTAAGCATGACAAATGGCACGTATTAAACACAATTTCTAACGCTATCGGACAAGGACAAGTAGAAATGACACCAATTCAATTGGCACACATGACCGCAACAATTGCCAACAGAGGACATTACTACACGCCACACATTATCAAAGCGATTGATGGAAAACCAATAGACAATCCGCACTTTACAGAACCAAAATATACGACTATTGACCAAGAGCATTTTGAACCTGTAATTCAAGGAATGCACGATGTATTCAGCATGAAAAAAGGTGGAACGGCAAGATTTCTGAATGTTCCTGGTATCGAGATTTGTGGAAAAACAGGAACTGCGGAAAACTTTGTAAAAATTGATGGTAAAAGAACTCAATTGACCGATCATTCAATTTTTGTAGCGTTTGCACCAAAGGAGAATCCGAAAATTGCCATTGCTGTTTTTGTAGAAAACGGATATTACGGAGCGCGTTGGGCTGGGAAAATTTCTAGCTTAATGATTGAAAAATATCTAAAAGGCGAAATTACTTTGAAAGACATGGAAAAGTTAGTGCTAGAAAAGAGTTTGGAAGATGAATATGCAAAGCCACTAAGCGGGAAACCATTTACAATTAATGAGTAGAGAAGTAAAATTTGTCAAAAAAATAGATTGGCTTTCTATATTGCTATATTTCTTATTGGTAGGAATTGGCTGGATTAATATCTATTCTGCATCTGTAACTGAAAGCTTTTCGGGTGTGCTTGATATGTCTCAATTATATGGAAAACAACTTGTTTTTATTGGGACAAGCATCATAATTATCATTCTTATCTTATCGATAGAAGCAAAATTTTACGAACGATTTTCAAGTATTATCTACGTGATTGCGTTACTGAGTTTGCTCGGTTTGATGGTTTTTGGGAAAAATGTAAACGGAGCAACTTCTTGGTACGGAATTGGAAGTTTTACACTGCAACCTTCCGAATTTGCAAAAGCGGCAACCGTGCTTGCTTTGGCAAAATACCTGAGTGACATTCAAACAAATATCAATTACTTCAGTCATCAATTAATTTCATTTGCTATCATTTTAGCACCACCATTATTGATTATGTTGCAACCAGATGCAGGAAGTGCCATGGTATATATGGCGTTCTTTTTTGTACTATACCGCGAAGGTTTGCCACCTATTTATCTATGGATTGGTTTTACGCTCGTATTGTTATTTATCATTACCTTAAAACTAGGATACATTTACACCATCATCGGAACGTTGGTTTTTGGACTAGCGAGTATTTTCATCATCTTTAAAAAAGAATTAAAACGACGTCGAAAAACGACATTAGCACTGACTTCTTTAGTGGCTGCTATTGGTTTTATTTTGGCTGTAAATTACATCTTTTACAACGTATTTCAACAACATCACCGCGATCGTTTTACCTTGGTTTTAGGACTAGAAAAAGATCCTGTAAAACTTGAAAAGATTCGGAAAACTTTCGGATTCAACACCAATCAATCAGAAATTGCAATTGGTTCTGGTGGTTTTTGGGGAAAAGGTTGGCAAAAAGGAACACGTACTAAAGGAGATTTTGTCCCTGAGCAAGATACCGATTACATTTTTACAACAGTTGGAGAAGAATGGGGATTTGCAGGAAGTACTGTTGTCATTTTTCTATTTGTGTTTTTGCTATTACGGATTTTACACAGAGCCGAACAACAGAAAAATAAGTTCAGTCGTGTATATGGTTACAGCGTTGCCGCCATTCTATTTTTTCACTTTGCTATTAATATTGGAATGGTCATTGGATTGTTTCCAACTGTTGGAATTCCGTTGCCTTTCTTTAGCTATGGTGGTTCGGGACTTTGGGGATTTACCATTTTACTCTTTATCTTTATTAAGCTAGATGCCAATCGAATTAACGAATGGTAGTTATATAATTTTACACTTTTTCTTCTCAAAAAAACTGTTACAAAAAAGTTAAGTAAGGATTTCCCGTAAAGACTTCTTCTAATGTTTTTTTACTTTCTAATCAAGTTTAACCAAAAAATTATAAAATCATGTTAGAAAGTATTCTCAAATTAGGAACTACATTAAGTAAAAAAGAACAACGTCAAATTACAGGTGGTATGTGGCCGAGAACGGAAGAAGCATGCCATCAATGTGGCGGAGAATGGTACGCTCCATTATGTGCTTTACCTCACGATTCGCCATGCGCTTCTTAGGTGTTAAGAGTAAAATCATTCATTAAAAAATTAATCATAAAAAACACAAATCATGTTAGAAAATATTTCAAATTTAGGAACAGCATTAAGTAAAAAGGAACAACGTCAAATTACAGGTGGCGTTTTTATAAATAATGAAGCAGACTGTTTACGCTGTGGTGGAGAATGGGATGCGCCATTTTGTACATTACCTTCCAATACGCCTTGCCAATAGGTAGAAAGTAGACTGTCTAAAAAATGATTGTAATTATTTAATTTTTTAGACAGTTTTTGTACTAAATAATCTTCATTTTATAAATTAGACATAGCTAATTCTTAAAAACGTCAGTTCATACGACATTCTTCCAAAATACTTTTTATATTAGCTCAACAGTATAAAATTTTAATTTCCCCTACCAAAATTGAAATGAACTAGATGGAACATATTATCCTTTCCTTACTAACCAATAATAGCTATTTGGATGTTAATCGTGAGCTCTTAAACTTGCAATTATTATCGCATCCAGAGTATCCAAGTCTGAAATCTATTACAGATACGCTCGATTATTTTGAAATTGATAATTTGGCAGCTACCGTACCAAAAGAAGCATTGTCACAAATGCCAACTTCATTTTTGGCACTTGTAAATAATGGAAAAGGTGAAGAAGTTGTTTTGGTAGAAAAAAAACGTGGCGCTATTCACATTGTAAATGTAGATGGAAAAAAAGAAAAACTTTCGGAAGCTGTGTTTTCTGAACGTTGGACAGGAACAATTGTCGCTGTTGAAGAACTTGAAAAAACAGTCAATACAAAATCATTACAAACGGCGCTTCCCTATTTTGTGGTTGCTGCAGTAGCTTCTACAACAGTATTGCTCAATTTTAGTTTGCCATATTTGTTGTACACTGCGCTTACTTTAGTTGGTTTGTACATAAGTATTTTAATTATCCGAGAAGATTTGGGCATCAAAAGCAAAGCTGTAGCGAAAGTGTGTGGTGCAATTTCAAAAAATAGTACTTGTGGCGAAGTTATTAATACGAAAGGAAATAAAATCTTCGGAATTATCTCTTTGAGCGATGCTTCTTTTGTGTTTTTCGCAGGATTATTTTTGATTTTAGCTTCTATCGGATTTCATCAAAGTACGCTTTTAACAATGTCACTAGCAGGAATTCCAGTGATTGTTTATGCACTATTCCGACAAGGTTTTGTATTAAAAAAATGGTGTGCGCTATGTTTATTAATTGCAGGAATTTTAGTGTTACAAACAGGATTATTACTCGCTACATTCGATTTTGTTTGGCAAATTAACGCATCATATATTGCGAGACTCGTCAGCATTTTTGTGTTGTTATATATTGCTTGGATATATTGCAAATCGTATTGGGAAAGCCATGAAAAATTGGCTGTAACGGAAACTAATTTTCTAAAGTTTAAGCGAAATCCTGAATTGTTTAAAACAATGCTACAAGAGAAGCACATATTAAATGCCAACGTAATTCCTCAGCAATTACGCATAGTTTTTGGAAATCCTAACGGAGCCATAAAATTACAAGGTGTTACCAATCCGTTATGTGGTTTTTGTACCGCAGCTTTTGAATCGTATGATAAATTACTTAGTTCGTATGGCAATGATATTCATTTAGAATTTATTTTTAATGTGCCAAAAGATGCCGAAAATAAAAGTACTAAAATTGCTTCTCGCTTGATCGATTTGTATTTGCAAGATCCTAAAAAAGCCTATACAGCGCTAAAAGAATGGTATGCTAATAGAGATATTGATACATGGCATAAAAACTTCGGATATTCAGAAAATACGAAGGTATTAGAAGTCTTGGAAGCACATACAGAATGGTGTAATATTAACGATGTTCATTATACGCCAGCGAGCATTTTGAACAATCACTTTTTTCCTGACTCGTATGAAGTGAAAGATTTACCGTTGTTTATTCAAGATATAATTTTGGAGTCGCAAGGAGCTTCTGGAGAAACGCAAGTGTAATATTTAGCATATTATTTCACTACCATTTCCATGCATTGTTGGTTATCACCTTCAATCCGACTTCTTTAAATTTTGTGCGTAAGGCATCTACTTGTGTTAATTCTCTTTTCGGAATGATAAACGCATTTCCTATTGAAATTTCGACAAAGAAATACTCTTGAATTTCATTGACTCTCACTACTTCTGAAAGATTCACATTCCCTTCTCCGATTTTATTTTGAACAAGTATATAATCTGGTAAAATTTCTAATGTTTCTGTAGTATTGAAATACTGTGAATAATTTTCTTTAACATACTTTTTATAATATCTTTTGTATCTCCATTTATAATACATTGGATAAAAAAAGAGAAATACTATGGCAACACTGCTAAAATATATTGCAAATACGTTTATTTGATTAAAATAAAAAATACAGGCTAAAATTCCTGAGCCAATTACAAAAAGAAGGTGACCTTTTCTTTTCTTTTTTTGTATATTTTCAGAAGTTGAAGCTGCATACAAAAGATGCATGAAGTAATCTTCTTCCTGTAATTTATATGTGATTTTCATGCTAATGAAATTTATGTTCGTTAGTCTCTAAAACTCCACTGTTTATAAGTCGTCATCGCCTCCAGTTTATTTTCTTTAGTATCTTCTAATTCTGGAAAGAAATCAATTCCCGTACGTTTTTCTAGTTCATCTACCGAAACTACAAATTCATACAATGGTTTATCAGAATCTTTGTGTGGTACTAAAAATGCTATAATTTTAGTGCTTCCGCCAGAATTATCAAGTAAAATTTTATAGAAATAATTTGGCACAGCAACAGCTTCGCTTCCTATGGTTTTCAAATTATTTTCCAAAATTCCGCCCGTAACGACATATACGCCATCATATTTTTTTGCCCAATAGCGTACTTTTTGTTCCAATCGATTCCAAATTCCCGCATTAAAATCATGCTTTTGTGGCGAAATATTACTCGTTAAGAATGTTTCTGTAAAAGCGGCTTTGGTATATTTTCTATCTGCCGCAGGACACAAATGTCCACGATCGTATCCTGATTTTTTATAATTCCGCCAATGTGCCGATTCTGTTGTCACAGCTTCATCTTGTTCAAAATACGGACGTTTGAAATCGGTATACACTACTTGATTTTTCTTCAATTCATACGCAACCCATTCTGCTTGCTCAAAAGCTTCGTTGTATGATAAAGAATAGCCTTCATGGTGTACAATTTGTCCTGTTGTTGAACTCGGTAAATAGAATTCATTGGTTAGTGTTTTTGGAGAACTATCTGTTGTTTGTTTTTTTGTTCCGTGAATTTCTACATTCGGATCATAAGTATTCGTTGCTTTGTTTTCACTGTACTTTTCATAGATGATGAACGCAGCACCAATTAACAATACTAATAGTGGATATATTTTATTTCTTTTCATTTCGACTTTACTCAATGTTGGTTATTTGGTGTTCGGTGTTCGGTGTTTGGTGTTTGGTGTTTGGTGTTTGGTGTTTGGTGTTTGGTGTTCAAAAAATACTTTCTAATTGATACTTTCAAATTTATATATTAATTCTTCACATCCAAAGCATCACGCAGAGCATTTCCAACCAACATAAACGCCATTACCAAACTCATAATTGCAACTCCTGGAATGATTGCCAAATACGGTTTTCCTAGAATGATATAACTGTAATGATCTTTTATCATTGCGCCCCAACTTGGCATTGGCGGTTGTGCTCCGATTCCTAAAAAACTGAGTCCACTTTCTATTAAAATCGCTGCTGCGAAATTGGCTGCCGAGATTACAATGACAGGCGCCATAATGTTTGGCAATATATGTTTGATGATGATTCTGAAATCGTGATAACCTAGCGCACGTGCCGCAGTGACATATTGCATGCGTTTGACACTTAGTACTTGTCCGCGTACAATTCTAGCTACCTCAACCCACATCGTGAGTCCGACAGCAACAAATACTTGCCAAAAACCTTTTCCAAGCGTAAGCGTGATTGCAATGACTAAAAGTAATGTTGGAATGGACCAAGTTACGTTGATGATCCACATAATGATCGCATCTACTTTACCTTCAAAATATCCTGCCAATGCACCTAACGAGATTCCAATTATAAGTGAAATAAAAACCGCCACAAATCCTATGGTAAAAGAGATGCGCATTCCGATCAACATTCTACTCAGAACGTCTCTCCCATATTTGTCGGTTCCTAATCGAAAGGTTTTTTGTTTGATAAATTTCGCTGGAATTTCGCTTGCTTGTGTCAACGCTGGAAAGGAACTCAATGGAATTTCTTTTTCAATTCCTTCAATAGCACTATCAGAATATTCCGTGATAAATAATTGATTGTTTTCTATATGATAATTTGAAATTGGAATTTCTGTTGCTGTGTTTTCCTTTCCAAAAAACAACCTGTTTAAAAAGCTTTCTTCTATTTTTTCTGTGGAAGGAATCGTCAACATTTGCACTGAGAATCCTGGTTTTTTCGAGTGAATTGACAAATGCATTTGATTGGCATTTTTGGTATCGTCTGGTGTGAACGCATATGCAAAAACGACAATAAATGCACAAATTACAATAAAGCAAAAACTCAAAACGCCCCAAAAATTCTTCTTGAATTTTTGGAGCGCTAATCTTGTTAGTGAATTTGAGTTTTTACTCATTAATGTTTTTTATATTAACCTTTTACAACCGATCGTTTTTTCTTTTTGATGTTGTTCAGTTGAATGTCTCCTAATACGTTAATTGCTTCTTCTACATAAACATCTTTTGATAATTCTTCATGCCAAGCTTGTCTTTTTACTTGCAATGTAGAATCTTTTTGCATCAACAATTCTTCATAAGGTAACGACGTGAATGTTAGTTGCGTATCATAATCAGATATTGCTTTGAAGCGTTTTGCATAGGCTTCATCCTTGTCTGCTTTCTTTTTGTATTCCGCGTAATTTAAAGGATATTCGTTGTCATCACGTCTCTTTTTGATCCACTTTGCATTTTCTTCAATCAATTTTAGTTGCGCATTGTTTGCCATACGTTTTTTACTTCTACTGATCGTTTTGTCGTAATCGATATAACCGTCCCAAAGATCGTATTTTGCAGGATCAATTTGATCCCAAGGTAATGGATTTTCCTGATCTTTTTCACCTACATCAATAAAACTGTATTTATCTACCACAACAACATCACTTTTTACACCTTCTAATTGTGTTGATCCTCCGTTGATTCTATAAAATTTCTGAGTTGTTAATTTTAACGCACCAACGTTTCCGTTTCCTCCTCTTACAAATCTATTTAAGTCAACAATATTTTGTACCGTTCCTTTACCATACGTTTGCTTACTTCCTATTACAACAGCTCGTTTGTAATCTTGCAATGCTGCTGCTAAAATTTCTGAAGCAGAAGCCGATAATTCATTTACAAGAATTACCAAGGGTCCATCCCACTGAATGCGACTGTCTTCATCATTTAAAACTTCCTTCCCATCAACCGAACTTTTTACTTGTACTACAGGTCCGTCTTTGATAAAGAATCCAGCCATATCTACTACAGTTTTCAAAGATCCTCCTCCATTATTTCTTAAGTCTAACACCAAACCTTCCATGCCTTGCTCTTTGAGACGCTCTATTTCTTTTTTCACGTCGCTCGCAGCATTTCTTTTATTGTAATCTTCGAAGTTTACGTAGAATTTTGGCAAGTTAATCACACCAAAAGTACGTTCTCCTTTTTTCACTACTGCCGATTTTGCATAGGTTTCTTCAATTTCAACTAAATCTCTTTTGATGGTGATAATTTCGATAGAACCATCTACTTTTTTCACGGTAAGCGTTACTTTTGTCCCTTTTGGTCCTTTGATAAGTTTTACAGCATCATCCAAACGCATTCCCACAATATCTACAGGTTCTTCGCCTTCTTGTGCAACTTTTAGAATGACATCTCCAGCTTCAATTTTTTTACTTCTCCAAGCTGGTCCACCAGAAATTACTTCAAAAATCTTTGCGCCTTCTGTACGTTTTTGCAAACGTGCTCCTATTCCTTCTAGCGTTCCAGACATGCTCATATCAAAACGATCTTTGTCTTGTGGCGCAAGATATGAGGTATGCGGATCAAATTCTTCTACAATTGCATTTACATAAATGCTAAACCAATCTTTGCGCTCTAAATCGTCCATTAAATCATAAAACTCAACATACGTTTTCGCAGTAGATTCGCGCGCTTCTTTTTCTAAAGTAATTGCATCTTTAGCTTCGTAAGCTTCATCTTCTTTTTGCTTTTTCTTTTCAACTTCTAATTTGATATCGTAGTTTGCCAAGGTTGAAAATTTCAATTCTTTTCTCCAACGCTCTTTTAGTTCTGCAACATCTTTGGCAAAATCAATTTTGTCGTAATCTCTGTTGATAGATTCGTTTTTTGTAAAGTCGAAAGGATTCTCCAATAATTCTTTTTGATACTTTTTTGTTTCTTCCATTCGCTGTAGTAAGCGCTCGTGTACAAGACTGAAGAATTGCACTCCAGGTTCTTTAATTTCATCGTCAATTTTATCTTTGTATTGACTAAATTCTTCCAAATCTGATGCTAAAAAATAGCGTTTCATCGGATCAACCGCATTGATGAAATCATTGTAGACATTTTCAGAAAACTCGTCATTGATATCTTGCGGATTAAAGTGCCATCTACCTAAAACATAAGAAATTAAATCTACTAATGTTTTATCTTGTTCAGGATCGTCGAAAGATTTTTTCGCAAATCCACAGGACACCATTGCAAAAGTTAATAGTGCCACTAAATATATTTTATTCCTTCTCATAAAAGCTTGAATTTTCACAAATTTTAATTTTATCATTCGCATAAATCAGCATCATATTGATTCTCAATTTGATTACGATAAACGTATTAAAGCCAATTAATTAATTTTTTACTAAAATAAAGAAAAAACTATGCCGTTTTTTAACAATCTTACTAATTTTTTGTTAAAGATAAAATGATATGCATGTAAACGTTAAATTACGTACTTTAGCATCTTAAATGATGTACTTTTTTTATGAATGAAAAACCTTTGATTTTAGTTACAAACGACGACGGTATTACCGCACCAGGATTGCGTGCTCTAATTGACGTAATGAACGAATTAGGTGATGTTATTGTCGTTGCTCCAGACAGCCCACAAAGTGGTATGGGACATGCAATTACTGCAAATTCGACTATTTATTGTACCGCAATTACCATTGATGAAGGACCACAGATTGAGTATTCGAGTTCAGGAACTCCAGTAGATTGTGTGAAACTTGCTGTGAATGAAATTTTGAATCGCAAGCCAGACATTTGTGTTTCAGGCATTAATCATGGATCAAATTCTTCTATCAACGTTATTTACTCAGGAACCATGAGTGCCGCCGTGGAAGCTGGTATTGAAGGAATTCCTGCAATTGGTTTTTCCTTGTTAGATTATGATTGGGAAGCAAATTTTGAAGCAACAAAAAGTTATGTAAAACGAATTACAAAAAAAGTGTTGGAACACGGTTTGCCAGAAGGTGTTGTGTTGAATGTGAACTTTCCGAAGCTAAAAGAGAAAGATATTAAAGGAATTCGTATTTGCCGACAAGCAAAAGCATATTGGCAAGAAGATTTTGACAAGCGAACCAATCCGCACGGAAAACAATATTATTGGCTTTCAGGAAAGTTTGTAAATGAAGATAAAGGAGAAGATACCGACGAATGGGCTTTGGAAAACGGATATGTTTCATTAGTTCCTGTAAAGTTTGATTTAACGGCGCATCATGCCATACAGAAACTTAATAGTTTGGGATTTAATGAAGAATAAAGAAGTTATTACAGGAATTATTGTAGGTATTGTTGCCACTATAATTGGTACATGTATTTATTTAGGCTATCTCGCATATTCTAAAGACATCGCTTTTGGAACGTTGCTCGGACGTGAAATTAAATACGGTGGTATTAGTTCAGATATTGCTTGGGGAACTGCGCTTAATTTTATTGCTTTTTATGCTTTTTTAAAACGTAATAAAGAAGAACGTGCCAAAGGTGTTTTGATTGTTACCGTGATTATTGCCGTATGTGTAATGACTCACAGGTTGTTAAGCTAATTATTATGAAGTACTATATTATTGCAGGAGAAGCTTCGGGAGATTTACATGGTTCTAATTTGATGAAAGCTATTGTAAAACAAGATCCTACTGCCGATTTTCGGTTTTGGGGCGGAGATTTGATGCAAGAAGTTGGCGGTACTTTGGTCATGCATTATAAAGAGCGTGCGTTTATGGGATTCATAGAAATCATTATGAATCTTCGCAAAATTTTAGGCATGATGTCTTTTTGTAAAAAAGATATTGCAGCGTATGCACCTGATGTTATTATTTTTATTGATAATTCAGGATTTAATCTTCCTGTGGCTAAATGGGCAAAAAAGAACGGCTTTAGAACCAATTATTACATTTCTCCACAAGTTTGGGCAAGCAGAGCAAGTAGAGTGCAAAAGATCAAAAGAGATGTAGATGCGATGTTTGTGATTCTTCCTTTTGAGAAAGATTTTTACAAAAAATATGATTATAATGTCCATTTTGTAGGTCATCCATTGTTGGATGCAATTGCAGATAGAGACATGGTTGATGTTCCGAAGTTCAAAAAAACACATCAGTTGGATGAACGACCAATTATAGCATTGCTTCCTGGAAGCAGAAAACAAGAAATTACCAAAATGCTTTCTGTGATGCTTTCTGTGGTTGATAATTTTCCTGCCTATCAGTTTGTCATTGCTGGCGCACCAAGTCAGGAAAAATCATTTTACGAGCAGTTTATTGCTGATAAGAATGTAAAATTTATCAATAATAAAACCTATGATTTGTTGAGCATTTCTACTGCTGCTTTGGTAACTTCAGGAACGGCAACTTTAGAAACCGCTTTGTACAAAGTGCCACAAGTTGTTTGCTATAAAGCGAGTACTATTTCTTATCAAATTGCCAAACGCATTATTACTTTAGATTATATTTCGCTGGTAAATTTAATTATGGACAGAGAAGTTGTGAAAGAATTGATTCAAAACGATTTTACTACAAAAAATCTTCAAACGGAGTTGACACGTATTTTGGATCATAATGAACGTATAGCATTATTTGAAGACTATTACGAGTTAGAACAAAAGTTAGGAGGCAAAGGCGCGAGTGCTACTGCTGCAACATTGATCTGCGAAGCGCTTCAAAAATAGATGAAAAATACACTTATCTGAAAATCAATAATTTAAACTCCGTGTTTATACCTATTTTTAAATATACGAATTACTACACTTGTAGGTTTTTACTTATTTATTGAGATTTGTAATATCATATTATTAATCTTATTAACCTTAAAAAACCTATCATCATGGGAAAATTTACAGTATCAATTCCAGCAGGACCAATTTGGAATGACGAAGACGGAAAAGAAAAAGGACCAATTGTAGCAGCGGCACATTTGGGAGAGTTTGACGGAAATTGGCGTACCGTTGTGCCAAATGAAATGAGCACAGTAGATGTTATTTTGAATTCTGAGCCAACAGGTTCTTCAGAATATACATTAGATGTATTGGCAGGACCAATTTGGAATCAGGAAGACGCAGAAAAGAAATGTCCGGTTGTCTGTGCTTCTTACGGAGGCAAATGGAACGGACAATGGAAAACAGTCGTTTCTGGGAAGATGAGCGTTTGCGGATGCACGTTTAAATTCTAAGAGCGTATTTTATTTTAATAGAAAGTCGTCTGAAAGTCACTAGATTTTTGGATGGCTTTTTTATGCGAACTGTTATTTTTACTACTTTAGCGAAAAAGCATTGTACATGATTCGCAAATTATTTCTTTTATTTTTCCTTTCTGTTTTTATCGTTTCCTGTGGTTCTTCTAAAAAAGCTTCTTCTTCCAAAAGGACAAAGAGAACAACTGTTAAGACTACGAAAACTCGCAAAAACACGACAAGAACTTTTAATAAAGCGAATGCTATTGTTGAAACCGCTTTGGCATATCGAGGAACTCGCTATAAGTATGGAGGCACAAATCGTAAAGGAATGGATTGTTCTGGTTTGATGTACACAGCTTTTAATGCACACAATGTAAATTTGCCACGAGTCTCTTATCAACAAGCTACCAAAGGAAAGCGCATTAAATTGAGTGCCGTTGTGAAAGGTGATTTGTTATTTTTTCAGACAAATAAGAATAGAAAACGCATCAATCATGTGGGATTGGTGATCTCAAACAATAAAGGTGTCATCAAGTTTATTCATGCCACAACTTCCAAAGGCGTCTTGATTTCTACCATGAACGAACGTTATTGGAAAAATGCTTATACTGAAGCGCGTAGAGTTCTTTAGTTTGGTGTTGTTTGAAAATAATTTTACCAACTAGCTACCTACGGTAGAAATTTTTATCGTTCGTTTTACCCTAAATTCTATTTCAAAAGGATAAATTTTCAAGACTTTTCTCTACAGATTACAACGCTTGTTAATTATCTGTAACGCTTATACATTTATTTTCTGTAAGCGACTTTTCTATTGCTTATTTTGAAATGACTTTTAAAGAATTAGCAATATGAAATGGCTACATTTTACAGTTACAAAGCTTACAATATCGCTTATCATCGGAATTCTCATTGGGTATTATTTGACGATTCCTTGGCGTTTGAGTTGTGCTGTTTTTGGAGGATTTTTTATGGTATTGTGCTTTTGCTATTGGAAAGCACGCAAACAGTTTATACAAACAATTTCTTTTGGATTGATGGCATTTTTTACGATGATAAGTTTGGGAATTGTCATTGAGAATTTCCATCAAGAAAAAAATCATACGTCACATTTTAGTCATCTTGCTACGATTGAAACGACTCAGATTCAAGTGCATGAAGTATTGAAACCCAATTCGTATTACGATCGTTATGTTGGCAAGGTTTTTTCTGCAGATGCAAAAGCTGTTTCGGGAAAAATTTTAATGTATGTTCGGAAAGATAGTGTTTCAAAACCATTACATGTAGATGCTATTTTGCATACAGCAATTCCCTTTACGGAGATAAAATCGGCATTGAATCCGACAAATTTTGATTATAAAGCGTATTTGAATGATCGGTATATCTATCATCAATTGTATTTGAAGTCTAATGAATTTATTGTTGCTAAAAACCCGCCAAAAACCTTGTATGGTTATGCAGCTTTGCTCCGAAGCACAATTCACAACCGTTTAAAAGAAAATAATTTTAAAGCAGATGAATTAGCTGTAATTGAAGCACTTTTGCTGGGACAACGACAACAGATTTCAAAGGAATTACAAACCAATTACGCCAATGCAGGAGCGATTCATATTTTGGCGATTTCAGGATTACATGTTGGAATTTTGATGTTTTTATTGCAGTTTTTATTGAATCCGCTGAAACGTTATAACTATGGAAAACCGTTGAGATTATTTTTGATGCTTTCCATTTTGTGGAGTTTTGCTTTTATTTCTGGCTTGTCAGCTTCAGTCGTTCGTGCTGTAACGATGTTTACTGCTATTGTCATTGCCACACATTTTCGGAGAGAAACCAATACGTTGCAAGTGCTTACGGTTTCTATGTTTTTCTTATTGCTATTTAAACCACATTTTTTGTTTGATGTTGGTTTTCAACTGAGTTATGCGGCTGTTTTCGCCATTGTTTGGTTGCAACCTTTGTGGAAAAAACTTTGGAATCCGACGTCGTTTTTACCAAAATCATTTTGGAGTTTACTTACTGTGAGTTTTTCGGCACAATTGGGCGTTTTGCCATTAAGTTTGTATTATTTTCATCAGTTTCCTGGATTGTTTTTTGTAGCAAATTTGACCATTATTCCTGTTCTCGGCGTTATTTTAGCTTTGGGAATTTTGGTAATTGTTCTTGCGTATTTTCAATTACTACCCGAATTTTTAAGCATGCTGTATCGTTTTATCATTCAACAGATGAACGTTTTTGTTTCTTGGATTGCTTCTCACGATCAGTTCGTAATCGAAAACATTTCCATGAGTTTTTATCAAATGATTGCTTGTTATGTAGTACTGATTGGGTTTGCACAGTATTTTCATCTCCCGAAAGGGAAACAATTAAAAATAGCATTATGCAGTGTTTTGGTATGTCAAGGGTTATGGTTTTTTAATCGTGCAAAACAAAATAACACAACAGCTTCTTTTACTATTTTTCATCAAAGTAAAGCTTCTATTATTGCTGAACAACACGGAATGAATTTACAGCTATTTCACAATTTAGATAGTATTGCTTTCGCGAAAAATTACACGATCAATCATCAATTGCATAAAACACCAAATCAAGTCATTTCTGTAGAACGTTTGCAAAATGTATTTCAAGTGAATGATGCTTATTTGTTACGAATTGATAGTTTGGGTATTTATGAAATTCCGACATTACAACCTACATATCTTTTGTTGAATCATTCGCCAAAAGTGAATTTAGATCGTGTTATAAAAACCATTCAACCAAGTTATATTATTGCCGATGGAAGTAATTATAGAAGTTATGTGAAACGTTGGAAAGCTGCTGCTGAAAAACAAAAAATCCCTTTTCACTATACGGGTGAAAAAGGATTTTTTTCTATTATTTTAGAAGAATAAATTTAGCTTTTAAATTCAGACTTGAATTCTTTTTGATATTTTTCCCAATCTTCTTTGGATTTGACTGTTTTGTATTTGTCCGTTTTAAAGAGTTTCAAATAGATTTCTATTTGACTTGGTACTAAATACCCTGAAATTGGAGCAATAAGCTTGAAATCTTCATCAAAAAATACCATTGTTGGATAGGCGCGTACACTTAGATATCTTGCAAATTGATGCTGTGCATTTCTTCTTTTTTTCTTTGCAGGATCGTAGTTTGGATTGGTAAACGTATTTCCTTGAAAAGTAACACTTTCATCTCCTTCTGCATTGAATTTGATGGCATAATAGTTTTCGTTGATATATTTTGCTACATCAGGATTTCCAAAGGTATTTTTATCCAACATTTTACACGGTCCGCACCAAGTTGTGTAAACGTCCATGATGACTTTTCGTGGTTCTTTTTTCATGAGTTCCTGCGCTTCTTCCATGGTAACCCAATTGATTTTTTGCGCGTTTATTGTAGTGATACTTAACAAAAGTATACTCGCTAATACTATGATTTTTTTCATGTGCTTTTTATTTATAATTGTTCAGTCGCAAACTCTGTGCCTACTTTACGCATACAAGATACAATTTGATTTTTAACTAAAAAAAAGTGCTTCCGAAGAAACACTTTTTTAAAGATTTTATATTTTTTGCTGGTTATTTTACACCATGCATGAGTTTTTTCAATAATGGATTTAGTGCCCAAACTAATAAACCGGCTGCTGCTGGAACAATGGTAAATATCATAAAGAACGTGAATAAATCGTATTCTTTGGTAATGTTTTCAATTTGCCCACCAATTACGGCTGCGAGTTTGTTTCCAATTGCAATGGCTAAGTACCACATTCCGAACATGAAAGCTATCATACGTGCAGGCACCAATTTACTTACATAAGATAGTCCAACTGGTGACAGACATAACTCTCCAAGTGTATGGAATAGATAGGCTAGAATAAGCCATATCATACTTACTTTTACACCTTCACTGATTCCGTAAGAACCGAAGGCTAGTAATCCGAATCCAACTGCCATGATGATTAATCCTAGAGCATATTTGGTTGCTGCTGTCGGATTGTATTTGCTTTCCCACCATTTAGAGAAGAACGATGCAAATACAATGATAAAGAACGAGTTTAAGATACTAAACCAAGAAACCGTGATTTCCACTTCGTTACTTTTAATTTCTGTGACTTTCGCTGTGATGATTCCGTTGTCTTTTTCGGTAGCCGCTTTTGCCATTCCTAATCGGATTTCATCTAAATATCCAAAAGAAGTACCTTCATTGTCTTTTTTGATGATTTGCAATTCTTGACCCACAGTAAATTCTGTAGGTTCTGCAATTGATGTTTCTTTTTGAACAACATTATCAGCTTGTGTTCTCGCCATTCCTTCAGAGATTGGCATATCGTAATACAGCTTGCTTAACGGAATTTTCTTCACTTCTTCATCATCCGTGTAGTATACGTTTGCATTTTCTGTATCTTTTATAGCTACTACAGAAGCAACATAGGCTTCGTTTAGTGATTTTTGTTCTGCTTCTCTTTCTGTTCTTATGTAACTTTCAGATTTTTTCTGCTTGAGTACATTTCCTTGATATACAATACTATCAATACTAATACTTAGCGCTTTGCCTTCAGTACCTGGCGCAGCAAATGATCCACCAAGTAATTTTCCTTCAAATTGTTTTTGTCTGTCAGGATGCAATCCATAACTGCTCGGCGAAGCGTTTGTACGTACAGCATCATAAGTAATATCATAAGATACTGTGTTAAAGTCTCTGTTTAACATCCATCCGACAAGTGCCCACATGAGGAGAAAACAAACGACTAATACAATGTTTGAAAGTCCAATTTTACTGTAGGTTTTCTTCCAAAGTAAGTATAAAACCCACGAGATGATGATTAGCGGAATTACCGTTAGTAATGTGTTGATGACATTAAAAATGATCGCTGAGTTTCCGGTTAACGATCTGTCTACATTATCTCTTGCAAATAATACTAACGATGATGCTCCTTGCTCAAACGCCAACCAGAAAAATACGGTAAAGAAGGCGAATATGATAAACGCAATCATTCGATCTCGTACGATTCTTGTGTATCTGGATATCCTTGATATGACTAAGAAAAGGAAAAGTGCCAATGCGACTAATACGGCTACGTATTGCCCTTCAATATCTTTGATTTGAAATGCTGAGAACATATCGATTCCACCAATTTTAGATAGCGGATCGTTGAATGCATATCCCAAACCAATGATGGCAGAGATAATCATAAGTACTTTGTCTACTAAGGTAAAAGGGTTTGGTTTTTCTTCAACTTCTGTAGCATCATCTTTAATTTCAACACTTTTTTCGTTGATGTTTTGAGGAAGTTCTACTTCGTGAACCTTCGTTGGTTTTGCTCCAATGTTTCCAAACAGACTTCCTGCCAACCAAAATTGTAAGGTTCCTAGCAACATGAATATTCCGGCTAGACCGAATCCCCATGCCCATCCAACTTTTTCAGCGAGATATCCACAAAGCATCATTCCGAAGAAAGCTCCTGCGTTTACACCCATGTAGTAAATGGTATACGCTCCATCTTTTTTCTCGGGATTCTTTTTATACATTTCAGAGATGATTGAGGTCATCGTTGGCTTAAAGAAACCAGTTCCGATAACCAATAATGCCAATCCGATGTATAAAGAAGCTTCTGTTTCTATTGCCATAGACGCATGTCCTAACGTCATAATGAGTGCTCCTATGATGACTGCCCATCGATAACCTGTGTATTTATCAGCAATGTATCCTCCAATAATTGGCGTGATGTAGAGTAACATGGCGTATGTTCCAAATAATGCGCCTGCATTTTCAGCTGTCCATTCCCAACCAGGATTGTAACTGATGGCTGCCATTGTAAGGAAGTTTACTAATAATACGCGCATTCCGTAGAACGAAAAGCGTTCCCACATTTCAGTAAAAAATAATACAAATAATCCTGCTGGATGTCCTAATACTTTGTCTTTAAATAGATTTTCTATATCTGTACTCATAAAGAAGTGCTTTATTGATTATTCATTAATTTCTGGATCTGCCAATTCGAACCCTGCATTTTCACCAAAGTCAACTCCTTCGTTGTCTTCCGCGCCATGCGTGAGTTTTTTCAGTTTCTTTAAGAATAGGATCAATAATAATCCGAAGGCTACTGTAAAGATTACTAAGAATGTAAATATTTTATATTCTTGTTGACTTTGCGCTTCTTCAATTACGAATGAAACACCGTAGTCTTTTCCATCTCCTTTGTTCTCTATGATTTGCGCTTTATCAGCATCTTTTTCAAATGTTAATTTTACATGATGTGGCGCATCTTTTGTTACGTTATTTTCTTTTAGATATGTTTTTAAGCTTTCTAGTTCTTCTTTTTTCTTTTCTTGTGCTTTTTTGATTTCTTCAGGTTTTTTGTCTTCCGTATCAACTTTCAAGAGATCAAATAGATTGTTCACATTTGTACCATTTTCGTATTCGTTGAAAACAACATTATCGCCTTCTAAGAATACTTTTGCTTTTACTGAAAAGTTTTTGTCTTCGTTGATTGGATAGTCATACACATCTTTGATTACTTTTTCCCCATTTACCAATGTTTTTACTTCAATCGTATCTTTCTTGGTAAAATTGTAAATCTGCTCTTTGTTGGCAATCATTTTCCCGCTGTATGATTCTAGCTGTGCTGCTTCTCCAATACTTCCTGCGAGTTTGTTTCCAAAACCAGTTGCCGCAAAGTAAATTCCCATCATAATGGAAGCATATTTCACAGGCGCTAATTTTGTGATGAATGATAATGATACTGGCGAAGTACATAATTCTCCAATAGTGTGAAATAAGTAGGCTAAGAATACCCAGTACATTGCAGCTTTTCCAAATTCAACAGCACTTGCTTCTTTAGAGGCAAACATCATGAATACATATCCTAATCCCATGATAATAGTTCCGACTGCCATTTTGAATAGTGAAGAAGATTCTCGCCCTTGTTTTTTCCACCATAACCAGAAACCTCCAATTACAGTTCCAAAGATGATGATGTATCCAGCATTTAGTGATTGGAATACAGCCGCAGGTATTTCTTCAAGCCATGATAAACCTATGTTTCTGTCTACTTTTGCATCAGTATATAAGTTCATTAATCCTCCAGCTTGCTCAAAAGCTCCCCAAAATACGACTACAATTAGGAAAGAGATTAATAATACAATGATTCTGTCTTTTTCTATTTTCGTCAACGGATTGTCCATCACAGCTTTGTCTACACCAGAATCTGCTGCACCAATGTAGTTTCCAACATGTTTTAAGTGTTTTTGTCCACCGATAAATACTGCTTGTCCAATTAACATTCCAATTCCGGCCAAACCGAATCCGTAATGCCATCCGTATTTGTAAGCGACTAATCCAACAACAATACTAGATAAGAAAGCTCCAATGTTGATACCAATGTAGAAAATTGTAAATCCGCTATCACGTCGAATGTCTCCTTCTTTGTATAATCCACCAACCATTGTTGAAATGTTTGGTTTTAATCCTCCAACTCCAAGAATAATTAATAATAAACCCGTAAAGAATGCCCAAGTGGTCGGAATTGCTAAAACTAAGTGACCTGCACAGAGTAGAAATCCTCCTAGCATTACCGTTTTTTTCTGTCCTAGAAATTTATCGGCAAGATATCCACCAGGAATTGATGCTACATACACTAACATTGTGTACCATCCGTAAAGCCAAATGGCATCTCCGTTACTCCAACCCAATCCAGGATCTACTGCGGTTGCTGATGTAGCTACATAGAGTACTAATAAAGCACGCATTCCATAATACGAGAAACGCTCCCATAATTCCGTGAAGAATAATACAAACAATCCTACTGGATGCCCGAAAATCTCTTTTTCTTGTTTTACTGAGTCTGTCATTATATTAAATAGTTTGGGTTAGTGTAATTTGTTGTTATTTTTTTAATAAGGTGTTTTCAATAAAGTTTGTCATTTTGGTGTATAGATGCAAACGTGTGTAACCACCATAAATTCCATGGTTTTTATCTGGGTAAATTAACCAATCAAATTGTTTGTTGGCGTTTACAAGTGCATCAATCATACGCATGGTATTTTGTACGTGTACATTATCGTCACCTGTTCCGTGTACTAATAGGTAATCTCCTTTTAGTCTATCTACGTAGTTTATTGGCGAATTGTCGTCATAACCACTTGCATTTTCTTGCGGAGTTTGCATGTAACGTTCCGTATAAATAGAATCGTAAAAACGCCAACTTGTTACTGGAGCAACTGCAATTGCCATACTAAATACATCGTTTCCTTTTAAAATACAGTTACTCGACATAAATCCTCCGTAACTCCATCCCCAAATTCCAATACGATCTTTGTCTACATACGAACGTTTTCCAAGTTCAATGGCTGCATCAATTTGATCTTCTACTTCGTATTTACCCAGTTCTTTGTAGGTTACTTTTTTGAAATCAGCTCCTTTAAATCCAGTTCCGCGTCCATCAACACACACAATAATCATTCCTTTTTGTGCTAACATATGGTACCAATAATCATTAGCGCCGTTCCAACGATTGGCAACTTGCTGAGAACCTGGACCAGAATATTGATACATGAATACAGGATATTTTTTAGAAGCATCGAAGTCAGCTGGTTTTATTATCCAAGCATTTAACTCCTGCCCTTTTGCTGTTTTTAACGTGAAAAACTCTTTTGGTGACATTTTGTAGTTTGCCAATTTTGCTTTTACAGAAGCATTATTTTTTATTTCTTTGACTAATTTTCCATTCTTCGCCAAGTGTAATGTGTATTCGTTAGGAGTAGTAACATTATTGAACGTATTGATGTAGTATGTAAAATCTGCACTAAATTTTGCACTATTTGTTCCTTCTTTTGTAGAAAGTCTTTTCTTTTTCTTTCCGTTTATTTTGATAGCATAGATATCTCTGTTGATAGAACCATTTTCTACTGATTGATAAAATACACGATCTTCGTCTTCATCATAACCGTAATATTTAGTGACTTCCCAATTCCCTTTCGTAACTTGATTGATTAATGTACCATCTTTTTTATAATGATAAATATGATTGAACCCATCTTTTTCGCTTGTCCAAATAAAACTATTGTCTGCTAAAAACGTTAGGTTGTCTGTAATATCAATATACGCTTTATCGGTTTCTTTTAATACTATTTTTGCCTGATTGCTTGCAGCATTATACATTATCAAATCTAACTCGTTTTGATGTCTATTGATGACTTGTACACTTAACAGATTCGGATCATTTGTCCATTTGATTCTTGGAATATAGAAGTCTGTGTATTCTCCTAAATTGATTTCTGAAGTTTTTCCACTTTTTAAACTATGTAAGTGTAGTGATACAATTGCATTCTTTTCTCCTGCTTTTGGATATTTAAATACATGCTGTTGCGGATATAATTTTGTTCCGTACACATCCATGGAAAATTCAGGAACTTCTGTTTCGTCAAAACGAATAAAAGCGATATGATCGCTGGCAGCATTCCACTGAAAAGCGCGCACAAAACCAAATTCTTCTTCATAAACCCAATCCGTAACACCATTGATAATTTTGTTTTTCACACCATCATTCGTGATCTGCGTTTCTTTACCAGACATCAAATCTTTAATGTAGATATTGTTTTCATAAACGTAAGCAACCTTTTTTCCATTTGGAGAAAAGGTTGGCTCTTGTATTTTGTTATTCGAAATTTTAGTTACTTTTTTTGAAGCGATATCGTACACGTAAAAGATTCCTAAAGTAGATCTTCTAAAGACACGTTCTACTTTTGTCGCTAAGATCATTTTGCTTTCATCGTCGCTAAAACTATATGAAGAAAATGATTGTATTTCAGAAAGATCACTCGCTTTTACAATGGTTTCAACTTTCTGAAGTGTTTTGTAATCGTATTTATCTACCGAACCTGATCGCCTGTTTAGTACAGTATATTGTTGTCCATTGTTCATAGAATGTAAAACGTCCATTCCGCTCGTTGCAAAAGCGCCACTCCAAATTTCTAGCAGCGTAATTTCTTTTTGTTGTGCTGTTGTAATGTTCACTAATCCTAAGAAGACAAAAAGAAAAATATATTTTAATTTCATTCGTATTGAGTTTTTATGAATAAGCATGTTAAAAGCCTATTATTTTGAATAATTTTCAATTATAAAGCTGACAATATACAAATATCAAGCAAGTACCACAAAAAAATAAAAGGCATTAACTTTACTGAGTATTTATGCGCTTTCGCAGGAAAGAAGATGTAAACTTCAAATTGGCTTGAATCCTAGTTTCTTTCATAAAAAAATGAATTCGTTTTTTGAGCTTACTTTCAACTTTTTTTGGCGCAAACAAAACATTCTATATGCTATTTTTGACTGATTTTCAGAGAAAAGAAACTTTTTGAGATACTATTTTAGTGCTTTTGAGCTAAAATTGTTCCTTTTTCATTGCGTATATTTGTGGTTACCTAATAACGGATTTAAACCCTTTTTTATGATTGCTCCCATTGCTGGATTTTCTAAACTTTCCAAAAACGAAAAGATAAAATGGCTTGCTGACACTTATTTTCATGATGATGAAACAGTTGTTGGCACTTTGAAAAAGTATTGGAATTCTGATGAAACATTACAAAAGCTTCACGATGAGTTTATCGAAAATACCATCACCAATTTTTATCTTCCTTTGGGAATTGCACCAAAT
Organism: Kordia algicida OT-1; assembly: GCF_000154725.1. Lineage (GTDB taxonomy): Bacteria > Bacteroidota > Bacteroidia > Flavobacteriales > Flavobacteriaceae > Kordia > Kordia algicida. The sequence goes on from NZ_DS544873.1 coordinate 3,038,871, forward strand.
TTTTTGATTAATGACCAATTGTACGCAATTCCGATGGCAATCGAAGAAAGTTCAGTAGTTGCTGCAGCAAGTAAAGCTGCAAAATTTTGGCTTAATCGCGGCGGATTTAAAACAACTGTTTTAAGCACTGAAAAAGTAGGACAAGTACATTTTATGTATTTTGGTGCTACCGAAAAGTTAGAAGCTTATTTTAATTCTATTAAAGCCGAATTGTTTGCTGCAACCAAACACATTACTCAGAATATGGAGAAACGTGGTGGCGGAATTACCGATATTGAACTTCGTGATAAAACCGATGAATTAGCAGGATATTTTCAGCTACACTGTACGTTTGAAACTGTTGATTCTATGGGCGCAAACTTTATCAATTCTTGTTTGGAACAGTTTGCAAAAACCTTTGAAACTTCCGCAAAATCATTTGAACCTTTTTCTGAGCAAGAAAAAGATATTCAAATTGTCATGAGCATTCTTTCCAATTATGTACCAAATTGCTTGGTAAGAGCCGAAGTAAGTTGTCCGATAGAAACATTAGTAGAAAACGAATCAATGGACGCAAATGAGTTTGCCGAAAAGTTTATTCGTGCAATTCAGATTGCCAAAACAGAGCCATATCGTGCCGTGACACATAATAAAGGAATTATGAACGGAATTGACGCCGTTGTTCTTGCCACAGGAAACGATTTTAGGGCAATTGAAGCTGGAATTCATGCGTATGCCGCCAAAGACGGACGTTATTCAAGCTTAACGCATGCCGAAGTTACAGACGGTATTTTTAAGTTTTGGATAGAAATTCCGTTGTCTTTAGGTACTGTTGGCGGTTTGACGTCATTGCATCCTTTGGTAAAATTAGCATTGCAAATGTTAGGAAAACCGAGCGCAAAAGAATTGATGCAGATTGTCGCCGTTGCAGGATTGGCGCAAAATTTTGCTGCTGTTCGCTCATTGGTCACTACAGGAATTCAAAAAGGGCATATGAAAATGCATCTAATTAATATTTTGAATCAACTAGAAGCTACCGAAACGGAGAAAACACATTTTATCAATTTCTTTAAAGATAAAACAGTAACACATAGCGCTGTTGTGAATGCTTTTACAGCGTATAAAACAGAACACGCTTCATGAATTTTTACAGTAACGGAAAATTATTGATAACAGGTGAATATGTAGTGTTAGATGGCGCAAAAGCGTTAGCTACACCAACAAAATATGGACAAAGTTTAACAGTAAAACCAATTAATGTCCCTGAACTGATTTGGAAAAGTTTTGATTATAGAGACATTATTTGGTATCAACGCGCTTTTCAATTATCATCTTTTAATGCTGTTGCTTCTCGTGCAGACGATGTCAGTCAAACATTACACAATTTGTTAGTAGAAGCCAAACGATTGAATCCTGAGTTTTTATCAGGTAATACTGGTTTTGAAGTGCAAACTACTTTGAGTTTTCCTCAAGATTGGGGATTGGGTTCGTCTTCTACTTTAATCAATAATATTGCACTTTGGGCAAATGTAAGTCCGTATACATTATTGTGGAATGCGTTTAAGGGAAGTGGTTACGATATTGCTTGCGCGAAACATAACGCGTCCATTGTCTACGAAGTGCATCAACAGCAACCTAAAGTAACTGAAGTAGATTTTTCACCTACGTTTAGCAATCAATTGTACTTTGTACATTTAAACAAAAAACAAAATAGCAGAAACGCTATTGAAAATTATAATACGCGAAAAGGCACTATTGCCAATGAAATAAAAGTGATTAATGCGATTACTTCCGAAATAACTACCAGCAAATCGCTAGTAGATTTTGAATTACTTCTAAAAGAACACGAACAGATTATTGGTGGAATTATTCAGGAAAAACCTGTACAAGAACGTTTGTTTGCTGATTATTTTGGACAAACCAAAAGTTTAGGTGCTTGGGGCGGTGATTTTATTTTAGCGACTGGAAACGACGATACGAAAGGTTATTTTGAAGCAAAAGGATACGAAACTGTCATTCCTTTTCACAAAATGATATTATCTTGATCTAAATTTATTCTCAAATAGGAAGTTTTATAAAAACAAAAAACCTGTGAAATGAACTTCACAGGTTTTTTTACACATGCAAAAAAGCATGATATGTTTTTGAGGTTTAGTAAAACATACCTCTATTATCTTCGATTTCTGAAGAACTCTTTAATGCTTCTACAACAGAACTTGTTGCTTTTGTAGCTCTTTGATTTCTTAAAGTGTTCATTTCAGTTAAGTACGTGTCTTTTGCAGGTGCTTCTACTTTGTCAACAACCTGAATCATAAATACTCCAGTTCTTCCTTCAATTAGTCCAGAAGTTGCACCTTTGTCTAAAGCAAATGCAGCTCCAACAACTTTCTTTTCTGCTCCTGCTCCAGGAATGATTGGTGCAGCCATAGATAATGATGTTGCTTGTTGTTCCGCTTTTCCTGCTGCTGAAGCTAATTCAGCTAAGGTTTTACTTCCAGCGTTGTTTGCTTTTATCATTTCAGCTTTTTTCTTATTTCGTAAAGTTCCAAGAACTCTTGCAGACGCTTCTTCTACTGAAGCCAATCCTGCAGCATGCTTTGCTGTAACTTGTACTACGATAAATCCACTTCCAACAGAAAAACGTCTGATGTCTCCAACTTCTGTATCTTCTTCAAATGTCCAACGAATAACTTCACGTTGTTGTGGCATTCCTGCAAGACTTGCATCTAATTCTTTGATTCTATTTACTGGATTTACATCGTAGTTACGCTCTTTTGCAACGTTTACAAAAGCGTCATCACTTTTCCCTGCATCCGATTCAAATTTTGATGACGTTGTAAATAAGTCGTTTAATGTTTGCTCAGTAACTTCTACTTGCTTATTTATAGTTGCAAGCTTTACTACTTTTTGCTCATTTTTCTGATCTTCAATTTCAATAACATGGAATCCAAAAGGAGATTCAACCACACCCATATCGCCAGTTTCATTCTCAAATACGAATTCTTTGAATGTTGGTGTAAGCGCTGTAGCTCCTGTAAACCATCCTAAATCTCCACCTTTGTCTTTTGAAGTATCATCAGATATTTCTTTTGCTATGTCAGCAAATTTAGATTTGTTTCTTTTTACAATAGTTAAGATACTATCTGCTGTTTTTTTAGCTTCTTCTTTCGTTCTTTTTAAGTCTGGCTGTGCTCCTGCTGAACCTGCAAAACGAATTAAAATATGTCTACTTTTTACAGAATCTGGCAATTTACTTGTTTCTACAAGTCTAGAAATTTTGTATTGATTTCCAACTTTGTAAGGTCCGTAAACATCTCCAACTTCCATTGCCATGATCTCTGAAGAAATGTCTGCTGGCAATTGGCTACTGTATGTAAATGCTGTTGATTCGTTAGTTTCAGTGTATTCGTTTGCATATGCATTAGCATCTTCTGCGGCAGCTAAACCTTTTTTGTAGTCTTCTACCATTTGTTTAGCTTCTTCTTCATCAGATTTTGAAGGTGTTTCAGGGAAGAATACATATTGTATGTCTCTTGATTCTTTTACTTCAAATTCTGATTTGTGATTTTCGATATAGTTTTGCACATCGCTTTTTCTAACTTCTACTAATGAGTCTGCAATAGAAGTGTAAGGAATTTGTACATATTTGAAAGTTACTTTGTCGTTTTCCATACGGTACGCCATTTCTCCTTCTTTTACTGTAGCAATTGATCCAGCTTTTACCAAGTTGTAGTACAATGCTTTTTTTGCTTCTCTGATTGTGTACTGCTCTGTAGCAACCCAATTGTTATATTCTGCTTTGCTTTGATCGTCAAGATTTCTTTTGGCTTCTAAGTTATTTACATATTCTCTTAGCTTTCCTTCTACAAAAGTACCTGACTCGTCTTGAAATTGTGGACTTGAAGTGATATTAGGACTTGTGATTAATAGGTTCCAGATTTCATCTTTTTCTATTGTGATTCCTAATTCGTCTAATTGTTGTGTGATTAAAGCATTTTTTACTTCTTCATCCCAAAGAGAATTTACGATTTGCATCGTAGTTTGCCTACCTCTTGATAAGTTTTTTGCGTATTCTACTTGGTTTTGGAATTGCTGTAATGGAATGTTCTCACCATTTACAGTTCCCATTTCTGTTGGTCGCTTGTCTCCTCCGCCATTATTATTAAATACGTCAGAAATTACGAAAGCAAAAAGTGCCAATCCAATGATAAGGATCAGAACTAATGTACGTTGTCTAATTTTTGCAAGAATTGCCATTTATCTTCAATTTTATGAAATTCAGTGGGCGAAAATACAATTTCCTACTAAATAATAAAAGAAGAACTCAGGATTAATTCGTTAATTTTAGGGATTTTAATCCTCGGAAAGTATTTGTAATTGAATCGTATCTATTTTTGTGTTAGAAACTTCAATGATGGTAAACTTTAAATTGTTGATGATGATAACCTCATCTTTTTGTGGAATTTCTTCGGTTTCACTCACAATTAAACCGCCTAAAGTTTCGTAGTTTTCACTTTCAGGAAGATTGAGTTTGTAAGTTTCGTTGATGTAATCGACTTCCAATCGTGCCGAGAATAGGTATTCGTATTCGCTGATGCGTTTTTCCAACAATTCCGTAACATCGTGCTCATCTTCTATTTCTCCAAATAATTCTTCCACAATATCTTCAACCGTAACAATTCCGGAAGTTCCGCCATATTCATCTAGCACAACTGCAATACTTTTACTTTTTTTCGTCAGTACATTTAATACATCGTTTGCCAACATTGCTTCAGGCACAAATACTACAGGCAATACAATACTGCGAATGGTTTTTGGTTTTTTGAATAGCTCAAATGAATGTACATAACCTATAATGTCATCAATTGTATTTTTGTAGACTAATACTTTGGAATATCCTGTTTCAGAGAATAGTTTTGCAAGGTTTTGAGTTGATTCTCGCAATTCTATCGCTACAATTTCTGTTCGCGGAATCATGACTTCGCGTGTTTTTACCGCAGAAAATTCTAATGCATTTTGAAATATTTGAATTTCGGAGTCAATGTCTTCATCTTGATGTCCAGCTTCCATTTGCTCTGAGATGTAATCACCCAATTCTACCTTACTGAATTCGAGTTGCACTTGGTCGCCTTCCGTTTTGAAGAATTTTTTGAGCACTACGTTTGAGATCCACATGACAAATTCAGAGATCAACCAAAATAATTGGTAAAAAATGTACGCGGGAAATGCTAGAAATTTAAGCAGACTGTTCGCATATACTTGAAAGAATACTTTAGGTAAAAATTCTGCTGTAAAGAGAATAACAAGTGTTGAAATTATGGTTTGAAAAAGCAGCGCATATTCAGCTACGATGTATTGTTTGAGCCATGTTTCCTGAATTAAATCTACTAACAAATCGCCCATAAAAAAACCATAAATAACCAATGCCACATTATTTCCAACAAGCATTGTTGCTATAAATTTGGAAGGTTTTTGAGTGAGTCGCGTCAGGATTTTTGCTAAAATTCCATCTTGCTTTTTCTCTAATTCTATATGTATTTTGTTCGCAGAGACGTATGCGATTTCCATTCCTGAGAAGAATGCTGAAAACAGTAATGCCGTTATGATAATGAGCAACTGTACTTCCATCTAGTCGTCTTTTTCTCTTTTGTAATTTTCAAATTTCTTTTCGTAATGTCTTCTAAAGAAAAACATTGCTAAAGAAACTACAGCAAATATGATAAACATGTAATCAATTCTTTCTTCATTGCTCCACGTTGTGATTATTTTGTAGATAGATAAAACGGCAACAAAAAGATATAGATATTTGGTATAGTGTAAAACTTTCATCTGTTTATTTTTGCTTTTATTTGGTTGTCAGTGTGATACTTTTATTTGTCTTTTTCTTCAATAGGAATGGTACTGTCATAGATTTCGTGTGCATCTATAATGGTCAGACTTTTATTGAAGTCGATTCCGTTAGTTCCTTGTAGCAGTACGCCATATTCATTGCTCCACTTGAATTCTCCTTCTGTAAAAACCCATTCTTTGTCTTGATCCCAATACAATTGTGGCGCTTCTAAGACGTTTCCGTCATGCGTAGTCAATACTACATTTCCTTGTAAATCTACTAATCTTGTGTCACTATACAAAATTGCATAGTCGGAAGTTACGACGCTTTTGTTGTTATTTTCATCAAAAAATTCCAGAACAATTCCTTTAGGAAATTCCATGAAAGGAAATTTTTGATTGGAAAAATCTTTGTTGTACGGACTTCTGAGTGTTGATTTTACTTTTCCAGAATCGGTATACACTAAAAACATATTTTCGGCTTCACCAACAGGAAAACGTTTGGAATACGAAAGTTTTTGGATTTCGCTATAGTTGTCCTGACATGAAAAAAACATTGTCACAACAAGCGTTGTGACAATGAATTGTAATATATGTTTTTTATGTAGTTTCATATTATAAGTTTGGAACTCGTACGCTTCCACCAATCCAACAGTTTAATGGAATTGATTCTCCACCTTTGTATCCTTTGCTAAATACATCTGACTTGCTTGGCGCAGATTTCATGTATGAACTTACAGTTCTATTAGCAATACTTTTTAATGATGGATCTACTTGTCCAGCTTTTCTAGCCATTTCAGCAGCTTTCCAGTATCCAGCTCTTTTTGTGAATTCGTCTTTTCCACATTGGTTTACACTTGAAGCGTATAGTTGTGCAATTTTTAAATATGCGCCACCTAACGATGGATTGCTTTTAACAGCTTCTAAGTAATACTTTCTAGCTTTTGCTTTTTGACCTCTTTTCTTCGCTTTTCCAGCAATTTTGTATAATAGTTTCCCTTTTTTAATTGGATCTTTTTCCATGTCTAACGACTGGTTCAAGTATTCCTCAGCTCTTACTAAGTTTCCTTTTCTTTCATAGATTCCAGCTAAGTATCTTTTTGAGTTTGCAGATGGTTCTAAAGCATCTACAGCTTCTACTAACTCTACGAATAATGGATCTTCATCACAACCTTTAACATCTAATCTTCCAGCAGCTCTTTTTAACCAAAGTGTATTGTTTCTATTTGCATCAAAGTTTTTTCTAAATAAAGGAATTAAAGTTTCACATGTTGATACTTTTTCTACCAATGATTCCATGTTTCCAGAGAAGATAGCAATTGCTTTGATGTTTGTATCTGCAATTCTTTCGTTTCTTTTTTCTTTAGAAGTTAATTCTTGACCAGCATCTTTTTTAGCAATCAATTCATTTTTAGTTTTTGCTAATCTTTCGCTTTCTGATTCGAACTTTTCTGTTAGTTCTTCAAACTTTTCGATTAGATTTTCTAATAAAACTCCTGAATCACCTGTTTGATACATGTTATAGTATAATTCAAAATACTGATATAAAGATTTTGGATTTTTGAAGTTTTCCAAGTCTGACTTGAACGCTTCATCAAATACATCGTACTGACTTTTTACATCTCCAATTTTATAGTCAACCATTAGTGTTCCGATGTCACCTAAAACATCTCCTTTTTTCGTTTTTGCTGGGACATTAGCAAGTCGATCTCTGTAAAGTTGAATTAATTCTTGCGCAACCGCTTTTTTGTCAGTTGCCGTTTTAAGCTTTGCCTTATAGATTCTTTCTCCATACGCATATAATGCTGAACTAATTGTGGGACATTCTTTTCTTAGTTCGTTTAATTGTGTTTCTGCTTCTGCATAGTTCTTTGCCTTTGCATTTTCAGCAAAGAGAGATAACTTTGTCTTACAATCCTGAGCATTTAAAGTTGTGAAGCTCGTTAACGCAAACAACCCTGCAACAAATAATGTAATAGTCTTCTTCATTTCTTTAATATTTATCGATTAATTGTATTTTCTTTTTATAAACCATCTATCGTTAAGTGATAAACTTATGTGGAAGTTTACATAATTTTCTTTGATTAATCCTGAGTTAGTCGTTCCTCTTTTTCCGAACTCAAAACCAAGGTTAACATTTGATAATGATCGTCCCACAGGTAGTCCTACTCCAAAAGACATGCCAAAGTCATTTATACTTTCGTTACGCACCATGATTCCAGTGTTCTCATAACGAATTCCCGCTCTATATGTTACTCGCTCCCAGTAACTTGTAAACGAATTATATTTTGGAACGTAAAATCCTCCAACGGCTAATTTTGAACCATTTTCATAATTTACGTTTTCAATAGTTGTCAATCCATTTCCAAAATCGCTATTATTTTGCAGCGTATATTCTGCTCCAGCAAACCATTTATTTCTTTCTCCTATACCAGCTCCAAAAGCTAATTTTGTAGGCAAAGTCAATTCTGTTTTTCTTCGGTCTCCCAAATCTATATCATCTACTTGCCCAGAACTGATAATTTCTCCACCATTTCCAGAAATATTTAATGCTAATAACTGACGTGTATTTGTTGAGCTTATATCAGATTTCGGCGAAAATGTCACAGAAGTACTCAACGAAAGTTTGTCATTAAATTTTGTCTGATAGTATGCTCCAAGATTATAGTTGATACCACTAAGTTTTGATTCATCTTTAGAACGTGTTCCGTAGTTCAAGGTTCTTACAAATTCTCCTTCATCATTTAATTCACCTAAAAACTCTGTATTTTGATTTTTAATGTTTCCAAAATTATAATTTACCGTTGCTCCAACCGAAAATTCTTTGGTAATTTTATATCCTAACGATAAAAATACGGAGTTTAGTCCACCTTCACCTTCATACTGTGCAAATTTGTTTGGTGCCGAAGCAATTCCTGTTTCACCAATTCCTTCAAAATTATAACCTACTGAGCTAAAAGGTAATAATCCGAAACCAACTCCCATTCGTTTTCCAATAGGAAGACCAACTGCAATATAATCTAATGCTGTTGCAGAACCTTTATCAGTTCCTGCATCACTTTCCAATTTTAATTGACCGTAACTTGCTCCAAGTGTGTATGTTGTAAGTTTCAAACTACCAAATGCAGCTGGATTTTGTAGATTTAAATGAATACTATCTGAATAGATACTCATCCCTGCCATACTTCTATTTTCTGTTGTCCCTTTAAACTTTAAGTCGCCTATTCCTAAAAACGAATACGGGGAAGCTGTTCCTTGCTGTGCAATACTAACCTGGCAGATAAACAACAAAATTGATAATCCTAAAAACTTTCTAATCATTATATCTATTATATTCTAAAACATTATTCAATCCTTGCAACAAGAATTTTGAATTCGCAAATATGGTATTTTTTAACCTTTTAGCCAAGAAATTAGCGTCGCCGCCTGTTAAAATAACTGTTAAATGTGTAAATTGTTCTTTATATCGATCAATTATGCCATCAATTTCTGTAATTGTTCCTACAGTTACACCTGAATGAATTGCGCTTTCGGTTGTATTACCAATATAGCTTTCTGGCATTTTTGGTGTGAGCAAAGGTAAATTTGCGGTTAATAGATTTAATGTTTTGTAACGGAGTTGAATTCCCGGGGAAATTCCGCCACCTAAATATATTTCTTCATGTGTTTTAAAATCGTACGTTATGCAAGTTCCAGCATCAATCACCAACACATTTTGTTTTGGATATTGTGTCACGGCAGCCACAACCAATGCAATTCTGTCTACGCCTAATGTTTCTGGCGTTGCATAATTGTTTTGAAACGGAACATTCGTTTCATGCGTAAGTTTGAGCACTTTTATATCAAGATTTGCCAAAAACTGTTTTGTAGCATCACTTAGTTTTGTCACGGAAGATGTAATCATTTTATCAACTTCCGCATGTGTTTTTAAAATTTTTTTAATTTTTTCTTGAAATCGTTCTTTTTTGAAGCTTTCATCAAACAGCATTTTATCTCCTTGAAAAACAGCAACTTTTACATACGTATTTCCTGCGTCTACAATTAAATTCATTCGTATATTTTAAACTTTGCTAATTTAAGAAACGTTTTTTTTGCAAAATAGTTTTGTCAAGTTTAAAAAACACTTATATTTGCATCCGCATTTGCGACTGGTGCCTTAGCTCAGTTGGTAGAGCAAAGGACTGAAAATCCTTGTGTCCCTGGTTCGATTCCTGGAGGCACCACCAGAAAAACCCGATCAAAATTTGATCGGGTTTTTTGTTTTATTAGAGCTTACGCAATTACTGCTTAAATTTATTTCTCAATCCAAGTATAAAGAAAGTCAATAACACAGTACTAAAAATTTTTTGAATTAGTGAATACCAAAATGAAAGACTATCATCTAAACTAAAAAAAGGAAATGCATTTTTCACGCTTTGTTCTATGAATTCTTCTCTAAAAATACAATTAAAACAAAAATCAGAATAAATGAATGGAAAAATAAGAAATGTAAATATTAAAAACCAAAATATAGGCTTAATAATACTTTGGTTGTAGCCTGAAAAGAAACCATAAAAAAAATATATTATGAAGCCAACAGGTCTTATCAAGAGATAAATCCATGAACTTATATTTTTATCGCGTTTTACAGGCTTTCTAAATACATTGTTTTTTTTTGTTGACATCTCACTTCTGTATGCTTTCCCTGCTAAATCCCAATCTCTTGCGTTAACAAAATTCTTTTTTAACTGTCTATAAATACTTTCATTTCCATTTTTCATTTTTATTTTTTGAGAACTACCCCAGTTACATTCTTCAAATCTAAATTTACTTATATCAGAATTTAATATATCGGAGTTAATAAAATTAACTTTTCGAAAAACTATTTCAGAATTAGGTAAAACATTTGAAAAATTCAAACTATATATACCTTCTATGTTATTAAATAGAAACACCTTTTCTTTAGTAAAGTTAGAGAATGAAAAATTAACTTCATTTGTAAGTTTTAAATTTTCAAAATAAGTATCACCCAAAAAAGTAACCTTGTAAAAATCTAATATTAAAGAGAACGTAGCTCCCACAAAGAATGTTTTACTGCAAAATTTACTATTACCAAAACTTACTTGTTTTTCGAACTTAGCAAATCTAAAAAAAGTATCCCCATAAAAGCTAACGGAATTAAACGATACATTTTCATAAAAAATAGTATAATTAAAATATATTGAATTTAGAAACTTCGCTCCACTAAAACTGACACGTTCATAAAAAGTGACTTGACTAAATATTGCTATTGATAAAAACTTTGCTTGACTAAAATTCACTTCCAATGAAAATTCTATTTTTTCATCTTCATTCCAAAAATTTGCTGGTTTTGAAAACTCCAATTGTAACAAAGTAAGATTATTCAAGTCATCTAGGTAATCTACAGAATTATCAAAGAACCATTCGAATTTTGGAAAAATAAATTTTGAAAATGAGTATTTACCTTCTTTTTGACCTCTTTTCATTGAAAATTTCCTAATCAACATCCAGAAAACTTTAACTCTTTTATTATCCCATACCTGAATCTCCTTTTGATCTGAATCTTTTTTTACTTTAAACCAATCTGATTTATCTTTCTGAAAATACTCCTCCTCCAACTCAACATATTCTTCATCTGAAATTTCTTTTACATCTTCTCTTAAAAGCTTCTTAACCCACTTATAGTATTTTTTTCTTATCAACTTTTGATTCTTCAATTTTAAAACTATTCTCACATAAATGTAAGTAAAACAAACAAGCTATCCTATTCAATAAATAAAAAAGTACTGTTTTACAAATGACATTTTCTGTACTTAATTTCAAAAAATCACTCCGCATACTTATTCACAGCCGCCGCCAATTTCTTTTTAATACGTTTCCGCAATAATCTAGGTTCTATGACTTCAATTGAATCTCCAAAACCGAGAATCATACGTTCCAATTCGTAATTAATATGCACTTTTAACTTTATCATAATGCTTCCATCTTCAAACACTGAAATAATTTCCTGAGTGTGATGAAAAGGCTTTGTAGTCACATACGGCGCATTGTCTTTTTCTATTTTCAATACAATTTCTTGAATATGCTTTTTATCCAAAACCGTTACACCAATGGTATTTTTATAATAATCGTCTCCACTAAAATCTTCATTTCGATACGGAATATCCAAATCGTAATCTACATTAATGATTCGATCTAAAGCAAAAGTGAGAATCTGCGGTTTATTTCCTGCAACACCAACCAAAAACCAACGATTGTTATATTCTTTCAAAATAAACGGATGAAAAATGACTTCGGAAGCTGCTTTGGCTTTAAACGATCTGTACGTTAAACGCAACACAATTTTCTTTAAAATCGCCTGATACAACAAATCCAAATGTTGCAATCCTTTCAGTCCTTCATTTTTGTCTAAATGTATAATGGAAGCCTGATGCGTTTTTTCCGTATACACTTTATCTTCCAAACGTTGTATGATGCCGCCCAATTCTGAAAACAATGAAAAATCTTTAAATTGTTTCAACATTTCTACCGTTTCAGAAAGTACATTCATGTCATTTTCCGTCAGCGGAATATCCGTAATAGAATAATCTTCATCTTCATACTTGTAAAACTTCCGATCGTACACCACAATTGGAGCATTATAGCCTAATTTATCACTGCGCATCATTTGAATATCCAATTGTACCGTTCTGCGACTCACGTTCACTTCACGACCTTCATATTCGTGTAATGTGTCCGAGCAAGCTTCAATCAAATCATTCAATGTCCATTGACGATACTTATTTTGCAAACATTTATCAATCGTTTTATAACGTATCAGTGCGTTTTTATTAATTGCCATGTGTATGTATTTGATGTGAAAATATAAAAAAATTAGAAACTGCGTAAAAAGATTGCGCACATAAATCACATTCTTTGCACAAGTTCTTTACATAGTAGTTGTGCGTCGGCTTCATCTGTCAGTATCAAATATTAGATCTCGTTCTTCAATAAGATGAATTCAACTTGCAATTTTGAATGTGTCTTAGATACTGAATCAAGTTCAGTACTAGCTTTTCAAAAGTGAGTTTCATTAAATTAAAAATCATTAAAAGATGAAAACAACAAACAAAATCCTAGTGGTAGATTTAGAAGCTACGTGCTGGGAACAAGATGGCGAATACCAACGAAATCACAGTGAGATTATCGAAATTGGCATTTGCGAATTGGATGTTCCTTCTGGGAAAATTTCCAAACAACAAGGAATTCTCGTAATTCCTGAACATTCCGAAATCAGTCGATTTTGCACAGAACTCACTTCAATCACTCCCGAAATGGTTGCGCAAGATGGCGTTTCTTTCGAAGATGCGATTGATATACTTTTTGACGAGTATGATTCGTCTGCATACACTTGGGCTAGTTATGGCGCGTATGATCGTAACAAAGTCATGGAAGAATGCAGAAAAAAACAGGTCGATTTCCCGTTTGGCGATCAACACATCAATGTCAAAGAGGAGTTTAAACGTTGCAATCGCATGCGACGCGGCATCGGAATGGCACGCGCATTAAAACAACTCCGTATTCCTTTAGAAGGAAGACATCACAGAGGCGTTGATGATGCCAACAACACCGCAAAAATCTTACATTGGTGTTTAAACAATCAGTAAGATAACTTTATAAATTTTAAAATTTTGATTAGCCAGTTGGCTAATTTTTTTTGCTCCAAACTCAAACTAAGCACAAAGATTATACATTTCTTCACTTCTTTAAATTTTGGGCGTTCCCGCAAAACGGTCGGGCTTTCATGGCTCGCTCTCCCAACTTGATTGGGAGGAGCTCAAACATACCATTCAATCCCTAACGCAAACTACCTTTTTAGAATTTTAATACTACTACGCAAAATCAATGCGCAATTCCGTAAAATATTTGTGCTATAATTAAAAAACAAATGAAAAAAAGTGTAGTACATATCGAGAAATTAAAGCTAGCAATGCAAAATGGTTACATTCACAACTGTAAACATCCAACAGCAAATTTGTGGATATACAACTATACACAAGCTGCACAATACGATCAATATTGGACCGAAGAAACGTTGCAATGTAGAGGACTAATTCTAGATGAAAACTACAATATTGTAGCAAAACCAATCCGGAAATTTTTCAACATAGAAGAAATTGGATATGATAAATTACCAAACCTACCATTTCAAGTTTTTGAAAAAATGGACGGTTCACTTGGAATTTTATATTGGTTAAACGAAACTCCATACATCGCAACCAGAGGTTCATTTACTAGCAAACAAGCCATCAAAGCCACTGAAATATTGCATTCAAAATATACCGCTACTTTTAATAAATTAGACAAAAGCAAAACCTATATATTTGAAATCATCTATCCAGAAAATAGAATTATTGTAGATTACGGTTTGGAAGAAAAGTTGGTTTTATTAGCAATTACAGATACAAAAACTGGTAAAAATGAACCATTGCAAGACATTGGATTTCCAATACCAACACGTTACAATTTTTCGTCGTTGCATGAATTAAAAAACCTAAACTGGAAAAACCAAGAAGGTTTTGTCATTCAATATGAAAATGGTTTCCGAGTAAAAATCAAATTTGAAGATTATATTGAATTGCACAAAATTGTGACACAAGTATCTTCCTTAACCATTTGGGAAACCCTAAAAACAGAAGGAAAACTAACAGAATGGATTGAAAACATTCCTGACGAATTTTACACTTGGGTACGCAAAGTAGAAACAGAATTACAAACGAATTTTGCAAAAGTAGAAGCCATTGCAAAAGCGGAATACAAAGAATTGGAATCCGATAAGGAAACGGCAGCATATTTTAAAACCTGCCAATATCCAGCCATATTATTTGCAATGAAAAACAACAAAAAATACGATCAAATTATTTGGAAATACATTCGCCCAACATTTGAAAAAGCGTTTTCCAACGAATTTAACTAAAATAAAGCTTCCCGCTTTCTCGGGAAAATATTATGAAAAAAATAATCATACTCAAAGGAATTCCTGCCTCAGGAAAGTCAACATACGCCAAAAAACTCATTGCCGACAGTCCAGGAATGTACAAACGCATCAATCGTGATAGTTTGCGTGCGATGTTAGACAACGGACACTTTTCTAAAGGAAATGAAAAATTCATCAAAAAAACACGTGATTTCCTCATCAAAGAAGCGTTGATTCACGGAAAACACGTCATTGTCGATGATACAAATCTTGACAAGTCAAACTTAGAACGTATTCAACAAATTGCCGCAGATTACAGAGCAGAAACTGGTCATCAAGTAAAAGTAGAAGAAAAAATCATGGAAATTGATGTAGATGAAGCGATCTTGCGAGATTCTAAACGTGAAAATCCTGTTGGACGTGAAGTCATTCTAAAAATGCATAAAAAATTGCACGGTGAAAAAAGATTGAAAAACGAAATCAGAGAACAAGATGTTTCACTACCAAAAGCAATTATTTGCGACTTAGACGGAACGCTTTCATTAATCAACAACAGAAGTCCGTTTGAAGGTAATAAATGCGAACAAGATTTGCCAAATATTCCCGTGATGAATCTAGTCAAAAACTATAAAAACTTAGGTTTTAAAATTCTATTATTATCTGGCAGAAGTAGCGAACATCAGCCAGAAACAGAACGTTGGTTAAATAAATATGAAGTCGAATATGACGCATTGTGGATGCGAAAAGCAAAAGATAATCGTAAAGATGCAATTATCAAAGAAGAATTATTTACAGAAAACATTGAAAAAAACTATTACATCGAATTTGTATTAGATGATAGAAATCAAGTGGTCGATCTGTGGCGACAAAAGCTACAATTGCCTTGTTTGCAAGTCTTCTATGGAAATTTTTAACAACATGAAACCTTCCTATCAAATATTTGGCTCAAAAAGTTCTGAAGACTTAGATGTTTGCTTTTTTGTAAACAGTTTAGATCACATCAGAGGAAATCATGATGTCGTAAAATTGTATACGGAACAAATGGATTTTCAAACCTCAAAACCTATAAATGGCAACTTGGCAATTCTAAAAAATGGCGTAGTTGTAGAGAATTTCAAAGGCAGTGCTGACGAACTCAACAACGCGCTATTTACAACCTATGATTTGCACGATCAGGAATTTAAAAATCATATCAAAAAATTGGTTTCTAGAGATGTTGAATCACGAATTGTACGTTGCGCACGTTCGTTAGTTGCAAGTTTTACAAGAACCAATTTACGCAAACAATCAAAAACTGCACTACGATCTGATGTTGCAACACAACTTGATTTTTTAGCGCAAATTCAACTCAAAAACTATACAGACTTTGGCAAACACGGTTCAGTGATAGAAATTTACAAATCGATGGCATTTCAACTAGGAATGACGCTTGCTTTACTAAAGGGAATTGAAGTATATACAAAAGAAGGAATCATTGAAATCTTTCCTGAATTGGAAAACTATTTGATGCGAAAAGAAGAAAATTCAGAAGCATTACAAAAACATTTACAGTTATTTATAATGATGACGAGAAACCAAAAGAAATCATGAAAAAATCAAAGAATTTTGGACAAAGCTTGCTCACTGTTTTAAGTTTTATCGCATTCCTATTTGTGCTGTTTCTAATCTCGCCTTGGATCTATGTAAAAAATAAAATTTGGGGACGCAAACTGCGAAAAAAACTGAAAGCACAATTAAAAGAATACGACGGAAAAATAGTATTTCTATATGGTGAATATCACACGTTTGACTTTGTATCTTACTTTCAACAACACCATCCAGAAATCACTTGTTTTGAAGTTCCAAATCATCCGCCAATGGATCCGTTTATCCTGTATCTTAATGCTAGAAATCCACCAAAAAGTTTACCGCAATTAGCCAAAATCATAGATAAATATCCTATAAGAAAATCACATTACAATTCCTTCAAACATTTTGTTCGAAGGAAAAAAGATCCAGACAGTTTTTATAAACTCATAGAACGTTCCATCAAAAATCTAAAACAAG
This sequence comes from Kordia algicida OT-1, assembly GCF_000154725.1. Lineage (GTDB taxonomy): Bacteria > Bacteroidota > Bacteroidia > Flavobacteriales > Flavobacteriaceae > Kordia > Kordia algicida. Next base: position 3,055,681 of record NZ_DS544873.1, read on the forward strand.
CAGACATCTAAAGAAAGTTCCATCATGAAACCAAGTCTCACAAAAATTGACAACTTCCCGTATCAATATTTTCAATATGGTTCCAAAAGTTCCACAGATATTGATGTCATTATTGTGTTGCCAAAAGCCGAAATGCCTGCAACACAAGAAGAACGAAAACGAAAGCTAAAACAGCTAAAAACGGAGTTTCAACTTGATTGGAATGCAATTTTTGTAGTGATTAAAGATGGAGTTTTAACAGATACAATTTACACAAAATCTTGGGTAGATTCCTTAAATAATGCGTTTTATCACACGCACAAACATCATGAACAATTTTTTGAAATTCCTGTCACAAAAACGGTCAAACGCAACAAAACGTTGGCAATTTACAAAGCTGTTAGAACAATTTTAACGATGCTAACGCGAACACATTTACGATCACAAATCCGACCAATTATCCGTGGAATTCATCCGTTTCAACTAAAACTAGACGTGCTAAAAACCATTGATTTTTCAGAAATTGAAACTTTCCATCAAAAAAATACACCTGATGCTGATGCTTGGAAAATTATTGCGTTCTATTTGGCTCAAAACGAATTGCTCATCGAAAAAAATATAGAAGTATATTCGAAAGAAAAATTACTAAAACAAGTTCCAGCTATTGCTGATTTTATTCTCAGGAAAAAAATCTCGCAAGAAGCGAAAAACACCTTAACAGAACTCAAAAATAATTGGCTACAAACCATTGAAAACTATGGAAATTTCACTTCAAACGAACACATCCTTTCATGCAACAATGAACATGTTGATATGGTAAAAGAAATTAGTTTATAAGTTAAAAAAACAACATGAACACACAAAAAATCATTGTATTATCGCCCAATTTCTCTGAAGATTCCATGATTATCAATCAAGCAACAATTGATACGGAATTTACAGCAATGCGTTTTGGAAGCTGGAATGTTCCTGAAGCTTACAAAAACGATGTCATAGCCGTTTACGGTGAAGATTTATTCACGACAATCATCGCAGAACAATGCAATTTAAAATTGCTAAAACCTGCGGACGATTGGCTCGCAAATATTCCGTTAAAATATACGTTGCGAAACATTACATACGACCGTTTTAAAAACATCAAAAACGTACAAAACAAATTTATAAAACCTGTCGATTTCAAGTTTTTCCCTGCGGGCGTATACACTTCCGTGGAAGAAATTCAGGGCTATAGCACGATCGATCAAAACATTGAAGTCTTCGTTTCCGATGTCGTGAGTTGGGCGATTGAAGTTCGTTGTTTTGTAATTGACAACACCATTCAAACATGGTCGACATACATCTATAACGGAGAAATTCAGCTAAAAAATTCCATGGAGAAACACGAAGAAAATGCAATGCTGAACTTTCTAGAAGAATTCTTATCGGATGAATCCATTCATTTGCCAGAAGCTGTCGTCATTGATGTCGGTTACATTCCCGAAAAAGGTTGGGCTCTCATTGAAGCAAATCCTGTGTGGAGTTCAGGCGTATATGCATGCGATCCTAAAAAAGTAACTCAGACAATTGTGAGAAGTTGTGAAAAAATAAAAGATAGTGGAAACTGATAATTGTAATAAATAATTTTCAAAATGTTAATCGAAACTATTCGTCTGTGTTAAGAAATAATGAGCAAGCAAGCGGAATTGCGAAGCGTAGCTTCAAGCATGCAGCTTAGCTTGTGAATGGTGCTAAAGCAATTTCCTATACACAGACTTGATTTTTTAGTTCATTATATCTGTCAGTTCGAGCGGAGTCGAGAACAAGAAAAAATGAACGTTACTAAAATTTGAAACCCTAAAGGCAAAAAATTTGCACAAACATTCTTAGTAAAACAAGAAATAATAAAAACTCATGACCAAAAGAAGCAGAGGAAAAGAAGGAAGTGACGATCGTTTATTTGGCGATCCCAAAATGCAGGCAAAAATGCGAGAAGCGATCAAAGATATTTCGTATTTATTGAGCAGAGGATTCTCTGAAAAATCGTCAGTTCCATTAGTAGGAAATCGCTATAAACTCAACAACCGACAACAACGCGCCGTTCAAGGAATGAGTGAAGCTTCAGACAAACTCGAAAAACGAGCGAAACATTGTTTGGAGCCAAATCAATTAGCAGGAAAAGAAGTATTTTTAGATGGTTTCAATGTACTAATCATGTTAGAAAGTGCCTTATCGGGCGCATATCTTTTCAAAGGTTTAGATGGTTGCTATCGCGATTTATCAAGCGTACACGGAACCTACAAAAAAGTAAAACAAACACCAGAAGCCATTCAGCTTATTGCAAACTTTCTACAAGAAAACAAGGTAAAAAAAGCAACATGGATATTTGACAAACCAGTTTCCAATAGCGGACGATTAAAAACAATCTTGAGTGAATTTGCAGAGCAACATCAGCTCCTTTGGGAAATTATGCTACACAACAATCCTGACAAACTAATCGCAGAAAGCAATCAAATAGCAATCAGTTCGGATGCTTGGGTTTTAGATAATTCTAGAGTTTGGTGTAACATGGTTCGTCACATTGTTGACAAACACATTCCGCAGAAAAATGTGGTGGAATCTGAATCAAAAAATTAAAACATGCATCATACAAAAAATATCATCATCGTTGACTTAGAAGCAACTTGTTGGAATGAACCAATTCCCAACGGACAAGTCAATGAAATCATAGAAATCGGAATCTGTGTTTTAAATACAGAAACAAGTGAAATTACACAAAACGAAGGAATTCTTATCAAGCCTGAACGTTCTGAAATCAGCGAATTCTGTACAGAACTCACAACCATTACACAAGAACTTATTGATACAGAAGGAATTTCATTTGTCGAAGCGTGTACAAAACTTCGTGTAGAGTACAATCCGAAACAATACACGTGGGCAAGTTATGGTCAATACGATCTCAACATGCTCAAACGACAATGCAAACTCCGAAACGTAGAATATCCAATGGGACAAGAACATATCAACGTAAAAACCACATTTACAGAAGTAAAAGGTTTGCGCAAAAAAGTAGGCATGAATGGCGCATTAAACATCTTAAAAATTCCATTAGAAGGAACACATCATCGTGGTGTTGATGATGCAAAAAACATTGCTAAAATCCTCGATTGGTGTATCAAAAACGAATAAAATAAAATCTTAGAATTACACTGCGCAAAATAATTGCGCAACCACAATTCATCTTTGAACTCAGAAATGTAAAAAACATAAAAATTTTAGTCATGCAAATAAAAAAAGGTGCGCTGTTTTATTGATTAACAATAAAATAGTACACAATGAAAAAGAGCAAACGTTTAAAAAGAACTTTTGGACTCAACGATCATGGATTCATAGATTTCCCAAAAAAAATCTCTGGAACACAAATATCTAGAATACAAATTGGAAACGACATGGGATGTTCATATTGCTTTCCACACGGTTATGAAACCATCAATCGCACGATTCCTGAACGCAACTGGAAAAGTCAAAGAAAAACACAATGGAAACAAAAATCTTAGAAAAACTCAACGAAATAGAACGCGATAAAAATATCGAAATCTTATTCGCTGTCGAATCAGGAAGCAGAGCTTGGGGCTTTGCCTCTCCCGATTCTGACTATGATATTCGCTTTGTTTACAAACACAAAACTGATTGGTATTTGAATCTTTGGGAACAAAAAGATACGATTCAATTTATGACGGAAGACGAATTGGATGGTTCAGGTTGGGATCTTCGAAAAGCACTCAAATTGCTTTCAAAATCAAATCCTGCGTTACTCGATTGGATCTTCTCTCCTATCGTATACAAAAGTTCGGAAACATTTTTAGAAGAAATAAAAATAGTTGCGCAAAACAATTTCAATCCTGTGGCAGGTTTCTTTCATTATCACAACATGAATCGAACGTTTGAAGCTACGTTGAACACTAAAAAAATGACTTTAAAAAGTTATTTCTACGCGATTCGAACTGCGTTATGCGCCAATTGGATTTATAAAAAAGAGACAATTCCGCCAGTAAATTTTCGGGAATTATATCCGCTTTTAGATAAAGAATCTAGCTTGCTTTTAGATGAATTAATCCTGCTAAAAAGTAAACACATTGAAAAAAGTAACGAGCCAATTGATACACGTTTGATCGATTTAGCGAAAGGTATTATTGCTGAAAATAATGAAGTTCGAAACGATTTAAAGAACATAAAACCAAATCCTGAAGACTTTACTACCTTGTTCCGAAAACAATTTGGTGTGCTAGATTTGAAAGTAGAAGTAAAACATTTAGCACGACTAATCGAGTCAAAATCTGTAACGAATTACGATGCGCAACTTGGTGAAGTATATTGTGATATTTTTGAACGAAATCACAAGCAAGACGATTTTAAAACAATCATTCAAAAACTATACAAAAATCCGCTCATCAACAATCAAAAAATTAACAAAGACGATTTTGATTCTGTTGATGAAAAAACTGCAAAAAACATACTAATTTCTTCCATTATAAAGGAATGCAAATACGGAGAACATTATATGAAATGGCATGAAGCTGCACAACTCGCAGATGTATTTCTGAACAGTTTTGAAGATATTGAAACCATATATATAAATTCATATTGGGAAAAAGCTTTAGTTAGCAAACCTTTATATCCAGACGAATTAGATTTAGGAGGTTGGACAAACATTAGTTGGAGTTATTGGTACGATTACGGCTTATTTGTCGTTTCAAAAAACAAAATAGGAGTCATTTGGTTTGGTGATGACAGTTAAAAAAAACATACAAAATGGGCGGAAATCTATTTAAATTAGGGCGCATGCCAAAAGCGAAATATTTAGAAATTGAAACAGAAATCAGCACGTATCTTTCTCAGAAAATAGGCGCTGACAACTTTCGAATTCCGCGGTATTATGATGATAAAGCCGATTTTGGCGATTTGGATGTGTTGGTAAATATTTCCGCTGTGGCGGATTGGGAACGTATCAAAACTCAGATTTTGAACGATTTAAACATTCAGCAACACAAATCGGTTGGAAACGTGTTTAGTACAGTTTACAAAAATTTGCAAGTAGATTATTTTACGAAAGAAGAAGCCTATTTTTTAGCGACGTATAACTTTTTAAGTTTTAACGATGTCGGAAATATCATTGGAAGAATCTTTCGTCGATTCAATCTTAAATATGGTGAAAAAGGATTACATTATGTATTTAGAAGAACGAGCGAAGAAAGCTATTCCAAAGACATACTAATTACTAACGATTTCAAAAAAATATTTGCGTTTCTTGGTTTAGATTATTCCGTTTGGGAAACAGGTTTTGCTTCCAAAAAAGAATTATTTGATTGGGTAATTGCCAGCAAGTACTTTTCCACAAAACCGTATTTAGACGAAAACAAGGCAATCAACAAACGAAAAAAAAGACCGACAATGCAAGCGTTTATTGCTTATTTGAAAGAAAATGACATTATTCGTGAACCTAAATTTTTAGAAAAAGATCACTATCTAGAAATGATTGCTGATTATTTTCCAGAAACAAATCTTTTTGAGCAAATTCGCATTGAAAAAGAACGAGAAAAATACATCAATACGATCAAACAAAAATACAACGGAAGAATCATCATGGAACTGTTTCCTGAAATCAAAGGAAGAAACTTGGGGAAATTTATGAATCTATTTCAGGCTCAATTTGACCATTATGAAAAGTATTTCTATAGCGCATCCGCAGAAGAAATCATTGCACAATTAAAAACATTTCACAGCAATTACAAAAACGACTAAAATGACACTAGAGGAACTCAAAAAATCTGGAAATATCATTTTCGAATGTATCAGCGGAAGTCGTGCGTACGGATTAGATACGCCAACTTCCGACACAGACATTCGCGGAGTTTTTGTATTGCCAAAATCCACATACTATTCATTGGATTATATCGCACAGATAAATGACGAAACAAACGATACCGTGTATTATGAATTGCAGAAATTCATTGAATTATGCGCCAAAAACAATCCGAATATTCTAGAATTACTCAATGTTTCTGAAGATTGCATCTTACAAAAAAATCCATTATTCGACAGTATCAAACTAGCAACTTTTCTATCCAAACAATGCGAGAAATCGTTTGCAAACTACGCGTTTACACAAATCAAAAAAGCACGTGGTTTGGAAAAGAAAATCGTCAATCCGATGGAAAAAGAGCGCAAATCTGTCTTGGATTTCTGTTATATCTACGATAATGGCACTTCCATTCCGTTGCAAACATTTTTAGTCAATAAAAATATCAAACAAGAAGATTGTGGCATTGCAAACATTCCGCATTTAAAAGATTGTTACAATCTATATCACAACGAAAATATTCCCTACAAAGGAATCATAAAAAGTGAAAAAGCAAACGAATTGGCGCTGAGTTCCATCCCAAAAGGCGAACCAACAATCGGATTGTTATTTTACAACAAAGACTGTTACTCTAGCTATTGCAAAAAACACAAAGAATATTGGAATTGGGTAAAAAAACGAAATGACGAACGTTACAAAACAACAGTTTCACACGGAAAAAATTACGATGCTAAAAACATGATGCATACATTTCGTTTGTTGCATATGGCAAAAGAAATCGCCACGGAAAATACCATTCATGTCAAACGTCCAGATCGTGAGTTTTTACTTGATATCAAACACGGAAAATTTGAATATGACGAATTGGTCACTTGGGCAACCAAATTAAAAACAGAATTGGAAACATTATATGCTAATTCCAATTTGCCAGAACGTCCAAATTTGAAAACCATCAACGAATTATTAATGAACATCAGAACTGAGTTTTACAACCAAAAATCGTGAACGCTTTACTAGACATCGCTTATTCCTGCAAAAGTTTCCTTTCGGACGAATGGAAAACAAAATATGGTGCGTTTTTACAAAACGAACACTTGTCATTATTAGCGCGGAATGTCAATGCGTTGTATCGAAATGATTACACAAAAACACAAGGAAAACCACATTTTGAAGAAGAAATCGTTCCTGATATCAAAGAAGCGTTTTCCATCTTCAAAGAACAATTTAAAGTCTTAAAAAAGTATCATTTTGAATGGAATGTGATGACACGAAACGCCTTTGCAACAGCTTTAGAAGCGACTGATTTTAAAAATATTTTGATACTTTCAGGACAGCGATTGACTTCCGCGAGCATTCAAGATGAACATGGAATTCCGCCATTGCGAAAAGAACTTTTAAAGTACAGTTTTAAACCGCACAACGATCAAATTTCAAAAGCGGTTCGCGCTTGGGAAAAACACGCACAACGCTCTACGGAAAGTTTTTGGGGAACGGTAAAAGGAACAACGGAAGAAAAAGAACAAAATGTACAAAAACTGATAAAATACATACTGAAACACAAAACGTGGTGGAATGTTTTTACACATTACAAACACGATATTGTATACGAAGCGCGCATTCCAAGCGGACACGGAATTCGCTGGAAAAAAGCAACCTTAGAACTCATCGGATTTTTAGAACCTTTTGAAGATTTTGACCATGGAAAATAACGAACAAACCTATAATTTTTCGCAACAAGAATGGGAAACCTGCTTGAAAGTATTGCATGCGCTCAAGGAAAATCCGTTTGAGAATCCAGACAATAAACAGTTTGGAACACTCATCACGAAAATTTCTAAAAAAGCAAAAAAGGCAAATCGGAAAGATACTTTTTCAAGCAAAAAACAAGAAGATTTAGAAACAATCTTAAACAGTGAAATTTCTAAAAACGCATTGCAAAACACGACTATTTATCAAGACGACAAAAAAATTTCGCAATCGTTTACAAAATTGAATGTTCCGAAGAATTGTTATTGCTGCAATACTTCCTTTTCGTTGGCGCATTCGTTCTACAATCGCTTGTGTCCTAAATGTGCAGAACTTAATTACGAGAATCGTTTTAAAAATATAGACTTGACAAATCGCAATATCATTTTAACTGGTGGTCGTGTAAAAATTGGCTATGCAACTGCGCTAAAATTATTGCGTTCTCATGCAAATGTAACCGTGACAACTCGTTTTCCGGCATGTGCTTTGGAATTATTTCGTCAAGAAAAAGATTATGAAACCTGGAAAGATAATTTAGTCGTTTACGGATTGGATTTACGAAATCTGAAATCGGTTGAAAACTTCATTCAGTATTACAAAAACACACATGAAACGCTCGATATTCTTATCAATAACGCAGCGCAAACCATAAAATATACCGATCAATATTACACGCCATTGATTGCAAAAGAACAAAAATTACTCAATGATTTTTCAGAAGTGCAAAATTTAATCGCGAATGAAACTCCTGTGGCAAATGTAAAACTATTGAACAATCACGTTGAAAAAAGCTTTTTGGAACTCAATCGTTTTGGACAACCTGTAGACAAGCGAGAAAAAAATAGTTGGAATGCTACACTCGATGAAATCTCTATGCACGAATTGATTGAAGTCAACTTAATCAATCAAATTTCGCCATACTTTCTCATCAAAGAATTGTTGCCGTTACTCAAAAAATCTAGCTTTCCGAAGAAACATATTATCAACGTGACTTCTTCTGAAGGGCAATTTAGTTACAACAACAAAACCATGTTTCATCCGCATACCAACATGACCAAAGCGGCATTGAACATGATGACTTTAACCTCAGCAAAAACCTTTGAAGAAGATCATATTTACATGAATGCGGTTGATGTGGGTTGGGTTTCAACAGGAGCAAGCGAAACCTTGCGAAAAAAACAATTTGAAAAAGGATACATTCCGCCGCTTGATCCCGTAGATGGCGCAGCGAGAATCATACATCCAATTTATGAAAACGAAAAAAACAATACTATATTTACAGGAAAGTTATTAAAAAACTACGTTGTTGTAGATTGGTAAAATATAAAAGATGCAACAGTAGTTCAAGATAATTGGAAGAATATCGTCAACATAACGAAGGTTGCGGAGCCTGTGCTGAACTTGTTTCAGTATTCGAGTCCCGTCTGTTGCTCCTTTAAAAAATAATAAGAAATTTTGATACGCAAAGATTGATAGTTTAATTGGAAGAACACTTGGCTCATAACTAGAGGTGCGAGTTCAAGTCTCGCTCAATCTTTGTACAAAAAAACGGCAGTGATAGTAGCTCAACTGGAAGAGCACTTGCCCGACACGCAAGGGGTTTTGAGTTCAAATCTCAAGTATCATATAAAAATACATACGAGTGTTGGTAGTTTAACTGGAAGAACACCTGGCAACCACTCAGGAAGTGCGAGTTCAAACCTTGCGCAACACTCGTTCCATACTGCAACAGTAGTAGCTCAGTTGGAAGAGCGCATGCCTGTCACGCATGAGGTCGCGAGTTCGAACCTCGTCTACTGTTGCTTTTTTTTAACAAATACAAACATGTAACCATGAAATACGCATTAGAAAAAACCACCAATACGCATATTTTAGAAGCGGAAAACATAAAGGTTCGCTATTCGGTTGGCAGTACACAAGTATTGCAAATTGAAGGTGAAGGAATCGTTTCACATGGAGAACACGGAATTATAAAAACAGAAAGCAAATATGTGATTAAATATGTGCAACAAGAATTTAATCCTGTAACTCGAATTATTGAAAATGCTTTTGATTAAGAGTTTAGCATCGTGAAAACAATAAAAATACATACGGAAGACGATATTTCTAAAATAACGGAAACAGAAAATATTCGGTTGGAAATATATCTGAAAAATGCTGTAATTCCCATTCGTGAAATGAGTGGCGAATTGTACACGCGCGCCATTGGTTGTAAATTTCCAAACTTAACAACGGTTTTCGGATTGGCTTCTTTAGATGCACATCAAGCGGAATTGCCAAAACTCACAGAAATTCAAGGAAATTTAAACATTCATGGGAATGATATTCAACTTCCTGAATTGCGCAAAGTATTAGGTGATTTTAAACAACATTATCCTGTTGAATTGCCAAAACTCAAAATAATCACGGGAAAATCAAACGTACTTAAAAGTCGTATTCCAGAAAAATGGCAACGCGTGCTTTTTCAAAAGGATTTAGACATTTTGGAAGAAGGCGAATTATACAATCTTAGCATTGAAAATTGCAATGTTACCTTGCGTAATAAGGTAATTTATGGAAATCTTAAAATTGTCAATGCAAAATTAGATTGCCCAAACCTAGAGACAATTTACGGAAATCTCACTATTGAAATCTCAGATCAATTCAGTCCGTATGTCGCCAAACCAAGTTTAAATTTTGAAGACATCATTCAAAAAAAAGCAGCAAGTTTATTTGAAAGTCCAAACTTAAAACTAATTCATGGAAATTGTGAAATCAGCACAACAAAGCCTATAAATATTGATGTTGAAGAAGTTAAAAATAAAATTCTAATTGAAAAAGGGAGAACATCTTTTCGGAAACTCCAACAATCAGGTGAACTTCTTGTAAGAGAAAAAGCCAAATTGATCTGTAACACTTTAGTCGAAATAAATAAAAGACTTGTGGTAGGTAGAGATTCTAAACTCACAGCACAATCACTCCACAAAATAGGAACGCATTGTGACATAAATTCTAAAATTGATGTTCCTGCACTTAGGTTTGTTGGTGGAGAATTTACAATTCGTGAATTGCAATATTTAGGATATAGAAAACCAGAAAATTTATATGAATTCAGAAGCATGCAACAGATAGGGAAAGTTGATTTAAACACCTATTGTAAGTTTCCTAATTTACAAGAAGTAAAAGGTGTTTGCGGCATTAGAACTCTAGAAAACATAACTGCTGATGTTGCTCCTAAATTGACACAAGTTGGCATATTGGCAATTCGTGAAAAAACTTCGCGTATAAAAGACAGATTGCCAAGTTTGCAATATGTTGATACTATGATGTATCAGGAAAACAGCGAGCATCTTACTATAAATCACTTTTTTCATGAAGTAGAAAACAGAAATACTGAATTTATCATTTCGAAAGAATCATTTTCAATTTGGACAAACATTCGACAAGATAAATTACCCATTCGTAAATTCATCAGCATTCTAAAAATGCGTCATATTTCTTTTGATAATTTTTATACACGCGAATTGACTCGCGAATGGAACTACAAAAGCAATCCATCTTTTGATGAAATCATTCGTTCCATAAAAAAGAAATGGAAAAAAGTAACACCACTAACGTACGAGGAAATATTTCAACTTCATGACTTTTCTTTGCGAAGATTTGCATTCAACTATGTTGGTGTAGATACGTTTATGAAAAAACTCAAAGCAAAACGTATTGCGACAGAAGGAATTGAAGTACATCATGCTGTGTACGATGAGTTTGGAAATAAATCAATGGTTCAAAAACACAACATCTTTGAAATTTATGAAGCTGATTTCAACAAAGTACAACACTTTAGATCATGGCGAGGTGAAAAACAATTGCGTTATGCGGTAAAATGCTGGTGTACCTCTACCAATCAAGAACACTGGATTTGGATTGAATCAGCATACAAAGATGATCCGCTTGCTGCCATTGCTTCTACCTTTCGAGTACATGAAAATGTAATTCCATTCATTAAATGCTTAAAGCGTCAAGGAGATATTCTTTTATGTGAAATGAAACGAAATGTACGACCAGAAGGCACTATTAGACCGTTGACCAAAGAAGAATATTTTGGTTTGCTTATTTCAGAATCCTAAGTGTCAATAGAATTAGAACTATTATAAATAAGGTTTTTCATTTGGAAGAAACCTTATAAAAATTACATATTTGCCACACTAATGACAAAAAATTATTTACATATAGCCTCTATTTGTCTGAGAAGTCAGGACACAAATCGCGGAATGGTTGAACCATTTTGGCGAAATGAGACGCTTTATGTACATTTTTATCTGTGAAACATCTTATGAAATAACACAAAAATTATACAAACTGTAAAGCGTCTAAGAAATTAGGCGCTTTTTTTATGAAAAAAATTTAAAAAATGTTCAAAGCATAGTCAAATAGAAAATAATAGACATTGAAACAAAAAGCAATTGAGAGACAGACAGTTGGTAAAAAGTTCAATATCCGTTGTATAACGGACAGGGATTTTCATGCCCAAAAACAAATGTAAACATCTGATTATCAGTAAAATAAATCAAAAAAAGTTTGCGTAATCAAAAAATCGTTTTCATATTTGCAACGTCAAAAACAAAAAACGACAACATAAAAAAAATATTATGAATTATACATTACATCACATATCCGCCTTAGCAAACATTCTCCGATTGCCGGAAAGTTGCTGGAGTCTGTTTTTAAGAGAACAGCAAGGAGATTTTATGTATAGAAAAAAACGGGAGTATTATAAAGATACGTTGCGATGATCGTAACTATATACAAACTTTATAAAAGCATCTCCCAAAAAAGAGATGCTTTTTTTTATGGTTTATATTTTCTCAGCGTAAGTCAATTGACAGTGACCAAGGTCTTGAAATGAGTTTACGAATTCAATGAGACAAAAAAATAAAATAAAAATGCGGAATTAAAACCGTGCAGAGTTAATAAAAAGGAAGAACAAGCCAATTGGCGGTGGCCACGGTCTTGAAATGAGTTTACGAATTCAATGAGACAAAAAATAAAATAAAAATGCGGAATTAAAACCGTTCGGAGTTAATGACTCGTGTGGGTTCGAAATGCCTAGCATTCATGAGCACCTATTTATAAAATGCTTATGGCGCGAGCTACTCCCACTTCTTCCGCAAATAATTTGGAGTGTAGGTAAATATTGGTTCGTTACGCTTAACTGCTAATCAAGTCCACCTAACAGTGGTGAAGAGCCTGTGCTGAACTTGATTCAGTATTCAATTCCTTTGCGCTCCGCAACATATTGGGGATATAGTTTACCAAGCAAAAACAGTGGGTTTGCATCCCGCAGCACGGAGTGCAAGTCTCCGTATCTCCACAAAATGATATTGTAGCTCAATGTTAGAGCGAAGACCTGTTAAGTCTGAGGTTGAAGAGCCTGTGCTGAACTCGATTCAGTATTCGAGTCCTTCCGATATCGCAATGACAAGGTGGCTGAATGGCAAAGGCAGCAGTCTGCAAAACTGTTTTTTATGAGTTCGAATCTCATCCTTGTCTCAATGATTACGTAGTGTCAAATTCATTTGAATAATATGTAATCCAATTTGTGACTTGATGAGAAAGCACAGCAATCTCATCCTTGTCTGTATAACTTGGGAATTCGCCAGAGTTGGAGAGCTGGAGCAGACTGTAAATCTGTTGTGTAATGCTGAGTAGGTTCGAATCCTACAATTCCCACAAAATACGCTTGTGGTGTAATTGGCAGCATGTACGTCTCCAAAACGTACGGTTGAGGTTCAAATCCTTGCGGGCGTGCAAAATAAATAATATAGCTATAGTGTAATGGAAAGCACCAGAGATTTAGTTCACATGTTATCTATTTTAGATTTAAGAGTTCGTGAATGCTTAAAGCATTTCTAACCTCTTAGTCTAAGTTCGACTCTTAGTAGCTATACAAATAGTATCGTGACTCAATGGTAGAGTGCTCGACTGTCTCTCGAGAAGTTGCGGGTTCGAATCCCGTCGGTACTGCAAAAATAACAATGCTCTGTTGGTCAAACGGCGAAGACGCTACACTTTCTATGTAGAATTAAGGGTTCGATTCCCTTACAGAGTGCTAAACACCTGTGTGATGGAACTGGTATACAAAACAGTCTTAAACGCTGTTGTGCGAAGCACATGTGGGTTCGAAATACTTCAGTATTCATGAACTCCATTGTATACAATAGATGTTTTGTGAACTAATCCCACCGCAGGTACTAAATGCAGAGATGATGTAATTGGTAAACATGCCTGACTTAGACCCAGGTTTCTGAGAGTTCGAATCTCTCTCTCTGTACAAATGCAATCTTAGAAAGGAGTGCAACAAGTCTATGGTGTAACGGAAAGCACATTAGTTTACGAAGCTAAGAGTATAGGTTCGATTCCTATTAGACTTACAAATTGACCCATGTTGTAAAGGCAGCAGGCGAGACTTTGACTCTCGAGGTAAAGGTTCGAATCCTTTTGGGTCTACTAAAGCGATATAGCTTAATTGGTAAAGCACTGGTCTCATAAGCCAGAAGTTGAAAGTTCGATTCTTTCTATCACTACAAAAATGGTGACTTTAGTTTATTTGGTAAAACGCCTCACTGTGAATGAGAAGAACAGAGTTCGATCCTCGAAGTCACCCAAATTGGAGTAATGGCAGAGTTGGTCAATGCGCTGGATTGAAGTCCCAGAGATATAGGTTCGAATCCTATTTATTCCACTAAAGAAATGTAGTTTAAAGTTAAAATAGCGAGCTAGTATCTCGAAGATGCAAGTGAAAATCTTGTCATTTCTTATTCATAATTAATAAAAACAAACAGTCATGAGACAAGATGTATTACAAAGGTTTTTTTACAGAACTGAAGATTCAGGGAGATTCCTCGTGACTTCAAAAAGAACAGGAGTCACCTATTTTGTGGAACCAATAGATTCAGGAAAACCTGCTAATTTATGGGGAGATCTAGATCCAGCCACAAAAAAAATGACAGGAAATTATGGAAATAAAAGACGAGGTGCCGTTTTAGCGGAAGAATCTCTGATTACAGAAGAAAATGGCTTCCAAAATATTTCCACATTTAAAGGAAGTCCTTTAGGTGAAATTGATCGCAGAGATCGATTACATGAGATGAATAAAAACTAAAAGCTATTCGAAAAGTCAAATTTTAGGAAAAGCTCAAAAAAAGAAATCATGTTTAAAAAATATAATAGTATCGAAAATACCTACCGTGAAAAGGCTACTGCACAAGTATACCTTCACGATTATGGAAATGAAAAATTTATTGTTCAGGAGAAAGTTCACGGAGCAAATTTTTCTTTCATTACTGATGGAACTCAAATTCAAGTTGCAAAACGTACAAGTTTGATTGCAGAAAATGAAAATTTCAACAATTATAAGTATGTGCTTCATAAATATGAAAAAGCAATCGTTGAATTGTTCAAGCTTGTAAAAAGTGATTTTCCTAAAACAGAAATGATGACTGTTTTTGGTGAAATTTTCGGAGGAAACTATCCGCATCCTACTGTAAATAAGTTTGATGGAATGGTTCGCATTCAAAAAGGTGTTTTTTACAGTCCTGAAAATGACTTTTATGCATTTGATATTTGTCTAGATCATAAACAATATCTAGATGTCACTATTGCAAATACATACTTTGAGAAAGTAGGAATGTTTTACGCAAAAACACTTTTTGAAGGAAGTTTTAGTGAATGTATGGCGTACCCAAATACATTTGAATCTAAAGTATATGAATGGCTAAATCTTCCAAAAATTGAAGATAATATTTGTGAAGGAACCATCATCAAGCCATTAATGAGTAAACATTTTGGAAATGGACAACGTGTTATTTTTAAAAATAAAAATGAAAAATGGTCTGAAAAATCACACATAAAACGTTCAAGAATTTCAAAACCAAGTGCGACAGAAGTGCTCTCAGATACTGAAAAAGAATTGATGAACACACTTCTAGGCTACGTAAACGAAAATCGCTTGATGAATGTACAAAGTAAACTTGGTGAATTTTCTCCAAAACAAACTGGGAAAACCATCGGATTGCTCGCCAAAGATGCTCTAGAAGATTTCGTAAAAGATCATGAAACTGATTGGGAAAATACGGAAAAGCAACATCAAAAAGTGATGACCAAAATACTAAACAAAGAAGCTGCTACTGTGGTTAAAGAAGTACTTCTTTTTAGGTAATGTAGATAGATTGCCTCTTGTACGTTGGAGACAAGAGGCTTTACAAGAGAATAGCTGTTTGAATTATTAAGGTTGAATCGTTTGTCATATGATATATAGTAAGTAAATTCATCCGTTGAGACAATTCCAAAGAGCATCAAAAAACTTAGAAAATGACCGTACAAATACAACACACCATACTTCCTGAAGAAAATAAAGGTTTTAGTATTAGAAGATATACTGGAGAAGCTCCTTTTGATATTTCTCAATATTATAAGAGACCATTTATAAGTTTTTCTGCCTGTTGGAGAGGTTTTGTCGCAATATTTAAGATACAAAACAATAAGTTGTTACTGAAAGATTTGAGAGTTTTTAAAGAAACAGAATCACCCAGAATTATCAATGGTGTTAAGCCAAAGTTTGTAGATTTTTTTGATTCAAAAATTCTATCATATGAAAATATAAACTTGGAATTAGACTATACAGGAAGAATGCAAATTACGAAAGGATATTTACAATTCGGGTTGCGTCCCAAGTTTAATATTGCATCAAACGAGAACATTACTGAGTTAGTATTTTCATCAGGAGTTTTGCAAAAACAAGAGGATTTAAGTGAGTTAATAGAACAGTTTAGAGAAGCTTTATACGATCATGCAAAAGAGGAATATAAAAAAGGAAACCTATTCAAAGGGATTGATATAGCATCACTCAATAGCAAAGAGCAAGAAGAACTTGAAACGTTAAATCAATCGTACGGGAAATCTATTTTAGAAGAAAAATTGATAGAATTACCTAGAAATATTATTTACCCGCTTTTTGAAAATTTCAAATTAACTGATGATGACTTTAAAAAAGAATTTAACCAACGATTCTATTTAAATTATGGATATTCTGCCTATGATTGGTAAAGAGTAATCAAAATATTCTTCACAGAGAAAAACAGCAAGAATTCATACTAAAAAATTATATAAAAACTTTTACTCTTTTCGAGTAATACAAAGAACCTTTTGCTCAAAAATTAATATCAGAAAACAATATTTTAAAAACATTTATTAGCACAAAATTAATACGTAGTTATATAAAATATTTGCTTCAAAAATAATACAGATGGAAATAGCAGTAAACAAATGGCGAAACTTTTCAGGGAAAGTGTTTAATGAACCCATCACTACTATTGTTGAAAATGCCATTATAAAAGAACAAAAAGCTGGTCACAGATTAAAAATCTATGTGGGTTCGGATTCACAGGCGTATAAAACACATGTCGCTTATGGTACTGTGATCGTAATTCTTAGAGAAGGAAAAGGTGGTTTTATGTTCATCAAGAACGAAAAAGGAACTACTAAAATAGGAATAAAAGAGCGTATGCTAAGAGAAGTAGCGCTATCTGTAGAAACCGCCTACCGCATTTGTGATCTATTGGAAAAGTATAAAATTGAATTGGAAGTCCATGCAGATATTAATACTGACGCAAGATTTGAATCGAATGTGGCACTCAAAGAAGCAATGGGATATATCCTAGGAATGGGCTTTGTATTCAAAGCAAAACCTTATGCCTTTGCTAGTTCTTCTTGTGCAGATAGTATTGTTTAAATAGGATCATATCACTTTTTCCTATTGAAAATTTCTTCTACGCAAAATAAATGCGCAGTACTACTAAATATTTGTGCCAGAAAGAAAAACAGTTGCTAATCAATATATACTGTTTGGTTAATCATCCTCGCTACACGTGGATTGTAGCGAGGTTTAATAAACCTCTTTAGCATAAAGGGAAGTGCTATGGTAGGACATTGCACTGCAATGAGCCAGATGGAGCGTTGGAAAACGTAACCATGGAGTGATTGGAAAATGTCGTTAGTGATACGCTCGCTAATGAATAGAGTTTGCAGAAGCACCGAAATACACAAGATGTAAAGTAGGGAAGCGCATTTACAGCCAATCTGTTCGTATACACGAAAGTATCGGTTCGAATCCGATAAGAGGTACAAGTCCACTATTTCAAGGTAAATCTTGAAAAGTAGTCAAAAGGAAATTATTAAAAAAAAATGACGCAAACGTCAGCGTTTTTTTTAAAATCTCGATTATCGAGTAAAAATATCAAGCGAGTCTTGTTGCGTGTTTCTGTATAGCACCATTGTATAAAACGTTGCACAATTTGTATCATGCTTTTATATGCAACTCGATTTGAAGGCTTTGGAATATTAGCCATATAATAATCCACCATAGGGAAACATGGGTCATGGGTTCGATTCCCATTCTCTGAAAAGAGATAGTTCAGTCAGGTTAGAACAATGTTTATTAAGTTGCCGGTTCGAGTCCGGTCTCTTGCCTGTCAGCGAGAGTAACTCAATTGGTAGAGTGCTACACAGTTAATGTAGATCCAAGTTCGATCACTTGTAAAAAAGATCCCAGCCTTAACAGCTGTTTTTAATGAAAACGACGACGTATCAATCTGCTGAAGTTTCAAACGAAACCAACAGCAATTTTGAAGTCACTTTGACATACTAAGTGCTTACTGATGGAAACTACAATTTCTTGACGATCAAATCAAACTAAAAATTCAATTATTCATTGTCTTTTGGTGCGATTCCATCCTCAAAAAAGAACTAGCGAAAATCTGTAAAATCTTTTATCTCCGTGAACGAGAAATGATTGATGCGCTTCGTTTTTACTCGAAAATCGAGATCAAAAAAAGTACAATCGCCAGTAATGGCATAATTAATAATAGAGACATGAAACGAGTACGAATTAACACCGGAAATGTAGGTTTGGTTTTTAAAAACGGAAACTACCAAAAAGTAATTACAGAAGGTACGTATTGGCTAAAATTTAGTCAGCATGTAACTGTGTACAATCTTACAGAGAAGTTTCATGCGCCAATAGCTAGTGAAATTTTATTGCAAGATGTCACCTTGGCAAACATGTTGGAAGTCATTGATGTAAGTGATACCGAAATTGTATTACGTCACGAAAAAGGAAACTTAATAGCGGTTTTGGAAGCTGGACAACACTTGTATTGGAAAGGTTTGGTTGAACGTACATTTACACGAATTGACCTCAGCAAAATTGAAATTACGGAAATCAAAGACAAAAACTTGCTAAAAGATTACAGATTGGTTCAATATGTAAGAACCTTTGAAGTATTTGAATATGAAAAAGCAATCTTACTGATTGATGACAAGTTTGAGAAAATTTTAAACTCAGGTGTGTATCAATTTTGGAAGAATGCGACAAGTATCAAAATTTTAAAAGTAGACATGCGCCAGTTGCAACTTGAAATTGCTGGTCAAGAATTATTGACAAAAGACAAAGCGGCAATTCGAATCAACTTTTACACACAATACAAAGTGATCGATATCAAAAAAGCAATCTTAGACAATAAAGACTTTGAAAAGCAACTATATATTGCAATGCAGTTGAAACTGAGAACTTTTGTTGGAAACTACACGTTGGATGAATTACTCGATCAAAAAGAAAACATTGCCAATGCTGTTTTTGAAAATGTAAAAGATGCAGCAGAAAACTTGGGAATTCAAGTATTATATTGCGGAATTCGCGATGTGATTTTAACAGGTGAAATGAAAGAAATCATGAATCAAGTTTTAATCGCACAGAAAAAAGCGCAAGCAAACATCATTACGCGTCGTGAAGAAACAGCTTCTACCAGAAGCTTACTAAACACCGCAAAGTTGATGGAAGAAAATGCAATGTTATATCAATTGAAAGAAATGGAATATGTTGAAAAAATTGCAGACAAAATCGGCGAAATTACTGTTGCTGGAAATGGCGGTGTCGTCAAGCAATTAAAAGATATATTTTCAGTCAATAAATAGATATTAAAAATACATAATCACTATGTTTTTATTTCTGTCCCGAGGTCGTTCTACCAAAACGATTTTGGGACTTTTTTGTGAAGTTCAGTTTCAAAAGAAATATTTAAATATGCCATTCTAAACTTGATTCGGAATCTCAATAAACCAACAGCAAACTTAATAAGAAACCGAATAAGTTCAGCTTGACGAAAATCTAATTTTATGACAGCTTTTTTTATTAAAAATCAACTTTTTTAAAAAGAAAATTTAACTACGCAGAATGAATGCGTAGTTATGTAAAATATTTGTACTGTCAAACAAGACAAGTAGTTATTAATTAAAAAAACAAGAAGATGAAATTTAATGTATTTACAAAAAAACGTACACAAGTCATTACAAATCATCAAGGTGAAAAAGCCTATAAAATGACTCCTGAAATGGAATTGTATAGTGCCGTAGTAACTACTAGCTTAGAAAAAACTACATACGAAAACACATCCGATCGTGTAAAACGAATCCAAAAATTGGTTCGAAATTGCGATCCTGTATTTGTAGCAAAGTTAGCCGTATACGCACGTACAAAAATGAACTTACGATCAATTCCTGTGGTATTAGCTGTAGAATTGGGTAAAATTCACAAAGGTGATAATTTGGTTAGCAAAACTATTTATAATATCGTACAACGTGCGGATGAAATCACAGAAGTCTTGGCATATTACCAAACAGCAAACAAACGAAATGGTGTTAAAAAATTAAATCGTTTATCGAAACAAGTTCAAAAAGGTATTGCGAAAGCATTTACAAAATTTGACGAATATCAATTTGCAAAATACAACCGTAAAGGTGATGTAACCTTAAAAGACGCATTGTTTTTAACACATCCAAAAGCAACAAGTGAAGATCAACAATATATATTCAACAAAATTGTGAACAATAATTTGGAAACTCCATACACTTGGGAAGTTGAATTATCGAAAGTTGGTCAGCAATATTTCGCTTCCGCAGAAGCAAAACGAGAAGCTGTCAAAGCCACTTGGGAAACTTTAATCTACAGTAAAAAGGTTGGTTATATGGCAATCATGCGAAACTTACGCAACATTTTACAAGCTGATGTTTCTCCAGATTGTATCAGTCAAGTAGCTAATTATTTAAGTAACGAACAAGCCGTTTTACGTTCGCGTCAATTGCCGTTCCGATTCTTGTCAGCCTATAATGAAATACAATTGATAAACTCGCCTTATACATCGTACATCTTGGAAGCATTGGAAGATGCTATTCAAATAAGTGCGCAAAATATTCAAGGTTTTGATATTCATACACGTGTATTGATGGCGTGTGATGTTTCTGGTTCAATGTTTAGTCCGGTTTCTAAAAAAAGCAAAATACAATGTTATGATATCGGTTTGGTATTGGCAATGTTATTACAAAACCGTTCCAACAATACGATAACAGGTATTTTTGGTGATCGTTGGATGCCATACAATTTACCGAAAAAAGGTATTTTACGTAATGTAACTGCCTTAAAGAAAATTGAAGGTAAAGTTGGTTACGCAACCAATGGTTATAAAGTAATCGAGTATTTGAATCAAAATAAGAAAGTGATGGATAAAGTCTTTTTCTTTACAGATTTGCAAATGTGGAATAGCAATTATCGCAACAACAATCATATCCAAAAGGAATGGTTAAAATACAAGCGAAACGTAGCGCCACATGCAAAATTGTACTTGTTTGATTTAATGGGTCATGGTCAAGCGCCATTGCGAATTGAACAAAACGACGTGCATTTAATTGCAGGTTGGAGTGATAAAGTTTTTGAAGTAATGCATGCTATTGAAAATGGTAACAAAGCATTATCAGAAATAAAAAAAATAAAATTTGAATAATTAATTTAGGTAGTGCGCAAAATTACTGCGCACTACTTTACAACATTTGTCCCATCAAATAAAAACAAGCAGATAAGGTGTTTTTGGTTGCATCGTAGACTTCCACTCTATTGGAGCGAGTTCGAATCTCGCTATCTGCTCAAAAGTTCATTGAAACAACAATAATTATAAGTGTCGTCAAGAAGAAATACTTCGATTCAAAGCGAACTGGTTGCAAGTGAAATTCTTGCGTTTTCGAGGAGAAAGTCGTTTAAATAGGACCCAGAAAGAACAAAATTCTTCTACTAAAATTACCTTATAAATTATACAAAAGGAAAATGCCGTCAGAATAGGAATACATCGATCCAAAAGAAAAAAGATCCTATTCGCTTCTTTGCTTTTCCTTTTTAAAAATAAAATGATAGTGTCGTATCAAAGTGTTACTTCGGCGATTTCACGCGGGTTTGAAAAAAACCTTTTTTAAAAAAAGCACTTTAACTCATTTACCTATCATTCATTAAAAAAATATTCATTGAAATCACAACATATAAGTGTCGTAAAAAAGGAATACTTCGTTTTAATCTCAGGATGCAAGTGCGAGTCTTGCCTTTCATAAAGAAAGTCGTTTAACTAGCTAAGACATGAGGAAAAGTCCCTTTTTGAATCGTAACCTTATACTTGGAAAATGCCGTCTATACAGGAATACATCGACTGTTAATCGCACTAAAATCCTGTAAAACTTATTGCTTTTCCTCTTTTTTAAAAATATAAATATTAGTGTCGTACTAAAGTGTTACTTCTGGTTAGATTAGGTTCGAATCCTAACCGTCTCAACCATTGAGATGCGTTTCACACTCTAGGCTTATTTACCTAATATTTTCAATATCAAACATAAAAACAAGTGCCGTAAAAAAGTGATACTTCGCACTCGAATGCCGTGGTCGTGGGTTCGAGTCCCACCTCTCCTACTAAATCGCACTTTAAAGGAGAGTAGCTCAGTGGTTAGAGCACGTAAACTAAACACTTTTTGAACAATTGCCTTGTTTTCTAATTTATATTATAATGTTACGCTTACTAAAAAAACTAATGAAACTCTTTAAAAAAGAGAAAGAAGAACCTAAAATAAAAACACTTGAAATCAGTGAAGATATCATCCTAAGTATTATGGACAAACTTTCTGAATTTGAGCGAAAGCAAGGTTTTTTAAAACAAGTAACATTGCATTCATTAGCAAAAAAACTAGGGACGAATCCTAAATATCTTTCTAAAATTATCAACATTCACTATGAGAAAAATTTTAGTTCGTATATCAATGACTTACGAATTCAATATCTTCTCAGAGAATTGAAACAAGACGATTCATTAAAAACACAAACGGTAAAAGCAATTGGAAAGAAAATAGGTTTTGGAAATACGGAATCATTCACAAAAACATTTAAAAAGCATACAGGAATCAATCCTTCACAATATTTAAACTCATTAAAAGAATAAAAAATACTCTTTATAATTTGTCAATTAATTTTCTTGAACTGACGAGTTCCTTCATCTTTACAATGCAGATGTTGGAACTTTTCTTTTTTTTAGATTGATGAAACACTGCAATTTCCCATCAATTTTTACGCACAAAAAAATAATTTACAAGCTACTTCTCCAACCAAGCAATCACAACGTAATATGCTGACGTTCAAAAGATAAAAACAACAAAAAATTATCATCACGTGTTTACAACTATTCAAAAAGTGATAATACTCAATCTTAAAACCAAGTAAAAATACGCTTCTATTTCATAGGTGTAATGTGCAACTTTGAGAACCTATAACCAACCTTATTATTTTTTATGGAAGCAACTCAGGAAAATAGTTCTCAAAAAGACGTATTGGAGATCAAAGTTTATGTACCCATCAATGAAGTTACAGAACGCCAACAAGACATGATTGATGATGCCATCAAAAAACATCCAAGAGATCGTAAATACCTTTCCAACACTACACATGCTGAAATATTTGCTCCAAGCAAACACGATGCAAATGATATTATTGAACATGCCGAAGCAAATCATTGGGAAGTAAATTTTGATGAAAAAGCACGAGAAATTACCATCAAAATAAACTCTGAAGACATTGCAAACGAAGAAAATCCCGTGACTATTGAAGCGCTAAAATTTCTGAGTACGCAAGGCGATTTACACTTAGACGTAAAAGACGATGAAGCAAAAGATAAGGCAACTGCAGAAGACATTACAGATCCGACTCAAAAAACAGGTTTTGTAAAAAGTAACAAAGAAACTAGAGTTGGACGCGGACATGCAATTCCAATTCAGGAATCAATACACGGTTACAGTGTGCTCGAAATCGCTGAAGCATATAACTTCCCTGATGGTGATGGAGAAGGACAAACCATTGGAATCATAGAACTTGGTGGAAAATTTGAACAAAGTGACTTAGATACCTTCTTTGCCAAATACAACATGGCAGTTCCAGAAATTCAAGTTATTGGCAAGCCTGCAACAACTCCAGTAAATGACAACGTAGAAGTAACTGCCGATATTCAAGTAGCTGGAATTCTAGCTCCAAAAGCAAAATTAGTGGTCTATTACGGAACTTCCATTCTAAATGCGATGAAAATGGCGTTGGCAGATACCGAAAATAAACTCACAGTTATTTCTATCAGTTGGGCAGGATCAGAATTAGGATATTCACAACAGGAAATTGTAGAACTAAACAATGTATTTCACGAAGCTTCTCTAAAAGGAATCACGGTTGTTGGTGCCTCTGGAGATAATGGCGCGCTCAACAACAAGCAATACGCAAATGTTAATGTTCCTGTAAACTCGCCATATGTATTGGCTTGCGGCGGAACGCAACTTACCATTTTTGATAATGACACTACTGTAGAAGTGGTATGGAACGAAAGCACACCACAATCGCAAATAGGAAGTGGCGGCGGATTCAGTCAACGCATCGCAGAACAACAATATCAAATAAAAGCTTCACAACAATATATTGAACGTTTTCCACAATTTGAACCATATCACAAAGCTGGTGGGAGAGGAATTCCAGACATCGCTGCCAATGCTGCAGATGCTTCAGGATATTCAATATACTTTGAAGGAAATTGGGTAAAAATTGGAGGAACAAGCTTGGCAACACCGCTTTGGGCAGCTTTAATTGCTCGTATGAATCAAAATCTAGGTTACCGATTAGGATTCATCAATCCGTACTTATATCAACTAGAAAACTCAGCTGCTTTTCACCAAATCTTGGAAGGAAACAACAACCTATACGTAGCTGCTTCAGGATGGAATCCGTGCACAGGTTTAGGAACACCTAACGGAAAAGAATTAATGCAAGCAATTGACAATATAGAATAGTCTCACTCATCATTAATCACAGTAAAACTAAAATTATGGCAAACAAATTGGCATTGGATGAACTTCCAAAACGTCTCATTGTAGATGGTAAAAAAATAGATGACGTAATGATGATATATGGTTTTGTTGCAGAAGGAACGCAAGATGATAACATTACTTTTTACTTAGATACATTACTAAAAACTTCGGTCATTATCAAAGATGAAGACATCATTCACGATGCAAATATTACCAAAACGCATAGTGCTATTGGCGGAACCATCATTTGGGTTAAAAATGCTTCCTCATACACACAAGGAAAAGCAACAACTTCTCAATCACAACAAGATGCGCAACAATTTTTCCAAGGAGATATCTATCAACAATACGCAAATACTGTTCAAGGAAATACCACTCAAAAACCGCAAGGTATGCACACGCCTGTTTGTGGATGTGGTAAATGCGGACAGTAAGAATAGTAGACCCAAAATTGATACAACACCATCAATTTCAAAATTGTAAGACTTTAAAAATCATATTATTAACCTTTAACTTTAATTATTATGTTTACATTTTTTCACGGATGTGGTATTCCTCCTGTGACATTAACTTGTCCACAAGGAGGTCACGCACAGGCACAAGCACAACTTGGACCCACTGGAACACGAGGTTGTACAGTTCCTCCAAATTGTTTAATTGGACCAACAGGAACGCAAGGTTGTACACAGCCAGGTCATTGCGTAGGACCAACAGGAACGTACGGATGCACCGTTGTAGGTCCAACGGGAACACAAGGTTGTACACAACCACAAACTATTTTACCTCCAACTCTTGCATGCATTACGGTTACTACAACTGTGGCGACAACTGGAGTACATGCGCAAGCACAAAATGTAGTGCCAAATACAATTGGATGTACGGCAATTACGCCTTGCCCAACAATACCATGTGCGCCAGCAGGAAATGCACATGCGCAAACTATTGGTATTACAGGATGGCATGGTTGCACCGTAGTAGGACCAACAGGTTATCAAGGTTGTCTACAACCAACCGGAACACCACCAGCAACTGTATGCCCAGGAGGAAACGCACAAGCGCAAACAATTGGTGTTACAGGATGGCAAGGTTGTACGGTTGTAGGTCCAACAGGTTACCAAGGATGTGGTCAAAATGATGCTGCACACGCACAGACATTAGGACCAACTGCCTATCCAGGTTGTCACCAACAAGAAACAATCGCAACTGTTTGTACACAAATAGGATGTGATGGCGGAGAAGCACAAGCACAAACACTTGGACACACAGCATATCAAGGATGCGGAGAGCACGGAACTGCAGCAACACTTTGCACTCAACCTAGTATGTGTGGCGGACCAACACATCTTTTAGGATGTACAGGTTACGAAGGTTGTCACCAACCACAAGGAACTGCAGCGACTGTTTGTACACAAGTAGGATGCGATGGTGGAAATGCACAAGCACAAATTCATAGTATTCCTGTAGCAAACTGTATTCCTACACGTAGCTGTACAGGAGCTTGGCCAGTATGTTAATCTTAGCTTATCTACTATAGATATAGCTATTTTTTAGTTTAGAGCTGCCTGTAATGCAGGCAGCTTCTAAAAAAACTCAAAAATTTACTTTTATGCGCTTAACAAAGAAAAATATTACTCATTACCTTCTAGACAAAGGTTTTTTAGAGCCAACGTCATTCATGTCGGGAGATTACATGCTTACCCAAATTCAAAGCAGAAATTCTATTTTTAAAATTCAACAGCAACAAGAAAAAGGATTGTTTGTTAAGCAACTCATCACACAAGATGCTACCAATAGTTACTTGATGCAGAAAGACGCTACAAGTCACTATTTAATTCATCAATCAGATTTATACAAAGAAACTGCAACACACATTCCTGATTATTACGGATACGATCCGTATCATAATATCTTAGTAACAGAATATTTTGCAAACACCAAAAATGTCCACGAAATAACTTATAAAAACAAAAAACTATCAAAATCACTTGCAGTTAAAATGGCGCATATTTTGGCTTCTTTTCATTTTGATATTACCGAAAACATCAAGGAAAACAGCTCTTTACAATTTTTCAGCAAACAAATTCCTTGGATTTTAAATACAGGACAATTATTAAACAGCAATCCAAAAGGAATTACCAACTCAGTCATTGCGGAAATTTACAAACATCAAGATTTAGTTAAAAAAATTGAAAAAGTAGCTTCACAATGGGAAACAACAAGCTTGATTCATGGAGATATTAAGTGGATGAATTTTATTGTAATGCCAAACAATGAAGACGTAAAATTAGTCGATTGGGAAATTGCCGATTTAGGCGATCCATTATGGGACGTTGCAGGTGTTTTTCAATCATATTTCAGTGCGTGGGTTTTAAGCTTCAACAGTCAAAATATTCAACAGCATCAACAAATGCAAGGAACAGAATTTCTAACGATAGAAGCTATTACGTCAGTCGTAAAAGTACTTTGGGACACATATGCTTCAACACAAAAATTCACAGCTTCTCAATCAAAAGAAAAACTTATAAAAACACTTTCATATATGTCTGTAAGAATGGTACAAACTGCCTTTGAAAACAATATGGCGCAAAAACAAATCAACTCCAATTCTGTACGCATATTACAATTTTGCAATCATATTCTAGGAAATGTAGAAGGAATCGCAAAACAATGGAATTTAATAGACTAAGAAGATGAAAGACAACATATACAAACAACAAATAATTCAAATTACGGACGCAATTGAGATCACTTCGCTTAGCACGTATAAAGTGAATGGAGAAGAAGAATATGTGCAAAACCAAATGCCTTATCAAACTTTTGCAGAAGATTTTAAATCGTTTGGAAGCAACACAACAGTCGATTCGCAACAACAACGCAACAATCTAATCAATGCGCTCACTAATACGATTTACGCTAAATTTTATTGTGGAATCAAAAATGGCGATCACACTTCAAAAATTCCACCAAAAGCAGAAAGAGAAGCGTTTATGGAACAACTTTCACAAGCAAATACTTCTGAGAACGGACTAGATTATCACTGGAATATTTACAATATAGATGCTTCTACAGGAAATGCTTTCATCCAAAAAAATGAAGAATTACGTTGGTTGCAACCTAACGGATATCAATTTGTAAATCCGCAACAAAAACAAGCTGCTATCAACACAAAAGTAAACCTAACACGCCAAAAAGAAAACAGAAACCTTCAGCCTGTATTCTATCATGTTTTCAGCAACGAGATGTTTCCGCAAGAAGCAGAAATTGGACGTTTTTACTGGAATGTTTCTCCAGAAGGCGCGCCAAAACTCATTAATTTACTCACAATTACACTGAACGAATACAAAATTCCGTTTCAATTCAAATGCTTAAATCATCCTGAATTATACGTTCGTTCTGATTCTGCAGTTTTATACGTTAGCAAAAAACACGTACAACTTGTTGCCATCATTTTAAATAATGTCATTCCAAATTTAGAACCGTATCTTGTAGATGAAATTCCGATGTTTACCAAACAACTTTTCAAAGGTGTTGGATACGCGGAAGATCCTGGGAAAGGGCAAAGTTTTGGAATGAGCAGATCAGCAACTATTGCAGAAGCATTAGTAGATGCATTTCAACAAGAAAAAAACAAAAAGCAAACACTCGACAATGTCATCAATTTCTTATCGAGAAAAGGAATGACACTCAACCGCTTGCACCTCAACAAACACACATCACTAACGCCAACGTTCCCAACTTATGAATAATATAGCAACCACTCAAAAAACAGACGTACACATGTATGTAAAAACAGCTCACAACATTGGTAAATACTTAGCAAAAGAAGCACTTTGGTATAAAGATATGTGTAACTGGACAGGTCATGAAGTGTCTGTTTTTGATGAAAAATACCAAACCGTTGTAAAAGCGTGCAGCATTGATTTGTACAGTGGACTTACGGGAATTGCCTTGTTCTTAACAGAATTATATACCAAAACTCAAGATCCGATCATTTTACATACGCTCAATGGTGCTCTAAACACTATTAATTTCAATCTTAAAAATGATAAACTAAATAATTTTGGATATTACTCTGGAAAAATTGGCGCTGGATATACCTTGTGGCGCATTGGAAAAAAACTAGCAAACGAAGAAATTGCCGCAACAGGATTGAGGTATGTGAAATCTGTAAAAGATGAAGAAATTGCCGATTATGAAGTGGATATCATTTCTGGCGCTGCTGGATCGATCTCAGTATTGCTAAAACTTTACTACGCAGAACAAGATGAAGAATACTTAGCAATTGCGGAGAAATGTGGTGAATTCCTCCTTAAAAAAGCCATGAAAAATGGAAACACGTATTCTTGGATGACAGTTGATGCTTCTAATGCTCTTACAGGCTACTCGCACGGAGCTTCAGGAATTGCTTCTGCCTTAATGGAAATGTATGCGACAACTAAAAAAGAGGAATATTGGCATGCAGCTATGGGCGGATACAACTATGAAAAACAATGGTATAACGAACAAGCACAAAACTGGCCAGATTTACGTCAGTACGAAGGTAAAAAACCGCTAAACTACGGAACCATGTGGTGTCACGGTGCGCCCGGAATTGCCATTGCACAACTAAAAGCGTATGAAATGACGAAGCATGATTATTTTTTGCATGAAGCGAAAGTTGCCTTAGAAACCACAAAACGAAGCGTCATTCAAGAAACGCAAATCAACTCAAAAGCAAACTTTTCACTCTGTCATGGTTTGGCAGGAAATGCAGACATTTTATTATATGCGAGTCAACTCCTAGAAAATCCTGAATATGTGCAAATTGCACGAAATGCAGCTAACTTAGGAATTTCACAATACGATGCTACAGGAGTTATTTTTCCAAGTGGAGTAAATGATCCTAGCGGATTGACTATTGGGCAACAAGAAAACCCTGGACTCATGCTAGGGATGTCGGGAACAGGAATGTTTTACTTGCGTTTGGCAGATATCATGATTCCTTCGGCGTTGGTTCCTTAGGAATTCGTATTCGAAAATGATACCAAGCTCAATTTCTAACCAAAAGAAATTGAGCTTTTCTTTTTTATTCCTACAAACAAAACTTCATAACAAGGGTTATTTTCCCTTTTATTAATATGGTATTTCCTAATGAATTCGTTTGCAAAAATAGGTATTTTTACAGCTATAAAATTCGAAAAGAAATGCGTGTAATCTTGAATAGAGGTTGTAGTCATTCATAGATAATTAGAGAGCTGCATTTCTTGAATTTAGAAAAATCCTGAGACTGACACTCAGGATTTTTACTTCAATAAAACTCACTTTTGAAAAGTTTGAAAAACACAGTCAAAAGTGTAAGTTGAATTGATCCCTTTGTAGAACGGGATCTCATACTTTAAGCATTTCATTTGCTACAATACTAAGTCGTTTTTATTTTTTCTTCAATTTATATGTAAAGTTTCTAAAAAAATATCGTCTCAATGTAGACTGTTTGATTTTGCGTATTTTAGCAAATCTCAAATAAAAACACGAACAAAACATGGATAAATCATATTACAACCCAAGAGACTTAAAAAAATTCGGATCTATCACAGAATGGAGTGAAGAACTTGGAAACAAATTTTTTGAATACTACGGAAAAGTCTTTGAAGAAGGCGCACTAACTCCTCGCGAAAAATCATTAATTGCTTTGGCTGTTGCGCATACCGAACAATGTCCATATTGTATTGATGCATATTCACAAGATGGTTTGCAACGCGGAATCACAAAAGAAGAAATGATGGAAGCCATTCATGTTGGTGCAGCTATAAAAAGTGGCGCAACGCTTGTTCATGGTGTACAAATGATGAACAAGGTTAATAAATTGGAAATGTGAGCAGGCTGTTAATTTTGCGCTGCAAAATCATACAGATCGCTCATCCGATGGAGATCGGGATCTCATCAATTGAAATCTAAAAGCAATTAGGTTTCGTATATATATGAAACAAATGGTGATAAATACAAATTAGTTCAACAGTAATTTTGAGGATTTTTTTTAGAATCTCAAAATTTAGCTTCACCAAAACAAAAACGAATCAATGGCGACAAAGTCCCTACAAAAAAGAGAAAGTGAATTAGCAAGTACACAACGACAAGTAGAAATTCTGTCTAACGGAATCTTTCAAAGTGGTGAATTACCAACGTTTGCAAACAAAATAAAAGAAACAAATCAGTTTCCCCTAAAACCTAAAAAAGTTGAAATTTTACAAATCAACGTTGGGTACATGTGTAATCAAGTATGTTCACATTGTCATGTAGATGCAGGTCCAGATCGAAAAGAAATCATGACACGCGAAACCATGCAACAATGTTTGGATGTTATTGAAAAAACAGGCGCACATACACTCGATTTAACAGGTGGCGCTCCAGAAATGAATCCGCACTTTCGTTGGTTTGTAGAAGAAGCTTCCAAAATTGGTGTAAAAGATTTCATTGTACGATCAAACTTAACGATCATTCGTGCTAACAAAAAATACTACGACTTACCTGAATTCTTTAAAAAACACAACGTACATGTTGTTTCCTCAATGCCACATTGGACGCGTGGAAAGACAGATAAACAACGTGGTGATGGAGTTTTTGACAAATCTATCAAAGCATTGCAAGAACTCAATGCGGTTGGGTACGGAATGCCAGATAGCGACTTACGATTAGACTTGGTGTACAATCCTTCTGGAGCATTTTTACCAGGCGATCAAGCAGCAATGGAAAAAGACTTCAAAAAAGCATTGTTGGAGGATTTCAACATTCAATTTCACAACTTATTTGCCATTACAAACTTGCCAATAAGTCGTTTCTTGGATTACTTAATTGCTTCCGAAAACTATGAAGATTATATGTATTCGTTGGTAGAAGCATTCAATCCTGGCGCCGTTGCCAATGTCATGTGTACCAATACCATTTCTGTTAGTTGGGATGGTTGGTTATATGATTGCGATTTCAATCAAATGCTCGATTTAAAAGTGGCAAGCAAAGTAAAACACATCTCAGAATACAACGAAGAACTATTAAACAACAGAAACATCATCATTTCACAACACTGTTACGGTTGCACGGCTGGCGCAGGAAGTAGTTGCCAAGGAACGGTTGCCTAGTTAAAAAATTCAAGATTCAAGGTTTAAAGTTCAAGGTTTGAGGTTATGTATGATTGCAAAGACGATCTTAAAAAGTAACGAATAATTATCAAAAAAAGATACTGATTTAAGCAAATATCAAATAAGAACTAAAAATGAAGTATATTTTTTACATAATAACTCTTTTCACTTTCGCTTTCGCGAACGGACAAACGGCACTCGACAGTCTGTTGCAAAAAGAAAACAAAGCTTCCATTCCTTACATTACAGTTTCAGAATTGACTCAAAAAGAAAATGTATTATTGCTAGATAGTCGCGAAAAAATAGAATACGAAACCAGTCATATTGAAAACGCCGTTTGTGTTGGTTATGACAAATTCAAACTGAAAAAACTCAAAAAAATTCTTCCAAAAGATAAAAATGAACCTATTGTTGTGTATTGTTCGTTGGGAATTCGCTCAGAAGATGTCGCTGAAAAACTCAAAAAAGCAGGTTACACCAATGTATACAATCTCTATGGTGGAATTTTTGAATGGAAAAACAACGACAATCCTGTAGTAGACAACAAAGGAAACGTTACCGAAAATGTGCACACCTTCAATGAAGATTGGAGCATTTGGCTCAAAAAAGGCGTGAAAATCTACCAAAAGGAAACATCTAAAAAAGACAAACAATAAAACATGCGCAACTCTGCAACGCTTCTCATGACGTTTACACGAAATCCTGAATTGGGTAAAGTAAAAACACGTTTGGCTAAAGGTATTGGCGAAAAAGCGGCTTTAGAAGTATACATTAAGCTTTTAGAACACACAGAAAACGTGCTTCAAAAAATAAATACCGACAAATGTATATGGTATTCGGTTTCTGTTCGACAGAACGACATATGGCCCGATGATTCCTATCAGAAGAAGGCTCAATTCGGAAACGATCTAGGAGAGCGAATGCAACATGCGTTTGAAGATGCCTTTCAACATAACTACGAAAAAGTAATTATTATTGGAAGCGATTTATACGATTTGCAACCCAAACATATTGAAGAAGCAATTGCGGCTTTAGACACAAATGACATCGTAATTGGTCCGGCGCAAGATGGCGGATACTATCTTTTAGGAATGAAAAAGCTACACAAAAAAGCTTTTTTACAAAAAAAATGGGGAACTGAAACGGTATTAGCAGACACCTTGAAAGATTTGGACAATCAAAACATTCATCTATTAGAAACGTTGAACGATATAGATTATGTAGAAGATTTACTACCTTACGAAATATTTAAAAAATACAGATCATAATTACATTTATGCAAAAACACATTACAGAAACAACCGAATATTTAATAAGCAAAGGATTTGACAAACCAGAAATTGGAATCGTTCTCGGAACTGGTTTAGGAAAACTTATTGATGACATAGAAATCACCGCAGAAGCACACTATAACAACATTCCGTACTTTCCATTGGCAACGGTAGAATTCCACACAGGAAAACTCATTTTTGGAACCTTAGCAGGAAAAAAAGTAGTTGTCATGCAAGGTCGTTTTCATCTATATGAAGGCTACGATTTTGTGGATATTACCTATCCAATTCGTATCATGCACCAACTAGGAATTCAAAAACTATTGGTGTCAAATGCTGCTGGAGCCATCAATCTCGATTATAAAAAAGGCGACATTATGATTATTGACGATCACATCAATTTACAAGGTGGTTCGCCATTAGCGTTCAAAGGTGTAAGTCAATTTGGAGAACGTTTTGCTGACATGAGTGCGCCGTATGACGCAAACATGATTGCAACGATTGAAAAAATTGCCGCAGATCACAATATTGACATTCAAAAAGGTGTCTATGCAAGTGTTGTTGGTCCGCAACTAGAAACACGTGCCGAATACCGAATGCTCAAAATAATTGGTGCCGATGCCGTCGGAATGAGTACTGTTCCTGAAGTCATTGTTGCAAATCATTTAAGCTTACCATGCTTGGCAGTTTCTGTCCTTACGGATGAATGCGATCCTGATAACTTAGCGCCAGTAGACATTGAAGACATCATTGCCGTAGCAGGAAAAGCGGAGCCAAAAATGATTACATTGTTTAGTGAATTGATTAAAACGTTGTAAATAGTTGTGAGGTTTTAGTATTGAGAAGTGAGATTTTAGTATTGATAATTGAGAAGTAAAAAAAGTGTGGTCTGAGGCTCTCGTAGACCAAATCCACAAAAAATAAAAAACACATGAACCAAAAAATCGCATTACTCACCGCCAGACTATTACTAGGTTTTATCTTTTTCTTTCAAGGATTTGGTAAAATCTTCAAATTTGGTGTAGACAATGTATATCAAAACCTTTTTGCGATAACTTACAAAGGTGTTTTACCCGATTTTCTATTGCTTGCAACTGCATATTACACATCATATGTAGAGTTCTTGGGCGGTTTGTTGTTAATAATTGGACTAAAACGCGACTACACATTGTATGCTTTGGCATCTGTGTTAATAATTGTGACTTTTGGGCATGGTTTGGTAGAACCTATTTGGGATTTATCACATGTAATGTACAGAGCCATTTTATTGCTAACATTACTCCTATTACCAAAGGAATGGGATCATTATAGAGTAGATACATTATTGAAGAACAAACACAATGTATCATAAAAAACGAAATACAAGAAGCGAGTTGTAAGTTGAAAACAGCGAAACACGAACAACGAACAACAAAAAACGAATAACAAAACATATGAGTTACTTAGAAACTACACACGACGTATATAAAGAAGCAGCGTTAACACCAGATGTTGGACTGTGTTGCACCACAAATCCTATTTGGGAATTACCAGGTTTAAAAATTCCTAAAATCATGCAAGAAATGAACTATGGATGCGGAAGCACAGTTCATGCACGCGATTTAACCAACAATCCAACCATGTTATATGTTGGCGTTGGTGGCGGAATGGAATTATTGCAATTTGCATACTTCAATCGTCAAAAAGGTGGCGTGATTGGTCTAGACGTTGTAGATGAAATGTTAGAAGCATCTCGCAAAAACTTTGAAGAAGCCGAAGCACAAAACGACTGGTTTAAAAGCGAATTTGTCGACTTGCGAAAAGGCGATGCGTTAAACTTGCCCGTAGACGATAACTCTATTGATGTAGCAGCACAAAACTGCTTATTCAATATCTTTAAAACAGACGATTTAAAAAAGGCTATTGCCGAAATGTATCGTGTATTAAAGCCGCATGGAAAACTCGTTATGAGCGATCCGACGTGCGAACAACCAATGAACGAAACACTTCGTAACGATGAACGCTTACGTGCTTTGTGTTTAAGCGGAAGCTTGCCAATTGCGGAATACGTAAAAATGTTGACAGATGCAGGATTTGGAACGATTGAAATTCGTGCGAGAAAGCCATACAGAATCTTAGATCCTAAAAATTATCCAACAGAAGAATTAATCTACATAGAATCCATTGAAGTAGCCGCAATCAAAGATCCGATGCCAGCCGACGGACCGTGTATTTTCACTGGAAAAGCAGCAATTTACTTTGGTACAGAAGATTATTTCGATGATGAAAAAGGACACATTCTCTTAAAAAATCAGCCAATTGCCATCTGTGACAAAACAGCGCAAGCGTTAGCCGATTTAGGCAGAGACGACATTTTTATTTCAGATTCAACATATCATTACGATGGCGGCGGTTGTTGCTAGATAATTTTCAATTTCAATCGTCACATTTGTCATGAGAAAAGAGTCGTTTCGGCTAAAAAGCTTCTTTTCCTGCTAAAATTAAAATATTTTTGATCGGAATTAGTTTAGTTGTAGATGAAGTCACTCTTTCTATTTTTTTGTATCGGATTGTTTTTCACTGTAAATCTTCAGGGGCAAACAAAAAATCGTCGTACAAAAAAAGTGGCAGTGAAAGATTCTATCGTATTAGATTCGGTCAGCATCAATCCGTTTAAGTTTAAAGTAACAGACAAAAAAAATAAACTGATTGATTCAACCGCGTATCGAATTGATTTTACAAAAGCGATTTTATATGTAGATCGCTCCAAAATCACAACCGATTCCATTCGCATCAGCTATACGAAATATCCAAAATTTTTAACGAAGAAATATAGTGGCTTTAATAAAAATGTCATTGTTCAAAATCCGATTGATATTGACAAGATCATTTCGCTTTCGTCCAACAAAGAACCTGCCAACACACGGCTTTTTGATGGTTTAAATACTTCGGGAAGCATTTCGCGTGGTGTCACTGTGGGAAATAATCAAAACACGGTTTTAAATTCGGAACTCGATTTACAAATCTCTGGAAAAATCTCGGAGAATATTACCTTACGCGCTTCCATTCAGGATGCAAATATTCCAATTCAAGAAAGTGGTTATTCGCAACGTTTAGACGAGTTTGACCAAGTATTTATTGAACTCGAAAGTAGAAACTGGAAAATACGTGCAGGAGACGTAAATCTGGAAAATACAACAACCGATTTCATGCGTTTTCAGAAAAAAGTACAAGGTGTTGGCGTCACTGCGACTTTGCCTGGCGAAAACGGAAACACAACACTTTTTGCTTCTGGAGCTTTGGTGCGCGGTCGGTATACGCAAAGTAGGTTTCAAGGACAAGAAGGAAATCAGGGTCCGTATAAACTCACAGGACCAAATGAAGAATTATTCATCTTGATTATCTCTGGAAGTGAAACCGTATATGTAAACGGTTTGCCTGTTGAACGTGGAGAAAACAACGATTATATCATTGATTACAACGCCGGAGAAATTACGTTTACTTCAAAATATCCGATTACTTCTGAGATGCGAATTACAGTTGAATATCAATTTACCGACAATAATTATACGCGTTTTGTAGCGTACGGCGGCGCACAATATGAACATGAAAAGTTTAAAATTGCAGGTTATATTTATTCTGAAAATGATTCAAAAAATCAGCCAATTCAGCAAAATTTATCCGAAGAACAAGTCGAAATTTTACGTGAAGCTGGAGACGACCGACAATTGATGACAGCGCCTTCTGCGGTAGAGCAAGCGTTTTCTGAAAACCGAATTTTATACAAAAAAGAAATTATTAACGGTGTGGAAGCGTTTGTATTTTCTAACGATCCTGAAGATACATTATTTGATGTTCGTTTTAGTTTAGTGGGCGAAAATCAAGGGAATTATGTATTGTCAAACACTGCTTCTAACGGACGTATTTACGAATATGTTTCGCCAATTGCGGGCATTCCGCAAGGAAATTTTGAACCAATAATTCAGTTAGTTTCTCCCACAAAAACACAAGTTGCAGTTGTAAACGGAGCATATACGCCAAGCGAAAAAACCAACGTACAATTTGAAGTTGGTTTTAGCAATAATGATGAGAATTTATTTTCGTCTTTGGATGATGATGACAATCAAGGATTGGCAGCAAAAGTAAGCGTACAACAACAATTAGTAGATAAAAAGTGGAAGGTAAAAAGTTTTGCAAATTTTAATCATATCGATGAAAAATTTCAAACAATTGAACGTTTGTATTCTATTGAATTTAGTCGTGATTGGAATTTAGAAAACACCTTCAACGCTGGAAATCAGCAGTTTTTGGCAACAGGTTTACATTTTTCGAATGAAAAAAATGGAACTGCGCAATATAGTTTTGAATATTTAGATTTTAAAAACAATGCGACTGGAAATCGGCATATTGTTCGTTCCGATTTGAAATTTGGGAAACTCACTTTGCAAGCTAACGGAAGTTTGCTAACCAACGAAACCGTAAGTACAACCTCAGATTTTTTACGTTTCTACACACGCTCAGCCTATAGTTTTGCTAAAAGTTGGATTGGCGCGCAAGTAAGTTTGGAAAGCAACGAGCAGAAAGAAATTGCTACGGAAGCATTTACGCCGTTAAGTCAGCGTTTTAAAGCCTATACAGGATTTGTTGGAGTTGGTGATAGTTTAAAAATTCATGCAGAAATTGGTTATACGTATCGTGTGAATGATAGTTTACGTAATGGAAATTTACAACGCGTAAACACGTCAAACACGTATTTTCTAAAGTCACGATTGATTCAGAATGAAAACACGCAATTGTCGTTATTTGTCAATTACAGAACACTCAATCAAGAAGATGAAAGCTTGGAAGACGAAAAATCTTTAAATTCCCGCTTGGTGTATCAACAGCGACTGTTTGATAAAATTGCCACGTTAAATACGGTGTACGAAACCAATTCTGGAACCTTACCACAACAAGAATTTACGTATGTGCAAGTTGATCCTGGACAAGGTGTGTACACGTGGAATGATTATAATGAAAACGGCATTCAAGAATTAAACGAGTTTGAATTAGCACAATTTCCTGACGAAGCTATTTATGTGCGGGTTTTGTTACCGAATCAAATTTTTATAAAAACACATCAAAATAAATTCAGTCAAGTGGTGACTCTAAATCCTGCCAAATGGAATAAAAGTAATGCTTCTGGTGTAAAGAAATTTTTATCGCATTTTTACAATCAAAGTTCATTTTTGATAGATAGAAAGATTCGTAGAGAGAATGACAATTTTAACTTTAATCCTTTTGATGATGACGAAAGCGCAAATGTTTTAGGGCTGAATCAAACCTTACGAAATGCACTTTTTTTTAATCGCGGAAAGCAGAAATATACCACTTCCTACACGTATTTGAATGCCAAATCGAAAAATTTACTTTCTGTCGGTTCTCAAGAAAATATCAATACCTCACATCAACTTCAATTTACACATAAAATTGGCAAATTCTGGCTTACCGATTTGATTAGCAGTACAGGAAAAACGGAAAGTATTTCAGAAAATTTCCTCAATAAAAACTTTGAGATTAATCTTTTTAAAGTAGAACCAACGCTTTCCTATTTGTTCAGCAGAAACAGTCGTTTTAGTGTTTTTTATAAGTTTGAAAACAAAGAAAATTTGGTAGGCGATGCTGAAACGTTAACGCAACAGAAAATTGGGTTGTCTTTCGCATATAGCAATCAGCAAAAAGTGGCGCTTAATGGTGAATTTAATTATTTTAAAAATGATTTTTCTGGAAATGCCTTTTCGCCTGTTGGTTATCAAATGCTGGAAGGTTTACAACCTGGCACAAATTTTACTTGGAACGTGTTAATTCAGAAAAAATTGACCAAGTTTTTAGATTTAAATCTTTCTTATTTTGGTAGAAAAAGTGAAACTTCTAGAACTATTCACACCGGAAATGTACAGCTAAAAGCATTTTTCTAGCTAAAATCTTCATGCAAAATTGCATTCCAAAAAAATATTTCAAGTTTTTTTCGCTCTAATTCTAATTTTTTTATCTCTAATTCAGCATGATAAACACTGATATTTTAAGATTTGTTTAAAATTATTCTAAATAATAACGCAACCTTTTTTGACTTTTTGTATCTAGTAATGGTATAATTGTTGTGTAAACATGCAACATATATTACAAAAACCGTTAATTATGAAATATGCCATATCCATAGGCCATGTACATATGTATAGGATATTGGCAAATTCCATCTGACAGTATTAAATCATTAAAAAATCAAAACAGATGAAAAACAACCTTACTATTACATTACTCACATTATTCCTTTTGGTAGGATTTCAATCAAACGCACAAGAAACAACCGATTCAAACGATTTTTATGGCGTTGGAAATCGCGCCAACGAAATTCGTTTGGATGCTTTTGATGCCGCTTTCTTTTCTGCACTAGACTTTAGTTATGAACGTGTAAACGATAATGATTTTGGTTATGGAGCTTCCTTATTTATCAATTTAAGAAGTCCGGATGAAGATGCAGCTTATTATGAAAAAGTTGCCTTCACACCATTTTTCAGATTTTACTTTTTTAACAAAGAAGATTTTGGAGCCAAAGGACTTTTTGCAGAAGTATTTACAAAATTTGCTTCGGGCGACAATCCGGAAAAAGATTTTGACGAAGAATATTTTGATGCCGCACTCGGATTGGCAATTGGGAAAAAATGGGTCAATAAAAGAGGATTTATTTTTGAACTTTCGCTTGGTGGCGGACGAAATATCGGATTGGACGATAATGCTCCAGAATTCACTTTTAGAGGTGGATTTTCAATAGGATATAGATTTTAAAAAAAGCAAACATTATATATTAAAAGCGGAAAAAGCCTATTGTTCTTGGTAATTTACAATAGGCTTTTTTTTATAACGAAGTGATTTAAACTTCTAGGATTTAAGTGAATCTCCTTTTACAATTCTTCAAATATTTTGTTCTTGTATTTGTTGTAGAGAAATGAAATGATTAATAATAACACACCGAGCGACACAAAAACAATCGTTTTAGAAATGGTAGATAAGTGCGCAATATCGTAAAAGAATAGTTTTACCAATGTGATACCAAAAAGTATAATTGCACCAATTCGCAAGTATCTTTTTTGCTTCCAAATTCCCAAACTGATTATAAATAAAGAGTAGATTCCCCATAAAATGCTCAGTCCGAGTTTGTAGGTTCTTTCGCTTGAATTTAAATCAATATAATGAATGAGTTCGCTACTCAAAATTGCCAAGAGTACAAAATGTACAAAACATTCAAAAATAATGTTTACTTCTTGTTTGATGAATTTCTGGCGAATGTGTTTGTATGAAATTACCAAAAGTAACGCTACAAAGGCAAACGAAATATACCTAAAGCCAATAGATCCTGAACCAACTTCAAAGTAACCATTCATATACATAGTACGCAATGATCTGAGCGTGTACAATCCTTCTACTAAAAATGCCAAAATAGTAAATAGACTTATTGCAATGACGACTTCTCCCAACAATTTATTTTTTATCTTTTTTATGTTGATAAAAGACAGTATTGCTAAAAATAGGAATGTATAATTATAATTCCAAAGTGTTTTAAATTTTAGTAATGCTTCGTTTTTCTCAATTCCATAAGCTGATTCAGAGACATCACCCGAATTTATATAAGCCAAGTTCCAATATGCATGAATTTCTATTCTAAATGCAAAATAAGTGGCAATAATTAAAATTCCAGGCAACACAAACGATAGCATTTCTTTTACCGATTCTGAGAGCTTTAATGGTGAAGTATATTTTTTGTCAAAGAATAGTTTCGTGATAAAGCCAAATCCAGCAATGAAAAACAGCGAACTCACAAAATTCATATTGAATAGTGGTGTTATATTGAAGTCATTTGCGTGCGAATATTCGCTTGGATATAAGGTTGTCCAATCTTCAATAACACTTAAAAAAGCCAGTAACAGCAATGGATACGAAAGCTTTTCATAGATTGAAATGTTTTTGGTGCGTCCAATCCAAAAAAGTATGGCAGCTTCCAAAATCCAGAGCATTGTTACCCAATTTCCATCCAATTCTACAGGAATAGCAATGGTAATGAATGTAATTGCAAAACCAACTATTAAGTAAATTAGCTTTTTATCAATGTCTTTTTGTTTGAATAAAAACAACGCGATGATTCCGTGTATCAATGCATTTATAACTGTGAAAAGTCCTAAATAATTTTGTCCTACTTCGTGATGATCTAGTATAAAATATCCAATTGAGTAGAAAAGAAATGTATTGAACATCAATAATAAGATATCTATGCGCGAATATGTTTCTTTTCGAAGCACTTTATATAGCAACAACATTGTATAAAATATGGCAAAAAATATGGTCAAAAACGTCAATGCGATGCCAAAATGTATTGCTATTTTATATTCAAATACGTACCAAGAAAAGTATGTTAACCACGTAAGTACAAAAGCTGAACAGTATAATAATTTCCAGTATTTTTTGTAGGATATGACTAAAATTCCGATGTTGATAATGGTAATATATGAGAATAAAACCAACACATTTCCTG
This sequence comes from Kordia algicida OT-1, assembly GCF_000154725.1. GTDB lineage: Bacteria > Bacteroidota > Bacteroidia > Flavobacteriales > Flavobacteriaceae > Kordia > Kordia algicida. The sequence goes on from NZ_DS544873.1 coordinate 3,097,405, forward strand.
AGTCGTTACTCAGTAAAAAAGGAATTGCATACGCACCTACCAAACCAATATGTGCAATAACTTGCCTGTTGTAATGAATTGCTGTGACGACACCAAATACGGTAAATATTACCATCATTATAAAAGCTGGTATTTGCGGAATGATTCCGTAAAAACTATGTGCTGCATATGTAATAAAATACATGACAGCAATAGCTCCGCTGACCAAAACGGCACTGTAATTTTCATAATCTTTTTTTAATTTGATACCAAAACCTAACAATGTTATTCCGCTTATATATCCTAAAATAATTCGTGTTAACGGACTTATCAAATCGTTTTCAATAGAATATTTTACACCGATAGAAACACCAATAATCGTGATAAGAATTCCTATTTTATTGAGTAAATTTTCTCCGATAAATTTTTCTATATTCGACTCCTTTACTGGTTTGTTTGGAATCTCTTGCGCCACATATTGTGGTGTTTCTGCTACAACTTTTGATTCTTGATGTATTGGAGTTGGTGTTGCAGCTTTTTCAGAAACTGTAGAAGAATCTTCAGGAATTTGTGTTGCTTCTTCTGAAACTATTGTCTGATTTTCAACAGACATTTCTGCAATATCTTCCCATTTTTTTGCTTTGAGTTCTTCTAACTGTTTTCGCAACTCTACAATTTCTCTGGTAAACTCATACTGCTTTTGCGCCAAAATGTCAATTCGTGCCGAAAGCTGTATGATGCGTTCGTTGTGTTCTTTCATACTTTTTGTTGATTGATTGTGTATGCTTTCACTTATTCTTTGAAGATAAGCACTTCGTCGCAAATATGAAGAATGTCATGCAGTTTTTAAATTAATTTTTTTCGTAAAAAGGATGATATTTTTAATAAAAAATAATCTCAAAACACTAACAATCAGTATTTAACATTAAATAAAAAAGCTGATATTATTAGTAATTATATAAAATTTAATCATAAAAAAAAGCTGTATTAAAAGTCAAATTTCTATCAAACTGAACCAGATTCAGCATGACGTTTGTACTAACTTTTATGACAGCTTCTTGTATTTTGTATGCTACTTTTTAAGAGGTTACATTCTCATCAACCAAGCACGCATATCTACTTCTTTGTTGATAATTCCGCGTACATCTTCAATTTTTACGCGTTGTTGTTCCATGGTATCTCTGTGACGAATGGTTACCATATTATCTTCTAAAGTATCATGATCTACGGTAATACAAAATGGTGTTCCTGCGGCATCTTGTCTACGGTAACGACGTCCAACAGCATCTTTTTCATCATAAATAACGTTAAAATCAAACTTTAAATCATCTACAATTTTACGTGCAATTTCTGGCAAACCATCTCTTTTTATTAATGGTAAAACCGCCGCTTTTGTTGGTGCTAATACGGCTGGCAGTCGCAATACAACACGCTCTGAACCATCTTCTAACGTTTCGTTTATTAATGAATTTGAAAATACCGCCAAAAACATACGATCTAGTCCAATAGATGTTTCTACTACGTAAGGAACGTAACTTTCTTTGCTTTCATGATCGAAGTATTGTAGTTTTTTACCTGAAAATTCTTCATGCTGACTCAAATCGAAATCTGTACGTGAATGAATTCCTTCCAATTCTTTAAAACCAAACGGAAATTTGAATTCAATATCTGCGGCAGCGTCTGCATAATGTGCTAGTTTTTCATGATCGTGAAAACGATAATTGTCTTCGCCCATTCCTAATGACAAATGCCATTTCATGCGGTTTTCTTTCCATTGCTCATACCATTCTTGTTGCGTTCCTGGCTTTACAAAGAATTGCATTTCCATTTGTTCAAATTCTCGTTGTCTGAATATAAATTGACGTGCTACGATTTCGTTACGGAAGGCTTTTCCTGTTTGTGCGATTCCGAAAGGAATTTTCATACGTCCCGTTTTTTGCACGTTTAAGAAATTTACAAAAATTCCTTGTGCCGTTTCTGGTCGTAAATACAAGTCCATTGCCGTATCTGCGGAAGCACCCAATTTTGTACCAAACATCAAATTGAATTGCTTCACTTCTGTCCAGTTTTTAGAACCTGTCATCGGATCTGCAATTTCCAATTCTTCAATCAATGCTTTTACATCGGCTAAGTCTTCATTTTCCAATGATTTTCCTAAGCGCGAAAGAATGGAATTTATTTTTTCTTGATAGCCTAACACACGTCCGTTTGTGGAAAGAAATTCTTCTTTATTGAATGCATCTCCAAAGCGTTTTGCTGCTTTTTTGACTTCTTTTTCAATTTTACTTTCAATTTTAGCACAATAATCTTCTACTAAAACATCGGCGCGATACCGCTTTTTTGAATCTTTGTTATCAATTAAAGGATCATTAAACGCGTCTACGTGGCCAGAAGCTTTCCAAGTGGTTGGATGCATTAATATTGCAGCATCAATCCCTACAATATTTTCATGCATTTGCACCATTGCTTTCCACCAATAGTCGCGAATATTTTTCTTTAACTCTACTCCATTTTGAGCATAATCGTATACAGCACTTAAACCGTCATAAATTTCACTTGATTGAAATATGTATCCGTATTCTTTTGCGTGCGATACTACCTTCTTAAATTGATCGTCTTGTTTTGCCATGGCGCAAATATAAAACGTTTGTGTATCAGCTACAAGCTATTTTTGCGCGATGTATACAAAAGCTGGTGGAATGTTGAATGCTTCAAACGATAATCGGACGTTATCGTTGAAAACTTCTTTGAGTTTTTTGTAGTATGTAAGACTGTATTGATATTGTACAAATAAGCTATTATCTATCATTGCATCATACGCATTGTCTAAGATTTTATCACTTATTTCCGTTGGAATATTAGTGAGTGGTAAGCTTGAAATAATGCAATCTGCTTTGTCGTAACCATGTTTTTTTAGGACTGAAGCCACATCTTCCGCAGAAACTTTTTCTATGATGAATTGCGAATGCTTTATTTTTTCTAAAGATTGAAAAAACTTGTCATTGATTTCAAAAGCAATCAATTTTGTATGTGGTTGAATTCTTTTTAAAATCTCTTTGGTGATGATTCCATTTCCAGGACCAAATTCTACGATTACTTTTACAGAAGAAAAGTCAATATTATTCACAATTCTTCGAGATAGAAAGCGTGAACTTGGAAAAATTGTTCCTGAAGTTTTGATATCGCGTATGGCTTCTCTAAAAAATTTTAACCTATCCAAACGAGGAGATTTTAATGCTTGATGATGAATTTTTAATATTATGCGAAGTAAAGAAAATAATCAGAATTTACGATGCTTTTTTTAAACGATTCTTTTTCTTTTTTTGGAAAGAATGTTAAAAGTGTTGCAAAACCCTTGCTTAGTACGTCGTATTTATAGCTCCAGCAGACATTCCTTTGTGAAATGTTTCTTGTAAACGATGATTATTTTTTCTGAGTTCAAGCATTTTTCTTCTGTACTCTATAATAGATTCGTAATCTAAAACTGTACTTTTTAAGTTATCTAGTAGTTTTTCTGCTTTTTCTTTTTCCACATTGATTTCGTCAGCATTTAGGGTATGATGATTTGCAATGTGTGAGTAACTCTTAATGATTACGGTTAATTCTTCTTCTACCAATACTTTTTCATGTTCTAAGTAATCATTTTTCTGTCTGTTATCTTTATAATTGAAAACAGAAATGAGCACCATAGATACCGTCATTGCACCAAGTGCAATTAGCAATATTTTTTGAATGGTATCTTTTGTCGCTCGACTCATAAAAAAGTAGTATTTTTAAATATAATTCTGTTAAAAAAATTAACGTTTCCGATTGGCAAATATATTAAATAATATTCTTTCATCCTTTTTTCCTGCAATTTGCTTGGGTTGTAATGATAAATTAATGCATCAAGAACAGCACATTTGCACTAAATGCCATCACAATTTGCCATTTACAGATTTCCACAAATACCCTAAAAATCCTGTGATAGACACTTTTTACGGACGTGTTGCTATTAAAAATGCCACAGCACTATTCCACTACAAAAAGAATGGAATGGTACAACAACTATTACATCAATTAAAATATAAAGGACGACAAGAAGTTGGAGATATTCTTGGAAAATTGCTCGGTCAACAGTTACAAAATGAAGCTTCATACAGTAGTGTAGATTTTATTATTCCTGTTCCTTTACACAAAAAAAGATTCCGAAAACGTGGTTATAATCAAGTAACAACTTTTGGGCTACAACTCGCCAATCATTTAAACGCTATATATCTTGAAGACATTCTTATCAAAGTAAATAATACTAAAACGCAGGCTTTTAAAAAACGAGCTGCGCGTTGGTTGACTACACAACATTCTTTTGAAATTACAGATACCGAAAAATTAGCAAACACACATATATTATTAGTAGATGATGTTATTACTACAGGAGCTACTTTGGAAGCCTGTGCCAATGCGCTCAAAAAAATACCAAATATTACCATTAGTGTGGCAACTATGTCAATAGCAAGTTAAAACCTTCGCAAGTACCAAAAATAATTAGTTAATTTGTATCGCATTATTTTACCTCAGTTAATGAAACAACGTTATATATATTTTTCTTTAGTCGCTGTATTGTTTTTGTCTTTGTGCAATTGTGCAAAACGTGGAACACCAACTGGTGGGCCACCAGATAAATCACCACCAAAAATTGTAAAGGCGCAACCAGAAGAATTCAGTACAAATTTTGATAAAAAGCGAATTCGAATTTATTTTAATGAATATATTAAGGTAAAAGATATTCAGAAACAGTTGATTATTTCGCCACCAATTAAGGAAGGTGGATACATTATTTATCCGCAAGGAAGCGCGAGTAAGTATATTGACATTCAAATTTTAGATACATTACAGAAAAACACTACGTATTCATTTAATTTTGGACAAAGTATTGTTGATAATAATGAAGATAATCCATACGATTATTTTAAATATGTGTTTTCTACAGGTCCGTACATTGATTCGTTAGAAGTTGGCGGAACTATTAAAGATGCACTTAAAAGAGGGCCAGAAAAGTTTGTGTCTGTCATGTTGTATGAAGTAGATTCTACGTATACAGATTCTGCCGTTTACAAGAAAGAACCAACCTATATTACGAATACTTTAGATAGTTTGAAGGAGTTTAAACTGTCTAATTTGCGTGCAGGAACTTATAAAATGATAGCGTTGAAAGATGTTTCTAACAATTATAAATTTAATCCTTTGATAGATAAGATTGGATATGTGGAAGAAGAAGTGACAATTCCGACAGATTCTATGTATGAGATTACGTTGTTTAAGGAAATTCCAACATTTAAAGCAACGCGTCCAGCACAGGTTTCTAAGAATATGATTGATTTTGGATATGAAGGTAAGGTAGATAGCATGAAAATCACAATCAACTCAGAAGTAGCAGATAATTTCCGTTTTAAAACTACACGCCATCCTGAAAAAGATACATTGCGTTATTGGTTTGAGAACTTAAAACCAGAAACTGATTCGTTATTGTTTACCGTTTCCAAAGGTTCTTACAGCAAAGATTTTACTGTAAAGTTGAAAGATAAAATTGAGAAAGATTCCATGAAACTTTCTGTTAATTATCGCGGTGTTATTCCGCCAAACGGCGATTTTAAAGTGGCTTCAAACACACCAATTGTAGCTGTAGACGATAGCTTTATTTCAATTCAGAATAAAGATTCTATTCCTGTAGAATTTACGTCTAAATTTAATGAAAACAACAATAGTTTGGATTTGTTTTTTGAGAAAAAGGAAAGCCAACGTTACAACATTAAAATGTTACCAAAAACGATCACCGATTTTTACGGTCAGGTGAATGATACACTTTCATACACGCTCACAACCAAAGAGAATAAAGAATATGGAAACATCCGATTGAGCTATCTTGACAAAGAATTTCCAGTGATTATCCAAGTTGTTAATGAGAAGCTAGAAGTGATTGCTGAAGAATACGTAACTGAGCCAAAACCGTATAGTGAATTTCCGTATATCGATCCGCAGTTTGTGTATTTCCGAGTGGTGTATGACACGAATAAAAATGGCAAATGGGACACGGGAAATTATTTGAAAAAGATTCAGCCAGAAACTATCAAATATTTTCCTGGAAAACAGGAAGTCAGAGCCAATTGGGATGTTATTGAGGATTTGGTTAATTTGAAATAGTTTTTTTTATTAGATGTTAGACCGCTCCGCTGTTAGATGTTAGATCGCTTCACTTCGACAAGCTCAGTGTTAACGCTTTTAGATTCGCTTTGCTGAATTAAAGGACTCAAGGTTTCTTTCTTACACTTTTTAGTCGATTTGGTATGTTGGTAAAGGTTTGAAAATTTACAACATTGTGAAACGTCTTCATTGCGAGAGTTTTGAAAAACTTGTATCAATCTTCTACTTCAAATACTAAGATCATTTTTTAACATACAGATTACTTTACTATCGCTCGTAAAGACCTATCAATGTACAATTTTAAAGGAGTTATTTTTTGAAATGAAAAGTATTAAACACAATTCAAACTGTTTTATGAAACTTCATTAGCAAATTATCACATTTTCAAATTGAAAAAATCTAATTAAAGCCAATTTTTCGGTTGCTTGTTTGTCTAAAATTTTTGTTTTGATAGTTAAAAATATCCGCCAATGTCATAGCTGTGGTGATTTCTTCGTGATTTAAATCGCTTAAAAGTTTATTCGCTTTTTCTTTAGCCAATGCTTTGAATTCGTAATATGCAATCATGCGTCCTTTTCGCAATAAAGCCGTATCAATTTTGTTGATGCTTGTGTTGAACGTACAGATGATTTTGATGTTTAAATAATCACTAAACAATCCATCTGTTAGTTGTAAAATAGTAGAAACGACCGAACTTTCATTTTTCTGTTCTCGGCTCGTCAATACCTTTTCTGCGTCTTCTATAATAAGGATTGAATTTTGATGCTTTAGTAAGAACGAAATAAAATCAGGATGCAGTAATTCGTTTACAAATTCGTTCTGAATAAATATAAAGTTCTTTTTCGGATATTTGGTAATCAAACTTTTAATGTACGATGTTTTTCCTGTTCCGGGAATTCCATGTAGTAAAATAAGTCCCGCCTTTTCTACAGATAAGGAAGCTTCTATCGTATCATTTACAACGACAAAATCGTCGTTATACATGGTTTGTATGTCACATTCAAAATCGTCAGTTCGTACATCTTCCGTAAAGAAACTATGATTATTTCTTGATAATACTTTAAACACGGGCGTTCTGTCCAATCCAAAAGTAGTTCGCAAGGTATGATTGGTATCAATTACCCACTTTTCAAGAGTCGCATCTGAATTGTCATAATAAAATTCGACATTGAGTTCATCATGCTCTAATGTCAGCCAAATGAGTAATTTTTTCTTGTTGTTTTTTAGGAAGTATTGAAATGGAAAATCTTTAGAAAAATCAGCATTTTTAGCATCTTCCGTATTCCAGTTTTTAAAAATAACTTCTAGTTCTTGAGACTTGAAATCAATGGTTTCTATGACAGCTTCCATGTTTTCTTTCGTTTCTTCAAGTGGCGTTTTCAGGCTTAGAATTGAAGCTATTTTGTCAAAACAAATAATGTAATAGGAGTTTTTATCAAAATCGCCGTAGGAGTCAAATGAATCGATTAATTCTGCCATGATATCTTTTAAATTAAATTTTAGTGAATGTCTTCATCCTAACTTTTCTATGTTAAAAGAAAGTCAAAATTAAGGTGAATTTTGATCGCTATAAAAGTATTAAGAATTTAGGCTAAAAACATCTTTATCATCCAAAAACTTCAATTTATTTCGATAGGTTGCAATGTGCGTTTTGGTTAAAGTTACAATTTCGGTTTCTTCTTTACTTGGCGTGATGTTGGTCAATTTTTCTCCCAAAACATCATAAGCTGCTGAATGTCCGCAGTATTCATGCGAATTTGCATCAAGTCCCACTCTATTTACACCAATACAATAACTCATATTTTCAATAGCGCGCGCTTTTAATAACGCATCCCAAGCGTTTACACGTGGTTTTGGCCAATTGGCAACGTAAATCAACACATCATAATTTTCTACATTTCGTGCCCAAACGGGAAAACGCAAATCGTAGCAAATCAGCGGACAAATTTTCCAACCTTTGTAATGGATAATATTTTTTTCTGTTCCAGCTTTGTAAACTTTATGTTCGCCAGCAAGTGTAAATGTATGTTTCTTATCGTAGGTTTCAATTTCGCCAGAAGGCAATACAAATACAGAGCGATTGTAATAGTTTCCATTTTCGGAAATTACCAAACTTCCTGTAATGGCAGTGTTTTTAGCTTTTGCTAATTTTTTAATCCAAGAGATGGTTTCTCCTTCCATGGTTTCTGCTACATTTTCAGGATTCATGGTAAAACCAGATGTAAACATTTCGGGCAACACCATCATATCAACCATTTCTGTGATCGCATTTATTTTTTCTGCTAATTGAATTCTGTTTTGCAAAGGATCTTCCCAAATTAAATTGGTTTGAATGAGTGCTATTTTGAGTTCTTGGTTTTGCATGTATGTTGGTATGTTGGTATGTTGGTATGTTGGTATGTTGGTATGTTGGTATGAAATTACGAAAAATATACACATTGGGTTATATATGAAAAACTACTTTTATTATTTTATTGATAGTTTATAAACCCTCAATTGCATTTCTTTTAAGAATCATCTTTTTTGCTTCTCTTTAAAAAATTATTAATCATAAAAATAAAACATTATGAAGAAAAAAAATGTAAACTCATTGAAACTTAACAAAAAATCAATCTCTAATTTTGAATCAAATTTAATTGGTGGACACGGCTGGACAGCTGGAGAAGATTGCTACAAAGGTTCTCAACCACCTTGGAGCGATTGCGGACCTTGTTACTCTATAGGAATTTGTTCCTCTGGAGACACACCTCAAAATCCGTGGTAAGATTTACTTGAAAGCGAATTTCGATTCGCTTTTTTTATACTTTTAAGTTATATCCAACACTTCAAAAAGCTTTGCTTTAAAAGTCCTACCTATAGGAATGCGCTTGTCGTGAATATAGACTTCATTTCCTGTAATTTTATCAACGTGATCTTTGTTAATGACAAACGATTTGTGAATTTGAATGAATTGCTGTTCAGGAAGTTTTTCTTTCCAAGTTCGCAATGCGCCAATAAAAGATAACTTTTGTTGTTTGCTGACTAAGGTAAGATAGTTTCGTTCAGATTCGACATAAAAAATATCCTGAAATTGAATTTTATAAAAGGTTTTGTCAACGTTTAAGAATAGTGTTTCTGGACTTAACTTTTCAATAGGCTTCTCAACAGTTTTTGTTTGTAAACGCTGCGTTTTTTGGATGGCTTTTAGGAAACGTTCCAAAGAAAAAGGTTTTACCAAATAATCAATAATGGTTTCAAACTCAAAACTTTCAACCGCGTAATCAGGATATGCCGTTGTCATAATAATCGTTGGCGGATTTTTGAGCGTTCGCAGGAAACTCAAACCAGAAATATCTGGCAGATTGATGTCTAGAAAAATTAAATCAATTTTTTCAGAATTTAAGATATCATACGCTTTCAACGCAGCATTAAACGTTCCGCGAAGTTCTAGATACGACACTTTTTCAATGTAACTTTTCAGAATACGTTGCGCAGGAATTTCATCTTCTATAATGATACAGTTCATGACAAATTTAATTTTAAAGTGACTATATATAGCTTTCCGTGATTAAAAGTCAGTTCGTATTTATTTTTATAAATCAACTCCAATCGCTTTTTTAAATTTTGCAAGCCAATTTGTTGGTTTTTTCTAGATTTTGCTTCATCACATTCATTCGCGCAAATACAAGTTAAAACACCATTAGAGACTACAATATGGATATCAATAGTTGTATTCATCACGCTATGCTTAAAAGCATTTTCTATCAAGGTAATTAGTAGTAACGGTGCAATTTTGTAGTTATGATCTAGAATGTCTTTTTTATATGAAATTGTTTTGATGCCTTCCGTACGAATTTCTTGAAATTTGATATAATTGTCTATAAATTCTAATTCTTTTTCCAGCGAAACAAAGGTTGCATTGCTTTCATACAATACGTGTTTTAGGTTGTTGGACAACATCAAAATTAACTCTGGAACTTGTGCGGGTTTCTCTAAAGAATACGAATAAATAGTGTTTAAATTGTTGAATAACACATGCGGATTGATCTGCGATTTTAAGAATTTCAACTCCATTTCCGTATGTTTCTGCTTGATTGCTTCAACTTCGTCCTTCTTTTCTAAATAGCGAAACAACATCCAAATAAAGGAGAAAAAAATGATTGGCACAATGGTTTGCCACACGTAATCGGACAAGCATTTTGCTACACTACAACCACATTGCGCAAAGACATTACAGTACAATTGTGTTGCTAAAAAACTAATCACTGCGATGATAAGAATGTACAACGTATACCATTTTTTCTTTTCAAAATATGGCAACATTACAAAGTCGTTTGCATACACAATGACGACTAAAATAGACAGGTATTGTAGAAACGGATTTTCTGCCCAATAATAATCTGAAAAGTAAAATAATGAGACAAAAATGAACAAACTCCAAAATAAAATATGGATCAGGATTTTAGAAATTTTATAATTAAAAAAGTTCATTTCGGCATTTTTACAAGCGTTTAAAGTACTAAGAAACCCAGAATTGGTCAAATATAAGCGGATAAAATACAGGCTTTGTTATACAAACTTCCATTTATTGTATAAGAACTACATTTTTTTAAAATTTACCGTTTGTAGAGGTATTTACGCTGATTGTAAACTTATTTAGCATGTCTTTTTTGTTTGATTGAGTTTTGAAATATCAATTTAAAATCAACCAAAAAATGAACAAACTATTTATTTTCACGCTTATCATTTTGAGTGTGCAACTTGTACTTTCTCAAGAACCAAATCAAGTGACAAAAGATGCACGAGGTCGCGATATGATGTTGGGCAAAATCACCAAAGAAGGTTTTACTGAAAATTCTTTTAATTCATGGTTTTCAACGAATTACGAAGCATATCAACCTGATGCAATCATCACAAAGAAACTTCAGCGGAAGCTTAAAAAATATAACATTACTATTTTTATGGGCACTTGGTGTGGTGACAGCAAACGGGAAGTTCCAAGGTTTTACAAAGTGTTGGAAGCAGCTAGTTTCCCTGAAAGCAAATTACAAGTCATCGGATTGAACAATGCGCGATCAGCATACAAACAAGGTCCAAATGGCGAAGAAAAAGGATTGAATATTCATCGTGTTCCAACTTTTATTGTGTATAATAAAAAAGGAAAAGAAATTGGTCGTATTGTAGAACATCCTGTAGAAAGTTTGGAAGCCGATTTGCTAAAGATTGTTAGACGAAAATCATACGAACACAATTATTTAGTTGTCACAAAACTAAACGATCTGTTTGAGAAAAAAGGCACTGAATATGTTGCAAATAATACTGAAAAAGTAGTTTCAAAATTGCAGAAACATTCTGAGAGTTTAAAAGAACTAAATACGTATGGTTACGTGTTGCTTCGCGCAAAAGCGTATCAAAAAGCAATTGCAGTTTTTACGATAAACACACAATTATTCCCAGAAAGTAAAAATGGCTATGATAGTTTGGCAGAAGCCTATTTTACAGTAGAAGATTATAAGAATGCCCAAAAATATTACGCAAAAGTATTGGAATTAGACGCCAACGACACAAACGCTAAAACCATGCTTGCAAAAATGAAAAAGTGATTACCTAAACGTAAAGTTTGTTTAGAAAAGCAGCGCGTCTCCTTATGAGATTGTCGTTGCTTTTCGCTTTTTGGGCAACTATGTTTTGTCAGGAATTTGTCATACATTTAAAGTCTTAAAAAAGAATATAAAGCGATACTCTTGTATGAATTATTAGTAATTTTAAAGTGTTGAGTGTTTCTTTTTATAAAATTTGATTGAAAATCACCTGCCATAGTTTTTCAAACACTTTTATCATTGTTGATTAAGCCAGACGTCAAATCCATTTATGAAATTTTTGTTCCCTAAGTTTTTAGTATGTTTAGTAGTATGTATAAGCGCATCTTTTGCAACGGCTCAAGAAATGCCTAAAGATGCTTCTAATGAAGAAATTTTTGACTTTATCATTCAACACAAATATTCCAATCCAGAACTTTCAAAGAAATACGCTCGTATTTTAGTTGCCAAAAGTAAAAAAGAACAAGACAGTATTTACCTTTTTAATGCGTATGCTCAATGTTGTAAAATTTCTAATATTGAGGGAAATTATGAATTGGCAATCCAACATTGTGATTCTGCCATTACCACAGCAAAAGCATTAAATAATAAGCGGTTTTTGGTAGAAGTCTACCTTACCAAAGGCAACGCAATTGTTTTTCTTGGAGATAATAAAAAAGCTCTTGAAAATTACCTTTATGCGTTAGATATAACAAAAGAACTGAATGCTATTGACTTTGAAATTGTGACCAATGCCAATATTGCCAAAATTAAAAGGCGTATGGGTTTTTATGAAGAAGCGCTTTCCATTTATAAAAAAAATACCTTACTCGCTGAGCAAAATGACTTTGAGAATAAAATGATTCTCATCAATTCTTATATGGGCGTTGGCGGTACTTTTTTACGCTTACAACAACCAGATTCCACACTTATATACTCAGAAAAAGGATTGCAAAAAAGCTTGGCAATTAACGATTTGGAAGGTGTCAGTTATTTTTATATTGATATTGGAATTGCGCATTTTATCAAAGGAAATTTTAAAACTGCAATTGAATATTTACAGAAAGCGGAAAAAATTACCAAAGGACTCAACAATCAAAATCGATTGACGGAAATATATTATTATATCGGGAAATCTTATTTTGAATTGGAAAAGTATGAAGAAACGATTTCTTTTCTCAAAAAGGTAGAAACAATTGTAGAGGAAAACAATGAGAAAAAAGATATCGTTTACAATCCGCCAGAATTGTTGGGAACGTATTTAACGCTTTCCAAAGTTTATGAACTTACCGATAAACGCGACTTATTTTTGGAGTATACTTCAAAGTACTTACAATTGAGAGACTCCAACGAGAATCAAGATATTAAAGTGATAAAAGAATTGTATGAAACGGTAAAAAAAGAAAATAATTCACTTTCTTCACGAGCTTCCACATTACAAAACCGACTTGTGTACGTACTCTTGTTTAGCATTTTTGTAGTTGGATTGTGCGCGTATTTCTTCTATAAATTTTTAAAAGCCAAAAAGCAGAATAAAATTATCTTTGACAAATTGGTCTCTAAAGTAAATACACAAAAAGTAGAAAAACCAAAACCTGAATTTAACATTGAAGACAAAAAAGTAGCCGCTATTTTAGAGCGTTTGGACAAACTAGAAGAATCTTTATTTTTTCTTAATAGCAATTGTACTTTGCAAACGTTGGCTAAAAAAGTAAAGACCAACACCAACTATTTATCGAAAATCATTAATAAATATAAACAAAAAAAGTTTTACGAATATTTGAACGATCTGCGTATTCAATATGTATTAAAACGATTGAATGAAGATCCTAAGTTTCGCAAATATTCTATTAAGCATATTGCAGAAGAAATAGGATATAAAAGCACCAATTCATTTACAAAATACTTTAAAGCGTCTACCAAACTTTATCCTTCGTATTACATTAAAAATCTTGAAAGTACAGATGAAAATAATACATCAAATTAGATAATTTGAGGTTTATCCATATTCCGATTTTAACATATTCGATTGTAAATAGACTATCTTTCATTTTAAAATCTAACTAAAAAACTTAATTATGAAAGTACAGCGTTTACAAAAGATGCAGTTGAAAAAAGCAACAATTTCTCGAATTACTAAATTGACTTCAACACTCATCAAAGGTGGAACTCGCCCTGGAGATCCAACTCATTTTCCAAATACAGGACGAGAAACGCATTGTGCAGATGTTGTCTGTTATTAGCATTCACAAAAACATGATACTCTTTTAAAAAAAACCGAAAGCTTACAACTTTCGGTTTTCTTTTAACATTTAAAATAGTCTTTTAGAGTTCTTCCTCAAATTGACCAAAATTTAATGTACTTGCGCTACCGTTGTTTTTATGTGTGGATTTCTAATGATATATTAAGATCAGAAAAAAAATATTTGTTAACCAAAAATTTAGTTTTTACATGAAAACTCAAAAATTAAAATCATTAAAATTAGTAAAAGCGTCCATCGCAAATTTAGACAAGCAAACGCAGAAAGAAGTTGTTGGAGGACGTACACGTGCTTGGACAGATTGTAACAGCATCAATTATTCTATGTGTGCAACATCTTGCCACGCACACTAATCAATACATTAAATTAGTAACCTAAAAATTAAAGAACCATGAAAACTCAAAAAACAAAATCATTAAAATTAGTAAAGGCTTCAATCGCAAATTTAGACAAGCAAACATCACAAGAAATTGTTGGTGGAGCAACTGGTATTGGAGATTGCCACAGTAGAACATCTTTATGTATTACTTCTTGTCACGTACATTAAGAAATCCAATATGCTGAATAATTTATTTAGATAACGAATAGGCTCTTGTTTTGCAAGAGTCTTTTTTTATGAAGTAATTTAAACTTTATTGAGAATTTCCGCAGCATCAGCCAATGTTTTTTCCGTTTTAGCAAAGCAGAAACGCAACAATTTATGATCTTCTTTATTGGTGTTGAATACCGAAAGCGGAATGGACGCAATTTTGTGTTCTCGCGTTAATCTTTTAGCAAATTCAGTATCTAATTCGTCTGTGATATGTTCATAAGATAACACTTGAAAATACGTTCCTTGTGATGGTTTCCATGTGAAACGCGAATCTTTAATTGCATTTAAAAAGAAATCACGCTTTTCTTGAAAAAATGCAGGCAATTGCAGATAATTTTCTGGAATTTTTAAATACTTCCCAATAGCAATTTGCGTCGGATGATGCACTGAAAACACATTAAACTGATGTACTTTTTTAAACTCATTCATCAATTCTTTTGGTGCTACACAATAGCCAATGCGCCAACCTGTATTGTGAAATGTTTTCCCAAAAGAAGCTGTAATAAATGTACGTTCGGCGAGTTTTGGAAACAATGCTGCACTTTGATGTTTTTCGCCATCAAATACTATATGTTCGTATACTTCATCACTGAGTAAAATGATGTTTGTATTTTCTAAAATTGACGCTAATTCTAACATATCAGCTTTTGATAACACGGTTCCACTCGGATTGTGCGGCGTATTAATAATCATCAATTTAGTTTTACTATTGATTTTGCTTCGCACTTCATTCCAATCCATTTCAAATTCTTTTCCTTTTAGCTGAATTGGCACTACTTTTCCACCGTGAACTTCTACCGCAGGCGCATAACAATCGTACGCAGGTGTAAAAATAATCACCTCATCATTTGGTCGAACAAACGCACTTATAATCGTATAAATAGCTTCTGTAGCGCCAACTGTAACCACAACTTCCGTCTCCGGACAATACTTTTTTTGATATAAATATTCCATCTTTTCAGCGATGGCTTCCCTCAAAATCATTGCGCCTGGCATTGGCGCATATTGGTTGTAGTTTTCCCGCAACGCTTGCTGCACCATTTCAATGAGTTTTGGATCGGAAGGAAAATTTGGAAATCCTTGTGATAGATTGATCGCGTTTTCCTTTGCCGCCAATTGACTCATTACTGTAAAAATTGTGGTGCCTACGTTGGGAAGTTTGGATGTATGTTGAATCATTTTGGATGTCGGGTTTTTGGTCGCTTCGCTTTTGGTTGTTGGGCTTTCAAAATACAAACTCTTCAGTTTATAAACACATAAAATATGTCTAAAAATAGTTTAAAAAGTTTCTAAAATTTCTTCTAGACTTTTAATGATTGGATCTATTTCTTTGCTATTCTTTTTTTGTTTTTTACGTACTACAATAAATCCTACCACAAATAACCAAACAAAGGTTAATCCGTATGCAATCATTTTAAACTGCAAGCTTGTTTCGTACAATACATCTTGATAATAAATCGTCATTCCTACAGCTAACAACACCAAATATACTGGCATAAAGAAGTTGGTAATCCATTTAAAATAACGTAGCTTTTTCAACATTTTTGTTGCAAATGCTTTCATGTTTTCGGAAATATCGTTGGGCGTTCTCCAAAATAACACACGATACCACATCATTGCTATAGTAGTGGTTAAAAGTATGAACATAAATGTCAATCCTATATAAAAATTATCTGAACGTTCTTTCAGTGGATTTTCATTCCATAACCAAATAAATACGGCAAATACCGCTGCAAATGAAAGACTCATCAAGAGATTTCCAAAAACTATTTTTTGTTGTAGTTTTTTGAGTTTTCCAAATAATGAATCGCTCACTTTTTTACGTTCAGTGTTGTCTGTAGCAATCGATTTCCAATCGTTTACCATGTCGTTAAAATCATTCATTATTGTATATTTTTAAAAGTCGTTTTTTGATTCTGTTAATTCGCACACCGACATTATTGGCTTCAATTCCGATAATGTCTGCAATTTCTTTGTAACTTAATTCTTCTAAGACCAAACTGATAATTAAGCGTTCGTCTTTTTTGAGTTTTTGCACACATTTCATTAGCTTGTTTACACGATTTTCCTGCGCTTGTCGTTCTGTATTAATGGCTTCTTCAAATGTATCTGGCAATTCGCTATTAAATAGTTTGACGTGCTTTTTGCTGTTTCGATTGAAAGTAATCGTGGTATTTAATGTGACACGATAGAGCCAAGTGGTGAGTTTTGCGTTTCCTTTGAACTTTTTAAGTCCATTCCAAACGTTTATCAATACTTCTTGATACAAATCATCTACCAATTCTTTTTCGTAGAGATACGCGAGACAAATTCGATATATTTTGTCTTTGTGATGTGTGATGATTTCCTGAAAATATTCTTCTCGCATTGTCTATTAGTTCGGTTTGATAAAGTTTGAAACTTCTCTAAAAAACACCGTCGGATTGTCGAGCATGATAAAATGTTCTGCTTCGTCAATAATTTTTAGCGTACAAGAAGTACAATTTTTATATTGTTCTTGGTACATTTTTTCTTTTTCGGCTCGTGTAAAGTTAGGAAATTGTGGCAAAGGTTTGTTCCAGTTTGTTAATATGAGCGTTGGTGTTTTGAGTTTTGCTAAATCGTCACGCAAATCATTACTCATCATTTCAAACATCGTATAGCCAAGTGTTTTACGATCTGATTTTGCAGCATCTTTCAAGACAAAATCGAGATTTTCTTTATTGCGCATCATTCCGCCTAACGATTGTTTTAAGGTATTTCTGAGTGTGACACTATCCATAGGCATGTACATTTGTTTGAGTGTTCCGTAAGTAGATTTCACTACTTCTTCTGTCGCTTGCGGATTGTACGCTCCTGCAAGAAATGGCAAACTGTCTACAATGATAATTTTAGATACTAGCGTTTCATCTTCAAGTGCAATAAGCAAACTTGTAAATCCGCCAATACTGTGACCAACTAAAACGCTGTTTTTGGTTTTATGTTTCTTGATGTATGCAATCAATTTTGTTTTGACTTCTTCCAGAATCGTTTCTGAGGCAATCGGTTTTACACCGCCAAAACCTGCCAATGTAAACACGTGAATTTCATACGTGTTTTTGTATTTTTCTACAGTTTCGTTCCACACATTTCCCGAACAGGATAATCCAGGAATTAAAAACATCGTTTCGCCTTTTCCGTGAACGTTAACTTGAAAAGCTGGTGTTTTTGTGTCTTCTTGCGCTGTCATTTCCGCGAGAACAAAAAATAAGATAAATGTGGATAGTATTGTTTTCATCATTTTGAGTTTTTTCATTTCCCTTTTAGTACAAGCTTGCGTTATTTATTACAGTTTTACTTTGAAAAAAATTGAAATAAAACTCTTTGTTTGTACGTTTCTATTAGTAAAACAAATCTTTTCCATGAAATACGAACTTCTTTTTTTTAGTGTATTGTTTTCTATTTTATTGATGAGTTGCACTTCTGAAGAACATACTTCTTATCAAAAATTAAAAGCAGAAAATCAATCACTTAGAGATTCACTTGCCATGTTTCAACAACTTTCTACAATGAAATCAGAAGCCATTGTTGAACTCGAAAGGATGAATATTGTATATCGTGGCGTGGAGAATCACGTGAAAATTGCTGTACCAAATGCACTTAACTTTTCTGTGATGGCACCAGGTTTGAAACTTAAAGAAAATGGTCATTATGTATTGCGCCCAACCACAGGAAATGAAGTTACGTTTCATATTGTTGCAGAGATGCGAAATGGAGAACAGTTAAAATTTGAGAAGGTTTTTAGAATTCATGAAATTGGAAGCGGAAGAATTGCTGTAAATGATATAAAATATAAAGATGATTTGATTAGACTTACCAAAAATGACATTAAAAAAAGTTATTTTTCTCTGTACATAGGAAATTATTTACCATATAAACTTCAAAAAGTAATTGGATTTACTGTACTATTTCCGAAAAGAAAAAACGTTATAGTAAATGGTAATAGCTTTTCTGAGAAAGCACAAAAAACGCTAGATGAAATGTCTATTGGCGATACAATTTATATTTCAAGTGTTAAAGGTTATGTATCTTCTAATGCTAGAATTTGTAAGATTACTCCATTAGGAATAGAAATTAAAGATTGATCGTTTATGCTTTTAAATACGATACGCCTTTGCGAGAAAGTATGACGAAGCAATCATTTTATTCATATTACACACTTATTATTTGAAAAAACAGATTGCCACACGTTTTTTAAAACGTTCGTAATGACGTTTCTTATGATAATGTATTGATTTTGCAACTGTTCTCGATAGCTCTATTGAGCACAGTCGAAATACTATTTTTCTACATTTTATTCCAAAAAATCACTAACGGTTTGATCTGTCAATTCACATTTTTCTTATCCAACACTTCAATGATAAGTTCTTTTAAAACTTCATTTTCTACTTTGTTGATGTAAATCGCTTGGAATTTGTTTCGAAAAGCTTGAATTTTATGCGTACTCACATTTTTGATGCGCAGATTTCGCGCCACTTCATCCCAAATTTTAAGTAATTTTCCAATGAGTTTTCTGTTGGATTCAAATTGCAATTGCAATTGGCGAAGCGTGCTTTTTGTGTAATTTATAAATAGTGGCATTCCGGCAAGTTTTTGCATGGAAGCATTCATAAAACGTTGAATTTCCTGTTCATTTTGAAAAGAAAAGAAGCGATATCGGTCTTCTGTATTACATTTTTTACAAGCAACAATAGCAAAAGTATCTTTGATAAGTTTGGTACAATCGTACGAAGATTCATAGTAAATTTCCAAACCCAAGTTGGTGTTAATTATCAAAACCTCATCACGTAATAGTTCCGCCAAAAAGTTTTTTAAAATAGCAACTTCCTGATGCGAAATCAGAAGTTGCATTTTATGATGCTTTTCGTTGATATGAAGATATTTTAACGTCATTTACTTAACAAATTCTAAATTAACACATTGGCAATTGAAAATGTGTTAAAGTAAATTGTTTGGTATAATGTACATATAAGGAAAATCTATTTTACTCTTTTTAAGACACATAGACACTGAGAACCGCAGTGATTATTATGGCAATTCTCAGTGTAATATGTAATTCTTTCAAATTGAGCAAACAATCAAATTAATTTACATGATTGCGATCTAAAGCTTCAGTAATCAATTTTTTTAATACTTGATCTTTTAAATTTTTGATGTAAATGTCTTGAAAGTTGCCTTGAAGCGCTTGAATTTTTTGAATACTTACATTGTTAATATGTAAGTTTTGAGTTACTTCATTCCATATGTCAGACAATTTTCCGATGAGTTTTTTGTTAGACTCATACTGTAATTTTAATTGACTTAACATACTTTTGGTATAACTAAGAAATAATGGAGTTTCAGCTACTTGTTCAATAGAATCATCTATAAAACGCTGAATTTCATCTTCATTTTGAAAAGAGACAAACTGAAAACTATCATCGCCATCATATTTTTCACTGATAATAATAGCAAGCACTTCTTTGATGATGTTTGTACAATCGTTTGAAGATTGATAGTAAATTTCCAATCCTAGATTGGTGTTAATAATTAAAACTTCGTCACGTATTAATTCCGTTAGAAATTTTTTCAACATATTGACTTGCTTTTGAGATATGAGCAGTTCTTGCGTCTGCACTTTCTCGTTGATGTGGAGGTATTTGAGTTCCATCGACTAAAAAATTATGCAATTAGAGTTTAGGGGACTTTTATAGGGAAATAAAAGTATTAACACCGACGTAGATGTTAACCTACTAAAGTTAAGGCATTTGCCTCGAAAGTGCGTGTTAAATTAGATTATTAGATCAAATTACACGATAAAATCAACAGAAACTACGATATTTAGAATCCGTTAGTTGGAATTATTCTACAATTTCCATCTTTTTTAGCAGAAACGAAGCGTTCATATTGGCACAGATTCCTTTTTTGAGTTGATAGCCAAAAAAGAGTTCGTCGTTAATGATTTCGGCATCAAAGAAGTAGTTTTTGACTTGATCGATTTCTTTTTCTAATTCACATAAACTTAAATCGTGTGTCGCAATAATTCCTGCGGCATTTTGTGAAGCGAGTTTTTGTACTATTTTTTTTGAACCCATCGCTTTGTCATGACTATTTGTACCTTTTAATATTTCATCTAAAATGATAAAATAGGTATCGTTTTTTATGTTGTCTACAATCATTTTTAAGCGTTGCAATTCTGAGAAAAAGTACGAAGCACCTTCCGCTAACGAATCGGTCGTACGCATGCTAGTGATGAGTTTTATGGGCGAATACGTTGCCGATGCTGCACAAATTGGCAACCCAACATTAGACATGACAATGCTTAAAGAAACCGTTCGTAGAAAGGTACTTTTTCCTGCCATATTTGCGCCTGTCACAATAAAAAATTCTGAGTTTCCTATATGGAAATCATTGTCAATTCTGTTGGTTGTTCGCAAGAGCGGATGTCCTAATTGTGTGGCATTGATAACTTGTGAAGCATTTTCTGAAATTTCTGGATAGCTAAATTGCGGATGATTGAACGCAAAGTTTCCTAAGCTGTTGTACGCATCAAAAAATGTGACGACTTCAAACCATTGTGCTACTTTGGTGCTGTGTTTTTCAATCCAAGTTTCTATATGATACGATTTCGAAATATCCCACAATAAAAAACCATTTAAAAAGATGCCAACTAAGATGTTATTTCGATTGTCTAGCGCGTCAATTCGTTTGGAAAATTCTCGTACTAATGTAGATGCTTTTTGAATGTCACTATGAATATTTTGTTGTTTTTCTTGTAATAGTTTTGAGCTGAATTCTTCTTCTTCAATGCGCTGTAAAAGTTGTCCGTATTGCTGAAACGTGTCTTTTGCTTTATTGGTATTCAGCGAAAGCATGTTGATTTTTTTTAAGAATCTCCCTGTAATTCCCAATCCTACAAATAACCAAAGAATTACGTAGAAAAATGAGATGATTTCAAAGAAGGCAAGTCCAATGATGGCTGCCGAAATTACAGAAAAGATTGTTGGTAAGAAGCGAATTCCTTTTGGTATAAAACTTTTGTATTGACTTAACCAATCTGTGATACTTTTGGACGTTGTTTCTACTTTTATCAACAACGCAATTGCAGAAAAATGTTGTCGCCATGTTGCTTTTTCTGCGAGTTCTTGTATGGCTTTTTGTCGTATAGAAATGTCTGAAATATCATTGCTTGCCAAGCGTATTGCCAATTCATTTTTCCCTTCTCGTGTGGTAGATCGGTTGAGATATTGAAAGAAAGAAGCATTTCCAAAGAGATCGATATCGTAACTAAATTCGTGAGTAGCATCTAAGAATTCTTCACCTGTAGGCAATTTGGAAAGATCGCCATTTAGTACATCCAATTCTAATTGATTACACTGAATTAAGGCTTTTAACTTGTTACTTTTGTATACTAAATCTGAATGACGAAATACCAAAAATAGAAAAATCGCTAATCCGACAACAGCAACCAACACTACATAATTCCATTGACCAAATAAGAGATATATGGCGAAAGCGATACTTAAAAAAACGATCAACCGCAATATGCTCGATTGATTGAGTTTTCGGCGTTGCACTTTTAATTCGGCTTCATATTTGGCTTTTTGTTGTGTGTAAAAGTCTTTCGGGTTTTGCATGATGGTATTCTGAGAAATATCTCGCCAAGAAACAAAAAAAAACGCAAACCAAATAGCTTTAGCTTTGCTAGTGTTTTATCCTAAGAAAAGTTTAACAGTTTGAGCACAAGCAAAGTTTTACAGCAAGTTAATTTTGAGTAGCAAATCGTCTTTATATTTTTTTCCTATAGGAATGTTCGTGCTTAGAATGACAATCGTATTGTGGTCTATTTGTTCGAGATAGTCCAAATTTACGATATAACTTCGGTGAACACGGACAAATTTTTTATTGAGTTTGGTAATGATTTTGTTCAAATTGCCACGAATGACGTGCTTTTGTCCATTTATTAGTTGAATTTCCGCATATACATGCTCGCTTTTTATGAAAAGAATGTCTTCAAATTTTAGCTTGATGAAAATATTTTTTTCTTTGATAAAAAATGCATCTTTAATGATGAGTTCTGATTCGTCAACCTCTCCTACTCGTTTGGAATAGTTGTACAGCGCAATTTCGATAGAAGTATATAGTTCGTCTTTGGTAAACGGTTTTACAAGGTACGCTGGCGGCATTACTTTTTTAGCTTCCGAAACCGTTAACGGATCAGAGTTTGAAGTGAGAAAGATAAATGGAAAGTCATAATCTTTTCTAATTTTTTCTGCAATATCAATTCCAGTTTTTCGCCCTGAAAGTTGAATATCTAAGATGGCTAAATCTGGTTTTTCAGCCTCTATCGCTTCGATGGCTTCTGTGTAATTGATGACAGGTTCTAAGGCTTCGTAACCCAAATTGTCAAGTGTATCGCAGATATGATCGGCAATGATAATTTCGTCTTCTACTACTAATATTTTTACTTTACTCATATCTTGTTAGTCTAATAATGCTCTTTTTTGTGTGTCTTTAAAAGTGATTTCAAACGATGCACCATCTTCGTTGTTTAATTGAAATTTGCCTTGTAATTGTTTGGTTAAGCGACGTACTAAACGCAGTCCTAAGCTTTTTACTTTTGTTAAATCGATTGTATCATCCAATCCTTTTCCGTTATCAGAAACGACTAATTTGTATTCTTCATCGTTTACTTTGTTGATAGAAATATTTAGTTCGTTGTTTTTGGTAGCATCAAACGCATATTTGTACGCATTTGTGATGAGCTCATTGACAATTAAACCCAACGGAATTGCGGTATCAATGTCAAATTCCATGTTTTCGGTATGTATGTTTGTGGTTACTTTTTTCTCGGAAGCATACATGTACGAGAGTTCTTTGACTAAAGTTTGAATGTATTCGTCAAAGTCAATTAAACCTGTTTCATTTTGATAGAGTTTTTGATGAATAAGCGCCATCGATTTGACTCTGTTTTTCCCTTCATTTGCCAAACTGAGCGCTTTTTCATCTTCGATTCCTTTGGTTTGCAATTCGAGCAAGCTTGATACAATTTGGAAATTATTTTTGACTCTGTGATGTACTTCTTTCAACAAAAGTTGCTTTTCTTGTAATGCTTTTTCTATGATTTTGTTTTTTTCATCCAATAGTTTAGATGTTTTCTTTTTACGATTGTAAGCATAGTAGGCAAATCCGCCAAAGGCTAGTGCTACTAGAAATAACCCAAAAAGTATTTGTTGCAAATGTTTTTCACGCTGAATTTCATTTTGCTGTTCGAGCGCCATAATGTCTATTGCTTCTGCATTTTGAATACTGTCTTTATATTGTTGTTTTTTAAACTCGTAAGTAAGTTCAATTTCTTTTATTTGTTCCACTTTTTGTTTGCTAAATGCAGAATCTTTTATGGTAGCATACGTTTCCATGTATTTGTATGCTTTCGCAGAATTTCTTTGTTTATCGTAAAAATGTGCTAATGCTTTTGCCGTGTATTGCTTGTCTTTTAGCACATTTAATTCGTCCCAAATATTGTATGCTTTTTCGAAGTATTTAATTGCCTGACTGGCATTTTCTTTTGTTGCCCAGAAATCTCCTTTTATTTGATTTAAATAACCTTGAAAACGTTTCGTACTTCTTCCTAATTGTATGTTGCTTGCTTTTTCTAAGTAAATGTAAGCGCTATCTAGTTTATTTTCGTTTTTTAACATTCTTGCCAAATGAACATACGCGTATGCCTCACCTGCATTAAAATTTATTTTTTTGGCACTTTTGATAGATTTGTATAAGTTTTGCTTTTGTATTTCGACAGGAACACATAAACAGCTTAAGTGAATCATAGCTTTGTTGTTTCTCCAGATTGATTTTTTTCGATCGTCTCCTTTTTCGTTGTAGAAAGCGATGATTTCATCTAAAATTTGCAAACCTTCTGTATACTGATTGTTAGAATAGTGAATGTAACTTGCCGTTTTTAGTATGGGAATTAACTCTTTTTCATTGTCTGGCAGTTGTAATGCTATTTTTTTTGCAACATTTAAATCGCTGATAGCTGCTGCAATTTGAGAGATATTATTGTATATATTTCCTCGTGTAGCATACGCTTCTATGATGGCATTTTTATCTTCCGTTTCTTCTGAAAGTTCAATGGAAGTATTCACGTGAAAAAGTGCTTTATTGTAGTCGTTTCTTACCTGAAATACTCTTGCCAATTTTACCGAAGCTGTAATAATAGAAGCTGTATCATTTTGTTCGTTGGCAAGTGAAAGTGCTGTTTCTAAATATTCCATTTGTGCCACACTACCACGATCAGCCAAAGCTGCCAATTTTATATGAAGTGCAATAAGTTGTGCTTTGTTTTCCGCTTTTTCAGCAAGTTCTTTTTGAAGATTTAAAAGATTAAAAATACTGTCTTTATTTTTCGTTTGTTCGAGTATTTTAGCAATACTATCATATTTTTTCTGAATACTTGGCACTTGCGCAGAAACACAAAAAATAGCACTAAAAGCTACTATAAAAAGATACGATTTGAAAGACTTTATAGATATTGAAAATCTATTCATGGGTTGGTTGGGTTTTCACAAAAGTACTATTTGTTTTTAATATGAAAAGAGATTCACTTTTCTAAGCAAATCTCTTTTCGTTCTCTAAAACACCATTATATATGTATTACTGTACTGTAATTTTTTTAATGATAGTTTCTTTATTCTCACGTGTTACTTTGAGAAAATACAATCCAGCTTTAAGCTTGGAAACATCAATTTTTACAGCATTATCTTTTAATATTGCCCTTTTATTGTACACTACTTGCCCTGCAATAGTATACATTGATAAGTTTGCTATATTGATTTGACTATTTTGAAATTGAACGGTAAGTATGTCTTTTACAGGATTAGGACTTACGTTCATTGTTACGACACTTCTTTCATCAATACTCAACGGAGAAGTTAATACACCTTCAAACCATGCAAAATATCCCGGATTGAATGCTCCGCAAATAGCATCTAAAACACCATCACCATTTACATCACCAAAACTAATAGTTGCAAATTGTCCAAAGTCAAATGTTGCTAAATCTCCCGTTAGCTGTTGATAAGTATATGTTCCAAAGTCAGGTGCTGATTCACTTCCTACGTTTTCAATCCATCGAATAACTCCTACATCCGTTGCAAAAATCATATCATAATCTCCATCACGATCTACATCATAAAAGTTAGGAATTGTGGTTAAAACATCACCATGTGGCCAATTACGATCAAAAACTCCTGTTCCAGCATTCATATCCCACGGATTGTCTAAATGAAATTTACGATCAAAACTAGGCATTGTTTTTGTTCCTTCATTTCTAAAGTATGTCAGAGAATCGCTTCCCATTGTTACCATATCTAAATCATCATCATTATCTAAATCGACAAAGCCAAAACTTGGAAAATTAGCTACATTTTGGTTTCCAATCCCCGTAATAGTTGAATCTACAAAGTTAGGAACGGTTGCTGTGCCTGTATTTTCATAATAATGAATATCATTAAAATTAAAATTATTTTCATCGATTTTAGAACCAAAAAAAAGATCGTAGTCACCATCATCGTCAATATCTACAAATTGACATTTTGTTTCATTGTTTCCTCCAGGAGAATAACTAATAGCATCTAATGTTGGCAAAGCAGTTTGTACCCAATTTGGTACTGTAGCAGATCCTGTATTTTCATAATAATATAATTTTCCAGCTGCATCTTGTGCTCCAGAAACCATATCCAAATCGCCATCACCATCTAAATCTACCAATACTGGCGAACTCAATCGTCCATTTGCAGTTGGCAAAACTGCTGTATCTAATCCTGCTGGGTTTGGACCAGGTGGCGCTACTGGAGTTGATCCGCCCGAAAAATTTTGATGTATTCCTCTAAATTCCCACGTATCAGGAAATACGGATTGTGCAGTTAATACATATGTGCTCAATACACATACTAAAAATAGTAGTTGTTTTTTCATACGATTTGAGTTTTTTAGTAGGTTATTACCGTAAATATAATTTGAAAAGCAGTTGGCAACTTTACAAATGTTCTAAACATGTCGTATGATGTTCTAAACTGCTTTATATGGTATAAAACAATAAAGAAACGCTTGTTACTATTTTAGCTATGGAAGTTTGAAGTAACTATAATTGAGTTGTGTCAACTTTTTTAAAAAAGGTAATAATTGTTTGTACTACATCAACAAAAAACTCTTGGTGAATGTTCTCGTAATCGTCCGTGGGTTTGTGATAATCTTTGTGATCTTCTACACCAAAGTATATGAAAGGAATTTTAGCTTTGTGAAAACCTGCGTGATCGCTTGCAAATGTCCATTCTTTATGATCTATTTTTAACGATATATTTCCTGTTGTTTTTACATTTTCTATGATTGATGTGTATTGCGAATAATGTTGTGGACCAACTGCAAATAATTCTTTTTTCTCACTTCGGCTAATCATGTCCATATTGATGTTTAGCTTAAGTTGTGTTTTTGGAACAATTGAATTTTCAACAAAATAATACGAACCAATCAGCCCTTTTTCTTCAGCATCAAAAGCCGCTAGAATAACGGAATGTTTCGGTGGATGTTTCCGAAAGTATTCCGCGAAAGCGATCAACGCACTAATTCCGGAAGCATCATCGTCTGCGCCGTTGTATATTTTTCCGTTTTTTATTCCTTCATGATCGTAATGTGCAGATATAACAATGTATTCTGTAGGCTTCTCACTACCTTTAATGACTCCGAGAATATTTTCACCTTGTCGAATTTTTGAAGTTTTTGGCATTGGGAATGATTGCTCAAAGGTTTTTCCTAGCGGTTTTACACCTAATTTTTTAAACTCTGTTATGATGTAGTTTTTAGCTTTTACTGCACCTTTTGTTCCCGTTTCACGACCTTCATACGCATCAGAAGAAAGTTCTTTGATGTGTTTTAGTAAGTTATCCGTTGTAAAGTCATACGTAGCTTTTGTTTCTACATTTACAGCTTCTTCTTCTTTTTCACCTTCTTTTTGCGATTTACAACTAAGAACTGTCAACAAAAAGCATACTAGAAAAATTATTTTTGATCGTAACATATTATTGTTGCTTTAATTAAAAAATCCCAAGCATAAACATACTTGGGATTTTTATATAATTTATAGGTTGAATGTTTATCCTTTAAAAGATGCTTTTAAATACTCACGATTCATACGTGCAATATTTTCAAGTGAGATTCCTTTCGGACATTCTACTTCACATGCTCCTGTATTGGTACAGTTTCCAAAACCTTCGGCATCCATTTGGTTTACCATGTTCATTACACGATCTGTAGCTTCTACTTGTCCTTGTGGTAATAATGCAAACTGTGATACTTTTGCTGATACAAATAGCATGGCACTTGAGTTTTTACAACTTGCTACACATGCGCCACAACCAATACAAGTTGCCGCGTCGAAAGCAGCATCTGCATTTGCTTTTTCAATTGGAATGGAGTTAGCATCTTGCGTATTTCCTGAGGTATTTACAGAAATAAATCCTCCTGCATGTTGTATGCGATCAAAGGAGCTTCTGTCTACAATTAAATCTTTGATAACTGGAAACGCTTTTGCTCTCCAAGGTTCTATATAGATTGTATCGCCATCTTTAAATTTACGCATATGCAATTGGCAAGTAGTTACCAAACGATCTGGTCCGTGCGCTTCTCCATTAATATATAGCGAACATGATCCACAGATTCCTTCACGGCAATCGTGATCGAAAGCTACAGGCTCATCTCCTTTTTCAATTAATTGTGTATTTAAAACGTCTAGCATTTCAAGAAAAGACATATCTGGGGAGACATCGCTGATTTGATAATCAACCATTTTGCCTTTATCATTTGCGCCTTTTTGACGCCATATTTTTAATGTTAAATTCATAAAATTTAGATTTTAGTATTGAGTATTGAGTATTGAGCAGTTAGCTTTCTAACATCTCATGTCTCAATACTGACATCTATTTATAACTTCTTTCTTTTACTTCTATATTCTCGTACACTAAGTCTTCCTTGTGAAGTACCGCATCTTTTGGTTCTCCTTTATATTCCCATGCAGAAACAAATTGGAATTCTTTACGACGTTTTGCTTCTCCTTCTGCTGTTTGGTATTCTTCTCTAAAGTGTCCACCTGCAGATTCTTCTCGAACTAAAGCATCTTTTGCAAAAAGCTCACCTAATTCTAGAAAGTCAGCTACACGACCTGCTTTTGCTAGTTCTTCATTAAATTCATTTGCATCGCCTGGCACACGTACATCTTTCCAGAATTCTGCTCGTAGTTGCGAGATTTCTTCAATGGCAGATTTTAAATCTTTTTCGTTACGCGCCATTCCACATTTATTCCACATAATTTTTCCTAATTTCTTGTGGAAATAATCAACAGGTTTTGTTCCTTTATTATTGATTAGATGATTGATATCTTCGCGTACTTTGTTTTCTGCTTCTTCGAATTCTTTTGTTTCTGTAGAAATTGGTCCGGTACGGATGTCATCCGCTAAATAGTCACCAATTGTGTATGGCAATACAAAATAACCATCTGCTAATCCTTGCATTAAAGCAGAAGCTCCCAAACGGTTGGCTCCGTGATCTGAGAAATTCGCTTCTCCGATAGCATATAATCCAGGAACTGTAGTTTGCAAGTTATAATCTACCCAAATTCCTCCCATAGTATAATGTACTGCTGGGTAAATCATCATCGGTGTTTCGTATGGATTTTCGTCAACGATCTTCTCATACATTTGGAATAGATTTCCATATTTATTTTTAACAACTTCTTGTCCAAGTTTTTTGACTAAAGCTGCATCGTTTTCATTCAGACCTTTTACGTGTGCTTGCTCTTTTCCATAACGTTGAATTGCAGAAGCAAAATCTAAGTATACGGCTTCTCCCGTAGCATTCACGCCAAAACCTGCATCACAACGTTCTTTTGCTGCTCGTGAAGCAACATCACGAGGTACTAAGTTTCCAAAAGCCGGATAACGACGTTCTAAGTAGTAATCTCTATCTTCTTCTTTAAGATCGGTTGGCTTCAACGTTTTGTTACGAATTGCCTCGACGTCTTTTTTATGTTTTGGCACCCAAATACGACCATCATTACGTAATGATTCTGACATTAATGTCAATTTTGATTGATGATCTCCTGAAACAGGAATACATGTTGGGTGAATTTGTGTGTAACATGGATTTGCGAAATACGCTCCACGTTTGTGCGCTTTCCAAGCTGCTGTCACGTTACTTCCCATGGCGTTTGTTGACAGGAAAAATACGTTTCCGTATCCACCAGTTCCTAATACAACGGCATGTGCTGAGTGTCTTTCTATTTCTCCTGTAACTAAGTTACGTGCAATAATTCCTCTCGCTTTCCCATCAACAACAACAATGTCTAACATTTCATGACGATTGTACATTTTGATTTTTCCACGACCAATTTGACGGTTCATGGCAGAATAAGCTCCCAATAATAATTGCTGTCCTGTTTGTCCTTTTGCGTAGAATGTACGTGATACTAACACACCACCAAACGAACGGTTATCAAGTAATCCACCATAA
Organism: Kordia algicida OT-1; assembly: GCF_000154725.1. Classification (GTDB taxonomy): domain Bacteria; phylum Bacteroidota; class Bacteroidia; order Flavobacteriales; family Flavobacteriaceae; genus Kordia; species Kordia algicida. Next base: position 3,127,536 of record NZ_DS544873.1, read on the forward strand.
TCACGAGCAAAAGGAACTCCTTGTGCTACACATTGGTCAATGATGTTTGCAGAAACTTCTGCCAAACGATATACATTAGCTTCACGCGAACGATAATCACCACCTTTTACCGTATCGTAAAAAAGTCTGTATGTTGAATCTCCGTCTCCTTGGTAGTTTTTTGCTGCGTTGATTCCTCCTTGTGCTGCTATAGAGTGTGCACGACGTGGAGAATCTTGAAAGCAAAATGCTTTTACGTTATATCCTAATTCAGCTAATGTCGCTGCCGCAGATCCGCCTGCGAGTCCTGTACCTACTACAATAACATCAATAAGACGTTTGTTTGCAGGATTTACAAGATTGATATTATTTTTATGATTTGTCCACTTATCTGCTAGTGGTCCTTGAGGTATTTTTGAATCTAAAGCCATAGTTCTGATAAGTATTTTAATGAGTTCCTGTAAAATGGTGGAATAAAGCGATGAAAATAAATCCTGCTGGAATTCCAATAGAATATACTTTACTTACACCTTTTAATGCTTTCGTGTATTTGTTGTTTGCTCCAATAGATTGGAAGGCTGAACCAAAACCATGTAATAAGTGTAATGATAAAAAGACGAATCCTACGCAGTATAAAGCGACTCTCCAAATTGGTTCAAATTTTACAACCAATTCTTCATAGTATCTAAATCCGCTATTTGGATCTGTTGGATCAATTAATCCAGTCATATCACCTGCTACATATTTTACGTTCATTTCATGTACCCAAAAGTCAATCATGTGTATCACTATGAAAACAAGGATAAAACCGCCACTCCAAATCATGTTTCTACTCATCCAAGTAGAATTTGCGCTTCCATTATTTTTGGCATAACTCACTTTTCGTGCATTGTTGTTTTTTATTTCAAGAACGAATCCCATCACAAAGTGAAAGATGACTCCCAAAATTAAAACTGGCTGCAATAAGTATTGTACTGCCCAAAATGTACCCATAAAGTGTGACGCTTCGTTGAAAGCTTCTGGACTGAATACAGAAAGAATGTTAATTGCAAAGTGTTGTAGGATAAAAACCATTAGGAAGAGTGCTGAAAGTGCCATCGCAAACTTTCTTCCAATCGAAGAATTTAAAATTCCGCTCATTATAATTGTGATTAATTATTTGTTTCACAAATATACGGCTCAGTCGGAATGTCTACAAGTTTTAACGGTTCTTTTGAAGTTTATTTAGAATGAATTTAAGTAGTTTAATTACAAAAAACATATTATTTTTTTAGTTTTCTACAACGTTTGCGAGCTTTACCTTTTTGATTGCAGAAAGTAATGGTCTTTTTTTAGTAATAGTTTTGCTCAGTTTGAAACCAAAGGAATCAATCCGCGCAATCCCATATCAACAGGCTGTTCGCCAATGGCAGGTTCGTATTTGCCATCTGCGTTAATTTCTGTCCATTCAAAACTATTGTTTACCGAAAAAGAAAGCGTAACTTCCACGTCTTGCAATTCTTCTCCTGTAATAGTAAATGCATTAGCAAATTGACCTGTAACCACACATGAACCTTGTGGTACTGGTGATGAGTCAAATAACGGATTTGGTACGGTAGTTGCTCCTGCTGGTGCTTGTCCTTGCGTAGTAAATCCTAAAGCCTCAAACGCCCAAAATCCTTGCAATTTATTTTCATTAATGTTGAAAGTACTTCCGTTGATATCAAAATTGGTAATGTAATTGTTATAACCAACAAAGCTTGCCAATGTTCCTGTAATGTCATTTCCGTTTTGTAAAATATTGATGCTTCCTTCTTGATATGCCAACGAAACACGAACCCAATTGTACGTTCCTGAAGCTACTTCACTTATGGGAATTGTCAAAAAAACCTCATCATTTCCTGCAAATTGAGCCGATTGAAAATCAATTGCCGTTTCGCCACCTTGCGTAGTTTCTGCTCCGTTGTATACAATTTCGCCATTACCCAAGAGTGTATTCGCGCTTGATGCAAATTCAATATAATTAGCACTCATTCGAGCAAAATTGGGTGATTGTGCCGCATTTCCCGCAGGAATCACAGCTGATTCACCTACATTATTTAGGCGTTCTTGTGTAGCATCAAACTTAAACTTTATAATCAAATTTGCTTCACTTGGATTGGGCAAACAGCAGTCTTCATTAGAATTACAGGATAAAAATAAAGTACAAAATACAAGTGCGAAATACGAGATTTTTTTCATCAGTCAATAAAATTTTCAGTCTAAAATATACGCAACAATAACGGCTTCTTTGTCAACTTTATTACATTTTTTACACCATTGGTTTTTAAATATTTATCGTTTTTTATTGAACGAGTCTTTTTTAATAAGAAAGTTTACTTATTTTTAGAAAATCTTATTCGATTTCACCAACTCATGAATATTTATATTCTTTCTATCAATTCTCGAATTTATTCTACGAATAGATTGTATCATGAAGCTGTAAAAAAAGGACATAATGTTCGTGTCGTCGATCACACTCGATGCGCTGTCGTTCTTGGCGAAGAAAAGAGACCACAAATTTATTTAGGACCTGAAAATATTACGGATGGCGTACATGCTATTATTCCGCGTATTGGAACTTCCGTTACACGACACGGTGCGGCTATTGTAAAACAGTTTGAAATGAATGGCGCTTTTACAACTGCTAAATCTTTAGGAATTATTCGTTCGAGAAATAAACTGCGTACGATGCAAATTTTGGCTCGAAAACGCATTCCAATTCCGAAAACTTTGTTTGCCAAAGATACTTCCAATATTAAAGAACATATCAAATTGCTTGGTGGCGCACCAATTATTATAAAGCTTCAAGAAGGAACACAAGGTTTGGGCGTCATGATTGCCGAGAGTAAAAAATCAGCAAAGTCTATTATTGAATCGCTGTACAATATGAATGTAAATATCATTCTGCAAGAGTTTATTGAGGAAGCAAACGGACAAGATATTCGCGTGTATATTGTGGGAAATAAAATTGTAGCGTCGATGATGCGTAGTAGCGATGAAGAAGATTTTAGAAGCAATGTACATCGTGGAGGAAAAACGGAATCGGTAACGCTGACAGAATATGAAAAGAAAATCGCCATTCACACGTCTAAAGTACTCGGATTGCCTGTGTGTGGCGTAGATATTATTCGTTCAAAACGTGGACCTTTGGTGATTGAAGCCAATTCTTCTGCAGGTTTAGAAGGCATTGAAAATCATACGAAAGTGAATATTGCAGGTGAGATTATTAAATATTTAGAAAAGAATGTTCGGAGATTCAGAAAATAAAACGATTATTATTTATGGCAAAAAAGTCAAGCCTGGCGAAGCAAAATGGATTCAGATTCCTATTGATCGTTTGCCCACAGGAACGCTGATTGATATTCCTATTTATGTATATAATGCAGCGAAACCAGGACCGACAATGTTGGTGCAAGGTGGTTTGCATGGCGATGAAATAAATGGTGTGGAAATTATCCGCAGAATGCTATTTGAAGGCTGTTATAAAATTAAAAGTGGCGCTGTGATTGTATTGCCTTTGCTAAATATTTTTGGATTTATTCATTTTTCACGTCAAGTGCCAGACGGAAAGGATGTCAACCGTAGTTTTCCAGGTGTTAAAAATGGTTCGCTTGCCGCGAGAATTGCCTATCAAGTAACGCATGAAGTGTTGCCACAGATTGATTTTGGAATCGATTTGCATACAGGCGGCGCAAAACGTAATAATCATCCACAGATTCGTTACACGGAAAGCATGCCTGAAAGTGAAAACTTAGCAAAAGTGTTTAATGCGCCTTTTTATTTTGCGACTTCACTGATTTCAAAATCATTCCGAAAAACGGCATACGATCAAAAGGTTCCGATTATTGTATATGAAGGTGGCGAAAGTATGCGATTTGATGAATATGCAATCAAGGAAGGTATTCAAGGAATTTTGAATGTGATGAAATACGCTGGAATGATTGACAAAATTGATCCAATGTTGATTGAGCGTGAAGAAAGTGAATTGCTAACCAAACGCAAATGGTTACGCGCACCAACCGCAGGAATGTTTGTTCCGCAAATATTGAATGGAAGTTCTATAAAAAAAGGAGCAGTTTTAGGTTTTGTAACTGATACATTTGCCAATTACTGCGAAGCAATCAAAGCGCCGTATGATGGTTTTGTATTTTGTATCAACAATCAAGCAGTGGTAAATTACGGAGATGCGTTGTTTCATGTTGGTTGTTAGGTTCGCTTTGCTTTTAGACCTCTTCATTGTTAGATCGCCGCTTTTAGAACGCTTTGCTTTTAGAACGCGCTTTAGCGCTTTTAGACTTTTCTCTTTGTTTCGATATGGCTTTTAAACCTTCTAATTCTTGAAATTTTCAAACGTCACTTCGAGTGATTTTTCGTAATAAAATTAAGAAAAAATGTATCGAGAAGTACTTTAAAGTAATACATGTTAGATACGTCTGTGCGAGGAGTTTGCGACGTGGCAATCTGTTTCTGTACTAGCAAAAGTTTTCTTTGAAAAATTCTCAATACTTTTACATTGAGCGTAGTCGAAATGCAATACTAAAATCTTTTTTCTTTACCAATCTAGCAATTCATTTTTCTCTTTTTCGGAATTGTTTTTTTCAAGTTGTTTTAGTTTTGCTAAAGCCCTGCCATAATTTAATCTATTTACATCTAATGTGAGGCTCAAAACCTCCATTAAAGTATTTGTAACGGTAAAATTTTCTGTAGTATTTAGTTCATTTTCAACATTATCATTCAACTCATACTTAAAATTTTCTTTCAAATTTTCTAAATGACCGACATTTTCCGCAATATACTCACTATCAATAAGATTAGAATACAAAGTACTTAGTAAATCAATTATAGTTTTATAAGGTTTAAAATAATTTTTTAATACAAAACAGATCATATTTGATTCAGTCGAAAGAGAATAAGATAAACTATCAGAATCTCCATCTAATGAAAATTTTTCAGTAAGTCTGTTGTAAATATTAGATAAACTAGTCTCATTTGATTCATATTTTTTATACTCATTTTTTGTAGATGTTAATATAATACATTCTTCAACAGCAAAATGAAGTGTAATTCTATTTTTAATTAGAGCGTTTTCCTTTTTAAAATCTTCATACTTATTATTAGAGAAATTTTTAAATTCAATTAATAACCATTTTAAAATAGTATGCTCAAAACCTTTCCGATCTAATTCAGAATACAACAACAATACGTTAAAAAAACGTTGATTTCCTTCATCATGAAAAATCTTTTTTAGGATATCAATTCTACTTTCTTTAGCATCTATCCAAATGAACTTAGCTGCAAAATAATCTTGTAATGATTTATGTGCCCATTTATAATTATTCCCTTCTTTTTTAAACAAAGGAACCGTGTTTAATAAATCCTTTAAATAATCACTAGCTTTAAATTCTAGATCAGTAGTTTGTTTTTTAGCTTGCTCAATAAACTGAATGATTGAGTTTTTATCGTATTCAATTTTATTTGCTTTAGACGTGAAAAACCCCAAATATCTTAATACACGTTCAAAGTCATCAATATGGAGTTTACTATACTTTTCCCGTTTTAAATAGCCTTCTTTAGATAAGTCGTGTGCTTCAAACAAAGCATCATATACTTTTTGATAAAATTGACTTTTCTTTACCGGAATGTCTTTTTTGTATTCAATAAGATTTATACAACAAGGAAACTAAAAAAGGATTACTTAAATACTCCTGTAATGAATCATCACTTGCTTTTAACTTTTCAATTAAGCTTTCTGCTATTTTATGATGACCATAGGTATCGTATTTTTCTAATAACTCATACGCTTCTTCATTCTTTAAAGAATTCACATGGAACTTTTGAAAACCTCCAAAAGAAGCCAATGAAGTTTCAGGTCGTGATGTAATTAAGAAGTAATTATCTCCAGCTTTTTCTATGAAACTGTGTAATTCTTTTATCGTGAAATCTCTATCATTCAACGCTATTTCATCAAAACCATCAAATAGAAATATAAAATCGCCTTCGTTAATCAATTTTAGAATAACATCCTGATTGATTTTCTTTCCAATCGAAGACATTTGATTTTGTATTTCTTTTAAAATACTGTTTTTCTTCTTAATTTGACTCAATTCGATCAAGACTGGAATTCCTGCTTTTTCTTGAATGATAGACTGAAATAGTTTTTTGGTAATGGTTGATTTTCCCATTCCTGCGGCATCTTCGATAATTACTCTAGCGAAGTTTGGGAGTAAATTTTCTGGATAACTGTCTATCTTTATATGAATCTCCTCGTTTGTAATTCCCTCACGACAACTTATAGTTAATGGTTGATATAAAACTTCTAATAGTGTTTGCTTATTTGCAAACACCAAAGTATCTATTGTTAAAAACTTTGTATATCTTCTTTCTAAGTAGTCTTGCAACTGTTCTTCAACACCATTTTCCTTTATATTTTTAATTTCATACTTTCTGAATAATGCTTGTATTTTTGGTAAAGCTATATCTTTTACGATAGGTAAAATTAAGTTGTCAAGTACTGATTCTCCGAATTCGCTCATATTTTAAAGTCATTTTCTACAACTCTAAAGTTAAGATAAAGATGACAACCAAGCAATGAGGTTTTCCGTAAAGAATATAGTTTTTCTTAAACAACTTTTTGTACGATCTTGAATCAAGTTAAGATGACGCTACTAATTCTTATGCGTACTCACAATACGTGTCATTTTCCAATTTCCGTTATCGTTTTTCCAGATTGTAACAAACTTACTCGGAATCGATTTTGCTGTCGGTTCTAACTTATTAAAGAATTTGTGTTCGCCCATTTGAACTGCGCCATAACCTGCAATCGGATATACTTCCACACTTCCTTCAATTAACGTGCGTGTCACTTTATCACAAATATTATTTTTCATAGCTTCCATAATTTGAGTTTTGGAAGTTGCCAATCCGCCTTTGTCATGAAAAAACTCAATATCTTCTGAAATAAGTTCCGCTTGCGTTTCTAAATCACAAGTATTATAGGCGTCAAAAAATCGTTTGTCCAACGCAACAATAGTGTTATATAATTCTTGATCTACTGGAACATATTGTTCTTTGGCAACAATAGTTCGTTTGGATTTTGCTCTGATAGAAATACATGAAGTTGTAAAAATTGCTAACGCTAAAAATAGTAGTAATTTTGAGTTCATTCTGTTCTGTTTTGATGATTGATACTATGTAATAGACAACCAATTTTTTTATTTGTTACAGAACATTCTGTATTTACATGTTGTAAAACGGTGAGATTACTCCATAAATAATTCAAACCTAAAAGAATCGAACAATACTTTCTCTCACTAAATCTGGCATTTCCAACGGAATCATATGTCCGCAGTTTTTTAAGATCGTAATGGTTGCTTTTGAAAGTTGTTGCTGTGTGTTTTTTACGTCATTAATATTGACTAACGCATCTTCTTTGGAAGCAATCACGTGAATTCGAGTTTGTATTTTTGGTAGTTTTTGGGTTAAATCGACACGTTGCGAAGTTGCTTTAAGTTGTCTAACTAAAACATCTTTTCCCAATTCGGCATCCATATCTTTAATGACTTGAATTAACTCGTTATTTTGATGATTTTTTGGATGTAAAAACTGCAAAGCACGTGCTGTAGCAATTCCTTTATAATTGTGTTGCTCTAGAAAGTTGATCGTACTTTTTCGCAATTGCAACTCTTTAGCATCCAATCCATTCGCTGAAGCCGCAATAACAATCATTTTTTCAATTCGCTTTGGGTAAGAAATTGCAAAATGCATTGCTGCATACGCGCCCATCGAAAAGGCAACGACAAAGGCATTTTGCTCTAGTGTAGTTTCTAACAAAACGTCTATTTCATCAAAAGAAGTTGCCAAAGTTGTGTCTATAAAAATACATTCAAACTGTATCAAATCTTCACAAACCGATTCCCACAAAAGTGGTGTACACATCGTTCCCGAAAGGAAATAGAGTTTTTGTTTTTTCATGTTTTAAAAGTTTAAAAAGTAACGTGTAAAATCATTTATTTTCTAAACTTTAAAAAAATACTATTCAATAATTAGGTTTACAGAATCATTTCCGCCATTTCCAGAAATTTTAACCGAATACATTCCTTTTGGCAAATAATACATACCATTTTTCTTCTTCGGAATTTCCACGTCGTCCTCCGATTTTTTTAAATATTTTTTTCGTGCTTTTGCCGTAAGACTTAAATCGTAAATCCAAGTATTGAATCCTGCATCAGCATCAATTTCGTAAGTCATCAATTTCGTATCATCCTCAAGAGAAATACTTACTTCGTAAGTTCCTCCTTTTTTCACGTAAAAGTTGATACTTTTTTCTGGAACATTTGGCGTTAACCATTTGCTCCATGTTGCTCCCCAAGACGATCTGTGCCGGACACTTTTCGTCGGGAAAACATACACGTTTTTATCTTTAACAGTCTTATCCGCTTTTTGCAAAACTTCAATGTTTGCCTTGTAAATAGATCTTCCGTGCGTTCCTATCAATAAGTCTTTTGCCCTTTTTTGCACTACGATATCATGTACAGCAACATTTGGTAGTCCGTTTTGAAAAGGTTGCCATGTTTTTCCCATATCCAAAGAAGCATAGGCGCCATTGTCTGTACCAAGATACAATACATTTTCATTTACAGGATCTTCCTTGATGACATTTACTGGCGAATCTGGCACAGCATTTCCAATATTTGTCCATGTTTGCCCATAATCGTCAGACATGTATACATAACTGGTAAAATCGTCCCAACGATAGCCGTTTAAAGTGATATAAACACGTTCTTTTTTGTGAGCAGAAGCAATCACACGTGTCACCCATAAATCTTTTGGTAATCCGTTAGAGATATTTTGCCATTGGGCACCACCATTTTTTGTTACATGAATCAATCCATCGTCGCTTCCCACATAAATCAATCCGAATTGAAAAGGTGATTCTGAAATACTTGTCAAGGTTCCGTATGCGACATTTCCTTTTTTTCCGCCTTTCGTTAAGTCGTCAGAAATGGTTTCCCAATCTGTTCCTTGGTTAAGCGATCTGTGCAGTTTATTTCCTCCTAAATATAAAATATCTTGATTGTGAACCGATAGCTGAATTGGTGTTTGCCAATTGAATCTGTAAGGCGATTCACCTAATTCATGTTTTGGCTGAATATACTGTTGTGTACCACTTACACGATCAATTCGGAAGTAATTTCCAAACTGATAACCTGTATATACAATATTCGGATTACGTTTGTCCACTTGTACTTGCATTCCGTCTCCGCCCATAATTCGCTTGTACGGATATTGACCTTCTTCATGCCATTTTACCGAAGCTTCGTAGTTATTTGGACCAACCCAAACACCATTGTCTTGCAATCCGCCATACACTTTGTAAGGCGTTTGTTCGTCTGCATAAATTGCGTAAAACTGTCCAACTGCAGGCGTATTACACTTAATCCAATTATCGCCATTATCATACGAAATATTCACACCACCATCATTTCCGTTAATTAAATGATTCGGATTTTTTGGATTTACCCAAAGCGCATGATGATCTACGTGTACATTTTGTCCATTGATCGATTTGAATGTTTTTCCACCATCTTGCGAACGCAAAATTGGAACTCCTGCAATGTAAATTTGATCTTGATTTTTTGGACTTACGCGAATCATTCCGAAGTAATAACCATACGAATACACAACATCATCCAAATAGTCGTCGTGCGTTTTTTTCCATGATTTTCCTCCATTAGTTGTTTTAAAAATTTGTGCGCCAATTACAGGCGTGTCAAATAATAATGAGTTTGCATTTTCTAGATACTTTGCTAAGTCTTCAGGTTTTATCGTTCCTGCACGCACCAATTGTTTTACATTTTCTGCTCTGTACTTTTCTTGAAAACCGTTCATTTTCAAGTAGGTATTTAATTTTTTATCGGTAAGGTTTAAAAATGTTGCTGAAGACATCGTTTTAAAATCATCTTTTGTCAATGCTTTAGAATCACTTTTTTCTTTTTCTTTGGCTTCTCGCCTAAATTGACTGTCGTGAAATGCATATACTGTTTCATCGTTGTACACTGCCAATCCAATTCGTCCAACGCCTTCACCTTCTGGAAAACCTGACTTATCACTTATTTTGCTCCAAGTATTTCCTGCATCTGTACTTTTATAGATTGCTGAATTTTCACCGCTTCCAACAAAATTCCAAGCTTTACGATCGCGCTCCCAAGAAGAAGCATATTGTACATTGAAATTGTTTGGCGAAACAGCCAAATCTACAATTCCCGTATCATTGTTAACAAACAACGTTTTGTTCCACGTTTTTCCGCCATCAGTCGTTTTGAAAATTCCGCGTTCAGCGTTTGGCGAATACAAATGCCCTAAAACTGCCACAACAACTTCATTTCCATTGTTTGGATTGATTAAGATTCTACTGATATGATGCGAATCTAGCAATCCCATATTTGTCCAATTTTTCCCGTTGTCGGTACTTTTTAGGATTCCGATTCCTGCATACGACGAGCGCGAAGAATTATTTTCTCCTGTTCCGACCCAAATAGTTTTCGAATTCCAATCGACAGCAATATCACCAATATTTTGTGTTGGCGAACTGTCTAAAACAGGTTCAAACGTGGTTCCGTTATTTTTTGTGTACCACAATCCACCAGAAGCATAGGCAACATAAAATTCGGTAGTATTGTTTGGGTTTACGTCCAAATCGACCACACGACCACTCATAATTGTGGGTCCAATGTTGGTAAATTCAATGTTTTTTACGGTAGAATTTTTGGTAAGTTTCGCTTTTTCTTTTAGTGCATTTTGCACTTTTGCAGCCGGTGTCGGATTGCTTTGCGCGATGCTAATTTGAATTAGAAAAAGGAATACTGTAGAGAGTAAGATTTTAGGTTTCATGGTTGGGTTTATTTAAAGTTTCAAAGTACTTAATGTTGCAAACTTGGCAAAATTTTGCTCGTTTTTTTAACAATAGTTATTGATTTTTCAGCGTTTGTAACAATCAATTTTTAATTCTTCATAAAAAAATATCATTACAAACTTAAAATTGTTTGTATTTTTATCCTATTACTTTCTATCGAATTTATGACTATTACCACCACAAATTTGGAATTGTATTTGAAAAACTTCATCAAGGATGTTTCTTTGTATGATGAGATTCCCTTGATTTTGGAAGCATTCAACTATTTGCATTTACAAAAGAATGCGCTGTTTGTGGAAGAAGGCAAAATTTGTCCATATTTCTGCTTTATTGAAAGTGGCATTTTACAACATAGTATTTTGGTTGAAGGTGAAGAAAAAACAACCTATCTCGCCTTGAAAAATTCCGCCACAGCGGCATTAAAAAGCTTCAGGCATCAAATTCCATCACGCAAAAATATTAAAGCGATCAGTGATTGTGATTTGTTTGTAATCGATCAAAAAAACTTTCAAAAATTACTAGAAAGGAACGAAGCTTTTCACCGTTTTTATTATAATTTAATAGAAAATCAAATCTACAGAATTGACGATTACCGCATTGATTTGTTGACTTTAACTCCTGAAGAACGCTATAAAAAACTTCTTGTTAACGAACCAAAATTACTCAAAGAAGTTCCCTTGCATTATTTGGCTTCGTTTTTAGGAATTTCATCACGACACATGAGTCGCATTCGAAAGAATATTGTTTTGTAGAGTTTTGGTGTTTGAAATTACTTTTACATTTTAAATTTCAATGTTCAATGTTCAATGTTCAATGTTCAATGTTCAGTGTTCAATGTTCAGTGTTCAATGTTCAGTGTTCAGTGTTCAGTGTTCAGTGTTCAGTGTTCAGTGTTCAGTGTTCAGTGTTTTAAACTGCTCAATCTTTGATAATAAATTGACAATCTTACCATTAAAACTATCTGAATTCCATATTTTTACAAACGATTCTTTGCATTTACTACAACGGATCGCAACTTTTTGCCTCGATTTTATTGTATTACCAGACAAAATGTTCGCTATGAAAAAAACATTACTACTATTTGTATTACTATGTACAATTGTTGGATATTCCCAACAATCTCCAAAACCAGACATTTCAAACCAACTTTACAAAGAAGCGCCTTCTTGGGCAAAACTCATGTACAGTGAAAACCCAAATGTGAATACCGTTGATGATTTGTATGCTTCGTATTATAAAACAAATCCATATGTAAAATCATTTCACACACAATATTACAAAAGGTGGCGCAGAGCAATCAATCCTTTTTTAAATGCGGAAGGTTTTTACGATCACTCAAAAAAATTAGCAGCTATTGAAGCGGCACGAACGCTAAAAAATTCTCAAAATAGCAATCCAGAAATGGGCAATTGGTCGCCTATTGGTCCTTATGAAAGTTACCGTCCTGGCGGAACCATTTTAAGTGGCGCACAAACCAATGTGTATTGCATTGCGCAATGTTTAAATGTCCCAAACACTTTGTATTGCGGTACCGAGTCTGGAGAAATATACAAAACAGTAAATGGTGGCGATACTTGGACAAACGCTTCCAAAACTTTAGTAACAACGTTAGCTCCGCAAGCTGTGATTGCAAATGGTGGTGTGCGAGCAATGGCGGTTCATCCTACGAATCCTGATATTGTATATGCAGGTTCGGGAAGTGAAGTTTTTAAAACTACAGATGGCGGTGTTTCTTGGACAGTCGTTTTTGATAGTAATATTGCCTTATCTGGTTATATCGAAAATCCCGCAGAAATATTTATCAATCCAACAAATCCTGATATCGTATTTTTGGCAGGAAAAGCAGGTGTTCACAGAACTATAAATGGTGGAACAACTTGGACAAGAGTGATTGTAAACGAATGTTTTGACTTAAAACCGCAACCCGGAAATCCAAATACATTATATGTTGTACGGCGCAACACGGCAACAAATACTCATCAATTTTTAAAATCTACCGATGGTGGAGTGGTATGGATTGCACAAACAACAGGTTGGTACAATTCTACCGATCCAAATAGAAGCGTTGTTGGTGCAAGATTGGCAGTAAGTGAAGCTGATGCGAACAAAGTGTATGCCTTTTTAATTGGAGACTCCAAAGCTGGCGATAATGGTTTTATTGGTGTATATCGAAGTGATGATGCTGGCGTTTCTTGGACAAACACGATGGGTTATGATGGCGCACCTTACACAGCAACACATCCAAATTTATTAAACTCAGATACTTCTGCCACAGGTTTTAATCAAGGATTTTATAACTGTGCTGCAACCGCATCCAATACAGATGCCAATCAGGTGTTGGTTGGTGGAATTGGAATGTGGCGATCTAACGATGGCGGACAAACGTTTACTTGTATTTATAATTATGGTTGCGGAACATATAATCCGATGCATGTTGATATGCAAGATTTTAGATCGTTTGGAAATGAATATTGGGCAACAACTGATGGCGGTGTTTTTAAATCGAATGACTTATTTGCCTCACAACCAGAATTTAAAATGAATGGCGTACACGGAACGGATTTTTGGGGATTTGGCTCTGGTTGGAATCGTGATTTATTAGTTGGGGGAACATTTCACAATGGTGTTGATGTCTACTCAGAAGGATTTCCTTTTGGAGTCTTTCTCGATTTAGGCGGTGGCGAACCTGCTTCTGGTTATGTAAATCCGGGAACCGAACAAATATATTCAACCAATATTGGAAGCCGATTTATTCCAAATACACTCAGTGGAGCAATCGTAAATGCTTCTATGGGATTAGCACCAACAGAAGAACCTTGGTTTGCACAATCGTCTGAAATGGAATTTCATCCAGATTGCTACAATCATGTGTATTTAGGAAACGACAATCAGTTATTTAAAAGTGTAGATGCTGGCGCAAGTTATGATGCAGTTTATACAGCTCCTGCAAATAGTACGGTATTAGGTATTGAAATTTCACGCACCAATACAGATACCATGTATATTGTAGTACGAACGAATTCTGCAACACCGTATTTGGTAAAAACTACTGATGATTGGGCAACAACGAGCATTATTACACTGCCAAATGTAAATACAACATTAGCATTAATTAGTCTTGACCCTGAGAACGATCAAACAATTTGGATGGCTTTTCCACGCGGAAATAATGGAAATAAAGTATATAAAAGTGTTGATGGTGGAACAACGTGGAGTAATGAAACCTCTAGCAATTTAGACGGACAAAATATTCAAGTTTTAACAACAATTGGCGGAACAGATGGTGGCGTGTATATTGCTACAGGAATGTCTGTTTATTATAAAAATAATTCGATGTCTTCATGGACTTTAGATAATAACAATTTACCTGCAACGATTAGTGCAAACGACTTACGTCCGTTTTATAGAGATGGAAAAATTCGTTTGGCAAGTTATGGAAAAGGAGTTTGGGAAAGCAGTTTGTTTGAAGCACCTTCGCGACCTGTCGCAAAAATTATGGTAGATAAATTAACGGCAACTTGCGCAGGAGATATTTTTTATTTTGATGATTTTTCTATGCTGAATCACACCAACGCAACGTGGGCATGGACGTTTGAAAATGCTAATATTGCGACATCTTCTTTACGAAATCCGCAAGTGACTTTCAATAGTACAGGAGATCATTTAGTAACACTAACTGTAACAAATGAAGCTGGTGTTTCGTCTAGCGATTCGATGACAATTTCTGTGGAAGCATTAACAAATACTGCATTAGAAGAAGATTTTGAAGTTGCGTTTGTTCCAGATGGTTGGCGACAAGAATCTACAGGAAACTATACGTGGAGTTATGAAAATACCGTTGGTGGTTTTGGGCAAAGTACCAATTCGATGTTTGTTAATAATTATGTGATTTCTCAAGTGGGAACACATTGCGATATCATTGCTCCTCTCAATATGCTCAACACAGATGCTGCAGATGCTACACTTACATTTGATGTAGCGTATGCGTTATATTCAAGTGCGTATGAAGATGGTTTGGAAGTAGAAGTTTCTACCGATTGCGGAATGACATGGACAAACGTATACAGCAAATACGGAAGTGTGTTAGCGACCGCACCAAATACGACAGCACAGTTTGTACCTACGGCCACACAATGGCGAGAAGAATCTATTGATTTGACAAGCTTTATTGGCAATGAAAATGTACAAATAAAGTTCAGAAATGTGAATGCATACGGACAAGCGTTGTATGTTGACAATATCAATTTGGGGAGAACGTTAAGTGTTGGAGAAGTTGCCTCAGAAGCAATTACTTTCTACCCAAATCCTGTAAAAAGTAACAATGCCGTTTTTGTAAAAAGCACCAAAAACGAAGACATTAAATTTTCATTATATAACCTTCAAGGAAAATTAATTGGAACTATTTTTACACAAACCAACAAAGCGATTCCAACACAACAATGGAATTTAAGTGCTGGAATTTACATGTACAATATCCGATCAAATAATAAGATTAAAAAAGGAAAATTGATTGTGTATTAATCGATAATTATATTGAATACAGTAGAAATACAAATTTTTATACTAAATAATAAATAACAAACTATCAATTCGAATGATTTTTCGCAATAGGATTAAGAAAATTTATATCGAGAATAGCTAGTAAAATCAAAGTACATCTCGATACAAATTTGTTCCACAAATTCACTCGATGTGACATGTGATACCAATTCAGAATTATGAATTCAGAATTACAAATTGAAAAAACGCCATTTGGCTACATCATTCCTTTTTTGTTTGATTATTTTTGAAGAAACACATAAAAAAGTATCAAAAATGAAATACCATCCTATAGATCGCAATTTATTTATAAAGAATAGAAAAAACTTCATGGCTCAGATGAAACCAAGTAGTCTAGCAGTGTTTAATTCAAATGATATTTACCCAATTAGCGCAGACAGCACCATGCCGTTTGAGCAACACAGAGACATCTTTTATTTAAGTGGTGTAGATCAAGAGGAAAGTATTTTAGTATTATTTCCTGATGCTCCAAAAGAGAAACACCGTGAAATTTTATTCTTAAAAGAAACCAACGAGCATATCGCTATTTGGGAAGGTGAAAAACTGACCAAAGAAGCCGCATTGAAGACTTCAGGAATAAAAACCGTGTATTGGTTGCAAGATTTGGAAAAAATCATGTTTGAAATCATGACGCAATGCGATACCGTGTACATCAACACCAACGAACATTACCGTGCGAATGTAGAAACCGAAACGCGTGAAGATCGTTTTACAAAATGGTTAAAAGATAAATATCCTGCACACAGCGTGGCAAAAAGCAATCCGATTTTACAGCGTTTGCGTTCTGTGAAAGATCCGATTGAGTTAGATTTGATGCAAAAAGCCTGTGATATTACTGAAAAAGGCTTCCGCCGATTGCTCAACTTTGTAAAACCTGGCGTTTGGGAATATGAAATTGAAGCCGAATTGATGCACGAATTTTTACGAAATCGCTCAAAAAAGTTTGCTTACACACCAATTATAGCCGCTGGAAACAACGCGAATGTATTACACTATATTGAAAACAATCAACAATGTAAAGCGGGCGATTTAATTTTGATGGATGTTGGTGCAGAATATGCAAATTATTCAAGCGATATGACGCGTACCATTCCTGTGTCTGGACGTTTTTCTGAACGTCAAAAAGCAGTATACAACGCTGTAAATCGCGTGAAAGATGATGCTACAAAAATGTTGGTTCCAGGAACTGATTGGGCAGATTATCACGTAGAAGTTGGAAAACTCATGACCTCCGAATTGTTAGGTTTAGGTTTGCTTGACAAAGCTGATGTACAAAACGAAAACCCAGATTGGCCAGCGTATAAAAAATACTTCATGCACGGAACGTCACATCATATCGGATTGGACACACACGATTACGGAATTTTAACCGAACCAATGACTGCGAATATGGTTTTTACCGTAGAACCAGGAATTTACATTCCCGAAGAAGGTTTTGGAATTCGTTTGGAAGATGATGTTGTCATTCAAGAAACTGGCGAACCATTTAACTTAATGCGCAACATTCCTATTGAAGCTGATGAAATTGAAGATTTGATGAATTAGATACTAAGTCTTTACTAGACATAGTTTCGGGTGATTTTTGGAGCTAAATTGTTTCAAAAATCACCCTATTTTTTGTATCTTTCTTTATGAAGAAAAAAGTCGAATATTCGCTATCAGCACCGTTAATTCCTATTGAACCATACGAACACATTCGCATGCGTCCGCAGTGGTATTTTACCGAACTCTTTGAGGAAAAAAAACTTGATTCACTTCCGTTAGAAATTGTTAAATATGCAATCGATCAAAACAGTACAATTATTACGGTAAACTTGTATACTGATATTTTTTCTGTTGAATTTAACAAAGGAATGTCGCTAGAAACGCATCATCGTTACGAAGGCGATATTACGAAAGCAGAAGCTGTTTTGTTGGAGATTTCAAATTATGTATCGTTTCGAAAAAAAGATGATCTGCAATCTGGTCTTAATGGCTCTGTTGGATTGATACGAATTAACGCCGCTTCTGAATGGTGTAAATTACTCACCTATTCAAACGGACAAAAAGGGGAATTCCATTTTAAGGAAGGAGAAACCGAAACGAGAACTATCTGCGGAAGCGACGAAAAGAAGAATTATACGAAAATTACCGTAAAACCTGATGCGACTATTTTTCCTGACTTAAAAATTAATCCGAAGACACTGCAAGAAAAGATTGATAATGTGCGTAAAAAACTGAATGGTTTTGACGTTCAGCTTGTTACCGAAATTTATTAAAGTAAAAAAGCACGCATTTTCAGCGTGCTTTATTCAATCAATCATGAAAAAAAATAGTAGTTACTTTACTACTAAAGTATATTGAGGTGTTGGATTTAGCGGGCAAAAATATACATATTCCCCTTTTTTGAGTGTCACTTCTTTAGAATGTCCACTTGTATTATTTTTTACAACTTCCGTTACGTACGCGTTTTTAATATGGTTTGCAGCATCTGTTTTTCCTTTTGGCGCTAATACAAATCCTACGTCATGTCCAACGCCAGTATTCGCGATTTCAAATACGTACGTTCCTGGAGAAAGTGTAATTGATTTTTGGGTGAATTCACCTTTTGTTTGTTCTAAAGAAACCGTTTTCACGTCTTTCTTCATCATTTTGTTTTGTGCTTGTGTAGTGATTGAAAATCCTACGAATACTACTAAAATTGCGATTAATTTTTTCATCTTTTATTTCTTTTAAAATGTATGTTTATGATTATGTATGTTGAAATGAATTCCTGAATCTTATTCCTAAAACTCAGGAAATTCAAATTATTTTTGTGAGATTCTGAATCGAGTTCAGAATGACGTTATTGCTATTGTGTTACCGAAAATTTTCCTGCTTCTACACTTGGGAAATCGATTTCAGTTTCCGCAATATGATTTACATAGTTTGTTAAGGTGTTTGAAACTACATTTAAAACGATTTCTAAAATAGCTCCATCGTCATAACCTGCTGCTTTTACAGCGGCAATTTCTTCTCCTGTTACTTGTCCTCTATTTTTGGTAACGCTTTGTGCAAATTGCAATCCTGCTTGTACTTTTGCGTCATTTGCCAATCCTTGTCTGCTTGCTTCCGTTTGTTCTTCTGTTAATCCGTTCATCTTTCCAATGGCAGTATGTGCAGATAAGCAATAGTTACATGAATTTTCTTCCGCGATTGCTAAGGCTAATTGTTCTCTGAATTTGTTGCTAAAGTTTCCACTTCCTGTCAATTCTCCCAAACTCAAATACGTTTGTAAAGTTGCTGGAGAATTTCCAAATACTTTGATAAGGTTTGGAATAAATCCTAATTTCTTTTGAACGGCGTCAAATAATTCTTTTGATTTTCCTGTTGTTGTTTCTGGGTTTAATGTTTCAATTCGTGTGCTCATAATTTTGTTTTTCCTTGTTTGTCATTCCTGCGAAGGCAGGAATCTGTTTTTATTATTAATTCTGATGTTTTAATTTTTGCATTCGCAGATTTGTCTTTCTGGATATTGCTCGTCGTACTCTTGATATCCCCAACAATTAGGGCAATTGGTATTTTGTATGTCTTTCATAATTCTATTTTTTATTTCGACTCCGCTCAATGTGATAGATTTTAATAATTGGTTGCGAAGTATTAATTACAATGCAAAGATGCGGCAGAAAGACATGCCAAGAAATGGACAAAAGTTCCTAAGCGTTGGACAAATGGGATTTAGACAGTTAGATTGCTAGATTTTTAGATTTTTTTAATGTGTTTTTGGGCTTGAAATGGTTATTTCTATGGAAACTGAAGTCTGTTTTTTTGAACTAGAGAGGTTTTGGGTGTTGGGTTTTGGGTTGTGGGTTGTGGGTTGTGGGTTGTGGGTTGTGGGTTGTGGGTTGTGAGTATTCTTTGAAACTTTTTAGAAAAAAGAAATTAGTACTACTTTAAAAATTGCTTCATCATTTTCATCGTAAAGATGTTTCTAAGATTTCTAATAATCTAAAAGCAAAGCGTATCTATATTCCTGTCTATAAAGGAATGACAAAAAATCTACTTTTTATATTCCGCTTTAAAAGAAAGAGGTGATTTTTGAATGGCCTTGGTAAAGAATCGTGAAAAATATGCCGGATCGTTAAATCCTAAGTCAAAAGCGATTTCTTTAACAGATTGTTCGGAGTACAACAATTGTCGTTTGGCTTCTAAGATGATTCTATTTTTTATAAAATCGCTTGGTGTCGTTGTCCCTAGTTTTTGGAAGTGTTTGGAAATTGATTTTGGCGAAATTCCCAGACGTTCAGCATACGCTGAAACAGCATGCATTTTCTTGAAATTTTGTTCTACCAAAACACTGAAGTCTTTGTAAAGTTTTGTTTCTGTTTCCTCTTTTACTACAAAATCAGCAGTTTTTATACGTACCGAATGAATGATAAATTGTTTCAAATATGCTTGCAACATATCGTACTGTCCTGAGTTTTCATTGTTAAACTCCTCAATCAAATCTTCTAACAGTAAACTTAAACGTTGTACATCTTTTGATTTCGGAATCACAAAAGGCGCATCGTACACATTATTAAACAATACACCATTACACGAAATTTCTTTGTCATGTGTTTGAATGCAATAAAAATCACGTTGAAACGATAGTTTATACGCTTCTTTAATTTTTTCAGAACTTACCGAAAAGACCTGTCCCGGCGACAAAAAGAAGATAATATTTCCATCAAATGTGTATTCTTCAAAATCGATATGATACGTTCCTTTTCCTTCTTTTATCCAATAAATCGTATAAGAATCTACTTGCTCAGGTTTGTTAACTACACAAGCTTTTTCAAACTGTACGACACTGAGTGAAAATGTATTTTGATACGTATATGTAGAAATATCCTGAACTGCCATAAACAATTGTTTTTTCTTAGATTGTTAAGACTTTGGTCGTAAAAAGTATGGATTGTTTACGTAGAAATTTAGACGCGTTGTACTTTTAGAACGCTAATGCTTTTAGATACAAGATCGCTTCACTCAATTAAAAACATTCAAGGTTTTTTCTAATATCATTATTCTATTTTCAAGATAAAATCTGTAAAAAGTATTATTATTTATAAATAAACTAAAAGCAAATCTATTTCCGCTGAAAAAAGCCAACCAATACAAACGCTAAAAATGCTGGCAAAACCCAAGCAAAATCATATTCCCCTAATGGCATTATTTTGCGAAACATAACGATAAATTGATCTTTCGGGAAAAAGAAAGCAATCGCATCTATCAAACCAAAAACAAAGGTTACCAAGACAACAATTCTGTATACAATTGGTGTTGCAAATTTTTGTGAAACTATATTTAAAAAGATCAATACTATCGCAATTGGATAGATAAATTTTAACACAGGAATGGCAATAACAATAATATTATGAAAATCCAATTGTCCAACACCAATTCCTATAATACAAGCAATTACTGCCGTAATAATGTATGTATTTTGCGAACCTTTACATAATTCTTTGAAATAATCTGCCGTTCCTGTAATGATTCCGACAGCAGTCGTAAAACATGCCAGCGCGACCAATACACTTAAAAATGCTGTTCCGATATTTCCTAACGTTGCCAAACTGATACCTCGCAATAAAGTAGCACGTTTCATATCGCCACTCATGTTCATATCTATATTAATTTCACTACTAAAATACGACCCCAAAAGTATCAATCCTGCATAAATGGCGAACAATCCAAAACCAGCAATCCAACCCGATTTGGCAATAAGTTGTTTCTTTTCTTCAAATGAATCGTGTCCTTTCAGCCTTAGCGAAATAATAATAACGCCACCAATTACAATTGCACCAATCGCATCAAAAGTTTGATAACCTTCCAACAATCCTGCAAATAATGGCGAACCTTCCATTTTAGAAACTTCTACGGTTTCATGTGGCATACTTAAGCCAATTCCGATAATCGCCAAAATAATTAAAACGATTAATGGTGTCAGGAATTTTCCAATAAAATTGAGAATTTTTGAACGATTCAACACAAAAATTAACACCAAGGCAAAATATATACTACTCGTCAATAAAGCACTCGTTCCAAAGTTGGGAAATATAGAAATTTCATGTGTTGCCGCGGCTGTTCGTGGAGAAGGAATCGTTACAGAAATGATGTAAATAATGATGCAAAATATACTGCTAAATACGGGCGAAACTTTCTTTCCGAAGTCAAACATAGAACCTTGCAATCGCGCATGCGCCAAAATTCCAAAAATTGGAATCACAACAGCCGTAATCATAAATCCGAGCGTTACCCAAAACCACTGATCGGTTGCTTGGTATCCTAACAATGGTGGCAATAATAAATTTCCTGCTCCGAAAAACATAGAAAATAAGGCAAAAGCAGTAACAAAAAGTTCTTTATTTTTTGACATTTATTTGATTTTTTTAAGAAGTATGACACCAAAACCGATAACCACATAAAGTAAGCCAAGTCCAATATGCATAAATTTTATAGAAGCTGTAGCAAATGCTAAAAGTGTCCAATGTTTCTGTAAATCACCATAAAACAACTGAAGCAACGCAAAATTTTCCACCATATCCAAAAATCCTGCAAACATGGTCATTCCAATTAAAACTGTTCCCAAGCGATATGCCAATGCTGTCGAATTGTCTGCGACATGTTTTCTAACTAAATGAATAAGTAAAGAGAGGAACATCACATATGTAATGATAAAAATATAATCGAACCACAAACTCCATTCTGCAGCTTGCAGCGCACCTTCTTTTTTTTGCCATGACATTAAAATATCCTGGCTACATTTAAGTGTACTCGATAATTCAAAAGAGATAATTTTATTAGGCGCAAAATCAGTTTTTAAAAATCTATCGAAGTACAGCATGCAACTTCCTGCCAACATAAAAGTAGTAATTGCCAAGAACAATAATTTCTTTTCGGAAGATTTGGAAAGTTTTTGAAAAGTAGACGATAACATTTTTAACGAATGGTTTTACAGCTAACGAAAGATACATATTTTTGCGACATGCAACAGTTTGTAACATATAAAAATATAGAAATTGCGTATTCGGTTTCTGGCAAAGGAAAAGCGCTTGTGTTATTACACGGTTTTCTGGAAACGAGTTCCATGTGGAAAATTTATGTGGACACTTTTTCTAAAACACACAAAGTCATTACGATAGATTTGTTAGGTCATGGAAAAACGCCATGTTTGGGTTACATTCACACGATGGAAGAAATGGCAGAAACGGTTTTTGTGGTGTTGAAAGAACTCAAATTGCGTAAAATTCATCTAGCAGGACATTCTATGGGCGGTTATGTAGCGTTGGCTTTCGCCGAAATGTACCCTGATTATGTAAAAGCTTTGTGTTTGATAAATTCTACTTCGAGAGCTGATAGTGAAGAACGAAAAGTGAACCGTGATCGTGCTATTAACGCCGTAAAACACAATCACAAACAATTTATTCGTATTTCAATTTCAAACTTATTTCGACCAAAAAATCGTAAAATCTTCGCAGAAACTATCAAAGAAGTCAAAAAAGAAGCCTTGACAACTTCATTACAAGGAATTATAGCGGCTTTAGAAGGTATGAAAATTCGGGAAGATCGTGAAGTGTTGTTGCATTTTTCGCCATATAAAAAAATGATGATTATTGGAAAACGCGATCCAATTTTAGCTTTTGAAGATTTAATAGATCAAACTAAAAACTCAGAAGTTGATGTCGATATTTTTCCTGACGGACATATGAGTCATATAGAAAATGAAGAAGATTTGTTATTTTCTTTAAAAAAATTTGTAGGAAATTAATTTAACTTCTCTAAAATCTATCACAATAAAGCTCCTTTAAGAAGTAAACTGAATATGCAAGTAAGAAATTACTTTTTTCTTTTTAAGATTTTAAATTTATCTATGAAAGAATCTATTTTTAAAACTACCATTCAACTTTTAAAAACGTGTCGTTCGTCTAAAAAAAGAGTCTTTTCGTCGGATTTATTATTCGGTTTATGTATATTAGTTGTGTCCAAAAATAACTATTTAACCTACTTACCGCCATGGATCATACGAGTATAAAAACTACTTTTTCCTTAGGGAAATTATACTGCAGCATTTTCGGTCATCGTTATCGAGTTACGAAAAAAATCACTTCACATGTAAACGAATACCAATGCATGCTTTGCAATTGTGAAGCCACCAATGATGACAAAGGGGAATTAACATCATTGACACCTCAACTTAAAGACATTAATAAAACTTTGGTTTCTTTTCATAAAAAGAAAAATCACGCTTTTTAGACGACTTAGAATTAATGTAGCAATTTGAAAGTTTGGAAATGTTGTAATTAGTTTCAAATAATGATCTCAGAAACAACCTTGAATCATTGAATTTTTAAATCCTTGAATTGAGTGAAGCGAAAAAATAGGCATTAGCTTTTGGGTATTAGGTATTGGTCAAGTTATAAGAGTAATTGGAAATTCAAACTAAAATATGAACATACTTTGAGCGACAGCGATACTTAAATTTTAATGTGGCAATTAGTTTCAAATAATGATCTCAGAAACAACCTTGAATCTTTGAATTTTTAAATCTTTGAATTGATGAGCAAAGCGAATCTATTCTTCCATCTGCTTCAAAATTTCCTCCAACTTCCGAACATGCACACCATACAATTGATCTGCCCATTTTACCGTGATGTAGTAAATACATACACAAGAAACCAAATATCCAAAAATGACCAATAGTAATGTTGATGTTGGCATTTGCAACAAAAACCATTCTGAGAAACGATCTGCACCACGATGCTCAACACCCATAAAGATTGCCGCTACCGAAATTGGTAACAACAACGAACCTGCAATGATTCCCGTTTTGTAGACTTCCATTGTCAATTTTATGTCATGGATAAATCGTAAAATAGTTTCCTTTGTTTGTTGTGCCACACTTGAGGTTCGGCGTAAAAACCAAACCATTTTTGCCAAATATCCCAAGGTCATTAAACTCGTGACAAACATGAGAATTAAATATACAGCACGTGGCAATTCATACATTTTTACCAGCGCAGGAAATGCGAAAAATATAACGATTCCTGTCAATTGCGTGGCAATTTCACCTTTCATCGTCTTACGGATTTTGGCAATTGGCATTTGACTTTCTTTTAAATCTTCTAAACTGCTTGGCAACTGAAAATCATCTTGATTCTCATCATCCATCAATTCTTTTATTTTATCAAAATCCATGGCTTTGTTTTTTTATAATTTCTTTTAATTTTTTCTTCGTTCGATTCAGTTTTACGCGAACATTTACTGGTGACATTCCTAAGTTTTTGGCAATTTCTTCTCCCGAAAAACCTTCTATAAACTGAAAAATTAGTGCCTTTTCTATTTTATTTAACTCATGTACAGCTTTGTAAAAAGCCTTCAATTGTTGTTCTTTTTCATCCGAATAATCTTCCTGTGCCAATTGTACATGTTCTGGCATTTTGTAGTTGTCAGGCTTCCGCTTTTCTTTCTTAAAAAATACAATTGCCGTATTGAGTGCTACCCGATACATCCAACTCGAAAACTGACTTTTTCCATTGAATGATTTGACAGATTTCCAGAGTTGCAAGATAATTTCTTGTACCAAATCTTCACGGTCTGCCGCATCTTCAAAGTAGATGCGGGAAACCTTGTGAATGATTCCTTTGTGAATCGTGATTTTGTTTAGAAATTCTTGTTCTGTAAGTTCCAAAGAGTTGCTTTTAGTGTACTGGAGTTACTTTATAACCTTGTTTGCGTAATAAATGAATCACGCCGTTATTACCTACTAAATGTGCTGATCCAACAGCAAATAAATTACTTTGTTTCTTCATAAGATCAGGCATCAACTTTACCCAATTTGTGTTGCGATAAGTTAGCATCCAATATTCGGCATTTTCGTTAAAAAAACGTTTGTCATTCATCACTTCAAACAATGCTGTAATGTTTTCGTTTTTATAGTTGGTTACCATTTCTTTAAACATGAGTTTGTATTCTTGATGCAATTCAATTTGTTGCCATAAAAAATCTTTTGGATAGGCTTTTGCAAAATAATCCAATTGATTGTCTAAGGTTTCCAAACCTGCAATTTTTTTGTGTTGCGCTTTCGCTAGATTGATTAATTCAAACTCGTACATTTTTTTTGTAGGACAGTTCAAACTCTGCTGAATCAATAATGTATAAACGGTCATCAAGGTATAATTGTCAACCATTTGTAACGACATATTCATTTCTTTCTTTAGCAAGTTGTCTAAGTATATTTGTTGTTCTTTTGATAATTCTTCCGTTAATTTCCCTGAAGACATCATTTTTTGTTGTGCTGCCATCAGTGCTTTTGTATCAGATAAATCTACTTCCAACACTAAATTTTCAGTTTTGTTAAAAGCCTTTGTGACTTTTTTAGGAATTGAAAAATCATCTTCACATAAAATATGAACCGTTCCAAGAAGATACGATGGCTTTGCCAAGTCTTTATGTTCAATTTTCCACAATACGGAGTTTTCAAGTTTCTTGTCTTGTGCATTTCCTATAAAACTGCTTACGATAAAGCCAATAAGTATGATTAGTTTTTTCATGTTTTTTGTTTTTACGATGTATCATCATGCTGAACTTGATTCAGCATCTTACTAGCTAGCCTAAGATCCTATATGTTTTTTAGGATGATAATAGATCAATTAATTTCTATTTGCTCCGTAAGTATCGACTTTAAAAATATGTTACAAAAAAAAGATGAAATTTATTTTTTTTCTTTTATTCAGAAAGCTTCTCGTAATTTATAAATGGCGATTCGCTTTTTATAAATTACGAACACCTATGGTTTTTTAAAACCCTAATTTTGAGTTAATTGCATCAAAAATTAATTCATTAAAAACATCATAATTATGAAAAAACAAACATTAAAAAACTTGTCTTTAAACAAAAGGGCAATTTCTAAAATTAACTCTACTGGAGTTCAGGGTGGTTTGCATTCAGGATTGGAAGTTACCTGTCCAAATTTTTGTAGAGTAACCAAAGATGATGGAGCATTATGTCAGTTTACAAAAGATGGTGGTCCTGTTTGCCAAAACAATAAATAATTCTTTTTTTATAGAAAAAACGAAGCTGTTTAAAAAGTGTACTGAAACGTCATTCTGGACTTGATACTGAAATAAATTCAGCACAGGTTCCAGAATCTTATCATATTGATTTTCAACTGTTATGAGAAACTGAAATGCTTGCATTCATGAATACCAAATTATCAAATAGATATACATGAATAATCAAGCTTGTCTTGAGCGACAGTCGAAAGGTTGGGTTTGACGAAATCTGTACTTTTTAGACAGCTTCGTTTTTGTATCTATATTTTTGGTTAAAATTACTTTGCGGCAATCACATCAATTTCAATTTTTGCTCCTATTGCCAATCCGCCAGCAGCAAATGTTGTACGTGCAGGTTTGTTTGGAAAATACTGAACGTACACACTATTAAAATCTTTAAAATCGTTGATATCTGCTAAAATCACTGTGCATTTTACCACACGATCCAAAGAAGAATTGTGTTGTGCTAAAACCGCTTTGATGTTTTCAATGGCTTGTTTCGTCTCTGCTTTGATGCCGCCAGCAACTAACATTCCTTTTTTATGATCTTTTCCTATTTGACCAGATAAGAATAACAGATTTTCTGTCTCTACAGCGGCACTAAAAGGCGTATTTTGACGTTCTGCTAAGTGTGAAGCGTGAAATGTAATGTCATTACTTTTGTTGTCGTTAGTATTATTGTTGTCATTATTATTGGAAGTTTGACAACTTACCAAGCATAGTAACAATACCGAACAAAGGGAAAAGATGATTTTCACAAGATTGAGTTTTTGGTTGGTAACAAATTTAAGGAATTTACACTTCGACTCCGCTTAGTGCAAGACTTATATTTGATTTTCCGAATTTGATTAGATTGCTCAATTTAACGTCAGTTCGATATAAATCATTCAATTTACATTTATAGTAATTTTAGAAATAATTCTTCTATATAATTCATTTTTAGCGCTTTATTTTCGTTTTCTTTGCTTACCCAAAGAATACTGAATCAAGTTCAGCACAGGCATCAACAAAAGAAAGGGAACTTTTAGTTCGTATGATTTCTATTTTCAATTATGGAACTCATGAATCTTCGATTTCCAGAGGTATTTTTAGTTTTTCTTTTAGGGAAAAACTAAAACCGCATGAATTTTTCTAAATTTTAGTTCACCATGCTCTATTTTCTGTTATGGAGTTCATGAATTAACATTTCTCCAAGGTTTCGAAAATTTTTAACGAAAAACTCCTGCTATACTGCGGAAAAGAAAAGTTTCAAACTAAAATTTTTACGTCGAACTCACGTTAATTTAAAAAAGAGTTTCTCGAGAAAAGGTCTAAAAGCAAAACGATCTAATATCTAACAGCGAAGCAGTTTAACATCTATATTAGAAATACTGACCAATTCCAAAGACAATTCCGCGACTTGCATTTTTGGTAATTCCGTATCCGTAATCGATTCGGAAAATGGCATTAAAAATTCGCTTGTGAATGAATCGCAAGCCAACTCCTGGATAAATTCTAAAATTGTCACTGTCTGCAAAATCACTAAAATTGCCTCCTGGATTTCGCCAAGTTCCTGCATCTATAAATCCGTTTCCTTGTAAGATAAACCAGCCTTTTTCATATAACGTGTAGCGATATTCTGAGTTCAGCACCAAACTTGCTGTTCCACGATCAATAATGTTTCCAACACCACGAATGTTTAAGTTATTGTCTACCGAAAATGGCGCAAATGGACTTGCGTTGTTGGAAGCTACTCCAAAACGAAAGCGATTTGCCCAGTTTCCTTTTTTGCCAACTCGCGCGAAGTATAAAAAGTCGCTCCAACCAATGAGGAAGTTGTCTTGAAAATTATTTTCTGTCGTTACGTATTGCAAATAGAGTGTATTTTTGGTGCCTTCTATGTATTGGTAATCGTAGTTCAATCCGTCGTATTCGTAGACAAATTTTAGCATTTGTTTGTCTAGTTTTAGGTTTTGTGGAATGGACTCTGAAGTCAAGCCATTTAAATAATTGTATTCTTCGGTAAAAACGTTGATTCCGAATTGCAAGCGATGTTTGAAATTTATTTGATACAACGCCAATACTTCAAACGCAGTATTGCTGTATTTGTAGTTTGCCGAACCATCATCAAAGAATAAAGGTTCTTCACTTGTCCAATTTTGATGATTGATGGCAATTCCCAAGCTTCGTGTAAACAGGTTTGGCGCACGCAGATTGATTCCGTATGAGTCAAATCCGTTATTTTGGTAAAATCCGCCAAAAGCGATATTTCTCCCTAAAAAATTATAGTCGTACAGTCCAATTTTATACGCAACTTGTTCATTAGTTGTCGTCCACAAATTTGCATTTGGAATAAGCGTAAAGTTTTCTTCTATATTGTAAAATACATTGTACAGATTGTCATGCGATTTAAATACTTGATAATACGCATGTGAAACTCCTGCCAAACGTTTCAGCAGAATGACATCTTTTTCTAGTTGAAGCGAATCTAACACATCACCATTTCGAACACTGACATATTTTTTTAGAAAACCAACTTTGTTCTTTTTTTGTCCCTGAAATTTGACATCATAGACGATATTGTCTTGCGCAATTCCCTGAAAGGCAACACATAAAAATATAAAAAGTAGTCGTATTTTTTTCATAGCTATTGAGCCACAAAGATATCTTGAATTACTGTATTTACCCAATTATCAGCACTAACATCCATTAACGTAAACTTATAGGAGTTGTTAATTGTCAGATCAATAGGGTTTTCTTCCGAAATATTAAGCACCACATTTGAAGTGTCGTAATATTGAAATTTATTCTCGTTAGTGTATGTTCCTGATAGCAGTCCGTTGTCAACTGTAGAAACTATTTGAAAGTAAATAGCGTTGTCGCCATTTGTGTTGTGTTCCCATGAAAATAATGGCATTTTAGAAGTTTCCTGATTGATTGTTATTTCATTCGTCCAGACTGTCGGCTTTGATATATTTTTGGTTCGAATCGGATTGGAAAGTTTGATTTCATCATTTAATTCATACGTTACAATAACCCATTGATCTTCTCCAAAAGAACGCGTAAATTGCTCGATATAACCTTCAAAAAGTGGTGTCGAAGTAATTGCCAAGCGTCTGTAATTTGTATAATCATTTTTGTCAACGTTAGCAGTATTTGTTTCAAAAAACTGAACATTACTTGCACCTTCTTCCAAATAATAATACACATTTACTATATCAGAATTGTTTGCATCACTTGCCGCACAAGCAATGACAGCACCAGTTTCCACCGTGCGATTTGCAATAATATCTGATAGCTTTTCGGTATTTTCTAAGTTGATTACAGCTTCAGAATCATCTGATTGACATGAACTGATTGCAAAAAATAATAGGATGCAAGTGCTAAATTGTATTATTTTTAATGTGTTCATTCGTTATTTTTCTATTGATGTAATTTGTATGTTTCTCTAACAATTTTTTCCGCCGGTTTGTTTTGTGGTGTAAAGTAAAAATCTTCCAATCCACCAGATTTTTCATAGTTGTGAAACCACTTCCAGATAAATCCGCCAGCAAACCAATCTTCTTTCCAAAACTCATTATACAACGCTTGCAAGGCAATTTCTTGCGCTTTTAAATTCAATACTTTTCCTTTTCTATTGGAATCCCACGGTTCTTTTCCTGTGTATTCTATGCTGCGATATCCGTATTCGGTAAAGAGAATTTTTCGATCTACTTTTTTAGATAAATTCACTATTTTATCTTTATGCGATTGCCAGCCTTTTTGCAAACTTTCCAGCGTTGGTATTTTTTCTTCGCTGAGCGGAAAATACGCGTCAATTCCTATAAAATCGAGTTGCTTCCAAAACGGAACTTTTTCAAATGAATCCCAATTTTCTGCATAGGTCAATTTTCCTTTATATATTTTTTTCACTTTCGTGATAAGTGCATTCCAAAATTCAGGTCGTGCTGCAACAAACGTGTGCAATTCGGTTCCAATACAGAACATTTCTGCGTCAATTTCTTCTGCCAAACTCGCATATTCGAGGATGAAACTTTCGTAAGAAGCTTCAAATGCTTTCCAATCGGTTTCGTTTTCCATCGAAATTAATCCTGTAAATTCACCATTCCAAACCCAAATTTGCGGTTTCACCATGATGTTAATGTTGTTTTTTTGTAAAAGTTCTGCATATTGCTTTGCTCCTTTTCGTGTTTCTCCAAACCATTGTCGGTCTGTATTGTGAACCACTTCTGTTCCGTTTAATTTCCGAAGAAATCCAAAAGGCATTACCGCAGCGTAATTTGCATGTAATTTTACAACAGGATCTACATGATTTTGATTGATAGGATTTGGCGCCGCTACATAACTAACACCATTTATTTTTTGTGCTTGACTCGTACATGAAAATTGTAAAAAGCCAAAAAATATACAAAGGAGTCTAAGTTTCATTGATGAACTATTTAGACTCCTAATGTACTATTATTATTAAAAAATAGCTCTTAAACCTACGCTAAAAGTTTGTCCCAATCCTTGAAAATTGTTTCCTCTGACGAATTTATCAAAAGAAGCTTCCACATTTAATACTTCGTTTAATTGGTATTTTCCTCCAATTCCGAATGATGTAAAGTTTTGAGAAAAATCGTTTCCTAAATCAATTAAAAAACCTTGTTTTCCGTTGATATAAATTGTTGATTCCGTTGAAGGGAAATAGCTTAAAAATGCTGCAAATGGTAAGAATAAACTGTTGTTTGCAAAACGTTCTCCAATGTTTGACGTATTTGGATCTGCTTCTGTGGCTTTTTCTCCAAAGTTAAATCCTACGTCAGCTTGCGTAAATAATTGCCATTTGTCTTGTCCGAATGTCGTATCATAGAAAAATTTTGTTTCCCAAAAAATACTTCTCTTATCTAAATACGGAGCATTTGGCTTGTCTTTAAAAATTGGCAAATACACCGAACTCGTAAAAGAAAAATTTGAAATATTCTTAAAAGGTTGCACTCTAATTGATGGTGCTAAAACAGTTAATCCGCTTCTCGCCTGATCGTTGTCTTTAAATTGTAATACATCTAAAGCGCCTGCACCACCAAACGTATTGGAGCGTATCTGTACGATTAAACCAACGTTTACTCTACGACTTTCGCTAACTCCAGTATATACTTCTGTGGTACTTGTAAAAAATGTTTCTCTTGGTACAGTTAGAGAGTTTGATTCCGCATCTGTACGTTCTGTTTGTGTATAAATACTGTTGAAGAATTTTAAATCCCATTGTCCTTTTTTCAATAATTTGGAAGGTGTAAATTCCTGAATGTTACTTCTGTCGTCTGTTGTTTCATCATCTTGATCTTGGGCAAATGAGAAGCTTACAAAAAGTAACGTAAGCATGGTTAAAATTAGATTGTTCTTTTTCATTTTAGTTATATTTAGTATTTTTTGTTTGTTAGTTTTAAGTTGAAAATTTTCGATTTCGAAGTACTTCTCGATAGTTCTACTGAGTTTATCGAAGTGCGATTTTCTCTTGAAAATCACTCGAAGTGACGTTTTGAATTTCTTTGTTTTACATCTTTGCGAAAGTTTTGAAAAACTTGTGGCAATCTGTTTCTCGATACCTTATTTCGTTTCATTCAATTTCCAGTTATACGGATAGTAACTGATTTTCGATTTTTCTGCGATTTTTTCGTCTCTGTATTTGTTGATGAAGTCAATTTCGTTTCCATTTTGGGTAAAATCGCCTTTGTACCATTTCATAATTTCAGAAAGTTGTACACGTTTCTTTTTGGCATTTACTTTAATGAAATCGTCACTATTTAAAGCTATTTTTGTTTGTCGCGTTAATTGTGTGTCAAGAGTTTCAGGCTTGTAGGCTTCGGCAATAATTGGCGGACAACCTAAACCTGCGCAGACCAATACAAAGTGAAAACGTGGATCGTTATTGAACTGCGCGCGCAATAACTTATGTTCTATATCATTTAAGGTAATTTTTTTGCCTCCAACAGCATATTTCGTCTTGTCAAACAAACCTTTAATATCTAAAGGTGATTTTACAGGATAATTTTCAATAATTCCTTTAATTACAGTGAGATTGTAAATATTTATCCAATACGCTTGATAGGTATTTGCATCACTTTTATTGACTGTAATTTTATTTGTTGAAGCTAAAATTGCGTCTAATTCCGCAGCGTTTTTCTTTACAGCTTTATAATTTACACGTCCGTTTTTTACATATTCCTTAAAGAATACATCAGAAGCATTAAAAAAAGTATCGGTGTTTTGTGCAAAACTGAATGTGGTAAATAAAACTGCTATAAATGTGATTGTTATGTGTCGCATGATAATTAATTTCAATTTGTAATGCTGTGTAAGTCCGCAAAACATTTTAGAACTTACAGTCTTTCGCAAAAAAAAATATCATTTATATATTTGATTTTCAAGCGTCCA
This sequence comes from Kordia algicida OT-1, assembly GCF_000154725.1. GTDB lineage: Bacteria > Bacteroidota > Bacteroidia > Flavobacteriales > Flavobacteriaceae > Kordia > Kordia algicida. The sequence continues at coordinate 3,160,452 of NZ_DS544873.1, forward strand.
CAAGTTGTCATTTTTTGTAAAACCTTACATTCTTTTTTTAATTTATAATTATTCTAAATTCTATAGCAATGTATAAGTTATTAACTTTACTAGCGACAGAATTCCCGACACGAACATTTTCCGCGTAAGCGAAAAGTAAAAAACCCAATCAACCTTATGGAACATATTGTAATTATAGGTAATGGAATTTCTGGAGTTACGGCTGCCAGACATATCCGAAAACTTTCCGATAAAAAAATTACCATCATTTCTGCTGAAACTGAGTATTTCTTCTCGCGTACAGCGTTGATGTATATTTATATGGGACATATGAAGTTTGAACACACGCAACCTTATGAAAATTGGTTTTGGGAAAAGAATCGCATCGAACTGAAAAAAGGTTTTGTAAAGCACGTAAAAGATGCTTCAAAAGAGCTCGTTTTTGCTAGTGGAGAAACGATGAAATATGATAAACTCATCATCGCTACAGGTTCAAAACCTAACAAATTTGGATGGCCAGGACAAGATTTGAATGGTGTAATGGGCATGTATCACAAACAAGATTTAGAAAAACTAGAACAATATGCGCCAAATAACGACGTATGTAAACGCGCTGTAATTGTCGGTGGCGGATTGATTGGAATTGAACTCGCAGAAATGCTACAAAGCAGAGATATTCCCGTAACATTTTTAGTGCGTGAAAGTAGTTTTTGGAACGGTGTGTTACCTGCAGGCGAATCGGAAATGATTAACCAACATATAAAAGAACATCATATTGATTTGCGTTTGGGCGTGAATTTACAAGAAATAAAAGCAGACGAAAACGGAAATGTAAAGTCGATTATTATTAAAGAAACAGGCGAAGAAATTCCGTGTACGGTTGTCGGATTGACCGCAGGAGTTTCGCCAAATGTTGATTTCTTAAAAGATTCCAATATTGAACTCGGACGCGGCGTAAAAGTGAATCGACGTTTGGAAACCAATGTAAAAGATATTTATGCCATTGGCGATTGTGCTGAGCAACATGAAGCCATTGGAAATCGCAGACCAATTGAAGCGGTTTGGTACACGGGAAGAATGATGGGCGAAACCTTAGCGCAGACATTGTGCGGAAATCCGAGAGATTACAATCCGGGGCATTGGTTTAATTCTGCAAAGTTTTTAGACATTGAATATCAAACGTATGGTTGGGTTTTTGGCGAACGTGGGCGACCAGATTATGAACAACATTTTCACTGGAAACATCCTAAGAAACATATTTGTATTACGATTGCTTTTCATAAAGAAACTCGCAAATTTTTAGGAATTAATACGTTTGGAATTCGCATGCGTCATCACAGTTTTGATACGTGGCTGAACGAAAATCGTTCTGTAGAATACGTTTTAGAGCATTTAGCCGATGCCAATTTTGATCCTGAGTTTTATAAACAATACGAAAAAGAGATTGTTGCGCAGTTCAATAGTGAGCACCAAACAGCTATCAAACCTAAAAAAAGAAGCTGGAAACGTATTTTCAGTTACTAATCACCTCATCTTAAAAATTATATTATGAAATTCATTCGAATTGCAGGACTCTATATATTTATTGCCTCCGTAGTGTTGTTTAGTGCAACGCTTTTTATGGGAAATTATTCTTTAACAGAAACTTCTATTGAACAAACTTTTAGCGATAAAAAAGCAAGAGTAACCGAAACATTTGCCAAAGTTGCCAAAGAAAATGGTGTTTTGGACAAAACTTATAGCAATCCATTTTCTTTTATGAGCGATGTAAAAGGATTATTTGAAAAACACAATCAGCAAGTTTCTAAGGATATTGCTAAAGAAAAAGGAATTTCTTCCGAAGAAACAGAAAAACTCATCGCAGCTGCTACCAAAAATGGAAACGTTGTGTACACAAAGGAAGTCGTCGATCAGGTGTTAAGTGGAGAAAAAGCCAAAACATTAGATCAATCTACCAATTGGATGTATAGTCCGGGAAAAACGTATGATTCGGTAGAAACGTTTCAAAATGATTTGACCAATAAAGTAAATGATGCGAATAGAAACTTGGCAAAAGAATTCTTTTTGTATGACAATAAATATTCGCGATTTGATATTACAAAAGCAGCTTCTAGTGGAATAATCGTAGAAAATAAAGGTTTATTTCTATTCTTAACCTTCGGTTTGGGAATTATTGGATCGCTGATGTTTATCATTACAGGATTGTTTTTAAAACCAATTCCTGGCATCAAAAACAACGGAATTTATTTAAATAATGCAACCAATCGCGGTTGGGTTGGCATTGTTGTTTTTGGATTTTTAGTCATCTTCTACGTTTTACTATACTTTCATCCGTATGTAATTGTCAATTGGACAAGTATTGTAGATCCTGTAAAAGCACTTTTTATTGAAAATGGATCGGCTTCACAATGGTTTGTATACGGTTTACTGTACACAGTTTCTATGACAGTTATGGCAATTCGTATGTTCATCAAATACAGACACAATCAATATCAAATAGTTAGAACTGCGGTAGTATTGGCGTTTCAAATCATATTTGCCTTCTTATTAGTAGAGATTTTACCATTATTCGATTTGCCAGGAGTAGACTTGAAAAACGCATGGCCGTTGGATTATAATTTCTTGACCGATTGGAATGTGAAAAACTATTTAGAAGCAGGACATTTAGGAAAGTTTATGTTCTTTTGGGGCATAATTCTTTCACTTATTCTAGTGCCAGTTTTGGTCTATTTTTATGGAAAACGTTGGTATTGTTCGTGGGTTTGTGGTTGTGGCGGATTGGCAGAAACGCTTGGAGATCCGTATCGTCAATTGTCAGACAAACGTTTGATTGCTTGGAAAATAGAACGCTGGACCATTTATCCTGTATTGGTTTTTGCAGTTATTATGACCATTATTGTAGGCTACAATACCTATTATGTAATCAATGCGCCTGATATTGCTGCGGCTAATCAAAATGAATTTTTTGGAATCAACGCATACAGAATTAACGAATGGTATGGATTTTTAATCGGATCAATCTTTGCCGGCGTGATTGGAACAGGTTTTTATCCACTTTTAGGAAACAGAACTTGGTGTCGCTTTGGTTGTCCGTTAGCAGCGTATATGGGAATCATTCAACGTTTTAAGTCTAAATTTAGAATTACGACGAATGGCGGACAGTGTATTTCTTGCGGAAACTGTTCAACATATTGTGAACAAGGAATTGACGTTCGTGCATATGCGCAAAAAGGACAAAATATTGTGCGTTCTTCTTGTGTAGGATGCGGAATTTGTAGTGCTGTGTGCCCAAGAGGAGTTTTAAAATTAGAAAATGCTAGCGATGATGGCGCAACTCGTCATAAAGTTCCTGAAGTAATTTTAGGAAACGATATGGACTTGTTTGAAATGTTGGAAGAAAATAAGTAATGAAATTTTGAATGTTGAATGTTGAATGTGATATAAAAACTTAAACGTCAGTTCGAGTGATTTTTCAAATGAAATGAAGAAAAGTTGTATCGAGAACAGCTATGAAATTGAAAATTTTAAATATGATTCTATCGGAAATCTGGGAATATACTTTAAAATATAACATAAATACCCAAATGCCTCTGGCTAACAACAAAAAGCCAAAACCTAAAGTTATGAAAAATCTATTCCTTATTATCTGTTTCAGTGTGACATTCAGCGTAAGCGGACAAAAAGAGTATGAGAAAACCTATTATGATAATGGGCAAATGAAGGAAGAAGGTTGGGTAAAAAATGATGTAAAAACGAAATATTGGAAATTTTACTATCCAAATGGAGCTTTGAAAAAAGAAGGACGTTTCAAAAATGGGAAACCAACGAAATATTGGTATTTTTATCGCGAAAATAAAACCAAAAAAAGCGAAGGACATTACGTAAATGGTGTAAAAAGCAAATGGTGGCTTTTTTATGATGAACAAGGAAAAGTAAATCATAAATGTCAATTGAAAAATAATCAAAAAAACGGCTATTGTTTGCGTTATATAAATGAAAAATTAGTCAGCGCAGAAAAGTATAAACACGGAAAGAAAATTGGCGAATGGACCGATTTAGCAAGCTTTAAAAGAGAAAATAGTGTTTGGGATTTGAGATAGATTGGTTGTTCACTAAATGATTTTAAATGCTAAATTTTGAATATGATTCTAATGAAAATCTGTTTCGACGAAGCTCAACAGCACTATCGAGAACCGCTTAGAAATTAAAAACTTTGAATGTTATAAATAATATTCAAATAGAAAATAAATTCTTGCCTACGCAGGAATGACAAAAACATATAGTAATGATTATAAAAGTCATCATTCCTGCATATAATGAAGAAGATTCTATTGCAAATGTGATTCAGGAAATCCCCAAAAATGTGACTGAGATTATTGTAGTAAGCAATAATTCTACAGACAATACAGAACTCAATGCAAAAGCTGCTGGAACTACGGTTTTAAAAGAACCCCGAAAAGGCTACGGTTACGCATGTTTAAAAGGCATGGATTACATTGCCAAGCAAGAAGTAAAACCTGATATTTTGGTGTTTTTAGATGGCGATTACTCAGATTATCCTGAAGAATTGACGAAAATTGTAGCACCAATTATAGAAGATGATATCGACTTTGTCATTGGAGCGCGTGTAAAATCATTACGAGAAAATGGTTCGATGACACCACAACAAGTTTTTGGAAACTGGCTTGCTACCTTTTTAATGAAATTATTTTTTGTCGCAAAATTTACCGATTTAGGACCTTTTAGAGCTATTAAATACGATAAGCTTTTACAGTTGAATATGGAAGACAAAACTTATGGCTGGACAGTAGAAATGCAACTCAAAGCATTGAAGCAGAAATTATCATACGTTGAAGTTCCTGTACGCTACAAAAAGAGAATTGGTATCTCAAAAGTTTCTGGTACCGTAAAAGGTACTATATTTGCTGGCGTAAAAATTTTAGGTTGGATTTTTAAATATAGTTTTAAATAAATGGAGTTTGATGCAGATTTTTTTAAACTAGCGTTGTCATTTATCGTAATGACCTTGTATGCTATTGCTTTGATACTGATTTTACTGTATAGCTTGGCACAACTAAACTTGCTAATTAATTATCTAAAAGCTAAGAAGCAAGAAGACAACGCACCACGTTTTGATTTAAACAATTCAAACGAAGTTCCGTACGTAACCATTCAGCTTCCGGTATACAACGAATTGTATGTAATGGAACGTTTGTTAGATAATATTGCTTTAATTGATTATCCAAAAGAGAAACTAGAAATTCAGGTGTTGGACGATTCTACAGACGAATCTGTGATTTCTACCGCAGAAAAAATCAAGGAATTACAACAATTAGGTTTAGACATTTCGCATATTTGCCGAAAAGACCGAACAGGTTTTAAAGCTGGTGCGCTCAAAGAAGGATTGATTGATGCCAAAGGAGAATTTATCGCGATTTTTGATGCAGATTTCCTTCCGAAGAAAGACTGGTTACAACAAACAATTCCTTATTTTAAAGATGAAAAAATTGGCGTAGTCCAAACACGTTGGGGACATATTAACCGAGATTATTCGCTATTAACCAAGATTCAAGCATTCGCGCTCGACGCACATTTTACCTTGGAACAAGTTGGACGAAATTCCAAAGGTCACTTTATCAACTTTAACGGAACTGCTGGAATTTGGCGAAAAACCTGCATTATTGATGCTGGAAACTGGGAAGGCGATACGTTAACCGAAGATTTAGATTTGAGTTACCGCGCACAATTGAAAAACTGGAAATTCAAATATTTGGAAGATGTAGAAACGCCTGCCGAATTGCCTGTTGTAATTAGCGCGGCACGTTCACAACAATTCCGTTGGAACAAAGGTGGCGCAGAAAATTTCCGCAAAATGGTAAAGCGTGTTATTTTTTCAAAAAATATCTCTTTTAAAACAAAAATTCACGGCATATTACACTTACTCAACAGTACCATGTTTTTAAATGTGTTGATTGTTGGCGTATTGAGCATTCCGATGTTGTACATCAAAAACACGTATGGACATTTGGAAATTTACTTTACGGTTTCAAGTTTCTTCATCATCAGTACCATCATCTTTTTTGTCTGTTTTTGGTTTCCGTTCAAGCGTGTACAAGGTGGCGGATTTGCAAATTTTATCGATTATATCAAGATGTTTTTTACCTTCTTTTCTGTAGCGATGGGATTTTCAGTGCACAATTCAGTAGCCGTTTTGGAAGGTCATATGGGAAAACGCAGTGAATTTGTTCGCACACCAAAATTCAACATCAAAACATTAAAAGATTCTTGGAAAAACAACAAATACATCAAAAAGAAAATTTCAGCAAATACGGTTATTGAAGCGTTATTAATGGTGTATTTCCTTTTCGGAATGTACAGCGCGTATCCATTAAATGACTTCGGATTGTTTCCGTTTCACTTAATGTTATTTTTAGGTTTTGCCTTTGTATTTTTTAACTCGATTCGTTCAAAAGTGTGATTGCTTCCGTAGGGAAATATCATAAATTCTCCATCGTACTTGTGCTGCTTAGCGCCTTTGTATACTACTACTTTGGCTATCCGTTGGTACGTACCGATTTGGTGATTTTAATCTCGTTATACGGAATTGCTTTTGCTTCTTTTTTTGGATTGATTAAACTTGAAAAGCATAACTTTTTGTTCCTTGCGGGAATTGCCATTGTTTTCCGATTGATATTTCTCGGAAGCATTCCAAACTTATCACAAGATTTTTACCGCTTTATTTGGGATGGAAGATTGCTGTTGCAAGGCTGGAATCCGTATTTGTATTTACCCAATGATTTAATGGCGAGTGGAAGCGTTCCTATTCAAGAATCGCAAGCACTTTTTGACGGCATGGGAAGTTTAAACGCTTCACATTACACAAATTATACACCAATAAATCAACTCTGCTTTGTGTTGGCGGCGATTGTTTCTCCAAAAAGCATTACAGGCGCAGTAATTGTTTTACGATTGATTTTGATTTTAGCAGATATCGGCACATTATATTTTGGTCGAAAATTACTTAAAAATCTCGGGTTACCTGTAAATAACATTTGGTTATTCATCCTAAATCCGCTCGTAATTATCGAACTCGTTGGAAACTTACATTTTGAAGGTTTAATGATTTTCTTTTTAGTGTGGAGTTTGTATTTGTTACAGAAAGGTTTGTGGAAATGGGCTGCGGTAATTTTGGCATTGTCTGTTTCGGTAAAGTTATTGCCTTTTATCTTTTTACCGATACTTTTTCAATGGTTTACCAAGCGTAAAATCACGGAAATTCATAAAACTTCATTCTCCATATTGAGGAAAAATTTAGGAAAATTGATCGTATTTTATGCCATTGTTTTTGCGATTGTCATTGGATTGTTTCTACCGTTTATTTCTGAAAAATTCATTTCAAATTACCAAGAAACGATTGGTTTGTACTTTCAAAATTTTGAATTTAATGCAAGTTTGTATTACATCGCACGCTGGATTGGTTATCAAATTGTAGGTTGGAATACGATTGCTACGATTGGAAAAATTACGCCGATTGTAGTTTTTGTTTCAGTACTCATCATCAGTTTTTTTAGAGATAATACCGACTTTAAAAAAACAGTGACTGCCTTACTTTTTGGGCTTTCTATTTACTTTTTTACCACTACAACGATGCATCCTTGGTATTTTACCACTTTACTCGTTTTAAGCGTATTTACCAACTACCGATTTACCGTAGTTTGGTCATTTATGTTTGTGTTGAGTTACACAGCATATCAGAAAGAAGGTTACGGTGAAATTTTAGAATTGGTTGCTTTAGAATATATTGCTGTGTATGGTTTTTTACTGTATGAAATTATTTCTTTACAGAGAAAAAAGTTGCAAATTCAAGCTTCTTAAGTGCTATTTATAATTACTTTCTTCGATAAGTCGTTCAAAAAACCCACATTTTTTCTGTATTTTTATAATTAGAACCAATACTTTAACCATTATGAAATCATTAAAACTGTTACCAATTGCACTATTATTGCTGTATAGTTCTTCTATGCTTGCGCAAATGAGTGGTGCTCCGAGAGAATTTGAAAGTACTTCTCAAGTTTACGATGAACTCCGAAAATTTTTAAATACCAAACAAAAAGATGCATATGAAATTGATTGGGATAATGTAAAAGGAAGTCCGTATTTGAATGAAAAATATAAGCTTGCAAAGTTTTTTATTGGCAATAAATCCTATGGAAATGTGATGATGCGTTACAATACGTATTCTGACGAAATAGAATTATTTACAGAAGATGGAAAAGAAATGGAAGCCTTGATGAAGGTTGAAAATTCGCGCCTGACTTTTGAAGATAAAACGCTAAAATTGTTTACCTACAAAGATGAAGATGGCTATGAACAACAAGGTTATTTTTTAGTGTTGAATAATGAAAAAGAGCCTAAATTATTACTAAAAAAGAAATGTGTTTTTTCTCCAAATGAAAAAGCATTAACAGCAAATCAGGCAGATAGAGCAGCAAAATTCACACAATACGATTATTTTTATATTGTGAAAGAGGGGAAATTAATTCAGGTTGATCCGAAGAAAAAAGCAGTAGTAAAGTTATTTCCTGAAAAAGGAAGTGAAATTAAAAAGTATATCAAATCTGAAAGATTGAAACTTAAAAGACAAAAAGATTTCGCAAAACTTGTTGATTATATTGCGACTTTATAGAAATCGTTCTGCAATATCTTTTTGATTTAACACTTCGTTATTTCTAAGTTTTATTTGCATTTCATTGTTAACAGGATTTTTAAAAATTTCATATCCGTGTCGACAATTATAAAATCTATATTTAAAAGCTTTACAACCAGCTATGAACCCTTTATTCATAGCTGTTTTGTAGACATGATTTGAGCATGAAACTCTGAAAATACATTTTTTCCTTTTGGACTTTGGTATTAAAAACCAATAAGCTTTAATGAAGATTAATAAGAGATATTTCATTATTTGCTAAAAACAATCATTTGTCTAGTTGTCGTGTATCCAGGTTTTGCACCCAATCCAAAACAACCTGTTTCTGGATGCACAACAGTAGTTACACTTTCCAAGCTGACATAAGTCCATCCTTGATCTGAATAGTTTTTAATAATATCTTCTAATTGACTGGGAACGTGATTTGCTGATTCTTTTCCTGCACTAACAGAAGGCACAAATGGTACGACTTTATATTCCATATTTTAAATTTTATATATCGAATATATTTTAATGAAAAATCAAATCCTTACGGCTTTCCATAAATACATGAAAATTTCATTAAATAAGTCCTAAATCTTTTGCGTTGGCAATCAAATGAATGGCATTATTGGCTTTGAAATATATCTTCAATTTACTCAGCCGCTTTTCTATAGAACTCAAGCTGTTTGGAGAAATACTGCGCCCTTTTAAATTGGCAGAAATTTCATCTTGACTCATTCCTTTAGATAATAATTTTAATAAACCGATATCGTAATCATCAATTTCCATATCGCTCTTATTACTCAGCGCATTTTTGGCTTTGGCAGAAAGATATTTTTCTCCTTTGTAGACTATTTTTATAGCTTTTTTTAATTCTTGCAGACTCTTTCTTCCTTTACACACATACGCGTCGATTCCGTGCATATTGTAGAGTCTACGAATGCGTTGTAATTTATCTTCTACGGAATAGACAATTACTTTTAAATTGGGTTGATCTTTCTTTAACTTTTTCAATAAATCTTCTCCAGAAGCTAATTTTTGTTTTCGATGATCTTCCGCAAAAGACAAATCGGTAATGAGCAATTCGTAAGGTTTCTTATCTTTTCGTGCTTTCTTAGCTTTCAAATCTGCATCATCGCAATATTGAGTTTGATCTATTGTTGCTATTTCCAATTGGGAAAGCGCAGTAAGGACACCTGTGTTGATGTCGTCCATATCTTCGGCAATTAAAACTTTAGTAAACATAGGCTATCTATCATACTGGAACATTAATACTAAACTTACAACCTTTGTGAAGTTCTGTATCAAAAGTAAGTTTTCCTTGAATTGCATGAATACGGTTTTCCGCATTTTGCAGTCCATTTTTTGAAATTTCTTCGGAAAAACCTTTTCCGTTATCTATATATTGAATAAATAATTGCTTGTTTAGTTTTTCTATTGAAACCACTACTAGCGTGGCATTGCTGTGTTTTTTCATATTGGTTAGCAACTCTTGAAGCACTCTGTAAATTGTTGCTTTGACATGAGAGGAAATTCCGTTCCAAATATCAATATCGTATCGTTTTAACAGTACATTTACATCTTCAGATCGGTAACTTCTGAATAAATTATTGAGTTCACTAGGAAATTCTTTGCTAGTATTTATACGTTGAATTTGCTTTGAAATGTCTCTCGCTTGGTTGTAAATCAAGTCCAATTTATCTAAAATAACTTCCTTTTCAGGATCGGTCGTTTCGAGTTGAGAAATCAATTTGTACAGATCATTTGCCAATTCATCATGTACTTTTGATGAAATTCTGGCTTCTGTGACATGTACTGTTTTTACTTTTTCAATTTTATGTTGTCGCTTTATTTTGTTGTAAATGATAAAAACTAGCACTATTATAATGATGAGAATAAGCGATAACCATAAAATAAAGTTATAAAATTTATTTGCTTTATTTTCAGCCTTTATTCTTTCATTATCTGCTTTAATTGTTTTGTTTTCTTCTTCCTCAACATCAAACTTAGCATTAGCTATTTCAGTTTCTATAGCTTTATCTTCTCGATTAACTTCTCTTTCTAAAGAAAGGTATCTTTCTATATTTTTATAATTAGGGAATAATCTAATCTTTAGCTGTTGCGCTTCGTATAAAGATTTTTTATTATTAAGTATTTTAGCATATTTTTCAACTTCTTCAATATAGTATGTAGCTTTTTGTTTATCTCTTTTGCTATTTAACTCCGCTAGCTTCATGTTTGTAGAAATCATTTCTCTAGTGGGGTTTCCTTTTTTATAATATGATAGGGAAAATTTAAGAAGTGAATCGGAACGCTTATTAAAACCATCTTTCAAAAAAAGAGTATGTGCTAAATTAGCATTTATACGAGCTTCATCTCTTTCAATTAATTTACCAAAATCATTTTTTAGTAAGCTTTCATATATATTTATTGCTCTATCAAGCTCACCTTTTTCTTTGAAAATATTTGCTTTTGTATTCCTATAATTTATTACTCTATTTTTACCTATTTTTTTAAAAGCTATTGAATCTTTTGCTAAATCTAAAGCTTCATTGACTCTCTTTTCAGCAATCTTCAAATTCCCTTGTTCTTTTGCTGCAACTGCAATGGTATAATAAAATTTACTTCTTAATTTTACTTCATCTGCATGTACTAAATATTGTAAACCTTCAATTGAAGATGATTGACTTGAACCATAATTTCCCGATGCTTTTTCAACTTCAGCAATGCGTAATAAAACTTCTGCTACTTTAACACTATCATTTATTTTTAAAAATAATTTTTTGGATTCAACAAAACTGTCATATGATAATTTGAAACTGTCAATTTCTTTACGATAATGACCTAGTTTATAACTAGCTTTTGCCAAACCTAATGTATCATCACTTTTATTAGCCAAATCATATAATTTTCTCCCATAATAAATAGCTGAATCATAATTATTATCAAAACCATGATAGCGAGATAATTTATCATATGCTTTTTTAATGGTAGAATTTTGATCTTTATCTATAGATAATTGCAAAATTTTATGACCATAATAAATAGCACTATCATATATTTCAAGTTTTACGTAAGTACGAGACAATCGATCATAAGCTACTTGAGTAAATTTCTCATCATTCCTTTCTGTTGAAATTTTAAGTAATTTTTTTGCATAAAAAATAGCACTATCATATTCTTTTGCTATTGATTTTTGATATGCCCTTTTTTTTAAAACTACCAAATCAGAAGAAATTTCTTTATTTATTTCTTTTCTTGACTCACAAGCAATGAAAATGATTGATAATAATAAAAAAAAGAAGGATGTCGCTGGTAGTAGTTTCATCCTTCTAAAATAGTAAAAATATATTTACAAAATTATTAATTTCCTTTAGACTCTTGGTCTTCAGGTTCTTCTCCTTCACCTTCTCCCATTTCGTCATCTTCACCTTCGGTGGCTTGCTGTTCATATTGTATTTCTTCTTCGGCAATTGAGGTTGGTGTACAAGAAAATATTGCTCCATTGAGGAAAACCGTAAGTATTATTAAGCTGAATTTTTTCATTTTGTTAAAGTTTAAAAGTTGGACATAGGTGTTGCCGTCCGAGAAATGCTCAGATAGTTGTGTGCAACAACACGGTTGACATAGAAATGGCGCCGATTCCTTGTGTTTTGGGAAGTGTAGAGACAAATACAATACGTTTAGCTACTTCCAGGAGCTAGCAGTTTGCTTCTCATCTCAAGAATAAACCGAGTTAAATACAAGAGATCAAATTGATTTTAAGTCTCGGTTTTTGAAATATTTCTGAAGCAAATTAACTGAGGAATTACGGGAATGAATGGAAAATTTCAGGAAGAGTTAGGGAAAGTTTATAGAAATTAATTTCCCGGTTCTGTTCAAGTTTTAAATCACTTTTACTCATTGAAAAAGGAAACCTAAAACTATTATATTATGCATAAAGAGTTAGTATTACGAACTTTTGATAAAGCTAGAAAAGAAGTGAAAGAAGCCACAGGAGCAAACATGTCTGTAACTGGACTTTCCAAACAAATCTCAGATTTTTTGATGGAAGAATGTCGGTTTCAATATCATGAAAAAAGCTTGCGAAATAAGTATAATTTGGCAAAAAAAGGAGATACTGTCGCGCTTAAAAGTAGTGTAGCAAATTGTCTGTGTAGATATCTCGGTTATGATAGTTATGCTGCGTTTATCCGTAAAAATACTTCAGAGGAAATCACAACAGAAATATCAGAAGATGTAACCATTGCACACGAAGCGCAGGTAGAAAGGAAAATAAATAAAGGAGCGACAATGGGAGAGAAATTAAAAATCATTATTCAAAAGAATAAAGTAACATTGATTTTTTCTTTAATATTTTTTTGTACTTTTTTTAAAGTTATGAACGCTTAATTAAAAGTGCTTAAAAGCTAAGAATCAATATTGATATATAGATGTTTAATTACTGAAATTAAAATTCTACAGAGACAAGTATGCTCTTTTTTAAAAAATAATTCATTCATTAGTAAGCATAAAAAAACCTCCCAAAATGAGAGGTTTGTGATTTCAAAAAAATAATTTTTTTATGAATTTTTTAAATTAACAACTTCCTGTGCCGTAAGATGTCGCCAGTGACTTCTTGGCAAATCTTTCTTCGTCAATCCTGCGAAAACAACACGATCTAAACGAGCTACTGTATACGATAAGTGTTCAAAAATAGCTTTTACCAAACCATTACTACCTGTACTTACTTTAATCCCAACTTCACGTTTTGAAGCTCCTTGAATCCAAGAAATTTCATCAACTCCATAAATATCACCACGAATATTGACACCATCTTTTATTTTATTAAAATCTGTCTGACTCAAATTACGATCCAACTCTACATGAAATATTTTACGAACATTTTGATGTGGATCTGTCAATTTTCTAGCCAATTCTCCATCATTCGTAAACAACAATAACCCTGTAGTTTGGCGTTCTAAACGACCGACAGGAACAATTCTAGCTGTGGTTGCCGTTGCTACCAAATCCATTACTGTTTTTCTTCCTTTTTCATCTTTAGTTGTGACCAAAAACCCTTTGGGCTTGTTCAATAAAATATAAGTCGCTTTTTCAGGATTGATAATACGTCCGTCAAAACGAACTTCATCTGTCAATTGAACTTTGTAACCCATTTCTGTTACCACTTTTCCGTTTACCGTAACACTTCCAACAGAAATGTGCATATCGGCTTCGCGTCGTGAGCAAATACCTGAGTTTGAAATATATTTATTTAAGCGAATCTCATTCGGATTGCTTGAAGTTTTTTGCTTTGGCGCTGATTTTTTTCTGTAATTCGGCTTTTTCCCGTCAAAAGATTTTTTCTCTCCTGAAGATTTCTTTTTATCAAAAGGCTTTTTCCCTCCATGATTCTTGCTTCCTGCTTTGACTTTACTTTTACCGTGTCGCTCTTTTGCCATTATTAATTATGCTATAAATTTTTTGCAAAGATACTTTTTAATTACTCATAACCGAATCTAGATTGAATTATTCGTTTTAAGAATATGAAATAGATAATTCATTCAGAATCAAAACTTAAACTAATTGTTGATTTTGATTGTACACTGCCGTTCTCGATTTACCGTTAATTGTGTGACATCTGGACGCGAATAATGTCCGACAGCATCAAAGTTTTGTCGTTCTTCTAGTACGCGATTAAAATTTAATGTGGCAATAATCAATCCTTCTTTGTGTAATACAGGCGGAATTAACCATTCGCCATCTGGACTTGCAATACACGATCCGCCGTTTGCCAATTCATCTGGCACATTATCTAATATTTCTTGTACATGCGGAATGTTTTTAGGAATGTCACTTTTTCGCATCAAACTAGATACCGAAATGACATATGAACGTGATTCACGCGCTATAAAACGTGTAATATCTTTTGTATTTACTTCACTACCTGGCCAAACTGCAATATGTAAATTTTCGCCCATTCCGTACAAAGCAGCTCTCGGCAAAGGCATCCAATTTTCCCAACAATTCAATCCGCCAACAGTAAAATCTTTTAGTGGATGTACTTTTAAGCCATTTCCATCGCCACTTGCCCACGTCAATCGTTCTTCATAAGTTGGCATCAATTTTCTATGCATAGATTTTATACTTCCTTCTTGATTGATATACGCTAAAGAACAGTAAATACTATGTCCGCCACGATCGGCAGCGCGTTCCATTAAACCTAAATAAATAGCAATGTTGTGTTCTTTGGCTAAATTGCAAATTTCATCCAAATCACCTTTTTCAACCTGAACAGCATTTTGTATGTAATGTCGGTGAATTTCTTTTTGAGTAGTTGAATTGAATACAGCACCATTGGTATTGGCAACCCAAAACGGATATCCTGGTAATAATGCTTCGCCAAAAACGATGAGTTCACAATTTTGTTGACTTGCGTCTAAAATTTGCTGTTTTATTTTTACCAATGTTTTGGATTTATCTAACCAAACAGGAGCAATTTGCGCCAATGCGACTTTTAATTTATGTGAAGATGACATAGCAATTGTATTTGCTACAAATTACCAATTTTCGAGAAGAAAAACACACTTCAATTCTGCTTTAACAAATTTCAATTCCTAATAATAATTTTTTATCACAAAACGTTCGTGATTTTATTTAAAATCGCTTCAATATTGAGTAATGGAATGCTGAAAACACCTGCAACAATGATAAATTTCAAAATATTATGAAGCAATAAATAGTGTGATTTTGAAGTTGCTTTGTAGAGAACTATAACAGAAATAATAAGCAATGTGGTACTTCCATAAAAATAGAAACGCATGTAACCTGTGTCGTAGTGAGAAATCAGGAAAACTGTGACTGAAATTGCGATGATAGCTGCTAATGTGATGAATCCTTTGGAAACTTTTTCGCCGTAAATAATTGGAATCGTTTTATAATTTTGTGCCAAATCACCTTTGATATTTTCCAAATCTTTGATGAATTCACGAATAAGAATTAGTAAGAATAGAAAGGTTGCATGCACAAAAATAACACTGCTTAAGTTTCTGTAGTAAATGAAAACGGCAAAGAACGGTGTAATTGCCAACATCGCCGAAGTAAGATTTCCCAATAATGGAATCTTTTTCATTTTGTGCGAATAAAACCAAATTCCAAAGATATAGACAGAGAAAAATATAACAGCATTAAAAGAAACAGAACTTGCGATGATGACCGAAATGAAATTCAAGATGAAATACGTAACAATTTTTGTACGCTGACTTACCAAACGATCTAACATTGACTTTTTTGGTCTGTTGATTAAATCTTTTTCGGCATCATAAAAATTATTGATAATGTAACCTGCGGCAATTGCTACAGCAGAAGCGAAGATTAACGCAAATAAATGCCCATCAAAAGCAATCTCCATAAAACCTTTTTTGGGTGCCAAAATATACTTGGCAGCCAAATATTGTGCAATTACGATAATGAGAATATTGTAGCCTCTTACAACGGAAAACAAGCTAAAGAGTTTGTATAAAAATAACTTGCGTTTTCTAGATAACATTTGTGTCTAAACTTTAGAAGTTATAGACTACTTCCAATTTGTAATCTTTTAGCGTTTCTTTTGTCTTTTCAATGTTTTGTGTGAATCCTAAAATGTAACCTCCACCGCCAGAACCACAAAGTTTTAAGTAGTAATCGTTGGTTTCAATTCCTTGTTTCCAAAGTGAATGAAATTGTTGCGGAATCATTGGTTTAAAGTTATTGAAAACGACTTTAGATAATGATTTTAAATTTCCAAATAATGATTTTACATCACCTTTTAAGAAATCTTCCACACAAGAATCAGTGTGTTTGATAAATTGATCTTTCAGCATTTTACGGAAACCTTCTTGCTTCATGTTTTCCATAAAAATATTCACCATCGGTGCAGTTTCGCCAATAATTCCACTATCTAATAAAAATACCGCACCAGTTCCTGCTTCGTTTTGCGAAGGAATTCCGGTAGGTTCTATGTTGTCTTTTGAATTGATTAAGATTGGCAGACTTAAATAACTGTTTAGTGGATCTAAACCAGAACTTTTCCCATGGAAAAATGATTCCATTGCACCAAAAATCTCTTTAAGTTTAAGTAATTTTTCTCTCGTGAGATTTTCTAAAACCGTGATTTTATCATGTGCATATTTGTCATAAATAGAAGCGACTAACGCACCAGAACTTCCCACTCCATATCCTTGCGGAATTGAAGAATCAAAGTACATTCCTTTTGCCAAATCATTTTTTAAGATTTCTATATCAAATGTCACTAAGTCATTATCTAGAGCATCTAAATGATCTGCAAATTTTAATAAGCTTTTGTTAGATTCAATAGCTTCTTGAGAAGGATTTTCATCAATTTTTAAAGCGCCTTTGTAGAAATTATAAGGAATTGATAATCCTTTGGAATCTTTGATAATTCCATATTCTCCAAAGAGTAAAATTTTTGAGTAAAAAAGTGGTCCTTTCATCTATACTTCAATTTGAGGCTGTTTCTTATTGTAAAATTACGCTTTTTTTGCTCCAAAACCTATTCTGTCGCAAATGTGATGTCCATTTTGGCAAAATTTTATCAATTCTGACTGAATAAACGGATATACTTTATCTTTTTCGTTTTCAGGATATAACACATGAACGTTTGCACCAGCATCTAATGTGAAACACACATTTGTTCCTGATTCTTGACGAAATTGCCAAATTCGATTGATGATTTCTAGTGTATTAGGCTTCATCAAAATGAAATACGGCATAGAAGTCATCATCATCGCATGTAAAGTTAAAGCTTCACTTTCAACAATCGCAATAAATTCTTTTAAATCACCATCTGCCAAGACAGATTGCATTTTTGTCAAGTTTTCATGTGCTTGTGCAAAACGTTGTGCAGCAAACGGATGATTGTGCATTAAATTGTGTCCAACCGTACTACTGACTTGCTTTTCGCCTTTGTCTACTAATAAAATTGTATCGTGGTAATTTTTAAAAACTTCGTGAACTTTGTATGGATATTTGATTCCGAATAAATCCGAACTTCCTACAGTATCTTCATGCGTTCCCCAAACAATCAAATCGCCTTCAATACTTCTGCTTGCACTTCCAGAACCTAAACGCGCTAAAAATGATGCTTTTTGGTTAAAGTGTTCGTCTGTCATTGATGGATTGAGTTCTTTTTCCAAACTCATCAAGCATAACGCCAACGCGCTCATTCCTGATGCAGAAGAAGCTATTCCGCTACTGTGTGGAAAGGAATTTGAGGTTTCAATCGTAAAATGATAGTCTTTTAAAAACGGTAAATATGGTTCAATTCGTTGTAAAAATGTGTTGATTTTCGGTTTAAAATCGTCTTTTTGTTTTCCTTCAAAGAATAACTCAAAAGAAAATTGAGCGGCTTTTGTTGCTTTTTTATGATACGACAGTTTTGTTGTCGTTGCGCAAGCATCTAGTGTAAAACTGATGGATGGATTTTGTGGAATTTGAGCTTCCTTTTTCCCCCAATATTTAATAAGTGCAATATTACTTGGCGATTTCCAAGTGACAGTTCCGTTGTCAATCTTTTCAGTATATTCTTTTGGCAGAAATGTTGCTATTTCCATAGACGATTTTAAAAATTTAGGCAAAGATACGGATTTTTAATGTGTCAATTTGAAAATGTATCAATGTGATAATTGCTTTGAAAACGGATTATTTATTGCAATTATAGTGTGACATTTAGCATTTTTAAAAATCAAATGATAATCTTGGAAACAACCTTGAATCATTGAATTTTTAAATCTTTGAATTGAGCGAAGCATAAAAATAGGCATTAGCTTTTTGGCATTAGGTATTAGTCAAGTTCTAAGAGAAATTGGAAATTTAAACTAAAATACGAACATACTTAGAGCGACAGCAATACTTAAATTTTAATGTGGCAATTTGAAAATTTGGAAATGTGTTAATTAATTTCAAAGTACGAAACAGATTAATAAAAAGCAGATTGCTTCACTGCGTTCGCAATGACGATTCAAAAAGTTTTAGTAAGTTAAGAAAAATTCTAAAAGCAAAGCGTTCTAAGAGGTTTTTGCGACGCAGAAACAAGTCTAAAAGCGTAGCAAGTCTAAACCCAAAGTTTCTAAAATAGAAACAACCTTGAATCATTGAATTTTTAAATTATTGAATTGAGCGAAGCGAAAAAATAGGTATTAGCTTTTGGGAATTAGGTATTGGTCAAGTTCTAAGAGAAATTGGAAACTTAAACTAAAATACGAACATGCTTAGAGCAACAGCGATACTTAAGTTTTAATGTAGCAATTTGAAAATTTGGAAATGTGTTAATTAGTTTCAAAGTACGAAACAGATTAAAAAAAAGCAGATTGCTTCACTGCGTTCGCAATGACGATTCTAAAAGTTTTAGTAAGTTAAGAAAAGTTCTAAAAGCAAAGCGTTCTAAGAGGTTTTTGCGACGCAGAAACAAGTCTAAAAGCGTAGCAAGTCTAAACCCAAAGTTTCTAAAATCGAAACAACCTTGAATCCTTGAATTTTTTAATCTTTGAATTGAGCGGAGCGAAAAAAAACAGGCATTAGCTTTTTGGCATTAGGTATTAGTCAAGTTCTAAGAGAAATTGGAAATTTAAACTAAAATACGAACATACTTTGAGCGACAGCGATACTTAAGTTTTAATGTAGCAATTTGAAAATTTGGAAATGTGTTAATTAGTTTCAAAGTACGAAACAGATTAAAAAAAAGCAGATTGCTTCACTGCGTTCGCAATGACGATTCAAAAAGTTTTAGTAAGTTAAGAAAAATTCTAAAAGCAAAGCGTTCTAAGAGGTTTTGCGAAGCAGAAACAAGTCTAAAAGCGTAGCAAGTCTAAACCCAAAGTTTCTAAAATCGAAACAACCTTAAATCATTGAGTTCTTAAATTATTGAATTGAGCGGAGCAAAAAAATAGGCATTAGCTTTTTGGCATTAGGTATTAGTCAAGTTCTAAGAGAAATTGGAAATTTAAACTAAAATACGAACATACTTTGAGCGACAGCGATACTTAAATCTTAATGAGGCAATTTGAAAATTTGAAAATGTAGCAATTTGTTTCAAACAACACTCAAATTTATCTTAGAAACAACCTTAAATCATTGAATTTTTAAATTATTGAATTGAGCAAAGCGAACCTAAAGATCAAATATTCTTTCCGAAATAATATAACTTCCTGTCCAAGCATTCTGAAAGTTAAATCCGCCCGTAATGGCATCAATATTTAGTATTTCACCAGCAAAGTACAGGTTTTCGTGTTTGCGACTTTCAAAGGTTTTGAAATTGACTTCTTTTAAATCAATTCCTCCAGCAGTGACAAATTCTTCTTTGAACGTACTTTTTCCGTTTACATTAAAAATAGCTTCCGTGAGCTGACTTGCCAATTGTTCGGTTTGTTGCTTATTTAAATCTGCCCAACGTGTATCTTCTTTAATTCCAGAAGCTTGTATAATACGTTGCCACAAACGTTTTGGAAGTGCAAACGGATTGTTTTTTTGAACCGTTTTTTTTGCTAATTGCAATTTATAATCTTTAATATCAGACAAACAATCTTCTTTGGAAACCTCATCTAACCAATTGACTTGAATTTGAAAGTGGTAATTTTTATCTGCCAAAATTCTCGCGCCCCAAGCAGAAAGTTTTAAAATTCCTGGTCCGCTCATTCCCCAATGTGTAATGAGTAATGGTCCGTTAGATTCAAGTTTTGTATCCACAACTTTTACACTAGCTTGTGTAGCGATTCCGAGTAAATCTTTGATTCTCGCATCTTTGATGTTGAATGTAAATAATGATGGAACCGCAGGAACAATTGTATGTCCGAGTGTTTCCAATAGTTTCCACATTTTTGGATTGCTTCCTGTTGTAAACACAACTTTATTAGCGTGCAACACTCCTTGATTGGTTTCTACTTTCCAAATATTGTTGTCTTTAGAAATATTTTTGACAGTGTGATTTTTTCTAAAATCTACTTGATATTTTTTTGCTTCACTTAAAAAGCAATCTATAATTGTTTGTGACGAATCGGTTATGGGAAATATTCTTCCGTCATCTTCTATTTTGAGTGCTACGCCGCGTTCTTCAAACCAACCCATCGTATCGCCACAACAAAACT
The DNA here is from genome assembly GCF_000154725.1 of Kordia algicida OT-1. Lineage (GTDB taxonomy): Bacteria > Bacteroidota > Bacteroidia > Flavobacteriales > Flavobacteriaceae > Kordia > Kordia algicida. The sequence continues at coordinate 3,181,239 of NZ_DS544873.1, forward strand.
GATGAAAAGGTCCGAGCAGTTCTTTTTCTCCTCTAGGATAAAAATTTACGAGTTCTTTCGGATCAAAACATGCGTGTGTAACATTACAACGTCCACCACCAGAAATTCGAACTTTAGTCAAAAATTCCTTTCCTCTTTCTAGAATGACTACCGATTTCTCAGAATGTTTTTCTGCAACATTGATTGCTGTAAAAAATCCTGCTGCGCCACCGCCAATGATAAGGACATCTATGATTTGCATGTTTGTTTCTTTAAATTAAAAAATTCAATATTGAATGATTGAAAAATTGGTTTGTTTGTAAAGAAATACTTTTTAATTTAAAATTCATCATTCATCATTTATAATTTTTCAAAAGTCTTAAACTCTTATTAATTCCTTATGAAAATTTCATGTTTCCTTTTGAAAGCTTTATTTTTGGTAAAAACCCAAATTTTATGCAAACTCGCTTTCTTAAATTTTTCCTTTTTATTCTACTATTCTCTAATTGTACCGTGAATTACGGACAGCTTAAAGCCGTTGGAACCTTGTCGGGCGATCTCGAAGAAGTTTCTGGTATGGAGAACATTCCGAATTCTGATGATTTTTGGATGATAAATGATGGTGGAAATGATCCGAAAGTATTTATAGTGAATAAAGAAGGAAAGATTACTAAAACCTTGAATGTTCAAGCAAAAAACAAGGATTGGGAAGATTTAACGAAAGATAAAGCTGGTAATTTGTATATTGGTGATTTTGGAAATAATCGAAACAATAGGAAGCATCAAAATATTTACAAGTTGTCCGCGAGTAACTTGTCTTCAAAGAAAAATATTGATCCTATAAAAATTGAGTTTTCATTCCCAAATCAAAAAAAATATCCACCAAAAAAGAAAGATCGTCATTTTGACGTAGAATCTTTTTTTCATCATAACGGATATTTGTATTTGTTTACTAAAAGTCGCTCCAAAAAGGATTATGGACGAACTGATTTGTATAAAATTCCAGCAACCGAAGGAAAATATGAAGCACAATTTATTAGCACTTTTAATACGTGTGACGATATGAATTGTTGGATAACTTCTGCCGCAATTAGTCCTAATGGGAAGAAGGTTGTATTGCTTTCACATGAAACTGTTTGGCAATTTACCGATTTTAAAGGCGATGATTTTTTGAGTGGAAAAATGACCAAATTCGACCTCAAACATGAATCACAAAAAGAAGGTATTTGCTTTAAAGATAATAATACAGTTTATATTACAGACGAAGAAGCGCATGGAAAAGGCAGAAATTTATACGTATTTCTACTTGATTAATCATACTTTTTTTGCCTTCGGATTATTTTTTGGTAACTTGTTTTTAGTAAAGTATGAATCAACTACTAAAAACTACTACCATGTCAGACTACGCCAAAGGAATTGATATTTCGTACAATCAAGGGAATTTAATCGATTCTATTAACACAGAAAATACCGATTTATCATTTGTAATTTGTAAAGCTACTGGTGGAATTACGATTCAAGATCCAGATTTTCCACACAACTGGGAAAAGATTCCACAACAAGGATTTATCAGAGGAACGTACCATTTTTATTATACAAATGATGCACCACAATCACAAGCAGATAACTTTTTTAATGTGGTTGGAAATGATTTTCCTTCAGATGCATTGCCGCCTGTGGTTGATTTTGAAAATGCAAGTATTAAAACTTCCGATCATGCACAAATTATAGATGATTTGCTCGATTTTTTAGAATTGCTTGAGCAGAAATATCAGCGAACGCCAATTATTTATACCAATCAAAGTACGGGCGATAGTTATTTGAATGATTCCCGATTTGCAAAATATCCACTTTGGGTTGCTAGTTATGCTTCTTCACCAAAACTACCAAGCACATGGTCCAACTGGTCTTTGTGGCAATACAGCGAAAGCGGAGATATTAATGGAACTGCAGTTGATGAAGATTATTTTAATGGAAATTTAAAAGATTTAAAGCAATTTATTAGACAAAGTTCAATTTCGAGTTAAGCTTCGTTATTTTCCTTAGCTTTGTACTTTGAAAAGGAAATGAAATGAGCGAACCACAATTAACAAGAATCAACAAATTTTTGAGTGAAGCTGGCTACTGTTCGCGCAGAGCTGCTGATAAATTGATTGAGCAACGACGCGTAACAATTAACGGTGTTGTTCCTGCCATGGGAACGAAAATTGCGCCAGGTGATGAAGTACGCGTTGATGGCGAGTTGATTTCCGATCCGAAGGAAAAACCTGTGTATTTGGCTTTTAACAAACCCATTGGAATTGTGTGTACAACCGACACGAAAGTGGAGAAAGATAATATTATTGACTATATTAATTATCCTTCGCGAATTTTCCCTATTGGACGTTTGGATAAGCCAAGTGAAGGTTTGATTTTTTTGACAAGTGATGGCGATATTGTGAATAAAATTCTACGCGCACGCAACAATCATGAGAAGGAATATGAAGTGACTGTTAATCGTCCGATAACTAGCGATTTTATTCAAAAAATGGGCAATGGAATTCCAATTTTAGGAACGTTAACACGAAAATGTAAGGTAGAACAACTTACAAAATATACGTTTAAAATTATCTTGACACAAGGATTGAATCGTCAAATTCGTAGAATGTGTGAGTATTTGGATTATAGAGTTGTCAAACTAAAACGTACGCGAATTATGAACGTTTCTTTAGATATTCCTGTTGGAAAATGGCGTCATTTGACCGAAGAAGAATTGCAAGGAATTAATGATTTAACGAAAGCATCTACCAAAACACATCGCGGATAATACATACATCAATACCATTTTAAAAGTTACAAACCTGGGTAACAGAAACTTATATTCATAACTCATAAGTATAATCACAAAAACTTATCATTATGAAAAAAAGAAGTTTAAAATCGTTAAGCCTTAACAAAAGATCAATTTCTAACTTGAAATTCCATGACGTTGTTGGTGGTCGCGCAAATTTAACTGCCGATGTAAAGGATTGTCCTGATAATACATTGGCTAAGGATTGTGAATCTTTAGGGTATTGTCCTGACTCTTTTTGGTGCCAAGAGCCATCGAGTTCGTCAGATGGACCTGTTGCATAATTTTTATGCGTTAAAAAGATAGAGTCTGGCGTTTGTCAGGCTCTTTATGTTTTTTGTGATTTAAAAAAAAGCTGCCTATATAGACAGCTTTGTTGATTATCTTCCTCCGCACCATGCGTCTGGATCTTTACTTATACAAATTGAACCATCATCATGTCCTACTGTTGGGAAATCACAATCACCACGTGTTACATGACAAATCCATCCTGCAGTAAGTATCACACCTCCTTTTAAAGACTTCTGTTCTAAGTTACTCACTGTTTTTTTGTTTAATTTTAGACTTTTAAAACTCTGTTTTTTCATGATATTAATTTTTTGGTTATAAACCGTAATTTAGAAAAAAGCTGTAAGGAAAAGAAAAATATTACTATTTTTTTAAGATTTTACATCTAATTTGTTAGATTTAAAATCCAAAAATATCTTTAAATTTATAGGATTGTCTTCGAGAAACTTCAATTTCTTGTGAAGAATTTTTAATGGTAACTTTTAGTTTTCCATTAAACCACGGAATCACTTTGTCTACATGATTTAGGTTGATGATTTGCTGTCGGTTTGCTCTAAAAAAAGTTTCTTCAGGTAGTTTTGTTTCTATTTGATTGAGCGATTTGTAAATTAAAGGTTTGTTGTTTTCAAAATACACACGCGTGTAATTCCCAACAATTTCAAATACTGCAATTTCAGAAATTCGGATGAGCCAACAGTTTTCGCCTTCTTTGATAAATATTTGACGATGCAACTCAAATGGTTTTTCATCTGTTGCTTCTTTTTCAATGGTTGCGATTACTTTTTCTATTGTTTTGGAAAATCGAGTTTGATTGATGGGTTTTAGCAAGTAATCAAACGCATTGTATTCAAAGGATTTTATGGCGTATTCGTCGTATGCTGTAGTGAAAATTGTTAACGGAACATTGTCTAACATTTCCAATAAGTCAAAACCATTTTTTTCAGGCATGTTGATGTCTAAAAATAATACTTGTGGTTGTTTGGAGTTGATGAGTTCATAGGCTTTATCTACATTTTCAGCTTCAGCAATCAGCTCAATTTGCGAATGCTTTTTTAGAAGTTCTTTGAGTTCATTCCGCGCTAAGCGAGAATCTTCCACGATAATTGCAGTGATATTTTCCATGACTAATTTACAGGTATTTTAATGATGGCTTGCACTTCATTTTCTGTTTCATCAAGTGTAAATGTAGCTTTTTCTCCGTAAAGCAATTCCAAACGTTTTTTGATATTATGTACGCCAATTTTTGTAGAGTTTGAATCTGTTTTTAAATTTCCCGTATTGTTGACTTGAAGTATGATTTCTTCATTATTATCTGTCACAATTACCGTAATTTTTCCACCGTTTTTTTGTGTTGCAATTCCATGTTTGATCGCATTTTCAACTAACATTTGCAGTATCATTGGCGGAATTTTTATTTGTAATAAAGATTCGTTTACCTTTTGCTCATATTGCAATCGATCTTCCAATTGTATTTTTGAAAGCGCAATATAATTTTCTACCGTTTCCAGTTCTTGGGCAATTTGTATGGCATCTACATTGTTCATGTTGAGTGAATAACGTAGCATTTCCGACAGTCTTGTGAGCATTTCTCTCGATTTTTCGACATCTTCTAACATCAGTCCGCGAATATTGTTAAGACTGTTAAACATGAAATGCGGATTGAGTTGTCCTTTTAATGTATTGAGTTGCGATTCTTTTAGCGAAGTTTGCAAGCGTAAACGATCCATTTTAACGCGTTGCATACGTACTACCGATTTGATTGTGATGTAAATAAGTGACCAAAAAAATAGAAATAATGCTACATTGATCGTATTCGAAACTATTAAAAGTATTGAGAATTCTAAAGGTTTTCCATTGACGGAAGCAAATATAAGTGAACTAAGAAAGACAAGTGTAAACGAAAATATCAGTGATAATACTAGGAAGGCAATAATTGCTCTTATATAGTTTTTTTGCGTCTGATTTTCAATAAATTCTATACGTTTTAGGTAATTTCTAAAAAATGTTGTTAGTCCAATTCCTAAAATAATAAATATCAAACCTTCAAAGAAAAAGTAAACAGGTTTTACTTTGTCTTCTGGCACTATAAAAGCTTTTGACCAAACATTAGCCGTAGTTAAAAATCCCCAACCAATAAATTGAAATATCCAAAATAAGATTGTATTTACTTTTTTTGAAGCTGCCATTTGTGTTAAATTATGTGCTAAAATATTGAAAAATGCACTTTCTCAGGTTTGAAAAAGTGCATTATGATTGATTGATGATTAGAATCGTTCGTTAATCCACGCTGAAATGAAGTTGAGCGCAACAGGAGCAAAGGTTTCTTCGATTTCAGAATATTCGCTTAAAGCGCCTGTTTCTGAGGTTTGAAATAGGTGATTTAGATTTTTAAATTGTTTGATAGTAACGTCGTTGTTGTGTTTTAATCCTTTTTTTATTGCGTTTAAATTCAATTCAGGTAAAACTTGAAAATCTTTTTCGCCATTTACTGCCAATACTGGACAGTTTACTTTTTGTAGTGAAGTTTGCGGATTGTAGCCTAAAAATGTTCGCATCCACGGAGAAGTAATCATTTCTACTTGTTGATTCATTGCTTGCTCTGTAAATTCTGCTTTTGCTTTTTCAGAAGTCATTTTTGTTTTTAAGTCTTGAAATATTGCCATGATTTCTTTTTTAGACTTTTCACCTTCATAGTTTGCAGCAATATCAAATACTTTTGCAGATGCTTTTTGAGAATTTTTTATGTCAATTGCTGGATAACCTTCCAATTCGGAAGCTCTTTTTGACTGCGTTAGCAATACTTCTTTTCCATCAACTCCAGGTCCGGCTAACAATACGCAGAATGCTACTTTATTATTTCTAGCGGCTACAATAGGCGCAATCAATCCACCTTCACTGTGTCCAACTAAGCCAATTTTATTTACATCTACATCTTTTCGTGTTTGTAAGTATGCCATTGCCGCTTCTACATCGGTTGCAAAGTCAAATGAAGTTGCTACTGAAAAGTCACCTTCTGACTTTGCCGTTCCTCTGTCGTCATAACGTAATACAGCAATTCCCTGTCGCGTTAAGTGGTCTGCCAATACTAAAAAGGGTTTGTGTCCTAGCAATTCTTCATCACGATTTTGCGCTCCAGATCCACTGATAAGTATGACAACTGGCGGATTTTTTACATCTTTAGGCAATGTGAGCGTTCCTGCAAGTTTGATATTTCCTGCTTTTGCGTTTTCAAAAATTACTTCTTCAGAAGCATACGGATATGGTTTTTTTGGTTCTTGTGGTTTTATTTTTTTGACTTCTTTTTCACCTTTTTCTAAATGTAGAGGAAATGTTTGTCCTGCTTGTTTAAAGGTGCCTTTAAAAACTCCATCTTCATACATTGCCGTGTATTCCATGCCCATTTGACTTTGCGTAATGGTGAGTTTGTTGTTTTCAAATGTAGTTTTATCAATTGGAATTCCAAAGGCGTTTTGTTTCGGACTGTCTAGTGTTGCGGTGTATGTTCCGTCTGTTTCAGAAATATTGAATGCTAATGGCAATTCCATTCCTGGAACTTTTAGTGCACCTTTCCACGTTCCTGAGATGTCTTGTGCCGATGCGATGACTGTCGCTAGTAAAAAAGCAAGCTTGAAAATGAGTTTGAATAATGGTTGCATGTCTGTTTGTTTTTTGATTACAGTGTAAAAGTATCGCAGTTTTGTGATTAAATAAGCAAAATTATGACGAACGGAAAATAGATTGTGGCGAACGGTTTTTGGATTTCGACTTCGTTCAATGTGACAGGTGTTGGGTTTTGGATGTTGGGTGAGAACTCATAAACCTATAAACTTTTCAACTTATAAACTCTAAAGAACTACTTCCAAATGTCATTATATAATATTGAATAGTTTTCTACTTCTATCACTTCAACCCCAACTGATTTTAAGAAAAATTTCTTTCCTATAATACTTGGATTGTCGTCTTCCTTTTTCATAATGTACCAGCCTTTGTGACTGTATTTTGGGAAACGTTTGAAGAATTTTGCACGTTGAATGAGCAACCATCTAAAGAAAACTTCTGTTTCATCTAAGCTTAATCCGAAGATGCATAATGATTTATTGAAAATGATATCAATCCACGTGTTATTTGTCAGCCACGGATTTTCGAGTTCAGGATTTTCGTGTCCGTAGTTGGTGTTTGTCATTTTTCGAGCGCGTTCTACATTTCCCATGTATTCAGATAGTCCAAGTTTGATGCTTCTGTGATATTTTACCATTCCGTTCATGTACCAAACGGCAAATCCATCTAGTGGAGAATTGAGTTCTTTTTCTGCATAATATGTCGCCCAAGGATAATGATCGGTGAAGCTTGTGTTTGGAATACGATGCGGCGACAGTTTCATAGATTTCGGAATGAGATCATCAAAATTTGTTGTTAAGATTGGCGCATTGTATGCTTTTATTTTGTTTAAAACTAAGTTCTGCGCATCATCTGGTTGCCAATTGCGCATTTTGGCTTTTACATCTTTTTGTAGTTGCGTAGAAAAACCCGAAGTCGTTACGTTTTGCAATCCTAATGCATCGTAGAATTCTACAAATGAAATACCTTTTGGAATTTCCTCCATCGGTTCGTCGGCATGTTTTTTCCATAAGTCTAGCAATAAATCATTCCATGATATGTTGTCATCTTGAAAACTTAAATTGATTCCGTTTCCTATGATAAAAGCGAGGTCTTTTTGATGATCTGAGAATATTTTTTGTATTTCTGTAGCTGTTTTGGTCATGGATTTCTTGGTGTTGGGTGTTGGGTGTTGGGTGTTGGGTTTTGGGTTTTGGGTTTTGGGTTTTGGGTTTTTGTGATTAATTTATTTGAAAACACACGCCAATACTTCTTTTATATTTATATCGCTTCCGCAGAATTGTCACTGTTGCAAAGAACACTATTCTTTCCGTTTTTCTATTTCCGTAAGAATTACTTCTGCTTGTTTTTTAAATTTTTCTAGTTCTGGTAGAAATACTTTATATGTTACAAAATAAACACTTGCCACTCTATTTTTATAGTCAGGATCTGTGGTTGCATATTCGATGAATTCTTGACTTCCTTTCATCGAAATTAAATCTGCCCACCATTTGTAATTTTTTTTATAATGCGAATAGTTTTCATGAAAGTCTTTTGCTCGTAATTCATCGTCAATTTTTATTTCACGCAAACGTTCTGTATAAAATTCGATAATTTGCGTTGGTAAACTGTCTTGATAACTGTCTGTGTTGAAATTTGTTAGTTGATTGTATCCGCGTTTGTTAAATGTGATTTCAGGAAAACCTATGGTTAAGTATGTGTATTGCGGATTGAAAACGTACTCTACTTTTCTAACAGAATCGTTTAAGATTTTCGTGTATAGTGGATCAACCGATTTATAAAAATTTTGAATTTTCTCAATTTCTTTGAGATCGTTGTTTAAATCATTTTCTATGATTGAATAGATATTGAGTAGCTTTTTGTTTTCTTTTCGATTTTCATTCCAATTGTTTAAAGAAACCGCAATTAAAATTCCGATGACCACCAAGATGATTTCACCAATAGCGTATGCTAAATAGTTTCCGATTTTTTTATTTTTCAAAAGCTTACTTCTTTGGTTTCTAAATAGTTTCATACAACGGAATTATTCCTTTTGATTAGAATCCGAATCCTACACCAAAGGCAAAACGTGCGCCATCGTCAGCAGTAAATAGTGACAAATGAGCCGTAAGCATGTTTGCACCACTAAGCCAAATTCCGCCTCCGAGCGATGTATTCCATTTTTTTGAAGGATCGCCATCTATCCAAACTCTACCATAATCAAATCCGCCAAAAAGACCTATATCTAATGGGATTAATCGTGTTTTTATTTTGCGTAGGTTTAAACGAATGTCTGTCGTTTGTACAAAAGCACGTTTTCCTGTAAAACGTTCGTTTCTGTATCCGCGTAAACCTGTATTTGCTCCTAAGTTTGCTCCTTGATAAAATTCAAATTCATCACCAAAATTAACATGTCCGCGTAGTTTGGTTGCCAAAACTAATTGTCCGCTGGCGATTAATCGATGATCTATGGAGAATTCTGGAATTACGTAAGCAAAACCTTTGGAAGTACTTACATTATTTTTGTAACCTGTTTCCAAGCTTACTTCCATTCCCATCGTTGGAAACGCTGCATTGTCAACATTTTGAAAGTGGTATTTTGCGTTGACACCAAAGAAATCTTGCTTGTCAAATACACTTGAGTTTGCTGGGAAATTTTGTTCTAAGAAACGTCCGTTAGTCCGTTCTATTTCATTGCTTTCATATGACAATCCTGCTCTGAAGCTTCCGCCAAGTTGTCCGCGCCATATTAAAGATGGTGTAAATCGTATGGTCCGTATTTTTACACGATTGTAATCTAAATCAACATCCAAACCATCATTTTCATCTGCTTCCGCATTTGGCGTGTTGTTTCCAAATCCGAAGAAGTTTACCGCATAATTCGGACTGTTAAAATGTACGTCCAACATTAGATTCCAACGTCCAATGATGTTACTAAATTCTCCTGTATATCCTACATCAAATCCGCTAGTTGCAAAATAATATGCGCCGCGTAATGTGTGTCGTGATGTAAACGGATTGCGCTCAAAACCATAATCGGTCATTGTGGTAGAAAATCCTACTTTAAAACCATCATCAGGATTGAAACCTAGTGTTGGTAATATTTGTGTCGCTCCGTTTTTTAATTTTTTGTAGTTGTATACATTTGTTTCATAATTATCTGTCAGTATTCTGTGTCCTTTATTGGTGAGGAAAGTACTTTTCTTTGACTTGTAATCGTAATACGTTAGTTTTTTACCATTTTTTATATCGTAAGTATCATTATTTTGTCCACCGATCAAACGTACTTTTATGAGATTATTCCCGTTTCCATATACATGAAATACATCGTCGTCATCTAACGCATATATCCAAATTTCTTTGGTTTCCGTTTTGTTGTAGGTTCGTTCGTGGAAGATATCTTTTTTCTCACCACCTTTTATTCGGTATGCCGTAACTTTTGTTTTTCCATTTGGCATGCGCTCTATGTCAAACCAATCGTCTTTGTTGGTTCCTTTCACGACAGCGAGTTTATTCATGAGTTTGTAATAACGATCTGAGATCGCTTGAAGATTTTCTCTCCTTGAGCGCAAATTCTTTTTAATGAGTTCCATTTGTTCGTCCCGAACCGCTTCTGGAAATGATAAAAATGCTTTGTCAATAACTTCATCCGTGAGTCCATCTTGAATGGCTTTTACTTGTGCGTCCCAAACTTCTTTTCCAGATTGTACTATTAGGCTCATATCTAGCGGATATGGCTCTACATTCATTCCTTTTACATCTTCTAAATCGCCACTATATTCTCGTAATAATCTTGCTGTTGGAATAATTTTTACTGCTGTAGATAGTAGAAAACCGTCTGACATTTTAGAAAATGCCTGATCGCGATCTCTTGGCAACGGACGAAATACACGTTGTCCGTTTTCTCTAAATTCTATCCAACGCCATTGATCTTGATGTCTATCCCAATCGCCAATAAGCATGTCGAACAAACGCGCACGAATGTAAGATGCTTCATCTAAAATGACATCTTCATCTTTGTTGAGTTTTTTCAACATATCATCTGTACTTTCCAAATCATTTTGATAGCCAAAACTTTTCTTATCATCATGACCTTCAGACGTATGTTCTTCAATCATATACAATTCACCACCAAAATCGTCATTGTATTTTCCAAGTGCTTTTTGTTTTGGCACAAAATATAATACTGGATTTGTGTGATATACACCAACAGCATCTGCCAATGTTCCTACGGCAAATGGTGCATACGGATGCGCTCCAGAGAATACATCTAAGAGCAAATCTTCTGTGACAGTATTGTCAAATTGCCCTTTAATATATTGGTCTTTAAATAAAACGGCCTGCAAGTACCGAAGTGCTTGTTTGCGCAATGCACGCATGACATATTGCGCTCCGTCTTTGTCTTCTAATCGTAAGGATTTTGATTGATTTCCACCACCTTTTCGTACAGGTTTTAGTCCTCCAAAAAGCGTGTCTAAGTCTACGGTTGGCGCTTTTACTTCCGTACTGTATTGTTTGCGGTAACGTTCGCCCCATAAAAATTTATAGAAGCCCGATTTGTTCGTTTCTTCTGGTGTGTAAACGGACGCCGTAACTTCATTAGGAAATGTTTCTGGATATACCATTTCTACTTCTGGAGCTGGTGGACGAATTACTTGAGTTTCAAATACTACTTTGTTTTCAATCGCAGAATAGAAACGTACATGCGAAGAACCATCTTCAAAAACGTCCAAACGAGCATATCCGTAAGTTCCGTAAGTGAATTTTCCTCCGCCAACATTACGAGTTCCAGACATTTTTGCTCCCGAACCACTTACAATTTGGCGTAAATTATCTTCTTCAATGTATTGCAAACTGTGTTCGTGACCCGAAACGAAGATGACTTTATCATTTTCTTGTGATAGTGTAATGATACGCTTTCTGAGTTCATTGTAACGCTTGTGTGACTGATCTACATTTGCTGTTCCGCTTGTAGAACGCACTAAGTTTTTGATGGTTCCTAAGATGGGAACTGGAGAAAGATGTGTTTTAAATGTGTATTGCGCATTGTGCGGCCCGTACGTATACATCGGATGGTGCAATGCTACAATTGTCGTTTTACCACGTGCTTTTTTGATTAAGCTACTGTATTCTTCAAGGAATTTTGTGCGTGTTTTTATTTGACAATCGTCATTCATAGTAGGATGTCTGTCCCAATTGGTAATGTACCATTGTGTATCAATAAGAATCAATTCAATATCGTCACTTACGTGGATTTTTTCGATGGGACAACCATTTTCAGGTAGAAACGTATTTTTCCCAAGAATGTCTTCAATGTATTTTTCTTGTCGTTTGAGTCCTTCTAAACCGTTGCTATACCAATCGTGATTTCCTGGAATGAAAATCGTTTGCCCGTTAAAATCTTTTACAATACTTGTTTGTGCGTCTAACTGATGTGCTGCAAATTCGCGTCTTTTGTTAGATTTTTTTGGCAAACCAGCTGGGTAAATATTATCTCCCAAAAAGATAGCTGTACTGTTTTTAGAGGCTTTTTGTAATTCTTTTTCCATCATTTGAAGCGCAACTGCTTTTCCGCCTAATGGAGAGTTTCCCGCATCTCCAATTAGATAGAAAGAGTGTTTTACTTCTTTATCTTCTGGATATGGATTCATGCTCATTTTTTCTGCATATTGTGCTTTGAAGGTTGCACATGCATTTATACACAGTAAAAAGACTATTATTCCTACGAATCGTAAAGATTTTATCATTGATTGTTATTTTGTTGCCTTAAAGATAATCATTCGTTTTTTAATAAATGAACTCAAATCATTTTACAGTGTTTTAAAAAGTGGATTACTTTCTCTGTTGGCATTTCACAAGGTTTTAATAGTTCTTGCTGACTTGTACAATAATAGTTGAGACTTATAAAGTTGTTTCCGCCTAATTCTGAAGCGTATATTTTATAGCTTTTTCCTTGATTGAATTCACGTTTAATCACACCATATTTTGCATTTTTATACTGTACTTCCGAATAGCCAAGTGGAAAATTTTGTATTGTTTTTAGCAACGTCATTTAAAGTAATTTGAATCTAATTGTTATGCTTATGAATGTATTAATTTCTCAAACCATTTGTGCAATTCTGCTTCACGCGGATTTCGTAATTTTTTATTTCCAATGATGATTGTTGGAAAGTTGAGTTTTTTGTTTGTGTATAAATTGCGCAGTTCGTCTGCATGATTTTCGTTTTCTAGAACGTCCAAAAATTGATACGGAAGCTTTTTCTCGTCTAAGAACGTTTTGTAATAGTTGGTTTTATGACATGTTTTTGTTCCGTAGAGCTTTATTTTAGGAATGTGTTTCATATATAAATAGTCCATTTTTTTATTGTAAACTTACAGCAATACACTGTACAGAATTTTCAAACAAATGCTTTCGTTTTTAACATCTTTGACAAACATTAATTAAAGTTTAGTATTTTTACTTAAATTAAAGAAACCTTTATGGAAACCCTTATCGCCGAAGTTGAAAAGTATGTGATTGATTTTTTGAATAAGAAAGTAGATCAATCATATGTATATCACAACCTTACACATACCAAATCTGTTGTTGCCAAAACTAAAGAACTTATTGAAGGACTCGGAATTGAAGAAAAACAAGCCAACCTACTTATTATTGCGGCATGGTTTCACGATACAGGTTATGTGAATGGAATTGATGGTCATGAAGAAGAAAGCGTAAAGATTGCCACAGCATTTTTGAAGAATCATGAGATTTCTGAAGAAGATTTAAATGTCATCAATCAATTGATTTTGGCAACAAAAATGGGTCGTAAACCTGAGAATTTGTTAGAACAGATTATTTCTGATGCAGATTGTGGACACATTGGAAGTAAGAATTTTGCAGAAGTTACCGAATTACTCCGCAAAGAAATTGAATTGACACAAGGCGAATCTATTTCAGAGTCAGATTGGTTGAAAGAGAATATCCGATTTTTATCTGAACAACATACGTTTCATACTTCATTTGCTTCAAAAAACTGGCAAAAACGGAAAGGAAAAAATCTTGCCAAATTGTTGAAATCAAAGAATAAGGTTTCTAAAGAAGTAAAGAAGTTAAAGCAAAAGAAAGCCGAACTTAAGTATAAAAAGACAAAAATTAATACGCCAGAACGTGGAATTGAAACCATGTTTCGTGTAACGTTAAAGAATCATATTGAACTGAGTAATATTGCTGACACTAAAGCAAACATACTTTTATCGGTAAATGCCATTATTATTTCCTTAGTATTATCCACTTTAGTGTCAAAATTAGACAAAGCCGATAACGAACATTTAATTGTCCCAACTATTATCTTTACATTATTTACCGTTATTTCTATGGTATTATCCATTTTAGCTACTAGACCAAATGTAACGGAAGGAAAATTTGACAAGAAAGATGTAGAAGCGAAGAAAGTGAATTTACTGTTTTTTGGAAATTTCCATAAGATGAGTTTGCCTGATTTTGAATGGGCAATTAGTGAAGTCATGAAAGATAGGGATTATTTGTACGGATCACTCACGAAAGATTTATACTTTTTAGGAAAAGTACTCGATAGAAAGTATAAAATTCTCCGATTGACCTATTTGGTTTTCATGATTGGAATTATCATATCAGTGATTGCGTTTGCTATTGCATTTGCTTTGCGTCCCGATACACTTCCTATCATTGCAGCGTAATTAAAAAGAGGCAGTTTTAAAAGCTTACACAAACGTTATTTTGAGTGTGTGACTCAGCATCTCATTATACTGAATCAAATTCAGCAAAAGAGTTCGGTTTGAAGAAATTTATACTTTTCAGTCAGCTGCTTTTACTTGTTTTATATGAAGTGATTTAAACTTTTTTGATTTGCTAAAAAATTACTGTTTTTCAGCCCTGTTTTCGTCTTTTTTTCGTTCCGTAGCGCTGCTATGAAACTCAAAAAAGCCTTCAAGAATACTTAAAACTTCTAATTTTCGCTTAAACCCGAAAAGTTTAAATCACTTCTATTTTTAAAATCTTATTTGAATTCTTCCATTAATTCATCAATTGTTAAAGATGATTTTTCGCTGAAGTCATCTTGATAAATTACTTCCACACGCAAAGCTCGCAAGCCTGAAACGCCTTGCAAATCTTCCAATTCTAGTTTTTCAAGTTTTCCAAAATAATTTTTTGCCTGCATGTATTTGATGTACTTTATGTATTCGCGTGCATCCTTATCTTGTGAATATACAATTGCAATTTTTCCAGGAATTGTGAGACGTTCTGTAGTATTTTTAATATGTGCTTTGTCAATACGTTTTTTGATAATTTCATAACGAATGTTGTAAGCGCCATCTACATCAAATTGCTTTTCGTCCATACGGAATTTAATCGCCAACGGATTGCTGTGCACTAAAATTAACGAAGCTACTTGCAAATCGTGCTCCATTAGCTTTCGTGCGTTGTGTGCAACTTGCTCCATTTCGTACATGTTCTGCAATTGCCACAAACGCAAGTTGTATAAATACAATTTGTGGAAATTTTGGTCTTTTACCAATGATTGTCCGATATACATATTATACTCAACTCCATCAGTTTTGTAACGCTCAAAGTAATGCGGAAACATAGCTTGTGCTTCTTCTTGCTTTTTGTCAATGTAAGCTGCCAATTGCGTATTTAAAATCGCAACACTGTCTTCGTACGCTTTACGTTTGTCATACACTACTTTTAAGTTGGCATCTAAACTGTTAATGTATTCCGTAATGAGCAATGCAAGTTTCGGATCGGTTGCTTTTAGGTGATTGAATACAGGATAAATATCTTTTTTTAAGAATTGTAATATTCCTAGCTCATCACCAGCTTTTAGTCCTTCTTGCGTTTCGCTTAAATATGTTGCTACTCTGAAAATTAATTCTTCATAAATTGGAAGTTTGTGTTGCTTTAATGCAGCTTCCAATACTTTGATTGCTAACTCTAATTGTGTTGTCAAATCTTCTTTGATCGCTTCATTACGAGCTAAAGAAGAACCTTTAATATCACTTTGTCCAAACAACGGATATACTTGTTCAAATACGATATCTTCGATTTGAGGATTTTCTACATTTTCCGCCAATTGGTATTGATAATTTTCTGCTGCACTATAAAAACGCCATTTTACCGCAGGATGAATAGACGTATATTGCTCCTGAATCGTTGCTTCTAGTGTGTTTTGAAAATCTTCTGATGCACGAGAAACAGCCGTTTCAAAGACAGGAATAATATCTTGTAGTTTTTGTTGATTTACCGAATTAAGTTCGTATGCTCTTGGTGAGGCAATTTCTAATACCGCCAAATCTCTACCTTTAGAAGCTACAATAGGAATTAAAATAATACTTTGAATTCCTTGTGCTTTCAATCGATTGTAAAATCCGTTTTCACCAGAAAGCTTTCCATAGTTTTCAATATTAGAGATTGCTATCTCTTCATTCTTTTTAAAAATATGCTCTACAATTCCATGGCAGAAAAATTCTGTACAGGCAACTTCATGTTCATCTTTAAAAAGTAAGCTCTCCGAGCGTTTTATGTGACTTTTAAAAGTGTTTTTATCTAAGGCTCCAAATACGGAATATCCTAATTTTAAATCTTTTATGTTGAAAAATTCGCTTAAATTTTTACGCAAAGAAGCAACCAAATTGTCATCACTTCGCAATAAGTTTTCACGAATTGACGATAAGGTTTCATCAAAAGTAACATCAAAAAGATTCATGATTCCAAATCCTTTAAAAATGTAGCTATTTAATGGAAATTTCTGTTTCCAAACTTCAATATTGTCGTAATTGTCTAATAACAATCGGACATCTTCTTCTGTTATTTTTGGTGCATCTTCTGTTGGTATTACTTGGCAAAAATCGCCATTAAACGCAACTCTATAATGCTTGGTAACGCCCAGTTTTTTATCAGGAATATCAAAATAAAAAGGACGTTTTAAATCAATCGTATATCCATAACATACATTTAAAATCATCACACAGGCATGCAGATACAATTCTCTTTCAGATAAATTTCTTGCGGTAAAATCATAATCGTCTCCAGCATTTTTAAGGATATTTTTGAGTCGATTTGAATATTTAAAAGATTGAAACGAAAATGGAATCGTAGCCACTTTAATTTCATTATCCGTTAAAATTTCTGGGAACAAACCTTCTAAAACCAAGTCAATTTGTTCTTTGTATTTCTCTAATTTTGTCAGGTCAGTAAAGCCTTCGCGTAACTCAGGATAATTTTCCAGATATTCCGTTATCTCTATTGCAGACTTGTGGTACGGATGATTTTCATCTTCTACATATTTATCATAAAAAGAGATTACCTGATCGAAACTGATAACCAGTTGCAACGGTAAATTCAAGTTGTGATGTTCGCTATTCTGACCCATAATTGAAACCATTTAATTTACAAAGATACGAAATCCTTGATTGTGTATGTGTTTAGACGTTTTGTTTAACGTTATATTACAGTAAATTAACCTTTATTTTTCGTTATATAAAAAATACTTTTACCCTTTACGTTTTGAGTTTTGCATTTTATAAGTAACTTAGTTTAAAACTAATTCATGTCTTCACAAACTCGCTTGACACGAGCGTATAAAAATGCGCTTCGAATTCCATTTGACCATTCTTCTAAAATTGTGATGTTTAGCGATTGCCATCGTGGCGATAATAGTTTTGCGGACGATTTTGCCAACAATAGAAACATCTATTTTCATGCTTTAAAACAGTACTATAAAGAAGGTTTTACCTATTGCGAACTCGGTGATGGCGATGAGTTATGGGAAAATTTAAATTTTGAATCTATTTTTTCAGCACACAAGAATGTGTATATGATTATGAAAGCATTTCATGAAGACAACCGATTGCATTTAATTTGGGGAAATCATGATATGGTGTATCGCAATGAGAAATATGTACAAAAACACTTGTCAACCTATTTTGATCCAAAAACAGGAACTGACAAACCCTTGTTTACCGATTTGAAATATCATGAAGGAATTGTGCTGAAACATACCAAAACACAGCAAGAACTTTTTTTGACACACGGACATCAAGCTGATTGGTGGAATTATCTGTTTTGGAAATGGAGTCGTTTTATGGTACGTGCATTGTGGGCGCCTTTGCAAATTATGGGAATTCACGATCCGACAAGTCCTGCGCGGAATTACAAGAATTTGATAAAAGTTGAACGTAAGATTAAAAAGTGGATTATTGATAATGACAATATCATCACCGTGACAGGACATACGCATCGTCCGCGATTTCCAAATCCAGATGAGATTTCTTTCTTTAATGATGGAAGTTGTGTGCATCCGAGAAGCATCACGGGAATTGAGATTGAAAATAACGCAATTTCGTTGATTAAATGGTATACCTCAACTACTGATGAAGGCGTTTTAAAGATTGAACGGGAAGTGTTGGAAGGTCCACGAACGTTGACGGATTATAAAAGTAGGTTGTAGTTTTGCATCTCAACTTCGCTCGATATGACGTTTTTAGATCGCTACGCTTTTTGCGTGTTTGAAAATATAGCAATAGAAATACTTTGTGAGGAGGAAACGACGAAGCAATCCCATACTACAAAGAACAAAACTGCTATTTGAAACATGTTATTCATTTTAAAATTTTACACTTCTTTAAGTTACAAAGAAATACCCGTATTTACACGGCTGTAACTATTTGCTGAATGCGCCTAAATATTACCGAATATTTCAAAAAACATTCGATTTTTTATGTTATCAATCTACTTTTTAACGATTGATATTAAACTTTAATTTGTCGATCAATTTGCTGGTTCAGGGAAATAAAAGTTTCTGTTCGCGAAACACCTTTTATCGCTTGTATTTTATGGTTTAAAATGTGCATCAAATGTTCATTGTCTTTACACAAAATCTTTATCAATAATGACCAATTTCCTGTGGTATAATGGCTTTCCATCACTTCAGGAATTTCTTGTAATTCTTTTACTGCGGAAGGATTTCGCATAGCTTTATCTAGGTAAACACCGATAAACGCCATTGTTTTATAACCTAATATTTTTGGATTAATCACAAATTTAGAACCTACAATCAGCTTTGCATCTTCTAGTTTTCGGAGTCTTTGATGTACAGCTGCGCCAGAAATACCAATTGTACGTGCAATACTTAAAATGGGCGTTCGAGCATCATTCATCAATGCGCGCAGAATTTGTTTGTCGATACCATCAATTTCAATTTGTTCATTAATCACTTTCATAAGTTGCTATTTATCAGATGAAAGTCAAAAATAGGAGTTTTTAAGGTAATTTTAATTGAAAAATAAAAATTCTAATGAAATTGATATTTTTTATGAAGAAAGACTAAAGAATTGAAAGACTCTAGAAGCTTTCTAATTAAAAAAAGTATTTCATAGCAAATTTCGATACAAATTTGCTTTGTACATCCACTCAATCAGACGCTTGGATAAATTATAAATCTAAAATCGTTAATCAACAATTCGTCAATCCAAATCACATATTCGCAGGATCATATCCAAAATACGGGACTTCTTCTTCATGGAAAGCAATGCCATATTCTTTTAGTTCCTTTAAAATTGGTGTGTACACTTCTTTGGTAATTGGCAACTGAACTCCTGGCGTTGTAATTTCTCCATTCAAAATCTTTAAAGCAGCAATCGCAACAGGCAAGCCAACCGTTTTTGCCATGGCAGTATACGTTTGATCTTCACCCAAAATTACCATTTTAGACTCTATTTGATGTTTTTCGCCATCTTTTTCATAGCCAAATTTATGATACATAACAATCATATCTTTATCTTCTGGCGCAAGCGACCAACTATCCATCAATATCTTTTGAAGAATTTGTGCAGGAGTTGCATTCGCTAATTCTACCTTTTTATTCGGATTGAAAAGATCAAGTTCCAATAACTTTTCCCAAAGCGTATCATCTTGATCGATCTTTAAATTGTGGCGCATTTTCAGTTCTACAGAATCTGTTGGACTATACGGCAAAAACGAATTCACAAAATCACGATAACTCATTTCGGCAGAGTTTTCAATGGTGTAACTATCGTCTGTCATTCCCAAAATGACAAACATTTGCCAAGCTCTTGAGAAACCGACTCTACGAATCGTTCCGCGATATAAAGTTAAAATATCATCTAGTCCATAAACGCTTCTGTACTTTAAAGAATCACGGTTGGCATATGCTTCAAACTTTCCGTAACCTTCTACATTCAAAAATTCAGTTCTACGGAACAATCGGTTGTATGGAATATATTTATACGTTCCTTCCTGAATAAACTTCGCTGCGCCACCTTGTCCGGCAAGCACTACATTTCTTGGGTTCCACGTAAATTTATAGTTCCACAAATTGGTATCACTTTCTGGAGCGACCAATCCGCCCGTAAACGATTCAAACAAAATCATTTTTCCATCATTATCACGAATACGATCTATTACTTCCATAGCACTCATATGATCGATTCCTGGATCAACACCAATTTCGTTCATAAACACCAACCCTTTTTCCTTCACGGCTTCGTCTAACGCTTGCATTTCTTTGCTAATGTAAGATGCGGTGACCATATTTTTACCAAAATGAACGCAATCTTTCGCCACTTCAATATGAAAACGTGCAGGCAACATCGAAATGACAATAGCAGCTTTTTCTACAGCTCCTTTTCTATTTTCTTCATTAAAAACATCCAAAAAAATTGCAGAAGCATTTGGATGATTTCCAACGAGTTTTTGAGCATTTTCAATGTTGATATCGCCAACAGTGATATGTAAATTTTCAGCAGTGCTTTTATCTAAAAAGTATTTTATAAGGTAAGAAGCAGATTTTCCTGCACCAATAATTAAAATGTTTCGCATAGTGGGTTTTGTTGCGTAATTTTGTAAAAAGACAAATATAACACGAATGTAGCAAATTGTTACATTTATAAAAATAACTTCACGATTTTTATGAGAAAAAAAATTTTAATCACAGGAGCAATTTTAGGTTGTTTGGCAGTAATTCTTGGTGCTTTTGGCGCGCATGCACTCAAAAAAATATTGACCGTTGACCAACTTTCTTCTTTCGAAACAGGCGTTCGTTATCACATGTATCATGCGTTATTGCTATTATTTATTGGTACAACAGCTTTTATTTCGCCCAAAATGCAAAAGCTCGTTTATGTTTTTATGCTTTGGGGAATTCTGTTGTTTTCGGGTTCTATATATCTTTTAGCAACAAATGATATGACAGCATTCAATTTTAAAGTAATTGGCTTCATTACACCTATTGGAGGAACATTATTAATCATTGGATGGATCATTCTTATTGTAAATTTTTTTAAGCTTAAAACGGATAAAATCAGTTAAAAATCTATTATCTATAAAAATATTTATACTTTTGCGCTTTACAAAAAACACAACAAGAGTTAAAAGTTATGACGAATAACACCTTCTCAACGAAAACGATTTCGTTAAATAAATACGGAATCAAAGATGCGAAAGCACATTATCAACTTTCCTCAGACCAACTACATGAAGAAACTATAAACAAAGGGCAAGGAATTGAGACTTCTTTTGGAGCAATTTCTGTAAATACAGGAGAGTTCACAGGAAGATCACCTAAAGACCGTTTTATAGTAAAAGACAGCATTACAGAAGATAAAGTTTGGTGGGGAGACATCAATATTCCTTTTGAACCTGCTGCTTTCGATAAGTTGTATGATAAAGTTGTAGATTACTTGTCAGAAAAAGAAGTGTATGTGCGCGATGCATATGCTTGTGCTGATGAAAATTACAAACTGAATATTCGTGTCGTAAACGAATATCCTTGGAGCAATATGTTTGCATATAACATGTTTTTGCGCCCAACAGAAGCAGAACTAGAAAATTTTGAAGAAGAATGGCTTATCGTAAATGCGCCAGGATTTATGGCAGATCCAGCAGTTGATGGAACACGCCAACATAACTTTGCTATTTTAAACTTTGAAAAGAAAATTGCGTTAATTGGTGGAACTGGTTATACTGGAGAAATCAAAAAAGGAATTTTCTCTGCATTGAACTTTATTTTGCCTGTATTTAAAAACACCTTACCAATGCACTGTAGTGCAAATGTTGGAAAAGCTGGTGATACGGCGATTTTCTTCGGATTATCAGGAACGGGAAAAACAACTTTATCTGCTGATCCTGAACGCAAGTTAATTGGTGATGATGAACATGGCTGGACTAATGAAAATACAGTTTTTAACTTTGAAGGCGGTTGCTATGCTAAAGCGATTGATTTAAGCGAAGAAAAAGAACCAGAAATTTATCATGCAATTAAAAAAGGTGCAATTCTTGAAAATGTTGTGCTAGACGAAAATAAAAATGTAGATTTTACAGATACTTCTATCACGCAAAATACACGTGTGAGTTATCCTATTTATCATATTGAAAACATTCAAGTACCATCTATTGGAAGAAATCCTAAAAATATTTTCTTCTTAACAGCAGATGCATTTGGTGTGTTACCTCCAATTTCAAAATTGACTCCAGGACAAGCAGCATATCACTTTATTTCTGGTTACACTGCGAAAGTTGCAGGAACAGAAGCAGGAATTAACGAACCTGTACCAAGTTTTTCAGCGTGCTTTGGAGCGCCTTTCATGCCATTACACCCAACAAAATATGCAGAAATGCTGAGCAAAAAAATGCAAGAAGCTGGCGTAAATGTTTGGTTGGTAAACACAGGATGGACTGGCGGACCTTATGGAACAGGAAGTCGTATGAAACTGAAATACACGCGTGCAATGATTAGCGCAGCGCTAGAAGGTAAATTAAACGATGTAGACTATCAAACACATCCAATTTTCGGATTGGCAATGCCAACAGATTGTCCAAATGTGCCAAACGAAGTATTAAACCCTATTGATACTTGGGAAGATACAGCTGCGTATAACGCAAAAGCTACTGAATTATCAAACTCATTTAAACAAAACTTCGCACAGTTTGAAGACTACGCAAACGAAGAAATTATGGCTGGTGGCCCAATAAGCTAACAGTTTTAAAATACCATAACCAACCCAAAAACGAAAAAAGCGTGTATCAATTAAGATGCACGCTTTTTTAATTTATTATGAAAAAGTAATTATTTTTTATTCACTTCATCAATGTATTTTGCCAATGCCATTGTCATGGAAGGTGTTTCTGGTGTTGGCGCTTTAATATCAACTCTCAATCCTGCTTCTGTTGTTGCTTTTACGGTGGTATTTCCAAAAACGGCAATACGTGTATCATTTTGCTCGAAGTCAGGGAAATTAGCTAATAAAGACTTTATTCCTGATGGACTAAAGAACACTAAAATGTCATAATACACATCACGTAGGTCAGACAAGTCACTTACAACAGTTTTGTAAAACACACCGCGTTCCCACGTAATATTCAACGAATTTAAAGTATCTGGAACTGCTGGTTTTAAAGCATCTGATGAAGGTAATAAAAATACTTCATCCTTATACTTTTTAATAAGCGGTGATAATTCTTGAAACGTACGTTTTCCAACATAAATTTTACGTTTTCTATATACTACATACTTCTGTAAATAGTAAGCAACTGCTTCCGATTGGCAGAAATACTTCATAGTATCAGGAACTTTAAAGCGCATTTCTTCTGCGACTCTAAAAAAATGATCGACAGCATTTCTACTTGTCAAAATAATTGCCGTAAACTTCGATAAGTCTACCTTCTGATGTCTAACGTCTCTTGCACTTACACCTTCAACATGTATGAACGGCCTGAAATCGATTTTCACCTTTTGCTTATCGATAAGCCTAGAATAAGGAGAATTCTCAATTTTTGGTTCCGGTTGAGAAACTAAAATAGTTTTTACTTTCATAAACCTATTATATTTTAAATGTCACGTTATTTAATTAAAAACTTGTATATAACTAAATAGGGGGCGATTTCAAGTGCGCAAAGATACAAAATAAAATAAAACAACTTGCTGATTATCAATTTTTGATAATTCTTTAGTAGAAGAAATAATACGATGAGATTATAAGACAGAAATGTAAAAAATATTGAGAAAAATACAATCTTATTCTCATAATCGTAGTATACAAGCACTAAGTTGATGGGAATCAGCAATAAACCAAATAGATTTCTAGCGTTAATTTTATGGAAATTGTACGTATTTATATACGATTCAATATCTAAAATAACCGCAATTATTTTTTCAATAATGTACTTTATGAGGATAAAAAACACCATAAATGAGATGATTTTCACAAAAAGAAGTGGCGTAGAAACCAATTGTGGATGAAAAAAAGTGAGTGCAACGTATGCAAAAATGGAAAAAGAAATTAACTGTACAACAAAAAGTAGCGTTGTAAATCCGTTGATAATAGCTTCCTGTTTCGATTCTGTTAGATTTTGATATTTATTTGAGAACAAAAACACCAAGAATAAACCAAACTTTTTTCGAAACACAAAACGCGTGACAACAAGTAAACACAACGTTACCAAGAACAATAGCGTAAGCCAATCTTTAGAAATTACGGTTCTTTCAACGGTTTGAAACATGCGGTAAAATTAGCAAGTATGTTAAATAATACATAAAAATATCGCACAAAATAACATAGTCATTCACAAAACCCATAATTTGTTTACTTTTGTTCGGATAATTTTAGAAAATGTCAGACGCAATTGTTGTCATACCAACGTATAACGAAATTGAAAATATAGAAGCAATTATTGATGCAGTTTTTGCACAAGAAAAAGCGTTTCATATTTTGGTTGTAGATGACAATTCTCCTGATGGAACGCACAAAAAAGTAATAGCACTTCAAGACAAATATCCTGATAAACTATTTCTAGAAGTCCGAAAAGCCAAAACAGGACTGGGAACTGCTTATATACACGGTTTTCGTTGGGCGCTGGCACGTGATTACGAATATATCTTTGAAATGGATGCCGATTTTTCACACAATCCTAAAGATTTGGTTCGCTTGCTTGCCGCTTGTGAAAATGAAAATGCCGATGTTGCCATTGGTTCGCGCTATGTAAAAGGTGTCAATGTGGTAAACTGGCCAATGAATCGTGTGTTAATGTCTTATTTCGCATCAAAATATGTGCGCTTTATCACAGGAATTCCAATTCATGATACTACAGCAGGATTTATCTGTTATCGCAGAAAAGTGCTTGAAACTATTGGCTTGGATAACATCCGATTTGTCGGTTATGCATTTCAGATAGAACTCAAGTTCAAAGCATGGAAATTAGGTTTCAACATTAAAGAAGTTTCCGTTATTTTTACTGATAGAACCAAAGGGAAATCTAAAATGGATAGTTCCATATTTTCAGAAGCTGTTTTCGGAATTATCAAAATGAAAGTCAGAAGTATGTTTACTCGATAATCGAGTTTTAAATGCCAAGAGGTTTGCCTCTTTGTATGAATATGAATTTTTCTAAAATGTCTCTTGAACATGTTTCGAGATACTTGAATAAAACACAACACAATGCATAAAATACTACTAAAAAACGCACAAATAGTAAGTGAAACCGATATAAAAACGGCAGATATTTTAATTGAAGGAGAACGAATTGCTAAAATAGGAAACAATTTATCTGACACTGCTGATAAGGTTATTGATGCAACAGGAAAACATGTTTTTCCTGGAATTATTGACGATCAAGTGCATTTTAGAGAACCAGGATTGACGCACAAAGCAAACATTGCTACAGAATCGAGAGCTGCTATTGCGGGCGGAATTACGTCTTTTGTAGAAATGCCCAATACAAATCCGCAAACAACAACTGTTGAGAAGCTTCAAGAGAAACTAGACATTGCGAAAGAAACTGCTTTTGCCAATTATTCGTTTATGTTTGGTGGAACAAATGATAATTTAGACGAAATCTTAAAGGTAGATCCAACGCAAGTAGCAGGATTAAAACTATTTTTAGGTTCGTCTACAGGAAATATGCTAGTCGATGACGAAGCCGTTTTAGAAAAAATATTTTCAAGTACGGACATGGTAATTTCGGTGCATTGTGAAGATGAAGGAACCATCAGAAAAAATTTAGCCGAATACAAAGAAAAATTCGGAGACGACATTCCAATCGAATATCATCCCATTATTAGAAGTGAAGAAGCATGTTATCTATCTTCTTCGCGTGCCATTGCGTTGGCGAAAAAAACAGGTGCACGTTTGCATGTTTTTCATCTTTCTACAGGAAAAGAAACGCATTTGTTTGACAACTCAATTCCGTTAGAAGAAAAGAAAATTACAGCAGAAGTTTGTGTGCATCATTTATGGTTTTCGGATGCTGATTATAAAGAAAAAGGAACACATATTAAGTGGAATCCTGCGGTAAAAACTGCGAGCGACAGAGATCAATTGTGGGAAGCGTTATTGGATGATCGAATTGACGTTATTGCTACCGATCACGCACCACATACTTTAGAAGAAAAAAGCAATGTATACACCAAAGCACCTTCTGGCGGACCGTTGGTACAACACGCATTAAACGCGATGATTCAAGCGCATAAACAAGGGAAAATCTCGTTAGAAAAAATTGCACAGAAAATGTGTCACAATCCAGCGCGACTGTTTCAAGTAAAAGATAGAGGATTTATCAAAGAAGGTTTTTATGCCGATTTGGTGTTGGTGGATTTAGAAAAGTCATATGAAGTTTCTAAAGACAATGTATTGTACAAATGCGGTTGGTCGCCATTTGAAGGAACAACATTCGATTCTACCGTGACGCACACATTTATCAATGGAAATTTGGCATATGCTGAAGGAACATTTTCTGAAAAACGCCATGTAAAACAATTAGAATTTAACAGATGAAAAACTATATAATTTGCATATTATCCATACTTTTTGTCGTTGTTTCTTGTAAAGAAGAAGCAGTGCCAAAACCAGATAATTTATTATCGAAAGATAAAATGGCGGCAATTTTATACGATGTTACACTAATTAATGCGGTAAAAGGTGTCAATAAAAAGAAATTGGAAGAAAGTTTAATGCATTTAGATTCGTACATCTATCTAAAGCATGAAACAGATAGTTTACAGTTTGTATCAAGCAATAACTATTATGCAGCAAATCCGACAGTTTACAACGAGATTTACAGAATTGTACAAGCAAAATTGACAGAAGAACGTGAATTGGTAGGAGAAGAATTAAAAGCAGAACAAAAACGCAGAGATTCTATCCAAGAAGCAAAAAAACTGGAACGAAAAAAGAACGATACGTTACCCAAGCCAAAATTTAATCAGGTAAAGAAAAAGTAAGAGGCAAAGAATTAATCTTCTTTGTATCGCTTTGCAACACGCGCAATACTTTCTTCAACGAGAATAAAAGTAAAGTTGAGCGCTTTTTGAATTTTGCTACTGTCATAAAAGGATTGCGACTGAATTGATTTAGCTGTTTGTTTTGTCAATTTCCGACGTTTTCCCGTGAAGAACTGTCGCCACCAATCCACTCGCCAAGCAATTCCTACTAAAAATGAACTTGCTTCTTTTTGCGGTACTTTTACGTTTAATGCTTTTGCGGTTGTTTGAGTAAATTTTTTCAGTGACCAATTTTCAGCAACCAATACAAAACGTTCATTTTTAATATCGCTATGCATCAATTGAATCATCACAGAAACAACGTCTTTTACATCTACAAAACTCAAAATTCCGCTCGTATAATATTTTAGTCCTTTAGCAACTGTTCGAATTAGCGAACCACTTCCCGATCGCCAAAAACCAGCGCCTAAAATAATAGCAGGATTTACAATTACAATATCCAAACCTTCTTGCGAACCGCGCCAAACTTCCATTTCGGAGCCATATTTGGAAATTGCGTACACATTATTATCTGCTTCAGGATTCCAATGTGTTTCTTCGGTTATAGGAATCGTAGGATCTTCGTTTTCACCAACTGCGGCAACTGAACTCACGAAACAGAGTTTTTTCACGCCGTACGAAATGCACAAATTCACGATATTGGCAGTTCCTTCAATATTAATCTTTCGCAATGCATCAAAATCTTTCGGATCAAAAGAAATCAGCGCAGCTACATGATATACATGTGTTACTTCAGAAAATACAGCTTCTAGCGAAGGAATATCAGTCACATCAGCTTTATGCCAATCAATTTTCTCAAAAAATGGTGCTACCTCATCAAAATAATATGAAAACACTTTTTTTACAGCTTCCAACTTGTCAATGGTTCTGTAAATTGCTTTAATTTTTGTTTCTGTCTTTGCCAAATACGCCAATAAATGCGCACCAACCAATCCAGTTCCACCTGTAACTAATATCATGCTACTAAAATAAACTTTTTTCTTTTCACTTTTATATCTTTGCGAAGCTTTAAAAAGATTATACAGATGAACAGCAATTTAGTAGAAGAATTACGTTGGAGAGGAATGATACACGATATCATGCCAGGAACTGAAGAACAATTAAACAAAGAAATGACGACTGCGTATATCGGATTTGATCCAACATCCGACTCTTTACACATAGGAAGTTTGGTTCCTATTATTTTGCTAATGCATTTGCATAAAGCTGGTCACAAGCCAATTGCATTGGTTGGTGGCGCTACAGGAATGATTGGCGATCCATCGGGAAAATCAGATGAACGTAATTTACTGACAGAAGATATTTTGAATCATAATGTAGCTGGAATAAAACGTGTATTATCGCGCTTTTTAGATTTTGGCGGAAGTGAAGCAAATGCACCAATTTTAGTAAATAATTACGATTGGATGAAAGATTTTTCTTTTATCGATTTTGCTCGTGATGTTGGAAAACGAATTACGGTAAACTACATGATGGCAAAAGATTCTGTAAAGAAACGCTTGAGCGATGAAGGAAACGGAATGTCGTTTACAGAGTTTACATACCAATTAATTCAAGGTTACGATTTTTACCATTTACACAAAGCACACAACTGTTTGTTACAAATGGGCGGATCAGATCAATGGGGAAATATTACTACCGGAACTGAACTTGTTCGTAGAATGAATACGGAAGAAGCTGCAAAAGCTTATGCAATGACATGTCCGTTAATTACAAAAGCAGATGGTTCTAAATTTGGCAAAACGGCTGGTGGAAATGTTTGGCTGGATGCTGATAAAACTTCGGTATACAAATTTTACCAATTTTGGCTGAATACGTCTGATGCTGATGCGGAAAAATACATCAAGATTTTTACGTTTTTAGACAAAGAAACTATTGATGCATTGATCGCAGAACATAAAGAAGCGCCACACACTCGTGCGTTGCAGAAGCGATTGGCGGAAGAAGTAACGACATTGGTACACAGCAAAGAAGATTTAGAAAATGCGCAGAAAGCAACGCAAATTCTTTTTGGGAAATCTACTTCGGAAGATTTAAAACAACTCGACGAACAAACGTTTATGGATGTTTTTGATGGTGTTCCGCAAGCAGAAATTGAGCGTGCAGATATTGAAGAAGGTTTGGATATGATTGCGGCATTGGCTGCCAAAACAAACTTTTTAGCTTCCAATGGAGAAGCGCGCAGAGCACTAAAAGAAAACTCCGTAGCTGTAAATAAAACGAAGGTAAAAGAAGATTATAAAATTACAACATCCGATTTAATCAATGATAAGTTTGTAACCATTCAGCGTGGAAGAAAGAAGAATTTCTTGTTGATAGTTAAAGGATAGCGTAATTTAGAAATATAATTACTGTATAAGACAGATTGCTTTGTCATTCTTCCTCGCGGATGACGTTTCAGATTAAGCATTTTTACGAAGTTAATTTTTAAATCAACGCATTTTCAAATTATCAAATTTAAAAAACCTACTTCTCTACATTTGGAAGTTGGTAACTTTTGTACGCACCAAGAATTCCGAAAACTGATAGTACTAAAATTACGCCTTCAATAGAAATTAAAGAGACCAATGCGCTCAATCCGCCAGTGACTAATAAAATGAGTCCGATGAGTGTATTACTGACAGAAACATAATTGGTTCGGTCGTTTCCTGTTGCCATGTCTACTACATAGGTTTTTCGTCCCATGCGGACACCTTCATGCGCGATTCCTAAAATGAAAAAGGCAATCGGGTAAAGCCAATTTGTGTCACGGAATGTTTCAGCATAAGAAACAACACAAAAGATGATGATTCCTAAAATGGACGCAATAAATACTGCAAATGCCATCACGTTTTTACTCGATTTGTCTGCTAGCTTTCCCCAAGTTGGCGAGCTTACTATAGAAGCTATTCCTTTTGCAATGATGAATAATCCGAGTAAATAACTTTCTTTTCCTACGTATTTTTGGGCTAATAACACATAGTATGGCGCAGTTAATGCAGAACATAAAAGCAACGATCGGGCGATGACAAAATTCCTAAATTGCGTATCTGTTTTTAGTAAACTGAATTTTGAAAATATACTTTTAGTAGCTTCTTTTTCGGTTTCTACTTCGCCAGGAAATTCTTTGATTTTTGCATATACAATCGCCGCAATAAGCCAAGTTGTTGCTGCTAAAAAAATAAGCCAACTGTAAAACCAAATGTCTGCATCACTTTTAGAAGTATATAAAATGTACAATCCGGTAGCCAAGACCAATACGCCAGAAACGGAAACGGTATATCCTTTGAGTCGCCCGCGACGTGTTTTTGGGATGGATTTCCCCGTTACGTCTTTTGAGGATAGTGACGATAGACTTCGCGAAATACTAAATATTACAACCGCAGCTATAATGAGCCAACCTGCTGTTGTTCCTTCAAAATATAAGGTAATAAAACCAATAGAAGCAATAGCAATAAATTGCAGCAATGCGCCCACAACCCAAATCCATTTTCTGATCGCTTGTCTGTTTACATAGGTAGACAATAATATTTGCGGAACCATAGAGCCAGATTCTCTAATAGGAACAATTAGACTGATTAAATATACTGGTGCGCTTACATAACTCATTAGCCAAGTGAGTACTGTTTTAGGATTGCTTAGCGTGTCACCAAGTTTTATAAAAACACTACTGATGAGAATTAGAAAGTAATTTCTTGGAACATGTTCACAGGCTTTTTCAGAGATATCTGTGCAAACACGTTCTTTTTTTTCATCATTTAAATAACGATATAGCTTCTCAAACATGAAGTTTGTGTAGATTTTTGATTTGCTATAAAGATACGAGTTTTTAAAGGACGGAATTAAACAAAAAAACAACCCTGAATATGTGTAGTAGGAACCATATTCAGGGTTTTTGAATTATATTAAATAACTAAACTAATATAAGATGTTAATCTCAATAGTTTGGTCGGTATTTTCCAGCAAACCTTTCAGTATGAATGTGTTAAAAAACCATTAAATTACAACCACGAATGTCTGAGTGATCGAAACGACCGAGAATTTCAAAAGTATTGTTTGCATGAATTTTTCCTAAATCTTGCGTAGCAATGAAAGCACATGAGTTTACATTTGCCAAATCTATTACATTGATGCCGCCAGATTTTCCTTTGGGTTGAAGCGTTAATGCATCTTCAGGATCGCGGGTAAAAAGTTGCATCCAAGGTGGCGTTTGAAAGATTCCGTTTCCGTTGGAATATCCTTGCGAGAGTAATTCGGTCATGCCGTATTCGGAATGAATTTCAGTAACGCCAAAACCATCACAAAGCTGTTGATGCAATTCTGCGCGAATCATTTCTTTTCTACGCCCTTTCATACCACCAGTTTCCATGACAATGGTATTTTTGAGTTGAAATTGTGTTGTTTCAATCAAATCTAATAAGGCAAAAGAAACGCCAATAAGCAGCACTTTTTTCCCTTCTTGATCGAGTTGGGTAAGTTTTTTTGTGAGTCCTTTTAAATCATTTAAATAAAAACCACTTTCAGGCTGTTTGCTGCGTTTGATAAGATCGTTTACCATATAGACTAATGAAGATCCTTTTCGTTCAAGATAATTCGGTAAAAGCGCTAAAACAACGTAGTTTTCAATGTTTCCGTAGAAATATTCAAATCCTTTGCGATAGCTTTTTTCGTAGATTGATATATCGGTTACCAAATGTCTGCTCGGCGTACTTCCTGTGGTGCCAGAACTTGTAAATGTTTCTTGAATTGGGTGATTATTGGAAACGATTTCGTGTGATTTGAAAAACTGAATTGGCAGAAAAGGAATATCTTCAATTTTTGTAATATCGCTTGGGTGCACGTAAAGTAAATCGCAAAATGAACGGTAGGTTTGGTTATTTTCAAATTGATGCTGAAATGTTTGAAACGTCAATGCTTCAAAATCTGCCTTGGTAGTAATATTGAAAATAGTGTTGGAATTCATTTCTTAGATTGAAATGACAAAAGTACTTAAAATAAAAAAGCATCTTGAGGTTTCAAGATGCTTTTTTGTATGTTATTTGATTGGTAAAATTACTTAATCACTAATTTCTTAGTAGCAGATTTACCGTTTTCTGTAATTTTAACTACGTATACTCCAGATTGTAATCCAGAAACATCTAACGTTCTTGTAATCGTTGTGTTGATTACTTGCTTTCCGATGATGCTGTATACTTGTACATCTTTTGTGTTGTTTGTAGCAGATGTAATTGTTACTGTATTTCCGTTAGCAGGATTTGGATACATACTGAAAGAAGAAGTTCCGAATTCTTCAGTACTTAATGTAGTATCAATATCACTAGCGTATCTTGGAAGTATTTGGTATGTTCCGTTAAATTCACCACCTAAACCAGTAATATTTGCTGGCATAGCAGGAATTGTAGAACCGATGATATCTTCATCACCAAAAGAAACTCTACAAACTGTAGTTTCAGATCCACCATTTTCAGTAACAGTATAGTTTGTGTTATCTGCAAACATTCCGCCTGCGTCTGCACCATCAAAAGTAACAGGTAATAACGTGATTAATCTACTTTCGTATGTTTCTCCGTTTGCAGCCAACGTTCCAGCTGATACAAATATTGGAGTTAATGTGTTTCCAGTTGAAGACGCACCAGGTACGTTTGCAGTTGGTACAAATTGAAGCACACCAGAGAACTGAGATAATTGTCCTTGTAAACCAATGATTCCATCTCCAATGTTTAATGGAGCACTTAATGTTCCTGCAACGTCATCAATTAAGATTCCTGCATCAGCATCTTGAATGTATTTTTGATTTCTTGTTCCTTCAGTTACGATATAAGAAATTACAGCTTCACCTGTTAATTCGTAAAACTCACCTAACGTTCCGTTACGTAACTCCGTAAGGTTATTTACTTGTGTAATGTTAGCTATAGAGAATGATACCATTTTAGTATCTACAACCATACCACCTTCAAGTAGTTCAACTGTTACGTTGTATGTTGCTCCATCCATTGTAGGTACTGTGTAAGGACTTGTTACATCAGCATCTGTTGGGTTTGCATCTACAGTAACGTTTACTTGGTTTCCAGCCATCATTAAGTCGATGTTTTGTGTTGTAAAAGTAACATCAACACTGTTTGTTCCTGGATCGAAAGTAGCACCATCAGCAGGAGTTACAATACTTACAGAAGGTACTGTAGAGTTATTCATAATTTCGTTCCAGCTCTCAGCTACACGAATACCATCTATAAGAAAAGCTGGTATGTTGCTTGATTGACGAATAGCAATTGCACTAATTGTTCTTCCAGTAGTTCCTGTATTTGTTGCTTCTGGCATTGCAGGCTCAGTAGGAGTTACCGCAGTTAAAACGTGTAAGTTAGAAACTCCAGTAGTAACTTCATAAGAAAAAACTAAAAGATACGTTGTGTTTAAAGCGTAAGATGTTGTTCCGTATGTTAAAGTTGAACTACTTGTTCCAACACCAAATTGCACACCACCACTTCCATCATCTCTTGCTCCAACTCTTGTTGTAAAACCACCAGAAATATTAAAGTGTAAAAAGTAGTTTCCGCTACCTACAGAGCTTAAGTTTACTAGTGCACTTCCATATATTGTTCCAGATGAAATAGCTGTAAAAGATCTGTTTACATCTTGAGAAGTTCCAGAAACTGATGCATGTCCACCAACTCCAGATGAAGGATATCCTGCCATTGTTAAACTTGGCGTTGCTACATACTGTACTGGACTTGCAGAACCTGAGTGTTGACTCCATGCGCCACCACTAGCTGCAGTCAAGTCTCCATTTGTCATTCCATAATCGAAATTTTCCTCTAACACTTGTCCAAAAGACAAAGAAGAAATCAATAATGCAACTAATAAAAAGTAATTTTTAATCATGTGATATATTTTAATTATTTAATAAATAATGACACAAATATACAAAAGAAGCCGAATAAAAATACCAGACTTACGTATTTACACGCTGTTTTAACCATTTGATAACAAAAGTATTATTGTTTTGACCCGTCCTAAAAAACCGTTACAGTTATTTAGGATTAAAAATAGTTAAAACACAGATAAGACAGCTGTCTTATCTGTGTTTTTTCTTTTATAGGTTTTTATGTTGACTTTATTTTGTTTGTGCATCTGTTCTGGAGTTAGCATTTGACATGATAAATGCGGTCTTTTGGTATTATAAACTTTAATACTCTGTTGTACTATTTTCTTCATTAGTTTGATGTCTATTTTAGAGGTGCCCATCAAAAACTCTTGTTTCAAGATTCCGTTGATTCGCTCTGCTACTGCATTTTGATATGGATCATAGGATTCTGTCATACTACATTTAATATGACTCTTAGTTAATATTCTTTGATATTGATTACTACAATATTGTAAACCTCTATCAGAATGATGTATTAGCCTTTCCTTGGGATATTTTCTGTTTTTAACAGCTTGCTTTAATGCTTTTATAGAACTATCTACTGCCAAGGTATTTGATAGATAATACCCAACGATCATCTTAGAATATGCATCTGTAATAAGCGATAAATACATGGGATTAGCTCGATTACCTACATAGGTAATATCTGCTACCCAAACTTGTTCTGGTCTGTTTACATCTAAATTCTCTATTACATTGTTATGTTTTCTAAACCGATGATGAGAGTTAGTAGTGATATGATAGCTCCGCTTGGGTTTAATCAACATATGATTTGCCTTTAAAATAGCAAATAAACGATCTCTGCCGACACCTAAACTACGTAAAGACTCTTGTAGAATATGATATAACTTCCTTGTGCCAATGCGTGGTTGCTCTATTCTAACAGATTGAACCAGCTCTATCACATCACTAGCAATACACTGTCGTTTCTCTTTTGAACGTATCGCTCGGTAATATACTTGCCTGCTTACCCCAAGTAACTCACAAGTAGATGAGATACTTTCTCTGTAATGTATTCTAAACATATCGATTACTTGGGTTTGGAGTTTTTTCTGATAGGAATATTAAACTCTTTTTCTGCTAAATCAATCATCATATCAAACAAAATAGCTTTCTTGTCAGCACGCTCCGCCAGATGTTCTGCACGAGCCTTCTGCTTTTCTAACAGTTTGATTTTTTCTTCTAATTCTAAAATCTTTTGTTCTGGAGTCTTTGTCATAGAAAGTGGAGTTTGATTATGCCAATCAAAGTTACCATATTTTTTTAACCAAGTTCTGATGGTAGATCCAGATTGTATACCATACTTTGATAAGACTTGTGAGCGTGTCAGTTTGCCCTGTTCAATCTCTTGAACTACTTGGAGTTTAAAAGATAATGAATAATCTTTTTGAGTACGTTTTACATAATTTGTTTTCATTACGCTTAAAATTTAGTGTAACGCTATTTCAGGACGAGACATTTGTAACACAAAAAACGCCTTCTGTAATAGAAGGCGTTTTTTTAATATATTTTTTTTTGGAATTAGTTTCCTACAGTCCAACCTGCTCCCCAAGTTGCGTAGTCAGTTCCTGTTCCGTTTCCATCTCCTGAAATTAAATCAGCATCTGTAAACGATACTCCAGTATCATTTTTTACTTTTAGTGTAATGTCTGTGAATAAGATATCAGTAACAGAAGTTTCTCCACTTGTTACTCCAGCACCTGTTGGGCTGTCAGTATCGTTTCCGTCTAAATCAAATCCTTCAGCATATCCTTCTAAAGAAACATTGTTAAATGTTGCTCTTGTTCCAGCTCTTAAACGAATTGCTTCACTACTGTTTGCAGATCCTAAACCAATAATTGTAAGGTTGTTTACTGTTGGTGCAGAGAAATAGATTGGGTTTGAGTTGTTTCCGATGTCAGTGTTAAAACCATCAGCTTCAATTCCTTTGTCATGATCTGCTCCGTGCTTTACGTAAGCGTTTGTAATAGTTCCTGTGTAACCTTCTGTCCAGTCGATAGAATCATCTTGTGCATTTACTACAGAAATAAAGTTAGCATTTACAGTTCCACCGAAGAACTCAAATCCATCATCTTTTCCTTCAAATACTTGTACATACTCAACAGTCGTTTGGTTTCCAACTCCGTAGAAAGAAACTCCGTTGTTTTCAGATTGTCCGTCAGCAGATCCACCAGAGTATTGTACACGAACATAACGTAATGTTCCTGAGTTGTCACTAGCATTAGTTCCACCGTAAGGTAAACTAGCGATTTCTGAAGTAGAAGTTGCTGTTCCTGATACTGAGTTGATTGGTGCGCTACCTAATAAGATTAATCCTCCCCAGTCTCCAGCAGCAGGTGCAGAAGCATCAGATGTAAAAATAATTGGGCAATCAGCAGTTCCTTGTGCATCAATTCTAGCTCCTTGAGAAATAGCTACATATACATCAGCTCCACCAGCTAATGCTTCAATAGTCATACATGGAGGAATTGTTAATGTAGTTCCTGATGCCATGATTAATGATCCATTGATTTTGTATGTGTTGTTTGCATCAAGTGTTAAATCTGTAGTGTATGTTCCAGATAAGAAGATTGTTTGTCCTCCTGTACCTCCAGAACCACCTGTTGTATTGTTGTTAGTGACACTATTATCACTGTTGTCAGTGATATTAATATCAGCAGTGTCGTCTGATGCACAAGAAGTCATTAACAATGCTCCTAAAAGTGCGAATCCAAATAATATACGATTTTTCATTGTGTTTGTGTTTTTAATAGTAATCTTTAAATTGTGTTTGTTAGAATTTATATTTTAGTTGTAATCCGATGTTTCGTCCTCTATCATATCCAGAAACACCTTTTCCGTTTGTTGATGTTACTAAAACGTCTCCACCACTTGTTTCACGAACATATTTGATGTCAGGGTTTAGAATGTTTCGTATGCTGAAGTTTACCTCAAACTTATCTGAGATTTTATTTTTTAAGATGAAATCTAATGTTGGAACTGCTTTTTCAATAATGTTTCCTAATTGACCAGAACCTAAAGCGTCAATTCTGTCTGAGAAATAAGAGAATACTAAGTTTCCTGTTGGTTTGTAGCTTCCAAAAGTTGGAGAGTAGCTTACATCTGCATTGATGATGATTGGTGAAGCTCCTTGTAATTCATCTTTATCATTTCGGAAGTTTACACTATAAGTTCCTTGAATGACATCAAATAAGTCTTGCTCTGTATGCATTAATGTTGTGTTGAAACCTGCGGCAAGCAATGTTTCTTCATCTTCGTTTTGCAATAAGTTTTTTCTAAACTCTACTTCAATTCCGTATACTCTAGCTTCTTCACCTGTTCTAAAATAACGTTGTGTTCCTGTAGCATCAAAGGCAACCACTCGGTTTACAGGATCTGAAATTCTCTTAGCAAATGCTGACACAGAGAAGATTTCTCCTTTTCCATAAAACCATTCATATTTTAAATCGAAGTTTAATACATTAGAATAAGACACATCACTTACGTTGATGAAGTCAGGATTGTTTGATCCTAATAAATCAGGGTTACCACCAATTCGGTTAGTTACATCAATGTATACGAAAGGGGCAGTTTCTTTAAATTCTGGTAATGAAACCGTTCTACTTGCAGATAAACGTAAGTTTTGTTCTTCCGTCAATGCATATTTAATGTTCAAACTTGGTAAGATGAAGTTTTCGTATGCACTTGCGCTTGAGTTTCCGTTATTTCCTAAGTTGATTACATCATACGAAATACTTTGATCGAACGATTCAAAACGAATGCCAGGAACAATTAACCATTTATCTGATTTAATTTCAGCATCTGCATAACCTGCAAATAAATCTAAGTTACCTGTATATGTGTTTTCAGGAAGTCCAGGTCTGTTGGTATTGCTTAGTGTAGGAATTGCGTTAATAACTTTGATTGCATATATTCCTTGACCTGATGATAAACTTAGGTTTGAAGGATTGAACACCGCATCTAAGTTGTTTACGTCTGTAACAGCAAAGTCAGAATCAATAATGTCATAACCATAACGGATGTTTTCAAAATTACGCTCTTTGCTTCTAGCGTTGTAACCAAAATTCAACTTAAAGTTCTCATTCGCTTCGTATTGTAAGTTGATACGACCATTA
Organism: Kordia algicida OT-1; assembly: GCF_000154725.1. GTDB lineage: Bacteria > Bacteroidota > Bacteroidia > Flavobacteriales > Flavobacteriaceae > Kordia > Kordia algicida. Next base: position 3,219,261 of record NZ_DS544873.1, read on the forward strand.
AATTCTGTATCATCAATATCTTGAAAATAACGTTGGTTGTCATAATCTACGTTACTAAAGAATGTTGGATTTGTTGTTGGATCATTATCAAAGGCAAACTGATAGTTTTCAATACTAATTCTTCTACGATCTGGTTGTTTTGCTAATACAAAATTGTATCCAGCAGCCCAGTCCAATTCAAATTTTCCTGATTTATGGTTACCAATTAATTGATTTACGTATACTTGATTTTGGTCAAATTGTGCGTTCATTTGATAAAAACCTTCATCGGTATTTAAAATAGCGTCTCGGTTTCTACCTTGTCCGTCAATACCAAAATATCCGACTTCGTTTGTAGAACTATTGATAAATAAAGAATTAAATTTTAACTTGTTTTTATCATCAATTTTATAATTTACCGTTCCCATCGCAGTGGTTGTAGTACTGTACTCAAATTCTTCTGCATCTTCAAACGCTTTCTTTTCAACGGTAGTAAAATCGGTTGCTTCACCTCTCCTATATTCGTATCCGTTTTCGAAAGAAGCCGTTCCAAAAACGCTTAAACGAGATCCATTTTCAAAATCCCATGATTTTCCTCCTGAAATTCCAAAATTTACATTAATTGGTGCGCTTACATCTTCTGGATCTACTCCGTGCGATAAAATTACAGCAAACGGATTTTGATTATGTCTTGCATAGTCTCCAAAAAACCCAGAACCTTCACTGACTACAAAATCTTCTCCAATAGCATTTGTGTTTACACTTGTTCCAACAAATGCTTCTACATATCCTTTTCCTTTATAATCTTTTGAATTGATGTTTACATTACCTGCGGCAAAATCTCCGTATTGTTTGGAAGAATATGCCTTACTTACTGAGATATTTTCAATAACATCTGTTGCAAACAAGCCTAATTCAATATTCTTTTTATTAATATCATTTGATGGTAATGGCAATCCGTTAAACGTTGTATTTAAGTAACGATCACCCAAACCACGTACATAAACATTGCTTGAACCTTCTTGTCGTGAAATACCTGAAATTTTAGATACCGCAGCAGCAGCATCTCCAGCTCCTTTTCTTGCCAATTCTTCAGCACCAATGATTTGTACAATATCTTTTGATTTCTTTTGCTCTAATAAAGTTGCTGCTTCTGATACTTTACGCGTAGTAGCAGTAATAACCACCTGATCTAAAGCGGCAGCATTTACAGTCATAATTACATCAACATTTGTAATTTTTCCAGCATTTACAATGACATTTTCAACTTCTTGCGTTTTGTATCCAACAAAACTGAATATTAATGTGTACGTTCCTGGTGCAACATCTGGAATTTGGTATAGTCCATCTAAATCAGAAGTAGTTCCTTTAGAAGTTCCTTTTACAGTAATATTTACAAAAGGAAGCGGATCGTTATTAGTTTCTTTATCTTGCACTTTTCCGACGATAGAGCCGTTTTGTGCAAATCCTATAATAAAGGTGAAGAATAGGAGAATCGTAAGTGTAATTTTTTGTCTCATCTAGGTTTTTATTTCACAGCGCAAAGAAATGAGCAACGTGTAAAGATGACGTTACTTGCAGGTTAACAGTTTGTAATATGTATGTTAGGTTAATGTTATCATATTAAAAGAGTGTTAAGTGCTTTCAATAATTAATTTTATCTTTACTTTTGAAGTCTAGAAAAACATACAGCTTTTGTTTAAAAACAACACAATCAGCTACTTAAACTAAAAACAACACAGGATGAAAAAAAAGGATATTAAAATACTATTAGTTGACGACGAGCCAGATATCTTGGAAATTGTAGGGTATAATTTATCTTCTGAAGGATATAATTTAACCACAGCATCCAATGGTGTTGAAGCAATTGCAAAAGCAAAAAAAATAAAACCACATTTAATTATTATGGATGTGATGATGCCAGAAATGGATGGCATTGAAGCCTGTGAAAATATTAGAAAAGATAGCAGTTTGGCAAATACGATTATTACTTTTTTAACGGCTCGAGGAGAAGATTATTCACAAGTTGCCGGATTTGATGCAGGTGCAGATGATTATATAACGAAACCTATCAAACCAAAAGTATTGGTCAGTAAAGTAAAAGCCTTGCTTCGTAGATTGAAAAGTGAAGATGAAAATGCACAAATTCTTACGGTTGGAAATATTGTGATAAATAGAGAAGAATATAAAATTGAAAAAGAAGGTGTCGAAATCATCTTGCCAAGAAAAGAATTTGAATTACTGTCATTGCTAGCTTCTCGCCCAGAAAAAGTATTTAAAAGAGAAGAAATTCTAGACAAAGTTTGGGGAAATGAAGTCATTGTTGGCGGACGAACAATTGATGTCCACATTCGTAAATTAAGAGAAAAGATTGGAGAAAATCATTTCAAAACGGTAAAAGGCGTAGGCTACAAGTACGTACAATAATACATGACTAGAAAACTCAAAAAATCATATCGTTTCGCACTGCGATCGTCGTTGTACATTACTTTATTTGCAACTACGGTCCTAACGTTTTTACTATATTTTTTTGGGATTAAAAATTTCTTCGTTCCAATACTATTCTTTGCACTTTGTTTTACGTTTTGTTTCTTCATTTTACAATTTCGTGTAGAACGATTCATCTACCGTAGAGTAAAAAAAATATACGACGATGTTACGTTACTTGATGTGAGTGATTTTCACAATTATCCCATCACAACAGATATGGCAACGCTGACAAAAGAAATTGAAAAGTTTGCGACAAATAAAAAATTAGAAATCGAAACACTAAAGGTTCGAGAAAATTACCGAAAAGAATTTATTGGAAATGTTTCACACGAATTAAAAACGCCATTATTTACAGTGCAAGGTTATATTTTAACTTTGTTAGATGGTGCCATGAACGACAAAGCCATTCGTAAAAAATACCTAAATAGAGCAGGAAAAGGTGTTGAACGCCTCATCTATATTGTGAAAGATTTAGATATGATTACCAAGCTTGAAGCCGGAGATTTAAATCTTGATCTAGAAGAATTTGACATTATTGAACTGGTGCAAAGTGTATTTGATTTATTGGAAATGAAAGCCGCAAAAAAGAACATTACGTTGGCTTTTGATATGAATTATGCCAATCCGATTATGGTAAAGGCAGACAAAGAACGCATTCAGCAAGTATTAACCAATTTGATTGTAAACTCTATCAAATACGGACGCGATAATGGAACTACGGAAATTAGCGTGGAAAATCTCATTCGAAACAAAGTAATTGTGCGTGTTACTGATAATGGAGAAGGAATTGAAACAGAAAATATTGCACGATTATTTGAGCGTTTTTATCGTGTAGATAAAAGTCGTGCGCGTAAAGAAGGTGGTTCTGGTTTAGGGCTTTCTATCGTAAAACATATTATTGAAGCTCACAATGAAAAAATATACGTAGAAAGTGAATACGATGTTGGTTCAGAATTTTCATTTACCTTGGAAAAGGTGGAATAATGCTGCGTAATTTTCCTCATAATTAAATTGACTCAATCCTTTAAAATCTTTAACTCGCGTTAACTGATCGATTGAAAAATCATCCTGTGTTGCCGTAGGAACTAACTGTTGTTTCTGCAAACGTTTCGCTAAATATTCTTGCTCAAATTGCCCTGGTGTTGGAATAAAAAAAGCTTTCTTATTCAACTTTGCCAAATCCATGACAGTCGTATATCCCGATCGCGATAATACAAAAGCACTTTCGTTAAATGCCTTTTCCAATTCATCACTCTGCATAAAATTGACAACCTCACAATTTAAAAACTGAAAATGTTCTTGTTTCGCTTCAATCTTTCCACGGACAAACAATACTTTTCCATCAAAATGTTTTACTTCTTCAAACAACTTTTCTTCCAACATGGTGCGTTGCGGTTCTGGACCTGATAAAATTACCATCAAATCATACACAATTGGCAATTCTTGCACTTTCAATCTGCTCAGCGGACCAATATATTTTAGCGAAAGCGAATGTTTTTTTAAATGCCCGAGTTTCCCAGAAAGGTTTGGTTTTCCAGCAACGTCAGGAACCCAACATTCATCAAACTTTTTAATAATATTTTGATGAATTTTACTGCTAAACCACGTTGTTGCTCCACTAAGTACATTCAATTGATGCGTAATAAAAACCGAAGGCACTTTTTTGCTATACACACCAAGTCTGTTATCAGAAATGATTCCACAAAAATCACGCTCCTTCACCAATTTCTTTACAATCTTTTTCTCTCTTGCAATAGCTTTCAGCATCTTAGGCGAGTCTTTCAACATCTTTAGCTTAAAATTCTTTCCTTTTTTGGCATATTCAATCTGATAATTGGGAAGTGTAACGGTTTCCAAATCAGGAAATTCTTTTTGTAACAATTGCAGTGCAATTCCGTCAGAAGCAATCACAGGAATAAAATTTTCTGCAAGCAAAGCGTTAATAATCGGAATACATCTTGTGGCGTGTCCCAAGCCCCAATTTAGCGGAGCAACCAAAACAGTTTTTGAATTCTTCATAAAATCAAAGATAAGAATATAAAAAGGTCTGCAAGTTTTCCTTAGTTTTGTCAAAATATTAAGAAAACATTGTGGGAAGTAAAAACAAACTAAAACGCTTTAGAGAAAACGATACGTTTGCGAATGTCATACAGCCAACTCGTGAAGAAATTGTTTCAGGAAAATTTCCATACAAAGGAAAATGGAACAGCGATTTTTTTAAAAATGATGCGCCAATTGTATTAGAACTAGGTTGTGGAAAAGGAGAATATACAGTCGCATTGGCAAAAAAGTTTCCGCACAAAAATTTTATCGGAATCGACATCAAAGGCGCGCGTTTTTGGAGAGGCGCCAAAACTGCCGTAGAAGATGAAATGCCAAATGTTGCCTTTATCCGAACACAAATAGAATTAATAGAAGGTTTATTTGCAGAAAATGAAGTTGCTGAAATTTGGATTACTTTTCCCGATCCGCAAATAAAATATAAGCGTACCAAACACCGAATGACCAACGAAACCTTTTTGGCGCGGTATAAAAAAATATTAAATGCTGAAGGAACAGTACACTTAAAAACCGACAGTGAATTTATGCACGGATACACGCTCGGACTTTTGCATGGCGCAGGACACGAAGTATTATATGCAAACCATGATGTATACCGAAATGAAGGAAGTCCAAAAGAAGTCACAGAAATTCAAACATTTTACGAGTTACAATATTTGGAAGTAAACAAGGCAATTACTTATATTCACTTCAAAATCAAGTAATGACCGATCTCATTATTCTCTTTTTTATTACTTTTTCAGCAGCACTTTTGGGTGTTGTTCCGCCAGGGTTAATCAACATTACGGCGGCAAAAATAAGTACCCAAAAAGGGAAAATGAATGGAATTATCTTCGCTATTGGCGCTTCGTTAGTGGTACTAATTCAAGCAATGATTGCGGTAATGATTTCCAAATATCTATATCACAATCAAGAAGTTATTGACGTATTGCTCAAAATAGCGTTGGTTATTTTTGGACTTTTAGGAATTTACTTTTTTATCATTGCACGAAAGAAAAAAGGGAAACGAATCCGAATGGTCAAAGTTAGCAAAAAAGGAAGCTTTTTTAAAGGAGTTTTCTTAGCAATGCTCAACGTTTTGCCAATTCCATACTTCGCAGGATTAAATGCCTTGTGGAGAACTTCGGGTTTAATGGAATTTACCAATACAGACATTATCGTATTTATACTTGGCGCGGGTTTCGGAACATTTGCTATGTTGTACATGTACGTATTTTACTTTAACAAATCACAATCGCGGTCGGGAAAATTTTCCAAATCTTCCGATTACATTCTAAGTATTTTAATGTTAGTTTTGGTCATTATCACACTCATTCGTATCTTTTTCGGACAAGAACCTGTTACCACATGAAACCTGAAAATCAAAACTTCTTTGAACGCGTATACGAGGTCGCTCGCCTAATTCCGTATGGCAGAGTTACGAGTTATGGCGCAATTGCCAAATATTTAGGCGCGGCAAGAAGTGCACGCATGGTTGGCTGGGCAATGAATAGCTCAGGAAAACATGAAGATGTACACGCGCACAGAGTTGTAAACCGAAAAGGATTGCTCACAGGAAAACATCATTTTCAAGGAACCAATTTAATGCAACAATTGCTAGAAAGTGAAGGTATTGAAGTTGTAGACAATCAAATTCAGAACTTGGACAACTATTTTTGGGATCCTTCAACGGAACTTAAATAACGTGAGTTCGACGTAAGAATTTTAGTTTGAAACTCTTCTTTTCCGCAGTATAGCAGGAGTTTTTCGTTAAAAATTTTCGAAACCTTGGAGAAATGTTAATTCATGAACTCCATAACAGAAAATAGAGCATGGTGAACTAAAATTTAGAAAAATTCATGCGGTTTTAGTTTTTACCTAAAAGAAAAACTAAAAATACCTCTGGAAATCGAAGATTCATGAGTTCCATAATTGGAAATAGAAATCATACGAACTAAAAGTTCCCTTTCTTTTGTTGATGCCTGTGCTGAACTTGATTCAGTATTCTTTGGGTAAGCAAAGAAAACGAAAATAAAACCATGAAAATGAATTACATAGCAGAATTATTTCTAAAATTACTATAAATATAAATTGAATGATTTATATCGAACTGACGTTAAATAATGTTTTTTTCATTCTCCTTCTACGCTCGCTTTTAATTTTTTCGCTTCCGCAGAATTGTCTCTGCTGCAAAGAAAATTCAATTTCCAGAACAAAGAGACTTTCACGTCTCAAACTCCAGTGTCGTTTCTGATGAATACAAGAAGTGCAATCAAAACATAATTTTTTCAGAAAGCTGTTTTCAAATGGCTCATAATAAGATCGTATCGTACAATCAATCATTTCAATACAACGGCTTCTAATTCTAAACATTTCGCAGTATCTTTGCAATTTAGAATCAATTTACATTGAAAACAGCATAAAATGTTTCTGTAATTGAAAACTTCAAACTAAAAACAACATTGTGAAAATAGAAAAGAAAGACATACAAGCAGCATTAAGTACCATTACCGTTCCTGGTGAAGGCGCTAACATGATTGCGAGTGGTGCTGTGAGAAACATCATGACATTTGCAGATGAAATTGTGGTTGATATTGTCATCGCAAATCCTACAATGCAAGCGAAGAAAAAAGTAGAAGCAGACATCACTACAGTTCTTCGTGAAAAAGTATATGCTGATGCAAAAGTAAAAGTCAACATAAAAGTGGAGCGACCTGAAAAGCCTGAAATCAAAGGAAAATCGTTACCAAATATCAAAAATATAATTGCAGTTGCTTCTGGAAAAGGTGGCGTTGGAAAATCTACCGTTACCGCAAATCTAGCGGTTACCTTAGCAAAAATGGGCTTTAAAGTTGGTGTCTTAGATGCTGATATTTACGGACCATCCATGCCAATTATGTTTGACGTAGAAGGCGAAAAACCATTGGCTGTACGTGTGGATGGCGCTTCAAAAATGAAACCTGTAGAAAGTTATGGTGTAAAAATTCTTTCCATCGGATTCTTCACAAAACCAAATCAAGCAGTTGTTTGGCGTGGACCAATGGCGAGCAAAGCTTTAAACCAAATGATCTTTGATGCTGCTTGGGGCGAATTGGACTTTTTACTGCTAGACTTACCTCCAGGAACAGGAGACATTCACTTAAGCATCATGCAATCATTGCCAATTACAGGCGCAGTTGTCGTAAGTACACCGCAAAATGTCGCTTTAGCGGATGCGAAAAAAGGAGTTGCCATGTTCCAACAAGAAAGTATAAACGTTCCTGTATTGGGAATTATAGAAAATATGGCGTATTTTACTCCTGAAGAATTGCCAGACAACAAATATTACATCTTTGGAAAAGAAGGTGCTAAAAACCTAGCAGAAGATATTGAAGTACCATTCTTAGGAGAAATTCCATTGGTACAAAGTATTCGTGAAGCTGGTGACGTAGGAAGACCTGCTGCAATGCAAACCGCTACATTAATTGAAGCTGCTTTTGAAGAATTGACACGAAATGTAGTACAAGAAGTGGTAAACAGAAATGAAAGTTTGCCTGCTACGGAAGTAATTAAAATTACAACAATGGCTGGATGTTCAGCAGTAAAAAAATAAACACGAAAAAAAAGAAAGATGACAAGTGAAGAAATAAAATACAACGTGCAAAAAGCCTTAGACGAAATTCGTCCGTTTTTGCAAAGTGATGGTGGCGATATTAAGCTCGTTGGCATCGAAAATGATACGTTGGTAAAAGTTCAGTTAGAAGGAGCTTGCGTCGGATGTAGTGTAAACCAAATGACACTAAAATCAGGTGTTGAAATGACGATCAAAAAGCATGTGCCACAAATTGAAAAAGTAATCAGCGTAGAATAGCTGACAAATGTCATAAAACGACACACATGTGCAACTTATTTTTGTATCAGATTATATTATAAAGAAATGATTAAAACCGATATACTCATTATTGGAGCTGGTCCTACAGGACTATTTGCTGTTTTTGAAGCAGGATTATTAAAACTAAAATGTCACCTAATAGACGCATTGCCGCAACCTGGCGGACAATGCTCTGAGATTTATCCGAAAAAACCAATCTACGATATTCCAGGATATCCAGAAGTATTGGCGGGCGATTTGGTAGACAATTTAATGAAACAAATTGAACCGTTTGAACCTACATTTACCTTAGGAGAACGCGCAGAAACAATTGAAAAACTCGACGATGGCACCTTCATCGTAACAACAAATAAAGGAACAAAACATCATGCACCAATAGTTGCCATTGCTGGCGGATTGGGAAGTTTTGAACCGAGAAAACCACCAATTCAAAACTTAGCAAACTACGAAGACAAAGGAGTCGAATACATCATTCGTGATCCAGAAGTTTATCGTGATAAAAAAGTAGTCATTGCTGGTGGTGGCGATTCTGCGTTAGATTGGAGTATTTTCTTAACAGATGTTGCTTCAGAAGTAACCTTAGTACACAGACGTACGGAATTTCGTGGCGCGTTAGATTCTGTTGAAAAAGTTCAAGAACTCAAAAATTTAGGAAAAATCAATCTCATTACACCTGCGGAAATTACAGGAATTCATGGAGAAAATCATGTTTCAGGTGTTGAAGTCACTAAAAAAGGAGAAGCACCATTTACATTAGAAACCGATCATTTCATTCCACTTTTCGGATTGGCACCAAAACTTGGTCCAATTGGAGATTGGGGATTAGAAATTGAGAAAAACGCGATTAAAGTTGACAATACGTTAGACTATCAAACCAACATTCCTGGAATTTATGCCATTGGCGATGTAAATACCTATCCAGGGAAATTAAAGTTGATTCTTTGCGGATTCCATGAAGCAACTCTAATGTGTCAAAGTGCGTATCAACGTATTTTTCCAGATAAGAAATATGTGATGAAATACACAACAGTAAGCGGCATTGATGGTTTTGATGGAACACGTAAAGAAGCTCCAAAAGCAGTTGTAAAAGCGATAAATTAATTTCAGCACAAATTCTTTTAGAATTTTACTCAATTACCTAAGTTTGAGTTTTTAAATGTCAATGAGAGAATCGAAATGAAAAATCGTGGCAATCTGTTGCTTCAAATAACAACATTTGTTTTGCGATAAACAGATTACCGCGTCACTATCGTTCCTCGTAAAGACGAATCATAGTAGAAAATCAACAATCATAACTCGTACATCAAAATGTCAGTAGACATCAACATCAAAATAACAGACCGAGAAGGCGTTGTACACGAAATACAAGCGCCAACCGATATGGCAATGAACTTAATGGAAGTCGTACGTTCGTATGAACTCGCTCCCGAAGGAACGATTGGAATTTGTGGCGGAATGGCAATGTGTGCTTCGTGTCAATGTTATGTACATTCCGATCATGAATTACCAGAAATGAGCGTTGATGAAGACATGATGTTAGCCGAAGCATTCTACGTAGAAGACAACAGTCGTTTAGGTTGCCAAATTCAAATGACACCAGCATTGGATGGTTTGGAAGTTGAGTTGGCTCCGGAGAGTTAGTTAATCATCCAAAAGGAAGCAAATCAATCATACCTTCAATTAGAAAATTAACAGCTTTTTTGAAAACCTCTTTTTTTCCTAATTCTAAAATTTCTTTTAATAGTGGTAAACTTTTCTTCCTAACTTTTGCAAAAAAATTACTAATTCTTTTGATAGTGACCTTTTTAGTCATGTTAGGAATTTCACTTTGAATAATCTCAGCTTCTTGTATTAATTCTTGGTTTTCTTCTTCATCAACTTTTAATAGCTTGATTACATTAGTAAAATAGTTGTGAATTATTATTTGTTTATCTAATTCGTATGGTTTGGAATCAGCATCTTCATCTATTATCTCGAAATTGGTATAGAATTCTTTTTCATATTCATTAAGTATGTGCTCCTCAGGAGTTAGATTAACTTCATTATATGATCTTATAAGTTCTGTCCATTCTTCCAAACAAGTCATGACTGAGTTTTCTTGTGTACGAACACTTCGTGGATTAGTCAGTATACTATTTGTAGGATTGTAATCTAATTTAAAGACTATAGTATTACTACCGTTTTGTAAAGGTTCAGAAATAGAGAATTTAAAATCAGATAAATTAGACTTATCCTCAATTATTAATTCAAAAGCTCCGTTTTTAGTTAACTCCAAAATATCACTATTGGATTCTGTAAAAGATCTAGCCTTTTTCATTAATCGTTCTACGGTTTGTATTAGGAGTAATGAATGTCTTTTTTTATTTATCATTTCGTGAATTTATTAAGTCTAGAATGAAATTTAACAATATTTTTCAACTATAAAAATAAAGTTTTATCATGATGCAAGTAATGTAAAGATAGAAATATCTTTAAATTATTTCTCTAGAACAATCTTCTGCACAACATCCAACAAATTATGCACATACGCAGAAGCTTCTAGTTCTACCATGTCTTTTTGCACACAATACGTTCCTAAATAATGTACTTTCTTTAAAGCTTCAAAATAATCGTGTATTTCGTTTGTGTTTAGTAAGTCTAATAGTTCTTTTTGTGCATCTGTGAGTGTTGTAGTTTTTTCGTGTACTGACATGTTAGAGTTAGTTGTGTTTTTTCGATATATAAATATCGAAAATCTAACTTTTAGCAGTGTTCGGAATAGCGAACATATTGATAATAAGCTGATTAAATGAGTGTTTGTAGTTTTGAATTTTCATGAAAAAAGAATTATTGATTACAGTTTTTAACGGATAAAACATAGTTTACTATCAAACGACAAAAAATAAATTAGTGATAACGATTGATAAAAATTAGGTTGTTTTTGGTCATGCTGAACTAAATGCTGAGTTTATCTAAGTACAGCATCACAAAAAACTACAAAATAATGTGACACTGAATCAAGTTCAGTGTGACGTAGCGTATCAAAGAAAAGTCTAACATTCTAAAAATCTAAACCAGTCTGGTAACCAAGTATTTCTCGATACATTTTTTCCGCTACGCTTCAAAAAACCACTCGAAAAGGCATCTTTGCTTTCAAGTACATTATATAATTCGTCTTTACGAGCGATAGCGTAGTAATCTCTTTATCAAATAACAGTTTTGTTCTTTGTAGTATAAGATTGCTTCGTCGTTTCCTCCTCCAAAGACGTTTTTATTATTTTATTTTCTAATGACACATTAAAAATTGTATTTCGACTGCGCACAAAATGGCTAAGAAAATAATGAGACACTGAATTAAGTTCTGTTTGAATAATAATCAAATAAATCATAAAAACTCCTCGATATTTATAAATTACGGTTATAGTTCATTTTTATTCTTTCTTCATTTTGAGTACTTTTAACATAATTATTAATTTTTTTAAAATTTAATTTTTATGAAAAAAAAAGAATCTTAAATCCCTAAAACTGAACAAAAATGTTATCTCAAATGATTTAAAAAATGTGCAAGGAGGAACTATTCCAAAAAATAAAATAAAAGTTCCATCAAACACATGTCAATCAAACTGTGGTGATTGTACAGAAGGTTTTTTTTGTATCAATTTCTAATTTATGTATTCAAGCGAACTTCGGTTCGCTTTTTTATTTCTATTTACGATTAAATAATTAAAATGAATAGTAAATACTATTGAAAGTAGGTTATTTTCGGGCATGCTGAACTGAATGTTGAGTTTATCGAAGTACAGCATCACACAAAACTAAAAATATGCAACACTGAATCAAACTCAGTATGACGAGCAATGCTACTTATTCCTTAAAGAAGAAACTCAGCTATCATAACTTTAAAATCGTTATTGTATTTTTTCTTGCTATAATCTGCAAAATATATAAATTACAAGCTTTAGTTTTTATGTTCTTAGTTTCTTTAAATGAGCTATTTTCTCAATACGCCTGTTTAAAAAAGTAAGGTTACCGATTATCGCGATTTAAGTATCGCATAAAATATAATAAGGTTGCCAATGAGCCAAGTGCCGCGACAACGTATGTTCTTGCTGCCCATTTTAAAGCATCTTGTGCGCCAGCAAATTCTTCTCGCGTTACCATATTTTTATCTCGAAGCCATTTTAAAGCTCTGTTACTCGCATCATATTCTACGGGAAGTGTGATAAAACTAAACAAAGTTCCTGCTCCAAACATAATGAGTCCGATAATTAATACTGTTTGTCCCAAACCTGCTCCTTGACTCGCCATGAGTGCAATTCCTCCAAAAATAACCCATTGCGAAAATTGTGAAGTAATACTTACCACATGCACCAATTTTGATCGCATTTGTAACCACTTGTACCCTTTTACGTGTTGTACAGCGTGTCCAACTTCGTGTGCCGCCACTGCCGCAGCCGCAGCGTTTCGTTGCAAAAATACACCTTCACTTAAATTTACTGTTTTTTTAACAGGATTGTAATGATCGGTCAACATTCCTTTGACATGTATGACTTCAACATCTCTAATTCCGTGATCTGCAAGCATTTTTTCTGCAATTTCTGCGCCACTCATTCCGTTGCGTAATTGTAATTTTGAGTAATATGCAAATTTGCTTTTGAGTTTAGAACTCACAAACATACTTACCAACATTATTGCGCCCACTAAGAGCATATATCCACTTGAAAACATATTCTTTAATTTTAGTTATTTAACAAAATAGCTTTACTATTTTAAAAGGTATTTATTCTACTTTAAAAACTAGAAGTGATAATACCCATTTGTTCGGTTTTACGATAAAAAATACAAAAACCTCGCCAAATAGGCGAGGTTTTGATGTGTATGAGTTAAATTTCAATTCTTTTGAATTCAAAAAAGCTTTAATCGCGTTCTACTTTGCGCAATGCCGCTTTTTGAATGACAACTGCGTGATAACTTGTGACAGCTAATTTTTCGCCTCCTGTTTTTCTTGGATCAGCTTTTTCAGTCACAATGATATTAAAAAATATGCGTCCATCATTTTTAAATTCTACACTACTGTTTAAAATTCTGTTGTTGACTTCAAACGTGCTAAATAGTGTTTGTCGCATATAGTTTGCTCGTAACACAACGCCGTTATTTTCGTCTAAATCGTACAATCCTTTTGCAGGATCAACTACGATAAGCGTGTATTTGCGTTCGTCTTTTTTCTTAGCAACAATATATGACATTACGTATTCGAACTTTTTTGGATCTTCCGTTGGAGTAATTCGTAATTCCATCGGAACATTTTGCAGTACACCAGAAGCATCTGCAATGTTTAAGTTTCCTGCATACGTACCAACATATTCTTTAGGAAATGCATATTGTGTAGGGAATTCTTTGTCTTCAGCATTTTTCCCTGCACGTTCTTTTGCTTGTTTTTTTTGTGCCATTCCGACACTCATACTAAGAATTGCGATTAAAAAAAGTAGTTTTTTCATGTGTGACGTTTATTATGATGATACTAAGAACTCATTTTGAATTTTTATGTTTCTTTAAAAATAAAAATTCAAGACGTGTTTTAAGATAAATTTTATTCTTAACTAGCTATTTTCATACCAAATTCTAGACTCATTTATATTTTACACTATTCTGAATAACAGCTTAAAAGAATTTTTATCCTACGATATTAATGATTTTTCCTGGAACTACAATCACTTTCTTCGGAGTTCTTCCGGCCAACTGTGCTTGCGTGCGTTCGTCTTCTAGAATTATTTTTTCGATTTCTTCTTTTGATAAATCTAGTGATAATTCTTTTTTGAAACGCATTTTTCCATTAAAAGATACTGGATATTCTTTAGAACTTTCTACCAAATGTTTTGGTTCAAATATTGGGAATTTCGCTGTTACGATAGAACCTTCGTTTCCTAAACGTTCCCATAATTCTTCTGCAATATGCGGTGCGTATGGCGAAACTAAAATGGTTAATGGTTCTAAAATTGCTCTACTTGTACATTTTTGATCGGTTAATTCGTTTACACAAATCATAAATGTACTTACTGAAGTATTGAACGAGAAGTTTTCGATGTCTTCCTGAACCTTTTTGATCGTTTTGTGTAATGTTTTTAAGTTGTCTTTTGTCGGTTCGGTTTCGGTAACGCGTGGTCCTTCATCAGTAATATACAGTTTCCACAATTTCTTTAAAAAGCTAAAAACACCTGTGATTCCTGCGGTATTCCAAGGTTTTGCTTGTTCTAATGGACCGAGGAACATTTCAAACAAACGCAAACTATCGGCTCCATACGCTTCACAAATGTCATCTGGGTTTACGACATTATATTTTGATTTGGACATTTTTTCGACTTCGCGAGAAACTTTAAATGTGCCATCTTCTTCACAAATAAATTCAGCGTCTTTATAATCAGCTCGCCAATTTTTGAAACCTTCCGTATCAAGTTCGTTAGCTGAATTTACTAAGGAAACATCAATATGATAACGTAAAATCCTAAAACCAATTGGTGAAGTGTATTTATCTTTTTCAGATAAGTCTAAATTAGCATTTTTTATTTGTTTTTTAAGTAAGCGCATTATCTCATCGTCTAATTTTCCACTCAAAGTACCACTCTCTATTTTTTCAACAATACTACTACTAACACAAATAGAAGAATAAAACTCTCTACTTGTAGAGTTTTCAAAATTACCCGTAGATTTTTTACCCATTAGTGGAATAGAATAAACTTTATAAACAAAAGCACTCGTTCCCAAAATCATTCCTTGGTTTATCAACTTTTTAAATGGTTCGTCTACATTTACAAAACCTCTGTCTTTTAAGAATTTTGTCCAGAAACGTGCGTATAATAAATGTCCGGTTGCATGTTCGCTTCCACCAATGTATAAATCTACATTTCCCCAATATTTTAATGCTTCCTCGCTTGCAAAGTTGTCTTCTCTAGCTGCTTTTTCCATATAACGGAAGAAATACCAAGAACTTCCTGCCCAACCTGGCATGGTATTGAGTTCTAGTGGAAATATGGTTTCGTTGTCAATTTTATCATTATCAACAACCGTGTTTGTGTTTGTATCCCAAGCCCAAAACTCAGCGTTTCCTAATGGTGGTTCGCCTGTTTCGGTTGGTAAATATTTTTCTACTTCTGGCAACGTAATTGGTAAATGTTTTACATCGATCATTTGTGGCATTCCATTTACGTAGTATACTGGAAATGGTTCTCCCCAATAACGCTGACGCGAGAATACCGCATCGCGCAAACGATAGTTGATTTTTCCTTTACCAAATCCACGTTTTTCCATTTCGTAAATCACGGTTTTCATCGCTTTTTTGTACGTGAGACCGTTTAGGAAATCAGAGTTTGCGATTTTAGTTCCTTCTTTGTCTGCGTGTGCTTCTTCTGAAATATCAACACCTTCAAAGATATTCGGAATGTCTAAACCAAAGTGTTTTGCAAAGTCGTAATCACGTTGATCTCCGCATGGAACTGCCATCACTGCTCCCGTTCCGTAGCTTGCCAATACGTAATCGCCAATCCAGATTTGTACTTTTTCTCCCGTAAACGGATGCAACGCATGTGCACCTGTAAAAACTCCAGAAATGGTTTTTACATCTGCCATACGTTCACGTTCGCTTCGCTTGGAAGTTGCTTCAACATACGCTTGAACGGCTTCTTTTTGGTCTTCTGTGGTAATTTTGGCTACTAAATCGTGTTCTGGCGCAAGCGTCATAAAACTTACTCCATAAATGGTATCTGGTCGTGTGGTAAATACGTCAATATTTGCGTCATGTCCATCCACTTTAAACGTTACCATAGCTCCTTGCGAACGACCAATCCAATGTGTTTGAGAGTCCATTAATGCCTGAGGCCAATCGATGGTATTCAAACCATCTAGTAAACGTTGTGCATACGCAGAAATTCGCATGCTCCATTGTGTCATTTTTTTACGCACAACAGGATGTCCGCCACGTTCTGAAACTCCGTTCACGATTTCGTCATTTGCTAAGACTGTTCCCAACGCAGGACACCAGTTGACTTCGGTTTCCGCCAAATACGTAAGTCTGTATTTTAGTAGTATTTCTTGTTTTGTTTTAGAATCGTACTGCGTCCATTCTGCGGAAGCGAACACAGGAGTATCATCATCACAGATCGCTTTGACATTGGCGTTTCCATCCGTTTCAAATTTCGCGACAAGCGTGTCAATATGTTCTGCTTTATCGGTTTCGACGTTGTACCAAGAGTTGAATAGTTCGATAAAAATCCATTGTGTCCATTTGTAATACGCAGGATCTGAGGTGCGTACTTCTCTGCTCCAATCGAATGAGAAACCGATTTTGTCTAGTTGCTCACGATAGCGTGCAATGTTTGTTTTTGTGGTAATTGCAGGATGTTGTCCAGTTTGGATAGCGTATTGTTCTGCTGGCAATCCGAAACTGTCATATCCTTGCGGATGCAAGACATTGAAACCTTGATGGCGTTTGTAGCGCGCATAGATATCTGAAGCAATGTACCCTAATGGATGACCGACGTG
The DNA here is from genome assembly GCF_000154725.1 of Kordia algicida OT-1. Classification (GTDB taxonomy): domain Bacteria; phylum Bacteroidota; class Bacteroidia; order Flavobacteriales; family Flavobacteriaceae; genus Kordia; species Kordia algicida. The sequence goes on from NZ_DS544873.1 coordinate 3,236,155, forward strand.
TAAGCCTGCACCTGATGGATAAGGAAACATGTCGAGCACGTAATATTTTGGTTTGTCCGAGTTGTCTTCGGCATGGAAAGTTCCGTTTTCCGCCCAATATTTTTGCCATTTGGCTTCAATTTCGTTGAAATTGTACTTCATCTTGATCGTTTTTTAAGAAGCGCAAATTTAATGGTTTTTTGTGGAATCGGTTATTTGTTTTTCGTCTTTTGTGGATTTGTTTTTTGAAACTTCAAAATTAACTCGTGAAACTACTAACACCCAATTTCTAAAACCTAATACCTAATTTTCCTTTCTAAGTCTAAACTCATAAACTTATCAACTCATAAACTTCGTATTGTTTTATTTGTTTTTCGTCTTTTGTGGATTTGTTATCAAAGTATTCTCGACTGCGCTCGAATTGACATTTGAAACGTATTAATGCCCAATCCCCAAAACCAAATACCTGATTTTATAGCTAAAATTCAACATTTATAATTTTTAATTTATAGTTTTACATTTCTAATGCACTATTTATGAGTTCTTCTTTTGAAAAGTATCAAAAAAAACGATTGATTTCTTCTTATTTCTCTGTGGTATTGAGCACAACATTGGTGCTTTTTCTATTAGGAATATTGGGTTTATTGGTTTTGAATACGAAGAAAGTAGCGGATTATTATAAGGAAAAAATCGCTGTAACGGTGTATTTGAAAGACAGTGCAAAAGATGTCGAAATTAAACAACTTCAAAAAACTTTGGCATTAGCCGAATATACAAAGTCAGCCGAATATGTTTCTAAAGAAACCGCAGCAGCGAATTTAACTGCCGATATTGGAGAAGATTTTGTGGAATATTTAGGCGAAAATCCGCTATTGAATTCCTTAGATGTGTATATAAATTCAAAATTTGTGACTGGTGAACAATTAGAAGCCATTGCTGCAGAAATCTCTGAAAAGAATTTTGTCAAAGAAGTTTCTTTTGATAAACCTTTGGTGGCAAAACTAAATGCAAACATCAAACGCATCGGATTCGGAATTTTAATTGCCTGTGTTTTCTTCGCTTTTGTCGCGGCATTGTTGATAAACAGCTCCATTCGTCTTTCGGTATATGCAAAACGATTTACCATAAAAACCATGCAAATGGTAGGTGCAACGAAAGGATTTATCCGAAAACCATTTATCTGGAATAGTATTAAAATGGGCATTATTGCTGCAATTTTAGCTTTAGCAGGAATGGCAGGTGTATTGTATTATGTAAACAAATCATTGCCACAATTACAACTTGCCAACGACAAAATATTGATCGGCTCAGTATTTGCAGGAATTTTAGTCATTGGTATTTTAATCACGTTGGTTAGTAGTTTCTTTGCCACACAACGTTTCTTAAATTTACGTACCGATCAGTTGTATTACTAAGGTTTTAATCGTTCAACTTTTTTAAATCAGCTATCGCTTGCAAGCTGATATTATTTAATATCTTGTTCTCAATAAACACAAGCGTATTGCTTTCTAGAATTAATCTATGGGATTTTTTGACTTTTTTAAACGTAAAAACGATGCTTCATCACAAAAAGAAGTGTCTAATACAGGAATTTCACCTGCATACAAAGTAGTTTCTACATATAACAAATACACCAAATTATTCGTCAATATGATGGCTAGTGGAAATTATGCACCAATTGCCGCATAAGAAAAAGTCAAGGCGAAATTATTGGGTATTTATACATCACTAAAGACGAGAGTTATACAATTTCTATAGCAGAAGTGATTACTGCGATGAAAGAAGAATTTTCAAAACGAATGAAGGCAAATGCAATCAAATCATATGCAATTTATTATCATTCGGTATTCAATAATGATAACAATCACGCAATTGCAGACGAACACAATTTGCCAAAAGCCATCTCTATTATTGTAAAAAATTCGACTGGTTTTGAGGAAACTTTTGCTATTTCTCATCAATTTGAAAACGATGGTTTCAATGTAGGTCCGATGACGCATGTAACGCCACAGGAATTTCAGAAAATTTTAGAAGTTGAGTTGTTGGAAGGCAAAGATTATTTTCAGGAACGTATAGAACGCGAACCGCCAACGGTTGAAAATGAATTTGGAGTTACCATTAAAACTGTTAATAATGGAAGCGTTGGCGATTTTTGGGGAGGAATGTTTGGTTTTGAATTTTTCAGAGAAATGTCGCGCGGAGAACTATTTGAACACATGACATTGGCAGAAACAAAATATGCACCAATAGCGGTTGTAGACGATGTAAAAGTGCATGAACTCAACTTTAATAAACTCAGCCTGCGCACAGTGAGTAGTTCTGACGATGTTATTACTTCATTTCCAACGGTTAAAACCAAGCAAGCAATTACTGTAAGTTTGAAACAAATTGACCAATGGGAACACAGCAATGATTTGGAAGCGATTGTATATGGTGGCGGCAGAAATACATTTGCCATTCGTTTTTACGCAACGGATTATGCGTTTAACCGAGAAAAGTACCTTTCCAACACAACAGTAAATGTAAAATTGAGCGCAATTCTTTATGTACTTGACAAACATAAAGAAAAAGATAATAAAGTAACAGATGATTTAAGCATGAGTGCCGAATTTTGTATGTACATGCCAAGTCAGGAAAGTGCCGAATTTGGCTGTTTTGATTTCATCGGAAAGTTAGAACACATGGAAGAAGCAAATTATCTTGACAATGACGAACACAGTGGCTATATTTTACGCATAAAACTGATAAACAATGAAGAAATTGAAGATTTTTTTACAATTGATATGTTTGTCAACAAAAAAAATATGCGTTTTACCGATCTCAAAATTGGCATGAAACTCACAGGAATGTTTCAACTCTTTGGCGAATTGGTAAATTGATAGATTTTATAACTATCTTACAACCTTAAATATAAATTCAAAATAATAATAATGAAGGCGTTTTTTTCACTTTTAATACTCTTATTCTTTTTTACGAGCTGTGAAAACCAGCAAGAAATAAGTTCTTTTAATGCTGAAAATTGGGCAAAACGAACTATTGATATTAGTAGTAAAGATTCATTAAACTACGGAAAAACTTATCTTTCTATTTATGCTCAAATTTACAGTTTATCTGAGCACAAAAAACATAGTTTGACCGCAATGGTAAGTTTGCGAAACACGAGTGACAAAGATTCTATCTATCTGTTAAGAGCTAGCTATTATGATACGCATGGAAAATTAGTGCGAACTTATTTTGACAAACCAATTTACTTGGCGCCTTTAGAAACCACTGAGATTATTATTGATGAAAAAGATGTTACTGGCGGTACAGGATCTAACTTTATTTTTGAATGGAAAACACCTAAAAATACTCCCGAACCGTTATTTGAAGGTGTGATGAATTCTACCATGGCACAACAAGGACTTTCATTTACCACACAAGGCAAACGCATACAATAACAGTTAAAATGACCGCAATTCTTACTACATTTTTTTTCCTTATTGCTGTAATTGACCCTTTGGGTTCAGTTCCTGTATACTTAGAAGCGACAAAGGAATTTGACAAAATTCATAAACGAAAAATTGCCATCAGAGCAAGTGTGATTGCTTTTATGATTTTGCTATTTTTTATTCTTATTGGACAACTTATTTTGGAAGGAATGTCTGTTTCACTAGATGCATTTCAAATTTCTGGCGGCGTTATTTTATTTTTATTCGCCTTAACAATGATTTTTGGTGATGGAAAACCTGAACATGAAAAAAATCAAATTACTGACTACAAACATGTTACTATTTTCCCCGTAGCGATTCCGTCTATTGCTTCGCCTGGAGCAATTATGGCAGTTGTATTAATGACAGACAATCATGTATACAGTATTGAACAACAAGCCATCACAACTGTTCTTGTATTAATTGTAGTAGCACTAACTTGTTTAATTTTACTAGCGGCAAGTTCAGTACAAGAAAAAATAGGAAGCTATGGAATTACGGTAATTAGTAAGATCATGGGATTAATCTTAGCTTCATACGCAGTACAAAGTATTTTAAGTGGTATTGCTCATTATTTTGGGCAAATTTAACTTTAGAAAATAACATTTTTTTAATCTTTAAATTTTCAAAAAAATACTTATTAGCCCAGAATATATAGTAAAAAAAGCGATCCGAAGATCGCTTAATTTTTTTAAATCTATCTTAATAAAGACCATTATCTATTGGACACGTCATACAACTAACGTCAGAAGCCGGGCAATTGTCATTCGTTTTGCAGTGTTTGTTATTCGTACACACACAAGATGTTGTTTGACACGACCCTACTTGAGTTGCACAATCTACACCGCTTCCTCCAAGTATAGCACTCCCATCAAGATTTGAAATTGATTTTTTGTTAAGTGTTAACGTTTTTAAATTCTTTTTTTTCATAATGAACTATTTTGTATTTAAATTTTATTGAATATAGTTCTAATTGAATTTTCAGTATAATAACTATTCTTACGATTCATAAATTGTAAGCATATGTTCATGAAAATTTATAAGCAGATAATCCTTGTATTGTATATGATATTAGCAAAATAGCACTCCAAACATTAACAGCATTTAACCTTTTCTTATAAAATAATTAGGAACTTATTGAGTTATCTTTACATTAACAATTCAAACCAAAATTTATGATGAAAATATTTACGTGATTAAGAAATGACATTTTAATTTTTAAAAATTATAATTATGAGAAGATTCACATTTATATTTTTAGGCATAGCATTAGTAGTATTTTTAGCGTATTCATTCAAACCAGTAACTAAGGTAAAATCGGATGATTGCGTACTTATTTCTGGAAAAATTGTTTCTATTGAAGAAGGAGCATCTAACGATATCCAAATTCGATTAGAAAACGATAGCCATTACTATTATATCAATCGCGGCTTAGAGAAAGGCGTAAATTTAAAGCAATTAAGTTCAAAAGTTTTAAATAAAACCGTTACTTTGTACTGTCCGAACCGATGGACAATTACAAATCCTGATGGAATTGTTCCACATATTTCAAAAATGGAAAAAGGTACTTCCGTTGTTTACAGCGAATTTTAGTAGGCTTTTTTATTTTGGTGTATGTTTCGGTGGACACTTGTAAATTTGAGCGTGCATGAAAAACAAGAAATCAAAAAACAGCAAACCTGCTGAAAAAAATACTCCACAACCGCAACAAAAAACCTTTGTTTTCGGAAAGAAGAATTATGTATTTATGCTGATTGGACTCGCCGTAATCGCATTAGGATTTATCTTGATGTCTGGTGGCGCAAGCAACGATCCAAACGTATTCAATGAAGCTGTCTTTAGCACAAGAAGAATACACATTGCACCAATGGTTGTCATTCTCGGATTTGCCATTGAAGTATATGCTATCTTGTTGAATCCAGATTCCTAATTCATGGACATTATTAATGCAATTATCCTTGGAATTATTCAAGGATTAACGGAGTTTCTACCTGTATCTTCCAGCGGACATATTGAATTGGGAAAAGCCATCTTAGACGTTGAAGTTAAAGATGAAGATAATATGCTCATGACGGTCGTACTGCATTTTGCTACAGCATTAAGTACCATCGTTATCTTCCGAAAAGACATTCTAGAGTTACTCAAAGGTATCTTCCAATTTAAATGGAATGAAGAATCGCAATTTGCAATAAAAGTTATCATTTCAATGATTCCTGCGGCACTTGTTGGTGTTTTCTTTGAAGATCAATTGGAATCTTTATTTGAAGGAAATATTCTATTGGTTGGTTGCATGTTAATCATTACCGCAGTCCTACTCTATTTTGCCGATAAAGCCACAAACACTAACAAAGATGTAAGTTATAAAAACTCGATTGTCATCGGAATTGCGCAAGCGATTGCCATGCTACCAGGAATTTCACGTTCGGGCGCTACCATTTCTACGTCGGTTTTGCTTGGGAACGATAAAACGAAAGCAGCACGTTTTTCATTTTTAATGGTCGTTCCGTTAATTTTTGGAAAAATTGTAAAAGATATTTTTAGCGGAAAAATTACGTTTAATAATGATGAAATCATTCCACTTTCTGCAGGATTTTTAGCTGCTTTTATTGCTGGTTTATTTGCCTGTACTTGGATGATTAACTTGGTGAAAAAAAGTAAACTTACCTACTTCTCTATCTATTGTTTGGTAGTCGGATTGATCGCAATTGGATACGTAGGATTTCAAAAATTTCTATAAATGAAAACCCTCGAAGAATTCCAAGCTGGACAAACTTTATTGATTGATAAACCACTAACTTGGTCGTCATTTCAGGCTGTAAATAAAGTAAAATGGGCGTTAAAATCAACCTTTAAAGTCAAAAAACTAAAAGTAGGACACGCAGGAACATTAGATCCGCTTGCTACAGGTTTGCTGATTATTTGTGTTGGAAAACACACGAAGAAAATTTCTGAATTTCAAGGTCAAGCCAAAGAATATACAGGAACTATTACGGTTGGTGGCACAACTCCTTCATATGATTTGGAAAGTGAAATTAATGAAACATTTCCAACAGATCATATTACAGGTGAACTGATTCACGAAACAACAAAACAGTTTTTGGGCGAAATAGATCAAGTTCCGCCTGTATTTTCTGCGTTAAAAAAAGATGGAAAACGCTTGTATGAATTGGCACGTGCTGGCGAGGAAGTTGAAGTTCCATCAAGAAAAATTACGATTCACGAATTTGAAATTACGCGTATTGTCTTACCTGAAATCGATTTTCGAGTGGTTTGTAGCAAAGGAACTTATATTCGTTCACTGGCGCATGATTTTGGGAAAGCTTTGAATTCTGGCGGACATCTTTCTGCATTGCGTCGTACAAAAATTGGTAATTTTGATGTGAAAAACGCGATCACTCCTGAAGCTTTTGGCGAAAGTTTGCGTGGGTAACTTCGCTTCGCTCGATTCAAGGATTTAAAAATTCAATGATTCAAGGTTGTTTCTGAAATCATTATTTGATTTTTTATAAAATGCTAAATGTTAAGTGTTGAATGCGTTTCTAAAACGAATCTGAGTGCTGTTTGAAACTAATTGATACATTTTCAAATTACTACATTAAAATTTAAGTATCGCTGTCGCTCAAAATATGTTCGTATTTTAGTTTGAATTTCCAATTACTCTTACAACTTGACTAATACCTAATTCCCAAAAGTTAATGCCTATTTTTTTCGCTTTGCTCAATTCAAGGATTTAAAAATTCAATGATTCAAAGTTGTTTCTGAAATCACTATTTGATTTTTTATAAAATGCTAAATGTTAAGTTTTGAATGTTGAATGCGTTTCTAAGACGAATCTGAGTGTTGTTTAAAACTAATTGATACATTTTCAAAATTTCAAATTGCCACATTAATAACGCTTACACTAATTTCAACAAATCTGAAACCGTATTTTGTCCTTTGTCTTTATTGTACCAAACTTGTAAATCTTGTTTAAACTCTGGCGTCAATTTTCCGTGTTCGGCTTTGTAATCGTTTACCATTTTTGTAGCTTTTGTAGGTCTTGGTCCCCAATCTCCAATGACGTTTCCTGAAGTGTTATCAATAGCAATTAACTTCGGAATCGATTTTCCGCCATTGGTCAAAAACTCGTTCATTAACGCTTCATTTTCATCTCTCAATACTACTTTTAATGTAATATTATCATTCAATTCGGCAACTTTATTGATTACAGGCATAGTTTGTGCTGCATCGCCGCACCAACTTTCTGTCAATACGAGCCATGTAACATCGCCATCATACAATTTTATTTCAGCAACAGCTTCATCCGTAAGTTTTGTAGTTTTGTCCAAGCGTTTCATACGTCTATCATTTAACATCGTATAATTTGTCAAAGCTTCCGTTTGTAGTTCGCCTGTAGATTTTCCTTCGGCAACTAAATTTTGAACAAGTGTTCTATATTCTTGATACGAAGTTGCTTTTGCCAAGCTTTCTTCAATAATACTTTTTATATGTGTTTCTGTTGTGGTCATAACTAAATGGTTTTTACACGAACTCAGTCGCAGTTTTGTATAAAACTTACGTTTCTGCTTTTTGTTCTTTATGTTAAGCGTTGTAAATTTACGAAACGAATCAGCGGTATTTCCTGATGTTTGTCATAAATTAATTAAATTAAAGAAAAATGGAGTTTACGGAAAAAAGAAGATGTGCTTGGTGTGGAAACGATCCGTTGTATATGACATATCATGATGAAGAATGGGGCGTTCCTGTGTATGACGATGCTACATTGTTTGAGTTTTTAATTTTAGAGACGTTTCAGGCTGGACTGAGCTGGATTACCATTCTGCGGAAGCGTGAAAATTTTAGAAATGCTTTTGACAATTTCGATTATAAAAAGATTGCAAATTACGGTGAAGAAAAATACTTGAGTTTGTTAGAAGATTCGGGAATCATTCGCAATAAGCTAAAAATTAAAGCGACAATTACCAATGCGCAAGCGTTTATGAGAATACAAAAGGAATTTGGTAGTTTCTCAAAATATATTTGGCAATTTACTGATGGAAAACCAATTCAAAATGCTTTTACCAACCGACATGATGTTCCTGCAACTACTGAAATTTCAGATAAATTAAGCAAAGATTTAAAGAAAAGAGGTTTTAAATTTATTGGTTCGACAACAGTGTATGCACACATGCAAGCTACAGGAATGGTAAACGATCATACCACAAGTTGTTTCCGTTATTCAGAATTAAAAAACGCGTGATGAAGTATTATTTTATAGTTTTATGTTTGGGATTTTCGTTGTATTGCAGCGCACAAAATTCATATAAATACGAAAAAGAAGATCGTATTGAAAAGCAGTTATTTCCTCAAAATGCTTTAAAACTTTTGGAAGAAACTTTACCAAAAAAAGTGAAAAAGCTAAAGTATTATAAAGAGCAAGATAGTGTGAAAATTAGCTATGAAACAAAGTTAAAATACAAAGGCACAAAATACAGTATTGAGTTTGATAAAAAAGGACATTTGGAAGATGTAGAAGTTACGATAAAACAAAAACACATTCCGCCAAAAACGCTCGAAATGATAAAAAAGCACATGTATGACGAATATGATTCATTTCGCATCAAAAAGATTCAGCGTCAATACAGAAATTCAAAAAACTCCATAGGCAAAAAAGTCATAAAAAATGCTTTTTCTGAAGCTGAAGACAGCTCGTTTTATTACGAAATTATTGCAGAAGTAAAGACTGGAAAAAAGCGCTATTTTATTGAAATTACGTTTACCAAAACAGGCAAATTCGATTTGGTAAGAACTATTATCCGAAGCTCATATGACCACATTTTATACTAGATTTTATATAGCTTTTGCGATTTTTCTCTGTTCGTACTCAGTATGCTCACAGAATGATTTTACCATTTTTTTTGAACCATCTTTCGCTGTCAATCATAAAGTGAATGACAGTTATAAAGTGAATTTTTCTACCGTAGCTAGAAATTATGTGTACCGTGATGACGAATTTGAGTTTACTACCCGACAACTTCAATTTGTACACTTTTCTACTTATAGCTTCAACTCTAATCATAGTTTGAGTGGTGGAATTATGTATCGTTTTCGTGAAAATTTTGAAGATCGTAGCAACGAGTTACGGCTCACCCAACAATACAATTATGCCGAAAGACCAAATATAGTTCGTTTTGGACATCGCTTTCGAAGTGAACAACGCATTACCACCAATAATACAGTACATCGCTTTCGCTACCGATTTACGATTGACTTTCCACTTTCGGGAGAAAAACTCGATATTGGCGAAGCGTATTTTGTGGCAAATGCCGAATCATTGTTAAGTGTCGTAAAAGCAGATGCTCCACAAATCGATCAACGGTTTACAACGCAAATTGGTTGGCAATGGACAGAAAATTTAAAGTTTCAAACAGGTTTGGAATATCGTTTTGAAAACTACAATCAAACCACACAAGAAATCTTATTTATCTTGACTTCTGTCATCTTAAAGATTTGATATTAAACTACAGCTTGCAAAATCCTTGAATTTTTCAATTACAATCACAAATACGACAAAAACACTTCGCGTGGTACTTCATACGCACCTAAACTTGCCAAATGATCGGTATGCATCTGGCAGTCTATAAGTTGGCAACCATTTTGTTTCAAGTGTTGTACCAAATGAATAAAACCGAATTTGCTCGCATTACTTTCAAAGCTAAACATGCTTTCTCCACAGAAAATATGTCCTAAATCAATTCCGTAAATTCCGCCAACAAGTTTATCATCGCGCCAAACTTCTACAGAAGTTGCATGCCCTTTTTCGTGAAGTTCTATGTACGCTTCTTCCATTTCAACCGTAATCCAAGTATCATCTTGTCCAGGACGTTCAATGAGTGCGCATGCGCGGATGACATGTCGAAACGCTTGATTGTAAGTGACTGTAAATGTTTCTCGACGCAAGAGCTGTTTCATACTTTTAGAAACTTTTAAATCGTCTGGAAACAATACCATTCGCGGATCTGGTGACCACCAAATAATGGGTTCACCTTCACTATACCAAGGAAAAATTCCACTTTGATATGCTAATAATAAACGTTCAGGTTGCAAATCGCCTCCAACTGCCAAAATCCCTTCTGATGTTGCTTCCGACACTGGCGGAAACGCTATTTTATCTGTTAATATATACATGTAATTCTCCCGATCTTGTCGTTAGTTTTAGAAAAGAAATAGTAATTCTTTGATTTTTAGTATTTTTTCGCCAAATTTGTAATTAGTCTAAATACAGCTAAACGTATATTTCATCATTGCTTTTTGAATTAGAGTATGAGGACTAAAGCCTAAAACCACAATACTAAGTCCCGTTTTCGGGACTTTTTTTATAGCAATAATAATCCTAAAATATACACTGCCGATCCTACTAACATTAAAATAATGGTGTATGGTAATATTTCTTTTGCTTTTAATCGTGTAATACCCAATAATGGCAAAGCCCAAAAAGGTTGTAACATGTTTGTGATTTGATCTCCGTAAGCCAACGCCATGATTGCTTTTTGTAACGGAACGCCTAATTCTAAAGCAGATTTTATCACAATTGGACCTTGTACTGCCCATTGTCCGCCGCCACTTGGCACAAATATATTGACCAGTCCTGCGCTGAAAAATGTAAATATTGGCAATGTGGTTTCGGTTGCAACCGACACAAAACTATCTGAGATCATTCCGACCATTCCAGAACTTTTCATGATGCCCATAATTCCAAAGTATAATGGAAATTGAATTAGAATTCCCGAAGTTCCTCTGATTGCTTCTTCTACAGCAGTGAGAAAACTTTTAAAATTTCCGTGCAATACTATTGCCAAACCTAACATAAAAAAGTTGAGCATATTTGGGGAGATTTTTATTTCAGATAATGAACTTAAGTTGCCAGAATATTGAATAAAAAACACAGCTAAAAGTAAAATTCCAAATATGATAGCGAATACAGGAGAATAATCTAATTTTTCTGCACCTTCTAAATCTTCTTTTCCTTTTGTGTTGAATTGATACGTTGGCAAATCTAGTTTTGTAGGAGTCGCTTTTTTGGAAAGAAAACGCAATGTTAACGGAATTACGACAAGTAAAATTGTGAATAATAATAAATTCCACCAACTAAAAATGGTACTACTTGAAGTGATGACTTCTGGAACTTTTCCAAACGTATCCACATCCAAAACGCCATTCATCATGTCGAGCAAATGTCCTTCTTCTGCTACTTTTGAAGGTGCCGAACCACTAATACCGCCATGCCAAACCATCAAACCAACATAACCTGCGGCGCCAACCAACGGATAATTGATCGGAATGTTATTCTGTTGCGCGTGTTCGCCAACTTTTCTTGCGAGAATGGCTCCGAATATCAAACCCAATCCCCAATTGAAAAAAGCGACCAACATGGTGGTTACACTAACTAAAACGACCGCATTTGTCGTATTAGTTACTGATTTTGTAATACTGATGATGATTTTATTGACAGGTTTACTCAAAACCAATACATGTCCCAAGACAAGAATCAACATCATTTGATAAGCGAATACTAACAAGCCTGAATTCCAGATGCCATCTTCCCAAAATGACAATACACTTACAAAATGATTGGCTGTATTTGTATCTTCTGGTCGGGTAAAAAATGTTGCCAATACAATCGTTATCAACGTTAACAAAACCGCAATGGTAAATGGTGACGGCAAATAACGTTTAAAAATGGTTTCAATAGCTTTGGTAATGCGCATGGTTGATTTTTGCGTGAATTTACAAAAATGTTTTTTGAAGTTCATTTGTGAATGATTTACTCAAATTCAACTAATTGACAAATTAAAAAACATTAAATCATTTTTTCTGTTGATTTTAACTTGTATTATTATTAGTTTTAAAGCATATACATTATACAAGCAATCTAAAAAGAAAACGCATGCTAAAAAAATTTTACGATTTTAAAAACTTTAAAGGCGACTTTACGGGCGGACTCGTAGCTGGTGTCGTGGCTTTACCGCTAGCTTTAGCGTTTGGAGTACAGTCTGGAATGGGCGCAACGGCAGGTTTATATGGAGCTATTGCTGTTGGTATTTTTGCTGCGCTTTGTGGAGGCACAGAAACACAAGCAAGTGGTCCTACAGGTCCGATGACCGTAGTTTCGGCTGCTTTGATTGCTGCTGCTATTCAAATGAGCGGAAGTGAAGCTTTAAATGATAATGCCATGAGTATCATTTTAGCAACCTTTCTATTAGGTGGAATTTTCCAAGTCGTTTTCGGGTTTTTAAATATTGCCAGTTATGTAAAATACTTCCCATATCCTGTTATCTCAGGATTTATGAGTGGTGTGGGACTGATTATCGTGCTTTTACAAATATTTCCCTTTGCGGGAATGGCTTCGTCAAAATCAACTATTTCCGTAATTCAGAATTTTCCGAGTTTATTTACGGATGCAAATGTATATGCATTGTTACTCGGTGCGATTACCATTGCAGTGTATTATATTTTTCCAAAAATTACAAAAGCAATTCCAAGTGCTTTAGTGGCTTTAATTGTAGCTACATTGATTGCGTATTTTATGAAAATGGATGTTCCTTTGATTGGAGAAATTCCTTCAGGATTGCCTACTTTTCAGTTAGGAAATATTTTAAGTATTGATTCAGCTGCATACGCTACCATTGTAGAATATGCTGTGGTTTTGGCAGTGCTTGGAAGCATTGATTCACTATTAACATCTGTAATTGCAGATAATATGACCAAAACCAAACACAATAGCAACCGAGAACTCATCGGACAAGGAATTGGAAATATGATTGCGGCAGCTATTGGTGGAATTCCTGGAGCTGGAGCAACAAAAGGAACTGTTGTAAACATTAATGCAGGTGGAAGAACAAGAGTTTCGGGTATAATACACGGACTTTTCCTATTGGCTGTCTTACTCGGTTTGGGACAATTAGCCGCACACATTCCATTGTGTGTATTGGCTGGTTTATTAATTCCAATTGGATTTAAGATTGTAGATTTTAAAGGATTAAAACACCTTTTAAAAGTTCCAAGAGCTGATGCCGTTATCATGATATTGGTCTTATTAATTACTACGTTTGGAAGTTTGATTCAGGCTGTTGGAATCGGAATTGCGTTGGCTTGTTTGTTATTTATGAAAAAATCGGGTGACATTAGTGAAAAAGGTATGGAAGTTGGAAAAGTCGCTGATATTGATGGTTCAAAACCTTGGCAAGATGAAATTGAGTTTTATGAAGAATATAAGAGTAAAGTCATCATCAAACATTTGTATGGACCTTTATTTTTCGGATTTACCTCGTATTTTAAAGATCAGATTCAGTTATTGCCTAAAGATATAAAAGCAGTTATTTTTAGAATGGACAGAGTTCCGTATATCGATCAATCTGGTTTGTATACCTTAGAAGATATCATTTTCGATTTGCGTGCCAAAAACATCGAAGTCATTTTAGTTGGACTTCAAGAACAACCGTGTGACATGTTGAAAAAGGTTGATATTATTCCTGATCTCGTTCCCGAAGATGATTTATTCAAAACCATTGATGATAGTTTTGACTATTTGAAGGAAAAGTTGAAAGGAAATGCTGTTGTGAAATAGATTTTTTGAAAAATATCGATTAAAAAAAGCTATCTAAAGAGTTAAATATTCAAAAACTCTTTTAACTCTTTCGGATTATCTTTATTGTTCCAAAATAGCAGCAGTTCTATGGTTTGAGTATCTTCAAAAACATCAAAGTATAATGTTGTTTGTTTAGAGATTACAAATGAGCGCAAATTTGTTTTAGGTGATCCTTTGCCTTCAATTAATCCTAACTCAAGTTTTTTAACAAAATCATCCACTAAATTTATAAAGTCAATAATTTCATTGATTGACCATTTTTTACTGATTTTGTCTAATTCTTTTACAAATGATAATTCAGCAGTTGGTGTCCATATAACGTTCATAAGCGTATTAAGCTATGTCATATTTCTTTCGAAAATCATCCATTACATCTTTGTGTGAACGTGTCTTACCTTGGCGAGCTTGATTTCTGCTTTCTTTAAGGATTTCTTGAATTTCTGTAGGGAGTTCATCGTAGAAATCAGTAACCTCTTGTTCAGAATATGTTTTATGCAATGCGCTTACCATTCGCAAAAATCGTTCATCTGACGAGTTAATAATCTCAATGACTTTATCTCTTAATTCAATTGCTCCCATGATACATGAAGTATTATACTATCAAATATAGACAAATTATGGCATATTTAGTAACTATAAAATAGATTCAAAAACTATTTTATACATTTATTAGGAGAAAGCCTTTAACGATAACTAAGATAAATAGTTGTTTAAATATAACTATTCATCACAAGATCATATTAGTATTAGGAGGATGCTAATTCATGAATCACTTAAAATCAGAGACATTTATAAGACTATCCTTTCGGGTATAAAAATAAAAACCTGTAATCTTTTAAATTACAGGTTTTTACATTTTTTTACAACGACTATAGCCGTAATCAAGTGTACTTTTAAAGTACAATTACAGATTAAAAAGGCAAGTCATATTTTTTTAATACCAATTGTGAGCTTGAAATTACTATAAAAAGTAAATGATGGTTTTTTTATTCAAGTTGTAAATGGTAGAACCTCAACTAAGAGTTTCTCGCTTCTATTTCTTGTAACTTATTCATTTTTTCAATCAAATCTCCTGTAATTGCAACCACACTTGATTTTGGAATATTATCCACATCAAACGGCCACGTACTTGTTGGGTTTTGAAGGTCTTTGGTTTGTTCGCCTGGATGTTGTACACTTAAAAACA
Source organism: Kordia algicida OT-1 (assembly GCF_000154725.1). Taxonomy (GTDB): domain Bacteria; phylum Bacteroidota; class Bacteroidia; order Flavobacteriales; family Flavobacteriaceae; genus Kordia; species Kordia algicida. Next base: position 3,251,417 of record NZ_DS544873.1, read on the forward strand.
AGCTTTTCCCATCGGGTGAAAACCAAGGCCCTGTCAATTCTGCATCTATTGGCGCTGACGCGACGCGAATGATTTTCCCTGCGTCTTTGCCATAGCGCGGAATCACAAATAAACTATTATTTTTAAACGGCATATATGGTTTGTCTTCTCTGTTCATCACACTTCCTGACATATCCGTAGTAATCCATAAATTTCCAGACATATCAAATGCCAAGTTATCAGGACACGAAAACCCATTTTCTTCCCCACCAGCCATATATGTAGACGCTTTAAACGTTAAGGCATCGTATTCTCCATTAGTTTCCTCTATTTTAAGAATAGAGCCGTGAAAATCATTTTTAGGTTTGTTATTTGTTAATGAGACAAATACATGTCCTGTTACTGGATCAATTTCAATATCTTCTGGACGATTTAATTCAGTAGCCTTTAATATTTTGGAAGCTTCTCTTGCTCTCACTAATACTTCTGTTTGATCTTTGAATTTTTCTTTTAATAGCGGTTGCGTTGACCAATCAAGTGCTAACCATTTTCCATTAATAGTATCTGCAACATACAATGTTCCTTCTTTAAGGGAACCAGGTTTAGAAGAAATAAACTTGTATAAATGTTCGCTGTTTTTATCATCTCCTGTGTAAGCCACTACGCGTTTATCATCTAATTCGTACAACGTACAACATTCGTGTGCAAACCTTCCCAAAGCAATGTGTTTTTGAGCGGAACCATCTTTCGGATCTATCTCTACAACCCAACCATAGTGTTCAGGTGGACGATTGTAAAATTTCTCCCAACCGTATTGACTTGCTATTCTTGATCGATTGTTATTTTCATCATATTTGATCTCTCCAAAACAGCTATCATAATTCTCTTCACAGGTTAGAAATGTATTCCAAGGTGTTATTCCTCCTGAACAATTACTGAGTGTTCCAATAGCTGTATTTTTTCCTGCAATAGGAACATCCCAATTTAATTTGATAGGAGTATGTGCCGTAATTCGTTTGTTATATGGATCATTTTCAACTACTTTCCATTGACCGTTTTCTTCTTTTATCCTCACAATAGTTCCACCAACACTATAGATTTCTTTGTCCACTTGTTCTTTGGTTTTTGTAGCTCCAGGGTTACGGTAATTATAACCAGAAACAAAAAGAGAATTCATATACTCATGATTTACCCAAAGCAATCCATCTTTCGGATTCTTTTCATCAAAAGGAATAAAACAAGTAAAGTCATTATTATCACCAAAAGTATCTTCTACACTTATTTTGTCTCCGTGTTTCACAATGACGTTATACTTTAATCCATTGGCAAGTAGTAAGTCGTCTGTATCAGAAGGCAACATTCCTTTCAAAACGAAGTTCTTCAATTTTTTCAAAATAGCTTCTGGAGTGTTTTTAAATCCAGGGGCTGGAGTGGTAGTATTGCCACAACTGATTAAAAATTGTGGCATCATTACAGCTCCCAAACTCGCTTTTCCTAAAAAGGATATAAAATTTCTACGACTGTATCCCATTTGGCTTTTATTTAGTTAATAGCAAAAAACTACCTCTTTTTCTTGTATGAACTAAGGAAAGGTAGTTTTTGCTTTCATTAATTTTTTAATTTTCGCAATAAATTTAGCGCAACACAGTTGCATTAGCAAAATATTCATAGTTTTGTAACATAATTTTTTAAAAAAAGAATCGAATGGACAAAGAACAGATAGAGGTATTGGGCAATAATCATATTGCTACTAGCATACAAACTCCGTTGCGACCTGATGCTTTTGACACCTCTGATAATGAGAAGATTAAAAATATAGAAACATACTTCGGACATATCATGCAAGAACTTGGACTTGATCTTACCGATGATAGTTTATCAGGCACACCGTATCGTGTTGCGAAAATGTATGTAAAAGAATTATTTTACGGATTAAATCCAGCAAACAAACCGAAGCTTTCCACTTTTGAAAATAAATATAAATATGGAAAAATGCTGGTAGAACAAAACATTACTATTGATTCGGCTTGCGAACATCATTTTTTACCTATTGTTGGTCATGCACACGTAGCGTATATTCCAAATGATAGGGTTATTGGACTTTCTAAAATTAATCGTTTGGTAGATTATTATGCACACAGACCGCAGGTTCAAGAGCGATTATCATTGCAAATTTTGAAAGACTTACAATATGCCTTAAAAACTGAAGATGTAATTGTAATGGTAGTTGCCAAACATTTGTGTGTTTCTTCTAGAGGAATCAAAGATAAAAACAGCTTAACCACAACAGTAGAATATGGCGGGTGTTTTGAACTAGATCAAAAAAGACAAGAGTTTTTAGATATCGTTACAAAAATTTCTATTTAAAATTAGTAATCACAGATGATCTATAAAAGAACCCTTATTTTTATACTAATCCTCTCTTTTTCTTGTAGTAAACAACAAAAAGACTTGGAAAAATCTTCTGTAGATTATGATAAAGTGGATGCATTTTTTGGTACAAATGTATCTCAGATACTATTTGACCATTTGTATGTCGTATTAGATAGTGTGTCGTATGCACAGTTAAAGCAGAATGCATTTTTTAATGATATGTATGGAAGTATAGATAAAGGCTTGCCTAATTTTGAAGCTATTGACGCTAAAACATCATCTTGTTATATAAGAGGTCATTCTCATTATATTGAAATTTTAGGACCAAATAACCGTTATCAGGAGCCTATAGGAAAAAGTGGCATTGGTTTTTCACTACACAATAAAGGAGAGCATTTTCACTTAGGTGTACAACCAAAGTTAGCACAAAATAAAACTCCATACTTAAGCATTTCTGAAACTATTGACTTGCCTATTGAAAATACTGAAATTACATGGTTTAAAGCTTTTTACTCGCCTAATATAAGTACAAATCTACATACGTGGTATGCTTTTTATAATCCTATTTTTCTAGACAGTTTGTATCACGTTAAACACCATACGTATTCACGAGAAGCTTTTTTAAAAAAATTATATAAAAAAGAATGCCTTTTTAAAGATATTGAGAGTATTTCAATGCATTGCACCAAAGCAGATTTTTATCGTATTGCACAAGAAATGCGACATTTGGGATGCGATCTTATCAAAAATGAAGGAAAAACACTTACCATCGCTAGCGGTGATATAACTATAGAAATTCGCCTTTCTGAGACCATAAAAAATAGTCATATTACACAAATACAATGTAAATTAAATACTATTGATAGTAGCGTGATACAATTAGGAAATCTCACAATTACCAATTATGGTATGAAATCTATATGGGATTTTAATACTTTTAATAAAACCATCTTTTAATTAATAACCATAAAACTATTAGAAATGAAAATGAAAACTTTACGTGTATTTGCAATAATGCTGGTACTTATTACAGGAATAACCGCTTGTAAAGACGAAAAAAAAGACGCTAACAAAGAGATTTCTAAAGATACAGAAACAACAAAAACTGTTGAGACAAAAAAGGTGAAAATCACGCTTGAAAAATTAGAAGGATCACCTGCATACGCTGATGCTGTATTAGCAATGGATGCGCCCGAGGATACAAAAATTACTACGGTAGGAGAAGTGGATTTTAATTTTACTGTAAATAATTATAATCTTGGAGAGCAGACAACTGGACCAAATACTACATTATTAGCCAATTCTGGAAAAGGACAGCATATTCACTTTATACTAAACAATCAACCATACTCTGCTCATTATACACCATCTTTCAAAAAAGAGATTCCAGAAGGTGTACATCATTTGGTGGCCTTTTTAAGTCGTTCTTTTCATGAATCTGTAAAAAATGAAAACTCTGTAGTTGTCAAAAAATTGGAAGTTGGAGAAAATCCTCAAGACACACATGGTTTAGATATGAGTACACCAACATTGATTTACAGTAGACCTAAAGGAAAATATACTGGAAAAGACACTGAAAATCTTTTGTTAGATTTCTTCGTTTTAAATACTAAACTTTCAGAAACTGGTCATAAAGTAAAAGCGACTATTAATGGCGAAGAATTTATGATTACCGAATGGGCTCCTCATATTATAAAAGGGTTACCAATGGGTGAGGTTACGATACAATTGGAACTGTTAGATGAAAATGGAAAATTAATTCCTGGACCTTTTAATAAAGTCACTAGATCTGTAACACTAACAAACTAATATACTTTAAAATTTGGCTTAAAAAAAGAGGCTGTCTAAAAGTAACAATTTCATCAAACTGAGTCTAGCTCTGTTTCTCATAACAGTTATAAATCAATGTGATGAGATTTTAAACAAGACCAAAATGAAGTTTTTCATAGCTTTTAGACAGCCTCTTTATTAATTGAACTTTTCTTAAAAAGGCAAATCGTCATGATCTTCTTCCTTGAAGTCGTTTGCTGGTTCAAAAGCATCTGCTGGCGGCACTGGCGGCATTCCTGCTGGCGCTTCTTGTTGTAAGTTTTCAATTCTCCATCCTTGAATAGAGTTGAAATATTTTGTTTCTCCTTGCGGATTTACCCATTCTCTACCACGCAAGTTGATGCTGATTTTTACAGGTTGCCCTACTTGGAAATTATTTAGTAAATCTGTTTTATCTTGTACAAATTCCACCATAATATGTTGTGGATATTGTTCTTCTGTTGTTACAACAACTTCACGCTTTCTAAATCCGTTGTTTCCGAATGTCTGCGTTTGCCCGATCATTTTTATTTTTCCCTGTACTTCCATGTTATTTATTTTGCTAATAATATTTTCCAAGCAGTCATCACATCTCCTTTCGCTAAAAACGCTTGTGCTGCTTTATGATTTGTTTCTAATATATCTGAAATCGTAATTTCAGTTGTTTTTTTAAATTCTTCAATGTCTTTTGCAGATGGCAATTGCTCTACATTTCCTAAAATTCCAAGATCGTTTCCTGTTAAAATTTTGCTTGTTCGAATAGCTTCAGGAATTTGATCTACGCCAATTCCCAACGTTGCGATGGGTTTTGGAATTTCGAAAAATCCGTCGCGCGCTCTGCTGTAAAAACTTCCGCCGGCTCTGGCTACCAAGTCAATTTTGTAATGATCTATCGTTCCACGATCATTTAAAACGTCTTCATTTATGTGTAATTTTACCACTTCACAAATAATCAAATTTCCTGCGCCGCCTTCATTTCCTAAATGCACAATTTCATTGACTTTACATTCAAATTGTACTGGCGATTCTGCCACACGAAATGGTTTTATTTTTTCCGATGGCAACATCGTCAATCCTGCTTTTTCAAACTCGTTTACACCTTCGGCATATTCCGTACTACTCAACGACATTTGTTGAACAATGGCATGATTTACCACATTTATCACGACTTCTTTCGTTGCCAACGCATTTTCCAACGTATGTTTTGTCGTATTGTTACGAACTCTACGCGCTGGCGAAAAAATCATGATCGGCGGATTGGCACTAAAAACATTAAAAAAGCTATACGGAGATAAATTCGGATTTCCTTCCGCATCAATCGTGCTGGCGAAGGCAATCGGTCTTGGAGCGACTGCACCTAATAAATATCCGTGCAATTTAGCCGTTGGAATTTCTTTTGGATCTATCGATAACATTTCTACGTGTTTAGTACCACAAAACTACTATAAAAAAGCGGAGCAAACAACTATAGTTATTAACGTTGAACGGCGGTTTTTAACAACTAAATTCAAATAGAATGACTTTTTCGTAATTAATGAGAATGAATTAAAATAGCTTTCACAATCATTTTGTCGCAAGTACGTCATTACCTACTTTTTTTGAAGTTAAAATACTAACATATTGTATTTCTTCGTTATATTTATGATTTAATAATTAAAAATTTAAAATTATGATTAAAAACATTTTAAATGTTGATGGTGTAAAGACATTGACGAAAACGGAGCAACATACAGTTTTGGGTGGAATTAACTACAAGCTGGTCTGCAAAGATGGAGTTGCTCTAGGTGGAATTTTAGATAACTGTCATTGTAACAATTTATCAGACGGTCTTTACATAGTTCAATTTCCAGATGATGGGACTGCTGGTTATACAACATATAATATTTTAGGACGCGTTGTGGAGGAACTCTAATCTTTAATTGAGATATAGAGTTGTTTTCAAGAATAGAAATAACTCTATATTCTTTTTCAAAGTATTCGCAAACAATAAAACTCCTAGTTTTCGTTTATATTAGTGTTTTCAAATTATTTCTATGATTTTAAAAAATAGGCAGGTTTTTGTTCGTTGGATTCTTATCATCGCCTCTTTCGCGATAGTTTCTGGAATTTTATGGAATACATACATCTTCTTTCAAGAATTTAAACAAGAAGAACGAGCTAAAATGGAGATTTATGCTTTAGCAGTTTCTGAAATAAGTCAAGGCAAAGCCGCTAGTGATGACGATATAACTTTAAACTTAGAAGTTATGATGAGAAATACCTCAAATCCAAGAATATCTGTTACTAAGGATGGAATAATGGATGCTCAAAACATGGATGAAGATAAAATCAGAGACTCATTATATTTAAAGAAAAAAATTAAACAATTTTCAAGCGAAAACACACCTATTGATATTTCTTACTTTGATGAGGATTTAAATCGTCAAGTAAAGCTTGGAACATTGTATTATGGGGATTCTCCAGCCTTAAACAAACTCAAATATTATCCACTTGCACTATTGCTAATTATAGTGTTATTCGCCGCTGTTGCCTATTTCTTTTTTAGTGCTTCAAAAGCTTCCGAACAAAATAAATTGTGGGCAGGAATGGCAAAGGAAACCGCACATCAAATTGGCACACCGCTTTCTTCGCTAGTCGGTTGGACAGAGATTTTAAAGACTGAAAATGTAGATCCTGAGTATGTACAGGAAATCGAAAAAGATATTGATCGCCTACAAACAATTACCGAACGTTTCTCCAAGATTGGCTCGATTCCAACATTAGAACGTTTGGATATTGTACAAGAAACCAAAGATTCTTACGATTATTTACTATCGCGAACGTCTAAGCTAGTTAATTTTACTTTTAACGCTCCTGAAACCGCAATTTACAGTGAAATTAACGCGCAATTGTATAGCTGGACGATTGAAAATATGGTAAAAAACGCCATTGACGCCATGAAAGGAAAAGGCGCGTTGCATGTAGAAATTATTCCTGCAGATAGTTTTGTAAGGATTCAAATTACGGATAACGGAAAAGGAATTCCGAAGCGAAATTTTAAAAAGGTGTTTCAACCTGGATTTACCAGCAAAAAACGTGGTTGGGGATTGGGTTTATCACTCGCCAAACGTATTGTTGAGAATTACCACAACGGAAAGATTAAAGTTTTAAAGTCTGAACTTGGCAAAGGAACAACGATGCAGATTTCGTTGAAAACAGTTGTTTAGAATCGCTTTGCTATTAGATTATTAGATCGCTTACGCTGTTAGAATCAAGATCGCTTTGCTACTAGATTTTAGACACGCTTCGCTTTTAGACTTTGTCGCTTGCTCTTTTGTTTTTTGTTGATTCGTGATACACAAAACACTTTAGAATTTCCTAGAGTTTCGCGCGAATTTTTTCAGCGATTTCCTCAAACGCGCCAGGCGTGAGTTTTTCTTTGTTTGCAAAATTCATGCTTTGCATATTATGTAACGGAATTAAATGCACATGTGTATGCGGAACTTCCAAACCGATGACTGTCATTCCTACACGCTGACAAGGAATGGCTTTTTCGATGGCAATCGCAACTTTTCTTGAAAAACGCATCAACCCCATATAGGTTTCTTCCGATAAATCGAAAATTTTATCTACTTCTTCTTTCGGAATACATAAAGTATGACCTGCCGAATTTGGATTGATATCTAAAAAAGCATAGTAATTTTCGTCTTCTGCAATTTTGTAGGATGGAATTTCTCCATTAATTATTTTGGTAAAAATCGAAGCCATATCAATGAATTTGGATAATTGGTAAGATAAAAAAGTTCTTGCGAATAGATATAGAAAAATCCTTTTTTAACAAGTAAGAAAGGATTTTTTTATTTAAAAATTTGTTAGGTATTAACTTCGTGTAATTTCCAACACTTCAAATTTCATTATTCCGTTTGGTACTTTTACCTCAGCAATTTCACCCACAGATTTTCCTAACAGTCCTTTTCCGATTGGAGAAGTTACAGAAATTTTTCCAGCAGCTAAGTCTGCTTCACTTTCTGCTACCAATGTATATGTCATTTCCATTCCGTTGGTCGTATTTTTGATACGTACTGTAGAAAGCACTAATACTTTTGAGGTGTCTAACTGACTTTCGTCAATGATTCTTGCAGTAGATAAAACAGCTTCCATTTTTGAAATTCGCATTTCTAACAATCCTTGTGCTTCTTTGGCTGCATCATATTCTGCGTTTTCACTTAAATCGCCTTTGTCTCTTGCTTCTGCAATTGCTTGCGAAGCTTTTAATCGTTCCACATTTTTTAAGTGATCTAACTCATCTCTTAATTTTTTTAGTCCTTCTGCTGTATAATAAGATACTTTACTCATAATTTCTTCGTTTTCTATCTATTCATCGGTAGGTTTTTACGATATAAATAGATAATCATGTATTATATAACGCAAAAAAATCCCATCGAATACGGGATTTGTTATACAAATATAAGAAAATATTTAAAGTGCTTGCTGTTGAGAGTTTTTAAAAAATGATTTTACGTAAATTGCAAAACTTAATAAATACTGATTAAATGAAACGTTTTTTATTTTTATGTTGTACGCTTGTCGCTTTTCTTTCATGTAATTCGGATGATGATGGCGTGAATAACAATCCTTATATACCAAATGCGTTGGTGCAGTTTCAGATCAATCTGAATTTACCACAGTTTGACAATTTAAATTTTGCTGGCGGTTCAACCTATATTGCTAATGGTGGCGGCGTTCGTGGTTTTTTTGTGTTTAATTTATCTGGCGATCAGTTTTTAGCTTGGGAAGCAAGTTGTCCGAACCATATTCCTAGTACATGCTCCACAATGGAAATTAATGGCGTGTTGGCAAAATGTGATTGTGAAGATTATGAATATAGCTTGGCAAACGGACAGTTATTGAATCCTGTGGAAGGTGCTGATAGTTATCCTATGGTAAATTATCGCACGACGAAATCAGGAAATGTTGTGACTGTTTCAAATAACTAGAGAAATAGTTCTTAGTATTGAGATTTTAGTATTGAGATAAAAAAAGCGACTCTTTCAAGTCGCTTTTTACATATGGTATGGTTGGTTTGCTAGAATTTCAAAGTCATTCCTACTAAGAAGTTTCTAGTGGCTTGCGGATAAAATCCTGCGCCTTCAATGGTTGTTACGGTTCCTGGATTTGACCAAGTATCATCAAATGTGAAGAAATATCCATTAGAGACATATTCTACACCAAAAATGTTATTGATTAATCCTGTAAAGATGATGGATTCGAAGATAGAATTCATTTTGATTTCATAGTTCAAATTCAGGTCATTGATAAAATAACTGTCTAGTTTTGAAACATCTGAGTCAATATTTCCCATGTATTGTTCGCCTACATATTTAGACAATAATGATACTTGAAACTTCTGCGATGGCGCATACGAAAGTATGTTTCCTGCCACAAAATTTGGTGAAAACGAAATGTCTGTATTTCCTAAATCGACCAAACTTCCATCTCTTGATGTTATAAAATCTACGTTTTTATTCGTGCTGATTGCCACGTTCGGACGAAGCGTAAATTGCTCACTTAGTTTGAAAGAAGCATCAATTTCCAATCCTAAACGGTAACTTTTTCCACTGTTGGTACGCAACGGCGTTCCTGTGTCATCTAACGCTCCCGTAAGTACCAATTGATCGTTGTACAGCATGTAATATGCGTTTGTATTTACGGTGAAATTTTCTCCGTTCCAACGCCAACCTAATTCGAAATCGTCTAGTTGTTCAGGTTTTACTTCGTTGTTGTTTTCAAAATCACTTCGGTTTGGTTCTCTGTTGGCACGCGCATACGAGAAGTACAAACTATTTTTTGGATTGATTCGGTAATTGATTCCTGCTTTTGGATTGAAAAACGTGTAATCTTCATCAATGTTAAAAGGCACTAAATCTGACGTAATTCCAGAGGTTTTATAGGTCACATTTCTCAATTGTAAATCTCCAAAAAGACTTATTTTATCGTTTACACGAATGGTCGCTTTTGTAAAGAAACTCAAATCGTTTTTCTTTCCGTTTCCTTCGTAATAACGATCTCTTATTTCACTATCACTTGCAAAACGCGCCCAAATTACTTCTCCGAAATGATCTCCATCGTAGATTCCTAAAAACGCTCCGAAATCCATGTCTAGATTGTTCTTTTTGTAATTTGCATTTGCGTTGATAACGTAGAAATCGTTGTCTAACCAACGTCTGCGGATTAAATCGGTTTCATTGATGGTTGTTCCGTTGATGACGATTTCTTCAAAACCATATTCATCAAAAGGTTCATCTTCTTTGTATTGCTCAAAATATCCGCGTCCGTACGTGTAGTTTAATCCAAGATTGGTAGTCCAGTTTTCAGAAAGTTTTTGATTCCAATGAAATTGGTAATGATCTTGGCGATAATTGTCTACTTCATTGTCATAAAAACGTACATTTCCATTTTCGTCTGTAAATTGACCTGAAGGATTGAAGGTACGATCTCTTTCTAATGTTTCTCTGTCAATTCCGTTCCAAGCTTGATATGTAATTTCATGTCCGCCAAACGTCAAAGCTTTGATTAGTGTTGTTTCATCCACATACGAACCTTGTAAAAAGTACGCGCTTAAGTCGGAAGAAGCACGATCAATATAACCATCTGATTTTATTTTTGATAAACGACCAGCCAATTCAAAGTTGCCATCTAGTTTTCCTGTACTGAATTTTACCGTGTGTTTTCTGGTGTTGAAACTACCGAAAGAGTTTGAAATTTCTCCGTTGGCTTTTTCAGAAACGGCGTCTGTAAGTAAACTTAAGCTTGCGCCAAATGCTCCAGAACCATTTGTGGAAGTTCCTACTCCACGTTGCAACTGAATGCTTTCGGTAGAAGAAGCCAAATCAGGCATGTTTACCCAAAATGTTCCCTGACTTTCCGCGTCATTGTACGGAATACCGTTGATCGTTACGTTTACACGAGTCGCATCACTACCACGCACACGAATTCCGGTGTAACCGACACCAGCACCAGCATCAGAAGTTGTAACGACAGAAGGCATGAAGTTCATCAAAATTGGCACATCTTGTCCCAAATTACGTTCTGCGATTTCCTCTTTTTCTAGGTTTGAGTGAGTGATTGGTGAGTCGGCATTTACGCGGACTGCTGAAATGAGGACAGCATCTAAAGCTTCCGCCGAATCGGATAAGGTAAAGTTTACTACGGTGTTTCCTGTTACGGAGACATTTTTCGTTGCAGTTTTCATTCCCACGAAAGTGCAAACAAATTCATAATTCCCAGAAGCGACTTTTATAGCATACTTTCCGTCGCTGTCGGTTGTAGTTCCTGTGGAAGCATTTTTAACGGCAATGGTTGCGCCTAATAATGGTTTTCCATTTTCATCGGTTACAGTTCCTGAGACTGTAAAGTTTTGCGCTTGCATACTGACTGATAGTACGAAAAGGCATAAAAAAGCGAATAAATTCTTCATATTCGTAATACGTTTTGTTACGAATAAAAGGGGTAATTATTCTTGATTAAAAATTAATAGTTAGTGTTGACAGACTATGACTGTCGGCATACCAATCTTTGAAAGATTTAGTTTGTCCCTTGGCAGCATTACCTGCCCAGGTTCATTGGGTATAATCTCAGCGTTTTGAATGTGATTCAAGTTGCACCCCTTTGAGATGCTGCAAAAGTAATTCAGTTTTTTGAATTGTCAATCGTTTTTTTAAACAATTATCAAACTGTTTTTATTTTGTTACATAATGGTGTTTTTTATTGAATTTCTTTATGAAACGTAAGAAAATATCATTTTTTAACATTTTAGCATTCTGAAAATCAGTACTTTTAATAGGTAACCATAAAACTTTATTCTCATGAAAAAACAAAATTTCCAGAAAAAGCTCGCTTTTAAAACGACTAAAATTTCACATGTATCTTATTTGAATACCGTTCGTGGAGGTGCTGCAGCCAGATTTACAGAGAATCCGTGTATTATTTCTGATGTAGATACCTGCCAAACAGTGACAGAACCTATAAAACTTACTGAAGCAATTCGCTGTACGCATACAATTGGAAACGGGCAAAACCCTGATGGAACACCGTGTAAGTTTTGATTATAGTAACGTGATTTCGATATAATTAATTCGATTTATATCTACAGCAACTTCAGAAACATCTCTATTAAGTTATTAATTTTTAGTTTTTTAATTTTCGTTTTCTTTGCTTACCCAAAGAAAAGAAACAAAAAAAAGGGAACTTTTCCAGAGGTATTTCTAGTTTTTCTTTTAGGGAAAAACTAAAACCGCATGAATTTTTCTAAATTTTAGTTCACCAAGCTCTATTTTCTGTTATGGAGTTTATGAATTAACATTTTTTCAAAGCTTCAAAAAACTTTAAAGAAAAATCCCTACTATACTGCGGAAAAGAATAGTTTCAAACTACAATTCTTATGCTGAACTCACATTACAGTAGATCGTATTTTGAAATTGCATTGATGAAATAATTTATTTTTTTCAATGCAATTTTTTTTAGCAGTGATTATGTATGATAAGATTGTTCTCGGTTTGCTTAGTTAGTAATTGTAAGTAATTCACAATATAAATTTGAGAGTGTAAATCCTTTTTGGTCTTTTTGCTTTCTAGTAGATTCCTTCCTGCGAAGGAATGACAATAAATTGTTATTTTACTTGGTGCGTAGGTTTTAGCAAATCGTTGATGGTTTTTACAGGATTGAACGTGACTAATGGAACTTCCACAAAAATAGTGTTCCAAAACGCCATGGCACCATTCCACAAACCTGGCAACTCCAGCGCTTTTATTTTTTTGCCACTTTTTGATTTGGAAGCAATAAAGTATGATTTACGATCTACAAATTTTGTGAGATCGTATTTGTTTCCTTGATAGTCTTTTACGCCACAAACAATGTCTACCGGATTGAAATGTGTTGCAAGTTTTTGAATGCTTTGATGGTAGTCGTTCTTTTTGTCTATTTGAGCTGATTCTACAATTTGTAGGGAAACAGCACCGTTTTCATGTTTTACCCAAAATGGTCCGCCGCCAGGTTCTCCTTCATTTTTTACCATGCCACACACACGAATTGGTCGGTTGAGTTTTTCGATGAGATATTCAATTTGATATTTTTGTGAGTATTTTTCAAATTCTTCACTGATTTGAATGTTAAGTTCGGTGTAGAGAAAGTTTAAGATGGTGTTGAGTTCTTCATCTGATACACCTTCATGTAACATTTCCATAAATTTGAAAGCTTTCTGCTGCAATTCAATGAGTTTGCCTGCCAGAATTTTTTTGTAGCGCGATATTTCTTCTGCGTACGTATTCACTACAACATTGTCTATATTTTTGATGAAGATTAAATCGGCATCAATCAGATTTAGGTTTTCAATGAGCGCGCCATGTCCGCCAGGTCTGAATAGTAGCTTTCCTTCGGCATCATGTATTGGTCTGTTTTTTTGATCGACCGCAATGGTATCCGTTTGCTCCGATTGATAGGAATAAGATATGTCAAAAGTGCAACCTGTTTTTTGAGAAATGTGTGGTAAAATTTTATTTTCTGTGGCTTTAAATTTCTCGTAATGTTGTTTTGAAATAGTAAAGTGCAACTTGGCTTTTCCGTTTTTACAAGCGTAACTTGCAGCTTCGAATAAATGCTCTTGAAAAGGCGTAGAAAGGTGGTTTTTGTATTTGTGAAAAGGAAGTAATCCTTTTGGATAGTTTCCGTAGTTGAGTCCAGTTTCTGCTAGCAACGTATGTACAAAATCATAATTGAACTGATCGGGTTTTTTAATACGATCTAGTTCTGTTTTGTTCATTATTTTTAGCACATCATCGTAAAAAGGAAATTTTTCCAATCCGATAAAGAATAGACGAATTTCTGGTTCTTTTTCTTTGTTGATGTATGAGTTTATGGAATCCTTTTTTGGGTTGTAGTTTTCAAGAAATTTGTATAGAAATTTAAACATTCTCGTTGCCGCTCCTGAAGCTGGCGTAAATTTGACAATTTCTAGCGTTTCATAGGTTTCCTCGTATATTTTGCTGTAGCTTTCTTCTGTTTCAGACGTCAGTTTTAGTATGCCACGATCAACACTTGCGTGTTCAGTGATTTGAGTGTAAGGTATTTTTTTTTCAAACTTGTCTAATTGTTTTTCTACTTGAAGCAATGTTAATCCTTTTGCTTCTATTTGCTCCGTATGTTTTTTTGAAAAGTTCAATGTACTTCTAGCAGTTTGTTTATGTGTGTAATTGCTGTTTGGAGTCGTGTTTGCTCATTTCCTTTCAACAATACATAGGGTTGATTATAGGTTTTTAGGGTTTGTTGAAATTGTAAAAATGCTTCTTCTCTTTTGTGAGGCAAATCGCGAATTCCGTCCGCTTCCCAAGGTGTATCAATATAAGTTAAAAAATAGAGATTTGCAGTGTTTTTTGCCACATATTTTTTAAGGGTTTCACTTTTAAATTCAGGATAATAGATGCGTGCATACGTTAAGGTTTCTAGAATGTCGGTATCACAGATGAGCATGGTATTTTTAGGAGCTTGACATTCTAATCGCAATTGTCCTTTGGCAATAGGAATGACATCTTCCGAAGTTAGTTTTTCACCTTTTTGCTGTTTTTCTTCTGCAAGAATACGCGAATATTCGGGCACAAATGTAGCGTTGTAATGTGCAGCTAACTGCTTTGCTAGTGTTGTTTTTCCTGTAGATTCAGGTCCAAAAATGACTATTTTGATGCTGCTATTGCTTTGTTTTTCAAGGTTTTTCTCCATGCGATATATCCAAAGATGGCTAAAATTAAGAAAATTGCAAATTGAATTGCTGTAAAACCATATCCTTTAACAAAATATAACGGAACGGACACAAGATTTCCGAAAATCCAAAAAATCCAGTTTTCAATCTTTTTATTCGCCATGAGCCACATTCCTGAAAAGAAAATTCCAGTTGTAAAAATGTCTAAATACGGTGTAATGGTTTTAATTTCTGCTATAGAACCAAAATTAGAAAATACCAGATCAATAGTTTCCTGAACGCCCAAGTGAATGTCTATTACATCATATTGTACATATACGACATAGGTAAAAGCTGCCGTAAAAAGAAATATAGAGATTGTTTTTAGCTTGTCCCAAAAGTTGGTGCGTGAGATTTCTAATTTGGCATCTTCCCGAACGCGTGTCCACATATACCAACCGTAAATACTCATTAACGAATAATAAATATTTACAATCATATCACCATAATATACTGCGTGATAACAGATGTAAATATAAATTACCGTACTGACAATTCCTGTAGGATATACCCAAATTTTTTCCTGTTTGGCAAACCATACGCTTGCAATACCAAAAGCTGCTGCAGTAAATTCGAGCAGTATCATAAACCAGGTTACATTTTCATACGGTTTGGCTAAGAAATCAAAAAGTTGGCTCATAGTTGCTTCTGTCGGATTTTACGATTTTCATTGTGAGTAGAATGTTGTTTTCTTTTTCAAACGCTGTTTTTACTTCGGAAGTTAGTAGTTTCATAATGCCGTCATAATCGCCATAAATTTGCGTACTTAATGGATTTTCCAATACTGTATATTGTGAAGCTCTAAGTTTTTTGATGAAATTGATAATTGGAGTTTCAAAATCGTTTTGTAATGGTGTGAGCGTTAATTCTACTGAGATATTCATTTTTTTGTTTGTTGTTTGTTGTTTGTTTTTCGTTGTTTGTTCTCTTGGCTCTTGGCTCTTGGCTCTTGGGTCTCGGGTCTCGGGTCTCGGGTCTTGGGTCTTGGGTCTTGGGTCTTGGGTCTTAAAAAAATCTTTTTTCTAATTTAAAATTCAACATTAAGCATTTAAAATTTCATCTTTTCAATTCATTCAAAAAGGCTTCGTTTTGTTCAAAGGCAGTTCCGATGACTATCAAATCGGCTCCAGCATTGAATGCAACATTAAGTTGATTTTTGGAACGAATGCCGCCACCAACAATCAATGGAATTTGCAATTTGGTTGAAACTTCTTGTATGATTTCTGGCTTGATCGCTTTTTGTGCGCCACTTCCCGCTTCTAGATAGACGAGTTTTTTGCCAGAAAATTGTCCTGCTAAGGCTGTATGTAAAATTTCTGCATGATTTTTTTGTGAAATTGGCTGTGTTTCGCTCACGCGTTGTACCGCAGTTTCTATGCCGCCATCAATTAAAATATATCCTGTCGGAATGATTTCTAAACTTGTGTTTATCAGTTTTACAACCGATTGTACTTGCTGTTCAATTAAGTATTTCGGATTTCGTCCAGAAAGTAGCGACAAGAACAGAATTCCGTCTGCCATTTCTGTGATTTGCTCGTGACTTCCTGGAAAAATTAAAACAGGTAATTTTGTATGTTGTTTGATGATTGCTACCACGTTTTCCATTTTTCGTTCTGCATCCGTACTTCCACCAACAAATACATGTGTGACAATCGATTTGTGTACTTTTTTGAAAAATTCAGGAATGTGATTGATGTCTATTTTATCGGGATCAATTAAAACTGCCAATAATTTTTGACCGTTTTGTTTTGCCTGAATAATATCGTCATAGATTGTTTTTTTCATCATACTAACGATTTTCTTCTAAGGCATAGACACAGGTAAATCCTTCAAATTCTAAAAAATCGAGCGAATACGTCGCGGTATTGTTTCCATAATAAACAGTTCCTTTTGTTTTGGAAGCATCCATCGAAAAATCGTCAATATCAATGTGCTTTATAAAGCTTAATCCTTTTTCAGCATATACTTTGTAAATAGATTCTTTTCCGCCCCAAACAATGGTTACCTTGCGAACCAACGCTTCATGATTGGCAATGGTATTGTATTCTTCTAGTGGAGTAAATTTATGAGCTATTCGCAGAATTTTATCACGTTGTTTTTCAATATCAATCCCAACAGGAATGGTATCGCTTATGATAATTCCTGAAAAGTTGAATGAATGTGTGATTGAAATGTATTTTCCGTCTTTCAAATGCGGTTTTCCTTTTTCGTCATAGTACAAATCAAAATCAGTATATCCGCAAACTGCCAATAAGTGACGAACACTTAAAAAGCCACGTTGATGAATTTCAGAGCGCATTCCGTCAAGGCGTTGCTGACAGTGATTTGTGAGTTTTATTTCACGATTTAATTCTTCAAAAGACTCTTCTATCTTCCAAATCAGCACTTTAGTATGTTTATTTACTGTTATAGTTTTGTAAAGAGCCATTATATTAAAAAGTTATTTAGTACCTTTGCACTCGCAAACTTTTAGTGCTTGCGAGGCACTGCAAAGTTATGAAGCGAATTTAAAAATATTTTAGGTCACAAACCATAATTATTCTAACTATAAAAAAAAGAAAAGAGTATGAGTACAAAATCAGTTCCTTACGTAGCTTATAAAGTTAAAGATATTTCTTTAGCAGCATGGGGAAGAAAAGAGATCGAATTAGCCGAAGCAGAAATGCCAGGATTAATGAGTCTTCGTGAAGAATATAAAGATGAACAACCGTTAAAAGGCGCAAGAATTGCTGGATGTTTACACATGACTATCCAAACTGCTGTTTTAATTGAGACTTTAAAAGCACTTGGTGCAGAAGTAACTTGGAGTTCTTGTAATATTTTCTCAACACAAGATCAGGCTGCTGCCGCTATTGCTGATGCTGGAATTCCAGTATACGCATGGAAAGGAATGAACGAAGAAGAATTTGATTGGTGTATTGAACAAACATTATTTTTTGGAGAAGATCGCAAACCATTAAACATGATTTTAGATGATGGTGGAGATTTAACAAATATGGTTTTAGATCGTTACCCAGAATTGGTTGATGGCATCAAAGGTTTATCTGAAGAAACAACTACAGGTGTACACAGATTATACGAAAGAATGAAAAATGGTACGTTGCCAATGCCAGCCATTAACATTAACGATTCTGTTACAAAATCTAAATTTGATAATAAATACGGATGTAGAGAAAGTGCTGTAGATGCAATTCGTCGTGCAACGGATGTTATGTTAGCAGGAAAAAGAGTTGTTGTTTGTGGATACGGAGACGTAGGAAAAGGAACTGCTGCTTCTTTTAAAGGTGCAGGAAGTATTGTTACCGTTACTGAAATTGATCCAATTTGCGCATTACAAGCTGCAATGGACGGTTTTGAAGTTAAGAAATTAGAAAATGTTGTTGGAAATGCTGATATCGTAATTACAACAACAGGAAACAAAGATATCGTTACTGGAAAGCATTTTGAAGCAATGAAAGACAAAACGATTGTTTGTAATATTGGACATTTTGATAATGAAATTGCTGTTGCTTGGTTAAATGACAACCACGGAGATACAAAAGTAGAAATCAAGCCACAGGTTGATAAGTATACCGTAAACGGAAAAGACATCATTTTATTAGCCGAAGGACGTTTGGTAAACTTAGGTTGTGCTACAGGTCACCCAAGTTTTGTAATGAGTAATTCATTTACAAACCAAACATTGGCACAAATTGAACTTTGGAATCATTCAGACAAGTACAAAAATGAAGTGTACATGCTACCAAAACACTTAGATGAAAAAGTAGCTCGTTTACACTTAGCAAAAATTGGCGTTGAGTTAGAAGAACTTTCTACAGATCAAGCGGAATATATTGGTGTAACTGTAGAAGGTCCATACAAGCCAGAATACTACAGATACTAAGATTTATTCTTATACAATATGTAAAAGCCTTTTATCGTTTTTGATAAAAGGCTTTTTATTTTTTTATCTTAGGGTAACAAAACAAATAGTTACATCACTATTAGGTAGAATACCTCTTTTGCCAAATTGCCACTTTATGAGATTCATTTCCTGTATTACTTTATTGCTTATTTTATGCTGTTGTGAAAACGTTTCTGCCCAGGAAAATGATTCACTGCTAAAAAAAAGCTATCAAGCATTAAAAGATGGATACCGAAATTTAGCATATTCAAAACCTAAAATCGCCGAAAAATACGCCGAAGCATTATTCACAAAAGCTACTAATGCAGGCAATATACTGGAGCAACATGAAGGTATTTTATTGCAAGCATCTTCTAAAAATTATTTTGGTGATATGGATGCGGCTTTAAATCACATCAATATCGTAATTCTTTATGCCACACGAGAAAAAAATGATAGCTTACTCATTAAAGCAACAAGTCAAAAAGGAAAAACATATTTTACATTTGGCAAATATAAGGACGCCATTTACTTCTATTTACAGTTGGACGCTTTGGCGAGAAAAACAAAAAACATTCGTTATCAGATTTACTCAAATCACAGTATTGGTTCCATCAAAAATATTATGGGCGATCATGAAGGCGCTACAGCGTTGTTTTTGAAAAATAAAGAAATCATCACACCAATTATAGAAGAAAAAAAATATCACACATTATACTTAAACACATTGATCGGATTGATTTCTGCTTACACGTATGTAGATGTTGAAACTGCTGCTGAATATTTACCCGAACTTAAAGAAATGAGCATTGCACAAAAAGACACAGATGCATTGAGTTATTATTTTACCCTACAAGGAATTGTTGATTATATGCGGAAAGATTATGACAAATCACTGACGGTTTTACACAAAGCCGATAGCTTAGTCTCTCTATTGGGAACAAAACGAAATTTATATCCTATATGTCGCTTTCGCGGGAAAACATACTATGAAAAAAAGATGTTTCCGGAAGCAATTACCGAATTTGAAGCGATAAAATCATTACAGAAAGAAATTGAGTTTGACGATTTTAAATTCAGAGAAGTACTTTCATTACTAGCAAATAGTTACGAACAGATTGACAGCACAGACAAAGCATTGGAAAACTATCGCTTTGCACACGATTTTGCCTATACAGATACCATTCAAAAGCAAATTACTCATACGAATACTATTTTAAAAGAATATGACACAAAAACATTAGAAGATAAAATTTCATCTTTACAGCTTACTTCTAAACGAAAAGAAAAACAAAACAAATCCTTACTTTTTATCTCCATCGGATTGCTTATTTCGCTTGTTGGACTATTTCTTGCCTATAAAAAACTACAACGCAACAACAAGAAAAAATTTGATGAGTTGTTGCAAAAACTTTCAACGGAACCTTCCAAAAAAGATGTTTCGGAAGCAACTATAAATAAATTTCAAATTTCTGATGAAAAAGTTGCTACTATCTTAGAAGGCTTGGAAAAGTTTGAAAAATCAGAAGCATTTCTACATAAAAATACAAGTTTGGTTTCCGTTGCCAAGAAATTAAATACAAATACTTCATATTTATCTCAAATCGTAAACGAACACAAAGGGCTTACATTCAAAAAATACATTACACAATTGCGCATCAATTATGTATTGCATGCCTTAAAAAATGATAAAGTGTTGCGATCGTATAGCATCAAAGCGATTGCTAAAGAATTAGGTTTTAAA
The DNA here is from genome assembly GCF_000154725.1 of Kordia algicida OT-1. Taxonomy (GTDB): domain Bacteria; phylum Bacteroidota; class Bacteroidia; order Flavobacteriales; family Flavobacteriaceae; genus Kordia; species Kordia algicida. The sequence continues at coordinate 3,271,973 of NZ_DS544873.1, forward strand.
AGTGAAGGTGCTTTTTCGAGAGCATTTAAAAAACAAACAGGCATTTATCCTTCATTTTTCATCAAAAATCTTACCGCTATTTCATAAAATGAAGGCATGTCTTTTTCGTTTCAGCCTAGGTAATATCTATCTTTAAGAAAAAGTTTATACTAATTCTTATACTATGAAAAAACAAGATTTTACTTTAGTTTCCTTAAAATTAAAAAAAGTTAGCATTTCAAATCTTACCATTGCAGGTGGCGCAGACGCTCCCGAAACTAATGAAGTTGATTGTTTTACTGAATTTCCACACTGTCAATATACAATAACCACAAGACCTGACAGCCTAAATCACGCGGATGAAGGTAAAGATGATGCAGGACATATGTAACACCTCTTTTTTATAAAACGAAGTTTCGTTTGATTGCGTACACTAAAAATACATTCTAATTTCATGTCACTAAAAACTCCCAAAAATTTTTAAAGATTATGAAAAAAAAGAATGTTCATTCTAAGTTAAATTTAAAAAAAGCTCCTATTGCTGACTTAACTAATAAAAAAGTTACAGGAGGTTTGGCAAAAGACACTTTGCAAAGAGGTTGTGCATCCTATCCGTATCGATGTTCAATACAGGAATGCGTGTATACAGATGTTACTTGCTACCATACCGAAACATGTCAAAGACCAAGAAATTAACCTTAAAACCAATAAAATTATGAAAAAATCAAAAATCAAACTTCACCTCAACAAGCAAAATGTTTCTACTCTAAAAATTGATGAGATAAAAGGAGGTGTTTCTGGACGTACTTGCGATTTTACAAACAAATACTACAAAACATGTTATTCTCCTTGTACTCCTCAACCAACCTGGAACGATTGTGAAAATACTCAGGTAATCTGTGACCATTAAAAATTAAATAAACCTTTTAAAACGTTAACCAAATGAAAAAAAAGAATGTAAATAAATTAAAACTAGAGAAAAGCACTATTTCAGATTTCAAAGCGGTAAAAGGAGGAATTGGCTGGGCATCTATTCCTCATACAGACTGTGTTTGTTGGTCACGACCAGCAGATCCTGTGTGGTCAAATATTGGCTGCAGCCCAAGTTAACGATACGCAGATCATAGATCTTTAGGTAAACTTTTACCAAACGAATTTTAGTTTGGTAAAAGTTTTTTTATAAAATAATTTCTCAATACCCTGTGACCAACAAACCTCTTGCGCCACGCATACCACATTTTTGGTATTTGTGATACGCCTTTGCAGCACGTTCGCGAATTTCTGCATCAGATTCGTTTAAAATCCAACCATCAATTGCCCATTTTAGCGTATATGCTTCGGGCGACATCAATCCTGTAGACCAAACTAACAGATTTGCACCTGTTTGCTGTACATACGGTTTAAAATAATTTTTACTAATACATGCTAAAATAATTACATCGCGCTTTTTATTGTTTTTGGGTGAAAACTTTGTATCTAAAGTAAACTCCATTAAACCATCATGACCAATATACGCGACTAAATCTGCACCTCCACCAAAATTTATTTTTTGATGGTTGATGGTTATTTCTTCAGAATTTGCTCCGCTACTCGCTTGTAAAAAGTCGATCGTTGTTTGTTTAATATACTTTCCATCATATGCATCAGCCAACAAATATGTGTCAGAAGTTTTGTGTTTGAAAAGAACACGTTCTAGTATTTTTGAGTTTTTTGAGGGAATCGTTTTTATAAATTCCCAATCTTTACTGCGCTTAAAATATGTTTTCATTCCATACAACGCGCCCCAATACAAATTTGTTTGTGGATTTTGACCGTTTCCTAATGATTTTGGCACTGGCACAATTCCCTGATGTATATTATCGCACAACGCTACAAACACATGAATTTTCTTTTGACCAAAAACTGAAAAACTAATGCAAAAAAGTAAAATGGTAAAAAATGATTTCATCATGTGTCGGTTTTTGTGAATGTATACTATACAAACGTGTTGAATATACAATTCGTATAGAACGTTAAAATCATTCATAAAATTTAAAAAAATAGTATCTTGTTGTACTAATTAACTATAAAATGAAACGTACTTCAATAGCCATTATTAGTAGCATTCTACTATTTGCTTCCTGCAAAGATGCTACGCCCGAAAAAAAATCAGAAACCAAAATGACCGACAATCCTTTATTGACCGAATGGAGCACTCCACACGGCGTACCACCTTTCGATATAATAAAAAGCAGCGATTACTTGCCTGCATTCAAAATTGCACTGAAAGAAAATCAAGAAGAAATTACTGCCATTAGCGAAAGTACCGAAACACCAACTTTTCAAAACACCATTGAAGCGTTAGAATTTAGTGGAAAATATTTAAAAAGATTACAACGTATTTTTTATGCCGTAAATGGCGCAAATACGGATGATACGCTAAAAGCCGCTGCAAAAGAAATTACGCCTGCATTGGCTACGCATAGCGATTTTATCAACCTAAATGCTAAATTATATGAACGTGTAAAAGCAGTGTACGATCAAAAAAATACACTTAACTTATCTCCAGAAGAAACACGTTTGCTTGAAGAAACTCACAAACGTTTTGTGCGTGCAGGAATCAGTCTAAAAGGTGAAAAACAAGATCGCTTGCGCGAAATCAACACGCGACTGGCAAAACTAAGTGGTGATTTTGGAGAAAACTTACTAGATGAAACCAACGCATTCGAATACCATACAAAAGACAAAAAAGACCTCGGAAATCTTCCTGAAAGTCTAGTGGCTTTAGCTGCGGAAGAAGCTAAAAAAAGAGGACATGAAGATGGTTGGTCGTTCACATTGCAACGTCCAAGTATCAATCCGTTTTTACAATCATCTCCAAACCGAGAAGCTCGCAAAGCCTTATTTGACGGGTATGCAATGCGTGCAAATAACGATAATGAAAACGACAACAAAGCCATTCTAAGCGAAATGGCAGCATTGCGTTTGGAAAAAGCAAAACTATTAGGTTACGATTCACATGCAGCTTACATTCTTTCGGATAATATGGCAGAAACTCCAGAAGCTGTATATGGTTTTATGGACAAATTATGGTCTTCTGCACTAGCAATGGCAAAATCGGAACGTGAAGCTTTAGCCAAAAAAATGAAAAGTGAAGGTGTTACAGGAACATTTGCAGGAAGCGATTGGAGACATTACGTAGAAAAAGTCCGCAAAGAACGATACAACTTTGACGAAGAAGAAACACGTCCGTACTTTGAAGTAAATGCGGTAAGAGATGGCGTTTTCGCGTTGGCAAATGAACTCTTTGGTTTGGAATTTAAAGAAATGAACAACGTTCCAAAATGGCATGACGATCAGCAAGTATTTGAAGTATTAGAAGCCGATGGTTCACATTTAGGAATCATTTATATGGACTTCTTTGCCCGCGAAAGCAAGCGTGGTGGTGCTTGGATGAATGCTTTACGCAGTCAGATGAATGTTGATGGAATGGTAACACCAATTGTAACAAATAACTTTAATTATCCTGCTCCTTCCGGAGATTCGCCATCGTTGCTATCTTTTACGGAAGCTGAAACCTTGTTCCATGAATTTGGTCATGCACTCCACGGATTGTTTTCTAATGTAAAATATGAATCCTTATCAGGAACTAATGTACCGAGAGACTTTGTAGAATTTCCTTCGCAAGTAATGGAAAACTGGATGAGCGAACCGCAAGTATTACGCATGTTTGCCAAACATTACAAAACAGGAGAAGTAATTCCTGATGCAATGATTAAAAAAATGAAAGATGCCAATTCCTTCAATGGTGGTTTTGCTACGGTTGAATATATGGCGGCGGCATACTTAGACATGGCTTGGCATGCAAAAACAGCAGATATTCCAACAGATGTTAATGCTTTTGAAGCAGCAGCGATGACCAAATTAGGATTGATTGACGAAATTATTCCGCGTTACAGAAGCACATATTTCGGACATATATTTTCGAGTCCTGTGGGCTATTCCTCTGGATATTACAGCTACTTATGGTCAGAAGTATTGGATGCAGATGCTTTTCAAGCATTCAAAGACACAGGAAATATATTTGATCCAGCAACCGCAAAAAAATATCGTAACATGTTAAGTAAGGGCGGTTCATTACCAGGAATGGAATTATACAAAGGATTCCGTGGTGCAGAGCCAAAAATTGAGCCTTTATTAAAGAAAAAAGGATTTGTAAAATAACGGCAAATGAAATGATTCCATAAAAAAAGCCTGAACAAAAAATGTTCAGGCTTTTTTTATAGGGTAAATCTTAACTATGCTTCGAAAGGTTCGATAGATACGTAAGATCTGTTGTTTGATTTCTTTGTGAATTTCACAATACCGTCTACTTTAGCATGTAATGTATGGTCTTTTCCCATATATACATTTTCTCCTGGGTTGTGAGTAGTACCTCTTTGTCTAACAAGTATGTTACCAGCAATTGCTGCTTGTCCACCAAAAATCTTAACACCTAATCGTTTCGATTCTGATTCTCTACCGTTTTTAGAACTACCAACTCCTTTTTTGTGAGCCATCTTAGTAAGGTTTTATTTGTTATACTTAAGTGATATGCAATTATGCTTTACCACCATCTAATTCGTCTTGCCATTTCTTTAACTCATCCCACTTTCCGTCAGCAGCTAATTGAGCTTGTGCTGGCCAAGTATCAGTAACGTGGTTTCCACGAACACCTGAAATGATTTCAGAAATTTTTGCTGGTTCAGTTTTCGCTAATTCAGCGAAAGTAGCAATTCCAGCTTCTACTAAAGTAGATGCGATTTTAGGACCAATTCCTTCAATCTTTTTTAAATCATCTGCTTTACCTGTTGCTTTTTTAGCAGCTGGCTTTTCAGCCGGCTTCGCAACTTCTTTTTTAGCTTCTTCTTTCTTTGGTGCTGCTTTTTTAGCTCCAGAAGCTACAATGTTTTCAACAACAATTTCTGTTAAAGACTGACGGTGACCGTTCTTCACACGGTACCCTTTACGTCTTTTTTTCTTGAAAACAATAACTTTATCACCTTTAAGGTGCTTTAAAACTTTGGCCTCTACTGCGGCTCCGTTTATAGCTGGGGCGCCAATAGTAACTTGTCCGTTGTCATCTAACAAAAGAACATTGTCGAAAGTAACTTTCTTTCCTTCTTCTGTTGCCAAACGATGAACAAATACTTTTTGATCTTTTGCAACTTTAAATTGCTGCCCTGCTATCTCTACAATTGCATACATAGCGTATCGTTTAATTAATTAATTTTATCCAAAAATGGACGCAAATATACATCTAATTAATTAATCTACAAACACTTCTATTGTAGTTTATTGCTAATATTCCAACTTGGCTTAAATTTTTGCATAAATAATAGACTTAAAACCACTGTAGAAGCAAAACCTTCTATCAATATAATGAATAGTAAAAGTCCAGGTTCGGTAGCAACACTTCCCAAGCTCATTGCCATAATTTTTTCGGCAAACTCAGTGTCAATATGAAAAATATAAATTCCCATAAAAAGAGTAAAAATTAACGTTGCCACAAATCCTGAAATGATTCCTGCTTTAAATCCTTCAAAATAGTTAAAGCTTGCACCGCTTTCTTTTTTTACATCTTTAATCACTTTGTATATTCCAAACGCTACAATAACACCATTTAACAAACGTAGCCAAGGATTTTCATGCAAGCCTACCAATCTTACTATTAAAAAGTATAAAATGAGACTCATTGCAATAAAGCCTCCATATTTAATGATTTTATTTCCCATATTTTTCCCTTTTTTTTGGTTTCTAATCAATTGATTTCCTTTAATATACAAAAAAGATGAGACTTGATGAAATATTTAAAAAATTGATTGTTCTCTTGTGAGATGTAACATTTTTATAGAACTTGCGTCCTATCTAAATAACTTAAAGTCAAAAAAAGTTTAATGCAATGAGAAAAAGATTATTTTCAATAGCTTCATTGTTGCTTTTAGGATTTATTTCGCAAGCACAAGAAGTTAAGTTTGAAGAATATGATTTAGACAATGGTCTACACGTAATTCTTCACCAAGACAATTCAGCCCCAGTAGTCACTACAGCTGTTATGTATCATGTAGGTGCCAAAGATGAAAACCCAGAACGTACTGGATTTGCCCATTTTTTTGAGCACCTTTTGTTTGAAGGAACAAAAAATATTGAGCGTGGACAATGGTTTAAAATTGTATCTTCTAATGGAGGAAGCAATAACGCAAACACAACTGATGACAGAACATATTATTATGAAGTATTCCCGTCAAACAATTTACAATTAGGATTATGGATGGAATCAGAACGTATGCTACATCCTGTAATTAATCAAATTGGAGTTGATACTCAAAATGAGGTTGTGAAAGAAGAAAAAAGACTTCGTGTAGACAATCAGCCTTACGGACGTATTATTGAAGAAGTTAAAAAGAATATGTTCAAAAAGCATCCGTACAAAGGAACTACCATTGGTAAAATGGAACATTTAGATGCTGCTACTTTAGAGGAGTTTATGGCATTCAATAAAAAATTCTACGTTCCTAACAATGCTACATTAGTTGTTGCAGGAGATTTTGATACTGCTAAGACTAAAAAAATGATTAGAGATTACTTCGCAGCAATTCCAAGAGGAAAAGATGTTAAGAGAAACTTTCCTAAAGAAGATCCTATTACACAGGAATTCCGTGCAAAAGCATACGATCAAAATATTCAAATTCCAGCAGTTATTGCAACGTACAGAACACCATCTTTCAAAACAAGAGATGCTAGAGTTTTAGATATGATTTCTTCTTACTTAAGTAGCGGAAAGAGTTCTAAATTATACAAGCGTTTGGTGGATGAAAAGAAAATGGCTTTGGCAGTACAAGCAGTAAATTTGAGCCAAGAAGATTATGGAACATACGCTTTATTTGCAATTCCATTAGGTGAAAACTCGTTAGATGATTTGGTTGCTGAAATGGATATTGAGATCAAAAAGCTTCAAACAGAGTTAATTTCTGAAAGAGATTACCAAAAGCTTCAAAATAAATTTGAAAATAACTTTGTAAACTCAAATTCAAGTGTGCAGGGAATTGCAAACTCGTTGGCAAGATTCAATGTATTATATGGTGACACCAACCTTATCAATACAGAAATTGATATTTACAGATCAATTACAAGAGAAGAAATTAGAAATGTAGCGAACAAATATTTAAAGTCAAACCAACGTTTGATTTTGGAATATTTACCAGCTGAAAAAACACAAGAAAAAAAATAAAAAGGATTCTGATCTTTTAAAAACATTAAAAAATAACAGATGAAAACAAGAATATTTTCACTCCTTGTATTGTTTTTAGCATCGCTAACAATACAAGCTCAAATAGATAGATCTGTGCAGCCAAAACCAGGACCTGCACCGAAAGTTAATATTGGAAAGCCAACGACATTTACACTGAAAAACGGATTGACCGTAATGATTGTAGAAAATCATAAATTACCACGAGTTTCTGCAACATTAACTATTGACAATCCTTTGATTGTTGAAGGGAAAAAAGCAGGAGTTACCAGCTTAGTAAGTGCGTTACTTGGAAGCGGCTCTACTTCGATCTCAAAAGACGATTTTAATGAAGAAGTTGACTACTTAGGAGCTTCTTTAAATTTTGGTTCGCAAAGTGCATTTGCAAACTCCCTTTCAAAGTATTTTCCGAGAATTATGGAATTAATGGCAGATGGCGCTTTAAATCCTAACTTCACAAAAGAAGACTTAGAAGCAGAAAGAACTAAGATTTTAGAAAACTTAAAATCTGAAAAGAAAAATGTGAAGGCTGTTGCTGGTAGAGTTCAATCTGTATTAGCTTATGGTGCAAATCATCCTTACGGAGAATTCATCACAGAAGAATCTGTAAACAATGTATCACTTGAAGATGTAAAAGCATTTCACAACAAATACTTTAAGCCAAACAATGCATATTTAATCATCATTGGAGATGTAAAAACAAGAGATGCTAAAAAATTAGTAAAGAAGCTTTTCAAAAACTGGGAAAAAGGAACCATTGTTGCTGATACATACGATACGGCTACAAATCCAACAACTACAGAAATCAACTTCATCAACATGGAAAATGCTGTACAATCTGAAATAAGCGTTCAGAACACAGTAACATTAGCAATGAAAGATGAAGACTATTTCCCTGTATTAATCGCCAACAACATCTTAGGTGGCGGTGGAGAAGCACGTTTATTTAACAACTTACGTGAAGACAAAAAATTCACATACGGTTCATACTCTAGTATCGGAAACAACAGAAAAACAATTTCTACATTCAGAGCTACGGCAAGTGTTCGTAACGCTGTAACTGATAGCGCTGTAGTTGAGATTTTGAAAGAGATTAAAAAAATGTCTACAGAATTAGTTTCTGATGAGGAATTAAAAAATGTAAAAGCAAAATACATTGGACGATTTGTAACTGGAGTTGAGCGTCCTTCTACAATTGCCAACTACGCACTAAACATCATTACGCAAGACCTTCCAAAAGATTTCTACGAAACATACTTAGAAAGAATTGAAGCAGTAACAAAAGAAGATGTATTAAGAGCTGCTAAAAAATATTTCTTAAACGACAAATTACGTATCGTAGTTACAGGAAAAGGAAGCGAAGTTGTAAACGCATTGGAAAACATGACTTTTGAAGGGAAAAAGATTCCTGTTAAATACTTTGACCAATACGGAGCGCCAACAAAAAAGCCTGTATTCAAAAAAGAAATTCCTGCTGGCGTTACTGCCCAAACGGTAATTGACAACTATATCAAAGCTGTTGGAGGAAAAGAAAAATTAATGAAAGTAACTTCACTTGTACAAGAAATGGAAGCTTCTATGCAAGGAATGAATATGATTACAACATTAAAACAAAAGTCGCCTAACATGATGATGACTGATGTAAGCGTTGTTGGAATGGGATCGGTTTTCAAACAATCATTTGATGGAGAAAAAGGATACATGTCACAACAAGGTCAAAAAAGAGATATGCCAGCAGATATGCTTGCTGAAATGAAATCAAGAAAAGGTTTATTCCCTGAATTAAATTACGATAGCAGTAGCATTGAATTAAAAAGTATTGAACCAGTAGATGGAAAAGATGCTTATGTAATTGTAGTTACTTCAGGTGCTGGAAAAACTACAAACTACTACGATGTAGCTTCCGGCTTAAAAGTGAAAAAATCTGAAACGGCAAAAGGTCCAGGAGGACAAGAAGTTACTCAAGAAACTACATACGGAAACTACAAAGAAGTAGATGGAATAAAATTCCCTTACAAAATGGTAGCTCCTGCTGCAGGGCAAAAAATTGAGTTCACAACGATTTCAATGAAGGTCAATGCGCCTTTAACAAAAAAAGATTTCGAATAAAAAATCAATAGCATAAAACTAAGAAAGCCAAAAATCACAATGATTTTTGGCTTTTTTTATGTCTAAAAATTAATTTATGTTTTCTTCTTTTTAGTATTATTCACCAAATACACGCCCAATAAAATAATAACGCCTCCAAGTAACTGATACAAACTCAATTTTTCTCCAAAAATCACTCCCCAAAATATCGCAACAACTGGCATTGTATATGTTACAGATGAAGCAAAAACGGGACTCGATATCTGAACCAATCTACTGTAAATTACTTTTGCAATGGCACTTCCAAATAACGATAAAATAGCAACGTAACCCAATGCAATTTGCATCGCTTCATTTTCTAAAATCGTTTCAAAAAATCCTGTATACCACAAGATAATCAACCCAGGAATCGTAATAATTACAAAATTTCCAGCAACAATTGCAATGGCATTCAAATCGTTCAAATAGCGTTTTATTATGTTTACATTCAAACCATATCCAATAGTTGCTAAAAGAATAAAAATACTATACCAATAATTTTGATTCGGATTAAATTCTGCTCCAGCAAAAACCAACACCAATGCGCCAATCAAACCAATCAATACTCCAAAAATCTGGCGTTTTTGCACCACGACACCAAAAAACAAAACTCCAAAAACAATGGTGTGCAATGGTACTAACGAATTTAACATACTCGCTACCGAACTATCCAATTGATCTTGCGCTATTGCAAACAAAAACATCGGAAACAAGGAACCTGCAAGTGCTGTCCAAAAAATCCATTTCCATTGCTTGCTTTCAATCAGTTTGATCTTATTCGCTCCTGCGGAAAGAATAAAAATTCCGGTCACAACGACACGCAACGAACCAACCTGAATTGGCGTCAATCCGTCCATCGCAAGATCAATCAGAATAAAAGAACTTCCCCAAATTAATGACAACAAGGAAAGGTAAATCCACTTTAATTTTGAAACATCCATAAGTGTTTTTCGTAAGATCACACAAAAGTCCGACAAATATTTCTAATAATTAATTCATATTTCCTTAATTTTGTAATGTTCATATAAGCAGAAATTATATATGAATTGACTAAATAAAATCATAATGAAAAAAATACTATTTATTTGCGTATTGGCGATTGCTGTAGTAAGCTGCAAAAACAACGCAACGCCTGAAACTGTTACTGTAAATACACAAGTTGAAACGGTAAAAAAAGAAATTAGCAAAGAAGACTTAGCCGCAAACTACAACAAAGCTGAATTCAAAATTGATGGAATGACGTGTGCTATTGGATGCGCAAAACGTATTGAAAGCAAATTAGCCGCTATGGAAGGTGTAAAATCTGCAACGGTAGATTTTGACCAGAAATTAGCAATGGTCGAATACAACGAAGCTAAAGTTGATTTTGTAGCACTTACTAAAGAAGTTGCAAAAGTTCCTGGTGACTATAAAATTTCAGACATGAAAAATGTAGATGCATTCTCTGCTAAAGAAGCTGCTAAAAAAGCATGTAAAGCTGATTGTAAAATGGAATGTTGCGCAAAGAAAGAAGACAAAAAAATGGCTTGCGCCGAAGATTGTAAAAAAGAATGCTGTACTAAAAAGGCGTAATTTTTTTTAAGATATAAAACCTAAAAATCCTCAATCATTATGATTGGGGATTTTTTTATTAAAATATATGGTTGGAAACGTCTTTGGGAAAATTTTGAGAAAAATTCGTGGCAATCTGTGACTTTAAATAGTAAATTCGTTCTAAAATAATGAGATTACTTCGTCATACTTCCTCGTAAAGACGTATTATAGAAGTTTACTAATCCTAACAGACGAAGTCGAATCTAATTAATGTAGCAATTAGTTTCAAACAACGCTCAAATTTTTCTTAGAAACACATTTAAAATTTAAAACTTAGCATTTTATATAATATTAAATAATGATCTCAGAAATAACCTTGAATCATTGAATTTTTAAATCTTTGAATTGAGCGAAGCGAATGTTAGTAATGTGATAATTTGAAAATGTATCAATGATGCTTCTATAAAAAGCTAGCATAAGGTTTGAAACGATCCAACATCTAACAGCGAAGCGCCCCAAAAGCAATAGCGCGTCTAAGAGCGAAGCGAATCTAATTAATCTTCCCACTTCAAAGATTCAATCATCATACGAATGTCTTTTTTAATATAATTCACCGCAGGATAAATAGAATCGTAATTTGGTTTTACATTAAAATACAACGAACCAGTTAAGAAATGTTTGGTACTATCAGTGACATAAAACTGTGCTTGTGAAGCTGCATTTCCTTCTACTTCATATACCATTCCATATACACCCTGTTCCTTATTTTCATACACAGTAGGTTCAATTGCATCTGCTTTTACGGCGTGTTCGTAAGTTAATTTTTGAATATCTTCTACTAATTTTTCTAAATTATTTTCTACAGGAATGTATGATAAATGCACGGTTCCGTTGAGCAAAGGATAATCCAAATTCATCCAACAATCTTTTTTAGGCTGAATTACCGCAAGTTCATTTTTCTCAAACGTATACGGACAATCCATTTGCACTTTGGCATACGTTGCTTTCGGATATTCCAATCGTAAAAAAGCTTTCGGTTTGGGTAACACTTCTCCTTCACAAGAAATAAAAAGGAGACTGAGTACTAAAATGATACTTATATAATTTAAAATTTTCATTCTTTGCGTGTTACTTTTACTTGTTTCAATCGTTTGTTATCAATCACTTCCACCGTAAACGTATAATTACCGAAATTTATTTTATCCTTTATCTTCGGAAACCCTCTAAAAATTTCCAACACAAAACCCGCAATTGTTTCCGATTCTCCTTTGTGTGCTTCAAATTCTGAATTATCTTCCACACCAATAATTTTGTAGAAATCTTTCAAATTGGTTTTTCCTTCAAAGACATAGTTTCGATCATCAATCTTAGAATAATGCACATCTTCATCATCAAATTCATCACTAATATCACCTACAATTTCTTCAATCACATCTTCCAACGACACCAAACCAGAAGTTCCACCGTATTCATCAACCACAATTGCTAAATGGATTTTTTTATCTTGAAACTCACGTAATAAATCGTCTAACTTTTTATTTTCGGGCACAAAATACGCATTGCGCAAAAGTGTGGTCCAAGCAAAACTTTTTTTATCAATATGCGGAATCAAATCTTTGACATATAAAATTCCTGAAATCTCGTCCAAACTCTCTTTATACACAGGAATGCGCGAATATCCTTTTTTGGTAATTTCGCTCAAAACCACTTCAAACTTCATGTCTTCTTTTAGGGCAAAAACATCCATTCGCGGTTGCATCACTTGCTTGGTATCGGTATTTCCAAACGATACAATTCCTTGCAAAATTTTCTGTTCTTCTTTGGTTGTTTCGTCTTCGGAAGTCAACTCCAATGCTTGCGATAATTGATCTACCGAAAGATTAGAACGTTGTTTTCCAAAATTCTTCTGAATCAACCCAGAAACAAAACTCATCGGCAAACTAATGGGCGCAAAAAGCTTGTCCAGCACACTCAACGGATATGCCATCATGGACGAAAACTTGTGCTTATTTCGACTCGCGTATACTTTTGGTAGAATTTCCCCAAAAAGCAAAATTAAAAATGTAACAACACCAATTTCAATCAGTAATTTAATCCAAGGAGTTGCAATTTCTGCAAAAAATTCATCACTAATAGCGGCAAATAATAGCACAGTAGCAATATTTATAAAATTATTCGCAACCAAAATAGTGGCTAATAATTTCTTAGGGTTTCGAAGTAATTTTGCCACCAATCGCATACGAGCAGAATCAGATTCTTCTGCTTCATTCACTTCTGTTTGCGACAACGAGAAAAAAGCAACTTCTGCTCCAGAAATCAACGCAGAGCAACATAATAAGATACCAAAAAAAACAATCTTAAAAATAAGGATTCCGTCAATGGAAGTCGTAAATATTAGTAAACTGGGTTCTGGATCCAAAATGGCAATGATTAATTAAACTTCGATTAAAATGGCAGATCATCATCTTCCTCAACTTGCGTCGTTTGTGGCGTTTGTTGTTGTGATTGTTGTACTGGCTGTGCAGTTTGATGATTCGTGGTTGTATGAGCAGCAGTATTAGTATTTCCTGCTGCGGCATTGGCTTGCGATTCTTTCTTTGTAGACAAAAATGTAAAATCGGTTACTTGTATTTCCGTAGAATAGCGTGTATTGCCGTCTTCACCTTGCCATTGTCTATTTTTTAAGCGACCTTCCACATATACCTTATCTCCTTTACTCAAATACTTTTCACAAATTTCCGCAGCTTTATTTCGTACCACAATATTGTGCCAATCGGTATTTACAACGCGTTCACCTGTTTGTTTGTTCGTATAGGAATCATTAGTTGCTATCGGAAAACGTCCAATACAACCGCCACCTTCAAAATGATGCATTTTTACTTCATCGCCCAAGTGTCCTATCAACATTACTTTATTTAGTGTTCCGCTCATCTTCTAAAATTTATGTGTATAATCAAATGTACTAAAAAAACCATTAAAAATTGAATTCTTCAATGAAGTTTCCAATCAATATTGGCACTGGATATGTTCTAATTTCCTGCAAAGATATTCCGTTTTTTAAACTATCGGTCGTTTCTACAATCCAAAATGTCGTATACAAATGTTGATGTGATAATTTATGAATCATTTCTTTCTCATTAAACTTTGTAACGGAAAAATCTTTAATCTTTATAATTTCTTCTATTTCAGATTGATAGTCGGCAATCGTTTCAATCGACGTTTCTGTCTCCAATAAAGGAAACTGATATAATCCTTGCCAAATTCCCTTTCCTTTTCGTTTCTCCAGAAGCGTCTCTGATGCATTTGAAACCACTACCAAATAATTGAACCAACGCTTTTTTACCTTTGTCTTTTTCAACTTTACGGGCAACATGTCAACACGCTGATTTTTCAAACCTTCGCAACTTTCATGCAACGGACATATAATGCAATACGGATTTTGAGGTTTGCATTGTACGGCTCCAAACTCCATAATTGCCTGATTAAAATTTGCTGGATCATCATGATCGACGACTTCAAAAGCCAATTCTTTAAACTTCTTGATGCCTTCCGTGCTATTTATAGGTGTATCTATATCAAAATAGCGAGACAAAACGCGGTATACATTTCCATCGACAACAGGCGCAACTTCGTCAAAACAAATCGAAGCAATGGCACTTGCGGTATAATCTCCGACGCCTTTTAGCTTCAAAAGTGCTTTATACGTGCTTGGAAACTGCCCATTATAGTTTTCTACAATATCTTTTGCGGTATAATGCAAATTGCGTGCTCGCGAATAATAACCGAGTCCTTGCCAAAGTTTTAACACCTGCGATTCTTCGGCATTTGCCAAATCATACACTGTTGGAAAAGCTTCTGTAAACTTCTCATAATAAGGTAGTCCCTGCGCTACGCGGGTTTGTTGCAGCATAATTTCAGACAGCCAAATTCGGTATGGATCTTTGGTTTTTCGCCATGGCAAATCGCGTTTATTTTGGAAATACCACTGTATAATTTCTTTGGAAAAGTTCATCAAATCAAAATAATGTGCAAAAATAAATCTTTATATCGTTAAATTTTAATCAATTAGAATATAAATATTATCTAATTAATTATATATTTGCATCCCTTAATTTTATAACGAATAAACAAAATATATTAAAATGACGAAAGCGGACATCGTAGCAAAGATTTCAGAAAAATTAGGAATGGAAAAAGGTGATGTACAGGCAACTGTAGAAACTTTTATGGAAGAAGTGAAGAATTCTTTAGAGAGTGGAGACAATGTTTACTTAAGAGGTTTTGGTAGTTTTATCATTAAAACTAGAGCAGAAAAAACTGGAAGAAACATCTCTAAGAACACTACAATTAAAATTCCTGCACACAATATTCCTGCATTTAAACCTGCAAAAGTTTTTGTTGAAGGCGTAAAGAGCAACGTTGAAGTAAAGTAATTGAAAAAATAATTTATTAATTAAAAACATAGAGCATTATGCCAAGTGGTAAAAAAAGAAAAAGACACAAGGTGGCTACGCATAAGCGTAAAAAGAGAAGAAGAGCTAATCGTCACAAGAAGAAGTAGTTTATAGCAAACTACTTCTTTGTTTTATAGTAATTTATAAAACACAACGTTCTTTGAAAAAAAATTGCATACCTAAGTAAGCACTTCTGTCTTGTGCTTGCGTGAGCGTATGTATATTTTATTGGGTAAAAACAATACCTGTGAAAATTGTTTAATCCATCTGTACATTTATGTATGGATAAAAATTAAATCAGAGTGAATAAAGAATTAATTATTAGATCCAATTCCTCTGAAGTTGATTTTGCCTTGCTAAAGGATGGAAAACTTATAGAATTACATAAGGAAGAAGATAACAATGATTTTGCAGTTGGAGACATATTTCTTGCCAAAATAAGAAAACCCGTTTCTGGACTAAATGCAGCTTTTGTAAATGTTGGCTACGAAAAAGACGCCTTTTTACATTACCACGATTTAGGACCGCAACTTCCTTCCTTACTAAAATTTATAAAACGTGTAAGCACAGGTAAATTAAAAGATTATACATTAAAAAACTTTCCGTTTGAATCAAATATAGACAAAAATGGTAGCATTATGGATGCTGTAAAAGCCAATCAATCTATATTAGTGCAAATTGTGAAAGAGCCAATTTCGACCAAAGGTCCTAGAATTAGTTCGGAACTTTCTATTGCTGGACGATATATTGTACTTGTTCCCTTTTCGGAGCGTGTTTCTATATCTCAAAAAATAGAAAGTAAAGAAGAAAAAGACCGTTTAAAACGTTTGGTACTCAGTATCAAGCCTAAAGGTTTTGGCGTTATTGTACGTACAGTAGCTGAAGGCAAAAAAGTAGCTGAATTGGACCAAGACTTGCAAAACTTGTTGACAAAATGGTCAACGATGTGCAAAAAATTGTATAAAGCAGAACATCCGTCGAAAGTACTAAGTGAAATGAACAAAGCGTCTTCTATATTAAGAGACATTTTTAACGAATCATTCACAGGAATTCAAGTAGATGATGAAGATCTTTATTACGAGATTAAAGAATACGTGCAGAAAATTGCACCAAAAAAAGAGTCTATAGTAAAATTGTACCAATCAAAAGTTCCACTCTTTGAAAAATATGGAGTAGAACGACAAATTAAAACCTCTTTTGGAAAAACAGTTTCCATGAGTAAAGGCGCTTATTTAGTAATTGAGCATACCGAAGCATTACATGTTATTGATGTAAACAGTGGTAACCGTTCTAACAAAGCCAAAACACAAGAGGACACTGCATTAGAAGTCAACCTAATTGCCGCAAGAGAAATTGCTAGGCAACTACGATTACGCGATATGGGAGGAATTATCGTAATCGACTTTATCGATATGACCAATGCAGAACACCGCAGAACTCTATTCGATCATTTGAAGACAGAAATGAAAGATGACAGAGCGAAACATAAAATATTACCTCCTAGCAAATTTGGTTTGGTACAAATTACGCGACAAAGAGTACGACCAGAAGTAAATATTAAAACACGCGAGAAAAACCCAAATGGTGGCGGAAGCGAAGTAGAAGCTCCCATTGTTCTCGTAGACAAAATTACGACTGATCTAGAAAGAATTTTAGCCAAGAAAGATGGCTTCAACGGAGTTACGTTAAACACGCATCCTTTTATTGCGGCGTATCTCACAAAAGGATTTCCATCCATCCGTTTTAAGTGGTTTTTAGAACACAAAAAATGGGTAAAAATATTACCAAGAGATGCTTACACGTATCTAGAATATCGTTTTAAAGACAAAAACGATGAAATCTACAACTAATGAAAAGCGACCGTAATTGGTCGCTTTTTTTGTTTTAAAAGTTATGAAAAGATTGAAAACAGAGTGATTGAAAAATTATTTCAGGTTTTCTTCAAACTTCAAATAACTCAATTGCGGCAACATATCTTCTGTAGTTGCAGTAGCTATTTTTTAAATAATACATGACTTTTTGATTTTGTTCTCATTCAATAAAAAAGTTAACTCGATCAATTCAAAAGAAACAATCTGTTTTTGAAAGCTTTACGTTTGATGTATCTTTAAGAAAAAACAAAGAAATGATACGAAAAGGAACAGAAGTAAAATGGAAATGGGGAAACGGTTATGCAGAAGGAAAGGTTGAAGAAACCTATACAGAATCAATCTCAAAAACAATTAACGGCACCGAAATTACCCGAAAAGGTTCAGATGATGACAAAGCACTTCTTATAAAACAAGAAGACAGCACAAGCGTTTTAAAACTTGAAAGTGAAGTTGAACGCAATGATTAATCTACAAACTTAAAACAAGTAATTATGTTTCCAAATCGCGGCATCAATATCACAGAAGAAGAATTATTTTTTGAAGCATTTCCTTTGCAAGAAACAGGCAAAGCAATGTATTGTGAATCGTTTCGAATTCTACTCAAAAATATCAAACATATTTCTATAAGTACTCGATATGTTTTGGATAACGACGGAATTTTCATCGAAATTACAGGAAAAGATAATAAAATCTACAAAATACCTTACACGTATAAAACGGAGGATTTTGAAGCATTTGAGAAGCATTTTGAAATTCATCCTATTTACCAAGAAGAATTAAAATTAGAATGTGGCGATTATACAGGGAAAATTAATAAAATCATTTATCCACAAGAACTATATTGGCAAGATATCCCTGAAAAGAACAGAAAACTAACACTACAAAGTATTTTTACCATGTTTTATCCAAGTTCAATTTTGGGAAATTTTAATCGAAAATTGGATTTTAATTAAAGAATATCCTAAAATCAAAGTCACTACCATTTTAGGACGATTCACAGACTAAAAACCTGTGTTTACGCATTTTATTTTTTTTGTGAAGCCTAATTCTGTTACATTTGAGTATACGAATTACATAAGTACGACTCATGAAAAAACTAATTACGCTTTTCGCCATACTCTTTATCTACAACTCTAGCTTTGCCCAAAAGGAAAACGCCAGACTTAAATTTGATAAAAAATATTATGAAGCTGTTGACAAATGGGTTGCTTTTATTGGTGATGAGGAAAATGCCAAAATTTCTGTAGGCTTTATTTACATCGATCAGCAAGCTGGTTTTACCATGAATTATGAATGTGATATTTTGCCAACTCCAGATGGCGTAAAAAAAATAGCAACTCCTGATACTATAAACTTAAAACTCAGACTCACGCCAAATGCAGGAAAGGTAGCAATTTTAACTCCTATACAACGCACTGCTTTAGAACTGCCAGAACAACCAGACTGGCTAAAAATTTACAAACGTGACGCCCAAAAAGTTTCCTATTTGACACGAATAGGATATCATTACAATCATGTTGGCGCAAGTCAATTTGCCTTAAAACCTTTGTTGAAAGCTTACGAAAAAGATCCGCATTTTCAAGGTTTAGAATTTGAATTATCGTACGCATACAACGCATTGGAACAATTTGAAAAAGCCATTCCTGTATTGAAAAAAGCCATTGAAAACAATCCTGAAAATTATTATTTCTACAGAGAATTAGGCTATTCTTATAAAAATTTAAATCGTATAGAAGACGCAGAAGCCATTTACCAAAGAGGAATTTTACTTTCTGATAATGATTTTGAGAAAAGTGAAATGGCAGTCAATATGGCACAAACTTATTTTCAATTACGCAATAGAGAAAAGTTTGATATTTGGGCAAAATTAACACGAGAATTTGCCGAAGAAGGTTCGCGATACGCTCAGTTTATTGATATTTTTGAAAGTAATTGGGATAAAAAATAAATGCTTTTCAACATCTTCAATAGAATACACAAAACTACTTTCACTTCACATGCTTTTTTTAGTACAATCGAATATTTATTCTGATCCAGATCACAATCGTATTTTTGATGCGTTGCAGGATTTGAATATTCCTTACGAAAAAATTGAACTGAATTCAGAAACACAAGAAATTACCATACAAGCTGATCGTACAGACGTTTTCGTGTACGGTTCGGTAAAATTGGCACGACTCGCGAAAGTAAATACACATTGGAATCCTGGATCGTTTTATGGCGGAAATCATCAATATAAAATCTATTCTAATTATTATAAAGACAATTTGCTCAACTACGATGTGGAAGTTTTTGAGTTTCAAAATGCAATTTCCTGGAAACCAAACGAACAAAAATTCATCAAACCCTATAAAGATGCTAAAATCTTTACAGGAAACGTATTTACAGAGACAAAATGGACAGATTTTGTGGCAAATTCGCTCGAAAACCCAAGAACTCCATTGCTCAATGGCAAATCGTTAATTCAGGCTTCTATCCCAAAAGAAATATACAAAGAAGCACGTTTGTGGATTGTTGGCGGACAAATTGTAGCTGCTGTGTATTATAAATTTAATGGCGATGTGATGTTTGAAGCTGAAGTTTCCTCTGAAGGAATCAATTTTGCTAAAAAAATGCTTCAAATATACGAAGTTGCCGAAGCCTTTGTAATGGATATTTGCCTGACAAATTATGGCTGGAAAATTGTAGAAATCAACTGCATCAATAGCGCCGGATTTTATCCAAACCTCAACGTACATAGTTTGATAAAAGCATTGGATATTTATTTTTCAGCGTAGTTTCTTCCAACAAAAACTATTCAAATTTTTTGAGACTTTGAACATAGAAATACGTAATTCTTCGTATTTTCTTTTCAACAGATAAAATTTATTTTTATCTCGAAATTAACATACCATGCAAAAACCACTTACTCCAAAAGACAAAAAGATTCTTCGAAAAAAATTGATATTCGTTGCTTTCTTTGCTGCTATTGCTATAGCTATTTTTTATATGATTTATTCGTCTGTACTCAAAGACTTCTCAAAAAGTGACGGTTTTGGATATATACCTCTGATTATTTTTGGTGTTTTTGGATTGTTTTTTGCGGGTGTGATTGTATTTATAGCATGGAGCAACATTCAGGATATTAAAATTGGTGTTAAAAATTGTTTTGAAGGAGTTGTAGAAGATAAACGACTCAATATTAGTCAAAGTACATCGCACGGAAGATCTACTGCTGGCGGCAGAAGAACTGGCGGAAGCAGAACAAGTACCAAGCGAGATTACTACATTACAGTAGCAGGAACAGAGCATAATGTGGAATATCCTATGTATAGTAAGGTAAGTGTTGGCGATGAAATTTATTTTGAAATTGCTCCAAAATCAAATGCATTGTTACACTACGAAATTCTTGAAGAAGCTGTTGACGAACAGAAACATGTGCAACGCTATTCACGAAAAACATATCCAGATTCTAAGATTAGAAAAGCACCACTAACCGCAAGAGATAAAGATTTTGTAAAACGTTTTTATAATAAAAAATTACGTTCTCGATTGATTGGAATTGCATTTTTCGCTTTTCCCGTGGTAGGTTTGTTGGTAAGTAATTTGGGCGGACTTTTGGTATTTCTGTTTCCGTTGCCACTTATTTTGATATATCGTTTATACAAACTCATTCGTTTTTATATGAATTACCAAAAGTTTGTGAGTGAAGGACGAAAAAAATTGATTACCACACAAATAACCGACAAGCTTTTTACTACCATGTCTAGAAACGGCGCAAAAAGTCAAAAACGAGCGATTAAAACTACCTATGGTTCACTTTCGGTTTCAGAAGATATCTATCAAAAGTTACACACAGGAGACGAAATTATTTTACATGAAGCGCCGTATTTATCTCATGTAATTGGGTTTTCATTAGATGAAGTCTATTATCCGCTGACTTAGGTTTTGATAATTTTTGTAAAATAATTGTGAGATTTCGTAATAAGAAGATTTTGCTTGTTATTTTTATCTGATTTACTTCCGTAAAACAATTTAACATCAGTCTTAAATAACTTATTCAATTGATACTATTAATGAATCAAGAATATTTCTATAGCAAAATACATTTTTTATCTGCTATTGTCGTTTTCTTTGCTTACCCAAAGAAAAGAAACAAAAGAAAGGGAACTTTTCCAGAGGTATTTTTAGTTTTTCTTGTAGTGAAAAACTAAAACCGCATGAATTCTTCTAAATTTTCTCCAAGGCTTCGAAAATTTTTAACGAAAAATCCCTATTATACTGCGGAAAAGAAAAGTTTCCAAATCAAATTTTTATTATGAAACTACTTTGTTCTTGGTCTGGCGGAAAAGATTCTTGTTATGCACTGATGCAAATGCAAGAACGACCAATAGTTTTGCTAAATGCTTTGAATGAAAATGGTGAGATTAGTCGCTCACACGGACTTACCAAAGCCTTATTACGTGCGCAAGCTGATGCTTTAGGCGCTTCCATTCACTTTATTGCTGCAACTTGGAGTGATTATACAGAAAAGTTTATTAATAAGCTGAGAATGCTTACGAATCAGTATGAATTAACCGATGTCGTTTTTGGAGATATTGATATAGAATCACATCGCGAATGGGAGGAAAAAGTCTGCAATGCCGCAAAAATCAACTGTAATTTACCGCTTTGGCAACAAGATCGCAGCGCATTGGTTACCGAAATGGTAGCAGCAGGAATTGTTGCGATGATTGTTTCTTGTAACGATCATTTGGGACAAGATTTTTTGGGAAGAATCATTAACAAAGAAACCATTGAATTACTTGAAGCAAAAGGTGTAGATGTTTGCGGAGAAAATGGCGAATTTCATACCGTTGTTATAGATTGTCCATTATTCAAAAATCCAATAGATGTTGTACAAGGAAAAAAGCTACACAATGGAACTGGTTATCATTTTTTAGAATTGTCGCTTGCGTGATTATCGCGTTATTTTCTTTTTAATTTGCCCTTTTTCTGTATCAATCACAACTACATATACGCCTGAAGCTTGTGTACGTAAAGATATCTTCTGATTCATATCTGTAATTGTACCTATTTGTTGCCCTAACATAGAATATACTGTAACACTATTGATGATTGTTCGTGTGCGTTGTTTGATTTCAATTTCTTTGTTATCGTTCAAATAGACTGCCAAAGCATTATCATCAAGCACTTCATCTTCCACGCTTAAAATTGCATTGTTAATAAATTCTAATTGAAATCTGTTTGGAAAAACGCCATCTGTTGTGGTAAATGTGTAATCCGATTGTTTTAAATCGTGTGTGATATTCAACTCTAAATCTTTTAGATATACATCGACATCAGCTGTGTTCAAAATTCCTTCTATATTATCAATACTAATTGTGATATCGCCCAAAATTCTAGCATCATATCCTAACGGAACAATGTCTGTTTCTACAAATGTTGGTCTTCCTTGAATTCCGTATTTGTTATTCGTTGCATCGTTTGAGTAAAAACTCAAGTAGTTAGAACCATTCAATCGGATTCCGTCGTACAATCTGTCTTTTTGCAACGTTGCATCATCCAAGAAACCTATTAACAGTTGGCTAAATGCGCCATCAGGATTTGTAAGATTTAGCCAAATTCGATCACGTTCTTCAGTTGTTTCCGTAGTCGTTTCTGCATTTGCAGGTCTGTAAAAATTATCATTGCTATATGTGTTGCTTCGCAAGCTATTGTTAAACGTAACCGTTCCCGCAGTAATAGCTTCTATAAAGAAACCTTGCCCAGAAGCTATGAAACCAGTTGGCGCAGTACTTCCACTTGTAGAACCTGTACCAACACCACCAACCGTATTGTACATTGCATAATCGTCTGTACTGTAATTAAATAAATCTGGTCCAGGATTTGATATTGAGACGTCATCAATATGTGTCCAAAAGTATAGCGTTCCTGAAATATTTGTGTTTAACGTGACAAAATCGTCAGCACTTATTGCTGAAGGATACGGATTTCCAACAAAATTCCAATCGTCTTCAGTATCGGTAGCATCAGCACTTAAACTTATTGGCGCTGTGATAACTCCGTTGTTTACGGCGCCACTAAATGTCACATTTTCTGTTCGCGGAAAGCTTCCTGTTGTTGGTCCCATTACGGCATATCCAACACCTGGCGTCATCGTATCTGTTGATAGAATATGTGCCCAAACATCGTCGTTATCGTCAAACTCATCATCATCTAAATCTTCAAAATTAGATGCTACATATCTAAAAGTTCTGTCTAAACGCCATGTTCCTAAAGAAGTTCCAAATGTTGTACTTGCTATAGGCGAAGACCAATACGTATAATCGTATTGCTCAAATGAAGCTGTTGTTTTTTCAACATTAATCATTCCCGTTCCGTTTAGAGTAACAACGCCTGCATCATTTACCATGACAAGTGAGCCTTCATGATTTATATTGATAATTCCAGTATCGTCTACCCTCAGATCATTTTCAATATCTATATAAGATCCCGCAGGAATTGTCACTGTAATACCAGCATCTACCATTAGTGAGCACACTTCTAGATCGCCGCTTACTCCAACATTGTAATTTCCCGATAATGCTACAAATCGTGATCTTTCAGGCAATCCATTACTCCAAGAAGCACCATTCCAAGTTGTTACGGCTTCTTCATGTTCTCCTAGATATGGATTTGTTCCTGTTAAAGAATTTTCTACTTCGGCATCTGTAAATTCTACCCAATCATTCAGGTCAAAAGTTGTTGAAGGTTCAGTGGACACACAGGTGTTTCGTACAAAACATCTACGATTTCCCCAAGTTGTACCATTACCAATAACATCTACTCTATTTGCCCAAGTAGAACTATCATTTGTGGTAGAAATAATGACCAAATCGTCACCACTGAACATACTTGCTGCAGCTGCAAAGTTAAATGTTGGATTTCCGTCATAACCAACTTCTCCTGGAGTTGCGTACGCAGGCACAGTAGCACTGTTATGTTTATAGCGTCTTACCTCATCTACTGCCATATCGGTACTGATGAGTAGATTGTTATTTGCTGAAGGCGAACCGCCCGCAGTTGGATCAGCTGCAGTTGGATTATCAGCATCTGCATTGTTTAATATCACAATATAATAGGTGTTTGCTGGAATCACAGCACCACTTACATTTTTTACTTCAACCCATTTATTAATTCCCGCACCTTCATAATACTGAGTAATCATGATATCAGTAGAACCAGCACCATCATTGTCTGTAATGGTGAGTGTATGCGTAGAATTTGTTGCAATAGAAGCTGTAGTGCCACCTGAAACATTTTGTAAATTCAGAATTACGGTTTCGCTTGGTTCTACAACTGCATCATCGTTTGAAATAAATATTGTTACACATTGGTTTGCTGATGAACCTGCAGGAAATGTGAGTGTAACAGGAAATGAGATCGCGGCTGGTGTTCCTGCGCCATCGTCGTAGTCTGTTCCGTTGGTTGCTGTGCTTGCTCCATCAAGTGCTACTTCTACCGTTGTTGCTGTGCTTCCGCTTGGATTTACAATTTCGACACAAATATCAATAAACAATCCAT
The DNA here is from genome assembly GCF_000154725.1 of Kordia algicida OT-1. Taxonomy (GTDB): domain Bacteria; phylum Bacteroidota; class Bacteroidia; order Flavobacteriales; family Flavobacteriaceae; genus Kordia; species Kordia algicida. The sequence continues at coordinate 3,296,749 of NZ_DS544873.1, forward strand.
CTTCAGCAAGTGTTGAGGTTGTGTTTACAAATTCTACTTGTGTTGTTGCACATGGTGATGTTAAAGAGTTTGTTCCTGGCGATCCGCCATTGGTAACTTCTTGCCAATTAGTTCCTGTATCAGAATTATCTAAAGAAGCATCAATCACGTGTAATGAGTTTCCATTACCATTAGCGCCGTCTCCTGTATTATATGTAACAGCATCTGCCGCTGTTGTTCCATCTGCGGCAAATAATGTGATTGTTTGTGTTGAGTTGGGTAAGTTATTGGAATTGTCGATACTTCCGTTGAGTCCAAAATCTGGTGTAAAGTTACATCCTGGATTGAAATTTCCATCTCCATTACTTCCAATTCCAATAGTGATACAAGTTCCGTCTGCAATGGTGGTTCCGCCAGAAAAAGTATATACGGTAGAACTGTTTACTTCTATAGTATATAAACTTAGACTTTGTGTACTTCCGGAGTTATTACAGATTTCAACCCATTCGTCGTCTGTTCCCGTAGAATTATACATGATTTCTGTAATGACAACATCTGCTAATGGTGGCGCGTTTACGGTTAATATTCCGGAGTTATACGTTACAGGGTCCCAAAAGTTCCCCATATTGTCTGCAAGAATTCCTCCATAGGTAAAATCGCTACCATTTATTCTGAATCGTGAAGCATAATAATACGTTCCTGGTGTTCGTAAAGAACCGATTTCTGCGGTGTATTGGTCATTATTCCCAACATCTGAGTCATATGTTGCGGCAACCCAAATCCAACCAGCATCTACTCTCGGATCATTATCAATGGCACTGTAACCAATCCAAGCTTCTACATTAGCACCTTGTCCTACAGCATCTGTAATTCCTGGTTCATAAATTTGTGCATATACATTGAATGAATCGCCTTCTGTGATCGTTGCTGATTTCGGAAAATCTACATTACAGAAATCTGCCACATCAGGATTTACGGTAAGTTGTACTGAGTCATTATTCCAGTCGCCACCAGAACCTCCATAAGTAAAGTTGCAGTTATTGAGTCTAAAACGACTTGCATAATAATAGGTTCCTGTGGGTAATGCGGAACCAATTTCAGCGCTAAATTCATCGTTATTTCCTACTTGCACATTAAATGTCGCTGGAATCCAAGTCCATCCTGCATCTACACTAGGATCGTTATTTGTTGTATTATAACCAATCCATGCTTCTACGCCAGTTCCTGCTCCAGCAGCTTCTGTAACGCCAGGCTCGTAAGTTTGCGCAAATACTGTGAAGTTATCACCAACAGTTATGGTTTGTGATGTTGTTGGAAATTGTACGTTTGAAAAATCCATGGCGTCAGTACAGGCGCTTGTTTCTGTGATAGTGATGTTATCTAAATATATTCCTTCATCACCAGCTGTAAGTCCGTTAAATTGTAATCGTATATCAAGTGTACTATTTCCCGATAGTGTTATTGCAGATGTTGAAAATGTTTGAAAATCAGATGATGATACTGTACATCCTGCATTTGTACCTGTTGTTAAAGCTGGTAATACATTACCACATTCACCATCACCATCAAAATCTGTATCAAGTGCAGCGACAGAATTGGAAATGTCTCCATCAGGAATACTTTGCACCCACATTAAGTTTTGATAGCTTCCTCCATCTACAGAATATGTTATTAAAAGCTCATCTGATGTGTCCCAATCTAGGTAATGATGTGCTACCATATCTATTGAAAATGTAAAATCAGCAGAACCTGTTACATCAATTTGATCTAAATCTATACTTGGATTTGAGAGTGATGTATCTTCTATTGCCCAATAAAAACCTGTTTCTGATGTAGTATTTGGTAAATCTGCATTTGTTCTGTTGAAAACGTCTGTAAATCCAGTTCCTGAAGTCCCTGAAGGCGTGTAACCACTATTTACAGTTTCAAAATCAATTACTGTTTGACTATTTCCAATAAAACACATTAGAAAAAAGAAAACTAGGGTTATTTTTTTTTTCATTCCGCTACATTTAATGAGTTTACTAATATACTAGATAATTGGCTAATTTTCAAGAGTTGTAAAACTTGTTTCTATCAACAAATAGTTATTCTTTTGTAAACTCTTATGAAAAATGATTCTTATTCACTTACGGAAGCGAAGTTAAAGCTGCAACAATTTTGTGCATATCAGGATCGTTGTCATAAAGAAGTGGTAGAAAAGTTACAGAAAATGAATATGATTCCTGAAGCAATTGATATGATTGTTTCTGAGTTGATTCAAGATAATTTTTTGAACGAAGAACGCTTTGCTCAGAGTTTTGCCAGAGGTAAGTTTCGCATTAAAAAATGGGGAAAATTACGTATTACAAGAGAATTGAAGTTACGCCAAATTTCTAAGTATAATATTGAAACTGCGCTAAAAGAGATTGAAGAAACTGATTATTTAGACACCTTAGATGAGCTTGCCCGAAAACGAAATGAAGCAGTAAGGGAAACAAATATGTTTAAACGAAAGAAAAAAATAGCAGATTATTTATTTTATCGTGGTTGGGAAGCACATTTGGTATATGAGAAGATTAATGAATTGGTAAAGTAAGTATTTCTTTAAAAAATCTTGTTTTTTCTGTGTGTTCTTAAAATAGCTTGCTCATTTTTCCAATCAATCCATTTTTGTCCTTTCATTCGTCGCATCAAATTGTCATAGTGACGCATCACAAATAGGTTGTATACCGCTTTACCAAAGTTTTTAGGGTTTCTAGCAATGGCGCGTAAACTCATTGAAAAACCTGGTGTTAGGTATTTCATGTAATGCCAATATCCTTCTGGCATGTAGAGAATGTTTCCGTGTTCTAAGTTGGTAATATATCCTTTTGCTTTTTGCAATGCTGGCCATTTTTCAAAGTCCGGATTAGAGAAATCGATATCTTCACGAACGATCAAAGAGTGTGGAATTTTATATAGAAAATCGTTTTGTTTTTGATCGAACAGAATGCATTGTTTTTTTCCTTCAAAGTGAAAGTGAAAGATGTTTGCCAAATCTATGTCGTAGTGCATGAAGGTATGCGAATTGGTTCCGCCAAAGAATAACATTGGCAATGATTTCATAAGTTTTAATCCAAAATCGGGATATGAGAAGTCGTCTTGTAACGAAGGAACTTCTTTGAGAATATTCCACAGAAAGATTCTGTATTTTGTAGGTTCACGTTTGAGCAAATCTACGTATTCCGCCATTTTCATTTTGGCGTGTGGTTCGTTAAAACCATCTTTATAATCTACAGGTCTGTCGTCATAGAGCGGCACTTCTTTATCGCCTGCAACTTCTTTCATATACTCCAAACTCCATTTGTTATACGCAGGCCAATCTTCTATAAAACGCTCTATCACCACAGGTTTTTGTGGTTTGAAGTAGTTTTTTATAAAATCTTCTTTGGTAATCGTTTTAACCCTTGGAATTTCTTGTAGATTCAATTTCAAAATTCTAACGTTTATACTAGCTAAGTTAATAAATTGTTATGAAAGAATATTTTAAAGCTAAAAAAAAGAGCTCATTTAAGAGCCCTTTTTAGTATAATATATGAAACTCAATTATTGTTTTTTCTCTAATACTGCTGCTTTTTTCTTTTCTTTCGCTTCTTCATTTCGATCAATTTTATGATCTGGTCGTGACCATTTAGGCTTTTCACCTAAAGCTTCATATTGAGAATCTTTTGCTTCTACCGTTTTTGGTTGTACCTTTTTTGTAAATGGTTTTTGCGGATTTAATCCTAACATTTCAAACATTTTCATGTCTTCATTTACGTCTGGATTTGGTGTTGTTAATAGCTTATCTCCTGCAAAGATAGAGTTTGCACCTGCAAAGAAACACATGGCTTGTCCTTCTCTACTCATGTTAGTTCTTCCTGCAGAGAGACGTACTTGCGTTTCTGGCATGACAATTCTGGTAGTTGCTACCATACGAATCATTTCCCAAATTTCTACAGGTTTTTCGTTTTCTAGTGGTGTTCCATCAACTGCAACTAATGCATTGATAGGTACAGATTCTGGTTGCGGATTGAGTGTTGCCAATGCCACTAACATTCCTGCTCTGTCTTCTACTGATTCTCCCATTCCGATGATTCCTCCACTACAAACCGTAACGTTGGTTTTACGCACGTTGTCAATAGTTTCCAAACGATCTTCGTAACCGCGTGTGGAAATAACTTCTTTGTAATATTCTTCTGAAGAATCTAAGTTATGATTGTACGCGTATAATCCGGCTTCTGCCAAACGCTGTGCTTGATTTTCTGTGACCATTCCTAGTGTACAGCAAACTTCCATGTCTAGCTTGTTGATGGTACGTACCATTTCTAGTACTTGATCGAATTCTGGACCGTCTTTTACATTACGCCAAGCTGCTCCCATACATACACGTGAACTTCCTGATGATTTTGCGCGTAAGGCTTGTGCTTTTACTTGCGAAACCGACATCAAATCGTTTCCTTCAATATCCGTATGATAACGTGCTGCTTGCGGACAGTAGCCACAATCTTCTGGGCAACCGCCTGTTTTTATGGATAGTAATGTAGATACTTGTACCGTGTTTGGATCGTGGTGTAATCGGTGTATTGTTGCTGCTTCATATAACAATTCCATCATTGGTTTGTTGTAAATCGCAATGATTTCTTCTTTGGTCCAATTGTGTCGTATGTTGCTCATAAAATAGTTAGTTTGATGACAAAAATAGTTATATCCATTTAGATTCTGCCTTTGTTGCATCTAAAATATCAATTTTTAATATTTTGGCGATTTGTTTGGCAACTTTAAAGGCATCTTCTTTGTCTTTAGTTGCGTAAGCTTTGATGCGATGATTTCCGTTATAAAATAAATTTAATACAATAATATCATTTTTTATGGTAGCTTCTGCAGTAAGTGCTCTCACTTTTGCAGATTCTGTTGTACTAAACACAGAAACATAGTCAATTTCTGGTAATGCTTCCTATGTTCCAAAACGAAGTCCAAAAAGTTCGATAAATGTTCTGTATTTTTGTATATCTAAGTCAATTTCAGATCCATCAATATTAAAGAAAAAGATAGACATTCCGCAGAATATTAATCCAAATAGATTTCCTGAAATTAACCAAGAAACTCCCATAAAGAAAAAAGCAACACCAAATATATAACGCATTATTGGCACTTTTCTTTTAAAGACAATTTTATTATTTTTCATTAGAAAAGTCTGTTAATAGTTGATCTAATTTTTTAATGATTTTATAACTATCAATATCGTAGCATGTTAATTCTGATTTATCAAAAACAGTCCTAAAAACAATAAAAAGTAGCATAAATTCCAGTTTCATAGCTATTTGACGCAAAAAGAGAAATTACGTTACAACAAAGAAAAAGTAAGCACTGATATAACTTTTACTTGCGCAACGTAATTTTAAAAAAACTTATAGTTTTACCCATAAGAATACTGTGAATTTATTTTACATGACATCCTATTCCGCCTTCTCCAACAGCAACAGAATTACACATTAAATCAGTTGGACCGTATCCTCCAGTAATATTTTCAATAACAAAAGTAGAAACAACATTTCTTTTTAGTTTTAATTTTTTTAATGAATCTTTCATGGCGTAATTTTTTTGGTAGTACTTACTCTGTTAAAGGTTTTCAGTTTACCCTTTGATTAAAACTTCCCGTAAACATACTACTTACGGGAAATTTTAGTTTTTAATGACTACCAAAGGTGACATCCTATTCCGCCATCCCATTCTGGTACTGTGTTACACATCATAGCTGTTAATCCACCTTTTATTTCATTGACTTTTTCAGCATCTAAGTTTGTAACTACTTGCTTGTTGATCTGTAATTTTTTTAATGACTTTTTCATCGTATGTAAATTTTAATAATAATGCTTACTCTATTATAGGTTTTCAGCTTCCCCATACATGAAATCGCTAACTATTTCTTTATGATTTCGATGACGAATGTCTGTCATTAAATTTTGAAAAAAAAGGAACGTTTCACGACTTTAAACAAATTAGGGCAAGGAAAGATTTTGGACTTTTACAAACTGTTAATTGAAGCAATTTTATTTAAAATTAGGCTAGTTTTTGGGGAATTAATCGAGCGTTTTTGTTGAATTTTTCAATCTGAATTTAAGCTAGAAAAACTACATAACCTACTTATTTTCAGAATTTTAATTAAATATCTGTTTTAAAGTTGAAAAAGTTTGTTTTTTTGGATTGATATTTTTACGCTTAAAAATACCTAAAGATTTTGCAGACACGATTTTAAACAAATTAGGGTTTCCTTTTTTAGTTTTTTTTATGGTTTTTTTGTTGCAGAATGAAATTGTTTTTTTGATGATTTTTTGAATGATACTTCATAAAAAAATCCGCACAAGGCGGATATTTTATAGTAGAATTGGTATTAGTATTTGTTGCAGTTTTGTTTAACTTTCTTTTGAATCGTCTTCCGAAGGTTTTACTTCTGTTGTAGGAACTTCTTTGGTAACATCTTTACCTTTTAAGTATTCTGGCAATTCCATTCCTGCCATGTTGAACATTTCCTGTAATGGTGGAACTGCTTTGTACATGCCTGAGATAAAGTTTGACGTAGAGGTTTTGCCATCTTTTCCGCCACTTCCATTTTCCCAAACAGTAACTTTATCAATTTTGATGTTTTTGATCGCTTCTGCTTGTAATTGAACCAATTCTGGAAGTTTATCCGCAATTAGTAATAATACAGCGTCTTTTGAATTGTTTCCTGCTGCTTTTACAATTTGTTCTAAACCTGATGCTTGCTTGGTTAATACTTCAAATTGTCCTTGTGCTTCTGCTTGTGCTTTGAAAAGAATCGCATCTGCCTCACCTTTTGCTTTTCTACGAATACGTTCTGCTTCCGCTTCTGCATCAATTTCTACTTTGCGTTTGTCAATTTCCGCAGGAACAATAATATCTGCTTGTTGTGATGAGCGTTCTCTTTCTGCTCTGGCTTCTTCCGCTTCGCGTTCTGCCGCGTATGATTCTTCTAAGGCTTTTGCTGCTTGCACTTTTTCAGACGCAATTGCTACACGTTCTGCTTCTGCTTCACGCTGTCTACGTAAGGAATCTGAATTAGCAACTTCAATTTTTGCTTTGTTTTCACCATCAACCGCTTTTGCATTTGCCGCTGCTACTTGCGTACGCTCATCTTGTGATGCATTTGCTTCACCAATAGCTCCATCTCTGTTTTTCTCGGCAACCGATTTACGAGCTGCGTTGATTGCGTGTGCCGCAGCTTCTTTACCAAGTGCTTCAATATAGCCAGATTCGTCAACAATATCTGTAATGTTTACGTTGATAAGTTTTAGACCTACTTTTTTCAATTCGGTTTCAACACTTTCAGAAATATTTGTTAAGAATTTATCACGATCATTGTTGATTTCTTCAATATCCATCGAAGCTACTACTAAACGTAATTGACCAAAGATGATTTCCTGCGCTAGTTCTTGAATTTCGTGTTGGCCTAAACCTAATAGACGTTCTGCTGCATTTTGCATAATGCCAGGCTCTGTAGAGATTCCAATCGTAAATCGTGAAGGTACATTTACACGAATGTTTTGTTTACTTAGCGCATTTACAAGGTTTACTTCTATGGAAATTGGAGTTAAATCAAGATATTCATAATCTTGAATAACTGGCATGATAAAAGCCGCGCCACCGTGAATACATTTTGCTGATTGCCCACCACCAACTTTTCCGTATACTACGAGAATTCTATCTGAAGGACAGCGTTTGTATCTACGGATAAATACCGTGATGAGTATAAAAATAAATAGCACTGCAAAGACAAGTAGAATGATATTTGAAAATCCTGCGATAGAATTTCCGCCGTCATTTCCTAAACTACTTTGCAATAAGAGGAGTTTTGTCATAATTGTTTTTGTTTATTGGTTGTACGATTAATATTCCTGTTCCTGTAATTTCTTTGACTTCAATTACAGTTCCTGTTTTTAAGTTTTCTTGGCTATCAGCAAGTGCATCCAATTCGCGTAAAGCTCCTTGTATATTAACGTGTACTTTCCCCATTTTGGAACGATTTGCTCCAATGGTTAAATATACTTCTCCCACATTTCCGATAGCATTTTCAAGTTTTAAGGTTCCACTACTTACCAATTTGTTGATATAATAAATAAGTGTCGCCATAATGGTCATCATAATGAGTCCTGCAATGGTAGAAACGACAATAGTGACACCTTTTCCATATCCTGCATCGATACAAGAAATTCCTGCCCAACTAAATATGGTAAAAAATGCTACTAAGTTTTTGAAAGAAAAGAATTGAAACCCAATTCCTGTATCACTTTCTATTTCGGCATCCACATCACCATCTACACCATCTGCATCACCAATTAAAAATGTGGTGATAAGTACAAATACAAAAATTGTAGATGATATTCCTGCGATAACCCAATAGGATTTCTCAAAAAGTGACAATGTTGAAAACCAATCTTCCATAGCGTATGATTTTAATTTGTTATTGTTTGTTGAATTTAGTCTTTGGTTAGTAATACCGAAACTGCATTTCCTCCAAAACCAACTGCATTGACAATAATATTGTGTAATTGCGCTGGTTTTTTTCCTTCGTTAAGATAAGGAATTGAAATGAATTGCTGTTGTTGAATCATTAATATTGCTAACTCTACACTTAACATTCCTGAAGCTCCAAAAGTGTGACCTATTTTCCATTTATTGGTAGTCAAATTTGGTATTTCGTTACAAAATATTTTTTTGATTGCTTGGTATTCTGCCAAATCTCCTTTCATTGTTCCTGGCGCATGCATAACGATTGCGTCAATTTCTTCGGGAGCTTTTTTTCCTAATGCCATTCGCATCGATTTTTCAAAACAGATACCTTCTGCCGATATTGAGGTGTTGTGTTTTAGAATTTCTGTGGCATAACCGATTCCTCTAATTTTTGCTAATGCATTTGGTTTTTCTCCGTTTTCGATACAGATAGCAGCTGCTCCTTCACCCAAAATCATCGTGTTTCGCTTTTTTTCTAAGTCTAATGATAAACACGGATAGGTTGCTTCTTTTTTTGCATAAATGTGTAATGCTTGCATTTGCGCAATGGTAAATGGCGTTAATGGCGCTTCGCTGCCGCCCACTAGAAATTTTGAAGCCATCCCTGATTGTAACCAAGCAATTCCGTTCATCAACGCATGCAACGCTGTAGAACAGGTAATGGAATGTGATATTTGCGGTCCTGAGGTTTGCAAATCGTGTGCTACCCAAGAAGAAATATTTCCTAGAGTTGTGGTTGGCGAACTTAAGGTTTGCGCATGTTGATTTTTAAGAAAGTCTTCATGATATTTTTCGAAGAGTGTAGTTGCTCCACGTGACGAACCTATGTTGATTCCGAAGTTGTTTTCAGAAGTCCAACCTGCATTTTCAATAGCGATTCGAGACGCCAATATCGCGTATAAAACACTATTATCTAAATTTTTATATTTCGAATTGGATTTTTTTAATGCTTCTACAGCAATTGCTCCCGTTGTAGAAAGTGGTGCTGTATATATGGTATTGTTTCCAATCTTTTTTGACTGAAAAGAATGTGTATTTTTTGTATAATGTTTCCAAATTTCAGTTTGTGTATTTCCTAGTGGAGATACCGAACCCAAACCCGTTATAGAAATGCAATCATGCAGCATATCAACCTAATATTAAGAGTGCTAATATCGTAAGAAATGTGATGATTTGCTAACATTTGCAAGGTTGTTTGTTTGCTAAAAAATAATACATTAAAAATGGTCTAGAGAGAAGGTTTTGTAACTTTTCTTGTATTTTAGAGACTTGTTTATAGAAATCCATTAAAAAACTAACATTATGAGTCAGCACCAAACACATTCACATCACGAACCAAGAAAAAACTGGTGGCAACGTAATTGGAAATGGTTTGTTCCTACAGGTTGTTTGTCTTTGATTGCCATGGTTGTATTGTTTGTTGTATTTATTTTTTACTCGATAACTTCTGTGATGAAACAATCAACTCCGTATGTAGATGCGCTTGAAAAAGCTACTAATAACGAATATGTGATTGAAAGTTTGGGAGAACCTATTGAACAAGATGGAATGCTTCAAGGAAATATTTCTATTCAAAATAATACAGGGGAAGCCAATATTTCTATTCCGCTAGAAGGATCAAAAGGTTCAGGTACCTTGTATGTTGTTGGACGTAAATACAACGGAAAATGGACGTACGACAAGATGACAATTTATATTGATGCTTCTAATGAAACGATTGATTTGTTGGAGTAGTAATTTTTACCAGAAAACCATCTCATTTTAAAGTTCATCTATCGTTTTTCGAATTGCTTGATATATTTTTTGTAATTGTGCATCAGTTGTAATGTACGGTGCTAGAATGTAAATTGTATTTCCTAGTGGACGCAAACATACACCTTTGCTCATAAACGAATTGAAAAGCTTGTCGCGCAAGTTTCCGTAACGTTCCATTTGAATGTTTAAATCGAGTGCAAAAATTTGTCCTTGTTGTCGTACGGAAGCTACTTTTGGATGCTTTTTTATGTCTTCGCCAAATGTTTGATGTGAAATTTGTATACGCTGTAAGTTTGCTTGTATTTCTTCGGATTGTAAGAGTTCTATTCCTGCAATTGCTGCACTACACGCTACAGGATTTCCAGAATATGTATGTCCGTGAAAGAAGCCTTTTTTCATATCGTCTGCATAGAATGCATCGTATATTTTTTGACTACAACTTGTAATCGCCATAGGCACCATTCCTGCTGATAATGCTTTAGATAGACAGATAATATCTGGTTTGATTTCAATGTATTCGGAAGCAAAGTTTTTTCCTGTTTTCCCGAAACCTGTCATCACTTCGTCAGCAATGGTTACGACATTGTGTCTGTGGGCAATTTTTAAAATTTCGTTGATGTGTTCCGCTTTGTGCACTTGCATTGCTGCCGCGCCTTGCACTAAAGGTTCATAGATAAAAGCTGCTACATTATGTTCTGTGATTAGTTTGGTAAATGTTGCCTTTACAGCTTCTAGATTTTCTGCATTTGGTACTGGAATTCGAGAAACATCGATAAAGAATTCTTCAAATGGTCCGTTGTATACGGATAATCCTGAGACAGACATTGCACCAAAGGTATCACCGTGAAAACCATTTTCTAGCGCGATAATTTTTGTCCTTTTTTCTTCGCGATTGAAATGGTATTGCAACGCCATTTTGATTGCTACATCTATTGCCGTTGAACCATTGTCTGAAAAAAATAGTTTTTCTTGATTTTCTGGCAATATTTGTATGAGTTTTTCAGAGAGTTCTACGGCTGGTTTGTGTGTGAATCCTGTGAAAACCACATGATCTAAGGTTTCCATTTGTGCACGAACTTTATTGATGATGTACGGATTACAATGTCCGTACACACAAGTATACCACGAAGCGATTCCGTCAATGTATTCGTTATTATTTTCATCGTATAAAACCGCGCCTTTTGCTTTTGTGATTGCAATGTGATTTGGGTGCGATTTGTGCTGCGTTAACGGATGCCAAAGATGTTTTTTGTCTCTTTCTTGTAAACTCATACTAGTTTTTCTTTGAAAATTTCTGCGTATTCGCGAATGACATTTTGATCAAAATAAGGTTCTTCTTCAATGCGTCCAATCACTGGAACATTGGTCATTTTTTTGATGATTGCTTCTGTGGTTACATGTTCTTTTCCACTGAAGATGATAGATACTTTGAGTCCTTTTTCTTGTAATAGTTTTACCGTGAGTAGCGTATGATTGATGCTTCCTAAGTAATGACGAGAAACTACAACTACATGATATTCAGGCTTTATAAGGTCTAAAATGGTATGTTCATTGTTTAAAGGCACTAAGATTCCGCCTGCACCTTCAATGATTAAATGATTGCTCGTTGTAGGTTCTTGAATTTCTTCCAGATGAATGGTAACATTATCTATTTCTGCGGAAGCATGCGGACTCATCGGCGTATGGAGTGCATAACTATTTTTATGAATTTTTGTTTTTGTATTGGAAATGTACCGTTCAATTTTATGACTGTCTGAGTTGTCTAAATCGCCCGCTTGAATTGGTTTCCAATAGTCTGCTTGTAAAGCTTCTGTTAGGATTGCGGAAACGACTGTTTTTCCGACTTCCGTAGAGATTCCTGTAACAAATATTTTTTTCTGCATTAGTTTGTTTCTTGTTTAAAAATTTCGCCGCAGTCGTTGCATAGATAGCGTTTTGGTTCAAAGAATGGAAATAGCAAGTAGAGTAAATTTTTTCTTGGCGGCGCAACTAAAACTCGATTTCCTCCACATGCCGAACATATGATTCTGCTTCCTCGCCTATCTACTTCGTATTCGCGCAATTCATTGTAGAGTTCAATAGCAGCTTCTTTGTCTTGTAAATGTACTTGTAATTTTACGCCGCCAATGGCATGACTTACCAACGGATCAACATCAATGGTGTGTTCATCTTTTAGAAATACTTCAATACCGTGTGACATAAATTTCCCTTTCATTACTTGTGCTTCCGCAGTGTATTCAAAAGATGCAACTGTGTAGAAATCGTTTTTCATAGTTGTGTATTTTTTAGCGTATTAATTACGTTCAAAATTTCGGTTTCTGTGTTATACGCGTGCAAACAGAAGCGCAAGCGCTCTTTTCCCTTTGGAACTGTTGGTGATACTATTGGCTTTACATCAAAGCCTTTTGTTTGTATTTTTTTTGCGACTGCTTTTACGTGTTCGTTCCCAGATAAGATACAACAATGAATGGCAGCATTTCCATGAATGAAGTTTAAGTTTTTTGTTTCTTTTTGAAAGAATGTAATGTTTTTACGCAAGTTTGAGATTGCTTGTGTTTCCTTCAATTCGTCATACGCAATTTTGATGGTAGCAACTGCATGTGGCGATAATCCGGTGGTGTAGATGAAGCTTCTTGCGAAATTGACTAAGTATGTTTTTAGCATTTGACTTCCTAGAATCACAGCTCCGTGACAACCTAAAGCTTTTCCAAACGTGTAGATTCTGGCGAAAACTTTGGTTTCTAGGTTTAATTGTTGCAATAAACCTTGTCCGTTTTCACCAAAAACACCTAGGGCATGCGCTTCATCTACAATAAGATATGCGTTGTAGTGATCGCAAAGTTGAATTAGTTTTTCCAAATCAGGCGAATCGCCATCCATAGAGAATACCGATTCAGTTACTATATAGATTTCCTGATTTTCACTACTTAATTTTTCTAATTTTTCATGTAAATCGCCTATGTTGTTATGTTTGAATTTGTATGATTTTGCGTAACTCATACCAATTCCGTCACGAATGGAAGCATGAATGAATTCATCGTAAAGAATGATATCACCACGCAAAGGAACTGACGAAAAGAAGCCAATGTTTGCGTCGTATCCAGAGTTGAGTAACAAGGCAGTTTCACTGTTATGAAATGTACAGAGTTGCGTTTCTACTTCTTGATATAGTTTATGATTTCCTGAAAGCAAACGCGAACCTGTTGCGCCATTTTGCATTAAGTTTCGATCTATGAGTAGTTGATGTGTTTTTTGAAAGATGGTTTTGGAAGTCGCAAATCCTAAGTAATCGTTTGAAGAAAAATCGATCTTGTTTTGGGCAATAGGAAGCGTTCGTAATGCATTGTTTTGCATCCGGTCTTCAATTTTTACTTGTATTTTTTTGGGCAACTTCACAGTTCAATCCATTTTGAATTGTTGGCAACCGTTGCATCTAGCAAGTCTATTTGTAACGTTTTTGCCAATTTTTTTCCAACTTCTAAAGCTTCAGCTTCATCAAACATTTGATATATTTTAAAATGCTTGTTTCCTACATACCATACATTTACTTGATAAAAGTCATCATCTTTTTTGAATACCGAAACATATTCTAACGCTGGTAAAGGTTTCCATTTTCCAAGTTTGAACATGAGAATTGCGCGTTCGTGTTTGTATTGATTGTTTTTAAAATCGAAATAGTAGGTTTGTATGACAGAGTAGAAAAACGCTGCGCTTGCAGATAGTATGGCAACTTGTATGAAGGCAACTTCATTTTTTACATATTCAGTTTCAAAAGAAAATTCTAAACTATAAAAGAAAAATACTACGCAACTAATGGTTACCGCATAGAAAAATGCAGCAAGAATGTTGTGCCAAAGCGATCTATTTCCTTGTGAAATTATGACTTCGTCTTTCATGTGGTAAAAATACTGATTATTCTACTGAAATGCGGAGAGAAGTTATGGAGAAATGTGACTATTTTATGGTAATTTTTTCTCCCAGAAATTTGGGTTGCTTGCCAATTACTAAGTCTATACACATAGCAACTCGCGCCAATACTTCCCGTACTTTTATTTTGAAACCACTGCGTCCGCCAACATTTTTTGCATTGAAACCAACGGCATTGATTCCTTTGGCGTTTGCAATAGCAATAGCACGTTCGTTATGAAATTGCTGCGAAATGATGGTAATGTTTTCTTGTTGAAATATTTCTTTACTTCTCACGACAGAATCCAGTGTTCTGAAACCTGCGTAATCTAAGATAATTTTGTTTTCGGGAATTCCTGCTGCAATCAAATCTTCTTTGAATGTTGTAGGTTCATCATATGTTTTACTGCCATTATCGCCACTTACCAATATGTATTTTATTTTTCCAGATTTGTAGAGTTTTACCGTAGCATTTATTCGGTATGAATAGAATAAATTAACTTTTCCATTTTTTAGATATTTTCCTGTTCCTAGTAGCAATCCAACTTTATTGGAAGGAATTTCAGCAACTTTGTTAAATGTTTTTCCGTTAGATATGAGTTCTACATAAGTGTTGCATGCTATGATTCCTATGATGAACACTAAAAAGGTGAAACCGATACGTTTTAGCCATTTTTTCATTGCTACAAAAGTACTTTTTTTCGTGTTGATATAAAAAAACCCTTCCAAAATGAAAGGGTTTTACAGTTTGTTAGTTAGTTATTTTTAAATAGTATTGATGTATTTAATTAGTTTTTTCAAACTTTTTTCTTTGTTGAGTTTGATACGGTTTTTCTTGATAAATACACTGATTTGTTCAGCTTTGTCAGGAAATAATGCTAAGAATTCTTTTTTCTTTTTTGGAACTTTTATGGCATGTCCGTTGTGTGCTTTTTCGATATAGAATTCGCATCGCATGTCTTTGAATTCTGTTGTGATTGAAGATGCCGAAGATCCGTATGAAGATTGTTTCTTTTTTACGAGTTTTTTGCATTGTTTTCTGTACAACGAAATGTTGTCATTGTCTTCTATGCTGATGTAATATCCAAGATCATTTTCTTTTTCGCTATCAATTTTTTCTAAAACTCTGTATTTTAGATTGTTTGCATGCTGATTGATCTCATAGTTTCGTTGCTTTGAGATTACCAATACTTCAGAATCGTCTCCACCTTTTACTTCCATTTCGTCCGTTAAAGCATTGTAACGTACAAGATATACCTTGTTTACTTGTTCTATTCTTGCTGTAGAGAAATCTTTTTGCATGTACGGTGTTCCAATAGTATTTGGTCCGTAAGTGTTTGATTGATTTCTTACGATGACTGCATTTAGTGAATTGTCAAAATCCATCGAAGCTTTTGATGCAAGTTTTATAGCTCCTTGAGGTGGTGGTGGTCCATAACTTCCTCCAGAACATTGTGCTATTCCTTCAAGACTTAATAATAAGCAAAATACTAGAACGTATCTTAATTTTTTGAGTGTGGTTTTGGTGTGAATTGTTTTCATAATTTATTTTTTTTGGTTTTAATGTATTTTAAAGTTACGAAAAAATGTGATTGAGCGAAATTATCCGTTAGGTTTTTTCCAAATAACTGTTTGATTTTGTTTATTTTACACCAAAAAAAAGCACCAAACCGAAGTTTGATGCTTTTGAATTATTTTTGATATACAATTTTACTTATAGTGAATTTACGTAATCAATTACTTTTATGATATCTTCTTCTTTTGTTACTTTGAGATTGTTCTCTTTGATGAATTGCTTCACAATAGCTCTTTTATCTTCAAATAGTTTAGCAACTCCACCTCTTGTACGAGAAAGCTTTATGGCGTGACCACTTTTTTTAAATTCTACGTAAAACTCGCTTTTTGTATCTCTAAATTCCGTAATGATTTTTGGTGCAGGAATCATGTACGGTGTTTTTTCTAGTCCAATGTTTAATTGTTTTAAGTCTTTTCGATAAAGAGAAACATAGTCATTTTCTTTTAATACTTTAAAATACCCAAGCACTCGTTTTTTACTGTAATTGTCTGTTTCTAGAATTTTGTAGGTACGATCTTCCGTTTGAAATGAAATCTTTTCTTTTTTAAGATTTTTGTTAATGTATCCTATTTTGTCGTCTTGACGCTTTATTTCCATTTCGTCTAAGTACGCATTGTAACGTGCTTTGAAGACAACTTGTGATGAAGAAATTTTTGCATCTTTGAATTCTTCTTCATGAAATTGCGATCCGTTAGCAACTTCCAAAATACTTTTGTTAGCATCGTTGGTATATCCTAATGCAAATAAAGGATTGTTGTGAGGAACTAAAAATAAAACGACTGATGGCGCGTGTGTTGAGGTTACATTTACGGTTTGTTGCGCGAAAGTTGTTATTGTACATAATAGCATGAGTACACAAACAGAACTTTTTTTTAGAATTGATTTCATAGCTTTTGGTTTTTAAAAGTTAATGTTTAATTGAATCTTAGTATTATTCCTCAAAAACCTTACCATTGTACTATTTTTCTCAATCTTCTTTATTAATAAAGCGCTTATTTACAATGAATTAACGTAGTTTATAAGTTTTATCAAGTCTTTTTCTTTTGTAACTTTGATTTTATTTTCTTTGATAAATTTTTTGACTAAGTCTTCTTTTCTAGGAAATACTTTGCTAACAGATTTCTTCTTTCTAGGAAGTTTTATAACGTCTCCACTACCATTTAATTCTACGTAAAATTCGCTTTTTTGTTTTTTAAATTTTGCTGAACTTCCTCCTAAATTTCCTCCGTAAGCTGCTTTTTTAACTTCTACGAACTTCTTTCTGTCTTTTCTATAAAGTGCAACATTAGTTCCTTCTGTCAACTGTACATAGTATCCTAACTTGTTGTCTTTTTTACTATCAGCATATTCTAGAATTTTATACGTTATACCTGACCTACTTTCTTTGATAACGTAGTTCTTGTTATTTTTATTCATGATTAACGTATCTGTACTTTGAATCACTTCCATGTCATCTAAAGCTGCATTATAACGAACGAGATATACTTTATTTAGTGGAGTAATTTTGGCTGAGTTAAAGCTTTCGTTGTAATAAGGTGTTCCTTCTACATTAGCTTTGTAAATGGCTGCAAAGTTTTTTTGCATTTGCGCTTGTAGTGTCAAATCATTGTGAAACATTGATGCTTGCACAGCTTGTCTTGCAGACTGGGAAAATCCTGTAGCGCTTACTAGAATAAGAACGCATAAAGCTGTTAGTTGTTTTATAGATAATTTCATACCATTAAGTTTTTTATATGTGAATTTACGAATTGAATAGTGTTTGTTCCAAATAAATGGTTGTTTTTTAATTAAGTATCAAAGATCAGTCCATTTTTAGCGATAATGAATATTTAAAAATTTGAAACATAAAAAAAGCATCAAACAATAACGTTTGATGCTTTTGATATTTTAGTAATAATCGTATGAATTAGTCTGCCAATACAATTACTTTGTTGTCTTTCATTTCAATAGTTCCAGAGTTGATTTTTAAAGTAAGTACTTTATCATCATCTATGTGTGGAACGATTGATGCGTGCAATTCATCAAAAACCAAATGTGTTTTGGTGTGTGTATGAATTTTTACCATACCTTCTTTTAAAAGTGATACGATAGGCGCGTGATTATTTAACATTTGAAATTCACCATTAATTCCTGGTACAGTCACAGAATCTACTTCTGAACTGAACAATGTTGCTTCTGGTGATACTATTTCTAAATACATATTTTCTAATTATGAATTGTGAATTATAAATTATGAATTTGGAATATGTTGTACTCACAATTCTTCATTCCTAATTCTGAATTCTGAATTAAAATTACGCTTCTGCAAGCATTTTCTCTCCAGCTTCAATAGCTTCTTCAATTGTTCCTTTTAAGTTAAAAGCAGCTTCTGGTAAGTGATCTAATTCTCCATCCATAATCATGTTGAATCCTTTGATCGTTTCCTTGATGTCTACTAATACTCCTGGAATTCCTGTAAATTGCTCTGCTACGTGGAAAGGCTGTGATAAGAAACGTTGTACACGACGTGCACGTCCTACCGCCATTTTATCTTCTTCAGATAATTCTTCCATACCTAGGATGGCAATAATATCTTGTAATTCTTTGTAACGTTGTAATAACTCTTTTACTCTTTGTGCACAGTTGTAGTGTTCATCACCTAAGATATCAGCCGTTAAAATTCTTGATGTAGAATCTAATGGATCTACCGCTGGATAAATACCAAGCTCGGCAATTTTACGAGATAATACTGTTGTCGCATCTAAGTGAGCAAAGGTTGTTGCTGGTGCTGGATCCGTTAAATCATCCGCAGGTACGTAAACCGCCTGTACAGATGTAATAGATCCTTTTTTAGTTGAAGTAATACGTTCCTGCATTGCACCCATTTCTGTTGCTAATGTTGGTTGGTATCCTACGGCTGATGGCATACGACCTAAAAGTGCCGATACCTCAGAACCTGCTTGTGTAAAACGGAAGATGTTATCTACGAAGAAAAGTACATCTTTTCCTTGTCCGTCTCCTGCTCCATCACGGAAATATTCTGCAATTGTTAATCCTGATAAGGCAACACGTGCACGTGCTCCAGGTGGCTCGTTCATTTGTCCGAAAACGAATGTTGCTTTCGACTCTTTCATAGCGTTTTTATCTACTTTAGATAAATCCCATCCACCTTCTTCCATAGAATGCATGAAATCATCACCGTATTTGATAATTCCAGATTCTAACATCTCACGTAAAAGGTCATTTCCTTCACGCGTTCTTTCTCCTACTCCTGCGAATACTGAAAGTCCACCGTGACCTTTTGCAATATTGTTAATTAACTCCTGAATTAATACTGTTTTACCTACTCCGGCACCACCAAATAATCCAATTTTACCTCCTTTTGCGTAAGGTTCAATCAAATCGATTACTTTAATACCTGTATATAAAACTTCTGTAGAAGTTGATAAGTCTTCAAATTTTGGTGCTTCTCTGTGGATAGATAAACCGTTATCACCATCTTTTGGCAATTCTCCTAATCCATCGATAGCATCTCCGATAACGTTAAATAATCGACCGTATACATCGTCGCCAATAGGCATTTTAATAGAGTCACCTGTAGTGTGTACATCAGTACCTCTACTTAGACCATCTGTTGAATCCATAGAAATGGTACGTACTGTATTTTCTCCAACGTGAGACTGTACTTCAAGTACTAATTTTGTACCATCTTCTTTTGCTATTTCTAAAGAATCGTAAATTCTTGGAAGTTCGTTCCCAGCGCTGAATTCTACATCAACAACAGGACCTATAATTTGTGCAACTTTACCTGTAACTTTTGACATTACTTAAGTGTTTAATGTTTAGGTTATTAAATACTGAAAAATGGATTTCATATTTTATGCTAAAACATGACCTTTTTTCGCGGTGCAAAGATATATTTTATTACTTAAAATAAGTAGTGTTTTGTAATGATTTTTAAAAATTATATCAAAATCCTTAATTATACTAGCATTTTACAGCTTTCAGAAATGATTTTGTATAAAAAAAGTGTACTGTTACGTACACTTTTTTGTTTGACATGTTGAGTTTTTATCTTATTGATTGATAATCCAAGAGATATAGTATTGAGAACCAATAGTACCAACTCCAGGCGCACTTACATATTCATGTCCTAAGATGTTTGCTGCACCAAGTTTGAATGTTGATTTTTTGTAACGGTAGTTTACTTGCATATCAACTAATGAACGTGCAGTAACCATTCCATCAGCAAAAGTAGATTCCCAAAGGAAAGCATCATTCCATCTGTAATTGATGTTGAATCCGAAGTTATTGAAAAGGTTTTGGTTTCCAAAAGAAGCTTTTACTTTGTGCTCTGGCGTATTGAAATTTGTTTCAAAATCAGGATCGCTCGCTTGATCGAAATCAAGTTTTGCATAGGTATAGTTAATTCCGAAGTCAAAGTCTCCAAATACTTTTGTATTTACACCAATCGCTGCTCCGTAAGAGCTAATATCAGCATTTGAGTTAGAATATAACTGGAATGGTGTAAAATCGCCATTTGAAGCTGCAATTAACGCATTTGGCGTTGGCGCTCCACCTACAGGAGTTAAGTCTGTAATGTCTGATAAATCTACATTACCATAGTTTGGTACAATTACCGTTCTGTTTGCAATAAAATCTTTGTATTGATTGTAGTATGCACTTACATCTACTGAAATGTTATCAAATACAATTCCACGATATCCTACTTCAAAAGCAGATACTTGTTCTGGCTTTACAAATTCTACATTTGCTTTTTCTAGTAAGGCTGGATTTGGTGCTCCTGCTGCTGCACTTGCTCCAAATGCTTGGAAAGATGATAATGTATATGAGTTATTGTATGCGTCATTTCCTGAAAGTGTTACCGTTCTATCCAATCCGAATGCTTCTAATCCTGCTGGGAAGTTGTTTGTAATTGGTCTTGTTGTGTAACGATCTAAGTTGTCTGGAGCCGATCCTACTAAGATTGCATTTCCAACATCTAAACCAATGTATTGATCTTGTGTTGTTGGATTACGGAAACCAGTTTGGAAAGAAGCTCTAAAGTTGTGTTTTTTGTCTTCGTCTGGAGAGAATACAAGTGAGATTCTTGGTGATACGTTTCCGTCAAAGTTTTGGGCTTTGTCATAACGAATAGAACCTGTGAACTTCATTTTGTCTTCCATAAACTTCTTTTGTACTTGTACATACGCACCATATTCATCATATCTAATTGGTCCATCGTAATCTGTGAAGATAGTTCCTTCAGAGTTTAATACGTATTCGCGGTACGATCCACCAACTTGAATGTCTGCAAAGTCAATTAAATGTGAGAAGTTATAGTTTACATCAGAATGATATAGTTTTGTATTGTCAATAAATCTTGCTCCTGTGAGTAAGTCCCCATCAGCTGTTACTGAGTTTAAAGCACTTCTAAAAGTAGGTGTTCCTGGCTCTAAACGACCTGTATCTGCCAATCCTCTAGCAAAAGCGTGTGCCACTGCTGGATCGCCAGGCGTTACTCCTGGAATTGCTCCTGTGATTGCTCCTAAATATCCTGTCGCGTATTCAGTAAACCATTGCTGATCTGATTTCCATCTTCTGTTTACATTGATCGCTGCAAAACGTGTATCGTATGAGTTTCCTGCTTTTTCAGCAGTTACGTAACCTCTAATAAAGAAGTTGTCATTACGAATTTCTAATTTGTGTTGCTGCATGAAGAAGTCTTTGATAGAATATCTATTAGCTCCTTGATAGATGGTGTTACCTCTACCTATTTTTGAGTTCCAAATTACTGTAAAGTCATTTGCCCAAGGCTTGTAATGCATAGCTAGGTCTGCTTTTACACTTTGTGCATCATAATCCATTAAGTCACGTTCTTCATATCCTGTTCTAGATACTGCAGATGAACCAAATGTTCCTGCTGGTGCTCCTGCTAAGGCATCAAAGTTTAGCGTTGTAGAAACTTCATCACCATAAATATTTAATCCGTTGTAGTTAGGATCTGTTTGTCTGTTTCCCGCAATAGCATCACCTGTAGAGGCATCGTAGTTTGTATAATCGGTCGCAAACCACTCAGTACCATTTAAAACAGAGAATGAAGCTTTTACAGCTAGTTTGTCACTAAATGCATGTGCACCTCTTAATCCGAAATCAACAAAACTATTGCTGCCTGCATTGTCAGAAGATGTCATTCCTGTTTTTGCATAGAAGCTTAATCCTTGATGTTTGTAAGGATCTTTACTTCGCATGAACATGATACCATTAAAAGCATTTGCACCATATAATGCAGAAGATGCTCCTGGTAATAATTCTACCGTAGCTACATCTAATTCAGACATTCCTAATAAGTTTCCTAAGGCGAAGTTCAATGCTGGCGAGGAGTTGTCCATTCCATCTACTAATTGCATGAATCGAGTATTCGCAAATGTGGCAAAACCTCTTGTGTTTACCGATTTAAATGTTAAACTGTTTGTATTGACATCCACACCTTTAAGATTTTCTAGGGCATCATAATACGTTGGTGCCGAAGCATTTTTAATGGCTCTTGCGTCCATTCGTTCTACCGTTACAGGAGATTCGCGTATTCTTTCAGGAGTTCTGGAAGCAGATAGAACAATTTCATCTAGTTCTGTTCCTTCTTTGATAACGATGGTAACGTCTTGATTGTTTCTGGTAATTTCAACGGTGGCAGTGTCATATCCAATGCTACTAGCTTGAATTTTGAAAGGCGGATTTTGCGATACCGTCAGTTTGAATTTCCCATCGAAGTCTGTAGTTGTTCCCATAGATGATCCTACAACTATTAAGTTTACGCCTGGGATTGGCACATTGTTGCCATCAACAACTTTTCCACTAACATTGGTTTGTGCAGATAAACCTGCACAAACCAACATAGCTAAAATTGATAGATATGCTCTCATAAGTCTTTTTGGTTTAGTTATTATGAGAACAATATACACTTTTTTACGATATCTGTAAAAAAAGCGTTAATATTTTAAAGTTATTCTACTGTTACCGATTTTGCCAAGTTTCTAGGCTGATCTACATTACAATCGCGCATTACTGCAATATAATATGACAATAATTGTAGCGGAATTGTTGTTAATAAAGGAGTTAGCAACTCTAATGTCTCAGGAATTTCAATTACGTAATCAGCAATTTTCTTGATGGTTTTGTCACCTTGCATTACAACTGCAATGATTTTTCCTTTTCGAGATTTTATTTCTTGAATGTTACTTACCACTTTATCGTAGTGTCCTTTACGCGTTGCAATAACAACTACTGGCATTTGCTCATCGATTAATGCAATTGGTCCATGCTTCATTTCTGCTGCTGGATATCCTTCTGCATGAATGTATGAAATCTCTTTCAGCTTTAATGCACCTTCTAACGCTACTGGGAAGTTGTAACCACGACCTAAGTATAGGAAGTTTGTTGCATCTTTGTAAATGTTAGAGATTGTTTTTACGTGATTATCAGATTTTAATGTTTTTTCAACTTTTGCAGGAATTGCATCCATTTCTGATAAGTATGTATGGAACTCTGATGTAGATACAGTTCCTTTTTTCTGTGCTAATTTCAAAGCGATTAAGGTTAACACCGTGATTTGTGTTGTAAATGCTTTGGTAGAAGCAACTCCGATTTCTGGACCAGCATGCGTATACGCTCCAGCATCGGTTTCTCTCGAAATAGAAGATCCTACTACATTACAAACACCAAATACAAAAGCACCTTTGCTTTTAGCCAATTTGATTGCCGCTAAAGTATCTGCCGTTTCTCCCGATTGAGAAATTGCAATGACTACATCATTTTCCGTGATAACAGGATTTCTGTATCTGAATTCAGAAGCATATTCAACCTCAACAGGAATTCTTGTTAGGTTTTCAAATACGTATTCTGCCACCAAACCTGCGTGCCATGATGTACCACAAGCTACTATAAGAATTCTGTTTGCGTTTAAGAATTTTTCAATATTATCATCAACACCAGCCATTCTAATGATGCCTTCATTAGATAACATTCTTCCTCTGAACGTGTCCAAAATTGCTCTTGGCTGTTCGTATATTTCTTTCAACATAAAGTGGTCGTAACCACCTTTTTCAATCTGCTCAAGGTTTAATTGTAATTCTTGCACGTACGGATCAACTAAAGAGTCGTCTTTTATTTTACGAACTTTAACTTTTTTACCTCTGCGTACAATTGCCATTTCTTCATCTTCCAAGTAAATAGCATTGTTTGTGTATTCTATAAAAGGAGACGCATCAGAAGCAATAAAAAATTCTTCTTCACCCACACCAATTACAAGCGGACTTCCTAAACGCGCCACTACAATTTCGTCGGGTTTGTTTTTATCAAACACAGCAATTGCGTAAGCTCCAACAACTTGATTTAAAGCAATCTGAACTGCTTTTCCAAGTTTTACATCTTCGTTTTTCTTTACGTCTTCAATCAAGTTTACCAATACTTCCGTATCAGTATCTGAATGAAATGTATAACCTCTATTGATTAATTCTAGCTTTAATGGCTCATAATTTTCAATGATTCCGTTGTGAATGATTACCAATTCACCTGAATTTGAGTAATGAGGGTGTGAGTTTACGTCATTCGGCTCTCCGTGAGTTGCCCAACGCGTGTGACCAATTGCTAAAGATCCGTCAATTGTGATTTCGTCTTTGACACGATTTTCTAAATCGACAACCTTTCCTTTTGTTTTGGATAGTTTGATGTTTTTACCATCGTATATAGCAACACCTGCACTATCATATCCTCTGTACTCAAGTCTTTTTAAACCTTTTAGCACCACAGGATATGCTTCTCTGTGACCTATATAACCTACGATTCCGCACATAATTTTTTCTTAATTGTTATATTAATTACTTTCTGGGATTGAATAAAATATTTCCAACTTTAACCTTTTGTCTTCAGGTGAGGCTGGAGTACTTCCGTGCAGTACGGTTCCAAACGGATTCATATTGGAAACAGTGGGAACAAACTCCTTTTCTGAAGTTCCTGTTTGTAATTGTCCGCTGGTTACAACACGTATGTCGGAAGAAGCTACTAATCCAAGTGTAACATTGGTTGAATCTTTACGTATAACGTTATTGATATGTTCTGTTAATCTAATTTTATATCGCAACGGCTTATCGTCTTCATCCAATTCTAAAATTCCTCCATGAACAGCTTTTGATAAGCTTGGCGATGATGAATTTACAGTTTGATCGACAATATAATCTTCCAAAGGTGTATTGTCTCTCATATTGTATAGATAGATACGTTGTGGATCTTCTGCTGCATCAACCTGAATATCATTATTTACATAAAATACCAAGTTGGCATCGTTGATAATCCATCCGTTTTCTCTTATTTCTTCTAATTGATCTGCAACACCATTGTTGTCTGTGTCAGGTCCGAAAAGTTCAATGATTGACATAGCACCTTCTCCACCTTTTAAGAATAGATTTGTATTGGACGTTACATCTTGATCGAATGATGGAGTAGAAAATGTATTGATAATGTTTGCTGAAGATAAACTTAAACTGAAAGAAGCTTTTTCAGGCTCTACTTGGTCATCATCAGGATCGGTATTTCCTTGTGTATTTACTTTTTGGTAGATATAGTTGATTTCAATGTTTGCATTTTGAAAATCTAACAACATTAAAGCTTCTGCATCATCTGCCGTAATGTGCAATCCTCTAAATAAGTCTTCTGCTCTAAATATGTTATTGTTAGAAAGTTTAATACTTCCTTCGTTGTCAATAATTCGATCTTGAAAAAACTGCGGATCTAGTTCTACGCGAATTCTTGGTGATAAGGTCTCTGCAATTACAGGATCTCCATTTTCGTCAAAAACAGTTGCTCCGTTAATGTCTGTTTCAATAACTTCTACCTGATTTTTATTGATTGTAAACGTATCTTCATATAAGGTTTGTCCAACAAAAGTTGAGTAATCTTCATCTGAAAAATATGCTTGTGGATCTCCGTTTTCGTCAATCGCTCTTAAAAAGTATGTAAGCTCTTTTACACTTAGTGTAAATTCTGCCTCCGTATTTCCGTAGAGAGAATCCACAACTACTTCTGTTTCTCCGTCGTCATTTACAGAACTAGAGCTAAAAAACGGAATGTTTAAGTATACTTCTGTTACTGTTTCGTCTTCTTCAAAATCTGTTAAATCCTCATCTTCTTCTGCTTGCGACTTGTCTCCAAACTCAGGATCTTCTGTTCCTGAAATTAAGCTCGCTTGTACCGTAAGACTTGCAAATGTTGTT
This sequence comes from Kordia algicida OT-1, assembly GCF_000154725.1. Lineage (GTDB taxonomy): Bacteria > Bacteroidota > Bacteroidia > Flavobacteriales > Flavobacteriaceae > Kordia > Kordia algicida. The sequence goes on from NZ_DS544873.1 coordinate 3,322,744, forward strand.
CCGTACACAGGATCAACATTTTTTCCAAGTTGATATACTGGCAATCCATTTGTTTGCACAGGATTTAATCGTTGGTTGTATGCAACAATTTCTGTATCTGCAAACAAGTTTGTTGTAAAATTATTGTTTTCAATAATTTCATCTCCAACCGTACTAAATTCATCATCACAAGCAACAAAGCCTACTGCTACTAAAAGCACTACTAAGCCACCTGTGAGTGTCTTTCTAAATGTGTTCATAAGTGTAATCTGTTAACCTTAATTTAAAACTTTTGTATTGTAAAAATCTGTGTATGCATCAGCAAATTCCTCTCTGTTTTTATATTCAAGAACAGGTTTTTCAAGACCGGTGAGATATTCTTGAACATCAGCAGGTATTTCCTCAGATGCAATTACCACGGCATCCGAATGATCCACAGCAACTTTTAGAAGGTTAGAGTAGTTTGGTTCAGCTAGTATTTCTACGTTGCCTTCCCCAATATTGTCAAATTTAATTTTGTTTAGCATTTCTTTATCTAAAGTTCCATCAAATTCTTGCTTATATACAGAAGTAACAATTTTGCTATCTGTAAACAATGGTTCGTCTTTGTAATATTTGCGTAAGTATAAAGGCAGTAAAGAAGCCATCCAACCATGAACGTGAATGATGTCTGGTGCCCAATTTAATTTTTTAACAGTTTCAATCACACCTTTAGCAAAGAAAATAGCGCGCTCGTCATTATCTGGAAATAAATTACCTTCTTCATCTGTAAACGTAGCTTTACGTTTAAAATATTCTTCATTATCAATAAAGTATACCTGTATTCTTTCTTTTGGTATAGAAGCTACCTTGATAATTAATGGCATATCCATGTCATTGATTACTAAGTTCATCCCCGACAAACGAATTACTTCGTGCAATTGATGTCTTCGCTCATTGATGTTTCCAAAACGTGGCATAAATATCCTAATTTGCCCACCTTTACTATTTACCATTTTCGGTGCTTCAAACGACATTGACGAAATTTCAGTTTCTGGCAAATAAGGTACTACCTCAGATGAAACGTATAAGACTCTTTTATTATTCATAAAATACTTTTCCTTTAATAATTCAGCGTAAAACATGCAAAATTACAAAAATTATGCAGATTAACAGTAATATATTAAGTTTGCAAGCTGTTAATTTTTTCTAAAATGACCATATTCTATACTCAAAACAACCTAAAAACCTTCGTTGAAGCCCAAAAATCAGAAGGAAAAACCATCGGGTTTGTTCCTACAATGGGCGCATTGCACGAAGGACATTTATCGCTTGTAAGAAACGCTATGACTAGCAATGATATTGTATTTGTAAGCGTTTTCGTTAATCCTACTCAGTTTGATAATGCTACGGATTTGGAGAAATATCCACGCACTTTAGACGCTGATGTAGAATTATTAAAAACTTTAGGAAAAAATATCTTTGTATACGCTCCAAGTGTGGCAGATATCTATAATTCAGACGTAAATGCAGAGAAATTCAGCTTTGACGGACTAGAATTTGAGATGGAAGGAAAGTTTAGAAAAGGACATTTTGATGGTGTCGGAACTATCGTAAAACGCCTTTTTGAAATTATAACTCCGCACAATGCTTATTTTGGAGAAAAAGATTTTCAGCAATTAATGATTATTAAAAAACTAGCCTCTAAATATAAACTCCCTGTTAATGTAATTGGTTGCGAAATTTACAGAGAACCTTCTGGATTAGCCATGAGTTCCCGAAATCAACGCTTGTCTGAAAACGCAAGAAAAGAAAGTGCGTTTATTTACAAAACACTTTTAGAAGCAAAGAAAAAGTTTGGCACAAAAAGTGCTATGCAAGTAAAGGAATGGGTTCAGAAACAGTTCAATAAACATCCGTTACTAACATTGGAATACGTGGAAATTGCCAATATTAAAAACTTAAAAACAGTCAAACGAAAATCCAAAAACCAAACGTATCGCATTTTTATTGCTGCCTTTATTGAAAACATTCGCTTAATTGATAACATCGCATTGAATTAAAAACTTTAAAATTAGTAACTTTGTCCCATGCAAGTAAACGTAGTAAAATCAAAAATACATAGAGTAAAAGTCACAGGAGCTGATTTAAACTATATTGGAAGTATCACTATTGATGAAGACCTTATGGATGCCGCCAATATTGTACAAGGAGAACGGGTTCAAATTGTAAACAACAACAATGGAGAACGCCTTGAAACCTACGCAATTCCAGGACCAAGAGGAAGTGGAGAAATCACGCTAAACGGCGCAGCTGCTCGTAGAGTTGCCAAAGATGATATCCTTATCTTAATTACATACACATGGATGGATATTGAAGAAGCAAAACAATTTAAGCCTTCACTTGTATTTCCTAACGAAGCTGATAACACACTTACATAATTGAAAATATCCGTACCTAAAATACTAAAAATTGTACTCCCACTTTTTCTGGGAGTTTTTTTAGTTTGGTACTCCACATCCATAACACCTATTAGTGAACTTTTAAGTTATTTTCAAAAAGCGAACTACTTTTGGATAACTTTAGGTGTTTTCTGCGGAATTTTAAGTCACTTATCTAGAGCCTATCGCTGGCAATACATGCTAGAGCCTATGGGTTACAAGCCAAAATATCCCAACAGTGTTATGGCAGTTTTTATTGCCTATTTAGCAAACTTAGGAATTCCACGTTCTGGAGAAGCTTTGCGCGCGTTGACACTCACCAATTACGAAGGTGTTCCGTTTGAAAAAGGATTTGGAACCATTGTTGCCGAACGTGTTGCCGATTTAATCGTCATGCTGTTCGTAATAGCAATAACACTATGCATTCAGTTTGATTTTATTTGGGATTTGCTCACTAAAAACTTCAATCCCACAAAAATAATAGTACTTCTTGCAGGATTGATAGTTGGTGGAATATTACTTATCATATTTATCAAAAAAGCAAAAAAAGGCATCGCGCTGAAAATCAAAAATTTCATTCTTGGCATTTATGAAGGCGCAACGAGCATTTTACGAATGAAAAATAAATGGGGATTTATTTTTCACACACTCTTTATATGGAGCATGTACATTTTAATGTTTTACGTTACCATATTTTCGGTAGAAGAATTACACGGACAAGTTCCTGCGGGCGCTATTTTAATCGCTTTCATTGCAGGAAGCTTCAGTATTGCTGCGACCAATGGCGGTGTCGGACTTTATCCAATTGCTGTTGCAGGTGCTTTTTCACTTTTCAATGTGGCATACAGTCCAAGTATTGCTTTCGGTTGGATTATGTGGGCATCGCAAACACTAATGATTATGATTTTGGGCGGAATGTCGTTTCTTTATTTACCTATTTTTAATAGCAAAAAATAATCTTTAACTTGCTACTTCTAAACCAACCTATCTACATCATGAAAAAGTGCCTGATGTTACTTGTGGCGTTTGTTTGTTTCTCTTTTGTAAATGCACAAACCAAAATTGAAAAATTAACTTCCAAAAAATTGAATGAAACGCGTGACATTCAATTATATATTCCTGAAGGATATTCTGAAGACAGAGTTTATCCAATCATCGTCGTTTTAGACGCACATTACCTCTTTGAAAGTGTGGTTGCCAATACACGCTATTACAGCTATTGGGACGAAATGCCAGAATGCATTGTAGTAGGCGTCAATCAATATGAAAAAGAAGATCGAGAAAAAGATGTTGCTTTTGCTGATGCTAGCGGATTACCAGAAGAAAAAGGCGCCAAATTTTTTGAATTTATCGGAATGGAATTAATTCCGTTTGTGGAAAAAAATTACAATACCGCCAATTTTAAAATGATTATCGGACATGATTTGACAGCGAATTTTGCGAATTATTACTTATTCAAGGAAGTTCCTTTATTTGATGCATACATTAATCTGAGCCCTTATTTTGCGCCAAAGATGGAAGAACGTATCGTGAAACGCTTGGAAGAATTTGAAACGAAAAAATTCTACTATTTGGCTACTGCCGAAGAAGACACGAAAAAAGCTGCCAAACGTATCAGAAGTTTAAACGAACAACTTTCCGCGTTAAAAAATGAAAATATTTTTTATTACTATGATGATTTTACGGAAGCCAATCACAACTCGTTAGCAGTTCAAGCAATTCCACGAGCGATGAGTCAAATATTTTCCATGTATCGCCCAATTAGTGTTAAAGAATACAAGGAAAAAATTGTGACACTTAAAACTTCACCGTATCTCTATTTAACAGACAAATATCAAACTATCAAAGACCTTTTTGGTTTTGAAAAACGTGTTTCTGTCAATGATTTTATGGCAATCTATTCTGCAGTGCGAAAAACTGATAATATTGAAGATTTAAAACTCTTAGCAAAACTGGGTAAAAAAGAATATCCTGATACCGCGTTATTTCACTTTTTTATGGGAGAATATCACGAAAAAGAAGGAAAACCTAAAAAAGCATTGCGCATGTATCAAAATGGATTCAGTATGAATTCTATCGATTTTATCACAAAAGATTTAATGCTTGACAAAGCAGACAAACTCAAACAAGACTTCGGTTGGTAATCATTTATGGCAAAAGTAAAAACGACCTTTTTCTGTCAAAACTGCGGATCGCAATTTGCAAAATGGCAAGGACAATGTTCTTCTTGTAAACAGTGGAATACCATTGTTGAAGAAGTCATTCAAAAAGAAGTAAAAGCCAATTGGCAAAAACAGGAAAAAAGTGTTTCACGTGTTTCCAAACCTACATTAATTCACGAAATAAGTTCGGAGACTGAAAAACGTTTGCCAACTTCAGACAGTGAATTAGACAGAGTGCTTGGTGGCGGAATTGTGCCTGGATCGCTCATTTTACTCGGTGGCGAACCTGGTATTGGAAAAAGCACACTATTACTCCAAATCTCATTAAAATTACCGTACAAAACCTTATATGTTTCTGGGGAAGAAAGTCAGAAGCAAATCAAAATGCGCGCAGAACGTATCAGTCAAAAAAACTCCAATTGTTTGGTATTGACAGAAACGAAAACGCAAAATATCTTTAAACAAATTGCGGAGGTTGAACCTGATATTTTAGTAATTGATTCCATTCAAACCTTGCATTCTGATTACATAGAATCGTCTGCGGGAAGCATTTCGCAAATTCGAGAATGCACCACCGAGCTGATAAAATTTGCCAAAGAAAGTGGCATTCCTGTATTTTTGATTGGTCATATTACGAAAGATGGAAACATTGCGGGACCAAAAATTTTGGAACATATGGTAGATACGGTTTTACAGTTTGAAGGCGATCGAAATCATGTGTATAGAATTTTACGTTCATTGAAAAACCGTTTTGGTTCTACATCCGAATTAGGAATCTATGAAATGTTGTCAGATGGTTTGCGCGAAGTTAGCAATCCATCAGAAATCTTAATTTCCAAAAATGCCGACGAACTTAGCGGAACGGCAATTGCAGCAACGTTGGAAGGCGCACGACCTTTAATGATTGAGATTCAAGCGTTGGTAAGTACAGCCGTTTATGGAACTCCACAACGAAGCACCACAGGTTACAATGCCAAACGTTTAAACATGTTATTGGCAGTCTTGGAAAAACGCGCAGGTTTTAAACTCGCCGCAAAAGATGTTTTTTTAAACATTACAGGCGGAATCAGCATTGATGATACTGCGATCGATTTAGCCGTAATTGCCGCAATATTATCAAGCAATGAAGATGAGGAAATTTCAAAAACCAACTGCTTCGCTGCGGAAATCGGATTGGCTGGCGAAATTCGTCCTGTCAATCGAATTGATCAGCGTATTCTAGAAGCAGAAAAGTTAGGATTTACCACATTTTTCACTTCAAAACACAACAAAATTTCTTTAAAAAACACCAAAATCAAAATCGTACTTATTTCTCGTATTGAAGATTTAGTTAGTCATTTGTTTTAATAGTTGAATGATTAAAAGACTACTTCAACAATCGTTAATTTGATAATTTGAAACGTACCAATTTTCTTTGATTCGTCTTTGCGAGAATTTGAAAAAATTCGTGGCAATCTGTTTTTCTGCAACACAATTTTGTTGTGATACAAACAGACTGCCATGTCATACTTTCTCGCAGTGACGTTTTGAGTAATTTAAGAAGATAAGCAAAGCGATCCAACAGGCAAAGCCGATCTAACATCTAAAAGCGCCAGCGATCTATTTACGGTGCCGGATTCGGAATGCTATTGTGAATTTCGTTGATACTATCTAATAGTTCTTGTGATAATTCAACATCAATACTGGCAATATTTTCTTTGAGTTGCTCCATTTTGGTTGCTCCAATAATATTTCCTGTAACAAATGGTTGTTGATTTACAAAAGCCAACGACATTTGCGCCAAACTTAATCCGTGCTTTTGAGCCAAATCTGCATATAACTGTGTGGCTTTTGTGGCTTGTTCGCCACTGTAACGTGCAAAGCGTGGAAATAATGTCAACCGCGCATCTTCTGGTTGTTTTCCGCCTAGATATTTTCCAGAAAGTACACCAAAAGCCATCGGAGAATACGCTAACAATCCGATTCCTTCGCGCATTGCTATTTCAGACAATCCTGAATCAAAGCTTCTACATAATAATGAATATGCGTTTTGAATGGTTACCATTCTTGGCAATCCTTTTTTAGCTTCTTCCAAATAGCGCATGGTTCCCCAAGGTGTTTCGTTTGAGATTCCTACTTGACGAATTTTTCCTTCTTTGATGAGTTGATCTAACGTTTCTAAACTTTCGTGAAAGTTGTATTCCCAAGCATCATTAGGATCATGTTCGTAAATACGTTGTCCGAATGTATTGGTATTTCGTTCTGGCCAATGTAATTGAAAAAGATCGATATAATCTGTTTGAAGTCGTTTTAGACTGTTTTCCACAGCGTCTTTGATGGCTTCCGGTTTAAAACCATTGGTTCTAATATGTGCTGTGTAATCGCCTGGACCTGCAATTTTACTTGCCAAAACAATTTTGTCTCTGTTTCCAGATTTTTTGAACCAAGTTCCGATAATTCGTTCGGTTTCTGCATAGGTTTCTGCAGTTGCTGGCACAGGATATAATTCGGCAGTATCAAAAAAGTTAACACCTTGCTCCAATGCATAATCCATTTGCTCGTGTCCTTCGGCTTCAGTGTTTTGATTTCCCCAAGTCATGGTTCCTAAACAAATTTTACTGACTTCTATATCTGTATGTGGGATTTTTGAGTATTTCATTTTTTTCTTTTTCGGTTTTTTAATCTTTAGCTTTTATTTGATATTGCATTAAGGATTGAACGGTTTGTTTGAGCTCTTTTTAAAAGTGGCTTCCTGCCTTCGCAGGAATGACAGTTTTAAAAAAGCGAGTAGTGAAAGCCTGACCTTCGATTTGTCGAAGGAAATGCCCAAGAATTACTTATACTTTCAACTTCAATCTTTTTTTGGATTCCTGCCTTTGCAGAAATGACAAATTATATGTCGATTTCTACCAAAATTGGACAATGGTCAGAATGTTTGGCTTCTGGCAAAATAGTCGCTCTGGTAATGTTGTCCTTTAAAGCTTTACCAACCATATTGTAATCAATGCGCCAACCTTTGTTGTTTGCACGCGCATTGGCACGATAACTCCACCAACTGTAATGGTGTGGTTCTTTGTTTAGATGACGAAATGAGTCAATAAAACCGCTGTCGATAAAGCTTCCAATCCAGGCGCGTTCTTCTGGCAAAAATCCTGAAACACCTTTCATTTTTGGATTGTGAATGTCTATTTCTTCATGACAAATATTGTAATCGCCACACACGACTAAGTTTGGAATTTCTTTGCGCAGATTTGCCAAATATTCCTTGATTTCGTCCATATATTGAAACTTGAAATTGAGCCGCGCGTCGTTCGTTCCTGATGGTAAATACATACTCATAATGGAGATGTTGTCATAATCTACACGCAAGTTACGACCTTCAAAATCCATGGTTTCAATTCCTGTACCATACACAACATTGTTCGGTTCTTCTTTGCAGAGAATTGCCACGCCACTGTAGCCTTTTTTTTGTGCGCTGTACCAATAATTGTATTTGTAACCCGCTTGTTCAAAAGCTTCTAAATCGAGTTGTTCTTTTTGAGCTTTGGTTTCTTGAATACACAGTACGTCTGGATTGGCTTGTTGTAGCCACTCAAGGAATCCTTTTCTGATAGCGGCACGAATTCCGTTTACGTTATATGATATTATTTTCATTTATTTTTTAATTTTTCTAACAAACCCTAGTTCCGTTTAGTTTTTTAAATTCTAATTTAAGAAATATCGAATCCGCTTTACATTAGATATCTCATTTTTTATTTCTAATTTTCGTTTTCTTTGCTCGCCCAAAGAAAAGAAACAAAAGAAATGGCGCTTTTCCAGAGGTATTTTTAGTTTTCCTTTTTGGGGAAAACTAAAACCACATGAGTTTTTCTAAATTTTTTCCAAGGCTTCAAAAATTTTTAACGAAAAACTCCTGTTATACTGCGGAAAAGAAACTTTACCCTTGGATTTTCAAAAAAAGATTTATACGAAAATAACCGTTGCTTTTATTCTTCTTCGTTGTTGTTGAGTCTTCGTTCTAGTTCTGCTTGAAATTCTTCCATCACAGGTTTTACCGTACTTTCAGGAAGATCGGCAATGCGAATGTACATTAAACCATCAACAGCATTGTTGAATAAAGGATCGACATTGAACGCGATTACTTTTGCATTTTGCTTTACGTATTTTTTGATAAGCACGGGCAAACGTAAACTTCCTGGTTCGAGTTCGTCAATGATTTTATCAAATTTGTTTAAATCGGAAGCCGTTTCATCAAAAATAAAATCTTTGTCAGCGTCTTTTAGCTTGACTTTGAATTCTTTTTTCGGGTGAATGTACTGTGCAATATACGGATCGTAGTAATGCGATTTCATAAACTCAATCATCAACGATTTTGAGAAGTTTGAAAATTGATTACTGATACTGACACCGCCAATAAGATATTTATGTTCTGGATGACGTAAAGTTGTATGTACAATTCCTTTCCAAAGCAAGAATAATGGCATCGGTTTTTGCTGATATTCGCCAATGATAAACGCTCTACCCATTTCGATGGATTCACTCATCATTTTATGCAATTCTGGCTCAAAACGAAACAAGTCTTGCAAATAGAAACCATTAATTCCGTAGTTTGCATAGATTTGATTTCCAAGTCCCATTCTGTACGCACCAACCAAGCGTTTTGCTTCATTATCCCACAGAAACATGTGATGATAGTAATGGTCAAATTTATCTAAATCAATCGCCTGATTCGTTCCTTCTCCAATTTCACGAAACGTAATTTCACGCAGTCTACCAATTTCGCGTAATACATTTGGAATTTCAGAAGCTTCTGTTAGAAATACTTGATAGTTTTTACTCGTGAGTAAATGGTGTTTTTTGGATAAACCTTCAACTTCTTGCTGAATGACTTCCGCAGAAACTGGCGTAATGATTTTTTTAGGTTGCTTCGGTAGTTTTAAAGATGTAGGAACTTTACTGAGTAGGTTTTGTTTTTCATACGTATTGGACAACATGTATGTTTTTTTACGTAAAAACTCAGTAAAATCGGCTAAATTGTCGTGTTCGTCTTGTGCTTTTACAGAAATTGGCTTTCCGATACGCACTTTAATGACTCTATTTTTTTGTGTGAGTAGTTCAGAAGGTAGTTTTGCGGTTCTGAACGTATCGCTGATTCGTGATAAACGATAGAATATTCGACTGTTTTTTGCATGAAAGTAAATAGGAACAACAGGAACTTTTGCCTTTTGCACCAATTTCATAGCAGCTTCTTCCCAAGGTTTGTCTACAATTAATTTTCCGTCTTTATAGGTTGATACTTCTCCTGCTGGAAAGATTCCGAGTGGTTTTCCTTCGCGTAAATGCATGATGGATTGTTTGAAACCTGCAATGCTTGATTTTGCGCCTTTGTGATCTTCAAAAGGATTCACAGGCATTACATAGGGTTTTAACGGATTGATTCTGTGGAGTAAAAAGTTGGCGATAATCTTGTAATCTGGACGTTGCTCTATCATAAGTTTGAGCAATAAAATTCCATCGATTCCGCCAAGTGGATGATTGGAAATGGTAATATATGCGCCATCTTTAGGGAGACGTTTTAAATCTTCCTCTGGAATTTCAAATTTAATCTGAAATTCATCCAACAATGCATTTAGAAATTCTAAATCATCGAGGTGTTTGTGTTTGTCATAAATTTTGTTCACATCAGATATGCGCAACACTTTCATCAAAACCCAACTAATGAAAGTTCCGATAAAGCCATACTTATCTAATTTGATCGCTTTTGCAACTTCTTTTGCAGTTACCAATCCCATATATTAACTTTAAGGCGAATTACAAATATAGGAAAACAACCTTAATTTGTATGATTTATTTCACAACTAACTGGATCGTTTGTTCTGCGCGTTGTTCTAGCAAGATTTCTTTTTCTTTTTGTAAACCTTCAATCGCTGATTCTGTAAAGTGTCGGATGGTATACAACGATACATTTTCGTAATGTGTTACTTTAAATTTTGAACGCAAAGTGTTTAGCAATTTTTCTAAATTGTTGAACTTATTGTCTACACAAACCGAAAAACTAATGGCAGAATTCTGAATGACATCTACTTTCATCTTGCAATCGTGTAGTAATTTGAAGATTTCGCTGATGTTTTCTTCTACGATGAATGAAAAATCTAAAGAAGATAACGAGATTAATACTTGATTTTTTTTGACGATAAAACACGGAATATTTGGTGTAATTCCGGAACCTTTTGCAACCGCAGTTCCATCTTTTTTAGGATTGAGAAACGATTTTACATATAACGGAATTTCCTTTCGTTGCAAAGGCTGTAATGTTTTTGGGTGAATGACCGAAGCACCGTAAAATGCTAACTCGATAGCTTCACGATAGGAAATATTATGTAACAATTGTGCATTTTCAAAATAACGCGGATCTGCATTGAGAACCCCTGGAACATCTTTCCAAATAGTCACACTTTCGGCATTTAAACAATACGCAAAAATTGCGGCGGTATAATCAGAACCTTCTCTACCTAATGTTGTGGTAAAATTGTTAGGGTCACTTCCTATAAAACCTTGCGTAATGTGAAGTTTGTTTCTATTTACTTTTTGTTTGATGTTTTTCTGGGTCAATTCCCAATGTACTTTTGCATCACGGTAATTGGTGTCTGTTTTTATCATTTCGCGCACATCAAGCCAAGTATTTTCAAGAGAAATACTATTGAGATATGCACTGACAATGGTTGTGGAAATCAATTCCCCGAAGGAAACCAATTGATCGTATACATAATTATAATCTGGCGATTTGTTTCTACCTAAAAAGCCTTTCATTTCTTCAAAAAAAGCTTTGACTTTGGCAAAAATCGGATGGTTTTCGTTTGGAAATAATTCCAATAAAATTTCATTATGATATTTGGCAATTTCCTGAATAGAAGCTTGCAATTCTGGACTTTCATCAAAGTAATTTTTGATAACGACTTCAATAGCGTTGGTTGTTTTTCCCATCGCAGAAATCACAATGAGTGTATCGTTGTATCCGACATCTTGCAATACGCTTACAAGATTTTTTACACCATTGGCATCTTTTACAGACGCTCCACCAAATTTGAATATTTTCATTACAAAATTTATTTTGTTGTTCCCGCAAAATTGGGAATCTATTTTCTATGTTTTTTTAAGTTCGTCTTTGCGAGGCAAAGCCGTGGCAATCTTATTGTCATAGTACGCAATTGCGTTTTGAAGTATGGGTTTGCTTCGTCATACCTCCTCACAAAGACGTTTCAAAAAATGTCAACTCCTATGCGAAAGATACTTCTCAATTCCTGCTTCATCTAGTTGCACCACATGCCAATCACGTTTTACATCAGCACCAATATGTTCGTAAAATTCAATTGCTGGTGTATTCCAATCCAACACTTCCCAACCAATACGTTTTACGCCAAGTTCGTTTCCGTATTTGATAACTTCCGCTAGCAAATCGCCACCAATTCCTTTTCCTCGTGCTTTTTCGCTTACGATTAAATCTTCCAAATGCAAAAATTCGCCTTTCCAAGTAGAATAACGCATGTATACCAATGCAATTCCTAATACTTCTTGTGCTGAACTCGACTCAGTATCTTCTGTAGTTTCTGCAATAAAACAATGGAATTTTGGAATAGCTCCAAAACCATCTTTTCGTAATGTTTCAGGTGTAATAATGACAGCTTCTGGCTCTTTTTCAAAAATTGCCAATTCAGTAATGAGACGAAAAATATCTTCTACATCTGAAGAAACGGCTTTTCGGATGGTATACTTCATAAACTTTTAAATATTTACACAAAGGTAACAAGGTAAAAATTATAATTTTTACGAAAACGTTATAGTTTTACAAAATTATCGATATTTGTGATCTGAGAAACAACCTAGAACAAAATGGCGAAACAAAATCAAACCTTAGGAGAATTTATTATTGAAAACCAATCAGAGTTTAAATATTCTTCTGGAGAGCTTTCACGATTAATTAATTCTATCCGATTGGCAGCAAAAGTTGTAAATCACGAAGTAAATAAAGCTGGATTGGTTGATATTATTGGTGCTGCTGGCGAAACAAATATACAAGGAGAAGATCAGCAAAAGCTGGACGTGTATGCAAATGACAAGTTTATTCAAACTTTAACGAATAGAAATATTGTTTGCGGAATTGGTTCTGAAGAAAATGATGATTTTATTGCTATTAATAGTATTGACGAGAACAATCAGAATAAATATGTGGTTTTGATGGATCCACTAGATGGTTCTTCAAATATTGATGTAAATGTTTCTGTAGGAACTATTTTTTCTGTGTACCGAAGAATTACGCCTGTAGGAACGCCTGTAACCATTGAAGATTTTCTGCAAAAAGGAGATGCACAAGTTGCCGCAGGTTATGTAATTTATGGAACATCTACCATGCTCGTCTACACCACAGGACATGGCGTGAATGGCTTTACACTGAATCCTGCTATTGGAACATTTTATTTATCGCATCCCAATATGCAATTTCCAGAAACGGGACATATTTACTCCATTAATGAAGGGAATTATGCGCACTTTCCACAAGGCGTAAAAAATTATATTAAATATTGTCAGGAAGACGAAGAAGACCGACCGTATACTTCGCGTTATATTGGTTCGTTGGTTTCAGATTTTCACCGAAACTTAATTAAAGGCGGAATTTATATTTACCCACAAACTGCCAAAGCACCAAACGGAAAACTGCGTTTGTTATACGAATGCAATCCAATGGCATTTTTAGCAGAACAAGCAAACGGATTGGCTACAGATGGTTTTCAGCGCATTATGGATATTAAGCCAACAGAACTACACCAACGTGTTCCAATTTTCTGCGGAAGTCGTAAAATGGTTGAAAAAGCCAAGGAGTTTATGAAGAACGCATAGGAAAAGTACTAACTTTGTCAAAAATTGTTACATTTGTGTAACAATCCTAGAATAATAAAATACTTCTACATGGCAACAAAAGGTAAAAGTACCAACGATGCTGAACAAGCAAATCCAAATATCTCTGATCCGTCTACGAAGATTGAAGCGATAAAGAATTTAATTTTTGGGGAAAATATCCAAGAATATAATTCTGAATTTGACAATATCAAAAATGACATTCTTGCCAAAAAGAAGGCGCTGGAAAACTTGATTGAAGAAGTTCGCTCTGAACTGATTCAAAATATTGACAATCTTAGTACAGACTTAAATATTCGTATCACAGAACTGGAAACTAATATTGAAAATAAACTAGACGATTTAGACGAGAAAAAAGTAGATCGCAGACAGTTGGGACAATTATTAGTAAGTCTTGGCGAAAAAATAGGAAAAGAGTAACACCTACCATACATTCTTATGTGTATTTATGACGGAAGCTGATAAATTAGCGTTATTAAAAGATTTATTACTCACGGATGATCGTGCGTATGCAGAATCGATACACACTAAAATTAAGGCGCTTGAAGACTTAGTACACAAGCAACAAAAGCTTTCAAAAAAGGTAAATCCTATTATTGATGAAAAGCTTGAAGAATTTACAGAACAAATTCCCGAAACCCTCGGACCTACCATTACCGAAGCACTTGCAGAACAAATTAAAAACTCTAAAGATCAAGTGGTAGAAGCATTGTACCCAATTATGGGGAAAATGATTAAAAAATATATTGCGCAGGAAATTAGCTTGCTTACCGAACGTATCAACAAACAATTGGAAGATAGTTTCTCGGCAAATAGCTGGAAACGAAAATTTAAATCGTGGTTTGGCGGCGTAAAAGAGGAAGAATTATTGTTGAGTGAGTTGCGATCTATTTCAAAAGTAGAGCAAGTTTTGGTCATTGAAAAAAATTCGGGCATGCTTATCGGGCAATATGCCACAACAGAAACAATTGATAAGGATATGATTTCTGGAATGCTTACTGCCATTAAAAGTTTTGTGGAAGATGCTTTTAATGAAAAGAGTCAAAATTTAGAATTGATCGAGTACGAATTGTATCATATTCATATTCAGAGCTTTGTATCTTTTTACGTGGCAGTTGCTATTTCTGGGGAATATAATCTTATATTTAAGAACAAATTACAAGATATAATCTTTAATTTTACCGAGAACTTCTTAAATTTATTTAATGATTTAAGTGAAATTAAAGAAGCAGATATTACTAACGAATTAGAATTCTACTTTAGTACGAATGAAAACCTCTAAAAAAATAATCTTACTTGGGCACTTTGGTGTTGGAAAGTCTTCGTTGATTCGACAGTTTGTTGAAAACACATTTACAAACGATTACAAAGTAACTATTGGAGTTCACATCTTAAAAAAAGAAGTGGAACTTGCTCCTGAAGAAAAGATTTCACTCATTATTTGGGATTTGGAAGGATATGATGATATCAAAAAAACAAGAGCTTCTTATTTATTAGGAACGCACGGCTTTATTTATGTGTTTGATGTAACACGCCCTGCAACTTTTGAAAACCTAGAAAACGATATTACTTACTTAACCAATCAATATGCCAACACACCTTTAAAAGTAGTTGGTAACAAAGCAGACTTAGTTACGAAAAGCTATTTAAAAGAAAACAAAGATACTTTTGGAGTTGCACCAGACTTTTTTACAAGTGCTAAAACAGGCGATAAAGTAGACGATTTGTTTATTACCTTAGCTAAAGAACTCGTGAAATAATTACTATGCTAGAAACATATAGAGGAACTTATTTTCATCCAAGAACTCAGTTTATAACCATAGACGAATCTGGAAATGTATTGGAAAGTGATAATGTTTTATTTTCACTTAAAAAAGGCGATGATATAAGTGTGGTAAGTCCATTTTTTGAAGGACTTTCTAGCTATTTTGATGTTCAAGAAGATAACGATATTAAATTTACTTGTGTACATCTAGAAAGTAGCGATCAGAAAGAATATACTTGCGATATCGAATTTAAAACCTTCGCTAAAAATCAACCGACACTCATCATTATTCACGACTTTTCCGATCATTATAAATATTATCAGGAAGTTGCGCAAAGCAGAAATGAATCGGTGATTAATTCGCAAATTCTTGAACTCAAAAACAAATATCTTAAAGAAAAAGAAGATTTTAAAAATACCTTTATTGCAAATTTTAGTCATGAATTACGCAATCCGTTAACTGGCGTGACGGCGTTTTGTTCTGTTTTGGAGAAAACGAGTATGACGACAGAACAACAAGATTATGTAGAGGTTATTAAATCTTCTGCAGATCATTTGAAAAATATGATTGGCGACATCTTAGAAATGTCGAAAATTGAAGTTGGAAAACTTACTATTGAAGAAGAATTATTCAACTTTCATGAGCTGGTGGAAATGCTAGAATTTACCTATAGTGTAAAAGCAAAGCAAAAAAACATCGAATTTGAAGTTGATTTCGACGAGAAAATTCCAAAATACATTGAAAGCGACAAAACACGTATCAAACAGATTTTTGAAAACCTGATTGAAAATGCTTTCAAATTTACCTCAACAGGAAAAGTAACACTCTCTATTCACGAAAATCAACGCAGAGCACGAAAAGTAAACCTAAACATCAGCGTAAAAGATACAGGAATCGGAATTCCGCCTGAAAAGTTAGACATTATTTTCAATAGTTTTACCCAACTTAACAATTCTCAAAAATATTCAGGCACAGGACTTGGCTTATCTATCGTAAAAGGATTGGTAGACTTAATGGATGGAAAAATTACTGTAGAAAGTGAAGAAAAAGTAGGTTCAACTTTCAAGATGAATATTAATTTCAAATATCCAATCAATCAAAAAAATACATCTTTAGAAAAGAAGTCTGATGTTGAAAACAAAAACTTTTTATCAAAAGAAAAATACAATATTTTACTTGCGGAAGATTCTGAACTCGCGCAAATGGCAGTACTAAAAATTTTGGCGCAAGAAGGGCATTTCTTCCTAGATATTATCAGTAATGGTGAAGACGTTATTGAAAGTATGATTCACAATGAATACGACTTGATTTTGATGGACATTCGCATGCCTGGAACACCTGGAGACGAGTTAACAAAAATGATTCGATCGCTTCCAGTACAAAACTGCAAAACCATTCCAATCTTAGCATTAACGGCCAATTTATACGATGACGACAAAAAACGTTACAAAAAAATGGGCATGAATGATATCATTGAAAAACCTTTTGATGAAAAAACATTGTTGAAGAAGATTTATAAACATTTGAAATAAAATAGCGTTCAATTCGTTTTTTTACACAGAATCCGTTTTACACATGTCTGTGAAAAAAATATTTGCACTCATTCTTCTCTTTTCCTTTGGAATAAACGCTTGTTTTGCCCAATTTTCAACGAAAATCAAAGAAATTTTAGACCGTAAAAATTTTTCTGAATTTGAAAATTTCTATAAAAACGAACTCCTTAATGAAAGCAGTCCGCGTATATATACATTTATGCTACGCGACATTACACACCATACGCAAGAAGGTATATTTGTCTTTGAAAAATATGAAACAGATCCAAAGAACCCAAGTATTGCCTCGGTTACGACTTATAGAGTTCGATTGCTTACATACCAACAAAACATAATCTTTTACGAGTTATCTAAAAAACTAAATAAAAGAATTGGTGGCAATTGGGAACCATATTACGATATCATTGCACACTATAAAAATTATACCGCGTACCGAGAATTTCAACACGATTTTAAAAATATCTTTCAGACGAATCTTAACGAAAAAGAACTTTTTGAACTTCGTTATATTTATGGTGAAAAATGTAGTATTGTTGGAATTGATCCGATTGAAAAAACCAAAATGAAAGCATGGGTAAAAAAAGGCAATAAAACTAAAATACGAAATTGGTTAACTGCGACCAATACAGAAAAACAACTCTACGCATTTGAAGGCTTGCTACAATTAAAAAAAGCAGGAATATCATTGACAAAGCAAGAAGAAAAAATGATGAATTTTGTTGCCAACAAAAACGGAATGGTACAAACGTGTGCCGGTTGTAGCTATACTACAGAAGGAATTCAGGAAGTAATACACAGAATTCAATCCGAATAAATAGTACAAAAAAAAACCAAGCAATAACTCGGTTTTCAATATTAACAACTCGTTATTTACTAACGATTCATATTTTTAATTTCATCTTTAAAATCTTCAGAATCTACACCTTTGCTTACCAACATTAATGCTTTGTGTACCACATACGCTACGTTTTCTGGAGAAAATCCTAAACCAATTCCCAAACGCTCTAACATAACTGTTTGCTTTGGTCCTAAATCGTGATCTGCATATACCATACGTGTCAAATCATACAAACGATCCAAACGTTCATTGTACATTGTTGGCGGATTTACAGGATGCGATTTGTAATCTTTTAAAATTTCTTTATAATCACTTTCAGAGATATCTAAATTTCTAGCCATTCTGTCTAAAAATGCTTTCTCCTCATCTGTAATAACACCATCACTCATTGCCACACGAACAATTGCAGCAAAATGATCTTGATTTCTTTCGCGAAATCCACTTGAATATAAATCTGATATAGACATTTCTTAATTTTTAGTACTGCAAATATAAATAATCTATCGTCTTTTTATGCAAAATTTTAGCCTGATTTTCTACAGATTATAATGTCTGCATAGTATATTTGTATCTAAATTTTTTCAGCCGTGAGTATATCTAAAATCTCGCAACATTTTTCACAATCTCCTGAACTCAGGAAATTGGGGCAAGCTATTGCCAAAAATCAAGAAAAAGTACACGCAAAAGGTCTTACAGGATCAAGTTTATCGTTTGTCATTTCAGAAACCTACAAGCAAAGTGACATGCCTTTTCTTTTTATTTTGAATGATAAAGAAGAAGCCGCATATTACTTAAACGACTTAGAATATTTACTCAATGACAAAGATGTGCTTTTTTATCCTGGAAGCTATCGTCGTCCGTACCAAATTGAAGAAACAGATAATGCCAATGTATTGCTTCGCGCGGAAGTGCTAAACCGTATCAATTCGCGAAAAAAACCTTCGTTGATTGTTACCTATCCTGATGCGCTTTTTGAAAAAGTAGTTACCCGAAAAGAACTGGAAAAAAATACACTCAAAATTTCGTTGAACGATAAACTTTCTATCGATTTTGTAAACGAAACCTTGTTTGAATACAACTTCAATCGCGTAGATTTTGTCACAGAACCTGGCGAATTCTCGGTTCGTGGTGGAATTGTCGATGTCTATTCATTCTCAAATGACGAACCCTACCGAATTGAATTTTTTGGTGAAGAAGTAGATAGTTTACGAACGTTTGATGTGGAAACGCAACTTTCTACCGAAAAGGTGAAAAAAATTAGCATCATTCCAAATGTAGAAAATAAAGCGTTGCAAGAATCACGAGAAAGTTTTCTAAAATACATTCCAGGGAAAACGATCGTTTTTGCGAAAAATACCGAGTTACTCTTTGGGCGAATTGATAAATTATTTAGCAAAGCAAATGATGCTTTCGCAGAATTGTCTGAAGACATCAAGCACAATACGCCAGAAGAATTATTCTGCACCAAAGCACTTTTACAACGTCAATTTTTAGACTATACGATTGTAGAATTGACACCAAATCCGTTGTTGAAAGCAGATTCTTTTATCGGATTTAATACCACACCACAACCATCTTTCAATCGCCAATTTGATTTACTGATTGAAGATTTAGACAAAAACCACGAAAAAGGTTATACCAATTACATTACGTGTGTAAGCGAGCAACAAGCCAAACGTTTGAGTGATATTTTTAATGATGTTCAAGAAAAAGTACATTATGAAACCGTTGTGCTTCCACTCTACCAAGGTTTTGCCGATCACGATCAGAAGATAATTTGTTACACCGATCACCAAATTTTTGAACGTTATCACAAGTTTCATCTAAAAAACGGATACGCCAAAAAACAAGCCATTACGCTAAAAGAATTGACCAATTTAGAAGTCGGCGATTATGTAACACATATCGATCATGGAATTGGAAAATTTGGTGGTTTAAAAAAGATAGATGTCGAAGGAAAAAAGCAAGAAGCTATCAAACTAATTTACGGCGAACGCGATATTTTGTATTTGAGCATTCACTCATTACACAAAATTTCAAAATTTAATGGTAAAGATGGAAAAGCACCAAAAATATACAAATTAGGTTCTGGCGCTTGGAAAAAACTCAAGCAAAAAACCAAAGCACGCGTAAAACATATTGCGTATAATTTGATTGAATTGTACGCCAAACGACGCATGCAAAAAGGAATTCAATACGGACCTGATACACATTTACAACACGAACTAGAAGCTTCTTTTATTTATGAAGATACGCCAGATCAATCGAAAGCAACACAAGATGTAAAAGCCGATATGGAAAGCGAACGACCAATGGACAGATTGGTATGTGGCGATGTTGGTTTCGGAAAAACAGAAGTTGCCATTCGTGCGGCATTTAAAGCTGTAGATAACGGAAAACAAGTTGCTATTTTAGTGCCGACGACTATTTTGGCGTTTCAGCATTTTAAAACCTTTAGCGAACGCTTAAAAGAAATGCCGATTACGATTGATTATTTAAACCGTTTTCGAAGTACCAAACAGCGAAATGAAGTTTTAAAAGGTTTGGAAGATGGAAGTGTTGATATTGTGATTGGAACGCATCAACTCGTAAATAAAGCGGTAAAATTTAAAGATTTAGGGCTCTTAATTGTTGACGAAGAACAAAAATTTGGCGTTGCCGTAAAAGATAAACTCAAAACCATCAAAGAAAATGTAGATACGCTCACGTTGACTGCAACTCCAATTCCGCGTACATTGCAATTTAGCTTGATGGCTGCCCGCGATTTATCAGTGATTACAACGCCGCCACCAAATCGTTATCCTATAGAAACACACGTTATTCGTTTTCAGGAAGAAACCATTCGTGATGCAGTGAGTTATGAAATTCAGCGTGGCGGACAAGTGTTTTTTATTCACAATCGTATTGAAAATATCAAAGAAGTTGCAGGAATGATTCAGCGTTTGGTACCAGATGCCAAAATTGGAATCGGTCACGGACAAATGGAAGGAAAGAAACTCGAAAAACTCATGTTGGCGTTTATGAATGGCGAATTTGATGTGTTGGTTTCTACGACAATTATTGAAAGTGGTTTGGACGTTCCGAATGCGAATACCATTTTTATTAATAATGCTAATAATTTCGGATTGAGTGATTTGCACCAAATGCGCGGACGTGTAGGACGAAGCAATAAGAAAGCATTTTGCTATTTCATTACGCCGCCAGATTCTGTAATGACACAAGATGCCCGAAAACGAATTAATGCTTTGGTACAGTTTTCTACGCTTGGAAGCGGATTTAATATTGCGATGAAAGATTTGGAAATTCGCGGTGCGGGAGATTTATTAGGTGGCGAACAAAGCGGATTTATCAACGAAATTGGTTTTGATACGTACCAAAAAATCCTCAATGAAACCATTGAAGAACTCAAGGAAAACGAGTTTAAAGAATTGTATGAAGAACAGGAAAGCAAGAAGGAAAAAGTATTTTTGAAGGAAACACAAATTGATACTGATTTTGAATTGCTGTTTCCAGATGCGTATATTAACACGGTTTCAGAACGTTTGGTATTGTATAATAAACTGAGTGAATTGAAAACGGAAGAAGATTTACAAACCTATGAAAATGAGCTTGTAGACCGTTTTGGACCGTTGCCAGAACCTGCTGTCGACTTACTAGATTCAGTACGTATTAAATGGTTGGCGACAAAGTTAGGTTTGGAAAAAATCATTATGAAAAAAGGAAAATTGGTTGGGTATTTTATTTCCGATCAGCAATCAGATTTTTACCAAAGTCCAAACTTTACTAAAGTATTACAGTTTGTACAGCAAAACCCAAGAGTTTGCAAAATGAAAGAAAAACAAACCCGAAATGGTTTGCGCTTATTGCTTACTTTTGAACAAATTACTTCTGTAAAAAAAGCATTGAACGTATTAGAAAAAATTATATAAATTGTTTTGGCTTAATTATTGGATAGCTTTTAAAAAAACACCATTATGATAAAAAAATTACTTTGTATTCTTTTCTTGATTCCTCTGTGTTTACAAGCACAGCAGACACTTTCAGGAACTTTTTCACCTGCTGAAAATTATGAATGGTTTATCATTTATAAATTAAAAACAACACATCAAGCGTATGTTGCTAATGGAAAAATTGTAGACGGAAAGTTGAACTACACCTTTAAACCTTCTGCCGAAAAAGGCATGTATCGTTTGGTATACGGATTGCCGCAGGAATCTGAAAATTTCGATTTTATTTATAGTGGCGAAGAAGATATTGCTTTCGATTTTAGTGAAAAGGGAATCGACTTTACACTTTCTAAAGAAAACAAATTAAATACTTCCTATTTTTCAAGTATCAACAAGGTAAAACGCCAAATCAACACATTTTACCAAAACGGAGATACAGACAAAGAAGCTTTTTTAGCTATTTTTAAAATGCTTGATGACACACAAAAAGTCTTTGAGAAAGAAGCCGAAGGAACAATGGTTTCACATTTTATCAAGGCAAGTCGCTCGTACATTCCGAAAGCTTATGAGAAACCACAAGTAATGGTTGACAATATTAAGAAACATTATTTTGACCATATTGACTTTTCGGATTCTATTTTGCAAAACTCAGATTTCATTTCAGAGAAGATTTCTAATTACGTGTTTACCGCAATGCCGATGAAAGAAATCACTGGAAAAGAATTGACCGAACAGTACAAAAAGAATATTGCAACGATTGCTGAGAAAATAAAACCTGTTGCTAAAGATTATCAAAAAACATTATTTAACGTATTGTGGGAACAAATGGTGGTGTTGGAAAATGATGCCATTGCCAATCATATTTCAGATACATATTTGCTTTCGTTAGCTACCGAATTGAATGATAAGACTTTGATAGAAAAGCTAGAAAAATTTAAACGCCTTTCTTTTGGCGCCGTTGCCCCAGAAATTACTTGGGTAAAGGATAACAAAATACACAAACTAAGCGAATTAGAAGGAGCTGAAAACTACGTGATTGTATTTTGGAGTAGTACATGTTCGCATTGTTTGAAAGAAATGCCAAAATTGAAAGAATTTGTAACAGCACAAGAAAAAGGAAAATTTAAAGTAATTGCTATTGGCTTGGAAGATGAACGTGCAAGTTGGGCAAATGAAAGTTCTTTTTATCCAGATTTTATTCACGTGTTAGGTTTGCAAAAGTGGGATAATGAGATTGGAAATAGGTACGATGTGAGTTCTACACCGACCTTTTTTGTGTTGGATAAAGACAAGCGAATTATTGGAAAGCCTTATGGTGTGAAGGAATTGAAGGAGTTTTATGCTGAGAAGTGATTGGTGAGTTGTGAGTTGTGAGTTGTGAGTTGAAATACTTTTTCTTGGGGAAAAATTACTGATTTTGGATATTTGCTTCTGAAAGCTTGTAAAAACATAACGCAATAAAAAAACAGAAAAGTATGATTACTTTTCTGTCTCTTTTGGTCAACACACATATTTATTTTTATCCTGAAACTTGTCCTGTATTATTAGTATCGGCTACAGAATCTGGATCTGTACAACCGTTTCTAAGATCGGTTCTTCCATGAAATACAGTACATTCATTAGGGAAACTTTGAATAGTTTGGTCACAGTTTACTTGTGATTGATCCCCTGGATTGGTATTGGTATTGTGACAAGGATTAGAATCTGTTCCTCCGACAATTCCTTTAATTTGAAGATTCGCAATTTTAAATTTTCTGAATTTTAATACTTTTTTGTTTTCTCTCATCTTAAATAATTTTAATTTTTTGAATGTATTCAAAACTAAACATTCATTTATAATATCAATTGAAAATCAACTGTTTGAAAACTACAATTCCGTGAATTATTGTTTTTTTACACTGTTTTCCCTAACTTTTTTGATAAAGTAAGAAGGTTTGAGTCCTGTCTTTTTTTGAAACGCTCTGGAAAATCCTTCTGGATTAGAGAACCCAATTTCTTCAGCAATAGCACGAATCGTATACTTTTGATATTTCGTATCGGTCTGCACATGACTTACCAAATAATCGACACGTAAATCATTGATATATGTTGTGAAATTTTTTCCTTTGTAAGAGTTGACTATTTTTGATAAGTACTTGGAATTTGTATTTACAATTTTTGCGACATCTTTTAATGAAATTTGATTTGTTAAATATGCTTCTCCTGCTTCAAATCTGCTCAACTCCTTTAAAACTTCTTCGATAATTTGTTGGTCTATTCCTAAAGAAACAGCTTGTGGTTTGGCATTTTTTACAATAATTTCTTCTTCAATGGTAGCGTTAGATTGTTCTATAATATCATTATAACGCTTTTCATATTGCTTTTTTAATCTGTAGTAATAAATAAGAAATCCAATAATAATAACTCCAATAATACTACTTGCGATAACGATCCAATCTCTTTCATTGGTAATACGTCGATTTTTTCCTTCCAATTTCTCAATCAAACGATCTTTGTTTGCTACATACGTTGGAATGTCATATTCTTTAGAAATATTCTTAGATAAATACCTGTAATCAGCATGAATTGCACTATCAATTTTTAACAATTGTTTCGTGTAATAAAGTTCTTTTCGCTCATCTTTCTTGGCTACTGCATCTTTAATTAAATAAACGTATGATTCTCGCAATGGCGGAAAAATATCGTTATTCTTAGTGTAGAAAGTATCTACTTTTTTAAAATAGTTAATTGCCTTTTCCTTTTCTCCTAAAGCATCATAATTTTTACCTAAGTAGAATTCTGCTACAAGAATATCATCTACTTCTAAATGAGGAATTGCCTTCTGAATAGTTTCAATTGAAGTCTTAAAATCGCCTTTTATATGCGAATTTATACCTTCATTAACCGTAAAAGCATGTTTAAAAAAATCATCCTTTTGAGCTTGTGCAAGCTCGATTCCTTTAGTATTGATTGCTGAAGCTTCTTTCGTTTTGCCTGATTCATAATACACAGATGACAACTGAAGTAGCGTAAATAAATATTTACTTACATACATTTTATCTTTACCTTCTTCATACAACATGCATTCTAACAAAAGCTTTTCAGCTTCTTCATAGTCTTGAGTTACACGCTTTAGAATAGCAATATTATTTTTCATATCGTACTCTGCTTCAGAGTTACCACTTGCCTTCGCCTGTTTTACCGCTAGCAGATAATTATTTAATGCTTCGGGATATTGTTTGTTAAAATACAAGGTAACTCCTTTTGTCATGTACGCATACAGAGGAAACTTTTTATCATCTTTTATATCTTTCGTATAGTATAAAACACTGTCTAAAAACACAATTTTGTCTTCAAACTGTCCGCTTTTTAAAGCTAATAAATAATAACCTCGACCTATAAATCGGCTCTCAGAAGTTGTTTTTGCTTTTCCAATATACGCGCGCACTTTAGTTTCAGCTTCTTCACTACTCATACTTCTAAGTTGACGATAGAGGTTATTATATTCTTTGAGTAAATCTTCGTTTTGCTGCGAAAGCGCAATCATTCCAACAAAAAATAACAACAAAAACAGTAGTAACTTTTTCATATACGGGGAAGTATTTTTAACAAATATAATCTAAAAGCTTCTTCAAATACATAGGTTTTACAGCAAGTTTTCCCACAATTCACGGAATTACAGGCATAATTCAAGGAATCGTCATTTGCTTTAATTGACTGATATTCAAATAGCTTGTTGTTTTGCTCCTGCAATCGATTCGCAAGGGTATTCAAAAAATTATACATCTCTAAAACTATAATATGATGAAAAAACAAAAATCTCAAAGCCTTACACTACATAAAAAAGCTATTTCAAGCTTAAGTAGTTTTATTGTTGGAGGAAAGGCACAAGCTTCTGATAGTTGCCAAACACAAGATCCGCAAACGCCAACAGCAATATCAGCATGTAGAACTACGTGTCCAATCAACCAACCAACAAGAACCTGCAACTAAATAGTTGTACAAAAAAATTATAAATCAATTAAAAACTCAAAATGATGAAAAAACAAAAAATTTCAAGTTTAAAACTGAACAAAAAGAAAATCTCAAACCTAGATCAAGATCAAACTAAAGGTGGAATTTTATTAACAATTATCTGTACAGTTTCCATCAATTATCCAAGTAAATTTTGCACGATAAAAAACGATTCAAGAGAAGTTTCTTGGTGTGTTTGTTAAGCAAAACCTCTTACAATTACTTATTATTTAAAATCAAAAAAATAAAATCATGAAAAAATTAAAAAGAAGTGCAGTATTGACGCTTGTTGTACTGATGAATTTATCCTTGTATAACTGCTCGAAAGACGACAATACTCAGGAAGAAGCTGTTGAAAGCACAGAACTTTCGTCTATAAAAACATATTTGGCTGAAAAAGCACACAATTCAACCTTAGATCCAAGCAGAATTGATGTCGTTATTTTCGACGAATTCAAGCCATTTATTCAAGAAGGATTTGATCTTTCTAACGAAGATGAAAAAATGAGTCTATTATATAACTTGCCAGCAGATTTAGCAAAAAAGGCACAAGACTTACGCGAATATTTTGTTTTAGTTAGAAAAAATGAAATTGAAGTCGCAAATGAAGTCTTTGCAAATTCAATTGCAGGAACGATCAATGCTGTAAAATCAACACTTATTGACAATAGAATTACAGACTTAAATGTTTCCTCAACTTTACAAGATGAAAGCTGTTCGTATTCGTCCATAATTGTTGGCTATTACTACAACTATTATTACGGTGTAAATATGCCAATTTATTCAACAGGACCATTTTCTTGTACGAGCAACAGAGCTGTTTTTTACGAAGGAAACAACTATTCAGGTGATATTTTATTTACGATTGATGCTAGCATCAACAGATCTATCAACTTTAAAAATTACAGTCAATATGACAACGACGAAGCACGTAGTATTAAATTTTGGAATTTTTCTCCAGGACAAGTCGTACGCGTATTTGATAGTCCTAGCGGAAGCACCAATGACGATTTTACCGTGTTCCGATTTTTCACTGGCGTAGATACTACAGAACAAGCACCAACTTTTGAGCAAAACTTTTCTTCATCAGATTTTACACAAACATTTTTTGAAGACAATGGTTTGGACGGAAAAGTATCTTCTGTTCGATTCTCAGGAAACTAATACCATGAAAGAAAGGAGAAATTCTAAAAATTTTCTCTCTATGTATAGCGTTGAAACAATGTTTTTGAATGTATTGTTTCGCTAAATACCAACCTATACATATATGAAAACCCGCTCAATGAGCGGGTTTTCTCGTAAAACTAAAATTACGCTTTAGAAGTTTGTTAATTTCATATCTGATAAATCAATTTCTCAAAAGAAAAATACCCTAAGATTTATCTATATACTAAACAGAAATCGTCAATTCTTCCACGCAAATCCGTGTGGTTGTAACAATTACAACATATATAATTTCTTTGCCTGCTTAAAAACAGACAACAGATATTGCCTTCAAAATCAATTGTCTCTCTAAAAGACAAAGAATTGAATTCTTAAAATAATCTTCTTTGATTGATTCTTTTCAGAACCTTTTAAAATAAAGCAGTCGTTAGGGGTAACGTATGGTAGTACTAATTTTTTAAAACTCTAAAAGCAAGACGCTTGGCTAAAACGTATTACTCATCTTCTTAAAGTTAAGAAATTATTAGCTACATAACAAATCTCTGAATTAATATTAGATTTCAACAGCGTATAAACACCTGTTTTTTACAAACACTTGAAAATATACATGGAATTTTCAATACGTATGTTAAAGTGATTTCAAGTTTTTAATTACGGTAAAAGCTTTATCTACTTGTTCATCATTCACTAAAATGGTAAATTCATTTGTTGTGGAAATAACTTCGTAAATATTTACACCTTCCCAAGACAAACGCTGAAAAATAAAATAATAAATTCCGGGAACGTTTACATTATCTTTTGGCAATTTGACCGTGATAGACGATAAGTTTTCTTGTTTCTCTAATAAAATTTCATTCTTAAAAATCTTCCCAACCAATTCAGCAACTTCGTTACTTACAACAATATTTGATTCGTTGACTCCGCGTGAAGATGTGTAAAAAACAGTATTCAATCCTTCAATTTCTGACATAAAAGCAGCTTGACTTTTTAGCAAAGTTTCAGAAACTCTAAAAGTATAATCATTCAAGGAAGAACGAACGGTAATTTCACCAATATTTCGAACAAATTTCAATACACGATGTGTTACACGAAACTCCAATTCTGATGACAATCGTTTCAACGCCATCACAATAGCACCATTTTTCACCTCTTTTCCTAGTTGATGTTCAATTTCTGGCTTAATAAGTCGTGATAATGAAGTAAGGTTGATGATTCCTTGCGACAACGCACTCGATAAAAATGGCTTTGTCTTTATATATTCTTCTACAATTGATGAAATTGTTTTCATGTAACCAAATCTATAATTTTAATAGACTGCAAAAATACAAACAGAAAAACTATTTTCAAAACAAATTGTTATAATTACAACAATAATTTTTAAAAATGATAAAATGCATCTTCTATGTGATTAATTGAGACGTCTTTTTTATCAAACAAAATAGCTACAATATCAAAACGAACCTCAACATCTAAGTCATTCTCGTTGATGTAATTATCAACAGCTTTTACCAAAAGTTTGATCTTTTTTTGACTCACAAATTCTTCTGGATTTCCAAAATCGGCAGAAGTTCTTGTTTTTACTTCTACAACTGCTAAAACTGCCGCTTTTTGAGCAATAATATCTACTTCTGCTTTCTGAAATCTATAATTCGTCTCTAAAATAGCATATCCTTTTTCTTGCAAATGTGTTACTGCAAGCTTTTCGCCTTCAATTCCTAAATCGTTATGTGCCGCCATACAATACGTCCTTATTTTCACATAAAATACGTATCTTAAAAAGGATAATCAACAATAACTGACAAAAAATCTACATACTATCATCAATTTTTATGATGATAAAACTGCTTAAAATACGGAGAGCATCTGTAGTTTTAAACACCAACTAATCAAAACTATATGGAAGCAAAATACGATCATATTGGAAAAGGATACAACAATACTCGAAAAGCCGATCCTTTTATTCTTGAACGCATTCAATATCATCTAAATCCTATACATGAAGGAATCTATCTAGACATTGGTTGCGGCACCGGAAATTACACATCAAAACTCCACAATAAGGAAACGAAATTTATCGGAATTGATCCTTCACAAAAAATGCTCAACATTGCACAAAAAAATCATCCAACTATTGATTGGAAACTTGGCGCCGCAGAAAACATTCCACTAAAAAATAATAGTATAGAAGGTGTTGTGGGAACATTAACGCTTCATCATTGGGACAATTTAGAAAAAGGGTTTTCAGAATTATTTCGCGTGATGAAACCCTATGCAAACATCGTTTTCTTTACAGCCACGCCAACACAAATGGAAGGGTATTGGCTGAATCATTACTTTCCAAAAATGCTAGCAGATTCTATAGCACAAATGCCTTCACTTAAAACAATTGAAACAGCAATGAATTTGGCTGGTTTTGGCAATATTTTTACGGAAAAGTACAACATCCAACCAGATTTAAAAGATCAATTTTTATATGTTGGAAAAAACAATCCGAAGTTATATTTAGATGAAAATATCCGCAACGGAATTTCCTCATTTTCACATTTGGCAAATCAGGAAGAAGTAGAAAAAGGGTTGACACAACTTGAAAAGGATATCGCTTCTGGAGACATTCAAAAAATCATCAAAAGCTATGAAAACCGCGAAGGTGATTATCTTTTTCTTTTAAGTCAGAAAGAAAATTAAACACAGTACATTTTCAACTTATCTTTTTGTTTTTTATATACTAAATTAACACATTGAGCACAGTCGAAATGAGTCAGAAAGAAAAACTAAAACGATAACTTCACTTCAGAAGCTACATTCAAATTCACTTTCTTTCCAAAAATCAACGCGCGATTATCATCCAAATGTCCCGCAGGAAAGTCAAAACAAATTGGGAAATCGTACTCCGCAGTTGCATCAACAATAATCTCCTGTGCATTTTTTCCAAAAGGAATGGTATTATCGTGCATTTTGGTCATTCCGCCAACAATCAATCCCGATAAACCTTCAAAATATTTGTTTTGCTTCAAGTTCATCAACATTCGGTCTACATGATACAAATATTCATCCAAATCTTCCAAAAACAATACTTTTCCTGTCGTATCAAGCGATAAATCAGAACCTGTCATACTGTACAACATGCTCAAATTTCCGCCAATCAATTCGCCTGTAGCAGTTCCTTTTCTATTAAAATTTGCATTTGGGACAGAATAGTTAAGGCTTTCGCCGAATAATACTTTCCGCAAACTTTCGAGCGATTCAGAAGTATTTCTCGACAAATCAATAGGCATTGTGGCGTGCAAGGTTTCAAAGTTCAATTGCTGTCCTTTAGCATGTAAAACGGTTACATCAGAATAGCCAATAATCCACTTTGGATTTTTTACAAATCGTGAAAAATCTAAGTAATCTATCATGCGAATTGTTCCATAGCCGCCGCGTGCGCACCAAATTGCGTCAATACTATCATCATCCATAAACTGCTGAAAATTCATTGCGCGTGTCATATCATCACCAGCAAACTGGTTTTCTTCAAGATCGATTGTTGTTCCTAGAACAACTTTCAAATCCCAACTGTGCAATAGCTCAATGGCGGCTTCAATCTCTGCAATAGAAATTTTACGCGCCGTCGATAAAATACCCACAGTTGCGCCTTTGTGTAGTGGTTTTGGTTGGTTCATATATTAAAAATAGCAGAAAAAATATAGACTTTATTTTCAAACAAAAACAAAATGCATTTTTAGATGATCTGCAAAAAACATCGATTTTCTGACTATTCGCTACAAATTAATACTATTTCATGCACTTTTCAATACATAAATCTTGTAGGAATCCTTATTTTTGCACGTTCATACACGATTTTTGACACAAAATGCTGTCAGAAATTCAAATTTATAGAATTGAAACAAAACGAAATGACTCAGAATCCACAACGTTACACCATTACCGCCGCGTTGCCGTACACAAACGGACCGATCCATATTGGACACTTAGCTGGCGTATATGTTCCTGCAGATATTTATGCACGTTACTTACGATTAATTGGCAAAGATGTTGCCTTTATGTGCGGAAGTGACGAACACGGTGTTGCGATTCCGATGCGCGCCAAAAAAGAAGGCGTTTCACCACAAGATATTATTGATAAATATCACGGAATCATCAAGCAATCGTTTGAAGATTTTGGAATTTCGTTTGATAATTATTCGCGTACCTCAGCAGAAATTCATCACAAAACAGCTTCTGATTTTTTTAAAAAACTATATGAAGATGGCGAATTTATCGAAGAAGTAACCGAACAATTATACGATGCCGAAGCCGATCAATTTTTGGCAGATCGTTTTGTAGTAGGAACTTGTCCAAAATGTAATTATGAAGAAGCGTATGGCGATCAATGTGAAAACTGCGGAAGTTCATTAAGCGGCACAGAACTCATCAACCCAAAATCAGCAATCACAGGAAATGTTCCGACGTTAAAACAAACAAAACACTGGTTTTTACCCTTAGATAAATACAGCGATTTCTTAAACGAATGGATTGTAGAAGGACATAAAAAAGACTGGAAACCCAATGTATACGGACAAGTAAAATCGTGGGTCGATGACGGTTTGCGTCCACGTGCTGTAACGCGCGATTTAGATTGGGGAATTCCTGTTCCCGTTGAAGGTGCCGAAGGAAAAGTACTCTATGTTTGGTTTGATGCGCCAATTGGATATATTTCAGCAACGAAAGAATGGGCTGAAAGAGAAGGAAAAGATTGGGAACCATACTGGAAAGATTCTACCACTAAGTTGGTACACTTTATCGGAAAAGATAATATTGTATTTCACTGCATCATTTTCCCATCGATGTTAAAAGCGCATGGCGATTATATTTTGCCAGACAATGTTCCTGCAAATGAATTCTTGAATTTAGAAGGTAGAAAACTATCAACGTCTAAAAACTGGGCAGTTTGGTTGCATGAATATTTAGAAGATTTCCCTGGAAAAGAAGATGTTTTGCGTTATGCGTTGACAGCAAATGCTCCTGAAACTAAAGATAATGATTTCACGTGGAAAGATTTCCAAACGCGAAACAATAGTGAATTGGTTGCGATTTTAGGAAACTTCATCAATCGTGTAATCGTGTTAACGCATAAATATTATGATGGAATTGTTCCTGAATATACAGGCGAATATGAAGAATTGACACAAATACAACATTTTCCAAATGTCATTGCGAGTTCTATTGAACGATATCGTTTCCGCGAAGCAAGTCAGGAATTAATGAACTTGGCACGACTTGGAAATCAGTTTTTACAGGCTAACGAACCTTGGAAAAAGATCAAAGAAGATCCAGAAACCGTAAAAGGAATTATGTATGTGGCATTGCAAATTGCGGCTGCGATTGCAGTTTTATCGGAACCATTTTTACCATTTACTGCGAAAAAATTAAAAAATATGTTGGCGCTTGACGCGAATTTAGGTTGGAATGATATCGCTACAAAAGAAATACTCCTTCCGACTGGACATAAAATTAACGAAAAAGAATTGCTGTTTGATAAAATTGACGATAAAGAAATTCAAGCACAATTGGATAAGTTGGAAGCGACCAAAAAAGCCAACGAAGCAGCCAATAAAGAAGTAGTTCCTCAAAAAGAAACGGCAACTTTTGACGATTTTACAAAGTTAGATTTACGTGTCGGCACCATTGTAGAAGCAGAAAAAGTTCGCAAAACAAAAAAGCTTTTAAAATTGATTGTCGATACAGGTTTAGACAAGCGCACGATCGTTTCTGGAATTGCAGAAAGTTTTTCGCCAGAAGAAATCATTGGTAAAAAAGTAACGGTTTTAGCCAACTTAGCACCAAGAACGATTGCCAAAGTAGAAAGTCAGGGAATGATTTTAATGACAGAAACACCAGAAGGAAAATTGGTTTTTGTAAATCCTGATGAAGCTGGTGTGAATAATGGAGAGACGATTAACTAAGTACTTTCATAGAAACGTAGCTTCAATCTAAAAAATGTCTAAAACTAATTTTATAGAAATTGCAACAAAACGACTTTTACTAGCAAAGTTGCAAAAGACAGATTGGGAAATGGTTTCTTTCTTACGAACCGATGAAAACGTGAATAAATTCATCCAAAGACCAACGGCAGAAACCAAAGAAAAAGCGCTGCAATTCATTGAAAGAATTCATAAAAATATAGAAAATCAAGATTCATATTACTGGAAAATAACAGAAAAAGGCAACACAACAATGATTGGTGCTATCTGCTTATGGAACTTTTCTAAAGATCGTAAAGCTGCCGAAGTAGGATACGATTTAAGTCCAAAATATCAAGGAAAAGGCATTATGAGTGAAGCTTTACAAAATGTAATCACGTTTGGATTCCAAAATTTGAATTTAGACCTAATTGAAGCGTATACACATTATCAAAACGAAAGTTCAAAAACACTCCTTAAAAGAAATGGATTTAGGTTAGTTGAAGGTAAAAAAGATGCAGACAATACGACTAATATTGTTTATGAATTAAAAAAGTAAGTTGCTCGATATCAACTCATCAATATTCCTTTAGTTAGAATAAATTAAAATTATACCGCAAACAAGCAAAGCTCGCGGTTAATACGTATTTTTACATAACTAAAAAAAACAGAAACGCTATGTTATCAAAAAATATGGAAAGCGCACTCAACGCGCAAATCAAAATAGAAGCAGAATCTTCACAAGTATATTTAGCCATGGCAAGTTTTGCTGAAACGCAAGGTTTTGAAGGAGTAACTTCATTTATGTATGAACATTCTGATGAAGAACGCCAACACATGCTAAAGTTTGTAAAATACATTAACGAACGTGGCGGACATGCAGTAATTTCAGAATTATCAAAACCGCCAGTTGAATATGGCTCGTTAAAAGAAATGTTTCAAAAACTCTTTGAGCATGAAATCAAAGTATCAAAAAGTATCAACGATTTGGTACATATCAGTTTGCAAGAACAAGACTATGCAACGCATAACTTTTTACAATGGTATGTAGCCGAACAAATTGAAGAAGAAGCCTTGGCTCGTACAATTTTAGATAAAATCAACCTAATTGGTGATGATAAAGGCGGATTGTACTTGTTTGATAGAGATGTACAAGCTATCACGGTGCAACCGGCGACAAATGCTCCTTCAGAATAACGAAGATCATATTTACTTTGTATACAAGCGATTGGAAGAAATTTCAATCGCTTTTTTAGTATAAAAATATTTTTTATTCCTGCGGAGGTGAAAATCTATCTATATCAAAACATGAAATGTATAAACTTAGAAACGGATTGCTTCGATTTAATGTAACAATTTAGAAATTTGAAAATGTACCAATGGTAATGAATTGCCATATCAATAAACTATATTATTTATGTACTTCAAAGTACATACAGCATAACTATAGAAACAGATTGCCACGTCGCAAACTCCTCGCAAAGACGTATCATAAAATAGAGAGTTGTTAATGTAACAATTTGAAAATGTATCAATTAGTTTTTAACAACACTCAAATTTGTCTTAGAAATAACCTTGAATCATTAAATTTTTAAATCCTTGAATTGATGAGCAAAGCGAATCCAAAAGCGATCGCGAGTCTAACGAAGCAACAATTTCGCTTTCGCTTGAATAATCTCCGCAACAGGTTTATTCTCAATATTACTTTCCAACCACGACAAAATATCCAAATACAAAAAGGCTCTGCGCTCATACGGATCGTCTTCAAAAGGTTTCAACTTAGCATGTAAGGTTTCAAACGCTTTCTTAATTTGATTTGGATAAATGTTGCCTAAACCTTTCAAAAAAGCAATCATTTCCTTCTGAACTTCGTGCAAATCATCCATTTTCAACAAATACTTATACGTACTTTTTAGCTGTGATTCCAAATGGTAATCCATGCCTAATTCGTAATGTGCTACCAAATTCAAAATTCGCGAAAAGCACAACAAATCTTCCCGTACTTTCAACGATTTATTGCGGATAATTTTCTGTAAATATTCAATACAGTTTTTGTTGTCTCCTGCGCCAAAATACAAGGAAGCAATCTTGTAGTAAAAAATCATTACGTGATGTTCGTCAATTCGATTTTCAAACGAAGCAATGCGCTCATTCACTTCATCCACCAAATACAATCCTTCGCTAAATGTTCCTGTCAAAAAATGATAATTCAGCTTATTCATATACACATACAAAAAGCTCAATACCTTAGTATTATCATTCTGCGGCACAATATCGTGTGCAATATCATGTTCCAATTGCAACAATACTTCCTTGAATTTAACTTCATGTTTGATGTAAAACAACGATTCCAACAAATAATGATTGCCTTTCAAATAAAATACAGGATGAATTTCCTTCATCTTTGGCGATTCTGTAAACAACGAAACCCATTTATACGAATATTTGTAACTCGATAAAAAATCTTGTGTCAAAAAACTATACCACAAATGCGCTTTGTACAACCATAATTTCTCTCTAAAGCCGAGTGTTTCAACAGCAATTTCTGGCATTCGCGAATTAAAATATGCGGTGATTTCTTTATGGTCTTCTTCATTCTTTACATAACCAACTTTAAGTAACAAACCGTACAATTCCAATGATAAATTCGACAATTTACTCGTCAATGTATTCTGAATACTTAAGGTTTTCGCTTCTGCGGAAAGTTCATCGGCGCGACTTGCCATACTTCGGGTAATGTACTGTGTCTCAATAATTTTTTCGAGTTCCACAATTTCATAAGCAACATTCTTTTCTTCGTGTTCTAAAGCGAGAATTTTTGCTTTATCAAGTAATTTCAAACTCTGTGTATACAAACCTTTATTATACAAAATGGTTGCATAATCGAGCTGTTCTCTAATGACAATTCGAATATTATGCTGCGCAGGATTTAAACGTAAACTCTTTAAAATTTGCTTGTATAAATTGGCTTTTAAATTGGATAATTGCTGTTTGGTAACAATCTTCTTTTTTAAGATAGCTTGTTCATCATACGTTTGACTTTTATCTAAAAACGTAAACAACGCCAAAAATTTAGAATTTACATTGCCTTCAAATCGTCCAACGTACAACTTAAATTGTCGTTTCTCAGATTTTGATAACGATTTAATCAGTATAAATAAAGATTCCTTTTGTGGGTTTGGCATTGTAAAAAACTATTCTATAACTATTTTATTTACAGTATTTTAATCTAAAAACAAATAAGTTTAGCCACTGTAAAACGCATTGCAAAATCATTCGTTTTAGGAAATACAAAGTATACATTCGTAAGAATAAAAAGAAATAAACACTCAAATTTTTAATTTATGAGTTCAAATCGAGTCTATATTTTTGATACTACTTTGCGCGATGGTGAGCAAGTTCCAGGTTGTAAACTCAACACGGAAGAAAAGTTAATGATTGCTTCCCGATTAGACAAACTTGGCGTGGATGTTATTGAAGCTGGTTTTCCTGTATCGAGTCCAGGAGATTTTCAATCGGTAGAAGCCATTGCAAAGCTCGTAAAAAATGCTACTGTTTGCGGACTAACTAGAGCCGTAGAAAATGATATAAAAGTAGCTGCAGAAGCACTAACCTTCGCAAAACGCCCACGAATTCATACAGGAATCGGAACGTCTGAATCGCACATGAAATATAAATTTAAAGCAACACCTGAACAAATCATTGAACGCGCTGTTGCTGCCGTAAAATATGCAAAATCATTTTTAGAAGATGTAGAATTCTATGCAGAAGATGCCGGACGAAGCGACAATGAATTTCTCGCCAGAGTTTGCGAAGCCGTTATCAAAGCAGGTGCAACCGTACTAAACATTCCAGATACTACAGGATATTGTTTGCCAGAAGAATACGGACAAAAAATAAAATACCTCAAAGAAAACGTCACAGGAATTCACAATGCCATTCTTTCCTGTCATTGTCATAATGATTTAGGATTGGCAACCGCAAACTCAATTGCTGGTGTGATGAATGGTGCGCGACAAGTAGAATGTACAATCAACGGAATTGGCGAACGTGCAGGAAACACATCACTGGAAGAAGTCGCAATGATCTTAAAGCAACATCCGTATTTAGACTTAAACACAAACATCAATTCAACCATGTTAACCGAAATCAGTCAATTGGTTTCTGATACTATGGGAATGCCTGTGCAACCTAACAAAGCGATTGTTGGAACCAATGCTTTTGCACACAGCTCAGGAATTCATCAAGATGGCGTTATCAAACACAGAGAAACCTACGAAATCATGGATCCGAAAGATGTTGGTGCCGAAACTTCTTCTATCGTATTAACAGCCAGAAGCGGACGCGCAGCATTAGCCTACCGAGCTAAAAATGTTGGGTACGATTTGACGAAACGTGAATTAGATACCATTTACAGTGACTTTCTACATTTTGCAGACAAACACAAAGAAGTAACCGATACAGACATTCATCAGATTATAAAAATGAGTGAAGTTTCTAGAAGAATGTACGCATAAATCCCGCTTTTTGGAAAAATTCTAATGAAGATGAAAAAAACATTATTTGACAAAGTTTGGGACGCACATGTAGTAGACAGCATTCCCAACGGACCACAAATTTTATACATAGACAAACATTTAATTCACGAAGTAACGAGTCCGCAAGCGTTCAACGAATTAAAAAAAAGAAACATTCCTATTTTTAGACCAAAGCAAATCATTGCGACTGCCGATCATAATACACCAACGGTAGACCAGCATTTGCCAGTGAAAGACGAATTATCTCGAAATCAACTACAACAACTTCAACAAAACTGTGACGAGCATAACATCCAATTATATGCTTTAGGTCATCAATACAACGGAATTGTACACGTAATGGCACCCGAATTAGGCATCACGCAACCTGGAATGACCATGGTTTGTGGAGACAGTCATACCTCAACGCATGGAGCCTTTGGTGCTATTGCTTTTGGAATCGGAACGAGTCAAGTAGCACAAGTATTTGCGAGTCAATCACTGTTACTAAAGAAACCAAAAAAGATGCGTATTACGGTAAACGGAAACTTGCAAAACAATGTATTGCCTAAAGATGTCATTCTTTACATCATTTCAAAATTAGGAACAGACAGCGGTACGGAACACTTTATCGAATTTGCAGGAGATGTTTTTGAAAACATGTCCATGGAAGGACGCATGACCGTTTGTAATATGAGTATTGAAATGGGCGCACGCGGCGGAATGATTGCACCAGACGAAACCACTTTTGCATACGTAGCAGGAAGAAAATTTGCGCCAAAAGGAGCTGATTTTGATAAAAAAGTTGCTTACTGGAAAACGTTGAAAACAGACGCTTCCGCGGAATTTGACACAGAATATACTTTTGATGCTTCTGACATCACACCAATGATTACATTTGGAACGAATCCTGGCATGGGAATTCCGCTCACGGAAAATATTCCATCCGAAAACGATGCCAACCTAGAAAAATCATTGCAATACATGAATTTTGAAAAAGGTACTTCCCTCATCGGACAACAAGTAAATTATGTCTTTATAGGAAGCTGTACCAATTCGCGCATTGAAGATTTTAGAGTTGCCGCCAATTATGTTGAAGGAAAACAAAAAGCACCAAATATCAATGCTTGGTTAGTGCCAGGTTCGCAATTGGTCGTACAACAAATAAAAGAAGAAGGTTTAGATAAAATCTTTGAAGCAGCAGGTTTCAAACTACGTCAACCAGGTTGTTCGGCGTGTTTGGCAATGAATGATGATAAAATTCCTGATGGCGAATATTGCGTTTCTACGTCAAACCGAAACTTTGAAGGACGACAAGGACAAGGTTCGCGTACACTATTGGCAAGTCCGTTAGTTGCCGCAGCCACTGCCATTGCAGGAAAAATAGTAGCTATTAACACTCCAGTATTGGAAGAAGCCTAAAAAAACACATGAGTACATTTAACACTTTTACCTCTACCGCATTTCCACTTGCTGTAGAAAATATAGACACCGATCAAATCATTCCTGCCCGTTTTTTAAAAGCGACGAGTAGAGACGGATTTGGCGAAAATTTATTTCGAGATTGGCGATATCACAAAGATGGAAGCCTGAATGCCGATTTTGTACTGAATCAGCAACAATATTCAGGTTCTATCTTAGTGGCAGGACACAATTTTGGTTGCGGTTCTAGTAGAGAACACGCGGCTTGGGCACTGAAAGACTTCGGTTTCAACGTAATTATTTCGAGTTTTTTTGCTGATATTTTTAAAGGAAACGCGCTCAACAATCATGTATTGCCTATTCAAGTGACACCGGCATTTTTGGCGAAGCTTTTAGTAGCTATTCAAGAGAATCCTAATACAGAAATTGAAGTTAATTTAGAAGCACAAACTGTAGCTTTTGGAAAAGAAAAAGCTTCATTTGATATTAACCCATATAAAAAAATGTGCTTGCAAAAAGGATATGATGATATTGACTTTTTAGTCAGCAATCTATCTAAAATAAAAGCATTTGAACAACAACATATATACTAGAATTTAGCTATGAACTTACACATTGGCGTACTTTCAGGTGATGGAATTGGTCCTGAAGTAACAAATCAATCGATAAAAATTTTAACTGCCATTGCAGACAAATATCAGCATACATTTACGTTTCAACACGAATTGGTTGGCGCCATTGCTATTGATGAAACAGGAAATCCGTTGCCACAAAAAACATTGAATCTCTGTTTGGAAGCAGATGCTGTTTTATTTGGTGCCATTGGCAATCCGAAATACGATAACAATCCAGCTGCAAAAGTGCGTCCCGAACAAGGATTATTGGCATTGCGAAAAGCGTTGGGATTGTTTGCCAACATTCGTCCTGTAAAAGCGTATGATACTTTATTGGACAAATCGCCACTAAAAAAACACATCATTCAAGATACGGACATTGTGATTTATCGCGAATTGACAGGCGGCATTTACTTTGGAGAAAAAACACTCAGCGAAGATGGCACTGCTGCTTCTGACTTATGTTCCTACAGCAAAACAGAAATTGAACGCGTAGCACACTTGGCATTTAAAGCGGCACAAAGCAGACGAAAAAAATTAACTTTGGTTGACAAAGCCAATGTATTGGAAACCTCTCGTTTGTGGCGAAAAGTAGTTACAGCAATGGCTTCACAATATCCTGACGTCGAATTGGATTTCCTTTTTGTTGATAATGCAGCGATGCAAATGGTTTTAAATCCGAGTCAATTTGATGTAATTTTGACTGAGAATATGTTTGGCGATATCATTTCGGATGAAGCCAGCGTAATTGGTGGCTCTATTGGATTATTGGCGTCGGCTTCTATTGGAGAAAAGTATGCGTTGTTTGAGCCAATTCACGGTTCGTATCCGCAAGCCACAGGAAAAGGTATTGCCAACCCGATTGCTTCTATCTTATCGGCAGCGATGTTGTTAGATCATTTTGGACTTTTAGAAGAAGCGGAAACGGTAAGAGATGCTGTTGAACGTGCAATTGACTTAGAAATTTGCACACCAGATTTAAACGCTCACGGTGGTTATTCTACTGAAAACGTCGGAACTTTTATTGAAGATTTTATTGAAAATGTTGACGCATTACACATCAACACAGGCAATATTAAGGTAGGGCAGTCTACCATAATTTAGTTTTTAGAGTGTCAAACATTCCCTTTTCTTCATGCAGAGAAGGGAATTTTTTATTCTTTTTGATGAAGTAAAAAAAGATTCTTTACTTTTGTTATCTATAGAAGATTGAAAATGAATATTCAAGCAGAAAAAATAGCGTTATTGAAGTTGTTGTTAGACACTAACAATCCGAAGATTATTCAATCAATTAAACAAATCTTCGAAAAAGAAGAACCTTCTCCGATTTGGGATGAATTATCCGAAACTGAAAAAAAGGAAATACAGCAAGGAATTTCTGATGTTGAAAATGGAAATGTAACTGATTACAATTCATTTATGGTAAAACATAGATAAATGGGTCGAGAAGTAAAAATTTCAAAAACTGCGGAAATAAAACTTGAAAAACTTTTTGATTATCTACTCGAAAATTGGTCAGAAAAAGTAAAGGCTAATTTTATAAAAAACTAGACGCTTCCATAGAATTGATATGTACTAATCCTCAGATATTTCCTGAAGTTAAAAAAAATACTGGACTTTATAAATGTGTAATTACCAAACAGATTAGCCTGTATTATAAGTTTGACGCCAATACCGTTTTTATTATTACAATTTTTGACACCAGACAACATCCTTCAAAATTGAAAATTTAATTAAACAGATTGTTATTTTTAAATCACTTCAACGGATCGTGTCCCCAATTTTTTAATGAATATCGCCAATCAGATTCTTCAATATCACTTTTAGGTTTTTGCGCTGTGTGACGTGCAATATAACCATTTACTTTTTTCATATGTTCGTAGTTGATTTCGGTTAAATCATCTTTTTTCTTTCGTTTAATCTTGATGATTTTCCGTCCGCTTTTGTGTCCAATAGATTCTCCATCGCCACTATCTTTTCCAACGGATTTTGATTTGTCAGTTTCGAGCCAATCTTCCAATTCGGCAGGTTGCATATTTACTTTATCGTAAAAATCATTGTAAATTTCTTGCTTTTCTTCTTTTGTCATTACTTTTTTTTGACAAATTAGGGAAAGAATGCCATTGAGTTTGTCTTTAAAAAATTACATCTTAACTCAAAAACTTTCAATTTGAAACTTAAATACCATCTTATCAACAAAAGTATTAGAATTGTTCATTGAATATTGCTAAAGACATCGTTCTTAAGGAATGATTTTAATATTTTTACCACTTATTTAACAACGACATGGAAACCGCACAAAAAAACTACATTTTTGATTTTGATAGCACACTCACAAGTGTAGAAGCTTTGGATGTTTTGGCAGAAATTACGCTGGCAAATAATCCTAAAAAAGAGGAAATTATCAACGAGATTCAAGAAATTACCAACTTAGGAGTTGACGGTGAAATTTCCTTTACAGAATCGCTCGAAAAACGCATCAAATTATTAAACGCACATCAATCTAATTTGGAGGAATTAATTGAAAAATTGCGACAACAATTATCTTCTTCTATTGAAAGTAACAAAGAGTTTTTTGAAAAATTTTCAGACGATATTTATGTGGTTTCTTGCGGATTTAAAGAGTTTATTGATCCGATTGTGAAAGATTATAATATTCCTTCCAATCGTGTGTATGCCAATACGTTTCTTTTTGATGAAGATGGTTATATCATTGGTTTTGATGAAGAAAATCCGCTTTCTCAACACAACGGGAAAATTCAGTGTTTAAAAGACATGAATTTGGATGGAGAAATTCAAGTAATTGGTGATGGTTATAGCGATTATGTAACCCGAAAAGCTGGTGTTGCCGATAAGTTTTTTGCGTTTACAGAAAATGTGGAGCGTGAAAAAGCAGTAAAAAAAGCCGATCATGTGACACCAAATTTGGACGAATTTTTGTTCGTAAACGATTTACCACGAAACATTTCATATCCAAAAAATAGAATCAAAATATTATTACTCGAAAATATTCATTCGGATGCGTTTGACCGTTTGGCAGACGATGGTTTTAGTGTGGAAATTTTATCGCATAGTTTATCCGAAGACGATTTAATCGAAAAAATAAAAGACATACATGTGTTGGGAATTCGTTCTAAAACACAAGTAACGCCAAAGGTTATCAAAGCAGCGAAGAAATTATTGACTATTGGAGCTTTCTGCATTGGAACCAAACAAATTGATTTAGAGACTTGCAAAGAACACGGAATTGTAGTGTTTAATGCGCCATATAGCAATACGCGTTCGGTGGTAGAATTGGCAATTGGTGAAATTATCATGCTAATGCGAAGTGTGTTCCCAAGAAGTACGGAAATTCACAACGGACAGTGGCAAAAAACAGCAAAAGGTTCGCGCGAAGTCCGTGGAAAAAAGCTCGGAATTGTTGGCTATGGAAACATTGGAAAACAATTATCTGTTTTGGCAGAAGCCATGGGAATGAATGTATATTATTACGATATTGAAGATCGTTTAGCACTTGGAAACGCACAGAAATGCAGTTCTTTAGAAGAATTATTGTCCATTTCTGATGTGGTTTCTTTACACGTAGACGACAATGCTGCAAACCGAAATTTCTTTGGTAAAGCACAGTTCGATCAAATGAAAGATGGAGCGTTGTTAATCAATTTGGCAAGAGGTTTTGTGGTAGATATTGATGCTTTAAAAGTTGCCTTAGAAAGTAAAAAAGTTGCTGGAGCTGCTATTGATGTATATCCGCAAGAACCAAGAGCGAATGGAGCTTTTGAAACTCCGTTACAAGGTTTGAACAATGTCATTTTAACGCCACATGTTGGTGGAAGTACGGAAGAAGCACAACGTGATATTGCTGATTTTGTTCCGAATAAAATTATGGCGTATGTCAACTCAGGAAATACCGTTGATGCGGTTAATTTCCCAAATATTCGATTACCACGACAAACCAATGCACATCGTTTCTTGCATATTCACAAGAACGTTCCTGGAATTATGGCGAAAGTTAACAAAGTATTGGCGAAGTACGAATTGAATGTTACAGGACAGTATCTTTCAACCGATAGTAAAGTTGGATACGTAATTGTGGATGTTGATAAAGAGTATAATAAGAAAGTTACTTCCGCATTAAAGAAGATAGAAAATACGATTAAGTTTCGTATTCTGTATTAGATATAAGATACAGGAATTTATATATTTTTCAGGTCAGCTATTAAAACTTGCTATCTAACTTAAGTAACGTATCTTTGTCCTAAATTGTTATTTTCACTTTAATTACTTGTGCTTCATTGCGAAAGTTTTGAAAAAAACTTGTGGCAATCTGTTAATTTACAGATTACTTCATTGTTTTACTACTTGAAATTGACAATCTTCAATTCATAAAAACAAACGCTCTTGAAACCAGAAAAAGAAATCGTTTATTATTCTCCTACAGAAGAAAAACTCAATATCATTTCGCATGCTATTGGAGTCGTTTTGGGCGTTATTGCACTGATATTTTTGGTAGCCCGTGCGAGTGAGAATGGCGAAGCGATACACATGATTAGTTTTATCATTTACGGACTGAGTATTATTGTCTTGTATTTGGCTTCTACCTTATATCACAAAGCTACAAAACCTAGATTGCGAAATAGGTTACGAATTTTCGATCATGCCGCTATTTATCTATTAATTGCAGGAACATATACACCTTTTGCATTGATTACTTTAAAAGGCACTACAGGCTGGATTATTTTTGCAACCGTTTGGTCATTTGCGGCAGTTGGCATTACGTTGAAACTTTTCTTTACGGGAAAATTTGACAAACTATCTACTGCCATGTATGTTTTGATGGGTTGGATTATTGTATTTGCCATCAAACCTTTGATGGAAAACTTATCAAGCGAAGGACTGTTTTGGTTGATGGCTGGCGGAGTTGCGTATACCGTTGGTGCAGTTTTGTATAGCATTCGCAAACTTCCATTTAATCATGCTATATTTCACATTTTTGTTTTATTGGGAAGTATTTTTCATTTCATTTCTGTGTATTATTATGTGTAATTTAGCATTTACATTAAAAGCCATTTAGAAACTCATGTAAACTCTTATTTACGGAAAATACCATTGTGTGTTCGTGGGTTTTGTTTTACTTTTATGAGAAGTATTGACGAAAAAAATAAGAAAACAACATGAAAGACTATGACATTAATATAAAAATAAAACTCGCTGCATTGTGGACTGCCACAACGTTTTGCTATTTGTACGGAGATTATTTTGAATTGTACACACCTGAAAAAGTAGAAAGTTTATTAAATGGTGAAAACGTTTTAAATTCTCCAGTAGCACTATTTTCAGCTTCTTTAATAATGGCAATTCCTCCACTAATGATCGTAGCCTCTTTGTTTCTAAAGCCAAAACCAAATAAATGGTT
Source organism: Kordia algicida OT-1 (assembly GCF_000154725.1). Classification (GTDB taxonomy): domain Bacteria; phylum Bacteroidota; class Bacteroidia; order Flavobacteriales; family Flavobacteriaceae; genus Kordia; species Kordia algicida. Next base: position 3,367,369 of record NZ_DS544873.1, read on the forward strand.
GAATATTATATTCGGATTACTTTTTACACTTATGATGGTTCAAATTGCCTTTGAAAGTTTGACGCCTTGGTATGGTTTTTATGTCTTTTTAGCAACTGTTGAATCAATATTGACAGCTATAATTGTTTGGAATGCATTCAAATGGCCAAAAGAAAATTAATTCTACTAGATAAATGAAAAAAGAGCTAGGTAAAAAATGAATCAAAAACCACAATGGCAACAAGAAAAACATTTGAAAAAGCGATTATAGCAAAATGTAAAAATCCAAACCTAAAGGCGAATGGTTATTTTTCAACAAATAAAGAAAATTTACTTGAGGGAATTGATATTAGTTTATTCCAAGAAGATTTAACGAGCGGTAGTGGCAATGAGTTACAAAGTAAATTCAATGCCATCTATTCATCTGCGGCGCTTGCTGTTAATAATTTTTCGATTGTAAAAAAAGAGTCTTCTACATTTAATTATCTTGGATATTCAAATTTTTATGATGCGAAATTTGAACGAAAATTTATAACTGGATTGGGAGGAACAGCACCAAATCTCGATTTTACTATTGAAAATAACGACGTTGTCATTGCATTTGAATCAAAATACCTTGAAATTACTACGAAAAAGAAAGTAAAATTTGCAAAATCATACAATAAAGAAAAATTGAATTATCTTGATGATTTTTGGTTTGATATCATCAACCAACACAAAGATTCTCGTTTCTATCTTGATGTGGCACAATTGATAAAACATGCTATCGGACTCATCAATTACAAAAGAAAATATTCAACAAAAAAGATCGTTCTTGTGTATATTTATTGGTTGCCTGAAAATTACGAAGCTTTTACAAATTTTAAAGAACATCAAAAAGAATTACGAGAATTTGAAGCTCTTTTGAAGGAAAACAAGGACTTGCAATTTATCAGTACAACCTATACCGAATTTTGGAAAGCTTATGAACATGAGAATTCAATATTCAAAAAGCATTTTAACAAAGTGAAAAAAAGATATAAAATTAAAATTTAAAACAATGATTAAAAAATTTGACATAAAGCTAATTATACTTGAATGTGTTGCGCTGATTTTTATTATAAGCGGAATCAAACGGTTGTATTTTGCCTATAATGGCACTATTTTCAACGCCTTAACAGAGGAAGACTGGAAAATGTATGAAGCATTGACCGATATGTATGCGTCACAATTTTTAGATAATCAATCATATTGGATCTTAGCTGCAATGCTAATTGGAATTTTAGTAATCGGACTTATCAATTGGAAAAACAACTTTGGAATTATAAACTCAATAGCTGTACTAATTTTGACAGTAGGTATTGCCATGACTGGATTTTACACAACTGGAATTGTAAACAAATACTGAACTATTTTGCGGAATATTTGCTGAAAAATATGGAACAGCTTTTCTAATTGGAGGTTTGATGATATTTTTTGTCGGAATTTTAATTCTATGGAAAACCATTTCGCTCTATAAAACACGATGACTCATTTCTAATCTAAACAAGAAACTCTACCACTACAATTATAATTACAGAAATTTACTTATTTTTCTATCAAATTTCAATACTCATCAATGATTGCTAAAGAAATCTTAGAAAAATATCTAGAATATGTCTGCTTCTGGAACGCTTCAAAAGGTGCAAAAAATCCACCTTCTAAAATTTTAGAACGACAATTATCTTCTTTAATGAAAGCAGTAGATATCTTTCCGAATGAAGATACAAACGAAGAACACAACACATTCTTTTATTTCTTTGAATATGGTGATTTCTTTGACAAAAACACGCATACAGACGACATCTTAACACCAAAAATGAAAGCGTTTGTAGATGCATGTATTCAGCAAAGTGAACACGCTAGAAGGCTTGAAGCCAGAAAAAATACTATTGAATATCGCCAAGTTTTCAACACATTACTTTCGTTCAGAATAAAAATAGAAATGCTATATATTCCTGAGGGAATTCAATATGAAGGTTTTGGTAGTTTCGCGAAACATTTCTGCAATCATCAAAAAGGAAACATTCTAATTCCATTAAAAAAAACGCTCGAAGAAATTGATGAAATCCTTTGTATTTTGATTGATCCAACTCAAAAAAACATCGACAAAGAAACCTTGATTTCTGAATACGAGTATCCGACAGAAGATTTAAAAAGTGTAGCAAACGACTGGTTTTCAGATGGTTTTTAAACATTTATAATCCACAGAAAATCGCTATCTTCCACACTCATGAAACCTCGCAAAACATATCTCAAAGGGAAATCGGTTTTTATCGTATCGTTAATTGTTATTCTAGTGACAGCGATGACGGTATATATTTCTGGGATCAATTCGCACCGAAGTATTACGACAAACTTTTACATTTCACTCGGAATCATCGCTACTTCCCTATTTCTCTTTTTAACCTATGGTTTGTACAAAGGCATTCGTATCATGGACAACTTTCCGAGACTGCGACATTTTAAATTCAATAACAGATTTGAAAGTTCTGCAGATCTAAGCAACACAGATATTTTTGAAAATACTTTTGATGTTGGTGAAGGAATTGTTGGCATTATTGTTTCAATCATTATGTGGTTTTTGGCTTCCATAGTATTGATACTCTTACTTATGTTGTTAGAAACTGTTTTTCTATTCTCACTTTTCATCATTATTGCTATGTTGTATTGGGTGTTTTTTAGAGCAGTGCGATTAGTGTTTTCAAAAGCATCTCAAACAAAAGGAAATTTCGGAGTTGCTACCGTGTACGCTTTCGGTTATACAGTTTTATACATTGGATGGATTTTTGGAATTGTATACGTAACAACTATCTTTAGCTAAAATAAATTCCATGAAAAAAATATACCTGTTGCTTCTATTTATCGGAATCGCCAATATTGCAATTTCACAAACGATCAAAGAAGTAGATTCGATGTCAAACATATTTTGCGATTATTTAAAAAAACTAGACATTAAGAATGATACGCTAAAACTAAACACCTTATACGAGCAACAATTTTATCCATACTTGAGAACTGTAGAAAGTTCAAAAATTGACCAAATCGGGAATCAGTTGTATTACCGATTGCAACGAAACTGCCTTGGATTTCGTGAATTGCTAGATCGCTTAGATCCTCCAAAAGATGGCGTGGATAGAAATTCAGGGAAACCAACATCTCAACTGACTAAAAAACAAATTAAAGAGTTAAAAAAACGAACCGAATTTTACTACTATGAAGTTTCTGGCGAAAAAACAAAAGTAGTCATGAAAGATGGTTTTTGGACTGATTATTTCTCAGATAATACAACGTCAAAACTCACGTACAAATGGATTAGCGATACAGAATTCGAATTGGTTTTTATAGAAAGTAACAACGAATCGAGAAGTAATTTTAGCATAAAAGGAGATCGATTTATTTATCAAATTCTGTCTAAAGAAGATAACTTTTATTGGATGGCATTGAATATTCCTGGGCAAGTTACGTATGAAAAATCTAAAATATATTTCAAATAAAAAAATATGCAACCACGAGTTACAATTATTGGATTAGGTGTAAACGATTTACAAGCCGCTACTGCATTTTACAAAGAAAAATTTGGTTGGAAACTGACCAAAGCGAGCAATGAAAACATTTCATTCTTTCAATTAAATGGCATCTTACTTTCGCTCTATCCAAAAGACAAACTTGCCGAAGATGCAACCGTTGATCCAAAAGGTTCAGGTTTTAAAGGATTTACTTTGGCATACAACACACAAACAAAAGAAGAAGTTGATGAAATCTTTGCCGATTTAACCAATAAAAATGTCAAAATTGTCAAACAACCCGAAGAAGTTTTTTGGGGCGGTTACAGTGGATATGTTGCCGATTTAGATGATAATTTATGGGAAATTGCATACAATCCGTTTTTGGAATTGGATGATGCAGGAAATGCTTTGGAGTAAAAAGTTCAATCTTATTTAGGCAATTCTACAACTGCAATAACAAATTCGGATCAGGACAATTTTGTTTGTAAAATTCTACATCTTTTTGAGAAGAAACACCAGGATAATCTCCTGAAAAACCTTGCATGTCTTTTATAATTTGAAAATGTAAATGTGGCGGATAATCTCCGTTAACACTTGCGTCGCCCAACGTTGCTATTTGTGTGCCTTTTGCAAAGGTTTGTCCAACCTGAATGTTTTCTATAGAAGCAACACTCAAATGACCGTATAATGTATAAAATACTACATCATCAATCGTATGTTTTAGAATAATCGTCGGACCATAATCGCCAAAGTTGGTATTGTTTTGAAAGCTATGCACTTCTCCGTCTAATGGCGTGTAAATTGGTGTTTCCGCTTCAATCCACAAATCTAAACCCAAATGAATATTGCGTTCGGTTTCAGGATTTTGATCGTTAAAATAGTCGCTTCTGTTGTAAATTCCGCGTTTCTCTAAATAACCACCATACGCTACTTTAGCATTTTTCATCGCAATATGACGATCAATATACATTCCTAATTTTTCAGAAGAAGACACATCAACCGTTTTCAAAGCTTCATTGTTCACAGACAAATCTAACGGAACATAGTTTGACTTTGAAATGTTTCTATCTAACACAAATAAAGGTTCGTTTCCTAAGTTTTGTAAAAGTTGTTTAAAAGATGTGTGAGTCATGATCGTTTATTATTAGCTTTAGGAATAGGTAACTTTCGTTTTTAATTGCATTTTGGGAATTATTTTTTCTATCAACACTTGCCGTTGTGCTTTCGATATAACAATAAATTGATACTTATATTTTTTATTTTTATGTTGAAACGTCACATAATTCTCTCCGCCCATACTTTTTTTAGGACTTCCTTCTGATAAAGAATTAATCGGAGAACCTTTTACGTCATAACCTGTAAATTTGACAAATGCTATCTCAGAAAGTGGATAATCTTCGGTATAATCTACCGTAATTTTATGCGCATCAATAAAGAGAATTCCGCTAGTTTCATAATCACTTTTGTCATATTCACGAAAAGCTTTAAATGTTCCGATAAAGATACATAAAAGAGCTCCGTAAGCCATATATTTTAGCCATTGGTATTGAAGAATATTTATTTCAAACACATAATTTAAGAATACTCCAATACCAATTACAAGAACGATTCCTATAAATCCTAAGTAATAGATTTTTTCTGAATTAGAAAATTGTTTAAACCCTTTCTTTTTTGTGACAAGATCAAAAGCTATTTTTTCCATAGCGCGAGATGAATATTATGAATTAATAGATCATAGTTTTTAACTACGAATTCACGAATTGCTCACTGTTATGTGATGCTGAATCTAGTTCAGCATGACGTAAATTAATGTTCTGAATTAATTTTTTTATTACGAATTTACCTTTACCAATTCCTCATACGTTTTTTGCTGCGAATGAATGGCTTTTGCATCTTGTTTTACATAGTTGTTTTTCTGCTTAGCATCCATGATTCTAGCTTTTACAGTATCATCCAATTGCCATTGTACATAACTTTTTAATTGCTGATGAATGTCTGCATCCAAAATTGGTGTAATCACTTCAATACGATGGTCTAAATTTCGTGTCATCCAATCGGCAGAACCCATATATAGTTTTTCTTCGCCACCATTGGCAAAAATATACACACGTCCATGTTCTAAGAATTGACCTAGTACACTTTTAATACGAATGTTTTCACTTTGCCCTTCAATTCCCGGTACCAAACAACAAATTCCGCGAACAACCATGTCAATTTTTACGCCTGCATTGTTGGCTTCATACAAAGCATCAATCATGCGTTTGTCTTGAATACTGTTGAGTTTTAAAATGATATATGCTTCTTTTCCTTCTTTTGCATTTTTGATTTCGTTGTCGATCAATTCTAAGAAAGTACTTCTTGTGGTAAATGGAGAAACCAATAGTTTTTTACTTTTCGGAATAATGATTTCGCGTTCCAATACTTGAAATACTTGTAGCAATTCGGAAGTGATTTTTTTATCTTTCGTCATCAAGCAAAAATCAGTGTACAGTGTTGCTGTTTTTTCATTGAAATTTCCTGTTCCAATATATCCGTAAAGTACTGGTTTTTCATTTTCAATTCGCTCAATACACAATACTTTCGAGTGCACTTTGATGCCTGGATAACTGTAAATGACCTTTGCGCCTTCTTCTTCTAAAATTTTTCCCCATTTGATGTTGTTCTGCTCATCAAATCGTGCTTTGGTTTCCATAAAAACGGTCACATCTTTTCCGTTTTTAGTGGCATCAATCAGCGCTTTGGTCAAACGAGATTCTTTGGCAATTCGGTACAACGTAATTTTTACTTTAGAAACTTGCTGATCTGCGGCAGCTTCTTCCAACAATTCTGCCACATGATCGTACGATTCGTATGGAAAATATAGCAATCTATCTTTGTCGGAAATTGCCGTAAATAAACTATCATACGCACTTAATTCTTTGTTACGAACTGGAGGTAAATTTGGCAATGAAAGTTCTTTGCCTGTTGGATTTGGAAACCCAAAAAAGTCTTTAAAATTATGATACGTTCCGCCCAAAACAACATCTGTATCATTTGTATTTAATTCGTCTTTTAATGCATCTAGCAATTCCTCGGAAGCGTTCTGATCGATCAGCATACGCGTTACTTGCCCTGTATTTCTATTGCTTAACGAATCTTTTATTTTTTCTAGTAAATTGCCTGAATATTCATTGTCAATATACAATTCTGCATCACGGGAAACTTTCAAGGAATAAAAAGTATTTTCTGGATATATTTCCGTGAGGTTATACTTTAAAATATCGTCAACAAATGTAATGTAATAAGTATCGTCTTCTGAAGGAAAAACAATAAATCGTGGCGAATTTGAAGGAATTTTAAAAACGACTAATTGATCGTTGTGTACAGAAGCCAAATACAATTGTTCATTCTCAATAAAAAGTTCATCATCGCTAGAAATATTATTGTTAGGATTCCATTTTTCAGCAAATTTCTCTTGGAAATAAGCTTTCGCAAATTGTTGCTGTGTTGTTGAAAACTGTGTATGATCCACCAGCGTAATTCCTTCTTGTTGCAACTCAGGAATAATTTGTGTTTGAAAGATTCTCCCAAATTCTTCTTGTTGCTGATTGACTTCTTTTTTGATCTTTCTCAGCAACTTATTTGGTTTTGTAATCAACTTTTTACGCAAACCTTTGTCTAACTTTTTAATTTGGCGAATGGCAGAAACACGCACTTTAAAAAATTCGTCCAAATTAGAAGAAAATATCGCCAAAAATTTGATTCGTTCATACAACGGATTCCGCTTATCGGAAGCTTCTTGTAAAACACGATGATTGAAACGCAACCAAGATAAATCTCTATGATAATATTCAGAAGAAGTTAATGACATGTGTGGGATTTAGATACGTTAATTATTTGTCGTAATAGCGAAAATAAGTAATATTTTATCATTAGACGTATTTTTAAAATAGGCTTAACAGTAAAGTAAAGAATGAAGTATATACACGCAAATAAATATTCAAACATGATATATGTCATTTATTCCCTGTAAACTGATTGCTACTTTTGGACTATAATTATTTAGGTATGTGCAATTTAGTGAATAAGTATAACGTGGCAGGTCCGCGATACACAAGTTATCCAACGGTTCCGTATTGGAATATGGAAACATTTTCTGTTGATAAATGGAAAGAATCTGTTCAAAAATCATTCAAAGAAAGTAATGAAGCAGAAGGTATTAGTTTGTATTTACATTTACCCTTCTGTGAAAGTTTGTGTACGTTTTGTGGCTGCAATAAGCGAATTACCAAACGCCACGAAGTAGAGAAGCCGTATATCAACGCATTGTTGAAAGAATGGGCTTTGTATCGTGAACTTTTCGGCGCTAGACCGAAAATTAAAGAAATCCATTTAGGTGGCGGAACACCCACATTTTTTTCTCCTGAACACTTGCGAGAATTGATTGAAGGCTTGTTACAATCGGCAACCTTGGCAGACAATTATGAGTTTAGTTTTGAAGGTCATCCAAATAATACTACCGAAGCACATTTACAAACATTGTATGATGTTGGTTTTAGACGTGTATGTTTTGGCGTACAAGATTATAATGAAACTGTTCAGAAAGCCATTCACAGAATTCAGCCTTTTGAAAATGTAAAACGCGTTACAGAACTCGCTCGAAAGATTGGATATACGTCTGTTGGACATGATATTATTTTCGGTTTGCCTTTTCAAACTACCGAACATGTAAAGGAAACTATTGAAAAGACAAAATTGTTGTCGCCAGACCGAATTGCGTTTTATAGTTATGCGCATGTTCCGTGGATAAAAGGAAACGGACAACGCGGATTTCGTGATGAAGATTTGCCAACAGCGACTGAAAAAACAGCGCAGTACAATTTAGGAAAACAATTATTACGCGAAGCAGATTATACCGATATCGGAATGGATCATTTTGCATTGCCAACTGATAGTTTGTATACGTCTATGATTGAAAAGCGTTTGCACAGAAATTTTATGGGCTATACAGCTCAAAAAACGCAACTTATGATTGGTTTAGGCGTTTCTTCTATTGGCGATAGTTGGTACGGATTTGCACAAAACGTCAAGAATATTGAAACGTATTATCATTTGATACATGAAGGCATGATTCCGTTGAGTAAAGGACATCTATTGAGTGTTGAAGATTTACTAATTCGCAAACACATCCTGAATTTAATGTGCAATTTTAAAACTTCTTGGTCAACCGAAACGACACAAATTCCTGAGTTGGCAAACATTGTAGAAAAGTTAGCTGAATTTGAACGTGACGCATTAATCATTATAGAAAATAACACCATCCGTATTACTAAAAAAGGAAAGCCGTTTGTCCGCAATATTTGTATGGCTTTTGATGTGTTGTTACAACGAAAAAAACCAGATACACAATTGTTCTCGATGACGATTTAATCTCCAAAAAAATTAAAAAGATGAAAAAAATTATTGTACCCGTAGATTTTTCCAAACATTCAGAATATGCATTAGAAGCTGCTGCTACTTTAGCGCGCAAACACAATTCGGAAATTTTGGCTTTGCACATGTTAGAGTTGTCGAATGCAATTATTTCTGAAGATTCAAATTCCAAACAAGCTGAAACCGTTTTTTATTTAAAATTAGCAGAACAAAAGTTTACTGATTTTTTAGAAAAACCGTATTTGAAAGACGTAAACGTTACGCCAATTGTAAAACATTTTAAAGTGTTTGGCGAAGTAAATGATGTTGCGAAAGAACATAATGCCGATTTGATTGTGATGGGTTCGCACGGTTCTAGCGGAATCAAAGAATTATTTATCGGATCGAACACAGAAAAAGTAGTACGTCATGCAGATATTCCTGTGTTGGTTGTAAAACACCATCCAATTTTGATGGACTTTGAAAATGTAGTCTTTGCTTGCGATTTTTCTAAAGAAGCCATCAAACCTTATATCAATGCTTCACATTTGTTTAAATTATTTGGTTCAAAATTGCACTTGGTGTATGTAAACTTACCAGGAACTAACTTTAAAAGTTCTACGGAAATTGAATTGAAAGTGGCTGATTTTTTAAAGGTTGCTGATGGAAATTTAGACAATATGCAAAACGTACATTATGTAAACGATTATTCTATAGAGCAAGGTATTTTGAACTTTGCCAATGTAAAAGGTGCCGATTTGATTGCTGTAGCAACACACGGACGTACAGGATTGTCACATTTCTTTGAAGGTAGTATTTCGGAAGACATTGCCAATCATTCCACCTTGCCCGTAATGACATTTAAAATTTAATATAATGAGTTGTTAGTTAACTATTTTATAACGTGAAAAGCAGGAAATTTGGGGTTTCCTGCTTTTTTTGTTTTTGAATTTTTATCTAGGATAAAACTTTTAAAATACTTTTTTGGTGATATATCTTACACAAATGAATCAAGTTGAAAGAATAAAGATAAAGCTAAAACTTGCCAAAATGAATGATACTTTTTTGGAAGTTTTTGGAGCATCTGCTCATAGATATACATTAAAAACAACATTAACACACGCAGAAGTCCAAGAGTTTGAACAAAAATATTCGGTCTCACTTCCGCCAGAGTATAAAGTTTTTTTGACTGAAATTGGCAACGGAGGCGCAGGACCGTTTTATGGCGTATATTCACTAAATACTCCTGAACAGTTTGTAGATGCTCCAATAGATTATTTGCAAAGAACACCTTTTTTAACTTCTAAAACAACAGGTAAAGAATGGGACAAAATGTATGCTACTTTTAAAAATACTTTTTCTGATGAAGAATACGAAGAAGGCGTTGCAAAAATGTATGCTGGAGTATTGACCATTGGCGCACGAGGATGCGCAGGATATTTGGGTATAATGCTTCAAGGAAAAGATAAAGGGCGCGTGTTATATACGTATGATGAAATGGAATATCCAGCAAGTTTTGCTGATGAAAACCATTTTCTTGATTGGTATGAAAACTGGCTTGACAGCATTAATTTTGGCGACGCAATACAAAAAGCTGGCTCTCATACCATTCAAAATGAAGAAGAATGTATCAATTGGTTTCTGTCACGTACAGAACGATATTGGAAATTAGTTTCGCTGGCATATTTAAAAGGTTTTGAGAAATTATCAAATCGTTCTATTAAGATATTACAGCAAAAATACGACACAGAAACTGATGAAAAAGTAAAGCTTTACATTCTGAATATTTTAACAATGCATGATTACGATAATAACATAGAAAAACTAATTCAACTTCAGGAAAAACCACTTGATTTTCTACGAAATTTACACGTGTTCGCAAAAGAAAAAACTATAGATTTTCAGCAACAAATCAAACAGTTAAAAGCTACATATTCAGAAGATCAAGATATTGTAATGTATCTAACTTATATTACACAACTTGATTTGGAAAACAATTAAAATTAAACACCATGAGACAAAGTCGAAAAGAAACTGCATGGAAAAAAAGCAGAAAATTTGGTGATGTAAAAGGTGGTAGAAAAAGACCAAAGCTTGCCGATAACATTTTTAAAAGACAACACAGTTTTCTAGCACCAAAAGAAGGAGATGAAACACCTATTTTTATGGTTGACAATTCTTCGAGAGATTTATTTTTCCCTGTAAATGTTTACGAAATAAAAGAATTTTTAGCAAAACTTCCGCCAGAACACACAGAAAATCTAACACATATTTGGCTAAAAAAGATGTCTAACAAAGAATATGAAAAAGAAGGAAGCTATCAAGGATGTTTTATTTGTGGAAGCGGAGTTAATCTAATTGTATTGCATCCTTTTCCAACTGATTTAAAGATGAAATTCGGACATAGAAAACCTTCTAATAAAACCTTAAAATGGTATGCTCCGTATGAACCTGAACTTCTTTATGTTAACAACGAATGGGTTTTAAAATGGACTGAAGAAAAAATTAAAAAATATTACCTTGAAGGATTATTGCTTCACGAAATTGGTCATCAAATAAATAGTGTTTACAAACGATTTTGGAGTTCACATTACGCTAGAAAAAGAGGTGAAGATTTCGCAAATAATTTTGCATACTATTGGGGAAATGAAATTCGAGAAGAATTTAAATAAATTCTTCTACTCATCAAACATGCTCCACCAACAAAGGTCGCTTCAAAGTTTTACTAATAGCAGTCGTTGAAGAATGCTTGAATAAACGCTCAAAAATTGATTCTTTTTGTACCAACAAGCCAATCATATCTATTTTGTGAAGTTGTACATAACAAGCTTTTACATGATCTAGTAGCACGTTTTCGATTGCGTGATAGGTATATTTTACATCTTTACAATGTTTTAGCAAATACGACTCATCATAACGATCTCCCGTAAATCCTTTTTCATACACACGCAAAATATGTACATGCATTTTGTGATTTTTTGCTGTTGCCAACATATTCATAAAAACTTTGCTCTGAATGTCATCTTTTGCATCTAACGGAATTAGTAATGTTTTCGGATTGTGAAATTTCACATTTTCAGGAATGACCAACGTTTTGCAATTGATTTTGCGAATAATGCTGAGCGTATGACTTCCAAAGAGAATTTCGCTTGCATTAGAAACTCCATTAAAACCAGCAACTAGAAGCTCAATATTATTAGCAGTGATGATTTTCTGTGTCGCTTCTATAAAATTATTATACTCCAAAATGGTTTCAAATGTATGATGAGGGAGCGATTCTTCTTCAAGTGTCGTTTTTAGCTTTTCCAAGCGTTCTTTTTCTACTTTTAGTATGCTTTCATACACATTTGCAGTAGCGGAAGACATTAAATCATCCGTCGTAAAACTTCCTGATTTGTGTACATGCATCACGTAAAATAAACAGGTGTCATTTTTTAGAAAGTTGATCGCATATTGGATAGCATTACGCGAACATTGCGAGAAATCAGTAAGTATCAATATATTTTTCATCTTATCATTTTTTAATGAATTTCGCTACTGCAGTTGTTAATAAGAGTATCAAATTGAGCACTGTAGAGATTTTAAGACTTCTCGACTGCGCTCAAAGTGATAATAGTGATTTTTATAAACTTCTATCTGTTATTTAGTATTGATCTAATAAGTAATTAATTAAATCGGTAGTTGTTAAAATTCCAACCAATTTTCCATCGTCTACTACTGGCAAGGCGTGAAATTCTTTTTTGGCTAAAATCTCCGCAGCATCTTTAATGGTTGTGTGCGAACCTACACTTATTAGGTTTTTTGCCATTACTTGCTCAATCGTAAACATATTGTACACAACCGTTTCTACATTTTCTTCTTCTTCGTAAGCGCCATCGGCAAAACTGATGCGTAGTAAATCGGTGTAACTCAACATTCCAATGATTTCATCGCCGCTTACTACAGGAATATGACGAATATTATTTGCTTTAAACAAACGTTCTGCGGTGTCTAAATTGTCTGTATGATTTAAAGTGATGACATTGGCTGTCATAATTGTTGAAACTGGTGTTCTTTTTTTCATCTTTCTTTCGTTTTTAGTTAAATTTGATAGAAATTACCTGTAATTCTAATAGAATTTAAAGGTTTTCAAACATTTGTCCTTGTTTTAATTTCTATACTAAAAGTACTCTGGAATGGAAGAAAAAACTATGATATTTGTCATGGTCAGAAAACTTTTTTAAACTTTAAGACAAGTAAACGCAACCAATCACAATCTTGAACATCTAAACAATAAAGCCGTACATAATTATGAAAAAATTATTTTTAGTATTGATAACCGTTGGTTTACTGTATTCTTGCAATAATGATGATGATGATGTTGCTGTAAACGATATCCTAGGAACTTGGAAACTTGTCGAAATGAGTGGAAGCATTCTCAATTGGCAAACGACAGGCGCGGATATGGATTGGCAAGAAACCTATACTTTGAACACCAATGGAACTTTTATGAAAACAAGAGTTCAAAACGGAACCACAACACAAGCTTCTGGAACTTTTACTTTTATTGAAGGAACAGCAGATGGAAATGTGATCGATTTTACTTTTGACAGCGACAACGATATCATTGCAAACTGCTCTGCAGAATTGGTAGAACGTATGTATTTAGAATCTGATGATACATTTTTTAGTGGTTGGATTGCATGTGATGGTCCAGGTTTGAAGTATGAGAAAAATTAATCCAACTCACTTTAATGACAATTCATCGTATTGGTTACCATTCCAGCATTTGGAGCAGGAGAAATATAGGGAATTCCCAAGCCTAATCCGCGAAGAATAAACAACATCCCTATGATAATCACAAAAACAGGAATTGCTTTTTGAATGCGTTGTTTTATAGAAGTATTCAAGAATTTTCCAATGTAAATTGCGGTGGTCATCAACGGAATGGTTCCTAATCCAAAAAAGAGCATGTACAAACTTCCTTCCAACATACTTCCGGAAGCAATTGCGCCAAAAACTGCCATATAGACCAATCCGCAAGGAAGGAATCCGTTTAAAAATCCAATCGTAAAAAAAGTATCTAACGTCTTCTTTTTAAACTGTTTTCCTAAACTCGATTTCACTTTCGAAATCACTCTAAAAACAGGTTTTGAAAAGTTATATTTACTAAAGGTTTTATACGGAATTAAGATGACAACAATCATCAAAACACCAATGGCAATCGATAATTTTTGCTGTATTCCGAAGATATACAAACTTTTTCCTAGCAGTCCAAACACGAATCCAATCGTTGCATACGAAAGCAATCGCCCAATGTGATACAAAGAAATTTGTGCTACTTTTTTATAACTATTGTTACGATCAACGGGCAACATAAAGGCTATAGGACCACACATCCCAACACAGTGAAAACTACCTAACAATCCTAATATGAAACCCGCAATAATCATCACAAAATTTATTTTGCAATTCCGCACTTAATGCAGAATCTAATAATCCAATTCTTTTTTATACAAATACGTCTCTTTATCATAACTCCAATCAACTGTAAGGTTCCAACGACCATCCAACAAACGCTTGTCAGGTATGAGCAATGTGTGGTTGGATAACGAAATAGGAATTTCGAAATCAAGTTGTTTGTTAGATGGTCTGTATAGGAACACTTTTCCTTTAATATTGCTAACGTTTAACGTCTTTGGAAATACCACTTCCACTCCCAAATCAGTTTGCGTAACGCTAATATTTTCTGCTAATTTTTGTGCGTTTCGTTGCTTATCAATTTCCGATTGATATTGCAATTCTTGTTCATAATAGGAATCTGTCACCAAATCATGATCGTATTTATCTTGTACGTTCATGTTTACAATAAAATACATGATAAAGCTGATAAATGCTACAAACGCAAGTCCGATTCCTGTTCCCCAATTTATTTTCATATCGTTTTATTTTTATATTTTTTATGGCATTTCCTTCGCTTACGCTTCGGTCAGGCTTTCGGCTATATCTTTTTAATTCGTCTTTACGAAACAAGTTTTTGATGAATAGTAACCATCTATTTCGCTACAAACAGATTGCTTCGTCGCGCACTCCTCGCAATGACATTTCATAATTAAAAAGGATGTCGCCTCAATCCTTAATGCGATTTCAAATTTCAATACTAACAACGATCAACAAACAACTAAAAAACTAATAATAACTCGTTGGTCCAATAAATTTTACCGTTGTAGTTTCAATCAATTTACCATGACTGTAAACGTCTACCGTAAGATTTCTTTTTCCGTTGTCAATTTGATGTTCAGGAATTTCTATAAACATCGTTCCTTCTGCAATTCCCTGTTTTGGTATCATAAATTCATTGGAAGTTGCTACTAATTTTATAGTGCCTGGCACTTTTCGTATTTTAAATTCTACATTCAAAATATCTTCTGTTGTTTTGTTAATGACTTTATACGTAAACACATTGCTAATCATGTTATCAGCTTTTTGTTCATATAATTGTCCGCGCAATCGTAAAATATTTGCTTCTACATCATTACGCATTAGTAACATTCCTAGTAGTACACCAATGAGAATGACTAAAACGGCAGTATATCCTTTAAGTCTTGGTGTAAACTTGAATTTTTCTTTCTTTTCAATTCCCGCTTCACTGTCGTAACGAATCAAACCTTTGGGCAAGTTTACCTTTTCCATAATGGTATCACACTCGTCAATACAAGCCGTACAGTTTACACATTCGAGTTGCGTTCCGTTTCTGATGTCAATTCCTGTTGGACAGACATTTACACACTGAAAACAATCAATGCAATCACCAAAACCAAGTTCATATCGATCTTCATTTTTACGAAACTTTTTACGTCCGTTTTCGCCTTCGCCACGCTTATGATCGTAGGCTACTACAATCGATTTGTCATCGAGCAATACACCTTGCAATCTTCCATAAGGACAAGCAATGATACAAACTTGCTCACGAAACCATGCAAATACAAAGTAGAATACTGCGGTAAATATTAAGAGTGGAAATAAGGTTTCTAAATGTTTAAAAGGTCCGTCTAAAATATCTTGAATAAGTTCGTCACTTCCTATGAGATACGCCAAAAATACGTTGGCAATTGCAAAAGAAATTACAAAGAATATAAACCATTTAAGCAGCCGTTTTTTGATTTTTTCTGCATTCCAAGCTTGCTTATCCAATCGAATTTGTTTTCCTCTGTCGCCTTCAATCCAATATTCAATCCGACGAAAAACCATTTCCATAAAGATCGTTTGCGGACACATCCAACCACAAAATATTCGTCCAAAAGCTACGGTAAATAATGTAATAAATATGACTCCAATAATCATAGAAATTACCATTAAATGAAAGTCTTGTGGCCAAAACGGAAAGCTAAAAATATTGAAACGACGTTCCAACACATTGAATAGTAAAAACTGGTTTCCGTTAATTTTTACAAAAGGAGCGGCAAATAAAAAGAGTAGCAATACATAACTAACAATCTTACGCCATTCGTAGTATTTACCGCTTGGTTTTTTTGGATACACCCAAGCACGTTTTCCTTCTTCATTTATCGTTCCGATGGAATCTCTGAATTGTTCGTTTTCTGGTGTTTCCACAATGATTCTTTTTTATTATTCTTTAGTTTCGTCTGTGATTTTTATAACGGAGTCAGAAACTTTTTCAATTTCAATATTGGTGTCTGCGTCAATTTTGACTTCAGTTTTTGTTCCTGTTTCAGATTCTAATAGTGGCGCTATCCAAATTTCTCCTTCTGGTTCTTTGGCATCAGGTCCTGGTGTCGTTCCTTGAAATGTGAGTACATAACTGGCTACTTGTGCAATTTGTGATGCTTTGAGTCCTTTTCGCGACCACGATTCCATTCCTTGCCCAGGACGTCCACCTTTGGAAATGGTTTTGAATACATTTTTGATGCCGCCACCTAAAATCCAGTGTTTGTCTGTTAGGTTTGGACCAATTCCTCCACCTCCATCGATTCTATGACAAGCCACACAGTTTTTATTGAAAATTTCTTTTCCAGCACTGAGATCAGAAGTTTCTGTGAGCAGTACTACAGTTTCAGCATCTACTCGATCTTTGGCAGTTGCATTGAATTTATCAATTTCAACTTGTGCTTCTGCGTATTTTCTCTCGTATTCCATGATTTGATTTTCACCGTTAAACACATGGTACTTTAGCATGTAAATAGCTGCAAATACGATAGACGCGTAAAATCCGTACAACCACCAAGGTGGCAAGTTGTTGTCAAGTTCTTTAATTCCGTCATAATTATGATCGAGAATAATTTCTGCTTCAGCTTCAACAGGTTTTGAGTCTACTAATTTTTCATAAATACTCTTGAGTTTTTTAAACTCAGGTGTTTTATTTTTTTCTTTTAGATAGCGTTCTTTTCCTGCTTCGTCCAATCCAGTAAAAAGAATTCTTTCTATAGCAGCTACAATTCCTTCAATGGCAATTAAAATAAATAATACCAATACAAGAAATAACATGATTAGCGGTTCTTCCATGAATGCTGGTCTGTCACCAGATTCTACAAAGTATTCAATTCCTATAAATATGAGGAAGAAAATAAGGAGTACACGTGCCCAAGATGGAATTAGATTTCTCATAATTGTTGGTTGTTTTGCGGATTGTCTAATGGAATATTGCTCACTTTTGTGATGTATTCTTTTTTTGCTGTGATTACCCACCAAAATAGCACCACAAAGAAGGTAAAGAAGATGAGTAAGGAAATCATCGGGTATATTTCAATACCCGTAATGGTTTCCATATGATTTTTTACAAATTTTAACATGCTGTTTATTTTTGTGTGGTTTCTTGTTTTGAGTCTTTTATTTTAATGTCTGTTCCTAATCGTTGTAAGTATGCAATTAAAGCAACGATTTCACGATCTTTTATTTCAATGAATTTTTCTCCTTCATCAGCCGCCATTTTTCTACCTTTTTCAAAAGATTTCATCAAGTCTGGATCTTTTTTCAAGTTTTCAACAATTCCTATTGCTTGCTCATCCATGTATTGCAATGCTTCTTCTATTTCTTTGTCTGTATAAGGAACTCCA
>NZ_DS544873.1:3385338-4003064 GCF_000154725.1 Kordia algicida OT-1
CCTGTACGTTTACTTCCCCAAAGGAATGGATGATCATATACAAATTCTCCTGCTTTTGAATATTCTCCATAACGTTCTACCTCACTTCTAAACGGACGCACCATTTGCGAGTGACAACCCACACAACCTTCTCTGATGTAGATGTCTCTACCTTCCAATTCTAATGGTGTGTATGGTTTTACTTCTGTAATTGTTGGAATGTTTGAGTCAATCATAATGGTTGGAACTATTTGTACGATTCCACCAATTAATATAGCAATAGTAGCATAAATGGTAAGTTTGATTGGTTTACGCTCTAACCAAGTGTGCCATCCTTCTCCTTTTACACGCTTTTTAGAAACACGTTGCAATGCTGGTGCTTCTGCAAGTTCGTCGCTTACATTGTGTCTTGATCTTGCAATGGTTACTACAATGTTGTATGCTAAGAAGAACATTCCAAAAATGTATAAGGAACCTCCAATAGCACGCATCCAATACATTGGCATGATTTCAACTACAGTTTCCAAGAAGTTTGCATAAAATAATGTTCCATCAGGGTTGAACTGTTTCCACATGGTTGCCTGCGTAAATCCTGCCACATACATTGGTAGTGCGTACATGACAATTCCCAACGTTCCAAGCCAGAAATGTGCATTTGCCAATCCTTTAGAGTATAGTTTTGTTTTGAATAGTCTTGGTACTAACCAATAGATCATTCCAAAGGTTAAGAAACCATTCCAAGCTAAAGCTCCTACGTGAACGTGGGCAATAATCCAATCGGTAAAGTGGGCAATTGCATTTACATTTTTTAAGGATAGCATTGGTCCTTCAAAGGTTGCCATACCATATCCTGTGATTGCCACAACCATGAATTTTAATACAGGATCGGTTCGTACTTTATCCCAAGCGCCACGAAGTGTTAGCAATCCGTTTATCATTCCTCCCCAAGAAGGCATTAGTAACATTACTGAAAACGCAACTCCTAAGTTTTGTGCCCATTCTGGTAATGCTGTGTATAGTAAATGGTGTGGTCCTGCCCAAATGTATATGAATATCAACGACCAGAAGTGTACAATAGATAATCTATACGAGTATACAGGTCTGTTTGCCGCTTTTGGTACAAAGTAGTACATTAATCCTAAGAATGGTGTTGTAAGGAAGAATGCCACCGCATTGTGTCCGTACCACCATTGCACCAAGGCATCTTGCACACCTGCGTATACTGAGTAACTTTTTAATGCGCTTACAGGCAATTCTAAACTGTTGAAGATGTGTAAGACTGCGACTGTAACAAAGGTTGCTAAGTAAAACCAAACTGCTACGTATAAGTGACGTTGTCTCCTTTTTAAGATCGTCCATATCATGTTGACCCCAAAAGCAACCCAAATAAGTGCAATTGCAATATCAAATGGCCATTCGAGTTCAGCATATTCTTTGGACGTTGTGTATCCTAAAGGAAGTGTTATTGCGGCTCCAACAATGATAAGTTGCCATCCCCAAAAGTTCACTTTACTTAGAAAATCACTTGCCATTCTAGCTTTTAGTAATCGTTGTAGCGAGTAATATACACCCGCAAAAATGGCGTTCCCGACAAAGGCAAAAATGACTGCGTTTGTATGTAATGGACGCAAACGACCAAAACTTAGCCAAGAAAATACCTTCTCCAAGTTCTGGAAATAGAAATAGGAAGGCTAATAACAATCCTACTAGCATTCCTACAATTCCCCATACTATAGTTGCATAGATGAAGTTTTTAACGATTTTATTATCGTAATAAAACTGTTGGATTTCCATAATATTATATATTAATTTTTATAGTTAGTTCTGCTTTTTTGGTTTTTCTTTTACCAATTCATCTTCAAACAGCATGCGTACCGATGGTGTGTAACTATCGTCAAATTGTCCGTTTTTTACCGCTATAATAAAGGCGACAAAAAAGAGTATTGCTACTACAATACTAATGGCTAGTAAAACATATATAACACTCATACCTATTGAAGTTATAGTTCAAAAGTACTGTGACGCGATTTCCTAAAAAATGACTTTTATCATGTTTCAGATTTATTTTTAAGAATTTGAAATTGAACTTGAATTAGAACTTGAATTTGAGACGTCTTTGAAGACAAATTCAAAATTGTAAGTGGAACTTATCCCATTGAAAAACAGGATTTGTAAATGTTTATTTTACACTTCAAAACTGTTCTCGATACATTTTTACAAAAAATACTCGAACTGACGTGTTGTGGATTTGAATTTGAATTCGAGAAGTCCGTTGAAGTGTTTTACAGAGTGAAACAGCAAAAAAATGTTTTAACAGCTACTCAAATTTACTTTAATTTTCTTCCTAAGATTGATGTGCAAATCGTGGTGAAAACCACAATACTAATAGAACTCAATGGCATTAATATTGCTGCAATTACAGGTGCTAATTGTCCTGTGATGGCAAAGTATAAACCAATACTGTTGTAGATAAATGATAATACAAAACTCCATTTGATAATTTTTATCGCTGTTTTGGAAGCTTTTATGTATTGATCTAACTGATTGAATTTTGAAGCATCTAAAATGGCATCACACGCTGGAGAAAATACATTTACATTTTCCGACAAGGCAATTCCGATATTGCTTTGTGCCAATGCGCCTGCATCATTTAAACCATCGCCGACCATTAACACTTTTGCGCCTTCTGCCTGATGATATTGTATGTATTCTAGCTTGTCGTTTGGTGTTTGATTGAAGATTAACTTTGTTTTGCTCGGCAATAGTTTTTTCAGGTTTTCAAGTTCGCCTTCATTATCGCCTGAAAGAATGGCTAAATCATATTGTTTTTTTAGATTGTTGAATAGTTTCGATAGTCCTTTTCGGTATTTGTTGTAAAAGGTATATTTTCCTTTGTATGTATTGTTTGTACTAATATGAACAGTTGTATTTAATACCGTAGCATCATCTGTATAACCTACAAACTTTGCAGCACCAACTTTTATATGATCGTTGTGATAACTTGCGGTCATTCCTTTTCCGATGTGTTCTTCAAAATGATCGAGCGTCACAATATTTTGTTCTTCTAAAATGTTGTATAAGGTTCTACTTAGCGGATGATTTGAACCACGCAACGTACTTTTTAATAAAGTAGTTTCAGCAGTAGTGAGTTGAGTTCCATCATAACTTGCCGTACTTTTTTGATTGGATGTAATAGTTCCTGTTTTATCAAAAATAATCGTGTTTATAGAGGAAAGTTGTTCTAAAACACTTGCATTTTTTACATAGAATTTCAATTTTCCAAAAATGCGCAATAGGTTTCCAAAGGTAAATGGCGCCGCTAATGCAATGGCACACGGACATGCGATGATTAAGACTGCTGTAAATACATTCATTGCTTTGGAAGCATCCACCATCAACCAAAAAATAGTTGCTACTACTGCAATAGATAATACCGTTACGGTAAAGTGCTTGCTAATTGCATTGGTTACTGTAGTAAAACCTTCTTCTTTGTTTTTTTCGAAAACATCATTACTCCACAATTGTGTGAGATAACTTTGTTCTACCGATTTGATGGCTTCTATTTCGATGATTCCTGAAGTTTGCTTTCCGCCTGCGAATACTTTGTCGCCCGATTGTTTTTGAACCGTTTCAGATTCGCCAGTCACAAAACTATAATCGATCGCTGCAATTCCATTGATAAGGATTCCATCAACCGGAATGAGTTCTTCATTTCTGATTAATAAACGATCTCCTTTTTCAATGTCATAGACCTGAATTGGCGTTTCTTTTCCGTTAGAAATCTTTGTAATTGCAATGGGAAAATACGATTTGTAATCGCGCTCAAATGATAGAAAGCTGTATGTTTTTTGCTGAAAGAATTTTCCAAGTAATAGAAAAAAGACCAATCCCGTAAGGCTATCAAAAAATCCAGAACCGAAGTCAAAGATGATTTCAACAGTACTTCTTATAAATAAGACTAAAATTCCCAACGCAATAGGCACATCAATGTTGAGTAGTTTTGCTCGCAAACCCTTGTAAGCTGAGATAAAGTAATCTTGCGCCGCGTAGAAAACTACAGGAAGTGAGAAAGCAAACATGAGCCAACGAAATAGAATTTTGTATTGTTCTATCCAAAAACCGCTGACTTGAAAGTATTCTGGAAATGATAGAAACATTACGTTTCCAAAAGCGAATCCTGCAATTCCGAGTTTGTAAATGAGCGTACGATTAATTTTGTTTTTTCCTGCGCTGTAGTCTTCTAAACTGATATACGGTTCGTAACCAATTTTGCTCAATAATAAAACGACTTCTTTAAGTGAAAAAGTTGTGGCATTGTATGTGATTCGAACTGTTTTTTTACCAAAGTTTACTTGCGAAGCCGTAATTTCAGGATTGAGTTTGTGTAAGTTTTCTAGAATCCAAATACACGAACTACAATGAATATGTGGAATGTATAAAGTTACTATTTGTATAGTATCATCGTTAAATTCCAATAATTTATCAATGATATTTTGCTGACTCAAAAAATCGTATTTCCCTGCTATTTCTTTTGGAATGGCTCCTGGTGCCGCTTGCAAGTCGTAATAACATGCTAAATCGTTTTCCGAAAATAGTTCATATACCGTTTTACATCCAAAACAACAAAAAGATTTTTCTTCTAGTTGAATGATTTCTTCTTTACATGTGTCACCACAATGAAAACATGTTGTTTCACTCATAATATTGCTCATTTGTACCTTTTACCACAGTAACAAAGGTTACAAATGATTCCGTTTTAAAATATGATATTTGTCATAGTTTGAGTAACTTTATAATCATCTAATTTTTCAGCTATGAGTAATTGTGAACAGTGTATTGTACGACAGTTTAATTCTTTGAAATCTTTGACAAAAGAAGAATTGATTCGTATTTCTGGTTGCAAAACTTCAAAAACTATTAAAAAAGGACAATTGATTTTTGATGAAGGAGAAAATGTGAATGGAGTGTATTGCATTAAAGATGGTGTTTGTAAATTGACCAAATTGAGTGCTAACGGAAAAGATCAGATTGTAAAGTTGGTTGTAAAAGGCGATTTACTCGGACAACGTTCGTTGGTAAGTGATGAAGTAACGAATTTGAGTGCTACCGCGTTGAGTGAAATGCAGGTTTGTTTTATTCCGAAGCAGGAAATTATGCATGATTTACATGAGAACTCCGATTTTACTTTAGATGTGCTACAACATATGGCAAAAGATTTGAGAAAAGCCGATAATGTAATTGTAAATATGGCGCAAAAATCGGTACGTCAGCGTTTGGCAGAAGCATTGATTTATATTTACAATACGTTTGGAACTACTGAAGACGACATGCTTTCCGTGATTCTTTCTCGTGAAGATTATGCAAATATTGTAGGAACGGCGACAGAATCAGCCATTCGTATTTTATCTCAGTTTAAAAAAGATGGATTGATTTCTACCAAAGGCAAACAAATTAAAATTGAAGATTTAGTGACTTTGAAGCGTGTGGAATAATTTGGATGAACTTAACTACCTAATATTGTCAATTAATTTCTTTTTCTAGATTTTCAATCTTTTCCCTATCTTTAATTTGATAAATTAATTCTAACCACCACCATGGAAATCATTAGCAAACAACAAATTAAGGAAGTCTTGATTACTTTTATCGTAATTATTGTGCTTATCATTATTGGATTTTTCATTTTAAAAAATCACGCTGAAAAAGAAGGTAGAGAATTAATGAGTCCAATGGATGAAGTAAGCCGAATTCAGACTACGGATGGCATTACCGATTGCGAGGGAAGAACAGAACGAGAAGCGGCCAACTTGATAACACTTAATAATATCATTCAAAATCATAAACAACAGCATGAAATTACGTTTTTAAAGTTGTATATGTATCAATATGTTTCAATGAAGTTTTTCATCATCTTTTCTATTTTATCGGCGTTGACTGTTTTTGTAATTACGCATAGCGGATGGCAACATACCTCATCATATGTAAAAACGTTGTTCCTTATTTTTACTGCAATTACTTCATTTTTTGGATTGTCACTCTCAACTTTTGACCAAAAAGACGGCATTCACAGGAATGGACAGGCTTTTATAAATTATGACAATCTACAAAAGCAATTGGTCAATTATTGCGCTACAGGAACAGATATTGAAGGAGATTCTATCAGCTTTACAAAATTGTATTCTGGTGTGATGAAAAAATCAGCTGAGCTTCATGATTTTTATTTAAATTTTGACAAGAAAAATATTGACACCAAGAATCTGTTTGATTACAAGAAAAAAGATCAAGAATAAGTGACTTTTTAGAATCGAAATTTTGAAGTGATTTAAACTTTTCGGGTTTAAGCGAAAATTAGAAGTTTTAAGTACTGTTGAAGGCTTTTTTGAGTTTCATAGCAGCGCTACTGAACGAAAAAAAGACGAAAACAGGGCTGAAAAACAGTAATTTTTTAGCAAATCAAAAAAGTTTAAATCACTTCTTTATATAAAAATCCCGAGGGTAATTTCTTCGGGATTTTGAAGTATAAAGCATTTTATATGCTTTTCTACACTATAATTACTTTTTCTTTTTCTTAGATTGCGATACGATAGAAGGACCTTTTTTGTTTGATTTTGTCACAACTGATTTTGCTTTTGCATCTCTTGCAGCTTTCTTTTTAGCTTTTAATGCTTCTGCTTTTTTTCTTGTATCGTTTGATTTGCTAACTTTTGTTGCTCCCATTTTTTTGGTTTTTTAATTGTTGATATAAATAATTATTCTTTTAATTGTAATCTTAAGACACCAAAAAATTAAAAGGTCACATCAAAATCACATTTTTTTCAAAAATTTTTTATCCTAATTTCAACTATCTGATTTTTAATTATTTAACCAACTATCTGATCAAAAAAAATTACTTTTGGATGTCTATTTATTTTGGCGTACGTTAAGAATTTATCTTTTTTGTGTAAATTGAATTCAGCGTGAAGCATCGTAGTATGAAAAAAATAATAGTCTTGTTTGGTGTTCCTGTGGAAAAAAATAAAAAATCACTATCTGATGAAGAATTGGTTGCACTGATTGTGGAAACGCAAGATGCATCTCTTTTTGGTGAATTATATGATCGATACGGGAAAAAAATCTACAACAAATGCTACAGTTTTGTAAAAGATACCGACGAAATCCAAGATGTAACGCAAGACATTTTTTTAAAACTATTTGAACAACTCCATAAATATCAAGGTCGCGCTAAATTTTCTACGTGGTTGTATTCTTTTACTTATAATTTTTTGGTGAACTATAAAAAGAGAGAATCTGAGAAAAAACTAGGAGAACGCTGGGAAAAGCTCAATAAAAACGAAAAGCATTTGTTACAGATTGAAGATGTAGCAGAAGAAGATTTTTTTGAATTAAAACTCTCAGGTTTGGAAAAAGCACTCGATCGTATTGAACCTGCCGATAAAGCTTTATTATTACTCAAATATCAAGATGATGTATCTGTAAAAGACATTCAAAACTTATTACAAATCAACGAAAGTGCGGTTAAAATGCGGTTAAAAAGAGCGCGTATCAAACTCGTAAATGTGTATCAAAAATTACAAGAAAATGACTGAGGAAAATCCATTTAAAAAAATAACACCTGAATTGAAACTTCCTGAAACACTTAAAGAAGATATTCTTCAAGAGATCAAAGAATATACGGAAGATTCGCAGGATACTGATAGTTCTTTAGAATCACAAGATATCTAAAGTGACGTAATTGCTTCTTCTGTGTCTCATTACATATGAATTATAAATTCTAGACACATGAAGAAAAAACATTCTTTTAAAATTTTAGGAAAACCGCTCCTAGAAGTTCCCGCACAGTTAAAAGAAATCATTCTTTCAAAAATTATAGCCATCACTGCAAAAAATTAAATTTTCAACAATGTGAAAACATTTGCAGATTCTTCACAGCATGCAAATCTTATATTGTTTTATCAAAAAACTTCTCAGACACAAGTCTACAAGAGCATTTACGAGAAACGACAGCTATTTCAATATAAATTCTGCAATACAAAAATCTATATCGTAAATTAAAAGTGACCCGCATCATGTTTTGGTGTCTTATAAATACATTTAGCACAAAAATTGTAAAAACAAACAACAAAACTTTAAAATTAAAAACATGAAAGCAATAAAATTAGTTCCGTTATTCTTGTTAATCTTCTTAATAAATTCCTACACATGCGCAGCGCAAGAGGAAGAAGCAATTGAAGAAATTGATGAACCTACAGTCTTGATTGCCAACTTTAAAGGTATGGACAAAAATACATTTGTATTTACCTATACGGATACTGACGGAGAAGAAAGTGAAATGATTTTCGAAAAAATAACACCTGAAGTCAAAAAAGCATTCAACTTCAACGATGCATCAATAATCGGAAAAAAATTCAAGATTACTTACACAACGAAAAATGTTCCTGAAAAGGATGACGAAGATATGTTGGTCAGCATGAATACCATCATAGCTTTAGAGAAAATGTAGTAAAAAAAGACAGTCTTACCATATTACAAGACTGTCTTTCCTTTTTTTAAATTCTATCTGCCTAACATTAAAATTTCGTTTACCAATACTTCAGTAACGTACTTTTTTTCGCCTTCGTCTGTTTCATAAGTACGATTCGTCAATTTCCCTTCTATCGCAATTTCTTTTCCTTTTAATAAGTATTTTTCCACGATTTCGGCAGTTTTGTTCCATGCGATTAGGTTGTGCCAATACGTATTTTCAATTTTATCTCCTTGTGCGTTTTTATACGTTTCGTTGGTAGCAATAGAAAATTTTGCAATCTTTTTACCATCTTCTAAATTGATAATTTCTGGGTCATTTCCTAAATTTCCAATTAACTGTACTCTGTTTCTAAGCGTGTTCATAAGATTATGTTTTTAAAATTAATAGTTGATTTTGTATTCAAATCGTTATCGTAATTCGACAGTGCAAATATGAAACGACACGCAAATTTTATTCGGTTACAAAGCACTTACTTTCGTTTACAAATATTTGTAGTCGTTTGTAAATGGATAATTTTTCATACCTTAGGCATCTATAAGTTACACATGAACATACACTTAGAAACCCAACGACTTATCATTCGAGACCTTACAGAACAAGACATTGACGGCATGTTTGCTTTGGATTCCGATCCGGAAGTACACAAATATTTAGGCAACAAACCCATCAAACATAAAGACGAAGCTTTAAAATATATTAAAGATGTAAATACCCAATATGTAGAACGCGGTATCGGACGTTGGGCAGTAGAATTGAAAGAAACAGGCAAATTTATAGGTTGGTGTGGCTTGCGATTGTATACCGATTATACCTTTAACAATCACACAAATTTTCACGATATCGGCTACCGATTGCGACGTGAATTTTGGGGAAAAGGTTATGCTACAGAAGCTTCAAAAGTATGTCTGAAATATGCTTGGAATGTAATGAAACTCAATACAGTTTATGGAATTACCGAAAAAGGAAACGAAGCTTCACACAAAGTATTACTCAAAATTGGACTGAATTATATAGAAGATTTTTTCTACAAACCCGAAAATATGATGCTGCGTTGGTACAGTATCTCAAAACCTAAATAAGCGATGGAAAAGAAATGTTTAGAATGTGGCGATGCATTTAAAGGTCGCGTTGATAAGAAATTTTGTAGTGATTATTGTAGAAACACCTATAACAATCGACTGAATAAAGATGGAAAAAATCTCATTCGGAATATCAACAATCGTTTGCGTAAAAACTGGCGAATTTTAGAAGATTTAAACGTAAACAACAAAACAAAAACAACGAAAGCAAAACTTCTAGAAAAAGGATTTGACTTTAATTATTTTACTTCTATTTATGTGACAAAAGCAGAAGCGACGTATTATTACGTGTACGATCAAGGGTATTTGTCGCTAGAAAATGATTATTATTTATTGGTAAAAAAGAATGCTTAGTATGACTAAAAAAAGTGTAAGTGTCTTTTCTTTTTTTATTTTAATCGTATCAATTGCTGGTTCGTTGCTATATCGAAATCATCAGAAGCAACAAAAAAACAATGAAGTCTTAGAAGCAAATAAAGAACTGTTTTTAAAGATCAAAGCGTTGCAGGAAAAAGAAGAATATGAAGCACAACAAGAAATCATAAAAGCAAAACGAGATTCCATATTCAATCTAGAAAAGAAAGAACGCGAAGCACAGATACAACAAATAAAGGAAACTATAAAAAGACTTGAAGAAGAAGCCAAACAAAATAATACAAACTAATTATGGACTATTTCGAATTTATAATTCCTGCACTTTTCGTTCTCGGCGTTGGCGCATTTATCTTCGTTGCCATCTATTTCAGCATCAAAAACAAGATTCTTCGAGAATTGAAAAAAGTACGTCGAAAGAATATTCAAAGTGTTCGTGAAAACGAATATGTAAAAATTGTGGGGAAAGCCAAATATGCTGGCGAACCGTTAATTGCACCATTGAGCAAACGAAAATGTGTCTATTATGATGTAAAAGTGAAGGAGAAACGTGGAAAACACTGGCGAAATATTATCAACGATGTGCAATTTCAAGATTTTTTTATCCAAACAGGTACAGACAGTGCTATAATTCATCTTAACACACGACGCGGATTCGAGAAAAGAGTACACTTAGTTGCCGATCATGCATTCAGTTCTGGTTTTTTAAATACGGTTGATGAAGAAGTAGAACGCTACTTAGGTCAATACGGAAAAAATAGTAAAGGCGCATTTGGATTCAATCGGACGATGCGCTATACAGAACGCATCATTGAAGTTGATGAAGAAATTGCAGTCATGGGCATTGGAAAATGGTCTACGATAGACACACCAATTGATGGCTATTCTGATTCCCGAATTTTAACTTTATCAGGGAATTCAAAACAACGATTGTTAATTACCGATGAACCGAAAGCGTTGGAACGTGTGAAAAGAAAATTGTAAATCACTTCCAGCTTTGCCCTTTTAACTTCATGGCAGCTTTTAAAATATCTTTTTGGCTAATTTGTCCGACCAATTTTCCATTTTCTACAATAGGGAAACGTCTTCTTTTCGTTTCAATAAACTTATTCGCTGCATCAAAAATATTCAAATCTCCATCAATAGTTTCTACATTTTTTGCCATATGTGCTTCTATCTTATTGTGCTCAAACGGCATGTTGTAATAACGACTGTCAGAAATTTGCTTGATACAATCTCCTTCCGAGATAATTCCAATCAACTCATTTTGATCGTTTACCACAGGTCCGCCAGAAATTTTATGCTGAATCAATTTTTGAATCACTTCTTCCACGGTTTGTTCTGGCTTAAATGTGATTAAATTTCGCGTCATATAATCACTTACTTTAAATGCTTCTGCTTTGTTGGTGCTGTTGGCTTGTACTTTTCGCGCGCCTTGAAAACTTTTAATTCCCATAACTTTTAAGATTTAGTCCTTACTAAAGTTACTTATTTTTAACCAGTTAACCTAAAACCGCCTTATAATCATATTTACTGTGTACTTTTTACTATTTTTAGGCAACCGTATAATTAATCATCATGAATTCTCAAAAAGCGCTTTATACTTCACTTTCATTTCTGTTACTCGCTATTGTTACGTATATCAGTTTTTATGGTGTAATGCCTCAAAAAACTTCCGAAAATAATGTACCCAAAGAAGCGTTTTCTACGGTTCGTGCATTTGCACATGTAAATGAAATGGGGAAAGAACCACATTATCTCGGCTCAAAAGCGCATACAGATGTTCGGAATTATATTATTGCAGAGTTGAAACAATTAGGACTCAACCCCATAGTACAAGAAGGTTTTACGCTAGATGATTATGGAAACATTTCAAAACCAAAAAATGTATTAGCACGTATAAAAGGGAAAAATAGCAAAAAAGCACTTTTATTATTGTCACATTACGATAGTGATCCACATTCAGCAGTTGGCGCAAGTGATGCCGCTAGTGGTGTTGCAACTATTTTAGAAGGAATAAGAGCATTTTTAGCCCAAGGAAAACAACCAGAAAATGATATTATTTTGTTATTATCTGATGGAGAAGAACTAGGATTAAATGGTGCCGAATTGTTTGTAAATAAACATCCGTGGGCAAAAGATGTCGGTTTAGTGCTCAATTTTGAAGCGCGCGGAAGTGGCGGACCAAGTATTATGTTGTTGGAAACGAATAACGGAAACGCCAAACTCATCAAAGCATTTAAAGATGCTAACATGCAATATCCTGTTGGAAATTCGCTTGCGTATAGTATTTATAAAATGTTGCCAAATGATACCGATTTGACCGTTTTTAGGGAAGATGGAAACATTCAAGGATTCAATTTTGCGTTTATTGGCGATCATTTTGACTATCACACCGCAAACGATACGCCTGAAAATTTAGACTTTAATACTTTAACGCATCAAGGATCGTATTTAATGCCGTTGTTAGCGTATTTTTCTGAGCAAGATTTGACACAAATGACAACCGATGACGATCTAATTTATTTCAATACACCTTTCGGATTTCATACCTATCCATATTCGTGGATTTTCCCAATTTTAATTGTGCTTATCATCCTTTTTATTGGCGTAATTATTTATGGCGTAAAAGAAAAAATGCTCTCTACTAAAGGAATGTTGCTTGGATTTATACCATTTTTAGTAGCGCTTATTGTAGGTTGTATTGCGACAGTTTTAGGTTGGAAAATTATCAATTGGATGTATCCACACTACGCGGAAATTCAACACGGATTTACCTATAATGGATATACGTATATTTTACTCTTTGCCTTTTTATCTTTGGGAATTAGTTTTTATTTCTATCATAAATTCAGTAAAAAAACAACGCCTGCCAATCTTACAATTGCTCCTTTATTCTTTTGGATTGTTATCGCAACACTTGCCGCTTTTTACTTAGATGGCGCAAGTTTTATTGCAATTCCAGTATTGTTGAGTTTGATTTCTGTGTTCATTCTCATCAAACGAAAAAAAAGACCTTCCGTATTGTTGTTGACAGTACTCGGAGTTCCTGCCGTGATGATTTTAGCTCCATTTATCAAGTTGTTTCCTGTTGGTTTAGGATTGAAAATGATTGCCGTTGTTCCATTATTAATTGTGTTGATTCTTGGCGTTTTAATGCCCGTTTTTGCATTGTACAAACGTAAAAAATGGACAGCACGATTGTTCTTTTTGTTAGCAATTGTGACATTTTTTGTAGCGCATTCCAATTCAGGATTTACCGAAACAACTCAGAAGCCAAATAGTTTGGTGTATGTTTTAGATGCCGATAAAAATACTGCCAATTGGAATACATATGATGGTATTTTGGATGATTGGACAAAGAATTACATCAAAGATGTTTCCAAAACTTCAAGCCATCAAGAAGTGATGGACAGCAAGTATAATGCTGGTTTTACGTATACGGAAAATGCGCCAATAAAAGCAATTCCACAACCAAAAATTGAAATTATTCGTGATACAATAACGCACATGCGACATGTAACGTTAAAAATCACGCCACAGCGAAATGTAAATCGTATAGAAATATTTAGAAAAGAAGAAGCAAACTTTACAACGCTAACAATTAATAATCTTCCATTGGAAAAACCAGAAAATGGCTGGAAAAAGCGTTTGATAACCTATTATATTTCAGATAATGAACCTTTGGAATTATCATTTACGATGAACCCAGAAGACAAACAGGAATTGATTATGTATGAAGCTTCTTTTGATTTGATGACGAATCCATTGTTTTCAATTCCTGAAAGAGCAAAAAATATGATGCCACGACCTTTTGTATTGAATGATGCTGTGATTGTGAAGAAGGTAATTAGGTTTTAGGTGTTGGGGTTTCTCATTGTCATTCCACATTTGTTGCAGAATTTAATTTGAAACATTTTATATTCTTATCTTGACAGAAACATTCTTTGAAAACATCTTGATTCCTGACTCAAAAAGTCTTGACTCTTTTCACACCTTTGTCATTCCGCATTTGTTTCGGAATCAAGTTCAACCTGATGTATTACCATATTGAAAATACTGAATATTCTATGTTTAGTTTCTCAATACTAACATCTCATTACTCAATACTTTTTAAATAAAAATTCAACCAAAAAAAAGCCTGAACATACATTCAGGCTTTCGTCTTTTATTGATTTGATATTATTACCAAATGCGAACTCTATCTTCTGGAGCAATGTACATTTTGTCTCCTTCTTTGATATCGAATGCTTCATAGAAAGCGTCGATGTTTTGTAAAGGAACATACGCTCTGTATTGTCCTGGCGAGTGCGTATCTGTTTTGATACGTGTACGCAAAGCTTCTTCTCTCATTTTTGTTCTCCAAACGGTTGCCCAAGAAAGGAAGAAACGTTGTTCTGCGGTAAATCCGTCAATTTTGTCTGGTCGTCCGTTTTCTTTAATGTGACGTTGTAATCCGTCGTACGCACCTAAAACACCACCTAAATCTCCGATGTTTTCACCTAGCGTAAATTTACCATTGATAAATACGTCTGGCAATACTTCAATGGCACTGTACTGAGCAGCTAAAGCATTTCCTCTTTCTGTGAATTGTTTTAAATCATTTTCTGTCCACCAATTAGTTAGGTTTCCATTAGCATCAAAACGTGATCCAGAATCGTCAAACGCATGTGAGATTTCGTGACCGATTACAGCTCCAATTCCACCGTAATTTACCGCATCATCTGCTTGATAGTTGTAAAAAGGTGGTTGTAAGATTGCTGCTGGGAAAACGATTTCATTGTTTAATGGATTGAAGTATGCGTTTACCGTTTGTGGCGACATTCCCCATTCTGATTTGTCCACTGGCTCATTAATTTCATCAAGATTTTTTCTGAATCCCCATTTTCCAACTGCCACCATGTTTTCATAGTATGAGTTTCCTTCTTTTACTTCTAAAGTAGAGTAGTCTTCCCACTCGTCAGGATATCCAATTTTTACGGTGAATTTATCTAGTTTTTCAACCGCTTTTTCTTTCGTTTCTGGACTCATCCAGTCTAACGCCATGATTCTGTCTTTGTAGGCTTCAATGACGTTTTTAATCATTTTTTCTGCTTTTTCTTTCGCTTCTGGCGGAAATTTAGCATCAACATATAATTGTCCGATAGCTTCTCCTACAGAACCATTTACGGTTGCCAATGCTCTTTCTTTTGCGTCACGTTGCTTTTCTGCTCCGTTTAGTTCTTTCGAATAGAAATCCCAGCTTGCTTTGTTTAACTCTGTAGTCAACATTCCTGCAGCATTGTTTAGTGTAGACCAACGCATTAGGGTTTTGATATCGTCAATACTTGTAGATGTTAAGATTTCTTGTAATGCTGTCATGTATTTTGGTTGCATTACGATTACTGTATCTAATTGTTTTTTGATTTCTAAGTCAGCCATAAATTTGTTCCAGTTAATTGCTGGAGTCATTTTGGCTAATTCTGCAACAGAGCGTGGATTGTTA
Organism: Kordia algicida OT-1; assembly: GCF_000154725.1. Classification (GTDB taxonomy): domain Bacteria; phylum Bacteroidota; class Bacteroidia; order Flavobacteriales; family Flavobacteriaceae; genus Kordia; species Kordia algicida. The sequence goes on from NZ_DS544873.1 coordinate 3,400,775, forward strand.
AAGTTACGCATGTCTCTGCTTTGTACTTTGTCCAATCTTGGCTTTGCTAATTTTGTTTCTAACGCCAATACAGTTTCTGCATCTTTTTTAGCTTTTGCTTCATCGTCACCTAAATATTGTAACATACGTGTAATGTGTGCTACATATTTTGCTCTGATTTCTTTTGCTTTGTCATCTTCATCTAAGTAATAATCTCTTTCAGGCAATCCTAATCCGCCAGGAACCACATACGCAGCGTTCATACTACTATCGCTTAAGTTTGCAAAAGCAGTTAATCCCATAAAAGGCGCTGAAATTGTTGCCGGATTTTTAGCTAAAACCGTTTGCATGTCTTCTACAGAAGTGATTTCTGCAATTTTGTCTAAAGCTGGTTGCAAAGGTGCAATTCCTGCTTTGTTTCTTGCGGCAGTATCTAAGATAGAGTTGTAGATCATTAATGCTTTCGCCTGATCTGTTTCTGGACCGTATTTTCCGCTTTTGTTAGCTTCATCAAGAATTTCCAATACGTCTGCATCAGTATCTTTACGCAATACTCCAAAACCTCCCCAAGATGTTCTATCGGCAGGAATTTCGGTAGTTTCCATCCATTTTCCGTTTACATATGTGTAAAAGTCATCATTTGGACGTACAGAAGTGTCCATATATTCTAAGTTGATTCCGGGAACTTGTGCTACTTCTTTAGCTTCTTCTTTTTTTTCTCCTTCACAAGAAAAAAGAAGGGCACTAGCGGTGAAACAAAGTGCTAACTTCAAGGTATTTGTCTTCATTTTTTGATTGAGTTTAATTAGTTCTACGCAATTTAGTATAAAAAGTTTCGCGAATGTTACCGAAACTCAGGACATTAACATTTATTTAAGATAATTTATAATTGTGATTTTACGATCGAGTCGTTTTCCTTCTTTAGTTTTACAATTTCCTTTACATTATCGTTTGGAATTGCAATTGAAAGTACATAATGTGAAATTTTCCAGGTGTCGCCTTCTTTTTTGAGAACGCCAGAACCTCTGCATAGTTCCATTTGTGTGTCTAGCATTTCATCAAACCAAGCAATATCGCCATAAGCTGAAATAAATATATTTCTTTCTAGTGCTGTAAAACTCCAAGCTTTTCCTTTGTCGAAATATGGCTTTGAAAATTCTTTAAATTCTTTATTTTGCCAGTTTTCAGTAGCATCTGTTCCTATAAAGATAGCATCATCTGTCATTTTGGAAAAGTATGCGTCAAAATCAGCATCTGCAGCAGCTTTATGCCAAGCATCTAAGACTGAATTGATGGTGGTTTTTTGCTTTTCTAAACGAAATTCTTCTACTTTTTCACGTGCTTTTTCAGTGTTACACGCTATGAATGTAATAACGACTAATAATGGAATGATTTTTTTCAAAATATAATTAGTTTTCTTCTGATTCTACTTCTTGGAATGGTTTTTTAGGTGACGTTGCCTTTTTCTTTGGTAGGAATTCTTTTCTGGCTTGCTGTTCTTTTTTGAGTGCGTTTGTCTCATCAACATTAGTACTGTCTTTTAATTTCATAGCATCGCCAAGAATTTCTTCTGGTTTAATGTTTAATTGAGAAGCTTGTACTATTTGATAACAAACCGAATTGAATACTTTGTTCATTTCTACGATTTCTTTTTCTATGAAATCATTGGAAGTATTTTCGTCTGTTGCGTCGTCTTGAAGCTTTAGTGCTTTGGTTTTTAGCACTAAGAAACGACTGCGTATTTGCATGACATCTAAGTCTTTTGGATATTTCTTTTTTTCTATGACATCAATGTTTGCTGCCAATTGCTCTAGGTCTTCTACAATGGCAAAACGCGTACTAGAATTGATGAGTTTCATGTTTTCATGAACGGTATTAAACTCCAACCAATCTTGCACCAACTTTTTTTGATTTGGTGTCAATTCTTCAAGTTTTCCTTTTCGGGGAATATTGAGTTTGTTTTTGGCAAGATATTCCTCTTTACTTTGTGTTTCTTGTGCACGTGTTGCTTCTGCTTCTTTTTCACAAGAAATAAAGGAAATGATGATAAGAACTAATGTGATGATTTTCTTCATTAATTTTTGAATGTCAACTTTGTTAAAAAAGAGAAACAAATATAGCTAGTTTTTTAGGTTTGCCTGTATTTTTAACAAAGTTTACCATGCTAAGCTGTTGTATTTTATGAATTTATCAAAAAAATGGCAGTTAATTTTCATTTTTCGCATTCGCTAGAAATAGATTTCTCTATATTTGTAATCAATTTTTACTCGATAATCGAGATTTAAAATGTTGCAAGGATTTCCTTGTTATACGAATATGAATTTCTTATAAATACCCTACGGACTTGTCCTGAGGTAATTGATTGTTTTTTTGATGAGTACAAAAGTTTTAATTATTGGTGCCTGCGGACAGATAGGCACAGAATTAACAGCAGCTTTGCGAAATACTTACGGCGCTGAAAATGTGATTGCGTCTGATATTCGCCAAAGCGAAAGCGAAGTGTTTACTCAAGGTGTTTTTGAACTGCTTGATGCACGCAATAAGGAAGCAATTCAGGCATGTGTAGAAAAACATGAAATCACCGATGTGTATTTGATGGCTGCGCTACTTTCTGCAACTGCTGAGAAGAATCCGGAGTTTGCTTGGGATTTGAATATGAATTCACTACTTCATGTACTGAATCTTGCGAAAGATAAGATCGTCAAAAAAGTATTTTGGCCAAGTTCTATTGCGGTTTTTGGCGAAAATTCTCCGAAGAAAAATACACCACAACATACGATTATGGAACCTTCTACCGTTTACGGAATTAGCAAATTGGCTGGTGAACGTTGGTGCGAGTATTATTATAAGAATTATGGCGTTGATGTACGTAGTATTCGATATCCGGGAATTATTAGCTGGAAAGCAAATCCTGGTGGCGGAACGACTGATTATGCCGTGGAAATTTTTCATGAAGCGATTAAACACGGACAGTATACTTGTTTTTTGAGTGAAGATACTTCGCTTCCAATGATGTTTATGGACGATGCCGTTCGAGCTACAATTGCTATTATGAATGCCGAAGTTACTGACATAAACATACGTTCTTCGTATAATATTGCTGCGACGAGTTTTACACCAAAAGAATTGACCTCAGCAATACAAGAGTTGCTTCCTGAGTTTACAATTGCATATGAACCTGATTTTAGACAACAAATTGCTGATAGTTGGCCAGAAAGCATTGATGATTCTGCTGCTACTAATGATTGGAATTGGTCATCTGAGTTTGATATGAAAGCAATTGTTTCTGAAATGATTACGAATTTGAATAAGAGACTTGGTTAGACTTGTTAGACTTGTTAGACTTGTTAGACTTGTTAGACGAAAATACTTTTTCTCAATACTAATATCTCAATACTCACTACTATTTCAAGCTTGTTTTTTTCTTCTTGATCGGATAAAAAGTATGATTCCTGTGAGTAATAATCCGCCTAAAATATAAGATATATACGAACTTGAGGTTTCGTAAATCGGAGTTACATCGCCTGTAATGGTAAGTGCGCTCCAATAATACGGAGAAGCTTCACTCGTATTTCCATTGTTTTTGATATAGGTAAGCTTTGCTTTTTGCAATGCGCATGCTTTGGTATCTCCATTGGCTAGATTTTTGTAAAATTCTTGAATGATATCATTGCTTGCTTTTTCGTTGATATCCCAAAGTGAAGAAACTACACTTTTTGCACCTGCATTGAAAAATCCTCTTGCCAAACTCATGACTCCTTCGCCTTTTTTGAGCTCGCCATCTGAGGTTTTACAAGCACTTAGCACAACTAATTCCGATTGGTTTTTGGTAAAATACAGTTCGTCAAGCGTCATTTTTTCGTCATAAAAAGCCATCCAAGGAACAGTATTGTCTATGCCGCCATGCGTAGAAAGATGTATGATTTTGTAGTTTCCGTAGGCTTCCGTGAATCGCTGTTTTGTAGCATCTTCATATTGAAAATGGTTTGCTTTGAAGATATTGGTTAATTTTTCGAGTTCTGCCGAGCTTGTGGCAAGTTTTCCGTAGTTATCATTTTTGAATTTTGTAGGTGCAATAGCAATGAACATTTTTGATATCGGCACTTTGTTTTGTTTTGATTGTGCAGCCGAAGAAAGCGAGTAGTTGTAGTGAATGCCAACCGTTTTAATGAGGTATTCATTGTCTGGCGTTAACAAAGCTTCAAAAGGAATGTACTGCAACATTCCATCTGCAATTATCGTTACACGTTTTTGAAAAAGAGCATTACTTTCTTTGAACGGAATCAGTTGTTGATAGAGTTTTTTGGCAACAGTTTGGTATGTTTTTTTGTCTTTTTTGTTTATGAATGGTTTTGAAACAGATGCTTTGTAGGTTTCAACTGTTTTGGTCAAGATTCCGGTGTTTGGTAATGCTTCTAATTCAATTGTTTTTGGAGAGATTAATGCTACAAATCCTTTTTCTTTTCCAACAATGTATTGCAATACCAATTCGTTTTCCTGTAGATTTTTTTGTACTTCTTGTAGTGTTATAATGTTGATATTTTTCTTGTAATTGTAATATTTTGGATAGTTAGTTTCTAAAGAATCTACAAAGCTGTTGTATTCTTTTTTGTATTTGAATACGCTATTTTTTAGAGAATCTAAGGTTTGATTATCTGTTGCGCTTGCTTGAATTTCTGCTTCTAGCGTTTTGATTTCTTTGATAAGGTTTTGTTCACGTTCTAAGATATCTTCTGGAAGTTTGGAAAGACGCTTTGCCGTTGCATTGGTCATGTTTTCCAACAGCAACATCGCTTTGTTTTTTTCCATAAAGAAGAATGCTTTTTCAGGTTGTTGCAAACGATAACAAACCTCAACTGCTTTCGGATAAAAAGTGGCACTTTTTTTACGCCAGAATAGTTTTGATAAGTCTTCACGACTTTCCACATAAATAATATCAATTAATTGATCGGCTAGTGTGAATGTTTCGAGTGCATTTTGCAGGTATGCTGGTTTTTCTTCTGCGTCATAATAGGCAATCCAACCATTGGCTTTGTCAATTAAATATCCTAAGATGTCTAGTTTGTTTGGAGATAATTCGATGTCTTGAAAACTAGGCAATGTTTTGTAGTCTAATTCTTTGGATTGCAATGCTTGTGTGATTGCTTTTTGGTAGTGAATAATGGCTTTTTTGTGGTTGTTTTCTTTTTGGTAGATGTCTGCTAGGTTGTTGGAAATCATATCAATAGCATCTTTATCGTATAAAATATTGCTTCTAGCTTCATTCAAATAATATTTTGCTTTCTCTAGTTGATTTATTTTTTTACTTACAATTGCCAAATTAATATTACTTCTGAAAATATTTATAGAATCTTCTTCTGAAATTGAAACATTTAGTGCTTTAATGTAGTTTTCTTTTGCAGATTCAAAATCTTTTTGAAAATCGTAAAAAGCACCTAAATTCAAGTAATTAACTATATTATTTTCTATACTTATGTAACTTTTTAATATTTCTAATTCTTTCTTAATCTCTAATATTTGTTTAGTGTAACTAGAATCATATAAACCTATCAACGTTTCGAGCTTACATACATAAGATCTAACTAATTCTTGATTATTTTCATATTTTTTTAAAAGGTATATAGATTTATCATAATTAGAAATTGATTTTTGAAAATCTCCTAAATCACTATAAATATTTCCTAATGAACGATATATTTTGCCTGTATATTCGTCAATTTTGGGATATCTTTTTAAATAATTATTTCCTGCTTTAAGTGCTTTGTATAGTTGTTGATCTCGATATAAAAAAACAATTCTATTTCTATGGTTTTTTTTGAAATCATCAAAATTAAAGTTATTTAAGCTTACAGCTAGGTTTTCGATTTTTTCTGTAAGCTGAATAGATTTTTTAAGTTCAGAAAAACCTGTTTCTCTGATGAAACTTCTATATATTTTTGCCAATTTTAGTGTGTCTACTTTAATATTTTCTACGAGCAATAAACTATCTAATAATACTTCCCTTTCATTAAAAGTCAACTCTTTGTCTTCAATTCGCTGGTAATAATAGGCAGCTAACTCCAAATTTTGCGCTTGAAGCATGTAGAATGATACTAAAAAAAGGAGTGTTAGGGGAAACTTATGAATTCTTGTATGTAAAGTAATCATAAAGGTTTGGGTATTTATTTTTTTTTTGCAATACGTAAAATCTGTACAATAATTAGTAACTTTCTTAAGTTATGTATCTATAAAACATTACTATTATGAAAAATCAACAAAGTATTTCACAATTTAAACAATTTCAAATTCCTTCCCTAATCATTTCCAAAATTAATGGTGGTGAAAAGAAACAAGCAGCAAAAGCCGATGAAGAAATTGAATAAAATCAAATTTTACAATATGAAATCCTGCGTTATTGCGGGATTTTTTTATACAAGATTCTTAGAAACGTCATTCTGAGCTTGACTCAGAATCTCATCACACTAATTATCAATCTTTATGAAAAACCGAATCGATACTGAATTAAGTTCAGCACATGGTTTTGTTTGATGAAATTTTGACTTTCTGGACAGACTCTAATTCAACTAGCAATATTGTATGCGTCTTCCAGACTTCACAATATTGAGTTGCCCATACTTGATCTTGAGATCCCGTTATGCAACGGGATTAATTCAACTAGCAACATTGTGTGCGTCTTTCAGACTTCACAATGTTGAGTTGCCCATACTTGATCTTGTGATCCCGTTATGCAACGGGATTAATTCAACTAGCAACATTGGGTGCGTCTTCCAGACTTCACAATGTTGAGTTGCCCATACTTGATCTTGTGATCCCGTTATGCAACGGGATTAATTCAACTAGCAACATTGGGTGCGTCTTCCAGACTTCACAATGTTGAGTTGCCCATACTTGATCTTGTGATCCCGTTATGCAACGGGATTAATTCAACTAGCAATATTGGGTGCGTCTTTCAGACTTCACAATGTTGAGTTGCCCATACTTGATCTTGTGATCCCGTTATGCAACGGGATTAATTCAACTAACAATATTGGGTGCGTCTTTCAGACTTCACAATATTGAGTTGCCCATACTTGATCTTGTGATCCCGTTATGCAACGGGATTAATTCAACTAGCAATATTGGGTGCGTCTTCCAGACTTCACAATGTTGAGTTTCCCATACTTGATCTTGAGATCCCGTTATGCAACGGGATTAATTCAACTAGCAATATTGTGTGCGTCTTTCAGACTTCACAATGTTGAGTTTCCCATACTTGATCTTGAGATCCCGTTATGCAACGGGATTAATTCAACTAGCAATATTGTGTGCGTCTTCCAGACTTCACAATATTGAGTTTCATTAAGGTAAAAGAGGAGTTTTTACGCTCCCCTTTTAAATAGTCTAAATGCAAGATTACCTAAACCTAATTTAAACTATAAACCTTTTATGGGAACTCTGTACTAACTAATTTTCTTTCTTCTCTATTCAGGAATGTGCTTTGAATATTGTATTTCTGATAAGTTAGGATCATAGATAGCATTTTCTATGACGGTGCTTTTTAATAAAACTCCTGACATTCCTAATTGATATTGAGTTCCACTATATCCTGAGGTTAATGCGGCAGAATACGAAGTTCCGCTTATGTATAATGTTTGGTTATTGTACGTAAAAGGAATGTATTCTCCTGAGGCTGCAATGTCGACAGAATATACACCTCTATTTGAAAAACTTGCCAAACCAGAGTTTGGATTACTAGATGCGCCGTTGATATCTACTAATGAACCACTTGCATAAGGACTTGAATTTGTTCCTTGTGATCCGTGTGCTGCTAATGCTGCTACTGCTAATAAATTGTCAGATTCGTAAGAAGATGGATAATGTGGTGTGGTATCATTGTTTAATCCTTTGTTCCCTGCGGAAGTCACTACTAAAATATCTTCTGCATCATCAATAAATTTCTCCAATAACTCACGTTCATAATAATTCCAACCAAAACTCATGTTAATGACATTTACGTCTGGCTTGTTTGCTGCATATTGAAATCCGCAAAGCGCATCAAAGTAACGGATATTCCCATTGCTATTCGCCACTTTTACAGGCAATATTTGATAGTTTACATTGGCTGCTTCAAACTGAGAAGCTATTAAGCTTGAAACAATCGTTCCGTGTCTTCCTCTGTGATCGTCGTACGGATTGTTGTCTTCATCTACAAAATTCCATCCAAACAATTCATTGTAGCCATTATCCGAACAAGCATCTGTTCCACTGTTGTATAAATATGGTGATGAGAAACCTGGATACTCATACATGATTCCTGTATCTAATACTGCTACAGTGACACCTTGATTTGAGCTAACCATTTTTGATAATCCATCATTGATATTCCCAGTGCCACCAAAATCTACAAACATATTTTCTTGTATTTTAATAGTTGGATTGTATTCGGCTCCTTCAATTTCTTCATCAGATTTTGCAGTCGCTTTTTTCTCCTCTAAACCACCGCCATTGGCTTGTCCTTTGCTAAAAATCCAAAGTTCGAGGTTAGGGTCGGCACATTCACATTTTTTATATTCTTGGATGTGGTATTCGTTTCTTTTTATTACTTTTTCTGCTTCTGTAGTTCCTTCAGGATATAAAATGACAAGTTCGTTTCCTCCAGAATTAGCGCCTCCTTTTTGTGTGATCTCAGTTTCTTTTGCAATTTCAGTTTCAAGATTTAAAGACTCTTTTTGGCATCCTACTAAAGTTAAGGATAGGATTACACAGCAGTATACTATTACTTTTTTCATGTTGTTAATAAGTTTAAATTTATTGTTTAATTTTTAATAATGGTTTAGGTATTTAAAAAAATTATCGCTAGTTCAAACTAGCTCAAATTCTCTTGCATTATTAGGTTTTTTAATGTGCTTTTTTAAGATTTTATTGGTTATTCCTACTCTATTTTTAGCTAAAAGGTTTTTCGGATTCGACCTTTAAAATGAATTCATTTATAGAATAGTTAGGAAGGAGGAGTTTTGTTACCCAACTTTTTTATGAAAATTTTAACAAACTTATTTTGATCGTTTTCATGGTAGATAGATACAGCAAAATACATATTTTTAACTGTAATGTTATTTAATTTTATAATCGTTGTAAATATTTTAGATAAAAAAATTCCAGCCAATAGAGATTGACTGGAATTTATTCAGGTATTTAAAAAATGATATTTATTCTACCATTATCTTTTTAGTGATTGTTTCTGTATCTGTAGTGATGACAAAGAAGTACATTCCTTGCGTTAATACAGATTTACCATTCCAAGATATATTGATCGAATTATTTTCTATACGATTTTGATCGAATGTTTTGATTAGCGTTCCATCAAAACGATATACACTTATGGTGAAATTTGTTTTGTCTTTTCCAGAAATTTCAATATTCATGTTACCGTCGTTTGGATTTGGAGAAATTTTTGCTTCAGTTTTTACATCACTTGCACTTGGTTCCTGTGGTTTTGTTGGTCCGTCGTGTGGTTTTGTAAAACAACTACTGCATTTTTTATTTGACCAAACGATGTCTTCTTTACACTTTACTCCAATTTTCCAGCTAAAACATCCTGAGACATTAATATATGGTAATTGAAATTTACTTTCTGTAACCATCCATTGTTGCGGAGCATTACTTTGAGTAGATTTACAGCACTCTGGATCATCCCAAATAATTTCAACGATATAACTATCTGCATTTGGAATGTCTTCCCAATTTAATGTTGAAGTTTTACAACTATATACCAAGCTTGTTGGTGCATCACAAATAGATTCTTTGATTTCATCAATTAATGAACAATCGATAACTCCACATAATTCACAATTTCCAGCTACAGTTGCTTCTCCACAGTTTCTACAAATTGTTTGAGCGAAACACACTTCACCACAATCACTTTTTACTTTGTGGAATAGGAAATAGTAAAGTCCGTTTTGCGCACTACTGTATGAGTAGTTTACTGCTGTTGATTCGTCTACTAAAATATAAGGTCCGCCCGTTTCATTTGGACTTGAAAAGAGTGTCCACTCGTGTTCAATGCTTGAGTTATTTGGATATGTATTTGGCACAAATGTCTGAATAGTGCCACTTTGTGGATCAATTCCTATATCAAATGCAGCCGTGAATTCTTCTGGTGCTCCTGGTCCATTTGGCCAAAAATCAAAAACTAAACAACAGTCGACTTCTGCAGCAATGGCACTATTTTCTTTTCTTAGTGTCTCTGCTTCTTTTTGATATTGCACTTGTCCGTAGCAAATTTCTCCACAATAACTCACAACTTTGTGTATAATTGTGTAGTATACTCCAAATTGACCATCTGTATACAATTCAAAATCATTACCTCCTGTAGTGGTTGTACTAAATACTGGAGTGTATGGTCCGCCAGTTTCATTAGGACTTGATAATATATACCATTCGTGAGTGGCTCCAATATCTTGATATCCTTCATAACTACCTACCCAAAAGTCGTAATCAAAGTCAACACCGACACTAAAGTCTGCCGAGTCAAATTCATCACAGCAATCTGGAGTTAAAGGTATTCTCGTTTCTTGCCACGGGCAGTTATTAGTCCATACTCCATGTTTGATGTAATAGAATCTCGTTGGATCTAACTCTGTAAAGGTTACTGTAATATCTCCTTGAATTTCACTTACTGGCCCAATTGTGTCTGCATCTGTAGTAGATCCTGGAACGCTCGTTTCATAGACTCTCCACCATTGATTTGGAGCTGTATCTTGTGCGATTACTGTAACATCAAACACACCGTCGTAACAATCATAATTGATAATATCAAACGCAGATGACATTTGTCCTTCTTCATAAGTAAATCTTCTAGTTTCTGAGATCCATCCACAATTAGGATCTACAATTGCTAACTTTACTTCATATGTAACTCCTGCTTGGAACGTAACTGGATTATCTTCATCATCAACAAATATTTGAGTTATATTGACTGGATTAGGAAATCCTTGCGCCCAACCATCATCATTCTGATTAGAAAGCCAGCTTACAGACCCATCTCCATTAACTCTCCAAATATCAATAAAGTAACTTCCTGTAGCGGTAGTACCTGTTCCATCTAAAATTACATCTTCACAAAGATTGAATACAGTATCTTCTACTCCATTTTCATGTTCAAAATGGAAATCTACAGCAGAGTCATTTGAACTAAACGTTCCTTGTTGAATGAATACTCCAGAGTCAAAAATACCATCAGACACATCTGCAATAGCTAACGTAATTGTATATGTTTGACAAGCTTGCAAATTATTAGCAACTGCCTGTAATACAGTTGTATGCCCATCATACTGAATGGAATTCCCATTACAATTATCTATAAAGAAATTAGAATTAGTTCCTCCTCCAGGAGCATTACAATCATTAGATTGACCGTTATTGACTGTATTTATAGCCACGGGAGTATTGCCTCCAGGGATAGTAGCAATATTTTGGTTCCCATTGATCCCAGGTCCTGAAATAAAAAATCCAAATACATCATTGAACTGTGAATTCACAAAACGATGATATTCTTCAGAGGCGAATACATAATTAAAACTTATGTTTGTTCCTTCTGGCACAATATCAAAGGTAATTATAGTGGCATCTTGAGTTGCACCATCATTTACCAAGGCATCCAATAAGGCACTTCCTCCTGCATTTGTATCAGTTGCTGCATTTCTCACATCATTTGGTCCAACAGCATCTTGTATTGATCCTGTTGTGAGTAATACTCCTTGGGCGATTCCAAAACCTCCATTTGTAAATTGACCATAAGAACCATTTGCAGCGGTAACGTTTACGTTACTTATATCAACTCCGTTACCTCCAAGAGTCTGGATAAGTGCGTTATTATCTAAATTAGTATTTACATTTATTTGACCTAAAGCTACTAAAGGTAAAAAGGTAATAATTGCTAAAAAATAGTATATCTTTTTCATAATTATTTTTGTTTAGTAAAATTATAGGTGTAGCGCATTCTTTTTGATATTGAACTAAAATGTTCATTCACTTGTAGTAAGGTAAACTTTCTATCTATTAAAGATTTTTTGTCTAAAGTCATAATGATTTTTTTTGACGCAAAATCTCCTTTGAGTTGGTGAAAATCAAAAGAAAATATTGTGCAAAAATCATTCAAATCTTCTGAGGATTTGAATCCTAGGTCAGTAATATCAACAGTATATGTTGATTGAATTTCATTGATGTTTGTATCATTTAATACAAACACTAATTGCTTATCAATTGACATTCCTTTTTTGTCACTGCTATTTTGTGCAGTTAACATGGAAGAAGTCAATAGTAATAAACAAAACATACTTTGTATAACTTTTTTCATAATTAAAGTGTTTGATTTATTGGTTATTTCCTACTCTATTTGATTGTAGGCTTTTCGGATACCGCCTATGTGATGAATCGATTCATTATATAGTTATATTGAATAACTTTCGTTACCCGATTTATTTCATTATTTTTAGAACTTGATTTTATAATCAACCCTATTTTTTATGTCAAATGATGCTCATTTTATTGAAGGACTTCGTTCTGGAGAAAAAACTGTATTGCAAGAAATATATAATCAGTTTTTCGCGAAGGTTAAAACGTTTGTTTTACGAAATAAAGGTGCTGTTACAGATGCCGAAGACGTTTTTCACAACGCGTTAATTCAAATTTATATAAGACTCAAAAAGAGAGAATTAGAAATAAAATCTTCTTTTGAAGCATACCTCTTTACGACCTGTAAAAATCTCTGGAGAAGAGAATTAAATAAAAAACGGGTAACAAAACAAGAGGTTGTTGAACTAGAAGATAAAGAAACAGAAAATGCATTTGCATTACTTGAACAAGAACAGTGGGAATTGTACATAGAAAAGTTTCAATTACTCTCTGAAAATTGTAGAAAGGTGTTAACGCTCTTGTTTAATGGAACTTCGTATGAAGAAATCGTGGAAACTTTTTCATATTCATCTAAAGTAGTAGCTAGACAACGAGTTTTTAAGTGCAAAGCTAAATTAACCAAGCTAATTCAAGGAGACGCTAAGTTTTCTAAAATAAAAAAATTATGAGTTTTGATGATAAAACGTATGAGCAAATCGCTTCATATTTGAACAATCAGATGAATGAAGCTGAAAAATCTACCTTTGAAGCTTTACTTAAAAATGACACAGAACTTGCTTCATTTGTAGAAACATTTTCTTCATTAGAAAGTGTGTACAATGAAGATACATGGACTGTAAAAAGCAATGCAAGTGTTGCCGAGGTAAAAGCACTTGCCAACGAATTTCGTGCAGATGATGTATTAGCATTGTCAAAGAAAATTCGTGATATCCAACAAACAGAAAATAACACCACTTCTTCTGGAAACAGAAAGTCATATTTCTACTATATTTCTTCTGCGGTGGCTATTGCGGCTGTTATGACCATGTTTTACTTTACATTCATGCAGTCAATTACTGCAACAGATGCTTTTGAGCAATACCATGATTGGAGTACATTGTCATCTTTTCAAACCAAAAGTGATACACTTAACAATTTGGTAAATGCGGAAAATTTATTCCAACAAGAAAAATATCAAGAAGCCTTAACAATCTTTGAGCAATCTGCCAAAAAAGATGCTATTTACGATCCGAAAAAGCATTTGTATATTGGTATTTCTTACCTAGAACTTGGCAACTATCACGAGGCACTTCAAACTTTTGACGCTTTACTAAATAGTGACGCACTCGACAATCACAAAGCATATTGGTACACTGCGCTTACGTATTTAAAGCAAAATGATGCTAAAAATGCAAAAAAAATACTTAAAACCTTAGTTCAAAATCCAGACAACTACAATTACGAAAAAGCAACAGAATTGCTAAAAAAATTAAAATAACACAAAAATCTTCCTGTATTTTATAAATTTCGATAACTTATTTCACTTTTTATAAGTTATTACTGCTTCGTATGCTTGTAAGAATATAAAAAAAGCCTTTAATTTGAGGTAGACCAAAACTTGAATCATTTGAAAAAATTATGAATAAGGAGCTATTAGAAAAAAAGTTAAAAGAAATTGACCAAATCATCAAAGAGAAATACAAAGAAGAAACTCAAATAGGAGTGTTAGCAGGACTTTCTGGCATCGCTTTATTTGAGTTTTACTATTCTAAATATCTTGATATTGATGACCACGCCGATGTTGGTGTGGAAATGCTTACAGATTGTATCGATAAAATAAACGAAGGGTACAGTTATCCTACATTCTGTACAGGTATTGCAGGAGCTGGATGGGTTTTAGACCATCTAGAACAAGAAGAATTTATGGATGCTGATAATGACGATTTATTACCCGAATTAGATCAGTATATACATACATTTATGGTAACCGACATGAAAAATGGAAACTACGATTTTCTTCACGGAGCCATTGGATACGCTTTTTACTTTTTAAACCGGTATAGAAATACAAAATCTGACGAATTAAAAGAAAAATATATCACCATTCTTAAAGAATTTATGGACTTATTAAAAGATTTGTCTGAAGATGATGGTGACGGAAAAATAAAGTGGGAATCTGAGTTGAGCATTGAAACCAAAGAAAGAGGTTACAACCTTAGTCTTTCACACGGAATGTCAAGTATTGTTGGTATTTTAACCAAACTTCACGTGTATGACGATTTCAAAACACAAGCAGAACCTATGCTTAAAGGTGCCATTAAGTACATTTTAAGTCATAAAACCACAGAAGAAAACCCTTTCTCTATTTTTCCAAGTTGGATAACTGAAAATAAAGAAGATGAAAACGGACAAAGTCGCTTGGCTTGGTGTTATGGTGATCTTGGTGTTGCCATGCGTTTTTGGTTTGCTTCCAAAACACTGAATGATGCTGCATTAGGCGAAACTGCTTTAGAAGTATTAAAACATTCTGCCGCAAGGACTAAAGTAGATGACAGTCTCGTGCGCGATGCTGGAGTTTGTCACGGTTCGTACGGAAATGCGCAAATGTTCTACAGAATGTACAAAGAAACAGGAGATCAAGTATTTAAAGATGCATTTGAATTCTGGATTCAAGACGGAATTGATAGAGGTAACTTTGAAGATGGATATGCTGGCTACAAACAGTGGAAAGGTATGGACAAAAGCTGGGAACCTGAAGTATCACTTTTAGAAGGTGTAGCAGGAATTGGACTAAGTATTCTCGATTACCTAGCAGATTACGATACCAAATGGGATGAATGTTTAATGATAAGCTAAAACAGATGAGTAAAAATCCATACAAGAATTTTTCAAAATACATATTACGAACACCACTTTTCTCATTCACATCTTATCAAGAATTAACTTCCAAAAAAGAAATCTCTGATGAAGATTTCAAAACAGTTTGCGAAAATCCTGTTGTGAGAGAAGCACTATTTTTAGCATCACCTTCCCTATTTGAAGAAATGAATCGTTGGCTCGCTGGCGAAATGGACGATGCTAAAAAAGAAGAAAAACTACGTTACTCTATCTTAAAATATATCTCTAGAATGTCTTCCAGATGTACACCCTTTGGACTCTTTGCAGGATGTTCTGTAGGTGAATTTGGAGAAGAAACAGATATCAAACTCAAAGGTTCTGCTCAAAACAAGCGTCACACACGTTTGGATATGAACTATTTGGTAGCGCTTTCGCAAGATTTGGTAACTAATAAAAAAATTAGAGAACAACTCTTATTCTATCCAAACTCAAGTATATACAAAGCCGGACCGCAATTACGATATATTGAATACAAATACTTTAACAGTAGACGTCATCACCATATTGTAGCGGTTGATGATACTGAATATTTGGCCGTTGTTTTAGAAAAAGCTTCCAATGGAGCTTCCTTATCAGAATTGGCAAAACTTTTGGTGGATGATGAAATTACCATAGAAGAAGCTACCGAATTCATAGAAGAATTAGTGTCAAGTCAGTTGCTTATCAGCGAACTAGAACCTTCAGTTTCTGGTCCTGAATTCTTAGAACAAATCTGCAACGTGTTAGAACGCTTAGAAGGTGTTGAAGGAATTCTGGCAGCACTCAAAGAAGCAGACAACAAAATCAATAAGATTGACGAATCTATCGGAAACAACCCAAAAGTATACCTAGAACTCAGTGAATTTTTACAGCAACTAGAAACCGATTTCGAACTGAAATTCATGTTTCAAACCGATATGGTATTACAAAATACCAAAAACACACTTAGCTCAACAGTGGTAGACGACATCAAAAAAGGGTATGCATTGCTCAACAGAATCTCATTTCCGCAAAGTACCACAACCTTAACGAAATTTAGAGATGCGTTTCACGAACGTTTCGAAGAACGTGAAGTACCACTTTCGACAGCATTAGATGTTGAAATCGGAATTGGTTACAAGCAAGATCAAGGTGCAGGAGACGTAAATCCGTTGGTAGATAATATTGTCATTCCTGGCAGACAATCCAAACATCAAATGATGGAAGTGCGTTGGTCGCCTATCAATTCATTCTTTCAAGACAAGCTTATTGAAGCATTTAAAAATGATGATTACATCATTACGATCAATGAAGACGACTTTAAAGACTACGATCTCAACTGGAACGATCTTCCAGATACCATGTCATGTATGATTGAAATCTTAGAAGATAAAAACGGCGAACACAAAATCAAATTTAGCGGTGGTGGCGGATCGAGTGCTGCCAACTTATTAGGACGTTTTTGTCATGGAGATGAAGAACTATTCGCGTACACGCAAGAAATGGTAGACATGGAAGCGGAAATGAACAGCGAAAAAATATTAGCAGAAATTGTGCATCTTCCAGAATCGAGAGTAGGAAACATTCTCATGCGTCCAGATTTACGTAAATACGAAATTCCATACTTAGCAAAATCGATCAAACCGGAAGAAGATCAATTACCAATTGACGATTTAATGGTTTCTGTAAAAAATCACAGCAAAGTATTGTTGCGTTCTAAAAAGCACAACAAAGAAGTTGTACCACACTTAACCAATGCGCACAACTATTCACACAATTCCTTGCCAATTTATCATTTCTTAGCAGACATGCAAACGCAAGGAATACGAAGTGGCGTTGGTTTCGGATTAGGTCCTTTTGCAAATGACTATCCATTTTTACCTCGTGTAGAATTTAACAACTTAATCTTACACGATGCTACGTGGAACTTAAAGAAAAGTCACATTGAGCCATTATTAAAAGTTAAAAAAGACAATGATAAACTTACGGAAGCTATACAAACATTGCGCGATAGTCTAAAAATTCCGCAATACGTAATGCTTGCCGATGGAGATAATGAATTGCTTGTCAACTTTGAAAACCTTACTTCTGTACGTATGTTACTAAACACCGTAAGTAAGCGAGGTTCTTTCAAACTTACCGAGTTCTTATTTAGCGAACGCGGTGTTGTAAAAGAGGGAGATGAATATTACACAAACCAAGTAGTAATTTCATTTTATAACGAACAAAAATTAACTCAAAGCAAGCAAAGCAATGAATAACGAAATACAAAGAAATTTTATCTTAGGAGACAGTTGGCTGTATTATAAAATATATACAGGACCAAAAACCTGTGATGCTGTGCTAACGGAAATCATCAAACCTATTGCCGAACAGTTAATAGCACACGGAATAATTGACAAATGGTTTTTTATCCGATATGCCGATCCAAAACATCATGTTCGTGTACGTTTTCACTATACCAAACCTGAAAATGTTGGATTTATTATCAACGGATTGTATCCGAAGTTTAAAGAATTTATCGATCAAGATTTAATCTATAAAATCCAAATTGATACGTATCAACGCGAAATAGAACGTTACGGATCCAATACGATGGAATTGGCAGAAGCGATGTTTTACCATGATAGTAAAATGATTGTTGATTTTATTGACATGATTGAAGGCGATGAAGGCGAAGAACTACGTTGGTTGTTCTCTATCCGTGCAATGGATTCTCATTTAACAAGTTACGGCTACAACGACGATGAAAAGCTAGAACTTTTAGATCGTTTAAAAACTGGATTCGGAAATGAATTCGGGATGTCGCGTCCGCTAAAAAAGCAATTGGACGACAAATTTAGAGCCGAGCGTAAAAAAATTGAAGAATTCATGGTATTTACGGCGGAAGAAAATCCAGATTACGAACCAATTTTAGATGTTTTAGCACAAAAAGAAGAAGGCATCAAGGATATTGCGGCAGCAATCATTAAACACAAAGAAGATGAAACATTGATGATGCCAATTAACGACTTAATGGGAAGTTATTTGCACATGTTAATGAATCGTTTGTTCAAATCAAAAAACCGTATTCATGAAATGGTATGTTACGATTTCTTATATCGTTACTACAAATCGATGATTGCGCGTAAAAAGCACATGAATAAAAATAAAAACAAGAAGAAGTAATATTCTCGACTCGCTGTGCATTTGGATAAAATTCGTCAATTCGAGTGAATTTTACGATTGAAAATAAGTAAAATTAGTATCGAGAATAGAATTTTTGATATGAAACAAGTTCTCGATACGATTTTCCGTTCCTCAAAATCACTCGAACGGACGTTTATTAAATGTTTGAGTTCTAAATGCACAATAAATTATTCTTAACATATAATTATAAGAAAAGTAACAATAATGTATTCTTAATTTACGTTAAAATTGTGTATTAATTAAAATTTTAAAAATTATGAAAAAACAAAATTCAAAACTTCATTTAGCTAAAAAAGTAATTTCTACTTTAAAAACAAATGCTATTAAAGGAGGAACTAATACTCTTCCTACATACAAAACTGATCCTGCTGTAGAATCAACAGATAACTGTTAATAATAATAACATAAATCTACGAAAAGGTCTAGTAAATTACTAGACCTTTTTTATTTTCTATCCTTTACACGAAAGCAATTACCTTTCATCCTACTTATTTTTTTTCTCCACAGAAAACCGTTATACTTGTATATTCCCAATTACCTTAATATTTTAAGAATGTATCCTAAAAAATCTTCTTACCCAACATGCTATTACATAGTTGTTGTCATCCTTTTTTGCTGTTCGCTTTCGCTGAATGCACAAACCGATTCACTACAAGAAAAATCGTATGAGGAGTTGATAACACTTTTTGAGACTACTTTACGGAAAGATGCTATAAAAGCGAAAGTGTATGCTGAAAAATCATATCAATTAGCTAAGGAAGAAAATAATTTAGAAAAAAAAGCGCTGGCAAAATATAGCATTGCCCACGCCAACTATACTATTGCAGCATATACATTATCAATTGAAAACCTTAATGATGTTATTAAAATTGCTGAAGAACTCAACGACAATATATTATTATTTAGAAGTCATAATTTAAAGGGAAACAATCTATGTGATCTCAATAAAAATAGTGAGGGTTTTGAAGCCTATAAAGAAGCTAGGAAATATGCAAGGCTTACGAAAAATCCAATACATATATCTACGGTCAACATTAATATAGCGCTTATAAAAAAGGTGCATAAAGATTACCAAGAATCAATTAATATTTTACTAGAAAATTTAAAGCTTTTAGGAACATTAGATACTGAAAGCAGAGAAAAAACATACAATAAACGAATCATTTTATCACAGCTTGCAGATACATATCTTAGGATTAGTCAACCAAAAAAAGCTGACTATTATAACGATTTAGCTTTAGAAATATCTCCTAAAAAACAATTTCCAAATGCCTATTATTGGGCTTTATCAAATAAAAGTATTATTCACTATCAAAATAAAAATTATAAACAAAGTATTGATATTTGTAAACAAATAGAAACATATTATTTAAGTACAAATGAGCTTCCCAATTTAACAACGCCATATTTTTACATTGGAAAAAACTCTTATGAATTGAAAGAGTTTCATCAAGCTATAAAATATTTAGAAAAAGTAATTACTATTTCCGATGAATTCAAGTTAGATTTTTCAGAAGAAAAAGAAGTATATAAGTATTTACAATGGTCAAATTCAGAAATAGGAAATCATAAAAAAGCCACTGAATATTCTAAGAAATTCTATGAATTAGATAAGATAAACGACAGTCTTGATATTTCTCTAAACAACCGAATTCATAAAGAGCATGATATTATTCCTTTGCAAGAAGAAATTGACTCTTTAGATAAAAATACCAAATATTTATATATCATTTCGACTATTCTAATCATATTCCTTATTGGGTTCTTTATTTGGTTTAAGCAAAAGCAACAACGCAATAAAAAACGTTTTCAAGAATTATTAGTTACCATTGAAAAACTAGAACAACCGAAAGAGAAAATAATTCCTGAGGTTGTTGTGAAGGAAACTTCCAATACAGTCACTGATGAAAATGCACTGCAGATTTTAAAAGATTTGGAGAAATTTGAAGCAAAAGAATTGTACTTACGACAAGATTGTACACTGAGTTATGTTGCTAAGAAATTAAAAACAAATACAAGTTATTTATCAAACGTAATTAATACGTACAAAGAAAAATCATTTAAAACCTACCTTTCAGAATTACGAATCAATGCTGCCTTAATACAACTGAAAAATGATCCTAAATTACGTTCGTATACCATTAAAGCCATTGCAGAAGAATTCGGTTTTAAGCGTTCAGAAACCTTTTCAAGAGCCTTTAAAGCGCAAACAGACATGTACCCATCATATTACATAAAAAGCCTTCAAAATCAGAAAGATACATAAGTGACGTTTTATAAAATATCACTTATACTTTTTAAATAGTTGCCTTTTTTTTTAGACATTTAACTCGTTAAACTAAAACAAAGATTATTATGAAATCACTAAAACTGAAAAAAGTAAAAATTTCAAGAATAGGAAATCCCCATATCCTATTTGGAGGAGCATCAAACGATAATGGTTGCACAACTGCGCCACCACCGCCACCTCTTACATTAAATATAGAATGTATTAAGTCAATGCATAATGAATGTGATACAGTAACTAATACTACTGGTGGACAGAGAACAAGTGGTAGATTTAGTGGTGGTACAGACGACGGAGAGTAAAACAAAATCACCAATAATTTCAAAAAGTCTTTAGCAATCCACTAAAGACTTTTTTTGTTAATTAACAATTCCTTAAGCGTTATGTATGAGTTTGTTCTGTATATTTAAAGTTATTATTCCTCAAATTCCTAATGATGTATTTTTTATTAACTAAAAAAATTAAATCATGAAAAAACAAAAATTAGGATTAAACAAACTGAACTTAGCAAAGTCAAAAATTGCAGAATTAAATTCGCATAATGCAAAAGGTGGTTGGAATACAGCATCTACAAATCCAGATTGTCTTGCTACAGGTATTTATGATGGTTGTGAAGTAACAGGCAACTGCAATACTGCAAATCATTGTGGAAATACCAATAATGGTTGCCAAACCAACGGATGCTCTAATGGTTGCGGAAACACACAAACACGAGAAATTATTTCCTGCTACGAAGCATGTTAAAAATGAATCATATAAAATCCTTTCAGGCTAACTTCCTGAAAGGATTTTTATAATGAAAAAAAAGAATGTAAACATTGTTATATTATTACTATTTTCTACTAAAAACTTCTCGTAACTGATAGAAAATACGTTGCATTACGGTCAATTCTTCTACGACAATTTCTGCGGCACCTTCCATTTCTTGTTTAAAATCAATAGACTTTTCAAAAGAACTTTCTAATGATTTTACCTTTAAATATGCCACATACATTGGCGGTCCACCTTGCGGATTTAATTGTGGTACTCCAGAAATATTGATAATTTCTCCCGATAAACTTCCCCATTCTTGGTATGGATAACTATCTAATTTGATAATTACGCTTTGACCAACTTCAATTTTTCCTGAATTCTGCACAGGAAACGATACACGCCCAATAATGCCTTCTATTTCATCTGGAATTACAGTAAATAAGTCCTGTCCTACATTTACATTTTGGTACTTTGACCAAATGTCAAAAACAGTTACTTCTCCTTGTATAGGCGATTTTAGTACAAATTGCTGTTCCCATTGTAAAATTTGATTCTCTAAATCTTGTTTGGCTTGTTCTAAATTTTGATCTGTAGAAATTTCAGAACTTTTGTCACCAACTGAAGCCTGACGTAAGTTGTTTTGTAATGTTAATATAGAACTTTCATCGTTTTCAATACTCGCCAACAAACCTTCATACGCACGTTGCGCTCCTAAATATAAATTTTCTTGATCTTTAAATTCTCGTTCAGATACGCTCTGACGTGAAAACAATCGCTTAAACTTTTCATAACGCTTTTTTGAGTTTTCCAGCTCAGATTTGTAATAATCCAACTGATTTTTACTATTTCGTAACCTATTGCGAACTCTCCCCAATTGCAAACTTATATTCGCCGCCTGATTTTTATCTTCACTAAAGGTTGTGTAGTTTAAATATGTAAGATATTGTGCTCTAAACGCATTATAAACCGACTGTATTGGTCCTAATTTTAATTTTGTTGGAAATGTATAGTTTAAAGAATCAAAATCATTCTGATTAGGTTTAAAGTCTTTTAATTTTTTCTTCAACAATTGTACATCTTCAAAATTTGCTGTGTTTTCAATAACTGCCAACACTTGATCGGCTTCTACTTTTTGTCCAGCTTCTACAAAAATACTGGTTAATTTTCCAGAGGTTTTTGCCGTTAAATGCGCAGGCGGATTTTCAGAAGTAATCGTTACTCTTGCACGAATGATATCGTTGTAACTCAGTAAGGACGATCCGACCAAAAACAGAATAATAATGACAAATACAACCGAAATTCCCCATTGAATTACCCAATTCGGAGCTTGGCCAAGGATTTCCTTTACCTGATCGGAACGTTCGTCAAGATCATTAATCTTCTTGCGTCTTTCTTCCTTTTTTTCTTCTTCTTTTTTCTCGTCTTTCTTCTTTGCCATATTAGTTTCCTAGCTCTAATTGATTTTTTACTAACGTATAATATGATCCGCGTTTTGCGGTTAATTCTTCATGGTTTCCTAATTCGATAATTTTTCCTTTGTCAAGTACAATAATTTGGTCTGCATTTTTTACAGTACTCAAACGGTGCGCAACAACAACAACGGTTTTTCCTTTGTAGAATTCCTGTAGGTTTTCCATAATTACCTTTTCGTTATTCGCATCCAAAGCACTGGTTGCTTCGTCAAAGAAAATATACTTCGGATCTTTGTAAACCGAACGTGCAATGAGAATACGTTGTTTTTGTCCTCCAGAAACATTTACACCACTTGATCCAATTTTAGTATTATATCCTGATGGCAATTCTTCGATAAAATCTTCAATATTGGCAACTTTTACTGCGTGAATCAAACGTTGTTTGTCAATAATTCCTTCTGAATCAGATTCTGTAATATTTCTTGCAATCGTATCGCCGAATAAGAAACCATCTTGCATTACTGAACCGCAGGATTTACGCCAAGTTTTAGTACTAATGTCGCCCAATTTATGCGGACCAATGTGAATAGAACCTTCATTAAAGTCGTAGAATTTCAACAATAACTTAATCAATGTTGTTTTTCCACTTCCACTCGCTCCCACAATTGCGGTTACTTTTCCTTCTGGAATATCAACTGTAATATCATCTAAAATTAATGGCGAACTTTTTCCACCGTAACGGAAACTTGCATTGGTCAATTTGATGGTTTTATCTGCTGGTAATTCTTTAATATTATCTTCAAAACGATCTTCTTCATCATCTTTATTGTGAATTTCAGACAAACGTTCCAAACTAATTTTTGCATCTTGTCCAGATTGAATAAATGTGATAAAGTTGTTAATTGGCATGTTTAATTGTCCAATGATATACTGAACTGAAAGCATCATACCCAACGTAAATAATGGATCGTCAATAACGGAAGTCGCCGCAATGTAGGTAATGATAATATTTTTTAATTCGTTGATAAATCGTCCTCCTGTATTTTGTGTTTGCGAAAGCGCTAAACCTTTAATCGAAATTTTAAATAAACGCACTTGAATTGCTTCCCATTCCCAACGTCTTCTACGTTCAGAACCATTCAATTTTATTTCCTGCATTCCAGAAATCAACTGATACAAACTACTTTGATTGTCGGAAGATTGGTCAAATCGTTTGTAATCAAGTTCGGCTCTCTTTTTCATAAACAGCAACGTCCAACCAATATACAAAGCTGAACCAATAAAGAATATGGCGAAAATTTGCATGTTGTAATATGCTAATACGGCTCCAAAAATAATCATGTTAAACGCCGAGAAAAGTGTATTTAATGTAGTTGACGATAGAAAACTCTGAATCCTATTGTGATCGTAAATACGCTGAATGATATCTCCTGTATTTTTCGAATCAAAAAATGCAATTGGCAAACGCATCAGCTTGATTAAGAAATCTGAGATCAAATTAATATTAATCCGGCTCGTCATGTGGAGTAAAATCCAACCTCGAATCAGTTCGACAGTAGTTTGCGATATAAACAGTGTTAATTGCGCAATTAATATCAGGAATACAAAGTTTTTGTTCTGATAATTAATACCATAATCCACTACAGATTGGGTTAAAAACGGAAATATCAATTGCAACAAACTCCCTACAATAAGTCCCAACACCAACTGCATGATGTATTTTTTGTAAGGCTTAAAATACCAGAATAGAAACTTAAATCCGTATTCTTTCTTTTCTTCCTTCTCCATTTCGTAAAACTCTGGAGTTGGCTCTAAAAGCAGTAAATATCCTTCCGCAGTATCTGGATCAGCAGTATTTCCTATCCAACCTTTTAAGAAGTCTTCTTTAGAATATTTTACCAATCCATGCGCAGGATCGGCAACATACACTTTATTTCTTTTTATTTTATATACGACCACAAAGTGACGCTGTCTCCAATGCGCAATACACGGATACGGAACTTCGTCAACTAAGGTTTTATAATCGACACTTACTGCCAATGTATGCAAGCCAATTTCTTCAGCAGCTTCAGCAATTCCTCCTAAGGAAACACCTTCTCGGGTAATGTTTGCTTTTCTTCGTAGAAAATCAATTGTATATGCGCGTCCAAAATGTTTTGCTACCATACGCAAACATGTAGGTCCACAATCCATTTGGTCTAACTGCCTGTAAAAAGGAAATTCTCTCTTTATCATTAACTTTCTTTATCGTGTAATTTATACTTAATCGATGTTGTAAAAAGACGCACTAAACAGCTGATCTTTTTATGTTTGAAGAATCATTTAAGCAACTAATTATTGTTTTTAACAGTTCATGCGGTATTTACGATGATTCTTCTAAAATTCATGTTTTTTCAATAAAAAAATTATCATTTATGAGAAAAACACGTACAAATATATACTTTTATTTCATCTAGCCAAAACAAAAAACATCTTTTTGTACGATATTTTCGTATAAAATGATATATTTGTAATGCAGAACCTAAAAAAATTACCTAAATGCTCGTAAAATTCACAGTAGAAAACTATTTATCTTTTAAAAATAGAACCTCTATTGATTTGACAGCTACTTCACTTACCGAATTGCGAAGTACCAATCTTTATGATGCGCCATTGAAAAATTTGACGCTTTTAAAAAGTATGATTGTTTACGGAGCAAATTCTAACGGTAAGAGTAATTTATTTAAGGCCATCAACTTTGCGCGAAAGTTTATCATTAATTCTTCTAAAAACTCGCAAGCAGATGAAGCTATAGAAGTGCAACCTTTCTGCTTGTCTGTTGAAACCATTGAAAATCCTAGTTTTTTTGAGTTTATATTTATTCATGAAAGTGTAAAATACCGATACGGTTTTGAAGTAGATGAAGAACAAATTCACAAAGAATGGTTGTACATGACCACAAAGAATAAAGAACAACTTTTGTTTGAACGAGCGCTGCAAGATATCAGCATTACTAAAAAATATGATGCTGCAAGCACAAATCTGACTTCAATTACACGAAAAAATGCGTTGTTTTTATCGGTTTGTGCACAATTCAATATTCCTGTGGCGATGTCTATTTTAAAAGCATTGAACAATGTGCAATATATTTCTGGAATGCAAGATCGGTTTACAATCAATTTTACGATTGACATGATGGACGATCCTGAAAAGAAAAAATATATTGATAATTTTATTGCTGGTGCCGATTTAGGATTTACCGAAACGAAAGTAGAACGTTTTAAACTTACAGAAGAAATTTTGGAGAAAGGAAACGTTCCGAAGGAAATTAGAAAAATGATTTTAGAATCGGATGAGGAAAATGTTGTGGTAAGTACAAAACATCCTATTTATGATGAAAACAACGAAGAAATAGACACTATTTACTTTAATTTATTTGTGAATGAATCGTTAGGTACGGGAAAATACGTGGCGCTTTCGGGTCCAATTATAGATACATTATTACACGGAAAAACACTGATTATTGATGAGTTTGACGCACAATTACATCCACATTTAAGTAAATCTATTGTAGAGTTGTTCAACTCTAAAGAGAACAATCCGCATGGTGCGCAATTGATTTTTGCTTCGCACAATTCTTCATTAATCAATTCAAAACGAAAACTTTTTAGACGCGATCAAATTATTATTGCTGAAAAAGATCAGTACGGCGTTACTTCACTAGAATCGTTGTACGACAAAAAAATCCGCAAAGATGCTTCTTTCGAAAAAGACTATCTCGAAGGAAAGTATGATGGAATTCCTGATTTGAAAATTGATGATAATTTTCGTTTGTTTGATGCGTAAACTTTTCGCTTTCGCGAGAACATTCAAAACACGATTTACATTGCTATATACACTTTTATTCTACCAGTAAAAGCAACTATAACAACAAAAAGGTCGCTATTACTAGCGACCTTTTTTAAAAACATTTTCTTCTTATTTTATTGATAATACACAAGCTACGAACAAGTTTAGTCAAATAATAATATAGCCGATTCATTCATTAGAAAAAAATGTTATTCTATCAACAAGCGTTTGGTTGCTGTTCCTTTGTTAGAAACTATTTTTACCAAGTATAAAGCGTTTGTTAATTCTGAAACATCAAATGTATGTCCGGCAGCAAAACTACCTTCAAATGTTTTGATTTGCTTTCCAGTAATATCGTAAATCTGAACTTCTTGTACGTTTTTGTCTAGTTTAAAACTGTCGGAAGCAGGATTTGGATATAATGAAATTGTGCTTGTTGTATTTTGAAATTCTTCTGTACTTAAAATTGATTGCTGATTTCCAAAGATTCTAAATTGTCCCGCAGGAATTGCAATTGGATCTGCCGTATTGGTTACTAAGATGCTAGTTGCGCCTGTTTCGTCCATTAAGTCGTACCAAACACCATTATATGGAAAGTCTGGAACAATTGTTAAATCTGCTACAGAGAAATTACACAAAATCACTACATTCTTTAAATCTGTTGCAGGAATATTGTCATCCCAAATATAAATACGTTGTCGAATGTCATTAATATAAGGACTTATAGAATAGTTTCCTTCAAATACAGGTTCTGCAACTTTTAGGTTGATGATACGCGCCCAATCGTTATAGATTTTTGCTCGGTTTGCATCTGCCAACCAGTTATCTGTCCATTGTGGTTGTGGTTTGGTATCTAATTTACAATCGCCAGGCGCTGGATCGCTTGGTGTATTTACTGTTCCGTTGTTGCAAGTAAAGATAGAGTTCTCCATTCCTAAAGCACCAAAATGCCAAATCATTTTTGGACCTGGAATTGTCAATGACGCTGCGCCTAGCGCAGACATTCTTGATAATGCCGTGTTTAAATCTTGTACGTTGTGAGACGATAATGCGGTGTTTCCAAATTGTAGGTTTCTGTACATTAATCGTTCTTCATCATGACTTTCTGCATAACCGATGAGTCTAGGTCCGTTAAAACCTCTACTGTTGTGTCCCATACGAGAAATATCTGCATTTGATGCATAACCCATTGTTAATTGGTTGTACTGATCGGTCATTTTTCCCCACATCATTATTCCTTTACCTTCACCTAAACGATAATCTGCCCATTCTTTTTCTTCGTTGTCTTGTCCTAAATGTTCAAAGATCACATAATGTGTATCATCCAAACTCCAAGAATAGTCAGCGTATTGTTTTAAAATAGCCACACGATCGTTTCGGTAACCGTTGGTACAACCTTCGTCGCTGGCAGTACATTCTTGTGTGAATCCTTTGGTTAAATCCCAACGGAAACCATCAATTTTATATTCTTCAATCCAATGTTTTACCACGCGTTCTGTGTAATATTGCGTTCTTGATTGTTGGTGATTAAAGTCAGAACCAACACTGTAACTGTGTGTTGCTACTTGATTGAAGTATGGATTTTCTGAGCTTGGTTCTCCCCAACCATCATTGTCAGGATCGTTCATCCACATACGCACCATTGGGTTTCTTCCGAAAGCATGATTTAAAGCTACATCTAAGATTACGGCAATTCCGTTTTGATGACATAAGTCTACGAATTCTTTGAATTTGTCTGCCGTTCCGTAGTATTTGTCTAAAGCTAAATGGAAAGACGTGTTGTATCCCCAACTTTCATTGCCTTCAAATTCCATGATTGGCATTAACTGAATGGCATTTATGTTTAAGTTTTTGAAGTAATCGATACGATCAATTAAGTTTTGATAATTTCTATCGGCATCAAAATCACGAATTAATACTTCGTATACGATTAGGTCTTCTTTCTTTGGTTTTGTAAAGTTTTGTACTTGCCAATTGTAAGGTGTTTGTCCTGTTTGTAATACCGTTACTTCACGTTCTTGTCCCGCAGGATAAGTTGGAAGGTTTGGATATGTTGATGCAGGAATAAAAGGATCGTCAAAAGGCGATAATACTAATGTAGAATATGGATCTGCTGTTTTTACTAACGATGGTGAATTCGCTATTGGCGTTTCGTCAATTACCCAATATTGATAGGTGTAGTTTTGTCCTGGCGTTAATCCACTGATTTCCAACCAGAATTTTCCTGTAGTTCCATCTTTTTTCATTGCGTAGCTTCCGTCAGGTTGCCAGTTGTTAAAACTTCCTGCAATGTATACAAAGTCTTTGTTTGGCGCATCTAACACCAACGTTGCTTTTGATGTGTCGGCGTTGTAGTTAATTCCGTCTTCTAAGCCTGCTGGTAATGATTCTGTAACCGTTCCAGGGTTGATGATAACATTAAAGTTTTTGGTAATTGTTGTTCCGCTAAGTGTAACTTCTAATGCGTAGTTTTTATTTTCAGTGATGTTTGTATCTGTGTATGAATATGAAGTACCACTGTTTGAATTGATGGTTGCTCCGTTTGCTTTTAGTACATACGTTGCACTTCCACCTGTGTTGTTTGCTGTGATAGTAAGGTTTGAACCTGAGGCTAAAATGGTTGTACTTCCATCATCTGGCGTTACTAATGTTGATTGAAACGCTCCTACATCAAAGAAGAAATCGTTACAACCTGTTGCTTTTAGCTCTTGTCCTCCGTTTTCATTACGAAAAACCATTCCCATTTTTGTAATGGTGGCAGCTTGAGCGCTAGTTAATCCGTAGTATGTTTCTGGAACAAGAGTAATTTGCCATAATCCGCCGCCCATATCGGTCATTTCTCCTACACCATCATCTTGTCCCCAATTTCCAACAACATACGTCCAAGGATTGGCGTCTGTTCCAACTCCAGAATGCAAGTATACTTTATTTGGATTGTTGATTCCGTCGCAGTCTGTTGCCGAACTATTAATATCTACTGTAATCGTTATTGATTGGTTTACCTCAAAAGGTGATGGCGTAATGGTTACTTGACCAAACGCAATACTTGCAAACAATAAACATAATATGTGTAATTTTTTTTTCATCTGTTTCTTTTTTTTCAGATGGAATATGTTGCGTGATTTTGCTACACAACCTATTTCATAGCTATTATTTAAATGCTTTCTTGTATAAGATAAAAAAGGCTGTAACTAATTGTTACAGCCTTTTTGATTGATCGTTGAATTAATTAAGTGTCAATGTATATGTATATTCTCTTGGATTGCTTAGGTCTAAGACTACTGTGTAGTTTCCTGCTGCTGGAACGGCAATATTGTCTCCTCCTGGATTCAATTTTCCATCAGCTCCTGTATCTCCGTAGTTCCAATCCCAACCGTCGTTTGCTCTGAATTTGATTTCGTCTGCAGTTAAATCAATTGTAATAGAGAATGTTTGCGTTGCTGGATCATACGTCATATCGTTATCACTGTCCCAACCTGTTGGTGTTCCTGATCCGATAAGTCCCCAGTTTGAATACTGAGTTGCACTGTATGTTAGGTTTTCAGTATCTACTTGTAATAAGTAGTATCCTGGCGTTGCTGGTACGTTAGATTCTCCGTCATCTGTTAATATTCCTGAGAAGCTTCCATCATCTCCCCAATCTAAGTTACCCCAAGCAAAGTTTCCTGCGTCATCTGGAGCAACAAATTTGTATTCTGTTTCTAACCAAACATATCCTTCATAATCAGAAGCTCCAAAATCAGAAGCTGCCAATCTTGGTGCTGTTCCTGGATCCCATCCTTGGTGATTTCCTGGAACCGCAATTTTTGGTAATGAAGTTGTGTATGGAGTTACGCTAATTGTAAGTACTTCCGAAACTTGTTGTTGAGCATCTTGTGTTCCGATAGAAGAAACAATACGAACGTCTACATCTCCAGCTATAAATGGACTTAATCCTAATCCTATTGCCGCATCATTTAATTGCGTGTGTGTCCAAGAAAGAAATCTTTCATTTGTAGAACCCGCATTAACTGGTGCTGCAAATTCTGTTCCGCCTAGAGCAATTTCTACATCGTATGTTACAGCTGTTTGTGTATCATAATCTGCATCATCCCACACAAGTGTAGTTGCTACATCTTGAGCATTATCAGCATTTAAGATTAAAGCCGTTCCTGATGCAGGAGTTCGTAATTCTGGTCCACCTTGAGGAGAAGCAATGATTAGGTTGTCATCATCGCTACACGCGTTGAATCCAACAAAGGCTACGATTGCTAAAAAGCCTGCTGATATTTTATTTAATTTTTTCATTTGTGAATTTTTTTAATAACCTGGGTTTTGAGTTAAGTTAGGGTTTGCAGTAATATCTGTAGATGGAATTGGGAATAAATCTCTGAATGATTCTGTTGTTGTTCCATTTTCAACATTTCCTTTCCATGGCCATATACCTTGATCTGAGAATTGCCCGAAGCGAATTAAATCTGTTCTTCTGTGTGCTTCCCAGTGGAGTTCTCTTGAACGTTCTGATAATAAGAATTCATCTGTAATTTCAGAGAATCCACCAATTGGGTTTGCATTAGAACGTTGTCTTACTAAGTTTACGTATTGTACGGCCAATCCTTGATCGCCTGTTCCGCTTCTTTTTACAGCTTCTGCATACATTAAGTACGCGTCTGCTAAACGGAATACTGGGAAATCTGTATCGATAAAGTCTCCTGAAGCATCAGATCCTGGTACTCCTTCACTTGTTACATTTTTGTATTTTTCAACAGCATATCCATCATTAAAGTTGAATACATCTGCAATTTCTAATTCTTGTCCATCTGTAAAGAAGTTTGCTCTGTCATCAACAGATGAAGCTCCATTAGGAAATTGATTTACCAATGCTTTGGTTGTTCTGATTCCGCCCCAACCTCCGTTGATACCGAATTCTGCTGCACTCATGTTTCCTCCAACTGGTGCATGAACTAAGAATGTCATTGCTCCGAATCCTTGAGTATTTAATCCATCAGAGTTGAAAGAGAAAATCATTTCGTTTTGCGCTCCGTTGGTGTCATTGTCTGCTAAGAACAATTCGTCGTAGTCATCATGAAGCATGTAACCTGCACTAATAATGTTTTCTAAGTACGGAATTGCTTGTGCACTTTGATCTGTTCCTGTATACACTTCTGCATTTAAGTGTAGTTTTGCCAATAACATCCAAACGGCTGCTTTGTCTGCGCGTCCGTAAACGTTTTGGCGTGCATCGATCATTATTGGCTCAATTTCGTTTAATTCAGCTACAATAAAGTCAAATACTTCTTGTCTGCTTCCTTGTACTGGTAAGAATGCTCCAATAGGATCTTCTTCAGTTACAAAAGGAACATTTCCGAACATATCGATTGCGTGCCAGTAGCTTAACGCTCTTAAGAAACGAACCTCAGCTTTATAAGCTGCTGGTAAGAATTCTGATTCTGGTACATCTGCAGTTGCTCTTAAAAATTCATTTGAGATTGAAATCTGAAAATAAATTCTGTTATACATTGCTGTGATAAATTCATTGGCTGGCGTCCATACTTGCCAGTTAAGGTCATGAATTGTTCCGTCATTCCAAGCAATTAATGCTTCATCTGTAGTTAATTGTTGGTGTTTCCAATATTGTCTTAAGTAGTTTGAAAACCCTTCGTCAATTCCTGTAATATCAGGATTACCTGCTGGACCTTGTTGTCCACTCACTACAAAACCTGCATATATTCTTGCAAGGAATTGTTCGTATGCTGCAGGATCGTCAAATACATCTGCTGCTGACTGTTCTACTATTGGTTCTAAGTCTAGTTCGCTTTCACAAGACGTGAATCCTATGCTTGCCACTAGCAATAGCAGTACAATACCTATACGATTTGATTGTTTTCTCATTGTTTTCATCATTGTGTGTATTTGGTATTACTTATTATAAGTTCAAATTGATTCCCATTAATATGTTTCTTGATCTTGGATAGAAGTTGTTGTCAATTCCTCCATTGATTTCAGGATCTAATCCATCGTAATCAGTAATTACAAATAGGTTTTGTCCTGTTGCATACACTCTCATGCGTACGTCTTTAAAGACGTTATCAAGACTGTAACCTATTGTTAGGTTGTCTAATTTTAAGAAAGAAGCATCTTGCACGTAGTAATCAGAGAATAGTTGCTGATTTTGGAATCCTGTATCAAGAATTGATGAGTTTACATTATTGATAGAGTTTGCACCGAATAATGATTGTACATTTCCTGTGTTAGACGCTACATTATTATATGCAAAGTTACCTAAACTTGCTCTCATTGTAAAACTAAAGTCAAAATTACCGTATTGCATGTTAGAATTGAAACCTAATACGGCATCTGGATTTGGGCTTTTATATCTGTATCTGTCATCTGTATCAACTACTCCATCACCGTTAATATCTACATACGCTCCTTCAATTGGCGCACCATTTGCATCATATATTTGTTTATATACAAAGAAAGAGTTTGCTTCATACCCAACAGAGTTGATTTGAATTGTGTTACCTACTCCACCTGCAATTCCTCCTGTTGGAGATCCTGGTGATGTTGGATCGTCTGTTAAGAATAGTTTTGTGATTTCGTTGTCAAAGAATGAAACATTGAAGTTGGTATTCCATGAGAAGTTTTCATTTTCAACGATGGCAGCATTCAAGTTGATTTCCAGACCTCTATTTTCTAAGTTACCAACATTTGTAAACAAAGCGTTTGATAAGTTTGTTCCTGCTGGTACTGGAATAAAGTTGATTAAGTCTTCTACTTTACGCTCATATACTTCTACCGAACCTGTTAAACGATCGTTGAAAAACCCAAAGTCTAAACCAAGGTTGATTGTTTTTGAACGTTCCCAACGTAAGTTTTCATCATATTCTTCTGGACGAATTGTTGTTACAAATCGTGGTGATCCATCTGAGTTATACCCAAATTGGTATTGTACTTGTCCATCTCCTGTTGTGTAACGTGGAATGTATCCGTAGTCTTGACCAAATTCTTGCTGTCCAGTTTCTCCGTATCCAGCTCTAAGTTTTAATTGAGAGAATACTTTTGAATCTTTCATGAAGTTTTCATCGATAATGTTCCATCCAACAGAAACTCCTCCAAAGAAGTCAGAACGATCATCTGGATTTAAACGAGATGAACTATCATTTCTAAGATTTAAAGTCACTAAGTATTTGTTATCGTATGCAAAGTTCAGTCTACCAAAATATGATTCTAAAGCATTTTCTGTTTTAAAAACGTTGCCTGTAACTTGTCCAACTCCAGGTGTATTTAGAAATCGGTTTGATCTGTAGAAACTTTGGAACGAGTGACCAACAGTTAAGTCGATCGTACTTTTAATGCTTTCAATATCTTTCTTATAGTTTGCATATAAGTCTAATAGTCTACTTCTGTTTAATGTACTATTTGTTCCAATTAAACCATCTGTATTAGAGTTTGAAGCAGCAGTTGCAGGAATGACTAAGTTTCCGTCTACTTCAAAATAATCATAACCACCTTTTGCTGTTAATTTCAAATCTCTAAAGAATGGTAATGTATAGTCAATTTTTAAACTTCCTGTACTTCTTTTTGTATCTGCTGTATTGCTATATAATTCTAGCAAAGCAACTGGGTTACGAACAGCAATTGTGTTGATAGAACCGTCGTTGTTCACATTTTCCGTATATCCGCCAAAAGGACTATTCGGGTCAAATACAGATTGCGTAGGATCAAAAGAAACGGCTGCTCCAATGGCACCTTGATTTCCAAAAGTATCATCTATCAATGCACCTAATACATTTGCTTCAATTCTTAAATCGTCGTCTAATAATCGTTGAATAAATTTAACAGAACCTGTCCAACGATTAACTTTAGAGTTTCTCAATGTTCCTTCTTGGCTTACATATCCAATAGAAGCTCTGAAGTTCGAATTGTCAAAACCTCCAGAAACAGTTACGTTTGTATCTGTTGTTAAAGAACCTCTATAAATTTGATCTTGCCAATCAGTACTTGAATTCCCTAAATCACTTATTTGATTTGCGTTTCCGTTTGCCAATACCAAGTCTCTAAACTGTGTTGATGATAATACATCTACTTCATTTACATTATTTCCAACTGAAGTGTAATGGTTTACGTTAAAGTTTAACTGACCAGATTTTCCTGTCTTAGTCGTAATTAAAATAACACCACCTGTTGCTCTCGATCCGTAGATAGAAGCTGCAGAGGCATCTTTTAATACTGTGAATGACTCAATATCATTGGCGTTGATGTAATTTAATCCACTATTTCCTTGATCTAACGGAACTCCATCAACTACAATTAAAGGAGCAGAACTCGCAGATAACGAAGAAACTCCACCTCTAATTTTGATAGCAGAACCAGAACCTGGTGCTCCACTTGGTGGTGTTACTTGTACTCCGGCAGTTTTACCAGCAATTAATTGTTCAGGAGAAACGATTGCTCCACCATTAAAGTCTTCTGACGTTACCGATTCAACAGCTCCAGTTACATCTTTCTTTACAGCAGAACCATATCCTACTACGACAACCTCATCAAGTGTAGAGGCATCTTCTTCTAGTGCTACATTTACAGTAGCTTGTCCTGTATACGGAATTTCCTGAGTTTTGTAGCCCACATACGTGAATACGATGGTTTGACCATTCGTAGCAGTTATTTGATACTTACCATCAAAATCGGTTGTGGTTCCAGTAGATGTACCTTTAAGAACTACATTTACTCCTAATAATGGAGTGCCTGTAGATTGCTCAGTAACAACACCTGTCACTTTTGTTTGGGCAAGCATTCCGATGGGAATTAAAAAAGCCAAAAACAAAATAAATTTTTGCATTTTCTTCATTTGTTTAGTTTTTATTTTCAAAATTGTCGTAAAATAATCACGTATTTTTTCCAATTATTTCTGAATTTTTTTTGACAAAATCCGTGTTATTTTTGATTAAATACTCTTATATTTTCACCTCTCGATGTTAAAACTATGTAAAATTTAAGTAAATCAAAATCTAGGCATAACTTTTGGTACTACGCAAACGTTTTCGTGTTGAAAACTTTTGTAAACATTAGGTTTTATCCAATTAAAACAGTGTATTTTTAACAAAAAAATAAAAATTCGTAGCTTTAATTATTGATCTTATAATAAACCCTTATGAAGCGAAAAGTAACTCTCAAACAAATAGCCAAAGAATTAGACGTTTCAGTATCAACTGTTTCGAAAGCTTTAAGGAATAGTAAAGAAATAAGTTTAGACACCAGAAGCAAAGTGCAAGCGTTTGCAAAACTTTATAATTACCGCCCAAATAATATTGCCTTAAGTTTAAAAAATAAGCGAACCAAAACCATTGGTGTCATTATTCCTGAAATTGTGCATCACTTTTTCTCCAAAGTGATTAGCGGCATTGAAAAAGAAGCCAACAATAGAGGTTATAATGTTATTATTGGATTGTCGAATGAATCGTTTGATAAAGAAGTAATTAACATTGAAATGCTTGCCAACGGTAGTATTGACGGATTTATCTTGTCAGTTGCTAAAGAAACGTTACTCTTACAAGATTACCATCATTTTTATGAAACCATCAATCAAGGAATGCCAATTGTAATGTTTGATAGAGTTGTGAACGAAATTGCCTGTGATAAGGTTGTGGTTGATGATAAACTAGGCTCTAAAAAAGCAGTTGCCAAATTGATTGATAGTGGATGCGAAAACATTGCGCTCATCACAACTAAAGATTATGTAAACGTCGGAAAGCTCAGAACACAAGGCTATCTAGAAGCATTGGAAGAACATAAAATTACGCCAAAATCTTCACTCATTATCAAAGTAGAAGAAAACAAAGACAAGGAAATTGAGATTGAAACCTTAGAAAAAGAAATTTCTGCCTTGCTTGACAAAGAAAAATCGATTGACGGAATATTTGCCGTAAACGAGCTCTACGCAATTACTGCGATGAAAATTGCCATTAATAAAGGATATAAAATTCCAGAAAACATGTCTATTGTTGCTTTTACAGATGGCGTTTTATCAAAACATGCCATTCCTTCATTAAGCACAATAAGTCAGCATGCAGTGGAAATGGGCGAGAAATCGGCAACGATGTTAATTGACAAATTAGAAGAACTAGTTGATGAAGAAAAATATCAAACAGAAGTCATAAATACCACATTAATAGAGCGTGACACTACACGATAACATAGTGATTTTCAGGCGTGAAACTGTTAAAATTTCAAGAAAATCTCTATGAGATTTATAAT
This sequence comes from Kordia algicida OT-1, assembly GCF_000154725.1. Classification (GTDB taxonomy): domain Bacteria; phylum Bacteroidota; class Bacteroidia; order Flavobacteriales; family Flavobacteriaceae; genus Kordia; species Kordia algicida. Next base: position 3,437,687 of record NZ_DS544873.1, read on the forward strand.
TTTATGATGGCTGTTTCAAAAAAACACCTATATTTACAGCATAAAAATCAAGACTTATATTTTTACCTCTCACCCAAAAAGTAAGTTTTGATAAGTCTTAGCGCTTATCGTATAGAGTACTAACTAATACATTACGATAATGGAAAAGCGTAAGTTAAGTTTCTGGGAAATATGGAACATGAGTTTCGGTTTCTTAGGAATACAATTCGGGTTTGCACTTCAAAATGCCAATACCTCAAGAATATTTGAAACCTTAGGAGCACAAGTAGACGATTTAGCTGTCTATTGGTTAGCTGCACCCGTAACTGGTCTAGTTATACAACCTATCATAGGATATTTCAGCGACCGTACTTGGCACCCTAAATTAGGACGAAGACGTCCCTATTTTCTTGTAGGAGCAATATTAGCATCTATTGCTTTGTGCTTAATGCCAAACTCTCCTCTTTTATGGATGGCAATAGGTGTTCTATGGATTATGGATGCATCTATTAATGTTTCAATGGAGCCTTTCAGAGCTTTTGTTGGAGACAATTTACCCGAAAAACAACGTACGCTAGGTTTTGCCATGCAGAGCTTTTTTATTGGTATTGGTGGATTTGTAGGCTCATCATTACCATATGTATTTTCTAATTGGCTAAACATAAGTAGTGAAGCACCAGATGGTGTCATTCCTGACACTGTAAAATATTCTTTTTACTTTGGAGCAGCAGCTTTTTTATTAGCTGTTTTATGGACAGTGCTACGTTCTAAAGAATATTCACCAGAAGAATTTGAAGCTTTCGAAGAACAAGAAAAAGCAACAAATGAGGAAAATCAACAAGAAGTTACACGAAAAAAGCAATCGAGTGTAGGTATTGGAATGATGATCGCAGGTCTTTTAGGTACAATGGGAATTGTATTCTATGAGCTCAAAAAAGATTTATACATTCTAACAGTTGGAATTGCCATTGTTGGTTTGCTATTTTTATTAGCATCTTATTTGAGAAGTAAAAAAGCAGACAACGGATTTGTACACATTATGACAGATTTGTTGAGAATGCCCGAAACAATGAAACAATTAGCTTTTGTTCAGTTTTTCTCATGGTTTGCAATGTTTTCTATGTGGATTTATGCAACTTCAGGTGTTACCAGTCACATTTATAAAACAGTTGAAACAACTTCAAAACTATACAATGAAGGCGCCGATTGGGTTGGTTTCCTCATGGGAATCAAGTTTTTAGTAGCCGCCATTGTTGCATTCTTACTTCCCGTATTAGCAAAATACACCAATAGAAAAGTAACACATCTTATTTGTCTTACATTGGGAGGATTAGGATTGATCTCTTACTTCTTCATCACAGATCCAGATTATTTATTAATATCTATGATTGGTGTAGGAATTGCATGGGCTAGTATCTTATCAATTCCATATGCAATGCTTACAGGTTCATTACCAGCTTCTAAAATGGGTTATTACATGGGAGTTTTCAACTTCTTTATTGTAATTCCGCAAATCGTTGCGGCTTCTATTTTAGGATTTATCCTTACTACATTTTTTAACAAAGAACCAATTTATGCATTAGTTGTTGGTGGAGTATCAATGATTATTGCAGGAATATTAACGCTTAGAGTAAAAGACGAAGCAACAACAGCAATCAATGAACAATAAAGGATTTATATTCGATTTAGATGGTGTCATTGTCGATACCGCAAAATACCATTACCTAGCTTGGAAAACGCTTGCCAATGAACTAGGTTTCGACATCACGCTAGCACAAAACGAACAACTCAAAGGAGTTAGCAGAGTACGTTCACTAGAAATTATTTTAGACTGGGGAAATAAAACACTCTCCGAAGACGAGTTCAACAAATACATGGCAGAGAAAAACGATAATTACTTATCGCATATTGCACAAATGGACGCTGGAGAAATTCTTCCAGACGTTCCAAAAATACTCAACTATTTACAAGAAACACAGCAAGGAATCGCCTTAGGATCCGCAAGCAAAAACGCACGCAAAATTCTACAAAAAGTAGACTTATTCGATGTTTTTCAAGCTATTGTAGACGGAAACGACGTAAGCAAAGCTAAACCCGATCCAGAAGTATTCCTAATTGCCGCTCAAAAACTAAACAAAAAACCAACAGATTGTATTGTATTTGAAGACTCTGTTGCAGGCGTTACCGCAGCAAACAGCGCAGAAATGATCTCTATCGGAATAGGTTCAAAAGAAACACTAGGTCATGCCGATTATGTCTTCAAAGATTTTACCGAAATACAAACGAGTTTTATAAACGAATTAATAAAAATATGATGGTATTTAGGGATGTGGAATTAGGAAATAGGGATTTGTGTTAAAAAATCCAAAACCTAAGACCAAAAACCAAATATCAAATACCCAAATAAAATGAATCAGAATTATATACAACCAGACAACTGGTCGATCATCGAAGAAGGATTTGATACCGAAAGTGTCAAATCTTCCGAAAGTCTCTTTAGCATCGGAAACGGCGCTATGGGACAACGAGCTAATTTTGAAGAATACTACTCTGGAGCTACATTCCAAGGAAGTTACATTGCAGGAGTGTATTATCCTGATAAAACAAAAGTAGGTTGGTGGAAAAACGGATATCCCGAATATTTCGCCAAAGTACTCAACGCACCAAACTGGATTGGAATCAATGTGAAAATCAATGATGAAATACTAGACCTAAACGCATGTAAAAATGTGGCTGACTTTCGTCGCGAACTTAACATGAAAGAAGGTTGGTACGAACGTACATTCAAAGCAACACTACAAAATGATATCGAAATAGCAGTAACTGCAAAACGATTTCTAAGCTTAGATATTGACGAAGTGGGTGCCATCGCATACAGCGTAAAACCACTCAACAATGATGCTACCATAACATACACACCGTATTTAGATGCTGGAATCAAAAATGAAGATGCCAACTGGGAAGAAAAATTCTGGGAAACCATTCAAGTAAAAGAAGAAAACAATCAAGCATTTATCGTTGCCAAAACACTCAAAACAGATTTCTATGCGTGTACCTTCATGCAAACGGAATTAAAATTAAACGACAAATCGATTGACTTACCAACGAATGTTTCGCAAAAATCAACAGACATTTCGTTTCACTATTCACAAGAAGTAAAAGCAAACGAAACCTTAACCATTCACAAATATGGTGGTTACACCGTTTGTACAAATCATGATAAATACGAACTCATTACTGCTGCCAAAAAAGCGCTACAACAAGCAACTTCATTAGGTTTTGATGCCTTGCTAGAAAACCAAAAAGAAGCTTGGGCGAAAATTTGGGAAATGGCAGACATAACCATTGAAGGCGATGTAAAAGCACAACAAGGAATTCGTTTCAACATCTTTCAACTCAATCAAACCTACTTAGGGAAAGATTCACGTCTCAACATTGGTCCAAAAGGATTCACAGGCGAAAAATACGGCGGAAGTACCTATTGGGACACGGAAGCGTACTGCATTCCGTTTTACATGACTACAAAAGATCAGCAAGTTGCTAGAAACCTATTGCAATATCGCTACAATCACTTAGAAAAAGCCATCGAAAACGCACAAAAACTCGGTTTCAACAATGGCGCTGCATTATATCCAATGGTAACGATGAATGGCGAAGAATGTCACAATGAGTGGGAAATTACCTTTGAAGAAATTCACCGAAACGGAGCCATTGCCTTTGCTATTTACAACTACACACGTTACACAGGCGATTACAGCTACATTCCAGAAATGGGACTCGAAGTTATGATCGGAATTGCACGTTTTTGGCATCAAAGAGCAAGTTTCTCTACAGCAAAAAACAAATACGTAATTCTTGGCGTTACAGGACCAAACGAATACGAAAACAACGTAAACAACAATTGGTACACCAACTATATCGCACAATGGTGTATCAAATTTACCAACGAACACATTGAAAAAGTAAGACAAGAATATACGGCAGATTACGAACGCATCATGCAAAAAGTTCGCTTATCCGAACAAGAAATCTCATCGTGGATGGAAGTTGCCGAAAACATGTATTTCCCATACAGCGAACAATATGGCGTATACTTACAACAAGATGGTTTCTTAGACAAAGATTTGGTAAGTGTTGCCGATTTAGATCCGTCACAACGACCAATCAATCAAAAATGGAGTTGGGACAGAATCCTGCGTTCGCCATACATCAAACAAGCAGACACCTTACAAGGTTTCTACTTCTTTGAAGATCATTTTACACAAGAAGAATTGGAAAAACACTTCAACTTCTACGAACCATTTACCGTTCACGAATCGTCACTTTCACCTTGCGTACACAGCATTCAGGCGGCAAAACTCGATAAAATGGACATGGCATACACGTTCTATTTACGTACATCGCGACTCGATTTAGACGATTACAACAAAGAAGTCGAAGAAGGTTTACACATTACCTCAATGGCAGGAACTTGGATGAGTATTGTAGAAGGTTTTGGCGGCATGCGTATGAAAAACGACACGCTATCTTTTGAACCTAGAATTCCTTGGCAATGGAAAGGATATTCGTTCAAAGTCAACTACCGAAATCACATTCTCAAAATCAACGTAACGCAAGATGGAACCTCGTTCGAACTTGAAAAAGGTGATGATTTAGTAATCTTAGTCGATGGAAAAAAAGTAGCAGTTTCGCCAAATGATTTGGTTACTGTTTAACTGTAAAAATAAAAATTTGAAGCTATTTCCTGCTTTCCGCTGTATCTCCCGAGAAAATCGGGAGGATGTCGCTGCAATCAGGGCTAGTCAGAAACTTTTGAGTTTCATATAAAATATTGGAATATATAGTATTGAGAATTGAGATATTAGTATTGAGAAGTACTTCAAAAACGTCATTGCGAGGAAGTATGACGAAGTAATCTGCTTCTTTTTTTAACCAAAAGGTAAAACAAACACGTCTCAATTCTCAATATTAACAGCTCAATCCTTTAAAAAAGCCAATCTGATGAAAAAAATAATCTTAGTTACGCTACTAGCATTTTGCTTCTCTTGTCAAAACAAAGAAAACAAAACAATAACTACTGCAAAAAAATCATCTACAGAAGTCACAGAAATCAAAAATGACATAGAACGCATAGAACCGCCGTATTGGTGGACAGGTTTCAAAAACAACAAACTCCAGCTCTTAGTCAAACATCCTAACATCTCCAAAGCAACACCAAGCATAACAAATGCAAATATTCAAATCGAAAAAATTCAACAAGGCGAGAGTCCCAACTATCTTTTCATTGACTTAAACATTGCTAACGCACAAGCAGGTAAATTCAATATTGAATTCAAACAAAAAGATGGAAAAACACTCACGCAAACCTACGAACTCAAAAAACGTACAAAACAAGCAACAGACTACGTAGGTTTTGACAGTTCAGACGTTTTATATCTCATCACTCCAGATCGATTTGCAAATGGCGATCAAACCAACGACATTCCTTTCAAAAAAACAGGAATCAATGAAGCTGGGCAAAAAGTAAGTTTACTCAAAGAAGCAACCATCAATCGCAAAGACGATTATGCACGTCACGGCGGCGATATCAAAGGAATTACACAACATTTAGACTATATAGACGAAATGGGTTTTACGGCAATTTGGTCGTGTCCATTACTCACCAATGACATGCCGCGTAGTTCCTATCACGGATACGCCATCACAGATTACTACCAAGTAGATCCGCGTTTTGGAACCTTGGCTGAATACAAAGAATTGGTAGACAAAGCCAGTGAAAGAGGAATAAAACTCATCATGGATCAAGTAGCAAACCATTGCGGTTTAGAACATTGGTGGATGAAAGATTTACCATTCAATGATTGGGTAAACTATCAAAAAGAATTTGAAAATGGAGAAAAAATAAACTCATCCAATCACCGACGAACTGCGAATCAAGATGTATATGCTTCCCAAAGTGACAAAGAAGGTTTGGCAAAAGGTTGGTTTGTCAGTGCGATGCCCGATCTTAATCAGCGCAATCCATACATGGCAAAATACATCATTCAAAACAGTATTTGGTGGATAGAATCCTTAGGTTTAAGCGGAATTCGTCAAGATACCTATCCATATCCTGACAAAGAATTTATGAGCAATTGGGCTGGTGCCATCATGACCGAATATCCAAACTTTTCCATCGTTGGCGAAGAATGGAGTTACAATCCGTTGTTAATTGGTTACTGGCAAAAAGGTGCAAAAAACAAAGACGGTTACGAAAGCAATCTAACATCTACCATGGATTTTGCCATGCAACGCAAAACGGTAGAAGCACTATCTGAAAAAGAATCGTGGGACAAAGGTTTGGTAAAAATCTATGAAGGCTTGGCAAATGACTTTTACTATCCAAATCCAAAAGACATCATGATTTTTCCAGACAACCATGACATGAGTCGCATCTTTACACAACTCAACGGTGATGTTGCCAATACCAAAATGGCGTTGAGTTATCAATTGGTATTGCCAAGAATTCCACAAATCTATTACGGAACCGAAATTTTAATGAACGACTTTGCAAAACCAGGCGATCATGGATTAATCCGAACCGATTTCCCTGGCGGTTGGCAAGGTGACACTACAAATGCATTTACAGGCGATGGTTTGACTGCCGATCAAAAAGATATGCAAATGTACCTTAAAAAACTATTGAATTTCCGAAAAACAAGTAAAGCAATTCACGAGGGAAAAACGGTACATTTTGCGCCATTCTTAGGAACCTATTTTTTATTTAGAACTTTAAGTGATGAAACCGTAGTGCATATCATCAACAAAAATGAAAAACCTATCACGATAGATTTAAAACGCTATGCAGAAATGAATTTAAAAGGAAAAACCTTGACGAATGTGATAACTGGCGAAAAATTTACTTGGAATGAAGGTATTGAATTAAAAGAAAAAGGAAGTATAATTTTGACAACGAAATCTAATTAGATATGAGATGTTAGTAGTGAGTATTGAGATTTTGAAACGTCATTGCGAGGCAACAGCAGAAGCAATCTGTCTAAATCAAGGCAACATTCGTATTTGAAAAAACATTGGTACATTTTCAAATTAGCGAATTGACACATTAAAAAAAACGTCACTTCGAGTGATATTCTAGGCATTAGGTTTTGGGCATTAGTCAAGAACCGAAAACCTATTGAGTACCAAACGCCACTTCGAGTGTCCTGAACTTGATTCAGGATCTGTCGAGAAGTACATGAAAAACAGAAACGCTCAATAAACTTGTCTCAATTCTCAATACTAACATCTAGTATATATAAAAAAACATGAAAACAAAACTAACCATATTACTGATCTCCATGCTACTCCTTTCCTGCAAAGGACAGCAAAAAGATGACAATACCGATGGAAAAAAATCTGTAACGTTTGTAGTGACCAACTTGCCAAGCGATCACGATTTTTCAAAAAATATCTACATTTCAGGTGATTTTGAAGGTTGGTCTGGCGGAAGACCTGAATTAAAACTGGAGAAAAAAGACAAAACCTATCAAATCACACTACCAAATCATAAAGAAACTATTCAATATAAATTTACGTTGGGAAGTTGGGACACTGTTGAATTAGATGCCAAAAAACAAAACATAGAAAACAGAAGCTACACTTTTAAAGAAGCTCCTGAAACTATCAATATTACTATTGGCGCTTGGTCCAACGGAAACAACAACGAAACTGTTTCTACCAAACAACCAAATGTAGCAACCTTTGCAGAAGCATTCAACATACCACAACTCAATACCACACGAAAAATTTTAGTCTATTTACCACCAAACTATGCCAAATCGCACAAAAAATATCCTGTATTGTACATGCACGACGGGCAAAATGTTTTTGACAAAGCAACGTCATATTCAGGCGAATGGGAAGTAGATGAAACCCTAAATAAATTACATCAAACACATGGTTTGGACGTGATTGTAGTTTCTATTGACAATAGCGAAGCACGCATGCAAGAATACACCGCTTGGGAACATAAAAAATACGATACGCCAAAAGGAAAAGAGTACATTGACTTTATCGCAAAAACCTTAAAACCTGCCATCGATCAACAATACAGAACCAAAACAGATGCCAAAAACACTGCGATCATGGGAAGTTCTATGGGCGGATTAATTTCACATTATGCCGCTTTTCAATATCCAAATGTATTTGGAAAAGCGGGTATTTTCTCGCCCTCATTTTGGTTTTCAGAAGAAACATTTGCCTTTACAAAGAACCATCTGGCGAAAGCCAAAAACTCCAAATTATACTACTTAATGGGAGAAAAAGAAGGTGGAAATATGGTTGCAGACCTCAACAAAATGTTACAACTGTTGAACAAAAATAATTTCCCAAAAGATCAAGTTCTTTCAAAATTTTCACCAAACGGCACACACAGTGAAGCATTTTGGCGAAGCGAACTCAAAACTGCATTACTTTGGTTATTTGCGGAAGATATAACGTTTCAACCAAGTGACAGACCTGTTGCCAAAGAAGTAAAAACCGTAAAACTTGCCGCTGGGAAACTCATGCGTGTCGTAGATTTTCCTTCAGAATATATCCGCCCAAGAAATGTAGATGTTTGGTTGCCTGAAAACTATTCATCAGACAAAAAATACAATGTATTGTACATGCACGACGGACAAATGTTATACGATGCTTCTACGACTTGGAATAAGCAAGAATGGAAAGTAGACGAAGTTGCCACAAAACTAATGCGCGAAGGAAAAGTACAGGATTTTATTGTCGTTTCGCCTTGGAATATTGCTGAAATTCGCTGGCAAGATTACTTTCCACAAAAAGCATTTGAATATTTAAATGAAGAAGCAAAAAACTCGTTGTTGGCAAAAGCAAAAGCTATGAATTTTGAGGTCGTATTTAATGCTGATAATTATTTAAAATTCCTTACGGAAGAACTAAAACCATACATTGACAAAACCTATGCTGTAAAAACCGATCGCGAACATACTTTCGTTGCTGGTTCAAGTATGGGAGGATTAATTTCTATGTACGCCATGTGTGAATATCCTGAAGTTTTTAGTGCCGCAGCGTGTATTTCGACACATTGGGAAGGCATTGTTCCAACAACAAAAAACAATCCGATTCCTGATACATTTTTTGCGTACATGAGCGATCATTTGCCATCGCCAGAAACACATCGTTTCTATTTTGATTACGGAACCGAAACGCTCGATCAATACTATCCGCAATACGCATCAATTGTTGATACAATTTTTATGAAAAAAGGATATACAGACGCAAACTATAGAAATCTAAAATTTGAAGGAGCCAATCACTCTGAAAATGCTTGGCAAAAACGATTACACATTCCGTTTACATTCTTATTAGAAAAATAATATATGAAGTTAGTTAAAATTTTATTGATATCATTGCTAAGTGTTCAGTTTGCACTGGCTCAAAATACAGAACGAAAGTTTATCAATTACAGCGAAAGTGTCAATGTACATTCCGTTGAAGTTTCTGATGGACGTTATTTTATTCGGCTGATTAATGACAATATGGTTGGAACGACTTTTATTCCAAAAGGACAAAAAATCACTTCTCCAAGTCATGCTGTGATTTTAAAAGATATTCAAAAGATAAAAAATGTCTCTGAAACTAGTACTTCCGTAGATTTGATCTCGGATGGAATTTCAGTTCATATTCAAAAATCACCATTTCAAATCTCATATAAATACAAAGGGAAACCGATTATTTCTGAGAAAAACGGTTATCAAAAAATAGCAGAAGGCGAAGCAATTGACTTTAATATTACAAATGATGAAATTCTTATGGGCGGCGGTGCGCGTGCCTTGGGAATGAATCGTCGTGGAAATCGTCTAAAACTTTACAATCGTGCGCATTACGGGTATGAAACACATTCGGAATTGATGAATTTTACGTTGCCAATCGTAATTTCATCCAACAAATACATGCTACATTTTGACAACGCACCGATTGGATATTTGGATTTAGACAGTAAAAAAGACAATACACTTGCCTACGAAACCATTTCAGGTCGCAAAACCTATCAAGTAATTGCGGGTGATTCTTGGGAAAATATCGTAGAGAATTATACCAACTTGACAGGAAAACAACCGTTGCCACCACGTTGGGCATTTGGAAACTTTTCAAGCCGATTTGGCTATCATTCGCAAGCAGAAACCGAAGCAACAATTAAAGCCTTTAAAGATGAAAAAATTCCTGTAGATGCGGTAATTTTAGACTTGTATTGGTTTGGGAAAGACATCAAAGGTACGATGGGAAATCTACAAGTGTATAAAGATTCGTTTCCCAACGCGAAGCAAATGATTCAAAATTTGAACGACAAAGGTGTCAAAACAGTTTTCATTACCGAACCGTTTATTTTAACGACTTCCAAACGTTGGTATGAAGCGTCAAATTTGGGAATTTTAGCAAAAGATTCAGTGGGAAATCCATTCAAATTCGATTTCTATTTTGGAAATACAGGTTTGATTGATATTTACAATCCGAAAGGAGAAGCGTGGTTTTGGAATATTTACAAAGAATTAGCAGAACTAGGCGTTGCAGGCGTTTGGGGCGATTTGGGAGAACCAGAAGTGCATCCTGAAAAACTTCTACATCACACAGGAACAGCAAACGAAGTGCACAACATTTACGGACACGATTGGGCACGATTGATCTATGAAGGATATGCAAAAGATTTTCCAAGCGTGCGACCATTTATTTTGATGCGCGCTGGCTATTCAGGTTCGCAACGTTACGGACTCATTCCGTGGTCGGGCGATGTAAATAGAACTTGGGGCGGATTGCAATCGCAACCTGAAATTGCGCTACAAATGGGCTTGCAAGGATTGAGTTATATGCATTCGGATTTAGGCGGTTTTGCTGGTGCGAATTTAGATGATAATTTATACATCCGATGGTTGCAATACGGAATTTTTCAGCCAATTTACCGACCGCATGCGCAGGAAGAAGTAGCTAGCGAACCTGTGTTTCGTTCCGCAAGAGCGAAAAAATTAGCAAAAGAAGCTATTGAGTTGCGTTATCAATTATTGCCATATAATTATTCGATTGCTTTTGAAAACAACCAAAAAGGAACACCATTAATGCGTCCGCTATTTTTTGAAGAAAGTGACAACAAAGCTTTATACACAAACGCTGCTACGTATTTGTGGGGAAATGATTTTTTGGTAACTCCAATTCTAAAAGATAGTGTAACAACGAAAGAAGTATATTTCCCAAAAGGTTCGGTTTGGTTTGACTTTGAAACTGATGAAAAAGTTGTTGGCGGACAAACAAAAATGGTGAAAACGAAAGAACGTTCTATTCCTGTATATGTGCGTGGTGGTGCGTTTATTCCAATAGCCAATCAGATGCAAACGACTGCAATGTACAATCCGAATAAGCTGCAACTGCATTATTACCATGATGAAAGTATTACCGAAAGTGAACGCGAAATGTATATAGATGATGGAGAAACTAAGAATGCTTTTGAAAAAGGCATGTATGAATTGTTGGGGTTTGAAAGTAAATTAAAAAAGAACCGTTTAGAAATTGAGCTAGAAGCAGAAACTGGTAAAAACTACGCAACAAGTACAAAGAATATTGAAGTCGTTGTTCACAACATTCACAAAAAACCTAATAAAGTAAAATTCCGCGGAAAGCGTGTTGATTTTAAGTGGAATAAAACATATAACACCATTAGATTTACAATTGCTTGGAACACAAAAAAAGAACGTAAAATTACGATCAAATTATAGAAATAAATATCTCAACTAATGAAAAAACTAAGTTTATTATTATGTATAACACTCCTTTTTATGTCGTGCAAAACGGAAAAAAAGGAAGCTGAAAAAAAAGAAGAAAAGAAAGAGGTCAAAATTGCAGCTGTTTCTGACGAAATGATGGAAAACGCGGTAATTTATGAAGCAAACATTCGTCAATATTCGAAAGAAGGTTCTTTTGATGCCTTCACGAAAGATATTCCACAGTTAAAAGAATTGGGCGTAAAAGTGATTTGGCTAATGCCGATTTTTCCAATTTCGGAAACCAAACGCAAAGCAACAGGTGGTGATTTTGCTAGTAAAATTGAAGATCCTGAAGAACGCAAAAAGTATTTAGGAAGCTATTATGCCGTTTCAGATTTTACAAAAATTAATCCTGAATTTGGAACCATTGAAGATTTTAGAGAATTGGTCAAAACGGCACATGAAAATGATATTTATGTGATTTTGGATTGGGTTCCAAATCATACAGGTTGGGATCATACGTGGTTAAAAACAAATCCTGAGTTTTATACTAAAAATGACAAAGGTGAAATTACTGATCCACTGAATGAAGACGGAATTCCTGTAGGCTGGGCAGATGTTGCCGATTTAAATTACGACAATAAAGAATTGCGTAAAGAAATGGTAAAAGACATGAAGTATTGGTTGACAGAAGAAAATGTAGATGGTTTTCGTTGCGATGTGGCAGGCTCAGTTCCTACTGATTTTTGGAAAGAAGCCATTCCGCAATTGCGTGCCACCAAAGACATTTTTATGTTAGCTGAAGCTTGGGAACCTGAATTATTGAAAGGTAAATTGTTTGATATGGCGTACGGTTGGGATACACATCATCGTATGAATCATATTGCGAAAGGAGAAGAAACCGTTGCTGATTGGGACAAACGCATGCAACAAATCGATTCTTTATACGAAGATGATGATATTTTAATGAATTTTGTGACCAATCATGATGAAAATTCATGGAATGGAACCATTGAAGAACGCATGGGCGAAGGCGCAGCAGCCTTTACAGCCTTAAGTTATACAGCGCCTGGAATGCCATTGATTTATTCTGGACAAGAATATGATATGAAACACCGATTGAAATTCTTCGAAAAAGATGAAATTCCGAAAGAAAAAGGTAATATGTGGCCTTTATTAGCCAAATTAGGAAGTTTGAAAAATACAAATGTTGCGTTGCACGGTGGAAAAAATGCAGCTTCATATAGCAAATTAAAAACGAGTAAAGGCGATCAAGTATTGGCATTTAAGCGTGAAAAAGATGGTAAACAAGTATATTATATTGGGAATTTATCTAAGGAAGCTGTCATTACCAAAATCGATCTTGCGGGAAGTTTTACCAATTATATGAATGGTGATGCAATTATGTTTCGAGAAGGACAAGATGTTGCGTTACAACCTTGGCAATATATGGTGTTGGTGGCTGAGTAAAATCTGACAACACACTAAGAAACGCTCCGATGGCTGTTTAAAAAGTTATAAAATCGTCATACTGAATTTGATTCGGTTTGATGAAAACGCTACTTTTTAGGCAGCTTTTTTGTTGGATAGTTATTAATTCCAAAAAACATAGTGGAAAATTCTTTGAGATTCTTTCCTGCGAAGGAATCAACTCAACTAGCGATTTTGTGTGCGTCTTCGAATTCACAAGATATTGTTTCATAGAAAAAGTTGTAACACTTTAAAATGTGGAGAATTGACTTTGAGATTCCCCTCTACAGGGGAATCAACTCAACTAGCGATTTTGTGTGCGTCTTCGACTTCACAAAATATTGTTTCACAGAAAAAGTTGTAACACTTTAAAATGTGGAGAATTGACTTTGAGATTCCCCTCTACAGGGGAATCAACTCAACTAGCGATTTTGTGTGCGTCTTCGACTTCACAAAACCGAGTTTCGTTGAATCAAAAAGAGCCTTCTTGCGAAGGCTCTTTTCTCTTACCAAAAATTGGTTATTCTTATTTGGGGTCTTAGGGTAATAAGGGAAATAATTTATAACCAATAAATTACTTTAACCATGAAAAAAAGTTAAGTCCAAATATACTATTCTCTGACGTATAAAACCCTATAAATTAGACAACAACTACCAAACCTTCGACGAATGAATCCTTTTTATAGATAAATGAATATACTTGTGTCAAATTACTGTTAAATATTCTTACTTTATGTGTCTTAAAAGTTAAAAATCGTCTGTATATCGTGATAATTATGACATCAGCAAACTTTTCTGTTTTATTACGACCAACCTAAAAAACGAAAGCGTTTTATAGGTATCTTTAAAGCGTTGTTAGAAGCAATATATTATGGAAAATAAAAATATACAAACTGCCACAATTGGCGGCGGTTGTTTTTGGTGTACAGAAGCCGTTTTTCAAGAAGTAAAAGGTATTGAAACTGTCGTTTCTGGATATACTGGAGGAACCGTTCCTGGGAAACCTACCTACAGAGAGATTTGTTCTGGACTCACAGGACATGCAGAAGTGATTCAGTTGACATTTGATGCCAATATTATTTCTTATGAGGAAATTTTAGTGATTTTTATGGCAACACACGATCCTACTACTTTAAACAGACAAGGTGCCGATGTAGGAACACAATATCGTTCTGTGATTTTTTATCATGATGAAACGCAACAAAAGATTGCCGAAGCTGTAAAGGAACAACTTTCGGAATATTACGATGCGCCTATTGTAACAGAAATTACTGCTGCCGAAACTTTTTATGAAGCCGAAGCTGAACATCAAGATTATTACAGAAGGAACACAGAACAAGGATATTGCAGCTTTGTGATTACGCCAAAGTTGACAAAGCTTCGCAAATTGTTTGCCGATAAGCTGAAATAAGTTTAATTACACCGTAAAAAGAGACTGTCTAAAAAGCTTTTGGGAACGTTGTTATAAACGCATACTTTTCAGACAGTCTTTTCAAAACATAGGTTAAGTTCAATAAGTGTTCAACTAACTAATTGAGCTATCGTATTACATAGTTATTGTTTTTTGCATATTCTTCAATGGTATTGAGTCCTATGGATTTCCGTCTTTGATTTACGGTTTCTTTATTTTCTATCGGATAAATGTATGTGATTCCTGATAATTTGTCTTTTTTTGCCTGTGTTCCGTAGCGTTGTTTTTTTCCTTTTCGCATGCGTATTCGGTCTTCTAAGAATGCTAAATGCCAACCTTCAGATGCTCCTTTTTTGACAGAAGCTTCCAATTGTGGAAGGTATTTTTCTTGTACATCAATTGCTGCATGCTGAATGACCAACCACAAAGTTTGATTTGCCATTTCGCCAATATCGCTTTTTCCAAGCCAACCGTAAGTATCTATGATGTGAAGCACTTTTTCTTCATTGATACGATCTTGCTTGTGAATGAGCTTCCATATATGTTTGAGTTCGTCACTGTCTGCGCCAAATTTTGCAGTTGCTTCCGGAAGTAATTGTCGCAAGGTTTGATCTTCAATGCGAATTGCTTCCAATTGTGTTTGAAGTTCTTTATAATCTAGCTGTGTAATCTTGATTTTGTTTTGACTTTCCATATTCATAGAAATGGTAATGATTGTTATAAAAAGTAGCATTTTCATGATATTTTATATTTCAAGTTATGCAAAAACGGTATTGACATTTTTTACTTTATTTGCCCATGTTCCTGTGTACGGATCGTATTGACATTTTGCAGGTTTTGAGTACAATCCGCCATCTGTTGTATAAGCTCTACAATCGGTACAGATATATCGGTATTCACAATCTTTACAAGTGTCTATTGAGTCTTTGTTGATGTTCCAAGGTTTTTGGAAATCTTTATCGTGTGCAATTGTTGTTAGCGATGTTTCGTTGATGTGTCCGTAATCTTTTGTCATGGATGGACAGTTTTTTACTTTTCCTGTTTCGTCAATAGAAATTTTACGGTTTAGGCAACCATTAAACATTCTGTTTTCCGTAAATCCTTTGATATCTCTTATTCCTAACGAATGCATATTGATGAGTCCGCAAGAATCGCAACCACTCACTTTTTCTTTTGTGTAGGCTAAACTTCCGTGATATACTCTTGATCTGTTTTTTGCTTCTGCTTCTTCCTCAAGTAATTCCATTTTGTAGGTATGATAGGTTACTGAAGCAATTTCGTATTTGGTAAGCAAAGCGGCAATTTCTGCTTCTTTTTCGTCATATTCTAATAAGAAATCAACAGATCTGAAGTTTTTACCAACAGTTAAAGCTAGTATTTCTTCTAGTTTTTCTACAGACATTGTACAATAAGCTCTGATTTGAATATGGTAGCAGGCAAGAATTTCCAATTCGTTAAAAATCTTTTCAAAGTCGTGCATTTCGTCTCGTACATCAATGATAGAATTCATAATATCTGATGGATGATCCCATTCTAATGCGATATCGGGAAATAACGAAAGATCGTCTACCACAAGTGCCAATTCAATTTCGACTAAATAGTTAATAAATTCTTTAAAGTTCATGATATCTTCGTCATCTTCAAGCATGCTAGCAACAGTGCCAATGGTATTGTCTTTTAGCACAGTGAGTAATTCGTGATAGGTATTATCTACAAAATATACTTTTTGTCGTGAAACATCGCACAGCATCGTTCTCGTATAACCTTTCACAGGAAAACAGTCTGCAAATAGGTAGAGATATTTATCTTTTATAGCTTCTAGTTCTTTCATGTGATTATTTTTTAAGTTGGGTTGTATCTAAAATTTTAGAAATGGGCTTGTCTCCACTTGAATAGAAAATGATACTGCTGTATTTTTCGCTGTAGTTTGTTCTAAAAAAAGGATCTGACGGCAATAATTCATTATATATAAGATAGTTATAGAATAATGGTAAGTTTTCTAATTGCGGTTCACTGATGGAAAGTTTCTTTAGTTTTATCATGATTACAGGATGTTTGCGATTTTACGTTCTAAGTAGTAGTTGCATGGAGCAGATGTCATTCCAAATTGTCCAACAGGATTTACTTCTAGGAAGATGTAGTTGTTGTCTTCATCTACCAAAATATCAATAGAACCTGTATTGAGTTCGAGTTCATTCATAATTTTAATAAGTCCCGTTTTTACGTGTTCTGGTAAATTGTATGGTACTTTTCGCTGTGGCGAATCTTGGTCGGTGTGTTTTCTAAAATCGACAACAGTATCTTTACACTTTTGTGAAAATATTGCCATTGCGTAAAATTCTTCGTTGAGATAGAAAACTCTGAGTTCGTATTTTTTCTTTATTTCTTCTTGAATTAAGGATGGGAAAAACCGATCTGGCAAAGCTGCCAAACTTTCTTCCGTAATACGTTCGGTATACGTATAATAACCATATTCTTTGGTAAAGTGATAAACGCCCTGACTTATTGCTTTTGTAATCACGAAGCTAGCGTCAGTAGCGTCTAACACTTTTTTTAATGCTTTTTTGGTGCTTACTACATAGCCTCGCGGAATAGGAACACCGTATTTTTTTGCGATTTCTAAAACAATCAGTTTATTTACATCAGTACTTTTATAGTTTCCAATAGTTGGAACGTCTCTTTCTAAGATGTAATGAAAGTATTCTGTGAGTACTTTATATTCTGAGTTAACGTGCTTTTTGTGATAGTTTGGCGTGTCGAATAAAATTCCTTTGTTGAGTTCTTCCTCGTTTATCGACACATTTTTTAGAGAGAAACCTCTCCTTCTGTGCCATACTGAGGCAATATCAAATAAGTTCGTTTCTTCTCCGTGTTTGCTTACGGTAAGTTCTCGCGCATCAATGTCCACGAAATCTAGCTTTGTTTTATCGTCATCAGTGTTGATACGAATGTATGGTTTTCCATATTTTACAATCCATTCGATAACATTGCTGGTACTTCCGTCGTCTTGACGACTTAGAATGAGTGTTTTTTTAGCTGTGTTCATGCTTGACATTTCCTGTGTGATTTTGATTATTGATTACATTTTCGGGCTTCTAAGTGTTTTGAGGTTTGTTTTTATGAATGGTCCGTATGAGATTGATGATGAAATACGTTGGTACACTTTGAGAAGTAAAGAAGATATATACTAATGGCTGTTTTTGTGTGTACAGCCATTAGTTATATGCTTGATAAGCTGTGTGCTAATTGCTGGTTTGATTACTCAGCAGATTCAGCTTCAGCTTCAGCTTCTGCAGACGAGTTAAAACTTGCTGTTGCAGTTGCAGTTGCAGTATCTCCTTCAGATCTTAATCCACCTGAGATTGCTTCTAATTCTGTTGTTGACATTGCTTTGATGTTCTTGTTACTTAATTTCATAATATTAAAGTTTAAATGATTGTATTTCCTACTCTGTTAAAGGTTTTTCGGATTACACCTTTGTGCTTGTTGCAACAAATTCACAATGCTAAATAACAACCTTAATAACTAATTATCAAACAGTTAATCTTTGGCTTTATAAATCTCACGCAACGTATTTATAAATTTCAAGTGTATCATTTGACCGATAGCTCTTATAAACACTTGCTTCTGAAGTAAGTATTATTATTCTTGCAAAAAATGCTATATTTATGGGCGTTTGTAACCATTTTATAGGAATATTTTGATAATTTCAATTTAAATGTATTATTTATCTTACATTTCGGGATTACTTTTCAAGTGTCGCAACTATATTTCGAAGCTATTTTTACATCCGATTGAAAAAATTTAGAAAAAAAGTGAAAAAATATATCCAACATTTGTCTTCTTTTTTGACTTTACCTACAACTTTTCTTAGCAGAAAAGCACCTATTTCTTTGGTGGTAAGTATTGTTTTAATTGTTTTTAGTTCAAATTTGATGTTTTCGCAACTCAATTCTGGCACATTTGAAGACATGAAACAAGATTTTTATGCTGCTTCAGGAAATTCTGAGAAAGAATTTGAGATTGCTACTTCCTATTTAGCGAAAGCAAAAAAAGAAAATGATGCTGCACAAATTGTTGCGGGTTACGAATTGTTTGTTTCGCACTACAGTCATACCAAAAAGGCAATTTCGTATACTGATAGTATTATATTATTGACCAAAAACACCAAGCTGGAACATTATCCTGCAGAAGGTTATTTGTTGAAAGGAATACAATTATATTACAACTCTACTTACAACGATGCACTGACAAATTTTGCAACTGCTAATGACCTTGCACTGGCGAATAAGAACTTAAGACAACAAATTTCTATAAAACATTATATTGGTTTGTTGAAGAATGTAAGTGAAGAACGCGAGGAAGCCTTGAAGATTTTTCAGGATAATATCAATTTTATTCATGAGAACGATTTTCAAGAAAAAGATTCGGAACAATATTTAAAATCGTTGTTCGCTTTGGCAGATTCTTACAATAAAAATCGCGTGTTAGATTCTGCCGAAGTTGTACACCAACGCGGAATTAAAGCAAGCTTGCAACATCCTAATAAGTATTTGTATCCTTGGTTTTTAACTTCTTATGGAATTACGTCTTATTATAAAGGAAATTATACCAAAGGAATTGATAGTTTACTAAAAGCTACCAAATTGCTTAAAAACAACGAAAAATCATTGTGCTCCAATTATCTGTACATTTATAAATGTTTGGAAAAACAAGATAAGACTGAGGAAGCTATTGATTATTTGTATAAGGTAGATTCTATTTACCAGAAAAAACCAAAAGTCATTTTTCAAGCTAGAGAAGCGTATGAACTTTTGAATAAAGAGTTGAAGGCTGCCAAAAAGCATCAGAAACAACTAGAAATTATTGAAAAGTTGTTGGTTGTTGATGAAATTATCACGGAAGAATACCAAAATTTAGGAAAGAAAATCGTTCAGAAATACGAAACACCTTTAATAATTTCTGAAAAGGAAACTTTATTAAACGAAAAAGAAGCATTAATCAATCAGTTGCAAGATGAAAACTTTTTATCTGAAAAGAAAGTAATTGCACTTGTTATTGTTTCAGCAATATTATTGGTGCTTATTTTCTATTTCTTCCGAAGAAATGTGGTTCAGAAGAAACGCTTTAATGCATTGATGGAAAACTACGAACAGAAGAAGGTTCAAAAAGAAAAAGAGAAAGCCGAAAAGAAGCAAATTCCTTCATCAGAAAAAGTATCAGTTACCACACAAAAAGAAGACATCGGGTTGCCACAAGAAATCGTTGATGCTATTTTGATAAAGCTCGAAAAGTTTGAAGATACACACCAATTTACTAAGAAAAATTATACCCTTACCAAACTTGCGAAGGAGTTGGATACCAACAGTACTTATTTGTCAAAAATCATTAATATGACAAAAGGTATGAACTTTGCTAAATATATGAATGAGATACGAATTGATTATGCAATTGAACAACTGAAAGAAAATAAAGTGTTCAGATCTTACACAATTAAGGCCATTGCTATTGAAGTTGGCTTTAATAATGCACAGTCATTTTCGACCGCTTTTCACAAAAAAACGGGAATCAATCCTTCATACTTCCTGAAACAACTTGAAAATCAGAAATCAGAATCAAATATCTGATTTTCAATTAATTAAAATTCATGTTTTGTCGTGATATTTATAAATATCACGATACTTCATTATTATAGTATGTAGTTTTGACATACTTTTACATCGTAATCAACAATAACTTATATCAATGAAAAACTCGAAAAGAAACTTAGGAACATTAAGCTTATCAAAATTGAAAATAGCTAAAGTAGGAGACATTAATAGTTTGTACGGAGGTTCTATCCCAAAAGAATCTGACAATTGTGCCACGACCGATACATGTACATACAATTGTAATGGTGATACCATTGATACACAATAAAAACAAACTTTTATATTCCTCTATTTAGTAAGATGCTATTTCAGATATTATTATATAAAAATATCTTGTTTTAGCATTTTACCCTTTTATAAACAACATTAAATCAGCAACACAAAGAATGAAGTATTCGTTTGTTTTATATTTTTTATGCTTAGGATTATTTGAACAATGTGTCACAAATGAAGATCATTCAAATGCCATACTTCACCATACAACCACCAATACTTATTTTTCAAAAACGATAGAAGATCCGTATCAACATTTAGAAAATTTAAAAGATACTACAGTGCTTTCTTGGCTAAATTATCAAAATGATTATACAAGAAATATACTTCAAAACATTTCTGGGCGACAAAAACTGCTAGAAAGGATTAAAGAGAATGATGAAATGCGCTCAGAAGCAGTTTTTAATCTAAAAGTACTTTCGCTCAATGCGTATTATTATTTAAAGTATTCAGATAATCACGAAGCCAATATTTTATATTTTCAAGCTGGAATTGATGGAGCAGAAACAGAGCTTTTTAATTCAGAGAACTATAAAAAAACTTCAAAACACAAGTATATTATTAATTATTTTCAGCCAAGCTGGAACGGTAAAAAAATAGCCATTGGTTTTACAAAAAACGACGAAGAATTCTCGGAAGTTGTCATTTATGATGTGGCTACAAAAACGTTTCACGATGAAATTATAGATCATTGTTGGCCTTCTGAATTGGGCGGAATTAATTGGTTGGATGATAACTCCGGATTTACCTATTTGCATATTCCTGATATTGATACAACCTCTCCAAACTATATTTTGGACGCTGCAACGGTTGTGTACCGTTTGGGAGATAATCCGAAAGATTTACACATTATTTTTTCAAGAAAAACACATCCGCAACTCAATTTGAAACCTGCGGATTTTCCTATTGTGAATATTTTTGGAAAAAATCAAAAATACATGTTTGGCAGAGTTGGTGGTATTGGTTTTAAAGACTATTATTATGCGCCGACAAGCGAACTAGAGAACGAAACGGTTTCTTGGAAACCACTTTTTAAGAAGAAACATAAGATTGAAAAGTTTTTACCTTATCAAGATGAAATTTACTTTTTAAGCGCGCAAAAAGCTTCTAATTTTAGTTTGTTTAAAACTTCTTTTGACCAATTGAATTTTGATACACCAACCGAAGTTGTACCTGCTTTAGCAAACGAAATTTTAAAAGATTTTGTAATTACTTCTGAAGGCTTATTTTATACAACTACCAAAAATGGTGTGTCTGCAAGTTTATTTCGTTTGGAAGATGCCACTGTTGAAAAAATCACCTTACCAGCGGCTACAGGAAGTATCAGTTTATCATCAATTGCTACGACATCACCTGCATTGTGGATTGAAACTGAAAGTTGGATTAGTCACAGAAATAGATATCGCTACAACGTTGAAAAGAAGACATTTGTTAAGGAAAATGTAACACCTGTTGTCAAATATCCTGAATTGGAAGATATTGTCGTAAAAGAGATCGAAATCGCTTCTCATGATGGTGTAAAGGTTCCTTTGTCGATCATTTACCGAAAAGGAATGCTTAAAAACGGTAAAAACCGCATGCTTTTAAATGGTTATGGAAGTTACAATTGGATAAATGCGCCCATGCTGTATCCGTATTTGTTGTATTGGATTGCTGAAGGTGGCGTTTATGCTGTTGCACATGTGCGCGGTGGTGGAGAAAAAGGAGAACAATGGCACAAAGCAGGTTACAAAACGACAAAACCAAATACTTGGAAAGATTTTATTGCTTGTACGGAATATTTGATTGATAAAGGATATACTTCGCCTGAAAAATTTGCTGTCTGGGGCGGAAGTGCTGGAGGTATTAATATTGGTCGCGCCGTTACAGAACGTCCCGATTTGTATGCCGTAGCGATTATTCGTGTGGGTTTACTAAATACGTTACGTTCTGAAATTGCACCTAACGGACAGAATAATATTAAAGAGTTTGGAACAATTAAAGATTCGATAGAGTTTGAAGCTTTATTAGAAATGGACGCCTATCATCATGTAGAAGAAGATACTCATTATCCTGCGATGTTATTAACTGCGGGTATTAACGATTCGAGAGTTGCTGCATGGCAACCTGCAAAGTTTGCGGCGCGCGTTCAAGTTGCGACAAGTTCTGGAAGTCCTGTGTTGTTATCTATTAATTTTGATGAAGGTCACGGTTTTGATCGTACACAAAAAAGCAAGCGTGAAGAATTGGCTGATATTATTTCGTTCGCGTTGTGGCAAACGGGAAGTGAGAAGTATCGGGTGAATTAGGTTTTTGCATCTCGACTCCGCTCGATATGATAGGTTTTGGGTATTGGGTGTTTGGTATCGGGTGTTTGGTTGGAGCCTTTTGCTCCTTTTTTGTGGATTTGTTTTAATATTAATACTACATCAAATAAAAAAACAAAATAGAAATCATTAAGATAATTATACTTAATGAGCTTAGCAACCGAAACAACCATTATCGTCAGATGATATATCTATTTGATAATTCATACATAAATAGGATAATGAACAAAATAGTTGTAAAAACATAAAACCAATCGAATATTTCTGAGAAATTCATTATAAATAAAAAAATTGACACTATCCATTTTTTTGTTTTGGAAACATTTAGTATTTATACAAGATTTACTTTATGGTAAGTAAACCATTATAATATTTGGATATAGAACAGAAATGTATAATGTATTCATTGATTAAAATAAAAAGACTCAGGACTGGATTCAATCCTAAGTCTTTAAATCTTGCGCAATTTGTATAATACCTTTTTAAATTTTATTCATTGGGCAACTCATAGAGAATACTATTATCGTTCTTTTCCTCGTCCGTGTATGCACGAAAACCACCTCCTACCAAACAATCATGCTCTTCTGCCCATGAAATTATCATTTTTAGTAGTTCTGATGGAACGTTTATGTTAAGCATTCTATCATCAGAATCATGATACAAAGCAAATTCGAATCTCCATGCTTCTTGTATTTTTTTAGTTTCTTTTACCACTTTTTCACTCATTTTCTTTTATTTTTAAAAACCTGCTCGATCCATAATGGCTTTAATTATTGCTCTATTTGTATTATTACCTTTTGCACTATAAGGTATTGTAGTAAACAATTGTCCTTCATCGAATACTTTGATATGTTTTGCTCCATTCTCAAGTTCAAAACCAGCTTTTTTAGCTAATTTCTGAAGCAATTCCGAGCCTTGCTTGCCTTTAGCATAGCGTGCATTATTAGCAATCTTTGCTAATTTAGCAAATAATTTATTTGTATCTGCCCCTATACTTTTTTTTATGATAGGGTACATAACCTTTTTATTTAATCCAGTTTTAACTGCAACTTTAGTCGCAAGCGTTTTTCCCCCTTGATAAGCTACACTTCTGCCTCTTATGAAAACCTTAGCTCCTTGATATACCCATTTACCTCCTTTAAAAACCCATCCCATTGGAATGAAATTAGTACCTACTTCAAAAATAATTTTTGCAACAAAACCAGTACCATCGTGCATGTGTTTAATTATAGAATTCAATTGAGGTTTATAATAGTTATCATAATACCATTGTGACCAAGCGCTGCCATATTTACTATCGTAACGATAATCAGTTCCGTATCTTTCATTGTACTCTTCTAAAGTTAAATCACCATATATATCTGAAGAATCCGTCCAGTCTTCAAAGCCATATCTTATATATGCAGGCATTTTATTTCGATTAGTACCTATAACAGTAACTGCATCTAATTCTTCAGGGTTAATTAAATTTGCCCAAGCAAAATCATCATCACCATCACCTTCACTATCTGCCCCTGAAGGATCAGCAAAATATATAGGATTATTATCAAATGCTTGGTATGGAGAATAGTTGTAGTGTATTACTGGATCTAAAACCATCCAACGTCCTAGAGCATAATCATACTGACGGAAATCCATTTCTAACATATCTAATCCTAATCCGTCATTTGACTCTTCTATTCCATTAAACCCATAATTGTGGTCTCTACCAACTATACTTCCGTTATAGCCTTTATGTTTTAATCCAAAAGGGTAATAGTGATTTTCTTCTTTAATTTCAGTAGAAAAATCTATACTTCCATCTAAATTCATATCTTCATAAGACAAACGGATATTTCCTAAGTGATCTTTATATTGAAATGTGTAATGAAATGATTCTAGTAGTGTTGGATCAGTAGTGTTAAATTTAGGCTCAACATAACCTTCTTCTGTATTAAAAAAGATTAAACTTTCTGGAGTCGTATCTTTATAAATATAATTTCCTGCATAAAAAGTTTGTTGTGATGTTGAAGAAGTATTGTTTCTTATTTCTTTCTCTAGCTTTTCTCCTAATGCGTCATATACGTAAGATATTTCACTTCCGTCTTGAAATAATATTTGTTTTGGAAGATTAAGATGGTTATAGCTGATTGATTCAATTTTTTTGTTTTTGTCAACTATTAGGTTTCCGTTTGCATCATATTCAAAATCATTTCCTACAGTATTTCCATCGTTAAAACCATATTGGCTAGCACTTGTATCATCAACAAACGATAGCTGATTACCATCATATTTATAATCAAGAGCATCCATTGTTCCAAAAGACGAAGCCTCTTCATCTAGATGTCCTTTTCTTTCTAGTTTTATAATATTTCCATTTAGATCATAATTAACGTACTCTAAATTATATCTTCCCGTATTGTCAGTTGCTTTTACAATTCTGTTAAGAGCATCATAGTCATATACATAACTTTTTATTGTAGTATTTTGACCTCTTGTTCGCCATGAAGTACTACTTATATTTCCATCAAATAGCGCTTTATTTGGATCATAGATATTATTATACGTAAGTAAAAAACTGAATAAATCATTACTTTGATAGTTTTGATTAATCCCTTTTAACCAACCCCTAATGTTGTATGTATAATCAACTTCTTGGAGTTCTTTTTCTAAATCAACTAAAACTAAATCTTTTATTTTTCCTTCGGATGTGTATATTGAAATATCTCCTAATAATGTATTACCTATATCATTAATTTCAGAAACATAAAACACTTCTCCATTTTTAGCATAGTATATTTTTGCATCCCTTCTTTCAATAGTAAATTCATCTCCTGCAACATAAGTAGTTTTATCTCCTCTGTTACTTCCATTTTCGTAAACTCTGACTATTCCATGAGCTGTTGTATTTATAGCATAATCTATACTAGAATAACTGCTATTTCCAACAGTATCTGCCAAGCCAACCATAGCATAACTATTTCTGAAAGGGACATTATAGCTTAAATAACCATCGCCAGTAATAGAATTACTAGTTGTCAATGCTCCATCCCATCCATTAGAGCCATTTTTGGTAATTAAATTATCTGTTACAGTTACATTATTTTCATTAGTATATGTGCTAATTTTAGGAATTACACCTCCGACTTGTTTTTTTATAAGTTGTCCAAGATCGTTAAAATTATTTCTGGTTATCAGTTGTTTATTTTCATTATTTATTTGTTTTGTTTGATATAGTAGTCTTAAATTTTTATCAAATACAAACTCATCATTTGTTATAATTAGACTTCCATTAGACTTTTTGTGCGTTGTTTTAGCTTCCAAAATCGTTCCTACAAAGTCTAGTCTATTACTAAGAGTTTCGTGAGTATCCAAATATTCATTAAAAGATGTTACATGAACTATTCTTCTTTCCTCATCGTAATAAGATGTTAATGTTTCCCATTTATTAGTATCAAGCGTTCTTATCTTACTTCCTGTTAATAAACCTTTGGTATTATTAGAATATTCGTTACCATAAGTGGAATATCCAATATGTAGATTTTCTATTTTTGTTCCATTCTCACAAAAAGAAGCACTACCTATGAGTTCTCCAGAATAATCTGTAGTTACCGCATGAAAAACTTCTTCATTTTTTTTGAATAATACTTGGTTCTCAAAACGTTCAATTTTAAAAGTATCTCCTATTTCAAAGTAAGTAGCTGGAAAAGATTCAATAACACTACCATTGTATACATACACTCGATTGAGACCTCCATAACCAGTATAGATTCTATAATCTATACTACTATAATTAGTCGCAGAAGCAGTAGCTATATGAGATAGACCAACCATTACTCGTTTATCAGCTTGAGTAACTGTGTATTCTACATATCCATCTCCTTCAATGGTAGCATCTGTTAACAATCCTGCATTTGTCCATGAAGTACTGCTAGTTTTTTCTAAAATATTACCATTTTGTGTTATTCCAACTTTAGTTGTATCACTATTTTCTTGAAGTGAACCACTACTATCCCAAGAATAATCATCAAAATAGTTTATGGTTAAAATATCTATAATCTCATCTCCTTGCGGATATACATTTGCGGTGTAGTATATATTTGTCCCATTATAAGTATTGACTGTAGTAGTTTTTGATTCAAAAACATTTTCTTCTGCTGCTGCATTAAGCCTAACATCACTTATATGGTCGTCATTTATATAAATCCCAGTGTAAACAACTCTGTCATATCTGTCATATTTAGTAAATAACCATTTATTTTCTGCTCTAAGGTTTGCATCTTGTGTTAATACCGGTCGATCTAATCTGTCATAAACAATATACTCTATTCCTTTTGCAGGAATCCTTCTTTCAATTACTCTATTTCTGTAATCATATTTGTATTGATAACATAATTTATTTAAATCATTAGTATTAATACTAGTGTTAGAAGCAACTAATGGTGGCAATACATATGTTAAATTTCCAAAATCGTCATAAACATAATATGTATCATGCTTATCCTCGCCATTATAAGCACGTTCTAAAACAGTTCGCCCTTGTTTGTCTTGAAATATTTCTTTGGTATGATCTTTAATGTTTATAAGGTTAGGATTCCAGTTTTCATCTTTAGTTATTGTCTTTCTTAGAGAAGAACTTGGATACAATCCATTATATATTAATTGAGGGTTTTCTATATTATCACCTATATGATTTACCTTATACATTTTAACATTATCTGTCACATCAGTGGTTGAAGATGTATTAAGTTCATATTGTCTTTTATTTGTATGATCATTATCACTACTAGTATCGACTTTCCAAGGATCTCCAGGAGCTCCTGCTTCTAAAATCAAATTTAAAGGAGAGTCGTCTCGTATTACTTGTGTATAAGGATTGGTTGTATTTTCATACTCAGCAGTATCGTAATAATTATTAGTATTAGCCAAGCTATTTACATCAAACAAACCTGAACCTGTTGTACTAACATATGGTAAATACTCTTTCTCCACTTCTCCATTTCCATTGTATTCTTGATGTGTAATAATATCTTTTCCTAATGGAGAACTCTTAATGAAGTTTTGTTGTTGAGATCTATTTAAACCATCAAAATATGTTATTTTTTCCAACAGATCATTATCAATGACATTTTCTAACTCATCTTTTTGTACTTCCGATTTATAAACTCTCTCATAGATATAGTTTTGAGAATCATTATCAAAATCATAGGTTATTTGAGTACAACCATTATTTCTAGTTCCTGTTTCCGTTGGACACTCATCAAAGTAACAGTTAGTTATATAGCCTTCAGGCTTATAACAAGATTGAATAGTGTCATTTAAATCTCCAAAACCATCATCATCACCATCTGCATACCAAGTAATTGGCGTTATATTAACCATAGCGTTTGTATCATTACAATCATCAGAATTTATAACATATTGTGATGGCTGAGTACATGAATTTATAAAAATATTTACATCGCCATAACCATCGTTATCTCCATCATAATACCAGTTTATGGGAGCTGTAGTTACATTTACATCATAGCTGTTACAATCTTCATTATTAGGAGAAGTTGCTGAGTATGGTTCTGTTGTATCAGGGCAACCAATTAGTCTAATTCTTTTATCAGAAACTGCAGAACCGCCATAACCATCATTGTCAAAATCAAGATAGTATATTTCAACGTTTGTAGGTAAATTAGCATTAGTATCGTTACAATCAAAACCGAAATTATTATTTACCCATTTAACATTATTAACATCTGTATAAGAAGTTATAATTTTAGTTTCGTTAAATGAATTACCATACATATCATACAGAACTAGATCGTCAAAAGTTCTGGAAATACCTGGTTCATATCCTCCATGTGAATAACCTGCCGCATGAACTTTAAAGAAATATGAATATTCATTTTTATTTCCATAACCATCTAAATCGGCGTCTTTGTAATATTTTTCAAACTCAATATACTTATAGCCTGTATATGTATTAGTACTTATGTAAACTCGTTTTGATAAGCGATATCCCCAATCTCCCCACCCAAGGTAGTCGTATGGATTACTTACATCTCCAGAAGCAATCCAAGCAGCCCTCTCATCAGCTGTCATTGTATTTACCTGTAATACAAGGTCAAAGAAATTTTTTCTTTGACTTGTATTCATATAAAAGTAAGACTCTAAGCCTGTGTTAGGCTGGTCCTGAATATGATATATCGGTAATAGATATGGATTATCAAATTGTGCAAATACATTCCCACCAAAAGTAAGAAGTACAATTAAAAAAAATAGTTTTTTCATAATAGTATATATCTTAATTAGTAGTGTTTAGATTTTTAGTATTGTACCTGTACTCTTTGAGAATATTATGTTGTTTATCTAAATCATATAATTTCCGTGCAAATAGATCAAATTCTACTCTGGTTCCATTTCCTGTTTCATCCAAAGAACTTGTTATTCCTTGATTACTATAAGTACGTGTAGCTACAGTTGAGTTTTTAGGCTTTACAATTACTTCATCTATGCATAAGACTCCTATTGGCTTTTCTATGGTAAGCATACCTCCAGTATGCAGATAAGAATTAAAAGACCAATGATTTCCTTTATATGTCCAAAAAGAAACTTCATATCCTGCAGGAAAATTTCCAAGTAAAAGAGTATTTCCATTATATACATATTTACCTGAAAAGGCTTTATTAAATTTTACTACACCAGTCTCTGATAGGTTTTCAAAACTCTTTTTTAGAAAAGTATTTGAAAGGGAACGCGTCTCTAAAATAGCATCTACCCTTAATCCGCCATACTCATTGCTTCTTTGGTAAAGTGTATGTGTTTGAGATTTTAAGTCTTTCTCAATCATGAGTTTTCCTTCAGTACTATACTCGTACTCTGTAATATACTCTGCAAGTGAAATAAAGTTACTGGATGCATCAAAAGAAGAAGAAATAAAAGTTGCCTCAGTATAATAGGTACCAGTATTTTGATTTCCTAAAACCTCCCCTATTTTTTTAACTTTTCCATCTAATAAATAATTAAATACCTGAGATTTTTCTAGTTTCCATACAGTTCCAGATTTCACCCATTTATTCTGTTCTACTTGAGGATTTTTTAAGTGTAAGCCTTGAAAATCATCTGGTAAATTATCATACTCTGAAAGATATTTAAAATTAGTTTTTTCAAACTCATCTCCGTTAGCAGAAGTAATCATTTCCTTTACTCTTGTATAATCGGTAGTATTTAATGAACCATCTAATTCATTAAGATATATGAACGTAGTTTCATAACTCAACTCATTTCCATCTTCAACGTAATCTTTTTTTACAACACTCTTTAGTACATCCAAAGTTTTGTATATAGGATAGCTTTTAACTACATACCTATATAATGATGGATTAATATGATTTGCTTGTAAATGGACATTGTCAAATTCAAAGGCATCAATTATCCCAAAATTAACTGTATCGTAGTTATAGAGTACTTCTTTTACTTTCTTACCTTGACTATCATATTGAGTAGTTTTACTCATTTTTTTTGATAGGTTAAACCCACTTATAGACGGTATAAAGTTGTGTACAGTAGAACCTTTTTCTGCTAATCCATTTGTAACATTATGATTAGTTTGCGTTACTTTTGAGTAAAAAGAACCTGAATCAATTTGAGTAAATGTTTGAAAGCCTAAATTCAATATTAATTGATCTAGTAAAGGAGTTTCCTTTAAAAGGTCATAAGGCATACTACTTACATTGTAAGATGTAAGATATGGATACTGATAGTGATCTATAATTGGATCCTGCTTTGTGAAATATGTTTGCCAAGCTTGTTGATAGCCTTCATAATATCCTTGTGAGTATCCATTTGGTGGGGTTACTCCTTGATTATATTGTGAAGTATCATATACAGGTAAGCCAAAACCTTCAGGGTTATCATACTCATACTTAACATGTTTAGCCAAGGAATTTACATTGTCATACGTCAATATTTCTTTAATTAATAAACCTCCATAGTAGATATTATTATAAGTGTTTTCTTTGTATTTGTATTCTGTTTTTCCACCTGTAATATTGGTAATAGTCTTTAACATTCCTCTAGTCAGTGCAGCTTCGTCTGGCATTCTATCCGCTATACCCTGAAAAATATAAATAGGGGTAAAATTTGATTCATTATTTGAGAAAGCAGAATTAGGATATCCAAAAACATCTTGAGCATTACTTATAGGTGAACTTGTAGATCCATCAGAATAGTAATCAAACTTTCTATATACTATATAATCTTTATGATTTCTTCCATACTTTAAAATTTTCTTTAACTTGAATATTCCTTCAAATGTATTTTGATTTCCTGTTTGTTCAGTATACTCAAATTTGTAACCAAAAACATAGTTCCCTTGGTAATCGTATATCTTAATTTCATCTAATAACTGGACTATTTGTTGTTGAAGCTTATTATAAATTGGTGTACTTGGTCTTTCATTTATAGGAACTTGTAAATTTGTAACATAATCATGGTCCTTATAGGTAAATTCTACTATTTCATTTTGTGTTATAATTCTTCGTATGTCTTTTCTTGAAACATCTTCTACAGAAACATCATAATAATACCCTTCAGTTACTATTGGATCACTTGAAGAAGGGACTGTTTGCGGATTGCTATTGGTTTGTCTTCTAGTAGCTTTTGCATGGGGCATAAACTTGTATAACTTAGTTTCATCATACTCAAAATCTATTTCTTCATTATTTATATCTGTCACTATTTTATGCAAATAGTAATTTTTGTAATCTGCAGAATCTATATATGAGTCAGTTCGCCTTCTTAAATCCCAAGCTCGCTCTCTTTTAATACCTTTTCTAAATTTATAATTAACACCATTTCTTCCTGTAAAAGTAATATCAGCTTCTAGATCATTAGCATATTCAAAATCACTATTAACTGGATATCTATATTGACTTAATAGTTCTAAGTTTGTATAAATTTTATTGATATTTTTACTCTGATTAATTAGTACAGGCTCTAAAAAAGTTCCTATTGTAGTTTCTTTATGCTCATAGATAAAGTTTGTATAATCACCATTACTCAAACTCATCATAAATATATCAGGAGCAGCATCAATCTTTTTTAATAAATCCTTCATAGTTGACGATTGCCCTACAACTATATTTTCCTGATAATCGCTCAAATTTGAATTATGAAGCCACCCATTCTCTGATTCATCGACTAAATGATTTATTTTTTTACGAATTTCTCCTCCAGCGTTTAATCGCCAATTAAATCCTACACTAGTAGGCATTTCCGAGACTTTCTTTCCTTTACTATTGTAAGATAAGTATATAGGAATTTTAGTTCCATCTATACGAACAGTATGAAGAGGGATTCTTATATTTTTCCCACCAGAACTATCATCATCATAAGATGTCCCTCTATCTGTATTAACATAGTCATAATTTTGAGAATGCACAACAAGGATAGCACTCAAAAACATAAGACTGAACAAATAACTTTTTTTCATTGGTTTGTAATTATGCATTAATTATATTTCAAACCAAAACTATATAATTTATAATCTTAATTTAATTTAAATATATAGCGTAATTTTTAAAGCGTTAAACCTACTTTTTTAAAAGAAAATTCTTTCTTTTAAAATCAATAAGCACTTGTATAACTGAGTAGCCTTAAAATAGATTCAAACAAAAACCAAGCTTCTTTGCAATAAGGAGGTAAGAAATTAACTTGAAAAAAAACTTTTTTAATTTTATACAAAAAAAGAGCGCTATTCCTAGCGCTCTTTTTTTGTATAAAATTTGTCTCGTCCTGAAATAGCGTTACACTAAATTTTAAGCGTAATGAAAACAAATTATGTAAAACGTACTCAAAAAGATTATTCATTATCTTTTAAACTCCAAGTAGTTCAAGAGATTGAACAGGGCAAACTGACACGCTCACAAGTCTTATCAAAGTATGGTATACAATCTGGATCTACCATCAGAACTTGGTTAAAAAAATATGGTAACTTTGATTGGCATAATCAAACTCCACTTTCTATGACAAAGACTCCAGAACAAAAGATTTTAGAATTAGAAGAAAAAATCAAACTGTTAGAAAAGCAGAAGGCTCGTGCAGAACATCTGGCGGAGCGTGCTGACAAGAAAGCTATTTTGTTTGATATGATGATTGATTTAGCAGAAAAAGAGTTTAATATTCCTATCAGAAAAAACTCCAAACCCAAGTAATCGATATGTTTAGAATACATTACAGAGAAAGTATCTCATCTACTTGTGAGTTACTTGGGGTAAGCAGGCAAGTATATTACCGAGCGATACGTTCAAAAGAGAAACGACAGTGTATTGCTAGTGATGTGATAGAGCTGGTTCAATCTGTTAGAATAGAGCAACCACGCATTGGCACAAGGAAGTTATATCATATTCTACAAGAGTCTTTACGTAGTTTAGGTGTCGGCAGAGATCGTTTATTTGCTATTTTAAAGGCAAATCATATGTTGATTAAACCCAAGCGGAGCTATCATATCACTACTAACTCTCATCATCGGTTTAGAAAACATAACAATGTAATAGAGAATTTAGATGTAAACAGACCAGAACAAGTTTGGGTAGCAGATATTACCTATGTAGGTAATCGAGCTAATCCCATGTATTTATCGCTTATTACAGATGCATATTCTAAGATGATCGTTGGGTATTATCTATCCAATACCTTAGCAGTAGATAGTTCTATAAAAGCATTAAAGCAAGCTGTTAAAAACAGAAAATATCCCAAGGAAAGGCTAATACATCATTCTGATAGAGGTTTACAATATTGTAGTAATCAATATCAAAGAATATTAACTAAGAGTCATATTAAATGTAGTATGACAGAATCCTATGATCCATATCAAAATGCAGTAGCAGAGCGAATCAACGGAATCTTGAAACAAGAGTTTTTAATGGGCACCTCTAAAATAGACATCAAACTAATGAAGAAAATAGTACAACAGAGTATTAAAGTTTATAATACCAAAAGACCGCATTTATCATGTCAAATGCTAACTCCAGAACAGATGCACAAACAAAATAAAGTCAACATAAAAACCTATAAAAGAAAAAACACAGATAAGACAGCTGTCTTATCTGTGTTTTAACTATTTTTAATCCTAAATAACTGTAACGGTTTTTTAGGACGGGTCAATTATGTTTTCAAGAATTTTACATTCCTGTTACTTTGATGTCATCAATGTGATATCTTGTTTCAGCTCCACCATCAGCTCCTAAATATTTGAAAGCAACGTGTACGTCTCCGTTTAAACAAGAGATATTTAATTCAGAAGATACAAAGCTACCAAATCCGCTTCCTCCTACTGGAATGTTAGCGTCAAGTAATGTCCATTCTGTTGTTGTTGGATCACCTGTGTAGTTTTCTGTAATGAATGCTTCTAGAATTGTTCCTGTTTCAAAGTTTGCAGAGATTTCAAAAGATAATTCTTCTTGCGTAGTTCCGTCTAAGTTGATTGCTGGCGTAACTAACCAAGCTTCTAATGGGCTTTCTCCTGTTCCGAAAGCAGAAATTTTCATGTATCTGTCTCCACTAAATGAACTGTCTTCATAACGCTCAGAACCTCCTGAAACGTTTACGTTTGTCCATCCTAAAGCGTCTAATTGTGCTTCATTTGTAATTGCTTGGAAATCTTCTTCAAATATTGTTGTTGCTGTAGAAACTGGTCCTGTACAGTCTAATACATCTGGATCACAACGAACTGTTTCTGTAAAGTTTACATCCGCTAAGGTATTTATTACTAAAACATTGGCATCATCACCAAAATCTCTTGTAAAAATTCCTTGAATCGTTCCTTTTCTATCGTCTATTGTTAATGACTTGAAATCTGCAAACGTACTTGTTTGTAATGCAATAATTCCTCCGTCAACACATTCTTCAAGATTTCTGAATCCGTCAAAACTATCAGATGCTTCACCAGCGTATGTTGATCCAAGAACGTTTAAGCTAAATTGTACATCATTTAATTGAATTAATGTGTTTTCATCAGCTTCTGTCAATTCACCAACTGTTGTTGATTTTGGTGTGATTTCTGCTACTTCTGTACTACGCACTACGAAACTGTCTAATTCAAATGGTTGAATTTGATCGATGTCGTTTCCATTTGGTTTTCCAATAGCGTATACTCCGTTTTCAACTCCAATAGCCAAACCATTCATTTTGATGTATACTTTTCTACCAAACTCGTATCTTTGGAATAATCCAGACTGGTTGATATCTACGCGGAATCCTAATCTTGGATCAGCTGCATCATCAGACGCGTCTTTTTTGTTTTGAATTACTATTTCTTCGAAGAAGTTTCCAGCTTGGTCGCTAGATACTACATATCCTTCAATAATAATTTCTGCTTCATCAAGTGCAATTTCTGCGATATCGTCTCCGCTTGCTACAGCTTGTTGGTATCGTGCTACCATATTCTGGAAAGTAGCGTTTGCTGTTAATCCTGGATCAACAGTTGTTGTTCCTGTAGGAATTGCAAATTCATCGTCTTGAACACAAGAAGTAATAACTAATCCCATAGTTCCTAAGACAGCTATTAAACTAAAAATTTTATTTGCTTTCATTTGTTCGATTTTATTTTTTTCTGCGTTATCTAAAGATACGCAATCTTTAATTTTTTTGTTTTGTTTAGAATCTAAAATATAAATTTAAGAAATATGTTCTTCCTCTACCATACCAATATCTGTTACCAAATACTCTTGTTTCTAGTGCAGAGTCGTCTCTTAATTCTCTGAAGTTAGCATTTCTTCCTTGCTCAAAACCTCCAGTTTTGTATTCTTTGTCGAAAACGTTGCTAATACTTGCAAAGAACCCAACGTAGTAATCTCCTAATTTCCATGATTTTCCACCAATAAGGTTTACTAACATGTAATCGTCAAATTGTTCTTGTCTTAATAATTCACGTGCCAATTCTGGATTGTAATCATTAAATGGTTGTCCGTCAAAATCTGTGTAAAAATTACTACTTCTTTGTAATGGACTCACATCAATATATGCGTTAGAGAAAAAGTTGGTTGTCGCTCCAAACCACCAGTAATCTGGATCTCTATATTCAAATCCTAAAGAGAATGCTCTTTGTGGTCCACCGGCAATTTTATAATCTTTTAATGAAGATTTTCCTAAGTACAGTGTTTCTTCAAAATCTTCTGAAGATAAGTATAGGTCAGGATTGTTGTCATACGTAAACTGACCAACAGAAGCAACACCTTTTAATTTGATGGTTGATGTTACTTGTGCTTCCAATCCAAGTTCTCCTCCAAAATGTCTTTTGTCAACTCCTTGTAAGATTTCTTGAACAAACGCTTGATTGTCTCCTCCAATACCATCTGCGAAGAAGAACGAAATTTCGTTTGCATCTTCCATTTTTGTGTAATATCCAGTTAATCTTGCTTTGATTATTGGCGAACGGTAGATGTAACTTGCATCAAAAGAAGTAATTTTTTCTTCAGTGATGTTTGGTACGATATCGTGATTTTCTCTTGAGTTGGAATAAGTGTTACGAATTGAAGGTGCTTTTGTGATGTATCCACCGTTGAAATCAAATAAGTGACGTCCCGTTAATTTATACGTCAATCCCGCTTTTGCTCCAATTCCTGTGAAAGATAATTTTTCACCTTCACCAAATGATTTATTTGGGAAACCACCGTTTCTGTATAATCCGATACGTTGGTATGTTGTATTTTTTACACTACCAGCTACGAAGAAATCAACTTTTTTGTATTTGAATTGTGCTTGTGCAAAACCTCCAATAGTATTTGATTCGATATCAAACGCATAGCGGAAACGATCTCCTTCTCCTACCAATCTGTTAGGATTGTTTAAGTCGTTTTGAACACTTCCAGGATCGTTTGCTAAATCATCTGCAAAGTTATCAACATCCAAATAACCACGCGCTCCTAATAAATCTGTTACTTCTGCGAAGTTTTCAGATGTTAGTGAAGTGAATGTAGCACCTGCATTTAATGTAATGTTATCATTAATTGCCGTATTTAATATAGTGTTTGCTGTAAATTGTCTGTCGTCAGTTCTATCTTCATATACTATATTGATGGCATTTCCTCCAGCAACTAAGTTACTTTGGTTTGCTGCATATAATCCAGCCCAATCAATTTGTCCTCCATTTACGAAAGCTTCTCTTGCTCCAAACTCTAACGCTGGATTTTCAGGATTGTTTCTCGCGAAGAAACTTGGTAATTTTTGGTAATATGTTGGACTCACATTTACACCGCTTCCAATTGGAAAACCGCTTGCATCAAGGTCCGTACCTCCAAAGTCAATACGACTTCTTCCTTGCTCACCAAATTGATACGCTACGTTTGTGTTTAATGTAGTGCTTTCACCAATATTCCAATAATGATTTAACATTAAAATAGGCTCTACAACTCTACGAACTCTTGAGTTACGCTTTTCACCATCTTGATATCCCCAAAAGTCGTTATATCTAATTCCTTTTAAGTCAAAAACTTCTTGTGTGTTTGCAGAAGATTGACCTCTCCTGTTTGGTGCGTAGATTCCTGTGAAATTTAAGCTGTGCTTGTCGTTTAATTTCTTTTCAACTGAAACGAATAAAGAATTTGCGTCATAGAAAGTACCGTCGTTAAAACCTTCATCTCCCCATCTTCTTCCTGCTGAAACTGTATACGCCCATCCACTTTCTAGTAAACCAGAAGAATATGTTGCCATAACTCTGCTCGTGTAACTTCTATCAGATGAAGATATGGTAACTCTACCACCTTTTCTGTACTGTGAAGCTCTAGTGTTAATGTTTGTTGTTCCTAAAATACCACCAAAAGTATAATCTGAAGCACTTAAACCATTTGTAAGTTCTTGATTTCTTACAACATCATTTAATCCTCCCCAATTACTCCATTGTGGTCTTCCGTTGAACTGTTTGTTCATTTCAATACCGTTAATCAGTACTGTTCCATTTTCGGAATCTAAACCTCTTACTCTAAAGAAGGTAGATCCAAATTCAAAAGCGGCAGTTCTTAAGAATATATCTCTTGAAGATTGTAATAATCCAGAGATATTGTCTGCTGCTGTTGAGTCATCATTCAATTCATCGTCAGTCAATGAGATCAGTGTCACATCTTCCTGAACGAATCTTTTTAACAAAATTGTCCCTAGATCAATTGCTTGACCATCTGTAACTGTTACTGGCATTCTTAGAATTGCATATCCGTCTTTTTTGAAAACGACATCCACTTCGCCTGCAACCACATTTGTTAATTTGAAGACTCCAGATGCGTCTGTAACAACTTCTTTATTATTGTTACCTGCAACTGAAACCAAAACATTTTGAATTGGGTCATCTGTATTGGCATCAATTACCATACCTGTAATTGAATTTTGTCCGCTGACGAACCAAACTGATAGCAATCCAAATAAAAAAATAAATTTTTTCATACTGTAATTTGCAATTAATTATTATTTAAGTTTAAAAAATCTTTAATAACGACGCGCAAATGTACATTATTTATAATTAATAACTACTTTTGGTCTATCTTTTGCATAGATTATTTAAGATAACATAACATTCAATAAATGAAAAACCTTAAATCCCTAGTATTCTTAGCTTTTTTAGTAGTTTCTGTACAGGCATGGGCACAGAAAAAAAAGCAGTATAAGGTACAAACGATTGCATTTTATAATGTAGAAAACTTGTTTGATACTATTAATGACCCACTGAAAGATGACGAGAAGAGTCCAATTATGGAAATTCAAGGTGATCGATCAAAGATTTATAAAGATAAAATTTCAAAACTTGCGCGTGTAATATCTGACATTGGCTACGATATTGCGAAGACTTCTCCTGCTATTTTGGGAGTTGCCGAAATTGAGAATAGACAGGTTTTAGAAGATTTAGTTAATGATCCGAAGTTAAAAGATGCTGATTATGGTATTATTCACTTTGATTCTCCTGATAAGCGTGGAATTGATGTTGGTTTGCTTTATAAACAAGGAGTTTTTCAACCTCATAGCTTTTCTAAGCATCCATTATATATTTATGATGGAGATAAACGTATTTACACAAGAGATCAATTATTAGTTTCTGGTGTTTTAGATGATGAAGAAGTACATATTATTGTA
This sequence comes from Kordia algicida OT-1, assembly GCF_000154725.1. Taxonomy (GTDB): domain Bacteria; phylum Bacteroidota; class Bacteroidia; order Flavobacteriales; family Flavobacteriaceae; genus Kordia; species Kordia algicida. The sequence goes on from NZ_DS544873.1 coordinate 3,476,613, forward strand.
AATCACTGGCCATCGCGTAGAGGTGGAGAAGCTCGAAGTAGACCAAAACGTGTGAAAGCTGCCGAGTTGAATAAGCATATTATTGATTCGCTACAAGATATTGATAAGAAAGCGAAGATTTTTACCATGGGCGATATGAATGACGATCCTTTTAATGTAAGTATGAAAGAAGTACTGAAAACTAAGGAAGATCGCGATGAGGCTAATGGTAAAGATTTGTTTAATCCAATGGAAGGAATGGCAAGAAACGGAAATGGAACATTGGCATATAGAGACGGCTGGAACTTGTTTGACCAAATTATTTTTACAGCGCCTTTGTTGAAGAAAGATTTTACGGAATACCGTTATTATAAAGCAGGAATTTACAATAAGGTTTATTTGTCTAATAAACGTGGACGTTATAAAGGATATCCTTTTAGAAGTTTTGCTGGCGGAAGTTATACAGGTGGTTATAGTGACCATTTCCCTGTGTATGTACATTTAATTAAGGAAGTGAAGTAACTTTTAATGTATCAATTTGACAATGTAGTAATTTGAAAATTAGCTTCATTGCGCAGAAATGAAAATACAAAAAATCCTTATCGTACTTGATAAGGATTTTTTTGTGTTTGTTTTGCTTAGTATAAATTCCACCAATCTTTCCAAGGCAATCTTGATAGTATTAGTAGTAAACCTAAGCCATAGAATAACGCTATTTTACCAAAAGCTCTTTTGTCTGTTTGCGCTTTTTTGTGTTTAGACCAACCAATAGTGATTAAAACAATTGCTAAGATTCCAACTACAGGATGTTCTAAGGCTTGTAAACGGTCCGCACTTTCTAATTTCATTCCGTTTTGCTGAATCATTTGAAAACCTTTTACAGAAATGAAATATAGAATAATTCCAATGACCAATTGCAAGTGTGTGAAGATGAGTGCAAATAATGACACCCGTAAGTCTTTAACCGCAAACTTTCTATTGGTTGCATATCCAATTATTGCATTTCCTACAGCTGCAATTAACATGATTAACACAAAGTATGCCCAATAGGAATGGAGCATTTGTATAGTTTCGTACATAGTTTTGTTTTTAGTTGATGTGCAAAGGTACTTAATTTTTTGATTGTGTTATTGTTTTGCTAAAGTTTAAAAAAGTAAGAAATTTTCTAGAACTTTATCCTAATTTTATACTTCAAGTAGTATATTATGTGTTTAGATAATTTTTTGTCAGATTCTATCTTTAAAGCAATCGAAAAGCAACCAACCACAACAAAAGCAGGTCTTCTCGATGGGCTTGCAGGTGAGAGTTTGTATTATTTTTATAGAAGCGCATTGTTGAATGACGATGAAGTACTCTATGAAAAAGGAATTGAAAAACTTCAAACTGCTATTGAAATCGGTAGTAAAAACTCAGCAGATACAAGTTTTTACAGTGGTGTAGCTGGTATTGGTTGGTTGGTGTTACATTTGAAAGAGCAAGAATTTGTTGATATAGACATTGACGATTTTTTAGATACTTCCGTAGATACCTATTTATATGAGACAATGCTCGATTTTTTAAATAGAAGTATCTATGATTTTTTTTATGGCGCTGCAGGCATTTGCTATTACTTCTTAAAAAGGTATCAATGTGTGCGTGATAACAGTCAGAAAGAACTGTATAGAACTTATATTATGCATTTTCTTTTTTATTTAGAATTCATTAAGAATAAAGACGAGAAAGGTATCTTCTGGAAACATCCTGAATATCCTTTTGAAGAAGACTCTATGTGTTTTCAATTGAGTTCACTTTCTAATATTTCCTCAATAATATTACTTTTGACAGATATTTCTTATAATAAAGAATTTACGTCATTTTGTACAATTTTAATAAAAAAGTCAAGCGATTGGTTGATATATAAATTGGAAACTTATAAAAAAATTCGACTAGATCAAGCGTTTTGTTTATGGAAGGCGTCAATTGTATTAAATGATAATGAACTACAGAAAAAAGCACTTCAATTGCTGAATACCGCTAAGAAAAGTATTTTAAACGAAGATGTAATATCATTAGCTAAGTGTGCTTTGATCTATCAAAAAATAACAAAAGAAACTGATAACAATTCCTTAAAAGAAGAAGCTTTTAAGTGTTTTACAAAGGTAACTGATAACTTGTTAGAACATACCATAAATGACAATAGTATTTGGAAAGGATATTCAGGAATCGGTTTGATTGACTTTTCTTTGAATGATAGTGTAAGCCCAGAATGGTCAAAATGTATATTGATATAGTTAAGTATGGAAAAAGCTCTCGAAAAATTTATAGCTCGTTGGAAACAGAAAGGTATTGTAAGAGGAATTCTTCTCACAGGAAGCTACGCCGTTGGAATACAGAATGAAAACTCAGATATTGATATTCGTCTGGTTTTGGATAATACTACGACAACTTCTTTTAAAGGCCTAGAAACGATTGATGGCTTTAGCTTTTCATATATTGGTAGAAGCAAAGCTGTAACGTTAGAAAAGTTCAACAAACAGTTTTTTTCACATGTAAAAATGGAGGCTCGTATCTACAATGTTGGTAAAATTTTATTTGATCCATATCGAGATATTGCTACACTGCAACAAATTGCCAAAAACTATGTAGAAACAGGACTGATTCCCAGAAAAACTTCTGAAACTGATCGACAGCTTCATATGTATTCCCTTCATAAAAAATATGAATATATTCTTAATACTACTCCCGATGATCCTTTTTATACCTATAACTATATATTGTATTTAAAGAATGCATTAAATTTTTATGCGAGTGTTTTAAATACCGAAATTATATTTGAAAACGACAGTAAATTACATCGATTTTTGACTGATAAACATTATTTAGAAATGTACGGTTATACCAGTTTTCCTGATCAAGAATTCATTAAGTTATGGTTATTGGCATTAGAAAAAAGAGAAATCAAAGAGATCAGGGAAATTTATACTTATTTAAGAAAAAATTTATATAAGTTTAACGAATCTTCAACACTTATTGAGTGGAGTAATTAAGATATTTATGGTTCATTTAAAATTTTAATCATGAAAAAAAATCAAAGAAAGTTAAGTTTAAAAAAAATGTCAATTTCTAACTTGGCAGTTGTAAAAGGAGGAGCTGGAACTGTTTGGTGCACTATTACTGTTGGTACTAGTGGAGCAAGCACTTGTAATTATACGCCTGGCTGCCCTCCAACAGCGGAAAGCGCATGTTGTGATACTATAGGGGATTCTCACTGTGATAGAGAATCTTAATCTTAGACTAAAAAAAATACTAAAATAAAAGCCTCGCATTGCGAGGCTTTTATAATTATATATTGAGATTTCTTCTTAGAAGTTGTAACGAACGCTAAAGTTCCAAGTTCTTCCAAATCCGAAGAATGCTTTGTTTGCCGTGTTGATTCCGTCATACGTATCGTCTCCTGGATCAGCAAAAATGTTTGTTTGCGATTCAGCTAAGTATGTTGTGTTGAATAAGTTGTTAACGTTCAATCTGAAGTTGATTGTTTTGTCTTTTTCTTCTCCAACAAACCATTTGTAAGATACACCACCATCAAATAAGTTGTATGCTGGTAATTGTAAAGAACCTCTGTTGTCTTCTTCGTCAAAGTCTTCTGCTCTAATATCAGCGTATAAATTATCAGCTCTAAATCCAGCAATGTCAAACTTTAAGTTTTCAACTGGCTCAACAATCATTGCTAAACGCATTGTTGTTTGTGCAGCATTTCCAACTTTTACATCATCTAAGTACAATGTGTTTTCACCAACTTGCTGGTTTTGATCGTTCACGTTGAATGCAGGTCCAGAAAGTGTTCCTCCGTATTCCCAATTACCAACTGACGCCATACCATTGAAAGTTAAGAAGTCTAATGGACGGTATGTGAACTCTAATTCAACTCCTGAGTGAATTTGCTCTAATCCTACAAGGTTTGTACGTCCTTGAACTGTTGCGTTTGGATCTGTTGGCATAGAAGGGTCTTGGAATGTTCCGAAGATACTAATGTATCTATCTTTCCAAGAAGTTCTGTATAAGTTCAAGCTCACGTTTAACTTTTCAGACTTATATCCATATCCTAATTCAGCCCCAAATACTTTTTCGTTTCTGTAATCCTCGTTGACATCGTTAGTGTTATCTAGATAAACAGCATCAAATAAAGGTTGCTTTGAGTAATAACCAACATTACCAAATACATTGTGATTCTCGTCAATGTTGTAGTTCAATCCACCTTTGATGGTTCCTCCTAAGATGTTTTCCCAGTCTGTACGTTGTCCTTCAGCAGGTGTTACTAAGAAGAAATCTTCTCTACTAAATCCTTGGTTAGAACCAGAGAACTGTACGAATGCAGAAACAGCATCTTTCTTATATTCTAACTGACCGAATAGACCTAACCAACGAACATATCCAATGTTGTAGTAGTCAATTTTATCTTCATCGTCGATATCTTTAAATACGTTTACGATTGATCCGAAATCAGAAGAATATGTGTTTGTTAATACTCTGTTTGGACTGTTTACGTTATCGTTATCTCTATATGCATCCGCTCCTAATAGGTTATCTAATCTTCTGTAGTGGAAACCTTTGTATGTTCTAGCATCGATACCAACATCTAACGTTAAGTTTTCGTTTAGTTGTGTATTTAAGTTTGCTAATAAACCAAACCAGTTGTGAGAGTTGATAGAAGCTCTTCTTGATAAACCGTTATCTCTACTGTCGTTAATGAATAAACCGTTTTCTTGATCAGTTCTTTGATATACGTTTCCATCAGAGAAAGTAACTGCCTGTCCACTGTTGTACTGTACGATTCTATCCCATAATACTTCACCATTTTGTTGGTTTCTGAAGATTGAACTAGAAGCAAAGTTAAATCCTGGTAAACGTCCGATGTCTCCAGTTCCTCCACCACGACCAAATGATGCATATCCAACAGTAGATAATTTCATGTTGTCATTGATGTTCCAATCCCAGTTTAAAGATAATACTGGCTTGTGGTAGAAGTTTCTTCTCCAATTGAACTCTTCTCCATTTAATGTACCATGGTTGAAGTTGTACTTATCACCAAATTGTAAATATTGTGCAATTGTTGCTGCGTTAAAGAAACTTGTTGTTCTTTGGTTGTGAACCTGTGGCGCACCAGTAACAGTAAATTGAACGTCGTGTGTTCTGTCTTCGTCAGTCCATCCAAATCCTAAGAAATAGTTGTATCCTTCAAAAGCAGTTCCGTTTATGTATCCATCTCCAGCAGTTCTACTGAATAATCCAGTGAATGCAAATCCGTTGTCCATTCTTCCTGTAGAGTACGAAGCAATAGTTTTTAAGTAGTTGTCGTTACCTAATGTCGTACCAACAAATCCACCTTCGTTTCTTTCTGTAGTTTTTGTTACAATGTTTAATGTACCACCAACAGATGAGATCGCCAATTTAGAAGATCCTAAACCTCTTTGTACTTGAATCGCAGAAGCTACGTCTGCTAAACCAGTCCAGTTACTCCAGTAAACAGCTCCGTTTTCCATGTCGTTTACTGGCACACCATTTACTAATACAGCAGTGTTTACCTGATCGAATCCACGAATGTTGATTCTTGAATCTCCAAATCCACCACCAGATTTTGTAGCATACACAGAAGGTGTAGCGTTTAATAATTCTGGAAGTTCTTGGTTACCTAATCTTTCAACAATTTCTTCAGCTTTAATAGTAGATACTGCTACAGGAGTTTCACGCTCTTTTGCGATATCAACTACACCAACAATTACTACTTCATCAAGAGAATTGTCAGATACTAAAGTGATAGTTCCTAAATCCTGCGTTCCACCAGTTACGTTGAATGGAATAGATTTCGTTCCAAATCCTACAAATGATACTTCAATAGTACCTGTAGCACTTTTTACATTTAATTTAAATTTCCCATCAAAGTCGGTTGATGTTCCATTAGACGTTCCCTTAACAACTACACTAGCTCCTGGTAATGGACCATCAGCCTCTACTACCTTACCTGTAATTGTTCCCTGAGAAAAAGCAACTGATGTTACTAAGAACATCGCTACTACAAAAAACAAATTGTTAATCGTTTTCATAAGTTTTATTAGTTTATTTAATGCCGCAAAAATCGTATTTATTGTGCATGCATATATTAAGCGAATGTTAAATGTTTTAACATTTGTTCAAAAATACATTTTTAACTTATTTGATTGTTTTGCAGTTAATTAAGATATAAACCAAATTATCAACACTTATTTTCTGTTTTCTTTGAAGAATCTTAAAAGATTCGTTGTAGAACTGTCATGTTCAGCAATTTCAGAGCTCTTAATGTCTGTTAAAATTTTAGTTGCGAGTTGTTTTCCTAGTTCAACTCCCCATTGATCGTAACTAAAAATATTCCAAATAACACCTTGTACAAATATTTTATGTTCGTATAAAGCAATGAGTGCTCCCAAACTTTTTGGAGTGAGTTTGTCTATTAAGATGGTATTCGTCGGTTTATTGCCTTGAAATATTTTATATGGAAGTAATTTTTCTATTTCAGAAGCACTCATTCCTTTCGCTGTTAACTCAGCAACAACTTCTTCTTTAGTTTTTCCGTTGAGTAATGCTTCCGTTTGTGCGAAGAAATTTGCCATGAGTTTTTCATGATGATCTTCTTTATGATGTAATGAATGAATATATCCAATAAAATCCGCAGGAATTAGTTTAGTTCCTTGGTGTATGAGTTGAAAAAACGCGTGTTGTGAGTTGGTTCCTGGTTCACCCCAAATTAAAGTTCCCGTTTGGTAGTTGACACGATTTCCATTTCGGTCTACACTTTTACCATTACTTTCCATGATACCTTGTTGTAGATAGGCTGAAAAACGCTGTAAATATTGTGTGTACGGAATGATGGCTTCACTTTCTGCTCCATAAAAATTATTGTACCATACACTTAATAGCGCCAATACAACTGGAATGTTTTGATCGAAAGAAGCCGTTTTGAAATGGTTGTCCATATTATGTGCTCCAGCCAATAGTTTATCGAAATTGTCGTATCCTGTTGCCAAACTGATAGATAAACCGACCGCACTCCAAAGCGAGAAACGTCCGCCAACCCAATTCCACATAGGAAATACATTTTCCGACGCAATTCCGAATTCGCTTATTTTTTCCAAATTCGTAGATACTGCTACAAAGTGTTTTGCTACTGCTTCCTCAGATGCGTGTGACATAAACCATTTGCGGATAGTCATGGCATTACTTAACGTTTCTTGTGTAGTGAAGGTTTTAGAAACAATGACAAATAAAGTAGTTTCGGGATTTAGGTTTTTAATTACTTCTTGCACATGATCGCCATCTACATTAGAGACAAAATGTACATTTAAGTGGTTTTTGTAATATTGTAAAGCTTCCGTTACCATGGCTGGACCTAAATCAGAACCACCAATTCCAATGTTTACAACGTCTGTAAAAGCTTTTTCGGTATGTCCTTTTTTACTTCCTGAAATGATTGCTTCTGAGAAATTTTTTATTTTTTGCTTGACTTCATATATTTCAGGAATGATATTTTTTCCATCTACAAAAACTTCAGCATTTTCCTTTTCGCGCAAAGCGGTGTGTAATACAGCTCTATTTTCAGTTTGATTGATACTCTCGCCATCAAAGTATTTTTGAATGTTTTCCTTAAGATTGACCTCAGCAGCCAATTCCAACAATAAATCCATCGTTTCTTGCGAAATATTGTTTTTGGAATAGTCTACATAGAAATCTTGCCATTGAATGGTAAACCGATCTGCTCTTTCTGCATCTTTTTTAAAATATTCTTTTATCGCAAACGATTTCGTTGCATAGAAATGCTCCTGAAGTTTATTCCAAACTTCAGTTTCTGTAGGATTTATGTTTGTTAACATGGTTTTTAGTTTATCGCAGTTATTGCTTCTTTTGTAATTTCTTCTTCCACAGGTTCTGGAAGTTCGACTTCTATTCCGTCAAGTTGAATTTTTAACGGTTTGATGAATTCTAAATAGGCTTCTTTGAGTTTTGCATCTATCGGATCGGCATCTGGTAGTTTTTGCTTGAATGGATCTACTTGTCTTCCATTTTTCCAGAAACGATAGCATACATGTGGACCTGAGGTGTTTCCTGTCATTCCAACCCAACCAATTATGTCGCCTTGTTTTACATATTCGCCCACTTTTACTTTGCGCTTTTTCATGTGCAAGTATTGCGTGGTGTATGTACTGTTGTGTTTTACTTTGACATAGTTTCCGTTTCCACCTCTACGAGCAGATTCAACTACGACTCCATTGGCTGTTGAGATAATTGGCGTTCCGATTGGTGCCGCAAAATCGGTTCCTTTGTGTGGACGAATACGATTTCCGTATAGTTTGATGCGTCTTCGCAAGTTGTAACGTGAGGAAATGCGCACATGTTTGTAACGAACTGGCGCTTTTAGAAAAGCACGACGTAAGTTTTTGGCGTTTTCGTCGTAGTAATCAACGATTTGTTTTATGCTATCGGTTTCAAATTCAAAGGCATAAAACGGTTCTTTGTTGTGTTTGAAGTATGCAGCGTGAATTTTGTCAATTCCCACGAAAGTGGTATCATTTATGTATTTTTCGGTATAAATTAGCTTAAACTCATCTCCTTTTTGCAGTCGGAAAAAGTCAATTGTCCATGCGTAAATATCAGACATGTCGTATGCCAATCGCTGACTCAATCCGGCATCATCTAATGCACCCGATAATGAGCTTGTAATGATTCCTGATGCTTCTTTTTGAACAATTTTTACAGGTTTACTCTCTGTATAAGCATTGATAGAATCTTTGAATTTAATTACCACATAGTCAATACTGTTTGGCTGATAAATGAAACATTCTGGTCGTTGCAACGAGTCGTCTTTGGTACAAAGCAGTGTGTATGGTTTTCCTGCTACCAATTTTCTGATGTCGAAGGTATCTTTTGTTTTTTCGGCTATTTGAAAGATTTTTGAGTAGCCAATGTTGTTTTTTTGAAGGATTTCGCCAAAGCTATCGCCACTTCTTACCGTATCTTTTACAACGACAAAGTCATTTAAGTGAAAACCGAATTCCATCGGGTCTGGAGCTGGCGCTTCAATTTCTGCAATTTCTTGCGTTTCTTTTTTGGCTTCTTTGCATGCGTTAAAGCCTAATATTACTACTATTAATAATAAAATTTTCCCTATTCTCATTGTTTCCTTTCTGTGTTAAAGACATGGTCTACCCATTCTTTTCCCCATTCGCTTTTTTCATTTTCGCTCCAAATTTCGGGAAAAAAGATCACTTTTTGAAAACTTGGAGGCAAGTATTCTCTCCAATTTGTGCCACCAGTGGCTTCAATAGTCTTTTTTTCACGTCGTAAATAGCGATATGCCGAACCCATATGCATGAGTGGCCAATTGACATTTGCATTGAGATCAAGCTGTTTAAGCGCCGCAATTACGTTTTTATTTTGCTTTACTTTGGAAGGCAACGCTAAATAACGGTGATATATTGTGCTGGTTTCTACTTCTTTTGCAATTCGCATGAAGCGCGGCGTATATCGATATTCAAATTGTTTGAGCGTGAGTGTTTTTTCACCTGTTTTACTATCAGTAGCTCCTTTTTTCCAGTAGATGTTTTCGTAAAGATCGTCTAAGGTATTTTTTGATGAGAATTGGTCGCGAACTGTATGATGTACCAAGTTTTCCATTGGCGTTGAATAGAGTTCAATCATTCTGTATTGTGCCGATTGAAATCCGCTTGCAGGCAATAACGACATTCTATAGTTTAAGAATTGCTCTCTTTCCATACCATTTATCATGATTTCGAAAGAAGACGTTAATGCCTTAAAGTAGTTGTTGATGCGATGAATGCGTTGGGTAAAAAATTCTGCTGTTTGGTCTTTATCATCAATGATTTGCTTTTGCTCATGAATGATGAGTTTAAAGTACAATTCCGTAATTTGATGGTACATGATAAAGATTTCTTCATCAGGAAAAAATGTACGTGGTATTTGTAAACTTAGTAGTGTATCTAAGTGAATATAATCCCAATAGGTAAGATATCTTTGGTGCAATAAGCCGTCAAGATACGAGCCTAAGTCTTGCCCAGAATTTGTGTATTTCTTGTCTAATTTTTCAATTCGTTCCGCAATTTCTGGTGGAATTTCCATACGTATTTAGTCTACAATTATTTTAAAAGGATGTTTGAGTCCTTTGAAAGCGTCTAAGTCTGCTTTTAACGAACCTACCATGAGTTTTGCTTTGATAGAGATCGGAATTTTGTTTTCATCATCAGAAACCCAAAGTGTTAAACTTTCATTTTCTTTAAAAACACGTCCTGCTTGTACATAAGGCCTAAAGATTAAACAAGGTACTTTTCCAAATTTTGTACGCTTGTTTTCTCGTCCTAAGAATTTGAGCTTGAATTTGAAGTTTTCTTTATCAAAAAACATGTTTAACACAATTTCTTCTCCTTCTTTGATGTCAGAAACATCATAGTTGTTTCGCAAATAGTAAAATGCAGAAACCATGTCTTGTACATCTTTTTCGATGTTGTATTCTTTTTTTGTATTGTGCTTTTTATTGTTGACTAATGCTTTTTGTTTTTTGTAGTTAAAGTCAATTTCAATGTCTTTTGTATGTCCGCCTTCATCAATTTTACGAATAAATTTGTATGGCTGTCCTGTTTCTTTGTCAAAATAGCTTTCGTAATTGTCATCTACTTTAAAAAACCAACTTGCGAAACCAGTCGTTTTTCCTTTTCCAACTACATGATATACACTTTTTCCATTCAAGTATTCATCCTTGACCTCAAGCGTGGCATAACTCGCGTTGATAAATCCGTAGTGAATTCTAAATTTAAACCATTCTCCTGAGGTGAATGCTGTTTCTTTTTGTTGTGCTTGTAAAGCGAAGCCTATAAGCAGGCAAAGTATTGTAAGTGTACGTTTCATGTTTGATGTAAAGGTTTGTAAAAATAATAAAATTCGCATTACTTTTTGTTAATTTATTGTTGTAACGCAATTACTATTCCAAAAAAAAGTGTAGAAATTTGTCTTTCCAAGAATGTAACGTTGTTTTTAAGCTTATATTTTTGTGTTTTTGCTTTTTGCGATTCTTTTTATCTTCTAGGTCTACATCGATTAAAAACGCATGTATAACAAATAGTTGCATTGAATGTTACATTGCGTATTTCTGAATACTTTTGAGCTAACTTATTAACAGATTTTTTTCAGAAGGAAACTATACTACAAACAATCGTCAGTTAAAAAATATTATAAAAATTTTTACGTATTACAGCTGAATCTTAAAAGCCAATTGTATAGAAGAATCTTAAAACTAATTAGTGACAAGTAGTTAAGATTGAAAGTCCTTTTTTGACTGAATTATACAGAAAAATTTAGACAAAAAAAAGAAGCTCAATCTTACGACTGAGCTTTCTTTTTTTATTAACCAACCAAAACTTTAAATTATGAAAATCTAGTTTTCTTAAAGTCGCAAAAGGAAACCACTCGCTTTTGCACTGCAAATATATAACGGAACATTTATTATGCAAGCATAGTATTTGACTTTAACACAATTTTTGCATTCAGAATCGTATTTCGTCGATGTTTATTATTGAATATTCAGTTAAATTTAAATTTTATTATGAATTTGTTAACAATTTTTATTTCTGAAAAAAAGCCCACAAAAAAAGCCCGATCTTACGATCGAGCTTTTTTTTATTTATTAACCAACCAAAACTTTAAATTATGAAAATCTCTCATCTTAAAGTTGCAAAAGGAAACCACTCGCTTTTGCACTGCAAATATAAAACGAGAATTATACTATGCAAGCACAGTATTTGACTTTAACACAATTATTATATTCAGAATGGTATTTTGTCGATGTTTATTATTGAATATTTAATAGTTTTTTAGATTATTTGAAAATTATTCAACATTTTGACAGTTTTTACTTCTGTAAATTTGGCTATTTTATTGTTTTATAGCCTTCTAAATTGGTAATTCCCCAATTTTTTAGTTCATCTTCACTCCAAAGTTGCGGAAAAAAGATCCTTTTTTGATATTTTGGATGCATGTATTTTTGCCAATCGCTTCCGCCAGTTGCTTCAGGATTTCCTTCATTGGAATTGATATATTTTGCCGCTGTGTTGTAATGATGCATTACCCAACTAATATTTACCGTATGATCGTAATGACGCATCGCGTTTATCAAAGCAGTATCATTTTGATATTCTCTTGGTAATTGCTTAAACTTTGTCCATAGATTGATGGTATTGTATTCTTTCATCCATTCAATGAGTTCTTTTTTGTATTTCTCATCAAAATTAATCATCAATTTACTGCGTTTTCCCGTTTTATGATCGTGTCCTGCCACTTGCCAATACATATTGTTGTACGCATGTAAGTATGGCGTCTCACGATCAATTGTTGCTCTAAATCTGTAATCAATTAGATTGATAAGTTCTGTAGAAGCAATTTCAATTTTACGGTATTGTGCCGATTGAAATCCGCTGGCTGGCGTTAAGGTATCGCGAAATTTCATGTATTGTGACACTTCCATTCCTTCGCCCATAATGTCAAACGAATTGGAAAGTAAGTCAAAATAACGACTGATTCGCATGAGATGCATGATAAATTTTTCTGGTACAATGTTTTCCGTATGTGCAATTTGTTGCATTTCCCACAGAATCATTTTAAAAATCAATTCGTTTATCTGATGGTAGATTAAAAACACCATTTCATCAGGTAATTGTGTGCGTTGTGTTTGCAATCCTAAAAGTGCATCTACCTGAATGAAATCCCAATATTTCATAGGTTCAGCATGCAATAGTCCTGAAAGGTGTACATCAGGATCTTGTCCCATATCCAAATATTTTTTGTCTATGGCAGCGAGTAATTCTTCTCTGGTCATGTTGTTGTTTTTAGGGAGAGAAAATCAAAAAAACGTACACTTCGACTCCGCTCAGTGTACGTTTTTAATTAGTTATATTACAATGTTCCGCGAGCAGCTTGTTCTCTTTCTATCGCTTCAAATAAAGCTTTAAAGTTTCCTACTCCAAATGATTGTGCGCCTTTACGCTGAATGACTTCAAAGAACATTGTTGGTCTGTCTACAATGGTTTTGGTAAATAACTGCAATAAGTATCCTTCTTCATCACGATCAATTAAGATTCCGTGTTTTTTGAGTTCTTCTACATCTTCATCGATGTCGCCAACACGTTCTAACAAGTCATCATAATATGTATCTGGAACGTATAAGAATTCTACTCCACGTTCGCGCATTTGCGAAACCGTATCAATAATATTGTCTGTAGCAACCGCAATATGTTGTACTCCTGAACCATTGTAAAAGTCTAGATATTCTTCAATTTGCGATTTCTTTTTTCCTTCTGCGGGTTCATTGATTGGAAATTTGATTCTACCATTTCCATTACTCATTACTTTACTCATCAACGCAGTAAAATCGGTAGAAATATCATCATCTGTAAAGGAGATAATTTGCGCAAATCCCATTACTTTCGCGTAGAATTCACACCATTCTTTCATTTCTCCCCAACCTACATTTCCTACCATGTGATCGATGAATTTTAAGCCAACTGGCTCCGGATTGTAGTGAGATTCCCATCTTTGATATCCTGGTAAAAAGACTCCGTTATAGTTTTTACGTTCTACAAAAACATGAACCGTTTCTCCGTACGTATAGATTCCTGAGCGAATTACATATCCGTTTTCATCTTCTTCTTTTGTTGGTTCCATGTACGGTTTTGCGCCTCTTTTGGTCGTTTCTTCAAAGGCTTTTGTAGCATCTTCTACCCAAAGTGCTACTACTTTTACGCCATCGCCGTGTAAATCGATATGCTCATTGATTTCGCCACCTTTTCCTAATGGTGTTGTTAAGACCAAGCGAATTTTATCTTGTTTTAATACGTATGAAACTCTGTCGGTTAATCCTGTTTCCAATCCTGCGTAAGCTTCTGATTGAAAACCAAAAGCCGTTTTGTAGAAATGTGCCGATTGTTTGGCGTTCCCGACGTATAATTCTACGTAGTCTGTTCCTAAAAGTGGAAGAAAGTCTTCTGCTTCGTCAAATAATTTTTTGAGTCCGTATTCTGTATTTTGTAAATCTTTTAAGTTTTTTATTTCTGCTGCCATCTTTTTATAATTTTTTATGCGTTTGCAATTCGTTTTTGTGTGTGATAAATCCTGTAAGTAAGTTTGTTTACTTACCACATGGCACGAATTTGCGTTGCAATGTTGGTTGTGTGTTGTGTCATCAGTCTTGTATTTATTCTAACCAAGATTTGAAATAGTCTTCATCAGCAATTTTCATGGCTTCTTCGGTTACTTGTAAAGGTTTGAAGGTATCGACCATGACTGCCAATTCTTCTGTTTCTGTTTGTCCGATGCTTCGTTCTACAGCACCAGGATGTGGTCCGTGAGGAATTCCTGCTGGATGTAGTGAAATGTGTCCTGCGTCAATATCGTTTCTACTCATAAAGTCTCCATCTACATAGTATAAAACTTCGTCGCTATCAATATTGCTGTGATTGTAAGGTGCTGGAATGCTTTCAGGATGATAGTCGTATAATCTTGGCACAAATGAGCAGACTACAAATGCGTCTGTTTCAAAAGTTTGATGTACTGGTGGCGGTTGATGAATGCGACCTGTGATTGGCTCAAAATCGTGAATGGAAAACGCATACGGATAGTTGTAACCATCATAACCAATAACATCAAATGGATGTGTGGCGTAGATCATTTCAAAAATGTCACCTTGCTTTTTAACTTTGATGAGGAATTCTCCTTTTTCATCGTTGGTTTCTAGTTCGTATGGTCTGCGAATGTCACGTTCACAGAAAGGCGAATGTTCTAAGAGTTGCCCAAACCAGTTTCTGTAACGTTTTGGTGTATAAATTGGTCGATACGATTCTACGATGAACAAACGATTGTCGTCTGTATCAAAATCTAGTTTGTAAATGATTCCGCGTGGAACTAATAGATAATCTCCATATTTGAAATCAAGATTTCCGAGCATTGTGCGGAGTTTCCCTGTTCCTTTGTGAATGAAGATGAGTTCGTCTGCGTCTGTATTTTTATAGAAATAATCACGCGTAGATTCTTGTGGAGCCGCCAAAATGATGTTGCAATCACTGTTGGTCAACACTACTTTTCTACTTTCTAAATAGTCTGCTTCTGGTGGCACTTGAAATCCGCGGAAGCGATAAGATTGCATATTATTCGCTTTGGCAATTTTGGGTTGTACGCTGTATTGCTTGCGAATTTCTTTGACTTGTGTCGGTCTGTGTTCGTGGTAACTGTTGGTGGACATTCCATCAAAGCCAATTGTTCCAAAAAGTTGTTCGTAGTATAAATCGCCGTTTGGCTTTCTGAATATCGTGTGTCGTTTTGGTGGAATATTTCCTAATTTATGATAAAAAGGCATATTGTTATTTTTTTGTAATCGTAAAATATAGTGTAATAATATATAGAAAAATGTGAGAAAAGAGGTCACATTTAGCAAAAAAACAACGCTTTCTTATTCAGGATTTCGCTTGATAAGATAGTGTAAATGCGCTAGTAAGTCGTTCCAAAAAGGTTTCACTTGTTTAAATTTTCCAGGTATTTTTTATTCACCTGTTTACAAATATCGTAATTATTTATAGATTTTTTATGATTGAAGTCATGTTTGGGATTTATTATGGAGATTTAATCATGTATTTTACAAGCTGTTATTGATTTAAAACGCACTTTTTTGTGAGCGTCTAAAACCAAAATCCAATACTAAAATATAGCTGATCGTCATCAATTTCGGGAGTCCAAGCATATTTGACTTGTAAAGGTCCAAAAAAGGTTTCTAAACCATAACCAACGGCATAACCGTTAAAGTCTGGTTTTGTAAACCATTCACCGCTTCTAAAAATATCGTTTCCAGCATTTGCATAGTTTGCCGTTAGATTTACGTGATGCTTCGTTAAGAAATTATAATCAAATGAAATACTTCCTTTTACAAAACTATTTCCTGTAAAGCTTAAAAAGTCGTAACCAAGAAAAGACGTGTAGTTATTGATGAAGTTGTTTCCAAATCCTCCCAAAACAAAATCTAAGGAATTGGTAGAATTATCTCCAATTTTAAATCCGCCTTCGGAAGTAATGTTTAGCGAAACATTGTCAATAATTGTGGTTGCATATCCCATTTTCGCTTTTGCGATAGAGAATGGATTGAAGTTTTTGTTGAAGTCAGATGAATAGAGATACCAATTAAAGTCACCTTCAAAGAACAATCCGCTTGACGGAAAATATTTATTGTTGTAGGTATCTAATTTTAAGAATCCGAATGTGCTGATAAAATCACTTTTTTCAAAAGTAGTTTCTTCTTCATTGCCTTCCACAATGGTTTCTGAGGTGAGTTTTAGTCGTTTGTGTTCTGCTCCGACGCCAAATACAAATTCTTCTCGAACGACAGTTTGAATGTACAATTGGTTGGTTAAATCGGCAACATCAAGATCAATTCTGTTTAGGTTTGGATTTTCATTGCCTTCACGAATTAAATCAAAATTTATTCCGCGCTCAAAGGTGTTAAAACGCGATTTGAGTCCGACACTCCAATAATATCCTTTGTCAATATAATACTCAAAGTTGTAGCGAATGTTGTCGCCAATAATAAAGTCGAACGAAGCCACATCATTGTTAAAGAGTACTTTTTTTGCCGTAACATTTATCAATCCTGCCGTTTTGTATACATCGTCATAGTGTGCTCCCAAACGTAAAAATGTTTTGTTTGGACGCTCTCTCAGGTTTAAGATTACGTCTTTTGTGCCATCGTCATTTTTTACAGTTTTATAACGAATTCCTGTAAAGTTTCCTGTTGCGGCAAGGTTACTAATTCCTTCTTGAAATTTTTTGAACGATACTTTTTTGGGCGTTTTGAAGCGAAGTTTACCACGTACGTAGGAACGTGTGTATTTTTTATTTCCACGTAAGTGAATGTAATTTACATTGATAGAATCTTTTATTTTTACAGGTGGTAATTGTCGTTTTTGTTTTTGCTGTGCCGCAACTTTTTGTAATGCTTCAATTTGTTTCTTGCCCGCTTCATGACCTCTTGCTATTAATTCGCGACCTCTGTCAAACGACATCACAGAGAAACCAACAATATCTGGACGAATGTAAATGTCTGTTTTTTTACTTTTTTCCCGCATTGCTTTTATGGTACGGAAGTTATTGATTTGGTTGAGGATTGATACTGCAGATTTCAATTTGTCTCTGCTTGCCAAATCGTCTTGCACATCTACACCAATGATGACATCAACACCTTTTGCTCTGATTTCATCAACAGGATAGTTGTTGGTAACACCACCGTCAATGAGTAGTCTACCCGACATAGGAATAGGTTCAAATAGAGACGGAAACGCACCACTTGCCGTTATTGCTTCCGCCAAAAATCCTTTTTCAAGAATGACAGATTCTGCTTTTTCAATATCTGAAGCAATACATAAAAACGGAATGGGAAGTTTACTAAAATCATTTACATGATCTACGTGCAATAGTAAGCTTGCAAGTTTGTTGTATACGTTTTGTCCTCTAGAAATTGACGAAGGAAAGCTTACTTTGAAGTTTTCAAACGGCAACGTGATTGCATAACGTTCTGCATCTTCTTTTTCGTAAAATGTTTTGGCAGATCGTGGTAAATCATCCTGAATTAGTTTGTTGAAATCTGTAATTTTAAAGATGGAATCGATTTGTTTTCCGGTATAACCTGAGGCATATAATGATCCGATGATGGCGCCCATACTTGTGCCTCCAATATAATCTACCCGAATTCCCAAACTGTCAATTATTTTGAGTGTTCCAATATGCGCCAACCCTTTTGCTCCGCCACCACTGAGTACCAAACCTACTTTAAGGTCTTGCTTTTGTGGTGTTTTTTCTTGTGCCGAGACAATAAAGAAACTAAAGATTGCTATGTAAATACAGATCCACTTTTTCATGGTGTGAACGCTTATTTTTTATGAAAGTTATTGTATATTTTTTTTGCTCTGCTATTTCCAACTACTGCCGAAATGTCTTCGAGAGAAGCTTCTGAAATTCGTTTGACCGATTTGAATTTTTTCAACAGTTCTACGATGGTTTTTTCGCCAATTCCTGCAATGGTTTCCAATTCTGAGTTTAACGCACTATTGCTTCGTTTGTTTCGGTGGAACGTAATTCCGAATCGGTGTGCTTCATTTCGTAAATGTTGTATAATTTTTAGCGTTTCGCTTTTTTTATCTAAATATAGTGGAATTGAATCACCTGGATAGTATATTTCTTCCAAACGTTTTGCAATTCCGATGATTGCTATTTTTCCTCGTAAATTTAGTGCATCTAAACTTTTTAATGCCGAAGATAGTTGTCCTTTTCCTCCATCAATGACAATTAATTGTGGTAAAGGTTGCTTTTCTTCTACCAAACGTTTGTATCGGCGATACACGACTTCTTCCATAGAAGCAAAATCGTCGGGACCAACTACGGTTTTAATGTTGAAATGTCGGTATTCTTTTTTGCTTGGTTTTCCATTTTTGAATACTACACAAGCCGCCACAGGATTGCTTCCTTGAATGTTGGAGTTGTCAAAACACTCAATGTGTCGCGGTTCTTCTGAGAGACGTAAATCCTTTTTCATTTGCGCCATAATACGATTGACGTGCTTGTCTGGATCTGTCAGTTTTATTTGCTTGAAACGTTCCATACGATGGTATTTCGCATTTCGTAATGACAGTTCTAAGATTCGTTTTTTGTCACCTAATTTTGGAATTGTGATTTTGAATTTTTCGCCAACCTCAACTTCAAAAGGTACATATAGTTCTTTGGAGTTTGTTTTGAAACGTTGGTGAATTTCTGTGATAGCGAGTTCGAGTAATTCTTTGTCGGTTTCGTCCAATTTCTTTTTGATTTCCATCGTGTGCGATCGGATAATAGAACCTAACGAGAGTTGCAAGAAGTTAATGTACCCAAAACTTTCGTCGGATACGATTGTAAAAACATCGACATTGCTAATTTTTGGATTGACAACTGTTGATTTTGCTTGATAGTTTTCTAGAATGTCTATTTTTTCCTTGACTTTTTGCGCTTGTTCAAACTCCATTGCTTCCGCATAGGTTTTCATTTGCGCTTTAAATTGATTGAGTGAATCTTTGAAATTTCCCTTGATAATTTCTCTAATTGCTACAATTTGCTCGTCGTAACTTTGTATGGTTTGATAACCTTCACACGGACCCAAACAATTGCCCAAATGATATTCGAGACACACTTTGTATTTGCCTGCGTTAATTTTTTCTTGTGATAAATCGTAATTGCAGGTTCGCAACGGATAGAGACCTTTGATTAAGTCTAGTAGCGTTCGAACCGTTTTCATACTCGTATACGGACCAAAGTATTCTGAGCCATCTTTGATAACTCTACGTGTGGGAAATACACGTGGAAAACGTTCATTTTTGATACAAATCCATGGATACGATTTGTCATCTTTTAGCATGACATTGTAACGCGGTTGGTATTTTTTGATGAGATTGTTTTCCAACAGCAACGCATCTGTTTCTGTAGCTACTACAATGTGTTTTATGGAAACGATTTTTTTGACCAAAACCCTCGTTTTTCCATATTCATGATTTTTGGTAAAGTAAGATGCGACTCGTTTTTTTAAGTTTTTCGCTTTTCCTACATACAACAACTTTCCGTCTTTATCATAGTATTGATAGACACCAGGATTGGTTGGTAAGGTTTTGAGTTGTAGTTGTAGTGCTTCGGTCATTTGGTAGTATTGAGTACTGAGATATTAGTATTGAGATTGGTTCTAAGATTAAAAATATTTTTACATTTTACGTTTTCAAAGTGTTCTTGACTGTGCTCGAACTAACATATTGTTATTTTTTGGAGTTTTCTTTTTGCTTTATAAGTTCTTCGAATGATTCTTTATGTCTCTTAAGACTTAATTCTATTATTTCATCAATTTCATCAATTGTTAATTGTACTCCATACTGTTTCGTCACGAAAGTAACTTCATCAAACATTTCTTCTTCATTCCCTTGCTCATAGGAAACGTTATACTTCTCCTCATAAAATTCAAAATATATTACAAAATAAAAATCTCCCTTTAAAATTCCAGATTTTAATGTTTCAAATTCGAAAGAAATTTCAAAAAGATCATATTTCTCTCCAAATGCATTTTCAATTCTTTCAAAATCAGTTTCAAAATTTGATTTTTCATAAAATCGATTAAATAATTCTTTTTGTTTTATTTCAATTTTTTCAAATAGTTTTGCTCCAGAGTAATTTATTATCTTTTCAACTTGCTCCTTATTTCTAACTATAATCGTATCATTCAAATGCTTAAAGCGTTGTTCCAACAAAGCAACTTCTTTCTCCACATCATCATCTTCCTCAATATTCTCTCCTTTTGCGCCAGCAATCATAAGTTGTAAAGAATATACTAAGTTTTGTGCAATGTAATTGATAAAAGCTTCTATGTTTCCTGCGTCTGCCAATCGTAAGGCTGCGAAGTAATTTTCTTTGTCTTCTGTTTTAATGATCGTTGGTGGAAAACCATATTTCATCAAGATAAAATTCATGAGGATTCTTGCAGTTCGCCCGTTTCCATCATCAAATGGATGAATTCGTATAAATTTATAATGAAATTCTGCCGCTAATAATATAGGATTTACAGTTTCTTCTGTTATTTTTTCGTTATACCAATTGAGTAAATCGGTCATTTTTGCTGGCGTTTCTTCTGGTGTAGCAAATCGGAATATTTCTCCCGTAACCGTTTTTACATGATTTGGTGTTTTTTTGTATTTACCAACATGTACTTTCTTTTTCGTTGGTTTTCCATCTAGCGTAATCGCATCAACTTCGTATGGTTCTTTGAGTAATAACTCGTGAATTTGTCGGATAAAACTTTCTGTCAGTGGATAATCTCCTTTTACCACATCAATTACCCAATTAATCGCTTGATTGTGTCCTGTAACTTCAATATGATCTTTGAGTGGTTTTCCTTGTGCTGTAATATTGAAAAGAAGTAATGCTTTTGTTTCTCCATATGTCAACGTGTTTCCTTCTAAATGATTTGAATGGTAGTTCCAATCTAACCGAAATTTTTGCATGATAATAGCTTCTGTTTCAGCATCAATTGGTCGTAGAGTATCTAATTCTTTTTTAAGGTCTAACGCTTTTTTTAATTCTTCCATAGTACATTTCGTGCAAACAAAGTTACTCGCAATTCTTCCAAAAACAAAGGATTCGTATTGCTTCATCTAAGTTACAATTTTTTATTTTTGTGATAAATCTTTTAGAATGTCAAAAACTACCTTACGGAAGAAATATAAAGCATTACGAAATGAGCTGACACCTCAGCAGTTAGATGATTTTAGCATTGCCATCGCCAATAATTTGTTGAAACTTCCCGTTTGGGAAAAACGCTATTATCATTTGTTTTTGACAATTACCGAACAAAAAGAGATTGATACCGAATTTGTGTTGAATATTCTTTTGGGAAAAGATAAAGATGTTGTTTTGTCTAAGAGTGATTTTAAAAATCATTCGTTGACACATTTTCTACTAACAGATAATACCATCATTAAAAAGAATGCCTATAATATTCCTGAACCTGTAGATGGCATCGAAGTTCCTTCAACAAAAATTGATGTGGTTTTTATACCATTGTTAGCGTATGATACGAACGGAAATAGAGTTGGTTACGGAAAAGGTTTTTACGATCGCTTTTTGGCAGAATGCAAACCCGAAACGATTAAGATTGGTTTGTCCTTTTTTCCACCAGAAACAACTTTGTTTACAGTAGATGCAACTGATATTGGTTTGGATTTTTGTGTAACGCCTGAAAAAGTTTTTGAGTTTTAAATTTACTCTGTCGCAATTTCTTCTTCTACGGCAATTTCTTTTACGTTTTTTGGCTTCTTCGGAAACGCTCTTTTGTTAAAAATAATTAACAACAAAACTCCAATAGTAATTGCAGAGTCAGCAATGTTAAACACAGGATCGAAGAACGTAAAACGATCGCCACCAATCCATGGCATCCATGCTGGCCATGTAGTATCAATCATCGGAAAATGAAGCATATCAACCACACGTCCGTAGAATACAGGAGCATATCCACCGCCTTCAGGCATAAATGTAGCTACTTCTCCTTGATATACACTTTCATTGAAAATAAGTCCGTAAAATACAGAGTCAATGATGTTTCCAAAAGCACCTGCAAAGATGAGCGCAATAGCTACAATGAGAATTCGAGAGCCTTTTTTCTTTACCGAATCATACAACCAATATCCAATGGCAGTGATGGCAAATAATCGAAATAAGGTGAGAAATAATTTTCCATAGCTTCCAGGCAATTCAACGCCCCAAGCCATTCCTTTGTTTTCTACAAAGAGAATTTTAAACCAACTAAATACTTCTACGGATTCTCCGAGCGCAAAGTTCGTTTTGATATATATTTTACTGATTTGATCTATGAGTAAGACCAAAACAATGATTCCAATAGCTTTTTTTAATGACATGTGTCGTACAATTTTCGATTGAAAATTTAATTGCCCGCTAAAATAAGAATATTTTAGGCTTTATCAGAAGAATATGTAATCTTTCCATTGTTGGCTTTTAATTCTATTCTTTTCCCATTTTTGTAGAAGATGATTTCCTGAGGTTTTTTCGTCTCAAAATCAAGTTGCTTTTTGTTTGTAAGGTGAATGTTCCCTTTTTTGGATTGAATTTTTGCTTCCGCAGAAAAATCTTCTAAAGTAACGTTTCCTGAGAGTAAGACCGCCAAAAATTTTTGATAGTTTCCTTTGATGTATACTTGCGTTTCGTAGCCTTCTAGCTGAACTTTGAGCTTTTTAGGTAGATAGAGATTCATTTTGATTGAAAATACCTTGTGCGCGCTTAGTTTGTCGTTTGGCATTTGAAAACCTTCTGCGAGTTCACATGAAAGTTGTAGTTGCTTGTTTTTGGTTGCTGTAATGACATTGACATCTTGGTAATATTCGCCTTCCATACTGGTTTCAATTTTAATGAAAGGATCGTTTGTGCTGAAGATGTTGAGCTGAAATATTTTTTCCGTATTGATTCGGATTTCTTCTATTCCATCAATTGTAATGGTTTGTTGCGTTATTTTTTGGGCAAAGCATGCAGTTGTGAATAGCATAAAAAAATAGGTTATGTAAGTCACTTTTTGCATTGTTTTGGGTTTTGGGTTAAGTTGTTATTTCTATATTTTAAATCATAGTGTAAACTGCTAAACTTATAAACGCTTAAACTTCAACTTTGTTTTTAGCCTGCACTGAGTTTGCCAAAGTATGGACTCGTTCTTTGAAACTTCAAATACACTTAGAAACTTCCTAATACCTAATTCCCAAAATCTAATACCTAAATTTTCAACTGTAAACTAAAAAAGCGCTCATTGAGCGCTTTTTGTATGATATATAGATTTTTATTTCTGCATATTTTTTGCTTCAATACTTAAAGTTGCATGTGGCACTAATTTTAAGCGTTCAGGATTGATTAGTTTTCCTGTTACTCTACAGATTCCGTATGTTTTGTTTTCAATACGAATTAAAGCATTTTTTAGATCACGAATAAATTTCTCTTGACGAATAGCCAATTGCATATTTTTTTCTTTCGACATGGTTGTTGATCCTTCTTCAAAAGCTTTGAATGTTGGTGAAGTATCATCAGTTCCATTGTTATGATCGTTCATATAAGCACTTTTTAATAGTGCTAAATCTTTTTGCGCTTGATCTATTTTGTCTTGAATGATTGTTCTGAATTCTCCAAGCTGCTTGTCTGAGTATCTTATTTTAGTGTCTTCCATGATCTCTATATTTTTTTAATAAACAATACGGTGTTTACTTCATCGAAAGCAATTTCTGTTCCATTTTCTAGTTGATCCACAAATATAAGTTCTGCTGTCAACGTTTCCGTTTTCAGATAGTCTATATTTGCATTGATAGCATCGACTAAATGTTCATCTTTTTGTAGTGTTACTTGGATTTTATCCGTGACTTCAAACCCTGAATCTTTACGTAAGTTTTGAATTCTGTTTACAAGTTCTCTTGCAATTCCTTCTTTACGGAGCTCTTGAGTTATGGTAACGTCTAACGCTACGGTAATTCCTCCCGAATTGGCTACTAACCAACCTTCTATGTCTTGAGAAGTGATTTCTACTTCTGTTATGTCTAATGTACTATTTTTTCCGTTAATTTCTACGGGTATTTTTCCTGTTTTTTCAATTTCGGCAATTTCTTCTTGTCCAAATTGCATGATTACTGCTGCAGCTGCCTTCATGTCTTTTCCAAATTTTGGTCCTAAAACTTTGAAATTTGGCTTTATTTGCTTGACTAATATTCCAGAAGCATCATCTAAGAGTTCTACTTCTTTTACGTTTACTTCCGATTTGATTAATTCGGCAACAGCCAAAATCTCCGCTTTGTTTTGTTCATCCAACACAGGAATCATGATACGTTGTAATGGCTGACGCACTTTGATCTTTTCTTTAGCTCTTAACGATAATACGAGCGAAGATATTGTTTGTGCGTTTTCCATTTTACGTTCTAACGACTTGTCAATGAACGATTCATCGTATTTTGGAAACGCTGACAAATGTACACTCTCAAAGTTTTCTGTAGTTGTTGCTAGCGTTAAATCTTTGTAAAGTCTATCCATATAAAAAGGTGCGATTGGCGCGCCTAGTTTGGCAACTGTTAGCATACACGTATATAAGGTTTGGTATGCTGATATTTTATCATGTCCGTAATCACCTTTCCAGAATCTTCTTCTACTTAAACGCACAAACCAGTTACTTAGATTTTCTTGTACAAATTCTGAGATGGCTCTTGCAGCTCTTGTAGGTTCGTACTCTGCGTAAAATTGATCTACGTTTTTGATAAGTGTGTGCAATTCAGAAAGTATCCAACGGTCTATTTCTGGACGTTCTGCCAGTACAATTTCGTCTTCGCTGTAGCTGAAATTGTCAATGTTTGCATATAGACAGAAGAATGAATATGTGTTGTATAACGTTCCGAAGAATTTACGGCGTACTTCTGCGATTCCTTCTAGATCGAATTTTAAGTTGTCCCACGGATTTGCATTCGAAATCATGTACCAACGCGTCGCATCTGGTCCGTATTTGTCTAAGGTTGTAAATGGATCAACTGCATTTCCAAGACGTTTAGACATTTTTTGTGCGTGTTTGTCTAGCACTAAACCGTTTGATACCACATTTTTATACGCAACCGAATCAAAAACCATCGTTCCTATTGCGTGAAGCGTGTAGAACCAACCACGAGTTTGATCGACACCTTCTGCAATAAAGTTTGCCGGATAGTTTTCGTTGTTGTCTATGAGTTCTTTGTTTTCAAACGGATAATGCCATTGTGCATACGGCATAGAACCTGAGTCAAACCAAACATCAATTAAGTCACTTTCGCGTTTCATTGGTTTCCCAGAAGGCGAAACTAGCGTTATTTGATCTACAATATGCTTGTGCAAGTCTACGTTGTCGTAGTTTTCATCAGACATGTTTCCAACTTCAAAAGAAGCGTAAACGTCTTTGGTTTCTACACCAGCGTCGATTGCTTTTTTGATTTCCGCTTTTAATTCTTCTAAAGAACCAATTATCAATTCTTCTTTTCCATCTTCTGTACGCCAGATTGGTAATGGAATTCCCCAGAAACGTGATCGAGATAAGTTCCAGTCGTTGGCACCTGCAATCCAGTTTCCGAAACGTCCTTCTCCTGTCGATTTTGGCTTCCAGTTGATGGTTTGATTGAGTTCATGCATTCTATCTTTTACGTCCGTGATTTTGATAAACCATGAATCTAACGGATAGTATAATATTGGTTTGTCTGTACGCCAGCAATGTGGATAACTGTGCACATATTTTTCTACTTTAAATGCTTTGTTTTCAGTTTTTAGCTTGATGGCTAATTCGACATCAATTGATTTTTCTGGAGCTTCACCTTCTGCATAGTATTCATTTTTTACATATTTCCCTCCAAATTCGCCCAATTCTGGTCTGAATCGTCCTTGCAAGTCTACAAGTGGCGCAGGATTTCCTTCTTCATCTAATACTAATAATGGCGGAACTTCTGGCGTTGCTTCTTTGGCAACTTTAGCATCGTCTGCTCCAAATGTTGGCGCTGTGTGTACGATTCCTGTTCCATCTTCTGTGGTAACAAAATCACCCGAAATGACTCTAAAAGCATTTTCAGGATTTTGATATGGCAATGCGTAATCAAGCAATTGCTCGTATTTTATACCAACCAAGTCGCTTCCTTTGTGCTCGCTAGTTACTAAAAATGGTATTTTTTTGTCTCCTTGTTGATACGCTTCTAGTTCTTCGAGGGTTTCCACTTTCGTGAATTTACCCGTAAATTGTTTCCCAACTAAGTTTTTTGCCAATACGACATTTATAGGTTCAAATGTGTACTGATTGTATGATTTTACAACGACATAATCGATTTTTGGTCCAACAGTTAGTGCTGTGTTTGATGGTAATGTCCACGGTGTTGTTGTCCATGCTAAGAAATGTACATCGCCTATGTTTTGTAAGGCTTCTGGCAAGGTTTCTTTGATGGTTTTAAATTGCGCTACAACAGTTGTATCTGTGACATCTTGATACGCTCCAGGTTGATTGACTTCGTGCGAACTTAGTCCTGTTCCAGCTTTTGGTGAATATGGCTGAATGGTATAACCTTTATACATTAAGCCTTTGTCGTAGACTTGCTTTAACAACCACCAAACGCTTTCCATGTATTTGGGTTTGTACGTGATGTACGGATCGTCCATATTTACCCAATATCCAGCTCTTTTGGTCATATCGTTCCAAATATCTGTATAACGCATAACTGCTTTTTTACAAGCTTCGTTATATTCATCGATAGATACTTTTTTGCCAATGTCTTCTTTGGTGATATTGAGTTCTGATTCTACTTTAAGTTCTACAGGAAGTCCGTGTGTATCCCAACCAGCTTTACGTTTTACTTGATATCCTTTTTGGGTTTTGTAGCGACAGAAAATATCTTTAATAGCTCTAGCCAATACGTGATGAATTCCTGGTAATCCGTTTGCTGAAGGTGGTCCTTCAAAAAACACGAATGATTCAGCTCCTTCACGTGAGGTTATACTTTTTTCAAAGATGTTGTTTTCTTCCCAATAGTTTAGTATTTCTTCTGCTACTACGGGTAAGTTGAGTCCTTTGTATTCTGTAAATTTGTTAGCCATTTTTTCTGCTCTGTATTGAATTTGCGAAATTAATGAATTTCATTGAATTGTAATGTGTTAAATAAAAAAAGACCACTTGGTTGTCAAGTGGTCTTTTGTATATGAGTTATTCTGTGTTATTGAATGACTAGCTTTTTACTAATTTTTCCTTTTTCAGAATAGATACTTATTACGTAAATACCACTTGCTTGGTTGTCAATAGGAATTCGAATAATGTTTTCGTCAATTCCTTCTTTGATAGAAATTATCTTTTGTCCAAGAATGGTGTGTAAATCAATTAGTTCTAGTTTGAAGTTGGTATTGTTTGTAATTACCAATTCTTCCGTTTCTGTATCGGTGTACATGGTAATTCCACTTTCTAGAATTTCATTGTTAACACTTAGTGCATTTTCTGGTTTGAAAACCAACGAATATTTATCATCAGTAGCTCCTACAGGAATTGACACTTGAAAATCGCTTGCACGCAAATCGTGTGTTATGCCAGTGTAGTTATCTTTTATATAGATTCCAACAGTGTTGTCTATATTTTCTAATGCATCTAATGTTATTGTTCCGCCACCTACTGTCTCAGTAACTAAACCAATTGCCACTTCTCTATCTATATTAAAATCTGGCAATGCCTGAATTACGAATTTTTGATTTTCTAATGACCAATACATGTCATTTGCAGTAACTCCGATAGATTCTCCATCGTAACCTAAATCAATTCCGTCAGTAGAATTTTCGTCAAATCCTAATAGTAATTGTCTACGGAAACCTTCTGGATTGATGTAACCTAAGCGAATTTTTTGTCTGGTATCTACAGGCACACCATCTTCGTCGTATTCAATATCGTCGTCATCGTCAGAAGAAGTATCATCATCACTTTCGATATTTTCAGCAGCAGTATTTGTTGCATTTTCTGAGTTTTCAAACATGCCAGGATTTAATGTGTCATCAACACCATCTCTTACAAAAACTGATGTTGGAGACGATCCGTATTCACGAATTAAACCAGCAGAGTTTCCACGTTGTCCGTTGTTGAACTCAACCGTTGCGGTAAGTCCATTTCCTGCATTGTTATCACCTTGCACAAAGAAACCTTGTCCAACAGGAATGAATCGTCCAGGAGTTTTTGTTCCTGAATCTGTTTGATTTACCGTTGGGTGCGACATTGCTGGTGTTCCTCCTAAGGTAGTATATGTAGCATATCCTCCTTGGTATGCTAAAAGAACATGCGTTCCTCCGCCCCAATGTTCCCAGAAATATAATGTTCCTGAAGTAGCATCATTAGCCAAGTTATCAGCAATGAATTGATTGGCATCTAAGACAGAAGGATATGGATTTCCAACTAAATACAAGTTTGTGTCACCTAAAGGACTTACTGTTATTGTACCATTGTTAGGTTTTCCTCTAAAGACATAGTTTTGTTCTTCTAGTTCATCACTTGTATTAGAAACACCTTTCATGGTAAATCCTTCTCCTACAGAAATGCTTCCTGCGTTTCCTGTATATAACCATGCATCGTAATCTTCATCGCCACCATTGATAAATTTGTATATCCATCGTGAACTGATTGTGAATGGAGATGTTGATCCATCTGCGTTTGCTGGCACTGTCCAAGCAATAGGTCCTGGTGCACTTACATTAGTACCATCAAGGAAAACATCTTCCAATGCAAAACTTTGATTGTTTGCTGTTGTATTAATAGCTCCTACTGGCGAAGACCAATAATTGTATGTAAAGTTATTTGCTGTACCTTGTTGATCTTTTTCAATGTAACCAGAACTTGTAGTTGCTAAATCACTTCGTACAGTTTGTCTAAATTGACTTTCTCCGTTTAAATCAATGATTCCGTTGAGTTCTGTATACCAAGTGTTGATTAATTCAAAACCTGTTCCTCGTGTAGCTGCAAACGGAGATGTATTGGTTACTACAGGATTTGTCCCTGTTACTGTAAGTGTTGCTCCGGCATCTACCGTTAATCCTAAGGTAGAGTAATTTGCATTGACCGTTACATCATTTTTTATTTGAACTATAGACCAATTGATACTTGCTGCAGAAGGAATATCCCATACATTACCAAATTCCCAAGTAGCATCGTCTCCCCAATTTCCATCAGCAATACTTGTGTATGGCATTGGAGCAGTTTGAGGTTCTACCGCATTGATGTTTTTCATAAATAACGTATTGTCATTTCCTGTTACATCTTCAATTCGATTTCCTTTTATGGAAGACATGTCATAATAAGCTACTAATGAAGACCAAGGCACGTTGTTACCAGTAGTAAAGTCTTCTATATCTTTAGGAATTACAGAACCCATTACATTAGCGCCGTTTTGTTCAATTTCTTGGTGCACCATTTCACGCAATTGATCTAATGTTAGAGCAACATTAAAAACTCTTACCTCATCAATGGAGCCTCTAAAGAAGTTCACATTTGACTCTGTTCCCATTCTAAACGGGTTGGTATTTGAGGCTAGCGGATCAATTCCTCCTCCACCTGCGCCACGTCCGTTTAAGTAGAAGTTGGCCCTACCTGAGGCTGTGTCTACTATGATGGCAAAATGAACCCAATCTCTAATTGTTGAGCTACCTGTTTGCCCTACAGCTCCTGTTTGTCCTTCTTGAAACCCTAATAATCCTGAATTTAGAAAGAATTTGTATTGTCCCGTAACACCAAGTATTCTACGGTCAGCAATTGTGGAAGACTGTCCCGGATTTCTAATCCATCCCATCACGGTATAATCAGTTAACCCTCTGGTTACTGGCGATCTATCTTCTACATAATCGTCTATACCATCAAAAAATAGCGAATTATTTCCTGTAATAACTTCTGGCTCTGCAAGTGTAAAATATTGTCCGTCACTTAGGTTTACTCCTGTAAAAGTAATTATTCCACCAACGTTTGTTCCTTCATAGTTTTCATAATCAGAAAAACTATCATTGGTTGCTATGTATAATTCTAAATCGTCTAGGTTTGCGACACCACTACCACTCATGTCAAATCGTAATTCAACAGTTCCTACTTCAGCTGTCGTTTCATGAGCATGCCAAACTTTGTTTAGTATTCCCATCGTACGAGCAGGCAATGTTGTTGTCTGAATTGTTTCGGCAAGTCCGTTGCTTCCAACCATTAGGAAACTTCTATCGGTAGCAATACTTCCGCTTTCAACCTCCATTGTTAATATGTCTATAACATCAACATTAACACTATTTGATTGTGTTTGTAATAATCCTGAGTTATCATCTCTACCTACTCCAAATACGTTGAATCCGTATCCTGCATTCGAAGAACCATTCCAAATGATAGTTCCGTTTGAGTCTAGGTAATTTTTACTTGTACCAGCGTATCCTGTTGGTGATGTTGATACGGTTGCAGTGTCCCAAAAAGCTTCATTAGCTCCGAGTGTTATTCCATATTTTATGGCTAGGTATGATTCAACTCTTTCCAATTCGGCAGTTGTTAAATCTCTGTCATAAATGATAACTTCTGCGATATCTCCATTGAACCGAAAGCTTGAACCTGTGTTTCCACTTGATCGTCTAGCGCCAATAAGTACATCTGCAGCAACAGTTCCGTTAGAAATACCTTCATTGGTCGCGGCAACATCTACTACTCCGTTCATGTATGGTGTTAGTCTTGTAAAACTATTTCCTGTGTTTGCAACAACTCCACTTGTAATTTTTGGTTCATCACGAATGTGTAGTGTTCCAAAACGAACTGAGGTTGTAGGGTCACCTGTAGCTCTTCCTAGCGTGTGATGTAATGCTCTGTCGGTAAAGCCAGACCAGACTTGATAGTTTCGGTCAAATTCATCTGCTTTACTTACAACAGTACCAAAAGACGAGGCGTTTATAACAGTAATGACGGTCATTTCATCCGTAAGCGGTTGTATGTCTAGCTCAGGCTGATTTCCAACATTTAAAAATTGTGTCCCCGTAAATCGTAATGTAGGATTAAAGTTGAGTCCGTTTGTAATGAACTGTGCATCGGAAGTTCCTTGTGAAGCGGCACTGAATTGATTTGGTGATTGATCTTCCCAAGCATCTACGTCGGTTCCTGTTAGTGTAGTTCCGGCATCTGCCCGCATCCAAAGTTGTAGGTTTGAAATAACGTTTCCAGGATACGGCAATGCTTCTATTTCTACGGTATAATCTTCAACTTCTCCAAATATAAATTGTCTACAAGCATCTCCAACACCAGGAGAAAACTGGTATTCAAGCATTACTCTCATTCGTGTGGTTCCTGTAAGTGCCGTTACTGGGACAGTAAACGATCCTGAAAAAGAAGCTACGAAATCTTGTGTAAAGTTTACTACAAGTTCTCCGGCATCATCAAAGTCACCATCTTGATTGTAATCAATCCAAACGGCAGCTCCTTGGTCGTCTGTAGAATTTTTTATTATAGTTACAGGGTAGTTTAATGTTCTTTTGATCGTTGTAAAAGTTGTGGCAGTAAAGTCACTATATCCAAGTGTTGTTGGTGGATTATTGATATCAGTGCCTACTTGAAAGCTATCCACAAAGTCCAAGGAAGGGTCATTTCCTGCAGGAATACAATATTGGGCACTAGCAGAAGCAAAGAATAGCAATAAAGCTAAAAGTGAGTAGGTTTTTTTCATATGTTAGGTATTTTAAGGCAAGGTAAATTTACTTCATTTATTATTTTTTTGGTAGTTTTTTATTATTAGAACTATGAATTTAGATGAAAACTATGAATTTGTCGTTATAATTATCAATTAATTTCGATGAGTTGCAATTTTAACAATGTTTTTCTGCTAAAAATTATAGTTTAATCCTAAAATGAGATTTCTACCAGGAGCAGTAATTCCAGAAGAATAGACTCTGTATCGCTTATCGGTGATATTTTCAAGTGATGCTGTTAGGTTGATTTTTTCTGTAATTTCAAAGTTTGATTTTGCACTTACAATGAGCCATGAAGGTGCGTACGGATTTCCATTTTCATCTACCGCATAGAGATATGCTTTGCTTCTTTCTGAAGGTGCCAAATTATTGTAGCTTATTGAACTATTGAAATTGGTAAAGATGTCAAATTTTAAACGATCATTTTTATAGATAAAGTGTACATTTCCGAAAATAGGCGACACATGTCTCAACGGAACTTTAGTGCCATCTGCTTGTTCTTCTTCTCCACGAGGAATGGTCAAATCTGCTGTTATTTTTGTTCTTTTGTCAAATTTTGCTGCAAATCCAAATTCGAAACCATAGGTAAATACTTTTGAAGCATTTTGAATGGCTTGCACATTACTCAATTCGCCATTATAAACTATTTCAGTTTCTCCGTTGAGATTGAAATCTTTTCGAATGAGCGCATCATCCAACAATGTATAAAAAGCTGTAAAGTTAAGATCAAAGCTACTTCCTATACGTTTTTGCACTCCAAATTCGGCACTGTAAGCATGCTCAGGAGCTAGGTTTGGATTTGGCACAACTACCGAACCTGGTTCAGAATCAAATACTTTCCCAATGTCGTCTATGTTCGGTGCTCGGAAAGCAGTTCCGATGTTTGCTGTAATTTGCCATTTATTGGGCAACCAGCTAAATCCGATACTTCCTGTAAAAGCACCTGTGTTTGTAGTTGCTTCTGTGAATGGAAATGGAAAGAAAGTAGTGTCAAAGTCTGTATCAATGAGAATGTGATTGTAACGCAATCCTGATTGTAGTGTAAACTTCGGATTCATTTTGTATTCTAAGCTTGCGTATGCCGCCATAGATTGCCATGTAGCTCCATCTGGATAACGCGAAGGAGCATCTGTAATTTCTTCTGTTTCAATGTTTCTGTCGTAACCGTCTGAGTGAACTTTGTTGTACACATATTCCAATCCGTAAAAGGTTTTTATTTTTGGATTGAATCTTTTTTCGAAGTCTAAACTTGAGGAAATAGCATCTACTTTTTCTTCGGTTACATTTAGGATGACATCTTGAAAGTTACGATTGTTTCTACTTTCTTCAAAACGTTGGTATGCATTGGTAAATTTTACGTTATCGTAGTAGGTATTGTTTCCTTTTTTCTGCGTTTGAAAGTTCCCCATAAACCATCGTTGCGGTCCATAAAACCAGTCTCCGTAACGTAGTGCGTCATCTCTGTACTGTAATAAACGATCGTAACGTGGCACATTGGAAGTGGCAGAGTAATGCAATCCTAAGTCAAATTCCCAAATATCATCTGGCACTAATTTTATACGTTGCGCAAGGTTTATTTGACTGTATCCTGTAAATTTTTGTTTGAGTGGATTCCCGTTATTAATTACTGCATCTGTACCATTTATTCTAGCGACAAATTCTGGTCGTAAATAAACGTCATCGCCGTGTTTTCCCATGCGTAAATCATCAAAATCACTGTAGGTTACACTAGTTAAAAATCCCCATTTTTTAAGTCCGATGTTAAAATCAACATGTCCTGTTTTTTCTCGGTTGGCAGATGCGTAACGTGCGCTTGCACTTCCTGAGATTACCGTTTTTTCATTCCACGAAAGTGTTGGTTTTTTTGTATAAAAATTCATTACCCCACCAACAGCGTCACTACCATATATGACCGAGCCTGGACCTAAAATCACTTCTGTGTTGTTGATATTGAAAGGATCAATTGAGATTACATTTTGAACGTTTCCGCCTCTAAAGATGGCATTATTCATACGGACACCATCAACAGAGATTAAAAGCCTGTTTGTAGAGAATCCTCTAATCATGGGACTTCCACCTCCAAGCTGACTTTTCTGAACGAATATTTTACCACTTTTTTCTAGTAAGTCGGCAGCCGTTTGTGGCGAAGAAAATGCAATTTCTTTGCTGTCAATGCTTACAATTTTTTTGGGAACATCATTTTTATCTTGTTGCCATTTTGATACCGAAATTACGATTTTAGATAGTTCTGCAGAGCTTTTTACGAGATAAACAATATTTTTGTCTTGAAGGATTTCAGCTTTTGTAAGCGTTACAGGCAAATAGGAGATATGACGAAATGTTATTTTTTCGTCGTTTGAAAATATGGAGATATCTATTTTCCCTCTTGCATTGGTAATTCCTCCTTTAGATTGGTCTGCATTGTACACATTAACGTTAGAAATGTTTCTATCATTAACGATATCTTTTACTTGAATTTCCTGACCATAAAGAGCTGTAGAAAAAATAAAAGAAATTATCGCGGCAATACCTTTTATTTTATTTGAATACTTCATGTAACACTTCCATTGATTTTGGTTGCCTAAATCCTTGCAAATGTAATTTAAAATATTGAATGAATATTGCAAGAATCTCATTTCTTCTGTATGAAGACAACATTATGGTATTCTGCTCATCAAATTTTATGCCTAATAAGCGTTTAAAGTATGTTAAATTTTCACCCGTGATACATTGATTCATGGTGCTTTGATCGAAAAACTGACCTTCTTGTAAGTCAAAGTAATCTTTGTGAATGTCTTCCGTTTCTGGATAGAACCCAAAATACTTGGTAAGATTGGTTAAAAATACTAAGTGAAAATTGGCAATTTCATCATGAATGTCCAACCATTGTAGCGCATTTTCTATAAATTCGAATAATGCATCGTTTTTTTCTTCTTCTTGAATGGAATAGTTAAGAATTTCTGATAGAAAGAGAACAATAGCACTTTTGGCAATTTGCGTGTGAATAGAAGTGTACGGATACACCGTTTTTACATCTTTGATATATTCTAAACTTCCTTTGTTTTTGTGACTCGCAACAATTTCAAGCTGCATTAATGGTTGAAAGTAAGCAATTTTGAGTTTGCCTTTTTTTGATTTGAGAATTCCTCTTAACAGGTAACTTTTTATACCATCGGAAGCTGTAAAACATTTTACAATAACACCTGTATCACCATATTTTATGGTAGATATGACAATGGCTTTTGTTGTGACTATCATTTAGCGAACCACCATCACTTTGGTTACTTTGCTTTCTGAACCATCTTCACTAGCAATTAAGATGAGATATACTCCAGATGCTACTTTATGCCTCCCAAATGCTGTTAAATCCCACAACATAGTTCCGCCTTCCGAAGTTGCTTCATGCACTAGGTTTCCTTCTATATCTGTGATTTTTACATTGGCATTGTCTGTTAGCCCCGAAATTGTTAGGTTTCCGCTGAATCCTGGTCGTACAGGATTTGGGTATGCATATACATTTTCTAGACTTTCTTTTGGTCCAGTTGCTGTTCCTTGAAAGGATAACAATCCTTTTGCTGTTGCAATGTATACACGTCCTGTTTCTGAGTCTATTTCAATATTGTTTACAGTATTTGTTGGTAATGGCGAATTGTCTTTTGTGAAATGAGCCAGTGTTTCTGTAGCATCAGACGACATGTAAAATACACCTGAAGCTGATGTGGCAATCCATTTGTTGTTAGATCCATCAACTTCAATATCGGTCACTGTTTGTTCAAATAGTAGTTCTTTGGGCACGCCATCTTCATCAACAATAATGATATCGTCTGTTTGCGGATCGCTGTCTTCAAAAATATTATCTGCTCCAAAATACACTCTGATTCCTCTG
This sequence comes from Kordia algicida OT-1, assembly GCF_000154725.1. GTDB lineage: Bacteria > Bacteroidota > Bacteroidia > Flavobacteriales > Flavobacteriaceae > Kordia > Kordia algicida. The sequence continues at coordinate 3,512,350 of NZ_DS544873.1, forward strand.
ATTGTTCCAATCCATAAGTTTCCTGTAAGATCAACAGCCAAAGCTCTTACATCATTTGCTGGTAAATTGCCTTCAGTTTCTTCTCCTATACTTAAAAAGCGAGAACCAGAACTGCGCGTATCATCAAAGGCAATCAATCCGTGTGATTGTGTTGTAAAGAATTTGATGCCATTGTCGGTAATTTCTAATTTTGCCAACCCGTTTTCTCCATTTTGAGGGTCAGGAATGATTTCAGATACTGGAAATGAATCCCATTGTCCGCTACTGCGCAAAACTTTTAAACCATTTTCTACTTTAGAGTTTAACACCCAAAGATCACCATTTTCGTCATATTTTGTTTCACCAATACGAATGTCTACATAATCTGGGTTTCCGTTGTTTAAGGTTTCTAAGCCACTGTTGGAGAGATTTAAGATTTCTACAGGTTCATTGTTTTCTATGCGTAACATCCCTGAGAAGAAAGAACTTAAATATACTTCACTTGTATTTGAAGGATTTACTGTAGCATGCACAACACTTCTCGCGTCATATTCTGGCGTGTACGGAATGTTTACCCACGACATTTCTTGCAAGTGACTTACACCTCTACGATCTAACGGATACGGATTGTATCCTGCGTTGTAATCTCCATAAACAACCCATAATTCGTTTGGAATTGCCGTGATAGAAAAAGTATCATTTAGTAAAGGACCATCAGGTAATATTTGGTTTGCAGCACTTGGCATAGGGAAGGTTGTTTGCAAAATTCCTTCTGTTTCTGTACCTAAGTATATGCTGTTTCCAAGCAACCAAGCTGAGTTGAACTCAATGTCTGGATAGTCTTCTAATGCTTCAATTCCTACGACTTCATTTAAATCTGAATCGTATACATGTACTTCTCTATCATGTACTAAAACCATATGATTTTCATTAATTTTTAAATCTTCTAAAATGGTTGCGTATTGCGGAATTTGAAGTTGTGGAGTAAAGCTTGTTCCATTGTATTTGTAAATTCTTCTGTTATTGTTTACAACGTATAAATCCTCTCCAAAAGCCGTAATTCCACGCCAATTGGAAGTAATAACACGTTGCCACTCTGAGAAATCAATTAAGTTATCATTATCAACTACGGCTCTAAATACGCCAACATTGGTTGCTGCGTAAATAAATTCCCCAAAAATAGTGGTTTGTCTTACTTCTATCTGACTTCCGTCTGGTCCAATAAAATAAGTATCACCAAATTCTAAAGCATTGATGTCGTATAACGAAATTCCATAATCAGTTGATATATATATTATTCCATTGTATTCTAGAATATGGTTTAAATCTTTTTTGTTTGGTGGAATGGTTGGTTTTTCAACGATATCAACCACTTTTCGTATTTCTTCGGTTACAGCATCAAACACTTCAATAAGTCCGTTGTCATATCCTATTACATATTTTTGGGCAGATTCGCTGTAATACGCCGTGCTTATTTGTTCTCCCGCAAGTCCATCAACCGTTGAATATTTTTTTATTTCATTCGATTGTAAATCGTACGTAAAGAAAGCATTTTCAGAAGCTCCATAAATTTTACCTGAACCTTGTGATATGTCTACAACATTATTGTATGAAAAATGACCTAGCCAAGAGTTATTAAAAGATTGTCCGTGTACCGAAATATAGCATAGTAATACTAGCAAATACAAACTTCTCCTCATCTTTTTGTGTTTATTTATTATTCTGATTAGATGACACTTCGTATGTAAAAAAAGCAATTAATACTTCATAATACTATTCCATCTTTTAGAATATTTTATCAAATATATCTAATAATAACGTAAATGAATTGGTTATCATATATTATTGTAACAAAAAAAAGCTTCCTGTATTAAAACAGAAAGCTTTTTGTATGCGTATTAATTCTTATTACTTACAGAACTCCTTGTGCAATCATTGCATCAGCTACTTTTACGAAACCAGCAATATTTGCTCCTTTTACGTAGTCAATGAATCCGTTTTCATCTTTTCCGTATTCTTCACAAGCACTGTGAATATCTTTCATAATTTGCTTTAGTTTTGCGTCTACTTCTTCGCGACTCCAACTGTAACGTAAAGAGTTTTGTGTCATTTCTAAACCAGAAGTTGCCACTCCACCAGCATTGGATGCTTTTCCTGGTGCAAATAATATTTTATTGTTTAAAAATACTTCAATCGCTTCTGGTGTAGAAGGCATATTTGCTCCTTCACTCACACAAATACAACCATTATCTACTAACGTTTGTGCTTCTTCGCCATTCAATTCATTTTGAGTAGCACATGGCAATGCAACATCACATGCAACGCTCCATGGTCTTTCTCCTTTGTGGAATGTTGCCGAAGGATATTTTTCTGTGTATTCGTGAATTCTTCCTCTTTTTACATTTTTGAGTTCCATGATGAAGGCTAACTTTTCTTCGTCAATTCCATCAGCATCATGAATATATCCAGAAGAATCAGACATGGTAACGACTTTAGCCCCAAGTTGAGTTGCTTTTTCTGCAGCATATTGCGCTACGTTTCCAGCACCAGAAATTGTAACTGTTTTTCCTTCAAAAGATGCTCCTTTCGTTCCTAACATACTTTGTGCAAAGTATACGTTTCCGTATCCTGTAGCTTCTGGACGAATTAACGATCCGCCCCAAGTAATACCTTTTCCAGTAAGAACTCCAGTGAATTCGTTTCTCAGTTTTTTATACATACCGAACATGTACCCAATTTCACGACCACCAACTCCGATGTCTCCCGCAGGAACGTCAGTATCTGGACCAATATGTCTGAATAATTCCGACATGAAAGCCTGGCAGAAACGCATAATTTCTAAATCAGATTTTCCTTTTGGATTGAAATCCGATCCTCCTTTTCCACCTCCCATAGGAAGTGTTGTTAAACTATTTTTAAATACTTGCTCAAAAGCCAAGAATTTAAGGATGCTTAAGTTTACACTTGGGTGAAAACGTAATCCTCCTTTATAAGGTCCGATAGCAGAATTCATTTCAATTCTGTATCCGCGATTTACTTGAGTTTCTCCATTATCATCTACCCAGGCAACTCTGAACATTACTACACGCTCAGGTTCTACCATTCTTTCAAGTATTTTTGTTCCTTTATATTTTTCTTTTCCTTCAATATAAGGGATTACAGCCTCCGCAACTTCCTGAACTGCTTGTAAAAATTCAGGTTCGTGTCCGTTTGTCTGCTTTACCAAGTCTAAAAAGTCTTTTACTTTTGCTTCCATAAACGAAGTTTGATTAACAAATTTTTATTAATATCATTATTTGACAGTACAAATATACATTTAATTAAAAAAAAACACCTTTTTTTTTACAATTTGATAATTTTTAACGTACACAATCTGACTTTCTGTATTCCGTTAATCTTAGGATGCTTACAAAAGAATAAACATCAGATAATACACTTTTTGTTTTTTTGTTTTGAGGGTTTTTATATATTTGCTGTATAGCCTTATAAAAATAGCTGGTTTATAACATGTTAAATAGAATTCGCCCTATCTTCCTACTTTTCATGCTGATGTGCGCTGGTACAGTGAACGCTCAATTTGGTTTTTCTCACGAAATTGGTTTTGTCATTGGTCCAAATGCATTTCAATCAGATTATGGAGAACGTAATGACTTTGAAACCAATATTGGAAATGTTGGGCTCGAACTTGGTATTGTACATTATTTGAACTTTTCATACCGTGCCGAATGTAACTGCTTCACTCGTTACACCTATTTTAACGATCACTTTAAAGTAAGAAATGAGTTAACACTTACCTCTGTTAATTTAGAACACTTTGGTAGATATGTTGGTGACGACAAAGTATCTCTAACAGCAGACCAATTACGTGCCATGCATGGAAACACACGTGTTTTAAACCTTGGAACACAATTGGAATTCTTCCCAAGAAGTATTCGTGAGTTTGAAAGCGGTGGATATTTATTAGCACCTTATGCAGCCTTAGGAGTTCAGTATAATTACTTTACACCTACGGTTGAATCTGATTTAGGACCACTTACCGATCCTACCGTATTACCCGTAAAATATCAAAATGCTTACCAAAATGAATCAGGGTCTACATGGTCTATTGTAGCAAGTTTTGGAACACGTTATAAATTTACAGAAACATCCGATTTGTTGTTTGATGTACGTTGGAGATATTATTTTTCAAACTGGGTTGATGGATTAAATCCTGATGAAAATCTCTATCCTGAAAATAAAGCAAACGATTGGGGATTTATTATTAATGTAGGTTATATTTATTATTTAAATTTCTAAACAAACAATATACAATGAGAAAGCCATTCCCGTAAAGAATGGCTTTTTTTGTTACATATTTTATTTCGTTATTTTTGATAATGCCTGCTCTAAATCAGCAATAAGATCGTCAACATCTTCAATACCTACGCTTAAGCGGATTAAAGCATCTACGACACCAATTTTTTCTCGTTCCTCCTTAGGAATGCTTGCATGTGTCATACTTGCTGGATGACCCGCCAAAGATTCTACACCTCCTAAAGATTCTGCCAAGGTAAAAATCTTTAAGTTTTCTACAATTTTGATCGCTTCTTCATAATTATTCCCTTTGATGACAAAAGAAATCATTCCGCCAAAATCGTCCATTTGTTTTTTTACAATAGCATGATTTGGATGATTTTTAAGTCCTGGCCAGTACACTTTTTCTATTTTCGGATGATTCGCTAAGTATACTGCAATCGCCTTTCCATTTTCACAATGGCGTTGCATACGCACATGCAAGGTTTTGATACCTCGTAACGCTAAAAAACTGTCCATCGGTCCGCAAATAGCGCCACTTGCATTTTGAATAAAGTATAATTTATCTGCAATTTCTTTATCATTTACAATCAAAGCGCCCATCACCAAATCACTGTGTCCGCCAATGTATTTTGTAGCAGAATGCATCACAATGTCTGCGCCCAAATCTAAAGGTCTTTGCAAATATGGTGTCGCAAAGGTATTATCAACCGCCAACATAACTTGGTGTTTTTTGGCAATGACAGAAACAGCTTCAATATCAATAATATTCATCATCGGATTTGTAGGCGTTTCTACCCAAATAAGCTTGGTATTTTCGTTTACATACGATTCAATTTTTGCTACATTTTCCATGCCTACAAAATGAAATTTGATACCAAAACCTTCAAAAATTCTTGTAAACAAACGATATGTTCCGCCATATAAATCGTTTGTAGAAATGACTTCATCACCAGGTTTTAATAGTTTTATAATGGCATCAATTGCTGCCAAACCAGAAGCAAATGCCAAACCGTAGTTTCCGTTTTCAATACTCGCCAGCGCATTTTCTAGGGCATTTCGTGTCGGATTGTGCGTGCGTGAATATTCATAACCTTTATGTCCGCCTGGCGTACTTTGCGCATACGTAGAGGTTTGATATATTGGTTGCATCACAGCTCCGTACGCCTTGTCTGGTTCTTGTTTGCCGTGAATGGTTTTGGTATTGAATTTCATAAGCTGCTTCTTTGAGTCTTCTACAAATTTAACGTTTCGTTTGTAGATTTTCAGATTATAGATGTACCTTTATCAGTAATTAACTTTTTTGTTGAAATGATATATAAAAATAACAATTTACCAAAATACCTTCTTTTTGTATTTACGCTTTGTAGTATACATGTATTTTCTCAAAATTTTACCAAACAAGATACCTTACGCGGCTCTATTACGCCTGAACGTGCTTGGTGGGATTTGACACATTATCATTTAGATATTTCAGTTGATCCTGATGAGCGAACCATTAGCGGAAGCAATACCATTCAGTATACAGTATTAGAAAGAGGACAAAAGAAGCTTCAAGTGGATTTGCAACCACCATTACAAATGACAAAAGCAGTCCAAAATGGAGAAGAATTACAAATTACACACGATGGAAATGCACATTTTATCCATCTAAAGAAAAGACAAAAAAAAGGAAAAGTATACAGTGTACAAGTTTTTTATGAGGGAAAACCAAAAGTTGCCAAACGTCCACCATGGGATGGCGGAATTACTTGGAAAAAAGATAGTAACGGACTTCCGTTTATCGCTTCTTCTTGTCAAGGTTTGGGCGCGAGTGTTTGGTGGCCATGCAAAGATCATATGTATGATGAAGTTGATAGTATGAAAATAAGTGTGAATGTTCCGAAAAATTTGATGAATGTGTCAAACGGACGTTTGATAAAAGTTGATGAGTTAGACAATAACACCAAAACCTATCATTGGAATGTGTTGAATCCGATAAATAATTATGGTGTAAATATTAATATTGGAGACTATGTCCACTTTGGCGAAAAATATGCTGGTGAAAAAGGTGAGTTGGATATGGATTATTATGTACTCAGAGAAAATTTAGCCAAAGCGAAAGAACAATTTAAAGATGCCAAACGTACCATGGAAGCTTTTGAGCATTGGTTTGGACCGTATCCGTTTTATGAAGATAGTTATAAGCTGGTAGAAGCACCATATTTAGGCATGGAACATCAAAGTTCGGTTACGTATGGAAACGGATATACAAATGGTTATCGCGGTTATGACTTAAGTCGTACAGGTTGGGGAATGAAGTTCGATTTTATTATTGTGCATGAATCAGGACATGAATGGTTTGCCAATAATATTACCAATATTGATATTGCCGATATGTGGATTCACGAGAGTTTTACGGCGTATTCTGAGAATTTATTTTTGGATTATTTCTACGGGAAAGATGCAAGTTCAAAATATGTGATTGGAACACGCGAAAGTGTTCAAAATGATCGTCCAATTATTGGAAAATATAATGTGAATCATGAAGGTTCGAGCGATATGTATTATAAAGGTGCAAATATGTTGCACACCATTCGCCAATTGATAAACGACGATGAGAAATGGCGCAGTATTTTACGTGGATTGAATAAAGATTTTTATCATCAAACGGTAACCACACAACAGATTGAAAGTTACATCAGTGAAAAATCTGGAATTGATTTATCTTCCGTTTTTGACCAATATTTGAGAACTACAAATATTCCTGTATTACGTTACAAAAGAGATGGAAATAAATTTACTTATCGTTGGGAAAACTGTGTTCCTGATTTTGATATGAAAGTAGAAGTCGCTCTGAATAAAGAAATAATGCTGCTTTCTCCAACGACCGAATGGCAAACTAAAAAACTAGCTTCTCCAGTTACAAATAGAGAGTTGAATCCGAACTTTTATGTGACGATGGAAGAAGAAAAGTAATTTAGCTTTGCTTCGCTTTTAGACATGTTCTCGCAGGCGAGAATTTCTTAGATTGTTAGATTGCTCTGCAATTAGACTTTTACTCAGAAGTTATATCCTACAACAGTGAACAATTCGTGAATTCGTGGTAAAAAAGTATTTAGTATTGAGATATGAGTATTGAGAACGGAAACATAACAAACAGATTACTTCGTCATGCTTCCTCGTAATGACGTTGCAAAGGATTTCCCACAACAGTGAGCAATTCGTGAAAATTCATCAAAGTAAAGAGAAGAAGTAAAACACGAACAAGTCTAAGAGCGTTAGCGATCTTGTATCTAAAAGCGATAGCGGTCTAAAACAGCAAAGCGAATCTAAAAAAAATCAAATCTCCTCAACAAAATCCATAAAGACTTCTTGATGATGTTCTAAATCCATCTTTGGAGATAACGCCACACGCGCTATATAATCCTTGTCACCTTCTTTGGTGGTTCCTTGTGTTGATGTCGCAGGAATCGTCCAATAACAACCTTTTAATTGTCCGTAACTCACGCAATATTTACTTTCGTCTGGAATTTCGGTAATCATCATGTTGATAAGTTTATGATTCAGTTTTCGCTTGTACGATTCGCGTTCTTCATCTGTATTTCCTTTGGTCGGAAGGTCTAATGAAAATACAGAAGGTGTAAATCCTTCTGCCGCCAATTCTTCAGAAACAAAGTTAATTTTTGCCGCTGGCAATGTCTCTTGGATAAAGGTTACAAATTCACGTGTATTTTTATACGCATCTGCAATTCTCTGATTCATAGAAGGCAATTGTTTTGCCAATATTTCGTATTGCAACGCTGTCGCTTCATTATCGCAAAGATTCAGATGTTTTTCTATTTTTTCCATTAAAGCTGCTGCTTTTTGGTTTCCAACACAATAACCTGCAGTACACAAACCGCCGCTTGGAAATTTTGATCCGCTGGCATACGAAATTGCTTTTACGGTAGAAAGTATTTTGCCTTCGCCCAAGAAAAGTACGTTGGGACAAAATGTTTGATCTAAAATAAAAACGGGTTCTATTGCTGTTTCCCCTTTAGAAGTTTTTCGTTGTTTTTCTAAAGCTTCTTTTAAAGCGATTAAATCGGGAACTTCCACTCTTGGATTTGTCGGAATTTCTGCAATGATAAAAGGAATTGCATCTTCTTCAGCCACTTTATTTAGTACAGTATTGACACTTTTTACCATATCATTATCGCCATCTACTGGTAAATCTACAACGGCAACATTTTCCACACAAGCTGCCACACGTCTGGCTTGATCGTTGGTGCCACCGTAACAATTTGGAGGAACGATAAATTTAATGGCTTTTTCAGGATAATTCTCCATTGCATCATGAATCAATCCCATCATAATAGCATATTGAATAGACAATCCGCTCGAAGCGACCAACGGTTTTGTGTCAACTCCTGTAATTGTCGTAATTGCATTTAAAACGTCTGTTTTATCTGTTTCTACAGTTGTTTCAGAAGTTGCTAAAGCTGTTTTTTCTGTAAGCACTTTTAACACTTTCAAACAATCGGCAGGCGTCATCGCAATGGTTTCTCTACGACGTACATGCTGAATTTCAGAAATGTAATGCGCATTTTCTTCATTCGTCATTACGATACTTCCTAAAGTTTCTTGAAAACTGATAAAGAAGTCAATGTTTGATGTAAAATCAATTGATTGAAGATCGCTATCTTGGGAAATGAAAATGGTACTTCCGTCAAATTTTGTGATCTCAGAAGTACTTTCAATCTTTTTCAATTCAAAAGTATATCCATACACATTTCGCACTATTTCAGCATCAAAAAAAGCAGGCAATTCTCCCGTGTATAGGATTTGTGTATTTTTTTGATCTAATAAATTTTTTCTCAGAATTGCCAAAATAGGCGTCACTTTTGAAGAAAAACTAATGACATTTTCTGGCTCAAGATCGTTTATTTTTGCAATTGTCCATTCTAACACACATGAAAGCGGATGTCCTAAACGAATATAATCGTACGCCGTTGGTAATATTTCAAGCGAAGATGTTGTTGTATTGTTGTCGTTAAATAAAATTTCAAAATGCTCTAAAAACTGAACTTTCGCCAATTTTTCATTGTAAATATCTAGTCTATGCGTTGTTAATCGCAACCAATTATCGGGAATGTTTTCTAAAACATTTTTTATGTATGTGAGTGCTGTAGTGCCTTCCATTATTTTATACGTTATAAAGCTTACAAATATAGGTTAATTTAGATTTTTTTTGAATTGACATGAGTCGTTTTATCATCTTGACACTTACAAAAAATCTTGTTCAAGATTACTCATGTAGGTTTCGAATTTCATATAAATATTTCGAAAGAAAAATTCATTTTCGTTATATTTTCATTAAAAGTATTCATTTTTGATGGAAATGGATTTTCTTTGTAAAAATTATTACGATTCATTTTAAACAACCTCCTTTTAAAACTGTATACTCGTGAAAAAAATATATCACCTTCAGACATGTAATACGTGTCAGCGAATTATTAAAGAGATTCAACCAACTCCCGATGTTGTCCTTCAAAATATAAAAGAAGAAGAAATTACTGCAAAACAGTTGGAAGAAATGCACGAACTTTCGGGAAGTTACGAGGCTTTATTTAGCAAACGTGCTCGGTTATACAAAGAAAAGGATCTGAAAAATAAGGACTTAAGCGAAGAAGATTATAAGCAATTTATTTTGGAACACTACACATTTTTAAAACGACCAGTTATTATTGTAAATGACAAAATTTTTATTGGAAATTCGGCAAAAACGGTTGCAGCGGCCAAAGAAGCAATTTTCTAATCATGTCTAAAAAAACCTTTGCTTTTATTGCTGCCTTTATGGTGCAAGTTTTTTATGGAGTTACCTTTACGTTTGCATCTGATGTGATAAAAGGTGGTTACATAAAACCTTTCGGATTTATATTGCTACGCGTTGCTGGCGCAGGAGTTTTGTTTTGGATATTTAGCATGTTTGCACCCAAAGAAAAAATAGCACGCAAAGACTTTCTTACCTTTTTCTTAGGAGCCGTTTTCGGAATTGCTATTAATATGCTCTGCTTTTTTAAAGGATTTGAATATACAACGCCCATTCATGCTTCGGTAATTATGGTTGTTGTGCCCATTATTGTATTGATATTATCGGCTATTTTCTTAAAAGAAAAAGTAATTCCTACTAAAATCATTGGAATTGTTTTGGGACTTTCGGGAGCTGTTGTACTGAGTTTGTACGGAAAAGCAACTGCAAATTCATCCAACATTCCTCTTGGGAATTTGTTAGTCTTTATCAATGCGGTTTCTTATAGTATTTATATTATCATCATTAAAAAATTAACATCTAAATATCATCCGTTTACCTTTATAAAATGGTTATTTTTGTTTGGAACGATCTTAGTTTTTCCTTTCGGATTTTCACAATTAAGCACTGTAGATTGGGCTGTTTTTTCACCATACATATTTTTTGAAGTTGCTTTTGTAATTGTTGGTGCCACTTTTGCGACATATTTACTAAACCCTATGGCTTTGCGCGAATTGAAAGCTTCAACTGTAACCACTTTTTTATACCTTCAACCTGTAATTGCGGGAATTTTTGCCGTACTTGTGGGTAGTGATTCCCTTGATATTATTAAAATTGTAGCTGCCATATTGATATTTTCTGGGGTTTATCTAGTTACTTTAAATAAATCCAAAGCAAAAGCATGAGTCAAGCACAACCTATTTTTTATAATAGTGTTAACGATATTCCCACAGTATATTGGCAACAGTTAGGCTGCTTATCCAACACATATTACACACCCGAATTTTTACGTGCTTACGAAGTGGCAAACGACGATATTGTGTTTCGATATATTGTGATTGTGAATGACAAAAAAGAAGCTGTTGCCTTTGCAGCTACACAAGTAGTTACTATTTCTATTAAAACAATTACGAAAAATATTAAAATTTCAAATTTGTTAAAGAAGGTAATCAATAAGTTATTTTGTAATAATTCACCCAAAATTATGTTTTGCGGAAACGTTTTTTTGAGTGGTGAGTACGGAACTTTTATCAAGGATGGAGAAAATTTTAACCGTTTGTTTCACGAATTGGTGGCTGCGCTAAAAATTGTTATGAAGGAAACGAAAAAGCTGCATGCGGTTTTTATAAAGGATTTTAAAGAAACTTCACTTCCGCTTACGGATCAGTTGAAAGATTACGAGTATTCGTCCATGAAGGTAGAGCCCAATATGATTATTACATTGAAACCTGAATGGAAATCGTTTGATGATTATAAAGACGCGCTCAAATCAAAATACAGAGTCAAAGCCAATAGAGCCGATAGCAAAAGTGAACATCTTATTGCCAAAGAGTTGAGCTACCAAGAAATTGACACGTATAAAAGTGAACTGCAAGCTTTGTATGAAAATACGATTGCAAATGCTAATTTTAATGCACAAGTACTCGATTTAGACACCTATATTGTTCTCAAAAAAACACACGGCGATCGGTTTATTGTTAAAGGATATTTTTTGGAAGATAAGTTGGTAGGATTCTTATCTGCAATGGTCAATCAAGAGAATTTAGATGCGCATTTTATTGGTTTAGATTACGATTTAAATAAAGACTACTCCATTTATCCAAGAATTTTAAACGATTATGTGCGTTTGGGAATTTTACACCAATCGAAACGTATCAATTTAGGAAGAACCGCTTCTGAAATTAAAAGTACTTTAGGCGCAAAACCACAAGATTTAACCTGTTATATACGTCATAAAAGACCTTTTGTTAATAGTTTGATGAAACCGTTTATCAAAAATATTAAGATTAAAGACTTTAAAGAGCATGCGCCATTTAAAAAGTAGACTTCTTAGATTCGCTTCGCTTAGTTCAAAGATTTAAAGTACTTCTCGATACTATTTTCTAACGAAAATCACTCAAAGTGACAATTTTATCTAAATACGTCATTACGAAAGTTTTGGAAAAACTTGTAGCAATCTGCTTACTTCAAATACGATTACTGCTTTGGTTTCAACAGATTACCACGCTATCGCTCGTAATGACGAATCAAACTTTTTATAAAAATCGAAGTGACCTTCGTCGTAATATCGAAAAAGCTATCTAGAAGTACTATAAAAACAGTCTTTTAAAGTATATAATCCGTACTCACAAAATTAGAAGCTCTCGTTTGTAATAATTCGGTTAAAATAGCATTGTTATAGGCATTGTCTTTGGAAGCGACAAACGTTCTAATAGAAAACGATCGCAATGCATCATGCACACTTAAGGTTGCAACCGCAGAATCTTTTCTTCCAGTAAATGGATAAACATCAGGTCCACGTTGGCATGAACTGTTCAAATTCACACGACATACCAAATTTACCAACGTATCAATTAATGGCGCCAATGTTTTAGTATCTTTTCCAAACAAACTCACTTGCTGCCCGTAATTAGATTCCGCCATGTCGTTTAAAGGTTCTTCTATATCTGAAAAAGAAATTACAGGAATTACAGGTCCAAATTGTTCTTCTTCATACACGCGCATGTCTTTGCTTACAGGATATAAAACGGCTGGAAAAATATAATTATCTGTGGTTTCTCCACCTTTTTTATTGATGATTTTTGCACCTTTTTCAGTTGCATCATCAATCAATTCTTGAATATACGCAGGTTTATCAGGTTCAGGTAATGGCGTTAATTTTGCGCCATCTTCCCAAGGATTTCCAAATGTTAGTGCGTCTACTTTTTCAGAGAAACGCTTGTTAAATTCGTCCACAATAGCTTCATGCACATACAATACTTTTAACGCTGTACAACGTTGTCCGTTAAACGAAGTTGTTCCTGCAATACATTCGTTAATTGCCAACTCTAAATCGGCATCTTTCAATACAATTGCTGGGTTTTTCGCTTCCAAACCTAACACCATTCGCAAACGGTTACTTTTAGGATGCACGCTTTGTAACGCATTGGCAGATTTACTATTTCCAATCAACGCCAACACATCTACACGACCGTCTTTCATAATTGGCGACGCAACTGTTCGTCCGCGTCCGTAAATAATATTGACTACACCTTTTGGAAAACTATTTTGAAACGCTTCTAATAGTGGAGATAATAATAAAACGCCAAATTTTGCAGGTTTGAAAATGGTGGTATTTCCCATGATAATCGCAGGAATCAACAAAGCAAATGTTTCATTCAACGGATAATTATAGGGTCCGAGACATAAAACGACGCCCAACGGTCCGCGACGAATATGCGCATTTACGCCTCCGTGCTTTTCAAACTTTGCACTATCGCGATCCATTTGTGTATAATCTTCAATGGTATCGTAAATATATTCAACAGTTCTATCAAATTCTTTTTCAGAGTCGGCTAAGTTTTTCCCAATTTCCCACATGAGCAATTTGACAATTTCCTCGCGTTTGGTTTTCATTTGTGCTACAAACTTTTCCATACACGCAATTCGGTCCACAACTTTCATCGTTGGCCATAAACCTTGTCCTTTGTTATATGCATTTACGGCAGAATCTAACGCTTCTAACGCTTCGGTTTCACCTAAAGTTGGAATGGTTCCAAGTAATGTTTTTTGGTAATTTTCTGTGGAAGAAATCGTTGAATACACTTCAGACGTTTGTCCTGTCCACTTTTTTAATTCGCCATTCACTAAGTAGGTATTTTGTGTAATGGTTTCTTTAATTTGATACTTTTCAGGAATTTTCATGGTTGGTTTTTTTCTTTTGGTTTTAAACTAAAAACTGAAATAAATCAGGTTTATTATTTAGATAGTCGCCATAAAAGTTACGTAATTTCATTTTCGTAATTAAGGCGTCTAAATCTTTGGCATTTTTTAATTGCAATCCTACGACTGCTGCACCATTTTCACGATTGGTTTTTTTGGTATATTCAAAATGTGTGATATCGTCAGTTGGACCTAAAATTTCTACTACAAATTCACGCAAAGCTCCTGCACGTTGTGGAAATTTGATAATAAAATAGTGTTTTAAGTTTGCATGTAGTAATGCACGTTCTTTGATTTCGGCAGTTCGTGTAATATCATTATTGCTTCCGCTGATGACACACACCACATTTTTATCTTTTATTTCAGTTGCATATTGCGATAATGCACTCAAACTTAAAGCTCCAGCAGGTTCTACCACAATCGCTTGTCGGTTGTATAAATCTAAAATCGTCTGACAAACTTCGCCTTCGTCAACCGTAATCATATCGTGTAAATTTTCTTTACAGATGGCAAAATTTAAATCACCAACACGTTTTACCGCAGCACCGTCCACAAAGTTTTCTATGTTTTTTAAGCTTGTATTTCTTTCTTTTTGAATGGAAGTAGACATTGATGGCGCACCTTTTGGTTCTACACCAATAATTTTTGTGCTTGGAGACAACATTTTGAATACAGAAGATAATCCTGCGGACAATCCGCCGCCGCCAACAGGCACAAATACATAATCAATCGGAGTTTCTAATTGATGTAAAATTTCCAATCCGATGGTTGCTTGTCCTTCAATGACTTTTTCGTCGTTAAACGGATGAATAAACGTTTTATTTAAACGTTCTGATTGTTCCATGGCTGCATGATACGCATCGTCAAACGTATCGCCAATTAAAACAACCTCAACATAGTTTTCACCAAACATTTTGACTTGTTCAATCTTCTGGTTTGGTGTTGGTGTTGGCATGAATATCGTGCCTTTTATTTGTAAAAGTTTACAAGATAATGCTACTCCTTGTGCGTGATTTCCAGCACTTGCACACACGATTTCATTTTCTATTTGTGTTGCCGTTAAGGAAGCTATTTTGTTGTATGCGCCACGAATTTTATACGATCGTACTTGTTGCAAGTCTTCTCGCTTTAAGTAAATATTACAATTAAATTCTTTGGAATAGTAATCGTTATAACTCAAAGGCGTTACCGAAGCAATGCCTTTGAGTGTTTTTGCAGCTTTTTTAACAGCTGCTAACGTTGGAGCGTATGTTTTTGTGGTTGTGGTCACGAGTTTGTTGTTTGTTCTTTGTTTTATGTTGTTTTTCTATGAAAATTTTAGCTATCCGTGAGAAACTGAATCAAGTTCAGTTTGACGAAAAATTTTTCAATCAATAAAACATTGGTACATTTTCAAATTATCAAATTGATACATCTATTAGATACGTCTTTGCGAAAGTTATGAAAAAACTTGTGGCAATCTGTTACTTCAAATACTAAATATGCTTTTTGATAATGAGATTACCGCGCTGTCGCTCGTAAAGACGAATCATCGTTTTTATAAAAAAGCATGTTTTAAACCGCAATAGGCTTTTCATTATTTACCGTTGTTTTGATCGTTTTCATCGCTGTCATGGCTGCTCTGAGTCGTTTTCCAACCGCTTCAATTGGATGATTTCGTATGGCATCATTTACCGCAATTAAGTCTAGATTGTCTACTGCATTTGAGGTTGCAAATGATTTTCCTATCACAGATGTATCAACCGTTTTCATAAAGTCTGTTAGCAACGGTTTTGCTGCATGATCGAACAGATAACAACCATATTCTGCTGTATCTGAAATGACACGATTCATTTCAAATAGTTTTTTTCGTGCGATCGTATTTGCGATTAATGGTAATTCGTGTAATGATTCGTAATAGGCGGAATCTTCAATGATTCCAGCATGCACCATTGTTTCAAATGCCAATTCTACTCCCGATTTTACAAAAGCAACCAACAACACACCATGATCGAAGTATTCTTGCTCCGAGATATGATCGCTGGTTAACGCTGTTTTTTCAAATGCAGTTTCGCCTGTTGCTTCACGCCATTTTAATAGGTTTTTATCGTCATTTGCCCAATCCTCCATCATCGTTTTAGAGAAATGCCCTGAAATAATATCGTCCATATGTTTCTCAAATAATGGTTTCATAATGGTTTTTAATTCCTCAGAAAGTTCAAAAGCTTTCAGTTTTGCAGGATTTGACAAGCGATCCATCATATTGGTAATTCCGCCATGTTTCAGTGCTTCCGTGATCGTTTCCCAACCTAATTGAATGAGTTTTGCTGCATAATTTGCGTCAATTCCATCTGCGACCATTTTATCAAAAGCCAAAATAGAACCTGTTTGCAATACGCCACAAAGAATGGTTTGTTCGCCCATTAAATCACTTTTTACTTCTGCAATGAAAGACGATTCTAGTACACCAGCTCTGTGTCCGCCAGTCGCAACGGCATACGCTTTTGCTTGCGCCCAACCTTTGTTTTCTGGGTCATTTTCTGGATGTACTGCAATTAATGTTGGCACACCAAAACCACGTTTATATTCTTCTCTCACTTCCGTTCCTGGACATTTTGGCGCGACCATGATTACCGTGATATCTTCGCGAATTTTTGTGCCTTCTTCAACAATATTGAAACCGTGCGAATAGCTTAGTGTAGCACCTTTTTTCATTAACGGCATTACGGCTTTTACAACGTTGGTATGTTGCTTGTCTGGTGTAAGGTTTAGTACCAAATCGGCTTCAGGAATGAGTTGTTTGTAAGTTCCAACTTTAAAACCGTGCGATGTTGCATTTTGGTATGAGTTGCGTTCTTCGTCAATGGCAGCTTGTCGCAACGCATACGAAATGTCCAAACCAGAATCGCGCATGTTTAATCCTTGGTTCAGTCCTTGTGCGCCACATCCGACAATGACGATTTTTTTGCCTTTGAGTGCGTTGACACCTTCTGTAAACTCAGAAGCATCCATAAATCTACATTTTCCTAATTGTGCTAATTGTTCTCGTAATGATAGTTTGTTGAAATAATTTGACATTTTTCTATGTTTTTGATATTAGAGTCAAGAATCTAGAGCCTAGATTTTTTTACTCTTATGTTTTTTACTGTTTTTCGTTATTTGTGATTTGTTTGATTTCGTCTAGAATTCTGACTCAAACATCTGGTTCTATTTTAATAATTGATCGCTTCTAGTATTTTTGATATTTTCATTTCCTCTTTAGAGACTGCAATACGTCCTGAACGTGTAAATTGCATGATTCCAAAACCGCTGAGTTCTCTATATAGCAATTCTATTTCTTCTTTACGTCCCGATTTTTCTAAGACAAAGAATTGTTTGTTTACTGTGACAATTCTCGCATTGTTATCTATGATAATGTTTTGAATTTGTTGCTCATTAAATAATAAGTCTGATTTCATTTTGAAAATGCACGATTCCTGATACACGATTTCTTCTTCGGTATGATAATACGCTTTGATGACTTCGACTTGTTTTTCTATTTGACCGATGATTTTTTTCATTTGTTCTTCTGTCAAATTCACTACAATAGTCCATTTTGAAACATTTTCTATTTCAGAAACCGACGAATTGATACTTTCTATATTGATGTGTCTTCGTTGAAAGATCGCTGAAATTCTATTCAACAATCCGATGTTATTTTCAGTATATACCGAAACCGTAAATTGTTTGCTTGTTGTTTCCATATTAACTCAATCTTATGTCTGAAACCGATGCTCCTGTTGGAATCATTGGAAATACGTTATCTTCTTTTTCTACACATACTTCAAGGAAGTAGGCTTCTTTGCTTTGCATCATTTCTTGTACCGCTTCCGCTAATTCGTCTCGTTTAGTGACACGTCGTGCATTTAAATGATAGCCTTTTGCGATTGCTACAAAATCGGGATTCGTCATTTCGGTAGAAGCATAACGTTTGTCAAAAAACAGCTGTTGCCACTGACGCACCATTCCTAAGAATTCGTTATTTAACACCACAATTTTTACCGCAGCTTTTTGCTGAAAGATGGTTCCTAATTCCTGAATGGTCATTTGGTAACCGCCATCGCCACAGATACAAACTACTTCACGATCGGGCGCAGCCATTTTCGCTCCAATGGCGGCTGGCAAACCAAATCCCATCGTTCCCAATCCGCCAGAAGTAATATTGCTTTTTGACTGATTGAAGTTTGCATAACGACAGGCAATCATTTGATGCTGACCGACATCAGAAACGATTGCGGCTTCGCCTTTGCTTTGTATGTTGATTTCTTTCATTACTTCTCCCATTGTCAATCCTTCTTTGGTTGGATGCAAGTCATTTTTTATAACTTTTTCATATTCAATCGCGTATAAATCGTCGAATGCACGTTTCCACACATTGTGCGATTTTTTATGAATTAATGGTAAAATAGCTTTTAAACTCACTTTTGCATCACCTAAAACTGCGACATCTGTTTTTACATTTTTATCAACTTCTGCAGGATCAATTTCGAAATGAATGATTTTGGCTTGTTTGGCATAGGTTGCTAAATTTCCTGTGACACGATCATCGAAACGCATTCCAATCGCAATTAATACATCACATTCATTGGTTAATACATTCGGTGCATAGTTTCCGTGCATTCCTACCATTCCTACATTTAACGGATGTTCGGTTGGAATTGCAGAAACGCCCAAAATCGTCCATGCAGCAGGAATTCCTGCTTTTTCAATAAAGGCTTTAAATGCTGCTTCGGCTTTGCCCAAAATCACACCTTGTCCCCAAACTACCATTGGCTTTTTCGCGTTATTTATCAATTCTGCGGCAGCGCTCAAAGCATTTTTATCCGTTTCAGGTATCGCTTTGTAACTGCGAACTCCTGTGCATTTTTTATACGAAAAGTCAAATTCTTCAAATTGAGCATCTTTGGTAATGTCGATTAAAACTGGACCTGGACGACCACTTCTAGCAATATAAAATGCTTTTGCCATGACTTCTGGAATTTCAGAAGCTTTCGTAATTTGATGATTCCACTTAGTGACTGGCGTAGAGATTCCGACAATATCAGTTTCTTGAAATGCATCACTTCCTAGTAAATGCGAAGCGACTTGTCCTGTGATACATACCATTGGTGTAGAGTCTATTTGTGCATCGGCAATTCCTGTGATTAAATTTGTTGCTCCTGGACCAGACGTTGCTATTGCGACTCCAACTTCTCCAGAGATTCTCGCGTATCCTTGCGCGGCATGTGTTGCACCTTGTTCATGACGCGTTAATACGTGATGAATTTGATCTTGACATTTGTATAATTCGTCATATACTGGCATGATGGCACCGCCAGGATATCCGTATAGTGTCTTTACACCTTCTGCCAACAAACATTTGATGATCGCTTCGCTTCCTGAGAGACGTTCTGTTTGTGGTTGTGTTTTTTGTTGTTTTTGTATGGTTTTTGTTTCCATAATTCTAAT
The DNA here is from genome assembly GCF_000154725.1 of Kordia algicida OT-1. Lineage (GTDB taxonomy): Bacteria > Bacteroidota > Bacteroidia > Flavobacteriales > Flavobacteriaceae > Kordia > Kordia algicida. The sequence goes on from NZ_DS544873.1 coordinate 3,531,782, forward strand.
TTTTTAATGCCTTTCGATTTTCAAATACATCTCGACTGCGCTCGATGTGACAAACTGATGATGAGATTCCCGCTTTCGTTTCGACTGCGCTCAACGTTCGCGCGGGAATGACGAATTTTATACTAAAATTCATCAGTTACGCAACCTTTGGATGCAGATGAAACTGTTTTTGCATATTTGTATAATACACCGCGTTCAAATTTGAGTTCGGGTGCTTTCCATTGTTTTTTACGTTCTTGAAGTTCTTCGTTTGAAACTTCTAATTGTATCGTATTCGTTTCTGCATCAATGGTAATGATATCGCCATCTTTTACTAAAGCAAGTGTTCCGCCTTCTTGTGCTTCTGGCGTGATGTGTCCGACGACAAAACCGTGTGTTCCTCCAGAAAAGCGTCCATCAGTAATTAATGCAACATCTTTTCCTAAACCTGCACCCATGATTGCTGCTGTTGGCTTTAGCATTTCTGGCATTCCTGGTCCGCCTTTTGGTCCTTCATACCGAATGACGACGACGTCTCCTTTTTGCACTTTTCCATCACGAATTCCGTCATTGGCTTCGTATTCACCTTCAAATACTTTTGCTTTTCCAGAGAATTTTAAACCTTCTTTTCCTGTGATTTTTGCCACGCTTCCTTCACTTGCTAGGTTTCCATAAAGCATGCGTAAGTGTCCTGATATTTTTATTGGATTTTCCACAGGTTTGATGACATCTTGACCTTCTGTTAAGTCATCGACATCTAATAAATTTTCTGCCATTGTTTTTCCCGTAACCGTTAAACAATCGCCATGAAGCAATCCTTTTTTGAGTAAATATTTTAATACCGCAGGAATTCCGCCGACAGCGTGTACGTCTTCCATTAAGTATTTTCCACTAGGTTTTAAGTCTGCCAAAAACGGCGTTTCATCGCTTATTTCTTGAAAGTCTTTGAGTGTGAAATCAATTTGTGCAGCTCTGGCAATTGCTAAGAAGTGTAATACTGCATTGGTTGATCCGCCCAAAATTGTTACTAAACGAACTGCATTTTCCAAAGATTTTCGAGTAATAATGTCTGATGGTTTGATATCTTTTTCTAACAAAACACGCATTGCTTCGCCCGCCGCAACCGATTCTTGTTTTTTAGCATCGCTCAACGCAGGATTTGATGAATTGAATGGTAATGTCATTCCCAATGCTTCTATAGCAGAAGCCATGGTGTTTGCGGTGTACATTCCGCCACAAGCACCAGCACCTGGACACGCTTTTTCAACAATGTTTTGGTATTCTGTTTCGTCCATAGTTCCTGCAACTTTGCTTCCCCAAGCTTCAAAAGCAGAAACAACATCGAGTTTTTTTCCGTTGTGACAACCAGAATCAATGGTTCCGCCATAGACTAAGATACTTGGGCGATTTAGGCGAATCATTGCCATTAGTGCGCCTGGCATGTTTTTGTCACAACCAACAACCGTGATTAATCCGTCATAACTCATTGCTTGCACTACCGTTTCCATAGAATCGGCAATGATATCGCGTGAAGGCAATGAATAACGCATTCCTGGTGTTCCCATGGAGATTCCATCACTTACGCCAATTGTATTGAAAATAAGTCCGACAACCTCCTCATTTTTTGTTCCTTGTTTTGCCAGTTTTGCCAGATCGTTTAGGTGCATGTTGCACGGATTTCCTTCGTAACCTGTACTTGCAATTCCGATGATGGGTTTGAAAAAGTCTTCTTTCGTTAATCCAATGGCATGCAACATGGCTTGTGCCGCAGGTTGCGTAGGATCTTGTGTGACTGTTTTGCTGTATTTATTGAGATTGTTCATATTTATACTGCTTCTGATAGTTTTTTGGAGCGTTCGCAAAGCACTTCTTTTTGGTATAATTTCATGAGTTTGTAACCGAGAGACGCTTCCCACGAAAGTGGAAAATGATAGTCATCTAATGATTTTAGTCCAACTACTTCTGCCGCCGTTCCTGTAAAGAATGCGCTGTCTGCTTGTTTTAGCTCGGCTAGCGTAAAGTGTTTTTCTTCTACAGAGAAACCTTCTTCTTTACAGATTTCAATAATGGTAGATCGGGTGATTCCTGCCATGATGTGTCCTCGTTTTGGCGTGTAGAGTTTGCCATTTTTTTCCATAAATACGTTGGCTCCAGAACATTCTGCTACGTTTCCGTTCATGTCTAGCAATAATGCTTCGTCGTAACCTGCATTTTTGGCTTCGTTGGTAGAGAGAATGGAGTTTGTATAATGTCCTGTGACTTTGGCTTCTACGAAACATGATTTCGGATTTGGACGTTCAAAGCGAGAGGTTTTTACTTTGAGAAGTTTGTCGCCCATGTATTTTCCCCATTCCCAACATTGGATTGTGAGTACAGATTCGTCTGATGTGAGTAAACTCATGTTTGAACCTGTGGTTAGTATTGGACGAATGTATGCGTCTTGTAGGTTGTTTTTTTCTAGTAATTGGTAGGTGATGTTTACTAATTCTTCAATTGTGTGATTGAACGGAATTCCCATGACCTCAGCACCATATTTTAGGCGTTCGTAATGTTCGGTTGCTTTGAAAATTTTTGTACCAAATTTAGTTTTGTATGCTCTGATTCCTTCAAATACACCATTTCCGTAGTGTAATGCTTGACTGTATAGGTTTCCAGAAGCTTTTTCTGGATGCATAAAGGTACCATTGTGGTAAATGATGCTGTTTTCTTTGTAATACATTGTTAGTGTTATTATGATTCGAATTTAAATTATTGTGTTTCTTTTTTGAATTCAGTTTTGGAATTTCACCTAAAACCAATTGTTAATTTATTTATTTATTTATCTGATTTTTAAAGTTTTACACTTTATCAAATACAATGTTCAACTTGCTGTTTTTTTAATGTGTTTTTTGTTCTTTGTTCTTTGTTTTTCGTCGTTTCTATTGTTTTTTTGATTTTTTACCAAAACAAAAAGCCTGTATCAATTGTGATACAGGCTTTTTGTTTTATATAGCAAATCGTATCAACTCAGGTGGAGTTCATAATAATAATGACGATGATGCTAATTATGGTTTTGTTCATTGTTTTGTTTTTTATAACGTCATTCTGAACTTGATTCAGAATCCCATAAAACTGGGTTTTTATTGTGATGAGCAACCGAATCAAGTTCGGTTTGACGAAATTTTAACTTCATATTTTGAAATCCCGCTTTTCAACGGGATTATTTCAATTCACACTTTTAGTGTGTGATTTGAAATAAAAAAGCCTTCCCGATAAAGGAAGGCTTTGTAAATTTTATAGTGAAATTATATAGCATTCCTTATCGTTGTGAGCGAATCACAATGACATTGATAGAAATGATATTTATAATTTGTTTGTTCATTTGTTAGATCAAATATTGTAAAAGTTTTTTTGTATTCCTAATTTATGGTTGAAAAATGTTGTTGGTTTTTCTGTGTTTGCAGTAGAGTAAAGTAAGTTGGATTGTAAATCCATAACACTTACTTCTAATGAAATATGCAAAATTTTGAAAATTGTTAACGTTTATATTAAAGCTAAACCCGCGGCAAATCACTATCATCTTTCAATGGCAAATTAGAGCTTCCCATTAAATATGCATCTACATGATGTGCAGCTTGGCGACCTTCTGAAATTGCCCAAACGATTAACGATTGTCCTCTGCGCATGTCACCCGCCGTGAATATTCCTGATTGATTGGTTGCATAGTTTTTGGTGGTTGCTTTGATGTTGCTTCTGAAATCCATTTCGAGTTCAAAGGCTTCTGCCAATGTTTTTTCGGCTCCTGTGAAACCTAAAGCGAGTAATACTAAATCGCAATCCCAATGTTTTTCTGTATTTGGAATTTCTTTGAGTTGCGGTCGTTCGCCTTCTTTGAGAATCCATTCGACTTCTACGGTTTTTAATCCTGTGAGATTTCCATTGACATCGCTTACAAATTTCTTAGTGGAAATACTAAAAAAACGCTCTACACCTTCTTGGTGTGATGATGTTTCTTTGAGTTTCATAGGCCAATACGGCCACGGTTGATGCGCAGGACGACCAATAGTTGGTTTGTTTAAGATTTCAAAATTTATGACTGATATTGCGCCATGACGATTGCTCGTACCAATACAATCTGAACCTGTATCGCCACCGCCAATGACGATTACTTTTTTTCCTTTCGCTGAGATAATTTCATCAAAATTGCGCAAACCATCAACATATTGATTATTCTGTTTTAAGAAATCCATTGCTTGGTGAACGCCTTTTGCATCTGCGCCATCAACAGGAATCGTTCTTCTTACCGTTGCGCCTCCACAAAGTAATATTGCGTCAAAGTCTTTTTTGAGTTGATTTGCTTCTATATTTACACCAACATGCGCATTTGTTTTGAATGTAATTCCCTCTTCTTCTAACACTTGAATACGGCGATCAATGACATTTTTCTCCATTTTGAAATCTGGAATTCCGTAGCGTAATAATCCGCCTACTTTTCCATCACGTTCAAAAACAGTAACGTTGTGACCTGCACGATTGAGTTGTTGTGCCGCCGCCAAACCTGCTGGACCAGAACCAATGATTGCGACTGATTTTTCAGTGCGTACTTTTGGTGGTTTTGCCACAATCCAGCCTTCCGCAAAAGCGGTTTCTACAATATTTTTTTCAATGTTTTCAATACTTACAGGATCTTCATTGATTCCTAATACGCAGGCTTCTTCACACGGCGCAGGACATAAACGACCTGTGAATTCTGGAAAGTTGTTGGTTTTGTGTAATATTTCTGCCGCTTCTTTCCATTTTCCGCGATACACTTTATCATTGAAATCTGGAATGAGATTTCCGAGCGGGCAACCACTGTGACAAAACGGAATACCGCAATCCATACAACGTGCGCCTTGCTCTTGAAGTTTTTCTTCTTTTAGCGCAATGGTAAATTCTTTGTAATTTTTTATTCGTTCTGACGGAACTTGATACGCTTCATCCTGACGTTTGTATTCTAAAAATCCTGTTATTTTTCCCATGTGTTACGCTGTTTGAAGTTGTTCTTGTGCTAATCGTACTAATGCTTTTCGGTATTCTTCTGGAAGCACTTTTATGAATTTTGGAAGATAGTCTTCCCAATTGTCTAGTATTCGTTTTGCTAACGGACTCGATGTTGCTTGATAATGATTTTTGATGAGTTGTTTTAGTTGCGTTTCGTCTTCTTCTAATTCAATCGCATCAATATTTAAACTTTCTGAATTACAGTGTTGGAAAAAAGTATCGTCTTCCGCTAAAACATACGCGATTCCGCCACTCATTCCTGCGCCAAAATTGCGTCCAACTTGCCCAAGAATTACGGCAATTCCGCCTGTCATGTATTCGCATCCATGATCGCCAATGCCTTCTACAACCGCTTTTGCTCCTGAGTTTCGCACACAAAAACGTTCTCCAGCTTTTCCATTGATGTAAACTTCTCCAGAAGTTGCTCCGTATAAGGTGACATTTCCTGTGATGACATTGTCTTCAGGAATAATTGTCGAAGCTGAAGGAACTTTTATAATGAGTTTTCCACCAGATAAGCCTTTTCCCAGATAATCATTCGTGTTTCCGTGAACTGTCATGCGAATTCCTTTGGTAGCAAACGCACCAAAGCTTTGTCCTGCAGCGCCTTTAAAATCTATGTTTATCGTATCTTCTGGCAAACCTTCTGCACCGTATATTTTGGAGATTTCATTACTTACAATTGCACCAACAGCTCTATCAATATTCGTAATATTAAGATTTAAATCTGTTCGTTGTCTTCTAAATAATGCTTGATGTGCTTGCTTGATGATTTTGAAATCTAAGTGTGTTTCTAAGTTGTGATCTTGCTTTTCTGTATTGTATAGTTTTACATCGTCTGAAACTTCTACTTTGTGTAGAATTGGTGTTAAATCGATTCCCGAAGCTTTGTAATGTTCAATCGCTTTGTTTCGGTTGAGTTTTTGTACTTGTCCAACCATTTCATTGACTGTTTTGAAACCTAGTTTTGCCATGATTTCTCGTAATTCTTGCGCTACGAAATACATGTAATTGACAACATGTTCTGGTTTTCCTTTGAATTTTTTTCGCAGGACAGGATTTTGTGTTGCAATTCCGACAGGACAGGTATTTAAGTGGCAAACTCGCATCATTATACAACCTGAAGCTACTAATGGTGCTGTGGCAAAACCGAATTCTTCTGCGCCTAGCAAACAGGCAATCGCAACATCGCGTCCCGTTTTTAATTGTCCGTCACATTCTAAGACAATTCGGTTACGCAAATCGTTCATTACTAAGGTTTGTTGCGCTTCTGCGATTCCTAATTCCCACGGTAAGCCAGCATGTTTTAAGGAAGTTAAAGGAGAAGCGCCTGTTCCGCCATCAAAACCAGAGATTAAAACGACATCTGCTTTTGCTTTGGCAACTCCGGCAGCAACAGTTCCAACACCAACTTCTGAAACCAATTTTACATTGATGCGCGCTTCTCGATTGGCTGATTTTACATCATAAATTAATTGTGATAAGTCTTCAATGGAATAGATATCGTGATGCGGTGGCGGCGAAATGAGCCCGACATACGGTGTAGAGTTTCGTGTTTTTGCGATTTGCGGATTTACTTTTGGTCCAGGCAATTGTCCGCCCTCTCCAGGTTTTGCTCCTTGTGCGATTTTGATTTGAATTTCGTTTGCGCTTGTGAGATAATTTGAAGTGACACCAAAACGTCCAGAAGCGACTTGTTTGATCGCGGAGTTTTTCCAGTCACCTTGCGAGCTTTTGTAGAAGCGTTCTTGGTCTTCTCCACCTTCACCAGAGTTTGATTTTCCACCGATTCTGTTCATGGCAATCGCTAAGTTTTCATGCGCTTCTTTGCTGATAGATCCGTACGACATAGCACCTGTTTTGAATCGTTTTACAATTTCCGTCCACGGTTCTACTTCTTCAAGCGGAATTGGATCGTATTGATCGAATTCAAACAAACCTCTGATAGTCATCAAACTTTTTGATTGATTGTTGACTAATGCTGAATATTCTTTAAAAGTAGATGCTTTGTTGGTTCGTACCGATTCTTGTAGTTTGGCAACCGTTAACGGATTGAATACGTGTTTTTCTTGTCCGCGTCGCCATCTGTATTCGCCACCAACTTCAATGTCTGCGTTGACTTCATTGACTTGAAATGCTTTTTTGTGACGTTTTACGATTTCTTGTTCTATTTCGCGCAAGCCAATTCCTTGTATGCGTGTGGGTGTGTTTGGAAAGTATTTTTTGACTGTGGTCGAATTGATTCCGATGCATTCAAATAGTTGTGATCCACGATAGGAGTTTAGTGTTGAGATTCCGATTTTGTTCATCACTTTTAGAATTCCTTTCCCGACTGCTTTGTTGTAATTTTTAATCGCCGCCAAATATTCTAATTCTGTAATGTCACCATTAATTACTTGTTTTTCTACGATTTCATTGACGATATACGGATTTACCGCGCTTGCTCCAAAACCAAATAGTAAGGCAAAATGATGCACTTCCCGTGGTTCGGCTGATTCTATTATCAGACTTATTTTTGAACGTTTTTTGAGCTTATGCAACGCGTGATTTAGATAGGAACATGCCAGTAATGCTGGAATTGGCGCGTGTTTTTCATCTACATATCTATCCGAAAGGATAATAATATTTGCGCCATTATCAATTGCCTTAGAAGCTTTGTGCATGAGGTTTTCTAAGGCAATTTCGAGTTCGTTTAATCCACGATTTACCTCATATAACATCGAAATGGATTCTACTTTAAAATTAGGATTGCTATCGTAGTTTCTGATTTTGTCTAAGTCATGTTTGGAAATGACAGGGTTCTGAATTTTTAGTTTTTTACAGTGTTCCGCATTGATATCAAAAAGATTTACATCGCTTCCAAGCGTCAAACTGATGTCTGTGATTAATTCTTCACGAACACCATCTAACGGCGGATTCGTTACTTGGGCAAATAGTTGTTTGAAATAGTTGTAGATGAGTTGTGGTCTTTCCGACAGAATCGCGATTGGTGTATCGCTTCCCATAGAACCGATCGGTTCTTTTGCCAATTGTGCCATGGGACGAATGATGGTGTTTAAATCTTCTTGCGTGTACCCAAATACAACTTCGCGTTTTTTGAGCTCGATTTCGTCATATTTAATCGGTCCTTTTTTTGCTGAAATATCGCGTAAATGCACTAAGTTTTCGTTCAACCATTTTCGGTACGGATGTTTGGCAGCAATGGTTTCCTTGATTTCTTCATCGTTAACAATTCGACCTTCATTCATATTTACCAAAAACATTTTTCCAGGTTCTAATCGCCCGTGAAATGCTACATTTTCTGGTTTTATATCCACCACTCCAGTTTCTGACGACATGATAACATTTCCGTGTTTGGTAACCGTATATCGCGACGGACGCAATCCGTTTCTATCTAAAACGGCTCCGATGTAATTTCCATCGGTAAACGGAATTGATGCTGGTCCATCCCAAGGTTCCATCAAGCAAGAATTGTATTCGTAAAAGGCTTTTTTAGCATCCGACATGTTTGGGTTTTTCTCCCAAGCTTCGGGCACTAACATCATCATGGCTTCTGGCAACGAACGACCTGTCATGAGTAATAATTCTACCACCATATCTAAGGTTGCAGAATCTGATTTTCCTTTTAAGATTGTTGGAATTATTTTTTTGATGTCTTCGCCAAACAACGGACTTTTCATGATTTCTTCCCTTGAAAACATTCTGGAAACATTTCCGCGAAGTGTATTTATTTCTCCATTATGACAGATGTATCTGAAAGGTTGCGCCAAATCCCACGTGGGAAATGTATTGGTTGAAAAACGTTGATGTACTAATGCCAAACGTGTATCTAAATCGGCATCAAATAAATCTAGATAATATTCATTGATATGTTCTGGCTTGAGCAAACCTTTGAAAATAATGATTTTCGTTGATAAGCTTGGTACGTAAAAGAACTTAGATTCTGAAAGTTTGGAATCATATATAATATGTTCCGTGATTTTTCGAGCGGCAAATAGTTTGAGCTTGAAGTCTACATCCGATTGTTTTGCATCTGATTTTCCGATGAATAGTTGTTTTACAAAAGGTTCAGTTTCTTTGGCAATTTCGCCCAAAACTTTACTATTTACAGGCACATTTCTCCATCCAATTAATTCCAGACCTTGCTTTTTTATTTCTGCCTCAAATACATTGATACAATATTCGCGTTGATTATTTTTCTGTGGAAGAAATACATTGCTTACGGCATATTCACCAAGATTTGGCAATATAAAGTCGCAAGATTTTTCAAAGAATTTATGCGGAATGTCTATTAAAATACCTGCACCATCGCCTGTAACTCCATCGGCACTAACGGCGCCACGATGTTCAAGTTTTACTAAAATTTCAAGTGCTTTGTGAATGATATCATTAGAACGTTTTCCTGTTAAACTACATATAAATCCTGCGCCGCAATTGTCGTGTTCAAATTCTGGTAAATAGAGTCCTTGTTTCTTAAGCATCATCAGATAATTTTAGGTTTTTTTACACCTTTATTTATTGTCTAATATAGAAGCAAGAATTTTATAATAAAAAAAGCCGAAACACTTTTTCTAAATCCGTAATTAAAGCCTTTTTAAATGAAGAATTATCAATTTAAAGCTTAATTTTTACGAAAAATACAACTCGATTAATTTTAAAATTAAATGTTAAATTTTGCGAAAACGTTTGCGAAATTATTCAATTTTTAAAATATCATTATCAATTTAACTAAAAAGCTACATATTCTTCAAAATTTGAATTATCAATTTTATAAAAAATTCAATAAAAAAAAGTAAACCCTAAAAAATATAGGGTTCAAATTTTAAAAATGATAAAAATTATAATTTTAACCCTATTTTTTTATAGGTGTAAATTTAATTTGTATAGTTTTGAGAGCAACTAACTAACAATTTTGAATTTATGAAAAACTTTTTTGCATGCTTGTTGCTTTTCACAACTTTTACGTTGAGTGCACAAGAAAAAACCGAAATCCCTAAAAAAAAATTCACTTTTGGCGGAAGTTTAGATGCTTACTACCGAACCAACTTTACAGCTCCTAATGATGACAATCAAATTGCGCCCGCAACTTCATTTGCAGATACTGCTGGTTTCTCTTTAGGAATGGCAAATATTATTGCTTCTTACGAGAAAGGAAAAATTGGAGGTGTCGCCGATTTGGTTTTTGGACCACGTGGAGAAGCTGCAAGCGCCACTGTAATTAATCAGTTGTTTGCTTATTACAACATTAGCGAAAACACGAAATTGACTATTGGTAAATTCAATACATTTTTAGGATATGAGGTAATTTCTCCAACAGGAAATTTTAATTATAGTACTTCTTATTTGTTTTCAAACGGACCTTTTTCACATACAGGTTTGAAAGCCGATTTCACCCTTTCGGAAGATTTTAGCTTGATGCTTGGTGTTTTTAATCAGACTGATGTTACGGAGTTTAATCCTGATGGAAGTTACGCTGTAGGCGCACAATTAGGTTATAAAAGTCAATTCCTGAATTTACTTTATGACAAAGCCGGATTGGGTTTTGAAATAGATTATACAGGTGGTTTTGACGCTTCCGCAGATTTCTATGTTGGAATTAATGCCGCTTTTGCGGATAATGAAGGCGAAGGTTTTTACGGAGCAGCGATTTATCCACAATATAGTGCCACAGAATCTTTAACTGTAGGTTTACGAGGTGAATATTTTCAAACGCAAAGTGATCTTGTGAGTGATGATCCAAGTGTTTTTTCAGTCACATTAACTGGAAGTTATGTAATTGAAGAAGATTTAATCATTAAACCTGAATTTCGATTTGATAGCGGTTCAGAAGATATTTTTATCGACACCGATTTAATGGCAACTAAAAGTTTAGGTTCTTTTGTTTTAGCGGCTATCTACAAATTTTAATCAAACATAATTACTAATAATAAATACCATTATGATGGATAATTTTTTAACCATTTTACCAAATTTCATTACAATTCAAGATGCTACTGCTGTTTCAAGCGAAGATTTAAAAGCAGCAATTGAAGCAATTAATACCGACATGGGAATGTTATGGATGCTACTTTCAGGTATTTTAGTATTCTTTATGCAAGCTGGTTTTACACTTGTAGAATCGGGCATGACACGTTCTAAAAACGCGGTAAACATCGCCATGAAAAACGTTCTTGACATTTGCGTTGGTTCGTTGACTTATTGGCTAGTAGGATATTCTTTGATGTATGGAGATACTTCCAACGGCTGGTTTTTTTGGAGCGGATTGTTTCAAGGAGAAGGCGCTGATTTATTTTTTCAAACTATGTTTGCTGCTACTGCTGCTACTATTGTTTCTGGAGCAATTGCAGGCAGAACAAAATATTCAACGTATATCATTTTCTCTTTAGTGATGACAGCCGTTATTTACCCAATTTCTGGAGGTTGGCAATGGCAAGGCGAAGGCTGGTTAACTGATCTTGGCTTTATTGACTTTGCAGGATCTTCTATTGTACACTCTGTTGGTGGTTGGGCTGCTTTGGTCGCTGCTATTTTAGTAGGACCACGTATTGGAAAGTTTGTAGATGGAAAAGTAATTCCGATTCCTGGACATAATCAAATTATGGCAACTTTGGGTGTATTCATTCTTTGGTTAGGTTGGTTTGGTTTTAATGGTGGATCGCAACTTGCTTGGGGCGGCGCTGATGCCGTTGGCGCTTCAAATGTTGTATTAATTACAAATATTTCTGCTGCGGCAGGCGGTTTGGGAGCGTTAATTACTACATGGATTTGGTATGGAAAACCACATTTGGCACAAACACTTAATGGTGCACTTGCTGGTTTGGTAAGTATTACTGCTGGTTGTGGAAATATGTCTGACGGTGGTGCATTTTTAGCAGGTTTAATTGGTGGTGTTTTAGTCGTATTTTCGATAGAATTTATTGAGAAAAAACTAAAAATTGATGATGCTATCGGAGCCGTTTCCGTACATGGTGTTGTTGGTGCTTGGGGAACAATTGTAATTGGTCTTTGGGGAATTGATGGTGATAAAGGCATTGGACTTTTTAATGGTGGTGGAGCTTCTCAATTAGGTACACAAGCTATTGGCGTTTTGGCGTATGCAGTTTGGGCAATCGTCTTGTCTTTCATTGTGTTATTTACACTTAAGAAAACAATTGGTTTGCGTGTGAGTGCAGAAGTTGAAGAAACAGGACTGGATTTAGCTGAGCACGGAACTATTGCATATCCAGGAAAGCGCGATAGAGGAGAATAATTACTAACAACTTTTACAATTGAAAAAGTCTTCAAAATTTATATTTCGAAGGCTTTTTTGCTTCAATGACGTATCAATCATTAAGGAATGGCATTAAATTTGTACTTTTAGTAGATACAACCATAATAATTCTATCATGAAAAAAATTACATACGTATTCATCTTACTTTTATTTTGCTTTACTACCGTAAATGCACAAGTTTGGAAACAACTGCGCGGTGGTGGAAAAGGAAAAGCTATTTATAATGATAAAGGAACTGTTTGGGTAATTGGCATGGGAAATAGCATTTTTACACATAATGGGCGCTTGTGGAGCGAATATCCTGGTGGCGGAAAAGCCCTAGATATTGCTGTGCATAAAGGTACACCTTATATTATTGGACTGAATAACGGTATTTGGAAAGGAACTGGTTCTGGTTGGGTTCCGATGCCTGGAAATGGACTTGGGAAAAAGATTTATAGTGATAACGGTCAGTTGTGGCTTATCGGATTGAATAATAATGTGTTCTCTTTTGATGGTCGCAATTGGAATTTATATCCAGGACAAGGAAAAGCTGTAGATATTGCCGCACATCGTGGCATTCCCTATATTATTGCAGAAGATGGTAGTATTTGGCGCGGAAACGGCATGGGTTGGATTCAACTTCGCGGTAGAGGAATTGGACAGAAAATAGCATGCGATCAAGATGGAACCGTTTGGGTAATTGGAATTAATAACGGAGTTTTTCGTTACCAAAGAAGTCGTTGGATTGAATATCAAGGCGGCGGAAAAGGATTAGATTTAGCTGTTTTTAGAGGAATTCCGTATGTAATTGGATTGAATCATTCTATCTGGAAAGGATAAGATTAAAAAAATTTATAAAATCAAAAGGTTGTCTGAGAATTAAACTTCTTAGGCAACCTTTTTTATGTGTGATTGTTTATACCCAAGCATTTACAATTCCGCCCATAATGGCAAAAGTTACGATCCAATATCCAACATTTATCAGCATGTATTTGAACGATTTTTGTTCAAAAAGTGCGTTGGTTACTAAAACTGGCATGGCAATAAATAGTGCTACTGAAATTCCGTGTACAACTCCATGACCAAAAGTATGATATCTTGAAACATCTATTCCGTGCAATTCATCTGGCGGAATTCCTCCTGTGACAACCGAATTTACATAGATAAAGAATATAGCAAAAAAAGCTAATACAACGCTGAGTCCAAATCGTAATGGCATTCCTTTTTGAGCTTGTGCTTCGGTAATGCCTGTTTCTTTCATCCAAGCTTTACCAAATAAAGGTCCGTACCACAAAAATCCAATCACGAGTGTAGATAATGCGGCTACAATGAGTGCAATCCAATTTACGTTTTCCATAATATTTGATGTTAGTTACTAAAGTTATTTAGGTGTATTTAAATGTACTTCTTTTTCACTAACAATCAAACAGTTACTCTAAATTCACTGGTTTTTTCCCAAAACGACGTGTATCTTCTTTAGTTAATATTTTAAATGTTTTTGCGCGTGGCACATTGCGTAATGCTTCATTAAATCCATCAGGCAAGCCTATTAATTGACGCGTTTTTAGATCGATCCAAGCACCCATCATTTCACAACTTGCAAAATTTTTTCCATTTACATCATAAAAATTATGAAGAAATTCAAAGAACATTCCGTCTTCACTTAACCCAGCAATTTCCAACGAAACTTTTACAGGTTTTCCAGGAAATGCTTCTTTAAAATAATACATGTGCTCATAAAATACGACAGGACCAATGTTGTTTTTGGCTAATTCTCTCTGTGTGAAGCCGTTTTCAATAAGGAAACCCATGCGTGTATGACTCATGAAATTTATGTAAGCTGAGTTGGCTAAGTGGCGATTTGCATCTAAATCACTCCAACGAATGTCAAATTCTTTAAAATACATTATATTTATTTTTTATTTTCAAAAATAGCATGCCAATAGTTAAAAGTCATTACAATCCACCACATATTTTCAAAAACGGTCATTTTTCCACTATTTATTCCGGATTATACAGAAATGTTTCAGGCGTTTATCAAAAGCGTGAACGTGTGACATTGAGCGATCAGGATTTTATAGATTTAGATTGGAGTTATGCCGCGTATCATCAAAATGTTTCTAAACTTATTATAATTCTTCATGGTTTGGAAGGAAATGCACAACGCGCTTATATTAAAGGAACTGCAAAATTGTTTAATAATAGCGGTTATGATGCCGTTGGAATGAATTTTAGAAGTTGTAGCGGACAACCAAATCGTTTGTTTCGCTCATACAACGCTGGCGCCACCGAAGATTTGAGAGAAGTTATTGAATATATTATCAAAAATTATCCACAATATTCACATATTGTTTTGAAGGGCTTTAGCTTGGGTGGAAATATGTTGTTGAAGTATTTGGGTGAACCTATTCGTATTCCTAAAGAAGTGAAATCGGCAATCGCCATTTCTGTTCCTTGCGATTTAAAAAGTTCATTGACTCAGATGAAACGCTTGGAAAATTATTTGTATTCACGTATGTTTATTAAATACCTTCAAAAAAAGCTTGAATATAAGCATGCTTCTTTTCCAAGTTTAATTACGCTTGAAGATATAAAAGCAGCCAATTCTATGCTGAAAATCGATCATTTGTATACGTCGCGAGCGCACGGTTATAAAGATGCTTTTGAGTATTATATGAAAGCTTCGTCGCGACAATTTATTTCAAATATTAAAATTCCAACACTGCTGATTAACGCAAAAAATGATTCGTTTTTGTCAAAAGATTGCTTTCCTATTGAAGAAGCCGAACAGAACGAAAATTTTTATTTAGAAATGCCAAAATATGGCGGACATGTCGGTTTTTTCACTGGAACTGAAGTATATTACAACGAAGAAAGAGCGCTCAACTTTGCTACTTTGGCTTAAAATTGGAGTTTTGCTGATGAAGTCGTATGGCTTTTTGTGACAGTAACAATCCTACCGCAAGCGACATAAACGCACCAATGGAAATTCCCGGAATGTATTCTATAATAAGAAAGAAATCATAGATTCCGTGAAAAAAAGTTGCCAATCCCAATCCCGTGAGATTGTATTTGACACGGTTTCTAGAAAATTTTGCTTTCCCCATGTAATATCCCATGATAATTCCAAAAGTAGCATGCGCAGGAACTGCCGTAAAAGCTCTGTAAATAGCAACATTTACGCCACCTTGAAACGCATACGCTAAGTTTTCGGTAACCGCAAAGCCCATCGAAACCATAATGGCATACATAATGCCGTCATACGGTTCATCGAACTCTTTGTGGCGTTGTGCAAAATAGCGTACAAAGATGTATTTGCTGAATTCTTCCACCAATGCAATCACCAAAAAAGCTTTGCAAAACTGAATCCAAATGACTTGCTCCTCTAGTTGTGGATAGGTTTGTGAAAAGAATAAATGTGATACCGAAGCAATGAGAATACTACCAATAGCACCAAGCAAAAAACAGATAAATAATAGGTGCCGTGGCTCCTTGTCATATTTATCGCTGTAATAAATATAAACTATAATGAGTAATGCAGGCGCAATAGATAATAATATTAACGGCATAGGTAGTTTTGTCAAAAATAAAAAAACGAAAGATAAAATGAAGGATTTCTAGTGGTTTATCGCGGAAATCCTTTCTTAAAACTTTAAATAGTTACAAAATCGCTTTTTTTGTAAAAGTCTCGAAAACATACAGAATAGCCTACAATAAACAGAAGCTTTGTCGCTAATTTTATTATTTTTGCTGCATGATAAAGTCTATGACAGGATTCGGAAAGTCTGTAGAACAACTTCCGACAAAGAAAATAACTATTGAGCTCAAATCGCTGAATAGTAAAAGTTTGGATTTGAATGCTCGAATTCCTTCTTATTACAGAGAAAAAGAATTGGCAATGCGCAAAACAATTGCCAAAACCTTGTTGAGAGGAAAGGTTGATTTTTCTTTGTATTTAGAGATGACTGCGGAAGAAACTTCTACCGTAATCAACAAAGCTGTAGTACAAGAATACATGCACCAACTTCGCGATATTGAACCCAATGCTGATGACGTAGAGTTGTTGAAAATGGTAGTTAGAATGCCAGATTCATTAAAAACAGAACGCGAAGAAATAGACGAAAAAGAATTTGAAGTCATTCAAAAAGCATTGCAACACGCCATTTCTCAATTAGACGAATACCGAATTGCAGAAGGAAAAGTACTTGAAACAGACTTTTTGTTACGTATCAATAATATTTCAAGTTTGTTGCAACAGGTAATTGATATGGACAGTGAACGAATGGCTTCTGTAAAAGACAGATTGCGTCGCGCATTGGATGATTTGAAAGAACAAGTAGACGAAAATCGTTTTGAACAAGAACTGATTTACTATTTAGAGAAATTTGACATCACGGAAGAAAAGGTTCGTTTGGCAAATCACTTGGATTATTTTTCAAAATCGTTACATTCTGCAGATTCTAACGGAAAAAAATTAGGTTTTATTTCACAAGAAATTGGTCGTGAAATCAACACGATAGGCTCTAAATCTAATTATGCGCCTATGCAACAATTGGTTGTTCAAATGAAAGACGAATTGGAAAAAATTAAGGAACAATTGCTAAACGTATTGTAATGAAAAGAGGAAAACTGATTGTATTTGCAGCTCCTTCTGGCGCTGGAAAAACCACTATTGTTCATCATTTGTTAGGAATACCTGAATTGAACTTGGAGTTTTCTATTTCTGCGGCTTCTCGCGAAAAGCGTGGCAATGAGGTTGATGGAAAAGATTATTATTTTTTATCTCCGACAGATTTTAGACAAAAGATTAAAAACAAAGAGTTTTTGGAGTGGGAAGAAGTATATCCTGAAAATTATTACGGAACATTACAAACGGAAGTTGATCGTATTTGTGACGCAGGAAAGAACGTCATTTTTGATATTGATGTCGTTGGCGCATTGCGCATTAAACGAAAGTTCCCCGAAGAAACTTTGACTGTTTTTGTAGAACCACCACATATCAACGAATTGATTGTTCGCCTGAAAAATAGAAAAACGGAAAGTCAAGAAAAAATTAATATGCGTATTGCCAAAGCGCCTGCAGAAATGGCAAACGCGCCGCAGTTTGATGTGCGTATTATGAATGATGATTTGGATAAAGCAAAAGCAGAAGCAGAACGTATTGTTGCTGCCTTTGTAGGAATTGAAAAAGCGTAATTCGGATGAAAATTGGTTTGTATTTTGGTACGTTTAATCCAATTCATATTGGACATTTGACCATTGCCAATCATATGGCAGAATATAGCGACTTAGATGCTATTTGGATGGTGGTGACGCCGCATAATCCGTTTAAAAAGAAAAGTTCTTTGTTGGATAATAATCATCGCTACCAAATGGTAATGATTGCAACAGACGATTATCCAAAAATTAAGCCAAGTACTATTGAATTTGATCTACCTCAACCAAATTATACGGTAAATACATTAGCTCATTTGCAGGAAAAATATCCAAAGTATGAGTTTTGCCTGATTATGGGCGAAGATAATTTAAAAAGTTTGCACAAATGGAAGAATTACGAAGTGATTTTAGACAACCACGATGTGTATGTGTATCCACGAATTTCAGAGGGAACTGTGGAGCATCAATTTACCGATCATCCGAAGATTCATCGTGTGGCGGCTCCGATTATGGAAATTTCTTCTACATTTATTCGAAAAGCCATTAAAGATCAGAAAAACATTAGACCTTTATTGCCGCAGAATGTTTGGGAATATGTGGATGAGATGAATTTTTATAGGAAGTAGGTTTTTAGACTGCTTTGCTTTTAGATTTGTTAGACTTCTCAGATTTTTAGGTATGAGGTTGGTTGAAATATCTAAAAACGTTTTGAAAATTATAGTTTTTTACCACGAATTCACGAATTGTTTTTCTTCTTCTCTTTGCTTTGATTATTTTCACGAATTGTTTACTGTTGTGGAAAGTCCTTTGAAACGTCTTTACGAGGTAGTATGACGAAGTAATCTGTTTGTTAGGTTTCCGTTCTCAATACTCATATCTAAATACTCAATACTTTTTTACCACGAATTCACGAATTGTTTTTCTTCTTGTCTTTACTTTGATGATTTTCATGAATTGCTTACTGTTGTGGGATGCTGAATCGAGTTCAGCATGACGAAATTGTTGTATACGATTTAAGGAACAAAAAGCTTGTATTGTATATTCTTAATAATCTGTGTTTAGCATCTCAATACTCATGACTAAATTCTCAGTACTTCCCAACCACAAACTACCTTAATTGTCAATCTTAGTATAAAGGTATTCTTCATCTTTATCCATATCCGCTAAGACCAAAATTCCGTCGTTTCCTTCGTTGACACCTTTTAATTCGTAACATTTAGAGAAGAAACCTTCATTGTCTTCTATTTTGATAAACAACGAACGATATGTACTGTTTTCATCACATTGTGTAGAAATTGTATAGTGATATTTTTTGTGTTCTTTATTGGCATAATAATCCTTACAGATACCATTTTGAAGAAATTCTAATTTGTATTCAGGGTTTTCCTGAGAAACCCACGCACCTATGATTTCCTTTTTAGGCATTACAAAAGAGGTAATTCCCATAAGAATCAATAATAGTATAGAAAGCGGAATGATAATTAGAGGACGATAGCTCTTCATAATATTGGTTTCTTTTAGATAGGGCAATATTAGAAGATTTTCAGGGTACCACACAAGGGGAAAAATCCCCTTTTTTGTAGGTTTTTAACTTATATTCAATAAAAGAGGCTGTCTAAAATGTGCTTTAAACGTCATTCTGGGCTTGATCCAGAATCTCATCGTACTGATTATCAAATGTTATGAGAAACCGAATCAAGTTCGGTTTGACGAAATCTTTACTTTTTAGACAGCCTCTTTTATTGTTTTTATTATTTATCTAAAGAAGGAATTCGTAATACTTGCCCTGGATAAATTAAATTTGGATCTTTTAACATTGGCTTGTTTGCCTCAAAGATCACTGGATATTTCATTGCATTTCCGTAATAATGTTTTGCAATTTTTCCTAGTGTATCTCCTTTGGCAACCGTATGAAATTGTGCTTCTGGTTCTTTGTGTTCAACTTCCATTCGGTCATCAACCATTGCAATTCCTTGCGTATTTCCAACTACTAGAACTACTTTTTCTTTTGTAGCTTGATCGTGTGCTTTTCCTGTAATAATAGCTGTATCACCTTCAAGTGAAACACTTAAATCTTCTACATGTAATTCTAAATCGCCAATTGTTTCTACAATTGATGCTTCGGCTTTGGCTTTTTCGGCAGCAACTGCTTCAGCATGTTCCGCAGCAGCTTCAGCGGCTTTTTCGGCAGCTTCTTCAGCAGATGTTTTTCCGCCAAATAGTTTTGCTCCAGCATCTTTGATAAATGAAAATAATCCCATAATTCTTTACTTTTTTTATTATTAATGAAGTTTTTTATTGTGTTGTTAAAGTACGAAAAGTCCAGCGATTCACAAAAGCTCAGCAGTATTTCTGTAACTTTACGATGTATTGCATTATTGTTCGATTTATAGCTTTAAAATATCGTTGCAGTTTGGAAATTTTCAGCGAAATGATGAATCGTGTTTTTTGGGGAAGATTTAAAAAATCAAAATACCTGTAGTTTTATCTTGAAAGTGAAGAAATTCACTAGAAAAATTTAGAAGATTCCGTCCTGCGACGGAATTAATTCAACGTACACTTTTGAATGCGTCTTTCAGACTTTTCTTTGCTAGTAATTTGAACATGTGAAGCAATTCCATAAAAAATACTTGAAATCATTTTAAGAGATTCCGTCCTGCGACGGAATTAATTCAACTCACTTTTGAATGCGTCTTTTCAGACTTTTCAAAAGTGAGTTTCATTAAAAAAAGAAACAGTTTTTACACAAGTGTAAAAACTGTTTCTAAACTAAATAACCAACCAAAGTCTTTATATGTTTATTTCTTAAAGTCGTCCTTGTTGAACTTCTTATTGATAATCTTTTTACGTTTTTTGTCAGTCTGCTTCAACTTTGTAGAACTTCCATCTGTAGAAGAACGTAAATACTGAATGTATCCTCTACCTTGAAATTCGTATGTTGTTCCAGAATCTGGGTGAAATAATTCTATTGTTCCGTCATCTATAACGTTCAATTCAAAGTATTCATTGTCTAGGTAATCATAATCTAATGTTAAAACTTTTGCGTACGGATCGCCTTCTACATCGTACACCGTATAAATTCCTTCGTAATCGTAGACTAAATTTGCAATTGGTGTATCTGGACTGTCTGTAGATGATAAGAACGTATCATCGTTTCCACCTGCTAAAAAGCTTAAAAAGTTTTCATCATCAAACTGATTTAACATTCCTGCCTGACTTGTATATACTTTTTTCCAAGCTGTAAATTCTTGTAATAAATAGTGAATGTTGTCATAGAATACAAAGTCATAATCAAAATTTGATCGCTGATATCCTGTTAAGTAATAACTTGTGTTTGTAGAAGTATCTACCAAACGAATTCTATTGATTCCTAACTGATCTACACGCAGTGGATAATATCCGTCAATGTCGTGATCGATATCTACAAAATCAAAATCAGTTCCGTAAGCTCCAACGTCAATTCCGTAACCGTTTCCATTGTTTCCTATTCCTGAAATATTGTTGTTTGCATATAAAGTTCCATTAATAAATGAAACGGTAAATGCTCGTTGTAAAAATGGTACTTCTCCATTTCCTGTTGTTTCGTTAATATTTACATACCACAATTCATACGAGCTTAATAATTGATTCAACGTAATGCTTGGCTCGTCTATAATTGGGTCTTCTACAATAACTTCTGTATAACATGAAGTCATTACAGAGCTAAATAATGTAATTGCTAAAAGTAATTTTAAAGTCTTCATAAGCCAATCGTTTTAATGTTGATGCTTAGTTACTTTCAAAACGTATGCCAAAAAATTAAACTCCTGATTTTCAATACTAAGATCACAACGATATTTTGCGTATTTTTGAAGTATGGACAAAGAATTAAAATATGCTGTTTTTGGTGCGGGAAGTTGGGCAACTGCCATTGTGAAAATGCTTTGTGAAAACCTGGATGAAATTGGTTGGTACATGCGAAGCGTGTATACAAAAGAACATTTGCTAAAGGAACAACACAATCCAAGTTACTTAAGTTCGGTAGAGTTTGACACTGATAAACTAAAGTTAAGCAACGATATTAATGAAATTGCCAGCTATGCAGATGTATTAATTTTTGTGATTCCATCTGCGTTTATTTATGGTGAGTTGCAAAAATTAACAGTTGATATTACAGATAAAACTATTGTTTCTGCTGTCAAAGGAATTATTCCTGAATCGGGATTGTTGGTCGGAGAGCATTTTCATGATGTGTACAAAACTCCTTTTGAAAATATTGCTGTAATTGCTGGACCTTGTCATGCAGAAGAAGTTGCCTTGGAACGCTTGTCGTATTTAACGATTTCTTGTGCCGATCAAGAGAAAGCACAAGCGATTGCTGATAAATTATCGAGCAATTACATCAAAACAAAAATTAGTGATGATGTGATTGGTACAGAATACGCTGTGATGCTAAAAAACATCTATGCCATTGCTGCGGGAATTGCACACGGATTGGGTTATGGAGATAATTTTCAAAGCGTATTGATGAGTAATGCTATTCGCGAAATGAAACGTTTTATCAAAAAAGTCCATAAGATGAAACGTAACATTAACAATTCTGCTTATTTGGGCGATTTATTAGTGACAGGCTATTCTGTTTTTTCTCGAAATCGCATGTTTGGAAATATGGTTGGAAAAGGTTACACGGTAAAATCTGCACAAATGGAGATGAATATGGTTGCCGAAGGTTATTATGCCACCAATAGTGCATATCTGTTGAATCAGAAGAATGAAAAGAAAACCAATATGCCTATTATTGACGCAGTGTATGCAATTTTGTATCAGAATAAAAATCCGAAGAAAGTCTTTAAAAAATTGACAGAGAAGTTGGATTGATTAATGATTTTATTTGATGATTTGAAAATGTGTCAATTTGAAAATTCATTTTAAAGAAAAATCCAAATTCTCTCAGAAACAGACTATAGTACCAAGAGCGAAGCGATACTAAAATACCAAAAGGCGAAGCCAAGTCTAAAAGCGCATAGCGCGATCTAAAAGCATTAGCGAGTCTAAGAGCGAAGAAAGTCTAAAAAAAGTCTATTTCACTAAAATCCCCGTAGTTTCCATCAACGGAAGCGGACGAAAAGCATTGGTATTAATCGTATTTTTTCTGAACAGATATTTTTTGTCGTACATCTTGTTTCCTTCAAAGAACGTCACGCGAAATTCATTGTTGAGTGCCAATACATCTTCTTGCATCCATTCTGCTTTTGCATACGATTTTGCAGGTAGTTTTGCCAATTTGTGACGCATCGTAGACGTTTCTCTTTTTTCATCATAACCGCGAGAAACAATGAGAATCATCTCCAAATCTACCTCTTTATCATTGATGATGTACGCGTTCCAATCGTCCGTTTTGTAGATTTCGTTGTATTCTTGTACAACTGCCATATACACGCCTTCTACTTCTGGAATTTCAATATCTTTTTTCATAGTATTTGTCGTTCATATTTCGTCTTTGCGAAACTTTTGAAGAAAGTTGTAGCAATCTGTTTCTAGAAAAGCTGATTACTTCACTATGCTCGTAATGACAATTCGATTATAACGCCGATTTGAATTGCTCTAAGAAACGCACATCATTTTCACTTAACAAACGAATGTCGCCTATTTGGTGCAATAACATTGCAATACGATCAATTCCGACACCAAAAGCAAATCCTGAATATTCTGTTGGATCAATGCCACAA
Organism: Kordia algicida OT-1; assembly: GCF_000154725.1. GTDB lineage: Bacteria > Bacteroidota > Bacteroidia > Flavobacteriales > Flavobacteriaceae > Kordia > Kordia algicida. The sequence continues at coordinate 3,554,901 of NZ_DS544873.1, forward strand.
TTAGTCAATACATTCGGATCAACCATACCGCAACCACCAATTTCCAACCAACCTGTTCCTTTGGTAATTTTGTGATCGGTTTCCGTTGCCAATCCCCAATACACATCAATTTCTGCACTTGGTTCTGTAAACGGAAAATACGATGGACGCAAACGAATTTTTGACTTCCCAAACATTTCTTTAGTGAAGTGTTGAAGTGTTTGTTTTAAATCTGCAAAACTAACTTCTTTGTCTATATATAATCCTTCAATTTGGTGGAAAAAACAATGCGAACGCGCCGAAATTGCTTCGTTACGATATACTCGACCTGGAGAAATGGTACGAATTGGCGGTTTATTATTTTCCATATAGCGAACTTGCACCGAACTTGTGTGCGTGCGTAATAAAATATCTGGATTTGTTTGTATAAAAAACGTATCCTGCATATCACGTGCCGGATGATATTCTGGAAGGTTCAACGCCGTAAAGTTATGCCAATCGTCTTCAATTTCTGGACCTTCAGATACATTAAATCCTATACGAGAAAAAATATCGGTAATTTGATTTTTTACTAATGATATTGGATGACGTGCACCAATTTCCATCGGTTGCGCAGGACGTGTTAAGTCACCATAAACGCCTTTTTCTTCCGCTTTGTTTTCTAAAGCTTCTTTGAGTGCGTTTACTTTTTCCTGAGCAGCCTCTTTTAATTTATTAATGGTTTGCCCAAATTCTTTCTTTTGTTCATTTGGAACATTTCGAAACTCCGCAAAAAATTCATTTAGTAATCCTTTTTTTCCTAAATATTTGATTCTGAAGTTTTCAATATCTTCTTTTGCTTGTGTGGTAAACTTTTCTACCTCAGCAATATGTTCCTTGATCTTATCTATCATGACGATATTTTGATTTAGCTTGCAAATTTACACAAAAAACTCACTTATTGAATGTATTCCTTTTCTAAAAAGTAATTGACAATGGCTTCTTTCATCAAAACGGTTTGTTCACCTGCTTTTAACGTTGGCAATTCTTCCTTGAATTTGTAATGCGGCCAACCATCATCATCAAAGTAATCAAATTCGTAGTAACCGTAAGGTTCAAGCAATCTACAAATAGCAATATGCATTAAGTTTACTTTGTCATCTTTTTTAAAGTTTCTATGAATTTGCCCAAGTTCCTGAACACCAATTAAATATATAATTGAATCCAAATCAAGCGTATCGCCTTCTGCAAATTGAAGCGTCAATTTTTCTACAACCGTATTCCATCGTTCTTTTAATTGTTCGTCTCTTGCCATGTTTCCTGCATTTCAGCTACAAAGGTAATTAACGTTGGCTGATATCCTTATTTTTCAACTGAAATTATAGCGGAAAGCTTTTAAAATGCAATAATTCACTCTGAATAAAAGTTCTATATTTGTTAAAACTCGATTTTCATGAATTTTATAGATCTCATTTTAGGCGGGATGATCGTAGCAGGATTTGTACGCGGATTGATGAAAGGACTTTTTGTAGAAGTTGCTTCACTCGTTGCCTTGATTGCCGGAATGTACGGAGCCATTCATTTTTCATATTACGCAGGCGATTTCCTAAAAGAAAGCTTTGAAACTTGGGATGAGAAATATATCAATTTAGCCGCTTTTGCCATTACTTTTATCATTATTTTAGTGCTGATTACCTTGGCAGGAAAACTGTTGACAAAGATTGCCGATTTTGCTGCACTAGGAATTTTAAATAAACTTTTAGGTGGTGCTTTTGGCGGATTGAAAATGGCAGTAATTGCTGGTGCCGTATTGATTTTCTTTGATAAAACCAACAATACCATGGAGTTTGTAGAAAAGGAAAAGATTGAAGCTTCTGTGTTGTATGAACCTGTAAAAGAAATTGGCGGTTTTGTGTTTGCTTTTGTGTTGGAAGAAACAAATACTGACATAGATTTGGAAGAAGAAAAACAACGCGACGAAGAACGCCAACAAAACGATTTGCAAGAAATTGAAGAAAACGAAAACTAATTGTTATGTGTGAAAAATGTGTAGATCCTGAAATAAGGCATTCTGAAGAAAATGATCTAAAACCGCTTCAGAAAAAGCTAAATACAGCTTCTTTGAAAGGGAAAGTCAAAAAAAGAAACACGAAATAAATGCTTCCTGCTACGACTACCACAACTCCATGTGTACATTGTGCTCCTTTTGCAAAGAAAAAATTTTCTTCACAGGAAGATTTTATCGCTTTTGAAAAAGAGTTGGAAGCAAAATGTGTTGACGGAACTTTTATCCGTATTGTCAATGCTGATGAAACCGAAATGCCTTCTTGGCAGTCTACATATCAATGTACATTTTGTGAAACTGATTGGGAATTGGCTATTCCTGAAGGAAAGATGCGCGGTTATTTTTTACCAACCGATCAGGTTTCGCAACCACAGCAGAATAATAACAACTATTATTTTAATATGAAATCAAGCAAAAGAAGCCCAAACTGCGGTTGTTGTTTAGGAATGATCTTTTTACTGATCTTGCTAATTTTGTATATATTATGGCAATTCGTTGACTTTTTGTTTGATTTGATATTCTAATCCACAAAAAAAAGTTGCAAAACTCAATGCTTCACAACTTTTACCATTTGTTATATTGTTTTAGTTTGTAACTGAGAAAATCGGTTATAAATTTCAACCTTCTTCAAATTCTACAATTTCCGTTTCAGAGGTCATTCCTGACATGCTTCCGCCTTTTATCTGTGTTATTTGCGAAACAATAGAAAGTTTATTTTCGATTTCGATTTGTTTGAGACTACGCTTTTTCATATCTGAGTTTTTTAATCATATTTTACTCAATATAAGCATAATAACTATATTTTTCTACAACTCGTTTACATCTTCAGAAATAATCCAACCAATTTTTCCATCAATAAGTTGAATTTTTTTCCAGTTATCAACCGTATCTAATACTTGTACTTTGGTTCCTTCATGCAATACAAAAACCTCATCGCTTCGTAAGTTTGGTTCCGATTTTACTGTAGTTTCTTTTGCAAATACAATGGCAGGACGATCTTTTTGTGCTTTTCCGTATTGTTGATAAGCAATTGCAACGGTTCCTATGATGAATAGAAACGCGAGAAAACTAATTAGAAAGTAAATCCTCTTTTTTAATGTTTCATACGCAAATTGATACAATAAGAATGATATCACACATAAAAAACCACAAAAAACCGCAATCCACGCCCATTCGTTATAGGTAAATGTTCCTGTGATGTTTCCGATGAATTTGGAAAGTTGTGTTTTTGGCAATGGTTCTATAGCATCAATTGTCATATTATTGGCAAATGCCAAATTGTTTAGGATGTCTTTATCATCTGGCGAAAGCTGTAATGCCTTTTCAAAATAGTACACACTCGGACCAATTTCGTTGCTTTTGTAATATGCGTTTCCAAGATTGTAATAGATAGCTGCGGAATGATTTCCTGTTTCTAAAATTGACTTGTATTGTGCAATTGCTTCCGCGTAGTTTCCATCGTTATATGCTGTATTCGCAGACTCAAACAAAGCTGTATTATCTTGTGAAAAAACAAGCGTACAACTAGCTACGAACACGAGAAATAAATAAGTGATCTTAGTTTTCATCTGTTATTTTATTTGTTTATCTATTTGCGAAATGGTTTCCACCGATTTTTCGTAATCTTTATTAATCGTAACATCAGAAGCTGGTGTATAACGTGCAAATTCACAACTTTCTAGTAAGCTGATAAATTCCTCAACGGTTGCTGGTTTTACACTGCGTTCTGTGAGTAATTGGTGTATTTTTTCTTTGCTGAATTCCGAAGTTTCTATGCTGAGTTTTGCACGTAAATAATTGTGCAATGCTCTTTCTAATACTTCGTAAAACGCTTCTTTATCGCCTAATTTTCGTTTTGCTTCTGATAAGTATTTCTTCGCCAAACGATTTGCTCTACGCGTTTTGCTTCCTTCGATATCATTGTCAAACGCTCGCTTTTTTCTTCTTACAATTAAAATGATTGGAATAAAGATAAACGGACAAAGTAGTAAAGCGTAAAAAAGGTTTGATTTGAAAAAATCTTCTGTTACCATCGGCATTAAGTTTGCATCCGTTTTTAAGAATCTAAACTGCGAACCGTTGGTGGTAATGAGTTGTTTTTGTGTGGTTGTATTGTTGTCAGTATTATCGGCTGTAGCCGTATTTGCTGGACCATCTACCACATCAATGACAATTTCGTCAGATCGTAATGTTTTGTATGTTTTTGCTTTTGGATCAAAATACGAGAAGGAAACACTCGGAATTGGATATTTCCCTTTGTATTGTGGTACTACTGTGTAACTGTCTGAAATTTTCCCTTGCATTCCCGTAATTCGTGTGGTGACACGTTCCGTAAATTCAGGATCATATACTTCTAACGAACTTGGCAGTTTTAATTTTGGTAGTTGAAATAATTTTAGATTTCCTTTTCCTGAGACTTCTATTTTTGCTTGAAGCGACTCAGAAGCATTTAACGACGTTTTGCTAGTTGTAACTTGAAAGTCAAAATCTCCAACTGCACCAGCAAAATCAGCAGGTTTTCCAGCTTCTGGCAAGGCTTTTACATTGACTGTTCTTCGTGCTGAAGATAGTGTTTTATGAACCGTTTCGTAACGTCTTCCAAAAACATCTCTACGTTGCGTTGGCACCGAGACTTGTACATCTATTGAAAAGGGTTCAATGACTTGTTTACCCGTTTTTTGCGGATATAATACGTAACGTTTTAAAACTACATACGGATATGGTTCACCTTGATATGTTCCGTTTTGTGCTTTGAGACGTGTTTCAAGATTTTGGCTCCAAAAATTATTGAATGTTGGTTTTCCCAATTCCCTATAATCATTAACATTAATGCCAGGTTTTACATAGAGTTTGTATGAAACTGTAACAGGTTCGTTTAGATAAGGATTTCCATTCGAAATTTCTGTCACCAAATGAATTCCTTCAGAAACTACATAGTCAGCATTATTTCCATCTTTTGGTTTGGCTACTGCTTTTGTTACCTGAACTTTTACAGGTAAGGTTTTATAAATTTGTCCTTCAATTTCAACTTTTGCCTGTTTGATGGTAAATGTTCCTTCTGCTGTTGGCTGTAAAAAATATGTATATGTTTTTGAGAACGAACGCTTTCCATTGTTCCAAACATGATTCATAGATTGTATGGGACCGCCAGCGACGCGGAATCCTGTGAATTTTGGCGCAGTAAAATTATCGCCATCTCTATCCATTTTAAAGTCTACACGCAAACGCTCATTCACGCCCAATTTCTTTTTGCTCACTTTGGTTTCAAAAGTAACCTGCGCAGTTACAATACCTGCAAATAGCAAGAAAATGATAGTTGATATGTATGCTTTTGTTTTCATGTATGCGAACGAACTTTTTATCGTTTTTTATATATAATAATTAGTATATAATTATTTAAAATTACTATTAGTTGTCAGATAGTTTTACAAGGTCTTTGTTCTTTATTCTAAAAGCGCAACGATCTTATATCTTTTATCGGACAATATAGAATAATTACCAGTCTTTCTCAGCTTTTACCTTAATGCCTTTGGCTTTCTTTTCATTGAGTTTGTCCTGCGTTTTCTTCTCAGCATTGTTCATGGCTTGCAACAAACTTTTTACTTGTTGTGGCGACAACTGATTTGGCTTTGGCTGTTGTTGTTGTTTTTTGTCGTCTTTCTTTTCGTCAGCTTTGTTTTGATCGTTTTTATCGTCTTGTTTCTTTTTATCTTTTTCCTGATCGCCTTTTCCGTCTTTATCTTTGTCGTCCTTTCCGCCTTCGTCTTTCTCCTTATCGCCTTTATCTTCGTTTTTGTCTTTTTGATCTTTGTCGTTCTGATCTTTTTTGTCTTGCTCTTTGTTTTCCTCTTTTTTGTCTTTGTCCTTTTTGTCTTTGTCGTCTTCTTTCGGAGGATTTTTCTCTAGCATTTCTTTAGCTAATGCAAAATTGTAGCGCGTTTCATCGTCTGAAGGATTGTTGCGCAATGCATTTTTGTACGCAGCTACTGCTTTTTCGTATTCTTTATTTTTCATGAATACATTTCCCATGTTGTGATACGCGCTGTGTTTCTCAGCTTTAGTCATTGCAACCTCAGCAGCTTGTTTGTATCGGTTGAAGGCTTCTTCGTAGCTTTCATTTTGGTAATAGGCATTTCCTAAGTTGTATTTTGCCGTGGCATTTTCGCCATCTTTTGAGATTGCTTTTCGATACTCCGCTTCTGCATCTACAAAACTATCATCTTCCAAAGCTTTATTGGCTTTGTAGGTATAATTATTTGATTCTTTTTTGATTTGTTCGGCTTCCTTATTTTGCCCATTTGCAATGGCAACCGTCAACAATACAATCCATATGTGTTTTACGTATTTCATGCTCTTTTTTCATTAAATAAGTTCAACTTTTGCAACCATGCTGTTTTTCGTTCTAGTAGAAAAACATCTAACAGTAATAAGAAGATTCCCAACCCAAGAAACCATTGAAATTGATCTTGGTATTCTGAGAATTTTTTTGCTTCAAATTCTGTTTTATTCATCGTACTTAATCTGTTTTTGATGAATGCTACAGCTTCTTCTGTTACGGTTCCATCAATATATTCGCCGTTACCTTCCGCAGCAATGTCTTTTAAGGTTTTTTCGTTGAGTTTTGTAATGACAACTTCTCCTTGCAAGTCACGCTTAAATGATTCCGTGATGCCGCGTCTTTTTATCGGAATTGGTCCTCCTTTTGTGGTTCCAACGCCAATGGTGTATGTTTTTATTCCTTCTTTCGTTGCTTCTTCTGCCAATTGTCCTGCGCCACCTGTGTGATCTTCTCCATCGGAAATTATGACCAAAACTCTATTGGTTTGTTCTACATCGTCGTAATAGGTTTTTGCCAAACGAATCGCATCATCAATGGCTGTTCCTTGCGATGATAACATGTTGGTGTTCAAGTTATTTAAGAACATTTTCGCTGCCGAAAAATCAGTAGTAATTGGTAATTGTGGTACGGCTCTTCCCGCGTAAGCGATAATTCCTATACGGTCACTTCCCAAGTTATTGATGATTTCCGATACAATACGTTTTGATTTGTCCAATCGACTTGGCGAAATGTCTTCTGCCAACATACTTTTAGAGACATCTACGGCAAATACAATATCGACACCTTCTCGTTTTACCGTTTCTAATTTCGTGCCAATTTTCGGATTTACCAACGCAACGACTAACGAAGCGATTGCCAAACACCAAATGGTCAATTTCAAAATTGGTTTGAAGATTGATTTTTCCGGACTTAAACGTTGTAATAATTGTTTGTTGGCAAATTTACGCTGCGCACTTCGTTTCCAAAGTTGCAAGAGTATGAATACCAACACCACAACTGGGATGATAATTAGTAAGTAAAAATATTTTTTTTCTTCTAACATATTAGTTTTCCATCAATTGGTTCGCAAATTTTGTAATGCTTTGCTGAACTGTTGGTGTTATTGTTTTATTTTCTATCCATGTATGAATGTGTCCTTTGTATTGCATGCCTAAATAATGAGCACTTTCTACAAAAGGCATTTCAAAACCTTGTTTTATTTCTTTATCAGATCCGCAACTTAGCACGCCCATGTTGGTTCCGCGTAAGCGTCTTCCAATGTCTTTTTCTTCGTATAGAAAGTCAGATATTCTATCAAAAAATACTTTCATCACGCCACTCATGGTATACCAATAAATTGGCGTTGCAAAGACAAATGTTGTATAAGTTGCCGTTAGTTTTTTAAACAGCGTATTAAAATCATCTTCATTGTCCAGATCGTATGCAAAGTGATTGATTTTGTATTGTTTTAAATCGATCACGTCGAAATTTGTTTGTTTTTGAAGCTCAGAAACAATGGTATGTGTGTTTCCGTGACTTCGCGAGCTTCCTAATAGTATGACTCCTTTTGTTTTCATTATTAGATAAAACTTCTAAAGAGTGTTTTGCGCAATAGGATTTCGATCAACAGCAATATTCCTGCAAAGAATACAAAGATCCTGAATTTTTCTTCATAGTTAGTGTATCGGAATTCTTCGATTTCTGTCTTTTCTAGCTTGTTGATTTCATCATATATTTCCGCCAATTTCTTTGTATTGGTCGCTCTAAAATATTTTCCTCCTGTGGTTTTTGCAATTTGCTGCAATAGCTTTTCATCAATTTCCACTTGCATGTTTCTAAATAATATGGTTCCATCTGGATTTAAAGCAACTGGCGTGGAAGCCATTCCGTTGGTTCCAATACCAATAGTGTAAGTTTTGATGCCATATTCTACTGCCAATTCGGAAGCAATTTGTGGTTCTATAAATCCTGCATTGTTGACACCATCCGTTAGTAAAATGATGACTTTACTTTTGGCTTTACTGTCTTTTAAACGATTTACAGCAGTTGCTAATCCCATGCCAATGGCGGTTCCACCAATTAATTCACCATGTTTGTATTTGATATCTTTTAATGCATTTTGAATGATGCTTTTGTCAGTCGTAATTGGCGTTTTGGTAAAACTTTCTCCAGCATACACGACCAATCCGATACGATCGCTTGGACGTCCTTCAATAAATTCAGCAGCTACTTTTTTGAGTGCTGTAAGCCTGTTTGGACGTAAGTCTTTGGACAACATACTTGCCGAAACATCAATTGCCATGACAATATCAATTCCTTTGTTGGTTTTGATACGTGTAGAAACTTCTTTGGTTTGCGGACGTGCCAATGCTGTGATTAATGCCATAATTGCTAACATTCGCAATACAAATAGTATGGGTTTTAGTTTTGGCAATATGCTTGGTGTTGCTTTGAAACCTTGCAAACTTGACATTTTTACAGTTGCCAGTTGCTTTGGTTTTTTCCAAATATACCAAGCGATTGCTAGTGGAATGAATACTAGCAACCAAAAAAACTCTGGATGTGCAAAACTGTAATTATCTAACATCATTGTTTTCTGTTTGTGTGATAGAATTCAAGATTCTAGCGACTATTTTTTCTGCTTGTTCATCGTCTTCTGCATGTAGCATTTTCAGTATTTGTATGCCACGACCTTCTTCAAAGATGTAGGCTTCGTATGCACTTTCTTGCGTGCCACCAAACGGACTTTCTTCGTCTACGAAGATGCCTGTTCCGTACATTTTAAGACCTTTGATGCCTGTTGGCGATTCGTATTCGTCGTATTTTACGATGAGTTTTGTGGCGCCTCTGGCTTCGTAACCTTTTAAGATTTGTTCGCCAATATCATCTAACGTGATTTTTGGTTTTTCCCTAAATGTGACTACTTCAAGTGCGATAGAAAATGGTGCTAAATGACTTTGATACGCGTATATTTCTGTTTCTACAGGCAACGGAACGCTGTCTTTACTTTTTATCGGTGTCATTCGCTTGAGTACTTGCGGTGTTGCAATGGTAAATCCGGAAGCACCATATTGACTTGTAACCCATTCGCCATCAACTAAATCGCTCATGGAATGTCCTAAGTAAGTATTTTCTTTTATATATGATATAGTAGCATATCCAATTAATCCACCAAAAACAATTATCATTGCCACAATTCCGATAGCAGCGTTTCTGAAACGACGTTTTTTACGTTGTTGTTCTAGCAAACGCAATTGATATTCTTCATCTTTTTTGCGTTCTTCTTCAGATATTTCAGGAATGGCTTCTTTGGTTTCTACTACGATGTGTTGCACCAAATTACGATCGGCTTTTATGACAGCATCATCTGGTTTTGATTTTGCAAATTTTACTAAATCGGCAGTTTGCAATACATTTTTTAGATTTTTGATCGTTTCGTCTTTTAAATCTAAATATCCTGCATCTTTTTGTGCTTCTATTTTACGGATGAGTTCTGCTGTGGTACTTTCTAGCGCATCAATTCGTACTTCTTCTTCTATGTATTGACGTACAATATTGGTCAATTCAGAATAGTAATTTTTGTATTCTGATTTGAGTAATAGCGTAGAATTATCGAGTTCGTTCAATTGTAATAATGCGCGATCATACGGAGGAATTTCCGCCTTTTTCTTTTTCTTCTTTTTGTCTTTTAGCTGAAATACAAAGTAGTAAAAGTACAATCCGAAAAGAATGATTAAACCAAGAACAATTAATAGATATTTCCACCAATTGCTACTTCCTTTTTCTACAGAAACGATCGATTTTATTTCAAACATTTTCTGCTTCAACGTGTCCACAGCAACATCCGCCACAGCGATACGAATAGAATCGGTAAAGAATGGTTTTTCGTCAATGAGTATTTTTTGCTTCGGAATGAAATATGTTCCTGAGTCAAATTGCGTAAGTCCATACTTTTTTATGAGACTGTATTTTGCTTCTTTTTTGAGTGTATCAGTTTTGTAAGATTCCAGCAATTCTAACGGAACAAAGAGATTATTCCCTTCTGGAAAAACCACACTTGCTGTTGTGTCGGCTTCCACTAAAATGGACAGTTTTATTTCTTCTCCAATTTTTATTTGCGTAGAATCGACAACTGCCGCTACTTTTTGTGCGAATGAATAGCTTGTAAACAGCAAAAAGAGCACCATCCAAAAGCTGCTCATTCGTAAGAATGCTTTTTTTGCTTTAGGTCGTTGTCCTTTTGTATTCATAATTCTTACTTCGTTCTTCATAATTCGCTTAGCCTCTCCTTTTAAAATAGCCTAATAGTTTTTTTACGTAACTTTCGTCAACTCTTGTATTTATTGTCCCTGCGCCACTTCTGGAAAATAATTCCTGAAAGTAGTTTACTTTGTTTCTGTAAAACTTCGCATAGTTGTTTCGTACTTTTTTTGAACCTGTGTTGACCAACATGCTTTCGCCTGTTTCGCTGTCGAGCATTTGTACAATTCCGAGATTTGGAATTTCTTCTTCACGCTTGTCATAGATTCGTATTCCTGTTAAGTCGTGCTTTTTGGCAGAAATTTTCAACGTTTGTTCGTATTCGTCTGCAATAAAGTCAGAAAGAATAAACACGATGGCTTTTTTCTTCATTACGCTTGATAGAAATCGCAATGCTTGTGAAACATCTGTTTTGGTACTTTTGGGTTTGTGTTCAAGTAGTTCACGAATGATGCGCAATACGTGCGATTTTCCTTTTTTTGGTGGAATGAACAATTCGATTTCGTCTGAAAATAGAATCAATCCGACTTTGTCATTGTTTTGCATCGCCGAAAAAGCCAATGTTGCAGAGATTTCCGTGATCGTTTCGTTTTTGAATTGCGTATTGGTTCCAAAAAGTTCTGAGCCAGAAACATCTACCATTAACATCATGGTAAGTTCACGTTCTTCTTCAAAAACTTTAATGTATGGTTCGTTGTAACGCGCGGTTACATTCCAATCAATATTTCGTACATCGTCGCCAAACTGATACTGACGCACTTCGCTAAACGTCATTCCACGACCTTTGAAGGTAGAATGGTATTCTCCTCCGAAGATATGATCGCTCAGTCGGCGCGTTTTAATTTCTATTTTTCGTACTTTTTTAAGTAACTCTTTTGTATCCATTGTTTCAGTGTACAGTACTCAGTTTTCAGTGTTCAGTGTTCAGTGAACGGTTTTCAGCTTTCAGTCGGTTCATAATAAGCATTGAATGTTATTAGAGAATAACTCACAACTCAACACTCATAACTCAAAACTTAGCCTACGGTACTTCAATTTCATTTACAATCTTGTTGATGATTTCTTCGGAAGTGATATTTTCAGCTTCTGCTTCATAGGTAATTCCGATTCTGTGACGCAATACATCGTGTACTACAGCACGCACATCTTCTGGGATAACGTAACCTCTACGTTTGATAAAAGCAAAACATTTAGCGGCATTTGCTAAGTTGATGCTTCCACGAGGCGACGCTCCAAAACTGATTAATGGTTTTAAGTCTTCTAGTTTGTATTTTTCTGGATAACGTGTAGCAAAAATGATATCCAAAATATATTTTTCAATTTTTTCATCCATGTAGACTTCCTTGACAGCTTCTTGCGCTTTTAAGATTTGGTCTACAGAAACCACTGGATTTACAGTTTCAAAACTTCCTTTTAAATTGGCACGCATGATGAGTTGTTCTTCATCCATTTTTGGATAATCAATCACAACTTTCAGCATAAAACGGTCTACTTGCGCTTCTGGTAATGGATACGTTCCTTCTTGCTCCACAGGGTTTTGAGTTGCCATTACTAAAAATGGTTTATCTAACACAAACGTTTCATCACCAATAGTTACTTGCTTTTCCTGCATAGCTTCAAGCAATGCTGATTGTACTTTAGCTGGTGCACGGTTGATCTCATCTGCCAACACAAAATTTGCAAAAATGGGTCCTTTTTTGATGGAGAAGTCATTCTCTTTCATGTTGTAAATCAAGGTTCCTACAACATCAGCTGGAAGTAAATCGGGCGTAAACTGAATTCTGCTAAAGCTTCCTTGCACAGCTTTACTCAACGTATTAATGGCTAACGTTTTTGCCAATCCAGGAACACCTTCCAACAGAATATGTCCTTTTCCAAGCAAGCCAATTAATAAACGTTCTACCATGTGCTTTTGCCCGACAATTACCTTGTTGATTTCCAACGTTAGTAAATCAATAAATGCACTTTCTCTTTCAATTTTTTCGTTAATAGCTCTAATATCTATTGTTTCTTCCATTTGGGTACTTTTTTGTGGCGTGAATTTATGAATCACATTTTAACGATGCAAATTGTTAAAATTATTCGTTTATTGCTGTTAATAATTGGTTAAAATATTAAGGATATTTATATATTGAAGCCTTTAAAACTCAAAAGTGTGGTTAAAAACGAACGATCATATTTTTTTGTTGATAACTCAAAGCTTTATAGATTTGACTTTTAGCGACTTGTATTGCTTTTTTTGAACACTATTTTATGGAATTATCAGGATTAGATTACAGCCTTATTTTTGGATTTTTCGCTATTGTTTTAGGAATTGGAATTTACGTTTCTAAAACCTCTGGAAAAAACGCTACCGAATATTTTTTATCTGGTCGAAATATGCCTTGGTGGATTTTGGGAGTTTCCATGGTTGCCACCACATTTTCAACTGATACACCAAATTTTGTAACAGATATTGTTCGAAAAGATGGCGTTTCTTCCAACTGGATGTGGTGGGCGTTTTTAATTACAGGTTTGTTGACGGTTTTTGTCTATGCAAAGTTGTGGCGAAAATCGAATGTAGCAACCGATATGGAGTTTTATGAATTGCGTTACGGCGGAAAACCTGCAAAATTTCTTCGATGGTTTCGTGCGATGTATTTAGGAGTTGTTTTCAACATATTTGCAATGGCTGGAGTGACCTTGGCAGCCATTAAAATTGGTAGTATTATGTTAGGTTTGCAACCTTGGGAAACAGTTGTATATGCAGGATTAATTACCGTAATTTTTAGCGCTATTGGCGGATTTAAGGGTGTAATTTATACCGATTTTTTACTCTTTTTTGTCGCGATGGCTGGAGCAATTGGCGCAGCGTATTATTGTGTAAATCTTCCAGAAGTTGGTGGCATTGAAAAGCTAATCACGCATGAAAATGTTGCGGACAAACTCAATATTTTTCCAGATTTTAATAATAAAGAAATATTAATTACACTAATTATCATTCCGTTGGCAGTGCAATGGTGGAGTTCGTGGTTTCCAGGTGCAGAACCTGGCGGTGGTGGTTATATTGCACAACGAATGTTAGCTGCAAAAGATGAAAATCATGCAATTGGCGCAACGTTCTTTTTCAATATTATGCATTATGCATTACGTCCGTGGCCTTGGATTTTGGTAGCGTTGGCTTCGTTAGTGATTTTCCCAGATATTGCGAGTATTCAAACAGCATTTCCGGATATTCCTGCTAATAAACTTGGACATGATTTAGCATATTCTGCAATGTTGACAAAATTGCCTAGTGGATTGTTAGGTTTGGTATTGGCTTCCTTGGTTGCAGCATATATGTCTACGATTTCGACACATTTAAATTGGGGATCGTCTTATATTGTCAATGATTTTTATAAAACTACTGTTAACAAAGAGGCTTCTGAGAAAGAACTGGTAAATGTTGGACGAATTTCTACGGTTGTTTTAATGGTTTTGAGTGCGTTTTTTGCATTAAAACTAAAAAATGCATCACAACTTTTTGAAATCATCATTATGTTTGGCGCAGGAACCGGACTCATTTTTATTTTAAGATGGTTTTGGTGGCGAATTAATGCTTGGAGCGAAATTTCTGCGATGATTGTTTCTGGTGTAATTTCTATTTTATTTAAATTTACTGTGATTGGAGAAATTATGTTTACATACAAAGATTTAGACGGAAGAACCATAGAAGGTTGGATGCCAAGTTATGCACAATTTCCGCTAGTGGTTCTGATTACAACTATTGTATGGCTAACTGTGACATTCATGACACAACCAGAAACGAAAGAAACCTTATTTAATTTCTACAAAAAGATACAGCCTGGCGGTCCTGGTTGGAAAAAAACCATTGCTGATGCCAAAGAAGCAAATGTGGAAATTGTAACCGATACAAAACCTTGGAATGTTCCCTCAGGAATTTTAGCCATGCTAGTTGCGATGATTTTTATTTACAGCATTATGTTTGCTACAGGATATTGGATTTATGGCGAAACTACACTAGCAATAAGTTTAACTGTAGTTGCTTTTACTTCAGGATTTATTTTGATAAGACTTTGGAAAAAGATTCGAACGACGGTTTTTTAGACTTGTTCCCGCATAGGCGGGAATCTCTTAGATCGCTTTCGCTGTTAGACTTACTTAGACTTCTTAAATTATTAGAAAGTTCGTCAAGCTGAACTTGATTCAGCTTCTCATAACAGTACGTGAAAATTTTGTAAGATTCTGAATCAAGTTCGGAATGACGTAGAAAACAAATCAAAAAAGATTTTGTATTCGAGAAGCACTTTAAATCTGGAAATTGTTTTCGATACAATTTTTCTTCATTTTATTCTGAAAAACCACTCAAACTGACGATTGAGAAAGATCAAATTCGTACTTTTACAGGAAAACTTATTTATACTGTGAATACAAATTATTCAAGAATTATAGCAGGAACGATGACGTGGGGAATTTGGGGAAAACAACTCAATACTTCACAAATGATCGAGCTGATGCATCATTGCAAAAACACTGGAATTACAACCTTCGATCACGCAGATATTTATGGCGGTTACACCACCGAAGCTGATTTTGGAAAGGCATTCGCGCAAAGCGGCATTCATCGCGAAAGCATCGAAATTATTTCCAAATGTGGTATTCAATATCAAGCAGAAAATCGACAAAATACGATTAAACATTACGATTATTCAGCAGCGTATATTATTTGGTCGGTAGAAACTTCGCTTCAACATTTACAAACCGATTATTTAGACCTTTTGTTGTTGCACAGACCAAGTCCGTTGATGCATCCAGACGAAATTGCAAAAGCGATCGATCAGCTAAAATCACAAGGAAAAATTAAAAATTTCGGAGTTTCCAACTTTACACCATCACAAATGACGATGGTTGGGACAAAAAACGATGTTTCAGCAAATCAAATTCAGTTTTCATTGACAGATTTTGACGCGATACATGACGGAACACTCGATTTTATGATTACAAATTCCATTTTACCAATGGCGTGGCAACCGTTGGGAAGTGTCTTTAGAGAAGAAACCGAACAAACCAAACGCATTCACAAGGTATTAGATAATCTCACAGAAAAATACAACGCGACCAAAGATCAATTGGTATTGGCGTGGATTTTAAAACATCCATCAAACGTACATCCTGTAATTGGAACGACAACGCCAGAACGTATTACAAATGCTTCAAAAGCTACTGAGATTGACTTGTCGCTCGAAGATTGGTTTACGTTGTTGGTGGAAAGTCAAGGACATAAAGTTCCGTAGCTTCGCAGTTTTGAGATGTTAGATTTTAGTATTGAGTATTTTTTAGTTTAATTTAAAAATAGATTCCCGCTTGCACGGGAACAGCTAAAGCAGATGAGAAAAACAGCTTTTATTACAGGTGCCACAAGCGGAATTGGACGCGAGATTGCACGCGAATTCGCCAAACATAACATACGTTTAATTTTGTGTGGTCGCCGACAAGAACGTTTGGACGAATTGCAACAAGAATTGAGCACTCATACAGAAGTGCATACTTTAAATTTTGATGTTCGAGACAAAGAAAAAGTAGCTGCTGCTGTCAATTCCTTACCTGAGAATTTTCAAACGATCGATATTTTAATCAATAATGCAGGAAATGCGCATGGTTTAGATCCGATTCAGACAGGAAGTTTGGACGATTGGGACGCAATGTTAGATATCAACGTTAAAGGTTTGTTGTATGTAAGCAAAGCTATTATTCCGCAAATGGTGGCTCGAAATTCTGGGCATATTTTGAATATTGGCTCTACGGCAGGAAAAGAAGTCTATCCGAACGGAAATGTGTATTGCGCCAGTAAACATGCCGTTGATGCTCTGAATCAGGGAATGCGAATTGACTTGAATACACACGGAATTCGCGTAGGTGCCATAAATCCTGGATTGGTTGCAACCGAATTTAGCGATGTGCGTTTTAAAGGCGATGAAGATCGTGCTGAGAAAGTTTATCAAGGATATCAACCTTTGACTCCACAAGATGTTGCTGAAACTGCCTATTTTATTATATCACGACCGCCACATGTAAATATTGCCGATTTGACCATGATGTGTACGGCGCAAGCTTCGAGTACGATTGTAAAGAAATCATAATGTATAACAAACCCTATACTTCTTGGCGAAATTTAGTATTGAACTATACCAATGATGAAACATTACTGATTCAACTTTGGGAAGAAATCAATAAAAAATATACTTCAAGTCGGCGTCGTTATCACAACTTAGATCATATCAATTATATGTTGAAATTAGCTTCAAAAAACAAAGCTGATTTCAATGATTTTGATATATTACTTTTTGCCATTTGGTACCACGATATTATCTATAAAGCGACCAAAAGTAACAATGAATTGAAAAGTGCCGAATTTGCTCAAAAACAACTAAAAAAGCTTCAAATTGATACAAAAAGGATAGAAAATTGCTTTAATTTGATCGTTTCCACAAAAAAACATGAAATCATAAACACTAAAAATCAAGATAATGCCTATCTTTTAGACTTCGATTTGGCAATTTTGGGAACTTCTTGGGAAAGCTATAAAGCCTATACTCAAAAAATTCGCAAAGAATATAACATGTTTCCAGATTTCATGTACAATAAAGGAAGAAAGAAAGTATTGCAGCATTTCTTAGAACGTCCACGAATTTATTACACCGAAAAATACTACGATTTATGGGAAACCATCGCTAGAGAAAACATTCAAAAAGAACTCACTTTGTTATGATTAATAAACGCCTTTTGATTAAAAACTTGCTCGCTCATAACGACGAGAATAGTTTTTATGATAAAAAGCGAAAGTTGAATATTGGCGAAAAAGAAGGAAAAGCAAAGTTTCTTAAACATATTTGCGCGCTTTCCAACAGCAATCCTGCAAATAATTCATACATCGTAATTGGTGTGGAAGATGAAGATAATAAGATTGTTGGTGTCGATTTTTTTGATGATAGTAAGATTCAAAACCTCATCAATGCGTATTTGGCAAATCCGCCAATGGTACAATATGAAAATATCTACTTTCCGCATTTGCCCAAAGGAAAAGTTGTGGGTTTGGTGACCATTCGCCCAAATGCTGAAATTACCTCGCTTCGTAAGAATATCTGGAAGTATTACGGTGGTTCTGTTTTTATGCGTGATGGCAGTATTTCCATGCCAAAAGTGTATGATATTAAGATTAAAGATGTGAACTCCGATATTGTAAAAACCATTGAAAAAAGTGCGCAGAATAACATCAAACTTACGTTGGATAGCGTGATTAATTTCATCACGAATGAACACAAAAATCTAGAATCACATTACCAAGTTTTTAAAGAACAATTTATTGTCTGTTGGGCAGGAATTAAGCAAAAAAAGCATGATAAAACCTTTTATTCTCGTGTAGATATTGAATTGATTAACGAGCAAGTAAAATTATTTTATTCCGCCTTAGATCAGGTTGAAATTACCTATACAGAAGATGTATTTACCATTGTAGAATATGTGCCACTTGGCTTGCAAAACAAAAATAAATATTATCCGTTGGAAAAAGTAACCATCACGTTTCAGCCAAACGGAATGTACTCTGTAGCTACCAATTTGATTTTTGAAGCGCCACAATTCAACAAAATAACCTTGCATCATATTTACAATACTAATAATACTATTTTACAGAAACTACAAAAAAATCAGCAACTTAACGAAGATGAAGATGGCGATTTACGCAACCTTCCCGCTACCTATATGATTTGTTATTTGAATGGTTTTCACGAAGCCAAAGACAAATTAGACCAAGCAAAACCACTTTTAAAAAACTACGATAAAGATGTGTACGAACTTTACAAAGCAACTATTCGAATTTTGCGGAAAATAAAGTATAACTAATCTGTTTTTGGGCGCTATTGATTCACAACATGAAAAAGAATCTCCTATTTTTTTATTAATTTTCTTATTTCTAGTATTTCTTCTTTTTTTGCATTCATACATTGCCATGATAGTTGGTGGCGTCGTTTTGACAAGAGTTATAGAGATTGTATTATTTGTTATTTTTATCACTATTCTCGTTTTTAGTTTTTCTACAGCTCATAAAGATGAATAATTGTTACAAAGTAATTCGTATTTTTGTCCCATGATGCAAAACATTCGTGTAGCTGTAGATGCCGTGGTATTTGGATACAAAGACCACCAATTAAACGTACTTTTAATCAAAAGAAAAGTTGCGCCTTTTCAAGGTTCATGGGCATTGCCTGGCGGTTTGGTATTGGAAAATGAAAGTTTAGAAGCTGCCGTAGAACGTGAATTAAAAGAAGAAACCAACGTTACTATCGATTATTTAGAGCAACTCTATTCGTTTGGAAAACCTGATCGCGATCCGCGAAATCGAGTCGTTTCTGTAGCATACTTTGCATTGGTAAAACCATCACATCACAAAATAAAAGCGGATACCGACGCGCAAGATGTTGCTTGGTTTCCTATCAACGAATTGCCAGAATTAGCGTTCGATCATCACCTCATTTTAGACAAAGCAAAAACGCGTTTGCGCAACAAACTCACGTACGAGCCTATTGGTTTTGACTTGCTTTCGAATAAATTTCTATTCTCCGATTTGGAAAAACTCTACATGACCATTTTGGAGAAAAAAATTGATCGTAGAAACTTCCGTAAAAAAATTATGAGTTTCGAAATCTTGGAAGAACTCGACGAAAAAGTTTCTGAAGGACGTGGAAGACCTGCAAATCTGTTCAAATTCAACAAAAAACAATACTTCAAACTACAAAAAGAAGGTTTCCTATTTGATATTAAGTAAGTTTCTTTTCAGGATAACTTTGAGTCTTCTGAATATATTTCAGAATGTATAGAGAGGTATTTTGTAAATCATAGTTTTTTATCACGAATTGTCTTTTTTACTATTTTTTCTTTTAAAATATTTTCACAAATTACGCACTGTTGCGGGAAACTGAATATATGTAAACTAAGAACTCATCTTTACCTTGAGCGAAGTCAAAATAGAATCTTTTAATTTTTCAATCATTACATCTTTTAATTAAAATTTGGGCGTGCCCGCAAACGGTCAGGCTTTCGGTTATATCTTTTTTCAAAACTTGTCATTGCGAGACAAATTTCCAATTTGTTGTGGCAATCCGTTTCTCTACATGCGGATTACTTCGTCGCAAACTCCTCGTAAAGACGTATCAAAAACAAAAAAAAGGATGCCACCTCAATCCTTCACGCGAACTACTGCTTCATTTGTCGCTGAGTGGAAATAAAAAACAACCTTTTATCAATCTTTTAATGCTTAAATCTTTCAATCTCAAAATAATTAATGTAAAAAATACACAAAATAATTTGTAGAACGAAAAAAGCATTCTATATTTGCGTACAAATAACGCTAATATGAAATACTTACATTTAGATTCGAGCTTTACTCCTTTTGAAAAATCAATTGACTTTGAGTCATTTACATTTTCTGGCGGTGAGCCACATATCAAAATCAAAGAAAACGTACATGAAGCTGTAACCATTACACAACGCATTAGGTCTTTCAATGATTTAGGAATGATTTTATTAGCAACAGATGCATTGCGCAGAATGCACGTAAAAGATATCAACCTGTTCATTCCGTATGTTCCCGCAGCGCGTCAAGATCGTGTGATGGTTTCAGGAGAACCGTTAAGTATCAAAGTCTATGCAAACCTCATCAACAGTCAAAAATATCAAAAAGTCACTGTTTTTGATCCGCATTCGGAAGTCACACCCGCGTTATTGAACAATATAGAAGTTATTGACAATCACGAATATGTAAAACAATGTTTGGAAACCATCAAAGACGAAATCGTATTAATTTCTCCCGATGGTGGCGCGTTAAAAAAAATATACAAACTATCGGCATATTTAGGAGGAATTGAAGTGATTGAATGTTCTAAAAAACGCGATGTAAAAACAGGAAAACTATCGGGTTTCACGGTGTATACTGACGATTTGAATGGAAAAACCGCCGTAGTTGTAGACGATATTTGTGATGGTGGTGGCACGTTTTTAGGACTCGGAAAAGCATTGAAAGAAAAAAATGTGGGCGATTTACACTTAATCGTAAGTCACGGCATATTTAACAAAGGATTTAAAGAACTAAAAAGTATATATAAAACAATTTTCACTACAAACTCATTTAGAGATATAGCATCGGAAAAAGTAGTACAGGTACAGTTATAGAGTTGTGAGTTGTGAGTTGTGAGTTGTGAAAAAAAACAAATTAACGAATACACGAAAAGCAAATTAACAAAAACTCTAAACCAATAATTTAGATAAACAACATAGAATCAAATATTTAAAATTTAAAACAAAAGATTATGAACTTATTAGAACGCTTACAAGGAGGAATATTTGGAGTTGCTACAGGCGACGCTTTGGGCGTTCCAGTAGAGTTCAATTCCAGAAGTTACCTAACACAAAATCCTGTAAAAGGTATGATGGGTTATATGTGTTGGAATCAACCACCTGGAACTTGGTCAGATGATTCTTCACTAACCTTATGTCTTACCGAAAGTTTGTCGAATGGTTATGATATAGAAAATATCGGAAAAACATTTGTCAAATGGTACAAAGAAGGATATTGGGGCGCACATCACAAAGTATTTGATATTGGAGGAACTACCAGACATACATTAGACAGAATTGTTAAAGGTGAATCGGCTTACTTTTCAGGAAATATCTTTGAAGAAGACAACGGAAATGGTTCATTAATGCGCACATTACCTTTAGTATATTTCTTAAAAGATGTTGAAAAAATTGAAGATCGTTATCAAATTATCAAAGATGTTTCAGCAATTACACATGCTCATTTTAGATCGGTTTTTGCCTGTTTTATCTATGTGGAATTTGGGCTGCTATTATTGAATGGAACCGAGAAGTTTCAGGCCTATAAAGAAGTCAAAAAAATTGTGAATTTATTCAGCGAAACACACGAATTCAATACTAACGAAACTGATTTATTTGAAAAAATATTACAAAACGATATTTTCGAATACAGAAATGAAGAAATTCGTGCTAGCGGTTATGTTTTACATTCTTTAGAAGCTTCATTATGGTGTTTTTTAACCACTGATTCATACCAAGAATGTGTATTAAAAGCAGTCAACTTAGGAGAAGATACCGATACAACTGCCGCAATTGCTGGCGGATTAGCAGGATTGTATTATGGATTTAACACCATTCCAGAAACATGGAAATTTCAATTGGCACGTTATGACGACATTCAAAATCTAATTGATCGTTTCCACAAAAGTATTATTTAACATCTCGATAATGCTCAATGTGTCATGTTTAAAATTTACAAAAATGAAACACACATTACAACATATACAACAACGTTTCAACGAACAAGAAACCTTGAAATTCCTCTTTTTTTGGGGACATCAACCTTCTAAAGATGGAAGTATTACCAAAAGCTGTTTCAGTCAATGGTGGGAAGATGCATTTACAGTTAACAACGAAATATATAAAACTGCCGAACATTGGATGATGGCAGAAAAAGCACGTATTTTTAACAATAGTGAAATTCGAAAAGAAATTTTAATGGCAAGTCATCCGCATGACGCAAAAAAGCTTGGAAGAAAAGTCAAAAACTTTGATCCAATTATTTGGGATGAACACAAATTCAACGTAGTTGTGGAAGGAAACTATCATAAATTTTCACAACATGAAGATTTAAAACAATTTCTATTAAATACAAAAAACAGAATTTTGGTAGAAGCCAGTCCAAGAGATCGAATTTGGGGAATTGGAATGAGCGAAAAAAACGAAAAAGCAACAAATCCGAATCTTTGGCGAGGACAAAATCTACTAGGTTTTGCCTTAATGGAAGTTCGAGATCATTTAAAAAAAGATGCTAAAATTTAAAGTCAAGATTAGAAGCAATTTAAAATTTAGCATACAACATTCAAAATTTCAAAAAACATGAAACTCACCATACACGGATACTCAACTGCATTATACGCAACATGGTACTTTATAGAAGAACTAGGAATATTATTTGATGCGGGCGATGGTGTTTGTGCAAATTTACTAGGAAAAGCAGGAAAGATAAAACACGCATTTATCTCGCATGCCGATAGAGATCATTTGACAGGTTTATTACAATTCAATCAACTATTTGCCGGATTAAAACCTACCATTTACTATCCAAAAGATGCAGGTTCATTTCCGTTTTTAAACGATTTCTTTACCAAATTTGATCCGCATAACAAAGGAACAAACTGGCAAGCAATTAAAGATAAAGCAATCTTTTCTGTCAAGAATTCAATTCAGGTTGAAGCGATTGAAAACGGTCATGTCGTACAACCTGGATTATTAAAAAGTTTAAGTTTTAAAGTATTTGAAACCAAGCGAAAACTCAAATCGAAGTTTGTGAATTTGAACAAAGAAGAATTAATCAACATCAAAAAAGAACACGGAGATCATTTCCTAACCAATGAACTCAAAAGAAACATCCTTTCATATTCTGGAGATACGCCAATTGAAGATTACGAACGTTATCACAACAGCGAAATTCTCATTCATGAAGCTACATTTATGACGAAAGAGGAAACAAATACGAAAGCATTCAAAAACAAACACAGTTCACTAGATGAAGTATTTAAAATGGTGGCAAATATCAAGATTGATAAACTGATCTTAGGACATTTTTCATCACGATACGATCAACATGAAATAGATAACGAAATTAAAAAACACATACAGCAGTACAACATTAAAATTCCCGTACATCGGATTCCTGTTGGAAAAGCTGTTAAAAATATTTTGGCGCAAGAGCCAATCAATTAAAATGAAAATAAAACTTTTACAAGCCGACATTACAACACTAAACGTAGACGCAATCGTCAATGCCGCCAACTCATCACTGCTTGGTGGTGGTGGCGTTGATGGCGCCATTCACAGAAAAGGCGGATCAGAAATTTTGGAAGCCTGTAAAAAAATAAGAACGCGACAAGGAAAATGTAACACTGGCGAAGCGGTCATTACTACGGCAGGAAAATTACCTTCTAAATTTGTAATTCACACCGTTGGACCAGTCTGGAATAACGGAGGAAAAAACAAAAAAGAACTATTAGCAAATTGCTATAAAAACAGTTTGGATTTGGCAATTGAACACAACATCAAAACCATTGTATTTCCAAATATTAGCACAGGAATTTATAAATTTCCCAAACGATTAGCGGCTGAAATCGCTATCAAAACGGTTGCAACATACGAATACAAAAACAAAATTGATGAACTCTATTTCTGTTGTTTCGATCAGGAGAATTATGAGATTTATCACGAATTATTAAAAAATGAACACACATAGATTACAATTAGCACAAAAATCACTGTTAGGAAATAGTATTGGTGACGCTTTTGGCGAAAGTTTCTTTGGTCCAGAAGATGCTATTTACAAGGCAATTTACTTTCGTGAGATTCCACAAACGACTTGGGAATTCACAGATGATACAATTATGGCAATTGCAATCTATAGTTCACTAGAAAAATTCGGTGAAATCAATCAGGATTTTATTGCGGAAGCATTCGCTAGAAACTATCATTTAGATTTTAATCGCGGTTATGGACCTGCCATGCACAGAACGATGCGCGCTATTGAAACTGGAGAACACTGGAAAAAAGTCTCAAAAGCTGCTTTCAACGGAATGGGTTCAATGGGAAATGGTGGCGCCATGCGCGCAGGATTAATCGGAGCGTATTTTTATGATGATTTACAAAAAGTAAAACAGCAAGCTTTTTTATCATCTGAAATCACGCACGCAAACGAAGAAGGTTGTGTGGGCGCAATGGCAGTTGCTATTGCGACAGCGATCAATACACAATTACAAATTGATAACGAAACGCTTACACCAAACGAATTCATCAAAAAAGTAATTTCAGAATTACCAGATTGCGACACGACATCTAAGATTAAAAAATCAACAACGGTTTTGCCAAATTACGACATTAGAACAGTCGTTTCTATCTTAGGAAATGGTGTAAAAATGATTGCGCAAGATACGGTTCCGATTGCAATTTGGATTGCCGCGCATCATCAAACAAATTTCCAAGAAGCCATTTGGAGAGCTGTTTCCGCTTTGGGCGACAGAGATACCATTTGTGCAATTGTGGGCGCAATTACGATGATGAATACGAAAGACAAACACATTCCAGCAGACTGGAAAAACAAAGTAGAAAACTGGCAGAAAAGCGAGTTTTATCAAAAGAATTAAAAAATGAAAACTTTATATAGACCTATAGGAGAAAAAGAATTGATACTAATTGCAGAAAGTAACTTTACAAAGTTTCCACCGCGATTAGAATGGCAACCTATTTTTTATCCTGTACTAAATGAAGAATATGCCGTTGAAATTGCTTCTAAATGGAATACCAAAGACGAATTTGGTAATTATTTAGGTTTTGTAACTGAATTTGAAATCACAGAAGAAGAATTCAACAAATATAAAACTGAAAATGTTGGTAGTGCACATCACAATGAGTTTTGGGTTCCTGCTGAAAAACTAGAGGAATTTAACAACGCAATCATTGGTAGGATTAAAGTCATAAAAGTTTTTATTGGTGAAAAATTTAAAAGCCTGACAGATGAAAATCTACTTGAACTTCTTAAATATCAAAATAAAATGCACAAAACGAGATTGTACCGGTTTCTAGAAACCAAATCAAGAGACGTTTTACCATACAATTATTTTGAGGCTGATTACAATCATAATGAAGAAAAACAATTAAAAGGTAATTTTGATGCACTAAAAGAAAAAGCTTCCAACATAACTTCAGTAGATGAAGCTGTTGATTTTTTAATTGAAGAATGTTTAAGCGAAAACTACATTCAAAAAATTAAAAATGAAACTCCTTTAGTTCCAATCAAACAAAGTTCAAGAAATCATTTTGGGATAAATATGTTTTTGCGAAACCTGTTTTTTTATCCAGAAAACGAAGCGCTAAATACAGCTATCCGTGAATACAACGATATTAGAGCAAGTCGTGGAGAACATGGAGAGGGAATTATCGAAAATGTATTGTGGAGAAGATTAAATAACTGTGAAGCTTCAACTTGTTCAAACAAAGAAAAGGTTGAAATATTACAACAACAAGTAGATGAATTTCACAAGCAATTCTTTACTAAAAAAGGATTAGTTATTGGGAAAATGACCTTTGATGAATATAAAAACGTCATGGACGAATTTATGTCACTAAGGAAAAAACATAACATTGACGGAACAGAGAAGCGTATAAAATTGCTCTCATACAACCTTAATGAGGAACAAGTTGATCGTTATATTGCTATTAATAATAAAGAAGAAATCACAGCAGAAGATGATTTTGAAGAAGCTCTAATTCTGTCTAAAATAAAAGACGAAGAAATGCGAGCATTAATTCGATTAAAAAATACATACTTCAACACGAAAAACGTTGTTGAAACAATACAAAAACAACATGAAACTTAACATACAAAACTATATAACTCAAAATAATGAATGGCCACAAAACGGTCATCACATCATGGCGCAATACGATGATGAAAAAATAATTGTATATCAATCGTATCGTCCTGCTATTGGACTTTTCGCTGCGGAAAATCAGTTTTTTGGTGGACCATTTAGTCTAGAACGAATGACGTGGATCAAACCAAATTTCCTTTGGATGATGTACCGAAACGGTTGGGGAACAAAAGTGGGACAAGAAGTCGTCTTGGCAATTCACCTAAAACGAGAAGCGTTTCAAAAATACTTGGAAAACGCGGTACATTCTTCGTTCAAACCTGAATTATACGAATCGCAAGAAATGTGGAAAGAAGCTGTAAAAAGTTCAAATGTACGTTTGCAATGGGATCCAGATCACGATCCGTATGGCGCAAAACTGGAACGCAGAGCGATTCAAATCGGAATTAGAAATGAGTTTATACGTTCGTACGCAAAAGAAGACATTCTAGAAATAGAAAATATCTCCGAATTTGTAGCAGAACAATACGAGTTTGTAAAATCGAATCAACTCGAAAAACTAATGATTCCCGCAGAACGTCCTTTTTTACCAGAAGGTGACGAATTGCGAAAAAAATTACAATTACAATGAGTAAAAAAAATAAAAATATCAGCAAATTTCTAAGTTACGTATTGAGACACAATCCTGATAAACTTGGAATTACATTCGATTCAAATGGTTGGACTTCGGTCGCAATCTTACTAGAAAAAATAAACGTGGAACCGTATTCGCTTTCTATGGAGGAATTGGAATATGTGGTTGCCACAAACAATAAAAAACGTTTTGCTTTCAATGAAGATAAAACGATGATTAGAGCAAGTCAAGGACATTCTGTAAACATCGATTTGGCGCTGCAACCCAAAGAACCGCCAAGCTATCTATATCATGGAACAGTTGAAAAATTTATCACTTCCATTCAAGAAAAAGGATTGATAAAAGGCACGCGACAACATGTACATTTAAGCGCAGACAAGGAAACTGCAATCAATGTAGGAAGCCGACGCGGAAAACCAATCATTCTCACGATACGAAGTGGCGAAATGTATGCGCAACATCATACTTTCTACCAATCAGAAAATGGTGTTTGGTTAACGGAAGAAGTTCCTACGGAATTTATAGAATTTTAATTGCTCACTGAGTGGAGTCGAAGTGAAAAGATAAAAATCATGGAAAAACTAGCAGAACACATATATGTCGTTGACAACTTTTTATCGCATCAAGAATGTGATGAATTAATTGCTAAAAGTGAAAAAATGGGCTATGAAGAAGCCAAAGTGAACATGCACGGAAAGCAAGTATTAATGACAACTGTTCGAAACAATTTGCGTGTTACGTATAAAGATGAAGCATATGCAGCAATACTGTGGAACAAAATAAAAATGCATGTTCCTGAACAAATCGGATATAGTTATGCTTTTGGTTTAAATGAAATGTTGCGATTTTATAAATATGAAAAAGGACATCGTTTCAAAATGCACCGAGACGGAAGCTATCGTCGTAACGAAACAGAAGCGAGTCAGTATAGCTTTCTGATCTATTTGAACGATGATTTTGACGGTGGAGAAACAGTATTCCGCTCAGGAACAACAATTCATCCTAAAAAAGGAAGTGCGTTACTATTTTTACATGGATTACGCCATGAAGGTGCCGTTTTAAAAAGCGGCACAAAATACGTACTTCGTACGGATATTATGTACAAATTCATTCCTAAAAACTAAGGAATCATGGAAAAATTAAAAGAAATCATACAAGAGAACTTTCATAAAGAAAAAAGAAATAACATCACATTTTTAACGGGCGCAGGATTGTCTGCCGCAAGCGGAATTCCCACGTATCGAAGTACAGACGGAATTTGGGTAAAAGGCACTAAATATCACAAACCAGAAGAATTTGGAACGTTTAGCTACTTTAGCAAAAATCAGGAAGAAGTTTGGCAGTTTAATCTATTCCGCAAAGGAATGTTTCAAAAAGCACAACCAAACGATTCCCATAAACTATTGGCAAAAATTGAGAAATTAATACCAGAGGAATTCTCCATTATTACGCAAAATATTGATGGATTGCATCAACGTGGAGGAAACTCTGGAAACAAAGTATTTGAAATTCATGGAAACATGCGAACGGTTCGCTGTTCTTTAGAATGTTCAAAAGCTGTATATCTATATCCAAAAGATATCACAATTGACCGTATCGATCAAGATTTAACCGATGATATTTGGGATAAACTCGAATGTCCAAAATGTGGCGCAGTCATGCGACCAAATATATTATGGTTTGACGAATACTACAACGAACGTTTGTACAAAGTTGATTCTACCATGCGCATTGCCAAAAACACAGGAATCTTAATTGTCATCGGAACTTCAGGAGCCACAACATTGCCTTTAGAATTGGTAAAACAAACGCTCAAATATGGCGGTTATGTGTTGGATGTAAATTTGGAAGATAACAACATTACCAAACTCATTGAAGGTAAAAAAAGAGTTGTTTCTTACCGAACGACAAGTGATGCGTTTTTGAGTGAGTTTCACAATATTTTAAAAGAACTGATGTAAGAATTGATGATTGAAAATACATTTATAAATCGTTTTAAAGGTAGTATTTTGTTAGGCGCTATTGGTGATGCTTGGGGAAGTGCTTACGAAAATCAGTCACTTCCTGATGAAAAAGCTTTTTATCTATTTAAAGAGCCTGAAAAACCTAAAATATGGCAATTTACAGACGATACACAACTAACTTTAGCAACCTGTGAAGCTATTTTGGAAGACCCAACTGTAGCTCCGAAAACATTGATAACGTACTTTTTAAAATATTACAATAAAAATCGTATCAATGGAATCGGAGCTGCTACGCTAAAGGCATTACAAGAATTAAATGCTGGAGCGCATTGGAGTCAAACAGGAAGAAAAGGTGAATTTTCCGCAGGAAATGGAAGCGCCATGCGAATTGCTCCGTTAGCTTTTCTAAATAATATTTCTAGAGAACGTATTCGAGAAATAAGCTACATCACACATCAAAATGAAGAAGCATATGTTGGTGCTTTAGTTGTTGTTTTAGCTATCAAGGAAATTATAAATAACAATTGGAATGACACTTCTTTAATAAAACATATCATTCCAAAACTTCCCGACACCAACGTAAAAGACAGATTGATTGCACTACATGAACTAGAAAATACATCAATTATAGATGTTGGCAAGCTTGGAAACAATGGTTATGTAGTGAATTCGATTCCTTTAGCAATTTTTGCTGCTCAAAAAGTAAAAACGCAATCAATTACAAGTATCTTTGAAGAACTCATTACTGTTGGTGGTGATACAGATACCAATTGTTCTATTGCTGGACAAATAATGGGCACTTACGTGGGAATTGACAAAATTCCAAAAATATTAAAAGACAACATAAAACCACTTTCGGGTTATAATAATTTACAAAACATTATCAATAAGTTACCAAATACAAATTGATCTATTTTAGAAAAATTTTATAGTATTTTTGATGAAATTAACATCACATGAGAACACTAGCCATAGGAGACATACATGGAGGATTTAGAGCGTTAACGCAAGTGCTAGAACGCGCCAAGGTTACCACAGATGATACGCTTATTTTCTTAGGCGATTATGTTGATGGATGGAGCGAATCTGCAGAATTGGTAGAATTCTTACTACAACTCAACACCAAACAGCAATGTATTTTTATTCGTGGAAATCATGATGTTTGGTGTCATGAATGGTTGCTAGACGGACATGTCAGTGATGTTTGGTACATGCACGGCGGAAAAGAAACGCTAGAAAGTTACGAACGTATCAAATACAATAAGCAACAACATTTGGAATTCTATGAAAATCTAGAAAACTACTATCTTGATGAGCAAAATAGACTGTTTCTCCATGCAGGTTTTACCTCCATGCACGGCGTCACAAAAGAACATTATCCGAAGAATTTCTATTTTGATAGGACTTTGATTGAATCTGCGTTACTAGCTGAAAAGATAGGTCTTGACAATCTCAGTGATGCGCGTTACGCTCCAAGACGTTTTCAACATTACAAAGAAATTTATGTTGGTCATACGCCAACCATTGGATACAATTATCATATTCCCATGAAAGCACATAATTTATGGGATGTAGATACAGGAGCTGCTTTTACAGGAAAACTATCTATCTTAGATATTGATACCAAAGATTATTGGCAAAGCGATCCGCTTCCCGACTTATATCCTGATGAAAAAGGAAGAAACAAAATGCGCGTTATTCGTAAAAAATGAACTGTCTAAAAACTACATACTTTTTTGATTTTGAAAATGAGATCATTCAAAAATTAATTGCTTCTCATAAAGAAAATACAACTTCCGACAAAGAGAAAGCAATTGCATTGTACAACAATGTTCGAGACAATTGGAAATATGATCCGTATAGTATTAGCTTTTCAAAAGAAAACTACAAAGCAAGTACAATTGCACAAAAAGAAACAGGAAATTGCGTTGAAAAATCAATTTTATTAATTGCCTGTTTAAGAGCAGTTGGCATTCCTGCGAGACTTCATTTAGGTAAAGTAAAAAATCATATTGCCGTAGAAAGACTTACAGAAAAATTTGGTTCTAATGAACTCACACCACATGGAATGGTAAATGTATTTTTAAACAATCAATGGTTAAAAATGTCGCCTGCGTTTAATGTTTCGCTATGTAAAAAATTCAATGTGGAACCATTAGAGTTTGATGGAGAAAATAGTTCTTTTTTGCAACAATATAATAACGAAGGCAGTTTGTTTATGGAATATACTGCCGATTATGGTTTTTTTGAAGATGTTCCACTGGATTTCATGAAGAAAAATGTAAAAGAACATTACCCTCATATTTTTGATACTGACAATAATGAAACCGAATTTAAACTTTGATTTTTACATTAAGAAACTAAATATCTGTTAAGAAAATATCCTGATTCATGACTCTATAAATCTTGGCTCTTTTTTACCTCGAATTCACGAATGTTTTTCGGTTCTCTCTTTTCCTTTGAATTATTTTCACGAATTGCTAACCGTTGTTGGAAACTGTCCTGATTCCTGACTCTTTTAATCCTGAATCTGTCTAACCACGAATATTGTCTATTTTCTAGAGCTGTCATTCCGCACTTGGTACGGAATCCACTTTGAACCTTTGTAGATTCCTGTCTACACAGGAATGACATCAGAAAAACTTCCTGATTCATGAATCTATCAATCTTGAATCTTTCCAACCAAAACCTCAAAAGCCAATTTCTTCTTCCCATCTTTATCAATAATTCCAAACTTTTTCTGCGGATTGGTGCGCCACGGACGATTCCCAACTACCGAACTCGGAATATCTTCAAAATCATACAACGTCCAAGCCAAATACGAAAGGTTTTCTGCTTTTAAAACAGTTTGCATTTCTTGATAATAATCAGCTTGCTTCTGTTCAGAACCTACAAATGGTTTCCAAAATCCGCCATACGAAGATTGTCCATATTCTCCCAAAATAATAGGTTTATTGTTGATTTTAGCTTTCAAATTGGAATACTGCTGCGTAAAATCTGCGGCAGCGTCATAATAATGAAAAGACACAAAATCGAGCTTATCTTGCAATAAATGTGCACTTTCCGTGTTTGACCAACCAATGGTAACCAAATGTTGATTATCAACCGATTTTATCAACGAAATCATACTTTCCAACCACGCCAAAACATTTTCTTTTCCACGCGATTCAAAGTCTAAATTTGGTTCGTTTTTAATATCCCACGCTACAATTGCATTGTGATTTTTGAAGGTAGAAACTATCGTTTCTGCATGTCGTTGCGTCAATGTCCAATCTAAAATGTCGTAGTTTCCATAAAAATCAAAAAGTGTCAATACAACTTTCAGTTTTTTAGTTTCAGCAGCATCCAACACTTGTTGTAACTTTTCTAGCTTAGCTGGTTTTACAGTTGCTTTGCCAAAATCTTCATACTGTACAAAAATTCGAATCGTATTCAATCCTGCATTTTTGATGATTTCAAAGTCATTTTTAATAATTTCTAGATCAAATTGATCGCCAAACATGTCCCAAGGTGTCGCTTGCGGATAATAATTAATGCCTTTCATATTCAAGCTCGAAACTGCTTTCGTTCTTACCACTTTTTCAGCAGTTTTCACTTGTTCTTTTACCAAATGACGCACACGCCAAAAACCATCTTCCAAAAGTAAAATTGCTTTGTAATTTGCTGTTTCGGTAGTTTCTATGACTAACTTTCCATCTTTGTACAATTGCTTGTATTCGACTACATTTTCATCTTTTAAAACAATTAATTGTCCGTCTTCACTAAAAAATTCAATATTCGGTTGATGCGAAAGTGTTGTTGCGTTTACAGAAATTTGTTGTGCTTTATTTTGCGTCAAAAAGTCTATGATATTCTTACGCGCATTTTCGGTATAATAATCGTCAATTCCTACAATTTGATTGGTTTTATACGCTACATGTTTTACATACCAAGCATTCAAATAATCTTTTTCAATTTTTGCTAAAGTTTGTAAGTCTAGTTTTCTACCTTCATTTCCATCATCTGTCCACGTCATTTTTGGCAAATACACTTCCGCTTTTTTCACTTCTGTGTGTAGCATTTTGCTTCTATCTGCGCCCGTATTTAGGTAACTAAACGAGCTGCTAATAAGAAAAATAAGCATGGAAATAATGACAACATATGTCAATACTAAAAACCCGCGCATAATATTTTTATCTGCTTTTACCATAGTTTTTTGGCTTTAACTGTTTTTGTAATTCCTGCGGTTGTGATTTCAAAATCGTAGTTTCCGTTGCTTAAAATATTCGGATTCAACTCAAAATTCACAAATCCGTCACGCGATTCTTTTAGATAACTTTCAATCACTTTTCCGTTTTGAGAAACAATACAAGTAACTTGCAAACCATCAGGAATCAGTTGATTCATAAAACTTCGCAACGGACCAATTTTAATATTTCGATTGTTTTTGGAGAATGAAATCGTAAAATCATCCATCACTTTTTTATACGTTAACGAAATCGTATTGCTTTTTGAAATTCCAGTAACAAAAGCTTGCACCTTCCAAGTTTCGGCATGATCGGGATGCAATAGTTGCGCGGTTGCGACACCATCAATGGTCATACCTGAAGTTTTTAGCAGGTTTCCATCAGTATTTTCAATGAAAAATTCCACGAAAGTGCCATCGCTCACAATATTATTATTTTCATCTTTCAGTATCGAAGTGGTAAACGTCGTGATTTGATTTCCATCAGCATATTCGTGTGGTCGCTTGGCATAAATTTCAAAATCGGTAGAAATTGCAGGCAATACGTTTACGGTAAATTCTTTGGAATTCAGTCCCAAACATTCAGTGGCGAGCAACATTCTGCCACTTTTTGTCGGCGCATAAATATTTTGATACGCAATGAGGTTTTTTGTCTGAATCGTTTCCTGCTGTTCAGTTGCCAAAAACTGACGCTTCAAAGCAACTTTTGTATTTTCTTTTACAGGATTATCTAAAGCATCCGTTGGAATCACGACCAACATCGTATAATCGTTTTCATCAGCGGCAATACTTGGCGGACCAACATAGGTTTCCATTGAAACAGGTTGGTTTTGTGAGTGAATGGTAAATGTGCCTGAAAGTGAGTTTTTAGTATCTAAAAGTTTCCAGTTGACAATGCCAGTTTTGGCACAAATTTGTGTCGGAATCGTGTATTGTAATTGGTTGTTTTTCGCTGTTGCGGATACCAAAGTAGTTCCGTAACTGTTGGTACAATATAACACGATTGAAGCATCTTGCGTTCCTGAAAATGTAAGTACGATCGTTTCGCCAGCCGTAAATTCTTGTTGTGAAGTTTCTAATCGAATCGTTTCGGATGTGTTCGTACTGAGTCCATTCGCGCTTGACGCAACAAAGAAAAAGCAGTAAAATATATAGTGTAAGTTCATCATTTTGGGTTTCCGATATACGCATTCATTTCAATTTTTACAAAGTTGTACAGCGGATGCGAAATTTTCTGTAATACGTTGTGATTTTTTCTATTTGAGATAATTTTATTCGAGATATCTTCGTTCGGCAAACCGTTTACATAACAATTTTCCATGTTTGTATTGACGATTTTTACCGTTTCATTTTGCAAAATTTTATACTGAAAAGCTTGTTTGCGTTGCTGACGAATTCCGTGATCTAAAAATTGATGATCTACCCACAAAAGTTGCTGATTTTCATCATAATACGAAATGAGTAATTGTGGAACTGTGATTTCTTGCAATCCGCTATTAAACAGATTTCCTTTGATGGTTTTTTGGTTGATGTTTACATTGCTCAACGCGATATTTTTGTACAAGTCAGCTCCTGAAACATTTCCTGCGGCTTGCAAGTTGAATTTTGTGGGTGTATCTGCGAGTTCCACTGGCGTAAATTCGTCTGGATTGAAGGTTTCTGGAATCGAATCTTTCGTTTTGGACCATGCAATTCCTTCAAAGTTAATTCGGAACGAAGTCGCTTCTTTCGGCATCAATTTGTGCTTCATGTGGTATTTTGCATTATACGTTGCCAATTCCACATTTTCGTCGTTGTACAAGGTTCCTTTTAGCACAACATCGGCTGGCACATTGTCTATGTTTTGTACTTCGCCCACAATTGCGTAATGTCCGTTATGCTGTACCAATTTCGCCGAAATGATTTCTAAAACAGGTTGTTTTAGTACATCTTCATGATAGGTTTGCTCGGTTGTAATTCTTCTTCTTCCGTGATTAAAATATGCCGTTTTATTGTTAGAAAATAGTTGATCTGGTGGCAAATCGGCTTCCATCATTTCCGCTTCCAAAAACCATTTTCCTTGTTGTTTTATGGCAGTTTTATAATCTGTTTTTTCAATTTTTTCCAACGGCGTAATCCATTTTGTAATCACTTTTAGTGTTGCCAAATTATCCGTTTCAGTCGTGATTTCGGTTGTTATTGCATCTAGTTTTGCATACGAACTTAACAAACCATCTGTAGACGAAATTTCAAGCATATACTGCGCAATAGTAATGTTGTTTTCTGGATTGATAAAACTGTGTGCTGTTTCAAATTCTTTAAAATCGAGTGCGTCATAATATGCTTTTACCACATTTTCAGGCGAACGTTGTGCATCATTTTTAATATAAAATTGATACGTTCCAAAAGCTAAAATTCCAATCAAGATTATTGCCCAAACATGACTTAGGTTTACAATATTTCTAGAGAATTTTGTGTAGCTTTTTTTGAATTGTAAATATACTTCTGAATCATTTCGCTTTCGCTGAATATATCTCAGGAATATGGGCTGAATGTTGCATAAAATCGCCAAGATGACAGTAAAAAACGGAATAATTCCCCAAGCTAATTTTTGCCAAGTAGAAACCTCATCTTTTGGTAAGATTGATGATAATGGTGGAACATTCAGTTTTTCCCAAACCATGATCCCATTTTCTAGTTGTGGCAAACGTTGCCAACCGCAGAAATAGAGAATTGGATCGTAAAATTTATCGTTGGAGAAAATGTATTTTAGATTGTATTTTTCAGGTGTTGTTAAGAATTGTTGCAGCGAACCAATTCCGGCAACGCCTTTAAATTTTGAGTTTTCCAAACGTTCTATGGGTCGCGTAGTAAGTTCTGGTAAACGACGTGCCGAATGATAGTTTCCATCAACAGTCATTGCGTTTGTTTGTGCCGACAACCATGCCATTTGATCGCCAAAGCCAAGTGGTAAATAACGCCATTGATCGTGTTGATCTTGGTTGAGAAAATTCACAATTGGCAACATGTTTATTTTTTGTGGTTGCGATGGTCTGAAATATCCCAAACTCATCGTGAAAATGGTTGTAAAGACGAATAAAATTGCCAATCCGCCACCAATAATTCGATGATACATGGCACCAAATTTTTCCTGTAAGTATGTTTTTAAATCTGCTTCTGAAAAACGATAGACAAATTCGCCAAAAAGCGGTAATGACATGATCGAAGCCCACAAGGTAAATCTATCTAAAGTTAGAATATTGAAAGCGGTTTCGCCTAAAATCATACGCGGAATTGGTGTTGTTCCGCCAGTTCCTAAGATAAATAGTAAGGTTATGGACAAACCAAAAAACAAATAGCGTTTGCTGTAGTATCTGTAGAAAATATAAGGTAATAAGAACAGTAAAATTCCCCACGGAATTAAGAAAAAAACCAAACCTGATGACGTAATTTCCAAGAAATGATCTCGCGAACCATGCGGAATTGGCACTTGCGTAATTGGATTATTTTTAGAGTTGATCCAATACGGTAAAATGCAGCCAACGATAATGACTAAAGAACACATTCCAAAACCTACAATTCGTTTAAAAAGCTTTGTAAAGTTTCTCCAAAACACCCAAAAGGTAATTTCTTTTGTCGTATTGACTTCTTCACGTGCAGCATCCATAATGACCATTCCGATCAACGGAAAAATAAAGAAAACCATTCCAAAAATTGGTGTTACGTGATGTGAAGTTACCGTAACCGCAATCAGCGAAAGCGACGTAAAAAAGTACTTGTATTTGCCTGTTTTCAACCAAAGATAAATCTCCGGAAGGGCATGCATCAACACAGAAATTCCCACAATACTTGGTAGCTGTCCGAAAATATGCAAGGTTTCTAAAAAAGAAGATGAAAAAACAGCAAGAATAGCAGCGTAACCAGCTACTCTTTTGTTTCCTGACATGAGTAACGAGAAACGATATACTCCGGTAATGAATAAGATAACTGCAATGATTGCAACCGTAAATAATCCGAATTTTAAACCACCAATAAACGACAGCGCACCAATAGATTGATGTACTAACGGCGGATAACTCATCACAGTAAAGCCTGTGTACCATTTGTAACTCCAAGGTTCAAACCAACTGTTGGCGTAATGGTCGGCAAAAAATAAGTGAATTAATGCATCATAGGTTGTTTCGAGCGTGAAAAAGATAGCCGTACCGTGAAACGCCACTCCGAGAAGTAGTGCTAATAGTAGTAGTTTGTTTGTGGTCTTTTCCATCATTGTTTATGTAATCTACTGATATTTTTAAAATATACAATTTCGTTCTGCAACGGGATTTGTTCAACTATCGATATTGAATGCGTCTTGCAGACTTTTCAATTTTAGCTTATCATTTTTAAAATGTACACATTATAAAATACGAGTTTCGAAATTCAAGGAGACTATCTAAAAAGTGTATTGAAACGTCATTCTGGGCTTGACCCAGAATCGCATCATGT
This sequence comes from Kordia algicida OT-1, assembly GCF_000154725.1. Taxonomy (GTDB): domain Bacteria; phylum Bacteroidota; class Bacteroidia; order Flavobacteriales; family Flavobacteriaceae; genus Kordia; species Kordia algicida. The sequence goes on from NZ_DS544873.1 coordinate 3,592,262, forward strand.
TGATTTTCAAATATTATGAGAAACCGAATCAAGTTCGGTTTGACGAAATCTGTACTTTTTATACAGCCTCTTGTTCAACTATCAATATTGAATACGTCTTGCAGACTTTTCAATACCGAGTTTCACAAAGTAAAGATAAATGGTGTAATTTTTAATTGGACTAAAGGAAATTGCATTTCGTCTAAAGATAGCTCCGTTTAAGGTGTTTTGGGCAAAATAAGCAGCAATTCCAAACTACTTTTGACCTGTAAGTCGTTCGGAAAACAACACAAATTCTATTGAAGACGACATAAGATATAAATCAAATTAAAAATACATATGATGAAAATTTTAGCTATTGACGACCAAAAATTAGTGTTGATTCCTTTAGAAAGCAGATTGGCTGAATTGGGATATGAAGTACTAACCGAAACTGACGGATTAAAAGGAAAGGAATTATACGATTCGTTTCAACCAGATTTAGTGATTGTAGATATGAACATGCCAACAATTTCTGGAATGGAAATCGTACAATACATTCGTGATGATAAACAAAAGAACACACCAATTATGATTTTATCGGGAAATACCGATGATGAAATGATTACCAAAGGTTTTGATTTGGGTGTGAATGATTATATGAAAAAACCGCTAAGCTTAAACGAAGTTTGTGCACGTGTAAAACGATTGATTGGTGTGCCAAAAACAGAAGCTGTTTCTAATACAAATAATGTGATGATTCAACAACGATGTGTTGGTGTGGTAATTCCTTGCTACAATGAAGCAGAACGTTTATTGAGTAAAGAATTTACTGATTTTGTAGATCGCAATTCTGGATATCGTTTGTGTTTTGTAAATGATGGAAGTAAAGATGCAACATTGGAAGTTTTGCACGATTTGCGAAAAGGTAGAGAAGACTTTATTACCGTATACGATTGTGAGCAAAATGGCGGAAAAGCAGAAGCGGTTCGTTTGGGAATGCTACACATGGCACAACAAGAAGACTTGGATTATATTGGCTTTTTGGATGCGGATTTGTCTACCGATTTGGCTGATTTTGACGATTTAGTGTCTACCATTGAAAACTCAGATTTTAAGATTGTAAGCGGATCAAGAATTAGCAGAATGGGCGCAAATATTACAAAAGAATCGGCTCGTAAAGTGATTAGTTTGACAATTAATTTAATCATCAGAACAATTCTTTCAATGAACTTTAAAGACACACAATGTGGCGCGAAAATTTTCCATAAAGATGTAATTCATTTAGCTTTCGATAAAAAGTTTATCACAAAATGGTTGTTTGATGTGGAAATCTTTATGCGTATGCGTAAACATTTCGGATTGGATGCTGCACGTGCGATGATGTGTGAGAAACCTTTGAAACGTTGGATTCACGCAGATGGTTCGAAATTGTCTATGAAAGATTCAATCAAAATTATTGGTCAGTTAGGGCAAATTGCTTGGTATTACAATCGCAAAAGAAAAACTGCCACTAAAGCAAATTTAGAATTGATATAATACGTTTCCCCTTTCCCCTTTTCCCCTATTTCCCCTAAACCTACTATATATGAAGATTGGAGTTTTAATCATATTTCGTAATGACGAAACCGTGATTGATGTACAGCAATTTACTAAATTATTTACTGAAAAAACAAAGTTGCAAGTTTGCTTGGTAAACAACGGAAGTACCGATAAAACATTGGAAGTATTGAAAGAAATTCAGGAAGAAGTTACTATTCCAATTTCAATTATTGATGTGAAAAAAAGTAGCGGTTACAATACGGCAATTAAAGCTGGTGTTCGGTACTTGACAAGCAAAAACGACTTGCCTTATATTTTATGTTTGCAACACTACACTGCAAAAGATATGCAACTTCTGGATGAAGTTTTTGAAGTCATTCAGCAAGAAAGTGGCGTTGTAAAAGGTTTGTTTAAAAACACCAAACGTATGATGCTGAAGAATGTATTTTCGATACGAGGTATTATGGAGAAAGCGAGTTAGATTATTGGCTTTTTAGACTTGCTTAGATTTTAAGAGCGCTTTGCTTTTAGACTTGTTCCCGCGTAGTCGGGAATCTCTTAGATTGCTTCGCTTTTTTAGATTTTTATGTGATGTTGAATCGAGTTCAACATGACGTAGCAATCTGTTGGTAGTATGACTTCTGTAATGTCACTTCGAGTAATTTTTGGTAAAAAATTGTATCGAGAAGTGCTTTAAAAATCTTAGCTTTTACAATGAATTCACGAATTGTTTTATTTACTCAATTTGTCATTCCTGCGTAGGCAGGAATCTATTATCACGAATTGCTTACTGTAATGAAAAAACTGAATCACACTTCGATTTTACTCAGTGTAAAAGTTCAGTTTGACAAGAATATTTTCACTAAAAAGTAATACCCAAAAAGATTTCTGCGCGATCATTGAGCAAAGTCGAAACGAAAGCAGAAACATGTCTAAAAGAGAAACGAGTCTAAAAGGCGAAGCCGTATCTAAAACCTACTTTTTCCCTTCCACAACAACCACAATTTCCCCTTTTGGTGGTTTGTTTTGATAATATGCCAACACTTCTTTGGCGCTTCCGCGGATGGTTTCTTCATAGAGTTTTGTCAATTCTCTAGAAACAGAAACCTGACGATCTTCACCAAAATATTCACAAAAATGTCCTAAAGTTTTGACCAATTTGTGTGGCGATTCGTAAAAAATCATGGTGCGTGTTTCTTCTGCCAAAATTTTAAATCGCGTTTGTCGTCCTTTTTTCACAGGTAAAAATCCTTCAAAGACAAATTTATCATTCGGCAATCCGCTATTTACCAAAGCTGGTACAAAAGCGGTCGCACCTGGCAAACATTCTACTGGAATTTGATTGGCAATACATTCACGCGTTAATAAAAACCCAGGATCAGAAATTGCGGGCGTTCCTGCATCACTAATCAACGCAAAAGTTTCGCCTGCTTGCATGCGTTTTATCAATGTTTCTGTCGTTTTATGCTCGTTATGCATGTGATGACTTTGCATGTGTGTACCAATTTCAAAATGTTTCAACAGCTTTCCACTCGTACGTGTATCTTCTGCCAAAATCATATCAACATTTTTTAAAACTTCTACAGCTCTAAACGTCATGTCTTTCAGGTTTCCTATTGGTGTTGGTACAATATAAAGTTTCATCAATACTGCGTTTTCGGGTTGAAGATATTATTAAATTTTCATTCAAAAATAGCTATTAAAAAAATAGTAAGTCGTAATTCCTGTATCTTTAATGTTATATATACGCAACCTTTTTTAGTTTTGGGTATCTTTTATAATATATGAAGCAACGTTACTTTTTACTTTTTCTACTTACTGCAACTTTGTCGTGGAGTCAATCTACAGACTTATCTGTAAGTGTTGAAGTTACCGATGCAAGCGGCACAACAATTCCAAATGTATTTTTGTTTCAAGAGTTTAGCTACGTAACTACCATCAGCAATTCAGGGAATGCTGTAAACAATGCCACATTTTCACAAGAACTCAATCCAAATGTCACTTTTGTTTCTGTAGAAAGTATCAATCCACTTGGTGGCGCAGCTTTGGCAACCAATTTGGCTTTTAACGGAAGTAATGATTCTGTTGAAGGAATACTTCCAAACATGCCGACAAATTCTAGTGTACAAATTCGCATCAACCTAAGAGCGCCAACAGAATTAGGAGGAATTTCAACAACAGCCGAAGTTTTTCCGCCAACAGGCACGACAGACACCATGCCCGATAGTAATATTGCCATCGTTTCTATGGATGTAAATAATGTTGCTGTTGATTTTGAAGTAGATTACCAACAAGTTTCGCCACCTGCAGGAACTGGAATTTCCGCTTGGGGCGATCAGGTTACTTTTGAACTTACCATTACAAATAATAGTACGATAGAATTCCCCGTTTCTAGTTTTGGACTTTTTCAAACGATACATTCTGATACTGCCAATGGAACAGCTTTGGTACAATTAATTTCTGTTTCTTGCATTAGCGCTACAGGTGGCGTAAGCTGTCCCACAAACTTAGGCTCTATCAGTGGAAACGCTGTTGCTGTTATTCCCACACAAGAAATGTATCACTATGATAATGAAATTATTTTTCCGCCACAAGCAAGCATTACATTTAGTGTTACGTATGCGTATTTTGAAGGTGAATGCGGAGAAAGTATCGATCAGATTGTGACACGAAGTTTTGCGCAAATCAATTTTGAAAGTTTAGATATAGCAAGTGTACGATCAGATAATGTACTAACCAATTTACTTTTTTCAACACTTTGTCCGTGTACGGATGTTTCTATAAGTACGATTATTACAGATCCAACAACAGGTAATTTTATTACAGATTATAGCCAAACGGTAACCTTTGAAACCACACTGACCAATAATGGACCATTAGACACAACGATTCGTTTCTTCTTGCAAAACTTAGGATTTCAGTGGGAAATTATATCGGTTGAATGTATTAACGCTTCTGGCGGACTCACTTGTGGAGATATCGTCTATGAATCTGACGGACTTGGTCAATTTTGGGAAGTCAATAATTTTATGATTCCGTCTGGCGGACAGGTTATTACCAGAACCGTGGTTCGTTACTTAGAACCCATCTGTCCTGTTAATGTTCCGTTTCTTTCTCCATACAGAAGTACGATTAATATGCTAGAACATATTGATTGTAATCCTGATGATAATAATGAATTTGGAAACATTCTGCTTCCAACAGCTACGGGAACTGACGAATGCATCAGTGCAAACGATTTTTCAATTACCAAAACACAAGTCAGTCCAGCATTACCTTCTGGTGGTTCTGCGGGAAATCCAATTCCTTGGGGCGATATTACCTATCACATCACCATTACAAACGATAATTTAGTGCCAATTCCGCTAGAAGTTTCCGACTTTTATGGAAATCCAGATTCAAATACTTCTGTTGTAGGAACACTACAATCCGTAACTTGTATTGAAACAACAGGAACTGCCGATTGTTACGATATTATAAATGCCAATATTGGTGTCGACAATACACTTTCCAACGATATATTTTGGGAAATCACAGCAGCAGAAAACTGGGAATTAGCACCCGAAAGTTCCATTACTTTTGAAGTTGTGGTCAATTGGACGCCGCAATGTTCCAACCAAGTAATTTCTGTAAACAACAGAGTGAGCGCAACAATCATCGGCGAAAGCATCGAAAAAAATGCTTCGGAAATTAGCTATTTAACGCCATGTGTCGATTTAATTGTTCAGACATTTCCGTCCGTACCAACAGTTCCAATCAATACAAATTTTGAATGGGTTGTAGACATTACCAACAGCGTCATCAGCTCAACAGCGACAGACGCTTCATTTTCTACAGTAGTAAATTCGGCATTTACCATCACAGGAACGCCAACCTGTACTATTACAAGCGGAAATGCAACTTGTGTTACAACATTTAATGTAGATACGTCTACGAACATCGTTTCAGGAATCATACCATTACTCGATCCTGATGCTACTGTACAATTACGAATTCCTGTCACAGCTCCAAATTTTGGTGGTTCGTTTAACAATGTTGCCGAAGTACAACCCGATCCTGCTAATAACGGAGAATTTGATCCAAGTACCAATATTTCTATTTCGAGCATTCAAGTTATTTCACCTACGGTTAGTAAAAGTTTTGTTCCAGATGAAATTATCGCAACACAAACCTCAGTACTGACCTTTACCATTGAAAATATTCCTGGAAACGCGGCACAATCGGGCATTTCGTTTACTGATAATTTACCTGCGGGAATCGTTTTAGCGGGCGAACCAATTTGGGTACAAAGCAATGGTTGTACAGCAGATTTTGTGGGATTGACCAATGACACTTTCGTGGGAATTGCCAATCTAGTATTTCCTGAAGGAGTTGCCAACTGTACATTTTCCGTTTTAGTTACTTCTGAAACGCCAAATTTATACACCAACGAATTTGCCAATTTTTCAAACCTGAATAATATTGATGCGACAAATGTGTTTGCAACGCTGAATGTTTTGCCGTTGCCACCAAGTGCCGATTTGGAAATTTCGCTTATCACAAATCAAACACAATACTGTGAAGGCGATGACGTCATTTTTACGCTGACAATTACAAATAACGGACCTGACGATGTTGAAAATGTTGCTGTAGAACAGTTTTTGAATCCACTAGGATTTACATATATAAGTGACGATGTTGGCGGAACGTACACAAATGCGACAGGAATTTGGGAACTTTCAGGAATTACCATTCCTGCAAATGCTGGAAACAATACGTTTACCGCTCAAATTACTACAACAGCAATAAATGTTGATGCTACGCTTGTGAATCAATATGAAAGTACCGCAGAAATTACAGCGACCAATTTGCCAGATTTCGACAGTGATGTTGCTACAAGTTTTAATGTAGATGATTTAGGCGATGGACTTGCTGACGATGACGAAACAGCGCTTGAAGTAACAGTGTTTGAAATTCACAATGATGTAAATTTGACGGTTGATACTTCGGAAGTTTGTATTGGAAATTCGGCAACGCTTTCCATCAATAATCCTATGGTAAATTATACCTATAATTGGTATGAAGCTTCAAATCCTGCACAAATTGTATTTACGGGAACGATGTATGAAACGGGAATCATCTCATCAGATACGAGTTATGAAATTGAAGTTATCAATGAAAACAATTGTCCGGGAATTGCGAGAGAAATCGTCACAGTAACCGCAATTAGTTGTGTCGATTTAAGTATTGAAAAAGAAGTAGATACAGAAATGCCTTCTATTGGAGAAACCATCCAATTTACCATTACAATTACCAACAATAGTGATATAGATGCTACAAATATTTTGGTGGAAGAACTGCTTCCTAATGGTTACGAATACATTTCACACATCAGTAGCAACGGTTTGTACGACAATAACTCACAAGTATGGAATATTGCAACCTTGACAGCGGGAAGTTCGGCAACGTTGACACTTAATGTTACCGTTATCAGTGGTGACAATTATACAAATGTTGTACAAATCACGAGTTTATCAGAAGTAGACATGAACACTGCCAACAACTCAGCAACGGCGATTACATTCCCAGATTGTTTAGCAATTCCGAATGGTTTTTCGCCAAACGGAGATATGATAAATGATGTTTGGGAAATTGCTTGTTTGGATAATTTTACAGATAACGAATTAGTGATTTTTAATCGTTTCGGAACCATTGTTTACAAAACCAGAAACTATACAAACGACTGGAATGGTCAGAGCAATCAAAATGTCGTACTAATTGGCAACGACGATATTTTACCTGTCGGAACTTATTTTTACATTCTCAAGCTTCAAGGAAATACCATTGAAAAAACGGGTTGGGTTTATTTGAATTATTAGTGTTTAGATCGCTTTGCTGTTAGACCGCTGGCGCTGTTGGATATTAGATCGCTTCGCTTTTAGACATGTTCCTGCTTAGGCAGGAATCGCTTCGCTCAATTCAAGGTTGTTTCCGAGATCATTATTTGGTTTTATATAAAATGTTAAGTTTTAAATATGTTTCTAAGATAAATTTGAGTGTTGTCTGAAACTAATTGATACATTTCCAAATTTTCAAATTGCTACATTAATTAGGTTCGCTTTGCTTTTAGACATATTAGTTTGGATGTTTTGACTTCGAAACCAATTATTCAATCAAAAGCTGAAAAACAGTATTGAGTATTGAGAAATTTTAAAGAAAATAGGGTGTTTCTTAAAGAACATTTCTACAAAAAAATTCAAAATTATTTATCAGACAAAATAACATCAAGCAGAGTCAAAATGTGATACTAAGTCAAACTCAGAATGACGTTTTGACTTCGAAACCAATCTTTCAATCATTCAATTTTCAATCTTTCAATCCCAAAAAACCCTTACGCAAACTTACGTTCAATAATTTCCAAGAAACGTGTTTCATATTCCTCTTTTCCTTGCCAATTGTTATAATCTGGTTTAATCATATTGAATATAAAATCTTTCGCTTCTGCTTCACTTTCTGTCGTATTCAATTGCGAAATTACACGGTTATAATCTTCCTGATTGCCATCAAATAAATGCTTTGTAAATGCAATACGATCGTTCAATCCAATAGAAATCCCTGTATTCAACCGATCATTTAAGGACTTAGGTTTGGTTTCTGTTTTGGTCGCTTTAATTTCTACCTCAACTTTCGTTGTTACTTCTTTGGTAACCGTTTCAGTAACTTTTGGTTGTGGTGTTTCTTGTACAACTTCTTCACTTTTTACAAATGTTGGTTGTGGCAACACATCTGCCAAAATATCTTCTAAAGTTTCCTTTTTCGCGGGAGATGGTGTTGGTTCTACAGGCGTTTCCGCTGTAGCGGTATCATTGTCTGCATCATCATCTTCTGGCATTTCGGCAACCATATTTTTAATCGTTTCCATCAATGGTTCTATCAGTTCGTCTTGTTCAGGATCTTCACTTACCAAATGATGACGGATAATTTCATCTTCTTCGGCATTCTTTTCTACTTTATCATGATTGTAGACGTTCTCTAATGTTTGGAAAAAAGAAGAATCGGCATAGTCAGGTACAGAATCTTTAAACTGTTCTTCAAAAAACAGCATTACCGACAATTTTTCAAAAACTTCCTTCGCTTCTTTATGCAATGCAACTACGTCTTCTTTGCCCTTTAACTTAAGGATGCGATGCGCAATACTTATTAAATCTCCTTCTAATTTTTTCTTCATAATTTTTAAACTAATGTCGTTGTATAACCTTTGGTTTTTTAATAAATTTGTTCCACCTTTACAAAAACGAGTATAAATTCGTTTTCGACCTGAAAATTACAAAATGTTTCTCGAAAATACAGTAAATCATAAAGAACAATTTGGTTGGATTGAAGTTATTTGTGGTTCAATGTTCTCTGGAAAAACCGAAGAATTGATCCGAAGACTCAAACGAGCGCAATTTGCAAAGCAAAAAGTAGAAATATTCAAACCTGCTGTTGACATTCGATATGATGATGAAAAAGTGGTGTCTCACGACGCAAACGAAATACGCTCTACACCTGTTCCCGCTGCCGCCAATATAAGATTATTAGCCGATAATTGTGATGTTGTTGGAATTGATGAAGCACAGTTTTTTGATGATGGAATTGTTGCTGTGTGCAACGATTTAGCCAACAAAGGAATTCGAGTGATTGTTGCTGGACTTGATATGGATTTTAAGGGAAATCCTTTTGGACCAATGCCTGCACTCATGGCGACAGCCGAATATGTAACAAAAGTACACGCCGTTTGTACCCGAACGGGAAACCTAGCACAATACAGTTTTAGAAAATCCAAAAGCGACGATCTGGTCTTGCTAGGAGAAACTGATGAATACGAGCCATTAAGTCGCGGCGCTTACTACAAAGCAATGCTAAAAGAATCAGTGAAAGAAATTGAAGTTGATGATGCGGAAGAAATCATTCCCAAACAACAACCTGACAATTAACTACCATAATGTTACACATAGAAGAATCTGTTTTAGAAATTAATTTTAAAGCGCTACAGCAAAATTTTGAATTCTTAAAATCCAAAACAAAAGCTGACACAAAATTTTTAGCCGTTGTCAAAGCCTTTGGCTACGGAAGTGATGCCATCGAAGTTGCAAAATTCCTTCAAGACGAACTTAATGTTGATTATTTTGCCGTTGCCTATATCAGAGAAGGTGCATATTTACGAGCCGCAGGAATTACAACACCTATTTTAGTGCTGCATCCGCAAATTGTAAATTTGAAACACGCCATTGCATATAATTTAGAACCTAGTTTATACAATGATCGTATTTTTAACGCGTTTGCAAAAGAAGCCGCAAAACAAGGAAAAAAAGACTATCCTGTACATTTAAAATTCAATACAGGCTTAAATCGTTTAGGATTTTTTCATACCGATACCGATTATATCTTTAAAAAACTAAAAACACTTTCACAGATAAAAGCAGTTTCATTATTCTCGCATTTGGCTGCCTCAGAAGATAAAAACGAAATAGATTTTACCAAAAATCAAATCCGCTTATTCAATGATGTTGTAGCCAATTTTGAACAAACATTCAACTACAAACCTATTTTACACATGACCAATACTTCTGGGATTTTAAACTACCCCGAAGCACATTTTGACATGGTTCGTACAGGAATTGGTTTGTATGGTTTTGGAAACGATCCGAAATACGACAAACATTTACAACCTGTTGCTTCTTTAAAATCGGTCATCTCACAAATACATCGTATTGAAAAAGGAGAAAGTGTAGGTTACAATCGCGCATTTGTCGCAAACGATTATACGACTATTGCTACGATTCCTATTGGACATGCAGACGGCATCAGCAGACAATTTGGAAACGGCGTCGGAAGTGTTGTCATCAATGGAAAAAAAGCGCCAATCATAGGAAATGTGTGTATGGATATGCTGATGGTAAATATCACAGGAATTCGTTGTAATGAAGGAGATGAAGTCATCATTTTTGGTGAAGGACAAACTGCTGAAGAATTGGCTTCAAAAATAAATACAATCTCTTACGAAATCCTCACAGCGGTTTCTCAACGAATAAAACGTGTATTTCTTCGGTAATTGTACCAAAAGTCTATTTTAACAAATTGAAAACTAGTATATTTTTCACTACATTTAGATTCAATTAATAACTAACAATCAAATATTATGTTTAAAGAATTTAAAGAATTTATCATGACGGGCAATGTTGTTGATCTTGCCGTTGCCGTAATTATGGCAGGTGCTATTGGCGCAGTTGTGAAAGGATTTGTAAGCAATATCGTGATGCCAGTTGTCGGATATTTTACAGGTGGAACAGACTTTAATGATAAGAAAATTATTTTAAGTGAAGCTGTGGTTGATGCTACAGGAAAAGTTGTTACTCCAGAAAATGCTATTATGTGGGGAAGTTGGATAAACACTATTGTAAACTTAATTATTGTAGGTTTTGTAATGTTTATGATTGTAAAAGCATACAACAAAGTAAGAAAGAAAAAAGAAGAAGCTCCAGCAGCACCAGCAGGACCTTCTCAAGAAGAATTATTAGCAGAAATTAGAGATTTATTGAAGAAATAATTAACTTCATTACACATAACAAAAGCCACTCCGTAATGAGTGGCTTTTGTGTTATATATAACTTTTTGTGAAATTTTTGAGATATCAAAAAAATTATACAAACCATACTGTATTTATTCCTAATTTTGCCAAATATACCTAATTACAAAGACCAAAAATTAAATACATGAAAGTAGCAGTCGTTGGCGCAACAGGAATGGTAGGAACCGTGATGCTTAAAGTATTAGCAGAACAAAATTTTCCTGTTACAACCTTAATTCCAGTAGCTTCTGAAAGATCTATTGGAAAAGAAATTACCTATCAAGGAAACGCATATCCTATTGTAAGTATGCAAGATGCTATTGACGCCAAACCAGATATTGCCTTATTTTCTGCGGGCGGAGGCACTTCCTTAGAATGGGCTCCAAAATTTGAAGCCGCAGGAACAACCGTAATTGACAATTCTTCGGCATGGCGAATGGATCATTCTAAAAAATTAGTTGTTCCAGAAATCAATGCGACGCAATTAACCTCAACCGATAAAATTATTGCAAACCCAAACTGTTCTACCATTCAAATGGTAGTTGCTTTGGCACCATTGCACAAAAAATATAAAATAAAACGTATTGTAGTTTCTACCTATCAATCTATTACGGGAACTGGCGTAAAAGCGGTTCGTCAATTAGAAAGTGAATATGCTGGTGAGAAAGCAGAAATGGCATATCCGTACCCAATTCACAGAAATGCATTGCCACATTGTGATGTATTTGAAGAAAACGGCTATACCAAAGAAGAAATGAAATTGGTACGCGAAACTCAGAAAATTTTAAACGATAAAACTATTGCAATTACAGCAACAGCCATTCGTATTCCTGTAGTTGGTGGACATTCTGAAAGTGTTAATGTAGAATTTGAAAATGATTTTGATGTTGATGAAGTTCGTCAATTATTACAAGAATCTCCTGGAATTATTGTTCAAGATAATCCTGATGCAGATGAATATCCGATGCCAATTTACGCAGAAGGAAAAGATGAAGTTTTCGTGGGAAGAATTCGTCGTGATGGTTCGCAACCAAATTCTTTAAACATGTGGATTGTGTCCGATAATTTACGCAAAGGAGCTGCGACAAACGCAGTACAAATTGCTCAACATTTAGTAGACCACAAATTGGTTTAATATTCAAACTAAAAAAAGGACACTTCGACTCCGCTCAGTGTCCTTTTTCTTTCCAAATAACTATAAATTAGTCAGTTATTAAACGTACTTTATAGTTCACATTGTCGAAAATAGTTGGTAAATACGGTATCTTTTTCCTATCTTAATAGGACACTAACTCAAAATTTTCGCGTATGAATTCTAAGTTTACCAAAATTATCCGTTTTGTATTAGGGCTAATTCTCATCGTATTTGGCGCAAACAAGCTCTTAATGATTTTTAATGAAACTGGCTTTTTACCCGCATTAAAAATGACAACTTTTACAGAATCCTTCGAAAATATTGGATACATTTTACCTGTTGTGGGTGCGCTAGAAGTTTACATTGGTATTCTATTAATCATGAAAAAATGGGTGCCTTTTGCCTTAACGCTGCTTGCTCCAATATCAGCAAACATCTTACTATTTCATTTCTTTTTAGATCCGTCTAGCGCAATAATTGGCGCACTTTTAGTCGCGTTGTTAAATGGCATTTTAATTTACAAGCATTGGTCACAATTTAAACCCTTGTTCTATTAATAAAACTCACAAAAAAAATCTTAGCATTTTGTTAAAACCACTTCAGAATAATTGAAAGTGGTTTTTTTTAGGTTAAATTTGAAGGAAACCAATCCTGTTCTAATGAAATACGTGTATGTAATATCTTTTCTTTTTGATTAGATTTTGTATACCAATACCATCAGACAAATAAAAAAATTATAGATGAAACAGTTGTTAAAAATTAGTTGTCTCGCAGTACTTTTCTTCTCTTGCGAGAAAGAACCCAAAAAAACAGAAATAAAAGTGAATTACCCAGAAACGCAACAAAAAGAAGTGGTTGATACCTATTTCGATACCGAAGTAAAAGATCCGTATCGTTGGCTTGAAGACGATCGCTCTAAAGAAACAGAAGCTTGGGTAAAAGATCAAAACAAAACCACTTTAGGATACTTAGACAACATTCCGTTTCGTGATGCGCTTAAAAAACGTTACACACAATTAATGAATTATGAAAAAATCAGTGCGCCTGTAAAAAGAGGCGATTATGAATATTTTTATAAAAACGATGGATTGCAAAATCAATACGTAATTTACAGACAAAAAGAAGGTGGAGAACCTGAAGTCTTTTTAGATCCTAACAAATTTTCAGAAGATGGGACAGTTTCCATGGGAAGTGGTTTAAATTTTTCTGATAATAAAAAAATCGTAGCGTATGCAATCTCAGAAGGCGGAAGCGATTGGCGAAAAGTTATCATCATGGATGTTGCTTCAAAAGAAGTGGTAGAAGATACTTTGGTAGACATCAAATTTTCAGGAATCTCTTGGAAAGGAAACGATGGTTTTTACTATTCTAGCTATGACAAACCTAAAGGAAGTGAATTATCTGCCAAAACAGATCAGCATAAATTATACTACCACAAACTTGGAACTGCTCAAAAAGACGATCAATTAATCTACGGTGGAACTCCAGAAGAAAAACATCGATATATTGGTGGTACTGTTACAGAAGATAATAAATACCTTTTTATTTACCCAAGAACCTCAACATCGGGAAGTAAATTGTTAATGAAAGATTTAACGAAGCCAAACAGCAAAATTGTTACCATTTTAGATCATACTGATACAGATTCGTATGTGGTAGAAAGTGTAGGTTCTAAATTATACATTATGACCAATATGGACGCGCCAAACCAAAAAATTGTGACGGTTGATGCTTCCAATCCTGCGCCAGAAAATTGGGTAGATTTTATTCCAGAAACTGAAAATGTATTAAGTATTTCAAAAGGTTCAGGCTATTTCTTTGCCGAATATATGGTAGACGCTGTTTCTAAAGTATTTCAATATGATTACGATGGAAAATTAGTCCGCGAAGTAGAGCTTCCAGGCGTTGGAAGCGCTGGCGGATTTAGTGGAGAAAAAGACGATGAAACCTTGTATTTCTCATTCTCAAACTACAAAACACCAGGTACAACATATACATACAACCCAAAAGACGGAACATCAAAAGTATACAGAAAACCAGGAATTGACTTTGATCCAGATGAATACGAAAGCAAGCAAGTATTTTATACTTCCAAAGATGGCACAAGAGTTCCAATGATTATTACGTTTAAAAAAGGAATTGAAATGAACGGGAAAAATCCAACAATCTTATACGGTTACGGAGGATTCAATATTTCTTTAACACCATCATTTAGTGTTGCCAACGTAGTTTGGATGGAACAAGGCGGAATTTACGCAGTAGCAAACCTTCGTGGTGGTGGCGAATACGGTAAAAAATGGCATGATGCTGGAACAAAAATGCAAAAGCAAAATGTATTTGACGATTTTATCGCTGCGGCGGAATATTTAATTGAACAAGATTATACGTCTAGCGACTTCTTAGCTATTCGTGGAGGCTCAAACGGCGGATTGTTAGTAGGTGCAACCATGACACAACGTCCAGATTTGATGAAAGTTGCCTTGCCAGCCGTTGGTGTGTTAGACATGTTGCGCTACCATACATTTACTGCGGGCGCAGGTTGGGCGTACGATTACGGAACTGCGGAAGACAGCAAAGAAATGTTTGAATACCTAAAAGGATACTCGCCAGTACACAATGTAAAAGAAGGTGTTGAATATCCTGCAACAATGGTGACTACGGGAGATCATGATGATCGTGTAGTACCAGCGCACAGTTTTAAATTTGCTGCCGAATTGCAAGCAAAACAAACAGGAAGCAATCCGACGCTAATTCGTATAGAAACTGATGCTGGACATGGCGCAGGAACACCAATCTCTAAAACCATTGAGCAATATGCAGACATCTTCGGATTCACGCTCTACAATATGGGCTTCAAGGAATTGCCAAACAAAGCTGTTTTAGAGAAGTTTAAGGACTAATTTTAAGATTCCAAAAAACATTATTTCGAGTGTCCTGAACTTGATTCAGGATCTATCGAGAAATACTCGAATACATAAAAACCCGCCAAATTGAAGTTCAGTTTGGCGGTTTTGTTTTGAAGCACTTTTGTCATTCCGCATGAACATTTCGACTCCGCTCAATGTTCATGCGGAATCCACTTTGAAACTTAACAATTTCCTACCCAATCAAAAATGACATCAGAAAAAATCTTGACTCTACATCAGGAAAATTTTTCAATAATCTCCGTATTTTTACATTTCTAAACAATTGCTATGCTCAAGGTTCAAAACGTTTCCTTTTCCTATTTAGAAAACACGCCTATTCTTAAAGATATTTCTTTTAAAATTCCACAAGGAACACATGTTTCAATTATTGGCGAAAGTGGTTGCGGAAAAAGTACCTTACTCAAACTTCTCTATGGTTTGTATGACTTAAATGAAGGTGAAATTTTTTGGAACGACGAACAAATCTTAGGTCCAGCGTTTCATCTTGTACCAGGTTTTGAGCGCATGAAATATGTAGCACAAGATTTCGATTTAATGCCCTACACTACGGTTGCAGAAAACATCGGAACGTATTTGTCTAATTTCTATCCAGAAGAAAAACAACAACGCATCCACGAACTCTTGGAAATGGTAGAAATGACCGCTTTTGCGGATGTAAAAGCAAAACTACTCAGTGGCGGACAGCAACAGCGTGTCGCATTGGCAAAAGCCTTAGCACGCGAACCCGAAGTTTTACTGCTCGATGAACCTTTTAGTCATATTGATAACTTTCGAAAAAATGCGTTGCGCAGAAACTTATTCAGTTATCTCAAAAAAGAAAACATTACCTGTATTGTAGCTACACACGATCGTACGGATGCGCTTTCCTTTGCAGATTCGACAATTGTACTACAACATGGAAAACTCATCGCACAAAACGATTCGAAGGATTTATTTCAAAACCCACCAAACAAATATATCGCTTCTCTTTTTGGCGAAGTCAATGAGTTGCCTGCGCGTTTATTTCCTGAAATAAATGCTTCTACAGAAACGATCTTAGTCTATCCGCATCAACTAAAAATCTCAGACACATCTGATTTTAAAGTAACGGTACAACAAAGTTATTTTAAAGGAAGTCATTATTTGGTATTGGCGAAGTATGAGAGAAAATTGGTGTTTTTTGAGAGTTTGGAAGGTTTAGAAGTTGGTGTTTTGGTTGGATTAAAAATACTATAATTCGTAAATCTAAATTCAAAAATCAAAACAATCTCCACTCAAAAGGTAGGACAAAAAGACTTTCAGTTGTCTTATATAATGAGTAACTCACTAATAATCAATCATCACATAATTTTTTTTGTTATATTAGTGCACTAACTAAACTAAAACATGAACCAACAATTACTTAAAATTGCTGCCATAGCAATACTTTCTGCTATGCTTTTTTCTTGTGGCGATGATAATGATCCTACAACGCCACCAACATCAATAGATGACGATTATGTGCCAATTCCTACTTCGCCTGTCGTATTAGATATGAACGCATTTCCTTTTAGCACACTTTCAGAATATAACTTTTTTGAAGGCGAAATGAAAGATCAAGAACCTGTTTTAGGTGTCATTCCCTACGAACCAATCTCAACACTATTTACAGACTATGCCAAAAAGAAACGTTTTGTTTGGATGCCAGAAAACGTAGCGGCTTCTTATGTGGCAGATAGCGAACTTATTGAGTTTCCTGTTGGAACCATTCTTATAAAAACATTTTATTACGAAAACGTATTACCTGCTAATAACCAGCGTATTATTGAAACACGCTTGATGTTAAAAAAGGCTGACGATTGGTATTTTGCCGATTATGTGTGGAATGACGAACAAACAGAAGCTACGTTTAGCTTAGACGGTTCTTTTACAAATGTAGACTTTATGGAAGCCGGCGAAATGAAAAATACCAACTACAGAATTCCATCAGAAGTAGAATGCTTTACCTGTCACAAACAAGGCACAAACTCCGTTCCAATTGGTGTAAAACCACAAAACTTGAACAGTATGTTTGATTATGATGGCGGAACCGCAAATCAATTGCAAAAATTAATTGATGAAGGATATTTGGAAGATAATTTACCTGCAACAATCAATACGGTTGTAAAATGGAGTGATGAAACGCAACCAATCGACTTACGTGTACGTTCCTATATTGATATCAACTGCGCACATTGCCATTCAGAATTATCGCATTGCGATTACAGACCTGTACGTTTTGCCTTTGACGAATCTGCGGATGATACCAACTTAGGTGTTTGTGTAGATCCTGATGAAGAAATTACTGGAATGATAAAAATTGTAACTCCTTCGCTAAAAGAACGTTCCGTAATGTATTACAGATTAAATACAACCGCAGAAGAATTTAGAATGCCTTTACTCGGTAGAAGCATTATCCACAAAGAAGCCGTAAGCATGATCGGACAGTGGATTGATGGAATTGATACCGAATGTGAATAATAAACTAACAACCAAACCAACGCTATGAAACGCTTTTTGAGCGCATAGTATAAAAACCAGCCTATGAAAAAAATTACGTTACTAATATGCTTTCTGGCATCCTGCTTTTTTGTAACCGCACAAACTACAGTCGATTGTTCGGCTGGCGCTGTAAATACAACTTATTGTTACACAAATAACGACACAACAAGCTTTGTTTTTGTAAGTTCTGACGGATCAGATTTGCAAGTAACATTCAACGCAGGACAAACCGAAAATGATTGGGATGAACTCATTGTTTTAGATACAGATGGTACTGAATTATACAATGGCTATGGAAACAATGGCGACTTAACAGGATTGACATTTCAATCTAGTGGAGACACCATTACAGTTTCTATCAACTCAGACGGAACAATTAATTGTACTGATAATAACTACACTCATTGGGATTTTGATGTAAACTGTGCAACCTGTACAAATCCAACAGTAGCATATACTGTAGTAGACGATTGTGCTACAAGTGGCGGATTTTTGGTCGATGTAAACATATCTGACCTCGGATCAGCAACATCTGTAACCGTTTCAGACAATCAAGGAAGTGCAGATCAAGGAATATCAATGGCAGGAACGGTTCAGTTTGGACCATTTGCCAACGGAACTGATGTTGTAATTTCTATTCAAAACGACCAAGATGCAAACTGTAATGTAAGTAGTAGTTCTTTGACGCAGAGTAACTGTCCGCCGCCAGCGCCAGTAGGTGTTACTTGTGGATCAGGTTCATCATCATATATCTTTACAGAAGAATTTGATACTGCTTCTGGATGGACAGGAGATTTAAATAATGGTAACGGTTCATGGGAAATTCCTGATGGATCTACTTCTGGCGGAACAGGACCAGATACTGCCTTTAGTGGAGATAATTTTATGAATTACGAAGCTTCAGGAAATACAACTTTAACAGCTTCTGCGGTAAGTCCGGCAATTGACTTGACAACTGCGACTGATGGTGCAGAATTATCATTCTACTTACACGCTTACGGAGAAGATATGGGAGCATTGGAAGTGAAAATTGGAAACAATGCTTCTGGACCTTTTACCACCGTATTTTCATTATCAGGGGAATTACAAACTAGCGGAACCGAAGCTTGGGTTCCTATCGGAATAAACTTAGATAGTTACCTAGGACAAGTCATTTATGTCGAATTTAGCCACACAGGAACAGGAACAGGTTTCTCTGGAGACATGTCAATCGATTTCGTTCGTGTAGAAACTTGCGGAACATTTTGTATTGCACCTTCAAGCATTGTAGCTTCAGGAATTACACAAGATGCTGCAAATATAAGCTGGACGCCAAATAGTGGAGAAACTGCTTGGGAATATGTAGTGCAAGCTGCGGGAACAGGAATTCCATCAGGTGCAGGAACTCCTTCTACGGTAACCAATGTCAATCTCAATTCATTAACTCCAGCAACAAATTATGAAGTATATGTTCGTGCTATTTGCGGAACGGACAATAGTATTTGGGGCGGACCTTTAAACTTTACAACATTAGCACCACCGCCACCTGCGACATTTACAACCTCAACGGTTGCTACCACAGGAAGTCAAAGAGCTGCTGTTGATATGAATGGTGACTTTTTAGACGATGTTGTTTCAATCTCATCAACAAATGTAAATATCTTTTATCAGCAAACTATTGGTGGTTTGAGCAATACAGCTACAAATATTACCACAACAAACGCAGATAATACACCTTCTTGGAGTTTGGCTGCTGCCGATTACGATAGAAACGGATTTACAGATTTATTATATGGAGGTGGAAACGGAGTCACGTTTATGAGAGCCAATGCTACAGGAACAGGATTTACAGAAATCTCTGGATCAGAATATGTATTCTCGCAACGTTCAAACTTTGTCGATTTAGATCAAGATGGAAACCTAGATGCGTTTGTGTGTCATGATGTTGATCCGAATGTATATTACATGAATGATGGAAGCGGAAACCTAACGTTTAACCAAGGTGGATTGGGCGATATTGCAGGTGGAGGAAACTATGGCTCTATCTGGATTGATTATGATAATGACCGAGACATGGACATGTTTATTGCCAAATGTCGTGGTGGTTCGACAACAATCAATATTAACGAATTGCACCAAAATGATGGAACAGGAAACTTTACAGAAGTTGCTTCTGCGGCAGGTTTGGCTGATCCGTTACAAACATGGTCTTCTGCTTGGGGAGATTTTGATAACGATGGAGATATGGACGTTTTTGTCGGAGCAAGTTCTACTGCAGATGGAACGCACAAACTTATGAGAAATAATGGAAACGGAACATTTACAAACGTTACTGCTGCTTCTGGAATATTGCCTGATTTGACTAATTTAGGGATTGAAAATGCAACATACGATTTTGATAATGATGGAAACTTAGACATTGCATCCAACGGAAGTATTTTATTTGGAAATGGTGATTTGACATTTACTGTCTACGATAACATACTCGCTGGAAATAATGGTTCTTTTGGAGATTTAAATAATGACGGATTTATTGATGCCATTTCTGGAACAACGTTATACACAAACACGACCAACAGTAATAATTGGGTAAAAATTACCACGACTGGAGTTGCAAGTAATATAAACGGAATTGGTGCAAGAATTGAAGTGCATACCGCTTCTGGAGTTCAAATTCGTGATGTGCGAAGCGGAGAAGGTTTCCGTTTTATGAGTACATTAAACGCTCATTTTGGAATTGGAACTGATGATGCTATCACAAATATCATTATTTACTGGCCATCAGGAACGGTTGATAATTTGGAAAATCCGACCATCAATACGCATCATATCATTACAGAAGGGCAAACTTTAAGTATTGAAGATGAAGAATTGGCAAATGCTGTTTCAATTCATCCAAATCCTGTTGGGAAAATTATGAACATCAACAGTCCTATAAATTTAGTTGGAAAAATAGCAACGATCTTTAACATTGAAGGAAAACGTGTGATGAATTTAAAACTAAAAGAACATAAAATTGATGTTTCAAACTTACGCCAAGGAAACTATATCTTACGATTAGAATCTGATGGAAAAGTATTTACTCAAAAATTCATCAAACTTTAAAAAACAACTTTAAAATCATATCAAAACTCCAATGCTGTATTGTATTGGAGTTTTGTCATTTTAATAAACTTTGTCATTTCTGCGTAGGCAAAAATCCAAGTTGAAGAATTACATTTTAAGAAGTTTTATTGAAAAGTACTTCTCAATAGTTCTATGGAGCGAAGCGAGTTTAAGAAGTCTGTATAAAATCTTTATTAATGCGTCGGCTAGCCAAATACGAAGCCAAAATTCCTAAAATGGTAATGGTTAAGAAAACCGTGACACAATTTATAAACTTCAATTCTACAGGATATGGCAAACTTGGTGTAATGTAAAACAGTTTGAATTTCAATTGTAAAAACACTACAATAACGCCTAAGATAATTCCGAGCAATCCGCCCAAAGTAGTTATAATAATTCCTAAGTAGAAAAAAATACGCTTAATCTGTCGCACCGTAGTTCCCATGCTAAACAGGGTTTTCATGTTACTACGTTTGTCTAAAATCATCATCACAATGGCGCCAACTACATTAAATAATGCGAGAATCAACACAAGTGTAAAAATCAGGTAAATCGCTATATTTTCAGTATTTAACATCTTATATAAAGCATCATTCAGCTCAATACGATTTTTTATAATGACATTATTATCAAAAACAGCAGCAATCTTTTCTTTTACCTGAGTTTCATTAGCTGTAGCTAACAAATCAAATTCAATATTGGTAATTTCATTCACATCAAATTCAAGCAATTCTTGCGCTAAAGCCAAATTTGTAAACACATATTTATCGTCTAAATCTTCATTAATGCGATAAATTCCTGTGGTGGTAACTTTTACTTTTTCATACGGGTTTTTAGAACTACTTGTAATACTCTTAGTGCCAGGTTTTGGCACAATAATTTCGAGTAAATTGCTATAATCATACGCAATTACACCTAAAAGGTTTGAAACACCAAAACCAATCACGGCTTCATCATACGCATTCGGATTGATCCAATTGCCAACATACATAATGCTGTCCATAGCGTTAACGTCTCGGAAATATTGATCGACACCTTTTATATTGGCAATATGATGTTTGTTCTTTAAACTCAGTACTACACGTTCTTCCACCACTTGTGAAAACGATACAATTTCTGGAATTTCTTTCAGTTGTTGGAGTTGTGTTGCGCTTACGCGAAAGGACTTTCCGGTTGCCGCTTCAATCTTAATATCAGGATCAAAATCATTGCTAAATGACAAACTGAAGGTCTTTAATCCTGCAAATCCTGAAAGTACAATGAACAAAGCCAATGCACCAATCACCACAACAACACTTGTAAAAATGTTGATAATGTTGATGGCATTTTGCGAACTCTTAGAGAACAAATAACGCTTGGCTATGTAAAAAGCGAATTTCAACTAGGCTTTCTTTCTTTTATCTAACAAATCACGATCTTCAATTGGGTTTTCTTCTCCTTTAAGCGACTTTTCAATGTTTTCAATATATTCCAACGAATCGTCTACGTAAAACGTTAAACTTGGTACTTTTCGCAATTGGTGTTTTACGCGTTGTGCCAATTCGTGTTTAATTAATGGCGCATTTGACTGAATTCCTTCCAACAATTCTTTTCCTTTGTTATGTGGAAAAATACTCAAATATACTTTCGCCACGGAAAGATCAACCGTAACGTTTACTTTCGTTACTGAAATAATTACGTTTGTCAGTCCGCCACCGCGTGCAGCTCCTTGCAAGATATCTACCAAATCTTTTTGTAAAACTCCTGCTATTTTTTTCTGTCTATTACTTTCTGTTTCACTCATAATACTGCAAAAATAGAATATTAAGACTATAAAACGTTGACTTTACTACTGAATTGCAATAACTTTACATCCAAAATAGTAAAAAACGTGAATAAAATAGAACATATCGGAATCGCGGTCAAAGATATTGAAGCATCCAATCAATTATTTGCAAAGTTGTTCAATAAAGAACATTACAAAATGGAAGAAGTAGAAAGTGAAGGTGTAAAAACCTCTTTTTTCCAATTAGGCGAAAGCAAAATAGAACTTTTAGAAGCTACACGAGACGACAGTCCCATAGCAAAGTTTATAGCCAAAAAAGGCGAAGGTGTACATCATATAGCTTTTGATGTAACGGACATTCACGCCGAGGTAGCACGACTTAAGGATGAAGGTTTCATCGTGCTAAACGAAACGCCCAAAAAGGGCGCAGATAATAAATTGGTGGTTTTTTTACACCCAAAATCTACCAATGGTACGCTCATAGAGTTGTGTCAGGAAATAATTTAATGGTATTTAAATTTTTACGGAATTAAAAAAAATAGTAATATTGCACCCGCATTGGTCCCATAGCTCAGCTGGTTAGAGCATCTGACTCATAATCAGAAAGTCCCTGGTTCGAGCCCAGGTGGGACCACAAGTAAAATCAAGCCTTGCAGAAATGTGAGGCTTTTTTTATGTCTTCAGGTTAAACATAGGTTAAACATTTTTAGCTTTCCTATATTTGTTAATAAAGAGTTTTTTAATTTCAAATGCAGAACAAACAATTACTTTCCTTTTATTATGACCTGCTATTTACATATGGAATAGCATCTATAAGAGATTCTTTTATAGGAAATGAAACTATAAAGAATAAAGGCTATTCTTTTATTCAGGAGCATGACTATCACATGAAAGATGAAATGGTGGAAGATGATGATTTGATGCCAACTTTTGTTACAGATATTATAAAAAGGGAGGATTTTTTAAACCGTTTAATGCAATTCGAAAATTCTAGTATTAATTCTGAGTTAGAAACTCAGTTAAATTCAAAAGGTCTTAAAAAGGAGAAATTGAATTTATTAAATCAATTCTTTGATGACTTAAAAGTTCTTCTTAAAAGAATTGATAATATTGAAGATAGGGACAGTGAAGCAATAAGAACATCACTTTTAGAAATTACCAGTAAAGTTAAGCAACGGTATCAGCTCATTGTGTCAAACCACGATGTCTTTAAATATTTAGTTAAGGATTCAGACATAACTTTTTTTAAAAACAAAAATCTTAAATATAGTTTTTACCAAGAGCTTTACGAGTTGGCATATTCACTTTATCTAATAGATGATATTGAAATAGAGGAATCTCATTTTGTAGAAGCGTTTATTTCCCCAAAGCCATCAACACTAATTAATAAAATTAGATTTTCGGCTAACAACATGATAGCATCTTACTTTTTAGAGTCATTAAAACCATTTTTTAATGGTTTTAACCACATCACAATTGAAGCTAGTGAAATCTTTCTTAATAAGCAGGGAAAGGTTTTAAAGAGCACCGATATTTATGCTTCACTATCAAGAGGGAAAAACAAATATCTTAATGAGAAGAAAAAAATAGATTCTGGGATTTCGGAACTTAAAAAGAAGCACTTGAAATAACCTTACACTTCACCTTACACTTTGCCTTAACCCTTTGATACACTATGTAAACAAAGGGTTTTTTGTTGCCTTTCTTTGTCTCATTATTAACAAGGATATGCGCATATCCATAACAATTAAAGTTATGGAATTTATCCAGAAAGAATTAAAAGAAATAAAGGAATTGCTGAAAAAACAAACACTTCAGCAAAAGGAAATTTTAACTATTGAAGAGGCTTCAGAATTTTTAGGTTTATCTACTTCTAGGCTGTATAAAATGACAAGTAATAAGGAGATTCCTCATTACAAGCCTGGAGGCAAGAAGATTTATCTAAATCGTCAAGAATTAGAGCAATGGATTCTAAATAGTAGAGTAGACTCTATCAATGATGTAGATGATGAGTTGGATAGCTACTTAAGTAGAACTAACAAAAGTCTAGCATCATGATAGATTATGTTAGACAATACTACCAAGATAAAAGTAAAATAGAGCCTTTTGTTACAGACAAAAATAATTTTGAAGAATTATTTACTGTAATGGAATATCATTCAGGAGAAATAAACTATCCATTTACTGCAAATATTGGTAGTATGGAAATTAGAATTAATGATAAATCAGTATTTGTAATGAACTCAATACACAAACTGTATAATGAATTAAAAGGCAACAAAGGTCATAATCATAATGATTTTCAATATTCAGGTATTTGTCAAACAATAGATTATCTAGGTAGTAAATTGATAGACTTAAGAAAAACGAGGTTAACACAGTTGGAATTTGGTTTAAATATCAAATTACCAATGCCTGCGGAATTTATTATTCGTGAAAACATCAGTTTACACAAGCTAGAAATTCATAATCACAATGAACAATTTAATGGTAGAGGTGAATACAAACAGTTTAACCATTACAACTATTATTTTAAAATTTATGATAAGGCAAAACAGTATAATTTAGGAGAACACATTATTCGATTTGAGATTAAGTATATACGTAGTAAAGGTTTTAATCCTCTAGGTGTTTTTAACATTTACGATTTAAAAAACAAAGAAGTTTTAAGAGCTCTGTTTGACGATTTGTTAAAAAGGTTTGATGAACTAACAATTATAGACAACATACCTTCAAACTCTAAAATGTCTAATCGAGAAAAACAAAAATTGGAAAGCTATTTAAGTTTTAATTTCTGGGACAAACTTTCTGTAAGAGAAAATAGAAACAAAAAAAGTGAAGAAGCTAAAAGGTTTCAAAAACTATTAATTAAACACGACTTACTAAAAACCAAGACTTTTTTAAGAGCAAGTTTAATTGAAAAATTTGATGAATTACTAAATAATTAACAAAGTGGAATGACAAATTCCTTAGTTATTATAACGGGAATTTGTCATTTATCAAAAACATAGAAAACATGGCAAGTATCAAAATATTATTAAGAAATAAGCCCAACAAAGAAGGACAGTACCCAGTTGTTTTAAAGGTTATAAAAGACCGAAAAATAAAGGTAATTACATTAGGAATAACATGTTTAGAGAAAGATTGGGATAAGGCAAATTCAAAATTTAAAAAGAGCCAACCAAATTACATGCAAAGAAATAGAGCGTTATTAAAAAAGAAAGAACAAGCTCTTAAAATAATAGATGATTTCTTCCTTGATGGTGTTGACTTCACATTAGCTCAGTTTGAAGCAAAGTTTAGAGGGAAATCAAGCTCTAACATTACTGTTATAGAGTTTTGGAATGAAAGATTATCTGATTTAAATAAGGCAGGAAAAACAGGTACAGCTAGAATAGAAAAATACGTGAAGAATTCACTTTTTAAATATGCTAAAAATAAGTCACTGCATTTTAGGGATATTACGCCTGTTTTTCTAGAAAAGTTTGAAATACATTTAAGAAGCAATAACAATGATGATGGAAGTATTGGTGTAAGAATGAGGCATATAAAGGCAATGTTTAACAGCGCAATAAAACAAGGAGTTGTAGATGAAAAATATTATCCATTTAAGGTTTATAAAACGGCTAAATTAAAAAGCAAGGGAATAAAAAGAGCATTATCAAGAAAAGAGATGAAGCTTATGGAATCAATAGATACCATTAAAAATCCAAATTTATTAGACGCTAAAAACTATATGGTATTCAGTTATTATTCTGGAGGTATGAATTTCATTGATATGATGAAGCTAAAATGGGAAAATATCCAAGAAGACAGAATTGTTTATACACGTTCTAAAACCAAAGGAAACTTTACAGTTAAAATGCTTGAGCCAGTAAAGAAAGTAGTAGAATATTATAAGGCACAAAACAGACCAACAGATTATGTGTTTCCAATACTTTTAAGCAATGACTTATCACCAATACAAATAGAATATCGTAAAAACAAAACACTAAGAGCTTTTAATAAAAAGCTCAAAGAAATAGCTTCAATTCAAGGTGTAAAGAAGAATGTTACCTCATATGTAATCAGACATAGTTTTGCTACTAATCTAAAATATGCGGGAATTTCATCGGATTTAATTTCCCAGACTATGGGGCATCATGATGTAAGTGTAACCAATGCTTACTTAAAAGAGTTTGAGAATGATGCAATAGATAATGCGATGAATAAATTGCTTGAAGAACCAAGGTTAAGGTATGCTTCTTAATCAGTTTAAAAGACTCTCATTATTTGAGGGTCTTTTTCATTATACACTGAATCTATTCAGATTCATCTTAAAAAATTCAATTAAATATTAACCTTCAAAATCATAAGATTATGCAATTAAGAAAATCAGAAAGAAAACAAGCTAAAATTAAAATGGCTCTACAAGGCTCATCAGGTTCAGGGAAGAGTTTAAGCTCTCTTTTATTGGCTAAAGGGCTAACTAATGACAATCTAACTAAAGTGGCTGTAATAGACACAGAAAATGGCTCAGCAGACCTTTATGCTCACTTGGGAAACTATAATGTGTTACCATTACAACCACCTTACACACCAGAGAAATTCATCCAAGCTATTTCTGTTTGTGAAGAAGCAGGAATGGAAGTGATAATTTTAGATTCAATCTCTCAAGTATGGGATGAACTTATAGATTATCATTCTAAATTGCCAGGTAATTCATTCACTAATTGGAATAAGGTAACTCCAAGACAAAAAGCATTTATTGATAAAATACTTCAATGTAATGCTCATGTTATAGCAACAATGAGAACTAAACAAGATTACGTATTACAACAAAAAGATGGAAAATATGTACCTGAAAAAGTAGGGCTAAAAGCTGTACAACGTGATGATGTGTCTTATGAGTTTACCATAGTCTTTGACATAGATATTAAGCATTTTGCCATAGCGAGTAAAGACAGAACTAACTTGTTTTCTGGTAAGCCAGAATTTATGATAAATACTTCTACAGGAAAACGCATCTTAGAATGGTGTACATCCCCTACAAAAGAGGAAGATGTAAAACAGAGAATAGAAGAATGTTTGTCTGTAAGTCAGTTAATGGAACTGTACAAAGAATATCCTAGTTTTCAGTTACCATTAAAAGCTTTGTATCAAGCTAAAAAAGAACAATTAGAGCAATTAGTTAAACCAGAAAATTTCAGCCAAAATGGAAATAGTATCAGTAGCAGAACTTAATAAACAACGTAATGGAACACTTAATACTTCTGAAGGTATTCCTGAAATAGTACATGATTTACAAATACCTTCAGAAAATAAAGTATATCAACAAAATCCATTTATAGAGGCTAACACTAAAGAGGTTAGCCTTTCTAGTTTAAAAAATGATTGTATTATTCCTGTATTTAGTAAGGATAATGAAAAGACTTTAGCGCATCAAGAGTTTATAGAGATAGCTCAAAATTGTGTTGGCAAGGTGTTTTCTCATCATACCATAGAAACTCCTGAAATTAGAGTCTCACACCAAATTAAAGGTAGAGTGCCTTCAGCTATTCATAAATCGGCAAAAGATTTATTAGACCATGAAAGAACACAGTATTTTGAAAGAATGGCATTTATTATTAGAATACCTTCAATTACAGAAACTATAAATGGTAATGAAGTAGCTTTAACTGTAGGTGGTGTGAGAGCCTATAATCAAGAAAATCTATACAATAGAAAGACTTATGAGAAATTTAAGTTTTTTGTAGGTTTTCAAAATATGGTGTGTTGTAATTTGTGTATTTCTACAGATGGCTATCAAGAGGAAATGCGTGTTGGAAATTATTCTGAATTGCAGAGTAAAATTCTAGAGTTGATTCAGAATTACAACCCTGAAAACCATTTACAGGAAATGAGGCAATTATCAGAGCAAAACTTAACTGAACATCAATTTGCTCAACTTATTGGTAGAGCAAGATTGTACCACTATTTACCAAAACAGGAAAAATCTATAATTCCAGAATTATTACTTAATGATGGACAAATTTCTACAGTTGCTAAAGACTATTATTTAGATGATAGCTTTTGTAGAAATGATGATGGAAACATTAACCTTTGGAATGTTTATAATCTCTTTACAGGAGCTAATAAGAGCTCTTATATTGACTCTTTTCTATCAAGAAATGTAAATGCATTTGAATTTACTAATGGACTTAAAAATACCCTGAATGGTGATTCTAACTATTCTTGGTTTTTGAGTTGATGACAGCCCTGCTTTAAATTTTTAAGGCAGGGTTATATTTTTTCTTTACCAAATTTATTTTGAAGTTTTAAACTCTTGCCATTTCCCATTTTCAAATACTTCAATTTTTATCCATCTATCATTTTTTATAGGGGTTAAGCTGCCAAACCACTCATTTGGATTAGCTTTCTTTTGTTTTCCAGTAAATTCAAAAGCTCTAGCTGCTTTTAAATCCATATTGGCTTTATGCTTTAGTTTTGCCCATGTCATTAATCCAGTACTTTTAACTTCAATTCTTGCACAACCCAAGTTTTCTGCTTGTTCTTCAAATGTTAGTTGTCTTGGTTTGCCAAAAATTGTAGAAACCATTTTAGTTGCGGTATTTTCCCAATTAGGATTAGTAGATACCCATGCTACAGGTTTTTCTTTTTTATTAAAAACACTTTGAGTGGCTAATTTAATTTCTTTACTTTCTATAATTTCTTTAAGTCTTATAGTTGGGGTATAATGATAAAACTTCATTTGAATTTAATATATTTTTAATTAAACTTAAGGTTGATTATTTTCTCTATTCTCACCAAAAACTCATTTTCTTTTTGAATTATTTCAGACATATCCATTTCTTTATTTACATAAATTCCATCTACTATAAACCTCGTTTCTATGTTTTGATTATCAAATAAATTTTCGGAATAAGTTGTGTTAATGTTAATTTCATTAGAAAGAGGATAAAGTAAGCCTCCTGCAATAACATCAGGTTGATAATAATGGATATAAGAGTGAATTTGATAAAAATCACTTCTATCTAAATCTGAATAACTACTTTGGGTTTTATGAAGTCTCATTTTTTTAAACTTAGCATCGAAAACTATTAACTGATTAGTTAGCTTATGTTTCATGACTAAATCTGGAAACATTTTGCGCTTATAAAACATTTTCTGATACACATTTAGTTCCTCTTGACCAGTAACATACCAGTCTGTAAAATAACGACTTAAAAGCTTTTCTAAATACACTTCAAAAAGTTGAGAAACATCAAATAAATAACCATTAGTTGTAAGCTGGTTATCTGTATTAGAAACTAATAAGTTTTGTTCTCTTAATATTATTTCAGCATACCCGATAGTTTTTTTAAAAGCAGAAAACATAGGGTTTTGTAAAACAAAATGATTCTTTGCTTTTTCAATTACTGAGTTTTGAGGGAATACACCAGAATAGTTCAGTTTTAGAAGCTGATATACACCTAATATTTTTTTATGTATTTCTTTACCAAATCTTTTTTCTAAGGCTTTACAAGCCAAGTAAAGCACATCAATAATTTCTTGAACATAAATCTGTTCTCTAAATGTAGAAGTTAAATTTCCTGTAAAAGGTATCTCTCTTTTTAAATAAGCATTGATGTCAATTTTTCCACGAACTTTATTACTCCTTTCTGTTATTGATTGGTAGTTTTTAGGCAACCCTAGTACTGTTGCTTTTTCTAAAGATTGTATAAATAGAAAAGCAATAATGTTTTGAAACTCATTAGTTTCTTCTGTTTTATCAGCTTTAGTAGATTGATTGTCAACATAAATATCATTGACAAAATTTAGCATACGTTTTAAAAAAGTATCACCATAGGGAGTTACAATATTAAACTGAACATCTTTATGGTAAATTGTACCAGCAAATAAACCAGTTTGAACAATATATTCTTTTTCTTCAGTATTACTCTCTTTTGCATACAGCTTTAATATGAGTTGCTCCTCATCCTCTAGCTTATTGCGTTGCTCTTTAAAACCAAAAATTTTTATTTGCTCAAGACTTTCTTTTTTAGTGGTAAAATGATAGGTTGAAGAAAAAAGTTGTTCAGTAATGTGTCTAGATTCTTTTTTATTTTTTGCACCAAAATTATTCTTTAATTGATTTTCAACTAAAGGACTTTCTTCATAAAAATTATGATTTGTTGGTACACTTATTTTCATCTACTATTTGCTAATAGGGTTTACGAAAACAGATAAAGCTTCTTCTAACTTATTATCTAATTGACTTTCTGCAAACATAGACCTCAAATATTCTTTTAGGGTAGGTCTTAAATGTAAATTGAATAACACATTTAAGTTCTTATATGAAATCGTTCTGCTATTAGCTATTCCAGAAATTTTCATAAAAAAAGAATGCCCAAATTCATAGGATTTCCCCATACCTAGTTCTTCACTTATAAAGTCATTTAGGTTTTTACAAGACTTTGAATATTTTTCAATATTATGAAAATCATCACCATTTCTAAATTTTACTTCATTCTCAATTACCTCATAATCGCAATCTTTTCTTATCCATTTAAAACGTCTTCTAAGTGCTAAATCAAAAGCATCAATACTTTTATCTACGTCATTCATCATACCTATAAAGAATACATTTTTAGGTACCCCGAAATAAGCATTTCCATCAACTAAATGATATGCTAAACCTTTATTTTCCTCACTCTCCTTTATCATATCTTCTATTAAAGAAGAATATTGAGTTTTTATTAGGTTATCATCACTTATCCCATCATGTCTGTAATCTTTTTCAATGCATAAAAGTGTTTCACCAAATACAGAAGATAGGTTTGCTCTATTGATTTCATCTACCACAAAATAGTAGTCTTTGTTGGGATTTTCTTTTGCTCTTTTACAGAAACGTTTAAAAATACCATCAACTAATTCAAATTTGATGTTTCCATTTTCTGTTACACCTTTAGGTTTAATACCTTCAATAAAATCTTCATAAGTAAAAGATGGGTGAAACTGTACAAATTCATACCTGCTTCTATCTCCTTGGCATAAAAAATCTAAACTATTTTTAACCGCATATGTTTTTCCTGTTCCAGGAGGTCCATATAAAATTACATTTGGTGTATTTACATCAGCAATACCCTGCGTGTTACCATATTTCCAAATAAATCTTGATAGTAAAATATTGTCAACAGGTGTGTTTTCAATATCTAAAATATGATTTAAAGCTTTTCTAATTTCATAATTTTTACCCAAATTAGTAGAAGTTTCAGAGTCTAATAATTCATTATGAAGTGCATCTATTACAGGGTCTGAATAAATATAGATGAAATCATATAGATTATCCAGAACAGCTAGTTTTCTTAAAATTTGTTTTGCTTTATAATTACTATTTTCAAGTGTATTAACTTTAACAATAACATCTTTAGATTCTACTATTGATCTAATTAAATCTTTTATGTTATTAAGGTAAAAGTCATTGGCAATTTCCTTAGAAGCCTCTAGGTTGTCGTTGCCAATTGCATAAGTGTTATTTTCATTGAGTTTAACACCAAAATTATTTGCAGTACCAGGCTTTGAAGAACCAAAAATATGTCTTGTAGTACGCTCTAAAAAATTACACAAATAGCCTCCTGGAAGTGTTGCATCTGGATTATTTATTCTGTTAGTATAATCTTCTAGCTCTAAAGTGTTAGATTCAATTTTATCACGGTACAATTCCCATTCATCTAGCAATTTCTTAACTTCTAGTTTTATATAATTTTTATCAGCATCAGAAACTTCACTTTTATAATTATTCCAAAGTACTTTAATCTCTTCTTGTCTAGTTTCAGAAACTTTGATATTTTCCATAATATTTGTTTTTACAATAGTGCTATACCAATTGAGAATGAAGTTGTATGTTTTAGTTTTTGTATTTGTTAATGGAGAAAAAGTATTTGAAAAACCTATTTTATTTTCACCAATTGCGTGATAAGGAAAGCTATTAGAGTCTTTAAAGTAGCTCAAAACCTTAACTTTGTAATCTACTCCAAATGAAGTTCCTTTAATTTCTCTATTGTCGGTAATCTTATAAAGTATCTCAACTAAAGCTTCAGCAGCATTACCCTTATGCACTAAAATAATATCACCTTTTTCTAATTCATTGAATGTGTCTCCAGAATATTCAAGATTAGATGTGATTCTATTGTCAGCTAATACTTCATCAACTCTATTGATATTTCTGGTGTCATCCTTTATTTGTAGTTTAAAAAATCGTGCTCTATTCATTGTTTTTTCAAATATTGTTTAATCTACATATAACCTTTGAGCTTGTAATAGTAAATTGTATTCCTTTAACAAATCTAAACTGTAATGTTCTTCACTATTTGGGTTAACAATAGAACTTAAATAAGCTTTGTAGATTGAATTGAAATCAGATTTTATAAATGGGTACCCCAATAATAAATCTTTAATAAATTCATCGTTGTTTTTAGCAAAAACCAAAGTCAAATAACTAACAATTTCATTTTTGAACTTTGAGCAAAATTCATCATTATTCAAAAAGTACTTTTGATACCTTTTGGCGTTTATGTAGTCATCATTCCAAACATATATACTTGCAAAAATATGACTGATAGCAACTTTTGATTCAGCTTGAATTTCAGGATTTTGCAAGATGTCAGCAATAGCATTAGTTATTAATAAAGCATGTTCCTTTTTTTCACCATTTACAAGCATTGTGTAAATTAACTCAATAGGGTCTTCTTGTTCAAATTCTTCTTCTACCATAAACCTTATTTTATTGTGGTCTATTACCATCATTTCGTTTACTCCAAAACATATCAAACATTAAATCCACATACTTTTGTTTAAAGTCTGCATTATCAGCAAAGGTTTTATAAATTTCAGTATCTACCACCAAATCTCCTTTAGATGAGAAAATGAGTTCTTTCATTACATCGGTAACAATTTTGTTCATATAATCTCTTGCATTGGATTTGTCTGAATTATTAAAAACTGCCATCTGCTCTTGATTTTCCCTAATTCTTTTTGGAATTTCAATACTTAAACGTTGTTTTACCTTGTCATTGTCTGTCCACTCAATGTCACCAAATCTTTTGTTAAACTCATTTAAAATACTTTCTAAAGTATCATATGCTTTTTCTATACCAAAGCCACCTTCACTTACAGGTATAGGCTCAATAGAAGCTGGCTCTGCAACTAAATCTATTTTCCCTTGTTGATGCCTTGAAACTCTATAACTATCCATATTAATAGCTTCTATAATATTTTCATCATCAGGCTCATCTTCAATTTTCAATAATGGTGTAAGGTATTTTAGATATAACCATAATATCTCCCATTCAGGGTTTTGCACATCTACTATTTTAGCTAAATAGCTATAAGTCCTGACAAAAGATTTAGCTTGAGACTTAAAGTTTATTTTTTCATCTTTTGTCAATTCACTATCAAAGTAATACACACTTCTTTTTATAAGAGGCTCTGTTTTGTTTCTGTCAACATTATTATAGTATAATGTAAAATGCTCTTCTATTATTTCTGGTGAATAAACTTGATAGCCAGCTAAATTATCCTGTAAATCATTAAGCTTATTAATATCAGTTTCTTCACTTAAAATAGTAGTTGTATAATAATCTTGAAAAGCTACTTTTATATCTTCCAGCTTATTAAAAAAATCTAAAACAAAGGTGTCTTTTTTATGAGGTTTGTAAGCTCTATTTAACCTTGATAGTGTTTGAACTGCTGCAACACTTGATAATTGTTTGTCAACATACATGGTATGTAGCAATGGTTGGTCAAAACCAGTTTGATATTTATTTGCTACAATTAAAAAGCGGTACTTATCTTTTTTAAATTGACAAGGAATGTCATTATCTCCATCTTCAAAATTATTCATGGAAGCCTCTGTCATTTCAATACCTGTTGAATAATGTTTGGCTTTTCCTGAAAAAGCTACAATTGACCTGTATGGTGATTTAATTTCCTTTAAATAATCATCAACAGCATCCTTATATTTCATAGCAGAAGCAATGCTTTTACATACAATCATGGCTTTAGCTTTACCATTTATTAAATGGTGCACTTCTTGGTGAAAATGGTTAACCATTATTTTTGCTTTTTCAGTAATAGCAAATTTATGTCCTTCTACATAAGACCTTAATTTTTTATTAGCCTCTTTTATCTCAAATTCTTTATGCTTTTTAGCTTGAGAAATAAGTTTGTAATAGGAATTATAAGTAGTGTAGTTAGCCAAGACATCTAAAATAAATTCTTCTTCAATAGCCTGTTTCATTGAGTAAGTGTGAAAAGGCTTGAATTTTGTTTTTTCTAGACCATTATCTCCAAAATCCTTATAAGGAACACCAAAGGTTTCTAAAGTCTTGTTTTTAGGTGTTGCAGTAAAAGCAAAATAGCTGGCATTTTTCAGCATTTTTCTACTTTCAATTATATGGTTCACAATATCATCAGTATCAATAGAACCATCTTCATTTTTTGGTAAATCATCAAAACCTTTTCCTGCTAAAGCTGCATTCATTTTAGCAGCAGTATCACCACTTTGACTGCTGTGAGCTTCATCTATAATAATTCCAAAATTAGATTCCTGTAAATCATCCATTTCTTTGAGTAAAAATGGAAAGGTTTGAACAGTACAAATAATAATTTTTTTCTTGTTGGCTAATGCTACTTTAAGTTGTGATGTTTTAGAGCCACTTTTTCCTGTTATAGCTTCAACTGTAGACTTTACTTGTGCAAACCGTTTAATATTTTCTCTTATTTGCCTGTCTAAAACTGTTCTGTCAGTAACTACAATTACAGAATCAAAAAGATGGTTGGTATTTGTTTTATCATATAAACCAACCAATTGATGAGCCAACCATGTAATAGAATTAGATTTACCAGAACCAGCAGAATGCTGAATTAAATAACGTTTACCAATACCTTGATGCTTTACATCATACAATAAATCTCTAACTACTTTTAGTTGATGGTATCTTGGAAAAATAAGTTTAGGACTGCTTTTTTTCTTAATACCTAATTTTTTATTACAAGGATCATCATCATCTTTTACAACTTGTGCAAATTGCCCTATTATGTTAATAAAACTCCTTTTTTCTAAAATTTCTTTCCATAGGTAGGATGTTTTAATGCCTTCATCTACTTCTGGATTACCAGCACCAAAAGGGGCAATATAATCTCCATTATTTAGCCCTTTATTAAAAGGAAGAAAAAATGTTTTTTCATTGGCTAATGCTGTAGCCATATATACTAAATCTGTGTCTGCTGCAAAATGTACCATACATCTACCAAAGTTGAAAATAAGGTCTTTTGGGTTTCTGGTATTTCTATATTGTTTAATAGCATTTTTTACTGCTTGGTGTGTAAAAGCATTTTTAAGCTCCATTGTTACAACTGGAAGCCCATTTAAAAATACTACAAGGTCAATTTCATTACGGTTAGCATCTGTATACATTAACTCTTGGGTTACTGTAAACAGATTTTTCTCAAATAAATCTTGAGCTTTTTTATTGTAAACTGATGGTGGTTGTGGGTAAAATAAGTCTATGGTTTTATCATAGTGTTTTACGCCTTTTCTTAATGTATCTACAATACCATCTTGTCTGATTTTTTTATCAAGTCTTAACAAAAATTGTCTTTCTCCTTTGTCCTGAATAAAATCAAACTTCTTGGGTTGTGTGGTTTTAATAAACTGCCATAGCTCATTAAGATTAAAACAAAACTCTTTATTAAAGTCTTTAGAAAAGGTTTCTGTATAACCTATCTCACATAGCTCTTTAACTATGAGTTGTTGAAACCCTTTTTCACTATAGTCTGTTGTTTGCATATTATGGTGTATTGTAGGTGTTAACAGATTCTGCTGCTATACTTATAGTGTCTTTTTTAGAATTATACGTGTTTGGAACTTTCATTTTACCAATTATAATATTTTCAATCAATGATGTTAATAGTTTTTTTGAAAGCTCATTTTCTTTTTTGATTAAAGCTTTTGAATCTATAAGCTTCAGATGTAACTTGTATATCTTATCAATAGTTTTTTTGTCTGGTATTGGAATATATAATTCTCTAAAATCTTTAAAGCTAATATTTTTACCCTCTCTAATTCCTGAAACTACAGTATTAAGAAGTCCAATGAATTGATTTGACTTAAATAAATATTTGTAGTAATATTTTAGATTTTTAATATCATTAAACTCCTTTTTTAAATAGAAAATATTATAAGCAGGACTTGTTATGCCTTGTACTTCTGATAATTCGATACCACCTTCAAAAGACCTTAAGCTAATAACAAAATCATTTTTGCAAACAAGTTTTAAACCATCTGTTTGAGTTGCAGTAACGTAATTTTCTTCAATTTCATCTTTGAAAACTAATCCTCTATCTTGGGTAGATGCTAGAAGCCTTTCACTTGGATGATTCTTAATATTTCGTTCACTAAAAACCCATTTAGCCTTTTCTATTTTCCAACTGGTATTAAATAAATCCTTCCAATCTTTAAAATCCGTATACTTATTTTTACCAAACACTAAACTATTAAGTTGGTTTTCTGTTAAATCAACTATTCTGTTTTTCTTTTTTACAAATTGTTTAATTTGTTTTTCCTTTTCTTCTAAATAAGTAACAATTTGATTTTGAGTTTCTAAAGGTGGTACAAAAGCGTACATTCTTTTAAAGTCTTGCCACCTTAAAGGTTTTTGTCCATCTGCAATACCATAAGAGTATCTTTCAGCATAGTTTTGGTAAAACGGCAATCTGTATTGATAATGAAAAAATTTAGGGTTAATTTTCATTTTAGGTTTTAACACGGTACAAGCATTACTAACTAAACCTTTATAATTACTATAACCAGAAGCACCTTGTCTAAATCTCATGCTGTAAACTATATCACCAATTTCAACAAGTTTGTAGTTTGATTTATCTGGATTAGAAGAGTCTTTTTTATTAAGTTCAGATTGTTTTATGACACCTTTGCCAATAGTAACAGAGAGTAACTCTTCATGAATGTGCCCTTTTTCATTTCTTTCTTCAAAAATGGCAATATTAGGTAGTAAGTCCCAATCTTCTGGGATTTGTGTTACATATTCAAAAGCAATGGTTTTGTATTTTGGGTAAGCATTCAATTAATCACAGAAGTTTATAGGTTCAAAAAATTCATTTCCTTGTCCATAAGCAATAACTTCTTTGTATTGTAATCTACCAATAATAGCAGCGGGATGTGTGCCAAATTTTTTAGCATATCTTACTATATCATCTGTGGTTAGCTGTACATTATCACAAATTTCAGCTTCTTCTTTTTCAGATAAAATAATATTAGAGGCAAAAGCATCTGCTTCTTGTTCAAACGCTGCATTTTCTCCAGCATAATCTACATTCTCAATAGAGATGTATTTTTTGCCATGCAATAATATATGCCCAACTTCATGAAAAAATGTAAACCAAAAAATGTCATTTCTCCTATACCTACCACTTAATTGTATAAGGGGTACATTGTTAACCCATCTAGTAGAACCATGAATGGCTGTTTTAGGTAAGCAAGGTGTGTGTACTACTTTTACACCTACTGTTAAACACAATGCTTGTAATTGTGCAAAAAAATCATCTGGTTGTTTAGCCATGATTTTTTTAATTTCTGGCAACAACTTTTTAAATCCAGATTTGTTAAATTCTGGTGCATGTAATTGTTCCGCTTGTATTTCTCCTTGCCTTAACCAAGCTGCAATTGCAGTAGCATTCTCTTGGTTTTTTAATGAAATTCTAAAAGCAACTTTGGTTCTCTGATGATAATAGTAATCTTCGTACCCTTTTAAACTTGCTACCTCAAAATACTCAAATAGGTTAATGACTTTAACCTCTGGTTTTCTTGTTTTTTCAACCCATCCTAATCTAGCCATTTCAGCATAAGGTGCATCTTTAGCCCAATCTGTAGCTTCTGCAATGGTGTTTTGGTAGTTAACTCTGGCTTGGTATTCATCAAAGTTTCTTTGAGCTTCCATCCAAAAATGAGCAGGGATTTTAAGAACTTGCTCAAACAACACAGCCATATCTGATGTTATAGCACTTTCGCCTTTTAATACTGCTGTAATTGTTTTTTCTGGTTTTCCTGTTCTTACTGCAAATTCTTTTGCTCCTAATTCTCTTTCTTCTAATGCTTCTAATAATATTTCTCCAGGGTGTGTAACACTCTCTGGGTAATACTGATTAATAGTTGCCATACTGTTTCCCTTCTTTTGTCTTCGTTAATGGTAATCTTCAATCTTGATAATTTCTACTCCTAAAATCTCAACCCAAATATATTTTCCATTTTCATCAGTGGGTATTGGATTTTCTTGTGGGGTAAAAATGAGTCTATAAGGATGGTCTAAATCACAAGCCCATTGCCCTTTTTTATTCTCTTTTAGTTCATGAAATCTTCCTGGTGCATATCTTAAATCTTCTAAGGTTCTAGCAGCTTTAATTTGGTCAAGTCTTTTTTTGTAGAGCTTAAATCTTTTTTCTCCCAACTTTTTTTGTCCATCTCTATCACTGTTGGCGTATTTCTTTAACTTATTGTTCCCAAATGTAATATCCATTGCAAATTTAATAAAATTATTAACATTAAATGTTAATTAAAAAATAAAAATATAATTAGCTTTTAATAATCTCTTCAAGAATTCCTTCTGTTTCTTTTTCTAAATCAAGGATTTCCTGTTTAATGAGCTCTAAATCTTTAGGGGGAGAATAGTTATAAAAATATCTTGTAAATGATATCATGTAACCTTTTGTAATCTTATCATAATTTATCCAAGCATCAGGCACATAAGGAATCACTTCTCTATTAAAATAGTCCTCAATATTTTCATTTAAAGGTACAATTTCTGTATCTCTTAAATCAGAGTCAGCTTCATAAATTATAGTTCCATCTTTTGCTTTTTTCTTAATTACTGGTTCTGCTTCTTCATCTTTCCAGCTAACAGCTAGGAGAACTTTTTTCTTATTTGTGGCACTAACTTTATAAGAAAGTGTTTTTAAAACCTTATCAACTTCTTTGTTAAAAAGATTAAAGTTATCAAACAACTTGTCTCCAATATTAGAAAAAATGTCTTTAGCAATACGCATTAGTTCTTTTTGGGTTTTCCAAGTTGCATTGTTAAATAGTTTTTTCTTGTTTGCAGTAGAAATTTTGATATCTTCATCTTTTAACCACAATTCTGTTTTTTGTTTTATTTCTTTTGAAATACCTTCATATAAATTATCTCCAAATTGAGCATACATCCATTTCATTTCATCAGCAATAGTATTTAAGTATCTCAAATTCTCAATAGCTTCATTAGTAAACTGTGATTTGTACCTCAAAGGTCTTTCTATAGTAACATCATAATAACCAAAATCTTCATTATCAAAAACTTTAGAAATATTAGTTTCTTTGAAGTTTAAGTATAAATCTTCAATTTGTTTAATATGACTAGGTTGCATTTCACAATTTTTCTCTCCTAAATTTCTTCTTAGGGGAGTAGATAGCTCTAATGCGTTAATGAGCTGAATTTTACCTTGTCTTCTTTTTTCCTTTCTATTTGATAAAATCCAGATATATGTTGGTATTCCTGTATTATAAAATATCTTTTCTGGTAGGGCAACAATACATTCAACTAAATCACTTTCAATTAAATACCTTCTTATTTCACTTTCTCCTTGACCAGCATTTCCTGTAAATAATGACGAACCATTATGAACAGATGCAATTCTACTGCCTAATTCGGTTCCTTTTTTCATTTTATGAACCATATTAGACAAGAATAATAATTGACCATCAGAAATTTTGGGTAATCCTGTTTGAAATCTTGGGTCTTTTATTAACTCATTGGTTTTACCTCTTTCAATAACAATGGAATCCTCATCCTTTTTCCAAGCCTTTCCATAAGGAGGATTAGACAGCATGAAGTCAAATTCCTTAAATTGAAAGCTATCATTAGATAATGTAGAGCCATAAGCAATATGGTAATCTTTTTCACCTTTAATAAGCATGTCAGAGTTACACACCGCCCAAGTTTCAGGATTTACTTCTTGACCATATAAACTAAATGAGGTTTTGTTTTTGGTTATTCTTTTTGCATATTTTTCAGCTTCAGTTAGCATTCCACCACTTCCACAAGCAGAATCATAAATGGAATATTGAGCAACTTTAAGCTTATCTTTAATAGGTAAAAAGATAAGATGGGTCATTAACTGAATAATTTCTCTTGGAGTGAAGTGTTCTCCAGCTTCTTCATTGTTTTCCTCATTAAATTTTCTAATCAATTCTTCAAAAACATAACCCATGCCCAAATTAGTTAAAGGTGGTAAAACTTCTCCTTTTGTGTTTTTTATTTCTACAGGGCTTAAATTGATTTCTTTTGAAGCTAACTTTTCAATTAACAATGGAGTTAATCCATTTTCTTTTAGTTTTGGTAACTGTTTCCTAATCTCAAATCTATCTATAATTTGCTGTATGTTTTCGGAAAAACCATCTAGATATTCTTCAAGATTACTATCTATATTCGCAGGATCATTAGTCAATGCTGTATAAGGATGATTAGAGTCAAATAAGCTACTATTTGAAAAAGTAAATCCAGAGGTGTTAAAAAACGGATATCCAGATTGGTGGGTTAAGCCAGATAAATCATCAATTTTATTTTCCTTTAAAAATTTATAACCTTTTAAAACATCTTCTTTAGTAGGCACAAGTAAGGCATCTAACCTTCTCAAAACGGTAAACGGTAATATTATATCTCTGTA
This sequence comes from Kordia algicida OT-1, assembly GCF_000154725.1. Lineage (GTDB taxonomy): Bacteria > Bacteroidota > Bacteroidia > Flavobacteriales > Flavobacteriaceae > Kordia > Kordia algicida. The sequence continues at coordinate 3,633,496 of NZ_DS544873.1, forward strand.
TTTGCCTCTTACAAAATCATCTCTTAAAACATCATCAGCAATACTCCAGATAAAGCTAACTATTTGGTTGTGTACTTTGTTGTTCATTCATTCTTTAAATATGACTATAAATGTAAGGCTATTCAGAAGCAAAAAAAATTTTACCAAAATTATTTTTCAGAGGTCATTTGTGAGAGCTTGAACTACCCTATACAAACACCCCCACCCAGTCTTGGGGATAAAGCTTCCCCTACCACTTTTAGGAAAAACAAATTTTCTGGCAGGACAAATAAATTCAAGGTGATAGTTGTGATTTATATGCTGTAGAAGTTTTCATTTCTGTAGGTGGTTATGTTCAACTCAAAATTTTTAAGAATGGTTACAATAGTAAACTACAAGGAACGACAAAAAGAAGATGGAACAGAATTCTTTGTTCTGGAACTTCAAGGAGGTATAGAAATGGTTAAGTCCAAAGAAACAGGAAATTTTTACGCAACTGCAAAAAGAGCCTATATACCTTCAACATTTAGAAAAGAGGTATGCCAATCTCTAATTGGTACACAAATGCCTGGGGGCATAGTTAAAGAGGTGTGTGAACCTTTTAATTATGTTATTAAGGAAACAGGTGAGGAAATTACCTTGAACCATAGATGGGTTTATAAATCTGAAGAAGAATTACAAAAGCCAAAAGCTACTGCAATGCCAGAGCAAAATGTAATTGCTAATTCAGGGGTTTTCTCAAAAAATGGAATCCTAGAACCAGCAATGTAAAGTATTAGCCTAGTCTATTTAATTATAGATTAGGCTTTAAATATTTACACTTATTTACTCTTACCTTCAGAAAAATAAAATAGCCTATTAATCACTATAGTATTTATTTTCTTGAAGGTATTTGTCAATATAGAGTGATATTGAGAAAAGACAAGTTTTAATTCTTCTAAAGAAAGAAAAGAACCAAAAGAAAGAAACTTTAGGGCTTTCCCTGCTTACTTCCTTGAGTCATTTTGAGAAGAATTTCGCTGAAGTGTTTCAGAAAGAAACTTTCTTTGACAAAGTTACTCGAAAAATTTTACAAAATCAATGTTTTAGACAATTATTTTCCTAGGAAACTAAATTTATTTTAAATGGAAATATCCGAGATAAGAGTTTCATACTCAAACAATAAAAAAAACAGGCTTAAGATTACAAATAGTAAGCAGTCTTATGACATATTAATGGCTTGTTGGAATAAAGCCACATTAGAATTACAAGAAGAATTTAAAGTGCTTTTGCTTAACAGAAGCAATCAAGTATTAGGTATTTATCCTTTATCTAAAGGAGGAACAGCAAGTACTGTTGTAGATGCTAAATTGGTGTTTTCAGTAGCTTTAAAATGTAATGCTTCAAGTATAATTATAGCACATAATCATCCATCAGGTAATCTAAATCCTAGTGAATCTGATAAAAGCATTACTGAAAAATTAAAAAAGGCAGCAAAGTATTTAGAAATTACTTTGTTAGACCATTTAATTGTTACTAAAGATGACTTTTTTAGTTTTAATGATAATGGGTTATTAAAATAGTCCTGTTTTTTCCATTTCTATATATAGTAATTTGGAAAAAGTAGGACTTTTTTAATGATTTTGTTTTTATGTAGGTGTATGAATAGCCTCTTTTTGAGGTTAAAATCTAAAAATGTGAAGTGTATAGATAGGTATTAATAGCGAAAATTTGAATTTATCAGGGAGAATTTGGATTGGTAAATTTCATTCTATTTATGTTTGACTCATTATTAATTTTAAATTTAAAATAATGGAATATTTAGTTTTGAGAGAAATTTATTTAGAAGATTTAGTAAAGGTTGTTAATAAGCATATTCAAGATGGTTGGAAGCCTTTGGGAGGAATTAATTCTTGTAGGGATAAACATTTTGGAGGCAATGCTGAAATATCTTATACACAAGCATTAATTAAATAGTTTTTATATTTTTATAATCTAAGTTTACTTATGTGCTAAACAAGATTAGAAAAAAAATAAATTCTTTACCTAAAAAAAGAGCAAGTGTGTTATTAAATAGCACACTTGTTTATTTATTGGGTGATGGTAATAAAGAAAAAGCTATTAATAAGCTACAGGCTTTAAAGGATGAAGCTAATTCAGAAGAAGAGTTTCTTGAGGCTTTTAAAAGAGAAGTCAATTATGACTTTTTCAATGCTTTGTATTCAGAACTAAACTTTAATAATATTTCCGGTATTATGAGAAGTTTCAAAAGCATAAAAGAAAAAGTACCTGAACTGAAAAAATTAATAACCAATCAAAAAGGAGTTGATAAAATTTTAAATGATAAATCAGGTCTAAAGTCTATTATCGTTAAAACAATCTTTATAAAAAAAAATGAAGAAATCACAGATGATGAGTTGATGATGTCTTTATTTAATCAGTTCTCAATTTCTAAAGAGAGAATAGCTAATGAAGAGTTTGGGGTTGATAAAAAGACCTTCAACAAATGGCTAGAGGAAACAGGATTATTTAAAGAGGAATTTTATAAACCACTTTCTGAAAGAGGAAAAAAGGGAGTTTATTTAGATGAATATGTTCATATTTTTGAGACTTTGTTTCTTGCTAAAGAAGAAGGTAAGTTAGATATAGAAAATAATATAGATACTTATATAGACAGGTTAAATAACAAGATGTCTTTTCAAAAAGATGACATTGTTCAAATTTGTGAATCAAAAATAAAAACACAAAAAGAGGTGTTAAGAAAAGTAGCCTATTATAATTTTATTGATAAGTTTCCTTATAGCTTATCTAAAGAACTTGTAGAGAATATGGGTTCAAAGTTTAATTACTAATTCTTCAAGTTTGATTTCTAAATTATCAGCAATTCTTTTTAAGGTGTATAATGTAGGATTAGTTCCACCAGCTTCTAAACGACTTAAGTTAGATTTTTCAATATTACATTTAGCTGCAAGGTCTTGTTGAGCCATACCTTTCTCTTCTCTTAGCATTTTAACTCGTTTCCCAATTGCTAACTGAAGTTGTTCCTTATCATCCATATTAAATATATATTATCTAGTTACCAAAAATGATAATTAAGTATGCTGTTTTGGTTATCATAAATGATAAAATAAGTATGTTTGTTTAATCAAAATATCTAAAAATGAAAATGTTAAAAACACTTATAGTTATTCTTATTGCTATATCGACAGGAATAATTCTAGGGTATCATTATAAAAAGCCAAATGAAGGAATGTTAGCACATGCTTTAAGTCAATCATCAGAATGGAAAAAAGATGCTGCATTAGAAAGAATTAGAGCAAGAACCAGCTTTTTTGAATTAAGTACTAACAAACCTTTTACTGGAGAAGATGGTAATAGGTATTATTCTGGTTATGGTAAATTTCATTTCAATTGGGTTGCTTTTTTTATGGGAACAATAAGCGTGATGCTAATATATATGATTTTAACAAAGACAATTCTTCTTGATTTATTTCAATCTAAAATGAAGCGATATTTAAAATGAAATTTAAAGAACTAATAGAAGAACTAAAATCATTGTCTAATGAAGGCTTATATACTAGAGGTAAAATAGATTGGTGGTTGCTTAAATATGAAAAAAGATACCAAAGTCTATCTAAAGATTTTGACTTGTTAAAAGCAGAGTTTCCAAAATCTGATATAGATGGGCATAAGTTACTTAAACGAGAATCAGAATTTATAAAGCTCTATGAGTCTCTATATGAAGTATCCGAATACTATAGAGATGAAAACCTAGATAAAGAGTTAGTAAATATCAATGAGATTATTAATGATATAAAGTATTAATCAATGGAAATTACAGGAAAAATAAAAGTCTTAAATGAGGCTCAAAATATAGGAGATAATGGCTTTAGAAAGCGTGAAGTTGTTATCACCACAGATGAAAAATATCCACAGCATTTATTAATAGAATTTACGCAAGACAAATGTGAATTATTAGATAATTATGCTGTAGGTCAAGATGTGAAACTTAGCATCAATTTAAGAGGTAGAGAGTGGATTAATCCTGCAGGTTTAGCCAAGTACTTCAACTCTTTTCAAGGTTGGAGAATAGAGCTTTTAAACACTCAAGAGATAATGTCTAACCCAGTACCTCAAACAGAACCAGCAAGTTTTATAGATGACTCAGATAATGACTTGCCATTTTAACAAAAAATCAATTAATCAATACATATTAAAATTATGAAAAAAACATTTTTAACATTAATAGCCATTTTATCTTTAGTAGCTTGTTCAAGTGATGATGATAACGAAGAACAACCACAACAAGAAATTAGTCAGTCTCACATAGTTGAGTTTACAACAGGTACTCTAGAAAGTTGGGTGTCTGTAAGTTTAACTACTACATTAACTTTAGAAGATGGTTCAGAGTCAACAATTAATTCAGATTTTGATTATACTGAAAATATGGTAAGTGTTGAAATTCCAGAGAACACAGCAAGTTTTGAACTTGATTTTTATATAGAAGATTCATCAGAAGCTCAAATGAGGTTTTATGGTTCTGTAGAAGAAAATACAGTTCATCAAGAAACAATTAACCAGCAGAGTTTTCAATATCAATATACTTTTAATTAAGGAGGATATGAGTAATTCCTTATTAAAAGAGTTTCGCTTTAAGATTGGAGAACAGTATGAGTTAAATGAGTTTAATCTTAAGAGTTTAGAATCAACTTTTAGTAATGGATTAGAGTATGAAAATTATGAGTATATAAAAGGAGATTTTAAAACACTATTTGGAATACCATTTTCACGTAATGTAATCTTACAATATAATGGAGATATACTCTGTAGAGTAACCTACAGATTTGTTTTAGAAGATTTAGACAACCTGTTTCAAGAGCTAAATAATTACTTGACTTTGGATAAAAAGTTAATTAGAGAAAAGCTCGATTTAGGTAAAACATTTACCATTTTTAGATTTAAAGAATTTAACCTGTCATTAAACATAGCAAGAGATTTAGAGCTAAGCGCATTTAAATTTCTAGGTTAAACATAGGTTAAACATTTTTAATAAAAAGTGCTAACAAATGAAATCAAGTGAAAACGAAATAACAGTTAATATTTTAAAAGTCAATCAATTGCAAATAATTGCTAAAAAGTGAAAGTAACTCGTTACTGACTCATAATCAGAGGGTCCTTGGTTCGAGCCCAAGTGGGACCACTTTTTGCAAACAGAAGCTTCTTAAGAAATTAAGGAGCTTTTTTGCTTTTTTAAGAGTTTTTTAGGCGAGAAGTTTATGCTGAGCGTAGACGAAGTGAGCCCAAGCGCGGTATTGAGCATATCGAAATATAGAACCACTTTAGTAAAAAACCTTTCGATTTCTCGAAAGGCTTTTATATTTTTTATAACAGTATAACACTAACCCTCACAAGGTTTTTTCGTCAATTGTACTGCATTTAATTCATTCCAAACAGTATGTTCAAATTCTTTTGGTGAAAAACGAAATACAACTATCGATTTTTGCTTTTTAGGACAATAATATTGTGTTACCGCACAATGTAAAAGCATCACGTCTTTGGTGTGAAATGCATTATAAATTTGAAGCTTTCCTATAAACTCATTACCATTTGTACTTTTTTCTTTTTTGATGAATAACGCTACGGTTTTGGGTAGTTTCTTCTCTTTTTCTTTATTGACAACACGCATCAAACCATCAAAATAATATTGCATATAGGTTTCCAAATCGGTTGCTGTGAGTTCTTTGTTTAAATTGATATCCCACACAAAAACATACGACCAAAAATCATCTTTACCTTGCTTTGACCAATTGGGCGCAAAGCGAATTTCTTCTACACCTTTGTATGGAATTTGTGGTGCAAAGTGAATTGGCATCGAAATGATTTCTTTTCCCCAAGAAGCATCAGAAGTTAACAAATTGACTCTTGTATTTTCTTGCGAAAAACTCGTTACAGCACAAAAAATGATTGTAAATAGTGAAAGTATATGTTTCATAATGAATTGGATTAAATTCCTATCGTTACTTCAAAACCAATAGCGTCAGAAATGGCACTGTCTTTTACAGCACTATTGTAATTAATTCCCCAACGAGTACGATCAATCTTAAAGCGTGTTTTCATGGTTTTTGTATCAAAATTGAGAGTCGCATCAAATTTAACATCTTTTGTAATTCCTTTAATTGTTAAATCGGCTTCTACACGAATCTTATTCGTTTCTAAGTAAGATACATTTTTCATTTCTAAAGTCGCAGTAGGAAACTTTTTTACGTCAAAAAAATCAGGATCTTTTAAATGTGCTGTCAAATTTTTATTGCCTTCTTCTTCCATGTCTTGCGTCGTAATTGTGTTGAGATCAATAGTAAATGTTCCGCCTGTAATTTTGCCATTTGTTTTCGTAAAATGACCTTTTTGAAAAGTGACAATTCCATAATGACCATTAAAATAAAAACTATAATCACATGACCATTTTATGGTACTTTTAGAAATATCAATTGGTAATTTTTCTTGTGCGTTTACTGTTGAAATTGAAATTGCAAGAATGCTTAGGAGTAAAATTAATTTGTTCATATTTTTGATTGTTTTGATTTTGAAGTAAAACTAGAAGCGAACGCGATTAAAAAATGTCAAAAAAGTGTAAAAGAAGTGTCAACAGTTGTAAAAAGTCCTGAAATTATATGTTATTTACAGCAATTATGAACAAACAACGCATTTTTGTATATATCGTTTTGGCAATGATTGCCGTATGCACTTGGATTTTTTCAACACCGAGCAAAGCAGAAACAGAATTTTCAGAGAAGGTAAAAATTGCATTACGCGATGTTGGAAACAAATTATTATTGTCTGAAAAAGATAGCACATCGTTAATTTTACCCGTGGTAGAAATTTCTAAAGCGAAATACGAATTGTCGTTTCAAAACCCACTTCAATTTGAGCCAAACAACATGGTTTTTATCATGGAGCAAAGTTTTATACAATCGCAATTGCCATTGGCATATCTTGTAGAGGTGATTCAATGTGATGACGAACAAGTTGCGTATAGTTTTTTGGTAACAGCGCAGGAAGAAAGCACGATTATTCCATGTAACGGACGTTGGTTACCTAAAAATTGTTATAAAATTCAAGTGCGATTTACGGAGAAAACAGTCACTTTTTGGAATGTTTCAACTGTAATCTATATTTTTCTTTTTATTATTTTCATTGTGATGGAATTGTTCTTCTTCCGAAAAAAGCCTGTTGCAACTTCCATAGAAAATGACGAAACCTTCGCTACAATTGGTAGTTTTTATTTTTATCCGACACAAAATAAATTGGTAAAACAAGCTACAGAAATCAATCTGTCGAAGAAAGAATGTGAATTGTTGCAAATTTTTGCTGCAAATCTAAATCAAGTCGTGACGCGTGATGAACTTACTAAGAAAGTTTGGGAAGATAATGGCGTGATTGTGGGTAGAAGTTTAGACACCTACATTTCCAAACTCCGCAAAAAACTAAAAGACGACGAACGCATTAAAATTACGAATGTGCATGGCGTTGGGTATAAATTGGAATTGGAGAGTTAGATCTTTTAGACGTGGCTTTGCCTTTTAGACGCGCTTTTGTTTTTAGATTGTCAGCTTTTTTAGATGATGTTTACAGTATATTTGAAACGTCTTTACGAGGAAGTATGACGAAGTAATCTGCTGAAATCAAAGTTCAAATTCAATTATGATACTAGCAGATTGCCACGAATTTTATCAAATTCTCGCAAGGACGTTTTCAAAGAAATTCCAAATGTCATATCGAGCATATTATTTTACGTCTTTACGAGGAAGTATGACGAAGTAATCTGCTGAAATCAAAGTTTAATATTGAATATGAAAAGTTAAGGTATTAGGTTTTGGGAATTAGGCAGTTTCAAATAAATCCACAAAAGCGTAAGCAAAAATCTAAAAGGCAAAGCCGTTCTAAAAGCGCAGCGGTCTAACATCTAATAGCGCTAGCGGTATATATCAAAACTTCACATTCAACAACTCGCCACTCAACTGCAAAACGACTAATTCTGCCAATTTTGCGTTGTATTTTGCTTGGTTTCTGCTAAGTTCAGCATTTAGTAAATTTAGCTGTGCTTGTCGGAATTCAATGGAGTTAACTTGTCCAATTTTGAACTTTTCTTTTGAACGATCAAAGTTATTTTGCGCCGTTTTTATGTTTTCTATTTGCAACTCGTAAATCAGCACTTTGTTTTTATAATCATCCCAAGCATTGTTAAACTGACGTTCCAAATCGATTAAAATCTGTTCTTTTTGTAATTGCTGATTTTCTAAAGCAATTTTAGCGTTTTTAACACGTGTTAAAGTGCTTCCGCCATCAAACAAATTCCAAGTCAAGTTTACGCCCGCAGAAAGTCCTGTATTGGTAGAAACGGCAACGAATGCAGCGGCATTATTATTATTTCGGTTCCAACCATAACTTCCCGTTAAACCAATGGTAGGTAAATATTGAGATCGATTCGATTTTATATCTAACGAACTGATATTGATGTTTTTGTCAATTTGTAATAATGATACGTTATTTGCCTTGGTTTTTGTCCACAAATCTTCTTTATTTAAGTCAAAAAGGAAAGAAATAGTCGTATCAACATCAAATTCTTCGGGTAATTTATTTCCAACAATTACATTTAAATCGCGTTTAGCATTTATCAATTGTTGTTCAGTATTTACAATAGAAATGCTATCGTTATTAATATCAACTTGCGCGTTTAAGACATCCAATTTTGTATTCTGACCATATTCAAATTGATATTCCGATCGCACCAAACGATCTTTTGAAATTTGAAAAGTTTCTTTGATCGCATCCGTATTTTCAGAAAGTTGTGCTACCGAATAATACACTGAAAATAATTGCAATACAGTATTTTCAATGGTTTCGCGCGCTTCTAGTTCTGTAAGTTGATATTGCTCTTTTAAACGTTTGTAATTGTACAAGCGTCCCAAACCATCAAAAAGTGTGTAGTTGAGGTTTACAGAAGCATTATAACGTGAACTTTCGGCACCATTTAAAACGGTTGTATTTCCATTAGAAAACTCGGCTTCTGTATTGTCTAAATTATACGTTGCGCCAGCATTTCCTGTCAAAGTTGGCAAATAGCCAGAATTGAAAATACTCGTATTATTTTCGGCAACTTTTACGGTATTACTAGCAATTTGAATTCCGTAATTATGATCTAACGTTAGTAAAACGGCTTCATCTGGCGTAAGCACTTGTGCATTCATATAGATTCCGAAGAAAACTAAAATATAAGTTATGTAGCTTCTAGAGTTCATCTGTTTCGTTTTCGTTTGGTTCGTTAAGCGCTGTATTAGCTTCAGTATTTGTATCAATTGTTGTTTCAGAAATTGTTGCTGCCAATGCTCTTTTTCTTTTGTCTTCTAGGAGTTGTTCTTCATGTCGTTGTTCTCTTACTACACGTTCTACTTCTTCTTTGGTAATGTCTCTGTTGTAGTACAACCATTTTCCGTTTTGTTTGATATAATTGCTAAACGATAAGAAAATTGGCAATGCAATTAAGGTTAATATGGTTGCAAAACCAATTCCGTACGCAATAGAAATTGCCATAGGTTTTAAAAATTGCGCTTGTCTACTTTTCTCAAAAATCAACGGAGCCAAACCTGCTACGGTTGTAATAGAAGTTAAAAAGATAGCTCTAAAACGTGAACGACCGGCTTCGTATAATGCTTCGTTAAATACCATACCTTCACGTAAATTATTGTTGAATTTTCCAATTAAAACGAGTCCGTCATTGACCATAATTCCAATTAAGGCAATAATTCCTAACATGGAAAGAATGTTTACAGGGAAATCGTGAATCCAATGTCCCCAAGCAACTGCTGGCAAACTCAGCGGAATGAGTAATAGTAATAAAAGTGGTTGACTGTAGCTTCTAAAGGTAAATGCAATGACAATATAAATTAAAATTAATACCGTAAGTCCTACAGGGCCAAGTGAATCCATTAATTTATTACGTTCTCTGTTTTGACCTTCGTAGGAAGGTGTTACTGTTGGATAGCGCGATAAAATTTCGGGCATGATATCATTTTTGAGTTCTGCCATAATATCGGTTGCACTTGTTTTTTTGGTGTCTTTAATATCTGCTGAAACCTGAATTTCGCGACGACCTTCCAAATGATTGATGGCAACTTCTCCACGCTGAATGCTGTAACTTGCAATTTCTTTTAAAGGAACACGTTGTCCACTTGGCGTGATGATACGCATATCGTCTAAATCATTGATGGAAGAACGATTTGGTCTGTCATAACGCACCCAAACTCGAATTTCATCTTGTCCGCGTTGAAAACGTTGTGCTTGCGCTCCAAAAAATGCCGATCGTACTTGTGTCATTACCGTTCGTAAGTTTAAGCCAACGGCATAGGCACTTTCGTTGAGTTGCAAACGTATTTCTTTGATTCCCGCAGGATCAGTGTCCGTAACATCTTTTAACAATACATTATTTTCTAGTACTTGTTTGAGTTCGGTTTTTACGGCTTTTAGTTCGGCAATATTATTTCCTAGTAAAGACACAGAAACTGGAAGTCCGCCGAAGTTTCCGCCACTTCCATACACCAAGCTTTCAATACCAATTATGGGTCCGACAGCATCTTTTATTTGGTTGGAAACTAAGTCGGAAGTAATTTCATTTGGACGTTCTTCACCTGGTAACAAGTTAATTTCTAACGAAGCCGTTGCCGCGCCAGGTCCAATTTTTCGGATCATATTTTCTACCAAATATTTCTCTGAATTTTCTCCTAAATATTCGTTATTGATTTCTTTTGTAACAACTTTTGCCTTTTCTTCAATAAAAGAAATTATGCTGTCTGTTACTTTTTCATTGGTACCATTTGGCATATTGAGCGTAATGGTCACTCTATCGCTCGCGATTCTTGGGAAAAACGCACCTCTAATAATTCCGCCTTGAAAACTGGCTTGTGTTAAAATTAGAAAGACGATAAAAAACGAAAAGGTTAAAAATTGATGTTTCAACGCAAATCTCAATGATGGACTGTACAGTTTGTCACGTAACCAAATCATAATAGCATCACCAAACTTGTTGATGTAACGTAGTTTTGAAAATAGTCTTGGAAAAAAGCCTTTGGGTTCATTATTTTGAGCACGCAATGCTTTAGAATGTGCCAAATGCGCAGGTAAAATGATTAAAGCTTCTACCAAAGACACAATTAAGGTAAGCATAACTACTACAGAAACTTCTCCGAAAAAGTCACCAATTCTACCATCTAAAAATAGAAAAATACTAAACGCTAGTATTGTGGTGACAATGGCAGAAATGATAGCTGGCAATACTTCCATAACACCATCAATTGCAGCTTCTTCAGGCGATTTTCCTTTTTCGTATTGTTGATAGATATTTTCTGCGATCACAATTCCATCATCCACCAAAATACCGATTACGATTATCATCCCGAAAAGCGATAATACATTGATGGTAACGTTAAAATAACCCGCAAACATAAACATTCCTAAAAAGGCAACAGGCAAGCCAAAAGCTACCCAAAAAGCTAAGCGTGTATTGAGAAATAATGATAAAAATACGAGTACTAACAACATTCCGATAATGGCGTTTTCCGTTAGTAATGCGGTACGTTGTACTAAAGTTGTTGATCGGTCATTGACAACATCCAAACGGACATTTTCATATTTTTGATTAAATTCTTCAATATATTCTTTTGTTTTTTCTGCGGAAGAAATTAAATCTTCTGTATTGGTACTTGTAATACTAATATTGATTGATAAATTGCCGTTAAAGTAGTTGGCATTTGGCGTTTCAGAAAACTGATCGCGTACTTCGGCAACATCTTTTAAACGAATAATTCGTCCAGATGCATCTGATTTTACGACTAAGTTTGACAACTCATCTGCATAATAGGAACGTGCATTGGCGCGAATTAAATATTCTTCAGCACTTGTTTTAATAGTTCCACCTGTAGTAATTAAACTCGCCTGATTGATAGCGTTTGATACTTCTGTAAACGACAAATCGTAAGCAAGTAAGTTAGCTTCGTTGATGGCAATTTCTATTTCTTCATCAGGATAACCTGAAATATTTATTTGCGAAATTCCATCAATACCACGCAAATCGTTTTCAATTTGGCGACCTATTTGTTTTAAAGTTGCTAGCGGAATTCCATCGCCACTTATAGCAAAAGAAATCGTTTCTCGCACGGCTTCTCGTTTGGCAACCACCAATGGTTCCATACCTGTTGGGAAAGTAGGCACACGATCAACAGCATTTTTTATTTCCAATAGCATAAAGTCAATATCTCGTCCTTTTTCGATTTCGATATTGATAACGCCACTATTTTCGTTGGATGTTGAGGTTACACGATCAACACCATTCAATCCTTTTAGATTGTCTTCTATCTTAAGAACAATTCCTTCTTCAATTTCTTGTGGAGAGGCACCGGGATACGTAATGTTGATGCTTACATTTTTGGAATCTACCAGCGGAAAAAACGATGAGTTTAAAGTATAAGCGCCGTAAGCCCCAAAAAGACCAAACATAATTACGACAATGTTTACAGCAACACTGTGCTTTATAAAGTAAGCAATAATTTTTCTCATGACTTACTCTGCGTTTTTAGTTTTGGTAATTTTTGCCTGCGTTTTTTGAGTTGTGTATGGTTTTACCAACATGCCTGCGTAAGCACCAGGAACCGATTTTGATAAGATGATTGTTCCATCAGGAATATTTTTTAAAACAGCTTTGGTATCAGAGAAATACACTGGAGTTACTTCTATTACATCTAAAATACTGTCTCTTACCACAAAAATTTCATTGGTGTCAGAAACTAAATTTCGGTTTATTTCAATGGCATTTTCTTCTTCTTTTGCATTTAAGTTAGCTTCCAAATACATGCCTTCTTTTAGTGTTGCATCTTTTACTTCAATATAAGCAGTAATGGTTTGTGTAGAAGCGTCAATGCTTCCGTTTACACGAGAAACAACACCAGAAAAGCTTTCCGTATTATCAAGATTGTTTAGCGCTACTTTTTCGCCAACTTTTAAAAGACTTGCATATTTTTTGCTGAGGGCAACTTCCATTTCGTAGACAGCATCATCAATAAATTCTCCTAATTTTTGTCCGTTACGTACCAAAGAACCTTCTGTTACCAATGCTTCCGTGAGTATTCCTGAAAATGGTGCACGAATGGTATATTTTGCCAATCGCTGTTCTAAATTTTTTACATTGTAATAGTTTGTGACAATATTTCGACCAGTAATAAAGTACTTTTCTTTCTCTGAAGACATTTCAGGAAGTTTCGGAGTTGTTTTATCTAAATTAAAACTTGTTAGGTATTTTTGCCACTTTGGATATACTTCTGGAAAATCTAATCGTAAATCGGGCATTATGGCAGAAATAGAATTGTATAAATTACTTTTAGAAGACTGCACATTTGCGTAGTATTCGGCAGCATCAATACGAATTAATGTTTGTCCTGCACGATACTTTTGTCCTGGCTTAAACAACTTTCCAGTTCCTTTAAAAATACCTTGTACTTCTGCATACAATTCTACACGACGCTTGGCAACAAGATTTCCATTTGCCGGAATAATGATTGGGATTGTTTTATTTTGAACGGTATCTGTATATACTGTTTTGATAACCTTTTCAGGTACAGGCCTTTTTTTCTTCTTGCTATTGGCAACGATGTTTCCAACATAAACAGCGCCTAAAATAAGAAGTACGCCAAGAACCGAAAGTACTATGTTTCGCATTTGGTGGGATTATTTTGATGGTTTGACTGCAAATTTATCTATTAGTTTACTTTAAGACTCTTAAAAAAAACTTAATAAAATTTACAATCTATAAGAATGTAATTCAATTTGATGTATTTCATAGATAGAATTCTTAGTAAAATATACCTTGATAATGTTAATTTTTATTGTATTTTAGGAAGTCAAAACGTATTTCTATTATAAGTAGTATACAAAATAATCATAGTAAAATAAACGTTCGACGCCGTTTTTTGGCGTTTCATAGATAATTTTGCAATGATATAACATAAAAAATTTTGTCAAACCTTATAATTTTATACTTTTACACCGTTATGGCAAAGTTAAACCCAAAGACCCTGTTGTGTTTTGTTATAGTAGCATTTGCTTTTTTAACATCAACACACGCCCAAATCGTACCTCCGCCACCTGGACCGCCGCCTCCACCGGGATTCCCGATAGATGCTGGACTTATTGGTGTGCTAGCCGCTGGAGTTTTGTATGGTATACGGAAAAAAGTAAAAAAGTAACTACTTCAACAGCCCCTGAAGTCTTGCAACATATTTCCCTATAACATCAAATTCCAAATTTACAATTGAGCCAACTTTCATATATTGAAAGACTGTATGGCTATATGTGTATGGAATAATAGCAACCGAAAACGAATTTCTTTCCGAATTTACTACCGTCAAACTTGTACCATTTACTGTTATAGAACCTTTCTCGATAGTAATGTTATTTAATGACGAATCATACTCAAAAGTATAATACCAACTTCCGTTACTTTCTTCAACAGAAGTACATGTTGCCACTTGATCTACATGTCCTTGTACAATATGTCCGTCCAATCGATCACCTAATTTCATGGCGCGTTCCAAATTTACACGATCATTTACTTGCCAATTTCCGACATTGGTTTTATCTAAAGTTTCTTGAATTGCCGTTACGACATACGTGTTTTCATCAAGGTTTCTATCAACAACAGTCAGGCAAACACCATTATGTGCGACGCTTTGATCTATTTTTAATTCATTGGTCAAACCGCTCTGAACCGTAATGTGAAGGTTTTCTTTTTCGCGTTCCAAATGTGTAATCACACCTAATTCTTCAATAATCCCTGTAAACATCTATTAATTTAGTTAAATTTGCATGTAAAATTAAGAAATAAAAGTCTGAATACTTAGATGAAGAAAGAGGAAAAAATAAAAGTAGGGATTTCAGTTGGTGACTTAAATGGTATTGGAACAGAGGTAATCTTGAAGACATTCAAAGACAATAGAATGTTAGAATTGTGTACGCCTGTTATTTTTGGTTCAACTAAAGTATTATCATTTCAGAAGAAACATTTTAATACACATACAAATTTTCACGGTATTTCTCACGCTGATAAAGCGCAGCACGGAAAAATAAACGTAGTAAATATTACGAAAGATCCAATTACGATTGAATACGGAAAATCGTCAGAAGAAGTTGGAAAATTTGCTATCAAATCTTTTACAGAAGCCACAAATGCCCTGAAAGAAGGCACAATAGATGTATTGGTTACGGCTCCTATCAACAAACACAATGTGCAGTCGGAAGATTTCAAATTTCCTGGACATACCGATTATTTAGGGCAAACCTTAGAAGGTGATAGTTTAATGTTGATGGTAAACGATACGTTACGCGTTGGTTTGCTAACCGATCATGTGGCAGTAAAAGATGTTTCTTCAGCAATCACTCCAGAACTGATAGAAAAAAAGGTAAACATTATATATAATACGTTAAAGCAGGATTTTGGAATTTCGAAACCAAAAATTGCTGTATTAGGCATCAATCCGCATGTTGGTGACAATGGTGTGATTGGTGTTGAAGATGATGAGGTATTAAAACCTACCTTAGAAAAAATAAAGAATCAAGGGAAATTAGTTTTTGGTCCGTACGCGGCTGATAGCTTTTTTGCTTCGAGTAATTATAAAAATTTTGATGCCATTTTAGCGGCGTATCACGATCAGGGACTCATTCCGTTTAAAACCTTATCATTTGGTCAAGGTGTCAACTTTACGGCAGGACTCAACAAAGTACGTACATCGCCCGATCATGGAACCGCATATGAAATTGCTGGAAAAAACAAAGCAGATCATAACTCATTTAAGGAAGCGGTATTCACTGGAATACAGATTTTTAGAAACAGAAACATCTATAAAGAAATCGCGAAAAACCCTTTAAAAAAGCAGTCAAGCAAGATATAAACAAAAAAATGTTAACAACTTAAGGTTGATTAAGAAAAATTTATATCTTTGCACGCTCGAAACTGATGTTTAAGATGATGGAACTAAAGGACTTTACGATTCCTTTTATAGGATTAAAAGAAGGAAAACACCAGTTTGATTATCAAATTGATAATTCGTTCTTTGAACTTTTTAACTTTGATGAATTCAACGCAACTGCGGTAAAAGCAACGTTGGAGTTTCACAAAAAGCAAACCATGCTTGAATTAACATTCAATGCATCTGGTACGGTAAACGTACATTGTGATTTGACAAACGAACCTTTTGAGCAACCTGTGGAAGGTACGTTAGATTTGATTGTAAAATTTGGACATGAATACAATGATGAAAATGAAGAAATTCTCATTATACCTCATGGAGAATATGAAATCAATGTAGCACAATATATTTATGAAATGATTGTATTGTCAGTTCCTTCAAAAAGAATTCATCCTGGTATTGAAGATGGTACATTACAATCTGAAATACTTGAAAAGTTAGAAGAATTACAACCTGGTACAGAAAAAAAAGAAACTAAAGAGGAAATAGATCCTCGTTGGAATACATTAAAAAAACTATTAACGGATAATAAATAAGATAGAAAATGGCACATCCTAAGAGAAAAATCTCGAAAACAAGAAGAGATAAGAGAAGAACACATTACAAAGCATCAGTTCCTCAAATCGCTACGTGCCCAACTACTGGTGAAGCACATTTATACCATAGAGCTCACTGGCACGAAGGAAAATTATATTACAGAGGAAAAGTATTGATTGATAATACTACAGAAGAAAACTTAGCATAATAAACACATGTTTAGTCATAAAAGCTCTCACTTTCGTGAGAGTTTTTTATTTGTTCATTTTTTTGTTAAAAATGTAAAAACGATATATTTTGCTGAGATTATCAGAGAATTTTAGTAATTTCGTTAAGTTTTTAATGAACTTTTGTTAAAAAGCAAAAAAAACCAACGTTAAGGTATGACCAAAATTACAGCAGCAATAACAGCTGTAGGAGCATATACTCCTGATTATGTATTAACCAACAAGATACTTGAAACAATGGTTGATACTAACGATGAGTGGATTACTACTCGAACAGGTATCAAAGAACGCAGAATTCTTAAAGAAGAAGGAGCTGGAACTTCATATTTGGCTATCAAAGCCGCAGAAGACTTAATTGCAAAGAAAAACTTAGACCCAAAAGAAATAGACATGGTAATTGTTGCTACAGCAACACCAGATATGCCTGTAGCTTCTACAGCCGTATACACAGCTAGCAAAATCGGTGCTACCAATGCATTTGCTTTTGACTTACAAGCTGCATGCTCTAGTTTCTTATACGGAATGTCCGTTGCAGCGAGTTACATACAATCAGGACGCTACAAAAAAGTATTATTGATTGGTGCAGATAAAATGTCTTCTATCATTGATTACACAGATAGAGCAACTTGTATTATCTTTGGTGATGGAGGAGGCGCAATTCTTTTTGAACCGAATGAAGAAGGTTTAGGGTTGCAAGATGAATATCTTAGAAGTGACGGCGTTGGACGTGAATTCTTAAAAATTGATGCAGGTGGATCTATATTGCCAGCTTCAGAAGAAACCGTAAAAAACAAACAACATACCGTTTTTCAAGACGGAAAAACTGTTTTCAAATTCGCAGTATCCAATATGGCAGATGTGAGCGCCAAAATTATGGAAGATAATAATCTGACGAATGAAGACGTACAATGGTTGGTGCCTCACCAAGCAAACAAACGTATCATTGATGCCACTGCAAGACGCATGGGCGTAGATGAAAGTAAAGTTATGGTAAATATTCAACGTTACGGAAATACAACTTCTGCAACGCTTCCGTTATGTTTACATGACTATGAAAAACAACTCAAAAAAGGAGATAACCTTATTTTTGCTGCTTTTGGTGGTGGATTTACATGGGGAGCTATCTACTTAAAATGGGCATATAATTAAAACTAGAAACGACTAAAACCTATCTCATGGATTTAAAAGAAATTCAAAGCTTAATTAAATTCGTAGCTAAGTCTGGTGCAAGTGAAGTAAAACTTGAAATGGAAGACGTAAAAATTACCATTAAAACCGGAGACACTAAAGGCGAAACGACAACTGTAGTTCAACAAATTCCAATGGCTGGAATTCCACAACAACAAGCAGCTCCAGTTCCCGTTGCACAACCAGCAGCACCCGTAGCAAAAGATGCACCAGCTGAAACTACAAGCGATGATTCCAAATATGTGACAATAAAATCACCTATTATTGGTACTTTCTACAGAAAACCATCTCCAGACAAACCTGCATTTGTAGAGGTTGGAGACGCTATCTCTGAAGGAAGCGTGCTTTGTGTAATTGAAGCAATGAAACTTTTCAACGAAATTGAATCAGAAGTTTCAGGAAAAATAGTGAAAGTCTTAGTAGACGACTCTTCACCTGTAGAATTCGATCAACCATTATTCTTGGTAGATCCATCATAAGGAGTTTTAAATAACACGCGAATCGTAGGAAGTAATTTCATCACGATTCAATAGTGAATGATTTAAATTTCAAAATTTAAAATTTCAAGAGATGTTCAAAAAAATATTAGTTGCAAATAGAGGGGAAATAGCACTAAGAGTTATTAGAACCTGCAAAGAAATGGGTATCAAAACGGTAGCTATATATTCTACCGCCGACAAAGATAGCTTACACGTTCGATTTGCTGATGAAGCAGTTTGTATTGGACCAGCGCCAAGTAGCGAATCGTATTTAAAAATGGCAAACATTATCGCTGCTGCAGAAATTACAAACGCAGATGCCATTCATCCAGGATATGGTTTCTTATCTGAAAACGCGAAATTCTCAAAAATATGTGGTGAACACAACATCAAATTTATTGGTGCAAGTGAAGAAATGATCTCCAAAATGGGAGACAAAGCCACTGCCAAAGCCACAATGAAAGCCGCAGGTGTTCCTTGTGTACCTGGAAGTGAAGGAATTATTGAAAGCTTTGAAGAATGCGAAAAACTAGCAGTAGAAACAGGATATCCTGTCATGCTTAAAGCAACTGCTGGTGGAGGTGGAAAAGGAATGCGTGCCGTTTGGAAACCAGAAGATTTAAGAGATGCTTGGGATTCTGCTCGACAAGAATCAAAAGCCGCTTTTGGAAACGACGATATGTACATGGAAAAACTAATTGAAGAACCAAGACATATCGAAATTCAGGTGGTTGGAGATTCTTCAGGAAAAGCATGTCACTTGTCAGAACGTGATTGTTCTGT
Source organism: Kordia algicida OT-1 (assembly GCF_000154725.1). Lineage (GTDB taxonomy): Bacteria > Bacteroidota > Bacteroidia > Flavobacteriales > Flavobacteriaceae > Kordia > Kordia algicida. Next base: position 3,652,738 of record NZ_DS544873.1, read on the forward strand.
ACAACGTCGTCACCAAAAACTAACAGAAGAAGTGCCTTCGCCGTTTATGACAGACGACTTGCGCGCTCGTATGGGAGAAGCTGCTGTAAAAGCCGCAGAATTTATCAAATACGAAGGTGCAGGAACGGTAGAGTTTTTGGTAGATAAACATAGAAACTTCTACTTTATGGAAATGAACACACGTATTCAAGTAGAACATCCAATTACAGAACAAGTAATTGATTTCGATTTGATTCGTGAGCAAATATTAGTAGCAGCTGGCGTGCCAATTTCTGGTAAAAACTATACGCCAAACTTACACTCAATTGAATGTAGAATTAACGCAGAAGATCCGTTTAATAACTTTAGACCTTCTCCTGGAAAAATAACCGTATTACACGCACCAGGCGGACATGGAGTTCGTTTAGATACACACGTATACGCAGGTTATTCAATTCCGCCAAACTACGATTCAATGATTGCAAAGTTGATTACAACAGCGCAAACGCGTGAAGAAGCTATCAATAAGATGAAACGTGCATTAGATGAGTTCGTAATTGAAGGAATAAAAACAACGATTCCTTTCCACAGACAACTCATGGATCATCCTGATTATGTAGCTGGAAACTACACTACAAAATTCATGGAAGATTTTGAAATGCAAAAATAAAAAGAATCAATATTCTATATAGTATAAAAGCTCCTTACGATAAGTAAGGAGTTTTTTGTTATTTAGATTAAACTCCAGAAGTTTTATTATCTTAAATTACAAAATAAGTGTACATGAATTTGAGTTATTGGGAATATAAAACGTGGCTAACCAATGTCGATTTTACGATTGTCGGAAGCGGTATTGTGGGACTCAATTGCGCATTGCAACTTCGAAAGCAATATCCAACAGCAAAAATTATCATTCTTGAAAGAGGAATGTTGCCACAAGGAGCAAGCACTAAAAATGCGGGGTTTGCCTGTTTTGGAAGCCTCTCAGAGATTTTAGATGATCTCAATACACATTCTGAAGAAGAAGTCCTAAATCTTGTCAAAAAACGTTGTAACGGCTTGCAATTGCTTCGTGAAACTTTGGGCGATGCCACAATTGATTATAAGCCGTTGGGCGGATACGAATTGTTTACCAAAGAAGATACGGAATTATATGAAACTTGTTTGGCAAAAAAACAGCAGATCAACCAGTTGCTGTTTCCCGTTTTTCAGGAAAATGTCTTTCGTGAAGTTCCGAATACCTTTCAATTTCAGCAGATTCAGTCACAGTATATTTTCAATAAATTTGAAGGGCAAATCGATACGGGGAACATGATGAATGCTTTATTGAAAAAAGCAGTATCAAACAACATTCAGATTCTCAATTCCGTTACGGTTGATGCTTTCTCGGAAACAGGAAATACAGTACACATTACTACCAATCATTTTGACTTTCACACAAAAAAACTGCTCATTGCTACCAACGGTTTTGCTTCTCAGTTACTTGACGAACACGTAAAACCTGCACGCGCACAAGTAGTAATTACCAAACCAATTCCAAACTTACATATCAAAGGAACGTTTCACCTTGACAAAGGTTATTATTACTTTAGAAATATTGACAATCGCATTCTATTTGGCGGCGGACGAAATCTCGATTTTAAAGCAGAAGAAACCACCGAATTAAACCTAACTGAGTTAATTCAGCGAAAGCTAGAAGAAATTTTAAAAACAACAATTTTACCAAAAACTCCTTTTGAAATTGCACAGCGTTGGAGCGGAATTATGGGTGTTGGTTCGCAAAAAAAAGCGATTGTAAAGCCTTTGTCAGATAATGTGTTTTGTGGTGTTCGACTTGGTGGAATGGGCGTTGCCATTGGAAGTTTGGTAGGAAAAGAATTAGCAGCATTGGTATGAACGTAAAAGAACTATTATACAAAGCTTGTTTGGAAATCGTTAATAATCGTCAAAAAACGGTTCAGGAAAGTTTTGCTAGAATTCAGGAAGCGATGTTGTCGGAAACCAAAAGTTCGGCAGGCGACAAGCATGAAACAGGTCGCGCCATGTTGCAATTGGAACGTGAAAAATTGGGAAATCAACTTGCTGAAATTCAGAAAGTAAAGGAAATTCTACATAAAGTTGATGCAGCAGCTACCGTTTCTCAAGGTTGTTTGGGAAGTGTTATATATACTTCACAAGCTAATTATTTTATTTCGGTAAGTGTTGGCGAAATTACAGCAAACAATGAGAAGTTCTACGCTATTGCGACCAATACGCCAATCGGAAAATTACTTTTGGGTAAAAAAGTTGATGATATCATTACGTTTCGAAATCAATCATTTGTGATTGAAAAGATTTCGTAGCGTTGTTTTTTTATTTTAACTGTTTAATGTGGACAATAAAATCTATATACTGCAACTATGAGAATTTACCAAAACTTAAATAAAAATGAGCCTTTAAAACTTCTTAATCATTCAGCTTTAAAACTGCCATAAATGCTTGTTGAGGTATTTCTACATTTCCAACTTGACGCATACGCTTCTTCCCTTTTTTCTGCTTTTCCAAAAGTTTACGCTTACGCGAGATATCACCACCGTAACATTTTGCCGTCACATCTTTACGAAGTGCTTTAATGGTTTCACGAGAAATGATTTTTGCTCCAATAGCAGCTTGAATCGGAATGTCAAATTGTTGTCTTGGGATCAATTCTTTTAGCTTCTCACACATCTTTTTACCAATAGTGTACGCATTGTCAAAGTGAATCAACGCAGAAAGTGCATCTACGGTTTGTGCGTTCAATAAAATATCAACACGAACCAGTTTTGACGCGCGCATTCCAATTGGCGAGTAATCAAACGAGGCGTATCCTTTGGAAACCGTTTTCAATCGATCATAAAAATCAAATACAATTTCTGCTAAAGGCATATCAAAAGACAACTCAACACGTTCTGTCGTCAAATACGTTTGATTGGTAATTAAACCACGTTTTTCAATACACAACGACATCACGTTACCAACAAAGTCCGATTTTGTAATGATCGTAGCTTTAATATACGGTTCCTCCACACGATCTAAACTTGACGGATCGGGCAAATCAGAAGGATTATTTACAATAATAATTTCGTCAGGATTCTTCTTTGTATATGCATGATACGACACGTTAGGAACTGTCGTAATCACCGTCATATTGAATTCACGCTCCAAACGTTCCTGAATGATTTCCATGTGTAACATTCCTAAAAATCCACAACGAAAACCAAAACCTAATGCAGCAGAACTTTCTGGTGTAAATACTAATGAGGCGTCATTTAATTGCAGTTTTTCCATCGAATTACGAAGTTCTTCATAATCTTCCGTATCCACAGGATAAATACCTGCAAAAACCATTGGTTTTACGTCCTCAAAACCTTCAATAGCATTTGTTGTTGGTTCTTTAGCATCTGTAATGGTATCACCAACTTTTACTTCGCGTGCATCTTTAATTCCTGTAATTAAATAGCCAACATCTCCCGTTTTGATTTCTTTCTTTACAACTTGGTTCAATTTCAACGTTCCAACCTCATCTGCGTTATATTCGTTACCTGTTGCAACAAACTTGATACGCTGTCCTTTTTTAATAGAACCATTCATCACTCTAAAATACGTTTCAACTCCACGAAACGGATTGTATACAGAGTCAAAAATCAAAGCTTGTAATGGTTCGTCATAACTTCCTTCTGGTGCAGGAATACGTTCTATAACGGCTGCTAAAATATTATCGACACCAAAACCTGTTTTTCCACTTGCGTGAATTACTTCTTCGGGATCGCAACCTAATAAATCTACAATATCGTCAGTTACTTCTTCAGGATTGGCGCTTGGTAAATCTACTTTGTTCAATACAGGAATGATCTCCAAATCATTTTCTAAAGCCAAATATAAATTAGAAATGGTTTGCGCTTGAATACTTTGTGCAGCATCTACAATAAGCAATGCGCCTTCGCAAGCAGCGATAGATCGAGAAACCTCATATGAGAAATCTACGTGTCCAGGAGTATCAATCAAATTCAAAATATACTCTTGTCCTTCATACGTATATTCCATTTGAATGGCATGTGATTTAATCGTGATTCCTCGTTCACGTTCCAAATCCATACTATCTAATAATTGATCTTGCTTTTCTCGTTCCGTTACTGAGCCTGTAAAGTCTAACAATCTGTCAGCCAACGTACTCTTTCCGTGATCGATATGTGCAATAATGCAAAAGTTTCTAATGTGCTTCATCTAAATCTATAGCTAATAATTTGCAAATATAGCCTTTTACTAGGTAAATACCCGCGTTTTAGATGTATATACGAAGATTTTTTAATTATACATGTAGCTTTTTTTCTACGTTCAATAAAAATGAATATATTTGCTCTCAATTAACCAACCATCGCCATGAACCTAAAAATCACAAGTTTATTTGTGTTTTTTACATTTTTTACCGCATTTGGACAAGAAACCTACAACGTCTCCGGTAAATTGATTGCTTCTGAATCGGAAACTCCGATCTCTTTTGCGAATGCTGTATTGATGCATAACGACACTGTTTTAAAGGGAAGTTCTTCAGATACTTCGGGAACATTTACCATTACAAATGTTGCTAAAGGAACTTACAAATTAAAAATCAGTTTTTTAGGATATACAACGTATACCAAGCAGCTAGAAATTTCCAAAAATCTAGATTTGGGAACGATTGCGTTGCAAAAAGATAACGAATCTTTAGACGGTGTAACTATTACCAATAAAAAACCTGTTTTAAAACGTGAAATTGATCGTTTGATTTTTAATATTCAAGGAACTGCACTTACGGAAGATAATACTTGGGAAGTGTTGCGAAGAACGCCAGGTGTTATTGTTATCAACAATACGTTATCAATTAAAAATAGTACGCCAACAGTTTATATAAATGATCGAAAAGTACATCTTTCGGCAAGCGAAATTTATCAACTTTTAGAAGGAACACCTGCTGAAACTGTGAAATCTGTTGAGGTTATTACCAATCCGCCAGCGCGCTATGATGCACAAGGTGGCACTATTTTGAATATTGTGATGACAAAAAACTTGATTGTAGGTTATCATGGAAGTATTTATGGGAACTTTACACAAGGAGTTTTTCCGCGATATAGTGGTGGAATTAATCAGTTTTACAAACGTGGGAAGTTTAATATTTTTGGAAACTATAACTACAGACATTCAAAGATTAATAGAGATAATGACGAAACTATTAACTATTTAGAGAATACAACAACAACATCCGTTTGGAATTCAGATATCAACCGAAATCGGTGGTCAAATCAACATAATTTTAATTTGAATGTTGATTATGAGTTTGATGATAAAAATACGTTGAGTTTTTCTGGAAACTTATTGTATTTACCATATTGGAAGCGAAACACGGTAACCAATTCTGTTATAGACAATCAAACCGCAGCAAATGAAGATTTTTCTTTGACAGCGATCAACCGAGCAAATGAAGATAAACATAATTTAGGATTAAATTTAGATTATGTACATCATTTTGAAAGAGAAGGAGCGAAACTTTCTGCAAATATTCATTACACTGATTACGACAAAGCAAACGATCAGCATGTTGCTACAGATTATACCGTAGTTTCAAGCACGGATTTTTCAACAGCATTTACCACACATTCAAATCAGACAACCAATATTTTAAGCGGACAAGTTGATTACGAATTGCCTATAAGTGAAACCGCAAACTTTGAAGCAGGCGCAAAAGTAGCAAGCATTGAAACCAACAGTAATTTATGGCAATTTAATATAGAAAATGGTGTTTCTACCTTAGATGTTGCAAACTCAGATACGTTTTTATATGATGAGTCTATCTATGCAGGATACGTCAGTTACGCTAAAAACTGGGAAAAATGGAGTTTAAAAGTCGGTTTTAGAGGTGAACAGACAGAAATTAAAGGAAATTCACTCAGTACCAATCAAATAAACACACAAAACTATTTTGAATTATTTCCAACGGCGTATATAAGTCATAAAGTGTCGGATAAACTGAATGTATATATCGACTTTAGTCGAAGAATTCAACGTCCAAGTTTTGACGATTTGAATCCGTTTCGATATAATTTTACCGATTTTTCATTTGCCACAGGTAACCCAAGATTGCAACCAGCAATTGCTAACAATTACAAGCTAGGTGTTGAAATTGCTGATAAATTCTATATAGATGCATATTACACATACGACAAAGCTGCCATTTACGAATTAACTCTACAAGACAACGATAATGATGTTATTCAATATATAAGTTCTAATGTAGAAAATAACGTAAATTATGGATTGGATTTTTTAACGTATTTTTCTGTTGTAGACAATTGGAATGTTTCTGTATTTACTTCCATATTTAATTTAGAAGATACATTTACTTTAGATAATGTTTCAGTATCGCAAAAAAAGTGGTCAAATTACACTTCCATCGATAATAATTTTACATTTTTAAAAGATCAAAGTTTAACGGCTAATCTTTCCTTTTTATATATTTCTTCAACAATTCAAGGACTTTCTGAAGTTTCTAATAGAAGTTTAGTAAACCTTTCGCTTCGCAAGACATTGTGGAATAAAAAAGTTACATTATCGCTATCATTAAACGATATTTTTAACGGTCAGGAATTTACAAACACGACAAGATATTTTAATCAAAATAGTTTTTACCGTACAAATCTTGATTTACAAACCATTCGTATAGGATTCCGTTATAACTTCGGAAACACCAAACTTCAAACCAACCAACGTACCAAATCTTCCGCAGAGCAAGAACGTTTAAAAGACTAATTGATTCTGTTACAATTTTTCATGTATCTTTGCCCAATCTTTATAGAATAACGTATTGTGGTTAAAATAGGAGACATAGAATTGCCAGACTTTCCATTGCTTTTAGCGCCGATGGAAGATGTAAGTGATCCGCCTTTTCGTGCATTGTGCAAGGAACAAGGTGCAGATGTAGTGTATACAGAATTTATTTCTTCGGAAGGACTCATTCGCGATGCCGCAAAAAGTACCATGAAACTTGACATTTATGAAAAAGAACGTCCTGTGGGAATTCAAATATTTGGTGCGAACTTAGATTCAATGTTAAAATCGGTTGAAATTGTTGAAAAATCTGGTCCCGATATTATAGATATCAACTTTGGTTGCCCTGTAAAAAAAGTGGTAAGCAAAGGTGCAGGCGCAGGAATTTTAAAAGATATTGATTTGATGGTTTCTTTGACAGAAGCTATGGTAAAACATACCAAATTGCCTGTAACAGTAAAAACACGTTTGGGTTGGGATGAAAACACCATCAAAATTGTAGAAGTTGCCGAACGCTTACAAGATGTTGGTTGTGCTTCTATTGCTATTCATGGACGCACGCGTGCGCAAATGTATAAAGGTGAAGCAAATTGGCATCCAATTGCTGCGGTAAAAAACAATCCACGTATGCACATACCTGTATTTGGAAATGGCGATGTAGATTCTCCTGAAAAAGCAATGTTAATGCGAGATAAATTTGGCTTAGATGGCGCTATGATTGGTCGTGCAAGTATTGGATATCCTTGGTTTTTTAGAGAAGTAAAGCATTTCTTTGAAACTGGCGAGCATATGGCAAAACCAACTATGGAAGAACGTATAGAAGCGGCACGCCGTCACTTGCAGATGTCTATTGATTGGAAAGGCGAACGTTTAGGTGTTTTTGAAACTAGAAGACATTATACCAACTATTTTAAAGGAATTCCACATTTTAAAGAATACCGACAACGTTTAGTTACTACAGATGATTCTGCAGGAGTTTTTCAGGTTTTAGATGAAGTATACGAGAAGTTTGGCGATCATCAATTTGTGTAGTTTTCTGTAAAAAGAAGTATGGTTTTAAGAATCACGACTTTCTTCTGAGATAATTTTCGTTAGAGATAAAACATTTATATAAAAAATCAATTCGTTTCTGTTTCTTCTACATCAAACGGTTTTCCTAAATATACCAACTTCCAATTTTCTCCAATTTTGTCTACTTCTGTGTTGTGTGAAGAAATGATATAAAACTCATTATCTTCCTTTTTAATGAATAACGGAATGATATCTTTATCATTATTAGTAATCTCAATCAAGCCTCTATAATGTTCTTCATCATTAATATCAATTTCTTGGATAGATGGATATTTACGCGTTACCGCAGAAAGCGTCACATAATCGTCGGTGTTAGAAAATAATCCTTCTTTCGGATTGTTATTTTCATCAAGCATTTCTTCTCGTGTTACCAATCTGAATGAACCATTTTCACCAAACTCAGCTCCAAATTTATCAATTGCGTATTTATTAATACCTGAATTTCCTGTCATTGCCATTAAATAACCGACATCATTTAACTCAATATTATCGGTTAATGTATTCGAATATATGTCTGTATTAATTGCTTCCAATCCTAGTTCACGTGCTTTTGCAATGTTACTTTGATTACTATCAATTAAAACTACATGACGTCCATTTGTTTCCAAATAATGACCTAATAATCGTGATATTTTTGAAGCACCGACGATTAAAATTCCATTTGATTTTTTTAGAAAAACGCCTACTAATTTCGCAAATAACCGTGCGGTTGTTGCGTTCAATAAAACGGTTCCTAATACAATCATAAAAACCAATGGCGTAATATATTCTGCGCCAGGCACACCTTCATTTACCAATTTACTTCCAAATAATGAAGCAATTCCCGCCGCTACAATTCCTCGTGGTCCAACCCAACTGATAAAGAGTTTTTCGTTGGTTTTTAATTTTGAGTTAGCAGTACTCAAGAAAACACCTAATGGTCGTATGATAAACACCACAAGCACAAATAATGCAGCCGTTTTCCAATTATATAACAACATCAAATCGTTCATGTCAATATTCGCGGAAAGCAAAATAAAAAGTATTGAAATTAAAAGAACACTAAGCGATTCCTTAAAGTATAAAAGTTCTTTTATGTTTTCTAATTTTCCGTTTCCTAACACCATTCCCATAACAACAACTGCCAATAATCCTGATTCGTGTGCAAAGATTTCCGATTCAACAAACACTAATAAAACTGCAGAAAGTGATACTACATTTAGTAAATAATGCGGAATGAATTTTTTGTTAATCGCAAACGCTAATGCATGTGCAAAGGTGAATCCGAAAGTAGTTCCGAAAAGGATAATTTTTCCAAATTCAATCAATGCTGTTTTTGTAAAACCACTATCGCCTTCTACACTGATAAATTCAAAGACCAAAACGGCAACTAAGGCGCCAATAGGATCAATTAGAATTCCTTCCCATTTTAACACGGTCGAAATATCTTTTTTTAGCGGAATGTTTCGAAGAATTGGCGTAATTACAGTCGGTCCTGTAACAATGATTAATCCTGAAAATAGAAAAGACAATTCCCAACTCAATCCAAAAACCAAATGTGCTACAATTCCAGCGCCAAAAAATGTAATTGCCGAACCGAGCGTGATGAGCTTGGTAATTACGGGACCTACATTTTTAATTTCAGCACGTTTTAAGGTCAATCCGCCTTCAAACAGAATGATACTAATTGCCAACGAAACGAAATAATACAAACTTTCTCCTGGAAATAGCCCTTTTTCTTTTTCATTGTCCCAAATGGGTTCAATCCATTTTGTTCCATCTTCCGATAAAAACTCTGCGGCAATTGGTCCAACCAATAAACCAATCAAAATCAATGGTAAAATTGCGGGAATTTTAAATTTCCATGCAACCCATTGTGCTAATATTCCTAAAATGATAATTCCTGCTAATTCGAGCATGTATTCTTTATTTTATTGAATCGTAAATTTAATAATTAAAATGTTAAAATAAGTTAGATATTACCTTATTAAAACAACTGTTTTTGTGAAATTACTTTTTCTCGCTATACTTTAACAATATTCGGAGTTCGTTATACGAAAAATTGGTGCCTGCAATTTCTTTGAGCTCATTTAGACCTTCAAATGTGTTGTTTTTGATAATTTCCAATCCTTTGGTTACTTTTTCTTCCGCTAATATTTCGGTAATTTCCAACACGCCTTCTAGCACATAGTGACCTAAATGCCCGAAAATTGTAGAAGCTGCCAAGGCTCTTTTTTCTGCAATTTCTTCTATAGAAAAACCTTCTTTAAAAAAATCGAGCGACGTTTCTTTGGTATTTTTCTTTTCTACTTTAATAATTACGTCGTCTTTCATGGATGAAAGATTATTTTGAGTGACATAATCGTTGATGATCTCCAAAATTTCTTCCCCATATTTCTCCACACGAACTTTCCCCATTCCGTGAATTTTTTTGAGTTGTTTTGGTGTTGAAGGTAATAATTCGCACATTTCAAATAATGATTTTTGTGTAAATATTTGAAATGGCGGAACGTTTTCTGAGTTGGAAACGCTCAACCTAAATAATCGTAAATCTTCAAACAATTCTTCGTGTGATGTTGAAGTTGCCACAGGTCGTTTTATCACTTTTACTTCCGAAACTTCTAAGATGGCATTTGCACGCAGTTTTAAATAGTTTTCCGTTGAAAATTGATCGGATACTCCTTCTAAAATCTTGATTTTAACAGCTAATTTTTCTTCGATAGCTTTCAGCTGTTTTTCGATATCTTTTGAAACTGCTTGATTGTCAGTTGCAAAAGTAAACGTACTCAATACCTCAGCAATGTGTTGTTTGGTTTGCGCTGTAAAATATTCAACTGCTTTTTTAAATCGTGCTTGAATGGTTGCATCTTGCTCAGGATTTTCACTATTTTTTGCTAATGATGCTAACTGACTTTTAAACTTTGTATTTACCTTCATCAACGGAATAATGCCTTTATCCTTGATGGTTTCCAACGGTTGCAATATATTTCCTGTAAGCGAATTTTTGTTTTTGTAATACAGATCAATCAATCTTTTTACAGGATATAAAAACGGATTGTAATCAAATATTTCGCTAATTAAATCTAGCTGAAATGTTTTTTTGGAAGCTTTCAATTCGGCTTCATCAGGTTCGTTTTCTTCTAATTGCTCCGTAAACGTATTCACCGTAGTATCACTAATAATGCTTGCCGCTTTTATGGGTGTTTTTAACACAATTCCTTCCAGCGTTTTACATCTGCTCAGTGCAACATAGGTTTGCCCGTGTGCAAAAGAAGCTTCGGCGTCAATAATGGCTTTGTCAAACGTGAGTCCTTGACTTTTGTGAATCGTAATTGCCCACGCCAATCGCAAAGGAATTTGCGTATACGTACCTTCAATTGTATTGGAAATTTCTTTGGTTTCCTTGTTGAGCGTATATTTTATGTTTTCCCAAGTTTCATAGGTCGTTTCAATGAAATCATCATCCGAACATTGTACCGTAATAACTTCATCATCCAAATGAACTATTGTACCAATTTTTCCATTGTAATAGCGCTTTTCTATAGAACTATCATTTTTGATAAACATGACTTGTGCGCCTTCTTTGAGTACTAAATTTTCACTATTTGGATATGCTTTTTCATTGAAATCGCCTGAAATTTCTGCAACATACGTTCGTTCATGTGTATCTAAACTGTCTAATTGTTTTTGATTGATCGCATCTGCGCGATTGTTGTGCGTAGTGAGTGTAATGTACCCATCTTCCTTTTTCGGGTGGAAATTTGGCTGATATTGCTTGTTTAGAATTTCTGCGGAAGCTTTAGACAATGCATTGTTGCGAATTTCATTAAGAATTGCAATAAACGCTTGATTTTGCTGACGATAAATGTGTTTTAATTCAATTGCTAAAATAGCGGCTTTTTGATACGCAATGCTGCTAAAAAAATAGGCGGTTTGGTAATAGTTTTTCAATAATTGCCATTCGTTCGGGCGCACCACTGGCGAAAGTTGTTGCAAATCACCAATAAGTAATAATTGTACACCACCAAAAGGTTTTGTTCTGTCTTTGTATCTGCGCAATACAGCATCAATTCCATCTAAAACATCCGCACGAACCATACTGATTTCATCAATAATGACAAGGTCTAATGATTTGATGATGTCAATTTTAGTTTTACTGAATTTACGTTGTGTAGTCGCTTTTTGTTCGTTGGCATTTGGAATAAAGGGATCAAAAGACAGTTGAAAAAATGAGTGAATAGTTACACCTTTCGCATTGATGGCAGCAACACCTGTAGGCGCAACTACTATCATTCGTTTCATAGAGGTTGCTTTAATTTTATGCAAGAAAGTCGTTTTTCCTGTACCTGCTTTTCCTGTGAGAAATAGATTTCTGTTCGTTTTTTCTATAAAATTAAATGCTAAATCGAGCTCTTTATTAATTTCCATAAGATATTTCTTGCTTTAAAGGTAAAAGAAATGGATTTATCTCAAAATATTATTTCGATACATACACTTTAAATATATAAGAATTGAATGGTATAAAACGCACGTTACTATAATATTTTAAAAATATAATTTTAATACAAGAACGATGATCGTTTCAAGAAAAGACTTTCTTTTTAAATCAAGATTTTAGAGAATTACCGTTTTTGGCAAATATCAAAGAAATCAAAATCCTTTTTGACTTTGGAAAGTATTTGAAGAATGTATTTTGAGGAGCATATTTCAAATAGAACCTGAAAAAGCGAACAACCATCAACTTGCTGATTACTGTTCGCTTTATTTAAGTTATTTCTGTTTTTAGTTGTGACTACACTTTAGCACTTTATTAAGAAGAACTTTTTATTGTTTCTCAGGCATAAATTGTTCAAAATATCTTTAATGAAGAACTTTTTCAAACTTAGGATCATTAAAATCAAAGTTGTGATGGGCTATAAAATCTTTTATTGATACCCATTTGTAACCAACTCCTTCTTTGTAAATCATACAAGTTTTAATTCCAGAACCTCCTTCTGCATTGGCAATACTTAAACGTATACAAGTACCATCTTCTAAAAAATATAAAAGAAAACTATCAGATATTTTATCAGGTCCTATATCATAAACTTGTATACCATTTATCATAAAAAACCAACCGTTATGTTTATAATAATATTTATTACTCCCTATGTAGATAGGTACTTTTTCTTCTCTAACAACAATACTACTTCTGTTTAAAGGTTCATAGCGTTCCAATATTTGTAATGCGATTTCTATTATTTCGTCTTTTGTTGCTTTCATTAGGAGTTATTTTCAAAAATTATTTAATAAAATAAATTCAAAACATAACTTTTTCAAACTTTGGATCGTTAAAGTTAAAGTTGTGATGAGCTAAAAAATCTTTTATTGATACCCATTTGTAACCAACTCCTTCTTTGTAAATTATACAAGTGTTAATTCCAGAACCTCCTTCTGCATTGGCAATACTTAAACGTATACAGGTACCATCTTCTAAAAAATATAAAAGGTAACTATCAGATATTTTATCAGGTCCTACATCATAGATTTCTGTGCCATCTATCATAAAAAACCAACCATCATACTTATAGTAATATTCCCTACTTTCTGTAAAAACAGGCACTTTTTCTTCTCTAACAACAATACTGCTTCTGTTTAAAGGTTCATAGCGTTCCAATATTTGTAATGCTGTTTCTATTATTTCGTCTTTTGTTGCTTTCATTATTATTTAGCTTGATTAGTATTTGATTCCTATTTTTTTAAATAGAACTTATTGTAACTAAAAAAGCAAACAATTTTCAGAAAGTTGATAGTTGTTCATTTATTTAGATTCTATTTATACTATAGTTAGCATGTCTTGTTCTGTATCAGAAGTACTATTTAATCTTTTAAAGATCTAAAACTTTTATCATTTATTTAAAAGGAAATCACTATAATTTTTATTCAAAACCAAAAATTTACAGCTGGTTTTCTTAATAAAAACTTAACGATTACCCTTTTTTGTTGCGGTTTTGTTAATTTGCAAGACAAAACCAGAAATAACTTTTATGAAGCTTTATCCCATAGCTGCCGGAAATTTTAAATTGGATGGCGGTGCCATGTTTGGCGTAGTTCCTAAATCATTATGGCAACGTACTAATCCTGCAGATGCAAACAATATGATTGATATTGCTGCGCGCTGTTTGCTTATTGAAGATGGAGATCGATTAATTCTTATCGATACTGGCATGGGAAACAAACAAAGTGATAAATTTTATGGCTATTACCATCTTTGGGGCGATGATTCTATCGAAAAATCATTAAAAGCTCACGGTTTTCATAAAGATGACATTACCGATGTTTTTATGACACATTTGCATTTTGACCATTGTGGTGGAAGCATTCAATGGAATAAAGATCGTACTGGGTATGAACCTGCGTTTAAAAATGCACGCTTTTGGAGCAACAAAAACCATTGGCAATGGGCAACAATTCCCAATAGACGTGAGAAAGCTTCTTTCCTAAAAGAAAACATCATTCCGATGCAAGAAAGTGGTCACCTCAACTTTATTGCGCAACCAGAAGTAGATATAGTAACCCAATCTGCACTTGGTTTTGATGTATTTTTTGCGAATGGTCACACAGAAAAACAAATGATTCCAATGATTCACTATAAAGGAAAAACCATTTGTTTTATGGCAGATTTATTACCAACTGTTGGACATTTACCACTTCCTTTTGTTATGGGATATGACACAAGGCCTTTGTTGACCTTAGACGAAAAGGAAAAATTTTTAAACATGGCAGCCGATAAAAATTTTTACCTGTTTTTAGAACACGATGCACACCACGAAATTATTACGGTAAAACACACTGAAAAAGGAGTAAGACTCAACGAAGTTTTTACTTGTAAAGATATTTTTTAAAAACCCACTATTTATTTAAAAACACTAAAATAATGAAACTTATAAAATCCTCTATTTTTGCTGCTTCTCTCCTACTCTTAGCAGGTTGCGGAAGTACAGCACCCATTTTATCAACTCCTATTGAAAATATAGATGCAACACCTTTAAAAGAGCGTGCACTAACGAAAGACGAACTCAAAACTTGGAGTCATAAAGATTTAATAAATGATACCATTCCAGGAATGAGTGTTGATAAAGCTTACGCAGAAATCATCAAAGGAAAAAAAGGTAAAAAAGTTATTGTAGCTGTTTTAGATTCTGGAATTGATATCGATCATGAAGATTTAGATGATGTTATTTGGACTAACACTGACGAGATTCCAAATAATGGAAAAGATGATGATAATAACGGTTATGTTGATGATGTTCACGGCTGGAATTTCCTTGGCGATTCATACAATGAAAACATGGAAAAAACACGTATCGTCAAAAAAGGACCAAACACACCTAATTATGCAGAAGCCAAAAAAGAACTTGATGCTGAGTATGAAAAATTCAGTGGTATCAAAACACGTCTTGACCAAACTTTAGCCAGAGTAAAAAGTACTGACGAAGCTTTAAAAGCTCATTTAAAGAAAGATAACTACACACTTGAAGATGTAAATGCTATCAAAACAACCAACCAAACCTTAATGGAGCATGTTGCATTGGCGAAACAAATTTTAGCCAGCGGAAGATATAAAAATCTAGAAGGTGTTGTAGAAGCTATAAAAGGTGACATGGAAACAGTGACCGATTATTTGAATTATTACTTAAATACAAATTTTGAAGGACGATCTATTGTAGGCGACAATCCGTTAGATATTACAGATACTAATTATGGAAACAACAATGTAAAGCATTCGGTAAAAACTGAATCACACGGAACACACGTTGCTGGAATTATTGCCGCAGAGCGTAACAATGGAAAAGGTGTAAATGGTGTTGCAAATAATGTAGCAATCATGTCTGTAAGAATGGTTCCAAATGGTGATGAGTATGACAAAGATGTTGCTTTGGCAATTCGTTATGCAGTTGACAACGGTGCAAGAATTATCAATACAAGTTTTGGTAAGTATTTCTCTCCAAACTCTGAATGGGTTCGTGATGCTATCGCTTACGCGGGAAAAAACAATGTGCTCATTGTCAATGCTGCTGGAAATGAAAATACAGATTTAGACACTAAAGCGGTATATCCTAACGATCAAATATTAACTGGTGAAGAAGTATCTGATACCTTTTTAACTGTTGGTTCTATAACAAACAAATATGGTTCGCAGCTAGTTTCTGGATTCTCTAATTACGGACAAAGTAGCGTAGATGTTTTTGCTCCTGGGTCTGCTATTTATTCAACATTTCCAGAAAACGAATATAAGTCTATCGGAGGAACTTCCATGGCTGCTCCTGGAGTAGCAGGAGTTGCAGCATTAATTTTATCACAATATCCAAAGCTAACAGCGGCACAGGTAAAACAGATCATCATTCAATCTGGTCTTCCAATTAATAGAGACGTAGTTGTAGATCAGTCTCAGCCAGCAATGCCATTCTCTAAGTCGTCTCGTTCAGGAAAAATTGTAAACGCTTACAATGCGCTTATTTTAGCTTCTAAAGTAAACAGTGGTCAAGTAAAACTGTAGATACAACTCATTAATTAAATACATTTCAAAAAAACACAAATAGATGAAAATTTTCAGTAAAATAAGTATCCTTCTAGCACTTACTGTTTTATCATGCAAACCGCAGCAAGAAACCATGAGTAGCGACAAGAATATGACATCTTACAGTGCATCATCTACGTATTGGCAGCAACACGTAGATTATACGATGGATATTGATATGAATGTCAATAACTATCAATATACAGGAACTCAAAAATTAGTTTACACAAACAATTCTCCTGATGTTTTAGACAAAGTATATTATCACTTATATTTCAATGCTTTTCAGCTAGGAAGTGAGATGGATGTGCGCTCTAGATCTATTGCAGATCCAAGTCCAAAAATTGGAGATAGAATTAGCAAACTGAAAGATTCTGAAATTGGATATTTAAAAATTAACTCGTTAACCCAAAATGGGCAAGCGCTAACACATACTACAGAAGGAACTATTTTAGAGGTAACTTTAGCAAAACCTATTATGCCAGGAGCTTCTGCTACGTTTGATATGAATTTTGAAGGACAAGTTCCTGTACAAATTCGTCGCTCTGGTAGAAATAACAAGGAAGGAGTTGCTTTGTCAATGACACAATGGTATCCAAAAATGGCAGAATACGATTTTGAAGGTTGGCATACACCACCATATATTGCACGCGAATTTCATGGTGTTTGGGGAGATTTTGATGTAAAAATTACAATTGATAAAGACTATGTTATTGGTGGAACTGGATATTTACAAAATCCGAATGAAATTGGATATGGTTATGAAACAGGAACGGTAAAAAGACCTGAAGGCAATACACTTACTTGGCATTTTAAAGCACCAAACGTACATGACTTTACTTGGGCTGCCGATCCTGAATTTGTACACGATACGCGAAAGGGTCCAAATGGTGTCACACTACACTTTTTATATAAAAACGATCCAGAAATTAGAGAAAACTGGAAAAACTTACAGCCAAAAACAGCAGAAATGCTTGAGTATTACAATGAATATATTGGGCAATATCCGTACAAACAATACTCTGTAATACAAGGTGGAGATGGCGGAATGGAATACGCAATGTGTACGTTAATTACAGGAAAAAGAAAGTTTGGAAGTTTGGTTGGTGTTACGGCACACGAATTGGCACATACATGGTTTCAGTTTTTGCTAGCAACCAACGAATCAAAACACGAGTGGATGGACGAAGGATTTACCTCATATATTTCTCATCGTTGTATGGATCATATTATGGACACAAACAAGGAAAATCCGCATAAAGGTTCATATATGGGATATTTTAGTTTGGTAAAATCTGGAAAAGAGCAACCGCTTACCACACATGCTGATCGTTATGAATACAACAGAGCGTATAGTATTTCTGCTTATGGGAAAGGCGAAATTTTCATGTCGCAATTAGAATATGTTATTGGAAAGAAAAATGTTGAAAAAACACTTAGAAAGTACTTTGATGATTTCAAATTTAAACATCCAACACCAAATGATATTAAGAGAACTGCCGAAAAAGTTTCAGGAATTCATTTAGATTGGTATTTGACAGATTGGACGCAGACAACCAATACGATAGATTATGGAGTAAAGGAAATTAAAGGAAATACTATTGTTTTAGAACGTATCGGACTGATGCCAATGCCAATAGATATTACCGTAAATTACGCAGATGGTTCTAGTGAAGAATTTTACATTCCGTTGCGTATGATGCGTGGAGAAAAGCCTACAACTGCCACTCAAAAAGCAGACTGGGCTTGGGCATATCCATATTATGCTTTGGAAACTAACAAAACGGTTAAAAGTGTGGAAATAGATCCTTCACAATTAATGGCAGATATTAACAGAGATAACAATGTTGCTAGACAATAGAAACATTATAATATAACTTAAAAGCGAGATCACAATTGTATGATCTCGCTTTTTTATGTTTTTAAGATTTAGGTTAATTTTTTTGTCGCAATGCATTTTCAAGCAATACGATTTTACTTTCCAAATCGTGTAATCTATCATATACATCCACAGGTTCTGGCATTTGTTTGGAAGCAAACATCGTTACATACCAAACTTCCATGATTTCTTCTGCATTAATGGTATATGTTGGATAATTTCCATCTTTATTATCAGATTTTAAAATTAGCTTTCCACGTTCTTCTATTCTATTAATTACACGTTTCAGCACAATTCCGTCATTACGACTTACAATAACGTATACGCGACCATCTTTTACATCGTTTAAATCTTCTACATACTTTCCAAAGACTAAATCGCCATCAAAAAATGTACGTACCATTGAATTTCCCTGTACTTCAAAACAACGGTATGTTCCGTTGGTTAAATGTGGCATGCTAAAAGAAGGCAATGTTTCAATATAATCTGCATCACCATAACCATCTAAATATCCTGCTCTTGCTTTTACAGGAACATATACTACATTTTCTTCTCCTTCCTGATTTACGGCAACAACTTGTGGAATTCCAGCATATGTTTGAAATTCTTTTTTATCAGCTTTAAACATTTGTGAGCTTATGCCGAATAAATATTCTGGATTAATGTCAAACTCTTTAATAATACTTGTTAATAAATCATAGCCAGGTTTTGTTCTTTTCCTAGATCCATCAGGTTGTGGACGACCATTGGTAATGCTGTCTATCGTTGTGCTAGTCACGCCTATTCTTTTGGAAAATGAATTATTGTTAAGACGAAAATGATCGATGATCTGCTTTATTTTTTCATGTATTCCTTCCATATCTCTCCTAGTAATTTAAACATTTTACAAAATAATTCTGTTTTTTGTTTTAATTATTCTGTAATTTGTTTATATTTGTACTGTAATTTGTTGCTAATATATGAATTATTATTGAAAATCAAACATTTGTGAGTATAAATATCGATTTTATTCTTCATAAATACACAAAAAGAGATAAAATATAGACTGACGGTTACGTATTTTGAATATAACATTCTTATACGATTTTAAAAAAGTAGAATACACAATAACACCTTATAATACAGCAGCCATGAAACGAAGTAAAGAGCTACTAGACAAAAGAAAAAAATTCATTCACAACTATGTAGAAGACAATTCTGCAAAACAAATGAAAGTAATTATCAACGAATTGGTTGATAGACTGTTCATCTCAGAAAAGACGATATACAATATTTTAAAACAGTAATCAGCTAGTCACTCAACTCTCATTAAAATATGTATATCTGGAAAGCTCCTTTTCTTGCCATAAGGAGTTTTCCTTCTGATTGTTACAATACAGAATGCATCCTGCAGTGAATACGATATTGGTACATGAAAAATAAGTTCTTAGGGTTAATTACAATTATTCATTGTACAATACGTATTCAAAAAATCCCTTGTAATAAGGGATTTTTTTATGCTTCTAATCTTACATATGTAGATTCAAACAAAAAACAGAAAAAAATAATAATAATTTTGTAATATGTTTGTTTTATATTGTAATATGTTTTATATTTGTACTCGCTTTTCTAATGAACGGACATCATTTGTACGATTCGTATTTAAAAAAACACTGTTGAGAAGAATCTTAAAATGCACGCAAAGCCTTATTCTGGTTAAGAAAATTATATAAATAGAGTTGCAGCATCTACAAGTTTTTTTATTCTCAAATTAAATTCCAACATTTTCATGAATATTTAATTCATTGCACTGAATTGCACAGTTGCATACGGTAATTGTATGCAAATTATTATCAGACAATAGTATTTGTCACTCAATTATTAAAAGTAAAAACTATGAGCTTAATTCAAAAAGCATTATCACAATATGGAGTAAGAGAAGTTGATGGTAAAGCTGATAATCCCCAAATTATTAGATACTTTGAAGCATTAGGATTCGACAGTAGCAAGTTACACGACGAAACCGCTTGGTGCAGTGCGTTTGTAAACTGGGTTTCTAAAACGGAAAATTACACATATAGTGGAAAATTAAACGCAAGAAGTTGGTTAAATGTTGGTGAATCTACCGCATTACCAAAACAAGGAGATATTGTCGTATTATGGCGTGAATCTCCAAGTAGCTGGAAAGGACATGTAGGTTTTTTTGTAAAACAAACAAAGCGTTATGTATACATTTTAGGAGGCAATCAGAACAATAGAGTTTCTATCAAGGCTTATCCTAAAAATAGAGTTTTGGATTATAGAAAACTATCTAAAAATGGAGAAGATTAAGCCTTACGTATTTTGGTTAATGGCACTTATTGCTCCTATTGCTTCTGTAATGTTTACAGTTGCTTTTCTCATCATTGTCGATTTTATCACAGGAACCTATGCCTCCATTAAGAAAAATGTCCCTATAACAAGTGAACAGATTGGAAATACAGTTTCCAAATTTTTCATATACAACTTGGTTGTCTTATCCGCTTTTTTATTGGAAAAATATATTGTAAAAGAAATCCCTTTTCAGCGAATTATTGCTGGATTTATCGCTATTGCAGAAATTAAATCTATCATGGAAAATTTCAATAAAATATATGGTATAAATCCTTTCAAAGCATTAATCAATTTAATTAAAAAAAGATCTCTCAAAGATTTAGAAGAAACCATAGATATTCTTGTAAATGATACTGAAAAAGGTCAAAAAAATAAAACAAAATGAAACAAACATTAGAAACCTTAAAATCATATTTTGAAACAGGTGATAAACCTACACAAACTCAATATGAAGACTTGCTAGATAGTTTGGTACATAAAGATGATGTGCTAACAGGCACATCATCTGTAAATACTGTATTTATCGATACACAAAATGGAGATGACGCTACTGCAGAAATAGGAAATATACAACAACCATACTTAACTATTGATGCTGCAATTACTGCCTATAATACTACCAATCCTCGCCAAGGAGATAGTACAGATTCAGAACATGATTTTTTAAATGTTCAACTGATATCTAAAGGTGTTTATGAAATTAATGGTCAATTACCTCAGCGAAATATTCACTTTGAATCTAAAGAGAGTTGTACTATTGATTTATCGAACAATACAAATGAATACTTTAACTTATTGGTCGCTAATACACATCACAAATACGTATTTTCAATTCCAAAAGGAAAGCTCTTAAATAATTCTGAAAATAAGTTTTCGGGCGATTATTTATTTTTTGAAGGCGATTTTGATTGTATTGAAAGTTATGGTGCTCCATATGCTGTATTTGGAAAAGGATTTATTACAGCAAATCAGGTGAATGTAACCTACAATTTGCTCAAAGGAAGCGGAACAGTATTTAGCACATTAGGTAGTAATTCTGTAAATACTTTTACAGGAAATATTGAAAGTATTGGCGCTCAGTTGATGGTAAACAACGAAGGAAATGGAGTCAGCTATTTTGACTTTGATGAAGCAAAAGGGACACATAAATTAAGCTTATTAAAAGCAGGGTTGGCAACTGTTTGTTATGTGAATTTTGGAAAACACCATCCTGATGTAATCACTGAAATTGTGAAGATTGCTCCAACAGGAAAATTGTATATCAATTTCAAAGAAAATGCAGAAACTTACGGATCTTTTAATGCAGGAGAAACTCATTTTTCAGGAAGTAAAGCAATCGTAAATGCTTCACTTGCTAGACTACAACACAAGTTATTTTTTAATAATGCTTCTATAGTATCTAATGTGGCTTTGTGTACATTAATTGGCGGAAGCGCTCAATTATTTATCAAAAATTCCTATATAGAACTATTATCAAACTTAATAGCTATCGAAACTGACATTAATTTCACGGTTGATGTGTTAACCTTTATTGGTCATAACACCATTTATCAGACTACTAATCCTGGAAACGATTTGGTAACTAAATATTCAGAATCAGAACCTACGGGTGTTGCCTATAAAGTTGTACTACAAAACTCTCTAATTACCAATGGTGTCCTAAATACGACAATTACAGGAACTACAAATTCAACAGCTACATTAAGCATTGAAACCACAAATACTTATTAAATCTAATACATTTAATACTTAAAATTTGCAAGAGCCTTCGCTTTAAAGTAAAGGCTCTTATTTACCCAAATCATCATGAAAAAAATACAACTATCTACAGATAGAATTTTGCTGGTACTTATCACTGTTTTAGTATGGTATAGCACGCTTATGAAAGCCTGTGAAAGCGATACAGAAATACAACCACAACCAACCGTGACGGTTGTAAAAGATACTATTTGGCAAACAAAAATTGATACATTACGAATTGAAACCACAAAGTTTCAACAAGTGTATATTCCAATAACTGGAACACAAACACAACGTAAAAATTTCAAAGAAAAAATTTCGGTCGAA
The DNA here is from genome assembly GCF_000154725.1 of Kordia algicida OT-1. Classification (GTDB taxonomy): domain Bacteria; phylum Bacteroidota; class Bacteroidia; order Flavobacteriales; family Flavobacteriaceae; genus Kordia; species Kordia algicida. The sequence goes on from NZ_DS544873.1 coordinate 3,675,444, forward strand.
GAAACCAAACAATTCACAGAAGGAAAATTATATAAAGACACGCTTCAAACGGACGATATAGATATTTATACCTACAATTTAGTCGATGGAACCTTAATTGACAGTAAGTTTTCATATCAACTCAAAGTTCCTAGAGAAGTTACCATTACCAAAACCATTGAACATCCAAAAACCTACAAAAGCGGATTGTACATATTTAGCGAAATTGGCGGAAACAAACAGCAATTTGATAACCTGAGTCTCGGACTGCAATATCAGCATAAAGGGAAATGGTTTGCTTCCTATCGCATCAATCTCAATCAAATTAACACAACAACACACAATGTTGGTGTTGGCGTTAGGTTATGGTAAAAAAAAAGAGGCTGTATAAAAGTGTTTAGAAACATCATTCTGGACTTTTTAGAATTCAGCCTCTTTATATCAATACAATAATTGTAATAATCAACGCGACGAGTACAAGCGTTAATATAAGTTCAATTGTATAAGGTCTGTTATATAATTTTGAAGTTATTTTTTCTGTTTCTTCTGCTTCTTTTTCCTTCAAACATTCATTGACGTGTTCTACAAAATCGAGGTCTTTCTCATTAAAAAAATACTCCGTAAACTTCGAGTCAGGAATTTCTCTCTTTACAAAATCAATCTGCTGCGCTTTCAATGCATTATCAAAGAAAACTTCAGCTTCTTCATTTGTAAATAGTTTAAAATAACGCTCTAATTTTACCTTCTTCATTTGTGGTCTGTAGTCAATAAAGATAGTAAATACAATCTTATTTTCTATTTTTACCCAATCAACTACTTGGAAGCAAATTATTGAAGTGTTTAAAACGGACAAACAAGAAATTTGATATAAGTGTTTACATATTTAAATCTCGATAATCGAGTCAATAACTATTTATGAATTATCGTTTTCCAAAAGAAGAAAAATTAAAAAGTAAAAAGTGCCTAGACTTGCTTTTCAGCGAAGGAGGCGCTGTGTCAAAATTTCCGCTAAGACTTGTTTATATTGCGACTGATTTACCAAAAGATGTCCAAATTCAAGCTGGAGTTTCTGTCACAAAAAGACGTTTTAAAAAAGCCGTAACACGCAATCGTATCAAAAGACTCATGCGTGAAGCCTACCGTTTGCACAAAAATGACGTTTTTAACACAATATCAACATCCTATGCTTTTATGTTTTTGTATATTGGAAAAAAAGAACCGACTTTTGAAGAAATAGAAAAGTCAATGATTCGATTGTTGCAAAAATTTCTAGAAAAAACCAACACAATTGATGCACCCGAAAAAGAATGATACAAAAGCTATCTTACTAGCTATTAATGAAATAAAAAGATGAGAAAATTATTTAAAAAACGAATTGTAGTTCCTGCATTAGCTATTATATTTTTATTTGGATCCGTAAGTTTTAAAAGTGACTTTTTTGAAATCGCGAAGCAAATTGAAATATTTACCACCATGTTTAAGCAATTAAATATGAATTATGTAGATGAAACAAATCCTGCGGAATTGATGGACGATGCGATCAAAGAAATGCTAAACGATCTCGATCCATATACCAAGTTCTACAACGAACAAGATGTGGAGGCTGCAAAAATTAGAAATGCTGGAGAATACTCAGGAATTGGCGCTTCTGTACGTAGAAATAAAAATAAAATTACCATCATTGAGCCTTATAAAGGATATCCTGCCGATAAAGCCGGATTGAAAGCTGGTGACGAAATTTTAAAAATCGGTGACATTGTTGTTGCCAATTTTAAAGAAGATACAGGCGAACTCCTAAAAGGTGCTGCCAATAGCAAAGTGAACATCGTATACAAACGCCAAGGAAAAGAATATACGACTGAGCTAACGCGAACTAAAATTGAAGTAGATGCCGTTCCTTTTTACAAAATGATTGATGATAAAACGGGATACATTGTGCTAGCAAAATTCAACAAAAAAGCAAGTGCACAAACCAAAGATGCTTTAGAAAAATTAAAAGAAGATGGTGCAGAACGCATTGTACTTGACTTACGTGGAAATCCTGGTGGATTGCTAAGAGAATCTATTGCAATTGTGAACTTATTTGTACCAAAAGGCGAAGTCATTGTGACGACAAAATCGAAAGTAAAAAAATACAACAGAACCTACAAAACCCGTAAAAAACCTGTTGATACCGAAATTCCATTAGTTGTATTGGTAAACGGTAGAAGCGCCTCTGCAAGCGAAATTGTTTCGGGAGCACTACAAGATTTAGACAGAGCCGTTGTAATTGGCGCACGTAGTTTTGGAAAAGGATTGGTACAACAACCTAAAAAGTTGACGTATGGAACACAATTAAAAGTAACCATTTCAAGATATTACACGCCTTCAGGACGTTGTATTCAAGCATTAGACTATTGGAATAGAGATGAAAACGGAAACGCAGTGCGTACCAATGAACGCGATTACAATGCTTTTAAAACAAAAAAAGGAAGAACAGTATATGATGGTGGCGGAATTAATCCTGATATTGTCATTGCTTCTCAAAAAACTAGCGATTTCACAAGATCATTAATCGGAAACTTAGTTATTTTTGATTATGCTACGGAGTTTTACAACAAAAATTCTTTTGCTACTATAAATGAGTTCTCTTTTAACGATGCTAACTATGCCGCATTCAAGCAAAATATCATTGAAAGCGGAATGGATTACTACGAAACAGATACTGAAAAAGAACTCAAAAAAATCATGGCAACGAAAGAAGCAGAAGATTTTGGCGAAAATGTTTCAAAAGAATACACTGACTTATTGGCTGCTATCAAGCAAAGCAAATTAGACGCTTTAGACACATATAAAAAGCAAATTGAAATAGAACTTCAAAACGAAATTTTAAAGCGTTATTTTTATCGTGAAGGCTTGTATCAATATCAATTAACAAATGATGAAGCTATCAAAGCAGCAACTAATTTATTGGCTAACAAAAGTAAATATGAAGCTATTTTAAATTAAGAATTTAAACATTCCAATTAAAATTTAACGAATTACAAGCTACACAAATAGTATATTCATGTCCGTTAAGTGGTTTTTCACAACGATGACATGTATCATATTGCTTATTCAAATGACTTACAATAAACTTAGCGTCTCTATGTGAAATATTGTACGAGTTCTTTATTTCTCTCACTGCATACAAAGGTGAAGATCTATTTAAATGTTGTAATTTTTGCTTTTCTTTCTCAGAAAAAATAGGAACATGAAATGCCTCCTTCGGATTGCATCGTTGACAAGATATTTTCATAAATTTACTCATTTCGTATCATGGCAATATGTGGAATTCCATCTTCAAGATATTCGTCTCCAATTTGTTGAAAACCATGTGAATTATAGAAATTTTTCAAATATGTTTGCGCAGAAATTTTAATATCTTTAGTATCATAATGTTGCTCAATTGCAGCGATAGAAGCTTTCATTAGTACATGACCATACCCAAAAGCGCGTGCACTTTCAGAAACCACTACCCTACCAATACTGGCTTTTTCAAAATAATCTCTAACATTAAAAAGTCGTGTATACGCTACAATCTTTCCATTATCATCACGACCAATTACATGCAATGCTTTTCTATCTTTTCCGTCAATATCTTGATATACGCAATCTTGCTCCACAACAAAAACTTCACTTCTCAGTTGTAATACATCGTATAATTCATCAATGGTAAACGCGTCAAACGACTTTACTTCTACTGTTAACATAAATCTTAAAAAATCAATTCATTAAAAATACAAATTCAAACATTTTACAAAAATAAACGTAATATGTTTTTATAATATTGTAATATGTTGTATATTTGTATTCAAATTTATTCACAAAGCTACGAAATATAGTAATAATAGCTTGAAAAAAGGATTTTTAGACACATATTCTAAAAATATTCAATCAAATGTTTGAATATAAAGTGAAAAGGAAAATTAGTTTTTAATCGTACAAAAGTCGAATACTGTCATTAGAAAAGCGGAAACAGTTTATTCAAATACACTTAAACGATTAAAAATTTATAAGATGAAACAAAACATCAAAAATACATTGTACAGATTTGTTACAATGCGTGCTCCAGAACTTATTGGAGGACAAGAAAAAGTTTTAGGATTTGCAAATTTTCCTGAAGATGAAACAAGCGCCTTTATTACACCTGCATCACAAGCTACAACTCCTGAAGCTAAAAAAACAGCGATTGAAACAGCAATTGCAAACTACACACCTAATTTTTCTTCTAAAAAAGATTTAGAAAATGAAAATATCTACTTTTATTACTTTGCTATTTGGCTGACAAAAAATAGAACAAAATTCACTTTAGAAGAAATTACCGAAAGAGTTGATGCATTTTATGCTCCTCAAAGTACGTATCCTTCAATGGTACAAGTTTGGGACGACTTACATTACAATATCTTAACAAATGGCGATTCTTACATAAGAGACTTACTTTTATCATGGATTGTTGCCGATTGTTTTTTAACAAAACGTGATTTAGTTGAACGCACTGCCGAAAACTTGCAAAAAATTGCACAAGCAAGAGTAGTGATTGATAAAAACTTATTCACTAATGAAGTTGCTACAGAAGGACCAAGAAAGTTAAAAGTTGCCGAAAAACATTTCAAAAAACAAATGGATGCAGTAAAGGCAAAACTTAACACAGATGAATTACAAAAAATTGCAAAAGAAGTTTCAAAGTTCAAAAAGCAATTATCTAGAGAAAATCAAAATGCCAAAGATGCATATCAAAAAACATACAATCAATCTGTAAAAGCAGCGTACGATGCAGCAACAATTGTAGAGCGTGTGGTCACTGATCCAGATTCAGGAGAAACTACTGTTGTAATTGAGTATGAAAATTTAGTGCTTCCAACTTATCAATTTACACCTACAGACGATTTAGACAAATCATTATTAGCTGCAAGAGTAAGTCAAGAAACTGTAAATTATATTACAGATGTTGAGACTTCAGCTGGTGCAACAACGCTTGAAGAAGTTACAAGCATACTTGACAACGAAATAGCAACCAATACAGCAACAACTTTTGACAATGTAGATTTTGAAACTTCACAAGTTTTAATTCCTGGTGGTGTTCCTGTTCCTGTAGCTACAAATCCGAACATCATTCCATTTTCATACAGTTTATGTCCAAGACGTAAAGTAGGTTCTTCCTTATATAACATCTTATTATCAATCAATGTTCCAAATGCTTCCTATGATATCGTAAGCGTAACAACAGATGCTGGAGTCAATACATTTACAGATTTTGTAGAATATGGCTCAGGTACAAGCATTTCATTAGCTGTATGTTATGACGGAATCTATTTAAGTCAGCCTATTAATCTTGATATGCTTATTGAATTCTCCAATGGGGAACTATATGAATTATCAATAGAAGATTTTACAAAAAAATGCTACTTAGGAGAATTACAACCTGCGGCTAGCACACCTGTAAACGAAGCTCCTGTTGCTTTCGGAATTCAACGTTTAGGAATTGCCGATTACCGAAAAGTAGAACAAGAAGTATGTTGCTACGTTCCTGGAGAAGTGTCTCATATTGAAAATATCATGGCGCGTGAATACAAATCGAAAGATGTAAAACGCACACGTCGTCAGGAAACTACTGATACTTTCTCTAATGAAACAGAACGTGAAAACCTTACAGAAACAACTTCGACTGATCGTTTTGAAATGAATCAAGAAATTGCTTCCATCAATTCACAAGATCAATCTTTCAATGCTAGTGTTGGGGTTAATTGGAAATCTCCTGGAGGAAATCTAGGTGGAAACGCAAGTGCAAGTTTTTCAACAAATACATCTTCTGAAGTTTCCGAAAATCAAGCTATTACTCATGCCAAAGAAATTACAGAAAGAGCCTTGGATAAAGTAGTACAAAAAATTCGTGAAGAACGTGTTTCAAAAATTATTGAAGAATACGAAGAAAGTTCTTCTCACGGATTTGATAACCGAAAAGGTGACAAACATGTTTCTGGAGTCTATCGTTGGGTTGACAAAGTATATGAAAACAAAATTCTAAACTACGGAAAACGTTTAATGTATGAATTCATGATTCCGGAACCAGCTTCTTTTCATGATGTAGCGATCAAGTTAACGAATTCCGATGAAAATCAATTGGTACGACCATTAGATCCAAGAAAAGCAACTGTACAAAATATGGCTGACTTCACCAAAGTAACAAAAGATACCTATGCACATTGGGCAGCCATTTACAACGCTGAGGTGGAAGCTGCACCTGAAGAAGCTATGAAAATCACAAAAAGTTATATAGAAGAAATCAATCCACAAGGGCGTGAGCACTTTACAGGTCGTGCTTATACAGGGGAAGATTTCAATATAGAATCTGGATTAAAAAGAGGCGGAATCGAAATTCCTGAAGGATACAAATGTACCAAAGTTGAAGCTCACGTTTCATACAACAGAGAAGGTAGTAACAGAGCTGGAGAAATAGCATTCCATGTGGCTAACAAAAGTGTAAGTGGTGTACCTTCAACACTAACTTGGGGAGAAACACTTCAAACCATTGAAAATATTGATGTTTCTGAAAACCTCAATTTTACCTTAACAGCCAACAACATCAATATCTTAACTTTCAATATTGTAATGTATTGTGAGTTAAAAGATCGCACAAGAGAAGCTTGGCAATTGCAAACCTTCAATAGTATCATTGAAGCCTACGAAAACCGCTTGACAATCTACGAAGAAAAATATGCTGAACAACAAAATCAGCAAGTAGAAACCTTTAAAGTAAATCCTGGATTCTACAGAGAAATTGAAAAAACGGTTTTACGCAAAAATTGTATCTCTTATTTAATTGGTCATGAAAATTTAGGTAAAAATATGGTGGACAACAGAACATCTGTTTCGGCAATTGTTCCTAAATACTCAAATCCAGCTTTAGATGATTATGCGGCCAAAGTAAAATTCTTTGAGCAAGCCTTTGAATGGGATATTATGAGTTACTATTTCTATCCTTTTTATTGGGCAAACAAAGAAAAATGGGGAGAATTATATCAAATTCCTAACGACGATCCATTATTCAAAGCCTTCTTACAAAGCGGAATGGCACGTGTAATTATTACCGTTCGTCCAGGATTTGAAGAAATGGTCAACTGGTATATGGCAACAGGACAAGTTTGGAATGGCGGTCAAGTTCCAACGCTTGACGACGACGAATTTGTATCTATTGTTGAAGAATTACGTAATCCAGAAAGTGAAGTAGAAGAAACATGGGAAACACGTGTTCCAACTTCATTAACAGTGATTCAAGCTGGTGCTATCGGACTCAACGTAGAAGGATTGCCATGTAATGACAAATGTGACGATTGGTTACGATTTGACACGGATGGAAATCCAGTATTAGATGCTGATGGAAACCCAATTTCAGACAATCCAATAGTTCAAAATGATGAACTCATTGGCGGAACGGAAAGCGGTATCGGTAGCGATGTTGTAGGCAATACAACCGTACAATAACAATAACATACCACAGATTTTAATAGAAAAAGTAGTCCCGGACAAGTTTCGGGACAGCTTTTCTAATGTCAAAATTTGACGAAAATCTAAGTATTAACATTTTAAAATAATAATTATGCATGCATACGAATATGGAATTACAAAATTCAATAAAAAATATCAGCCTGCACCTAACATAACTGTATTTAACGATCGCTTAGTCTTTATTGACAAGGATGGAAGTGAACAAGAAGATCAATCTACCCCAGAAGCGTTCTCTATATTTTCATATATAGAAGTAAGTCATACAGGTGAAAATACGTTTTCATACGATCTTGAAAACAGAAAAAGAGTAAACGCAAGCTTAATGGAAGATTATTTAATTCCTAATAATCACGTTACAATTACAAATGATAATACGCTTACTAATATTCCTGTTTATACTGATTCGGTAGAACCTGATTATTACCAAGATGCAACGAATGTCACTATTCATTCGTACGAAGGAAGACACTACATCAAACATAATTTCGCTTCTTATGGAGGTGTAGAATCAGTAATTGTAGCTAAAAGTACAAGACCAAAACTATTTACCTTAAAAGATGAAAAATTAAAAGAATTATTAAATAATCCTGAAATATCTTTAATTTTTTTCTTTTCAAAAGATGGAGCAAAGCTAGAAGGAGCTCACTTGTCTATTGATGACGTAAAGGATAATGAAATTATTTTCTTTCTAGAAAAAGATGACAGTTACAATATTTTTGGATCGGTAGCTAGAGTACTTTCAGGAAAAAATATCAATTCACTATCGCAAATGCCTTATACAGCAACAGCAAATTTGGCAAATGTGTTTAAGGTTGATACTGAGCCTGAACAAATAAAAAAAGTATGTAAAGGTCATTTGGAAGCTAAACAAACAAATCAAGAAAAAGGGTTCTTTTACTACTTAGGACAGGCAGTAGATTTTGTAGCTAAACTCACAGCCAAATTTTTTAAAGTAACTCAAGGCGACCCACTAATTTATATTGGAGAAGCAATTTCCGAAAACCTTAGATTTGATGAAAAGCGATGGCGTTATTTTGACGAAGAAGGAAAACCCAGTAAAAACTTTGAACCGATTATCCCTGGATTCTTACATTTTTTAGAGATTGCTGATGTTATACATGAAAATATAGAAAAAAACAGTGAAAACTTTAAATCTAAACTAGCAGGGATTGAAGATAGAATTGATGAGTTTCTTGACATCGTACCCATAAGAAGCATTCGAAGGTATTTAAAGAAAAAACTCAAAATTCTTTTTGATGTGATTGAAAAAATGAGAGATGTATACGATACCGTTATCAAAATCATCACTTCAAAAGAGATATTCTTATTTGCGAATGCCTTACTCATCGGATTACTCAACAGTTTATCGGCTGCCGTAGGTGGTATTTTAACCCTTATTGGACACATCATGAATTTACCATATTACCTATATAAAGCATCGGAAACAAAATCTGAGCGTAAATCTGGTTATATAAGTATGGTCATAGAGTTACTGGAAAATGGCATTGAAGCCTTTATAAGTCTCTTCTCTGTTAAAAACTTAGCTGCTATAGCTAGTTTTTTTATAGAAGCACCAGGACTTGTTAGAGATTTTCTTACCAGTCCTAGTACCATTATGACCAAAACTACAGAAGCAGGAAGTTATGTAAAAACACATAGTGATGCCATAGGCTACGGTATGGGTTACGCTATTGGTTTTGTGGTAGAAGAAGTACTTACTACCATGGCTACTATGGGAACTGCAAATGTGGTAAAAGCAGTCAAAGTAACAGTAGATTCCTTTAAAAGCATCTTAATTGCTTCAGGTAAAGCTGCCAAATTTACTATTACCAGCCCTAAAACCTTGGTAAAAGGAATGAGTTTGCTCTTTAAGCGCATGCGAAAACTAAATGTACCTAAACTATTAGATGAATTATTAGCATTCTTAAAAAGCTTACTCACTACTGCTAGGCAATTGGCAGAAGAAGCCTTTGATAAAGCTTTTAAACACAATCCGTTAGTAAAAGTACAATTGCAACGTGCTGGATATGCTCCTACGGAAGTGATAGATGATCTTATACGAATTTGTCCCATAAAAGCATAAGAGTATGAGAACGTTTATACAAAAGCTCTTGCTATTATGGGGAGCTAAAAAAAGGAAAAAGCAGGCAACAGTTGCATGGCTTAAAAAATATGGCTTAAAAATTGTATATAAAAAAGAAACATCGCTTATCTTAGGGTGTTTTTTTATGAGACCTACACGTCCTGGAAAAATAGACTTATTGGATCATAGAGGTAATATTTTAGAAAAAAACATCAGTGATGTAAACATAGGTAAATACACCAAAAAATACGAAGATGCTGCACAAGCAAAGTATTCAGATTTGCCAAAAGATAAAGCACTTCCTAAGCATTTGGATGACTTAGTTAAAGAAAAATCACTAAAAAAATTAGTAGCTAAGAATAAAAAGTTTCTTGATGATAATAATTTAGTAACTAGAAAAACAACAAAAGGTACTAATGTAGAATTAATAAATAAAAAAACAGGAGTTACTATTGTGCGAGGAAGTACAATAGACTTGGAAAAAATTATTTACTTCCTTAAATTAAACCCATCAGAACAGCAAAAACTAATTAATAAAACTAATAATGCCATAAACACAGGGAGATCAAAAAATAGAGGATATAAAAAGACTCCTAATAGCAAAGCAAAAATAGAAAAAAAATTAAGAGAGGCTGGCGTAAATATTGATATCCCTACAGCGAAAGGAGGTGCGGAAATAGCTCCAGAACTTAATGTGCTGGGTGATAGAATGTTTTTAACAGATGGGAAATTAGGAACTGGGAATTATATTGATCTTTATGATAATGGTATTACCGATGGACAGATTAATAATTTTATACAAAAAGTAAAACAGTTTAAGGGAGAAGTAAGGGCTAATGTTACTAGTGTAAGAGGTGCTGACTTTACCAACTGTTGGATAGAGATGGGGATAGACCCTATTCTAGGGAATAAAATTTATAAATATATCGATATTACTTGGCATCATTTAGACGATCTTAGTATAGACTTAAAGAGTAGATTCCAATTAGTTGTTACTAAAATTCACGAGGCAACTTTTGCACATATGGGTAGTGACAAACAAATAAGACAATTATTAGAAATTATTGAATTAAATTAATTATGAGATTATTTAAAAAATCAAGTACACAAGTAACTGAAGAAGATTTACAAGAATTTGAAAATACTCTAGGAAAACGTTTACCAGAAGATTATAGACAGTTTATGAAGGATTATAATGGAGGAATTCAAATAAAAGAAGGAAATCTTTGGTATCCCAATTATGTTAGTGAGGAAGGCGAGTTGGTTTTGAAAAAAATTCATAGACTTGAAATAGCAATTAGTCTAACTGAAATCTATGATTTTTTGCCAAAGGCTGTTAATATAGGAGGCTTTTTCGGGGGTATTATAGCTATGTCCTTATCAGACAATGATTATGGTAATATCTACATCCAATTTAGTTATACTGATCCAGAAAAGGTGGCAGATTCTTTTACAGAATTTATAGAAGGTTTAGAAGATTACGATTAAAGTAAGCTGAATTCCCCATGCTAGGAGAAAACCATGGAGCTATCTATGCATTCTACCCAGACGGAGAACGAGTAGATTTAGCCTCTTCTTTTACAGAATTTATAAATGGTCTTGTAGCTAAATATTATAATTACTAAATAGTTAATTTAAAAAAAATTCATGAAATTCAAAACCACGCCAACCCTAAAAAGTTGGCGTTTCTATTTTAATTGTAAATTGTAGCGAAATTGATCTTCAAAGCTACTAATGAAATTTGAAAAGAAAAATAAATGTCACTCACATACAACATACGATTCAAAAAAAAGATTGTAGAAAAAAAACAATTCAAAGAATTTCAAGAAAAACATAAAAATAAAATATTATTAATATCTGACATACACACAACTGATAGGTCTTATGTAGACAGCATCTTTGAAGACTATACTATTGAATTTGATTTAGGAACTGCTTCTTTTATTGATTTTGATATATTGAAAAAAGAAACTGATCCGCAAGAGAGAAATAAATTGATTCTAAGCCTTCATGATAAAATTGTAAATGAAATCTATCCAGAAGAAGATTATTTCTTCAGCTTTAATGGTGATATCATATATCAGATGCGTGAAAATGGTATCACAAAAAGAAATTCGAAAAGTAGCTTTTATCAAAATTTAGATTAAAGATTGTGGGTGTTCTCTTTTAGCTATCTTTCTGAAAAATTATGAAAAAAATAACATTAGAATTACAAGAAAAAAAAGTTACCCTTAACGAAATAAATTCTTTTGAAAAAGAATATGGTTTTAAACTAATTAATAGTTATAAATCCTTTTTAACAGAAAATAATGGAGGAGTTCCCATAGAAAATATTTTTTGGGATGGTAACATAGCATCTGGAGTATCTGTATTTTTTCCTCTCAAATATGGTAAAAATTCACTAGAAAATACGATTTCCTATTTACACAGAGAAGATGCTTTACCTAAAACCTATTTCCCTTTTGCTAGTACAGGAGGAGCAAGTATTTATGCTTTTTCAATGAAGAAAGAAAACTTTGGAGAAGTTTATATTTTTAATTTTGACGGTTCAGAACCATTTAAAATTACCAATTCTTTTGAAGAATTTATTGAAAGTCTTGAAATAGATGAATAAAATAACTCATAAAAACAACGCCAACCCTAAAAAGTTGGCGTTTTCCATTTTAATTGTAAATTTTCATAAATTAAAAATATGAAAACATTAAGAATAAAAGCAGAAGATTTAGATTTAGTTGGATTAGATGGAGGTGGAACCGAAATATTACATTACCAAGGAAAACCATTCACAGGAATTTGTTTAACCTATGAAGATGCTGGATGGTTGTCTCTTGAAAAAGAATTTCAAGATGGATACCAAGAAGGTTGGGTACGATTATACTATGAAAATGGACAATTGGAAGAAGAATATTTTATGCACAACAATATTATGGATCCTGATTTAGGAGGTGCTTGGGACGAAGAAGGCAATCCTATATAAAACTCAAAACCACGCCAACACTAAAAAGTTGGCGTTTTCCATTTAAATACTATCTTCATACATTCAAAATCTAACTCATGGAAAACCCACAAAAAGTAACGCTTTTTTTAGGAAAATTTTCTTCACAAAAACGATTAAATTCATTTCTAGAAGAACACTATGACGAAGATGCTGAGGTTTCTTCTGAGTTTATGGAAGCTTTTCAAATTGAATACATCGATCACGACTTTCAAGAGGTAGATTTTTACACAAACAAAACCTCCAAAGAAGCAATTTTTAAAGACTTCTCTTATGTTGAATCTTTTATTAAAGAAATTCCAGAACTCGATTGGAAAGCATACAACAGTATCATTCTCCTTTATAATTTTAAATATCCAGGAACGATCAAAGAAACCAAAAACGTAAAATTTATTGCTACTTTTGAATATAAAGAAGAAGCAAACAACCCATGAAATTCAAAAAAGAAGTCCAGGAACAATTTCGAAAAGCAGGTTGGTATGAAGGAAGAAATCTCAAAAAGAAATATGATAAAATCAATGGATTCCATGAATTACCAGACTTTCTAAAAGAATTTCTATACGAATATGGCGATCTATTAGTAGAAACAAATGATCCTAACAATACCTTTACAGGAACGCTCAATCTCAAAGCAGTACCAAGAAAAAGATTGAAAATAAAATCCTATTTACAAAAACCTTCATTGGAAGGCAATGTACTTACATTTCCTGTTGGATTCTATCAAAATGCACACTTTCCATATACCGTAGAATGTGACAAAACGGGCGCTATTCATCTCATAGGAGAATTTCCAGCAAAGTTTACAACCAACTTCAAAAAAGGAATTGAAAAAATTATTCTAGAAGATCATTCAGGTCTCGATTGGGATTATCAAGATAAAATTTGGGAAGAAGAATAAATCAATAAAATATATGATTAAATGCAAACAAAAAGGTGAAAAAGCAATCACTCTCAAAGAAATTGAACAACTAGAAACGGATTACAGCATCAAATTACCAGAAGATTACAAAAATCATATGCTAAAATTCAATGGTATCAATCCTTTAGAAGATTACTATTTTTTACCAGATACTTGGGAAGATGAAATCAACTTTTTTAGTACATTGCCCATAAAATATGGACATTATATCTTTGAAAAAGCCAATCTAATAGGCTATCTAGAAGACTATCCTGAAAATCATGTTTCCATTGGTAGAACTAGAACTGGTGGTTTATCACTATCACTTCATAAAGAAGACTATGGAAGTATTTATGTCTATTATTCTGATGGAGAAATGCACAAACTAGCAGCTTCTCTAACAGAATTTCTTCAAGGTTTAGAAATCTGTGAAGACTTTGATTAATAAATGCAACAGAAAAATGAATTGGCTCACCAAAAAAATAAAAGAACATGTCGCCTACATGGAGAATACGCATGTAAACGATCCGAAAACAACAGTTTTATTAGATGAAATAGAAGAATTATTACAAAAAGATATGACACTTACTATTAAAACTTTACAGCAATTAGATTTGTTATCTATTGAATGGATTTGCTCACGTTTTGAAAGTGTATCTTATAAATTACAAAGCAAAGTATTCGTTATAACATTAGAAAGTTTACTCAAAAAATTTTCTCCCAATATTAATGGTTTCAAAGAAGAAGTTCAGGAAGCAAAAAATGCTTACAACGTAAATTAATAAAAATGAAAAAACGTGTCAATTTCAAAATAACAAAAGAAGGTGTCATCACGCCAGATACGTTGTACAAAGAAGACATTCTACTCCACTATTTTCTCGTTGACAAAGACTATTTTGCTTTAGAACAAATTGAAAATCTAGAAAAATTTGCCAAAGGAGAATTAATCTGGAGTGAACACACAAAACATGAATCTTTCGGTTTTGCACAAGGTGACGCATATGTAGAAATCATTGAAGACAACGTACATTTAATAGCATTTCCGCCAAGCTTGGTGTCAAAATATCCAACAGTTATCATTCCGATCAAAGAACTCATCAAACTCATGAAATCTTGGTACAAATTTCAAGTAATGCATGGAGTTGATCCAAAAATATTATAACAAAAAACGCCAGCTTATTACAGCCGGCGTTTATATTTCTAATTACTATAAAATTAACTACAAGCAATTTTCGCTACTCTACGCTGGTGTCTTCCGCCTTCAAATTCAGTTTCCAAAAACGTATCAACCATCGCAATGGCTTGTGGCAATGACGTAAAACGCGCAGGAATACTCAAAATATTCGCATCATTATGTTGTCTGGCAAGTGCTACAATCTCTTTGGTCCAACAAAGTGCAGCTCGTACCTTTTGATGTTTATTTGCAGTCATGGCAGCACCATTTCCGCTTCCGCAGATAATAATTCCAAACGGAACTTTTCCGCTTTCCACATCAGTAGCAACTGGATGAATAAAATCTGGATAATCGACACTATCATCTGAGTTGGTTCCGTAATTTTGAATCGTGTAACCTTTCGCTTCCAAATGTGCAGTAATTGCATTTTTATAATCGGTTCCGGCGTGGTCGTTCCCGATAGCTATATTTTTCATAAAATAAGTTGTTGTGTTTGTTGAAAACAAAGGTATGAATAGACTTTTGAACAACCGAAAAAACTCAATGTTAATTTCATTTCACAATAGCTTAACAATGAGATTATTATAAGATAACATACATTGTTGATATTTAGTGCTCAAAAAGTAAGAACAAAATTTTGTGCCTTCAGAATATTTTACAATATGCATAAAATTCAAAGCTTCACAACTTTTTTAGCACTTCTTTTTAGAAAACTTATCAAAAGTCGTTTTCTTGATTATTAACAATAATTCATCAACTTTTTATCAAAAAAAACCTGTGTATAAAGGTTGTTAATAACTGTTGATAACCTAGCTAACCAATCTTAGATTGAAGCAGTTATCTTTTTCATAAAATGTTCATCAAATTCGATAAGAAACAAATCCTATAAAAATCTTTAAAAGTTTTGCTAACTATTCACAAGCTATAATAACCATCATTATTTTTTTTAAATTTATAAAAGAAAGAAATATATATATTATAAATGTTTATAACATTTCTGAAGAATCGATCTATTTTTAGATGATTGTTGTGCTTTCATTTTTTCTAGAGGAACATTGAACGAAGTCGAACTATGCAGAAAAAACGCAGATGATGATTTCGTTTCGTCTGAAACTTCTCAAGGTATTTAAAATTTAGAATAAAGAAAGTGTACGAAACGTTTTTTTGCGATGAAGTAAGATAAAATCTATGATGTATCATTGCGAGACAAAGTCGTGGCAATCTGTTTTTTAGAGTACTAGATTTTTTTAAAGAAACAGATTGTCACACGTTTTTCTAAAACGTTCGCAAAGACGTTTCAAACCTGAAATCGTCACTTTAAAAGTATAAATTACATTGATAAAAGAACGGAAGAAGAAAAGCAAAAAGATTCAATAGATTTCGAATTTTAACAACAGCTATCTAAAAAATCTTTTAATACTTTAATTATTCAATTAAAGTCCGAAAACCTACACAATCCTCAAATGCGATTGCTTGGTATCAAAATCGATTAAAATCTGTTTGGTAAGGTCAACGTCGTTTTTATGAACTTTCAACGAAATACCGCCAATTGCGTTCGAATAGAAAGGAAATACACTCAACATCAATTCATTTTCAAAGACATATTTAATTCCTCTCTGATCCAAAACAATACGCAAAATCGCATATTCATACGGATACGTAAATGTAGCTACGGTTACAAAATTCGTCATAAACTCATAAATAAAACATTCTCATAAAAAAGTATATGAGAAAATATTAATATATAATACACTAAAAATAAGAAATCTAGTTTAAAAAATACGTATCAACAGCAGCACTTTTTATAGAATCATTCGGAACTTCAGCCGATCTGATGTCACTTTTAAAAGTATCATGTTTTTTTAAGGAAGAATTAATATAACTACCAAACGAGAAGATTCCGATCAAGAAGATCGAAAGAAATAATAAGATAATTTTATACACTCGTTTCATAATAATTAGGTCAAAATACGTTAAGCACTTTCTATATAGACGAAAGAAAATCTAAAATGTTACACTTTTTTTAAGATTTATTTAACTTTTTCAAAAATATACGAAAAATAGCTAACATATTGACGCTAAACATCTGAGAAATTAACTCATTCGATTAAATGTTAAAAAATTAATAGTATAAAACATATTTTAACGTTAAAATATTAAGGAATAACAAATGGCAATGCTTTGGGTAAAATAGTGGCTGTAAATCCGCCAGTACCGATCAATTCGCCATCAGCTTGGATAAAAACTTTGTCCTGAGACGTATTAATGGTAATTAAATTGGTTTTAAAAGTAGTCACTTGTTTATGATGTACAATAGCTCCGTTAAATAAACCAACCGCATTTTTGAGCAATTTCCATAAAGAAAAATGTTTTGCTATTGAAACATCAAATAATCCATCAGCCGAATCTACATCTTTTGTCAATTGCATGCCACCACCAGAATACTTACAAATTCCAACTATTGTTAACAATGATTTTGTGGTTAATTTATGTTCCGTGCTTTCAATCACAAATTCGGTAGATGTATAACTTGCTAAACTTAACACCGTAGAAATCAAAAAAGAAGCAGCACCCAAAAACTTCAAACGTTCGTTGCGTTGCACCACATATCCATCAAAACCTAATCCTGCAACATTGTTAAAAAACACAGTTTTATCAACATTCAATAATGACAACTGTCCGATATCTTGCAAAATGGTATGTTCTGCTTTAATAATTTGGACCGCTTTTTTAATATTCTTTGGAATTTTATAGGTTTTTACCCAATCATTTCCAGTTCCTAAAGGAATTACGCCCAATTTTACTTCTGTTAAAGAAACACTTTTTTGTTGCATCAATCCATTTACAACATGATGTAAAGTTCCGTCGCCACCAACGCTCACAAATTTTCGATAGCCTTTTTTCAAACCTTGTAAAACCAATTCATATTCATGTTGAGGTTTTGTGGTAAATTCAAAATCGTATGGAATTTCTTCCGCTTCAAAAGTAGCAGCAATTTGAGTCCATTTTCGTTTTCCTGTAAAACTTCCTGAAGTCGGATTTACAATCAAAAACCATTTATTTTTACGCATACATAACATGAATTTAATCTGTTGCAAAATACGAATTGTAAAATATTCCTATATTTGCATCAGAATTATTACTGCTTCTCTCCTATTTTTGATGTTTCAAACGAAACTGTTAATTTTCTAGAAACATAATTTTCCTGACATAATAGATGTGTTTTTTCCAAAGTAAAATCTCGATCATCGAGAAAAAAGAACAAAAAGTAATTTCGGTATGCTTTTTTCAGTAAAAAATACAAATAATAACAAACCGAATAGATACACGAAATCGTGTAAAACAGAATGAAATAATGACAAGAAAGAAAAAAAAGAAATCGCACAAGATTCCAAATCTCACAGACGCGATCCTTCAAATATTTAAAAAATCTTCAAACAAAGTTTACAACTACAAACAAATAGCCGCAAAACTCAATATTACTGATACTAGCGGAAGAAATCAAATCATAAAAACACTCAAAAAACTCACAGCAAAACAAAAAATTGAGGAAATTGATCGTGGAAAATATCGCGTTGTCGGTTCAACCGAATACTACACAGGAATTGTAGATATTACTTCGCGCGGACAAGGTTATGTAATTTGTGATGAATTTGAAGAAGATATTTTCGTACCAAATAACAAACTAAACAGAGCGTTAGATGGTGACGAAGTAGAAGTATACGTATACAAACGTCGTAAAAACAACCGACCAGAAGGTGAAATTACCGATGTTATAAAACGTAAAAAGACAGAATTTGTCGGCGTATTACAAATGCAGAAAAACTTTGCGTTTGTGGTAGTTTCCAATCAAAAAATGTATACAGATATTTTTGTACCAAAAGCAAAAATAAATCATGCACAAAATGGCGACAAAGTATTGGTAGAAATAGAAGATTGGCCAGCGCGTGCTGATTCTCCTTTTGGAAATGTAACGCAAATACTCGGAAAACCAGGCGAACACGATACAGAAATTCACTCGATATTGGCGGAATATGGTTTGCCTTATGAATTTCCTGCGGAAGTAGAAAAATTTGCAAACAAAATAGACTTGTCTATTCAAGCAGACGAAATCAAAAAACGTAGAGACATGCGCGACGTGCTTACGTTTACGATTGATCCAAAAGATGCCAAAGATTTTGATGATGCCTTATCGTTTCAAACCTTAGAAAATGGAAACTACGAAATAGGAATTCACATTGCAGATGTTTCGCATTACGTAAAACCAGGAACTGTATTAGATGAAGAAGCTTACAATCGTGCAACTTCAGTATACTTGGTTGACAGAGTTGTACCAATGTTACCAGAAATACTCTCAAATGGCGCGTGTTCATTACGACCAAATGAAGAAAAATATACGTTTTCGGCAGTCTTCGAAATCAACAAAAAAGCAGAAGTTCTCAACCAATGGTTTGGACGTACGGTTACCTATTCTGACAAACGATTTGCGTATGAAGAAGCACAAGTCATCATAGAAACCAAAGGAAACGAAATTCCTGCAGATATCTCACTCACAGGAAAAGCCTACAAAGTAGATCAAGCCATTGTAGAAGCGACGTTAAAACTAGACGAACTCGCCAAAATCATGCGTGCAAAACGTATGCAACATGGCGCCATTTCGTTTGATAAAGTAGAAGTACGTTTCAATCTTGACGAAAACAACAATCCAGAAGGTGTATATTTCAAAACGCAAAAAGATGCCAACAAACTCATTGAAGAATTCATGTTATTGGCAAACCGAAAAGTAGCGGCATACATTGGAAAACAAGAACCGAAAAAAACTTTTGTTTATCGTATTCACGATGAACCAGATATTGACAAATTGGCTAACTTACAAACGATTATCTCTCGATTTGGGTATTCTTTAAATCTAAAATCGAGAAAAAGTACGACAAGTTCCTTAAATCAATTACTAGCAGATGTAAAAGGAAAAGGCGAACAAAATATGGTAGATACGCTTGCCATTCGAAGCATGAGCAAAGCAAAATATACCACAGACAATATTGGTCATTACGGATTAGCATTCGATTACTATTCGCACTTTACCTCACCAATTCGTCGTTATCCAGATGTTATGGTACATCGTTTATTACAACACTACTTAGATGGTGGAAAATCGGCTAATGAAGATGAATACGAAGAAAAATGTGAGCATTCGTCCAATATGGAATCTTTAGCAGCAAATGCAGAGCGCGATTCTATCAAATACATGCAAATTAAGTTCATGCAAGATCACAAAGATGAAGAATTTGTCGGAGTCATTTCTGGTGTAACCGAATGGGGAATTTACGTAGAAATCATAGCTAACAAATGTGAAGGAATGGTACGTATTCGCGAAATAAAAGACGATTACTACACATTTGATGAAAAACAATATGCTTTGGTGGGCGAAGTCACTAAAAACATGTATCAATTAGGTGATGAAGTTGTGGTAAAAGTAAAAAATACAGACTTGGTAAAACGTCATTTAGACTTTGATCTCATTGGAAAACGTGCTGAGGTAGAAGCTTAAACATAATTTAGTAATTTGTTAATTTGAAAATGTAACAATTCTGAAAAACTCATACTAATGTTACAATAATCAACAATCAAACATCACTATGATATTTTCAACAACGCCAACATTACAAAATAGAGAAATTAGCGAATATTTAGGTTTAGTATGTGGAATGACGTACAACATTAACTACAGCTACAAAGGAACATCGTTCAAAGACATGTTTAACATGAAAAAATACTACTCCAAAATAGAAGCTGCCATCGAAGAAGTAAAAGAAACAACCTTTCAAAAACTCAGTGACAATGCCGAAAAACTACAGGCAGATGCAGTTGTAGGAATCAATGTTGATATGGAAATAAGTGCTGGTGGCGCAGTAATGGTTAGCATTACAGGAACGGCTGTAAAGTTGAAATAAACACATATTCAAAATAAAAAAAATCCCGATTTCTTAAAAATCGGGATTTTCTTTAATGCATTATTCAAAAGACTAATAGTCTTCGTCAAGACATAAACAAGCTACTTCACAAGCTAAAGGTCCAAAACTTGTCGTTGGTCCAGCTCCACAAAATAATCCAGGAATAAACGATAAAAATCCTCCTGTTCCTCCAGTAACTTCTTCTGGATTTAACTGAGAGATTTTTTGCTTGTTAATCTTCAACGATTTTAAATTCTTTTTTTTCATAATGTAAGTTTTTAAGTTTCCAAGCTAAATTTACTAAACATCTCTATATAAAAATTACGGTAAAACCGTAATTAACAAGCAACTACAGAAAATTTTTTTAAAGAAGCTTTTTTACCAAAAACATAGTTTTTCATAAAAAATTAAATAAAAACTGTAACAAAACGTTTTTTACATACTCTTTACAGACAAACACTAAAACCAAAATTATGAAACATATCTTCACATTTGTCTTATGCTTTATCGCTTTAACAGTATCAGCACAAAAAGCAGTTGAAAAACAAGTAGGTGATTTTGACGAAGTAAAAGTTTTCGATCTTATAGAAATCAATCTCATCAAATCAAATGAGAATAAAGTTGTTATTACTGGCGCTGATACACAAGATGTAGAAATCATCAACAAAAAAGGAAAATTAAAAGTACGCATGAAGTTTGAACGTATTTTTGACGGATCTGAAACCTTTGTAGAAGTATACTACAAAAGTATCACCACCATTGATGCCAATGAAGGCGCCATTATTGTTGCTAACGAAACAATGAAGCAACCATACATCAACCTAAAAGCACAAGAAGGCGGAAAAATCATAGTAAACTTAGATGTAGATAATTTAGATTCAAGAGCTGTATCTGGCGGAATTATTGATACTTCTGGTAAAGTAAAGCATCAAGAAGTTACCTTAAATACAGGTGGCATTTACGAAGGAAAAAAATTAATTACAGAACAAACAAAAGTAAAAGTAAGTGCTGGCGGAGAAGCATATATTTACGCTTCCGTTTTAGCAGATGCTAGAGTAAGAGCTGGTGGATATATAGAAATTCATGGCGATCCTGAAACGATCAAAAAAGATAAAATCTTCGGAGGAAAAATAAAAGTTAAATAAACAAGTACTACCAATATTCATCAATCATTACAAAACGTCTGAACTGCCATTCAGGCGTTTTTCTATTTTCTACAAAAAGTTTGATGAGTATATAACGAAAGAAACAGACAAAAAAACCCAAAACAAAAAACGAAAAGCAAGAAAAGTCAAAAAAATTACACCTGATATGGAGTATATAAAAGTATAAATCATATTACTTTTAGTACTTTTGTTTTATGTTTGACGGATTACCATACGCAGTACTTTACGGATTTATCTTGGCCTTTGCCGTGGGTCCTGTGTTCTTTATCATCATAGAAACAAGTATTACCAAAGGTTTTAGAAGCGCGCTTGCCTTTGATTTAGGTGCTATCTTCGCAGATATCATCTTCATTACTTTTGCATATTATAGTACAAGTCAAATACTAAACAAAATAAAAGACGACCCAAACTTAATCATATTTGGAGGTCTTATACTCCTTGCATTCGGAATTATTTCATACATCAAAACGTCCAAATCCTTTCGGAAAATCGTTCGAGAACATTACAATGTTGATACCAAAAAAAATCTCTTTGGATTATTCGTAAAAGGCTTTCTACTCAACTTTATCAACTTTGGAGTACTTGCAGGTTGGATTGGTGTCATTATCATGGCAAATGCGCTCACAAGTACTTCTCAAGGTGTTATCTTATTTCTTGTCACAGTATTGGTAAGTATGTTGCTTACAGACATTGCAAAAATTTTATTGGCAAAAAAATTAAAAAGCAAAATGACGCCACGCGTGATTTTTAAGACCAAAAAATGGGTAAGTATTCTTATCATTGTATTTGGTTCGGTAATGATACTTCAAGGAACATTTCCTAGAGAAATAGAAAAACTCAAACACATAATCGTAAACTTCTTTTCATAAAAAAGAAAAAACCCTCTGATTTTCAGAAGGTTTTGTTATTTTGAGGCGTCGAGCGGATTCGAACCGCTGTACAAGGTTTTGCAGACCTCTGCCTAGCCACTCGGCCACGACGCCATTCTTATGGTGCAAATTTAACCAATTTTACATTCTATGCAACAAAAAAGAAACAATAAATACTATTCTTACGAACGTTGCGAGGTCATTTCAATCGTAACCATTTGAACATTACCACCAATAGGCGGGTTTAATTTTGAAACTTCTACGGTAGCTTCATTTGCAATGGCAATCTCATCAAAAATACGATTCAAAATACGTTTGGCAACATGCTCCAACAATTTAGATCGAATCGCCATTTCTTCTTTTACAATTTTATTAATATGTACATAATCAACTGTATCAGCTAATTGATCGCTCTTTGCTGAGGTTTGCAAATTAGCTTTCACAGCAACATCAACCCGATAATCGCTTCCTATCTTACTTTCCTCAACCAAACAACCGTGAAAAGCATATACTCTAATGTTGGTCACACGAATAATTCCCATAAATAATCTTCTTCTTAAAAGAAGCTAAAGTACAGCATTCTTCGCAAACTATCAACCTGTAAAAAAGTCAAAAATATTACTAATTGCGCTTGTTTTTGCTTTATAAAATTCCGTGTACGAACAACGTTCACACGTTACAGAAGTATATTTCTGATTTTGAATATCAAATATCTTAGACAACGTTCCGCCCGTAGCTCTCAATTCTGCTACTTCATACGTTCTGTTCGCACACTTAGGACATGAATAATTAGGATGTTGCATACTATTATATTATTAAATTAAACGACAACTTATACGTATTACCTTATCAATGTTCGTTACAAGTAAGTACAAAGAAATCTATACCATTTCACATTAATTCGCTAATTTTACATCTTTAATGTTGAAAATAATACTCCTATGACGGAAGAAACAAAATCACTCAATTTTATTGAGCATATCATTGAGGAAGATTTGGCAAACGGAATGGACAAAAACAATTTACGTTTTCGATTTCCACCTGAGCCAAACGGATACTTGCATATTGGGCATACCAAAGCCATCGGAATTAGTTTTGGTTTGGGCGAAAAGTACAATGCACCTGTAAATCTTCGTTTTGATGATACCAATCCTGCCAAAGAAGAACAGGAATATGTAGATGCAATTAAACGCGATATTTCTTGGTTAGGCTACCAATGGGCACAAGAATGTTATTCCTCTGATTATTTTCAGCAATTATACGATTGGACAATTCAACTCATCAAAGATGGAAAAGCCTATGTAGATTCGCAATCTTCTGAAGCTATGGCGGAACAAAAAGGAACGCCTACAGAAGTAGGAACCAACAGTCCTTACAGAGACCGAAGCGTGGAAGAAAACTTAGACCTATTCCAACGCATGAAAAATGGCGAATTTGAAGCTGGAACACACGTACTACGCGCCAAAATTGACATGGAAGATCCAAACATGCTCATGCGCGATCCAATCATGTACAGAATCTTATACGCACATCATCACAGAACTGGAGACGATTGGTGTATTTACCCAATGTACGATTGGACACATGGTGAAAGTGATTACATCGAACAAATATCACATTCTCTATGTTCGCTAGAATTCAAACCACATCGTAAACTCTACGATTGGTTCAAAGAGCATGTATACGAATACAGCAAAGACGAATATCCATTACAACCAAAACAGCGCGAATTTGCACGTTTAAACCTAAGTTATACCATAATGAGTAAACGAAAATTACTCAAATTGGTAGAAGAAAACATAGTTTCTGGTTGGGACGATCCGCGAATGCCTACCATTTCAGGTTTACGCCGTAGAGGTTATACGCCAGCAGCTATCAGAAAATTTGTGGAAACTGTCGGAGTTGCCAAACGTGAAAATGTCATCGATGTTTCATTATTGGAATTTTGCATTCGCGAAGATTTAAACAAAACTGCCAATCGTGTCATGGCTGTATTAAATCCTGTGAAACTTGTCATTACCAACTATCCAGAAGGAAAAGAAGAATGGTTAGATGCAGAAAACAATCCGGAAGATGAAAACGCAGGAAGTCACAAAGTACCTTTTTCAAGAGAACTGTACATTGAACGTGAAGACTTCAAAGAAAATGCTGGAAGCAAATACTTTAGACTTACACTTGGGAAAGAAGTACGTCTTAAAAATGCCTACATCATCAAAGGAGAAAATGTGGTAAAAGATGCTGACGGAAACATTACAGAAATTCACTGTACGTATGATACCGATAGTTTAAGCGGAAGCGGAACGGAAGCAAGCGTACGCAAAGTAAAAGGAACTTTACACTGGGTTTCTATTGCACACGCAGTACAAGCTGAGGTTCGTGTATACGATCGTTTATTCTCGGATGAAGCGCCAGGAAATCACAAAGACAAAGATTTTATGGAATTTGTAAATCCTGATTCGTTAAGTATTGTAAATGCTTTTGTAGAACCGTACTTAAAAGAAGCAAAAGTAGGCGATCGTTTTCAATTTCAACGTCTTGGATATTTTTGTGTGGATGAAGATACGACAGCAGACAAGCTAATCTTCAACAAAACGGTTGGTTTGCGTGATACGTGGGCAAAACAGAAAAAAGTTGCTGAACAAGATCAAAACAAATCGCAAAATCAGTCAAAACCAAAACCTCAAAATCAGCAACAATCATCCAGACCTGCCATTGAGGAAATTAAAAAATTAGGAAAAAAATACACCAATTATCCACCTGAAAAACAGCAGCTTACCAGAGCTAAAATTCAGGAATTGGCAGAAAAAGTTCCGTATGAAGATTTAGAACCGCTATTTGGAACTGCTGTTAAAAAAGCAGGAACGCGAATTGCAACGATGATTACGTTGGGTGTTTTATTAAAAAATGGACAAGAACGTAATGGAAATATTGACGAATTCATCGCAAAAGCTCTAGACGATAAAAACGATCTGTTAGTGGCGGAAGCACAACAAATCTAGCTAAAATCAGTTATATATAAGAAGACTGTACTTCGGTACGGTCTTTTTTTTGCAAAATTTTTAACTGGATAAATAAAAGAAACATGAAAAAACTCTTTTACGTCTTACTCCTACTTTTATTAACGAGTATCTTCTATCAATGTTCACTACTAGAAAATGATGACCTCACTCCTATTGAAAAAGAACGAGAAGAAATAAATGAAAGTTTATACTCATACCAAGTACTTGTATGGAAATACATAAAAATGCTTCACAAAGCAACCTATGTAAATGAAAATATATATCCAGAATTGCTTCCGATAAAAGAAAAATTAGGAAACATTGAAAATGCAGTTGCCGTATTTAGAGAAGGAAAATCACCAAAAAACCTAAGCGGACTTGATTATGTGACATTTTACAATGATTTACTAGAAAAAAAGAATTTCATTGAAGAAACTGATGAAGATGTATTGCCTTCTTTCTTAGAATTTAAAGATGGAAAACCCAAACAAAAGTTCACGGAAGAAGAAAAAGCACAAATCAAAACAACAGAACACTTCTTACTCTCAGGAATGACCATGTTTGTAAGCAAACTAGGAAAAGATATTTCGCTATACGAAATGATGCAAGTAAAAATGGAACTGATTCCCGAAAGTGAATTAAAATGCTTGTACAGATTATTCAGAGGAATGCTGTTTTTTCAAAAAGGAATGGTGTACATGACTGAAGAAGAATTTACACAAAATATTACTTGGCTGGAAAACAATGAAGATGCCGATTTTACAAACTACTATTTTTACCTAAAAGGAAAACAATTTTCACAACCACAAGCCTATCAAGTATCACTTTCCATGAACTATTTGCTACGTGGAATAGATCGACTACTTATTGGTGAAGAAGACAAAGAAAAAGCAGGTTTAGAGGATTTTCAAAAATTCCTAAACATTATGAATCAACTTGGTGTGCAATCAGAATTAACATTAGCGATAGAAACGTATTTACACTTAAAAAATGAAGACTCTGAAAAAGCAATTGTTTCACTTTTAAAACTTAAGGAAAGCAATATGCTTTCTAAAAAAGAAAAGAATACCATTGATGAATCCATCACGTATCTAAAAGACAGAAAATCAGGCAAAGTATTAAACACGGTGTACGATAAATACTTCTTGGGTAAAATTATCACAAAATATACCTGGAATGTGTTATCTGAATTAAACTGGAAACAATTCCTAAAGCAACAAGGTTTTGACAATGCCGATCAGTTTTTCGAAAAAATTGACACCAGCAAAGAATTCATTCAAAACATAGAAAAATACACCTCTGAAGAAGCTATGAAAGAAGCAGGAAAGCAACTAAAAGAGGAAGGAGAAAAACTTTGGGGCAAAGCAAAACAGGTTTGGGATGAAAATTGATCTTCAAAAAACATGACAAACTGTCGTAAAAAGTAGACATATCCGTAAAAATCTTAACATTTTTTTGAGAACTAATTATTATATTAGCAAGCTAATTGGTTTTTTAACAACATTTTATCAATAAATCAGGTTGGTAATTGCTTAAAAAAATTAGTTGGACCCTAATAAAACTTAATTAAAATTGTCATGAAAAAAATTACGCAAGTAAAGAGTTTGCTAGGCTCTTTAATTCCTTTGCTCGTGGTTGCAATCTTCTTAAATTGTAACATAGCACAGGCTCAAAGTACAGTGTATTTCCAGGACGAAGTTATTACGATGCCAAACAACATTGCATCTTTTAATTGGAATTCAATGCCTGAAAATGCAAAATTTAATAACGGATACTTCGGTTGGGCGCACTTTAGTGAAACACCTACACAAGCAATCCAAGATCAATTTGCTGAAAGAAACCTCAAACTTATTGAGTATTTCCCAGATCAAACATACTTGTTTTACGCTCCAGCAAATACAAACATCTCATTCTTACAACAATCAGGAGTTGTATCAATTATTCCAATTGAAAACAACTTTAAAAAGTCAGCTCAAATCAAATTAAACAACATTGACAGTTATGCTATGCAAGGCAACAATGTTCTTATCATGTTACAGCACTATGACTTTATCAGTAAAGATTATGTAGTTGAACAATTAGCAAGCATGTCATCAGTTACCATCAAGGAAAACTACAAAACAAGTAGCATGCTTCAAATTGTTATTCCTTACGGACAAATTGATGCATTGGTATCTCAACCATTTGTAAAATGGGTAGAATTAGTTCCTGCACCAGCAATAAAAGAAGATACTCGCGGAAGAAGTTTACACAGAGCTTCCAACTTAGATTCACAAACACCATCGGGTAGAAATTACACAGGTGCAGGTGTTGGTGTCATGGTAAGAGATGATGGAATTGTTGGTCCACACATTGACTTTCAAGGAAGAATTGATAATTCATCTTCTTCTACAGTAGGACAAACACATGGTGATGGTGTAGCAGGAATTATGGCAGGAGCTGGAAACTTAGATCCTACCAAAAGAGGAATGGCAGCAGGATCTGATATATATGTAACGCAATACGCTGCTACTTTCTTAGATGATGCAACAACGTCACGAATTAATGACGGATCTGTTCAAATTACAAACTCATCGTACGGTGACGGATGTAACGATGGATATACTGTAATTTCTCGTACCGTAGATACTCAAACAATAAATACACCAGCATTACTTCACGTATTTTCAGCAGGAAACTCAGGAACATCTAACTGTGGTTACGGAGCTGGAGCTGGTTGGGGAAACATTACTGGTGGACACAAACAAGGTAAAAACGTAATTGCAACAGCAAACACATTTTTCAACGGTTCCTTAGCTTCTTCAAGTAGTCGTGGACCTGCAGCAGACGGACGTATTAAGCCAGACATTACTGCACATGGACAAAACCAAGAATCTACTGCGGAAAACAATACATACCAAACATTTGGTGGTACATCAGGAGCAGCACCAGGAATTGCGGGAGTTTCTGCTCAATTATATGAAGCATATGCAAGTTTAAACGGTGGCGCTTTCCCAGAATCTGGGTTAATCAAAGCAACATTATTAAACACTGCAAACGATTATGGAAATACAGGACCAGACTTTAGCTTCGGTTGGGGAATGGTAAACGGATTAAGAGCAGCAATGCTTATTGAAGATGGACGTTATTTAGACGCTACCATTTCGCAAGGAGGAAACAACAATCACTCAATTACAGTACCAGCAAACACAAGAGAAGTTCGTTTTATGGTATACTGGACAGATGCTGCTGCCGCGCCAGGAGCTTCTCCAGCATTAGTAAATGACTTAGATTTAGTAGTTACTGATCCAGGAAGTACAACACACCAACCATGGGTTTTAGATACAACGCCAAGTGCTGCATTCTTAAACTCACCAGCAACTACGGGAGCAGATCACTTGAACAACATGGAGCAAGTTGCTATCACAAATCCAACAGCTGGAACATACAATATCAACGTAGCAGGATTTAACGTGCCTATGGGACCACAAAAATACTATGTTGTTTACGAAATTATTACAGATGGAATTACGCTTACCTATCCAACTGGTGGCGAAAAATTTGTTGCAGGAACACAAGAAGTAATTCACTGGGATGCAAACAATGCTGTAAACTCTTATGTATTAGAATATTCTACAGACAATGGAGCTACATGGA
Organism: Kordia algicida OT-1; assembly: GCF_000154725.1. Taxonomy (GTDB): domain Bacteria; phylum Bacteroidota; class Bacteroidia; order Flavobacteriales; family Flavobacteriaceae; genus Kordia; species Kordia algicida. The sequence goes on from NZ_DS544873.1 coordinate 3,704,724, forward strand.
ACTCAATGGCAACATTACCACCAGCATCAACAAACTATACTTGGAATGTACCTAACGGACTTGCTTCTGGACAATGTAAAATAAGAATTACTAATGGAACACTTACAGATGAAAGCGACGACAATTTCTCTATTGCTTCTCGTGTGACAGGAGTAAATATTTCAATGGTATGTCCAACAGAAGTTACCGTAAGCTGGAATGGTATTCCAAGTGCTACCTCATACGATGTTTATTTATTAGGAGATAAGTTTATGGAAGTTGCAGGAACGTCTACAACAAATTCTTTAGCAGTTCCTATTACAGATGCTTTTGCTCCTATTTGGGTAGCAGTTGTTGCTAAAGGTGGCAACGGATGGGAAACACTACGTACTAACGCTATAAATTATACAGGAAGCGGATTATTCAACTGTCCATTAGCAAAAGATTTATCAGTAACGGCAATCAATAACACTGCTGGAGATTTCCAAACAATTTGTAATACTGATCCAATTATTGTTTCTGCAGAGTTACAAAATGATGGTACAGATCCACAATCTAATTTTACAGTTTCTTACCAAGTAGGTTCAGAGCCTGTAGTGCAAGAAACATATACAGGAACAATTGCTTCTGGAACTTCAGATACATTCAACTTTGCAACACCAATTACATTAACAGCAAATGGAGATAACACGCTACGTGTTTGGACTTCATTATCTGGTGACGAATTTACAAATAATGATGAGCAAACATTTGATTTCTTTGCGGTAGTAAATGGAACAGCAATTGATTACTCAGAACCGTTTGATGTAAACGGAGTATTGCCTACAGGATGGATTCTTGACAATCCTGATAACTCAAGAACATGGCAAGCAAGAGCAAACCTTTTAGGAATTGACGGTAATACAACAACGGCAGCGTTCGTAGATGGCGCAAATTATACCACAAGAGGACAAGAAGATACGATGACAACAGAGTATTTTGACTTAAACTTTAACGGAACTGCCGAATTAACTTTCGATTTAGCAAAAGCACAATGGTCTAATTCGTTTAACGATGGTTTACGTGTCGAAATTTCTATTGATTGTGGTGCAACCTATACACAAGTTTACTTTAAAGATGGACTTGATTTAGCAACGGTTCCTAATACAAGTGCAGCTTGGGCACCAAGTTCGGTAAACGATTGGAGAACAGAAATTATAGACATAACTCCATATGTAGGTGAAAATATCTTAGTAAGAATCATCAACATAAATGATTACAGCAATAGTACATTTGTAGATAATATTACATTGACAAAAACATTATCTGTTGGAGAAAATGCTTTAGATAAAGCGATAGCATTGTATCCAAACCCTGCAAAAAGCAATGTAGATGTAATTATCAATACGAATATTGGAAATACATACGAAATTGAATTAATGAACAGTATTGGACAAACAATCAGTAAAATTGAAGAAACTCGTTTTAGCGCAAGAGCTCAACAACGATTAGATGTTTCTCAGTACGGAACAGGTTTGTACTTTGTAAAAATTAAAGTAGGAGACCAAGTAGTAACGAAAAAGTTGATTGTAAACTAAAAAAGCAACACCAATCCAACCAAACCATAAAAATCCTGAGAATTTCAAATTCTCGGGATTTTTTTTGCTTTTAAATCAACTATAAGTTTTAATGATTATTTTGAATAATAGTATCTAGAATATTTATAAAAAACAACCTTATGAGAAGCGTTTTTAGCTACTTTAATAAATTTTGAAACAACTTATGTTATTTCTTTAAAAAGGATGCTAAAAAAGGCTTTAAAACGTAAAATGGAGAAGTCGTTGTGAAGTAATGATAGATTAAAATCCTTTTTGAATAGTTAAGAATTTTTTTGACACGTTTTCAGCTAAAAAGGAATACAATAATATTAAGTTTTTCAATAAAACATATAAAAATATGCTCAACCCAATCAGATTTTTTACTAATAAAATTCTACATCAGATTCGGTTGAACATCACCTATAATTTATTCCTTAATATCTTCCATTTTCATGGTATTCTCTGGAATTTCTAAAGAAGTTTTAAAATCAGGGAAATACGCAATGATTGAACCCGAACTTTTCATTTCTTTTGCTTCTACAAATGTCCATTTCTTAGCTTTCTCATCATACATTCCGAGCATATAACTTGTAGAAGTAATACGCTTATCTTTCATTCGCATTACATTATAATTTTCTACATAACAACGGTATTCGTTTTGTTCTTTTACAACATCTGATACCGCTTTTGTTTCGGCAACTTCATAAGCAAAACCATCTGCTTTCATTTGATTAAAAGTAGATTTTAAATATTCCTCCATGATTTCTGCACCGCCAGCAGCTTTTAAAATATTTGGATGTGTAAACGTAAGTAAGGTTTTAAAGTCTTCTTTTAACGTAGCATTACAAGCGGCCTGAGCGTCGCGCATGGCTTCTTTTTTGAGTGTTTCCATATTCTGTGAAAATACGTGTGTAGCACAAAATATAAATAGGAGGAAAGTGATTTTTTTCATCGTGATGGAGTGTTTAAATTGATACATTATTTAAATGAAAAAACCCGAAACTTTATGCTTCGGGTTTTCGAATAGAGATTATTTTACAAATCTCCCTTTTTCGTATTTTTTGTTCTTTTCATTGCTTCACCAATTTGATTACTTGCGGTAAAACTAGCAACCATGTCATTTAACATGTTACTTCCGGCTTGTGGCGAATTTGGCAATAAAATTAAATTACTATTGGTTTCCTGACCAATGGCTTGTAAGGTATCATAATGTTGTGTTACAACGATAAGGGCAGAAGCTTCTTGCGAGTTGATTCCAACTTTGTTTAACACTTCTACAGATTCTTCCAAACCACGTGCAATTTCACGACGCTGATCGGCAATACCTTGTCCTTGTAAACGCTTGCTTTCTGCTTCCGCTTTTGCTTTTTCAACGATTAAAATACGTTGTGCATCACCTTCATATTGTGCAGCAGTTTTTTCTCTATCTGCCGCGTTAATACGGTTCATTGCCGCTTTTACTTGTGCATCAGGATCAATATCAGTTACTAAGGTTTTAATGATATCATAACCATATTCCATCATGGCATCATTCAATTCCGTTTTTACAGCAATGGCAATATCGTCTTTCTTTACGAATACATCATCCAATTTCATTTTTGGCACTTCGGCACGAACTACGTCAAATACATACGAAGTAATTTGATCGTGTGGATAATCTAACTTATAAAAAGCATCGTATACTTTGTCTTTAATAACTTTGTATTGAACAGAAACTTTTAAGCGAACAAATACATCATCTAATGTTTTTGTCTCGATAATAACGTCTAATTGTTGAATTTTTAAACTGAGTTTTCCAGCAATTCTATCAACTAAAGGAATTTTCATCTGTAATCCTGAGTGACGAATACTTTGAAAGCGTCCGAAACGTTCAATAATAGCAGCTGTTTGTTGTTTTACGATAAAAAACGATGATAGCAATATGAACAATGCTATAACGCCTAAAACAATGTAAAATGGACTGAAAGGCATAATTTGTATGTATTAAATGTTAGTATATAAAAATAATTTTTTTTTGTGTAAAAAAGGATACTTTTGAAAACTTAATCTAAAGTTTATCCCAAATGCATAAATTCCTTTTCCTACTATTAGTAGCTATAACACTACTTTTTGTTACAAATTCTTTTTCACAAAGTCGTTACAACGATTACAATCGCTTTGGGATTTCAGCAGGAATTCACCAATTTGATATTCGCACAGACGATCTTACAACGACCAAATCTACAGGGTTTCAAGCAGGATTATCTACACGTGGAACTGTCGCCAAACATTTTGATATGGTGTATTTTTTATTTCTGAATAGACATGAAGTAAACATTCTTGGGCGTGAAACGCTGTTATCTGCCAACGAGGAAATTCCGTTTCAACTATTAGCGGCAAAAATTGGTGTGTTAGGAAGTTATAAAATTATTGAAAAACATTTAAGTTTCGAATTTGGACCTGCCTTACAATTTTCAGATAAGTTTGAAGTAGAAGGGAAGTACAGTGATTATATCTTGCAAGGTTATGACACGTTTACGGCTAATGAAGCGCGCCAAACTTCTCGTTTAAATTTGATGGGAATTGTGGGAATTTCTACAGGATTTCAATCATTTAAAATATCGCTTCAATACGAATATGGATTTTCCAACGTTTTAAGTAAACTGACAGTGAACAACAACAAACTAAAAGGAACTATAGAACAGTTGAGTGTTTTAGCCACCTTCTATTTGTAAGTAACACTAAAAAAGCTCGCCAATCAGCGAGCTTTTTACTTTATATTTCAACTCAAAAGTATATTGAGAAAAGTCGAATCTACAGTACATTGAGCGGAGTCGAAATGTATATTCTACAAACGCTCCATAACCTTCTGAATACGTTTGATGGTTTCTTGTTTTCCGATCATAAACATAATTTCAAAAACATCTGGTCCTTGCAAAGCTCCTACTAAAGACAATCGCAATGGTTGCATCACTTTTCCAAAACCAATTTCATTGTTGGTAATCCATGCTTTAATATCTGTTTGAAGATTGGTTGCTGTAAAATCACCAATAGGTTTGATGATGTCTAGCAATTGCTTCAAAATGTCTGCAGTACCTTCTTTAAATGCTTTTTTAGAAGCTTTTGCATCATATTCTTGCGGTGCTACAAAGAAATAATGACTCAAATTCCAAAAATCGCTAACAAATGTTGCTCTTTCTTTTATCAATCCAACAACCATTTCAATATAATTGATATCAATATCTTTTAATTCTTCACGACTTTGCTGGAAATCGACAGCCAAAATTCTATCCGTTTTTTGCTGCATGTATTGTTGGTTAAACCACTTCATTTTGTCATTATCAAAACGAGCACCAGCTTTATTGATTCGCTCTAAATCAAATGCTTCAATCAATTCGTGCAAACTAAAAATTTCTTGTTCTGTTCCAGGATTCCATCCTAAGAATGCTAAGAAGTTTACCAAAGCGTCTTCAAAATATCCATCTTCACGAAAACCAGCAAACAATTCGCCTGTTTTCGGATCTTTCCATTCTAATGGAAACACAGGAAAACCAAATTTTGCACCATCACGCTTTCCTAGTTTTCCTTTTCCTGTAGGTTTTAGAATGAGTGGTAAATGTGCAAATTGCGGTGCTTCCCATTCAAACGAACGGTACAATAAATAATGCAATGCTAACGAAGGCAACCATTCTTCTCCGCGAATTACATGCGTTATTTCCATCAAATGATCGTCTACAATATTGGCTAGGTGATAGGTTGGCATTCCGTCACTTTTGTACAATACTTTATCATCTAAAATATTGGTGTCTATTTCTACATCTCCACGAACTATATCTTTTAAATGTAAAGTTTCATCTTGTGGCGATTTGTAACGAATCACGTACGGTTCACCAGCATTTAACTTTGCAGAAACTTCTTCCGCCGAAAGCGATAAAGAGTTCGTCAATTTTAAACGATTGTGCCAATTATAGATAAACGTTTTTCCTTTTGCTTCATGATCTTTACGATGCGCATCCAAAGTTTCCGCAGTATCAAAAGCGTAATATGCGTGTCCTTTGTCAATTAAAAAATCAGCATATTGTTTGTATAAATGTTTGCGCTCACTTTGTCGGTATGGACCAAAACCACCATCTTTTCCAATTCCTTCGTCAAACGGAATTCCACACCATTCCAATGCTTCTATGATATATTGTTCTGCACCTTCTACAAATCGGTTTTGATCTGTATCTTCAATACGCAATACAAAATCGCCACCATGTTTTTTGGCAAATAGATAATTAAATAAGGCAGTTCTAACGCCTCCAATGTGTAATGGTCCTGTTGGACTTGGTGCAAAACGAACACGAACTTTTTTAGTCATAGATAATAATTGTATGTGGTTATAAAATGCAAATGTACTATTATTTTTCCTTTAAAATTACTCCATGTTCAATCCGATTATTTAGCAAAAGAGAAACCCTCAATGTTTTAATTTTGAGGGTTTCGATAATCAGTAAGTTGAGAAAAAATGCTACTTTTTGATAAATTTTTCTGTGTGATTAATTCCTGATGCTGTAGTTACGGTTAAGAAATACATATTATTGCTTAATTGTGAAACATCAATTTCGGAAACTTCAATCGCTTTACTTTGTATTAATTTTCCTGAGATATCAGTTATTTTATAAGCAACGATAGGTTCGTCACTATTAAATCGTAACACATCTGAGGTTGGATTTGGAAACATGGTAAAATTGATAAGTTCGTTATCTTCTCTACCTAAGGTTCCGTTGTTTGCTTCTCCCATTACTAATAATGAACGGATATGATCTTTTACTTCTTCGGTAAATACATTCATTGTTGGTGGCACATCGCTTTCACTACTCAATGTGATTTGGTACGACCAAGCTTCATCATAACAACTATCACAACAAGAAGGAACGTACAATCCTATCACGTATAATTTGTTGTGCTCAAAGTTGTAATTAGGAAACGTCGTCGTTAATCCCCAAACTGGATTTGCAGAAGTTGGCAATTGATTGTTAAATCCGCCAATATTACTTGACCACGCAAATGAATCTGGTGCCATATTTACAAAATCAATAGGTTGTGTTAGTGGATAATTTGCCAATTCGTATACAAACCAATTATACTGATATCCACCATTTTGTTCTGTACAAACATCTCCAACAGCTAGCACATCGTCTGTGGTATCAATACTATTGATTGAACCTGTTAATTGTTGTGGATTTCCTTGGTGTAATACACTAATGCTTAAGTTTTGATCTAGTTTTGCTTGTAATGAAATATCATCAATAGCTAAATCGTTTCCATCGCCCAAACCATCTTCTTTTAAGTGAATTTTAATGTCTAATACATCATTTTCTCCCTCAAAACATTCTGAAATTTGTTGCCAGTCACAAGGATCGTCACTGTTTGTGTTAATCGTAATCCAATCAAATAATTGACCATTTACTTCTAAACGAATTTCTGGTTTGATGTTGAAGGTACATTGTGGCAAATCTTTAAAGTTTGCACAGAATTTGTAATTTTTCTCAGGATCAATTTGTACACTTTGTTCCCAAATAACACTTGTTGTTCCTGAAGGTTGTGTTGTTCTTCCATTCACTAATAAGAAGTTTTTGTTGTCTGCATATTGCTCAGGGTCAATACATGCAGAATGATCTGTTACGGTTGTTCCAAAAATACTTGCATCGTCGGAAACATGATAGGCTCCAGGATATAAACTTGCATCTTCAGTGTAATCGCTACCAAATCCGTTTGTACCATTTTCAAAGTTTCCGTTTTCTACTAAGTTGTCTCCTTCACAGCAAAAAGCGCCTTCATTATTTGGTTCGCCACCTTGAATGTCACAATCTTGAATACAAATATTGTCATAACCATATTCTTCAATTGGATACGAAGTTAAATCTAGGTAAAAACGAATTCCACTAATATTGCTTAGTAACGTGTTCCAATCGGTACACTCAGATCCGGCAGACATTACCCATTGTCCGTTGGCGTTAGAAGGTAAATCGGTGCCTTCACATGTTTCAATTGGTGCACATACATGTACCCAACCTTCACCTTCTGAGATTGATACATTGGCTACAAAAGTTGCAGTTGCTGTTGGACTTGTTGGCGATCCGCTATAAATGATTAATCTTGGAGATAATGGTTCTCCTAAGTTTCCATCATTAATAACTTTAAAATCCCAACACAGACATTGTCCGTCGTATTCGCGCCAATCGCCACCATAATCTACGTCGTTGTAAATGTATGATGAACCTGAGGCATCATAAGAATGTAGAAAAAAGTCGTCAGCATTTCCGCTAGGACCAGGACTGTCAACAGTACTTGCTCCGGCAGCAACGCCATTCCAATTTGAGATATTCTGATCGTTAAAATCTTCACAGAACTGTCCAAAGCTTACTCCGCAAACGAAGAGTAAACATAAAGTAATCATGTTTTTCATAATGTAAAATGTTTAAGTTTCTATTATTTAGTTTCAAGGCAAAGATGCGCCAGTATGAAACAATAGGGTAGAAGCAAAGCACCGAGTTTGGAAGCGTGTTTTGCCTTAGGAAAATATTGAAAAACCTTAAACCTTACAGGAAAAACACTTAGGAAATCATTTCACTTGGTATGCGTTTATTCATCACTTTAAACCATAAAGGAGGAATCAGTGCTAATACCATTGAGGTTGGATAACCAAAAGGCATTTGCGGACTTTTCTCGTGACAATCAAGCAATTGATACTTTTTAGAAGCTTTGTAATGATGATCGCTATGACGTGTGAGTTCGTACAAAACAATGCGCCCAATAGTGTGATTGGAATTCCAAGAGTGAATTTCGCGTACACGTTCGTAACGCCCAGAAGCTAGTTTTTTTCTGAGCAATCCGTAGTGTTCTATATAATTAATGGTTTCTAAAAGTAAAAAGCTTACCACAGCACTTGCGAGCGCAAATACAAACGCCAATGTTCCTAGAAAATAGAAAATACTCGCTAAGTAACCTATCTGCAGCAGCGTAAACCAAAACATGTTATTTTTAAACGAAAAGAAAGAAAAGTTTCCGCGTTGTCGTAGATTTTTTTGAATTTTCCACGCGTTTATATATTGTCGAATTGTTGAGGTAAACCAGAAAGAATATACAACTTGATTGTATCTTGCAGTTGCAGGATCTTCTTTTGTGGCGGCGTGTAAATGATGTCCAAAATTATGTTCTACAAAAAAGTGCATGTATAAAGATGGCCACAATAACAATTTTGCCATAATTTGCTCATATTGTGTTTTTCGGTGACCAAGTTCGTGCGCTACGTTGATTCCGTTAGAACCTAAAACGATTCCTGTAGAAAAGATGAGTCCGACCAATTCGTAGGTTTCATACATTCCTGTGGAAACATTCCACAATGTAATTAGTAAGAGTCCAAAAACTACGGGAAGATTCAAATATAATAACCAATCAAAAATTGGGTTTACGGCTTTTTCTTCTACTTCTTGCTCTGATAAATTTTTGGTGCTTTGTGAAAAAATCAATTCCATTACCGGAATCATTCCAAAGGCATACAAAGGCGTCAAAAAGGTATAATAACCTTCCAAATATAACGCTAACATAGCAACCAAAGGTGTAGAAAAAGCAGCTAAATATTTCAAGTCTTTCATAAATCAACATCTAGATTCAAGGTTCTTAAAAATACTACTTTTTTATGGAATTGAAGCCTCAAGAATCTCTAAAAAAAGAAAATACACTTTTAAAACCGCTTGTACAAACCAACAGTCAACGCCGCTTGCTTCGCTACATTGTTTCCAGAAAATGCACCGCCAAAACTCAAAACGCCACCAAAAGAATTAGTAATTTCTCCCACAGCTTTCAAACCAAAAGCACCATATTCTTGATTGTTTACGTATAAAGCTGTCGCTTGATTTGACAAAGGAAGATTCACATCGCCATCATTAAAAGAACTCACAATATCCACAAAACCAATCAGCCAAATTTTTGAATGTACTTTTGTGCCAATTTCGCCACCAATCTTAAAATTATTGCTATAATCGTTCGTTTTCAAGTCAATTCCTGTAAAAGCTTGCACATAAAACTTGTCAAAACTACGCCCAATATTCACCGTTGGTGTCAATGTCCACGCGTCTTGTCCGGTTCTAATTCCCGAAGCAGTTTCAAAAGTTCCAGTATTCGCTTCCACATTCAACTGTCCGGAAATCAACCATTTCTTATGGTAAAAATTATGCTTCAATCCTACAGAAACATTTCCAAAAGCTGTTTTCGAATCTTCCGTAATAAACGCAGTTCCATTGACAGCATCGCCGGTTTGAATCATTTTAATAGGAAGATTTACAATTAAAGTCGTTTTAGAGGAAATTCCATATTCGCCATACAATTGTAGTGTATTGTCGGTAATTTCTCGATCGGTTTGATACTCAGGATCGCCAAAAACTTCGTCATAATTGGCAATTGTAGTGAACGAAAGTTGTGTGTAAAATTTTCCTTTTTCTTGTGTCCACGGACTCTGTGCAAACAAAATTCCTGAACTCAAAATAGCAATAATTGTATATAAATTTTTCATAATTGGCTTGTTTCTGAGTGCTTAGTAGTAACTTTTTGTAAAATCTTACACAATCTTTAACAAGTCTCATATACTATTAATTGCGTAAATATGTTATTTTTATCAGTTATATGATGAATGCATACGAGCAAATACAAAAAAAATTAGGGCAGTTTGTGACCAAATACTACACAAACGAGCTCATCAAAGGAGCCATTCTATTCTTTAGTATCGGACTCTTATACTTTATAATCACCTTGTTGGTGGAACATTTTCTATGGCTAAGTACAGGCGCAAGAACAGCGTTATTCTGGATTTTTATTGCGGTTGAGTTAGCGCTTTTCGCGAAATTTATCGTGCTACCATTCACAAAATTGTTTAAACTACAAAAAGGAATCAGTTTCAAAGAAGCGTCTACCATTATCGGAAATCACTTCCCAGAAGTAAACGATAAACTATTGAACGTGTTGCAATTGTCTGAAACGTCTCAGGAATCTGAATTGTTATTGGCAAGTATCGAACAAAAATCGCGAGAACTACAACCCATTCCGTTTCAAGTAGCGATAAATTTTAAGAAAAACATCAAATACGCAAAATATGCCATCTTACCATTGGCAATCGTACTATTTGTGTGGATTTCTGGAAACAGTTCCTTATTCAGTAGTAGTTACGAACGTGTAGTAAATTACAAAACGGCGTATGAACCGCCAGCGCCATTTCAATTCATTGTAGTAAATGATACTTTGCAAGCCATTGAAAATCAAGCATTCAAGCTGCAAGTGCAAACATTAGGTGATGTCATTCCAGAAGAAGTACAAATCTCGCTAGGAGAGGAAACGTATTTTTTACATAATAAAGGCATTGGAACGTTTGAATACAACTTTTCACAACCAAAAGAGGCAACAACTTTTACGCTCAAAGCGAATGAAGTCACGTCAAAACCATATACTTTAAACGTCGTAAAAGTTCCGTCATTGGTCAACTTTCAAATGATTTTAGATTATCCTGCATATACCAAACGGAAAGATGAGGTTTTAAAAAGCACAGGAAATGCGACAATTCCTGAAGGAACAACCATTACTTGGGAAGCAAAAGCAAAACAAACCAATCGATTAGAGCTAATTTCTACAGATTCGACTTATGTTTTTACTAAAGAAGCAAACAATTTTAAACTTGCACAAAAAATATTTCAAAAACTTGATTATCAAATAAGTATAAGCAATTTAGAACTTAAAAACTATGAAAATTTAGGCTTTAATATCAATGTTATCAAAGATGAATATCCAAAAATGGATTTGCAATCAAAACGTGATACGGTCGATCAACGAACCATGTATTTCTTAGGGCAAGTTTCGGATGATTACGGACTCAAACGTCTGCAATTGGTATACTATCCTGCGGAAAATGCAGCGAAAAAAACAAAAGAAAACATTCCTATTAGCGCTTCAAACATTGACCAATTTCAATACACATTTCCTGGAAATCTACAATTGGCAAAAGGTGTCAATTACGAATTCTACTTTCAACTTACAGACAACGATGGATTGCGTGGAGGAAAAAGCGTTAAAAGTGAAATATTCAACTATCGCAAACTCACAGATACTGAATTAGAAACAGAGCAATTGCAACAGCAAAATGAAACGATCAAAGACTTAGACAAATCATTAGAGAAGCTTCAAAAGCAACAAGATGAACTCAAAAAAATCTCCAAAGAACAAAAAGAAAAAAGTGAATTGAACTTCAACGATCGTAAAAAGCTAGAAAAATTCTTGCAACGACAAGAACAAAACGATCAAATGATGGAGAAATTCTCCAAGCAACTTCAGGAAAATCTAGAAGACTTCCAAAAAGAAGAAACCAAAGATGATGAAGACAAAGAATTGCTAAAAGAACGTCTAGAACGTCAGCAAAAAGAATTGGAAAAAAATGAAAAGTTGATGGAGGAGTTAAAAAAACTTGCTGAAAAAATAAGCGAAGAAGAACTCCAAGAAAAACTTGAAGAACTCGGAAAACAACAACAAAATAGCAAAAAGAATCTGCAACAAATTCTCGAATTAACGAAGCGTTATTATGTAACAAAAAAAGCAGAGAAAATTCAAAAAGAACTGCAAGAACTCGCTAAAGAGCAGGAAGAACTTTCTAAGAAAAGTGGCGATCAAAATACGAAAGAACAGCAAGAAGAACTCAACAAAAAATTTGAAGACTTGCAAAAACAAATGGATGAGTTAGACAAAGAAAATGAAGAACTCAGAAAACCATTAGACTTGGAACGTAAAAAAGACGAAGAAGAAGACATCAAACAAGAACAACAAGAAGCTACGGACGATCTTGAAAAAAGTGAAGAATCGCAAAGTGAGCAACAAAAATCTGAACAGCAAAAAAGTGCCAAGCAAAAGCAAAAGAAAGCCGCGCAGAAAATGCAACGTATGAGCAAAAGTATGGCAACAGCGATGCAAATGAGTGGACAGCAAAGCATTCAAGAAGATGCTGAAATGTTACGTCAAATCTTAGATAACTTATTACTTTTTTCTTTTGATGAAGAAAATTTAATGAAAAACTTTGAAGAAATCGATAATACAAATGCAAGCTATGCATCACGATTAAAACGTCAAAAAGAACTGCGAAAAATGTTTGAACATGTCGATGATAGTTTATTCGCATTGTCATTACGTCAGCCAACAATCTCTGAAGAAATCAACAAGGAAATTACGGAAATCTATTTTAATATAGACAAATCGTTGGAACTTCTAGCAGAAAACAATGTCTACCGTGGCGTTGCTGCACAACAATATGCGTTGACATCAACCAACAAATTGGCCGATTTCTTAAGTGGTGCGCTCGATAACATGAACCAAAGTATGGGTTCTGGAAAAGGTCAAGGAACATCAGGAGTTGGACAAAGCGGACAAAATCAAGGTCAAGGAAAAGGATTTCAATTGCCAGACATCATTCAATCGCAAGAGGAAATCAACAAGCAAATGAAGAAAGGGCAGAAGCAAGAAGGGCAAGGAAAAGATGGTAAAGATGGCAAGGAAGGCGGTAAAGAAGAAGGCGAAAAAGGCAAAGGCGGCAAAGATGGTAAAGACGGAGAAAACGGTCAGCAAGGTGGCGGATCGGGTAGTGGAGACGAAGACGCTTCGGGAAAATTATACGACATTTACAAGCAACAACAAGCGTTGCGAAATCAACTAGAACAGCAATTAAAAGATAAATACGGAGAAAAAATAAACAATCCACAAGCAAGAGAATTGCTCAAGCAAATGGAGCAAGTGGAAACTGAATTGCTAGAAAGAGGTTTCAATGATGAAACCATGAAAAAGATGATAGAACTCAAATATCAATTACAAAAACTTGACAAAGCTGCCTTCGAACAAGAAAAAGAAAACAAGCGAGAATCTTCTACAAATCGGAAAGATTTCAACAATACTACAAACGAAAAAATTCCTGATGTGCGACAGTATTTCAATCAAATTGAGATATTAAACAGACAAGTATTACCTTTGCGCAATAATTACAAAAAGAAAGTACAAGAGTATTTCAAAAAAAAGGATGATTAGTTTTCATTATGAGACACAATTTGAACTTCCAAACGAAGCACAAATTGAACAATGGATTGGCAACGTAATTGCTTCAGAAAACAGAAAAGAAGGAGAAATCAATTATATCTTTTGTGATGATGAATACCTGCATAAACTAAATGTAGAATTCTTAAATCACGATACACTAACTGATATCATTAGTTTCGACAATTCCCTAGGAAATCAACTCCATGGAGACATTTTTATCTCTGTAGAACGTGTTGCTGACAATGCAAATGATTTTAAAGTTTCCTTCGAAGAAGAACTGCGTCGTGTGATGATTCATGGAATATTACATTACTGTGGTTACAAAGACAAAACCGACGAAGATCAAGCTGAAATGACTGCCAAAGAAAATGAAAAACTCCAAATGTTCCACGTGGAACAATCGTAAATCTCTTGTATAAATTGTTAAAGAAAATAGAATTAGTATTATAATCGTTAAGATATGTTTAATACGGAATATGATGTAATCGTTGTTGGTGCAGGTCATGCAGGTTCAGAAGCCGCCGCCGCCGCCGCAAATATGGGAAGCAAAACTTTGCTTGTTACGATGAACTTACAAAACATCGCGCAAATGTCTTGTAATCCCGCTATGGGAGGAATTGCTAAAGGGCAAATTGTACGTGAAATTGATGCACTTGGTGGTTATAGCGGAATAGTTACCGATAACTCTGCGATTCAGTTCAAAATGCTCAACAAATCCAAAGGTCCTGCCATGTGGTCACCACGTGCACAAAGCGACCGAATGCGCTTTGCAGAAGAATGGCGTTTAATGCTAGAACGAACTGAAAACCTTGATTTTTATCAAGAAATGGTGCGTGGTCTCATTATTGAAAATGAAGAAATAAAAGGTGTAAAAACGTCTTTAGGATTGGAAATAAGATCCAAAACAGTTGTCTTAACCAACGGAACTTTCTTAAACGGATTGATTCATATTGGAGATAAAAACTTCGGTGGTGGTAGAGCAGGAGAAAGAGCTGCTACAGGAATTACAGAAGAATTAGTCGAACTTGGTTTTGAATCAGGAAGAATGAAAACAGGAACGCCACCAAGAGTTGATGGAAGATCGTTAGACTATTCTAAAATGATAATTCAACCAGGTGATGAAGTTCCAGATAAATTTTCCTATCTAAAAGTAACAAAACCGTTAGAAAACCAGCGTGCGTGTCACATGACATACACGTCTCCAGAAGTGCATAACTTACTGCGAGAAGGTTTTGATAGATCGCCAATGTTCAATGGAAGAATTCAATCTATCGGACCAAGATATTGTCCTTCTATAGAAGATAAAATCAACCGTTTTGCAGATAAAGATCGTCACCAACTTTTTGTTGAACCAGAAGGTTGGAATACTGTAGAAGTTTATGTAAATGGATTCTCGACGTCGCTTCCAGAAGATGTTCAATTTAAAGCATTACGTTCGGTGGCTGGTTTTGAAAATGTAAAGTTTTTTAGACCTGGATATGCAATCGAATATGATTACTTTCCACCAACACAATTAAAGCATACGCTAGAAACAAAACTTGTAGAAGGATTGTTTTTTGCGGGACAAATTAACGGAACCACAGGTTACGAAGAAGCCGCTTCACAGGGATTAATGGCAGGAATAAATGCTGCATTAAAAGTTCAGGAAAAGGAAGAATTCATCCTAAAAAGAAACGAAGCTTATATTGGAGTTTTGATTGATGACTTAATTACAAAAGGAACGGAAGAACCTTACCGAATGTTTACTTCGCGTGCAGAATACAGAACGCTACTTCGTCAAGATAATGCTGATTTTAGATTAACACCTGTTGGTCACAAACTTGGTTTGGCAAGTGACGAACGTTTGCGATCGATGGAAAAAAAGAAGACAAATTCAGATGCGTTTATTCAATTCTTTAAAGATACCAGCGTAAAACCTGATGAGATAAATCCGGTTTTAGAAGCAAAGAACTCATCAAAAGTTAAGCAGCAAGATAAGATGTTTAAAATCTTTGCGCGTCCAAATATCTCTATGGAAGATATGCGAAAAGTAGCTTCTGTAGAAAACTTTATTCAAGAACATGAACTTGGAAAAGATGTCTTAGAACAAACGGAAGTTCAGGTTAAATATGCAGGTTATATCAATAAAGAAAAAAGCAATGCTGATAAACTGAACAATCTAGAACGGGTTAAAATCCCAGCAGATTTTAAGTATGAAGGATTGACAAATCTTTCTATGGAAGCCAGACAAAAATTAGCTAAAATTCGTCCTGTAAATTTATCTCAAGCATCACGAATTAGTGGTGTTTCTCCAAGTGATATTAGTGTGATGTTGGTTTATTTAAATAGATAAAATTTCGAGTGTTCCACGTGGAACATTTTATAATATGGAAATAAAATCATTACAAGAAACGCCAATTCAAGAAATCTTAACGACATTGAATCTGGCGTTTTCTGATTACTTTGTTCCGATCAATTTTACCGTAGATTATGTCAATGAACGTTGGACAGCTTCTGGTGTAGATTATAAACTTTCTTTCGGTGCTTTTGATGATGGAAAATTAGTAGGTTTTATCATTCATGCAATAAATTTTTATGGAGAGACCAAAGTTGCTTATAATGCATCTACAGGAATTATTCCTTCATACAGAAGAAAAGGTTTGTTGACCAAATTGTATGAGAAAGCAATTACGGTTTTACAAGAAAACGGAATTCAAAAAAGTACGTTGGAATGTATCACAAAAAATGAACGTGCAATTTTAGCGTACCAAAAAGTGGGTTTTAAAATTGATCGCCAATATCATTTATACAAATTCAATTGGAAGCAAAGAGAAATTCAATCTGAATTTAAAATTAAAGTTGACACAGATTTTTCTTTTGAGAATTTCACACAGTTACAAAACTATCTTCCTTCTATAGAAAACCAAGATCATTTTTTAGAAAAATACAAAAACAGTTTAAACGTAATTTCAGTTTTTGATAAAAATGAAATAGTCGCATATTTGCTTTTTCACAAAATCACAAAAAGAATTCATAGGTTAGGCGTAAAAGAAAATAATTGGAATACTTTTGGTGAAATTTTATTTTCAGGATTGCCGACAGGAAATTATAATATTATCAATATTGATTCAAGAAATAAAAATATGCATGATTTTTTTAAAAAAATGAATTTTGATAATTATATCGATCAGTTTGATATGAGTTTTGATTTCGAATTCTCTAAATCACAAGATTCAGAATAGTTGAGTAAAATCTTCAATTTTAAAAAAGAAAAAAACGTATTGTTCCACGTGGAACATTTTAATAAAAATAGAAAGCAAATATAAAAATGGAGAACATTACGGTAAAAGATCATTCCGTTTCTGGTGAAAAATTCCAATTGGTTTTTGATGAAGTTTTAGAAATGTACAAAACCGAACCGCAACCAAGTTTGGATAAACTCGCTTCCTATTACGAAAGTGAAGATTATATTTCGCATACAGATGCCAAAAGAAATCTCTTTGAAAAAATATACCATTGGGTTCGCATATACATGCTTTCTAAAAAAATGTCTTTTGTAGACATGAATACAAAAAGTGACGGAAAAAAAGTGTTGGACATTGGTTGTGGAACTGGAGACTTTTTAGCAATGGCTCAAAAATACAAATGGGAGATTGCCGGAGTTGAACCTGATGCTCAAGCACGAAAAATTGCTTCCGAAAAAACCAATACTGAAATTCATAATAATGATTGGCTTTCTACACTTGAAGACGATTCTTTTGATGCCGTTACCATGTGGCATGTTTTAGAACATGTTCCAAACTTAGAGGAACAAATAGCGGAATTGAAAAGAATTGTAAAACCCAACGGAACTATTTTTATTGCTGTACCAAACTTCAACTCTCATGATGCAAAACATTACAAAGAATTTTGGGCAGCTTATGATGTACCAAGACACTTATGGCATTTCTCTCAAAAAGCAATAAAAGTACTTTTTGAAAAGCAACAAATGAAAGTAGTAAAAATCTTACCAATGAAATTTGATGCTTATTATGTGAGTTTGCTTTCAGAAAAACACAAAACAGGAAAGATGAATCCGCTAAAAGCATTTTATAGAGGATTTGTATCCAATTTTAAAGCAATTACAAGTTCAGAGTATTCTTCATTGATTTACATTATAAAAAATGAAAAATAATGCATTTTAAGCCGTTTTAAGCACGATTTTCCACTCAAACCATATATTGTATAGTAATTTTTTAAAAATGATCTAAAAGACGCCATTAATAAATCATTTTTTAATTGATAAAAATTATAGTTAAAATAGAAATTATCAATTTTAATTATAATATGATTTTTTCAGAAAAATCAGTCAATTATCACGATTTGTTATGTAAACTTTATTTCTATTTTTGCGGCAACAAAAAATACAAGAGAAAACATGTTATAAAATATTGATATGTCAATTCTCAAAAACAAATAAGAAAAACAATAAAAAATCATACACATGAAAAAATTAATCGTTTTAGCTGTTGCAGCTTTAGGATTGTATTCTTGTCAGCAACCTGCAAAAATTGGATTTGTAGACAACACAGAATTGGTCAATGAATACCAAGAGAAAAAAGATTTGGAAGAATTGATGAAAGGTAAAATTGAAAAGTTTCAAAAAAAGAATGACAGTATCGGACGCTCTTTTCAAATGGAAGTCAAAGATGCGCAAATCAAAGCGGCAAAAATGAGCAAGGCAAAACAAGATGCTTTGATGACACAATTGCAACAAAAACAAGGAATGTTGCAACAACAATATCAATTAGAAGAAAAAGCAATTTCTAGTGAAAGTCAAACTTTGAATGATTCATTACTAAGCACCGTGAAAAAATTCGTAGAAGACTACGGAAAGAAAAATGGGTACGATTACATTCTTGGGAAAAACGAATATGTAGGAACTGTTTATTATGGAAAAGAAGAAAACGATATCACTAAAGAAATTTTAGAGCTATTGAATAAAGAATACGCTGCTAAAAAGAAGTAATTTCAAAATAACATACAAAACTCACAAAAAAGGCTTTCGAAAGAAGGTCTTTTTTTGTTTTTTGCTTAAAAAGTCAAATAAGCTGAAAATTAAAAAATACATCCGAGTAAGCAACACCCAACACCCCAAACCCAATACCTAACACCCAATACCCAAAACCCACCAACCCAACTTATAATACTTTGTTAAAAAATCCTCAAAAAAAGAAAGCTCCGCCGTAAGAAGTTTATTTTTACATACAAATTATCACTAATCATGCAACCTTTTACTTTCCTAACTGTCAATAGCTGTATACTATCAATTAGAAAACCTCACAAACAATGAAAAACAGTGTTATCTGGATTTGTCTTTTAATGAGCACATTTCTCTTTGCGCAAGAAAAATTTAGCGTAAGCGGAACCGTAAAAGACAAAAAAAATGGTGAAACCTTGCTTGGCGCAACTGTATATCTCAAAGGAACAACTATTGGAGCAGTCACCAATGAATATGGTTTCTATTCCTTAACAGCTCCATCAGGAACGTACACACTTGTCATTTCCTTTCTCGGCTATCAAGACATTACTAAGGAAATTACGCTTACTGTAGACCAAACGGTAAATTTTGAAATCGAAGAAGCTTCAACCTCACTAGAAACGGTTGTCATCGAAGCAGAAGAATCAGAACGTGTAAGCATCCGAAAACCGCAAATGAGTGTCTCCAAACTCAATGCAGAAACCATCAAACAAATGCCCGTAGTTTTGGGAGAAGTTGACGTTATCAAATCCATTCAAATGTTGCCAGGAGTTACCAATAGTGGAGAAGGAAGTGCCGGATTTAACGTTCGTGGTGGTGCTGCCGATCAAAATTTAGTATTACTCGACGAAGCAATTATATACAATACTTCACACTTTTTTGGTTTTTTCTCAGTCTTTAATGCAGATGCTATCAAAGATATCAAACTCTACAAAGGAGACATTCCTGCAAAATTTGGAGGACGAATTTCTTCGGTATTAGACGTACGTCAAAAAGATGGAAACAGTAAAAACTTGGAAGTAAATGGTGGTGTCGGAATCATTTCAAGTCGTTTGGCGGTAGAAGGTCCGATGTTTAACAAAAAAGGCTCATTCTTGGTTGCAGGAAGAACCTCGTATGCACACTTATTTCTTCCGCTAATAGAAGAACTAAAAGACGATAAAATCTCGTTTTACGATCTCAATCTAAAAACCAACTACGAAATCAACGAAAACAACCGAATCTATCTTTCAGGATATTTTGGGAGAGATATTTTCGACATTTCTCAATTTGTCAAAAACCGTTACGGAAATGCTTCGGCAAACTTACGTTGGAATCATGTATTCAATGAAAAACTATTCTCAAACCTATCGTTAATTTACAGTAAATACGATTACAGACTCGTTTTAGACTTTATTCAATTAGATTGGGTTTCTGACATCAAAAACTTCAACCTAAAATACGACTTACGTTATTATGCCAATGACAAAATAAAACTAGACTTTGGAGTCAGCGGAATTACGTATGATTTCAATCCTGGAGAAGTAAAACCTACCGATCCAAGTTCGCCAATAAACTTCCGAAAACTCGATCAAAAAAGAGCCTTTGAAGCTGCGGCGTACATCAGTGCAGAACATCAACTTACGGACAAACTCACAGCACAATATGGTTTACGATTCAGTACATTTTCTCGCTTAGGCGGACAAGAATTGTCTGATTATGCCAACGATCAACCTGTAGTTTACAATGAAGAAATTGGCATCTATGAAGAAGGTGAAGAAATTGGCACAACCAACTACGGGAAAAGTGAAAGTATCAAAACCTTTGCAAATGTTGAGCCAAGACTTGGACTATCGTATCAACTCAATGACAAATCATCTGTAAAAGCAAGTTACACGCGTTCGGTACAATACGTTCACTTACTTTCTAACACGGTTTCAGTAACACCATTAGATGTTTGGGCGCCAAGCGGACGTTACATTCAGCCACAAAAATCCAATCAATATGCCGTTGGGTATTACAGAAACTTCAATGACAAAAAATACTCGCTAGAAGTAGAAACCTACTATAAAAATGTAGACAATCGTATTGATTACATTGATGGTTCTGACTTAATCGGGACAAATAACATTGAAACTGAAATCCTAAACGGAGAAGCCAGAGCGTACGGTTTGGAAATTCTATTTCGTAAAAACAAAGGAAAGCTCAAAGGTTGGTTGGCCTATACCTTATCAAAATCTGAACAAAGAGCACCTGGCGGAAATGCTGGTGGACCAGGAATTAATAGAGGAAATTGGTACAACACACCATTTGACAGAACACACGATATTTCGATCACAGGAAGTTATGACTTTAGTGAAAAATGGAAATTCAGTGCCAACTTTGCCTATCAAACTGGTCGTCCTGTAACCTATCCAAACGGACAATACGAATATGAAGGACTATCCATTGCAAGTTACGATGCTCGAAACGCCAATCGTTTGCCAGCATATCACCGACTAGATTTATCAGCAACATATACGCCGACGAAAAATAAAAACAGGCGTTGGCAAGGCGAATGGGTTTTTGGTCTCTATAACGCTTACGCGAGAAGAAACGCTGCTTCCATCTCATTTACACAAGACTTTGATACTGGAATCAACGAAGCTCGTAGACTTTCGGTTTTTGGAAGTGTCATTCCATCCATAACGTATAATTTTAAATTCTAAGATCATGACAAAAAATATAAAATTCACGGTTTTTTTAGCACTAATTATCACGTTTATTTCCTGCGATGATAAAATTGATGTAGATGTTCCTGAAGCACCGCCACGTTTGGTGATTGAAGCTTCTCTCGATTGGAAAAAAGGAACAGCGGGAAACAACCAAACCATAAAACTAAGCACATCGACACCGTTTTTTGATACTACCACAAATACAAGTGTTATTGGCGCTTCTGTACGAGTGACGAACAACAACTCGAATGCAGTTTACAATTTTGTCGATCAAAATGACGGAAACTACACAATTACCAACTTTGTTCCTGTTTTAAACGATTCCTACACCTTAGAAGTCATTTACAACGGAGAAACATATACAGCAACGGAAAACTTAATTCCTGTGACGCCAATTATGAATCCTACGCAATCTCTTGAAGGCGGATTTGACGATGAAGTACTAGACGTAACCATCTTTTTTGACGATCCTGCCGACGAAGAAAATTTCTATATGGTTCGAATAAAAGAAGACACAGATTTATTTGCGGAATTAGAAACGCAATCCGACGAATTTACCAATGGAAACGTACAAGAAGAATTCTTTGAAAAAGAACGTGATGATGAAGATCCTGAAGCAGAATACAATCCTGGAGACACGGTAAACATTAGACTCTTTGGAATCTCAGAACGTTATTACAACTTCATTTCATTATTGATAGAACAATATGACTCTGGCGGTGATCCATTTTCAGTAACTCCAGCAGAAATCAGAGGAAACTGCGTCAATCAAACCAATGAAGCCAACTATGCTTTCGGTTATTTTAGAGTCACAGAATTTGATGAAATAGATTTTACCTTTCAATAGAAATTATAAATATCATGAAAATATATTGAGAGATATATGCAATAAACCAAGACATAAAAATTCCTAAGCATCCTATTTTTTCTTCCTTCACTTCTTCTCTATATCGAGTTATGAAAGAAGTTAGAATAATAGAGAAAAAAATTGTCCCTATAATTAGAGTCATATAAAAGTTTTGATTGAGAGGATACTGATGTAAATCGGAATTTGTTTTATCTGGAAAAAATAAAACCTTGTAATTATTTAGTCTTATCCAAGAAATAAATATTGTAAGAAATATATATGTATAACAGCCAATTCCTTTACTTTTTTTGAAAATAATGTATAATATGAAACCATAACTAAAGGCAATAACGAACTCTACTATAACCATTAAGACTACTTTAGAAAAAATAGAATCTATATGAATTTTAGGTAATAGGTGGTTTACCCCATCTATTTCAATTAAACCAATTAACTTCATAATAAAAACTGTAATAGTTATTATAGACGCAATTATTGGTAATATTTTGAGATACTTCATATTATAAATCTTTCAAATTCTGTTAGTAAGTTATATTTTAAAAATAAGAATTTATTTACTTTTTAAAAATTTATAATAATTAGTTAAATCAAACCAACGAAGCCAACTATGCTTTCGGCTATTTTAGAGTGACAGAATTTGATGAAATAGATTTTACATTTCAATAAAGTATAGAAATCAAACATTTATTCAGAAAAAAGCGCAATTTCATCAGAAACTGCACTTTTTTTATGGGAAAACAAGTCTTTCACAAAAAATGTAAACTGTATATTATCAGCCGTAAAAAACTTTTTCACAAAAAATGCAACCTTTCAAAAATTTGGTTGTCTATACTAAAAACAACAATCGTCACCATATTTTAATCCATAGTGAGCAACGCTATCTTATTTACACATAAAGAGCTTATAGAAAAGAGCAAGCTAGGAAACCGTAAAATGCAATACCAACTGTATTCATTATACGTTGATGCTATGTTTAATGTGAGTATTCGGATGGTAAAAATAAAAGAAGATGCGGAAGATATAGTACAAGACAGTTTTGTTGATGCGTTCAAAAACCTTGAATCCTTCAAATACGAAAGCACCTTTGGTTCTTGGCTAAAACGAATTGTCATCAACAAAAGCATCAACTATTTAAAAGTAAAACGAATTCCGCTAGTTGCTATAGAAGATCAAGAATATTGGATTTCGGAAACAGAAGAACTCAAACCAACACAGTTAGATATAAGTAAAATAAAAAATGCCATTCAGCAATTGCCAAACGGCTATCAAACCATTATCAATCTTTATCTCATAGAAGGTTACGATCATACAGAAATAGGAGACATTTTAGAAATCAGTGTATCAACTTCAAAATCGCAATATCACAGAGCAAAAAAGAAGTTAATCCAATTAATCAATTGATTATGAAAGACGAATTAAAAAACTACATACAATCCCACAAAAACCAATTCGACGATCATTCCATAAATGAAGTTGACAAGCTAGCTTTATGGGAAAAAATCAGTGAACAATTGCCTGAAACACCTAAAAAAGGAATTCCATTATGGAAAAAAGCTTCTTTTAGAGTTGCCGCAGCTATTGTGTTGCTTTTTGGTTGCCTGTTTCTATATTTCAACACCAATAAAACAGCAGGCGAATACGATATGGTAAGTGACGAATTTCGTCAAATAGATACACATTACAAATCATTGGTGCAAAATCAAATACAACTGGTAAAAACGAGTGCCAACCTTTCCAAACAAGAACAAGAAGCCTTTTTAAGCCATATTGATACGCTAGACAAAGAATACATAAAACTAAAAAAAGAACTCAAACAAGGTGTTAATAATCAACTCATTATAGAAGCTATTATCAATAATTACAGAAAAAAAATTCAACTTATGGAAGATCTTTTACGCAGATCGTATCCAGTTCAAAATACCGCAGACGATGGCGAGCTCATTTTATAAAACCGTACTTATTGGTGTAGTGTGTTTGCTTTCGTTTCAAAGTACGCTCGCACAACACAAACGCACCAAAGAAATCAAAGAAACGCATGCATTCAGTAATGAAAGCAAACTGTATTTAGAAAATAAGTACGGCGATATCTTTGTAAGCGGTTGGGAGAAAAACAGTATTGAAATTATCGTCAATATTGAAGCCGAGAGCAAAAATGCAGAAAAATCTGAAAAACTCCTGAACCGCGTAAAAACATCTATCATTCTTACCGATACAGAACTCAAACTGACATCAACAATTGCTAAAAAAGAAGGTGGATTTCTCGGACGATTAGATCCGTTTAAAAATGAAAAAACAAAAATAAACTACACCATATATATGCCCAAAAAGGCAATGATGGAAGTCTACAATACCTATGGTAATATTATTATTTCTGATTGGAATGGAGCGTTGAAAGCAAATATAGAACATGGAAAAATGCAACTTTCAAGCGCTATTCAAAATGCAGATATTACGATAAAATTTGGCAAACTCAACGCGATCAATTTAGAAGCATCAACAGTAAAAGCAAATGATGCAACGCTGACAATTCATAACGGAAACGATTTAAAAATAACGTCTGACGGTTCAGAAATGACGCTGAACAACATGAAAAATTTGGAATTAAATTCGAACAAAGACAATACAGACATCTTAAAAGTGGATGGAATTTCAGGAAGCATTAAACACTCAAAAACATTTTTGAAAAATCTCGGAGGAAAAACCATACTCGATTTATATTATGGCGAATTGCGTGTGCTAAAACACATTACGACATCGCCAGAAATCAACATCAATCAAAAAGAATCGGAAGTATACATCAACATTTCAGACATCAATTTCACTTTCAAAGCAAAACTCGAACAAGGTGTATTGCGCATTCCAAAAACTATGAATAACATAGAAAGCGAAATCATAGACCGAAAAGACAAAATAAGACGCATAAGCGCATCATATGGCGCAAAAAACAACGGAACCATTACCTGTACAGGTTACAAAGGCGTAATCTTATTAAAAGAATTATAAAAGCAACAAACGAAAAACTCATAAAAATGAAGAAGTTAATCACTGTAGTATTCACACTATTCATTTTCAATATACTCACAGCACAAACCAACGAAACCGAAGATTATGTCGAATTTGACGATCGGAAAAACATTGTACACGGCGTCTATTTGGGATTTACACCGCAATACGGAAGAATTTCCAACGAAGATGCAGGAGTTTTCAATCTAAAATTAGCGTATGTAGCCAACAGAAAATTTGAAATTGGACTCTCAGGAAGCGCATTTTTCAGTTCGCAACCCAATAATACCAATGTTTACAGAGGCGATGAGGTATTTTTAGTGGGCGCTTATGGCGGATTGCACTTAGAACCAATTCTATTTGGAAACAGATTTATAAGTGTATCATTTCCACTAATGATTGGTGGCGGTGGCATTACCATACTTGAAAAAAAGGCAAACGGCGACTTTGATGAAACACCTTTGGAAAATGACACGTACGATTACGATTCCTTTTTCATTGTAGAACCTGGCGTAAACATATTGTACAACATTTCACGCTTTGTACAAATAGAAACAGGTGTGCGCTATCGTATCTCAGAATCGTTTCAATTGCCGTTTTATGAAAAAGACAATATCAAAGGATTTTCTGTGGGAATGGGAATAAAAATTGGAATCTTTAATATGGGAAGAAAGAAAAAAATAAAAGATAAATTTTAGAGCAATACGTTCAAAATAGGCACAAAAAAACCTCGGCAATAAAAAGATATTACCGAGGGAAGAAAAACTAGTAAATAGGTTTTGAGATGTATTTTCTTTTTCCCGAATTCTGTGAGACAACTATCGAAATAGTTGTTTTTCTTTTTCATAGCATTCTTTTCCCATCCTAATTTTTTTGTTCAGTTAAAAAAAAGGGCAACAAAGACTTTAGCCTCGATCTCAATAGCTTTGCTGCCGCTTTATTTTCAACTAATAAAAAACCGACTTAATTGAACTTAATTTGTTTTATGAACGTGTTAGAAATGTTAAATTTCTAAGTAATTGATATTTTTTCGTTGCTTAATTTGTTGATAAAACAGGTAACTTTGAAAATACCCTACCAATTATTTAAAAAAAATTTAAAAATAAATTTACGTAGTTTTGAAAATCCAAAAAATGAATCGTTAATCAATGGCTACAGAAGAAAAATCTGTTTGTGAATCAAAACACTACGAAACCATCTTTAATACACATGCCGAAACACTTCGGAATTTTGTGTATTACAAATGTGGTAGTGAGCAACAAGCAGAAGATATTGTACAAGAAGCATTCATCAAACTTTGGAAAAACTGTGCAAAGGTAATTTACACAAAAGCCAAATCGTATTTATTTACCGTTGCCAACAATATGTTTCTAAATGAAGTAGCGCATCAAAAAGTTGTGCTCAAATACAAACAGCAAAAGGGAAGTAGTGTTTCAAACGAAACTCCAGAATTTGTGTTGCAACAAAAAGAATTCCAAGAAAAGCTACAACGCACCATTGCAAAACTACCAGAAGGACAACGTGAAGTGTTCTTACTCAACAGAATAGACAAAAAAACATATGTTGAAATTGCAGAAATCATTGGACTTTCTGTAAAAGCTGTCGAGAAGCGAATGCACAAAGCATTGGTAACTTTGCGAAAAGAAATAGGAAATATTTAAAAAAAAGTAGGGTATTTCAGTTGGAAACTGTTTAATAACCGAATCAAATAAAAATGATGAAAGAAAAAAATGATGATACGTTTTTAGCAAGATGGCTTGCTGATACACTCACAGAAGAAGAAAAACTTCGGTTTGAAAATTCTGAGGAATATCAGGACTATCTGCATATCATTGAAAGTGTTGACCTGATGGAAGCACCTTCTTTTGATAAAAAATCCGTATTGAAATCGATTCAACAGAAACAACAAATTGCTGAACCTAAAGTAAGAAAAATACGCACTTCATGGTTGTACAGTGCAGCCGCAGTAATACTCTTATTTGTAGGTTTTTCATACTTCTATGTAAACGCCGATACCAATTTTGAAACCACTTTTGGCGACCAAATGACAGTAACTTTGCCAGATGGTTCTGAAGCAATCTTAAACGCAAAAACGACACTTTCTTACAATAAAAACTCTTGGGACAGTAATAGAAATATTGTTTTAGATGGAGAAGCTTATTTTAAAGTTGAAAAAGGAGAAAAATTTACAGTAACCACAACTTCAGGAACTGTTGAAGTACTTGGAACACAATTTAATGTACTTACAGATGATGCTATTTTTGAAGTAAAATGTCATGAAGGAAAAGTAAAAGTAACTTCCAAAAATCAAGAAACTGCAATTTTAACACAAGGAAACGCATTTTCTTTTATAAATGGCGAAACTACCTCTTGGAACTTCAACACCAATGATGCATCGTGGAGAGATGGCGAAAGTAACTTTAGGGAAATGCCTATAAAACATGTTATTACAGCTTTACAAGATCAATACGGAGTACAATTTAATGTTGATTCAATAGACACAAAGCAACGTTTTACAGGAACATTTTCACACAAAAACCTAAAACTTGCACTTCGAACAGTTTTTGTTCCTATGGAAATTTCATATACTTTTAAGGACGAAAAAACAGTTATTCTTAAAAAAGCGAAATAATCAACCCTTTTTTACGACAAAAAAGGAATCGCACAATGGAATTTTACCGTTACGTCTATGAAAAGTGTCATAAGTGTTGTCTTACTGTTCATCACACATGCATTGTTAGCCCAAAACAATGTGTCGCTTTCGTTTGAAAAAGAACCACTTCAAGACGCCTTAACAACGATAGAAAAAGCCTTTGATGTAAAATTTTCCTATAAAGCAGAACTCGCAGAAGGAAAAATAATTACGCTTACGCTGAAAGATGCTTCACTCAATACCGTTTTTCAACGTTTACAAGAAATAGTTCCTATCGTATTCGAAAAAGTAAACGAACGTTACTACGTCATCAGAAACCAATCGCAAGCAGGAAAAATTCGTATATGTGGCGTTTTGGTCGATTCCAAAAGTCAATTGCCTATCGTAGAAGCTTCTGTTGTAAACATATCGCAATACAAAGGAACTGTCACCAACAATAATGGACGATTCGAATTATTTTTAGCATTTCCTTCCGATACTATTGAAGTTCGTTTCTTAGGCTACAAAACCAAACGACTAATTGCTAAAGAATTGCAAAAAAATCCTTGCGAAAAAGTTTCTATGGAAGCCGATCAGTACGACTTAGGAACGGTTTTAATAAGCAACTATCTTACCTCAGGAATCAACAAAAAAACAGATGGTGCATTGTCATTATCGCCTTCAAAACTCGGAATTCTTCCCGGACTTACAGAACCAGATGTATTACAAAGCATTCAACTCTTACCAGGAATTCAAAGTCCTAACGAAACTGCTTCAGGATTATTCATTCGTGGTGGGACGCCCGATCAAAACCTAATTTTATGGGATGGCATAAAAATGTATCACTCTGGACATTTTTTCGGATTAATTTCTGCCTTCAATCCGTACGTAATAGAAGAAGTTTCTGTATACAAAAGCGGAACCGAAACGCGTTATGGAGATCGTATTTCGGGAGTTATTGACATTCAAACAGACACCAAAGTGCCTGAAAAACTATCTGGCGGATTTGGGTTTAATATGACACATGCTGACGCATATTTAAAAATACCAATTGCTAAAAACTTTGGTGTTACAGTTTCTGCGCGACGCGCTTTTACAGATGTCTGGGAAACGTTTACCTACAACAACTTTTCAGAACGTGTATTTCAAAACACAAAAATTACCAAAAGCTCCGAAATCATTGAAAATGTATTCTCTGAAACTGAAAACAGGTTCTTTTTTACAGATTACACCATAAAATTTATTGGAAAACTCTCCGATAAAGATGAGGTAATGTTAAGTACTTTGCGAACAAAAAATGAACTTGATTTTACCTCAGAAATAGAACTATTTGAAGAAACATCACGCGATCAACTAAGCATTCGCAATGCAGGGTTTAGCGGATTTTGGAAACGCCAGTGGAGTCCTAATTTCTCGCATACGTTAGATGCATATTATTCTCGATTTGACTTTGATTACTTAGGAACTTTTAGAGGAGACATTGTAGAAATTACGGAGCAAGATCAAAAACGAAACAAAATAAAAGACATTGGACTTGCCTACAACACAACTTGGAAAATAGACGAAAAACGAAGCTTACAATCAGGATATCAATTTTCATCCAATGATGTCTCGTTTGGTTTTTCTGGTTTTAGAGGCACGGAAGATGGTGTCACTACATACGATGCAGGAGAGGAAAACATCAACAATTCACACGCAGCATTTACATCATTCAAATACAACAACAAAAATGAATTGATTATCAATGCAGGTTTACGAATGAACTATTTTAGTACTACAAAACGTGCGTTTTTTGAACCGAGATTGTACATCGAGAAAAAACTCAACAAACGTTTTAGTATTAACTTTTCAGGAGAACTCAAACACCAAGCGGTTAGTCAAATTTTAGAATTCAATACAGCAAACTTTGGCTTGGAAAATCAAGTGTGGGCAATTGCCAATGGTGATGAATTTCCAATACTAAAAAGCAGGCAAATTTCAGCAGGAGTTTTATTCAATAAAAAAGGCTGGCGTATAGACTTAGATGCGTATTACAAAAACATTTCGGGACTTACATCTTTCAACAGAAGTTTTGGAAACACCAGTGTTTTAGAAACCTTTACAGAAGGAAAAAGTAACATATACGGAGTAGATGTGCTCATTGAAAAAAAGATCAACGATTACCAAACGTGGATGAGCTATTCATACACAGATAACAAATTTGAATTCTCGCTCATTAACAACGGACTTACATTTCCTGGGAACTACGACATTCGTCATTACTTCCGTTGGGCGCATTCGTACACCATAAACAACTTTAAATTCTCTTTAGGTTGGAATTACCGCACAGGAACGCCATACACGCCTGTAACATCGCAAACGCAAGCCAATGGAGACTTATTCGTATTTATTGGAGATACGAATAGTACGCGTATTCCTGACTATCATCGTTTGGATTTCTCAGGAACGTACACGTTTAACTTTGACAAAAAGAACAATTGGAAAGGGAAAATAGGATTTTCACTGCTCAATATCTACGATCGTAAAAACTTGCTAGAACGATATTACGAAATTCGTCCGTTCCTAAATCAAGATGATAATGTGCAATTTCGTCTAGAAACCGTTGATAAATTTTCGTTAGGCTTAACGCCGAATTTAGTATTTAGAGTAGATTTTTAGGAAAAACTCAATATTGAAAGATGAACTAATTCGTTGCAGAACGGAATCTTTATTTGTGATATTTAAAATATTCAAAACGTATTTAATTTGCGATACGTTCTTCCAAATAATCAGACATACCATTCGCTAGGAATTCCACCAACGGAATATTAGAATTTTCATTTTCACAAGCAACAATCTTACTAATATATTCAAACGTATCTTTATCAGAAGTTATCTTCTTAAAAATTGGAGGACAATTATTCTTCATCAAAACAGTTCCGATAATTATTCTACAAACTCTTCCATTTCCATCAGCAAACGGATGAATTTCATTCAAAAACTGATTATGAAAATAGCTTACAACAGTAATTAAATGATGTTCATTAGTTGTATTATCTATATTTTGGAATTTTGCATTAAAAATATCAATATAGGAAGACATAATAACATCCAAATTATAGTGAGGTGCGTACTCTTTATTGGCAAAAAAAGGTTCTCTATATCCTATCGTTGGAATATTTCTGTATTCACCAACCAAATGAGGATTAAAATCAATTTCCCAAGCCAACTCGCTTCCCATCAAGTTTCTATGAATTTCTTTAATAGTTGTTTCTGTAAGTTCAAAAGTTTCAAATCTATTTATCATAGATTCCAAAATATCTTTGTGATTAGAAACATCAAGCAAACTTTTCATTTTACTTTTTCTAACTAATTCTCCATTCAAAAACTTAATGGTATCTCCGTATTGCAATTTTTCATCTTCTATTTTTGAAGAATAAAAAGAATAATCGTTAATCAAACTAGACTTAAACGAACTCGTCCAATCAGAAACAGGAAACTTTTCTCTGAAACTTTCTAAAGCTGTATTAAAGCGTTGTAAGTAAGCAGAAAGCATCTTTAATCGCTATATTTAGAAAATACATAACGAACCCAATGTTTGATGTCATGAGGATATACAAATAGGACATCATTTTTTTTAACTAAAGTTTTGCCAAAGAAAAATGTATCAAAATCCAATTTAAAGGAATTTGGAATATTTTTCACGGGAACTAAATCTTTTGTAAAAGATAATTCTTTAAGTGTCGATATGTCTGTTCTAGATATTAACATCAAATAGGTTGTGCGTACAATTTTTCAAATCGATACAAATATAAATTAAAGATAAGTAAAATAAATAAAATAACTATTCTGTTGCTTGTCATTACATTAAAACCTACAACGCTTGATCCTTTCGATGCAACAAGCGCGTCAATTTAATAGATAAATCTGTCAAAACGATTTTAGCATTTCCATTGCGCTCAATATGATAAATCGCATCTTGCAATTCCTTTGAAATATCCAAAATATTATTTCCGTGAACAAAAGGCGCAAACTTTTCGAGAAAAAAACCTTTGGTATGTGGTTCAAAAAACACCAAATCGGTTGCAGTATAATTTTGAAGCAACGCTTGTCGAAAAAGATCCAAACAAAAGCTTAAAAATTTCTTCTGTGTCTCTCGTCCTGTTTTGGCAACTTCTTCGCTCCAAGCAATCAAATCACGCACGGCAGTTTTATTTCCTTTTGCTTTAAAAGCAGAACGAACCCAAGCGACAAACCATGTTTCAAACATCAAATCTTCTGAATCTTGATGTACCAAATCTACCGCTTTATTATAATTTCCATTTGCCTGATGTGCAATTTTAGTAGCTTCTGCTTCTGCAACATTCAGGTTTTTCATCAAAGATTCCTTAATCGCTTGTTCGCCCAAAGGAGGAAAATGTAGAATTTGGCAACGCGAACGAATTGTATTAATAATTTGTTCTTCATCTTCAGCAATCAAAAGAAACAAGGTCTTATTTGGCGGTTCTTCAATTAACTTCAACAATTTATTTGCCGCGGCTGTATTCATGCGTTCTGCCATCCAAATAATCATTACTTTATAACCACCTTCATACGATTTCAGCGTAAGCGATTTAACAATATCTAGCGCTTCATCAACACCAATCTGTCCTTGCTTATTATCAATACCGAGCATTTTATACCAATCGAACAAATTTCCATACGGTTGCTCTTTAACAAACTGCCGCCATTCTTCCAAAAAATGTTTTGATACGGGATGACTTTTCACTTTATGATTTCCCGCAACAGGAAAGGCAAAATGCAAATCGGGATGCGAAA
Source organism: Kordia algicida OT-1 (assembly GCF_000154725.1). GTDB lineage: Bacteria > Bacteroidota > Bacteroidia > Flavobacteriales > Flavobacteriaceae > Kordia > Kordia algicida. The sequence continues at coordinate 3,737,353 of NZ_DS544873.1, forward strand.
GATTACTAAATTTCAAATTACAAGCGTCATTTCCGCCAGCATTTTCTCCTTCCGAATTTTGACACAACACATACTGCGCATATGCAATTGCCATCGGAAGCGTTCCGCAACCTTCTGGACCCACAAAAAGTTGTGCATGCGGAATGCGTCCGCGATCGGCACTCAATGTGAGATGTTTTTTAATATGTGTTAATCCTAAAATATCCTGAAAAAGCATGTGGCAAATATAGTTGTAAGTGTTCAATTTTTGTGTGATAGACACGATAAAATCCTTGAAAAAACATCGTAAAAATGTAAAAAACAACAAGAAACTGTAATTTTAACTCATGGAATGGCTTACTAAAACGTTTGATGAAAAAAAACTTCAAAAAAGTCATCCCCAAAAATAGAAAACAACTTATATTGCTTGCTGATTCAGGATGTAAAACAACAATAACCGAAAAATAAAATACTTGTGAAAACGCTAAACGACTTCAACTTTAAAGATAAAAAAGCACTCATTCGTGTAGATTTTAATGTTCCTTTAAACGATCAATATCAAGTTACGGACGATACGCGAATTCGTGCCGCAAAACCAACCATTATCAAAATATTAGAAGATGGTGGAAGTTGCGTATTAATGTCGCACTTAGGAAGACCAAAAGGGTTTCAGGAAGAATATTCACTGCGTCACATTGTTGAAACGGTTTCTCAAATCATTGGTGTGCAAGTAAAATTTGCAGGAAACTGTATTGGCGAGGAAGCTGAAAAAGCAGTAGCAGGTTTAGAAGATGGCGAAGTATTATTATTAGAAAATTTACGTTTTCACGAAGAAGAAAAAGCTGGTGATGAAGCCTTTGCGGCGAATCTTGCCAAATTGGGAGACATCTACGTAAATGATGCTTTTGGTACAGCACACAGAGCGCACGCATCTACAGCAGTCATCGCAGAAAACTTTACAGATAAAAAATGCTTTGGATTGTTACTTGCAAAAGAAATAGAAAGCATTGCAAAAGTGATGGAAACAGGCGAGAAGCCAGTTACCGCAGTTCTTGGAGGTGCCAAAGTATCGTCAAAAATTACAATCATAGATAACATCTTAGACAAAATAGATCACCTAATAGTTGGTGGCGGAATGACATTTACCTTCATCAAAGCACAAGGCGGAAGCATTGGAAACTCATTGGTAGAAGATGACAAACTTGACTTGGCAAAAGAAATTATGAAAGAAGCGGAAGCCAAAAATGTAACCATTCATTTGCCAGTAGATGCTGTTATTGCAGATGCATTTGCCAACGATGCAACCACAAAAGTAGTAGACGTTACCGAAATTCCTGACGGTTGGATGGGCTTAGACGCTGGATCAGCAACACAAGCAAAATTTGCTGAGGTCATCGCAAAATCAAAAACCATTCTTTGGAATGGACCTTTAGGTGTTTTTGAAATGCCAAACTTCGCCAAAGGAACCATTGCTTTAGGTAATGCTATTGCCGATGCTACCAAAAACGGAGCATTTTCACTTGTTGGTGGTGGCGATTCTGTAGCTGCGGTAAAACAATTTGGTTTTGAACCAAAAGTAAGTTATGTAAGTACAGGTGGCGGTGCTATGTTGGAAAGCTTAGAAGGAAAAACATTGCCAGGAATTGCAGCAATTTTAGCGTAAAACACATAACAAAATAACAAATATCAAAAAGTCTAATTCTTGTAGTTAGACTTTTTTAATACACGCTAATTTCTAAATTCAAATAAAAAACACGAATTTAGCACCAATCGCGTTTCAATACCATAGAAACCGTTTAAAACGAAAAAACGCCTTATATATACATGAAATATCTCTTTAGCATACTTTTCTTATCTCTAGCTTTTGTGGGAAATGCCCAAGAAGATGAAAAAAAGCCAGTAAAAGAAAAACCTACGTTCAAAATTATAAAAGACACGATCATTCTTGATGGAAAAAAAACCGTTATGACTGATACGATTTATTTTGATACCAAAAACGAAATCAAACGTACAGCAAATGATATCTTGCCAGAATTAGACAGCACAAAAACAGTACTAGACGGAAAAAAAGTATTGACCAAAGTCAATGAAAGCTACGATTTACAAGATGATAAAATGGCAGCAAAAATTGACAGTTTATGGCTGCGCGAATTGAGCGGAACAGCTTTATTTGACACCATTCACAATGAAATTACAGAACTTAAATATGACCCTGTAGTATATCAAGATTTGCCGACAGACACATTAAAAGCGCGTTTGGAACGATTAAATGCCAAAACGCCGTTCAATATTGAATACAATCCTTCGTTAGAAAGTGTCATTCGCAGGTTTTTAAAAAGACGTAAAAAATCGATGGAACGCCTGATGAAAATCAGCCAATACTACTTTCCAATGTTTGAACAAGAATTGGACAATCACAACATTCCATTAGAAGTAAAATACCTAGCAATCGTAGAATCTGCCTTAAATCCAAGAGCACGTTCGCGAGTTGGCGCTACTGGATTGTGGCAATTTATGTATCAAACAGGAAAACAATACGATTTAGACGTAAACTCATACGTAGACGAACGTAGCGATCCTGTAAAATCGACCAAAGCAGCGTGTCAATACTTGGCAAGTCTCTACAAAATATTTGGTGATTGGGATTTGGCACTAGCAGCCTACAACTCAGGTCCAGGGAACGTATCCAAAGCCATTAGACGTTCTGGCGGATACGTAAATTATTGGAACATTCGATCAAACTTACCACGCGAAACAGCAGGATATTTGCCAGCGTTCTTAGCAACCATGTATATTTTTGAATATGCAGACGAACACGGTTTTCAGGTAGACAACATAGAAACTCCACACTTTGCAACCGATACCATTCGCGTGAAGCAATTATTGACCTTCGATCAAATTTCGGAAGTATTAAACGTAAAAGTAGAAGACCTTCAATTCTTTAATCCATCATACAAATTAGACATCATTCCACACATAAAAGGAAGAAATTATACCTTGCGATTGCCCGTACAAGAAGTAGGGAAATTTGTAAACAATGAAGAAGCAATTTACGCTTTCGCAAAAGAAGAATTAGCCAAAAGAGAAAAACCATTACCACAACTTTTTCAAATGGACAAACGCACGCGTTATCGTGTAAAAAGTGGTGATTATCTCGGAAAAATTGCGCGACGTTTTGGTGTGCGCGTAAGCGATTTAAAACGCTGGAATGGATTGCGTTCCAACAGATTGCGAATTGGACAACGATTAACGATTTATCCAAAAAAACCTGGTTTTGCAGTCAAAAAACCATCACAAAAGAAAAAAAATACAGGCAATGCAAAAACCTATGTTGTCAAGTCTGGCGACTCTTTGTGGAGCATTGCACAAAAATTTCCTGGAGTTTCTGTCAAGAATATTAAAAAATGGAATGATATTAGTGGTAATAAACTAAAACCTGGAATGACGTTGCAGGTTTCCAAAAAATAAATAAACAATCATAAACCCATTACACGTGAAAAAATTATACGCACTTATATTTGTTTTAGCATTATTTTCTTCTTGTGGAGATAAGAATGACAAAGATGTTGCCGAGCGATATAAACCACAATCTGCAGGAAAAGTAAATCTATTGGCAGTTGTTATTGATAACGATCAATGGAAAGGAAAAATAGGGGATAGCATTCGAAGTATTTACGGTGCACCAACAGATGGTTTGCCAATGGAAGAACCGCTATTTTCGCTAAAACAAATAAATCCTGAAGTATTCAAAGATCCAATTACGACGTACAGAAGTATTTTAATTATAGAATCATCTGACGAGAAAAAATTCCGTATCAAAGGAGATGTATATGCAAAACCACAGCAAATTGTATATATATCAGGTTCAGACGATGAAATTATTGCACAACTTACAGAAAATGCAGCAAAATCTATCAAAACCCTAAAGGACAATGAATTACTTTCCAAGCAACAATTCATTAAAGGAGCATTAAACAAAGACAAATCGTTGGAGGAAACCTTTGGAATTTCGCTAAATATTCCTTCTGTATACAAAGTAGTCAAAAAGGAAGACAATTTCGTTTGGTTTGAGCGTAAAGTTTCTAACGGAACCATGAATATTATTGCATACACCTTGCCATACGGAAGCATTCCAAAAAACGATACAACGATTGATGCTATCATTAAAATGCGTGACTCCATTGGTGAAGCGTATGTACCTGGTAGAGATCCTGAAACAATGTATATGATTACTGAAAAAGCATACGCACCGTTTCTCTTTGAAGCAACGATTGACAATAAGTTTGCATTTGAAACCAAAGGAATGTGGGAAGTACACGGCTTTCAAATGGCAGGACCGTTTATCAACTATGTGGTAGATGACAAAGATCACAACCGACTCATGGTGATTGAAGGATTTGCCTTTGCGCCTTCGGAAGACAAAAGAGATTTTATGTTTGAAATTGAGGCGATCTTAAAATCCCTGAAAATTCAGAAATAAACAATATACAAATACAGTATAAAACCGATTGCAGCACATAAGTTAGTTCTTGTGTGCTTTTTTTATGTCTAAATTTTCGCTGTTGCGGAATGAACTCTTTGAATTTGAAGTTGAACTTGAAACTGAACTTGAACTTTAATTTGAAACTCAATTCAGTTTTCTACAACAGTAAACAATTCGTGAATTCGTGACAAAAAACTCTTTCAGAAATTGAGTTTAAACTTCAACTTGAAACCGAAACTAATGAAACGTCATTACATATCTTTAACCAAATACAGTTTCCCCACAACAGTAAGCAATTCGTGAAAATTTTTAAAGTTCACACAAAGACCAATCAACAATTCGTGAATTCGTAAAAAAACTTCCTAAATTTAAGTTAGAAACCGAATTTGAACTTGAAGTTGAACACAACAAAGTACCTTTAATTTGTCATTTCGAGCGTTTTGAAAAACGTGTGGCAATCTGTTGCTTCAAATAATACGAATGTCATGTGAGAAACAGATTGCCACGTCATACTTCCTCGTAAAGATGTTTCAATTGAATAAAAACAACCAAACAAAAAACACTAAATTGCACTTCCAAATCAATCTTTCAATCACAATACAATGACCCAACTTCAATACATACAATCACAGCTTTCATTGCCTGAAAAAAGCATTCTCAAAACCATTGAATTGCTCAACGAAGATTGTACCATTCCTTTTATTTCTCGCTATCGAAAAGAAATGACAGGAAACCTAGACGAAGTACAAATTGGTCAAATTGTAAAGCTAAAAACAGCCTACGAAGAACTCGAAAAAAGACGTGAAGCTATTCTCAAGGCCATCACGGAGCAAGAAGCGCTAACGCCACAATTACAGGAAAAAATTGCGCAAGCAAAAACACTCACCGCGTTGGAAGACTTGTATTTACCTTACAAGAAAAAACGCAAAACGAAAGCTTCTATTGCCAAAGAAAACGGACTCGAGCCATTGGCAAAAATCATTATGAAGCAACAACACGAAGATGTAATCTATGCAGCAAATCGTTTTGTAAAAGGAGAAGTCACTTCGGTAGAAAAGGCCATTGAAGGTGCGCGACATATTATTGCAGAATGGATTAACGAAAAAGAATATGTTCGAAACAAAATAAGACGTCTTTACCAACGAAAAGCAACAATCACTACCAAAGTTGTCAAAGCAAAAAAAGATGACGAAAACGCACAAAAATACAAGCAATATTTTGACTGGAGCGAATCGCTTCACAGAACACCTTCACACAGATTGCTCGCTATGTTACGAGCTGAAAAAGAAGGTTTTATCAAACTAAAAGTTGCTGTTGATAAAGAAGAAGCTTTAGAAACTATTGACAGATTGGTCATCAAAACAGACGTTACTTCTTGCACGGATCAAGTGTTTATTGCCATTGAAGACGCCTACAAACGATTACTATCGCCAGCAATTGTCAATGAAGTACTAAACGATGTAAAAGCCAAGGCAGATGCAACAGCAATTTCCGTTTTTGCAGACAATTTAAAGCAATTATTATTGGGCGCGCCACTTGGTCAAAAACGGGTTTTGGCGATTGATCCAGGATTTAAGTCAGGCTGTAAAGTAGTGTGTTTGGACGAAAAAGGTGATTTGTTACACAATGAAAATATCTATCCACATCCGCCACAGCGAAAAACTACAGACGCAGGAAAAAAAATACGTTCGTTGGTCAATGCGTATAAAATTGAAGCCATTGCTATAGGAAATGGAACAGCTTCGCGAGAAACAGAATTTTTCATTAAAAAGATTCAATTTGATCGCGATCTACAAGTATTTATCGTGAATGAAGCTGGCGCATCTGTATATTCTGCATCCAAAATTGCACGTGCCGAATTTCCAAATTATGATGTGACGGTTCGTGGTGCGGTTTCTATTGGAAGACGACTCAAAGATCCGTTGGCGGAACTCGTAAAGATTGATCCGAAAGCAATTGGTGTTGGACAATATCAGCATGATGTCGATCAAACAAAACTCAAAGAAGAACTCGATACGGTTGTGATGAGTTGTGTAAACGCCGTTGGTGTCAATGTAAATACTGCAAGTAGCGCATTGCTGAGTTATGTATCTGGAATTGGCGTGAATTTGGCAGAAAATGTAGTGAAATACAGAAGCAAAAACGGAAAAATTGATTCGCGAAATAGCTTAAAAAAAGTACCACGATTAGGTCCGAAAGCGTTTCAGCAAGCCGCAGCATTCTTACGAATTACCGATGCCAAACATCCGTTAGATAATTCTACCGTGCATCCAGAAAGTTATCATATTGTTGAAAAAATGGCAAAAGATGTCAAGCTTTCTGTAGACGAATTGATTGGAAATAAAGCAGTTTTAAGTACCATAGATCTTCAAAAGTATTGTACAGAAACTATCGGATTGCCAACGTTGAATGATATTGTCAAAGAATTGGAAAAACCAGGCGTTGATCCGCGGAAAGCGGCAAAACTTTTTGAATTTGATAAAAATGTAAAAACCATATCAGATGTTAAAGTTGGCATGTCGCTACCTGGAATCGTCAATAATATTACCAATTTTGGTTGTTTTGTCGATATCGGAATTAAGGAAAGCGGTTTAGTCCATATTTCAAAATTGGCAAACGAATTTATCAGTGATGTCAACTCGGTTGTAAAACTGCACCAACATATTACCGTAACAGTTGTTGAGGTGGATGAAGCACGTAAGCGAATTCAATTGTCTATGATTGATTAGATTTTCAGCTATTTAGCGAATTGTGAAGCCAAGTAGCATCATCTTCAATTTCTTGCGCATTATTGAAACAAATATAACCACTTGGTGCATTTTTACGATCTAAATAATCGGGAAGCTTCCGCGGATTTAATACGTATCTTTTAGACACTTGCAAATCGATGTGTTCCTTTTCTGGTCCATCATAAATGAGCAATTTCCCAAAGCGACATGCAATATTGATGAAGCGACTTTTTTTATGAATGTAGATTTCTCCATGCGTCAAATCGACTCCGGTTAAGTGTGTATTGGCACAATCGTCCAAAAAGATGCCTGGTTTTACACGTTCTGGTGGAAGGTTTCGATCTTTACGATTTACTGCGCCCAATCCAGAAGCGAAAAAACCGCCAATCACATGCAATCCTGAAGATTGTTTTGCAAATACTGTTTCTCCATGTATACTTGCGCCTGCAAACCAGCAATTAATGAGTGTAGTATCTCTAATTCGCCATCGCAATCCGCTTCCTTTTTGACAACTTTCCATAAAAATAGCTCTTTTGGCTCTTGCATTGAGCGTAAATACGATGTTTTCAGCAGTCCATTTTGCCACCGCAGGACAATCTGTTTTATATCCGTTCTTGTCTACACAAGAAGTTTCAGTAGAAAGTAAGGAAACAATATTTGCATCATACGCATTTATGTACTTCGGATTGTTTTTTTCTTCCTCAGGAATAAATAATAGTGGCACATCAACCGTTAAATTTTTCAATCCGCCGCCAGCGTTATTGCTACCATTGGCTACGTATCTAAAAAAAGCACCTTTGTCGTTATTTTGAGGTAAAATACTTTCCTTCGGATTGTTGGGATTAGCAAAGTTGAAGTCGTTGTATCTGTGGAAAATAAGCAAGCGTGTTCCGTGTGCTGAAGTTCCCATGTTTCCTTCGCCTTCAAAGACGACTCCGTAGTAAATTGTACTGATGAAGGTGTGAAAGTAATATCTTCCGGAAGGAATAAAAATAGTTTTTCCAGGCCGCGTGTACGCTCGATTATTAAAGGTATGAATTGGCGGATTAAATTTTGGTGGATTTACATATTTTCCTTTGCCGTCTCGTTGCCTGATGGCGATATCAAATTGTGCATATTGCAGTGCAGCATTTACCGCAGGAGATGCATCTGAACCGCTTGGTCGTGCGCCAAACCAACGTAAGTTTAGTTTTCCTCTGTCCCATTGGCGCGTCCATTTTCCGTTTGGATTTGTTTTTGATTTGCACACCATTCCGTCGTAATTGGCGTTGTATCCAATTTTGAGCATGGCTTCAAAAGAAGCATACGGACTTTTCGGATTGCGAGCGTTTGGAGTATTACTTTGATAAAAAGGTTCGAGCGAAGATTTTGCATCAAAAATAAAAAAACCACCGCCGCCATCTTCGTCATTTAGATAACCGCGCATGTACACCATTTCTTTATCTGATGGTGAAGCATAGTTGTATAATTCTTCGAAACTTTCTACGACGTTCATTGATGTGTATTTTAGATTTTCTAAAATACTATAAATATTTGAGAGGAAAGTGTTATGTGTTTTTTGGATTGTTTCAGAAATTAAAAACGCATCAATTTTAGGTTGATGCGTTTTTGGTTTTATTTGTAATTTGAGAATGTCTTAATTATTCCCAATCCCAACCAGTGATTAAATCAGCGTCTAGATCATTGTAGATATCTGTGAAGTAGCCATAACATTTGTAATTTGTAGGAGTTGTAGCAGTATCACAAACTAAATCATTATTGGTATGAACTCTTCTATTAAGAATAAATCTTTTAGAAACATGAAGCGCTTTGTGATCATTATTTGGACCATTGTAAATTAATAACTTCCCAAATCGACAATCAATATTGATAAATGTACTAATCTCATCAATCTGAATGATAGAATGTGACAAGTCAACTCCGTTTAGATGCGTATTTGCACAACCATATGTTCCACCTAATACAATTCCTGGTGTAAGAACGTCATTTTCTACTCCTGTACCAGAAGAGAAGAACCCGCCTATTATCTGGAGTTCAGATACATTTTCTGCACGTACAGTTTGCCCTTCAACACTAGCTCCAGCAAACCAACAGTTAATCAACATAATGTCTCTAATACGCCAAGGTAAAACTCCGCCAACCTGCGAACTTTTCATATATAATGCTCTTTTTGAAAGTCCAGACATGACAATGAAGACATTTTCCGCTGTCCATTTGGAAACCCCTGGATTATAGTCTAAAGCATGTTCGTTGGTTGGATACAAAGCATGGTCTGTTTGTTCTTGTGGAGATAGTAAAGAGATAACATTAGTATCATAGGTTTGTTCTGCAACTTGAATAGATAAGTTTTTAAGTCCTCCACCAGAGTTATTAGCTGCAACTTCTCCAACAAACCTTAAAAAACCAGATTCTTCTTGTGAGTAATTAGGTATACTTGAATAAGCTTGATTGATGTAAAGTCTTGTTCCGTGTGCAGAAGTACCCATATTGCCTTCACCTTCTATTACAACTCCAAAGGTAATGTCACTAATTGCGGAGTAAAATTTATATCTTCCTGACGGAATAAAAATAGTTTTTCCAGGTCTTGTGAAAAATGCAGAATTAAATATAGAAACCCCAGAATCATTTGGGAAGGCGTTAATAGGATCAAATTGCGCATATTTTAACGCTGCATTTAATGCCCATGAGGTATCTCTCCCTGCGGTATAATCGGGACGTGCGCCAAACCATCGTAGATTTAATGCTCCACGATCCCATTGACGAATCCATCTTCCATCTGTTATATCTATAGCTTTACAAACCATACCATCATAGTTTTCATTATACCCGACTTTAAAAATACTTGTATCATCGAATACTGGATCTAATGTTGAGTTTTCCTCAAAAATAAATAAACCGCTACCACCATCGTTTTTGTCCCAGAATCCTTGAACATATACAATATCTCCATCAGATGCTGAATACGGATCAGGATTTGAAATCGTTTCAGGATTGTCAGAACTAATAGGAAAATCAGGGTCAAAATTAGGGTTTGGAATAGTAGTAACTGTTAGATTATATAATCTTGCCATATTTTCTACTGTTATCATAATTTTTTAAGTTTTAGTTTTTAAAGCTTTTATTCTTTAAAAAGATTAATATTTGTTTGAATTTACTGCTGAGAATTGTTGATACAAATAAACTGCAAATAAGCCGAAAAACGCAGTGATAGCAAGGATTTCAGCTGCAAAGACAGGAAGTGTTTAGGAGTTTTTTGAGGTAAGTAGAACGTAAGGAAATACGCTTATATTTTTCTGTTAACAACGAATTAACTTTATATGCCGTAAATAGTTTTTTGTTGTTAAAATTTTCACATAAAAAAACGCATCAACTGTAAAATTGATGCGCTTTTTAGCTTTTGTATTTATTTTGAGAATTTTTTCCTAGTTGTCTTGAATTAAGAAAGTTGCTCTTGTAGTTTGTACCATATCGTCAAAGTCAATGGCAAATTTGTTGTTTTGAATCGCATCAAACATGTGTAACAATTCTTCATACTGACCTTTCTCAGGTGTTTTAGAAGCCAATTCCTTTACTTTAACGCCATATCCTGTCAATTTGGTAAAATCGTCCATGATAATTGTTTTTGCGTCGTAATGCACTTCTAAATTCTCTTTTTGGTAGCCTTTGTTTCCAACAGCAAAGTATTGCAAACTTCCTACTGAACCATCTTCATATTTTAATAAGATAGAAACGTTATCGTCACTACGAATTTGCTCGTTTTTTGGACTTAGTTTTTCTACACTTACCGATTTGATTTTTGATTCTGTTAAGAACGTGATTAAGTCAATAAAATGACAAACTTCGCCAACTACGCGTCCACCATGTTCGTGTAATGCATCTGTAGCAGGTCTAAAACCAGCATTGATTCGGTAACTTACGAATAATGGATTTTCACGAGTTGTGGTATGTTTTTTTATTTCTTGTGCATATTTGCTAAAACGTCTGTTGAAACCTGTAAGCAATAAGGGTTTGTTTTGAATGCTATCATCATTATAGAAATCAACAATTTTGTTTAAATCTTCTGGAGTTGTTGCCAACGGTTTTTCTACAAATACGTGTTTTCCAGCTTGCAACGAACGTAATGTTAATGATGCATGGTCTTTGTGTTGTGTTGTGATAAAAACCACATCTACTTCAGGATCTTGTAATACATCTTCGATTTCAGAAGTTGTGTATTTTGCATCAAAGTGTGTAGCAACGGTTTTTCCTTTGTGTCCAGTTCTGTTTACGACTGCATAGAGTGAATATTTGTCCTTCATTTTCTCCATGTTTGGCAAATGCATCGCTGTGGCAAAACTTCCTGCACCAACTAAGGCTACGTTGAGTTTTCCTTTTTTGGTATAACTGTTATTGACAACTACTTTGGAGCTAGGTTTTGCATTTACATCATTGTCATACGAAAGCAATACAATAATTGGTTTTTCCGGACTTTGTAAAGATGCATATGCTTCTTCTGCTTGCTCAATTGGATATGTTTTGTTGATTAATGGTTCGAGGTTTACTTTTCCTTCATGTACCATTTTCAAATATTCTGTCATGTTACGATTTTCCGTCCAACGTACATATGCGTATGGATAATCGTGTCCTTTGTCTTCATATTCTCTGTCGTAACGTCCAGGACCGTACGAAGTAGAGATTTTAAAGTCTAATTCTTTTTTATAGATATCAGCACGTTTGATTTCCATTCCAGAAACGCCCACTAAGATCACGCGACCTTTCTTTTTGGTTGCTTGGAATGCTTCCGATAACGGTTCGCTACTTGCTGTTGCGGCTGTAAATATTACGGCGTCTGTTCCGTAACCGCCAGTATAATCGGTCACTCTTTTTACTAAATTTTCTTTGGCAGGATTTAATACGACATCTGCGCCTAATTCTTTGGCAATTTGCAAACGATCGTCGTTAATATCACTAACAACGGTACGAACACCAGAGTTTTTTAAAAATTGAACCGTTAGTAATCCTAAAATTCCAGCTCCGATAACGACACAATATTCGCCTAAGCGTAAATCGGCACGACGCACACCTTGCAAGGCAATTCCACCTAGTGTTACGGTGGAAGCAAGTTTCAAATCGAGTCCTTCAGGAACTTTCATCACAAGATTTTCAGGAACTACGGCATATTCTGCATGATTGGCAATTCCTGCGCCTGCAGCGGCAACTTTGTCTCCAACTTGAATGTTTTGTACGCCTTCTCCAACGGCAATGACAATTCCTGAGTTGGAATATCCTGTTGGCGTTCCGTATTTTACTTTTTGCTGTACTTTAGAGAAAGCTCGTGCAATTCCTTGCGACTTTGCAAGATCGATTACTTTTTTTAAGTTTTCTGGTTGCTTGATGGCTCTCATCAGAAGATTTTCACCACTATTTCCAACACTTTTAAGTTCTGTACCTGCGGAGATACAGCTATATGATACCGCGATTAATACTTCTCCCGCTGATAATATTGGTGATGGCACTTCTTCTGCCATTACCTTTCCCTTTTTTATAATTGCTTGTAACATTATAGATTTAATTCTTTTATGATATATTTTGCTAATTTTTCGTGTGCATCTGCATTAAAGTGCAATACGTCTATTTTGTCTCGTACACTTCCTTTCGTGTAAATTCCGAAATTATCTTTTGTTAAGATATATGAAGCATTTACAAAGACAACATTTTTTTCTTTACAATACTGCTGTATGGTTGCTACTAGAGCATTGTATTTTTTCTTCTGTGGATACGCTGTTTTTTCTTTATCATGCCAAAAAGGAGTAAATAATAAAACATTTGGTTGTGCTGTTTTTTGTGTTGATAAAAAGTCAATTACAGAAAACATATTTTCTTGTATTCGTTTCCATTCAGCATCATTGTATGTGTAAGAGACATGAGGACGTTCTTTTAATTCTTCTTCAAAACTTGGATTTGGTAAAATATTTTCACCTACTTTATCATCATATACAGGTTTTGCTACTAAATCATCAAACCAAACCGTTCCAAAGGCTCCATAAAGTAACACATGTGGTTTAATTGCTTTTACTTTTTTATCAAAACGAACACGTGTTTTTACTTTTTCCCAATCATGAGTTCCTTTTTTAAAAGTTAATCCTTTGTAATGCCATTTACTAGTTCCATCTTCAAAAATCACTTGAAAATCTATACAGTATAATTTTGCCTTTGAAACACCTTCAGCTTTACTCCATCCTTCAAATTCGAAAGTGTCAGTTGGTTTTTCAAGTATAATATTATCTCCGAGCCATTTTGCAGAGGTTGCATTTTCATTAGTAATTTTTAATGACTTCGATCCTGTTTTGGCTATACTTTGATCCCAACCAGATTTGTTATCAAGTTTTTGATTTAATGTTCTCCAATACTGTGGACTGCTAGAATTTACTATAGTTTCTTTTTTTACACCTTCTTTTATTTCAAGTAATGTACCAATTATTTCTGCATTAAGCCACCTTTTTATCGCAGCTCTTTTATTGTAGATGTCAATATTTTCAGTGACTGCTTCATCTACAACAGCGGTTATATTATCATTTATGTTTAGCGGAAATGGTTTGCTCTCAACCGTTGGAGTTTCGTCAACTTTCTCAGTTAATTTTTTAACTTTACTTTGATAGTTTTTAGATTCAATTTTTTTTATGGAAGGTCTTACATCATCTGCCAAGCAATCCCATGGAGTAACAGAAATAAGTAATCGCGTTGCTTGTGTTGCTTCAATTCCTTTTTTTGCAATTATCAATTTTTCAGGAGTTTTCATACCTCCAATAGATAAATTGTAAGTGTTATAGTTTGTTAGTGCCGCTATTTTTCTTGAAACTAAATTTTGATATGCATCTTGAATATCTTCTCCCTGAACCACACGCATTTGAGAAGAACCTACAATCAGTAGTTTGTTTCCTTCTGTTTGTTTTAGATTTTTTAATACTTTATCCATTAACTTTCCGCTAGTAGGGTCAAAAGTCAAGTCATTTTGAGCAATGAGTGAGTCCGTCAATATAGTTGTTGAAGAAGCCATTTTTTTTATGCCTTCATTGAATTCTAGGTACGATTGCGCTTTTGGATCGCTCATAAAAATACTTTTTATCGTAAAAGATAATCCTATGAATAGTGCGACTGCTATGACTGTCTGAATGAGAAATATACGATGTTCTTTTTTCATAGCTGTTAAAATTGAAAGTATATAAATGCCTGATTGTCGTCGCTACCAAATAAAAGTACTAAGAAGATTGCCAATCCAAATAATGCGCCTTGTAAATACGGATTTGAGAACATGTGTCCTTGGTTTTCTTCTACTTCTTTATAATATTTCGTTCCGAAGAAATGACCAATTACCGTAATTCCAAATAGTGCAATAAATGCGATTGGAATTCTGTAATTTATAGATTCTTGGAAAGTAAACATGTTTTGTAATACTTGTGCCGCATCACCAAATGTTTGTGCTCTAAAGAATACCCAAGTGACCATTACAAATATCATGGTTAAAACCCACGCACTTACGGTATAAAGCGAAGTGCCAAATTTTGAAAATTTGAAGTTGTCGGAGTATTTTGTTTTGTATAATTTGTGAATGATTAATGCCGCGCCGTGCAATCCGCCCCAAACGACAAAGTTCCAGCTTGCACCGTGCCAAAGTCCTCCAAGGAGCATGGTAAGCATTAAGTTTCTGTAGTAAAATATCTTTTTAGATACTCTACTTCCTCCAAGTGGAATGAACAGATAATCACGTAGCCAAGTGGAGAGACTGATATGCCATTTTCTCCAAAAAACAGTAATGTTTGTAGCATTGTATGGCATGTTGAAGTTTTCCATCAGGCGAAAGCCTAATAATGCTGCTACACCAATTGCCATATCTGAATATCCTGAAAAATCACAGTAAATCTGAATACTGTATGACATCACACCAATCCAAGAAGAAAGCGTTCCGTATTGATCTGGGTTTGCAAATAACGGATCAGAGAACTTTGCAATATTGTCTGCAATGACCACTTTTTTTACGAGCCCTAATAGAAAATAGTTTGCCGCTAGTTGAAAGTTGATGTCTTTGAAACGTTGGTTTACTTTTAACTGCGGAATGAAATCAATAGCTCGTACAATTGGTCCTGCCACTAATTGTGGAAAGAAGGTAACGTACAATGAAAATTCAAAAAAATCTTTGGAAGGTTTCATTTTTCCGTAGTAGATATCTATTGTATAACACATGGATTGAAACGTGTAAAAGGAGATTCCTACAGGAAGTATGACATCAACAAAGAAATTTGTTCCTGCAACATCGTTTACGGTTCCTAAAAAGAAGTTTACATATTTAAAATATGCTAAAAACCCTAAATTGGTTACCAAACTAATGATAAGAAAGAGTCTCTTTTGCTTTTTAGAGGAACTTTGATGTATTTTTTTACCAGCAATATAATCGACTACTGTTGAGAATAGTATGAGTAGAATGAATATTGGATTCCACGACATATAAAAGTAATAAGACGCTAAAAGCAAGAATATGATTCTCGCTTTTAGTTTTGTGTCTTCATCTTTTATGCTGCCTAGTACAAACCAATATACTGCAAATACGATGGTAAAGAATACTAGAAAAAGAGATGTTGAAAATATCATCTAGTTATAATTGTGTTACTGAGGCAATTTGATATTTCTAACCGTTAGCATTTTTTTGTTAATTACACCTTGGTCATTGTAAAAGTAAAACTTCACTTGCGTGAAATCTTTTGGTAATAATTCAAAATCTTGTACAACGACAACACCATCATCTAAGCTAAATAGTTTACAGGCTGCCGGCACTTGTCTTGATTTTCTTTTTCTGTAAATCGCATCTTTAAATTTTGATGGATCTTTTGCATAGAAAACCGCAGAAACTTTTAAGTCTTCTACTTTCGCATAATCTGTATCAGATTCTAATCCGTAGATGAGCTGGTATTTGTCTCCACCTTTGCTTTCTAAAGAAATAAAATCAACTTTAATATCATCTGCAAAGTCATATCCGTTGTCAAAAACATAGTTCAACTGTGGCGGAACATCTGTTAATTTTGGATATGTTGGCGTTGTTACTTCAGGTTTTACTTCTTCTGTTTTTTTGTCATTTTGTTTTGGTTCTGTTTTCTTTTTTTCGTCCGATCCACATGCGATCAGAAAAAGACCAAGAACTAATACTAATGCTTTTTTCATTGTTTTTTGTTTTTTACTAATTAACTTACGTTACAAAAATCGATAACAGTTTTATTTACTGTTAAATCTTTAAATTCGTTATGTGCCACTAAATATACAATAATATCTGCTTGTGCTACAGCTTCTTGCATATCGTGTATTTCATATTTGTCGTGCGATTTTACGTTTGGCTCAACAGCCAACACATCAAAACCGTCGTTTATTAACGTGTTGGTTACTAATAATGCTGGTGATTCACGTAAATCGTCAATATTAGGCTTGAATGCCAATCCCATACAAGCAATTTTTGCATCTCTACCGTTGTCTATTTTAAATTGTAAAGCAGTACTTTTTACTTTTTCAATAGCCCATTCTGTTTTGTAATTGTTGATTTCTCTTGCCGAACGAATGATTTTCGCTTCTTCTGGAAATTCTGAAACAATAAACCAAGGATCAACGGCGATACAGTGTCCACCAACGCCTGTTCCTGGTTGTAAAATGTTTACTCTTGGGTGTTTGTTTGCTAAATTGATAAGCTCCCAAACATTGATTCCTGCTTTGTCACAAATGATTGAAAGCTCGTTTGCAAAGGCAATTTGCACGTCTCTTGATGAGTTTTCTACCAATTTACACATTTCTGCGGTTTTTGAGTTGGTTTTGTGCAATTCTCCTTTTACAAAATGTCTGTAGAATGCTACTGCTTTTTCGGTTGATGCTGCATTAATTCCACCAATAGCTCTATCGTTATGCTCCAATTCGTAAATTACGTTTCCTGGTAATACACGTTCTGGACAATATGCCATGTATATTTTTCCTGCCAATTCTGGGCGTTCTGCTTCAATTACCGCTTGCATTTTTTCGGTAGTTCC
Organism: Kordia algicida OT-1; assembly: GCF_000154725.1. Lineage (GTDB taxonomy): Bacteria > Bacteroidota > Bacteroidia > Flavobacteriales > Flavobacteriaceae > Kordia > Kordia algicida. The sequence continues at coordinate 3,754,584 of NZ_DS544873.1, forward strand.
TACAGGACTTGTAGATTCTACTATGACCAAAGCTCCTTCTTTTAAAGTTGGTAATAATGCTCTTGTTGCCGATTCTACATAAGAGATATCTGGCTCATAATCACCTTTAAACGGTGTTGGTACAGCAATTAAGTATACATCTGCTTCTACAGGTGATGTGCTTGCGGTTAAGAATCCATCCTTTACTACTTTGTGAACCAAACCATCTAAGTCTGGCTCTACAATGTGGATTTCTCCTTTATTAATAGTATCTACTACATGTTGATGAATATCAACTCCTGTTACTTTTATTTCTTTACTTGCAATTAATGCTGCTGTTGGAAGTCCGATATATCCTAGACCTACCATTACCACACTTGGTTTGTTATTCCCCATGATTGTTATTGTAATTTTGACATGTATTTTACGATTTTATCACAAGCAGTTCCATCTCCATACGGATTGTGTAGTTTACTCATTTTGTGATAAGCTGATTCGTCTGTTAGTAATTTGTGTGCTTCACTGATAATTTTTTCGGTGTTTGTTCCAACCAATAAAACGGTTCCTGCGTCTACAGCTTCTGGGCGTTCTGTAGTGTCACGCATTACCAATACTGGTTTTCCTAAACTTGGTGCTTCTTCTTGCACGCCACCACTATCTGTAATGATTAAGCTCGATTTGTCCATTAACCATACAAATGCTGGATATGATAACGGATTGATGAGTTTTACATTATCAATATCAGCTAATAATTCGTATACAGGCTTTTGTACGTTTGGATTTAAGTGAACAGGATAGATGATTTGTGTATCAGGATGATCGGTTGCAATTTGCTTTAACGCTGTGCAAATATTGATAAATCCTTGTCCGTGATTTTCTCTACGGTGTCCTGTCACTAATATCAATCGTTTAGAAGTGTCTAAAACTTCTTTTACATCTTCAATTTCTTGATCTTGAAAACCATCTGATTTTACTTTGTCTGCGCTAAAGTGCAACGCGTCAATTACGGTATTTCCTGTAATAAGTATGTTTTCGTCTGCAACATTTTCGTTGAGCAGATTTTGTTTTGAGGTTTCCGTTGGAGAGAAGTGATAGTCACAGATACTTCCTGTAACACATCTGTTGATTTCTTCTGGGAATGGCGATCTTTTGTTGAAGGTACGCAATCCTGCTTCTACATGACATACTTTTGCTCCAGAGTAAAACGCTGCAATACTTGTTGCCATCGTCGTCGTAGTATCTCCATGAACGTATACATAATCTGGTTGAAAATCTTCCAAAACAGGTTTTAAATTCGTGATGATATCAGCAGTTAAACCATATAGATTTTGATTAGGCTTCATTAAGTCTAAATCGTAATCGGGTGTAATTTCAAAAAATGATAGTACCTGATCCAGCATTTCTCGGTGCTGAGCCGTGATACAAACTTTTGTTTCAAAAGTGTCTTGGTGTTTTAAAAATTCCTTTACCAAAGGCGCCATTTTGATGGCTTCTGGTCGTGTACCAAATACAATAAGGTTTTTTTTCATCAGTTTGTTTTTACTCTTTTATATTTAATATTCTAACGGCTATAATCTCTCTGTCACAATTGGTTTTGGAAGGAAATTTTTCGCGTCAAAAATAATACATCCTTCTTTAAAAAAGGGAGTTACGTCAATTTTATTGAAACTTTTATGTGCAACTGCCAAAATAATCGCTCTAGTGTCGTTGGAAATCGACGAAACTAGCTCAATATTGTATTCCTTTTTTACTTCAGAAGCATCTACGTTGTCGTCAAATACTTCCACTTCAATTCCATATTCTTCCAATTCATGCACAATGTCAATGACGCGTGTGTTTCTAATGTCAGGACAATTTTCTTTAAAAGTGATTCCCAAAATGGTCACTTTTGCACCTTTTATTAGTTTTTCTTGTTGTATCATAAGTTTTACAACGCGTTCTGCGATGTATTTGCCCATGTTGTCATTTATTTTTCTTCCTGCTAAGATAACTTGCGGAATGTATCCTACACTTTTTGCTTTGTACGTAAGATAGTATGGATCTACACCAATACAATGTCCGCCCACCAAACCTGGTGTAAATGGCAGGAAATTCCACTTAGTTCCTGCGGCTTCTAATACTTCATGTGTATCAATACCGAGTTTCCCAAATATCAATGCCAATTCGTTTACAAACGCAATGTTGATGTCTCGCTGAGAATTTTCAATCACTTTGGCAGCTTCTGCTACTTTTATGGAAGAAGCTTTAAAGGTGCCAACGGTAATGATACTTTTATAGAGCTCATCAATCGTATCTGCAATTTCAGGTGTGCTTCCCGAAGTTACTTTGGTAATATTGTTTACTCTGTGTTTTTTGTCTCCAGGATTGATTCTTTCAGGAGAATATCCGCAGAAAAAATCGGTATTGAAAACCAATTTACTTTGCGCTTCCAAAATAGGCACGCAAACTTCCTCAGTACAACCTGGAAAAACCGTTGATTCATAGATGACAATATCATTTTTGCTTAATACCGAACCAACTAAGTTAGAAGCGGCTTCTAAGGGTTTTAAGTCTGGAAATTTATGATCGGTAATTGGTGTCGGAACGGTTACAATATACACATTTGCTTGCGCGATGTCTGCTGCTTTGTTTGTGTATTGTAAAGTAGCAGCTTCTTGTAATTCGGCTTCACTAACTTCTAGCGTATGATCTTTTCCTTGCTGTAATTCTTGAATTCGCGCTTGATTGATATCAAATCCGATGACTTGAAACCCTTTTTTGCTGAATTCAACCGCAAGCGGTAATCCAACATATCCTAAACCTATTATGGAAATTACCTTATTTGTCATTTGTTTCCGACTGCTTTTTAAAAAAGTCGTACGTAATGCTTAATCCATCGCGTACGGTATATTTAGGATTGTATTGTAATAATTTTTTTGCTTTTGAAATGTCGGCTAATGAATCACGAACATCACCAATACGGCTTTCTCCATAAGAAGCTTCCGTAGTACTTTGTGTAATTTCTTTGATGTTGTTCCACAAATCGTTTACACTGATGCGATCGCCCACAGCTACATTGAACACTTCATGTTTTGTAATTTCTGCAAAAAGTGACTTTATATTTGCCTGCACTACATTTTCGACAAAAGTAAAATCTCTTGTTTGATTTCCATCTCCATTGATTGTTACTTTTGTGTTATGTATTCCAGCATTGAAAAATAGCGGAATTACTGCCGCATATGCACCTTTTACGTTTTGTTTTGGTCCAAAAACGTTGAAATAGCGCAAACCAACTGAATGAAAATCAAAATGTTTGGAAATGTTGTCAGCGTACAATTCGTTTACATATTTGGTAATAGCGTACGGAGATAATGGATTTCCAATAATGTCTTCTTGTTTTGGTAATGCTTTGCTATCGCCATATGTGCTCGAAGAAGCTGCGTATACCATTCGTTTTACGCCAGCATCGCGCGAAGCGACCAACATGTTTAAGAAACCTGAAATGTTTACGGCATTGGTTGAAATAGGATCGTTAAATGATCTTGGTACCGAACCCAATGCTGCTTGATGTAATACAAAGTCCATTTCGCTAACGGCAGTTTTGCATGTTTCTACATCTCTGATATCACCTAGTATGAATTCGAAATTTGGATGTGATTCAAATTCCTCAATATTGTGTTTGAAACCTGTAGATAAATTGTCTAATACACGTACTTTTTTGGCGTTGTGCTTTAGTAAATATGCTACTAAATTTGATCCTATAAATCCTGCGCCGCCAGTAATTAGAAAACTGTATTTTTCTAAAGGTTCGTGATGATATGCTTCTTGGTACATAGTGCTATTATTCGCTGCAAAACTAGCTATAAATTTTAACACTAGGAAATTATTGACTTTTCTGGGGAAATACCCTTTTTTATAAGGGTTTTATCCCCTTATTTTTCATCCTACTTTTCGAACAAGAAACCACGGATTTAGTAGATTTTCCTTGTTGTATTTTAGTGGTTTGTTCGTTTCTAAAGAATATACTTCGAGTCCAACAGCTTTGCAAATAGCGTGTCCTGCTGCGGTATCCCATTCCATTGTTGGCGCGTATCGCGGATAGAAAGACGCTTTTCCTTCAGCCATGAGACAGAATTTTAAGGAACTTCCTGCTTTGATGAGGTTGACTTCTTTTCCTTCAGTTTCTAGCGTATCAATTAAGTCCAATACTTTTTGGTTGGTGTACGAGTGACTTGACGTTAGTGTAATGGCATCAGTTTCAGAAGCAGCCGTAATTTCTTTGGCATTTTTCAACGAATCATAAGTGATATTGTGTGCTTCTAAATTGAGTTTGAACGATTTTTTTTCCGCCGTAATGGCAAAATAAACCGATTTTTCTGCTGGAATGTAAATGACGCCCAAAAGTGGCTTTCCATTTTCTACTAAGGCAATATTTACGGTAAATTCTCCATTTCGTTTGATGAATTCTTTGGTTCCATCAAGCGGATCAACAATCCAGCATTGTTCCCAGTTTTTACGAATGTCAAAGTGTGCGTGCTCGCCTTCTTCACTTAATACAGGAATGTTGGTACTTTGTAAAGCATTTTGAATGTACAGATCAGCTTTTTTGTCAGCAATAGTTACTGGCGAATCGTCAGCTTTTGTTTCAACAGCTACAATTTGATTTTCATAGATATCCATAATAATTGCGCCCGCGTTTACCGCAGCTTCAATGGCGTTGTATAGATATTCTTTCATCAATTTAGTTGTGATTTTTCATGAGTTGTTGCAAACTTTCTTGCCAAGAAATTGTTTGTATAATATTGCGTACTTTCGTTTTGTCGAGCACACTATATACTGGTCGAGCAGCTTTTGTTTTGTAACTAGCAATGGGTTTTAAGGAAGGTTTTTCCGCTTCAGCGAGATTTAAATTTTGAATAATTTCTTTCGTAAAATCGTACCAAGTGGCTTCACCTTCATTGCTAAAGTGATATATTCCGTAGTTTTTGTTTTCTGTATTGATGATTTCTACAATCAATTCTGCCAGATCGTTAGCGTTTGTTGGTGTTCCTTTTTGCTCGGTTGTGATCGTAAGATTTGCTTTTTCTTCAGCTTTTCGCAAGATGGTTTTGTAGAAATTTTTTCCAAATTCAGCATATAACCAAGACGTACGAATGATGAAATAGTTATTAAATATTTCTTGAATGTTTTGTTCGCCTTTTAGTTTTGATGCTCCGTAAACACTTATCGGATTGGTTGTATCTGTTTCTACATACGGCGTTTTTTTCGTTCCATCAAAAACATAATCTGTAGATATATGAATGAGCGTTACATTATTTTCAGCACATGCTTCTGCCAAATACTTCGCTGCTTCTGCATTGACCAAATAGGCTTTTTCTTCTTCGCTTTCTGCTAATTCTACATTCGTATACGCGGCACAATTTACACAGTAATCAAAATCGTGATTGGAAAAGTAATCGTTTACAGCTTTTACATTTGTAATGTCTAAGTCACGTGACGATTTGAAATGAAAATTGATTTTTGCGTGTTGTGGTTGTATTTTTTGAATACATTGTCCTAATTGACCATTTGCGCCAGTTACTAAAACCGTTTTCATAGCGATAATGATTTCAGGTTTGGAAGTAATTTGTCTTTGTCAGATAGGATGATTTCATCTTCGTTGAGCATCCAATCAATAGCAATTTCAGGATCGTTGTATATGATTCCAGATTCGGCGTCTTTATTGTAAAAGTTGTCACATTTGTATGCAAAAATGGTATCGTCTTGCAATACAGCAAAACCGTGTGCAAATCCTCTAGGAACAAATAGTTGCTTGTTGTTTTCTGCATTTAGAATGATGGAAAAATGCTGTCCAAAGGTTTCAGAATTTGGTCGTACATCAACAGCGACATCTAATACTTCACCACGAATGACGCGTACTAGTTTTGCTTGTGCATGTTCACCAGTTTGAAAGTGCAATCCGCGCAACACACCTTTTTGCGAAACAGATTGATTGTCTTGTACAAAGTGTACATCGGCTGGAAATTTTTGTTCGTTGTAACTTTCCATAAAGCTTCCTCTAGCATCTCCAAATACTTGAGGTTCTATGACAAAACAGCCTGCTAATGGTGTGTGAGTAATGTTCAAGACGTTGTTTTTATTGTATTTCTAAGAGATGTTTTCCGTAACCACTTTTTAGTAATGGTTGCGCCAATTCATCTAGTTGTTTTTTGCTAATAAATCCCATTCGGTATGCGGCTTCTTCTATGGCTCCAATTTTGAGTCCTTGGCGTTCTTCAATGACTTGTACAAATTGTGAAGCTTGCATTAATGAGTTGAATGTTCCTGTGTCTAGCCAAGCCGTTCCTCTGTCGAGAATGCTTACGCTTAGTTTTCCTTTTTCTAAGTATACACGATTTACATCGGTAATTTCGAGTTCGCCACGACCACTTGGTTTGATGTTTTTGGCAATTTCTACGACTTCATTGTCATAGAAATAGATGCCTGGAACAGCGTAGTTTGATTTTGGATGCTCAGGTTTTTCTTCTATAGAAATAGCATTGCCGTCATTGTCAAATTCTACCACTCCGTAACGTTCTGGATCGTGTACGTGATATGCGTAAATGATGCCGCCTTCTGGATTGTTGTTTGCTTGAAGCAAGTTTGCCAAGCCAGATCCGTAGAAAATATTATCACCCAAAATTAATGCGACTTTATCTTTCCCAATGAATTTTTCACCAATGATAAAAGCTTCTGCCAATCCGTTTGGATTTTCTTGTACTTCATAGTGAAATTCGCAACCAAACTTTTTTCCGTCGCCTAGTAGTTTTTGAAAAAGTGGTAAGTCTTGCGGCGTGGAAATGATGAGTATTTCACGAATTCCTGCGCTTATGAGTGTAGAAACAGGATAGTATATCATCGGTTTGTCGTATACAGGCATGAGTTGCTTGCTTACTGCGAGTGTAAGTGGATGCAATCGTGTTCCTGATCCGCCGGCTAATACTATTCCCTTCATTTTTATATTATTTTGTGTTGTATTTTTCCAAATACCATTCAATCGTTTTTAAAATGCCCGATTCAAAGTTTTCTGCGGCTTTCCAACCGAGTTCATTTTCTATTTTACTTGCATCGATAGCGTAGCGAAAATCGTGCCCTGGTCGGTCTTTTACAAAGGTAATTTGTGCTTTGTAAGATGCTTCTTTTGGTTGTAATTTGTCTAGCAATTCGCAAATTGTATTGGCAATATAAACGTTGTTACGCTCGTTTCTACCACCAATATTATAGGTTTCACCAGCTTTTCCGTTTTGATATACCAAGTGGATTCCTTTGCAGTGATCTAATACGTATAACCAATCGCGAATGTTGGTTCCATCTCCATAAATTGGAATGTTTTCACCAGAAATTGCTTTTCGGATGATGGTCGGAATCAATTTTTCATCATGCTGTTTGGGTCCGTAATTGTTAGAACAATTTGTTGTTACCACATTCATTCCATAGGTGTGAAAGTAACTGCGCACGATAAAGTCTGACGATGCTTTTGATGCGCTGTACGGACTGTTTGGAGCGTAGGATGTGTTTTCTGTAAATAATCCTGTTTCGCCTAGCGTTCCGTATACTTCATCTGTTGATATGTGATGAAAACGGCAAGTATCACAATCTTCTTTTACCTGATTCGGTCCATCCATCCATGCTTTTTTGGCAACATCAAGCAAGTTGAATGTTCCAAAGATATTGGTTTGTATAAACGCATCTGGATTTTTGATAGAGTTGTCTACGTGTGATTCTGCCGCAAAGTGAATGACCGCTTTAAATTCATATTTCTCAAACAGTTCTTCTAGTAGCGTTCTATTACAGATGTCACCTTCTACAAAGTTGTAATTTTTATGATTGCGTATTTCTGCAAGATTTTCTTGATCTCCTGCATAGGTAAGCTTGTCAATGTTTACAACCGTAGTATCTTGGTGTTGTTCTAAGAAATACGGAATATAGTTCGAACCTATAAATCCTGCTCCTCCTGTAATAAGTACCGCGTTTTTAGGCATTTAATCGTTTATTTTCTGCGTAAGTGTTTAAGTATTTGTTGAGTTCTCTTAGTAGAATAAACACTAATAAAATGGATAGTGTTAGAATTGGTATTCTGAACAAGTTGCTTTCGTAAAAGTTTTTGATTTTTGCTCCATCAGAGAAATCACTTAATACGTTGATTGTTTTTTGTTGGAATTCTTTTTGTTCAGCAATTTGTAATAAACGAGCAGAGATTTTTTCATCTAAACTGAAAAGTTCTAATTCACTTGTTTTTACCGTTGATGAAGACATTTGAATTTGTGTTTGTGCCTGACTCGTTTTACGAGCTTCACTTTTAATGGCTTCATTATACACGCCACGAAGTGTATCAATAGTACTCAAACGTTTCTTTAAAGCTTCTTCTTCAGCTATTAAGTTTTTAAGTTTAATAGCTTTTTGCTTTTGAATGTATTCGTTTTCTACGTTAATAGAAATGAGTTTTTCTTGTAAGAGTTTGAAAACATTTTTTTTACCTGAGGCAACTCCAATTTCGTGAGTTCCAAAGGTTAATGGATCTACACTCTTTTTGAATTTTTCAAAATCCATTTTGTCGTATACATTGATACTATCCGTTTCCTTCATAAACTTGTCATATGCTTTTAGCATGTCTATTTCAGATACTTTCGGTTCAATAAATATGCCTCTTAGGTTTCCTGCTTGCTCGTCATTGATACCAAAGAGATCTTTGAGCTTCATGGTATCTCCTTGCTGAACCAATCCGTTGTAGTATTTGATGTTTGAATATAATTGTCTGGCACTTCCAAAGTTGGTTTGTACTGTCATATTAGAACCATATACTATAGGTTGTCTGGAATCAAGAAACCATCCAATAGCAACACTTAGTATTCCTACAATGACAAATTTTATAATATGAACTCTAACAATGATTAAAGCCTTTATAATTAGGTCGAGAATAAATAAAAATGTATTTCTCAAAAAGGCAAAGAATCGGTTCATTGCCCTACCTATCATTCTAAACAAATCTCCTAAGTCTACTTCTGTAGATTTTTCAGTTGGTGGAGGAGTATTCTGAATATTTTCACTCATATTCTTTAGTTGTTAAATAATTGTTCTAAAATTTTTCTTGTTATTAAGTACGTAGGTTTTACTCCTGTAGTACCCAATCCGCCAGAGGCTAGTGTACTTCCTGTTTCTAATGGATTATCAGAAGCGTAATATGCATAACGTACTTTTACATCTTCTGAAATGCTTCTTCTAATTTTTGATGCAGATTGAATTGCTTTTTGATAATGTGCACCTTCCATTTCAAGCCCAATTACATTCCATGTAGAATCGTGGAAGAATTTTAAGATGTCTTTATTTTGTAATGAAGTTCCTAAAACCGTAATCATAGAACCTTCAAAAACTTGCAATCCGTGACCTTCTAAGTCTTCTTTTTGTAATTCGTTTTTAAAAGGATAATTGTCTGCCGTTCCTTCAAAAATGTGTGCCGATGGAATCATAATATCTCCTTTTCCACCTTCTAATATTCCAGCTTTTCCCATAATGGAAACCGAAGCCACATTTAGATATTCTTTTTTGGTTTTGTCTTGGCTTGTGTATGGTTTTAAAAACTCATCAATGGTTTCATATGCTTGTTCTCCAAAGGCGTAATCCATCACAAATAACACAGGTTTTTCATCGTCATTAGTAGCGCAACAGTTGTAACTTGTTTTGCTAAAATCAATCTTTGCTGTGTCAAAAATTTGTACGTGAATGTTGGTTCCTGATTCATCTTCAATATAAATCATTCCCTTTTTCAACGCTTCTTTTTCTACTTTATTTCGAAGGGCATTGTTTCCCGAAGTACTCAATGCTTCAAAAATATCAAATTCGTCTGTAGTATTGAGTTGTTTTTGCAACAAATTAGGTGCAAATATAGAGTTCATCACACTGTGCATATTGGCACTGATAATGTGAATCGGTCTGTGTAATAATTTGTTTTCTTTTAATACTCTTTTAATATTGTCTGCCCAAACTTCACCGTGAATATGATGTCCTAAACGTTCGCGCAATACAGGACTAAAGGTAATGGTTCTTTTTTCACCTTTGGTAACTTCTTTGATTGCCAATTTTCCTAACCAATAGATAATATTTAAAAAACGCTCCGGATTTTCTTTGGTAGAAAACGTTTTGTGTGCATCTAAGATTTCTTCAAAAGTTCTTCCCAAAATATTCGCCGTATGCGTAATGGCAACTTCTCTTTCGGCAAGTGTTAGCTTTTTCTTTTTACAAACGGCTTGCTCCAGTTTTTCCCAATCACGTGTTGTTTCGCCATCTTCACCAATTAACACACGATCGCTTATTTTGTGCGATTCGATAAATAAAAACGTTAAGTGCGTTAAAATATCATAGATTTCCGATCGTCCACGTGTAATCTCAATATTCATCTGTTCTTCGTCAATACGATAACAGTTTCTACGTCTTTTTGGTGGAATTATGGCTTTGAAGTGTGAATTTTTGTAGCCTTCATCAGAAGTTAAGTTGATAAAGCGACATTCTTCAATGCCAATTGGCAAACGGTCAATTACATACAACAAACCATTTATTTCTGCCTTTTCTTCTGCAATAGAACCATATATTTCTGGACGCAAAACGAGTAGCGACTGACGAAGTGTTTCTCCAGAAACGCCCATCGGTTTGTAAAAGCCACGATTAAATAAATGTCTCATGGTAATGTACAAACGCTCAATAGCTCCTGATGATTCTTGTGCTCTTGTTCTTTCGTGAATTTTGATTTTACTCATATATGGTTTTTCCGCACAAAAATACAAGTTAATTTGATATTTCTAAGCTTTTTTGTAATTCGTTAGTATTTCTGCTATTTTTCTATCGTTAGACAATCTAGGAATTTTATTTTGTCCGCCCAATTTTCCGATCGATTTCATATAGTTCTGAAAGCCATCTTTTTGAATTTTAGTAATTTGTAAAGGTTTTAATACTTTTCCTTTTATCAAATCAAAATAATAACTGTTTTGCTGTTGCAGCGAAGCATCAATTGTTTTCGCAAATGCTTCTAAATTATCGGGCGCTTTTTCAAATTCTATAAGCCATTCGTGATATGGCAAGCCTTTCGGCGGATTTATTTGTGGTGCTACGGTAAATTCGTTAATGCTTGCACCATGTTTTTGCAAAGCTTCATTTAATGCGTCTTCAACTTCTTTTCCAATAACGTGTTCGCCAAAAGCGGAAATAAAATGCTTGATACGACCTGAAACTATTACTTTATAAGGTTTTAGCGAAGTAAACTCAACAGTATCTCCAATATTATATGCCCAAAGTCCAGCGTTGGTAGAAATTATCATCACATAATTTACACCAAGTTCGACGTCTTTTAAGGTAATTCTGGTTGGATTTTCGTCAAAAAAATCAGTTGCTTTGACAAATTCGTAGAAAATTCCAGAGTTTAATTGCAGCAACATTCCTTTATCTTTTTGTTGATCTTGAAATGCAAAAAAGCCTTCACTTGCTGGATACAATTCTATACTATCTACTGTTCTACCGATGAGGTTTTCAAATTTATTTCGATACGGTTCATAATTTACGCCTCCAAAAATAAAAAGTTTAAAATCTGGAAAAACCTCGCCAATTTTTTTGCCTGTTCGCGCTTCAATACGTTCAAAATACATCTGAACCCACGAAGGAATTCCACTGATAATTGACATTTTTTTATCTAGCGTTTCATCAACAATGGCTTCTACCTTAGTTTCCCAATCGTCAATACAGTTGGTTTCCCAACTTGGCATTCTGTTTTTTTGAAGATATCTAGGCACATAATGCGCTACAATTCCAGAAAGGCGCCCAAGTTTTACGCCGTTTTTTTCGTTTAATACAGGACTTCCTTGCAAAAAGATCATTTTTCCATCTACAAAATCAGTATTTCCAGTTTCGGCAATGTAAAGCAAAATAGCGTTGCGAGCCGCTTCTACATGAGTTGGCATAGATTCTTTTGTAATCGGAATGTATTTTGCACCTGAAGTGGTTCCAGAAGTTTTTGCAAAATACAAGGGTTTTCCTTTCCAAAGAATGTCTTTTTCTCCAGCGACAACTCTATCTACATATAATCGTAAACCTTCATAATCGCGAATGGGAACGCGTTTTACAAAATCGTCATGTGAGTGAATATTTTGAAAGTCATGATCTTTTCCAAATGCTGTATGCGCAGCTTCTTGAATAAGTCTTTTAAAAACTTTTTCTTGTGTTTGCAATGGATTATTTGCCCATTTTGACACTTTTTTTTGAATAATACGCGCAAATGGTTTCGCTAAAAGTGCTTTCAATGATTTCATCTGTCAGTTTTTATTTTTTCAATTAAATCAGATGTAATTAGTATAATTTGTGTCACAGTTTAAAATCAATAATGGATGCCGGATCAATGGAATAGCCTTCGCTCCAAAGTTCAAAATGCAAATGTGGTCCTGTGGTCAATTCGCCTGTATTTCCAACAATAGCAATCACTTCGCCTGCGGTAACCAAATCGCCTTGTTCTTTGGTCAGTGACGCATTGTGTTTATATACAGAAACGAGATTGTTGGAATGTTCAATGATAATTACATAACCTGTTGCGGCGGTCCATTCGGCAAAAATTACCATTCCGTCGGCGGTTGCTTTTACAGGCGTATCTTTTGGTACCACAACATCAATGGCATAATGTTTTTCTTTCGGATTGTATTTCTGAGTAATTTCTCCTTTTACAGGTGGAAACAATACAAAATTCACTTTAGACGTTGCCGTTTCAAACAAATTGTATTTGTCTTCCTGTGCGACTTCTTCCCGAAGTAAGGAATCTTGTTTATTTGGTGTTAAATTAACTTCGTCAGGATCAATCTCAAATGACTTATACAAAGAATCTTTATTGATACTCTCACTTTTTATTTCTCCCGTAAGGACATTTCGAATAGAACTTAAATAGATAGAATCTCTCCGAGAAACTTGCTTTAACGAGTCAATTTGTTCGTTGAGTTCTATTGCTTTTTGTTTCAAAGCCGTAGACGAATACCCTGGAATATATTCTCGCAACGACGTAAATGCAATTAAAAATGTGGTCAATACAATGAGAAGAATCACGGAAAACGTGACCAATACAAATACATTTAATCGCGTGAGTTTAAAAGAAATACGTTCTTCAAAAGTATCTTCATTCAGAATGACCAAGCGATACTTGTGCAAAAGCTTCTTTTTAAGTTGTCGTTTTTTTCTTTTTTCTTTTGCCATGATTTTGATGTACACTACAAACTTAAAAGAAAAATATTAGGAATAAATTGTATCGAAGTGTTTTTTTTGTGCTTCTTTACGGCTAGGTATCTATTTATTTTTACCTTTGTAACTTAAATTTTAATCATTATGATGTCTTTAAATATGTTTTTAGCAATTCCTGGAGGATATTCAATTATCTTAATCGTAGTTGTTGTATTACTTTTATTCGGAGGAAGAAAAATTCCAGAATTAATGCGTGGATTAGGTAGCGGAATTAAAGAGTTCAAGGATGCTACAAAAGATGAAGAAACTAAAAAAGTAGAAAAAGAATAGTTTTTTACTTGATATAGAAATACAAATCCACACTGTAACGGTGTGGATTTTTTTGTTTATTGTAACTAATGATTTTAAAAACATACTGATATTTTGAAGTTGTAATTTTAAAAAAAGCCATTGGAAATCACTCAAAAAGAAGTCAATCAACTTATTGAAACAGAAAAACCAAATACGTTTGGTGCACATTTTCGCGGATTTTTCTTGAATAAAAAAGGTGTTGCAGGTACAATTACTTCACAGGAAACCCAAATGTGGCAACCAAACCAATGGACGATGATTTTATATGCTGTTTTTACTTTTAAATTTGATGAACAACAGCACTTAATTTCAATCGATACTAAACTCAATATCATGGGAAAAATTTTGTTCTTCGGAATCTTCTCAGTATTGTTTTTTCTTTTTATTCCGAAAGATATTGTTGCGTATCAAGATGACAGATTTTGGATCTATACTTGTATCAAAATCATTTTCTTAGTGTTATATCTCATTTGTGGAAAAGTGATGTATGACAGTGAAAAAGAATTGCAAAAAGACGCTATTTTTCATCGATTAGACCTTGAAATTGATGACGAAAATGAAATCAATGAACATTCATTATACAGTTATTTTCTAAGGTTTTTAACCTATCCTTTGGGTTTGGCAACACTTTATACGTGTATTTTTCACTTTTTCCCAACTCACAAATATCTACATGCTACTTTTGGAATGGTCGTCATTTCGGCATATTTTATTACAGATATACTGTTACTTTTTAAACGGAAGAAAACAAAAAACAAGTAGTGTAAAAACTACCGAAAACATATTTGAATTAATTTTTGATCTTTAAACATAAATTTTCGGTGAATACATAGTCTGAATATTCGTGTTATTTTATAAATTCATTCCATGAAAACACGTATTCCTTTCCTTTTGATGATTTTCTTGCTCTTATTTTTTGCTTGTAAAGAGCAAACAAAGACCGTTCCTGAAAAAACTGAAAAAGAAGCACCAAAGACCAAAATTATTATTAACAAAGATATGTTTGATGTTCGGAAACATGTAACTAAAATTCTCAACGACGAAGTATATCCAAGTGATGATGATGAAACTTTTCGTTGTTTGGACGCGATTTTAAAAAGTGATACCAACGAACATGATTTTTATATGATGGTTTTTAGAGATATTATCAAAAAGTCAGATGGCGCGTTGGCGGAAGTTATGGGGCAATACATACTAGATTTTATCAAAGAAAAACCAAAATATTTTGTAGAAAAGTATAAGACATTTGCTAATGAAGAAAAAGAGCAATGGATCGGTTTTATGGCATACGAATTTTACTTTCAGGAAGATTACAAAACGGAAGTCAATCGTTACTTTGACAATATTTTAAGATCGATTGCTACAGATTCAGGAAAAGAAACAATTACGAAACTCCAGGAAAAGGTGATGAATGAAGTAGCAAATATCGATTCTGATGAAAGTGAGCATGACACAAATCTTACTTCAAAACTAAAACAAAAAGTAATGCGATTGTCAGAGTTAGAACATGAATATCAATTGAAAAGTTTGGAAATTGTTCCATCAGAAAAAACGATAGTTTTAGGAGGTTTGCAACGTGTTTTAAAACTGAAAGATACTATTGAATTTATAGATGTTTCGCTGTTTCAAAAAGGAATACACGAAATTCGAAAATCGTTTTTAAAAGGTGCAAAACCAATGGAAGTTAATGGAAACACCTATCCAAGAGTTACGATTGAAGAATACATTTTTAAGACTTCTAAAAATGCAAAAGAAACGTATGAAATGTTGCTAAATTCCAAAGGAAAAAGTTCTGCATGGACATATATAAGTAAAGCGCCGCACAAGTTTTTATTGGAAGAAAATAGACTGTATTTTGTAGGTTCGGGAGGTTTTTACATGATGGGAATGTGTGATGAAATCGTGGAAAAGATAAAGGATTGATACTTTTGTTTTGGAGTCAAGACTGTTAGAATTAGGAATCAGGAATCAGGATGTTTTCAAAAACTGTTTATATTTTGATAGTAGATTTTAGTTTTCAAGAATAGTTAGTAATTCGTAATGAAAAAAGTATTGAGTATTTAGATGTGAGTATTGAGAAGCTTCAAAGAAAATTTATCATTTTTTAAAGTCAAATTTCAAAAACTTAGCGTCAAGCTGAACTTGATTCAGCTTCTGATAAGAGTAAGCACTTCGTGAAAATCATCAACACAAAGAGAAGGAAAGGCAAAAAAATTCGTGAATTCGTGTTAAAAAAGTATTGGGTGTTTAGATGTGAGTATTGAGAAGCTTCAAAGAAAATTTATCATTTTTTAAAGTCAAATTTCAAAAACTTAACGTCAAGCTGAACTTGATTCAGCTTCTCATAAGAGTAAGCACTTCGTGAAAATCATCAACACAAAGAGAAGGAAAGGCAAAAAAATTCGTGAATTCGTGTTAAAAAAGTATTGGGTATTTAGATGTGAGTATTGAGAAGCTTCAAAGAAAATTTATCATTTTTTAAAGTCAAATTTCAAAAACTTAACGTCAAGCTGAACTTGATTCAGCTTCTGATAAGAGTAAGCACTTCGTGAAAATCATCAACACAAAGAGAAGGAAAACCAAAAAAATTCGTGAATTCGTGGTAAAAAAAGTATTGAGAATTTAGATATGAGTATTGAGAAAGGAAACATACATCATTAAGTATTTTCAAGAAAAGCTTTTGGTTTCACATAACAAACAGTGAGCAATTCGTGAATTCGTGGTAAAAAGTATAAAGTAATCTTGTTTGTCGTTCGAATATGAATTTGTCTTTGCAAACAAACAGATTACCACGCGTTGAAACGCTCGTAAGGACGTTTCTAAGCGTGTCTAAAAACGTTATTGATGAGGCAATTTGAGAATTTGAAAATGTATCAATTAGTTTCAAACAACATTCAAATTTGTCTTATAAACGTATTTTAAAATTTAGCATTTTATATAAAATCAAATAATGATCTCAGAAACAACCTTAAATCTTTAAATTGAGCGAAGCGAACCTAAAAGCAAAGCGCGTCTAAGTCAGTCTAAGCAAGTCCAATTCCAGTCTAAAAAAGCCAAATCACGAATTAATTTTCTTCACTTTCGGAACAAATTCTTTTCTAAAAAAATAAATTAATGGAAAACCGCGTGCAACAATCCAAAAAGTAAAGGCAATCCAAACGGCGTAGAGTTTTAAATTAAGCTGATCGAGCACAAAAATTGTTGGAATAAAAACTGCAAAAGTGGCAAAAAGCAAAACGTTTCTAAGTGTTGCCATTTTTCCTAATCCTTTAAATATTCCATCAAAAATAAATGCAATGGCACACAGCGGTTGCATGGCAAGCACTAAAGCAAAAACCGTATAAAATTCTTCTAAAACAGCTTGTTCTTTTGTAAAGATTCTTCCAATAGGATAATATAAAATTCCACCAACAATAAACATGGCAACTCCAACCAAAATTGCATATTTAATAAGTCGATTGCTCAATTTTACCAATTCCTCATAGTTTTCTTCTCCGTAAAGTTTTCCTGACAGAATGTTTCCTGCGCTTGAATAACCGTCAATGATAAATGCGCCAAAGAACCAAATGTTAAGCAAAATGGTGTATGCCGCGCTGTATTCAGCTCCGTAAGCTGCCGAAAAGGAGGTTCCGAAGTATAACGCCACATTTAATGCAATAGTTCTGATTACAAGATTGAGAATCATTACTGCGAGATTGGGCAATTCTTCATGCAATGGTAATTGTATTTTGAGCGGAATTTGTGTTTTTTTCAATAGAAATATTACTGAAAGCAACGCCATAAATATTTGCGAAAATAGACTTGCGTAAGCCGCGCCTTCTACATGCATAGCAGGAATATATCCTTCAATTCCGTAGACAAGAGCAAAATCTAAAGCAACATTGAGCAATGCGCCAATAATAGCAATTATCATCGGAATGAGCGTGTTTTGCAAACCTCTAAAGATTCCGAAAATAGCAAAAGTGAGTAGGGTAAAAGGCAAGCCAAAAATACGAATTCGGTAATACGAACTGCTGTAATCTAAGATGATTCCTTCAGCATTGTAAAAGTTGAGAATTTGTTCTGCAAACGGATAAGTAATGAGAATTAACAACAAACTAATCGCCAAAATGATTCCGATAGCTTGTGCAGGCAAGGTTTTGATTTGATCGAGTTTGTTAGCGCCTAAGTATTGTGAAACCAACGCAGAAATTGCACTACGCGTTTGTCCAAAAACCCAAACTAACATCGAAATGAATGCACCTGCAATTCCCACAGCAGCCAATGCTTCCGTAGCATTTGTAGCTACGTTTCCAACAACTGCGGTGTCTGTGATAGACAATAAAGGTTCGGCGATTCCGGCAATGAGCGCAGGAATTGCGAGTTTGTTGACAAGTGATGTAGTGACTTTTGTTTTCAAAGGATTTTCTCGTAACAGTAAAATGGATATACACTTTGTTTGGGAAAGTATATATTTTCAAGCTTTTTGTAGCCGCGAAGTTCGTAAAACTTTTGGTTTCTAGCGTTCTTACTAAACGTGTCTAATCTTATGGAACGATAATTATTTTCTATCGCGAAGTTTTCTGCAAAATCCATCAAATATTGCGCATAGCCTTTTCCTTGATTTTCTGGATGAATTGCCAAACGATGAATGTATACGCTTGTATCATCTGGCGAAAGCCAATTAACCGTTTTGTATTCTTCATCCATCAAGCTGGAAATTACGATAGAACCCATAATTTTGTTTTCATAAAGCAATATATAAAGTTCGTTGCGTGCTACATCATTTTCAAAAGCGTTTCGGTTGGGATAGTTTTCATTCCATTGAAAAATTCCTTTTGTAACCATGTGTTTTGCGCAGGCTTTTGTAATGCTCAATAAGGTATCAATATCTTGAGAAGTTCCTTTGCGAATGTGTAAATTCATGCGTGTTTTTATTTCTTTTGATAGGCGATTTAAATAATTTCATTACCATTCTCGCCATAAATCTGCCAAACCTTCTCCATCTGCATAGTTTTCAGGGTTGAGTCCTGCGGCAACTGTTATTTCATCGATGAGTTCGCATAAATCTTCTCGTTCGCCCGTTTCAATGAGTCCTTCAACTTTATCATTTAAACTGTTGAGTGCATTTACGGCTGTTTCAAAAAGTGCAAGTTTTTCTTTTTCGCTTCCGTGTTCGCCAATTTTGAGTAGTCCTGCAATTAAATTGTCAAAAATAGCTTTGGCAGCATTGCAATTTTCTTCTGTGTATTGTTCCATATCGTATTCAAAAAATGCTTCTCGCCACGATTCAAATGGATATCCTTTTTTGGTTTGAAGAAGTTTTTCTGAATAGGTTCGATTGTCCTTTTCAATAGTAGTTGCAACGCTTTTAGGTTCTTGAATTACTTTGGGTTTTTCTGGAGTTTTTGATGGATTGTTCTTTTTTATCAAATGTAAAATTAGATAGATGATTCCGCCAATAAGTACGATTCCGAGAATTGTGAGTAAGAGTACATTCATAAGTGAAGGTTGTTTTTAGCAATGTATATTCGGCTACAGCTAAAACTATAATAATCTCGAATAAGATCAAAAGAATTAAAAACGTTTTTTTGTAGTTGCAGTGTTTTAAAAAAATGAAATATCACAATAGAATTAAAAAATGATTATTTTTGCAAAAAATAGTAGACAATGAAAAATATATTAGTTCCCATAGGAGAATCTGCAAATGCCAAGAATACGTTGCAGTACGCGATTGATTTCGCCAAAGCGATGGACGCAAAGGTATTTGTATTTAGAGCATTTCAAGTGCTGTCTAAAGCAGGAACAATTTTGAATGTCGATGAAATCGTTGGTCGTGAGACCACAAGCAACGTAAAAGAAGTTGTAGCAAGTGTAGACTTAAAAGGAGTTGATGTTTCTATAATTTCTGCCAAAGGAAATGTGATTGATAGTATCAATTCTATTGATAAAGAATTGGGAATCGATTTGATTATTCTTGGTCCAAGAAGCAATTCTATTAAAGAAGAAGTGTTTTTAGGAAATACATCAGGAAGTATTGTAAAGCAAACAGATATTTCCGTTTTGGTTGTGCCAGAAGGTTATACGTTTCAACCTATTAAAAAGGTGTTGACAGCTATAAAATCTGGAGTGATTAAACGCAAAGAAGTGTTGCAACCTTTGGAAACAATTTTGGAGAAATTTGGCGCAAAAATGCGTTTGTTACAAGTAAAAACGCCCAACTTTTTAGAAGAAGATTTAGAGTTTCATTCAGAATTGGCAGCTATTACTTCGGCATACAAGAGTTCGGAAAATGCTACGTTGTTTCAAGGTGTTTTAGAACATTTAAACGCGAATAATCCTGATATGATTTGCGTTTTTAGACGTAAACGCGGATTTTTTAAGAAACTTTGGGAGCAGAATTCTATTAAGAAAGTTGATTTTGAAAGTCGTTTGCCTTTGTTGGTTTTAAAAGGAACGGAATAAAGAAAAATTTATATTTTAATAATACAGAAAGCTATTCAAAAATCATTTTTGAATGGCTTTTTTATAGGTAACTACTTGGTATTACGGGAATACCGTAAGTCTTTGCGTAGGTATTTTGGTAAATTTAGTCTTTAACTAAAATATCATATTATGAAAAAAAGAAACTTAAAAAAGTTGAGCTTAGACAAGAAAGTAATCAGTAGTCTTAAAACTGAGATTATCAAAGGGAAATTCAGGAGAGGTTCAGATAATCCAGATTGTAGCGGTGATACTGCAATTGTATACACTTGTCACGAGACATGCCATCAGCAAGAGCGATAAAATGTACAGAAAAGTGAGCCTAAAAACTCACTTTTTTATGCTTTAATAAAATTAAGTGTTGTTTGTACAACGTCTGTCAAATGGTTTGGTAAGCTTGTTTCGTTCCACGGATGACGCGCGCCAAATACATGATCGGCATTTTCTATGAGATGCAATTTACTGTTAGGATTCCATTGATGGAGTTGTGTTGCTTCTGCTACCGAAACCGCAGGATCTGAAGTTCCATGAATGATGAAGTGCGGAATGTGTAAATTTTTGGTTGCGCTTTCAATATTCAAACGTTCTGAATTTGCTTGAAAATCTTCAAAAAACTGATAAAAATGTGGCATTTCTTGCTTCGTTCTACCATTTATCACATAATACACACCTGAATTTTTCCAGTCTTCCAACTTTTCTCCTTTCGGGAATCGTGATGCGTAATCAGAAACGCCTGCCCAAGAAATTACGTTTGAAATGTTACGTTCTTCTGCTGCTTTAATCGTGACAATTCCGCCACCGCGCGAATGTCCAATTAAGGAAATGTCTTGTGTGTTTGCTTCCGCAGAATGTTCAAAAGTGTCACTCACAAGATGATTGATGACATATTGTAAATCGTCCAACTCTTTGGTGTAATTATTTTCTCCGAACGCTTCCAAATCTGGAAAATCGATTGGTTGTTCTATAGTGCCGCCGTTGTGCGAAAAATTGAATTTTACGAAAAAGCAATCCGCTTTAGCGAACGCTTCTGCTACCAAATCCCATGCGCCCCAATCTTTAAAACCTTTGTAACCGTGACAAAAAATGACCACAGGCTTCTGCTGATCGTTCTTTTTAAAAAAGTAATCAATTAGTATGCTTTTATCGTTTTTACGCGTTAAAACGTTGTTTTTAAGCTTCTGTATCATGTTTAGACTTCTTTTTCGGTGAATGGAATTTCCATATTGCAAATTTCGAGAATGAGTTGTTTCAACTCCACAACAAAATCATCTAAAGTTTCGGCAGTAATCAACTGATTTTTGTTGCGACTTCTTGCAGAATCTTTCGTTCCAAATTTTAAAAATCCGCTTTGTAAATTTTTAAACGAAATAATTCCCGCTTCCGTTTCCTGCTGAAACGCCTGTTTTTGGTAAATCATGTATGCATACGCCAATACTTGAAAACTTTTGCTGAATTTATAATCTTGCGTTAGCAAATCCCAATCGACAATTTCTACATCACCTTGCGACACTTTTCCCGTTTTATAATCTATAATACGCATAACGCCATCAAGTTCGTCCACACGATCTACTTTTCCGCCAATATACACAGGGAAATCGAGTTCAGGAATGTCAACTTTAGCTTTTAAGGTTTGCTCTATTTGTAGAATTCGCAGTGTTTTTCCGCTTTTTAACGTTTGCAATTCTTGTTGTAAAAAGTTGGTCACATAACGTTTGGCAACATTGAAAATGATGAGGTTTTTTCCACGATGAATGTTTCCTTCTCCGTAGGTTTTCTTGAAGTTTTCAACGACTAATGGTTCCACATTTTTAAACATTGCTTTGATATCTTCTGTTGCGATAATTTTTCCTTCAAAAGGTTTGTATAGCAACTCCAACGTATCATGTACAACGGTTCCAAGTGTATTAGCGGCAACGGTTTCTTCTACGGCTTCGTATTCGTTAATTCCTAGAATTTTTTGATAATAGAAATCTATCGGGTTTCGAATATAGGATGTCAATGCAGAAGGCGAAAAACCTTTGTTGGCAATGTCTTTCATACGCTTTTGCATGGAAGCTTCTTTTTGTACTTCCTGCATTTGATGCGTAATTTTTGGAACAGTCGGAATTACCACATTTTGCGTCAACGTATGATTTGGCATATTGTAGGTTTCCAATTGCATTAAAAAACGACTTCGTTCGCCGCCATTTAATCCATCGGCTTCGGTATTGTATAATAAATATACGTTTTCGGCTCTGTGCAACAATCGGTAAAAGTGATACGTATAAATCGCATCTTTTTCTTTATAGGTTGGTAAATTGAACTGTTTTTTGAGATCAAACGGAATAAATGAATTGTTGCTTTTTCCTGATGGTAAAATGCCTTCATTTACAGAGGAAAGAATCACGGTTTTAAAATCGAGTACGCGTGTTTCCAACATTCCCATTAATTGCAATCCTTGTAAGGGTTCGCCTTTAAAATCGAGCGTTTCTGTACTGATGATTTCTTTATACAGCGCTAGTAACGACTTAATATCTGTGATGTAATTGTGTTGTTTGGTTAAGTGTTGTAGTTGATTGAAAACTTCGTTGAAACGATATAAATATTCCAACGCCAATAAATGTTGCTCGCGATCTTCAATCAATTTTGTTTTTAAACGGCGAATTAACGTTACACAATTTTGAATGGCGAGTTTTGGTTTATCGTTCCAATATGTAAAAAGCATTTCTGCAATGTCTTGTACGTGTTTTGGAAAACGCGCTACAATGACTTCCGTACTTACGTAGATAATATTATTAGTCTGAATGTATTCTATAATATCTGCCGCCAAATTTTTGTCTTCTTGCTGAAATAATGGACGCAAATTGGTGTCCGACAATACATTGATGATGTTTTTATAGTAAAAAGTATCGTTTCTGTGATGTTCCTGGAGAATGTATAAATTGTTAAAGGTTGTCGCAAGTGGAATGTCTTTTAGTGGAAATCCCATCGTAATATTTAAGCGTTCTATTTCTTGCGGAAGCGAATTTAAACAAGGAATTAATAATTGTTCATCACCTAAAACCACAGCAACATCTTGCAACGTTTCGTCTTGTTTCTGTAAGGTTTGAAGAATCTCTCCAATATATTTTGCTTGCGTAACGTTTTTTGGAATACCTATGATGTCAATATTTTTTTTGGATGAAAAATTATTGGCTACCCAAGAAAAATCATGCTTCTGGAAATAATTCCATTCATATCTGTGACGACGTAAAAACAAACTGGCATCGTGTTCAGGATCGTCAAAAAATACATGATCGGTGTCCCATAAAATTTCTGCCAAACCGACTTCTAGAAACTCTTGAATAATCTTTTCTTCGGCAGTATTTAAGGCATTAAAACCAATAAAATAATGTTTTTTATCTTCGTTTTTCTGCAAATAAAACTCCAAACTATCTACAGCTTCCCTGTATACCAAACCTTGGTAGGCAATTCCTTTTTGCGTAATTCTATTGGTAAGCGCGCCGTAATAATGCTCTAGCTTGTCCCAAAATTTCAAATAATTATTCATTAAGTCGCTAGGTTCTTTGTCTGGCGACCATTGTTGAATTCTTTGAATGGCACTTAAATAATTAAATATATCCTTATGGGAAATTAAATACCGATCAATTTCGTTGAAATCCTGCAATAGTATTTGTGCCCATTTGGAAAAGGAATCAAATGGTTCTTGTGCATCTTTTGGTGTGAGTTCTTTGTAAACTGTGTAAAATTCAAAAAGTAATTCGGTATTACTTACGGAAGTATATCCTGAGATTTCTTCTACCAATTCTTCAATACTGAGAATATTTGGTGCAAAGGATGTTTTTTGAATTTGTTGCGAAAGTTCGTGTTTTAGGAAGACACCTGCTCTTTTGCTAGGCAATACCAACGTAAGATTGCTGATATTGGTATTGTTTTCTAAAATATAATGAACAACATGCGACAGGAATGACTTCATGTTGTAAAAATAAAAAAACGCCTCGATATATCGAGGCGTTTCTTATGAAGTTTATTTTGAAAGGGAATTAATTAGTTCTTTACTAATTTGATTTCAACTCTTCTGTTTTGAGCTCTTCCTTTTCTTGTTCTGTTTGAAGCGATAGGCTCGTTTTCACCGTATCCGATAGCAGTAAATTTGTTACTTAATTTTGACTCTAAGTAAGACTTAACTGCATTTGCTCTCTTTTCAGATAACTTTTGGTTTAGAGAATCAGATCCAACGCTATCAGTGTGACCACCAATTGTGAATTCTTCAGCTGGGAAACCTTTAATTAACTCAACGATCTTGTTTAAGATTTCGTAAGTTTCTTGCTTGAAAGAATCTTTTCCTGAGTTGAAGTATACTGTTCTAGCTAAGTTATCTAACTCAGTGATTTCGATTTCAGTCATTCTTGGAATTGGAGGACATCCGTCATTCTCAGCAACACCAGCTACTTCTGGACATCTGTCATCTTTGTCTAATACTCCGTCACCGTCTTTGTCAGTCCATGGGCATCCTTTGTTTGCAGATGGACCAGCTTCGTTAGGACAGTTATCTTTAGCGTCAGTGATTCCGTCACCATCAGCATCAGGACATCCGTTCATTGCAGCAGTACCTGCTACTTCTGGACAGTCATCTTTAGCATCAGCGATTCCGTCACCGTCAGTATCAGGACATCCGTTTAATGCAGCTAAACCTGCAGTATCAGGACAGTCATCTTTACTATCTTCGATTCCGTCACCGTCAGTATCAGGACATCCGTTGAATTCTGGTAATCCTTTTACGTCTGGACAAGCATCGTCTTTGTCATAAATTCCATCTTCGTCAGTATCTTTTCCACCAAATTTGATAGCAATACCTGCCATGTGTTGGAAGTGAGGAGCTAAATAATCCTCGAAAGAATGCTTATAAGTAGATTGTAAGTTAAATGCAATGTTTTCTGTAAACCAGTAGTTGAAACCTAAACCTCCGTTTACTGTTCCTGCTCCGATATCATCAACCCAAGTGTAACCACCACCAACTTCTAAATATGGATCAAATTTACCCATGTCGTAAAGTTCGTTAATGTTGTACTTGATAAGTGCGTCGAATCCGTAGTAAGTTAAATCTTCTACTTTTACATCTCCGTACTTTTCGATTCTGTTAACAGAACCTCTTGCTCCAACAGAAAATCCGTCTCCTACATATTTAGAAACGCTGATTGAAGAAAGTGTTGGTAGGATGTTATAGTGGTCTCCTACATTGAAGTATTCGTCAAACCACTTTCCTGTAATACCAGCTGCTTCCATATCATTTGTTGGATAGAAGTCAACAGCATTAACGGCAATGTTAATTTGCCAAGGGTTATTTTCGTCTTGAGCTTTTACGTTGCTGAATCCTACTACAAGCAACAAAGCAACTAAAAATCTGCTAAGATGTTTCATGTTTTAATTATTTAATTTTAAGTGTTAATTAAAGGACAAATGTAAGTTGTTAATACTTATTAACAAAGACAAATATATTAATTTTTTTAGAATCCATTAAGAAATATGTGTATTTAAACTTTTTAAATCACTTTTAATTCTTTTCCAATCTCTGTAAACGCAGCGATAGCTTTGTCTAAGTGTTCTTTGGTATGCGCCGCAGATAACTGCACTCGTATCCTTGCTTTTTCTTTTGGAACTACTGGATAGAAGAACCCAATTACGTAGATTCCCTTTTCCAGGAGCTTATCTGCCATTATTTGTGACAGTTTTGCATCGTATAGCATTACAGGTACAATTGCAGAATCGCCATCTACAATATCAAAGCCTGCATTTTTGATTCCTTTTTTGAAATATTCGGTGTTGTCTGCCAATTTATCACGCAAAGTAGTATCATTTTCTAACATTTCAAATACTTTGATAGATGCACCAACAATGGCAGGTGCTAAAGAGTTAGAGAATAAATACGGTCTTGATCGCTGACGTAATATTTCAATGATTTCTTTTTTTCCGGTGGTATATCCGCCCATGGCGCCACCCATAGCTTTTCCAAGTGTTCCTGTAATGATGTCAATTTTGCCCATTACATTTTTTTCTTCAAGCGTTCCGCGACCTGTTTCACCAATAAAACCAGTGGCGTGACATTCGTCAATCATTATCATAGCATCATATTTTTCTGCTAAGACTGCAATTTCGTCCAATGGCGCTACCAATCCGTCCATAGAGAAAACTCCATCCGTTACAATGATTTTAAATCGTGCGCCATCTGCATTGGCTTGTTGCAATTGCTTTTCCAAGTCTGCCATGTCGTTATTTTGGTAACGATAACGCGCCGCTTTACACAAACGAACACCATCTATGATAGATGCATGATTGAGTGAATCAGAGATGATAGCATCTTCTTTCGTAAGCAATGGTTCAAAAACACCACCATTAGCATCAAATGCAGCTGCATATAAAATGGTATCTTCCGTACCGTAATAATCTGCTATTTTTTGTTCGAGCGTTTTGTGAATATCTTGCGTTCCACAAATAAAACGAACAGAAGACATTCCAAAACCGTGCGTGTCCATCGTATCTTTTGCTGCCTGAATTACCTCAGGATGCGACGATAAACCTAAGTAGTTGTTCGCGCAAAAATTAATGACAGTTTCTCCAGTGTTTATAGTAATTTCAGCTCCTTGCGCCGAAGTGATGACACGTTCTTTTTTGTAAAGTCCAGCATCTTTAATTTCTTGAAGTTCTTTTTGTAAGTGTTGTTGTATACTTCCGTACATGGTTGTTTGATTTTAGACAAAAATAGTTACGATTTTTGAGTTATACCATTTATAAATTGAATTTACTGCAATAAAAACTACTTTTTCGACTTATTTTTTAGAATTAATTCAAAATAATACCTCGTATTATATATATTTTACAACAATTTCTTCGTTGATGTACAGCAAGATTTTTTTCGTTACCACAAAATCCATTTCAATTAATGTATCGGCATATTCATATATTTTTTCTACGTAAAATGGATCGTGTTTTCCTGTTTTGTAGTCAATAATGATGGTTTCGTTGTTCGGATTGACCACAATTCTATCAGGGCGCAATATTGTTCCATTGCTTGAAATGATATCTTTTTCGTTGTATACTGTGTTATCTTGATGAAAATATGGCGCAATTTCAGTATGATTTACCACACGATTGATGCTTTCTGCAAGCTTTTCACGTTGTTGCTCGTCAATGATTCCTTTGCTAATGTATTCGTCCAACACAAAATCTATATCAGAAGGATATTTTATTTGCGCCAATACATCGTGAATTAGGTTTCCTTTTTCAATGGCTTCTTCCTGCGACGTGTCCCACAACAAACCTTGTTGGGTCATTAAATGCAAGTTGTGATCTTCTTTGGCTGTGCTTATAAATTTTTCTTGTTTGATGGTGTGAATTCCTTCGGAGTTGTCCGCTTCCGCGAGATTGTTCTCAGATTCCCCAAAAGTATAAGAGGAAATTTCATTATCCCAGCGTTCCAATTGTTTTAAGTAATTGATGAATAATCCTGAAAATGTTTGCAGTCGTTCGTTTCCATTGCGATCTACATCTTTTTTGGTAATCACATGCAATTGCTGTACAGGACGCGTAAACGCTACATAGAGGATGTTGAAATTATCTAATTCTAACTGCGATTGACGTTCTTGATACAGCGTTTCACCCAATTCGCCATATTCCTGAATGGAACTGTTTAAATTTAAATACGCTTCTTCAAAACCATTAAAATCTTCTGCATTGATTGGATACCAGAGTTTAGGCTCAATTTCTTTGTAAATATCAGTGTTTGCAAATGGAAAAATCACAACAGGGAATTCCAAACCTTTCGATTTGTGAATCGTCATAATTTGCACCGCATTTTCCGAGCCTGATGCTATGATACTTAAGTGATTCTTTTTCTTTTCCCAATGTTCTAGAAAACCTGCAAAACCGAGTTGTTTTTTTTGCGTGTATTCCAATACAAAATCTAGAAAAAATTGTACATATGCGTCTGATTTGTCGGTTAAATGGAATGCACGCACGCAATATTCTACCGCTTCGTATAATGATAATTGCAAGAAATAAGTAAAGTCAAAATCAAAGTCTAAAGCGTCAAATAATACTTCTGGATCTTGCTTTACGTGTGTTTTCAAAAAATCGTGCGTATTTGAAATCACGAGTTTTTCTGTTGCCAAATAGTTTAACAAATGCAGTTTGACTTCGTTGTTTTTTGGTTGAATTGCCAACCGAAGAATATCATTGATAAATTGTACAGCTCGCGAACGTTTGATGAGTAACGTTTCTGAAGAAATTATCGGAATTTCCTTTGATGACAACAGATCAGCAATGGCAATTCCTTCGCTTTTTCGGCGTGTTAGTACGCAAATGTCTTTGTATTTAAATCCTTTTTGAAGGGTTTCTTCAATTTTTTCGATTACTTTTTCAGGAATAATCTCAAATTCTTCTTCTACTGTTTTTGCTTCTACAAACTCAAATGACAGAAAACCACCTTTTTTATGGTTGGTTTCTTGAAAACTTCCATTTTTATAGATATCTATGTAATTCTCTTGATGAAAAAACTGTGAAATGTGCGGAAAGAAACCATTGTTAAAGTTGATAATTTCGTCGTAACTGCGATAATTTCTTGGCAATTCAATCTTTTTATCTTGAACGAAAAAAGGATTTTCTCCATGAGACAGCTTGATAAATTGTTCTGCTTTTCCGCCACGCCAGCGATATATAGATTGTTTTGCATCGCCAACAATGGTAAGCGTTCCGCCTTTTCCTTCGGCGGTTTGCGTTTGGAGTTTGTTTGAAATTAACGGAATTAGGTTTTCCCATTGCATTTCAGACGTATCTTGAAATTCGTCAATAAAATAGTGTTTGTATTTTTCGCCCAAACGCTCATAAATAAATGGCGCAGGTTCATCTTTTATCGTTTCACTGATTAAAGTGTTAAATTCAGAAATTAATAATAAATTTTGTTCTTCTTTTATGGTTTCCAGCTCTTGCTGAATGGCGTTTAGTACTGAAAGCGGCGTTGTATTTTTATAGAAATTCTTTAAAAAACTGAGTTCGTACACGTTTTCTTTACAACTCAGATATATTTCGTTTAATTGTGGTAATAAAGCATCAATTGTGGATGCTTTCGCAGGATCTAATGCTTTTTTATAGACATTTCCATTTGCTAAACTTTCGCCCAATTTGTTTCCGTACAGGCTTTTTTCATTGAAATCTTTATCAGCAATTTTCTTGAAATGATTTGGCAAGGTTTTTCGTAGAAAATCTTCAAATTCCAATCCTGCATTTTGAATCAATTCTAAAACCGTTTGTCCTGCTTTAGCGAGTTCTTCGGAAGTCGTGTTTATTTTTGTTTTGAGCAACGTTTTCAATGCGCTAAAATCTTCAAGAATTTTGTCTTTTAGCTTCCACAGATGTGGTTTTTCGTTTTCATTCAACAGTAATTTGGCAATTTTATTCAAGTCGA
This sequence comes from Kordia algicida OT-1, assembly GCF_000154725.1. Taxonomy (GTDB): domain Bacteria; phylum Bacteroidota; class Bacteroidia; order Flavobacteriales; family Flavobacteriaceae; genus Kordia; species Kordia algicida. Next base: position 3,784,036 of record NZ_DS544873.1, read on the forward strand.
ACGAAATATCCCAACTTTTATCATCATCGGCTTTTTCTAGTGCATATTCAATCAATACATCCGAAATGAGTTTGTCTTCTCCAGCTTTTGAAATGAGTTGATCTACGGCTTCATTTAGTAAAGCGTCTGTGTCCAATTCCACTTCAAAATTCAACGGAAGCTTTAAATCATACGCAAATGTTCTGATGACACTGTGCGTAAATTTATCGATTGTAGACACTTCAAAAAAAGCATAATTATGTAAGATGCTTTTTAAGACGTCTTTCGATTTTTGTTGTAATTGTGCCGGATGCAGCTTTAAATCTTCTGCCAATTCTACAAACATCGGCGAATTTTTACTTGCTTCATCAAACGCAAAAAGATTTAAATTTTGAATGATTCTAGCTTTCATTTCGGCGACAGCTTTATTGGTAAAAGTCACTGCCAGAATTTGCTTATACGTGTCTTTTTGAACAGATTTTAGAAGAATACGCAAATAGTCTTTAACGAGTGTATAGGTTTTTCCCGAACCCGCAGAGGCGTTATAAATGATAAAAGGTGTAGACACAAAAGGTTTTTTAAGCTTCTCACAAAGATAGTTTAAAATATAAAGTGGACATAAAACAAAAATCCAGCCTTCTTGAAAAGCTGGATTTTTTAATATGCTATTTTTTAGCAAACATAACCCGGGCATGAGATTCCGCCAGAATTTCCTCCTGTGCCACCAGTACCACCAGTTCCTCCAGTACCACCAGTTCCGCAATTGTTTACCGAACAGTTTGCAAAGGTGTAATTGTTACAGTTGGTATAATTGGTACACGTTACTGTTAAGTCACAATCTGAAACACATGTTTCGGCGATTGATAAGTCAATAGGTTCGCAATTTGCTCTAAAACTTCTAAATCCACCGACAATTTGGTCTTTTCCTAAGTTTGATACTTGTGTTTTCTTTAGCTGTAATCTTTTGATTAAATTCTTTTTTTTCATGATTTAAAAAATTTGGTTAAACAATTTTACTAGAGTTTCAAGTGGTTAATTTTCAACTCTTTGTATAAAGAAACGAAAAGTATTTTAAAAAAGTATATGCTTTTGTGTAGTATTTTTACGTTTTGAAACGTAAGTTAGATAAAAGGATAAGCGAAAGTAATTTAGTATTATTATAGGTGTTTTGTGTGATTAGAAATGTGAAAATTACACGTTTAGAATAGATTATCATTATGTGAATATTATCATAATCTTTTTTTGTGGTTTCGTTTTGTCGGTTGATATGATTAAATTTGTAAGTATAAAAACTAATGTTTAATTAAATAAAGAAGATAATAATGGCTTTCGAATTACCAAAATTACCATATGCATACGATGCTTTAGAACCTAATATTGATGCAAGAACGATGGAAATCCACCATTCAAAACATCATAACGGATATACAAATAAATTAAATGCTGCTATTGAAGGAACCGACTTAGAAGGAAAATCAATAGAAGATATTTTAACGAACTTAGACATGAGCAATTCAGGAGTTCGTAATAATGGAGGCGGATTTTACAATCACAGCCTTTTTTGGGAAGTAATGAATCCAGAAGATAGAGGATATCTTTCAGGCGAATTAAAAGATGCTATTGAAGCTGCATTTGGTTCAAAAGATGAATTTATTGATGCATTTAGCAAAGCGGCGGCAACTCAATTTGGTTCAGGATGGGCTTGGCTTTGTGTACACAAAGGAGGAAAAGTAGAAGTATGTTCTACACCAAACCAAGATAATCCGTTGATGCCAGAAGTTGGTTGTGGCGGAACTCCAATTTTAGGATTGGATGTTTGGGAACACGCATATTACTTAAACTACCAAAATAGACGTCCAGATTATATCAAAGCATTTTTTAATGTAATTAACTGGAATGAAGTGGAAAGACGTTATGCAGAAGCGAAGTAAATATTTTACTTTTTAATATATGAAAGACGGACAGTGATGTTCGTCTTTTTTTTACTTTGATTTCGCTCAACACAAGTGGTTTTGGGTAAGAATCTAGAATCTAGAGTCAGGATTTATGATTCACGATGTTTTCTAGAAAAATACGTCAAACTGAACTCGATTCGTTTCCCATAAGAGCGAGAGATATTTAAACAAGCAAAGCAAAAAACATCCGAAGCAGTCTAAAAGCACGAAGTGCGATCTAACAGCGAAGTGGTCTTACTTCTAATAGCGACAGCGGTCTAGTATTTGACTCAGGAATCTAGAATCAGGATTCAGGATATTTTCGTATAAAATTTTGAGTAAAAAATATAGCGTATGAGTAAGAAATCTAAAAGCACGAAGAGCGGTCTAACAGCGAAGCGGTCTTGATTCTAAAAGCGACAGCGATCTAAAAATAAAGCGGTCTAGTATTTGACTCAGGAATCTAGAATCAGGATTCAGGATATTTTCATATAAAATTTTGAGTAAAAAATATAGCGTATGAGTAAGCAGTCTAAAAGCGCGAAGTGCGATCTAACAGCGAAGCGGTCTTGATTCTAACAGCGAAGCAGTCTAAGAGATTCTCGCCTTTGCGGAAACAAGTCTAAGAGCGATAGTAGTCTAAAAAACAAAACGATTAAAAATAAAAAAAGGTGGAATAAACCACCTTTTTTTGCCCCAAATCTTACCATGAACTTAACCTACTTATGCTATGGCACTGCTAATGTAAGTAGACTCGTTAAAAGAGCACTAATAAATCAGACCAAATGCCGCTTTTTTAGACTAAGTGTATATTTTAACTTTTATTTATGAATTCAATACTCACAAATTATTTTTCTCATTGAAAAACAGTATTTGTGATTGCTAGCAATTAATACGCGCGCTCTTTGTTGCCTTCATAAAAGTTAATAAACGCTCGGTTTACCACTCGATTTCCTCCATCGGTTGGATAATTTCCTGTAAAATACCAATCTCCCAAATTGTTTGGGCATGCTTTGTTGAGGTTGGCTACTTTTTGAAAAATGACATTTACCTCCGCGTTTACTACATCTGTTTTGATAAGTTCACTTATTTTTTCTGAGATTTCTTCATCTGTAAAAGGAGCATAAATTTCTTTTACAAAGTTCTGAACATCGATATCTTTTAAGCTTTCTTGCGCTTTGCATTTGTGGTATACTTTTTCTACTAAATCGTACTCGTTACGTTCTTTTAATAATGACAATGCAGCTCTAAATGCAATTAAGTCTTCCATACGCGCCATGTCGATTCCGTAACAATCTGGATAACGAATTTGTGGCGCCGAAGAAACGACTACAATTTTCTTTGGATGCAAACGATCCATCATTTTAATGATACTCTTTTTAAGCGTCGTTCCGCGCACAATACTATCATCAATAATAACCAAGTTGTCTTCAGGTTTTATAACGCCATACGTAACGTCGTATACGTGCGCTACCAAATCATCACGACTGCTATCTTCCGTAATAAACGTACGAAGTTTTACATCTTTAATCGCAATTTTTTCCACACGCGGTCTTTCAGAAAGAATTTCGCGTACTTTTTCTGCCGATAAGGAACGTTGTCCGTTTAAGATTTCGTTGGTTTTACGCTCGTTTAAATATTCTTCTACAGCTTCTGTCAATCCAAAAAAGGAAGTTTCTGCGGTGTTTGGAATAAACGAAAATACGGTATTTTTTATGTCATCATCAATCGCGTTCAATACTTTTGGAAGTAATAATTTTCCAAGCATTTTTCGCTCTTTGTAGATTTCTGCGTCACTTCCGCGAGAAAAATAAATACGCTCAAAAGAACAGGCTTTGCGCTCTAATGGTGCTAAAATTTCTTTGGTTTGTACTGTGCCATTTTTCTTGATGATTAATGCATTTCCTGGATCAATTTCTTGTACATCGTCAAAATCTACATTGAATACGGTTTGAATCACAGGGCGTTCTGAAGCAACAACTACAATTTCATCATCTTTATAGTAATATGCAGGACGAATTCCCGCAGGATCTCTTAACACAAACGAATCTCCATGACCTAGTAATCCTGCCATGGCATAACCACCATCCCAATCTTTTGCTGATCTTTTTAAGATTTTAGCCAAGTTTAAACGTTCGGCAATAATTGGAGAAGCTTCTTGTTTGTTGTATCCTTCAGCTTTGAGTTTTTTGTATAATTTGGCAACCGCATCATCTAAGAAATGACCAATTTTTTCCATGATAGTAATCGTATCCGCTTTCTCTTTTGGATGTTGCCCAAGTTTGATTAGGTTTTCAAAAAGCTGATTCACGTTGGTCATGTTAAAATTTCCAGCGACAATCAAATTACGATGCATCCAGTTGTTTTGTCTTAAAAACGGATGCACACTTTCAATGCTGTTTTTACCAAAAGTACCATAACGTACGTGTCCTAAAAACAGCTCACCAACGTATGGCAATTCTGATTTTTGGCGTGAAACATCAGTATTCAAATCTGGTTTTTCTTCCAAAATTTCATTAATGCGTTGGTTTACTTGTGCAAAAATATCTTGAATAGGTTGTTGTTTGTTAGAACGAACTCTGCTAATGTAACGTTCGCCAGGGTTCATATCGAGCTTTATGCTAGCCAATCCGGCACCATCTTGCCCTCTGTTGTGTTGCTTTTCCATTAGCAAATACATTTTATTGATTCCATAAAATGCAGTACCATATTTTTCTTTATAGTATTCTAATGGCTTTAATAGTCTTAAAAGTGCAATACCGCACTCGTGTTTTAAAGCGTCACTCATTGTTGTAGTGTGTTGTGTTGTTGTTGCTTATTGTGACAAAAAAAAGCGCTCAGTTATGAGCGCGTTTTTTTAGTTTACTTCTATTTCAAACTGCGTCAGTTGTTTAAACTGCTTTAGGCGTTCTGTTATTTCTTCGTTTGTGAGCGATTCCATTCGTTGTGTTCCAAATTTCTCTACACAGAAAGATGCTAAGTTAGAACCATAAATGATGGCATTTTTCATGCTTTCAAACGAAATGTTTTCATGTTTTGCTAAATATCCAGAAAATCCTCCAGCAAACGTATCTCCAGCTCCTGTTGGATCAAAAACTTCTTCCAATGGCAATGCAGGTGCAAAAAAGATGTTTCCATCATTAAAAATTAATGCTCCGTGTTCTCCTTTTTTAATAACTACATATTCTGGACCCATTTCGTGAATTTTCTGTGCAGCTTTTACCAAAGAATATTCGCCAGATAATTGACGCGCTTCTTCATCATTAATCGTAATGACATCTACTTTTTTGATAACTGCTAATAAATCGTCCCAAGCACAATCCATCCAAAAGTTCATCGTATCCAATACAATCAACTTAGGTTTCTCTGCCATTTGATTTATCACACTCATTTGTACGCCAGGATGTAAATTTCCTAACATAACAATTTCAGAATCTTTATAATTTTCAGGAACAACAGGATTAAAATCTGCCAATACGTTTAGCTCTGTAGCCAATGTATCTCTAGAGTTCATATCGTTGTGATATTTTCCACTCCAAAAGAATGTTTTTCCTCCTTTTACAACTTCGATTCCAGAAATATCAATATTTCTAGCCGCTAACATGTCTAAATATTCTTGTGGAAAATCTTCTCCTACAACTGATACAATAGCAGAATCTACATTAAAGTTAGCAGCAGACAATCCGATATATGTAGCCGCGCCACCTAAGATTTTATCTGTTTTTCCAAATGGTGTTTCAATAGCATCAAAAGCAACCGTTCCTACAATTAATAATTTGCTCATTTTCGAATTAAAATTTTTGCAAACTTACATAAAATTTTCCCAAGAAAAATAGCTTGCATAGCTAGATGTATGATTTGTTATTTTTTTTCAAAGAAAGTATTGTGTTTATAAACTACTGAACTTTTTCTTTTAAGGCCAAAAAGTTATAATATGGAGCTCGTGTAATGGTACTATTTACAAACCAACTTGGCAAGTTTCCACTAGGATCGCCATGCATTTGATGTGTAATTTTTACCATATCATCTTTTTGTTCTAACAACCAATATCCTTCAAAATAAGTAATTCGTAAATAATCATCCAATATTGGATATGCATCAGAAGCTGCCATAATATCAATTCGCAATGCATCTTTGGTAATTCTTCTTGTTGTCAATAAAATGACAACATCTCGGTTGCGTAGTGGCCAAGGAAGATCTAAAGCCATCCATACAAGATGCTTATTTTCAGAAGATTTAGATAGTAACTTGCTATCAATAGCTTTGTAATTCCAATTGTGAAGTTGGTCGCCATCTAAAATAATTTCTTTGACTGTATTTAAAGAACTTTTAACGGTCATTTGAACTTTATAAGCCTTTATTTTGCTAGAATCTATAGATTTTGTGTAAATCTTAATATCATCTTTATCCTTCTTTAGTTTCCAATCTTCTTGGGCTAAAAGTGGTGTAAAAAATAATAAGCTAACAATAGCAATGTAGATTTTCATGTTTGATTTTGAGGGAATTATACATGCAAAAATACAAATATGATACCAAAAATACTATTTAAAACAATCTGTTGCTTTCACTTTCGTAAAAGGTATCAATTTTTAATTTTTCTTTTTTGGATGCTTCTACGGCTAAAAAATCACAACGTTCATTCTGTGGATGATTGTTATGACCTTTAATCCATTGAAAATGTACAATATGTTTTCGGTAAATTTTTAAAAAACGCATCCATAAATCTGCATTCTTTTTCCCTGAAAAGCCTTTTTTCTCCCAACCAAAAACCCATTTTTTCTCAACAGAATCTACCACATATTTCGAATCTGTAAACACTTTGGCTTCCGTATGCATGAACTTTAATTTCTCTAAAGCCACAATAACAGCTAACAATTCCATACGATTGTTGGTTGTTTTTCGATAGCCTTCAGAAAACTCTTTATGATACGGTTTTCCAACCCACTCCATCACAATTCCGTAGCCGCCTGGCCCTGGATTTCCTCTTGAAGATCCATCTGTATAAATATGTACATCTACCATAATTAAGAATTAGAAGTTAAAATTTGCTCAATAACTTCTGGAAAATGCTTATATTCTAGCTGATGAATCTTTTGGGCAACGCTTTCAGGCGTGTCAGTTTCTGTTAAATTGGTTGTAGCTTGGAAAATAATGGCGCCTTCATCATAATTTTCATTGACAAAATGTATGGTAATGCCACTTTCTTTTTCTTTATTTGCAACCACAGCAGTATGCACATGAGATCCATACATGCCTTTTCCTCCATATTTTGGGAGTAAAGCAGGATGAATGTTGATTACCTTGTTGGGGAAAGCCGCGAGAATATGTTCTGGAAATTTCCACAAAAAACCAGCAAGAACAATAAGATCAACTTGTGCACTTTGAAGCAAATTAAGCACATCATCACTGTGATACAAAGCAGTTCTGTTAAAGCTAAAGGCGCTGATTTTGTGGTTTTTAGCGCGATCTAAAACTTTGGCATGCTGATTGTTAGTCAGAACTTGAACAACGGAAGCATGAGTTCGTTCTTGAAAATATCGAATAATATTTTCAGCATTTGTTCCGGAACCTGAAGCAAAAATTGCAATACGCTTCATAAAAAGAATGAAATTTAAGTGACTGTTGTTTCGACAAAAAAAAGAATAATTATTAACAAAATGAAGGTAAAAGCAAATTACTTATTCTAAAAATTTAGTAAATTAGATCACATTTTTCGAACAAAATGTTGTTTTAAATTAAAGTTTTTTATTTTTGCCAACAATTAAATTTTAAAAACTATAAGATTATGTCAGACATTGCATCAAGAGTAAAAGCGATTATCGTAGACAAATTAGGTGTGGATGAGAACGAAGTAGTTGCGGAAGCAAGCTTCACTAACGACTTAGGAGCAGATTCACTAGATACGGTGGAATTAATTATGGAATTCGAAAAAGAATTCGATATCCAAATTCCAGATGATCAAGCAGAGAACATTGCAACTGTAGGTCAAGCTATCTCTTACATTGAAGAAGCAAAAAAGTAAGGAAAGAATAAAATTTCATATTTAAAAAAGACATTAGAATGCATTTTTGCATTCTAATGTTTTGTTAAAAGGGATTTCTTCTTAATTTTTTAAACTAACTTATCAAAGATGGAATTAAAGCGAGTTGTAGTTACAGGTTTGGGAGCATTAACCCCAATCGGAAATACAGTTGAAGAATATTGGGACGCACTGATCGCTGGTAAAAGCGGAGCCGCTCCAGTTACACATTTTGATCCAGAAAAGTTTAAAACAAAATTTGCCTGCGAGGTTAAAAATTTTGAAGTTACCGATTTTATTCACCGCAGAGAAGCTAGAAGAATGGATAAGTTTTCGCAGTATGCAATGGTCGCTTCCGATGAAGCAATCGCAGACTCAAAACTTGATCTAGAAAGCATAAACAAATTAAGAGTTGGAGTTATTTGGGGTGCCGGAATTGGTGGACTGGAAACTTTTCAAGAAGAAGTTATCAACTATGCCAATGGTGACGGAACACCAAAATTTAACCCTTTCTTTATTCCAAAAATGATCGCAGATATTGCTCCTGGAAATATTTCCATTAAATATGGATTTATGGGACCAAATTATACTACTGTATCTGCATGTGCATCATCAGCAAACGCTATGATTGATGCATTAAACAATATTAGATTAGGACATTGTGACGTAATTGTTACGGGTGGAAGTGAAGCCGCAGTAACCATTGCAGGAATGGGTGGTTTTAACGCCATGCATGCCATGTCTACACGAAACGATGATCCAAAAAGTGCTTCGAGACCATTTGATGCAAATCGTGATGGATTTGTACTTGGAGAAGGAGCTGGTGCTATCGTACTTGAAGAATACGAGCATGCAAAAGCAAGAGGCGCAAAAATATATGCTGAGGTCGTTGGTGGCGGATTATCATCTGATGCTTACCACATGACAGCACCACATCCTGATGGAATTGGCGTGATTGCTGTAATGAAAAACTGCCTTCAAAATGCAGGAATGCAAGCAGAAGATGTAGATCATATCAACACACACGGAACATCAACTCCACTAGGAGATGTAGCAGAGCTAAAAGCCATTACAGAAGTATTTGGTGAGCATGCTAAAAATATAAATATCAACTCTACCAAGTCCATGACTGGGCATTTGTTGGGAGCCGCTGGAGCAATTGAAGCTATTGCCTCTATTCTTGCCATTGAGCACGGAATTGTTCCGCCAACCATCAATCATTCTACAGTAGATGAAAATATTGACCCAAGTTTAAATTTAACGTTAAATAAACCTCAAAAACGAGATGTAAAAGTTGCCATGAGTAACACCTTCGGTTTTGGCGGTCATAATGCTTGTGTATTATTTAAAAAGTTAGATTAATCCAATGAACTTTGTTCGCAAAATATTAAAATCCCGATCTGAAAAAGATGGGGCTTTTTTTGCTGAACTTGAAGATATTCTCGGATTCAAAACCAAAAGAAAGAAAATCTATAAGAAAGCCTTTACGCATCGTTCTATGAACAAGAAAGATGCGAAGGGAAATTCAGTCAACTACGAGCGACTAGAGTTTTTGGGTGATGCAATGTTAAGTAGCGTTATATCTGCCTATCTTTTTACGGAAGTACCTTCGGGAAATGAAGGATATTTGACCAAAATGCGTTCTAAAATTGTGAGTCGCGAGCATTTAAATGAACTTGGACGCGATTTAAAACTGATCGATTTAGTACAATCACGCATTCCAAAAGATAACTTTGGTGAAAATATACATGGAAACTTATTTGAAGCATTAATTGGCGCAATTTTTTTAGACAAAGGCTATAAATATTGTGAACGCTTTATTCACTACCGTGTAATTTCTCCATATGTAGATATTGAACGATTAGAAGGCAAAGTAATCAGTTACAAAAGCTTGTTGATAGAATGGTGTCAAAAAGAAAAGAAAAACTTCAAATACGATGTATATGAAGATACAGGAAATGATGAATTAAAACACTTTGCCGTAAAACTTTTTATTGACAATCGTGTAGTTGGAAAAGCACGTGCCACTTCCAAAAAGAAAGCCGAAGAAAAAGCTTCAAAACGCGCTTATTTTGCTTTTCAAAAACAAATTTCTACCTAAAAATTACTTGTACATCACTTGATTTTGCTTCAATTTTCGCAATAATCTTCTCTTATTTTACGATTTCTAAAAAAGATTGCATCAGCTATAACGTTTTCGTTGCGAAATCTTTAGAAACATTACCAAAAATTAACCTTTATGTATGCATTAAATCATATATTTACATTTGTTAAAAATAAGATTTATGGCAGTTCATAAACTCTTTGAGGATGATTTTGAAGAAGATAACTATACGCTCATAGCAATTCATTGCTCCACAGAAGATTATCGATTGGCGTATCTGTTAAATACCAATCTCAACCTAAAATTAGCAAGAAAACGGGAAGATTTAGACTATAATTATATGGAAGCTTCTTTCTCAATATACGAATGGAATGATGAAGAAAACTGTGTAACTTGGAATTTGGTTGCCAATACCAGTAAAATGGAAGTAGAACAAACGGCAAGTGCTGGTTCATTATTTTCAGATCAACAAGGAAAACGAACGGTTTCAAAATACTTGATTCCTGAACGAAAAAGAGTTGATTATTTCATTAAAATATCTAGCGAAAGCTATATAAAATCTTCCAAAATTATCGTGTCTAAAATAAATGCCATTGCAGAAGTAATTACTGCATATTCATTGAACCCAAATCAACTAAAATCTAAGAACAATTTAATTTTTGAGTAATGCCAAAAAGAAAAAAGACGAAAATAGTAGCTACGCTTGGACCTGCATCAGGATCAAGAGAAACCATTAAAGAAATGATAGCGCAAGGAGTAGATGTATTTCGCATCAACTTTTCGCACGCCAACTATGAAGATGTAAAAGAACGTATTGCTATCATTAGAGATTTAAGTGAAAAGCATGGTTATAATACTTCAATATTAGCCGATTTACAAGGTCCGAAATTAAGAGTCGGAATCATGTCTGAAGATGTAATTGTAGAACCAGGCGATCAAATAAAATTCTGTACAGGGAAAGAATTTAAAGGGACATCAAAAAAGGTGTACATGAATTATGAAAACTTCCCAAGAGATGTAAAAGCAGGAGAACGTATCCTTTTAGATGATGGAAAATTAATTTTTGAAGTTGTTGAAAGTGATGGAAAACAAGAAGTTACCGCCAAAGTAATTCAAGGTGGACCATTAAAATCTAAAAAAGGAGTCAATCTTCCAAACACAGATATTTCGTTGCCTGCATTAACGGAAAAAGATGTAAACGATGCTATTTTTGCTATAGGACAAGAAGTAGATTGGATAGCACTTTCATTCGTACGTCACAGTCAGGATTTAATGGATTTACAAGCCATTATCAATGAACACTCAGAACATAAAATTCCAATTATTGCCAAAATTGAAAAGCCAGAAGCAGTCGCAAATATTGATAAAATTGTAGCTTATTGTGATGGTTTAATGGTAGCACGAGGTGATCTTGGAGTAGAAGTTCCTGCCCAAGAAGTTCCGTTAATTCAAAAACAATTGGTATTGCGCGCCAAAAAAGCTCGAATTCCTGTAATTATTGCTACACAAATGATGGAAACAATGATTACAAGCTTAACGCCAACAAGAGCTGAGGTAAATGACGTAGCAAACTCTGTAATGGATGGCGCTGATGCCGTAATGTTATCGGGAGAAACATCTGTAGGGAAATATCCTGTACAAGTGATTCAGCAAATGACAAAAATCATTAAAAGCGTAGAAGATTCTCCGTTAATTAATGTACCAGAAGAACCACCACACATTCGTACAAAACGCTATATTACAAAATCAGTATGCTATCACGCATCGCACATGGCTAACGAAATTGAAGCCAAAGCAATTTGTACCTTAACCAATAGTGGATATACAGCATTTCAAATTTCTGCGTGGCGACCAGCTTCACACATCTTAGTATTTACATCCAACAAAAGAATTTTGACACAATTAAACTTACTTTGGGGCGTAAAAGCATTCTTTTATGACAAATTTGTAAGTACAGATGATACTGTTGAAGATGTAAATCAAATAGCAAAAGACAAAAAATTTGTCAAAAAAGGTGACATGCTTATCAACCTAGCAGCAATGCCAATTACCGACAAAGGAATGGTAAATACCTTGCGTGTTTCTTTGATCGAATAAAAAAATGACAAAAAATTTATAGATTGCAACAATATGCTTTAGTACGTTAAGTATTGAAGCATATTTTTTTAATAAAAAATAAATAGTACATGGCTGAAGACTTTTTAATTGGTGTCGGAAAAGACAATCGAGAACACCATAATAATCGATCAGATCAATCGCAACCACCACCAAAACCACCGAGAAACAACAATGGTGATGATATTAAATCAAAAGGCAAAAAACAAGCTTTAAAAGGTTGTGGCATTGGTTGTTTGGCGCTGATTGTCATTTTTGTTGGACTTTCCTTTTGGTTAGGTTCAAGTTTGGAAGATGAAGAATCTAAAGATTTGCGAATCAGTTATTTAAAACAGGATATGAAACGATTAACGGCAAATTTAACCGAAAAAGACTCGTTGTCACAATTCGTAAAACTATGTTTGGACATTGGCGTTTCTGAAGAAAACGAATTAAATAAAGACGCTTTCAAATATTTTACACGTCGTAACGGAAACAAACTCCTTATCATTGTTGAAATTAGAGACATGCAAGACATAGAAGCTTCTACCCGAAAAGGTATTGTTGAAATTATTGAAGAATGTTTTTCATACTCGGGAGAAGACGAAAATCCTATTGACGAATATTATATTTGTATTGAAGGAAAATGGAATACTTTGTTGGTAAAAACACCGTATAAATCTGACCTTGGCGGAAGATTTGCTGATGAAAAACTACTATTGCCATTTTATGACGAATACGTAAAAGACAGTTTACCTAGTTTAGAATAAAATAACATCATGATTTTTCAAACATTACAACACAACATTGCAGCACTCGCACAGAAATTTGACACAATTTCTTCCGATAGAAAAGCACAACTAGAAACACTATCTGCGTACATTGAAAAAAATACAGCGCTCAAAAAACTCCAAAATTGATCGTAATTTGTACGCACAACTCCAGAAGAAGTCACTTGGGACAATTATGGTTAGCCTTGGCGGCAGATTATTACAAATTGCCAACAATTGAAACGTTTTCCGGAGGAACAGAAGCAACACTATTTCACCCGAACGCAATTGCGGCGGTAAAACGAGTAGGTTTTGAAGTGAGCATTGAAGCACAAGCCAAAAATCCAATCTACAACATTCAGTGGAAAGCAAATCAAGAACCATATCAGGCATTTTCAAAACGTTTTGAAGAAGCACCAAATCCTACACAAGAATTTGCGGCAATTATGGTATGTACTGAAGCCGACGAAGGTTGTCCTTTTGTGTCAGGAACAGATTTTAGAATTGCATTACCATTTGAAGACCCGAAAGCATTTGACGGAACACCACAAGAAGAAGAAAAATATGATGAACGTTGCCGACAAATAGGAACGGAAATGTTATATGTAATGTCGAAAGTTTCGAAGTAAACTAAAAGATTAAAAACTCAAGCAAGAAAAGCATTGACACAATAAAAAAACGTCACTTCGAGTATTTTTCTGAAAGAAAAATGTATCGAGAAGTACTATGAAACGGATCAATTCAAATCATTTCTCGATACATTTTATCTTCATTCTATTGCGATAAAACACTCGAAATGACGCTATTTTCCAAAAGTCAATACTGCGCGAAGCAAGTCTAAAATTCCAAAAGGCAAAGCCGTGTCTAAAAGCGAAGCGATCTAAGAGATTCCTGCCTTCGCAGGAACAAGTCTAACAGCCACGGCGGTCCAAAAGCGAAGCGTGTCTAAAAAATTCAGCGTTAGCGTGACCAAGTCAAAACTCAAACTTCAACTGTACTGAAATGCTCTTTTTATCTTCCGTTTTTGAAGGTTTCTTATCTTTCTTATCCGTATTTAAATTGCTCAAAGAAATGCCAAGCAAACGCACAGAATCTTTCAATTTCTCTTGATACAATAATTCTTTTGCAGTTTCTAGAATCAAACTCTTATCAGCAATAAAATAGGCAATCGTTTTGCTACGCGTTTGTGTGGTAAAATCACTGTATTTAATCTTTAGTGTAACGGTTTTTCCAGAAATTGCATACTTTTTCAAACGTTTTTCCAGTTCGTTGGCAATATTTTCAAGCTTTTCCAACATAAAAATTTCGCTGGTCAAATTATCAGAAAACGTACGTTCGGCACCAACCGATTTGGCAATTCTATTCGGTTTTACTTCACTTAGATGAATTCCTCTCACAACATTAAAATAGAACTTTCCTGATTTGCCAAAATGCTCCGTGAGAAAATCAACATCTTTTGTTTTCAAATCTTTTCCAGTAAAAATTCCTAGTTGATACATGCGTTCGGCAGTTACTTTTCCAACGCCGTAAAACTTTCTAATATCCAACGCTTCCAAAAAATCCAACACTTCTTCTGGTGGCACGGTTTTCTGTCCGTTAGGTTTGTTGTAATCGCTCGCAACTTTGGCAATGAATTTATTAATGGAAATTCCTGCGGAAGCAGTCAAACCAACATCTTTTAAAATCTTTGCACGAATTTCTTCAGCAATCAAAGACGCGCTCGGATTTCCTTTCTTATTCTTTGTGACGTCCAAATACGCTTCATCCAAAGACAACGGTTCTACCAAATCGGTATACTCATAAAAAATTTTCCGAATTTGGGTAGAAATTTCTTTATACCGATCAAATCGTGGACGCACAAAAATCAACTCAGGACAACGTTTCTTGGCTAAAAATCCGCTCATCGCACTGCGCACACCAAACTTTCTAGCTTCATAACTAGCAGCACTCACCACACCACGTTTTGCGCCACCACCAACTGCCAACGGTTTTCCTTTCAACTCAGGATTATCTAGCTGTTCTACAGAAGCATAAAACGCATCCATATCTACATGAATAATTTTTCGTAAAGGGAAATCGAAGTCCATATTCAAAATTATAATATCTTTAGCAGTCTATAACAGTATTTATGCAAGAAATAGAACGAAAATTTCTGGTAAACAACTTAAAATTCAAAGAAGAAGCCGTAAGTTCTTTCGAAATTGCGCAAGGTTTTCTCAATACACATGCCGAACGCACCGTACGAATTCGCATCAAAGGAAACCAAGGATTTCTAACGATCAAAGGAAAATCGAACGAAAGTGGTACAAGTCGTTTTGAATGGGAAACGGAAATTTCAATAGCAGAAGCTAAACAACTATTGAAACTCTGTGAAAAAGGCATCATTGAAAAAAAACGATATAACATTCCATCTGGAAATCATACATTTGAAGTAGACGAATTTTTTGGTGACAACGAAGGACTCATCATCGCGGAAGTAGAATTACAACACGAAAACGAAGCATTCAACAAACCTGATTGGCTCGGAAAAGAAGTCACAGGACAAACACCATATTACAACTCACAACTAAGTAAAAAACCTTATAAAACCTGGAATCATGAATAAATATTTTTATATCCTATTAATGGCGATCTGCTGTTTTTCATGTGGAAATTCAAATGAAACAAACAAGCAAGAAGATCAAACTGTAACGAAGCAAGAAAAACCTAAAAAATCACCGCTCGAAATTAAAAAAGAACTCGTTGCCAAAGGTTACAAAATCATCGATTACGTAGATCAAAACACCAAAGACACGGTGTTGATGCAGGAATACTTCATGGCTTTTCTAAAAAGAGGGAAAAATCGTTCGCATAGCAAAAAAGAAGCAGACAGTTTGCAACGTTTACACTTAGATCATTTGGGTAAAATGTACAAACTTGGCTATGCAGATATTTCTGGACCATTTGGCGATTTGGGTGAAATTCGCGGTGTTACCATTTACAACGTTCCTAATATTGAAATGGCAGACAGTTTGGCAAATGCAGATCCATCGGTAAAAGCGGGACGACTGGAAATTGAAATTCATCCTTGGTGGGCAGCCAAAGGGTTTCCGTTGCGATAACACAATCAAAGATATAAGCATCTTATAAATTACCAAACGAAGAATGCTGAGCGAAGCCGAAGCATACGCAATATGATAAAAAAACTATGTTTCTATCTCAAAAGAAGCTTGCAAATATTTCTTTGCATCGTCATCATTTTGCGCTTTACCATCAAAGATATGTTTCATATATCTTCGGTGATTTTTTATGGAACGCCGCTTCCGCTGATTGTACTCGGATTGTTAATTTTACTACTATTGGTAAAGGCTTCCGCCAGAAAATACTATGCGATATTCACGTTGGTATTGTTTGGGTTATGGTTGAAAAACAGTTACATCAATACAACCATTCAAGATACTTCGGAAGCGCTAGAAGTAGTTGTTTGGAATGCGTACCGAACGGAAAACTTTGAAGACGCATTTGAAGTCAATGGAAACTTGCCAGATGTCATGGTTTTAGTAGAATGTGATGCGCACGACTATCAAAAAATAAAAGAAAAATACAAAAACTACTACTTTGTCCTCAATGACGATTCTATTGGAATATTCTCAAAAACACCACTCAGAATTTACTATGATACCATTGAAAAAATAGGAACTAGAATGGTGCATTTCACAACAAAAAACATACATTTTTATGCGGTAGACATCTCTGCAAACGTTCGTTTTTTTCGAAAACCTGTGCCAAATTACATCGCTTCAAACATAAAAACAGAACAAAAAACAGTCATTTTGGGCGACTTTAACATGCCATATGAGTCTCGATTTTTAAAAAATTTCAAAAAAAAATACCAACATGCATTTACGGAAAAAGGCAACGGATTTCGCGAAACTTGGTTTTGGAACATTCCGCTACTTTCCCTAGATCATATCTGGGTTTCCAAAGATTTAGAAATTCTAAATGTTGAAAAAATTGCCAACTCAAAATCCGATCATTCCATGCTAAAAATGTATCTCAAAAATGACGTGGAGAAAAAATAAATTTGGAAATTTAAAAAATGATCTTCTATATTTGCAACCATCAAAACGTGACAAAACAAAAAACAAATTAGTAACAAAAACAAAAAAGTGCAAAACGTAAAATTTACATATCGAAAAGGTGCCGGAAACATTCCGACATACGACTTTGGTTTTACCAGTTGTATCTTTAAATAATATAGATATCACATCATAAAAACCCGAGTCATAAAAAGCTCGGGTTTTTTTATGCATTATTTTCAAAATATGGTCAAAACAGTATCAAGACATATCGCAACAAACACTGCAAACATGCAGGGAATGTTCATTTTAGAACCAAACTATTCTTTGGAATAAAGAATACATATACAACAGTATCAAAGCTCGGTTCTACGTAAGAATCGGGCTTTTCTGTTTTAGTGAAGCTCAGTTTTGAGAAGTCTGAAAGACGCACACAAAGCTGTAAGTTGAACTAATCCCAATGAAAATTGGGATCTTAAATTATGAATTTGAATTAATTATTTGTCATTTCGAGCGCAGTCGAGAAACCTTTAAAACCTAAATTTTTTTAAGAAATCTTAAAATGCTCAATTTGATACTTTGGTCAAGAAAAAGTAATAAAAATAACACAACAAAAACCTAGAAATCGTGTAGCGACACAAAACGAAAAAAGATGAATTTAATCAAACAAATGGAACGACTGTAAACTCGGGAGTGTGTTTTCAGTACCAACAAAAAAGAATTTTTAACGCATAAAAAAACAAACATGCAACAGCAAACACAAGTATTCAAATTTTTTACTGAAAACAACATTCAAAAGAGACAGTCATGGAAACATCACAAATACATCGAAAGCATAAATCGAAGTCCAGAAGATTAAAAGAAAAACTCGCCGAAAAGGCAAAAGAAGCAGCATTACAAGAAAGCTTACAAAGACATAACAAAGCTAAAAAAGTACTGTTTCCGGCATTAATAGAAAAGATTTTTGAAGGGAAAGAACGCGCAAATTATGAACATGGTTCGTTAGCATATATATTACAAAATCACTTCAATTCGCTCAACAAAAAAAAGCAATCACGCAGACGTGAAGCTTTCCGAGAAATACTATTGCACTTGTACAAAAAACGTTGTACAAAACTATTGCGAAACGAAGAACACTTACGTTCCATTTACGAAATAGCTTGGTTTGGTGGAAACTATGTAAAAGACGTAACAACTTGGAAGCGAAAAAGTCACAATGCCGAAAAACAGCTCAAAGATTTGGTAAAACACTGCTTTGCAAAATATGAAGTGCCAGCGTTTATGTACGAAGCTTGGTTTGACATCAATCGTAAATACATGTCATGGTTTATTGACTTAGGTAGAGGACAAAGTGTAAAAACACTATCAAAAGTTCCTGTTCGGCTAACCAAAAAAGGAGCACATCAATTCTTGCAAGCACCTGCAAATTATACCATCGAAATGGCATTGCGTAGAGCGCAAGCGTTAGCCTTTGGAAATGATGAATTACTAGCAGAACGCATTGCATGTACAGCATTAAGCCGAAACGGATTTCAACACGAGTCTTTTTGGGAAACAGTCATTCAGTTCTTTATGAAGCAAACCATGTTGGATTTTAACAAAATGACTGAAATCATCGATTATTTAAGTCACTGTATCCGACAAAATGCAGCGTATTCCATCAAAGGAAGAACCATTACATCACTCACAAGACAATCGGACGAATGGCACACTGAACAAGCAATTCACAGGGCAAGTATGGTGGAAGTATTCACATGGAAACCAACACTAAACAGTTCGTACGTAATCGTAAATCGAAGTGAAAAAGATGTAAAAAAATATCGATTATTCGAGTTGTGTTCCTCCAAAGAACTCATTGCTGAAGGACGAAAAATGAATCACTGTGTAGCTTCATACGCACGTTCATGTTGTGTAAAAGTCACCAGCATTTATTCATTGCGATGCACAAGTTTTTCAAAAGGACACGAAACATTAGCTACGATCGAAATGGACATTCGATCACAAACAATAGTGCAAGCAAAAGCACGATTTAACAAGCCAATTTCAGCAGTTGCCAAAAAAATTATGAAAGATTGGGCAGCACATCACGATCTCAAAATCGGGAAATGGCTTTAAAATTTAGGTTATGGCAAAATTAAAATTACGAGGTAAAGACCTCATAGAAATAGGATATCCACAAACAGGAAAAGTCATCAGTATTGCTATGGAAGTAATGCTGCGAAACTTTAAGCGTGAACGGAAAGACAAAGTTATACAACGCTTAAAAACCATCCTTAAAGATCCTGAAAAATATTTGGGAGATGGAGTTGTTGGCAGAATCGCCGAAGAACTCACAACTCCCGTACAAGTGGAAGGAAAACAATTAGAAACAAAACGTGCGCCGTTTACCATATTTGGCGAAAACGGAATTGCCGAAGAAGCAAAACATCAACTGTACACGGCGTTAAAATTACCAATTGCAAAAGCAGGTGCATTAATGCCTGACGGACATGCAGGTTACGGTTTGCCAATTGGTGGCGTATTAGCCGCAAAAAACGCCGTAATTCCGTATGGAGTTGGTGTAGACATTGGTTGCAGAATGTGTTTATCCATCTATGACATTCCAATTTCATACTTGGAAGGTCACAAAGACAAATATGTAAACATGTTGCAAGAACATACCAAATTTGGAGGTTTTGAAACACACAAACGTATCAACGATCATGAAATCTTTGAGCGTTCAGAATTCAAAGAAATTCCAACGGTAAAAAAACTGTTCAAAAAAGCATATACGCAACTTGGTTCTTCAGGAGGTGGAAATCACTTTGTAGAATTTGGAATCGTAGATGTTTCTGATGAACACAACGAATTCAACGTTCCTGTCGGGAAATATTTGGGAATTCTGTCACATAGTGGATCGCGTGGTTTGGGCGCAAACATTGCAAAACATTACACAAAATTAGCAATCAAGCAAACGCCGTTACCTGGAGAAGCGAAAAACCTAGCGTGGCTCGATCTCAATACGCACGACGGACAAGAATATTGGCTAGCAATGAATCTTGCAGGAGATTACGCTTCGGCGTGTCATCACGACATTCACAAGCGTTTAGGAAAGGCGTTAGGTGCAAGACCGTTAGCAATGGTTGAAAATCATCACAATTTTGCTTGGAAAGAAATCGTCAATGGAGAAGAACTCATTATACACCGAAAAGGAGCAACACCAGCGCAAAAAGGTGTCTTAGGAATCATTCCAGGATCCATGACAGCACCAGGATTCATCGTTCGTGGAACGGGAAACAAACATTCGTTGCAATCGGCTTCTCACGGAGCAGGACGACAATTATCAAGGCGAAAAGCCAAGCAAACCATCACGCAAAGTGACATCAAAAAACAATTAAAAGACCATGGAGTTACTTTAATTGGTGGCGGAATTGACGAAGCGCCAATGGCATACAAAAATATTCATCATGTCATGGGCAATCAAACCGAATTGGTAGAAGTTGTAGGAAGTTTTACACCAAAAATTGTTCGTATGGATCGCTAAATACTTTTTGTCATTCCTGCGTAGGCAGGAATCCAAAAGAAACTGAAATACAAATTGCATCAGGGCATTTCCTCCAAGAAAATTGGAGGTCAGGCTGTCGCTACTCGCTCTCCCAAATTTATTGGGAGGAGCTCAGACATGCCGCTCCATCCTTAATGCAATATCAAAGATCACTTTAGTTTTATTCAGTAACATTATGCTGAGCAAAGCCGAAGCAGAGTTGCGTCTTCACAAAAATATCAGGGAAATCAAGGTTCTCTTGGTTTCTTTGGTATTCTAAAAAGAAGGTGTAAAAGAAATGAAACTAAATAAAATATAAACGTCACTTCGAGTGATTTTTCGAAATATAATGAAGAAAAATTGTATCGAGAAGTACTTAGAAATTCAAAATGTAAAATATGATACTTCAAAGTAGTTCTCGATACACCAAATCACAGATTTGCCACTCGAACTGACGTAAAGAAATCTAAAAATCGTCATAGCGAATGAAATGAAGCTATCTGCTACTATATAAACAGATTACTTCGTCGTTTTCTCCTCGTAATGACAAAAAAACAACAAAAATGGCAACATATACAAACGACATATTATTCATTCAAGCATTAGACAGCTATTCGTATGACTTAGAACAATGTATCGAAAAACTACAATATGTTTTAGGAGGAAACGATCATGCAGGAGCGAGTAACTTAATGGGAAGAATTTATCATGAACAATTACACGATTACAAAAATGCATGCGAATACTATCACCGAGCATTGTGTATAGATCACGAATATGTAGAAACCTATTACTACTATCCGTTCTTACTAATTGACGTTTGCGACTATGCAGAAGCAGAACACGTATTGGAAGTTGGATTCTCATTAGTACAAACTGACAAAGCACGTTTGCACTACATAAAGGCAATTCTTTTAGAGAAAAAAGAACAGTTTAAAGAAGCAAAGAAGTGCTTGAAAAAGTCAAAACACGTATCATTAAACAACGATCACAGATACTTTATTGACAATCAATTAAAACGTGTAAATGAAAAATTGAAGGTAATAAAGAAGTTAAAAAAGAAAGAAGAATTAAAAAAAATTAGAGCTAACACGAAATTCAATTCAATGTTAGACTGATATGATTTATGGTTAGGATTCCAAACTCTTGATTCGTTAATCAAACTCATATCAAAATAAAAATATAGAAATTATGGACAATCAATTTTGGGTACAAATTTCCTCAGGTTCAGGACCTGAAGAATGCTGTCTCGCCGTAAAATACTTAACAGAAAAGCTATCACGATTACCAAATTATACATTCAATGTCATCGAATTGGTTGCTACAAAATACCAAAACTACAAATCAGTTTGGTTGCGTGCCACAGGCGATTCGGCAGAGTTTAAAAATCATTGGCAAGGAAGTATTCAATTTATTTTCAGAAGTCCGTATCGCGCACATCATCAGCGTAAAAACTGGTTTGTTGATGTAAAAGTATACGTGATGCCAACACAAATTTCATGGTCTCCAAAAGAGATTCAAGTGAAAACGGCACGAAGTTCTGGAGCTGGCGGACAACATGTAAATAAAGTAGAAACTGCTGTAAGTATGATACACATTCCAACAGGAATCACTGTGCAAGCAAGCGAAGAACGCTCGCAATTTTTAAACAAAAAACTAGCATTTGCACGATTAGATATTGCAATAAAAGCACAAAATCAAAAGCAACAAAACGCGATCGAAAAGCAAAAGTGGATGCAACACAAACAGTTGCAATTAGGAAATCCGGTGCAAGTTTTTAAAAAATAATACCATTATGGGAGCACCACATAATAAAAAAAGATATGGTGAAGTATGGTTGCAAGACCGTATTTCACTTTCCTTACTAGAATTACAATTTCTGCGAGAATTTGTAATTCTATCTGGAGGTTGGGCTTGGCATTTTTTATCGCCAGAAGGACATACAGAATACAAACACGCGCACGATCATAAAGATATTGATGTTTTTATAAATCCGAAAAATGTTGCCGAAGTGATGTGTATTTTACAACAACGAAATTTTAAAAAAGTATGGACACGATATGATCATTTACAAAGCGATGAAAACTTTAGACGCTATGAAAAAACGGTTGAAACCAAAACGGGAAAATCAATCCGAATTACGATAGATTTCTTTGTAAAACAAGATGTTCCATCGCGAATAGTGAAAGATTGGACTATTGTTGATCCTACATTTTTATTGAGTTTATATAGTAATATTCATTCAAGTGACAAATGTTGGGCAGTGCAATCATCCATCAAATTATTAGCAAAAAATATAGATCCGTTAGATCGTGAAGAATTGGTAACGATTCCAAAAGAGTAAAATTGTTTGGAAAGTGACTTTTTGGGAAACGTCATAGCGAATGAAATGAAGTAATCTGTTAATTGATTACTTCGTCGTTTCTCCTCTTAAAGATGTTTCAAATAAAGTAAAAGTCGCTTTCCAAATAAAATTTAGTTACTAACGTTGATTAGAAACGCAATTGTCTTCACCATTATAAAAAAATCTATTTCCCATTTTCAGAACTCTCAAAACCAAGTAGAGTTATTAGTGCATTAGTAATGGTGGAAGGAATTTCTAAGAAAAAGAAATAACTATTCCTGAATTTCAATAGTGCGTTTGGCTTCATTGCCCAATTCATCAACTACCGTAATTTTATGAATTCCTGTTGTAGGCGTGACTTCCATTTCGTGGATGGTTTCGGTTGTTCCTAAAAAAGTTTCATTTAAATACCAAAAAACTTTGGTTTCTGGAATAGAATGTGCCAAGCGCAATACCAAACCATTGGTATTTCCGTCAAAATCTTTCGGCAAAAAAACTTTCACAGCTTCTTCAGGATAAATAAAATCCATGCTTTTTTGTCTTTCTGCAATACAATCTTTTCGATAAGGTGGCAATGTTTTGTACAACGGATTTTTACTTTGATAATAATATTCCATCAATGGCGGCAATACAAACCAACTTTTATGTGTCATTTCGCTTAATGGCTGACAGGAAGAATTCACCTGATAACGCTCATTTTTGTCCAAATGAACCCAAATATGATACGGACACGGCTTTGTTTTTAATCCGCTACGTGGAATGAATTGCAATTGTGATTCCTCACACAATTCCGAAGCGCGATATCCACTTTTTGAGCAAATATTCACTTCTTCTAGTTCGTCATACGGAATATCAAACCATTCACTTTTTGGGAGCACATCAAAAATATCGAACAGAATTGGCGCAGCAGCTGTGGTTCCTATTAATCCTGGGCGACCTTCACCATCGGCATTTCCAACCCAAACGCCAACTACATAATCTTTCGTTGTTCCGATTGCCCAAGCGTCACGAAAACCAAAACTGGTTCCTGTTTTCCAAGCAATCTCTTTGCTAGAGTCGAAAAACTCCCAATTTTCTTCGCCTTCTGGACGATTTACTTCTTTTAGAGATTCATACGTTAAATACATTGAACCTGCATCAAAGATGGTTTTTTCCGCAGTAAGCGTTCCAAAATTGACAGTTTCATCAAACAAAAAAGAAGGTTCGCAAAATTCATTGGTGTAATATTGACTTGAGTTTTCTCCAAAATGTATCAGGGTTGATGAAAAAGCAGCATAGGTTTTACATAAATCCCATAAGTTACTTTCTGCGCCACCTAATATCAATGAAAGTCCATAATGATCGGCACTTTGCGATATGTCTTTCAATTGCATTTTTTGAAGGTAATAATGAAATCTGTCCAAGCCATATTGTCGCAACATGCGCACCGCAGGAACATTTAACGAACGCGCCAACGCACGTTTTGCAGTCACAGCGCCATCATAACTTTCGGTAAAATTCTTCGGAGTGTAATTGCCAATTTTCGTAGGAACATCAACAACCAAAGTGTTTGGAAGTAAATCGCCAGCATCTAAAATCGCCGTATATAAAAATGGCTTCATAATACTTCCTGTACTTCTGGGTTTGTGAATGATATTTACGTCTTTTTGATGCGCTCTGTCGGTTGGTGTATTTCCAACATATGCCAATACTTTTCTTGTTTTTACGTCTAAAATTAACACTGCAGCATTGTACACTTGATTTTGCTTCAATTCACGGTAATGCTTCGCTACAATAGTATTTGCTTCTTGTTGTAAATATGCTTCTACGGAAGTTTGCACGCGTTTTCCTTTGTGAGTTTTGGCGACTTTATTGAGCAAATGTTTGGCAGTTTGTGGCAACGCATACGGTTTTTGAGGCAAAGGTTCTTCAATCGCCAATTCGTAGGTGAGCTTGTCAATTATTTTTTGATCGAATAGCTTTTTGAGTAAGCGATTTCGTTTGGCTTTTAATCGTGATTGATTTTTCCCAGGATATATTAAACTCGGTGCGTTTGGCAATACGGCAAGTGTAGCATTTTCTGCCCAAGAAAGCTCTTGCGGGCGTCTTCCAAAATAACGCCAAGCGGCAGCATCCAAGCCAACTACATTTCCACCAAATGGTGCATGCGAAGCGTAAAATGCCAGAATTTCTTCTTTGGAATGTCGAAACTCTAAGCGAGTTGCTAAAATGATTTCTTTGGCTTTTTCAAAATAGGTGCGTTTTTGTCCTTTTCGGGAAAGTCGAATGACTTGTTGTGTCAACGTACTTCCGCCGCGTTTTACTTCGCCAGATTCAATATTTTGCCATAATGCTTTTGCGATAGAAATTGGGTTGAATCCTGGGTGATTGTAAAAGTATTCGTCTTCAAATTGAACGATACAAACTTTGAATTTTTCTGGAACCGAATCTAGTTTTGGAAATCGCCATTGTCCATCATCCGCAATTTTTGCTCCTAGTAAAATACCTTCACGGCTTTCAATTACGGTAGAAGTTGGCGTGTTGAAAAGTGTTTTTGGTAAGCAGAAATAATAGGCTATTAACATAATAACCAGCACGATACTTTTGATTTTATTATTTTTAATCTTTCGTGTGATGCTGGTTATCATGTAGTATTATAAGTTTTTAGTTTCCGTTGTTGTGAGGAGAAGAAATAACTGTTCCAGCGCCATTATAAGTGTTAGTATATGGTGTAGAAATCCACGTTCCATTATCAGCGTTCCACACATAGATCATATTATCATCTCGTGCATCAAATATAAAGTTACCATTAGAAGTGATAATTGTACCTGCTCCATTATAAGTGTTCGTATATGTAACCGAAGACCACGTACCATCAGCTGCGTTCCACGCAAAAATTTTGTTATCATCTCTAGAGTTAAAAGCAAAGTTTCCTTCCGAAGAAATGATTGTTCCAGCTCCATTGTAAGTGTTCGTATATGTAACCGAAGACCAAGAACCATTAATGGCACTCCATGCAAAAATTTTGTTATCATCTCTAGAGTCAAAAGCAAAATTTCCATTCGAAGAGATGATTGTTCCAGCGCCATTATATGTGTTTGTATAACTTACATCTGTCCATTCATAGTTTATATAACTCCAAGCATGAATTTTATTATCGTCTCTAGAATTAAAAGCAAAATTTCCATTTGAAGAAATAATTTCCCCAGCTCCGTTATATGTATTAGTATATGTTACTGATGACCAACTATTACCATTACTCCATGCGTTTATAGTATTATCATCTCGTGAATCAAATGCAAAACTGGTATTTGTATTATTGTTTAGCGGGTTTTGAGTGTTTGATTGACTTCCGTTACCAGAACTTCCGCCACCTTGCACACTTCCTGCAGTTTTTGCATATAATGCATACGGAACACTTAACAGTTGACTTGTTCCAACAATGGTATAATTTGTTCCACCAGCAATGTCTGTTTCTGTTTTGATAAAATATGGTCCAGCACTCCAATCAATTGTTGAAAAATCATCAGAAGAAGTTCCGCCGCCAATCATAATGGTAACAAGTCCGTTGGTATTGGTGGAAGCTACATGTGTCTCTGTATACACAGCAGTTCCTGTAGCATTTGTTTGTAAAATACTGATGCGCATTCCAATATTAGCATCTTGCACCAAATTACCATCTGAATTTCTAATGATAGCCTGATAATTAATCAAATCTGGTGCCTGCGCAAATGTCATTAAGGTTATACAAAAGGCAATGAGTGTAATAATTTTTCTATTCATGTTAGGTGTTTGATAAATGTTGTCGTTGTGAGGTTAATTATTATAATATTGATACGTAAAAGAGCAATTAAAATTAATATTTAATCGTATCGCACTTGCTGAGGTAGGTGTTGTAATTGATTCACCATTTAACTCTAATGATAAATCGCCTAAGTTATCTCCATAAGAAAAACCTCCAATGTTAAACTGCCCTGTTTGAGAAGTGCTATTTGGTAAAAATGCGAAAGGGAAAAAATCAACTCCATCTGATCCATATGTTAATGCTGTTCCATTAAACGAAAGGTTTATAGATTCAATAATATAACTAATTATACCGCCGCCAGATGGAAAAACTTGAATTCGGTATAATCCATCACTAGGAATAGTTAACGCATTTCCATTTTCTACAAGTTCTCCATTAGAAAATCCAGTACCTCCATATACAATACTTTCGTTTTGAGCAGCTAGAAATTTAATTTCGGTTCCAGCATCAAAATAGCGCATTCCAATAAAATTACCATATGGATCAACATTGTTTCCAAATTCTAAAGCTGTTGAAGCATCCCAGTTGTTAAAACTTCCATACAAATAAAAATTAGTTGGTGTTGTTGATGAAGTATTTGAGGTTGGCACAGACAATTGTCCATTGTCGTTAATACCCAATTCATATACGGTTCCATCTGGAGAAGTCAATTTAATCGTTGCTCCAGGTTGAGTCAGTGTAATATCGCCACCGTTATATTCTAAACCTTCTGTGGTTTCTGTGAATTTAGTTCCGTTTTTTGCATATAATGCATACGGAACACTTAATAGTTGACTTGTTCCAACAATGGTATAATTTGTTCCACCAGCAATGTCTGTTTCTGTTTTGATAAAATATGGTCCAGCACTCCAATCAATTGTTGAAAAATCATCAGAAGAAGTTCCGCCACCAATCATAATGGTAACAAGTCCGTTGGTATTGGTAGAAGCTACATGTGTTTCTGTATACACAGCAGTTCCTGTAGCATTTGTTTGTAAAATACTGATGCGCATTCCAATATTAGCATCTTGCACCAAGTTTCCTTCAGTGTTTCTTATAATTGCTTGGTAATTAATTAAATCAGGAGCTTGAGCAAGAGTTGAAATGGTTATAAAAAAAGTGAAAATTACAAGTAATTTTTTTTTCATTATGTTATTTTTTGATGATTTTAAATGTTTTAATTTCTTTAGTTGCTTGAAGAACTTTTAACAGATATGTTCCGCTTTTTAGTTTGTTTAAAGCAATTGTTTCGGAAGTGATCTTTTTTTGACTTTTTACTAATTTTCCGTTTAAGTCAAATAGTTGGTAACTCAAATCGTGATGTTTTCCGCTTTTCAATCGGACAATATTTGCCGTTGGATTTGGATATACTTGTAATGTTACATCATTAAAAGCAAGATCGTCGATGCTTAATAGCTGTGTAACTTCTAAAGGAATTTGTATTCCTTGGCTTAAGCTTCCATCGCTACCTTCTATTGTTTTCACAGAAATTAATCCTACAGAATAAGTAATAGTTCCGTTGCTTCCAGTACTTTCATTAGCCGAAGAAACCGTTGTTTCTTGTGCAACCAAAAGAGAAGTAAAAAAAAGAACTCCTAAAAAAATAGTTTTTTGTATCATGTAATACAGTTTTAAAAATTAGACTATAAAATTGGGTATAAAAAACGGCAATTGCAAAGAATTTGTATAAACGTCAAAATAAGCCAACAAGCGTATCATTTCTTTGAAAAATCATATTCTCGTTCCACCTTACAGATTTTTACATTGTAATAGGCGTACCAATTTTTGATTCCTTTTTGTTGTGCAATGAGATGATCGGTATGCTGTTTCCATTGCTGAATAGCTTCTAGGGTTTCCCAATAACTCACTGTAATTCCAATCGTATTTCGTGCACTATCAATACCGAGAAAACCTTTTTGGACTTTAGCCAAATCTTCCATTTGTTGCGACATTTCTGCATAACCTTCTGTTGTTTCTGTCTGAATTGAGGTAAAAATTACGGCGTAATATGGTGTGAATTCTGTGTTCATTTTTTAACGAATTAAAGAGAAACTACCTGAAAACGTTTGTCCTTCCGAGGTTTGAAATTTGTACCAATATTCGTTGCTTGGCATAGGTTTTCCTCTGTATGTTCCGTCCCAACCTTGTGTTTGTCCTGGTTTGAAGTAGAACAATAATTTCCCGTAACGATCAAATATATACATGATGGCAGTTTGTTGTACCGCGATTGAAATTCCTCGTACATTCCAAGTGTCGTTTGCCATGTCATTGTTTGGAGTAAAGAAACCTGGAAAAGAGATGTTAGCAATGTCAACAACGGTTTCGTAACAATCAGGATCTACAAAAAAGTTGGTAATACTTTTACATCCGTTACCGTTTGTTACTGTAACAAATATTTCCTGCGTATCATTGGTTGCATAATAGATAGGATCAATCGAATTGATTTCTTGTTCAGCATCAATTTCAGAAAGGTAAAATTCTAAAGAATAACTTGTATTTCCTGTCATAATAATTTGCGCATAACTATCATTTAAATTGAAGTATCCATTAGAATTGTTATCAATATAACAATCTGTCAATAAGCGGGCACTTGGCGAATTTACCATAGGTTCTACTACAGGATTTTGTAGTATTTCAATGATGAATTGTGTGGTTTCAAAACAAGTAGTTTCTATATTTTCTACACGAATAAAAATGGTGCTTTGTCCCGAAGTTAACGTAAAGTTTGTACTCATAGCATCTACATTGTTCAGCGCATCATCCGCGGAAGCGTGATAGGAGACATTCACATTTTCCGTAACATTTTGTAACAGTTCATTTTCTACTAGCGTGAGATCAAAAAGTTGACTATTTCCATTTTCGCAAGCAACTATATTGTTGGGCGTTACTAAATTTAAATTTGTATTGGTAGTGATGTCAAATTGTGTCGTTGCAAAGCAGTCAGTATCTACATCTTGTACGCGTACATATATGGTGTCCTGATTTGTATTTGTCGTATAATTTGTAGAAACAGCATTTGTATTGTTGGCTGCATCATCTTCAGAAGTGTGATATGTAACCGTAACATTTTGTGTTGTATTTGCCAACATATTTTCTTCTACTTGCGATAAATCTACGGAAGTGTTGTTTTGATTTGCACACAAAGTAATATCGTTTGGCGTTGTTATTTGTAAGCTTTCACTAAGGATAATGTCAAATTGCGTCGTAGTAAAACAGTCATTGTCATTATTTTGAACGCGTACAAAAATAGTTTCCTGTCCTGGTGTTATTTGATAGTTTGTATTGATCGAATTTGTTCCAGAATCAGCATCTGCCATTGAATTGTGATACGTAACCGTGACAGGAACTGTGTTGTTTTGAAGTAATTCAGTTTCTACATCAGTAAGTGTAAAAATTCCATTGTTTTCATATTGACATGCAACCAAATTTGAAGGCATTACCAAAGTTGGACCCAAATCAGCACTGATGTCAAATTGTGTAATAGCAAAACAATCATCGTCTACATTTTGAACGCGTACATAGATTGTTTCTTGATTTAATAATGTGTTATAATTTGAATTGACTGCACTTACGTTTGCTGTAGCATCTTCTTCTGAATTGTAATAGGTTACCGTGACAGGATTGGTTACATTTTGAAGCAACTCAGTTTCAACTTCCGTTAAATCGAAAGTAAAGCTGTTAGGGTTTTCGCTACAAATACTTATGCCTGTTGGCGTTGTTAATTCAGGTATTGTGTTTGTAATGATTAAATTTACTTCTATAATTTCAAAATCGCCTGTCAGCGTGTTTTCAACTCTTATATAAATGGTTTGTCCGCCTTGTTGTGTATTTGTCCATTGGTCAGGAAGTGGATTTACACTAGCATTTGCATCGGCAAGATTGCTATGTGACGTAATTTCATAAGAAAAGGCTTCGTGCAAACCTGCGGCGCCATACCAAGCTCCATAAGTAAAATTGTTGGTAGCAATGGTATCAAAGGTAAACGTGTCTAAATTGATTTTATATACTTCTGAAGAAGAAACTCCGTAAAGTGTTCCTAATTCGCTAGCCAATCCAAATGTTGCATCTGGAATTTGACCAAGATTTACATGCGATACATAGTTAAAATTAGTATCTAAAGTTACTTCAAATAGTTGTATTGTACCATCAGGATTTCTCCAAGCAATGTACATTTTATCTCCAAGCATTACAAAATCGCCTGCAGGCGTACCATTTCCGAAATCATGCCAAACATACGGCGGCGTGCTTCCATCACTATTGAAGCGATATACAACACTTCCAGAAGCTCCACCAAAGTACATATTTCCTTGCGTATCAAAAGATAAAGAGTTGGAAGTAGGAGTTGTACCCAAACCAGGAACAGTTGCAAGTGTACAGTTGGTATCATCTAAAGAAAAAATAGTGCTAAAATCAGTTACGTAAATTACTTCTTGTTCGTCTACAGCAATATCAGAAAAACTACTAGACACATCACAAATAAGTTCTGTGTCGACAGTGCCCGATAAGTCACTAAATTTTACAACAGCACCTGTAGAAGTACACACATAAATTGCTTCTTCAATAGCAACACTATCATAAGTTTCTAAAATATCAGCTTGAATGCTAGAAATATCAATGTCTACAAAACCATCATCATCGCAAATAGTATATGTAATAGGATCCATCATTGCTTCTGATTTATCATCAAACAATGCATCTTTAGATTTTCCTGAAAAGGCAAAAATCGCTAGTATAATAATAAATCCTATTTTAAATTTTGACATATAATTTTTGTAATGATTTCCTTTTTATCAGATGTGAATTTCCATGAAAGGTTGCGTTTTTTTAGTGTGAAAACGATAGCGTTCTGGGATTTTTCTTCATTATTTACTGATGTTGGATATCCTATTTTTATTTATTTTACAACTTCAATCCATTGTCCTTTGGTTCGTACAAAGAAATCATTGTCGTACATGGCTTCTGCCTGAACACCAGGTAAATAATATTTTCCTAAGTAAGAAGCATTGAGCAATACATTGAAGGTTTTTGCTTTTCCTTTTGGCAAATCGAAATAGAAATTTACACGATCGTCTCTAATATCAGTATGTCTCGCTTCGCTTGATGGCGTATTTCCGTAATCGGTAAAACGTGTATTGACAATTTCCCAACCTGAAGGGAAAATTTCTGTCAAAGCTACATCGCCCACAAATTCAGGTTTGTCATTAGAAACCGTAACTGTTGCCATAAAATCGGTTCCTTGTTGCAATTTTGAAACGTCAATTTTATTTCCTGCTTTGTCTTTGTACGTTATACGAATGCTCAGGTTTCGTTTTTCTGCCAATTCTTCTCCAAGCGGTAACTTTCCTGTACTTAATACACGTACAAACAATACATTGTCTTGTTTGTTTTCAATTTGTACAGCATTTGCACCATTTTTAATATTTAAATCACGTTGCGCAATTGCTTTGGAAGTAGTGATATTTTGCTGATTTTTCCCGTTGACGGAGAATTGCATTTTGATATCTTTTCCACCATTTTGCGTGACCATTTTACCCATTGCCAATAAACTATATGCGGTAGTTTGTGTGCTCATCCAGCGATTGGAAGATAATTCTTTAGCAATCGTCTTTGCCATTTCAATTGCTTTTTTGTCTTTAAGAATTACCATTGTTTCCATTGCCATGGCGCGATTTCTATTTACCGAACCATACGTGTAATCGTAACGACGACTATTTAAAGGTGTAAAGTTAATATTGGCAGTTTTTGCAATTTGTTCCGCAGCTTCTTTTTGTGAAGCCAACGCGTATGCTGCTGCCAATCGCCATTTGGCATCGTTTGATAAATTATTGGACTCACGCAATCGGTTCATGGAAGCCAAATCAGGATGACCAGCCAACGCCAACGTATATAAACGATACGCTTGTGATAAATCAGCATTGTAATAGTTATTTGCATTATGACGCCAAGAACGTGCTGCGTTTTGCTGAAACTTTATCCACTGATCCATAAAATTTAATGGCAAAATGTATCCTTTCTTTTCGGCTTCAATCATAAAATGACCTGCATATGTTGTTCCCCAATCATTGGTCATATTTTCTCCAATCCAGTAACTTAACCCGCCATTTGGACGTTGAAAATGTGCCAAACGCTTGATGCCTTTTTCTATATTGATATCTATTTGCTTTTTCTTTTCATCAGTAAGATCAAAAATATCCTTGAGATATAATTGCGGGAATACGCTAGAGGTTGTCTGCTCAATACAACCGTGCGGATAACGAATGAGATATTCCATACGTGCTGTAAAATCCATTGGTGGTAAGGTAGAAAATTCTACAGTTGCCGCGTTGGTTCCTGCCACTCCAAAAGTGTCAAAGTTGATTGCTTGCATGCTTTTTCCATCCATGGTAAGTTCGTATACTTTTTTCGAAATCGGATTCGGATTTTCCACGTCAATTTCTACTTTATACGATGCTTTTTCGCCGTTTCCTGTTGCGACAACTTCGATGGTTTGAATGCCTTTTGTTTCGCCAACATTCAAATCAAAAAAGACCATTTTTTCATCTGGTTTGCTAAAGTTGAGTGTTTGCTTAGTGCTTCCTACGGCAGAAATTCCGTTTTGTAATTTTAGTTGTAACGTTACATTTTTCACTTTCTTTTCCATGGCAAAAACCGTAACAGGAAGTGTTACTTTTTCTCCTGGACTTAGTTTTCGTGGAGCTGTTGCCAAGACCATTAATGGTTTTTTTACTTGCGATGATTTTTCTGCATTTCCGTAGGCTTCTGTTTTTGAATTTCCTGCTACAACCATTGTACGCACTGCGCCAATATAGTTTGGCATTTTGATAGTATGCGATTTTGTTTGTCCAGCTTTTAGCTGAAAAGGTCCTAAATATTTAACCACAGGCTTGAAACGATTTGCTTTTTTGTTTTTTGCACCGTTTCCGCCATCGCCACCACCAACAGCAAATACTTGATCGATGTCTCCGCTAAAAGCGCCAATAATGTCATCGTATACATCCCAAGTTCGGACACCAAGCGCTTGACGTTGGTAGAACAAATCCCAAGGATTTGGCGTTCTAAATCGGGTTAAATCTAACAAACCTTCATCAACCACAGCAAGCGTGTATGTCATGGCTTTTTTGTTGGTTTCGCTCACTTTTACTGTAAACGATTGTTCTGGTCGCAGTGTTTCGGGTACTGAGATTTTAGGTTTTATAATTGTTGCTGGATTTTCTACTAAGATTGGAATTACTCCGTATAAACGAATTGGCAAATCATTGGAAACATTGTCATGTTTTTGAACTAAAGAGATATTGACAAATACATTTGGCGCCATTTCTGACGTAATTGGAATGGTCGTTGTCGTTTGTTTTTTAGATGTTTTTACCCATTTTGTACTCAATACTTCTGTGCCGTTTTCAACACTTACCAAAGCACGTCCGCCTTGTCCTGATGGAAATGTGATGGTTGCTTTTTCTCCAACATTGTATTTTTCCTTATCTGCCGCAAAAATCAACATTTTAGCAGTTTCTGAGTTTCCATCATTGCTTCTACGCCACCAATTTTTGTAGAAATACGCAGTTCTTCCTGTGGCGTGACCACTTTTTGGATCGGAGATGCGAATTAAATACCGCCCGCGATCATCGTCTGGAATATTGAGCTTGAAACTTCCTTTTCCACTAGCGTTTGTGTTTAAGGTAAATGTTTGGTAGTGTTGATGGTAATCACTTCCAGAATATGAAGATAAATCTTCATAGGAAGAACTCCACCACCAACGCCAATTGATTTTGTAGACTTTTACCACCAATCCATTACGCTTGATAGGTTTTCCTTTGTCATTAACCGTAACGAGCTCAAATTGATTGTCTTCATCAGTATAAAAAGAACCGTATTGTTTTGGTTCTGGCGATTGCAATCCGACAAAAGAAGTGTATGGCGCAAAGTTTTTAGAAAAGGCATCAATAGAGAAATCGCCACCATTTTCAAACACACGCGTTAAGAACGAAGCGCGCAACATGCCAGGCGCATTTTTTTCTACGTTTATTTTTTTAGAAATGTCAACCAAACCTTCTTCGTTGAGGTTTCCTTTGAACATGACAAATTCTTCCGTGTTGAATTCACGTGTCGGATCGTTGAATTCGTATTTCGGAAATTTCTTGAAAGATGTTTTTGTACTTGTCAATCGTACGTTGACTTCTGCTTTTAAGTTTTTTGCTGGTGCGCCGTGTAGCCAAGTCGCTTGCAGTGTTCCTTCAATCGGTCTGGAATTGGCTAAGATTTCATCCTCAAAGTCAATATTAATTTTCAAACGATTAGGTTTTACCGTTTCTACTTTGAGCGATTTCGAGAAATGTACACCACCAACACTTACATGCGCTTCCCAATTGCCTGTTGGCGCTTCTCTATCTGTGGCAACGGTAAATTTATAGAAGTTGTCTACACCTTGCGTGGTAGTATTTTTGTAGATTAATTTTCCGCGCGCATCTGTCACTTCCATTTTTACAGGATGATTTTTTGGAAGTGGATTTCCTTTGTCATTTAATACAAATGCCAGATGTAACGTGTCGCCAGGTCGCCAAACGCCGCGTTCGCCATAAATATAACCGTTGATTCCTTTGTTTATTTCTTTCCCAGAGACATCAAACTTACTCATGGAAAGCGAGTTTCCATCGTTCAGTTTCACGTACGTCATTTGATTGTTTTTTGAAATAATAGCAAAGTAGGCGTTTTTGTCAGCGTCAATCGTTGTTAATCCTTCTGAGTCTGTGCGTCTTGAGGCAATTTCGTGTTGTTGATAATTGTATAAAGTTACTTTTGCATTGCCCACAGGATTTGTAGTTAGAATATCGCTTACCGCAAAATAATACGATTTGTTTTCGCCTCTTTTTACAATGACACCTAAATCGGAAGCCAATACATTTGCCGTTAAAAAACGATCTTGCAAGTAATAGGAATCTGTACAAGGATTTTCACGGTCATCCCAATTGTAGCGATAGTTTCTAAAGCTGTAAATTTTATTGTCCCAATAGGCTTCTTCGTTTTCGTCTTCATCTTCACGATTTTGATAGTAATCACCACGCGCGCTTGCATCTTCCGCAGAAGCGGTATTTTCACAAGTATACAACGCATAATCTCTTTTAAAGCCAATTTCTATTTGATAAATAGCGCCAGGTTCTGCCTGAAAAAGTTTTGATAAGTCAATTCCGTAGGTTTTCCATTGTCCGTCGTTTTCATTTTCATTTTTCACCAAATCAATGGTTTCTTTAGCGATGCGTCTTCCTACTGTACGAATGCTGTAACGATCAATTTCATTGATTTGGTTTCCTTGTAAAAACTGCAATACATTTTTTTGGTATATTTTGATGATGCGCACATCAACAGCCTTTAGGTTAATTGCCTGAAAGTTGTAGGTTAGATTTTTAGAATTTGGTAGAATAACACCTTTACTTATGGCGCGTAGTTGCGGTTTTTGTTGTTCAAATGAAACGCGTCTTGAATAGTCTTTTTTTAGTTTGAAACTTTCTTGATTTTTGATACCAGGAAATACTTCCAACATGGCTGTTCCTGTGATTCTATTTTTTGGATATACATTTAAGATGTTTCCATCAATAGCATAGGTAATATTTGGCTGTCCTGTTACGGTTACCAAACCTTCAAAGTTTTGGTTTTTTAATAATGGATCGGAGAAGTTGATGCTTATTTTTTGTTCAGCACCTTGTGAAACCGTAACACCAATAATAGAGAAGTTATTTTGCCCTGGAATGGTATAGTTTCTAGTACCTTTTGCTGTAGAATTGATAGGTTTTCCTGTCCATGATATTTTTATTTGTGTATTGTCTTCTGGTCTGTTGATGCTGTCAATCATAAATACATAAGTTTTACTGTTGAGCAATGGCGTATCCCATGTAATGTTTAGTTTTTTTCCGTTTTGTTTAGCGCTTAGTAATTCTTCTAGTTTTTCTGTAGGAATTATATCTGCGGAACGCAATGTACCGTTTAAGTATTGCCATTCTTTGGAGTACGATTGCAAGTTATTGGTTGTAATAGTAAAGTTTGGCGCCACTGTTTTAAAGGCGAATGTGTAGGTGCTAAATTCACTAGGAACATTTTCATAGATATCTTCCAACTTTACAGTTACCGTATATTCTGTGTCGGGTTTTAGTGGCGTTTCAGGTGTAAAGCGCAAGGTTTTATTATTTTGAACCGACAGTTTTCCTGCTATTTTTGGATGAATTTCTATGAGCTCGGCAGAAACTTCTTTTTCGTCGTCACCCCAATTTGGCACTTCTTTTTGAAGTCCGATGATAATGGGTTCGCTCACGGAAACTGTTCCAGCAGTTGTTTGATAGATGTAGTCTTTGAATTCGAAAATATTATCGGTTTCAGGACTTGTTTTTTTACACGAAAAGAAACTGAGAAATACTCCCAAAAAGATGAAAATTGTAGTGTTGCGCATGATTATTTTTTTTGTAAAGTAGGCAGACTTTTTCATAATTTTGGTGTTCTTTGAGTATTCGTCGTGATGTATTTAGAATTCGTAAAACTTTTTCAATTTTACGTTTTTAGTCTTTGTAAATTCCAACTGTGATTTTTCCCTTTTCGTCTACTGTTGCACGATACATTCCTGGTGTATTGAATTCGGCAACTAAGTTTCCTTTAGCATCAATAGCAATAATTCCGCCATCGCCGCCCATATTTTTTAGTTTGTTTTGAATGACTTCTTTTGCGGCTTCTTGTAGCGACATGTTTTTGTATTCCATCAAGGCAGAAATATCGTATGCTACATTGGCTCTGATAAAATATTCGCCATGTCCCGTTCCTGAAACTGCACAGGTTTTATTATTTGCGTACGTTCCTGCACCAATAATGGGCGAGTCTCCAATACGATTCCATTTTTTATTGGTCATTCCGCCAGTAGAAGTTCCAGCAGCGAGGTTTCCGTTTTTATCTAAAGCCACACAACCAACGGTTCCGTATTTGTAATCTTTCATATACGGATCTAAATATGCTGTTTTGTCTTTGTCGCCTTGTTTTGCTTTTTGAAGCGAATTGAAACGTTTTTCTGTAAAGAAGTAACTTGTGTCAACGACTTCCAAGCCTTGTGCTGCGGCAAATTCTTCTGCGCCTTTTCTTGCAAGCAATACATGATCTGAGTTTTCCATCACTTTTCGTGCCGCAGAAATCGGGTTTTTTAAGTTGGTCACACCTGCAACAGCACCCGCATTTAATGTTTTTCCTTCCATGATAGAAGCATCAAGTTCGTTTTTGCCATTGTTTGCAAACACAGCTCCTTTTCCTGCGTTAAAAAGAGGTGAGTTTTCTAGAATGTGAATCGTCTGTTCGACAGCATCTAAACTAGAACCTCCATTTTGTAAAATTTCATATCCTTTTTTGGCAGCTTCTTCCAATTTTGCTTTGTATTCGGCTTCCATTTCTGGCGTCATGTTCTTTTTTAAAATAGTTCCTGCGCCGCCGTGAATGACCAATCCAATGCTATTTTTTGGAGTTTCATCTACTTTTTTAGGAGTTTTTTCTTCAGAAGTATTTGCACAACTATTTAGAATAAAAGCAAGTAGGAGCAAAATTAAAGCCGATTTTTTCATAAATATGGAAAAGATTGATTAGTGGCTTCAATTTACATAATTTCAAACGGAAAAGCATTTGTTTCTTAGATATTTATTCACAATATGCTTTATAAAAAAGAGGCTGTCTAAAAAGTACAGATTTCGTCAAACCGAACTTGATTCGGTTTCTCATAACGTTTGAAAATCAACATGATGAGATTCTGGGTCAAGTCCAGAATGACGTTTCAATATACTTTTTAGACAACCTCTTTAATGGTAGGATTTTAAATTGAATTAGTTTTTAAGCATCACAAGGTGCATTTATAGATTGTTGACATCCTAAATCCCAAGATGGCTCACATTCACAAGCAGTATACAATTCGCTATACCAAGTACATTGATAAATGTCATAGGTAAATACACATTCTTTTATGTTTCTTGATAGTGGAATTGGAAAAGGTCCTTGTGCGCCTCCGTTTAGCTTTGATACAGATGCTTTTTTAAGCGATAATGATTTTAGTTTCTTTTTTTTCATGATTATAGTTTTTGATTACGATTTGAAAAGTTAGGAAAATATAAAGTAGGTAAATTACGGTTTTACCTTACTTAACAATTGTGTGTCAGTGAGTTGTGAGGTTATTTGATAACAGACAAGGAATGATCTCTAAAAAATCCGTAATTTTAAAATCTAAAATTCTAAATGACAATGGCGATACAAAAACCGTTTAATCTCAATCAATGGATTGAAGAAAATAGAGATTTATTAAAACCTCCTGTAGCTAATAAAAATTTGTACAAAGAAGCAGGCGATTATATTGTGATGATTGTTGGTGGTCCAAACGCTAGAAAAGATTACCATTACAATGAAACCGAAGAATTGTTTTATCAGTTGGAAGGAAATATTGAAGTTCATGTCCAAGAAGATGGCGAGAAAAAAACCATGAAATTAGGTCCTGGCGATATGTATTTGCATCCTGCTGGCGTGCCACATTCTCCTGTGCGTTTTGAAAATTCTATTGGCTTGGTGGTAGAGCGCAAACGAAAAGGAACAGATTTAATGGATGGTTTGCAATGGTATTGTGATCATTGTAATCATAAACTGCATGAAGTACGATTTCCACTGAACGATGTAGAAAAAGATTTTCTAGGACATTTTAAAGATTTTTACGCTTCTAAAGAATTGCTTACTTGTGATAATTGCGGACACGTAATGCCAGTAGATGAACGATTTACCGCAGATGAAGCTTAAGCTTGTTTGTATAGCGATCATTTTTGGAACTTTTGTATTTTCATGCGAATCGAAACTTTCTGCAGAAGCGATTGTAGAAAAATCTCTGAAAGAAGCTCATGGAGGAAAAGCGCAATGGGAAGCACATAAAGTTTTGAGGTATGAAAAATCAACAACATTGTACGACAGTTCTGGAAAAATAACACTTGAAAAAAAGCAAACTTTTCACAATACATTGCAACCTGAGTTTACCTCAAAAGTAATTTGGAAAGAAAATGATGAAGAACATCGCATTGTTTTTGACGGTGAAGAAATATACGTATTTATTGATGGTTTTCAGGTAACTGATGATGAAAAAGTCGCGAAAGCTCACAAAGAAATTATGGGCGCACACTATGTATTTTGGCAACCTTATAAATTAGCAACCGACGATGTTTCGTTATCATCAGAAGGAAAAGTAAAACTAGATGATGGAAGTGAAGCGTATAAAATAAAAGCGGTGTATCCTGATAGCGAAACGATTTGGTGGTATTATTTTGATACAGAAACATTTCAACTCAAAGAAAATTTAGTCAAACACGGAAAAACCTACAGTCAAATAAAAAACTTACAGCACGAAGCGAAAACAGGATTGTTTTTAAACAAAGAACGAAAGAGTTATATGATTGATAGTACTAAAAATCAAAAATACCTTCGCGCACATTATCAGTACAACATTCTAGAATTGAAATGATAAACAGATTATTCACGAATGAAGATTGCTAGAATTATGCTATCTTCGCAAAAATTTAACAAAAGAACTAAAAAAAGTTATAAATAAATGGGAGCAGTAACTACTGATTTTGGAATCAAAGAAGCTTTAGAAACACTTGGCTTAAAAGATATAAATGAAGGAACATCAACAGGTTCAAACAATTTCTCAAACGGAGAATTGATCGAATCCTATTCTCCAGTAGATGGAAAATTGATTGGAAAAGTAAAATCGACTACAAAAGAAGATTATGAAAAAGTGATGGAAGCTGCCACTTCAGCTTTTAAAACTTGGAGAACGATGCCAGCGCCACAACGTGGAGAAGTAGTGCGTCAGTTTGGAGAAAAATTAAGAGAGAAAAAAGAAGCACTTGGAAAATTGGTTTCTTATGAAATGGGGAAATCTTACCAAGAAGGTTTAGGAGAAGTTCAAGAAATGATTGATATCTGCGACTTTGCAGTTGGATTATCACGTCAGCTCCACGGACTTACGATGCATTCAGAGCGTCCAGGACACAGAATGTATGAGCAATATCATCCACTTGGAGTTGTAGGAATTATTTCTGCATTCAATTTCCCAGTAGCGGTTTGGGCATGGAATACAGCATTAGCTTGGATTTGTGGTGATGTATGTGTGTGGAAACCATCTGAAAAGACACCAATGTGTGGAGTTGCATGCCAAAATATTGCAGCTGAGGTTTTTGCTGAAAACGACTTGCCAGAAGGAATTTGCTGTTTGGTAAACGGAGATTATAAAGTAGGTGAGTACCTTTCTAAAGATACACGTATTCCTTTAGTTTCTGCAACAGGTTCAACGCGTATGGGTAAAATTGTTGCCAAAGAAGTAGCAGGACGTTTAGGAAAATCGTTATTAGAATTAGGCGGAAACAACGCAATTATTGTAACGCCTGATGCAGATATAAAAATGACCGTAATCGGAGCTGTTTTTGGAGCTGTTGGAACGGCTGGACAACGTTGTACATCAACTAGAAGATTGATTATTCACGATTCAATTTATGACAAGGTAAAAGATGCAGTTGTTGCGGCGTACGGACAGTTGCGTATTGGAAATCCACTTGATGAAAACAATCATGTTGGACCATTAATTGACAAAGATGCGGTAAAAATGTATGAAGCGGCACTTGAAAAAGTTGTTGCTGAAGGCGGAAATATTGTTGTTGAAGGTGGTGTTTTGGAAGGAGAAGGTTATGAAAGTGGTTGTTACGTAAAACCAGCAATTGCAGAAGCAGAGAATTCTTTTGAAATTGTGCAGCATGAAACATTTGCTCCCGTTTTATACTTACTAAAATACAGCGGAAGTATTGAAAATGCTATTGAAGTTCAAAATAGTGTTGCACAAGGATTATCGTCTGCGGTAATGACGAATAATTTGCGTGAAGCAGAACGTTTCTTAAGTCACGCAGGATCTGATTGCGGAATTGCCAATGTAAACATTGGAACGTCTGGAGCAGAAATTGGTGGTGCTTTTGGTGGAGAAAAAGAAACTGGAGGCGGACGCGAATCAGGATCTGATGCTTGGAAAATTTACATGCGTAGACAAACAAATACAATTAATTACACTACAGAATTGCCATTGGCGCAAGGAATTAAGTTTGATTTGTAAAAAAGATTAATACAAAACTCAAAAAACTCGCTTCTTTTGGAGCGAGTTTTTTTATGGTTTTTATTGAAAGATTGAAGTATTTAAAAATTCTGTTTCCTTTCGAATTTCTGAACGTCAATTCGAGTGGATTTGCATAGCAAATTTGTATTTCGACTGCGCTCAACAGAGCTATCGAGAAGTACTTTAAAAACATTAAATCCTTTCGGATATCAAAGTGGCTTTCGATACAAAATTCTTTCATTTCGACTCAGCTCAATGTGCAGAATTTCATTCGATCTGACGCTTTGTAATTTGAAGTAGAGTAGTTTAAAAAAAATCAAAAAAAAGAATTCAAAGAGATTCCTATTTACAAAGTAACAATTCTAAAAGCAAAGCG
Organism: Kordia algicida OT-1; assembly: GCF_000154725.1. GTDB lineage: Bacteria > Bacteroidota > Bacteroidia > Flavobacteriales > Flavobacteriaceae > Kordia > Kordia algicida. The sequence continues at coordinate 3,826,145 of NZ_DS544873.1, forward strand.
CTCTAAAAGGCTAAGCCGATCTCAAAGCGAAGCGGTCAAACAGCAAAGCGATCTAACCTAAAGCATTCCATTCGCTTCAACCCATTTAAATTTTGTCATATCTTCCGGAATCGCTACACGATCGGCAATACGTGCCATACGATCTGGTAATTTCATTACATAATCACGCGCTTTTTCCGCTTTAGCAGTCAAATCATTTAACTTATCAATTTCCCAATATGAAATCAACTTTCGCATAATGTCAATATAATCGTGCGTTGTGTACACGCCTAAACGTTGTGCCGCATTTGAAAAATTTTCAAAAGCAGTTCCAATCGCTTCTCCTGATTCGCGAACAAACTGTGCTGGCATCACGATTTTTTTACGCATCATATCTTCAAAAGCCAACATCATTTCACTTGGATCGTACTTTAAAATTGTTTTTACAAATTCGCGGTAAGCCAAATGATGACGCATTTCATCACCCGCAATAATATTACACATTTTGCTAAGTAATTTATTGCCTTGTTTCTTTGCCAACAATCCAACACGCTTATGCGAAACGTTGGTTGCCAATTCTTGAAAGCTTGTGTATACAAAGTTTCTGTAAGGATCGTTTGCCGTTCCAATATCAAATCCGTCGTTGATAAGATGTTGCGTCGTTATTTCTATTTCGCGCATGTTTACGCGACCTGATAAGTATAAATATTTGTTTAAAACATCTCCGTGACGATTTTCTTCACCTGTCCAATGACGAATCCATTTCGACCAGCCATTTCCACCATTTTCTGCATGTTGATTGATTCCTTCTACATCCATTAACCACGATTCGTATGTTGGTAATGCTTCTTCCGTAATGGTATCTCCAACCAAAACAACCCAAAAGTCATATCCTAATTCTTTGGCTTCTTCACGAATTTGATGTACTTCATCAAAGAAATTTTCTCCTTGTGAATCTGGCAAAAAATCTGTGGGTTGCCATATTTTCTCTGGCGGAATTAAGTATTTTTCCATGAAACTATCGATTTCTTTTTCAATAGTTTGCATGACTTCTAAACGTATATTTTTTAAAGACATTGATGGTTGTTTAATAATGTTGCAAAAGTACCATTAAATATCTACAATAGCCTCAGTTTTTAAAGAATTAACATCTTTCAGCGATTTTGAAAGTATTGTCCGAATGTCTTGTAATGATTGTTCTTTCAATAGTTTTCCATTCTTAAAAATCGTACTTAGCAAACCTTGTTTTTCTTCTTCAACAGTACATTCGTCTTTTAAAGTAATTTGACCATTTTCCATAAAAAGTTGCATCAATCCTTTTGCAGATTTTTTAGTACCATCATCCGTAATTGGATCTTTAAAAATAGCGCGTCCTTTACCATGTACTTCTACATACGTAGCTTTCATTGCAAAACCAAACGTATCTCGTGTGTTGTATTGATAGGTAAAACTTCCAATTCCCAACACGACATTTGTAGAAGCAAATCCTTTTTCTTTTAAGCGTTCACAAATTTGAGTTGCCCTTTCAATCGTGATGCTATCGCCGTAAATAGCACCAATTTTAGGGTTCAAAACTTTATATCCTTGTGCGTTTAGGCTTCCGCCGAATTCGTCCCACAACAATTCAATGACACCTTTTGCAATGGTTTCGTCTTCGTGCTCGCAACCGCAAATAATGTCTACAGGATTTCCAGAATCGGGACGAATCACGAGTTTTCCATCACGTTCTAAAATTTCATCTTTGAGTTGTGGCAAATAGTTGGTAAGTACTTTCCATAAATCCCACGTATCAGAAACTATGGAGAGAATTCCCGTAGGATAGGTTTTTAGCAAACGTCTAAACGTTTCTATTTCGTCATCTTTGCTTCCTGCACACATGACACTGTGTTCGGTAGCATTTACGCTTCCAATAACCAATTCTTTTGTAACATCGGTGTTGTAATATTTTTCAAGATTGATGGCAACGGGCAACGTGTCACTTCCTGTAAAAGACAATGCATGTCCCATGCCGCTCAAGAAAGCTGATTCGATTCCCGACATGCCACGCATGGAAAAATCGTGTCCTTGCCAGTTGATAAAGTCTAGATTTTCCTTGTCCGTTTCTTGCGCATATTTCGTTAAAATAGTTTTGTATTGTTTTGCAATGGTAGCAGAAGTACACGGTTGCCAAATGATATTTGAAAGTAGTGTTTCCAAGTAATTGGTAATCCAGAAAAACTCTGGAAGTGTATTTACAATCGTAAACATTGGCACACGAATAGGAACGGAAGTTCCTTCTGGCAAAGCTTTAATTTCAATAGGTAAGTAACCCAAATCGTGTAAATCTTCGATGTGAGAAACATTGTAATTGATTCCTAAATAATGATCGACGTATTTTTTATATTCAGCAACAACTTGTGCTTTTGGTTGGTTGAAGAATTCGGTATTAAATTGTTTGATAAGGTATTCTTTGATGAAGTATTGCAAGCCGAAAAAGACGACTTCGTTCGTACCTTCAATTCTACTTTTTCGAGGTGTCCAATTCGAGTACACTTTAGTCGTTCCTTGCGGATATTGTTCTTTGTGTCCGAGTTTGTAACCATCTGTCAGCAATAATGGATTCATAAGAAATATTATTTTGCGTTAAATATACGCAAATATAATTTTTTTTTTTTGAAACTGGCAAATAAATTGTGATTTTATTCGGTGAAAAGATAGGGATTTGAACTTGAGGTTGAAACTGAAACTGAATTTGAAGTCGAACTTTTTCCCGACAGCAAAGCCATCAAAAATAACTATCTTGCCATTTCACAAAAAAGTAAATATATGAGTTATATAATGGTTGATATAGAATCTGATGGACCCATTCCGGGAGACTATTCTATGATATGTTTTGGAGCTGTTTTGGTGGATGAGAAACTCGATAGGACTTTTTATGGAGCATTAAAGCCAATTTCCGAACGGTTTGATCCGACTGCGTTGTCTATTTCAGGGTTTTCACGTGAAGAAACGCTTGAATTTGACGATCCGAAAACTGTAATGAACGATTTTAAAGTGTGGATTGAAGAAAACTCAAAAGGAAAACCTGTTTTTATCAGTGATAATAATGGTTTTGATTGGATGTTTATTTGCTGGTACTTTCATCATTTTATTGGCGAAAATCCGTTTGGTTATTCTTCACGAAGACTTGCTGATTTATATTGCGGAATGGAGAAAGATACCTTCGCCAAGTGGAAACATTTGCGTAAAACTGTGCATACACACAATCCTGTTGATGACGCTATGGGAAATGCAGAAGTATTGCTGATGATGAAAAATGAAATGGATTTAAAGATTAGCTTGAAGTAGGTTTTTAATTTGAAGATTTGAAAATATATCAATGTGATAATTGACTTCGAAATTCGTGTATTCATGGTGAAAAATAGCAAAAGTAAATACACAACAGCAAGTAACAATTTAACATCTCGTGAGCTACGCTCGGTATCTACGATAATGCTCGATGTGAGATTTAGAATATGAACATCAAGAATCTAAGAACGAAGCGACTTTAAAACGCCCACATTTTTTCTAGCGATAATCGCATCAAATTGTTCCAAATACATATCTGTAATACGTTCCATAGGAAAGGCAGTAGCAGCTTTGTAATTCGTTTTTCCAAGTGAAACTCTGTACGCGTCGTTGGTTACAATGGCTTCAATGGCGTTTGCTAAACTATCTACACTTGTTGGTTCAAAGAATTCGCCTTGGTAACCTTCATCTTTCACTAACAAAGCCAAGTCGCCCAAATCTGGCATCACAACTGCTTTTCCGTAACTTCCAGCTTGATGCAATACGCCCGAACTTCCCGTAGTAGCTGTGTACGGAAAAACCACAACTGCACTTTCGTTGAATAATGGTGCGACATCAGTTTCTTCCACATATCCTGTGAATGTCAATTGCGGAACATGTTTGTATTGTTCCTGTACGTTTGCCAAATATCCTGGCACATTTGGATTGTCGGTTCCTGCGATGACAATTTCTAAATTGAGTCCTGAAGACTTTCTAACTTTTTCAACGGCTTCAATCATCTTTTCTACTTTTTTGTAAGTTCCAAATTTACCAAACGTCATCACTTTTAATGGTCCATCAGGCAAATCGAAAGATGGCGTTGAAGCAATTTCAAACGTTCCATGCGGAATCATTGTTACGTTATCAGTTAAATATTTTGCTTCCAATACATCAACATATTTTTGCATCGTTACGGCAACTGTATCAGCTTTCAATAATAATTTTGTCAAGCTTGTACCAATAAAATTATAGGCTTTTTGTAAGAGTTTATTTGACGTAAAACCAGCACTTCCTAAATCGACTTCTTCCAAGATATTATGTAATAAAACGATGTTTGGAATGTTTTTGAGTGAGCAAATCCACGGAAGCATCAATCCTAAGGCAGCAGCCACTTTTTTGTCACCAAATTTCATAAACTGCAAGTTGAATAAAACCGCATCAGGTTGCGTTTGATTGATTGCTTTGGTTACTGAAAAGATGTTTTTGTAGCTATTAAATTTCCAGCATTCTTTCACTGTGATATTACAACCAGCTTCCGAAAAATTCAAATCTTTTGCTTCTGGTGTTTCATCGGTTAATAAAATAAGTTCTGTAATGTTTTCCTTTTGGCGAAAGCTTTTTACTAAGTGATACGCGTATTCGTTTAAGGTTACTTTACTTGGTGGAAATGCAGTTACGATTGCTAGTTTCATGATGTATTCATTTTAATTACAGGACAAATTTGCGCTTTAAACATGTGAAAAATAGGCGAGTTGTGCTGAAATGCGATTATGTTGCGACGAACGGAAAGAGTGTTTAGATTTCATTTCGACTCCGCTCAATGTGAAGTGTTTTTTTGATGGAATCAAGACTTTTAGAACCAAGATTCAGGACTTGTTCGAATAGTATTTTTGTGTATATAAGAATCTATTTCCGTTCAAAGTAGATCTCGATATAATTTTCTGTCGAAAATTACTTGATCTGACGGTTTTTGGAGAATAATAAATGAGATAATATTAATTTTTAGTGGTGAAATAGCTATAAAGGAGAAAACCTATTTTTGATATTGAGTTAGATATTTGCATAATATAAATTAAAAATAAGATAATGTGTTTGAAGTTCTAGAAGAAAGAGAGAGGTTAAAATTTGGTGATTTAAAGGTAGGAGATAACTTTTTAATTATAGGTTCTAATATTGAGTATAAAGTATACTACAAGAGTAAAATAAGCTTCTGCATTGACTAGAATGAAAAACTAAAAACCACATAAGAGTAAGCAAAATCTAAAAGCGAATCGGTCTAAAAAAAAGCGCTAACACTGAGCGGAGTCGAAGTGAAGCGATCAAACTTTATTCTGAAAGAAGAAAAATCCCAACTGTACCATCAACAATAAAACCATCGCAAAGATTTGCACATGTACAACTTGTGCTAAACTTTCATGGAAGAAAATAATCAATACAATTTGAAGCATTCCGCAGCAGCCAGAAAGTACTACAGGAACATATTTGTCTAAGGATAAATAGTAATATGCGAAGATGTTTGAAATGGCAAAAATTCCTGTCGCCAACGCATATTTCCACAATAATGGTGTGATTTCTAAATAGCTTTCGCCGAATAAAATCTGGATGATTTGCTCAGGAAATATGGCACAACCAAAAATGATTGTAGTAGCGATGCCGCCAATATACAACACATATCTTAGCAAAACAGGAACTGTATCTTTTCCTTCTTTTTGGAGCTTTACAACGGTTGGTAATAACAACATGACAAACATCCAAGCAACGAAATATACGACACGACCAATCAACGCTAAAGAAGCATACAAACCTGCATCATATGATTCAAAATAATGCTTTACGAGTAAAATATCACTGTTGTTTATGATAATCTGAGTTAGTTCGTAAAAAGCGGTGATGATGAAAAAGTTACGCACCAATTTGCGTTGTGTTTTGTTGAGAACGTTCACACTTTTTAATGAAATGTTTTTTACATCAAAAGGAATCAATCCGCAGAAAAAAGAAGCTAAAATTCCTAATGAAATAATCAGCGTTGTATCAATTTGTAGAATATATAATAATGCCAAAGTAATGAGCAATCGACTCAACATTTCTGTCTGATACGTTACCGAAAGCGACACCAATTTTTGTGTTCCTTGAAAAATGCCTCGATTGACACTCATCATAAAATAAAATGGAATTCCGATACCAAAAATAACAAACATCGTAGAAGATGAAGTTTTAAAAAAGGCTTGCAATGCTTCTGAAAAAAATATAATCAAACCACCAAAAATAATTCCTGTGAAGACTGATTTTTTATACATATTTGTTGCAAATCCTTTAAAAATAGACGCATCAAATATGACAGAGAATTTTGCTGTTACCAACTGAAATGTCATTGCTACAAACGATAAAACCAATAAAAAAGTAACCAAAACTGCTGCATCTGCAAATTTTTCAGGCCCTAAAAAACGTCCTAAAAGTAAGTTGTATACATAATTTCCGCCGTTGACTAACAAGCTACTCAGCATAAAAATATGTGCTGTAGTCAGGTTACTTTTTATTTTTTTTGTGATTGCGATCATACTATTGTTTAATTTTAAAAAGGTAATTAGAAGGTATCTCAATTCTAACATCTCACTACTCAATACTACTTTATGCTACTTGCGAGCAATTGAAATCTTGATAAATATCTTTGCAACCATTTCCGATGACAGAAAACATTTTATGTTGTCTGAGTGCAATTGCCGTTAAGGTTTTAATTCCTTCCAAACCATCATGATCGATTTGAGTGACACCATCAATATTTAAAACTACATTTTGATGTTGTTCAATGATGTATTCGAAGTGGATGATAAACGATCTTGTTGTTGAAGAATTTAACTTTCCATTCATTAAAAAAGTTCCGTTTTGTTCTGTGATTTGTAAAGCCATTTTCTTGGGTTTTTGCGATTAATATTGACACAAATATCTCTGAAATACTGTGAAAATAGTCGTGTTGTCGGTGAGATTCAATTTACTTACGATGAATGATCGGTAGCTTATGCTTACCTTACAATTGTCTAAAATCAAGATCATGAACACAAAATATATCTTACTTTTTTCGTTCCTATTTATAAGTACTTTTGGCTTCGCTCAAAACATGAAAGAAGGCTTTTCATATTTGGAAAATGGAAAGTATCAACAAGCAGAAACATTCTTCAAAACCGTTTTGCAAGAATATCCAACGAATAAAACAGCGCGCTTGTGTTACGGTCGTGCGGTTGGACTCAATGGCAATGCTGCGGAAGCGAAAAAAATATTCAACAACTTACTAAAGGACTTTCCGAATGATTTTGAAGTGAAGTTGAATTACGGCGAATCCTTATTATGGAATCAAGAGTTCGATCTCGCGAAAGCGTACTACCAAAAATTAGTTGTGGAAGACGCTAAAAGTTTTCCAGCATTATTAGGTTTTGCAAATACGTTGTCGAACTTAAAAGAATACGACAGTGCATTACTATATGTAAACAAAGCGTTGGAAGTTTTGCCAGGAAATCTGAACGCAATGACGTCAAAGAAGTACATCTATTTAGGAAATGCTTACCAAAAACAGCAAGCACAACAGTATTTGGAAGCTGAAAAAATATTGAAAGAATGTGTGTCGCTTTTCGCGAATGATACAAACGCGTTGTTGAATTTGGCGAATTTGTATTTGATTATGGACGAATTGGACAAGGCAAAAATAACGTATGACACCTTGCTTGAAAGCTCAAAAAATGTATCGGATAAAATAACGGTTTTAAATGGTTGGGCATTGATTGAACATTTGAAAGGAAAAGAAAAATTGGCGCTAAAAACGAGTCAATTGGCGTATGATAGTTTGGCAGAAAATGTAGAAGCAACTGTAATTCAGCAAACGAGAGAACGTTATATTCAGGCGTTGATTTGGAACAAAAAGTATGCAAAGGCAGCAAAGTTGATTGATGAAATCATTAAAGAACAACCTAATGAAAACTGGGTTTTGGCTTTGCGTGCAACACTAAATGTGTACAAAAGTAACTTTAAACAGAGTTTGGCAGATTACGATCAAATTTTAGTCAACGATTCTACTTCGTTTGATGGAAATTTAGGAAAAGCTAATGTTTTAAAAGCGTTAGGTCGTTATGATGATGCCATCGCTGCTGCAGAAAAGACACTGACATTTTACAACAATCAGAAAGATGCGACCAACTTTATTAAAGAATTGAAAATGAAGTTTACGCCTTTTTATGATGGAAAAGTCTCGTATACATTTGACAATGGCGATAACGAAGCCTTTTCGGTGCAAAATACGATTGAATTTCCGTTTTCGACACGTTTGAAACTACTCGGAAATTACACCTACCGAACGACAAATAATACGGTGACGAACAACAAAGCAACGTCGCATGCGGCTTCGGCAGGTTTGTCGTATCAAGTATTTCCAAACATGACGTTTAAAGGAACGTTGGGAATCACATCAGCCAACGCAGAAACCAACGATTTTACACAATTATTAGCAGATTTCTCTTTAAATATCAAACCATTTAAACTACAAACCCTTGATATTGGTTACAAGCGCGAAATACAGAGTTTTAATGCTGATTTACTAGATCGTGAAATTGTACAAAACAATTTATATGCAAATTATAATGTAAGCACGAATTTTAATCTTGGTTGGTTTACGCAGTACTATTATACGATGCAAAATGATAACAATTCGAGACATTTAGTATTTACGTCGTTATACTATAATATTTTGAGCAAACCTTCTTTAAAAGTTGGATTAAACTATCAGTACATTACCTTTGAAAAACAAGTGCCGAGTATATATTTCAGTCCGAAAAAATTCAACGCAGGCGAAATCTTCTTAAACTTGATCAAAGATGAAAACATCACCAAAGCTGACGAATGGTTTTACGAACTTACAGCTGCGACAGGTTTGCAATATATTGAAGATCAGGAACGCCAAAGTACCTATCGTTTTCAGGGGAAATTAGGTTATAAATTCTCTGATCGTTGCATGGCAAATGTCTTTGGCACACGTAGTAATATTGCTTCAGCAACTGCGGCTGGATTTACGTTTACGGAAGTTGGGATTAGGGTTAAGTGGGTTTTTGGGGAAGCTAAAACTCAATTAAATCAAGTTCTTCAATTCTAATAGCCATAGCTTCTACTGAAACATTGAATAATTTAGAAATAGAAATAAAAGATTGATTGCTGTAAAATTCAGCATTAGCTAACTTCCTGGCCAATCCTCTAGAGTTTTTACACTCTTTTCTTAATTCACTAGGGTTTCCTCCAGTTAAGAAAAAAGCTGAGTCTTCATTGATTTGAAATTTATCAGTCAAAAACAGTTCTTTAAAAGTTTGTTTAACAAGTTTTTCTGGCATTAAGAAGAAGGTTGCAAATTTATCAGCTTGTCTTTCTTTATAATCCCTATTTTTATAAGAAGTGAATCCATCAATCGGTTTATCTCTATGCATTACTTTTTGTGTATGTAAAATAGCATGACCTAATTCATGAGCAGCAGTGAAGTTTTGCGTATTTTTTGGAAACTCATCAGAAATCATGACAATCTTTTCCTCTTGGTTAATAATTCCTGCAATATTATTTTCACTTCCTATTTCGGCAACATCATGAAATTCATAACCAAATATTTTTTTCAAAACTGTACCAGGGATTAGTACTTTTGTAGGCTGTTGAGGCACTTTAACTTTCCAAATTTTATAACGATTTTTCCAAATTAGCCTTTGAAGTTCAACAGAGCTTTCTTCTATGTCTTTATCAGAAAGATTTTTTTTAGATTTGTATTTTTTAAGAAATTGGTCTACTTCTTTATAAAGTATTTTTTTATCATTAACTTCCTTCTCTAATATACTTATTTTTGAATCAGTTATATTACTAAAATTCCTATATTTATTTTTTAAACTTTCTACTTTAAGCATCGTATCTTCAATCCATTCGTACTCATCACTTCTGAAAGATAGTAAGTTAAGTTGAATGATTGATAGGCAACCTGCAATTGCAGAAACCGAGCCACTCAAAGCCACTTGAGAATCTCCCCTAGCAGATCTAAAAGCGTGATCAAAAACAAAATTAGCAATTTCAGTTAATTCAACACATAATCTAGATATTTCTATAGGAATATCAATAGCTACTTTTAATTCTTTTAATGCTAGTCTAGATAATTTATTATGTTTAATTGGATCTTTTTCTAGATCACGTTGTTCCCTTAACTTTATGGTTTTATCAAATTGTATAGAATCTTCTTGAAATAATTTAGTTAGCTCAGGAAAAATACGATTTTGAATATCTGATTCCATCTCTAATAATTTTGGAAGATTTTTGGAGTATCTTTTTCTCCGTTTTTTCTCATTCGTTAGATTAATTACTGTTACTAGAAGTTTAGCAGAAATCATACCTTGAAATGCAGCGTCACTTCCTGATCCTGGTTTGTGATTTCCAGCACCAAATTTTTCCAAAAGCTCTTCCGTTGTAATATCAAGTAACTTTATTCCCATAAATAATCTTTTAACTAATATAAATTAAAACATTAAAAATGATAAAGTTATAAGTTGTTTTGAGCTTTTTAATCGATAAAATGTCAACAATTCTTACAAACATTAGTTTTTAGATTCATAAAAAATCTTTATTAACACCAAAAAAAACAAAAAGAACTCAATCCTTTTGCCTTTTCTTCATCAACCAAAATAAAATTACTATGAATAACCTAATCTTTATTTCACAACCAGTTTTAGGGTTTTGTAGGTTTGGGATTTGCTTTCTATTTTACAGAAATACAATCCAGGACGCAAGTTATTTAGGTTTAGGGGGATTTTGTTCTGACCATGTTCAGTTTTAACCTTTTGTATATAAACTACTTTACCTACTTGGTCATAAACAGCTAACTGTGCGTCCTCAGATTGCTTTGCAGTAAATAAGATTTTTGTATTTGTTGTCACTGGATTGGGAATCGCCATGAGCTTATTTGTTTCAATTTCTGCTTCAAATTGTGCAACATTTAATGTATTTTCCATTCCAAATTGTGCATTATGTACTTCAATATTGAATGGAACATAACTGTGATAATCTCCTTGTATAGAAAATAGAATGGTTTTTACGTCTGAAATGATTGCTGAGTTTCCACTTCCATCTACAAATTCGTCAAATGAAATGCTATATGCTGTTTCTGTTGTGTTTGCAGGAATGATTTTACGGAAACGGTTGTTCCAATCTGTCAAACCTTCTTGTAATAAAATAACTTCTACAGGTTGAGAATTTGTGATGCTAAATTGAAACACTTCATACTCACTTACATCTAAGGTTTGATCGCCAGGTAATACATGCCTAAACAAGTTGATTGTACCTTTTACTTCTCCAAAAACACTCGGTTGTCGTTCAATTTCATGTGTGTTTTCCAAATCATTTACAACCGTATTTTCTATGTCAAAATTAGTGACGATCACGTTTTCTTCTTCATAATCAATTCCCCAAGGACCATCAGCCAAATAAAGTGCGTCTTGTTGTGCTGACACAGTTGTGCTTAGCGACAAACCAACATCAAACAATTGTCCTGTTGCTATCGTCACATTATCTGTCCAAAAACCTGTTAAAGCTATATTTTGCGACATCATTGTACGTTCAGAGACTTCCGTGGCTGCCATACTTGCTTCAAAAAACACAGAATTCACGCTTACTTTGTTAATAATATTTAAGTGAATATTTCCATTTGCATAATATCCAGAACTTACAAATACAGGCGGTACAACATCATCTACAATTTGACTGTTTAATGGTTTTTCTAGCGTAAGCGTATCAATAATATGATTTCCTATTGTAAATACTTGTGATAAGGAACTTCCCCAAATTTGAAAGTTATAATAATCGCCTGTTGGATATTGCGCAATGTTCCAAAAACTATACAATTCGTTGGCAGTTTCACCTAGTTTCACAGAAAAACTCAATGTATATTCTATTTCACCAGAAGCTCTTTTTATTTTTGAACTGATTAATTGATGACCTCGAACCATTACCGTACGCACATCTTCAAGTGAAGAACTATTTAGTCGATCGCAAATAACTTTAGAGTGGTCATATATTGAACCTTCTGTAGCTGTTGCTAATACAGCAGAAACACGCGTGTTTTCTTGATACATATCAAGCGCAAAAATCTCTGAAGCATTTGTGATATCTACTAAATCTGTCGGACTTGACAAGTATGCCGTTTCTGTACCGTACATTCCTGTATCTGGTAAATACATATCTAAACTTGTTCCGTCTTCTGGATTTAACGAAGCATATGTTTGCTTGTTATAAAAAGTTTGTAGTTGTTTTTTATTTTGAGCATTTCCTGTTTGTGTTCTTCGAAGGTTACGTTTAGCAATCAAACTGGCTAAATTTCCATTACTTTCCAATCCGCCATCATTGGCAGAAGTTACATCTGTAGCACTTTCTACATCTGCATAATTGGTAGTTTTTAGTGCTGTATACGGATTCGCCGTTACATAAAAGATTGCATCATTAAAATCATTATCACACGAACCATAATCACGTCGAATGTCTTCAAAACCTAAAATAATACGTTCGTTCTCAGGATCATTTAATAATACATTATGATACCGTAGATTTTCATCTGCTTCAGGATTATAGTCCGTATTTGAATATAACTTCCACAAACCATGTCCAACTGTACTTGTGTTTGAATTCCAAGCATTTGCCAATAAAACCCAGCCAACGCCTGTGCCAGCTTCAAAAGTTCCTATTTTAACTTTGTCACCAACTTGCAATCCGCCGCCACTTCCTAGTGCAGAAGCGTTTGGAAAAATAATAGTAATATCTTCTGGCTGTGGTGCTGTTGGTGAAGGATTGTTTAGATCGTATGTGTAAAAACCTAAAACATTTCTGTAGCCAGCTCCTTCAGCGACAAATGTGACCCAAACATCAGCTGTTTCATTAATGATAAGATCTGTATCGTATCCTGAAGAAATATAATGCGGATTGTAATCAGGTACTGGATATGATTCTGGTAGCGAATTGCTTATCATTTCTAATGTTTCAACAGAGACGTTGTCTCCTGGCGATTCTAAATAGAGAGGCGTTCCATTGGAAGTATAACTCCCTAAATATTGATAGTTCTGTGCATTAACCAAAACGGCTGTAAGTATGCTGAATAATAGTAGTAGTTTCTTCATGATCTTTGTTATTTATGACACAAATCTAACGACTGAAAAAACGGAAAAGTTCACTTGTCGGCGCGATCATTGTAAGTGTAGACGAAATGCAATTTTCTGTTGATTAATCATTTTAACGAAACCGCATCCAGCTAAAAAGTAAGATGTTAATTTTGAAACTTTATATTTGTTACGGATGAAAAATAAAAGCACAAATTCAAATTCTGCGGAAGCGAAAAAAATAAAGAAACCTTGGCCAACAAAAGCCGCGATGCATCAAATTTATGAGCAGAAACTTTGGGGCGATAATGGTACAGATTTTTATTCTGGAGAAGGTTCTCATAAACCAGAAATAGTGAATCCGTATGTGGAAGTTGTTCGTTCTTTTTTGACATCTTTTGAGATGCCATTGGTGGTGTGCGATTTGGGTTGTGGCGATTTTAATATTGGAAAAGAATTTGTAGAATATACCAAAAAGTACATTGCAATTGATATTGTGGAAACATTAATCATTCGCAATAAAGAAAAGTTTTCAGTAGCAAATTTAGAGTTTTACTGTTTGGATATTGCTAAAGATAATTTGCCTGCGGGCGATTGCGCTTTGCTGCGTCAAGTGTTGCAACATTTATCAAATGCAGAAGTACAGCAAATTTTAGAAAAATTACGAGCTTTCAAATATGTAATTTTAACAGAACATCTTCCCGAAGGAACTTTTATTCCGAATAAAGACATTATTTCGGGACAAGGAATTCGCTTGAAGAAACAAAGTGGAATTGATATAGAAGCTTCACCTTTTCACTTTAAAGTAAAAGAAGCAACGGAATTATTGTCAATTCGTTTGCAAGATGGAAAAGGAATGATTGTTACGACGCTTTATATGACTTTTTAGATTTGCTTCGCCTAATTCAGGGTTATTTGTGCTTACGTAAGAATGACGAGTTGTGAGTTATAAGTAGTGAGTATTGAGATGTTAGTATTGAGAAATTTTACATAGATCATTTTTGAGTTTTAAATGATGATTTTCGGTTTACTTAACTTTGATAATCAGTAGTAGTAAATAACAATCTAATAGCAAAGTTTCCCAAGTCGAACTTTATAGTTGTTAAAAGCAATAAGTTTATTCATAAAAGAACATTCTTCTTTATGTATCACAACTTAAAATCGAAACAACCTTGAATCATTGAATTTTTAAATCGTTGAATTGTAATGAGCGAAGCGAATATAACAGCGTCAGCGGTCTAAAAGCGTAGCAAGTCTAAATCACAGTAAATCCAAACGCTTCATCAATTCTGGTCGCTTGGAACGACTTACGGGAATCACATCTTTCTTAATAAGCACGCTATTGTCTTCAATATCAATGATTTTCTTCAAATTGATAATATACGAACGGTGAATTTTCAGGAATAATGAATCTGGTAGTTTTTCTTCAATTTTCTTTAAAGTTGAATGAACTGTGTAGTTTTTATCTTCCGTTTTAATATGAATATAATCGCCTTTCGCTTCCACCAAATAAATGCTTGGAATGTCAATTTTAATCAAACGACGATCAATGTTGATGTAAAAATCGTTTTCCAATTTTGTTTCTACTTTCGCTTCTTCCGTTTTGGTTGCTAAAAGTTGGTGTTTTTTTGCTTTTTCAACTGCCATTTTAAAACGATCAGCATCTATAGGTTTTAGTAAATAATCTACAATACATTCGTACTGAAATGCTTCAATTGCAAATTTTGGATCGGAAGTCGTCAATACAATGCTTGGCGGATTTTTCAATGTTTTTACAAAGTCAAACCCAGTAAAATCAGGCATATGAATGTCTAAAAAGATCAAATCGACTTCGTTTTCGTTCAAATATTTAATGGCTTGCATTGCATTTGGAAATTCTTCTACAACATGCAAAGAATCAATCTCATCACACAATGTTTTTATGATTGTTCTTGCTAGTTTTTCATCATCAATAATAATACAATTCATACCTTTAAATAGTTTTTATATACGCCGTGATTGTGTTTAAAATTTGTTCAAAATCTTCTTCACCTTTCCTACTTTTTTCACGTAAATTATGCTCAAAAGCATTTGCGAGTTCATAACTTTTTTCAAGCCCTAAAATACTAATTTTGTGCTTTAGTTTGTGTACATTTTCTTCTATTTTTTTGTAATCTTTGGCAGCTAAACTTTCATAATACTCCTTTTTTTCTTCAGGAAATTCAGATTTTATAACGTCAATAAGTGTTTTTTTTATGTTTTCGTCGCCACGAGCTAATTGGTCTACGTAGGTTAAATTTGGTTGCTCCATACTTTATTTTTTTAGGGTAAAATAAAAGGTTGTTCCTAAATTTGGTGTCGATTGTATCCAAATGTCACCTTTATAAAGTTCGATAATTTTTTTGACAATTGAAAGCCCAATTCCTGTTGACTTGTAATCATTTTGCAACTTTTGAAAAGCCACAAATATTTTATCGAAGTATTTTGCTTCAATTCCTTTGCCGTTATCTTTTACGTAAAACTCATAAAAATCACCTTTGTCCGTGTAGCCAATGATAATTTCTCCTTTGGGTTTGTCATTAAATTTGATGGCATTTCGGAGTAAATTTCGAAATAATTCTTCCAAACGGAAATGATCGCCGGTAACTTTAGGTAATTTTTCTGGAATCGTAACGGTAACATGTTCAGGAATTTCCATTAAGCTCAATACTTTTTGAAGGACTTCATCTGTAGCTACTATGTAGAAATCTTTTTCAGCACGACCAATAGACGAATATTTTAGAATTCCTTTGACCAAGGTATCCATTTTTTCGACATTGCTACGAATAAGTTTGATGGTTTCTTTACCATTTTCACCCAATAATTCTTCATAATCATCTTTTAGCCAAGTCGTCAGTGCATCAATGCTTTGTAGTGGCGATTTTAAGTCGTGCGATACCAAATGTGTATAATCATTAAGCTCTTGATTCTGACGTTCTAAACTTGTCAACAATTTATCACGTTGTTTATTTATGGCTAAAATTTCTTTGGTTTGATTGTCGATTAAATCTACCAAACGCAGCGAATCTAAATCTAAGTTTTCTTGATTTTCGCCATCGTTTAAGTTGTATGAATTGAGCGTATCAATAACATTTTTTAGCTTTTTGATGATTTCTTTTTGCGAGTCCGATTCTTTACGAAGTTGCTCATTAGCTTCAAAAAGTTCTTCCGAACTGATTTTTGTAGCGCGTTGTAACATGGCAAATTGTTCGTTAGAATTGTCATACGAACGATTTACCGCATCTAGAAAACGCTCCATTTCAGGATGATTTTGCAATTCAGGAGAGAGATATTTTCGTAATTGTCTTTTTAAAAGAGGATTCATCTTTTTATTCACTTATCAGTGTAATTGTCATTGTTTGGTTGTGTAATTGACAGTTTTTTTCGCCGCCAAAAGGAGCAATTTCTCCATAGGAATACAATCCGCAAATTGTAGTTGTGTTTCCAACAACTTCAAGTACTTCTTCAATTTCTTCTTCTACACGTTGATCTAGTACCAATTTTCGTCCTATACAACTTACTAAAATTGCTAATTCGGCTTCAGTTTCTCGTAATTCTAGTGCTTGCGTTGCTGCTTGTTCGGAAGCATCTACAATAGTGTCAACATTTGTCATCATCAATTGCACACGTGAATTTTCAAGAATATCTCCAGCCAAAATCATGGAATTTTTTTCTTCGTCAATATTTAAAATTGTTCGTACAATAGATTGTTTTTCGTTGGTCGATTTTACTTTTAGCGGATATAACAACGCTGCCGCAGGCAATTCTTTTGATTTTTCGCCCAAATACTTTTTGTATAAATCTAGCGCAGGCTGATTGTCCAATTCGTACAATACATTTGCATCTGATTTTGTCACAATACGTTCTGGTCCAAAAGGTGTCCAACCACCGTTAATAGCAAAGCTGATATCAAGCGTTTCTCCATACAAACCAATGGCAACAATTTCACCCGATTTTGGCAGTTCGTTATACGAAGCAACTGTTTTTTCAAAGCGAGCTGCATCGCCACATAATGCGCCCGTAATCAATACGTTTTCTTCCGTTGCCGAGTTCATTCCTAATGTTAATTGACTTCCGTTGATAAAACTTCCTTCAGACACAATAAATATGTGTTTTAATCCTTTAGGATCAAACTGTTCAATGAGGTTTTTTCCTGTTGTATAACTGTTAATCTCAGCATCATTTTCTAGTACATTTGCTGTTTTAATTACAAACGTACTTTTTTCAAATTCGACAGCAGTAATTGTAACACTTTCATCATCGACATATTGCGATGTAATATCGCCAGAAGTAGAACCAAATACAAATTCGCCATCAGGGAAAATAGCTTTTACTTCTTCAAGGATGGTTTCACTTTCTAGCATATATCTATTTCCAAAAACCAAAACTAACGGTTTTTGAAGCGTGTTATTTTCGCCCAAGTAAGTCCAATCAGAATTTATTGTTTTTTTGAGTTGTACGGTTTTCATTTACTGCTTTTTTATGGTAAAAAAGAAGGTCGTTCCTTCTCCAAGTTCGCTTTCGAGCCAAATATTTCCTTCGTATAAATCGACAATTTTTTTCACAATAGACAAACCAATTCCGGTTGATTCTTTGCTTTTGTTTAAGGAATGAAAGATTTTGAAAATTCGGTCGTGAAATTTTTTATCAATACCGATTCCATTATCTCGTACAGAAAATTGATAGAAAGAAGGTTCTTCCACAACATCAATTTCTACAATTCCGTTGTCTTTGTCACAAAATTTAATGGCGTTACTCATTAAATTTTGAAAGAGTTGTTGAAACTTGGTAGGATCGCCTTTTACAACAGGCAGTTTTTTTAATATGTTAATTGAAATATGCTCAGGAACAAATAATAAACGATGCAAATCTTCCATTGTTGTATTGAGATCTACTTCTTTTGAAGCTGCTGTTTCCGAACCTGCGCTTGAGTATTCTAAAATGTTAGAAATTAAGTTTTCCATAATTTCTAAAGTATCTTCAATAAGTTTTAAATTTTGCAATGTAGGATCGTCAAACTTGCCTTCATTGTCCATTTTTATCCAAGAAACTAGCGCGTTGATACTGCGTAAGGGCGATTTTAAATCGTGTGAAACAATATGAGCATATTCGTATAATTCGTTGTTGCTCTTTTCGAGCTTTTCTAAGATTTTTTCTTTCTGTTTTTCAAGATTTTTAAGTTCGGTAATGTCTAAATGAATTCCGATAGAACCGATCACTTCTCCATCTAAATTATAGTTTGGAGCACCACTTATCAACCAATTTTTGGGTGTTCCTTGTTTGTCTTTAACGTTAATTTCGTATGAGTTGGATGTACCGTTGAGACGTTTTTTATTTTCTCGCTCAATGATATTTTCATCTTCTGCAATAGGAAATAACTTTCCACCAATTTGCCCAATCAATTCATCTTCATCATATCCAGACATTTCGCAAAAACTCTGATTTACCATCAAAATTTTATCGTCGTTATCAACTTCTACCAAACCAAGATTCATGTTGGCAATAATGCTGCTGTATTTTTCTTTTTGCGCTTCTAAACTTTTGCTGTATTTTCTATTGAGCGAAATATCTCGGTATGTCCACAAATGACCTTTGTAGGTGCCTCCTTTTAAAATAGGAATAAAATCTAGTTCTAAAATAGTACCGTCAGCCATTGTCAATTCTGTACCAATTACTTGCTTTTTTTCGTGTAAAATGCGATTGATCGTATTAATAAAAAGTTTTGGGTCTTTAAATAATATTTTGCTTTCTTCTGCGGCGTTAGAACAATCTTGCCCTTTTAGTAATTCGGGAGAAACGGGAATTTTAAAAATCTCACAAAACTTTGCGTTTGTCAACACAATATTGCGGTTTTCATCTTCCAATAAAACGGCGCTGTCTAAGTTGAGAATTAAGGTTGAAAGCCTGTTTTCAGATTCAATCAATTTATCATCAAACTTTTTCTGATCGGTGATGTCACGAATAATTCCTTGTGCAGCAATAGGTTTTTCGTTGGCATCAAAAATTAAACTTGCATTAATTTGAACCCAACGAACACCTTTGTTTTTTGTGTAAACACGTGCTGTATAGTTTGAAAAGCGTCCTTTTTCAATCAATTCACTAAACGATTCAAACGCATATGCTACATCTTCTTTGTATATTAAACTTGTTACATTTAGTGTTTCTTCTAAAATATTATAACCAAAAAGCTCGCAAGCAGCATCGTTCATTTTAAGCACATTTCCGCCTAAATCCATCACCAAGTACGCATCTATAATATTCTCAAAAACACCTGCTAATTGTGATGTTTTTTCACTAACAGATGCTTCAAGTTTAGAGTTGGTTACCTTTAATTCTTCCGACAATATGTATAATTCTCTCGATTTGTCTTCTAGAATTTTCTCGGCGGCTCGTCTTGCTTCTTTTTCACGCTTTAATGCGCGTTGTAATATGTCAATTTGTTCCTGACTCATTAATTTTTGTTAATGATAAATTTTACTTCCGTTCCGTCTTCTTTTATTTTTTCTAGAATGATTTCTGCTGAACTATTGAAGTGTTCAAAGGTTTTATTCATCAATCCTAAACCAAAATGATGCATGGCACGGCTCGATTTGTATATCATGGTAAGTGAATTTGCTGTTTTTTCTTCAACGACAAACGTTGGCAACTCGGCATCAGGATATATTTTTCGAACTTCTACATGAATGTGATTTTCAATAGAAGCGAGCATTTCAATAGGATCTTTGTAAGTTGCGAGCAATCCGGGATAGCTATCTTCAATAACACTGAAAAAATGTTCGGCGTAGGTGAGAAGTAAGTCGTCAATAGAAACGTCTGTATTTGCACTCAAATTTTGCAATAGTTGAAGCATCTCTGAAAAGCGATAGGTTCCAATAGATGTGTACACACCTTCAGATTCTAATTCAGATTGTGTAATGATTTTATCTACCATTTCCAATCCAAATTTGTCTTCGACTAAATCTAAAAATTCTGTAAATATAATTCCTTTCATAAGCAAAGTAAGGTTAAGTTTTTCTTTTTGTGTTTGGGATGCAAAAAAAGGTTAAGCACTTTTTAATTCGTTAATAGACCAATACGAGAGCGCAATTTCTATCTTAGAAACGTAATCTTCGTATTTTAAAGGTTTTAAAATGTAGCCAGAAATTCCAATGCGATAACATTCCAAAATATCTTTCCGATTGTCGGAAGTTGTTAAAATGATGGTAGGAATATGTCGCAAATCGGCATCTTTTTTTAAGATAGACAAAAACTCAATACCATTTATTTTTGGCATATTTAAGTCTAATAAGATGATATCGGGTAAGTTTTCTTTCGTTTCTAATATCGCCAACGCTTCTTCTGCATTCTTCGCTTCTGTAATTTCATGTTTGGCTTCTAACAAAGAAACAGTACGATTCATCTTCATGATTTCGATCATGTTGTCTTCGATTAGTAATACTTTTAATGAATTTTTCATTTTTTCTTATGTAAGCAATTATACATACAATTTTACATCATAAAAAACCAATAAAAGTTGAATACAGTTTAACGAAGAAGAAGTGTAGACGAAATGCAAAAAAGTGTAGATGAAGTTTTTTCCGAAAGGTTGTTTTTAGGAAAATCATCAAGTAAAGTCAACAAAAAAACCTTCACTTTTTACAGCAAAGGTTTCTTGTTAATAGATTTATTTTAAAGGATTTACACGTGTTTTCCTTTTTCCCAACCGTGTTTTCCTAAATATTGATTTCCGCTTTCTACAGCGCCTTCTTCAATAGAAGTCCCCATGCTGTCATTCCATCGATTTAAATATCCGAACAATGAAATCACACCCAACATTTCTACAATTTCGCCTTCATTCCAATGTTTGTATAATTCAGCTTTAATGTCTTCATTTACCGCATTTGGAATGATAGAAGCTGCTAGTGAAAAATCTAACGCAGCACGTTCTGCATCCGAAAACGCAGGATGTGTTTTGTATTCCCAAATATTATCTAACTGTTCTTGCTCAGCTCCGTAACGTTCTGCGGCTCTAATGGCATGCGCTTGGCAGTAACGACAACCTGTAGCATTACTACTTACCCAAGCAATCATTCGTTTCAAAGCCGAAGTAACACGACCTTCATTTGCCATTACTGCTTTATTTAAGTTGATAAATGCTTTTGAAATGGCTGGTCTGCGTTGCATAGTCAATACCGAATTTGGGCAAAACCCAAGTGTTTCATTAAAAAATTCGGCTAATTCTTTGGTTTCCAAATCGTGATCTGGACTTAGTGGTGTTACTAATGGCATAATCGTATATTTTTAAATTAATTACTTGTATTTTTGAACCAACAAGAAACGAAAAAAACTTCAGATATGGCACATAAAATAACAACACAGTGGAAAGGAAACATGTTATTTGAATCCGACAATCCAACAGGACAAACGCTTTTAATAGACACTTCTCCAGAAAATGGTGGAAACAACGAAGGATTAGCTCCAAAAGCAATGATGTTATCGTCGTTGGCAGGGTGTTCAGGTTTAGATGTAGTTTCTATCCTAAACAAAATGAAAGTTTCGGTGGAAGATTTTAAAATGGAAGTCACAGGCGAATTGACAGAAGAACATCCAAAATATTACCATACCGTTACGGTAGATTATCATTTTTATGGACAAGATTTAGATGAAAAAAAGATTCAACGCGCGGTAAATTTATCGGTAGAAACCTATTGTGGTGTTATGGAAATGTTCCGTCGTTTTGCAAAAGTGGAAACCAATACGTATTTTCACAGTTCTTAATTCCGTAGTATAATTTTCCTCAGTTTTAGATTCAAACCATTACTTCGAGTCATTCAGGTATTTTGTGAATCAGATATTTCTAGAAAAATGAAAAAGTCACTTCAAGTGATTTTTTGAAGAAAAATAGTATTTCGACTACGCTCAATAGCGCTATCGAGAAGTATTTTGAAACCAAAACAACAACAGAATAATAAACCACGAATAAAATTAGATTTTGAAACCAAACAAAAAGTAAAAATCTAAACAAAAAACCATGCGCTGGACACTAAAACCAAAACCAGAAACCGCTAAAATTCAACATTTACAAGAAGTGTTGCAAGTTGATGAAATTGTCGCAACACTTTTATTACAACGCGGCATTGAAACCTTTGAAGAAGCTAAAAACTTTTTTCGCCCTTCTATCGAGCAAATTCACGACCCTTTTTTAATGAAAGATATGGATGTCGCTGTCGCGCGAATTGACAAAGCGATTGAAAATGGTGAAAATATCATGGTCTATGGCGATTATGATGTGGATGGAACAACTTCGGTTGCGCTGGTTTCTTCGTATTTAAAAACCATATATCCGCAAATTGCAACTTATATTCCAGATCGCTATGAAGAAGGTTATGGATTGTCTTTTCAGGGAATTGACTATGCTTCCGACAACGACATTTCGTTAATTATTACGCTCGATTGTGGCATTAAAGCCATTGATAAAGTAGCGTATGCAACCGAAAAAGGAATTGATATTGTCATCTGCGATCATCACCGACCAGGAAACGAACTGCCAAAAGCTGTCGCAGTTTTAGATCCGAAACGAGACGATTGTGCTTATCCGTACGATGAGTTATGCGGTTGTGGCGTTGGTTTCAAGTTAATTCAAGCACTAGCTTCCAAAAGAGGAAAAACGGTTACTGATTTATTTCCATATTTAGATTTGGTAGCCACTGCAATTGCCGCAGATATTGTTCCGTTAACAGGCGAAAATAGAACACTTGCATACTTCGGAATGAAAGTGATTAACAAGTCGCCGAGAGCAGGTATCAAAGCGATCATTAGTCAACTAAAAAAGAAAGAATTTACCATTACAGATGTCGTTTTTGTGGTCGCACCGCGAATCAATGCCGCAGGAAGAATCAGTCAAGGGTTACATGCGGTAGAATTGCTTACGGAGAATAATCTAGAAGTTGCCAAACAATATGCAGCGTCCATTGAAAAATATAATTCTGAACGACGCACACTCGATCAGGAGATTACAAAAGAAGCTTTTCAACAAATAGAAAAATTAGAAGAACAAGAACGTTTTACAACCGTAGTTTACGACGAAAATTGGCACAAAGGTGTCATTGGAATTGTCGCCTCCCGATTGATCGAAACCTATTATCGTCCGACGTTGGTTTTTACAAAAAGTGGTGACAAATTAGCCGCTTCCGCGCGATCTGTAAAAGGCTTTGATGTCTACAATGCTTTGGAACAATGCAAAGAACACATTACGCAATTTGGCGGACACAAATACGCCGCAGGATTGACCTTAAAAGAAGAAAACTATCAAGCGTTTAAAGATGCTTTTGAAGAAGTCGTAAAAAATACAATTGATAAAAATCTGCTCACGCCCGAAATTTTAATTGATAAAGAAATTACACTCAAAGAAATCACGCCAAAATTCTATCGAATTCTCAAACAATTTGCGCCATTTGGTCCACAAAACATGAGTCCGATCTTTATGAGTACACAACTAAAAGATACAGGTTTTGCCAAATGTGTTGGCGCTGAAAAAGATCATTTAAAGCTATGCGCTGTACAGCGAAAATCACCACGAATCAACGGAATCGGTTTCAACTTAGGCGATAAACTTTCTAAAGTACAAGATAAAAAAACATTTGACGCGGTATATTCTATTGATGAAAATACTTGGGAAGGAAAAACGACGTTACAATTGCGATTACGAGATATACGATGATTTGAAAATTTACTTTTGGGAAAATGTCAGTTCGAGCGCAGTCGAGAACACTGTGATACTTCTAATTAAAATTTCGTCAAGTTAAACTCACTTTGTCATTCCGCACTTGATGCGGAATCCACTTTGAAGACATCCTGATTCCTGAATCCAAAAATCCTGACTCTCAGAAAAACAACTTATCAACACGAAAACGGTTGCGCACTTTTTTTTAAACTAAAAACTGTACTTTTAAAAAGAAATCAATTGCAATCATTATGAAAACCGTTTTTAAAATATGTTTCTTAGTAGGAATTTGTTGTTTTATTTCTTGTACTGAAGAAGTAAAAAGTGTCGCGATTTCTTCGCCAAACGACAATTTGAATGTTTCTTTTTTCTTGTCAGATAACGGAACAGCACATTACAAAGTTGTACACAAATCAACTGTAGTGATTGATACTTCTAGTTTAGGTTTTGAATTGAAAGATGTTGCTTCATTAGACCGAAATTTTAAAATCGTAAAAACCACGACGAATTCAGTTGATGAAACTTGGAAAATGCCTTGGGGCGAACAAGAATCTGTACGAAATCATTACAACGAACTTGCCATTAAATTACAAGAGAAAGATGCGCTACAGCGAAAACTAAATATTGTTTTTAAAGTATATAATGATGGAATTGGCTTTCGCTACGAATTCCCTGAACAAGAAAACTTAAAAGAAGTTATTATCACGGATGAAAACACACAATTTCAACTCACAGGCGATCACAAAACTTGGTGGATTCCAGGTGATTGGGATATTTATGAGCATTTATACACAACTTCAAATGTGTCTGAAATTGATGCACTAAGTAAAGCAAATCACGCGAATTTGGCACAAACCTACATTCCAGAAAATGCTGTGAATACACCCGTAACCATGCGAACAAAAGATGGTTTGCATCTCAGTTTCCACGAAGCTGCCTTGATTGATTATTCAGGAATGACACTCAAAGTTGATACCAAAAAATTATCATTTCAGAGTGAATTGGTTGGCTCAGAAAGAACCAATTACAAAGTAAAACGAACGACACCATTTACAACGCCGTGGCGAACGATTCAAATTGCAGAAAAAGCTACCGAATTGATTGATTCAAAACTAATTGTCAATCTCAATGAACCTTCAAAAATAGATAACGTTTCATGGTTTACACCAATGAAATACACAGGAATTTGGTGGGAAATGCACTTAGGAAAATCCTCATGGGACAAAGCCGCAGGAAAACATGGAGCCACAACGGAAAACGCCAAAGCATTCATTGATTTTTCAGCAAAAAATAATATCAAAGGTGTTTTAGTAGAAGGTTGGAATACAGGTTGGGAACATTGGATTGGTTTTGAAGATCGCGAAGGTGTTTTTGATTTTGTCACTCCTTACGACGATTACAATTTGCAAGAAGTTGTGCGCTATGCCAACGAAAAAGGAGTAGAAATTATCATGCATCACGAAACTTCGGCGGCAATTGGAACGTACGATAAACAAATGGACAAAGCCTATCAATTGATGAAAGATTTAGATATTCACTCCGTAAAATCAGGTTATGTGGGGAAAATTATTCCGAAAGGCGAATATCATCACGGACAATGGATGGTAAATCATTACAACAATGCGGCGATCAAAGCAGCAGATTATGAAGTTGCCGTAAATGCGCACGAACCAACCAAAGCAACAGGTTTGCGCAGAACGTATCCAAATATTATTTCCCGAGAAGGTTTACGCGGACAAGAATTTAACGCGTGGGCATCCGATGGTGGAAATCCTGCAGAACATTTGCCAATTGTAGCATTTACTCGAATGTTGGCGGGTCCGATAGATTATACACCTGGAATTTTTAACATCAAACTTTCTCCTTACAAGGAAAAGAATCAAGTAAATACGACCATTTCTCAGCAATTGGCATTGTATGTAGTCATTTACAGTCCGATTCAAATGGCAGCAGATTTAATAGAACATTACGAAGGAAATCCTGCGTTGCAATTCATCCGAGATGTTGGTGTCGATTGGAAACAAACCAAAGTCCTTAATGGAGAAGTTGGCGATTTTGTTACGATTGCACGTGAAGAACGTGACACAGGAAACTGGTTTTTAGGAAGTATTACGGATGAAAATGCTCGTGATTTGGAAGTCTCTCTAGATTTTTTATCGCCAAATACAACGTATACTGCAACGATTTATAAAGATGGAAAAGAGGCACATTGGAACGACAATCCGACAGCAATTGAAATAGAAACCATGGAAGTAACAGCTGAAACAAAACTCAATTTGCAATTGGCTGCTGGTGGCGGAACTGCGATTAGCTTTATGAAAAAGTAATTTAGTTTACGGAGTGTCACTTCGAGCGCAGTCGAGAAGTCATCAATATAAAACTTTTAAATCACTTCTATTTATGGTTTGTAATCTCAATTTCAGAAATATCTAACTTAGAAAGTTTATCTCCTGTAGATTAATTCCATTTTATAGCGTATTTTTGAAGGGAAATTTCAAGACGTGCAAAAACAAGATCCTTACGCAGCTTTACGATTTAAAGAATTCAACATCTTCTTATTGGTTCGATTCTTTTTGGTGTTTGGTTGGTCTATGCAATTCATTGTGATTGAATGGGAAGTATATTCTATCACTAAAGATCCTTGGTCGCTAGGCTTAATTGGTTTGATGGAAGTCATTCCCGCAGTTTCGATGGCATTATTTGCAGGACATATTGTAGATCAACGTGAAAAACGAAATTTATTGGCAATCTGTATCGCCTTTTTTTCTTTGATTAGTTTTGGATTATTCTTGTTGACATCACCCGAAATTACAGCCAATTGGTCACAAAAATCCGTTTTATATAGTATTTACGGATTGGTCTTTTTTGGTGGTTTTTTACGTTCATTTTTCGGTCCAACGATTTTTTCGCTAGTTGCGCTAATTGTTCCTAAAAAAATATATCCAAATGCCGCAACTTGGAGTAGTTCTACATGGCAAACGGCAACTATTTTAGGACCAGCTTTCGCTGGATTTACCATCAATTGGATTGGTGTTCATTGGTCGTTATGTGTCATTTTTGCGTTAGTTCTTTTGTCATTTTTGATTCTATTTTTCATTCCAAAAAAGCCAATATTAAATCCTAAAATAGGTGAAAATGTCTGGAAAAGTTTGGGTGAAGGCATCAAATTTGTCGCAAGTGAAAAAGCAGTTTTAGGTGCGTTAACCTTAGATATGATTGCAGTTTTATTTGGTGGAGCAGTCGCGTTATTACCAGTATTTGCACAAGATATCTTAGAAGTAGGATCGCAAGGATTTGGAATGTTAAGAGCTGCGCCTGCCGTTGGAGCAGTATTGACAATGTTGGTTACAGCATACATTCCTATAAGTAAAAATGCTGGACTCAAATTATTAGGAGCAATTTTTGGATTTGGTGTGTGTATCATCATTTTTGGACTCTCAACGATGTTTTGGATTTCACTAATCGCGTTATTTTTTAGTGGTGTTTTTGATGGAGTTTCTATGGTAATTCGCCAAACGATTTTACAACTCAAAACACCTGATGAAATGCGTGGACGTGTAGCTTCGGTAAATTCGATGTTTGTTGGTTCATCCAACGAATTGGGCGCGTTTGAAAGTGGATTAACTGCAAAATTAATGGGAACTGTTACCGCAGTTGTTTTTGGTGGAACGATGACGTTAATTACGGTGATAACTACAGGATTGATTTCGCCAACGTTCCGAAACTTAGATTTAACCGAAGATGTAAAAGCACACGAAGCTTTAGAATCTTAACACAAATTTATTTAGACTAATTATAAATAATTGTATATTTGGTTTCTCAAATTGAAAAACCATGAGCGACATACATCGTATTTATCATAATGACATCGGAATTGCTTTTCAGTGGAAACAAGATTTGGCTAAAAATAAGCACGATCGGTTTCAGGTAATTTTTAGAGATACCGGATTTTATTTGACGCTTTCGCAGCTAAAAAATTTTGCAAAACTCATTGAGCAAGCTGCAAATCGTGGTTATTGTAAAGATTGTAAGGCGAAAAATAATTGTCGTTCTATTCTGCTGAAAACGCCAGCTGCTAATGTAGATTTGGCTGTTTCAGAGAAAGAGTTAGAAACGATTTCTGATTTGATTGAAGGAACATTGTTTCAAATACATCTTCGCACGTATTTGAACGATCTTTGTCGGAATTAGATTTTTTTAGATTTCAGACTTGGCTTTGCTTTTTAGATGTAAGGTTCGCTTCGCTCAATTCAAGGATTTAAAGATTCAATGATTTAAGGTTGTTTCTGATAACATTATTGATTTAATGTAAAATGTTAAGTTTTGAATGTTAAATGCGTTTCTAAGATAAATTTGAGTGTTGTTTGAAACTAATTGATACATTTTCAAATTTTCAAATTGCTACATTAATAGCGTTTTAGGTTCGCTTCGCTCAATTGAATGATTTAAAAATTCAATGATTCAAGGTTGTTTCAATTTTAGGTTGTGATACATAAAGAAGCATGTTCTTATATGAATAAACTGATTGATTTTAGACCGCTGACGCTGTTAGATATTAGACACACTTCGCTTTTAGACTTAATTTCTGTAAACAGAAATTTCTTAGATTTTCACTCAACCTATCGTCATGCTGAACTTCGGAATGACAAAACCTATGGTTTTCAAAGTACTTCTCGATACATTTTCTTTGAAAAAATACTCGAAGTGACGGTTGTTTAATGTATCAATTTGAGAATGTACCAATCAATACAACAAAAGCTAACTATCTAATGATCTAAAAAAGCAAAGCTGAAATCTAAAGCGAAGCAGTCTAAGAATCTGCGTCATATTTCTTCAAAGAAAGCGTTTTTCCATCAAATTCACCGTATGTATAATACTGAATCCAATCGCCTAGATTTACATATTTACTTTTTTCGTTGAGGTCAATTTCTAACGGTAGATGACGATGTCCGAATACAAAATAATCGTAGTGTTTGGTTTCCAATTTTCGTTTAGAATATTGTACCAGCCATTCGTTGTCTTCTCCTAAAAACGTAGCATCATCATCACCAGAAATGAGTTTATTTTTTACCGAAAGATATTGCGCAATTCGGACACCAATATCAGGATGCAACCAACGAAAACACCATTTGAAAAACGGATTGGTAAATACTTTTTTCATGCGTTTGTAGCCTTTGTCTCCAGGACCTAAACCATCTCCGTGACCAATAAAAAATGTTGTATTATTAAAAGTAAATTCTTTTGGTTTGTGATATACAGGAATGTTGAGTTCTTTCTCAAAATAACCATTCATCCATAAATCATGATTTCCGACGAAGAAGAAAATTTGAATGCCTTTGTCGCGAAGTTCTGCTAGCTTTCCAAGCGTTCGTACAAATCCTTTTGGTACTACGGTTTTATATTCAAACCAAAAATCGAACAAATCACCCAACAAAAAGATAGCGGCTGCATCGTGCTCAATTTCATTCAGCCAAGCCACAAATTTTTTCTCTCTAGGAAAACTCGCTTCTGCCGTAGGCGCGCCTAAGTGATTGTCTGAGGAGAAGTATATTTTTTTTCCTTCGGGAATGTTCATGGTGTAAATATAGCAATTCTTTCATTCCTGCCTTCGCAGGAATCTTCTTCTTAGTAGCAAATCGTTTTAATAAAAAAGTGCTGAATCAAATTCAGTATAAAGTTATGCTTCATTATCACTTGCAAACCATTCTGCACATGACGAATCGGTTTCTTGTAAGCGCAACGAGAACAATTTGATCGTTTTAGGAAGTCTTTTTTTGATCTTTTCAGCAAAATCAATCACCATATTTTCACTTGTTGGCTGATAATCAGCTAAGATTACATTGTGTCCTTCTTCGCGCATGTTCATCGCCAAGTTAATGTGTGGCGTATTTTTATTGAAAACAATCGCATGATCGAATACATCAACAACTTCTTCTTTTACGATTTTTTTCAGATCGCTAAAGTCAATCACCATTCCCCATTTTACATTCGTATTGTCTGTAATTGGCGTTCCAATCACGGTTACAGAAAGTTTATAACTGTGTCCGTGTACGTTTTTACATTTCCCGTCATAACCATATAATGCATGACCAGTTTCAAAATTAAATTGCTTTGTAATGCGAATTTTGCTCATTTTCATTTTCAATTAATGCGCAAAGATAGTTTTTTTTACCTTTTGTCTTTCCTGTAAAGAGAAGCAATCTATTTTTATCTCAGCATAAAGTTTTTAAAGTTGCACTTTTTTCCAAACAAAACCAGCTTTCAAAAATCAAAATAATACATTTGCACCATATTTTAAGAAGATTGACAGTTTCCTGATATGAATATAAAAACCATTCTATCAAAACCGCTTCCCGTGGTTTGGTATCGATTTGTACAGCTTGTAAAGTTGAAAATGTATGTAAAGACGAAATTTTGGCAAAAGATTGTACCAAAAATTCATCAAGAAGTTAGCAAATCAAAAGAAACTTGGAAGGCAAAGAGTTTATTATTTGCTACAGATTTTAAAGCATCTGAGATTCATCAAGCATTACAACAGCAGACTATTTTAGATGCCGAACATATTATGAATGGAAACATTTCCGTTTTTGATGTGGAATATAGGTTTACACAACCCATTTCATGGCATACCGATTGGCGAGCCGATTATGAATGGAAAAACAAATACTTTAAAAGCTATTCTTTTTATGAAAAAAACAAAGCCAAAGAGTTTGATGTAAAGTTTCCGTGGGAATTGTCGCGTTTGAGTTTTCTGATTCCTGTAGCACGCGCGTATCAACTGGAAGAAAAAGCAACGCAATTGGCTTATATTCAGTCGATTTTAGCCGATTGGAAAGTGAAAAATCCGATAGGTTTTTCTGTGAATTGGTATCCGATGGAAGTTTCCGTGCGAACGATAAATTTGATTCAATTGCGAGAAATTTTATTAGAAGCTGCAAATACCGACGAAGTTGTTAAT
Source organism: Kordia algicida OT-1 (assembly GCF_000154725.1). Lineage (GTDB taxonomy): Bacteria > Bacteroidota > Bacteroidia > Flavobacteriales > Flavobacteriaceae > Kordia > Kordia algicida. The sequence continues at coordinate 3,856,974 of NZ_DS544873.1, forward strand.
TTATTAAATAAAATTTTGTTGCTTCACGGAATTTTCTTGTGGCGAAATGTAGAGTATACCGATGTTCGCGGAAATCATTATTCGGCAAATTTAACGGCATTGTTGCTTTTAGGAAGCGTTTTTAAAGATTTCTACTCGGAAGCAAAAACGTGGTACAACTACGCTGTAAAACATACCGAAAAAGAGTTTCATTTACAGTTTATAAAAGATGGTGTGAATTTTGAAAAATCAATTCCGTATCACAGACTTGTGGTAGAATTTTACCTCATCTCGTTTCTCGTGATGCAACGCGCAGGATTGAAAATTAAGGAAAACACCTTGCAAATTTTAAAAAACACCTGCGAATTCACACGTGATGTCACAAAACCCGATCAGTTAACGCCAATTATTGGTGACAACGATAGTGCTTCTGTGTTGCAAAACGATCAAGTTTCGTTGAACGATCATACCAATATGTTGCAATTGGCAAGTGTATTCTTCCAAGATAAACGCTTAAATATTAGTAAAGAAAAGTATCATTCTGTATATGAAATTTTTGGAACAGAAGCCGTTAAGAATTTGAGTTCGACTTCACAAGATACTTTTGCTTCGTATCATTATAAAGATGGCGGATTTATCACGGTAAAAGACGCGCAAAACTATTTTATTACCGATGTTGGCGAAGTAGGAATGAAAGGTCGCGGCGGACACGGACATAACGATTTGTTTAGTTTTGAGTTGATGTTTGACAAAGAAAATATCATTGTCGATCCAGGTTGTTACACCTATACAGGCGATTTAGCGTTGAAAACCAAAATGAAATCTACCGCATATCACAACGGATTACAGGTTGATGATGAAGAAATGGCACCAATGGTTGGAAATTGGGGAATTAGTGATGTTGCACAACCTTTTGAGGTTTCTTGTGAAGCTTCCGAAGAAAAAGTAGTTATTTCTGGAAAACATGCAGGTTACCAACGTTTGGAAGATGCGGTAACACACAAACGAAGGTTTGAAATTGATAAAAGTGGTTTCAAAATGAGCTGTATCGATGAAATTGACTGTGAATCAAGTCATAAAATCACGAGAAACTTACATTTTAACGAGAAAGCTGTCTTAGAAATTAAGGAGAATGTTATATTTATAAAGAATAACAAAGCCTCCTCAAAAATAACGGTTGACAATGCTACAACCGTTCGTATTGAAAATTACACGTTAAGTTACAATTACGGATCTAAAGTCACGGCTCAAAAAGTGGTTTTGGAAACTGAAATAACGGGGAAAAGTTCCCTGCAATTTATAATTGAAAAAGAAAATGATTAAAAATTTACACATGAAAAAACTAATTGCATTATGCTTTCTCTTTGCTTTTATAGTATCGTGTTCGTCAAATGATGATACTGTTGCGGAAGAAGAACAAAACACAGTATTACGACCTTCAAAAATTTCAAAAGGAGGTACTTATTGGTTATTTGAATACGATGAAGATCGTGTTGTTAAAATAGAGCAATATATTATAGACGAGCAATATATTGTGAGCAATGTTTTACTAAGAACCTATGAGTTTAATTTTGATAATATAAACAATTTGACTTCCATTGATGTAATAGAAAATAGTTATGGTATTGAAAGAACACTAGATATAACTTTTGAAAATGGTTTAGTCATGGAGCATGGAACATCGCCTTGGTTCTCATCGATGCCGCTAAACATATCTTCTTACAGTTATAATTCATTAAATCAAATAATAGAAAATAACTATGAAGGAAAACAATCAGACGGTGAGGTAATTTGGACTGTTCTATATAATGAATATTATACTTATGATGTGAATAATAATCTCAGAAAATATGAAAGAGAAAATATATTAAATGATGGTAATTATATTTTTAAATTCATTTATGATGATAAAAATCATCCGTTTAAAAATATAGATTCACGTAGTAGATTGTTATTAAAGCTACCTAACCATATATGGGACGATGGTTGGAGTATTTATAATGATTATGATATTATTTCAGAATTCGAATTTTTAGATACAGCTAAATCTTTTTACAACAACTGCATTCAAACTCTTGATGAAAGTAATTACGAAATATCTTCATGGACATTAATTTATAACGACCAAGATTATCCAATTGAAATCCAACCCAGTACTGGTTGGATTCCTGGAATAATTTATATAGAATACGAGGAATTTCCAGAATAATTAGAGCAAATCTTCAAACTAAACAGACAAACCACAATTATTAATCCACTTAATAATTGTGGTTTTGTTTTAATAAATTAGTTTTGTAGTTGGAAAACACCTAATTAATCTCCGTCGGTAATGAACAAACTCGGTAAAGACTTATTTTTTAGTACAGGATTTGCAGTCTTAAATGTATTACTGAATTTTTGGCTCATCAAAGAAGCTGAGTATCTCTTGTCGGCATTAGCATTGAGTGTCTTTTTGGTAATGCGACGTGTCGTACCAACATTTACCAATTTGAGTCAGTTAGGAACTTCGCAGGCATTGATTCGCTATGCGAGTATCAACAAAGACGACAAAGACAAAATAAAAACCTATTTCGCTATTTCGTTTACTATTTGGGTTTGTAGTTGCATTGTGCTAACAATACTTTATTTCGCTTTTGGAGGAGAATTAGGAGAATTAATTTATAATGAAGTTGAAGGTGCAGAAAGTTTTGATCCTTATTTGCTACTTACCGTTTGGTATATTGCTATCATTCATTTGAGCTATTTGGTACAACCGTATTTTTTGGTACAGCGAAAAGTATTTTTCTACAACGTAATAAACATGATGAATGCAAGTCTGATTCTTTTATTAGTAATCAGATATATTGCCATGACGACGAATGCTGGTGAAATTGAAAACTTAATAGTTGTAAAAATTGATCTAAGTGAATACTTAATCTATGCTTTAAGTTTGATGAGTATTATACAACTTTCGTTGATGCTCTACATCATTATTCAACAAAAAATATACAATTATCCATCCATAGCAAAAATAAAAGCGTACGGAAAAGAATTCATTCAATATGGTTTGCCACGTTCTGCGATGACATTTTCAGACATGTTTTTACTCACTGTAAGTGCATTTATGATTACAGGTTCAAGCGAAGATATTACGGCGTTTTTATTGGCATTAACGCTGGCGCGGATTGTACTCATTGTATTGCAACCTATTTCTAAACTTTCATCGGTTATTGTTGGAAATAATAATTCTGAAGAACGTCAAAAAACGGCAGTCAACTTAATGACAGGAACCATTATTTATTCCACCTTTTTGTTGGTAATTATTTTATATAATTGGTTGAATGTATTGATTGAATATTGGATTTCTGATCCCGATCGTATTGTAAATGTATTATACGCGTTTAAAATTCTTGCATTTGGACTGATTCCGTATTCTATATTTCACGGACTCAAAGGAATTATTGAAATCAAATTTTTCAAACCATTCAATTTGTATAGTATTTTATTTGCCATTGCGTGTCACGTCATTCTATTTTATGCATTATGTGATAGTTACGGAAACTTATTTGCTTTATCATTTTCATTAATGATTGGTTTTGTGGTACTTGGATTAGCAACTTTGTATTGGTGTCGAAAAGATTTTAACAGTTATAAATATTACCGCATGGAAATATTAATCATCGTTGGAGTAGTACTTTTTGCGATGAATTTTTATGTCAACTCCATGTATCCAAACATCATTGCATGTATTATTTGTGTCATAGCAAGTGCACTTATATACGCAGGAATTTTATTTTTTAGTAAAGTTAAATTCATTAGCGAAACAATCAATGTTTTATTAAAAAGAGGAAAATAACAGCGCGACAGCATCATGAATATATTATTTTTTATATCGCATCAGCCAAATCCACGATTTGTAAAGCAAATTAACTTTTTGGCAAAAAAGCACAAGGTAAGTTTGGTGTACTTTCACAGAACAACGCTAGCTACGTTAGATGATTCAATCGATAAAAGTGTTATACGTCACAACTTAGGCGGCGTCCCAAATGCATCGCAACCTTTGAAGCGAATTTGGGTATACATCAAAGCCATCAAACAGATTAGAAAAGTCATCAAAGATTCAAAATTTGATGTCGCTTTGGTAAACAATATTGATGTCATCATTTTATATTTAATGGCGAGTTTTAAATTTGGAAAGAAAAACAACAAGCCAAAATTAGCCATCGAAATTTCAGATTTACGCGAATTTGTCTTCAACGATAGTTTTGTGAGCAAACGCATGCGATCGCTAGAAAAATATCTCTACAAAAAGCATATTGACAAGCTCATTGTTACTTCTAAAAAGTATTATACATATCATTTTGAGAAATTTTTTAAGAAAGATGTATTCATTTTAGAAAATAAAATGCTTTCGGTAGCACAAAAAAATGATCCAAATATTCAGAAAAAGCAAGGAGGAAAAACGATCATCGGTATTGTTGGTTTACTGTTGCGTAAAGATGAATATGTGAAGTTATTTGAAACTTACAAAGATCATCCTGAAGTAGACATTCATATTCATGGAAAAGGACATTATCAGCATATTGTGGAAGAATACGCAGCAAAATATAAAAACATTACGTATTTCGGACCGTACAATACGTTTACAGATGCACAACGCATTTACAATTCTATTGATATTATCTATTTGGTATACGATATCGATCAGGTTTCACTGAACAACCGATTGGCATTGCCAAACAAATTATACGAGTGTATGTATTACAAAGTGCCGCTAATTTGTAGTAAAGAAACGTATCTTGAAGAAATTGTAATGGAATTAGGTATTGGCGTTTCTGTAAACTACAAAGAAACAAATGCTTTGGAAGATGCAGTGCGCTATTTATCATTAAATTCTGACCGTTTACAAAATAATTTTTCTTCATTACCTCAAAATATGTATTTTGGAGATCAAGACTATGAAGAATTAGAATCTTTCTTAATCAACTAAATGCAACTAAAAACGTACGCAACCCAATTTCTTCAAAAAAACAATATTGATTTTGTTTTTATACTGCTTTTAGGTGTTGTCGCCACATTTACGCTCGATAAAATCAATCCGATATTTATCTTTTCATTGATGATTGTACAAGGATTTGTACTCTTTCGACCTGATGAAAAAGTAAACTTTAAAACCAACACCTATTTTTGGTTGTTAATGGCTTTATATGGTTTGAATATTGTGGGAATGCTGTATACAGATAACTATTCTAAAGGATTTAACACCATTACACGACAAATCAGTTTTGTATTGTTTCCGTTGTTTTACTCGGTATATCGTGTAAAAAACATCGGATTATTGCTCAAATTCTACGTCATTGCTGTATTTGGGTTTATTCTCGCTTTTGAATTGCATACACTCTATCGTTTCTTTTACAAAAGTGACATTTTTCCGCTCGATTTAGAATTGTTTTTCTCATACAGATACACAGGTGCAGAGTTAACCAAACTCTTTGAAATGCACAATGCATACTTTGGAATGTACATCATGTTTTCGCATGTTATCATTCTAGATTATTTGAGTCGTACTAAAAAATATTACGCCATTATTTTGTTATTGTTGCTCATTGCTTTTCAATCGTTGTTTTTGTTGCAAATGGTCGCAAAAACGGCAATCATTCTCAATGCATTGCTTATTTTATGTTCGTTGGCATACATTCTTATCAAAAGAAAGCTATTTGCAATCTTAGCATTTTCAGTAGTATTATTAGTGGCTTCAGGATGGTTTGCAAGTCAACATTTAAACCTGTCAGTCAGTAGAATTACGGATAGAATGATGGAATTACAAAAAGGAGACGGATCGCAAGAAGAAACTCGAGCACGTATGTGGAGTGCTGCCATTCCTGTCATCAAGGAAAATTACCTCATCGGTACAGGAACCGGCGATGTTAAAAAAGCCTTGCATGCCGAATTTGGAAAACAAAACATCAGCATTCGTAGCAATGTGCACAATCAATATTTAGATTATTTAATGCGATTCGGAATTATCGGTTTGGGACTATTTCTAGCCGTTTTTGCGTATTCGCTCATTCACGCAATCAAAACAAATAATTATATTTACTTTTGCTTCACCATCATCATAATGGTCTGTTGTTTTACAGAAAACATATTGAGCAGGCAATGGGGAATTACCTTCTTTGCAACTTTCAATTATTTGCTATACTATCAATACCAAAAAAAATAAATGGCGATTACATACGTACTCATATTTGTTTTGCTGTTTCATATCATTCTATTTAGAAAGATGATCTTTCGGTGGAATACAATAAGCATCTTTTTTATTGCTACATGCATCTTTTCGATTATTGGAATTTTAATGTTTCCTTTTATGCGAATGTACGCAGGTAGAACCTTTTGGACGTTTCAATTAGAGCTTATTACGGATGCAGACGTTGTGAAAACACAATTGCTTGCCGTTGGCGGATTAATGCTAGTGCTATATTCCTATGTTTTTGGAATGTTATTAATGTATAAACGTGTAGAATGTATCGATCATTTCAGAATAAAAACGCCCATAAAAAACAACCTGAGTAATGTAAACTTTTACTTTATGCTCATTGGTATATTTGGTTTTCTGTTCATTTACTTATTGATAAAACGAGATGTCTTACTCACGGGATTATTTGACGGACTCATTGGGCGACAACCTGTTGCATTGCTAGAATCACGCCGTGGAATTACCTCCAATTATTTATACGTAGTCATTACGTATAACTTACTGCCATTTTTAACCATAGTAGCGTTATTCTTAATGATGAAAAAGAAAACATTGATGAGTAGATTGCTATTCATCGGATTGTTTTTAGTATCGTTTTTACTCATCTTGCTATTATTTCAAAAGCGTCCGTTAATTCTATTCTTATTATCGTTAACGGTAGCTGCATTTGTATTCAAAAAATACATTAATATCAAGGAAAAGCGCATTCGAACAAAAAAAGAAAAAAGAAAAGCACGTCGCCGAACTATCCTTGTTTTAGCTTCCTTATTCTCAATACTATTACTGCTATATTATTCGGCTACGACATACAGGTTTGACAATATTTTTGAAGGACTTTTTACACTGACAGAAATTGTACTAACACGTGTATTTGGTCGTTTGGCAATTCCTGCGTTTTGTTATGTACATTACTTTCCTGCGGTAGAAGATCATTATGCGCTGACCAACATCGGAATGTTTAGTAAAATATTTGGGTATGAATTATATCCTGACAGTAAAGTTCTTTTTAATCATTTTACTAGAAACAAAAAAGAAGGTTCATTAGCCATTAATAGTATCATAGATTTTTATGGTGCATTTGGTTACTACGGATTCTTTACAGGAAACTTCATCTTAGGATTATTGCTAAGCGCTTTAGATGCATTTTTAAACAGACTTGAAAAAAACAACATTAACATCATCTTTATCATTTTCTGTTTTGTATTTGCGTACTACTTATCACAAGCAAGTTTGGCAAGATCGCTACTTGGATATGGTTTCTTCTTCTTCATGGTTGCATGGATGTTTTTGCAAAAAAACTTTAAAATAAAAATGCGTCCATGAATTTTATTAAAAAAAACATAGATACAATTGTAATTGTTTTTTTAATGGGATTTCTCATTAGTGACTTTGTGACGAGTCTTGTGTTCAAATTAGCTCCAAAATCATTTTACCGATACTCTGGCATGCTCAAATTACTGTTTGAAGCTATTATGGTGGGAATGATTATAGTACATTTCAAAAAACCATTCCGAACCTTTTGGTTTATTGTCGCATTTACCATATCATTCATCATCAGTCAGTTTTTGCTACAAGAATCAGGATATGATTTTATGACACAACTATCTAGCGGAAACATCTATTTTTTTAACAGATACATGTATGTGCTCATATTCATACTCTTTGTAAAAACAGTACCGTTACAAAAAGAAACGTATGAAAAAATATACCGCTATTTTGAATATTTCCTATACATAAATACCATTGCGCTACTTGTAGGATACATCTTTCATGTTGAAGTATTTCGTTCGTATGAATATACCACGCGATTTGGCGTATCAGGCTTTTTCTCAAAACCAGGAGAAGCTAGTTATATGTATATGATAGCGATCATCGTTAACTATTACCTTTGGATTTCTAAAAATACCAAAACATATCTTTTCAAACTGCTATTCTTCATTGCATGTTCGTTGTGTTTAGGACAAAAGAAAATGATGCTATTCTTATTATTGCTCAGCATTATACACTTGGTACATTATAACCGATTCAAAAAAATATTCCGCATACTATTACCTTTAGGATTTATAGTTTTTCTATTCTTTAAAGATGCTATCATACGAGCTTTGCTAAGCAGATCGCCATTTTGGACCATGATTTATGAAGAAAGCGGATTGGTTTCTACAATCTTCTCGTATAGAGATCAATTACTCTTAAAAGCAATAGACTATATTGATGAAAATTGGTCATTTCTCAACTACATATTTGGCGGATTGGATTTCGATAAATACAAAGTAGAATTTGAATTCATTGATCTATACATTTTCTTAGGATTTGCAGGAATTGTATACTATCTCTACGTGGTTTCAAGCTATCTAAATGGTGGAAACTTCTTAAAGCGAAACTTAATCATTATAGCCTTTATTACAAGTTTAATTTCAGGTGGATTAATTCTAAATGTCACCGCAGCTATACTTCTTTATGTTGTAGCGAAATACATAATGTTGCCAAAAAATGGTGCACAAGTCTGATAATTACTAAATTTGTTGGCTTTGTGTTGAATTAAAAGTAAGTTTGCACAAATTTTGTAAAATCAGAAAACAGATGAAACAAATATTACAGTCTTTTAAAACTGGAGTCACCGAATTAGCAGAATTGCCATCTCCACGTGTCAAAGGTGGACAAGTACTTATTCAAACAACAAGAAGCCTTGTTTCACTTGGAACAGAACGTATGTTGGTTGAATTTGGAAAAGCTTCTTTAATCCAAAAAGCTAGACAACAACCAGACAAGGTAAAAATGGTGTTGGATAAAATAAAGACTGAAGGGTTGATGCCAACCATAGAAACGGTTTTCAACAAACTAGAACAACCACTTCCATTAGGATATTGTAACGTAGGGAAAGTTGTTGCTGTTGGAAAAGGTGTGACCGATTTTAAAGTTGGCGATCGTGTAGCGTCAAACGGACAACATGCGGAGTTTGTTTCTGTACCACAAAACTTAGTCGCGCACATTCCAGATAATATCTCAGATGAAGAAGCGGCGTTTACTGTAATTGGTTCTATCGGATTGCAAGGAATTCGTTTGGTCAATCCAACGATGGGAGAAACAATCGTTGTCATTGGTTTAGGACTTATTGGACTTTTAACAGCAGAAATGCTTGTTGCCAACGGTTGTACGGTAATTGGATACGATTTAGACGATAAAAAAGTTGAAATCGCCAAAGAAAAAGGAATCATTGCGTTCAATCCGTTAAAAGGAAATGATCCTGTAAAATTTGTATTAAATCAAACCAACAATATTGGAGCAGATGGTGTCGTAATTACAGCTTCTGCCAAAACCAACGATATCATTTCGCAAGCGGCGCAAATGAGTAGAAAACGTGGAAGAATCACGCTAGTTGGAGTCATCGGATTAAACATTTCTAGAGCAGAGTTCTACGAAAAAGAACTCACATTTCAAGTATCATGTTCCTACGGACCAGGAAGATATGACGATGATTACGAATTCAAAGGAATCGATTATCCATTACCATTTGTACGTTGGACAGAAAAGCGAAATTTTGAAACGGTTTTACAACTCATCTCTACAGGAAAACTAGAAGTACAAAGTCTAATCTCAGAAGTTGTTCCTTTAGAAGAATACGACAAAATATACGGAGACATCGGAAACTCAAAATCCATTGCTTCCATCATAAAATACAGTGAAGATACTAAGCCTGAAAATACCATTGTAGTCAACAAAAAAGACTTGCAACCAGCCAAAGGAATCATCGGATTGGTTGGCGCAGGAAACTTCACAAAAATGACCTTATTGCCAGCTTTGAAAGGTTCAGATGCGCAAATAAAACACATCGTATCTTCAGGTGGCGTTAACGGAACTGCACTTGCACAAAAACACAACATTGCACAAAGTACTACAGATTATGATTTAGTATTAGATGACAAAGATGTAGACTTAGTAATGATAACAACGCGTCACAACTTGCACGCAAATATGGTAACCAAAGCTTTAGACAAAGGAAAACACGTCTTTGTAGAAAAACCATTGGCATTAAACCATGAAGAATTAGAAGCCATTGAAGCAAGTTACCAAAAAAGTAACGGAACATTAATGATTGGTTTCAATCGCCGTTTCTCTCCGCATACGCAAAAAATAAAATCGTTGGTTGGAGACGCACCCATGAATGTCATTGCAACGATGAATGCTGGCGCAATTCCACCAGAAGTTTGGGTACACGATATGGAAGTTGGTGGTGGAAGAATCATCGGTGAAGCATGTCACTACTTAGATTTAATTGTATACCTTACAGGAAGCAAAATCAAATCGGTTTGTATGAATGCTTTAGGAGAAAATCCAGCAGAAAATACCGATAATGCTTCTATCTTGGTAAAGCTCGAAAATGGCTCTACAGGAGTTGTCAATTACTTTGCAAACGGTTCAAAATCGTATGCAAAAGAACGTTTAGAAGTCTTCTCACAAGAGAAAACGCTTATCATGGATAACTTTATCAAAACTACAGGTTACGGCACCAAAGGCTTTTCAAAACTAAAAACAAAACTAGACAAAGGACACAAAGCACAATTTGGTGCTATCGTCAACAAAATAAAAGAAGGTGACATTGCTTTAATTCCTTATGACGAATTAATCAACGTAACCAAAGCAAGTTTTGCAGCAATACAGAGTTTAAAAGAAGGGAAGTGGATTGATATCGAATAGATAATCACACAATTTACGTTCAAAAATAAAAGTATAAATCATGATTCAAAAAATAAAAAGGATAGCCAATCTTATCTCAAACATGGGTTTGCGCTATCTTTTTTTTAGAATCTTCTATACGATAAAAACAAAACTTGGTTGGCAAAAAAAAGCATTTCCAACACAACCAACATCTTCAAAATACACTAGCTTAGAAAACTGGAGAAACGACTTACCAGCATTTTTCTTTTACGGAAAAAACATTCCCAACTTACCTAAAGAAAAAGATGAAAACCTAGCCGAAACGCATCAAGAAATCCAAAAGGGAATCTTTACGTTTTTCAACAAAACAAAAATAAAACTCGGAACCGAATACAATTGGATGGTAAATCCATCTACAGAATATCGCTACAACATTAAAAAACATTGGTCGGAAGTAAAAGATTTGTCCAAAGAAGCTGGCGATATCAAATATGTATGGGAAAAAGCACGTTTTTCATTCCTATATGACATAATTCGGTATGACTATCATTTTGAAGATGACCAATCAGCATTTGTTTTCAGTGAAATAGAAGACTTTATCACAAAAAACCCTATCAATCAAGGACCAAACTACAAATGCAGTCAGGAAATAAGTTTGCGTGTGATGAATTGGACATTCGCACTCTACTATTACAAAGATTCTGAACATTTAACAGAAGCATTATTTCAAAAAATAATGCACAATATCTATTGGCAAATTCACCACGTATATCACAACATTCACTTTTCGCGAATTACCGTGCGTAACAACCATGCCATTACAGAAACCTTAATGTTATACCTTTCGGAGAAACTCTTTCCGTTCTTTCCAAACGTAGATGAATGGAGCAAAAAAGGGAAAAAATGGTTTGAACAGGAAATTGCCTATCAAATCTATGAAGATGGAACTTTCTTGCAATTCTCAATGAACTATCACAGAGTTGTCATTCAATTGCTAACTTGGGGAATTCAACTAGCAAAATTACACAATGAAGAATTTGATAACGTTGTTTACGATCGTGCTCAAAAATCACTTGATTTTCTAGATGTATGTTCAGATCCTGTCACTGGAAAACTACCAAACTACGGTTCCAATGATGGTGCATTATTCTTCAAACTTACCAATGACGATTACCGAGTATACACATCACAATTAGACGATTTACGCGCTGTATTACACGGTTACACACATCACAACTCAAAAAGTGCGCTTTGGTACGGAATTCAACCAACAATAAAGTCTCAACCAGCTTTGCCAGCAATAAATACCTTTGAAAAAAGTGGTTATTACATTTCGCAAGATGGAAACACAAAAACCTTTATTCGTTGTGGTGCGTACAAAGACAGACCTTTTCAGTCAGATAACCTACACTTAGATATTTGGGCAAACGGAATCAACTATTTACGAGACACAGGTTCCTACAAATACAACGCAGGATTGGACACTGTCAACTATTTCAATGGTGCAGAAGGTCACAATACGGTAAGTATAGCCAAAGCCGATCAAATGCAAAAAGGAGGACGATTTATTTGGTATTACTGGATAAACAAAGCCAAAGCGAGTCTAAAAAAAGAAAATAACTCTTTTACTTTTGAAGGAACAATCAATGCTTTCAAACAACTCGGAAGCAACATACAACACACGCGAAACGTAACAAAACCTGTAGGAGAAAATACGTGGCAAGTTACCGATCATATCAAAAACAAAGGAAACAGGAAAATCTACCAATATTGGCACTTACATCCCGATCATTTAGATGCCATTGAAATCATTACAAAAGATGAAGACGGCAACCAAATTGAACCGTTGACCGAAGAAAAATGGTTTTCTGGATATTATGGTGTAAAAGAAAAGGCAATAAGACTTACATTTGCAAGTGAAAAAAATGTGTTTAACACTACAATACGTATCAAACAATAGATGAGAATATTACTAATTCATCAGTATTTCTTAGAAAAAGGAGATGGCGGCGGATCGCGTTTTAACGAAATGACGCAAGTATGGGCAAATCAAGGACATGATATTACTGTGCTCGCAGGAATGGTGCATTATACCACAGGAAAAAAAGCAGCTCGTTACAAAGGAAAATTTACCTACAAAGACGCACAATTCTACGACAAAGTAGATGTGTTGCGTTGTCACGTATCTGAAAGTTACAATGTAAGTTTTATAGGAAGACTTTGGGCATATTTCTCATTTGTATTTTCAAGCATTTACGCAGGATTATTCAAAACAAAAGGAAAATACGATGTCATTGTCGTAACATCGCCACCATTATTCGTAGGAATTACAGCGTATATCTTATCAAAACTAAAACGCGTCCCATTTGTCTTTGAAATTCGAGATTTGTGGCCAGAATCAGCGATAGATACAGGTGTTTTAAAAAGTGGAATCATCATCAAATTTGCATATTGGTTTGAAAAATTCATCTACAAAAGAGCAAAACTCATCAACGTACTGACGCCAGCGTTTAGAGACAAACTCATCAATGAAAAAAACATACCTGCAGAAAAAGTAATCTTCATTCCAAATGCAGCCGATTTTACCTTGGCGGAAAAAATTCAGGAAGACTTTGATGCAGCAGCTTTCAAAAAAGAATTAGGTTTAAGTGATAAATTTGTTATTACGTATGTTGGCGCACATGGCGTTGCCAATCACTTAATTCAGTTGGTAGAAGCTGCAGAAAAATTAACAGACACCAACATTGTATTTCAACTCATTGGTGCAGGAATGCGCAAAGAAGCATTAATAGAAGAAGCCAAAAAGCGAAACTTAAACAATATAATTTTCAGAGATCCAGTATCCAAACAAGAAGTATTCAAATACATTCTTGCGTCTGATGTTGGCGCTTCGGTACTAAAAAAAGTAGATACCTTTAAAACAATTTACTCCAACAAAACGTTTGATTACATGTCGTGCAAGCGTCCAATCCTATTGGCAATTGATGGAGTTTCACGAGAATTGGTCAATGATGCACAATGTGGAGTATATGTAGAGCCAGAAAACATTGACGACATTGTACGAGGAGCAAAAGAACTCGCCAACAAAAGTGCTGAGGAAATCACGCAAATGGGCGAAGATGGTTATGCGTTTGCAAAAGCACATTTTGACAGAGACAAACTAGCAAAAGAATACACAAACAAAATTCAAGGAATACTCAACTAATGTATCGTCATTTTCTAAAAAGAATCATTGATTTCATCCTAGCCTTCATAGGTTTCATCTTGCTGAGTCCTATATTTATCATTGTGCTTATCATTCTGATGATAAACAATCAAGGAAAACCATTTTTCTTCCAAAAAAGACCTGGAAAAAACGAAAAAATATTCAAGGTAATCAAGTTCAAAACCATGAACGACAAAAAAGGAGCAAACGGCGAATTGCTTCCTGATGCCGATCGGTTAACCAAAGCAGGAATCTTTGTTAGAAAAACATCGCTAGACGAAATTCCACAATTACTAAATGTCTTAAAAGGTGACATGAGTTTAATTGGTCCAAGACCATTATTGCCAGAATACTTACCTTTATACAACGAAACACAAAAAAAGCGACACGACGTAAAACCTGGAATCACAGGTTGGGCACAAGTCAACGGACGAAACGCCATCAGTTGGAAAAAGAAATTTGAATACGATGTGTGGTATGTAGAAAATCTAAGCTTCATACTCGATATAAAAATCATATTCAAAACCATTATAAAAGTAGTGCGATCAGAAGATATTAATACAGAAAATCAAGCAACTACGGTAAAATTTACAGGAAATGAATAAAATTTGTCTATTCGGCGCAAGCGGACATGGAAAAGTGGTCAAAGACGTTGCTACAAGTGCAAATATTGTAGTAGAAGCGTTTATTGATGACTATCCAAAAAGTGAAAATCTTCACGAAGTTCCTATTGTTATGTCTGAAAAAATGACGAATTACGAAGCAAACAAATTTGTGATTAGCATCGGAAACAACAAAATCCGAAAAGTCATCAGCAAAAAAATCAAAAACGACTTTACAACGCTCATTCACAAATCGGCAATCATTTCACCAACGGCAACTATTGCAGAAGGAACGGTTATTATGAATGGAACCAACATCAATGCCGATGCTACTATTGGAAAACACGTCATTGTCAACACTGCTGCCATTATTGAGCACGATTGCCAAATAGAAGACTTTGTGCACATTTCACCCAATGCAACCATTACAGGAAATGTACACATTGGAGAAGGTTCGCACATTGGCGCGGGCGCGATCATTATTCCAAACATCACGATCGGAAAATGGGCAACCATTGGCGCAGGTGCTGTTATCATCAACGATGTGCCAGACTATGCAGTCGTGGTCGGAAATCCAGGAAAAATAAAAAAGTACAACAACGAATAACTATGAATTCAAGAATTTGGCTTTCATCTCCGCACATGGGCGGAAACGAATTAAAATACATCCACGAAGCATTTGACACCAATTGGATTGCGCCACTTGGACCAAATGTAACAGGATTTGAAAATGATTTAAAACAGTTTCTAAACACGCAAAAAGAAGTTGGAGCGTTGGCGTCGGGAACTGCGGCAATTCATTTAGGGTTGATCTTAGCTGGCGTTACAGCAGGCGATGAGGTTATTTGTCAGAGTATGACTTTTTCCGCTTCCGCGAATCCGATTCTGTATCAAGGAGCAACTCCGGTATTTGTAGACAGCGAACTGGAAACATGGAACATGTGTCCAAATCATCTAGAAACTGCAATAAAAGATAGAATCGCTAATGGAAAAAAGCCAAAAGCAATCATTCCCGTACACTTATACGGAATGCCAGCCAAAATAGACGAAATTGTAGCAATTGCGAACAAATATGAAATTGCCATCATAGAAGATGCCGCAGAATCCTTAGGTTCTACTTACAAAGGACAAAACTGTGGAACATTTGGTGCATATGCTGCATTATCATTCAATGGAAACAAAATCATCACAACTTCTGGTGGCGGAGCAATTGTTTGTAACGATGAAGAAGCTAAAAAACAAGCAATTTTCTTAGCTACACAAGCCAGAGACGATGCACCACATTACCAACATTCGCACGTAGGTTACAATTACCGAATGAGTAATATTGTAGCCGGAATTGGGAGAGGTCAAATGGAAGTCTTAGACAAACACATCGGACTTCGTAGAGACATGCAAAAATTTTACAAAAATATCTTCAAAGATGTTGCGGGCGTAACCGTATTTGAAGAACCAAACGAAGATTATTTCTCGAACCATTGGTTAAGTTGTATCACCGTTGATGAAAAAATAGCAGGTTTTTCTCGCGAAGACTTGCGTTTAGCGTTGTGGGAAGACAATATTGAATCGCGACCACTCTGGAAACCAATGCATTTGCAGCCAATCTTTGAAAAATACCCGTATTACGGAACAAATATTTGTGAAAACCTATTTAACACAGGACTTTGCTTGCCATCAGGTTCCAACCTAACCACACAAGAAAAAGAACGTATTACACAAGTTATAGCTGCTTTTCTAGCATAGAAACAAATAAATTAAGTAATTTGTATCATTAAATAAAGAATCGGTTTTTTTTGAGAAGATGAAGGTATTGAATCCAAAAAGCATAAAAGAGGCACTCAAGCAAGTCTTAAAATCAAGCAAAAAGCGCATTGATTTTAAAAACATAGGATACTTGCCTAGATGGCTTATCTTATGCTTTGACATGTTTATTTGTTGTGTTTCGTTATTGCTTACAAGCGCCATTGTAAACAATATCAACATCAGTGATTTAGACGCGCATGCGTCTTCTTCATTCTTAGGACTTACGCCAAGAGATGCACTCATTCTAATTACCAACTTGCTATTCTTTATTTTCTTTAGAACGTATGCAGGACTTATTCGGCACTCAACATTTATAGATGCGATTAAATTTTTCTTGGCTTCCTTAGCAACATTAATCACGCTATTAGTTGTCAACTATTCACATCTTATCATCAATGATGAACCGTTGTTTTTAACGCCAAAACTGTTCATTTACTTTGTGATGTCGTTCTCGTTTCTATTGCTCTTTAGAGTATTAGTAAAACAAGTATTTGAAGCCTATTTTGATTACGCCACCAAGGAAGATCAAGTTACTGTGATGATTTACGGAATAGATTCTAACGCGATTGCAATCTCAAACGCACTCAAAGTAGAACGTCCAATGCGTTATAAACTAATTGGTTTCATCGACAAAAAAGGAAAAAATCAAAGTAAAGAAATTTTAGGATTACCAATCATTCATCTTAAAAGAAAGCTTTCAGTCATCTTACGTGCGTACGGAGCAAATGCCATCATCTTAGCAGACAAATCCATCACGCAAGAAGAACGTATCAAAATTGTAGATGAATGTTTAGAACACAACATCAAAGTATTTAGAGCGCCAATTGTCTCCGATATGGAAGACAAAGAAAATGTCAACTTAGCGCAACAAATTCAAAACGTTCAAATTGAAGACTTACTCGAAAGAGAACCAATAGTATTAAACAACAAATTAATTGCAAAAGAACTGTACAACCGTAGAATTTTAGTCACAGGTGGTGCAGGTTCTATTGGTAGCGAAATTGCACGACAAGTTGCCAACTACAATCCGGAAAAGCTCATCATTGTTGACCAAGCGGAAACACCTTTGTATCAAATACAAATGGAAATCAAATCGAACTTTCCAGAGTTAAACTTTGAAGCTGTAATCGCAGATGTGCGCGACAAAGAAAAACTAGAAAACATCTTTGAACTTTACAAACCACAAGTAGTCTATCACGCGGCAGCCTACAAACACGTTCCGTTGATGGAAGACAATCCGTCGCAAGCTATTTTTGTAAATGTCATGGGGACTAAAAACGTAGCTGATACGGCATTAAAATATCAAACAGACAAATTCGTTTTAGTCTCTACAGACAAAGCTGTAAACCCAAGTAACGTAATGGGAGCTTCCAAAAGAATTGCAGAAATCTATGTGCAAACTTTGCAAGAAGCTTTTAAAAATGACAATCGTTATGTAACAAATTACGTAACAACGCGTTTTGGAAACGTATTAGGTTCCAACGGTTCGGTAGTGCCATTATTTAAGCGTCAAATTGCAGAAGGCGGACCATTAACGATTACGCATCCAGATATCATTCGCTATTTTATGACTATTCCAGAAGCTTGCCAGTTAGTACTGGAAGCAGGAGCCATGGGGAATGGTGGCGAAATTTACATCTTTGACATGGGAGAAGCTGTAAAAATCATCGATTTGGCGAAGAAAATCATCAAACTTGCAGGTTTCGTTCCAAACAAGGACATTGATATCAAAATCATCGGATTGCGTCCAGGTGAAAAATTATACGAAGAATTGTTAAACGACAAATCAACCACATTGCCAACGTACAATGAAAAAATCATGATTGCGCGTGCGGAAATGTATGATTATAAAGAGATTAATGACAATGTTGGCGAATTAATCAATTCTGCATCACTTTTTGATAAAGTGGAAGTTGTAAAACGAATGAAAGCAATTGTTCCTGAATACAAGAGTATGAATTCTTCCTATGAGAAATTAGACAAAAAAGGAAAAGATACGAAAGTCAAAAAATTATCAGACAAAAAAGTATCCTAAGGAACAGTTTACCTAATAAAAACATCAAATCACAGAGTTTTAATTTCACACAAAAATAAAACTCCAAAGATTGCAACATAAAAGAGAAATAAATGAAAATAACTGTTGTAGGAACAGGATATGTAGGATTAGTCACAGGAACGTGTCTAGCTGAAACAGGAAATGATGTACTTTGTGTCGATATCGACAAACATAAAGTGGAACGAATGCAGAACGGCGAAGTTCCTATTTATGAACCACATTTAGATATACTTTTTGAAAGAAACATAAACGCAGGTCGTTTAAAATTTACCACTTCGCTTGAAGAAGGACTCAATCACGGACAAATTATATTTTTAGCATTGCCAACACCAGAAGATGAAGATGGTTCTGCCGATTTATCATACGTATTAGGCGTTGCTGAAAATATCGGGAAACTCATAACCGATTATAAAGTAATTGTTGATAAAAGCACGGTTCCTGTGGGAACTGCCGAAAAAGTTACTGCTGTTGTCGCTAAGTATGCAAAGGTAGATTTTGACGTAGTATCTAACCCAGAATTTTTACGTGAAGGTTTTGCAGTTGATGATTTTATGAAGCCAGAACGAATCGTTATTGGTTCAAGTTCTGAAAGAGCAACCAAACTCATGCAACGTTTATACAATCCATTTGTACGTTCGGGGAATCCGATTTTAATCATGGATGAAAAATCTGCGGAGCTTACCAAATACGCTTCCAACTCGTTTTTAGCGGCAAAAATTACGTTTATGAACGAGATTGCCAACTTCTGTGAAAAAGTAGGTGCAGACGTTGATAAAGTGCGTATCGGAATGGGAACAGATTCACGTATTGGAAAGCGTTTCCTATTTCCAGGAATTGGTTACGGCGGATCATGTTTTCCAAAAGATGTAAAAGCATTGCACAAATCAGGAAAAGACAACAATTACAATTTTCAGATTTTAGATGCAGTAATCAACGTTAATGACAAGCAGAAAACAGCGTTAATCCCAAAAGTACTCAATCACTTAGGAGACGATTTAACGGGAAAAACAATCTCAATTTGGGGATTGGCTTTTAAACCAGAAACCGATGATATTCGTGAAGCGCCATCGTTATATATCATTGACGAATTACTCGCCAAAGGAGCAAAACTAAAAGCGTTTGATCCAGAAGCGATGGACAATGTAAAAGCGAAATTAGGTGATAAAATTGAATACGCACAAAGTATGTATGAAGCCATTGAAAATACCGATGCGCTTATTATTTGTACAGAGTGGAGCATTTTTAGAACACCAAATTTTCAAAAACTAAGAGAACATTTAAAGCAACCGATCATTTTTGACGGAAGAAACCTATACGATGTCGCAGAAATGGAAAAAGAAGGATTTACCTATTTTTCTATCGGACGAAAAGAAGTTTTATAATCCAAAATAACCAACTACGCCATTACCAATCTTGATGCAAATCAAGATATTTATTGGCGAATTCCATCTGATGGATGAGAAACAATAAAAAATAAACAGATGAAACGAATTCTAATTACGGGAGCTGCAGGATTTATAGGTTCACACTTATGCGATCGCTTCATTAACGAAGGATATCACGTTATTGGAATGGACAATCTCATTACGGGAGACATTCGTAACATTGAACATTTATTCCACCTAAAAGAATTTCAGTTTTACCATCACGATGTGACAAAATTTGTACACGTTCCTGGAAAACTAGACTATATTTTACATTTTGCTTCGCCAGCAAGTCCGATTGATTATTTAAAAATTCCGATTCAAACCTTAAAAGTTGGTTCACTCGGAACACATAATTTATTAGGATTGGCAAAAGAGAAAAAAGCACGAATTCTCATTGCGTCTACTTCTGAGGTTTATGGTGATCCGTTAGTACATCCACAACACGAAGAATATTACGGAAACGTAAATACCATTGGTCCGCGAGGAGTTTATGATGAAGCCAAACGTTTTCAAGAATCTATTACGATGGCATATCACCGTTTTCACGGATTGGAAACGCGGATTGTGCGTATTTTTAATACATATGGACCACGAATGCGACTCAACGACGGACGCGTAATTCCAGCATTTATTGGGCAAGCGTTGCGCGGAGAAGATTTAACCGTTTTTGGTGACGGATTGCAAACGCGTTCCTTCTGTTACATTACCGATCAAGTGGAAGGAATTTTTAGATTATTAATGAGTGATTATGTAGAACCAATCAACATCGGAAATCCGCATGAAATCACCATTAGAGATTTTGCTGAGGAAATCATTAAATTGACAGGAACGTCTCAAAAAGTAATTTATAAAGAATTACCTGTGGACGATCCGCTACAGCGAAAACCAGACATTCGTAAAGCTAAAGAAATCCTAAATTGGGAACCAAAAGTAGATCGTAGCGAAGGCATGAAAAAAACCTACGAATACTTTAAATCACTACCAGAAAAAGAACTTTTCAAAAAAGAACACAAAGATTTTTCAACCTATACAAGAATGTAACGCATGCATACTAGAGGAAGATATTCATGGCTCTTGAGACCATTTTTTGTGGTGTTCGATTTGTGCGTCATAAATATTCTTGTCTTTTTCTTTTTTAGCTTTAACGATCAAGATTTATACTTTTTTGAGAATAGTTTTTGGAATAACAAACATTTATTATTCATCATATACACGATCATTTTTTGGCCGTTATCCACCTTCTTTTTAAAATTTTACAACGTATATCGATTTACTTCGGTACCACACATTTTATCCTTACTTATCAAGCAATTGTTAGCGTATACACTAATTATGTATGCGTTTATCGGAATTTTTAGAAGTATTGATGTACAGGCATTTGTGACTTTTAAATATTTGATGCTGAGCTTTGGAATCATCGGATTAGGGAAAATAATTGGGTATTATGGTTTAAAAAAATACCGCGCTGTGTTGGATGGAAACATTCGTCGTGTAATCATCATCGGATTCAGTGCTGGCGCGCAAGAACTGGAACGTTTGTTTAAAAATAACAAAGAACTCGGTTACAAACTCTTGGGTATTTTTAGTGATAAAAACGGCGACAATATCACGGGAACTATTGAAGAAAGCTTTGACTTTATAGAAGAAGAACAAGGTATTGACGAAATATATTGCGCTATTGATGAGCTTTCGGAAAAGCATGTGAACGACTATGTAAAGTATGCAAGTATAAACATGATTAACATCAAGTTTATACCAAATACCAAAAAATTAATCACCAAACGTCTCAAAACAGATTACTACAACTATTTGCCTGTATTATCTATTCAAGAAGTTGCGTTGAATAATGGTTTAAACCGATTTATAAAACGTGCCTTTGATATCGCTTTTTCACTTGTTGTTATCATTTTCTTTCTATCTTGGTTTATTCCGTTAATGGCAATATTGATTAAACTCGAATCAAAAGGACCTGTTTTTTATAAACACATTCGCAACGGAATCAATTACAAAGAATTTACCTGTTACAAATTCCGTTCGTTAACACATAATAGCGATGTCGATTACGATCATGTGACTGAGCAAGATTCACGTGTGACGAAAATTGGTCGTTTCATCAGAAAAACGAGTATTGACGAATTGCCACAATTTTTCAATGTGCTTATCGGTGACATGTCGGTAGTTGGACCACGACCACACATGATTCCGTACACAAAACAATACGCCAAAAAGATTGACAAGTACAACTTTGTATTCCGCCATAGCGTAAAACCAGGTATTTCTGGATTGGCACAAGTAAAAGGATATCGTGGCGAAATTAAAAATGACGAAGACATCATTAATAGAATCAAATACGACATATTTTACATTGAAAATTGGTCATTGTTTCTAGACATAAAGATTATCTTTGAAACGGTTGTAAACATTGTCAAAGGAGAAAAAAAGGCATACTAATCATGCAAAAACCGTTAGTTTCTGTCATTACGCCTACGTACAATTCTGAAGGATTCATCTCAGAAACCATTAACTCTGTACAAGCACAAAGTTATGCGAATTGGGAACTGATTTTGGTTGATGATGCTTCTTCCGATGAAACTGTTTCCATTCTTAAAAAATACGCTTCTGCAGATGATAGAATCAAAGTGCATGTGCTAGAAACCAATTCAGGTGCAGCCATTGCACGAAATACTGCGATTAAAAAAGCTAACGGAACTTATATGGCGTTTTTAGATGCAGATGATTTATGGAAACCAGAAAAACTTAGCAAGCAAATCGCATTCATGCAAGAAAAAGACATTGTGGTCAGTTTTTCAAGCTATGAATTGATGGATGAAGAAGGAAGATCATTAGGAAAAATGATAAAAGCTTTGCCAAAAGTAAATTTCTCCAAAATGCTCAAGAGCAATTATATTGGAAACCTCACGGGAATGTATAATGCAGACAAACTAGGCAAAGTATATATGCCAAACATTCGCAAACGCCAAGATTGGGCATTATGGCTTACGTTGATACAAAAAGTAGGTTTTGCCTACAGTTTATCAGCACCTTTGGCAACATATCGCGTACGCGAAGATTCAATTTCGTCCAATAAACTAAATTTATTAAAATACAATTATACTATTTACAGAAAGGCACTTAACTTTGGAGCTTTCAAATCGAGTTGGTATTTAATTCGATTTCTAATAGAACATTTCTTTATAAAACCACAACAAACAACACAACTATGAACATTCTTGTTTTAGGATCAGGAGGTAGAGAACACACATTGACTTGGAAACTAGCGCAAAGTCCAAAATTAACAAAGCTTTTTGTAGCGCCAGGAAATGCAGGAACGGCGGCAATTGCTGAAAATGTAGCAATAAATGTGAACGATTTTGAAGCGATTGGGAAATTTTCAATCGAAAACAATATAGACATTGTTGTAGTTGGTCCAGAAGATCCTTTGGTAAAAGGAATTCACGATTATTTTTTAAATGATGATGCATTAAAGGGAATTCACGTAATTGGTCCGCAAAAAGAAGCAGCAGAATTGGAAGGAAGCAAAGAATTTGCTAAAAAATTTATGATGCGTCACAACATTCCAACAGCGGCGTATGAAAGTTTTACAAAAGATACCGTGGAAGCTGGTTGCCAATTTTTAACCACTTTAAAACCACCATACGTATTAAAAGCAGATGGTTTGGCGGCTGGAAAAGGCGTATTAATCATTGATGATTTACAAGAAGCACAAAATTCGTTACGCGAAATGTTGGTAGATGCAAAATTTGGTGACGCAAGTACCAAAGTTGTCATTGAAGAATTTTTAGATGGAATTGAATTGAGTTGTTTTGTGCTAACGGATGGAAAAAACTATGTAACGCTTCCAACAGCGAAAGATTACAAACGTATTGGCGAAGGTGACACCGGATTAAATACAGGTGGAATGGGCGCAATATCGCCTGTGCCATTTGCAGATGTGGAATTTATGGAAAAAATTGAAACACGCATCATCAAGCCAACGGTGGAAGGTTTTCAAAAAGACAACTTGCCGTATAAAGGTTTTGTCTTTATCGGACTGATTAAAGTTGGAAACGATCCGTTTGTCATAGAATATAATGTACGCATGGGCGATCCGGAAACGGAAGTTGTCATTCCACGATTGGAAAACGATTTGGTGGAATTGTTTGAAGCAGTAGGAAAACAAACGTTGAATGAAGTAGCGTTAACTATTAAGGATGAAGCAGCAACAACGATAATGGTGGTTTCTGGCGGATATCCTGAAGCCTATGAAAAAGGAAAAGAAATTACAGGAATAGAAACTATTAAAGATTCCATTGTATTTCACGCAGGAACAAAACTAGATGGAGAAAAAGTAGTGACCAATGGCGGACGCGTTATTGCGATTACTTCGCATGCTGCAACTTACAAAGAAGCCATAAAAAAATCTTATCAAAACATAGAAAAGTTATATTTTGATAAGATGTATTATAGAAAAGATATTGGCTTTGACTTATAAATAAGAGTGAGCCGTAACGTCTTTGCTTTCTTCGTTATTGTCGTTGAATTTTTTTAACTGCATTACCCAGTAAACCATGGCAACGGCTCCAATAATCATAAAAAGCCAGTTAACTGTATTTGCTACTGTCCAGTTTTCTAATTCTAATTCACGCATTGCATTAAAAGGAGCAAATAATACTTCTTCAAACAAGTAAGCGATTCCTTCAAAAAGATCTTTCATCGATAAATCATTTATATTTACACTACAAAAATATAAAAACCTAAAATGATAACAAGCGTTTTTGGCAAATCAAAACCAATAAATTTTATTTTATGCATAGGAATTCTTCTTATGTATTTTGTAATATACTTATTTTCAAGTAATAAGAGCATTGGTTTAGAAATGTTAACTGTTGAGGTTCCTGTAGTACTTTTATTGTTGTTTTCGCTATTTATGGTAGATTTTATCGTAAAAAAGAACGAACTCACACAGCAGAATGATTTTGCACTATTTGCTTTTACCTTACTCATTGGTGTTTTTCCCAACATATTTGCGCATATAAAAGTGGTAAGTATTTTAGTGTTGGCATTGTTGGCATTTAGAAGAATCATCAGTTTAGCGTCTTTAAAAAGTATCAAACAGAAATTATTTGATGCATCTTTATATATCACTTTGGCAATCTTGTTGGATTCGTGGATGGTTGTTTACTTTGGTGTAATTTACTTGACAATTCTTGTATATGTATCGAGTGATTACAGAAATTGGCTTGTTCCTTTAATTAGTTTTTTTGGAATAATTGGCTTGTTTCTCGTATACTTATATATAAATGACAAAAGCATTCTTACAAATCAGCTATTTCAGTTTGATATAAAAATTAACTATTTGGAGACAGATTTTAGAAGAATTCTGCTACATTCGCTATTTACCTTGCTTTTTGGTTTAAATTTTGTAATATTTTTATTAAAAATCAAAACGTATTCTTCTCAAAAAAAGATTTCTTTTTTATTAACTAAAATGCTGTTTTTTACAGGGGCTGCGTACGTTTTATTCGCTAAAAATAACACCTACAATACCGAAGTTTTATTGCTCTTTCCAGCAGGTTTTTTTGTGGCAAATCTTCTAGAAAATATTGAAAATAAAAGGATAAGCGATATTCTACTCTTTTTACTAATGATTGTTAGTTTCTTATTCAATTTTTATTCAAAATAAGCCTACAAACCGTAATCGAAGGAAGGTTTTGACTTACATTTTTGTAATACTAAAGCTACATAACGTGCTTTTTCTCGATTTTAATGACGTTTTATCTAAAAGAAAACCCGTTGTCTGTTTATTACAAGAATTAAAAATATTTTTGTGTTCGAGAATTAAGCCGCTCACCCCAAACTTATTATTAATTTTTTCTATTTGTGTATTAAGCCACATATAATAGTTAACTAAACAGCAAATCAATGAAGACTAAAATTACTCTTTTGGTCCTAACAGCCTTATTAGGACTGACGAACGTTTTCGCAAATTCAATGCCTTCAAGCGAAAATGTTGTTGAGAATGAAATTATGACTACCAATGATAACTCGATTATCATTTCGGCAGGAAAAAGAATTTACACGCTCAACATGAACACGTACCAAGCTACGTTGTTGGCAACATCACCTTATGTAAACGAAATTAACTCTATCGCTAGTGACGCCACTACGGGATGGATTTTTTACGTTTCAAACCACATCTCTAGTTACAACTGGACGATTTATGGTTACAATGTGTATACAAATACACACAAAAACTTTGGATCAGTTAGACATTTCTTTACAAGTACTGGTCACGCGTATTCTTCTAGAGGTCTAGCTTCTGGTGGAGCAACATTTTACAATGGGAAATTATATTTCGCAATGGAATACCCAACGTATTGTTACTACTACAGAGGAACTAGCTCTGGTAACAGTAATCCAAAAGATGAATTAAACAACAATCCAAGAGCGGCGGGAACAGCGCCAACAGGAATGTTTGCTAATGGACCTGTAACAAGAAGCACAGCTACAACTGAAGCTGACGAAGTAGACAACGGAGGTAGAGACGGAGACGGAGAAACTCCTGCTGATTTCGAAATTGTTGAAGCTGAAGAAGCTAACCAATTAAACGACAATGTAAACGACTACATTCCTGAAGCTGAATTACCTGAAGCTGAAACAACTAATAACGATGGTGACTTACAACAAAGAGGAGCTACACAAGCAGAATCTTACACGCAAAGTTACTCGCACAGTACATACAATAACAAAATGTACTTATTAGAAATCTCTTTCAATGGATTATCTGATAACACTGGTCAAACAACTTCTGTAGCAAACGGAAGACCAGTATATGACAACTGGTGGTACTCTAGTTTCCTTTACAGAGGAGAACTTGGAGATATCGTAGTTGATGACAACGGTCAAATGTATGCGGCTACATCTTACCAAGTTCAAGCTTACAACTTCAATAGCAACAGATATGACTGGGCTAACAACGAAGATGTATACGCTCAAATGGCAAAAGATAAGCACAGCAACCTTCAATTATTAAAAAATAAGAGAACATATTCTACTTATTACTACTACGGTTGTCCTCAAAATTCTTATGTAACAAAAAGTTTCGTACAAACGTATACGGCACCTTCAAGCTTAAGAACTTACAATAGCATTCAATTAGGATCATTACACGAAATTTCTGGTTTAAATCCACACGATGTTGGTAGAATTACAGATGCGTCTGATTACATCAACTTAACACCACCTGTATCATACAAAGTAAAAGGAACTGTTTACGATGATAACAACGAAAATGGAAACCTAGAGAATACTGACGGAAGATTACAAGGTGTTCTAGTAACATTATATGCTGATAACAACGCTGATGGTGTGTTAGATTCAGGAGATACTGTAATTGATACAAGAAACACAAGTTCAACAGGATGGTATGCATTCCCAGACGTTCAAGTTGCTAACACATTAGTAGCAGTTACTGTACCAAGTAATACAAATACTACTACATACACATCAACAACACCAGAAACCGTAGCGGTAACAGGTTCTACAGATGATGTAAGAGTTAACTTTGGAATTAACGAGGAGCAAATCCCTGTAAATTATGATGTTTTCGGAACTGTTTATGATGACAATAACGAAAACGGAGCATTAGAAAACGGAGAAGCTGGATTAAGCAACGTAACATTAACTTTATACAACGACACAAACGCTGACGGAGTATTAGATGCTAATGATACAGTAATTACAACAACTACATCTGCAACAGATGGAACTTATAGCTTCTTACACGTATGTATTCAAAATACAATCGTAGCAGTAACAGTACCTACTAATACAGGAACTTTTACTTACACACTTACAACACCAGGAACTCAAGCAATTGATGAAATCAATAATGACGTAACTGGAGTTGACTTCGGAATCAATGAAGAAGAAGTTATCAACTATGCAATCTCAGGAAATGTATACGATGATAATGACGAAAGTGGAGCACAAGATGCTGGAGAAGATAACTTAGATGCTATCACAGTAACATTATATGCTGACAACAACGCAAACGGAACGGTTGATGCAGGAGATACAGCAATCTCAGCAGCAACAACTGGAGTTGACGGAACATATAGCTTCACAAACGTAACTGCTCCAAACACAGTAGTAGCGGTAACAGTACCAGGAAACACACCTGACTTTACATACACATTAACAACTGCAGGAGAAGTAAACACAAGTTCTACAACTACAGATGTAACTGGAGTTAATTTTGGAATCAATGAAGTTCAAGTGATCGATTACACTATCTCAGGAAATGTATACGATGACAATGACGAAAGTGGAGCGCAAGATGCTGGAGAAGATAACTTAGATGCTATCACAGTAACATTATATGCTGATAACAACAATGATGGAGCACTTGATGCTGGAGACACAGTAATCACTTCTGCTACAACAGGAGTTGACGGAACATACAGCTTTGCAAATGTAACTACACCAAACACAGTAGTAGCAGTAACAGTACCAGGAAACACACCAGACTTTACATATACATTAACAACTCCAGGAGTTGTAAATACAAGTTCTACAACTACAGATGTAACTGGAGTTAATTTTGGAATCAATGAAGTACGTGTTATCAATTACAACATCTCAGGAACTGTATTTGATGATGATAACGCTAACGGAGTTAATGATTCAGAAGCAGGTTTAGACGCAGTAACTGTAAAATTATACTCAGATAATGACCAAAGTGGAACATTAACTGCTGGAGACGGACTTTTAGAAATTGGTTCAACTGGAGTTGATGGAACATATAGCTTTACAAACGTAACAACTGAGTTCACATTAGTAGGAGTTGAAGTACCAGCAAACACACCAGAATTCACATATACAGCGACTACAGCTATAAAATTAGCAGTTAGCTCTACTATCACAGATGTAACTGACCAAGACTTTGGAATCAATAAAGTTCAAATTATTGACTACAATATCTCAGGAACTGTATTTGATGATAACAATGAAAATGGTGTAAACGATACAGAAGCTGGATTAGACGCAGTAACACTTACATTATACGCTGATAACAATGCTGATGGAGCAGTTGACGCAGGTGATACAGTAATCACTTCAACAACTTCTGCAAACGATGGAACATACAGTTTCTCAAATGTAACAGTACAAAACACAGTAGTTGAAGTAACTGTACCAACTGATACGGCAACATTCACTTACACATTAACAACAGCAGGAGAAGTTAATACTAGCTCTACTATTGCTGATGTAACAGGAGTTGACTTCGGAATCAACGAAGAAGAAGTTATCTTATACAACATCTCAGGAAATGTATTTGATGACAACAACGCAAGTGGAGTAAGAGAAATGGGAGAAGGATTTATTGGAGCTGTTTTAGTAACACTATATGCAGATAACAATAATGACGGAGTTTTAGATGCTGGTGATACAGTAATCACAACAACAACAACTAGCACAATGTCTGGAAACTTCAGCTTTACAGGAGTAACTGTACAAAACACAATTGTTGCTATAACTGTACCAGCAGATACTGCTACATTTACATACACGTTAACTACAGCTGGAGATCAAGCAGTAAGTTCAACTATTACAGATGTAACAGGTGTTAACTTCGGAATTGACAGAGTTCAAGTAATTAACTACAACATCTCAGGAACTGTATTTGATGACGATAACGAAAACGGAACTATCGATGCTGCTGAAGCTGGAAGATTAGAAAACGTAACGCTTACATTATATGCAGATAACAACAATGATGGAGCAGTTGATACTGGCGATACAGTAATCACTACTACAACTTCTGCAAACGACGGAACATACAGTTTCTCAAATGTAACAGTACAAAATACATTAGTTGAAGTAACAGTACCAACAAACGACAGTAACTTTACTTACACGTTAACAACATCAGGAATAGTAGACACAAGTTCTGCTACAACTGACGTAACTGGAGTTGACTTTGGAATCAATCAAGATAGTGCTACTTACGCAGTAACTGGAAACGTATTCAACGATCAAAATGGTGATGGAGACATTACTGGTGACGGTGGATTAGCTGGTGTAACAGTAAGATTATTTAATGACATCAATGGAAACGGTAGAGTAGACAGAGGTGAGCCATTATTAGGAACAACTAACTCAGACAGAAATGGAAACTACCAGTTTACAGGATTAACTGCTGCAAACGTAATTGTTCAGGTATTAGTACCATCAAACAATGCACAGTTCCAGTACACAGCAACAACGCCAATATCTGTATCGTTAAGCTCAGGAATGAATACAAACAATATCAACTTTGGTATCCAAAGAACAATTGTAGTTTCATTTAACATAAGCGGTATCGTTTGGGATGACCAAAATAGTGACCAAGTTAAAGATTCTAACGAATTAAGATTAGAAGGTGTTGGAGTATCATTATACAACGATGCTAACGCAAACGGAATTGTTGATGCTGGTGAAACTCCAGTAAGTACAATATTTACAGGTACAACTGGTTTCTTCGAGTTCACAAATGTAAGCTTTGCAAACGCAATTGTTGTTCCTACAGTACCATCTAACGGAACATTAACAACACCAGGAGCAAGAATTGTTTCTAGTCTTAACACAGACATTGTTGATATAGATTTCGGTATTAAAATTGCTGCTAGCTTATTTGAAGTAACAGGAGTTGTATTTGATGATGATAATGAAAATGGTATCGCTGATCCAGGAGAAGGTTCATTAGACGGACTTGATGTTGAAATCTATGCAGATACTGATTTATCAGGAACATTCGATCCTAATGTTGATGCTCTAGTAGCATTTACACAAACGTCAAACGGAGGATTCGGATTCTTAGATCCTAACTACTTTGTAAATGAAGTACCACCAGGACTTGTATTTGTTGTAATTGTAATTCCAGATGACAATCCACCATTCGAATCTTGGACAGCAACATACGATCCTGATACAGGAACTGCAAGCCCTGATGGAGTATACCCAACAATCATGACAGGTAACGTTACAGGAGTTAACTTCGGTATCAACTATGTAAACTTAAACAACACATCTAGAGATCAAAATACGGATGATGTTATGTTCACAAACGGAACTACAGTAAATGAAGCTCCAGTTGATGTATCTGAAAGATTAAGATTATATCCTAACCCAACTGTTAGACAAATCGCTATCAATGCTGATGAGTTTGCAGGAGACGTAACTGTTGAGATTTACAATGACCGTGGTTATAAAGTAATGACAACAACTGCAGGTCAGGTAGCAGGTGAAATTAAAATAGACGTTGCAAGATTAGCGCCAGGAATGTACTACGCTAAATTCGCATCAAACAATAAAGTTGCTAGTAAGAAGTTTATCAAACGATAATTAATAGCAAACCCCATAACCTAAAAGAAAAGCCGCTGAAAAGCGGCTTTTCTTATTTACCATAAAAATCAAATATTAGCGTATATTTGCATCAAAATAAAAGAATTATGTTTAGTGATCTAGCGAATAAAATATTTCAAGAAAGCATTGAAAAATACCATATCATTGATGATGTAAACCAACCTTTTGAAAATCCATATCCAAAAGATAAAATAGAGCATTTACTCTACAGAAAAAATTGGATTGATACTGTACAATGGCACTATGAAGACATCATTAGAGATCCAAACATAGATCCTGTAGCAGCATTAAAATTAAAACGCTTAATAGATGCTTCTAACCAAGACAGAACCGATACTGTAGAATATGTAGACAGCTACTTTCTTCAAAAATACAACGACGTTCAAGTAAAAGAATCAGCGACAATCAACTCAGAAAGTCCAGCTTGGGCAATCGATCGCTTATCCATACTAGCACTAAAAATATATCACATGCAAGAAGAAGCAGATCGTAAAGATGCTTCTGATGCGCACAGAGCTAAATGTCAAGAAAAACTAAACGTATTATTAGAACAACGTGTAGACCTTTCAACAGCAATCGATCAACTCATTGCAGACATAGAAAATGGCGACAAATACATGAAAGTGTACAAGCAAATGAAAATGTACAACGATGATGATTTAAACCCAGTATTATACAATAAAAACAAATAAAATATAAGTCTCAACGAAACGAAACATACCTGATGATACAATCATCTTCAACACATATTTTAGTCATACGTCTCTCTGCCATGGGAGACGTTGCTATGACAGTACCAGTCATAAAAGCAATGGTGCGTAGTTATCCAAATGTGAAAATTACGGTTGTTTCAAGAGCATTTCTAAAGCCAATCTTTCAAGACATTCCAAATGTATCTTTCTACACAGCAGATGTAAAAGGAAGACACAAAGGTGTATACGGACTTTTTAAACTCTACAAAGAACTCAAAAAACTTAACATTGATCTCGTTGCGGATTTACATAATGTCCTGCGTTCAAAAATCTTAGGTATTTATTTCAAACTTGGCGGATATAAAATTGCTAAAATTGACAAAGGCAGAGCAGAAAAAAAAGCCTTAATCAACACAGAAGATAAAATCTTCCAACAACTCAAAACGACATACGAACGTTATGCAGACGTTTTTGCAGAATTAGGGTACGCAATCAAACTAAAGAAAAAAGATGTCTTAGCACAACTCGAAATGACAAAAAAAGCAACTTTGTTCATTGGTGAAGACACAAAAAAATGGATTGGCATTGCACCTTTTGCCGCTTTCGCGGGAAAAACCTATCCTGCAACACAAATGGAAACTGTAATTGCAAAACTAAGCGAAACCAATCAATACAAAATCATCCTTTTTGGTGGTCCAGCAGATAAAAAACAACTAGCAACTTGGGAGCAAAAACACAACAACGTCATCAACTGTGCAGGATTATTTTCTTTTGAAGAAGAACTCATGCTCATCTCCAACTTAGATGTAATGCTTTCTATGGATTCTGGAAATGCACACTTAGCCGCAATGTTTGGTAGAAAAGTAGTGACTATTTGGGGAGTGACGCATCCGTATGCAGGATTTTATCCATTTGGACAACCGCAAGAAAATGCATTACTGGCAGACAGAGAAAAATATCCACTATTGCCAACATCAATCTACGGAAACAAATATCCTGAAGGTTACGAAAACGTCATGGAAACCATTTCCCCACAAGCCGTTTTTGATAAAATTGTGGAAGTAATTGAAAAGTAATTCTTTACCAAGACCCAAGACCCAAAATCAAATATCATCAAAATCAACAGCAATAGTAGCCGTTGTTGGATGTGCTTGGCACGCTAAAATCATTCCTTCTTCCAATTCGCTATCAGTCAAAATCTGATTCTTCTCCATAATCGCTTTTCCTTCAGTAACTCTACAAATACAACTACTACAAATTCCACCTTGGCATGAATATGGTGCATCAATCTTTTGCTTCAAAGCAGCATCCAAAATCGTTTCGCTAGCGTCCATTTCAAAAGTAAAATCTTCATCATCAACCGTTACAGAAATTGTTGATTTTCCAGTAATGGCTTCTGCTTCCGAATTCGTTTCAGAAGAAGATGTAAACAACTCAAAATGAATTGCTTCTTCAGCAACACCATTACTTTTTAACGTATCAGAAACGGTGGTAATCATCGCTTCTGGTCCACAAATATAATAATGAGTAAAAGCAGTAGCTGCCATCTGATTTTTCAACACATAATTCACGGAAGTGCTATCAATTCGTCCTGCCAATGCATTTTCAGAACGTGATCGACTGTACACAAATTTCAAATAAAAATTAGGATATTTTTCTGCCAAAGCGATCAATTCATCATGAAAAATAGTTTCTTCCGTAGACTTATTTCCATACAACAACGCAACGGTATTTCCGTATGCTAACGCAGTTTTTAAAATGCTCATAATTGGTGTAATTCCACTTCCTGCGGCAAAAAGTGCAATAGCGCCACTATGTGAAGAAGGCGTATATATGAAATTTCCTTCCGGAGAATGTACATCGAGCAAGGTTCCTGCTGTCAATTCACGGTTAGCGTACTTTGAGAACGTTCCGTCAGAAACTTCTTTGATAGCAACCTTCAACTTATTCTCTTTCGGTGTGGTACATAACGAATATGCTCTGCGAATTTCTTCACCATTCAACACGGTTTTTATCGTAATATATTGTCCTGCTTTAAAAGAAAAAGAAGGCTGTAACGCTTCTGGAACATGAAATTCTACGCTTACCGCGCTTGGAGTTTCTCTATGAATATGACGTACTTCTAACTGACGAAAATCTGACATGGTGTAATCTTTTTAATAAAAATGATCGCAATCTGCGAATAATTGAGCAAAAATAGACAATACTACAAGGCTTTTAAAACGAATTTAGAAGAAATTATACCTAAAAAACTTATGCATAAGAAGATTATGTATTATATTTGAGTATAAATTTGGCTATGGGAAACTCAAAACTATATCGCGGAAGCTTGCACACCATCATTTTAAAACTCTTGGAAGAACATGGGAAAATGTACGGTTATGAAATCACACAAAAAGTAAAAGAAATTACCAAAGGTGAACTCAATATTACCGAAGGCGCATTATACCCTGCATTGCATAAGCTAGAAGCAGAAGAATTGTTGGATGTCGAAATAGCAAAAGTTGAAAATCGCTTACGCAAATACTACAAACTCACCGAAAAAGGAAGTATAGAAACCGAATCTAAACTCAAAGAACTCGAAGAATACATCAGAAACATGCACACGTTGGTCAATGCAAAATGGAGCATTTAATCTTATTAAAAATTAGATGAATAAAAGCGAAAAACATGAAACTAACACAGGAGCAAATACAATATATTGACGATTACCTACAACGAAGTGGCGTAACCTATTGGGACGTTCGTGCAGAATTATTAGATCATATCGCTTCTGCCATTGAAGAAGAAATCACAACCAACAAAAGTACCTTTGAAGAAGCACTAAAATCGGTAAGTCTCTCGTTTGGAAATCAAGTGCGAAAAGGCTACATTCTCAATAAAGACAACACCAAATGGATTCCCGCAGGAACTTTTTCAGATGGCGAAGGTTTCAAAAAACTACAACGAGAAAAGCAAAAACAAATTGGTAAAAAGAACCTAAAAGCATATTGGAAACAAGTATGTCAATTATTTTTTTCGGCACGTTTTTATGCAGAATTTCTGCTGATGATACTTTTAGTAATGACAACCGCGCAATACAGCGAAAAGACGTCTCTTTTACTAGGTTTTATCTATCTTTTTTATCCGTTTCTTCCAATAGGTTATAAATATTTTAAAGGAGAAATTCCCAAAAAATCATTACACATACACATGTCAATGATCGGATTGGTATTATGGCTAAACCTATTCAATTTAGTGCCAAACGGCTACCAAATTTTCTTTGATACCAAGCTAGATTTCCAAATCTATGCGTGGATGCTTATCTTGGTATTTCCCTTTATCAAAGCGAGTTTTGTGCGATACCATACTGTATGCAAGGAATACAAAAAACAGTACGATTTAATCAAAAGTTAATTCAGTACTTTAGATCACTAAATAGCATCCAAAAACAAATCCACGCAAAACAAAGAACAAAAAACAAAGAACAAACCCAACAAACCTCACACTAAGCAAAGTCAAAGTGTAACATTTTCAAAAAACGGCTACTAACACTACAACCAACCCACAGAAAAAATGATCAGAACATTTCTAAGTTTACAATGGAAAGAATTCAAACGATCGGCTTCCTTTCAAAAAGGAATTGCCATAAAAATATTGCTCATTTTTGCAGCGTTATATTTTGGTAGTTTTGCGATATTATTAGGAGCTTTTCTATTCAAAATTCTAAGTGAATTTTTCCCTGAGCAAGACCCGATAACAACTGCCAACAACTATCTTATCTTTTGGTTTCTATTCGATCTTGTATTTCGCTACTTCATGCAGCAAATGCCTGTAATGAATGTAAAACCACTCATGATAATTCCTATCAAACAAAAAACCATCATTCACTTTCTGCTTGGAAAAACAATGGTGTCGTTTTTCAACTTCTTGCCATTATTTATCTTTATTCCATTCTCAATTGTATTATTGGTACAAGGATATTCGCCGGTAAACGTCATTCTTTGGTTTCTTGCTATCGTTGCAATTACGTATGTGCTTAATTTTACAAATATTCTCGCTAATAAAAGCAATACTGTTTTTTACATTGTACTAAGTGTTATAGCTGTTCTTGCAGGATTAGAATACTTATATATCAACGAATATTTTGACGCTTTTAAAGTTTCCGAAATCTGCGGAATGGTTTTCAATGCACTATACAACTATCCGTTTTTAGTATTAATTCCAATTGTGTTGGCTGCGTTTCTATACTATCTCAACTTTGACTATCTCAACAAACGCTTTTACTTAGACGATGCTATTTCCAAAAAAGTAAAAGAAGTCACAACTACTGATCTTTCTTGGATGAATCGTTTTGGGAAACTGGCAACCTTTCTAAAAAATGATGTACGAATGATTTGGAGAAATAAACGCCCAAAACAAGTACTATTCATGTCTGGTTTTTTCCTCTTTTACGGAGTCATTTTCTTCGTGCAAAAACAATACAATGACATGCCAGGATTTTTAGCATTTGCTTCCATATTTGTCACGGCAGGATTTCTCTTTTCGTTTGGACAATTAGTACCTTCTTGGGATAGTGAATACTACAAAATGCTTATGAGTCAAAACATTCCCTACCGAAAATACCTTGAATCCAAATGGTATCTTATGGTATTGGCAGTTTTCATCTCGTTTCTACTCAGCACACCGTACATTTACTTTGGTTGGGACAAATATGCCATGATTGCGGCAGGCGCTTCGTTCAATATCGGAATCAACTCGTTTGTCACACTATTTGGTGGCGCACTTAACAGAGTTCCCGTAAAACTCAATGAAAAAGCAAAAGCATTTAGTAATACACAAGGTTTCAATCCTACACAATTGCTCATTGCTTTGCCAAAAATGCTATTGCCAGTTATCATATTTTACATTCCTTACCTCATTGCAGGATTAAATGCCGGAATTATCTCTTTGGCGCTCAGTGGTGTCGTCGGATTGTTATTTAGAAACTTCTTTCTAAAAAAAATAGAACAAGTCTACCAAAAAGGAAAATACAAAACCATTGAAGCTTTTGGCGAAAACTAATAACCTCTAATTCTACGACAATGATTACAATAGACAACATATCAAAAACATACGGACAAAACACAGTTTTAAAAATTGATTACCTAAAAATTCCAAAAGGACAAAGTTTTGGGCTCGTAGGAAACAACGGAGCAGGAAAAACAACGCTTTTCAGCTTGCTACTCGATCTTATTCAACCCACAACCGGACATATCAAAAACAACGGAATCAAAGTGCATGAAAGTGAAAAATGGAAACCATTTACATCATCATTCATTGACGAAAGCTTCCTTATAGGTTACCTAACACCAGAAGAATATTTCTACTTCATTGGCGAACTCAGAAACCAAAACAAAGCAGACGTTGACGCACTTTTGGCAAAGTTTGAAGACTTTTTTCACGGTGAAATTCTCAATCAAAAAAAATACCTGCGCGATCTCAGTAAAGGAAATCAAAAAAAGGCAGGAATCGTAGCGTCGTTCATCGGAAATCCTGATGTTATCATTCTCGATGAACCTTTTGCAAACCTCGATCCGACAACGCAAATTCGTCTCAAAGGCATCATCAAAAAACTAGCAGAAGACAGCAATACAACGGTTTTAGTTTCCAGTCACGATTTAATGCACGTCACAGAAGTTTCAGACAGAATTGTAGTGCTCAACAAAGGTGAAGTGGTTAAAGACATCGTAAAATCGGCAGAAACACTCAAAGAACTCGAAATGTTCTTTGCGGGAACAGACGTAGAAGTACAAATCTCCGAAGAAGAATAATTTGGGCGTTCCCAAAACAAAAAAGACTGTTTAAAAACTACAATTCGTCAAACTGAACTCGATTCAGTTTCTCATCACGATTTGTATACTTTTAAACAGTCTTTTTCGTTCTGGTCAGGCTATCCGCGTTACACGGTAACTTGCTACTATCCTTAACGCAAACTTCCTATAAAAATCAAAAATTTCAACAAAATTTGTAGATTCCCATAATCGGATTATTTCTAATTACAACGGAATCTGTATCGGACCAATAGCGCAAATAATATTATACCCTACAACCCAACCGAGTTTTCCATCACACTCCAAAATATAAGCCACTGCACAAATAGTACAAAGTGGATTGTAAGGATTTACACCACATGTAATTGTGCGCACACCTTTCAAATCACAATCATCATAATCATCTGGAACTCCACTCGTAATAGTGCAATCTTCATCAATGATGGCTAATCCGCCAACAAATGTGACGCAACCATACCGAACTTCATCGCCTTCGGCAAAAGTTTCCAACTGTTTGGCTACATACGCTTCCGGATTATCCAAATACTTTCTAGGAATACGATTAAACACTCCAACACTTGAAGCATCTCGTTTCAATTCAATAACGTCTCTTTCAAAAGCTTCTGTTTCAGTCTCAACAGAATCTGTCTGACAAGCAAACAACACAAACAGCAACAATACTAAAATGTAACTAAATTTTTTCATGACTTTTGGTTTTTTAGATTAGATATAAAAGGTAAGTAATCTAAAAATCAAATAGTTACGGGAATTCCGTATATTTTAAAAGTGTTTTTAAAAATGAAATATGACTTAAAATGGGCAATCATAGTTAGGGATGTACAAGGAACCCACAACCTAAAACCTATCACATTGAGCGCAGTCAAGGTGCAAAACCCACATTTTACCTACCATTTTATCAAATTTTTCAAAAAGAAATGTATTTTTACCCTTCTGTATACTAAAAACGAAAGAATTTAGTTTAAGAAATACAAAAAAGATCGACCTTGAAGAAAACAATACATATATTAATAATCGTTTCACTACTAGGGATTTTACTCTTTAGCTGTTCTATCAAAAAAGATACATTTATCAACAGAAATTGGCATGCTGTTACCACAAAATACAATGTGCTCTTTAATGGAAATGTTGCCTTTGAAGAAGGACGTGAAGCACTCATGAACGCCTATATTGACAACTATTGGGAAATTCTTCCTGTAGAACGTATGGAAGTTCAGGACGATTTGACACTTCCAGGACAAGGTGGAAAAAATCCGAACTTCAAAAAAGCAGAAGAAAAAGCTGTAAAAGCCATTCAAAAACATTCTATGGATATCAAAGGTCGTCAACGCAATCCGCAAATGGACGAAGCATATCTATTACTTGGAAAAGCGCGCTATTTTGACCAACGATTTATTCCCGCATTAGAAGCGTTTAATTACACCATTGGCGAATATCCAGACAGTGACAAAATCAATCAAACAAAAATTTGGCGCGAAAAAACACACCTTCGTTTAGAAAATGAAGAATTTGCCATTGTCAACCTAAAAAGAATCTTAGAATTTGAAAAACTAAGCGATCAAGAATATGCAGATGCAAATGCTGTGTTGGGTCAGGCATACATCAATTTAAAACATAAAGACAGTGCTGTACAAGTATTAAAACGTGCCGCATATTCTACTAAAATTCACGAAGAACAAGGTCGTTACAACTATATCATTGGACAATTGTTTAATGAATTAGGCTATAAAGACAGCGCCAATATTGCTTTTGATAAAGTCATTGAACTCAATAGAAAATCGCCACGTGTGTACATGATTAATGCACATATTGAAAAAGCGAGAAACTTTGACCTAGAAACAGGAAACAAAGAAGAATTTCTTGAAATGCTAAACGACTTGGCAGAAGATCGTGAAAACAGACCTTTCTTAGATCGCATCTATCGCCAATTGGGAGAATATCATCTATCGCAAGATTCACTAGAATTGGCAGAAGCATATTTCAACAAATCGCTTCGTAAAGCAACTACAGACAGATTTCTAAAAGCATTAGACTACGAAAATATAGCAGCATTGCGTTTTGATGAAGCACAATACAAAGAAGCAGGAAAGTATTTTGACAGTACCTTGCTAAACTTAGAAAAAAATACGCGCAAACACCGAAGAATCTCAAAGAAAAGAGCCAACCTTGACGATGTCATCGAATATGAAGATGTAGCGCAAAAAAATGACAGTATCTTAAAATTGGTCAACTTTACAGAAGAAGAACGAACTGCCTATTTTCAAGCATACATTGACGAATTGAAAGCTGCGGAAGAAGCCAAAAAAGAATTGGAAGAACAAAAACAAAGCTTTGTTGCCAACGAATTTGCTTCTAGCAGAAACTCAGGACCAAAAAACGATGGTGGAGATTTTTATTTTTACAGTCAAACAACGGTTGCCTACGGTAAAAACGAATTCCGCAAAAAATGGGGCGATCGTGCACTAGAAGATAATTGGCGTTTATTTGATAAAAATACAATTGTAAAAACAAGTACAGAATCTTCAGGAATAGTAGGAAATGCAGAATTAGTAGAAGCAGATATTTACTCCGTAAAACTCTATACAGATAGAATACCAACAGACGAAAAAGTAATTGATAGCATTGGTAAAGAACGCAACTTTGCATACTACCAATTGGGATTAATTTACAAGGAAAAATTTAAAGAATACAAATTGGCTGCCAACCGACTGGAGCAACTATTGCAAAACGATCCGGAAGAAAAATTAATTCTGCCTTCAAAGTACAATCTCTATAAAATTTACGTGCTTTTAGAGCAACCAGCAAAAGCAGATCAATGGAAAAATGATATTCTTAACAATCATGGAAACACGCGTTACGCACAAATTCTGAGAAATCCGCAGGAAGTTATTACGTCAGATGAAAATAGTCCAGAAAGCTTATATGCCAATACCTATAAAAAGTTTGCCAATCAGGAATTTGAAGCTGCTTTAAATGATGCTGAAAAATACATCAATCAATTTACGGGCGAAGAAATTGTGCCAAAATTTGAGATGTTAAAAGCAATCATCATTGCACGTTTAGATGGTTATATGGCATACAAAGATGCATTGAACTATGTAGCACTCAACTATCCGAATGATGAAGAAGGAAAGCGCGCGCAGGAAATCATTGCTACATCATTACCAAAAATAGCCAACAAAACAGTGGTAAATGATGATAAGGCAACCAACTTTAAAATCATTTACACATTTCAGAAAAATGAAACAGAAGCTATGGAAGCACTCGAAAAAACAATTGCAGAAGCCTTTGAAGATCGAGGATACAACTCGCTTTCCGTTTCTCGTGATGTATACAACAGAAGTCAACACTTTGTTGTAATTCATGGATTCAAATCAAAATCAGTAGCCATGGTTTTGAAGACATGCTTAAAACAGGACCATCGTATATGGTTGAAAAGCCAAATGTAATCATGTCTTCTGAGAACTATCAAACCATACAAATTCATAAAAATTTAGACGAAATAAAATAACATTAGCCAAACACTAAGTAATCCCTCAAATTTAAAATCATGTTTTCAGAATCTAAAAAAAAGCGTAACGGAGAAGCGACTCGTGGTCAATCGAATCGAATTGGAAAGTCAACACATATTAAAGGAGATGTAGTTTCAGAAGCTGATTTTAGAATTGATGGAAAACTAGAAGGAAGTGTAGAAACTTCGGGGAAAATTGTGATTGGAGAAAATGGTGTCATCACAGGAAAAGTAATATGTACCAATGCGGACATTGAAGGTCGTTTTCACGGAGAGTTGACAGTTTCAAACTTACTAACGCTAAAAAAGACAGCAATCATTGAAGGAGAAGTTTTTGTTAGCAAACTATCTATTGAACCTGGCGCTACTTTCAATGCTACCTGTGTGATGAAAACTGGTGTAAAAGAACTCAACTCAAGTGGAGAAAAAAAAGCGGACAAAACAGCTTAAAAGCTATGTAAAATTTACAGGAATCGCCTTTCAAATGGGAATTATCATTGGAATTGGCGTGTATCTTGGTATGTGGCTCGATGAAAAATTTCCGAACAAACACAAACTCTTTACCATTATATGTTCTTTAGTATTTGTAAGTTTGTCCATGTGGCAAGTGATACGTCAACTCAAAAAATTCAACAAAGACTAAACAGGTGAAACAAAACGTACTCAAATTCTTTACACATTTCTTACTATTTACGTTGGCGCTTTTCGCAATACACCAATTAGTAGACTTGTTCGTATTGTCAGAAACAAAATTCTATTACAATCCTTGGAGTATTCATCTCTTTCTCTTTCTAATTACTTTCTTACTATATGTTGCGGTAGCGTATATAAAAACTATTTTTGCTGAAAAAGCCGCGTTGGCATTCTTGGGTGGAAGTTTTTTAAAAATGATGGCGGGAATTTTATTTCTGGTTCCTTTTTTCAAAAACAAAGACTATTTTAACATTGAAAATGTATTGGCATTTTTCATTCCTTATTTCTTCTATTTGGCATTTGAAGCATACTATGTTTTAAAGTTGATAAACGAAAAATAAGGGCTTCCCAAGGCACTTATCAAAAAACTTTTCAGGGAATCAAAAAAAAAAGAGTTATTAACCTTGTATTGTTAATTAAAAACTTACCTTTGCACCGAAATTTAGGAACCATATATTTATATACAATACAATAAATATGATAGCTAAAAAATCTATCAAGAATCTAATTCTAGCAGTACTTTTCGCATTACCACTATTCGCAACGGCAAGTGGAAGCTCTGAAAAAGGTGAAGAAAAGAAATTTGATGTAGTAGAAATGATAATGCATCATATTGCTGATTCACACGAATGGCACTTATGGGGAGAAGGTGAAGACGCCATGACTATTCCACTTCCTGTAATATTATATACGGACAATGGTTTGGTGACTTTTTTGTCTAATGAATTTCATCATGACGATACAGGTCATCATATTGTGACGAAAAACGGAATGAATTTCGTTAGAAATCACGGAAAAATCTACCAGTTAAATGCAGGAGAAACTTCTGTGAAAATGGAAGATCACCACATTACAAATGGTTCAAAACCATTAGACTTCTCAATTACAAAAAACGTTGCGTCAATGTTTATATCAATCATTTTGATATTATTGATTTTCACAAGCATTGCACGATCATACAAAAAATCATTAGTTCCAACAGGATTCGCAGGATTAATGGAGCCGCTTATCATCTTCGTAAGAGATGACATTGCAAAATCATTAATTGACGAGAAAAAGTACATGAAATATGTGCCGTACTTACTAACGTTGTTCTTCTTTATTTGGGTAAATAACTTACTTGGTTTAGTGCCAACAGGAGCGAACCTTACAGGAAACATTGCAACCACAATGGTATTGGCAGTATTAACCTTACTTATTGTAAACTTCAGCGGTAACGCAAACTATTGGAAACACATCTTTTGGATGCCAGGAGTTCCAGTGCCAATGAAAATAATATTAGCACCAATTGAATTTGTTGGAATCTTTACAAAACCGTTTGCATTAATGATTCGTTTATTTGCAAACATTACCGCTGGTCACATTATCATATTAAGTTTAGTATCATTAATATTTATCTTCCAATGGGCAGGAACACCATCTATGCTATTGGCAATCTTTATTATGATCTTAGAATTTGTGGTAGCCTTTGTACAAGCATACATATTTACCTTCTTAACAGCGTTATTCATCGGAATGGCTGTGGAAGATGCACATCACTAGAAAAGAATAAAAGAAACAAAAACATAAAGAATTAATTTTTAAATTTTATTATTATGATTGGTAGTATCGCAGCATTAGGAGCCGGACTTGCAGTATTAGGAGTAGGTCTTGGTATCGGAAAAGTTGGTGGACAAGCAATGGAAGCTATGGCTAGACAACCAGAAGCAGCAGGTAGAATACAAACAGCAATGATTATTGCAGCTGTATTTATCGAAGGTGCGGGAATGTTTGGTATCGTAGTATCGTTACTAGGTCTTAACCCAGCAGCATAAGCTAACACACAACTCTTGTAGTACGGTTGGTACTACAAGAGTTTGTATCATTTTTAAAATTTAAAAAAAGATAAACATACAATACTATGGATTTAAT
The DNA here is from genome assembly GCF_000154725.1 of Kordia algicida OT-1. Taxonomy (GTDB): domain Bacteria; phylum Bacteroidota; class Bacteroidia; order Flavobacteriales; family Flavobacteriaceae; genus Kordia; species Kordia algicida. Next base: position 3,900,960 of record NZ_DS544873.1, read on the forward strand.
TACACCTGCAATTGGATTGGTATTTTGGGTAACAATAGCTTTCTTAGCATTGGTTATCATCTTAAGAACAGCAGCTTGGAAGCCAATCTTAGGAGCAGTAAAAGAAAGAGAAGACTCTATCAAAAATGCTTTGGAAGCGGCTGAAAACGCAAAAAAAGAAATGCAAAACTTGCATGCTGATAACGAAAAGTTATTAAAAGAAGCAAGAGCTGAAAGAGAAGCTATGTTGAAAGAAGCACGTGAAATCAAAGAAAAAATGATTGCAGATGCTAAAGGAGAAGCACAAGAGCAAGCAAACAAAATGATTGCACAAGCACAAGAAAGCATTCGAAGTGAAAAACAATCTGCTTTGGCTGAATTGAAAAATCAAGTAGCAAACATTTCTGTAGAAATTGCAGAAAAAGTAGTACGTGAAGAATTAGCAGACAAAGACAAGCAATTATCATTAGTTGATAAAATGCTTGGTGATGTTACATTAAACTAATAAAAGCACTATGGCAGGATCTAGAGCAGCAATACGTTATGCAAAGGCAATCTTAGGATTAGCGCAAGAGCAAAATGCAGGAGAAGCTGTAGCGAAAGATATGGACGGTATCGTAAAAACTGTAGAAAACAGTAAAGACTTACGATTAATGTTAAACAGTCCTATTGTAAAGTCTGAAACTAAAAAAGCAGCTTTACTTGAAATCTTTACAGGAATGCATTCTGTATCGGAAGGAGTAATAGATATGTTAATGGCTAACAAGCGAATTGACTTATTAGACAACATAGCTGTTCAATATTGCAACTTATTCGATCAATTACAAGGCAAACAAACCGCAGTGGTAACTACGGCAGTACCTTTAACAGATGGACTAAGAAGCAAAGTACTGGCTAAGGTGAAAGATCTTACGAATAACGAAGTAACAATAGAAAACAAAATCGACGAAAGTATTATCGGTGGATTTATTTTACGTGTGGGCGATTTGCAATACAACGCAAGCATCGCAAACCAATTAAATACACTAAAACGAACTTTCTCTCAAAATTAAATACTAAATAAAATGGCAGAAGTTAAAGCTGCTGAGGTATCAGCAATATTAAAAAAACAACTATCAGGATTTGAAGCTACAGCTTCTCTTGACGAAGTTGGAACTGTACTACAAGTAGGTGATGGTATCGCTCGTGTTTACGGATTAGCTAACGCTCAATACGGAGAATTAGTAGAATTTGAAACAGGAATGGAAGGTATCGTATTGAACCTTGAAGAAGACAATGTTGGTGTGGTATTATTAGGACCTTCTAAAGAAGTAAAAGAAGGAGCTACTGTAAAACGTACACAACGTATTGCTTCTATCAAGGTAGGAGAAGAAATGGTAGGACGTGTAGTTGATACGTTAGGAAACCCAATTGATGGAAAAGGACCAATAGGAGGCGATCTTTATGAAATGCCTTTAGAGCGTAAAGCACCTGGAGTAATCTTCCGTCAGCCAGTAAACGAACCATTACAAACAGGAATCAAATCTATTGATGCAATGATTCCAGTGGGTAGAGGACAACGTGAGTTGGTAATTGGTGACCGTCAAACAGGAAAAACCACCGTATGTTTAGATACAATTCTTAACCAAAAAGAATTTTATGATGCTGGTGAGCCTGTATTTTGTATCTATGTAGCTATTGGACAAAAAGCGTCTACAGTTGCAGCGATCGCAAAAACATTAGAAGAAAGAGGAGCATTAGCTTATACAGTAATTGTAGCGGCTAACGCATCAGATCCTGCGCCAATGCAGGTATACGCACCATTCGCTGGAGCAGCAATTGGAGAATATTTCCGTGATACAGGTCGTCCTGCATTAATCGTGTATGATGATTTATCAAAACAAGCAGTTGCTTACCGTGAAGTTTCATTATTATTACGTCGTCCACCAGGACGTGAGGCGTATCCAGGTGACGTTTTCTACCTTCACTCTCGTTTATTAGAGCGTGCGGCGAAAGTAATTGCAGATGATGATATCGCAAAAGATATGAACGACTTACCAGATTCATTAAAGTCAATCGTAAAAGGTGGTGGATCATTAACAGCATTACCAATCATTGAAACACAAGCAGGAGATGTATCTGCCTACATTCCAACAAACGTAATTTCGATTACAGATGGACAGATCTTCTTAGATGGTGATTTATTTAACTCTGGTGTACGTCCAGCAATTAACGTAGGTATTTCGGTATCACGTGTAGGAGGTTCGGCTCAGATTAAATCAATGAAAAAAGTTGCAGGTACGTTAAAGCTTGACCAAGCGCAGTTCCGTGAATTAGAAGCATTCGCAAAATTTGGTTCTGACTTAGATGCAGTTACATTAAACGTAATTAACAAAGGTAAGCGTAACGTTGAGATCTTAAAGCAAGCACAAAATGATCCATATACAGTAGAAGATCAGGTTGCTATCATTTATGCTGGATCTAAAAACTTACTAAAAGACGTTCCTGTTGATAAAGTAAAAGAATTTGAAAGAGATTTCTTAGAATTCTTAAACGCTAAGCACAGAGGTGTTTTAGATACTTTAAAAGCTGGAAAACTAACAGACGAAGTTACAGACACATTAACACAGGTTTGTAAAGAAATGTCTGCGAAATATAACTAATTCTGAATTAGGAATTCTAAATTCAGAATTTAGACTATGGCTTACAAAGAAAAAAACAATGTTGTTGTCGACAAGAGTTTTTATTTTGGCTGCGATATTGTTAATTTCTGTAAAGAGTTAAAACAAAACCATGACTTTGAAATTGCACGTCAACTAATAAGAAGTGGTACAAGTATAGGTGCAAACATAAGAGAATCACAACGAGGTGTAAGTACTAAAGATTTTAAAAATAAATTAGGAATTGCACTTAAAGAAGCTGATGAAACGCTATACTGGTTAGATATTATTGAAGAAACCACAATGGAAGTTCCCAATAATTTGAAAGCCAAATGTGAAGAACTTATAAAGCTTTTAGTTACAATAATTAAAAATTCATAATTAAGAATTCTGAATTCATAATTACAAACAAATGGCAAACTTAAAAGAAATACGTAATAGAATTAGTTCTGTAAAATCAACAATGCAGATTACAAGCGCTATGAAAATGGTGTCGGCTGCAAAGTTGAAAAAAGCACAAGACGCGATCACTGCGATGCGTCCGTATGCAAACAAACTTACAGAATTATTACAAAGCTTAAGTGCTACATTAGATGCAGATAGCGGAAGTAAATTTGCAGATCAACGTGAAGTAAATAAAGTATTAATTGTAGCTATTACATCTAACAGAGGATTGTGTGGAGCGTTTAACTCTAACATTATCAAACAAGCAAACAACCTAATCAACAACGTATACGCTGGAAAGCAAGTTGATGTGTTGTCTATTGGTAAAAAAGGAAATGACATCTTATCAAAAACAAATACGATTCTTGAAAATCGTAGTGATGTTTTTGACGCATTGACTTTTGATAATGTAGCAGAAATTGCGCAAAAATTAATGGATTTATTTGAAGATGGATCATACGATAAAATCGAGATCGTTTACAACAAATTCAAAAATGCAGCGACACAAATTATCATGACAGAGCAATTTTTACCAATTGTTCCTATCGAATCAAGTGAAAACGTTCAATTAGATTATATTTTTGAGCCATCAAAAGAAGAAATCGTTGAAGGATTGATTCCAAAGTCATTAAAAACACAATTATTCAAAGCTATCAGAGACTCTTTTGCAAGTGAGCACGGAGCGCGTATGACAGCAATGCACAAAGCAACCGACAACGCAGCAGAATTGAGAGACTCATTAACATTGACATACAACAAAGCACGTCAAGCAGCCATTACAAACGAAATCTTAGAAATCGTTGGTGGAGCGGAAGCGTTAAACAATTAAATAAAGGCGTACACTGAGCGGAGTCGAAGTGTACTCTCATTATAGCATTAAAAACCTCATGGAAACGTGAGGTTTTTTGTTTATCAACAATTTTGTCATTCCTGTAGAGGCAGGTATCTACTATCACGAATTACTTACTCTTATGCAGAACTGAATTAAGTTCAGTTTGATGATAGGTTACACGAAAATTCTGTTCATAAATATTAAGTCAAAAAACAAAGCGATCTGAAAAAAAAGTTCACACTGAGCTTGTCGAAGTGTAACATTTTCAAAAAACTGCATCTAAAGGGAAAATCAAAAACACAAACAGTATGCAAACCTTTAGAAAACTCCTCATTGCAAGTTGTCTATTCATTACATTTTCAACAATCGCACAAGAAAAATCATTTCAAGTTAAAATCATTGGAAAAGGAAATCCGATACTACTATTTCCAGGATTCAGTTGTACAGGCGATGTTTGGAACGAAACTGTAAAAGAACTCTCCAAAACCCACGAATGTCATATTTTTACCTTTGCGGGATTTGGGAATGTTCCAGCGATTGAAACTCCTTGGTTAACCACCATCAAAAACGATCTAGAAAATTACGTAACTCGTAAAAAACTAAAAAAACCTACCATTATCGGACACAGTATGGGTGGATCATTAGCACTCTGGTTAGCTTCCGAAAATCCAAACACGTACAAAGAACTCATCATTGTAGATGGCTTGCCAAGTATTGGTGCATTGATGATTCCAGATTTCTCTCCAGACAAAGTAAGTTACGACAATCCGTTTGCAAAACAACAACTAGAAATGGACGAAACTGCCTTCAAACAAATGGCTACTCAAATGGCAGCAGGAATGACAAAAAACGAAGAAAAACAACCGCAAATCGTTTCATGGATGCTTCAAGCCGATCGAAAAACCTATGTATATGGTTATATTGATTTAATGAAACTAGACTTGCGAGAAAGTATCAAAAACATCAAAATTCCAGTGACAATTATGGCGGCAGTTAGTTTCTATCCAAAACCACAAGTAGAAAAACTCTATACAGAACAATATCAAAAACTAGACAAGAAAAAAATCATATACGTTGATAACTCAGCACACTTTATTATGTTTGACAAAACAGATTGGTTCGTAAAGGAAGTTCGAAAGCTAGTCGTTAAAAGGTAATTAGTTTTTAGTTTTCGGTTGTCAGTTCACTAATATAAAACGTGGAATAGATAAACTAAGTTATGAGTTTTGAATGAAAAGTAAACAAACACCTTAGAGTAAGCAGAACAAATAACAAACAACGAATAACCGAAAAGTTAAGAGTTATGAGTAAAAAAGCCAAACAAGCTAAAAAATTAGTGCCAATTCAAAACACAAGAAGATCAAACAAAACAATTCGTGAATTCGTGGTAAAAACACCTTCGAGTCAGTAAAAACAAAAATGTCAAAACAATTCACAAAAATATACAAAGAACACTACGAAAAAGTTCATCGTTTATGTCTCGGATATGTAAATGGCGATCAGGCGTTGGCAAAAGATTTGTCGCAAGATGTTTTCATAAAAGTGTGGGAACATTTAGACGAATTTCAACACAAATCGAGTATTGGAACTTGGATTTACAGAATCACTGTCAATGTCTGTTTGCTATTCATCCGAAAAAATAAAAAGAAGAAAAAAGTAGATTTCGTAGAAATAAAAGAAGAAGTCCAAGAAGAACATGACAATCAAAATCGCATGCAACAAATGTACGCGTGCATACATAAGCTCAAAGAAACAGAGCGAATCATTATTCTATTAGTTTTAGAAGGTTTACCGCAAAAAGAGATTGCGGAAATCACAGGGCACTCACACCAAAACATTCGTGTGATGGTATACAGAATCAAAGAAAAACTCACAAAATGCGTATCCAATGGAATTTAAAGACATACAAAACATATGGCAACAACAATCGGGAGAAACCACACTTCCTGATTTTGAACCAGCGAAGCAAAACTTAAGACAACTTCGTAAAAAACAACAAATCTCAAAAATTATATTAGCCATTACAGGAATTGTGCTCATTGCATTCTTTTTCTACATTTCGGCATACAAATACAGCGGACCATTATTAGGAATGTCATTGCTCATCGGAGTTGTCTTGGTGAGAGTCTATATCGAAATAAAAAGTCAGCAGCAGCTAAAAAAAATAAGTGTCTTACTTTCGTTAGAAGATTTCAAAGCGCAACTCATCAATTACTATCAAAAGCGAAAAAACCTAGCGTTTAGAACCATTCCAATCTTGTTGATAATTTACAACATAGGAATTCTAATTATGATGTATTATTTCTATCAATACCTTTCAAGAGGATTTTTCTATTACATTGTCATCTCGTATCTCGTATCGTTTGCAGTATTATTCTATTTCATCCGAAAACAAGTATTAAACGAACTTTCAATCTTAAAAAACCTTCAGGAATCTTAGAAATACTGAATTTTAAACAGATTAAAAGTTATGAGTTGTGAGTAAAAAGTATACAAGATATATTTGAGTACGTAAAACAAACAAATAAATCCACAAAAAATACATACAAAAAATCATTTTGGGAAAGCCCTCAGAAATCAATACTTTTAAGGCTTAAACAAAACATTCCTTGAGCGCACTAAAAAAGTTCTTCAAAGACACCATAATCTACGGAATTGCGGCAATCTTGCCACGAGCCATCAACATAGGTTTACTAAAATTACATACCAATGCTTTTGGATCAGAACGTTATGCGGTAAACACAGAATACTATGTATACGCAGCATACTTAAACGCGTTGCTAACCTACGGAATGGAAACGGCGTTTTTCCGTTTCTTCAGTAAAGAACAGGAAAAAGGAAAAATCATTTCCACATCATTCATAAGCCTACTATTTACAACAGTATTATTCTTAATTTTAGGATTGAGTTTTGCACCAGAAATCACAACATCACTCGGTTTTGAAAAAGTCATGTATGTCAAAATCTTGGTGTGGACAGTTTTTCTCGATACCATTGTCGTCATTCCATTTGCCTATTTGCGTGTCACCAACAGACCGATTCGTTTTGCGGGCATCAAAATCGCAAACATTTTATTCCTAGCCGTACTAAATGTAATCTTTCTGTGGGCGATTCCAAATGGTTTCCTTTCGGAAGGAATATTGCCAGATTCACTCAACTTTTACATAAAAAATCAACCGCAAGTTATCTACATATTCTTGGCAAATGTCTTTGCAAGCTTATTAACGCTGATACTACTCTTTCCACAAATTCTAAAAATAAAATGGACGTTTGATGCGAAAGTTTTACAGAAGCTTCTAATCTATGGAACACCAATTATGATTGGAAGTCTAGCATATGTAACCAATGAAAACATTGACAAACTTTTCTTAGGCGAAATAATTGGCGATGCCGAAATGGGGAAATATTCTGGTTGTTACAAACTCGGTGTATTCATGACGCTTTACATAACGGCATTCCGATTGGGCGCAGAACCATTTTTCTTCAATCATGCCAAAGAAAAAAATGCTAAAAATAACTATGCTACCATTCTCAAGTGGTTTACCATTCTAGGCGCTATTTTTATGCTGATCGTTGTTGCGTATATTGATCTATTCGCAAGTTTACTCATCAGTAAACCAGAATATCTAGACGCTTTAGCAATTGTACCTATCATTCTCTTGGCAAATCTCTGTTTGGGAATCTATAACAATCTCTCCATTTGGTACAAACTCACGGACAAAACGAGCTACGGAATGTACATTTCTATATTTGGTGCGTTGGTAACAATCGTATTCAATCTAATCATGATAAAAAAAATAGGATTCATGGCTTCGGCTTGGGCAACCTTAGTTGCATACGGAAGCATGATGATAATCTCATACATACTCGGGCAAAAACACTATGCAGTTCCATACAAAATAAAGCAAATTGGTGCATACATGCTATTAGCTTCCGTACTATCGGCAATAGCATTCTATGACAGCTTTCGCGGAAACTATATCATTGCAACTGCATTAGTTTTAGTATTTTTGGCAATCGTGTATCTATCAGAACGCAAAGAACTCAAACGACTCATTCAAAAAGGCTCTTAAACAATTAATAATGTTGAATGCTTAATTTTAAATGTAAAAGTATTTTTGAATAACGAATAACGAATAACGAATAACGAATAACGAATAACGAAAAGCTGTATGTTGTAAGTTATTAGTGGGACAAAAAGCGTTCGGGTAAGCAAAACAAACAATAAAATACAAACAACGATAATCAACAAATGAACATAAAAATCATCAACAAATCGCAACACGCGTTACCACATTATGAAACTTTGGCTTCCGCCGGAATGGACTTACGTGCAAATCTATCCGAAGCAATAACGCTTGAACCTATGGACAGAACCATCGTAAAAACTGGATTATTCATTGAATTGCCTATTGGATACGAAGCACAAGTACGCCCGAGAAGCGGTTTAGCGGCAAAAAAAGGAATCACGGTACTTAATGCACCTGGAACGGTTGATGCAGATTACAGAGGAGAAATTGGCGTAATTCTTGTCAATCTATCCAAAGAAACCTTCACGATTGAAAATGGAGAACGGATTGCACAATTGGTCATCGCCAAACACGAACGTGCAATGTGGGAAGAAGTAAGTGAACTATCAAAAACAGATAGAGGCGCTGGCGGATTTGGAAGCACAGGAACGAAGTAAGGAAGATGAAAATATAAACGTAAAATGCTGAATTTTAAATTAAAAAGTATTTTTGAATAATGAACTATTGAAAAGTTGTGAGTTGTGAGTTGTGAGTTTTGAGTTAAGAGTTAAGAGTGAAAAGTCAAACAAACTAAAATTAGTGCCAATTCAAAACATAAGAAACTCAAACAAAAACAATTCGTGAATTCGTGATAAAAACACGTTTGAGTAAGCAGAACAAACAACAAACAACGAATAACCAAAAAGTTAAGAGTTGTGAGTTAAGAGTGAAAAGTCAAACAAGCTAAAATTCGTGCCAATTCAAAACACAAGAAACTCAAACAAAAAACAATTCGTGAATTCGTGGTGAAAAACACGTTTGAGTAAGCAGAACAACCAAAAGCAAATCAAGATGAAAAAAATAACACTATTACTAAGTCTATTGCTACTAAGCACATTCATATTGCATGCGCAAGAAAGTGATGCTGAAAAAGCTAAAAAAATAAAAAATATATCTCAAGAAGCTTGTGAGTGCATTGCAAAAATTGATTTGAAATTAAAAAATATAGAAAAAAACAAAGAAATCAAAAGTTGTATCACTACTGAAATTTTAGCGGAGCAGATGAGTGAATCATTACTTAAACAATTTGAAAAAGTAAAAGATACTCTAGATAAAATGGGATCTGAAAAAGATTCGATTTCTATCAATTTTGACATGAACAACACCGTAATCGCCGATAAAGACTATGATGAAATAGAAGAATACTTATTGCGAAACTGTTCAGCACTCAAAGAACTCATCATGATTTCAGATGAAAAACATGAAAACTCAGTCTCAGACAAAGAAAAAGCATTAAAATTTTACAACGAAGGAGTTACATATTACCGTAAAGGCGAATATGAAAATGCAGTTGTTGCCTACAAAAAAGCAGTAAAAAAAGACAAAAAATTTGCATTTGCATGGGACAACTTAGGACTCAGTTACCGAAGATTAGAAAACTACAGACAAGCCATCAAAGCATATCGTAAATCCTTAAAACTAGATCCAAAAGGAAGAGTGCCACTTATGAATTTACCCATCGCACAATCCTATCTAGGAAAATACAAAGACGCTATCAAAAGTTACCAAAAATTCATTGAAATCTATCCTGAAGATCCAGAAGGTTACTACGGCATCAGCCGAATGTATATGGAAACCAAAGAATATGAAAAGTCTCTAGACAACGTTATGAAATCGTTTGTCATGTACAAAACGGTCAATTCACCATACCATAAAGACGCACAAAGCATCATTGTTATGTTATACGACATCATGAAAAAGGAAAATATGATGGATGAGTTTCAAAAAATAGCAAAAAAGCACAACATCAATATCAAGGAATAACGAAATTTGAAGTTCTAAATTTTAAATTAAAAAGTATTTTTGAATAATGAACGACTGAAAAGTTATGAGTTGTGAGTTGTGAGTGTAAAGTTGCACAAGCTAAAAAATTAGTGTCAATTCAAAACACAAGAAACTCAAACAAAAACAATTCGTGAATTCGTGATAAAAACACGTTTGAGTAAGCAGAACAAACAACAAACAACGAATAACCAAAAAGTTAAGAGTTATGAGTGAAAGTAAACAAAAATAATTGATGAATTCATAGCAAAACACATCCGAGTAAGAAAAACAAATACACAAAAAAACGAATCAATAAATAACAAAATATAAATATCGACAAAATGAAAATAATTGTACCAATGGCAGGACGCGGCTCAAGACTTCGTCCACATACACTCACTGTTCCAAAACCATTAATCCCAATCGCAGGAAAACCAATAGTACACCGATTGGTTTCTGACATCGCAAAAGTACTCGGCGAACCTATCGAAGAAGTAGCGTTTGTATTAGGTGATCCAGCTTTCTTTGGAGACGATGTGGTAGAAAGTTTAACGGAACTGGCAGAAAGTTTAGGCGCAAAAGCAAGCATCTATCGTCAAGATCAACCTTTAGGAACAGGTCACGCTATCATGTGTGCAAAAAATTCGCTATCAGGTCCGGCGGTAATCGCTTATGCGGATACATTAATCAGAGCCGATTTCAATCTCGACAAAGATGCAGATGCAGCCATTTGGGTAAAACAAGTAGAGCAACCAGAAGCATACGGAGTTGTAAAATTAAATGACAACAAAGAAATTGTAGAATTAGTAGAAAAACCAGCCGAATTTGTCTCAGATTTAGCCGTAATCGGAATCTACTACTTCAAAGATGTTGCCGTATTAAAAGACGAATTACAACATGTGTTAGACAACAATATCATTCACGGTGGCGAATATCAAATCAATGATGGAATCAAAGGAATGATGGCAAAAGGACGTCGTTTTGTCACTGGTAAAGTAGACGAGTGGATGGACTGCGGAAACAAAAACGTTACCATTGAAACTAACGGGAAAATGTTAGGTTTCTTAAGTGCTGACAATGAAAAATTAGTGGCAGATTCTGCACAAATCATTGATTCAGAAATCATTCCACCATGTTACATCGGAGAAAATGTAATCATCAAAAATTCAACCGTTGGACCAAATGTTTCTGTGGGAGACCATACGCAATTGGAAAATGTAACTCTTAAAAATAGCTTAATACAAACCAATACTACGGTAAAAAATGCTAATTTAGAGGAAGCAATGATCGGAAATCATGCAAAATTTGATGGAAGCTTCACCAAAATTAGTATTGGCGATTACTCAACACTTGAAGCATAACAACACTTAAAATTCTTCTTATGAAAAAATACATGTGCATACTATTACTCGCAGGAATATTATCATTTTTTCCTAAACATGCATATGCACAAGAAGAAGAAAGTGCAGAAATTTCACTAGAAGAAAACATCGACGAGTTTCAAGAACACTTCTTTGAAGCCCTAAAACAACGCGGAATTGAAAACTATGATCGTGCCATTGACGAACTCCTAAAATGCAAAGCAATAGACGCAAGCGCAACCATCTATTTTGAATTGGGGAAAAATTATTTCTCTCAAAAAGAATATGACAAAGCAAAAGAATCATTTCAAACGGCGGTCAACAAAAAACCGCAAAATCAATGGTATCTCACAGGATTATTCAATGCACAACTCAAAACAAATGAACGTGAAGAAGCATTAGATACGGGAAAGAAAATCATCAATCTCAATCCGATGTTTCGTGAAGATGTTGCCAAAGTGTATGTAGGAATGGGCGAATACAAAAAAGCCTTAAAACAACTTGAACAACTTGAAAAAAAAGGCGGATTATCGTTTACGGCTTCCAACATGAAAACCATGCTCGAAAAGCAAGTCAACAAAAAGAAAAAATCTGATGGAGAAGTGGCAGAAGTCATCAACCAAACACCAAAACCAAGAGTAAGAGGCGATGCAAGAATTCTTGCTCAAGTTGAAGATGCTTTACAAACCAAATCGTATCAAGCGGCAAATAGGCTCGCAAAAATTGGTTTAAATGACTTTCCGTCGCAACCAAAGCTATATTTATACAATGCAAAGGCATTAAATGCGTTAACTGAATATAAGAAAGCGATAGAAATGCTTGAAATTGGCTTAGATTACATCATTGACGATGCGCCACTTGAAAAAGAATTCTATCAAACCTTTGTGGAAGCGTACAGAAAAATGGGCAATTCGAAAAAGGAAAAATATTATCTCAAAAAAATTCAATAAGCGTTTACGCAAACTAAAAATAAAGACTTGAAAAACAGTATCCAAATAATAATTACAAGTATAGTATTGCTCTTGTTTGTTGGTTGTAAATCGACCAAAACAATAGTGTCTTCTGGAGAAGTAGCAAATCTGTCTACGCGAAACATCATCAAAAATCATTACAAAAATGCGCTGAATTTTAAAACGATTCGCGGGAAACTAAAAGTAAATTTTGATGATGGAAAAACGCAAGAAAGTTTCTCCTTAAGCTTACGCATGAAAAAGGACGAAGCTATTTGGCTAAGCGCGACACTATCTTTAGTAAAAGTGTACATTACGCCAGAAAAAGTAAGTTTCTATAACAAATTAGATAACACGTATTTTGAAGGCGATTTTGCACTTATCAGTAATTTTCTAGGAACTGAGCTCGATTTTGAAAAAGTACAAAACTTACTTATTGGTGATGCATTATTCGATCTAAAAAAAGAACGTTTCAACTCAGAAATACAAGACAAAGCATACATGCTAACGCCAAAACGTGACTTCGAACTTTTCAAACGATTATTTCTATTAGATGCGTTTCATTTCAAAATAAAACAACAACAACTTGCACAAACTGCAGAACAACGTTTGCTTACAATTGATTACCCTGCGTACCAAGAAATTACTGGGCAAGCTTTCCCAAAAAATGTAGAAATTAAAGCAGAAGAAATAAACAAAACAACCACCATTCAAGTTGAATACAGAAAAATAACGTTCAATGAAGATGTGCGTTTTCCGTTTAAAATTCCAAGTGGATACAAAGAAATTAAAATCTAGTGAAAATCACATTCAATCAACATAGCTACAAAAAAATCATCGTACTCTTACTCCTTTTCGTAAGTGGTATGAGCATGGCGCAAGACAAAAAGAAAGAGCTGGAAGCGATGCGTTTGCGTTTGCAAAAAGAAATTCGACTCATCAACAAACTCATCAGTAAAAACACGTCTAAAACAAAATTTATTGTAGAAGATGTGCAAAGCATCAATCATAAAATTCGTGTCAAAAGAGATCTTGTCAAAGTGATGAATCAACAAACAAACTTGTTGACGAAACAAATCAATACGAATATCAAAAAAATTGGACAATTACGAGACGATTTAACGAAGCTAAAAGCTGATTATGCAGAAATGATTCGGAAGTCGTACAAAAGCAACTCAGAGCAAAGCAGATTGATGTTTTTGCTATCGTCTGAAAGTTTCCTGCAAGCGTATAAACGTGTGCAATACATGAAACAATATACGGACTATCGTAAAAAGCAAGGAGAAGCCATTGTAACGCGTACACAAGAGTTACAAACGCTCAACAAAACCTACTCTGATCAGAAAAAGGAAAAAGAAGCGCTTATTGCAGAAAACCGAAAAGTGCAAAAAGAACTAGAAAAAGAAAAAAAGCTACAAAATGAAATGTTGGCAGAATTGCGAAAAGACACCAACAAATACACTGCACAAGTAAAAAAGAAACAGCAACAAGCTGACGAAATAGATCGCCAAATTGATAAAATTATTCGTGATGCCATCGCGAGTTCCAACAAAAAAGCTGGAAAAAATACCTCAAACAAAACCTTTGCTTTAACACCAGAAGCCAAAGCCATTGGAAACAGTTTTGCAGCAAACAAAGGAAAACATATTTGGCCAGTTGCAGAAGGAACCAAAGTAAAAGGCTACGGAAAATACCGCGATGTGGTAAACCCAAATGTAACCAGAGAAAGCAATGGTGTTGTCATTGCGACCAATGTTGCCGAACCTGTTCGTGCAGTTTACAAAGGCGAAGTTACATACATGTTTACCACAAATGAAGGTGTAAAATGTGTGGTAATTCGTCACGGAAGTTACATTACAACGTACTTCGGACTCCAATCGGTTTCGGTAAAAACAGGCGATAAAGTCTCAAAAAAGCAAAACATCGGAACAATGTACACCAACAAAAGTACAGGAAAAACGGAACTCAAATTCACGGTTTTCAAAAATACCACACGTTTAAATCCAGAAAGTTGGTTGTATCGAATGTGATTCAGTATGACGCCACAAGTTCATAAAATAAACAACCAAAAAAACTAAACTCGAAGCGAACCTAAAAACGTTATTAATGTGTCAATTTGAAAATTTGGAAATGTATCAATTAGTTTCAAACAACACTCAAATTTGTCTCAGAAACAACCTTGAATCATTGAATTTTTAAATCTTTGAATTGATACCACACGATTCCGAAATCTAAGTTTTCTATCAAAGATATCATAGCTTTTGGGGAGTATTTAGAAAACAATTCTGAACTACTTGAAGCAAGCTAGGTAATACAAACCGTAGCATAACTACATCTTAGTTATGCTACGGTTTTTTTTATGCTTCACTTTTTTCAGTCTTGGACTGAGAACATTCAAAAATTCACAAAACATTCAAATCGAAAAATTATGTCTACAACATACCGTTATAAATCCGTTTCAAAAGTTCAATTAGCAGATGCCTATGGTGTCACACTTCACACATTTTGCCAATGGCTCAAACCTATTGAGCATAGTATAGGCGAATACGTTGCACGATGCTTCACACCAAAACAAGTTCAGAAAATTGTTGAACTCTTAGGAGAACCCGAAGATATCACAACAGTTAGAAACCAATAACTATTAAACAGCTATTACAATGATAATTGAACATACAGATATCGAACGTACAAACGGAGAAGAAAACGAAAAGAAAACACCCATTGAGAAAATTATGGATTATTTAAACTTGCGTTATGTATTCCGTAGAAATGTACTAACCTCAAACATAGAATGCAAAGAAATTGACCAAGTTGAGTATAGAATTTTAGACGATTCTATACTTAATTCTATTTGGGTTAAAATGCAAGTGGATGGCTTTAAGTATTCGCCCACTTTTATAGGGCGAATTTTAAATTCTGACTTCATTGCAGACTATAATCCAATCACAGCATATTTTGAAAGCTTACCTATGCTATCAGATGACAAAGACTATATTTCCATGCTTGCCGATACTATTACCGTTCAAGACATTAAAGTCAATGATGTAGCACTTAGAAAGCTTTGGAAACCATATTTTAAAAAGTGGCTTGTAGCTTCGGTTGCGACTTGTTTAGGATTAGGAATAAATCACACGTGTTTAATTTTAGTAGGCAATCAAGGAAGCGGAAAAACCACATGGTTAAACAAGCTTTGCCCTGCTGAAATGAAAAAGTATTTAGTTTGCTCACATATCAATCCTTCGCTTACCGATCAAACAACAGCAAACTATTTGGCTGAAAAATGGTTTGTAAATATTGACGACCAACTAGAAACGATTTTCGGAAAAGATTTTAATTCCATGAAGGCGATTATAACCGCACCAAGTGTGACCAATCGCAAGACATGGCACAAGTTCTCAAAGACGCGTCCACGTGTATGTTCCTTTATGGGTTCTGTAAACGAACCAAAGTTTTTAACAGATACAGAAAACAGACGCTATTTAGTATTTAGCGCAGAAAAAATCAATTATACGCATGAGGTAGATATGAATAAGGTTTGGGCGCAAGCTTTACAGTTAGTCAAAGAGAATTATCCGTATTGGTTTTCATCAGAAGAAATGAAACAACTTAACAAAGCAAATCAAGTATATAGACAGCAAAGTATTGAAGAAGAATATCTAATACGAATGTTTAAACCTTGCAAGCCAGACAACCCAAAAGCACGTTTTTTAATGCCTTCGGAACTACTAACATTATTAAATGCGCATTCGGGAATGCGTTTGTCACTTAAAAAGCTATCACGAGCGATGAAAGTATGCGGTTATGGAGAACCAATATCAAAAAGATTAAAAGATATAGGTGCAAGAAAAGTATATCCAGTACTTGAAATTTCTGAAAGCGAACAAAACAACATACAGCAAGAATATAGGAACGATTTTAAGCTAGATAACAAATAGTATAACAATTAGCAAAAACACTCTAAAAAACCGCGTAAAGCGGTTTTTTTTATGCCTTAAAAGTATTTACACAAATCCTGTAAGTAAATCAAGTTCAAATACACCTCTTTTTCAAAATTTCAGAAATATCCAAATTGTATTTGCCACAATACCACACCGTATAATCAATAGCTTATATATCTATATAACTATCTTATATATAATATATTATATAATAAATGTAGTATATACAATAGTAGTAAAAATGTGGTAATGGTGGTAGCAACTTTTAAAAGTGTAGTAGCGTGGTAAGTAGTTTTTTCAAAATTTGAACTTCGTTTTTTTTGAAAAGTCTTTAATGAGCAGTCAAAATACACTCAACGAACTTTAACGAATTGTCATAAACTACTAGAAAACAATCAAATAACAGTCTAGTAACAGTCAAATGCAAGTAAGAAATCAGAAATTATCTAAGAAATTAAGAGTATGTTTTTACATATTTACGGTAAACCGTAAGGAATAAATGTTTCTTATTTGTAATGTAGTAATGATTTGCGCAAAGACCATACTTATTTTACGGTAAAACTATATTTGTTTGCTTTTCATAGACGTATATTTGTGCTGTCTAAAAATAATATTTCAAATGATACCCCACTATCATTTGAAGATATAAAACACATTTTTATAATTTATAAATATGTGTTTTATCAAATTAAAATTTCTTTTAATTAGCAGATTGCTTTTCCCCATTAAGTGAAATGTTTTAAGAAGGAGTTTTATTATTAAAAACTTTTCCCAGATGCAGTGATTATCGCCATAATCTTTAACTGCACCATATTTTCTAATGGGCGTAGCCGAAAACCCTCTAAGAGTAGGCATAATTTAAATAACTAATAAAAATGAAAAAAAACATTTTTATGTTCGCTTTGTTACTTTTTTTATTCTCATGTAGTAATGATGAGTTTGGAGAAGCAGAAAAAACAAAAAGCCATTTATCAACAGATTTAAGAGTTCAGTATAAAAGAGGCAACAATGTTTCTACCTCTGCAATCAATTACATAAGGGAACGAACGAACAACACCTTTAGGGTCGACACTAAGAAAGGGAGAATCAAATTAAATAACTCACAATCTTTTTCAAAAAGTGATGAGCTAGGAACTGTAGATACTTCAAAAGAAATTGTAGTTGTAAATGAAACAAATACAAAGCATACTTTTAAAGTCATTACACCTCAAGAACCTTTAAATACTATTACAAACCTTATCATTGTAGAAAAAGGAAATGATAGCTATGAATATTTTTTAAAATATACCTTTTCAGGAGAACTTCCCATAAATGAAGAAACAGGAACCATAGATTTTTCTAAATTCAATGGAACCATTGAAACTTTTAATGCTAGTGGTGATTTAATAGGTTCAATGACAATTGAAAACAGCATAATAACCAGCGATCAAGGACAACTTTCGCCTTGTCCTGATGACAATCAAGATCCTAATGATGATGATGACACAAACGCAGGTTCAAATTCAAGCGGTTCAGATAGTAGTACAGGAATACCAAATGACGATACAGACGAAGATCCAGTAAATGCTGGTAATGGAGATCCTGATAGTAGTGCCCAATTTACAGACCCAAATGGCGATTGTGGATTGACATTTAGTTATGAACAATGTGGTTGTGGAGGCGATGCTAATGGTCATGCGCCACAAGCGGGTTATGACTGTTGTCAAGGAAGTCCTTTAGTAATTAGAGATTGTAATGGAACGATTATTGCACAAAGAAATTCAGGTACGTCAACAACGATGTTTAAAAGAAATGTTTTTGATCCATGTGATGATGGCGATGTTGGTGTAATTTTAGATGATGATGTTTTATGCGGAATGAACGACGAAAACTTTAATGCATATTATTCTAATAAATCGCCTTTTAATGTAGATTTAAGTCAAGTAAGAAAACATTGCGATAGTATAAATTTTCCTGATCCAGCAAATGAAAAATTTATGTGTATTTATAATAAGCTTATAAAAACTCCTCTTTATAAAAATATGATAGAGAATACCTTTGGAGAAAATCAAAGTAATTTACATTTAACTTTTGTTATGGTAGACACTCTTTCTAGAAGTTCTGCGGGTAGAACAGATAAAATGCCAGGGACAAATCCTACAAGAAATACTCAAACTGGTATAGTGAATTTACATTTAAGAATAAGAATTAGTAAAGAATATATGGAAAACTATTCAGCAATTGCAGTAGCTAAAACAATATTACATGAAACTATACATTCGTATCTTATGGTAAAGCATGTAAACTGTAATCAAGGAACGCCGATTGATGAAATTATAGAGGAATTAAATAATAAATCTTTTGAAGAATTAATGGAATATTATTTTAATAATGCTTGTGATGGTCAAGAACAGCATGAATTCATGTATGATAAAATGCTGCCTGTTTTTAGAAATATATTATCTAGTATTAGAGACGAATTAATTCCTCCTGCTCATGTTGAAGCTGCGGAATTAGATGACACATTTATAAACGAATCAAACCCTAATGGTGATACAGTCGCTTTTAATTGGAATGAATTTTATAAATACTTATCCTTACAAGGACTGCAAAACACTAATTATTTTGCTAATAACATACTGAATAATCCACATAAATATTCTAACTACCTTAGGTATGCTGATGAATATGGAAGGTTTTTATTTGAAAAAGATTGTATAAATTAATTTGAAAATTATTATGGGAAAATATATATGCATATTGACATTGTTTTGTTTAGGTGTATTAAAGGGACAAAATTTACAAGACCTCAAAGGAGAAAAATCAATATTTATTCTTTATGATGCAACAGATAATGATGTAAAAAAGAACTTATCTTCTTTAGCAAATGGAAAGATAAAAGCAGACACTTATTACTATACTTTTTTGAATCAAAATAAAAAGGATGATTGTGAGTCTGAGCAATTTAATTTTTGGATTACATACAAGAGTTATGAGAGCTTTAACGATTTAGCCAAAAACAAAAAAACCTCTAAGTTTAATGTAAGTAAAGATTTTTTAGAAATAAATAAATCTAAAATTATAAACAGAGCTTTTATGGATTCTATTGGTTTTAAAAAAACATTCAATCTTTTAAAAGATATTGAATATATCTATTTAATAGATAAACAAGAGGTTAAAAATAATGTCTATACCGTAAAAAAAGTTAATTTAAGTTTTTCTCGTGAAGAATAATTTTTTGAGATTAAAATAAAGAATAGCAATATGAAGCATTTTATTGTAGCACTTTTTCTTCTTTTTACCTCTTATCTTTTTGCTTGTGATTGTGATGCAAAAAAGCCAATATTAGAGTTTTACAATGCAGAATTTGTTTTTGAAGGAGAAATTGTATCAAAAGTATATGCTGAAGATGCACAAACATATACAGTAAGATTTGTAATTACTAAACATTACAAAGATGGAGAAAAGCCAGAAGAATTGAGTTTTGTTTTAAAATCAGAAGAATTATATACTGACATTTCAACATTATGTGATTGGAATGTAGAAGTTAGAGAAAGATGGCTTGTGTATGCACACAGAAATAAAAAAGGTGCTTTAAATTTTAGTTATTACTGTTCCAATTCAAAAAAACCTGACTTTTCAGCAATTGGCGAAAATGAACAAGAAGTTTTAGAAAATGGTAATGATTTTATTTTAGAAAATTATATTTACGAAAATGAGAATGGTTTTACAAATCCAAAACCACTGACAGATGTAGCTGCTGTACTAAAATCAGGAAAAAAAGATAATTACGAAAATACGTTTGCCGTTATAAAAATTCATGTTGACAAAGAAGGATATTTAAAAGCGGTGACTACTGATAGAGACTATAATGCGCTGAAAATAGATAAAATTTTTGATCTCCTATATTCTTTTACTGTCGATGAAAATATGGCAGTTTCAAATTTTGAAAAAGAAGCAATACGCTTATCAAAAAAGATATATAAATGGGAAATCAAATATCACAAAAAAAGCAACATACCAGTATCTTATATAAAACCCGTTATTTTTCAATATGACAAAAAGAATCATACTTGGAGTTATGAGTTTTAACTTTTTCTGTTGAATTATTCTTAAAAACCATTATAAATATATGTTGTATATGGCTTCAAGAAAACATGAAAAAACTTTTTTATTATACTACTTTTTATCGCCTATAATTTGTTTGGACAAACTATAAACAAATAATTATCTAAAATTATATTTATTCTAAATTCGCAAGGCTTCAATTGTAAAGATTGAAGCTTTTGTTATATAATATTGAATATGTTATATAATATGTTGCTATGTTATAAATATAACTAATAAAACCTATCGAACGCAATATTTTTAAACGAAACTCCACGAACGTAATATTTTTAAATAAAACTCCACAAACTGGCATAAACTTGCACGAACTTCCATAAACTTAAAATGTTTGACACGAACTAGCACGAACTGGCATAAACCGCAAAGTAGTTTTTCAAACTTTATAATATTTGTGAAAGTTAATCAAAGACCACTAGCATAATATTTAACACCTTAATATTGCTTAATTGTCTTTTCTTAGTCCAAGACTGTGAAAATATAGTTTGAAAATTTGAATGTAGGTTACACAAATCTTTATATCATTGATAATATAATTTTCAAAATATCATATACATAGTTAAGGAAATTTAGATGCTAAAGCGCATGATTAACAGTATTGTATAAAACTGTAATTCCTTGAATATGAAAATTGTAAAAGATACAAAGACACCACAAAACCTAACTATTGAAAAACTTAGAAGTTTTAAAGGATTTGCCAATGTATCAGATGCAGAAGCAAAGCGAATTATAGCCAGCATGAAAGAACTATCAATATTAACATATAATACCATTATTGAACATGAGCAATTTAAGTCAATTCCAAAGCTTCGGAAAGCGGAGTAATAAAACTGTTATTCATAATAACAAAGCGGTTATTTACACGAGAGTTTCAAGTGGAAAGCAAAAAGAAAATACAAGCTTGGAAAACCAACGCGAATACTGTACACTATATGCAGAACGTGCCAAGTTTCAAATAAGTGCCTATTTTGGTGGAACAAATGAAAGTGCGAAAAATGACGATAGAAAAGAGTATCAAAAAATGCTCACTTTTGTACGTCAAAAGAAAATTTCAAATATCATAGTGTACAGTATTGACCGCTTTTCACGTGCGGGTTCTTCTGCTATCACTACCGTTGAAAAATTAAAAGAAAAAGGTATCAACGTCATTTCGGTAACCCAACCAATGGACACCAAAACATCTACAGGTACATTCTTTCAAAACCTAAATTTACTATTCAGTAAATACGATAATGACCAACGAAAAGAAAAGACCACCGCAGGAATGAAACAACGCCTTTTGCAAGGGTATTATATCGGAGTTGCGCCAGTAGGTTATAAAAATTCAAGGGATGCACAAAACCGCCCTATTTTAATACATAGTGACAAAGCGAAACTCATACGCAAAGCTTTTGAATGGAAAGCAAATGAAAGTATATCAAATGTTGAGATTATAAAACGTCTAAAGAAATACGGGTTAACCATACAAAAGCAACACATGACGCGCATATTTAGAAATCCTATCTATTGCGGATTACTAGCAAATCGTTTACTTGATGGTAAGGTTGTCAAAGGAAATCATAAGCCTATCGTATCAAAAGAATTGTTCTTAAAAGTAAATAATATCAATACCGAGAAAAACGGGATAAGAAGCAAACAGCGAAAGAACAACCCAAACTTACCAATGAGAGGATTTGTAAAATGTGATGCGTGTGGAAAACCAATCACAGGATATACAGAAAAAAAATATAACCTTGATTATTACAGAGGTCACACAAAAGGGTGTTGCGGATATAAACGTGCTTACAAACTCAATGAAAAGTTCAAAACCTTTTTAGCTTCATTTCAAATAGACGAGCATATAATAGAACCATTAAAGCTACAAATGAAATATACCTTTGATTACTTCAACGAATCAAATAAGGACGTTATAGAGCATTTAAAATACAATCTAAAGGCAACTAAAGAAAAGATTGAAAAAGTAGAAGAACGTTTCGTATATGGCGAAATTAACATGGAACTATACAATAAATTCATCAACAAATTAAAATCAGAAGAAGCTGAAATACTCAAAGAAATAGAAAAAAGTGGTATTGAAAAGTCTAAGTTTAATTTATACGTTGAAAATTCGCTAAAATTATTAGCTAACTTACCTAAAACATGGGAGTTATCAAGTTTTACAGTTAAGCAAAAATTACAAAACCTATTGTTTCCTAATGGTATTCGCTATAACCGTGAAAATGATAGTTATCTAAGTTTTGAAATAAGTCCAATATTAACAGTAACAAGTACATTATCAGTAAATTATAATCAAATAAATATGAACACAAAAACAAACAAAATGAAAAAGTCGCAAGGGGTATGAGCAAAGCGAATCTAAATTTCAGGTTTTAGCTTTTGGGTGTTAGCTATTAGTCAAGTCCTAAGAGGATTTGGAAATTCAAATTAAAATACGAATATACTAAGAGCGAAGCCAAGTCTAAAAACCAATATTTCTTCTAAAGTCGAACTTTATAGTTGAAGATTTAAGAGCAGTAAGTTTATTCATAAAAGAACATGCTTCTTTATGTATCACAATTAAGATCGAAACAGCCTTGAATCATTAAATTTTTAAATCGCTTAAATTAAGCGAAGCGAATCTAACATCGTCAGCGATCTAATCAAAGAACAACGCTTTCAACTCAGTAGCATCAGCAGGTTTCATCTTTCCAGCAAGTACCAAACTCAATTGTCTTCTTCGCAAAGCACCATCAAAACGTTCTTTTTCTAACTTAGTTTCTGGAACTAAAGCAGGAATTTGCACAGGTCTTCCTGTATCATCTACAGCGACAAACGTGTAAATAGCTTCATTTGCTTTATCGCGCATGCCAGATTCACGATCTTCAATCCAAACATCAATATAAATCTCCATAGACGATTTAAACGCTCTAGAAATATTAGCTTCTACCGTAACCACACTTCCCACAGGAATTGAACGGTTGAATGCTACGTGATTCACTGAAGCAGTCACTACAATTCTTCTAGAATGTCTACGCGCAGCAATACTTGCAGCTCGGTCCATACGTGCTAACAATTCGCCACCAAATAAATTATTCAACGGATTTGTCTCACTTGGCAATACCAAGTCAGTCATGATAGTTTTAGAGGATTTTGGATGTTTTGTTTCCATCAATACATTTTTTGCAAAGGTACACAGATTCGTTTTCTAGGACGCTAAAAAAGCAGAATAATTACAAGAAATCTTGAACGAATCACAAAATGATGGTCATTTGTTTTATCTCGCGAAAGCACAAAAAAAGACCGCTTATAAAAGCAGTCTTTCCATATTATAAATAAAACGATAATTTCTTATTCAGTGACTAACAACCAAGCTTCAGGAGCTTCAGTTTTCTTAATTTTTGCCAAAGCTTCACTTGCTTCTTCACGCGTGGCAAAACTAGCATACGATACTTGATGCAAACCGTATTTGTTTTTTCCTAACAAAGCGGCATCAAAACCATTTGCTTTCAACTCAGCTACTTTCGTATGCGCATTTTCTTCAATACGAAACGCACCTGCAACTACATGATAATTTTGAATTTCTTTCGCTACTTTTAATGTGATAGAAGGCAATTCTACAGGATTCGTATTGAAAAAAGTAGCTTGTTGTATGTATGAATTGATAGATTCTTGTGCTTTGGTTTGCTCAGCAACTTGTTGATTTGATTGATATTCTCGCATTCCAAAAAAGCCTGCACTTAAGATAATGGCAGCAGCAGCGGCGTATTTCCATGGAAAACGGAATCGGCGATTTTCTTCTGCAACCACTAAAGGAATGACATCTGTTTCAGCTTCTTCAGTAACAACTGTAGGAGCAAATTCTTCTTTTGTTTCTTCAATGACTCTACTAATTTCAGAAGAAACAAATGACGACAATCCAAAAGATGAGGTTAAATAATTTAAATGATACGAAGGTTCAAATTGAATCTTTCCTTCTTCATTTAAAGATAAATCACCAATATTTTCAAGCGAAACAATTTCGGAGTTCTCTAATTGCTTTTTCCACTCACTCACTTTAGAAGTTACTTCTTGTAGCGTACTTTCGTATTCTTCTCCCGTAACATCGGCAATATATTTTACCAACAAACCATCATTAGAAATCAATTGTGCATTAAATGACAATTCTTTTGATGGTGGATAAAAAGCATTAGTAGTGTGATGTACTTGCGCTCCTTTTCGCTGCGTTAAAAAAGCACCGAAATTTGGAACGGTTACACATTCATATCTATATAAAAGGTCGCTGATGTATTGGTCTAATCTCATTACTAACAAATTTAGAAAAAATATCAAGCGAATAAAATATCGGCATAACTTTTTATTAACATTTAAAAATCCTGTAACTTTAGTTTTGAAAACTAGATGACTATGAATTCTGAAAATGAATTATTGTACACGCTTGCGCTACAAAAGACAGCAAAAATAGGCGATGTAAATGCGAAAAAACTTATAAGACATTGCGGAAATCCAGAAGCCGTATTCAAAGAGAAGAAAGAAAACTTACTTAAAATAGACGGAATTGGGACGTATGTCGTTTCTGATTTGCAGAATGCTGAAAATTTTAAAGCTGCCGAAAACGAATTAAAATTTATTCAAAAAGAAAAAATACAAACGCATTATTTTTTAGATGAAAGGTATCCGAAACGTTTGCAACATTGTGTTGATGGACCTATTTTACTTTTTCAGAAAGGAAATGCAAATTTGAATGCTTCCAAAATGATAAGCATTGTCGGTACGCGAAAAGCCACAACATACGGAACTAAGTTTTGTGAAGAATTGATAGAAAATTTATCACCATTACAACCCACCATTGTTTCAGGTTTTGCTTACGGAATTGATATTGTTGCACAACGAGCTTCTGTAAAAAATAACATTCCTACCATTGGCTGTTTGGCGCATGGTTTGAATCAAATTTATCCAAAAGCGCATAAACGTTATATGAAATCGGTACAAGACAATGGCGCATTTGTAACTGATTTTTGGAGTACTTCCAATCCTGATCGCGAAAACTTTTTAAAACGAAATCGCTTAATTGCAGGAATGACACAAGCTACGATTGTGATTGAATCTGCCGAAAAAGGTGGAAGCTTAGTAACTGCGCATATTGCCAATTCGTACAATCGTGATGTTTTTGCAGTGCCAGGCAGAGTAGGAGATTCGCAAAGTATCGGCTGTAACAATTTGATTAAACAACAACGCGCACATATTTTAACGTCTGCGGCAGACATCGTATATCTTTTAGGTTGGGAATTGGAAGCAGAGCCGTTTCAACCTGTACAAAAACAATTGTTTGTAGATTTATCTTCAGAAGAAACGATCATTCATTCATACTTACAAGAAAAAGGGCAAAGCGTGTTAGATAGTATTGCGTTAGCATGTAAATTGCCAATTCATAAAATTGCACCGCTTTTATTACAAATGGAAATGAAAGGTGTGGTAAAACCGTTGCCTGGAAAGTTGTTTGAAGCGGTTTAATATTTAAATCACTACAATACTAAAAAAACTGCCTGAATAGTGAAAACATATATTTTTACTTTTCAGACAGTTAAATTTATTGAGAATTAAGCCAATTTTTAGTGATCTGCTGGTGATGGGTCTGCGGGTCTTTCTTCCACTTTACAGTCATCTCCTTTTGTCCAATTTACACAAGACATACAACAAGTTCCGTGTCCTCCAGCAGCAGTCTTAGCAATTCCACCGCGAACAACATCAAGGTTAGAAATTGTGTTCTTGCTTAGGCTTAAGTTTGATAAATTCTTTTTTTTCATAATAAAATAATTAAAGGTTGTTAATATAATTGAGTGATAACTTAGTTTCTGGAAACAAGAATATTTTTGAAATAGATGATAAAAATTTCTTGTGTAAAGAAATGCAGTTATCGATTAATTGTTTGCAGGTTCCTGACCTATTGGTTCTTTGTCCACTCTACAATATTTTGCTTTTGTAAAATTAACACAAGACATGTAGCATGTTTCGTTTCCGCCATTGGCTGTTTTTGTAGCGCCACCACGCAAATCGTGAAGATTAGAGATTCTCTTTTTCTTTAAGCTTAATTTTAAGTTTGGTAATTTCTTTTTTTTCATGGTAAATAATTAATGGTTTTTAATATGATTGTAACTAAACCAGCTTCTTTTCACAAGAAACTGATTTATGTAGTAGTTATCATAACAGTCATTTGTTACCCAATAGAAAAAACTACTGAAGTATAATTTTTAATCGGTTGATATTTAGTAAATAAATGGTATATTTATTTTTAAAACATGTAATAATCACTGATGAAACTTTTTCCTTTTTATACTCTTATTTTAAGCATTTCATGTGTGTGGAGTCAAACAACGCTTCAAAACCCAGAAACACTTAGGCGAACTCAAAAAAGTACCATTCACATAGGTTCTCAAACTCCTGTAAAAAATCAAGGAAACGGAAATACTTGTAGTGCATTTGGTGTAGCGGCTGCTTTGGAAGTATTGCCAAACATGCCAAAAGATATTAGTGAAAACTTTTTGTATTCGGCACAAAAATATGAACAACTCGAAACTAACATTGGTGTTACTAAAGGAAATTTTTTAAAATCCTACATCAAGTCATTGCCAAAGTATGGAATTCTTACAGAAGCCGAATTGCCATATCCAGAAATCTTAGCAGAAACGTGGAACGAAAACGATCCAGAAATATTAAAAGCACTCAAAGAATCTACAACAGGACCAGTTTCTTTTTTATACAAATACAAGTCAATTGCAAAATTGCTATCGTTAGATTCTTTTGAATATCTAGGACAAGTTGATAGTAAAAATGTAAAGCATTTACAATATTTACTTGATAGTGGCGTAAAAGCGATTCCTGTGTCATATGAATTGTATATTCCAGCTTGGAAATCCTTCAAATCACAAAAATATACAACCATTACGCCCAATGAAGGATATGGTATTTTAATGCAAGATGGAAGCTACAAAAAATACTCTGACATCAAAAAGTTGTATCCAGATATCAATACACGAATTAATAATAGATCTGTTACATTTTCAAGAACTGTAGTGCCAACCGCAAATTATAATCCGTATGGTGGTCACGTGGTTACTATTGTAGGGTACGATTCTGAAGGTTTTATTATTAAAAATTCTTGGGGAGCAGATTGGCGTTATTACGGATATGAACGCATTAGCTACGATTACCATGAAATTTTTGCCTATGAAGCTTTGATTTTAAGACGCGTGAGTTATAAAAAGTGATTTTCCCTTTTTTGTCAATTTGTTTATAAAATAACATTCTACAGAATTCAACTCATCTTCACAAAAGAGTAAGCCATTTGTGAAGATCATCAAAAGCAAGAGAAGAAACCTCACAAACAATTCGTGAATTCGTGACAAAAAATTTAGAAGTGATTAACTTGTTATAAAAGAACAATCTTCTAAACAACCTTGAATTAAACGAAGCGAACCTAAGAACGTTATTAATGTGGCAATTTGAAAATTTGGAAATGTATCAATTAATTTCAAACAACACTTAAATTTGTCTTAGAAACGCATTCAACATTTAGCATTTTATATACAATCAAATAATGATCTTCGAAACAACCTTGAATCATTAAATTTTTAAATCCTTGAATTAAGCAAAGCAATCTTGTTTCTAACCAAATCTAATATCCAACTTTTTTACGAACTCTTGCCAATACTTCATTGGCAATTTTACGAGCTTTTTCTGCACCAATTGCCAAAGCATCGTCTATTTCGTTTTTGTTTTCCATATAATGATTAAAACGTTCGCGTTCGGTAGCAAATCGTTCTGTAATCAATTCAAATAAGGCTTGTTTTGCATGTCCGTAACCGTAATTTCCACCTGTATAATTTTGGCGCATGGTTGCTATTTGTTCGTCGTTAGCCAATAATTTATACAATGCAAATACGTTATCGGTTTCAGGATCTTTCGGATCTTCCATCGGCGTACTATCGGTTTGGATACCCATAATTTGCTTGCGAAGCTTTTTATCTGTCTGAAAAATATCGATTATATTATTTTTACTCTTGCTCATTTTTGTGCCGTCTGTTCCAGGAACCAACTTGGTTGCTTCTCGAGTTTTAGCTTCTGGCAATATAAAAGTTTCGCCTAATTTTTCATGAAAACGTGTCGCAACACTACGTGTAATTTCTAAATGTTGCTCTTGGTCTTTTCCTACGGGAACAATCTCAGCATCGTATAATAAAATATCTGCAGCCATCAACATTGGGTACGTAAATAAACCGGCATTTACATCTTCCAAACGACCAGCTTTGTCTTTAAAACTATGTGCTAATTTTAAGCGATTATATGGAAAAAAACAATTCAAATACCAAGCGAGTTCGGTGACTTGCGGCACATCACTTTGGCGATAAAATACTGTTTTGTTTACATCCAAACCAAATGCAAGCCAAGTAGCGGCTGTTTTATATGTGTTTTCTCGCAATGTGTCTCCATCTTTAATTTGCGTAAGCGAATGCATGTCTGCAATAAACAGAAAAGATTCGTTTGCGGTATTTTGAGCCATTTCTACAGCAGGAATAATTGCTCCTAAAATGTTTCCTAAATGTGGTGTTCCTGTGCTTTGAATTCCTGTAAGTATTCGTGCCATGGGTAATCGTAATTATTGAATTTTAGCAAATGTACTTCTTTTGAAATGACGATGGAAAATTTCTTAGCGATAAATTTTAGCAATTTGTCTGAAATGACTTTTTAAAATTTAGCTGTTGTCGTTTCAGAAAAATACTTTTTAAAGCCATTTTTTCAAACTTTAGTGTATTTTTGGCAGAGATGATTACTTTTTTAAAGAACATAGCAATCTTAATTTGGCGCGTTTGGTTTTACCTTTTAGTGCTTCTTCCGATACTTATATTTTTCCCTTTACTCCTTTTATTTACTGCAAGTGAAAAGCTATATCCTCAGTTTTTTTGGATTGCTCGAAATTTCTGGGCGAGACCAATTTTGTTCGGAATGGGATTTATCACAAAGTTTAAAAAAGAAGAAGAAATCATCAAAGGAAAAAGTTACATGCTTATTGCCAATCATACGAGCATGACTGATATTATGCTGATGTTGGTCGCGTCTAAAAATCCTTTTGTTTTTGTGGGAAAAAAAGAACTTTCAAAGATTCCCATTTTTGGTTTTTTCTACAAGCGAACGTGTATTTTGGTCGATAGAGGAAGTGCAAGAAGCCGAAAAGCCGTGTATGACAGTGCGCAAAAGCGACTCAATCAAGGCATGAGTATTTGTATTTTCCCGGAAGGACGAGTTCCTGAAGAAGATATTTTATTAGACGAATTTAAAGATGGTGCCTTTCGTTTGGCAATAGAACATCAAATTCCAATTGTACCGATGACGTTTGCCGATAATAAAAAACGATTTTCGTATACTTTTTTTAGTGGTTCGCCAGGTCGTATGCGTGTTACAATTCACAAATTTTTAAGTACAGCAGGAAAAGAAGTTGCAGATAAAAAAGAACTGAGTAAAACCGCACGCGATATTATTTTGAAAGAGCTAGAAGCTTATGGTGCTTTTTAAAAACATAAAAAAACCGCTTCCTTATTGTATAAGAAAACGGTTTTTATGGCAAACATCACTGCTTTTAAGGTATATGGCAATACCTAACCAACTAAAAAACTAAAACCTAAAACTGACACCTGTATAAACTCCTACCGAGTAAGGTTTAAAGTTGCCAGTATTTCCTGAAAATGTATTTAACTGATATTTTAGCATTGGCTCTACATTGACTTCAATTTGTTTGGAAACCTTATAATCTATTCCGAGACCAATATTTGTGCTAAAACTCACATCATTTACATTCGTAGCTTCTCCTATTTCTGTGAAAACTTCAGGAGAATCTAATACAATACTATTCTCTGTTAGCAATAGTGTACTTACACCACCAATAACATTAACTCCTAATTTTTTATCAACCAAAGCGTATTTCAATTCTACAGGAACTTCAATATAACTCATACGCTGATTTAAGTTTCCTTCTATTTGTTTCTCTCTAATAGACGATTCTGTACTTGGCAATTGATATTGTGAAAACACCACATTTGATGGCGCTTGACGATCTTTAATATCAAACGAATTGTTATTTCCTCTAAACTGAATGGTTGTCAAATCTGTTCCATCAATAGAAGGAACCAACGCAATATCTCGAGTACTGTAGCTGTAATCTACTTTGTGAATTCCTGAACGAACTGTCAATCTTTTATTCACGTCGTAACCAACATTTACACCATAACTAAAGTTAACATCTCCTGTTTTTGAATTATCAGCAAATGTTTCGTCAATTGGAGAACCATTACTTAATGTATTGTAATATACAGGCGATGCATTTGGCGAAATTGACCATCTTTTTGGAGTTGCTTCTGCAATGTCTGTTTTGTCTTTTTCTAAATCGTATAAATCATTAATTTCATCCAATAGTGATTTTTTAATAGGATCATCTTTCTTTACTTCGGCAACAGCTGTTTCCGTAGTTGTTGCATCCGTATTAGTGCTTGTGTTTGTATTAGATGAATTTGAATTTGTTGTATTGTTTTGTGCGACTGCTGTCGAATTGGAATTCGTAACAGGGTTTGTGTTTGTCTCAGCACCATTTTCACCATTTTGAACGTCATTCGTAGTCACATTCGTATTGTTTGATGAATTATTTTGAGCAACAGTATTTCCAAATCTATCAAGACCATTTACCGTATTTTGAGACGTATTTGTGGTCGTTCCATTTATTGCATTCGAATTGTTATTTTGTGTCGAATTTGAATTGGCAACGGCGTTTTCTTGGTTTATGGTATTGTAATTTTGAATGGAATTTGGTTGCAATCTATCGTTAGATGATTGTTTCGAATTGCCATTAGAATTTGAGTTTATTTCATCTTGATTTACCACAGCATTTTGCAACGCATTTCCTTTTTGAATACTGCTGTCGCTTCCATCTTTCAATTCATTGCCATCACTGTCAAGTCCGTTTTTATTTTCATTGGCAATACGTTCCTGGTTTTGCAATACATTATCAGAAGAATTCTGTTGCTTGTTTGATGAATTTTGCTCTGAATTTGTAATGTTTCTGTTAGCATCGTTGTCACGCGAATCATCATTAGTTGTAGTGGTAACTTTTTCGTCAGTACCAATTCCAGTTTTATCAGAATTTAAAAATTCATTCCCAATAAAAAAGAACAGGACGATTGCGGCGGCAATTCCAGCAGCTCTGTACAACCACGGAAGAAAGACAATGCCTTTTTTATCTTTCTCAGCTTCTTTTGCGTCTAATTTTTCGGATATTTTATCCCATAACGCAGGGTCGGGAGAAGCTTCAAAATCTTTGAAACTGTCCTGAAACAGTTGATCTATATTTTTTTTATCACTCATTGATGGCGATTTTTTTTTTTAAACGATTCTATCTTATTCTTCAAAATCATCCGTGCTCTTGCTAGGTTTGACTTTGAAGTTCCTTGCGAAATGCCTAACATTTCTGCAATTTCTTGATGTGAATAATCATCAAGGACATATAAATTAAATACCAATCGATATCGATCGGGTAATTCTTGTACAATACTTAACAGATAATCTATTGAGATATCTTCTTCATATACCGAAACAGGTTCATCTTTTAAAACTCGTTCGTTTACAACTTCAAAAGCACCTTTGCCTCTATATTTTTGAAGCACGGTGTTTACGGTAATTCTTCTAAGCCAACCTTCAAACGAGCCTTTAAATGTATATTGCCCAATTTTTTCAAAAATAACCATAAAGCTATCTTGCAGATTATCTTCCGCTTCAACCTTGTTCCGAGAGTACTTTAAGCTAGTTGCGTATAGTTTTTTTGCGTATTCTCTATACAGTTGTGCTTGTGCATCACGGTCGTTATTCTTACATTTATGTATGAGTTGTTCTAAACTCACTCGGTCTGTTGGTTTTGTTTAGTAGCTTATTTTAGTTGTTGACAGATACTTCGTATATCAAATACATATCTTGTCCGTTGTCATCCTTTCCTTGCCAAAACCTAAACGTATACGGCTCGTCATCAAGCACGCTGAAACTAAAAGTTTCGGTTTTAAAATCATCTTCTAAGGCTTCACAGTCATTTCCAGAAGTTACAAAGTTTACTACGGCAATAGTTCGTACATTTCCGGTTTCTTGTAAGTATTGAAAATTACTAAATGAATGACATGTTGAAGGACGTTTGTAAGTTACACTGATAGTATGTGTATCTCCAAAGTTAAATTCTTCAGGCATTTCTACAGTTTCAATTGGGATAAATTCAAACTGAAAATCGGCCGTATTATCATCAACCGAACATGAACTGAACAATGTCAATCCTGCTACTAAAGCTAAAAATAATATCTTCTTCATAAGTTAAAATATAAACTACTTTTTCAAGTAGATGCTTAAATATACAAATGGTTGCGTTTAAAAATAAAAAAAATCCCGAGAAGGGATTTTTTTAAAGTATTTATTCTGAATGTTGCAATTAGCAATTTAAAAATCAACTATTTGCAATAGCATCTTTTATTTTGATTTCAAGTTCTTCTAGCAACTCTGGGTTATCTTCTAATAAAGTCTTTACAGCGTCTCGTCCTTGCCCAAGTTTAGAATCGCCATAACTAAACCATGAACCACTCTTTTTAATGATTTCATAGTTGACACCGATATCTAAAATTTCACCAACTTTAGAAACTCCAGCGCCATACATAATATCAAATTCTACTGTTTTAAAAGGTGGCGCAACTTTGTTTTTTACCACTTTTACACGTGTTTTGTTACCTTTTACTTCGCCATCTGTTCCTTTTATTTGTGTAGAACGTCTAATATCTAAACGAACAGAAGCATAAAACTTTAAGGCATTTCCACCAGTAGTAGTTTCAGGATTTCCAAACATCACACCAATTTTTTCACGCAATTGGTTGATAAAGATCACGGTACAGTTTGTTTTACTGATAGAAGCTGTCAATTTACGAAGTGCTTGTGACATTAAACGAGCGTGTAATCCCATTTTCGAATCACCCATTTCTCCTTCAATCTCACTTTTTGGTGTTAACGCAGCAACCGAGTCAATTACGACAATGTCAATAGCGCCTGAACGAATTAAATTGTCAGCAATTTCTAATGCTTGTTCTCCATGATCTGGTTGAGAAATAATTAAATTGTCAATATCAACGCCTAAACTCTCAGCATAAAAACGATCAAATGCGTGTTCAGCATCAATAAAAGCAGCAATTCCACCTGCTTTTTGCGCTTCTGCAATGGCATGTAATGTTAAGGTAGTTTTACCAGACGATTCAGGTCCGTAAATCTCAATCACTCTCCCACGTGGATATCCACCAACACCTAAGGCAATATCTAATCCTAATGATCCTGAAGAAATGGCATCTACATCCACAACTGCTTGGTCACTCATTTTCATCACAGTACCTTTTCCATAAGTTTTGTCTAACTTATCTAAGGTAAGTTTTAATGCTTTTAATTTTGCTTCTTTTTCTTTGTCTGAACTCATTATGTCAATTTTCTATTAATTTGAACGATGCTAAATTACCATTTCTTTTTGCTGAAAACAATTCGCAACTTCTCATTTTAGATAAATACACTCAAAAAAAAATAATAGTTGGACGCAACCTTTTTCAAAAACGTGTATCTATTAAATAAAATAGCTTAGAAAAAATGAGAATTTCAAACAAATTTATTTACAATACACGAGACAACGCCTCGGTTCCATTATTCGGGAATTGCAGGCTAGACGGTGGCTAGCTTCATTGTTAATTCTATTATTTAATAGAAAAATTTAATATTAACAATGAATTAGCTAGTAAAAGTGCTTCTTACCACAAGAAGCACTTTTATTTTTCCCGTAGTTGCAGTAAAAACTATTTTTTAAGCGTCAAAAACGCTCTTTTTTATCCTCATTTCAGCTATTTTTAGGGTGTAATTTTTTCCAAAAACAGCATGTGCTGATGTAATTTTTTTTCTTTTCACACTCAATTACATTTCTAAAAATACAGTTTTCATTTCATTAATCACTGATATAATGTATAAGCGTATGTTTTTTTGTGTAAGCGTTGTTTTTCTTGATAAAATGTGGAAATTTCACTAAAAAACGTATTTTTGCCGAAAATATTCACTTTAAACTTAAAAATTGATATAGCATGCAACTGTACAATAAATTAAGTGCTAAAGAAAGAGCAGAACTTATCGAAAAAGCGGGTAAAGATCGCATGACGATATCTTTCTACAAGTACGCCAACATTGGAAATCCTGAAATTTTACGAAATCATTTATTCATTAACTGGGACAAAATAGACGTTTTAGGTAGAATTTATGTGTCTTATGAAGGCATTAATGCACAACTATCTGTGCCAGCCGAAAATTTCAATACCTTCAAAGATCATTTAGACACAATCACATTTCTAGAAAATGTACGTCTTAATGTGGCAATTGAACAAGATAATATGTCTTTCTTAAAGCTAAAAGTGAAAGTTAGAGATAAGATTGTTGCAGATGGATTAAATGACGAAAGTTTTGATGTCACAAATAAAGGTGTACATGTTGCCGCAGAAAAATTCAACGAATTACTCGATGATAAAAATACCATTCTGGTAGATATGCGAAATCATTATGAAAGTGAAATTGGTCATTTTCAAGGAGCTATCACACCAGATGTAGATACGTTTAGAGAATCATTACCAATTATTGAAGACGACTTAAAAGAATACAAAGAAGACAAAAACTTGGTCATGTATTGTACAGGTGGTATTCGTTGTGAAAAAGCCAGTGCCTACTTCAAACACAAAGGTTTCAAAAAAGTATATCAGCTAGAAGGCGGAATTATCAATTATGCGCGCCAAGTAGAAGCACAAAACTTAGAAAACAAATTTATTGGTAAAAACTTCGTATTCGATCATCGACGTGGTGAGCGTATTTCAGATGATATCATTGCCAACTGTCATCAATGTGGAAATCCTTGTGATACGCATGTAAACTGTGCCAATGAAGCATGTCATTTACTATTCATTCAATGTGAAGCGTGCGCTGAAAAAATGGACGATTGTTGTTCTGCGGAATGTAAAGAAGTGCATAACTTGCCAAAAGAAGTGCAAAAAGAATTGCGTAAAGGGAAAGAAGTCAGCAACAAAATTTTCAAAAAAGGAAGATCGGAAGTACTCAAGTATAAAAAGTAGATTTTCGATGCTACAGAAATAATCCTATCTTTACAACTTTAGAAAAAAGTACGAACCCTATATCTGCATATCCCGAATTGCAGATTCTATATATAAAAATATGAGTTGTAACAGTTGTTCAACTGGTAAAGATGGTCAACCAAGAGGCTGCAAGAACAATGGTACTTGTGGCACTGATAGTTGTAACAAACTAACTGTATTCAATTGGTTATCAAACATGTCGCTACCGAGCAGTCAGAAACCTTTTGACTGTGTTGAGGTGCGTTTTAAAAACAGTAGAAAACATTTTTACAGAAATACAGAAAATTTATCGCTTAGTATTGGAGACATTGTAGCTACAGAAGCTTCTCCAGGACATGATGTCGGAATTGTAACTCTTACTGGAGAATTGGTAAGAGTACAAATGAAGAAGAAAAAAGTAAGTCCAACGAGCGAAGATGTCAAAAAAATATACCGAAAAGCATCTCAAAAAGACATTGATGTTTGGTCGCGTGCACGCGATAGAGAAGAAGGAATCAAGAAGCGTTCGCGCGAATTAGCAATTGCGCTTGGTTTGCAAATGAAAATCTCAGATGTAGAATTTCAAGGAGATGGCTCCAAAGCAACGTTTTATTACACTGCGGAAGATCGTGTAGATTTTCGTCAGTTAATCAAAGACATGGCAAAAGCCTTTAGCATTCGTATTGAAATGCGTCAAATTGGTTTTCGTCAAGAAGCAGCTCGCTTAGGCGGAATTGGCTCATGTGGACGCGAACTTTGCTGTTCAACATGGTTGACCGATTTTCGCTCTGTAAATACAGCTGCCGCTAGATATCAGCAACTTTCGTTAAACCCTCAAAAACTAGCAGGACAATGCGGAAAACTAAAATGCTGTCTCAACTTTGAATTAGATGCATACCTAGAAGCATTAAAGCAATTTCCAAAAAGCGATGTAAAATTATACACCGAAAAAGGAATTGCAGTTTGCCAAAAAACGGATATCTTTAAAGGACACATTTGGTACGCGTATGAAGGGGAATGGATGAATTGGCACAAACTTACCACCGATCAAGCCAATGAAATCATTGCGATGAATGTGAAAAAAGAAAAAGTAATAAGTTTAGAAGAATACGCATTAGAACTTATTGAAGAAGATACTAAAACAAACTTTGAAAACGTTGTAGGTCAAGACAGTCTTACACGATTTGATAAAAAACCCACTCGAAACCGAAAAAGAAGAGGCGCTCAAAACAAGAAAAGACGCAGAAACAACAACAATGCTGGCAACAAAGCTACTGCAAAAACAGGCGGAAACCCGAAAAAAAGCAACAATCAAAATGCTAAAAAAGGAAATCATCCAAATGCAAAAAACAGTACCAAAAACGCCAACAAAAACAGGAACAAGAATAACAACAGACGTAAAAAATCGAATAAAAATGCAAAACCAAAGTAAAATCGCATTTTTTATAGCTATTCTTAGTATGCTATTCATTTCTTGTGACGGAAATCGTGTGTATGACGAATATACGTCCGTAGGAACATCTTGGGACAAAGAAACCTCTTTAAATTTCAAATTTCAACAGCCAGACAGTACAAACAGATACAATTTGTTTGTCAACGTGAGAAATACAGACGAATATCAATTTCGAAACCTATTTCTTATTGTCAATATGAACTTTCCAAATGGAAATGTCGTTTCAGATACACTAGAATATGAAATGGCAAAACCAAATGGAGAATGGCTCGGTAAAGGTATGACGACCAAAGAAAGCAAACTTTGGTACAAAGAAGACGTTCGTTTTCCATACCAAGGAATGTATGAAGTAACCATACAACAAGCCATGAGAAAAATTAATGAACCAGACGGAATCCAAAGCTTAAAGGGAATCTCTGAGGTTGGCTTTAGAATTGAAAAAAAATAGTACAAACAACGTATTGAAATGGCAAAAAAGCAAGTCAAAAAGAAACAAGAAACACCTGCATCTTTTAAAACGTTTATCAAATGGTTTTGGAGAGTATTCGTAGGCGGAATAGCAAGTGTAATCCTTTTATTCTTACTAGCTTCATGGGGAGCTTTGGGAAAAATGCCTTCTTTTGAATTTTTAGAAAATCCGCAAACAAACTTAGCAAGTCAAGTAATTTCTGCCGATGGAAAAACACTCGGAAAATATTACTTAAAAGACAACAGAACTCCTGTTGATTATAAAGATTTACCAAAAGATTTAGTAAACGCACTTATCGCTACAGAAGATGCACGTTTTCACGACCACTCAGGAATTGATGTGCGTGGAACCGTTAGAGCATTTGCATTTTTAGGAAGCAAAGGTGGCGCAAGTACGATATCGCAACAATTAGCACGACAACTATTTGTCGGTGAAGGTTCTAAAAATCTTCCTGAACGTCTCATTCAAAAAATAAAAGAATGGGTTATTGCGACACGTTTAGAACGCCAATACACCAAAGAAGAAATCATTGCGATGTACTTCAATATCTATGACTTTGGAAACAATGCAGATGGAATTCGCTCTGCAGCAAGAATTTACTTTGGAAAAGAACCACAAGAATTGCAAATTGAAGAATCGGCAATGCTAGTAGGAATGTTTAAAAACTCCTCTTTATTCAATCCGAGAAGAAGACCAGAACGTGTAAAAACCAGAAGAAATGTCGTATTAGCACAAATGTATAAATACGATTACATTACGAAAGAAGTAAAAGACTCGTTACAAAAACTACCCTTAACTATTGATTACAATCCAGAATCACACAATGAAGGTATAGGAACCTATTTTAGAGAACACTTAAAAGGTTTCTTAAAAAAATGGACTGCAGAAAATCCAAAAGAAAATGGCGAAAAATATGATATTTATCTTGATGGATTAAAAATTTACACCACTATTGATTCACGCATGCAAGAATATGCCGAAGAAGCAATGGAGGAACACATGAAAAAATTACAAGCAGAATTTTATCATCAAAACACAAAAAAAAGGAATAAAAATGCACCTTTTGCCAAAGATGTAGAACAAAGCACCATTGATTTTGTGATGAACAAAGCAATTGAAAATTCTGAGCGTTGGAAAATCATGAAAAAAGAAGGAAAAACTGAAAAAGAAATCCTTGCTTCTTTTGACAAAAAAACGCCGATGACCGTATTTTCATGGAAAGGAAAAAACAATCGTATCGATACCATTATGACGCCGCGCGATTCTATTTTATATTCAAAATTCTTTTTGCGTGCTAGTTTCATGTCACTAGAACCACAATCAGGGCAGGTAAAAG
This sequence comes from Kordia algicida OT-1, assembly GCF_000154725.1. Taxonomy (GTDB): domain Bacteria; phylum Bacteroidota; class Bacteroidia; order Flavobacteriales; family Flavobacteriaceae; genus Kordia; species Kordia algicida. Next base: position 3,939,706 of record NZ_DS544873.1, read on the forward strand.
CTTGGGTTGGCGGTTTTAACTACAGAAACTTTAAATATGATATGGTAAAACAAGGAAAACGTCAAATTGGTTCTACATTCAAACCATTTGTATATGCAACAGCGATCGATCAATTGCACTTATCACCTTGTGACTCCATGCCAAACGGACCATTTTGTATCGAAACAGGAAAGTATGGTTTGCAGGAACCTTGGTGTCCAAAAAATTCTGATGGAAAATACGAAGGTATGCGCACGCTCAAAGGTGCACTAGCAAACTCCGTAAACACAGTTACTGCACGTTTAATGGACAAAGTTGGTCCTGCCAATGTTCGGTCGTTAGCACAACGTCTTGGTGTAGAATCTGAAATAGAAGAAGTGCCTTCTATTGCTTTGGGAACACCAGATATTTCATTGTACGAAATGCTAGGCGCTTACGGAACATTTGCAAACAAAGGTGTATATGTAAAACCCGTAATTGTCACACGTATTGAAGACAAAAACGGAACCATACTTTATGAATTTGTACCAGAAACAAAAGACGTATTAAGTGAAGAAGTAGCTTACACAGTGGTCAATCTTATGGAAGGTGTCACGCAAAGTGGTTCAGGAAGAAGACTTCGCCACAAAGGAGCTAATAAATGGAATAAAATGTATGACGAAATCATTACAGGATATCCATACGAATTCAAAAATCCTATTGCAGGAAAAACAGGAACTACACAAAACAACAGTGATGGTTGGTTTATCGGAATGGTGCCAAATTTAATCTCTGGCGCTTGGGTTGGAGGTGAAGATCGTCAAATACGTTTTGCCAGAACCAAATATGGGCAAGGAGCTTCTATGGCATTGCCAATTTGGGCATTATTTATGAAAAAATGTTATGCTGATAAATCACTATCGGTCTCAGATGGTCGATTTGAAAAGCCAGAAGAAGAAATGACCATTAACATCGATTGCTCTAAAACAACTTCCACGACAGAGGAAAATAATGGCAAAGATCCTGATGAAGACAAGTTAGAAGGAATTGACTTTTAATTCACTTTAAATTATTCGGAAAAAAAGGGAACATCTTTTGAAAATTTCGTAATTTTCAGTCAAAATACTGATTGATGATTAATAAAAAGATAGATACGGTACAACAAGCAGTTGAAGGAGTCAAAGACAACATGACTTTAATGCTTGGAGGCTTTGGTTTATGCGGAATTCCTGAAAATGCCATTGCCGAATTGGTGAAACTTGGCGTAAAAAATCTCACGTGTATTTCTAACAATGCAGGTGTGGACGATTTTGGCTTAGGATTTCTTTTGCAAGGACGCCAAATAAAAAAAATGATTTCCTCTTATGTAGGAGAAAATGATGAATTTGAACGTCAAATGCTTTCGGGCGAACTTGAAGTAGAACTTACGCCCCAAGGAACACTTGCAGAAAAATGCAGAGCCGCACAAGCAGGATTTCCCGCATTTTACACACCTGCAGGTTACGGAACTGAAGTAGCCGAAGGAAAAGAATCTAGAGAATTTAATGGAAAAATGTACATTCTTGAAAAAGCGTATGAAGCCGATTTTGCTTTTGTAAAAGCTTGGAAAGGAGACGAAGCTGGAAACTTGATCTTTAAGGGAACCGCTCGAAATTTCAATCCGTGTATGTGCGGTGCCGCAACCATTACAGTAGCTGAGGTTGAAGAATTGGTGCCTGCTGGCGAATTAGATCCAAATCAAATACACATTCCAGGAATCTTTGTACAGCGTATTTTTCAAGGAGAACAATATGAAAAACGAATAGAACAGCGTACGGTGCGAACACGTTAATTTGAAAATTTGATGATGGATTAATTTGAAAATAAAGTTGAAAAGAACCGCTCAGTGAGAAACGACAAAGACAACATTATTATAAAACGAACTTTTGACTTTTCCATTCAAATTATCAAATTTTCAGAAAAATTAAGGAATTTGCACAAGTACGAAATGGCTTCGCAAATTTTTAGAAGTGGAACATCTATTGGAGCTAATATTAGAGAAGCACAGAATGCAGAAAGTAAGGCAGATTTTATTCATAAATTCAAAATTTCAGCCAAAGAAGCAGACGAGCTAGAGTATTGGCTGTTGCTTTGTAAAGAGTCAGAATTTTATCCAAATCCATCACAACAATTACATGCTGATCTACTAACAATAATAAAAATAATAAGTAAAATTATAGCAACATCTAAAAAGAGATGAGTTAATTTAATAAGATTTACAAAAGCTTCTAGTGAAAAGAAATTATAAAACGAAAAAGGAGCGCATCATCAAATTTTCAAATGAACACATTTTCAAATCACATATAAAATGTTAGACAAAAACGGAATCGCAAAAAGAATTGCAAAAGAAGTAAAAGACGGTTACTACGTAAACTTAGGTATTGGAATACCAACGTTGGTTGCCAACTTTGTAAGAGACGATATAGAAGTAGAATTTCAAAGTGAAAATGGCGTGCTCGGTATGGGACCTTTTCCCTTTGAAGGTGAAGAAGATGCAGACATTATAAATGCAGGAAAACAAACCATTACGACTTTGCCAGGCGCAAGTTTCTTTGATTCAGCAACGAGTTTCTCAATGATTCGTGGAAAGCATGTCGATTTAACTATTTTAGGAGCGATGGAAGTTGCTGAAAATGGCGATATTGCCAATTGGAAAATTCCAGGGAAAATGGTCAAAGGAATGGGCGGCGCTATGGATTTGGTCGCTTCCGCAGAAAATATAATCGTAGCAATGATGCATACCAACAAACGAGGTGCATCCAAACTACTAAAAAAATGTTCACTGCCGCTTACAGGCGTTGGTTGTGTCAAAAAAATAGTAACCAATCTTGCAGTGCTTGAAATTACTTCGGAAGGTTTCAAACTATTAGAAAGAGCTCCAGGCGTTACGGTTGATGACATCAAAAATGCAACGGAAGGAACACTAATTGTCGAAGGAGAAATCCCAGAAATGCAGCTTTCATAACATTCAGAAAAATCTTCAAAAATCTTACAAAAGCGTCGTATTATTAACAATACGACGCTTTTTTTAGTTCCATCTCCCAAAAAAACTAAAATACGTATAAAAAGATCAATTTTCATGCTTAAACAACAGGTTTTCAGACGATTGTACAACTGCGAATAATTTATGTTTATCGAAACTTTTCGTGTGTTTCGTCGAAAAAAAATGTATTTAATCGGATTATTCACAAAAAATTAACATATTTGATACGTTTTTGACAATCGTCGAAAAAAATAAAGACCAACTTAAAAACTTTTTTATGAAAAAAAACTTTACACTTTTATTGTTGAGTTTTTTATTTGTCGGAATGTCGTTCGCTCAGGAGCGTGACTGTTCTACAATGGAAAACCTAGAGTACAGAAAACAACTTGATCCGCAATTGGAAGCTCGTATGCAACAAATCGAGGACTTCACAAGACAGCGAATTCAAGAATTGGGACCACAAGAAAGCATTACAGGAAATATTATTACAATTCCTGTTGTAGTGCACGTAATCTACAATAATTCACAAGAAAATATTAGCGATGCACAAATTCAATCACAATTAGATGTATTGAATGAAGATTTTAGAAGAACCAATGCTGATGCAGACAACAGATGGTCACAAGCTGTTGATACGGAAATTCAGTTTTGTCTGGCAACAGTTGATCCTAACGGAAATGCAACTACAGGAATTACAAGAAAATCTTCTACTAGAACTGCATGGGGAACTAATGATGCTATGAAAAGTACTGCTCAAGGTGGAGTTAGTCCTTGGAATACGTCAGAATACCTGAACATGTGGGTATGTAATATTGGAGGCGGAATCTTAGGATACGCACAATTTCCTGGCGGAAGTGCTGCAACCGATGGCGTTGTAATGAGTCCACAGTATTTTGGAAGCAGTGCTAAAGGATCAGGATTTTACCTTTCTGCACCTTTCGATTTAGGAAGAACGACAACACACGAAGTAGGTCACTATTTAAATTTACGTCACATTTGGGGAGACGGCGGATGTGGAGTTGACGATTTTGTATCTGATACACCAACTTCTGACGGACCAAACTACGGATGTGATACTACACATGTTTCATGTGCAAGCACAGATATGGTACAAAACTATATGGATTACTCAGATGATTCATGTATGAACTTATACACAGCAGGACAAAAAGCACGTATGCGTGCTGTATTAGATGTTGGAGGCGTTAGAAGAAGTTTAGCGTTGTCTGATAAATGTGGAGGAACACCACCACCAGCACCAACATGTAATGACGGCATTCAAAATGGAGACGAAACAGGAGTTGACTGTGGAGGTTCTTGTGCGCCATGTCAATCAGGTTGTTCAGATAATGAAGTAACTTTAACAATTACATTTGACAACTATCCAGAAGAAACTTCTTGGGCTATCGTAACAGATGGAGGAACAACAGTTGCATCTGAGAGTTATTCAGCATCAAATCCTGATGGTTCTACAGTAACAGAAACATTATGTTTACCAAACGACTGTTACACATTTACCATCAACGATGCTTACGGTGACGGAATTTGCTGTACTTACGGAAGCGGGTCATACACATTAACAGGTCCAGACGGACAAATTGTATCTGGAGGAAGCTTTACATCTTCTGAAGCTACAGACTTCTGTTTAGGAAGTACACCGCCACCAGCGCCAACTTGTGATGATGGAATTCAAAATGGAGACGAAACAGGAATTGACTGTGGAGGTTCATCATGTGCACCATGTCAAACGGGAGGAACTACAGTATTACACGAAGGATTCTTTGAAACAGGACTAGACGGATGGACTGATGGAGGAAGCGATTGCTACCGTTACAGAGGCTCTCGTTCTTACGAAGGAGACTACTCTATCAGATTAAGAGATAACTCTGGTACAGCTTCGGCAATGACATCAGAAACATTTGACTTACGAGGATTCGATCAGGTAGAATTTACCTTCTATTTCTATCCAAATTCAATGGAAAATGGAGAAGATTTCTGGGTACGTTATTACAACGGATCATCTTGGAGCACTGTAGCAACGTATGCTAGCGGAAGTAGCTTTACAAACGGAAGCTTCTATACAGCAACGGTAACTTTAGATAGTTCTAATGTAAACTTCGCATCAAACTCAAGATTTAGAGTACAGTGTGATGCAAGTGCAAACGCAGATCAAGTATATATTGACCAAGTAACAATTACGGGTATCAATGGAGGCGGAGCAAGAGCAGCTGATGGAATTCAGGCATTGCGTTCTGGACCACAAGGTTCTATTGCAGGAGACTTCTTAATGACGCCAACAGTAACTCGTGGAGATATTACGATCAACTTAGCAAGCTACAATGTAAACTCTGCATACAGAATTCTTAACTTAATGGGACAAACTGTAAAAACAGGAAACCTTAAAGACGGAAGACTAAACGTAAGTGAATTGAAATCTGGAGTTTACTTACTTGAAGTAACAGATGAAGAAGAAAAAATTATTCAGAAGTTCGTAAAGCAATAAGCGATACTTCTCAATAACTTTATAAAATTGAAAACTCCCAAGTGTCAAAGCTTGGGAGTTTTTTTATTTCTTTTAATTTGAGATAAATTTCATAGCGCGTCCGTTAATCTTAGAAACACCATCTACTTTTTTGACACTGATAATGTCTTCTGCATAAAATAGATATTTTTCCTTTTGAATAATATCTAATTGTAGCACTACTTTCTTTTGTTCTCTTTGTAAATCTCTATAATTAAAATGCTTTATTTTTTCATATGCTTTTTCGCTTAGGTAAACTCTCATAATACTATCTGTATCGACATATAAGAATATTTCTGCTGCTGTTGAAATTTTATGTTTTTCCATATCTGCCAAGAATCGAACCAATTCCATGCTATTCTTATATTTTTCAGGATTGGCAAGCGCAGCATCTATTCTTTTAACAACATCTTGATATTGTGCTTCTGTAGCAACATGATAGTTGGTGAGTGAAACTGATTTAAAAGTAAGATCGCCAGTCACTTTATATTGAGTAGGTTTGATGGCGCAAGCAAAAAAGAATGCACTACAGATAAATAAAAAGAGATATTTCATAATGTGATTTTAAAATTTAAAGTTATATAAAAAAAGACAAAGCGGCGTAGCCAGCTATAACCCTTACCGCTTTATCAATTTTAAAAACAGCAGATATTCAATACATTAGAACATCACTATTTTACCCAACCTCAAACTATATTTTAATTTTTTATCATGCATCGTCAACAACTTATTACAACTTTGACACAAATTCTGTAACGGTTTCACCTGTTCGTTTTCTAAAGGCTTTTGTAAAGGATTCACTTGTGCTAAAACCTGCTTCTTTTGCAATAGCACTTACGGTATACTTTCTAAAATGCAGATTATTTTGAAGGGAATTTATACTGTGTTCAACACGTAAATCATTGATATAATTTCTAAATGATTTTGACTTATAGGTATTGATAACTTTCGATAAATATTTTGTGTTTGTCTGTATTTTTTTGGCGAATTCGTGTAGTGTAATTTTAGACGTTAAGAATCCTTTTTCTTGCTCAAAAACTCTTAGGTTTTCAAGAATTTCAGAAATGATAGTTTCATCAATATCAAGTTGATTGTTTGTTGTTTTTTCAGAATCCTTTTTCTCTTTGTTTTGATATTTTTCTAAAAGGGAAACAATTTTTTCGAGTCGTTTATCACCACGTTTATTAAAAAAGCACAGCACACCAAATAATAGTACTAAAAACAATGTAATACCTGCTAAGGTATAATATCTAATTTCAAATTCTTGTTGTTTTTGTGTTAAGGCAACAATGAGTTCTTGTTGTTTATTTTGTATTTGTAGACTATCTAATTTTTGGTATGAAACAGTAGTTAAATAAGCATGATTACTATCCTTCCGAACAGGCTCACTTGCTTGTGTATTACATACAAATAAGATGCTAAAGCCTAGAATTAGTATGAGATTTTGTATAAGTTTCATGGTGAAATGTGTTGTGTTTTTTTAATATTTTTATTTTTAAAAAAGCCATGCCGATAGCTGGCTATGCTTATGTAAGCATGGCTTTTAGGGTAATCATAAAAAAAAGTGATTGTTATTTATGCTTGAAGTTTTGAATAAATTTCAAGCAAGATCAATCTGTTTAGTGATCGTTTTGTAACTTTTTTATGCGCTCGTTGTTTAAACGTGTTTGTGAGTTCATCAGTTTTATTAGTTTAATTGCTAATACAATTCCCAAAACAATTACAAATAAGATAAAAACTAATGTAAATATCTGAAAGATTCCAGCGAAAACTCCAAATGCGTCGATATTATTTGCTGACTCCATGATTTGTTGGTTTTAGAGTATTAATTTTTCTTCTTTTTGATAGAGTCATTTTTCTTAATCTTAATTGATCTACCAAGTAGTGAATCTGTTTGTTTGATATACTTTTCTAAATCTTCCATTGAATTAAACTTAGGAGAATTAGTAGTTTTTGTCATGTTATTGAGTTCGAAGGAATCACCTTTGAAGCGTGTTTGTAATTTTAATAAAACACAAGTTTGTTTCGTACTATATTTTCCAGCTATATAAGGATCTAAATGTTTTCTAATTAAATTAGGAGAAAGAGAATCTTTAAGTGATAGAATAACTTGATTTTTAACAGAATCATTTTTTAAAATTTTTTCAAGTTGTTTGTCAGTTAGCTTCAATTTTGATTTTAGTAAATCAGTATTATTGGAGGCAACAGTTGATATTGTTTTCCCATTAATTACTTTTCTATTAGAACTGCAATTATAGCTTGAAATAAATACTAACAATGCAATTGTTATCATTAAAATTCTCTTTTTCATTTGACACTTATTTAATTATATCTGAATTACCGTCAGCACCATCATATTTATTAATTTCCATAGTTATAATGCATCTTATGTCAATAGCAATAACTATATTCGGTTGAAATTCCTAATGCCTACAGCAGGCTTTGCTCATATAAGCTTGATTTTCAAGAAACTTATAGAGAAATACTTTTTAATGATCTTTTTTCTTCTTTTCTTCTTTTCTTTCTTTAATTTTTCTCCTCAGGAAACTACCTACTGTATATCTAAATACAATTAACGCTAAAATTCCGATTAGTAAACCTTTATAATTTTCCATTAAATTTATTTTTATAATGCATGTCCCGCCGCGACACAAATTCCAAATTCTGCAACTAATAAAATAGTTCCCCAACCTGTTAGACCTGCGACAAACTTTTTTGCTACTTTCTTGAAAGCCTTTTTTAAAGCTCTCCCTTTTACTTTTTTACCATCTAAAGCATCTCTTAAATCTGCAAGAGAATCTAAACCTAGCGTTGATATTGCACATCCGCTAATTATACCCCAATTTTGTGCATTAGCAGTTTGTACACCAAACATAGAAGACATAAGCTCTAATTCATCATTATATACTAATCCTTCAGCTTCAGCTTCTACAACTAATATTGCGTGAACTAGAGGAATCATTGCTGATTCATCGGCACCATCTAATGCTTCTACAATATCAGTTTCAGTTAATTCTCTTGATAATAGAAAATTTCGAGCAGCCTGAATTGCTGGATCCATAGCCTCAACAGTTGGTTCTTGTGGTATATCAAAACACATGCTAAATCCAAATGCTACAGGGTCATTCGCCACATTACCTTCATTGTCATCAACTACCACAGGGCGTGTTCCTGAATCGTTCCCTAAGTCGATTACTTCTCCTATCGTATCAACATCAGTCGCATCAATAACACCTGTATTTGAAGAACCGTTTGAATCATCTTGATTTAATAATAAACACATCTTAAAAGTAAGGATTTCATCTGTATTTTCCTTTGATAAATCATTTCCTTTTTTATCTCCTTTATAATTACTTTTTATAATGTTAATTTCTCGTAATTTTTCACTTGATTCATTCAATGCCTCAATAAAACTACTTTTTAATTCTTTATCATTTTCATCTTCAAAAGTGCTATCAGTTTGACAAGCCTGAAAAATGAGGACACCTGATAATAGTGTTAGTTTAATCATAAAGATAGCGAACAATCCTTTTCCAATCCTTTTAATTCCGTTTTTCATTATTTTATTAATTTTTAAAATACACCTACTCGTTCGTTTTTCGGTTTCCACGACTGTTTTTTAAAGTGAATAGTGACACTTTAACAAACATTTGCTGCGATGTGTATTAAAAAATACCTATCTTTGATTTGCAGATTGTAGGCAAATGTTTATTTGTTTACTCAAAAGGCTTTCGCTGTAGCGGAAGCTTTTTTTATTAAAACTTTTCTTTCAATTAAAATTTATAATATATTTTAGTTGTTAGATTTTTTTGATGATGTAAAATTAGTTCTTAATAGTAAGGTAAAGCAAATAATAACAACCTATTTTCAGTGAATTTTACTCAAAAAAATATATAATATTTTGATATTCAGTGCCTTAAAAATAGGTATAGAGAAATCAATTTCACCCTATTTTCTCAGAAAATAGGGTGAAATTGGAGTTTTGTCCATATTATAAAATGTAAAATTTAATGTTTGGTAAAATTTATTATAATATTTTTTTTCTTTTTTCTTTTATTTTGGTAATGGGGCAACAAAATTCTGTTACTATTAAAATAGATACATTGTCAAATAAAAGCTTTGCAGAATTAAAAGATATCTTCTATGAAAATAGTGGTAATTCTTCGATAGCAAGAGATATTGCACAGTTTACACTTCATAAAGCTACAATTGTTAAAGATAACAGAGCCATTGCAAACAGCTATATTAGATTGTATGCAACGTATTTTAATGACATAGTAAATGGAAAGAAATATTTAGATAGTAGCATTGCAATTTCTGAAAGATACAACCTAAAAGATTTATTGGCAGAAAGTTATTTTTATAGAGGTAGCTTACATTATTACTCAGGAAAAGATGAAGAGGCTTCATATGATTTCTTAAAAGCTAAATCTTATGTTACTGAAAAAGAAGGAATCTACTATAAAATTATTTTCAATATAGGTATTTTAAAAGTAGATATTGGGAAAAATGAAGAGGCTATACAATTATTTGAAGAATGCCTAAAATATGATTTAGCCAATGGAAGAGACAAAACAAGAAAACAAGACTTCTCGGAAACCCTCTACGCATTTTCGACTGCTTACACAAATATTAAGCTACATGACTCAGCGACAAAATATTCAACAAAAGGGTATAAATTTGCAAAAAAATTAAATGACTCTTCTCATTTAATGTTTACTTATATTGAAGGTAATAATAAGTTTTTTCAGAAAATGTACAGAGAATCTAAAGATAGTTTACTAAAATCCATCCCATACCTTGCTGAAATTGAAGATTTTCCTAATCTTGCTATAGCATATCATTATTTAGGGAAAATAAATGAGATACAAAGTAATGAGGAAAAAATGATATCATATTTCAAAAAAGTAGATAGTATTTTTGATGAAACTGGATATGCTTACCCTGAAACACGGAAATCTTATGAATCCCTAATACGCTATTACGAAAAAAATAATGATTCTGAGAATCAATTATTTTATGTGAAAAAATTGCTACATATAGACAGTATTTTAAACAACAGATATCGTAATATAAGCACTTCAATACATGAGGAATTTGATACTAAAAACCTTTTAATTGAAAAGGATTTTTTAGAATCAAAACTTAAAAGATCAGAAGAATTTGGAAACAAATCTAGAAGAAATATTTATATTCTAATTACACTATTATTAGGTTTATCTACTATATTGATTTACAATTATAAAAAAAGAAAAAAATATAAAAAGAAGTTTCTTGAATTAATGAAGCTGACAGATACACCTATATCTAGTGAAGAGGAAACTAGAGTTGACAACGAACCTATTTCTGATTTAGACTTAAACGAAGAAACTATTAATAGTATATTAAATAAATTAAAAAGTTTTGAAGGAGAAAAGGGCTTTTTACAAAAAGGTATTACATTAAATTTAGTAGCTAAAAAGTGCGACACAAATTCTAAATATTTGTCAAAAATCATTAATAAACATAAAGAAAATAACTTTCGTAATTATATAAACAGTTTGAGAATCGAATATGTAGTGAAGGAACTTAAAGAGAATAGAAACTTTAGAAAGTACACTGTTAAAGCAATAGCTGATGAAGCAGGTTTTTCTAATAGTGAATCTTATTCTAGAGCTTTTTATAAATTCACAGGAATTCACACATCATATTTTATAAAAAATATAAATCACTGATAATCATTAATAAAATAAATAAAAATGACCTATTTTCACGGAAAATAGGGATGTAGTTGGAAAAAACGATCAATTCTGATGATGAATACCATAAATTTACATCAAACAAAAATTAAAGAACAAAATTATGAAGAAACAAAGAAAATTAAAGTTATTAATTACCAAAGTGTCTAATTTAAATAATTCAGTTTATAACATATATGGAGGAAACACTGACGCAAATTGTGAAACAACTGACTGTGATGCTACTAATCATGATACTTGTGGTTGTGGTGGTGCAGGAAAGACAAAGTCTACTTCCGTAAAAGTACAATGTTTCACAACTACACCCAATATTTGTTAAAAATAAATAACTTATTAATTTAATGGGTAAATTAATTAATTTACCCATTTTTCAATATAACTAACAATGTCAATGAAAATATATAATTTAATTATTCTATCAATAATGCTTTTACTTTCAACGTCATGTAAATCTCAGTCTTTTAGACCAGAAACCTCTGTTAATAATTCTAAAATCATTGAAAAAAGAGTGAATTTAACAGAAGATGAGATTAAAAATTGGCAACATAAAAGTTTTTCAAAAGATACAATTTTTGGTATTAGTTCTGAATTAGCTTATGATTTTATAGAAGGGAAAAAAGGGATGGAAATAATAGTTGCAATCATTGACCTAGAAGTAAATATTAACCATAGAGACTTAAAAAATAAAATTTGGATAAATACGGATGAAATACCAAACAATAACATCGATGATGATAAAAATGGATATGTAGATGACATAAATGGTTGGAATTTTTTGGGAACAAAAAAAAATGATCCCACCATACATCACAAAAGTACAGCAGTAAGAATACTTAAAAAATACAAACACTTCAAAAATTTAGATGAGTCAAATATAGAGTCTAAGGACTTAAAAGTCTATAGATTATATAAAAGAGCCGAAAAATACCAAAAGGAGAAAATTGAAGAAGCAAAATTAAATCTCGAATATTTTCAAGGATTTAAAGAAAGGTACTTAAAACTCAAAGATACAATGAATGTATTATTTAATAAAAAAGATTTTACACTAGAAGAACTAGATTCTTTATATAAAAAAAATACTGATACAATAATTAAGCAAAAATTAGCAAGTACCCGATATTTAATTAAAAATGGAATTGATGAAAAAAGAATAAATCAAATTCTTAATATTCATAAGAATAATATAGAGAAAACTTATAATATAGAACATTTTGATAGGCTAACTAACGACGATTTAAATGATATAAATGATTCTATATATGGTAACAATAATGTCTTTGGAAATGCAAAAATGGATCATGGAACAAAAGTAGCAGGGATCATTGCCGCAAACAGAGATAACGAAGATGGAATTATTGGAATTGTAGATAATATAAAAATTATGCCAATAATAATTTCTAGTTATGGAAATGAAAATGATAAGGATATTGCATTAGCTATAAGATATGCAGTTAATAATGGTGCGAAAATTATCAATATGAGTATTGGAAAAGAATTTTCAATAAATGAAAAATGGATCAGTGATGCAATAAAATACGCTGAGAAAAAGGATGTTTTAATAGTATCAGCGGCAGGAAATGAAGGATTAAATTTAGATGATAAAAAAAATTATTATTATCCTAATGACATGGATGAAAATAAAAATGAAATTTTAAATAATTTCATTGCAGTTGGTTCTTCAAACTATTCAAACGAATTAATCTCAAATTATACAAACTATGGAAAAAAAACAGTTGACATTTTTGCTCCTGGAGAAGATATAAAAGTTCTTACTTGGAATGGTGTTGATACTGATTCAGGATCGTCTCTTTCATGTGCTATTGTATCGGGTGTTGTTGCTTTGATCAGATCATACTTTCCTAATTTAAATGTCATAGAGGTAAAAAATATAATTTTAAAATCGGGAATTTCCAAAAATATAATGGTTTACAAACCTAGTCCTGAAGGTAAAGAGAAAGATGATAATAAAGTCCCTTTCAGCTCCCTATCAAAATCAGGAAAAATAGTCAATGCTTACAATGCACTACTCATGGCGGAAGAAGTCTCTAAAAAGAAGAAAAAGAAAAAACGTAAATAATTAAAAAGTTATCATGTATATAATTTGGACACTCATAAATACGGCATTAGTCATCCTGTTTTGGGCATTAGTATTAACGCTATTCTCCAAAGGAAAAAAATTATTTGACAACAAATACGGCAATGCTATTATTGTACTATTTGTAATTGGCGTTATCGGTATGTTGAGCTTTAAGGAAATTGATGTTAACGACAATAGGTACGTTTCAAAAACGAAAATAGATCAAAAAGATCGTGATAAAATAATATCAATAAACAAACGATTGGAAAAAAATAGCGCTTTTCATATATCACTACACGCACGGTATTTGGAAGAAACCGATAAAGCCACCCTATTAAGCGGATATGCAACTAGAAGTGGTTTTACATCAGGGTTTCAATGGAAATCAGGTGCAGTTGTGATTAATAAAAATAAAACTGGAGAAATAACGTATCAGGCTACAGGAATATTAAAGTGGAATTTACTAGGAATTAATATCTATACAGAAAGTAAATATTACGAAGGTACACTCAAGGAAGCTCCGTAGTTAAACTTGTAATTAACGAGAGCTTGACATAAATGTATTCAAAATTTTATCCAAGTAATTTTATCTCGCAACGATATTAACTACCGCACCAAATGAATACTAATTGTAGCAATTTCATCACTCGGAAAACAATAGGAATGTGTTGGGTCAATCGTAATTCCCGCTTTTGAAATCGCTTCCAAAAACACATCCAACTCTACAATATACTGATCGGAAAAACCATGTGTCACATCATACGCCGTACAAGGTGTTCTGCCTAAATTCATCGCAACAGTATCTGGAGAAACGGTATGCAATTCAATAAACAACAAACCATGATGTTGAATATACGGTTTCCACTTTTCAAAGTGTTCTACCAAGCTCTGCGCAACGTCACTATTATGCAATTGCTTTCCACGATGTGCAAATGCTCCTGTTGACAATAAATTCCCCGTATACGAAGCTTTAGGTACATTAAACGGTCGGTTATGATCTAAAAAAGAACGCACATTCAGTAATTCTCCCAACTTTACATTGTACAATTCTTGTAGCTTCCTATCAATTTCCGCAGGATTTCCAATATCGCCCCAAACAACTTCCGCCCAAACATTCGCTTTCTCTAAATTTCGTTTCGTACTCAACAACGCTTCCTTATTATAATCAGCACCAATCAAAATTAATTTATTGTTGCTTAAGTCATCTTTGCGTTGGGTTTTATTCCAAATTAAATCAAAAATATGCTCTAGCAATGCGCCATTTCCACAACCAACATCAATAATTCCTTTCGGTTGTTCGGCAAGTGGTTTGTTAAAAATATCGACCAAAACAGCATCAAACTTATTAAAATAAGTTGCATGACTGCCGCCACTTCCCCAAACATTCATACCACGAAACACGTGCTGTTCATTTCCTAAATGATCTTGCTTAAAAAACGGTAAAAAATCTCCAGTCAAATACGTTTCCATATGGTTCATAATAGGAATGTACGAAGTAGTAACACCGTACGCATAACTCTTAGCAAACAAAAATTTTCCTTTTTTAGTAAGTCCATTATCATCATACAAATCTAGCAAGCGCAACACTTTTTGAAGCGACTCATCTTTCAAAAAACGAACGGTTTCAATATTTTCTAAATCACCGTGATATCCCAAATATACCAACATCGGCGCTAGCAAAACTCCTTCCAAATGCACAGCAATCTCTACCTTAAAATATGCATCAGTTTGCAAGGCTTTCTTCGCATTTGCCAAATAAGCAGCAAACGCAAGCAAATAATCTGTTCTCAACGATGAAAATTTAAAAGGACTTTTAAAAAGTTCATAATAATGATGAAACAACGCTTCAAAATATACGTAATGTGTAATGTGTCGCTGAAAGGCAATAAACTTTGCGGTAGTTTCAATGCGAACAGCTTCTTGCGTTACCTCATAATTCAAAATTCCTTGCGAGGACAAACTACGCAAAGCAACATTTAAATATCCTGAGTGAAATTGTGGAAACTTTTCAAGAAGAAAGGAAAGAGAAGTTGATTTTTCAGAAGCTAAAAAATCAAAAACGGCATGGCGTTCCAACACAGCAATACTCGCGGTAATGGCAATGCCATCTTGATGTTTAAATAAAAGTGATCTAAATGCCCGTTTTTCTTCTCTGGTTAAGTTCATATCTCTTAAAGATACAGAATTTTAAAATGCAGTTAAAAGAAAAAGAACTGAAGAATTCGTATCTTCAGTTCTTTTAAAAAAAGCTTATATGCTAAAATTTATATACTAAGTTGGTATATCACATACGTCTCCTGGAAATTTAGTTGGTGGAAGAGGTTCTGGCTCTGGAGGAATAGGGCAAAACTTTACGGTTTCTGGCCAAAAAGAATCGTCTCCTCCATGTACTTTTTGTAATCCCTCTAAACTAGAAATCGTTTTTTTGTGTAACGATAAATTTTTTAATGTTTGTTTCTTCATGATATAACGTTATTTATGTGTGTATCATAAAATTAAATGCTACAAAAGTAGTGTACAAGACTGAGTTTCTGAAAAGTTGTTTTGAGTTGTTGTAATAGAAAAAAGTAAAACTAAATCCCTTTCGGAATCGCGTCAATGAGCTTTTGTGTGTAAGAAGATTTCGGATTTGCATAAATAGCATCTGCTTCGCCCAATTCTTCAATCTGTCCAGCATTCATTACCAATAATTGGTCGGAAATATACTTCACAACCGCCAAATCATGCGAAATAAAAATATACGTAAAGCCAAAATTATCTTTCAGTTCGTTTAGCAAATTCAGTACTTGTGCCTGAACCGAAATATCCAACGCAGAAACCGATTCATCACAAATAATCAACTTTGGTTGCAACGCAATGGTGCGCGCAATTCCAATTCGTTGTCGCTGTCCGCCAGAAAACTCATGCGGATAGCGTCCATAATACGAAGCGTCCAATCCAACACGCTCTAGCAATTCGAGTACTTTTTCCTTACGTTCGGTGTCGTTTGTGTACAAACCGTGTACTTTCATCGGTTCCAAAATGGCAGTTCCAATGGGAATTCGCGGATTCAATGAAGCAAAAGGATCTTGAAAAATAATCTGAATCTCTTTGCGCAAACTTCGGATCTCACGTTTAGACAACTTCGTAATGTCTTGTCCTTTGTACAAAATCTCGCCTTCTGTTGCTTTGTGCAATTGCAAAATTGTATTGCCTAACGTAGATTTTCCACAACCAGATTCGCCCACCAAACCGAGCGTTTCGCCTTCATATAACGAAAAACTTACGTCGTTTACTGCTTTCACTTCCGTAGATGTACCAAAAATGCCTGCGCTGCTAAAAAACGACTTTGATACGTTCTTTACCTCCAGCAAAGGCGCTTTCGCGTAAATGGACTCATGATGACGTTTTCGTTCCTCGGCAGAAACTACTTGCTGCGAAACGGTGCCTGCCAACACATCTTGAATCGTCGGTAGCTTTTTCAATCGAACATCTAACGAAGGTTTTGACTGCAATAACGCTTTGGTGTATTCGTGTTCAGGATGTAAAAACAGCTTGGAAGTTTTGCCATGTTCTACAATATTGCCTTGATACATCACTACAATTTTATCGGCAATTTCACTGACCAAAGACAAATCGTGCGAAATAAAAATAATGCCCATTTTAGTCTCTTGTTGTAGCTCTTTCAATAACAAAATAATTTCCTTCTGAACCGTTACGTCCAATGCTGTCGTGGGTTCGTCAGCAATCAATAACTTGGGTTTACAAGCAATTGCCATCGCAATCATAACACGTTGTTTTTGTCCGCCACTCAACTGATGTGGGTATGAGCTGTACATTTGGGCAACACGTGGTAACTTTACCTTTTCAAACAATGACAAAACAGTTGCTTTCACCTCTTTTTTTGTGCAAAATTTGTGTTGTAACAATACTTCTTCTACCTGTTTCCCGCAGGTCATAGAAGGATTTAAAGAACTCATAGGTTCTTGAAAAATCATGGAAATTTCATTTCCGCGTAAGCGTTGAAACTCCTTATTAGAAAGTGAAACTAAATTTTGATCCTTATAAAGGATTTCCCCAGTAATAGTGACATTTTTATTCGGTAACAAGCCTAAAACAGCTAATGAAGAAACGGATTTTCCACTACCAGACTCACCAACTATACCCAGAATTTCATTAGAGGATACGGAATAGGAAATTCCATGAATAACTTCATTATCTTTAAAAGAAATGCTGAGGTTTTGTATATCGAGTAGTGTTTGCATTACTCAAATGTACACAAACAAATTGAGTTTTGCTCAAAAAAAGCAGCGTTAAAATTAGTTCAAAAAAACATTTTTATTTCTATTTTTTTCTATAAAAAAAGTAAGGTATAAACATCGTTTATGCGTTTAAAAAACACAAAATGTAGGAAATTCTTAAAAAAATATGTAATTCATCGAAAATTTACATAAATTCTTAAAATATTAATAAAAAATTAACACTTTTGATTCGTTTCAATGAAAAAAACTCAAAATTTCATTAGAATTTATGCATATAGTATATCATGAACCTAACTATTAAATGCAAACTACAGAGTTACTTCATTAAATAATTATTAACCTTATTAACAACCAAAAATTAACACCAATGAAAAAAAAGTACCTTTCTTTAGGCTTGCTTGCCTTCGGTATGTTTTTTGCGCAAACTTCATTTGGACAAACAGACGCTGAAAAGCAAAAAATTGTGAGCCAATATGATGTTCAAGCACTAGAAGCATTACAAAACAAATTTACCGCAGCGCAAGCACAAGAAAAGCAGAATGCAATTCGACTAGCTCGGCAAAACGGTTGGGACATTAGAAAAACACTAGCTGATGGAACACTAATCGAAATTCAAAAAGTTACTCCAGACGGAACACCAATTTACTACACCACATTTAATGTAGATGCTGCAAGATCAACAAGAACAAATTTCTTGAATTCTGGAGGTGGATTAGGACTGAACCTTATGGGGCAGAATATGACCGCCCATGTTTGGGATGGAGGAGTTGCAAGAGCAACACACCAAGAATATGATGGGGCAGGAGGAAACAATCGTTTCTCTACAGGAGATTCTGGAGCTCTAAACTATCACTCTGCACACGTTACAGGAACCATTATGGCTTCTGGAGTTGTGGCAGATGCTAAAGGAATGGCGCCACACGCAAGTGCAGTAGGATATGACTGGAATAGTGATTTGGCAGAAGCAACTTCGGAAGCATCAAGCGGAATGTTGGTTTCCAACCACTCCTATGGTTTTAGAGGAGATTTAGTACCTGATTATTACTTTGGAGCATACATTACAGAATCTCGTGATTGGGATGAAATTATGTTTAACGCACCAAACTTTTTAATGGTAGTTGCCGCAGGAAATGATGGAAATCAAAATGGGTACAATGGAAGTCCTTTAGCAGGAAATAGCTCTTATGATAAATTAACAGGGCATTCAACTTCTAAGAATAACTTAGTTGTTGCCAACGCACAAGATGCTAGTATTGACGGAAGTGGAAACTTAGTTTCTGTATCTATCAATAGCTCTAGTAGTGAAGGTCCAACGGATGATTATCGTATCAAACCAGATATTACAGGAAACGGAACAGGCGTATACTCTACTTATCAAAACAGCGATACCGCTTATAATTCTATTACCGGAACATCAATGGCATCACCAAATGTAGCAGGTTCTGTATTATTATTACAACAACACTATAACAATACCAATGGTTCTTTCGCGAGAGCAGCTACCATAAAAGGTATTGTTTTACACACTGCAGATGATGCAGGATCTAATGGTCCAGATGCTGTTTTTGGTTGGGGATTAATGAATGCAAAGCGTGCAGCAGAAGCTATCTCTAACAATGGAAACGAATCTAGAATTGAACAATTGACATTAACATCCGGACAATCATACACAATTACTGTAGATTCTGATGGAGTAAATCCATTATTAGCTTCAATTTCGTGGACAGATCGTGCAGGAACAGCAACTACGGCTACAAATTCCTCTACGGCAGTATTGGTGAATGACTTAGATATTAGAGTAACAAAAGGAGGAACAACTTACAATCCGTGGAGATTAACGGGTGTTACAACAAATGGAAAAGGAGACAATACCGTAGATCCTTACGAAAGAGTAGACGTTTCTGGAGCTTCAGGAACATACACAATTACAGTAACACATAAAGGCTCTTTAGTCGGTGGAAGTCAAGACTTCTCACTAATTGTAACAGGATTGACAGGAACACCAGTGGTTTGTAATGCAACTACGCCAACAGGAGTTGCTACTTCAGGAGTTACAGATGCCGAAGCAACGGTTTCATGGACAGCAGTTCCAAGCGCTACGTATGATGTGCGATACCGTCAAGTAGGAACTAGTACGTGGATAACAAACCCTGTTTCTGGAACATCTACAACATTGACAGGATTGTCAGCAACAACTCAATATGAAGTGCAAGTGCGTAGTAAATGTACAAGTGGAAATTCTTCTTACAGTGCTTCTATAAACTTTACAACTACAGAATTCCAGCTAAATTATTGTGCTTCAAATGGAAATAGTGTGGCTGACGAATATATCAGTAGAGTACAGTTGGCAACTTTAGATAATAGCTCTGGAGCTGCGACTGGTGGATATGCTGATTTCACTTCAGAATCTACATCGTTAACAAAAAATCAGACATATACAATAACAGTGACGCCAACGTGGACAGGAACTACGTATAGCGAAGGCTATAGCGTTTGGATTGACTATAACCAAGATGGTGATTTTACAGATGCAGGTGAGCAAGTGTGGACACAAGCAGCGACACAAACAACACCTGTAAGCGGTTCATTTACGGTACCAACTTCGGCAACTAATGGTGCTACACGTATGCGTGTTTCTATGAAATACAATGGTGTTCCAACATCGTGTGAGTCGTTCTCGTATGGAGAGGTTGAAGATTATACTGTAAACATCAGTGCAGGTGTAGCAGATACGGTAGCACCCGTAATTACATTAAACGGCGCAGCAACGATCAATCTAACTGTAGGTGATTCGTTTACCGATCCAGGCGCAACAGCAACAGACAATGTTGATGGAAACTTAACGTCAAGTATTGTAGTGACAGGTTCTGTAAACACTTCTGTTGAAGGAACATATACATTAAACTATAATGTAAGTGATGCCGCAGGAAACGCAGCAACGCAAGTTTCTCGTACGGTAAATGTAAATGCAGCTAGCTCAGGAAGCTGTGCAGGACAAGTATCATCTTTCCCATACAGTGAAGGATTTGAAAATACTTTGGGTGCGTGGACACAATCTACAGCAGATGATATTAACTGGACCGTTGATGCATCAGGAACACCTTCAAGCAACACAGGGCCAAGTTCAGCAACAGAAGGATCATACTATATCTTTGTTGAAGCCTCTGGAAATGGAACAGGATATCCAACAAAACAAGCAATTTTAAACTCTCCATGCTTTGACTTAAGCGGAGAAACACAAGCTACATTTGCATTTGGTTACCACATGTATGGCGCAGCAGATATGGGAAGTATTTCAGTTGAAGCAAGTGACGACGATGGTGCTACATGGACATCTTTATGGAGTGAAACTGGAAACAAAGGAAACTCTTGGCAAACGGCAAGTATAGATTTAGCAGCGTATGTTGGTGGAACGGTACAATTACGTTTCAACAGAATTACAGGAGCTACTTGGCAAGCAGATATTGCAATAGATGATGTAAGTTTAACAACAAGTGGCGGAAGTGGACCATCTTGTTCTAATGTATCTCTATCAATTACTTTTGATAATTATCCAGAAGAAACAAGCTGGGAAATCACAAATAGTGGCGGAACAGTAGTTGCTTCAGGCGGAACGTACGGTTCTCAAGCAGATGGATCTACATTAAATATTGATGTTGGATGTTTAGATGACGGATGTTATGATTTCACAATTACAGACACGTATGGTGACGGAATTTGCTGTACGTATGGAAATGGTTCGTTTACGTTAACAAATGATGACACAGGCGCAACACTAGCTTCTGGAGGATCATTCACGTCGTCTGATACAACGAATTTCTGTTTAACAGGTACGACAACAACTTCTACTGACTATTATGTAACTACAAACGATGACACATTATTATCATCTTTTGAAATTCAAATCTATCCAAATCCTGTAAAAGGAGATCGATTGAATGTAAGAACAATGCAAGACAACGCAAGTTATGCCATCGTAAACATGATGGGACAAGAAGTTGCTAAAGGAAAAATAGTTTCAGGAACTGTAAATGTATCTACTCTAAGAGCAGGTGTATACATGATTCAAGTACAAGCTGGATCAAAAACAGTGACTAAGAAATTTGTAAAACAATAATACCCAGAATAACTAGTAAATTTAGAGTGTTAAAAAGCCCAAGCGCATATATGTGCTTGGGTTTTTTTAGGTTAATATTGCGGTATTTTTTTCGGAAGATAAGCCATTAACACTTTTGTAAAGATATTTTACTTAGTTTTGAAGTGTGATCCAGAAATCGAACATACTTAAAATACAGAGTGCATTCCTGCTTATCATTTTTATCATGATAAAACTAGGAGTGGCACATTCAGTTTCTCATGCCTTCTCAGATGATGACATTGCAGAGTGCGATCATTGTTTTTTAATTGTAGATTCCAATAAAACCTATTCTTTTGATTGCAATACAGAGACTTATACAAGCTCAATATCTCTTGTAGAATCTGCTCACAAACCTATCATAATATTATATAAAAATCCTATAATTAGAGCATATCACTCTAGTCAATTCTTCAACAAGCCACCGCCATCGGTTGCACATAGTATAGGATAAAATTTTTGTAATTCAATTCATTGAGTACCTATAAGATGCTACAAGTATATTGGAAAGCATCAAAGTATGTATTCGTTTTTTGAGCTTCCTATCCATTTCTCAACAAACATAATTCACAAAAACGCTTTATTACATTGCAAATCAATGTGATAAAAGGGTCACTATTTAATACCAATATTTATGATACTAATAGATAACCTTACCAAAACGTATGGAGATTTAACTGCTTTAGATTCACTTTGCTTACAAGTAAAAGAAGGTGAAATTTATTGCCTCTTAGGAGCTAATGGAGCAGGAAAAACGACTACCATCAATCTGCTTCTAGGGTTTATAAAACCTACTTCTGGAAGTGCTTTTATAAATGATATTAACGTTGTTGAACAACCAAAGCTTACAAAAAACTACTTGGCATACATTCCAGAAAACTTAATGTTATACCCAAGTTTAACGGCGGTAGAAAATCTTGATTATTTTTCAGGAATAGCCAATAAAAAATTCAACAAAGAAGAATTGGAAGCATTTCTAACAGAAGCAGGATTGCAAACATCAGCATTTCATAAATCAGTTTCCAAATATTCCAAAGGAATGCGACAAAAAGTAGGAATTGCTATTGCCTTAGCCAAAGATGCTAAAGTATTATTATTGGATGAACCTACTTCTGGACTCGATCCAAAAGCAAGTAATGAATTTGGACAATTACTACAAAAACTACGACAAAAAGGAGTTGCGACTTTAATGGCGACACACGATTTATTCAGAGCCAAAGAAGTAGCCACCACTATTGGAGTTATGAAAGATGGACAGTTAAAACACCAATGGTCAGTTGATGAACTTTCACTGAAAGAGCTAGAAGATAGTTACTTAGAAACAATGTCTTATAATTCACTATAGTCATGGTAATAGATACATTCAAAAAAGAAACCAAAGAATTATGGCGAGATGGTCGTGTTCGTATTGCTTTCATCATTGTATTACTTTTAACGGCGATTGCTACCTTTATTAGCACAAAACACTATCAAAGTATAAACGAGCAATACCTTGAAGCAAATACTACAGAAAGAGAAATTTGGGATAATCAAGGAGAAAAAAATCCACATTCTGCGGCGCATTATGGAACGTATGCATTCAAGCCGAAATACCCGTTATCTTTAATAGATCAAGGAGTTGATAAATACACAGGAACTTCCATCTTTTTAGAAGCTCACAAACGAAATGAAGCACAATTCGTAGCCGCTTCCGATCAAACAGGTTTGGCACGTTTTGGAGATTTAACGCCAGATTTTATTCTATTATTCATCATTCCGCTACTGCTCATTTTAGTAGCATACAATAGCATTACCAAAGAAAAAGAAAGAGGTACGCTTACATTGCTAAACAGTCAGGGTGCAATTGGTTGGAAAATAGTCTTAGGAAAGTGGCTTGCTATTTTTTTACCTATATTCATACTAGCATTTTTGCTATTCATACTTACAGGAATCTTACTTTCTAGTTTGCCAGATTTTGGCGTTTTTAGTTGGTCATCACTATTCACACTTTTTGGTACATATATGGTGTATTATGCCATCTTTATCAATTTAGTATTAATCATATCTGCATCTGTCAAAAAATCGGGAATTTCATTAGTACTATCATTAAGCGTTTGGATTTTAGTCTGCTTGGTGTTGCCTAAAGTAGCGAGCAATCTAGCAGAATACAAATATCCGTATCCGACAAGGCAAGAATTCAGTGAAAACATTGCGCAAGATAAAAAACAAGGATTGGATGGTCACAATCCGTGGAGCAAAGCCGCCAAAGAACTAGAAGAAAACACTTTAAAAGAATATGGAGTAGACAGTTTAAGTCAATTACCATTTAATTACGATGCGTACCGAATGCAAAAAGGAGAAGAACACGAAGCTGAAATTTACTTTAAGCATTACAACTATTTAAAAACGCAGTACGGAAATCAAAGTAGCATTTACCAAAAACTAGCAGCAATTTCTCCGTACTTACCTACACGATTTTTAAGTATGGCAATTGCGAAGACAGATTACAACACACATTGGGATTTTTCAGATGCCGCAGAAAACTATCGTATTGAAAGTCAAAAGTTTCTCAATGACCATTTTGCCAAAGAATCAAAATATGGAGAATGGGATTTTAAAGCAGATGCAGAATTTTGGAAAAAACTACCAAAATTTAACTACGAACCACCATCACTATCAGAAACAATCAAAACAAATACTTCTAGTGTTGTTATCATGTTGATATGGCTTGTTGGAACTTTTACATTGTTGTTTTTCACCACTAAATCGCTCTAAAAATGTTAAAATATAATTTTAAATATGAATGGCTACTATTGATCCGAAATCGATGGATTCAATTGCTTAGCATACTATTATTGTTACTTTTCGGATTTGCGGTTTACAACGGCGTTCAAAAAGTAGAAACACGTCAGGCAAATATTACTGCGGCAATCACAGAATTAAAATCGCAAGAAACAGAAACATTAAGCGTATTAGATTCTCTCGAAAAAGGACTGGAAGTTAGCGTATCAAGATGGCGATTGCCTTCAAGAGCAGTTGTGGTTGGAAACTCCTTATCGAGAGTTGTAAATATGCCAGCAAAATCAACCGCTTTTATAGCAACAGGACAATCAGATTTATTTGTACACTATGTAAAACCTACGGTTACAGGAGACGATCTATCTTTAAGCTATACTGAAATGACAAGTCCGGTACAATTACTCTTTGGAAGTTTTGATTTGGCATTTGTAATTATTTACCTATTGCCTTTATTAATCATCGCATTCTCTTTCAACGTGTTAGCTTCTGAGCGAGAAAGCGGAACACTAAAACTTTTGGCTTCTCAACCAATTCGTATCAGAGTTTGGGTATTGCAAAAATTAGGATTGCGCTTTTTTTGGTTGCTCTTGTGTATCATTGTAACATTAGTAATTGTCTTTGCCATTTTCAAATTTAATTTTGCTACAGGATGGACTTCATTAGTAGTATTGTTAAGCTACATCTTAGTATATGCGTTATTTTGGTTTGTATTGGCATTTGCGACAAACATTTGGATTCGTAGTTCGGCAAAAAACGCCATTGCACTTATAGGTTTTTGGGTATTCTTTGTACTCTTGTCTCCTTCTATCTTAAATCAGCAGAGTAATACGTTATATCCAATTCCATCACGTACATTAATGCTAAATCAAATGCGAACGCTCAAAGCAGAAGCAACTAAAAAACAAGATGAAATTTTGGATAATTATTTAAGAGATCATCCTGAATATGCCATTAATGATAGTACCCAAACGCGAAATTTTTACCACAGATACATGGCAACACAAAACTTGGTAAAAGAAGAGCTAAGTCCGGTGGTAGAAAAGTTTGAAACACAACTAGAACATCAGCATCAGTGGGTACATACATTCAGTTGGTTGTCGCCTGCGTTAACTGTTCAAAATGCACTAAATGATTTAGCAGGAACTTCCGAAAAAGACTATCAAAACTTTAGGCATCAAAGTTTAGAATTTGCTCAAGAATGGAGAAACTTCTTCATTACTTACATGTTCAACAATCAAAAATTCAAAAAAAGTGATTATCAAAAACTTCCCTCTTTTACATACACTTACAAAAATGAAGTTGGTTACTTAAGAATTTTAGGCTTGCTCGCCATTAGTTTCATCATTGTTGCATTTGTATTTATTCTAAAACCTATGAAATACTTAACTGTAACAGAATGATACTTCGATCAATTTCAATATTACTTTTATTATTTACATGTTTTTTGCAAGCACAAGAAGCGAATACTACAAATTTTTCGCCTCCAGAAATTCCTGTTGAAATTGAAGCGACAAAAATTACGAGTAAAATTGTGCTAGATGGACTTTTAGACGAAGCAGCATGGAGCAAAGCAAAACCGATCACAAACTTTTTTAAGGTGGAACCTGTACAGGGAGAAACCATAAAAAATGAAACTGAAGTACGCATACTTTTTGATGAAAAAAACCTCTACATTGGTGTATTCGCAAAAGATGCAGAAGGAAAAAAGGGAATACGTATACAAGATCTTAGGAGAGATTTTAACACGAGTGAAAATGATGTCTTCGGAATTCAAATAGATGCACAAAACACGAAACAATATGCAGTATCTTTCCAAACAACTCCGTATGGAAATCAATTGGATTTACAGAATTTTAACGATCGCATCACAGACACAAACTGGAATGCACTTTGGAATGTGCGTACACAAAGAACAGCGAAAGGATATTATGCAGAATTTGCCATTCCTTTCAAGTCAATTCGTTATGACAAACCTGTAGATGGCAAACCTGTTTCTTGGGGAATTACCTTTTACAGATTGGCACGTAAAGATTTTGAAAAAACGGTTTTTCCAGCCATTCCACAATCATTCTCTGAAAATAGAATGACCTATGCAGCAAAACTCACAGGCTTGGAAGTGCCGCCGCCTTCTGCCAACATACGTGTAGAACCGTATGCTTTATATCAATATGATGAAAACAAAGAAGGCAATGTAATTACCAACAAACTAAGTGAACCAAAAGTAGGTGGAGACGTCAAATGGGTTATCAATCCAGAAACGGTGCTCGACTTAACCATTAATACCGATTTTGCACAAGCAGATGTAGATAGAGCGGTAAACAATTTGGAACGATTTAATATCTTTTTTCCAGAACGAAGACAATTTTTCTTAGAAAATTCAGGAATTTGGGCAGGAAGCGACAACTTTCAACTAAAACCTTTTTTTAGTCGAACTATTGGTTTAGACAACAGCTTTAATGCACAACCAGCTCCGTTAGATTTTGGAGCGCGATATACCAATCGCGATGAAAAATCAACCATTGCGGCAATGGCAGTACGACAACGAAAAACGGACGAATCTGGTGGTAGCACTTTTGGAGTGGCGAGATACACAAAAAATTACAGCAAAGAAAATAATTTTGGTGCAATGCTTACCACACGTTTAGACGATCGTTTTAGTGCTTCTAATATTGATAATGCAACAAACACCACAATCACGGTAGACGGTTTAATTCGTCCCAAAAACGAAGTCACACTTTCCTACTTACTCTCAACTTCTATTGATAGCGAAATTGGCGGTTTGGGATATGCAGGGCGCGTTTTTGCAGGAAAACGTACCAACGATTACTATATGGGATACGTAAATATTTTTATCAGTGAAGAATACACACCCGATATGGGATTTGTATTTCAAAAAAACCTAATGTATCACAGTCCTGGAGGTTATGCTATTTTACGCCCAAAATCATTGCCTTTTATCAGGCGTTGGGATCCAGGAGCTTTTGTAAACTATTACCACGATTTAAAAGATTTTGGTAATTTTCAACAGGCAAGTATCTACATATTCCCAATCTTTATGTGGTTTAAAGACAATAGTTTCTTTGAAGCATCACTAACTCCAACATGGCAAAATATCAACTTTAATTTTGCGCCACTCGGAATCACTATTGAAGAATCAAAATATAAATACACACGATTTTTAACACGTTACAATACCGATCAATCTAAAAAATTATCAGCATCTGTAAGTTATGATTTTGGTGATTTTTACAACGGTACTCGAAACACGTTAAAAGCGAGTTTGCGTTATGCTCCAATGCCCAATATTTCATTTACGGCAAATTATGAGCATAACAACATTAATAGTCTTGGTATTCAAAATGAAAATTTGAATACAGATTTGTACACGGCAAATTTACGACTAGCCTTAAATCCAAGAGTACAATTTTCAAGTTTTTATCAATACAATAGTTTTGATGAACAAGGACGTTGGAATTTGAGATTAAGCTGGGAATACATGCCGTTATCATTTATCTATTTGGTATTTAACGAAATACAAACAGATGTATTTGATCCTACGTTACAAACAAGACAGTTCATTAGTAAAATTACTTTCTTAAAGCAGTTTTAATAAAAGGAGGATAACTAGGCTTTTTTCATACATACCACAATATGTTTTGGAGAAGGCCTATTATTCAATTCAATTCTCAAACATGTAGCAATTCATCTTCATCCAACAAACGTTCATTGCGCAATCTGAGTAAAATTTGTGCTACTGCGACAACATCTTTTTCGCAATACGTAATGATTCGATCAATGTCACCTTCTTCATAAAAAACATTGCGCACCTGACTGCCATCAATATCATCTTTTGGCGAAGGAATTCCCAATACCTTTGTCATCAAACGCAACGAAGTATAATGTTTGTAATCACCAAATTTCCACAATTCCATCGTGTCTAAATGTGCAATTTCCCAAGGTTTTTTTCCAAAAAGATTTAATTTAAAAGGCAAGGTAATTCCGTTGATAATCATGCGACGTGCAATGTAAGGGAAGTCAAATTCCTTTCCATTATGTGCGCACAACAAATGATGAGGTCTATTAAAATGTGTTTCTAAAAGCGCTTTAAACTCACGCAATAATTGTTCTTCTTCACCATGAAAAGAAGTCGTTCGAAATTGTCTGAGATCGCCTTTATTCGCAAAATAACCCACAGAAATACAGATGATTTTACCAAATTCTGCCCAAATTCCAGCACGGTCGTAAAATTCTTCAGGCGTAAATTCTTCCTTACGTTGATATTTCGTTTTCTGTTCCCAAAGCGTTTTTTCTTCGGTATCTAAATCGTCAAAATAAGGATACTCAGGCACGGTTTCTATATCGAGAAACAATACGTTTTCTAAATTAATTTTCTGTAACATTTGTCTTTGTTTTAGTACGTTTATGAGGGTAAGATTGTACTAGGAAGACATCGCTTGTTTACGTTTTAAAAGCTTTTCTTTGTAGAAAGACTTTTCAGCAATATATAAGGTTTTTATCACTTCTGCAAAAATCTGTTCATTAGTATTTTTTAAATACGTTGTCTTTTCAAGCGTCATTTCGTGGGTTGCTGCGACTTGTTTTTTGATTGCTTCAATTTCTTCATCTGTAATGATAAAATCACAAAATAAGTTTTCTTTCGCAGGACGTTTGTAATTTATAGTTGCTGCTTTATCCCAAACCACATAGGTTTCTCCCAAAATTTGCATGAGTTGAATCATATAAATTGGATCGGTTGCAGCAAACATACTTCCACCAAAGATGGCACCTACATAATTCTTGTTTTTATAACTCAATGGAACTTTAATTCGTACTTTTTTCATGTCATCTGTAATGTGAACAACACGCGCAGTCGTACGACGATACATGGGCGACAGATTGAATCCGTATTTAAAAATTGCCGCAGTAGACATGAATTTTTTTAAGAAGTTGGTAGCAATTCTATACATATTTTTTGTGAATCTTTAATTTAAAAAAGCGATTGTTGTTTTACAGGACTTTCATGCGCAAGCAACCATTTTTTTCGCCACAATCCGCCAGCATACCCTGTAAGCGAACCATCACTTCCTATAACTCTGTGACACGGTGTGACAATCCATAACGGATTTTTTCCATTAGCTGAAGCTACCGCACGAATGGCTTTGACATCGCCCAGCTTTTTAGAAAGCTCCAAATACGAACAGGTTTTTCCAAACGGAATTTTGTTCAGTTCTTTCCAAACTCTTTGTTGAAAATCAGTTCCTTCAGGTGCTAAAGTCAAATCAAAATCAGTGCGTTTTCCCTCAAAATATTCTTTGAGTTGTGTGATACATTCTTGTAGTATTGGTGGAATAATTTCTGAGTTTGAAACAGTTGATTTATCATCTAAAACAGAAATTGAAAGAATGCCTACATCACTAGAAACTATTCTTGCAATTCCTAAAGGAGTTTCAATATGTGTTGTATGTATATTCATCGGGCTAAAAGGCATGCTTCATCGATAAAACAATTATAATCGCGGATGAAGAACATTTTTTTCATAGCTTTACTGTGCGCGAATAGTTTTTATTTTTAGCTGAAATTTCAACAAAAATTTGTAGCTTTATAAAGTGCAATTCGCACAAAAGAAAGTTGTTAGTAGTTGGTGATTTGAGTAAAAAATTTACCAATGATAAATGCCCAGTCGATTTATTCTTCTGGGTTATTTTTTTCAATCAATCCTAACTTTTTTGCTCTGTTTTCCCAGCTTTTACGTGCTAGTTGTTGCAAGTCAGCTACATTATCACTTTCGTCCATAATTTCCAATCCAAGTAAGGTTTCAATCACATCTTCCTGACTTACCAAGCCACTTACCGAACCGTATTCGTCAACAACTAATGCAATATGTTCGCGGTGTTCAATCAATTTTTCAAATAATTCCGGTATTGGTAAATTACGATCGGTAACCAATAAATCTCGCTTTATAGAAGATAATGGTTGATCGCCTTTTCCACGAATAATTGCTTCCATCATCTTATCTTTCAAAATATAACCGATAATATCATCTGCTTTTTCTCCGTGAATTGGAATTCGTGAAAATTTCAAGTCTGGGTTTTCATCAAAAAACTCCTGAATCGTTTTCTCAGAAGTATCAATTTTCAATACAGATCGTGGTGTCATGATATCTTTTACAAGAATATCTTTAAAGCCTAACAAATTACGAATCACTTTACTTTCAGATTCTTGAAAAACACCTTTATCTGTAGCAATTTCCGCCATTGCACTAAAATCTTCACGACTCAAAATACTTTCTCCATGACCTTTACTGCCAATAATTTTGGTAAATAATTGTAAAATCCACAGAATTCCAGAATACTTTAAAATAAGCACCATAATCCCGAGTGTTTTCGTGGTAAAATTTGCGAGTTGTTTCCAATACTTAGCACCAATTGTTTTTGGAATAATTTCGGAAGCAACCAAAATTAAAATCGTCATCACTACCGAAATAATAAAAACGCCGTAACTATCTTCGTCACCATATAATTTTTTTGCTTCCGTACCTACCATAATCGCACCAACAGTATGCGCAATAGTATTTAAGGTAAGAATAGCAATTAAAGGTTTATCTACATCTTTTTTCAATGCTTTTAACGCATCTGCATAAGGTTTTCCTTCCTTTTTCTTAATGTTTACAAAAGTTGGCGTTACACTGAGTAACACAGCTTCCAAGATGGAACATAAAAATGAAAAGAAGATAGAAACTAATCCGTATAATATTAATAGTGTCATGGTATTTTAAAAATTGTATATGGCGAATTTAGCTAATATTTTGTATAATGTTTTGAGATAAGCATCTGAATATGCTAAGTTTCTGTTTTTTCGATGATTTTCTTCGATATCTGACTTGTTTTTACAGTGAAATAATTACCAACCACGATATTTTGGCGGTTTCACATCATTCAAATTCAAATACACAATCAATTGTCCTCTGTGATGTGTTACATGATCTTGCAATAAATTTAAAATCTGTAATTTGGTTTTTGGACCTGCGAAGAATTCCACAATTTCTTTTAATTCCTCTGGAGAAGCCTTTTTGATAATGGTTGAAGTGTTATCGAATGCTTCCTTGATCGCGGCAATCACTTCCGCTTTGGTAGTATAACTTGGTTTTTCAGCATCCTTTTTCTTTTCCTTTGAAAAATAAGTAGTACTCAGCCAATCCATATTTCCTTTGATGTGTAACAACTGGTCACGAAAGGTTTTTTGACGCTCCGTAGGTTTGTAATTGTATTTGTCTTCTGGCATTGCTTCTGCAATTTCTACCAAATAATTTTTAGAATTCTCCCATTTTTCCAAAAAAGCAGAAATTGGTGTGTCTTGTGCTTTCGCGAATAAACTCGCAACTAAAAAAAGTAGCAAAAGATATTTTTTCATAGGTGATCTTAATTCGTGTAATATAAAATAGATTGTATGTCTTCGTCAGTAATTTTAGGTGAAATTAAACATTTCCGTTCCTTACTTTTTAATATCGATAGATAAGCAGCTTTGCGAACTTTAAAAAAAGAATCAATATTTTTTCCTTCTTCAAGAGAACGATTATTTACAGCACGTAATGCTGGTCCTGTAGAAAGTGCGTCTAATTTATGACAGGCTGCGCATTTTGCTTTAAATAAATCACGTCCTATTATTGATTTTTCATCATTCGGATCATTATACCATTCAGGATATACAACTCCACAAACACCAACTGGTTTGGCAGCAGCCAATTTTTCTAGTTCTTGCGTATTCACATAAAACAACATCGTTGCACCTGCAAGAATGATACATATAAATATGGAAAAGGCAACTTTCACACGTAAAAGTTACGATAATAATTTAATAACATCTTTGGCAAAATAACTCGCAATCATATCTGCGCCAGCGCGCTTGAATGCCATCATCGATTCCATCATTACCTGATCGTGATTTAGCCAACCTTTTTCGGCCGCTGCTTTTATCATTGCATATTCGCCACTTACTTGGTATACGGCAACTGGTACATCAAATTCATTCTTCACGTCACGTACAATATCTAAATATGCCATTCCAGGTTTTACCATCACAATATCTGCGCCTTCGTCAATGTCCATTTCAGTTTCACGCAGTGCTTCAAAACGATTTGCAGGATCCATTTGGTAAGTTTTTTTATCGCCAAAACCAGGTGCAGAATCGAGTGCATCACGGAACGGTCCGTAAAAAGCAGATGCGTATTTTGCGCTGTAACTCATAATGCCAACATCGGTAAAGTTTTCATCTTCTAAGGCTTCACGAATACTTAAAATGCGTCCGTCCATCATATCACTTGGTGCAACAAAATCGGCTCCAGCTTCTGCATGCGAAACGCTCATTTCTGCTAAAACTTCTACGGTGTCATCATTGATAATTTTTCCATCTTCCACAATGCCATCATGTCCAAAAGAAGAATACGGATCTAGTGCCACATCAGTCATGACAATCATATCGGGACAGGTATTTTTAATCGTTTTAATAGCGCGTTGCATCAAACCTTCCGGATTTAAGGCTTCAGTTCCTTTATTATCTTTCAAATTATCTGGCACTTTTACAAACAGTAAAACCGATCGCAATCCTAAACTCCATAACAATTTTAGTTCGTCAACTAACGTATCTAAACTATGTCGATAGTAATTGGGCATTGACGGAATTTCTTCCTTTACACCTTTGCCTTCAACCACAAAAAGTGGCACTAAAAAATCGTTGGCAGTAATGCTATTTTCTCTTATCAAACCGCGAATGGCAGCATTGGTACGTAAACGTCTATTTCTTCGAAGTGGAAACATAAATTCTTATTTAAAAATAAATCGAGACATCTAAAATATCTTTTCTATTTTAGATGTCGCAAAGATAATGAATAATACAACCAATACACCGAAAGTCATCTCAAACTCGCCTTTTGAAACCTTACAATTTCAATTTTCATGGCGAAATTATCAAGAGCAATTTTTAGCGCATTTTGACACACATCTCAATGACAATCATTTGCATGTGGTTGCTCCGCCAGGATCTGGAAAAACGATTCTTGGCTTAGAAATGCTCCGCAGAGTGCAAAAGAAAACGATTGTATTTGCGCCAACGTTGACAATTCGGAATCAGTGGAAAGATCGATTGTTGTCTTTTTTTACAAACGATAACGCTTTCGCGGATTTTTCTTTTAATTTAAAAAAGCCTGCATCACTTACCTTCGTCACTTACCAATCCTTACATGCGTTTTACAAAACCTTTGAAACAAAAGAAGATTTTTTAGTCTTTTTTGAAACCTACGGAATTGAAGCTGTGGTATTGGATGAAGCACATCATTTGAAGAATGAATGGTGGAAATGTTTGTTTGCGCTGAAGGATGATCGAAAGTTGACAACAATTGCGCTAACAGCAACGCCACCAATTGATAGTACCGATCAAGAATTATCTCGCTATTTTGAATTGTGCGGACCAATTGATGAAGAAATCGCCGTGCCCGATTTGGTGAAAGAAGGTGATTTATGTCCGCATCAAGATTATATTTATTTTTCTGAACCAAATCAGGAAGAAGTCAGCGCAATTGAAGGTTATCGTGAAAAAGTTGCTGATTTTGTTTTGCAATTAAAAACAGACGAGCAGTTTTTATTTTTGCTAGAAACACATCGTTTTTTATCAGCAACCGACGATCATTTGGAAGCCATTTACAAAGAGCCAAGTTACTTGTCGAGCATTTTAATTTTTCTAGATGCAGTTGGCAAAAAGATCAATCCGTATGTATTTGAAGTTTTAGGATTTGATAAAAGTCAGGAAGGATTGTTGCCAAAATTGACGAATGATTGGATTGAATTTTTAATACAGCAAATTTTGTTTGCAGATCGAGAACAGTTGCCGCAACACGAAGAATATTTACAAAAGCTAGAAAATCATTTGCGTCGTAACGGAATGCTTCAAAAGAAACGTGTGCAATTTTTTGGCGACAATCAATTATATAAAACCTTGGCAAACAGTCCGAGTAAATTACAAAGTATTGTAGACATTGTACAACAAGAATACCGAAACCTAGATACCGAATTGCGCGCGGTAATTTTGACCGATTACATCAGGAAAGAATTTTTAAAATTTACACATATTGATGCGGTAAATCAATTAGGAGTTTTGCCAATTTTTCAATATTTGCGAACTTCTTTAAAACGTATTGATTCCATCGGCGTACTTTCTGGAACCATAGTGATTATTCCAAAAGATTGTTTGTCAATTTTAAATGAATTTCATCCAGAAAAAAACTACACTTATAAATCGTTGGATTACGATGATAGATTTGTAATAATTGCGATAAACACAAAAGTAAAATCTAGTTTGGTTGCCGATATTACCAAACTTTTTGAACTCGGACATATTAACGTATTGATCGGAACAAAATCATTATTGGGTGAAGGTTGGGATTCGCCAGCCATCAATAGTTTGATTTTAGCATCTTTTGTGGGTTCGTATGTTTCTTCCAATCAAATGCGCGGTCGTGCCATTCGTTCACAAGAAGGAAATCCGAGCAAAGTGAGTAATATTTGGCACTTGGCGTGTATTGATCCAACAGTGGACGATGGCGGAGACGATCTAGAGAAATTGGTACGTCGTTTTCATGCTTTCGTAGGTATTTCAAATACAGAACCCATTTATATCGGCACAGGAATTGGTCGTTTGGCATTGCCGATGACGTTTGATCGTGAAATCATTCAAAATGTAAACCAAAGTACTTTCGCGAAAGCGGCAAAAAGAAAAGAAATCAAAACCATTTGGGAAACTGCGATAGGAGAAGGAAACGTGCTGACAACCGAAATACAATATTTTACTGAGCAACCGAAATTGGAAGTAAAACGCAAACAAGTCTATCGACGAAATTTGGCAACCTATATTTCTGCGGAAATTTCTTTGGGCGTTTTGGTGGTTGCAGGAGAAATTTATTTGCAAACCATACTCAGTACTTTGCCACCTGGAATTATCTATTCCTTTTATAGTTTGGTTGCGATATTGGGAATCTTTTTAGGATTTAAAATCTTTAAAAATATTAGAACCTTTCAACAGTCGCGTTTTGTTCATGATAAGATTGACGAAATAGGAAAAACAGTATTACATTCGCTACACGAACTCGGTTATATTACGACGAATCTTTCTGAAATTCGTATTACTTCAGAAACAGTATATGAAGGCGGAACCCTTTGTAATATTCATGGAGCCACACGCGTAGAAAGTTCACTGTTTGTAAAAGCCTTGCAGGAAATTCTAGATCCTGTGGAAAATCCGCGATATATTATTGAAAAAACAGCGCTTTTTGGTGAAGTGACCGATTGGCAACATTACTATCCAGTTCCTACTATTTTTGGCGGGAAAAAGGAAGAAGCTACTGTGTTTTTAAAGCATTGGCGGGCAAATGTTAGCGGCGCAAAAATGCATTTTACCCGAACAGTTGAAGGAAGAAAATTACTCATCAAAGCACGATTGTTTCATGTAACCAATATGTTCAAAAATAACACGAAGAAAGAAGTGATTTGGAAGTGATTTTTGTTTTATTTGATGAGAATCAGCTAATTTTGATTGAAAACTAGATATCAACTTATGCAAATATTATTTTTTCTACTAATTTTTATAATTAGTTTCAGCTCTTTAATTATTACTTTTATTGCGATTGTTAAAATTTTGAGTAATGACTTTAATGATTCAAAACCAAAATGGATTTTAATTTCTATGATCGCTTTCATTGGTCCAGTTCTTTGGCTGACGAAAGGTAGAAAATTACTAATTAAAAAGGAGGATCAACAATTTGTTGAAAAAAAAGAGAAAATTTCTCTTAAAGAGCATTATTCTGAATTATTCAAAAATATTGGAATACCTTTAAAAGTATTTTTTCTACTTTCAGTACTTCTGATTGGATTTGGGTATTTTGCAAGGTTATTTCATATTTATTTTTTCTGGGAAAGTACATCTGTTGGATTTGTATTGTTGTTAATTGCATTGGTTAAGTTTTTTTCAGAAGACATAAGTCTTCGTATTGAAAATCAGTTAAATAAAATCTTTTGCTATGCAGTAATAGTCGTGTTGTGTGGTACTATTTTCTTTAAAATTTTAATCACTACGATTATATTCAATAGTAACGCATTTATCGCTGCTAAAAATTATCTAAAAAAGGATTCAGAGTTAATTTCTGAGATTGGTGAAATTGAATCTTTCTCTTTTCTTCCCAAAGGTAGCATGAGCATTCATAAAGATCAATATGGTACCGTTGGAAACGCAGATATGACGATCATTATAAAAGGCAAAAAGAAATATGTTGAAAAGAATATTTTATTAATTAAAAAATTGGAAGAAGACTGGACAGTGATTCAGCAATAGTATTAGAAAGTAAATGGTATCGTTTTTGATGCAAATATTTCGAATGAAAAGCAAAATTTTTCTTGATGATTTCCGTTAGTAATTAACTAACTTCCAAATATTAACATTAAAAACCGACGCATTATGAAAAGTAAATTTCTAAAACTCAACAAAGCTTGTAGCGAACAATGGGACACTATGAAACCGAACGAAAAAGGTAGTTTCTGTGATGTTTGCGCTAAAAATGTGATCGATTTTACGGAATTAAGTACATTAGAAATTTCAGAAAAAATTAAAAAGTCAAAAGGAGAAATTTGCGCACGATTGACCAAAACACAATTGGAAACTCCGTTAATTGATCTTGAAATTCAGAAAAATTATAAGCTTCCATATTCAAATATTGCAGCGACCGTTTTGCTAGCTTCTACTTTAGCCATTGGCAATACAGCGTACGCACAAAATGAAAAAGTACCCACAGAATTTGTTCAAAACACCGAGTTATCTTCAACCTCAAAGATCAAACGAAATCAAACAAAATCGACTCCAACAACGTCAGATGATTTTATAACTTTTAAAGGAAATGTAAAAGATTCTCAAGAAGGAAAGCCTGTAAAAAATGCTAAAATTACATTGGTTACAGTTCAAAAAATACTCACCACACATAGTCTGGAAGATGGAACATTTTCTTTAGAAATTCCTGTAGATTGTATAGACGATGCTAACGTGATTAGAGTGACATATAATGTGGAAAAATCAGAAGATGGTAAAAGAGATATTCGTGTCTATGATACAAAAGATTATGTATTGTCTAAAGAAGAAATAAGTTCAGAATACACTATAGAAGCAACGCCAATAGTATACATTCTTGGTGGTATTGGTGGACATTATGTAGAAAAAGATCCTGTAATTCTTCAAAACCAGAAGCGAATCAGTTATAAAGACTTTAGAAAAGCACAATATGGAAAGAAAAGTAGTTGTAATTTAGAAAATAAGGATGTAATGTATTTTGAAAGAGCAGCAGCTGTGGCTATATACGGAAAAGAAGCCGAAGCAGGTTTGTATATTTTAGTAGATAAGCCTACGAAATAAAATTAAAAATCCACGTATATACGACCATCATTCCCAATACAATACCACCAACGAGCATTACATCGTTGGTGAATAAAGTTCCAAAAATTCCAACGCAAAGCATGGCAATTCCGTAGAAAAGTCCAGTGAGTTGCGCTTTTTTGCTTTCTTTTAAAAATGATCCTGGTAAAGGTAATAATGCACAGAAAAAGGTAAATCCTAACAGCATAAAAAGTTGATTTCCAGTGATGAAAAAGGCGACAACTCCCAAAATTCCTGCAAGTGTCAATCCACCAAAAGCGTAACCGCTATATTTTTCTTTGTCTGTAAGCAAATATTTTCCATAAGAATCTGCCAATAAAATGGTATTGGATAACGATTCCATAATCCATCCGCCAAGAACGAAAATCAAGTATACAATGACTAACGGAATGACTAGATAAGTCAAATCGGAAGCTCGTAATAATTTGATTCCAACACGATACGCCACATACAAACCAATGATAAAAATCCATTGATTTTGAGACGATTGTTTGCTCATCCAAAAGGCATATTTTAAATACCATTTGTACAAAAAGTTCTTCGATTTTAAAGCTGTTGCCATACCTTCATGCGCATATTGCATGTTTGGATTGAGTTGTAAAGCTTGTTTAAAATGATGCAAAGCTTTTTCAGTATCGCCATTTTCCAATGAAACCCAACCTACATTGGCGTGTGCATAATCATCTTCTGCGTTATCGTATAAAATATGCTCTACAGTTTCATTGGCTTCTTCCTTTCGATTGAGCTTGGTAAGCAAACGCACACGAATGTTTAAACATGCTGTATTTTTTGGATCGAGTTGCAAACCTTCATTGACAAAATGTAAAGCTTGTTCAAACTTTTTTTTATCCATTAATAACGCGCCTTTAAATCCGAAATAATCTGCTTGATACGGATCTAACTCAATACTTTTGTTTACCAATTGCAATGCGTGATAGATATTTTCTCTCCGTGAAGCAATTTGCGCTTTTAGGAAGAATAAATTCCCTTCGTTTGGTGTTTCATGCAATAACTCATCAAGCACTTTTGAAGATTTATCGTAGTCCTGAATGTTAAAAAAGCAAAGAGCCAAATAGTATTTGCTCGCGTAATTGTGAACACTTTCAGAAACGGCTTGTGTCAAATACGTAATAGCTTCTTGAAAACGTCCTAATTCGAACAATTGTACACCGCGTTGATGATTTTTTGATTCCATTACTTTTTGATTTTTAAATAGGCTAAAATATCATCATATAATCCGCTATCATTGGCGTACAACGCATAGTTTTTAGAAGATACAAACCATTCTTTCGTGCTTGGTTTTACTTTTTTGATTGCTTTTAATATGTCTTTGGTATTTAATGGTTTTGGAATGCCATCTTTGAAAGAAGCTTCTAGTTTACGTTCAATAGCAACATCAATCGCCGCTTGAATGTCTGCACCCGAAAATTCTTTGGCAGCTTTTGCCAACGCCATATAATCAATGGTTTCCGTTGGTTTTTCTTTGAGGTGAATGTTGAATATTGCCGCTTTTGCTTCCACATCTGGTGGCGATACAAATATGATGCGATCAAAACGTCCTGGACGACGAAACGCTGGATCTAAATGCCAAGGTGCATTGGTTGCACCAAGTACAAGAATTCCGTCATTATCCGCGTCAATTCCATCTAATTCTGCTAGAAACTGATTGATAACTGATCTTCCCGAAGTTTTATTGACATCGTTACGATTCGCGCCAAGCGCATCAATTTCATCAATAAAAACTACACAAGGTTTGTTGGCACGCGCGACTTCAAAGATTTCATGTAAATTTTTCTCCGAATTTCCAATCCACATATCCAAAATATCATTGATGCCAATGTTGATAAAATTTGCGTTGATTTCGCCTGCAGTTGCACGCGCAATATGAGTTTTTCCACATCCTGGCGGACCGTATAATAAAATTCCGCCACCAATTTTTTTGCCATAGGCTTTGTATAAATCTTGATGTTCTAAAGGCTTGATGATTTTAAGATCAATCTCCTTTTTAATGTCTTCCATACCACCAATACTTGCAAAATTAGTCGTTGGTTTTTTAAGGAATGACAAACCATCTTCATCGATAAAATCGGGTTCGCGGGTTGTATTTACTTTTAACACATTGTCAAAATCTTCGTTGTTGTAACTTGGATCAAGACTTAGTATTTCTTTATATGTTTCTTGTGCATCACTAAAATTTTCTTGATTGATTTGACAATAGCACAGCAATTCAAGATACTTTTTTTCAGGACGTACTTTTATAATTTCTTCCAATAATACTTCAGAAGCAGTAATTTTTTGTTGTTTGTAAAAGCAACTTGCCAATTCGTATTTAGCTTCTACGTGATTTTCGTCCAAATCGATAACTTCAATCAATTGTTGTTCAGCTTCCGCGAAACTTCCTTGTTGCATGTATAATTTTGCAATTTGAAGTTTGAGCGGAATATTATTTGGGGAAAATTTTAATGCTTCTAATAAACTTTCTAACATTCGTTTAATTTTTTATCAAGATACTGACTTTATACCAAATCTACTATAAAATGCAACATATAAACTCGTTCATTTGGCATTCTAATACCTTACAAATTATTTCCGTAGCTAAGGCTATGCAAAGCATTCGCGGCGTTTTATAATGTCAAAGCAACTTCGCTTCTAAAGTCCCATTTTATAGTAGATTTGGTATTATTTGTAACCGATTTCTTCCGTTAATGGAATTTTACTTTTGGCAAAATTTCCTGTTCCAAACGCAATTTCTCTGCCTTTTTCATCTACGAGAATACTTTCTGCCACAAACAAGTTTCGCGATTTGAATTTCAATGTTCCTGTAGCAGTAATCACACCTTTACTAACAGGTCGAATAATGTTGATATTGAAGGAAGTTGTTAAGACAAACGCATCTTTTACAATAGAATTTACAGCGAAAAAAGCGGCATCGTCCAAAAGCTTGAAATATACCGAACCGTGAATTGCGCCCAACGCATGAAAATACTTTGGATCAATCGTCATTTTAATGATTGCTTTTTCGTCTTCAACCATCATTTCGGTACTTTCATAAAGTTGCGTATTCATATTTGACGTTAAATACATACGCACTAATTTTTGGTAATGTTCCATTGTATAAAATTAGTGATTTTTATAATGAACTAGCTAATGAAATTAAACCCATGCTTTCGGGTTTTTTAGTACTTCAATCAACTTCGCTTCTTCCGTTCCTTCTTCTGGATGATGATTGTATTTCCATTGAACCGTTGGCGGTAAACTCATTAAAATACTTTCAATACGTCCGTTGGTTTTGAGTCCGAAAAGTGTTCCGCGATCGTGCACCAAATTGAATTCTACATAACGTCCGCGACGTACTTCTTGCCAATTTTTATGCGCTTGCGTGTATTCTAAATTTTTACGACGTTCTACAATTGGCACATAACTTTTCAAGAAACTATTTCCTATTTCAGTGACAAAGTTA
Organism: Kordia algicida OT-1; assembly: GCF_000154725.1. Lineage (GTDB taxonomy): Bacteria > Bacteroidota > Bacteroidia > Flavobacteriales > Flavobacteriaceae > Kordia > Kordia algicida. The sequence goes on from NZ_DS544873.1 coordinate 3,981,100, forward strand.
TAACGATCTTGCATTGAGAATTCTTCGGTTTCTTTTAGGTAATCAAAGAACAATCCGCCAACACCACGTGCTTCATTTCTGTGTGCATTCCAAAAATAATTGTCACAGGTTTCTTTGAATTTTGGATAGAATTCTGGATGGTGTTTATCACAAGCCGTTTTACAGATGGTATGAAAGTGTGTGGCATCTTCTTCAAATAAATAATATGGTGTCAAATCTTGTCCGCCACCAAACCATTGTGTTACGATGTTTCCTTCTTCATCATACATTTCAAAATAACGCCAATTGGCATGAACCGTGGGAATGAACGGATTTTTTGGATGTAAAACTAAGCTCAATCCACAGGCAAAAAAATCACCTTGTTCAACCTTAAAGTTTTTGCGTAAAGCTTCGGGAAGTTCGCCGTGAACTGCCGAAATATTTACGCCACCTTTTTCAAAAATTGCTCCGTTTTCAATAACACGTGTTCGTCCGCCACCACCTTCTGGACGTTTCCAAAGGTCTTCTTGAAATGTTGCTTTTCCATCAATTGCTTCTAATGTTGTGGTAATTTTGTCTTGTAATTGATGAATATAGTTTAGAAAAAGGTCTTTCATTTGGTTTATTTTAAGGAGCAAAGATAACACCAATATTGTTTAAAGTAAACTAAATAATTTGTGATGTATACCTTTTAGAAATCACTGATTTCATCAAAATCTTCTAGTTTTTTATCTTCATCTAAAAGACAAATTCCATCCGCCGCAGTAGATTCTGAAAGAACTGCTACACAATCTATTTTTGTTTTTTCCTTGGTTTCATTCCAACATTTAGACACAAAATCTGTTAATAATGCCACTTCTGTATCATAAAATTCAGAGTCGTCGTAAAATAGGTCTTCTCCAGTTTTCTCTGTCAATTTTAGTTCATACCAAATTGTATCAAAAATTTGATGGAGCAATCTATTTAAATCGCCAGTTTCTTCTAAGCATAAATCACCAAATTTATCGAAGTCATATTCGTGATATGGTTCAATTATAAGTGAAAAATATTGTAATACATAGTAATGTACAGAATAGATTTTTGTAGTCTTTTTTGAAGGTTTATTTAAGTGCAAATCAGAAGTTTGCGCCTTATGAAACATGTTCAATATTTCATCTTTTTTGGGATGAAGTACAAATTCTGGGTAAATTTTTTCCCAATGGAATAGCATTAAATCATAGATTTCATCGAATAAAGTGACTCGCAAAGGAGATTTTTCTGTTTCCAATTCATTTTCTTTTAGCGCTTCCACTAATGACCCGTAAACTTCATTGACAAATTTCCAATGTTTACGTATTAATTCAGATTTTACATCAAAGTCTTCAATGTTGTACATGGTGTGTTTTTAATAATTTTGATTAGCTTTTGTGCGCACCTAATACTATAATAGAAGTTTATTGTTTTTGATTACACAGAAGTTGGCGATTGATTTTTACTAAATTTTTCAGGATGTAATTCCTTTAATGTTGTTATTGTAGAAGCTACGACAGATAATGGCAATACAATTAAAATTCCTACAAAAGGAATTAATAGGATAAGCATAAAAACGATTCCATTACCAATCGCAATTCCTCGATGTTTGCGCACAAATTCGACGCTTTTTTTATATGAAAAGTAACGTTCTAGCGTGTAATCCATGTTTCCAAATCCTGCGTAATAGGCTTGTACTAAGAAGATAAGAAACACAAAAATAATTCCAATTAGCGGAATAAAACTAAAGATAAAGAGTGGAATAATCCACAATATTTCCACTATTAAGTTTCGTGCATTTAGTCGAATTCCTCGTGCCAATGCAGAAGTTTGCGCTCTGAGTCCCGAACTTTGCTTGTACACACTTCCTAGAAGGTATTTTTCTACTTTTTCAGAAACAGGACTCATAAACGGCGAAACGATTGCCATGAGCGTATGCTTAAAGATGACAATTCCTAAAGCAATTACAATTAATCCACCAATAATATGACTAATAGTAGTTACCGTTTCTTTTCCCCACGAAAATCCCCAAATATTGGCAATAAAGTTTCCAATATTGTCCGATAAACCATAGGCAATAAAAAGAATAACCACACCCAAAATAAAACTGATGATGACAGGAACAATAAAATATCCCCATAAGTTTAGTTTTTTAAGTAACGTAAAAGCTTTAAAGTAAGCTTGAATGCCGTTAAATATATTTTTTATCATAATAGTCTTTCAAAATGTAAAACGTCCATAATATTTCCATGAAAATCTTCATGTCCGTCTTTGATACGTTTGGTCAGTGTAAAGTTAAATTTTTCTGCGATACGCAAACTGCTAGGATTATCTTCTCCATTGCGAAGTACAGCTTTTTTTAAGTGTAATTCTTCTTTACAATAGGCAATCAGCTGTGTCATTCCTTTAGAAATAATTCCTTTGCCTTCGTGGTTTTCATCTATGAAATAGGCAAATTCACAAACTTTTTCTTGCCAATCTATTTTTTTAATGATGAGCAATCCGATGGGCAATTGCGTAGTGTTTTCAACAATTTTAAAGGTATAATTTTCCTTGGCGGAAGCTTCTCTCATTTTCGTTGCAATATAGATTTCTGTAGCAACTAACGAACAATTTTCTTTGGCAGTAATTGGAAAATATTGATGCAATCGTTTGGCATTCGCCTGAATCAATTCAAAAAGCGAATTTTTATCTTTTGGCGCTAAAAGTGCTATAAAAAATGACGAATGCATGTAATTTTATTTTCGTCACTAAGTTAAAACAAAAAAGCCATTATTCTCACAACAAGAATAATGGCTTTTGCAATTGTATTTTATTTTTAAAGATCAAATCCTACAGAAAACATCCAAACGCGGTTTTTGGGACTTCCATCGTCATAAATATCGCCCAAACCTAAGTGGTAACGTGCGCTTAGTGAAATTCCAGAATTCGTTTTGAAACCTGCACCAAAATTCACTCCGTAATCAAAGCTATTTGGCTCAAATTCCTGAGTTGTATCAAACAAATTGAAATTGCTGTCAAATTCTTCTTTATGAGAAATGGCAACACCAACTTGCGGACCAACTTCCAAGAAAAAGTTGTCTCCCAAATATCCTTTTAACATTAAAGGCAAGTTGATATAATCTAGTTTTTGCGTAAACGTTCCGCCATTTGCTTCAATTTCATATCCTTGTTGCGAGTATAAAACTTCTATTTGCAATGCAATGTTTTCATTTAAAAATGATTCGCCATAAAAACCAAGGTGAAAACCGCTACGATCTCCTGTTTCTGCATCACCATCAAAGCTAACGGCAGCCAAATTGTAACCACCTTTTATTCCGATGTTTGCTGTTTTTTTAGCGACATCTTGTGCATTTCCTGCCTGAAAAGCCAATAAAATAATTCCGATTGTTAAAAATAATTTCTTCATGTTGTAATTGTTTTTGTGTTTTTATTGATTGAATTGTAATTTTTTTGTGTTGTTACCTTCCTTCGTTTGCTTGCAAATCAGCAATACATTGTGCGTCTAATTGTGGTGCGTTTCCGCCAGAAACCATATTGGAAATTCCTGCGCCAGTTTCGGCAGACCAAAACATTAGGCAAGTATCTACATCACAATGTTTTGGATGTGCTGCATCTTCATGATCGCTTTGCAATGGTGTTCCTAAATTGGTCAAACCTAACAAATGTCCAAACTCGTGTGTAATGACTGTGGTTTCTAAAATAGTTCTATTTGGTTCAAATGGTTCATCACTCAATTCCTGAATGGTTTGCTCATAAATTACAAACGAAGTGTTTCTGTATGCCGTTCCCAACACAACACTATTTCCTGAATTGCTTTCGGAAGGAGCATCTGCAAAAAATGCCCAAATTACAACTTCGTTTTCTGTATTGTAATTCATACGGTGTGTTTCTTCAAGTGCCACAACATCTTCAATGGTATACGAGGTATTTCCAGGTGCTTCAATAGCGGTCAATGTTGTGCTAATTCCATCTGGTTTAAACGTACGTTGTTGTAAAAAAGTAGTAAAATTATTTATGGCAGTTTGTGAAGGTTCAAAGCCTTGTACGTATACAATTTCTACAGAAAGACGTGTGTAAGTATTGTCAGATAAAATATCATTGGCAGAGCTTCCAACCGCTTGTTGATTGGCTACCATAGGATTTGTCGGTGTTGTTCCATTTCCGTTATTTTCTTCCGAATCACTAGAGCAGGCGATGAATGATAAAATGACAATATAAGGGAATATTTTCTTTAACATATTAATGTTTTTCAAAGGTGTAAAATTATAAGATACTCAAATTTTTATTAACTCATTCAAGATTAATTGTTATCTCAAAAACGAACAATTGCCAACGAATTGACAATTGTTCTACCATAACATATACGGCAAATTGGGGGAAATTGGATTTCTTATATTTGAACAAACGTTAATGTGATTGCACTATTTACCGTACTTTGTAAAGAAATTGTTGTTTCTGATGCACTTACTACTTCCCACGTTTGATTGAGTAATTCGAAAGAAGCATTTCCTGAAAAATTCAATGTTAAAAACACTTCCGTTTCTGAAGTTACTTCGTAAGTTCCTTCTACATCTTCAATTGTATTGTCTACGGTATTTTCTGCCTCAACGGTTAAGTCGTTTGCAAAATCGATAGTAAAATCTGCGTATGTATTTGCTGTATCAACTCCAGCATCAATAAACGATTCTACTCTAAACGTTCCTTCTACCAAGATTTCTTCTAGCGTATCTGCATTGTCATTTGCTTCATCTTCCATGTCTTCAATATCTAAACAATCTTCTAAGCTATTTTCAAATTCTGAGTCGCTATTAATGGTTACTGTTGTTTCATCGTTTAAAATTACGGTAATTGGGTAACTGATTGAGTATGATTCGTCGTCATCTAAATTTTCAACAAAGTTGTATAATTCTTCTTCAGACTGTATTGTTAAACTTCCTGTTTGATTTAAAGATGCATCATAGTTTAAAATTACCATTGGAAATTGAATATCAACACATGAAATGGCGTCTTGTGCGGTGTTTTGAGCATCTTCACAAGCATCAATTAATGCGTCGTATTCTGCTTCGTTGGTTACGGTTACTTCTGTGTAATCGCTCAACATTACGCTAATTGGAAACTGAAATTCCACATCGTCGTCATCAGTATTAAATTGTCCGATAATATCTAATACCAATTGATAATCAGATTCCGAAACAATGGTTACTTGTGTTCCGTTTACGTTTGCCGTTACAGGTAATAGTATTGCTGAACATGAAGTATCGTCTAAAAAATCATCAAAAGAACCATCAAACATAGAAGCGCGTTCTAAATTTAAAGTTGTCATTGAGTTTGCTGTATTGGTTGTTACATTCGGATTTGGATTTTGTCCGTTTTCAGAATCAACTTCATCTTGACAAGAAGTGAATAAGGCAAATGATACGATAAATGCTGTGATTAGTTTTAAATTTCTCATAATAGTCGTTTTTGTATTTTAATATTTTTTTAGTTCGTAAAGAATTCTTTTTCGTTATTTCGCCCTTAAGACAACACAGAAATAATTTACCCTATGATTTTTTTAAATTTTTTCTAAAAAATTTTTAAAACACTGAAAATCAGAAAATTAAAATACATTAAAAAATCATACTTTTGTAAAAGTAAAAATCTAAAAGAGAATATATGCAATCGGAGCACGGAAGTTTATGTGATGAGAGTTCCTTCAATAATTTTTATGCTACCTACCTGCAAGCTGCCAGCAATTTTGCTTTTTATAAAAGCGGAGACAAAGCGAGTGCTATGGATATCATCCAAGAAGCTTTTGTAAAAGTTTGGGAGAACTGCGCAAAAATTGATCCTTCAAAAGCAAAGACTTATTTATTTACAACCATTAACAATACGTTTTTGAATGTGGTAAAACATCAAAAAGTAGTATTAAATTATGAAAAGACAGCTTCGTATATGGATCGGACGAATCAAGATCCTGCTTATATTATGGAGGAAAATGAATTTAAACAAAAACTCCAAAATGCGATTGCCGATTTAGACGATAAAGAACGCGAAGTATTTTTACTCAGTAGAGTAGAAGGCAAAAAATATAGAGAAATTGCCGAATTGCTAGACATTTCTCAAAAAACTGTGGAAAAACGCATGTCGCTCGCTTTGAAAAAGTTACGCGCAAAAATAGAAGGATTGTAAAATTTTCATTTTTTCGTAGGGTAAAATGAAATAGAGTTGTCTTACCCTTGACAAGCAATTATGGACAAAGAAAAAGACATATTAAAATGGTTTAACGGAGAACTTTCAGACGAAGAAATAAAAAATCTTCAAGCGTCTGAAGGATTTGATACGTTTGAAAAAATTCGCTTTTACAGTGAACAATTTGACGTGCCAAAACGTGATGTCGCTGCTTCATTAGAAGATTTTAAACAAAATTATCGCTCCAAAGCAACTAAAGAAAAAACTCCAGAAACAAAAATTAGAAAACTCAATTTGAGCATGTTCTATAAAGTCGCTGCTGCGGTAGTACTTTTAGCAACACTTTCATACTTCATGTTTTCAAACAATATGTATACGCTTGAAACTTCTGTGGCACAAAACAAACAAATTTCCTTGCCAGATGGTTCGGAAGTAACCTTAAATGCAGGTTCAAAATTAGCGTACAATAAAAATTCTTGGAAAAACGAACGCAATCTTGAATTGGAAGGAGAAGCCTTTTTTAAAGTAGCTAAAGGAGAAAAATTTACGGTACAAATGGACGAAGAATCCGTTCAAGTTTTAGGAACGCAATTCAATATTAAAGATCGAGAAAATTACTTCGATGTACAATGTTTTGAAGGAAAAGTGCGTGTGACTTTCACTAACGGAGAAACCATTTTGACCAAAGGAAAAGCATTTCGCATGCTCAAAGGAAAAAAAGGCTATGTTTATGATATTGTAGACGAAAAACCTTCTTGGATGCAACAAGAATCAAGCTTTAATGAAGTGCCGCTTTCGGAAGTTATTGAAGAATTAGAACGTCAATATGATATTAAAATTAAAACAGAAAATGTAAATGTTTCTCAATTATACACAGGAACTTTTACACATACCAACAAAGAATTGGCGTTACAATCGGTAGCAATTCCGTTGCGAATGGAGTACAAAATCAATGAAAACGAAGTGATATTTTATCATAATGGCGACAAGTAAAAAGTACGTTTACATACTGTTTTTTGCGATCTGTCATTTGCTATCAGCGCAAAACAGTCAAGAAAAACAATTGTTGAAAGACATCATTACGTCGCTTGAAAAAAAGCACGATGTCAAGTTTTCGTATGCAGTTGAAGATTTAGGAACGCTTTCCATTACGCCACCAAAAGATATACTTACATTACAAGAAGCGATTGCGTATTTAAACGCACAAACATTACTCAATTTTAAGATGTTGAGCGAGCGTTATGTAACGGTTTCTACAGTAAACAAAAAGATTGCTATTTGTGGATATTTAAAAAATGCCGAAACCAACGAACCTCTTTTTGGTGCAACCATTGCAGTTGTGAATGAAGCACGCGGAAGTACAACCTCTGTAGATGGAAAATTTACGCTTGATGAAGTTTCTCCTGAAGCCAAAATTTTAATTTCTTACATAGGATTCAATTCAGAATTTTTTCAGGCAAAAGAACTTTTTACTACGGGAAATTGTCGTACAATCAATTTGCAACCAATTCGGGAAGATTTAGAAGAAATTGTCATTACCAAATACTTAACCACAGGATTGCAAAAAGTACTTGACGGAAGCACCGTTTTGAATACGGAAGAATTCGGAATTCTTCCCGGACAAATAGAACCTGATATTTTACAATCCATTCAAGCGTTGCCTGGTGTAGAAAGTTCGGATGAAAGTATTGCCAATATCAACGTTCGTGGTGGTACAAACGATCAGAATTTGATGTTGTGGGATGGAATAAAAATGTATCATTCTGGGCATTTTTTCGGATTGATTTCTGCGTATAATCCATACTTAACAGAAAAAGTAACGGTAACCAAAAACGGTACAAGTAGCGAATACAGTGATGGCGTTTCTAGTACAATTAAGATGGAAACCAAAAATAACATTACCAATACATTTTCAGGCGGTTTCGGATTCAATTTGATTAGTGCCGATGCTTTTTTGCAAGTTCCCATCACAGAAGATTTAGAAGTACATATTTCTGCACGTCGTTCGTATACTGATGTATTCAACACACCAACGTACGATCAATATTTTGACCGAAGTTTTCAGGATAGCGACATCAATACCAACAACACGATCAATCAAGCAGAAACATCTTCGGACTTTGTTTTTCACGATTATTCGGCTAAAATTTTGTACGATTTCAATAAAAATCATCAGTTTCGACTCAGTTTTATCAGTATTGACAATCAGTTGGATTATATGGAAAGTACGGTAAATACTTCCAATGAAGCGTCATCACGCATAAGCGAACTGAATCAGCGAAATATTGGCGCAAGCGGACATTGGAAAGCTTTTTGGGGTGATAAATTGACTACAGAATTTTCAGGCTTTTACTCTACTTATGAAGTTGATGCGGTAGATTATACCGTAGAAACCGATCAGGAATTGGCGCAACGAAATGAAGTGATTGAAACTGGTGTAAAACTAAAAGCGTTGTATGAGATAACAGACGAAATTCAATTGCGTAGCGGTTATCAGTTTAACGAAATTGGAATTTTAAACAGAACGCGTGTAAGTCTGCCATTTTTTGACCGCATAAAAAAAGATGTATTGTGGAATCATTCATTTTTCGCTGAAGCGGAATATTACAAAGAAAATACCTTTGTGCGTGTTGGTGCGCGAGCGACTTATTTTCAACAGTTTGATGAATTCCGTTTAGAACCGCGTATTAACATTCGACACAAAATATCCAATCAGTTTTCGGTAAAAATGTTGGGCGAATTTAAAAACCAAACCGCGACACAAATTGTAGATTTTCAGGACGATTTTTTGGGTGTGGAAAATCGCCGTTGGATTTTGGCAAATAATGAAGATATTCCGATTGCGAAAAGTATGCAAGGTTCGGCAGGAATTGAATTTAATCACAATAATTTTTTGATTGATATTACTGGTTTTTATAAGAATATTGACGGAATTACGACTGCGGGACAAGGTTTTTACAACGGATTACAATTTGTAGATGCTACAGGAAGTTATCGTTCGTATGGCGTTGAATTTTTAGCCAATAAAACTGCCGATTTGTACAGTGCTTGGATTAGTTATACGTATAGCAAGAACGAATATACTTTTGACCAATTTACACCTGCAACTTTTCCCAATAATGTAGATGTACGTCATTCGGTATCAGCTGCTTTTAATTACGAATTGATGAAGGATTTAAAAGTATCGCTTGGCGGAATTTGGCGTTCAGGAAGACCATTTACACAACCGGTTGCTGGAAACGAAACGGTGCAAAACGGAAACTTCACGCAGGTCAATTACGACGAACCAAACAGTAGTTTTTTGGACGATTTTAAACGCTTGGATGCTTCTGTGAGTTATGCATTTAACATTCACAACAACATCAAAGGAACATTGAAAGCTGGCGTATTAAACATTACCAATCAGCGAAATGTGATTAATCGTTATTACGAAGTAGATTCAGAAGATACTTCTCGCGCAAAGCGTATTGACAATGTTTCTTTACGCATGACACCGAATGTGAGTTTTCGGGTGCGGTTTTAGATTTAATTTTCAAGAAAATTGATTACGTAAAACTAAAAATAAAAAATCCGTTGTTTTTTTACGCAACGGATTTAATTCTTGATCTGTATTTTGAAACTTCGCGTTTACTTCGACTGCGCTTAGCACAAAGTTTTAACGGATTTACTTGTGAGATGCTGAAAAGATACTGAATCAAGTTCAGCACAAGAGTTCAGCATGACGAATAAGAGCGAAGCGCGTCTAAAAACGTTATTAATACGACAATTTAAAAGTTTGGAAATGTATCAATTAGTTTCAAACAATACTCAAATTTGTTTTAGAAACGCATTTAAAATTTAAAACACAGCATTTAACATTTTATATAAAATCAAACAATGATCTCAGAAACAACCTTGAATCATTGAATTATTAAATCCTTTAATTGAGCAAACCGAACCTAAGAGCAATTGACCAAAGTCTAATAAGTTACGCTTTATACTCTTTTACCGCGTCAATAAAAGCTTTGGCATTGTCTAACGGAATGTCTGGTAAAATTCCGTGTCCGAGATTTACGATGTATTTGTCTTTTCCGAATTCGTTAATCATTTGGTGTACCATTTTTTTGATTTCCGCTGGTGGCGAATATAAACGTGTTGGATCAAAGTTTCCTTGAAGCGTGATGTTTCCACCAGATAAGTAGCGTGCATTTCTTGCTGTACATGTCCAATCGACACCTAATGCCGCTGCATTTGATCGTGCCATTTCTTGAAACGCAAACCAACAACCTTTTCCATAGGCAATTACTGGCGCATCATCTTTGAGTGCTTCAATGATTTGGTTGATGTATTGCCAAGAAAATTCTTGATAATCAGTTGGCGATAACATGCCGCCCCAAGAATCAAAAACTTGTACGGCATTGACTCCAGCTTTTACTTTTTCTTTTAGATAAGCAATGGTTGTATCTGTAATTTTTTGCAATAGTTGATGTGCCGCTACAGGATTTGTAAAGCAGAATTTCTTTGCTTTGTCAAAGTTTTTACTCCCTTGACCTTGTACGCAATAACATAAAATTGTCCAAGGTGAACCTGCAAAACCGATCAACGGAATTTCGTCGTTGAGCAATTCTTTTGTGGCTTTGATAGCTTTGTATACGTAGTCTAATGCTTCAGGATCTGCAACAATAACATTGTCAACATCTTTTTGCGTTCGTACCGGATTTGGTAAATATGGACCAAAATTCGGTTTCATTTGCACTTCGATGTTCATCGCTTGCGGAATGACCAAAATATCTGAAAATAGAATTGCAGCGTCCATTCCGTAACGGCGAATAGGTTGCACTGTGATTTCACTTGCCAACTCAGGTGTTTGACAACGTGTGAAAAAGTCGTACTTCCTTTTAATTTCCATGAATTCTGGTAAATATCTTCCTGCTTGGCGCATCATCCAAACAGGCGGACGTTCTACCGTTTCTCCTTTTAAAGCTCTTAAAAATAAATCGTTTTTTAGCATATTCTTTTTAAGTTTTGAGCTGTTAGTATTGAGTATTGAGAAAGTTTATAGCTCGTTACTAATATCTCATTTTTAGTTTTTATTTTAAAGTACTTCTCGACTGGGCTCGAAGTGACGTTTTGGTTATTTTAGAGTTCAGAGTTTACATTAATAAAGTCTCAATACTCACTATTCAAATCTTGCAACTAATTTTTACTTCATTTTACGAAATGTCAAACTCATTCTTCCGTTTTCGGTGTCTGATTTTGGAATTGCGTGTTGCCATTCGTCTTGTATTTCATTGGTCATGTATATAAATGAACCAGAAGGTAATTGGAAGTCTTTTGTAACTTCTTGGTTTTTAATATTTCGAAATCTTAATGTTCGGGTTTCTCCAATAGAGACAATTCCAACACCTGTATTTTCAACTAATATATCTGTTTGATCAGAATGAAAACCCATACGCGATTTGCCATCTAAATAATAATTAATCAAGCAATTATTAGGAGCAAAGTTGAGTTCTTTCTCGATGAGATATACAACTTCTTGTATTTCTTTAATAATTGGTTGATATGGATAACTAATTTGAGAATAATTGTATGCCTTACCAAAACTCGCAGTTTTTCTAGCTGCCATGCGCTGATCCCAGTTTACATTGTTTTTTAAAAATTTAAACAATATTTCTGGTCGCTCAATAAAATTCTCTATGTATGTTATTCCGTTCATTATTTTCTTTCATTTCGACTCCGCTCAATGTGCAGAAAATTACTCGAAGTGACGTTTTGGTTGTTTTAGAATTAAGTATTTATTTTGATAGTTCTCAATACTCAATTCTAACATCTTAAATCTAACGAGCATACTGCGAGTTCACCAACTCAATCACACTCTCAACAGTTGGGAGTTTTGCAACGCGAACGTCTTCAAAATGCTGTCTTGCTTCTTTGGCAGTTGTTTCACCAATACAATATGCAATTCCTTTGGCTTTGTTTGCTGATATGTAACTTTTTACCGTTGATGGACTGTAAAACATGACGCCTTCAATTCCATCTTGAAGCTTTTCAGCGTCCAATATGGTTTTGTACGCGTGTACTTCTGTAACTTGTATATGATTTTCTTCTAGAATTGTTGGCAATGCATCTAAACGGATGTCGCTACAAAAATACGTTACCGTAGTTCCTTCCATGTATTCTACTAAATGTTCGGCAAGTAGTTTAGAGTTTCGTGCCGATTTTGCTACAGGACCAATTTTTTGCTCAATGAGTTTTTTGGTTCTGCGTCCAACACAGTAAATGTTTTGAAATTGTAATTCTTCCGAAGAAAAGTTTTGCACTAACGCTTCTACCGCATTTTTACTTGTAATTACCACATTTTTAATTGGTTTTCGAACTACTTGTGGCTTGATTCTATTCAAACTAATTTTGATGAAATCGCTACTTTCTGAGACAATTTTATCGTTGAAAAGTTGTCGTTGCGCTTCTGTCAAAAGTTTAGTAGAATATACATTGATTTGCTTTCCAGCATTTTTAATATCGTCCATCAAGCGTTTTCCGCCACGTTCAATGATGTAGTTTGAACAGTATTCGGCTAAGTCGTGATGTTCGCCTAGTTTTTCGTAACGCGTCACATAGATTCGCTTTGTTCCGTCTGTACTTAATAATACACCTTCAAGCGTAACTACTTCGTCTTTTATGTAGGCAATTGCTCCAATTGGCGCTGTACAACCACCTTCTAGTAAGTTTAGAAATTTACGTTCTATCGAAGTGCATATTTCTGTTTCTTCATGATTGATTTCTGCACAAATAGCACGAATTTCTTCATCAGCTTCTAAAGCAGTAATCATAATAGCTCCTTGTGCTGGCGCGGGAATCATCCATTCAAGATTAACAGATTCTTCTGGTCGTAAACCAATACGTCCCAATCCAGCGGCAGCGAATATAGCACCATTCCAATGCTCCGTATCTGCTAGCTTTTGCAAACGTGTGTTTACATTTCCACGTAAATCTTCAATGGTATGTGTTGGATATCTGTGGAGCCATTGTGCTTTTCGGCGTAAGCTTCCAGTAGCAATTACGGCGTTGCGTTGCGATAAAAATTCTTCGTTGTTTTTGAAGACTAAGGTATCGCGTACATTTCCACGTTTTAAAACTGCTGCTTGTACAATTCCTTTTGGTAATATTGTAGGAACATCTTTTAGTGAATGCACCGCAATATCGATGTCATTGTTGAGCATCGCAATATCGAGCGTTCGTGTAAATATTCCGGTGATTCCGAGTTCGTATAGTGGTTTGTCTAAGACTAAATCGCCTGTAGCTTTTACGGGAACTAATTCGGTTTTGTGACCTAAAAATTCAAGCTGTTCTTGTACTACTTTAGCTTGCCACAATGCGAGTTCACTATCTCTAGTCCCGATTCTGATGCGTTTACTCATAGTGAGTTATTTTCCAATTGAAATACTTTTTGTATCAATGCTACACTTTCTTCTGAAGTTGTGTTTTCATCTTTGAGATGATTGGCGAATTGTGTAGTTATTTTTTGAATGATTCTGTTGCTGATGATTTCTGCTTGCGATTCGTCGAAATCACTGAGTTTCTTACGTTGAAAATTGATTTCAGCATTTTTCATCGCCGTGAGTTTTTGCTTCAACGCTTTGATCGTTGGTGCAAATTTTCGCGTTTCCAACCAAGCTGTAAATTCCGTTTTTACTTCATCAATAATAATTTCTGCTTTTGGAATGTGCGCTTTTCTTCGTTCTAGAGTTTCATCGGTAATTTGCGATAACGCATCTAAATGAACTAAAGTGATGTTGTCTAATTCTTTGACATCGCGTGAAACATTTTCAGGAATCGACAAGTCTAAGATGAGTAATTCTTTATCGGTAGGAAGGTCTTTTTTAGAAACCGTTGGCGTTTGTGCGCCTGTTGCTACAATGAGAACGTCTGTATTTTGAATTTCTTCATTGAGTTTTACGTAATCTTTTACGACCAAGTTGAATTTCCCTGCAATTTTTTCTGCTTTGTCTTTGGTACGATTGATAAGCGTAATGTGATTGTTTTTGGTGTGTTTTACCAAATTTTCACAAGTGTTTCTACCAATTTTACCTGTTCCGAAAAGCAAAATATTTTTTTCGGGCATGTTGGCAACATTTTTTAGGATGTATTGTACTGAAGCAAAAGCGACAGATGTTGCGCCCGAAGATATTTCTGTTTCGTTTTTGATACGTTTGCTCGCCGTAATTACTGCATTTACCAAACGTTCCATGAAACCGTTTATCAATCCTACTTTTTGTGAATTTTTGAATCCTTTTCGCAATTGCGAGATGATTTCAAAATCTCCTAGAATTTGACTGTCTAATCCTGTACCAACTCTAAAAAGGTGTGAAATGGCATCTTTGTTCTTATGAACGTAGGCTACTTCTTGAAATTCTTCGACACTTCCGTTAGAATTGTCACATAATAATTTGATGAGTTGATAAGGATGTTGTGCAAAACCGTAGATTTCAGTTCTGTTACAGGTCGAAATAATCAACGCGCCATCGCCAATTTCATTATCTTTGATTGTTGAAAGAATGGAAGCTTTTGCAGTATCTGCTAAACTAAATTTTCCACGAATGTGCGCATCTGCTTTTTTATAGCTCATGCCTACACAGTAGAAAGAATTATGTTTTGAAATATTGTATTGCTTCATGGGAATCTTAAAATCGTTAACAAAAGTATCATTCAACGAGAAATAAAAATAACGCTTAAAGGACTTTTTATAACGCTACAAGTTTTTTATGATAAATATCATGAAAAATTTATGAAAAGTTGTAGTTTTATAGCAAAATAGGGCTTTTTAGGCTATTTAACATAGAATGATTCTAAATAAGATCAAAACGAGTATTTCGATTTATGGAAGAAAAAAATATCGCTCAAAGTACTTTTAAAGAGACTCAAGTAGAGGAAGGTTTTTATATTTTGAAACTTCAAAAAGAGAGTGATGATACACAGCAACTTATCCGCGAAATTGACAGTAGTTTTATACAATTTCATTTTTGTGTGAAAGGACATTGCAAGTTCAATTTTAATAATGGACGTTATGCTTTTGATGTGAAAGATGAACATGCGTTGTTGTTGTACAATCCGCAAACAGATTTGCCAATTAATGTAGATGTAGCACCAAAAACGTGGTTGATTTCTGTGTTGATTCCCATAAAAAAGTTTCATTCTTTGTTTTCTACTGAAGCCAATTATATTCACTTTTTGGATGCCGATAAGAAAGATAAAAAGTATTACGATAACAAGAAAATAACGCCAATGATGGCTGTTGTGCTGAATCAGATGTTGAGTAATAATATGCACAAATCGATCAAGAAATTGTATTTAAAAGGAAAGGCTTATGAGTTGTTGAGTTTGTATTTTAATAGAAGTGAAGATGCTGATATTGAGCAATGTCCGTTTTTGGTGGATGAAGATAATGTACTAAAAATTCGTCGAGCAAAAGATATTATTATCGCCAATATGGCAGAACCGCCAAGTTTGCAAGAATTGGCAAATGAAGTTGGTTTGAATATTAAGAAACTGAAAGAAGGCTTTAAGCAAATTTATGGCGATTCGGTATTTAGCTTTTTGTTTGATTATAAGATGGAATACGCGCGTAAATTGCTCGAATCAGGAAGTTATAATGTAAATGAAGTTGGTCATAAAGTCGGTTATAGCACGGCAAGTCATTTTATTGCGGCTTTTAAAAAGAAATACGGAACGACGCCGAAGAAGTATATTTTGTCGAGTGCAGGATGATTTTAGGTTCGCTTCACTTCGACTCCGCTCAGTGCGAGCGCTCAGTGCAAGCGCTTTTAGGTTCGCTTCGCTTAATTCAAAGATTTAAAATTTAATGATTCAAGGTTGTTTCTAACACTATTTATAAATAAATTCCTTTGATATTTTCAATTAAAAGTTTGATTATGGAATTTTGGTATCGCTTTCGCTCAAAGTATATTGGTATTTTAGTTTGAATTTCCAATAACTCTTAGAACTTGACTAATACCAAATACCCAAAAACTAATACCTGAAATTCAATGATTCAAGGTTGTTTCGATTTTAGAAACTTTGGGTTTAGACTTGCTACGCTTTTAGACTTGTTTCTGCGTCGCAAAAACCGCTTAGAACGCTTTGCTTTTAGAACTTTTCTTAACTTACTAAAACTTTTTCAATCGTAAAATTCACTAGAATTGACGATTTTTATCAAAATGCACAACGGGTTAATTGATACATTTTCAAATTTTCAAATTGCTACATTAGTTAGACTGGCTATGCTTTTAGATTTTAGATGTACTTTGTTTTGGTATTTTGATCGTGAAACTATGTTATCTTTTTAAACTCAGCGAGAAAATCTAATATACTAACAATCTAATAAGTCTAAGTAAATCTAAGTTGTCTAGAAAAATCATCTTCTTCCACTGACACGTTTTCGTTTTTTATATTTTACCAATTCGACAATGTTTTCAAACATTTCATCTTCAATTTCGTCACCATAAATTCGTTCGCCACTGTAATTTTTGGTTGTTGCATACGCTTTTGTATTTAATGTCGGCTTTTTGATGAAAGCAATATGGTATAATTTACTTCGCGTGCTGTATCGGTTTTCTTGTGTTACTTTGAAAAAGTAAATTTCAATTTCGCCATCTTCATTGGTAATGTCAATTGTTTTGATGAATTCGATCGTGTCTTCTTCTTCGTCCAATCCAATACGACTGGTCAATCCTGCTTGTGCATAGCGTTGTTGTGTTTTTAGAGAATCGGGCACAATAGATAGTTTGTCTTTTTCTGCTAGTTTCCACAAAGAAGAAGCCAATGCTTTTTCTTTGAAGATTGTTTTTTCTTTGAGTTCTTCAGGAATCATTTCGTCGTTTTCGGCTAATAAAGCTAAGTAGGTTGTCAATGCCGATTTTGCATCTGTTTTGATGAGTTTGCTAAAGAAATCTTTGATTTTTTTGTCTTTTCGAAAAGGAAATAACAATTTTACATAGGTTTCCAACGCTGTACTACTTTTGTAATTGTACGATGATGATTTTCCTAAGTTTCGCTTGATTTCGATTTTAGCATCATTCAACAATTGATTTTTGTATTTTTTGTAGCTTTTTGGCTTTAATAAACTACTATCGGTTAATTGCGTTAATAGTTGATAAATTGGCGTTTTATATTCTTGAATACTCGAATATTGAAGCAATTCTGGAAACAATTCTTTTTTGAGTGCTAAGTTGTCTTTTCCCGTTTTAAATAATCTGCTTGTTCCTCTTGAATCTAGCGGAAAATCTTTTTCTAACAACTTTAAAACCATTTTATACGACGCTTCGTCTTTTTGCTGTAAGAGCGATTTTAATATCGCAGTTTGCGTTTTTGGTTTGTCATACGCTTTTATATATAATTGTTGAAAGAATGGATGAATCCTGTCGTTTTCAAGCTTTCCTAATGATGAAATTAGATAGTTTTTGATGTTTTCACGATCTTCAGGAAAATCATGTTCGTTTAATAAAGAAATGATCGTGTTGGCATGTTTGTCATCAAACTTAATTTTTGCATACGCTTTGAGTACAATACTGTCATTATTTTTGATGCCATCAAAGAAAATATCTGTTTTATCGGCAAATACATCTTTACCAAGTAACGTATCTTTTGGTGTAAATGTATCGTAAAAATTCTTTACAAATTCAGAACGTTCGGCAATAGAATCTTCCAACGTAGACAAGCTGAATAAAACACCTTGTTTTAAGATATTTTTTCGGTACACACGTTTGGCACTTGCCGTGTCACGCAGTATGTATGTACTTGTATATATATCATTTTCATGCTCGTATTTTTTATCTTCAATCACAAATTTATATTCGTAATTGCGTTCTATAGCATTTCGTAAACTGTCAATATTATGAAACATTTGCAAGTCGTGATATTTCATGCGTTGTACAAACACTTTTTCATTACTTTTTGAGGTGTATGAAATGTATTTTTTCTCCTGATCGTACGCTTTTTTATCTATTTTGTATCTTCCGTAAGAGCGAACTACAGGTTGTTTGGTATTGGTCAATACCGAAAAATGGAGTGAAGTATCTACTACCGTTTTGAACTTTTTGTATTTTGGTGTTTTGAGTTTGAACGACTTAAAATAGTTGTTTTTCTTTTCATCTGAATCACCAATATAACCAAGCAAATAATAGCTTTCGTCTTTAACAATAGTTTTTAGGTGAATTTTCTGTTGCGTTACGGTATCAATAATTGCAGAAGATTCATAACTCGTGTATTTATAATCGACAAAATTGCCGTCAATCTTCTCAATGTCTAGTTTTTTGTAGAAATTATCGTGAATGTAACTAGCTTCAAACGCATCTTCTTCAATATAACTTACATCATTATTAAAGACTTCTTTAAAGAAAAAGTATTCGCCATTTACCTCAGCTTGCAACAGTTTGTTTCCTGCATTTTTTGTGTTGTCAGAAATAAAATTAGAAGGAAATAAAAATTCGTATTTATTATACTCAGAAGTATAGGTTTTGAACTCGTTTTCGGTAGAACGGAATTTGAGTGAGCCAAATATTTCCTGTTCGTATTGCAATACAAAGTCTTTCTTTCCACCAAATTTGATGATAATCATTTCCAACGGCGTTTTGTAAATGTGATATTTTTGATAATCGCCTTTTTTGGTTTTATTGACAATGCTAAATCCTGGATACGGACTTGTCAATGTTTTTTTAGAAATAATATCGCCTGGAATATCTTCGTATAATAATGGATCAATTTCTTCAAGCGTAATTTTTTCTTCGTTTGGCAAATGATCGTATGTATTCAATCGAGAAATGGTCAAATAAGCACCATTTGTCATGTCGGGCGCTAAATAAAATTTTTGATCTTTATAGACGAATTCTCGAAGTTCATCAAAAGTTTTTATGGTGATAAAACCATCTGGTGTGCTATACGTATTTAAATAAGGTTTTACATATAAATCTTCCAATGCTACTTTGGCTTTGAGTGCAAACTCTGTCTGTTTTGAAGTCAATGGTTTTACGGTATAACCACGATCTTCCAACATTTGAAGCATGCCTTTTTCGCCAGCCAAATGCGCGGCTCCAACACCTGCAAAAACGGTTTTGTGTTGCATTAACGAATCCATCACAATGACCATATTTTCATTGCGTTTAAACAACATATTTTCACGATAATAGTTAGTGTTTACTGCGGCTCCAATAGAATCTAGCAAATCGATATTTCGATCTCGGTATACATCTTCTTGAACGGTATATCGGTTTTTATTTTTAAATTTTTTCTGAACCCATTCATCTGCTTTTTTCTTTCGGACATTGTAGGCTGCGCGCGATGTTAAAAAACGTGATTCTTCGATGTCTTCTAAGCTTATGATAGGTTTGTTATTCTTTTTTCCAGCTTGATAGATAAACATATCCAAATACGTTTCTTCCTCAAAATCATCTGCGCCAGCTTGTTTTCTGTATAAATATCCGTTAATGATTCTATTGTCAAATCGGATAATACGTCGAACCGTTTCTTTCTTTGAAAATTGCGGGTTAAAGCTTCGATTGTAAAAATTTCCGCCACCATACGATGGAGCAGAAATATTATTCATACTTTCATAATTGTGCGCCAACCAAGTTGTTGGGTCAGATTCTAAAGCAACTGTTTCAGCTTCTTCCAACGCTTTAAAAAATACATCATCTAAGCGAAACGCAACTTTTTTGCTCACGTGCATGGTTCCGTATAAATAGGAAGGTTTTTCCATGCCGTTTCCAGAAATCTCCCAAAGAAGACTTTGTTTATTTTCTTGTGATAAAAGGAGTGATGTGCAGCACAGAAATAGTAGTGAAATATATACTCTCATAAAGAAGTCAAAATTTTAATGGTACTCGTGTAATCGGTAATTTTTTAACAATGTACTAAAGATATGAATTCTTTCATGTTAATAGAATCATAATGCGTAAAAAAGCCTTTTAAATGAGTGTATAGACATTTCCTATGATTCCCTATTTATTTATTGAAGATAGAGTCGTATTTTTGTAATTCTCAAAAAAGAAAACAAATGAAAGGTGTATTACTGATTAATCTTGGCTCACCTGATAGCCCAAATCCTAAAGATGTAAAAAAATATTTAGGCGAATTTTTAATGGACGAACGCGTAATTGATGTTCCAAAATGGCTTCGTACTTTTTTAGTAAAAGGAATTATTTTGAATACGCGACCAAAAAAATCTGCAAAAGCATATCAAAAAATCTGGTGGGATGAAGGTTCGCCGCTCATCATTATTTCAGAACGTTTTCAGAAAAAAGTGCAAGAACGCGCCAAAGTTCCTGTAGCGTTAGGAATGCGTTATGGTTCTATGAGTATTCAAAAAGGATTGCAAGAATTACATGACCAAGGTGTTGATGAGGTTTTGGTAGTGCCATTGTATCCACATTACGCAATGTCTTCTACAGAAACAGTTATTGAAAAAACGAAAGAAGAACAGCAAAAGCATTTTCCAAATATGGAATTGACTATCGTGCCTTCTTTTTACAATCATCCAGATTATATCCGCGTACTTTCAGAAAAAATAAAAGAAAATTTAGAAGGTGTCGATTACGATCACATTCTATTTTCATATCACGGAATTCCCGAAAGACATATTCGCAAAACAGATCCGACAAAATCACACTGTAAAATTGATGGAAGTTGTTGCAATACACCTTCAAAAGCACACGAATTTTGTTATAGACATCAATGTTTTGAAACCACCAAATTGGTTGCCGAATATTTAAATCTTCCAGAAGGAAAATATAGCGATTCTTTCCAATCGCGCTTAGGTGGCGATCCTTGGTTAAAACCGTATACTGATAAAGAATTTGAGCGTTTTCCAGAAGAAGGAAAGAAAAATTTAGTGGTTATCACGCCTGCATTTGTCGCTGATTGTTTGGAAACGCTAGAAGAAATTGCCATGGAAGGTGAAGAAGAATTTAAAGAAGCTGGCGGAGAAGAATACAAGCATATTCCGTGTTTAAATGACGATGATGCTTGGGTAAAAGTAATGACACGTTGGATTAACGAATGGAGTGTAGCTAAAGCAGAAGTAACTGCCTAATGGCAAAAAATAAATCTGCCGAACTTGGCATTGCGCCTATTGGAAAATTGCTGATTTCGCAAGCATTGCCTGCGTCTATAGGAATTTTAGTCATGTCTTTAAATATGGTCGTTGATACCATTTTTGTAGGACAATGGATTGGTCCTATGGCAATCGCAGCCATCACGGTAGTCATTCCACTTACGTTTTTAATTGCTTCCATTGGAATGGCAATTGGTGTTGGTGGCGCATCCATAATTTCGAGAGCTTTAGGAAAGGAAGATCACGACAAAGCACAACGTACGTTTGGAAACCAAATTGTGATGTCGTTAGGATTGGCGGTTTTCTTCGTAATCGTCGGATTGATCTTTAAGGAAGAAGCCTTAGCACTTTTTGGTGCAAAAGGTAAAATTCTCGCTCCTGCGGAAATATACTATGTCATTGTCATGTATTGTATTCCGTTTTTGGCACTTTGTATGACGGGAAATCCTGTAGTTCGTGCCGAAGGAAAGCCAAAATTTGCCATGGTAGCGTTGATTCTTCCTGCTATTGGAAACATTTTTTTTGATTACTTATTTATCAATGTGTGGGATATGGGAATGGCAGGTGCCGCTTGGGCAACGTCTATTTCATACTTTATCTGTTTTCTATTTATCTATTGGTTTTTCTTTTCAAAATACAGTGAACTCAAAATACGATTGCGTTGTTTTAAGTTAGAACACGCAATTGTGAAAGAAATTACAGAATTAGGTGGCGTTACCTT
>NZ_DS544873.1:4003084-4824628 GCF_000154725.1 Kordia algicida OT-1
GATGGGATTTCGCAGGATTTTACCATGCAGGGTTCAATTATGTGCAGAAAAATGTTGCGTGTACGCGAAAGTATCAATATTTCGATCAAATACGGAACAGGATTGGCATTGGCTATTTTGCCATTATTATGTTTTTCCAGAACAAATTACAGCTGTTTTTACTACAGATGAAACCGTAATTCGCGACGCGCCAAATGCATTGCGTTGGGTTTTCTTAGTCACACCATTAATTGCTGTACAAATGATTGGTTCCGGATATTTTCAAGCTATTGGAAAAGCAGTTCCTGCGTTGTTACTTACGCTTACCAAGCAAGGATTTTTTCTCATTCCGCTAATTTTAATATTGCCACAATTTTATGGAATTTTTGGTGTTTGGGTTGCGTTTCCTATTGCCGATTTGCTAGCAACTATTGTAACAGGTTGGTATTTAAATAGAGAAATAAGGCGAACGCTGAATGCTGAACAGGTATAAAATTTTATCACAAAAAAATAAGCCGCTTTTACATAAAAAGCGGCTTACTTATATATAATTAAAATGTTGTAATTATTGTACAATTACTTTTTTCGTAATGATATCTTTATCTGTTTTAAAGCTAACAAAGTAGATTCCATCCGAAAGTTTTGCGGTTCCATTCCAATGAACAGATTGCGTGGTATTAGCTCTCGCTTCAATAGTAGTATTGTAGATTAAAATTCCATTAAAACTACGAACTTCAATGTTAACAGGTAACGTTTCTGATGTAGTAACTTTAAACGTCATTTCACCATTATTTGGATTTGGTGCTACCTGAGCATCATCAATAGGTTTCACTGGTTCATGAGGTTCAGATGCTAGTCTTTCGCCACCAATACAAACTATTTCAGATGGTTGAGATGTAACACCTTCGCCACAAATAGCTCTTACGACAACAGCAGAACATCTTAACTTTCCTAAAGATATATTTATACTTGTTTCCGTAGTTTCTCTTGTAGTTATTGAAACTGGATAATCACATCTACAGTCACTTGGCCATACACGAGCAGGTTCAACAATATATCCTGTAGCGCCAGGAACTGGATCCCAACTTATAGTACTTCCACTTACTTGAACGTTTGTCGGAGCAACCGTTTCACTACAAGGTGGCCACCACTGATCTAAGATATCACAACTTATTTCATCACATAGTTCGCAGCTTCCTTTTTCACCTGAGCGTTCACTTTGACATACACTACGTCCGTAGCAAACTTCGCCACAGTCAGAGATTACTTTATGAATTACAAAATAACATTTTCCATAAGCAGCATTATAAGAGAAATTTTCTCCTATTTGAAAACTTTCTGGTGTATATGGTCCGCCAGTTAAATTTGGACTGCTTAGTATATACCATTCATGTTGAAATGAACTATTGTATGTTTCATAACTGACTGCTGAAAGATTAAATGTTTCGTTATTCACATGCTCTGGATCAAGGAAGAAATTCGCTTCAATAAAATCGTCACAGCAAGTCACTTTGAATGATTTTTCGACAGGAGTCCAAACCTCACATTCACTTAGATTCATAAAAGCAATGGTAAGAATGTATTCGCCTTCTGTGAAATATTTAGGGTTGTCAAGTGCAGCAAATTCTTCGGTAATATTCACTTCGTCCATTTCTCCAAAATACCATCCGATAGAGCCAAACCATTGTTTTTGACCATTTACAACTCTCCAAGCATGGATATTGTATCTGCCTTCTCCCACGGTAGCGTTTCCATCGGCCCAAATATCTTCGCCAATACAGAACGTGTCTTTTTGTTCGTTGTTTTCATCTTCTAAATGAAAATCTGCTGGTTCTACGTAAAAAGGTTCAATAGCGATTCTCTTTTCTCGCCAACCGTAACAACCTTCTGTCCAAATTCCGTGCTTGATGTAATATCTTTTAGACATATCTAACCAGTTAAAGTTAGCAGTTTCACCATTTTGAATGCTTCCAATAGGTCCATCTACCGTATTTGCATCACTCACTTCACCTTGTGTATCTGTTTGATACAGTCCCCACCAATGGTTTTGAGGATCTAAATCTAATGCTTGTACCGATACTTTCCATGTTCCATCATCACAAATGACATTAATTTCAAAATCTGGAGAATCTGTCACATCACATGGTGGTGGTGTTACCGTTACAACTCCTTCTGAAACATTATAAAAAATATTGTCTGAACATCTTACGATAATTCTACCGTTTGAGGTTATATTTCCAGGAACAATGATATCTTCTGATCCATCATTTTCAGTAGCTTCAGATAAAACAACATCCCAAGTAAATCCGCCATCTGTAGAAAGTAAAATGTCTACTTTTTCACAACTCACTGGCGCGCTATCTGTATTGGCAACATCCCATGTAACGGTTTGTGTTGTACCCTGAGCCCATGTTTGATTTCCTGATTGTGATGTGACCAAAAATGGTCCTGATCCGCCATCTGTGGTAACTCTCATTTCATCTACAGCTTGGCATCCCCAACCGAATCTGTTATCTCTTACGGTAAAAGCAAAGTCCATCACACGTCCTACACTTGGTAAAACTTCCCATGTTGGAGTCGTGCCATTTAAAACTGCTGGTAAATTAGGAAAGAAACGAGTTTCGGTAGCTAATGGTTGAATTGATCGAAACATAGGTCCTTGTGCATTTGTAGTTGCTGGTGGCATTGTAGCACCAACTTCGTTATCTATTTGTTCCCAAGCATACGTTGAAGCTTCAGAAGCTTCTCCTGTTAAGAAAAATGGTGTTGATCTTGGAATAGTTCTATTAATACCTGCGTTTGCTGTTGGATTGGAATTGTTTGAGTTGATAATGTTTCCACAAGTGCTATTTCCGTTAATAATGTTGTCATACATTTCTTCAATGCTGACAGTGTGGAAATAATCATCACTATTTGCTTGTACATTTGCTGGGCAAATTCCAGCATATCCCATAATTGTTGAAGCACTACCAGGTTCTACAGCAGTAGCTCCATTTCTTTGACAATTATTATTCTGTGTATGATTTGCACCAAATTGATGTCCCATTTCATGGCTTACAAAATCAACATCAAAAACATCACCAATTGGAGAAGGTAAACCAGTTACTCCACGTGCTTTAGTACTATTGTTACATGGAGAGTTAAGTGTTGCAATTCCGCCACCACCTGTGCTAAAAACGTGACCTATATCATAATTATTGCTACCAATAACGCTATTAATATTTGATTGGTTTTCCCCGAGCATAGTACCTCCATTATTATTTGTGTATGGATCTGAACTTCCGTCCAAATAAATGATATCTTCATTATCTCCAATTAAAATCATATGAATTGCCATTTCACGATTGTAAATTCCGTTTACTCTGGTCATCGTTACATTAATAGCCGCCATTGCGTCTGCTACCGTTCCTCCGTGAAACGTAGCATATTCTCCAGTACACGCGAGCGCTAGTCTAAAAGTTCTAATTTGGCAATCACCTAAATCTATTTCTGGAGCACCATTGGTAGGTTTATCTTTAAAAGAAGGAATGTTTTCAAAATCACAAGTAAAATTCTTTTGTATTGGAGTATCTTCTTTAAAATACACTTGATAATAATCAGATATTTCAATTTTAGAAATCGGATCTATCAAAATTGTTTTTCCGCCTAATATTTGTGCGTGAAATCCTTTTTGTGTAAATCCAAAAGCAATCGTTTTATTCGGATCGTCCATACTTACCCCTTTGTATGAATGAATTTCTGGAAATTTTGCAGCTAATTTTTCTTCCATAATTGGAAAATATTGCACTTCAAAAGTTTCCATTCCTGAATTTGGAAGTGGAATGCTAAGCATTATTTTTTGACCTCTTGGAGCTTCCCTAAGACTCCTAAGATCATTTTTTAATGCAGGTTGATTCAGTTGTAGTACTCTGGCATTGGTTGGTGCTGAGTTTTGTTGTTTAATCGTTGTCGGTTTTCGTACATCCTGCCAATAGTTATCGAAGCTTCCCTGACTGAAGCCGCTAAAACTAAAGAGCACGAAAAGAATAAAGTAAAAGTTTTTTTTCATGGTCTAACTTTTTATTGTTTTTTCCTACTCTGTTTTTATAAAGGCTTTTCGGATTCCGCCATAATTACTTATATAAATAAGATCAACAGAACAGGTTTTGTTACCCATTTTTAAAGTTTTCATTGGTGTAGCATTAAAGAAAGATGTAGAAAAAAGCATGGTATACATCATAAAAAAGCGGAAATGCTAGCAAGCAAAAAGGAATATCCTTATTTTTAGTAGCTGAAACCAAACCAACCTAAAAAATGCGAATCTTAACCATTCTCATGGCACTATTTCTTACAGTAGGAAGCCAATTTGAAACACAAGCACAAACTTTTGATGAAACCTATTATAAAAACCTCGAATACCGATTGGTCGGTCCTTTCCGTGGAGGTCGAAGTGCTGCAGTAACAGGTGTTCCCAACAAACCAAATTTATTTTACTTTGGCGCAACAGGTGGCGGCGTTTGGAAAACTACCAACGGTGGACGTTCTTGGGAAAATATTTCTGATGGATTTTTCGGTGGAAGTATCGGTTCTATTACCGTTTCAAAAAGTGATCCGAATGTCATGTATGTTGGCGGTGGCGAAAAAACCGTGCGTGGAAACGTTTCTTCTGGTTACGGCGTTTGGAAAAGTGTTGACGCAGGAAAAACATGGACAGCTTCAGGATTAAAAAACTCAAGACATATTCCAAGAATGGCAGTACATCCAATGAATTCAGACATTGTATATGCAGGCGTGATGGGAAATATTTATAAATCTTCTGATGAAAGAGGTGTTTACAAAAGTACAGATGGCGGAAAAACATGGCGAAAAACACTTTTTGCCAATGCAGATGCTGGTGTGGTCGATTTAATCATGGATCCGACAAACCCGAGAATTTTATACGCTTCTACATGGCGCGTTCGCAGAACTCCATATAGCCTAAGTTCTGGTGGCGATGGTTCTGCTTTGTGGAAAAGTACCGATAGTGGTGAAACTTGGACAGAAATTTCTACCAAAAAAGGATTTCCTGAAGGAACACTTGGAATTATTGGTGTGACAGTTTCTCCATTAAACAACCAACGTGTTTGGGCAATTGTAGAAAACAAAGACAAAGGCGGTTTGTACCGAAGTGAAGATGGTGGCGAAACATGGACACAAGTCAACAGCGAACGCAAACTACGTCAGCGCGCTTGGTATTACACACGTGTATATGCCGATACTGAAAATGTAGATGTGGTGTATGTGTTGAACGTTCGTTATCATAAAAGTACCAATGGCGGAAAAACATTTAGTACGTACAACGCTCCGCATGGCGATCATCACGATTTGTGGATTGCACCCGAAAATCCAAAACGTATGATTATTGGTGATGATGGTGGCGCACAAGTTACCTATGATGGTGGCGAAACTTGGAGTACATACCATAATCAGCCAACATCGCAATTTTACAGGGTAACGACAGATAATAGCTTTCCATACAGAATTTATGTAGCACAACAAGATAATTCTACCATACGAATTCCGCACAGAACAGATGGTTGGTCAATTTCAGACGACGATTGGGAAAGTACGGCAGGTGGCGAATCGGCACATATTGCAGTCGATCCAAAAGATAACGACATTGTATATGGTGGAAGTTACGATGGTTTCCTCACCCGAAAAAATCATAAAACAGGAACGGTAAGAGCGATTAATGTTTGGCCAGACAATCCAATGGGACATGGTGCAGAAGGTATGAAATATCGCTTTCAGTGGAATTTCCCAATTATCTTCTCAAAACACAATCCAAACCGACTGTATACGTTTTCAAATCGTGTGCATGTGACTGAAAATGAAGGGCAATCGTGGGATGTTATCAGTCCAGATTTGACTAGAAACGATCCTGAAAAATTAAAATCTTCCGGTGGACCTATTACGCAGGATAACACTTCCGTGGAATATTACTGTACGATATTTGCCGCGCAAGAATCACCTTTAAAAGAAGGATTATTATGGGTTGGAAGCGACGATGGATTGATTCACGTAACACAAGATGGTGGAAAAACTTGGCAAAATGTGACGCCAAAAGGAATGCCAGAATGGATGATGATTAACAGTATTGAACCTAGTGCTTTTGAGGCAGGAACATGTTATGTAGCTGGAACAAAATACAAAACAGGCGATTTTACTCCATACATTTACAAAACGACAGATTATGGAAAATCATGGAGAAAAATTACCAACGGAATCAATGCAGAACACTTTACACGTGTTGTTCGTGAAGATCCAAAACGCAAAGGTTTACTCTACGCAGGAACAGAAACAGGCATGTATATTTCGTTTAACGATGGAAAAAATTGGCAATCGTTTCAGTTGAATCTTCCAATTGTTCCAATTACTGATTTAACGATAAAAGACAACAATTTAATCGTAGCTACACAAGGTAGAAGTTTGTGGATGATTGACGATTTAACCGTGATTCATCAGCAGTACGGAATTACCAAAAACAGCAACATTCTCTACACGCCAAAAGATACGTACAGAATGCGTGGCGGTTCTCAAAAAGGAAGCAAAACTGAAGGAACGAATCATCCAAATGGTGTGATGACATATTTCTATTTGAATGATTATGACGAAAAAGATGAGGTTTCGTTAACGTATATGGAAGCGAATGGTGATGTCATCAAAAAATTCAGCACAAAAAACAAAAAGAAAGATAAATTGAAAGTTGAAAAAGGAGGCAATCAGTTTGTGTGGAACATGACGTATAAAGGTACTGAAAAGTTAAAAGGAATGATTTTATGGTGGGCAAGTTTAAATGGTCCAAAAGCGGTTCCTGGAGAATACAAAGTAAAATTGACGATTAAAAAAGAAGGTTCAGATGCTGAGGAAATCATCAAACCATTTACTATTTTGGCTGATCCGAGAGCGGAAAGTACGTTGACAGACATGCAAAAGCAGTTCGACTTTATCAAAGATGTGAATGCAACGATGGACAATGCGCATAAATCCATCAAAAAAATTAGAAAAATTAACGCAAAATTGAGTTCTTTTGCAACGCAGTATAAAGACGACGAAAACGTAAAAGATTTGGTAGAAAAAGCCAAAGAATTGAAAAAGAAATTTACGTCGATTGAAGAAGCGTTGTATCAAACAAAAAATCGTAGTGGACAGGATCCGTTGAATTTCCCAATTCGTCTTACCAACAAATTAGGACATTTAAATTCATTAGTAAGTATGGGCGATTTTGCACCAACCGAACAAGACATTGCGGTAAAAAATGAACTAACGCAGAAAATCAATAAAGAATTGACTGAATTTAACAATTTGGTAGACACAGAAATTAAAGCGTTTAACGAAGCTTTTAATGCAAAAAAACTAAACTATCTATTCATAGAAGATTAAATGGCTGCATATTACGACTATATAAAATCCCTGCATTTAATATTTGTAGTGACCTGGTTTGCGGGATTATTTTACATTCCACGTTTGTTTGTATATCAAATAGAAGCGTTTCATAAACCTTCACCTGAAAAGGAAATTTTAGGCAAACAACTCAAGTTGATGGCAAAACGTTTGTGGTTTATCATTACGTGGCCATCATCTGTGCTTGCAACAATTTTTGCAGTGTTACTCATCATCATCACGCCAGCGTGGTTAGAACAAGGTTGGATGCACGTAAAACTAGGCTTTGTTTTGTTATTATTCATCTATCAATTTGTCACGCACAAAATGTATAATGAGTTACAACACGATGAGGTAAAATACAGTTCAAACTTTATGCGATTGTGGAATGAAGGCGCAACATTTATCCTATTTGCAGTCGTTTTTTTAGTCATCTTAAAAAGTGCTATCAACTGGATTTTTGGCGTCATTGGAATTTTTGTTTTGGCAATTTTACTCATGCTAGGATTTAAGATTTACAAACGCATTCGCGAGAAAAACCCAGAAGCATAATATTGGCTTGATTATTGTGCAAAAGCAAGGAAGATAAACAGATTTACATGAAATTAGCTAGACTTTCGTTACGTTCTCGAATATTTGCCTACATGATTCTCTTGATTCTTGTATCTTCTATTTTGATTGCTTTAGTTACAATACTGCAATATCGTGAGCAATCAAAAGATTACCATGACGATCGTTTGGAGCGTAAAGAAGATCAGGTTCGTGCCAATGTAAAATACCTTATCAACAGAGAAACAACGTATGAAGTAACTACTGAAAATTTACAGTATATTTTTAAATACGAAATTTATAAAATATCTGATGTTCACAACATAACGATTAATATTTACGATTTAGAAGGCGAATTTATATTGACATCAGATACTTCTATCAGAAGTGAAGGTATTGTAGAATGTTTGCCCGCCAAAGTATTAAACGGTTTGCAAAAAGACTATGAAAGTCACTTTATCGATGATATTATTGTAGAAAATAATGTAGAATATCAATCGTCTTACACCATTATTGAAGATGCAAAATCAAAACCTATTGGTATCTTAAACTTGCAGTATGAACGTGTCGATTCATTTACCAATAAAGAACTAAGGGAATTTTTAGCACGCTTAGGATTGACCTACTTAATCATGCTCGTAATTGCGGTTATCTTTGCTTATTTTGTATCTAAATACATTACAAAATCACTTAAAAAAATTGGAGAAAAGTTAGATCAAACTCGATTGAACAAACGCAATGAGAAAATTATTGTAGACAATGCCGGTGAAGAAATCTATAACCTAATCAACGCCTATAATGGTATGATTGATGAACTTGATGAAAGTGCGGTAAAACTGGCAAAAAGTGAGCGTGAACAAGCTTGGCGCGAAATGGCAAAACAAGTGGCACACGAAATTAAAAATCCGCTAACACCAATGCGTTTGACAGTACAAAGTTTTCAACGAAAATTTGATCCAGAAGATCCAGACATTCTTCAAAAAGTAGATGAATATTCAAAAACATTGATTCAGCAAATTGATACCATGAGCAGTATCGCTTCGGCATTTTCTAACTTTGCAAAAATGCCTGCACAGCAAAATGAAATGCTCAATATTGTTGAAGTAACACGTTTGGCAATGGATCTTTTTAACGAAGATTACATCAATTATTCGTACGAAGAAGAAGAAATTATTGTAAAATTTGATCGTACACAGTTAATTCGTGTGATAACAAACTTGGTAAAAAATGCCATACAAGCAATTTCTGAAGAACGTACACCGCGTATTGATGTTCGCGTATTTGAGCATAACGAAAGCGTGATGATTACTGTAAAAGATAACGGAATCGGAATTACAAAAGAAAACGAACCAAAAATATTTGAGCCAAAATTCACCACAAAAAGTAGTGGAATGGGATTAGGGCTCGGAATGGTAAAAAATATTGTGGAAACTTATGATGGAAGTATTACTTTTACATCAGAAGAAAATGTGGGCACAACTTTTACAGTGTCTTTTCCAAAAACATAAACAACCATGAGTTACGAAAACATACTTGTAGCGCAAAATGACGGTATTGCTACGATTACGATTAACCGTCCAAAAAAGTTAAATGCATTAAACCGAGACACGATTCAAGAGTTGCACAATGCTTTTGAAAAGTTGAATGATGATGCACATACGAAAGTAATTATCTTAACAGGAAGTGGCGAAAAAGCTTTTGTAGCGGGCGCTGATATTAGTGAATTTGCTGATTTCTCTGTGGATGAAGGTGGAAAACTAGCAGCAAAAGGACAAGAATTACTATTCGATTTTGTACAAAACTTAGGAACGCCAGTAATTGCTGCCGTAAACGGATTTGCGCTTGGTGGCGGATTGGAATTAGCCATGGCAGCACACTTTAGAATTGCCAGCGATAATGCAAAAATGGGCTTGCCAGAAGTTTCTCTTGGTGTCATTCCCGGTTATGGCGGAACACAACGTTTGCCACAATTAGTAGGAAAAGGAAAAGCTATGGAGATGGTGATGACTGCTGGAATGATTGGAGCTGATGAAGCACTGCAATGCGGATTGGTAAATCATGTGACTACGCAAGAAGAATTATTACCACTGGCAAACAAATTGGCAAGCAAAATCATGCGAAACTCATTAGTTGCCATTCGTGGAGCAATCAAAGCAATCAATGCAAACTATGAAGATGGTGTGAACGGCTTTAAAACAGAAATTGAAGAATTTGGAAACTGCTTTGGAACGGAAGATTTTAAAGAAGGAACCACAGCTTTCTTAGAAAAGCGCAAAGCTGATTTCCCTGGAAAATAGGCTGTAAAAAATAAAAATTATACTTAAAATAGTGTAGCACTCCGTTCATGTAAAAGAGCGTTTGTTACACTTTTTTGTTATAAAAACAATACAAAATCTGGCGTATGTAGGTATTTCTCCGTGTTTTTACGATCGATCGATGACTTTTTAGGCGAAATGTCCGATAAATAATTCAAAAACAACTATTTTTAAATCTTTGATACCAAAAACCGTTGCCATGAAAAAATTATTACTAACCACTTTTTTTTGCCTGTATATATTTTGTGTACATGCACAATGTAATATCAGTCCATTTATTCAACAGAATTATGAATTAGATGCGAAATTATTAGTTCTTCGGGAAATTTCGAATGATGACAATGATCCAGATCGTCACAACCCGTTTCTTTCACAATCGCGCGTAGATGGTTATTTAGAAAAGCTATCGGGAATATATGAAAACCTAAATAACGAACCAGAAATTGATTCCCTTTTTAATGAGTTTCAGTTTCACGTTAATAAATTTCTAATAAGGTATAAAAGAATTCAGTTTCGAGTAGACACCAATGTGAGTTGGGTGCAAAACTTGAAAGATACAGGAATGACAAATGTGACTACGATTGATAATTTTTTAAATCAATATCAATTTAGTGTTCAGCAATTTACTGACATTACCTCAGGTACGCATGCAGGGAAAACTTCTTTTGTATTGAATACTGCGTTTGATGCGCTAAATGTGAAAGCTATAGAAGATGACTTCTATAACACTTCGCCTGCTGAGATAGAAATTATAAACGGTGGTACAATGTTTGAAAACCCATGCAATTACACAGGGATTTTATATGTAATTCCTGACACTAATTCATTAGGTGATATGTATGATGTTTCTAAGTGTGATATTTATGCACCAGGCCCGAATAGTAATGGAGCTTTTACATTTGTACTCGGTGCTTTTTGTCCTGATAGTGTTGTGACACAAATGCGTTATGTTACTATTTCTAACGATTGTAGTCAGATAAATTTTTCTCGAACCTTATCTATTGAAGAAGCCGAATTAACCAACGTTTCTATCTATCCAAATCCCGCTTCAAGTGTATTGAACATTCAAGGAATTGCCAATATTAAAACGATAGAAGCACACAATATTCAAGGAAAGAAAGTAGCAATCTCACCGAATAACTTCACGCAAATTGACATAAGTAGTTTGCAAAACGGAATTTATTTCCTAAAAGTAGTTGATGACCAAAATCGTTCTGTGATTAAAAAATTTATCAAGCAGTAAACTGTTCTGTAATATGTAAGACAACAACAAAGAGGCTGTCTAGAAAGTTGAAGTTTCGTCAAACTGAACTTTATTCAGAATGACGTCTGTAATAACTTTCTAGACAGCCTCTTTTAAGTTTTAAATGTTTTATTACTTCTTAATAGTTAATTCGTTCACAATATTTTCTGCGCCAGAAAGTTTGTCTACTAACCACAATACATAGCGAATATCTACATTGATGGTACGTTGTAGTTTATCATCAAAAATAACATCGCCAGCCATAGCTTCGATATTTCCATCAAAAGCCAATCCGATTAATTCTCCTTTACCATTCAATACTGGCGAACCTGAATTTCCTCCTGTGATATCATTATTTGTTAAGAAGTTTACTGGCATATATCCGTTTTTATCAGCGTACTGTCCAAAATCTTTTTTCTTGTATAAATCCAATACTTCTTTAGGAAGATCAAATTCGTCATCATTTGGCTTATACTTTGCAACCATACCTTTCATGGTTGTGTAGTTGTTAATTTTTGCATCGTTACGAGCATCTTTCGGCAATGCAACTACCTTTCCATATGTTAAACGCAGTGTTGAATTTGCATCAGGATACTTTACAGTACTTAATTCAGAGTCGCGTAATCCCTGCACAAACCTTCGGTAGGCTTTATCATAAGCTTCTTTTGCAGTTGCAATAGCTTCTGGTTGATCTCTGTATTTTGCAATCAAATCTGATGATAATAAAAACAACGGATCATTTTCAAGTAAAACCTTGTTAGGATATTTTAAATATGCTTCCAGACGTTCTTTAGAAGTAAAAATACTCAACTCAAACATTGCATCAATATAACTGTCAAAATCTCCATCAATATTTTCATTAATTTCTTTTACTAATGGAGGCAATTCGTATCCAGATTTTTCCACATATAATTTTAATAAAGCTGCCAATACATCTTTTTCCAAAGGCATATATGCGTTTTTAAAAGCTTCATCAATCAATGTTTGTAGTCTAGGAAGAATTTCTTCTCGTTTAGCCTTATTTTGATCTGTATAGTATTTTAAATTTCTACCCAATCTCCATGGTGTAACAGCAAATTTGCTTCCACGTAGTATTCCAATTAAGTAATTATCATGACGTGCTTTATCGTTTGTCAGTGCATAATAATTGTTAATATCTGTCATCACATTACCATAGGTTGCTTTATTACGTTTTTTATTTGCCCAACGATTAAATTTCTTTTCCAAAGCACGTTTTTCATCAGCAGTTCCATGTTTGGTCAAGGCATCGATCATTCCTTGTCTATTTTTCCAATAATTTGCGATTCCAGCATAACTAGAAGCATATTTTAAATTTACATCTTCGCTTTTATCCATATGCTTTTTCATGGCATCCATGCTTGTTTTTGACGATTCAACCCAAGCAGGGTATGCATAGTTTACATTTTGTGCAATTCCTTCAGCTGGCATCCAACGATTTGTACGACCTGGATATCCTAAAATCATAGCAAAATCATTTTCTTTTACACCACTTAAATTTACAGCTAAATGTCTCTTAGGATTCATCGGAATGTTGTCTTTTGAATACTTTGCGGCGTTTCCGCTTTTATCAGTATATACTCTAAACAATGAAAAATCTCCTGTATGACGTGGCCATTCCCAGTTATCCGTATCGCCACCAAATTTTCCAATACTTTCAGTTGGTGTTCCTACTAAACGAACATCTTCATAATCTTCATAAACAAAATAATAAAACTCATTTCCTTGAAAAAAGGAACGTACAGAAACTGTATACTTTCCGCCTTCATCATTTTCTTTTTGAATTTCAGCAATTTCTTTATTGATAGCAGCTTGTCTTTCTTTTTCTGTCATGCTATCGTTTACCTTTGCTAAAATTCGCTCACTAACATCATCCATTCTCACAAAAAAGCGTACATATAGACTTTTTGGCTTTAGTTCTTCTTCAAAACTTTTTGCCCAAAAACCATTTTTTAAATGATTCTTTTCTTCCGTAGATAGTTCTGCAATAGCGTCATATCCGCAATGATGGTTGGTCAATACCAAGCCTTTATTAGAAATGATACTTGCTGTACAACCTCCGTTAAATTGCACAATTGCATCTTTTAAACTATTATTATTGATGCTGTAAATTTCTTCTGCGGTTAACTGTAACCCCATTTTTTGCATGTCTCTATGGTTTAGTCGGTCGATAAACATTAAAAACCACATGCCTTCATTGGCATTAGAACTCGTAGGCATCATAAAAATGCTTACTATCATAAATAGAAAAACTTTCTTCATAAATTATATTTTTTTAAAGGCTAAAGATATTAAAAAAAGCAAGAAAAAAACGTTAATGCAACCGAGTATCTTTAAGCTTTGTTAAGTTAAAAACATATTCAATCACCAAATTCATCATAGGTAAAGTATTAATAACACCATACAATTTTGATTCCCGTAGTTGCACTAAAATGCACCTTCATTTTCCTGTTTTCGCTTTCGCGGAATGTATTTTTGATGTACTAAATGAGGAGTTTTGGAACATTCATCAAAAATCAAAGGTAGAGGCGCGCAAAAAAATGTACACAATCGTTTTTTGCAAGATGCACATGAAGTACGTTCTGATTTTTTAGAATACTGCCACAAAGAAGGCGAAGAAGCTGATACGAACAAAACGAAATACATTAACGTATTTCCAAAAACCATCGTAAACAAAGTAAAAAGTCCCGATGTTGGTATGGAATACTCACTAAATCCGTATCAAGGTTGTGAACACGGTTGTATTTATTGCTACGCTAGAAACAGTCATGAGTTTTGGGGATTTAGCGCAGGACTAGACTTTGAACGAAAAATACTTGTCAAACAAAATGCAGCGCAATTGCTAGAAGCAACACTCAAAAAGAAAAGTTGGCAAGCATGTCCCATTGTACTTTCTGGAAATACCGATTGTTATCAACCTGCTGAAAAAAAACTGCAAATTACCAGAAGTCTTTTAAAAATATTCCTAAAGTACAAACATCCTGTAGCAATTATTACCAAAAACTCATTAATACTTCGCGATTTAGACCTTCTTAAAGAACTCGCAAAATACAACCTAATTGGCGTAAATATCTCCATAACGTCTTTGTCGGAAGAAACACGTCGCGCAGTAGAACCAAGAACAGCAACCATCAAAAAACGATTAGAAACGGTAAAAACACTTGCTGAAAACGGAATTCCTGTCAATGTGATGTTGGCTCCAATCATTCCATCCATAAACAGTCATGAAATTCTTCCATTAGCAAAAAAAGTTTCTGAATTGGGCGCAACTTCCATTGCGTTTACCATTGTTCGTTTGAATGGCGCTATTGGCGAAATATTTACAGATTGGATTCAAAAAACCATGCCAGATAAAGCAACGAAAGTATTGAACCAAATAGAAAGTTGTCACGGCGGAACCTTAAACTATAGTCGATACGGACATCGAATGCGTGGCGAAGGTAAAATCGCAGAACAAATACGCAACTTAATTCAATTGGCTCGCTTAAAATATTTTAAAAATAAAAAAATGCCAAAACTCAATACCACACTTCACGAACAGTACAAAAATGGGCAATATTCACTGTTTTAATGACGCTTACGAAATATATATGACGCTTATTAACTATCTAAAGCATTGCATTCATCTATACTATATATTTAAAAAAGTTCATCAACAATGATGATTAAAATGAAGTATAATTATAACCAAATTACAATGAAAAAAGTACTACTATATGTCTCTACTTTGCTCTTTTTATCCTGTATTTGTGACGATGAAGGTGCAACAATTGCCAACGAAACAGGTTTACAATTTAATCTTAATGGAATACATTATTTCTTAACAGATTACACCGTTATGTTAAATCCTGAAGATGCTAACGATCGTATGATTGAAGCAACATTTGACAACGACACCAAAACGCTTTTATTCTTTGTCATGGTAGAAGAAACCAATCAAATAGATGAATTTATACTCATTGAAAATGGTGTGCAATACAGTTCCGATCCTACGTATGGCGATAGGGAAACATCGATTACAACACATACAGATTCTACAATGGAAGGAACTTTTAGAGTGACCATAAAAGATAGAAGAGATCTGCCAATTTTTACATTTACCAACGGCGTAATTGACATTAAGTTTTAACTATATACATTAAAAAAAGCGCGGCACTTTTGGAGGTTGCCACGCTTTCACCTAATTAATAATTGAATAGAATATTAGCCTAAAATTTAATTTTCTCAGTAAACGATCGTCCTTGAGTTTCAAATACAATGATGTATTCTCCTTTTTTCTCTTTAGAAAGCTCGTAAATACGTTCAATAATCTTCGTATCTTCAATTTCTTCAGAAAGAATCATTGAAGAATTATAATTATAAGACCCACGATAAAACATTGATATCTTTAAAGGTTGCGCATCTAGCGAAAGTCGCGAAATAAACAAATGATTATCATCAACTCGTACAGTAGGTTTGTAAATAATTGACTCCTTTTCCTTGTCAAAAAGGACTGTATTTGATGTTACTTTAAACGGAATCGTAAGAATCTCAACATCTTTATCAAGTTCGAAAAAATAATCTCCATCAGGCAAAGCAGTCAAGTCAAAACCTTTTTTATACGTTCCGTTTTGTTGTATAGATTCTCTGTAAAGCACCAATAAATTTGTGTCTTTAATAATCAGTTCGTGTCCTTTCTTTACGTTATTTAACGTTAGCATAGTATTTGTCTTTGTCGTTTCAACAGAAAACATATTGTTTGCGTAGCTCATTACACTAATTGTCATCATTAGTATAACTACAATCTTGTTCATTCTTTTTTTCATGACTTTTAGTTTTAAATAATTACAGTACAAATCTACATCTGATCGCGTGTTAAAAAAACAACTATTTTGGCTGTTTTATGTGTTATTTTAACCGTTAAATAATTGTAATCTTTTTTACAAGTTAAAATAGTATACAATTAGGGTAAATGAACATATAATTTAATTAAGATTAATAGTAAATTTGTAGTAAAGCATTTATCGTGATTACAAAACCAACGTATGAAAAAATAACGCCTGAATTTGGAAATTCTATTCTAGTCGCGCAGAATACGAAAAAACGCAAGCGTGGCTTGGCATTTTGGCATTTTCACCCTGAAGTAGAATTGGTGTATGTCAATAAAGGAAACGGAAAGTGTCATATAGGAAATCATTTGTCATACTTCAATAACAGTCAGTTAATATTGATTGGATCAAACTTGCCTCACAATGGTTTTGCAGATCGATTAACATCCAAAGGAAAAGAAACGCTTATTCAGTTTAAAACTGATATTTTAGGAAAAGAATTTTACAATCTGCCCGAAATGCAACACATTTCACTCTTGCTTGAAAAAGCAAAAAAGGGAATTCGGTTTAAACCTGAAACAAAAAAACTGGTTGGACCAAAAATTGAAAAACTACCCAAATATGATGGCTTTAAAAGAGTTATAAAACTTCTTGAAATTCTAAACATGCTCGCGTTGGCAGAAGATTATGAATTGCTAAACGTTGACGGATTTGCCTTTGAAACACAACCACAAGACAGCGTGAAAATTGATACTATTTTTAAATATATTAACAACAATTTCCAAAGACACATTACACTCGATGAAATTGCGGATGAAGTAAACATGACAGTTCCTGCGTTTTGTAGGTATTTCAAAAAAATTACGGGAAAAACATTTACCAAATTGGTCAATGAATATCGTGTGGTATACGCAACAAAACTCCTTTTGGAAAGTCAAAGTAGCATTACAGATATTTGCTACGAAAGTGGTTTCAACAACTTTTCACATTTTAACAAACTATTCAAAGAAATTACAGGAAAAAGTGCGTCCAAATACAGAAGTGAAATGAAATTAATGATTCAATAAAAAAAGATAAATTCTAACAACTCTAACAACTCTAAGTAAGTCTAAAACCTAAATTTCCCCATTCCATTCCGCAAAAAACTGTTCCAAAAACGTTTCCATAAATTTGTGACGTTTTGCTGCAATTCGCCTTCCAGTGTTAGTGTTCATTTTATCTTTTAGCAACAACAATTTTTCGTAGAAATGATTTATTGTAGGTGCGGTAGATTTTTTATATTCTTCTTTCGTCATATTCAGCTTTGGCACAATCGCCGGATCATACAATTTATGATTTTTAAAACCACCATAATTAAATGTACGTGCTATTCCAATGGCGCCAATCGCGTCCAAACGATCTGCATCTTGAATTACGTTAAGCTCAGGTGACGTAAACGGTTGCTCAAAGTTTCCGCCTTTAAAAGAAATATTTGTAATAATCTGTTCAACATGCACAATGACATCTTCTGCCACAGCGATACTTTCCAAAAAATCACGTGCTACTTTTGGTCCAACAGTTTCATCGCCGTAGTGAAATTTCGCATCGGCAATATCGTGTAAAAGCGCGCCCAAACTCACAACAAATTCATCTACAGTTTCTTCTTTGGCAATCAATAAGGCATTTTTATACACACGTTCAATATGAAACCAATCGTGTCCACCTTCGGCATGTTGCAAAGTTTCTTGAACAAAAGCAATGGTTTGTGCTATGATATTTTCTTTATGCATACAATCAATCAACAATTACATGTTCTGTGATAGTTTTTTCAAGACGTTCTATCAATTCGGCACGTTTATTCTTAGGATAATCTCTCAAATTAATTGGTTCGTGTGCGTCTACTTTTATGTGTGCGCCCAATCCGTACGGAAACTTTCCATATTTGGTCGTTTTCCACGAATTATTAATTGTTACGGGAACAATTTGTGCATCAGGAATATATTTAAACAACACATCCAATCCTTTTGTTTTAAAAGGTTTCGGTACGCCAGTTCGACTACGAGTTCCTTCTGGGAAAATAATACCAGCATAATTATTTTCGTGAATCAGTTTTGCAAACCGAATAATTTCTGAAATGGCTTGTTTTGGATCATTTCTATCAATCAAAGCGGCGCCACTATGACGTAAATTAAAAGAAATACTTGGAATTCCTTTTCCCAATTCTTTTTTGCTGATAAATCGCGGATAATGCTTTCGAAACAACCAAATTAACGGCGGAATATCATTCATACTCTGATGATTTGATACAATAATTAACGGTCTGTCTGTCTCTAATTTATACGGATTTCTAAGTGTATGACGAGTTCCCAAAATATTGTGGCAACGCATCAAAGAAAATTGCAATGCATTCACACTCATGTCATGTCCTTTCTGTCCGCCAACTTTGAGAAAAATCCACTGGATTCCATGAAAAACAACTAATAATAATCCGAAAAACAGTAAATAAATACTGGTCAATATATACGATAAAAACTTCACTACGTTGGTACTTTATAATATGGCAAAATTAAAAAACAAAACCACGCAAAAGCGTGGTTCGTAATTATTTTTTTGGAAGAATGTATTAGCAATTCTCGTTGTAAGCATCTTTTAAGTTCTCAGCAATCATTTCTGCTGGTCTTCCTTCAATATGATGACGTTCTAGCATGTGTACTAATTGTCCGTCTTTAAACAGTGCCATACTTGGAGAAGAAGGCGGAAAAGGAATCATATAACTTCTTGCTTTATCGGTAGCTTCTCTATCAACTCCTGCAAAAACAGTTACCAAATTATCTGGTTTCTTATCATTATCTAAAGACATTCTTGCGCCAGGTCTTGCGTTGGCTGCTGCACAACCACAAACAGAGTTTACAACGACAAGTGTTGTTCCTTCTTTAGCCAAAGCGTTATCAACAGCTTCTACCGTATGTAATTCTTCAAAACCAACTGCGGTTAAATCTGCGCGCATTGGCTTTACCAATTCTGGTGGATACATAATCTTTTAAATTAAATTCATTAATAATTGTGCAAAGATACGGATAATTCCTGTTGTACCCGAATTCATAAAAACAGTTTTTTTGTTAAAGAAAAGTAAAAGATTAGCGCTAATTCTTAGAAATATGGTTGTCTTCAATATTTTTTTCTCGGGAAAATGTATCTTTGATAAAAACAAACTGAAACTAAATATATGAGTGGATTTGCAAGCTGGATTGGAGGCGCGTTGGGTTGGACACTTGGTGGACCTATTGGTGCCGCCATCGGATTTGCCATTGGAGCAGCGGTTGACAAAGCAACGTCAAAAGGATTATTACTTGAGCCACCAAAGCGTGGCAGTCAACAACGTCGCAAACGTGTAGATCCTGTATATGAAAAAAGAAGAAGGCGCAAAACAGTTAGAGAAAAACAAGCGCAAACCAAATCGGGAGATTTTGAAGTAAGCTTATTAGTGCTTTCTGCGATTGTCATGAAGGTAGATGGAGAAGTTTCTGAGTCTGAAAAAGATTTTGTACGTAATTATTTTACCAAAATGTATGGAAAACAACGTGCAAATCATGCGTTTAAACTTTTTAACGGATTGCTAAAAAAAGAAGACATTTCTACACGTCAAATATGTCAGCAAATTCAAATGTACATGGATCATTCGTCACGTTTGCAACTATTACACTATTTATTTGGTGTAACCAAAGCAGATGGACATGTTGATGAAAGTGAAGTAGACTTAATCGAAAAAATTGCAGGATATTTATACATCAACGATCGTGATTTTCAATCGATCAAAGCCATGTTTTATAATCCGGTAGACAGTGCGTATAAAATTCTAGAAATAGACAAATCGGCGACCAATAACGAAATCAAAAAAGCATATCGTAAAATGGCGAAGAAATTTCATCCTGACAAATTAGAACACTTAGGAGAAGAACACATGAAAGGTGCTAACGAGAAGTTTCAAAAAGTACAAAAAGCTTACGAACAACTGCAAAAAGAACGCGGCTTTTAGAATAAATTAATAAAATGTAAGTTTAAACATTTAACCCCAAACCTTAAATACCTACACCATCAATGAACGAATTCTGGATATACTTTAAATTAGGACTTAATCACGTATTAGATCTTAACGGATACGATCATATATTATTCTTAATTGTTCTTACAGTTGCATACACATTCAAAGACTGGAAACGAGTTTTTTG
This sequence comes from Kordia algicida OT-1, assembly GCF_000154725.1. Classification (GTDB taxonomy): domain Bacteria; phylum Bacteroidota; class Bacteroidia; order Flavobacteriales; family Flavobacteriaceae; genus Kordia; species Kordia algicida. The sequence continues at coordinate 4,023,606 of NZ_DS544873.1, forward strand.
GCTCGTAACTATTTTTACTGTCGGACATACCATTTCACTAACGCTATCAACATACGGAGTCATTTCTGTAAAGGCAAATTTAGCCGAATTATTAGTTTATATTACCATTTTAGCAACTGCATTATTCAACATATTTACAGCAGGGAAAAATATCAATAAAACAAAATTGGTTATTCTATTAGTGGCAGCTTTATTCTTCGGACTAATTCACGGTTTGGCGTTTTCAAACTATTTCAAGCAAATTACAAGCGGATTAGATAGTAAACTTCTGCCAATGTTAGAATTCGCTTTAGGCGTAGAAGCTGGGCAAATCATTGTGGTTTTAGTCATGTTGGTACTTTCATTTGTGTTTCAAACCGTATTTCGATTCTCTAAAAGAGATTGGGTTATGGTCATTTCGGCAATTGTATTAGGAATTGCCATTCACATTGTAGATGCAAACTTCTTGTAGAAACCTATAATTTTGGTAAAAAATTAACAACAAAGCTGTTGTGAATCCATAAGAAACCTAATATCTTCGTTACATAAGCAAAGAAGCGACTATTATAGTTGCTTTTTTTTGCTTTAAAAAGGTTAAATTTACACATGCCAAAACAAAAACAAGCAAAATACGATCACGCCTATTTACGAATGGCAAAAGAATGGGGAAAACTCTCTTATTGCAAACGAAAACAAGTCGGCGCGATTATTGTAAAAGATAGAATGATTATCTCTGATGGTTACAATGGAACGCCATCCGGATTTGAAAATTTCTGTGAAGATGAAGAAGGATATACAAAATGGTATGTGTTGCATGCAGAAGCAAATGCCATCTTAAAAGTAGCGGCTTCTACACAATCATGCGTTGGTGCAACGTTGTATATTACAATGTCGCCATGTAAAGAATGTAGCAAGCTCATTCATCAAGCTGGAATTACAAGAGTAGTGTATGTAGATGCATACAAAGATGACTCAGGAATACAATTTTTACAAAGAGCAGGCGTTGAAGTAGAACACATTCCTGTATTACAAACCTCATAAATAAAAGCATTTTGAATAAAACAACACAATACTTATTGCCCGTGATTATTGCAGCCGCTGTAGCCGCAGGCGTATTTATTGGTGGAAAATTAAACTTCAGTGCTACGCCCGAAACGTTATTTTCGTCAAACACAAGCAAAGACAAACTCAATCGGTTAATAGATTACATTGATTACGAATATGTTGATGAGGTAAATGTTGACAGTATAGTAGATGTTACGGTGACAAACATTCTCGAAAATCTCGATCCGCATTCGATATATATTCCTTCGGAAGACGAAAAAAGAATTGCAGAAAATATGCAAGGTGATTTCGTTGGTGTTGGAATTCGGTTTGATATGGTAAACGACACCTTAACCGTTGTTAGAACATTAGAAGGCGGACCAAGCGTTGCCGCAGGAATCAAAGCAGGCGATCGCATTTTAATGGCTGATAATGATACGTTGTACGGCAAGAAAATGCGCAACACGCAAATAATCTCCAAGCTAAAAGGTGCTGAAAATACGTTTGTAAATCTCAAAATATATCGCAAGCAAACCGATAAAATATTCAATATCAATTTACAAAGAGCCAAAGTGCCAATTCAAAGTGTTGTAGCACATTACATGCTTACAGACGATTTAGGATATATTAAAATCAATCGTTTTGCAGAAACTACGTATGATGAGTTTGTCGCAGCTATGAAAGCTTTGCAACAACAAGGCGCAAAAAATTTGACGCTTGATTTACGGAACAATCCTGGTGGAATTTTAGATGTAACGCGCAGTATTGCAGATGAATTTTTAGAAGATGGCAAACTGATTCTATTTACCAAAAACAAAAAAGGAGAAATTGACAAATACTACGCAACGGATGAAGGCGATTTTGAAGATGGCGAAATTTATGTCTTAATCAATGAAAAATCGGCTTCGGCAAGTGAAATCATTGCAGGCGCGTTGCAAGACAATGACAAAGGTGTTATTGTGGGAAGACGTTCGTTCGGAAAAGGATTGGTACAACGTCCGATGCCTTTGGGCGATGGTTCTGTAGTACGATTGACGATTTCTAGGTATTACACACCAACAGGACGTTCCATTCAGCGTTCGTACAAAAATGGAAATAAAGATTATTTTGATGAATATTACGCACGATTCAAATCGGGAGAATTGAAATCTATTGATAGCATCAAGGTAGCAGATTCGCTAAAATTTGAAACGCCAAAAGGGAAAATCGTATATGGTGGCGGCGGAATTATTCCCGATGTGTTTGTACCACTTTCCAGCACACCAGAAGAAATATCACTCGAAAGAGGATTACGAGCCAAAATAGTAGGATATATCAATGATTTTGTATTCAATAAACTAGATGCCGACAGAGCAATGTACAGTAATATGAAGTTTAAAGAGTTTATGGACAACTTTGAAGTAAGCGATGATTTACTTGAAGAATACACCAACTTTTTAAGCGACATGCGTGGACAGCGTATTTACATTGAAAAATATGCTACACAAATAAAAAGACACATCAAAGCGGTTTATATTGAGCAATTATTTGGCATCAATGGGTATCAGCAACAACTTAATGAAGGCGACGAGATGATTGCCAAAGTATTGGAATTACAAGGGAAATAGTTTTACTACATTTTTAAAAAAACCAAAGGTTAGAATCAAGAATCAAGAATCATGAGTCAAGAATCAGGATTTTTTCTAAGAATATTATGTGCAAGAGAAAAAGTCTAAAAGCGTCCACCCTGAGCGAAGTAGAAGTGAAGCGGTCTAACATCTAACATCGCCAGCGATCCAACAGGCGAAGCCAAATCTAAACAGGAAGTTTCTAAATCTTTGAATTGAGCGTAGCAAACCTAAATTTTATCATGAACCTTCGTATGATTTCCATCATTCCAAAGTGTTAAAATATCGGTGGCAACTTGCGCACCACTTCCTGCAGCAATAGCAAATTGACTTCTCCAACCAGCAATAGTGCCACATGCGTACAAACCATCTTTTACCAAATGATCGTTATTTGCAAGGTAGATTCTATCTTTTTTGGCTGCAGCTCTTGGATGCGGCGCAATAAATTCATCCAAACCATCAATCGTCAACGGTTTTGCATAATTCAGTGCTAAGACAACTAACTTACTGTGATACGTATTCTTATTCGTAATAATTTGAAAATTTCCAGCTTCCCCAGAAACTTCCAAAACTTTCTCTTTCTCAATTTGCGCTACATGCGGATACATGCGTTGTAAATGCAATTGTCCTTCTTGTAGAATAGCAGCTCCCGTTTTTCCTTCAGGCAAACCGAGCACATTATTAAACAAGGCATTTTGTAAATGTGAAGTTTTTTGATGCAATATAATTCCGATCTTTTTCCCTTCGGCAAACGGTTTTTCTTTTGCAGAACCTAATACGAGCGCACATTGCATTCCAGAAACGCCACCACCAATTACCAATACATCAAACATTACTTCTTATTATTATTTACTTTTTCCTCAATCTTTTTGGAAGTCATAAAAATTAATAAAATCAAAATGACACACAAAGAGGCTACAATACTAATAAGTGCAATAAGGCTGTCGCCATCTAATAAATTTTCAAAATCTAACTTGGTAGCATTGTAAATACAAAGTAAAGCGGCGATTGCCATGGCTACGTATGTGAATATCTTCATTTCCTTTTTTTTAAATAGGCAGTCAATACGCATAAAACACCAAGAAAAGCGTCAATGCGTACTGACTTTATGTATTGCAAATTTACTCAAATATTTTTTGAATACCTGTAGTAAATATTTTAACAGCAATTGCCAACAAGATCACTCCGAATACTTTTCTTAAAATTCGGATTCCGTTTTGCCCAAGTAATCGTTCAATTTTAGCGGAAGCTTTCAACACAATGTACATAATAATCATGTTGATTAAAATGGCAATAACAATGTTTAATGCATCAAATTCTGCACGAAGTGATAAAATAGATGTCAAACTTCCTGGTCCTGCCACCAATGGGAAGGCAATAGGAAATACAGAGGCGTCACTCATCGCATTTTCTTCATCTTCCTTAAACAAAGTAATTCCCAAAATCATTTCAAGTGCTAGAAAAAATAACACGAAAGAACCTGCAATGGCAAATTGATTTACGGTAATTCCAATAAGGCTCAACATGCTCTGCCCTATAAACAAAAATACCGTTAAAATTACACCAGCAATAATTGTGGCTTTTCCAGATTGAATATGTCCAGTTTTTCGACGTAAGTCAATGATAATAGGAATGTTGCCTATAATATCGATCACGGCAAAAAGTACCATACTTGCTGTTAAAATATGTTTGAAATTTAACTCCATTTTGATACAATTTTAAATTCGCGGCAAAAGTACAGTATTCGGCAAATTATCAAAGCGAAAAGACATATTTTTTAGGTTAAATTAAAGTGAATTTAAGAAGCTCAAAAAAATCGTACAACTAGCGGAATTAAAACATTAGAAAAAAAGTATATTTGCAGCATGTTTCAACTAGGAAAAACCATCGTTTCGGAAGACATTATCGAAAAGGATTTTGTTTGTAATCTTTCAGCTTGTAAAGGCGAATGTTGTGTAGCAGGTGATGCGGGTGCGCCACTTGAAGAAGAAGAAATCAAAATATTAGACGATATCTATGATACGGTGAAACCTTTTTTACGAAAAGAAGGAATTGAAGCTATCGAAAAACAAGGAACTTATATTGTTAGAGAAAATGGCGATTTGGAAACGCCTTTGGTAGAAGGCGCCGAATGTGCGTACGTTATTTTTGATGATAAAAATACTGCTTTGTGCGGCATTGAAGAAGCCTATAACAAAGGTTTGATCGATTGGAAAAAACCAATTTCTTGTCACTTATATCCAATTCGTGTGGAAGATTACAGCGAATTTGCCGCAGTAAACTATCATAAGTGGCCTATTTGTGATGATGCCTGTACTTTAGGGAAAGAATTGCAAGTTCCGATTTATAAATTTGTCAAAGAAGCGCTCATCCGAAAATTTGGCGAAGATTGGTATCTCGAATTAGAGAAGACTGCACAAAAATTAGGTCGCTAATTGTTAAAATTTCATTTTCTCATTTTTTTTTAAAACTTCACGTTTTATCGCTGTTACCAAAGAATTGATTGTTGTAACTTACTGATTTTCAATAAAAAATGCCATTTCTGAAAAATGTTAAAATGTAAGAAAAAACCGTAGTGTTGTTAAAAACTCACGAACATTGTGAATAAGTTAGGCTTTCATTTCCGCATTCATTTTCCAATCTTTGTTATTCCCAAATCAAACAATAGTCTTTTACCCAATTTCACATTAAAAACTCGATAATTTTATGTCATCAGCAATAGAACCCATCTTACAAGAAAACAAAGACAGATTTGTTATTTTTCCAATCAAACATGCAGATATTTGGGAATGGTATAAAAAATCTGAGGCTAGTTTTTGGACAGCTGAAGAAATTGACCTTCACCAAGATTTAACAGATTGGACTACAAAATTGAATGATGACGAACGTTATTTTATCAAACATATTCTTGCCTTTTTTGCAGCATCAGACGGAATTGTAAATGAGAACTTAGCAGAAAACTTCGTAAATGAAGTACAATACTCGGAAGCAAAGTTTTTCTACGGATTCCAAATTATGATGGAAAACATTCATTCAGAAACATATTCATTATTAATTGATACGTATGTGAAAGATGAAGCAGAAAAAGATAAATTATTCAAGGCAATTGAAAATTTTCCTGCCATCAAAAAGAAAGCAGATTGGGCTTTACAATGGATTGAATCACCAAGTTTCGCTGAACGTTTAATTGCGTTTGCCGCCGTAGAAGGTATTTTCTTTTCAGGTGCTTTCTGTTCAATTTATTGGTTGAAGAAAAGAGGAATTATGCCAGGATTAACGTTTTCTAATGAGTTAATTTCTCGTGATGAAGGTGTACATTGTGATTTTGCAGTACACTTACACAATAATCACTTAGTAAATAAAGTTCCTAAAGAACGTATTCGTGCCATCATTGTAGATGCATTAAATATTGAGCGCGAATTTATTACAGAATCTTTACCTGTAAGTCTTATTGGAATGAACGCTAAATTAATGACACAATACTTAGAGTTTGTTACCGACAGACTTTTACAAGAATTGGGTTGTGAAAAAGAGTATAATGTGTCAAATCCATTTGATTTTATGGATATGATTTCCCTTCAAGGTAAAACAAACTTCTTCGAAAAAAGAGTTTCTGAATATCAAAAAGCAGGTGTTCTTAACAAAGAAGAAGAAAAAGACAAATTTAGCTTCGACGCTGATTTCTAGTTGAAAAACCCGAATGATTTTGGCTGATTACAGCTAAACTCAAAAAACATAATAAAATACCCTAAACACTGATTTTTTTGCCGAAAAATTGGTAAATAAACTAACCCCTTTTCTGAACGAAAGTCAGAAGAATTAAAAAAGAGATGAGCATATGTTTGTAGTAAAAAGAGACGGAAGAAAAGAGCCAATGATGTTTGACAAGATCACTTCACGAGTGAGAAAGTTATGCTATGGCTTAAACAATTTAGTAGATCCTGTAAAAGTTGCTATGCGTGTAATTGAAGGATTATACGATGGTGTTACCACTTCAGAATTAGACAACTTGGCTGCGGAAATTGCCGCCACCATGACTACAACGCATCCCGATTATGCTCGATTGGCAGCGCGTATTTCCGTATCAAACTTACACAAAAACACCAAAAAATCGTTTTCTGAAACCATGGTGGATTTATACGAATATGTAAACCCAAGAACAGGAAAAAAAGCACCGCTACTTTCTGATGAAGTATACAACGTTATCATGGAAAATGCAGATCGCTTAGATTCTACCATTATCTATAACCGCGATTTTGGATATGATTACTTCGGATTTAAAACATTAGAACGTTCTTACTTGCTAAAATTAAATGGCAAAATTGCAGAACGTCCACAACACATGCTTATGCGTGTTTCTGTTGGAATTCACTTAAATGATTTAGACGCGGCGATTGAAACGTATGAGTTAATGTCTAAAAAATACTTTACTCATGCCACGCCAACGCTTTTTAACTCTGGAACACCAAAACCACAAATGTCGTCATGTTTCTTATTAGCAATGCAAGATGACAGTATTGATGGAATTTACGATACTTTAAAACAAACGGCGAAAATATCACAATCAGCAGGAGGAATTGGTTTATCTATCCACAATGTTCGTGCTACAGGATCATACATTGCAGGAACAAACGGAACCAGTAACGGAATTGTGCCAATGTTACGCGTATACAACGATACCGCACGTTATGTAGATCAAGGTGGTGGAAAACGTAAAGGTTCATTCGCGATTTATGTAGAACCTTGGCATGCAGATATTTTTGACTTTTTAGACTTAAAGAAAAATCACGGAAAAGAAGAAATGCGTGCGCGTGACTTATTCTACGCCATGTGGATTCCGGATTTATTTATGAAACGTGTAGAAGAAAATGGTCCGTGGACGTTAATGTGTCCAAACGAATGTCCAAACTTATTCAACGTACACAGTGAAGAATTTGAAGCATTATATTTAAAATATGAAGCTGAAGGAAAAGGAAGAAAAACGATTAAGGCGCGTGAGTTATGGGAGAAAATCCTAGAATCTCAAATTGAAACAGGAACGCCATACATGTTATATAAAGATGCGGCAAACCGCAAATCGAACCAAAAGAATTTAGGAACTATCCGTTCTTCAAATTTATGTACAGAAATTATGGAGTATACATCTCCTGATGAAGTTGCAGTTTGTAATTTGGCTTCTATCGCATTGCCAATGTTTATCAAAGGTGGCGAATTCGATCACAAAGAATTATTCCGTGTGACCAAACGTGTGACGAAAAATTTAAATAAAGTAATTGATCGTAATTACTATCCTGTAAAAGAAGCAGAAAATTCAAACTTCCGTCATCGTCCAATCGGATTAGGTGTACAAGGATTGGCAGATACATTTATCAAACTAAGAATGCCTTTCACATCTGATGAAGCTAAAAAACTGAATCAAGAAATATTTGAAACTTTATATTTTGCAGCAGTTACAGCATCTATGGAAATGGCAAAAATAGAAGGTCCATACCAAACGTATGAAGGTTCGCCAATGTCAAAAGGAGAATTCCAACATAACTTATGGGGAATTAAAGATGAAGAATTAAGCGGTCGTTGGGATTGGGGAAAACTGCGCAAGCAAGTTGCCAAAAATGGAGTGCGTAACTCACTATTAGTCGCGCCAATGCCAACAGCGTCTACGTCTCAAATTCTTGGAAACAACGAATGTTTTGAACCATATACGTCAAACATTTATACGCGTAGAGTACTTTCTGGGGAATTCATCGTGGTAAACAAACATTTGCTTGAAGATTTAGTAAACTTAGGTTTATGGACAGAAGATTTAAAGCAAGAATTAATGCGTGCGAATGGTTCTATCCAACACATTGACGAAATTCCACAAGACATTAAAGACTTGTACAAAACTGTTTGGGAATTGAGTATGAAAGATATTATTGACATGTCACGTCACAGAGGATATTTCATTGACCAATCGCAGTCATTAAACCTATTTATGGAAGGCGCAACCATGGCAAAGTTAACATCAATGCATTTCTACGCATGGAGATCTGGATTAAAAACAGGAATGTACTACTTGCGTACAAAATCGGCAGTAGATGCGATTAAGTTTACTGTGAAAAAAGCGAAGAAATCGATAGCTGTACCTGCGGAAGCTGCTGCGGGAATTTCTGTGCAAACTACAGGTTCAAAGCCAGCTCCTGTAGCGGTTGAACCGTTAACACCAGAAGAAATGAAAGAAATGATAGCAAGAGCAAAAGATGGTCAAGATGATGATTGCTTGATGTGTGGCTCTTAAATCATATCGTTTTATAAAAAACCGACAAAATAGAAAGGAATGCTTGAAAAAGTGTTCCTTTTTTTATTTGGGTTCTGTTCGCTTCGCTCAATTTAAAGATTTAAAAATTCAATAATTCAAGGTTATTTATTTCTGAGAACGATACTTGATTTTATATAAAATGCTAAATGTTACATGCGTTTCTAAGGCAAATTTGAATGTTGTTTGAAACTAATTGCCACACTAATAACGTTTTTAGGCTTTTCTTCACATAAACAGAAATTTACATTGAAAAGAGAGAAGTTTCAAACGTTTAAAAAATAATATTAGAAACATCCTGATTCCTGACTCTAGTATCTTGAATCTTTTCGTTTCCTTAAAAACGTCTTTGCGAGTCAGTATGACGTAGTAATCTGTGACTTCAAAAAGCAGAAATGGTATGCGACAAAAAGATTACTTCAAAATATCTGTTCCCAAATAGCCATCATTCTTGTTATAATACCAAGCCCGTTTTTTTGGCATTTTGATATCATTTATAACAGCTTCTTCCGTTAACAAAATATATTCGCCATCATTTTTAGCTTCATTCTTAAAAAACTGATACACTTCCATAGCGTAGGTTTTCGGATCAAAATAAAAATACCAAATATCTTTTCCAACGTCTTCTGTATAGGTCGCTTTCAAGACCAAATACGCTTTTCCTTTAAAAGTTTTCTTTTGCACTTTCGGATCAATAATAGTGCCTTCATCTTTCAATTTCATTGGCAAACCGTACAAATATTCGTAATAACCTTTGTACAAATTGGCACGCTCACAGCTTAAGTTATTCTTTTGAATGTCCTCTACAGGAATATCCGTTTTACCGTTAAAAACGATTGCACACGTGTCTTTTTCAACAGTATATTCAGTGGTTTTATTGTCGCGAGTTGCTTTTACATAAAAATACTCTTTTGGTAAATTTATCTTAATAGTACTCACACGTGGTTTATTTTTTGGAGTTTCCATCGTTACTTGTAAAGTTCCATTGAAAGTCGCCCAATTTCCGTTAGGATCGTGGTATTGAATGGCTTTTTCTAGTAATTCTTTGCCAGTTATTTCTTGTCCAAAAGCTATAGAAAAGCTAAATAGAATGATAAAAGTTGTGATGTGTTTACTCATGTGTAAAGTGTTTGATAAGGTGTTTCAAGATAAGAATATTTATTTCATGATTCTTAACAAAAAAAATCCAAATCAAACAACAATAGATTCCTGCCTACACAGGAATGATAGTGAAAAAACTACTAGCAAAGCGATCCAGAATCCAATATTGATACATTTTCAAATCAGCAAATTGCCAAATTAAAAAGCTTATTCTTCTTGATCGGAATTTTTATCTTTTGTAATCTTTGCCGGTTCTACCGAACTATCGTGTGCTGTATGATATTCTTCCAAAAGATCCATTGTTGCTTTTAGTAAATCTTTAGTTTCCAATAATAAACTAAAATACAATGTAGTGTTTTTTGGACTCGATTCTTCAGTACGTGTACGTTCAACCTGAGTTTGTATTTTTTGTCGAACCAACTGGAAAATTTCTTCTTTATTAGTCAACACACTACCAATTTCTTCAAAAGAACGCGAATCAAAAGCCTGTTTTGTATTATTGAATAATATTTCTAGTGCTTCATCAACCTGTTTCAATTCTTTAATTTGACTGAATTTTAACTTTCGATGATTATTATTCACATGTTTTAAACTTGCTGTCGAAATATATTCCAATGACTGTGTAATGTCTTGCAAATAGCCTAAAATATTGATGTAAAAATTACTTGCTCCAACACTGGTTTCGTCTAAATTTTTAATAAAGTAGAAAATATTATCGCGCAATTCATCAATTTCATTAGACAGCTTCGAAATATTCTTTCGGTTTTTCTTTAGCATTTGCAAATCTTGCTTTGCCAAACCATTGATGGCACTTGTGTAAATTCTATTTCCTCTTTTCAATACATTGGCAATATTGCTCGCACTTTCGTGGATAACACCCTGAACCGAACTACTTTCAGCTTTCTTTAAACTGTCTTCTACCTTTGCTTCTTTCGCTTTTTTATTATGACTGATGTAGTTTCTAATCAATAAAAAGGCAGCTAATGCTAATAATGCACCAAGCATGATTGGTAAATTGAGATTCAGTAGCAATGCGATCAATCCTGCGGCTAGAAATGCTACAATTGCTGTAAAGAACCATCCGCCAATTACATTTAATACGCCGGCTACTCTATATACGGCACTTTCTGCGCCCCAAGCTCTATCTGCTAAAGATGTTCCCATGGCAACCATAAATGTTACGTAGGTTGTAGATAGTGGTAATTTCATAGACGTTGCAATAGAAATCAGAACACTGGCTACCATTAAGTTTACAGCGGCACGAACCATGTCGAAAGCAGGAATATCTTCTTTGTTTTTATAAGTGCTTACCGCAGGAACTGCAAATTGTTTATCAATTTTTTCTTGCCAAGATTTTGGTGTAATGGCAACAATTCCTTGAGAAATTCCAATAGACATACGCACAAAACCTCTAGATAAGAAGTTTGGCTTAAAACGTTCTTTTGTTTGCTCTTGACTAGATAAATCGATAGACGTTTTTACAACAGCTTTTGCTTTGCTTGAAAACCAAAGCGTTACCACCATAATCAATCCTGCAATAACCAAGAAAAGTGTTGGAGTTTCTACAGTTTTGTCAAGGAAATCCATTTTGAAACCTCTTGCAGCAACTTCTATATCTGAAGCATTTGCACCAGCATCCAACATGAATTTATCATACGATTGCCAACCTGCAATGGGTACACCGATAAAGTTTACTAAGTCGTTTCCAGCAAAAGCGAGCGCCAATGCAAAAGTTCCAACAACAATAATGAGTTTGTAAATATTAGTTTTAAGCAAAGACATCACTAAAAATGATATGACTGACCAAGCTACTAAGCTAATAGCTACAATAGGAAGTACATTTATTTCTAAAAATTCCTTTAGTGTTAGCGAAGCTTTCACATCTACAATAGTGCTTGCATACGCTGTTCCTTTAATTCCTTTTACAAAAATAAAATAGGTAATAGCTGTTAGGGCAATTCCTCCAAAGACGGCACCAACCCAACGCGCTTTTTCATTAAAATTATAGGACAATAACAAACGCGAAACCCATTGCACAAGAGCTCCAACGGAGAAGGCGACGACGACTGAAAGTATAATGCCGATAATAATTTCGGTAGCTTTAGAAGTATTTATGTATTGAAGTAACGTGTCATAATCATCACTTTGATTCGTAATTTTTATCAACGCCATGGCAACGGCAGCTCCAAGCAATTCAAAAACGATGGAAACCGTAGTTGATGTTGGCATTCCGAGCGTATTAAAGAAATCGAGTAACAAAATATCGGTTATCATTACTGCCATGAAAATAATCATGATCTCGTGGAATACGAACTGTTCGGGTTGAAAAATTCCTTTTCGGGCGACTTCCATCAAACCGCTAGAAAATATAGCACCGACGGCAACACCGACACTGGCAACAATCATAATTGTTTGAAAAGAAATAGCTTTAGAACCAATAGCCGAATTCAAGAAATTTACTGCGTCATTACTAACTCCAACGACCAAATCGGCAATAGCCAAAACAGTCAATGCAATAATCATCAGTAAGTAAATATTATTCATATGTGGGTATTATAAAATAATTTACAAATATCAATAGTGTTGTCAAATGTAATGTTACCATAAGGTTATATCTTAGGGTTTGACATTCATGTAAAATTTTGGCTGTTAAATATAACAAATAACTGCGTGAACTACAGAAATTTAAAGGCAAGAATGGGCGAACAGTGGCATTTCTACAATTTATGTAGTATATTGCAAGGAAAAATGCTATTTACTAATGAATTGGGAACAATTACTCTCGTTAAAACGTTACGGGGATACCCATAAGCGATTGCGCAAAGAACAAGATGAGACCAGATTGGGCTTTGAAGTAGATTATGATAGAGTAATTTTCTCATCTGCTTTTCGCAGCTTGCAAGACAAAACACAAGTTGTCCCTTTATCCAAAACAGATTTTGTACACACACGACTTACACATAGTTTGGAAGTTTCAGTAGTAGGAAGAAGTTTGGGAAGAAAAGTTGGAACGAAACTCTTACAAAAATATCCACATCTTAAAGAAGTTCATGGATTTCAATTTAATGATTTTGGTGCTATTGTTGCTGCTGCAGCCTTAGCACATGACATTGGAAATCCGCCGTTTGGTCACTCTGGAGAAAAAGCTATTGGAGAATATTTTAAAATTGGAAAAGGAATACATTTTCAGTCGAAACTTTCTTCAAAAGAATATCAAGATTTGTGTGATTTTGAAGGAAATGCTAACGGATTCAAAATTTTGACCGAAAACCGCAAAGGCGTAGAAGGAGGTTTGCGATTAAGTTATGCAACTTTGGGTGCTTTTATGAAATATCCGAAACAATCGTTGCCCAAAAAACCAACAACACATATTGCGGATAAGAAATACGGAATTTTTCAGTCTGAAAAAGACGCTTTTGCTGATGTAGCTAATGAACTTGGCTTGCAAAAACATGGTGAAGGCGAAAACATCCGATATGCAAGACATCCACTCACATTCTTGGTAGAAGCTGCCGATGATATCTGTTACACAATTATTGATTTTGAAGATGGTATTAATCTTGGACTCATTCAAGAAGAATATGCTTTAGAATATTTAATAAATCTAGTAAGAGATACCATTCAAACAGAAAAGTATAACTCATTACAACATCGTGAAGATCGTTTGAGTTATCTAAGAGCCTTATCTATCAACACACTTATAGAAGATGCTGTTCGTATTTTCTTAGAAAATGAAGAAGCAATCTGTGCAGGTAATTTTTCCGTAGGTATTATGGATAAAAGTAAATACAAAGCACAAATAGATGACATTATCAAAATAAGTGTCGATAAGATATACAAAAGCGACGAAGTTATAGAAAAAGAAATCACAGGATATCACGTATTGCAATATCTATTAGATACATTTATCACAGCTGTGGAAAATCATCATCATGATGCTCTTTCTAATTATGACCGGTTAATTTTGAAAGTTTTACCCAAAAATGTAGACTATACTACAGACCATTTATATAAGAGATTAATGAATATTACCAATTACATATCGAGACTATCAGACAGTAAAGCGGTCATCTTATTCAATAAACTCACAGCAAAAACAGTATAATTTATTAAGCCACAAACACCCAATTATATATGTACTCAAATTACATTAAATCAGGATTACTAATTTTTTGTGCACTATTTGTATTGCAGACAAACGCACAAGATGCAGTTTCAGTGAATAAACGAATGAAATTCACTAATGAAGTCTCTCCTGAGAAAGCAAAAGCAGACTTCTTACAAAAATTTAAATTAGACGATAATAACACATTCCAAAGAACGGTTGTAAACCAAGATAGAACAGGAATGAAGCACGAAAGACTCCAACAATACTACAACGGAATTAAAGTTGAATTTGGTACCATGATTGTTCACTCAAAAAATAATGTAGTAAAAAGTATCAATGGAGAAGTGTACAATGGTCTCGGTGTAAATCTTTCACCAGCGCTATCACCCCAAGAAGCATTTGAAAAAGCAAAAGCATTTGTAGGCGCACAAGAGTATTTATGGTCAAATCCTGAGGAAGCAGCAGCAATAAACTATGCTAAACCTACAGGAGAATTGGTATTACTTCCAGAAATGAATACGTATTCAGGGTTGTTAAACTTAGCATACAAATTTGATATGTACGCTACACAACCTGTAAGTAGAGGAGAAGTATATGTTGATGCACAAAATGGACAAATATTGTTCAATAACAAAATTATCAAACATGCCAATAATGAAGGTCGTGAAATGCTTAATAATCCAGCAAACTTAATTAAAAAAGAAGCAGCAACAGCATTTGTATTAGGTTCTGCTAACACACGCTACAGCGGATTAAGAGATATTGAAACACGCTTAGAAACAAGCGGAATGTTTACTTTAAATGACGACATAAGAAGCGTATTTACAAGAGACGCACAAAACGTACCTTTTGGAGGCGGATACATTAACAACTTTGCAGAATTCACAGACGATGATAACATTTGGACGCTTCCTTCTCCAGATGATGTAGCTTTAGATGCACATTGGGGCGCAATGCGTTCTTATGATTATTGGTTAAATGTTCATGGAAGAGAAGGAATTGATGGAAATGGTTTTGCTATGAGAAGCTATGTACATGTTGCCAATCCACAAAATGGAGGAAGTTGGGTTAATGCTGCTTGGAACGGATCTGTAATGTCATACGGTGATGGTGGCGGAGGTTTTGAACCTTTAACTTGTATTGATATCTGTGCACACGAAATCGGGCACGGAGTTACACAATTTGCAAACAACCTAGTATATGCTAGAGAATCGGGAGCTTTAAATGAAGGATACTCTGATTTATGGGGAGCAGCTATTGAATTCTATGCAAAAGGAAACGGTGATGACCTTAATCCAAATGCAGAAACTTGGCAAATAGGAGAAGAAATTGCCGCAAACGGAATTGGAATTCGTAGCATGAGCAATCCAAACTTATTCGGTGATCCAGATAGTTACGAAGGAACAAACTGGAGACCAACATCAGTAGCAGGTTGTCCAACACCAAACAATAGTAATGACCAATGTGGTGTACACAGTAACAGTGGAGTATTAAACTTCTGGTTTTACCTATTAGTACAAGGTGGCGCTGGAACAAATGATGCATTCAATGCATACGACGTAACTGGAATTGGAATGCAAAAAGCAGAAGAAATCGCATACATCGTATTAAGAGACTATTTAACACCAAACAGTACATTCTTAGACACAAGAAATGCCGCAGTAGACGTAGCACTAAGCTTATATGGATCTAACAGTCCAGAAGCAATTGCAACACAAGATGCTTTCTACGCAGTAAATGTTGGAGCGCCATATGTAGCACAAGCAACAGATGCAAGATTAGTTACAGTTAATGAACCTGAAATTCACTGTGGATTAGACACATACAGTCCAAGAGTAACGGTTGAAAACTCAGGAGTTTCTAATGCAATTACAACATTAGATATCAACTACACCATTGATGGTGGCGCTGTAAACACATTCACATACAACGGAAACATCGCAGTTGGAGCAACAGAAGACATCGACCTTCCTGCCATAACGCTTACTAAAGGATTGCATGCACTAAGCTTTACAGTAGCTCTAGTAAATGATGGAGATGCAACCAACAATCAAGAAGGTTTTGCTTTACGTGTAAACGAAAACGGAAATATAGAAGATGTTTATGACTTTGAATCAGCAGATGATGATTTACTTACATACTCTGAAGGAGTTCCGCAAATATGGAGTAGAGGAACATACAACCAAACAGGAAGTGTGTTTGAAACTACAACACTCACAGGAGAAGTATACGCAACTAACCTAAATGGTAACTATTTCCAAAATACAAGAAGTTATCTAGTAACAGATTGTTATGATTTAACTGGAGTTGTAGATCCAACACTTCAATTTGACATGGCTTTTGATATAGAGCAAAATTGGGATTATCTATACGTAGAATACTCTACAAACGGCGGACGAGAATGGAATGTACTAGGATCTGCATCTGATCCAGATTGGTACAACAGTGACAGAACATTTGCTTCTTCAGGAAACACAGACTGTTTCACATGTATCGGTTCGCAATGGACAGGTACAAATACAACGATGCAACAATACAGCTACAATCTATCAGCTTTCAATACTGAGCCAAATATGGTATTCAGATTTGTATTGGTAACAGATCAAGCAACAAACAATGAAGGTGCAATTATTGACAATCTAAGAGTTGCTTCGGTATTAAGTGTAGAAGATTTTGCTAACAACAATGCATTCTCAGTATATCCAAATCCATCAAATGGAAGCTTTAAAATACAAGCAGCAAGAAACTTAGGAGACGTTACAGTAAATATATTTGACATTAATGGAAGAAATTTATATTCTAAAGATGTTAATTTATCAGGAACTGTTAACTTTGACTTAGATAATTTGCAATCAGGATTATACATCCTACGAGTAGCAGGAGAAGATTTTGTAAAATCAACGAAGATCATTATCGAATAATTTGTAGCTTACGCTAATAAATCATGCACAAATATCCTTCTCTTTTGAATATCTAAATTATGGACAGAACGAAAAAGAGAAGGATATTTTATATTTTACTATTTCTAGCAATCATTGGGTATGTGCTAAGTAGTAAGACAAAAAAAGATGAGGAAAAGAAAACTTCCAAAAAAACACTGCAACAAAAACACGCTTTTCACTTAGAAAATAGTCCATTTTCATCTTCAAAATATCTATCAAGATCTGATCGAAAAGAACAAGGTTTACCACCAAATGCTTATTATGAGCAACAATGGGAGCTTACCATAAATCCAAATTTAGGACGTCCAACTCCTGAAAACTTAGTGCGAATACAACAAGAATTTGAACTACAAGAACGCACTCCAGGCGATGCGAGCGACAATCTATGGGAAGAAAGAGGTCCAAACAACATTGGAGGACGTACAAGAGCTATACTATTCGATCCTAATGACACCAACAATGCCAATCCTGCTGACGATTATACACGTGTCTTTGCTGGAAGTGTCTCAGGTGGTTTATGGGTAAATGACGATATCACAGACGCAAACTCGTCTTGGCAATTGGTAGCAGGTTTGCCTGATAACATTTCAGTGACGGTTTTAGTGGCAGATCCTAATAATTCAAACACGCTATACTTAGGTTCTGGAGAATCCTACACAAGTGGTTTTGGCGTTGGAAGCGGAATCTACAAATCAATGGATGGAGGCGCAACTTGGCAACAAATCTTAGGCGGAAATGCAGGAACATCTTCTGTAGATGGCGCTTCATACTATGTTGATGGCATATTTCATGTCAATGACATCGTAGCTAGAAACAACAACGGAACTACAGAAATTTACGCTGCCATTGCAAGTGCTTCATACAGAGACGCAGCTGCACCGTTTAACATCTTAGGATTTGATGAACGCGGTTTATATAAATCCATAGATGATGGCACAACTTGGTCACGATTTCCGTTGCAATACCCAAGCGGAATTTACGTAAATCCGAACGATATAGAATTAGACATCAACAACAATATCTGGCTGGCAACTACAGACGATTTCTTTAACAATCCTGGTGGTTACATCTATCAATCTACTGACGGAAACACGTTTACGCTACAACATACCATTGCCAATGCGCAACGAACGGAAATAGAACCTTCGTCAACAACTGCGGGAACCTTCTGGATTCTGGCTGAAATCAATCGGCAAGCAGATGTACTATTTACTGATAACAATTTCATGTCTGTCAATACAATTGCAGAACCAAATGATGCTGATACGGGCATTTCTGCAACCGACTTCACACGCGGACAAGCCTTCTACGATTTGGTCATAGAAGCTGATGAAAACAATAACTTGTACGTTGGCGGAATTGACTTATTCAAATACAATACTATAACTGAAGATTGGGATCAAATCTCCAAATGGAAAAACGATAGCGGTTTGCAAAACATTACAGCTTCTTTCGTACATGCCGATCAACACGCAATTGTTTTTCGCCCAAACAATGGCAATCATGCACTCATAGGAAATGATGGTGGCGTATACTTTAGCGATGCTTTTTCCACTTCCGTGAATAATGCCACGGCGATTCAACCACGTGTAAAAGACTACAATGTTACGCAGTTTTATTATGGTGCTATTGCGGATGCTGACATTTTAGATGGCGATGATATTCTAGGCGGAACACAAGACAATGGAAATCTTGCTGCGATTGATGCTACTGCGGGAATCAATAACTTTTCAACAATAATTACAGGCGATGGTGCATATACTGAAATTGATGAAGCCGATGGATATGCGGTCATTTCATTTCCTTTCTTAAATCATGCGTATGTTCCGTATCCTTCCTTAGATATCTTTTCAGGATATTTCATTGCGTTTGAAAGCAATCCGTTTAGTTTTCGTGAAGGCGAATTCATCAATGTAGCCGAATTAGACAAAACCAACAACCGATTGTTTACAAATGCTTCTATTTCTAACGGAGCTTTTCAAATTGGGCAACACTCTAATATTACGGGCGGAAACGGAAACGTAATCACCTTTGAGTTTGTTGATCCGTTATTAAACAATCCGCCGACAGCGTTAAAAATCTCCGCAGATGGACAAACATTGTATGCAGGTTTAAAAAACGGACGATTATTAAAAATTGACAACGCACATACAGAAACGCCAACTTTTACAAATATTAGCGATCCTAATTTTGTGGGAAGCATCTCGGATATTGAATTCGGTTTGAATGAAAATCAACTATTAGTAACTTTTCATAATTACGGAGTTGACAATATTTGGTATTCAAACGATCAAGGAGTTTCGTGGAATAGCAAAGAAGGAAACTTACCCGATTTGCCTGTAAAATGTATCTTGATGAATCCGTTGACAAACGGTGTAGAAGCAATCATAGGAACAGAATTAGGTGTTTGGCGTACGCAAAACTTTGAAACAGCGTCACCAACTTGGATTCAATCTGACAACGGAATGCGTGCTGTTCCTGTCTTAGATTTGGACATGCGTGCTTCCGACAAAGTTGTATTGGCAACTACGCATGGACGTGGACTTTTCACAGGACAATTCTTATCGGGAACGTTGGCAACTACAGAAATTCAGGCTGAAAACAATTTCACTATCTATCCAACAATCTCTGATGGAAATATGACGCTTGGCGCGAATGAAAACGGTTTAGCAACACTAACTACGTATACATTGGCTGGTCAACAAGTGAACCAACAAACCATCAATCTTACCAAAAACACCAAAACAAATTTCAACCTTTCTCATATGGCTTCTGGTGTATACATTTTAAAAATTCAGCAAGGCGAGAAAATTCAAACGAAGAAAATTATAATCAATTAGACAGCTTCACTCTGGCTCCGCTCAGTGTGCGCTTTTAGATTGTTAGATTTATTTCTGGAATTCACTAAACTTTTTGATTCGTCATTACGAACGATAGTGAAGTAATCTGTGTATCACACAACGTTTCTGTTTTTTGAAGTTACAGATTGCCACGTCATGCTTCCTCGCAAAGACGTTTCTTATTCCAGTCGTCAATTCAAGTGAAATTTTGAAGAAATTTTATATCGAAAATAGCTTTGGATTTTTACAGATTCAAGATATCAAGAGTCACGAATCAAGATGTTTCTAATACTGTTTTTTATAAAATTTGAAGCTTTATTGTTTCTGAGTAGATTCACACCAAAACAGGAACAAGTCTAATGCATCAGCAGTCAATATCTAATATCAAAGCAGTCTAACAACATAGCGGTCTAATTCGACAACAGCGAAAGCAACAATTCTTTAATTACATTTTTAGAAATTCCGCATTGTTCGTGCAATTCTTCAACCGTTCCATGTTCTATAAATTCATCAGGAACACCACGAACGTATATATTTGTTCTATAATTAAACTCAGAAGCAAACTCAATTATGGCAGTTCCAAATCCGCCATTTATCACACCATTTTCAAGTGTGACAATTGTATCAAATTTGGAGAAAATTTTATGTAAAAGTGTTTCATCTAAAGGTTTTACAAATTGCATATCATACAGGGCAATTCTTTTAGACAAATCAAATTCCTTGACAGCTTCAATAGCGGCAACTCCGATATGCCCAATACTCAAAATGGCGATATGTGTTCCTTCTTTTATACATCTTCCTTTTCCAATTTCGATTTTCTCAAAAGGTTGTTTCCAGTCAGTCAACATTCCACGACCTCTTGGATAGCGAATGGCAATCGGATGTTCTAAGCCAAGTTGTGCTGTATACATTATATTTCGTAGTGAAACTTCGTGTAAAGGTGCAAAAATGATGAGGTTTGGAATGCAGCGTAAATAGGCTAAATCGAACACGCCATGATGTGTTGCACCATCTTGTCCCACCAAACCAGCTCTGTCTAAACAGAAAATTACAGGTAAATTCTGTAGTGCTACATCGTGTATCACTTGATCGTATGCGCGTTGCAAAAATGTAGAATATACATTGCAAAACGGAATCAATCCTTGTGTTGCCATTCCAGCGGCAAGCGTAACGGCGTGTTGTTCGGCAATACCGACATCAAACGCCCGATTGGGAATTGCTTCCATCATAAATTTTAAGGAACTTCCTGTGGGCATGGCAGGCGTAATTCCCACAATCTTTTCATTTTCGTTGGCAAGTTCTACAATTGTATGTCCAAACACATCTTGAAACTTAGGTGGTAAATGTGTCGTATCTTTTGGAGTGAGTTCGCCCGTAATTTTATCAAATTTCCCTGGTGCATGATATTTCACCTGATCTTCTTCTGCTTTTTGCAATCCTTTCCCTTTAGTGGTAATTACATGTAAAAACTTTGGGCCTTTTATTGTTTTCAGACGTTCCAATTCGGCAACAACGGCAAAAATATCATGTCCGTCAATTGGTCCAGAATAATCAAAATTCAGCGCTTCAAAAATATTATCTTGCTTTTCAGTTCCTTTCTTTACATTGGTCAAATACATTTTGAGTGCGCCCACACTTGGATCAATTCCGATGGCGTTATCATTCAGAATAATCAAAATATTTGTATCGGTAACTCCAGCATGATTCATCGCTTCAAACGCCATTCCGCTCGCAATAGAAGCATCGCCAACCACGGCGATATGTTGTTTTGTAAAATCATTTTGCAATTTAGAAGCAATTGCCATTCCTAAAGCAGCAGAAATTGCTGTAGACGAATGTCCTACGCCAAACGTATCATAAACGCTTTCATCACGTTTTGGGAATCCAGAAACACCATTTTTTCGTCGGTTAGTATGAAAAATTTCTCTGCGTTCTGTTAAAATTTTGTGTCCGTATGCTTGATGTCCAACATCCCAAACGAGTAAATCATTCGGAGTATCAAACACATAATGTAGCGCAATTGTCAACTCTACCACACCCAAACTTGCGCCTAAATGTCCTTCTTTAGTAGACACAATATCAATAATAAATTCACGTAATTCTTGAGCAACTTGCGGTAAATCTTCCTTAGCAAGTTTCCGTAAATCGATAGGCGAATGAATATGTGAAAGTAAGTTTTTCATGTATGAATTGCGAATGGTAAAATTACGATTTTAAATCGAGAAGATTTTAACATAAAGAATGATAAAAAAACACGATTTGATTATTCAATTCAATTATTGAAACATTCCAAAAACTGAACTTACTATATTAGAAAGCTTATTCTTACAAGTTCATTCGCGTCATTCGCGTTATTTTTCATGTCATTCACGACATTTTTTTGTTTTTAAATCTGATTATCAGATAGTTTTGGAAAAAGCTGTTGCAACGCTTGTGAATTGGATTATTAATTTAAAATAATAATAATGAAACAAATTATACTACTATTTTTAGTGCTTTTAACTTCAAAAGTATTTAGTCAAGAAATTACAGGGAAATCTTATATGACTATTGTTGATAATATTAAAGTAACGTCAATTGACAGTATTAAAATTATTGATAGCACAAAGACTATTAACTACACTACAAAAAACTACAAAGTTCCAAAGGGAGTAAAGTTTTCGGTTGATGAAATTAAAGGCGAATATGCATTAATTACTTTTTGGAATTTCTCAGATTCTGAACTTAAAGATAGTCATACGAGATTTGATGGTAAAGGCACATTGAAGATGGAAAAAGTAACTGAAATTCTTAAAAGAAAGAGAAATAGATTAAGAAATCAAGATATTGATGCGAAGCTAAATCTTGAATATAAATACATAGGTTATTGGGCGAATTATTTACAGTTCAAAATGAAATTAACGGACTTGAATGACAAAACCATAGAATACTATTCAGCTTCTAATAATTTCACCTATGGAGTTATGACTTTACCCATCAAAGTACGTTTTGGGAATGGTAATGAACGGTTTTTCAATCTTGAAGAAAATTTAAACTTAGGATTTACTTTTGGATATCAAAGACAACTTCCAAGTAGAGTAAAACAATCGATAAATTTTTTAGGTGGTGTTGGAATTTCCAGAGTGACCTTTAACGAAGACACAATACCAAATGCAACTACAGAAGAAGAAACAGCCGCTGCATTAATGTTAAATATCGGTTGTTTATATCAATACGAAACTTTTCAAGTAGGTGCTTTTTTTGGTACAGATTTAATACCCAGAAGCGTTGGAAAATCATGGGCTTTTCAAGGAAAACCATGGTTGGGAATTGCTATTGGGGTATCGCTATTTACAAATGATAAAGAAAAACAAGGACAACTAGGAGATCAATAAAAAAGTAAGAAAATATCATGGAAGAATACTATTTTAATTTAAATTTAAGGAATCATACGGATGAGCAACTATTTCATGTTGAATTGGTTAACAAGCCAAGACAGTTCGCTGTAATGGGTAAAGTAGATGGTTATAAGCAGTTTTGGTCTGGTAGATATACCATTACTGAAATTGAATTTTACATTGCTAATTTTGATATTGCCTCACAAAATATAAAGATTGATGAAGTTATTTTTGAAGAAATGACGAGCCAAAAAACAGTGATACGAATTAATTGTTCTGATACAGATTCTGATGAAATACATAGAATTCCTTACAATCAAGTAAGACTAGGTGTGTATAAAACGGAACTTGTTGTAAAAATGTACAATAAAGAAAATGGAAGCGATTCATATCTTCCTTTTGCTAGATTGGAAAACTTTGGTGGGCATATTTGTAAATCGAAAATTACTTTTTAAAAAACGACTAAATATCATAACTAATGAAACAACTTATTTTTTTGCTAATATTAATTACAAGTTCTTTAAGTATTGCGCAAAATCTTAACGAAAAAGAAATTAAATTAACCGAAACAAAGCCTTCTTGCAAAGATGCAAATGAAATGAATACAAAATTATCCGTTTTTAAAAATGCTATTTTCGATTTCAAAATTGTACCGCCAGAGAAAGAAGTTAAATCTATAAATGGTAAGATAAATTTTGGTGGCCATATTTGTAAAACAGCTATAAATTACTAACATGAAAAGAAATACTTTTTTTAGTCTCTTTTTTATAAGCTGTTTCTTGTCTGTTTTTGGTCAAACTAATCAAGATCATATTACAGATAGTATTCTAAATGCTTTTAAGTCTTATCAATTAGATAAAGCAAAAGGTTTTATCAATGATCTTGAAAATGAGTCGCTTCAAAAAGTATTTCGTTCATATTGGAATTTCAATAAATATGGAGATTTTGATCCTAAATTTTTAGCATTTAAAGAACAAGATTTTTCGCCTCGAAATGCTACAATTTACAGTTTTATTAAAGGAGAATACTATAAAAACAGCAACCAAAAAAAAGATTCTATTCGTATTTATGAAAACTACTTAAAGTCCTTAAAAGGAGCTATCAAAACGAAAGATACTGTGTTGGCAGCTGCTGTGTTTCCTAAAATCTTAAAGCATTTGTATTATTTACATCTTACTAATTTTGACGAACTTAAAAAATATAGTGAATTGTATCAATCCTATCAACAGGATGCTACAGATAGGTATTGGTATTATTACTATACGATTGTAACCAAATTAGCAAACTATGAAAAAGTAAAAAAGAAATCAAAAGTACCAATTGAAGTACCGCATATTGATTTCAAAAAACTTCATGATTATGCAGAAAATGATTTTTATTTACAAGGGCAAACGTATCAATTAGAAGGTATTTACTACAATCATTTTCTTAGAGACTATGAGAAAGCAGCAAGAAGTTTTAAAAAAGCGATTCAAAATTATAATAAAGAAAAAGCATATTATTCTCAAAATAGAATTTCAGGGAATGAACTTAATTTAAGAATTGTTTTATTTAAGTTAAAAAAATACAAAGAAGCCATTCCGTACTTTAAAAAAGCATTGAAAAATAGTATGGTTGAGCAAAAACCTGTTGAAGAATTCAGGGCGAATGAATGGCTTCACAAATCCTATGATAGCTTGCAAATTGTTGATAGTTCGCTGTATTATTTTCGTAAAATGAGTTTGGTGAAAGGTCAATTAGATACTTTTAAATACGCCAAAGAAGTAAAGGAAATTGAAAATGATTACAATTGGAAGGAAAAAGAAGCTAGTTTAATAGCCAAAAACCAAGCGTTGAAAAGTAATATGTACATTTTATTGCCAATTTTAGGTTTTATTATTTTGGCTCTCATCTTTACCTTTTATCTTTTTAAACGCTATAAATCCAAATCAAAAACCCTAGAATCCGCACAATCAGAAACACTCGAAAAAATTGAAGAACTCAAAAAAATTGTGATTAAAAATCATATTGTTCTAAAAGACAAAACCAAAGTGTATATCTCCGATTTAATGTATATCAAATCAGAAGATCATTATTTGAGGATATTTACCAACGATACCAAAAGTGCCTTTGTTCGCGGAAAGTTGAGTCAAATAAAAGAAGAACTACCACCAAATTTCATACAATCACATCGTTCGTACATTATCAATTCAAACTTTATCAAACAAATTAATAAAAATCATATCATTCTACTCGATAAAACGGAAATTCCATTATCGCGATCACACAAAAACAATTTCAAAGATAAACCGTAGCTTTGCTAAAAATAAGCTAGTCTATGCAACTCGAAAATATCTTTGACGATAATTATTTTATGAAAAAAGCACTGCAAGAAGCAGAAATGGCATTCGAAAAAGGCGAAGTTCCTGTTGGCGCGGTGATTGTGATTGATAACAGAGTGATTGCTCGCGGACATAACTTAACAGAAACGCTAAACGATGTTACCGCACATGCGGAAATGCAGGCAATTACAGCGGCAGCAAACTTTTTAGGCGGAAAATATCTCAAAAGATGCACCTTGTATGTCACCTTAGAACCTTGCCAAATGTGTGCAGGCGCATTATATTGGAGTCAAATATCAAACATTGTATACGGTGCGCGTGATGAAGAACGCGGCTGCATCAAGCTGAATACAAAATTACATCCAAAAACTGTGATGAAAGGTGGCGTCCTAGCCGAAGAAGCTTCTCAACTATTGAAAAGGTTCTTCATTCAAAAAAGAAATCTAAATTAAAAGCATAAAAAACGCGCAATAATATTGCGCGCATAGCTTGTCATGGTGGGTTTTTAATTACTTATTCAATAATTTGTACCTGTGTAGCAACCATTCCTTTACGACCTTCTTCTTCTTCATACGAAACTCTGTCGTCTGAATTTAATACTAAGCCGTTTAAGTTGGAAACATGAACAAAAATGTCTTTTCCTGTGTCATCGTTGGTAATGAATCCAAAGCCTTTGTCTTCATTAAAAAATTTAACTGTACCAGTCATTTGTGATAAAAATAAAATTAATAGGTATCTAAAATAACATTTTTAAAGCACAACCCAGACAATTATATGATGTTTTTCCATTATTCTTTTCGAGCGAAGTCGTTCATTTCCTTCAATTTATCCTTTGTAAGTATAAAATCTTCCTTCTTTTTGTTCTTATATCTGTGGTAAATAAATAGCGGCATCCAAATAAAAGAAAAGGTCAAAATGCACAATCCAATTACTTTTTTATCAAAGTTTTCTTCGGCAAATTCATAAGTATAGGCAAAAATTCCCACGCCCAATAATACAATAATAAGTATGATAAGAAAGTATTTCATTTATTTCTTGTTGAATTTATCGTGTAAAAGTAATTAACTTTCGTCTATATGCGGTTAATAATTTCGATTTTGAAACGAATCCGTAATATTTTCCATCTTTCAGAACGGGTAAATTCCAAGCACTGCTATCTTGAAACTTTTTCATCACAGTTTTCATATTATCTTTTTCGTAAATAATATAATCGGGTGCATTATGCATAATGTCGTCTACGTGAAGCGAATCGTACAAAGAAGTATCAAACATAAATTCGCGAATATCATCCAACACAATAATTCCTACCAAATTTTCATGTTCATCTACGACAGGAAATAAGTTTCGACTCGATTTCGCCACAGCTTCATGCAACATTTTCCCCAAAGTCATTTGCGGATGAATCGTGCTAAAGTTTTGCTCAATCACACTATCAAGCGCCATCAAAGTCAGTACAGTTTCATCTTTGTTATGCGTTAACAATTCGCCAGTTTCTGCTAATTCACGCGTATAAATGGTATAATTTAATAGATTTTTTGTGATTAAAAAGGAAATCGCACACGTCAACATCAACGGAACGAACAAATCATAACCGCCTGTAATTTCTGCAATTAAGAAAATAGCAGTTAGTGGCGCATGTAAAACACCAGCAATCAATCCTGCCATGCCAACTAAAGTAAAATTTGACTCTGAAACGTTAAATCCGAACTGATTGATAATTTTTGCAACCACATTTCCTAACGCACTTCCCATGACCATTGTTGGAATAAAAATTCCACCAGAACCACCAGCAGCAAAGGTTGTGGTCATCGCAATGGCTTTAAAAATGGTAATTCCGATTAATAGTACAATAACTATCCAAATGTTTTCAGTGTAATTATCTAAAGGTGTTTTTCCTAAAGCTTCAATGTGGTTTCCGTCGAGCAGGTTGGTGATAAAACCGAAACCTTCTCCATACAACGGAGGAATAAAATACAACATCACACCAATAGTCAATCCACCAAAAATCAACTTATGTTTTTTCTTGCGAAAGCGTTCAAAGAATTTCGTAATGGCAAAGTGCATTTTGGTAAAGTAAATAGAAGCAAAGGCCGTTCCCACGCCAAGTGCAATATAAAAAGGAATGTCACTCAGTTGAAATTGCTCCGAAAGGGTAAAATTGAACAAGTTTTCATTCCCCAAGAAAAAATACGAAGTTACAACTGCCGAAACTGAAGCTAATAATAACGGAATTAAAGAAGTTAATGTTAAATCGAGACTGAACACTTCTATCGCAAAAATAATGGCAGCAACGGGCGATTTAAAAATGGACGAAATGGCGCCAGCAGCAGCACAACCAATCAATAACATTCGTGTTTTACTGTTAATGTGAAATAGTTTGCTAATGTTTGAGCTTATGGCCGAACCAGAAGCTACAGCAGGACCAAGCAATCCGACAGAACCACCAAAACCAACCGTTAACGGCGCAGTGATTAATGGTAAATATATTTTATAATTCGGAATGATGCCGGTGCGTTTTGATAAGGCGTAGAGAATAGACGAAATGGCGTGTTCGGTTTCCCTTTTAAAGACATATCGCAGTAAAACATAGACTAAAAAAAGTCCGATGACAGGTAAAATAAAATACAGTTGATTTTTAGAAAAGATGATTCCGTTTTCTAACAATGCTTGAATTGAAAATGTGATGTTTTTAATCGTTACAGCCACCAAACCAGAACCCAAACCTACCAAAACGCTTAAAATATATACAAAGTTTTTGTTGGAAATATGTTTATATCTCCAAATCAAAAAACGTGTAAAGCGTGATTTTTTAGTCATTAGGAATGTTAGAATTTTAATTTTCTAATTAAAGATACTCAAAACTAAAAAAGCTGTTTGAATAATTAGGTATTCAAACAGCTTTAAAATTTTTAGAAGGCAAGACTATTTTTTGTCTTCCTCTTTATTTTTGTCGTGTTCTTTCAACATCATTTCGTGCTGTTCGCTCATTTTTTTGTGTTCTTCAATCATCATTTCATGTTCTTTTTCCATTTTTTCATGTTCTTCCGCCAATTTATCGTGCTCTGCTTTAATTTCTTCTACAGATTTCTCACCAGAAGTGTGTGCTTCTTCAATTTTTTCATGTGATTTGATAAGTTCTTCGTGACGCTTTAAAATATCTGAATGCTTGTCAATTACTTTTTGATGTTGCATTTCAAAAGCTGTGTGTTTGCCTTCTCCAACAATACTATCAATTGCTTGATGTTTCTTTTTCCATTCTTCGTGTTTAGCTTCAAAACTAGCGTGTTCTTTTTCAAAAACTTCATGGATAGAATCCATTTTTTGATGCGCTTCGACTAATTCTTTATGCATTTTCTCTGCTTCTTTGTTGTCACAACTTTGAAAAGCCAATGTAGAACATATCATTACGATTGCAACAGCTAAACGGGTTTTTTGTAGTTTCATAATCCTTCTTATTTATTAGTGATTTGTTTGGGTTATTGTTTTAAAGATAGAGTTCATTTTAATAAAAGATGAATATACTTCCTTAAGTTTCTCGAAATTATAACATTACGTGAAGAATTCAAAAGTTATTTAAGAATTATAGTATGTATCTAGTATATACTACCTAACTAGATAAATCGTACTTGACAAAATAAATTCTTACAAAATTTAAGAAAATTACTATATTTGAAGTAACCTGAGCATATAAGTATATAATTTTTTTAGTGAAAGCTTTATTAAGCATTTTAAATATTAGAAGTATTAACCTGATATAGAGGATTGTAATAACAGTCAATAAAAATTATGAAGAAAATTATTAAATATATACCGTTAGCACTTTTAGTGATTCATCTTATTTTTTTTAAAAATTATTATCAAGATGAGTTCACATATCAAATGCTTTCTCTTGCTATTATATTTCTAATAACATTACCAATATTGATTCATTCTTTTAAAAAAGATATAAAATCAAATATAAAAACAAAGCTTATTCTTTTATCTGTTTCGTTATTGATAACGTTGGCAATTTCTTTCTTTAGACTTACATAAAAAGTGTAAAAAAATTACATATAACCTGTTGTGCATTTAGATTAAATTCGTCAATTCGAGTGAATTTTACGATTGAAAATGAGTAAAATTAGTATCGAGAATAGAATTTTTAATACGAAATAAGTTCTCAATACGATTTTTCGTTTCTCAAAATCACTCGAACTGACGTCTCAGTAAATAGTTTAGTT
The DNA here is from genome assembly GCF_000154725.1 of Kordia algicida OT-1. Taxonomy (GTDB): domain Bacteria; phylum Bacteroidota; class Bacteroidia; order Flavobacteriales; family Flavobacteriaceae; genus Kordia; species Kordia algicida. The sequence continues at coordinate 4,053,440 of NZ_DS544873.1, forward strand.
ATAAATGCACAATGAGTTACTTTGACTAAAAAAACCCTGCAAATTTGCAGGGTTTTTGTATTTATAAAACATGAATTAGGATAACTTAGCTTTGTATATTGAGCTTTATACTTAATTCTTTTAATTGTTCGTCATCAATAGGTGCCGGCGCATCAATCATGACATCACGACCTGAATTGTTTTTTGGGAATGCAATAAAATCACGAATCGTTTCTTGTCCGCCCAAAATTGCCACCAATCTATCCAAACCAAAAGCCAATCCTCCATGTGGTGGCGCTCCGTATTGGAAAGCGTCCATTAAAAATCCAAACTGCGCTTTTGCTTCTTCTTCGGTAAATCCTAAATGCTTAAACATGATCGCTTGTATTTCTTTGTCGTGAATACGAATAGAACCACCACCAATTTCATTTCCGTTTAAGACCAAATCGTATGCATTTGCTTTTACATCGCCAGGATTGGTGTCTAATAATTCTAACTGACCAGGTTTTGGAGACGTAAACGGATGGTGCATGGCGTGATAATGTCCTGTTTCTTCATCTAGTTCTAATAATGGGAAATCCATTACCCAAAGTGGTGCGAATTCTTCTGGATTACGCAAATTCAAGCGTTCTGCTAACTCCATACGCAAAGCACTTAGTTGTGCACGAACTTTATTGGTATGTCCAGATAGTACACAGATCAAATCACCTGCTTTTGCACCAGTAACATCTGCCCATTTTGCCAAATCTTCTTGGTCGTAAAATTTATCTACCGAAGATTTAAAGCTTCCGTCTTCATTACATTTTACATATACCATTCCTAACGCGCCAACTTGTGGACGTTTTACCCAATCAATGAGTTTGTCAATTTCTTTACGAGTGTAACTTGCGCCACCAGGAACTGCGATTCCAACAACCAATTCTGCTGAATTGAATACTTTAAAATCTTTGTGTTGTGCAACTTCGTTTAATTCGCCAAACTCCATTCCGAAACGAATATCTGGTTTGTCGTTTCCGTAGGTTTTCATCGCGTGATCGTAGGTCATTCTTGGGAATTTATCGATTTCAATTCCTTTGATTTCTTTGAGTAAATGACGCGTTAATCCTTCAAAAACGTTTAGAATATCTTCTTGCTCCACAAACGCCATTTCGCAGTCAATTTGCGTAAATTCTGGTTGTCTGTCGGCACGTAAATCTTCATCGCGGAAACATTTTACAATCTGAAAATATTTGTCCATTCCGCCAACCATCAATAACTGTTTGAAGGTTTGTGGCGATTGTGGCAAGGCGTAAAATTGCCCTTCATTCATACGAGATGGCACCACAAAATCGCGTGCGCCTTCTGGTGTCGATTTGATTAAATACGGTGTTTCTACTTCTATAAATTCTTGCGAAGACAAATACTTACGTACTTCCATCGTTACTTTATGACGAAATATCAAACTGTCTTTTACAGGATTACGACGAATATCTAAGTAGCGATATTTCATTCGAATATCTTCTCCACCATCAGTTTCATCTTCAATCGTAAATGGAGGCAATAAGGAAGCATTTAAAACCGTTAATTCTTTCACTAAAATTTCAATGTCTCCTGTTGGAATGTTTGGATTTTTCGAAGCACGTTCAATCACTTCACCTTTTACCTGAATGACAAATTCTCTACCAAGCGTTTTTGCTTTTTCAAAAATATCGGCTGGTGTGCGTTCTTCATCAAAAATTAATTGTGTGATTCCGTAGCGATCGCGAAGATCGACCCAAATCATAAAACCTTTATCTCTAGACTTTTGAACCCAACCTGCTAAGGTAACTTCTTGTGTAATGTGTGATGCTCTTAGTTCACCACAACTATGTGATCTGTACATGTGTATGCGATTTTAAAAGCGCAAATTTAATGGTTTTTAGTGGATGATGTGTGTTGGAAAGGAAAAATTAATTCGAAATTGAAAAGGAAGTTGTATTTAACTTAAACATCTTCACAAAAATCAATAAAAATAGTTTTATATAAAGGATGAAATTTTTGTGCTTTTGATTCCGCGTATTAACATTAAGAAGGCAGCTATAAAATCTGAAATTCTTAATATATAGTATCTTTTTTCTTGTTGAAAGTTATGAATTGTTAACAAATCAATTATTTGATTATTAAGTTTTTACCGCTGCAGTGTTAATTTAATGTTACGTAATTGTTGCTTAAAAGTAAAAAAAAGGTTATGTTTGTAATGTAATTATTAACAAAGTCCTCAAATCATTTAAAAAATATATATATGAAAAAGTTACTTTTAATAGCAGTTTTCCTAGTTTCAGGAACAATTGCATTCGCACAAAACAACGATAAGCCTAAGTTAGAGAAAAAGGGAGATTTGATTGAAGCTACTTATTACCATGATAATGGAGAAGTAGCACAAATTGGTTTTTTCAATCTGAAAGGTAAGTTACAAGGAGAATGGAAATCTTTTGATGCTAACGGAAAGAAAACTGCCGTTGGAAATTACGAGAACGGAAAAAAAGTTGGAAAATGGTTTTTTTGGAACACCAATCAACTTAGCGAAGTAGATTATTCTGGAAGTAAAGTTAAAAACGTAAATACTTGGCAGCGTACAAGTTCAGTTGTAAGCAATAAGTAAGTATTTTTACAATTATAGAAAAATCCCGAAGTCTTTTATAGATTTCGGGATTTTTTGTTTTTATATGTTATCGAATGATTAAACTGTTTCTACAGGCAAATCTATTTCATTGATGTCTATGTCGTCGTCTCCTTCGCTTCTGGTTTGCGGAAGTTTTTCTTGTTCAATTTCTGGGCGCTTGCTTTTAAATGCCCAGAATTTGAATTTTGTGATGAGGAAAAATAGTATTGGAACAATAATTAATGTTAAGAACGTTGCAATGATTAATCCGTAGATTACTGTCCAAGCTAGTGGTCCCCAGAAAATTACGTTGTCTCCACCAATGTATATTTTCGGATCAAAGTCACTAAATAGTGAGAAGAAATCAATATTAAATCCGATCGCCAATGGAATTAATCCTAAAACGGTTGTAATTGCCGTTAATAATACAGGACGCAAACGCGCTTTTCCACTTCGTACGACAGCTTCAAATACATGATTGATCGGTAAATATTTGTCATCAGGAATGTCTAATTCTTCCTTTTTACGATCAATCAATAATTGATTGTAATCGAGTAAAACCACTCCGTTATTTACTACAATTCCCGCCAAGGAAATAATTCCCATCATGGTCATCATAATTACGAATGGCGCACCTGTGATTAAAATTCCACCGAAAACACCAATTAAACTCAAAAATATCGCAATCATAATGATGGTTGGTTTTGAGATAGAACTAAACTGGAAAACTAAGATTAACATAATTAAACCTAAACCAGCAAAAAATGCACTTCCTAAAAAGGCTTGTTGCTTGTCTTGTTCTTCAATTTGTCCTGTATAGTCAATTTCAATTCCATCAGGTTTAAATTCTGTCATTTCTGCCTGAATCTGAGATACAATTGCTCCTGCATCTGTAAAACCTGGTGCCAAACCAGAATATACCGTTACAATACGTTTTTTCTGTTTGTGCTTTATGGCACTAAAACCAGACGTATTACGTTGTTTCACTACAGCAGAAAGAGGAATTTCTTTTAATTGTCCCATCTGGTTTCTGAAAATCAATTTTTGATTGAATAGTGAACTAATGTTGTATCGGTTGTCTTCATTGAATCGAACATAGATATCATAATCTTCTCCGTCTTCTTTGTACACAGACGCTTTTGCACCAAATAGTGAGTTTCGTAATTGTTGACCGATTTGTGCCGCAGAAACACCTAATTCTCCTGCTTTTTCTCTGTCGATTACCACTTGCATGGCAGGTTTTCCTTTATTTACGTCAATTTTTAATTCTTCAATTCCTGCAATGTTTTTAGAATTGACAATTTCACGAAAACGTTCTGCTTCCAAAATAAGTTGTGTATAGTCTTCTCCTTCCAATTCGATGTTGATTGGATAACCTACTGGCGGACCAACGGCATCTTTTTCAACCGAAATAGCAACTCCTGGATAAATTCCTTTTAATGCCTCTGTAACTTTTTGACGCAACACTTCACTGTCTTCGCCACGTCGGAATTTGTATTCACGCATGGAAGCTGTAATTTTTCCTTTGTGTGGCATTTCTGCTGCCGAACCACCATCCGTTTGTGGGTTTCCAGCTCCTTCACCAACTTGTGATACCGCAGATTCTACCAAGAAATTGTAGCCATTGTCCATGTATTCATCACCATTTAAAACGGTATACACACGCTTTTCAATGTCTTTGGTGATTTTGTTGGTTTTTTCAATGGAAGTTCCTTGCGGATATTCGATGTAGACAATAATTTGATTCGGTTTGTTGTCTGGGAAAAATTCTACTTTGGTACGTTTGCTCGACATTGAAACTACGAAAAGTCCAACCGCCACAAATAATAGTACAAACGTTCCGGCTGTTAATACATAAGGTCTCCAACTGCTAAGCGCAAAACGCAGGAAGCGTTCGTAGGTACGTTCTAACCAAGATAAAATTCTGTTTTGGAAGAAACGCGCCATTGGTTTTAGTACATATTTGTATATCCAGAACATCATTGCAATAAAAATGAATAGTGTTCCCAAGCCTTTTACAGCGCCACCAATTAGTATACATAATATACCAATGATTCCTAGGACAACACTTATAATGATGAGTTGGCGTACTTTTAGTTTGCGTTCTCCAACTTCCATAAATTGCGATACCATTAACGAGTTGATAAAGATGGCAACGAATAGGGAAGAACCTAATACGACAGAAAGCGTAATAGGGAAATAGATCATAAATTGTCCCATAGTTCCTGGCCACATTCCAAGTGGAACAAAGGCAGCAACTGTTGTTAAGGTAGAAATGATAATTGGAAATGCAATTTCGCCAATCCCTTTTTTGGCAGCTTGTATGCGCGACATTCCTTCTTCATCCATTAAACGATATACGTTTTCTACCACTACAATTCCGTTATCAACCAACATTCCTAATCCCATAATTAAGGCAAAAAGAATCATGGTGTTCATGGTGTAACCGAATAGATTTAGAATGACAAACGACATGAACATTGACATCGGAATTGCCAATCCTACGAATAACGCGTTTCTGAATCCTAAGAAAAACATTAACACAAATACAACTAAGATGATTCCGAAGATAATATTGTTTACTAAGTCATTTACTTGGTTGATGGTTTTTTCAGATTGATCGTTGGTGATGGAAATATCTAAGTCTTCATGCGCCTTTTTGAAATCGTCAATGATAACATTTATCTGTTCTGCGGCAGCGACCATGTTTTCTCCAGCACGTTTTTTTACATCAAGCATCACCACATCACGTGCTATTATAGTTGGATCATCCGAAAATTTACGTGCGTACGTTGTTTTGTCTTCTTCTTTAAAAGTAACTTTGGCAATGTCGCGAAGGTATACAGGTCCGTTGAGCGATTTTACCACAAAATCATTGAGTTCTTGCGGTGTTTCAATTTCCCCAATGGTTCTAATAGTACGTCTTTGTCCAGAAGAAATTAAGTTTCCGGCTGAAATGGTAACGTTTCCATTGGCAATTGCTCCACGAATATCATCAAAGTTGACTTGTGCTGCGGTCATTTTGTAAATATCAACAGCAACTTCTATTTCTTTTTCTTGTGCACCACGAATATCTACTTGTTTGATTTCCTTTAAATCTTCAATATCATCTTGCAGGTCTTCAGCAAATTCTTTGAGTTTTTCCACTGGATAATCTCCTGAAATATTGATGTTTAGAATAGGTTGTTCTTCCGAAAGATTTAGATTGAAAATATTCGGTTCTACTTTTGCACCGTTGAATGTTGGCCAATCTTCACCACCTTTTTCTGCATCAACTTCGTCTTTTACTTTCAACTTTGCAGATTCGACGCTGATTTTATCATCAAATTCCACAACGATGATTCCGTAATCTTCTTGTGAAGTAGAGGTAACTTCGACAACGCCGCTTATATTTTTGAGTCGATCTTCTAGTGGATCGACAATTAGTTTTTCTACATCTTCTGCCGTATTTCCACGATAAATTGTACTTACGTAGATTTTGGTTTCAATAACTTCTGGGAAATTTTCCCTTGGCATACTAAAGTACGCAGAGATTCCCAGAACGAGAATTAGGCCCATTATAATGTAGATAATGGTTTTATTATCTATCGCCCAAGAGGACAAAATGAACTCTTTATTTGTTTTTTTGTTCGCCATGTTAGTTTCGATTATTAGTTGGTGATAATCTCAATTTCCTGTTCATCTTTTACACTTCGAGCACCTTCTTTAATAACAGCATCGCCATCTTTGAGTCCTTCTGTAACTTCAATAAAATCTCCTTGTGGTTTTCCTGTGGTAATGATGACACGTTTTGCTTTTGCCGATTTTCCTTCAATGTCTTTAGCAACATATACATATTGATCGCCTTCTGCATTTTCAGAAATGACACTTTGCGGAATTAAAATTGCTTTCGGATTGGTGTAATCGTTGATTTTAAGTTTTGCTGTAAGGTTAGGTTTGATGTTTCCTTCCTTATTTGGTACAGCAATTTCCACTTTAAATGTTCGGTTATTTGGATCAATAAAATCACCAGCCTGACGTATTTTAGCATCTATTGTTTTCCCTAAAACTGGAAAATATACTTCGACATCTTTTCCTTCGGTTACATTTGTTAGGTATTTTTCAGGAATCACGGCTTCAATATACATATCGCGTAAGTTTACAATACGAATTATAGGCGTTTGTCCTGCGCCAACTACCGAACCTTGTTCAGTAATAACATCGTCTACAACGCCAGAAAATGGTGCTCTGATTGCTGTTTTACCTAGTTGAATTTTTAATTGATCTACCGCTTTTTGTTGTGATTCGTATGCAGATTTAGTTTGTAAGAACTGAATTTCAGAACCAATTTTTTGATCCCATAATCTTTTTTGACGCTCAAATGTTGTTTTGGCTAAATCTGCCTGAATTTGCAATTGTGATAATTGCTGACTCAATCCGTTGTCGTCAACTCTTGCTAAAATTTGTCCTTTAGCAACTCGCTGTCCTTCCTTTACAAATACTTGTTTTAAGATTCCAGACATTTCAGGAGTAATCACAATGTTTTTCTTTGTGTCAACATTTCCTTGTATTTCCAAGTAGTGATTGAAAATGGTATCTTTTGCTGTAAAGACCGTGATTAATGTTTTCTTTTTTGTTGGATTGATATTTTCAATAGCTTTTGAAAGCTGTTTGATTTTTGCATCAAGTTCTTGTTTCTCTGCCTTTAGCGCGTCTCTCTTTTTTGTGATTGCCTCAATGTTTTTTTCAGAGATCAACGTATCAATGTCTTTCTCAGCGCCACCGCCACAAGAAGCTAAGATGAACACGATAGGAAGGATGAGTATATTTATTTTTTTCATTGTGATTGATATTTTATAGTTGATGAGTTTTTTTGAAAGTTTAAACAGTTTATGAGTTTAGTATAGTTTATAAGTTTAAATAGTTTATAAGTTTAGTTGTGATTTGCGTAGAGCGTTTAGCATTCTGCCAATTTCTTCTATGTCTATTCTTGTTTCTTCGTATTGACTTTTTGTGATAAATTCTAAATCGTAAGCTATGATAAGTTGATTTACCAATTCCATTAATGATGCAAAGGCTATTTCTGTAAATCTTGCTTTGTCCTTGCCAGAGTTTCTACCACTTCCTTCAGCAATATTTGAAGAAATTGAAATGCTACTTCTCCTCATTTGACTCATAAGTCCGAAGCGTTCTTCATTGGGAAACTTTTTAGTGACTTTATAAATATTCACAGCAAGTTTTTTAGATTTCTGCCAGACTATTAATTTTTCAAATGAGAACTGCTTCATAACTAATACACTTATAAACTTATAAACAGATAAAAGATTTAATTCGTTTGATTTAAAATAGTTTCTAATGCTGCTTTTTTATTAATTACATCCAACATCGCTTGTAAATATTCTTGCTGTGCTGAGTATAGTTGTGTTTGTGCTTGGCGTAATTCGAAACTAGAACCAATTCCTTCAAAGAATTTCACTTGGTTTTTCTTTTCAATACGTTCAGAAAGTCTTAAGTTTTTCTTTGCCGTTTCGTATTCTTCGATGGCAAGTTGGTAATCGCTTTTTGCGGCATTTACTTGTAATCGTAATTGTTGTTCTACTTCCAATAAATCATCTTGTGCTTTTTCAAAATTAATTTTTGCACGTTGTGTAGCAGCGCTTCGTTGTAATGAACTAAAAATTGGAATGTTTAAGTTGATTCCGAAAGCAGCAGAGCCAAACCATTGTTGTTCTCTTTCAAAAAAACCGAAGTCATTTCCGTTTCCGTTATAACCCGCAGTTATAAAACCTGAAAGTGATGGCAATGCTTTGCTTTTTTCTAATTTTAATAACAATTCCTTAGATTTTGTATCGTTGACTGCAATTCGATAATCTACCGTTTTTGTAACGTCGTCTTCAATTAATAGGATAGAAGGTGCAAGGTTTTCAATTGTTAACGATTGAAGCGAATCTGTTAATTGTGTGTCAGCATTCAAGTCAATTCCCATCGTAATATTTAGCATTTTATAGGATAAATCGCGTAAACGTTTTACATTTCGCAAGTTGCTTTCAATACTTGAGAGTGTAATTTCTAACTGTTCTACATCTTCTTCTTCTGTCAATCCGTTTTCGTAAATTTTTCTGGTTTCGTTTAAGTTCTTTTCTAGCGTAAGCTTATTTCGTTCTAAAATAGCAACACTTTCTTCTGAAAGCAATACGTTTCCATATGCGTTTATTACTGCTTGACGAATTTGTAAATCAGTCTTTTCTTTTGCATTCTGAGAAATTTCTAAAAATACTTTTGCCGATTGCAATCCAACCAAATACGAACCATCAAAAATGAGCTGATTCAAGGTCACATTCGCATTTACTGATTGTTTCGTTCCAAAAACTACAGGAATAAACTCGTCAGCGCCTGGCGCAGGCGGAATATTGTCTATTACGGGCAAACTGCTTAAATCGTAAAAATCATTCAATTGTCTAATTTGATTAAAAGGATCAAAAGCACTTGCAGGAAGTAAAGAAACCTGTTGTTTTATATTGTTTTGATAATTTACCGTTCCGTTAATTTGTGGAAGTCCCGTAGCAGTCGTTTCCCATTTCTGCTTCTTTGCGGCTTCAATATCGCGAACTGCATTTTTGGCGGTTCTGTTGTTTTCAAGTGCAAACGCAATGGCTTCATCCAAAGAGAAACTCTTGGGCACTTCTTGATTTTCCTGAGAAAACCCTAAGCTTAGAAAACATAAACTAAAGATAAATATTAGTTTGTTTCGCATGTTATGATGATTGATTAGTTGTTATAAATTTGTTTAATGTTTCGAGTCCTTTTGGCGTGCAAATTCCACGAATGTGGTATTCTAAAAAATATTCCATCAGTGTATTCATAGAGAATTCTTTTAATGGAAACAATTCATTGTCTTTAATTCCAGTAACACCGTTAAAGTAAATTCTTGAAATAAATTCTATATTGATTGTATCTCGGTACACACCCGAATGTACGCCACGAATTAAATTATCCTTTACGCAATCTTGCATGACGTCGTATTGTTTCTTTTTTAAGGTTGCATAGATTTTTGGATAATATTTTTGCAATTGATATTGTGGAGAAGATTTTTCATCTTTCAAATGTTCCATCACAAATCGTTTAATTTCATATAATTCTTCAATAGAATTTTTTTCTGCTGCACAAATCAGATCAATTCCTTCACTAATTACACAAAACAAAGAGCTTGTAACTTCATTTACCAAAGCTGTCTTATTATTAAAATGTGTGTAAATGGTTTTTTTAGAAATCCCCATTTCGTTGGCGATATCGTCCATCGTAACACTCTTAAAACCTAAGTTTAAGAACAATTCTGTTGCCGTTATTTTAATTTTCTCTTTCATAAGTAGGCTGCAAATGTATGACGGAAACTTTGAAAACAAAAAAAGTTTCCTAAGTTTTTACATTTATTTAACAAGCTATTTTCATTTGCGTAAATTGGAAATATGGTATTTTAGCTGAAATTTTCACAAAAATGACACACATTGCGCACTACAGAGACACTTTTATCAGCTACTTAGAAGAAAAAGTTACCGTTTCTGAACCTAAAAATCTTTATGAACCTATCATTTATATTTTGCAACTTGGTGGAAAACGTTTGCGTCCTGTGTTGACATTAATGACTGCTGAAATTTTTGGAGCTTCTCCTCAAAAAGCATTAGATGCAGCGCTAGCTGTGGAAGTTTTTCATAATTTTTCGCTCGTACATGATGATATTATGGACGATGCGCCACTGCGTAGAGGAAAAGAAACAGTGCATGAAAAGTGGGACATCAATACGGGAATTTTATCGGGTGATGCGATGCTGATTCTTGCCTATCAACTGTTTGAAAATTACAAAGGAAAAACGTTTAGAGCGTTGGCAGAATTGTTCAGTAAAACGGCAATTGAAGTCTGTGAAGGGCAACAATATGATATTGATTTTGAAACGAGAAACGATGTCACAATTCCTGAATATTTAAAAATGATTGAATACAAAACGGCTGTGTTAGTTGGTGCGGCAATGAAAATGGGCGCGTTGGTTGCAGAAGCCAGCGAAAAAGATGCACAGGGTATTTATGATTTTGGACGTTATTTAGGATTGGCTTTTCAATTACAAGATGATTATTTGGACGCGTATGGCGATCCAGAAACTTTTGGAAAACAAGTTGGTGGCGATATTATTGAAAACAAAAAAACGTATTTATACTTAAAAGCACTTCAAAATGCTTCGGATGCAAACAAAGAAAAATTAACGCAATTATTTTCAGTACAACCAGATGATACTACAGAAAAAGTACAAGCTGTCATGGAAATTTTTAACGAAAGTAACGCACCAGAAGCCATTAAAACAGCGATAGAAGACTATACATCAAAGGCTTTTCAATTATTACAAACCTTAAATATTGGCGCCAAAGAAAAGCAATTATTGCAAACTTTTGGAGAGCAATTGATGAATAGAACAGTGTAGGTTGGTAGTATTGAGTATTGAGAAATTAGTATTGAGATTTCTCACTGTTAAGGATCGGAAAGTGCTATGAATTTCTAAGTTGTTCTCGATACATTTTTTATCAAAAAATACTCGAACTGACGTTTTGAAATTAAAATATACTATTGAAAAGTTAGAGATTCACAAAAAACAAAAAACTAAAAGGCGAAGCCGTTCCAAAAGCAAAGCGATCTAAAATCTAAAAGCGTTCACACTGAGCGGAGTCAAAGTGAAGCGATCTAATATTTAAACTACAAATCTGTTCCAAATTTTAAACCCAGAAAAACAGTTCTCGGTTGCGCCGGACCATAAATATAATTCGGATCACGATCAATAGTTTGGTCAAAATCATCTTGGTACGCGTTAAAAAGATTCTTAACTCCGCCATTAATCTCAAATTGATACTTACCTGAAAGCGTAAACGTTCTGCTAGCATTCAAACCAATTTCTAACAAATTTGGCGTTTCTTCCAAAACTGTTTCAGGAATAAAACCTGCTACATGTGGTACAAACATTCTTCCTGTGTAGACTCCGTTGAGGTTAAAATCCCAGCGTTCATTCGGTGTAAAATTTACCATCATATTTCCGTATACATTTGGCGTACGTGTAATTTTATTCGTTACAATTCCTTCTTCAGGTTCGTATGAATTTTCAAAATAACTATTCTGAAATGTTCCGCCAAGCTGAAATAAAAACTTCGGATTCGGACTAAAACGCGCTTCCAAATTAAAACCATTTACAATTGCATTGTCACCATTAATTTTTTCTTTAATCTCCAAACCATCAACTTCGCCACGTGCTTCATACACAAACGGATCGTTGATTGTGGTATAAAAACCTTCAAAAGTCAATACCAATTGATGATCTTCATGCTGATGCGAATATTCTAACGAACCAATAAAACTATGCGACAATTCTTTCTTTAAATCTGCTGCCAAACGCACACGACGTACTTCGCCCGAAATAATCTCAGAATGTACATCTTCCGAGAAAAATTGTGGTGCTCTAAATCCTTGTGAATAACCAGTTCTAAAGCTGATGGTTTCTGTAATATTGTATAAAAGACTCGCACGCGGATTTACAATAAAAAGTGATTCATCATTTAAATTTGACGTAAATAATTCGCCTCGCGCTCCAGTAAGAAGTTTCAAATTCTCTAAAATTTTCCAGTCGAGTTGTGTGTAAATACCAAGTGTATTCGTGTTTTGTGTAATTTGATTTACCAACGGATTTTCACGACGTTCTGTAATGCGGTTAAAGCGATGTTCTACACCAGAAGTCAAATCCATACTTCCGTTAAAAAAGTTCTCAAACTTCGCGGTATGCTGTATGCCTGAAACTGTTACAAAATCTTTAGTTACACCAAATCCGTTTGGATCTTGGTTGGTTCCGTAATAATTGTCTGAGCTTGTATTTTGAATGTTTCCATAAGCGGAAAATTTCTGCAAATAATCTTCCGAAAAATAATCAAAAGTAATTCCTCCACCGATTACATTGCTTGTAATTTCTTCAGCAATATTGGCAAAAATGGGTGATTTATCAATAAAATCTCCGCCACGTCTGTATTCATGTGTAGTATTAAATTCGAGTGTTAACTTACGTCGGAAATCGAATTTATAAAACGACTTAAAACCGAAATTCAAATTGCGCAATTTGGTCATTTCGGTAAATCCGTCATCATTGTTATCATAACCTTCACGTTCGCGATACATGCCAAAAAACGTAATTCCTTTATTCAAATCACCTGCAACTAAAGTTGAATTAAAAGTAGTCACAGCATCTACACTTTTACCATCAATCAAACCAACTTTTGAAGCTACTTGAAATTGGTTTTCAATTGGATCTTTTGTAATAATATTGATCGTTCCTGCAATCGCATTCGAGCCAAAAATAGCAGATCCGCCACCGCGTGTTACTTCAATTTGCTTTATCATATTCGTTGGAATTTGCTCCAAACCGTAAATTCCGTTCAGCGAACCAAATACGGGACGACTGTTGACTAAAATTTGTGAATATGCACCATCCAAACCATTGATTCTAATTTGTGAGAAACCGCAATTCTGGCAATTTACTTCGGTACGTAATCCTGGTTGAAAATTCAATCCTTCAAACAACGTGGCAGCTTGTACATTTTTCAGAGATTCAGCATTTGTAACGGTGACCAAAACAGGTGCTTCACGACGATTCAATTCGGTTTTAGTAGCAGAAACCACTACTTGATCGAGCCCTAAAAGATCTTCTTTCAAATTAAAATTCAATAGTAAAGTTGTCTTGCCAACAGTAATTTCTTTTTCAATAGTTTTAAAACCGATTGCTTGTACAACCAACGTATACTTTCCTTGTGCTACTTTTAATGAATATGTACCATCATGTTCTGTAATTGTTCCTTTGTCACCGTTTTTAATATATACGTTGACAAAAGCCTGAGGACTGCTTTTGTGTGAGATAACTCCTTTTATTTCAGTTGTCTGAGAAAAAGATGCTGAACATAAAAAGGCAAATAATAAACTAATTTTTAAGTTCATTGAAACATTTTTTTTGCAAATATATAACTTATTTTTAGTCTTGTCTAAAAAAATATAAAGCATATAAGTAAAAATTGTATCTTTGCGGTATTAATTACATAATTATGATGACACTTTCAGAAGAAAACTATCTCAAAGCAATTTATCACCTTAGTGATACTTGTGAAGGCGGCATTAGCACAAATGCTATTGCGGAAAAGATGAATACCAAAGCTTCTTCTGTGACAGATATGATTAAAAAATTATCTGAAAAAGGGTTGTTGAATTATAAGCGTTACAAAGGTTCTGCCTTAACGGCAGAAGGAAAATTAGTCGCAGCAAATATCATTAGAAAACACAGACTTTGGGAAGTGTTTTTGGTGGAGAAGCTGAATTTTACTTGGGATGAAGTACATGATGTAGCGGAACAATTGGAGCATATTAAATCTGAAAAACTCATCAATCAATTGGATGAATTTTTAGGATTTCCAAAGCGTGATCCGCATGGTGATCCAATTCCTGATAAAGACGGAAACATGTCCGATCATGCGGATGTTTTATTAGTCACATTAAATAAAAATGATAAAGGAATTATTGTAGGAGTCAAAGATTCATCATCATCATTCTTAAAATATTTGGACAAACAAGGAATTGCGCTAGGCAAAAAAATAAAAGTAATTGATAAAGAACCGTTTGACAACTCGATGAAAATTCGAATCAAAAAAGAAGAATTTATGATTTCACAACAAATTGCGAATAATATTTATATCAAAAAATGATTTTTGAATGTCGAATTGTGAATGTTGAATTTTAAATTGGAAAAATGAAAAAATACCTATACATATTACTAGCAGTTTTTACAATAATCAGTTGTAAAAATGAAGTGAAAAAGCAAAATGGAAAGCTTCAAATAGTTACTACAACAACGATGATTACAGATATGGTTGCTACTATTGGTGGAACTAAAGTAGACGTAAAAGGCTTGATGGGAAGCGGTGTTGATCCACATTTGTACAAAGCAAGTGAAGGTGATGTGACGAAACTTTTTAATGCTGACGTAATTATTTACAACGGATTGCATTTGGAAGGAAAATTAGAAGACATTTTCGAAAAAATGCGCAAGCAACAAAAGAAAACTATTGCAGTTTCTGATGCGATTGATAAAAGTGGCTTGATACGCTCTGAGTATTTTGCTTCTAGTTACGATCCGCATATTTGGTTTCACATTGATTATTGGAAACAAGCCACACGATTTGTGATTGATGAACTCAAAAAACTAGATCCGAAAAATGCGGAATATTTTGAGGAAAAAGGACAAAAATATATCGAGCGATTGACGACGTTGGCAAAAGAAGTTTCAGAGGAAATTCAGGTTTTACCTGTTGAAAAACGTATTTTGGTTACCGCACATGATGCATTTAACTACTTCGGAAAATTGCATAACTTTGAAGTGGTTGGTTTGCAAGGATTATCAACGGCAACGGAAGCTGGTGTGCAAGATGTACAAAAATTGGCAAGTTTTATTATTGAAAAAGATATCAAAGCGATATTTGTAGAAAGTTCCGTACCAAAACGTACTATAGAAGCATTGCAAGCTGCTGTACAATCTAAAGATCATGAAGTTGCCATTGGCGGTACGTTGTATTCTGATGCGTTAGGCGATGCAGGAACGGAAGAAGGAACGTACATCGGAATGTATAAATACAATGTTTCAACGATTGTAAATGCTTTGAAATAGACTTATAGACTTGTTAGATCGTTAGAATGTTAGATTTTTAGAAATGATTTTCAGAATTTTATTCGAACTGACGTTTGTAGAAATCATAATTTTCGAAGACCAAAAACCAAAGACCAAAGACCAAAAACCTGAAAATCCATGGAAACAAAATATGCCATCACTGTAGATGATCTTACGGTAGCATACAATTACAAACCTGTGTTGTGGGATATTGATTTGGCAATTCCTGAAGGTGTGTTGATGTGCATTGTGGGACCAAATGGCGCGGGAAAATCTACCTTAATTAAATCAATTTTAGGAATCATCAAACCAATTGCTGGAACGGTTTCTATCTTTGGAAAACCCTATGAAAAACAACGTTCATTAGTGGCATATGTTCCACAAAAAGGAAGTGTTGATTGGGATTTTCCAACCACAGCGTTAGATGTTGTGATGATGGGAACGTACGGAAGTCTCGGATGGATTAAACGTCCTAGGCAAAAACAAAAGAAAGCAGCGTTGGAAGCGTTGGAAAAAGTAGGAATGTTACCGTTTAAAAATCGTCAAATCAGTCAGCTTTCTGGTGGACAACAACAGCGAATTTTCCTTGCAAGAGCGTTGGTGCAAAACGCCTCAATCTATTTTATGGATGAACCTTTTCAAGGTGTTGACGCTACGACCGAAAAAGCAATTATCAACATTTTAAAAGAACTCAGAAAAGCAGGAAAGACCGTTGTAGTGGTGCATCACGATTTGCAAACCGTTCCCGAATATTTTGATTGGGTGACGTTTTTGAATGTGAAAAAAATTGCGACAGGTCCTGTAAAAGATATTTTCAATGATGATAATTTGACTAAAACTTACGGAATTAATTATAAAGTGAGTGTGCAAGAATAAATCAAGGTGTATGAAAACAAAAAACTTTTTTTTAATACTGTATTTCGGTCTTTTTTCTTTTTCGACGTTTGCGCAAACCTATATGGAATCTGCTGAAACTACAGTACTTGAAGCATTGCAACAAGTACGTTCTAATGAAGAAGGTATTGATCGACAGAAAGCAGCCAATCACTTTGAAGCAACATTAAAAACAGTACTTTCTAAGGAAAAAAGTTGGACGTATAGCTTTCCAGAACTCCGTAAATACATCAACATAGAAACTTCGAGAGATAAAAAAATAAGAACTTTTAGTTGGGACAGTCGCTTAGGCGGAAGTTGGCATGCATTGCGAAGCTTGATTCAATTTAAAACAGACACAAAAATACACGTACTTTCATTTCAAGATGAAAAACCAATTGACGAGGAAGAAGAAGGAAACGATATGTTTGCCGACGCTGTAATTTTAGGAATTTATCCTTTTGAAAAAGGGTATTTGTTTGAAGGTTTTGGAACGTACGGAAGCGGACATCATCATAAAATTGTCGCTTATTTTGAGTTGATTGATGAAAAATTAGTCCGAAAAGCAATTTTTGAAAATAATGAATTCATATACGTTTTTAAAATTCCACGAAAGTACGACTTTGACTTAAAAATAAACGTAGAAGAAAAAACGATCACACATAGCGAATTTGTACTAGATGATGACATCGGATTTTTTCTGCCAACAGGCAAAAAAGTACTGCTAACTTTTGATGGAAAGCAGTTTGTAAAACAACTAAAAAAGCAAAAACCATAGATTTTCAAGACTACATATCACTTATTTTTACAGATTATACGTCGCGTACAGTTACATTGGGAACCGCAATTTTAGGTGCTATTTGTGGCATGTTGGGAAGTTTTGCCGTATTGCGAAAACAAAGTTTATTGGGCGATGCCATTTCGCATGCAGCATTACCAGGAATTGCAATTGCCTTTTTAATTACAGGTGTAAAAGACAGTAATTTGTTGTTGCTTGGTGCATTAATAAGTGGATTGATTGGAACATTTTGGATTCGTGGAATTACACAAAAAACACACTTAAAATCAGATACAGCTTTAGGATTGACACTTTCTTTATTCTTCGGATTTGGAATGTTGCTCTTAACTTTTATTCAAAAACAACCAAATGCCAGTCAAGCTGGATTGGACACCTATTTATTTGGACAAGCCGCAACATTACTAGAAAAAGACGTTTGGCTAATTGCTATCGTAGCAGGAATTGCATTGCTGATTGTTTTTGTGTTTTGGAAAGAATTTAAAATCTTGCTATTCGATCCTGAGTATACCAAAACACTTGGTTTCAATACACGATTTATAGACATCCTGATTACAACTTTTATAGTAATTACCATTGTTTTAGGATTGCAAACCGTTGGTGTCATTTTGATGAGTGCTATGTTGCTCGCGCCAGCTGCCGCCGCACGACAATGGACAAATAGTTTGGGAATTATGGTACTGTTGGCAGCAATATTCGGAGCATTTTCTGGTGTTGTGGGCACAGGAATTAGTACGATTGAAGGAAACCTTTCTACAGGTCCAGTAATTGTATTGGTCGCGGCAAGTATTGTATTGTTTTCGTTTATCTTTTCGCCAAACAGAGGATTGTTATTTAGAGAGATTCGTTTTCGAAAAAATAGAAATAACATCAAAATGCAAAAAACGTTGGCATTTATGTACGGAATTGCTAAAACGCACGAAAATATTTCGCATCCGCACGCGATAAAGATTTTAAATGGATTTCAAGGATTCTCGAAAAAATCACTGCAGGAATTGGTCGATTTAAATTATGTAAAAATCTCTGGTCAACAATGGTCCATGACACAAGAAGGTTTCAATACCGCTGCAAATTTATACGATCAACAAATTACAAATCTACATGAATAGCGCGCAAATTATCATACAAATTATTGTGGCGCTCGTGGCAGTTGCTTGTGCGATTCCAGGAACTTTTTTGGTGTTGCGCAAAATGTCGTTGATTAGTGACGCCATTAGTCATTCCATTTTATTAGGAATTGTAATTGGTTTCTTTATTGTGGAAGATACTGCTTCGCCATTACTGATTGTGTTGGCAGCCTTGGCGGGAATTGTCACGGTTATTTTGGTCGAATACATTCAAAAAACGGGTTTGGTCAAAGAAGATACTGCTATCGGTTTGGTGTTTCCTGCGTTGTTTAGTATTGGAGTCATTTTGATTTCTAAAAATGCCAATGATGTACATTTAGACATTGATTCTGTGATGGTTGGTGATTTGAGTTTAGCACCGTTTGATATATTGCAAATTGGTTGTATAGAAGGTGTTACAGATTCGTGTATCAACCTTGGTCCAAAAGCTATTTGGGTAATTGGAACAATATTAGTAATTACATTGATTTTACTTTTTATGTTTTTTAAAGAGTTAAAAGTCAGCACGTTTGATGCTGGTTTGGCAGCCGCTTTAGGATTTTCACCACTAATTATGCACTATGGATTAATGACGGTTTCATCCATCACCATTGTCGGTGCATTTGATGCTGTTGGTCCTATATTAGTCGTTGCCTTGATGATTGCGCCAGCGGCAACCGCGTATTTGTTTACCAAAGATTTAAAGAAAATGCTATTGCTTTCTTGCTTTTTTGGTGTGTTTGCGGCAATTTCAGGATATTGGCTGGCACATATTTTAGATGCTTCCATTTCGGGTTCAATGACAACGGTTTTAGCAATTCTGTTTTTGTTGGTATATGAACCAATTATTACTTCTATTTTAGTGAGTTTGACAGTTGGTACAAGCACCATTTTTTATCAATATTACGAATTGTTAGTAGCAAATGAAACTGGCATTGAACACATGCTTTTGGGAGAAAAGATACAAACAGTTTTTGCTGAATTTGTCTTTTTAGATTATGTATACATTTTAATAATTGCTACAGTTCTTACTGCATTTCTCATCTATATTTTGCCAAAAAGAGGTGTGATTTACGGATATTATAAGGTGCGACAACAGAAAACCGAAATTATGTTGTTGGTGTTTTTGTTACACATCAGAAACCATTCAGAGGAAAGTGAACGCCATGTAAAACACTTGAACGAACATATTAATTGGCAACGATTGCGGTCGAAATCGATTGTAGAATTGGCACAAAAAAATAACATGATTACAATTGATAGTAGTATTATTTCTTTAACCAAAAAAGGAGAAGAATTTACCGAGAAAGCCATCGATTACATCATTACAAATAAAGACACAGAAATAGAAGAAATGAAAGATGATTTTTTCTTATTTAGAGGTTAGATAATTACAAGTATGAAATATTTAATTAGTTTCTTTTGTTTAGCACTTTTATTTGCTGCTTGCGAAAGATTTGAAAAACCAGCAAAGCCGTTTCCGTTATATTTTCAAAAAACTCCTAGCGAATGTGGTCCAGCGTGTTTAAAAATGGTAAGTGATCATTATGGTGGCGATTATACTTTTGAAACCTTGGCACTTATTTCACAAATGAAACGATATGAAGGAACTTCGATGGGACAAATTTCAGAAGCTGCTAGTATGTTAGGATTGTACAATTTAGCCGTAAAAATAGATTATCAAACCTTACTTGAGGAAGTTCCGTATCCTGCGATGCTGCATTGGGATGGACATCATTTTTTGGTCGTTTATAAAATGGACAAAGATTCTGTTTGGCTTGCTGATCCTGCTAGAGGATATGTGTCGTATACAAAGGAAGAATTTTTACCGCATTGGCTAGCAAAAGATACGCTAAATCCATTACAGGAAGGTTATGCGTTACTTTTTGAACCTACAGATTCTTTTTTTGATCCGAGAACTAAAATTAAGGTACAAATTCAAAGTAGAATTGAAAAGAAAAAGAAAGACGCGTTAATTCTTCAAGAAGAAGAAGATAATTGATACGTGTAAAAAACGTAGATTCTTTCAAATGATGCTTAAAACAGCTAACAAATGTTAGTTGCTTGAAATTCAGTCATTTGTATTTTTTTAAAATTACCGTTTAACGAAGAATTAAGTACATTTATCGATTCATCGAGTGTGTTTATCTAATTAAAAATCAAAAACAAGTCAAAGTATGTACTTTAGCATTGAGTAATTTTAGAAATCATTATAGTTGTTTCTTAAAAACATAGATAACAATTATTTGACCCGTCCTAAAAAACCGTTACAGTTATTTAGGATTAAAAATAGTTAAAACACAGATAAGACAGCTGTCTTATCTGTGTTTTTTCTTTTATAGGTTTTTATGTTGACTTTATTTTGTTTGTGCATCTGTTCTGGAGTTAGCATTTGACATGATAAATGCGGTCTTTTGGTATTATAAACTTTAATACTCTGTTGTACTATTTTCTTCATTAGTTTGATGTCTATTTTAGAGGTGCCCATTAAAAACTCTTGTTTCAAGATTCCGTTGATTCGCTCTGCTACTGCATTTTGATATGGATCATAGGATTCTGTCATACTACATTTAATATGACTCTTAGTTAATATTCTTTGATATTGATTACTACAATATTGTAAACCTCTATCAGAATGATGTATTAGCCTTTCCTTGGGATATTTTCTGTTTTTAACAGCTTGCTTTAATGCTTTTATAGAACTATCTACTGCTAAGGTATTGGATAGATAATACCCAACGATCATCTTAGAATATGCATCTGTAATAAGCGATAAATACATGGGATTAGCTCGATTACCTACATAGGTAATATCTGCTACCCAAACTTGTTCTGGTCTGTTTACATCTAAATTCTCTATTACATTGTTATGTTTTCTAAACCGATGATGAGAGTTAGTAGTGATATGATAGCTCCGCTTGGGTTTAATCAACATATGATTTGCCTTTAAAATAGCAAATAAACGATCTCTGCCGACACCTAAACTACGTAAAGACTCTTGTAGAATATGATATAACTTCCTTGTGCCAATGCGTGGTTGCTCTATTCTAACAGATTGAACCAGCTCTATCACATCACTAGCAATACACTGTCGTTTCTCTTTTGAACGTATCGCTCGGTAATATACTTGCCTGCTTACCCCAAGTAACTCACAAGTAGATGAGATACTTTCTCTGTAATGTATTCTAAACATATCGATTACTTGGGTTTGGAGTTTTTTCTGATAGGAATATTAAACTCTTTTTCTGCTAAATCAATCATCATATCAAACAAAATAGCTTTCTTGTCAGCACGCTCCGCCAGATGTTCTGCACGAGCCTTCTGCTTTTCTAACAGTTTGATTTTTTCTTCTAATTCTAAAATCTTTTGTTCTGGAGTCTTTGTCATAGAAAGTGGAGTTTGATTATGCCAATCAAAGTTACCATATTTTTTTAACCAAGTTCTGATGGTAGATCCAGATTGTATACCATACTTTGATAAGACTTGTGAGCGTGTCAGTTTGCCCTGTTCAATCTCTTGAACTACTTGGAGTTTAAAAGATAATGAATAATCTTTTTGAGTACGTTTTACATAATTTGTTTTCATTACGCTTAAAATTTAGTGTAACGCTATTTCAGGACGAGACAATTTGTTAGAAAAAAGAGAGCGAGGCTTAACGTTCTCTTTTTTTTATGCTTTATTTTTCTTTCTGGAGTAAAAATTTTATCAGTAATGATAAGATAATAAACAGCGCAACTTCTCCAACTAAAAGTAATAACCCTACATTGAAGGCTATTTTTTGCACCAAAATAAATAGAAGTAATGCTAAAAAATATAACAATCCGCCGCTAAGGCTAGACATAAATCGTTCGGGATTGTCTTTATAATCGAAATAATACCCGATGCCAATAAGTAGAATAGGCGAAAAAAAGAGCAGTGGTAATGACATATTATAAATGTAAGACTATTTTTTAAATGTAGGTGCAATCAATAAAAATATGTTAAACATACTGTTATTCTGTATTTGCTATAATATTTTTGGTGTTGTATAAATTAACATTAAAAAAATCACAATGAAAAAAATTACATTTTTTGCATGTCTTTTGGCATTTGCTTTTGTAAACGCTCAGGATGGAGATAAAAACAGTTCGGATAAATTAACGTTTGCAAAAGGATCGCAATTCATTAATTTGAATTTGTCGGTAAATACAAGTACTTCAGATTTTGAAGGAACAACACAAACGCAGGAAGCTAAAAACTTTGGTTTTAATATAAATCCTTCATACAGTTATGCCATAAGCGACAATTTTTTCTTAGGCTTAGGTTTGGGATATGGTCATAACAAAAGAGAAAATGAAATAAACGGCGCAGCTGATAATGAAGCGACCACTAACTCATTTCAAATATTTCCATATGTACGTTATTACAAAGGAATTGGAAAGAAATTAGCTTTTTTCGTTCAGGGAGAAACGCGTTATACAAATTCTAAAAATGAAGTAAATAATCAAGATGCTAGAGAGACAAATACTTTGTTTTTTGGTGTGCGTCCAGGATTTGTATTTATGCTTAATAAAAACTTAGGGTTGGAAACTTCTATCGGAGCTTTAGGTTACACCACAAGTAACACAGACGACTTAGCAAATAATTCTGAAATTGATACCAACAGTTTCAATTTTTCTTTAAATTCATCAAACTTACTTTTTGGGTTGAGTTACTATTTCTAGAAAGAATTAAAAAAACATATTTAGCAAAACCGCAATTGTCTTAAAAGATAGTTGCGGTTTTTTTACGTTAAACTTTATTAAAAAAGTTTAAAAAGCTGTTAAACACACAATCAGATTGCTTTTGCTATAGTATTTTGGTAGCAACATTAAACATTAATACCAATTATTATGAAAAAAATTACACTATTTGTGTGTCTGTTAATTATTGCCTTTGTAAATGCACAAGATAACCAAAACCAAACGGACAAACTTACCTTTGAAAAAGGAACGCAGTTTGTAAATCTAAATCTATCGCTACGTTCAGATGCCTCAGATTTTCAAGGCACAACACAAGCGCAAGAGTCAAAAAACTTCGGTTTTAGTATAAATTCTTCGTATGCATACGCCATTAACAACAACTTATTTCTTGGCTTAGGTGTAGGATATTCTAAAAACACAAATGAATATACTGTTGGTGGTGTTTTGGAGAGTGAATCTTCAGGAGAATCATACCAAATATTTCCGTACGTACGTTACTATAAAGGAATTGGCGAAAAGTTAGCACTATACATTCAGGGAGAAGTACGCTATTCACATTTTGAAAATGAATTCAATGCTTTAAATGATAATACGTCAAATAATTTTTTCTTCGGAGTTCGTCCAGGAATTACATACATGCTCCATAAAAACTTGGCATTAGAGACTTCTATTGGCGCCTTAGGATATACAACATCAAAAATAGAAAGTAATCAATCGAATGCAGAAACTAGACGAAATGCATTTGATTTATCATTAAATACTTCAAATGTCTTCTTTGGATTGAATTATTATTTTTAAAAACAATTTGCAATTAATGACAACCGCAATCGTCTTTACCACAAGCTTTTGCGGTTTTCTTTTTCCAGAAAAATTTCTTTACGATAAAAGCAATTGCAATTAAAAATGTGATGCCAACTAAAATTTCCTGAATCATACGTTTATTTTA
The DNA here is from genome assembly GCF_000154725.1 of Kordia algicida OT-1. Taxonomy (GTDB): domain Bacteria; phylum Bacteroidota; class Bacteroidia; order Flavobacteriales; family Flavobacteriaceae; genus Kordia; species Kordia algicida. The sequence goes on from NZ_DS544873.1 coordinate 4,077,190, forward strand.
AAAATTGATAGGCAATGAATCCTGCGACATACGCAATAATGGTCATTCCGAACAATTGAACCATTGGCCATTTCCAACCATTAGTTTCACGTTTTACAATAGCGAGCGTGCTCATACATTGCATGGCAAACGCATAAAACAATAGAAGCGATATACCTGTAGCAAAAGTAAATACCTTTTTGCCTGAACTTGCATGCACTTCCGATTCCATTTTGGCTTTAATAGTGTTTCCTTCTTCATCATCACCTTCGCTTCCAACACTGTAAATAGTTGCCAACGTTCCAATAAATACTTCACGTGCAGCAAACGAACTTACTAAGGCAATTCCTATTTTCCAGTCGTAACCTAATGGTTTTATGACAGGTTCAATCGTTTTTCCGATGACACCAAGTATAGAGTTTTCCAATCGCAAAGCGGCAATTTCATCTTCAATCACAGCAGCTCTAAATTCGGGTGTTTTTTCAGCTATAGCTGAATTGATCTCTTGTGGTGTTATGGTTTTTCCAGTTTCTTCAGCTTCTTCTTTTAGGCTTTCTTTATAGCGGAACATTTTATTTTGTAAGGAAACTTCTTGAATTTCATTAAAACCATTCTGCTCAACCGTTTCTGTGATGATATCTTCAGCGTTTTCAAACTTTTCATTCACACCAACTGACGCCAAAACCCATAAAATAATGGAGATTGCTAAGATAATTTTTCCAGCTTCAAACACAAATGCTTTCGTTTTCTCAATTACTGTAAATGCTACATTTTTAAACAATGGCACTTTGTATTTTGGCAATTCTACCACAAAATAGGATTTGCTTTCAATCTTTAAAGTTTTGTGCAAAATATAAGCGGAAAGTAAAGCAACAGCAAATCCGATGATGTATAGTAACATCAATGTGATTCCTTGCCAATTAAAAAACCAAAATACACGTTCACTCGGAATAATGAGCGCAATAAGAATGGCATACACAGGCAATCGTGCAGAGCACGTAATAAATGGTGTGACTAAAATTGTGATGAGACGTTCTTTCCAACTTTCAATATTACGAGTTGCCATAATTGCTGGAATAGAACAGGCAGCACCCGAAATTAACGGAACGACGCTTTTTCCACTTAAGCCAAATCGTCGCATAATTTTATCCATTAAAAAGACCACACGACTCATATAACCACTTTCTTCCAAAATGGAGATAAAGAGGAATAAAAAGGCAATTTGTGGAATAAAAATGACAATTCCGCCCAAACCAGCAATGATTCCTTCGGCAAGTAAATCGGTAAACATTCCTGCAGGTAGTACGTCTTTTGTCCAATCTGCCAACGAGCCAAAAATTTCGTCGATAAAGTCCATCGGTACAGAACTCCATTCAAAAATCACTTGAAAAATAAGTAGTAATAATGCGCCAAAAATGGCATATCCGAAGATTTTATGTGTAAAAATTCGATCGAGTTTGGTTTGTAAATCAGAAGCCTTTTCCTTGTCAACACGATACGATTTTTTGAGTGTATCATTGATAAATTGATAACGAATAATAGTTTCGCGATGTTGTACTTTTTTAAGTTCTAATTTTGAAAGTGTACTGATTAACTCAGTGTTAGTAATGGAGTTTTGTTCAATTTTTTCTGCAGCAATACAACGTTCGGTAGAAAGTGAATTGTATGAAAGAATCGCTTCTTTAACTTCGTCAATTCCAGTTTGTAATTTGGAACTGATGATGACAATTTTTGTATTTAAATCGGCTTCTAATTGCGGAATATCAATGGAAATTCCTTTTGCTTTCATCCGATCAGCCATATTAATAACTAACAATGTCGGAATCTCTAAGTCTTTCACTTGCGTGAAAATAAGTAAGTTTCGTTTCAATTGTTCTACATCGGCAACAACCACAGCTACATCTGGAGAAAACTCATTGGTTTCATCGTTTAAAATATCGATAGCAATCTTTTCATCAGCAGAAGAAGCATTCAAACTGTACGTGCCAGGTAAATCTAAAATAGTGGCTTTGTGCGTTTTGGAAAGTTTGCAAGTTCCTGTTTTTTTATCAACCGTAATTCCAGGATAGTTTCCTACTTTTTGGTTCAATCCTGTCAAATGGTTAAACAGTGATGTTTTTCCTGTGTTTGGGTTTCCTATTAAGGCTACTTTTATTGTTGAATCACTCATAAATAGGATTAAAGTACTTTTTCGATTAAAATTTCTGCGGCAGTATTTTTTCTAATTGCGATATTGCTGCCATTAATCATCAAAAATAAAGGTCCGTTAAATAAGGTAGTTTGTATGAGTTCAACTTCATTTCCTGGCAAACAACCCATTTCTATGAGTTTTAGCGGAATTGTATCTACGGGAAAGTCAAGGATAACGGCTTTTTCTCCCTTTTGTAAATCGGCAACAGTTAGCATTCCTTTATTTAGATTAATTTTAAAGAAGCAAAAATAAGCTAAAAAGTTTAGTTAGAAAATTTCCGCGTAGAAAAACCGTTATTCGTAGGATGCTTTTAACGTTTCAATGTCCTCAAGTAGCTTTTTGATGTCTTCTTCGTTTGTTCCGTCATAAAAACCACGAATGCGACGTTCTTTATCAATCAGCATAAAATTTTCGGTGTGCACCATTCCGTAATCGTGATTTCCTTGCGATTTTACGGCCAAATATGATTTACGTGCTAAGTCGTAAATTTGTTTCTTATCGCCCGTAACCAAATTCCATTTTGAATCAATCACACCTTTTTCAATCGCATAACGTTTTAATTGTGCAACAGTGTCAATTTCGGGAGTTACCGAATGTGATAATAGCATAATATCGTCGTTGTCAAGAATTTCCTTTTGGATGGCTGCCATGTTTTTTGTCATAATCGGGCAAATGGTTTGACAGGTTGTAAAAAAGAAATCTGCAACATAAATTTTGCCTGCATAGTCTTGCTGCGTCACGGTTTTGCCATTTTGGTTCACTAAAGAAAAATCATTTATTTTATGATATTTGGTTACATGTTGTATGGAATTGTCAACTAATTCGACATTTACATTGGCAGGTTGATATATAGGAAGCACATTTTCCTTCTTTAAGGCAAAGTAGAAAGCTGTGACAATAATCGTAGACAAACAAGTCATTACGATTGCGAAAAGTCTGTATTTTTTGAAGAATTCAAGCATTTGATGTCGTTTAACGGATATTTTTACTGTTCGTCGACTTATTTCGTTACTTTCGTCGAAAAAACCGTGTGCAAATTTACGATTTTTATTTATCACAGTGAAAATTTCTTATATTGTCTGTCCCAAATCTAACTTAACTATGAAGAATACCATATTAGCCATTGGTTTCTTGTGGACATGTATCGCTTTTAGCCAAGCAGATCAGGAATTGATCGACGTGGTTGAAGGAGAACAATATAGAGCCCAACAACTACAAGATTTTCAAACAAATGAAAATACAGCCTCATACGATTTATTGTATCACAAGTTAGAATTAGCGGTTGATCCTGCCAAACATTATATAAAAGGAGAAGTTACTACAGAATTTCGTGCTTTAGAAAATACAGATACTATTACATTTGATTTATCAGATAGTTTAGAAGTAGCTTCTGTAACTACTGAAGAAGAAAATTTAAGTTTTACACATATCAATAACGAACTTACCATCACTTTTACAAAAGGGATTTGTGAAGACGCTACACAAACTGTAAAAATTGCTTACGAAGGAACTCCTAATAAAAATGCAAGTGGAGAAGGATTTGTAACCACAACACACAACAATACGCCATCTTTATACACATTATCAGAACCTTATGGTTCGAGAGATTGGTGGCCTTGCAAACAAGATTTAAACGATAAAATAGACCAAATTGACGTCATCATCACTGCTCCTGCAGCTTACAAAGCTGTTTCCAATGGAATGGTAATATCAGAAACTAAAGATGGGGCATTGATGACGACTCATTGGCAACATAATTACCCAATTCCATCATATCTGATTGGAATTGCAGTGACAGATTACGAAGTTTTTTCTCAAACGGTAGAACGTAACGGACATAGTTTTGATATCGTAAATTATGTATATCCTGAATCAAAAGACAAAGCCGAAGAATACACGAAAGTTACGGTAGAGATCATGAATTTATTTCAAGATTTATTTGGAGAATATCCTTATAAAGATGAAAAATATGGTCATGCAGAGTTTGAATATGGTGGCGGAATGGAGCATACTACAATTTCGTTTATGGGGAACTTTAGCAGATCCTTAATTGCACACGAGTTAGCACACCAATGGTTTGGAAACAAAGTAACTTGTGGTTCTTGGAACGATATCTGGTTAAATGAAGGATTTGCAACGTATTTATCAGGATTGGTTGAAAATCACTTTGATGGTGAGCAAGATTTCATCAATTGGAAACGCGGAAAAATTGCAGATATTACTACTTCTCGAAATGGTTCTGTATATGTAACTGATGATAAATTAGATAATGTAGGACGTATTTTTAGTTCACGCTTAAGCTATAATAAAGCTGCTATGGTAATTCATATGTTGCGTCAAAAATTGGGAGATGCCGTATTCTTTCAAGGAATTAAAAACTATTTGAATGATGAAGAATTAGCGTATGGATATGCAAATACAGATCAATTGAAAGCACATTTGGAAAAAGCGAGCTGTCAAAATTTAGAAGAATTCTTTAACGATTGGATTTATGGAGAAGGCTATCCTTCATATGATGTTGCTTGGTTTCAAGGTGAACAGAATGAATTGAATATTAAAATCGATCAATCACAGTCTAACAGAAAAGTTGACTTTTTTGAGATGAATGTATCATTTTTAGTTATGGGAGCGCAAGGAGAAGAAAAATACATCACGATAGATCACACAACTAACGGACAAGAATTTGCAATCGCTGTTGATTTTGAAATTTCAGATATCATCTTTGATCCAAAATTTGATATGATCTCTAAAAACAATACTATTGGAATTGATATTGAAGCTGTCGCTGAATTGGAAATTAAGCCTTCTATTGAAAATACAGTGAACAAGACAACCTTTATCGACGCTAAAAAATAATACAATCACACCTAGTTTCTGAGTAAATATGCTAAAATCTAATTTTTAGCACACCGCTATTTTTTTTAAGTAATCATAAAAGCTTACTTTTGTGCGTTCTATAAACATTTTACAGTATAAATGGGATTATTTATTCAGATTACAACGTTTGTCCTTATCATATCTATTTTAGTGATTCTTCACGAATTAGGACATTTTATACCAGCCAAACTTTTTAAAACGAAAGTTGAAAAATTCTACTTATTTTTTGACCCGTGGTTTTCTATTGTAAAAAAGAAAATTGGAGATACTGTGTATGGTATTGGATGGCTTCCGCTTGGTGGATACGTGAAAATTGCAGGAATGATTGATGAAAGCATGGATAAAGAGCAAATGGAAAAACCACCGCAACCATGGGAATTTCGTTCAAAACCAGCTTGGCAACGCTTAATCATTATGTTAGGTGGAGTTATTGTTAACTTCCTGTTGGCTTGGGTAATTTACATATCAATGTTTATGTATTATGGAGAAACATACATTCCTGTAGATCAAATCAAAGACGGTTTGTATGTAGATGAAATAAGTGAGCAAATCGGATTACGTACGGGTGATAAAATCCTAAAGATTGATGGAAACAAAGTTGAAAAACTAGATAAGTATTTAACCATTGATATATTATTAGGAGACGAAGCAACTGTATTACGAAATGGAAAAGAAGAAACAGTTACCTTAAGTGATGAAGGAAAAAAAGCAGCCTTAGATAGTAAAGGAAGAAACTTCGTGACGCCAAGATATAGATCTTTGGTAATTGGTAAAGTCGTCGATACATTAAACGCAAAACAATCAGGAATAAAAGTAGGAGATGAGCTTGTTTCCATAAACAATAATAAACTTGTATTTTGGGATGAATTTGTAGAATCATTAGATAAAAACAAAGGAAATTCTGTCGATTTAGTGGTTAAAAGAGATGGACAGTTGGTCAATTTAAACGCAAAATTAGACACTAAAGAGCCTTTTGGAGTTTTTAACAATAGACAACTTGCTTTAAAAGACTTATTCGTTACAAGAGAATATGGGTTTTTAGAAGCAGTACCAAGAGGTTTTGAAGAAACGATTAATGTATTGGTGCGTCAGGTAAAACAATTTAAACTAATCTTTAATCCTGTTATTCAAGGATACAAAAAAGTAAAAGGTCCAATCGGTATTGTAGAAATGATGTCGCCTGTATGGGATTGGCAGTTTTTCTGGGGATTCATGGCAATGTTTTCTGTCTGGTTAGCCTTCTTGAACATCTTACCAATTCCAGCTTTAGATGGTGGACACGTTATGTTTTTGTTATATGAAATTATTGTTGGAAAAGCGCCATCTCAAAAAGTAATGGAAATTGGTCAAATCATTGGTTTTGTTATCATTATGAGTTTAATGGTCGTAATCTTTGGAAATGATATTTGGAACTTAATCAAAGGTGGATCTTAATAAGAGAATCTACAGAACAAAAAAGTTTTTAAAATTTTAAAAAAATGTTTGTTCGAAATAAAAAATAGCATATATTTGCAACCGCAAAAAGCAATAACACTCCTCCTTAGCTCAGTTGGTTAGAGCATTTGACTGTTAATCAAAGGGTCCTTGGTTCGAGCCCAAGAGGGGGAGCAAAGCTTTCAAAAGCCATCCATTAGGGTGGCTTTTTTTATGGATGTGTTTTTCAAATCATAACTTCTTTAAAGATTTTAAAAGTATTTACTGTCAATAAATTACTACTTATTTGGAATAGTTTTTGATGCTTGTTAAAGTGTTTCACACATCATTATAACCTGAAACACAAATACAATAAGTCAAACAAATCATTAACACAAACACCGAACATTATGAAGTTACCATTTAAAATTTTATCCTTAAGCATTGTAGTAATACTATTCACCACAGAAATCAATGCACAAGGAATCGATTTCTCAGAACAACGAAATATTTATCCTTTTCTATATAACAATACCGTAGATGAATTATCACATACAGGAGATGAAAAACAGCAAACATTTGAAAAAGCAGTAGCCGAAGCAAGTGGTTCTTCTTATTACGATGAAGAATTTAGAAAAGCGACCATTTCAGGCTCAGATTATATATTTAATGTACGATACAACGCTTTTTTAGACGAAATGGAAATCACGCATGAAAACGAAATTGTATACTTAAACAAAAAATACGACAATCGTTTAATCACACTTGCTGAAACAAATATGACTTACAAAGTGTTGAGAGAACAAGATGAAAACAAAAAGATAACATCTGGATATTTTATCGCTTTACAAACAAACGAATCTGTGGCTTTATACCGAAAAGATCGTAAGAAATATGTACGTTCTACAAGACCTTTATCAAAAGAAAAAGCAAAATTTCAAAACGCACGAAGATATTTCTATGTTGAAATCAACAATTCTGGAATGGCGATAAAATTACCAAACAACAAAAAAGAATTGGCAGCATTATTTCCAGACAAAGAAGCAGAAATACTGACATTTATAAAACAAGAAAGATTAAAACTTCGCAAAGAAGAAGATTTGAAAATGTTGGTAACGTATATCAACAGTATCTAAAATATTTCATCATACGATTTTCAAAAAGTCATCTCAGTAGATGGCTTTTTTTTATAGTGAATTTTATAACTTATTGCACCATACTTTCACAAAAAGTGATTATATATCAACAGAAACTACAGTACTTTTAAAGCATCAATCAAAAAACAAACGTTAAAAAAGATTTGGTATTAATCCTGATAATCAGGGCATCCATAGCATCTTTTGGCTTCTGAATCAAATTGGTAGGTTAACGAAAGTTCATAAACGCCACCAGTTCGTCCAATTTGAGAAGTATTAAAATCGTAGGAAACTCCAAATCGGAAATTGGTATATTGCAAACCTGTAAAGGCATTTACCGAAGTTAACAAATGACTATTTCCGCTATTTTTTCCAGGATTTGTCACTAAGGTTGATCCTACAAAAAAACGACCTACTGAAAGTGAAGTTCCCAAATCAAATCGGTTAAAACGTCCTTGATGCATATAATTTCCTGTTAGCAATAGTCGTGTTTCAAAAGTTAAAAAACTGATATCTATAAAATCAGTAACCAAAAACTCATATCCTGCACTCACGGAGAAAAAAGTTTCTAGAGGCGCATTTCCATCTACGGTAAGTGAAATATTTGGACGGTTTAAATGTTTTGCAGAAACACCAATCCACGCATTTTCATTATTAAACAATAGTCCCGCAGAAATATCCCAAAAACCAATTGGCTGTTCATTATTAAAAAAGATGGCGTCAATTGATGTGGGACTAATCGTATTCGTTTGAATATTGATTTGATCTTCCAGTAATAAACCTTGAAATCCTATATTTTTCCAACCACGACCAACTTCTAGTCCAGGTCTAAAATACCAATCGTCTCCAAGTTGTACTTGATATGCATAATTAAAATTTATTTGCGAAAACGTATATCCACTTTGAGTTTCGCGTTGATTCAAAAAACTAACACCAACGCCACTATTAGCTTCTGGAAACCAAGTGCTGGCAAATCCATAACTCGTATCAACTCGAAAACCTAAAGCAGGCCATTGAGTTCTGTGTATGATTCCGATATGTGTCGTTTCTAAAAATCCAGCAAAACCAGGATTTAAGGTTTGTGGCACCAAAAAGTATTGTGTAAATATTGGATCTTGTGCTTTTATTTGAGGAACAAAGCATAAACCAATAATGAAAAGGCATATTTTTAATTTCATACTGTAATTATAAGATTAACGTAAGCGGTCCTTTTTCACGGACTGTTGTTCCAAAAAATGTTTTTGCTGTAAATGTATAATAGTAGTTTCCGTTTTCGACAAATTCGTCTTTAACTTTTCCATCCCAACCTTGTATATTGTCGCCTGTTTCCGAATAGATTAAGCTTCCCCAAGTATCATAAATATTCAACTCCATCTCGTCCAATCCTATAAACACAGGTTTAAAACGATCATTTAAACCATCTTCATTTGGCGTAAAAGCGTTTGGCATAATAAGTTTGTATCCTTTTTCAATTAATAATGTAATGACCTTGGTGTAAACACAACCTTCTGGAAAAGTAACAGTTTGCACTACAGTATAAGCGCCAGGAGACGAATATGAATGTATTGGATTTTCTTCATTAGAAAAGTTTCCATCTCCAAAATCCCAAGACACATTCGTATAATCGCCCGTTGTGGTATTTGTAAATTGAATAGGATCTATTTGTGAATAAATTCCGAAGGTTTCAAATGCTGTTGAGGTGAGTGAAAAATCAGCATCACTATATTCAGGAATGTCTACCTCAAAAGTATAGTTACTAACGCAACCCAGACCATCTGTTGCTTCTAAAATAACAAGTCCATTTTGAGAAGTAGTCATCATCTCATCATTGGCACCTGTCACTGTTCCACTAGACCAGTTTAGTGTATAGGGTGGAACGCCGCCAGAAACTTGAGCGGTAAATCTTTGACTTGCTGTAAAAGCATTACAATTAACGATTGTTTCTGTATCAACATCAATGATAATTTCTGGTGGACGAATAATTGTATACGTATCTGTAGCTTCACAACCGTTAGCATCGACTACGGTGACTAAATAATCGCCCGCAGTAATATTGTCTAAATCTTCTGTAGTTGCACCATTAGACCAAGAAACCATAAATGGTTCCGATCCTCCAGAAATTAGTAAATTGATCGCGCCTGAACTCGCATCATCACAATCCAAAGCATTGGTAATATTCGCAGAAAGCGTTAATTCGGCAGGTTCTATAATAATAAATGTTTCGGTAATAGTACACGGCGTTCCATCTACAATATTGATGGTGTATGTGCCTGGACCTAAATTATTACGTTCTACACCTGCATTTGGATCATCTGCCCATTCAAATTCAATAGGATCTTGTCCGCCTTGAAAATTTAAGTTGATACTTCCATCATTTGCTCCAAAACAAGAAATTTGCTGTACTACAGGTTCAATCGTAAATATTGGCGGTGCTTCAATAGTAACCGTTACAGCGGCGGTACAATCATTACTATCGGTAACTGTTATGGTATAATCTCCAGCAGATAAATTATTCTGCATCATTCCTTCACCAAAATTACTCCACGTAATGGTGTATGAGCCAGATCCGCCTGAAATATCTGTAATTGTAATCATTGCATCATTATCACCAAAACACATAAGTTCTGTTGCTTCGGTAGTAATGACGATTTCATCGGGTTGCATTAAGACAACACTTAGTGTATCGTCGCAACCATTTTCATCTGTTACGCTCAAATTATATGTTCCGCCTGCTAAATTATCTATATTTTGAGAATTACTTGTAAAACCGTTTGGACCTGTCCAAGCATAGGTATATTCAAATACGCCTGGAGCTGTTTCGGTTGGTGTTCCACCAGTAACGTTAATGTCAATAGCTCCTGAAGTTTCTCCAAAACAAGCCACATTTGTTTGATTTGCTACAGAAGCCATTAATTCATCTGGCTCAGTAATCACAAAAGATTGTATTACAGGACCGCAACCATTGGCATCCGTTACTGTAAGTTCATAAGTAGCTGCACTAAGGTTTGAAATATCTTCATCCATAGAAAAGGCAATACCATTTCTTGTCCAGTTGTATACATAATCTAAAGTTCCACCTGTAACAGTCACTAAAATTTCTCCATCATTTGCTCCAAAACAACTAATTGAATTCTCGTCATCAACAGTTACGATTAACTCCTCTGGTTCAGCAATTGTATAGGTTTCAGAAAACGGACAACCGCCTTCATCCTGAACCGATAAAGTATAGTCGCCTGGTACAAGATTAGAAATGGTAGGATCACTAGCGGTAAATCCGTTAGGTCCTGTCCAAGAAATAATATAGGGTGTTCCTGTAGTAAATGGTACACCACCAGAAATATTGGTGACAATTTCACCGTTATTTGCCCCAAAACAATCAATTTGAGTAATGGTCGTATTTGCTGAAATTGCTGGATTTACGGTAATTTCTACTGTAAACGGAGTTCCTTCACAAATTCCTGCTGTTGGTGTTACTGTATATGTAACCGTAGCGGATGAAGTTGTTGTATTGGTTAAAGTTTGACTGATATTTGTTTGAGGTGTATTTTCTGCGCTTGCACCAGTAATACTTCCCGCAGGAACAATTGTAGGTGCAGACCAAGTATATGTCGTATTTGTGGGAACGATATCACCATTAGAAGCATCTGGAGTAATGGTGAAACTGTTGCCACTACAGATCGTTTCAGTAAAATTGCTCACGCTTGGAGTTTCATTTACGATGATTTCTGCGGTATCAGAAATAATTTCAGAACAACCTCCAGATGAAAACGTAATAATGCAATAATAATATGTTGTTCCTTGTAAAGAAGTATCTGGTGTGTATGAATCGGTAGTTGCTCCAGTAATGGCAGTCCCTGTAGTCGTGTCATTAACTGTATTAGAATACCATTGATACGTTGGTGTGCCAACTCCGTTAGAATAATTTATAGTTAAAGCATTTACAGTATCTGCGGTACACAATTCTTGCGATTGTGGTTGTGCATCTATTTGCGGCCCAAGATTTATAATTACTTCGGAAGGATTACTTGTAGCAGTACAGCTTTCACTAGCTGCTTGCGAAACTGTACAATAATAATATAATGTGCCTACTGTTGTCGTTGGAGGTGTAAAAATAGCATTAGTTTCACCTGTAATAGCTGTTCCGCCCGTATTACTATTGACTGTATTACTAAACCATTGATACGTAAATGTTCCCAAACCACCAGAAGCTTGTACCTCTAAATCTTGTGGAACACTGTTTTGACAAAGTGTTTGAGAGGCAATAGGTTGTACGTCAATTACAGGAGCATCAACAACAACGACTTCTGCAACATCACTAATTACATCATTACAACCACTTCCTGCAAAGGATAATGCTACATAGTAATAAAAAGTTCCAGCTGTTGTGTATACAGGTGGCGTATAATCTGCATTGGTAGCACCTGCAATGGCAGTTCCGCCAGTGTTACTATTGGTTGTGTTGCTAAACCATTGGTAAGAAACAGTTCCTGTTCCGTCTGTGAATACTACCGATAGCGGACTGTCAATTGTACTGCCTACACATAAACTTTCGGTCATTGTTGGCTGATCGGTAATGGTAGCATTTGGCGTTACGGTTACCAATGCAGTTTGAGAAGTAATCAATGAACAACCTCCAGAAGTAAAAGTAATTTCACAATAATAATAAATTTCGCCTATGGTATCTGTTGGCGGATCGTAATCTGCGGTGGTTGCACCTGCAATTGGAGTTCCGCCCGTAGTACTGTCGGTTGTATTACTATACCACTGATATTGTGGCGTGTCTGAAGTATTTCCCAAAGTAATGCTCAATGTGTTTGGAGTTCCATCAATACAAACAGTACTTGGTTGTGGTTGCATCGTAACTTCTGGTGCAGCATTTAGTGTAATTTCAATGGTAAAAGGCGTTCCATCACAATTTCCAGCTGAAGGAGTTACTGTATACGTAACTGTTGCTACAGCATCCGTTGTATTTGTCAAAAATTGACTAATCTCTGTTTGTGGTGTAGTTTCGGCAGTTGCTCCAGTAACGCTTCCCGAAGGAGAAATGGCTGGCGTTCCCCATGTATACGTTGTATTTGTTGGAACAATATCTCCGTTAGAAGTATCTGGAATAATAGTAAAACTATTACCACTACAAAGTGTTTCTGTAAAGTTGCTTACACTTGGTGTTTCATTCACAATAATTTCAGCCGTATTCGAAGTGACTTCCGGACAACCACCCGAAGCAAACGTAATGATACAATAATAATAAGTTGTGCTAACTGCAGAAACGTCTGGTGTATATGAATCTGTTGTTTCTCCCGTAATGGCAGTTCCAGATGTAGTATCATCTACCGTATTGGAATACCATTGATAGGTTGGTGTTCCTACACCATTTGCATAACTTACCGTAAGTGTGTTTATGACGTCTCCTAGACATAATTCCTGTGATTGTGGTTGAGAATTAATCAAAGGAGCAGCATTTACAATAACTTCTGCGGTATCACTCGTAACTATACAGCTTTCGCTAGCAGCTTGCGAAATTACACAATAATAATACAAGGTACCTACCGTATTAGTCGGTGGTGTAAATGTTGAATTGGTTTCACCTGCAATGACGGTTCCACCAATATTGCTATTTGAAGTGTTGCTAAACCATTGATAGGAAAATGTTCCCAAACCTCCAGATGCTTGTACTTCTAATAATTGTGATGGCGTGTTTTGACAAAGTGATTGTGTCACTAATGGTTGCATATTAATAATTGGTAAATCAACCACAATAATTTCTGCAACATCACTGATTATATCATCACAGCCGCTTCCTGCAAAAGACAATTCTACATAGTAGTAGTAATTTCCGGCAGTCGTAAAAGTTGGTGGTGTATAATCAGAATTTGTTGCTCCCGAAATTGATGTTCCGCCTGTATTGCTGTTAGTGGTATTGCTAAACCATTGATAAGAAACAGTTCCCGTTCCTCCTGTAAATGCTACAGATAATGGACTGTCAATTGTGCTTCCTACACACAAACTTTGGGTGGCCGTTGGTTGTGATGTAATACTAGCATTAGGTGTTACTTCAACTCTTGCTGTTTGAGAGTTTAAAGAAGAACATCCACCAGAAGTAAAAGTAATTTCACAATAATAATATAAAACTCCTACTGTGCCTGTTGGCGGATCAAAATCTGCATTCGTTGCACCTGCAATTGGAGTTCCGCCTGTATTGCTATCTATTGTATTAGAAAACCATTGATATTGTGCAGAAACTCCAGAAGTAGCTACACTAAGTGTAATGGGCGTTCCATTTTGACACACCGTACTCGATTGTGGTTGTGTAGTGATTTCTGGTGCAGGATTTACTGTAATGATAAAATCTACAGCAGTACCATCACAACCATTGATAGATGGCGTTACAGTATACGTAACCGTTCCCGATGAGGTATTGCTAGTTGTGATAATTTGAGAAGGAATCGTACTTGAAGTTCCAGCTGTAATAAAACCACTAATTCCCGCAGTTGCTGTTGCTGTCCATGTATACGTAGTACTAGGATTAGTTGAGGTTAAGTTAATTTCGGCACTTGAAGCTCCAGAACAAATATCTTGCGTTAGATCGGTATTTGTAATCACAGGAACTTCTTGAATGGTAAATGTTTCCATAGCCATTTCTGAAACACCACAATCATTCGTTACTTGCAACGTAACTGTATAGGTTCCTGGAGAAGGATAATCAATAGTTCCTGGCGATTCTAAATTTGAAGATGTTGTATTTGCTCCCGCAAATTGCCACGAATAGGTTACAGAACTCGGATCATCTGTACAATTTGCAATCATTGCTGTCGGATTTATAGAATTTGCATTACACAAATCATCTATAGGGTTTATACTTACCGTTGGAGGTTGCTTAACAATGACTTGTTGTGAGCTTGTTTCGCTTCCACAAGCTTCATTAGTTCCTATTAATTGAATGGTATATGTTCCTGGCGTTACAAAATTGAAAGATGGATTTGCCGAAGTTGCCGAAGTACCATTGGTAAAACTCCAAACCTCTGGACCTGTTCCACAAAAATCAGCAGTGTAGGTAACTTGCCATTCATATGTTGGCGGATTACAACTTGTAGATTCGTCTGTGTTATTTGTGGTTGTAACATCTAAAGGTGTACAACCGTTATCACTGCTTAACGTAAATTGTGGATTTACAGGAGCTTCTACACAGATGGTTTGTGTTGTTGTGTCTATCCCACAGGTATTTCCTGCTGTTAAAGCAATTGTGTATGTTCCTGGAGCTGTAAAATTAATACACAATTCATCTGAACCACTAGACCATAAATTTGTATTTGTAGTATCAAAATCATCTCCTAATTGGGAGCCATTTCCTAATGTAAATGTATTTGGAGATATATCCCAAACGATACTTGGGCTGGTGTCACAACTTCCGTTTCCACCATTAATTTCATTCCCTGTTGATGAATTTTGGAAGCAAACTTCAGTATCCGTACAGACAATATCAGTTGGACCTGAAAATTCAGCTTCAGCTTGAGTTGCTACGTAAATAGGTACTAGTTGAACTTCAGTGCTTCTACATAAATTCTCTGCAACCATAGTTGCAGAAAACGAATTTGAAAAGCCATTACTGCTTGTTCCACACGAAGAAGTGGTAAATACATGCGTTATATTTTCTGGTGGAGGATGATTGTATACTTCATCAGGCGAGCCATCATTAAAGGAAATAGTGTAAGTTGTTTCTGGAGGATTATTTTCAGTCCCATCAATAGGAATTGTTAATGAAGATCCACTACATATCACTCCATCATTACCAGCACTTCCAAATAGAACAGCTGGATTTGAACCTATAAATACAATATACTCTTGTACAGTGGTGCAATTATTATTTCCTTCAATGGTATAAATCATATTGTAAGTTCCTGGTGCATAATCGTGATCTAGTAGTCCCCAATCACTTCCCACGAAATTCGGTGTACCGTCTCCCCAATCGATTGTATAATTTATATTGATAGTGTTTCTCGTGCTAGAAGCATTAGAGAATGATAGTGTTGGACCAGAACTATCGCATAAACTAAATACAGGTGTTCCGTCAGGTGCTTCTCCTTCTCCTGGACCATTAATTTCTGGATCTGGCCCTAAGGTAATATCAATTGTTACTGCTTGACTAGATATTACTGTGGGCATAGGATTCACAGCATCCTGTACTTGCGTCAAAGTATACGTAAACGTTCCATCAGTATTTGTAGGAACTTCAATTGTAGCAATATCTCCCGTAGAAGTTACGGTTTGCGATGCGCCAGTACCAATTGTATATGTAAAAGTATACGGTGCCGTTCCAGCTGAACCCGTAAACGTAATGATAGGCGAATCGTTATATTGACAAACTGTAGTAACATCTACGCTAATAGTTGCATTGGGCATTACAACAGAATGATTATGTTCCGAAAAGGACGATGTAGTACTATTTAGCTGTAGTGAAAAGCAAACTAAAAGTATTACATAAAAGTATTTTTTGACCATATAAAAACTTATCTAATTGTTGGACAATCGTGTTTTATCAAAAAAAGATAAAGTGTTAATTTTTTTAACATTTAAATGTACTCAATATCTTTCATAAATGTAAGAATCATTGTGGTAAATTGTGAATATTATATTCGTTTTCAAAATAATTCAATTAAATCCATTTATTTTTACGGATTCCCATATTTGAAACACTTTTCATTATTTCTTAATATTCTATGTATTAGTTAAGGCTAAATTAACATAGCATTATTGTTCATGAAACATCATATTGGATGATTTTTTATCTCCTGATTTTTAAGGAAACAACACTTCAAACTCAATTCACGACAATTCAACAAAAAGTGATTGTATCTTAACACAAACTACAGCACTTTTGAAGCATCAATCAAAAAACGAACACTAAAAATTAAAAAATTATGACACCATCAGAAGTTTTTAAAATTGTCGGAATGCTTGCCATGCCGATGTGGGTTTTACTCATCTTTCTTCCCAAATGGAAAGTAACACGATTCCTAATCGATTATAAAATTATTCCCATTATCTTATCCATAATCTATGCAATTTACATTGTAAAATCACTTGTTGCTGGCGGTATGATGGATTTTGGAAGTCTCCAATCGGTCATGCAGCTATTCACGGTAGAAAATGCAGTCTTAGCAGGATGGATTCACTATTTAGCCTTCGATTTATTAGTCGGTATGTGGATCGTCAATCAAAACAAAACCCTGAAAATTCATCCAATCATTATTGCAACCTGCTTACTCGGAACCTTTATGTTTGGTCCAGTCGGATTCCTTGTATTTATGATTCTCAAAACATTCAAACTTAAAAAAGTGCCATCATGAAACTACTCAAACACATATTTAGTACGGTAAAAAAGGAAAGTCCTATACTATTTACCATTGTCATGATGCATTTTCTAGGTGCTGTCGTTTGTATTGGCGGAATTCTAATTGACGAAAGAACTCTCATGGGAATCAACGTTTGGATAAAACCTTTTAAATTCTGTATTTCTGGCGGAATTTACATCTTGACAGTAGGTTTTTTAATGACAAAATATCCGTATTCCACCAAAAAGAAAAACATCCTAAACAATATTGTTTCGTGGACGTTATTACTAGAAATCGGAATCATTTTCTACCAAGCAGCACGTGGTGTTCGCTCGCATTACAATCAAGATTCATTATTTGACGGATTGCTTTTTGCTGCCATGGGAATATTAATTGCTATCAATGTATTACTCATGATTTTGTTTGCCTTTGATGCAGCACGACTAAAAATGAAAGTCGCAAAACCTGTACAAGTTGCCATTTTCATGGGATGGATTGTCGTAATCGTTGGAAGTTGGGTTGGCGGACAAATGATTGGGCAACTTGCACACAATGTCGGAGTCGCCGATGGCGGAGAAGGTTTGCCTATCTTAAATTGGAGTACAGTTGCGGGCGATTTACGCGTTGCCCATTTCTTCGGATTGCATGGTATTCAAATAATTCCGTTATTCGCATGGATGCTGGTCAAAAAATGGAAAACTACGAATACAAAACAAGTCATTGCAGTCATCATTTTTGGATTGCTATTTTCTGCTTGGATTGCGTACATGTTTTATCAAGCAAAACAAGGAATGCCACTCATTAAACTATAGGCAATTATGAAGCTTCTCAACAAGGAAAAACGCTTAAAATACATAGGTTTCAATGACATTTGGTTCGTTGTTTTCGGAATTATTATTCTAAGTTTTGTAACAGACTATCTATTCAACAACTCATTTGCACGCTTCCCTTTTTGGGAAGCCATTGTTCATTGGAGTATTTCTTTCGGTTTCTCAGTTACTAATTGGTTTGTCATGCGTTTCAATTTTATTTTTCTGCGAAAGAAATTTACCAAAGTGGAAGATGTTGGCAAACGTGCATTACTACTCTTTCTTTCTATCGTTGTTACGGTTACGTTGATTGACGCGCTTGGCGGAATTATCATTGGTTACATATACAATCAAACCTATTATTTTACTGAACGTTTTCAAGTCTTATTACCGATCATCATTATCAGTATGATGGTCATGGCAATTTATGAAGCGATTTACTTTTACATTCAACTCAAAAAATCAATTCGGGAAGAAGAACAAGCAAAACAAGTAGTGGTCTTGGCACAATTAGATGCGTTACGCAATCAGGCGCAACCGCACTTTTTCTTTAACAGTTTAAACACCTTGCGTGATATCATCGATCAAAACTCAAAAGAAGATGCCAAACAATTTGTTGACAAACTCTCTGATGTGTACCGATTTATTCTAGATGCAGGAAATGCAAACCTAATTCCATTGCGGGACGAACTCAAATTTGCTCGCGCGTACATTCACATTCAAAAAGAACGTTTTGGCGACAATCTCAAACTCAATTGGCAATTGCCTGAAACGACTTTGGATCGAATGATTGTTCCGATGAGTTTGCAATTATTACTCGAAAATGCTATAAAACATAATGTAATTTCACGATCAAAACCACTTATTATTACTGTTAAAATTGAAAACGATCATATAATTGTACACAATAAAAAGCAACCTAAATCCACACAATTGCCTTCCACAAAATTAGGATTAATTAATATTGAAAAAAGGCAAGCATTAATCTCAAACAAACTACCAAAAATTACCAATACTGGAAAAGAATTTACCGTAGCAATACCATTACTAACCACATCAGACCTAAAAGCATAAGCATGAACATACTCATCATCGAAGACGAATTTCGCGCGGCAAATCAGTTGCAAAACATGCTCAAAACCTGTGATTTTGAATATAACTTACTCGATATTATTGATACGGTTGAAGATGCTGTAACTTGGTTTCAAACTCACAAAATGCCAAACTTAGTATTTATGGACATTCAATTGGCAGATGGTTTAAGCTTTGAAATTTTCCAAAAAGTAGAAGTAGAAGCGCCAATTATATTTACCACAGCGTTTGACCAATATGCAATTCAGGCGTTTAAAGTAAATAGTGTTGATTATTTACTAAAACCAATTCAGAAAGAAGACGTACAAAAAGCACTTGAAAAATTCAACAAATCCAATCAGTCGCAACACATAGAAACTTCAGTATTAAAACAATTACTAACAAGCATACAAACGCAAACCGAACAGAAAAACGCCAAAAAACGAAATGGTTTATTAGTCAAAGAAGGAACAGGTTTTGTGCAAATAAAAATTGCCGATTTACTTTATGTATATTCGGAAGATAGTGTGACTTTTGGCGTAACCGAAAGTAAGCGTTATGTGATTGATGAAACCATCGATCAGTTATTCAACTCATTCGATCACGATCAATTTTACAAAATAAATCGCGGACAAATCGTTGCCAAAAACGCCATTCAAAAAATAAATCCGTATTTCAATCATCGTGTCAAACTATCGGTTTCCAAAGAACGCGATCAAGAATTTATTGTGAGTCGTCAAAAAACGAGTGATTTTAAAGCGTGGATGAATCAGTAGTAATTGCATAAGAAGCTAAAAAAAATACGCAATTAACTTATAAATTGGTATTTTCGTCTTGCAATGCCAAAAAAACTCAAAGTCATCCTCATAAATATTTCCTTTCTGTTGATAGGAATCTTGCTCCTCGAACTATTTTTCGGCGGATGGTTTAGTAATAGCAATCAATTGAGCAACTTAGGAATCATCAGAGATGCCAAATTTGAGTTTGATGTCAGCGAACTGTACGACACCAAAACTCCAACAATTACGTATACAAGAGACAAGTATGGCTTGCGTGGAATTTCGTCGTACAATCAACCTGGAAAAATAAAAATTCTAACTGTTGGTGGAAGCACCACCGATCAACGATACATAGACGATTCCCAAACATGGCAAGAAGTCTTAGAAAAAGAATTCCGAAAAAACGGAGAAGAAACCTATATTTCCAATGCTGGTGTTGATGGACAATCAACGTACGGACACTTAAAAAGTACGGAAATATGGTTTCCAAAAATAGAAAAACTACAACCTGAAATTATTCTATTTTACGTCGGAATCAATGATTTTTACAAAGTCAGTAGCGATTCGGAATACGACAATATCAAAGAACTTGAAAATCCTGGAATCAAAAGTCACATCAAAGACAAATCGGTGTTGTACAATGTATATCGCAAACTTCGCGGAATGCAAAAAGCAAAAAAGTTTGAAGTCGGACATCGTAAAATTAATTTTTCAAGGATTCCATTCACCACAGAAGAAATTTTAGACGAAAAACTACTAGAAATTTACAACGAAAAAAACTTAAAAGCTTTCAAAGCGCGCATCAAAAAGCTGATTGAATATGCAGACAGTATCAACGCACTTCCCTTTTTTATCACACAACCAAGCTTTCATTACAAAATAAGAAATGGCAAAATTTACGGCACGGAAGCCACCAAATACATTGAAGCAAAATATCCGTACAATGGCATTGGCTATTACAAATTACTCAACAAACTCAACGAAGCCATCAAGGAAGTTTCGGAACCAGAATTGGTGATCGATTTGACAAATGACGAAGATTGGCATGCTGTCGATTTCTACGATTACTATCACATGACACCAATTGGCACTAAAAAACTAGGGAAAAAAATCTATCAAAAGCTCAGCGAAATCGAGTTTGTAAAATAGCAATCTAAAAAATATACATACTTTTACCAAAACGAAAATTGTGAAGTGGTTGAAACAAAAAAGTAACATTGCGATAGGAATTCTATTCCTCATTACGTTTGTCGTGGTACTTCGCAATCCGATTGGCGTTTTCCCCGATTCTCAAGGTTATCTAGAAATGCACATTATTCGTACGCCAGGATATCCACTATTTTTAAACGTGTTTCATACTATTTTTGGCGACAATTATCAATTGCCAACAGTCATCTTTCAGGTGTTATTTGGTTGTTTTGGCATCTTCTATTTTATCAACAAACTACGCTCGCTACAACTTTTAAACACATTTTTTAGTGTATGTTTTACGCTCGTTTTACTCATGCCATTTGTATCAGGTTTAAAAATTGTCAACAACATCCTGTCGGAAGCAATATCATACAGTTTATATCTCATAATCATTGCGAAATTCATTGCGTTTTTCATCACAAAAAACAAAAAAGAACTCTATTATTCATTGCCTATATTAGGAATTTTACTCATTACACGTTATCAATTTGTCTATCTCATTCCGTTGGCGTTATTGCTTATTTTTTGGGTAAGTTTCAAAAAAAAGCAGTTCAAGCAATATGGTATTTTAGTACTCTTATTTTTATCGCTTCCGCTGATGACTTCCTTGGCGGATAAAACCTATCATAAAATAATTCACGGTCATTTTACAAGTACGCCGTGGACAGGAATGAGCATCATTACACCTGTATTATTTGTCGCTGATGCAGAAGATGAAGCTGTGTTAGAAACGACGCAGGAAAAAGAATTTTTCAAAAAAACACATCACAATCTGGTAGAAGCCAACATGCATATCAGTAAGCTGAATTTGAATCCGAACGAAACACCAACGTTGTATTACATCAACAATTACGCGAATTTGCAGATGGGACCGATTTTTAAAAATGCTGATGAAATGATGGATGATTCGCAGTCTAGAATAGAACAATTCATCGCGCTTGACGAATTCACAAAAAAAGTTTCAAAACCATTAATTGCAGACAATTTTACCAAATGGCGACGAATTTACACAGGCAACATGATTTTTGGTTTTGGCGGTATGAAACTCGCGTTGCTCTATATTTTTATCGCAATCTGTAGTTTTATTGCGTTACTCAAACGAAACCATAACACATACAAAGTTTTATTGCTAATTTCGCTGGCATTAATTGCAAACATTATGATTGTTTCCATCGGAATGCACGCAGTAATCCGATTTACTTTTTACAACGATTGGGTACTATTTCTCACTATTTTTATTTTATTAAATTCGCTTAACAAAAAACTGTATGAATCCTGAATTATCTATAGTGATGCCGTGTCTCAACGAAGCGGAAACCTTGGCAATATGTATCAAAAAAGCGCAATCATTTTTTGAAAAACACGGTGTAAACGGAGAAGTTGTCATTGCAGATAATGGAAGTACAGATGGTTCGCAAGCCATTGCAGAAAAACTCAATGCACGAGTAGTTCCTGTTGCTGAAAAAGGCTATGGAAATGCACTAAAAGGCGGTATCAAAGCAGCGAAAGGAACATATGTAATTATGGGCGATGCGGACGACAGCTACGATTTTTCTTCGCTCGAATTATTCCTAGAAAAGCTACGCGAAGGGCATGATTTAGTCATGGGAAATCGCTTTAAAGGCGGCATCAAAAAAGGTGCGATGCCATTTTTACACAAATACTTGGGAAATCCAGTATTGTCATTTATTGGAAGATTATTTTTCAATATAAAAATTGGAGATTTTCATTGTGGCTTACGCGGATTTTCCAAAGAAGCATTTCATAAAATGAACCTCAATACTACGGGAATGGAATTTGCTTCGGAAATGATTGTAAAATCGAAACTCAACGGACTAACGTTTGCAGAAGTTCCCACCATATTACATCCAGATGGACGCACACGTCCGCCACACTTAAACACATGGAGCGATGGCTGGCGACACTTGCGTTTCTTACTATTATACAGTCCGCGATGGTTATTTTTATATCCTGCATTTCTGCTGATAATTGTCGGCATTATCCTATCGGGAATTCTTATAGTAAAACCGTTGGATTTTGGCGGAATCATCTTTGATGTACACACCTTATTATACACCGCGAGTTTTGTCATCATTGGATTTCAGTTTTTAATGTTTTACGGATTGACGAAAGTTTTTGCGGTAGAAAATGGATTGTTGCCCAAAAGTGATCGTTATCACAAACTATTCAACTATTTCAATCTGGAAAAAGGGTTGATTGTTGGTTTTTTAACCTTAGTTGTTGGAATTTATCTCAGCGTTCACGGATTATTAGCTTGGAAAGCGACAAGTTTTAGCGATTTAGATCCTGCGGAAACATTACGTATTATTGTTCCTGCGGTTTTTACGATCATGTTAGGATTGCAAATAATTCTCTTTAGCTTTTTCTTTAGTATTTTAGGCTTAAAAAAGAAGTGATTTAGCTTCTAAAAGCACCATATTTTAAAATACAATAAATAGCTCGTACGCCATCTTTCCAATTGATTTTCTTTCCTTCTTCGTATGTACGTCCGTAATAGGAAATACCAACTTCGTAGATTCTAATTTTCGGAACTCTTGATATTTTTGCAGTAATTTCAGGCTCAAAACCAAAACGTTTTTCCTTTAATTTGATGTTTTGAATAATAGCTGTTTTAAACATTTTATAGCATGTTTCCATATCTGTCAAATTCAAATTGGTAAACATATTTGATAAAAATGTTAAAAATTTATTTCCGATAGTGTGCCAAAAAAACAAGACTCTATGCGGATTATTTCCCATAAATCGCGAACCATATACAACATCTGCATAACCATTTACAATAGGTCTTAGTAAATCGTTATATTCTTGCGGATCGTATTCTAAATCAGCATCTTGAATTACCAAACAATCACCTGTAGCTTTGCTGATTCCGGTGTGTAACGCAGCTCCTTTTCCGGTATTAACTTTCTGTTTGAAGAATTGAATATTCGCCGAAGGATTGGCATTCATATATTGACGAATTTTAGCTTCGGTAGCATCCGTTGAACAATCATCTACAATAATAATTTCCTTCTCAATATTCTGTATTAAAATGACCTCTTGAACTTTTGTCAAAATTTGGCAAATAGTTGCAGCTTCATTATACGCAGGAATTATGATAGAAATTTTTTGTACAGTCATCAGGTTCGTTTCTGAGCATCTAAATGCAAGCACTCAGATTTTCAACTTCTAAAATATGACTTTATTTTTTAATTGACAATCAATTGTTAAAACTCCAATCGTACCATAAAATTAGGCGTTCTTCCCAACGAAATTTTATCAATAGTTCGCAATTGAAATTCGGCATTTTCTGTGTTTAGAATAACACGGTAATTTCGGTTCAATATATTCTTCTGATTGTATATATTCAACAACGAAAATCCAAAAGAAGCCTTTAGGTTATTATTTTTAAAAGGTTTTAGTTCATACTTCGCTGAGAAATCCAAACGATGATAAGGTTGCAAACGTTCCCCATTTCGTTCGCCATACACAATAGCAATATTGTCCGCATTGTCACCTTCCAAACCTGTTGCGAAGGTATACGGACGCGAAGTTCGGTAACGCCAGCCAAGTGATAATTCCAAAGCGCCAAATTTCGCCGATTGTACCAAAGACAAATAATGGCGAATGTCAAAATTACCCGCAAAAGCATTGGTATTGTTTAAATTATCAAACTGAAAATCGTTTCGTGTTAGTGCATAACTTACCAAACTTGTAAAATTATAGAAGCGTTTTTTGACCAAAACATCCAAACCTGTAATGGTACTTTCGCCAACAGAAAGCGTGTTGCTTTCTTCTTCAAAACCTCTGGAAAGTGTTGTTAAATTATTAATTTTTTTATAATACGCTTCTGCATCAATATTCCAAGAATTGTACTGAAAAGTTCCACCAAAACTTACTTGTTCACTTTGTAATACGGGAATTGTAGTATCGTTTGCAGCAACCCAAACTTGATTTTCCAACCCAAAAGTTTCTGTTTCAAATTCTATAATCTGACTTATAAATTGATATTGACGTTCCGCAGAAAAAGTCAAGTTAAATTGTTCATTCAGCTTTTTAGAAATGTGAATTCTTGGTTCAAAAAAGAAATTGCCAAGTTCTGTAGCATAACTTCCGCGAATGCCTGTAAAAACGTTCCAATCACGAAACTTAAAATGATGTTCGCCAAAAATAGCGTGAATGGTATTTTTAGAATTTTCAGAAGTAATAAAAAAGTCAGGATCAAAAATAACATCCGATTGTTTTCCGATGGTATAATCTAATTCATTGCGAATCAGCTCATAACCGCCAACGAAAAAATGCTTCTTATTGAGTTGATATTCCGATTGAAAATGCAGTCCGATTTCGGTTACTTTATTCTTTTTCACGGTTTCATAATCAAACAAATTTGACAACAATTCTTCGCCGACATATTCAAAATTATAACGAGAAGCTGTCACGCTTAATTCCGTTGCAAGTTTTGAAGTCCAATCATTTTTCCATGTTGCGCCAATTCCACGATTGTTGATGAATAAATCATCTTTAGTTCGTTGATTAATCTCATCAAACTTTGATTCAAAATCAAGTTCATTTTTAGAAAAAATTGAACTTACAGTCAACTGACTATTTTTAGAAAGATTGGCAATGATTTTAGCTGTAAAATCTACAAAATAATAGCTATTATTTGTTTGCGAAAGTACATCACTAAAGGTTTCGTTGTTATCAGTAATTTTTGTGTTTTGAAAAATTTGCTCTGAAAATTCGTCAAATGTAACCGTTTCAAACGCATCCGAATACGAGCGACGAAAGGAAGTGATAACCGCTACGTCTTCGCCAATTGGTTGCTGTACAAACGCATCGACATAAATCATATTTGCGCCCAATCCGACAATGGTTTTCTTAGGAATTTTGGAAAGCGATTGAATGTCAATAACACCCGAAATATGATTTCCGTAGCGTGCAGCAGCAGCATTTTTATAAATTTTTACATTTTCGATTACATACGGATTAAAAGACGAAATCATTCCAAAAAAATGATCGTATTGATACATTTTAATATGATCCCACAAAATCAAATTTTGGTCAGGAGTTCCACCACGAATATTCAATCCTGTTGAGGTTTCGTCTGGACTTTGAATGCCTGGAATTAACTGTACACTTTGCAATACATCTGGCTCCACAAAACCTGGCAACACTTGAAAATCTTTGGGAATTGCTTCAATGGCGCCATCTATATTTTTAGAAAAACCTGTTGTTAAATATTCAGAAATGATAACTTTATCTAAATCAATTATACGTTCTTTTAACGTTTTTTGCTGCTTTTTACGAACTTTTAGCACATACGTTTTTGCCGTAATTTTTTGAAAAGATAAATTCGTTTGGCGTGAAATTGCTTTTAAATTTCCAGACAGTGTTGGCGGAATTTTTTTAAGTGTGATAAACTTTCCCTGAACAATTTTTGAGTTGTATGAAATGCTAATATCGTAGCGTTCTTCAATATCAGTGAGTACTTTTTTAAGTGGCGTATTGTCATAAGCCGTTGTACGTTCTTGCGAATGCAATGCTTGGAAACATATAAGTAAAATATAAACTAAATATGCTTTTTTCATTTACCTTTTTGAGAGCGTCACTACGTTATCATTCAATGTGTAATCAATATCCATTGCTTCAAAAACTGTTTGTAATGCAACAGCACGATTGTTGTTGGTAAAGCGTCCTGTAAAACGTTCTTTGGTGAAACTTTCGGTGTTTTTTATTTGAAGTTGATATTGATTTTCTAAAGCTTCAATGACTTCCGATAATGGTGTTTCCATAAAAGAACTTTGCCCTGAAAGCCAATTTTTTTCTGTAGTGTCAAATGTCCAATTGCTAACAACATTTTGATACGTTCGTACAGCTTTTCCTTTGGTTAAAATATGTTCAGCTTTTGCTGTATTTATTACATTTACCTTTCCTGAGTAGCATTGTACTTCAAAGAAATCTTCGTTAGTATTTACATTAAATGTTGTTCCTAAAACTTGTACACTTCCTTCTTTTGTAATAACCGTAAACGTAGCACCTTTTGTAACTTTAAAATAGGCTTCTCCATCTAGATGCAATGTTCGATTATTATTCCAGTTGTCTTTATCGTAAAATACCGTTGATTTTGCATTTAAAGTAACTTCTGAACCATCAGGAAGATTTACAGCAAGTTGTTGTCCAAAATCTGTTTCAAAACTTGTATTTGAAGTTTTCATAAAAAAGTAAAATCCAAACAACAAAACCAATGAAGCCGCAACAGCATACACATAGCGTAAGTTAAGCTTTCTCACCTTTGGTTGTGTTGCTATTTTCTCTTTGATTTTAGCCAAAGCAGTAGCTTCATCATACGCAGGATCGCTTAATTTTTCCGTTGCGCTGATAATTTTAGCATAGGCTTTGTAATCTTCTGATTGTTCAAAAGCATGCTGTTCTTCTGGAGTCAATTCTCCACTAAGCCATTTTGCTATGTCTATTTCGTTATTTTTTTCACTATTCATGATGTCTCACTTATCTTATAGACAACTCAAAAGTTGCTTACCCTACCTTTTTAAATATCACCAATTTCTTTTCTGAGCGTTTTCAGTGCATTCCGCATACGCTTTTCAACAGCTTTTTTTGAAATATCGAGAAAAACAGCAATTTCTGCATAGGTTTTTTTGTCAATTCGATTCAGCAAAAATACTTCGCGTTGTTTTTCAGATAAACCGGCAATGGCATTTTCTAATTTGGTTAAAAATTCTTTTTCTTCTAATAAAAACTCCGGACTTTCCACATCGACTTCCGACTTTTTCGTTTGTTGATGTTGTAGCACAATTTTCTGATGTTTTACGACATTCAAAAAAGCATTATTGGCAACTCTTTTCAAAAAGAATAAAGCGTTTGCAAACGGAATCTTTTTACAATTATTCCACAACTTAATATAAGCTTCTTGTACTAAGTCTTCCGCCAAATTTTCATCACCACATTTATAGTAAATATAGTTACGCAACGTTCTAGAATGCTGCTTAAAAAGCGCATCAAAATGTTGAGACTCACAAACTGATTTTTTAGGCTTCAATGTGTTGAAAGTTATCTTGTAAATTTATTCGAATCAAAAGTATAGAAAAAATTATAATCACTAAAGCTCTGAAAATCAGTAAAATAAAAAATATTTTTTAAATTTTATTTTGCAAAGGTAGGGCGCAATGCAATCGAGTTGTCTATAATTTGTAAACCCAAAAACAAACAATCTAAATTAAATATTTATGAAAAAGTTTCTAAAATTCTCACTCATCCTAGCACTTGCTATTTTTACATTTTCTTGTAGTAACGACAATACAGATGTAATTCCCGAAGAAGAAAGTACAGTAGTAAACGCTACTTTGAAAGCAAACTTAACAACGTATGCAAGAACAGCAACGACTACTAATCAAGCTGAAAATGTATTTGAAAATAACAATGAAAATAGCGATTCAATTGATAGCTGTTTTACTCTAAATTATCCGTATACAGTTACTAACGGTACTGATAATGTTGTTGTAAACAACGATCAAGAAGCAGAAGCATATGCAAACTTAGGATATATGCCAGCATTTCCGTTAACCATTACAATGGCAGACGGAAACGTAGTAACAGTTGCAGACGAATTTGAACTTTTTCAAGTTTTGGAAGACTGTATAGGTGGCGATATTGATCCTATTGGAAACGATTGTTTTGAATTTAACTTCCCATTAACCGTGGAAACAATAGATGGAGCAACAGTAGTTGTAAACGATGAATTTGAATTATTTTCTGTTGAAGATGCCATCGGTTTTGCATACCCAATTACTGTAACGGTAGGAAATGATATTGTAACTATAAACAGTGATGCAGATTTTGATGCTTTATATAACGATTGCTATGATATTGAACCATGTGATGATTGCGGAACAATCTGTTTTGAAATCGTATTCCCTTTAACGTTGGTAGATGATAGCGGAAACGTAACAACGGTAAACGATGAAGACGAATTTTTTACATACTTAGATGGTTTAGCAGACGATGCATTCTTTACAATTACTTATCCAATGACTATTGAGTATGAAGATGGTACGCAAGCAACAATTAATAGTGATGATGAATTAACAGCAGCATTTGACGCTTGTAATTAATAGCGTTTAGTTACGACGACATTACTAACAATACGTTTTTAAGCCAACGTAAAGTTCTTAATTACTCACCAAAACCCTTGTTTCAACAGAAGCAAGGGTTTTATTTGCTATGAATTGAATGATAAAACAATGAAGTATAAATTCCCTAAAAAACGATTATTGATCTTTTTTCTGGTATTGGTGGTTTTATGTTGGATTTTGTTTCAGGATAAAATTCAAACTATTGGAGACAATTCTGTAAAAGTGATTGAATCTTTTTCGTTAGTTATTGGAACCTCTGTAGCTATAGCGATTACAGTCAAAATAATTATGAATAGTAAAAAGAACAAAGAGAAAAAGAAGTAGTAAAACATAAATTTTATAAGAAGTCAAATTCTTTTCAGAACTTTACATTCAAAATAATTGCTATGAATTCAGACGCCACAAAAGAATATTGGTCACAACGTTACAAAGATAACAGCACAGGTTGGGATATTGGTTCGCCATCTACACCATTAAAAACGTATATCGATCAATTAAAAGATAGAAATCTCAAAATTTTAATTCCAGGTGCAGGAAATGCGTATGAAGCCGAATATTTACTACAACAAGGATTTACAAACATTTATATTTTAGACATTTCTGAAATTCCACTGCAAGAATTTAAACAGCGAAATCCCGAATTTCCTTCAGATCGTTTGCTCTGTGATGATTTTTTTACACATAAAAACACGTATGATCTTATCATTGAACAAACGTTCTTTTGTTCGTTTCCTCCGTTGCCAGAAACACGCGCACAATATGCAAAACACATGGCTGATTTACTAAATCCGAATGGGAAATTAGTGGGCTTGTGGTTTGATTTTCCATTAACCGATGATTTGGAAAAACGTCCGTTTGGTGGAAGCAAAGAAGAATATTTGGAATATTTTAAACCATATTTTGACGTAAAAACATTTGAAAAAGCATACAACTCTATCGCGCCACGTGCAGGCAATGAACTTTTCGGAATTTTTATAAAAAGTTAAAATCTGTTAAAAAAAGAAAGGACTTGTAATTAATTCGACAAATTCAGGAACTAATAAAAAAGTGACCCGAAAGGTTACTTGCAAGACCAATCTATTTTTATGAAATTGATTCCATTATTCTTGGTGATTTCCTTGTTGTTCGGTATAACAGCATGTGAAACTAACGAAAAAGAAACTTCCAAAACAACAAGCAAAGTTGTTGAAACTACTCAAATAGAAGACACAAAATCCGTAGATAAAGCCACCAAAATTTTGCAGGAAACCATTAAAGCACACGGTGGCACTTTGTACGATCAGGCGAATTACCAATTTGAATTTCGTGGAAAAACATTTCGTTTCAAAAATAACGGAAACGAATATAGATACGAGCTAGAAACTACAAAAGGCGGAACAAAAACACTTGATGTTCTTGAAAACGGAGACTTTTCACGCCAAGTGGACAATAAAGAAGTAACACTTTCCGAAAAAAAGAAAAACAGCGCAATTGGTTCGGTCAATTCCGTAATCTACTTTGCAACTTTACCTCACAAATTAAAAGATGCCGCTGTAAACAAAGAGTTTGTAGCGGAAACCACAATTAAAGGACAAAAATACGATGTTTTAAAAATTACATTCAATGAAGAAGGCGGTGGCGAAGATTATGATGATGAATACCATTATTGGATCAATCAAAAGACAAAAAAAATAGATTATTTGGCATACAACTACCAAGTAAATGATGGTGGTGTTCGTTTTAGAAGCGCTTATAATAGACGTGTGGTTGATGGAATTACATTTCAAGATTATATCAATTACAAAGCCGAAGTTGCTACGCCACTAAAGGATTTGCCAGCATTATATGAAAGAGGAGAACTCAAAGAATTATCTAAAATAGAAACTCAAAAAGTAATCAATTTAAACAACAAGTCATGAAAAAAATAGTAATGATACTTGCATTTTTTGCAGTAGTAAGTACCGTAAACGCACAAGATTTTCCAAAAACAGATAAAAGTCCAACAGACATTGCACATTATCCGACAAATGCAGCAAAAAGAGCCTTTGCAAAATCAGATGCTCAGAAAAAAGCATTAGAGCCAAAAATCAGAGTGATTTATGCACGTCCATTTAAAAAAGGGAGAGACGTTTTTGGAGGTTTATTAAAGTACGGAAAAGCATGGAGAGTAGGCGCAAACGAATCTACTGAAATCTTGTTTATGACAGACGTAATGGTTGGTAATACTA
Source organism: Kordia algicida OT-1 (assembly GCF_000154725.1). Classification (GTDB taxonomy): domain Bacteria; phylum Bacteroidota; class Bacteroidia; order Flavobacteriales; family Flavobacteriaceae; genus Kordia; species Kordia algicida. Next base: position 4,108,325 of record NZ_DS544873.1, read on the forward strand.
AAGTAAAAGCAGGACGTTATTCTGTGATTATTATTCCAAACAAAGATTCGTGGACGTTAAAAATCAATTCCGAAAATGATGGTTGGGGAAATTACTCGTATGACGCTTCTAAAGATGTGGCGAGTATTACAGTACCAACTCAAAAAAGTGATAAAGAATTGGAACAATTGGCAATCGTTTTATACGAAAAAAGTAAAAATGTAGTGCATTTAAAAATTGGTTGGGACACTACAGTTGCTGAATTTCCAATCACATTAAAATAAAAATTATTCAATTTTAGTTTAGATTTTTTTAATTGAATCCTAAGCACTTTCGTGAATTCGAAAGTGCTTTTTTTTTTACCCAACTAAAAAAATTATACGGAATTCCGTAACAAGAGAAGCGCATTTGGCTATTACATTCGTATCATAAAACTAAAACCATATGCGCTACCTTATTATTCTTTTACTCTTTGCAACTACTACAATTGCACAAAACAAAGAGATCACAATCATTTCATGGAACATTCAACATTTTGGAAAAACGAAAAATGCAGAAGAAATTGAAAAAATTGCAGAAATCGTGAAACATGCGGATATTATTGCAATTCAGGAAGTTGTAACTACATTTCAAGGTGTACAAGCTGTTAATAGACTTACCGAAGCTTTAGAAAAAAAAGGCGAAAGTTGGGATTATTTGATAAGTGAAAAAACCAACAGTCCTAGTAGAATGACAGAATGTTATGCCATTGTGTGGAAAAACAAACATATTAAAATTAAAAAAGGGCATGAAGGTAGCTTGGTAAAAGAACTTGATAAAATGGTAGATAGAGAACCGTTTTTAGTTCAGTTTTACGTGGCTGATACTTCTTTCTTTGTGATGAATTATCACGCAAAACCACATAAAAGAAACCCAAGACCCGAAGTAAAAGAGTTATTGGCGTATGTACAAAAGAACTATAAAAATAAAAAATTCATATTGGCGGGTGATTTCAATTTGAGTCAATCAGAAGAAGTGTTTAAAAATTTCAAACTTGCAGGATTCAAACCTGTAAACATTGACCAAAAAACCACTTTAAAACTAATTTGTAAAAATGCTTCATACCTAAATTATCCGATTGATAATATATTTTACACACCTAAGATTAACGCAACTTCTACGAAGATCATTGATTTTGTAAAGCATTGTGATAACTTAACTGCTTCCCGACGTCTTTCAGATCATTTGCCTGTAGAACTTAAATTTAGATTGTAGATACATATATAAAAAAGTTTTTAGAAACATCATTCTGGACTTGATCCAGAATCTTATCCAATTAATTTGGTTACTGTTTTTTGCTTTTCAAAAGCTTTTTTCTATTCAATCTTCTTGCAAAAATGAGCTATTCTTTGGCTTATGCTTCGGGATATATTTATCAATATGATATTGTGTAATATCTTCCAAAGGTTCACCATTTACAGGATGAATTCCGTGACTTTTATAATACTCAAACTTGCCTTTACCTAATTTATAATACCAAATCAATGGTGTTTTATTATTCGCTTCAAAGAAAGGTGTCTCAATATCAACCGTTACTTTCTTTAAATTCTTAAAATCACTTTCATCGTAAGGAACTACTTTTGTTAGGTATGTTGGATGAATCGAATCTGCACAGTTTGCAAGTTTATATTCTATTCCGTTCCAAGCCATGCATTTCTCTGGAATATTTGTCAAATTATTCTTTTCAATCGGAATCTTCTCCGTATTGGTTTTTACTTCTTGCATTAAATAATTGATCCCCAAAATGAGACTTATACAAACCAACAAGGCAATGCCTGCAATCTTGTACCAAGAAGAATTTCGGGTCTTTGTAGGTTTATTTTCGTCTTCCTCATTTTCTCCAGGCGTATTAACTGTTTGTGGTGGATCATTTTCAGTAGTTGGAACTTTCTCATCATTTTCTTCTTGTAAATATTTAAAAAACGGTCTTGGTGTAAAATCTACGAGCCAAGCTGTAAAATCGACATTCTCTGACGTTGGTTTTTTTGTTCCTCCATTCAGAAAATTTTGAATGGGTTTAAACTTTTCTAGTTCATAATTTTTTATAAAATTTTTCCTGTCTGATGTAGCATCAAATTGAAAAAAGGCATTTAAAATTCTAGTGTCTTCTGCTTGATTTCTTTGTTCGAAAAAATGCAAACATGCTTTCTGAATTTTCTTTGGAGTTGGCTTGAGCAAGTATCCAGATTTTTCAGTGTTTTCTTGATGCTTTTTTAGGATTTCTGCTTTGTATGTTGCTTCAGTTTTAGGTGGCATAGTTATTATTTTTTTCAGAATTTATCGGAATTCTTCAGAATCTTTCGGAGTTCATCAGAATTTCAAAGAAACATTCGGAATCTTTGGAATTACTTGAAAATCAGGGGTTAAACTCAATATATATTTGCTGTAACAATACATCAGTGTTATGAATTGCAACATAATACTTGTACAAGATTTATTGTTACGGAAAGCCGTAAAAACAGCTAGTCAATAGTATTGAGAAGTAACCTAGAGACTTCTGTTGATACGCTTTCCTCTTCTCAAAAAAGCGAAATACAAAACGTATTTCCTGGCCTTATCAGAGTGATAAAAAATATCTGAGATCAATGTCTCGGACGGCCACCTAACATTCAAATTTTAATACATAGATTATGAGAAAAATAAGCATCATAGTTGCTATCGTATTTTTGAGTTTATACACCGTTTCGTGTACGCCAGAAGTTTTAGCAGAAGAAGAATATACTGAATTGCAAGCCACAGAAGGAGATGATGGAGATGTTACTCCGCCACCACCGCCACCGCCACCGCCAAATGTTGGAGGATAGTAAATAAGTAGATAACTAATTCATCGCCTGAGAAGCAATTCTTGGGCGATTTTATTTTTTGCAAAAACCTTAAAAGTTAAAGAGACTCTTTGTGTATAGTTTCTTATATTTATTGAAGTTTTTTCAAAATAAATTTCATGTATTCTAGCTGCCAAATAAATACCTTTCAACGTATATTTCTTTTCTTATTTTTTTGCTTTCTTATTTCTTGTAATACTACTATTGACGAGCAATCAAAATTAGTTTCGGTTCAAGACTCTATAAATTTTTATTACAAAGAAGCTTTAAATGAAAGCTATTTAGAAAGTACGAAATTAGAGAAGCTTGAAAAAGGATATAAGCTTGTTATAAAATATGACAATCATTCTATTAATGGTTTAAATACATTGTATACCAAATCTTTACAACATTACCTAGCTAAAGAAAAAGATAGCTTTTTTATTGTAAGTGATTTGTTACTTGCTCGCGCTAAAAGTATGGATAATAAAGAGTATCAAGCAATGTACCATGATTTAGTAGGCAGTTATTACAGAAGATTGAATAAAACAGACAAAGCATTATATAATTTAAATGAAGCCAAAAAATTATATATACAAATCAAAGATAGTATCAAGCTAGGTAGAAATTTAATCAATATTGCAACTTTACAAAAAAATAGAAATGATTACCATGGAGCAGAAGAAACAGCAGTTGAAGCTTTAACATATTTAAAAAACTCTGAAGACAAAAAATATATTGCAAGCATACATAGTCTTTTAGGAAAAATTCAACGAGAATTGCTTCGTTATGAAGATGCTGTGGGGAATTATAATATTGCCATTAAAAAAACTCCAAGTAAAAAAGATAGATTGGAATATGAAAATAACCTAGCGGCAATGTATAATGACTTCGATGAACATTCGAAAGCAATTGAGTTACTTCATAAAATTAAACAAGATTCATTATTAAAAAAACATAAAAAACTAGAGGCAAGAGTTATAGATAATTTAGCATATGCCAAATGGTTGAAAAATCCAGAAGCTAATGTGATTGATGAGTTTCTTCTAGCATTAAAAATACGCAATTCTATAAATGATATCACAGGACTTTTTGCAAGTTACACACATTTAGCAGAATATTACGTAAATAAAGATGTAACAAAAACTATTGAATATGGAGAAAAAGTAATTGCCAATAGTAGAGTTTACAGGCGACCCAATGCTGAACTTGATGTTTTGCGAATAATACATACTGTAAAACCTAATGATATTACTATTAGAGATCGGTTTATTGCTTTGCGTGACAGCATGGATGTTGAAGAAAAGAAAGCTCGAAATTTATTCGCAAAAGCAAAATATGATACAAAAGAAGCTAAAAGGGAAAACGAAAAACTCCAATTAGATAATGCAAAGAAAGATTTGGAAAATGAACGACAACAACAACAAAAAACCATTATCTCCATCATTGCGGTGGCTATTGTTTTCATTGCCATAATTTACTTTTATTTTCTGTATCAAAAACACCGACGCGAAAAAGCATTACAAGTGTACAACACAGAAACACGAATTTCGAAAAAAGTGCATGACGAACTCGCCAATGATGTGTATAATGTTATGGTAATTTTACAGAAATCACTAAAAAACAAAACACCCTTACCTCCAAAAGTATTGAATCAGGTAGAAGATATTTATGTGCGAACCCGAAATATTTCACATGAAAATCACAGTATCGATACTGGAGAAGATTTTGTTGATGGTTTGCGCGAAATGATTAGTGATTTTAATACCGAAGAAGTTGCCATTATTGTAAAAGATATTGAATATCCAGCTTGGGAAACCATTGAAAATTATGTAAAAATTATTATTCATCGCGTGTTGCAGGAGTTAATGGTAAACATGAAAAAACACAGCAAAGCCAATGTTGTGGTGTTGACATTCTCTACAAAAGATAAGAAGCTTATGATACATTATTCCGACAACGGAATTGGCTTGCCGTTTATCAAAGCTTCAAAGAAGGGATTATTAAATATGGAAAACCGTATACAGAGTGCTCAAGGATCGCTTAATTTTGATTCAGAGTCAGGAAAAGGATTGAAATTAAGCATGACTTTTCCGATATAATTTACCTGTATATGTTTAAAAAAATATTAGTAGCCGAAGATTTAAAAGGAATAAATGAAGGTATTGTTTCCTTTTTAAACGAAAATTTAAAAATTGAAAAACTAGAGTTAGTTCAGTATTGTGATGATGCATATTTGAAGTACAAAAAAGCCATTCTCGATCAAGAACCTTATGATTTGTTGATTACCGATTTGTCTTTTGAAGGCGATTATCGAGAGCAAAAAATAACCTCAGGCGATAACCTTGCCATGAAAATTAGAGAAGAAGATACGAACACAAAAATTATTGTGTACTCTGTCGAAAAACGTTTCTCAAAGATCAGGAAATTAATACAAGATATTGGACTAAATGGATATGTCTGTAAAGGAAGAACAGGTTTGGACGAGTTGCTAATTTGCATCAAAGAAGTCTACAAAGGAGAAATCTATTTATCTCCAGAAGTACGTCCTGCATTAACGCGAAAAGATATTACAGAACTGAGTAATTTTGATATTGAAATCTTAAAACACTTGTCGGAAGGACACATTCAAAAAGATATTGCAAGGTTGATGTTTACCAGCACAAGTTCTGTCGAAAAACGTCTGAACGCACTCAAAATCGTATTCAGAGCAAAAAATACCACACATTTGGTGTCAATTATCAAAGACTTGGGACTTATTTAACGTGAGTTCGACGTAAGAATTTTAGTTTGAAACTTTTCTTTTCCGTAGTATAGCAGGAGTTTTTCGTTAAAAATTTTCGAAACCTTGGAGAAAATTTAGAAAAACTCATGCGGTTTTAGTTTTTCCATAAAAGAAAAACTAAAAATACCTCTGGAAAAGTTCCCTTTCTTTTGTTTCTTTTCTTTGGGTAAGCAAAGAAAACGAAAATAAAACCCTAAAAATGAATTATATAACAGAATTATTTCTAAAATTACTATAAATATAAATTGAATGATTTATATCGAACTGACGTTATTTAGCAGTTTTTGTATACGTATTCAACGTCAATCCAATGACAATTAAAATAATTCCGAGGACACTCCAAAGTGTATAAGACTCATGAAACCAACTAAGTCCGATGAGCATGGTAAAAATAACTTCAATATATTTAAGAGGTGCCGCTTTGTTGGTTTCTGCTAGTTGTAATGCTTTGGTCATGTATAATTGTCCTACATAACCAAAAATTCCCAAACTCAGTAGCAAAGCCCATTCCCAACCAATGGGCGTTTTCCAGTATGGAATGCATAAAATTCCGCCAGCCAAAAGTGCAATGATCATAAAATAATTTACCACCACGACAGGATGATCGTCCGTACCAATTTTACGAATAGTGATAAATACCAAACCACTAAAAAAGGCAGAAGCCAATGCCAAAAGCAATCCTGTTGTCCCAATTTGTGTGTCAAATCCTTTTAAAACTAAGACGCCACAAAACGCGATCAGGAAAAATAACCACTGAATGTATTTTATTTTTTCTTTCAAAATGAACAAAGCAAAAACTGCTGCAAAAATAGGAGAGATGTAACGTAAAGAAACTGCTGATCCCATAGGTAAATACTTGAGCGACATAAAAAATAATGCCATAGAAGTAACACCAACAATTCCGCGTAAAATCAGTAATGTTTTTTTATTTCCATAGATAGAAATCTTGTGTTTTAGCAAAAACGGAATGGTAAAAGCCAAAGTTCCAATTGATCTAAAAAACACAATTTGATATGCGTTAAAATCACCTAAGTATTTTACAACAGCATTTAAAAAAGCAAACGCAATTGCACTGATAATCATAAATTGAATTGCTTTTTTGAGCATGAAATTGTGCTTTTTTGAAGGTCACAAAAATAATTGAAATTATGAAAAAATATACAAATTATTATTGATTAAATTTACACTAATGGGATATGTTGACTTTCGGTTCGATTTTTATGATAAGTTGTCCAATGTCCAACGGCTTCTGCTTGAGCTTTATTAAAAGCTGCTCTAGTTTGTTCATTTTTATCTTTTTGAGCATCAACAGCTGGATTAATGACATGTTCTACATTAGATAAATATCGTCCACTACTATCTTGAACTCTTACAATTGGGCCAGCTCCTGCATTTTTTGATGTATCTTGTCTAGGATCATTGGTATGTACCCAAATAGAATGTGTTCCTCCATCAGGATTTGGGATTTCCCACTTTCTACCAGCTCTAATTTCATCAGCTCCTCCACCTCTTGCTGGTGGAAAAGCAACCGCTTTGTGCTTTGGTAGCAATGCTGTTAATCTAGCTGTAGAGATGTTTCCTCCTTGAACTAACGGTTGAAATCTAGCTCTAAAATCAGCCAAGTTCAAACCTGTATGTGGTATAGAAGCTGATGGATGTATTGTGTCTAATAAATTTGCCTCTGTCACAGAACCTCTTCTTCCTGTTGCTAACAACGGTGGCGCTGGATCTGGAATATTTCTATGAGTGTGTTCGTGATCTTGAAGTATTCCTAATGAAATTGCTTTTTTATTTTCTCTATCTGTTAAAGGAATGCGTTTTGCCAACTTTTCCCTAATACGAGCTCTCATACCTTTCTTTTTTAATTGTATTGGTTGAGCTTTTGTATGTTGTATTTTATTGATTTTTTGCTGTTGTACGACTGTCGTAGCACGATTATCTTCCAAAGAAAATCCAACGTTCTTTTTTGTTTTTGTGTTGGCAACCGAAACTTGTGGTGCTTTTTCTGCCTTTTTTTGTGTAGTTGTATATTTCATCTTCAAATTATGGTGTTGGAATATTAAACCTTACTTTATAGGGAGATTTTGTAAATGTCAAACTCACTAAAATACTGCTTGGACGCTTTTTTATTCCGTCGTATTGTGGTTTCACAGACATCCATACGCTCATATATTTTTGTTGTAAACGTTGCCTGATATACGACTCCATTTTTCCCCATGCGCCACCTTTACTATTTACTTTTTTATCCATGGCGACAAAATTGTCTGTAAATTTTGCAGGTCCACCAAAACTATGTGCAATCAAATGTCCAGCTTGATCGTTGACTCTTTTGTAAGGAACTTTTGGTGTTGACTTTCTTTTGCCTTTATGGTATTTTAGAATTCCAGCGAATTTAGTGACTCTTCCTAAATGGTCTTTTCTAGAATAGTAGTTTCTACCACCAATGTTTCTTGTTGAATATCCAGTTAAATTTTTTGGAACAGATTTGCGTCCTCGCCTTATTCTAGAAGAATGTGTAACTAATCCTAAACCCTGAAGTCGCGTCAATCTTGTGGCAGGTGTTAGTTTTTTAACACGTTGTGCGACGCCAAAATGAGTTTTATTACTCAGATTTCTATTTTGAATAATTTCTTTTCGTTGCAATGCTTTTGCGCCCATCACATCTGCTTCTTTTTCCAGACTAGCATTGTCGTTTATTTTGGTGCCATTTACCGTTTTTGTAGGTTGTACACGGCCTTGTTTTTGCTGCACAATATGCCAAGCTTCATGTGGTAAGTGCTTTTCTTGTCCAGAAGCGAGATGAATATTTTTTCCTTGTGCATACGCGTGTGCATTGAGTTGCGCAGGTTTGGACGAATTGTAATGTACTTTTACATCATCTAACGAATGACCAGAAAGATTTTCTATTCCTGATTTTAAAGTGTCAGGCAAACCTGTATTATTTTTCTTTTGTTGTTGAATGATGGTTGACGGACGATTATCTTCAAGAGTTTTTCCTTGAGTTTTAGGATGCATCGTTTTGTGAGCCGCCGCAGTTTGTACTGTTTCTTTCGTAGATTTTCTGGTAAGAGACGTTTTCATAACAAAAGGTTTCTGTTGTAAGTATGAGATTAAATGATAATAGCACTCGTATCAACAATAACAGGACTTTTTCCGCCAGCATAATCTACAGCAGAAGAATATTTGTGATTGTGAATGTAATTTTTCAGTCGTGATAAACGCGGATCATAATATTTTGAATTCACTTCTTTTCCCGTAATTAAATTTCTGATATATACATTATAAAAAGGATATTTTGTAAATAGTTCATCTGTATTTTTAGGTAATAAATACGTGTCATCATGATAAAGATTCAGCATCTTTTTATAGTTGATAATTCCCAAAGAAACTTGATGGTAGAAATACTGTAATACTTCCTGAAAAGGAGTTACTTCACTTGAACCAATTAAAAACAACCGCCTGTTGGTAATGAGATAACCTAAAAGCTTGAAACCTTTGTGTACCGTACAGCTATTTAATGCTTCAGCAATGATAATATTTCGTTGCTCATGCAGAATTTCATGTCGCCAAGAATTCATCACCAATAGTTGTGAATGTTCTGGTAATAATATGAGTTCTTCTATATCCATGAAATTGTTGCTTATGATTGTATGATGGTTTTGTTTTCTTTTTTGAATTCACGACGGATTCCTGTGAGCAATTCCTGTTTGTTTACAACAGTATCTTTTCGTTGAATAGCAGCCAAAGCACAATAACGAAGCACATTGATGATAGCGCCACCTGCCAATTCATAGTTTTTAGCAATGACATTCAAATCAACGTCAGGAGCCAATGTGCAGGTTCCAGAAAATGCTTTTTGCCAAAGTTTGATACGTTCTTCTACAGAAGGCATTTTGAAGTGTATGATTGATTGAAATCTTCTCGAAAATGCTTCATCCATATTTGCTTTTAAGTTGGATGCCAAAATGATGAATCCTGGAAAATCCTCAATGCGTTGTAATAGATATGCCGTTTGCTGATTGGCATGTCGGTCGTTGGACGAATTTGCCTTTGTACGTTTTCCAAACAAAGCATCGGCTTCATCAAAAAATAGAATCCAATTTTGATGCGCAGCAGTATCAAAAATACGCGATAGGTTTTTTTCTGTTTCTCCAATGTATTTGGAGACAATCATTGATAAATCTACACGATATACATCCAAACCTAAGTTTTTCCCTAATAGCGAAACCGTTAAGGTTTTTCCTGTGCCTGGCGGACCGTAAAATAGGGCTCTATAACCAGGTTTTAAGTGTTTGGATAATCCCCAATCGTTCAATAAAGTGTCTTTGTGCAACAACCATGTTTTTAGTTCTGCTACTTGATCTTCAATGGTAGGATTTAGCACCATATCTTCCCAGTTTAAATTGGTGGTGATTTTTTGAGCAGGAAACGTTATACTGTGTTCTAATTTTGGTTTTTTTCCTGTGATAAAATAATGCAACCAACGATGATTTATACTGAGAACTCCGTTGTATTTTGGTAAATAACTTTCTGTCGATTCGATATCTAATACTTGTTCTTTTTGAAAAATATGATTCTTTTCAAAGAACGAAAGCACTTCCAATCGCCATTCGGGATTTAATGTCGTCAGCAGAAAAAATAAGGTTTGTCCTGTGGGTAAAAAACCACTGTGACCTTTGTCAATAACACCGCCAAATTCAGTAAAACCACGATTGTATATTTTATTTTGACCAAAGAAAATATCCAATACTTCTGGGCGAATATGTGGCGCAATTGCCAATGCTAGTGCCATTCGTTCTAACGTATTTAAATTCCATTGATTTACAGTATTTGCAAATGGAGTATCTATTTCCGAAAGATCAGGCATTTCAATTTCTGTCCAATGCGTTTCTGCACCTTCGTGTTGCAAATAGCTACTTATCACTTGATTGATGACATTTTGCAACCAATCAATTTCTTGAAAAAGTGAAAAAATAGGATTGTTAGTGTCCATATTTTATAAATAGCTTTTCTAAGTCGTCTAAATTTGTATCTGCCCAAGAAAAATACTGCAAAGCCGTATTTGGATTTAGTTGATTTGCTTGTAGCATGTCTAATACACACGCTTGCGCATTTGTTGTTATTGGCGAGTGATACGAAATCTCATCATGATGAAAATCATATTCATAAAAATTACTTGCCCAAGAAGCGACTTTCGTTTTGTCATTGATAAGTTCACTGATAAATACTTCTAGTTTTTCTTGTTGAATGATTAATTTTTTAGCTTTAAAAAATGATGGTTTTCGTTTTTCTTCACGATGATAGAATTCAATTTCTCTTGCTTGAATGGTTTTTGCGCTCGAATCTCCAAAAATATCTACCAATCCGAAGTTTTCAGATTCTGTAGCAATTTCCAATTCGCCTTTGTCAGAACTTGCAATGGCGAGTGTCCAATTTTCAGTTGTAACAGATTCCGTAACAATGTAAAGTTCTCGAAAGGAAAACATTGTTTGTGTCATTTTAATGATGAGTTCGTCTTTAAAAAGACTCCAATTGGCAACTTTGACAGATTCGGGAGCATTACTTTTAAAGAAAAAGCTTCCAAATCCGTCAAAAGCCAACACTTGTTTGCTGTATTCAAAATCACCTTCAATCGAATTATGTCCAGTATCTCGTCCAGAATATGGTTTGGAGACACCTTCGCTAAAATTCCAATTGGCAGCATTGAGTTTTCTACCATTTTCAAAGATGACATCATCAGCATTGATGATATTTTTTCTGAAAATATTTCCTAAAACTATGAGCTCTCCATTTATAATTTGGAAAAAATCACCTGGATACATGTTTTGACTTAGTGGTTTTGTCGGTATAAAACCATTGGTGCTATTGTAAAAACTTCTGTAAAATTTTTTAAATATATTTTCCATAGTCATTTAAGAGTGTTTTAAGGTGATTAGTTCCATGTAATATAATGAAAGTTAGGATGCTAACGCTGCTGCATTTGCTGCTGCAAGCCCAGATTGTAATGATTGTAATTTTACCTGAGCTTTGCTGAGCGATACTTGTGCTGCATTTAACTGACTCGCATTGTCTTCAGAAGCTGCTAAGGTTTTTTCGTACATGTTGCTCGTAATATTATATGCTTGATCTAAGTAATACAGCAACGAAGTTTTATTGGTAGCATTTTTATCATTCCTAACTTTATGACCTGTAATAAATTCGTATAGTTTTCTTGATTGCAATAGTTCTAACGACATTGCCGATTTAGATTCGATCGTAGTCGCTTGTGCTGCAAATACAGATTCTAAAGCAACTAAGGTTAGTGCTACTGCATTATTGGCATTGGTAGAAGCTTCTGTGACCATTGTAACTAATTCGTCTGAAATTAGCGGATTGATTGCTTTTTTACGAATGACCAAGTTTGATAATTTATTGATGACTTCCGCCGAATAAATTAGTTTGTTAATTACCGTATTTACTTGTATAGCAACACCTTTTATATCGCTTTCTGCTTTTGCAGATTCTGTGTGCGTTAGTTTAGAGCTTTGATATAAATCTTTTGCATGATTTGCTAAAGTATCAACTGAGTTTTTGTTGTTTAATGCTTGCGTTTTGTTTGCTTCTGCGGTAGCTAATTCGGCATCTAATTTTGTCGATTTTTGCTTTAATGAATCTACAATAGCTTGGTATTGTTGCACTTCATCTTCAGCATTTAAGACTTCTTGCGTTAAAAGATCAATTTCTTGCTTCTTTTTTTCGGTAATCCCGTATTTTGCAGGTGCAGGATCTGTTGGGATTAATATGGTTTCTCTACTACTCATAATGTATGTTTTTTAGGATTGGTTTGTTGTTAGTTGTGAATATGTTACTACTTTATCAGGATTTGCATACGGATCAATATATTTGATTGGAGTTGTATGATTAAAGTCTGAAAGTGCATTGATAAACTGCGAGTTTACCGTTTCGTCCGTATTATTTGTTACTGAAATGATCGTAGGAATGTACATGTTGTTATTAATCAAGCGATTCCCAAAGTTATCTGTAGTCTCAGCAGCCAAGGTAACCTGCATCTTTTTAAAGGTGTAACCATCAAGTATTTGAAGCAAATCGATAATGAGTTGATCGCAATCTTCAATAAATTCATTGACAGCATTTTGTAATTTTTCTCCCTGAGGATTCACTATTTCATCAGCTATTATAAATTCTAAAATACCATTTCTAGTTTGTCTTAAATGCTCAATGTCAGATTGTATTTGTGCTACATCTGAAGGATCTAGTTTGCTTGGAATATTTTTCTCAAAAGCAGTTAGTTCTGTTTTTCCTTTAATATCATTTTCAGAAATTAATGCTTTTTCTATTGCTTCAATATCTTGCTGAATTTTATCATAAGAGTTATTGATGTATGTATGTAAATCAGTATCTGTTGGTGTTATTTCCTCAGCAACTGTGTAGCTTCCGGCAGAAATTTTTTCAGCAGTGGTCAAATTAAAGAAGAATCCAGGTTGAATGTGTACATCAATATTTACATTGCTAATAGCAAGCTCTTTAATTTTTCTTAAAGTCGCTAAAGAAGCTTGTAAGCTTGTTAGGTTTTTTTCTTCTTCTTTAAGATTTTCTTCATTCTTCTCGTTTTCAGAAATGAGTTTTTTTCTAGTTGACTCTTTGGTCGATTTAGCGTCAATTTTCTTTTTATTATCTGCAATAGTCATTTTCAGTTTCTCAGTCTTAACCGTTAAGTCATGTATTTGATCGTTTATGAGAGAAACTTCAAGATCATAGATATTCTCAATTTTATTTAAACGCTGCACATTATTTTCAATACTATCTATTTCTTCTACTGTGAGTAATCCGTTGACTAAGTTTGGATTGTTTGGTAAAAACACACAACGGTATTCTACTTCATACGCTGGCTTTTTAAACACACCAAAATCAATAACTTGATACGTTGGCGTTGTAACAATATCAGCAGCTTCTGCTGTTGGATCATCTCCATCTGTTACATTCTTTTGCTCTCGAATTGTGTTTGCATTGGCTGCATTCAACTGGTTTTGAAGTATAAACATTTTTGAAGGAGCCGATAAATAATCGTCAAAAGTGTTAATAACCTTTTTGTAAGCCATTGTAAATACAGTAAGCACATATATTGTATACTCTTTCCCTAACTCCAACGGATTTCCGTCAGAATCTTTTAAAACAGGTTTTTCAGCAGTACTTTCTCCTGAAATATAGAATTTTTGAGTAATGGTATGATTTGTATTTGTTACAACAATTGGTTCAGTAGGTTCCAATGGTGTTGTTGGTGTAATTTGAAAGTAACGATCTGTATAACCTCCAGTAATAATACCTTCTGCGTCATTCATACTAAACGTAGGACTTTTGCTGTTTTCTACAAGTATGATGTTGTAATTTTGAACAGGTTGGTTGGTTGGCTTTGGAGTTCCATCAGCAGTTTGCTCTTGAAAAGCACTTTTGTACGAATCAAATGAAACCGTGTAGTAATCATGATTTCCAACATTTACAGGAGTTTTTATTGTAAGACTCATGTTTAATTCATCGTTGCTTAACTTGTAAGCTTCTTCGGTAGCTTCATATCCAACACTTAAATCTTCCAATATGCCTTCTGCCTGTTTTTCTTCGGTATTTGCAGTTGCTAATTCGGCAGATTGTGTCGCCAACAATGTCGTAGTATCATCAAATTGTTTTGACACTACACTTAGCAAATCTTTCATCGTAGAATCGGTTACAGTGGCTTTGCTATCTAAATTGGCTGTGGTAACTTCTGCAATAGATGATGAAGCTTCCATACTGTGTTGCGAAGCTTGTTCTGCCGCATATGCAGTATCATTCATCAATACACTTGCTTTGTTGCTTTGAGCGTAAATATCTGTATCAAAATCAGCCGCATTGATGATACTAAAAATGCTTCCCGTATCGCTAGCTAATTTTAAAATAGCATTTGCTGCAATTTGAACATTTGCCGCAGCAACAGAGGTATTTGTTACAGATTTTGCTGTGTAATCTTTTGCATTGTTTGCTGAGGTAAGTACATTGGTAGATACATCACTATCAATAATAGCTTGCTCGTGTACCAACTTCTCAAAAGCATATTTTGCATTGGTTATTTCTAACTCCTCTGCAGTTGTAATTCGTGCACCTTGTGCATAGTAAAGCGAAAACATAGATGCTTCCCGTTTTGCTTCTACTTTTTGTAATTCTAATTCTTGTGCGCTCAACGATGAAACGACACTAGAATGTAGATTGTCATTGTAAGAACTCATAAATTTTATTTTTTAGTTTGTTAATTAATTTTTTAACCTTTTTGGTTATTTTCTTATCATATCTGAGGAAATTCAGATTTAACTGCTGTCTATTTTTAATGGTTTTTTATAGCTGTTCATGGTTTATTGGTTTTTAAAATGGCCAAGTCACGTGCAGTGGTTTGGACATCCATGGTAGTTTTATTATTGAAAATGAAAAGGGCGATCTCGTCATTAAAATATCATAGGCTCTTTTTTCTACAGTCAATTCCCAACGGTCTTCGGTTTCTATCAAAATGCCATCTCTTACGAGCCAATTTCCACGAAAACCATCTACGGAAGTTTCTCCAATAGCTGTCCAATGTTGTATTGACGCTGTAATCATTCCGTCAATAAGTTCTTTCTGTTCCGAAGTCATCTCAATACTATTTTTTACGGGTACATTCGGCGAAAGCCCAACTAAAATTTTATTTAGCGTCAGTAAAGATTCTTCCGTTTCGGTAAGTCCCGTAACGATGTATTGTAAATAATGAATGCTGTCTAATTGTGCTTCTTCCGAAATAAAGTTGTTGTCTTCGGTAACTCCCAAACGATCTAAGAGCATTAAAAAATAATTGTTAAGCATAACCAATCCTGCATTTGGAATGGAAACACCTTCTTGTGGAAATGTAGTTGATGCTGTATTCATAGGCGATTTGTTTAGCTTTTTAAGTGTAATTTCTTTTTTTGTGCTTTTGGCAGCTGTATCAAGCGAAATCAAATTTTTATACGTGACCAATAAAGCCGTTGGCAACATGGTTTTGATAGTATTCACTGCGGTGAAAAAATCTTGCTTTCTCACCGCTTTTTTTCCACAAGTTTCCCAAAGCAATTCATTCCAAATTCGTGTACTTGTTATCAAATTCCAATGGGAAGTTTGCCAAGCGGTCACTACTTTTTTGATGATGATTTCCTGTAAACTTTTTGTGGAAATTCCACGGATATTCACAAAACCCATGCTTTCATACAACTTGTGAATGTTTGAAAGTTCGTAGTATTGCGCCGTATATAGTTTTTGCAACGCCGTAATAAACGTGTCAAAATGGATGGTTTGCACAAAGTGAATTTGTTGTACTTCTGAAATTTTTGGATCGCGGAGCGTTTTTAAAATCACTAATGGTTGTTGCGCGATCAATTCGTTTAAAATGCGCGAATATGTATACGCTTCTTTATGCTGAAACCACGCTGGAATTTTATACTGTGTGATGAGAAATTCGCTCAGGAATTCAATTTTTTGAGCCGAAATGCAATTCTTGATCGCTTCCGAAAGTGAACGCTGTTGGTTGTTTCCTGAAACCAATTCGAAAATACGATGTCTTTCAATCAAAACAGTTTTTAGAATTTCAGGAACGTTATATCTGTTGTTTTGAATGTGTTTTACAATGGTAATTTGATCGAGTGTGGCAATTTCAGAAAGCTTGTCAAACGTAGTTTTTACAAGGTTTTCTAAGACTTTTTTCGAAGATTTTTTTTGTTGAATGAACGCAATGGTTTGTTTCCAAAAAATAGCTTCTAAAGCTTTTAAAATTGTGGTATTTCCAAGTTGTTTGGCAATGGTAACTAATACGTGAATCGCTTTGTAAACGTCTAATTTTGAACTAGAAACATCATGCGACATAAAAACAATAAATTCTTCAAACTTGATCTGATTGCGCAAGAAAGTAAGCTGTTTTTCTGTTGCTACAGTTTCCTGAATAATGGTTCTAATTTTTGCAGGCGAAGTTTCCAATCCGACAGCAAATAATGCTGAAAATTTGTAGTTCGTATTTGAGATTTCAAACTGTGCGTTTGTCGTTTTTAAATTTGAAATTAAAGCTTCAAACAATACTGCAACCGAAATGTGATACGGCGTTGCTAAAACTTGTGTTTGTGCAGGATTTGTTTTTGCTACAATCGCTATTTTTTCCTGTAATATTTCGCTCGTTTTTACAACTGGAAATGTGTGCAAAATGTTTGTTTCAAAGACGTTGACAAATCTTCGTTCGTTTCCGCGATGTGTTTGATATTGTACCAACGATTGCCAAAAACAATCCTGTAAAAGTTCCTTAATTTGATTGTTATTGTATGTTGTCGTTGCCGAAACTTGTTTTAAAAACTGAGCCAATAAACGTTTGCGAAGTTGCATTCCGTTTGATACGAGATAGGAAATTAAAGTGGCTTCTTTTGCTTTGAATTCGCTTGTTGTTATTTTTTTTGCATGGACCAATTTTGAAATGCTTTTAGCAACTTCAATTTGCTGATTGGGTTGTGCAATTCGTTCTATAATTTCCTGTAATGGCGTTTTATTCAGTTGAATTTTATGCGCTTTTTGAATTGAAGCAAACTCGTATGCCGACCAAGCCAATGTGCGTATTTTGGGTGTTTCTAATAACAATTCAATTACTTCTTGAATGTCATTTTTTGAAACTTTTAAGCTAGTTTCTTGTCGTAGCAAACGTTGCAATAAGTGTATAAAAAACTCCGTAGTATTTGCTTTTTGCGAATGCCATACGGCTTCAAAAGCTAATGTGATGAGTCCGTTTTTAAGAGCGCGTAATGTTGTTGCTTTTTTTGGATGCTTTGCAATCAACACATCAATGATTTGTTGAATTTTTGACAAAACAACAACAATTTCAGGGACAACGACGCTCAAAAAACGTTCGGTTCCATACACGGAAATTAGTGCCGTAATATGAACCGTTAGTTTTGGTGTTTTGTCAATCTTTTCAAAAACTTCCCAGAATTTTGTTGGCGAAGCCGAAATCCACTTTTGAAGTGTTTTTTCTAAAGAATAAAATGCTTCTGTTTGCTGATTTGATTGGTGAATTTCAGTAACGTATCGTGTAACTACGTGTTGTAATTTTTCTGCTGAGCTGAATGTTTTTGCACTAGAAATTTCTTGCTGATACAAACCATTCAATGCTTTAAATAAAGAAATAAAAGCTGTTTTTTTCTGCGTATTTGTCACATCAGCAGTCACAAAATGATCTAAAATAGCAAGCTTAGTTTGCTGTTGTTGCTTGGCTAATTTTTCTACTACAAACGCTAAAAAGGCATTTTTAGAAATGGACGTATGTTGTGTTTCTACACAAAATTCAATTCCGAAAGTATACAAATCTAACGGATCAATTTTTACACGAGCAGTTTTGTAAACTTTTGAGAGAAACAAAATTTGTGTGAGTATATTTTTTGATTCCGAAGGCGATAAAACCACAAATAAATTTTCAATCGCCGCAGGAATTAAGTCTTTTAAAATTGGCTTCCACGTTGTTGGTTTGTGCGCAACGTTCAATACGATTTTTTGAAAACGTTTGGCATCTACTTTTGATAAATGAATGACCAATTCGTTAAATTCATTCTTCTGTACATTGTTGTTTCTCGCTGCCGCAGAATTGAAATACGTTTCAATTTTCAACCAGAAGTTTTCTTTTTGTTTGGCTGTTTTTACCTGAGAAAATGACTTGTTGTGTAGTTCTTCTGATAATAATCTTAAAATTGCGATAAAACCTTTGTCTACTTGTGAATATTCATTTGCGCGATCAATTGCATCTTCAATCAATTCAATCATTGTGTCATATGAAATATTGAAATGATTTGCCATTTGTACAATCGTACTTCTCACAAAAGCGACTTTGTTAAAAATAGTGCCACGCTCGGTAAACAAGTAATTTAAAATCCACAACCAAATGTTCTTTTTAAGGTCGTTTGTGCTAGTTTGTACAATGGTTTCTTTTTCCTGAACTTTTACAAATTCTTCCGAAAAAGCAATGATCTGTTGATGATTGTTTGGCTCTAATCCTGCTATGATTTTTTTGATAGTTGCATCAGGAAATTGCCAGGCAATCCGTTTGCGAACGTTTTCAGAAATTGCCGTTTGTTGAATCATTTGAATTACATCCAAACGATTGTTAAGCAATTGCAAACGCATAATTTGCGATGCTGTTCCGTAACTTTCTTGATAATTCCACGGTAAAATCCCTTGTAAAAGAAAATCGCGTAAGACGTTTATTTGTGCAATATCTTCATGGATTATTTCTAAAGTTTTATCACCATTTTTCGGATATAGAATTAAGTCATATAAAGCATTTCGCAAAGCTTCTTCCAAACGTAATGGAAGTTCACTAAGCATATTTTCATACGTCATTGTTCCCAAATCAACTGCCAGTTTTTTGATCTTTAAGGTTTGCCCTTTTGGACAAATACTGTCAAAAACACGATCAATTATGCGTTTCATTTTATAGGAACTCCACGTACTAATATCCGTTTGTAATTGATACGCAAGTCCTTTGGAATCGAAAGCAGTATTCCATTGGCAACGTGTGACGATATGTGCTCCTTGACTATGCATCGGTTTTTGTATAAATTGTTTTTAAGTACGCAAGTAAGTTTCCTGAATTTGTAATAATTTGTTGTTCTTGTTTGGCAGCTGCGTCTTCTGCTGTTTCAAACATTTTTGGAGTTGCATAAATATGTGCATTGTACCAACTGATATATAGCGGAATTAACTTCGCAAAGTTTTCTGCCGAGAGATATTGAGTGTGTTGTGCTATATGTAATGGCAACTTACTTTCTTTATAAAAGGAAAGTCTGTTTTGCCATTCATCCGTGTTTACTTCAGGAATAAAATCTGGAAAAAACGTTAAAAGCGTATCACTAAAAACAGGATTGTTTATGGATGTTTTTGTTGTGTCATTCCAACTCGCAATCATGTTCCATTTATAAGAGGTTTCTCCGATAGAAACTGCATAGTTTGTCACTTCGGTTGATGGTTCTAGAACTTCAGTCCAAGCCGTTTCATCACTCAGAATAATTGCTGCAATGCATGCTGGCATAGTACAAAAGGCATCTGCAAGTACTACACTGTCTGTATAGTTTAATGAGGTTTTATAGCTGTAATAGACAAACGTGTCATTTACTTTTTTTGCCATGTATATTGTAAACGAAGCCGAATTTGCCAAGAGATTTGTCTCAATCGAAATTGTGCCTTTTCGCTGAGTTATCAACCAAAAAGCAACATAAATTTTGAGTAATTTTTCAGTTGTTAACGCTTCTGATGAACTCGCTTCTTGTATGAAATTGATATAGAAAGGTTCAAGCGTTAAAAGCATGGATATTTCGAGTTCAAACGTACTGTAGTTGTTACAATCTTGCGTGGTAATTTTTTGAGAAGCATCAAAACGATTTGTATCAAAAATTCCGTTAGTTTCATAAGAATGCCTTAGAATATTTTGTAATTCTTTTTTTGCTTTATACAGTTCAAGTGCCTCTTTATAAGCATCTTTCGAAAGATTTTTTGCGTTTTTTTCTGGAACGTTTAGCGTATTATTCTGCGTAAGCTCATCAATCAGTTCAACTGTTAAAGTCAATACTTCAGGTTGCAATTTTTGTGCACTGATATAATTGTAAGCTTTTGTATTGTTGTACGATAGGAGCGCTAAGTTTTGTAGATATACACTTTTAATTATGACACGATCTTTTAAGATATCGCCTGAATAAGCAGTTCCGTAACAGATAGAATCTATCACCAAAGGCGACTCGCCATGACGCGCCAATAAATGGTCTAATAAGTCGTTTCTGCGCTGTAAATTTACCGTATCATCTTCCGAAAACGTCAATAAACCATACATGTAAGAATTGTACGGATCGTCTTGGTATGCCAACCAGCTTTTGTGTTTTAATGAGTCGTCAGATTCTGAAACAGGTCCGAAGTCAAAAATATCATTGTTGCGCAAAAGTGGTTCAATATTCGGCACACTTTTATATAGCGATTGATAAAAATAGGTTGGAGAAAATACTTCAAACGGTGCAGGATATGCAGGATTTGCTTTTTCTGCTGCCGTTTTGATATTGTTGTAATGTTCAAAATCAGCAGGATTTCCTATAGCGGCATTTTTAAAGGAAAATAGCTTGTCAAGGTTTGCTAATTGCGCAAATTGATTGCTCAACATTTGGTCAAATAAACTTAAATATCCTTTTAGTTGTCGCGATTGTGCCACTTGATAATCGGGCGTATTCGAATTGGTGGCATTCAATCCAACAGCGTATATTTCTGGAAATGTATTTTGGATAGAGTAGTAGCTCGTAATGTCTCTGTATTTTCCTTCAGGAAGTACAGGTGCCATTTGTACTGCCGCAACTTCATTGACTTGCACATTGGTTTGTTGCATGTTTGCTAATTCGTCAATTAATGATGCATTTATGGAAGTGTTAAGTTGTTTTCCTTGCATGTTTACAGAGAAACTAGCTGGTTTTTTGTTTGTTAAAAACGATGAAGAAAAATCAAACGTTAGAATTTCACTTGGCAAACAAATTGCTGTATTGGTTGCCTCTTTATCGTTGTACTTAAACGAAATTCCAGCAATGGATTGTACGCCTTCAATTTCAAGGATGAGTTGCGTGATTTCAAACGCATGAATGCTATCTTTTTTAGGTTGCATACTTTCAGAAGGAATCCAGCCATTTTTTAAAGTAGCGCCATTAAAAATTTCATTGGTTTTTTTGCCTTCCAATTTTAGTTTGTCATAACCTGTTTGCACGACATCTGGAAAAATGTAGTTGGCAATCGTTTGAATCATTTCTGGGAGAATCGAATGCAGATCGTATCCAGATTTTAGTTGAATATTTCCGTTAATCGTGTATTTTTTGGGACTTAGTATTTCTGGCATTAAGAACAAGTCGCCAACATTTCTACAAGTGTTTAATTGGGAAAATGTTTCTGTTTTTGCGGCATCTTCAGTAGTTTCATCATCACTTGGATGCAATGTCAAATACACTTTGTAAATTCCGTTGGCACAAGGAAAAATTGTTGAAACTGGCGTGATAACTACATTTTTCACACTTTCCACTCGATCAATAATGTATTTGATATAATCTTCAAGCGTGATTGGCGAAGTGGTAAGGATGTTTTGCGGAAGGAAAAATTGATTTTCTACAGTTAGCTTACCATTTTTTTGCGTTAAAATATCCTTCATGGAAAAGTTTCCGCAATAGCCAAGTTCCGTAAAAGCATAACAGAGTTGCTCAAAAATAGTCACACCGGGATCACTCGGATTCAAGTTGGTCCACTCTGTGCTACTATGCTGTTGAATGTACGCAAAACCTTCTGCCTTGAGCGATTTAAAATCAAGCTCTAAAGGAAGTTGTGCATCTACTATGTAGTTTTCCTGTGTCATAAATGATACTTGATTAAACTGTTTTTTGTGGTGTTGTTTAAAGAAGGAACTAAAATGCTTCCATCTTTTGGCAATACTTCTTGTGTGCTACTTTCGTAGTCGATAGTTCCTGTTGAAAAATCTTTTTTTCCTAGTTGAAACGAAATGCTTTTTACTTCTAAAATACTGTTGTAACTATTGATAAATGCTACTAATTGTGCGGTATTTAAGCCACTATCAATTGTAATTTGTGTTTGTGCGCTCGTAATCCACGGAGCTAAAAATAGGTTGATTCCGTTGTTTACTTCTTTGGCAACAGTTGTTACATCTTCGTTGGGTTGCAGTTGAATATTTGCTGTGATTTGTACATAATTTAATTCAAAATTTTCCACGGAAACGTTTACAAAAGGAGAAACACGCGTTTTGAGATATTCTTGAATGTTCAATTCATAACATTCGTTTAAAAGTGGAACAAACGCGTTGGTGTCTGTTACATTTGCTACACGTTTTAAAACATATGTATTGATTTGTTTTTTTGATTTGTCATAGCTTGATTTTGAATAGTACACTTCTGGAAATTCAAATCGAATGGTATTGAAAAAATCGGTTGTTGTCATCAATCGATCTTTGGTTTTTAATCGTGTACTTACGCGCGAATTCATCTGTGCAGTTGTTTCTGCCGCTTTTCCTCCAAAAGAAGGAAAAGGTTGCGTAGTTGCTGCAATTTCTGGAATAACAGTTTGTGGACTTGTAATGATGTTTGCTTGAATTTTTGGCGTTTCGATTGAAAAATCATTCGTAGCAACCACGCGTTGTAAGGTAAATCCGTTTGTTTTTAAATATGATGTTTCAGGAAAACTGTCAGGGTTGTTTTGTGTGCCAATCGCAATCCAATAATTGTTTCCAGCTATCATATCATGAACCGTAGTAATATCTTCCGGAATATTGATCGTAATAATTCCCGAACAGGTAAAATTGTTTGTACCATCAGCAATAGTTGTCAAAGGTTTCCAGCCAGTTGTACTAAGATACGAATAGTTGATTTTTTTTCTGGCTACAGCTTTTTCCGTGTAGGTTCGCGCCAATTCAATATAAAAACTTACTTCGGCAGGAATAATCAAGTCTTTTAAAGCTATAAATAATTGTCCTTTTGCTAAAAATGTCGGTACTAATGGCAAACCTGTTAATGGAATAATGTTTCCGTCATTATCTCGTAGAGGAGAACTTCCGATCGTAGTATTTTTGGCAATGATTTTTTCGTCTAAAGTTGTATCGTATACTTTGTAATTGGCAAAAGGTGAATTGTAAAAACATTGTAACGGATAGCTTTGTTTATTCGTAGAAAAATCATAGCTCACCGAAGCTGAGTAACCACCTTTAAAAGTGCTTACCATAGGAACAAACGGAATGTTTGGTGGAGAAACCAACGCATCTTTACTTTCTGGATCTTCACTTTTTTCTGTGATAATTTGTGCATTAAAAAGCGCAATTGCCGCGACAACTTTTGGATATAATTCTGTGCCAAAACCATAGATTGGAGTGGCGAGTCTCATTTTTAAAAACCCTGAAGTTGTTTTATCTGTTAATTGTAGTGTTTTTTGCTGTAAGGTTGTATCAACATCTTCTGAGTTGAGGTTGATTTTTGAGAAGTCAAAAGTACGCGATGCAGGAATTATTTTGGTGTTTTTTTCGTCTTTGAAGAATAAATTTTCTGGAATAGTTAGAATTTGTTTTTCATCAGTTTTAACAGCATTCACATTTCCCCAAAAACCATTTTGCAACCTTTTAAAATCAACTTTAAATGCAGTATTTGAAAACGGTTTTGTTGGTTCTGTCGTTTTTTTATGCGCTTCTACTGTTTTTTCTTTTTTGTTAGAAAAGCTGAAAATTTTTCCCAAGAATGTTTTCTTTTTAGGAGCTTTTATAAAAGGAGATAATACAGCACTTTCTGCTTCAATAATTTTTTCATCTACAGTATTTTTATAACTGTTGATGGTGTTTAAAATACTGGTTTTTGCGTTGGTTACCGTTGTAGTATCTATTGTATTTGCGGCGTTGATTGTAGCGACCAATTCATTTTGTAAAGCTTCAATTTCGGCAATCATGCTACTGTTTAGAGTAATAATTTCACTGGTTAGTGTAATTTCTGAACCTTCAATGGAATTTAATGTTGTGTTTTGTGTATTTGTTGCATTATGTATGGCTGTTTGATTCTGTTGTACATAAGTTTGTACTTCAGCTACAGTTGTGCCATCTGCTGATATATTGTCAAAAAGTTGTGTTTCGGAATTCGTTATATTTTCGAAGAAAACATCTTCAGAATCTTTAATTTCTTGTAATAGTTTTTCTAGTGTCTGAATTTCAGAACTGCTAGAATACATATTGTTTAAGTAGTTATTGTATTCTAAGTAATACGTGGCAAAGTCAAAATTTACAGCAAAAGGATTCCAAGTGAGTTCAAAATTGAGGTTTTTGACAGGTTTGCTGAAAATTTCGGCATTTCCTACCATAAAATTTTGATTCATTTTTGGTGCGCCTCCCAATAACTGAAACGGTTTTTTAGGATTCAATTGTCCGAAATCATTATACAATTGAAAATTTTGCAATCCATCAACGGTCACTGTGATGTCTAATTTGGAAATTGTGAGTTCTGAAAACGATGTTGCATAACTTGGAAATACAATTTTTAGTAATGGCCATTCAGACGTATATCCATCAGGGTTTTTGGTAAATGGATTGATTGCTGGATCTGTGGGATTTAAAACAATAGTAATTTTATTTTCAACAATCACTTCCGAAAGATTTGTTGGTACAGGAACTTCAAACCAAGTATCTTTTGTGCTTAGATAGTATTGAAAATCTGGC
This sequence comes from Kordia algicida OT-1, assembly GCF_000154725.1. Taxonomy (GTDB): domain Bacteria; phylum Bacteroidota; class Bacteroidia; order Flavobacteriales; family Flavobacteriaceae; genus Kordia; species Kordia algicida. Next base: position 4,133,199 of record NZ_DS544873.1, read on the forward strand.
TGAACAAATGCAATAGCAGCATCATTTTTGAAGGTAAAATCAAGTGTGATGGTTCTTGTACCGTTTGCTTCTTGAAGGTAAAACATCGGAGAAGCAATCGTAAATGCCAAAGCTTGTTTAGTACCTTTTGGTGTTTGCGCACTACCAAATGTTTGCCATGATTGTACTACGCCAGCTTCGTCTTTAGCCACCACATTTACAGGCGGTAATTTTTCTAAATACAACTGTGTATTGTCTGAATCATTTGTTTTGGTAAGCGTATATGCTTCTACAATTTTTGCAGGATTGAGGAATGTTTTCTGCGTAGTTTCAAACAAAATGGGTTGCTTATTAGCGTCAGTTCCTGCTAAGAAAGTAGTATTTTTTTCGAGTTGAAATGTTGCCGTTTTCTTTGCGAGATTGCTGCTTGCAAAAACAGTATCTGCCGTAACACTATTTGGCGTTTGTTTTAAAATATCTCTGTAATAGAAATCTAAATGTTTGCTTGCTAAAGAATTGAATTGCTTCTGATAAATTTTTAGCAAACTCGTGAAGGTTCTCAACAAAATAGTATCTGGAAAATGTCCAGGAATATTCTGTATCGATACCAATTCTGTATCTGCATAAGAAATGCATTTGCTGTAAAAAGCGAATAGAGATTTTCCCGCACTTTTGAGTCCGTTAAAAATATCTAATCGAACTTGTTTTGTTAAAATGTAGGAGGCAATTTCTTTGAGGAGTTGATAGACTTCTTCTTCAGCTTTTATCACATCATTTGCAATTATTTCAAACAGTTCTTGTATTAATTTTAAAAACCATTCTCCAAGTTTTTCTAAGATGTTGACAATAAAGAGCGCAATTTCTTTAAGATCATTTAGCATCTTATCTATCAGTTGCCTAAAATTTTCCAAATTCAACGCTCCTGATGTTGTTTTGAGCGTATCTTGCACGGTTTTCAATTCTTCATGAAGATTTTGTAGCGTATCAGAAATAGTTTGATTTGTGTCGTTTTTTAGGACTTCTCCAAGTTTTTTTAGAATTGTATCTATTACTTTATGTATCGTTTCTACCGCAATTTTTATAAAATCAATTACTTTTTCTATGATAGCAACTGCTTCAGAAAACAGTAAGTTTAGTGTGTCTTTTAACGCTGTAAAAGCTGCTTCAATAATTGAACGAATTTCTTTTAATAAGATAGGTTTTTCACCATTTAGAATAGGAAGTAGTTTTGTAATCAGCGTGATAAAATCTTTAAACAAGTAATAGCTATACTCTTTTTCTGGTGGAAATTTTAGATTTAGAAGTTTCCAATACGGTGTTTTTCCTTTGCTTTCTTTCCAGATTTTTTTATCGTATTTTTTATAAAGAAAGGTATCTACAGGTTGTATGTTGGGAACAATTTGATTGATGTTTACATCATTTTTTAAAGCTAAAATTGCCCAAAGTAACGCGCTTTGTTGTTGCTGTACTTGTTGAATGACATAGGTTTTTAAATTGTATGTCAATGTTGATTGTTGCATGTAATGTGTCCATCGTTCAATTTTTTGAAATACAAAGCTCAATTGATCGAATAGTTGATTGAAACCATTGGAAATAAATGGAGTATTCAAGTCAAGATCGAGTGCTTTTCTGAGTTGTGAACATGTATTAATAAACAGCGCATATGTTTTTTGAAACGATGTTTTTGCAATAGAAGCCACTAAAAAAACAGGATCTTTTAGTAAAAAGGGTGACCAATTTCCATTGATATTATTGGTTTTATCGTAAAAATTAAATAATGTTGCAAAGTCAGCTAGCAGGCGTAAATTGTCAGTTTCCGTTCTGCTATCCACCAAATTAGCACTTGGCACTAAAGCTTCCTCTAGTGCTATCATTGCTGTATGTTGATCGAATTGACTCATTGCGTTATCGTTGTAAATTGGTTCCTTCTTTTATGAAAAAAGGATACACATAATTGTGTCTTGTATTGGTTTGATTGTACATATAATTGATGGTAACTTCTACCAAGCCATTTTGGATGTCTGAAAACGTGACTTCAACGGCTAATACTTTTATTCTTGGTTCGTTATTGAGAAGCGCTGTTTTTACGGCTTCTCTGATTTCTCCTTGTAATGTTGGACGCATTTCTTTGAAGAAAAATGTTTGTAATCCTGAGCCAAATTGTGGCGAAAATGGACGTTCTCCTAAGGTGGTTTGCAATATCAAGTGAATCATTTCATTGATATTCGTTTCATACTTTGTGAGTTGTAGTTGGTGATTTTCCACAGAAAAAGTGACAGGAAATGACCAACCCGAACCGAGAAACTCTTTTTGTATGTTGTTTATATTATCCACCGATCATCACTGTAAAATCTCCTAAAACAATTGATCCGCCGTGCGCAGTTGTGTCGCCTACACGTGCAGCTGGCATTCCGCCAATCATTACCGTTGCTGATCCTTTTACGATAGAATCTGGCGGACCCACACAGGTAAGCATATCTCCCACACGTGCGGCTGGTAATTTGCCAATTAAAACGGTTGGCTCTCCAGGACCAATGACAGGTCCGCCAACATGCGGAATAGGAGGAACGCCAGGCGTTACCATTGGACATTCATGAAAATCGGTTAGTCTTGCTGCTGGTGGCATAGTTTGTTTTTTTAGTTGAGATGTTAGTATTGAGAATTGAGTCTACACATGGTGTTTCACAATTCATGTTTAGTATTTATTTTTTTATTAATATTGAAGTAAAATGGTTATCGAGATATTGACTAATACCCAGCACCTAATACCCAAAACCTAAAACCTAAAACCAAACACCTAATTAATCATCACCATCGCGCCTTTAATAGTGGTTTGTGTTCCTCCCTGAAGCGAAGCTGTCATGCTTCCTTCTGCGGAATATTCCATTTGCGCGGTTTCTTTGATGTTTAGTCCTTTGATTTGGACGTCTCCACCAGAAGATTCAATGGTAACTCCTTGATTGCCTTTTAGTGTGAGATTTTGCGTCGCTTCCACAGTAATATCTTTTTCACTTTTGATAGTAATACCGCTTTCAGACATGACAATGCTGTTGTTATTTTGATCTTTGATGGTAATTTGCTTGTCTTCATCACTAAAAATGGCAGTATTTTTACTTGGTGTTTCAAGCGTGAGCACTTTGTTTTCATCATCAAACTTGATGTTGATTCCACTTTTAGAGACAAAAGCTTTTATGGTATTATTTTCATTTGGATCTAAGCCGTCAAAAGGTTTGTTTTTGTCAGCACTGTACATACTTCCTAGAATGATTGGATATCGAGGATCTTCATTTAAAAACCCAACAACTACTTCGTCGCCAACTTCTGGCATAAAGAATGTTCCAGCACCTGAAGTGGAATAGAAATTTGTCAATCGTGCCCATAAACCTTCTCCATTTGGATCAAATAGCGGAATGTCTACTAATACGCGATATTGACTGTCTGGATCTTCATACATTTTTTTTACTGTTGCATTAAATAATCCTTGTGCGCCAGGCAATAATCCAGAAGCTGGTGGCGCCATGACATCAGGTTCTTCCGTAAACCAAACTGGTGATAATCCTACGGAAACTTCTGTGGTCCAATTTCCATGTCCGATTACATGATGTACGTTTGAAATGATGTGATCGCCATTAAAACGATCGCCCAATCCTGCCAACGTGATGTATTTTCCAGGATCAACTAAGTTGCTTCCTTGAAATTTTACATCGCCTTGAATTTTAGCATAAGCACTTTTTACCAATGCCGCTTTTGACCAATTTGTTAAATCAGCATTTTGAATTGGTGCCGTACTTTGCAATTCATAGTCTGAAAGTCCGACAACTTCCGATAGTTTTTTTGATGACAAATTTCCTGGACCTGCATAACTGTTTGATGCATCTCCAGAAATGGTTTGCTGTGTGGTAAAATCCCAAGAAGTTGCTTTTGCTGAACCTAATTGCGTTACCGCATCTAAGGCAGCATTGAATTCTAACAGATTGTTTCCATATGCAATTTCTAGTACAGAAGTTGTGTCATTGTCAGGCGGAAAAACCGAAACTTTTCCGTTGAGTGTTGTGACAATCATTCCATTCGTTTCTGCTCTAGCGAGTAAAAAATCCCAATCAGTTGCATAGTATTGTACTTGTTCTGGCCATTCTGTGGTGGTAGCGGTTACATCAGCAGACAATCCGTAGTTTCCGATAATAGCACTCATAATGTCGCTGTCTTTTTTCTTGGAATAGGTCAAACTTTTACGTCCAACTATCATTTTTACAGCTTCATCACGACATTCAACTACTAATACAGCACCTTGCGCGCCATGTATACGAATGCTTTGTTTGGTAATGATACCTGTGAAGATGACTTCATTTTTTGAATCATACCCGACTTCAATAGTGATTGTGTTTCCTGGTACAAAGGTACTTGAAGAACTTGCCTCAAAGGTTTCTTTAGAAGGATCTCCGTCAATGATGACAACTTTTGCGACTGAGATACGATTGACACCTTTTTCAACTTCAATAGATTGCACGTCCATTGCATCTGGAATAGCACTTCCGTTGCTTTTGATATCAAATGTTACTAATCCGCCACTTGTAATGTTTGTTGATGCACTCATATAGTTTATGCTGGTTTTATGATGGGCGGAAACAGTAATTGCTGTCCACCTTTTAATTGTCTGAATTTGTTTAAATCGTTATACTTTGCTACCTGAACATAATAGTATGGCGTGTTCCATACATCATTTGATAGTTGCGGTAAACTTTGACCTTCTACGACTTCAACCAAGTGAGAAATGTCTGGAGAACTTTCGTTGTCTTCTTTTTTTCGCTTGTCAGCAGAAACATATTTTCCAAAACTCAACGAAATTTTTGCTCTTAACGGACTTCCATCGGGTTTGAATAATGTGTACGTAGTGTCAAATGATTTTAATACGCTGTAAAAAACCAAATCGCTTCCCCATTGTATTTTTACGAAATTGGGTCTGTGAATGTCGCCGTTGTATGTGTATACAATATCTTCAAGTGCTTCAATTTCCTTGTTGAGATCAGTTCGCTTGTTGTCTACAACTCCTGTACAATCAATGACAATGTCAAAACTGAGATTGTCGCTTGGTGTATGTTTGTATTTTTGCGATGATGTACTGGTATCTATAGGCTGTTGTTCATTGTATTCAATACTTCGACTCCATTTTATAGACTCTGGATTTATCATTAGATTATACGGATCACCAGAGACTGCTTGTGTAAAGTCTTCATCTTTGTATCCCGTTATTTTCATATATTCTAAAGCCATAATCGTAATTTACTTGCTAATAAAGTTGTATAGTTGCTATCATTTACCTGTTGTATTTTTCTCTTTTTTGTGCTTCAGAAATCATTCGTCGGCAAGTTTCCAATACTTCTTCTTTTAGTTTGGAAGTATCGTACGCATTGCGTTTTGAATGTAAGTTTTCATGTACCGTTTTTATTTCGGTTTTGATAACTAATTCTCTGATTTCTATAGGCATAATTTGCTTTATATACTTTTTATGAGTTTGATGTGATATTAAAATAGGTATACGCTAACTCAATGGTTTCGATTAGTATTTCGCTTTCTTGCGATTTTAAATCAGATACTGCATAGCTTACAGGATATGCGTTGTGAAATGTCCATTTCATCAATACTTTTCCTTGATCGTCAAGCAAATCAACGGAAACATCTTGTGTTTGTATTGTATTGCCCAATCCGCCATCGAGCGTATCCGAACACCATTTAATTAGCTTTGATCCTGTTGGTACAATGGCTCTTTTGAGGACTAAGTTTTTACTGCTACTTACCGTTGGTAAACGATATTTGAAACGGTTTTCACCGCCGCCAGCTACTTCTTCAACACCAAGTTCTTTGCTGATTCCTGAGACTTCTTTAAAAGCCGCATCTTCTCCTTCAAACGAAAGTGAAAAATAGAATCCAACAGGATACGCGCTATTATTATCCATTTGCAATGATTAGTTGTTCGTGGGCAATTTCTAAGGTATCAATGGCAACTTCATTTCCATCAGATTTTAAATCGGTACTCGTAATTTTTGTTGGCCACGCATTGTTGAGTGTCCATTGCATTGTTACTTTTCCGTTTTCATCTAAAAGTTTAATGATTACCGTTCTACGTTTTATTGTGTTCATAGAAATTTCCTTGTGCCAATTCCAAAATGTGTTGTCGTTGACAAAAACTCCGCGTTTCATCGTTACATTTCCGTACTTTACAATGCCAGGCATTTTTTCGGTAGAGAATAATGTGCTGTTGCTTTTGCGATATTCTATGATTTGATTTTCTACGTCCATTCCAGAAACTTCTTGAAATGCAACTCCTTTTAGTTCAGTTCCTAAATCTACTTCGAATCGGAACTTTGGCATGGGCCATGTTGACCCTTCTTTACTTCCATCATCTGCCATAATTATATGTTTTTATGTGTTAATTTTTTATTTAAATATTATTGTGCTTCTGTAATTAATTGTTGATTAACTAGAAGTCGCTTGTTGTTGTTGGAATGTCAGTACAATAAATTCCGCCGGACGAACGACCGCAACTTTTATGGTTACGTTCATAAATCCATTTAAGATATCGTCTGAAGTCATAGTGCTTCCCAATCCGCATTCAACCGAAAAAGCTGCTGCAGGAGTTGCTCCTTGCAATCCACCTTCTTTCCAAACGCTGGTTAAGAAACTTCCAATCATGGTTTTTACCGCTTCCCAAGTGTTTTTGTCATTTGGAGCAAATACGTATGCTTGCGCGGCTAGTTTACATGATTGTTCTAGGAAATTCATGGTTCTTCGCACCGATAAGTAACGCCAATCTTGACTGTTTCCGTCTAAGGTTCTTGCGCCCCAAATTAGAATTCCAAGTCCGTTGAAAAAACGAATCGCATTGATTGATTTTCCTGAAATTGCATCTACATTTAAGCCAGCTTGTTGTGATTCTGACAGTTTTATAGGAAGTGACGCTGCGCCAACCATTGATGTGTTTGCAGGTGCTTGCCATGGTCCAACTTCATTGTCGGTTACTGTAATTACACCAGCCATTCCGCCACTTGGTGGTAACATATTTGCATCAGTTAATACATGATTGATAATGGTACTGTACGTTTTACTTGCTGCAATAAGTGAGTTGTTGTACTGACTTGTTGTTAATGGTGTTCCTGAAGGATTTTCAATGTTTCCAATAATAGTTTCTACCGTTGGGTTAGGATTGTCTGCTGGACTTAAAAGCGGTTGTAATTGTTTTAAATCGCCACCAAAAAGATTGGTATAATCAATGTCAGAGGTTTGCATTATTGTGGTTCCAACAAATGGATAATAGGCTGTTCCGTAGTTAAGTCCGTTGGCTCCTGTGTTGTCACGGAAGGTTGTAATATCGTCCATCCACATAACAGGATCTGGGTTTCTTCCACCAATAATATCTAAAATAGCTACCGCAGTTTGCATTTCTTCTGCTTGTAGTAACATAGAAGCCATTAACGTTCCGTTGTTTTCAACAGATAGTAATGTAGCTTCTGGACAGATATACATGGTTGGTTCTTGCTCGTTTTTTAACAAAGCTAATCCGTTCGTCAAATCGTTTAATTGTACGTTTGGATTTACAATTTGATCGCCTGGAGTCATTGCTTTTCCAGATTGTGCGCCATAACTTCCAACGGAGACAATATATGCGTCTCCACCGCCATTTTCGTAGAATAAACGAATGCTATTGTACAAGTAGTAAATTGTGTTCGGATCTGGAACGATAGAGTAGTAGGTTCCGTCAATGAGCATGTAGTCACCTTTTTCTGGCTGACTTTTTTCTGCGACTAAGTAGTATTGCGGATCGTACTGTTTTGCAGGATCTGCAGGTGCAGGCGGATCTGGCAGCATAAAAATTGCTTGAAAGTCTGTAAAGGACGTAATTTTGGTTGGTACGTTTGTGTACGATTTCCCTTCGTACATCGCTTGTGGTGTATATCCAATGAAAGCGGGAACGGCAGTTGCCACTGGGACAACAGAGTTTCCGAAACCATTTATTTCATTGATATAAACCCCTGGAGATTTAATGGTTGATAAATTCATAAAACATAGTTATTAGTTCGTATTAATTTTTATAAATATTGATAAGGCATGTTAGATATAGATATATATTAAAGATACTATTGTATGGTCGTTGTTTACTTGTAAGTTTTGCGGATTTGGAATAGGCAATCCTTTTAAGATGATTTCCTTTCGGTCGCCAGCAATGGTTTTTTTAGTGTTGATTAAGTCAAATGTGTAGGTTACTTCATTTTTTAATGGGATTTTGGTAGTTTTTGATGTGAATAGCAATGCTTTTTGTCCGTTTTGAAGCGTTACTGCTTCCGATTGTCCAAATTGGATGTCATTACTTCCTGTGATTTCTAATTGATTGTATTCTTGGTTTGAATTGTTGATGATGTAATAATTCCATTGTGTTTCTCGCGCTTGCATTTGTATGTTGAAATGAATAGCATCACTTGATTTTTTTAGGCGAATGATGTCATCAAATTTTATACTGATACTTACTGCATATTGCGTAGTCGTGTCAGAAATGATGGTTTCTGCAAGTTGTATTGTCGCATCTGTTGAAACATCTGTGGCATCACTCACATACGTTAATACGCCTAATTCATTCATAGGAATATTGGTAAAATTGTAAAAATTTTGATCGGTAGTAATTCCATAAAAATTAAAAGCATCTATTCCTGCTACTTGCGAAATGTAGTTGAGTTTTTCTTCAATGGTTTGACTGGTGTTGGTATATATTTCAAATCCGTTGTGTAGTAAACGCATGACGAATCCGTATTTGTCAAATATTGTTGTTGTTTGCGTACTTGCTTTGTATTGTAAACATTCACAGATATTGGACGCATAGTACGAATGCGCTACTGTTGTTTTAAACAAAGATGTGTACGTTACATTCATGGTTTTGCGTTTGTATTAATACTTTTAACTGCGGTGTCAAACCCTTCAATTTCATCAGAAGCAATATTTACTAATCTAATTTTGTAAATCACAGATGGTTGGTATTTTGCGCCAAGCGCTGTCCATAAGTTTTGCATTTGCATGTAATTTTCACCTTTTTGAAATTCGTATTCAAGTTTGCCTAATTCGGGAGGAATTTCAGCATTTATGGTAGCATCTATGAGTTGATTTATCTGAAAAAACTGAATGGAAGCATCTAAGAATTTTAAGGCTTCTCCGTAGTCATCAAAATTTGGAGTAATTAGTGTAAAAAGGTTGTAACGATGTGAAACAGGTTTTCTAACGAAGTTTCCATTGTCTAATGTTTGATTTCGGTTGTAAAACTGTTTTACGTTGTCTTGTTCTACATGAATTAGTGAAATGACAACCTTGTTTTGGTTTGCTCTGGGCACTGTGCCATTTTGGTCGATGATAGAATTTATCACGACGACATCTTCATCTAAGCCAAATTTTTGTTTGACAAATTGGTTGAGTGCTTTTCCTGTAAATCGAATTGCTTTTTCAATCATAATAGTTGAATGGTTTGGTTAGCTACTTTACAGCATGCTAAAATTAATAATACATTGTGTGCGTGCAGTAGTGTAGGCGTATACTATTTATGTACATTTTATAGTTGTACGAATTTTTCCGTAGACAAATCGTAGACAAGAATGAAATGTGTGTACACACAACTACGTGTATTGTAAAAAATGTGATGTATACGTAATTCTTAATTTTAGGGCAGAAGTTGTTCAGCAATACTTCATGTGATTAAGATACGGAAATATTAATTGTGTATCGTACAATTTTTTTTGGCAAATGCTTGTTTTTTTCAGTAGAAAATCATCACTAAGAAGCAAATTTAGCTTGCAAAGGTTTGTAGATAGTTGCGAAGATCTTGATGTTTTTTTAATACCATTTTTTTCTTTAATCGGTATTTGTGCGTGCGTACACTTTCTTGATTTATTCCTAAGATTAAACGAATGTCTTCATTAGACATGTTCATTTTTAAGTAACAACAGTATTTTAAATCTTTTGCCGTTAAACATGGAAATTTCTCGCTGAGGGTTTTTAGGAAATTCGGATTGATATTTTCAAAATAGCGTTTAAAATCGTCCCAATGTTTACGGTCGTTTCGCGTCATTTTGATCGTATTTACAATAGACATTAATTGTGCTTTGGTAGAAGCGTCAACGTCAGCATACAATTGTTTGATGCGTTCTTTTATTTTGTCTAAAACTGCTTTTTTTTGATCGAGTTCTAAGGTAAATCGTGTTAAATCTTTTGTTTGATCGTTTGAAAGAAGCGAATGTTGTGTGCATGATGTTGCACTTGTTGCTTTGTGTTGAATTAGCTTTAGTATTCCCTGAATATTGGTGCTTAAATGATTTGATTGCACACCGTATTCAAACGATTGGGTAAATACAATAATATGTTCTTTTATTTTCAGCTCTCGGTGTTCATTTTTTTGACGTAAACACAATAACGGAATCGAAAAATTACTATTGTATGACAGTAAAGAATTGATGATATTTTGATTGTCACGAAAGCTCAGAATAATTAAAACTGGTTGAACTGATTTTGAAATTTGAATGATGTCCGACATGCGAGTTGCCGTAATGAAACTATATTGATTCACTGTTTGTAAGCTTTTTAAAATAGCCGCTAGTGAAGCAGAAGAGTCACTTCCAATAAGTATATTTTCGTGTGTAGTCATTATTACTATGAAATATTTCCTTCAACAAGTAAACAGTAAGTTTTTTGGGGAATCACGTCAAAAATACCTTTCAAATGTAGCATTATAAGCTTTAATAAAACACGGTAGAAATACGCGATTTTGACGTTTGAGCGTTTTTTTAATATTCAATCGTTCCCATAAAAATTTGAGATTTTTTTGAATTGTAATTTTGTGCCCAAACTAATTTTGAACCATCTGGAGAAAATTTTGCATGTTGGGCAGGAAACTCAGGATCGCTCACAGGAATGATTGGTGTATTTGGATTCTCTAAATCAACACTTTTTAGAAATATTTGTAGATTGGTAGTTTCCGATTGTGATTCAAATGCCATCACAAGTCCGTCATTACTAAACCAAGGCGCACGTCCGTTGACACCAGGAATGGTTTCTGAAAAAAGAATTGGTTCATTGTTTCCGTTTTGGAGATATACTTTGTTGTATTGCTGATTGTATCCTTTGGAAGTTATCGGTTGTCCTGCATAAGCTATTATGTCTGTATTTACAGGATTTACGGTGCCCATTCCTGACCAAAATCCATCATAAGTTACTACTTCTGGATGCAATGTATCGATGTCTATTTTTAAAAGTTTTGGTTGCTGATTTGAATAATCGGTTACTAATAAAATATTTTCATCAGCATACCAAGTAGGATAATATAATTCAGCATTTTGGTAACCGATCACTGGAAGTCTTAGCGCAGTATTGTTTGGTGAATAATCGCTTAATAGCATGATTCTTCCCATGGGCAAATCGTCTTTAGGGAAAACACCTGTAAAGACTATTTGATTTTGCATTGCCTGTGGATTCCATGACCACGAAGCTCTCGAGCAGGCATATGTGTCACTTTTATAATATAAAGTTTCTGAATTGGTGTCGATGTCTACTGACCAGAATTCCTGTAACGAAATCGTACTTCCTACGCGTTCAAAAAGAACGGTTTTTCCATCTGGACTAAAGCAAGGACGACCATCGTGATAGTTTTCGTCCGAACTAGAATCTGCTTGTGTAATAGCATGAATGTTAGTGACTTTCATAATATGGAGTGGTTGGTTGTTCCAAATATAGAAAGTATCCTTTGATTGAAATAGCGTGATACTACGTGATTATTTTTTCATGCAATTGTACTTTTTATTTCAATTCAAAAACTCGAAATGTATTTTTTGCGAGATTGAAAACCTGTAATTTTCCTTGTAATACATTTGAAGCATTTTGCATAATTTTTATGACTTCGTTTACCTGTAAACTAGAAGCCATCGTTACAATTTGTGGCATCACTCTAGAATCATTGCAGTCTTCATTTTGAAACATTTCTTGCTCATTTGTAAATGTTGCTTTGAATGATTTTCCGCCTTTGTAATTGAACACAGAAATGTGACCTTCTTCGCCTTTTACACCAGTATATACCATCGGAATGTTATATGCTGCGCATGCGTTATCTATGACCAAACGCGAAGCATAATTGTCAGTACAATCCACAACAATCGTTGCGTTTTTTAGTAGTTTTTTGCTATTTTTTGAGCTAACACGTTCTTTGACGCTTGTAATTTCAATTGTTTTGTTTCGTGCTTCCAATGCCGCTTTTGCGACGTCACATTTATAGTTTCCAACGGCATTGAGATCAAATAAAATCTGACGTTGTAAATTGTCAATTTCTACACGATCATCATCAATAATTGTTAGTTTTTTAATGCCAAGTAACGTAAGCGATAACGCTGTTGCACAACCCAAACCACCGCAACCAACGACGACAATATGCGCTTCTTCTTTTGTCATTATCGTATTTGACTTAGAATGGTTACATCCGTAATTTTATGATCTTCTGCTAGTAAAAAAGCTTTGCTTAATACCAGCGATAATCCACGATCGCCTTCAAATGGTAAGAAGATATTGCTCGTATTTTTGTCTTTTCCTCTTGCTGGAACGATACATAAATATTGATCGTTTGGTTCCATGAGAATGTTAGAACTTCCAATGTGAATTTTGTAGGTTCGTTTCGTACCTTTTACGCGTAAAAACTTTCCATCGATGGTGGCAACTTTGTTTATTTTTAAGCGCGGAAGGAGTTTTTCAAGAATTTGTTTTCTGGTTTTGGCAACTTCGGTTAAATCGCCAAAAGAATAGCTTGTCCAATAGTTATGATATTGTGGTAATCCGCCATTATCTCTCCATTCCGGATCATTTCCAACGCTAGAAACTCCCACAAATAAATCAACATCGCGTAATATTTCAGAAAGGACTAATTTCGGAACATCAATCATGTCCATGACTTCTTCATTTTTTAGGAATCGTACTTGATCGGTGGCAACATAATTCCAAATTCCAGTATCATTAAATTCGTCTTCTGCATTCAGTTCGTTAATCCAAAATTGCGCTTGTATGTCATGCGCTTTTATATGAATTGTTGCCATTTCTGCGTCAATTCCGTTATCAAATGCACCCATAAGTGAATATTTCCAACCGCGAATACTTGTCAGTGCATTGAATTGGTGTTGCTTTAAGATATGCGCTGCCATACGATTGCTATAGGTTTTCGTATTGATTTCTGCATCCGTTAAGATATATACTTCACGATATGCTTGTTTGAGCGGTTGTTTTATTTCGAGTTCTTCGAGTTTTTTTCGCCAAAATAATACATCATTTACGGCTTCATAAATTGGATGCCACAAACGAACTTCTGTTTCTTCCGAAATCCAATCAAGTGTAGTATTCTCTTGCGTTGTCCATTGGTCGTTTAGGTAAAATGCGGTAACAAATGTATCCTCTTTTTTGAATTGCCATAAAAGTCTTTTTGCGATAAAACTAACTAAACCATGATCTAAATAATGTTTTGTAAAATTTTCATACGTCCATATACGATCATCTAAATACAATCTGTCAATACGATCGCGTTGCGCTGTGAGGTATTTTTTTATTTGTGCTACATCACTTTTTGCTTTTTTGAGTGTATGTGCATGCTTTGCAGAATTTTTTACAAATGCAGGTGTCGTTTTTTGCTGTTTTCCGTCAGGCTTTCGCCAGATGAGATTTACTTTTCCTAGTTCTTGAATGGTGATTTCCAACGTATAATCATCAAAAGCAATTGTTTTTGCTCCGTTTGTCAACCCGAAATGTGGAATGGAAAGTTCTTCTATTTCAGAAGAAGAAACACCAAGTTTTGTAGAAGCAGCTTCAATGTATTTTTCGATGAGTTTTCGCGTGTTGTTCTGCTTTATTTTAAGCTTTAATCGCGATAGATGGCTGATACCTTCTAAACCTTTTGTATTTCCTAATACGTAGATGCAGGCATTTCCAATTCCAGCCGCAGCAGGACCAACACCAGGAATTTTTTTATAGCAGCGTTCTGCAAGTTTAGCAATTAGGTTTAAGGTTGCCGTATCATGAAATTTTGCCAAGCTCCATACCAATCCTTTTAAAAATGCCGTGCTTTTTTCATGTAAAAATTCATAGTATGTATATTCATACACACGTCCTGAATAGGTGTTTTGTACTGTTTTTTCAATTTCTTTAAGTTGTATTACAAATTCTAACCACGGATGTACGGTAGTTTTGTATTTGGCAATTCCAATTTCGTCAATGATTTTGCTTGTATTTTTTAAGAATCGTTGCGAAGGTTTTCCGCTGGTAGCTTTTGAGAATAGGTGACAGAGTTGATAGAAGTGATCGCGGAGATTTTCATCTATAGTGATAATTTTAGGATTGAACATTTCGCCAAAACGATCGTTTGTATGTACATATGGAAGTGTTTTTCCATCAGTATTTTGATCTTCAAAGAGTATTTTTTTTAGTTTCGTTGCTACTTTTTCCAAATCAACGCCCCAATAATGATCTTTTTTGTTCATAACTGGCGAGGCTAAAAATTTTTCGATGAAGCTTCTCCATTCAGAAGTAACGCCGTTTTTTTTGATACTTTTTTCTATTTGTTGTGTTACGTATCCAATGGGCCAATTTGTAAAGTGTATGAGGTTGTTTTTGGAGGAAGAATTTGCAAAGAAATCTAATAATTTCGCTATTTCAGATGGTTTGTATTCAAGATTGCTTCGTAAAAGTACTGTGACTAATTCTCCACAGATATGACTTTTGTTCCTTTCGACATTGGTAAGTGATCTTCGTACACTTATCTTTAATAATTCAACTTTTTTTTCAGCTAAGTATTGTACAAATTCTTTTTTTGTTGTGGCATCTTTCGCTTTTAGCTCGTTGTATGATTTTAATGTTGAAAATTTTATCGTATAGGTATAACCTTCTAAAAAAGCATCTTGCATGATCTTTTTTAGTTGTTCGTCGAATGGGGAATTTTGTAGTGTTTTTGATTCTTTTTTACTACTAAATAGATTTTTTAGACTGTCTGCAAATCCCATATTTTTTAGTTATCCACCAACTAATGGTGTCAGTTTTACAAAGCTTACGGTTGTTGTTTTGGCTACCAACACTTCTTGTTCAAGGCTTTCTGCTTGCTGATCGTCAATAAGAACGAGATAGCCATTTTTTTGAAAGGCATCAAAAGCGATGAACGTTTGTTGCTCAATATCTATCTTTTTGCGTTTTTTAAGTTTGTAACCGTTCAGTGTTTTTTCAGATGCTGTAGGACGAATAAGACCTTTAAAGTATTCGGGAAGTTTTTTGTTGTACGCTTTAACTTCCGCAGAAACACGCGCAGTAATAATGTCTTTCACCGTTACAATTTCGTTTTCGACAGCGATTTGTATTTGATTGAGAATGTCGCCTGTTAAAGATTCATCCTTAATAGTAATCGTCATGCTATTATTTTTTATTAAACTTACTAATTTTGATTGTGGATAGAAAGTTTATTTCATAAAAAAACCTGCAACTACGGGAGTTACAGGTTTTATAATTTATAAGATAATGTACTTAGTCTTTGCTTACAATGATAAAGTCAGAACGACGGTTTTGTTGGTGTTCTTCCTCTGTACATTTGTTTCCACAGTCAATTAATGGAGAACTTTCTCCTTTTCCTTCACTGCTTAAACGAGAAGCATCTATTCCTTTAGAAATGATGTATTGTACGGTAGATTTTGCACGTCTTTCCGATAAGCGTTGATTGTATGACGCAGAACCTCTGATATCTGTATGTGTTTCCACTTTGATAACCATGTTTGGATACTTAGTCATTACATTTACTACTTTGTCTAATTCGAAAGCTGCATCTTGACGAATGTTGTGTTTGTCAAAATCAAAATAGATTGGATTTAATACAATGACATCTTCAATGATTTCTTCAATTGGAGCTAGTGGAATTTCCACCAATTTAGTTGGATCGTCTCCACTGTTTACGTCTACTTGCTGTGGAACATATCCTTGAATGGTAGCTTCCAATCTTGAAGATTTGTCACATTCTACTTTGAACGTTACTTTTCCTTCAGCATCAGTCGTTTTAGATCCTACGCTGTTTCCTTGATCGTCTGCCAATACCACATTTGCACCACTTAATGCAGCTCCTGTTTCTTTGTCAGTTACAACCACTACATAATCTACATCACAAATTGGATTGATAAGCGTAACTTCATAAATATCATCACTTCCTTTTCCACCATCACGGTTGGAAGCAACGAATCCTTTTTTAGTTTCTTCATCAAAAGTGAAAGAGAAATCGTCTGAGTTACTGTTTAATGGTGTTCCTAAGTTACGAACTGCTCCGTAAGAGTCTCCTTTTACTTTGGAAGCAAAAACGTCCAATCCTCCAATCCCTAAGTTTCCATCAGATGAGAAGTATAACGTTCCGTTGTTACTGATGTAAGGGAAAAACTCTCTACCTTCAGTATTGATGTCACCTCCTAAGTTTTCTGGTTCTCCAAAAGATCCATCATCGTTGATTGCTACTTTGTATAAATCTGACTGACCAAATCCTCCTGGCATATCTGAAGCAAAGTATAGTGTTTTACCATCAGCACTTACCGATGGATGTCCTACAGAATATTCATCATTGTTAAATGGTACAGGTTGTACATTTGTCCATTCTCCACCAGACATCTTTGCAGTGTATAGGTTTAGCGTTCCTTTACCATCTTCGTCTTTTTTGAATTTTCCATCATAATAACTTTCACGTGTAAAGTACATTGTTTTCTTATCAGGAGAGAAACTTACAGTTCCTTCATGGTATTTCGTATTGATGTCTTTAGATAATGCTTGCGCACTTGATAATTCGCCATCTCCATCATAAGAAGCCATGTAAATGTCTAAATATGGCTGATCGTTCCATCCGTACTTTCTTCCACCATCACGAGTAGAAGTGAAGTATACAATGTTTCCAGAAGCAATGGCACCAAAGTCAGAGTTTTTCGTATTGATTTCAGAGTTTTTCACTTCAAACTTTGTTACTTTCGCTAGAATTTGCGGAATGTAATTTGGGTTTTTATTGAAGGCAATGGCTCTTTTGTCATTTGGTTTAGCTGCTGCAAATTTAGACATCCATTCGTTGTGTTCTTTGTATTTTCCGTTGGCTTTTAGCATTTGGGCATATTTAAAATATACTGTTGCTTTTTTGTTTCCTTCAGAAATACTTTGTCTGTACCAACGTTCAGCATCTTCAGTTTTGAAAAGATTGTAATAACAGTTTGCGAGTTGCTCATATACATAAGCATCGGCGTCGTCAATGGCAATTTCTTCATATTCCTCAGCAGCTTTTACATATTCAAGCCTGTCATATAGCTTGTCAGCCTTTTTAGTTTTATCATTCTGAGCAAAAACGTTCGAAGTTGCTAGAATTAGAAATAATATATATAGTTTTTT
Source organism: Kordia algicida OT-1 (assembly GCF_000154725.1). Taxonomy (GTDB): domain Bacteria; phylum Bacteroidota; class Bacteroidia; order Flavobacteriales; family Flavobacteriaceae; genus Kordia; species Kordia algicida. The sequence continues at coordinate 4,150,620 of NZ_DS544873.1, forward strand.
CATTGTTTTTTGGCGTATTATGTTAGAAATATCTTGGCGAACGAGAAACTTTTCTTGGGAAGTATAAATCAAATAATAAGAATACTTCGTGAGAGGCACTAGCAACAGAAGAAATTTCTGAAGTTACGGCATCGTAAGCGTAACCAATACGTAATCTCGGGTTAATCGCGAAGTTGACCATTCCACTGAAAGAGTCGTCTAAACGGTATGAAGCACCAATTTCAAATTTTTCATAAAATAAGGCGTTCAAGTTCACATCAAATGACGTAGGTGCGTCAAATGCAGACTTTACTAAGAATGAAGGTTTGATTTTGGTGTTTGGACTAGCTTGGAATACATAACCACCTGTAAGGAAGTAATGTTGTACTTCCGAACCATACGCTCTACCATTTACATCTAAGTGTTTTCCTTTTAAAAAGTTAGGAACAGATAATGCTAAATAGTAATTGTCGGTATAGTAAAAAAGCCCGGCACCTAAATTAAAGGTCGTTTCATTTACGTTACTAGAGAATGCTTCATCACCTTGATCGATTAGCGTTGGATTTACTTGAGATAATAATCCGATATCGTGGAATGTTAATCCAGCTTTAATACCAAATGCTAATTTGTGTGCGCCACCTAGTTTTAGTGTATATGCGAAATCTGTGTAAGCATTTGTTTCTTTTACAGGTCCAATTTGATCTGAAATTAAAGATAAACCAAGCCCTACATTTTTACCGACAGGCGAATGCCCGAAGAACGTAAACGTTCTTGGGGCACCGTCAAATCCGGTCCATTGATTTCTGTATAATGCACCTAAAGATATTCCTTCTTTAGATCCTGCATAAGCTGGATTGATAACTGCCATATTGTACATGTACTGCGTGTACTGCGGATCTTGCTGTGCAAGCGATGGTAGTGTGAAAAGTAATATAAATAGTGCGATATATATGTTCTTCATGATATGATGTAATATTATTTTAAGAATATAGATTTTAATTTTTATGCAATGAATTATTTATTTAAATAAATCCATCCATTTTTCGATTGTCCATTTTCAAGTCTCAATACATAAAAATAAGTTCCTACAGGTAAATTATCATTATCATTTGTTTGTCCCATCCACTCGTTGGTGTATTTGAGTTTCTTGTAAATTGAACGTCCGTGAGAATTAAATATTTCTACTTCTTCAACTCTAAACGCTCGTAAGTCCCAAGTATCATTTAATCCATCTCCATTTGGAGAGATTCCTTGTGGGAAAGAACACATTGCATTTATTACTGTAAATGTTTGCATGCTAGTACATCCGTCAGCAGTTGTAATCATTACAGTGTATTCTCCATCTTCGGTTGCAATAAATTGCGATCCATCGTTGTCTATAGAAGAACCACCTGACCATTCGTATGTAACAGTTGCAGGATCGTATCCGTTATTTAATGGAGATACCGTAATGGTATATTCATCATTAATACATTCTCCTTCTAAACCAATATTTGCTGGATCAATTTGTGGCAATAGTTCTATTTGGAAATCTCCTGTTGCAAAACATCCAGTATTGTCATCTTGAATACGAACATATACTGTTCCACTAGCGCTTGTATAAGCTGCAGGATCAGCAAGCATATTTGTTCCTGCTTCTGCATCAGCCATTGATTCATAGTATGTAACTGTTACATCTGTTTGCGTTCCAATTACGTTTGCATCTTGTACTGTAAGATCATATTCTGCAATACCATCAAAGTCATCATCACAAGCTCTTAATGTTTCTGTAGCAACAACTTCAGGATTTCTCTGAACACGTACCGTTACATCGTCTGTTAAGGTTACTAAAGAACCATCAGCTAATGCATACGTTATAGATGCCGTATACGTAGTATCTTCCGTTGGAGATACAGTAATATCCGTATCGTTACTAATTACGTTTCCATCTTCATCTAACCATTCAAATGTATAGTTAGGTGTTCCGTCTGGTACAAATCGCCATAATTCTTGCGTTGTTACATCCCAAACACCATTGTTTCTTCCTGGAGGTGCATAACCTACAGTTCCACCTGCGTTTTGAATACCTACAATCGCAATACCGCCATCATTCCATGTTGGACAAACTGGCTTTTCTATTAAGATAACATCAATCACGTTAGAAGATTCGTATAAAATAATCTGTTGTGTTGTGCTTATATCATTACATCCAAAGTGAGGTACTTCAAAGAATGTTGCTTTAAATTGACGTGAAGGTGCTGTACCCACAATTGCATATTCAATGTAGTGATCGCCATCTACTCCTGGATCAATATCATGGTATGCACCGTGAATTGCGTTATCTGGAACTGCTGGCGTTGGTAATAAATCACCTGGAGCAAAGTTCCATGGACAGAAGTTTCCAGCATCTCCAGCGTTAAACGATATTAAACCGTTTGCACCAATAACTACATCTGTATATGTAGTTCCGAAGTATTCAAAGTTGAATCCTAAAGGAATTAATGAAGACCATCTATCATCTAAAGTAAGTGAAGTTGGCTGTCCAGTTAAGTTATCTGGAGGACATTGTAAGTCACTAATAGTATATGTACTTGTGTTAGATGTAATGGAACTTGCCATAAACGTAGCCGATAAATCTGTTGATGTTTCATCACACGTTTGTAATTGATCGTATCCTGCATTGATGATTCTACATGCTTGATCTGGACAGAATGCTTGTGTTTGTGGATCACTCGTTAATACACAGTTTGTATCATCAGTATCAGCTACCGTAAATACTACTGGCGTTCCATTTGGATATGGTCCAAAAGTGTATATTCCTGGATCTGTAACTACTTGTGAAGCACTTCCGAAGTCATCAAAAATTGAAATTGAATCAGCGTCACCTGTATCTGTAATTTCTACATCAACTAGGAACTGATCTCCTTCAGCACAATCTTCAACTACAGTATATGTAGCAGATGGTTTGAAACATGTTAAACATTCAGCAGTCCATTCCCAAGTAGTACCATTTCCTGCGGCACAACTTGTAAATCCATCACTGATAACTTCCATAAATAGGTTTCCACCATTAGATTCAATCACTAATCCTGTAAGGTCTCCAGCGTTATTTCCTGAGAATAATACAGGGAACGTGTTGTCTGACCCGTCATAAAAATTAATTATATCATCATCATCAACAATAGTTCCTGTCGTAAATGTAAGTCTTACAGGGAAACCTGAGTCTGATGTGAATAAGAATGTATTATCATCATTATTTGTATAACAATGCATTACATCTATTGGACCATCAGCACATACTAAGTTGAATACTTGATTAGGATCAGGTCTAGTTGTAAAGCTTTCTTCTGTACATCCTGTAGCCAATCCATTTCCGTTGTATGCTAATATTGTTACGTAATATGTAGTGTCGTAATCGGTATCTAATAAGTATGAATTTACATTTCCAACGTCAAGTCCGTTTACAACATCATTTCCACCTGGTGTAGTTCCTACTGTTAAGATATATCCTGCTGGCGAACCAATTGCAGATCCCCAGTTAATGTTTTCATCAATTTCTACGGCAGTAGCACCATCTAGAGGACTTGTCAAAGATACACAAGAAGGTGGCGCAGTAGGATCAATACATCCTACGATAAAGTCCCAAGGAGTATATCCCTGTGATTGACAGCTAAATATTCCGTCCGATTGGATTTGGAACGTGATTGTAGATCCTGAACTTTCAAAGCTAAGACCCGCTAAATCACCACCATTTCCATAACCGTTGTAAATTTCCGTTCCATCAGAATCGAAAACGATTAACTCATCCCAGTTATTTTCTACTTGACCAGCATTGAATAATAATGCAAGTGTAGAAGTTCCGTCTGAGCTTGTGTAGCTGAATGTAGTTGTATCATTGTTTGTGTAACAGAATCCTGTTACATTTAGAGGAGCAGCATTACAATCTACAGGAACGAAAGGATCGTCTCGTATGGTGAAACTTTCTTCAGGACAACCTACAGCATTACCATTAGCATTATATGGAGTAATTGTTACGTAATGTTGTGTTGAAAAAGCTAGCGTTCCTGGGTCATATGTGTTTACAAGACCTACATCAAATGCATTTAAAACATCTGTTCCTCCTGGTGTAGTACCAATAGAAACTAAATATCCTGTAGGGTTTCCGGCTGCTGTAGTCCAAGAAATATCATCTTCTTCGTTGATATCTGTAGCCCCATCAACTGGTGATGTTAGTGAAACACATCCTGGAGGTAAAGAAGGATCTACACAAGATACTGTATAATCCCAAGGCTGAATTCCTGCACTACTTACACAACTTACAGAACCATCAGAAGTTACCGTAAGGCTTAGTGAAGGACCAGATGATTCGAAAATCAATCCAGCTAAATCTCCGTTGTTTCCATAACCGTTGTATAATTCGGTTACGCCATCAGAATCGTAAATAATCAATTCATCCCAGTTGTTTTCAACGTTACCTGAGTTGAATACTATTTGTAAGGTAGAACCATCAGAACTTGCAAAATTGAAAACTTCTGTATTATTATTTTCATAACAGAAGCCAGTAACATTTACAGGTACTCCAGAAGCGCAGTCAACAACGACATTCGGATCTGGACGTGTTGTAAAGCTAGATTCTACGCAACCCGTTGCATTTCCGTTTGCATTGTAAGGAGTTACGGTTACATAAAATGTAGTGCCATACGCTAACGTTCCAGGGTCGTAGGTGTTTACAAGACCTACATCTACTGCATTTGCAATGTCATTTCCTCCTGGTGTAGTTCCAATAGTAATTAAATATCCTTGTGGTCCGCCCGTTGCAGTTCCCCAAGTAATATCTTCATTTTCATCTACATCTGTTGCTCCATCAGTTGGTGAAGTAACTATAACACATGAAGGAGGTAATGTAGTATCTACACAAGATACGGTAAAGTCCCAAGGAGTAAATCCGTTGCCTGTACAGTTTACAGAACCATCAGAAGTAATACCAATTGTAATGGTGTCTCCTGTAGATTCAAAAGATAGACCTGTTAGGTCTCCTCCTGCTCCATATCCGTTATAAATTTGTGTTGTTCCATCAGAGTCTGTGATGATAAGTTCATCCCAATTATTCTCTACTTGTCCGGCGTTGAAGATGACTGCCAGTGGAGATCCGTCACTACTTGTGTAAGTGAAGGAAGTTGTATCATTATTTCCATAACAGAAACCTGTGTTATTTACAGGTCCCACAGCGCAGTCTACTGTTTGAGAATATGATAACGCACTGAAAAAGGTCACCATGATCAACAAGGTAATTTTTTTCATAAAAAAGTTGGTTAATAGTTAGTAGCCCTAAAAATAGTAAAAAAATACAAACTTAACTTTACTTTAACACTTTAGTTGTAAAAAATAAAGTTTACCTGTTGAATTTTAATCGTATGTATACAGGGAAATGATCGCTGTAACCACCTAAATATCTTCTACCTGCATAAGTGCGGAATGGATTGCCTTTGTACTTTCCTTTCCATTGTGTTAAAAAGTGTTCGTCAAAAATAGCTGCGGAAGCAAAACTATGCGTGCCTTTTTTATAATCGAAAAAGTTGGTGGTAAAAATAATTTGATCGAATAGATTCCATTCTCCTCTATAGTTAAGACTACCTTTATAGATAGTCAATAGTTTTTCCATCGGATTGTACAAATCAGTATCCATTAAATAGTTCTGAATACTTTCGCTAGTAGGATCGTCATTAAAATCACCCATTATAATAATATGTGGATCGTTTTCTTCTGTTTGAATGTAATTTATTTTCTCACGAACAGTTTTTGCTGCTTCAATACGTTTGTATGCCGTTTCAGCAGCACCGTCTCTACGGGATGACCAATGATTGACAAATACATGAATTGGTTCGTTGTTTAAGAGTCCTTTTACATATAAAGTATCTCGGGTAAAATCACGATTTCCTTCTTCATTATATATAAGGATAGGAATTGATTCTGAATGAACGACTTCAAAATGTTCTTTTTGATACAACAAACCTACGTCAATACCGCGTTCGTCAGGTGAGTTGTAATGCACAAAATCATAATTGTATTCTTGCAGTTGTTTAGAGTCGACAAGATCCTGCATAACCGTTTTATTTTCAACCTCAGCAACACCTACAAGCACAGGTGCGTTTTTTGTGTCTTCTGGACCCAAACTTGAAATGGCAGAACCTAGTTTGTAAATTTTCTTATCATAACGTTTTGGAGTCCAATTACGATCCGATTCTGGTAAAAAATCATTATCTAAAACATACTTATCATCTTCGGTGTCAAATAAATTTTCAAGATTGTAAAATGCTATTGTATGATATTTGTGTATCGTGTCTTTTTTCTCCATAAGTGCTATAAAAGTCTGTTTATACATATAAAAGTAGTAAAATCAAGAAAGGAAATGTGTAACTTTGTGTTTTTAATTTTATTTATGCTAGAAAAGAAAACCATCGCATACGAGCGAGCCGTACTTATAGGAGTGATTACTAAAGATCAAGATGAAGCCAAATCAAAAGAGTATTTGGATGAGCTTGAATTTTTAACATACACCGCAGGCGGCGAAGTTGTAAAGCGTTTCACGCAGAAGATTGATGTTCCGAACCCGAAAACATTCATAGGAACAGGAAAAATGGACGAGGTAGAGCAATTTGTAAAGTCGAATGATATTGGATCAGTGATTTTTGATGATGAATTATCTCCTTCACAACAAAAAAATATAGAACGTTTGCTAAAGTGTAAGATTATTGATAGAACCGGATTAATTCTAGACATTTTTGCACAACGCGCCAAAACAAGTTATGCACGAACACAAGTAGAATTGGCGCAATACCAATACTTATTACCACGATTGACAGGTTTGTGGACACACTTGGAACGTCAACGAGGTGGAATTGGAATGCGTGGACCTGGAGAAACGGAAATTGAGACCGATAGACGTATTGTACGTGATAAAATTGCGTTGCTACGAAAAAAGATGGTAACGATTGACAAACAAATGGCTGTACAACGTGGAAATAGAGGCGCGCTTATTCGTGTAGCATTGGTAGGATATACCAACGTTGGGAAATCTACGCTGATGAATGTAATTAGTAAAAGTGAAGTATTTGCAGAAAATAAACTATTTGCTACGCTTGATACAACTGTGCGCAAAGTAGTTATTGGAAATCTTCCTTTTTTGTTGAGTGATACCGTAGGATTCATCCGAAAGTTACCGACACAATTGGTCGATTCGTTCAAAAGTACTTTAGATGAAGTTCGTGAAGCCGATTTGTTATTGCACGTCGTAGATATTTCTCATCCAAATTTTGAAGATCACATAGCTTCTGTAAATCAGATTTTAAGCGAAATAAAAAGTGGCGATAAACCAACAGTCATGGTTTTTAATAAAATTGATGCATATACGCATGAAACCATAGATAGTGATGATTTGGTTACTGAAAAAACCAAAGCACATTACACGCTTGATGACTGGAAAAAAACGTGGATGAATTCTTCTGCGGAAGATGTATTGTTCATTTCTGCGCTCAATAAAGAAAATTTAGACGAATTTAAGCGCAAAGTATATACTGTTGTACGCGAAATACATGTAACACGCTTTCCATACAACAATTTCCTTTATCCAGATTACGAGGATTTACAATAGTTTTTCATATTGAGAAAGGAGATCATTGCAAGTATCTCCTTTTTTGCTTACATTTATTACAACGTAAAAGCCATATTTCTGTGCTTTTTCGTTTGTATAGCATATTCCCTTACTTTTTTAAGCAGTTGCAATACGGTTTTTTCTCTCAGAAAATATACCGTACACAATTACGTGGAATCCGAAAAACGTACGAGTAGGAGCAACTTAATAATTCATTAATATGAAAAGAAGTTTAAAAAAACTTTCATTGAACAAAAAAGCCGTTTCAAATTTAACCGAAAAAATTAAAGGAGGTTTGCAAAGAGCTGGAGACAGTTTTCCAACAAACGATCCTACAGCAAACACAGGATGTTTTGACTGTTCAGTGACTTACTAATAATAACAAACCAAAACTAAAATTTTATAAAATGAAAAAAAACTTAAGAAAATTAGCACTCAATAAAAAATCAGTTTCAAACTTATCAGAAAAAGTAAAAGGTGGTTTTCAAAGACAAGATGATGATACTTCAGATACATACACAACTGGACCAACAGGACCAACAGCGATGACATTGTGTTTTATCTGCCCAGGACAACGATAGTCTGCTTAAAAATCATTAAAATTTTACAAGTATAAAAAAGGTGCTGTCTGAAAGAATTTGCTTTTTCAGACAGCTTTTTTTAAATCTTATTTGGAATTACACGTTGGAAATTCTGTTTGTGTAGCACATGGAAACTTAATGCTTACGGCATTACATGTAGGAAACTCTGTTTGTGTAGCGCAAGGATTGTCAACGCTTGCTTCTCCTTTTCCTCCTTGTACAAATGTAAAGTTCAAATTAGAAATTTCTCTTTTTCTTAAAGATAAGTTTTTGATGTTCTGTTTTTTCATAATGTTTAAAAGTTTTTGATTTTTAATTATAGTTTGTAAAGCAAAAACAACAGTATAGATATGACAAGAAAAGTACTTGTCAATTTATAAAACAAAAACAACATAACTTTGTCTTAGATCAATTTGTGTCAGTAGTTTATGTTGAAATATGAGCTTTTTATAGGCGTGTAAAAACAAGAAGCGTTCAATTTATAAAACAATCAATCTTCCTCAATCCAAGTACCTACAATTCCTTTTTTTCCTAAACTATAACCCAATCGGTAGCTTCCCGCTTTTTTCATTTCAATATATTTTCCTGGCGAAGGAATAATTCCGTTATCGCGCAAAATAGCATTGTACGCTGCTACTTTATCAGTTGCCAAACGTTGCCCGTTTTGTGTAACTGAACTTCCATCAATAGCCAATTTCACAGCTTCATCTGTAGAAGCAATGTAGCCTTTTTTGTGCAAGTCATTGAATACTTTTTTAATCTTAGCATTTAAGCCAATCACAACAATATTATTTCCTTTTTTATAAAAAGAAAAGTCTGCATTTGATTGTATTCCTGCGTTGCGAAACATTGTATTGTACTTACGTCTTTGTGCTTCTGTCAATTCGGTTCCGTTGGCGTACATACGGTCTTTTTCATTGGTAAACGTTACTTCAGAAGTAGAGGTAATTAGCTTGTCTTTAAGTAAAGAAGTCAGTAGGTTTTCTTGAACTTCTGGCCAAATCCAATTAAGATTTGCCCCAGAAGGAGTTGTGGTATATACTGTTTTTGGGTCGTCTAATAAGCGTTTTATATAAGAGCTCACGCCACCTTTGTGACGTGCTTTTTCTTCAATTCTTTTTGCTTCTCTTTCCAATCTTTTTGCTTCAAGTTCCACACGTTTTGCATCTCGCTCTATGCGTTTTGCTTCAAGTTTCAATTGGTCTTTTTTTCGTGCTTCCATACGTTTTGCGCGTTCTATCTCACGCTTTGCTCTTTCTTCTGCGCGTGCAGCTTGTCGTTCATACTGTCTTTCCAAACGTGCGGCTTCGCGCTTCATACGTTCAGCTTCCACACGAATACGATCTGCTTCTCGCTGAACGCGTTCTCTTTCAATATTTACAGAACTTCCCGAGATGATAATTTTAGCATCTTCTCCTAAATTTTTAAATTTCTCTATCAAATCAGGAGAAGCTACATTTAAATCTAAAGAGATACGCAAATTTTTCTTTGTTAGTTTTATGTCATACACTTTTTCGTCGTTGCTCCATTTAGAATATCCTTTTCCGATATCCATATTTTTTCCGCCAAGCGTATTTTCAATTAAATTCTTAAGCTTTTCATACCTGTTTTTTGGAAAACGCGCACGTAACTTATAATCGTCTTCAGTATAACTGATAGAAATTGACGTTTTCTCATTACTGTTGTTGCTACTGCTACTATATGTGGATGACGAACTTGAGCTAGAACTTGTTGACGGCGGCGTTGGTGGTAATGGTGGTTCTTGTGCATGAATTAGTTGAACTAAAAATATGCTGATAATGGTGATGATTAAATTTTTCATTTTGATGTTGTTTTTTTGATGAATGACTACATTAATTTTCGATGATTTTAAAAGTCAATCCAACGCCACGCGTGCTCTCTATGGCAATATTTGGATCTTTCTTAAAATATTTTCGGAGTCGGCTTATGAATACATCCATGCTTCTTCCCGAAAAGAAATCATCTGTTCCCCAAACATTTTCAAGAACGTCTTCTCGTTTTATCATTTGGTTTTTGTGATCGTAGAAATACTGAATCAATTGCGCTTCTTTCTCAGTAATTCGTTGTGTTTCTCCATTGAGTTTCAATTGATAGTTTACCGTGTCAAAAACATACGCTCCGATACTAAATTCTTGTTCGTTTTTTGATGAAATGATTATTTTTTTTGTTCGTTTCAGTATGTTTTGCAAGCGTAATACCAAAATATCTGCTTCAAATGGTTTGACGATATAATCGTCGGCTCCGAGTTTTAATCCTCGTATTTTATCTTCTTTCATCTTCTTGGCTGTCAAAAAGATAAAAGGTACTTCTGGGTTGTGTTGAATCACTTTTTCTGCCAAGGAAAAACCATCTAATTTTGGCATCATCACGTCAAATACACAAATGTCAAACGCATTTTCATGTTGGTGTTCGTCTGCGGTAAAAAACTCAAAAGCTTCTTGTCCGTTTTTTGCCCAAATCACTTCAAACTGATGAATCATTAAGTATTGTTTTAAAATACTTCCAAAATCATAATCGTCTTCTGCGAGTAAAACTTTTGTGTGTTGCATTAGTTTATTGGTATTGTGATGATAAACGTGGTTCCTTTTTCTAATTCGCTTTGCACGGTAATTTCTCCTTGATGTGCATTTACAATTTGGCTTGTATAATACAATCCGAGTCCGAGTCCTTTTACATTGTGAACATTTCCGTGACTGACTCTGTAAAATTTTTCAAAAATTTGTGACTGATCTTCTGCTGCAATTCCTTGTCCGTTGTCACTAATGTTGATGATATATTCGTTGCCTTTTAGCGATGTTTCTATGATAATTTCTGTTTGATCGTTTCCGTATTTCACCGCATTTTCCAAAATATTGAAAACTGCTGTTGTAAAGTGAAAGGTGTCAATACGCAATAATACTTCTTGCGAACACACATTGTTTATAATGCTCAATTCGCGTTGTTGTGTTGATAGTTTAAAATCGGCAATCAAATCATTAAAAAATTCATTGTCAACTACGGCGTCTTTCGACAATACAATGTCGTTGGCGCTTAAACTATTGGTCAATACTTGATCGATGAGTTTTTGCAAACGAGTATTCTGTCGGTCTACAATATTTAACGTATGATCGAACGCTTCCGCAGAATTACGAATTTCCTTGTTTTTCAAGCTTTTTGAAGCGACACTCAAAGTTGCCAATGGTGTTTTTAATTCGTGTGTAATATTGTTGATGAAATCTGTTTTGATCTCTGTTATTTTCTTCTGATTGATTAAAGTTTTAATAGAATAATAGAGCAATCCAACTACAAATAAAAATAACAATACTGAGAAAATAAGTAGTGTTGCCATACGACGAAATACAATACTTTTCCAATCGGTAATTAAGATAACATCGCGTGTTTTTAGTTCAACATCAACGGTTTTGGTAAACACACTGTCGTTTTCTTGTGCTACAAAATCAAACTCCGTAAACGTACGTGAACTTTTGACTACGTGCGAATTTTTGTCTTGAAAATCTTCTCCTAAAATAATTCCGTTTTGCTGTGATGGTAATGGGAAAATTGTATCATTTTCTTGTCCGTCATACACCACAATGCTTGTTACTTCTCGCTTGTAGCGAATTTTATATCCTAAGTTAATCGCTTTGAGTTCTTTATTGTAACGCTTCATGTAAGCAGGATTGACACTGTCGCCTTTTATGCGTAAGTTTCTAATTACCTCAGCTTTTGTAATGCGTTTATTTTGATAATCGCCCAAATTGATACGCAAATCTTCGCCAAGAACATCTACCAACGAATCTAATTCTGGATGATTGTCAATATCAGAAATCGCATCGTCTGTTTCTTGTATAAATGCGCGCTTCTTTAATTGATAAGCATTTTCTACTAAATATGCTTGAATCGCTGATAAGGCAATTAAGGTTGCAATAGAAGCAATAATTAGTATGGTGATTTTGTTTTTCATTTGGTGATTGTTGGTTTGCGGTTGACTGTTTTTGCAGTTTCAACAATTCAAAAGTAGGCAATCAGTCATTTGTAGCCATAAAAAACACCATCGTTAACCGATCATTAACCTAAAAAGCATTGGAAATGCCTATATTTGCTGAGGTTTTGATTTTACGTTAATGGAACGCTGTAGAAAGTTAACAAAGAGAATTAACGGAGTTATTAACTCAAATTTATATCTGTACAGAAAGATTTTTTTTGCTAGAATCCATAATTGACGCCCAAACCAAGTACTTCACGAGTTTGAAATCCTTTAAAAGCATTATCATCATAAATCGTTTGAAAGTTGATGTTGGTAGAAAGGTATTTATTAATCGTCATCACTAAGTTTATATTATAATCAACATCTATATTTTCTGGATTTTCTAAATAATTAGAATAAAGATTCAAAATGTTTTCCATCACAATATTATCAAACAATGTAAATTTGTAATAGCCAGAAGCATACATGCCAATTTCGTAACGAATGCTTTCTCCTTCAGGAACACCAAAATATTCTTCATTTGGTAACGTAAAATCATCATCAACGATTGTTACTTTAGATGTCCCTGGAGCAATATTGAACTTTAAATCAGCATGCTTTTTCCACAAAACTCCAGGACCAAACGAAAGATATGCTGGTGAAAAAGCGTCTGTATTTTTCATACGAATTTCTTTTCCGTTTTCATCCGTGTCAAATCGAAAACCAGAAGTCATTTGTGTTCTAAAATTTAAAAACCCTGAATAAAACCAATGATTTTGCCCTTTTTTTCCAATTACAGAATTTAGTTCAAAACGATCGTCTGTTTTTCGAGTAAATTCACTATTTCTGGTTTGTGTGAGTCCGTAAGCCACTAGAACGCGCGTGTCCCAATCCCATTCCTCTTGGTGGTAATGCAAATCATAATTTAGCCCTAAAGTACCAGAAATACTATTTTCTCCACCAGCAGCCCAATTGGAAAACGCAGCTTGGTTAAAGAGGAAAGAAACTTTTCCATTAGATCGCCAACCTTTTGGAATGGTATCTTTTACAGGAGTTTTAGGTTTTTTGATGGTTGCCGATTTTTGTAGTGCTGCTTTTATGGCAGTCATGTTTTTTACTCCTTGCGCAGTAACAAGTGTGCTTATACATAATAGGCAAAGCGTCAATGCATGTTTCATAGGTTGGCTGGTTTTTAAAATAGAAAAACTTTCATCAAAAATTATACCAAACAAAAATAAAAAAGCGCTCCGATTTGGAACGCTTTCTAGATAAAATTTTATTTTTTTAGAAGTTGTAGCTCATACCAATTGTCCAATACGACTGTAATTTGTTGTCTACATTGTCAAATGTTGTACCTGCGTTTCCTTGAGCAAGGTTGAAGTTTACCGCTTCTTGCTTGTTTTGTCTTAAACCAAAGTCAAAACCAACACCAATCATTTTCCATAATGTATAGCTGAATGAGTTGGTCCATGTCCAGTTTGAATAATCGCTACTTTTGTAGCTTTGAAACATAGACAAGTTTGTTTTAAAGTTGATAGCACCAATACTTCTTGTATAGTCAGCAACGATTTTTGCTCCTAAAGAAGATTCAAATACCGTATCATTATCACTAAATACAAAATTGTAGTTTAAAGGATGAATTACTACGACTAAGTTTTTAATTGGCGTCCAAGTTCCACCGACACCAAGGTCTAAATATCCAGGATCATTAAAGTTACTTAAAAGTGTAGTTCTGTATTCTGCCAATCCAGAGATTGCGAATTTCTCACTTAATTTACGTCCGTATAAAGAACTAATGTTAAAAACATCTGTAGCTTCTCTAAATTTATCGCTATCAGTTGGATCGTCTTTGTCATCAAGCTTTACCCAAGCTAAGTTTACATTCAAACTATTGTTCCAGAAAAATTTCTCTTGGTTTAAGTTCGCAAAAGCATTTACGGTAAATCCAATATTTCCTGAGGAGTTGTTTGGAGTTCCTTGCGCGTACCAATTGTTGAATTCAGAAAGGCTTCCACCAATAGTACCAAATGCTCCTTTTCTCCATCCTGGAAGCGCGTCAATTTCTGCTTGTATAGCATTTGCTTCTGCTTGTAATGCATCTGCAGCAGCTTGTTTTTCTGCTTTTTTAGCTTGTAATTCTTCTTTTGTTTGCGCATTCATGGAAGTAATTCCTATACATAATGCGATTGCAAATACGATTTTTCTCATGATTGTTTATTTTAGGTTTTTGCGGTGGCAAATATACGTGTTGCCTATCAGTTCACAAAAATAGGACGAAATATTTAAATGATTGATTTATAAGTGTTTGAAAATTTTTTAACGCAGTCTTTTCTTTTTGTAGAGTGGAACAGCGGAGCAAGCTTCTCCATACATAATGCTTTTGGCAACGCCTTGTAGTTTTACTGTCATCATCGCGTATGCATTGTCTGGTATGGGTTTGTTGGTACAACCTTTTATAATGACTGATTTGTTTAAGAATTCAGAAACGTCCAATTGGTCAATGATATTTTGGTAAATAGCCGTTTCCAAATTGTCTAAAGTGCCAATTATTACTTTTTCGACAAATGGTGCTAAATGTACGCTTAATAACATGTATGCCCACGCAGGCACAATAGCATCTGTCGAACAGGAAAGTGCCACATAATGTCCTTGATGTTGTGACCAATCATATTCGGAGACATGTTTTCTAAATTCTTTTTCGCGAAGAATCAATCCTTGCATCAACCAATCTGAAATATCAAACAATACACGTTCACCAGAAGGATAATAATCTTCTAAGTCAAAAGTAATTAGTTTGCTTTGCGCAACTCTGTTGATAATTTCGTCTGCCATGATTTTATAGTAAGCCTAATTCTAATTTTGCTTCTTCACTCATTAAATCTTTATCCCAAGGTGGATCAAAAGTAATTTCAACGGTTGCGTTGTTGACTTCTTTGAGCGATTTTACTTTTTCTTCTATTTCTAGCGGAAGCGTTTCTGCTACTGGACAATTTGGTGAAGTGAGTGTCATTAAAATTTTCACATCGGAATTTTCATTGACAAAAACATCATAAATTAATCCGAGTTCGTATATGTCTACCGGAATTTCTGGATCGTAGATGGTTTTTAAAACGCGTACTATTTTTTCGCCTAAAGCGTCTGTATCTATTGTGATTTCTGACATGTTAATTGAGTTGAGTTTGATACGCTACTGCGTATAATTTTAATTGTTTAATCATACTGACCAATCCGTTGGCTCTTGTTGGTGATAAATGTTCTTTTAAACCAATTTCATCAATAAAATCTGTATTTGCTTCAATTATTGCAGCAGGATGTTGGTTGGAGAAAGCACGAATTAAGATGGCAATAATTCCTTTGGTAATAATAGCATCACTATCTGCCGTAAAAACTACTTTATCATCTTTCATTTCTCCATGAACCCACACTTTACTTTGACAACCTTTGATGAGGTTTTCATCTTTTTTCAGACTTTCATCGATAAGTGGTAATGATTTTCCAAGGTCAATCATGTATTCATAGCGTTGCATCCAATCATCAAACATGCTAAATTCGTCTACTATTTCGTCTTGTATCTCTTGTATCGTCATTTTTATACGTTCTTGGTGTATAATTCTTTAATTAGACGCAAAAATACAACAACTATTACGGTTTATCAACTGCATTTGCCATTGCTTGAATTTTATTTACCAAAGCTGTCAATTCTTTTGGCGGATTTCCATGTCCGAATTCAATATTTCGTACGATGTTTTCTTTGTAATTGATGGTTAATGTCGCTGGAATTACGGCATCTCGCCCAAGATCATCAGGATTTACATAATTACTTTTCAGTTTTTCAGCGTCAATCTTATCGAGTAGTTGTACAATTTCATTCCAATCTTCCGAAGACATATCTTGTTGTACAGAAACTTTTCCACCTCTTACATTTGTATAAGATAATTGTGCTTTAGATAGTTTGATGTCTTGATAAAATCCACGTGAAGACGCTTTGTACTGAATAGATATATCGTCTTGTGCATTTTTGATGGTTTCCTTGTTGGAATCAGCATCATTACAACCTTTTGTAAACAGTGTGACAGCAAATAAGCAAAGTAAGAATTTCATGTGTCGTAATTTTTAAATTTGGTTATATAATAATACAAAAAAAGACGCCAATTTTGGCGTCTTTTCTATATTTAATTTAGCACTTTCTATATTTAGTTTACGAGGCTAGCTCTTGCTCCTCCTGAAACTAAAACTCCACGCATTCTAGATTTTTGTCCTGCACTAAACATATTCATACAAGCATCATCAGTATAATCCATATAGTTCATTGTCATGTCTGTAGAACGACAATTTGTTGTTGGAAATGATGGGCATCCATAGTTTGGTGCATCAGACTTTGGTGTGTCAGCAACAAAATCGTCTCTGTTACATCTTCCGTCTCCCCAAATGTGACGTAAGTTTAAGTAGTGTCCAACTTCGTGAGTTGTTGTTCTTCCTCCGTTAAATGGAGCAGCTACATAACCTGTAGTTCCGAAAAACTGTGGTCCAACTACAATACCATCTGTTGCTGAGTTTCCTCCAGGGAATTGTGCGTATCCTAAAATTCCTCCACCGATGTTACAAACCCAAATATTCATGTGAGTTGAAGGTGTTACAGGTGGATATGTAGATTTTACTAAGTCATTCGTTCCCCAAGAAGTTCTTGAATTGGCATGTCTGAATGTTCCCGCCAAGCTGAATTGAATTTCAGTATCTGCAGCTACACCAGAAAATAAAGAAGGTGTTTGGTTAGCATCACTGTTAGATCTTCTAAAGTCATCATTCAATACTGCCATTTGCGAATTAATCTGTGCATCGCTGATGTTTTCATTATTATTACTGTATACAACATGTACGTACACAGGAATAGTTACAACTCCCATAGTGTCTCCTGGTGGTTCTGGATCACCACCGCCGCCATTGTTTCCGCCGCCATTTCCATTTCCTGGTTTTTTAGCTAAGGTTCTTTGTCGGTATTTTTTTTCAATATCAAACATTCTGTCAAATAATTCAGAATCTTTGTCAAGTTGCGCATTCAACTTTTGCATTGTAAAACATCCGCCTGCTACTTTTTCACTGTTATCAGTGTATAAGTAAAAGTCGCTCATGTCAACTCCTTGCGCATCTGTTACGTTTGTATCTGCAGTCTGGTCGTCACTACAAGATACCATCATCGCACCTACAGCGATCATGCTCATAAAAAGTTTTTTCATAATTAATTATTAAGTTTATTTCGGGTTAATAATGCGCAAATGTACTTTTTTTTAAATATTTATCACTTTTTTAACGTATTTATTAGATAAACAACATTTTAATCGCAACTTTGTTGCAAATATAACAAAGTTGTGATTAAAGGGTTACAAGTGAAGAATAGGCTGTTGATCGATGAAATACACTTATGCTTTTTAATACAATAGCAAAAAAAAGAATCGACCAATGGGTCGATTCTATAGATGAACAGTGTTTTTGAAACGTTTTTAAGAAAGCATCATTTTTGCTTTTTTGATTGCTTCTATAAAAACATCAATTTCTTCTTTGGTATTGTAAAACGAAAATGAAGCTCTAACCGTTCCCGGGATTTTATAGAAATCCATGATAGGTTGTGCGCAGTGATGACCTGTACGAACGGCGATTCCAAGTTTGTCTACAATTGTACCAATATCATACGGATGAATGTTTTCAATATTAAACGAAATCACGGCAGTTTTATCACCAGTTCCATAAATCGTAACATCGCCAATTGCCAATAATTTTTCGGTAGCATATTCCAACAATTCGTTTTCATACGTTGCAATAGCTTCAAATCCGATGGCATTCATATAATCGAGTGCCGCTCCAAAAGCAATCACTCCACAAATATTTGGTGTTCCCGCTTCAAATTTGTGTGGCAAACCTGCATACGTTGTTTTTTCAAACGTCACTTGATCTATCATTTCGCCGCCACCTTTGTATGGAGGTAGTTTATTGAGCCAATTTTCTTTCCATACATAATCCAACACCAGTTGGTCCGCAAATTTTATGTGCCGAAGCTACATAAAAGTCTACATCTAGTGCTTGAACATCTGCTTTGATATGTGGAGAAGCTTGTGCGCCATCAATCAATACGGCAGCGTTTACTTCATGTGCTTTTTCAATGATAAATTCAATCGGATTAATCACGCCAAGTGCATTTGATACGTGATTACAAAAGACCAATTTCGTGTTTTCATTTAGTAAAGAAACATAGGTTTCCATGTCTAACTGTCCGCTTTCAAACATCGGAATGACTTTTAAAACAGCTCCGGTATGTTCGCACAACATTTGCCAAGGAACAATATTTGAATGATGTTCCAGCGCAGAAACGATAATTTCATCACCTTCTTTCAATAAAGAAGCAAAACCATTAGCCACCAAATTAATACTGTCTGTTGTGCCTGAAGTCAGAATCATTTCATACGGTTTTGCCGCATTAAAATGTTGCTGAATTTTGATACGTGCTTCTTCATACGCATCTGTCGCTTCCTGACTCAAGGTATGCACGCCGCGATGTATATTTGCATTGTAGCGTGAATAATAATCTACAATACAGTCAATTACTTGCTGTGGCGTTTGCGAAGTTGCCGCATTATCGAAGTATATTAGAGGTTTTCCATTTACTTCTCGGTTGAGAATTGGAAAGTCTTTACGTATCTTTTGAATATCTAGCATAAGTTCTTTTTCTAACATTACAAAGGTACTAACTATTCTTAGATTCTGTCGTCACTTTTACAGGGAAATCAGTTGTATTTATAACTCAATTTTTTGCCTTTAATCGGGTTTCTGAAATTCTTTCAAAAGACAATATCGCAGAATTCAAGATTTTTCTCGTAATTTGTTTACCTAGCAATACAAGAATAGTCGTTTATATTTGCTTGACTTACACTTGTAAAATTGTTATTTTTCTTGACATAAAACCAGATCAATGCCAAAAAATAAACCCGAAAAGAAAACTATTTCAAAAAAGAATCAGTTACCGAATCAACTTATTGTTGCCCATTTTTTCCTCTTTTTATATTTACTTTCTTGCTTGGTGCCTTTGCTAAATGCGATGGATTATGACGCGCCACAATGGTTGTATATTTCTTTACTCAACGTTGCTGCTTTGGTATTTATTTATAAAAACAATGCCTTTTTTCAAGCTTTTCAACTACAAAAGAAAGCCAAGCTATACTTAGGTTTGCTCACAGGATTCTTTGCTGTCGCTTGTTTGTCGATGATAACGGCAATTAACGCAAGTGAAAGTTTGGTGCATTTGGCACGTTTTGTCAATGTAATTGTGGCATTTTTTTGTTTGTATATTTTCATCAGAAAAGATCCGAAAGCCTTTTTAAACTTCATTAGCAAACTTTCCATTTTTGTAGTGACTTTTTATAGTTTTCGGGCAATTAATTTCTTTTTAAGCAACAATAACATATCAAGATCTAACGAACTTATCATAGGATTTCAACACGGTTTTTCAAACATCAATATTTACAGTGCGTTTTTAGTCATTCAATTGCCTTTGTTGATGTATGGTTTTTTATTCTTTGAAAAAATCTGGAAATATGCCGCAGGAATTGTCACTTATATGGTGATTTTAGCATTGCTGTTTGCAGGAACACGAACGGCGGTTTTATCATTAGTGGTCATTTTTATTTGTACAATAAGTTTTATGATTTACGGAATTGTCAAACATTCAGAAACAGTGAAACTGAAAAAAGAAGCATTAATTTTAGGAATAGCTCCATTTTTACTCATCTTTTTAGTGTTGAATGTAAACCGAATTGATAAAGGTTCGATGAACTCTATTGATGATCTTTTAAATACCAAAAACCTTGATTTTTACGGCGGAAGAAAATCTGTAAAAAATAATTATTCCAACGAAAAAACAATGATGCCAATCAACTTAAAAGTCAATAAAGCTTCTCGAACAAGTTCAGGGCGTTTTTCTTTGTGGGAACTCGCATTTAGAAACTTTAAAAAGAACCCAATACTTGGTGTCGGTTATGGAAATTACAAAGCTGTTGGAAAAAGCGAACATTATAAAAATTATGCCAATAGTAGAGGTGCTTTTGCCAATCCGAGACGTGCGCATAGTGACTTTATGGAAAAACTTGCCGAAACAGGAATTGTCGGTTTTCTATTGTATGTTTCCTTGTTTGTGGTGCCGTTTCTATGGTTTGTCGGTTTGTTGCGCCGTGAAAAAGACTATAAAAAACAGTTTATGTATGTCACCATTTTTCTAGTGGCAGTTGGCTACACGTTGGATGCATTGCTCAACTTTCCGCTTGAGCGACCGCCAATTCAGCTATATTTTATAGTTGCAGTTGGTTTTATGTTGGCTTTCGCCAGAAAAGACACTGCATCAGAAGAAAATGAATTTAATAAAAAACGAAACTTAGTATTATTTGGTGTGTTATTTTTATTCAGTTTTGCAAGTATTGCTTCCAATTATGCAGTATTAAAAGCATATCAATTGCAACGTGACATGCGAACAGATTTGGCAGGGAAAACACTTTTTAGTGATGAAAAACTGAAAAATAATTATGAAAGTATCAAACAACAATGGCGCAAATATCCACAATTAAGTTACGTAGGAACGGTTAATAATGTGTATTTGGCAAACTACGCGATCAAAGCGAAAAAATATGATGAAGCTTTGGAAATTTTAAATCGTTCAAAATCATACAATACAGATGCTTTGTTGGTTAATGCATTCAAAGCAGAAATCTTCCTCAATGCCAAAGAAAATTTAGACAGCGCAAAGTATTATTCAGGAAAGGTTTTTGATATTTATCCAGGATTTAAAACGAATTATTACATGCTAAAAAGTATCTACAAAAAACAAAAAGATACCGTAGGTTTGTTACGTGTGATGAATCGGTATACCAAATACAATTACAGAGATGTCAACGAATGGAAAACGAAAGCCAATACAATTTACGACTTTACAAAAGACAGTGAGGCAATGCTAAAAGTGCTCGATACTGGATTGGCGTACAATTCCTATAGTGGAAAATTGATTGCTGCCAAACAAGAAGTTTTAGGAAAGCTAAAATTCAAATCGTTCCTAAGTAAAGATGAAGTAAAGGCAAAACATCAAGAAGCGTATGATTACTTTGTGAAACAACAATATCCGCAAGCGAAAAAGATTTTTGAAGAAATTCTTAAGACAAATCCAAGAGATTATCTGTCAATCCAAAACATTGGAATTATTGAGTTGATTAATAAAAATTACGAAGAAGCTATCAAAAATCTATCGTTAGTCATCAACGCGCAAGCCTTTAAAGATGGAAAAGCAGAATACAGTCGCGGTTATTGCTACGAACAATTGGGAGAATTTGAAAAAGCGAAAAAAGATTACAGCGACAGTAGAGCCAAAAAATATCCGCAAGCAATGGCGCTTCCAGAATCAAAATACAAATAAAAAAAGAAGCTGCTTTTTACGGCAGCTTCCAAACTGTAGTTTTATAACGTTGTTTTTAGAAACAACCCAAAGCTGTCTGACAACCATCAACTAACGATCCGCCGCAGCCAGGACCTGCAATTGTTTGCAGTGTTGTTGTAGGACTTTGACAATCTCTGATGTTTAATGTTTTACAATTAAAAGCTAATGTCGGACAATTAAAGTTAGTCGGACAAAATAATGAAGGACACGCTAGGCTTACAATTGTTCCTCCATTCGCTTGATTACTTTCTAAATTTGACACTACTTTCTTGTTTAATGTCAGTTTCTTGATACTCTTTTTATTTTTTTTCATGATTTAAAAATTTAATAGGTTAATAAGGACACGCAAAAGTGTCGGTTGGACAGGCAACTGAAGGACAGTCTAATGTTTCAATTGGGCAAACTCTTGTGTCAATTGGACAAAGTCTGGTATCAATCGGACAAACTAAGGTGTCAATAGGACAAACCCATACTGTGTTAATTGGGCAAATCTGTGAGACAATTGTTCCACCGTTTGCTTGTTGCCCTTCAAGGTTCGACACTACTTTCTTGTTTAATGAAAGCTTTTTCAAACTTTTCTTCTTTTTTTTCATGGTTGTTAAGTTTTTAAAAAGGTTATTATTTTTTACCGTTACGTAACAGTCTTACAAAGTTCAACGATATTTATGGTTTCATAAACAGCTTTATGTATACTTCTTGTAGGTGTTTTTCCTGTTTTTTGATGAGGAAAAACACCATCAAAAACCAATGAACTAATTTTCATTTTAATATATTTGAATGTCTAAAATTATACACGATGAAAAAAGTTTTAAAAATAACGCTCATTATCATTGCTATTCTAGCCATTGTGGTAGCTTTTAATTATTCTCGATTGAATATTATTTCAGGATATTCTGCCAAAAACATGAGTTCTTCTGTTTTTGTTGCTGGGAGAACTGTGGCTTTTACAGATAGTACCGATAATAATTTTGGACCTGTTAATATTGCGGAAGATGTCGTAGACGAAAAACAAAAAGTGGCAACGGCTTCTGTATATGGTTTGATGGAGCGCAAAGCCGTATGGCGAAAAGGTTTGGGAAGTGTTTTAATTGATGATGATTACGATATAAAACAAGAAACACCAGTTCCAAATCGTACTAAAATAGCTCGCATGACACCGTATCCGTACGGAAATATGAAACAAAAAGACACTACTTTTGCCAATGTTGATTATTCTAAAATAAAAAATGCAGTCAACTACGCTTTTGCCAAAGAACAAGGCGAAGACATTAAAAAAACACGTGCTGTTTTAATTTTATACAAAGACCAAATTATTGCAGAACAATATGCAGACGGATTGAACAAAGATTCGAAGTTGTTAGGTTGGTCAATGACTAAAAGCTTGGTAAGCACGATGTATGGTGTGTTGCAATATCAAGGTAAAATTAATGTTTGGGACAAAGCACCGATCGATGCATGGAAAAATGACGAACGTAGCGCGATTACCATTCATAATTTATTACAAATGAATAGCGGATTGGAATGGGAAGAAGATTACAGTAAAATTTCAGATGTAACTAAAATGTTATTCCTTGAAAAAGACATGACCAAACCGCAAATAGAAAAATCGTTGGTAGGAAAACCAAACGAGACTTGGTATTATTCTTCAGGGACTTCCAATTTACTATCTGGAATCTTGCGAAAGCAGTTTAAAAGACATCAAGATTATTTAGATTTTCCTTACCGTGAATTTATTGATAAAATTGGCATGCATTCGATGTTGATTGAGGCAGATATGGTTGGAAATTATGTTGGATCTTCTTATTCGTGGGCAACGCCGCGCGATTGGGCAAAATTTGGAACTTTGTATTTACACAGAGGCGATTGGAACGGTACCCGTATTTTTGATGATTCTTGGGTAGACTATATCACCAAACCAACACCAACGTCAAATGGTCGTTATGGTGCGCATTTTTGGCTTAACGATGGCGGATTCCTTCCTGATGTGCCAAAAGACATGTATTCTGCAAATGGCTATCAAGGACAACGCGTATATATCATTCCTTCAAAAAATTTGGTGGTTGTCCGTTTTGGATTAGCTGCTGGCGAAGCGATTGACTTCAATACATTTCTAAGTGAAATTTGTGAAGCAATTGAGTAAAAAATACCTGCTGTAACTACAGTATTAATACCATACCAAGCGAGCTGTACTTTGTGTTTCTACGTAAATTGCAGCTCTTTTTATATGTGCAAAAACCGTAACCCAATCATTTTCTAAAGACGGGAACATATTACAGATATATTGTAAAATTACAAAATATATTATTGTAATATGTTTGTAAAATAAAACATTTGTTGTATATTTGCACTGTAATTCTTTCGAAAGAGTGTGTTTTAAGCTTAAAATGGTGTAAAAAATTGTTCGCAACTATTTTTTACAATCTAAAGGAGAAAGCCGAAAAGCCTTTTTAAAAAGAGTAGGTAAACAATTTTAAAAATTATAATTATGCCAGTTAGTCCAAATGAAATTGCAAGTATCAATTTCAGTGCGATGTTAGGGAAACCTTTAACAGCCGTTATTGATGCACAAGCAGCAGCAGCATTATCTACAGTTGATTTTATCAACGAAGTTGGTCTTAATGCGGATGGAACCGTAAAAAATGTATCATTCATCTATTCCAAATTAATTGATGGAACAGTAACGGAAGTTACATTGACAACACCATTATTAACGATCGTTCCAATTCCGTTTTTGAGAGTTGCCGACACTACAATCGACTTTAACGCTAAAATTTCTAGTGTTACAGAATTCACCTCTACAACATCTCATAAGTTAGATTTGAGTGCAGAGTTGAGTTTGCGTTGGGCTTGGGGACGTTTCAAGTTTAAAGGAAGTTACTCGTACCAAAAGAAAACGAGTTATTCTGATGAAGCGAAGCGTTCTTATAGTATGAACGTTAAAATTCATGCTGTACAAGACGAAATTCCAGCCGGAATGAGTCGTGTATTAGATATGCTTGAAGAGTCAATTTCTGAAACAGAAACGACTCCTTAAAACGTATTACACTAACAAAGTAAGGAAACCTCCTCGGAGGTTTCTTTTCCTTAAAAAAACAAAAAAATTATGATTACATTAAAAGACTATATAGGAAAGATTTATAAGGAAGTAACCAATGCGAAGGTTCAATCTGATATTGAAACTTTAGCAATTGCGCAAGAATATGTTGAAAATCCGATGTTGCGACATTTTGCCGTGCCAAATATTCGTATTAAAGACATGGAATTGACAATTCCTGTAGCAGTAGATGCTACACAAACTGTGACAAGAGACTATACCGCAGCCGAAATTCAAAAGGTATACGAAGATGCGTTTTATAAGGTTAATGCTGATTTATTTCCAAATCGAACAGAAGAAGAACAACGATATTTAGAAGATATCAGACCTGAACTTGTAACAAAAGCACAGCATGAATCTTCACGTACAGAGCGTAATTTGCAACAAGCATCTGCTACAGCTACACCACAGCAAGAAACAACATCTAAATCTGCAGGTGATGAAAACACTGCGTATATGACTGCTGTAACAGAGGCTGCAAACCAATTTGTAGATGCGTCTTATGGATTTGTAAGCGAGATCAATGTTGAAGAAGAAGTTTTTCGTTACGCCATGGTGCAAGAAATTGAAAGTAATCTTCAGCCTAGAAAACCAGCAATTGAAGATCTTCCAGTTATTGTAGAAACAAATCGTTTAAAAGAAATTAACGATCCTGCAAGTATGATTAGTATCAAGGTAAATATTACCGATGATGCTATGGAATGGATTACGGATATTGATGAAAATGGTAATACCGTACAAACATTAGATTACCAATAAAAATTTATTGTTGTTCATATTTATTTTATGAAAAACTACTAAACAGAAACAGATGAAAACAAGTATAATAGAAAAAAATACCTTTTTTGAGACTTCAATTTTTAAGGTAGAATTGATTTCTGAATTGCTTCGTTCCAAATCTTCCCGCTTTTTAGCAGAGATTGAACGTTGGCTTTCAGAGAATCAAGAAGTATTGAAGCAATTTGGGTTTATAGAATCGAGCCGTATGAGCATTTTAAGAAACCAATTATTTGTAGCTAAAGCACAAGATATTCCTCAAAAAAGAAGACATTTATTGATGGTTGGTGCAAATTGTTTGGAAAAAGCCCACGAAATGTTGGCAGGCTTGCACGAACCTATTAGGACAAAAATAACGCAAGGTAGAGAAACCATTCAGCAAATTTTAACTATGGTAAAGGAAGATCCTGCGTATCAAAAAGGAGCAAACGAAAACTTTAATCAATACGTGAAAAATATCTGGAAACGATTACGACAAGATCCACAATTTGGCTCCGTGGCAATGCAATTACAAACCTTACTTCCAGAAGTAGATATTTACAGGATTATTGCAGAAGAAGTCGAAATTTAAACAACAAAAAAATCCCAAAGCTTTCGCTTCGGGATTTTACAACTCTTTTTTACTTTCCTTTATAGATCGAATCCTAAATTTACGCCTAACTTTTGTGCAATTAGCTTGTTGATTCGAGTCTTTATAGCGTTTATCTTCACACTTTCTAAAACGTTGTTAGCAAAAGCATACATCAGTAATGCTTTTGCTTCCTTTTTAGGAATTCCGCGTGAACGTAAGTAGAATAAAGCATCTTTGTCCAACTGACCAATGGTGCAACCGTGCGAACATTTTACATCGTCTGCAAAAATTTCTAGTTGCGGTTTGGTATTTATCGTCGCTTTATCGTCTACCAAAATATTGTTATTCGCTTGGAATGCGTTTGTTTTTTGTGCTTCTTTTTCAACCACTACTTTTCCGTTGAAAACTCCCGTAGAACGATCGCCAAAAATACCTTTATAATCTTGGTGACTTTCACAATTTGGTTCAATATGATGTACAAGTGTGTTGTGATCTACGTGTTGCTTGTCACCAATAATCGTAATTCCTTTCATAGTAGAATCAATATGTTCTCCTTTTTGGAAAAACTGCAAATTGTTACGTACTAATTTTCCACCAAATGAAAACGTATGTACAGATGCATGACTACTTTGTTTTTGAGAAATATACGTATTATCAATCAACGAAGCTTGTTGGTTGTCATTTTGAATTTTGTAATAATCTACAATAGCGCGTTTGTTCGCAAATACTTCCGTTACCGAATTTGTCAGCACAACATTAGAAGTCAAACTCTGATGACGCTCTATAATTTGCACATGCGAATTTTCACCCACAACAATCAAGTTTCGTGGTTGTAACATTAGTGTAGCTTCATTTCCAGTTGAAAAGTGAATGATTTGTATTGGTTTTTCAACCACTTTATTTTTTGGAATATGAATGTATGCACCTTCAGAAGCAAACGCCGTATTTAGTGACGTTAAACTATGATCTGACTTGGCAGCTTTGTTGTAATACGAATCAATAATGATTTTATATTTGGGTTTGTTTAATGCAGAACTCATCAAACAAACGTCAATTCCATCATGTGTCGTTTCCGAAAGGAAAGAGCTATATTTTCCATCAATAAATACAATTTTATATGTATCAATATCGTGGATGAAATATTTTTTTATTTCCTTAAATTCAACCGCAGTTTCTTGTTGTGGCGAAATACAGTAATCGTGTTTCAATAATGCATTTAGCGAGGTATATTTCCAGTCTTCATCTTTTTTTGAAGGAAATCCTTTTTGCTGAAACGTGTTAATTGCTTCATTTCTGATTTCATTCAAATGTTTTGATTCGTCGTTTAAACGATCTTCAAAAACCATAAAAGATGATAATAATTTATCTTTTAGTTCCATGTGTTGCTCCTTAAATAGTTGCTTCTTGCTTAATCCAATCGTATCCTTTTTCTTCTAGTTCTAAAGCCAATTCTTTTGTTCCTGATTTTACAATTTTTCCATCGTGTAATACATGAACAAAATCTGGAACGATATGGTCTAATAAACGTTGGTAGTGTGTAATTACGATAACGGCATTGTCTTTACTTCGTAATTTATTGACACCATTGGCAACAATTCGTAAAGCATCAATATCCAAACCAGAATCCGTTTCATCTAAAATGGCTAATTTTGGCTCTAACATTGCCATTTGAAAAATTTCGTTACGCTTTTTCTCTCCACCCGAAAATCCTTCATTTAAAGAACGAGATAAAAACTTTCTGTCAATCTCTAGTAATGCTGCTTTTTCGCGAATTTTCTTTAACATTTCACTCGCTGGCATGTCTTCCAAACCTTGAGCTTTTCGGGTTTCGTTGATTGCAGTTTTTACAAAATTCGTTACAGAAACTCCAGGAATTTCAACAGGATATTGGAACGATAAAAATACACCTTCGTGCGCACGTTCTTCTGGCCCTAATTCTTCAATATTTTCGCCATTCAAGAAAATTTCTCCATCGGTAACTTCATATTCTTCTTTTCCTGCAATAACAGATGATAAGGTACTTTTTCCAGATCCGTTTGGTCCCATGATCGCATGTACTTCTCCTGCTTTTACTTCTAGGTTGATTCCTTTCAGAATTCCTTTGTCTTCAATACCTGCGTGTAGATTTTTTATGTGTAACATTCTAAACTATGTGTTATTTTTTTAACGAATTATTGATTGCTTTTTATGATAATTGTGCCGTTGTCACCTTCATTTGGTTTTTGTACAGAAACGATTTGCTTGATTTCAATGACTTCTTTCCAAGCATTTTCTACAGGATTCGGCTTTTTTTCTCCTCTGACAATGACAGGAACCATGGTATGCTCTGCTGTTTTATAGTCTTTGCATTTTTCATTCAATGCATACATTTGATCGTTTACCACAACACCATATATTTTGCTTCCTGCAGTTTGTAATACAGCAGCTTTATCGGCTTCTAAGTATAAAAACATTCCAGAAAATGTTTCATAATTATTACCAACAGTCGTTGTTTCTGTGTATCCTTTTGTTTCGGTAGTTTCGTTCGCTGTCTCGTTGTTTGACTTGTTTTCGTTTTTACAGCTTAACATGAGTAAGCATGCTACGAATACGAAATAGATTTTTTTCATTTTACGATATATTTGATTGATTAACCTACTGAACCTTCTAGTGAGATTTCTAATAATTTTTGTGCCTCTACAGCAAATTCCATTGGCAATTTGTTGAGAACGTCTTTGCTAAAACCATTGACAATGAGTGCGATGGCTTTTTCAGTGTCAATTCCACGTTGGTTGCAATAAAAAATTTGATCTTCTCCAATTTTACTTGTCGTTGCTTCGTGTTCTATTTGTGCCGTTTTGTTTTTTGCTTCAATGTATGGAAACGTATGTGCACCACATTTATTTCCCATTAAAAGCGAATCACATTGCGAAAAATTACGCGCGTTTTCCGCTTTGGCAGCAATTTGCACTAAACCTCTGTAGCTATTTTGAGATTTTCCAGCCGAAATTCCTTTAGAAATAATGGTACTCTTGGTATTTTTTCCAAGGTGAATCATTTTTGTTCCTGTATCTGCTTGCTGATAATTATTGGTTACAGCGATGGAGTAGAATTCACCTACCGAATTGTTTCCTTTTAATACACAACTTGGGTATTTCCATGTTACAGCAGAACCTGTTTCAACTTGTGTCCAAGAAATTTTTGAATTGGTTTCGCACAAACCTCTTTTGGTTACGAAGTTGTAGACACCACCTTTTCCTTCTGCGGTTCCTGGAAACCAGTTTTGAACTGTTGAATATTTGATTTCTGCATCGTCTAAAGCGATCAATTCTACAACGGCCGCATGCAATTGATTTTCATCACGACTTGGCGCTGTACAACCTTCTAAGTAGCTTACATAACTTCCTTCATCAGCAATTACCAATGTGCGTTCAAACTGACCAGTTCCTGCTTGATTGATTCGGAAATACGTTGATAATTCCATCGGGCAACGAACACCTTTTGGAATATAACAGAAAGATCCGTCGGTAAAAACAGCCGAA
Organism: Kordia algicida OT-1; assembly: GCF_000154725.1. GTDB lineage: Bacteria > Bacteroidota > Bacteroidia > Flavobacteriales > Flavobacteriaceae > Kordia > Kordia algicida. The sequence goes on from NZ_DS544873.1 coordinate 4,180,206, forward strand.
TTTAATGCTGCGTAAAAGTTGTCTTTTTTAGGAACGATGGTTCCCAAGTATTTTTGTACCAATTCAGGATAATCTTGAATGGCTTCTGAAATAGGGCAGAAGATGATACCTTTTTCAGCGAGCGTTTTTTTGAAGGTAGTTGCTACTGAAACCGAATCGACAACAATGTCAATAGCGACACCTTGTAATTTTTTTTGCTCATCGATAGAGATTCCCAATTTCTTATACATTTCCAACAATTCAGGATCTACATCGTCCAATGTTTTGTTTGGATCTGCTTTCTTTGGAGCAGAATAGTAAGAAATGGCCTGAAAATCTGGTTTGTCATAACGTACATTTGCCCATTCTGGTTCTTCCATTTCCGACCAAATTCTAAATGCGTCAATACGCCATTCGGTCATCCATTCTGGCTCGTTTTTCTTTTTAGAAATGGCTCTTACAATGTCTTCATTAAGACCACTAGGAAACGTATCACTTTCAATGTCGGTATAAAAACCGTACTCATATTCTTTCGTTTCGAGCTCTTTTTGTAATTCTTCTTCAGTATACTTACTCATTCTCTTGTTTGTTCAAAGTTCAAAGTGTCATGTTCAAGGTTGCCTACTTTTGTACTTACTACCTTTCATGTCACTTTTTGACAAATAATTTATAAATGCGCTTATTTTTTTACTCAATACAAGTGTTGCTGTTTTTAATGTTTCAAAAGTTTCACTTGTGATGTACTTTCTATCTAAAATTCTATACAATTGCGATCTTGTTTCTCCACATGAAGCTTTAGCAATAGATAAAAACTGTATAAATTCTCTATTTCCGTTTCTCTCAAATCCTTCTGCAATATTGTCCATAATAGAACCTGAAGAAACATTTATTTGATTGTAAAGTTTGTAATCGGTTTTCAAATCACTACTATTTCCAATTTTAAAAATATCTTGACAAAGTATTCTGGCTAGTTTCCAGATTTCTAAATCTTCAAATTGTTTTATAGTTGCCATTAGAATCTAAACATTGAATCAAAAACCTTGAACATCAAACCTAAAGAGAAAACGACTCTCCACAACCACACGTGCGTTGTGCATTTGGATTGTTGAAAACAAATCCTTTTCCGTTCAATCCACCAGAATATTCTAGTGTGGTTCCAACGAGATATAAAAAGCTTTTTTTGTCTACTATAATTTTTACGCCGTTATCTTCAAATATTTTATCTTCTGCTGCTGTATTTCTATCAAAAGTTAAATCGTATGATAAGCCTGAACATCCACCACTTTTCACGCCAACACGAACATAATCGCTCGTAGCGTCAAAACCGTCGTCTGTCATAAGCTCGACCACTTTTTTACGGGCTGTTTCTGAAACTGTTATCATTTTTTTAATTTACGTTTATTCTGTATCTGCAAAGATACGCTATTTGCCGCTTTATATGAAAAAACCTAACATTTATATAACAAATCATGCTATAAAAATTTCTAATAGTGAATTTTCAGCACTGTTTGTGAAGTAAATTTTATTTCATCAACCGATTTTTTTGAGATTTGCATCTTCATTTAAAAAAGTCGAATACGTATAAAAGTCCAACAAATACTTAGGATGAAGTTGTATTATCAATGCAAGAATTTCTCTATGCAGTTTTACCTGTTTGTATAAGTTGCGTAATTCTCACCACATCCAAACGAATTGAAGCTTATAGATTTGTCCTGTTCGCTAATAACAATTAAAAGCGATATCATTTAAAACAAATGTGAATTACTAACCCCTATTATTAATTAAAAACATTTAGAACATATGAAACAACAGTACATTTTTTTAGTAGCTTTTTTAACCGTCAGCATTTTTGGCTTGAATGCGCAAACTTTAGGATATGCCATGTGCTTTGATGGTATGAACGATTTTGCGCCTGTGTATAGAACTTCCGAGACAGGAATTTTTGGAACGAATGCAAATAACGATGATTTTACCATCGAATTTTGGGTAAAAGATAATGGAAATGGTGGAAAACATATGTATTCCAAACACTATGATAGCGGAACAGCCAAAGAAGGATATTTTATAGAAAAAAGTCCTTCGGGAACGGTAACTACAGGAATTGCAGATACAACCAACAATTGGACAACTGTAACAGGATCAAGAGTGATAAACGATGGAAATTGGCATCATGTAGCGGTAACCTTAGAAGTCGTCGGAAAATTGAGATTGTATGTTGACGGAGTTTACCAAGGGCAAGCTACAGGATTTACGCCTGTTTTTGGAAACACTGTTGATGCACGTTTGGCGAGTTCAGAGTATGAAAACACATATTTTGGAGGTGCTTTCGATGAGGTGAAAGTTTGGAATACCATTCGTACAGTAAGTGAAATAAACACCGGAAGAAGAATGCAATTAGATACTTCTGCGCTTCCTTCGGGATTGATACAATATTTTCAATGTAATGAAGGAATACCAAATAATGATAATTGGATTTTATACCAACTTTTAGATCATACAGGAAACGGACGTCCAGGAGATTTGTGGAATGTAAGCCGTTGGGGAAGTTGTTCTAACTGGGTAGATTCTGTGCCAGATAATACGTTGTCTACAGCTACTTTTGAAACTACTAATATAAACGTGAAACTATATCCAAATCCAGCAACAAATTTTATTCAAATTAGTGGATTGAAAACTAAGCAAGATTATATGATACACAACACACTTGGAGCAGTTTTACAACGCGGAACTATTGAGAGCCACCAACCAATAGATGTCAGTACTTTTTCAAAAGGATTGTATTTCTTAAAATTTAAAAATGGGGAAAGTATTAAGTTTGTAAAGAAATAATTTCACTCAAAAAAATACAAAAAGCAGCTAGAAATCATTTAAAAATGGCGCTAGCTGTTTTTTTGTTTTTAATCTAACGAGATATGATTCTTTTTCAAATCACGAATCAACATGTTTGTAAATACTATAGATCCTTTTTTATTTAAATGTGTGGAATTGTAGAAATAGCGTTGCGCTAAGCAGATATCGTCTTCTAAATAATTGAAAAACGGAATCTTAAAATCAGTACTGAGTTTTTCAAAATAAGCAGTAATATCGTCGTGGTTTTCTACATACTGCTGCCCTATTTTATATATTGGTGTATAAACCATGACAACTTGAATATTTTTTTCTTGACAATCCGCTAAAAAGTTTTCAAATAATTGTTGAATTTCAGCGTCGACTTCAATTACATACGAACTTTTTTTAGTTTTTGCTTTTGAAAAATCAGTATTCCAATCGCGATCTACAGGATGATAACCGCGTATACGGAATTGTTGGTGTGGCGTTTTTTCGTTAAATTTTGCAAATGCCCTTTTAATAGCATCATGTTCACCGTAATATTTTACAAGTGGTAAGTAATAATCAAAAGTGTTAAATCCGTTGTATGCTGATGTGTACTTTTGAACATTTTCTTTGTGTAAGTATGGTAAAAACTGACGGTAATTGTATAGGTTAGCAACTTTTTGCAAAGAAAAAATATCTACTGAGACAATAATCGTTTTTGGCTTCGGATTGTGTTCCATATATTCTAAATGACGCAAATACTGAATTCGGAAGTTTTGACCGTTCACACCAAAATTATAACAACGTACATTTAGTGAATCCTGAATTTGCATCGGATTTATGTGTACATACGCTCGTGACGAACCATAAATAAGTACCTCCGAATTTACACGCTGATTGTAAATATCTTCCCAAACACCAATTTCTCCTTCCATAAAAACTTGTGCTTTTTTTAGGTTGGTTGATATGAAAAAATCTAGCGCATACGCCAGTACTACCAAGGGTAATATAAACAGACATACTTTTAATAGAAATTTTTTCATGGTACGATTTAAAATTGAAAATAAATAAATTCTTGTTGTTTTCCGCTAAACCAAAAAATCATAAAAATGATGGCGTAATAAAACGCATAGCGAAACGAAGGTTTCCAAGTGAATCCTAGTTTTTCAATGGCATATTTTTGTTCGCGACCAAACCATTCTATGATTAAAAAAATAAATAACAATGCATAAATGGTTTTTGGAAAAATATGTGTTCCTGTTTTTTCTTTGATGATATAAGGCTTTTCAAAAAGTGAACTTGAACATATTTGACCAATATAACCAAAAGCATCTGTCATCGTTTCTGCTCTAAAAAAGATCCACGCAACTACCGTAATTGCAAACGTGATTGCTATTTGTATAATTTCTTTGAGTGAAGGAACTATTTTTCCCTGTGCGACCGTATCTAAATGATTTCGATTGTTTTTGGTGAGTAAAAGTGGCAAAAAGTAACAAGCGTTTAAAAATCCCCAAGCGAGAAATGTCCAATTAGCACCATGCCAAAATCCGCTGACGAGAAAGATGATGAATACATTTCGAATTTGCATCCAAGTCCCACCGCGACTTCCGCCTAACGGAATGTACACATAATCTCGAAACCAAGTACTGAGCGAAATGTGCCAACGTCTCCAAAACTCTGCAATGTCACGAGAAAAGTATGGAAAATTGAAGTTTTGCATTAGGTTAAAACCAAATAATCGTGCGGTTCCAATGGCAATATCTGAATATCCTGAAAAGTCTCCGTAAATCTGAAAGGTAAAAAATATTGCTCCCAACACGAGCATGCTTCCGTTCAACTCTGTATAGTTATTAAAAACCTGATTGGCGAGATCGGCACAGTTATCAGCAATGACTATTTTTTTGAATAATCCCCATAAAATCTGTCGCAAACCATCGACTGCATTTTGGTAGTTAAAGCTTCGTTTTTTATAGAATTGCGGTAATAAGTTCGTTGCTCTTTCTATTGGTCCAGCAACTAATTGTGGAAAGAAACTCACAAAAGCAAAAAATGAAATTATATCTCTAGTTGGCGCAAGTTTCCGCCTGTAAACATCTATAGAATAACTAAGTGTTTGAAAGGTGTAAAAACTGATTCCGACAGGTAAAATAATATTTAATCTGCTTGTTTCAATTGGATTTCCTAGTAAAGTAAATGCATCTGCAAAACTTTCGGCAAAGAAGTTGAAATATTTGAAAAACCCTAACAATCCGATGTTTACAAAAATACTTGTGTATAAAAGGAGTTTTCGTTTTTGTTGATTGTCTGTGTTTGAAAGAGAAATTCCTACCAAATAATCTACTGAAGAACTGAAGGCGATGAGTGCTAAAAACCGCCAATCCCACCAACCGTAAAAAAAGTAGCTTGCTACGATTAAGAAAAAGTTTTGAAAACGTACATTTTTGTTGGTTACAAACCAATACAGTATAAATACCACAGGTAAGAATAGTGCAAATTCTATGGAGTTAAAGAGCATTTAGCGTGTTGGTTGTTGTTTTTGATGGAATAAAAGTAATCAAATTTTGGAATTAGAATGTTTAAAAGTCGAGAACTACTTGAAAATTCAAAAATGTAAAATGATATATTTTAAATGTGAAACGTCTAAGAATTGAAGTTGTTCTCGATACACCAAATCACAGATTTGGCACTCGAACTGACGTTTTTTAGTTTGAATTTGACGCTCTGTGATTGTGACGCACAAAAGATAGTAGTGCAAATTCCGCAGTAAAATTAGAAATTGAAGCGAATAGTACTTCGACTACGCTCAGTATACACCTGAGATCAATTTTTGTTGACGTTGCGCCCAAAAAAATTAAAATTCTGAAAATCGCTGATCGAAAATAAAATCGGCATCGGTGAGTGTTTTGAGGAAATCAATAATACGTACTTTTTCTTCGTCGGTCATGGGAATTCCGAGTGTTCCATCTGCTTGGCGAAGCGAATCATCTAAGTTTTCGAAATCGGTAATGCCACTTCGATAGTGTTCCAAAACGTCATCAAGAGTTGCAAAGCGACCATCGTGCATGTATGGAAACGTAACTTCAATATTGCGCAGATTTGGTACTTTAAATTTGTAATTATCCGCAGGAAATCCAGTTACACGTGCGCGACCGATATCATTGTATTGCGGATCAATTGCCAGACCGTTATTTCGATACGACTGATCGGTAAATAATTCTCCCGAATGGCAAGAAGCACATTTTTGATTGAATAATTCCATGCCTTGTGTTTCGTTTTCCGTTAAGGTTACATTTCCTTCGTTGCGACGAAATTTGTCGTATTTACTATTGGACGTTACCATCATTACCATAAACTGTGATAAGGCTTTGAGAATGTTTTCTGAGTTGATTTCACCATTTTCAAATGCTTCACGGAACAATCGTGGATATTCAGGATGTGCTTGCAATTTTGCGATGACATTCGTAAATGTCTCGTTCATTTCAACTTCGTTCGTAATAGGAATAATGGGTTGCATGTCTAGATGAATCGCTGCACCATCCCACGTAAATTCGTTTTGAAATGCCAAGTTGTGCAACGGTTGCGCGTTTCTGCTTCCCAAAGCGCCATCAACTCCGTGACTGATAATATGTGTGTGATGTGTAAATGCAAATTCTTGTATGTGACAAAATCCGCAGGCAACAACATTGTCGGAAGCCAAGCGACCTTCGTAGAATAAGCGTCTTCCCAATTCGAAACCTGTTTCTGTTGGCGGATTTGCTTCTAAGTCATACGTTAACGCTGGAAAATTGGAAGGTATATTAAAATCAAGCAATACGTTTTGAAATTCGCCTGCTTCTTGCGAAGGAATGTCTTCGTACGGTTCATTTTTGCAAGAAGCAAAAAGAAGCGCAACACATACGTATATGTAATAGTTGATTTTCATAGCTGTTGCTAAAATACCAAATGTATGGCGACTGAGCAAAACATACTACATTTTGTACAATGAGTTTTTATGTCATTTTTTTCCATTGGCTAACTGAATCGCTATCGCTTTAGAGTTGATCTGTAGTTTTATACGGAAAGTTGGGTTGTTGTATTCAGAGTTTTACTTTTTTGTGTTTCCATGAAATGAATTACGGTTTTTCTCTGACACCTTTTAAAATTTCGTCGGCTATTTTTGAAGCTTCTTCATCATCTGAAGTGGTGTGCAATACGGAAATATCTCCTGTAGATTCTAACACAACTGCCAATACTTGATCGAATTTATAAACATTAGCTTCTCGTAATTTTGCCATAAGTTGCGATTTTTCAATACGAGCATGCTTTAAATTTTCATTCAAAATAGTAGCACCTTTCATGAGTAATAAAGGATCGTTTGAGATTGTAGAACTCAACATCGGAATTTTTTTCTGTAGTGTAGAAAATATATATGTTAATACCAAAAGACTAGCAATAGCAACACTTCCGTGAACAATTGTTGTGCTTGATGTTAGTGTAGATGATATGATGCTACCAATGGCAACGGTAAACGCAAAATCATACGCTGTAAACTTCGCAAACGACCGTAGTCCTATAATTCTCGTAAGTATGATTACTGCTATAAAAATCATCAAACTTCCCAAAAGTGTTTCCACTAATGGATCTTTGGCATCATAAATCCAATCCATAATTTTAGTTTTTTTCTATTTTTAAAATATATCCTGTGTTGTAGCTTTATAAGAAAGCTAAAGTTCTAATGTATGGAAATTCAGACTTAGAAAAGTGCTTAATAAATAATATTTTTATTGTGCGCTAAACGAACTTTCTAAATTGGTTGCAACTCTTGGAGCATTTACAGGATCAACCTGAATGTCGCTTGTGTCTTCTAATTTGATTTGATTGGTGGCATCAATGATATTTTGCACAAGTGTTTGTACGTTTACCGTTGCTGTGTTTCCTGTCGCAATATTTAGTGTATTTTCTAGCGGAAGCGTTATAAATTTATAATTATCTAGCGTTTGTCCGTGACTTCCAACATGAATGACAAACGGACTTTCCGTACCGCCTTGTGGTGTAAATGTCCCTTCAAACTTGATAAATTTGTAGCCAGCCGCCCAATTCCATAACATGCCAGCTTCTTCTGCTTTTGGGATAAAATTCATCACGCCACCATCTAAAGGATATTTTGATTGATCGACACCAATACCAAAGCCTATTTGCGTGTAATTTCCAACGGGAATTCCTGTTAAGTTTAATGTCAAACTACTCGGATCTGCTTCATTGATAACGAAGTAAGATTCTTCTTTTGGATATTCGAAAATTGTTCCATTATCTTGAATAAAGCGAATGTTTGAAATGATATATTTTAATTCGTTGGTAACGATACTTTCGTTATTTTGATTGATAAAAGCAGTTGTTCCAAGGTTTAAATCTTGATTGGCAGAAATACGATTGTCAAAGGTAATTTCTACCGCAGAAGTTTCAACTGCATTTGAATCGTCATTACACGATGATGTAAGTATTGATAGTACTATTGTGAATATATATGTGATCTTTTTCATCTGTATTCTTATTTTATTTTGATAATGAGTGCATCTTTGATGCCTTTATTTTCTATAATGTCGCCGTCGTTACTTTGTGTGTTTCCTGCAATTACTAATTTTTCGTCAGCAGTTTCAATAATTCCGTATGCGATATCTAATTGCGAACCACCAAAGTTTTTCTCCCAAGTTAGATTGCCTGTGTCACCAATTTTTATTACCCAAAAGTCATTTTGACCATAGTTAGAAGCTACATTAACATTATTGCTTTTTGAGCTTCCCACAATAGCAAATCCGCCATCTTGCAAAGGTGTGATAGCTCTTGCAGATTCGAAGTCGCTTCCACCAAAAGTGCGTTCCCAAATTAGAGAACCATCTGTGTCAGCTATTTTAATCACCCAAAAATCAGCAGAACCTTTAAGGTTGGAAACATCGCCATCAGAACTTCTGGTATCTCCAACCGCTATATAGTTTCCATCAGTAGTTTTGGTAATGTCGTAGCCAATATCGATTCCTGTTCCTCCGTAAGATTTCTGCCAAATAAGATCGCCTGTACTATTTAGTTTTACCACCCAAAAATCATAACTTCCTTTGCTATTTGTGACATCAAAATCATCACTTTCTGAAGAACCTGCAATGATAAAATTGTTATCATTCGTTTCTAAAGTTGCATACGATCTGTCATTATTTGTTCCACCAAAATAGCGACTCCACATAATGTTTCCACTGGCATCTAGTTTATGACACCAATATTCGCCAACACCATGTTCGGGATTAGCAAAACTTCCGTTGGTGTTATTTGGTTTGCCAACACTTCCTTGTCCGCCAGAAGCGGTAATATCTAAAAACCCTGTCGTAAAGTAGCCGCCATCACTGGTTTGTATGATGTCAAAAGCTTGATCGCTTCCAGAGTAACCAAAACTTTTTTCCCAAATTAAATTACCATTCGCGTCAAGTTTTACAATCCATTGATCGTAAAATCCACTATTTGTACTTACATCTTCATCTCCACTTCGGCTGTATCCTGTAATGATAAATCCGTCATCAGAAGTCGTTTTGATAGCTTCTCCACGATCGTCTGCAGTTCCACCATAGGTTTTGCTCCACAATAATGTGCCATCTGCATTTAAACGAGCAACCCAATAATCATTTTGTTCTGAAGTATGATCGGTAATGTCACCATTGATGCTTTTCGTGTACCCAACAATTGCGTATCCGCCATCAGAAGTTAAAGTGATGTCTTGTGCGGTATCTTCTTCTGTGCCACCAAGTGTTTTTATCCAATCAATTTCGCCTTGAAAACCAACTATATTGTTATTGTCGTCGTTTGTGTCTGCCGCATTTCCATCATCAGAAGAACAACTGAGAATACTAATAGATAAGAGGAGCAGGCAAAGTTTGGTTACAATTTTTTTCTTTTTCATGTAGCGTATTTATTCATTATTTTTTCGAATGATAAATAATCCAGAGTTGATATCGCTGACGATAATATTTCCACTCTCAAAGTACGGATATATGTTCCACGCGCCACTAAAAACGGCATCGTCATTTTGTGGAAAAGTATCAAAAAAACCTTCTTCTTGCATTTGACCTGTGCCAATGTTTGAAATATCTATAACGCGAATTCCTGCGGTGTAGTTTGCTAAGTAAAATGTATTTCCTTTTACATATCCGTTATGATCTATGGCAGTTGTGGGTCCTGTATAGGTCATTTTTACGGAAGGGTTGTCTAAATCTGATAAGTCAAATACAATATTTCTTGTGTTGAATCCGAAGTTGAGTTCGTCTAATTCATCTCCTAAGATGAAGTATTGTTGATCTTCTGTAAACCAACCTTGATGTGTGTAGCCAATGTTTGTGTAAGCAATGGTTGATAATTGAATTGGATTGTTTTTATCGGAAATGTCAATGATAACCACTTCATTTGTATTACTACCAATTAATATTTCTTTTCCAACGTGTTCTGTATCGGGTCCATTATAAGTTACCACTTGTGCATCATGTGAATACGCATCGTTTGGATAACCACCAGCAGCTACAGGATTGGTAGGATTTTGAATGTTTACAAAATGTGGTCCGCCATCAAAGGAAAACGCAGCATCATTAAATGTTTTTGCGCCAACCGCATAGGCAAAACCGCTTTCTTCATTGATTACGATATTGTGCGCACTTCCAAAACCTTCATATCGGGCATCGGCTGTAAATGTTTGTGGCGGATTTGTAACATTGCGCAATCGTGTTAAATCAAATACTTGCATTCCATGACTTGTGGCTTCACTCACAATAAATGCGTGATTGTTATAGACTTTTATATCTCTCCAATTACTGGCAGTACTTGCAGTAGGAAGTTTTCCAACATAAATAGGGTTTACCGGATCCGTAATATCTACAAAGGAAGCATTTTCATTAGTAGCAATCAATGCATATTCTTTTCCTGTTTGTGGATCTGTCCAACCCCAAGAATCATTTCCTTGAGAAGCACCAAATATACTTAAAGGAATGTGTGCCATTAAGTCATATCCATCACAAGGATATTGTCCTGCAAAACCATTTTCACAGATAGTTGCTCCAGGGAAAGCTGATGAATTTGGGACACTACCAGGCGTGATAGGAGCATTGTCGTCATCCGCGCATGCGGTTATACATACTACAACCGAAATTGTAAGTAGTAATAATTTGAAATTTTTCATGCAATTTAGTTTTGGTTAATAATCGGTGTCCTTAATTTACGATTAATTTTTGAGATGTTGCCTCATTTATTTTTACAACATACATTCCTGAGGGTAATTTTGTAACATGTAATTGAAATAGAATTTCATTTATGTTGGTATGTTCTAGTACTTTTTTGCCTAATATGTCAAAGACTTCTACTTTGTTGATAAGCATATTTTCCCCAGCTCTAATCATGGTATTTTCTGTAGCAGGATTTGGATACATCATAAAGTCAAAAGCTCTTGATTCTTGTGTATTTAACGTTGTGCCACTTTCTTTTATTACAAAAAGCCCTCTGTCAATATCACTTATGATAATATTTCCACTTGCAAAGTATGGATATACGCTCCATGCACCGAAAAATGTGGTGTTATTTGATTCTGGATGCGTGTCAAAAAAACCAATTTCTGTCACATTTGAAGGATTGCTAATGTCTAAAATTCGTAAACCAGCAGTATAACTGGCTTGGTAGAGTTTGTTGCCTTTTGTGTAATAGTTATGATCGATTGCATTTGAGTTTCCTGTAAATGACGATAGAAAGCTTGGACTGTCTAAATTTGCAAAATCAAATACCAAACCTCTGGTGTTAAAGCCAAAATCGATTTCATCTGTTTCATCGCCAAGATAAAAATAACGATGATCGTCAGAAAGCCAACCTTGATGTGTATATCCAACATCTGTGTATGAAATGGCAGAAAGTTTAACGACAGCAGTTTTGTTTGAAACATCTAAGATCACAATTTCATTTTCATTGCTAGCAATCATAATTTCTTTTCCAACATGTTCTATGTCTGGACCGTTATAAATTACAATTTGCGCATCATGAGTGTAACCATCAGCAGCATATCCGCCAGCAGAAACAGGATTCGCAGGATCGGAAAGATCTACAAAATGTGGTCCGCCACTAAATGTATTACAACCTACTAAATAGGCAAAGCCAGTTGCCTCATTGATGGCAATATTGTGGCAACTTCCCACATCAGTTAAAACATTATCCGCCGAAAATATTTGTGGAGGATTTGATACATTTCGCAATCGAGTTAAGTCAAAAACCTGCATTCCATGACTTCCCACATTATCGGCAACAATATATGCGTGGTTATTGTATACTTTAATATCTCTCCAAAAATTTGAGCCTGCATTGCTGGGAAGTTCTCCTAAATATAACGGATTTACAGGATCGGTAACGTCTACAAAACAGGTTTTATCTTCAAAAGTGATTAGTGCATATTCTTTATTCGTAGTAGTGTCTGTCCAGCCCCAAATATCACTTCCATCTTCGTTGCTGAGTGTCGATTTTGGCAAGTTTGAAAGTAAGTCATATCCGTTACAAGGAAATGAACCTGCAAACCCTCCATTACAAGGAACAATTTGGGCAATTAAAGGGGAAATACTAAAAAGAGCAAGAACAAAGAGTAGGTTTCGTGCGATAGGTGTCATTTTTTTGGCTAATTTTGCGTTTTTAAGTGATCGAGGCTTAAAAAAACAGTCCATAAAAATACAATTTCTAACTTAATAAATACAACTGCAGCATGTTAAAAGATAAAGATGAACAACGTACGTCATTAGCAAGTTTGGGAGAGTTTGGTTTGATAGATCATTTGACAGCAAATTTTAAGATTACACAAAGTTCTACCATAAAAGGAATTGGTGATGATGCCGCAGTTCTTGATTTTAAATCGAAAAAAGTAGTAGTTTCTACCGATTTACTTGTTGAAGGAGTTCATTTTGATTTGAGTTACATGCCGCTAAAACACTTGGGTTATAAAGCAGTTGTGGTAAATGTGTCTGATATTTATGCCATGAATGCAACAGCGACGCAAGTAACTGTATCCATTGCTGTTTCCAATAGATTTCCGCTAGAAGCTTTGGAAGAATTGTATGCAGGAATTCAATTGGCTGCAAAAATATATAATGTAGATGTTGTTGGTGGTGACACAACTTCTTCTACGAAAGGTTTGCTGATTAGTGTAACAGCAATAGGCGAAATTGAAGAAGAAAAAATTACTTATAGAAACGGCGCAAAAGAGAACGATTTGTTAGTTGTAAGTGGCGATATTGGTGGCGCATTTTTAGGGTTGAAAGTATTGCAACGTGAAAAATCGGTATTTGAAGTAAATCCGAACAATCAGCCAGATTTGGATATGTATTCTTATATTATTGAACGTCAATTGAAACCAGAAGCTCGAAAAGATATTCCTGTTTTGCTGAACGATTTAGATGTGAAACCTACTGCTATGATTGATATTAGCGATGGTTTGTCGTCTGAAATTATGCATTTGTGCAAGCAATCTGAAGTTGGTTGTAATTTGTATGAAGATAAAATTCCATTAGATCCGCAAGTGATTTCTACTTGTGAAGAATTCAATCTAGATAGTACAATGGTTGCTTTGAGTGGTGGCGAAGATTACGAATTGTTGTTTACCATCAGTCAGGAAGATTTTCCAAAAATTAAGGCAAATCCGAACTTAACCGTTATCGGACATATGACACAAGCAAGTGAAGGTATTCATTTGATTACAAGAGCAAATACTAAAATTCCATTGAAAGCACAAGGTTGGAATGCAATGGATGCTGATTCGGAATAATAGGTTTTGAATATTGAATTTTAAATTAACCGTACACTAAGAAAACTTTGTAATTAACGTCAGTTCGCTTAAGAAATCACGTTAATTGTTTTTATTTAATAGTGTATTATCAAACACTTGAATAGCGCAAAGCGAAGCTAACAAACATATTTCTTGTAATACGCGTATAATTCTTCTGGTGAAGCACCTTTAGATTTTTTAATGTGAATAACTGCAAAATGATACTGTAATTTCCAAGTTCCTTGTTCACGATATTTTCTGGCAGAAGTCACAACACTTTTTGGAATTACAGTAAATTCTTCTTGTTCATATAAACGATGAATAAATTCGCAATCTTCATAAATAGGATAACTTTCATTATAACCTTCTAATTCGTGAAACAACGATTTTCTCACAAATAATGATTGATCGCCACCGCGACACCAATTCACATTAAAACGTGTAAAAAATTGTGAAACGATTAGCACAGGATGTAAATAATCAAATTTCATTCGGAAGCAACCAGCTTGATATCCTTCGGTTACTTTTTTAAGAATAAATTCGTCAAAATGTTTTGGTGGAAATGTATCTGCATGCAAAAAATACAAGATATTTCCAGTGGCTTTTTGTGCGCCAAAATTCATTTGCTTAGCTCGTCCTTTTTTGGAAGAAAATAATTGAATCGTAATATTTTCCTCTTTCATTTCAAACAAACCGTCTACACATCTTTTTGCATTTGGATGATGCCATTTTTCAAAATTGACAATAAATTCGGAGATAATTTTTACGGTGTTATCTGTACTTCCGCCATCAATCAACAGAATTTCATGATGTGTATATTTTACGCGCTCCAACAGCGTTTGTAAGAGTAAAGTAATATTCTCAGCTTCATTGAGAATTGGTACAATGATAGAAATTTTATGGAGCTTCATTTCTTAATATACGTAAATAGGAGCGTGGCGGTTTTTGTTTATTCGTTTAACGTCCAATCGTAGTCTTTATAGTCAATGTCAGCGTCTTCACTTATTTTAATAGTTGTATAGCTATTTAAAAAATCGATCAGCGAACCGTTTTGTTTGAAGTCTTTTGAGAACCACTTAAAGATTTTGGAAATTTCTGGATTGTCTTTTGTAATGGTATTTCGTTTGGAATCTGCCAAAAAAGCTTTCGTAACATTCGTTAATTGCATTTCTAGTTTTTTTGCAGTAAATGCTTCGTTCAATAATGGCGGACAAGAAAAAGATGCACAATTAATTGCAAAGTGAATTCTTGGTTCGTCCATTTTACGCAGAATTTTATGTTCTATTTCGTCTAAATTATACCATTTTTTGCCTAATTTCCACAAACGTTGATCCCAAGGTTTACGAATATCTTTAATGCTTTCTAATGGGTAATTTCGCAGGATTAAATCTACAGTCAGTGCATTATACGCATTAATCCAATACGCTAATTTTTCTTCTTTTGTCCAATTGTCGGTTGGTACATTTTTACCTAAAGAAGCAATGTAAGCACGCAATTTTGCCCAATCTTTTTTAAATCCTTTATAATTTACATTTCCAGTTGGCGAAACATGTTTTTTTAATAGAGAATTGAAAGATTCATGACTAAAAGCAGTTTCTTTTTTTGTACTTTTTACGGTGTTTTTACCATTGAAAACTACAGAATCTTTCGTGGTCGTAAACTTTACATTTTTTTTAAAAGCAACAGTGTCTCTCATTGTTTCACTTTCCATTTTATCGGTAACTGCAACTTTATCATGTTGCGCATTTACAGAATCAATAATGGCTGAATTGACAGTTTTGGTTGTTTCTTCCGAAGAATTTTTAACCGTTTTCTGATGCGTTCCACAAGCGATACATAGGAAAGAAACTAAAAATATATAGGTAGATCGAATCATAAATATTATTCTTTTTTAAGAGTTATAGGATAGATTTCTTGTTGAATGAAATCTTGCGGAAACGCTTCGTCATTGGTAAAACCTAGTTCTATATCGCGACCGTTTTTGGGAATGTAATTTGTCTTAAAAATATAATCCCAAACACTTAAGGTTAGTCCAAAATTCACACCATACCTTACAGGAAGTTCTTTGCTATGATGCCAAATGTGCATTTTCGGATTGTTGAAAATGTATTTTAAAAAACCATAATCCCAACCCAAATTAGCATGATTTAAGTGTCCGATAGCAATGGTAAAAAAGTATACAAAAACGACATGATTCACGCTAAATCCGCCAATAATTGCCATCGGAATGTACAACATAGATTTGTACACAACGGTTTCCATCCAGTGAAAACGCAAATGTGCCGCAAAGCCCATTTCTTTTACCGAATGATGTACTTTGTGAAAATTCCACAAAAAGTCAACTCTGTGCAACATACGATGTGTATTCCACTGCACAAAATCTGCTACAACAAAGAAAATCAGCAAACCTAACCACGTTGGAAGGTCGTCTACATCAAACAATTGAAAACTTTCAATAGACAAACCAACAACTCCTAAAATGTCATTAAAAAAAGTAGCAACTGTATTGGATAATGCTGCAAAAATGATGAGGTTAAAGATGAAAAAGTTGAAAAACATGTAGAACGTATCCAACCAAAAATCTTTACGAAAGATCGATTGATTTTTTCGCCAAGGAAAAACAATTTCTAAAATCCAAACAATAAGTGAAATTGCAATTAAACCATAAAAATAATTCTCTAAATGTTCAAAAAAAACTTGTCCTTGGAAGTAATTCCAATAATCGCGATACGAGTTTTGAATGATTTCAAGATACTTTTCCATAGCGTTGTAAAGATACAAGTTAAAAATGATATTTTATTCCAAATTGTGCTTTCCAACGCGAACTTTCCGTATCTACAACCCACGGTGTAGCGTCTTCAATTTGAAATTGATACGTTGGCTGATTGTTCTCAATTCTTTGAAAATTCAGCAAACTAAAACTAGAGTTTACCACATTGGGTACAAAAACGAGTTTTCCCCAATTTCTGTTCATCAAATTCAATACATTAAAAATATCTAACGACAAACTGATGCGATGCGAACCTTTCAGTTTTAAACCGTACTCCAAACGTGCGTCAAATCGGTGATTCCAAGGTGTATTTGCACCATTTCGTTCGGTATATTGTCCGCGACGAGAACGTAAATAATCGTTATTGTTGATGTAATTATTTAAATTTTCCCACTGTTGTTCGGCAGAAGTAATTACAGTTCCGTTGCTGTCTGTAATGTCTATCAAATTAATTTCACTTTGATCGTTTGGTACATACACCAAATCGTTTCGTGAAGAACCATCTCTATTAACGTCACCTTGATTTACGAATGAAAATGGACTTCCCGAAGTTCCGTTGTACAACATGGAAACTAAGAAATCACTTTTGTTTGAAATGTTGAATTGATAACTGTGCGACGACACAATTTTATGCCGTAAATCGAAGTTGGAAAACGACAATTCAGGATTGTTTGCATTTATGGACTGATTCCACTCAAAGTTAGCCGCAGGCGAATTGCGAACCGTACTCGAAATGTCTTTACTCTTTCCGTACGTATAGCCTAAAAATCCGTTGTATTGATCGGTTCTTTTTGTCAAACCAAGCGTTAAATTGTAGCGATAACCTTTGTTGGTATTCGTAAGTAAAAACACATTGGTAAAGTTTGGATTGATTTTGATTGCTTCGCCAGTTCCTGTAAAATACGAACGATTGTCAGCGCCAGAAAATGTCGCCGTTTCGTCTTTTCTGTTAATCGATTTGAAGAAGATTCCGTTAATGACATTGGTGTAACTTCCTTCAACGGTCACCCCAAAATTATTTGGTAATTTAAAATCTACAGCAATATTACTTTTCCATTCGCGTGGTAAATCGAAATCATTATCAATCAAATTTATTTCGGTTAAACCAGGTTGCTGACTCGCCAAATCTTCCACATTTTCCACAATTGGTGTTTCTCCTGTTGGGCGAATGTCTACGTTAAAATAGTCCGTTCCCGAGATGTATTCCGCGTAAGCGAACCATAAATAGGGAATACGACCCGTAAATAATCCTGTACCACCACGAATTTGAATTTTTTTGTCGTCGTTGAGATAGTAATTGAAACCAATTCTCGGATTGATTTGTGGCGTAGCATTGATGGTGTTTTCAAAACGACTGAATTCTGGTGTATTCTTTACTTCATCACTCACAGGCAATTCATCCAATAATACTTGATTGTCCAAACGAATTCCCGCAGAAACCGTTAAAAGATCATTGAAACGAATTCGATCTTGGGCATAAAATCCTGTCGTTAAAATATCTAACGTTGCCGAAGGTGTATTGCTCACAAAGTCAAACGTATTGTTAGACGTTCTGTACACGCCACGAATTCGCGAAGGTCTGTCGTTGATAAAATTTTCTACAGAGTTGTATTGCCAGCGTCCATTCCAAGCAGATAAAAAGCCGTAATCAATATCGTTGTATTGCAATAATGCGCCAATTGTAAATGTATGTTTGTCTTTTATGTAATTAAATTTATTGGTGATTTGAAATGTGTTTAAATCTGTATTATACACAGAACCTTCTCGATATGTTCCTGCAAATATTCTGTTGGAAGCATCTTGAATGAGTAAATGTGGAAACACACGACCTTCAAATTCTCTGTCTTCCGTTACTTTGTTGTACCCAATTGATAATACATTGGATGTGTTGTTGTTGAAATTTGCATTCCATTCTGCTGTCAGACTGTTGGCAATGCTATTGTGTCGATATCCTTGATTTCCAAAGTTAAAGATAGATTCATTCCATTCTAAATTGTCTGAAAAACTGTTCACATAATTGTTGCGAAGTGTGAGTTTGTGTTTGTCTGAAATATTATAGTCTAAACGTGCAAAAATCTTCGTACTTACCGTTTTGAGTTCTGCATTGGTAAACGTTCCAGGATCGTAATTGTATCGTGATTGAAGCGTCTCGGAAATTAACTGTACTGTTTCAAAATCGATATTAGAAGTTGCACTTCCGGGCGCGTTTAATACAGGAAGGCTGCTCAGCGATTGTTCTACATTTATAAAGTAAAATAATTTGTCTTTCTTTAGCGCGCCGCCAATACTTGCACCTACTTGAATGTCGTAGAAATTATTGACTTCTTGGCGCGTTCCATCAGCATATTTTCCTACCAAACTTTGATTGTTTCCAAAACCATAAATAGCCGTTTTCGTAGTATTGGTTCCGTTTTTGGTCACTAGATTGATATTTGCACCTGTAAAGTTTCCGATGCTAACATCAAAAGGAGTGGTTTTTACCGAAAGTTCTTTAATCGCGCCAAACGCAATAGGTTGTGTTTTGGATAAACTTCCTGGTGTTCCATTGGCGGAAGATCCAGCAGCGCCACTTGCAGGTTCTTGAAAACCCACAACATCATTGTTGGCAACTCCATCAATATTTAGATTGTTAAAACGGTTACTCGCGCCTGCAAACGAGTTTAAATTTGCTTCTGGAAGCGTTCGTGTTAAATCTTGAATGCTTCTGCTAATGGTTGGCGTTTGTGCAATGGTTTTTCTTGAAATGAGCTTTTCGTTGTCCTTTTTAAAGTTTGTTCTATCAATAGTTAAAACAACAGCGTCAAGTGCTTCATCTTCATCTTTTAAGATAAAATCTTTTGTCGTAGTTGCGCCCAAATTTATCGTGATATTTTCTAGCGTTTCCGTGTGATATCCTAAAAAACGGACTTCAATTTTATAGGTGTTTCCTGGTGGAAGATTGTTTACGAGATAGTATCCAGATTCTTGCGAAATACTTCCATATTTAAAATTTGTTGAAGTGTCGGTTACAATTATATCAGCAAAGGCAATCGGTTGATTTTTAGTGTCATTTATTTTACCTTCTAGACGACCTGTAGTTTCTTGAGCGAATATTATTAAGGGGAAAAAACATAACAAGGTTATGCGTAACAATGAGTAGTTCATGTAATGGTTTGAAATTCAATTTGGGCAGGTTTAGTCTTAAAAATCATTTAAAACTTACAGTTTCCGCATTTTTTTTGAATTTTTCATATTTTTGGAAGATGCTTAAAAAAATTTTTTTAGCCGTAGGTTCACTTCTGTTGGCTTTTGTTATTGTTACAGTGATTCCAATTACTTCTTTTGTAAAAGATGAAACCGCAAGTGACACAATTATCCTTGTCGGATCAATCTTAATTGCGCTGACTATTTACAAGCTTGTAAGCTCAAAATTTATCAAATAAAGATTTTTTTCAGGATTGCTACAATTCATTTTGTGGCGTGTCATTATTAACTTCAATCCAATAGTTGTCAGGGTCTTGAAAGTATACTTGTTTGATGCCATCTTTTCGGATATAGTCTTTTTTTGGAGTATTTCGCCAATCAGAATATGGAAGTTTTAATTCTTCTAGAAAGTTTACAAATGCATTAAAATTTGGAGTTGCGAGTGCAAAATGAACTGCTTTGTTGGTTTTTATTTCTGCATCTGGACGCGGAATGAGATGCAATTGTTTGCCATTGCCAATCGCCAACCATCTTGTTGTAGAATTAGATGCAGTATTTTCAATTTCTTTAAACTGAAATATTTTTTGATAGAAGACGACAGATTTGTCAACATCTTTTACAGAAAGCGCGATATGGTTGAATGAAAACGTGTGCATTTATAAAGGTTTGATCGGTTTTAATATCAAATATCTTAATTTTAATAGTTATATTAATAAAATCAACATGATTTTTTTTTGACTAGTTCAAGATGTAAACTTTTATTATTTTAGAGTTTATTGCAAAACCTAAAACCTGTCACATCAAGCGTAGTCGAGACACAAAACCTAACGCAACTCTGTTTCTATAAAGTTTTTACAAAAATCTTTTAGTTGCGCTCTTGCTTTTCGAAAAGCATTAAAAACCTGTTCTTCTGAGCCAATTACTTTTGAAGGATCAAAGAAGTTTTGATGAATGCGTTTGGCGTTTTTACTTGGAATATACGGGCAGTTTTCATATGCGTGATCGCAAACGGTGATGATAAAGTCAAAATCAATGTCTAGATATTCTGAAACATTGTTTGAAGTATTTTTTGAAATATCTACGTTGTCTAGTTTCATAATGGCAACCGCTTTCGGGTTTACGCCATGTGTTTCAATTCCTGCACTATAAATGCTAGCTTTTTTTTGTGCAAAATGTTCCAGATATCCATGTGCCATTTGACTGCGACATGAGTTACCTGTACAAAGTACGAGTACATTTTTCATAATTTTATGGTAGGTTTTATATGTAACTAAATCATGTCAGCATCAAAGAAAATGTACTTTGTCGATTTGGGAAATTCTTAGACAGCAAACAGTTTAGTTAATTGCAAATGTAAGAAGAAGAATGTATACGCTATTTATCTTTTAAGCAAAAAGATGTGATTTTAACATATGCAAGATTGAAATTACAGTCCTAACTTTTACTTTGACAGTTTACCTGAACTTTTACAAAAAAGTCATTGATTTTTCGTCGATATTGATTCCATAAATCTACATCAATGGCATAAAATGTATTTTTCCCTTGATGTTTCTGTTTGAGTAAGTTGATTCTTTTAATTTCAGAAAGATGTTGTGAAACCGTTGGTTGCGCCAAACCTGTTGCTTTGACCAATTCGTTGCAATTACAATATTCGTTTTTACTAATATATTGTAAGATGGAAATTCTTGCAGGATGTCCAAGTACTTTAGTGATTAAAGCTGTTTCGTTTTGGTAATCGTCAAAGATGTGATTTTTTGTAATACCCATAAAATAAGATTATAACGTAATATTACAATAAAGATAAAAAAAGCTGGAAATATTTTCCAGCTTTTTCAATATTTTTATTTTCCAAACAAGCGTTGGAAGAAGCTTTTCGTTTTCTTAGTCGTTTCTTCAATAACTTCACTTGCTTCTTCGGCAAATTCAGATGCTTTTTCTTTTACATCTTCATATACTTCTTTTGCTTCCTCAGAGAATTCAGCCGCCTTTTCTTTGGCAACTTCTTTATATTCTTCAAATTTTTCTTTGGCTTCATCTGCAAACTCAGCCGCTTTTTCTTTGGCATCTCCGAATGCTTCTTTGGCTTCTTCGGCGAAGTCGGCAGCTTTTTCTTGTGCAGCTTCGGCAAATTCAGCAGCTTTCTCTTTTGCTTCGTCTGCAAACTCAGATGCTTTTTCTTTGGCATCTCCAAATGCTTCTTTCGCTTCTTCAGCGAAATCGGCAGCCTTTTCTTGAGCAGCTTCGGCAAATTCGGTAGCTTTTTCTTTGGCAGTACCAAAGGTATCTTTTACTTCATCTTTGATTTCTTCTGCTTTACTTTCTGTATTAGCTTTCGCTTCATTTTCTACTTCGGGAGCATTTTTTTCAGCGTCATCTATTATTTTTTTCTTTAAATCGTCATTTTGTTCACTCATAATACTCTGTTTAGTTGGACACTTAAATGTATAGCTTTTTTTCGAATTTTGTTATTTTCCTTAAAAAGCAAATATTGTTGTATTAAAATTAGTGATGAATGATGATTGTTTGTTACATAATTCATTATCAAATTATTAAATTCACACAAGAAAATTATTTAAAAGCATCGTCTTTAGGTTCCCAAAGTTCAATTTTATTACCTTCAGGATCTACAATCCAACCAAATTTTCCGTATTCGTATTCTTCAATTTCACCGACAACCGTGACACCTTCTTCTTTTAAAACGGCTAACAATTCGACTAAATTTTCTACTCTAAAATTCATCATAAATTGTTTTTCGCTTGGCTGAAAATACTTGGTGTCGTTTGGAAATGTGCTCCATTGCGTAGAACAGTCGTTTCCGTCTTTATCTTTCCACCAAAAAGTGCAACCATAATCATCTACAGGCAAACCTAAATGTTTTCCGTACCAATTTTTTAGTCCTTTTGGGTCTTCAGTTTTAAAGAAGAATCCGCCCAAACCTGTAACTCTATTTTTCATCTGTTCGTTATTTAATTATTTTTTATTCTTTTTTTTGTAGAATTAAAGCTGAAAGTAATGAGATAATAACGCCAATCACAAGCACTGTCATTGACATTACCAAAAATACAATACCAGGACTTCCGTACGCTTCACTTTGTTTTAATAAAGCTAGTTTTTCTAGTTTTATTTCTTCTGGCGTAAGATTGGTTTTTGCATCAATAATACCGTTTTGATAGGTTAAGTATTGTTCGGTAAAATCTGGATTAATTTTGGTAATATAAATTGCATCTACAATTCCAAAACCTATCGCTGTACATATCGAAATTAATGCGCCGACAATAAAGGCAGTTTTAAAATCAATTGTTCCGTTAAGTTCATTGTTTTTATGATGTCTGATGCCAAAATAAACAAAACTTAACGCCATAAAAATAGAAAGAAAACCAAGAATTTCTTGAGTCGGGAAACTTAATCCTTGTCCGAAATAAAGCATACTAAAAAAGACGATCAACGCCGTTAGAAAGCCATATATTCCGTATTTGAAGATTGTGTTTTTCATAGTAGTATGATTTTATGTTGATGCTTCAAAAGTAGCATAGACCTTGAAAATAGTACTCATACGAAAGTACCAATTCAGTCATACTAAGGTAGTAATTTTGAGAAATTCAGTGTATTTGAAATTATTTTAACCATCTTTTGATATCGCTAGCTTCACTCCAAGTACCACAAAAAGTGTTTTTACTGAGGGAAGTACATTTTTAATTAGGTAAAATTTGCAACTGTTTTGCTTTTTGAATGGCTTGTGTACGTCGCTTTACATCAAGTTTGGTGTACACATTAGAAACATGTGTTTTTATCGTACTTTCTGAGACAGATAGGAGCGAAGCAATTTCTTTATTGGAATGTCCTTCGGCAAGAAGGCATAATACTTCGTATTCACGTTTGCTCAATCCTAAAGTTTCAATTTGTGCATAATTGATTATTGGTGCGCTTGCTTCTATTGAGGAAAATTTTGAATCATCTTCCGTGCGTTTTCCTTTTTTATTGATATAGATTCCGATGAATAAAAAAACAATGGCAACAATGACGATGACCAATTCTATGATGGATTCGCCTCGTATAATCGAGAATTTACTCAGTTGGAATAGTACGAGTATTGAAATGATTAAGATAGAGAAAATGAAAATAGTTTTTTTCATTCTAGTGAAAGTGAGCTTTGAATTTATCTACAATTGTCTGTGCAAGTTTTTCTTTGCTTTCTTTGGTCCAGCCTGCAACATGTGGTGAAAGCAATACATTTTCTGCATGAATTAAATAGTTGAATGCTTCTGGCATTTGATCGTCATTAAATAGATTTTCAAACGAACTTTTTTCGTATTCTAATACGTCCAATCCTGCGCCTAAAATTTTTCCTGATCGCAATGCTGTTACCAAATCTTCTGTCACAACACTTTTTCCGCGTGCTGTATTGATAAACCAGAAGTTATGTCGAAATGCTTCTATAAATTGTGTATTTACCATATTTAGCGTAAGCGGAGTTTGCGGTGTGTGTAAGCTCAGTATTGTTGCACGTTTTTGCAATTCGTTAAGTGAAACTTGGGTAGCATTTTCGTCACCAATAGCATCTTTTAAGTCATAAAAAATGACTTCGACATCAAATCCACGTAATTTTTTGGCAAAGGCTTTCCCCATGTTTCCATATCCAATAATTCCAACAGTTTGTCCGTCGAGTTCTACACCACGATTGGCTTCGCGTAACCATTTGCCTTCACGCACTTCACGATCGGCTTTGTTAAGTTTGTTGAATAATGACAAAATCATTCCCAATGCATGTTCACCAACAGCGTTTCGATTGCCTTCTGGGGCAGAAATCAATTTGATTCCTTTTGTTTCAGCAAATTCACAATCTATATTTTCCAAACCTGCACCGACGCGTCCAATGAATTTTAAATTGGTCGCTTTGGCTAGAAATTTTGCATCAATTTTAAACCTACTACGAATGATAAAACCGTCATACTCGTGAATTTTTGCTTCAATTTCAGCTTTAGAAGATGTGTAATCTTCATGATTGGTATGTCCTAATGCTGCTAGTTGCGACATGAGCAACGGATGATTTCTGTCAAGATGTAATATGTTCACAGGAGTTAGATTTTAGGATATTCGCTTTGTGTTTTTTCATGTACAACATTGCCTGTGTGTGCCGTAGATAGTTTTTCAAAAAGTAAAAGATGTACTTCTTCATCATCTTTGGTTGCAGGGCAATGTTCTACACCTTTGGGCACAACAATCAATTCGCCTTCGTTAACTGTCACAGTTTTGTCACGAAATTTCATGTATAGGGTTCCTTTGATGACTTGAAATAATTCGTCTTCGTCATCATGTTTGTGCCAAACGAATTCGCCTTGAATTTTTGCCAAGATGACTTGCATATCGTCAACCGTAGCAATTTGGTGTGGATGCCATTGTCCGTTGACTTTTTGAAATTTTTCTCTGATGTTGATTGCGTTCATGCGACTAAATTACAAGATTTTAGAATGTTTTCATCATAATATTAAATACAAAATCTTCTTTTCCGATGCTGAAACTGTACGAATCATATTTATGAAAATCATGTTTGCGATAAAAACCAATAGCACGTTCATTGGTATGTAACACAGATAACCAAAGTTGTGCGACTTGTAATGTTTGCACTTCTTTAAAAAGTGCGTCTTGTAGTTTTGTGCCAATTTTATGTGCTAAATAATCTTTGAGAACGTATATTTTTTGCAATTGAGCCGCTTCATGAAAGGAACTATTTGGTACTGGTGATCGTTTTTTGAGTTTGGCATATCCTACAGGAAGTTCATCCGCGTAAGCGATCCAAAATACATTTTCTTCTTTTTTGAGCGAAGACGTAATTTTTTCTAAGGAAAAGGTTTTTTCTAGATAAGCACGCAAGTCACTTTTGTCACGAAATAGATTGCCAAAGGTTTCGGAAAATGTAATTTTTGCTAATAGTGATATAAATTTTGCATCTGCGACAACCGCTTTTCTAATTGTATGATTTTCCATTGCTTTTTGAACCTTTGTGTCAAATAGTTATAAAGACGCAATTGTAACGCTTGTTAATAGTGAATTAGTATAGAGCGTAGCTCTTTTTATATACCAATAATCAGTTTTGCAATGAGGAAATAAATTAAAATTCCAAAAATATCATTGCTTGTCGTAATAAATGGTCCTGTAGCAATTGCTGGATCAATTCCGCGTTTGTCCAAGAATAATGGAATAAAAGTCCCTATAATTCCTGCAACAATAATTACTACAACTAACGACGCAGAAATTGCCAATGCAGCTATTGGATCGTTTTTCCAAATTGCCACCACTATAAATAGAATGATTGCCAATGCAATGCCGTTGAGCATTGCCAATAGCATTTCTTTCCATAAACGATTGTTAATACTTCCTTTAATGTCGTCATTTGCCAAACCTTGCACAATAATAGCGCTCGATTGTACACCAACATTTCCAGCCATCGCGGCAATTAATGGAGTAAAGAAGAAAAGAATTGAATAACTTTCCAACATTTTATCGAAACCTTCCATGATGGCAGCAGCGCCAATTCCACCAAGTAATCCTAAAAATAGCCAAGGTAAACGTGCGCGTGTGAGTTGCCAAATACTATCATCGGCTTCGACATCTTGTGTAATACCTGCGGCAAGTTGGTAATCTTTTTCGGCTTCTTCTCGAATGACATCTACAATATCATCAATAGTAATACGACCAACCAAACGCTTCATTTCGTCTACTACAGGAATGGCTTCCAAATCGTATTTAGACATGACTTTGGCAACATCTTCTGCTTTGTCGCCTACATTTACATAGTCTACTTTCGGAATGTAAACATCACTAATATTGGTTCTAGTAGAAGTTGTCAGTAAGTCTTTTAATGAAAGTCTTCCCTTTAAAATATCGTCATCATCCACTACATAAATTGAATGTACACGCGTTACTTCTTCCGCTTGTTTGCGCATTTCTTTCACACAAGTAAGCACATTCCAGTTTTCGTTGACTTTTACGAGTTCTTTCGCCATCAATCCACCAGCAGAATCTTCATCATACCGAAGTAATTCTACAATTTCTTTGGCGTGTTCTTTGTCTTCTAATTCTGAAATTACTTCTTGCTTTCGTTCTTCAGGAAGTTCAGAAATAATATCGGCAGCATCATCTGTATCGAGTTCGTCAATTTCTTCTGCAATTTCTTTGGCAGAAAGATTTTCAAGAATTTTTTCACGAATATCATCATCAACTTCCGTAAGAATGTCGGACGTTTTTTCACTGTCTAGCAGTTTGATGATGTAGGTTGCTTCATCAAGATTGAGTTCGTCAATAATTTCTGCAAGATCCGCATAGTGAAGTTCTTCTAGCAATTCTAGAAGTACAGTATCTTTTTTTTCTTCAATGAGCTGTTCTACTTGCGCAATGAGTTCTTCGCTGAGTTTAAATGGAATCATTTGCTATCTTGATGGTTAAATCTACAAATCCTTGAACGCTTACTTGTTCAGGACGTAGCCCAAAGATAGTATCTTCTTTTAAATTATCGGAAAGATTGAATGTTTTTAAACTGTTACGTAGTGTTTTTCTTCGTTGTTGAAATGCAGTTTTTACGACTCTAAAGAATAATTTTTCTTCACAAGGAAGTGTGTAGTTTTCTTTTCGGATGAGTCGCATCACGCCAGAATCTACTTTTGGTGGCGGCTTGAAAACATTTGGTGGCACGGTAAATAAGTATTCTGCATCGTAAAAAGCTTGCGTGAGTACAGAAAGAATTCCGTAAGTTTTGTTTCCGTGTGGTGCGCAAATACGTTGTGCGACTTCTTTTTGAAACATGCCGCTGAATTCTGGAATTTGATCGCGCATTTCTAAGGTTTTGAATACGATTTGCGTAGAAATGTTGTACGGAAAGTTTCCAATAATGGCAAAAGGTTCGTCTTTGAATGTTTTTTTAAGATCGTATTTTAAGAAATCTTCTTCTAATATTTTGTTCGAAAGTTGTAAATAATGCGCTTTTAAATAGGCAACCGATTCTGTGTCAATTTCACAAACATACGTAGTTACAGGTTTTTCGAGCAAATATTTAGTCAAAACGCCCATTCCAGGACCAATTTCTAATACATTTTTATAGTGATTCAGCGTAAGCGTATCTGCAATGCGTTGCGCTACTTCTTCATCTTTGAGAAAATGCTGTCCTAAATGTTTTTTTGCTCTTACCTTGTCTGACATGTTGCTTTTTAAGTTTAGTTAGCAGCTTTTATTTGATTGATGATGAATGCTTCAATTTCGTTACGATCTTTTTTAGAAAACCAAGATAATTCAATGTCAAATTGTTTTCCGTCATGTGAAATGACATACGGTTCGCTTCCACCTCTGCCTTTATGATAGGATTTTAGTTCTGAAAAATCTCTTTTAAAACGATTCGTTCTTAAGGTTGTATCGTTGATGGAAATTTGTGGTTTTCCTCTGAGTAAAATTACCAAGATTGAAAGAAAGGCAATGATTCCAACAATTGCGTTAATTGTATATTCAATTACAACCAAGTCTTTACGCAGTTTGATGCTTAATTCAGTAGCTATTTTGTGTGAAACTTGTGTAGCAATGTAAAAGCCAACGCCAATAACCACAATGATTAATACAGCTTTTAATAAATACGCAACTTGCGAATAATATCTTTTTTCCATCGCTATGCTTTAAAGTCTTCTATGATTCGTAATTCAGTACGGAAACCTAACATTTTGTCTGCAAATTTTTTCATGCCTTCTTCACGTAATCTTGGCGCGTCTTCTTCGTAATATGCTTCTAAATCTGCTTTCGATTTTGCGGTGTATTGTACGGCATAAGTTGTTCCGCCCATTTCTTCTTCTACTAAAACTTCTACCAATCGCGCCGCCGTAAATTTTCCCGTTGCTAGTACGTCTGGAATGTGCGATCTGATCCACGTTTTGAATTCTTCGTGAATGCTTTCGTCAATGTTTATGGTTACGTTGTAAATGTACATCTCTCTCTTTTGATAATATAGTGCAAAATTACGGTTTTAAGCTGAATTACACCTTATCGAGAAAGGGTTTAATCTTTTAATTTACCGAATCACCACGCAACTTTCTGTACGCTTTTTGCGCTTCTACATAGTGAATGCTGTCTTGATGATTGAAAATGATTTCTTCAAAGAAGTCTTTTGCTTTTTCAGGATCGTCAAATTGATGGAGATAGAGTTGTGCCATGGCAAAATACGCGTCATCCACCAATATATCATCTTTAAAAAACTCAATGATTTTTTTATAATTTAAGCGTGCTTTGTCATATTCGCCACGTTTTTCGTAGAGTTTGGCTTGCATGAGTAAGGCTTCGTCTTCAATTTTTTCTCCTTTGTGATTTTGCAGAATATCTTCTAACGTAGCAATGGCTTCCGTTTCTTTTTTCTGATATTTTAATAAATCTGCTTTTGCATATTTTTTCAACGCTGTTTGTGTGGAATCTTCTAAAGAATTATCAGAAATAATTAGTTTGAGTTGTAACGCATCATTCGCAATTAATTGAGATACAGACGATTTTAATACTTTGAGTTGCGTTTCTGCCCATTCAAAATCACCTTTGTAATAGCTTGTGCGCGCTACACGAAAACGTGCTTCTTGTCCTGTAATGTCGTTTTTTAAAGCTTTTTGTACTTGCGAAAAGTAGATTAATGCCTGATTGAATTGCTCTTGATACACCAAAATATCACCCAAAGCAAGTTTGACAGCAGCTTGTTGACGTAGGGTTAGTTTTTGTTGTAAGGTTTCTTTTAGATAGGCAATTCC
The DNA here is from genome assembly GCF_000154725.1 of Kordia algicida OT-1. Lineage (GTDB taxonomy): Bacteria > Bacteroidota > Bacteroidia > Flavobacteriales > Flavobacteriaceae > Kordia > Kordia algicida. The sequence goes on from NZ_DS544873.1 coordinate 4,209,514, forward strand.
GGCTTTAGGATCATTTTTTTGAAATGCTAAGAAGTTTGCGTAATCACGTTGTAGTAATACCGTTCGGTAATTCCGTTGATAGTTTGTGAATAGTTCATCAAAACGTTCTTGTATTGCATCATAATTACCATCTGTTACGGCTTCAATGTCAATTTGAATCAAGTTTTGAGACGCACGAATTTTTGTGGAATCTTGTGTAGATTTGTCAATAATATAGGTCAAGATTTCGCGTGCAATTTCCATTTCACCATCTTCAATACTTAAACTTGCAAGTTCAAAAATACGCTGCAACGAATAATCGCCTTGCATGTAAATTGCTTTTTCTTGAATGAACGCTCTTTTGTATTGTTTTTGCTGAATGAATAACCAACTTAATAGTTCATTCCACAACAAATTTGGTTCTTCCTGATTGCGCTTCAAGAGTAATTTTCGGAATAAGGTATTGTTTTCGTCATTTGGATCGTTACGTAAAAACTGACTGATGATTCGCTGTGCATATCCTTTTTGTTCTACACGATCTTTGATGAGGTCTAAATAGCTAGAAAACATTTTTTCAATGTCCCCTTTTTCACCATAAATACGTGCAATGTTGTTTAAGAAATTGTAGTTCGGGTTTTGAATCATCGCATCTTTGTACACTCGCAAAGCATAGTCTAACAAGGATTTTTTCTCAAATGAACGACCAACAATATAAGAAGCCGATACTTTTTGCTTTGTATATGCAACTGCTTTTTCGTAATAAATATTGGCGTTAACAGTATCTTTTTTTAATTCATAATTAAAGCCAGTTTCTACTAATAACAACGGATTTAGTCTTGGTTTTTGAATGGCTTCTAAGAGTAATTTTTCAGCAGTTTCAAAATCTTCCAATTGTTGATGACTGCTTATTATACCAATAAAATAATTGATTTTACGTGGCGATTTTTTGTAGAGTTTTTCAAAAGCAACAATTGCTTTTTTGTATTCTCCTTTCTCGTAATATTGCTGCGCTAATGCATCACTTTGCGCAATTGTTTGTGAATACATTGCCAAACTGAAAATGATGAAAAGTAGATAACGCATATAAAAGCTTTTGTTCAAAGATAACATATTTTTTAGAGGATGATCGTGCTTTCAGCACTTTTAGATGTTAGATCGCTCCGCTTTTAGATCGCTATAGCTGTTAGAAGTAAGATCGCTTTGCTTTTAGATCGCACTTCGTGCTTTTAGACTTCTTACTCGGATGTTTTGCTTTGCCTTTTTTAAAGATCTCTCACTTTTATGGGAAATTGAATCGAGTTCAGTTTGACGTAGTTTTCTATAAAACATCCTGAATCTAGATTCTTGATTTACATACTAGATCGCTATCGCTGTTAGAAGTAAGATCGCTTTGCTTTTAGATCGCACTTCGTGCTTTTAGACTTCTTACTCGGATGTTTTTTTGCTTCGCCTTTTTAAAAATCTCTCACTCTTATGGGAAACTGAATCGAGTTCAGTTTGATGTAGTTTTCTATAAAACATCCTGAATCCTGACTCTAGATTCTTGATTCATATACTAGATCGCTTTGCTTTTGGATCGCGCTTTTGCGCTGTTAGAAGTAAGATCGCTTTGCTTTTAGATCGCACTTCGTGCTTTTAGACTTCTTACTCGGATGTTTTGCTTTGCCTTTTTTAAAGATCTCTCACTCTTATGGGAAACTGAATCGAGTTCAGTTTGACGTAGTTTTCTATAAAACATCCTGAATCCTGACTCTAGATTCTTGATTCATATACTAGATCGCTTTGCTTTTGGATCGCGCTTTTGCGCTGTTAGAAGTAAGATCGCTTTGCTTTTAGATCGCACTTCGTGCTTTTAGACTTCTTACTCGGATGTTTTTTTGCTTCACCTTTTTTAAAAATCTCTCACTCTTATGGGAAACTGAATCGAGTTCAGTTTGACGTAGTTTTCTATAAAAACATCCTGAATCCTGACTCTAGATTCTTGATTTAGATACTAGATCGCTATCGCTGTTAGAAGTAAGGTCGCTTTGCTTTTAGATCGCACTTCGTGCTTTTAGACTTCTTACTCGGATGTTTTTTTGCTTCACCTTTTTTAAAAATCTCACACTCTTATGGGAAATTGAATCGAGTTCAGTTTGACGTAGTTTTCTATAAAACATCCTGAATCCTGACTCTAGATTCTTGATTTAGATACTAGATCGGCTTCATTTTGGCAAGCTCAATGTTCACACTTGTGGAAACGCATTATACTATAAAGTCAAAATGCCCGAACAATTGCTCAGGCATTTCTATCAGCTATAAATTCCATAGATTAAAACTATTTAAAACTAGGTTTGGGTGTATAGCATTTCTGTTAAGTTCTTATATGGTACGTACTAGCTATTAATCTATGGATTACGTAACACATAATTTTGTATTAAATTGGGATGACAAACGTAATTAAATTATCGCCAAAAAGCAAAAAACATCGATAAAATACATTATCGATGTTTTAATTTAGTTCTTATGTATAATTTTTAACTTACGATATGATATCGAAACCTGTGTATTTTTGCAATACTTCAGGAATTTCAATTCCGTTTTCGGTTTGATAGTTTTCTAAAATTCCAGCTAAGACTCTTGGTAAAGCCAACGCACTTCCGTTTAACGTATGTGCCAATTGTTTTTTGCCATCTTTGTCTTTGATTCTGAGTTTTAAACGATTCGCTTGAAATGTTTCAAAGTTAGAAACCGAACTGATTTCTAACCAGCGATCTTGCGCAGTAGAAAATACTTCAAAGTCATAGGTTAATGCCGCCGTAAATCCTAAATCGCCACCGCACAAACGTAAAATTCGGTAAGGAAGCTTTAATTCTTCCAAAATTTCTTTGACGTGATTTACCATTCCATCCAATGCTTTATACGAATCTTCTGGACGTTCAATACGAACAATTTCTACTTTATCAAATTGGTGCAAACGATTCAATCCGCGAACATGCGCACCATAACTTCCTGCTTCACGACGAAAACATGGTGTGTAACCTGTACAGCAAATCGGTAAATCGTCAGCTTTTAGCAAATCGCCACGAAACATATTTGTCACAGGAACTTCCGCTGTAGGAATTAAATACAAATCATCTGCCGTTACATGATACATTTGTCCTTCCTTATCTGGCAACTGTCCTGTTCCATAACCAGAAGCTTCATTGACCAAATGTGGCACTTGATATTCTGTGTATCCTGCATCTGTGTTTTTATCTAAGAAATACTGAATCAATGCACGTTGCAAACGCGCACCTTTTCCTTTATATACAGGAAATCCTGCACCTGTGATTTTATTTCCTAGTTCAAAATCGATGATATCGTACTTTTTTGCCAATTCCCAGTGTGGTTGTGCGTTTTCATGCAATGTAGGAATGTCACCTTTGCGAAAAACTTCTTCGTTATCGTCTTCACTATTTCCCGCAGGAACCAATTCGTTTGGTACATTTGGAATGGTGTATAAAAGTTCAGCAACCGAAGTTTCTTTCTCTTTTAAGTCTGCTTTTAAACTTTCTGCTTGCGATTTTAACTGCGTACTTTTTTCGCGTAAAATTTCTGCTTTTTGACGTTCTCCACTTTTAAACAACTGTCCAATTTCTTTGGATAATTTATTAGAGGAAGCTAATGTGTTGTCTAACTCAACTTGCAAACTTCTACGCGCTTCGTCAAGCGAAACTACTTCGTTTACAACTTCAGTGGCATCAAAATTTCGTTTCTTCAAAGCCTCAATAATTTCAGCTTTATTCTCTCTAATAAATTGTAATTGTAACATTTTGTTATGTTTATGGCGTTTCCTTCGTACACTTTCGCATTTCGACTGCGCTCAATGTGACAGTGTACTTCGGTCAGGCTTTCGGCAGTCGCTCTCTACGAGGAGCTTCAACAAATGCCTTAATCCTTAACGCATTAATTAATTGAAGGCACAAAAATAATCAAATTAACAGAATTGACGTACTTTTTTTAGCTTGCTTGAAAAGGAATTTGAAAATCAATTCTTTTTGGTAGTATCGTTGGTGTCATATTTACTTTTAAAAGGCAATAACCAATGATGATGTGAGAAATGTGACCATTCTTCATCAGCCAAATTCACCGTAGGATCAAAGAGTTTTTGGTACGGATGATTGTTGACACGTACACGACCTTCAGCGTAAATTTCGACATCAGTGCCTTTTTTGGCATAGTCTTTCTTTAAAAACTGTACAAATTGCCATAACATGTCTGGTTTTGTAGCAACTCTGCTGGCTTGTTTTGCTGTTACATAATTGGCAGGTTTTACATACGTAATATCGCCTGTTTTTTTATCTACAACTTTCAATTGAATGTAACCTGTTTTGGAGCGCAACATCATACGCCAACTTAAGCGATGTCCTTCCTCTGTCCAAAGCACATCATCTTCAAAAGTCCAATGACGTAAAGGTAAGAGAATTTGCGAAATGAAATAAATTGTAAATATAGGAATGGCAATTTTTCGAAATGGTGGCAAAATGACTTCGTTTCCTGTATACAAAGGTTTGTTTTTTAGAAATAGATTTCGAATGGTTTTTGGTTCGAAAAAGAAAAGACAAAGAGCCAAGGACATATACGGGAAAATTCCGATGTGTAATACAAACGAGTTGAACAAGTGAAACACGATAGAACACACAAAGAAAAATACGCGTGTACGTTTCCATAACAATCCAGGAACTACGAGCAAATCAAAACCAATTCCGACATAGGTTAACATCGTGTGAATCCATTTTTGTTGTAGAAATTTACCAATGATTGGCAATTCTTTTCGTCCAGCCATTAAATTTGTTGTTACTTCTCCCGAAAGCCAATCAGGATACATTTTGGCAACCGAAGCATACGTATACACAATGAATAATTGTAAAATAAAAATTACCAAAACCCAATTGGGCATGTGAATCTTTTTTAGTTTCGGATTTTGTTTTGCATCTACCGAAAGGTAATGATGTGCAGGAACAATCCACATAAAAATGCACAACAAAACCAATAAATAATAATGGTTGTTGTATGATGTTTTTTGCATCAAATAGGCACACGTCCAAAGAATGGTAAAAATTCCCATACTCCAGCGATATTTATACCCAATCATGACTAGAAAACCACAAATTCCCATCAGCATAAAATAAAAATACATGCCAACTCCTGGAAGTGGTTGCAACCATTCAAAACCTATAAATGTAAATGTAAAATCAGGATCAATAAATGTGCGTTTTACCCAACCTGTGAGAATAGCGCCAAATCCTTCCAAACAAATAAGCAAACCAAAAAACACTCGAAAAACCACGAGCGAAGTATTGTCTACTTGTTTGAAAAGAAGTTTATTCAGCATGATAGTTCTGTATTAGTTGTAAAGAGGTTTGTTTGTCTTTCTGCAATTGAGCTTGCAGTTGCGTTACAGAATCAAATTTTTGCTCATCGCGCAAACGTTCAATGAGTCGCACTTGAATCTTTTCATTATAAATATCACGATCAAAATCAAAAAAATGAACTTCAATTGTCTGTTTTTTTCCTGCTACGGTAGGGTTTGTGCCAATATTCATCATTCCAAAAACAGTTTTTTCATCTATCATACTTTTAACAAAATACACACCTTGTTTTGGAATCAGTTTGTAATCTTCTTTGATATGAATGTTTGCCGTTGGAAAATTGATCGTATTTCCCAAGCCTTTTCCAGAAATTACAGTTCCTGTCAGCATAAATTCATAACCAAGATACGCGTTTGCTGTTGCAATATCTCCTTCGTTTAATGCTTTTCTGATTTTGGTTGAACTGATCGTAACGTCATCAATTTCTTTGGCTTGAATTTCTTCTACTTTAAAGTCAAAAGCTTCTCCAAATTCACGTAAATCGTCAATATTTGCCGTTCTGTTTCTACCAAAACGATGATCGTAACCAATGATGATTTTTTTTAAATTTAGATGAGCTATTAAAAAATCGCGCACAAAATCGCTTGCTTTTAAGCGTGAAAACTTTCTGTTAAATGGGTAAATAATGAGCGTATTGAGTCCGGTAGCTTCTAGTAGTTGAATACGTTCATCAATTGTGTTAATCAATTTTATATTGGCATCTTGTTGCAAGACCATTCGCGGATGCGGGAAAAAAGTAAGTAACATAGTGTCTAGACCTTCTGATTTTGCAATGAGATTTTCTATAATTTTTTTATGTCCCACATGAACACCATCAAAAGTACCAATGGTTATTGCAGATGGATTTTTTGCTTTGTATGCTTCAAAAAAATCTATGGTATTCACTATGCGTCTTTTTTACAAAACTATTTAATTCTTTTACAAAAAGTAAATAATCTGATTTTAATCTTTGTTTTTTTAAAAAAGATACTCACGGAAGAAAATAAATGCTTCGTCGCTCGATTTGCTTTATTAATCGAAAAAACAGTCGAAATTTATGTAAATATGTAAAATGCGCTAATTTTGGAAATCAAAAAAGAAACCCCTAAATCTTAAAAACCTATGAAGCATATTACTCGCTTCGGTTTACTTGTGTGTATACTTTTACTCTCAAACTTCGCATTTTCGCAAAGCAACGACTGGAAGAAGCAAGAAACCGCTACAAGTGCTGAAACTGTATCAAAGTTTAACCTTTCTGCACAAAAAGTTCATTTTTTTGAACTCAATTTCGAAAATTTTAAACAACAACTTGTCAATGTTCCTTTAAGAGGAATAGGAATGAATTCTAGTACAATTGTAAAAGTACCTGGAATTAATGGAACTATAGAATCTTTTAGATTGTATGAAGCGTCAGTTTTTGCGCCAGAACTTGCGGCCAATTTTCCAAATATCAAATCATACGTTGGTTATAGTCAAGATAACTACGGAGCGCAATTGCGTATGAGTGTTTCTCATAAAGGTGTGCAAACTATGATTTCTTATGCAAATCAACCTACCGTCTTTATGCATCCTTCTAGTAGTAATGCAGAAAATTATGTGCTCTATACTAGAGATGCAAGAACAAGTTCTGTGAATAATTTTAAATGTTCAACGATTGATGAAGTTCAAGATAGATTTACAAACATAGATTTTTCACCAGAAGATGCAGACGATCAAAGATTACGAAGATTTCGTATCGCAATTTCTGTTACGGGTGAGTATACTCAGTATCATGGAGGAACTGTTGCAGATGCCATGGCAGCGATCAACGCAACAATGCTTCGTGTAAATGCAATTTTTGAAGTAGATATGGCAGTTACCTTTGAAGTGATTGCAAATAATGATGATCTTATTTACACCAATGCAAACACAGATCCGTATTCTGATGCAAATGTAGGAACTGCTTCGTCAAATAGTAACAATACCAATGGTTGGGGAGTTCAAGTACAGAATGTTTTGACAAATACTGCTACTGTTGGAAATGCAGCTTATGACATTGGACACTTATTCGGAGCTACTGGCGGCGGTGGAAATGCAGGTTGTATTGGTTGTGTTTGTAGAGACGATACCGCAAATAATACAGATAAAAATAAAGGAAGCGCATATACTTCTCCAGCAGATGGAATTCCAGAAGGAGACACGTTTGATGTAGATTATGTAGCACACGAAATTGGTCACCAAATGGGCGCTAACCATACTTGGGCTTTTAGTACTGAAGGAACAGGTGTAAATGCAGAGCCAGGAAGTGGATCTACAGTAATGGGTTATGCAGGAATTACAGGTGCAAATAACGTACAGCAAAACAGTGATCCATATTTTCACTATCACAGTATCAAACAAGTATTGGATAACTTAGAAGTGCGTACGTGTTGGAATGCGAATAACTCACCAGTGTTGGCAAATAATCCACCAAACACAAATGCGGGAAGCGATTTTACCATTCCACAAGGAACGGCATATGTGCTAAGAGGAAGCGCTACAGATGCTGATGGCGGAGACGCATTGACCTATTGCTGGGAACAAACAGATAGCGGACAGGTAACAAATACGTCATTTGGACCAACAGTAACAAATGGTTCTATGAACAGATCGTTGCCACCAACAAATTCACCAAATAGATATATTCCTAAGTTGAGTAGAGTAGCTTCTGGGAATTTAACACAAACAAATCCAACAATAAATTCTGCTTGGGAAACTGTTGCCACAGTAAACAGAACCATGAATTGGGCATTAACGGTGCGTGATAGAGAGCCAACTGCGACTGGACTTGGAGGACAATCTAGCTTTGATTTAACTTCTATCCAAGTAACTACTGCCGCAGGACCTTTTACGGTAAGTTCACAAACTTCTAACGTAAGTTGGGAAATGGGAACAAGTCAAACAATTACGTGGAATGTTGCAAATACTGATGTTGCGCCAGTAAATTCGTCAAACGTCAATATTTTATTATCTACAGATGGCGGACAAACATTTCCAACAACATTAGCTTCAAATGTAGCAAATGATGGTTCGCATACGATTACTGTTCCTGTAACAACGCCAACTTCACAAGCGAGAATTATTGTAGAAGGAGCTGGACACATTTTTTATGCGATGAACTCTAGCAATTTCACTTTAGTAGAACCAGATTTTGCATTGGTTTTTACCGATAATGACGAAACAGCATGTCAGCCAGCAGATGCAGTGTATACTTTTGAGTACAATACTTTTAACGGATTTAGTGGTACAACAACATTTTCAACAGTAAACCTTCCAGCAGGAGCTAATGCTACATTCAACCCTACAAGCGCTTCCGCAGATGGAACTATGGTAACATTGACAATTTCTAATACGGCAGGTACTACAGCAGGAAATTACACGTTTTCGGCACGAGGAACATCTGGAGCCACTTCAAGATCGGCAGATGTATTATTGAGCGTTTTGCCAGGAAGTTTATCGCCTGTAACGTTAGTTTCTCCAAGTGATGCGGCAACCAATGTGCCAACCAATACAAGTTTAACTTGGTCGGAAGAAACATTGGCAGATAATTATCAGGTACAAATTGCAACCGATGCAGGATTCTCTAATATTGTAGAATCGGCAACAGTGACTACAGAAAGTTATATGCCTTCGTCATTGAGCCAATCAACAACCTATTACTGGAGAGTCGGTATTGCGAATGATTGTGTATCTACTGTATATTCTAGTGTATATTCTTTTACGACACAAAGTTGTAGTGTATGTGCTTCGGTAGCCAATACGCAATTTGAAACAAGTACGACATTGGTAATGTTTGAAAGTATTAATAGAACTTCAGGAAAACCTTCAGGTTACAGTGATTATACAGCGACAGATATTGCAAATGTTACTAAAGAAGCTTCGTATCCAATTACCGTAAATGCGAATACGGATGGAAATTATAGAACACAGACGAAAGTTTGGATTGATTGGAATCAGAACTGTAGTTTTGACGATCCTGGAGAAGAATATGACTTAGGAGAAGCGGATAATGTAGCCAATGGAGCTACAGCAAATTCAGGAATGATGATTGTGGTGCCAAGTACAGCATTGACAGGAAGTACAACAATGCGAGTTTCAACAAAATATACCTCAAGAAATACAATTGTATTCCCAACTTCTTGTGAGAATGGTGCGGATGCGGAAGTGGAAGATTATCGAGTGAATGTTCAGAATACACTATCAACTGTAGAAGATGAACTGGAAAACTTCGCCATTTGGCCAAATCCAACAAGAGGGAAATTTACAGTAAACTTTACATCAACTTCTTCTGAAGATATAACGATTGATATTTTTGATGTTCGTGGACGTGCAATTTTTTCAAAGAAATACAATAATTCATCCAATTTTAGACAAGAGTTGAATATAACTTCTGCACAAGCAGGATTGTATATGGTACGTGTAAATGATGGAGAAAAAGTGAGTATTAAAAAACTAATTGTACAATAGTAGATTTGGTATAATACCTAACTAAACTAAATACTATAAAAAGAGTGGCAAACGTGCCACTCTTTTTTATTTTCCATTAAAATTATTCATTGTGTTTGAAACGCCAGCCGTTCCAAAGGATTTGATGAGTTCTACGCTTTTTTCGAGTCGCTCAGGTAGTTTTGCTTCTTCTTCTGCATTCCATTCTCCTAATACATAATTGACTTGTCTTCCTTTGCCAAAATCGGCACTGATTCCAAAACGAAATCGTGGATATTTTGTCGTGTTTAATAATGCTTGAATACTTTTTAATCCGTTGTGTCCGCCGTCGCTTCCTTTGGTTTTTACACGAATTGTTCCGAATTCAAGATTTAAATCGTCTGTAATAATTAGGATATTTTCAACAGGAATTTTCTCTTTCGTCATCCAATAACGCACAGCTTTTCCGCTGAGGTTCATATATGTGCTAGGTTTCAAGAAGATAAATGTTCTTCCTTTGAATTTGTACGTACAAAGATCGCCTAGCTTATCTGTTTTAAACGTAAGTTCTTCTTTCTTGGCAAAAAAGTCTACTATTTTAAACCCGATATTGTGTCGCGTATTTTCGTATTCACTTCCAATATTTCCTAAACCTACAATGAGAAATTTTTTCATAGGATCTGTTTCTTCTATTTTTTGTGATGATTCTAGTTGAGTTGGACTAAATATTTTTTTTAAAAACTGAAACATGTTTTTATAAATTTATGTAAAAGTAAAGTGTATTATCACTTATGACAAACTTAAACTATCAAAATTAGTTCAACATACAGCTTTCAATACATCCTACGGATTTTTGAAAGTTGAGTTTCACTAAAATAAAAAAGCATTCCATATCGGAATGCTTTTTATAGATTGTAAGATCAACTATTTTTAAGCTTCTCCTTCTTTTTCTGCTTTGGCAGCATCTTGAGCAGCTTTCATTGCAGCACGTGAAATTCTTACTTGACATACTACAGTGTTATCAGCATGTAACAATTTGTAGTTTTCATTTTGTAAAGCTGTCACATATAATTTATTTCCAATTTTTAATTCAGAAATATCAGCTTCAATAAAATCAGGTAAGTTAGCTGGAATAGCTTTTACTCTTAATTTACGCTTGTTTAAACGTAAAACACCACCATTCATTACACCTGGAGATTTTCCAACAACTTTTACAGGAATATCCATAGTTACTTCTTTGTCGTCAAATAAACGGTAGAAGTCTATGTGTAAAATTTTGTCAGTTACAGGGTGAAATTGAATATCCTGTAAAATCGCATTGTGTGTAGAGCCGTCTTCTAATGCAATCACAACTGTGTGCGCATTTGGAGTATACACTAATTTAGAAAATGATAATTCTTCTGCTGAAAAGTGTAATGGATTGTCTCCTCCGTATAATACGCAAGGAACCTTTCCAGCATTACGTAAGGCTTTCGTTGCTACTTTACCTACGCTTTCTCTTTGAGATCCGTTGATTGTAATTGATTTCATTTTTTGTGTTTATATTAATAATTAATTACATTAAAAACTTTGAGCTTATAGAAGTATTGTTTTGTACTCTTTGCATTACATCTGCGAATAAATTGGCACAGCTTACTACTTTTATTTTGCTCGATTCTTTGCGTAATGGAATAGAATCGGTTACGATTAACTCCTCTAATTTTGAGTTTTCTATTCGTTCATACGCTTGTCCTGATAAAATTGGGTGTGTACAAATTGCTCGTACAGATAATGCACCTTTTTCCATCATTACTTCTGCAGCTTTTGTTAATGTTCCGGCAGTGTCTACCATATCATCTACTAATACCACATTTTTTCCAGTTACATCACCAATCAATTCCATATGAGAAATCACATTGGCTTTTTTACGTTGTTTGTAACAGATAACAACGTCGCTTTCTAAAAATTTAGAATACGCATATGCTCTTTTTGATCCTCCCATATCTGGAGAAGCTACTGTGAGTTTATCTAAGTTCAGATTTCTTAAGTATGGTAAAAACACGGTAGAAGCAAATAAATGATCTACGGGTTTTTCAAAGAAACCTTGAATTTGGTCTGCATGTAAATCCATAGTAATGATGCGTGTTGCTCCAGCTACTTCAAGCATTTTTGCTATCAGTTTTGCACCAATTGGAACTCTTGGTTTGTCTTTACGGTCTTGTCTTGCCCAACCGAAGTAGGGAAGAACGGCAGTAATATGACGTGCAGAGGCTCTTTTTGCGGCATCAAGCATTAAAAGCATTTGCATTAAATGATCTGAGTTTGGAAACGTAGATCCTATGATAAATACTCTTGCTCCACGAACTGACTCTTCGAATGAAGGTTGAAATTCGCCATCACTATAGGTTGAGAACGTTACTTTTCCTAATTCTGCTCCATACTCTTTTGCAATCTTTCTTGCGAGTTCATCACTTTGCGTACACGCAAAAATCTTTGGTACTGGGACAGTGTAGGCCATTTTAAAATTCTGTTTAGTAGTTAGTTAATTGTTGTGTTGTGTCAAATGAGGTGCAAATTTAGAAATTTATTACAACTCTAAAAGCTTTTATTTCTTTTTTTAGGGGAGAATTAAAAATATTTTCTAAATTTGCACTCCTTTTGAAACAAAAGAAGCTCGAGTGGCGGAATTGGTAGACGCGCTGGATTCAAAATCCAGTTCTTTCGGGAGTGTGGGTTCGATTCCCACCTCGAGTACTTCAAACAAAAACCTAACAGCAATGTTGGGTTTTTTTATAAAGATGAGCAAAGACACATTAAAGGAAGTGATAGTTTAATGTGTATTATTATGTGCGAACCTGGCGATGGAAACGTTTCCATTTATGATAACAATCCAGATTTGCCAGAAATGTTACAAGAAGAAGTAGGATGCTTTTGTGTCTAATTTTTTAGTTTCTAGCTTTCGTTTTAGCGGATAGATGTTTTAAAAACCGTGTAACGATCTCTCAAATCATTCATGTCAGTTTCTAATAAAAATGATTTTTTGCCTGTCTGCATTACAATTTCTGCATATTCTTCCAAGGTTTTTGTATGCTTTTGAGAAGTATCAAACTCTAAAATAACGGTTAGCGCTTCCATCAATCTAATAATAATGTAAGGACTTGTTTTCCCGTATTGGCGAATCAAATTAAAAGCAGCTTCCAAAAAACCTTCAAAAGAATCATTAACCACAATAACGCGCGTCATATCGTCATCGTCTTTCATGGCGCTATCAGGCATGTCAATACGAACCAATTTACACAAAACGGAAGTCAAATTGTCAATACAAATCACTGCTGTATACGGATTGTTTACACCTGGCGAAAGTGCTTTGGAAGCAATCTCCACAATTTGATGAATCCCAAACTCTACATCTTGAAAAAAGGTTTTTTTCGTAGCAATTTTAAATGATTCTTTCAGTGAAAAATCATCATCAAGTTGTGTGTTTTCTGAGTTAGATTGCTGGAAAATATCAAAAACTGCCTGTTCTTTCACGACATATTTTCCTGGTTTTAGTAATACCTTAATTATAACTTCATGTTCACGAGCTTTCTTTACTAACAAATCCAAATCAAAATACTGAACATATCCGCTAGAAGTTACTTTAATTTGCTTAATTCTTGTCAAATTTGAAGTATAATCTTTTTCTTCTGTTGCTAAAATCACATCTTTTTCCACTTGTTGTGGATACATGGTTTCTATATTTCCTTCAATGCGAATTCGCAGTTCATTAATAATTTTGCTTGGTTGAATGCTCATGCTAATACTGTGAATAAAAATCACTAGCAAAAACACATTAAAAATCGCCAGAAGCAACGCAAAAAGAATCGACAAATTCGGAATAAAAGCGTAACTATCGTTATCTCGCGTGGCATTAATCACAATAATGCAATACAAAAACACACCAACATATTGTCCCAACACAACTTGATTGAGGCGTTTATACATAAAATTTTGCAACAATCGTGGACCAAACTGTGAAGACGCAAGTTGTAGTACTACAATAGTAATTGAAAAAACGGTTCCTGCAATTCCCACCATCGAACCAGCAATAACCGTCAATACATTTCTGCCAGATTCTGAGTTTTCAGAAAAAATAATCTTAAAAATCCCTTCAGGTGTAAACGGATACGTTTTGTCCATATATAAAAGGAAAATCGCCATCAAAATGCTCATAAAAATAATAAGCGTAGGCACAAACCAGAAGCTGTCACGTACTTTTCTAAATAAATATTCTAGATTGAGCATGTAGATTGTTTTTTTTAATCTCTTACAAGATATTACTAAAAATGTGTTTTATTAAATGAATTGAAAAATAAACCAAGATTTATCACGAATTATAAATTTATTTTAAAATAAAAACTCAAACCCTAAAGAAAAGAAGTCTAAAATTGTAAAAGGTGTCAAGAAAACTATCGCGAATCCTAAGGCGCAAAAAATTAAAGATGAACGAAGAATTTTTCATTGTACAGCACCTACAGTAAGCGGATGTTGGTAAAAAATGAATTCGATGTAAAAAACCGAAAACTATTCAAACAATTTATGTTGAACTCGAATGTATTAAAATATTGTTAATCATAAACAAATTAAATCTATTGAGCACTTATTACGCCAACTATTTCCCTAACTTCGTATCATGCTAAAAAATCACAAGCACATTGAAGAACTATTGGTTGAAGCAACGCAGGAAGCATTGTATGAAAAACTCATTGCGCAACTCAACAAAGATTTTTTAATGGCAAATATTGAAGAATCGTTTTCGGAAGGAATTTCACCAGAACAGCTCAAAAAAGAATTACATGCAATCATCTATCAACTTATTCAAGAAAAATTTGCCGAATATCTCAATCTGCTTTACATCATGGATGTTTCTGAAGCAAAAATAAAAGCGCTAGATGGTTCAGACGTTGTAGAACTCTCTGCGCAAGTTGCATTCCTAATCTTAAAACGCGAATGGCAAAAAGTATGGTTTAAAAATAAACTCTAAAAAACGGAACGAGCGCATCTGCATAAATACTCTTATCATCATCATGCAGTACATTATAACGCACGCCAACAGTAATATTATTCGTTGTATAACCCACACCAAAAAATACGGCAGGTTGCCAATAATTATCATCTTCAAAAATGGGATCTTCAAAATTTCGGCTCACATGCAAATACTCAAACTCGCTTGAAAGCTGAATCTCAGGCAACGGATTAAATAATCCAATAAAACTTCCACCAACAATGGTTGACTTAAAAAAATCGTCATCATTAAAATAAGTGTAGTTCAGTGAAACTCCTGCAGCAAACTGAGAATTAAAATCGTAAATAGCACTTGGTGCAACAGTGGCACTAAAAACACCATTGGCAAAACCTAAGCCCAATCCACCACCAAAACGGACATTTCGCCAAAAATCACTTCCTTGTGAAGTTGGCATAGTATTCTGAGAAAATGCTGAAAATGAAATTAAACACAAAAAAATTGTCAAAATCTCAATTTTAGGGCGATAAAAAATAGAATTTTTCATTTCTTGGAAAAGCTTACATATTAATCCTATAAATATATGCAAAACATATGATGTGTTTTTGCCAAAAGTTGTATTTTTGATAAAATTTTGTCAAAACAAGACAGGAAGTAAAAAACATGGATAGATTTTCCTTTTTAAATGCAGCGCATACAGCATACTTTGCTGAATTATACGATCAATACTTACAAAACCCAGATAGCATAGAGCCAAGTTGGCGTGCTTTCTTTCAAGGATACGACTTTGGAACAGAAACCTACGGAGAAGAACAAGAAGCTTCCCAAACGGTGTCACAAGTAGTCGTTCCAGAAAATGTAAAGAAAGAATTTCAAGTGGTAAAACTCATTGATGGCTATCGTACTCGTGGACACTTATTCACCAGAACAAATCCTGTACGAGAAAGAAGAAAGTACGAGCCAACATTAGCTTTAGAAAACTTTGGACTAAGTGAAAGTGACTTAGACAAATCTTTTGAAGCTGGCGAAATTATCGGTCTTGGAAAAACAACACTGCAAAACATCATCACACATTTAGAGCGCATTTATTGCGAATCTATAGGTGTGGAATATATGTACATAAGAAAACCAGAGCAGATTGAGTGGATTCAGCAACAGCTGAACAAAAACGACAATCATCCAAAGTTTTCAACCGATCAGAAAAAACACATTCTCAAAAAGTTGAACGAAGCAGTTTCGTTTGAAAACTTCTTGCATACCAAATATGTAGGGCAAAAACGTTTCTCACTAGAAGGTGGCGAATCCTTAATTCCTGCATTAGATGCGGTTGTTGAAAAAGCTGCAGAAAAAGGTGTGGAAGAATTTATTCTTGGAATGGCACACAGAGGTCGTCTCAATGTGCTAACAAATATCTTTGGAAAATCAGCCAAAAACATCTTTAGTGAGTTTGATGGAAAAGACTACGAAGAAGCAATCTTTGATGGTGATGTAAAATATCACTTAGGATTAACAGCTGATAGAACTACCGATTCTGGAAAGAAAATAAGCATGAATATTGCGCCAAATCCTTCGCATTTAGAAACGGTTGGAGCAGTTGTGGAAGGAATCGCTAGAGCAAAACAAGACAGACATCATGCAGACAATTTTTCAGAAGTATTGCCAATTGTAATTCACGGTGATGCCGCAATTGCGGGACAAGGCTTGGTATATGAAATTGTACAAATGTCGCAACTAGACGGTTACAAAACTGGTGGAACCATTCATATTGTCATTAACAATCAGGTTGGATTTACCACAAACTATCTAGACGCACGTTCTTCTACCTATTGTACAGATGTTGGAAAAGTAACACTTTCTCCAGTATTACACGTAAATGCAGATGCTGCAGAAGCTGTTGTGCATGCCGCCTTATTTGCGTTAGAATACAGAATGACATTCCAACGTGACGTATTTATTGACTTATTAGGATATCGTAAATACGGACACAACGAAGGTGACGAGCCGCGTTTTACGCAACCAAAATTATACAAAGCCATCTCAAAACACAGCAATCCGAGAGACATCTATGCGGAAAAACTCCGCAATCAAGGTGTCATTGATGAAAACTATGTACGAGAACTAGAAAAAAAATACAAAGACTCGCTAGAAGAAAAACTAGAAGATTCTCGTAAAGAAGAAAAAACAGTCATCACACCATTCATGCAAGATATCTGGAAAGACGTAGGTTTGGAAAGAGTAGACGAAAATGAAATGGCAAAAGAGGTCGATACAACCTATCCAGAAGAAAAACTAGCACAAATTGCCAAAGCGGTTTCCAAATTGCCAGAAGACAAAAAGTTTTTGCGTAAAATCAATAAGATTATTTCTGATCGTAACAAGATGTTCTTTGAAAGAAATGAAATCGATTGGGGAATGGGAGAAACCTTAGCATACGGTTCTTTACTTGAAGAAGGATTTGACGTGCGTATCACAGGGCAAGACGTAGAAAGAGGAACGTTCTCGCACCGTCATGCGGTTGTAAAAGTTGAAGACTCAGAAGAAGAAATCAAATTACTCGATCACGTAGCAGAAAATCAAGGAAAATTCTACATATATAACTCTTTACTATCAGAGTATGGAGTTGTAGGTTTTGATTACGGATATGCCATGGCGAGTCCAAACACGTTAACCATTTGGGAAGCGCAATTTGGAGATTTTAGCAATGGAGCGCAAATTATGATTGACCAATACATTTCTTCGGCAGAAGACAAATGGAAAACACAAAACGGATTGGTCATGTTACTGCCACATGGATATGAAGGTCAGGGAGCAGAGCATTCATCAGCACGTATGGAACGCTACTTGCAACTATGTGCAAAAGACAATATGTATGTAGCCGATTGTACAACGCCAGCAAACTTTTATCACCTGTTGCGTCGTCAAATGAAGGCAAGTTTCAGAAAACCATTAATCGTATTTACACCAAAAAGTTTATTGCGTTTACCAGCAGCAGTTTCACAAATAGATGACTTTGTCAATGGAAGTTTCCAAACGTTAATTGATGATGTAGATGCAAAACCTGAAAAGGTAAAAACATTGGTATTCTGTACAGGGAAATTCTATTATGACTTATTAGAAGAACGTGAAAAACAAGGTAGAAAAGAAGATGTTGCTTTGGTTCGATTAGAACAATTATTCCCATTGCCAAAAACAAAAATTAGAGAAATATTAGCAAAATATACAAACGCAGACGATATTGTTTGGGCGCAAGAAGAACCTAGAAACATGGGAGCGTACAGTCACTTATTAATGCACATGGATGAAGTAAGAAACTTTAGAGTTGCCTCTAGAAGATTCTACGGAGCGCCAGCGGCAGGAAGTGCAGTACGATCAAAACGTCGTCATGCGGAAGTAATTGCATATGTTTTTGATAAAACTAAAAATAACATGCGTTAAGGATTGTATTTCGACTTAGCTCAATAAGCAGTGCAGTCTTTTACAATACAAAAACTCAAACAAAGGTTGCTGAGCTTGTCGAAGCAAACGCCCAAAAAAAGTAAAATAAAAACTAAAATATAGAACACGATGATTTTAGAAATGAAAGTTCCTTCGCCAGGAGAATCCATCACTGAAGTAGAAATTGCAGAATGGTTAGTACAAGACGGCGATTACGTAGAAAAAGACCAAGCAATTGCTGAGGTTGATTCTGATAAAGCAACCTTAGAGTTGCCAGCAGAAGCGAGTGGAACAATCACCTTAAAAGCCGAAGAAGGCGACGCGGTAGAAGTTGGACAAGTAGTTTGTCTAATTGACACAAGTGCAGAAGCACCAAGTGGCGACGCTCCAAAGGAAGAAAAGAAAGAAGAAGCGCCAAAAGCGGAAGCTCCTAAAAAGGAAGAAACGCCAAAAGCAGCAGAACCTGCTAAAACATATGCTACAGGGAGTGCATCTCCAGCAGCTAAAAAAGTATTGGCTGAAAAAGGAATGAGCGCCAATGAAGTAAAAGGAACTGGAAAAGACGGTCGTGTTACTAAAGATGACGCTGTAAAAGCACAACCAAGCATGGGAACACCAACAGGTGGAACGCGCGGAAGTGAACGTAAAAAGCTATCAATGTTGCGTAGAAAAGTTGCGGAACGTTTGGTGTCTGCAAAAAATGAAACGGCTATGTTAACAACGTTCAACGAAGTTGATATGTCGCCAATTTTTGCATTGCGTAAACAATACAAAGAAACATTCAAAGCAAAACATGGTGTAAGTTTAGGATTTATGTCTTTCTTCACACTAGCAGTTGTTCGTGCGCTTAAATTATATCCTGCTGTAAACTCAATGATTGATGGAAAAGAAATGATAAGCTATGATTTCTGTGACATTAGTATTGCAGTTTCTGGACCTAAAGGATTAATGGTTCCTGTGATTAGAAATGCAGAAAACTTATCATTCAGAGGTGTAGAATCGGAAGTAAAAAGATTGGCAATTCGTGCGCGTGACGGACAAATTACAGTTGATGAAATGACAGGAGGAACATTCACAATCTCAAACGGTGGTGTTTTTGGAAGTATGTTATCAACACCAATCATCAATCCGCCACAATCAGGAATCTTAGGAATGCACAACATTGTAGAAAGACCAGTTGCTATTGATGGACAAGTGGTAATTCGCCCAATCATGTATGTAGCATTATCATACGATCACCGAATTATTGACGGAAAAGAATCTGTAGGTTTCTTAGTAGCAGTCAAAGAAGCATTAGAAAATCCAGAAGAATTATTAATGGACAACAATGTTCTAAGAGCATTAGAATTGTAAACAGTAATTCTATAAATAAATCAAAGCCATTGCCGAAAAGCAGTGGCTTTTTTGTTGGAAATAATCTGCAATTTTACTCAAAAGAAATTAACTTTTTTTAAGAATCTATATATTGTCTTATGTGTTGATTTTTAGTATCTTATACAGTCAAAATCAATCCGCCATGAAAAAGATCATTTTTATACTTTTTTTGCTCATCACAACTGTAGTTTCTGCGCAATATCAAATTACTATAGATGCATATTTGCTTGATAGGGATACCAAAGAGCCAATTCCGTATGTAAATGTGCAATGTATAGACAAAGATTTGCAGGCAGTTACAGATACTTCTGGGAAGTTTACGCTGACGTTTGATGAAGACAGCATTTTAGATGAAGATCGTTTTCAATTTAAAACCAAAGGATATGATTTGATTACCGTAGAAATGTCAAAGTTGAGTAAATACTTAAGGGTTTCTAACAAAATATATCTTCATCCCAAAAAAGAAATTTCGAAAGTAAGTACCATCAAAGGAAATGTATTTACCGAAAAAAATATGTCTATTCAAAATGCTTCTGTACGTGTCAAAAACACTTTTACGGAAGTGCAAACTTCATTTGATGGTTCGTTCGAAATTCCTGCAAAAATAGGAGATACACTTGTTGTAGAATATCTTGGAATGAGCGAAAAAGAAGTAGTGGTTACAGATACAATCATGATGGATGTAAAATTAAAACCAAATGCAGAACTTTTAAAAACAGTAATGCTAAAAGGAAAAAAACAGGAAAAGAAAAAACGTTATTTTGATTCTGGATTCGGTCCTGTAAATCTTGAAAATTACGGAATTGGTCAAGTATTGACTTCCGAAGATATTGGACCACAACACATTTATACTTCCGATATTTTGCGTGGAAGCGTAGCAGGTTTATTTGTGTACAACGGCGGCGCAAACACACGACCAAAATTTGCTATTTCTCCACGACAAAGTTTACGAGGAATGAAAGCAACTCCAATACAATCATTCTCACAAACTTTAATGCTTATCAGAGGAGAACAAGTGCAAGTATATTATGATGGTTTTCCATTCCGCGGAAGCGTGGACGATATTGAAATTCGTACCATTGATAATATTGTCGTTCTAAAATCGATCAGTTCTACCATATTATATGGCGGTGTACCAACAATTTTAATTACTTCCAAAAACAGATTCCAGAAAAGAGATGAAGAAGGAAAAATTATCGACAGCGCATTGCTTACCAATAATAACTATAACGAAACAGTTCCGTTACTCGCAAATAATACGGAAAAACCAGCATACATTACAGCACTAGAAAATGCAAAAACGTATGAAAGTGCACTGAAAATTTACAATACGCAACAACAAAGTAGCAGTAATAAAACCATCCCTTATTATATTGATACAGCAGCATATTTTAAAAAGTGGAATGACGAAAAAGCTGTGGAAGTATTGCAAAATATTGAAACATTAGCGTACAACAATCCTAAAGCACTAAAAGTGTTGGCGTATAAACTTGAAGAATTGGAACGCTTTGAAGAAGCAAAATTGATCTATCAGCGTATTGCAATCTTATTGCCAAATGCAGCGCAATCGTATCGCGATTTAGCATTGATTTACAAACGTTCAGGATATTACCAACAATCTCTAGATTTATATGTAAAAATGCTTACGGATTCTTTTGAAAATGTCAGTTTTGTAGGATTGGAAAAAACACTTGTCAGCGAAATGCAACATTTATTGCGTAGACACAGAAGTGAAGTAGATTATAAAAATATTCCATCAAACTTACTCACAACAACCTTTAAATATGATGTTCGTGTTGTTTTTGAATGGAACAAACCTGAAGCTGAATTTGAATTGCAATTTGTAAGTCCAGAAAACAAAGAGTACACATGGAAACATTCGGTAGCTGAAAACAAAGACCGTTTATTTGATGAAGTAAAAAATGGATATCACACAGAAGAATTCATCATTGACGAAGCTTTAACGACTGGCGAATGGATGATAAATGTAAAAAATTTAAAAGAAGAAAAAGCGTTCAATCCAGCTTACCTAAAATATACGATCTACAAAAATTACGGAACACCCAATGAAGAACGTTCAATAAAAGTGGTGAAACTCTACAAGCAACTGCAAAAAGTAACCTTAGATAAAATAACATATCAGTTAGATCAGTAAAATGAACTTTTAAATCACTTCAATCTAAAAAACGAAATAAAGTGCAAAAATTGAGTTTACAATAGCATATATAAATTCAAACACAAACCTATAATTAACAAGATGGTTTGTATGGCAAATAAAATAGTAACTCGTTTATTGTTTTGATTAAGGGAAGTCATCACAAATATAGTTTGGTTTTTCAATGCTGTAAAATTCATCAAAAGAAACGTGCCAAACAATACGTAAAATTACCTGTTTTAGTGAAACTCAGTATTGAAAAGCCAAAATGCGCATTCAATACTGTTAGTTAAACTAACTCCGTCGCAGGACGGAGTCTTAAACTAACGTGAGTTTGACGTAAGAATTTTAGTTTGAAACTCTTCTTTTCCGCAGTATAGCAGGAGTTTTTCGTTAAAAATTTTCGAAGCCACAACATTCCGAAATCTAAGTTTTCTATCAAAGATATTATAGTTTTTGGGGAGTACTTGGAAAATAATTCTGAATTATTAGAAGTAAGCTGAGATGTATGACCTTAGCAGAAAAATTTTATAATTATACTAAATAAAAATGAAATTAATCACTTTTCAACGTTCATACATTATTAATGACGCTTATTAACAATTTTAAAAAGTAGAATTAAAACTTCCGTATATTTCTCCTATTTGGAATAATAACAGGAAGTTTTAATGAAAGTAACAGCAGTTTTTTATAGAAATAAGTATTGGTATGAAGTTGAAATTCATCGAACGGACAAGAGAATTGAGCTTATCAAGACTTATGCTAATTCAAAATGGTCTCAAAAGAATAAAAAATGGCTGTTTCCTAAAAATGAAGCTTCAAGAACATTTCTAAAATCTATTGCAAGGCAATCAAAAAAAGAAGTTACATTTATTATTCTCAAAGGAAATAGACTCCGCATCACTTGTCATCCTACACAAAAAGGAATTAAGTTTATTAAATCCCTTAGCTATTATTACTATAATTCAGCATATAAACATTGGACAATTCCCTATACAGAAATCAATACTGACACATTGGAATCGATACTTGAAAACAACTATAAAATCAATTACATTGACAAAAGAGAAAAAAGAGCTAAAAAGTCCTGTAAAACCAAAGTATTAAGAGAACATCAAAGAGATTGTCCTAACATTGTAATTGATAAATTAAAAGCATTGCGTTACAGTGAATCAACCATCAAAATTTACAAAAGTTTTCTATCAATTTTTTTTACATATCACTATGCTTATGAACCTCAAGAAATTACCAATGAAATGATTAGGACGTACATGCGCTATTTGGTTCAAGAAAGAGAGATAAGTGAATCCTATCAAAATCAAATGATTAATGCCATAAAATTCTATTATGAAAAAGTTTTAGGAGGAAAACAGCAAACCTATTTTATAGACCGTCCAAAGAGAAGCAAGCCATTACCTATTGTACTTTCACAAAAAGAAACTATTCAATTACTCAAATCTATTCCCAATTTAAAACATAAGACTATTTTAACTGTAATTTATAGTTGTGGTCTGAGAGTTAGTGAACTCATTGATTTAAAATTATCATCTATTTATTTAGAAGAAAATAAAATACATATTGTAGCTGGTAAAGGAAAGAAAGACCGTTACGTGACTTTAGCGGTTAGAACTAAGAAACTCATAAAAATTTATATAAAAAAATATGCTCCAGAACACTATCTAATCGAAGGGCAAAAAGGAGGGAAATATGCAACATCAAGTATTCAAAAATTTATAAAGAAATATAGTAACGAAGCAGGTCTTACAAAAAATGTAACTCCTCATACACTCAGACATAGTTTTGCAACTCATTTATTAGAAAAAGGAATCAGCCTACGATATATACAATACATATTAGGACATCAAAATTCAAAAACTACAGAAATCTATACACATATTACACAAACGGGTATTGAAAACATTAAAAATCCGTTGGATGATTTTGACTTTAAGTAAGAAAATTGTAGTTTTAAAATAACTAAATTCTTAAATAAAAATAGGTTTGGTTATAGTAGAAATATACCGAATTCGGTATATACGTACGTTGCCCACAATTAAAAAAAACGCCTGTGAATACTAATACACTAAAAAAAGACACATTATGTTTATGATTCCTTTAGGGTTTGTGATGT
The DNA here is from genome assembly GCF_000154725.1 of Kordia algicida OT-1. GTDB lineage: Bacteria > Bacteroidota > Bacteroidia > Flavobacteriales > Flavobacteriaceae > Kordia > Kordia algicida. The sequence goes on from NZ_DS544873.1 coordinate 4,233,384, forward strand.
TCGCCATCATAATATATATTTTAGTTTCAAATAAACGTGCTGAACGTAAATTGATAAGTGAAGCACGTTCGAAAAAACCAGTAAGAAGAGTTACAGTAGATAGTTTGCCAAATAATCAATTTCCAAAACAAAATAGTAGTTCATATGTAATAAATGAAATTTTCAATACAGAACAAAAATTGGCAGTAACTGCTTGTTTAGAAATGATTTCATCTGTTGGAAGTAATAATGTAAATACTGCTAAAAGACAATCTCAAAAAATTCTGATTGCTAAAATTTTAAGCAAAGATTTTAATTTAGACCAAGAGCGTTGGAATAGTTATTCAAATGATTTAACACCTTCTTCTGTTCAAGCAACAATGCATTCCCTCGATTCAAAAGGAAAAAGATTTTTCTTCTCATTCGTTTTTGATTTATTGGCTAAAGGTGGTATTCCTTCTCAAAAAGAGATTATGGTAGCGGAAAATATTTGTGAAAAAGTCGCAGGAATATCAAATTATACATTTGAAAAATTTATGGACGAAACAGATAATATGTTAAATTCATTTAATTAAAAATAAATATGTTCAAAGAAAGATTAAATATAAAGTTCAAAGAGTTTTACGAAGCGAAAGACATTGTTTCAGCGAAAGAACTTTCGAGTGAAATACTAAATATGCTAAATGAAAAGGGACTTATTGTTTACGAAAAAATAGCTGGATATGATAGTTTGTATATTCAAGTATTTGACAAATATCTTTCTAAATTCGGACTTGAACCAAATCCATTTTATAAGGAATTAGATTTTATTCGTTTTGGTTTAATTTCTCAATTCAAACACGACAAATGATTGAAAAAATCGTTTGACGGAATATAACTGTGGGCAACACCGTATAAAATTAATTGCTGGTTTTAGCCTACTTACGAAAGTCCTCGCGGACTTTCTATCTGTGATTTATTTGCTAAATTAGGTTCTTAAAACACGCAACTAATCTTATACAACAACGTTAGCCACAATAAAAACCAACCATTCAAAATATGTCATTTGAAAGAACAATTAAAGTAGCTTTTGACAAAATATCAGGTGAAATTCTTGAAGCAAATGAGGTTTTTGAAACTGCGAAAAGCGGATTTGAAGTCCGAAAACAATTTCATAAAGACGAAGTTGAATTATACTGTTGTGAATGCACACAGAAACTTAATGTTTCAACAAGTAAGAATGACCGACTTCATTTTAAACATCAGCCAAAAGCAAAATATTGCCTTTTAAAAGATTCAAAGTTTTCACCAAAAGAAACAGACGAATTAACGAAAATTTATAAATCCAAAGAAAGCGACAGACACAAAGAATTAAAAAACAAAATTGCACAAAGAATATCAAAAATAAAAGGTGTTTCTTCAATAAACGTAGATGATAAATTTATTATAAACGATAATGAAAAAAGAAAGCCAGATGTCTTTTGTGAATACAAAGGCAAAAAATTAGTTTTTGAAATTCAGCTTTCAGATTTATCGTTAAGATATATAATTAGTCGTTACGAGTTTTATAAACGTAATGGAATGTATCTAATATGGATACTTGACAATTTTGATGTTCAAGGTCAAAATCAAACAGAAAGAGATATAAAGTATTTAACAGAATATCAAAACTTCTATAAATTAGACGAAAACACGAATGATTTTAGACTTCTTTGCACATATAAATTTCCTTTTTTAGTTGAAAATAACAAGTTACTGACCAAATGGATTGAAAAATCAATTAGCCTTTCACAATTAAAATTTGATAAAGAATTATATCAAGCCTATTATTTCGACTTCAAGAAAAAATTAGAACTTAAAGAAAAGGAAAGACTAAACAACATTAAGAAAGAAGGAAAAGCTGAAGCCGAAAGAAAAAAAGCAAGAAAATTAAACAAGGCAAAAGAAAAAGCTGAAGAAATTATTGATGATTTAAGGTATTTATGGAAAACTGAATCATTTTATTTTAAACCAATAAAAGATAGAATTTTTGAATTAAACGAATTTGAGTTAAAGATACTTAACGAATCAAAAGCATTTAAAGAAGAAGAAAATCAGCCTAAAATTCATAAATGGTTTTCTATAGCAAAAAGAAACAATTACCACTTTTTAGAATTTATGCTTGACTGTCAATATCTTGACATTGATGTGAATAAAAAATCCAAAGAGCAAAAAAGTCTATTTCAAACATTGTTTGAAAATAAAGAATTAGAACACGGAAAGTATTTATCAAGATTAATATTAAAAAGAGGTTATGTTTTTACAAAAACTGACGAGCCAATTATTCAAAATTGGTACTCAACAGAAAAAGAAAAACAATCTGAACTATTATTACATTATCTATCTAATAAACTAAATAGCAAATATTTAATAGACAAGTTATTTGAACATCGAAATTTAATTTGTACAATTGAGAGTGCAAAGAGAAATGAAATTATTGGTTTTGGTTTTAAACCAAATCAATGGATTGCTTTTGCAAATAATGCAGTCCATTCATATAAAGAATATTGGGATTACATAGAAATAGCATTTAAACATTACGGAATTTGGGATAAACTAATCGAATTAGATAAGAAAGGAACTTTTAATAAAAAAGTAACTGCATTTTATGAAGAAAGACCAAAAGCAAAATTTGATTGTGATTTGCTTTTTCAAATTTTATATCCCGAATTGAATAATGAAAATTACTGTGGCTAACAACGTGTATAGTTAATTGCTACTAAGTGCGTACTTTTGAATTCCTGCGGAATTCAAACTATTTGTGTACTTGATATTTAATCGCTAAATTTACGCAACTAACCATACACAAACTCGTTGCCTTTCATTAAAAAAGACAAACTTAAAATTGAGTGAAAAAGACGCTTAAACTGCTGATTTCTCACGCTGAACTCAAAAAAATAAGTTAAAATCAAATTAGAATACAGAATTAGACACGTGATTTTTTTTGCGATTTATGAGTACGATTTTGAATTGAAAAATAGAAGGCTGATTTCGACTATTAAACGCGGATTAAAAATGAGTGACGATTCTAAAAAATACGCTGATTTGAAAGCTAACCATGAATAGTGGAGACGATTTTTTTTATGGATTTTTACAGTCTGAAATGAAATTTGAACTTTAAGAATTTAAAGGGCAAAAGAAAATCCACTCAGAACGCAAAGGAGATTTTTAGCAAGTGTATGGAATTAAACGATGAATTTACAGAAACGTGAATAATAAACGAAAAGGCAACACTGTGTATAAAACATAGCTGGTAATTGAGAAACTAGATGTTTGTGCTTATTTATTAAGTCCACCAAATCTTTGATTTGGTTCTTTATTGTTGACAAAATAATGTCCAAATCAAAGATTTGGCTAATTGATTAACTAAAAAATTTTTATATATTTATACGCTACGATTTATACACGGAAACGTTGGCTGTAATGTAAAACGACATTTGCGAAAACAAAGAAAATGACTCAATCTGAACTTATAATTTTAAATTTTACAGAAATAAGGAGAAGAAGTATAAAACTTTGGAATGGACTACCTGAGAAATATTATAATTGGAAACCTGACGAAAAAGCAATGAGTGCGTCAGAAATGATAAGACACGTTTTGGAGGCTGATTATGGATGGAATATTATTATTAATCAAGGTGATATGACAAATTATAAAACACCTTGGGAAAACCGACCATTCATTAACGTAACTGACGAACTTGAATTTGCGGAACCTTATAGAAAAACATTTATAGAAAGTGTATGGCAATTTTCGGATACGGAATTAAACGAAGCCGAAATCATTCATCCAGGGAACGGAGAAAAGAAAATACTTGGAAAATATTTATTGCGGATTGGATATCACGAATCAGTTCACGCAGGACAATTTTTGTCGTATTTAAGAGCAATGAAAATTGATAGACCAAAAATATGGGATTGAAAAAACACTACAGCCAACACTGGCTATAAGTAATTGCTTAGGCTTGGGCTACATCTGAAAATTTCTGCGAAATTTTCAGTTTGGTGTGTACTTGCAAAAGTTGTACCTTAGTCACGCAACTACTCATAGCCTAACCGTTACCCAACATTTGACCAAAAAATGAGAATAAGCCAATTTCAAAAATATTCGCAAAAAGAAAATACCGTCACAAATAATGTCTTGTTGATGCTATCAAGATTAAATGACCTAAACATTGGCTATTACAAATCAATAATCGAACGACTAAACGAAGGCAATATCCAGCAATATTATTATCCTCAACCAATTTTCACTCAACAAATCGGAATGAAAAAGGGGATAATAGACGGACATATTGAAGTAAAACCCTCAAAAATAGTTATTGAAACAAAGTTAAATAGTACTGAATTTATCGATAAATTAATTAAGTACGGCAAAGTATTTAATGAGAATAGTCAAAATCAACTTTGGCATTTAAGTTCGGTTAAATTTAATGACAGTGAGGTAACAGAAATTAACACTAGACTTAAGCAGTCATATCCAAAACTGAATATTCAATTCAATAATTTACTATTCAATGATTTGCTTGAAAATTTAGAAGGCATTTATGAAGAGAATACTCACGATATGGAATTGCGACTACTTCTTGACGATTTTAGCAATTATTGTATTGAAAGTAATTTAATATCTGACGAGGAATATAAATTGTTGTTTGTGCCAACAGGCTTTTCATACAATTGGAACAAAAAGCATAAAATATATTATTGTCCAACTCATTGGCACAGTCAAAAATTTAAGTTCTTTGGTCTTTATAATTGGAAATCTGTTAGGACAATTTCTGAGATTGAAACAACAATTATTGCGGACTATGATGCTGATACAAACAAATTAACTCTTCATAGCAAAGGTCATACGGATGACCAAATAAGTCGATTGAAAAAAGGACTTACGGAATTGGATGAAAACCATTATGGATTAAAATATTATATTTTACCTGAACGAAATACATTTGATACTGACTTTAAGAAAATTTCTCGTGGAGGAATTCAAGGGTATAGATATAAAGACCTGCGAGACTTTTTGACACTCGGTGAATATACTGACGTTGAACGCATTGCAGAGGAATTAAGAAAAGTAAGATGGAAATAAAAACGTTGGGTAACAACGTATATAGCTCATAGCTAATTAGTTGCTTATTCGAAGTTAAGGCATATTTGCAAGTCCGCCAAATTTTTTAATTTGGCTTATTGAGAAAAAAGATAATAAGAAAATTAAAAAATTCGGCTCGTGCTTAACCGAAAATTTATCGCTAATTTGCACGCTACGAGCCATATACAAGACCGTCAGACTGTCTCAAAACTCGCATATTATTTTCTATTAATATTAAATATTCCGATATTTAAGTATGGAATATTTAAAAGGTGATTCGAGAACACAACTTACATTATACACTACTTGTCTTGAAGATATGATACCTCAAGATAATTCTGTACGATTTATAGATAAATTTGTAAACTCACTTAATTTACAAGAATTAGGTTTTGACGCCATAGCTTCTCAAGGAAGACCGTCTTATGATCCTGCTGATTTACTAAAATTATACATTTACGGGTATATGAATCGTACACGATCTTCACGAGTTTTAGAAAAAGAATGCTCCCGAAATATTGAAGTGATATGGCTTTTGAAAAATCTTAAACCAGACCATAATACGATAGCGCGTTTTAGAAAAGAAAACTCAAAAGCTATCAAACGAGTTTTCAGACAAAGTGTAACCATTGCTAAGAATTTTAACCTGATTGGTGGAGTTCTTATCGCTGGTGATTCCACCAAATTAAGAGCGCAGAATAGCAAGAAAAACAATTATAATAAGAAAAAGATTGAACGTCATTTAGCGTATATTGATAAAAAACTATCGCAATACAATACTGAATTGGCTACTGCTGATAATGATAGTAAAGTTAAAATTCAGAAAAACATTGAAAAACACAAACGACATCAAGTTAAGTACACGCAGATAAAGCAAGAATTAGAAGCTGATACTACTACTGAAAACCCTCAATTATCTACTAGCGATCCAGATAGCAGACATCAAATAGTAAGAGGAATGATAACAGAAGTTTGCTATACGGCACAAACTACTGTTGACGAAAAACACAACATACTTATTGATTATAAAATCACCAATCAAAACGATAAGAAAGCCATGGGAATGATGCTCAGAAGAGCTAAATCTATTTTAAGACATCATCAGTTTACTGCCCTTTATGACAAAGGATATCATACAGGTAGTGAATTTGATATTGCACATTCGTTAGGTATCGAAACATTAGTTGCTATCCCTAATATTGGCAGAGCCAGTCAAGCCCCTGACCCTAAATATAATGTAGAATATTTTAAATATGATAAACACAAAGATTGTTATATATGCCCACAAAAACAAGAACTAACAAGTAATCAAAATTGGTATAAGGCACGTAACTATAAGTTCAAACAATACAAAACCAAGGCGTGTAAAACTTGTCCTGTTAGAAACTTATGTACAACAGCTAAAGTAAATGGAAAGATCGTGCAACGAAGTGAATATGCGCATGCTATTGAAGGCAATGCAGAACGTATAAAAGTTAATGAAGATACCTACAAAAAGCGACAAGCTATCGTAGAACATCCCTTTGGAACCATCAAAAGACAATGGGGATTTGATTATATCATTACTAAACGGACAATTGAATCGGCTTCAGCTGATTTTGGATTAGTTGCTTTAGCCTACAATTTGAAAAGAATCATCAATATTGGCAAAGCTTCAAAGAGTACCAAAAAACTTTGTTTGTGTCATTTTAGGAGGGTAAATCGCTTATATAAGCCCAAAAAGAGCATTATTAGCGTGTTAAAATCATTATTTTACAAAAGACAAGAAGTCTTTAAAATAGCTACGTAATTTTAAAATTTAATGTAAATTAGAAACCTAATAGGTAGTTTTGAGACAGACTGCCGTTGTGCGTCACTCAGAAAAACGACCAAAAGATAAATGGACTATCAAACATTTGAACCACATTCTAACCTAAAATCACTTGTTAGTTGCTATTGGACTTTGGAAGTGCCCAAACAGTCTGAACCGCAAAAACAACGAATAGTACCTGATGGTTGTATTGAAATGGCGTTTATTCTCGGAGATGATATAAAGCGGTACACTTCCAAAAATGAATTTATACTTCAACCTCGCGCAATGGTACTCGGACAAACAATTGAACCTTTTTACATTGAGCCAACGGGATATGTTAAAACATTTGCTGTCCGATTTTATCCATATGGATTTGCAAACTTTGTTTCTGAACCAATCAGCAATTTGGTAAATAAAGAAACACCTTCAAGCAAACTTTTTAAAAAGGAAATCGCAGATAATTTAGAACAAAAAATTGTTAAAGCTGAAAACACGGAACAACGGATAAGCATTATCGAAAAATTTCTTTTGGAAAGACTTAATGATGAAAAAACGATAAATAAAATCGTAAAAAACACTGTAGATTCCCTTTTATCCACAAGCGGAAGTGTTTCAATAAATTCAATCCTCAAAGACAATTTGTCAAAACGGAGACAACTTGAAAGAAACTTCAAAAAGCAAATTGGAGTAAGTCCTAAACAATTGGGAAAAGTAATTCGATTACAAACCGCTTTAAAAATGTTGCTTAACAAAAAGTCAGAGAATCTGACAGATATAGCCTACGAAAGTGAATATTTTGACCAAGCACATTTTATAAAAGACTTTAGAGAATTTACAGGAATAAACCCCAAAGAGTTTATCAATCACGAAAATTTAGCTCTTTCCGCACTTTTTTACAAATAGTTTAAGGGTGTCGCATTTTTACAATTTCAAGCGACTTTCTACCGCTAATTTTGTTCCGTCAACAACGGACATAAAATGAAAGGAAAAATATTTATCACAATTATGGCTTTGACCCTTGGTATTGTATCCTGCAAAAACAAAGGAACTTCTGATATGGAATCAAATCCTACTAAAGAGACAACAATAAAAAACGACAAGAATATGAACAGTTTTATATCAATATTTGAGATTCCAGCAACGGACATTTCACGAGCCATTAGTTTTTACAAAAAGATTTTAGGAGTAGAAATTGAAAGATTAGATTTCCCGGGAATAGAAATGGGCTTATTCCCATACCAAGACCAAATGGTAACAGGAGTTATTATGAAAGGAGAAGGTCACGAACCTTCTGCCAAAGGAGTTACTATTTATCTGAATGGCGGAGACAACTTGCAAACGATTCTTGATAAAGTAGAAGGAAATGGCGGAAAGATTATTATTCCTAAAACACCACACGCAGACGAAAATGGATTTTTTGCTATTTTCCACGACTCAGAAGGAAACAAAATCGGACTTCATTCGCCAAATTAGGAAAAAGAGCGAACGCATAACATTGTGTATAAGCAATAGCGGTTTAAGTGCAAACTTGAACCGTTTTTGCGTTTATTTAAGTATATTGCTTACCTAAAAGTAGTAGCTATATATCCGCTACTGCTCATACACTCAACGTTGGCAGCAAGTGCAACAACCAAGTACCCGAATATCAACAATAGGATAATTATCAAAAAATGAATTGGAAAATTTTTGGTTTAAAATACGACAATCAAGAAACTTGGGCATTTGAACAAATGTCTTATCTACTTTTCTGTGCAGAATTTGATATTAGAATTGGATTATTTCGTTACAAAAATCAAACTGGAATTGAGACAGAGCCAATTGAAAAAGGTGGAAAATATTATGGTTTTCAATCTAAATATTATACAACCTCAATCGCTGTCAACAAAGACGACATTATTGATTCAATCAAAAAAGCTAAATCCAAAAACAAACAATTAGACGAGTTACTTTTCTACATCAACCAAGAACTTTCAGAGAGCACTACTAAAACCAAAAAGAAACCGCAGTATCAATTAGATATTGAGAAAGCCGCTAAGGCAGAAGGAATTAATATTCAATGGCGAGTTCCAAGTCATTTTGAATTACAATTGTCTTTGCCAGACAACAAATATATTAATGACATTTTTTTTAGCCTTGACCCAAATGAAGGAGATTTGCTTGATGAAATTTCTAAACACAACGAGAATATTTTACAAGCAATTCAAACAGAAATATCATTCGGGGACAAACAAATTAAAATTGATCGAAGTTCGGTTGTTGAAGCAATAGCAAATACTTCTCAATCGAAAAAAAACATAATTATTTCAGGTGAAGGTGGTTGTGGTAAAACCGCAATTTTCAAGGAATATTATAATTCTTATTTTAACAAAATACCAATTTGTGTTTTTAAAGCAAATGAACTTAATGTAAATCACATTAACGACATATTTCATTTTGACAACAAATTTACATTTGCACAGTTTCTCAATACCTACAAAGATGAACCACTTAAAATATTTGTAATTGATTCCGCAGAAAAACTCGCAGAGATTTCTAACAACGATATTCTCTCTAAATTAATACAAAAGTTAAAAGAGAATGCTTGGAATATCATATTTACAACACGCTACGCTTATCTTAATGATTTAACTTTTCACATCAAGGAGAATTATCAGTTGCCATTTGACGTGAATAATGTTTCTTTGATTAGTGCTGATGAATTAAAATCAATAGCAGATGAATTCAAATTCTCACTTCCCGACAATCAAAAATTCTTAGGACGCCTTAGAAACTTGTTTTATTTAAGGGAGTATGTTCAACAATATTCAAACATTGACAGACAAGGAAACTATAATGGATTTATTGATTTGCTTTGGAAAAAGAAAATACAAAACACTGTTCAAAAAGACAACCTGCATCTTGAAAGAGAAAGGTGTATTATCAGCATTGCCAAACAAAGATGTGAAACAGGAAGATTTTATATCAATGCAGACAGTTTACCACAAACAGCATTATTTCAATTAAAACAAGACGAAATACTTGGATATGACGACGCACATAATGGATATTTCATTACTCATGACATTTATGAAGAATGGACGTTGGATAAAATAGTTTCCCGTAGTTTTTCAAATTATTTAAACATAAAAGATTTTTTTAACGACTTAGGAAATTCATTACCTATTCGCAGAGCATTTAGATTATGGTTATCTGACCATTTATATGCAAAAAGTAAAGAAATAGAAAGTTTTATTCAAGGTGCATTTACCAACGTTGAGGTAACACAATTTTGGAAAGATGAAATTTTAGTTTCTGTTTTATTGTCGGATTATTCTGAGACGTTTTTTAATTTTTTCGAGAAGGAAATCATTGCAAATGATTTTAAAATACTAAAACGTATTTTGTTCCTGCTAAGAATCGCCTGTACTGATATTTCAGAAATTCAAAATTTTGAAATTATAAAACCTAAAGGCAAAGGTTGGGAAGAAGTAATTACGCTTATTTACAAACATAAAATTGATTTTTTTGATAGTAATTTAAAACTTGTTTTACCAATATTAACTGATTGGTGCGACTTCAACAAAACAGGACAAACAACAAAATACGCAGGCTTGTTAGCATTGAGTATAGTTCAAAAAACTGAAACTGAAGAAAACTTCTATATGCACGAAGTTGCAGAAGAAAATATTTTGAAAGTGGTTTTCAATGCTGCCAATGAATTAAAACCAGAATTAAAAGAAATTTTTGACAAAGTAGTTTCTAATATATGGACTGAACACAGACACCCATATGCAGGACTTTGCTCTAAAATTATAGAGAAACCATACATAGCAACTGAATTAATTAAAACACTTCCGCAATCTATTATTCAATTGTGTGATTTATTTTGGCAAAAACAGCCGAAAAAGCAAGACAGATTTGGATATGATAGAGACACAATGGAAAGTAGATATGGATTAGCAGGAAAACACCAATTCAATTATTTTCCTTCAAGTGCTAATCAAACACCAATAAAATGGTTATTACAAATAGAATTCTACAAAACAATTGATTTTATCATAGATTTTACGAGTAGAGCCGTTGAATCTTTCAGTAAATCTGATTATGGCAAAGAAGGTGTCACAAAAGTTATAATACATATAAATGAAACGGAAATAACCCAGTATTCAAGTGGTGCTATATGGAGTATGTATCGTGGCAATGGAAGCCCTGTTGTTCCAAACCTATTGCAGTCAATACATATGGCATTAGAAAAAACTCTTTTAGAATTTTCTCAAATCTTAAAGTCAGAAATAATTCAGAAAATACTTCTAAGAATTCTTACTCAATCAAAATCTGCTTCTCTTACTTCGATTGTTTGTAGTGTTGTACTTGCAAATCCTGATAAATTCTACGATATAGCTTTAATTTTATTTAAAACAATTGAATTATTTCATTTAGACACATTTAGATGCACAAATGAGTTTCAAGCTAAATCTCTGTATTCAATAGGATATGGAATGGATAAAATGAAAGATATTTTATATGCAGATGAAAGATTGAAGACTTGTGAGGATAAACATAGAAGTTCAAATTTGGAATCATTGTTTTTAAATTATCAGCTTTTTGGTGTAAAAGGATTTACAGAAGAACAAAATTCTGAATTCATTGAGAAATTGTATAAAATAATTGACCAACACAAGGCCAACGTTTTAACAAAAAAAGCATTTGGAATATTGTTGGCGAGAATGGATAGACGAAACCTTATTTCCAAAGTATCAAAACATGACGACAATAATTTACTAATAGAATTTAGTCCCAAAGAACTTTCTGATGAACATAGAAAGGAAAGTGAGCAAGCACATAGTCAATACGAAGAAATGTTCAAGTATACATCCCTTAGATTATGGGCTGACTTTCAAGTAGGAAAGAGTAGCCAAACAAAAACAGAAAAACATCAGGACTATGATAAGAATCCTATTTTAGCATTATCGGAAACCAAACAACTTATTGAAGAGCTAAAAACTGGACGAAATGGAATCGGAATTTTTGACTATTCCATACCTGCGTTTTCGTGTTCTAAATTATTAATTGAGCATAAAGACAAACTATCAGAAGAAGATAAGGATTTTTGCAAAGAAATAATTCATTCTTCTCTATCTAATCTTTTTGCCGATAATTACGACTATCAAATAAGTGACGGGGTTGAAGTATCTGTCCATGCCATTCCAGTTCTAATAAATGAATATTCGGAAGAAACAGAAAATTATATTTCGATCATGGTTTTGGCTCTTTTGGATAAAACATCTATCGGAGCCTATAAAAGAATATGTGATTACGTCATTGAATCAATTCACAAATCAAAATTGTGGGAACAAAATCCAAAAATTGCTCAATCAATTTTATTTGGATATATAAAATTCCAACCTATTTACAAAGATATTATTGCGGAAATAAGGAAAAAACAAGGTTGGGGGCGAATTTCTAAAAGCTCGATTTTAGAAGAATTGGAAAAGACAAATTCTGATTTTATTTTTGAGAATATCTCATTTGATATAAACGATATTTCTTCACTTGACATTCATGGTTTGGAAATAGTTCTTCAATTAATTCCTTCCAACACTAAAGATAAAACTCACTTAGATATCTATTCTAAATCTTTGCCCTTTTTGGCACCACAGTTGCTCAAAGATAGGAGAAGTTACAAAGATGATTCGGGAGATGATTCCAACATTTATTCTTTACGGTTACATATTTTCAAGAGGTTCGCATATTTCATTTTAGAAAGAGATAAAAGCGAAATTGACATATATCTTAAACCATTTGTTGATTCGTTTTCTTCAACAGAAGAAACAGCGTCATTTATTTCAGAATTAGTAAGTGCAGAAGATTACATAAACAAGTATGAACAATTTTGGCACATATGGAACAATCTATATCCTAAAATAATCGAACTATGTTCAAATCCACTTGGCTATCATTTAAAAGAAATTATAATTAATTACTTGTTCGCATGGCGTTGGTGGCGTGAAGGAATTGAAGAGTGGCGTAGCTTAAAAAAGGAAAATTTATCACTTTATACAAACGCTTCAAAAGAAATAGGGAACATTCCCGCTGTATTGTATTCTGTTGTCAAAGTTTTAAATTCAATCGGGAAAAACTTTGAAGACGAAGGTGTTGATTGGATTTATACAATTGTGTCAAACAACAAATCATTAAATCTTGACGATTTAGAATCAAACACTTTATACTACTTGGAAAAGTTTTTAAGAAAGTTTGTTTTCCTTAACAGACAAAAAATAAAAGAAGAAATAAAATTGAAAAACAAAATAATCCCAATACTTGATTTTATGATTGAACGAGGTTCTATTCATGGTTATTTATTACGAGAAAGTATTCTATAATGAAAAACGAAACAAAAAACAAGAAACACCAGCTGCCAACAACGGTAACCGTTGCACAACCCAATAATTTTATAAAAAACAACTGATTTACATCTCTTTTAAGAGTGCTTTTCTTTTGAGTTTTCCTATGAAACCCTAAAATGAGCACGGCTTAAAATCAAGCTATAGTTGCCAAATAGTGTCTTTACTTTAAAAATGACCAACCCAAGCGATCTTGCTCCACTTTTTGCAGTTTTTGTAATGAATTTTAGGTATTTCTTCAAGTTATAAGCAATGCCAGCCATGTGCATGACTTTGTTTGCTTGTTTAATTCCTAAGGTGTTGATTTTCCGAAGTCCCATATATTCCTTTAGTGTTCCAAAGACAGGCTCTACCGTACTTTGCCGTTTTTTCTTCATATAACGACCTTGTTTGCTGTTGACTCTGGCAATAGCACGTTCATATTCCTCTCGGTAATAGGTAACGGAAAACTTCTTCTCTTTGGCTGTTTTTCTTAAACATTGTGAAGCCAATGGACAGCCTTTACATTGTCTGGATGAACTACGATATTCTTTCTTTTTGGTTTTGGTTCGATAATCTAAAAACACTTTCTTAAAAGGAATAATCTTTCCTTCTGGACATAGATAATGATCGTTTTCTTTATCATAAATAAAGTCATCTGGACCGCCTTTGTATGTTCCATGTGGTGGAATATAACTTGTAAGTCCCTGTGATTCTAAAAAAGCATAGTTCTCTCCGCTACTATAACCTGTATCGGCTACTAAATGCTCCCATAACAATCCTGTTTTACGCAAACGTCGTTGTAATCGAATCGTAATATCTTGCGTTCAAAACAGCAACAAAACTGCAACAATCCGCAACAAAACAAGAAAGCCTCAATCATTACGATTGAGACTTTCAAGAATTGTGGGGAATTTTAGGTAAGGGTAAAATTGTTAACTCATAGAACTTCTTCCAGATTATAATACAATGCTACAATTACAAAAGCTATGATAAAGATGATTGCAGTTAGAAATCCTGTAATAAAACCTTTAAGAAATTGTAGTTTGTCAGCATTCATGTTTTTATCGCTTATTCTCAGGTATTAATGATTCTGTTTTGATACACGTGTCATCATGTGTTATATCACATGGTGTACAATAGCCTTCATTATTGGTTAATCGTTTTGGTAAGCAACCAACAGTACAGCCTTCACATACCAAAATTGTGTTTTCGATATCTAAAAGAAATACATTCTGCTCTTTTCTTAATACATATGAAATCTGTGTCGAACGTATTTTATTGCTTCCAATGAGTTGAATAATAGTCGAAGCTTGGTTATCTACAGCTTTGCTAAAATCAATGTGTATTTCGTTTATTTTAATGCTTCTTTGCTTAGTAGTCAATAAATCGTTTTCTAACTTTTCAATTAGTTTGTCTTTGTCAATAAAGACAATTTCATCATCAATTGTCTTAGCAATCTCTAATGTATTAGATTTTGGAGTGCTTTCACAACTACACAAGAGAAGCAAAAAAAGTAAAATTGTAATTTCTACTATTTTGGTACTATTCATTGGTAATTCTTTTTTAAGTTTTAAAAGTTTATTTGAAAATAGTAGCATAGCCTTACCCTCATAAGACTACGCTACCTCCAGCTTAAATCACAACCTTACACCAAATCAAAAACCTGAAATTTATTTTGATATCCACCATACATACATAAATATCTACTTCTTTTGATCTTTGAAAAGAGTTCACAGCTTCCCCAAACTGATACATCGATTTAAACATATTTTGTTTCCTTTCATTCCAAATATTTTTATCCTAATTTTATGATAACAAGGCGGTCTGACTAACCATCGTAAGAACCGCCCTGTCTGCCTAACTAATAGTTAAATTAGACACAGGTTATTACTCTAACCCGATCATAACATACTGACAAAACTATTATCAATCCCAAATCGATAAATAGTCTTTTACCATAAACTTTTGAAAAGTAAAATCAGTATGTTTTATTTTTAGTGGCAAAGCGACAGAACCTTATCATACATAATTGTCGCTTTGCACTAAAAGAGTAAGCAACTGTAAAACTCACTCTAAACACCTCTTGAATGTTGACACTTGTATTGCAAAAAGTGCCTTTTTGCTGTTAGGGAATAGAAAAAGAACATTCCAAGCGTGTTATTTAATTTCTTTAAGCAAAGCGACAACGATTTAGCTATCGCTTTGCCAGAGTTATTACCCTAAAACTCCATTTTTAACACACCTTCAAACACTACCAAAAGTGCCTGATGAAAAACTTGAAAAAAAAATGTGTTAATTTTTATTTCTAGGTTGGCAAGGCGACTGATTTTGAAACTACCTATTGTCGCCTTACTTGTTTAAAGAGTATTTAAACATGAGTTTAGTTAAAAAAACCAACCCAACCTATAAAATACTTAATGAGTTCTTTATGAACTAGCTAGGGGTATTTACGTTCTTTATTTGTTAATTCCTTTTCGATTTCTTCATCCACTTTATTTTTTGTTTTCTTCCTTCCTTTGTTTTTTACATAGAAGTATCTTGCGATAATTAATAGTATGATAGCTTCCATTACATAAAAACCTACTAGAAACTGTGTCTCACTAACCATGAATCTTTATGTTATGTTAAAAGGCTATCAATAACAATTGGTTAGGTTCAGTGGAACACGCTACAATAGATACACGTGATTTAAGATGAATTCAATAATTTGAATGGTCATTCAAATTATTTTAGTAAATTCAACTTTTCTGTTAAAAGAACAAAGTGGCATTTTTGATTCCCGAATTAAACTTTCGTTTAAAAATCAAAATAGTCATGCATATTAAACAAAATAGCCACTTTGTTACATGTTTAAAAAACAGTCAATTGAGAATTATTAAGCCTACTCGCTTGACTAAAATTAAAGCTTTCAATCCCCGAAAATGAGAAGTATTTTTCGGATTATTCTAAAAACGGGGATTTCGAAAGCTTTGCTTATTAAAAACTATTTTTCTTTAGAACTTTTCATAATTCCTTTAACTAATTGAGTAGAAATAACAGTATGCATGCCATTGATTTTTTGTTCAATTTTACTAAGTAAATCATCCTTACCAATTGCTAATTCTTTCATCCTTTCTAACTCAATACTGTTAATACTGATTATAGTATGTATTTTTTTCATTTTGGTGTATACCTTATAAATTAAAATTGTAAATAATAAGGCTACAATTAATATCAAAGTTTCAATTATTACCATAAATATTTCAATCATTTCATAAATTTTAAATTAAAAAAAACAGCTATTTTCAACTTTATTAATCTATTTCAGGTAATAGGTTGTTATTTCAAAATTGTATGTAATTATTTTGGATTATATTTTAATACCTTTGAGTATTAAAAACAATGCAATATACTAAAAGTTTTTATAAATATATAATAAGTTTTACAAAATTAAATACATTAGAATGGTTGATCGCATAATAAAAGTTCTCAAGGAGAAAAATATTTCGGGTTATCAGATCAGAGAGAAATCAAATGGTTTAATTTCTCAAGTATCTGCGGATAAAATTAAAAATGGAAAAACTCAGAATCCTAGAAAAAGCACCCTTGAACTTTTAGTTAAGATTTTATGTACGCATTATAATGTTTCCAAAGATTGGCTTATTAATGGGAAGGGCGAAATATATCTTGATAACGACGATAGTTTTTTTCTTGAAAAACATGGAGTAAGGTTTGAAGCTATTGAAATTATCGACCATTTTGTGCAAAACAAAGATGAATACTTCAAACGATCAGAATATTTAAAACTATTTGTAAAAGACCTTGTTGAAAAGGGTGTCACTGAACGATTAAATGAGTTAAAAGAATACCTCAATATGATTAATATCAATTCAAAGAATTAACTAAGAAAAGTAAGTCGTTTACTGTGAAATTTTGTGTCGTAAAATCAAGGTTCCAATCTTGTTGATCTCTTACCGATTTTTTGAGACTTTCTTTTCTTTTTATAATCTCATGGAGTTTTTTAATTAAGTCTTCATCTTTTAGAAACCCTTCATCGTATAGACGTTTGAGTTTTTCTAATTCATCTTCAAACTCTCTCATGCTTAATCTTTTTTAGGACTTCCCACATATCGTGTTCACTTTCTGGCTTGGTATTGTTAAGTATAAAACCTATCAAATCTTGATGATTTAGTTGATAAGATTTATTTTGAATATATCTTTTAAGTAAAATTAAATGTACACTAATTGCAATTGCAAATGAAGTTATGATAGAAAATACGAGATAAGTTATTTTTTCAAAATCTTGGTACTTATATAATGCCCAATAAATAAAATATAATGATATAACTAAAAGCGTAACATGAAGTATCAATTTACCTTTTCTAGCTCTATTGGGTTCTCGATAAGTATTTACAAAGTTGAAAAGTGAATAGATAAATAATCCAAAAGACCAACCAAATTCTCCGAGAAACTGTTGAAAATCTTCAAAACCAAGAAAGCTAATTTCTTCAACAACATTTTCAAATTTATTAAAAGCTTCATCAGATATAATCTTCTGTTTGTTGTATGCTTTATATTCAGGAGATTGTTTATAAGCTTCTTTAAAATCTTTCAATAAGGCTGATTTCTTATTTTTTTCTTTATGAAAGCTTTCCATTGCTTCGATGTAGGATTCTGGAACTTCAGGAACTATTTCATGTATAAAGAAAGCGGTGGCGCATACCACCGCTAAAAAAATATGAGAATATTTATAAATTAAATTATTCTTCATCATTATTGACTGGCGGATTTGTTCCTCCACCTGAATTGACGCTATCTTTTTTGTCGGTAGAATGAAATTCAATATCTTCATCAGCTAAATTTGTTGGTTCACAATTTGCAAATAAAAGCATTCCCATTATCGACAACATGAATATTATTCCTTTTTTCATAATATTTAAAGATTAGAGTTATACATTAATCTCAAATGTATATCAAAAATCAATTAGTAAGAAATATATCTATTGACTAATAAGAAATGTTATTGCTAAAGTAAACAAAGTAATATGAAATTAAAAATTACCACTTATTTTTAATAATAATTATGTTTTTAACGTAGATAAGTTATGGTTAAAACGTAAATAAAAACTAAAAGTTTTATATAAATATAAAACTTTTAGTTTTTATATTAGAAAAGCTAGCGATTTTTTAGACACTAGCTTTTGTTTATAGAAAGATTATACATTCCAATATAAACCGTACATTGGAAGCTATATTTCTAATTTAATGATTCAATAAAATATAAATTAGTGGAATTCTAAAAATAATATCTTGGAATTGATCGTTACTGATATTATTTATCATACCATTTATTAATTCATTCTTATCTGGATTTTCATCATAAAAGATTTTTTTTAAGAAATTTTGTCTAATTGACAAATCTTTTAAGTAATCACTAGAATTATCATTTTGTGATAAGATGTGTTCAGGACAAGTAAATAATATAAACCTTTGAATTCCTAAGTTAATAGTTTCGTTATCTGATGTTAGTTTTTCTCCGAGTGCTATTTTAATATCATTTTCAATGCTAGAATCCTTAAAGAAGTTTTCGAACAATTCTTTGTAAGACTCTTTATCGTTGCTTTGTAATAATTTATTTTCTTTGAGTTTATTCTCTACATTTCTAAAAAAATCATAAACTTCATCATAACTTTTGAAGTAAGAACCGAAAATAGGTGATTGACTTTGTATGTTGTAATCTAGGCATTCATTAAGTTCACTCCTAACATTTTGATTTACTGATTTACAAGAACCTAATACAACTATAATTAGTAATAGTATTTTAATTTTTTTCATGTTATTTTCCTATTATTTTTAAGGATTTAAAAATCTTTTTTAATTGACTTTCATTTTTTGAATGAGTAGTTAATCTTTTTCAAAAACGAAATCCTAAACCTAAATCTTAAAATACACAATCAACAAAATACATATAGAACTCATCTTGACTTTTTATTTTTAACCGAAAATGAGTTAAAATTTGTTCAGATAAAGCTATTTTTAAAAGGCATAGCATCGCTAAGGATAAGAAAATAGCTGAAATATGGGCGAATTTTAGTCGCTTTTCAAGAAACAAAAAAAGTCAAAATGAGTTCATATTAATAAATCTACACTATCTAAAAAACTCTAATCTTCTCATTTTAGAATAATCTTTGTTTTGTGTTGATCTTTTTTTGATTAAGGTAAATTATTACTGAGATATCATTGAATAAAAAACAAGAGAAAATATAACTCTGTATTGGAAAATCTTGATGTCATCAGCATCATAATTATTAATAAAGTTTTCAAATTGATCTAAGTCATAACCTTCCATATCTATCGAGTTTAAGAAACTTGTAGACAAATGAAGTGTAGAATACAATTCTACCTTATTTTGAATTAAAATAACATTTAGACACTCTTTATATCTGTAAATATTATTATTTAAATCAAAGTCATATTTTTTGCAAATCAAGTCTATTTCGGATAACAGTTTCTCTTTATCTAATTCATTTTTTCTCATTAGATTAATTAAATTGATAAAACTATTTTTAACATCGGAGTCTTTACAAAAAACATTTTCTATTTCTTTTAAAACAGTGAAAGTATTGATAGGTTCTAAGTCTGTTTTATATCTATTTTCAGCGATATTACCATTTACACAATTTTCAATTTTATTTTCTAAATTAATATTTTCATCTTTTGACAATTTACAACTCATAATAAAGATAAAGACTATTATCAAATAAGAATATTTATTCATAACTAAAGTATTTATTTATTTATTTTTTTATTTCAAATTTCGTTAATCTTTTAGAAATAGCATAGCCTTCACCATTTCTCATAATCATTTCAAAACCTCCCCATATTTTGCCTCTGTTGGCATTATTTGCAAATAATCCTATTATTTGAATATCTGAATATCTACCCATTTCTTTTGTAAATCTTTGTTTACTATTATAAACTTCTGTACCCAATAAAGTAGACGAACTATTCGCAACTGATCTAATCATAGGAATTTTAAAATATATAGAATATTTTTTGTTATTGTAACTGAAATATGCCCTACCTGCCATATTATCTACTCCTCCCCAGGTAGTCGAGAGCGCGCTAGACATACCTATTTTAGATTTAAAAAACGTTGAAGGTTTAAAAGCATAATCACCATTATATCTGGTAACATCAACAGCAAATAGAAATTGGTCAAATCTTCTTTGGTCACTTTTACCTTCTTTAGAACTAATATCTAATTTTAAAATTTTATTACCAGTTACTTGTTCTACCTTGCTCCCTGAAACTTCTGTTCCTTCATCTATTTTAGAATCTCCTGTTGTTCCCGTTATTTTTTCTGCATCTTTCTGAGATATCCCATATTGACTTGACAAGGTTGATGCGCTATCACCTTTTTCAGAAATATAAGTTATTTCGCCATTTTCATTTAGCTTTGGTATCCATTTTGCTTTCATACCATCAGGATCTATGTAATTGATTGGGTCATTCATCATAGCATTATAAGTAGAATAACTATAAAATTTTTCTGATAGTGGATCAATATTCATCCAGCGACCTAAGGAAGCATTATAATTCCTAGCATGAAAATCTAACCATTCTAAACCAAGTTCATCATTTTCTTCTTTTCCACCAAAGCCGTAATTATGGTTTCTTCCAGTAATTATATTATTATATCCTTTGTGTTTTAAGCCAAAAGGGTAGTAGTTACTTTCTTCTTTAATTTCAGTATTGCTATCAATAACTCCATTATCGTCAAAATCTTGATACGATAATCTAATATTTCCTAAATGGTCTTTAAATTGAAAAGTATAGCTAAACGTATTACTATTTGTAGGCTCAATATATCCTTCGGGATGATTAAAAAACACTAATGATTCCGCATTTGTATTGTCAACTTTGTAGATGAAATTACCTGCATACTGTGTTTTTACAAAACTATTATTTTCTTGAACTATTTTAGCCATTTTTATTCCTGTAGCATCGTAAATGTAAGAAATACTCCCTTGATCGCCAAAATTAATTGTAGTTGGTAAATTTAAGTGGTTGTAAGTGATTCCATTGGGAATGATTCCTTTGTTTATATCTGAAGTCATATTTCCATTGACATCATACATATAATCATTTTCAGAGGTGTTCACATCTTTAAATCCTGCATTATCTGCAACATCTGTAACTTTTACAAGTGTATTGCTATTGCTAGCATAATTGTAAGTTAATTGATCTATGATATCTACCGTAGGATTAGCAACCTGAGTAATTCCCATTCGCTCAAGTGAAAGAATATTTCCACTTTTATCATAGGATACATTATTTAAGCTGTAGTTCTCTATATCATTATTGGCAAGGCTAGATAAAGTCTGCCCACTTTGATACATAGCACTTGTAACTCTATTTAACGCATCATAGTTGTAGCTATAACTTCTTAGGTTCATATCATTGGCAGTTTTCCAATGTGTCTCACTAATATTTCCATTAAATAAATGTGTGGTTTGATTCAAGTCAGGATTGTCATAATTTATCTTAAAAGAAAATAGTTTATTTACATCATTGGTATTTACATCATTGATTGCTTTAAGCCAACCACGAATAGTATAGCTGTAATCAATTTCTTGAAGTGGATTTACTTCTGTATTTCCAACTTTTTTACTTTCTAATATTCCTAACTCATCATAAGTATTGGCTACAATCAATTCTTCTTCTTGGTCATTTATTTGTTGTTTTTGAGTGAGCAATCTTCCCGAAGAATCATAGGTAAATCTGTCAATGGTTATGATTGGTGTATTTCCATTTTTAGTATGTACTAATTTTGATTCTAATACCTTTCCAGTAAAATCAAGTTTTGTTTCTGTAATATCAAATGATGATAGATATTCATTTTTTGATGCCACATAAATAGGTCTCCCTTTTTGGTCATAATGCGTTATGGTAGTAATCCACTGATCTGTACCTAAAATTCGGATTTTTGTTCCTGTTGGTAGTGTCTTGGTATCAGAGGATATTTGAACGCCGTAAATTTGTGAATTTGATGGTAGTGTCAATGATGACTCATTAAAACTATAATCCTCATAATAATTAATTGAGTGTATTTCTTTAATACCTGGAAAAGCAAATCCATCATAGTAATGGTTGTTATTATTTATAGGCGTTGCAACACGAAAAGCATTTAGGTTTTGACTATTATCTACAGCTTCTTGCATTTGTCTACGCGTCCATGAATTTCCTTCCTTCCAATATAATCCTGTCATCACAGGTCTATTTAGTGCATCGTATTGCGTTACAAACCATTTATCATCTAGACGTAATTTTGCATCTTGTAAGAGTGCTGGGCGGTTGAGTCTGTCATATACAATGTATTCCCACCCTTTTCCTGGTATTTTCTTTTCTACTACTCTGTTCCTATTATCATAATGATAGATATAACATAATCCTTGTAATACTTCTGGAGCAATGCTATAGTTGGTTGTAGTACTTGGCTGAGTTCCTGTAAAAATTGGAAATGCAGATGTAATAGTTCCGCTACCGCTAATATGTAATGCATTCTCCTTAATAGAAAACTCATAAGTAAATCCTTCTGCTGAGAATGTCCCAAGAGTCACATCAGCAATTCTTCTTTTAAGTCCTAAATCAATTACTAACCCTTCTCTAAAGGCTAAAGGTGTTGTTGTGTTGATGTTCATGTGTAATGATACTACATCATTCTGATCGACAGCGATATGCATACCACCGCTACCACCATATTGATTTTCTATGGTAACATTTAAAATCTCATCGTTTGGATATGGTTTTAACTGTGACAAATAAGTATTGGCAAATTTTGTATCTACGTCTAAAATAGAAACCCAAGAAAAGTTTTTACTGTAGTTTAGTTTTGTATTACTACTGAAAGATTGATTTAGAGCCAAAAGCTTTCCTTCTCCCTGAATAAACAATGTATTATTCTTCACTAAAAACGTATAATCATAATCGTCAGTTTTGATGACACCTAATTCAGTATCTTTAAATTCTCCTAAGTCTTTTAGAGAAACAATTTCTCCTGTTTTAAAAGGCAACGGCTCATTAGTTGAAAAATTTATATTTAAAATAAGCTCATTGGTATCGGTATTTCTACTAATTGAAAAGCCACCTTGTGCGCCATATTTATTTTCTAAATCAGCCGTTAGAATATCTTCATTTTTGTATTGACTTAATTTTTTTTGATATTGTTCTGCTAATTCTTTGTCAACCAATACCAAATCTACCCATGAGAAATTTTGTCCTGATAAAAGTCCTGTTTGTGTAGTTGTAGTTACCACAATATCATCGGATGCTTTTGGAGGTATGACGTAGGTTAAATTTTCAAACTTGTCATACACATAATAGGTATCATGCTTTTTATTTTTATTAAAATTTCGCTTTAAAACAACTCGTCCTAATTTGTCTACATATTCTTCTGTGGTATGATCTTTTAAAAAAGGTTGATTGGACGTCCAATTCTCATCTTTTACGATCTTTTTTTGAAGCGTACCTTCTCCATAATAGTTAATAAATTCAAGCTGAGTTTGCTCTGTATCATTATTTGGATGCGATACACCAAAGCGCATCACATTATCCTTAGCGATATTTCCTTCTTCAAAAGTATTTACTTGATATTCAAACTTGACAGCATGGTCGTTGTCTGAATTTGGATTGATAGCCCAAGAGTTTCCTGGCGCACCTTGTTTTAATGGTCTACTAAGCGGAGAATTATCATATACCGTTTCAGCAAATGGATTTAGCGTGTTTTCATACTTTTCAGTATTGTAAAAAGTAGCTTGATTGTTAATGGAATTTGCATGTATATTTCCATTTTGGGAACTTGTTGCATACGGAAGGTATTCTTTGGTCATACGTCCATATTGGTCATAGACTATTGGTACAACAATATCTTGTTGCCCTCCTCCTGCTTTTACGGATATTTTTTGAAAAGGTCTGCCTAGTCCATCAAAATAAGTAATAGATTCTAGTTTTTGATTCTCTGGAATATTTCCGTTTTGCGTTTGGTTTTGATAAACGGTAGTTTTCGTATAATTTTCTGAGGTAGTTTGTCCCATGACTAACATTGGAACTACTACCGAAAATATGTATAATAGCTTTTTCATTTTAGTCATTGTTTTTATAATTGTATTCATTGGTACTTATTAAATTTTGATCTGCATCCCTCACAGTTTTAAGCCTGTTAAACTCATCATATTCATAATACATCGTATATCCTCTAGCATCGGTCATACTTGTAATTCCAACAAGCGGATCATACGTATATGAGGAGACATTTGCCGTTGGAAAAGCATCACGAAGATTTTGTAAGGCTTGACGTAGATTGTCTTCTGATACTGTATTATTATCGTTGTCAGAAGCTTGCTTTACAACGGCTATAATATCATTTTGGGTATTTGTAAAGTCGGCAAAAGAAGCGTTTTGAATTTTAGCAATGGGTTTGGTGCTATTATATCCCCAAATCAGACAGGTATGAATTCCATTTTCGTTATGGTATTCCAACACATTTCCATTTAAGTCTCTTTTATCAATTGTTGACAAAGCATGAAAATCATTAGTTCCCTTAGATACTTGATTACTTTTATGATTTATAACTCCTTCAAATACATCAAAATTGTACTTCGCTCTTGATAGTAATTGACTTTGGTTACTAAGTACACGTATATTTTTATGAGAGACAGGAGTCGCAATACGATTCTGAGTCACTAAACTATTTACATAAGGTTCATTTGAAACTTCTGATTCAAAAGGGTAGACAAATACTGATTTTTCAATACTTTGATCTGTAATGTATCTCTGTTCTTTTACAAAAGGATAGTTAGCATCATAAACGATTTGTTGTGTTGTACTAAAGTTTCCATTGTCTACATAATCAGTTGTGATTACTTTTGTATTTAGATTTCGTTCTATATTAATAACAGAGGTATGATAAAAAACACCTGCTGTACCACCTTGTGTGAATGGACTACCAGAGACAGTTGTTCTGTAATTTAAATCCACAGTATTAAAAGCATCATAATCATACTGATAAGTTATATGTTGCTTGATATTTTCACTCTGGGTAAAATGCTTTTCACTGATTAACTTCCCTCTTTTAATATCATAATCAATAACATTTAAACTTGGATAAGAACTGTTACTTGTAAGAAATACATAAGGATTATTGACATTATCGGCATTTACTGTTGTTTCCAATTCATTTGGAAATGTATTTGATGTTGTATAGGTATACTCAGAATATCCGTTACCATTTTCTTTTTTTACCACTCTAGCATAGCCGACAAAACTACCATCGGTAAGTTCTAAACTATTTTTAGTTTTATCAAAATAGGTAAAATAACGTTTCCAATCATTTTCAGGAGCAGTCATTGAAAAATGGTGGAAAGAATAATTACTTGGCGCATCACTGTATTTATTGATGTACGCAAAGGTTGGCATACGATTGATATAGCCTGAGCTTGTTCCGTTAGCATGGGTATACTCATAAAATATATTTCTAGTACCACCACGACCATCGTGAAGTGTTTGTTGCTTTATTCTTGCGCCACCCGCGATGTATTGCGCTCCTTGTAGATTAAAAGTATGATTTTCATATTTAAAATGTGCGCTTCCACCTGTTGGATATTTTATGGTTTTCAGCGTAGCAGTTAAAGAATATGTGTTGGATTCTAATGAGTACTGCCCATGAATGATTCTGTAATTACTACCATTTGTTCTTTTAAAAGGTAATACAGAGTTCCCACCTTGATTTTTATAGAAATGTAGCATTGCATTGGGTGGAATTTCAGACTCATCATTAGAAGACCATTCAAAACCATTATTATTGAAATAGCCTAAAAAGTCTCTTTGAAACGAATCCCTTCTTGGTAGTGGATTGTCATAATTATAATCAAACTCATGTACCTTAGCATTTACTGCGGTGTTTCCAATTGGTAATTCTTTTACTTTATCCAATCGTAATCGCTTACATTCTTTTTCGTTACAATTCTCTAAAGAATTGAAATAAGAATATTCAAATTCAAAATGTTTGATAAGTTGACCGAAATTATTTTTTACTAAAATTTCAGTAAGTGCTTTTTCTCCAAGATCATCAATTCTATTTAATCCGTAGATAAATTCTACTGTTCCCTCGTCCCATGTGATTTTTTTAAGCCGATTTGCTTTAGTGGTTCTAGTAGAAACAGTGCTTTGAAAATCCATATCATAAGTCCCATTTCCAAGTGATACGTCAGATATAGTAGTGTAGTAATAATCATAAAGATCATTCGTATCTAAAGGATCTTGATAGGTAGCGGTAATATTTTTAATTCTTTCGGGAATTGCCTTGACATAGGCTTCATATTCAAAAATAACCTCTCTGTTATGAATTGGGTCAATGATTTTTGATAAATTCCAATTGGTAGAACCAAGTCCCTGGTTTGCTGAGTCCCAAACTCCATGATAGGTACTTTCGCTATAATCTTTAGTATCAAAAATATATTTAAGTCCATTGGTATTGACAATTTCAAACGAAGGAAAATCCAAGTACTGATAATTATAAAAAGGTATTCCATTTTGATAAAAATCAGCAGGTTCATTGCCATGTGAGATATCAACTAATCTAGGAATAGTTGTTGTTGTCCTTTGTATTAGATTTTGAACTTTTACACCAGAATGATCTAAAAAGATTGCATTGTACTTTCGATTTGCAAAAGGTGTTGTATTGTCATTAGGAAATTTATCTTCTAAATAGAATTTAGAACTAAGTCCTGGAGCGTTGGCATAAAAGAAATCAGGAGAAGAATCAATTTTACTCCATTCTTCTGCTTCTTCTGAATCAGAATGTACCATTCCTGTAGCACTATTAAAACTAAATGGCTCAGGAGATTTACCTCTATGATATCCTATTTGCGTTACAATCGTTTCAAAACTACCAGCGTTATCTCCTGTATCGTCAGGAACACTATAACCTGTACCATAGAAATCATCATCATTTAAATCACGGACAATTTTTAAAATACTTCCATTCGCATTTAAACTCCATCCTAAGCCTACATTGGATGCGATATCACTTACTTTTATTCCTGAAGTATTATAACTTAGAGAAATGGGAACATTGATGTCTCCAATTGAAATATCATAAATGGGAACTCCAACATTAATTTTTCCTGTATATAAATTCTCAGGAATTAGTTTGCTTTCGTGGAAAGCTTTTACCGATGGTGTTGCAAAAACATCATCGCCTGGCGCACCTCTAAAATAATTGGGTTTGCCATCTTGCGCATTTGTGAATTGTATACAAACAAGACACAAAAAATTCATTAAAAAGATTTTTTTCACTTTTAAAAATTTTAAATTAAACATAAAATTTGTGGAGTAGTGACTCCACTTTTGAGTAGGCTATTTTTTCACAATATGATTGTATTATGCTGTAGGTTTTAGGGAATTTATTTCTATAAACTTTTTATGCACTCTGTAAATACTTTGAGAACGTATTATTTTTTCGATAACTCACAGGCAAGGTTATTTCTCCTTTTAAATGGACTAATCGGTATTTACGCTCATATAATTTCAGGTTAGAAAGATTGATTAGGTAGGAGCGATGAATACGAAGAAATCCATTACCTGAGAGTTCATCCTCATAATAGCCTATCGGCTTGCAACTGAGGAATCTTTTTCCATTAATTAAATGAAACCATGTGTAACATTCGTTAGCTTCGATGTAGTTAATATTTTCTTTTAATATGTACGCTCCTTTGTGTTTTGCTCCTAAACGTATATGTTTGTCGCTGTTTAAAACGCCCTGCCTGTAACTTTTTGTTTCTCTTTTGATTTTCATGTGTTATTGTTTTTAAAATTCAAATATTTTAGGTTGGCGTGATTAATTAGAAAGTGGTTTTGCAAATCAAAGTAGGTCACTTTTCCTGTTCGATGCAATTATTTTGTATAAGCGTTAAATTGCCACCAACAAGCGTCATATCTTAATTACAATCGATGCTTTTTCTTGTTAACTTTATGTTAATGACTAATTTTGAATCATAATGATTCCCATTGCAAAAATGTTCAAAGTCATCTAGTTTTTTAAACTTTCTTATCTTCATTTTCTATCTTTGCAGTAATTATTTTAGTGATATATTTTGTAGTGATAATTTATTTCAAAGACTTCATCTTATAGAAAGTTTTTATTTTTGTAAAGTTTTGTATTTATTTTATAAAACAATAGTATTATTGCCTTACCTTTAGTACGGTAAAAGCGTAATTTTTTTGTTTAAAAATTAATTTCTGAGGATATAAGAATAGATTAATTTAAAAAAATGCACTTCTAAAAAAGAACATCTATATCACTTTAGATAGAGTTTTGTGATTAAGTTTTAAAAAGAATTACCAAAATGGGCAAAGCGCAATTAAGAGAACTTGTAAAACCAATTAGCACAAGATATGCAAGTACAATCATCAATGAAGTGATTGCAAAACAGCGAGATGTTCCCTTATCCTTTGCTAAAAATCAAAAGATTGTATTTCAAAAAGAAGTAAGAATCGTACTTGATTTTTTAGGTCTTGAATGTGAAGACTAGCACGTCATTTTGAATAAATTCGACATAATGTGTACAAATCATACCGTATGCTACTTAATTGTACATCTCTTACATATTTTATACCCATGGTCTCGTCCTAGAATGAGTCTACAGTAAAATGTAGATTATGGACAATAAAGAGACAGAAAAGCGAGAATTTAAAGATTATTCAGAAGCTTTAAAATTGACTGCATGCAATGCAGTATTGAAGGACGGATTAAGTTTGACTTACGTAGCAAAGAAATATGGAATTAGATCTCGTAATACCATAAAGAATTGGATTTATTCTTTGGGGTTAGATTCCAATTATAAACCCTCAAAATTAAACACACGACACAGTGAATCATTTAAAAAAGAAGTATGTCATCAGGTTGCTAATGGTCGAATGACTAAGGAACAGGCGATGCGTCATTATGGTCTACGTTCAGCTACCAATATTACTTATTGGATGAAAAAATATAATATTTCTATATTAGAGGATACTTATGAGGAACCCATTGCTTCGATGAAATTTAGAAAAGTAACTTCAGATACAGAAAAAATCCGCAAAGAGAATAAGCTTCTTAAACAAGAATTAGAAGATGCACTTTTACGTTCTGAGGTCAATGCTATGATTATAGAATTGGCATCAAAACAACTAGGAATAGATATTAGAAAAAAGTTCAATACCAAACAATAAGAGAGATAAAGCAGTACTATCCTAGTATATGTCTTGATAGGATATGTGCATTGTTTGGTATCACAAGACACGCATATTACAAGTACTATAAACGTTTAGAAATACAAACATATCATCATCATATTGTGTTGTCATTAGTAGAAGAAATACGTATAAGTCAGCCTAGAATAGGCACTCGGAAGTTGTATAAACTAATTAAGCCTAAGCTTGAACAGCATCAAATTAAGTTAGGCAGAGATGGCTTATTTAAGTTACTATACAACCACAATATGTTAGTGCGTAATCGGAAACGTTTCAAATCATTAACAAATTCAAATCATCATTTTAAAAAGTATCCAAATTTGATTAAAGGCTTAGATATAGATACTATTGATATGGTTTGGGTTAGCGATATTACTTATATAAAAACCGTAACACAACAAGTCTATTTGTTCTTAATTACTGATGCATATTCTAAAAAGATAATAGGATATACTATATCTGATAACTTGAAAGCTACTAATGCTGTAAAAGCTCTTGAAATAGCTTTAAAGGATAAATCTATCAATAGAGAAACAATTCA
This sequence comes from Kordia algicida OT-1, assembly GCF_000154725.1. GTDB lineage: Bacteria > Bacteroidota > Bacteroidia > Flavobacteriales > Flavobacteriaceae > Kordia > Kordia algicida. The sequence continues at coordinate 4,263,440 of NZ_DS544873.1, forward strand.
TCACTCAGATAGAGGAAGTCAATATGCTTGCGATCAGTATATAAACTTATTGAAAAAAAATGCTATTAAAATTAGTATGACTAAAGGCGGTAGTCCACAAGAAAATGCAATTGCAGAACGTATAAACGGGATTTTAAAAACAGAATTTTTGAGTTACCTAAAGCTTTATGATCTGACAGATGCAAAGAAAAAAATAAAAAGTGTTATTAATATTTACAACTCAGAAAGACCTCATTTAAGTTGTGGTATGATGACACCTAATCAAGCACATTCTTCCAAAGCGGTTTTAAAACCGCTTTGGAAGAATTATAAAAAGAAAAGGTATGGTATGTAGACATATTTTAGGATTAACATTTAGAATAGACATATTATAGGATTAATTAATAATGTGTAGACAAATTTTAGGACGATACCATTGAAGCTTGCAACAAAACACCAACAAGAAGCAACAAAACATAAAAAACGTATTGGTAAAGGCTATTTCATAATTTGGAATAGCTTTTTTATTGAATACACTTCTACACTTTATAAAACTTTATGATACTTCAGGCAAAAAAAAAGAGAGATTATAAAAAATTTGATACAAACAACATCAAATCAACCCTGACATACTAGAAAAAAGTAAGGCTAAAAATCCTAAAAACTCAAAGATAAATAGAAATTTCAAGCTTGAAGCAAGCTTCATCCAAGCTTGCCCTAAGCTTCAAACTAGCCAATTTTAAGCTATAGAAGTTACTACTGCTTCGTAAAAATTTGGCAATTAGAGATCATTTACCGTTAAAAAACGATTGTAAATAAGGGTGTTTTTGTCAAAAAATCAGTTCCAACGTCAAATAAAAAATTGCGGAAATCTATTTTTTTTCATTTTATCAAAACCATTTACGGGCATAAAAAAAATCTTATTAGCTTATTTTTTAATAAAAATCTAAAAAAAATTGAAGCTTGCCCCAAGCTTGAATCAAGCTTGAACGAAGCTTGAGTGAAGCTTGAAGATAAAGATGAAGAAGAAGAAGATAAGGAAGAAGATGAAGAAGAAAATAAAAAGAGAACTCAAAAATCAAAAAAGTGAAATCGTAAATTTCAAAAAAAGAATGTGAACGCATGGCTTGCATCCTAAGCAATTTCAATGGTGTACGGACTTTTTAAAGTCACAGTGGCAAACAATTCTGCCTATAAACTCGACATAATACGGACAAATCATACACAATCCTACGCTATCCTACACAATGGTACATTTCCTATTTGCTTTATCGCCAATTTTGGAGCAACAAAACAGCAACAAGAAAGAACAAAACAGCATCGACGATGATACCGCAATCACAAATCAAAACAATGGGCAAAGCGCAGTTAAGGGAACTTGTAAAACCCATTAGCAGAAGATATGCAAGTGCAATCATCAATGAAGTCATAGCAAAGCAACGAGGTGTTCCCTTATCCTTTGCAAAAAATCAAAAAATTGTATTTCAAAAAGAAGTGAGAATCATACTTGATTTCTTAGGACTTGAATGCGAAGAAATAGTAGCATCGCAGTCAAATCCTGTCAAATCCTAACGAATCCTATCAAATGCAAACTAATCGCGTCGTATTGCGTCAAATCCTGTTTGTGTCCATATTCAAATAGCCAATTTTGAATACATAACAAAGCATAGAAACATAGGCATGATAAAAAAAGACGATATAAAAGCAATGGGGAAATCTCAACTTATGGAACGAACTCATTCACGGTATTGGTAGAGAATTAGGTAGAAGCTTCATTAACAAAACAATTGCGGAGCATCGTAAGATTTCTGAAAAGCAAGCCAAGAAAATGAAAATGGTTTCCCGACCAGAGGTACTAAAAGTATTGGATTATTTTGGTTTTGAAATCCTGTAGGATTGAAGCTTTTTGCATCTTATTATCTTTTCAAATTATGTTGCGCATTGCGAACAGCTTTAACAAGACCAGCATACGCATTTACAAAATGTTTGGAGACGTACAGGAATCCATAAATACTAACACCGACAATAATTACTTTTGTAATTGGATGCTTTAAAATTTCCTTTTTATCAACAATAGGTTTTGTATCTGTTTTAATGGAATCTAAATTTAGCTTTTCTCTAATTGATTTTTGTTTTCTGCGCATACAAATTATTTTTTTAGGTTTTTACTATTTTTTTAAATACTCAGTGTCTCTAAACGCTGTTTTTTTTATAAAATGAAATCTCTGAATCCCATTTTGTGAAAAACAAATATTTGGAAATAGTCTGAAAAATCATTTGTTCACTTTTGTAACTTGAACAATTTATTAATGACTTACAAAACTTCTAATCACAAATAGGATATACACATCAGAAATAATTGAATATCCAAAAACGAATTTTGAGAATGTGAATAGTTAAATCATTATACTAAATCGTATATTTTATAAATAATTGATATTAAGCGATATAAATTCACGGTAGTATTTTCTAACTAACTTTCAAGACACTTTTTGGTCACTCTTGAGTCACTTTTAGGACACTTTTGAATCATTTTTGAATCACTTTCAAGGTGTTTTCATGTCATTTTTGAGTCATTTTGGGACTTTCAAGACACTTTCTGGTCACTCTTGAGTCACTTTTAGGACACTTCTGAATTACTTTCAAGGTATTTTCAGGTCATTTTTGAGTCACTTCTAGGACAAAAAGACAATCGCTATATTTCATATATAGAACAAAGATCGAGAAGAATATTGAGATATCATTTGTATGCTTTTTGTACCATACAAAAGTTTCTGTATTAAAAAACAAATTAAATATTGCTAAAACCCTAAAGTAATACTTTAAGGTTTTTGAAATCAACATTAAGTATTCAGTTATAAAACAAGGTGTTGAATCTGGGCATTAAAAACTCTATTTTTAATGCCCAAATTACTATATATTTTATTGATTCATTTTCAAATTTTTTGTAGCATTTAATCCAACATATCATATCATAGTAAGTTGGTGCAAATAATGAAATTAACTCATCGTATTCTATGATAAAAGCAATTAAAAATCTATCTAATTTTACAACTTATTACTTAATGATGAGTAAATATTTTCAACTTATTGCTTAACAGTGAACAAAAAAAATAAAAATGATTTGATTTTTTAAAACGAAAAGAAATCTAAATTCTATTTTGATGAGTTTTTAAAAATTTTCTTTTTTTCAGAAGTTAGATGCTTAGTATACAATACTTTAAAAAATCAAAAATAAAAGTAGTTTGATTTTTAAAACGATAAGAAGCCGACATTCCATTTTGATGTATTTTTCAAAAATTTTCTTTTTTTCAGAATTGATATAATTGATATACAGTACTTTAAAAATATAAAAATAAAAGTGATTTGATTTTTAAAACGAAAAGAAGCCGACATTTTATTTTGATGTATTTTTCAAAAATTTTCTTTTTTTCAGAATTTATATAATTGATATACAGTACTTTAAAAATATAAAAATAAAAGTAGTTTGATTTTTTAAACAAAAGAAGCTGACATTCCATTTTGATGAGTTTTTTAAAAATTTTCTTTTTTTTAGAAGATAGATATCTAGCATACAGAACTTTAAAAAATCAAAAATAAAAGTGGTTTGATTTTTTAAACAAAAAGAAGCCGACATTCTATTTTGATATATTTTTGTAGAAAAGATGCTTAAAACCTACAAATCGACTGTTTTCTAAAAAAAATATTTCCTCAAAACAGAAATTAAATTCATTTTCTTAGAGTTAATTTTAATTCTAATCTTCAGAAGATTGTTAAAAAAACAAATAATAATTTCATTTTCAAGCAAGTTCTATAGAGCCTACAAGTTTTTAAATGCTTTTGTACACTGCATAAAATTTTATAAATGATATTTCAATTTAGTTCTCAATCCTTGTATTGATAAAATTGAAGTGTTTTGATTTGTATGATACAAAACACGTACAAATGATATTCCAATTTCATTTTAAATCTTTGTACTGATAAAAATAGATGTCTGAATTTCAGAAGTCTTTGTAAAGTCCTAACAACGATGAAATGATAAATTGACATACTTGAAAAGAATGTTGAATCCTAAAACCAAATAAAAAACACAAATCATAATAATTTAAAAAATAGAAAATATCTCTAGCTGAAAATTAAATAGAAGCTAATTGGTAAAACAACAAAAGGTAATTAACGAGTAAAATAATAAGTAAAATAACAGTCATTTTTCAAACAACATTGCTGTGGATATCCTATCAGTATTTCTATCTAGTTAAAACTTGCTTTTGTAGGCTTTAGGTTCAAGTTACAAAAGTGAACAAATGATATTTCAAACTTATACTAAATCTTTGTTCCAATAAGCTCGAAAAATTGTAACAGATCGTAAGTACATATAAGAGAAGAAATAATTTTTCAACTTAAATCCATTTACGCTAAAATGGTTTTGAAGGTTGCCAGCACTAAATAAAAATTCTTGAATATGAAATTGATAAAAACAAAATTACCTTTTATTGCGTCGAATCTAGTCGAATCGATGCTAATCGCTTCCAATCGTGGCGAATCCCATTTTAACTATTCTATTTTTTTTCATTTTTAAATAAAAAAACAATGAAAACGATACATATAATCCTGTCATGCTCTTTGAAATCCTGTAGCATCACTACCAATCGATACTAGAAAATAAAAACGAGAACACAACACAAATTCATCTAAAAAAAATAAAAGGCAATTCTTTGAAGTACAAATTGTAGGATTTTAACTGTTAATTAACTAAAAACGGTTTGATTAGGTTTCAATTCTTCGTAATATTGAAATCTATGATTTCAGCTAAATTTACAATTTTAAATAAAGGAATTTTTGCTTTAAATAGTCTCATCGCTTACAGGCGTATGATAGTTCCTTTCAATGAAACATGTAAAAGATATACAGCCGTTAAAAACAATCTCAGTGGAGCAACTAAAAAGCTTCAACGGGTTTGCTGATATATCTACTCAGGAAGCTGAGCAAATCATACATACACTCAAAGAACTATCATTAGTAACACATAACATCATTACAAGCCATGAGCAATCTTCAAGACTTCCAAAGCTTCGGAAAAAAAAGCACTAAAACTGTTATCAATAACAACAAAGCAGTTATCTACACAAGGGTTTCTAGCGGAAAGCAAAAAGAAAATACCTCTTTAGAAACACAGCGCGAATACTGTACCCTGTATGCACAACGTGCCAAACTTGAAATAAGTGCGTATTTTGGTGGTACAAACGAAAGTGCGAAAAATGACGATCGAAAAGAATATCAAAAAATGCTCACTTTTGTACGTCAGAAAAAAATATCAAACATCATTGTCTACAGTATTGACCGTTTTTCTCGTGCAGGTTCTACCGCTATTACAACGGTTGAAAAATTACAGGCTAAAGGTATCAATGTAATATCGGTCACACAGCCAATGGACACCAAAACATCTACGGGTACATTCTTTCAAAACCTAAACTTACTCTTTAGTAAATACGATAATGACCAGCGAAAAGAAAAAACCATTACAGGAATGAAGCAACGCCTATTGCAAGGTTTCTATATTGGCAACGCTCCAATAGGTTTTAAAAATGCTAGAGATACGCAAAACCGCCCTATATTAATTCATTCAGACAAAGCAAAGTTTATTCGCAAAGCTTTTCAGTGGAAAGCAAACGAAAGTTTGTCAAATGTTGAGATCATCAGACGTTTAAAAAACTACGGAGTTAATTTAAGTCCACCAAGACTTACAGATATGTTTAGAAATCCTGTATACTGCGGACTCATTGCAAATAGCTTACTAGAAGGTAAGGTGGTAAAAGGAAATCACAAACCTATCGTATCAAAGAAGTTATTTCTACAAGTCAATAACATCAATGCAAAGAAAAACGGTGCAGGATTCAAGCACAAAAAGAACAATCCGCACTTGCCATTAAAAGGATTCATTACGTGTGATGGTTGTGGAAAACCAATCACAGGATACACTGAAAAAATATATAAAATCAATTATTACAGGTGCAATGCGAAAGGGTGTAGTGGTTACAGTCGTGCTGATAAGCTAAATGACAAGTTTAAAAACCTGTTAAACTCTTTTCAAATCGATGAAAAATTCATCGCACCGCTTAAGCTACAAATGAAATATACCTTTGAGTATCACAATGAATCAAATAAGGATATTATAGCGCAATTAAAATACAATCTAAAGGCAATCAAGCAGAAGATTGAAACAGTAGAGGAACGATTTGTATATGGCGAAATTAATATGGAACTTTATAGTAAGCATAATGAAAAATTAAAGCTAGAGTATCAAGCAATTGAAAAGGAAATTCAAAATAGTACGATTGAAAAATCTAAGTTTGATTTATACGTTGAAAACTCGATAAAACTATTAGCTAACTTGCCTACAACGTGGGAGTTATCAAACTGTGTGGTAAAGCAGAAATTACAAAATTTGTTGTTCCCAAACGGTATAAGGTACAATCGTCAAAATGATCGTTATCTAAGTTTTGAAGTGAATCCGATATTGGATATAACAAGCAAATTATCAATTAGTTACAATAAAAATAAAACTAGCACAAATACAACCAAAAGTAAAAAGTTGCATGAGGTAAACCTTGGAGAAAATTTAGAAAAATTCATGCGGTTTTAGTTTTTCTCTAAAAGAAAAACTAAAAATACCTCTGGAAAAGTTCCCTTTCTTTTGTTGATGCCTGTGCTGAACTTGATTCAGTATTCTTTGGGTAAGCAAAGAAAACGAAAATAAAACCCTAAAAATGAATTATATAGCAGAGTTATTTCTAAAACTACTATAAATATAAATTGAATGATTTATATCGAACTGACGTTAAACTATGATTATTAAAGTTTAAATGTTGCAGTATTTTCTTTTGAATTTCAAAAAAAGCCAAAAAGCTCATTCAATACTGTTAGTTAAACGAATTCGGTTATGATTACAATCTAAAAGTCTAACAATCTAAAGCTCTAAAAAGTCTAGAAAACCTTATTTCAAATACAAACAATTCTTGTCATAATCAATCACGGCTTTCCCTTTTCGCAGTATATCGGCTCCAATAATTCCATGTACAGGTTGTGCTTCATGTTGTGTCAACGCCGTATTTACATGATCTAAATTGAATAAAACTAAGGCAACTCGTTGTTTCTTCCACTTTCCAATTCGAATCTTATTATTCTTAGCAATCTGCGTTTCCATATTCACGGCGCCAGCGCCAGCAGCTTTTATTTTAGAATCTTTTGCTTTTAAATTAAAAATTTTCACAGCTTCAAATCCTACACAAGAAGTAGAAGCGCCAGTATCTAGAATAAAACTTCCTTCAACACCATTAATCTTTGCCTTTACTTCGTAATGATTTGTGTTAATTCGATTCAACTTAACACGCTGATATCCTTTATCGAGCAGAAACTTTCGTAAACTATTTTTCATCTATGCAAAACGCTTTAATTCGTGTAAATTTACAAATCAAAAGCCATGCCGCTACATTATTTATGATATAATTGTCATGTATTCACAAAAAAATAACGCCCTGTCATACTTTTTAAAAAGAAGCCACACATAAATCTTATTGAAAATACTATTTTTACGGCATGATAATCACAGACACACATACACACTTATACAGTGAAGCTTTTGATGAGGATAGAAACGAAATGATGCAGCGCGCTATAAAAAATGGAGTACAACGTTTTTTTGTTCCTGCAATTGATTCTACCTACACAGAACGTATGTTTCAACTTGAAAAAGACTATCCTAACGAAGTTTTTTTAATGTCAGGCTTACATCCAACACACGTAAAAGAAAACTATAAAGAAGAAATTGCGCATGTTGAAACATTATTGGCGGAGCGAAAATTCTATGCAGTTGGCGAAATTGGAATTGACTTATATTGGGATAAAACATTCTTAAAACAACAACAAGAAGCGTTTCAATACCAAATTCAATTGGCTAAAAAATATAAATTGCCGATTGTAATTCACTGTCGTGATGCTTTTGATGAAGTATTTGAAGTATTAGAAAAAGAAAAAAGTGAATCTTTATTCGGAATCTTTCACTGTTTCACAGGAACCAAAGAACATGCAGAAAAAGCAATTGGTTACAATATGAAATTGGGAATTGGTGGAGTTGTCACGTTTAAAAATGGAAAAATTGACAAGTTTCTGCATGAAATACCATTAAAACATATTGTGCTTGAAACAGACGCGCCATACTTAGCTCCAACGCCATACAGAGGAAAGCGAAACGAAAGCAGTTATGTGATGAATGTACTTGAAAAAGTAGCTTCTATCTATGAAAAATCCACAGCAGAAATTGCCGAAATCACCACTAAAAATTCAAAAGCTATCTTTGGAGTTTGAAAAATGAAGTTGAAACTGAATTTGGATTTGAACTCGAAATTGAAACGCACAGATAAACGAATCCACAAAAAGACAAATTAACAAATCCACAAATAACGGAACAAAGCTACCCAAAACCCAACACCCAAACCATGACGCAACCCAACATTTTACTTATATACACAGGTGGAACCATTGGAATGATAAAAGATTTCGAAACAGGTGCATTGCGTGCTTTCAACTTCGATAAACTATTAGAACGAATTCCAGAACTTTCGCATTTAGACTGTGAGATAGAAACGGTTGCCTTTGATGCTCCGATAGATTCTTCTGACATGAATCCGAACTATTGGATAAAAATGGCAACAATTATTGAGGAAAACTATGAAAAATTTGATGGTTTTGTTGTCTTGCACGGAAGTGATACAATGAGTTATTCGGCTTCTATGCTAAGTTTTATGTTAGAAAATTTAGCAAAACCAGTCATCTTTACAGGATCGCAATTGCCTATTGGAGACTTGCGTACAGATGCCAAAGAAAATCTCATTACCTCAATTCAAATAGCTTCTTTACAAGACGATAGCGGAAATCCGCAGATTACAGAAGTTGGATTATATTTTGAATACAAACTTTACAGAGCCAATCGTACCACAAAAATAAATGCAGAACATTTTGAAGCATTCGATTCGCTAAACTATCCACCTTTGGCAGAATCGGGTGTGCATTTAAAAATTTTCAAAGAAAACTTATGGCGTCCTGCGAAACAAAAACCCTTCAAAGTTCACAAAAAAATAGACCATAATATTGCTTTAATCAAACTATTTCCTGGAATAACATTGGCAAGTTTGGAAGGTTTTTTGGCTTCAAATACCATAAAAGCCATCATTTTGGAGACGTATGGAGCTGGAAATGCACCAACAGAAGCATGGTTTTTAAACTTTTTAAAAGAAATAAAGCAGAAAGGTATAATTATTGTAAATGTTACACAGTGTTCTGGAGGAAAAGTTATTATGGGACAATACGAAACCAGTGTTGCGTTAAAAAGCTTAGGAATCATCAGTGGTAAGGACATAACTTCCGAAGCTGCAATTGCAAAATTAATGTACCTTTTGGGAAGAAAAATTAGCCAATCTGAGTTCAAAACTGTCTTTGAAACACAAATTAGAGGTGAAATGTCCTAAAAATAACTGGATATATTTCAAAAACTAAAATATTTTTTGTTATTTGCCCGACGATAAAGAGAGGTGGCCGAGTGGTCGAAGGCGCACGCCTGGAAAGTGTGTATGCGGCATAACCGTATCGAGGGTTCGAATCCCTTCCTCTCTGCATAATTTTATCGTAAATAATTATAAAATTTTTATATCTTTAACCCGATTAACTAACAAAATTTAAGTTCAAGAGAAATGAAAAAAGGATTTTCTATTATGGCAGTAGCCATGTTAACGATTTTAAATGTAGGTGTTGCAACAGCGCAAGACGTAGCAGAAAAAACAGAAGAGGCTCAAGGTTTTCACCAAGTTTTAAAAGAATACTTTATTAAAGGTGGACCAGGATTCATGGGAATTGTATTGTTATGTCTTATCTTAGGATTGGCAATATGTATTGAAAGAATCATCTATTTAAATATGGCTTCAACTAATAATAAGAGATTATTAGCAAATGTTGAAAATGCATTAGCAACGGGTGGTGTAGAAGCTGCAAAAGAAGTTGCAAGAAACACAAAAGGACCTGTTGCCTCTATATTCTACCAAGGATTAGATCGTATGGACGAAGGTGTTGATAATGCAGAAAAAGCAGTAGTAGCATACGGAGGAGTTCAAATGGGACAACTTGAAAGAAACGTATCTTGGATTTCATTATTCATCGCCATTGCACCGATGTTAGGATTCATGGGAACGGTAATTGGTATGATTCAAGCCTTTGATAAGATTGCAGCTGTAGGTTCGTTAGATGCTTCGTTAATTGCGAGTTCTATTCAGGTAGCCTTATTAACAACTGTATTTGGTCTTATAGTAGGTATTATACTTCAAATTTTCTATAACTATATTATTGCTAAGATTGATAGTATTGTAAACGATATGGAAGATTCATCTATTTCTTTAATAGATTTATTGGTTCGTTACAAGAAATAATACTGTCAACTTTATACAATACAATATAATATGAAATCATTAAAATTAATATTAACAATCGTAATTGCTATTATCGCGCTTATAGGAGCTATCCTATACATCACGATTCTTACAGGCAAATCTGATGGGAATATGATGATTCGTGCAGGTGAAATCCTTGTTGTTTTCACTGCTTTAATTGCCGTATTCTTTGGACTCAAAAACTTAGCTACTAATCCACAGGCTCTTAAGAAGTCATTAATCTCAATTGCTGTTTTAGCAATCATTTTAATCCTTTCTTATGTGTCTGCAAGTGATGAGCTAAGAGAAGTTGGAGATATCTCCATCGATGCAGGAACCTCTAAATGGGTAGGAACAGGAATTTACATGTTCTACTTCTTAGCAGCAGTTGCTGTTTTAGCAATGATAGGATTTGGAATCAAAAAATCACTTAATAAATAATTATGGGAAGAAGAAATATACCAGAAGTTAATGCAGGTTCGATGGCCGATATTGCGTTCTTACTTCTTATCTTTTTCTTAGTAACAACTACTTTTGAAGTGGACAATGGTATCAACAGAAAGTTGCCTCCAATGCCACCTCCAGGAGTAACACCTCCAATTATCAAGCAAAAGAACTTATTTACAGTACTTGTAAATAAAAACAATGATCTTTTGGTTGAAGAAGAAGTAATGGATTTGAAAGACTTGAGGCAAGCAGCGATAGAATTTCTAGACAACGGAGGAGGAACTAACGAGAAAGGAGAACCTTGTAATTACTGCAAAGGTAAAAGAAGTCCGGATTCTTCCGATCATCCGAACAAAGCGATCGTCTCTGTAAGAAATGACAGAGAAACAGATTATAAAACGTTTATTTCAGTTCAAAACGAATTAGTAGGAGCCTACAATACGTTGAGAAACAGGGAAGCTATAAGACTTTATGGGAAAAATAGTTCATATACAACGATGGATTCAATTTATTCTCACCCGCAAACTGGGGAAGTACTTAAAGAAGAACTAAAAAAGAAAATGGACGTGATTAAGGATATGTATCCTATGAAGATATCTGAAGCGGAAACTAACAATTAAAAATGTAGCTACTATGTCTAAATTTAAAAAGAAAAAAAGTGGTGAATTGCCACCAGTATCTACAGCAGCTTTGCCTGATATTGTTTTCATGTTATTATTCTTCTTTATGACGGTAACAACGTTTAAAAAAGATGATTACAAAGTAAAACAAGAATTGCCATACGCAGATCAAGTACAAGTTCTGAATAAAGATGATAAAGTAATCTACATTTATGCAGGAAAGCCAAGTTCACGATACCAAAAAGAATTTGGAACACAAGCAAAAATTCAGTTGAATGATAAATTTGCTGATGTTTCTGAAATCAAAGATTATTGGTTCAATGAAATCAATAACAATCCGAAACTTGGGCAGCAATTCCAAAATATTGCGATTACTGCACTAAAGGTAGATAACGAAACGAATATGGGTTTAATAGCTGATATTAAACAACAACTTCGTGAAATTAATGCTTTAAAGATTAACTACACTACCCGAAAAGGTAATGTGCAACAAAATTTCAAATAGAAGATCTTAAATTTATATTTAGAAAAAGCACTCTTTTTAGAGTGCTTTTTTTATGCTATCTTGGTACTACTTGTTTATAAAATTACTCAGCTAATATAGAAAACGAATGAAGCGCTACGTCATCAAAATTTTAATCATCTTTATAGGAATGCAAACTCTTATCGCGCAAGAAGAAGTACCACAAGACACTATTCCAGATGAAAACTACCGAGAAGATCAATTCTATATTGGATTTACCTATAACATTCTTCAAAATCGCCCAAGCGGCATTTCTCAAAATAACCTGTCTAACGGAATACACTTAGGATTTATTCGTGATTTTCCTATTAATGAGAAGCGTAACAAAGCTATTGGAATTGGTGTAGGATATTCCTATAATTCTTATTTTCATAACTTAAAAGCTACAGAAACAAGTGCAGGAGTTTCTTATGAAGCAATTGCCAGTGATGAAGGTTTCAAGCGAAATAAATACCGAACACACGAAGTAGAACTTCCCATTGAATTTCGTTGGAGAACATCAACTTCAACCGATTATAAATTTTGGCGTATTTATGGTGGGATAAAATTTGGATATATCTTTTCAGGAGTTTCTAAATTTGTTGGAGATAACGAGAAAATAAAGTTTCAAAATGATGATTTTGACCGTTTTCGGTACGGATTGACACTAAGTGCAGGTTACAATACTTGGAATTTTCATGTATATTATGGATTGAATAAACTCTTTAAAGATGGAACCGCAACTACAAGCGGCGAACAATTTGAAATGAATACTATCAAAGTTGGCTTGATGTTTTACATCTTATAACCAATTATACAGCATCAAAAGTTGCGAAATTGCCCCAATAAGAAAGCCAATAATCAGTTCAGGAAACGTATGTGCTTTTAGAAATAATCGCGAAGTTCCTACGAGTCCAGTCACTAAAATCAAAATACTCAATGCAAAGATAATATTGAGTTGATACGTGATGCTCAATACGATTAAAAACATTAACAATCCAGAAACGCCCATCATGTGCATGCTTGCTTTTACTCGAAACAATACAAGCACCAAACAAACAAGCGAAGCAAATAAGGTCGCTAAAAAGAAATCGTACAACTCTGCAAAAATAGATTTAGTAATGACTTTTGTCACGATCAAAAATAAAATCAATACATAAACATACAACGGAATTCTTCGTTCTTCTACCTTTCTAGCAAAAATAGAATCAATCAACTTGAAGCGTTTCAGTAAAATAAAAATCAGAATTGGAATACAAATGGTAAAAATAGAAATGGTAATGACTACATCTATCTTAAAATTTAGTTCGTACAAGCGAGGCGTGACTAAAAAATAGCCAACAGTTGCCATTACAGGAATAAAAATTGGATGAAATAGGTATGATATTACGTTGAGAAAACTACGCATTTATATTTTCTTTCGTAATCGTGCCACAGGAATATCAAGTTGTTCTCTATATTTCGCCACCGTTCTTCGCGCAATTGGATAGCCTTTATCCTTTAAAATTGTTGCTAATTTTTCGTCGGTAAGCGGCTTTTTCTTGCTTTCTTCTTCAATAACTGTTTCCAGAATTTTCTTTATTTCACGAGTAGACACATCTTCTCCTTGTTCATTCTTCATGGATTCAGAGAAAAATTCCTTGATTAATTTCGTTCCATACGGCGTATCGACATACTTGCTATTTGCCACACGAGATACGGTAGAAACGTCCATATTAATCATATCGGCAATATCTTTTAAAATCATTGGTTTTAATTTGCGCTCATCTCCCGTAAGGAAATATTCCTCCTGATAATGTAAAATAGCGTTCATCGTTACCAAAAGTGTCTGTTGGCGTTGCTTAATAGCATCAATAAACCATTTTGCAGCGTCTAACTTTTGTTTGATAAACATCACGGCATCTTTCTGAGATTTCGTTTTCTGACGCGAATCTTTATAGCCTTTCAACATGTTATTGTATTCCTTTGAAACATGCAATTCTGGTGCATTTCGACCGTTTAATGTCAGCTCTAAAACACCTTCAACGATGCGAATGGTAAAATCGGGAACAATATGCTCAATAATTTTCGTATTCCCAGCATACGATCCGCCAGGTTTCGGATTCAAGCGTTCGATCTCTAAAATGGCATCGCGCAATTGAACTTCCGTAATATCAAATTTCTGTAAAAGTTTCTTGTAATGTTTTTTGGTAAAATGCTCAAACGACTTTTCCAAAATCGCGATAGCAAGCTCTATAGAAGCTGTTGGTTCTTTTCGGTGCAACTGAATTAACAAGCATTCTTGTAAATTTCGCGCGCCAACTCCAGCAGGATCTAATTCGTGGACAATATTCAGTATCTTTTCAATATTTTCATCCGTAGTAAAGATATTTTGAGTAAATGCTAAATCGTCTACAATATCTTCTAAAGGTCTGCGTATATAACCACTTTCATCTACACTTCCTATTAAAAATTCCGCAACTTCACGATCTTCTTCCGAAAGTCGAAACGTATTTAATTGATTTTTTAAATGTTGATTGAAGGAAGTTCCAGAAGCATACGGAACGCTCTTTTCGTCATCATCGGCACTGTAATTATTAGCTTGTAAACGGTAACTAGGAATTTCATCGTCACTCAAATAATCATCAATATTGATATCTTCTGCGGCAATCGTTTCATTTCCATAATCGTCGTCATATTCATTGGATAAATCGGAATCAAAATCGTCGGTTTGCTCTTTTCCACTATCTAGCGCAGGATTTTCTTCTAATTCTTGTTTCAAACGTTGTTCAAAAGCTTGTGTAGGCAATTGAATCAACTTCATCAACTGAATTTGCTGTGGTGATAATTTTTGGGATAGTCTAAAGTTTAGTTGTTGTTTAAGCATATTTTTTGGTGTAAAACTCTTTTCAGAGCTTAAAAATGGATTGGTTTTTAGTCGTACTATTGGTAGTGCCAATCAAAAATGAGACCATTATTTAAAAATACTATTATTTTTTTAAAAAACAGCGCACAGATATACACAAATATAAAAAACCTATAAAGGTATTGGAAGCTGTAACACAAAAAATAGTAACGCATTTGCGAAGAAAACGGTAGTTTTTCCTGTAGTTAGAAAATATGAAAGAAAAGTAAGTAAATTTGGTCATAAAAAAAGCAGACTCGAAAAAAGTCTGCTCTTACAAGTATTATATATCTATATTAAAATTCTGCATTTTGCGGAGTTCTTGGGTAAGGAATTACGTCTCTAATATTGCTCATTCCTGTAGCAAACATTACCAAACGCTCAAAACCAAGTCCGAAACCAGAATGTACTGCAGTTCCGTATTTACGAAGTTCTAAGTACCACCAAAGTTCTTCTTCTGGAATATCTAAGGCAGCCATTTTTTCTTTCAATACGTCCAAACGTTCTTCACGTTGCGATCCACCGACAATTTCTCCAATACCTGGAAATAAAATATCCATAGCGCGAACTGTTTTTTCATCTTCGTTCAAACGCATGTAAAACGCTTTGATATTTGCAGGATAATCAAATAAAATTACAGGACATTTAAAGTGCTTTTCTACTAAGAAACGTTCGTGTTCACTTTGTAAATCTGCGCCCCATTCGTTGATGATGTACTTAAACTTCTTCTTCTTATTTGGCTTAGAATTGCGTAAAATATCAATCGCTTCCGTATAGCTTACACGTTTAAAGTTATTGTCAATCACAAAACGCAACTTCTCTGTCAAAGTCATTTCGCTACGTTCCGCTTGCGGTTTGGTTTTATCTTCTTGAATCAAACGATTTTCTAAAAATGCCAAATCGTCCGCATTGTGTTCCAACACGTAACTTAATACAGATTTCATAAAGTCTTCTGCCAAGTCCATATTTCCATCCAAATCCATGAACGCAACTTCTGGTTCAATCATCCAAAATTCTGCCAAGTGACGTGATGTGTTTGAGTTTTCGGCTCTAAATGTCGGTCCAAACGTATACACTTTTCCAAGTGACATTGCATAGGTTTCGGCTTCCAACTGTCCAGAAACGGTTAAATTTGTTTCCTTTCCAAAGAAATCTTGTGTATAATCTACATTTCCTTCTTCGTTTAGTGGTGGATTTTTAGGATCTAATGTCGTAACACGAAACATTTCTCCAGCACCTTCTGCATCACTTCCTGTAATGATTGGCGCATGCATATAATAAAATCCGTTATCATTAAAATATTTGTGAATGGCAAATGATAATGACGAACGCAAACGCATTACAGCGCTAAATGTATTTGTACGTGTACGCAAATGTGCTTGTTCACGTAGTTTTTCTAATGTATGTCTTTTCTGTTGAAGAATTGTTTTTGATACTTCTTCCGGATCAGCATCACCTAAAATTGTAATGTCTTTTACCTGAACTTCTACTTTTTGCCCTTTTCCTTGACTTTCAATCAATTCTCCTTTAATAGCAACAGCAGCACCTGTACCAATACGTTTTAAAATATCTTCATTGGTATTTTCAAAATCAACAACACATTGAATATTTTTTATGGTCGATCCGTCATTTAAAGCAATAAAACGATTTGCTCTAAACGTTCGTACCCAACCTTTTACAGTAACTTCCTGTAGTAATGTTTCTGAATGTAATAATTCAGCGACTGTGTATGATTTCATCTTTCAAATAATTTAGTCGACAAATATAGTTTATTAGCGAAAACTTATGAAATGCGCTATCACAAATTTTTGTTGCTTAGTTGTATGATGAGCAGCGGAATCAATTTAATAGAATCAATAAAATTAGCCAAACAGTTAAAAGGTTACTAAATAAAATTAAAGTCTCATTTTGTACGAAGAGTATCTTTTTCTATTGAGAGAATTCAACATAACGTAAAAATACGTAGAAATAAAAGGGTATTACCCAGCAAAAAGGGGATTTTTCCCCTTGTTTAAACGCTTGATGTTGACATATATTTGTCATGGCTATTAATCAATTGTAATCTTAATTTGTCTTCAATGATTAAGTAAATTAAGGTAGGTTTGGGGGAACCTATAAAGTCTGAATGCTGTATCCACAGCTTCAGGCTTTATTTCATTTACAGCAGTTTGTAAATGAATTGCTCCTGTTTCTGCTAAAAATTTGATTGCCAATCTTAACTATTTAACGTGAGTTCGATGTAAGAACTTTAGTTTGAAACTTTTCTTTTCCGAAGTATAGCAGGAGTTTTTCGTTAAAATTTTCGAAACCTTGGAGAAAATTTAGAAAAACTCATGCGGTTTTAGTTTTTCCCAAAAAGAAAAACCAAAAATACCTCTGGAAAAGTTCCCTTTCTTTTGTTTCTTTTCTTTGGGTAAGCAAAGAAAACGAAAATAAAACCCTAAAAATGAATTATATTACAGGATTATTTCTAAAATTACTATAAATATAAATTGAATGATTTATATCGAACTGACGTTATTTATTCTTTTTTATCTTTTCGTTTTGAAAGTTCCGATAGTTTTCGGTTTACCTTTTCAGGGAGAATTCTAAAGTTTGGTTCTTTCACTGTGCGTTTGTTGGCAATGCTTCTTTCTAGCGAAAGCAATAAGGAAGGCAACAACAGTAAGTTTGCTAACATGGCAAACAGTAGTGTTGCAGAAACCAATCCGCCTAAAGCAACCGTTCCGCCAAAACTAGAAATCATAAATACCGAGAATCCAAAGAATAATACAATAGATGTGTAAAACATGCTGACACCAGTTTCGCGCAAGGCAGCATATACAGATTTACGAATCTTCCAATTGCTACTGCGTAATTCTTGACGGTATTTTGCCAAGAAATGAATTGTGTCGTCCACAGAAATACCAAAAGCAATACTAAATACCAAAATGGTAGAAGGTTTGATAGGAACGCCTAAAAAGCCCATCATTCCCGCAGTAATGAGTAACGGAAGTAAGTTGGGAACTAACGAAACCAAAATCATTCGGAAAGAACGGAATAAATACGCCATAAACAGCGAAATCAAAAAGATGGCAAGCGATAATGACATGATTAAATTATCGACTAAATATTTTGTTCCTTTCAAGAAAACCAATGCTTTTCCTGTAAGCGTGACATCATATTTGTCTTTAAAAGTATTGTCTATTTTTGCGCGTAAATTTTCTTCGATACGTTCCATTTTATCGGTTCCGATATCTTTCATAAACGTTGTAATACGTGCGTACCTTCCGGTAGAATCTACAAAGCTTGTCAGCAGATTGGTCTCTGATTTCGATTTTCCAGCGTATGCCAAAATCCAATTGTTTTCATTGGAAGTGGGTAAGGTGTAGTTTTTTGCCAATCCTCCAAAATAGGCTTGTCGCGAGTATTTTGCCAAACTTACTACAGACATAGGCTGAGATAATTCTGGAGTTTCCACGATTAATTCTTCAAACTTATCCATTCGCTTCAAAGTAGAAAGTCGTGTGACACCATTTTTACGTTTGGTATCAATCAAAATTTCTAATGGCATGATGCCGTCAAATTCTTTTTCAAAAAAGCGAATATCTTTAAAGAAATCGGCGCGTTGTGGCATATCTTCAATTAAACTTCCAGAAATTCGAATTTGATATATTCCAATGATACTTAAAACCAATAATGCAACAGAAGTGATATATACTGCAAATCGGTGGTGACGAACTGTGTGTTCCATCCAACCAACAAAAGCACCAATCCAACGTTTGTTTAAGTGATTTAAATGTTTCTGTTTTGGCAATGCCATAAAACTATATATGATTGGAATGATAAGCAGCGAGAGTATAAAAATCGCAATGATATTAATGGAAGCCACAATACCAAATTCCTTTAAAAGCTTACTTTCAGTGATGATAAATGTAGCAAAACCAGCGGCAGTCGTAACATTGGTCATTAAGGTTGCATTTCCAATTTTAGAAATTACACGTTGCAACGACTTTGCCTGATTTCCGTGTTTTTTTATTTCTTGCTGATATTTATTGATGAAGAAGATACAATTTGGAATTCCAATCACAATGATTAATGGCGGAATTAACGCGGTAAGTACCGTAATTTCATAATGCAATAATCCTAAGATTCCGAATGCCCACATGACACCAATAATTACCACAACCATAGAAATGAACGTAGCGCGAAACGATCGGAAGAAAAAGAAAAATATCAAACTTGTAATGAGCAATGCCGCTCCAATGAACAAACCGATTTCATCAACAATGTTTTGTGAGTTGAGCGTACGAATGTATGGCATACCAGAAACGCGCAAATCGAGTCCAGTTTCTTCTTCAAACTCAGCAATTATCGGAAGAATTTCATCATAAATAAAATCTTTACGAACAATGGTGTTTACAATTTCTTTATCGAGATAAACCGCCGTACGAATGGTTCCTTCGTCATTAAATAATAAACTTTTGTAAAAAGGCAGGTTTTTAAAGAGTTCGTCACGAATTTCATCAACTTGTTCTTGTGTTTTAATTTCGCCTTTTACAAGATTATCAAGTGCAAATCGTTGATTTTCTTCGTCTTTAACAAGTTTTTTGAGATTTTCGGTAGAAATTACAGCACTTACTTCGGGTTTTGCATTGAATTTTTTACTCAGTCGATTCCAAGCATTGAATTTTTCAGTTGTAAATAATGTACTGTCTTTTACGGCAAGAATGATTAGGTTTCCTTCTTCCCCAAAAATATCAAGGAATTTATTGTATTCAATGTTTACAGGATGATTGTCAGGTAGGAGATTTGCTTCCGTATACGAGAAACGCATATTTTTCCATTGATATCCCAAAAATACGGTCATACCAATGACAAGTGTAAGAATGATGATTCTGTTTCTAAGAATTAGTCTCGCAACACTTGCCCAGAAGCGCGTATTTATCCATTTAATCATTGTATCATTTTTGCTCGTGCAAATTTAACAAAAACGATTGAAGGCAACTAGAATCCTAAACTAAAATAATAAGTGAACTTAAATGACAGGTTATCTTCAAACTCAGGCAGGTGATATGCACCGTAGCGATACATAAAACTCAATCCAAAACCTGCAAATAGTTTGTTGATTTCAAATCCAGATTCAGAAAAACCGTGTTCTAACGAATTGAATTGTTGTCCTAAATGGCGTTCAATATTGTCTGCATCACCAATAGCAAAACGTGTAATTAAGGTTAATTCTGGACGAAACCCTTTGGTAATTTTAAACGGTTTGAATTGGTGTTTTGCTTGAAACATCGCGTATCTGTCGGAGAAAAATTCGTTAAAGTACATAGTTTCAAAACTGTTTCTTCCAGCAATCGAAAAACGCTGTAAAAGTACGTCTTTGTTAGGATTGTTTGGTGATGTATGATATAAATGTGAGATGGGAATGTCGCCAATTCCCAAACCACCTTTTAGTAAAAAGGAAGTCACACCTTTGTCAATTGGTCGAATTTCATGCACAATACGCGCATCAAGTTTTGTATAATCAAAATCGCCGCCTAGGAAACCATCAAAACTTTTGGTTGCCTGAAATGCAAATTGTGGAAATCCTCTTTTGATTTCATTACGTCCATGACGATTTTGCATGTATTCGCTAAACGGATTCCATTGTACAGAAAGTGTAGCTTCTGTGATGTCGTACGCGTTAAATATTTCGCCATTATTCACAAAACCATAGTCGTACGTAGATTCTACATTGCTTCTAGAAAGCATTAAATTTGCATGTGTTTTGGCAGTAATTTGGTGTTCAATGTTTGCGGTAAGACGTTTTATTTCGTAAAAAAGATCGATATTAAACAATCGTGGTTCAAAAAGTGAAAACGCACGTCTGTCTGTGATAAAACGAGAGCTTCCTGTTTCAACTAAATCGTCCGTATAGGAAATTCCAAACCATGTTTGTGTTCGTTTGTCTAATCGTGCTGCGCCGCCAACTCCAAATTTAAAATCTTTGTCGCGCGTTCCATACACGCCATAACCATTTAGGCGATATTTGGTAGAAAAATTGGCATTTGTTACACCACCAAGTCCCAAACGAAATGCTTCATAATTATTGTACTTTACTAAGTAGCGTAAATCTAAATCGATATATTTTGTTGGATAATATCCTTTCAACAGTTTTCGTGCTAAGTAAATATCTTTTTCTACGCCTTCTTCTTCCACAATACTATCTAAAACAACATAAGTTTCTTTGCCACGATCAGTGATCTTTTCCGTTCGAAATTGTTCCCAATAGGCTTCGTCTCTGTTGTGTGCTTTGTCATCAATTTCAATTGCCAATCCGCGCCCTTGAATGGTTACAGGTTCGTTGATGGCTAAGTCGAAGTTTTGTGTTTTAGAAGTCAAATACACAAAGTCACTAACATCTTGTTTGTTAGTTCGAGTAGTTTTTGTGCTGTCTTGCGGTGTGCCGCGTTGTACTTTAATTGTTTGTCCAAAAAGTGATACAGAATCGTCTGTTTTTCCTTTACGGATTTGAATTTCTTTGTCGGTCGGAAACCAAACTTCGAAGGTTTGATTGTATTCAAAATTTTGAACGGCTTTAATGTCAATGACACCTTTTATTTCTGCAATTCCTTTTTGCAGTGCGTACGATTCACGATCGATATATAAAATACCTTCTAATCCAGAAGTTTTCCCTTTTTTCTTCGGGCTGTAATAAATCATGTATGATTCGCGATTGCTGTTACTAACCGTATCAAGTATTTTATAGTTGTATTTGGAAAGTGCATTTCCTGCCATTGGACCTGTGTAGGAAGTTCCAAAAAGCTCATATTTACCTTTATAGAAGGAGAACGACTGAATTTTAATACCTAATATTTCATAAATAGGTTCTTTAAAACCTGCCATACGTGTGGCTAAAATCTTTTCGCGCTTTCCTTTGGAGGAACTAAATGAAACTTCACTCACTTTTTCGGTCATGTACAGATGACTTCTCGTGAGTTCTTTTTTAAAGCTGTAATTGGAAGAATCTACTTCTTTAAAAACAAGCTTTCCATCTTTTTTTGTAAAGATAGAATCAATTTGTCCGTTGATAGAATCAGGATTCGCGGTTACTAAAAGTTTGTTATAGGAATTGAGTTTAAACGAATTCAGTTTACGCTCAGGATCGTTTTGTTTTTTATTAGCAATGGCATCACGCATAATTTGCAAAGCGGGATTTTCTTTATTGTATAAAACCACAGCATCCAATGCTTCTTGTGAAGGATCGAGTTGTATTTTAAGATATGTTGTGTTTTTATCAATAGGAATCGTCACCGTTTTGTAGCCGATGTATGAAACTTTGATAGAGGGAATATTCTGTTTCAAATCTAACGTAAACTTTCCTTCTGCGTCGGTAATTGTTCCTTTGGTAGGGGAAATAAAAATATTGGCAAATGGCAATGCTTCCTTAGATTGTTTGTCAGTTACAACTCCCGAAATTCGTTGCTGTGCAAAAGCAGTAATAGAAGTGAATGCTAAAATAAAAATCAGCAAAGATTTTTTCATCTGTTATGGTATGTTTTAATAGATCAGATATAGTTGGTCGATATTATTATGTATTGCTATCAATTTTTGTTTGACAATATATAATTGCAGACCTTATTATTTATAACGAATATAATCCTATAATGTTACAAAAATAAAGCGACCATTGGTCGCTTTATTTTTAGTTTATTATAAGTTTAACGTTTTTTTAAACCGTCATAATCTCTTTTTCTTTCACGGAGAAAATTTCATCAATTTTCTTTACATAATCATCTGTTAAAGCTTGCACGTCAATTTCGGCATTCTTTTTAAGATCATCAGAAACATCTAGTTTTTTAATTTCTTTATTGGCTTCTTGTCGTGCATTACGAATACCAACTTTTGCATCTTCAGCTTCAGCTTTGGATTGTTTTACCAATTCTCTACGACGTTCTTCTGTTAACGGCGGAACGTTGATAATTACAGATTCTCCGTTATTCATTGGATTAAAACCTAAATTGGCAACTAAAATACCTTTTTCAATTTCTTGAATCATACTTTTTTCCCACGGCTGAATTGTAATTGTACGTGCATCAGTACTATTTACGTTGGCAACTTGAGACAAAGGCGTTTGCGAACCATAATAATCAACCATAACACTAGACAACATAGCAGGAGAAGCTTTTCCGGCTCTAATTCCTAAAAGTTGTTTTGTTAAGTGTGTAATGGCACTATCCATTCCTTCTTTTGTCGTATCTATAATAAATTTAATGTCTTCGTTCATAATGTCTTTAATTATTGAATATAATAGCAAGTATTATAGAAGTGATTTAAACTTTTTTGATTTGCTAAAAAATTACTATTTTTTCAGCCCTGTTTTCGTCTTTTTTTCGTTCCGTAGCGCTGCTATGAAACTCAAAAAATCCTTCAACAGTACTTAAAACTTCTAATTTTCGCTTAAACCCGAAAAGTTTAAATCACTTCATACTATATCATTACTAATTTAAAATATTTTTTTGTTTTTGATCGAATAAAATCAAAAACTACGCCAGTTTTTTTCTTACAGGTTTACTTTCGTACCTATATTTTCACCAGAAACTACTTTGAGTAAGTTTCCTTTTGTGTTCATGTCAAAAACAATAATGGGCAGTGCATTTTCTTGACTCAATGTAAAAGCGGTAGTGTCCATTACTTTTAAACCTTGTTTTAAAACTTCATCAAAAGAAATATGGTCAAACTTGATGGCTTTGGTATTTTTTTCAGGATCTTCATTGTAAATACCATCAACACGAGTTCCTTTTAAAATAACATCAGCATTGACTTCGATAGCGCGTAAAACCGCAGCAGAATCTGTAGTAAAATACGGATTTCCTGTTCCTGCACCAAAAATAACCACGCGTCCTTTTTCTAGGTGGCGAATAGCCTTTCTTTTAATGTATGGTTCTGCCACTTCTTTAATTTCTAAAGCGGTAAGTAAACGTGTGTGTACGTCTGCATCTTCCAAAGCACTCTGTAAAGCGAGTCCGTTAATCACGGTAGCGAGCATTCCCATATGATCTCCTTGTACTCTGTCCATACCATTGCTAGCACCAGCAACACCTCTAAAAATATTTCCACCACCAATTACTATGGCAACTTGGATTCCTAAATCTGTCACTTTTTTGATTTCTTCAGCGTATTCTGCCAAACGTTTTGGGTCAATTCCGTATTGACGTTCGCCCATAAGTGCTTCGCCTGATAATTTGAGTAAAATTCTTTTGTATTGCATTGCTTGTAGTGATGAGTTTTGCAAATATAGCAAATATTGAAGTCTACAAAAATGTTTTTGAAAATGAAGATTATTTTTAAGAAAGATTTAAAACAGTTATGCTTTAAAAGAGTGAAATGAGTATAGATGAAATTTATTTTATTACAACTTAACTTATACGTTATATGGCTTTTACTTATAAAAAGTATAAGTTTTTTAAATATCACAAAATATGTTAATTATATTTCTAGGAATCTCTGTTTTGTATCTTTATATAATATGAATCAAAAATTATTTACCATGAAAAAAGAAAAAATTAAAATTAGGATTAAACAAAATTGAAGTCTCAAACTTGTCAACAATCACAGGAGGATATGATGAAACTTTTATTGCATTATGTAACTCTATGCAAATGGGTGATTGTGAAGAAACGGCTAATTGTGAAACGCAAGGTGGTTATGCTTGTGGAGAAACTATTGGTGCATTTTGTGGCTTTCGAACTTATGAAGGCGATAGCTGTAGTTGTTAGTAGAAAAACAAAAAAGGATCGTCAAGTTGACGATCCTTTTTTATATAAATACTCAAATGAGTGAGTGTTTTGTTTATCCTAAAGATACACGTTTAAAACCTGTAACTTCAACATCTCCGTAAGAAGCAACGTATTTAGCAACTGTAGACTTTTCATCTTTGATGAAGTCTTGATCTAATAAACATTGTTCTTTGTCTAACGTAGTGTTATCAGAAACGAATCTTTCCATTTTTCCAGGTAAAATACGATCCCAGATTTTCTCAGGTTTACCTTCTGCAGCCAATTGCGCTTTAGCATCTTCTTCTGCTTTTGCCATTACTTCATCAGTTAACTGAGACATAGAGATATACTGAGGAACATTTTTCAATGTTTTTCCTAAACGCTCTAATTCTTCGTTATCTTTTTCAATTGCAGCAATTCTAGCTTCTGTTTCAGAAGCCACATACGCAGGATCAAAATCTTTGTAAGATAATGTAGTAGCTCCCATAGAAGCAACTTGCATCGCTAAGTCTTTTGCTAATGTTTCAGCATTGTCAACTTTTGCAGATAATCCAACAACAGCAGCAATTTTATTGATATGTACGTAAGAACCAACATAAGCAGCTTCTAATTTTTCAAAAGCTTTTAAGTCAATCTTCTCACCGATAACACCAGTTTGCTCCGTTAACTTTTCAGCAACTGTGATTCCACCGAAATCAGCAGCTAAGAATTCTTCTTTAGTGTTGTATCCGATTGCTAAATTAGCAAAGTCTTTTGCTAAGGCTACGAAACTTTCGTTTTTTCCAACGAAGTCAGTTTCACATCCTAAAACGATAGCAACACCAGCAGTGTTGTCATCATTTACTTTTGCAGCAGCTACACCTTCAGAAGACTCACGATCTGCTCTTTTAGCAGCAACTTTCTGACCTTTCTTACGAAGGATATCAATTGCTTTATCGAAGTCACCTTCTGCTTCTACTAATGCTTTTTTGCAGTCCATCATTCCTGCACCGGTAGCTTTTCTTAATTTACCTACTTCTGCGGCTGTAATTTTTGCCATTTTATTTTAGTTTTAATGTTTATGTATTTATTCAGCATTTTTATATCGATAGCAAAGCTATTGATCTTCTTTTGATGAATAAACGCATCAACGTTAAATAATAATTATTTTGTTTCTTCTTTAGCAGGAGCTTCTGCTTTCGCTGGAGCTTCCTTTTTTGCTGGCGCTTCTTTTTCAGCTTTTTTCGCTTCTTTTTCAGCTTTTCTCTCAGATAATCCTTCGATAACTGCATCTGTAACGTGAGTTAAGATATTCTCGATTGATTTAGAAGCATCATCATTTGCAGGAATTACATACTCTACTTCTCTAGGATCAGAGTTTGTATCAACCATTGCAAAAATTGGAATGTTTAATTTTTGAGCTTCTTTAATCGCGATGTGTTCACGTTTGATATCAACTACGAATAATGCACCTGGAAGACGTGTCATATCAGAGATAGAACCTAAGTTTTTCTCTAATTTTGCTCTTAAACGATCTACTTGTAAACGTTCTTTCTTAGATAAAGTCATGAACGTTCCATCTTTCTTCATTCTATCGATAGAAGCCATTTTCTTTACGGCTTTTCTGATCGTTACAAAGTTAGTTAACATTCCGCCTGGCCATCTTTCAGTGATGTACGGCATGTTCGCTTTCCCTGCTTTTTCAGCAACGATGTCTTTTGCTTGTTTTTTGGTAGCTACGAAAAGTATTTTTCTACCAGAGGCTGCAATTTTCTTTAAAGCTTCGTTAGCTTCTTGAATTTTAGCAGCAGTTTTATATAAGTTGATAATGTGGATTCCATTACGCTCCATGTAGATATACGGCGCCATGTTTGGATCCCATTTTCTTGTCAAGTGTCCAAAGTGTACACCTGCTTCAAGTAAGTCTTTTACTTCTATGTTATTTGCCATTTTTGTAAATAGTTTACGTTCCGTTGAATTAGCAATAGATAAGTAGCAATTTTATTTTTTGTAATTGGTCTTACCTATTTAGATGCTAAACTAAATTTCGCTTTTGCGAAACAACGACAACATGATTTTAATTTCAATAATAAATGAACAGTACGTTTTTTTGAAAAACGACCAAAAATTAACGTTTCGAGAATTGGAACTTCTTACGAGCTTTCTTCTGACCAAATTTCTTACGTTCAACCATTCTTGGATCTCTTGTTAATAATCCTTCTGGTTTTAAGGCAGCTCTGTTTTCAGCGTCGATCTCACATAATACTCTTGAGATAGCTAAACGAACAGCTTCTGCTTGTCCTGTAGCTCCACCACCATATACATTTACGTTTACATCGTAAGTGTCAACAGTTTCTGTTAAAGCAAATGGTTGCTTTACTTTGTACTGTAAAGTAGGTGTTGGGAAATACGTTTCAAATGCTTTTTTGTTTACGGTAATGTTTCCAGTTCCTGGAGTAACATATACACGAGCAACAGCGGTCTTTCTACGACCAATTTTGTGAATAACTTCCATGTTACATTAAATCATTTAAGTTAATAGTTGTTGGTTTTTGAGCTTCTTGTCCGTGCTCAGCTCCAACATAAACTTTTAGGTTACGGAATAAAGCGCTACCTAATTTGTTTTTTGGTAACATTCCTTTCACTGATTTTTCTACTAATTTTGCAGGATCTTTTTCGAAAAGTTCCGTAGCAGTTAGCGATCTTTGACCACCTGGATAGCCTGTGTGACGAATATAAGATTTGTCCGTCCATTTGTTTCCAGTTAAGTTGATTTTTTCTGCATTGATAATTACAACATTATCTCCGCAATCAGCATGTGGTGTAAAGCTAGGCTTGTACTTACCTCTAAGGATTTTTGCTACCTTAGAAGCCATACGCCCTAGCGTCTGTCCTTCAGCATCAACCAAAACCCATTGCTTATTTGCAGTAGCTTTGTTTGCTGAAATTGTTTTGTAGCTTAATGTGTCCACACTAATTTTTTTTAATAATTAAACATTCCTATCTCTTTAAAAGAGTCCGCAAAGGTAAGATTTATTCTGTAGATAACAAATACATTGTGAAGAATACTGAAAATAGTTAAATGTATTGGTTTTCAATCCATTAAAAAATGCTTCAAAAACATAATTTTAAGAACTATATTTATCAAAATTTTCAAAGATGAAATTTTTACCAAAAATAAAGAAGTTTTTTGTCAATACTATTGTCATAGGATTGCTAAGTCTTTTGTTGTTTGAAGTGTTGTACCGAAATTCTGTGATCGATTTTTATAAAGCAGAAACTTCACATTTAAATTCGGAATCAGATTTGGCAAAACCTTCCGTAGATTTTTTGGTGTTTGGCGATTCTTTTTCCGCCACAGCGGCAACAATTAATTATGTAGATAAGTTACGAGAAAATAATCCGAATACAACGATTGTAAATGTGAGTGTTCCCGGAATTGGAATTCGGCAAGTGAATACATTCGCGAAAGCAAAAATTAAAAAACACCAACCCAAAGCGATTATATATCAGATATATGTTGGGAACGATTTGACCGATGTAAACCATTTGTGGAGTTGGGAAAAGTTTTCGGTCACTCGGAATTTGTATTGGGAAGCATCCGATTATTTTTTGAGTTTGTCTTATTTGAATCATAAAGCAACAGTGTTTAGTCCGCGCGTAAATAATAGAACCAAAACCATGGCAACAGATGTTTTTAAACCTGAATATTACGATCAGCGAACGAAACGTTTTGTAAATTTTGATGCAGCATATTTTAATAATACATTGCTGTTGAAAGCTCCTTTTAAGGAACGTTATGATGCTTGGCTTTCGTATATGAAGACTTTTTTAGAAACAATTCCGAATGATGTTCCTGTGTATTTGGTGTGGATTCCGCATTGTTCACAAGTGAACTCCTATTATATGAGTAATTTGAATGCCTTAGGAGCTACTTTTGAAGATGAAGTGGCAATTCAGAAAACGGAATATCCATTCTTCGCGCAAGCTAAAAAGGACTTAAAAACATTCACAAATGTGGTGCAATTAAATCCTTTAGAGACATTTCAGATGAATGATTCACCTTCAAATCGTTTGTATTTTGCCAACGATCCACATATTAATGATAATGGAAATGTAGTGTTGCGTGATTTTTTGGAGTCTGAAATTCTTTTTTAATGTATCAATTTGTTAATTTGAAAATGTAGCAATGCATTTCAAATATCATTTTTTTTATCTACAAGAAACAGTTTACTTCACTGCGTTCATAATGACGTATTGAAGGCGTTTTTTTGAGAAAATCGTCAATCAAAAATCACTAGCTTCTTGTTTTTCTTCAATCGCTTTGTCTTGTGCCGCTTTTTTTGCCAATAAATTCTTTTGGTAACGACCTTGCACAATGTCAATAATCACTAATGTGATAATCACAAAATAGAAAGTTGCTTTGCTCATTTGTTCTACATCGTTTCCGAAGAATTTCAATTTTGCCAAATGTCCACCTTCTGATAACAACATGATTCCGACAATGAACAGAATAAATAATCCGAGTACTTCATACATTTTGTTTTTCTGCAAGAAGTCCGAAACTTTATCTGCCATCACAATCATTAACAATCCACCTAATACAATGGCAATAGTCATTAAAATTAATTGTGGCATGTAGTCCATATCACTTGTCAATGCCATAGCGCTTAAGATAGAATCAAACGAGAAAACCAAGTTCATCACTACAATCCAAGTCACTACACTTTTGACAGATTTTTTACTTTGAGCACCTTCTACCTTTTCGTGTTCTTTCATCAGCATCATGTGCCAAATTTCCTTTACTGCGGTGTAAATGATGAAAATTCCACCTGCTAATACAATCAAACTATGTCCAGTTAAATCAAATTCCACAATCGTATTGCTGTGCATGGATAAGAAAGGATTTTGGAAATATTGAATCAATTGCAATAGCACAAATAATAATACAATTCGTAAAATAATTGCCAAGCCAACGCCCATTTTTCGAACGTACGATTGTTTGTCTTTCGGTGCTTTTTGCGATTCTAATGAAATGTACAATAGGTTGTCAAATCCCAACACAGCCTGCAACAATACAAGCATGAATAAGGTAAAAAGACTATCTAAGGTTAAGAGTTGTTCCATATTTTTAGGTAATTATTTATTGTTGTTTGTTAGTTGTTCCGTTTCGGGTTCTGTTACAGTTTTTTCTGTTTTTGATAGTAATGTCCATTGTATGTTTGCTAACATCCTGTAAGCAACCATACGATTTCCAAGTTCGCCCGTATGGCAAAAATCAAAATAAATGGTTTTACTCGCAGTATCAAATACATCACTAATGTCTATAAAAGTAGCATCTGTCTGCATAAGTGAATCTTTACGAACAGCTTCATACGATAATCGGTATAAATTCTCATAGTATTCTTGCATTTCGTAATATTTTTGTTCGTACTCAGTTAAAAACTTTTTGGAGTAAATATTAGGTTGCATAAAGTTGAATACTTTAAAACCGTATTCGTTTTCTAAACTTTTTGAAATTTTTACCAAACCAATATAGTTTTCAGCAATGTCTGTTGCCAATTCGTCTGATCGAGAGCTCAATTGTTTGTAAGCAGAATTGGTAAATAGTTTGCGTTGCATTGTTGTGACAAATCGATATAAATTGCTGGAATAAATCATCAACTTGATGCGCTTTTTGTAACTGTGTGCAATTTTAAACTCTTTCTTTCGGTTGTAGGCATTTGTGGGCGAACCGGCTTCGTTGTTTTGATGTCCTGAAATCACTTCATTCACACCATCATAAAAGATAACAATGTCTGGAATGTTGTTTTTTACCAGTTCTCGCTGTAGCTGAATGTTCTCTGTAGCACGCGTATATCCGTGACAACCAAAATTGGTGACTTCTACGTTTTGATTTGGGAATTTCTCGTGAATCAACTTTGATAATTCTGATGGAATGGTGTATGCATCTCTTGCACCAGAACTAAACATGGTAGAACCACCAAAACAGAATATTTTTAAGGCTGTTGCCGAATCTTTTAAACTCGGATTGATCGTTTTTCGCAGTCCATTTTCGTAAATCGTGTTGTGTTTTCCGTTCATCGGTTTAAAACGATAATGCAAAAACGGTTCCCACATCATATCTTGTAGGCGAAGTTCACGGTGAATTTCCTTGATTGTTTCGTCATCCAAGCTTTCATCATACAAACCAGACGCAATAATACGTTCGGTGTTTTTATCAATACCACTTTCGTCGTGGTAACTGTAAAAAATGCCCAATCCTATTTCTAGCAAAAGAAAAATAATCAGCACATTTCTGAATAATATATAGGCAAATTTGAGTTTACTTTTCACAAATACGGGAGTTTATAAAATATATTTTAATTTCTTGTTGAGTTGAATCAATGCATAACTCGCAATTACAGAGAGTATGATTGTTATAAACGTCAAAGGTGTCGAATCTAATTTAAAAAAACGAAGAATTAAAAAGATAATTAATGGATGTATTAAATAGAGTGCGATAGAGTAGGACGATAGTAATTTGCTATTAAGATTGGATGAAACTGTAAACGTAAATGCAGTAATCAGTAAAGCAGGCGCTAAGAATATATATGAAATGTAAGTGTTTAAAATTGCTTCACCAGTTATAAAGTAGTAGGTGATTAAGTTTTCAGCAACCAAAAGAACCAAACTTAGTATCAAAAGACTTATGGCAAATGATTTGCTGAGTTTGGTGTGAAAATTTGCGCGTTTGATGACATAACCAATACTTAAAAGTGGCAATGCGAATAGCAAAAAGTTTCGGTGTAACGGCGGATAATTCATCAATTTATCTAATAAAAGTTGTTCCGAAAACACATGAAGCTGTCCCAAATATTGAATGATAATCCCGATTAAGAACAAAATAAACGTTCCTACAATTAATAGTTTATTTGAAATATTTCGAAGTTGATATAATAGCAATCCGCCCAAAAGAAGTGCCGCCAAATACCATAAATGATTGAAACCAAATATTATTGTTAAAATCATTTTCATTAGGTTAAAATCATTCAAATACGCCCAAAAATAAGTGTAAAATAACATCCAAATCAAGTATAAAATTCCAACACGTTTGAACCATTTTTGTATACGATCATCATTAAATACGTTGTATAAAAAGAAACCGTTGACACAGAAAAAAAACGGAACAGCAATTCTAAAAACGCCGTTGGTAATAGTTTGCGAAGCTACTTCGCTGTATTCAAATAAAAAGCCACAATGTGTGCCAATTACAAATAGCGCAGCGATGACTTTAAAAATATCTAACAGTATGTTTCGCGAAGTTTTCTGCAAATCGGTTATGATTTTTGAATACTAAAGATATAATTTTTCTCTTTTAAGACACTTTTTTCCAAAATCAGTTCAAAGTTAAGTTTGTTATTGGAAGCTATTTTTTTTATATGTTCAATTTCACAATCTTCCGATAAAATCATCCAAGTATTTGGTGCTAAGTGTTGAGGAAGTTGTGCAAATAGTTTTTCGAAATATTCAAAATTTTCACCACAAAACCATGCACGTTCTTTATCGTTTTGCGGCGCTTTTGGATAATATGGCGGATTGATGATGATATAATCAAACGTTTGATTGGATAAGTTTTCAAACAAATCTGAATACACAACGTTTAACGGAATTTCATTTGCTTCAGAAGCTTCTTTCAACGCACTAATTGCAATTTTATTAATATCAGAAGCGGTGACATTTGCACCTTTAGAAGCCGCAAAAAGTGAGATGATTCCTGAGCCACAACCGAGTTCTAAAAAGTTTTTATTCTTTAAATCTAAAGGTTTTATAAATTCTAGAAAAATCTTGGTGCTTATCGTAAAATGTGGTGGAAATACTTCTGCGCTGACGTTTACCGTAATACCTTCATACGTGTAGCTTCGCTGTTTTAACGTATATTTATCAAAGAAAAATTTCGCAACAGGAAATATGTGTTTTTTAATTTTCTTAAACATATTTTCTGCGGATTATTCTGAGTAGAAACCTTCAATTTCTGGTTGACGGTATTTCCAAATTTTATGCAATACTTTAATTTCATACGGAAATTTGTACCAACCATATTTAAAGCGATATCCTGAAACTAATTTTAGCAAGCTTTTCTTGTAGCCTTTAATTCTAAAATCGGAAGCAGTTGGATAATAACCGTTGAGAACTGTTTCAAAATTCTGGATTTTATCAATCATATACGGTTTCAACCAAGGTGTTAGCGGATTTCTTCGCAAGTCAAATTTTTCCCAACTCGGTTCAATCCATTCTTCTAATTTTTCAGGAAAAGAAAATCCTGCATCTACAATTTGTTGATACAACTCCGAACCTTCTGTTGGCACCGGACTATACAAATAAATGATGATTTCCGCATCCGCATTAATCGCTTTTATTTCACGAATAAAATTGATGTCCCACAAAATCTGTTCGTAGACTTTTTGTTCGTTTTCGCCAGGCAAACCTAGTACAAAGGACAATTCAGGAATAATATCAACATCTTTCATGCGTTTCACAAAATCCTTAATCATCTGTCCAGATTGTGTGCCACCTTTGTTCATTTGCTTCAACACTTCATCATTTCCAGTTTCAGCTCCTAAAAACATCATGCGGCAACCTGCTTTTCGCATGTAATGCAAATCTTCGTCAGAATATTTATTAATCGTATCAATGCGACCTTCGCCCCACCATTCGATATTATCATCCATCACAAGTTTGGAAAATTCCATCACACGTTTTCGAGACGTAAAAAAGTTATTATCGTGAAATTCTACCGCATCAATCTGATACTTTTCTTTAAAATATTTTAAATCTTTATAAATGGTTGAAGCTGCTTTTGCCTTCCATTTGGCATTGTAAATTGGCACAACCGCACAGAAAGAACAGGTAAACGGACAACCCATACTTGAGTGATACGCAAAGGTTTTTTGTCCCATAAACGTTTTTGCCAAATAACGCTCTAGCGGATAAAACGTATTGAAATATTCGTACGGATATGGAGGTAAAGAATCCTGATCGAGCAAGGCTTCTTTTACCGTTTGCACAATTTTCCCGTTTTCATCTTTAAAGATTAAGTTGCGAATGAGTTGTAATTTCTCATCGCTTTTTCCTTCTAAAACATCTAATAATTTTGGAAACGTATTGTCGCCAGGTCCGTTGATGATATAATCAACATACCCTGAATTTAAACATACTTTGTATTGATTGGAAGCAAAATAGCCGCCCCAAATATTTATAGCATTTGGGTATAATTCCTTGATCTTTTTTGCATACGGAATTGCCTGTTTCAATTGTGGTCCGGGCATTACAGTGAGACAGAAATATTTAAATTCGCCTGTAGCAAAATAACCTGAAATTTTTTTCCAAGGATCGGTTTCCATGTTTCCATCTACAAAAACATAGTCATATTTTCCATGAATTGCCGCGCCAACCTGAATGATGGTATTGGGCAAACGATGCTTTGCATTCGCGCTTCTCGGATTGAATATGATGATCTTATTTCCCATTAATTTAGTATCGTATTTTTGATTTAAAAAGAACTGCAACAACGACTACACGCAGGCAATAAACCTCCGTTTTTAGATAATGTAGCACGGAATTTCGACAAGACGCGTCCATTCCAGATTTGCTTTAAATTTTCTTCGTAAATATTGCCAAGTTCCAAGTTGTAACAACGTCCGTGTGCAGGAATTACACTTCCATCCGATTTAATCATCACGTTGGTAAACACATCATTGCACATTTTCCCAATCTTGATTTCTGGCTTATAATAGAATTCCTTTAGCTTTTCTTTTGAAGCAATTTCTGGAGAAAAATTCACAGGAAATTTATCATTTCTAGATTTTATCATAGCAATTTCGTCCCAAAGTGCATCCAAATCAAAATTATTAATATTTACTTCATCAACATTAGAAGCTGTTGCAGGATAGGAATTTGCCCAAACTTCATTATGAACATCTGCAATGCGTTGTTCGGTAAAGTTGGAATGCATAAATCCGATTTGTTGCAATGGATAGTCTTTAAAGAAATCTAGAAATTCATTTAAATATCCAATATTCCATTCAGTAATGACACAAAATATAGCAATCGTCGCTTTCGGATTGATAGAAAGCACTTTTTCAATACCTTCTACTGCTTTTTGAAATGACTTTTTGTGTCCGCGAATTTCATTGTGAATGTCTTGCGGACCATCAAGTGAAATATAAATAGAAGTATCGGCAACCACATTCGCTTTCTGTTTTAAGGTAAGCGCATTTGTAGTTACAGAAGTTTCAATTCCTTTTTGTTTTGCATATTGTAACGAAGCTTCTAAATGCGGATATACCAACGGTTCTGTAAAAGCATATCCCAATTTTGAAATCGGATAATATTCCGCCATTTGATCGATAATTTTTTCAATCAACGGTAACGGCATGTTTATCGGATGCGTTCCTACTAAGTTTTGTGCAAAATTCGTATCCAAACTTTTCGTACCAACATCACACATTTTACAATGCAAGTTGCACACATTATTCACGCCCAAAATGATCCATTCTGGAGGAAAAAGATACTTGCTAGGAAGTACTTTTTTGTTTATTTTTTTAAATGTGGCAACACTCATAATTCCTTCTTTTCTTCGAATTTGTAAACATACAAATCAAATAGCAAAATTTATATTCAAATTTACATTTTAAATTGATAAAATAAGCCATCTGTTTAAAGGAAGTCTAAATAGTGACTTTTTGCGCTATAATTTATCCTTTAAATCTTGTCTGCCAACGATGGTCATTATCTCAACAGTATTATTTTGTATTCTAAAATAAATACTATCTGCTCCACAAACACATCGTCTATATCCTGTTTTTATAAAATCAACGGCTTCAAAAGAAAAAGGTCTGTTAGCTATGATGTCGAAATGTGTGAAAAAAGAATTAAAATACGCGTCCGCTTGGGTAATTCCAAACTTTTGAACTCCGTATTGATGAATCCGAATTAGATCATTTTTAGCTTCATTGCTCAAACAATATTTAGCCATTTAATAGAGATTTTGACTGAGCCAAAATTGCTTCTTTACTATCTTCTGTAAATCCGTTGGCTTCTGCTTTTTCTATTTTGGCACGAATCCAATCTACTTGAACTTGTTGTTTTCGTGCTTGTCGAATCAAGTCATTTACAAGTTCGCTTTTACTTGAATATTCTTTTTTATCGACTTGATTTTTCAGCCATTCATCATTTGGCTCTGTAAGCGAAATACTTTGTCTTGCCATATCATTGTAGTTTGGTGTAAAATTACACCAAAAGTGAATCAATTCCAAATTGGGAAATTGCAGGTTTTGTTTTGAGAATAGGGAACAATTTATTTTTTTCTATTTCACACAGATTCTTTTCCTAGAGACTGTATATTTGTTTTTATCACAGCAACCGCCAAAAGAACTATTTTGCTCAAAAAATACCTTTTTAAACCAATTAAAAACCTAATTATTATTGTTGGGATAACTTTTTTATTGTTGGAAATTATATTGGCAATTTATATTCGTACCGCAGAAATCAAAATAGAATTACCAACCTATACGTTTCAAAATACGCAGAATTTTTGGTTTGATTTGGATGAAAACTTCGGAACACTGCATTTACCAAATGATGAATATCGACAGAAAAAGTACTGCTTTGACGTCGTTTATAGCACAAATTCAGCAGGTTTTCGTGATGCAGAACGCGAACTAAATACAACAGCAAAACGCGTTATTGCTTTGGGAGATTCGTTTACCGAAGGAATTGGTGTAGAAGTTGAAAATCGCTTGACGAATCTTCTTGAAAAAGATAAAAACATTCCGCATTTAAATTTCGGCTTGGCAGGAAATTTTGGACCTACACAATATTTAATGATGTATAAAACGCTTGCGCGCAATTATTCGCATGAAGCGGTTTTGGTGGGAATTTT
Source organism: Kordia algicida OT-1 (assembly GCF_000154725.1). Taxonomy (GTDB): domain Bacteria; phylum Bacteroidota; class Bacteroidia; order Flavobacteriales; family Flavobacteriaceae; genus Kordia; species Kordia algicida. Next base: position 4,299,992 of record NZ_DS544873.1, read on the forward strand.
GCCTTCTAATGATTTTATAGACGACGATTACGAAGTGAGTTTGAAAGTTGGTGGCGATCGTTATCAACCGTTTTTAAAAGGCGATTATCCAAGTTACGAATTGATGTATCATACAGACAGCATTCACAAATCGAAAGCACGTCCAATAAAGCAAAGTTTTATTCATAAATTATTGAAAAATTTTACACATTCATATAATATGTATCGCTATTTGCGTGTAATGCAGCGTGTAAAAGCTATTCCAGAAGATAAATTACTAGATGCATCTAAAATTCCGAGTTATTTCAACTTTACGGAAAAGCAATTCAATCGCATGCGGTATTCGATAGAAGAAATTAAAAAATTGGCAGGAAATCGTCCTGTGATGGTGTATAGTATTCCGATTGAAAAAGAAATCAAAGCGTATCGCGAACACGGGAAAAATCCGCTGGCAAAGAGACTTCAAGCGGTTTGCGATAGTATCAATGTAGAATATTTAGACTTGTTACCCAAAACCGATCGTTTTACAGAAGCCGAATACAAAGCGTTGTTTTTGTCTTGTGACGGACATTGGAGCGAAGCTGGAAATGCGTTTGCGAAGAAACATATTGAATCATTTTTTAGCTATTACAAAAGATGATGAATTTTCTCAAAAAATACCAAGATCAACTCGGATTGTTGCTGTTGTGGTTGTTGCTGATTTTCATCATCAATCCGATAGGCGATTTTCCACTGAACGACGATTGGTGTTACGGAAAATCTGTAAAAACCTTAACGGAAAATGGTTATTTAAAACTCTATAATTGGGGAGAAATGACCTTAGTTGGTCACGTATATTGGGGATTTTTATTTACTAAAATTTTCGGTTTTTCCTTTACCGTATTGCGTTGGTCAACCTTGATTTTAGGATTTGCGACGCTTCTCGGAATTTACGAACTCTGTAAACTCGCCAATATTTCTCGTTGGATGGCAATTTTCGGAACTATTTTATGTATGGTAAATCCGATATTTCTGTCTTTGTCGTTTTCGTTTATGACAGACATTCCTTTTTTCTGTGTCACCATTTGGGCATTTTATTTTTTTGCGAAAGCGTTGAAAACGGATTCTTGGAAACCGATTCTCTGGGCGATTTTCTTCTGTTTTTGGGCATTTACCATTCGTCAATTGGCATGGGTTTTTCCAATTGTATTTTTAGTGACGATGTTACTTTCGAAAAAACGAAACTTGCAAAATCTGGCGAAAGCCATTGCGCCTTTATGCACGTTGATTGTGTTTTCGTTAGTCTTTTCATACATCATGGAATCGAATGATTTGTTGCAAGAACGTTACAATTCGAAGTTTGGTTTGTTACTAGAAAACATCAAAAATGTAGATAAAAATCTGATTATTTTAATCTTTTCGTATTTCTTTCGTTGCATGGCGTATCTTGGATTTCTGTTGGCGCCAATTCATATTTTTTATATGAATCGCTATACATTTAGAGGTTATAAAATTTCAGCAATTGTGTGGACGCTTCTCGTGACAGGAATTTTAATTCAGATTGGAAAAGTATTGCCAAGTTTGGATAATATCTGGATTGACTTCGGCGTCGGACCAACCACGTTAGCCGATCATGCAGGAAACTTTACCACAAGTCCTGAACCGCGTGCGCCACAATTATTTTGGCAAATGGTGACAGCAATTGGTGTGTTTTCAAGTGTAGCGTTGTTATTTCATATTCGTCAAATGATCGCTTCGGTGTTTAAAAAGCGACAAGTGAATTCGTTAGTCGTATTGTCGTTTGTATTTTATGTCGTGTATTTAACACCATTTTTAATTGTTGGTGTGTACGATCGATATTTACTGCCGTTGTTTCCAATTGCAATTGTCTTTTTAGCGACAAATTCTACAAAAGTTCCTAAAAAAATGTATAAATATTTCGCATTTAGCTTTTTGATATTAATGACGTGGTTTTCGGTGTGTGCAGTACACGATCATTTATCTTGGAATCGTGCACGATGGAAAGCACTTGATGAACTTGTTGACTCAGGAATTCCAAAAAACCAAATTCAAGGAGGTGTGGAATATGTGACATGGAATTTCTTTTCAGAAGAAAAAGAAAAATGGTGGGAAAGTGTGACGCCAAAGTATACCTTAGTTTTTAAACCTACTGACGAACAGAAAGTCGTGAAAATGTACACTTATGATCGTTGGTTGTTTGGTGATGGTGTTTTTTGGTTGGTGGAGTAGAGAGGATTGTGTTTTTTTAAAATTAATACTTTCTTAACAGGCAAATCTCTTTCAAGGATTCAATCTGTTTTTCATGTAATTTGATTAACTCATTTTTATCAATTAATTTTATTTAACTCTCTTTAACTTTGTTGGGTTTTGTCGAGAGTCAAAAACATCAGCTATCTTTAGAAGACTATTTTTATCATCAATAGCATAAATGATTTTGTAGTTTTTATATATTAAATAACGATACTGGATTTCACGATTTTTTAGTAATAATTCTTCCTGTCCAATGTGTGGGTTATTAATTAAACGATTTGGTGCTTGAATGATCTCTTGGAGTAGTTTTTTAGCAATGGTTTCACTTGCTTCATCTTTGTAGTATTGGTAAATTTCATCAAGTTGTGTTTCTGCAAAAGCAGACCAAATAATTTTAAAAGCCATTATTGGTACTTTTCTAAAAGTTCGTCGCTAGATTTAAATTGTCCATTTTTGAAATCATTTTCAGCTTGGTCAATTCGTTTGTGAAGTTCTTCTTTTGTCATTCCCTTGAGTTCTTGATTTTCAGAAATTTTATTTGCCAATATGTTTTCAAGCATTGAAATTATTTCTTCATTTTGAAGATTTAAGAATTCTCGAACAAATTTTATTTTTCTAGCTTCCAAAGTCATGATTAAACTGCTTTTATCAAATATACAAAAAACACCACAAAAACAAACTCTCCTTAAAATTTCACCTTCTGAATCAAATAATTAGAATTGTTGTCTATAACTTTATACTTTGGGTTTTTCATGATTTCTTTCATAAAATTAGAACTTCCGAAGTTGAGGTAATTAGCAAAATTATAGAATAAGATAAAATCGTTTTATTTTAGTTTTTTTTAATCGATATCTTCAAATCCCTTGCCAAGCAATTCGGTCGTCTGAACCAATTACAATTTGTTCTAAAATAGCTTCTAATTGCATAAATGCTTCCCAAAAATCATTATTGGTCATCGTAGAAATACGTTTGGCAATTTCTTCTTCCAATTCGGAGACTCGTTTTCCTTTCCAGACTTTATCAGCCAAACAAACAATTAAATCTTCTAAAGTGTTTGTTTCTGCTTTCCAGTTTCCGTGAGTGATGGTAAATCGTGCTTCAGAATCGCTAAAACCGTGTTGTTTTAATAGAGCAAAACCTTTTGCTTCGTGCAATTTCCCTTTTTGGTAGATTTCATCCGTCACAATCATTTTTCCGATGTCGTGTGTGGCAGCTCCAAATAAAATTTCTGCTTTGTTGAAAGGTAATTGTTGCCATGTATTATTGAATTGTTCCGATAGATAAAAAGCAGTCGCATGCACAATAGTCAAATGCCTGATGAGTCTTTGCGGCGCCTCGTAGTGTTCAAGTAAGGAGATAACTTTTTTTGGCAATTCTATGATCTTCAATCTTCTTATTTTAGATTTTTAGTTTGATTGTTTATCGCTCCAACATTTTCGGATATTTAATAATAAACTTTGTTCCCAACTTCCCATCAGATGCTACTCGAATTTTGCCTTCGTGTTTTTCAATAATCTTTTTTACGATGGCAAGTCCGATTCCCGTATTTTCATACGTATCTTTTTGTTCGAGTGTTTGAAAGACTTCGAAGATTTTTTGATGGTATTTCGGATCAATTCCAGGTCCATTATCAGCAAAAGTGAATTCGTAAGCGTAGGTTGTTTCTTCACTTGAAATTGTAATTTCGCAAACGTCTTTGTCATTGTATTTTACGGCATTGCTGATGAGGTTTGAAACAACTTGCGATAGTTGTATTTTATCTCCTGTAATTGTGGGAAGTTCACCTTTAATAATAAATTTTACCGCCGTTGGATCTTGATAATTTTTGGCTTCTCCACGCATCATTTTGTTCAGATCGACAGCTTCAGGAATAATTTTTCCAATTTTTGAATATTGCAAAATTCCATTTATCAAACTTTCGAGTCGCTTCACGCGTCCTTGCATGGTGTCCAAATGCTTGTACACATCTTCTGTTTGACCAGCTTCCAAATCTTCCTTGATAAAAGAAGCCAAACTAGAAATTCCTCTAATCGGTGTTTTTAAATCATGCGAAGTAATATAGGCAAATTGTTCAAGTTCTTTATTTTTTAATTCGGTGTCGTCTAAGTTTTGATTGAGTTCTTTGAGTTTTCTGAAACTATCCAATCCGGTGCGAACCACCAGAAATACAAATAATGATCCCATAAAAAAGATCACTCCAGATAATACCGCCAACAATTCTGTTTGTCCCAAAATTACAACCGTAGCAACCACCAAATAGCCAACTAAAAAGAGCAACATGAGAAAGCGTAATTTTTTCCAACTTCTTCTTAAATCGTTGTTGGGAAGAATGTTGAATATTTTTTTGGTATACGCGGCACTCATCAACATAATAAAAGCTCCAAAAAGAATAAGCGCTGCAATCATGTAATCAGAAAAGTGCATAGATTGATGTTAAAAGTAGGTTTGTATTATTCGGGAATGTTTGTTTTTGAGGAACTTGTCTCGCAAAACATTGCTATTTTTCATAAATGTAGTATAAACCTAAAACATATGCAATTCGGCGATTGTATTGATAGATGATTTATGATCAGAGTCAAGAGGTTCGCTGCGGAATGTTTTCAATATGGAGTTCGTGCGCTAAATCGATTATTTTCTGTGGCGTATGCAAGGTTTTTTCTAAATCGTTTATTACTAAAGTGCCCGCTTTTGCTTTGAATACGAATGAACGATAATTGAGTTTGGCGACTTCTTTGTTGAAATCTTCTCTGTGTTGAACGATCAATTCTTTTGTCAATATTTCAATTTTTGATTGAATTTTGATGCGTAACGCTTCAATTTGCTGAATCCAATTTCGTTGTTTGGCTAGAAATTCCTGAATTTCTGTTTCCGTTTTATACGCAAGTTTGTCAATTTGACGATATACTTGATCGATTTTCATATGTTCCCAATCTTTCGCTTCCAAGACAGGAATTTGCCAAGCTGATTGCTGTGCTTTCCAATGATCGGTTTCTACACGTACTTGATGAATTTTAAAACTTGGCAATTCTATTGCAGTCAACATTCCTGCGTGACATGCGCCAGTATCAATTCCGTAGGTATTATTTTTTATTTTAGGCGTTTCTCCAACGACGTGATGTCCGTAAATGATTGGTTTTTTACCTGTGTAATAATCTGACCAATAGGTTCCTTCTTCGTATTTCGTTTCTAGATAGCGACTTCCTGAAGTGGTTCCGGCGAGTACTTCTTCTTTCTGCTGATACAGCGTTTTATCATGTTCAAAAAAGGCATGAACAATGATCGCTTCTGGCGTTTCGTAATAATAAGGAAGTGTTTTTAGCCAATCACAAAATTCCTCATATTCGTCTCCAAATTGAACTTTTACAATTTCTTGCGAATAGCTTAAAATTCCATTCAAATGTTTGCGTTCGTGGTTTCCCATGAGAACAATGGCGTTTTTTCTATTTTTAAAATAATGATAGAGTTCGAGCGATTTATTTCCTCTGTCAACAATATCACCAAGCGAAACCACCAAATCATCATCAGTAACGCCAATTTGGTTCATTAGTTCGATAAATTCGTCATAACATCCGTGAATATCGCCAATAATATATGTTTTGCTCATGGTGTTTTGATTTTTGAATCATTTAATAACGTTCATGCACTGGTGTCTCAAGTTTTCTAAGAATATATAATCATCAATAATTATGTAAAACTTTGTACTATTCTAATGCTATTTTTTTATACAACAACTCACCAATAATACGATGTGCATTCTTGTTAATATGTAAATCTTGATCCCAATACACTTTTTCGGAAGTGTTTTGTAGTGCGGGTTTTAAATCAATGTATTCAAACTGTTCTGCTTTTAAAAAAGCAATCAATTGTGTTGTCAATTCTTGGTTGATACTCATCGTTTCATCATCCAAATTGTGTAATTTTTGCACTTCTTTTCGGAAGGTAGGATTTACGTCTAATTTAGAAGGCAATAAGGTAATAATTAACCGAATATTTTCCTGTTCGCACAAAGCTTTAATTTGTGATAAATATTGCTTTGAAATGTTCATAGTGCGTTCTTTTTCTGCTGGAAACGACTCAAAAAACAAGGTTTGTTCTAATCCTTGATTGTACGGAATTGCCTTTTGTGCATCCGATTGAAACTTTCTGCGGAAGCGCATCCGTAAACTCCGATATACATTAGCAATACTCGTACGATCGTCTTCAAAAATTGCCGCTTCTCGGAAGTCATTTCCCGTAAAAATATTTATCAAAAATACTTCTGGTTGTAATTCTTGATAGTATTTCTTTAAAAAACCATGATAATTCCGAAAGGTATAATAACCAACACCACCATTCATGCAATTGTATACGTAAGTACTATCGGAAGCATTTAGTTTTTCTTCCCAAACATTTACAAAAGATTGGTTGTTGTGTTTCAGAACGCCATCCGTATGCGAATCGCCCGTAACCAAAATACGATATTCGTTTTCTTGTTTCGTGGTAATATCTGCGTCTTCGCGAAAACCTAGATTATTGGTGCGCCTTTCTGTAGAAATTTTTTGCTCAGGCGTTCCCCAATTATCATATAAATGAATATTTGGCTTGTGAATAAAAAGGGCAGTAGAATCAGGTTGAAAATAAGTTGCTTGTTTTGGCGCTGTAAACGTAAAAAAAGTTTTGATCCGATTGGCTTCAATAAAATATCCAATCACAGCCAAAATCAGCAAAAGCCCACACAAGACCAACAAATTGATTCCAATAAGCCGTAGATATTTCATAAAAACAAAGGAACTAAAAATATACAACAAACAAAAAAGCAACCGATTGTATTTTTTGAACACATCAATTGTGAAAAAGTAGCTAAAATTGCTAGGCAAGAATCTTATATTTTATGTACATTTATCGGCAAATTCAACAAAATTCATCAATGATTTTTGATTATTCAAAATGGAATGCACGATTAGCTGTTGATACAGAAAAGTATCAAAATGCAACGCCGTATCCGCATATGGTAGCAGATGATTTTTTAGAAACGGCTTCCGCCGAAAAAGCACTGGAAGTGTTTCCGAAAATCAAAGATGAAGGTTGGATTCATTACGTGCATGTGAATGAAAAAAAACACGGATTGAACAAACTAGAGTTGATTCCGGAGTTTATTCGTGATGGAATCATTAAAGAGTTGAATTCACCTGAATTTCTTCAATACCTAGAACAACTCACAGGAATTTCGAATTTATTACCAGATACGACAATTGAAGGTGGCGGAATTCATCAAAGTGAAAATGGTGGTTATTTGAATATTCATGCAGATTTTACCGTACATCCACACAAAAAAACATGGCGACGTCGCGTAAACGTATTAGTTTATTTAAATAAAAATTGGGAGGATTCTTATGGTGGCGCGTTGGAATTGTGGGAGAAAGACATGTCGAAATGTGTTGTAAAAGTTGCACCAATTTTCAACAGAATCGTTATTTTTAATACGGATGAAGATTCGTATCACGGTTTCCCAGATCCGATTCAGTGTCCAGAAGATGTGACACGAAAGTCCATTGCCTTGTATTACTTTACAGAAGAAAAAACGGGTTCCTTCCGACGAAAGTCTACCAACTATCGCGCACGTCCAAATGATGGTTTTAAAGCTGTTTTTATTTGGTTAGATAAAAAAATGATCGCAATTTATACATGGATCAAAGGCACTTTTGGAATCAATGATGATTTTGTGAGTAAAGTGTTGAATTTGTTTCGAAGGAAAAAGTAGTATCGCTTTGCTGTTAGACACGCTTACGCTTTTAGTATTTTGGTATCGCTTTGCTATTAGTACGTTCATATTTTAGTTTGAATTTCCAATTACTCTTAGAACTTGGCTAATACCTAATTCCCAAAAGCTAATGCCTATTCTTTTCGCTTCGCTCAATTCAAAGATTTAAAATTTAATAATTCAGGGTTGTTTCTGAGATCATTATTTGATTTTGTATGAAATGCTGAATGTTAAGTTTTAAATGCTAAATGTGCTTCTGACAAATTTGAGTGTTATTTGAAACTAATTGATACATTTTCAAATTTTCAAATTGCTTCATTAAAATTTAAGTATTGCTGTCGCTTAAAGTATATTCGTATTTTAGTTTGAATTTCCAATTACTCTTAGGACTTGACTAATACCTAATACCCAAAAGCTAATGCCTGATTTTTTTTGCTTCCAAGAAACATTCTTTGCTGCAGAATATTCTACTTTTAGGAAAATCTTCGATGCAATTTATACGCCAATAATACCATCCATTGTGCGATCGCTGCACTTACCAAAACTCCAAAAATTTCATAGGTTTCTATTAAAAGGAGAAGTAAGCTAATAGTTGCAAAAAAACCAAAAAAGCTAATATAAATTATAGTGCGTTCTTGTTGATTTTTCATGAGTTCCATCACGTTTAACGTGTAAAAAAAACAAGGAAATGCGATCAATCCGCCAACAATATAATATTCATAAGTGAAACCCAATTTTACAAAATATTCCATGACAAACCAGATTGAAAATCCGCCAAGAACTGTCAGTGGAAGCGAAGCCATATACAATTTGTATTTGATTTTTTGTACCACTTCGTCTGAAACGCGATACACATGTTTTGTAAACGGAATGGTAATATACGCCGCCAACGCTTGCAGCATTAAAAATGCCGTAATTAAAAGTTGGTATTCGGCTAATTGCGATTTTTCTAGGTACAAATCAACCACATAAATGTCAATTTTAGAAATCAGCCAACCACTCAATCCGAGAATGAAAAAAGGCAATCCTGATTTGAATTCTTGCAGTGAAATTTTAGCAGAAAACGATTCTTTCCAAAAATTGAGTTGTGCGCTTAATACAATCAATTTTATAAGTATCGCAATGGTATAAATTTTCAGAAAACTTTCTAAATCAAAACTTTCAAAATAAAAAATACTTCCAGAAATTATCACAAAAGCAATCACTTCTGCCAATAATTGTGCGCCAAATTTTTGATGATATACGACCAAAGTACTCAATGATGAATATGTAAATGTGAGCAACACAAGTACAATTGCCCATATGGCAATTGTTGTTGGAAAAAATATAAATAACAGCAATGAAAATGGCAATAATAAACAGCGCGATAAAAAATTACTAAAAAAAGCATGATACATTTTGGAAGGTGTTTTGCTGTATGCTCTCAGTAAATGATCGCGATTTCCCCAGCCAAACATGAATGTGGTAAATAAAACCCATAACATCACGTTTATCAAACTTGCCCATTCCGTTTTTCCAAAGATTTTTACGCCAAAAACAACAATTAAAAAGTTGAAAGCTGGATTGGCAAATCCTTGAATCGTGTTGATTCCTATGGTCATCAATTTACGCATGATACAAAGATAAGTAAGCGTTGATAGTTTCTGTTTCGGTACTTAATATGACGCGTTTTTTCTGTCGATTTTTTTCTAAAAGTAAGATTTTACAAGCTTCAATGAGATCAATTTTATCTGTACCAACATGCCAATTTTCGCTAGCTTTTGCGAGTCCGACATTGTGTGAAACGAGTTGCATTCCTGAATACAAAGCTTCCAAAAACACAAATCCGAATGATTCGTACATGCTAGTATGTAACAAAATTTTAGCTTGCGCCATTTTCTTTAAAACTTCTGTTCTGGGCAACTCACCGAGCAATGAAATCGTGTTTTCGAGTTGTAAATTTTTAATTTTCGTTTCGAGTTCACTTCGCATACTTCCATCGCCGATAATAGTAACTTTGAGGTTTTTGTGTGTTTTCGCTACAGCGGAAATGACATCGATAAAATCTACATAATTTTTGATTGTATTGAGCGAACCAACTCCCAAAATATCAATCGTACTTTCTGTCAATGGTGGAAACTCTGAAACATCTAAATGCCAAGGAATTATAGTGGAATTTAGATTGTATGTCTTTGTCAATTTCGCTTGATGATTCTCGGAAAGTGTCACCATTTTTACGTTGGAATTCATCAAATTTTTTGCGTACGAATTTTTGATAGAAGCATCTTGTCCCATCACAGTTACAACGTGATTCACTTTGTGTTTTTTGGCAAACTTTTGTCCAACACGCGAACATTCGCCAATCCAAAAGCTATGAATAGTATCAATTTTTTCTTTTTTGTGGAGTTTTTGAAGTGTTCTTCTAGCTTTTCTCCAGATAAGTAATTTTTGAAACTTTTTATTTCTTCCGTCAAGCGGAATGATCTCAATTCCGTGCCAATTGTATTTTTTTCTTGTAAACGGAAATTGAAACGCAAGCAATGTCAATTTTGCTTCAGGTAAGGCATTTCGCATACTTTTAAGAAACACTTGTAACGCAGGAATTGTGGTAGAATCTACTTCAGATTTCGCAAAACCTGGTGTTAAGAATACGATATGTTGCTTTATTTCTTTCATCTTTAGTTTCCATGTAAACGGAAATCTTGCTATTCCTATTTCGGCACGCTGAGCGGAGTCGAAGCACGCCATTCCACATTTGTAAATACCAAATCTGTCTCCTTAATCAATTCAGGTTTTTTTGCCAAATCCTCAAAGGAAATTGGAGTTCCATCACTTTTATAAATGTATGTATACGCTTTTAAATCGTCGTATAAATTTGCTATTTCTTTTCGAATTTTACTTTTATAGCGTGAAAAGCCAAAAGTGTTTTCCAATCGCATGAATAATTTATTTAAAAATACGGAGGGAATGTTTTTGTGATATATATTTTCATTTAAAAAACTGTAATGAAATGAAATATACAACGTCGGATAGTTGATTTTTTCAATCGCTTTTCCGATCGTTGGTAGAATTTTAAATTCGGCACCTTCCACGTCCATTTTGATAAAATCTACTTTTTGGATATTTTCTTTTTCTAAAAAATCAGCTAAGGAAATCGTTTCTAATTCCAGCGAATTTTCAGCATCACGTTTGCGTTCTAAAATACTACTTGACGAAGCGCCATAGGTTTCGCGCGCAGACAAGCGAACGGTTTCTTTTTGTGCTGAAATTGCTGTTTTGTACGTTTTTATTTTATCAGCCACAGCTGGATTCAATTGCACATTCCGATTCAATTCACTAAAACACACAGGATCAGGATCGAGCGCATGTACTTCTTTGGCAGTTTTTGCTGCGTACAACGTCAACACGCCACTCCACGAACCAATGTCTAAAACTACTGAATCTTCATTGATAAAATGATCGAAAATAGCAAACGTATGCGGTTCCCAATCAATAGAATTGATGTACGACCAATAGTGTTTGTTTTGTCCAGGATCAATCTGAAATGTATGATTTTTAAGTTGTACTTGCATTTAAAATGTATCTAAATCTGAATAGGTAAATATAAAATCGTTGAGGTCAATTTCAGGATCAAAATCGAGATAACCCACCAACCACGATTCTTTTGGTTTTGTGATGGTTTTTAGCTGAGTCGCCATGGTAGCATCAGCATCAACCTGAAATAAAAACTCAGTAATTCCCAAGAAAAATGCTTTTCGTTTTAACTTTTTCATGGCTTTTTGTAACGCTTCCGCAGATGGCGCATAGAACATTCCCACGTGAATAATCGCCTGAATTTTTAACCAAAATACGCAATCGTCAATTTCTACACAATAATGACTTTTGAAACTATTTTTGTAATCGATAAAGTTGTTGTCAAACTTCAATCGGTACTTTTCTTTGTGTTCGGAAGTTAGTTTTTCAATGGCTTCTTGCGACACTTTTTGCTTGAAAAAAACGTCATAGAGATTTGTCCAACGCAACTTATTGAGCACTTTTCCAAGAGGAAGTGTGTTTACTTTTATATGAAATCGTTGTAAGTTTTTGTGTTCTTTCCAACCTAGTTTTTTGGTGCTTCGATACGTATTTTCACTATGAAAAGCATACACATATTTCATGTCGTATTCTTTCATAATTTTATAAGCGAATTTCGCCAAAGCGTTGTGCAATCCTTTTCGCTGATGATTCGGCAATGTGTAAGAATCACACGCATGCGCAACAAATAGTTCGCCTTTATTATTTTTAAATTTTTGTGGAATAGCTCCGTAGAAAGCTACTGGAATATCTCCGCAATACGCAATGCTACAAATATAGTTGACGCCCACATGCGAAGTGTTGTATTTGTTCTGCAAATACTGGAGCGAAACTCTTTTTTTAAAAACTTTCCAAAAGAGTTCTTTGATTGCAGGAAAATCATTGTTATCCACACGTTTAAGACGATATATTTCTTTGTACTGCATATATTTTCTAAAAGTAAGAACCTTTTAATAAACATGCCAATTGTTGTTCCATAGAAATGTACGGATTCATCACAAAACGGTGTTGAGAAGCTTCGTTTTTAGTATCTTTTTTAGTATTGTAATCTACCAATAATAAGCGTTCAAAACCGATTTCTTCACAATAATCTGCTAGTTCTTGATTGTAATAGCCAAACGGGAAAGCAAATTCGGTAATGGGTTGCTCGCATATTTTTTCAAGTTGTTGTTTGCTGAGTAAAATTTCTTTTTTCGCTTCTTCTACAGGAATGTCTACCAAACTTGCATGCGTTTCTCCGTGTGCGCCAATGGTAAACAACGGATTGTCTGCAATTTCTTTGATTTGTTGCGCGTTCATCAACATCCAATAATCTTCGTATTTCTTTGGTGGCAAGCTTTCCCAATCGTCTTTAAAAATTTCATAGATCATTTTTAAGACATCGTATGGCAACGCTTTGGCAACATTTTTCATGGAAATTCCGTTCCAGATAAATTCATTTTTGTCATTTTTTTGATAGAGATTTCGTTCTAAAATGACTTCCTTTTTTTTGGTATGATATGACACAAGATCTAAAAAATCTGCCCATAAATACGGTGCTTTTTCGTGAATCGTTGTAATATAAAAACAGGCAGGAACGTTATATTTTTCCAGAATTGGAACTGCGTATTTGTAATTATTTAAATAACCATCATCAAACGTAAGCGCAATATTTAAAGTATCTTTTTTGAATTTCTTCTGATAAAAATCGTCTAAAGAAATCACGTTGTAATGTGTGGTAATATGCTTGATAAATTCCTCAAAGAAGACTTTTGAAATGAATCGGCTATTGTATTTCGTTTCGCCAACTTCATCGATTCCGTGATAGACTAGAATGCGTTCGCCATAACGATCTTTCAACAACAACTTTCCAAAACCAAGTTTGAACAAAACCGTTTTGTAGAGTAATCCAAGCCGATATTTGATACGCATCCAAAGCATATATATTAGTATTAATTTTGTCACATCGATCTCTGTCGAGATGCCTTTGATATTATTTTTTCTGTATTATCCGATACAATTTCCAACCTTCAGGATGAGTTTCCAATATTTTTAATTGATAATTCTGCTCAATAAATTCCCAGTTTTGCATCGGAGTTTTGTCTTTCCATTGTGTTTGATAACGTTCAGAATCAAACAAAATTAAATCGTTTGGTTGAAACTTCTCGTAACGTTCTAAGAACATATTTTTATATTCAAAATTCAAACCGCGACCTTGCATTGCCAAATCTACATCAAAACTATATAAAGTATTGTTTTCATACGGTTTTATCATTGTTTCGAGTTCTTTTTCAATAATGGTTCGTTCAAAAATTAACTTGAATGTCATACTGAAAAAGAATAGTTGCAAGGCTACAAAAAATATTCCGAGGGCAATGACGAGTTGTTTTATGTATTTGAGTTGCATCAACCGTACGAAAGCTGGAAATAGTACGATCAAAATTAACGGAAATACCAAACCGAGCACACGTGGATTTTGAAACGGAATTCCCGCCAAAAAGAAAATATATAATGCGCTACAAATCAGTAATATTTTTTGATGAAAGCTGAAAAGTGATTTGTAATTTCTAAGCGTTATCACACTTAAAATACTTCCTAAAAAGATGAATCCAGGATGAAAAAACAGGTATAATGTGTAAATGAAATTTGGAAAGGTATAATCTGTCACACCATCTTGTGTGGTAAAACTTGATTGGAAAAAGTTGCTTACAGACCACATTTTTAAAAATGGATTGGAAGACGCTTCAAATAGAGCATTCCATTGAAAAATAAGAAACGGAATTGATACGAAAATACTCAACAATGCCGCAATTCCAAGTTGTATAAATTGCTTTCGTTTCCATATTAAATACAATGTATATACAATGATTGGAAAAGTGATGAATATTGAAGCATAACGCGTCATCAACGCACAAGTAGCAAAGATGAAAATAGGCGCTAAACTGGTATTTTTGTAATATGATTTAAAGAAGAAATAGAACGCCAAGACCACAAAAACTAAGGTTAGTGCATCCGACATGACAATCAAGCCCATTTTTAGTAGAAACGGACAAAAAACACCAAAAATGAGCACATAATAAAAGCGAAAATCAGTTTTTGGATATAATAATCGAATCGTTTTGTAGATGTAAATACAAGCAATTGAAAAACTCAAACAACTTATCAATTGCAATGCAAAAGCGGTACTTCCAAAGAGAAAACCAAGCAAACTTCCCAACGTCGGATATAAAACTGGCCAAAAATAATTTCCAGGATGAATTCCATCAGTAATATATGTTTGAATGGCATTTGCATACCGCAAATATTCATAAGAATCTTGACCGTATAAACCATCAAAACCAACAATTCTCAATGCCAACATGCAGAGCAATGGAATGCAAAAAAGCGTCAAGTTCTGGTAAAAAAAAGCGGTTAATTTAGAAGGTTTCAATATAGTTTTTGTTTTGCGTATCTAAATATAGTTGTTAAATTGTCGATCGTAAAAAAATAGGATTATTTTTTGCGTTTTTATACCAAATTAAGCCAAAATCCATGATCGATTCAAAGAAAGTAATTATTGTACTTCCTGCTTATAATGCTTCGGAAACGTTGCAAAAAACATACAACGAAATTCCGTTTGATATTGTTGATGAAGTGGTTTTGGTAGACGATAATAGTACTGATGAAACATTGCGTGTTGCCAAAGAATTAGGTATCAAACACATCATTAAACACGATCAGAATAAAGGATACGGGGCAAATCAGAAAAGCTGTTATAAAAAGGCATTATCGTTACATGGCGATATTGTGGTTATGTTGCATCCAGATTACCAATACACACCAAAACTGATACATTCTATGGCGTATTTGATTGCCAATGATGTGTATCCTGTTGTCATGGGATCGCGTATTTTGGGAAAAGGTGCGTTGCGTGGTGGAATGCCCATGTATAAATACATCGCAAATCGTTTTTTAACCTTATTCCAAAACATTGTGATTGGTCAGAAATTATCCGAATACCACACAGGTTTCCGAGCGTTTTCTGCAGAAGTGTTAAATTCCTTGAATTTAGAACACAATTCAGACGATTTTATTTTTGACAATCAAATGTTGTGTCAAATTTTTAATAAAGGTTATGAAATTGCTGAAATTACCTGTCCAACAACGTATTCGGAAGAAAGTTCTTCAATCAATTTTCAAAGAAGCATGACGTATGGTTTGGGCGTGTTAAAAGTATCCGTTCAATATTTTTTACATAAAAAGAAAATAAAGTCATTTCAAATATTTAAATAGTCAGTATATTTATAAAAATTTAATTGCTCGTTTTGAAAAAGCGTAAAATCTTACTATACAATCCGATAGCCGTATTTTTTGACATGCCACTAGCATTGTTGGCAATCGGTTCTGTGCTTGATCCTGAGAAATATGAAGTCATCATTGTGGACGGTCGTATTGACGAAAATCCGTTGGAAACCATAGAAAAGCATGTTGATGAAGCGTTGTGTTTTGGAACCACTGTGTTGACAGGAAGACCTATAAAAGATGCATTGGTTGTAACACAAGCCGTGAAAAAGATGCGTAAAGATATTCCTGTAATTTGGGGCGGATGGCATACATCATTATTTCCAAAACAAACATTGAAAGATGAAATTTGTATTGATGTAACGGCGCAAGGACAAGGAGAAGATACGTTTAAGGAATTAGTGGAAGCGTATGCAACTACAGGCGATATTTCTGAAATAAAAGGAATTTGCTATCGTAATGACGAAGGCGAAATTGTGAAAAATCCGCCACGTACAATTGTAGCGATGGACACTTTTGCTGATATCAATTATGAATTGATTGATGTTGAGAAATATTTTGAAAAGAAAGGAAGACGACAACTCGATTATATTTCTTCAACAGGTTGTTATTTTAGATGCACTTTTTGTGCAGATCCTTTTGTTTATAATAGAAAATGGACGGCAATCTCACCTGAAATTATGGTGAATAAATTAGCAGAACTTCATGAAAAATATAAGTTTACCGATTTAAATCTTCAAGACGAAACCTATTTCACGTACCGAGATCGTGTGATTGAAATTTCTGAACGTATGATTGAAAAAGGCTTAAATTTTACGTGGGCAGCAACCATGCGCGCCGATCAAGGTTCACGAATGTCGGTGGAAGATTTTAAAATTTGTGCGAAATCTGGATTGCGAAGATTGTTGATTGGTGTTGAATCTGGTTCGCAAGAAATGATGAATTGGCTAAAAAAAGACATCAAAGTTGAGCAAGTGTATATGTGTGCCGAACGTTGCAAAGATTTAGGCATTGCAGTTCAGTTCCCGTTTATTGTTGGTTTCCCTGAAGAAACGGACAAAAGTATTGAAGAAACGGTAAAGGTTGCACTCGATTTGAATAGCATGCATCCAAATTTTCACACGCCAATTTTTTACTTCAAACCGTATCCTGGAACCACGATTACCGATAATGTGGTAAAAGAAGGTTATAAACTTCCAGAAACCGTTCATGAATGGTCAGATTTTGATTTTGTGGGTTCGTCTGGACCTTGGGTAAGCGAAGAAAAGTATGATTTCTTTGAGAAATTTAAATTCTATTTAAAATTTGCTTATTCGAATCAAAAGTGGATTTACAAACCGTTGCAGTTGTTGGCAAGATGGCGTTGTAAGCATAAATATTTTAATGTTCCTGTAGAGAAGAAAATCGTGGATAAGTTTTTTAAGAAACAGCAATTGGCGTAATTTGGATCGCTTCGCTTTTGGATCGCTTTGCTTTTGGATCGCTTTGCTTTTGGATCGCTTTGCTTTTGGATCGCTTTGCTTTTGGATCGCTTTGCTTTTGGATCGCTTTGCTTTTGGATCGCTTTGCTTTTGGATCGCTTTGCTTTTGGATCGCTTTGCTTTTGGATCGCTTTGCTTTTGGATCGCTTTGCTGATCTTCTTAAATTACTCAAAACAACGTTATTTCGAGTGAATTTGCTTTGCAAATTTGTATTTCGACTAGCGCTCAACAGAGCTATCAAGAAGTGCTCGGAAAATCAAAGTATTTCGCGATACAATTTATTTTCATTTCATTACGAAATGACGCTCAAAGTTGTTAAAGTCAATTAAAGAGTCTAGTTTTCTACGAATGCAATTATCAAATTCACACATTTTTCAAATCATCAAATTATTTACTCCAAAATAACCTTTAATTCTTTAGAAACCTGTTCCGCAGTCAACTCTGCACCAGATTCGTTGAAGTGAAAATCATCATAAAATGATTCCGTAGTTTTTGGTAATTTCAAATCAATACATGGAATATTTTCTTGTTTGCAGATATTAATCAAACGTTCATTAAAAATTTCCATACCAGCATACAACGCTTCTGTGCTGTAAAAAGCTTCATTGTTTTGAAAACCACTTGTCAACATTAAGTCTTCATATTTTGGCTCCAAATTTGGTTTCCACATCGTGGCTTGCGTGATAAAAACCAAGTTGATATTTTTTGCTTTTGCTTGTTGAATTATGTTTTTTATGTTTGCTTCATAATGCGCTAAACCTGCTTGTAAATCTGGTAATTCTTCAATGATTTTCGATTGTTTTTTGAGTTCTTTAATGCTGACAACCGTTTTTGTCAAATGATCTTGATGTTTAAAGTAAAAAGCAAGATTTCTTTTCGCTTTGGAAGCTAATTTATACAAGGTAAGTCGTTTGTAAAAAGGCAAATGATCGTCAGGAATGTGTTGAAAGGCAAATTTTTTCAGTTTTTGTTCAGGGGAATTTAAATATCGTTCAGAAGAAATCAAATAAGCTACAAAGTCATTGACACCTTGCATGATAAGCACCGTTTTGGTATCGCTCAATTCTGGTTTTTCTAGTACATGTTTAAATTGTAATGTATGATGATTACTACTGTTTCCTGGTCTTCCAAAATTTCCAACCCAATACGAATTGCCCATTTTTTTTTCTAATAAAGCGGACCACGTTTTTTGTTGCGTAAGGGCGAAACATGCAGTAGTGCTTCCGCCGAAAACGACAATTTTGTGATCTTTATTTTCATAATCTGAAATGGAACGTGCGCCCAATTCATCAAAAAAAACTTCTGAATCTTGATGAATTCCTGTAATTTCATCATGGTTAATTTCCCAAACAAAACCAGAGTTCGGTGTGTTTACATAGTAATTGTCAGGCACAACTTCAAGAAGCGATAGTATCACTTCGGCAATGACCAAAATGATAATTGTGAAAATGCTGTAGTATTTTAATTTTTTAAAAATTTTTCTAGTTTTTTTACTCATACACTTTGCTATTCATCAATTGATATATGGTTGTTTTGTTTTAAAAAATCATACACTTTTTCTGCGACTACTTCTGCACCAGATTCGTTAAAATGCATATCATCGTAAAAGATCGTTTTATTTTTCGGCAATTGTAAATCAATTACAGGAATGTTATGCGTTTTACAAACAGTTAATAAACGTTGATTAAAAATAGTCATAATTTCATTTAAAGCTTCGCCAGTATACAAAGGTGTTTTGTTGTAATGCGCTCTAGAAGCAAGTAACGTTTTGTATTCTTCAGGTAAGTTTTTTTGCCAAAGTGTAGGTTGTGTGATGAAAATTATTGAAACATTTCGTTTCTCTGCTTCTTTGATTAATTGTTTTAAATTTTTCTCATAATGATTTAAACCATCGGTTAAATCTGGAAGTTTAGTAATAGGTTCTGTAGTACTTTCGTAAGTTTCTAAATAATCAAGCGGTCTTCTGGGCTGCGAGTAAAAAAGAATTCTTTGTTTTGCTTGTCTTGCTAGTTTTGCTAGCGTGAGTCTTCTTAAAAATGGTAATTCAGAATTTGGAAGATGTGCAAAAGCACTTTTTTTAATATTTAGTTCATACATGTTCATGTACATATCTTTCGATATTAAATATCCTCGGCAATCGTTTACACCAACCAACATCAATACTATTTTTGTGTCTTTTAATTCGGGTTTGTCAAGAATATGCTGAAATTGAAATAGATGATGATTGCTACTGTTTCCGCTTCTGGCAAAATTTCCAACCCAATAGGAATCTCCTAATTTTTTATCGAGTATAGCTGTCCACGTTTTTTCTTGCGTCAACACAGCGCAGATGGTTGTACTTCCGCCAATAGCAACAATCTTGTTTGAAGCTTTTGAGTACTCTGAAACGGACCGTGAACCTAACGCATCATATGCAATTTCGTAAAATCCTGAAATACCAGCTATTTTACTTGGGTTTTCGTCATATTTTTGACTTACATTTGGTGTGTTGGTATAATAATCATTTGGGTAAATATTCAGTAATGACAATACAATTTCGGCTATTATAAGTATTACGACAGTAGAAACAGTGTAATATTTTATTTTTTTGAAAAGTCCTTTGCCAGCCATTCGTTTATTGTTTTTTGAATCGATACCAAGAAAAAGGCGAGTCTTTTTTACCTAAAATTTTATAAATGATATTGCGTTTGTAAGTGTATAAGGTATCGAAATTTTGCAATAAATTTTCATCGTGTGCATAATAATGATTTGCCATTTCGGGAACGCCAAGTGTTGTGTAATATTCCTTTGTACGTTCTTGCGCAGCAGCAATTTCAGTACTTTTGTAAAACGGGCTGTCTATGATATGAATTTCTCCTTTTGGTTTTAAGAATGATTTCAGAAGTTGCATCAATCCATCAAAATCTTCAAAATATTGAATCGCGCCATTTAAGGTAATAATGTCAAATTGTGCTTCAAACAGTTCCGAAGCTTTAAAAATATCAGCATACACAAAACGGATGTTTTTAGCACGAAATATTCTTGCGGCTTGTTCCAATTCTTCTCGATTCACATCTAAACCAATGACTTCATTTTTTGTAGAAACTTCGGCAATTTTATTGGCAAACCAACCATTTCCACAACCAAGCGTCAGAATTTGTAAACCATCATTTTTTGCAGCAATATAGTTGGTAAAACGTGCTGTAGATTTGATGCGATATGGCCATTCGTCACGATCTAAATTTGGAAGCTTTCGAACTTCGACATCCTTTAAAATACGTTCTTCTTTTTTGCGTACGGCAAGATAATACTTGGAAAAACCAGTATCTTCTGGCGTTAAATAATATACATTTTGTTGTTGTATGACGCGACTGAAATCCATTGTTTATTTATAAAATTTCATAGCAGTTTGTGCCAATATTGACTTGGTTTTTAGTTTCATGGAAGTAAGCAAACTTCTATCTTTTCCTTTGAGAATTTCTTTGTTGTAATTGACTTCATTGACAATTCTACGGACAGCAAAATCGTAAAATTTTCGCGAATACGTTCGAGTAAAATCGATTTCACGATCGGTAGAAGTATTCCATTCAGGCTGAATTGTAATTTTATCTTCAATTTCATTGTATAGCGAAGTTCCTTTAATTGGATACGCAACTGTAATGGTAAAATGTGTCGGATTTGCAGCTTTTAGATACTCAATCGTTTCTTCAATATCTTGTTCATCTTCGCCAGGATACCCCACCATGATAAATGTTCCTGTTTCCATACCAAGCTCATTGGTTTTTTGAATGGCAGTTTTTACCACATCGACATCTACGCGACGATCCATTGCATCAATGATTTTTTGCGAACCACTTTCGGCACCAATCCAAATTCGGAAACATCCAGCTTCTTTCAGTAGTTGTAAAATTTCATCGTTTAAGCGCTCTGCACGTGTGATGCATTCAAACGGAATAATGGCGTCTTGCTTGATGACTTCTTCATGGAATTTTTCAATCCATTTATGACTCACGCTAAATACATCATCTACAAACCAAATACTATCAGGATTGTAGGTTTCTTTTAACATTTTTAATTCGGCGGCAACCATTTCTGGCGGACGTCTGCGGTAACTTTGTCCGTAAACCGCCGTGCTACACCATTTGCACGTATACGGACAACCGCGTTGCGTACTTACGGTCATCGAACTTTTACCGTGGTGTGTTTTCCAAGTTTCCAGATATTTTTCAACAGGAATGGCGGCTCTGTTTGGTAATGGCAATTCCTTGAGACTTTTCATGCGCATTCGGGCTGGTGTTTTTTTGACTTCACCATTTTCTAAATATGCAATTCCATGAATTTCACTATAATCAGCATCATTTATAATTGCCTGATACAATTCTAAAGTTGTTTGTTCGCCCTCGCCAATAATCAAAAAATCTGCGCCAGTTTTCAGATAATTTTCACAATTATAAGTAATATCTGATCCGCCCAAAATCACTTTGGGAAAACCATAAATTTCATCACTTTTTAAAATTTGAATCAACTTAATTACATTAATCTTTGTCATTAAGTTGGTATAAATTGCAATAACTTTTGGTTGTTTCTTTTCAATAAATCGCAACTGTTCTTCTTTGGAATAAAATGTAGAATCATACACATGATTTTCTACTTTATGTTCATTCAAATACGAAGAAATATACAACAATCCCAACGGCGCATACGGACGCATGATGCTTTGTTCTTTCTCATCTTCAAAAAGATAATATGTATGTGTGAGAATGATGCTCATGTTTTGGGTTGCTGGGTTTTGCTAGTTTCTTGTTCTGTTTGCTTTGTTTCTTGCTGTCTGTAATTTATTATTTTCTTGTAATTGATATTGTCTATGCTAAGTTATTTGTTTCTGGTTTAACTCATAACTAAATCACATCGTTTTATAATTCCATTTTTCATCAACATAAGTAATAAACTTGTTGATTTGTCTCCCTAGAATATCATACTCTTTTAGGATTGAGTTAATTTCACTTTCTTTATTATGAATTTTTGCAATACAGTGTAAATGATTTATGGTTTCATCACATGAGGCTTGTGCATAAACTAGAAACTTTATAAAATCAGCTTTGTATCTCTTTCTTCCATAACCTTCAACAATATTTGCTGTAATAGATTTTGAAGATCTCCTTACCTGACTGCCTTGTTCGTACAATTCATATTTTGGTAAAGACAACGAAATTTCGTGTGTTTCTAAACTTAATTTAAAAGCTTTTTTATAAATATGTAAGTCTCTGTAACTTTTATTTTCCATAATAATTTACTTCTCAAATATACTAACGAATAAACAATATCTAGCAAATTAAAATAGGAAAAAAGCTTATTTAGAAAGTAAAAAGGATAAGTAAGATTTAAAATTATTTATATGTTGAAAAAAGATAGTTTTAACCAGCAACCAGCAACCAGCAACCAGCAACCAGCAACCAGCAACCAGCAACCAACAGTTGGTTAAGTTTTGCATGTCTGATTTTCAGTAATTTACAAAATAAGGAGTCCGAAAAAGTGTCTATTTCTATGCTTTTCGGTACTCGGAAACGGTACTCTTTTGTTACCTCAAAATTACTAAATTTTCGATTGATTTTTAGCTGTATATCTATCGCTGAAAAAGTATCAGTTTTCTCATGTAATTACAATAAAAATACACGAAAAAATGGTACGTAAAGAACAAAATAAAAGAAAGTCAATTTTAGACAAATTAGATTTGGATTCGATTCCTAAATCTACAAAGCCACTCGTTGATACGAAAAAAGTATTAAAGCATCCTGTGACTAAAGTAATTATTTGTGGTGTTGCAATTTATGGAATCCTTAAAGTTTCAAAATACTTTGTAAATGCCTATGCAGAACTTATTAGAGCATCAAAGAATTTGAGCGATGCTCGTAGATAATAAACAGATCGAAAGCTTTTACTTTTCGTATTGCTTATTGGCAATTTTAAGCTGTTTTATAATAATATCTATCATTGGGATTTGATTTGTTTTAAAACGCTCCCAGAGTTTATCTAAAGAACCAACTACGTTAGCTAAATGTGGTTGGTTTTCTTTTGTTGGAGTATCATAGCGTGGATTCTCTTTTCTTCCTTCAATAAGGACTAGCATTTTTTTCTGTGTTTTAGTGGTATCTTTTGAGAGGATAAAACTGTCTAGGTTGATGATGTCACGAACACAATAATATTTATACAACCAATTTAAAAAACCTCGATAGTATTTAATCCGTCCTTCTTCATCAAAAATGATATGTCCATCTAATACGATGACAGCTTTCCCATCGTTTTTCAGATTTAATAACGCTAGTGCAATGATATATGCCTTTTGTCTAAGGTAATGATTTAGGAAATGTTTGTTTTCAATATACTTATCAATAATATCATCTTTTTGGTTTGTTGTTATGTTTGATATCATGTTTGGTGGATTGCATATAACAGCATCAAACGATTTGTGCATTTCTTTTGGTGTCGGTTCTAATGGATTGTAACTAGTAATATTCTTAAAACGTAAAAAATCTAGTGAAGTTCTTTTGAGTTCTGATACTTCGTTGGCGTGAACTTTTTTCGTTTCTAGTCCAACCAATAAATGACCACTTCCTGCTGTTGGATCATAGATCGAAGTAATTTTACTAGATTGAATGTACTTACCAATCATCATAGCAATTGGCAAGGGCAGTATATGACTATGTTCATATTGCTCTTTATCACTGGCAAAGCTTCTTTCGTATTGTAAATTTCTCCAAAAATGGCTCATTGCGCCTACCAAAAATTCTTCTCTTAAATGATTATATCCATTTCTAAAAAACGCAATTGCGCTCAGTTCTATAGATTCTTGTAATACTTCGTCATTAAGCACATGAAACTTTTTACTAAAATCCTCTATTTGTGCTTCGGTTGGTTTTTTGTGTTTGCTATAAATCAAGGATATACCTGCTACAAAACTATCTCGATTAAACTCAGGAACATCCAACTTAGCATACTCATTATCGGAATCTACAAAGTTATCTTCATGAAGTTGTTTTGTAAGTGATTGTTCAATGAAGCGTTCAATTACCTGTTTAGATGAAAATAGAGATGCTATGTCCTTTTCAATAGCTTTTCTTTCAGAAACGTTCTCCTGATAAGGCATATTAATTAGACTTTCTCCTTTTTTCAGTTCAGTAAGCTGTTCTGATAATTTATTTATCTTTTTGTTTATAATATCAATCCCAAAAGATAGATCAGCAATTGGACGATAGTTTTGAAGTAGGTGCAACCAATTGCATAATTTGTTGTCTTTTACTAAAATTTCTTCGAGAGTATATACATGAATATATCCATGAGATAAACTAACGTAAGGATATTGTTTATCAATAGGATAGTCTATTTCTTTAAATATCTTACTACTATTGTCTTGCCAATAATTATTCAATCGGATTCTTGAGATGTTTATACCATTTTCTATATGATCTTCCAACTGTGATAATTCAAAAAGTTGAAAGGCTGAAAGCTTATCAAATGTTAGATTATTGGTTTCAAATAAGTACGGAAACTTTGGTTTAAGTGTAGCTATTTGTTCTTTAGGAATCATTCCATTGTGAAATACTTCCTGCACATAGATCGGAACAAGAACGTTTTGTATTTTGTGTGTTTCAAAATGTAGACTCACAGCACATGAATTGAAACTCAATTTCTCATTCATAATGTTTAATAAAGGTCGCATTGTAATTGCTACACTTGTTTTACAGCTACTATCAAGATCGTTAAACCAATCTTTGTATAAACGAATGATTTGGGATATTTTTTCACGACGAATTGAATCAATACCAATTGCTGAAGCTTCTTCTATTTCAGTTGTTAGGTTTTGAATAATATCTTTACAATTACCATTAGTATCTATTTCTATCGAAGCTAATTTGTCAATTACTTCCAAAAGTAACAGTTTTTGAAAATCAGTTTCATTTTCTAAAATTCCAGATGCAACAAATTTAGAAGCTTCATTATTAATAGAAACGTTTTCAAGATTAATAGACACTCTATTCTTGGAAACTTCTTCGGCTATTTCAGACAAAGAATCTGAAAGTTGAAAAGGAACAAAACTTCCCTTTTCATCGACTTCTATGACTTTATTTTTCCTCAATAACCTTTGCGCTCTCGTTTTATAATTTCTTGGTAAAATAACAATTGAATCAACATAATGACCAAAGGTTTCTTTGGCAAAGCGTTCGGCAATAATTGTGGCAACTCGCTTGTAATTCTCAAAAATGAGATATTCGCCCATAATGACAGTATCATCTTTTTTGACATTTATTTCTGTAATACAAAATTTCAAATTATCTGCATTGTCATAAGTTGGTTCAAAAGAAGTATGTAAAGGTATTGACTTCCAATCAGTATTACTTTCAAGGCTATTCGCAAACTTTACATACGGCGGATGAAAATCGGCATACCATTTCAGTTTATTATTAAAAGCGTGCTTGAAACCGAGCTTTTCAAGGAATAAAAGCAGTTCATTCTCTATTGGCTTTGAAAACAGCATTTCAATTCCATTTTTAGCTGTATTATGTGTTATCTGTACATTCATAATAATATCAATTAATGTTGAAAACACTAAGCTAAAAAGCATATTTCAAAAATCATTTGTCAACTTTTGTCACTCGGACAATTAGCATGTTTACACCTTTTGATTATGTACTAATAAACGTTTGTAAAGCACTCTAAACATTGAGTTTACATTTTTTTGATTGATGTAAATGTAATTATTTAATGCGACAAAAAAAGTTCTATTCGTTAGTTATCATGATCTTTTGATTTTTGTTTCCTTAGTGTTTCAAACACTAAGCTACAAAGGGAAATTGGAAAAACATTTGTAAAAAATTGTGTAGTACACAAAATTTCATGTAAAATACTAAATAACAAAACTTTACAATGTTGTTTAATCATTTTTCAGCTATGAATACCAAGAGTATTTCGGTTTTTCTTTTTCAAAATACTTGTCTTCAAATTCTCCAAGTAATTCGTCCTCATTGTAATCAGTTAGAGGGTCAACCCAATCGGCTTTCTTTGAAGCCCAATCAATCCATTCTGTTAATTGAACTGTAAGGTCATTTTTTTGAATAGCCTTTTCTTTTACCTTGTTGATATAGTTTCGCATTACATTTGCTTTATGATGTAATTCAGTTGCAAAATAAAGTTTTTTGAAACTTTCTAATTCATTATCTATCTTTTGTTTTAATAGTTCTTTTTTTTGTCTTTCAATTTCATATTGCTTTTGTGCTTCCTCTCTTTCTATACGCTCCTTTTTTATTTTTTTACTTCTTAATTCTAGGCTAGTTAGTATATTTGGTAATTGATCTTCAAGCTTCCTCTTGTTACCATCTTTCCATTCTTTGTTTGGATAATTATTCTCAAGTCTTAAAGTCAGTCTACCAGAAGGAGTATAATCATAACTCTCCCAACTATTCCTTTCAATTTTAACCCTTTTTATAGTTTCTCTGCATCTTAATTCTAATTCTTCATTATTTATAATGGCATAAGTTTTTCCATTGTCAATTTTGATTTCATGACCTCGTTTTTTTAAAAGTTTAATTAGTGTATCTAAAAATTTCAGTGCTCTTTTTACATTAGATTTTGATACTTCTATGTTCAACACATCACTCGAGGAAATTATCAATCCTTTAGAATTTCTCCAATTTGACGGTTCTTTATTTTGTAAATCTTTTCTAGCTAATGTAATAAGTGGATCATATTTCGAGATTTTATCTGGAACAGTAGTCTTTAACGTTTTATCATTTTCTATTTCTTTTTTCAGTTTATGATAATCTGAAAGGTAGCTGTTACTATTTTCTTCTCCCTCTTTTCTAATTGATAACTCAATTAAAGAAGTATCATCTTTAATTTTAGGAAGAGCAATTATTACAACTTTTTTTCCATATTGAAGTTTTTGCCAATGACCTAGTTTTGGTAGTGGAATATTATGCTTTTTACAAATTTTACGTAAACCTGTATCAGAAATAGCATATTCTTTAGCAAGTTTAGTTAAAGGTTTAGACCATACCAAATCATATAATTGCTTTCGAGTTAATTTTTCTTTGCTCATATAATTGGATTTTAGTTTTATTGCAATACGTTAATGACAGTTTGCTATATTAAATGTATGTGTTTATATTATAATTTTGTAATTTTTCACTTTATTGAATGTAGTATTTAGTATATTGAATTTATGATTAAAGAAACAATAATTAAAGAATCTGTTAGTTTAATTTCAGCAATTGTAAGTAACAGGTTTAAAAAAATAAAAATAAAATCTGATAAGAAGGAAATTGAAAAATCAATTAATAATCATATTAGATATGTTAAGAATTGGTCTAATGAAATAACATTTAAAGATTTAAAAAACTCTAAACAAACTTCAAGAATTTTTATACCTTTAGATCTGTATATCTATCCTAAAAGAGTAAGAATTGTAGAAGAAGAAAAAATTACTGTAATTCCCTTTTTGCAGGCTTTGGAAAGAGAAAAAAATCATTTGGCAATTCTAGGTCAGCCTGGAGCAGGAAAAACCACTTCAATGAAGCATTTATGCCAATCTATTTTTTTTGACGAGAACTTTTTTCCAAATAGGTTTAAATATCCAATTTTAGTAAAACTACGTGAATTTAATAAGAATAGAAGTAAAGATTCTTCAGGTATAATAATAGAGTATTTGTTTGGTGTTTTAGGATTAAAAATCAGTGATGATGATAACAAAATCATACAAACAGCAGAAGATTTAAACCGAGTTAAATCAAACTTAGTCATCGAAATATTAGAAAAACTGAATGTTTTGCTGATTATAGATGGTTTCGATGAGTTACATTTTAAGAGTCATAAGGAGATTATTCTAGATGAAGTTACTAATATCGCATCAAAATTAGAGAATTCTAAATTAATACTTACTTCACGAACAGCAGATTTTAGCTACAGTAATGAAAGCATATCAGTTTATGAAATATGTCCATTAAATGAAATTCAGATTCAAAATTTTGCTAAAAAGTGGCTTGGAGTTATTAGTGCAAAAAAATTTCTCGAAGAGGTAAGAGAGTCTCCATACAATGATACATCAATAAGACCATTAACTATTGCACATTTATGTGCTATTTATGAAAGACTTGGTAAAATTCCTGACAAACCAAAAACTGTATATAAAAAAATAGTTAACTTACTACTTGAAGAATGGGATGAGCAAAGAAGAATAAAAAGAAGTTCAAAATATGCTATGTTTGAAATTGATAGAAAATTTGAGTTTTTATCTAACTTATCTTATCATTTAACAACTAAAAATAACAAGGTAATATTTTCTAAAAAGGATTTAGAAATTGTTTATAGAGTTATCTATCATGATTTTGACTTAGATTATAATGAAGCTAAAAGTGTCATCAATGATATTGAATCTCATACTGGTTTATTTGTTCAATCTGGTTTTGAATTTTATGAGTTTGCGCATAAATCTATTCAAGAGTTTTTGACAGCAGAATATCTAGTTAAATTACCAAATATAATAGGAAATAAAAGATTAATAGAAATGCTACCTAATGAATTAGCAATAAGTATTACGATTTCCTCCAATCCAAGCCTATATTTCAGTGAATTAATTTCAATATTTATAAAAAAGAATGTCTCTTTTATTTTTATTCAAAAGTTTATTAACAGACTTATATTGGAAAAACCAGATTTTTATAAGAATTCAAAAGTCGGAATCAGTGCTTTACTTTTGTACTCAAAATATGTTCAAAGTGAAATTCAAGATAAAAATCAATTAGCCTTGTTTACAACGGATATATTAGTTGATAGCTTTGAAAATTTGATTGATTCAATATTTAAGCGAAATTCAAAAAGTATAATATTGGACATTTATAACATTGATAGTGAAATGCACACTGTCAATCAAACACAAATTTATCTCTTGTCAAAAAAGGGTAAAAAGAAAGGGGAGAGTATTGAATCAGATATATATCATAAAATGCCAAAATATCTTTATTGTCGTAAAACCTTTGTAGAGTAATTCATTATAACCTTAGCTAAAAGACTTGACTATACTTATTAATACCATATTTTTAGAATATTAGCTATTTCCAAATTGGTGTTTCTCATTTATTCGTTAAAGTTTTAGGATACTAACTTTAATCTGTAACAGGAACTATATGATTGTAATAATCTTCATTATAATTCTCATAAATTTCCTTGATACGACCTTGAATATCATAGTTGTCAATATTCAAATCTCCCAAAAGGTGCAAAAATAGTCTCTCCTTTAATCTTAATTCTTTTGGTACCATTCTTCCATTATTCCAAAAAATATAATTTAATGTGTCTCCTGAAAGATTAAAATCTATTTTTCTAATATTCTCTTTTAAATAATCTAAATTATTAGAATCCATAAAGTGTTTATAGGTTTTTGCAATGAAATGTTGTCCGACTGGTCTTAAAATAAGACTCCCACCACTATTAGGATTTCTATCAAATAAATCTTCATTCAAAAAAATATTTCTTTCACCATCAATGAATCTTGCTATTTCAGGGAAGACTTCAAATAAAAAATCCCAAAATGATTTAGATAATTGATAATATTCTTCTATATCTTCATCTGTTGGTCTAACTGTATAGAAGCTATTCCTTTTGTTATAAAGAACTTTATTTATCCTATACACAGTAACTAAGGTTGTGAAACTATCAAAATCATTTGCTGAAATATTACCAGTTTTGGTATCACTAAGACTATTTTGTTTAGATAAATGCTGATGTTCTGTTATTAAACGTCTTGAATTTATAGCTGCTACATCATCCTCTTCTAAAATTATTAATTCAGCTTCTTTTGGTTTTTCAGCATATTTATTTAAGACAGTGAATAGTCTTCTGGTTTTTTCTATATAACTATCATCGTGTATAACATACACTAATGATATTTCTTCTTCTCCAATTTCATTATTTTTTCTGAAAGCATCTCTTAAACCTTTTAATCTATGCTGTCCATCAAGCGCAAATATTTCTTCTTCTCCTGATAAAGTTAATATCCCAAACTTATTTTCAATAAAACTTAAACTTTCATCATCTAATTTTTCTCCCTTTATTGAAAAAAGACTGTTTATTGATACATCAGACCATTCAGGATTTCCTTTATGTATTCCAACAATAATACTACTAAAAAAGTGTTCATCATTTTCTAGTAAATATTTAGATATTTGAGAAATACGTTTTTTATTTATTTCTCTTTGTAATACCCGATTAATATTTTCTGTGTAAAGTTCAGACTCTGCAACAGTAATAATCCTATTACCTTCAACAATGTCTTTTATTTTCATTACTGTAGAAAAATAAGTCCATTCTCCAATACGACCTCTTAAACAAGGTAAATTAATTTTTGCCATAATCTAATTGTATAAACTTCTTGTATTCTGAGCCTCATCAATTCTGTATTGAACATTTAAAGGTGGGATAATATAATTAACTAATTGATTTTCTATATCTGCAATGTCATTATCACTTATCTCACTTAAATCATAAAAATAGACATTGGTTGAGCCATACCAAGCATTAGCCATTAGTTGTCTATTTCTTTTAATATTCATATTACCAATTGCCTTAACATACTCATAGAAACGCTTAAAAAAAGTATTATTATTAATTACTCTACCAATATAGATTAAATAATTTATTTCTGGAGAAAAAGGGAAATTAGGCTCAACAACAAACATATAAATACCTTTTTTATTTTTAATGTTCCGTGGTAGGTTTTCTCTGATGTTCTCATCAAATGCAATCTTGACTGGATTTGGTAATACTATTGGTAAATTAAATCTGTTCCATAGATCTATATTCATTGTTAAAGGAAGATCATAGATTTTTTCTGGATTAACACTATTTAATTCATCTAAAGAAAGAGCTGGCATAAATAATTATTTAGTATTAAAAATCTCTCCAAAATTAAACTCCTTAATATTGGTAATAGCTTGTCGAGGGTTAATTGTTTCCATAGAACGATTTATTTTGGTTCGTTGTTTTTCCCCAGCGCCAAGAAATTTACTTATTGATTTCCAGTTGTTACCATCTTTGATTGACATTAAGAATGCTGACTGGCACATAGAAGAAAAATCAAAGGTTGGCTGATTAAATTCTTCGATTCCTTGTGAAACTAACATCACAGCTACACCTTGCGATCGTATTTCTCTTAGTAATTTTTCAAGTATTTCTTGCGATTTCTTTTCTTTGAATACATTATGCGCTTCGTCAATTAAGAGAACGTAGCGTAATCCGCTATAATCATCTTCAATAGGAGCTTTATCCATATTCATAAATGTGTTATACAGATAGTAAATTACTAGGAATGTCGCTGTAAAACGTACTTCTTTACTCAAATCTCCCGAAAGACTTAAATAATAATTTGAATTGATGAAGTCTCCATATTTTTCGTTATCAAATAACTCGATCTCAGTTAATCCGATCAATATTTGTGTGAGTGATGTGGGCTTATCTCCTGCAATTTCATAAACATTTTCTAAAACATCTTTCAATGTTGGGTATGAACCGTCATTTCTATCTTCAAAAGCATTTATTGTAGCATCTTTAAGATTTTGTTTTTGCACATTCCCAAGATTAGCGTATTTGGTAATTATATCTACAAATCTACCAATACCCACAATTTTATTTTTTTCATTGACATTATCTATAAATGATAAAGGATTTACAGGGAAAGAATTTTGTGGCGTATCAACCAATTGAGCATTAGTAGTTTTGAAAAAGCTTTTAAAGTCAGTACTTGATTTATCACTTTCATTTAAGCCTTTAAAATCAAGATACAAAAAATTAACTCTGCCATTAGTTCCTTGCACTATGCGTTCTAAAATTTTTCTTGAGAAATATGACTTTCCTGTTCCAGAATTTCCAGCAACCGCAATATGACAATTGCCGTAAATTGATGTGTTATTGGGAGTGAAATAAATTTCATCTCCATTTTCAGTTTCTCCAACTAAAATTTTGATAGGCTTGGTAAAACTCTCTTTTTCATTCAATGAAGAGTTATTGTTTTTAGTAAATTCAAATGAATTTTCATGCTCATTCATTGAATCAATACCTATTTCAATATTGTCTAGCAAGAATTCAATACCAGAAAAGTTTTGGTTATCTTCAAAAAACTTATTTATCAATTCCAATCCTTGATCTATGTGCATTTTGAGATACTTTCTAATATTGGAGTCGTCCTTGTGTATTTGATATCTTTGACAGATTAATGCAACATAATACTCTTTGAAGCTTCCAAATAAAGTATGATCTTTATATTCTTTACCACCAAAGGGTTGTAAATCTCTTTCTAAATCCAAACTATAACCTTTGCTTAAAGAATAAGCTAAAGCTATCCTAGATATGTGATTTTCTGAACCAAGACCTATTTTTTGGGTTAAGGATTTTACTAATGGCTCATTTTCTGGCGATGTACTTATATTAAATTGCATCTTGATAATCTTTTTCAAAAACGTCAAACAATTCTTCTTTATTCTCAACTTGTTCAAAAGTAGATCGCTCGTTATCCGTATTTTTAATTAGGTAAGTCTTACTTATACTAGGCAATAAGATATTAAATTCATCTTCGGTCATTTCTTTTTTCAATAAAGGGAAGATAATTACTTGATTTGACACATGTGGATAAAAATGTTTCACTATACTATTGGAATGATCTATATCAAACTTCTGCATCGGAGAATCTATAAATACAGGGAAATCTATATTAGATTCATCCACAAGTCCTTTCAATAAAGCGGTTGCATACATTTGTTGCTCTCCTTTGGAAAGCGAATCCTTATTTATTTCTTTTCCTCTTCCGTCAATTAGATTGATTTCTATATCATCGCCCAAAATTTCTACTTGAACGTCACTTATAAAACTTCTTTTATGAAGTAGAATATCTAAACCATCTTTTATTCTTTTGGATAGACTGTGCTTTTTCTCAATTTTAAAGTCTCCAATGAATTTCTTTAGATATTTTATTGATTTCTCTACTTCTTGGCTAATTTGTTGTTTACCTTTTGATACTTTTAGTTTATCAGATATTCTTTTAATCTCTTTTTTTGATTTTATCTTGACATCATTATTTGTTTCAATTTCCTGTTCAAGTACACCAATATTCCTAAGAATTGCATCATATTCATTTTCTAATTGATGTTTTCTCTCCCTATCAGCTTTTACAAGTGGATTTTCTGATTTTTCTTCGGCTAATTTAATTTGTTTATTAATGTCGTTTAACTCATTTTTTGATCTAATATAATCAGAGTTAATTCGATTGAACGTTTCTTTAAAAGACAATTTTATGTTATTAATAAATTGATTTAACTCTGATTTTTCTGATTCAGAAAAGCTATGTATGATTTCAATAGAGGCTTCCGATTTTGGTTGTTTTTCTGATTCCCCTCCAATATGCTTCTGTATTAGTTGTTTTAGATTATCAATATAATATTCTTGTACTTTATAATTTATTACAAGGTCGTCAGGATGGGGTATTTTTATGAGGTCATTAATTATGTTATCTGTTATTTTTTCAACTTTATCTTCATTAAATTTTTGACTAATTAAATCCCTTTCAATTATAATTTGTTCCAAAACTTCAGTTAATAAATTGCCAGCGATTGCAAAAGGAATTATTTCATAATGCTTCTTCAACTCAGAATTTAAAATACCTACTTGTTTTTCTAAATCTTCTTTTCTCGCTTTTAATTCATTTAGTTGTTCAACAGTAATAACACTACCTTGCTTTATAAGCTTTTCCTGTAATTTATTGATCTCATATTTCATTCCAGAAGCTTCTTCTTCTAGGTTCTTGGTTTCATCTTGGATTTCCTTTATTCTGTCATCAGCAATTTCCACATCAGTTTTTAGCCTTTTCAACTCGGCTTTTTCTTTCGCATTAGCAGTTTCAGATTTCAATTTTTCCAAATATTGCTCTAAATCTTCTTTCAGACTTTGATATTGCTTAATTCCTAAAACCTCAGAAAAAGCATTACTTAATTTTTGTCTTTGTTCAGCAGTATGAATTTCGGCTAATGAAACTATTTTTTCTGCATCAAAAAAGAAAAACTTTGCGATTTCCATAGGCATAATGAAATCACGTATAAAGTGTTCTGCACCTATATTTTTCACTAATTCACTTTCATAGCCATCAATTAGTATATCTAAGTTTTCATCTTTATTTCCTTCTGTAAAATAAGTTCTCGTTATCTTTAGTTCATTACAGGTAACATCAGGTATTGTAGTAATGCCTGAAAATGTAACAGATACTGAGAATTTAGTTTTTCCTTCAAACTCAGCTTGTTTATTTAAGCTACTCTTTATGTATTGACGATAATTACCATTATTTTGGATTTCGTTTTTATAGATGTCATCTACATCACTCATTTGACGCCCGTATAAACACCATACTAAAGACATCAGAAATGTGGTTTTTCCAAAACCATTCTTACCGCTAACAATAATAATATTTTCATCATCTGTTACTGACAAATCAATAATATTATTCCCTTTATAGATTCTGAAATTATCTAGTTCAATGGATTTTATTATCATTTAATTAGTAATAAATTGTTTATATCTATTTTCAATATCTTCAATTAAACCTCGTCTTTTCATCATAATAGTTTTTGATTTTTCAAGCTTTAATAAATCTTGAATAAGACTAAAATGTTTTTTGTCATTCTCACAAGCTGACAATAAAATTTCTTCTTCTTTTCTTATTAGTTCGTTGTGTTGTTTCATATCAAGGTCTTTATTAAAAACTTTATTGTATATGTCAGATACTTTAAAATCAAAATATAAATCTCTGTACCATGTAACTTGAATTGCTATTAGTTCTTGATTATTTATCAACTCTATATCAATTCCCATATCATTGATTTTCTTCTGAGCCTCAAAAACTTTTTCTAATATTTCTACTCTATGTTTTTGTATTACATAACCACCATTGGGTACTGCGGCTAGAGTTCCATTCCTTCTATAATCTGACCTGTTTTCAGGGTTATTTCGTTGTTCTTGAATCCAGTCTCTAACATCTCTTAAAGGAACTAGCCATTCTTGACCATTTTCTATTTGAGCCGAAATTGATTTATCTTTCCTTACAACAGTACAAGTCCAGCATCCAAATCTACTTTGCCCACAAGATTTATGTTCTTTATTAGATACCATCGTTGGACATTCATAATCATCAGCACTTGCGTCAGAATAAATGTTAAACAATTGATTTTTTTCTGCTCCCCAGGGAGATTCAAATGTGTTAATAATATACCAAATCTCCTCTAAATAAAGCTCCTTAATGGGCGAATAAACGAATACATTTTTTTGAAGCGGATGTTTAGTCAAACGCTTCCCTTTAATTTCATGTTTCTTAATAGACTTTGCTCTGGAGGCACTTTCACTTTTTCTTGTTCCTACTAAAACAATTGCTTCTTTGTGTTCATTATCTTCACTGTTAACAATATCATCAATGAATCTTGAAGTTGGTTTTATTTTTAATCTTTCGGTACACCATCTAAAAGCGTTATTAGGAGCAGGATATCCTTTGCCTATCAAATTTACCCAGAAAGAGTCTTCCAATCTTGGTATAGTCTTTTTCACTTTAATAGGTAAATTATGTCTAACAGCGGCAGTTTTAATTTTTTCTAATATTCCGTTAACATAATTTGTTATTATAGGGTTTTCAACTAAAGTATCATTGCATACAACCCAGACTTCTCTTTTTAGAAACTTTTCATCAATATCATTTTTAATTTTCAATAAACTCAACCAAACCAAAGTTAACATTACAGTTGAATCTTTACCACCACTAAAACCAATTATCCAAGGTCGATTATTGTCATCTATGGTATATTGGTCGATTATTTCTTCAATAATATAATTTGTCTTTTTCATCTAAATTATAGGAAATTTCATATTGTCACGAAATTTACAACATTAAAGTTTATTGAAAAAAATACTTTAATACTAATTTGTAAAATAGCATAATTAACAAATTTAATATGTTATTGAACTTATCTTTTACGGGAAACCGTAAGAGGATATCTGTTTAACAAAATATATTGATATGAGAATCAATTTGACTTACGTTTTAAACGTAGCTAGACTACGGTTTAATAATAAAAAAGTAATTATGTGTAAAATAAATTACATATTTTTAATAAACATATTTTATATTTGTGTCAGAAAATTAGTTTAATATTACGCTTATACAATATTTCTAACGCTTATGAAGTTTATTTGTATACTTGTAATCTATTTCTTTTATTTGAGGTAATCCTTTATGTTTTTTTATGAAAATAGAACACTCTATATTACTTAGCATGGTAGCATTCTTTTTAACATCATGTTTCACAGATTCCAAAGTTGATTATTTGGCTGATGGTTATTATTCAAATATTTACAAAGCTGATAGTCTTTACATTGAAAAAGAGTACGAGAAAAGTTATGAGATTTTCGAGAAGGTATTTTCTAAGTTTGATCCTATTGATATGGATGTTTACAATGAGGTCTCTACGTATGTCAAATTGAAGATAATTCTTGACAAGGATTTAAAATATAAAGAATACACAGATTTGATGTCTATATATGGCTATCCTGATATTTTTTTGAAAAAGGATTCTGTTCTAAAGATATATTATAAACGCGTTAAGGATAAATTAGACGAAGAAATCCCTGTTTTAAAAGAAGCATACACTTCATCTTTGAATATGGACTTACGGAATAAGATTTTAAGAATGAAAGTCGAAGATCAACGATTTCGAGGAAATGGTGGAGGTAATTGGGACAAGCAAAATAAAATTGACTCAATCAACACACAAGAACTCATAAATATTTTTGATACGTATGGTTTTCCATCAAAAAAAATGATAGGAAGTTCTCTGGTTGATGGTCAACACGCGAGTATAAGTACATTGTTGTTACATACAGACGATTCTATAAGAGAGCATTATTTTATTCCTAAAATATTAAGTTATGTTAGAGAGGGGAAAGCCAACCCTCGTCTTGTAGGATTCATGTACGATCAACTTCTACTGTATAATGGAGATGAGCAGTACTATGGCACTTACAACTCTTCCAAACCAATGACAGCCACACCAAAAGAAATTAATCAAAGGAGAGATTCAATCGGATTATCCAAGTTAGGATATGAAGATTGGAGAAACAACATATTGTATCCAGACTTTGACGAATACTAGTTGAGTTCAAAAAAGGTGCAGTACACTCGCTATACATTTAATTATGTATGGTTATCTATTAATTTAAAATTTTCAAAATATGAAAAAACTTCAAAAGCTTAAGAATAAGCTTAGTACGCAAAACCTTGTTACTGAAAATCAAATGTATTACATAACAGGGATGCAAAATCGTTACAAGTCTTATAGTGTCTGTATTGACTCTACCGATGGTGAGAACGGCTGTGATAATCAGCATACAAAAACTAAGGACTATGAGGACGGAACAACAACGACTACAGTTACAATTGTTGAGTTTGAGTGCTAATTAATGTCTAATTATTAAAAAAATATATAACATGAAAAAACTTCAAAAACTAAGCAAAAAGCTTAGCGAAACGAATGTATTAAATACAGGAGAAGCATTCTACATTACTGGTGGAGAAGAAAGAACAAGCTGGTGTTGGTCTAAAACCGATACTTGCCATGATGGTATTTCAGATGTTCATTTTACTCGTACCAAAGATGGTGTAGTCATTACTGATACTGTTACTGACTGCGATGAAACTTGTGGTCAAGGTCAATAAATAAATCTACGGGAGATAAATATGCTACTAATTATCACATCAGAACAAGATCATTCTTCTCTTTTAGTAATTGATTGGTTAAATCATATAGGTCTTCCGTGGATTCGTATAAATGAGAAAGATGCGATAGAATTGTCATTTATTGAAAATGATATAAAATTTCAATTGGAATCTTTCTCATTTTTACTTTCTGAAATCAAAGTAGTTTGGTATCGACGAGGTTTTTTAAACTTTAAATTTTTTATCTCAAAACTTTTTGATGTTGATGAGTTTAGAAGAATTGAACTAAAAAAACTAAAAGAATACATTTATTACAAGTTATCTCAATTACCAAATATTAACCGATTTGAAAATGCTGATGTTAACAAACTAATTGTAACTGAAAAAGCAAGTGAAGTAGGATTGTTAACTCCAAAGGAATACTTAGTAAGTAATAAAGAAATTCTTCAAAAAATACTAACAAGTACAAATACAGAGCATGCAACAAAATCAATTTCAGGTTATGGTACAATTTCTTCCGATACTGTTAACTATAAGATTCTAACCAAAAAGCTTGATGATGCTAATAGCACACCAGAAAACTTCTTTCCTAGTTTAGTTCAGGAATATATCGAAAAAAGATATGAATTACGTATTTTCTATATGCACGGAAAATTCTGGTCAATGGCAATATTTTCACAGAGTGATGATACTACGGAAGTCGACTTTAGAAACTACAATATAGTTAAACCCAATAGAAATATTCCTTTTAATGTTCCGCATCACATCAAACAAAAAATAATAAAACTTATGGAAAAACTTGATTTGAATTGTGGCTCAATAGATATGATTGTAACACCACAGCTTGAGTTTGTTTTTCTTGAAGTAAATCCCGTTGGACAGTTTGGAATGGTTTCATACCCTTGCAATTATTATTTACATCGAGAAGTTGCTCAACATTTACATACCCTATCACATGGAAGCTAAAAAAACAAAAGAAGAAATAGTTGAACATCTTGAAAGAACAAAAGGTATTCTACCTTTAATTCTACATGATGTGAATGTCACTGTAATTGAGAAAAATAACAAAGTAACGGGAAAACTCATTACTGTACCTAGTTACAAAACGTCTGGAATTTCAATTTCAAATTATTTGAAACACGTAACACGATTTCCACATGAATAAAAAGTATTTCAACCTTTTTGCTAACTGTTTTATAGTCAAAGGATACAATCGTAGTTTGATTTTTGACTCACAAAGAATGAAGACTGTTTTTGTTCCTAATGATATGTATGATATTGTTATTAAGGCAAAAAGTATAAGTATTCAACAAATTTATGAGGAATATGGAATTGATAATAAAGAAATCATTGATGAATATTTTGATTCATTAATTGAAAGTGAATTAGGTTTTTATATGTCAGAAAAAGAACGAGATTTTTTTCCAGAGATTAACACGGCATATCATTCTCCTTTTCAGATTACTAATAGTGTACTTGAAGAAATGAGAGACATGAAGCTATATAAAAAGGTAATTTCACAACTAGAAGCATTAGATTGTCAATACGTAGAACTTGTATTCTATAATAATACATCCAATGAGTTTTTGACAAATATTCTATCTCTTTTCAAATTGTCATCAATAAAATTTATAGGCTTGATTATTCCTTATGACAGCACAAAAACTCCTGAATTTATCAAAAAAATATGTTCACAAAACTTACGACTGAATAAAATATTAGTACATAATGTTCAAGTACAGGAAAAGCCTAAAAATATAACTTTAGGTCTTACAGAAATAATATATGTAAATAAAGAGTTTACCAACTTTTCATATTGTGGAAATATTAGTAAAAAATTCTTTTCTCCAAGTTTAGAGCATTATGTGGAATCTCAGAATCACAATACATGTCTGAATCAGAAAATTTCCATTGACTCTCAAGGAAATATTAAAAACTGTCCTGCAATACCCAATAATTTTGGAAACATCAAAGACGTAACACTAACAGAAGCCATCAATACACAAGGTTATAAGCAATTATGGAGCATATCCAAAGATCATATTGAAGTCTGTAAAGATTGTGAGTTTAGGCATATATGTACAGATTGTCGTGCATTTACGGAAAATCCCAAAGATAACTACTCAAAACCCTTAAAATGTGGGTACAATCCATACACAAATGAATGGTCGGAATGGTCAACGAATCCTTTAAAACAAAAGACTA
Source organism: Kordia algicida OT-1 (assembly GCF_000154725.1). Taxonomy (GTDB): domain Bacteria; phylum Bacteroidota; class Bacteroidia; order Flavobacteriales; family Flavobacteriaceae; genus Kordia; species Kordia algicida. The sequence continues at coordinate 4,340,227 of NZ_DS544873.1, forward strand.
TAGAATATTACAATATAGAGACGAGTTAGGATTTTCTTACACTAATTATTATAATTAAAATCCTCAAACCGTAAAAATCAAAAGGTGAAACCGTAATTTCATTAATAGAGTCTTAAAGTTAATTATATAGCACTAACTTATTATTATATTATAAAACATTTACTTCCTTAATCAGAATGAACTTTCTGACAGGTTCTTTTTTAGATACATTTGATTTGAAGTATTAATCTTTAAATCAAAATATTATGAGAAAAGTAGCATTAGTTTGTTTGTTTTTGTTAGGGATGAATTTAACAAGTTGTGAACCAGAGAGTTTAGCAGATCAAGAATATGAGCAAATCCAAGCAACCGATAAAAACAACAACGGAACCATCGGCAATAGTAGCGGACAAGATCCAGACGAAGATTACAATTAGAAAATATTTCTTAATCATTGCCGTAGCTATTGGTGTGGTTGCGGCAATGTCACAACTATTTTTTGATGTAAATAGTGAAGCTGTCATCGAAAAACGAAAAGAGCAGCAATCAGCACGAAAAGACCGAGATTCCAAAAGAGTTTTGGGAATGAACATATTAAGCGATATTCAGGCTATGAACGTATTGCCAGATTCACTTAATAAAAAAGTAGCTAAATTAGTTTCAGAACATCAAAAAATAGAAAAGAAATCAGAAGTTTTATATGCTGAACTACTAAACTTAAAAGATGCCCAAAGAGTTAGAAATTTTCCTAATTATAATTCTTTTGCAGATGCTATAGGGAATCCAGTTTTAATACTAATCACAGGAATATTATTTATTATTTTCTACATTCTTAGAAATAGTATTGATTGGAAAAAGCTTTCAAAAGCTTTTATCTATTTAGGTTTAATGTATTTATTTGTTGCTTCTGTATATCTAATATGGGCGTTTTCAAATTCATTAGAGATTCACAAAGTGTATTATATAGTTGGCTTAATCTTTGCGAGTATTTTTGCAACTTTTGGATTAAATAAGCTTACGCGTTATCTATTCAATGTAGATTTTCTCGAAAAAGAAAAATATAAGAAAATCATTCGATTATTATTTAGACAACTATTATTCACAATTCCCAAGAAAGGTTATGTGAAAGAAGATAAAATGATTGAATTTACAGATTCAAATAATGAAGTCATTAATAAAGTAGCCAAAGAAATAGATTGATATGAGTGATGAAATACATAAAAATTTAGACAAGCTTCTTAATGACGAATTAATTGATAAAGACGTTAAAAAAGCACATCAAGATATTTCTGCTAAAGTAGAAAAGCAAAAAAGAAAGCTATCTCAAGAAATTAATAAAAGGAAAAGTTCCAACAACGATGAGTTTAGCAAATTACCAAAAGGTTTAATTATTCAACTGGGTAATTTTGAAATACAAACATGACCTAAAGTTAAGTATTTTTATTAGCCTTTACGATTACACCTAAATCTTTCAACTCTTGTAAGCGCTTCTCAATTCGTTTCTCTACTAAGTCATCCACAAACAGTCTAAAATATTCAGAATTATTCAAGTAAAAATCCTTATTCCTGACAATATTATCAATAATTAGTAAGCGAATCGTATCTGATTTTTCTAAATACATTTCCTGATTATCAATAAAATGTGTGGTTAGTTCATCAAGTTCAAATCGCACTCCTTGCTTTTCAATATAATAATCAGCTTCATCTTTCAAATACATATCTCCTGTACCATCATTAATCCATTGTCGCGAAACATTATATTCAGCACAAAGAAAATCCACCAAAATATCAATAGTAGCACGTCTAGGTTTTGTAGTCTCACCAATCATTATTTTTCTGGCAGCTACACTTGAAATATGATGATCAGTCCCTTTTTCAATTTTGTAGGACGTGATTTTTTGTTCTTTAATTATCTGAAGGATGCGATCAATCATATTTTTATAAAACTTATTTTATATTTATAATAAACTTTTTAGTTATTTTAATTAACTTTTACTATATTAGCTAAGCCTTTAAACCAAATATATTAAAAGCTACGTAAACCCTGTTATACATTAGGTTTATAACTAAGTTTATTTATCAAAATTCAACACAAATTGATAGAAATAGCCATTGATTTTATTTGAATTTTAAAGCAATATAATGACTGAATTTTTAATACTAATCACTGCGTCAATAAACGTTTTTTTGACGGTAATAGTTTTGATTTTCTTGTATAAATTTTTCAAAGTTTTTAGAAAACTTCGTGTACTGATAAATGATGAATATGATTTTAGTAAAAAAGGAAAAGACTTTTTTTCATAATAATTTTTTGGTTGATCTCTGATATGGAGGAAGAAATAACACGTCAAGAAAGTATCATTTTTTCAATTAAGCTACTACTAGAAGCACTTTCCCTTTTTAAAGTGCTAATATTCAAGACGTGTTATTTGTGAAGTTTTCATTGACTTCGCTGTTTAGGGCAAGACGATTGATAGATTCTATGCAGACAATCATCGTCTTGCTACTTTAACAAAAGTATGATAAATAATGATGAGTAAACAAAAATTAGAGCGCTTAAAATGGTTTATAGTTGGTTTTATATCAGCAATGATTGTAGAAGTTCTCTTTTTTATCGCTGTGTATTTTTTCTATTTAAAATAAACAGAATAATTTCCTAGAAACCCTAAATTATCGTAAAACTAGAATTATCTGTATGCTAAAAGCTTCAACTGTAATTGTTGGAGCTTTTTCAATTAAGTATTATTTAATAATTGTTGGGTAGTAAATTAATTTTTTTATAAATCATTAAATAATAAGCGGAATTTTTGAAATCAATTATCAACCTATCGCTAAGCGGTAAGTTAATTTTTTCTCATCATGTTCTATGAAAAAAGCAAATATAAATCTATATTTTTTCTAGCTGATTGCTCAGTGATTAGCAAATATTTTCAGCTTACTGCTAAGCAATGAGTTGAGCAAAAGAAAATATTATCCTTAAACGAATCACTTAATGATTAGTTGTTTTTTTATATCAGATTTTTAGCTTACTGCTAAATGATAAATTTGATTTTCCAACTAATCGCTAAGTGATGAGCAGATTTTTAATGATGGATTTTCAAATTTTCATGGAGTAAATAATTTGTTTCTTTTTCACTAGTCGCTAAACGATAAGTTCGATTTTTCAACTAATCGCTAAGTGATGAGCAGATTTTTAATGATGGATTTTCAAATTTTCAAGAAGTAAATAATTTGTTTCTTTTTCGCTAGTCGCTAAACGATAAGTTCGATTTTCCAACTAATCGCTAAGTGATGAGCAGATTATTAGAAGCAGATTTTCAAATTTTCATGAAGCAAATAATTTATTTCTTTTTCACTAGTTGCTAAACGATAAGTTCAATTTTCCAGCTAATCGCTAAGTCATGAGCGAATTTTTAGTTGTAGATTTTCAAATTCCATGAAGCAAACAATTTTTTTCTTTTCCACAAATTGCTAAACGATCAATTTATTTTTAGAAACCAATTGAGAAATCTTAATTTGAAATTCTGTAATAGTTTTTTGGTTTATAATAATTGACAAATAGCGATTTAAACTTTAAAGGAAATAATAGAATGGGATGTTGGCATTCCAGATGCCTGTCATAGATGGTTGGAAATTTTTAGATGAGTTTGTCAAAATTCCAAACAAGAAAAAAATAAAGCTATTTATAGTCTCCTGATCCATTTATTCCGAATATCCATATAGCCAAAGAACATGAACAGGTGAGCAGTTATATTGTAAAACCTATTTCAAGAGAATTACCTCGCTTAATCATTGTGAAAATTGCAAGCGAAAATTTAAAAAAACTTCACAAAAATTTTTCATCAAAATAATTAATTGCCTGTAATTTAGATTCTTGCAAAAAACAGGTGGAAAAAGTTGGAATCGTAAAATACTTGTTAAATCAACTTTTTTTTCATAATTAATTGAATAAAAGCCTATAAATACACTTCTTCTTATAAAGGAAAAATCTTTCTTTTCATTGATTCCTACAATTTATTCTTACTTTTTGTGTGTATTCCACAATTTTTTACAAATGTTTATTCAAAAGTATTTCAAAACTTTACTACTGTGATACTTTAGAGAGTATCTCCAATCATCGAATTGAAATAGTAACTAATTAAGAAAGGCTTTTTTATTAACCAAAGCGATACCGATTTGTTCTCAATTGTCGCACTTTAAAAATATAAATATTTAAAAATTAGAACATTATGATTTTTAATTGTCCGAGTGACAAAAGCTGACAAATGATATTTGACCACTATTTCAAAACTTTGTTTTCGTGATGTTTTAGAGAGCATCAGCGATGAGTGATTAGCACAGTAATTCAATATTTAGATAATACATGAATTACTTCCTATTCCCAAAAAGAATTTAATAACGCAATTAAAATTTAAAAACAAAGGAGAAAACTATATGGCAAAACGAAAGCACATGCCTAACAACAAACACAAAGGACTCTTTATTTACTGTCATGTCTGTAAAAAGCATTTCTCATGGACTAGAAAAACAGTTTTACGAAACACCAAAAAAGTAAAGGAAGAACCTACTTGTGGAGAATCGGGCAAAAATTATTCTACCTGCAAACATTTTGAAAAGCATCGTTACAAATCTCGATTGCACGTTCCAGGAAGTGAAGGACGTAAAGCGAGTAAAACACACGATGCTACTAATTATGTCGATGCAGTAATTCAAGCAATTGATTTTGAAAAAGAATTCAAAGCCGAATTACAGGGATGGGGGCAACCGATTGAAATCAGAAATAGGCAATATTTATTTGATATACAATTACGGTACATTGATTTTTTAGATAATATAGATGTTCCTGAACATCAAAAAAACACGCTGTCTGAACAGCGTAAAAATGAAATTGTAAACTGTTTAAAAATATTTAATCAGGCATTAGCAAAATACAATATCAATAAAAAGCTATTTATTATTAATCGTCTTAACGATGCACACGTAGGTTTATTCCATGATTACTTATTAGTTGATAAGAATTACAAGGGAAACACCTACAACGGTAAAATGAGCGTTTTAAAAACGTTTGTAAGCTGGGCAATTGATCGGTATAATATAAACATGAAAAACCCTTTTGAAAAGGTTAGAATGATTCCTGTCATGGTCAAACGTGATACGATTACAAAAGAAGAATTTAAAAACCTATTAAAAATCATAAAACCCGAAAATGGAATAGAAATTCAAGGAAAGTACAAACGAAACAGATACAAGCTGTATTTAAAAGATGCTTTAGAACTAGCGTTGCATACAGGCGGAAGACGTGAAGAAGTAGTAGGACTCAAATGGAATATGATTCGCGAAAAGAATGGCGAACCAGTCTACATAGAAGTTCCCAATCTCAAAGTAAAGAGAAAAAAAGGAGAATACTTCAATCAGAACGTTCCACCAAAGATAGTTCCTGTAACAAAAAGTCTAAAGAATATCTTATATCGCTTAGGATATGATATGAACAAAGGAAAGGATAGATATCTATTAAATCCAGACAAAAGAACGGCATCGTCCACCAAATCAATGAATGACGCTTTATCATTAGGATTTTCACATTTCTACAAGCAATTAAACACAGGTAGAGAATTACAGTTTAAATGCCTTAGAAAAACATACTTGACCTATCTATCATCTACTTTGAAAGGAGATGCAAAACGTCTATCTTCGCACGCAACAGATACAGTCTTAAAAAAGCACTATATTGACGAGCGAATCGTAGACAAAGCTATCAAAGAATTAGATATATTTGAAGATTAAAAAACTAGAAAACGGTACTCTTTGGCGGTACTCTCATAAAAATCAAGAAAATACGATTTTAAGAAAATAAGTGTAAGTCCCTATAAATAGGGAGTTTGAAAATAAATTTACCGAAAATCAATAAACTAACTAGCAGTTAGCAACCAGCAACCAGCAACCAGCAACCAACTATTTCTTCTCCAAAGTAATCAAAAAATGATCGGCGTATTTTGCTAGGGAAGAAGCGGTTAATAACGTGTCCAATCCTTTGAAAATATTCAAGATTGGAAATTTTGCCACAAACGAACTTTCTAAATATGATGGCGGAATGGTTACTCCAATAGGTTTTACTTTTGTTGTGTTGAAAAATTTGTTCGCTGCCGCAGAAACGTCTTGCGGATTGTAATACCAAGTTGCTACACCAACACCATCTACATTGGCGACAACACTTTCTGTCGTATTTCTTCGATTGGCTTTTGCTTTGTCACCTTTTAACGTAAAATAGAAACGTTCCCACAAACAGTTTTTTGGCATTAATACAATGGTCATTTTTCCGTTAGGAAGCAACAAATCAGAAGCATTTTGAAAGAACTTTTCTAGTTGTTCTGTTGATAAACAATTGATGCCGCCAAAATCTGAAAATATATAGTCAAACTTCTTATTGAACGTATCTTTCGTAAGCTTGTTAATATCTTGCACTTTAAATTGAAGATTTTCAGGATGCGATTTTGCGTTGGCAACTTCAATCATTCCTTCGGAAATATCTGTTGCAATCACATCGTGACCTTGTTTTGCAAATTCGATGGCATCTGCGCCAGTTCCGCAATTTAACTCTAAAATAGAAAGTTTTTTTCCTTGTTTTATGATTGGATTTATATACTTAAAAACGAATTTTCGTTGCGCTTTTCCAATGTTAGAATACGTAAAAATATCATCGTATTGTGGCGCGGCTACATCAAAATCACTATGCATTAGTATTCTCCATATTTTTAAGTTGCATTTTATCTAAAAAAGCCGCAGGAACATAATAACCCAATAAAATCATGGAACGCAATTCTGCTTTTGAAATTGAAAACGGACTTTTAAAGAATTTTTTAAAATTCTGAGTCGCTTGACTTTTTCGAAATTCCTTATGAACGTAACGTTGTAATTTTCTGTAGAATTGTGTGTTGTACGTTCCTTTAAACATCATTGCCAAATCGTCAGAATCTGTCCAATTTGCTTTCAATTTCAAATCATCTTTTACTTTGTCATAAAATTTCGTCCCCGGGAGCGGATAGGATACCGAAACACCAATATTATCAGGAACTAATTCCTTAATCATATCAATTGTTTTTTGAATATCTTCTTTGGTTTCTTCCAAATAACCAAACTGAATAAAGAACGCCACACGTACGTTTTTTTCTTTCAATAAACGTGTTGCTTCATAAATTTGTTCTACTTTGGTTTCTTTATCCATCGCGTCCAAAATAGCTTGCGAGCCACTTTCTGCACCAACCCAAACTTCTTCCAATCCGCTTTCCGCTAGTGCTTCAATCGTGTCTTCTTTTAATAATAAATCAACACGACTTTGTATGTAATACGAAATAGTAAGGTTTTCTTTTTTGAGTTCTTTATTAAAATTTTGAACCCAATTCGGTTTTAAGCCAAAAATATCATCACACATCCAAAAACGATGTACACCATAGGTTTCGCTTAAATATTTAATGTGTTTTGTAATGTATGCTGGAGAATGCGAGTTGTAACGATTTCCATAAATTGGTTTGGCGCACCAATTGCATTTAAACGGACAACCACGTGTGGTTGCCATATTCAGCGTGAATTCGTTGCCGCCAGCTTCCCAAATTTTTCGGTATGGTTCAATGTCAATCAAATCCCACGCAGGCATTGGCAATTCGTCTAAATTGCGTAATACAGGATGTTTTGGGTTTTTGACAAACTCACCATCTTTTTCAAAAACGAGTCCTTTTATTTGTGAAGTATCTTCATTATTGGATAATGCATCTACGAGTTCTTTCAACGAAATTTCGCCTTCACCTTGAATGACAAAATCTGCGCCTGCCGCCAAATATTTTTCATAATGATCGGTAGAATCTGAACTACAAACAATTACTTGACAGTCTAGGTTTTTGGCAATTTTAATCATTTCAAAAGCAGCTTCACGCATGGTAGTTAGGCACATTTTTGTCAAATAATTAAAACCGTCGTCATATAACACAAATATGGAAGGTTTTTGCGTTTCTAAATATGGTTGAATGGTTTTTGGATCGTCCAATAAATTCGCATCAAACACACCAACTTTATAACCGTTTTCACGTAAATAAGAAGCAGCATACAGTGTTCCTAATGGCGGATAAGGTGTTTGATTTTTCCATTGTTTGGCATCAAACTTATAATAATACGAATGTGAAAAAACAACATCAAGCATTTGTTTCTGGATATTTCAAATTGTACTGCGCTACAACTTCACTGTAACGTTCGCCAAGTCGTTTTATAACTTTATTTTGGTAGTTTTGCGGATGATGTTTAGAAACATGTCTGGTAGATTTCATCGCAATATCAAAATCTTCTTTTGCCAAATGTGTAAACTTTCTACGCCACTTTTTTATCGTTAGCTTTTGTAAAAAATGATCTAACTTTAATCCCAATGAACCATTGCATAATTTTTGAATCAACTTCGATAGACCACTTTTTTCTGTTTCTCTGATGGTACTTAACTTATGAGAAGGTTTGTTAGGGAAATACGGATGCGCCCATGGGTTTGATTCCAAAAATGCTTTAAAAGTATCTTTACCGTACAACGGAATTAAGGTGGCAATTTCTGTTGCCGTAAAAAGATTTTGTTCTGAAATCTCCAATTGATCTGTGCTAATAAAGTAATTGACACAAAAATATTTTTTAGAATTCAGCAGAAATATCTTTTTGTACAACACAAGTAGCGTTCTTGCAACCCACAAACGATTGGGTTTGGTAATGATAAAAAAGTCAAAATCACCATCGTCATCATAAAAACCTTTAGAAAGTGCGCCAGACAAACAAACACCTTCTACATACGGAAACTTGGCTATTTTTTTAGAGACTTTTACTGCTTTTGGCATAATGTTTCTCGCCATTTCATTTCCTTTCAATCTGCGCTCTATACGATCAGGATCATTGACATCAATATAAAAACCATCAAAATTAAAAATGACACCTTTGTCGAGTAGCATATCAATTTCGCTATTAATCACCTTCTGATCTGTTGTATCAGTGAATTGAAAAATTTCAGTTCTCGTCAACGGATATTTAAAAAGGGAAAAATATAATATGGTTTTTAAGGCACTCACGTAGTTTTGGTGTTTAGCTTCAAAAATACTTAAAATAATACTTTTGAAGGTATGTATTTTCAATAAAAAATGGCGTATTTTCTATTTATCTTACTTCTTAATAAATGTTAATTTTGATATAAATGTAAACATGATTTTACTAGGTTTCTTACATTTATAACAATCAATCAATCAAAAAACGACTAATGAAATCAATCTTATGGCCAATTATTGGTCTTTTGTGTATTCCCATTGTGGGGTTTTCACAAGAATCTTCAACAACTATTCCTAAGAGAATTTACACCACAAACTTAGTAAAAGGCGAATCTCCTAAAATTGATGGTATTCTCGATGATGCCAGTTGGGATTCTGTTATGTGGGCGAGCGACTTTATAGAAAATCGTCCTGATGAAAATACACCACCAAGCGAACAAACGCAGTTTAAAATTATGTACGATGCCAAGTTTTTATATGTGGCAATTCGTGCCTTTGACAAAGATCCTGATAAAATTGTACGACGTTTATCGCGCCGTGATGGTTTTGATGGCGATTGGGTCGAAATTAATATTGATAGTTATCACGATAAACGAACTGGTTTTTCATTCACAGTAACTGCTGCTGGTGTAAAAGGAGACGAATTTATCTCGAGTAATGGTAACAATTGGGATGGAAGCTGGAATCCAATTTGGTATACTAAAACAAATGTAGATAGTGAAGGTTGGACAGCCGAAATGAAAATTCCGTTCAGTCAATTACGCTTTGGAAAAAGTGCCGAACAAATTTGGGGATTGCAAGTACAACGTCGTTTTTTTAGAAAAGAAGAACGATCTACATGGCAACGAATTCCACTAGATGCGCCAGGTTGGGTAAGTGAATTTGGAGAATTACACGGATTAAAAAATATAGAACCGCAACGACAATTGGAAATTCAACCGTATGTGGTCACACAATATGATACGTATCCTGAAGAAAACGGAAATCCGTTTCGCGATGGTGACGATTTTACTCTAAATGGCGGAATTGATGGGAAAATTGGAGTCACAAACGACTTAACTTTAGATTTTACCATCAATCCAGATTTTGGACAAGTTGAAGCTGATCCTGCGGCAATTGCGTTGGATGGTTTTCAGATTTTCTTCCGAGAACAACGACCGTTTTTTGTGGAAAATAAGAATATTTTCGATTACGAATTTGCCAACGGACAAGACAATGTGTTCTATTCGCGCCGTATTGGAAGAAATCCGCAAGGTTTTCCAAACTTAGCTTCGGGCGAATTTGTAGATCAGCCACAAAATTCTACCATTTTAGGTGCCGCAAAGTTTAGTGGAAAAACCAAAAATGGTTGGTCAATTGGTGTGTTGGAAAGTGTGACAGGAAAAGAATTTGCTGAAATTGATGCCAATGGAGCGCGTCGAAAAGAATTGGTAGAACCGTTGACGAATTATTTTGTGGGTCGTTTGCAAAAAGATTTCAACGAACGAAATACGTTTATTGGCGGAATTTTTACAGCTACCAATCGCCGTTTGGAAGACAACTTAAATTTCTTGCATCGCGCTGCGTATACTGGCGGATTGGACTTTAGACACAATTGGAAAGACAGAACGTATTATGTGGAGGGAAATATCGTGGCAAGTCATATAGAAGGAAGCAAAGAAGCGATTACAGCTACACAAAATTCGTTAACACATTTGTTTCAACGTGTAGATGCAGGACATGTAAATGTTGATCCGAATAGAACGTCGCTGACAGGAACTGGAGGACGAATGGAGTTTGGAAAAGCTGGAAGCGGAACGTGGCGTTATGATGCAGGAATGATTTGGCGTTCGCCAGAATTGGAATTGAATGATATTGGATTTCTGCGTCAGGCGGATGAAGTTCGTCAGTATGCCAATATACGGTATCAAACGACAAAATCAGTTGGAAACTTTAGACGAATCTCAGGTCGATTTTCACAATTTTCAACGTATGATTTTGAAGGAAACTTTAATCGCATTCAATATGAAATCAACGGAAATTTACGCTTTCTAAACAATTGGTGGATTGATTTTGGTGCCGCGCACAAACCTCGAATTTTTATCAATACCTTTTTACGTGGCGGACCGCGTTGGCGTTATTCGCAAGAAAATTTTGGCTATGCTTTTTTTGGAACAGACGAACGTAAAAAACTCCGTACAAGTTGGGGAATGGTGTATTCAAAAGCAAAACAAGACAACTTTACATTTATTGAAGTTAGTGGCGATGTAACGTATCAACCAACGGATGCGATGCGAATTTCTATCAGTCCGCAATACAATTACAATCCGAATAAAACGCAGTATGTTACGCAGGCAGATAACAACGGAACTACGCGTTATATTTTGGGAGATATTGACAATCAGACGTTAAGTGCGTCCATTCGTTTCAATTATACGATCAATCCAAATTTGTCGATTCAGTATTACGGGCAACCTTTTGTGTCTATCGGACGTTATAAAGATTTTAAATATGTGACCAATTCGATTGCAGACGATTTAAATGATCGTTTTTATCAATACCAACCTAATGAAATTTCCTATGATGCTGCTTCAGATTCATACATGATTGAAGAAAATGCAGATGGAAATGTAAACTATTCTATTGGAAATCCTGATTTTGCTTTTGTGCAATTTCGTTCAAATTTAGTCTTGCGTTGGGAATACATTCCTGGTTCAGAATTATTCTTAGTTTGGTCGCAAGGAACGACAGGTTTTGGAAACACGAGAGATCATTTATTACGAAGTTTAGACAATCAGATATTAGGGCAACAACCTGAAAATATCTTCTTGATGAAGTTTACGTATCGCTTTGTACTTTGATGTTTATTGGTTTATGAGGTTATAAGTTTACTCGTTATGCTCATTGTTTATGAGTTTATAAGTTTACTCGTTTTCGCTCGGTGTTTATGGTTCTATGATTTACTTTGTCATTTAACATCATGTGTCACTACTTACTTATTATGATGATAGAAATCTACTGTCTTACTGTTAAGTATGGTAAAACCGTATTTGATTTATAATTTGTTGTGTTATCTTATGTTTTTAACCAAAAATTTATAATTTATGTTAAACAACATTTTAAAACTTGAAGGAGTTCAATTATTGAATAAAAAAAAGCAATCTACCATAAGAGGCGGATTCGAATGTCAGTGTGATGGTCCTGAGCAACAGTATCCACACGAGACTCCATGTTACGACACTTTAATTGGATGTTAACATTATAGCGAACTTCGGTTCGCTTTCTTTTTACCCTTCTTTATTGTTATAATAATTCAACAATCGTCAACCAAACAAAAAGATTCCGCATCTGGTGCGGAATGACACTTCGTTTAATGCGCTTCTAGCCAATTTTGCCCAACACCAATTTCAACATCTAAAGGAACTTCCATTTTAAAGGCATTTTCCATTTCTTCTTTGATGATTGGTTTTATAATTTCCAATTCGTCTTTGTGTGCATCAAACACCAATTCATCATGTACTTGCAACAGCATTTTCGATTTGAAACCTTCTTCCTCAAAACGATTGTAAATGTTTATCATGGCAAGTTTTATAATATCTGCTGCACTTCCTTGAATTGGAGCATTTACTGCATTTCGTTCTGCGGCACCACGCACAATCGCGTTTCTTGAATTGATATCTTTTAAATAACGACGTCTTCCTAAAACTGTTTCCACATAACCGTTTTCACGAGCAAACGCAACTTGATTGGACATATATGCTTTTAGTTTTGGATAAGTTTCATAATACGTGTCAATCAATTCTTTAGATTCACTTCGAGTCAAATCGGTTTGATTGCTCAATCCAAAAGCAGAAACACCATAAATAATTCCGAAGTTTACCGTTTTTGCATTGCTACGTTGTTCGCGCGTTACTTCTTCCAATGGAACATTGAATACTCTAGAAGCTGTAGAAGCGTGAATATCTGCGCCATCTTTAAAGGCTTGCATCATGGTGTCTTCTTTACTTAAAGCTGCAATAATTCGGAGTTCAATCTGAGAATAATCGGCAGCGAGCAACACATAATTTTCATCTCTTGGCACAAAGGCTTTTCGAACTTGTCGTCCGCGTTCTGTACGAATTGGAATGTTCTGTAAATTAGGATTGTTAGAGCTCAATCTTCCCGTTGCTGCAACCGCTTGCGCGTATACCGTGTGAATACGATTTGTTTTCGGATTGATTTCATTTGGTAAGGCATCAACATACGTACTTTGTAGTTTTCGATATTGACGCCATTCTAAAATATCAGCAACAATTTGATGATCTTTTGCAAGATATGATAATACATCTTCTGCGGTAGAATATTGCCCAGTTTTCGTTTTCTTTGGCTTGTCGACCAACTTTAATTTATCAAATAAAATTGGACCTAATTGTTTTGGCGAACCAATATTAAATTCTTCGCCAGCTTGTTCGTAAATATCTTTTTCCAAACGATCAATGTCTACTGCCAATGCTTTTGACAATTCGCCTAAAAAGTCTGGATCTAAGTTGATTCCTTCAATTTCCATTGCCGAAAGTACACTGACCAACGGAACTTCTACATCCGAAAATAATTTAGTCAAATGACCACTTTCCAATTCTTTGATAAAATGTTCCTTCAACTGATACGTAATGTCTGCATCTTCCACCGCATATTCTGTTTGTTGTTCCAACGGAACTTGTCGCATAGAAAGCTGGTTTTTTCCTTTTTTACCAATCAATTCCACAATAGAAACGGGTTGATAGTTTAAATACGTTTCTGATAAAACGTCCATATTATGACGCATATCTGGATTTATCAAATAATGTGCTATCATGGTGTCAAATAGTTGCCCTTTTACAGGCATGTCGTAATTTGACAATACTTTAATATCATATTTTAAATTCTGTCCAACTTTTTCAATCGTAGTACTTTCAAAAAATGGGCGGAATTCTTCTAAAATTGCTGTTGTTTCTGACTGATCTTCTGGAAAAGCAACATAATATCCTTTGCCTTTTTCCCATGAAAATGCAATTCCGACCAACTCAACTTCGAGTGCTTTTAAACCTGTAGTTTCGGTATCAAAACACACACTTTGCTGTTTCAATAATTTTTGAAGCAACATTTTTCGTGACAACGGCGTATTTGCCAATTGGTAAAAATGATCGGTTGTTTTTATTGTTTGGTAGCCTGAAATGTTGGTTGCTTCTGTAGCATTTCCTCCTCCTGGCGTGGCAAATAAGTCAAATTGTCCTGTGGTAGATGCTTTTTGATTTGCTTTTGATGTAGTTTTTGTGTTCGCTTCCGCGGAATTTTCATCGGATTTCGCAAACGTTTTGGTTAAATTGTCAAGCAATCTACGGAACTCCAATTCGTTAAAAATTTCTGTGACAGCTTCCAAATCAGGATCGCACATTTCAAAATCTTCTTCGTTGAATTCTACAGGAACATCGAGCATAATTGTTGCCAATTGTTTGGAAAGCATGCCCAATTCGCCATTGGCTTCTACTTTTTCCTTCATCTTTCCTTTCAGTTCGTGTGTATGGGCAAGCAAGCCTTCCATACTTCCGTAAGCGGCTAAAAACTTCTTAGCTGTTTTTTCTCCTACACCAGGCAATCCAGGAATATTATCGACAGAATCGCCCATCATTCCTAAGAAATCAATGACTTGTTCTGGGCGTTCTACGCCAAATTTTTCTTGTACTTCGGTAATTCCCCACGTTTCATAACCACCACCAAATTTTGGTCGATACATAAAGATATTTTCAGAAACCAATTGAGCAAAATCTTTATCGGGCGTTACCATAAAGGTTTGGTATCCTTCTTTTTCTGCTTTTTTAGAAAGTGTTCCAATAATATCGTCGGCTTCATAACCTTCTTTTACGATTACAGGAATTTTCATGGCTTTTAAAATACTTTCTATATATGGAATTGCCAGCGTAATTGGCTCTGGTGTTTCTTGCCTATTTGCTTTATATTCAGGAAATACTTCTACACGATCTACACTACCGCCTCTATCAAAACAAACCGCCAAATGATCTGGACGTTCACGTTTTATGACATCTAGTAATGAGTTTGTAAAACCTAAAATTGCTGAGGTATCAAATCCTTTCGAGTTGATTCTAGGGTTTTTAATAAAAGCGTAGTATCCTCTAAAAATAAGTGCATACGCATCGAGTAGAAAAAGTCGTTTTTGAGCTGCCATGTATCGTAAATTTGATGGAAATCCAAATTTAAGAATATTAGCTAAATTCTATCATAAATAGACTAATTATTCACAAGGAGAATGCTTTTTCATAAAATTCAGAAAATATTCTGGGTAACAAAGTTTGCTGTTTTGAACTTTCTCACATAAACTTAAAATTCTATAATTATGAAAAAAAAGATTTCAAAACTGTCTTTACAAAAATCAAAAGTATCTAGGTTAAATGAAAAGTTTAAAAACGACATTAACGGAGGAGCACGTCCGTCGCATTTCTTTTGCTCAATTGGGAAGAATTGCGGATCAGAATCATGTAAGTTTTCCGTTTGTATTCCTTTCTAAGTTTTCCCGAAGAAAAATTAGTATATAAAACGAACTTCGGTTCGTTTTTTCTTTTTACAAAAGCTCCACAAGTTTTCTATATTTGGATTATAATTTATTTTCAGAGTTATGGATTATTTGCATAAAGAAAAATTTGTTGAAACATTTGAAATGTACATTTGTGATTGTTATGGTCCTGAAGGTTGGTATCATGATAAACAAACCAGTACAGCATGTTTTAGAATTCGAGCTACTTTTGAAGATTTAATTTCTAAGGGTTTTACTAAATACGATGCAATCTTTGTGCTGTGTAAACAGGTAAATATTACATTTGAGATACTCTTGAAATTAGATTATGAAATTACCATCAAGACATTTATGAATGGTAAAGAATGGAAAGCCAGTACTTTTAATGGAAATAGGTTTGATGCCTCAGAAATTTTAGCTAGTAGATTAAGTGAATTATTATATGTTAGGTTTCAGAATATAATTTTTATTGAAGACGCTTCAAAATAAACAGCAATTACTATTCTTTTAGAAGGAACATACTTCTTTTATAACTTCTTCATTCAGAACTTTTATAACCTTTTAGGCGATTACTCATTCGTGTTTAAATACGCTTGATAGTCAATTTAACAAAAATGTTAAAATGCAACTTACAATCGTTAAAGTATGCTAAATCTTGGGCTATCTTTTTAAAAGCCATGCTATTATTCATAACTTTAAGTAAAATCAATAATAATCAAAAAAATAGCTATTATGAATCAAGATCAATTTGAAGGTAAATGGAAACAAATTAAAGGAGACTTTAAGAAGAAATACGGAAAAATAACAGACGACGAGTATAATGAAGCAGAAGGAAGTTTGGAAAAACTTGCTGGTAAAGTGCAAGAGAAATATGGAAAAACGAAAGAAGAATTAAAGAAAGAATTAGAAAACTGGTAATCGTTATTTACTTCAAAAAAAGCGCTTTTGTTACGTAACAAAAGCGCTTTTTTTATGATCTTTTCTCTACTAAATCTAAGTAAAATGAATTCTAAAATTAAAACTGTGAAACTTACAGCTCGAATTAAAATTAATTGAATTACAATTTGTAATTTCGTGCTTTAAATTCAACAAAAATGCAAACCATTTCACTTGCCATTCACGGTGGCGCAGGAACATTAGTAAAAGGAATGATGACGCCGCAACTAGAAGCGGAATATAAAGCAGCTTTACAAAAAGCCTTGGATGCAGGTTACCAACTATTGGAAGAAGGAAAATCTTCGGTAGAAGCCGTAGAAGAAGCTGTACGTTTGTTAGAAGATTCGCATTTGTTCAACGCTGGAAAAGGAAGTGTGTTTACCGCGCAAGGAACACACGAAATGGATGCGGCTATTATGGAAGGAAAAACTTTGAATGCAGGTGCGGTTTCACTTATTACAGGAATCAAAAATCCAGTGTTATTGGCACGCGATGTCATGGAAAAAAGTGAACACGTGTTTATGGCGGGCGAAGGCGCGATGTATTTTGCAAAAATGCACAACTACAAAATAGAAGATTCATCGTATTTTTACGATGAATTACGATACAATCAGTGGCAAGAAATAAAAGATAGTGATACTTTTCAATTAGATCATTCGCTTAAAAAAGATTCAAAATTCGGAACTGTGGGCGCAGTTGCTTGCGATAAAAACGGAAACATTGCGGCAGCAACTTCTACAGGCGGAATGACCAACAAACGTTTTGGTCGTGTGGGCGATTCTCCAATGATTGGAGCAGGAAACTACGCAAACAACGAAACTTGTGCTGTGTCTTGTACAGGAAGTGGCGAATATTTCATTCGTGGAGTTGTGGCGTATGATGTATCTGCTTTAATAGAACACAAAGCCTATTCACTTGAAAAAGCAGCTGATGAGGTTATCAATAAGCGTATTCTAAAAATTGGTGGTGATGGCGGATTGATCGCGGTTGATGCCAAAGGAAACATTGCGATGCCATTTAATACCGAAGGCATGTACCGAGCGTGTAAATCTTCAAATGGAATGGAAGAAGTGGCTATTTATAAATAGGAGTTCTTCTAATTTGATAATTTGAAAATGTGTTAATAAATTTTTAAACAAAACCTCTGATAATTTTAGAATCGGTCTAATATCTAATAAGCGTTAGCGATCTAATATCCAATAGCGCAGCGGTCTAGCAGCAAAGCGATCTAAAAAAAGAATCAGGATTTTTAGAATCAAGAATCAAGACGTTTCTTATAAGAGTAAAAACAATTTTAAAGTATGAGTAAGCATCTAAAAGCGTTCACATTGAGCGAAGTCGAAATGAAGCGGCCTAAATAAAAGGTGCTTCAATCGGTAATACAGAAACTTTACGATTTTTAATATCAAACTGATCTCCATTAGACAATACATGAATCGTCATATTTGCCATCGTCATTGGCGTTCCTTCTTTCAATACTTTTTCATTATTGTGCGTTAAGGTTGCACCATCAAAAATAATCACCATTCCAGAACCAATCACGGTACAATCGTTTCCATTTTTGATAATCATTCCAGTATCTTCTGCCAATCCGATTCCGATCAAATTTGGAAATTTTGCCACAGCTTCCGATTGACGCCCAAAACGTCCACGGCGAATAAAATGTGTGTCAATAACCAACTCAGGAATCAGGCTTAATCCTTTATACATCGTTACTGCACCTTTAATAAATGCTTCCGAAGCACTTCCGCCAGCTATCATTTCATTTGCCATTGCCATTGCGCCAGCACTTGTGCCTGCAATTACAAAACCTTCTTCATTTTTGTAACGATCAGCTAAAATATTATGAATCGTTGTTCCGCCAATTTTATTTGTAATCTTTGACTGATCGCCACCAGAAAACATAATACAGTTTGCGGTCTTAACCAATCCAATAGCAGTCTCTTTCTCAGAATCTTCTTTGCTTCTTATGTCCAATACGGTAACATCTGTACAACCCAATTTATCAAAAGCATTCAAATAATTTTCTCCAACTTCTACAGGAATGCTTGAAGCTGTCGGAATTACCACAATTTTTGCATCAATACCTCCGGCTTCTTTTACAACATGAAATAAAATTCCATCATCAATAAACTCTAGTGTATATTGTTCATTTTCTTCAATACCTTTATCTTCATTTCCTCCAATTGGAATCAAAGTACCTTTAATCTGCTGCATGTTCTTATGATTTTTTGTGATTGCAAAAGTAAAATAATTTTCTGTCTGTGTATCTTTTTTTAATGTAATCTTAAATGATGTATATAGAATATTGAAAAGAAGACATAAGTCTGTGAAATTTTTCTATATTTATGATCGGACTTGTTATAAAAACAAATCTTTCAATTAACCAAACCAACAACACATGGAAATAAGAAGTATAAACGCAATGCGCGGACCAAACTATTGGTCTGTAAGAAGACATAAGTTAATCGTAATGGTATTGGATCTTCAAGAAATGGAAGAATATCCTACCAATAAAGTCGATGGCTTCGGAGATCGGTTAAAAGCCATGTTTCCTTCCATGTATTCACATCGTTGTTCGGAAGGTTGTGAAGGTGGTTTTTTTATGCGTGTGGATGATGGTACTTGGATGGGACACGTAATTGAGCACATTGCACTAGAAATACAAACCTTGGCGGGAATGGACACAGGTTTTGGTAGAACACGCGGTTATGGAGAAGAAGGTGTGTACAATGTGGTATTCTCTTATATGGAAGAAAAAGTAGGTCGTTATGCAGCAAAATCAGCGGTGCGAATTTGTGAAGCCTTAATTGCTGGGGAAGAATACGATTTAGCTAGTGACATTCAGGATATGCGCGAAATTCGTGAAGAAGAACGTCTTGGACCAAGTACAGGTTCTATCGTAGAAGAAGCAGCAAGCAGAGGAATTCCATGGATTCGCCTGAACAGATATTCACTTTGTCAATTAGGTTACGGCGCCAATCAAAAACGCATTCAGGCAACTGTAACCAGCGAAACCAGTAATATTGGTGTTGAAATTGCCTGCGATAAAGAAGACACAAAATACTTATTAGAACAAGCTGAGGTTGAAGTGCCACGTGGCGATATTATCCGTAGAGAAAGAAGCCTGCAAGGTGCGTGTGATTATGTTGGTTTTCCTTTGGTGATAAAACCGATCAACGGAAATCACGGACGTGGAATTACAGTTGATATCAATACATACGATGAAGCTTTGGTTGCTTTTAAAGCGGCACAAGAAGTATCTCGATCAGTGATTGTAGAAAAATACATTACAGGAGACGATTACCGTTTGCTTGTCATTAATAATAAATTGGTCGCTGCGGCAAAACGTACACCTGCTCATGTTGTTGGAGATGGAACATCCACCATTCAAGAGTTGATCGATGAAGTAAACAAAGATGAACGCAGAGGTTACGGACACGAAAAGGTCTTAACCATGATTAAGGTAAACGATTTAACACAAACCTTAATTGCTGCCAAAGGATATACCTTAGAAACTGTCTTAGAAAAAGACGAAGTAATGGTGTTAAAAGACACGGCAAACCTAAGTACTGGTGGAACTGCCGAGGATGTTACAGATATCGTGCATCCTGCCAATGTATTTATGGCAGAACGTATCTCCAAAATCATTGATTTAGATATTTGTGGAATTGATGTAATGACGTCTGACATAAGCAAGCCGCTTGCAGAAACTGGCGGCGCTGTTTTAGAAGTAAATGCAGGTCCAGGATTCCGTATGCACTTGGCGCCAACAGAAGGATTGCCAAGAAACGTAGCTTCTCCTGTAATAGACAAATTATTTCCTCCAGGATCAACGTCACGAATTCCAATCATTGCCGTAACAGGAACGAATGGAAAAACAACAACAACGCGTCTAATTGCGCACATGGCGAAAATGAAAGGCTACCGAGTTGGTTACACGACAAGTGATGGTGTGTACATTCAAAATAGATTGTTAATGACAGGCGATTGTACAGGTCCAGCAAGTGCAGAGTTCGTACTGAGAGATCCAACTGTAAATTATGCTGTGTTAGAATGTGCTCGTGGCGGATTATTACGTGCAGGTTTAGGATTTAAAAATTGTGATATTGGAATCGTAACCAATGTAGCTGCCGATCATTTAGGACTCAAAGGAATTCACACCATAGAACAATTAGCCAAAGTAAAAGGTGTCATTCCAGAAACGGTATTGCCAGATGGCACCGCAATTTTAAATGCAGATGACGAATTGGTGTATGCAATGCGTAAAAATGTTGAATGTAATGTGGCGTTATTTTCACTCGATGAAAACAATCCGCACATCAAAGCCATGCAAAAACGTGGTGGAATTTGTGCCATCTACGAAAATGGATATATAACTTTATGTAGAGGCGAATGGAAAATGCGTGTCATCAAAGCCGTAAATGTACCGTTAACTTTTGGTGGAAAAGCTACATTTATGATTCAAAATGTATTGCCAGCCGTTATTACTGCATACTTAAAAGGATTTACCTTAGAAGATATGCGTGCTGCGTTAGAAACCTTTATTCCATCTGCTTCACAAACACCAGGACGTTTAAATCTGTTTAAGTTTAAAAATTTCCAAATATTAGTCGATTACGCGCACAATCCAGCAGGAATGCGTGCTTTAAAACAATTTGTAGACAATTTAAACGCGACTGAAAAAATTGGAATCATTGCAGGAATTGGCGATAGGCGAGTGGAAGATAACAACGAAATGGGCGCATTGGCAGCAGAAATGTTTGATGAAGTAATCATTCGTCAAGACAAACGCTTGCGCGGAAAAACGGAAGAAGAATTGATTAAAATGTTGGATGATGGAATAAAAATGCACGATCCAAACAAGAAAACAACCATTATTCCATCAGAAAAAAAAGCCATTCTACACGCAGTAAAAAATGCAAAAAAAGGCACTCTAATTGTGCTATGTAGTGATGTAGTACCAGATGCGCTAGATTTAGTCAAAAAACTAAAAGAAGAAGAATCGAATGAGTTGTATGATTTTACACCTGACGACATTCCGAACTTACCATAACAACAAATTTAAAAACTCTCGAAAACCTTCGGGAGTTTTTTTTAGGAATGAAGTGGTTTAAACTTTTTCTTCTGGCTGTAAATTCATCTTGTTTTGCGCTGATTTTGACTTTTTTTCCTGTCGTAGCTACAGCTATGCCACTCAAAAAAGACTTCATCTCCCCAAAAAATCTTAAATTTTCGCTTCAAAACTAAAAGTTTAAATCACTTCAATGTTAAAATTCCCGTAAAACGCCAAATCAATACGTAAATAACAAGTATTTTTGTTAAAATTATATCAATGCTACGATTTTTAATTCCAATTGTGATATTGCTCATTTTAGAGTTGTATACCTTCTTTTCTGTACGCGCCTTAACAACAAACAAGTTCATCCTCATAGGTTTTTGGCTAGTTACGATTATTGTGTACGGAATCTTTTTTTACCAAATGAGTCTCACACAGCGCGAAGGTCGTTTTAGTTTGTCTACAGGATATGCGATTGCATTAGCGCTCACGTTTGTAGTGCCTAAACTATTCATTTTTGCGATCTTATTTATAGAAGATATTTTACGCTTTTTTGCGTCGTTATTCAACTATTTTCAACATAATGGAATGACCGTTGGAGAAGCCATTCCGTCAAGACGAAAATTTATAAGTCAATTAGCATTAGGAATAGCCGCTGTGCCATTTGCTGGATTTTTATATGGAATTTTTAAAGGAAGATACGACTACAGAGTTATAAAGCACACCATGTATTTTGATGACCTTCCTAAAGCTTTTGATGGCTACACGCTCACGCAAATTTCAGACATTCATTCAGGAAGTTTTGACAATAAAGAAAAGATTGAATATGCTGTAGATTTGATTAACGAGCAAAAAAGTGATGTGGTGCTTTTTACGGGAGATATAGTCAATGCTGTAGCAGAAGAAATGAATCCATGGATTGATACATTTAAACGAATTGAAGCCAGAGATGGAGCATATTCTGTGTTGGGAAATCACGATTATGGTTATTATGCATATAATAGTCAAGAAGAAATTGATGAAAATCATCGAAAAATGGAAGAAGTTCACAAAGCCATTGGATTTGATTTATTGTTGAACGAAAAGCGTACGCTTGAACGAAATGGTGAAAAACTACATATTTTGGGTGTTGAAAATTGGGGAGCTTCACGTCATTTTCCAAAGCGAGGAAGTTTACGAAAAGCGACGGAAGGTGTTGTAGATGGAGAATTCAATATTTTATTATCGCATGATCCTTCTCACTTTGATTACAAGGAAATGGAAATTAGAGAACACGAAAAGAAAGATCCTGAGGTAGTTACGGATGAACCAAATATTCTCAATTTTGAAAAAAAGATTCAGCTTACCTTGTCTGGACATACGCACGGAATGCAGTTTGGGATTGAAATTCCGTTTTTAAATTTTAAATGGAGCCCTGTAAAATATAGATATCCGCGTTGGGCAGGATTGTATGAAGAAGCTGGAAAATACTTGCATGTAAACCGCGGATTTGGTGTTTTGGCGTTTCCAGGACGTGTCGGAATTTGGCCAGAAATTACAGTGATAACATTGAAAAAACGTCAGAAAGTAGCATAATCGCAAGAAAATAGTACATTTGTAGTAGAGAATTAAAGATTTTTTAGTTAAAAAAATAGTAATTCAGTAAAAATTAAAACATTCGCTTATGTCAAAATTTGGTGAATTAATTAGTGCAAATATTCCAATCTTGTTAGATTTTTATACAGAATGGAACGAGCAATCTAAAGCAATGCACGCGGTGTTACGCGATGTTGCTGCTGCGGTTGGCGACAGAGCCAAAGTAATTAAGATTGACGTAGATAAAAATAAAGAATTAGCAGAAGCTTTACGTGTAAAAGGACTTCCTACTTTAATGATTTATAAAGGTGGAGAAATGGTGTGGAGACAAAGTGGAGAACAAGATGCTAATACATTGATCGGATTGATTTCTGAACACGCTTAAAACGTAATACGCTCAAACGTATATCCTAAATCGCTAAAATGCTTCAATACTTTTGGAAGCACATAGTGTAGTTTGTCATATGCTTTCAAACTATCGTGAAATACCACAATACTTCCTGCTTTCGTAGCATTCAATACATTATCAAGACATTCTTCTGGAGTTAATTTAGTGTCAAAATCGCCACTCAATACATTCCACATGACAATTTTATAGCCTAGTTTTCTAAGTTTTCTAGAAAGTTGAGGTGTTAATTTCCCGTATGGCGGACGAAATAGTTTTGTCACTGCTGTTGAAGAAACTTCCGCAGTCTTTTCAAGGGTTTTTGTAGCTTCAATTGTATTGGAAATGTACTTTGGTGCAGCAACTTTCCAGCCGTTTACATGATGTTGTGTGTGGTTTCCAATCGTGTGTCCTTCCACAATCAACCTGTTGTAAATATCTGGATGTTTTCGCACATTATTTCCAATACAAAAAAACGTTGCTTTTGCGTTGTAATTTGCGAGTTGCTCTAAAACCCAAGGTGTGACTTCGGGAATTGGTCCATCATCAAAGGTTAAAAAAATTTTCTTTTCAGAAACTGAAAACTCCCAAAGTAGCTTTGGAAATAACCAAGTGACTATTTTGGGAGTTTTTACAGTATAAAACTTCATTTGTTTATTCTTCAAGTCCTGCAAAAAGATGCTGGAATTGCTCAACATATCCTTGAAAAACGGTAACTTCTTTTTCAAAAAGTTCCTTTTGTCCGTTGGCATCAAGTAATTCGGTAAGACTCTTGTATTTTTCTAAATACCCGTAAATTTCTTCAAGTGCATTACTCTGTTCACTAAGTGGAACGCCTTTATAATAATCGAGATATTCTAAATATTTCTCTTTTACTTGATTGTAGGTTGCGAGTGCTTTTTCCGTTTTTCCAATTTTAAAATATCCATCAATAAAAGGCTCTGTAAAGATGTAATATCCAAAATGTTTGATTGGCATTTTTTCCAAAGCAAGATCGATGATGTCTTCTGCTTTATCATTTTTACCTTCTTTTACCAATTGTTCCACCAATTTTGCAAGGTTGGTACGATATGAAATACTCTGACGACGTGTTTGCGGATCGTGGTAAATATCATCACTTCCAGAATTTCCCCAATCCCATTTCATCACGTTGTCATACATAAGGTCTGTATTTACACGTCCCATATCGTAATTGCTAGGCAATTTTGTTTCTATAGGAATCAGTTTATACACCAAACCATCTAGTTGAAGGTAATCTTTCATCCAAATGTATTCTGCTTTGTCAAAACTTCCACCTGTAAAGTAAATTGGGCGTTCCCAGTCGTTTTGGTTTAAAATATCAAGCATCATTAGGTTGTTCTTATAAATCGCTGTCTTTGGAAGTTCTATGTCAATATAATCGACCATTTTATCGTGGTCTTCTGGACTTACATATTTCTTAGCATTTTCCTTGTTGACAGGAACTCGGATTTTGGTCACAGGATAATACACAATATTTCGTTGGCTATCAGGAATATTGGTATCATCTACTTCGTATACTTCATCAATTAAATACCCGTATTTAGTTTCTTTTTTATCACTTAAAACCCACTTCATAAAACGATCTAATTCCCAAACAGTACTATCTGCAATGGCAGGATGGCGTTCGTAACGTAGGTAATTTCGGGTTCCGTGTTTGTATTGATCGTGCGTCATTTCTGAAGGAACGGCTTCACTGTCAAACGCTTTCTTTTTCATTTGATCGATATACCAATCTGTTCCAAGCAAACTTGTATTTATCGTTCGTACGTCAGTTCTATAATTTTCGATAGTTTGCGCATACCAAAGAGCAAAAGAATCGTTGTCACCAATAGTAAATATGATAGAACCAACATCTTCCTGAATGGAGTTTAAGTAAGCTTTTGCAGTAGATTGTGCTGTATATCGATTTGATCTGTCGTGATCGTCCCAGTTTTGACTTGCCATTAACAATGGAACTGCTAATAGTGTGACTAAAGTAACTGCTCCTGCGGCAATTTTTCCATCAAGATATGATTTTAAAGAATCAAAAAGTGCGTAGACTCCATAACCTATCCAGATAGCAAATACGTAAAACGAACCTACTAAGGCATAGTCACGTTCTCTTGGTTCAAAAGGTCGTTCGCTTAAGAATATTTTTAAGGCAAGTCCAGTAAACAGGAAGAATACTAGCAATACCCAAAATTGTTTTGGCGCGCGCAGCAGTAAAAATACAAACCCAATAATCCCTAAAATTAAAGGCAAAAAGTAATAGGTGTTTCTTGCTTTGTTTTCTAAAACGTCAGATGGAAGATTGTCTTGAGAAGCGCCCAAATGAATTTCATCAATAAATTTAATTCCGCTTATCCAGTTTCCGTGATTGTCAAGTTTTCCTTGAATATCGTCTTGTCGTCCAACAAAATTCCACATAAAATAGCGCCAATACATATAGCCCATTTGATAGTTGAGTAGGTAATGTAGATTTTGTCCAAACGTAGGTGGTTTTACATTGATGTATTCTCGAATCTTTTTTAGATACTTTTCAAAATCTTCTGCATAAATTTCACCGTTGGCAGCTCGTTTTTTGAAATCATTGATAATTTCTACGATTTGTGGCTCACTACGATATTCGGGTTTAATCTCAAAATCCAACAAACCACTATATTCCATGTAGTTTACAGCGTGTTCGGAACTCCACATGCGTGGTAAAAAGCCTCTGTGTCGGCTATCGGAGTTTTGTTTTGCTCCTTTCCATTGGTTTACAATAACATATTTATCTAATGCTTCACTTTTCTCGTATCTAGGTTTGTCATCAATATATGGTTGCTTTTCGTCCAATCCGCCATATATATCGGTATACATAGGTCCGTATAATACATGTGTTTCAGGATATTGCTCTAAATTGTAATATGCTAATAATAAATGAGCGTTTGAAGGTTGATTTTCATTTACAACAATATCAGAGTTGGCACGAATTGGAATCATAAACCAAGTAGAAAATCCGACCAATATAAACGCCAAACAAAGTGTAATGGTATTAAGTAAGCGGTAATTTTTTTTCCTTGTATAATTGATCGCAAAGTAAAATACTGCAATAAAGGTTAAGCCTGCAATGATATATCCTGAATTAAATGGCAATCCAAACGTATTTACAAAAAACACTTCCATTTCCCAGAAGATACTCAGTGTAGTTGGCGGAATAAATTTAAACACAAACATGAGTACTGCAACAGAAATAACGTTTGCTAAGATGAAGCCTGGAATGGTGGTTTTCTCGTAATTTTTAAAATAATAAATCATTCCCAACGCAGGTATTGTCAATAATCCCATCAAGTGAACTCCAAAAGCAAGTCCAATAACTAACGAAATTAAAACAAGCCATTTGTCTCCTCTTGGTTTGTGCATCTCGTCTGCCCAACGCAATACCAACCAGAATAATACTGCCATCAAGCAAATTGCCATAGCGTATACTTCAGCTTCTACGGCGCTAAACCAAAAACTATCTGAAAACGTAAAAGCTAATGAACCTACAAGTCCACTTCCTAAAACAGCAATCTTTTTTCCTTGTGTGAATTTTACATCTTCGTTGTTAGGATCTGAAGTATTTATTTTTTTCAGAGCAACCTTACGAACCAAATTGGTAATCGACCAAAACATGAATAATATGGTAAAAGCGCTCGAAAAAACAGACAAGTAATTTACCATCAATGCAACTTGTTCAGGTCCGGAAGCAAATGTGCCAAAAATGGCGCCCATCATTTGATAAAAAGGCGCTCCCGGCGGATGCCCAACTTGAAGGTTTGCAGAAGTTGCAATATATTCAGCACAATCCCAATAACTTGCTGTTGGTTCAACAGTTAAGCTAAAAGTGATTAATGCGATTAAAAAAACTACCCATCCTAAAATGGTGTTCCATTTTTTAAAGTTCAAAGAAGTCATGTAATACCTTTTAATTAAGACTAACGGCGAATTTAAGAATTTATCACATAAGAAGTGTATTTTTTTGGAAAACGTTAAGAATCATTTTGTGAAAATAAATGAAAAAAATATTTGGACTTCTCAAACTTTGTTTTAAATTTGCAACCGCATTACAGCAATTGGCCTATGGTGTAACTGGCAACACGTCTGGTTTTGGTCCAGAAGAGTCTAGGTTCGAGCCCTAGTAGGCCAACAAAGCAAAATCCCGATCATTTAATCGGGATTTTTTGTTTGTAATAATTTACATTGTTAACGCTGAGATAAGTTCTTATAGTATATATCGTCATATACTTCTATAGGTAAAGTGAAAAGCTTCTCTAAAAAGCAGAAAAAACTTTTTTATCCAATATCTTCATCAATAAATTACGTTTAAAATATTTTTCTTTAAGTGGTTAAAGCCGTAATTCTTCTGGAAAACATAAATTTTTTTAAGTTTTATATATTTTTTTTAAAACTAAAATCATGGAAATTATTGTCATTCAAGGTATTGTGCTTTATAAAAATGTTAAAATTTCTAAAATTCTTTAACAAATAAGTAATTGTATATCAATATTATAAATTAATTTAATGTTAATATTAATACGTTTATATGCAATGTTGATAGTAATACTATTATCTTTGCGTTCGTAAATATTGAAATAGTGAATTCTTAAATGTTTCGCAGTATATTTACAAATATAAAAAGGAACGTTTTTAATGTAAAAAAAATGGCAAATACTCAATTATCACCTTGGCAACGTTTTGTTGGCTTACTTCAATTAGAGAAAAAAGATATTTTGCAGATTCTATATTATGCCATATTTGCAGGAATCGTGGCATTGTCGCTTCCGTTGGGAATTCAGTCTATTATCAACCTTATACAAGGCGCGCAGGTGTCTACTTCATGGGTTGTATTGGTCGTTTTGGTAACACTTGGTGTAATTTTTTCTGGAGCTTTACAGCTAATGCAATTGCGAATTATAGAAACGGTTCAGCAGCGTATTTTTATGCGAGCTTCTTTTGAATTGAGTTATCGTTTTCCAAAAATTAGAATGGACGAATTACACAATTACTATCCGCCAGAATTGGCAAACCGCTTCTTTGATACATTAACCATTCAAAAAGGACTTTCTAAAATTTTGATAGACGTGCCATCAGCATTGCTACAAATTTTATTTGCTTTAATTCTACTATCATTTTATCATCCGTTTTTTATCATATTTGGTGTATTGCTAGTTGCGTTGATTTTTATCGTATTCAAATACACCGCAAGGAGAGGTTTGCAAACCAGCTTAGACGAGTCGAAAAATAAATATAAAGTAGCTCATTGGATTCAGGAAGTTGCCAGAACCATGGTAAGTTTCAAACTTTCAGGAAATACCAATCTCGCACTCAAAAAAAATGATGTATTGGTAGAAGGATATCTCAAAGCTCGTGAAAGTCATTTCCGTGTTCTGGTAATGCAATTCATTCAAATGATTTCATTTAAAGTATTAGTAACTGCTTCTTTGCTACTAATTGGTGGTGCTTTGGTGCTAAATCAAGAAATGAACATTGGACAGTTTGTTGCTGCCGAAATCATTATCTTATTAGTCATTGGTTCGGTTGAAAAATTAATTGTAGGTTTAGAATCGTTCTACGACGTTTTAACTTCTATAGAAAAATTAGGGCAAGTAGTAGACAAAGGTTTGGAACCGCAAGAAGGCGAAACGCCAAATTTTGAAGAAGAAATGGAAATTGAGTTAGACAATGTTTCGTATGAAGTTTCTAACAGAGAAAAACCAATCTTAAAAGATATTTCATTTACAATCACGCCCAAAAGCAGAATTTTAATTCAAGGTGAAAGCGGTTCTGGAAAATCGAGTTTGTTACGATTGATCGCAGGAGTAAATGCGCCAACTTCAGGAAGTGTGTATGTCAATAAATTTTCAATAGAAAGTTTACATTTAAATTATTACCGAACACACTTAGGATTATCACTTTCAGAAGAAACACCATTTGAAGGAACAATCAGGGAAAATCTCGCATTTGGAAACGAAAATATCTCTGATGAAACAATTTTTTGGGCACTTGAAAAAGTAGGCTTAACACAATTCATTAAAGAACAACCACAAGGTTTGCGAACCATTTTAAATCCTGAAGGAAAACAAATTTCATACAATATTTCCAAGAAAATAGTATTGGCAAGAGCCATCATCAAAAAACCAAAGGTGTTGATTCTAGAAGATCCACTCGATCAATTTAATGAAGATGAAAGTAATAGAATTATTGACTTTATAACAGACAAATCAAATCCGTGGGCACTAATTGTTGTGAGTAGCAACGAACGTTGGAAAACAAATTGTGGCGGAATAATTACACTAGATAAAGGAGAAATTAAAGATAGAAAGGCATGCTAAATATTTCAAATAATCAGCTTAATAAAAAAGTAAAACTTACGCAGTTTGCATCTGGTAAGCTTGTCTTTAATAAACAATATTACAAGCAACTCAATAAGTTTTTGTTAACCTTTGCCATTGTGGGAATTATTGTGCTATTCCTTCCTTGGACACAAAATATTTCTGGACAAGGACAAGTCACAACCTTGCGACCAGATCAGCGTCCGCAAACAATTCAATCACAAATTCCTGGGCGAATTGAGCAATGGTATGTTCGTGAAGGTGATTCAGTACGCAAAGGAGACACTATTTTAAAAATATCTGAAGTAAAAAGTGAATACTTTGACGATAAATTGGTTGAAAGAACAGGCGATCAAATCAAAGCGAAATCTTCTTCGGTAGTTGCTTACAAAGGAAAAATTAGTGCTTTGGAGAGACAAGTTTCCGCTTTGTTACGTGAGCGTGATTTAAAACTAGAACAAACGCAAAACAAACTCTTGCAAGCAAAGCTGAAAATTAAAGGCGATAGTATCGATGTAGAAGCTGCTCGCATCAATAAAAACATTGCGCAACGTCAGTATGACCGAACGTTAACGTTGCAAAAAGAAGGTTTAAAAGCGGTAAAAGATGTAGAGGAAAAGCGTTTAAAATTGCAAGAAACGGAGGCAAAATTAATTTCACTTGAAAATAAATTTTTGGCGAACAAAAACGACCTTATCAACGCAAAAATCGAATTATCTAAAACAAAAGCGGCATACGCAGACAAAATTTCAAAAGCGCAGAGTGATATGTTTACAGCGCAGTCAAGTCAGTTTGATACAGAAGCGCAAGTGACAAAATTAGAAAATCAATATACCAATTACAAAATCCGAAATGGTTTGCAGTACATTCTAGCGCCGCAAGATGGTTTTATCAACAAAGCCTTAAAAGGTGGAATTGGAGAAACCTTTAAAGAAGGGGAAGAATTGGTAGGAATCATGCCTGCAAGTTATGAATTGGCAGTAGAAAGTTATGTGCGTCCAATTGATTTGCCATTAATTCACATTGGCGAAAAAGTCCGTATACAATTTGATGGTTGGCCTGCAATCATTTTCAGTGGTTGGCCAAATGTATCTTACGGAACTTATGGAGCCAAAGTAGTTGCAATTGAAAACTTTATCAGTGAAAACGGAAAATACAGAATATTACTTGCCCCAGACGAAAACGATCACGATTGGCCAACGGCAATTCGAGTGGGTTCAGGAGCAAAAACAATCGCGCTATTAGACGATGTGCCAATTTGGTTTGAATTGTGGAGACAACTCAACAGTTTTCCACCAAACTACTATCAGCCAGAAGGAACAAGCGCAAAAAACAAAACAGCTAAGAAGAAATAACTATGAGATACATCTTTCTTTTACTTGTATTTCTTTTCAGTGGAAATGTTACGGCTCAAATAGAAAATCCGTTGGACTCTATATTGTCTTTAGATGAATATCTTGGGTATGTAAAAACGTATCATCCTATCGTGAAACAGGCAAATTTGATTATCAACGAAAGTGAAGCCAAATTGCTAAAAGCTCGTGGTGCGTTTGACCCGAAATTGGAAGTCGATTACAATCGTAAAAAATTCAAAAACACAGAATATTACGACAAACTTAATGCGACATTTAAAATTCCAACGTGGTATGGTGTCGAATTCAAAGCAAATTTTGAAGAAAATACAGGTGAGTTCTTAAATCCTGAGTTAACCGTGCCAACCGATGGCTTATACAGCGCAGGAGTTTCGGTTTCGCTCGCAAGAGGTTTACTAATTAATGAACGAATGGCAATGCTCAAACAAGCCAAACTATTCACACAACAAGCGCAAGTAGATCAGCAACTATTGGTCAATGAAATACTGTACGAAGCCGCAATAACCTATTTTAAATGGTTAAAATCTTATAGAAACAAAGAAGTATACGAATCCTTTTTGTCGAATGCGGCATTGCGTTTTGACGGAATCAAAAGAAGTTTTCGCGAAGGTGAAAAAGCCGCAATTGATACGCTTGAAGCGCGATTGACCTTAAACACCAGAAAATTAGACTTAGAAAAAGCGCGGATCAACTATGTAAAATCGTCATTGGAACTCTCTAATTTTTTATGGCTAAATAACAACACGCCTGTTGAACTCAGAGAAAATATTCAGCCAGATACAACTACGTTTGAACGTATTGACGAAATTTTGAATGTAACTGCGTTTGATAGTGAAGATTTTGATGTAGAAGCGCATCCAAAAATTCAGTCGCTCAACCTCAAATATGAAAGTTTACAACTCAACAGGCGATTAAAACAAAATATGTTATTGCCAAAAATTGACTTGCAATACAACTTTCTGTCGCAAACACCAGACGAAGTAGGAACCTTTAATACGCAAAACTATAAAGCAGGATTAAACATCAGTTTTCCGTTATTCTTACGAAAAGAACGCGGAGATTTGCGCTTGGCGAAACTCAAACTACAAGACTTAGAATTTGAACGAACCACCACACGCGTCACGCTCAAAAACAAAATTGACGCTGTAACACAGGAAATAAATTCATACATATTGCAAAATCAACTTACGGAACAATTGGTAAATGACTATGAAGTCATGTTGCAAGCGGAAGAACGTAAATTTTTCTTAGGAGAAAGCTCGTTGTTTCTAGTAAATTCGCGAGAAGCAAAGCTAATAGAAAACAAAATAAAAGCCATTGATTTGGAAAACAAATATTTCAAAACCAAAGCAAGTTTATTCAATATTATGGCGAATTTGTTGTAGTAAAATGAAAAAGAAAAAGTAAAAATCCCAATCGTCACAGATTGGGATTTTTTAATAATATTTTTAGTTATTCAATCATTCAATCTTTAAATCTTAAAAGTAATCACAGGGCGCAACGCATGATTTACCAAATCTTCACTAATGCTTCCATTAAAAAAATGCGCCAAACCTTGTCGTCCATGTGTGCTCATTCCAATTAAATCGGCATCAATGGCGCGCGAAAAATTCAAAATTCCGTGTTCAATAGTATCATCGTTGTAAATATGTGTTTCATGTTCGCCAAGTTCATCATAACTCGCAATAAAATCATTCATTTTCTTTTCTGCAGCAGCAGTAGTCACAAAACGATTTGGTGTATTTACAAACAACAAATGAAGCTTTGCGTTAAAGCTATTTGCAAAATCTACGGCTTGTTCGAATACCAATTTTTGATCGTCGGTAAAATCAGAAGCAAACACAAAATTGCTCACATTAAAATTTTCAATATCATTCTTAATTACCAAAACAGGCGCATCTGCAGTACGAACAACCTTCTCAGTATTTGAACCGATAAACATTTCTTTAATGCCAGAAACACCACTAGAACCCATCACAACCAAATCAATGTCATACTGTCTAATTGCCATCGTGATGCCATCAAAAGCTTTGTGAGATTCCACAGTAACTTCTACATTAATTCCTTGCATAAAATCTTGCTGCATTGTTTTCTCAAAACGCTCATTGGCAATTTTCATAAAAAGTAATTGTTCGGGCACATCTAAATTTGTGTCTCCCGACAAAAGATGCGAAGGCATTTCGAGCATGTGCATCAAATAAATGGTTGCATTATTTTGTCTGGCTAATGAAGCGGCAACTTTCAGTGCATAATCAGCTTGCTCTGAAAAATCGGTTGGAAGTAGAATTTTTTTCATCTAACTATTAAGTTTTTAGTATAATAACTAAAGTTACAAATAAAATCCTTTGGTTGAATAGTTTTTAAGATTAGAAAAAATGTGTATATTTGCACCGTTATAAGACGAAAAGAATACAAATGAGGGGACAGAAGTCCCCTCTTTTCATACTAAAAATGTTTAAAGAAAAAGTTACAAAATTATTGCAGGAAGTACTAGAAGAAGAATCTTCATTGTTCCTGATTTCTAAAGAGATACAAGCTGGAAACAAGATTGTAATTGTGATTGATGGCGATAATGGTGTAACGTTAAATGACTGTATGAAAGTGAGTCGTCATATAGAACATAACCTTGATCGAGAAGAAGAAGATTTTTCGTTAGAAGTATTATCTTCGGGAATCTCTGAAGGAATTACACACATTCGTCAGTACAAGAAAAATGTGGGTAGAAAATTAGAAATCATCATGGCAGATAACCAAAAAGTAACAGGTACTTTGGTAGAAGCTGACGATGAAAAAGTAAAACTGCAATGGAAAGCGCGCGAGCCAAAACCCATTGGAAAAGGTAAAATAACGGTTCAAAAAGAACAAGAAATACCTTATAAAGATATTGTAAAAGCAAAAGTTATGGTAACATTTAATTAAAGACATGTCATGGAGAATCTAGCATTGATTGAGTCGTTTTCAGAATTTAAGGACGACAAGCTAATAGATCGTGTAACGCTAATGGCGATATTAGAAGATGTTTTTAGAAATGCATTAAAAAAGAAATTTGGATCAGATGATAATTTTGACATCATTATAAATCCCGACAAAGGAGATTTGGAAATTTGGAGAAATAGAATCGTAGTAGCTGATGGAGAAGTAGAAGACCCAAATCAAGAAATTGAGTTAACAGACGCTCGAAAAATTGAGCCAGATTTTGAAGTTGGAGAAGATGTATCTGAAGAAGTAAAATTAATCGACCTAGGAAGGAGAGCAATCTTAGCCTTGCGTCAAAACTTAATTTCAAAAATACACGAACACGATAATACAACCATCTACAAACAATTTAAAGATTTAGTAGGTGACATTTACACGGCAGAAGTTCATCATATCAGACACAGAGCAGTAATACTCTTAGATGATGAAGGAAATGAAATCGTGTTGCCAAAAGAAAACCAAATTCCATCAGATTTTTTCCGCAAAGGTGAAAATGTAAGAGGAATTATTGACAGAGTAGATTTAAAAGGAAATAAACCTATGATCGTCATGTCGAGAACGGCACCAGAATTCTTGGAAAAACTATTTGAACAAGAAATTCCAGAAGTTTTTGACGGACTTATCACGGTTAAAAAAGTAGTAAGAATTCCAGGTGAAAAAGCAAAAGTAGCAGTTGATTCTTACGATGATAGAATTGACCCTGTGGGTGCATGTGTGGGAATGAAAGGTTCTCGTATTCACGGAATTGTAAGAGAATTAGGGAACGAAAATATAGATGTAATTAATTACACAACAAACTTACAACTATACATTACACGTGCCTTAAGTCCTGCAAGAGTAAGTTCGCTTAAAATTGATGAAGAAGCGAAACGTGTAGAAGTATTCTTAAAACCAGAAGAAGTATCAAAAGCAATCGGTAAAGGTGGATTCAACATTCGATTAGCAGGACAACTTACAGGATATGAAATTGATGTATATCGTGAAGGTGTTGAAGAAGATGTTGAATTAACAGAATTCTCTGATGAAATTGAAGCTTGGGTAATAGAAGAATTTAAGAAAATTGGTTTAGATACCGCAAAAAGTGTGCTAGATCAAGAATTGGACTTCCTCGTAAAACAAACGGATTTAGAGGAAGAAACTGTTGGGGAAGTAATACGAATTCTAAAAGAAGAATTCGAAGATTAACAAAAGCAGTTTTTTATTTAAAAAGAGGGTAAAATTTAAAATAGCTTATGGCTGAACAAAACAAAATAAGGCTTAGTAAAGTACTACGCGAACTAAACATTTCGATCGATAGAGCTGTCGACTTCTTAACGCAGAAAGGTTTTTCTGTGGAAAAAAGACCTACGACCAAAATATCGAAAGAAATATACAATGTGCTACTTGATGGTTTTCAAACCGACAAGAGTAAAAAAGTAGCTTCCAAAGAACTTGGAGAGGAGAAAAGGAAGGAGAAAGAAGCACTAAGAGAACAACTTGCAAAAGAGCAAGAAGAAGCACAGCGTTTACGTGAAGAACGTGAAAAAGTAGTGCGCGCAAAAGCAAACCTTTCTAAACCGAAAACGATTGGAAAAATAGATCTAAACCCTCAAAAAGATACATCGTCTTCAGAAAAGAAAGAAGCTGAAACAGCGCCAAAAGCTCCTGTTCAAAAAGAGTCTAAGCAAGAAGCTAAAAAAGAAGAAGCAAAACAATCTGCTCCTAAAAAAGAAGCAAAACCGCAAAAAACGCAGACAATTTCAAACAGACCAACTTTCTCAAAACCAAAACAGGTTCAGAAAGTTGAACAAAAAGAAAAGCCTGCAAAAAAAGCTCCTGCAAAAGAGGAAGCTAAAACGGAAACGCCATCTGAGCCAGAGAAAAAAGTAATTGAAACAAAATATCAAAAACTTTCTGGTCCTAAAATGACAGGTCAAAAAATTGACTTGACAAAATTTAACAAGGCAAAAAAGAAAAAAGAAGATTCCAAAAAAGAATCGGAAGCAGATAAAAGAAAGAAACGTAAACGTATTTCAAAAACCGGATCAGGAAACAATAACCGTTCTGGTGGAAACAATAGATTTGGAGGAAACAAAGGCGGAGGAAATCGTGGTGGAAACCGTAGAGGTGGACAGCGAAAAGCACCTGTTGCTAAAGTAGAGCCAACAGACGAAGAAGTACAAAAACAAGTACGTGAAACGCTTGAAAAACTTCAAGGGAAAAGCAACAAATCTAAAGGAGCTAAATACCGTAGAGACAAGCGTGACATCCGTAGGCAGAAAACGGAAGAAGATTTAGAACAACAAGCAGCAGAAAGCAAAGTATTAAAAGCAACAGAATTCGTAACTGTTGGTGAACTTGCTACAATGATGGATGTTGGAATCAATGACATTATCTCAAAATGTATGATGTTGGGAATCATGGTAACCATGAACCAGCGTTTGGATGCAGATACACTATCAATAGTAGCAGAAGAATTTGGCTTTACAGTTGATTTCGTCGCTGCTGATATTGAAGAAGCAATCCAAGAAGAAGAAGATGCGCCAGAAGATCTATCTCCAAGAGCACCAATTGTGACGGTAATGGGACACGTAGATCACGGTAAAACATCATTGCTTGATTACATTCGAAAAGAAAATGTAATTGCAGGTGAATCTGGAGGAATCACACAGCACATCGGAGCATACGGAGTGCAGCTAGAAAATGGGCAGCGAATCACATTTCTAGATACGCCTGGTCACGAAGCCTTTACAGCAATGCGTGCTCGTGGTGCGCAAGTAACGGATATTGCAATTATTGTAATCGCAGCAGATGATGATGTAATGCCGCAAACAAAAGAAGCAATCAGTCACGCGCAAGCCGCTGGAGTTCCTATTGTTTTTGCAATCAACAAAATTGATAGACCAACAGCAAATCCAGACAAAATTAAAGAGAAACTAGCAGCAATGAATTTGTTGGTAGAAGATTGGGGAGGAAAAATTCAATCGCATGATATCTCTGCAAAAACTGGATTGGGTGTTGGTGAATTGTTAGAAAAAGTATTGCTTGAAGCAGAATTATTAGAACTAAAAGCAAACCCAGATAAAAATGCCGTGGGAACTGTAGTAGAAGCATTCCTTGACAAAGGTCGTGGTTATGTATCAACAATTCTTGTGCAAAATGGTACCTTAAAAATTGGAGATTACTTATTGGCTGGAAAGCACAGTGGTAAAATCAAAGCGATGTACGATGAGCGTGGTAAAAAAGTAAAAACTGCCAATCCTTCAACACCAGTATCAATACTTGGTTTAGATGGAGCGCCACAAGCAGGTGATAAATTCAATGTCTTTGAAGATGAAAAAGATGCGAAGCAAATTGCCGCAAAACGTACACAATTGCTACGTGAACAATCTGTAAGAACGCAACGTAGAACTACGCTTGGTGATATTGGTAGAAGAATCAAAATTGGAGACTTTAAAGAGCTTAATATCATTCTTAAAGGTGATGTGGATGGTTCGGTTGAAGCCTTAACAGATTCATTCCAAAAACTATCAACGGAAGAAATTGAAGTAAAAATCATTCACAAAGCGGTTGGTGCTATCACAGAAAGTGATGTGTTGTTAGCAAGTGCGTCAGATGCGATTATCATCGGATTTAATGTAAGACCAGCAGGAAACGCAAGAATGGTAGCTGATAAAGAAGAAATCGATATCCGTACGTATTCAATCATCTATGATGCTATCAATGATGTAAAAGATGCTATGGAAGGATTGCTATCACCAGAAATGAAAGAAGAAATTACTGGAAACGCTGAAATTAGAGAAACATTCAAAATCTCTAAAGTGGGTACAATTGCAGGATGTATGGTGACAGATGGTAAAATATTTAGAAACTCTAACATCAGATTAATTCGTGATGGAGTTGTAATATTTACTGGTGAATTGGCTTCGTTAAAACGTTTCAAAGATGACGTAAAAGAAGTAAGTAAAGGGTATGACTGTGGATTGCAAATCAAAAACTACAACGACATCAAAGAAGGTGACATTGTAGAGGCTTTCCAAGAAATTGCAGTAAAGAAAAAGTTGAAATAAACTTTCTAAAATATGTACAAAAAAGGATCGCAATTGCGATCCTTTTTTTATGATATACGATTATTAAATCAATTCAATAATCGTTACTTTTTCTTCTTCTTTGGAGGTGTAAAAACAAAAGCGTTTGGAAAAGTCTTTTGTACTTCTACTAAATAACGTTCAGCCTCCAAACTCGTTCTAAAATTTCCTACCCAAACTTTATAATTTGGAGTTTCAAATTTAATATTGGCAGGAATATCATAGTACTTTGCTTCAAATCTAGACTTCACTTTTTGAGCATTTCGGAGTTTTCCATTGAAGATTTGAATCTTCAAACGCGTGTCGTTATCCGTTTCTTGGTTAATTTCTTTCTGATATGTAAGTAATTTATCAATTTTCGGGTCTTTGGAGATGTTAATTTCTCCTTGTTGTGCTGTTGCAACTCCCGAATAAAAAAAAGCTGTTAAAGCTAAAATAGCAATCTTTTCTAAAGCTAAAAATCTCATAATGAATACAATTTTATACAAATGTAAAATATACTAACGAACTTTAGAGTACAAATGTTATTTAGAATTACTATAAATTACAAATTAACAGTTCACTAACATTTCTCAAATTAAACGCTATTTGTATTTTTGCTCAAATTTGGAACAAGCATGAACGTCTAAGTTCAAACTAAACTTAGAAAAAACCATGCCAAATTAAGAAGACTTTAAAATATGAAAAAGGTGAATCACCGTAATTCAATTTCAAGAATTTTAGGAATCGCGCTAGCGCTAATGCTAGCATTTTCAACTTCTATCTTTGCTCAAGGCGAGGCCGCAATAAAAGAAGGTGAAGCTTTGTTTAAAGCAAATTGTGCTGCTTGTCATAAAATGGATGCCATGTCTACGGGTCCAGCATTAAGAGGAGTGGAAGCACGTTTGGAGGAAGAAGAAGGCTTAGATCGTGAGTGGTTGTATAAATGGATCAAAAACAGTTCGGCACTAATCAAGTCGGGAGATCGTTATGCAGTTAAAGTGTACGAAGCTAATGGTAAACGTCAAATGACAGCGTTTCCGCAGTTAAGTAATGAGGATATTGATAATATTCTTGCGTATACTGCTCAGGAAAAAGCGCCGCCGGTTAATGGTGGTGGTGAGTTGACTCCAGTAGTTGTAGATAATGGAGGTTTCTCAAACAAAATGATTCTTTGGGCGTTAATCGTGTTATTTGGATTGCTTGCTCTAGGGTTGTTCTTAGTAAATAAAACACTTCGCAAATTTGCAGTTGCCAATGGTACGTTGGTTGTTGAAGAAGAAAAAGGAACGCCAATATGGAAAGCATTTGTTCAAAATCAATTCTTGGTAATTGTAGCGACTATCTTTTTCTTGTTAGGTTCAGCATATTTTGGGTATGGGTATCTAATGCAAGTTGGAGTCGATCAAGGATATCAACCAATTCAGCCAATCCATTACTCACACAGAATTCACGCTGGAGATAATAAAATAGAATGTAAATACTGTCACTCGTCAGCGAGAGTAAGTAAGCATTCAGGAATTCCATCATTAAATGTATGTATGAACTGTCACAAAAACATTGCGCAGGTATCTGAAGATGTTCAGAAAGAAGGTGTAAAGTATGGTGTTGACTACAATGCAGAAATTCAGAAACTCTATGAGGCAACAGGTTGGGATCCAACAAAGCAAGATTATGTAAATGATCCAAAGCCAGTAAAATGGGTGCGTATTCATAACTTGCCAGACTTTGTGTACTTCAATCACTCGCAACACGTATCTGTAGCAGGAGTTGACTGTCAAACATGTCACGGGCAAATTCAAGAAATGGAAATTGTTGAGCAACACTCTCCACTAACAATGGGATGGTGCATCAACTGTCACAGAGAAACAGATGTGAACTTCAGAGGAAGTGCATACTATGACAAGATTCACGAGCAGTTAAAAGAAAAATATGGTGTTGAATCATTCAAAGCGTCTCAAATGGGAGCGTTAGAATGTGGAAAATGTCACTATTAATAGTAATATAAGAAGCTAATTATATATAATATGGCATCAAACAAGAAATACTGGAAAAGTGTTGAGGAGCTAAATGAAAATAGCACTATTGTTGAGACGCTTAGACAGAATGAGTTTGTAGAAGAAGTTCCTGTAGATGAATTCTTAGGGGATAAACAGACTTTAGAGTCTTCTTCAACTTCTCGTAGAGACTTTCTTAAATATGTTGGTTTTAGTACAGCTGCTGCAACATTGGCAGCCTGTGAAGGGCCAGTTATTAAATCTATTCCTTATGTAGTGCAACCAGAAACAATTGTTCCTGGAGTTGCAGACTACTACGCAACAACAATTGCTGATGGATATGATTTTGCAAGTATTTTAATTAAAACACGAGAAGGTCGTCCAATTAAAGTTGAAAACAACAAGGAAGCTGTAACTAAAGGAAGTGCAAATGCAAGAGTTCATGCGTCTGTATTATCTTTATATGATAGCATGAGAGTTAAGCAACCTAAAATTGCTGGTGCAGATGCTTCTTGGGAAACGTTGGATGCTGAAATTGGTCAAAAACTAAACCAAGTAAGTGCTTCTGGAAAGCAAATCGTTTTACTTACACAAACTTTTGCAAGTCCTTCAACTGCAAAATTAGTTGGAGAATTTAAAGCAAGATATGGAAACGTAAATCATGTAGTATACGATGCAATCTCAGAATCTACAGCATTAGATGCTTTTGAAGCTAAATACGGTCAAAGAGCATTAGCTGATTACGACTTTTCTAAAGCAGAAGTGATCGTGTCTGTCGGAGCTGACTTCTTAGGAGATTGGCAAGGTGGTGGATATGATGATGGTTATGCTAAAGGTAGAATTCCTACTGGTAAGCATGGTCAGGCAAAAATGTCTAGACATGTGCAGTTTGAAGCAAACATGACATTATCAGGTGCAAATGCTGATAAGCGTGTGCCGTTATCTCCATCAGATCAAAAAGTTGCTTTAGCAAAAATCTATGCAGGAGTTACAGGAAATAGTGTTTCAGGTAGAAAACTATCTGATAAAGTTGAAGATGCGATCAAAAAAGCAGTTGCGCAACTTAAAAAAGCAAATTCTAAAGCAGTTGTGGTATCAGGAATCAATGATGTTGATGCGCAAAGCTTAGTGTTGGCTATCAATGAAAGCTTAAATAGTGAAGCGTTTGACAAAGATGCGCCACGTAAAATAAGACAAGGTGATGATAAAGCTGTAGCAAAACTAATCAGTGATATGAAAGCTGGTACTGTTGGAGGAATCATCATGGCTGGAGTAAATCCAGTATATACATTGCCAAATGGAGAAGAATTTGGTGAAGCTTTAAGTAAATTAGACTTAGCTGTTACATTCACGCAAAAAGAAGATGAAACAGCATTAAAAACGAAATACGTAGCTGCTGCTCCACATTATTTAGAATCTTGGGGAGATGTAGAGATCAAAAAAGGTCACTACAGTGTAATGCAACCTACAATTCGTCCATTATTTGATACAAGACAATTTCAAGACGCTTTATTAAAGTGGACTGGAAATGAAAAAGCATACTACGAATACCTAAAAGAAACATGGACTACAGAAATTCTTGGAGGAACTCCTTGGAATATAGCTGTTCATGATGGTGTATTCAAAACAACAGCAGAAGTAAGTTTGGCTGATGAAGCCAATGCTGCTATTGAAGAAGCGGAAGCTAACCAAACAGACGAAGAAGTAGGAGCGACAGCAATGCAAAACACAGATGTTGGTGCGCAAGCTAGAAAATTGGCTTCAACTCCTGCGGCTTCTGGAATGGAGTTGGTTTTATACGCTAAAACAGGAATGGGAGATGGACAACAAGCTAACAACCCTTGGTTGCAAGAATTCCCTGATCCAATTACTAGAGCTTCTTGGGATAACTACTTAACCATATCTCAAGCTGATGCTGATGCAAATGAAATCAAAAACTGGAATGTTGCCAATGGCGGATTAAACGGTAGCTATGTTGATGTTACTGTAAATGGTCAGGTAATAAAAAATGTGCCAGTAATCATTCAGCCAGGTCAAGCAAAAGGAACTGTTGGTTTAGCTTTAGGTTACGGTAAAAAAGCCGGAATCAAAGAAGAAATGCAAACGGGAGTAAACGCTTATAAAATTTACAACAACTTCAATGCAACTCAAAACGTCTCAATCTCACTAGCTGGCGGAACACACGAATTTGCTTGTGTGCAGTTGCACAATACGCTAATGGGTAGAGGTGACATTGTAAAAGAAACAACATTAGAAATATTCAATACGAAAGATCACCACGAATGGAATCCAATGCCACATGTGTCTAAAAATCATGAAATGATTGATGCGACAGATCCTGGTGCGGATATGTGGGATGAATTTGATCGTTCTATTGGACATCACTTCAACTTAGCTATTGACTTAAACGCTTGTACGGGTTGTGGAGCATGTGTAATTGCATGTCACGCAGAAAACAATGTGCCAGTAGTTGGTAAATCAGAAGTAAGACGAAGTAGAGATATGCACTGGTTGCGTATTGATAGATACTATTCATCTGAAGATACTTTCAGTGAAGATGTTGAAAAGAAAGAAAACTTTGGCGGGCTATTTGGAGACAATGGTTCATTAGGAGGATTTGTTGAAATGGAAGATCCAGCAGAAAATCCACAAGTTGCTTTCCAACCTGTAATGTGTCAGCACTGTAATC
This sequence comes from Kordia algicida OT-1, assembly GCF_000154725.1. Taxonomy (GTDB): domain Bacteria; phylum Bacteroidota; class Bacteroidia; order Flavobacteriales; family Flavobacteriaceae; genus Kordia; species Kordia algicida. Next base: position 4,383,183 of record NZ_DS544873.1, read on the forward strand.
ATGCACCATGTGAAACAGTATGTCCAGTAGCAGCAACATCACACGGTCGTCAAGGTCAAAACCATATGGCATATAACCGTTGTGTTGGAACACGTTACTGTGCAAACAACTGTCCTTACAAAGTACGTCGATTCAACTGGTTCTTATACAACAAGAATGATGAGTTCGATTATCACATGAATGACGACTTAGGTCGTATGGTATTAAACCCAGATGTAGTAGTACGTTCTAGAGGTGTGATGGAAAAATGTTCTATGTGTATTCAAAAAACACAAAAAACAATCCTTGATGCAAAACGTGATGGAAGACCTGTAAAAGACGGTGAATTCCAAACGGCTTGTTCTGCGGCATGTAGTTCAGGAGCAATGACATTCGGAGACATCAATGATAAAGAAAGCAAAGTTGCTGAATTATTAGAAGATGACCGTATGTATCATTTATTAGAGCATGTTGGGACAAAACCAAACGTACAATATCACGTAAAGGTTAGAAACACTAAAGAAGCATAAAAAATAATTAATAAGAAACAATTATAAACGGATTATGGCGTCGCATTACGAAGCACCTATAAGAAAACCCTTAGTAACTGGAGATAAATCATATCATGATGTAACTCTTGATATTGTCGCTCCAGTAGAAGGAAAAGCAAATAAGCAATGGTGGATAGTATTCTCAATTGCTTTGATAGCATTCCTTTGGGGAATTGGATGTATCATCTATACAGTATCTACTGGAATTGGAGTTTGGGGTCTTAACAAAACTGTCGGTTGGGCTTGGGATATTACAAACTTTGTATGGTGGGTTGGTATTGGTCACGCAGGAACCTTAATTTCTGCCGTACTATTACTTTTCCGTCAAAAATGGAGAATGGCAATTAACCGTTCAGCGGAAGCCATGACGATCTTTTCAGTAGTGCAAGCGGGACTTTTCCCAATTATTCACATGGGTCGTCCATGGTTAGCATATTGGGTATTACCAATTCCAAACCAATTTGGATCACTATGGGTAAACTTTAACTCACCATTACTTTGGGATGTATTTGCAATCTCTACATATTTATCTGTGTCATTAGTATTCTGGTGGACAGGTTTATTGCCAGATTTTGCAATGATTAGAGACAGAGCTGTAAAGCCTTTCCAAAAGAAAATATACAGTTTAGTAAGTTTTGGATGGAGTGGACGTGCTAAAGATTGGCAACGTTTTGAAGAAGTATCTTTGGTACTTGCAGGTTTAGCAACACCATTAGTACTTTCTGTACATACCATTGTATCGTTTGACTTCGCAACATCGGTAATTCCAGGATGGCATACAACAATTTTCCCTCCTTACTTCGTTGCAGGTGCGATCTTCTCAGGATTCGCAATGGTAAATACACTATTAATCATTATGAGAAAAGTATGTAATATGGAAGACTATATTACATTACAACACATTGAATTAATGAACATCGTAATTATGATTACTGGTTCAATTGTTGGATGTGCCTATATAACTGAGTTATTCATCGCATGGTATTCAGGAGTTGAATACGAACAATATGCATTCTTAAACAGAGCAACTGGTCCTTACTGGTGGGCATATTGGGCAATGATGACATGTAACGTGTTCTCTCCACAATTTATGTGGTCTAAAAAATTAAGAACAAGTATCATGTTCTCTTTTATAATCTCTATTGTCGTAAACATAGGAATGTGGTTTGAGCGTTTCGTAATTATCGTTACATCATTACACAGAGATTACCTTCCATCATCATGGACGATGTTCTCACCAACATTTGTAGACATAGGAATATTTATTGGTACGATTGGATTCTTCTTTGTATTGTTCTTGTTATACTCTCGAACATTCCCTGTAATTGCACAGGCGGAAGTAAAATCTATCTTAAAATCATCAGGAGAAAAATATAAAAAACTAAGAGACGGTAACCATGAGTAGTAAAGTAATACAAGCAATGTATACCGATGACGATGTGCTAATGTCAGCAGTGAAAAGAGTACGTCAAGAAAATCATCATATCGAAGAAGTGTATACGCCATTTCCTGTACACGGACTAGACAAAGCTATGGGATTAGAGCCTACGCGACTTGCCATTACAGCATTTATGTATGGATGTGTTGGATTATCAGTTGCAATATCAATGATGTATTTTATCATGATTGTTGATTGGCCACAAAATATTGGAGGAAAACCAAGTTTCAGTTTCTTAGAAAACATGCCAGCATTCGTCCCTATTATGTTCGAAATGACGGTATTTTTTGCAGCCCATTTAATGGTAATCACATTTTACATGAGAAGTAAATTATGGCCATTCAAAGAAGCTGAAAACCCAGATCCAAGAACAACAGACGATCACTTCTTAATGGAAGTATCTGTTCATGGAGATGAAGAAGTACTAAAAGCACTATTGTTAGAAACTGGTGCTACAGAAATTAAAGTCACTGAAAAGCATTAATAAGAATTATGAAGAGCCTTATAAAAATAGGAGTCGTTTTTGGAGCAGCATTGCTAATGACTTCATGCTTTAATAAATCGCAGCCAAACTATCAATATTTTCCAAATATGTATGAGTCTGTAGGATACGAAGCTTACCAAGAAGTAAATGGAGTGCCTTACGGAGGATTTGCAGAATACAACATGGAAGCACAAATTCCTGCAGAAGGAAGTGTAAAAAGAGGTTGGTTGCCATATGAGTATGATAATACTAATGAAGGATATGAAGCTGCAAAAGCAGAATTGATAAATCCGTTACCAGCAACAGAAGAAAACCTTATGGCAGGAAAAGAATTGTACGGAATTTACTGTGCAATTTGTCACGGAACCAAAGGAGATGGAAATGGAACTTTAGCAAAGCGTGAAAAATTCTTAGGAATTCCAAAATACAACGATCCAGCTAGAGCGATTACAGAAGGAAGTATTTATCATGTAATCATGTATGGTAAAAACAACATGGGATCTCACGCAAGTCAAATAAATACAAAAGAGCGCTGGCAAGTGACTCAATATGTATTAAAATTGAAAGCAGAATTAAAATAAGACCAATAACGATATAGAAATTATATACAATGTATACGTTTTCAAATAGATTAAGACTTTTCGCAATTATCTCCTTCGTACTTGGAGCGATCATGGTAGGGCTAAGCTTTGCAAATGTGCCAGGTTCAGTAGAAGATATGAAAGCAATGGAAGCAGCTCATGGACATGGACATGGTTCAGATCATGGAGATGCTAAACATGACGATGGTAAAACAGCACATCATGACGAGCATAAAACAAATGCAGCACATGCAACTAGCGATCACGATAGTAAAACAGCGTACGATGACGCACATGCTTTAGCTTCAGATCATAAAGCTGGTTCTGGTCATCACGATTCAGCACATCATGATGCGCACAAATTAGGTCAACTACAAAACAAGCCTTGGGCGGCAATATATATTGCAGCGTTCTTCTTTATGATGATCTCGCTTGGAGTATTGGCATTCTACGCTATTCAAAGAGCAGCACAAGCAGGTTGGTCTCCTGTATTATTTAGAGTAATGGAAGGAATTACTGCTTATATCATTCCAGGGACAATCATTATGATAGTTTTAATTGGTATCTCAGCAATGCATTGGAATCACTTATTCCATTGGATGGAGCCAAGTTTACAAGATCCTTTAAGTGAAAACTATGATAAACTAACTGTTGGAAAAAGCGGTTGGTTAAACGAAACTGGATTCTTAATCAGAGCAGTAATTTACAGTGCAATTTGGATTGCATATCGTCAAATCTCTAGACGTTTATCTTTACGTCAAGATGAAGCTAATGACAATAGTAACTTTAAAAAGAATTTTAGAGCAGCTGCAGTATTCTTGGTACTATTCTTAATCTCAGAATCTATGATGTCTTGGGATTGGATCATGTCTTTCGATCACCACTGGTTTAGTACACTATTCGGTTGGTATGTATTTGCAAGCATGTTTGTATCTGGAATTACGGTAATCGCTTTAATTACAATATATCTTAAATCTAAAGGATTGTTAGAATATGTAAACGACAGTCACTTACACGATTTAGCAAAGTTTATGTTTGGAGTGAGTATTTTCTGGACATACTTATGGTTCTCGCAATTCATGTTAATCTGGTATTCAAACATTCCAGAAGAAGTAACATACTTTATCACAAGAATTGAAGATTATAACTTGCCATTCTTCGGAATGCTTGCATTAAACCTAATATTCCCATTATTAATATTAATGAATAGTGATTACAAAAGACTTAACTGGATTATTGTAATTGCTGGAATCGTGATCTTATTCGGTCACTACATAGATGTATTCAATATGGTTATGCCAGCAACAGTTGGACCACACTGGTCACTAGGATTGGCAGAAATAGGAGCAATATTATTGTTTTTAGGACTATTTATCTTTGTTGTATTTACAACATTGACAAAAGCACCGTTATTGGCAAAAAGAAATCCGTTTATTGAGGAAAGTAAACAATTTCATTATTAATTAATTTCAAAACAGTATAAAATAAGATGACTACTGGTTTACTAACGTTTATAGTACTTATCCTAATTGCAATCGCAATTTGGCAGCTGACGAAGATATTTGATTTATCACAAGCGAAAGCAGATAATACTCAAGTAGCGAATGACAAGGATAATAATATCAATGGATACCTTATGATGGGATTCTTGATGTTCATATACATTATCACGATAATTTCTTTTGTAAAATGGGGAGATTTACCATTAATTGGAAACTCAGCCTCAGAACACGGATCAAGCGTAGATACATTGATGATTATATCAATGGTATTGATATTCTTTGTACAAACAGTTACACAAGCTTTACTACACTACTTCGCTTTCAAATACAGAGGAAAAGAAGGAAGAAAAGCATTATACTATGCAGATAATGATAAACTAGAATTTATCTGGACAATCATTCCCGTAATTACATTAGCAGGTTTAATTCTTTACGGATTATTTACTTGGAATGAAATTATGGACGTGAATATGGATGATGATCCAATCGTAGTAGAATTATATGCGCAACAGTTCAACTGGAAAGCTAGATACGCTGGAAAAGATAACGTATTAGGAAAAGCAAACGTTCGCTTAATTGACTTAGGTGATAATCCAAATATCTTAGGATTAGACAGAGAAGACAAATATGCTCAAGACGATATCATTGTTCAAGAATTACACTTGCCTGTAGGTAAAAAGGTAGTATTCAAAATGCGTTCGCAAGACGTATTACACTCTGCTTACATGCCTCACTTCAGAATGCAAATGAACTGTGTTCCTGGAATGATTACAGAATTTGCGATGACTCCAACAAAAACAACGAGTCAAATGCGTGAAACGCCTGAAATCATTAATAAAGTAAGACGTATCAATGAAATCAGAGCTGCGAAAAGCGAAAAGCTTGTAGCTAATAGCGAAGAAGCATTAGAACCTTACGAATTTGATTACCTTTTACTATGTAATAAAATTTGTGGTGAATCTCACTACAACATGCAAATGAAAGTAATCGTAGAAAGTCAAGCAGACTATGACAAGTGGATTGCAGCTCAAGAGACTTTCGGAGGAAAAGAAATAACAAAAAAATAATTAAAAGATATAATATATAGATATGTCAGCAACAGCAGTACACGCAGGAGATCACGGACACGACGATCACGGACATCATCATAAAGAGACATTCATTACTAAATATATATTTAGTCAAGATCATAAAATGATTGCCAAGCAGTATCTAATTACAGGTACTATCATGGGAGTTATCGGGATCATGATGTCTATATTTTTCCGTATGCAAATTGCATGGCCAAAAGAATCATTCACAATTTTCGAAATATTCTTAGGGAATTGGGCGCCAGGTGGTGTAATGAGTGCAGATAAATACCTTGCATTAGTTACCATTCATGGAACTATTATGGTATTCTTCGTATTAACGGCTGGATTGAGTGGTACTTTTAGTAACCTGCTAATTCCATTGCAAATTGGAGCTCGTGATATGGCTTCAGGATTCTTAAACATGGTATCATATTGGTTATTCTTTATCTCAAGTGTAATCATGGTTATCTCTTTATTTGTTGAAGGTGGAGCGGCATCATCAGGTTGGACAATCTATCCTCCGTTAAGTGCCTTGCCTGAAGCAATTCCTGGTTCAGGATTAGGAATGACACTATGGTTAGTATCAATGGCAATATTTATTGCTTCGTCACTACTTGGTTCATTAAACTACGTAGTAACAGTTATCAACCTTAGAACAAAAGGAATGTCTATGACAAGATTGCCACTTACAATTTGGGCTTTCTTTGTAACAGCAATTATCGGTATTGTATCATTCCCAGTATTACTATCAGCAGCATTACTATTAATCTTTGATAGAAGTTTTGGAACATCATTCTACTTATCAGACATATTTATTCAAGGAGAAGTGTTACACTATCAAGGTGGATCGCCTGTATTATTCGAACACTTATTCTGGTTCTTAGGACATCCAGAAGTATACATTGTACTACTTCCAGCATTAGGTATTACCTCAGAAATTATTGCTACCAACTCTCGAAAACCGATCTTCGGATACAGAGCCATGGTTGCATCGATCTTAGCAATTGCATTCTTATCAACAATTGTTTGGGGTCACCATATGTTTATCTCAGGGATGAATCCATTCCTAGGATCTGTATTTACATTTACAACACTATTAATTGCAATACCATCAGCAGTAAAAGCATTCAACTATATTACAACACTCTGGAAAGGAAACTTACAGATGAATCCAGCGATGCTATTCTCAATCGGATTGGTATCAACGTTCATCACAGGTGGACTAACAGGAATTATTTTAGGTGATAGTACACTTGATATCAACGTACACGATACATACTTCGTAGTAGCGCATTTCCACTTAGTAATGGGAATCTCAGCACTATACGGAATGTTTGCAGGTGTATATCATTGGTTCCCAAGAATGTTTGGAAGAATGATGAACAAAAACTTAGGATACGTTCACTTCTGGGTAACGGCAGTCTGTGCGTACGGAGTATTCTTCCCAATGCACTTTATCGGAATGGCAGGGTTGCCGAGACGTTACTATACAAACTCTGAATTCCCGTTATTTGATGATTTAGCAAACGTAAACGTAGTAATTACAATGTTTGCTATCATTGGAGGAACTTTCCAATTAGTATTCCTATACAACTTCTTCGGAAGCATGTTCTATGGAAAAAAAGCACCACAAAATCCTTGGAGATCAAATACGTTAGAATGGACAGCTCCTGTAGAACACATACACGGAAACTGGCCAGGAGAAATTCCTCATGTACACCGTTGGGCTTATGACTATAGCAAGCCAGGACATGATGACGATTTCGTTCCTCAAAACGTTCCAATGAAAGATGGTGAAGAAGAAATGCATCACTAAAATCTCCATGAAAATGGAGATCTCGTGAAAATGGAGATCTCATAAAGACGAAAATAACAATCTCGCCAAGAGATTTCACAAATAATAAAAAGCCTTTCTACATAGAAAGGCTTTTCTTTTTTATCTTTGTTTTGATGAATGATAACTTAGACCCTACAAATCAAAACTATTCACCTGAGGAGAATGACATAGAAAAGGCATTGCGCCCGCTTTCCTTTGAAGACTTTACAGGACAAGATCAAGTATTAGAAAATCTTCAGGTATTTGTGCAAGCAGCAAATCTTCGTGAAGAAGCATTAGATCATACACTCTTTCACGGACCTCCAGGATTAGGAAAAACTACCTTAGCACATATTCTAGCGAGTGAACTAGATGTAAGTATCAAAGTAACTTCTGGACCTGTACTAGATAAACCGGGAGACTTAGCTGGATTGCTCACAAATCTAGACGAACGTGATGTATTATTCATTGATGAAATACACAGACTCAGCCCAATTGTAGAAGAATATCTCTACTCTGCAATGGAAGATTATAAAATTGATATTATGATTGAATCTGGACCAAACGCAAGAACGGTTCAAATCAACTTAAATCCATTTACTTTAGTAGGTGCAACAACACGTTCCGGATTGCTCACGGCGCCAATGCGAGCACGTTTCGGAATCGCAAGCAGACTGCAATACTATTCCACAGAATTGCTATCAACCATTGTACAGCGAAGTGCGCAAATTCTCAATGTACCAATCAGTATGGAAGCTGCAATTGAAATTGCAGGAAGAAGTCGTGGAACACCACGTATAGCAAATGCATTACTCCGTAGAGTGCGTGACTTTGCTCAAATAAAAGGAAACGGAACGATTGATATTGAAATTGCACGTTTCGGTCTCAAAGCATTAAACGTAGATGCGTATGGTTTGGACGAAATGGACAACAGAATTCTATCAACCATCATCGATAAATTTAAAGGAGGACCAGTCGGAATCACAACCTTAGCAACGGCAGTTTCTGAAAGTGGCGAAACCATTGAAGAAGTATACGAACCTTTCTTAATACAACAAGGATTTATCATCCGAACACCAAGAGGTAGAGAAGTCACCGAACTTGCTTACAAACATCTAGGTAGAGTAAAAGGTGGAATTCAAGGCGGTTTGTTTTGAAATTATAAATATAAAATGTGTCACATCGAGCGCAGTCGAGATGCTGAATACTAAATTTTAAATGTAAAAGTTTTTTAAGCAATAAAATCATCACATAAACAAATACACAAAAAATCAATAAGAAAGTTAGGAGTTTACAAACCTAACGGTATCGACTAAGTTTGAAAAATATATCATTAACAAACAACAAACAACAAACATCCAAAGCGACCCAACACCAAAAACCCAGCATGTATAACTATCCAAATACAATTCCATTCTTCAAGCTATTCTTAAAATCGTCTTCCATCACGCGAAACCCAATTCCGTTTCACAAAAGTGGTTTTGAAAAACATGGAAATTCATTTGCAATTGCGCCACCATTTGCAAAAAAAGTTATGCTAACACGCGATGCTGAAATCACAAAACACTTACTACGTAAAAATCATCGGAACTACAACAAATCTAAAATTCAAACGAAATTCCTCTCAAAATACGTTGGGAAAGGATTGTTGACTTCTAGTGGTGATTATTGGTTAAAACAACGACGACTCATTCAACCTGCATTTCATAGAGAAAAACTGCAAAAATTAGTCGCGATCATGGAAGGCACTATCGAAAAACAACTCGAAAACATTCAACGAAACAAAGTGATCGATTCGTATCCAATCATGAACGAATTGGCGTTTCACGTCGTAGCAAAATCACTATTCAATTATTCTTCGGATGACAATACCATGCATCGACTGCAAGAAATTATAGAAACTTTGCAAGATTTTATCATCCGAGAAATTCGTCAGCCACACAAAAAATGGTGGTATCAAATCAGTGGTTTGGTCAAAAAACACATGGAATTGGTTAAGGAAAGTAGAGACATTATCAACAAAGTTATTGATGAACGTCGTGTGTCCGACAAAGAACATGACGATTTATTAGACATGCTACTCAAAGCAAAATACGAAGACGATGGAACTTCAATGACCAACGAACAACTTATTGATGAAATACTAATCTTCTTTGTAGCAGGACACGAAACTACAGCAAATGCGCTCACGTTTACCTTTCATCTCATTGCGAGAAATTCTGAAGTATATAAAAAAGTTGTTGCCGAAATTGATACAATTGACGATGGCTTACCGCCGATGGAAAAAATAGCAAAACTCAATTATGTAAAAAACTGTGTGGAAGAAGCCTTGCGCTTATATCCGCCAGCGTGGATTACAGATCGAGTTGCAATAGAAGATGACGAATTTGCAGGTTTCAAGATTGAAAAAGGAACGATGATTGGAATCTCGTTCTATGAATTGCATCGAAATCCAACCTATTGGAAAAATCCGAATGACTTCATTCCTGAACGTTTCTCCGATGAAAACCGAAAAGAAACCGCAGGCTATTACTTTCCATTTGGCGCCGGACCGCGAATGTGTATCGGAAATAGTTTTGCACTTTACGAAATGATGTTAACTGTCTATCAAATGCTAAAAAAATATCGCATAGAAACCGATCAGGAAACGGTTGAAATCGCACCATTAATTACGCTAAAACCGATCAATGTTACGCTGAAATTCAACAAAAGAAACGCTTGAAATCTACACAAAAACATACGGAACTCATCAAAGCAGAAGCAAAACGCTTAGGTTTTTTATCGTGTGGAATCTCAAAATCAGAATTCTTAGAAGAAGAAGCGCCACGACTTGAAACTTGGCTCAATAAAAATATGCATGGCGAAATGAGTTACATGGAAAATCATTTTGACAAACGATTAGATCCCACAAAATTAGTAGACGACTCAAAATCGGTCGTTTCACTATTGCTCAATTACTATCCATCAGAAACTCAAAAAGATCCAGAAGCGCCAAAAATCTCAAAATACGCATACGGAACTGACTATCATTTTGTCATAAAAGACAAACTAAAACAACTCTTAAACTTCATTCAAGAAGAAATCGGAGAAGTTTCAGGACGTGCATTTGTAGACTCAGCACCAGTATTAGACAAAGCTTGGGCAGCAAAAAGTGGTTTGGGTTGGATTGGAAAACACAGTAACTTACTCACACAAAAAGTTGGTTCGTTCTATTTTATTGCCGAACTCATCATTGATTTAGAACTCGAATACGATTTGCCAGTCACCGATCATTGCGGAAGCTGTACGGCATGCATAGACGCGTGTCCTACACAAGCCATTGTAGAACCGTATGTGGTTGACGGAAGCAAATGTATATCCTATTTTACCATTGAACTCAAAAACGAAATTCCAACACACGTGCAAGGGCAATTTGACAATTGGATGTTTGGTTGCGATGTATGTCAAGACGTTTGCCCGTGGAATCGTTTCTCTAAACCACACAACGAACCCTTATTCAATCCGCATCCAGAATTACTATCCATGAGTAAAAAAGAATGGGAAGAAATCACTCAAGAAGTCTTTAGTGAAATCTTTAAAAAATCTGCGGTAAAACGAACAAAATATACAGGTTTGATGCGGAATATTCAGTTCTTAAAAACTGAAAATTGACATTTTAAAGTTTCGAAAAATGGTTCAAAACACAAACAATATCGTAAGCTTTATATCGGAAAACTTTTTTCTCCCATTTGCTATATACTCAATCATATTCTTTACTCTTTACAGATTTAATAAAGACAAAAAAGTACTCAAAGAATTTGATAAAATAGCAATTCAACTTACCATTTGGGTTGCAACTATTTGGATTCTTCTCAAAATCACAGGAATCGTCACATTCTTAGTTCAAATGAAATTAGAAGATAGCTCAACAACTTTTTCTCAAAATTTATCCTGGTTTATCAGAAAAACGTGGTTTCAAATTTTCTTTTGGATAATTTTATCGCAGTTATTACGAATAAAATACATTGCAAAATATCTTTTTCCTAGAATCTTAATTGCCTTCTTTCTTTCCTTTAGTTTTGAAAAAATCACAATGTTACTAATTAACATACATCGTGATTATCTTCCTGAATCGGTAAACTTATACACTAATATTCCTTCATTAATAGCTGTATTGCTACTAAAAACACTTATTTTCACGCTAATTGTAAGTGTATTTTATCTAGGAAAACGCTTTTTTAAAAATGATAATAGCAAGTAAAACGTACTCATCAACGTTAAATAAAACGAAAGAAACCACATTTAATTTTTTCCTTTAAACTCAGACATTTAAATTTGTAAATTCATATTGCCTGTAAAACATCAATCAGTTACAAGCGATGAAACCGATCCATATGAGCAAAAGCAACAAAGAACGCAAAAGGAGAGAAGCACTAATATACCATGCAAAACCGCAACCAGGAAAAATAAAAGTTGTTCCTACCAAAAGATATTCTACACAACGTGATTTATCCTTAGCGTATTCTCCCGGAGTTGCAGAACCTTGCTTAGAAATAGCAAAAGACAAAGCAAACGTTTACAAATACACAACCAAAGCAAACTTGGTCGCTGTAATCTCAAATGGAACAGCAGTTTTAGGCTTAGGCGATATTGGTCCTGAAGCTTCAAAACCTGTCATGGAAGGAAAAGGATTGCTCTTTAAAATCTTTGCGGATATAGATGTGTTTGATATTGAGGTAGATACAAAAGATGTCGATCAATTCATTGAAACGGTCAAAAATATTGCGCCAACTTTTGGAGGAATCAATTTAGAAGATATTGCAGCTCCAGAAGCATTTGAAATAGAACGCAGACTCATAGAAGAATTAGACATTCCTGTAATGCACGACGATCAGCATGGAACGGCAATCATTTCTTCGGCAGCGTTAATTAATGCCTTAGAATTGGCAGAAAAAAACATAGAAGATGTACGTTTTGTAGTTTCAGGAGCAGGTTCAGCAGCAATCTCATGTATGAATCTATACGTAGCGCTTGGTGCGAAACTGGAAAACATTGCTATGTTTGACATTGATGGACTTTTGCACAAAGGTAGAACGGACTTATCTCCAATGCAAGCACGCTTTAGAACATCAAAACACTACAACTCGCTAGCAGATGCAATGAAAAATGCAGACGTATTTCTGGGACTTTCTGTAGGAAACATAGTGTCGCAAGACATGTTACGCTCTATGGCAGATAATCCAATTGTGTTTGCAATGGCAAATCCGACACCAGAAATATCTTATGCAGAAGCCATTGCTTCCCGAGAAGATATCATCATGGCAACAGGTCGCTCAGATCATCCAAATCAAGTAAACAATGTACTTGGTTTTCCATTCATATTTCGTGGTGCGTTAGATGTGCGTGCCACAAAAATTAACGAAGCAATGAAAATGGCTGCGGTCAAAGCATTAGCGGCATTAGCAAAAGAACCTGTTCCAGAGCAAGTAAACATCGCTTATGGTGAAACAAAACTCAACTTTGGAAAAGAATACATCATTCCAAAACCATTTGACCCAAGACTCATTGCCAAAATTCCACCAGCCATCGCAAAAGCAGCAATGGAATCTGGAGTGGCAACAGAACCTATAGAAGATTGGGCACGTTATGAAGACGAACTCTTACACCGATTAGGTGCCGACAATAAAATAATTCGACTACTACACAAAAGAGCTAGAACAAATCCGAAACGTATTGTATTTGCAGAAGCCGATCATTTAGACGTGCTCAAAGCGGCACAATATGTATACGATGAACGAATTGCTATTCCTATCCTATTAGGGAACGAAAAAACAATTCACGAACTCAGAGATGAGTTGGAATTTGATGGTGATGTAGAAATAATAGATCCAAAAAGCGACGAACAAATAGAACGCAGAGAACGATTTGCAAATATCTATTGGGAATCACGAAAACGCAAAGGTGTTACTATTATAGATGCGCAAAAGAAAATGCGCGAACGTAACTACTTTGCCGCAATGTTGGTAAATGATGGATATGCTGACGGATTAATCTCAGGATATTCCAGAAGCTATCCAACTGTGGTAAAACCTATGTTGGAACTCATCGGAACGGCAAAAGGTGTAAAACGAGTAGCAACCACCAACCTAATGATTACCGAGCGTGGACCTATGTTTCTATCAGATACGTCTATAAATATTGATCCATCTGGGCGAGAATTGGCAAAAATTGCACAAATGACAGCATTAACGGTAAAAATGTTTGGACTCGAACCAAATATTGCCATGCTATCATACTCAAACTTTGGTTCATCGGAACATGAAAATGCTAAAAAAGTAAGTGAGGCAGTAGAATATCTTCATAGATATTATCCAGAAATCAACGTAGATGGAGCATTACAATCCGACTTTGCTTTAAACAGAGAAATGCTAGCAGAAAAATTTCCATTCTCAAAACTAGCAGGAAAAGAAGTAAACACACTCGTATTTCCAAATCTCGATGCTGCAAACATTACTTATAAATTGATGAAAGAACTAAACAAAGCAGATTCTATTGGACCTATCATGTTAGGAATGAGCAAGCCTGTACACATCTTGCAATTAGGCTCAAGCGTTGACGAAATCATAAATATGGCAGCTGTTGCTGTAGTTGACTCACAAGAAAAAGAAAAGTGGCAACACCGAAAAGAGTAATCCTAAAAAAGAGAAGTATAGCATATTAGTATATTAAAGGTGCAAATGGTTAAATAAATGTGAATAAATTTATTACATTTGGAACTTTAACTAGCAACTAATAAATGATTACTCATATACAAGGGAAGCTCGTAGAGAAAAATCCAACGGATGTAGTGATTGAATGTAATGGCGTTGGATATTTCATAAATATCTCACTAACTACGTATTCTCAAATTCCAAATCAAGAAAACATAAAACTATTTACGCACCTTCATGTTCGTGAAGATGCACAAACCCTGTATGGCTTTTTTCAAAAAGCAGAACGCGCTGTATTTCGATTGCTAATTTCTGTTTCAGGAATTGGTACAAGTACTGCACGCACCATGCTTTCTTCTCTAACATCCGAACAAATATGTGAAGCAATTGGCTCAGGAGATGTACCAACCATTCAAGGTGTAAAAGGGATTGGTGCCAAAACTGCACAGCGAGTTATCATAGAATTAAAGGATAAAGTCTTAAAATTATACGATCTTGACGAAGTTTCGATGTCTCAAAACAATACAAACAAAGAAGAAACGTTATCTGCTTTGGAAGTCTTGGGTTACACTCGAAAACAATCAGAAAGAGTCCTCGATAAAATAATTAAAGAAATGCCAGCTGGAAGTGTAGAACAGTTGATAAAAATGGCGTTAAAAAACTTATAATTACTTTGAAAAAAAATACCAACCTAATAACAAAGTATTTCAAAAATACGCTTGCCGTATTTGCTTTGCTATTTACCACCATTCTCACGGCGCAAGAACCGACAACGCAGCCGCAAGATACAACCAAAACGCAAACGGGTTATGCTATAGGGAAAATAAAACTAAAAGATCCTTCTAGTATTGTCTCAAAATACACGTATGATCCAAAAATTGACCGCTACATCTACACGCAAACGGTTGGTGAATACGATATCAGATATCCATTAATCCTTACGCCACAACAATATCGTGAGTTGTTGCTAAAGGAAAGCATGAAAGGTTATTTTAAAGAAAAACTAGATGCTATTGATGGAAAAAAAGATGGCTCAAAAGACGCTCAAAAAAACCTATTGCCTATATGGGAAATCAACTCTAACTTCTTTGAAACAATCTTTGGCGGAAATACCATTGAAGTCATACCACAAGGTTCAGTAGCAATGGATTTAGGAGTTCGTTTCCAAAAAAATGACAATCCAGCGTTATCTCCAAGAAACAGAAGTAATCTAAGTTTTGATTTCGATCAGCGAATCAGCCTAAGCTTACTCGGAAAAGTAGGTGAACGATTAAAAATTAACGCCAACTACGATACAGAATCTACCTTTGATTTTCAAAATCAAATCAAACTAGAATACACGCCTACAGAAGATGATATCCTGCAAAAAATTGAAATTGGTAACGTAAGTATGCCGCTCAACAGTTCACTAATCACAGGAGCACAAAGTCTATTTGGTGTCAAAACACAATTGCAATTTGGAAAAACACGTATTACGGGAGTTTTCTCAGAACAACGTTCACAGACAAGAACCATTACTGCGCAAGGTGGC
Source organism: Kordia algicida OT-1 (assembly GCF_000154725.1). Lineage (GTDB taxonomy): Bacteria > Bacteroidota > Bacteroidia > Flavobacteriales > Flavobacteriaceae > Kordia > Kordia algicida. The sequence goes on from NZ_DS544873.1 coordinate 4,398,827, forward strand.
GGAACCATTGAAGAATTCGCCTTATTTGCTTTAGACTATGATGAAGATCGTCACTTTTTCCTATCACAATACTTTAGAGATCGATACAATGTAGCCTTAGAAAACTATCCATTTGTAAACACTCCAGTAGAAATTACAAGGGTAGAAGTTTGGGTAACAAACCGTTCGGCGCAAACTCAAAATGTACGTAACATCGTAGGATTGCAGGATTTAGGAGAAGCAGATCCTAACAAAACAAGAATCAATCAGCCGCCAACTCCAGCGCCACCAGGATTCTTTAACTCAGCAGATCCAAATGCGTTTCCTGATAATGAAAACAATGATTACAATCCAGAAGGAATAGGAACGGCAAACTCAGTACTAACTGACGATATTAGAGATGTAGCCACCATTCAAAATGGATTTCCAGCAACAATCAATGCGCAACAAGGATTTGACTATGTATATCTTGAAAATGCTCGTAAACTAAACGAAAATGAATACAAAGTACATACAAAACTAGGATACATTTCTTTAAATCAACGCTTAAGTAATGACGAAGTATTAGCAGTTGCTTTCCAATACACCGCAAATGGTCAAGTATATCAAGTTGGTGAATTTGCCAATGGAGGAATTGACGCAACGCAGGTAACCAATACAGATACCAACGGGAATCCAACACAAATTGACAATCAAAACTTAGTAGTAAAACTGTTAAAAAGCGCAATAACAGAAGTAAACGATCCAATTTGGGATTTAATGATGAAAAACATCTATTCAACGGATGCATATCAATTAAGTCCTGAAGATTTCAGACTAAACATTCTGTATACCGATCCTTCTCCTGTAAACTACATCACTGCCGTAGATGGTGGTCCAGCATTGCCAACAGATGTTGCTGATGAAATACTTTTAAAAGTGTTTAATTTAGATCGATTAGACATATACCAAAACCCACAAGCTGGTGGAGATGGTTTCTTTGATTACTATCCAGGACTTACTGTCGATCAAGAATTTGGACGAATCATATTTACAACGGTTGAACCCTTTGGGGAATTCTTATTTGAAAAACTAAGAAATGCCGCGTCAGAAGATTATGATACGCCTGCCAACTACAATGCCAATCAAACACGTTACGTATACCGAAGCATGTATACCGAAACAAAAGCAGGAGCCTTAGATGATGCCGATTTAAACAAATTCCAATTAAAAGGACGTTACAAATCACAAGGTGGCGACGGAATTCCATTAGGAGCCTTCAACGTACCAAGAGGTTCTGTAGTGGTAACTGCTGGCGGACGTGTATTGCAGGAAGGAATTGACTATACGGTAAACTATCAATTAGGACGTGTTCAAATACTAGATGAAGCACTAAAAGCATCCAACACTCCAATTGACGTTTCAGTAGAAAATAACTCGCTATTTGGGCAGCAAAACAAACGTTTTACAGGAATTAATGTAGAGCATCAATTTAACGATAACTTCTTAATTGGAGCAACATACTTAAATCTTAACGAACGACCAATAACGCAAAAAGCAAACTACGGAGCAGAACCTGTAAACAACTCTATCTTTGGGTTTAACGGAAACTACTCAACAGAAGTTCCTTTCCTAACACGATTGGTAAACAAACTTCCAAATGTTGATACTGATGTCGCTTCAAACGTATCTGTTCGTGGAGAATTTGCATACCTATTACCAGGAAGTCCAAAAAATGCAGACTTTGAAGGAGAAGCTACTGCGTATGTAGATGATTTTGAAGGAGCACAATCTACCATCGATATCAAATCACCATTAGGTTGGTTCTTAGCAAGTACGCCAGGAACACAAGGAGATGTACTCGGTGACAACTTGGGTGGACAATTTGGAAATGACGATTTACAATACGGATTCAACAGAGCAAAACTTGCTTGGTACACAATTGATCCTGTATTTTACGGAAACCAAGCACCAGGCGAAATAGGACCAGAAGACATTTCTACTAACGAAACACGAAGAATATTTGTAGACGAAATATTTCCGCAAACAGACATTGCACGTGGACAAACTACCATTCAAAACACATTAGATTTAGCATACTATCCAGGCGAAAGAGGTCCGTATAACAACAATCCAAACTTTACAGGGCAGCCAAACGAAGAAAGTTGGGGAGGAATCATGCGACCAGTAACCACCACAAACTTTGAGCAAGCCAACGTTGAATACATTCAATTTTGGGTATTAGACCCTTTTTCTGATGAAACAGGAACACCAATTCCAGGTTCTGGAGAATTGGTACTAAACATTGGAAACATTTCAGAAGATGTCTTAAAAGATGGTCGTAAGCAATACGAAAATGGTTTGCCAGAAGCAGACGCTGTCAATCCTTTAACTACTGATACTGCTTGGGGAGAAGTACCACAAACACAATCGTTAGTTTATGCGTTTGATGCAGATGATGCCAATAGAACCGCACAAGATATTGGTTTAGATGGTTTGGACGATGATGAAGAAGGAGCAAAATATACAAACTATGCAACAGAAGCCGATCCAGCAGCAGATAACTATCAATATTTCTTAAATGCCAATGGAGATGTTTTAAACAGATACAAAAACTACAACGGAACACAAGGAAACTCACCAATTGCAGTAACAGACACCAACAGAGGATCAACAACGGTGCCTGATGTGGAAGATATCAACCGAGATCAAACAATGAATACTATTGATAATTACTATCAATTTAGAATTCCGTTGCAAGCTGGTTTGGGTACAGCATCACAAACCTACATTACAGATGTACGTGAAGTACAAGGGTTAGAAACTCCAGATGGTGGAAGTGTAAATGCACGTTGGATTCAGTTCAAAATTCCAATCTCAGAATTCCACAAATCGCCAGACGCAAACGTTACTCCAGATGAGAAAATTCCATTAAACGACTTGCGTTCTATCCGTTTCATACGTATGTATATGACAGGATTTTCAGAGCCAACAGTATTGCGTTTTGCTACGTTAGATTTAATTCGTGGCGATTGGAGACGTTACAATCTTACCTTGCAAGACAACGGAGACGATCCGCAAGATGGAGCAGATGCCAACACACAATTTGATGTAAATACGGTAAATATTGAAGAAAACGCCAACAAAACACCAATTGGATACGTAGTTCCGCCAGGAGTTGTACGTGAACAATTAAACAACAACAATACAGTAATTCGTCAAAATGAACAATCGCTAGCAATGTCAATTTGCGATTTAGAATCAGGAGATTCCAGAGGTGTGTTCAAAAATATTGATATCGATTTACGACAATATAAAAATCTTAAAATGTTTGTGCATGCAGAATCATTAGCGGGACAAACACAACAACTTGCCGACCAGCAAGCAGTTGCTTTCTTGCGATTTGGTAATGACTTTACACAAAACTATTACCAAGTAGAAATTCCACTAAACGTAACGCTTGATAATGAATCTTCTCCTGAAGATGTATGGAAAAACGAATTCGACATTCCATTGGCATTATTAACCCGAATCAAAGCAGCAAACTTTAACAACGTGAGTGGTGCCACAGAAGTAGCGTACTACAACGAAAACGCAGAACCAATTGCAAACCAGTTTGATCCGTACGGAACTGATGAGCGCATGCGAATTGCCATTATTGGTAATCCAACAATTGGTCGTGTACGTTCGTTAATGGTTGGTGTTAAAAACTCAACTGCAACAGGTTTGGATGCAACCGATACGCCAATTGGCGGAATTCCAATTTGTGGAGAATTTTGGTTTAACGAATTGCGCTTGGCAGAATTAGAAAACCGTGGCGGTTGGGCAGCAGTTGGTTCATTAGATGCAAATTTAGCAGACTTTGCTACTGTTTCAGCAACAGGAAGAATCAGTACAGTTGGTTTTGGAAACATAGAGCAATCTCCAAACGAAAGAAGTAGGGAAGATGTAAAACAATATGATGTAGTAACCAACATCAGTCTTGGACAATTACTTCCGAAAAAATGGGGAATCAAAATTCCGTTTAACTATAGTGTTGGGGAGGAAATTATTACGCCAGAATTTGATCCATTCTATCAGGATATTCGCTTGGAAGATCGATTGGATTTAGCAGAAACACAAGCAGAAAAAGATCGAATCACTGAAGAAGCAATTGATTATACGAAACGAAAAAGCATCAACTTTATTGGAGTTCGTAAAGAACGTGGCGCAGAACAGAAAGCGCGTTTCTATGATGTAGAAAATTTCACGCTTTCCTATTCATACAACGAAACGGAACACCACGATTACGAAATCAAATCTTTACGCGATCAAAATGTTCGTGCAGGAATGGATTATAACTTTAATTTTCAGCCAAAATCAATAGAACCTTTCAAAAAGAACGATTCATTATTTACTGGAAGATACTGGAAATGGTTAAAAGATTTTAACTTTAATCCATTACCAACAAGTATTTCGTTAAACTCAAACATTACGAGAAGTTTTAACGATCAAATTTACAGAGATCCATTATTGCCAGATGCAGATACGGACAACTTACCGCGTTTGCAACAACGTAACTTCTTATTCGATTGGTCGTATGCGATCAATTACAATTTGACGAACTCGTTGCGTTTCAACTTTACAGCATCAAACAATAATATTGTCAACAATTATTTTGATGAAAATGGTGACATAGATGTCGATTTCGGAATTTGGGATGGATTCTGGGATATTGGAGATCCGAACACACATACGCAATCGCTACAATTAACATACGATTTGCCTCTTAATAAAATACCGACGTTTAGTTTCTTAAATGCAACATATAGTTATACAGGAGACTTTAACTGGCAACGTGGTTCGGATGTGTTGCGAGAAGTTTCTGGAGAACGCTTAAACACCATTCAAAACGCAAACACGCATAACATCAATGTTTCGTTAGACATGACAAAATTCTACAAGTACATAGGTTTTGTGAGAAAACGTAAAGGAAATAGAAAAACGAATTTGCGTGGAGGAAGACCAGGAGTTCCAGGAAAAGACAATGCAACAGCAAATCAGGATAAAAAGAAAACTTCCAACAAAGCGAGTGTCGGAACAAAAATATTCAACACCTTAGTAGATGTGGTAGGAAGTGTAAAACGAATCAACATTAACTACTCTGAAAACAATGGTAAAGTTTTACCAGGATATACACCTTCTATCGGATTCATTGGAACCTTAAAACCTTCTGTCGGATTCGTATTTGGTAGTCAAGCAGATGTGAGATACGAAGCGGCACGTAGAGGTTATTTGACAGAATTTACAGAATTTAACCAACAATTTACGCAAGTTCATAACAAAAACTTAGACATAACGGCGCAGGTAGAACCAATGAGAGATTTAAAAATTGACGTAGTTGCCAATCGTAACTATTCAGAAAATTTCTCAGAACAATTCAACGTTCAAAATGGGGAATACATTTCACTATCGCCAAATGGTGCAGGAAATACCTTTGGAAACTTTGGAATTTCTACCTTACTCTTAAGAACGGCATTCCAGCAAAGTGATGAAAACAGATCTGTAACCTTTGAACAATTTGAAGAAAATAGGCAAATTATTGCACGTCGTTTGGCAGTTTCAAACGGACAACCGCTAACAGATACAGATGGTGACGGTTTCCCAGATGGTTACGGAAAAACAAACCAAGCCGTATTGTTGCCAGCATTCTTGGCAGCATATACAGGAACGGATGCTAACGACATCAAACTTGGTGCTTTTAGAGATGTGCCAATTCCAAACTGGACCATAAAATACACAGGTTTGATGCGATTAAAATGGTTCAAAAAACGTTTCAAGCGTTTCTCATTATCTCACGGATATCGTTCAAGTTATACCATCAACTCGTTCAGAAATAATTTAGATTACGATGCGGCGAATCCATTTGCAGATACAAACGTAGATCAAGGAGGAAACTTCCACAATCAAAATATCTTCTCTAACATCAACTTGGTGGAGCAATTCAATCCATTAATTAGAATTGATTTTGAAATGAAAAACTCTATCAAAATCTTAGCAGAAGTAAAGCGTGATCGTGCATTGTCTTTAAGTTTTGATAATAACTTATTGACAGAAGTTTCAGGAAACGAATACATCATGGGATTAGGATATCGTTTCAAAGACGTTCGAATAGATACGCGAATTGCAGGAAAGAAAACCACACTCAAAGGTGACTTAAACCTAAAAGCAGATTTATCATTAAGAGATAACATCACCATTATTAGAAGTCTAGATTTATTCAACAATCAAGTAACTGCGGGACAAACGTTATGGTCATTAAAATTCACAGCAGATTATGCGCTTAGTAGAAACCTAACAGCGCTATTCTACTACGATCATACATTCTCAAAATTTGCAGTCTCTACGGCGTTTCCACAAACAACCATTAGATCGGGAATTACACTGCGATACAATTTTGGAAATTAACAATAATTGAGGTTGAAAACTTAAACAGAAAGAATTACATTTGTTCAAATAATAACACTTAATAACACACGATAATGAACATACCAGAGAACTTAAAATATACAAAAGACCACGAATGGGTAACCATTGAAGATGATGTTGCTACGGTTGGAATTACTGATTTCGCTCAAGGCGAATTGGGAGACATTGTATATGTTGATGTTGACACTTTAGATGAAGAAGTTGATAAAGACGAAGTTTTTGGAACCGTAGAAGCTGTAAAAACGGTATCTGACTTATTCATGCCACTTACGGGAGAAGTGATTGAGTTGAATGAAAAGTTGGAAGACGATCCAGAATTAGTAAACAAAGATCCGTATGGCGAAGGTTGGATGATTAAAATTGCGATCAAAGATTCTTCAGAAATTGACGATTTATTAGACTTTGAAGCCTATAAAGAGCTTGTTGGTGCGTAAATACATATTCTCCTTTGCAGCAATTGCTTGGGTAATAGTCATTACTATATTGAGTTTAATGTCGCTAGAAGGTGTGCCAAAACTTGGCTTTTCTTTTGCAGATAAACTAGCGCATGCATTGGTATACTTTGTATTTACTATACTTTGGTTTTTAGCCTTTTCAAAAGGAATAACCAATACAATTCTAAAAAATAATGCAATCGTAGCAAGTGCTATTTTTGCGATTATATACGGTATTTGTGTCGAAATCATGCAAGAAACATTAGTCACCAACCGACAAGGAGATTGGCAAGATGTACTAGCAAATACAACTGGCACAATACTTGCAATATTTCTCATAAAATGGTTTATTGCAAACAATAGAAAGTTAAAAACACAGAATTAATTGTTTTTTCTGCTAATAAATAATTAAATTAGCAACCATTAAAACTATATTATTATGGAAGCAAAAAAGAATCCAGATGTTGATTTAAGGAAAAATAGTCTTTTCTATCTTGCCCTTGGTCTAGCATTAGTGACATTTCTTATCTGGCAAGGTATGGAGTGGACAGCTTACGATGAAGTAGCAAAAGAAGAAGTTGTTGACATGATCGAAGACGACGATGAGGAAATGATTATGACACAACAATTGCAACAACCGCCACCACCGCCACCGCCACCAGCTCCGGAAATAATCGAAGTTGTGGAAGATGAAGAAGAAGTGGAAGAAACAGTAATTGAATCTACTGAAACAACTGAAGAAGAAGTAATTCAAGAAGTTGAAACTGTTGAAGTTGTTGAAGAAGAAGAAATTATTGAAGATGTACCTTTCTCAGTAATTGAAGATGCACCAATTTTCCCAGGTTGTGAAAAATACAGCAGCAAAAAGGAACGTAAAAAGTGTATGTCTGAAAAAGTACAAAAACACGTAAACAAAAAATTTAATACAGAACTTGCTTCTGACTTAGATTTAGAAGGTGTGCAAAAAATCTTCGTAGTATTTAAGATTGATAGATCAGGAAATATTACAGATGTTCGTTCAAGAGCACCGCACCCAAGATTAGCAAAAGAAGCTGAAAAGGTAATTAAAAGTTTACCTAAAATGAAGCCAGGAAAGCAAAGAGGAAAGCCAGTAGGTGTAAACTACACGTTACCAATTGTCTTCAAAGTACAGTAAGAAAGCTAAAAAATATACAAAATATAAGGAAAAGCCTGAGTAATTTACTCAGGCTTTCTTTTTTGGTACGTTTCTTGTGACTTAACAGAACATTAACATTATTAAAACCGATTAATATGAAAAATGTCAATCACACAGAAAATGTGAACGCAAATGGTGTACAAGAAAGTCACCTAGCAAGAAAGAACGATTTAAAAGTTCAAAAAAATCCATTACTACGATTCTCAGTGAGTCTCGCACTGAGTTTATTTATTGTCTACACAATCTTTCAGATTCAAACACCAAAAGAAGCTGAGCTAGCAAACGATGTAACGGTCATTCAAGATGATGCGTACTATATGCCAGCTTTTACAGCAGAGGTAATTAAGGTTAAAGAACCAAAACCTGAGCCAATTGTAAAGCCAACATTAATTATCGATAAGATAAAACCTGTTGACGACGAAACTAAAATCAAAGATCAGGTGTTAAAAACATCAGAAGATCCTGTAGAAGTTTCAGATAAGTTTGATCCAAACTCAGTAAATGTAATTGATGAGCCTACTGACGATCCCGTAGATTTAGAAGTTCCTTTCGCTTTTGTTGAAGACGCACCAATTTTTCCTGGTTGTGAAAAATATAAAAGTAAAAAAGAACAGAAAAAATGTATGTCTGAAAAAATTCAAAAACACGTAAACAAAAAATTCAATACTAGAATTGCAGAAGATGTTGGGTTAGAAGAAGGTGTAAAGCGAATCAATGTATTATTTACCATTGATGAAAACGGAAACGTAATCGGAATCCAATCAAGAGCGCCACATCCAAAACTACAAAAAGAAGCAGAACGTGTCGTACGTTTATTGCCAAAAATGACACCAGGAAAGCAAAGAAATCAAAATGTAAAGGTAAAATATACGTTGCCGATTATCTTTAGAGTAGATTAATTTCTAAACAGGGAACATAAGATATAAAAAAAGGAAAACCGAGTTATTCACTCGGTTTTTTAGGTATACTTTCTGTGACATATCATTACATTAACATTAAAACCGATTATTATGAAAAATGTCAACTTAAAGCCTTTTGTAAATGTTACCAAGACTTACAAAGGTCATTTAATCAGAAAGTATGCTACAAAAGTACGAAAAACAAACGTACTCCGCTTTCATTAAGTTGAATTAATACGTTTTATCGTTATATATTTACTTTTTTAAGGTAAAAAACAATCATTTTACATACATACTATCTTAATATAACGAAAAAAGCACTTTAAAATTTGCTTAAAAATGTTAAAAATGAGTTTCATTTTTAAAAAACAGTCATCATAAGTAGCGGAATGAATCAGTTTTTATGAAAATATAGTATCTTTCGCATTCATAAATCCTCAAATATGCAACGACTCAAAACGTCTACTTTCCTACTTTTATTTTTTACGTTTCAAATAACGATTGCTCAAACGTTGAGTAGCGATTATGAAAAATATCCTGTATTTCCTGAATGCGAAAATGTTGCCATAGATGATTTAGAAAATTGTTTCAATACTACACTGAGAACATTCGTCAGTAATAATTTTAAACAACCTGAAATTATCAGTAAAGAAAATTACAAAGGTGATTTTGTAGTCTTGTTTGAAGTAACTAAAGAAGGGAAATTTAAAGTTTTGTATGTAGATGCAGTTTACGAAGAAATAAAAACAGAAATCAAACGTGTTTTTGGGTTATTACCAACCATTACGCCACCAACATATAGTAGCAAACCAGCTTACATGCAGTTTACTTTAAAACTGGGAATTCCTTTGGGAAGTTTGGAAACAATAGAAAACCCAAAAACGCTTGAAGAAAAAGAAAATGAACTTGAAGTTGCTGCAAAAAAGGAATTTGAAGCGGTAAATAAAGAGCTTGAACCGTATGAAGACGATTTGTACAAAAGTAACTTGAACATTCCGTTTTCGCACGATATGTATTCGTATTTCGATCGACAAGTAAATTTGGTAGGAACCAACAGTCATACAGCGTCAAAACCTTTTTTATACAACACTGTTTCTAAATATTACGATTTCAATGCGCAACAGTCAAAACTCAAAAAAGACGCTGCTACTTGGCTTGGTCGCAAACTCTGGAACGAACACATGGTAACGGTAAAAGGAAAAAACTATTGGTTTGTGTTAGATCCGATTGTCGATTTGCAACTTGGAAAAAACACAGGTGGCGAAGTCGATTATACATACAATAATACTAGAGGAGTTCAAGTACAAGGAGGATTGGGCAAAGGATTAAATTTTTCGGCAACAGTATTTGAAAGTCAAGGACGATTTGCAGATTACTTTAACAGATATGCAGAAAGTATTAGACCTGCTGGTGGAAATCCAGCGATCATTCCTGGACGTGGAATTGCCAAAGAATTTAAAGAAGATGCGTACGATTATCCAGTGGCAGAAGGTTATATTTCGTATGCGCCAAACGAAACCTTCAACATGCAATTAGGACACGGAAAGAATTTTATTGGAGATGGTTATCGTTCCTTGTTTGTTAGTGATGCAACCAGTCCGTATCCTTTCTTCAAACTAAACACATCTTTCTGGAAAATAAAATATACCAACACGTGGATGTGGTTGCGTGATGTACGCCCTGAAGTCACGGAAGATGGCGCATTCTTAACAAAATACATTGCGAATCATTATTTAAGTTGGAATGTCTCCAAAAAACTAAATATTGGACTTTTTGAATCGGTTATTTGGAAAAATGACAACAATCGCGGATTTGATTTCAACTATATCAATCCAGTGATTTTTTACAGAGCTATCGAGTTTTCTACGGGTTCACGATCGGGAAATGCCATTGTTGGACTGAGTTCAAAATACAAATGGAATGACAATGTAAATTTCTACGGACAGTTTATTTTGGATGAATTTTCGTTAAATGATATCAAAGCAGGCAATCAAAGTTGGAAAAATAAATTTGGTTTTCAGTTGGGCGCAAAATATTACAACGCATTCAAAGTGAAAAATTTATTCTTGCAATTTGAATACAATCAAGTGCGTCCATACACATATTCGCACAACATCGTAGCTACAAATTACGGACATAATAATCAGTCATTAGCACATTTATGGGGTGCAAACTTTCGTGAAGTGATCGGAATAGCGCGTTATAACTACAATCGTTGGTACGGAAGCGCAAAACTCATTTACGGACAAAGAGGTTTGGATTTTGATCCAACTATCGACAATACTAGCTACGGAAGCAATATTTATCTTGATAATGACAACCGAAGTGGCGATACTGGCGTTGAATTATTGCAAGGAAACAAAACAAATGTACTTATTGGTGATGTAAACGTAGGATACCTTATCAATCCAAAAACCAACCTAAAAATCTTTGCAAATGTTACTTATAGGAGCTTTAATCCTGAAGCAGATACCTTAATAGACTTTAAAGAAAATACAACTTGGTTTAATTTTGGAATCAGAACAGATATTTTTAACTGGTATTTTGATTTTTAACAGTCATATTTAAATTTTTTTTAATAGATTTGTTAGATAGCCTCGATAATTATAACCCAAACCCACAAGATATCTTACTATCTTGTTTGCCCAAACCTATTAGTAAAAATGATTAAGCCGTTTTTCGTTTTTTTATTGATTATTCCCTTCATTTATTTAGGATACAAATCTCTCGATTTATCTGTTTATAAAAGAACCAGAGGTTCCAATTATATGATAAAAGAATACCCAGTGTTTCTACTGGGCTGTATATTTTTTGGAATAGCAGGAGTAATTGTTGTTAACTTCAAATATTTATTGAACTTTTTGTAGGCTTCTATAAAACGTTTTTCGTAAAACTTCTCCAGAAATAAACCAATCACCATATTTTAAGTCGTCATACTTCTTTGTGAGTGCAGTATTCTTAGTGACTTCTTCTTCGGTTTTTCCAGCGTTTATCTCTGTAATGATCTTTTTTTCAATACGTTCTAGCATTTCCAAATACGCTTGTAATTCTGCTTTCGTTGAAAGACTTCTATGACCAGGAATCACTTTTGTATCATCGTTAATTAACAACAATGCTTTTTTTATAGCGGCAATATATCCTTGAGTGCTTCCGCCAGAATTCAAATCGATATACGGATATTTTCCTTGAAAATAAGTATCTCCCATATGCAACACATTACTTTTTGTAAAATATACCATAGCATCACCATCTGTATGCGCTTCATGCACATGGAAAATAAAAATATCTTCATCATTAAAATGAAAAGAAACATCTTTTGAAAATGTTACCACAGGCAAAGCACCTTTTGGAGAAGCTGGCGTAGTACGATTACGATCTTTATTAAATTGCGCTACACTCATACGTTTTCGTACATTTTCATGTGCAACAATTACGGCACCTTCCTTATTCATATTTTCATTTCCGCCAGTATGATCGCCATGCCAATGCGTATTAATTAAAAATTTTACAGGTTTGTCAGTAACAGTAGCAATAGCTTCTAAAATTTTTGGAGTTAGATGCGCAAATTGGTCATCAATCATAAAAACACCATCTTCTCCAACGGAAATCGCAATATTTCCACCTTGTCCGATAAGCATATATACATGATCGGTCACCTTATGTACTTTAATTTGAATCTCTTTCTTCTGAGCAAATCCAGCAAAAGTTATCAAAAAGAAGGTAAGAAACAGGGTGATTTTTAGAAATTTCATAAGATTTTAATTTGAAACAGTAGTCGTTTAGAAATGAACTTCCTTTCCAAAGATAAAAATAGAAAAGCAATAAGTATTCAGAAAAGCTGTAAAACTATTTGAAAATCATTGCGTACAATGTATTTGTAGGCTATCTTTGCAGGAATTTAGCAAGGTTGATGAAAACGGCATTGAACACACTCAAAAAAACATACACATTTGCTTCAATAATTGAAGATTTTAAACAGCTTACCAAAGTAGGTTTGGCACTAAGTGTAGTATTTTCTTCTTTAGCAGGATATTTATTAGCTGTCGGAGCAGATGGTTTTAGTTTCAATGTACTAGCATTGCTCGCTTTGGGCGGTTATTTTATGGTTGGAGCTTCCAATGCATTCAATCAAATCATTGAAAAAGATTTGGATGCAAAAATGGATCGTACCAAAGACAGACCTGTTGCTTCGGGTCGTATGTCAGTAACAACAGCTTTCATCATTGCTTCCGTATTTACCGTAGCTGGAATTGCAATTTTGTATACAATCAATCCAAAAACAGCAATGTTTGGAGCAATTTCAATCTTCTTATATACCTGTGTATATACACCATTAAAAACAATCACGCCATTGGCTGTATTTGTTGGAGCTTTGCCAGGAGCCATTCCGTTTATGTTAGGTTGGGTTGCGGCAACAGGTAGCTTTGGAATTGAACCAGGAATTCTATTTATGATACAATTCTTCTGGCAATTTCCACACTTTTGGGCAATTGGTTGGTTTTTATTTGACGATTACAAAAAAGGAGGTTTCTTTATGTTGCCTACAGGAAAAAAGAACAAAGCAACTGCTTTACAAATCATAATGTATACCGTTTGGCTAATTTTAATCTCTATATTTCCAGTTTCAGGACTTACGGGAGAATTAAAATTATCCATCGTAGCAGCAATTTTAGTATTCTTGTCAGGAATCGGATTGTTGTATTATGGAATCCGTTTGTATAGAAATATGGATAATAAATCTGCAAAAGCGCTGATGTTGGCAAGTGTTGGTTACATTACGTTGATGCAGATCATATATGTAGTAGATAAATTTTTACAATAAAATATGGATTTAACGCAAGGAACAATTCAAGAGAAGCGCACAAGATCAAAAAAGATGATGTTGTGGTTTGCAATGATTAGTATGTTTATGATGTTTGCGGGATTAACAAGTGCATACATTGTGAGTCAAGAACGTCCTGATTGGTTAAAAGGATTTCAAATACCAACTGCTTTTTATTACAGTACTATTGTAATTTTGGCGAGTAGCGTTACCTTTCACTTGGCAAAAAGCGCCATCCAAAAAGGACTGCAAGGTGCAACAGGATTATATTTGTTAGTAACTTTGGCATTGGGAATTTCATTTGTAATATTACAATTTGCAGGATTCAATGAAATCATCGCAAATCAATTTTATTTTACAGGCGAGCAAAGTACAGTCACAACCTCTTTTATCTATATTATCACAGTAACGCACTTAATGCACGTCGCTGCTGGTATTTTGGTATTATTGGTTGTAATTTATAATCATTTTAAACAAAAGTATAAACAAGGGCAAACACTTGGTTTAGAACTAGGTGCAATGTTTTGGCATTTCCTAGATTTTCTGTGGGTCTTCTTGTTTTTATTTTTATATTTCTTAAGATAAGAAAAAAACGTAAATTTGAACAATTTTTTAAAAATGCATACTTTTTATGGAAGCTACTGTTTCAAATACAGGTACAGAAGGTAAAGTTTGGGGAGGCGGAAACAAGCCGCTTAACGCCAGCTACGGAAAAATGATGATGTGGTTCTTCATCTTATCTGATGCACTAACATTCTCAGGATTTTTAGCGGCATACGGATTTTCAAGATTTAAATTCATTGACTCATGGCCAATTGCGGATGAAGTGTACAATCACTTTCCAGGCTTACACGGAGATCATCCGATGTATTTCGTTGCCTTAATGACATTTATATTAATTGCTTCTTCAGTAACAATGGTATTGGCTGTTGATGCTGGACACCATATGGACAAGAAGAAAGTAACCTTTTACATGTTCCTTACCATTATTGGTGGAGCAATCTTCTTAGGTTCACAAGCGTGGGAGTGGACAAACTTCATTCAAGGATATTACGGAGCTGTAGAAACAAAAGGAGGACAAATTCTTCAGTTTGTTGATGCAGATAAAAAAGATAGTCACGATAAAATGCTTCGTGTGTATGTGGATGACTTCGTAACAGCTTCTCACAAAGAAAGAGTACAGCACGAAAGTAAAAAAGGACTTTGGTTCGTATCAGAACCTGCATTACCAGAATATTCTGTTCAAGATGTTATTACAGGTTTCAACGCACATCCAAATTTGGCTGTTCGTACACAAGAATTAATGCCAAATATTGCTGAACTTGAAGCTTCAACAAATCCAGCGGATGTTGCCAAAGCTGAACGTATGAAATCAATGTATGTAAATACAGATCAAACTGGGCAAAAAGGAGTATTAAACAGAGCAGCCTCTGAAAAAGCATTGAAAGATGCCGTTGTGTACGTTAAAGGCGCAAACCTTATACACAACGAATACGGAAACAGACTCTTTGGAGACTTTTTCTTCTTCATTACTGGATTTCATGGATTTCACGTATTCTCAGGAGTTGTTATCAACATAATTATCTTCTTTAATGTCATCTTAGGAACATATGAAAGAAGAAAAAATAACTATGAAATGGTAGAGAAAGTTGGACTGTATTGGCACTTTGTCGATTTAGTTTGGGTATTCGTATTTACATTCTTCTACTTAGTTTAATAAAATATATCAAAGAAATTATAATATATCATGGCACACGATCACGGACATACTGAACATAAATTAGCCATATTCAGAGGGAGACTAAAATTTAAATCAAACGTTCAAAAAATTTGGGGCGTATTGATCTTCTTATCAATCATAACAATTATAGAAGTAGCATTTGGTATCTTTAAACCCGCTTTTTTAGTTGATAACTATTTCCTCGGAATGAAATTATTAAACTGGGTATTTATCATTTTAACCTTAGTAAAAGCATATTATATTGCTTGGGACTTTATGCACTTACGTGACGAAAAAAGTTCATTGCGTAGAGCTGTTGTTTGGACCGCAGTATTTTTAATTGCATACTTATTGTTCATCTTATTACAAGAAGGAACTTATATTGAAGGTGTAAAAGCAAACGGATTCATTAAGTGGGATTTCTAAAAATTCACTACAAAATATAAAGAAAAGCGATACAATATGTGTCGCTTTTTTTATGAATACTAATCACAGGAAAATTACAGCATAAAAATCATCTTAAAAAGTAAAAAAAACGAAAGATTATAGCGTTAAATAGCGAATCGATTTTTATTTTTGTATTCGCTAAAGTTATGATGCTTATATAACTGATTACGAACGTTAAAACGTACAAATGAAAAAGAAGATTATCTTAGGAGTTTTATTCTTATTGCCAGTATCTATTGTATTAATTCTTCTTTTTACCACACACAATTATACACCACTTCCCGTAATCAAAATGAACGTTTCCGAGCTAGTAAACTATGACTCCATAGAGGAACGAGACATTCAATTTGAAGGGAAAATTACCATACTTGGATTTTTAGGAAACAATGTAAAAGACAGAAAGATCAACGTATTAAATCTGAATCAAAAGATATACAAGCGTTTTAGTGGCTTCAAACATTTTCAATTAGTCATGTTGGTCACGCCAGGACAACGCGAAGAAATCGAAGAATTAAAATTTCAAATCAGTCGTTTTGCTGATGAATTGAAATCATGGAATTTCGTTGAAGTTGATGATCGTGAATTAACCCGAATTTTTGAAGGACTCGATTCTCCACTTACGTTAGATCAATACAATAGTTCTGACTTTGTATACATTATTGACAAAGACAAAAACTTGCGCGGACGTTTTGACGATCGTTCTAAAACAGAAATACAAGAAGAAGCAACGCCATACATGTTGTACGGATATAATACAACATTAATCTCGGAACTCTCAGGGAAAATGACAGACGATATCCGAATTCTATTTGAAGAATATCGAGGAAAATCAAAAAAAGAACAATCGCAAGACCGTAGAAAAGAAATCATCGAAGTTGACAAAAACGAAAAATAATATGAACAAAAATTATTCATACATAGGAATTGCTTTTATCATCTTAGTCTTTGGAATTATTTTTATTCCTAGAATCGTAAATACTGTCAAAGAAGAATCGATTGTAGAAAAAGACCGTATGAACATTGAAGGGAAAGAGCGAAACAAAAAGTTACTCTATCTTAAAATAAACGGAAAAGCGCGAAGTGTGCCCGATTTTTTATTTACAAATCAAGATGGTTTACAAATTTCAAATGATGACTTTAAAGGGAAAGTAACCGTAATGGAATTTTTCTTCACAACGTGTCCAACAATTTGTCCCGTAATGAATAGCAACATGCGAACGCTAGATGAAGAATTTCACGAAAGAGACGATTTTGCTATTGCTTCTTTTACGATAGATCCAGAAACGGATACGCCAAAAAAACTAAAAGAATATGCAGAACGTTATGGTGTCAAATCGCTAAACTGGCATTTTTTAACAGGCGATTTAGAAAAAATACACGAACTCTCCAATACTGGATTCAATATTTTTGCGGGAATCAACCCAGAAGTTGCAGGCGGATTTGAGCATCAAGGATATTTTGCACTCGTAGATAAAAATGGATTCATACGTTCGCGTAGAGACAATCATGGAAATCCTAAAATTTACTACCAAGGAACAGACGTTAAAGAAGTAGCAATGCTAAAAGAAGACATCAAAAACTTATTAGAAGAAGAATAGAATTATGGAAGCGACCAATGACATTGAGAAAAAATACAAAGTGTGGATTATCATTTTATCCATCGCCATACCATTAGTAGTAGCCGTATTATTTGGTGTAAAAATACCAAACGCAAAGCCACTAATGTTTTTACCACCAATTTATGCTACCATTAACGGACTTACGGCAGTTTTATTAGTTGCTGCGGTAATGGCAATCAAAAACAAAAAAGTAAAATTGCATGAAACGCTGATGAAAATCTGTATTGGACTTTCCGTACTTTTCTTAGGAATGTATGTTGCGTATCACATGACTTCTGAATCTACAAAATTTGGAGGCGAAGGATTGATAAAAGGAATTTATTTCTTCATCCTAATCACGCACATAGTATTAAGTATTGCAATTATTCCTTTGGTATTAATAACGTACGTAAAAGCGTTGGCAAAACGTTTCGACAAGCACAGAAAAATAGCAAAAATCACGTTTCCAATTTGGTTATATGTTGCGGTAACAGGAGTTATTGTGTATCTAATGATTTCTCCGTATTACAAAACTGCGGAAGAAGTTGTAAACGCAATTCAATAATGAAAAAAAAATATACAATACTATTCGTCATTCTAATGCTCAGTATCGTTTCTGCAGATGCTCAATGCGCTATGTGTAGAGCTGTATTGGAGTCCGAAGCAGATTTATCGCAAGCCAAAGGTGTCAACAATGGCATAGTATATCTCATGGCAATTCCGTATGTATTAGTAGCAATCACAGTATTTTTCATCTACAAAACATTTAATAAAAAAACAAAAACGAAAAAAATCTAACTTTTTTTGTAACGAATTCATAGTTGATTAGTCTTATAACAAAATAAGATTAACACAATATTATAAAACTTGTAATCGCAAATAAGTAATATTGTTAAACTAACATAACCTAACCAATTATGATTCAGATAAAGGAATTGCACAAGTCCTATCGTATGGGAAGTAACCATCTTCACGTACTCAAAGGAATCAATCTCGACATAAAAGAAGGAGAATTTGTTTCCATAATGGGTTCTTCAGGTTCAGGAAAATCTACCTTATTAAATATCATTGGAATGTTGGACGAAGCCGAAAAAGGTTCGTACATATTAGACGATGTTCCAATCAAAAACCTAAGTGAAAAGAAAGCAGCGATCTATCGTAACAAATTCTTAGGATTCATCTTTCAATCATTCAACTTGATTAACTATAAAAATGCCGCAGAAAATGTAGCGTTGCCATTATACTATCAAGGAGTTCCAAGAAAAATCAGAAAAGAAAAATCATTATACTACTTAGAAAAAGTAGGTTTGGCTGATTGGGCGCATCACTTACCAAGTGAACTTTCTGGAGGACAAAAACAGCGTGTTGCCATTGCGCGTGCACTGGCTTCAGAGCCAAAAGTATTGCTTGCCGATGAGCCAACAGGAGCGTTAGACACCAAAACCTCGTATGAAGTAATGGATTTTCTTCAAGGAATTAATGATGAAGGAAAAACCATATTAGTCGTAACGCACGAACCAGACATTGCCGATATGACCAAACGTATTGTCATGCTAAAAGATGGTGTCATTGAAGAAGATAAAGTTGTAGAACAAGTAAGAGCTTCACAATATGTTTGATTTAGATCGTTGGCGAGAAATATTCCAAACCATCAATAAAAACAAGCTAAGAACATTATTAGCTGGTTTTACGGTAACGCTCGGTATTTTGATCTTTACCATACTTTTTGGAATGGGAAATGGTCTCAAAAATACATTCTATGAGTCTTTTCAAGACGATGCACAAAATACCATTTTTATCTATCCTGGTTTTGCAAAAAAACCATTCAAAGGATTTAAAGAAAACAGACGTATCGAATTTAAAAATGAAGACTTAGAACTTCTCAAAGAGAAATTTGGAGATCGTATCGAATACATTACCGCAAGAATCTCAGACGGAGTTACGGTAAAATATAAAAGTGAATACGGAAACTACACGGTAAGAGCGGTACATCCTTCGCATCAATACTTAGAGCAAACAGACATTGAAAAAGGACGCTACATCAACGAAAACGATATTAAAAACGACGCACGTGTAGCTGTAATTGGACGTTTGGTTGAAGAAGATTTATTTGGACGAGACAACGCCGTTGGAAAATACTTTACGCTCAACAAAATTGTTTACAGAGTCATTGGTGTATTTAGTGATATTGGAAGTGGCGATAGGGAAGAACGGAACATTTATACACCTGTAACTACACAACAACTCATTTACAAAAACACCGACAAAATAGATCAGATCAACTTGTCCTATAACATGTCTATTGGTGCAAGTGGCGCGCGTAGACTTTCTAAAGACATCGAAAAACTACTTAAAAACAAGCATAATATTGCGCCGAGCGATCAAAACGGAATCTATATAGAAAGTGTTATTGAAGATTTAGAACAAACCTTACAGTTCGCCAATGTATTACAAATCATTGTATTTTTTATCGGTTTCGGAACCTTATTAGCAGGTGTGATCGGAATTAGTAATATCATGGTGTATATCGTAAAAGAACGTACCAAAGAACTCGGAATTCGAAAAGCATTAGGCGCAAAACCAAGTGCTGTAATCGGAATGATTTTACAAGAAACAGTGGTCATTACCATGATATTTGGATATATAGGATTACTCATAGGAAACTTTATACTCAAATCTATGGGAAGAAAACTAGAAGATTGGTTCATTACCAATCCAAATGTAAGTCAAGGAATTATCATCTTTGCTACAGTAACTCTAGTATTGGCAGGTTTAATTGCAGGATACATACCTGCGCGTAGAGCTGCAAAAGTAAAACCAATTGTAGCGCTAAGAGACGAATAAAAAACCAAGAACGAACATGAAATTTATATTTACAAGAGATACTTGGCAAGAAATTTTCGGAACCATTCGTAAAAATAAATTACGAACGGCGATCACGGTCATTGGTGTATTTTGGGGAATTTTACTCTTTATAGGCTTACAAGGCGCAGCAAAAGGTGTCGAAAACGGATTTGATATGGCTTTCAAAGATATGGCAACAAATAGTATCTTTCTTTGGGGACAACAAACAGGAATTCCGTATGCAGGTTACAACCGAAATCGCAGTGTTCGTATTGAATTAAGTGATACTTATAGAATTGCCAATCAAGTAGAAGGTGTGCAATTTGTAGCACCAAGAAACGCAAAAGGAATCTTTGATGGAGCGCCACCATTAGTAGTAAACAAACTAAAATCAGGAAACTACAAAGTTTTTGGAGACTATCCTGTAATTGACAAAGTATCAAAGAAAAAAATACGAAAAGGACGCTTCCTTAACCAAAAAGATATTGACGAAAAACGAAAAATATGTGTCATAGGAGAACGTATTCAAAAAGAACTCTTTGAAAAAGATGAAGATCCAATAGGACAATATATCAAAATAAGCAACATTTACTTTCAGGTAGTTGGCGTGTACAAAAAAAATAATACAGATTTTTTTGAAGGTGACAACTCAGTATTCATTCCATTTACAACCTTCAAAAGAGTTTTCAATACAGGAAATAGAATTGGTTGGATGGTTATTGCAGGATATCCAGATGAAGATATTGTAGCGATTGAAGAAAAAACAAAAACATTGCTCAAAAGAAGGTACGACGTACATCCAGATGACGAAAGAGCCTTTGGAGCCGCAAACTTAGGAGAAATGTTTGGGAAAATTACAGGATTCGTAAAAGGACTAAAATTTACAGCATTAATTGTTGGAATTGCCACGATACTCGCAGGAGTCATTGCCATTGGAAACATTCTACTGATAACCGTAAAAGAACGTACCAAAGAAATAGGAATTAGACGTGCGCTAGGAGCAAAGCCAGGAGAAATCAGAGGACAAATTATACTCGAATCCGTTTTCCTAACATTAGTAGCTGGAATATTTGGAATCACCATTGGCGGCTTATTGCTGTCAACTTTAAATGGTTGGACGCAAAGCCTAGAAGATTTCCCATTTGTCAATCCAACGGTAAGTTTAGAATACATAGGAATGGCACTTGGACTCATGGTAGTACTTGGAACACTCATAGGGCTCATACCAGCGCAACGTGCCGTAAATGTCCGACCTATTGAAGCATTAAGAGAAGAATAACTATAACATCAATCAATATTATAATTTAAGAACTAAGAAAAATGAAGAAAATTTTATTAATCCTATTATTAATAGTATTTATCTTAGGAGCATTTGGAGCAGCATCATACTTTATCAGTTCAAATAAAAAAAGTACTGAAACTTTTGAAACGGAAACGCCTTTTAGGACTTCAATCGTTAGAAAAACAGTAGCCGCAGGAACAGTAATTCCTGAAGATGAAGTAGAAATCAAACCTCAAATCTCTGGAATTATTGAAAAAATACACGTTGAAGAAGGTGAAAAAATCAAAACAGGAGATTTAATTGCAAGCATCAAAGTTGTTCCTAATGAGCAATCATTAAACAGTGCTAGAAATAGAATTAAAAACTCACAAATAGTATTAAACAACGCAAAAATTGCGTACGATAGAAACAAATCACTTTTTGACAAAGGAATCATTTCAAGTCAGGAATTTGAACGAGCAGAATTGTCATACGATCAAGCAAAACAGGAAGTTCGCAATGCACAAAGCGATTTGCAAATCATCAAAAAAGGTTCTGTAGGAGGTTCTTCGGCAAACACAAACGTAAGAGCAACTGTTTCAGGAACGATCTTAGTCATTCCTGTAAAAGAAGGAGATCAAGTAATTGAAAGTAACAACTTCAATGCAGGAACAAGTATTGCAACTATTGCTGATCTTAGCAAAATGATCTTTGAAGGAAAAGTAGATGAAGCAGAAGTTGGAAAACTAAAGCCAGACTCAGAACTAAAAGTAAGTCTTGGAGCAATTGAAGACAAAGAATTTGATGCACAACTTACATTTGTTGCGCCAAAAGGAGTAGAAGAAAGTGGAGCTGTTCAATTCAAAATTAGAGCAGATGTTGCACTTGATGATGATTACTTTATCAGAGCAGGATACAGTGCAAATGCTTCTATTGAACTTGAAAAAAAGGAAGATGTTTTAGTTATTGACGAAGGTTTGTTGCGTTTCGATTCTAGAAATGAAGACAAGCCTTATGTTGAAGTAAAAACCGGAGAACAAAAATTCAAAAAACAATTCATAGAAGTCGGTATCTCTGATGGTAAAAACATTGAAATCCTTTCTGGTTTAGAAGAAAAAGACGAAATAAAAGTCTGGAACAAAAAAGCTAAAAAAATAGACGACGAAGACAATAATGACAAGGAAAATGGCGATGAGGATAATACTGACGAAGACGAAATAAACGATTAACACCGAAACATTACATACCACATGAAAAAAGTTTTAACATTTATATTGCTCATTGCTGCCACAACAGCAACAATGCATGCACAGAAAAAATGGACATTAAAAGAATGTGTTGATTATGCGCTCGATAACAGTATTTCAATCAAACAAGCACAACTCAACCGCGAATCTACCGAAATAGATAAAAGTGATGCCGTAGGTAACTTTTTACCTTCCATAAATGCATCATCTTCCCATTCATGGAATATTGGTTTAAACCAGAATATTACTACAGGTATTTTAGAAAATCAGACCACTCAAAATACGTCTGTAGGTCTTAATATGAATGTAACGCTATTTGATGGTTTGCAAAATGTAAACAGATTGCACAGAGCTAATTTAGCAATTTTGGCAAATCAATATCAGTTAGATGACATTAAAGACAATACCTCTTTACAAGTGGTACAAGCATTCTTGCAGATTCTATTCAACAAAGAATCACTAAAAGTGCTTGAAGCGCAATATGCAGTAACTAAAGCAGAATTAGAACGTACAAATGAACTTGTAAAAGAAGGTGTATTGCCACGTGGCGATAAATTCGAAATCGAAGCCAACCTGGCTACACAAGAGCAACAAATAGTGAATGCAGAAAATGCGTTACGTTTCTCTAAAATATCCTTGGCACAATTGCTACTAATTACCGACTACGAAAACTTTGATATCGCTGAAGGTAATTACATGATTCCATCAACAACAATCATGAACAACACACCACGACAAATCTTTGAAAAGTCTATGGAAGTTCGTAACAACATAAAAATATCTGAAGCAAACATTCAATTGGCAGAATACGACTTAAAAATAGCTAAAGGGCAACGTTATCCAACTCTTTCAGGATTTTACAGTTTCAATACCAGAGCAACCAACTCAGATATTTTCGCTGGCTTTATTCCAGATACAGAAGATCCATTCAATACTATTGGTTTTGTAGAAGGAACAGGAGAAAACGTATTAACCCCAAATTTTTTAAGAGTTACGGAAAAATCTGATCCACTATTCGATCAATTCAGCGACAATAAAGGTCACTCATTCGGCTTGCAATTAAGCATTCCTATATTTAATGGTTTTAGAACAAGTAACAATGTAAAACGAAGTGAAATTGCCATAGAAAGAGCAAAATATAATTTAGAGCAGTCAAAAATCGATTTAGAAGCAACTGTAAATCAAGCATACAATGATGCCAAAGGCGCACTAAAAGCCTACGAAGCTGCCGAAAAAACATTATTAGCACGACGTGAAGCACATAGAAATTCAACTGACAGATTTAGTGAAGGAATGATGAACTCTTTCGATTTCAGTCAGTCAAAACAACGTTTAGAATCAGCAGAATCCGATGTCGTACGAACAAAATACGATTACATCTTCCGATTAAAAATACTAGAATTCTATTTCGGACTTCCGCTCACAGATTTGCAATAAAAATCATCATAAAACACATAAAAAAGCATCAATACTTTCAAAAAGGTTGGTGCTTTTTTACTTTTGTCAAAAATTACGCAGTTCATGGCAATACGATTATACATAGAAACTTCTACAACCAATTGTTCGGTGTGTTTGGCAGATGATGAAAAAGTGCTCTATTTTAAGGAAGAAAACAACAAAAACTATTCACATTCAGAAAAGTTGCATGTATTTATCAAAGAAGCTTATGAAACAGCAAAAATAACTCCAGAAGCTGTTGATGCTATTGTCGTGGGAAAAGGTCCAGGATCATACACAGGATTACGTATTGGAGTTTCTACGGCAAAAGGATTGTGTTTTGCTTCTGATGTAAATTTAATGGCAATCGAAAGTCTAGAAATTCTTGCGCGTTCACTAAAAATTGAAGAAGGCGTAATTTTACCATTATTAGATGCGCGTCGTATGGAAGTATATTCGGCAGTATTTGATAAAAATTATACACAAATCAGAGAAACGCGTGCAGAAGTAGTTGCAGAAACTTCATTTGCCGAATATCTAGCCAAAGGAAAGGTTCATTTTATCGGGAATGGTGCAGAAAAATGCAAAGAAATCATCACGCATGAAAATGCTGTTTTTTATGATGAGGTATACTTTCCATCTACAGAACAAATGATTCCAATAGCGATAGAAAAGCACAAAAAAAACGACATCGAAGATGTCGCTTATTTTGAACCGTATTACCTAAAAGATTTTGTAGTTACTAAACCTAAAAAGAAAAATCCTGCTTCAACATAATGAAACAGGATATTTTATTTTAGTCTAACAGTCTAACAGTCTAACAAGTCTATTCTCCTTTATGAATTTCAACACTATGTGGATAAGGAATTTCAATTCCAGCTGCATCAAGTGCAATCTTAGCATCTTCTAAAACCTTAAAATACACATCCCAATAATTTGCAGTAGTAGACCATGGTCGTACAGCAAAATTCACAGAACTATCTGCCAATTCAGAAACATTTACCGTTGGTGCAGGATCTTTTAATACTTTATCATTTGCTTGCATTACTTGCATCAATACTTCTTTCGTTTGTTTAATGTCCGCATCATACGAAACACCAATTACGTGATCGACTCTTAAAATACCTTCTGCCGAATAATTGATAATATTTCCATTCGATAAAGAACCATTTGGTATAATTGCTAACTTATTTCCTGGAGTGTTTAATTGAGTAGTAAAAATTTGAATTTCCTTCACAACACCAGTGACACCTTGTGCTTCAATCAAATCGCCAATTTTAAATGGCTTGAAAATCATAATTAACACACCACCTGCAAAATTTGATAACGAACCTTGTAAAGCTAAACCTATTGCCAAACCAGCAGCACCAATAACAGCGGCAAACGAAGTTGTTTCTACACCTAATTTTGAAGCAACTATGACAAATAATAAAATTTTCAGTGTCCAGCTGAGTAAATTCCCTAAAAACTTCTGTAAAGTAGCATCAAGTCCACGTTTTTCCATAACGCGCTTAGCCAATTTTACCACCATATTGATAACAAACAAACCTACAATCAGTATTACCAATGCAGCAATTACTGCAGGTGCATATTCAATAATTACATTTTTCAATTGTGTGAGCCAATCTGTGGCAGTTTCTGTTTCTACTTCAGGAGTATTTGTGTTTCCGTCTTGCATAATATTTTTAGTTTTTTTGATGAAACAAAATTAAAAATTTGGGTAATTTTTAGGTAAAATTATAAAATGAAACGATAAGGTTTCTACAAACTACATTAAAAATCTGTTAAACAACATCACTGCTAAAGCCAAAAAAGCAGGTATTCCTTGTACAATTAAAATACGTTTGCTTTTAGTAGAGTAAGCGCCGTACAACGCAGCGACACAAACACAAATAATAAAAAATAAACTTACATCTGTGTCTTCGGTGTACAAAGACCAAAATAATCCTGCGGCTAAAAAACCGTTGTACAATCCTTGGTTTGCGGCGAGAGTTTTAGTTTCTTCTGCAAATTCTTTCGATTTCAATCCGAAGGTTTTCATGCCTTTGGGTTTTGTCCATAAAAACATTTCTAGATATAAAATGTATACGTGTTCTATTGCGACAAGTGCAATAAGAATGGTTTGTAGAATTTTCACAAGTTTCGATTTTGATGGTTGGTTGAAAAAAAATTTCCTTTTGAAAAGGTATGGAAAATCTATGAAGATAAAAAAGCGTTACCAAACCTGATAACGCTTTTGTATATATGATAGGTATATTTTTATTTTACTTCAAACGTAAGTTTTAAGTTTACGCGGTATTCCGTTACTGCATCTCCGTTTACAATAGCACTTTGCTCTTGTACGTATACAGATCTGATGTTTTTTACAGACTTAGAAGCCTGTTTTACAGCTTTTGCCGTAGCATCTTCCCAACTTTTCTTAGAATTAGAAAGTACTTCAATTACTTTTAATACTGCCATAATATTAGGTGTTTAAAGGTTAAATAATTTATGAAACCATTAAATTACGGCAATTCTTTCAATTAAAAAAATAGGATTTATCCATTTATGGCAACAACTTCGCTCACTTGCCCTTTTAATAAATTCTTCAACGTATTTTCAATACCACTTTTTAACGTCATTGTTGAAGATGGACAACCGCTACATGCACCTTGCAATACTACTTTGACAATTTTAGAATTTGGATCGTATGAATCAAACATAATATTTCCACCATCACTAGCAACCGCTGGTTTGATGTATTCTTCTAAAATATTGACAATTTCTTTTGAGATGTCGTCCAATTCTTCAAAACTTTCATCAGAAATTTGAATCTTCTCTTTTTGTTCAACAGGAATATCTTTTGAAATGACTTCTCTTCCTTCTTGAATGTAATTACGGATAAATTCGCGAATTTCCATTGTAATATCATTCCATTCTACCATATCGTATTTGGTAATTGAAATGTAATTTTTATCTAAAAAGATTTCTTTCACAAACGGAAAGTGAAACAATGATTGTGCAAGTGGCGCGTATTTTGTTTCGTCGATATTCTTAAATTCAAAAATACGATCAACTATCTTTTTATTGGCAACAAACTTCATTACCGTTGGGTTTGGTGTACTTTCGGCATAAATCGTTACAGGAACTACCTTTTTTGGTGAGGCCGATTCGCTAATGACTTCCTTTCCTTCATTAATGTAATTTTGAATTTGCTCAGCAACTTCATCTTGTACGTCTTCCCAAGTCACAATATTATAACGCTCAATAGCAATAAAGTTTCCAGAAATAAAAATGGTTTTTACAAATGGAAGATAAAATAATTGCTGTGCTAACGGAGAATCTTTAGCCTCGTCAATGTTTTTAAATTCGTAACTATTATGTCGGGAAAGAAACGTGCTTGCTTCAAATTTTATAATTGCGGGATTGCTTGTTTTTTCGATACTTATCGTAATACCACTCATGGTTTCAAATTTTTTACAAAAGTAACCATTATCGTTGTATTTTGTAAATGGACAGCAGTAAATTATGCTATGGTAACAGCAAGTTTCAAGTAAAATTATATTTTATGTTAAAATAATTAATAAATAATTACGTTTTTAATAAATTGACGCCCAAAATTAAGGATGCCAGAAACTTGTTTTGTTAAAATGAGATTCTAACTGGTCAACATTGATAATAAATTCAGTTAAGAATTACATTCTTATCAAATAATTTATATATTTGACCAAATGTGTGGCATTTTTCAATGCGAAAACACCTATTTTTAAGGAGTATTGCATATAACTAATTGAAACACAATAATTAAAGGCCTCGTTATCAAATAATAAGTTGCATTGAATGTTCGGTACAACATGACGTATGTATTGTTCATTTTTTACACAAAAAGATAAACACTAATGAATTTTAAAAAATACTTAGCTATTGTTGCCATCGCATTTGGAGTGCAATGTTCTTTTTCGCAAGATGGACTTCCTGTTTATGTAGACTATCTTTCAGATAATTTATACCTCATACATCCATCAATGGCAGGAGCGTCTTCTTCGTCAAAAATTAGATTGACAGCAAGACAACAATGGTTTGATGTAGATAATGCACCATCATTACAAACCTTGAGTTTTAATACACGTGTTGGTGATAAAGTAGGTTTCGGAGCAATTGTGTATAACGATGAAAATGGTAACTTTTCTCAACAAGGTGCCTATCTTACTTTTGCCTATCACTTATTACTTTCAAGAAATAGAGTAGATTTAAATCAATTATCATTTGGTATTAGTACAGGATTTACACAAGGTACGTTAGACGAAACAGGTTTTGATATCATCAACAATCCTGATCCAATTATTTCTGGAACACAACAAAATGCAACGTATTTTAATGTTGATTTCGGAGCTTCTTACTATTTCTTGGACTTTTATGCGCATTTAACTATTAAAAATGCTTTGCCAACAAAAAGAGATTTGTTTTCTCAAGAATTTGAATCAAAAAATCAACGTCGCTATTTGGCTTCTGCTGGATATGTTTTTGGAGCATACGACAGCGATTGGCAATACGAACCTTCTTTTATGTTTCAATATACAGACGAAACACAAGAATCTTCTATTGATGCAAACATTAAAGTGTACAGAAGTATGGAATTCGGAACAATTTGGGGAGGATTGTCATACAGAAGAAGTTTAGATGGAGCAGAATTTGTAAACGGAACACAAGTTGACAACCAAAAACTACAGTATATCACACCGTTTGTAGGTATTAACTATAACAAGTTTATGTTTGCATATACATATTCATACCAAGCAAACTCTCTTGTACTTTCAAATGGAGGATATCACCAAGTTACGTTAGGATATGACTTTGGAAGCAGACGTGATCCTTACGATTGTAACTGTCCTGCAATTAATTAAGACAACATAACATTACAACATAAAAAAGGCTTGCAACATCATTGCAAGCCTTTTTATTTTTATACATTAGTCTAAATCGAGCGAAGCGATTCTGAAAGCTTCGCAAGAAGCGTTCTAACAGCAAAGTGGTCTAAAGTCTAACAGCAAAGCGATCTAACTCCAAAGTACTTCTCGATACATTTTTTCTCCGTTTCCTTCCAAAAAAACACTCGCAATGAACGATTAGAATTTCAAAAATCAATTAATGATATCAGAAAAAACCTTAGATCATTCAATCTTTAAATCGAGCGAAGCGATTCTAAAAGCTTCGCAAGAAGCGTTCTAACAGCAAAGCGGTCTCAAGTCTAACAGCGAAGCGATCTAATACTACCATGTATAGTTTTTACGCGCCGCCTGTGTCTTAATTGCTTTAATCATGGCGCTTTCCAAATCGTCTTTACCATCTTTTTTACTTTTTTCAGAAATATACGCTTTACGTTTGGCATCTAATTCACGAATATTACGCTGAATCTCTTTACGTTCCTTTTGTTTTTTAGCAACATATGCTGCAATCTGTTCTTTCGACTTTCCTTTTAGTTCTTTTGGCAATTCAGCTTCTGTTAATTCTTCAAGTTTTACTGAATCGTTGGCAATTCCGTCAACCAAATCCCAAGAAGAATTAGTGTAAAAGCTAGAACTTTTAGAAACAGCACGATCTACAGCAATTTCTTCGTTAATAGAATTTGCATTAAAATCCTGTGTTGCTTGCTGTGTTACTTTATAACTTCCACGTGAACCATAGGCAATATACGTTTTGTTTAATTGTGTATTATATTCCATAATCTTCTGATCGTATGGCGTTTTTACATACACGATATTTCTATTGTGCGCAATAGTCATATAATCACCTTTTCCTTGTACAGCACCATCTTTCCACATTCCAGAAATTCCTTGTTGATAGTTTCCGCAAAAAATCGTGTTAATTACCACATCTTTTTCACAAGCATTCGTAATGGCATCTCTATAATTTACTTTTCCTTGTGTAAATGGCTCATTTCCAGCAATAAAAAGCAGTTTTAAATCTTTCGGATTATTTCCCCAATTCAATTCGTCCATGGATGTTTGAATCACATGTCCGCAAAACTCACTTCCGCCACTTGTGGTCAATGAAAATAATTTCTCAGAAATTTCATCCAAATCATTGCTAAACCCTAGTACTTGTCTGATATAACCTTCTTCCGCAGACAAAGTAGAGTTTCCATATTCATACAAGGCAATTTCTAATTTTGGTTTTTCGTCATCACATTTCGCGTATGACAATTCATTAATAATCTCCCACAATTGTGCTTTTGCTTGATGAATTAATCCATCCATACTATTACTCGTATCTAACAATAACGCTACTTTAATTGTGTTTTGTTTCTTAGTTTGCAACAAATCTTTGCTTTCAATAACTGCTGTCGTAGTTTTTGCTTCGTTCAGTAAAGCGGTGTCGTTTTTTGAATTTCCTTTGCATGACATCGTAAATAGCAATGCTCCTGCAAAAAGTACATTTAATGTTTTCATGTGTTTCTTTTTTAAGTTTTTAAATCAAGTCTGGTATAAACTTTTGGTGTAGCTAGTTACTTGTATTCAGTTGTTTTACGTCAATCTTTCCGTCAGGAGAAATCACATAATATTTATGTTCTGTTTTTACTTCTGTTTTTGGAGGTTTTACTTGTTCTTTTGGTTTTGGCGAATAGATCAATTTAATCTGCATTCCAACTTGTACAACAGGTTCTAAAATGGCAGGATTTATCACAATGTCATAATTTTCAGTAGAAATTGGCTGATAGTAATACGAAGTCTGTTTCTTGGCTTTGGTCACACCTTTATTCTTCTTTAACGCTTCAAAAGAAACGCTATTAAACGCTTGATAATTTTTGTAAAAATCTTTTGGGAAATAGCAATACTTATCATCTGCCATCACTACATTATAATTTGCCAAATCAAAACCTAACACGTCATAATATTCTTTCTGCTCCTTAATGAGTTCTAATAAGGATTTTTGAAGCTTTTTATACACTTCGCGAATATTCTCCACAAAATAATCCACCTTTACCAAGTTGTAAATTTCATTCGTTGCGCAAGCCGCTAAAATTTTCTCAAACTGTTGTGTTTTTTTAAATTGAATATGAATGTTTTGTTGCAATTCAAAACCTTTAGGAACTTCATTATACTTAGTGCTAAACAGCTTTTTCTCTACTTCAATTTCATATACTGGAACAAACGAAATGACATCAATGGCAATATCTTCTTCCTTAATTCCAGCCGTAAGCAATTCGTTACGAACATTATCAATTCGCTCATTTACCAATTTATGTGTTTCGTCGGCTGTTGGACCAATTTGAGAAATATTAAAAACGGCAGTATACGAACTTGCTTTGGCATTGTACAACGCGTGAACGTCTAGCGTAATATTAGCATTCGGGTTTACATTTCGCCTCGGATTGGACGTTTGCGGACCATAACGTTGTGCATTTCCATACGCAGTTGTTGCCACATTTTGACGCGAAATTTGAACATTTTGGTCATAATTCCCTTTGTGTTGCGCAAATATGATCTGGGAAATCAGTAGGCACAATAATAAAGTTATTTTTTTCATCGGATTTTAATTTTGTTTAAAAGTACCTGCAAAGAAATCCGTAAAAAACGAGCAATGAGTTAATGACTATTTTGAATGAGTAAACGGCAATCTTAAATGAGAGAAGCAATAAAAAATCAGTCAAAAACTTCCTAAAAACAAGGTTTTAAGTCAATGCACATTTTAGTATATCGGCGAAAGTACGTATGTTTATCATTCATAATGAAAAAGATAATGAAAAAGCTATTCGCTATATTTTTATTCATAAGCTTATTTTCTTTTCAGGAAAGTACTGCGCAAAACTCTAAAGAAGTAGAAGAAAAAGCGGCTGCCTATTTTACAGTACGCGGAGAAATTAGAGGAGAAATAAACAGAACACCTGTCGAAGATGCAACGGTTCGTGTTGTTGGAGGAGAAGTGGTCAAAACAAATGCCTTTGGTCGTTTTACCATTCGTACGCGTATTGGCGATCAATTGGTAATAGAACATCCGAGTTTTGGGAAAGAATTTCACACGGTAACAAGTGGCGAATCTATAGAAGTATTGGTCAAAGGTTATGATGAAGAAACCGACAATCAAGACCGTAAAAAAAGTGAAAACAAACGAGAATCTGACTTAAAACAACACAAAATATTATTGGATTCTGCGGTAATGTTTAAGAAAAAAGACATCGATAAAAGTATTCAATACATTGAAAAAGCGCTTGAAAATTTATACGATAATAGAGACGAAAAACAACTGTCGGACTCGTATAGCGTTTTAGGTGATATTTATGTGTATTGGAAACAATACGATTTGGCAATTAGTAATTACGAAATCGCACTAAAAATGTACAGTACGAGTCGTTTGTGGATTTCTCTTGGATTGACACAATTGTTAAACGAACAATATCAAGAAGCGATAACTTCTTTCAATAGAATTCTACGAAATAACTTATCAAGATATCAGCAAGCTACCGTATATGAAGGTTTGGGTGATGCATATAATGCGTTAAAGAAATACGAAAAAGCGCTAGAGAATTATAACAAAGGCTTGGAAATTGCCAAAGAAGACTTAATTACGCCAAAAATTACAGATTTAAACTCTAAAATTGCTGAAAATTATGCGGAAAGCGGGAAGATTCAAATTGCCAACAATTACTACAACAACTCTTTAAATCTTGCTTCTGAGCAAAACCTAAATCGTGCCATTGTAGAACAAGATCGTGTGGCAGATTTCTATAATTCTACAAATTTGTATGACAAAGAAATTGAATTACGAAAGAAGAATTTAGAAGATTTAGAAAAATCGGGCGTACAAACTCAAACGTCAAAAGGGTTTTTAAAAGATTCTGTAGTCATTAGCTCTCAGCGAATTAATTATAAAATTGGAAATGCATTCTTGCAACAACAAAAATATGATGAAGCACTTCCGTATTTTGAAAAAAGTGCTTCAGAAGCTAACAAGAAAGAAGATTTAATTGTTCAAAAAGATGCCACTCGAAAACTATCGGAAACACTGGAGTCACTTGGAGATTTTGACGCCGCACGAAAAACTTTTGAAGAATATGTAGAGTTGGTCAATGAATTGGTATTGCGAAAAGAACAAGAAATTTCACAAGCAAATCGCTTCCGAAAAAACATCCAAGACAACCAAATTCGGATTATGAGTTTGGAAGCCGATCGTACCCTAGAAAATGATCGAAAAAGAATTTATATGCGTGAGCAACTTCTAATTGAAGAAAGCAACAAACGCCAACAATACACGATTTATTCGCTGATTTTTGGAATGACTTTGCTCGTCATCACGATCTATCTATTATATCGAAACAGCAAACAACAGAAATTGGCAAACAATCTATTGGCGTTAAAATCATTGCGTACGCAGATGAATCCGCACTTTATCTTCAATGCTTTAAATTCTGTAAACAATTACATTGCGCTCAATGATGAACGAAATGCGAATCGTTATTTATCTGAATTTTCAACCTTAATGCGTTCGGTTTTGGAAAATTCGGATGAAGATTTTATTCCATTATCAAAAGAATTAGAACTGCTTGAATTGTATGTGCGATTAGAACACATGCGCTTTCAGGATAAATTTGACTATGAAATTAATGTTGACGAACAATTGAAAGTTTCTGAATTTCAAATTCCGCCAATGTTACTACAACCTTATATTGAAAATGCAATTTGGCACGGATTGCGTTACAAGGAAGAAAAAGGGAAACTCCGTATTTCCATTTCAGCAAAAAACGATGAAACGCTCGAAATTTGTATTGAAGATGACGGAATTGGCAGAAAACGTTCTATGGAATTAAAGACCAAAAATCAGTTGCGTCAAAAGTCAAAAGGAATGGGAAATATCAAAAAACGTATTGCTATTTTGAACGATATGTACAAAGACAAAGTAGATGTTACCATCGCAGATGTTTCGAAAGATGGACAAGGAACCAAAGTTATATTAACGCTTAAAAAAGACTAAATGCAATTACAAACCATTATTGTTGAAGACGAAGAAATCAGCAGAGAAATTCTAAAAAAATACATCGCAAAATACTGTCCGAATATCAACATTGTTGGCGAAGCGGCAAATATTGATGATGCTTTAATTTTAATTAGAAACAATGAATTGGATTTGGTGTTTTTAGATGTAGAAATGCCTTTTGGAAATGCTTTTGATTTGCTCGAAAAAGTGGGCGATCGTTCGTTTGAAACTATTTTTGTAACGGCATACGATCATTATGCGATTGAAGCCTTAAACAGTCATGCGTCATACTATTTGCTAAAACCGATTTCTATTGATGAATTGATAAAGGCAGTCGATCATGTAATTTCCATCAAAAGTAAAGAAGAACGTTTAGCAGATGATGTCATTTCTACCAATATTGATACAATTAACGGAAAAATAACCATTCCGCAACAAGATGGTTTTCAAGTGTTAAATGTTTCCGAAATCGTGTATTGCAAAGCTGATGATAATTATACGGAAATCTATGTAAACGATTCCAGAATTGTGGTCAGTAAAACCTTAAAGTACTTTGAAGAAGCACTGAGTCAATATCCTTTTGCACGCGTTCATAAATCATATTTAGTCAATGTCAATGCTGTGGTAAAATACAGAAAAGGGAAAGGCGGAAGTGTTGTTTTAAGCAACGGTAAAGAAGTGATGGTTTCGGCTACGAAAAAAGCAAACTTGTTGTCGTATTTTAAATAGATGGAAATTGAACTTGAATTTGAATTTGAAGTTGAAAACGTTTGAAACGTCCTTGCGAGGAAGCATGACGAAGCAATCTGTTTCTAATAAAACTGAACTTGAAAATATTTGATACCTTAAAACCCAAAACCCAAAACCCAAAACCCAAAACCCAAAACCCAAAACCCAAAACCCATGATAAAACCCGTAAACGGAAAACATCCACAAATAGGAAATGATTGTTTTATTGCCGAAAATGCTACGATAGTTGGCGAAGTTACCATGGGAAATCAATGTAGTATTTGGTTCAATGCCGTATTGCGTGGCGATGTACATTTTATCAAAATGGGCGATAAAGTAAACGTGCAAGATGGCGCTGTCATTCACGCAACCTATCAAAAATCACCAACAACCATTGGAAACAATGTTTCTATCGGACATAACGCAATTGTACACGGTTGCACGATTCACGATAATGTATTAATCGGAATGGGAAGTATTGTGATGGACGATTGTGTTGTAGAAAGTAATAGTATTATTGCGGCGGGCGCAGTTGTAACTAAAAATACGCATATCAAATCAGGAAGTATTTATGCAGGCGTTCCTGCGAAAAAGGTAAAAGATATTAGTGACGAACTCATCTCAGGAGAAATCAATCGTATTGCAGATAATTATGTGGAATATTCGAGTTGGTTTAAGAAGGAATGAATTAGGTGTTGGGGATTTGGAATTAGGTATTAGTATTTTCAAAGGAAACTCATTACTTCTGTAGTAGATTTCGATACAATTTTCTTCATTTTATTTCGAAAATCACTCAATCAGACGGTTTTGAATACAAAGAGAATCAGGATGTTTCTTATAAGATTTTACGTCAAAAAAACATCCGAGTAAGCATCTAAAAGCGAAGCGATCTAACATCTAACAGCGCCAGCGGTCTATAAGCAAAGCGATCTAACATCAAAGCGATCTCAAAAAAGAATCAAGACTTTTAGAGCCAAGAATCAGGAATCAGGATGTTTCCAAGATAATTTCTGCATAAATAGAAACTTAAAGTATTTCAAGGTTCGTTCTTAATGACAAAGTGTAATAAATAGGAGCTGCGTCAAACTGAACTTGATTCAGTTTCTCAAAAGAGTAGCATCAATTTTTACGTCAAAAAAACATCCGAGTAAGCATCTAAAAGCGAAGCGATCTAACAGCAAAGCGATCTCAAAAAAGAATTAAGACTTTTAGAATCAAGAATCAAGAATCAGGAATCAGGAATCAGGATGTTGCTCACAAGATTAGCGGCAATTTTAACATCAAAAAAACATTCGAGTAAGCATCTAAAAGCGCAGCGATCTAACATCTAACAGCGCCAGCGGTCTATAAGCAAAGCGATCTAACATCAAAGCGATCTCAAAAAAGAATTAAGACTTTTAGAATCAAGAATCAGGAATCAGGATGTTGCTCACAAGAGTAGCGGCAATTTTAATATCAAAAAAACATTCGAGTAAGCATCTAAAAGCGAAGCGATCTAACATCTAACAGCAAAGCGGTCTAGTATCAAAAGTCCAAAGCTTCCACAGAAAAATCATGCTTCAAAATATGCTGTAAAATTTCAGGATTTCCGTTACTATAAAAAATACAATTGCCGCGAGTTTCTTCTTGCGTAGACAAGTCATGTTTTGCCAAAATAGCTTCTGTTTGTCTTGCAACTGCAATTCCAGAATCAATAATCTTTACATGTTTCGGTAAGAAGCTTTGCAACTTCGGAATTAAATACGGATAATGACTGCAACCCAATACCAAATAATCAATATTTGCATGCAACATTGGTGTCAAATATAATTTTAAAAGTTTTTCCATTTCTGGACTTTCAATCTTTCCATTTTCAATCAACGGCACCAAACCTTCGCCAACTTGTTCAATGATTTGTACGCCGTTTGCATACAAATCAGAGGTTTTGTGAAACAATTCGCTTGACAATGTACCTTTTGTCGCCAAAATGCCAATCGTTCCAGATTTCGTCTGCAAAGCCGCAGGTTTAATCGCAGGTTCAATTCCGATAAACGGAACATCATAATTTTTTCGCAGATGACGAATGGCATTTGTAGTAGCAGTATTGCAAGCCACTACGATCATTTTGCAACCCTTTTTCAGTAATAATTCGGTATTTTTTACGCTGAGGTCAATAATTTTTTCTTTTCCTTTTGGTCCGTACGGTGCATTTTTGCTATCCGCTAAATAAATGGTGTGTTCGCTAGGCAAGCGTTTGTGAATTTCTCGCCAAATAGAAGTGCCGCCAACACCAGAATCGAAAATACCAATCGGGGAATTGCTCATAATGGTAAAAATAAGTAAAAAAATAGCGTCTTCTAAATGATTTGATCTCAGAGCGGAATTTTTTATAAAAAGACAGTGTTTCTCTCAAAAAAATAATCCGTTTTCAAAAACTGTAAAAGCTTTTAAAAACGGATCAATCAATAGTGTGTTTATGTATTAACGAACTTGAAGTGTTCTTTGCTCAGAAATCAAATCACCATCTTCTGAAATTCCCTCAATAAATAAGGTAATGTTTTCAGCGTTGGTATCGTAAATTTTGAAATCTGTCGCTTGTGCAGTTTCCAATTTCAATTCTGGAATCCAAGAAATTACACCATATTCTTTGTAGCCTTGATTGTTAAAAGAACTGTAATTTGGCGAATAATATTCTTTTGGAGCTTTAAATGCATACGGCGCAGTAGAAGCAATGTACATTTTCTCCGAAGGATTGTTTTTGAATAATGGCGATCTGCGTGTGATGATTTTAATTACGCCACCACCAAATCGTGTTGCGTTTACAACTTCACCTGCTACCGATTTGTCAATGATGATTTTTTCAACATTCGCTAACGAAAAACTGCTTAAAATATCGAAAGTAGACAATCGCACGCCATCCAAATATACCAACGGTCTTGCAAAAACGGTTCTGTCTCTACCATTACTACGTCCTGGCGTTGTGATAAGTACTTCTCCTAGTCGTTCTGTAACGTAGAAACCGTTGAAGCGTAAAAACTGCGGAATGTCATAAAAGCGGTGATAATCTTCCACGGAGATTTCCTTAACGCGTCCATTTACCGAAATTTCATCTCTATATTCTCTTTTCTTCTTCATTTTTAACGCTACAGGATCTAATTGCTCTGTTTTGTTATAATAGAAATCTGCTGGCAATGAAAAACTTACTTTTTCAGTATCTGTCAACGTAGAGTTTTCTAAAATCATTTCAGAAATTTGATCTGCTTTGTCGTTTACGTTAAAGCGCAAATACATGCTTGGTTTTTTGAAGTTTCCTTTTTTATCGGCATACGAGAAACGAATTTCTTCACCTTCTTCCAAGAAGAAATTATCCAATCTAAATTCTTGATTTTCGTCTAATTCAATAAATCTAGGTTTGTGATTTTTTGTTCCGTACAAAAAGATACTTTTAATGCCTTCGTTTGGTTTGTTGACACGTCCTGTGATCGAAATTCCGTTTTCAAAACGATTTAAAGCATTTGGTTTTTCTTCAAAAATATCATTCCAATCGTAACGACTCCAACCTTGTGTTAATAATAAAATATCCAATTCGTATTTTTTCTTTCTGTCCATGTTTCGGAAGTAATATTGCGGATTTTCCACATAACCACGCACATGAGGCTTTAGGTAAAAGTTAGAAAGAATGTTGTGTTCAGGATTGTAACTTTTGGTCGTTTCTGGCAATATCGAAATACTTACGTTGGCATCTTTTTGCAACGCTAATTCGTCAATAGAAAGTACTAAGGAATCTTTCACTTTCGTGAGATGTGACACTTTGATGTCTGATTTTTTTACAAAATAATCATTGAAGAATAAACGCTCTAAAATAGGATTGTCGTTATGATCGAAAACAGTTACGGTATTGACACCTTTAAATAAATCTTTCTTAGGAACGCTAATGGTTTTTTCAGTTCCGTCAAACGTAAGATTGATTGTTTTTAGGTTTCCACTTTGATGCACCAAAACTTTGTATTGTTTCGTTGGATTGTATGCAAGTGTTTCTTCATTTGTGCTAAAATTGATGATAATTTTATCTTCAAACGGATTGTTTAAAATCATGGAAACACCTTTTTGGTCTGCTTTTGGCAACGTTTCTGTGATTGTCGTCCCGTTTTCTAGCTTAATTTCAGCAGTATATTGAATATTCTGTTTTGGTTGAAATAAAAATTTCCCCATTCCAAGCGTGTTGCTTTCAAAAGAAGCGACTTGATTTTGATATTCATCATACACAATTCCAGAAACGGCAACACCTTTTCCGTTCATATCAATTACTTTAAAACCAACATTGCTCAAGGTGTTGGCAACAATATGTCCACCTTCTGGTAAAAACTGAAAATCGAATGATTCTGTAGTTTCTACAAAAGAGTCAGGCGTTTTTTTATCGGTAATAATTTCAATTTTTTGGACATACGCATCACTTTCTTTAAAGTTTTTCATCCAGTTGGTCTCTGCTTTGATGAAATACGTTCCAGCCGTAAAAGTAGAATCAACGGCAAAATTTCCTTTCGTAATTCCGTTGTTGGCTTTAAATAATGCTTTTTTAATTTGATTTCCTTCTGCATCATAAATACCAACATTGATATTTGTAGTTGCTTTTGAAGTCAGCTGATTTTTTTGATCGTAGGTATACCCTTTGAACCAAATTTCTTCACCAGCTAGATAGCTCGTTTTGTTTAAATGTAAATACACGGATTCTCTTGGTAACTTAAAGTATGCTGCGTATTCGTCTTCAACAGTTTGTGGCTGTTGCGCGTTGACGCTGAATACAATAGAGAACGTAATGAGTAGTAAAAACAGATGTTTTTTTTTCATAGTGTTTCGGTTTTTGTTAATATTCTTTATGAAAAGTGTCACAAAAACTGTGCTAAAACGAAAAAACTTCGAAAGTTCATACTTTCGAAGTTTTTATAATACTCATAAATATTTCTTATGCTTACATCATTCCAGGCATTCCTCCGCCCATTGGTGGCATACCGCCTCCAGCAGGAGCTTCCTCTTTGATGTCGATCAACGCACATTCTGTAGTTAAGATCATTCCAGATACAGAAGCAGCATTTTCTAGTGCAATACGTGTTACTTTTTTAGGATCGATGATTCCTGCTTTTAACATATCAACGTATTCGTCTGTTTTTGCATTGTATCCGAAGTCTTTTTCGCCTTCCATTACTTTTGAAACGACAACGCTTCCTTCGCCACCTGCGTTTGAAACAATGGTACGCAATGGTTCTTCAATAGCACGCGCAATAATTTTGATTCCTGTTACTTCATCAAGATTATCAGTTGTAATACTTTCTAAAACACCTTTAGCACGAACTAGCGCAACACCACCACCAGCAACGATTCCTTCTTCTACAGCAGCTCTTGTGGCGTGTAAAGCATCGTCAACT
This sequence comes from Kordia algicida OT-1, assembly GCF_000154725.1. Taxonomy (GTDB): domain Bacteria; phylum Bacteroidota; class Bacteroidia; order Flavobacteriales; family Flavobacteriaceae; genus Kordia; species Kordia algicida. The sequence goes on from NZ_DS544873.1 coordinate 4,439,221, forward strand.
CGGTCTTTTTTCTCTTTCATTTCTACTTCAGAAGCAGCTCCAACATATAATACAGCTACTCCACCAGCTAATTTTGCTAGACGTTCTTGTAATTTTTCTTTGTCGTAATCTGAAGTTGTAGATTCAATTTGTGCTTTGATTTGTCCCACGCGTGTTTGAATCATTTCAGCGTCACCAGCGCCATTTACAATGGTTGTATTGTCTTTGTCAATCGTGATTTTTTCTGCTGTTCCCAACATGTCAATCGTAGCATTTTCTAGCGTGAAACCTCTTTCTTCTGAGATTACCGTTCCGCCAGTTAAGATAGCGATGTCTTCTAACATTGCTTTTCTACGATCACCAAATCCTGGAGCTTTTACCGCTGCAATTTTTAATGCACCACGAAGTTTGTTTACTACCAACGTAGCTAATGCTTCTCCGTCAACATCTTCTGCAATGATTAATAATGGCTTTCCAGTTTGTGCTACAGGCTCCAATACTGGCATTAAATCTTTCATAGAAGATATTTTCTTGTCGAATAGTAAGATATAGGGACTTTCCAATTCTGCTTCCATTTTTTCAGAGTTGGTTACAAAGTATGGAGATAAGTATCCACGATCAAACTGCATTCCTTCTACAACATCTACGGTTGTGTCAGTTCCTTTTGCTTCTTCAACCGTAATCACACCTTCTTTTCCAACTTTTCCAAAAGCTTTCGCGATTAAGTCACCGACAACTTCGTCGTTGTTTGCAGAAATAGAAGCAATTTGTTTTATTTTTTCAGAAGAATCACCTACTTTTTTAGCTTGCTTATTTAAGTCATCAACAATTGCTGTTACCGCCTTGTCAATTCCTCTTTTTAAATCCATCGGATTTGCGCCAGCAGCAACGTTTTTCAATCCTTCTTTTACGATTGCTTGTGCTAATACTGTAGCCGTTGTTGTTCCGTCTCCTGCAAGATCATTTGTTCTAGAAGCCACTTCTTTTACCATTTGTGCTCCCATGTTTTCTAATGGATTTTCGAGCTCAATTTCTTTGGCTACAGAAACACCATCTTTTGTGACAGATGGCGCACCAAATGATTTGCTAATGATTACGTTTCTTCCTTTTGGTCCTAACGTTACTTTTACTGCATTTGCTAAAGCGTCCACACCACGTTTGAGTCCGTCGCGTGCTTCAATATCAAATTTTATATCTTTTGCCATGATTTTTGTAATTGTCAGCTAAGTTGATTTTAGCTGGAGTTATGTTATTCTGTTTTTTAATTAAATGATTGCTAAAATGTCATCTTCTCTCATAATGATGTAATCAGCTCCTTCAAACTTGATCTCAGTTCCAGAGAATTTTCCGTAAAGCACGGTGTCACCAACTTTTACCGTTAATGGTTCGTCTTTTTTCCCTGATCCAACAGCAACTACAGTTCCTCGTTGTTGCTTTTCTTGCGCTGAATCTGGAATGTAAAGCCCTGATGCAGTTTTTGTTTCTGCTGGTAATGGGGCAATCAAAACTCTATCTGCTAGTGGTTTGATATTAACTTTGCTCATTTTGTTGAATATTTAATTTTATGAATTGATTATTTACGAGTAGGATTAGTCAGAAATTATGCCATTGTGCGAATGCTGACAAATTGAAGCAAAAAAAATGTCAGCTTATGACAAGCTGACATTTTTTTGTATGTATGTGAAGGAAAATTAGCTTCCTCCATTTTCTGTTCCGTCTGTTGTATTTGTATTGTCTGCCGGAGGCGTCGTTGTTGGTTGATCTGTTTGAGGAATAGTATCACCCGAAATTTTCGATCTTTCTTCTGCGCTTCCTAAGTTTGTAAAGTTAGTCACTAAGATTAAAGCAATTAAGATTGTTGCTAAAGCCCACGTACTTTTGTCTAAGAAGTCCGTTGTTTTTTGTACACCACCAATTTGCTGGTTTCCGCCACCACCAAAAGAAGAAGATAATCCACCACCTTTTGGATTCTGTACCATTATTACTAACATTAATAAAAATGCTACAATAAGGATTAAGATTATAAAAATGTAATACGTTGAACTCATTTTATATTAATTATTTTGTTGTAATTTTTTTATTGCTCGAATTTGGTCTGCAAAGAAACCACTTTTTTCTGGATATTTCAAAATTAAAATATCATAAGCTTTAATTGCTTTTCTATATTTTTTTTGTTCTAAATATACTTTAGCCAAAGTTTCGGTCATTAACATAGACTGATCTACGCTTGTGTCGTTTGCCAAGTTGATTGTTTTTTCTAGTGTTGGCTTGGGTTTTATCTTCGGATTTGTGTCTATAAACTTGTCTATCAGTTCAAATCTTTTTTGTTTTTCTTCTTCTGAAACTTCAATTGTTGCATCAATTTTTGGTGTAGTTTCTTCCTTTTTTTCTGCTTTGATTGTGATTTTTGGCTCAGTTTTAACCTTAGTTTCTACCTCATCAGAGCGATCTATGGGTTTTAAGTTGGTTAATTGTAACCATTCTGAAAAAGAATGTTTCTCCTTTTTATCAAAAGAAAGTGGTTTTCCAAGTTCCAAAGTTTGTTCAGGAGTTTCTTCTGTTTCTAGAGTTTCAACTTCTGTTTTTTCAGCGACAACTTTTTTGTCTTTTGATTTTTTCTTTTTCTTCTTCTTGTCTTTCTTTTTCTTTTTTTCGTTGCTTGCTATTTCTTCGGAAATTACTTCGGATTCAATTTTAACATCAGTTTCAGCTTCAACCTCATTTTCAACTTCAACTTCTGTGTCATCATTAGGAACAGCCGCAATAGTAATTGGCGTCGCTTTTGGTTGAAATAACTCTGGATCGAGAATAGCATTTGCTTCTTGAAGTTTTGTTTTGATCGCATCTTCCATACGAAGATTTTTATCTATTTTGATTTCTTCTACCTCAACTTCAATTTCTTTGGTGTTGTTCTGTGATTCTGTAATGGTACTCGAAATTTTATGTTGCTCAAACTTTTTTGAGGTAATGAAATCAAATAGAATACTGCGATCGGTGGTGTAAGCAGCTGTTGTTTTTAAACTTTGATTGTATTTGAAGCTATCCTGATTTTTTAATCCTTTTAAATGTACCACACGTGCTGCCTGAAAGTATGGAAATTCTTTCGTGATGGCTTCAATAGCTTTGGTTTGTGCCGCATTGATGTGTACGGGATTTTGTAATATGTATGTAAAATCAGAAATATTCATGTTACCATTTGGCTAAACTCGCGTTAAAAATATCTTGTGTGAGACGTTCAAAGATTTCTTGATACGCCGCATCTTGTACGTTGATTAATTGTGTGGTTGCAGGATAATCATAGAAGAAAGAGAATCGCTGATCGAAATCGTCTTCGGGTCTGTTTTTGTGTGTAAAACGAACTTGCACACCAATGGTTAAGCGGTTTTGCGCTGCCGTATTGTTTGCTGTGGCACTCATTGGTGATACACGATATTCTACAATTTCGCCTTCGTAAACCAAATCGCCATTGGCTCTTACCAAATCAAGACTTGTTTGGTTTAGAATTAAATCTTGTAAGGCAAGTGTAAAATCTCTATCCAATCCAGGTTCAATAATTGGTGCATTGTTTTGGAAAAAGTTGACTTGATATGTTTTGGCATTCAAATCTCCTGTTCCTGTAAAGTTGTAAACTCCACAACTTGTTATGGTGATTGCTACGATAAGCGTTGCAATGATGATTTTTATCTTTTTCATTGATGTATGCGTGTGTTTATAAATCAAATTGTTTGATTTTTCTATATAATGTACGTTCTGAAATGCCCAATTCTTTTGCGGCGGCTTTTCGTTTTCCTTTGTTGCGTTCTAGTGCTTTTTTGATGAGTTCTAATTCTTTGTCGTGTAAAGAAAGTGTTTCTTCTTCTTCCACATCTTCTGCAAAGTGATATTTATCTTCTGGCATTACGGTAACTTCTGGAGCTAATGGTAATAATTTTACAGGAGCATTAACTTCGTCTTCGTGGAAAATTTCTTCACTTTCATCATCACCATATATTTTTTGAATGAGACTTTCGTTTTCGTCTTTTACTTCTTGTGAAACACCATTTTGCATGAGTTCCATGGTGAGTTTTTTTAAGTCGTTTAAGTCACTTTTCATGTCAAACAGCACTTTGTACAAAATTTCACGTTCCGAACTAAAGTCACTTTCACTTTTTGAATTTTCAATCACAGCAGGAAGGTTTCCAGTCGTATTCGGTAAATATTGACGCAGTGTATCTGCAGTAATGGTTCTATCTTCTTCCAAAACGGAAATTTGCTCTGCAACGTTTCTTAGTTGACGAATGTTTCCGTTCCAACGGTATTTTGTCAACATTTCAGTAGCAATTTCATCCAAACGAATGGAAGGCATTTTATATTTCATGGCAAAGTCAGAAGCAAATTTTCGAAATAATAAATGAATGTCACCTTTTCGTGCTCGCAATGGCGGAAGTAAAATTTCAACCGTACTTAAACGATAGTATAAATCTTCTCTAAATTTTCCTTTTTTGATGGCTTCAAACATGTTTACATTGGTTGCGGCTACAATACGAACGTTGGTTTTCTGTACTTTGGATGAACCTACTTTGATAAATTCGCCATTTTCCAAGACTCTGAGTAAACGTACTTGCGTTGTGAGTGGCAATTCTCCCACTTCATCTAAAAAGATCGTTCCGTTATCGGCAACTTCAAAATATCCACTTCGGGTTTGCGTTGCGCCTGTAAATGCACCTTTTTCGTGTCCGAATAATTCACTGTCAATCGTTCCTTCAGGAATTGCACCGCAGTTTACAGCAATATATTTTCCGTGCTTTCTGTGTGATAGTGCATGAATTATTTTGGGAATGCTTTCTTTTCCAACTCCACTTTCACCCGTTACTAGCACAGAAATATCTGTTGGCGCTACTTGCATGGCTTTTTCAATAGCACGATTGAGCCCAGCATCGTTGCCAATAATACCAAAACGTTGTTTGATTGCTTGTATGGATTCCATGTGTTTGTTGTTCTTTTTTTAATTTATGTATTGAAATGTTTCGTTTATAGTAATGGTAGTATCATCAGCAATATTTGGCAAGGACGAAAAAATAGTTCCGTTTCGATTGATGATTCTATTTCCAGCATCATATTCAACGTTTAAGTTTGAGTTTCCTTGCGTTGTACTAACATTAGTAACGTTGTTGTTGCTGTAAATCATTGCTTGCCAATGTTCGTATTGATCGTCGTATTCATCATTTAAAATAGAGAATGCGTACAAGTCGTTTAGCGAGTTTCGCAACGGATTTGTGTTGTTATCATACGTATATGTAAAGGTGTTGGCATCTTGCCCTGTAATTACAGATGAGGTAAGATTTCCGTTGCTGTCATACGAAATGGTTTCTGTTTTGATTGTCATTCCATTTTCCATAGTTTCTCTTAGCATGAGTTTGCTTGTGGATGGATCAAATGTGAATCTGGTAGAAAAATTAGTTCCTTCTTTCGTGCGCGTTACCACGTTATTTGCATGAATGTATGAGAATGTGAAGTTTTCAGAAGCATCTTCTAAATCTTCGTACATGATTGTGGATATTTTGTCTAGCGTGTAACTTACAGAGGTTCTATTCACCAAAACGCCATCAACCGTAGTTCTTACTTCTCTTACTCTACTGTTTTCGTCTCTAATAATATTTCCAACACCATTGACAGTAATTCCAAAAATAGTTAGTGTTGTGTTTTGAGCGGTGAATTGATTATTTAAATTAATCACAAAATCTGCCGTAAATGAAGTTTCATCGCCCGTAGTTGACGAAAAACTTTTCATGTAATCATAATCAGAAAGTTGCAATGAGCCACCTGTAGGATCTGTTGGGTTTGGATCAACAGGATCTGGATTTGGATTAATAGGATCAGTCGGATTGCCTGATGATGTTTCTATGATAATTTCACCTTCATACGGTTCATTATCACACGAAAAAAGGCAAAAAGCTAGAATTGTTGTAGTTATGATTATGGTTTTTTTCATCGGTATCGGTTTTAATGTTTTACGTTTTACAACATCAATTTTTAGTATTGATATACCTCAGATTGAGTTACGGTTACGCCATCACCTAAATCATAGTTTCCGCCTTTGCTTAAAATGTTATTATTGGTATCATACATTGGGTTAAAATTGTATGAACCTTCGCTTGTGTTTCCGCCAATCCAATTGTTACTACTGTGAAAGTTGGCAATGATTGCACCTACTTCATCTTCTGGATCGCCATTAAAAACAGAGATTAGATACGTGTCTGCGAAAACTGCTTTTAAAGGATTTGTAAACGAATCGTATGTATATGTATTTGTTGTGGTGCTTCCGTTGGCTTCTACAGATGTTTGGGTACAGTTTCCATCTGCTGCGTATGTAAGTGTTTCTACTTGTGTGGAAGTACCATTTTCAAAAGATTCTAAACGTGTGAGTCTGCTATTGCTGTCAAACGTAAAAACAGCTGTTGAGTTAGTGCCTTCAACCGTTTTTGTTACTGTGTTTCCTGAGTATGTAAATGTATAAACATAATCGTCAGTATCATCAGCAGAAAAGTCATATTCAATTTGCGTAATATTGTCTCCTGTATACGTAATTGTCGTTGTGTTTTGACCGTTATTGGCATTGTCTTGAATTGAGATGATTCTTCCATTTCCATCACGAGTGTAGGTGCTTAATGAACTGGTCATTGTCCCAAAAATTGTCAAATCGATATTTTGACTTACAACCAATCCTTGTTGAATATTAAAGTCGGTATCTGTGATAATTTCTCCGAAAATTGGTGCGTTTGTAGAAACATCATAGGTGTATGTAGAAAGTGTTGTTCCGCTATTTCCACCGCCGTTGTTTCCTCCACCATTGTTCCCGCCACCGTTTCCGCCGCCATTGTTTCCACCACCATTATTTCCACCACCACTTGTTGGGTTTTCAATAGCGATGTTGCTGTCTAAAGGTTCGTCATCACAAGAAAAGCAGAAAAATGCTAAGAGTACCGAAGTGATTAAAAGAGTTTTTTTCATGGTTTATGTTTTTTAATTATTCTCAGAGAGTCCAATAGCTTCCCCAATTAAGGTTGCCGAAGTACAATCGTATATTTTTACGTTTACAAAATCTCCAGGTTTGTAGTTTTCTTTTGGGAAAACCGTTACTGTATTTCGGGAAGTTCTTCCCATCCAATGTTCGTCTGACTTTTTGGAAGTTCCTTCAATTAAAACTTCTTGCACGGTGTTGAGGTGCGATTTGGTTCTGAACGCGCTGTGTTTGCGTTGCAATTCTATGATTTCTGCAAGTCTGCGTTTTTTGGTTGCTTCTGGCACATCGTCTTCCATTTTTCTTCCTGCCATCGTTCCTGGGCGTTCCGAATAGGTAAACATATACCCAAAATCATATTTTACATATTCCATCAACGAAAGTGTATCTTGATGATCTTCTTCTGTTTCTGTTGGAAAACCAGCAATTAAATCTTGAGAAACACCACAACCTGGTAATATTTCCTGAATTTTATCAATGAGTGCAAAATATTCTTCGCGTGTGTGCAAACGATTCATTTCTTTTAAAATTCGATTGCTTCCGCTTTGTACTGGCAAGTGAATGTGCTTACAGATGTTTCTGTGTTTTGCCATGACGTGAAATACACTTTCGTGCATGTCTTGCGGATTTGAGGTAGAAAAGCGAAGTCTTAATTTTGGAAACTTCGTCGCCACCATATCAAGTAGTTTTGCAAAATCGACCGCAGTGGCTTTTTGCATTTCAGAAGCTTTATCAAAATCTTTTTTCAATCCGCCGCCATACCATAAATAACTATCTACGTTTTGACCGAGTAGTGTGATTTCTTTAAAATTTTTATCTGAAAGTTCTTGAATTTCCTCTAAAATAGATTGCGGATCACGACTACGTTCACGTCCACGTGTAAAAGGAACTACGCAGAAAGTACACATGTTGTCACAACCTCTAGTAATGGAAACCAATGCGTTGATTCCATTAGTGTTTAAACGCACAGGCGAAATATCTCCATAGGTTTCTTCTTTAGAAAGTACGACGTTTACGGCATTTCGTCCGTCATCAATTTCCTGAATTAAATTTGGTAAATCTTTGTAGGCATCAGGTCCAACAACCATGTCTACAATTTTTTCTTCTTCGAGAAATTTACTTTTCAGGCGTTCTGCCATACAACCCAACACGCCAACTTTCATTTTCGGATTGTGTCGTTTTACTGCATTATATTTTTCCAAACGTTTGCGCACAGTTTGTTCCGCTTTGTCGCGGATAGAACATGTGTTTACCAATACCAAATCTGCTTCTTCCAAACGATTTGTGGTATTAAATCCTTCTTTTGCTAAAATGGAAGCAACTACTTCGCTATCGGCAAAATTCATTTGACAGCCATAACTTTCAATGTACAGCTTTCGGGTGTTTTTAGGATTTTCAGCTAAAACAATATGTTCTCCTTGTTTGCTTTCGTCAATAATCTTCTCCATGTAAATGTATTCTAAACCTTGAAATCACGTTCAATTAAGATGCAAAGATAGAATTATTTCAAAATATATGACATAATGACATGTTAAATAAATAACGTAAAGAAAGACGCAACCTTTTTAGTAAATTAGCATCTACTCTGTAGATCAATCAAAATATACATGCCATGAAATTCAACTATTTACTTTTATTTTTTGTAGGCTGCTTTTTTATCTCGTGTTCTAATGATAAAGAATATGAATACCTTAATGTAGCCACACCCATTACAATTACTACAGCAGAATTGCGTGCTTCCATAGAAGTATTGCCAGCGCAAGATATCGTGGAATCAGGAAAAATATATGCATATCAACAATACATATTTGTGAATGATGTAGATAAAGGCGTTCATATTATTGATAATAGAAATCCTGCACAACCAACATTAATCAACTTCTTAAAAATTCCGTTAAACCGAGACGTTTCCATCAAAGGGAATTATTTGTATGCCGATAGCGGACGCGATTTGGTTGTTTTTGATATCAGTCAAATTACCAACATACAAATGATTGGACATGTAGAAAATGTCATTGAAAACTATCAAGCAATAGCCTATCCTGAAGATGCAGATTTGTATAATTTTGACGACTATGATAGTTATAATGATATTATTATTGGTTGGGATATTACGGTAGAACGTAGAGAAGTAGCTGATGATATTTATTACGAAACATTAGACAACGCAACTGCTGGTGGTGGCGGAACAGGTACTGGCGGATCTTTAGCGCGTTTTAAAATTGTAAACGATCATTTATATGTGGTAGATAATAGCAGTATTAATGTATTTGATATTCAAAATTTAGCGTCTCCTGTAAAAGTCGGACAGGAATATGTGACTTGGGAAGCAGAAACGATTTTCCATGAAGACGATAAATTATTTATTGGAAGCAGAACAGGAATGTTTATATATGATATTTCGCAACCAAGTTCGCCGCAATATCTATCAGAATTTAATCATATGCGATTTTGTGATCCTGTCGTTGTCGATGGCGATTATGCATACATTACACTTCGTGCTGGCACAAGTTGTATGAACGGAGATGCGCAAATGCTGGAAAGCCGATTGGAAATTGTAAATATTTCAGACATCTACAATCCGCAACTAGAAGAAACCTATATTATGGACGAACCGTATGGTTTGGGAATTAAAGGCGATCAACTTTTTATTTGTGATGGTGCTTCAGGATTAAAAGTATACAATAAGTCAGATATTTCAAACTTACAATTACTTCAAAACTATACCAATATCAATGCATATGACGTCATTCCAATGGACGAGAGATTGCTGATGATTGGTAACAATACATTGACACAATACAACTACACAGAAACAGGAATTGAACTCATAAGTGAATTTACTATTCAATAGTTAATTACTACAATTCTTACAATAAATGAGAAGTCTATTTTTTTGAGAAGAATAGACTTTTTTAGTTTTTCGGGAACTTTTTCAAAAAGTAACGCGTCTATATAAATAGAAACCAAAAAAAGTTACCAATGAAAAAAATATTGCTAAGTCTTATCACAATTTGTATGATATCATGTGCTTCCGATGATGGAAACACGCCTGTTGATAATTCATCTTCTCTTGACGAATTACGAGCGGCAAGCATTCAGCTATTATCAGGAAATGATGAAAAAGTATGGAGAATAAGTCAGGCTGAATTGAAAAACGGGCAAAACATCATTGATGTTTCTTCAAATTTTAATGTTGTGGATGACGAGTTTGTATTTACCGATACTACTATACAGTGGCGACAAGGTCATGCTATCCAATATAACGCAACAAATGCACAGCAAGCCAAGCAAGACTATTATGTAGCTCCAGAAAATTACTCGTATAATTTTCAATCGGAAAGCGCTACACAATTTTCTTCAAACTCAAATATGACATACGAAATACAGGAAAATGGTTCTATTATAGCAAACTTTTCTATGGGAAACACCACAGAATTACTGCTTACGTTAGTTCCTAAAACAGCACAAGATTATGCTTCTGTAGAAAATACGTCACTTCAATTTACGGAAGAACTAACATTTCAAACAGTACTAAATTATACCAGCTCTACAGGAATGCTAGGTTCTAATAGTCAAAATAGTATTTACATTGCTGCTCAAGATGATATACATAATCAGAAATTGATAAAAATTGACATGACTACGCAGATGCAAACAGAAGTAATACACGAGTATAGTCATTATTCAGATAAAAGGATTCACATATCAGGTGATCGTTTGGCAATAGTAAACACACTAACAGTTGATAATTATAACTTAAATTCACTTGAATTTTTAGGACATGGTACTCAAAATGGACTTCTCGATGGAGCTATATATTTTGGATCAGCAATTCTAAGTGATGATATTTACATTGTAGGCGGACGTCCAAATGCAGATCCTTCTCGCATCTATAAATATAATATGCAAACACAAGCATACACAGAGTTCGCAAATCTTCCAGAAGCTCGATATGGTGCTGAAGCAACAATTGTTGGAAATAGTTTGTTTGTTTTTGGAGGAAAAACAGTAGTGCCATTTTTTGCAGAACCAGAAGAAAGTACAATATATATTGTTCCTTTAGACAATCCAAGTGCCGTACAAACATTACAAATGACACAAACGGCAGCAATTACCTTTGTGCAAGCACGTCAAAATTTAATTTACATAGCTTCTGTTGCAGAAGTTGGAGAAGGTGTACGCAATACTATCAGTGTATTCAATACGTTTGACAATACCTATCAAGACTTATCACACAATTTAGATAGTTCAAATCCAAATGATACCATTCAAGGAATGTGCCTAATCGGCAATAAAATGTATGTAATATATGGTGAAAATGTTGGAGGCTTGCTAGATTGGTCTATCTATTCAGCAACACTAGATTAAAATAAATTTTTTAGAACTCGGGAACTTTCTCAAAAAAAGAGACGTCTATATAAATAGAAACAAAAAACATTAACAAAACCACATATGAAAAAGCAACTTTTAAAAATAATATCTCTATGTATTATAGGAACACTTATATTTTCATGTTCCGATTTAGATGATAATGAAGAAGTAGGAACGGTTGACATTGAAAACTTAATCCAAAAAGAATCTGAACTTTTTAATCTGATTGAACGTGTAGCAGAAACAGATGATGAAGATGAAATTACCTGTATCAAATTTCTCTATTCATTTACTTTGGTAGAATTTGGTACTGATTTATTACCTGTAAATGAATATGTAGTTTCAAGCGATGAAAACTTTAGTTTTATTTTAGATAATATATCTGATGGAAACAGCATTGGAATCAATTTTCCAATACAAAGTATTTTAGAAAGTGGTGAAGAATTCTTAATTCAAAACAAAGAAGAACTCAAGCAGTCTATTGACGATTGTATTGAAGCACAACAAGAAGAACTTGCAGGACAATGTCGTTTATTATTGCAAGAATGTGTTTGGGTAGTAAGCCATAACGATGAAAACGAAGATACTTACGAACATGCTGTTTTTGATGTAGCTGATGACGGAACTTTCAAATTTTACAACAACGGCGAATTGCACGAAGGAACGTGGATCGTATATTTTATTGAAGACGAATTGCACACGAATGTCAACTTTAACGACGAAGGAATGACAGGTGATGACTGGAATTTTGACTGGAAAACGCAAATACTCTCTGAGGAAACTATGACGTTTACAAAAGATGACACAAGTTTTACCTTAACTAAAGAATGTGAAGAAGAAAATTACTGTACGCAACTCATCTTTTCAGAATGTGAAGACATTGATGGTTCAGAAATTTCAGAATTTATATTCCAAGATTACATACCTTGCATTCTGCAAATTGAAGATTTAGAAGTATTAACGGAAAACGATAGCATTGCATTCTATGAAACACAAATGGATGCAGACTTAGAAGTCAATCCATTATCGCAAGAATCATATCAAAACATTACACAAGAACAAACTATTTATGTGCGAGTGTATTATGCTTCAAGTGATGAATTTTTTATCATTCCGATAACAATCAGATCCACAACTTGCTAAGAACAATTCAAATACAAAACAACCAAATAGGGGAAACGTTTTTGGAAAAAACAAACGCAGAAGCGCATAACATACAAGGGTTAATCAAAGGTGATGAACTTGCTCAAAAAGCGGTTTATGACACCTTTGCACCCAAAATGTTAGCAGCTTGTAACAACTTTATTTCCGACAGAACGCTTGCAGAAGAAGCCATGAATAATGGTTTTGTAAAAGTATTTTTCAATATAAAAAAATATAAAAACGAAGGAAGTTTTGAAGGTTGGATTCGAAAAATAATGATTCGGGAAAGTTTGTCGTTTCTACGAAAAAAGAAATTTGTCATTGCTTCTCAAAGTGAAATCATTCTGGAGAAACAAAAAACCTTTCAAAAACCAGTAGCAGAAGTTTCAGAAATTCAGCGACTCGTAGAGCAACTTCCAATAGAATTTAAATTAGTATTCAATCTCTATGCTGTAGAAGGATATGCACACAAAGAAATTGCGGAATTGCTTAAAATACCAGAAGCAACTTCAAAAACACGCTTATTCAGAGCGCGAAAACTATTAAAAGAACAATTGCAAAACCATAAAAAAGCTAATGGAAGACTTTGATTACATAGATTCGCTTGCCAAAAGCGAACTTTCAGATCGTACACTGAATCCATCTACTGATGGTTGGAATATGGTGCAGCAAAAAATGAAGCGTCAAAAACGCAAACGACTCTTTATCTATCTTTTTCTCTTGACATTGATAGGTTCACTCGGAATTTATATTGGAGTACACTCAAACACAACTAGCGAAAATACTTCTGTAGTAAATACAAAATCGAATACGAACTTGAACACGAATTCAGATTCAACTTCAACTTCAGATTCAAACTCAATTTCAGATTCAATTTCAAACTCAGACACAATCGCAACTGATTCCAGTCAAGCTGAATCAAACACTATAGTAACGCAAACTGAAAAAACAAATACAAATCAACAGCAAACTGCTAACAACTTGCATGGAGAGAAAAATGGTATTGCTAATTCACAGACTAGAATCAATTCGCGATTGAACAACGAAAACAAAAACAACAATCATAATCGTGTCGCTTCAAAAATAAAAACAGGTAACGGAACTCAATTTGATACTTTAGAAAATATCGCTTCCGCAGATGAAGAAGACGTAAACTTCAACGGCGCAGGACTCAAACTATACGATTGGCAACTAATTGCGCCAGACAAACTAAAAAAGAAACGTCAAAAACGTAAAAAAGCATCCAAAGCAGAAAAAGTATATGAAAACCTAGATTTAATGGTTGGTTTCAATGGTTTTACATCGCCAAACGATTACAAATTCTCAGGATCGTACGTTTTTGAAGTATCTTACACCGAAGAAAAAAAGTTAAAAAATGATTTTTATCTTAACTATGGCGCTTCATTGCAATTCAGAAACTTACGCTTCAAAAATGATTCCTTAAGTTTCAACAGAGGCGAACTGAGTTTTAACATACTTTCGAGTGTAGAAAAACGCTTTGGAAACTACGGAGTAGAAGCAGGAACGTATCTTGGTTATGAATTCTATTCGCCCAACAACGAGCTTTTCAACAACATTAAAGCCAATTTCTTAGAGCGAAAAATTAACTACGGATTGTTTACGGCACTCAACTATCAAAAAATTGGATTGGTCTTTAAATACGAATTTTCACCCTACATAAATTACCTTGGAGATAAGAAATTTGGAGCATTCACCATTGGTGTAAAGTATGATTTTTAAGCCTAAAAAAAGTAAAACATTATTGGTGTAAAAAAAGTATAAACAGAAAAAAATGTGCCCATTTTTAAAAATCTACATACTTTTGTACTCTGAAAAAACGATATATGGCAAAGAATCTGGTAATTGTTGAGTCACCTGCAAAGGCAAAAACGATTGAAAAATTTCTTGGAAAAGATTACAAAGTGGAATCAAGTTTTGGTCACATTGCGGACTTACCATCCAAAGAATTAGGTGTAAATGTTGATGGCGATTTTGAACCTGAATATATTGTCTCTGACGACAAGAAATCAGTAGTAAAAAAGCTAAAAGACTTAGCGAAGAAAGCAGAAACTGTTTGGCTCGCAAGTGATGAAGATCGTGAAGGAGAAGCGATTGCGTGGCATTTGGCAGAAACATTAAAACTAGATCCGGAGCGTACAAAACGAATTGTTTTTCACGAAATCACCAAAACAGCAATCCTAAAGGCAATCGATAATCCAAGAGATATTGATTACAATTTGGTCAATGCGCAACAAGCACGAAGAATTTTAGACAGATTGGTGGGTTACGAACTATCACCAGTACTTTGGAGAAAAGTAAAAGGCGGATTATCTGCCGGACGTGTGCAGTCAGTTTCTGTACGTTTAATTGTAGAAAGAGAACGAAGCATTCAAGATTTCAAACCAAAAGCATCGTTTAAAATTGCCGCAGAATTTTTAAACTCGCAAGGAAAAAAATTCAAAGCAAAACTCAATAAAACATTTCCAACACATGATGCTGCAAAAAAATTCTTAGCAAAAAATGTTGGAGCCAATTTTAAAATTGCCAGCTTAGAAACGAAGCCAGCAAAAAAATCACCAGCGGCACCATTTACCACATCAACACTACAACAAGAAGCATCGCGAAAGCTCTATTTTTCCGTAAGCAAAACTATGACCTTAGCACAGCGTTTATACGAAGCAGGGTACATAACGTATATGAGAACGGATAGTGTAAACCTTTCTAACGATGCAAAAAATGCCGCTCAGGCGGAAATAATTCGTTCTTACGGAGAAGAATACAGTCACCCAAGAAACTACAAAAGCAAAGCAAAAGGTGCACAAGAAGCACACGAGGCAATTCGTCCTACCAACATGGAAAACCATTCGGTAGATGCAGAATACGATCAAGTGCGTTTATACGAATTAATCTGGAAACGTACGTTAGCTTCACAAATGAGCGATGCTAAACTAGAACGTACCAACGCCAAAATAGAAGCCAATACGCATAACGAACTTTTTACCGCAAATGGAGAAGTATTAAAATTTGAAGGATTCTTAAAAGTATATCTTGAAGGAAAAGATGATGAAGACGAAGAACAAGACGGCATGTTGCCAGCGTTAAAAGAAGGTGAGCAACTTGCCAACGAATTCATTTCAGCAACACAACGCTATACAAAAGCACCATATCGTTTTACGGAAGCTTCTTTGGTAAAACAACTAGAAGAACTAGGAATTGGACGACCATCTACATATGCGCCAACCATTTCTACCATTCAAAACAGAGGTTATATCGAAAAAGGAACGGTAGAAGGTGTCGAAAGAAAATACGAACAACTTACGCTCAAAGGAGATAAAATCATAGAAAAAGAACTCACAGAAAAAGTAGGTTCAGACAAAGGGAAATTAGTACCAACTGATATTGGAATGATTGTAAATGATTTCTTGGTGAAAAATTTCTCATCCATATTAGATTATAATTTCACAGCAAAAGTAGAGCAAGACTTTGACGACATTGCTTCTGGAAACGAAGAATGGAAAGACATGATGAAGGATTTCTACAAAGATTTCCATCCAAAAGTAGAAGACGTCAAAGAAAATGCCGAACGTGAATCTGGTGAACGTATCTTAGGAACTGATCCAGAAACAGGAAAACAAGTAAGTGTGCGTTTAGGAAAATTTGGACCAATGGTACAAATAGGAACGGTTGACGATGAAGAAAAACCAAAATTTGCCAGCCTAAGTCCAGATCAGCAACTAAATACCATTACGTATGAAGAAGCCATGGATTTATTTCAATTGCCAAAAACGCTTGGAGAATACAAAGGCGAAACGGTTGAGGTAAACAATGGTCGTTACGGTCCGTATGTAAAATTTGGAAAAAAATTCATTTCGCTTGATAAAGGAGAAGATCCGCTAAGTGTGGAAATGGATAGAGCCAAAGAATTAATTGACGCACGTGAAAAAGCAGATACGCCAATTGCACAATACGAAGGACACGATGTTACCAAAGGTGTTGGTCGTTTTGGACCTTTCTTAAAGTGGAACGGCATCTTTATCAACGTGAATAAAAAATATGATTTTGACAATCTTTCAAAAGCAGACATTGAAGAACTCATAGAAGACAAAAAGAGAAAAGAGCGCGAAAAAGTAATTCACAACTGGGAAGAAGAAGGAATTCGAGTAGAAAAAGCACGTTGGGGACGAAGTAATATTATCAAAGGAAAAACAAAAATAGAACTTCCAAAAACTGTTGATGCTACAAAACTTACCTTGGAAGAAGTTCAAAAAATGATTGAGGACAAAGCTCCGAAGAAAAAAACAAAAGCTAAAACAAAAACAAAGGCAAAAGCGAAACCCAAAGCAAAAGCTAAAAAATAATGGAATTTGAATTTTTATCGCCTGTCAATGACCTATTGATGGCTCATAATGAACTGCTATCCAGTCAGGCATTAGGGAATAAAATGGACATTCATACGTCCAAAAATGGAATTCCTCAAACGGTTGCAGACGCAAAATTTGCCATCATTGCTGTATTAGAAAATCGTAGTGACATTAACTACTTGGGTGAAAACCTTGATCTCTTAGAAATTCGAAAAGCATTGTACAGTCTCTTTCCAGGAAACTGGAGTCATAAAATTGTAGATTTAGGAAATTTGCAAAAAGGAGAAACAGTCAATGACACTTATGCGGCTTTAAAAACCATCATGGAGCCGTTGCTTAAAAAAAACATCATTCCCATCATACTAGGAGGAAGTCAGGATTTAATGTATGCTATGTATCGCGCATACGATAATCTTGAACAAACCGTTAATATAGTCAATGTAGATAGTAAATTTGACTTTGGAGCCGTAAGTCAGACGCTCAGCAATACATCCTACATGGGAAAAATTATTGTAGAAGCACCGCACAATCTATTTAATTATAGTAATATTGGCTATCAAACCTATTTCAATGCGCAAGAAGAAATAGATTTAATGCAAAAACTATTCTTTGATGCCTATCGTTTAGGGCAAGTCTCAAATGATATTAGTATTGTAGAACCAATTACGCGTGATGCAGATATTGTTGGAATTGACTTATCTGCTGTAAAAGCATCAGAAGTAAGCGGAAATCAAAACACATCGCCCAATGGTTTAGACGGAAAAGAAATCTGTGCCATAAGTCGATATGCTGGAATCAGTGACAAAGTATCATCATTTGGTATTTTTGAATATCGTAACTCTAAAGATGAAGAAATCACGGCAATGTTGGTGGCACAAATGATTTGGTATTTTGTGGAAGGTGTCAATTATCGTGTAAATGATTATCCATTTACTTCAAAAGACGATTACTTAAAGTATATTGTGCCAAACGATGTAGAAGAAATGATTTTTTACAAGAGCAACAAAACAGAAAGATGGTGGATAGAAATACCATTTATTTCAAGTTTGAATAATAAATTAAAAAGACATACGTTATTACCTTGCACACACCAAGATTATTTGAATGCTTGCAATCAAATTGTCCCTGAAAGATGGTGGATGGCGTATAAAAAAAGTATAAATTAAATAAGCGTGTTAAGAAAACCTTAAAATATATTTAGAAAAAGCAATTCAAAACCATTAGTTTTTAGAATAAAAAATTGTTTTTTTAAAAATAAATAGATAGGTTTACGCCCTTAAAATCTATAAAAAACGTATTAACCTCAATAATTCCGTATGAAAAAGATTGTTGTATTAACAGCCGTTTTAGCATTTCTTTATAGCTGTGGTTCTAAAGATCGAGGTGAGCTAGTCGGTGTCAAAGGAAAAAAATGGCATCCTGAAAAGCCTTATGGTATGACGCTAGTTCCAGGTGGTTCCTTTATTATGGGTAAATCTGATGACGATATTGCTCAAACCAAAAATGCACCTACTAAAACAGTTACAGTTCCTTCGTTTTACATGGACGAAACTGAAATCACGAACAGTGAATACAGAGAATTCGTGTATTGGGTAAGAGATTCTATAATCAGAACTAAATTGGCAATCTTAGCTGATGAGGAAGGAAAAACAGATCCTGCTGAAGATGGAATAGCAAAATATGCATTTAAAGATGCAGATACTGCAGATCTTACCGCTTGGGAAAAATACAATCTAGAAAACTATGTCGGTCTTGGTGATACAGGATACGAAGGAAGAAGATTGAATCGAGACGAGGAATTAATTTGGGATTACTCTGAAATTCCAGACGAATTCTACGCTGAGGTTATGGATTCAATGTTAATACCAGAAGCAGAATCATACAACGGACAACGTACAATTGATTGGACTAAAGTAAGATTTCAATACACTTGGATGGATATTCAAGCTGCTGCCAAAAACAAAGGCATGAAGCGTACGGAATTCATCAAAAGAGAAAACTTAGAAATCTATCCAGATACAACGGTTTGGATTCGTGACTTCGAATACTCATACAATGAGCCAATGCACAACGATTATTTCTGGCATGATGCTTATAATGATTACCCAGTTGTTGGTGTCACTTGGAAACAAGCAAAAGCATTCTGTGAGTGGAGAACACTTAAAAAGAATATCTACAGAAAAGAAAGAAAACGTCACATGATTAACAAGTTCAGATTACCGTCTGAAGCAGAATGGGAATATGCGGCAAGAGGCGGACTCGAAGGAGCAACATATCCTTGGGGAGGACCTTACACTATGAATGATAGAGGTTGTTTCTTAGCTAACTTTAAACCACTAAGAGGAAACTACGCAGCAGATCAAGCACTATACACAGTAGAAGCTGAATCATACGAGCCAAATGACTTTAACTTATACAATATGGCTGGTAACGTAGCAGAATGGACAGCATCATCTTATGATCCAAGCTCATACGAATACATGTCAACGATGAGTCCAAACGTAAATGATACCTTAAACAAACGTAAAGTAATTCGTGGAGGATCATGGAAAGATGTTGAATACTTCTTACAAGTAAGTACAAGAGATTTTGAATACAGAGACTCTGCAAGAAGTTATATCGGATTCAGAACGGTACAAAGCTACATGGGAACAGATGTAGTAGGAAAAGGACCAAGATAATTATCAAAATACTAAAAATAAACCACGGTTAACCCAACACTTAAATTTTATTAACTAAACACTAAACTAAAAATTAGATTATTATGGCAAAGAATGGCAAGATTACGCTAACGAACATGGTATATGGACTTGGAGCGGCAATTGTAATTGTAGGAGCATTATTTAAAATTCAGCACTGGCCTTATGGAAGTTTCATCTTAACAGTAGGAATGATTGTTGAAGCACTTGTATTTACATACTCAGCTTTTGAAAGACAAAGCGACGATCTAGATTGGTCATTAGTATACCCTGAATTAGCTGGAGGATCAGCTAAAGCTAAAGCTAAAAAACAAGAAGCAACTGATGCAGAAGGATTATTATCTAAAAAATTAGATAACTTATTAAAAGACGCTAAAATTGATAGCGAATTAATGTCAAGCTTAGGAACAAGCATCCGTAACTTTGAAGGAGCAGCAAAAAGTATCTCACCAACAGTTGATGCAATAGCTTCAACAAAGAAATACAGTGAAGAAATGTCATTAGCGGCAGCGCAAATGGAATCTTTAAATAGTCTTTACAAAGTACAAATGGAAAGCGCTAATCGTCAGGCAGCAATCAATGAAGAAGCTGTTGAAAACGCAGCGAAACTAAAAGAGCAAATGCAATCATTAGCTTCAAACCTTTCATCATTAAATGGTGTATATGGAGGAATGTTATCTGCAATGAACAAAAACTAATTAGTAGTATAATTTAATTCAACAAAAAATTAACCAAAAAAACTAATTAGAAATGGCAGGAGGAAAACAATCTGCAAGGCAGAAAATGATTAACCTGATGTACTTGGTATTCATCGCAATGATCGCGATGACGATGACCAAAGAAGTACTCTCAGCATTTGGCTCAATGAATGCTAAATTTGTGAGCACAAATGAATTGACAAGTGAGTCCAATAAAACTCTTATCAAAGGATTAAATCAAAAAGCAAAAGATCAACCAGCTAAATTTAGTGTTCCAGCACAAAAAGCACAACGAGTACAAGCTATTTCAGATAACTTTGATGCATATTTAGAAACTTTAAAGCAAGACATTCTTAAAGGTGGAGGATATGAAAGAGAAGAAGATGGAAGCTTACCTTCTGAAAAAATGGACAAAGGTGACTACTTAGATGAAAAGTGGTTTACTGGAGATCGTTTAACAAAAGAAGGTGAAGAAGTAATGGCAAAGATTCGTGACTATAAAAAAGATATAAAATCTATTTTAGGTGAAGATCAAACGTATGCCAAAGCTGTAGCAAATTTCGATAAGCGTTTTGATTTATCTAACGTAACTAATGATGAAGGTGATGAGTTAGGATACTTAGACTATAACTACAAAGGCTTTCCAGCAATCGCATCATATGCAAAGTTAACAGCTATGCAGAGTGATGTGAAAACTACTGAGGCTAATATTTATAATTTATTCCTAGGAAACTCTTTGGATGAAGCAGTTACACTTAAAAATTATGAGGCAATTGTACTTCCTACCAAGAATGCATACTTCGCAGGAGAAGAATATCAAGGTACAGTGGTGCTTGGAAAATATGCTAATGTACCTCCTATAAAATTAAACGTTAACGGAAATGAGGTGTCTCTAGATGATGAAAAGAATAAAGATTCTGTAGGAAATGCTCGAATTAGATTCAAAACGGGTAATGTAGGTGAGCACGAAGTAACTGGTGTGTTTACTTTTGTAGAAAAAGGAGAAGAATTACCAATTCCTTTTTCAGCTAACTATGTAGTAGTACCACGTCCAAACTCAGCAACAATTTCTGCTGATAAAATGAACGTTGTATACCGTGGAGTTGACAACCCAATGACTATTTCTTTTGCAGGTGTGCCAGACAATAAAGTAAATGCAAGTGCAAGTGGCTTAAAGAAAGTTGGAAATGGGAAATACGTAATGCGTCCTACTACTGGAGCCAACGTAACAATTAACGTAACCGCTAAACTTGACGATGGTTCAACTGCAGGAGATAAGAAAACATTTAGAATTAAAGAAATTCCTGCGCCAACAGGTTACTTTAGAGGTGTTGCAGGAGCAACAAAAATGAGTAAATCTGGTGTAGGAAAAGGAACTGTTGAAGCTAAACTAGATGACTTTGACTTTGATTTACCATTAACAGTGACTCAGTTTGACTTTAAAGTTCCTGGACAACCAACAATTACGGTAAGAGGAAATAAGTTAGACTCTAGAGCTAAAGGAGCTTTAAACAGAGCTAGGAGAGGACAAACGGTACAAATTTTAAACGTGAAAGCGAAAAGCTCAGGACCACGTATCAAAAAAGTATCACCTGTAATTATTGAAATTACAAACTAAAAAAATATTAAAAACAAACATTTGTTATGAATTGGAAAGGTTTATTTACAGCAGCATTTGCACTCCTGATTTCAGGAACAGTATTTGGGCAAGCAAATTTATTGAATGCTAAAGATCCTGGTGAAATAGGTGTAAAAACGCAAGCGCAAAAAGATGCTGATAACGATGGTCCATTACCTTATGGATATGTAGATGACAGAGACATTCTTTGGTCAGCTACCACATGGGAAATCATTGATCTTGATGAAAGAGTGAACTTTCCACTGTATTATCCAATAGATACTATCGGAATGCGTGCAGACAGACGTTCTTTGTATGATGTGCTTTTGAAAAATGTAAAAAACAAAAACATTGCAAAAGTATATGCAGACGGAAACTTTACAGAAGTTCGTACGTATGAAGATATTAAAACAAGTTTGCGTAAAGTAGATACCTTAGATGCTGGTTTCGATCAATTAAACAGAGGTGAAAAGCTTTCTGATGAATACATTGAGGTTAGAGATTTAACATCTGCTGATATTGAAGAATATCACGTAAAAGGTGTTTGGTACTTTGACAAGCGTCAAGGAGAACTCAAATATAGATTGTTAGCAATTGCTCCAGTAGCGCCAGACGTACAATTTATAGATCAAGATGGTCAGCAAGACTTAATCGAGTTATTTTGGGTATTCTATCCAGATGTTAGAGAAATTTTGCACGAATCAAAAGCCTTTAACGATCGAAATGCCGCTGTACCACTGTCGTTTGACCATTTATTAAACGCACGACGCTTTAATGGATTAATTTACAAAGAAGAAAATGTGCAAGGTGATCGACGTGTCAAAGAATATGTCAAAGAAAATTCACTTATGCAGTTATTAGAATCTGAACGAATCAAAGAAAAGATCAGAGGACGAGAACAAGACATGTGGAATTACTAACACATTCATAACATAACAATATTTAAAAGCCGTTTCAACAACATTTGAAACGGCTTTTTTGTATTTAGTGTCTCGTCCTGAAATAGCGTTACACTAAATTTTAAGCGTAATGAAAACAAATTATGTAAAACGTACTCAAAAAGATTATTCATTATCTTTTAAACTCCAAGTAGTTCAAGAGATTGAACAGGGTAAACTGACACGCTCACAAGTCTTATCAAAGTATGGTATACAATCTGGATCTACCATCAGAACTTGGTTAAAAAAATATGGTAACTTTGATTGGCATAATCAAACTCCACTTTCTATGACAAAGACTCCAGAACAAAAGATTTTAGAATTAGAAGAAAAAATCAAACTGTTAGAAAAGCAGAAGGCTCGTGCAGAACATCTGGCGGAGCGTGCTGACAAGAAAGCTATTTTGTTTGATATGATGATTGATTTAGCAGAAAAAGAGTTTAATATTCCTATCAGAAAAAACTCCAAACCCAAGTAATCGATATGTTTAGAATACATTACAGAGAAAGTATCTCATCTACTTGTGAGTTACTTGGGGTAAGCAGGCAAGTATATTACCGAGCGATACGTTCAAAAGAGAAACGACAGTGTATTGCTAGTGATGTGATAGAGCTGGTTCAATCTGTTAGAATAGAGCAACCACGTATTGGCACAAGGAAGTTATATCATATTCTACAAGAGTCTTTACGTAGTTTAGGTGTCGGCAGAGATCGTTTATTTGCTATTTTAAAGGCAAATCATATGTTGATTAAACCCAAGCGGAGCTATCATATCACTACTAACTCTCATCATCGGTTTAGAAAACATAACAATGTAATAGAGAATTTAGATGTAAACAGACCAGAACAAGTTTGGGTAGCAGATATTACCTATGTAGGTAATCGAGCTAATCCCATGTATTTATCGCTTATTACAGATGCATATTCTAAGATGATCGTTGGGTATTATCTATCCAATACCTTAGCAGTAGATAGTTCTATAAAAGCATTAAAGCAAGCTGTTAAAAACAGAAAATATCCCAAGGAAAGGCTAATACATCATTCTGATAGAGGTTTACAATATTGTAGTAATCAATATCAAAGAATATTAACTAAGAGTCATATTAAATGTAGTATGACAGAATCCTATGATCCATATCAAAATGCAGTAGCAGAGCGAATCAACGGAATCTTGAAACAAGAGTTTTTGATGGGCACCTCTAAAATAGACATCAAACTAATGAAGAAAATAGTACAACAGAGTATTAAAGTTTATAATACCAAAAGACCGCATTTATCATGTCAAATGCTAACTCCAGAACAGATGCACAAACAAAATAAAGTCAACATAAAAACCTATAAAAGAAAAAACACAGATAAGACAGCTGTCTTATCTGTGTTTTAACTATTTTTAATCCTAAATAACTGTAACGGTTTTTTAGGACGGGTCATAGATTGGTCTTCGGAAAAATTACCGTTACTTTTGCATGTATGATAGATTATATAGTTGTAGGATTAGGCTTAGCCGGAATTGCCTTTTGTGAAGAACTCGAAGCTGCTGGAAAAGAATTTGTAGTTTTTGAAGACAATTCTCAACATTCCTCAACGGTCGCTGGCGGATTGTATAATCCTGTTATTCTAAAACGTTTTACAGCAGTTTGGAATGCAGATGAACAACTCGCTGTGGCATTGCCTTTTTATAAAGCATTAGAAAAAAAGCTTGGTAAAAAAATTGACGAAAAACTGCCTGTTGCACGAAGATTTGCTGCTATAGAAGAACAAAACATGTGGTTTGAAGCATCTGACAAACCCAAACTCACAAAATACCTAGATGCAAACCTAATCGAAAATACGAACGAAGCTATAATTGCACCTTTTGCCTTAGGAAAAGTAAACAAAACTGGACGAATACTTACAGCAACACTGCTTGAGAGTTATAGAAACTATTTAGAAAAAAACAATCAATTACGGAAAGAACGTTTCCAATACCAAGACTTACTAATTGAAAATGATTCGGTTCAATATCAAAACATTCAAGCAAAAAAAATCGTTTTCTGCGAAGGTTTCGGTATCAAACAAAATCCGTACTTTTCATACTTGCCACTCAACGGAACAAAAGGCGAATTGCTATTCATAAAAGCGCCTAACTTAAAAATCAACTACGTACTAAAATCTTCAGTATTCCTCATTCCGCAAGGAAATGATATCTACACCGTTGGCGCAACCTATAATTGGAAGGACAAAACGCATAACGTTACTGAAGAAGCCAAAGCAGAACTTGTAGAAAAACTTTCCAAACTAATCAATTGTGAATACGAAATCATAGATCAAGTTGCAGGAATACGACCAACCGTAAAAGATCGAAGGCCATTAGTTGGAACACACCCTATAAACACGTGTATGGCAGTTTTAAACGGTTTAGGGACGCGCGGAGTTATGATTGGACCAACAGTAGCCAAGCAACTCTACAATCACTTAGAAAATAAGGCAGAATTGCCAGAAGACATCAATATCAAACGTTTTGAAAATGTATTAAAACCTTAGTAACATAATTACTTTTTCTTCTTATCCAAACTTGCATCATACGACATAAAAAGATTGATCCAAATATTCCGCGATAAGCGCATAATAATTGGCATAAAGAAAATCAACGTTCCCATAATTGCAAAAAAGGAAGTGAGTAACTCAGTTCCAATAAAATATCTCGAAATAATAAAAGCGGCAACAGCAAACGCAATTCCGACACCATAACTTACGTACATGGCGCCATAAAAAAATGAAGGTTCAATCTTGTAGCGTGTTCCGCAATGTGAACAAGTTTCGTGCATTTTCAACGTAGCATTCAATTTATAAGGGTTTTTCTCTACGTACATACGTTCATTATGACATTTAGGACAAGTTCCCGTTAAAATACTATATAATTTCGATCCTTTTTTTAACATTTGTAAAATATATTATAAATACGCTGTCTTACTGAAAATACAAAAGTACGGCAACTATTTCATAAAAACTGTAACTTTTGTCACACACATGATAAATATTCATAACATTGCTGTCGCTTTTGGCGGAACGTATCTTTTCAAAGACATTGCATTTCGACTCAATGCTGGTGATCGCGTAGGACTGATTGGAAAAAATGGTGCAGGAAAATCTACCTTGCTAAAAATTCTTGCCAAAGAAAACGAACCTGATGAAGGAGCTATTGCTACTGATAAAGACATCGAAATTGGTTTCCTAAAACAAGATATTGAATTTACGCAAGGACGCACGGTTTTAGAAGAAAGCTACGAAGCTTTTGAAAAAATTCGTGAAATTGAACTCAAAATCGATCATATTAATCATCAACTCTCTGAACGTACCGATTATGATAGCGAATCGTACAATCAGCTCATAGTTGATTTAAGCGAACTTACCACGCGTTACGAAATATTAGGTGGATACAATTACAAAGGTGATACCGAAAGAGTCTTGCAAGGATTGGGTTTTAAACGAGAAGATTTCGACAAAAAAACGGATACATTCTCAGGTGGTTGGCGTATGCGAATTGAATTGGCAAAACTATTGCTTCAAAAAAACGACATCTTGCTCTTAGATGAACCGACAAACCATTTAGATATAGAATCTATCATTTGGTTAGAACAGTTCTTAAAAACGTTTGCAGGCGTTGTCATCATTGTTTCGCACGATAAAATGTTTTTAGATAACGTAACAAATCGTACCATTGAAATCTCCTTGGGAAGAATCTACGATTACAACAAACCGTATTCAAAATACCTAATTCAGCGTCAGGAAATTCGAGAACAGCAATTAGCAACGCAGAAAAATCAAGAAAAACACATTCAGCATACGGAAAAACTCATCGAAAAATTTCGTGCAAAAGCTTCTAAAGCTACCATGGCGCAATCGCTCATAAAAAAGTTGGAACGTATAGATCGTATTGAAGTCGATGAAGATGACAATGCTGTGATGGCGATTCAGTTTCCAGTGTCAATTCAACCCGGAAAAGTAGTGATTAAAGGCGAACAAATCTCTAAGAACTATGGCGAAAAACAAGTACTTTCTAATGTAGATTTATTTGTAGAACGAAGCAGTAAAATTGCATTTGTTGGTCAAAACGGACAAGGGAAATCTACCTTAGCTAAAATTATTGTAAATGAAATTCCGCATGACGGAAAATTGGAGCTCGGTCACAACGTTCAAATAGGATATTTTGCGCAAAATCAGGCAGAATATTTAGATGGAAACCTTACGGTAGAAGATACTATGATTGAAGCTGCTGATGAAAAAACACGTCCGAAAGTACGCGACATGCTCGGAGCTTTCTTATTTCGAGGCGAAGAAGTAGACAAAAAAGTAAAAGTACTCTCTGGTGGAGAACGAAATCGTTTGGCGTTGTGTAAAATGCTCTTGCAACCGTTCAATGTTTTGGTGATGGATGAACCGACAAATCACTTGGATATCAAATCGAAAAACGTACTCAAAAAAGCATTGCAAAACTTTGAAGGAACGCTCATATTAGTTTCGCATGACCGTGACTTTTTACAAGATTTAACAAATAAAGTTTACGAATTCAAAGATCAGCGAATCAAAGAATATCTTGGAGACATCAACTATTACTTGGAAGAACGAAAAGTAGCCGATTTACGTGAAGTAGAAAAGCGTACGGTTGTCAAGCAAGAAATTGTGAAGTCGGAAGACACCAAACAGTCTTACGAATCGCAGAAAAAGCTAAAATCGCTCAATAACAAACTCAACAAGGTGGAACGTACCATTGCTGACTTAGAAAAAGAAATCAAAGACATTGACATAGAATTGGCGGTGAATTATGAAGCAACCATTGCGCAACCAAATTTCTTTGACATGTATCAAGGGAAGAAACAGCAGTTAGAAACCTTGATGGAAGATTGGGAAACGTTGCAAGAAGAAATGGACACGTTGGAATCACAATCATAAAGTTGTATTTTTGTAAAATGAACGAACATTTCTTTCAATGTCCCTATTGTTGGGAAGAAATTTCTATGTTAATTGATACTTCTGTACGAACACAAAAGTACATAGAAGACTGTGAGGTTTGCTGCAACCCAATTGAATTAGAGGTAGTTAGTGAAGATGGTGAAATCATAGGATTCCAAGCGCGAAACATAGAGCAATAAAAAAGTTTATCTTTTTGTTGCCAGAATAAAAAATCGTTGTATATTTGCAGTCCAATATCGCGGGATAGAGCAGTAGGTAGCTCGTCGGGCTCATAACCCGAAGGTCACTGGTTCGAGTCCAGTTCCCGCTACTAAAAGGAAGCCAGTTCAAAAAAGAACTGGCTTTTTAAGTATATAAAACTAAGCACTACAACATATTTGGAGAACTTCTCGATTACTTCATCATGGCTTATTTATCAAAATATAGGCTAACAAAAAGGGTTGCATATTTTATTATCTGGGTTGCAACAATTTCTTATCATTAATATTACTGAACAATTTAAAATTAGAGAGTTATGACAAATACAGTCAAAATACTTTTTGTCATTTCTAAAAGCAGAATTAACAAAAAGGGGTTAGCACCAATTATTTGTAGGCTAACTTTTAATAAAAAAAGAAAACCATTTTCTACAGGAATCTTTATTAGTCCAAAGAACTGGAATAGTAAACTACAATTGGTAAAACCTCCTAATAAGGAAAATGAGTTTATAAATACACAGTTAAGCCTGATTAAGCAACAAATTAATCAGGCTTTTTTATTTCTTCAAGTTAATAAGAGTGCATTTGATGTTGAAGATATAGTACTTCAATTTAAGGGTGAAAATATCAAGTCAAAAAAGACACTTCTTGAGGTATTTACTATGCATAATAGTAAAATGAATAAGTTAGTTGGGATTGAGTACACACAATCTACAATGAATAAGTTTATTGAAGCTAAATCACACACTCAAGATTTTATTCGAAGTAAATACAAGCGTAGTGATTTGTTGCTAGAATCATTAAGTACGAAGTTTATTGAAGATTTTGATTTTTATTTGAAGTCTGAAAAGGGGCATAAGCAAATTACCATTAATAAAAGTATTCAAAGAGTACGAAAGATTATCAAACTAGCTATAGCAGAAGGATATTTACAAAAGGACCCATTTCTTATGTATAAACCCAAAAGATATGAGCGCAAAGTAGTTTATCTTGATACTAAAGAACTAACTAGACTTGAAGAATATAGCTTTGCTCAAACAAGATTAAGCCAAGTAAGGGATATGTTTGTATTCTGTTGTTATACAGGATTAGCTTATGCAGAAATGTCAGTACTATCAGATAAGCATATAATTAAAGGCTTTGATGGTAATGAATGGATTCATATGTATAGAAAGAAGACTAATGCAAAAGTGTCTGTACCATTACTTCCAACTGCTAAAGCAATTTTGACTAGGTATAAAGATATATCTGAAAATAAATTATTACCAGTTATATCAAATCAGAAATTCAATTCTTACTTAAAGGAAATTGCAGCAATTGTTGATATTGATAAAAGGCTGACACACCACATAGCAAGAAAGACTTTTGCTACTACAGTTTTACTTTATAATGACGTACCTATGGAAATAGTTTCAGAGTTGTTAGGTCATTCAAAATTAGATATTACTCAAAGGCACTACGCTAAAGTAGTACAGAAGAAAGTAAGTGAGCATATTCAAAAATTAGAAAATAAACTTAGAGGTGTAAAATGATTTGCACCTCTTTTTTTAAAAAATAAATTTTATATTGAAAAATTTAAATGTTTAATATGTCAAAATTCACTTTTAATCTTAATGATATACATCACTATGAATGGGGAAATTTATGGTGGTTTGAATATGAAGTTTCAATTGGGTTTTCAGCATTATCAAATTTGATTAATAATCAAGAAGAAACTTTTAGAGTAAAACTAGATGAATTTATTAGTAAAAGAAATGAGGTTTTACCAACTGTCCCATTAGAATACAGAGATTCCTATGAACAACATTTTTTTGAAGATGCAGATAGAACATTTAATGAATTAAAAACAACTCAAAGAAATGCTATATGTCTCTCATTCTTTTCTTATATAGAAGGTAAACTAATGATTTTAGTTAAAATGATGGAAACAGAGTTTAAATTAAAGTACAAAAGAGCAAAGATGGATATATTATCATCATTGAAAAGATATATTGTTGATTCTTGTAAAGTAGATGGAAAAGTGTTTAAAAAGGAATTTAGGAATATTCATAAACAAAGTATAGTAAGAAATTCTTTAGCTCATAATCATTCACACATAATAGATTCAAGAAAATTTACAGGGGTTGATGGTATTAAATTAAAAAATGATGAAATCATTATTTATGATGTTATTTATTTGAATAATTTAATTTCTTGGGCAGAATTGTTTTTTAAAGAATTATTTATTGCAGTAGATAAAAGACTTACTCAAATTAAAACCAAGCCTTAATGAATACACCAAATAATCACTTCCAAGATTTTCCTATTGAATTTAAAGAAATCAATCCATCAGATTTTCCAAATTATACTATAGCAAATAATGGGCAGAAAATAATAATAACTCCTAATGATAAGGGATATATAAGTAAACAGTTGTTAGAGTGTGTAGATAGGTCAGAAAAGAATACTGTAGTTATAAATGCAGGTGTAGGTCAAGGTAAAACAACTGCAATTATTAGAATATTAAACGAGTTTTATAATGATACTAATGAAGATTATGTAATTATAGTAGCATCACCATTTGTTAGTTTAGTTGAGCAGTACTTTAAAGAAATAGTTAATATAGGGATTGCTCAAGATGACATATATAGATATGAATACATAGGAGAACAACCAAGTATTACTTATTTAGACAAAAAGGTTCATATAATAACAGTCAATGGTATACTAGGAAATCCAGGGGAAAATGCTTTTATAAATTCTGAAGTAAAGAGGACTTACTTAAATAGGTTATCTAACTACTGTAAAGCTCAAAATAAGAAGGTTGTGTTAATTATGGATGAAATCCATGATGCAATACATAATTTCAAGCAAGAATACATTTTTAACTTATGGAAGTGGAAAAGTGTACTTCATAAAAATATTATACTAAGTGCAACGTATAATGAAGCTTCAAAAGTGGTAATAGAGTATTTAGCTGAACTTACTGATAATAAGATTAAAATTATTGAATCAGAAAGAAAGGTAATACCAGAAAATCAAAGTGACTTATTTCTTCATTTTAATCCAGCAAATTACTACAATACAGTAAATGAGAACATTGTTTCAGTAGTTAGTGATATAATTTCTAGGGATAAAGAAATTGATATATTATGCTACTCAAGAAAATTAGCAGAATCTATAGTCAATGATAAGGATATAGGTGTTGGGGAAGTATTGTACTCTAAATATGAAGCTGAAGATATTAAGTTATGTACTACAAAACTTATTCAAAACAACAGAATTGGCAGATTAGAGGTTGAAGAGGAAGAAGAAAATACGAATAGGTTTGATAACACAAAGTGTAATGTTGGAACTAATTTTAAAACAGGTATCAGTATCACTAAAAGAAATCATGCCTTTATAATTATTTTACCACCAGAAAGTTCTAAACTACCTTTTAGTTCAGCTAGTAATATATTTATGGATGGTATTAATTCTGTAATACAGTCACTAGCTAGACAAAGAAAAAAAGGTGGAGAAATACATTTAATTTTGCCACCACCAGAGAAGTTCAATTATGATAGCCTACCATTTGATGGAATAAAAAAAGAAAAATTCATACAGTTCTATGACTTAATTTGTAGTCAAAAAAAGGTTAAAACAAAAGTTGAATATATTCCATATAATACTCAAAGGGAACTTGTAAGAGATTTTTATGAAAATACATTAATTGACAATATTAATCTGCAAATACAAGAGGTAAACAGTCTAGATAGAGAAAATAGATTAAGCCTTAAGATGCCAGACTTTAAAAGCTATTTACTATTAAAAGGAGAAAAATATTTAGCATCAACATATAAGTTTTTTGGAAGAGATTTATCTTCATTCATTACTTATTCAGCTATTACAAATCAATTTTTAAATTGTAATTTTAAAGGATATACAGGGAAGTATCCTTTAGGTTTTAGAAGTGGAGAGTTTCAAATAACATTAGATTTCTTTTTTGAAAATCATTATTTAAATGAAGACAAGTACTTAGTTTATAACTATGGTTCAGACATGTATAGATACTTAGAGTTAAAGAATGACCTATTTAACAACTATAGATTATTTATTTTAAAACCTGATAATACACGTATTATCATTAAAGAAGATAAGTGTAGAGATTTTGAAATTCAGCTATTAGGCTTCATGCATAGAAAATTACACCCATCCTTCAATAGTCATTTCTTAAATAATGAAGATTTGATTGATTATAAATATACGAGAAGTAACTATTTCTTGAGTTGTGTAGCTAAAGCAGAAAATATTGATTTAGAAACAATTTCAGAAGATGAAGAACTAACTAGGCGTATAAAAGCCTTTAAAAATTTAGGTTATTTTAGAAGAAAATTAATTGACTCTATTCAAAGCTTTACAGGTGACTCTAGGCAGTTTGATTATATTTTAAACAAGCCAAATGAAGACTTTATAACTGAACAAGAACAAGCTAGATTTAATGAAATGATTGATTACTTAATCAACAGGGACTACTTCATTTCTAGAAATATTTTTGAGTTTAAACAGAGGTTTAAAACTACTTTTACATTCAGTCAAAAAGTAAAGTCTGTCTACACTAAAATGATGGAAGATTTTCTTGAAGTGGAAGATGATAGGTTACCCACAGGAAGACCTAGACCTAGAATAAAAAGAATCATACAAATTATCCCATTACCTAATCCAAGTAATACAATTGACCTAGTTAGTCATGCAGATTACAACTTTTCAGATGCATTTTGGGAAAGTAATACTTATGATGTTATTGATGGTAGATTGATAAAAAGGTAGATGTCCCAAAATGATATTTTACTATATAGGGTAAAAGTCAAAATGTGACAAGTTTACTATTATCTCACAAAAGTTTCCCCTCCTCTTTAATAATACTCCTTCCCCTTCAAAATTCTAGTTATTTTGGCAACGCAGGAACTCTGGACGAGGACTACTTTTAAGTAGTGATTTTGTTTGTATTTATACATGCAAAATTACTAAAAAAATCTGACATTATCAAGTAAATCAAGGGATTACAGGTTAATTTAAAGCTAATAGCCATTTCTTAAAATTACATCAAAAAAAAGCATTTTACTACTACAGTAAGATGCTTTTTCAGTTTAAAATGAATACACATTTATATAAATATTAATCTTTAAAAATTTAAATGATGAACTTAAGACAATCAGAAAGGAAACGTGCCAAGATTAAAATGGCATTACAAGGAAGTGCAGGAAGTGGTAAAACATATTCTAGTTTACTTCTAGCAAAAGGATTAACTAATGGAGACTTTTCAAAAGTTGCTATTATTGATACAGAAAATGGAAGTGCAGATTTATATGCTCATTTAGGGCAATATAATGTACTATCATTAGCTCCTCCTTTTACACCAGAGAAATACATTGAAGCTATTGAGGTATGCCTTAAGGCTGAAATGAGAGTTATTATTATTGATGGTATTAGCCAGTGCTGGGATGAACTTATTGATTTTCACAGTAAACTACCTGGAAATTCCTTTGCAAATTGGAGCAAAATAACTCCACGTCAAAAAGCTTTTGTAGATAAAATACTTCAAGCAGATGCTCATATAATAGCAACTATGCGTACTAAACAAGACTATGTGTTAAATCAAAAGGATGGTAAGTATGTACCTGAAAAGGTAGGCTTAAAAGCTGTACAAAGAGATGGTGTAGACTATGAATTTACATTAGTGTTTGATATAGATTCCAAACACTTTGCTACTGCTAGCAAGGATAGAACAAACCTATTTTCATCTAAACCTGAATTTAAAATAAATTCTGCTACAGGTAAGAAGATATTAGATTGGTGTAATAATGGCTTAACTATAGATGATGTGAAAGCTCAAATCAAAAACTGTAAGGATTTGGAGCAATTAAGATTACTCTACAAGCAACATTATAACATTAAAGATTTGGAAGATGACTTTAGATTACAAAAGGAAACTATCCAATCTAAAGCTCAATTGTTAAACCCTAAAAACTTTAGTCAAAATGGACACACAAGTCATACACAAGCCTAGTCTTTCATTAGTTCCTGTTACACCTGTTATTCAAAAAGAGGTTAGCACAATAACACTAGTTACAAAGAAGTACAAACAGAACCCATTTATAGAGGCTAATACAAAAAGTGTTAGCCTCTCTCATTTACAAAAGGATTGTATAATACCAGTCTTTTCAAAGGACAATGAGAAAACTATTGCACATCAAGAGTTTATTGAAGTAGTTCAGGATTCTGTAAGTAAAGCATTTTCTCATCATAATATAGATGTTCCAGAAGTGCGCATAAGTCATCAAATTAAAGGTAGAACACCTAGTGCAATACATAAGTCTGCTAAAGATTTGTTAGACCACGAAAAGACTATCTATTATGAAAGAATGGCATTCATAATTCGTGTACCTAGTATTACTGAAACTATTAATGGAAATGAATTAGCCTTAACTATTGGTGGAGTGCGCGCATACAACAAGGAGAACCTCTATTCCAAAAAGTCAGTAGAGAAGTTTCAAGTGTTTATAGGCTTTCAGAATATGGTATGTTGTAACTTATGTATTAGTACAGATGGTATGCAGTCAGAAATGCGTGTAGGTAGTGTGAATGAGTTAGCATTAAAAGTACAAGAGTTAATTGCCAATTATGATGCAGAAAAGCATTTAAAAGAGATGTTAGCTTTAACTGATTATAGCCTCACAGAAAAACAATTTGCACAGCTAATAGGTAGGTCTAGACTATACAATTATCAACCAAAGAATGAAAAGATGCAGATTCCACAATTGCTTTTAAATGATGGGCAAGTTTCTACTATAGCTAAAGATTATTATCAAGATGAAAGGTTCTGCAAAAATGAAGATGGAAATATTAATCTATGGAATGTATATAATCTATTCACATCAGCTAATAAGAGCAGTTATATTGACACTTTTAGTGATAGAAATGTAAATGCATTTGAATTTACAAATGGACTTAAAAATACCCTGAATGGTGATTCTAGCTATTCTTGGTTTTTGAGTTAAGTGAAGCTACCTTACATTATTGTAGGGTAGCTATTTTTTTTTGTGCATCAGTTCCTTTTATCATTAAATACTTCATACCACTAGCACCAGCAATTTGTGATGCATATTCAGCTTTAGCCTTTACGATAGAATCATCAATTTTATTATCTCCCTTAACTTCAATAATTAAGTATTCTTCTTTTTCAGAATTTAATTTTACAAGGAAGTCTGGATAGTAACTTCTTACAGTATGAGATTCTGGGTCTATATATCTAATTAAAAAATCTGATTGTCCATGAGTTAACATTCCTGTGAACCAAACTTTTTCAATTTCACCTGTTTTAATTAAGTTATAAAACATTTGAGATTCAGGTATAGAATCAAAGCAATAGTTGTCTAAATGAAAAGATTTGTTTTTGTAACTAGAGTATAAATCATCTTCTATGTTAGCAATTAATTCAGGTTTAGCTCTTAATGTGTAATATCCATCTTTTGGTTCTTTTACAAGCTCTATTTCTTCTTCTTCTTCTTTTGTAAAAGTATCAATGTCATAAAAAGATTCAAAGAGTTTAGGAATTACCCAATCATAAAGAAAATCATTGTAAAGGTTGACTTTTTCTAATACAGTAGGTAAGCCTTGTTTTGAATTTTCAAGTACTTTCTTAATCTCTAGACAGCTTATTTTTCTTAAATTATCAACTCCTTCAGGATGGTACAAATACCTTGCTATCTCTGATACTATTGTTAATTCAGAAAATACTCTTTGTTCTGTAAGCTCAATATCTTGTAATTTTCTAGAAGAAGTTATATCTGTTATATCACGTTCAGTTCTTTTAATTCTGTATTTCTCAAAATTGAAAGTGTCAAATTCCAAATCAACCCCATTTATTAACTTTTTTTCTTTTAACTGATGAAGCGTCTTTATCTTTTTGAGTTTTATTTTTACTGGTGGTGGAACCAATCTAACTTCTACCAACTCTTTTTCATCTCCAGCAGATGTTAAATCTTCTATAGTAAGCCTAAAGTTTTGTTCAAGTTCTTTTTCTAGTATATCTACATTTTCTTTAGATAAATACACCATACCTTTTTGTTGTACATCTGATATAGCTCTTAGACAACGCATTGTTGCTTGTAAAACAAAAACTTTAGATTTTGGAGACCTTAATAAACTTACTCCAAATAAAGACCTACAATTCCACCCCTCTTTTCCTTTATTAACTAATAGAATAAACTGCTTTTCAGAATTAGGTGTGTCTAGGTTTTTAAACTCCCTTAAATCATCATTTGTAGTTATTTTAGGGTCACCTACATTAACCAATATTTTATTTAATGGTATTTCTAATTCAGACAGCACTTCTTCCACTAGAGGCTTTAATTCATTTTGTAGTTCATCTATTGAAGCTGCAAAAAATGCCATTTTAGGAAGCATTTCTTCGTACCTCTTATCTTTATGTTCATTCCAAAATTCTGTGATTGCAGTTCTAACAAATACTTTAGCATTACTTCTAACATTCTCAAAGCCATGTATTTTCACCTTTTTAAGGTATTTATTATCTATAGCATCTTTTAATCCATAAGCATAGACTACTTCTGGCAATAGCCTTTTACCAACATATGGAGTACCTGTGTAATTATAACAACCAACTACTTTAGAACCAGCTTGTGAAAGAGCTTCAGCTAATTCATTAATAGTTACTCTTAAACTTGTTGCTGTTTTTCTAATACCAAAATCTTTTTCTAAAGTACTTCCAAAAGCATGGTGTGCTTCATCTAAATAGATTCCTAGCTGTTTTAGTCTAATTAGTTTAGCAAACCTTTGGTTAGAAATTAACTCTTGGTCTGTATTTATCTCAAAACCATATAAGTCCTCAAAATCTTTATTTAGGGACTTTGCTTTGTATAGAACATCACTCTCATTAAATAGCTTTTCAGAAGCAGAATCTTCTTTTCTTTTTTGCTTTAGAATAATCTTTTGAGTGTTAGATATAATGATGTTGTATTTTGAGTTGTCTATTGCATTCAATGAAATACCTGTGTCATCTAAAAAGTGAAATTTTAGATGAGAATCTAACCAATTAATATATTCTGGAGGTACAACTTTAGCTTTGTCAAAAGTTTCAATTTCTTTTAAAGACATTAAAACAGTTTTATCTGGTGCAAACACTAAGGCATTATGACAATAGTTGGTGTTTTTGGGGTATTTATTTGCTAGTAAGAACTCATAAAAAATGGTAGTAGCCATTAAGACTGTTTTACCTATACCCATAGCTAAAGCAAAAATATAGTTTGGGTAAGATTGTTTAAATGCTTCTATTTGCTTAAAAATTTCTTCAAAAGCTATTTTATCATCATTTTGAAATTCTGATGGTCCAAAAAGTTCAAAAGTACCTAGAGTACCTTTTGATTGAGATACACCAATATCTTGTCTGCCCTCAAATTGGCTGGATTTATTATACCAATCTTCAAAAATCTCGTATAAATATCTGTTGTCTAAAAATTCTTTTAAGAACACATAAATTTCTAAAGCTTCAAATTGTGGTTTTCTTAACCAAGAATTTGCATTTTCAGAATTATTGAAGTTTAAAAACTTTCTTGTTAATGGGCTATATGCCTTGTATATTTTCTTTTTATTCTCATCATGAAATAACTTTAGATAAGTATAAAAAGGAAACTCAATTTCTGATTGTTTTCTTTTTTTAGCCATAGCTTAATTATCTATTGAAATTTCTAATGATTCACTTAATAGGTCTGTTATTTTTACTCTGATAGTGCCAGCATTTTCAGGTATATCATATTCACCAATTACCATTTCTTCTTTTTCAGGTATATCAACTACACTAGGCTCAAATACAGCATCATCATAATTAAAATCAACTTTTATAGATTCTACAAGCTCTTTCCAATCTTCAACATTTTCTTTCATAATAGAGAGCTTCTGTAATAAATTCATTGGATAGAATTGTTTAATTACTAGCTTGTTATCTTCTACTACTATTTCAGCTTCAGAATCTCTTTTAAACTCTAGGTTAGACTTGTCTCTTAGTATATCTACAACCTCTACATCAATTTTGTATGGGTGTATTTCTTTTTGAAGTGTTGCAGCTAAATCTGGTTCATGTCCCATACATACTAATAGTAAATTCTCTACTGGTTTATTGGGTTGTTTCTCAAATTTCTTTTGGAAAGATTTATAGTTGAACCCTGAAATTAGTTCGTTTAAATCTGCACGAGTAGCTATTCTATTTACAGGCATAATTTTAACCATTCTACCATCTTTTTCACCATCATAAATTGTATTGTTTGGCAATGGTTGTATCTCTAATGCTTGTTTTAATATTTCCTTAGCTTGTACAGGGTTTCTAAAGACATCGTAGTTATTTACATTATAAACAGAAAAACCTGTGTAGAAATCTTTTATTTTTTCTGTTTCTCCATCTTCATTTGTAAAATCCACATCAGGTACTTTAGATGTTATTTTCTCTCTGCTAATGTTTAGCCTTTTAGTTGTGGTTTCTATGGCTCCTAAATTTATATCTGCACCTATGAATTTTCTACCAAGTTCCATGGCTACAGCTTGTGTAGTACCAGAACCCATAAAACAATCAAATACAATATCACCAGGTTTTGAAGATGCTTTTAAAATTCTTTCAAGTAGTTTTTTAGATTTTTGTGTTGGATATCCAGTTTTTTCACCTGGGTATCTTGCAGCTCTTTGGATATCTACCCAAAAATCTTCAGGTACTTTACCATTTGCATTTAACTCAATACTTTCAAAATTCATGCCTCCAGTGCCTATTACATTTCTATTTGCTCTATCTAGACTACCTTCAGCATATGGTATTCTAATAGAATCTTTAAAGAACACATAGTTACCTGTTTTGGAATACCTCAAAATATTATCGTGTTTTTTAGGAAAATCACTCCCCACATTTGAAGCACCTGTATAGCACCAAATTATTTCATTTCTAAAATTACTTGCACCAAATATTTCATCCATTATTAATTGTAAATAATGAATTTTTCTATAATCAGCATGAACATAGATAGTACCTTTATCAGAAAGAAGTTCTTTTAATAATATTACACGCTCATATATAAATTGTAAATAACTATCATTTGTCCAGATATCAGTATATTGTTTTTCTTCAAATGAAGTCCTATTATTCTCTATTTTTTTTCCTTTTAATTCTATTTT
Organism: Kordia algicida OT-1; assembly: GCF_000154725.1. Classification (GTDB taxonomy): domain Bacteria; phylum Bacteroidota; class Bacteroidia; order Flavobacteriales; family Flavobacteriaceae; genus Kordia; species Kordia algicida. Next base: position 4,478,373 of record NZ_DS544873.1, read on the forward strand.
TCTTTTATAATCTGCTTTAGAATCAAATGGTGGGTCTATATAAATTAAATCTACTTTTCCTCGATATTCTTTTAAGAGGTGACTCATTACTTGAAGGTTATCTCCCCAAAAAATCTTGTTCATCCAGCCATTTACTTCTTCACCATAATTTTCTTTTTGCTGTGCAGGATAGTACTGTGTAGATGTAAAAGGTCTTTTACCTTTCCAATGTAACATTGGGTAACCTTTAATAGGTTCAAACTTGTATTCTTCTACTGTATCCAATTTCTTTTGAATATCTAGGTCTAATTTATCTTGTGCCATATTACAAATGGTTAATAATCTTAATTTCTATTATGTTTTGGGTTGCAGTAAAACCTCATATCACATTCACCACATTGTTTGTCATTTTTAACAATATGAGAGTTGTCAAAGTTTTTACTTTCTATTTTTTCAACTATTTCATCAAAAGATTCTACAGTCTTACTAATAGTATGTTCATTTTTATTAAATGTGATATAAGGACTACTATTTTCCTCTTTAGGGTAATGCAAATGCATCTTACTTACCTTGTGTCCTGTTCTTTCTTCAACTAAATGTGCATAAACCTCTAGTTGTCTTCTGTACCTGTCTAATAAACCCCTTGTGAGTTCATCTGTAGCATTTACATCTGGTTTGCTTCCAGATTTAAAGTCTATGAGTTCTACTGTGTTATTTTCTCCTCTAATGAGGTCTATTGTACCTTTTAGTATATAATCTTCTTTAACAAGTGAAACATCAACTTCAGCTTCAACAATCTTGTCCCAATCATTACTATTCTTGTCTCTATAGTTTAAAATTTGTTTCAGCAGTGCTTTTCTCTGTGGTAAATGTAAATAAGATTTTTGCTGTTTAGTTAGTAGATGGTAATTAGTATTAAACCAAGCCTCAATATTTTCATTAGTTAATGTATGTACTTCATCTTTAAGTACAGCTTTATGAATGTCTTCTATAGTTTGATGTAGCAATTGTCCACCTAAAACACCTCCAGTTCTTACTTCTGTAAACTCTAATTCCTTATAGAACTTATATTGTAAAGGACAGTTTTCATAAAGTAGAATATGAGAAGTAAAAGAATATTCGTGTTTTATATTGGTAGGCTTAATTTCTGCCAAATCATACTTTGTAATATCTACATTTTCATTTCTCCAATGAGGTGCTTTTGCATAACTATCCTGTAGTAATTTATGAGGTGAATTAACTATTCCTTTAGCATTCCTTGTTTCATAATTACCTAGTACCAATACATTTTGAGGTCTAGAAAATGCAGTATAATACAACCTCCAAAAATCATAATATTTTACTTCTTCTAAAGGTTCAAAAGGTGGTTTGTGGTAATATTCTTCTTGTAGCAACTCATCTACATCATCATATTGTTTTCTTGGACCTTGTCTATTAGTAGGCATACCAACAAATACAATAGGAAACTCTAAACCTTTAGATTGATGAATAGTCATAAAAGATACACAACCTGATGGAGCATATTCATCAAAATCTTCAAACTCCTCTAAACCACCATCATTTAAAAATCTGAAAAATCTATTGAATAGATTTTGAAGAACTTTCTCCTTATTTTCAGGAGTTATTACAGTTACATTGTACAAGTACTCAAACTTCCAAAGTAGCTTTGTGAATAAAGCTATATTATAAGAAGCTCTTAGGTCTGTTTTGTTAGCTTTTAAATCTACATTAAGGCAATCTGAAAACATTGAAAATTCTAATAGCTGATATACCAAAGCAGCTAGACTATAATTTGTGCTTTCAGTTAAAGTAAGATGTCTTTTTGCTTTATCTTGACACCATTGCAATAAAGCCTTATGTTTTTCTAAGTCTTGTCTTATTGCATTACCAAATTGCCTTTTACAAGAGTCATAATATTTCCAGATATCTAGTTTAGCAGTATCACTCCAAGCTAAAACATCAAATAAATCTGGGAAAATGAAAACTATAGCACCAATTAATAATCTAATTTCTTCTCTTTCAAAAAATAGTGCAGAACGTGGACTAAACACCTTAATTCCTCTTTCTTCTAAATATTCTGCTAGAGCATTAACCCTTTCACCTTTTACAGACTTAAATAAAAATGCAATTTGATTTCTATCTTTTAAAACACCTTTGTTTTCAAGTTCTATTATAAATTGATATACTTCTTCAAAATAATGGTGTAATGATGCTTCACTAGATACTTTAATTACTGTAGGTGCTTTAATAAAATTATCTTCACGAGGTATAATTGTTTTGTCAAACCTAAATGTCTTACCCTCTTTAGTCCAATCCAACTCATCCATCCAATTATTATAAAAATCTATTATCTCTGGATGAGACCTATAATTTGTAGTTATTTTAATTTCCTTACAAGCTCCTTTCTGAAAGTTATCTGGAAATTCTAGGATATTTCTAATAGTAGCACCTCTAAACCTATATAACCCTTGGTCATCATCACCTACAACACAAATATTATTATTTTTTGAAGCTATAAGTAAGATAATTTTCTCTTGAATAGTATTAGTATCTTGATACTCATCAATCATAAAGTACTTTATTTTTGACTGTATCTCATCTAATACATTTTGATTATCTTTTAATAGGCTATAGGTTTCACTTTGGATTGAAGAAAAATCTAACGCATTTTCTTCATTTAGTTTTTCTATGTATAGTTTATAGAACTCACCAATAACTGAAATATTAGCATCTTCAGCACTAATTAGTTCTTCAAAGTCTAAATTTTCCTCTCCAACTTTATTAATATAGTTAATTAATTTATCTGCTTTATACCAACTAGATAAATTATGCCCTCCTAAAATTTCTTCTGAATTTTCAATTGCCACAAAATCCCTCATATTTTGATACAAGAAAAACTTCTGGTCAAATTGGTCTAGTAATCTATAACTTCTTTTTAATCTAGTAAACTCTCTATATTCTTCTAAAAACCTTAAGAATATTGAATGCAATGTACCAATATACATTTCATTAAGATTTACCTTAATCTCTAATTCTAGCAGTCTATTAGAAATACGAGTAACTAATTCTTTAGCAGCTTTTTCAGTAAATGTTGCTACCAAAATTTCTTCTGGTTTAGTCCCTTTTTGTATAAGATTAACTGTTCTTTCTACTAATGTTCTAGTTTTACCTGCACCTGGACCTGCTATAATTAAAACAGGACCTTCAGTAGTATCTATTGCAAGTTGCTGATATGGATTATTTCTACTAGTCATTATTTCTTTACTTCTGTTTTAATTCTTTTTAAAGCTAGTTTAATGGCATCAATAGCAACATTTTCTCCCTGTACATCTTCATATACTTTTTCACTAAGCCATAGGGTTAGTAACTTATTATAATCTATATCTAAAGCAACTGCTAATTTTTCAATTTGCTCTCTAGTAGGTTTCCTGTCACCTTTTTCAATTTTACTTATTAAAGCAGTATCTACATCTACCTTATAAGCCACTTCTCTAAGTAGTAAACCTTTAGTCTCTCTTTTAGATTTTAATAATTCTGATAGTATCATTAGTAGTCAAATTACAACTTGTCAAAAGATGTCTAAAACTAATCTAATTTTCTGACAAAAAAAATTTTTGAAAAGAAAAAAATTAACAATTATTCTGTGTGTGCTGCATACCTTGAGAAATACCCATAGCTTATCTAGGTTTAACAGACTCCCCACCCCAATCTGACACAGAGTTATTTTTTCGAGGCAGTATATATAAAGTTGATTTGTAAGGACTTTTTTCTTTGTTACACTTTGTTAGCATCAACAAATCATCATACTAATCTGTAGACTGCATTTCTAACTAGAACATTTAAGATATTTATTGAGTTTAGAATGTAAACCACCCCCTCACTCAAGCTCTGCACAACACAGACTAAATACCCTCACCAATTTGTGCAGATGAATCCCATTTGTACCTGATAGTATTTTAATAGTATTTCATTCAAGGTGATAGTTGTAATGATATTCTATTAGAATAGTTAGTTAGGTTATTTCACAACTCAAAAATTTATTTATTATGGTTAGAATCATAGGTTACAAACAAAGAGAAAAAGAAGATGGAAATCCATTCTTTATTTTAGAATTACAAGGTGGTGTAGAGATGTTGATGTCAAAAGAGACCAATCAATACTATGCTACAGCAAAAAAAGCATTTGTGACTAGCACATTTGATGAGCCTACTTGCAAAGCTTTAATAGGAACTGAAATGCCAGGTACTATTGTAAAGAAAGAAGTTGAGCCTTACACTTATATTGTAAGGGAAACAGGAGAGGAATTGGTGTTAACTCATAGATGGGTATTTGTGCCAGAATCTAAAGAGGAAAGTAAACAAAATGAAGTTATAGACCAACTTATGGCAGATACTTCTGCATTCTCTCAAAATGGAGTTTCACAATTAGCTGAACAAGCTATTTAATTTTTATATCTGTCCCATTTTGACTTCTCACTATATAGGTGTCAGGTCATTTTGGGACAGATTTTAATTTTTCGTGATTTGGTAATTCTACCATATAGGTATTATACCAGATTACGAGTTTTTAAAATCCAATCTTATGAAAGTACGAGAAATAGAAGTGTCTTATTCCAATCAAGGAAATAAGAAGGTTACTGTAAAAAATAGTGAGACTGTGTTTGAAGTTGCTTTAGCTCATTGGGATAAGAATATCATAGAATATCAAGAAGAAGTGAAGTTAATGCTACTCAATAGAGCTAATGTAATATTGGGTATTTATGATTTATCTAAAGGTGGAGTGGCTAGTTGCAGTGTTGATTTAAAAATCATATTGAGTATTGCTTTAAAAGGTCATGCATCTTCTATTGTGTTACTTCATAATCACCCATCAGGGAAGTTAGAACCAAGTAATAATGATAAGATTATAACTAAAAAACTAAAGAAAGCTTGTAGTTACTTAGATTTGGTATTATTAGACCATTTAATCATTACAAAGAACTCTTTTTACAGTTTTAATGACAACAATATCTTGTAAATATTGCTGTGTGTGTAAGTGTAAGAATGCAGTTAAAATAGGCTCATTTTATAGTTTAGCTAGTTAATGCAGATATAATATTATAGCCAAAATGTAAATGTATTGAGTAAATATTTATGTTCTGTAAGACTGCATTTGTTGAATATTCAATTATTCTAGCAAAATGAGACAAAAAACTGCTCTAACTAACTAATAGCTAAAATTAGTTTTCAAATACCTCTATATCTAGTAAGTCAGCAATATTGACATCAAGAGCTTTTGCAATTCTGAATAAAGTAAAGACTGTGGTATTTATGCGTCCACTTTCTATCCTTGACACATTAGAAGTGTCAAATCTACCATCAATTCTACTAGCTAAATCAACTTGAGTTAAGTTTTTACTTTCTCTTATTTCTTTGATTTTAACACCTAGATTGTGACGAGTTTTTTTTCTTAATTTATTTATTTCAGAATCTTTCAATATGCCATATATGAATATATTCAAAGAGACTGATTATATTTGCTTTAGTTTATGCCATAAGTGGCATAATTCAATTTAATCATATGGATATTTGTATTAATGAATTAATAATAGATGAATTTCAGCCTTTGTCCTTAAGTAAAATAAAAGATATGGGGAAGATAGATTTTGAAGGAAGAGAGTTCAATCTATACCATCTAATTCTTGGAACATTTGAGAAAATTTTTATTGATGGATTACAGGTTAATCACTTTGAAATATTTACTCGAGAAGATAAATTAGTAAGATACCTTATTAATTTTGATGAGTTTAATATCAATGATGTATTTGCACGTCTACTTGTTTATTTTCCAGATGCAGAAGTTCTTACTAATAATGATGATAAGTGTATTTTAAAGGATATAAATTCATTAATTGAAATCAATAAGAAATACGATTCAGGATATATGGTAAAAGTTTCCAGCCTGTCAAATTTTTATAGTATGATATAATGAACTTTATAAACAATATCCCATACAAGCTAGGTTCTTTTTTTGAAGAAAATAACATAGACCTAGAGCTTCGAAAGGAGTTTAATGCTACCAAACTATATAGTAGTTATAGATATTCTGAAATACATCTATTTGGTAAAACATTTGAGTCAGTTTGTTATTTATGGTTTATGGATAATAAGCTAGTAAATATAGAGTATAGGTTTCATAAGAAGCATATGCAATTATTTATAAACTCAATAAATGAAGAGCTTCCCAAAAACAATCCATTAGATAAAGACCCTTTTGTAAAGGAGTACCAATACTATGTTTTTCAAGATGGTGTAGCCATACATATTATCAACCTAGACAGGAATTTCTTTTTATTAAGAGTTTCAAATATGCCTAGTTTACCACGAATTAAAAAACAACTTAATCAACAATAATTTATGAAATCAATTTTAAAATTTAGTCTTTTAATATTATCAATAGCTCTAGTTAGTTCATGTAGTTCTGATGATAGTGATAACAACCAAAATGAAATACAAACAGAGTTATTAGGGAAATGGCTTTTTGAAAACCCTAATAATAATCCAACTGTAAACAACTCTTTTACATTTACTTCTAGTGGAAGTGTAACTTATTCGTATTGGACTGGTTCTGGGAATAATTATGATAATGAAACAGGAACTTATAGTTTTAATGGAGATGTTATGACAATGGATTTTCCAGAGAATGTTAATTTAACATATGTACAAAAGGTAGTATTTCTTGGGGAAAATGTAGTAGAGTTTCAATCTACAGGAGTATCTGGAGAAAATGCATATGAAGGAGATTATTTTAGAGATGGAGCAAGTGATTATAATACTATTCCTACTTTAAAAGAATATCAACTAAGATTTACAGGTCAAAGCTCATCTAGCCAACAATACCCTATAAATATTGAGTATTATAGTGATGATGAAAATGGTCAAACTTCTACTGAAATAGTAAATTCACAAACAAATACAGATGTAATTCAGTCTATTAATTTAGAAAGTGTAGATAAAATTGGATTTAAATATGATGTGTCAGGATATGAAGACACTGTTGTAGATTTTGTAGAAATTAAAGATGTAGAATCTAATACAGTAATTTTTACTATTAGTTCTTTGAGTATTGAAGATAATCAAACTTTCACTTATGATATATCTGATGATAGCTATACTATTCAATAACTACAAACATTAATTTTAAATTAGCCACTTATTTTTAATAAGTGGTTTTTTAATGCACAATCTTATGGAAATAAACAAATTGCCATTTAAAATTGGGATGCATTATGAAAATTGGGAGTTAGACTTAATTGTAGAAGAATTATGCAGTCAATATGAACTGTATAGATATGTAAAAGGAGATATAGTCACATTTAAAAATTATGAAGTAACAGATATTTTCCTGTATTTTAGTTTTGATGTATTATTTCAAGTAGAGCTTTTTATGGAGCAAGGTGATTTACCTTTTGTAGAATTTCATGAAGTAGAAAATGGACTATCTATAGGAGCAGTTAAATTGCCTGAATCTGGACTAATTCAACTAACCTATAATCAGGATAAAATTTGGAGAGATATGCTGTAAAAGGCATATAAATAGGCATACATTTTTTAGTAAAGATTATAATGTATTGATTTTTATGCCTGAAGTGTCACTGGTTCGAGTCCAGTTCCCGCTACTAAGCAAAGCTTCACAGAAATGTGGAGCTTTTTTTGTTTCAATTGATACAGATTTTAGGTTTTTGGAAAAATCAAGACTAAGCGAAGTCCAATTATTTTCTGACTCAACTCACTTATTCCTTTCCTTTATTAGACTGTATGATAAAAAGTCAAGATGAGTTCATTGATTAATACGCATTTTTTACCTTGTTGAATCGTAATTATCGAATAATGTTTTTTGATAAATATCTCCTTTAAATTTATTTATCAATTCTCTGATAAATTCATAATGTTTCACATATTGATTCGGGATAAATAGTAATTTGATTCCTTTAGCTTTTAAAAGCTCCATTTTTATTTGGTCAGATTTGATAGTACTTTTTCTTGAATAATGTTCACTACCATTTAATTCAAATACAATTTTAGGAACATTGCCTTCATAAAGTACTCCGTCAAATTCCTTTTTATTTACCAATCTGTTGTTCTTTTCTTCTGAAAATAAATCAATAATCTTAACATTTCTTTTAAATTTACTACCTCTTACAGTACAATAGTGATTCATAGTTTGGTAAAATTCATTCTCAAACCTTGAATCATTTGAGAAACCAATGGTAAATTTATTTACGATACTCTGTGAAACACTTGTAGAACCGTTCTTTGCCACATAATCGATCAAAGCATATAAATCGTCATCCTTTTTTGATAGTATATCAATTGCTTTTTTGTCTGTTACAACAATCAGATTTTCTTTTGCTCTTGTAACTCCAACATTTATCAATTGACTATTATTCTTTATCCAATCGTATGTTTTAGAAGATGTATTTCTTGAAATCGCAGTAGATATGATGATCGTATTATTTTCTTGACCTTGCACTTTGTGAATCGTTCCGCAATGAACAGAAGCATCTATTTTCCCTTCACTTTTTGCAACCTTTAAATAATAGTTTATTGTTTCTTCTTGATTTCTAAATGGTGTAATAATGAATACATCTTTTAAATTATTTTCTTTTATATAAGCTACAATTGCTTTGGCTTCTTCTATTTGCGAGTTTTTATCTTTATGATTTACGTTGTTTACATCTATTAATTTAATCTCTCCTTGTGTTTTAATGGCTTCGAGATTCAGTCTGCTCTCATAAAACCTCATATTGGAATAATTGATGATCTTTTTACCGCATCTATAATGATAACTCAGTAGTATATTTCTTGAAATATTATCTATGCTCTTGTAGGCAGAAAGAATTGAATTATTAAAGTAATCATGATGCTTGTCAACTCGAAATTTTCTCATCAACTGCTCATTGCGTGTTTCTTCAAAAATCACAATAGGTTTTAGCTGATTGGTGTCACCAATTAAAACCATATTAGTACATTTTGAAATAGGAATTAAACTTGTGGCAATATCACATTGCCCAGCTTCATCAATTGCTAGTAAGTCAAATTTAAATTTTCTTCCCAACCTACGGCATGAGATGTTGGTTGTTAGAATAATAGGAAATATTTTTGTAAACCGTTCAAGGTTTTCATCGTCTGCGATCCAATTATTGAAACTTTTAATTTGTTCTTCTTCATTTTCTAAATACAGTATTTCAATCAGATCACTGTATTTTTTGGTTTTTAAACGCTTAATGTATCTTAAACATTCAAAATAAAAGAATTGCAATAGTTGATAGTTATCTTTTATAACCTCAAATATCCCTTTTACATTATCATCTGTTGTTTCAGGAATTTCTTTTAATCGATTTTCAAGTTTATTCTTTTCTTGCTCCAGTAAGTAATAACTACCTTTTGACAATAAACTATTAACAAAATCTAGGTTTTGTTCCAAATCAATTTTTTCCTCATAATTTTTCAGTTTTTCAAGAAGTATTTTATTCTTTATTCTTGATTTTTCTTTTAAATTAAACAGTAGTTTTTCTTTAGGAACGTCTCTCGTTTCAAATTCATAAAGTTCTTTTATCTTTCTTAAAGCCTTGGCCACCAATTTATTATTTCCAAGTCTGATAATAGGAAATAAAATCTCTTTATTTTTGTATTTACCTAAAAATAACTTGTCTTTGATTCCATCAATTGGAATATTATTATTTGAGGAAATCAGTAAAGTTTTGTTATTAGTCAAACAATTCACTACAATATTTAAGATGGTTTGAGTTTTACCAGTGCCTGGCGGACCTTGTACATAAGTTATAGGAAACTTTAATGAATTATAAATTGTTCGGAGTTGATCGATATTGATATTATTGTCATAAAGAACGATATGAGGTTCTTTTCTGTTTTTTCTGTCAAGTAAGGAAAAGTTTTGAAAAAATGCTCTTAAAGGTGGATTCATTTCTCCTCTTGAGTACTGCGTGTTGATTTCTTCATAAATGCTAGAAATGTCAATTTGTGCATATCCTAAAACAACAATTTCTGGACGAGTATTGGGCAATTCTCCCGATTTGAAGTTGCTTCTTAACAATTCTATTGCAGCATTCTTATCTTCAAGATACAAAGCTTCAAAATCAGCAGGAATCATATCTGTATAATAAGACAATGAATGTTTGATATTTTCGATATAGAAATTTGTATTGAAGTGTAATTTGTTTCCAATTTGTAGCGTCTTTTCTACAGGATCAAATGTGAGTTTTCTATACGCAACAACAAATTTACCTCTAGATTGTAAGTCTATAGAAAATTCACAAATAGCGAGTTTATAATTATGAAAATGACTAAATTCTTTTTCCTTTTCGTCTTCATCTCCACTTTTACTTTTTTTATTATAAATTTTCTTTAGAATTTGTTCATGCTGTATGTCTGATAGCTGATATGGGTTTTCTTCAATAAGTTCCTTTACTTCAAGCTCTTGGATGAGGTATTTTTTAAATAAAAAAGGATCGGAATTTGCTTTGTAACATTCCAAATAATAATTAAGGACGTTATTGTCAAATTTGTCAAACTCATACTTTTCTAAGCTACTATCTTCATCGAGCTTTATTATAAGTTCATCGGAAACATTATAATGAGAGAATTTCAAAATCTCTGCAGAAAGAATGCCTGAAATAAAAATCTTTGCATCTAGAATCGGTTCGTCTTTTGTAACATTAAACATATTTACAAAAAGTTCACCCTTTGCATTTATGTCTAAAATAGCAATCCAAAATCGTTTTTTATCACCATTCTTATTTTTGTAACTTATGCTTAGGTATTTACCTTCTCGAATAGCTTTACCTATAAGTGCTGTGATATTTTTTTCTGACATAGATTAAAAACACTTCTATTTCTGTTATTTTTTAAAAATACAAATTTTCTCACAAAGTCAAGGAGTTTCTATTCCAGCTACGAAAGTTATTTCCTTTTTCTTTTTTTCTTCTTCTTGCCCAATGAAATTTTATAATTATTGATGTTTCCTTTAACTTTTAGGTTTACATACCAAATTCTTTTGTTAGGATCTGCTTCTACAATCTCATCTTCTTGATCTTTAGCAGTGATGCTATCTTTTTTACGTCCAAATAATTTATACCAACCAGCTTTTCTAACGGTCTTCCAAGGAATGCGTAAATAATAATCGATATTTTGATCTTTATCATGCGTGCCCGATAATTCCATATGTCCTAATGTAGATTCAATTGTCATAGCAGGAATATGAATTTTCCCTTTCTTTATATCCAAACTATTTTGTAATGTGTCAAACCGAATGTTTCGAAGATTTTTGTTTCCCATATAATCCGAAAGTGCGAGCATCGGATCGTAATTTTTCAAGCGTCCATTCAATACTTTTACGTCCATTTCTATGGTCGATTGATCTAAATCAGGCACCAAATCGGGATATACTCTAATTTTTCCCTTAATTCTCGAAGTGAGTTTTCCCTGTAAATTTTCTGAAACCAAATGATCTTGTCCAAAATTCTCGAACTTAAAAAGCAATTTATCCAAATCAACTTTTTCCATTACCAAATCGGGTTGCATATAAATATGCTTTGGATCGCTCCCATTAAAATATCCGCTGAGTCGAATATTTCCTCCAGCCGCATTCATCTGTAACGTATCAACATAAATATAATGTTCAGGTGTCGTTCTTAAATCTGCTTTTATCTTTTGCAGATCTATTCTATGATATATAAAATGGTCAATTTCTGCTTTAAATCGCATATCCGTAAATGGCAATTCATATATGTTAAAAGCTTCTGCGTGTTCTGTGACATCGGCAGTTTTTGAAGTTGCAATTGTTGCTGGTTTTGGCGGATTTAAATCAAAATTGAACAGCGCATCAAAGTCGATATAATTTGCTTTTACTGCCAAATAATTATCTCGTTTCTTTATTTGTGGATTGTCGCCAACATAATAATTTAAATCAAAATTGAAATTGGTAGTTCCTATTTCCCCGTGAAAATCTTTTATTACTACATGTTCGTCTTCGTAATGAATCTTTCCTTTAAAATCATGAAAACGAAGCGGATGCAACTTCATCTTTGTGTTCAACTTATCTAAAGCTAAATCGATGGAATGCAAAGATGAATCTTTGTAATACATGCTAGAAGTGAAATGTAGCGCCAAATTGTCAAATTCTTCATGTCTGTATTCTTCTGGAACATAATTTTCGCCTTTGTATGAAAAAATATCTTCCAATTTTAGTTTTTTAGAAGTAAGATTGATGTCTAAATCTACATCACCATTCAACTCGGGTTGCATCCAAAAAGCATAATCATGTATGTGTCCGTTAACATGAAAATCACTATCATCTATAAATCCTGTAAAATCGACAAGTTGCAAATCTAAACTATCAATCAACACATCAGCATGAAAATCATGGAGTTTGTGCGGATAATGTTTTAAATCAGCGGATAAACTATCAATGAAAAATTCTCCTTTCGGTAAATATTTAGACTCTGTAAAATCTTTTGCTGAAGCTTTAAAGGAAAGTCCCAAACTCAGTGCTTTTATTTCTTCGTCAAAACCAGTCTGAATCGTGTCTTGTGTTGAAAAATTGGTCAGTTGTGCAATGTCTAAATTATTAGAAGAAATATCCAAATGTACATCTACAGGAACATCAGTATGATGTACAATGGCAGGTAAATCTGATAGAAAACCAGTTATGGACAGATCTGTATTTCCCATAGATAAATCAAATCGTTTCAGTGTTGCTTCCTTACCATTCATTACCAAATCTACATTTAAGGTGTCTAAAGGCGCAGGAAGATTTTTAGCATCTAAACTCAAGTCTCTTACTCTCAACTCTGCATAATATGCCTGATTGAGTTTTTGCAGTGCCTTTTCGGGCTTATCAATATCAACAATATCATGAAAATTCATTTTTAATGATACTTCTCCAGAAACACCTTGTACCTGTTTTAGTTCAAAAAAATCTACAATAAAATCCAGATTGAAATCAGAGGTTACTTCCATTTCAACTTCTGGAGACTTAAAATTCTTGACAAATAGTGAACCTTTAAACTTTCCTTTCTCCAAAGAGGCGGTCATATCGGTAAGTGATAACTCCATGGTATCGGTATCTCTGTTGGCTCCGTTGCTAAAATGCCCTTTAAAGCCCATATTATCAATCTTTTTTCTTCTTGCAGGATTTTCTAAAAAGGCTTCTGTAGCTCCAAATTCAGCATTAATAGCAGGTCTATTTCCTTTATTTGAAGGTCCTTTTATGGTTGCATTAAAATAGATGTCACCAGAGTTGTTATATTTTTCTAAATAGGGAATTACGTCAGACGGAGCAAAAGCAATTAGCATGTCAAAATTAGGCTTTGTTCCTTGTATAAAAAGATTAAGATCTACATCGTTCTTTGTGTCGATAGTACCTTTTAGCTCAAAATCAGCATTTCGCATTTTAACACCTGAAGGTTGTATCTCAAGAATTCCTGTGTGTTGATTAAATTCAACATCTGTATGAATCTCAAAATGCTTTTTTTTCATAAAATCAGGAACAATAGCTTCAGAGATTACGTTTAATTCAAAATCGGTGTCAATATGTCCCGCAATGATACTGTCTTTCTGACTAAAGCCACCTGTACCAGTATATATAAACTTTTCGACATCTGTATTGGTGGCTTCATCTAAGGTGTGAATGTCTAGATTTTTTAGTTTGATCTTTTTCAGATGAATATTCGTCGTAGGAGTTTCTGTATCGGAAGTACTCGCTAAGGAATTTTGAATATTTGTAGTATTATTTTCGTGAATAACAATATTAAAAACACCATCTTCAACGATTAATGATTGAATATCATATTTTCCTTCTACAATGTCCCAAAAGTTAAAACCGACATAAATATCTTCTACATCCATAATAACAGGCGCATTGTCTTCTTTTGTTTCAAAAATTTGAAAATCATATACCTTTACAGAAATATAGGGGAAGTTGCCAAAAAGAGACAATTCGCTGTCGCCAATAGTTACACGACCTTTGTGTTCTTTGTTTAATTTTTCAATTTCGCCTTTTATGATGTCAGATTGATTACTTTGAATGTATAGTATTAAACCTCCTAATACCAAAATTGGAACTAAAATTAGTCCTAGTAAAATTCGTTTCCATAATTTTTTAATCTTCAAAGTAGTAGTATGTTAGAATTAGAAAAAGTACTTGCCTTTAAAAGTAACGAATTCGTATGAAAAAACCTTATTTAGTTTTAAATCAGCTGTGTTTGGTAATTAGAACTTTTAAAATTCGTTCTCTCAAAAAATAAATTTATGAAGTTGATTTATGAAAAAAGAAATGACAGGTATTAAAAATTAACTCCTATAATTTACGGTTATATATGAGTCGTAAGAAGCCAAATTAGAGTACATTTGCAGCCGTAAAACTAGAATGGAAAGGAATTGTTTAAAACCTTTCGTTTATAAATTTTAGCGTAAAAAGTAACATACAGTAAAGCATGACTGAGGAAAATATAACAAAGATAAATGAAGTAATAACGCAGTATTTTGAAAGAAATACTACAACTGATTGGATTCCTGTAAAGAAAATAATGCCTGCGTTGGTAGAAGCTGGTGTTTTTACAAAAGATGTGAAAAAAGGTTTGCCTTTACGAAAAGTACTTCGAAAGTTAGATGCAGCATCGCAACTTGACAAAATACCTTCCGTTCATGCAGAACGAAAAAAGGAAAATACGTATTGGTATTTGGTAAGAGCTGGAAAAGAATATTCGCCAAAAGAGGAAATTCCTGAAATTTCAAAAAAAGAACAACGTTTACTAGATATCAAAAATAGCGACGAAAATTACCTTTTGGATTTAAGTGATGAATTATTAAACAAAAAAGCATCACGCAAGCATACATTTGACACGTTGGTAGGAAATCTTCATAAAAGAGGAAAAGGACGCACAAAACTGCCGTTAGATGCGTATTATCAGGATTTAAAATTGGTAATTGAGTTCTTTCAGAAAGAAAAAGATTTCGAAGACTTAGACGAAAAAGAACAAGCGCGTATCACACAAATAAAATATTACGACAGACTCAAAAAAGAAGCGGTTATCAATAAAAGATTTCGGTATATGAAAATCAATTACGCTCAATTTGAATGTGATGAAAACGAGAAATTAATTCGAAATACAGAAAATGACATCGTCGTCTTAAAAGAAATTTTGAAAGATTTTATAGACGATTAAAAAGGCTCAGAACAAAAAAAACCGAAGCGTCATGCTTCGGTTTTTTTAGATATGATATTTACAGTATTATGATAAGTCTTCTAATACTTGAATATTCTTTAATTCGTGATTAATTACAGATCTTTGCTTATTTAACACAGTCTGCATTCCTTGTGGAATATGAGGCTCATTTTCTTTGCTCAATACTTCATTATATTCTTCTAAAGCAGCTTTTTCTCCTGTAATGGCAGCTTCTAACATTGCTTCATCATTGTCTGATGAGAACCATGATTTTACATCCATCCAAGTTCTGTGTGCAGATCCTGTAACGCTTCCACCTTTTTCTGGCTTCTGATCAATTTTAGATAACTCTGCTTTAATCTCGTGTCCAAAATTGTAACGCTCTTGTGCTCTACGCTCAAAAAAGTTTTTCAATTCAGTAGATTTTGCGTTTTCAGCAGCTTTCTTATAACCCTTTTCAGCGTCATACGTTTTCTCTAATAATCCGTTTAATTTGTTTCCTAATTCTTCATTATAATTGTACATAATTTTTTCTTTTTTAATGTTAATAAATAATTTTTATTTTGCCACTCCGTTGCGACAATCTTCCATAAAATCTACATATTTGGTGGCTAAACTATTTTTCTGTTCTTCAGATAAAACTTTACCTGCTAACTGGAAAAAAGTATGTTCTTCATCCTCTAAGTGATGTTCAACTTTATATTGTAGATCTTTGGCATATTTAAGCCAAGCAGAAGAATCGCGTTCTGTTTCTTCTAATTTTTCAACCAACTCATCAATTTCGTGATGTTCCGCAATTCCATGACGTGCATGTTCTTGCATCATGTCATCACTAATAAGTGGTTTGTAAAAGTGTCGTTCTTCAGCATCTTCATGAATTTTTAATTCGTGTTTTAATGCTTCAAACACTTGATCTCTCCGTTTGCTATCGCCAGAAGTATCAATTAACTCATCTAGCAATTTACGTTGTATATCGTGATCTTTTCTAATAGCTTCAAAAATTTTCATAGCAATTTTTACTTTAGATAACTTCTCTAAAGGCAGAAGCTATCGAATTTATTTTCTTTTCTTTTTCTCTTTTTTTTGTAATATTTTCAGAATTAATCTGAATAAATTTCAGTGTAGCCTTCTAATTTAGCTTTCATATCATCTTCGTTCTTAAAGTACTTATAAGCATTATTAAAAACTCTGTTTGGACGTTCTCCAACGATGTAATGTTTTACATTCAAATCTGGCGCGTTCAACGTAATTTGATCTGAAATTCTTAATTTCTTATCTCCTAAAGTAGTTTCTCCTTTTTCAAGTTCCGATACTACAATTAAGTTATTTTTACTAGCATATACTTTCTTGATTTCAAGTTCATGTTCTGTTCCATCAATCTCAGCTTCTACCATAATAGTACGTTCTTCCTTATCTCCAAATTCATCTGGCATATCTACATCTACATAAGGTACTTCTACTTCAACTTCTTCCATCACTACAACTACCTTTGGGACTTCGACAGTTTTCGTTCTGGTTCCTACATCAATATCAGCCCATTCTACGTCAAATTCAGGTAATTGTCCTTCTTCAACTGAGACATCTACATCTGGTAATTCTGTTTCTTTAGTTTGTTTAACATCACAACTTGTGGCAAACAATAATGACAATGCTGTCATTGATAATAGTAACTTCTTCATATCTATTGGTTTTTTTATTTTTAGTTATTTATTTAGTCTAGCGCTGACTTGTTGATACAAATGTATTTAATGTAAAGCGTAGCCATTGCCGTAAAAGGTTTTTATCTTGACTCAAAAGAAATTAGATGCTCATTTTTTAAATTTTTTTAACAATTTTTGTAGTAATAAAGAGAGTATTCTTATAAATAACTACGAGTAAGATGAAGATACACACGTTAAATAAAGAATTCATAAAGGCACTGCGAACACAGCCAGAACAAGTAATTGATATTTATAATCTTACATATACAACGCCCGAAATTCTAAATATAAAACGAAAACGTGTACAAGAAAACTTCGTCTATGAACACAATGGAAAACCTATTACAAAAGCATCCGATTTAAAACGATTGGAAAGTTTAGTCATTCCACCTGCATGGCAAAAAGTACGAATTGCCTGTTTAGAAAATGCACATTTGCAAGCAACAGGTAGAGATGAAAAAAATAGAAAACAATATCGGTATCATCCCAAATGGCAAAAAATAAAAAATCAAACAAAATTCTTTAAAATGATTGCTTTCGCCGAAGCATTACCAAAACTGCGCATGCGTGTACAAAAAGACCTTGAACAAAAGAAATGGACACGTACCAAAGTGTTGGCAATTGTAATCCGTTTGTTAGAAGAATCACACATTCGTATCGGAAATGCGTATTATGCCAAAAAAAATAGTACCTACGGTTTGTCTACGATGCGAACGCGTCACATTAACATCTATAAAGAAAAATTTACGCTACAATATGTTGGCAAACGTGGCAAAGAACACAAAGTAACTATCAAAAACAAAAAACTCACGCGATTGCTCAACAAATGCGAAGAAATTCCAGGTTGGGAATTATTTCAATATTATGACGAATATGGCGGAAAACACGCAATTGATAGTACTATGGTCAACGAATACATTCACAGTCTGTGTGGCGATATATTTTCTGCAAAAGATTTCCGTACTTGGGCAGCTTCACTCATCTTTTTTGATACGCTAAAAAATGCTCCTAAAAGTGATGATGCTAAAGTGAAAGAGAAACAAATATTACATGGAATTGACGCTGCTGCAGAAGCACTAAACAACACGCGCACTGTATGTCGTAAATACTATGTACATCCTGTAATTGCAGAACGTTTTTTAGACGAAAAATTACAACCGTATTTTGATATGGTAGACAACTTGCCTAAATCGGTTGAAACTGAACTGCAACCCAACGAAAAAGCACTCAAAGCATTGCTAGAAACCTATACGCCAAACTTTAACAAATCACTAGCGCTGTAAAAAAGCTTCAATAACTTCTTTAAAACATTTAACAGAATAAAATTAAACATATGTTTAAAAAATATCTGTAAAATGTTATATTTGTATAAAAATTCACAACACGATAACTTTTTAATACAAGGAGAAAATCTTTCATGTCTTTTGAACGAATAAAAGAAAAACTAAACATCCTAGCAGATGCCGCAAAATACGATGTTTCTTGCTCGTCTAGCGGAAGCAACCGAGCCAATAAAAACAAAGGTTTGGGCGATGCCACAGGAATGGGCATTTGTCATACATACACCGAAGATGGACGTTGTGTGTCTTTGCTGAAAATACTCTTAACAAATCACTGTATTTTTGATTGTGCGTATTGCGTGACGCGTAAAAGTAACGACATCAAGCGTGCCGCATTCAAAGTACAAGAAGTAGTCGATTTGACAATTAATTTTTACCGTAGAAACTATATTGAAGGTTTATTCTTAAGTTCAGGAATCTTTAAAAATGCAGATTACACGATGGAACGTTTGGTTTCCGTAGCAAAAAAACTGCGCTTAGAAGAAAACTTTAACGGATACATTCATCTAAAATCAATTCCTGGAGCTTCAGATGAATTGATGCGTGAAGCTGGTTTGTATGCAGATCGATTAAGTGTCAACATCGAAATTCCTACAAAAGAAGGATTAAAACGTTTGGCTCCCGATAAAAACAGAGAAGATTTCATCAAACCGATGAAAAAGGTAAAAAATGAAATCATTCAATACAAAGCGGAGAAAAAAATCATTCGAAGTACGCCAAAATATGCGCCAGCCGGACAAAGCACACAAATGATCATTGGTGCAAGTGGCGAAAATGATTATCAAATTATGACAGCTTCCAATTTTTTCTACAAAAAGTTCAATCTGAAACGTGTGTATTACTCAGGTTATGTGCCTATAAGTTACGACAGCCGTTTGCCGCAAATAGGAACCGAAGTACCAATGTTGCGCGAAAATAGATTGTATCAAACCGATTGGTTGATGCGCTTTTACGGCTTTCATGTCAACGAAATTGTCAACGAAACACACCAACATTTAGACTTAGATATTGATCCAAAACTATCTTGGGCATTGCGAAACATTCATGAATTCCCTGTTGATGTCAATCGTGCAGACAAGCGTATGTTGGCGCGTGTGCCAGGTTTGGGAATGAAATCGGTATACAAAATATTACACGCTCGAAAATTTCGTCAGCTAAATTGGGAACATCTCAAACGTTTGGGTGTTGCGCTCAATCGTGCACAATATTTCATAGTGTGTAATTCAAATGTATACGAACGCCGCGATTTAGAACCGACAAAAATTAAAGGACTCATTCTTCAAAACTCTAAAAGTAAGTTCAGGAAAGCCACAAGTTCACAACTAAATCTCTTTGGATAATGCAAAAAGTATTGGTGTATGATGGTTCGTTTGAAGGGTTTTTAAGTGTCGTTTTTAAAGTATACGAAGAAAAACTTTTGCAGGTTGATATTCAAAAAACAGGAAACGTTCAGGCTTCGTTTTTTGGTGATAGTGAAGAAGTAATTACTGATAAAGCACATGCGGATAGAGTGTGGAATGGACTCAAAAAAAAATTGACTTCGTTTGGACGAAATCAAATCTATTATTCGTTCTTAAGCGAAATAAGTTCGGTTGAAAATACATTGTTAGATTACATTCAACAAGTATTCAAATCTAAAGAAAATATTGAAAAAGACTTTTCGAATGTGACCGTTTTAAAATTATCTAAAATTACCAAAAGTGTCGGGCGAGAAAAACACCGTATGGAAGCTTTTGTACGTTTCAAATTGACTAAAGATAATTTGTATTTTGCCAATATTGAACCTGATTTTAATGTGTTGCCTTTAATCGCAAAGCATTTTAAATCGCGCTATGCAGACCAAAAATGGGTTATTTATGATATTAAACGAAATTTTGGTTTGTATTATAATTTGGAAAATGTAGAAACGATTGTGATGGATTTTCCAAAAGAGTTTGATTTCACGAAAACTTCAGAAGATTTTTTTGCAGATGCAGAACTAGAATTTCAAGAATTATGGCAAAATTATTTTAAAAGTACCAATATTGAATCTAGAAAAAATATGTTGCTTCACGTTCGTCATGTTCCAAAACGTTATTGGAAATATTTAAGCGAGAAACAACCTTTTTAATGAGTATTGTGTTGAAAATTATAACACATACGCAGTTGCAGTAACAGCAACAATTAATATAACTAATACGAAAGCGACAAAATAAAATGCAGCTTTTGTTTTTGTGTTATTTTGAAATATATAATTACGTTTTGATTCGTTATCGGAATCCTTTACTAATTTAAAATCTTCTTTTCCTTGTTTCATTTTATAGTGGGTTTATGTGTTTATTAAATCTTTATTACAAAGATAAAACACCAACAGGACGTAGCTTAACCGATATGATATAAGTCTTAACTCAAATGCTGTAAGCAACAATTTTTTGTTTTTTTAAACTAATTGGGTAATGTATTTCGGATTTCATCCCTAATAGATATAACTAAAATTCTAAAAAATGAAAAAACAAAATCTCAATGCATTGCGCTTAAATAAGCAAAAAATTTCTCAATTTGAAAGAAGCCGTGTTTCTGGTGGAATGGTTTCAACAGCTGAAAAATGCTACACGTACATGAAAGAATCCGTTGGTGATTGGTGTAAATACAGCGAATATGCTTCTTGTTACTCACCTTGCGGCGGAATGAATGGAACTTCGGGTTGCAATCCAGGTTAAAAAACGATAAAAAAGCGGACTAATTTGGTTCGCTTTTTTATGATTAAAGTTTTAAGATGCAATATATTATCACTAGAAGCCATTTTTTGAAGCAACCAATATTTATAAATATTAAATTTTAAACTTTACGCCAGTTCTTAAGTAGATTTTAGCTTCATTATCTAAAGAAAAAAGAGTTTCTCTACTCTCGTCTCTCAATTCATTATTAAGCGCAAAAATATATGCCGCACGTGCGTAAAATTGAAGATTCTTTGTAAAATAATATTCATATTGCAATCCTGAAAGAATTAACGACATATTAATGCTTCTCGCAGCTTTTCCTTCAATTATCGGAACATCACGTTGCAAATTAGACGTAAAACCATCTAGTTGCGCATACGCTTTTAACCGATGTTTTTCAGTAAAATGATATTGTAAATTTGTTTTGGGAATTCCGATGCTGTACGACCAATCAGGATGAAATTTTTTATAATAACTAACCAAAGGCAACGGAAAGTTAAATCCTGAATTTCCAGCGTAGGAAACTCCAAGAATCAGTTTGGTGCGTTTGCCATTATATTCGGCTCCTTTTCTAATAAAAAGTACTGTTCCAGACAATACAACATCTTTAATGCTGAGCGCGTCTGCGACTAAGTTAGTGCTAAAACCTGGTCGAAATTGAATTCCTAAACGCCAATCATTTTTTAGTGGAGTTGTATACCCGAAATTAAAATCAAGCAATTGAAAATCATTCAAATCACGTGTGTCAAAAGGAAATTCAATCTCAGATCGTAAATGAATATTGCTGTAATCCAATCCTAAAAATAAATAGGTATCGTTGTCTTTTAACTTTATCGGATAATTAAACAAAGCGCGAAATCGCGTATACTCAACATCCGATTTTGCATTTGGAATGTACGTATAATCAATACGAGCTAAATCGCCCAACTGCGCATACGCTGTTGTTGCGGATAAAAAGAATAAACATATGAGTATTCGAGCAAAATTTGGCATTTACTTAATTTACGGTTTTAATTGGTGTAAGATAAAAGTTTCAGTGTTACAATTCCTTTTTTAGAGGTACTTTTCTGAAAGCTTAAGAAATATTGGTAGTTTTAAAAAGATCAAAAGCGATATTTATATCAAATATCGCTTTTGAAATAGTCATTTTTCATAGCAATTTGAATTATGACTGTATATCTTCTAGTCTTTTAATTGTTACAGTATCATATGCAATAGCGCTTTTTTGATCTGCTAAAAGTTTGTAAAGAGATTCAGGAATGTAAAGTTCTGAATTCAATACATCATCGTAATCTTCTAACGATGCTTTTTCTCCACGCATGGCTTCTTCTAACATTGCTTCTTCGTTGTTGGAAGAAAATAATGCTTTGGTATTCATCCATGTTCTATGTAGTGCTCCTGCAATACTTCCACTTTCTTCTGGTTCTTGCGCTAATTTTTTTAATTCGCTTTTCAATTGATCTGCAAACTCCTTACGTTGTGTTGCTTTTCTATTAAAAAAACTTGTCAAAATAGGACTCTCTACATTGCCTGCCGCAGTTTTGTAACCTTCTTTGGCATCATAGTTTTTTTCTAAAATTACATTTAATTTATCAGCAACTTCTTTTGTGTATGTTTTCATTTTTCTTTTTCGTTTGTGTTTTTTTAAATATTTGTTATTCAGTCACTTATTGGCGGTTGTTAAAACTGATAACGTATTCCAAGTGCGATATCAAAATCGAGATCGTCACTGTAGGTATCATCAAAAGATAACTCTGGTCGCATGTCTAGTGACAATAATAATGGAATTCCGAAATTATATTCAATTCCTACGTTTCCAGCTACTAAAGCGAAAGTTCCGTCGCCTACAGGTGTATCATATGATCCAATTCCTCCACCAGCACCAAGATACCAGTTAAAGTTTCCATCTATTGGACGAACCCATTGGTACAATCCAACTAATTTAAAAGCTTCAACATCATCACGGTCTCTAAAGCCTAAGTCAAATTCCAAACGATTGTTGGCGTTTAAATGCCTTTGATATGAAATTTCTCCACCCAAACCATCGTTATCACCAATACGCAATCCGATAGCATTTTTTGAAATTTGTTGCGCACTCAGTGTGGTTGCAATTATTAAAAATGCAAGTGTTAATAGTGTTTTTAAATTTTTCATGTTGTCTTTTATTATAATTGATACTTCAAAAGTAGTTTTTTAATAAAAAGTGGCTTTGCTCATTTCGTTTTATAATTAACTCATATTATTTTTACAGAATATCATTAGAAAAGCAGTAATTTTATAAACTTTAAGTTTGGTTTAAAGCGACGACTATTATAAATCAATTTTGTAAGCACATGAAAACTATCCAAATTACTGCCGAAGATACTGCAGGAACTGTTCGACAAATCCAAGAGGCAATTGGAGGAGAAATTATTGAAAGATGGGGCGAGCATATTTTGAAAATTGACAATGCTTTTGCCAAAGGTGCCATACACTTTATTATGTTTGAATGGGGCGGAAGTATTTTGGAATATAATATTACGTTTTTTGAAGACATTGAATTGATAATGGACGCCACTGAGTACAATCCGATTCACTTTACATATTGTTTAAAAGGACATTGCGAACATCGTTTTCATGACGAAAAAGAACGCAGGACCTTGCAAGAGTTGCAGCCTTCAATCATTACATCGAAAAGTGGCGGATTTAATCACGAGTTCTTTCCAAAAGACGAATATTTACACATCAATATTGTACAGATAAACAGAGTAAAATTTATTAGGAAACGTCTGAATGATGCTTCTATTTTGAATAAAAAGTTATATGAAGTTTTTCACGATTCGTATCATGAAAATCGATTTGTGTACTTAGGAACGTACAATTTGAAATTGGCAGAATTGATTGATTCTTTAAATCATATCAAACAAAAAGGAATGATTCGTATTATGTTGATTGAAGGTATTGTGTATCAAATTTTATCTTTACACATGATTCAACATACTAAAGATGTCAAAGCACGCAAGAACAAAGCACCATTGGCTATTGATGAATTGGAAGCAGTGCGAATAGTTGCGGAAGAAATTTCTGAAAATGTATCTAAAGATTACACCTTAGAATATTTAGCTGAAAAAACCATGCTTACACAAACAAAACTTCAACAAGGATTTAAGCATTTGTACGCACGAACGGTTACGGAATACATTCGTCATGTACGTTTGGAAAAAGCAAGAGATTTAATTATTGATAAAGAACAAAATCTAAACATTTCTCAGATTGTGTATTCTATCGGATTGAGTAGTAGAAGTTATTTTTCAAAAATATTTAAACGTAAATACGGAATTAGTCCGAGTGAATTTTTAAAGAATAAACAAAAAGCTCAAATTTCTGCGTAATAGTTTACGATGCGATTCTCTGAATTTTAAATTTTGTCTTATACGGTTTATCAACAATACTTTCAATGTCTGAAATACTTGTTTTCGGATTCAACCACATATTTTTAAATAGCGCAGGAATTTCCAACGGCATCTGATTGTATAAGTTTCTTTCGGAAGATAAAGTATCATTGACCTCTGTATTAATTACGGTACAGGTAACAAAACCATCTTCTAATACATTATAAATTCCAGCTAAAGAAAATGGTTCTAATGGTTTTTTCTCCACCAAAAACGTTTCTACTTCATTGTCGATCAAATGATGCATATAAAAACCAGTTACTAAAATAAGGCAACGTCTTTCTTTCAAAGCTTCCTTGTATAAAATGTTTTTCTGAATGTCTTCTTTATTGGTATGAAGTGTAATTTTTAATTTCTGAAACTTTTTCCAATCTCCTTGAAAATCTTGTGGAAGAATTCCCCAGATTCCTTCCGAAATGCAATGTGTTTCATCCATAGTGATGATTGGGACAGATTGTTCTTTGTGTCCATCAATAATTCTTTTTGGTTTGTAAATATTAGGATATTTCAATGGTAAGCGAAAAGCTAATTCCATCGAAGTCTTTGAAGCGGTATTTGATAATTTATAATTCATATTTTAAGCATTTTTTAAATAATTTACAGGTTTGTAAACTACATACTTGTGTTCATTTTTTCTTTCGATCAAAAATAAAATTATCCTTTTATTCTATTTAACTCATATACTATTGATGTTGACACATATGCCTAAAAAAGCACAAAAAACCTCTAAAAAAGAGGGCTTTTTAGTTGAAAATCAGCTAGAAATAATGAAGTAAATTTCCAAATGAGCAAAGATTAAAATTGATGCAGCAAAGCGGCGAAATGATGTTAACGTACATTTGTATCAAACAAAATCAAATAATTATTAACCATTAAAAAATATACATTATGTTACGTTGGACAATCACATTTATAGTTATCGCATTAATCGCTGGAGTATTAGGATTCGGTGGAATCGCAGGAGCATCTGCTGGAATTGCAAAAATTTTATTCTTTGTATTCTTAGTACTATTTGTCATCTCTTTAATTACGGGAAGAAGACGCGTCTAATACGATTAAAACAAACCAATAATCAATAATAACAAAACAACAATTGAAATGAAGAAATTAATAGCAGCAGCATTTTTACTATCAGGAATGATAGTATTTGCGCAGAACGATAAAATAGTCACCACAAAAGTTAAAAAGCAAACCGTAGTTAAAAACGGGGAGAAAGTTGACAAAAAAGTAAAAGTAATTACTACAAAAACACAAGAGGTGAAATTTGACAAAGATCAAAAGCATCAATTAAATCAAGACCGTGTGCCAGCACCAATTGCGGTAACAAAAGTCTATATGATTGATAATGATAAAGATCCTTTTTATGATAAAGTAACGAAAGTGAAATATTATAATATGGACAATAAAAAATACGCTTTTTCAGCTGAAGGAAATGCTTTAAACATAAGCTACTTTGAAAATGATAAAGAAGTAAATGTTGGAAAAGCTGTACGCTCAAAATTTAACAATTACTATGTAATTTCATCAAAAAAGATGAATGGAGTTGGATACTTTACAAAAGATAATGACTTTGTAATTGAATATTATTCTCCAACAGAAAATGATACAAAAATTATGATGTTTGAAGATTTAAAATTCTAAACAAACATAAATAACAACAATAAAGAATAACTCACTAACCTTGTCAATTGATGAGGTTAGTTTGAATTTAAATAACACAAATCAACTAAATACAATAAAAAGAAAAGAACATGCAGGAAGATATAAAATCAACAACAGGAATTCTCATCGACAAACTAGAAGGTTGGTGGGTTTTATTAGTTAAAAATTTACCAAACATTGGAGTTGCTCTATTAGTTTTAATCATCAGTTACTTCTTATCGCGTTTGGTGTTTAAAACGACTCTAAAACTCATTGACGGACGCGTAAAGCAAAAAGCAGTTGCTAAGTTAATTTCTAGAGTTGTAGCTGTATTGGTTGTATTATTTGGATTATTTTTAGCCTTAAGTGTAATGAATCTTGGCGAATCGATCTCAGGATTACTTACAGGTGCAGGAATCTCAGGTATTGTAATTGGTTTGGCATTGCAAGGAACACTTTCCAATACAATTTCAGGTGTCGTATTATCATTCAGAAAAAATATTCGTCTTGGAAATTGGGTTGAAACCACAGGATATGCAGGTGAAGTTATTGACATTGCCTTAAACTACTTAGTTTTAAAAGAAGCTGATAATAATATTGTGGTAATTCCTAACAAAACCATTTTAGAAAACCCGATAAAAAATTACTCGCTAACCACACGAATGCGTGTTATGGTTGAATGTGGAGTTGGCTATGAATCTGATTTGGAAAAAGTAGAAAGTCTTACCAAAAAAGCGATCGCCGATTCATTTGAACAAATCAATGGTGCAGAAAATGTAGAGTTTTACTATACTGAATATGGCGGAAGTTCTATCAATTTCTTATGTAGATTTTGGATTGATGCCGAAAATTCTCTTGAAAAACTAAAAGCAAAAAGTAAAGCGATCATTAAAATAAAACAAGCGTTCGATAAGGAAAATATCAATATTCCATTCCCAATACGTACGTTACAATTTGATGACCAAACTCTAAAAGTATCTAAAGCTGAGGAAGAACTCGTAGAAGCATAAAATAACACTAAAAAACCTTTAAAAGTATAGTTAGAATTCGTTCTAGCTATACTTTTTTTATATACATTTGATATACAAAATAACTAAAAATAAGATCATGGTTATTCCGAAAGAACAATTATTCTTAACACTCATACTCATCATCATTATGATGATCGTAATTGTGATTATCAAAAAAGCAATTCGAAAATTTAGTTTTGTACAAGCTATTGAAATCAACCGAAGAAAAGTAATATTTAACATCTGTTTCTTTATAATTTATCTAATCTCTGGGTTTTTTCTAGCGATTATTTGGGGCGTAAAGTTTCAAGAATTTACCATTTTCATTTCTTCAGTATTAGCCGTTTTGGGAGTTGGTTTTTTTGCACAATGGTCTATACTATCAAATCTTACCGCAAGTTTCATCTTGTTTTTTTATCATCCGATTCGAATTGGACATCGTATCAAAATCATTGACAAAGATTACAATTGGATAGGCGAGGTAAAAAATATTACCGCATTTTACTTTTTTATAAAAACTGATGATGGTGAAAATATCTCTTTGCCAAACTCCTTAGTAATGCAAAAAGGATTGCAAATTTTAGAACCTGGGGAAGCGTTAAAAAGTAACGATACATCTACAGAAGCTACAGAAACTATAGAAACCATTGAAGATGGCTCATAACCAACGGTTTTAAATTATTCTGTATCTTTAAAAAACGAACGATAAAAACCAAGAACCTTGCGCATACCATCTAAAAAAGATAAAAAAAGTAAAAAAGCAACAGCTTCCAAAAGTTTAGGAAAAGCTCCAGGCGAATTGGTCTACACAGGTGACAAAGAAAATTTAGAAACATTACTAGAAGTCCATGAATATACAATAGATGAGCATCAAACGTATGAAACTAAGCAGATCAAAAAAGTATTTGATGTAAAAGGAAATAATCGTGTAACATGGATCAATGTCAATGGTTTAAACAATGCGGAAGATATTACCAAAATTGGCGAATACTTCAAAATTCATCCGCTAATATTAGAAGATATTGTAAACACAAATCAAAGACCTAAAATTGATGAGTTTGACAATTATATTTTTGTAGTGCTCAAGATGTTATATCACAACAAAGAAAACGAACTACTCACAGAACACATCTCTTTCATTATTGGTACTGATTATGTGTTGACGTTTCAGGAAACTGACGAAGACATCTTTAATCCAATTCGTAAACGTTTCCTCAATCAAAAAAGTCGATTGCGTAGTATGGGCTCTGATTATTTAGCATTCTCTCTAATGGATGCCATAATTGACAACTATGCAGTGGTAATAGAAACTTTTGGGACTAAAGTAGAACTTATAGAAGATGAATTATTTTTAGAAAGTCCGCGCGAAGACATCTCAAGAGACATTCAATACCTAAAACAAGATTTATTACGCTTGCGCAGAAGCATACTGCCTTCTCGTGAAGTAATTAGTAGAATTGTAAAGTCAGAATCCGAACTCATCACTGTCAAAACATACGAATACCTCAAAGATTTACAAGATCATATCTTACAAATTAACGACAACATTGATCTCTATCGTGAAATGGTTTGGGGATTAATGGATATGCACATGACAACAATCAGCAACAAAATGAACGGAATCATGAAAGTTTTAACCATCATTTCTACGATTTTCATACCATTAACATTCATTGTAGGAGTTTACGGAATGAACTTCAATTATATACCAGAATTGCAATACAAATACGGATATTTTGCGCTTTGGGGAATCATGATTATTTTATTTCTTGCACTTCTTATATTCTTCCGAAGAAAAAAATGGCTTTAGATTGAGTGCTAGGTTTTGAAACACCATGCTCTTAAGTATTTAGTATTAGTCAAGTTCCAAGTACACTTTAAAATTTCAAAAAACAAATTTAACAGTTTATAAGTTTATAAGTTTAGCAGATATACTATGATTTAAAAAAGTTGCGTAAACATCTATCTATTACCCAAATGCGAAGTGACCAGAAAACCAACGCCCAAAACCAGTTTCATCGAGCATTATCGAAATTAAAATATATTTTAATTGAAGATACCTAGCAAAGCTATCGAGATGAAATAACAAACAACAAAAAACCATCAAACCAACTTCTTCAACAAAGAAATCTGTCCAATATGGTAATGTGTGTGTTCAATAATTCCGGCGATATTCCGGTAATAACTTCCGTATTTCTTATCTGTAAAATCTTGATCGAAACAATTTTCAGATAATTTTTCAACACAATCAGCAAATGCTTCAGCATCATTAAAAACCTTTGCAACAAATGTTTCCCATTCTGCTTGAGAAGAAATTGGCGGATGATCGAAACTATACGCATCTTTAGCATTCAAAGCGTCACCTTGAAACACTTTCAAAACCGCAGCAACATAATAATGTACATGATAAGTTAACGTTAAAATTGTGTTTAAATCACCAACTTTGGTAATCGCTTGTTCATAAGTGACACCATCTAAAATCTGTTGAAAACTCGTTCCTGTCCAATTTCCTCCAAAATGAACTTCTCTAAAATGTTTGGCTAACTGTGTAGATATTTTCATCATATTAAAATTTAAAAGCTTGCATATTTACGGTATCACCTAGAGCTTCAACGACACCGTGAGCCGCAGTACTTCCAACTGACATGGCAGCATTGAGCGAACCGTTTAATTGTACATCACCTGCTAAAAACACCTGATTCGTCAAGCGTGTTTCCGTAAGCGATACCGCATATTGCAGGTTTTGTAAATTAGGCAATGCTTTCGGAATTTGATATCGTTTTAAAAACGTACACGACTCAATGTCGCAATACGTTTTCAATTCCTCTTGTACTTTTTTGATTAAAAATTCTTCAGACAAATTGTGATCTTTTACAACTGTAACTGACAGTAATTCTTGAGTGCCTTTCGAAGCTATGGCTAAACTATGATGATAAAAAATATTATTCACTAACAAACTTTCATCAGCAACCAATCCGATTAAAGGCTTTGAAATCGTACGTTTTGGAGTCTCAAAATACAATGTGTCACACGATTTCCAAGAAGTTTCTTGCGATTTCAAATTTGAAATCAACGGACTCGCTTCTGTGGCAACAATAGTAAAATGACTTTCTAATACATCACCATTATTCAACGTAATTTTTCCATCTTCAACTTTGTCAACACGTGTGTTAAAGTAAAATTTTGTCTGTTTCAATTGTGTGGCAAGTTGTTTTGGAATCGCTTCAATTCCAGCTTTTGGAAGCGCGGCAAATCCTTCTCCAAACATCTTGTACACAAAATCAAACATTCTGCTAGAAGTTTCCAAATTTGGTTCCAGAAAAATTCCACTAAAAAATGGTCTAAAAAACTTAGCAATCATGTCTTCCGAAAAACCTAGTTGTCGCAAATATGTCAATGTAGTCGTTTCTGGTTGATCGAATATTTCTGCAAGTGATTGTTGCTTTAATCTTTTATTCAAACGTAAAATTTTTAGCTTATCAGAAAAATTTCCAATTCCAGAAAATAATGTGGGCAACAATAATGATAAATTTCGTAACGGATCGCCAAGCGTCTTTTGATTTCCATTGGTAAAAATGGTAGCTCCAGGCAAAAATGTTTGCAAATCGAGCGCATCATAATCTAAATTTTCTTTAGCGGAAGGATATGCGGTAAGCAACACTTGAAAACCGTGATCTAGCTGATATCCGTTAACGATATCTGTTTTTAAACGTCCGCCAGCACGATCGGTTGCTTCTATAATTACAGGATGATAACCATACTTTTCTAAGGTTTTGGCGGCAACCAATCCGCTAACTCCTGCTCCAATAATATAAATTTTATACGCTTCTTTTTCCATTGCAATGTGATCTAAAAATCAACGTAAAAATACGATAAAACAGAAAAATATTGTATTTATAAATGATTTTATGTGGCTAATGCCTCATTAAGATTAAAAAATAAAATCTCTGCGTATCATGTTGTATATTAATATTTTTGATGCTACAATTAAAAAGCTCCTAATAATTGTGTGATTACTCCAAAATACCCTAAAAACGAATGGCAACGTCAAAAAGTCTTGTGTTGCTAAAGAAGGAAAAGGAAGTGACTTTACATTTTTTTTAGCAAAGTAAATTGTTAACGGTCTTTATAAATCTTCAAATTATAACAACCCCAAATTACGAAGACAGTTTCTAAAATAGTTCCTACGGTAAATGCTGTTGAAGGAATTCCGTCTATAAAAATACTGAGCAAACGTCCTGTTGCCAATCCGCCCATAAAAAATATAACGGAATATGTAGCTCCACGCCAATATTTCTGAAAATACGCGGCGTATCCCCAATAAATGCCCAATGCAAAATATGAACCCATGATAGCACGAAATACGTGATTGAGATCTGTGGTTTTTACATCGAAATCAAAAAATAACGGCAAAAAAGTATCAGGATATAATCCGTAGGTAACGCCAACAACCAAAATAGCGGCAGATGACAAAGTTAAATGGAGGTTTTTATGAATTTCTTTCAATTTGGCAACTCGGTTTTTTAATTATTTAAAATTAGTTAAAAAAATCTTAAAATTTACAAATCATTTCCAAGAATTATTGCTAGGAAACTATATTTTTAGTGTTTTAAAAAAATGATTTTTTAAAGTTTATTGGGATTTCGTAATAAATTTTAGAATTTGCAAAACAGAGAATAATACACGGATGAACTGGAAGATAAAAGCAAGTTTGCAAAAACTATTGCATTTTACAAAGATTGGCGATCGGCTCAATCACATTCCAGCTACGCTCAAAAAAGACTATCATAAAAATGTGTGCTTGTATCAGTTTTACGAATGCATTCGCAAATTTGAAGCTTCAAACATTATAGTAAAATCTGAACCTAAAAAAACAGCACTAGAAATCGGAACAGGATATTCGCTCATTGCACCTGTAATTTTGAGTTTGCTAGGTTTTGATAAAGTTGTTACGGTGGATATTTCCAAAGATGTTTCTATCAAGACATTTCAAAAACAAATTCAATATTTAAACAACCACGAAGTACTTCAAAAAATTACAGAAAATAGTAATTATTCATTATCAGAAATCACAGAAAGATTACAGCAAATACAGTCGTTTCAAACACTCGAAAAGCTGTTGGCATATTGCAAGATTTGTTATATTCCAAAATACACTTTAGCAGATATTGAAGCCGTGAGTAATTCCTATGATTACATTTGTTCACAAGTAGTTTTTGAACACATTTCGCCAGCATTTCTCAAAGAATTATTTGCAAAAATGAAGTGTTGGCTTACAAAAGATGGTTGCGCGGTACACACCATTAATTTCATCGATCATTTTGCCAATCCAGGATTTTTTCAAGATAAAAATATCTCCGAATTCAACTTTTTAAAATTCTCCGATGAGACTTGGGAATTTTGGGCAGGAAACGATATTGCCTATACAAATCGCTTGTCATATCTATTCTATTTAGAACTTTGTGAAGCAACAAATTTGACAGTAATTGATTTTCAAGGAGAAAATTACAGAACGCACAATCCGTTGTCAGCAAAGGAAATTCACGAAGATGTCATCAAAAAATACAATAAACTTTCTACCGTAGAAGATGTCTGTAAATACCAACGAGGAACGTTAATTTTTAAAAAATAAAAATACCTCTGACATCATCTGTCAAAGATGCAAATACATTTGTGGTATTATTAATTCTTAAAAATACAACAACATGAAAAACGCAATTACTTGGTTTGAAATTCCTGTAACAAATTACGAAAGAGCTAAACGATTCTACTCGGAAATATTAGGAGGAGAAATAAAAGATCATCATATGGAAGATCAAAATATGAAATATGGAATTTTCCCGTACGATATGGAAAATCATAAAGTTGGTGGCGCACTAATGCAAATGGAAGGTATGAATCCTTCTAAAGACGGATCGACAGTATATTTATATGCAGGAGAAGATTTAAGTGATTCCTTAGGGAAAGTAGAAGCCGCAGGAGGAAAAATTGTAATGCCAAAAACAGACATCAATGAAAACGGATTTATAGCGCAATTTATTGATACCGAAGGAAATCGTGTGGCGTTGCATTCTATGAATTAACATATGAAAAACAATCAAAATTAATGCTTGTCAAATTGAGCGTTGCGGAGAAATTCAGAAAGTATGTCGCTTTTAATGGTATTTCAACTGCGCTCATTTGATATTTGTGCTGACTTTAAACTTTATACGTATGTAATGACACAACTTGCAAGACTCATTTCAATATTAACTTTATTACGGTCAAAACGTTTGTTAACGGCAACCGAATTGGCAGAAAAATACAATGTCAGTGTCCGAACAATTTACAGAGACATTCGTAAGTTGGAAGAAGCCGGCGTGCCTGTGTATACCATTGAAGGCAGAGGTTATAGTTTGATAGAAAATTACACGATTGCACCTGTACAATTTACTGAAAAGCAAGCCAACGCGCTGATTACTGCAGAACACATCATCAATCAGTCAAAAGATGCTTCATTTGTAAATGATTTTAAAGAAGCACTCATCAAAATAAAATCTGTTTTTAAAACATCGGTACAAGAAAAAAGTGAAATATTAAGCGATAAAATTCATGTGTTTAATTGGAAATTGGAAGAAACTGCTAGCAACGCTTTATCTGAAATTCAAATAGCGATTACCAATTTTAATTGTGTGGAAATTCACTATAAAAAAGCGAACGATTACCAAATTTCCATTCGAAAAATAGAACCTTGTGCCATGTATTCTACAGATAATAAATGGATTCTAATTGCGTGGTGTCACTTGCGAAACGAACTCAGAGCATTTCGAGTAGACAGAATTCAAAGTTTCAAAATACTGGAAGAAAAATTTGAAGATCGTAAGTTTAATATCAGCGATTACTTTAGAAAACATCCATATACAACACACGATTTCAACAGGTAAAAAATAAGGGTAAGCTTGTGTTTTTACTCAGCGCCTTGTACAAATTTGTCAAAAACTAAGGTTCCATCTTTCAATTTGTAAAAGCTACAATCACTACGTTCAGAATTTTCACTTTTCTGAACGCATGTTCGCTTAGAAACCACTCTAAAAGTTCCTTCAAAAAAATCATATTGCGCATTGGTGCGTGACAAATTACTTTCAGAAAAACTACGTGTTCCAGAAAATGCAGTATGAACCCAATCGAAAGTGGCATAATACATACTGCTTAAAAAATTATCTTTTACATACGAGTTGGAACGACTGTCATACAAATAATAATCCCATTGTGTATAAGGTGTTTTTTGGGTTGAAATCCTGTAATCTTCCAAACCATCAAAATTATAATCACCCGTCTGTTTATTCGTATTTATGGTCTCTTTTTGAATTTTACTAAGTGCTATATTAAAAACTTTATAAGCTTTTTGATGTAATGAAGAAGGAACTCTGTAACCACATAAACCTAGCATATATTCTCTAGGAACTGCAACGATTTTTGTTTCAAAATTTCCGCCATTATGTTCGTTGTCAACATCTTCTACTTTGATAAAAACTTCTTTTTTCCAAAAACTAGCGATCATAATATAATGATTGTCTACAAAACCAAAAAAACGTCTCTTGATGTTTCTTTTTTTATGTCTAATGTCTGGATCAACTGTTTGATTTCGCCATGCAACAAAAGAAGTTAGTTTTCGTGGAAATTTGTTCATTTCATCAACATAAGGTTCTTGCGGAAGCAAAACGGTTTGTCCATTTTCATCGACCAACGTAATTTTTAAACCATGAATAATTTCCTGAGAATCTTCTGCATGCGGAAACATACCAATAATTTGAAGCATATCGTATCCACAATGTTGCGCTTGTAAACTTACACTACAAGCCGTGAAAATAAAAAATATAAAAGTTTTGAAATTCATGATATTGCACGGTTTTTCTAGACACTTTACTTACCAAGAATTATACCAATAAAATGACTTTTCGACATCTGAGAGTCATCAAAAACAAGGCGTTTCACGATAGCCATTTCCAGTCACGGTCAAATCGTGATTTATCGTAAACAGAAACACTTTTCCATCTTTTTGGCGTGTGTATTTTGCGTAATCCCAATTTCCAGCATGTGTCAATTCGTATGTTCCGTTTTTCTTTCCGTTATAGATTTCCTCATACAACTGCGTAATCGTTGGATATGCGCCATCATTTTTAAAATCTTCTTTTACGTTTTGCAACGGAATGGAATCTTGTTGTCCTTTATACTTTGCAAACAGCGCATTTCCTGCGGCATTGAACGCAATCGACAATTCCAACGAAGGTTTTTTATCATTCGTATAACAAATATAATGTGAAACAACTGCGTCAATTTCTTTAACAGCATCTTTCGTTGGTATCGAATCTTTTACGGTAGCTGTTGTTTCGGTTTCAGAAGTTTCGGATGTTTTTTTCTTATCAGAACAATTCAGCAATAACAGAAAGCTCAAACACATAAAAAAATAAAAAATCTTTGTTTTCATAAATAGTTATTTAAGACGTTCAAATTTTTTCAAAGTTTCACCAACTTTGTCCTTGTGACTTCCTAAAGCTATAGAAACATCGCAAATATTACATTTAAATGATTTTCCTTGAAGCAAATCTTCAACAGTAAAATTGATAGTTCCTTTTCCGCAATTTGGACATGTTATAGATTGTGTTGACATGATAATAGTTTTAACAAAGTTCCTTCAATGTACATTTTTTTCTTAAAATGAAGCGTGTTAAACATGTAAATACGCAATTATTCGTATTGTTTCAAGTCTTTTAAAAGTGGAATTTTAAATTCTAATTTTTACAATTGATGAAATATACATGCACAATTTTTCTTTTGGGAATTTTCTTATGCTCAAATGCACAATCGGCAACAGAACTATTAGACAGTGCTTTGGTAAAAAAAGAACAGCTAAAATTTCAAGAAGGAATCAAACTCTGTAAAGAAGCAATTTTGTTAGATAGCACATTAACTGATGCATATTTCTATAAGGCAGGATTTCATGTTGCATTAATCAACAAACAAAACGCAAAAGAAGATTATAAAAACTACAAAGCGGCAATTGCAAACTACACTAAAGTAATCGAGTTGCAACCAACACATGCACAAGCGTTTTTTTATCGTGGTGGCGCACATGATGCAATAGGTTTTATAGATAATGCAATGATTGACTATACAAAGGCTCTTGAAATTGAGGAAAATCAACCAGAAGTCTACAACAGTTTAGGCGTTTGTTATGCCAAAAAAGGAAACATTGATGCAGCAATGAACTACTTTAAAAAAGCGGTTTTTTATGATGAATCTTACGGGAAAGCATATTCTAATCTAGGAAATGTGTATGATATGCAACGCGATCTAAAAAATGCTTGTAAAAACTGGAAAAAGGCACTAAAACTTGGTTATTCGGGAAACAAACGTCGCTACGAAGCAAAATGTTTTCAGTAAAAATAATTATAAAAATACGCAATTCTTCGTATTGAAATAGACTATTAAAAAGTAGAGTTTTGTTACTGTTTGAAAACAGTATAACAACTAATAACAATAAATGCAATGAAAAAAATACTAACACTACTGCCCGTAATTGTATTATTTATCTCCTGTGCAAATTACGGTGAAAAAAAAGTTTTTAACGGAACTGAAGTCTATTACAAAGACGGTGTAACAGAAGCACAAGCCGATAAATTAGGGGAAAGTTTGGTAGACTCAGGATTTGCAGATGGCAATCCAAAATCAGTACAATTTACCAAAGATGGTGATGTATATGTTTTTAAAATGGTAATCAAAAAAGAATTTCTAGAAAACGAAGCCATGCAAAGCGTGTTTAACTTTTTTCCAAAAGAACTTTCAGATTACATGGATTTGCCTGTAGATTTACATCTTTGTGACGCAAGTTTTAACACCTTACAAGTTCATAAACTAGCAGACGCTCGCAAAACAATCAAAGCCAAAGCTACAGAAATTCGCTATACTAGCAATGTCACACTTCAAGACGCAAAAAAACTAAAAGACTTCTTAATTGAATATGGTTTTTCAACAGATGAAAAAGAAAAAACAGTTGAATTAGACAAAAAAGGAGGAACATATATTTTTAAAATGGTCATCGATAAAAGTAAAGTTGACGATAAAGCTACGGTAAGCTTGCTAACATTCTTCAAAGGGCAATTATCAAAAACAGCTTTCAATAATCAGCCTGTAAAAGTACATATGTGTGACGAATTGATGAACACAATAAAAGAAATTTAAAACTAAAAAAACAAAACACAAATAACACAAATAACACAGATGAAAAACTTAGTACTACCACTACTTTTTTGCTTTATATGTCAATGGACATTAGCGCAAAAAATTGATATGGATAATGCGCCACGAAATCCAATTGGCTTCAAGCATAAAAAAGAACATTTCTTTTTGCGCGGTGATATTTATGCTTCTTCAGGAAAGATTTTTGATAAAAAAGGAAACCTCGTTTACAATTATGGAACACGCTATTATTACAATAGTAACGGAAGAATAACGGGCAACAACTACGATGATAAGTTTGAATATGACTCGCGTGGAAACATAACAAAGTTTCAATACAAAAGTGGAAGTACGTCCAATTATACTTTCAATAACAAAGACCTATTGGTTTATGAAAAAACCTCGTACGGTGATGAAAAAACATATACGTACGACTCTAATGACAGAGTCATAAAAGCGGTCATCAAAAAGAAAGGTAAAAAAGATCAAGAACGTTTTTTCTCTTATGTAAAAAAAGGAGATTCTTTAGTTGTTGATATGAGTTATATATATGCCAACGGGCGTAAAGGTTTCAAAGGAAAATCATACTATCTCAATGGTTTCTTAGTTAAAGAAGAAGTTTCTTCAGGAACATATCGCTATATAGTTGAGGTTGATGACAAAAGAAATAAAATTGATTTTTACGATGCTGATCGAGCGGATGCAAAACATTTTGAAACCTTCAATCGTTATTATAGTGACATAAATAAACCTCAAAAAATAGAATATGGATATCACAAACTTACCTCAAGTTCTAAAAAAGGAGGAGCAGTATATATAAACGGAAAGCGCGCTACAGATATTGCTATTAGTAAAGGTGTGAAACCCAATGAAAAAGTTGTTTATGACGGACTTACACAAACGTATTATGCTGTAAAAAATATTATTCCAGAGAATCATACAATAGACACGCGAATTCCTGTGACGAACGTACTGATGAAAGGACAACCGTATATGAATTATGTACACGATGGTAAATTTATCAACTACGTACATGGGTACAATCGTGTAAAATCGCGCGACTTCTCCTTTTTAGGTCCGCACATGATTGATTACCGCGTTGATAAATCTTTAGGAAGAACTTATATCATTTACAATTATAAAAATATCAAAGATCAAAAATTGAAGCGAATGGAATTGCTTTCACCAGATGCTACTTCGATCTTTTACATTAGAGAATTAGACAAAGAAAACTTCTTTATTGTTGATAAGGGCAAGCATATCGATTACAAAAATGCACGTTTTGAATACTTAGATAATGGTGATCCCGTGATTTTTGTCAATGAAAAACCAACCTATGTTTTATTAGGATTTCGTATGGCAAAAAACAATGAAGTCTTAAAAGGAAAGCACTACAGTGGCGAATTGGACAACAACCAAACAACATCAACAAATACAGACACAACTACAACAACTACGAATGACTCTAGCGGTTACAACTGTGTAAAAGGAGATTGTAAAGAAGGTTGGGGACGCGTGAAAATTGGAGAAATCGTCACAGATGCAACCTTTAAAAATGGTGCTATTGAAGGCGTTGCATACATTACCTATCCTGAGGATTCATACTTTCACGGACAATACAAAAATAACCGTCGTCACGGTATTGGATATTACCAATGGAGTAGTGGAAATAGCTATGTTGGTGGTTGGAAAGATGGAAAACAACACGGTTTAGGCTACACAATGAATAAAGAAAATAAAATCATAACGGCAGGATTATATGAAAATGGCAAACTTATTCAAGAAGCAGGAGTAAACTACAAATCAGGGAAAAAAACAGGAAACTGTACAGGTGACTGTGTTGACGGATTTGGAAAATATAACTACAGCAACGGCGATGTGTATTTGGGATTTTTTAAAGGAGGAAAACGCTTCGGCGTTGGAACCTATTTATGGAAAAACAAAAGTGTCTACACAGGCGCATATACTGCCGATGGAAAACGCAACGGTTACGGAATGTATACCTATGTTGATCGCTCCGTATTCAAAGGAATGTTTGTCAATGATCGTATTGACGGACTTGGCGTAATGAAATACAACTCATCAGGAAATGTTGTGCAAGGTGTTTTTAATAACAAAGGCTCAAAAGTAAAAGATTACTAAAACCAATAAATAAAAATCATGTATAAAATTAAATTTATCATACTACTTATCTGCGTTCAAATTAGCTTCGTACAATGCCAAACCAAAGAAGAAGTGCTAACCTATGAAGTAACGCCAGAATTCGCAAAAAAAATTGACAAACCAGAAGTACATTTTACAGTAGATATTCCAAAAAGTCTAAAATTTGATAAACCTGTAGAAGGAAAAAAAACCTATTCTTACGGAATGATTCAAGAAGTTGGAAAAGACAGTATTGTTACAGAAATGTATTCGTTTGGTTACATTACAATGAATGGAATGTCACTTGAAAAAGATGGAAAAACATTCATCACACAAATTCGCGATATGCTTAAAAGTGGCGGATACGAAATTGAAGAAGACAAAATTGGTATTCAAGAATTTGATGGAAAAAAATACTTATCGCTTCAAGCTATCGGAACCATGAAAGAAGGACTCAGTAATGAGTTTGTTGGAAGGTATTTCTTCAATGTCATCGCAAAGCCAAATCCGCATTCAGATACGCACATTATCATGCTTATGGCAGCAAAAGACGATCAACTTTCAAACTACGAAGATTTCAAAGATAAATTAACGATTTCCAAAGTTTGGCAATCCTTTACATACTTAAAATAATCCGTTTAATTGTTGTGGAAGGCTTGCTTGATTTGAAGTAAGTCTTCCTTTTTAGTACCTTTAAAATACTGTTGAATTGCCATTTTTGAATTAAACCATTGAGTAACTTTTCTTAAAAGAATACTCTTAAAAACAATGTCATAATGAAATTTAGAATCTTTTTAATATGTCTATTAAATGCATTCATTCTCAATGCAAATATGGCTTCTCCTGTACAAGAAGGTACGTTAGGAACACGTCCTTTCCTAAGTCAATATGTACACATTCTTCATGAAAATCTTCGCATTACTATTGATAAAAACTTTCAATATGCAGATTTTGATATCGAATACATTATCAACGCAGAAAAAGACGGAAACCAAATTCCGTTACTATTCTACGCTTCTGACTATTACGAAAACTTTGAAGTTTACATTGATGGAAAAAAAATAACACTTCAAAAACAAGAAGATTTCTGGGATTTATATGGTGACGACAAAGAAAAACTGACCAACTTTCACTACTTATACAATGCAGATCGAAAAGAAGTTGGTGAAATAGAAAATAACTTTCAATACGGTAGAAGCGACCGAATTTCACTCAATGATTTTCTATACTTCGAAACGGACATTTCTACAGGAAAACACAGCATAAAAGTAAGCTACAGAGCAAGCAACTGGCGCTTTAAACACAACCGACTCAATGAAGACAGTTTTCGCTATGCACTAGCACCAGCAAAATATTGGAAATCCTTTGGAACACTTGACGTTACCATTGATGCGACAAAAGTACAAGACAATATTGCGATCAATTTAGGAACTCCAAAAAGCGGAGAAATCAATGGTATTGCCAACTATCATTTTGACAAAATGCCGTTAGAAATCATTCAAATAACACGCATGCCAAAGTTGAGTAGTTACACTAAATTTCTACTCAATCTAGAATCTTTTTGGTTGGCAATAATTCTCATGAGTCTTATCGTTATTTTCCATGTGTGGAGAATGTACCTTTATCGAAAAAAATACCCAAAAAAGAAATTTTCTTCACCTGCATTCATCGGCGCAGTTCTGATTCCGTTTCTATTTATTTTCATGTTAATCTTAACAACATTATGGATAGATGCTGCTATTGGAGAACCTTACGCAAGTGGACGAGAAAGTTATGGTGCGTTCTTTCAATTTCTCTACCTTCCGAAGTATCTTGGAATTTACGTGCTATTTTCCATTATAGTAGATTTTATCTTCAAAAAAATACACGGAAAAAAGTCATAATCATTCAATCCTTCAATCTTTCAATTCAAAAAAAATACGCAACTCTACGTATAGGAAATTTGGTAGAAAATAAAGAATATTGTTATAGAGAATCATCACTCAAAACAGAATCAACCAAAACATTTTCTATCTTTATGAAGATGAAAAAAAACATACTCATATACTTCTTGCTATACACAGCATTTCTGATGGCACAAAATACCAATGTATCATCTGCGGAAGCGATAGAACTATTCGAAAAATACGAGAAAAAAAGTGAATATTTTAACGACAAAAGAAAATTAGATTCAACAGAATTATATTTAGAAAAACTAGATAAATTACTTCCAAAGATCAATGATTCATCATACAACTACAGAGCAGACTTAATTCGAGGATCAGTATTAACGCGCAAGACAAAATCTGACGAAGCGATGAAGATTTTGTTAAAAGCAGCAGAGTTTTTCAAACTTCAAGAAGACTATTCCAACTACTATCGCGCACGCTTCAAAATTGGTATTTGTTATTACTATGCAAGTCGTCGTGATAAAGCACAAAAGCTAATGATGGAAGTCTATAAAAACAAGCAATATGTAGGAGAAGATATGTCTACAAGAGCTTTGGCAAATTATGGTGCGGTCGATGTAGAAAATGGGATGCATCCTCGAAACGATTCGCTACTTAATAATGCAATTGGCATCTTTGAAAAAACGATTAAAATCAACAAAAAAAATCAAAACTATACAAGAGTTGCTTCTAACTTTAGTCTCCTAGCGGAAAGTTACAATCAACTTGCAGAACGAGAAACGGCACTCCAATATCTAGACAGTGCAATTTATTACGCTCGAAAAGATAAAAACTTAGGGCAAAAAGGATTTGCTCTGATAAAAAAAGCACACATACTTACGGAAAATAAACAGTATGACAAAGCTGAAAAAATGTTAAATGAAGCCATAAAAACCTATGATATGGCAGCAGACAATCCTTCTTTGCTATACGCTTACCTTGAAAAAAAGATTCTATACACAAGTAAAAAAGATTACAAAGCGGCAAGTTTAATGGGCGATTCCATCTTTGATTTAGCAGTAGTAAGTTATGACAAACGCTTTGCCGATGGAATTTCAGAAATGGAAGTAAAATACAAAACTGCTGATAAAGAACGCCAAATCTTAGAACAACGTACAGAAATTGCAGAAAAAGGATTAAAGCTACAAGAACGGCAATACCAATTTTATGGCGCATTGGCGTTGGCATTACTATTCTGCGTGCTAGGATATCTATTTTACAATCAGCAGAAATTAAAAAATAGGCAATTGGTAAAGGAAAACAAACTAAAAGTTGCGCTAAAAGAAATAGAAACACAAAATAAATTGCAAGAACAGCGTTTGCGAATTTCACGTGATTTGCATGACAACATTGGCGCACAATTATCGTTTATCATTTCATCAATTGACAACCTGAAATACGCTTCCAAAGATTCTTCGGATGCATTTAAAGACAAGCTCAGTTATATCAGTGAATTTACCATGTCAACCATTGACCAATTGCGTGATACCATTTGGGCAATGAACAAAGATGAAATTTCACTGACCGATTTACAAAGCAGAACATTGGCGTTTATTGAAAAAGCAAAAGTGGCAAAGCAACACATAAAATTTAAGTTCAACAATGAAGTAGAAACAACCATTCAATTTACGGCAATTGAAGGAATGCATTTATTTAGAGTCATTCAAGAAGCAATAAATAACTCGTTGAAATACGCAAATGCAAACACTGTTACGATACATTTTTCAGAAGTGAGCGATCAACTTGTCATACATATCAAAGATGACGGAATTGGTTTTGAAAAAGAAGCGGTACAACTTGGCAACGGATTGTATAATATGCAAAAACGAATGGACGAAATCAATGCGCATATAGACATCAATTCAACACCATCAGAAGGAACCGAAATTATTGTGAAATATCATGTTTGATTTGAAATAGTATTTAGATGTTAGTACTGAGTATTGAGTATTGAGTACTGAGTATTGAGTAGTTTCTAAGTATATTTTGAAACTTCGAAAAAAAAAACAAAAAAATGAAGTTCATGAGTTGATAAGTTTATAAGTTTATGAGTTTAGACTTTGAAACAAAACGTAGAAATAACAACAAAACCAAAAAACCATGAAACTAAAAATCGCCATCGCGGAAGACAATCATTTTTTAGCAAAAGCTGTGATCGAAAAACTATCTTTCTTTGACGATTTTGTATTCAAATTCAAAGCGGCAAACGGCGCAGAAATGGTTGGGAAACTAGAAGCAAATCACAATATAGATGTAATTTTGATGGACATCCAAATGCCAGAAATGGACGGAATTAAAGCAACGGAAATTATCAAAGAAAAATATCCGCAAATCAAAATTATCATGTTGACTGTTTTTGATGATGAAGAAAATATCTTTAGAGCAATTCAAGCAGGCGCTGATGGTTATTTGTTGAAAGAAATTAATGCGGAAAACATTCACAAATCTATTCTAGAAGTTATAAATGATGGTGCTCCAATGTCGCCAAGTATAGCATTAAAAACATTAAAATTACTTCGAAATCCGTTGACAATTACCGAAGATGAAGCCATTGAAAAAGTAAAACTCACCAAACGCGAAACGGACGTTTTATTGCAATTAAGCAAAGGATTAAACTATAACGAAATTGCAGAAAATCTCTTTATTTCTTCAGGAACCATTCGCAAACATGTGGAAAATATTTACCGAAAATTACAAGTCCATAACAAGATGGAAGCTGTACAAAAAGCGAAGTCGCAGAAGCTTATTTAAAAGAGTATTGAGTCATTGGT
Organism: Kordia algicida OT-1; assembly: GCF_000154725.1. GTDB lineage: Bacteria > Bacteroidota > Bacteroidia > Flavobacteriales > Flavobacteriaceae > Kordia > Kordia algicida. Next base: position 4,522,458 of record NZ_DS544873.1, read on the forward strand.
GTTGAGTATTGAGAAGTCACAAATCAACAAGAAACAAGAAACAAAATAACACCAACGCTACAGCAATCGTTTTTCCAATTCAGTTTCAAGTACAATACGTTTCCTTTTTATAGTTCTTCTACCTTTATTGTGCATCGCATTTTCTTCACTTTCGATCAATTCGGCAATCAAAAATTCCAGTTCCTTCGTAGAAAGTTCGTTGGGTTTTTTATAATGAAGATCTGCGTCGAATTCAGAAGTTTCAAATATTTCATTTTCTAACTGATTGATGCGTTCTTTCGGAATCGTAGTATCAACATCTACCAATACATATCTTTTTTTTGGAAGTTCCGTTCGATTAATTATTCTCAAATAATCAGCTAAAATTCGTCTTTCTACAAAAATAATTCCGCCACCAGTATAATGTCTGTCTTTTAAATTTTTCTTCGGACTAGAAATCCAATATTCGTCACCAGTTTCTACGTCCATATAATTTCCTGAAATTCCACTTCCGTTCAAACTTCGATACGCTTTATTATTGAAGTAAATTGTCTTTCCACTTTTTGAAAAAGAAACCAACCCAATCCACGCCGAACCATTACCGTTACTGTCACTTTTCAGCTCAACGTATTTAATTTCTGGTTTCATAGTGTTATTTTTTTATAAGTTGTGAGTGAAAACAAAGAAACAACAATATAATTTAGGGAACAACCCAAAGCGAAGCGAACCAAAACCTATCACATCGAGCATTATCGAAATTAAAATATATTTTAATTGAAGATACCTAGCAAAGCTATCGAGATGAAAACCCTAATGCGGCAACTTGTCTTTCAGCAAACCATATACAAAAGTTCCTAGTAACGAAGCCAGAATCACAATAATGATTGGGAAGAAACCTGCACCAAGAAGTGTAAACATTGGTCCAGGACATGCGCCTGCTAATGCCCAACCGAATCCAAATAAAATTCCGCCAAAAGCATAACGTGCAAAACTCTTTTGTTTTGGTGGAAATGATATCTTTTCACCATAAAATGACTTTATTTGAAATCGTTTGATAACTTGAATCATAATCATTCCCAAAACCACCGAAACACCAATAATTCCGTACATATGAAAGGATTCAAATTTGAACATTTCATAAATACGATACCAAGAAGCAGCTTCCGACTTAAACATGGTAATTCCAAATACAATTCCGATCAATAAATAAGCAAGTGTTCTCATAATTTAAAAAAGTAAAGGGAAAATTAAGTGAATCATAATTAGTCCGCCAATAAAAAATCCGATCACGGCAATTAGTGAAGGCAACTGTAAATTACTCAATCCAGAAATGGCATGTCCGGAAGTACATCCGCCAGCATAACGTGCGCCAAAACCAATAAAAAATCCGCCAACAATTAGTAATAATATATTTTTAAAATCTGTAAAAACTGCGGTAGAAAATAATTTTTCAGGCAAATAGGTTTCTCCTGCATTTTCAAATCCTAAAGATTGCAAATCGGCAACAGTATTTGGATTCAAGGCAACTGAAGTTTCTACTGTTAAAAATTGATGCGCGATAAATCCGCCAATAATGGCTCCAAGAACGACAATCAAATTCCAGCGTTGTGCTTTCCAGTCAAACTGAAAAAAACGAGCTTTATTTCCTGCACCACAAATGCTGCAAATAGTGCGTAAATTTCCAGACATTCCAAAATTCTTTCCTACCATAATTAGTAAGAATAGAATCAAAGCAATCATCACGCCTGAAACATACCAAGGCCAAGGTTCATAAATCCAACTCATTCACAAATAATTTTTAACAAAAAAAAGAAAATTATAGTAAGTACAAAGTAACTTTAGTTACAAAGTAGCCAAATGTGTATCTGTTTTTTTATTTTAGAGGAATGAAGCAGCAATTATTAACAGAAATTCTAGGAAATGCAGACATTTATTTGATCGATCAAATTTTAAAAGGACGTTATCAAAAAAATGATTTGATCTTGGATGCAGGTTGCGGAAGCGGACGAAATTTGCACTATTTCCACGAAAGTGATGTTACTTTTTTTGCAATTGATTCCAATGAAGAACACATCAAAAACCTTCAAGAAAAATATCCAAAACTAGCGGAAAATTTTAAAGTTGCTGCACTAGAAAAAAATCCTTTTGCAGACGAGACTTTCGATCATATTTTATGTAATGCGGTATTACATTTTGCAAAAAGTGAAGCACATTTTAAAAAAATGTTTGCCGAATTGGTACGCGTACTGAAAAAAGGAGGAAGTTTGTTTGTACGAATGACTTCGGATATTGGTATGGAAGGAAAAACTACGCATTTACAAAACGGTGTGTATTTTTTACCCGATGCATCGGAACGTTTTCTGCTCACAAGAAACTTGTTGCAAGAAATGTTGACAACGCATCAATTGTCGTTATCAGAACATGTAAAAAGTACTATTGTGAGTGACTTACGAAGTATGACTACTTTGGTGTTGACGAAATAAAACTACTTCCAAGCTTTATAACCGCCTTTTAAATCATAGATTTTTTGAAAACCATTAGCTACTAATTTTTTGGCTGCTCGCTGACTTCTATTTCCTGAGCGACAATATAAGTAGATTGGTTTTTCACGATCGAAACTAGCGAAATTTTCGTTGAAATTAGCACGATCAAAAAAATCGATATTTATTGCTTTTTCAATATGTCCAGATGTATATTCAAATTTTGTGCGGACATCTACCAACTGTACATCTTTCTTAGAAATTGCTTCTTTAAATGTTGCAACATCTAAAATTTCAATTTCATCAGAAAGTTTTGATTTATCACCGAATAGAGAATTTAAAAAAGACATGTTTTGAGATTTAGGGGATTTTTAATTTAACGTGAGTTCGACGTAAGAATTTTAGTTTGAAACTTTTCTTTTCCGAAGTATAGCAGGAGTTTTTCGTTAAAAATTTTCGAAACCTTGGAGAAAATTTAGAAAAACTCATGCGGTTTTAGTTTTTCCATAAAAGAAAAACTAAAAATACCTCTGGAAAAGTTCCCTTTCTTTTGTTTCTTTTCTTTGGGTAAGCAAAGAAAACGAAAATAAAACACTAAAAATGAATTATATAGCAGAATTATTTCTAAAATCACTGTAAATATAAATTGAACGATTTATATCGAACTGACGTTAATTTAACAAATGTAACTCGTTAATTGTTGATATACAGTAACTTTGGTTACAAAGTTGTTTTTTAATAAATAATATCGAGCACAATTGATCGGTTTTTTATCGTACCAAACTTTAAAACATCTTCATTTACAATTGCGCTCGATTTATATATTTATAAACTCGTTGGGCACACAAATTCCGATACTGGAATATCTGTTTCTTTAATCGCTTTAAAACCACCTTCTACATTGATGAGGTTGTGAATTCCTCTGCTTTTTAAGATGGAAGCTGCAATCACGCTTCGATATCCGCCAGCACAATGCACATAAAATGTATCATCTTTTGGAAATTCGGCTAAATGATTGTTAAGATAATCCAACGGTGTATTTTTTGCTTTTAAAACATGTTCAGATTTAAATTCGTTTTCACGTCTTACATCATAAACGGGAAGTTCTTGAGTAAATGTATTTTTGAATGTTTCCGTTGTAATAGAACTAATGGTGTCATATTCTTTGGAAGCTTTTTTCCATGCGTCAAATCCGCCTTTTAAGTAACCAATTGTATTATCGAAACCAACTCTTGATAATCGCGTGATGGTTTCTTCTTCACGACCTTCGGGCGTTACTAATAAAATGGGTTGTTCAATATCGGCAATCAGCGCGCCAACCCAAGGTGCAAAACTTCCGTCCAAACCTATAAATATAGATCGCGGAATGTGTCCCTGCACAAATTCATTTTGATGACGTACGTCTAATACAACTGCATTTGTTTCGTTGGCAATCACTTCAAATTCTGTAGGTAAATAAGCTGTTGCACCACGTTTGATGATTTCCGAAACATCGTCATATCCTTCTTTATTGAGTTTCACATTTTCTGGAAAATAACTTGGTGGCGGCAACAAACCATCCGTAACTTCTTTGATAAATTCAGCTCTCGTCATATCGGCGCGCAACGCGTAATTTACCTTCTTTTGGTTTCCGAGTGTATCAACCGTTTCTTTCATCATGTTTTTACCACAAGCCGAACCAGCACCATGTGCAGGATATACAATCACATCATCTGCTAAAGGCATAATTTTGTTGCGTAAACTATCATATAAATGACTTGCTAAATCTTCTACTGTAATTTCACCAGTTTTTTGAGCTAAATCTGGTCTTCCAACATCGCCTAAAAACAATGTGTCGCCACTAAATAACGCATGATCTTTTCCGTTTTCATCACGTAATAAATACGAAGTACTTTCCATAGTATGACCTGGCGTATGCAAGGCAATAATGGTAATGTTTCCTAAGCAAAATTCCTCATTGTCTTTGGCAATGGTAGCTTCAAACGAAGGTTGGGCATTTGGTCCATAAATAATTGGTGCGCCTGTTTTTTTAGAAAGCGTCACATGTCCACTGACGAAATCTGCATGGAAATGCGTTTCAAAAATATATTTAATTTGTGCGTTTTGTTGTTGTGCTTTGTCCACATACGGTTGTACTTCACGTAATGGATCAATGATAGCAACTTCGCCATTACTTTCTATGTAATATGCGCCTTGTGCAAGGCAACCTGTATATATTTGTTCTATTTTCATAAGTACTAATTTTAAGATGATATAAAATTAAGAAGATAGAATTATGTATACAGTAACTTGTGTTACAAAGTGTTATTTTTTTGAATGTGATTTATTGGTTTACAAAAAACTCCATATAGAAGATAAAGATTGCCATGACAAAGATGAAATAGCCAAAACCTTTTTTGAGTTTTTTTCCGTCGACAAAGTTTCCTAAGTAGCTTCCGATGAAAATACCAACTAGAGAAATAGCGGTAAATATTGTCAGGAATTCCCAATCAATTTCCATAGTGAGAGCATCTCCCAAAAGGAAGCCTAATAACGATTTAAACGCAATGATAATGAGTGAAGTTCCAACTGCGACTTTCATTTCTACATTTGCCAATAATACCAATGCAGGAATGATTAAGAATCCACCGCCTGCGCCAATCATTCCAGTAATGGCTCCGACGACCAAACCTTCAATCAGAATCAAAGGATAGTTATACGATACTTCTCCAGAGCTTATTTTTTCTTTACGTTCTTTGAGCATAGATAGTGCCGCTGGAAACATCAATATGGCAAAAAGTCCAAACATGCCCATTCTGCGCGTAAATTCGAAATTTCCAATAGTAAATAATACGTCTGGCAATGCGGGAACTACATAGTAACGAACGAGCGAAACTCCGATGATGGCAGGAATTCCGAAAACGATTGCGGTACGCCAGTCGACAAAACCTTTTAAGTGCTGTTTAAGTCCGCCAACTAAAGCGCTCGTTCCGACGATAAATAGCGAATATGCAGTAGCAACTTTTTCGTTTACTGAAAATAGATATGCGAGTACGGGAACAGCAAGTATAGAGCCGCCACCGCCAATAAGACCTAGTGAAATTCCAATAATCAAGGCACTAACATAGCCAAGTATTTCCATAATTGTTTTTAATGTTTGTCAGTGCAATGTACAGCGCATGCAATGATCTCGCAGTAACTTAAGTTACATATTCAGGCTAAATTTATGATTTTAATATGATTTCTATGCAATTCTATGCGCCCCATTTGTTCTAATTTTTTTAAAAGTCTTGATATGACAACTCTAGAGCTGTGTAAGTCGTAAGCAATTTCTTGATGTGTGTTGTGAATTGTATTTGTTTTGTTTATACGAATTTTCTCCTTGAGGTAATTGAGTAATCGCTGATCCATCTTTTCAAATGCAACGCTGTCTAGAATATGCAATACTTCGTTGAGTCGTGTGTGGTAACTTTCAAACACAAAATTTCTCCAAGTTTTATACTTCGCAGTCCATTCTTCCATTTTTTGAACAGGAACCATGATAAGTTTGGTGTCTTGTTCGGCAACGGCTTTGATTTCGCTTTTGGTTTGTCCGACACAACAATTCATCGTCATTGAGCAAGTTTCACCACTTTCCAGATAATATAACAGTAATTCGTCGCCTTCTTTGTCTTCACGCATCACTTTGATGGCTCCAGAAATTAAAAGAGGCATTCCACGGACATAATCGCCAATAGACATCATGGTAAAGCCTGCGGGAATTTCTTTAAAAGTTCCTACTTGGGCAATTTCGTTGAGTAAATCATCTTCAAAAAGATGATCGTAATTGTCTTTGAGTTCTTGAATCATGGATTGCGTTTTTGGACTTCAATGATTGTGATATTTAAAAGTAATAAAACTAAATAGAAGGTAAAATTATTGTTTTTTGGTGCAATCAACAGTAACAAAGGTTACAGATATCTACAAAGCCTCAATTTTTTTCATAATTGCTTCTGCTTCTGCCGTTTTCTGATCGCTTAGTTTCCTGTTGGAAGTGGATAAGTTAAACGCTTCTTGCGTAAGCTTGTTATACTTCTCGTAGAGTTTTTCTTTTTCTGATTTCTTTTTAAATAATCCGAACATAATTTTTCTTTTTTTATAGCCTTGTAAAGATACGACTTAAAAGAGGTTATTGCTAGTTTTTTGAAACTAGAAAAGCCAGGAAATCTAGTGTAGGCTTTCTGGCTTTTTTATGTTTTACAGGATAAAGAATTTAATCTTGTATTTCTTTTTGTTTTTTACGCAAATCTGTGTTGAAAACAACGGCAAATTGTAAATATCCTTTTCCCGTAGTTCGCAAGCGTTGGTATAACATTCCTGTTTGTAAGTTTACGTTTTTGTTCAGTTGATAGCCAATGCCGCCATACAAACGGTTTCTATCAAACAATTCTTCTTCACCATTGATAAAGATTTCATTATACACTCCGAAGAAAAACGCGCCTGTTTCCATTTTTGGTTTGTTTACAGGAATAAAAAGCATCAATCGGTAACGAAAACGCGTTTTAAAATCGTCTTCAACCCAACGTTGTTCGGCTCTGTAACGATGTTCAAATTTTACACGACCAAGATAGTTATTCGTAATTAATTGTTGCCAAATACGATGTTCTTCCGTTTCTGGACTGTCACGTTCACTTTCGTACACAAAACTTCCAATATAAGCATATCCTGCTGTGGCGAAAGCATTTTTGGTAAAGTGATAATTTAGTCCAGTTCGTAATAACCATTGTTCTGTATTGTTTGGAATGATCGTGTGGTTTCGAAATTGAACTTCTGAGTGAATACTAAATTTTTCACTGATTTTATTCGTTCCGAAATACATCAACCAATTTCCTGTTTCGTCTTGACTCCAACTCATCAGTGGAACAAGAAACAACATCAAAACAATAAGTTTTTTAATGATGTGATGTTTCATTCTTATAGAAATGTTACTTTCCCATTGTTGATGTCGTACATTCCACCAACAATTTTGATGTCTCCATCATTTTCTAATTCTGCCAATACTGGACTTTGCTTACGAATGTTTTCGATAGTCATTTCTACATTTTTTACGGCAACATTATTTACAAAATCAATGTTTTTAGAGTTGCGTAAGTTTTCGTCAGTTGGTTCTTTTACAGCTTCAACAGCAGGTTCAATTTTGTTGATTAAAGCAGTTAGGTTTCCAAGTCTTGCATGATCGCAAGCGCCTTTAATAGCACCGCATGAAGTATGCCCAAGTACAACTATTAATTTTGTTCCTGCTAGTTTACATGCAAATTCCATACTTCCTAAAATGTCTACATTGACAAAGTTTCCAGCGATACGAACGCTAAAAATGTCGCCTAGTCCTTGATCGAAAACCAACTCAGCAGAAACTCTAGAATCAATACAACTTAAAATAGTTGCGAAGGGAAATTGACCATTTCTAGTATCGTTTACTTGTTCTAAAAGATTTCTGTTTGCTTTTAAGTTTTGTTGAAACCTTTCATTTCCTTCTTTTAAAAACTGAAGTGCTTTTTCAGGGGTTAGAGTTGCCTGTGTTTCTTTAGTATGTGCTTTCATAAATATATTAATTTGTACTATTATAGTTGAATTGATGATTTGTTATATGCGATTACAATCGGCATGTTACTTTTTTGAATCGCTTCTTTGCTATTAAATTTTGTGATTACAGTGTCTAAGTAGTTTTTGGTCTTAGTTTAAAAAACTCTATAAAACTTGGAGGATTTTCCACGATGCCACGTTCTGAGATCAATTTGATATCAATATTTCTGTTGCGTGCTTTTTCTGAAAAATCTTCTAAAATTTCAATAATATCATTGTCTAAGAAACGTGTTTTGCGTACGTCTAATTCTAAGTATGTATTTTCTGGCAGCCTGTCTAATTCTTTTAAGATAGCTCCTTTGTTAAAGAAAGTTACTTCTTCTGCGAGAGTCATCTTAATTTTATTTTTTCCGTCACTAACATCTTCAATGTGTAAAAAGTGAGAGTTTTGGAAACTTTTAATTAATATTACGATGATACCAACAGCCAATCCGAGTCCGATTCCCCATAAAAGGTCGATAAAAACGATTCCTAAAATCGTTACCATAAACGGAACAAATTGTTTCCAGCCTGATTCATACATTGTTTTGAATAACGTAGGTTTTGCCAATTTATATCCAACAATCAGAAGAACAGAAGCCAATACAGATAAAGGAATCATGTTGATAATCGTAGGAATTGCAACTACAGCAATCAATAAGAAGAAACCGTGAATGATAGCAGACATTTTTGTTTTTCCACCAGATTGAATGTTTGCAGAACTACGTACGATTACTTGTGTAATTGGCAATCCACCAATTAAACCAGAAAGTACATTTCCTGTTCCTTGTGCTAATAATTCTCGGTTGGTTGGTGTTACACGCTTTTGTGGATCTAACTTATCTGTTGCTTCCACACAAAGAAGTGTTTCCAAACTTGCTACTACAGCAATTACAGCTCCTGTAATCCATACATCTTTATCTCCAATGGTGGAAAAATCTGGAAAGCTGAATTGTCCTAAAAAGGCGTCAAAATTGTCAGGAACAGGTACGGAAACTAAGTGTTCTGGAGAAATTCCAAATGTTTCGTCTCCTTTAGTGACTAAAAAGTATATGATTCCTAAAACTACAGCAACCAACGGACCTTGAATTAATTGAAATATTTTTCCTTTTTTAGATAAAACAGCATTCCATAAAATTAAAATTGCTAATCCTATAATAGCAATAATAGTTGCTCCAGGACTAATGTAATTTACAGTATTTAAAATCTCTGAGAATGTATTTTCTCCATCAACTTGAAAAAATGCAAAATCTCCTTCTGGATCGGCATCATAGCCAAAAAAGTGAGGAATTTGCTTTAAAATAATGATGATTCCAATTCCTGTAAGCATTCCTTTAATTACAGAAGAAGGGAAAAAATATCCAATAATTCCAAATTTTAGAACACCAAAAATAATTTGGATCACACCACCAATTACGACAGCGACTAAGAATTTTTCATAGCCATTTTCAATACCGCCAAATGATGCGATTGCTGCAAATACAATGACGGCAAGTCCTGCTGCAGGACCACTCACACCAACTTGTGAACCACTCACGGCACCTACAACGATACCACCAATGATACCCGCAATGATACCAGCGAGCGGTGGAGCACCACTGGCAAGTGCAATTCCTAAACAGAGTGGAAGTGCAACGAAGAAAACGACAATACTAGCGGGGAAATCCGCTTTTAAATTTTTGAATGGGTTTGAACTATTCATGATAGTAAGTAAATGTTTTTGAACTAAAACACAAGGACAAATTTGCTTGTTTCAATTCTTTAAGTTAGCTAAATTTTATTTTGATTATATGATTAGTGAATTGATCTCTAGGTAACTAAATTTGTGAGAATGTTGTAGAGAAAAATTCAAGGTATTGTTACACCAATTCTGGTGGCGGAATAAATATTTCTGTATTATATGGAATACACGATTTTTGTACATAAAAGTGAGCATTATACAAAGCAATGTCTGTTTCTGCAAATAAAAAATTAATAGAATACGGTGTTACTTTTTCGTCTTCTTCCAAAGTATCTTCTGCTTCTTCCTCTGTGTCGTCTTCAACATCGTAATCAACAAATTCATACGAAGTATCAGCAGAAAGAAGTGAATATGTTTTTACAATAGGCTGTGCTAGCAATGCACAAAGTACCAACAAAAAAGGAAGTTGTTTTAACAGTTGGGTAATATGTCGTTGTTTGCCTACCATTTATTTAATTACCTTAAAAACTAAGTCCGTATAAAACTTTACAATAGTATCTTTTCCTTTTTTTACGTTGGTTAAAGATGGTAAATGTTCTGAAAAATAGCGTTGTTGATGCGCGCCTTCAATCACTGTAGAAACAAGCATGTGCGGAAATTCGAAATCAGGATTAAGCTCCGTAACCATATTACTTACGCGTTGTACAACACGTTTGTAAACTGTATAATATCCTTTTTCATTTTCCGTATCAATATCTTTTGTATGATATGCTTTTGATGATTCTGCAATGATAATTCGGTTTAGAATTACTTCGTCAATGTATGAAAATGAATTGTCAACATCAACCTTTCGTGTCAAAATATCAACAGCAGCCGAGAGTTTTTCTTCTTTTGATTGAATATTGGTTGTCGCAAAAACTAACTTATATTCAATCCAACTCCAATACCAACATAACAAATACACCAAAAGCATGTGTTTGCTTTCAAAATAACGGTAAATAGAGCTTTCGTTAGAACCAATAGATTTTCCTAATTTTTTAAACGTAAACGCTTCAAAACCCAATTCATCAATCATTTCAATACTGCGTGATACGATCTTTTTTCCCAATTCAGAAGACTCGGGATTTTTCGTATACAGCTCCTCGCTAATGACAATATGTATTTGTAAATATTCCATATGGCTTATTACAAATATAATAGTAATACTATCAAAAACTAAAAGTTTAACTATATTTTTTAATAATATAACAATCAGTCTTATAAAAAGTATAGAGAGAATAGGATGTTGTACAACATGTGTTTTGTAGATTGAATGTAGAATAAGTCCAGTTTTATACAGAAATATGTGTACTTTTGCACTTTATATCTATTAAAGTGATCGCTTTTATGGAAATTTTCATAAAACCAATTCACATGACGACTTACATTTTTTATGGCACACAAAGCAGGATTTGTTAACATTATCGGAAACCCAAACGTTGGAAAATCAACTTTGATGAATGCCTTTGTTGGCGAAAAACTTTCCATCATTACTTCGAAAGCACAAACGACACGTCACAGAATATTAGGAATTGTAAACGGAGAGGATTTTCAGATGATTCTTTCCGATACGCCAGGAATCATCAAGCCTGCGTACGAATTGCAATCGTCTATGATGGATTTTGTAAAATCTGCTTTTGAAGATGCCGATGTATTAATTTATATGGTAGAAATTGGTGAAAAAAGCTTAAAAGACGAAGCATTTTTCAAAAAAATCATCAACAGTAAAATTCCTGTGATTTTATTACTGAATAAAATTGACAAATCTTCACAAGAACAATTGGAAGAACAAATGGAGTTGTGGAAAGAAAAAGTGCCAACTGCTGAAATCTATCCTATTTCTGCTTTAGAAAATTTTAATGTGCCACAAGTATTTTCAAGAATTATTGAATTATTACCTGAATCTCCAGCGTTCTATCCAAAAGATCAATTGACAGACAAACCAGAACGTTTCTTTGTCAACGAGACCATTCGCGAGAAAATCTTAATGAACTACAAAAAAGAAATTCCGTATGCGGTTGAAGTAGAAACGGAAGAATTTTTTGAAGAAGAAAATATCATCCGAATTCGTTCAGTCATCATGGTTGAGCGTGAAACGCAAAAAGGAATTATTATTGGTCACAAAGGAAATGCATTAAAAACGGTAGGAATTCAAGCGCGAAAAGACTTAGAGAAGTTTTTTGGGAAACAAATTCACATTGAATTATATGTAAAAGTCAATAAAAATTGGCGAAGTAATGCGAAGCAACTTAAGCGTTTTGGTTACAACAACAAATAGTCGCCAATAATTTATTACTAAATATGATTGCTTCCCTTAAAACTATACGGTAAAAATTAAGATCATTGTCAGAATAAAAACAACTACGCCAATTATCTTATCTCTTTTGGTCGGTGGATATTTTGTTCATGGAGAATTTTCAAAATAAACATAGGAAAACACAAACACGCAGAAATCACAATGAGTGTGTTTATAGAAATTTTTTGTAGGATTTTGTCAAAAAATATAAATCCTACTATAGAAGAAATCAAAACGATAATTCCCAGCGAAACATATCCTATTTTTAATAATTTATAATTCATACTAATTTTTCTATTCGAAAATACAGTACATTATTCGAGTAAAATTATGGTTTACCACATTTACGCTATAAAGTTGTCGATTTTATCCGATATTTTAAAAACTACAGTTTAGCTGTTAAATACAAAAAATTGCGCAACTGAATCATTTCAGGTTTTCCTGTAGCTTTTCCCCAGCGACCCGCAACATACAAAACTACCCAAATAATTACCATGAAAAACATCAGTGCCACTTGAATAGCATACGAAGTATCTAAAGAAGCATTCGTATATGCCCAAACGCCAAATCCAATAAACAAACAAGCTACCAAAAAGTGCAAAAACATAAAAAATGTCCATACGGTTGGACTCGGACCAAACAAACCATATAACAAACAATGCTGTTTGTCTATTTCATCAACTTCAACATGTAACTGCGGCGACCAAAAATGTTGTTTGTCTTTAGGAATACGAATAAACACATGATTGTCAATACGTGAAATCACAAAATCATCTTGTGTATTTTTACTAGCTTCCAAGCGTTTCAATACCACTTCACTCGGTTGCGGAATCTCAATCTGAAAGCGCGGTCGTAATACAATTTCTTCTCCTAAACTCATGATAGTCAATTTAATGATTCCAAAATAGAGGATTCTTTCAAATTATAAACTGATAAATATCATACAGAACACGATCCATAATCATATAAAAATCAAAAAAAATTAATAAAAAGACTTACTTTAAGTATAAAACACAAAAAACTTACTTCAATTTACTTTTTACGCATCAACAGAAAACGTACCTTTGCAGGCACAAAAAGAACGAAATGAGTAATATAGTAGCCATCGTAGGACGTCCAAATGTTGGAAAATCGACTTTATTTAATCGTATGATTAAACGTAGAGAAGCGATTGTTGATTCAGTAAGTGGCGTGACAAGAGATAGACATTACGGGAAATCTGATTGGAATGGAAAAGAATTTTCACTCATCGATACAGGTGGATATGTCGTAGGAAGCGATGATATTTTTGAACAGGAAATTGACAAACAAGTAGAATTGGCAATCGATGAAGCAGATGCGATTCTTTTTGTAGTAGATGTAGAATCTGGTGTAACTGGAATGGACGAAGAAGTGGCAAACTTGCTTCGTCGCGTAAACAAACCTGTCTTATTAGTCGTAAACAAAGTTGATGCTGCCAATCGCTTGCACGATGCTACCGAATTCTACTCGTTAGGTTTGGGAGAATACTATCCAATTGCAAGTATCAACGGAAGCGGAACAGGAGAAATGTTAGACGCTTTGGTTGAAGCGTTGCCAGATGTAGAAGAAACTGAAGAAGAAAACTTGCCGCGTTTTGCCGTTGTGGGAAGACCAAACGCAGGAAAATCGTCTCTAATAAACGCTTTAATTGGGGAAGATCGTTACATTGTAACAGACATTGCAGGAACTACGCGTGATGCGATTGATACAAAATACAACCGTTTCGGATTTGAATTCAACTTGGTAGATACTGCCGGAATTCGCCGAAAAGCCAAAGTAAAAGAAGACCTCGAATTTTACTCGGTAATGCGTTCCATTCGTGCTATTGAACACAGTGATGTATGTTTATTGGTTGTAGATGCAACTAGAGGATTTGACTCGCAAGTGCAAAATATCTTTTGGTTGGCTGAAAAAAATCACAAAGGAATTGTGATTCTTGTAAACAAATGGGATTTAGTAGAAAAAGATACTTCTACGGTAAAAGAATTTGAAAAGCACATTCGCCAGCAAATCGAACCTTTTACAGACGTGCCAATCGTTTTTATATCCGTATTGACAAAACAACGTATTTTCAAAGCGATTGAAACTGCGGTACAAGTATACAAAAATCGTTCAAACAGAGTACCAACAAGCAAACTGAATGATACCATGTTACCAATCATAGAACGTACGCCGCCGCCTGCGCACAAAGGAAAATATGTCAAAATAAAATTCTGTACGCAGTTGCCAACACCATATCCGCAATTTGCATTCTTTGCCAACTTGCCACAATATGTGCGCGATCCGTACAAACGATTTATAGAAAACAAACTTCGCGAACAATTTGACTTTAACGGAGTTCCTGTACAAGTCTATTTCCGTAAAAAATAGCATGAATCCAAAAGGTATTATCATCACATTCTTTATCATCAGTCTAGTGCTTATCGGAATGATGTTTCTTATTGTAGATGTTAGAAATAATCCTATTGCGGATGATTTTACAACGATAGAAAATGAATTTGAGAAAATCAATTCGGAAGAAACTGCGAAAATCAATACAGATTCGATCACAGCAACACTAAAATCTCAAAACATCGCGCAATCTCAAGAATTAGAAAAGTTCAACATTCTTACGGAAGATGCATTAGCAAACATAAAACAGCTACAAGAACAACTATTTCCTGGCGGAATTGAAGCGCATGATCTTGGAGAATCTGATAGAATAAAAGAAAACAATACACTTTTTTTCAAAGAAAATGGCGAACCAACCAAAATTGCTACAGAATTCACAGCAAAACTGGATGCCTTTGAAAACAACATTCGTGTATTAATACAACTATTTCCTGAAGTTAAAACTGTAGAAGCAACAGTTCGTGACCAATACACAAAAGGACTTTCTTGGTTAGATTATAATTTTAAAGATTTTCCTGCAATAGCATCTTATGTAAAACTAAAAACACTTACAAATAACATAAAAAGCAAACGAGAAGCTATCTTTATGGCTGTGTTAAAAAAATGAAAACTCATAACAATTTCTTTTCAAAAACGACACAATTCAATCATACTTCAATAACATTCAAATAAAATATCAGGGTCATTTTTGTTGAAATAAACAATCAACACAATGAAAACCCTAAAACAATCATTATTACTTGTAGCAGCATTTATTCTGTTATACAGTTGTAAAAATGATGATGACAATCAAAATCCAACAACTCCAGTTGACACTTCGGTAAACTTTCAATTTAAAACAACCATCAATGTGGGCGGTGCAGGTTCCGCAGAAATCTCTGCTTTTGACCCTATCTCAAACAAACTATTTACGGTAAACACAGAATTAGATCAAATTTCGATCTACAATATTTCAGACATTGACGGGCCAATCATGGAAACTCCAATAGACGTAAGTGCTTTTGGAACGCCAAACAGCGTGGCTGTTAACAACGGAAAACTTGCCGTTGCCGTTGAAGCATCAAACAAACAAGCCGCAGGGAAAATATATGTGTACAATACTTCTGATAATTCATTAGCAAACGAATACACGGTTGGTTCATTACCAGATATGGTTACGTTTACAAAAGATGGAAACTTTATACTATCAGCAAATGAAGGTGAGCCAAATGATGATTATACCATTGACCCTGATGGAACAGTAAGCATCATTGATGTGGCTAATAACAATGTAACAACTTTAGATTTCTCAGCGTTCAATTCGCAAGAAGCAACCTTAGAAAGTCAAGGATTCAGAGTATTTGGACCAAATGCAGACTTAGCTGCTGATGTGGAGCCAGAATATATTACCATTTCTGAAGATTCACAATATGCATGGGTTTCGCTTCAAGAAAATAACGGAATAGCCAAAATAAACTTACTGACAAAAACAATTGAAGCTATTTATCCATTAGGTTTCAAAGATTACAACATTGCTGGAAATTCAATTGATGCAAGTGACAAAGACAATGTAAATGAATTGAAAAATTGGCCTGTTTATGGAATCTATCAACCAGATGCAATAACATCAGTAAACATCAACGGAACTGAATATGTAATTTCTGCAAACGAAGGAGATTCAAGAGAATACGAAGGAACGCCAGGATATGTTGGAGAAGATCGTGTAAAAGACTTAACTCTAGACGCAACAGCTTTTCCAGCTTCTGAAAACTATCAAGACGATGAAAACATTGGTCGACTAAAAGTTGCGTTAGACTTGGGCGATACAGACAACGATGGCGATTATGACAAACTTTACAACTACGGAGCGCGTTCGTTCAGTATTTGGTCAGGCGATGGAAATCTTGTGTATGATAGCGGAAATGAAATTGCAACACGTGTATTATCAGAAACTCCAGATCGTTTCAATTGGGATTGGGAAGATAACGAAACCGACAAAAGAAGTGACGACAAAGGTGCAGAACCAGAAATGGTAGAAGTTTTAAACATTGCCAATCAGCGTTACATTCTTTTTGTTGGATTGGAAAGAAACAGTCAAGTAATGGTTTATGACATTACAAATCCGACAGCACCACAATTTCTACAAATCTTACAACGCGGAACAGATTATGCTCCAGAAGGAATCGTAGCTGTAAGCGCAGCAGACAGTCCAACAGGAAACGCACTATTAATTATTTCATATGAAGACAGCGGAACAGTTTCTATCTATGAAAATGAATAAGTAAATAACCAATCTACATACATTGCAAAAAGTGCTCGCTAGTATATATTACTATAAGAGCACTTTTTTTATACAGTATTCTAAAAATAACCACTAATGCAACTGTGTTGCTTTAATATTTTTCCTTTAAATTTGCTGTCAAAACAAATACGAAACAATTTTAGGATACTACGATGCAGATTTCAAAAAAATTACCAGTTACAGTTTTAAGCGGATTTCTAGGAGCGGGAAAAACAACACTACTCAATCATATTTTGCACAACAAACAAGGTTTAAAAGTTGCCGTGATTGTAAATGACATGAGTGAAGTAAATGTAGATGCTGAATTAGTTAAAAACGAAAACATACTTTCTCGTACAGAAGAAAAATTAGTAGAAATGAGCAATGGTTGTATCTGCTGTACCTTGCGAGAAGACTTAATGGAGGAAGTAGAACGACTCGCTAAAGAAGACCGATTTGACTATTTATTAATAGAAAGTACGGGCATTAGTGAACCAATTCCTGTGGCACAAACTTTTTCTTTTGTAGATGAAAATAATGGAATCGATCTATCGCGTTTTAGCTATGTTGATACAATGGTTACTGTAGTTGATGCATTTAACTTTTTCAAGGATTTTGGAAGCCCAGAAACTTTACTAGATCGTGACTTAACCAATATTGAAGGTGATTACAGAACCATTGTAAATTTATTAACAGATCAAATTGAATTTGCTAATGTCATTATCCTAAACAAAACAGACTTGGTATCTGTAGATCATTTAGGCGTTTTAAAAGCTGCAATTCACAAACTAAATCCATCAGCGCGTATTCTTGAATCGTCTTACAGTAAAATTGAACCAGAAGAAATTCTCAATACAGGACTTTTCAACTTTGAAGAAGCTGAGCAAAGCGCAGGTTGGATAGAAGAACTCAATAAAGAAGAACACACACCAGAAACGGAAGAATACGGCATAACTTCATTCGTATACAGGTCTAAAAAACCTTTTAACTCAGATCGATTTTTAACATACATACAACAAAAATTTCCGTACAATATTATTCGTAGTAAAGGACTATTTTGGCTCACATCAAGACCTGGACAAGCATTAATTTGGGGACAAGCTGGCGGTTCTTTAAAAACAGATAGTGCTGGAGTTTGGTGGAGTAGTATGCCTTTTGAAAAACGTATTCAATATGTGTCTTTTATTGAAAATCAACAACAAATTGAGGCAGATTGGGACATCACATTTGGAGATCGAAAAAATGAATTAGTTTTCATTGGGCAAGATATGGAACAAGAGCAAATTATAGCTGACCTCAATGCTTGCTTGGCAACAGATGAAGAACTAGAAAATGAACAATGGAAAAAAGAATGTAATGATAAATGGCCAATACAGCGGGCATATGAAGTAAGCTAAATTACTTACAAACACTCTAAAATTCGTTTTCAAATCTAAAGCGTTCTTCTATTTTAAGAAATAAAAACAGGTTTTTAAGATTATTTTAATAATAAATGAACATTTTTTCTGTTTGTTTGTGTGACGAAACCGATCATCAGCAATTAAAAACAAAAATGAATAAACCACTTATTACCTTACTGATACTTTTTATCAGTGTATTTACTTCTTCACTATTTGCACAAGAATTTGAAGTCAAAGGAAAAATTGTAGACAAAATTGACAAAACACCACTAGAATCTGCAACAGTATACGTACAAACGCTCAAGGATTCAACCTTAATTACTTACACAATTAGTGACAAAGATGGAGGTTTTGAACTAGCAGGACGCACCAAACTAAAAGAAGTAAACCTATTTGTTACGTTCAACGGATTTAAAAGCTATCAACAAAAACTTAAAATTGATAAATCTGTCATTACCATGCCAACCATTGAGATGGAATTGGCTACGGACGAACTCGATGCGGTTCAAATTACAGCAATTCGCGCGCCAATCACAGTGAAAAAAGATACCTTAGAATTCAATGCAGATTCTTTTAAAGCACGACCAGATGCAACGGTAGAAGACTTAATCAAAAAGTTGCCAGGTGTTGAGGTTGATAGTGATGGAAAAATAAAGGTAAACGGAAAAGAAGTCAACAAAATTTTGGTAAATGGAAAACCATTTTTTGGAAACGATCCAAATATTGCTACGAAAAACTTAACAAAGGAAATCGTAGACAAAATTCAGGTGACAACGACCAAAAGTGAATCGGAAGAATTCACAGGAAAAAAAGGAACTTCGGAAGCGCAAACTATCAATATTGAACTCAAAGAAGATCAAAACAAAGGTTTCTTTGGGCGAGCCACCGTAAGTGGAGGAACCGATGATCGCTATGCGATGAGTGGAATAGGAAACTATTTTAATGACAAACAGCGAGTCAGTGTATTGGCAGGACGAAATAACATCAATACTTCCGGATTTAGTTTTGACGAAATTTACGATATGATGGGAAATGCAGGAAGTGTTTCTTGGAATGGAAACGGAGCTTTTTCTATAAACGGTCAAAATTTTGGTGGCGGACAAGGAATTCGAACATCTACAAACGCAGGCGCAAGTTTTGTAGACGAATATGAAAACAAAACAGAAATTCTAGCGGATTACTTTTATTCTGGTGTTGATTCGGAAAATGACAGTAGAGTAGAACGTGAAAACATTTTACCAGATGGAAATTTCTTTACCAACTCCTCAAGCAGATTTTTAAGTACAAACCAGAATCACAGAGCAAGTGCTGAACTACAATTTGAAATCGATTCTACCTTCAAAATTATTGTAGCGCCAAACTTTCAATTTACAGAAGGAGAAAGCTTTTCTTCTCGAAATGAAGAATCTTTAGACGAAGATGACACACTATTAAACCGAGGTAACTCGCAAAACAGCACCGATTCGGAACGTCGCAATTTTACAAGTGACATCAGTATCATTAAAAAGTTTGGAAGCAAAGGAGCATACTTGCGTATTGGAACCAACGGAAACTTCATCAACAATACCTCTGAAAACTTTCTGAACACAACCAATGAGATATTTGGAGCTACACCTTCTAGCACTTCACGAGATCAATTGACAGATACCGAATCTAGACAAAACAATATTTCTACTGATATCGAATATCGAATTCCAGTCAAAGAAAAACTATTTATAGACTTAGGATATCGCTTTACCAACAGACGTGAACGTAATGACAGACGTGTTTTTGATTTTGATAACACAACCAATCAATACGACGATTTTAATGAAACTTTAAGCTCAGACTTAAAAGTAAACTTCCGAACGCATTTGCCAAGTATTGGCGTTAATTACGAAACGGAAAAACTCTACTTAGGAGTTACGACAGGATTGCTATTGTCAGAACTTAAAAATGAAGAATTCATTCAAAACACTTCTGTCAAATCAAACTTCTCAGACGTTAACATTAATAGTTACATGCGTTATCGCATCAAGCAAGGAATGAGTGTATATTTCAACTATAACACACGTACGCAAGCGCCACAAGCTCAACAGTTACAACCTGTAGCAAACGTAAGTAATCCATTAAATATTACAGTTGGTAATCCAAACTTGAACAGGGAATTTGTGCATGACGTATATGCAAACTTTAACAACTATGATTTCAAATCAAAAAGCGGATTCTTCTTTTGGCTTTCCGCAGGATTAACAAATGATAAAATCGTTCCATTATCCGTTACAGACGAAAACAGAATTAGAACCACAACATATACAAATGTTGATGGAATTATTAGAGGAAGCGGAGGCGTTTCATACAGTAAAACCATTAAGCGAGACAGCACTTCACTTCGTTTTAGAGTAGGTTTATATTCAAACTATAACAAAGAATTTAACTTTACCAACGGTGTAAAATTCTCCACCAAACGAAATGCAATAACACCAAGTGTACGAATGACTTACAATTACAGAGAATTATTAGAAATAGAGCCTCGTTATTCAGTTTCATTCAGTAACACGCGCTACAGTTTAGATAACTTAAACAATGAAACATTTCAAAGTCACAATGTAGGTTTAAAAACGACGACATTTTGGCCAAAAAATATTGTCTTTGGGAACGACTTACGATATACGTACCGAACCAACGTTGCGCCCGGATTTGAACGAAGTTCGCTATTTTGGAACATGAGTTTGGGTGTGAAAATTCTCAAAGAAAAAGGAACGATCAAACTTACGGCTTACGATTTGCTCGATCAAAATATCAATACGCGTAGAACGGTTACTGCCGATTACATTCAAGATTCGCAAAGTACCGTATTGCAACGCTATTTCATGTTAGGGTTTACTTATAAAATTAGCAAAGTTGGCGGAAACAAGAATCGCTTCCAGACATTCTAACGGCAACACAAGCATACAGAAAAAAGCTTTTGAATCTTCTCAAAAGCTTTTTTTATATCTATAATTTTGTATTTTGAATGCAAAATGTAATCAATTCACGTAATCAATTTTCAAACTGAAAAAATACATGAAATATATTTTAAAATTCTTGCTTTGCATCCTGTTATTAGGAAATACTATGGCAGTTTTTGCGCAAAACGACAACTATAAACTAGAAACCAAGTATATGGAATGTATGTGCAATCTATTTGACGACAATGGTGTTGAATTTAAAACCTTACTCAAAAAAGCAGAGCAAAGTTTACGCAGTGCCGAATTACTTCCAGATACAAGTGGCAAAAGTTACATAACATTGCACAACAACATACGAATGGCAATTGATGGCAGAATGGCAAATTTTGGGGTAAGTGATTATGTCATAAAAGCACTTAGCGGAACTGAAAACATCAAAAAATACGCTGCGTGTATGAATGGGATCTTAACCGATAAAAATTTTGAAAATTCTAAAATTGGACAAATTATTGCGTTATCTACTTCCGGGAATAATCCTAAAATCACAGAACTAACCGATAAAATGTTAAAAATACTCGAAGCAAAAGATTTCAAACATGATTTCTACAAATATCTTACCTTTTCACTCATCGATAAATACAACACAGCTAACAAAAAGCAATAAACTGTATATCTGACTTTCGTCAAAAAACAATCTATCTTTCATAAAAGAAGCAAGCGCATAACCATATAAAGATCAACTCATGAAAAAAATCTA
Organism: Kordia algicida OT-1; assembly: GCF_000154725.1. Classification (GTDB taxonomy): domain Bacteria; phylum Bacteroidota; class Bacteroidia; order Flavobacteriales; family Flavobacteriaceae; genus Kordia; species Kordia algicida. The sequence continues at coordinate 4,544,272 of NZ_DS544873.1, forward strand.
TCTAATCATATTCGCAACAATATTACTAATTGGTTGTGGCTCATCTAAAAAAATATCAAAACTCAATCAATCATTACTCGGTTCTACTTGGGAATACTCCGATGAAGATTTAACATACGAAATCACATTTAGCGACAATGGAAAAATAAAGACTACACATCCTAATGACAAAACTCCCAATAATGACTTTTGGAAGCAATCTGGCACACTAATTCACTTTGAATTTAACGATGGATATTCAAAATATGATGGTGAAATCAAAACTTTCAATCTAATAGTTGGTTCGGCAAAAAGTGAGTATGGAGAGTGGAATTGGGAAATGAAAAGAGTGAAATAAAATAAGTTATCAAAACTACAACGTTGTAGTTCTTAAAAAAACAATCTAGGTTCAAACGGCTTTAAAAAAATGTTTATTTTAGAAGAATACTCAAAAATATGCGTTGCTTTTCTCTGTTAATCTATTTGTGTTTGTTGTCTTTTACAGCAACAATATTACATGCGCAAACACCACCAACAATTACAGCGCAAGGCGATCAAAAATATTGTGGAGACGTACCAATAAATATCGTAACGAGTGTTTCCATCACAGATCCTGATCCGCAAGATACAAGTTTGCCAATCGTATACATTCAAATATCAGAAGGCTACGAAAACGGATTAGATATACTCACGCTAACAGGAACACATCCAAATATCAATGCTTTTTGGACACCAGATTTGGGAAGACTCGCTTTAGTTGGTCCAGCAACTTTTGCAGAATACGAAGCAGCCATTTCTGCCGTTGTCTACGAAACTACGCAAACTAATTTCACAGAAGACAAATTCTTTTCCATCAATCTAGGTGATGCTAACTATTTGCCATCTACAGGGCATTACTATTTCTACGTGCCAAACGCAGGAATTACATGGACGCAAGCACGAGATGCAGCAGCTGCACAAACGTACTTCGGATTGGAAGGTTATTTAGCAACATTAACAACGGAAGAAGAAGCAGACTTGGCAGGTTCACAAAGTCAAGGAACAGGTTGGATTGGAGCCACAGACGTGGCACAAGAAGGAACTTGGGAATGGGTTACTGGACCAGAAGCAGGAACCGTATTTTGGATAGGAGAAGTAAATGGAACACCGCAAAACGGCGCGTATACCTTTTGGAATTCAGGCGAACCCAACAACTTCGGCGAAGAACACTATGCACACATTACCGATCCGAGTATAGGTTTGTTAGGTTCTTGGAACGATCTGCCAAACGAAGGTTCTACCGATCCAAACAATCCATATCATCCGCAAGGATATATCGTAGAATTTGGCGGAATGCCTGGCGAACCAACCATCAATTTATCGGCAAGTACACGAATTGAGACACCAAAATCAACAATTACAGAAGATGCCGCTTGCGGACCAAGTGAACTTACGCTAAGTGTTACCACAAATACAGACAGTGTGTTATGGTACGATTCTGAAACAGCAACAACACCAATTCATTCAGGAAACAATTATACAGTTTCAGTGACAGAAACAACAATATTCTGGGTTTTTCCAGCATTTTCAGGATGTACAAATGGCACACGAATACCAATTACGGCAACTATATTTGGACTGCCAGAAACGCAAGACATTTCAATCGTACAATGTGGTTCAACTAGCGGAACAACAATCTTTGATCTCTTTGATTACAATGCTGAGGTCGCAAATGGAATCTTGACAGATCGACAAGTTCGCTATTATGAAGACAGTGCGCTTACGCAAGAAATCACAACGGGCGCATACACGAATACGTCCAATCCGCAAATAGTGTATGCAAAAGTTACGGACTTAATTTCAGGTTGTGAAAATACTGCGGAAGTAACATTGCAGGTAAGTTCAAATGCGGTCAATAATGCGGTTATCAATGCTTGTGATGCGATTGAAGAAGCTGGTTTGACGCAATTTGACCTTTCGTTAGCAGATGCTCAAATAACTGATGGTTTGCCCGCCGATGTAGCAGTTACATATTTTGAAACTATTGAAGATGCTTTATTAGTGTCAAATCCGCTAGGGAATCAATTTACCAATACAACACCGTATTCGCAGACAATTTATGCGAGAGTTACACAAAATGGCGAATGCTACGGAATAGGAGAAGTAACACTCAATGTGCTCAATTTGCCAACAATTGCTACTACAGAAGAAGTATACTATTGTGTGAACTTTTCGCCACAATTGATTATGCTTGAAAGCGGCATTATCAATAACTTTAATGATTATACATTTTTATGGTCAACTGGAGAAACTACACCCGAAATTCAAGTAAATGAAATAGGAAACTACACGGTTGAAGTCACGCAAAATGGCGGTTGTTCCAAAACAAAAACAATTTTGGTACAACCTTCCAACATTGCGACAATTCAAAACATTCAAATTGATGACATTTCAGAAAATAATATAGTTACTGTAGTGGTTTCTGGAGAAGGCGAATATGTGTATGCTTTAGACAATCCGAATGCTGTTTATCAAGAATCAAATAGCTTTCAAAATGTTGGCGCAGGGTTTCATACCGTATTTATCAAAGATATAAAGAACAATTGTGGAATTGTTAGTGAAGATATTGCTGTAATTGGTTATCCAAGATTTTTTACTCCAAACAATGATGGCATAAATGACACGTGGCAACTCAAAGGAATCTCAGAAGTATTTCAGTCAGGAACACAAGTTTTTATCTACGATCGTTATGGAAAACTTCTCAGAATCCTCATCAATTCAGAAGATGCTTGGAATGGTAATATTAACGGATCAAAAATGCCTTCCAATGATTATTGGTTTTCGGTACAGCTTGAAGACGGACGTACTTTTACAGGACATTTTACGTTGAAAAGGTAATTGGGTCGCTTCGCTTTTGGGTCGCTTCGCTTTTGGGTCGCTTCGCTTTTGGGTCGCTTCGCTTTTGGGTCGCTTCGCTTTTGGGTCGCTTCGCTTTTGGGTCGCTTCGCTTTTGGGTCGCTTCGCTTTTGGGTCGCTTCGCTTTTGGGTCGCTTCGCTTTTGGGTCGCTTCGCTTTTGGGTCGCTTCGCTTTTGGGTCGCTTCGCTTTTGGGTCGCTTCGCTTTTGGGTCGCTTCGCTGATCTTCTTAAATAACTAAAAACGTCTCTTCGAGTGGTTTTTTGGAGTGAAACGAAGAAAAATTGTATCGAGAAGTGCTCTGAAACTGAAACATTTTTTCGAAAGTTTTCACATTGAGCGGAGTCGAAATGAAAAACTTTTGGCAATCTATTTTTGAAGTAACTACAAGGTAGTTGAGCTTGTCGAAGCTACCAACTTCCTCCAGCACCACCACCACTGAATCCGCCGCCGCCGAAGCCGCCACCAAATCCGCCACCGCCGCCGAAACCGCCGCCACCGCTGCTTCCGCTTCCAAAAGATCCTTTTCCCATATTACTTAAAATAATAATATCGAGTAAGTCACTTCCTGTACTATGTCTGCCGCCACCGTGATTATTACCGCCATTTCGTTTGTTATTGGCTAAAATAGAAACGAGTACGATAAAGAAAATTACCAAAAAGAAAACGACACCAATGGCGATTCCTTTGCTTGAACGTCGCCGTTCACCAGTAAATTCACCTTGTAAAACTTCAATAATACTATTTATACCTTCATCAAGTCCGCCATAATAATCCCCTTTTTTAAAGTATGGAATGATGCGATTTCGTGTAATTTGCCCCACAATTCCTGCGGTCAATTTATTTTCTGCACCATATCCAGGCGAAATCCATATTTTACGATCTTTCACAGCCAAAACCACCATGACACCATTGTCTTTTCCTTTTTGTCCAACGCCCCATTTTTGTCCCCATTCTGGCGTAAGCATGCCAATACTTTCTCCATTTGTAGATTCAATAATTGCAATCACAATTTGTGTAGAAGTCGTATCTGAATACTTAATCAGTTTATTTTCTAAAGAAGCTTTTTCAGTACGAGAAAGTAACTTTGCATAATCGTAAACAGCATCAGGATTTGCTTTTGTTGGTTTTGGTGGAATGTTAAACTGAGCGAACGAAACGTTCAAGAAAAACAGTCCAAGAATACAAAGAAAAGTTCGTAAATATGTAGTATGTAAGTGTTGCAGCATTAGCCTCTGGAAATTTCGTTTGGTAGTTCGTCTTCGTGTGTGTGTGCATCCCATGGGAAATGTGCTTGCAGTTCCAATCCGGCTTTTAGGACACCTTCAATCAAGCCTTTAGTGAAATTCCCTTCTTGAAAATAATTGCGCATGACATCGCGGGTAGTGTCCCAAAAATCACAGGGAACCACATCGTTAATGCCTTTATCGCCATAAATGACAAATTTTTTATCGCGCACAGCGACATAAATGAGCACACCATTACGGAGTCGTGTATTGTCCATCTTCAGTAGATGAAATACTTCTAGTGTACGATCAAACGTATCTACATCACAATGATCTTCAATGTGAATTCTGATTTCACCAGAAGTACTTCGTTCTGCCGTTCTAATGGCAGCTACGATTTCTTGTTCTTCCTCAGCGGAAAGGAAATCTTCTACTTTAGACATACTTTGTGTTTTTTTATGGATTAACTACTAAAATCAAGCTCAACTTCTGGAGCATTTTCTGTACCAGCAGCAGCTTTAAAACGCGCCATTTCTTTAAATCCGAATAATCCTGCAAATATGTTATTTGGAAATGTTTTTGTAGAGATATTATAGTCGTTTACAGCGCTATTGTAACGATTTCTTGCGGTGCGTACAGAGTTTTCAGTACTTGCCAATTCATCTTGGAGTTTCAAGAAATTTTCATTGGCTTTTAAGTCAGGATAACGCTCAACAGTAACTAATAATCGCGAGAGTGCGCCAGATAATCCATCTTGTGCTTGTTGAAATTTTGCTATATTTTCTGGTGTTAAGTCATCTACATTAATCTGCGTTTGCGTTGCTTTTGCTCGTGCGTTGATTACAGCTTCTAGGGTTGTACGCTCAAAATCGGCGGCACCTTTTACAGTTTTGACTAAATTTTTAATAAGATCGCTTCTTCGTTGGTATTCACTTTCTACGTTAGACCATGCGGTTTTGGCATCTTCTCTTAAAACAACCATTGAGTTGTATCTAGTGTAAGCGAAAATTGCAATAATCGCGAGAACGACAAGGATAATTAACGATTTTTTACTCATAATTATTCGGGTTTATGTATTAGTATAGTGTTGATATTGGTTGAAATGTTACAAGTTGTCCTTGATTTTTACAAGTTCAGCTCGAATATGTTGTAATTTACGAATAATCTCAAAATTGGATAGCGTTTTTTTCTTTTCCTCTTTTAAGTGAACTTTTGCCCCGCCGAGCGTAAAGCCACGCTCTTTGACCAAATGGTAGATAAGTTGAATATGTTTGATGTCTTCTGGAGTAAATTTGCGATTTCCCTTTGCGTTTTTTTTAGGTTGAATTTCGTCAAATTCTTTTTCCCAAAAACGAATCAAAGAGGCATTTACGCCAAAGGCTTTGGCAACTTCGCCAATACTGTAATATAATTTTTCTGGTAAATCAATATGCATTAGTCAAGCGATTGATTTTGCTTTGCAGCGTTTTTAAGTAATTCTTCAAATTCTACCGCAGATAAGTTTCCGTAGTAAAAGTTTATCGGATTTATTTTTTCGCCGTTTTTTCGAATTTCATAATGCAAATGTGGTGCTTGTGATCGTCCTGTACTTCCCACAAAACCAATTAAATCACCACGTTTTACTTTTCTTCCTTTGCGCACATTGTATTTGCTTAAATGTGCATACAACGAAACATAACCATATCCATGATCGATACGAATGTGTTTTCCAAATCCTGAAGATGAATTGTCGGCACGCACTACAACACCATCACCAGAAGCATAAACGGGCGTTCCTCTTGGTGCGGTAAAATCCATTCCCCAATGCATTTTTCGTGCTTTTGTAAACGGATCATTTCGCCATCCATATCCAGAAGCCATTCGTGTCAAATCTTCATTATTGACAGGTTGTATGGCAGGAATTGAAGCTAAAAATTCTTCCCGATCTTCAGCAAGTTTTGCAATTTCATCTAATGATTTCGATTGAACAATGAGTCGTTTTTGCAGTTTTTCAATTTCTTTTGTAGTTGCCACTAGCAATTCACCATTTTCTAATTTATACAAATCTTCATAGCGATTTACACCACCAAAACCTGCTTTTCGCTGTTCTTCAGGAATCGGATTGGCCTCAAAATACAAACGATAAATATTATTATCTCGTTCTTCAATATTTTTTAGAACATCTTGAGCTTGTTTTATTTTTTTATTCAACACATCATATTGAAACTTTAATTGTGTTACTTCTCGCTTCAAAACCTTTTCTTTTGGCGTTTCTAGCGCAGTATTAAAGATGATTGTAACAAACAAAACTGCAAATAAGGCCGAGGCAGCAAAAAACAAAAAAATGAACCCAATTTTGCGTCCACGCTTGCTTTCAATCTTTCGATAAGACAGTGTTTCTGAATCGTAATAATATTTTACCTTACTCATTCCTTAAATTATACTATTTTTGTACAGATTTTTCGTGAAATTATTTCACGAGCAGCTTGTAAAACGAACAAATATAACTATTGTTTTACAGTTTTTAGAAATTTTAGAGCAGGTTAAGATAATTTTAATAATCAAAAAAAGGTTATCTGGCGAATATTGTATAAAAATAAACGACACGAAATAGGCGTGCAAAATGTTATTATTTTATCAAATATAAAAATAACGAATAACAGGCGCCATTGAGTGAAAATATAAAATTACACATGAAATCTCAGGATATTAGAGCGAAGTTTTTAGAGTTTTTTAAATCTAAAACACATCAAATTGTACCTTCTGCGCCAATGGTGACAAAGAATGATCCTACTTTGATGTTTGTCAACTCTGGAATGGCACCTTTTAAAGAATATTTCTTAGGAAACGGAACGCCAAAAAGCAATCGTATTGCAGACACACAAAAATGTCTTCGTGTAAGCGGAAAGCACAATGACTTGGAAGAAGTTGGGTACGACACCTATCATCATACCATGTTTGAAATGTTAGGAAATTGGAGTTTTGGAGATTACTTTAAAAAAGAAGCCATTACTTGGGCTTGGGAATTGCTTACGGAAGTGTACGGAATAGATAAAGACATTCTATACGTAACCGTTTTTGAAGGAAGTGATGAAGATGGACTGAAACTCGACCAAGAAGCATACGACTTGTGGAAAGAAATTGTTCCAGAAGAACGCATTTTGATGGGGAATAAAGCAGATAATTTCTGGGAAATGGGCGAACAAGGTCCGTGTGGTCCATGTTCGGAAATTCACGTTGATATTCGTTCTGAGGAAGAAAAAGCAAAAATACCTGGTGCCGATTTGGTAAATATGGATCATCCGCAAGTAGTGGAAATTTGGAACTTAGTTTTTATGCAATACAATCGTAAAGCAGATAAATCTCTAGAAAAATTACCGGCACAACATGTTGATACAGGAATGGGATTTGAGCGTTTGTGTATGGTATTGCAAGACGTAAAATCGAACTATGATACAGATGTTTTTACACCACTTATCAGAGAAATAGAAACCATTACCAATGTAAAATATGGTACTAATGAAAAAGTAGATGTCGCTATTCGTGTGATTGCCGATCATGTACGTGCAGTTTCCTTCTCTATTGCAGACGGACAATTGCCAAGCAATAACACAAGAGGTTACGTAATTCGTCGAATTTTACGTAGAGCGGTTCGTTACGGATTTACATTTTTAAACAAAAAAGAACCATTTATTTATCGTTTGGTAGATGTTTTGGACAATAAAATGGGGAAAGCATTTCCTGAACTCAAAGAGCAAAAGCAATTGATTCAGAATGTAATTAAAGAAGAAGAACAGTCGTTTTTACGAACTTTAGATCAAGGTTTGGTATTGCTCGATCGTGTCATAGAAAACGTAAATGGAAAAGTTGTTTCAGGAAAAAAAGTGTTTGAATTAAAAGATACGTACGGTTTTCCAGAAGATTTAACGGAATTGATTTTGCGTGAACGCGGATTAACCTACAACGAGGAAGAATTTGATGCGGCACTCAAAATACAACAAGAAGGTGGACGAAAAGCAACTGCAATTCAAGCAGATGATTGGGTGGTGTTACTCGAAGATGAAGAAGAAGAATTTGTAGGCTACGACTTGCTAGAAGTTGATGTAAGATTGACGCGCTATCGTAAAATTGAAACCAAAAAAGAAGGCGTTCAATATCAATTGGTATTCAACATGACTCCATTTTACCCAGAAGGCGGTGGACAAGTTGGCGATAAAGGATATGTTGAAACTTCAAACGGAGATGTCATTTATGTGTTAGACACCAAAAAGGAAAACAATCTCATCATTCACATCACTAAAAATTTACCCAAAAAATTAAACGAACCGTTGCGTGCCGTTGTCGATAAAAAACAGCGTGAACGTACAGCGGCAAATCATACCGCAACACATTTACTGCATCAAGCATTACGCGAAATATTAGGAACGCATGTAGAACAAAAAGGTTCTGCGGTACATTCTAAATATTTACGATTTGACTTTTCTCACTTTTCTAAATTAACCGTAGAAGAATTGCGTGACGTAGAAAACTTTGTGAATTCGCGAATAGAAGGAAAGCTTCCGCTTGAAGAAAAACGAAATCGCCCTGTAGAAGAAGCTCTCGCAGATGGAGCTTTAGCACTTTTTGGAGAAAAATATGGTGACACAGTGCGTTCGATCCGTTTTGGAAAATCGATTGAATTGTGTGGTGGAACGCACGTGCAGAATACCGCAGATATTTGGCACTTTAAAATCAAATCTGAAGGCGCTGTTGCAGCAGGAATTCGTCGTATTGAAGCAATTACCTATGATGCAACCAAAGAGTTCTACTTTGAAAACAACCGCGCATATTACGAAATAAAAGATGTATTAAACAATCCGAAAGATGCTGTAAAAGCTGTAACGGATTTAAAAGATGAAAATGCTAAATTGCGTAAGCAAATTGAAAATTTACTAAAAGATAAAGCGAAAAACCTAAAAGGTGAGCTTAAAAACGAATTGAAAGACATTAATGGCGTTCAGTTTCTAGCGAAGCAAGTAGATTTAGACCAAAACGGAATCAAAAACCTAGCATTTGAACTTGGTGGCGAAATCAAAAACTTATTTTTATTCTTCGCAACAGCGACAGAAAATAAAGTAATGTTAACTTGCTACATCTCAAAAGAATTGGTTTCCGAACGTGGTTTTGACGCAGGAAAAGTAGTAAGAGAATTAGGGAAACTAATTCACGGCGGCGGAGGCGGACAACCTTTCTTTGCAACAGCAGGAGGAAAAAATCCAGGTGGAATTCCAAAAGCTATCGAACGCGTAAAAGAATATGTAAAATAATTAAATAGTAAGTAATAATCCTTATAATAGCCAAATGAAAAAAGCAGTATTAATAGCAGTAGCATTGTTGTTTGCCTTACCAATGTTTGCTCAAAAAGAAACAAAAAAAGAAGACAAAAAAGAAGACGTATACGTTTGGTGTGTCATGCCAAATAAAAAAGGAGAATGGTTAAAACTAACGCCTCCAACACCAAAAGTAGTTTCAGATTTTCAAGAAAAATTGATCTATCTTAAACTTTTAAACGAGTATGACATTGTTGAAAAAGGAAAACTAGACAGAGCAACAAGTGATGCCATTTTAAAAATGGAAGCACGAAAAGGTGTTACCTACGAAAGCAAAGAATTGGTAGGATTTACGCAAGGAATGAAAAACAGATTGCTTGTCATGTACGCAAAAGCAATAAGAGCTGAAAAAGCAAAGAAAAAGCAATAACTGCATGATTTTACAGACCAACATTCCTTTTGCAAAGGAAGCATATAACCCAATAACTTACGACTCAAAAGTAGGTTTATTGGGTTCTTGTTTTTCGGAACACATGAGCGGAAAGTTGGCGTATTATAAATTTAAAATCTTTCAAAATCCGTTTGGAATATTATTTCATCCAAAAGCGATTGAAAATCTCCTACTCAAAGCAATCAATCAAAATACGTATACCGAAGCTGATATTTTTTATGCAAACGAACGTTGGCACTGTTTTGAAGCACATTCTGAGTTGAGTCACGCGGATAAAAATGTGTTACTAGAAAATTTAAATTTCGCTGTGGCGGAAACGTACATGTTTCTAAGAGATGCTTCACACGTAATTATTACCTTAGGAACAGCTTGGACGTACCGACATATTGAAACCGATACTATTGTTGCCAACTGCCATAAAGTACCGCAGAAGCAATTTTTAAAAGAAATCTTATCGGTTGATGAAGTTGCGGCAAGTATAGAAAATACGGTTGCTTTACTCAAAAGTATCAATCCAAAAATTACAACTCTGTTTACAGTTTCACCTGTGCGACATGTAAAAGATGGTTTTGTAGAAAATCAACAAAGCAAAGCGCATTTATTGGCAGGAATTCATCAAATCGTATCCAAACGCCATCAAATACATTACTTTCCTTCGTATGAATTGATGATGGACGAATTACGCGATTATCGTTTTTACGCAGACGACATGATACACCCAAATTTATTAGCCATACATTACATTTGGGAAAAATTTCAGCTCGCTTGGATTTCTCACGAAAGTGAACAAACGATGACTGCTGTTGAAAACATTCAAAAAGGATTGGCGCACAAACCATTCAATCCTAAATCGGAACAGCATCAAAGATTTTTAGCAAATCTTCAAGCTAAAATACAAGAACTACAAACGCAATTTCCAGAAATAAAATTTTAAGCGTGTAGCATAAAAAGTGTAACTTTTAAGTTTAAATTTACACAAATACAGGTACTTAAAAAACGATATCTATGAAAGTAAAACACATCATTGCACTATTTCTACTAGGAATTTTTATGACCATTATTGGTGCTTTATTCAAAATACAACATTGGCCGTATGGATCTATGATTTTAACCGTTGGCTCATTTACAGAAGGTTTGGCAATTCTGCTTGGCATCTGGAAGTTACTCTCAACTAAAAAATTTAAAGATTTTTTGAATAGTTAATGCTTCACCAAATCAATTCCATCCTGAATTAAATGTGCAATTTCTTGTCGTTCAGTTTGGATGGTTTGTAAATGTTGTAAAATTTGCTCCTGTAAATCAGGCTGATTTCTGGTCAATTCAAACAACTCTACCAACAATAGCCAATCTTTTGGATGCTGACTTTTCAGTGTTTCAAAAATAGTTTCTAAAGAAATTGAAGCATCTTTTTGGGTTCTAAACTCGCGAACTTTTGCATACAAGGCTTCCAAATCTTCATCGGCTTTAGACTTTTCAACTTTTACCGTCAATGTTTCCGATTTAAAATGCATCGTATCAAACGAATTATAATCGGCAGCGCCAGCATAGGCTGAAACAATCTTTTTCCCTAAAGCCAAATCAAACGTACCATATTCTGGTTTAAACAACACGCGATCTTTGTAGGTTACGGTACAATCAGTAAACTGAATTAAAATCAGCTTCCCAAAAATATTACGAATTCCTGTTACATTCAATCCTTCTACTTTAATGCCACTTTCATATTCAAAGGCAATCCGTTCGCCATCATAAAAATTATAGGCTTTCAAATCGCGCGGACTCATATCTTCAATCGCTAAATTAATGCCTTTCAATTTGCCTAACGGCGAACTAAACCCATGTGGATGCATCGTTACACCATGACCAATCAACTCTTTCTCCCGATTCGATAGCGCAGTTGGTCCTTCCGTTCTAAAAAACACAACTTCATTATCTTCATTTGTAATCATTTCTGTAAAAACGCCAGAAACTTGCAAACCTGTACTGAGTTCAATCGTTCCAATCTTTTTAGATTCAATCAGCTTTCGCAAACCTCTAAATCCGCCTTTTCGCAATGCCATTGTAGAGGCAAATTCCTCTAACACTTGCATCAAATATGAAAAATCGGGTGTTACGTACAATTGTGGTTGCGGTTTGGTAATATCAAACTCTTGATACGCAGCATCAACAGAATACGGGAGTTTTTTCACTTCGTCTGTCATACACCATTTGCTTTCGCCAATAGAAGACAGTAAACCTGCGCCATAAATCTTTGGGTTTTCTACAGTGCCAATCAAGCCATATTCAACGGTCCACCAGTGTAAATTTCGAATCATTGCCATCTCAGACAATTCTACTTTCTTTGCTTGCAACTTATTCACACGAATTTCGGCAGCTTCAATCTCAGCCTCGCTACTTCCAGGCGCTTCTTTCACAATAGAAAGTTTGCGTACGGCTTCGTACATATCATTGTCGTGTGCGGACAAAATAGCTTTGGCACCAATCTCTCCAAAACGGCGTAAATACTCTGCATAATCAGGATTAGCAATAATGGGCGCATGTCCTGCGGCTTCATGAATAATATCGGGAGCTGGCGTATATGAAATATGTTCCAACTGACGAATATCGCTGGCAATGACCAAAACTTTATAAGCTTGAAACTCCATAAAAGCATTCGGTGGAATAAATCCGTCCACGGCAACAGCAGCCCAACCAATCTCTTTTAGAATGCGGTTCATGCCGTACATGCTCGGAATATTATCAATAGAAATTCCTGTCTTTTGCAGACCATTTAAATAAGAATTATGTGCCACCGTACTCAAATATGAAACACTTTTACGCATCACATAACGCCAAACAGCTTGATTAATAGCAGTGTAATCGTCGTAATTCTGTGGTTTTATATATTGTTGTAAATGTGGAGGAAGTCTGTCCAACAACGGATTTGTCTCAATATTCTCGTTCATCTGGCAAATTTTCACAAAGCTATTAAAACATAAAATAGCAACGCAATAAAATGTAAAAATTCAACGTATTTCATAAAATATGTATCTTCACAAACTCATAAGGGCAACATCATGGCACAAAAACCTGAAACTCGCAAAGAAGAAATTGTACGTACTGCAGAAATGCTTTTCAAAAAAAAAGGATATAGTGCGGTAACAATGCGCGACATTGCTCAGGCAATGGGAATTAAAGCGGCAAGTTTGTACAATCACATTCAATCCAAACAACAAATTCTTTCCGAAATTATCATCAAAATTGGAGAGGATTTCACCGAAGGAATGGCAGAAATTGTGGCTGCAGAACTTACCAGCATTCAAAAATTAGAAAAAATTATCGGTTTACATGTTAAAATTACCATGAAAAACCCTTCCAGAATGGCAACAATGAATAACGATTGGATGCATCTAGAAGAAAAAATAGACTACTATTTGCAGTTGCGAAGAAACTACGAAGAAAGCTTCCGCCAAATCTTAAAAGAAGGTATTGAAAAACAGGAATTAAAAGCTGTAAACCCAGAAATCATCTTATTTTCCATACTTTCCACATTGCGTTCACTCTATCTGTGGATTCCAAAAAAAGAAGACATAAATCAAGAAGATTTACTTCAAACGCTGAGCAAAGTATTGCTCAAAGGAATTGTAAAATAAAATAAACATTACAATTTAACATCCGAAAAAATAGTGAGAAACCATAATTTAACAAGCGTAATCTTACTTATATTTGTCCAATATAATTTTTTAAATCTACCATAATGAAGAGAAAGCCTACCAGAGATTTGAGATTTAAAAAAAATATAGTCTCAAATCTAAATGAAGTAAAAGCGGGTGGACCGCCACCACCACCAGGAAGCAATTCCTGTGTGCAAGAGCAAACATGTGTAACGTGTAAAGACCTAGCATGTAATTGAGTGAAATAATCACTGTCAAATATCAAAAAGAGCGCAATTTGCGCTCTTTTTTTATATGTAAACAGTTGACTGATAATATTTAACAAAAAATTAGTTGTAAGTCAAACTAACAATTGTTAGTTTTGTAAAAACAACTAAAAAATTACATGGCAAAGTTTCATGAAATCGAAGTCGCTGAAGTATACAAAGAAACTTCAGATTGTACAGTTATCACATTCAACATTCCTGAAAATCTTCAGGAAGAATTCAAATACATACAAGGGCAATATCTTACATTACGAAAAATAATTAATGGTGAAGATATTCGCCGATCATATTCGCTATGTTCAAGTCCTGTAGACAACCAATGGAAAGTCGCCGTAAAGCAAATTCCAGGCGGCATATTTTCAACCTACGCAAATGCAGAACTCAAAGCAGGAGACAAATTGGAGCTTATGGTGCCGCAAGGTCGTTTTTATGTAGAAGTGGATCCAAACGGCAAGAAAAACTATATTGCTTTTGCCGCAGGAAGTGGAATCACACCAATGCTTTCCATCATCAAAACACATTTAGAGCTAGAACCAAAAAGTACATTCAAACTCTTTTACTTGAATCGCACGGTAAAATCTATTATCTTTAAAGAGGAGATAGAACAATTGAAAAACAAATACTTACAGCGTTTCAATATCTTCTATTTCTTGACAAAAGAACAACGTGACATTGAATTTTTAAATGGACGTTTTACTCCAGAAAAAATTCAAACACTCACAAAAACGTTTATTGATATAAACGATACGGCAGACTGTTTTATTTGTGGACCTGAAGAAATGATTTTTCTCATCAGAGACGAACTCGAAGCCGCAGGATTACCAAAAGAAAACATTCACTACGAATTGTTTTTCTCAGGTGATAACAAAGCATCAAGTACACAAATTGCCGAAATATTAGAACAAAAAGTAGACGGAACAGACGTAACCATTGTCGATGGAGGAAAAGAATTTCACTTCATCATGGAAGACGAATATGATAACATTCTCGATGGCGCATTAGCCGCAGGAGCCGATTTGCCATTTGCTTGTAAAGGTGGCGTTTGTAGCACGTGCAAATGCAGAGTCATAGAAGGTTCTGTAGAAATGAAAATCAACTATGCATTAGTTGAAGAAGAACTCGCGAGCGGATTAGTACTGTCATGTCAAGCCGTTCCAACCACAGAAAAAGTCGTGGTAGACTTTGATGTGTAGAAATATTTTGGGCGTTACCCAAGGGTCAGGCTTTCGCAACTCGCTCTCACAACTCTGAAAATAATGAGCTCACTGAGCGGAGTCGAAGTGAGGAGCTTAAACAAATTGCTCAATCCCTAACGCAGAACTTCCCGAGAAATCGGGAATCTAAAGAAATCGGGAACTTAACAAAAAAAGAAAAAGAAAAAGAAAAAGTAATCCAAAATGTTATATCGAGCGCAGTCGAGATATACTTCAGATTACAAATGCAATTAAAAATTCATAACTATGAGTGAAGCACAATTAAAAAATACTGGAACCGAACGTAGTCGAAGTTTAGAAGAAATTTTTGAACAACGCATCGCAAACGACGAAAAAATAGAACCAAAAGATTGGATGCCTGAAAAATACAGGAAAACACACATTCGTCAAATATCACAGCACGCACACTCTGAAATCGTTGGAATGTTACCAGAAGGAAACTGGATTACCAGAGCACCTTCATTACGTAGAAAAGTAGCATTACTAGCCAAAGTACAAGACGAAGCTGGTCACGGATTATACCTTTACAGCGCATGTGAAACCTTAGGAATCTCTCGCGATGAATTGTATGACCAATTACACTCTGGAAAAGCAAAATACTCAAGTATTTTCAACTATCCAACGGTAACTTGGGCAGACATGGGTGCTATTGGTTGGTTGGTAGATGGCGCAGCAATCATCAACCAAGTACCATTATGTAACACTTCGTACGGACCGTATGCAAGAGCGATGATTCGTGTATGTAAAGAAGAAAGCTTTCACCAACGACAAGGATTCGAAATTATGATGTCACTTTGTAACGGAACGGAAGTACAAAAACAAATGGCGCAAGATGCATTAAACCGTTGGTGGTGGCCATCACTCATGATGCTAGGTCCAACAGACTCAGAATCTGTACACACAGAACAGTCTATGAAATGGAAACTAAAACGTAAAACCAACGACGAATTACGTCAGCAGTTTATCGATCAAACAGTTCCACAAGCAGATATCTTAGGACTTACCATTCCAGATCCAGACTTAAAATGGAATGAAGAAACAGGTCATTACGACTTTGGAGAAATTGATTGGGAAGAATTTTGGCAAGTTGTCAAAGGTCACGGACCATGTAACAAAGAACGTATGAATGCACGAGTTGGAGCATGGGAACGCGGAACGTGGGTTCGTGATGCAGCAATGGCATACGCCGAAAAGCAACAGGATAAAAAAGTAAATTCAGCGAAAGCGGTTTAACAATAATAAAATCTGTCATGTCGAGCGCAGTCGAGACACAAACAGATGTTAAAAATTTGAATACTAACTAAAAGTTACCCACTTTCGTGGGCAATAAATATGGAAAAAAACTGGCCTCTTTGGGAAATATTCGTAAGAAGTAAAAACGGATTAGAACACAGACACTTCGGAAGTCTACACGCAGCAGATGCAGAAATGGCATTGGAAAATGCAAGAGATGTATACACGCGCAGAAGTGAAGGTGTAAGCATTTGGGTGGTAGAATCTAAAAACATCACAGCATCCAATCCTGAGAACAACGGAGAATTATTTGAACCAGCACAAGACAAAATATATCGTCATCCAACGTTTTATACCTTACCTGATGAAATAAAGCATATGTGATACGTAGTGTCATTCCTGCGTAGGCAAGAATCAACATTCGTACACTGAGCGGAGTCGAAGTGTACTTTGAAGTTTAACAACAAAAAGATTCCCGTTTTCACGGGAAATAAATATGAAAACAAACCTATACAACTACATACTCGAACTAGCAGACAATTGCTTAATTGCAGGTCAGCGATTAGGAGAATTATGTGGTCACGGACCAAGTTTGGAAACAGACATTGCATGTACAAATATTTCTTTGGATTTATTTGGACAAACACGTAGTTACTTTCAATACGCAGCAGACATCAAAGGTGGTGATGCTTCAGAAGATAGCATTGCATTCCTGCGTTACGAACGTCAATACAAAAATGTATTATTAGTAGAACAGCCAAATCGTGACTTTGCATACACAATTGCAAGACAATATCTATTTGATGTATTTCACTTGTTATTGCTAGAAAAATTACAATTCAGTCAAGATATGATTTTAAGTGCTATTGCAAAAAAGTCTATCAAAGAAGCATCATATCACGTTCGTTTTACGGGAGATTGGATCAAACGTCTAGGGGATGGAACTGAGGAAAGTCATGCAAAAATGCAAGAAGCTATTGACGGACTTTGGACATACACCAACGAATTATTTGAAGTTACAGAAGAAGCAAAAATATTAGCTGAAGAAGGAATTGCGGTTAACGTTTCTACTTTAAAAGACTTGTATTATGAAAAAGTTTCAGCGTTGCTAACGGAAGCAACTTTAACAGTTCCTGAAAACAAATACTTCCAAAAAGGAGGGAAATCTGGAATTCACACAGAACATATGGGATATTTACTAGCAGACATGCAATACATGCAAAGAGCTTATCCAAATATGAAATGGTAATATTTCTGATTTCTCAGAAATATTACCATTTCATCCTGAACTCGTTTCAGGATCTCCCAAAAATCCGACACCAGTAAATGATCGCAACAAATCAACACATAGAGGAAGAATTAATCCCGATTCTTGAAAAAGTATCAGATCCTGAAATTCCGGTACTTTCTATCATGGATATGGGCGTTGTGCGTTCAGCAATAATTGTCAATGGAATCGTTGAGGTAAGCATTACACCAACATATTCAGGCTGTCCTGCAATGGATGTTATTGGTGATGACATTGCAAAAGCATTAAAAGAACACGGGTATGAATCCAAAGTAAAATTAATCTTAGTTCCTGCATGGACAACCGATTGGATTACGGAGCGCGGACGAAAAGCGTTACGCGAATACGGAATTGCACCACCGTTAACTCCTGATGCAGACAAAGATGCGTTATTGGGCGATAAACGAATTGTAAAATGCACCAATTGCGGTTCAACCAACACAAAATTAGTCAGTCAGTTTGGTTCTACAGCGTGTAAAGCACTATTCAAGTGTGAAGACTGTTTAGAACCGTTTGATTACTTCAAATGCCTTAAATAAATAATAAACCACAAAATTTTAAATAATAAATGTAAACCTGATAATTTGTTATGACCTAAACTTTTACATTTAGACTTTATTATTTTATATTTTACATTACATATGAGTAACCAATCAATCAAAATAACCATTCAAAACAATGTAGCGTACGTAACGCTCAATCGTCCTGAAGTATTCAACAGTTTCAATCGTGAAATGGCTTTGCGCTTACAAGACACATTAGATCAATGTGAACAAAATGACGAAATCCGTGCGATCGTCCTAACTGGAGAAGGAAAAGCATTCTGTGCCGGACAAGACTTAAAAGAAGTGACACATCCAGAACTCAATCCTGGATTCAAAAAAATACTTGAAGAACATTACAATCCAATCATTCAGCGAATTCGAAACATTGAAAAACCAATTGTTGGAGCAATAAATGGAGTTGCCGCAGGAGCAGGAGCAAACATCGCTCTAGCCTGTGACATTGTAGTAGCGCACGAAAAAGTAAGTTTCATTCAAGCATTTAGTAAAATCGGATTAATTCCAGACAGCGCAGGAACGTTCTTCTTACCACGACTCATCGGCTTCCAAAAAGCATCTGCTTTGATGATGTTGGGTGATAGAATAAGTGCTGTAGAAGCAGAGCGTTTAGGAATGCTTTACAAAGTATTACCATTAGAAACCTTCAAAGAAGAAGTGACAGCTTTAGCTGAAAAATTAGCAAAAATGCCAACAAAAGCATTGGGATTAACCAAAAAAGTATTAAACCAATCACTCACAAACGATTTAGAATCACAATTAGCTCTAGAATCAAAACACCAAATAGAAGCAAGTGAATCAGAAGATTATCGTGAAGGTGTAGCTTCATTTGTTGAAAAACGAACACCAAATTTTAAAGGGAAATAATTTTTGAATGTCAAATATTGAATAATTAATACTGAATGTAAAAGTGAAAAATATAAAGTATGATATAGAACATCGTTTAATTCAATTTTCTATTGATATTATAAAGCTATGTCAAAAAACAAATAAAAACTTTGCATCAGAACATTTAATAAAACAAATTATTCGACCTTCAACATCTTCGGCTTTAAACTATGGAGAAGCACAAAGTGCTGAATCTACAAGAGACTTTCAACATAAGATGAAAATATGTCTGAAAGAATTAAGAGAAACATCAGTAAATTTAAAAATTCAAAAAGTAATACAAAATATTTCTGACACACTAGCATTAGAGCGATTGATAAAAGAAAATAATGAACTCATAGCAATCTTTGTTTCTAGTATTAGAACATCAAAAAGTAAAAATAATAAAGTATAAATATCGAATCAATAAAGTGAATTAGAAGCTCAACTTCATCATTCAATATTTCATATTCGACATTCAATATTCAAAAAATTTGGAATTAGATTAAGATTAATAAAAAAACATGAATTCGGAATTATAAAAGTTTAATACGTCAGCATTTAACATTTATAATTTAACATTTATAATTTATGATTAAAAACGTAGGAATAATAGGTTCAGGAACCATGGGAAGCGGAATTGCGCAAGTTGCAGCAACTGCAGGATGCATGGTAAAACTATACGACACCAAACAAGCTGCTTTAGACAAAAGTAAAGCTGCTTTAGAAAAAATACTAAATCGTCTCATTCAAAAAGGACGTATTGACGAAGCTGAAAAAGAACGCATTCAAGGAAATATTTCCTATGTAAATACGCTTAAAGACTTAAGAGATTCTGACTTAACGATCGAAGCCATCATTGAAAACTTAGACATCAAGCAAAAAGTATTTTCAGAACTAGAAACATACGTAAGTGATGATGCAATTATCGCTTCAAACACGTCATCACTCTCTATCGCTTCTATCGCTTCATCACTGCAAAAGCCAGAACGTTGTATTGGAATTCACTTCTTCAATCCAGCGCCATTAATGAAGTTGGTTGAGGTAATTCCTGCAATTCAAACTTCAAAAGAAGTATTAGAAAAAGCAACGCAAACTATTGCTGATTGGAAAAAAGTAGTCGCAGTCGCAAAAGACACACCAGGTTTTATCGTAAACCGAGTGGCGCGACCTTTCTATGGAGAATCCTTACGAATCTATGAAGAAGGTTTAGCAGACTTTGAAACGATAGACAATGCGCTAAAAACATTGGGTAAATTCCGTATGGGACCATTTGAGCTAATGGATTTTATTGGAAACGATGTCAACTACACCGTAACAGAAACTGTATTTACAGCGTTCTATTTCGATTCAAGATACAAACCATCATTTACACAAAAGCGTTTATCAGAAGCAGGCTACTTAGGTAGAAAAACAGGAAAAGGCTACTATGATTATGATGAAAATGGAAAACGTGTCACGTTGAGCGCTGACATTGAGCGAAGTCAAAATACAGATTCTCATAACAGCGAATTATCACAACAAATCTTCAACCGCGTCTTAGTCATGCTCATCAACGAAGCAGCTGATGCGTTATTCCTAAACATCGCTTCCGCAGAAGATATCGACAATGCCATGACTAAAGGTGTCAACTATCCAAAAGGATTATTGGCTTGGGCAGATGAAAAAGGAATTGATTGGTGCGTAAAAACCTTAGACGATTTATACGATGAATACCACGAAGATCGATATCGTTGTTCACCGTTATTACGAAAAATGAATCGTCAAAAAACAAAGTTTTTTAACTAGGGATTTGGTATTAGGGATTAGGTATGAGTCAAGTAAGTAAATACAATTTTAAGTTTGAAAACCTACAGGTTTATCAAAAAGCGATGGATTTTGGTGAATTGATAAATACTATTGTTAGAAAATTTCCAAATCACGAATTATATGCTCTATCATCTCAATTCAGAAGAGCTGCCGATTCTATTGCATTAAATATAGCTAAAGGTTATCTTGGTTCTGATGCGCAATTTGTAAAACATTTAAATCACGCTATTTACAGCGCTAATGAATGCGTAAGTTGTAGTACAAAAGCAAGAAAGAGAAACTACATAAATTTTGAAGAAGACGAAGAAAACAGAAGATTACTTTCTGAATTAACCAAAATGATGTCGTCTTTACGAAAAAGGATCAAAGAAAGAAACACTAATCCCTAATCCCCAAAAACCAATGCCTATAAGCGGAGAAAAAATACCAACCAAAATGCTAAGTCAAGATCCATTCAGTACATGGCTAGGCATCGAAATACTTGAATGTGAAATAGGAAGATGTAAAGTTGGATTAACAATCAAAAAAGACATGCTCAACAGTATGGGAAAAGCGCATGGAGGTATTAGTTATTCGTTGGCAGATACCGCATTCGGATTTGCCGCAAATACGCATGGTAAATACGCAGTTTCTATTGAAACATCTATCAATCACATTGAAGCACTAGAAGAAGGCGATTTCATTACAGCAGAATCTGTCATCGAAAAAGTAAAAAACAAACTTGGATTTAACATTGTAGAAGTTAAACGTGGAGACGAACTCATTGCATTATTCAAAGGTGTCGTATATCGAATGCAAAAAGACTGGGAAGAATAAGTACGATTTACGATATTTGATTGTAGATTTTAGATAGAAACTTCAAAATCAACAATCGTCAATCAATAATCTTAAATATAAAAGACATGGAATCATACATCATAGACGGAGTCAGAACTCCCATAGGAAAATTCAAAGGATCACTAGCGACCAAACGTGTAGACGATTTAGGGGCATTAGTCATCAAAGAAGTAACAGATCGAAATCCAAACATTCCAAAAGATGCCTACGACGATGTCATCATCGGTTGTGCCAATCAAGCAGGAGAAGACAATCGTAACGTTGCGCGCATGTCTGGATTATTGGCAGGATTGCCATACACAGTTCCTGGAGAAACCGTAAACAGACTCTGTAGTTCTGGATTATCAGCGATTATTCACGCCAATCGTGCCATCAAAGCAGGCGATGGCGACCTATTCATTGCTGGCGGAGTAGAAAACATGACACGCGGACCGTACGCCATTGCAAAACCTTCAAGCGCTTTTGGTACAGATGCCAAAATGTACGATACCAGTTTCGGATGGCGATTCATCAATCCGAAAATGCACGAAGCTTACGGAACGGACGGAATGGGCGTAACGGCAGAAAATCTCGTAGAAAAATACAACATCTCACGTGAAGATCAAGATGCATTCGCCTACAGAAGTCAAATGAAAGCAACCAAAGCACAAGAATCTGGACGATTAGCGAAAGAAATCGTTGCTGTCGAAATTCCGCAACGTAAAAAAGATCCAATCATCTTCAATCAAGATGAATTCATCAAACCAACCACAACGCCAGAAATCTTAGCAAAACTAAGAGCAGCATTCAAAAAAGAAGGCGGAAGTGTCACCGCAGGAAACGCTTCAGGTTTAAACGACGGTGCAGCAGCAACCATCATAGCTTCCGAAGCGGCTGTCAAAAAATACAATCTCAAACCAATGGCAAGAATCGTAAGTTCGGCAGTAGTGGGTGTGGAGCCAAGAATCATGGGAATCGGTCCTGTAAATGCTTCCAACAAAGCACTCGAAAAAGCAGGATTAACCATGGACGATATGGACGTCATAGAACTCAACGAAGCCTTTGCAGCACAAAGTTTAGCCTGTATTCGCGAATGGGGATTGGCAGACGATGATGCACGAATCAATCCAAATGGTGGAGCAATCGCAATCGGTCATCCGCTCGGAGTTACGGGAACACGCATTGCCTATTCTGCGGCGTTACAATTGCAAGAAACGGGCAAACGTTACGCACTCATTACCATGTGTATCGGTGTCGGACAAGGCTATGCGGCAATCATTGAAAATGTAAATAGTTAAAATAATTTGGGCGTTCCCACAAATGTTCACTAAGGTTCTCGAAGTGAACATTTGCGGTCGCTATGTCGCAAGTCGCTTTTTGTTCGTCATGCTGAACTTGATTCAGCATCTCACAAAAGAGCTCCAACAATTGCTCCAGCGCTAACGCAAATTTCAAAGGAAAACGGGAAACTCAAAAAAAACTAAAGGTATTCGATGTTAGTATTGAGTATTGAGAAGTTTCAAAGTAAAATTTGAATCAATTCAAAATAAAAAATAATCAAGAAAAGTTTAGACGTTTATTAAGTTTAAGAGTTTATACTTTGAAACAAAATATAGAAAAAACAACTTAGCCAAAAGCCAAAAGCCAAAAGCCAAAAGCCAAAAGCCAAAAGCCAAAAAACAAAAAACAAAGGATAGCGACCAACACATAACCAACAACACACAACAAAATAAAATATGACCTTACAAAGCTACATCAACGGACAATGGACGCAAGGAACAGGAGAAGGTTCTCCAATGTTTGATGCCGTCACAGGAGAAACCATCGGATTTGCAACCACAGAAGGACTCGATATTCCTGCAGCATTGCAATACGGAAGAACCAAAGGAGGCGAAAAACTTCGAAAAATGACCTTTCAAGAGCGTGGAAACATGCTCAAAAAATTAGCCTTGTATCTCAACAAACGGAAAGAACAATTCTACGATATCAGTTACAAAACAGGTGCAACACGTGTAGACAGTTGGATTGATATCGAAGGTGGATTCGGAAACCTATTCGCAAATGCTTCACTTCGTAAACTCTTTCCAAACCAACCATTTCACGTAGAAGGCGATCCAATCGATTTATCTCGTGGCGGACGTTTCATGGCACATCACATTCTCGTACCAAAACGTGGAGTAGCTGTACACATCAATGCATTTAACTTCCCAGTTTGGGGAATGTTAGAAAAATGTGCCGTAAACTGGATGGCAGGAATGGCAGCAGTCGTATTGCCAGCTCCACAAACGGCATATCTTACAGAAGCGGTTGTAAGAGTTATTGTAGATTCAGGAATCTTGCCAGAAGGTGCTTTGCAATTATTAAGCGGAATGACAAAATCAATCCTAGATACCGTAGAATCACAAGATGTAGTTACGTTTACAGGTTCTGCGCATACAGGAAGAATCCTAAAAGCACATCCGCGATTAACGCAAGAAGCAGTTCCTTTTACGATGGAAGCTGATTCACTAAACTGTTCTGTTTTAGGAGAAGATGCCGTACCAGGAACACCAGAATTTGATTTATTCATCAAAGAAGTTCGAAAAGAAATGACCGTAAAAACAGGTCAAAAATGTACTGCAATCCGAAGAATCATTGTTCCAGAAAACTTAGTTGAAGATGTACAAATAGCTCTTGGGAAACAACTCAGTAAAGTTACGATTGGTGATCCTAGATTAAAAGAAGTTCGCATGGGCGCACTCATCAACAAAACGCAAGTACAATCAGTAAAAGATCAAGTTTCTAAATTGGCAAAAACTGCTGATATCGTTTACGGAACATTGGATAACATCGATGCTGTTGGTGCTGATGGTGAAAAAGGAGCATTTCTAAGTCCAATATTACTCAGAGAAAACAATCCATTCAAAAATACAAACGTTCACGAAATAGAAGCTTTCGGACCCGTAAGTACCATCATGCCATACAAAAACATGGACGAAGCTATTGAATTGGCACAAATGGGGAAAGGTTCATTAGTATCATCAATCTTTACAAATGACGATACAAAAGCAAGAGAATATGTTGTAGGAGCAGCATCACATCACGGAAGAATCTTAGTCGGAAATCGTGATATGGCAAAACAAAGTACAGGTCACGGTTCACCATTGCCATTATTAGTGCATGGTGGTCCAGGACGTGCTGGTGGTGGAGAAGAAATGGGCGGAATGCGTGGCATCAAACATTACATGCAGCGTTGTGCCATTCAAGGTTCGCCAACTACACTAACGGAAGTTACAGGAATCTATCAGGCGAATGCTAAATACAAGGAAACACCAAAACATCCATTTGCATACCATTGGGAAGACATCGAAGCGGGAATGTCTTTGAAAACTCACAAACGCACGATTACAGATACGGATATCATCAACTTTGGAAACTTAACTTGGGATCATTTCTATGCGCATACCGATATTACTTCGCTTGACGGAAGTATTTTTGAAAAACGTACGGCGCATGGTTACTTTATCATTTCTGCGGCAGCGGGATTATTCGTCTATCCAAACAAAGGTCCAGTAGCGGCAAATTATGGTTTAGAAGAATGTCGTTTCTTACGCCCAATCTATCACAACGATACCGTATACGTACGATTGACGTGTAAAGAAAAAGTAGACAGAGATTCACGCGGAAAAGAATTACCTAGCGGAATTGTAAAATGGTTTGTGGAAGTTTTCGACCAAGAAGATGAATTGGTAGCAATTGCGACAATTTTGACGATGGTTCAAAAGAAAAATCCGTTTAAAACGATTAACAAAACTACCATCCAAAATTATCTAGGAAAACTAACAGAAGATACTAAACCAGCTTGGGGAACAATGTCACCACAACAAATGGTAGAACATTTGGAATACACGTTGAAAGTTGCTTCTGGAGAAATTCAAGATTTTGAAATTGAAACGCCTGAAAAATATTTAGAAAAAGTACACGATAGTTTGTATACGCATGATAAAATGCCAAGAAACTTTGACGCACCAAAACTATTAGAAAAATTAATAACGGAATCGCGTTACGAAAATCTAGCAGAAGCCAAAGCGAAATTATTAGAAGCGTATGATGCATTCGAATTGTACTTCAAAGAAAACCCAGAAGCAACCACTAAAAATGCAGTTTTTGGACATTTGGATAAATTTGAGTGGAATTTGATGAATACGAAGCACTTTAATCATCACTTTGAACAATTCGGCTTATTATAGCCGAATTGTTCAAAGCTCCCGAGAAATCGGGAGTCTAAAAATGAAAAGAGAATTATTCCAAGAAATCGAGAATCTAAAAAGTAAGAGAAACATTTTTACGAAAGCGAAAAAACTAAAAAATAAATCAAGAAATTGGAAACTCACTAGGTATACATCATCACCAACAAACCGAACGGTGTTTTGTATATAGGAGTGACCAAAGATTTAAAAAGAAGAATTAGGCAACATAAAAACAAAGTACATCCAACTACATTTTCAGCAAGATACAATTTGAATAAATTAGTGTATTTTGAAAAATATAATAGTAAAGACGAAGCACTTTTAAGAGAAAAGCGAATGAAGAAATGGAATCGTGATCGGAAAGTTGAACTGATAGAAAAAGAAAACCCTACTTGGGAAGATTTAGTAGGTAAAATAAAATAGAATTAAGTATAACCATTAAAAAGATTCCCGCTTTCGCGGGAAATGAATATGACTGATCCATACGTAAAACAAAACATAGAAAACGGTGTAGCAACCATCGAATTTTTTCATCCAGCACACAACTCGTTGCCAGGAGACATATTAGCCAAATTGGCACAAACTATTACCGATGCAGGAACGAATGACGACATCAAAGTAATCGTTCTAAAAAGTGGACGCGATCGAACGTTCTGTGCAGGCGCAAGTTTTAAAGAACTCATCAACATCAATGACGCAGAAACAGGAAGAATCTTCTTTTCAGGATTTGCCAACGTCATCAACGCCATGCGTAAATGTCCAAAGTTTATCATCGGACGTGTACAAGGAAAAACTGTTGGCGGCGGCGTCGGATTGGCGTCTGCGGTAGATTATTGCATGGCTTCCAAATTTGCTTCCATCAAACTAAGTGAACTCAACGTGGGAATCGGACCTTTTGTGGTTGGACCAGCCGTAGAACGTAAACTTGGTTTAAGCGGAATGTCGCAAATTGCCATTGACGCGAATAGTTTTTACGATGCAGAATGGGCGAGAAGCAAAGGTTTGTACATGAAAGTTTACGATTCAAATGAAGAACTTGATGAAGCTGTTGCCGCTTTTGCAAATCATTTGTGTACCTACAATCCAGAAGCAATGGCAGAAATGAAAAAAGCATTTTGGGCAGGAACGGAAGATTGGGACAATTTATTAGCAGAACGTGCAGCAATTTCAGGAAGATTAGTGCTTTCTGACTTTACAAAGGAAACGTTGAAACGATTTGCGTAATAAGATATTAGTATTTAGTAGTGCGGATTGAGATAAAATATTGACTGTCATTCCGCACTTGATGCAGAATCTATTTTTCTCAATTCTCAATACTAACCTCTCAAAACTAAAAATAATAATTTAAAAGATTCCCGCTTTCACGGGAAATGAATATGATTTACAAATTCAAAGGATACATACCAGTGGTGCACGAAAGTAGTTTTGTGCATCCGTTAGCGGCAGTGACAGGAAATGTGATAATTGGAAAAGACTGTTACATTGGTCCAGGTGCGGCGATTCGTGGCGATTGGGGCGAAATTATCTTGGAAGATGGTGTAAATGTGCAGGAAAATTGTACCGTTCACATGTTTCCAGGGAAATCGATTGTATTAAAAGAAAGTGCGCATATTGGTCACGGCGCGATTATTCACGGAGCCAATATTGGCAGAAATGTCTTAGTCGGAATGAACACCGTAATCATGGATGATGCAGAAATTGGAGACGAAAGTATTATTGGTGCCATGGCGTTTGTAAAAGCAAAAACCGTGATTCCAAAACGTAGTTTGGTGGTTGGAAATCCTGCGAAAGTCATTAAGCAAGTTAGTGACGAAATGATTGCTTGGAAAACCAAAGGAACACAGTTGTATCAGCAATTGCCAAAAGATTGTCATGACACGTTGCGTGAAGTTGAACCGTTACGTGAAGTTCCAAAAGAGCGCCCTACGCAGGAAGCGTTTTATGATACGTTGCGTGATTTTATGGAGAAAAAATAGGGTTACTCAGTTTTTGTTACTTCATCATATTTTAATTCGATAATTTTCTTTCTTTTCCTTTTTTGATATTCGACAATCACGAAATTTGGATTTAAGCCTATAATTCTTCCTTCAAGGATATCTTTCTTAATCTTAAAAACAACGTTATCTCCAATTTTAAGTTCAATCTTTGCATTGGCATTTGTCGTAACGTTAACATTGGTTTGTTGAATACCCCAAACATCACCAATTACTTTTACTTTAGCGCCATTATTTTTTACATAAATTTTGGCGTTTCTTAAAAACTCTCCTTCATATTCTTTGGTAAGATTATCAACCGCTTGCTCTAATGCATCATCATTTTTGGACTTTGCGATTGCTTCTACATCTCTTTTTAATAAAACGTATTTTTCGCTATCATCTAAATTTCGATTACTGATTCCTGTTAAATCTCCAATTCTTACATACGATCCGCAAGAAGTTAAGATAATAGATATTGCTACTAAGAAGAATGCTTTTTTCATAATTTTTACAATTGGTTAATTCGCATGTAAAAGTATTTTAATGAAATAAGATATAATTACGGTTTCCCGTATGTTGGTAAAAAATAGTTTTGAGTTTGGAGTTTTTTAATAAAAAGTATAGGAATATCTCGTTGTTGAAACACGTCTGCCTCGAAAAAATATTTCTGTTTTTTCAAGTAAATCATTCGATTTATAAAAATTCTTAAATAAATAATGATCGTCCATACTTTCGCATGGATCACTGAAATAGTCATACTTTTCATTAATTCTACCTTTTTCGTCGTAGCTTATGTTTGTTAAAAAGTAGGTGATAGGTTTTTTATATTGAGCATATTCTGTATTCCAGAATTCAAGTCTACTTTTGTCAAATTCTCTACGTTCTACCAATCTACAAAAAGTATCGTACTCATACAAAATTGTATTTTCGACTTTATAATCTTTGTAATGAACTTCTTTGATTAAATTATCAAGAGCATCATATTCATAGGTTTTATAAGTTTCACTCTAAATACCTTCTTTATCAAGTGTTACAGATTTTATGAGGCGATTCTTTTCATCATAAAAATTTTGAAATTTATTGGCATAATCTGATATGATATTATCATGCTTATCATACGTAGTTTTCATGATGTGAACGTCCGTTGAATCGTATTTACTTTTTCGTATCATTGCAACTTTTCTGTCTTTTTTGTCATATTCATATTCAAAAAAAGATCCTATTCGCTTCCAATTCCATATGATAGTATTACCATTTCTATCGTACGTCGTAGTGGTGGTATTACAACCTTCGTTAGAATTGTTATCAAAGTCTTTTTCCGTAATTGTTTTAACTTTATTGTTCGTTATAGTTTCCTTAGTGATGGAGGACTGTGCATTTGAAAGAAAAAAAGAAAAAACCGCAATAAATAAAGCGTAGTAATTTTTCATAAAAAGTTGTGTTAAACGTCCAACATCCGCAACACCGCTTTTTCATAAATCATTTTCACACGATCGTATTCCTGCGGATTGCTATTTAAGAAATGCTCAATCATTACGCCAGAATTGATTTCCAATACATAAAATTCTCCCAAAGTTGTTTCAATGATATCTACAGAGCAAAACCGAATGTTAATGGCATTTGCAGCTTTTACAGCAAGTGTTGAAATTTTTTTATTTTGAATGATTTCTGCCTGAGCGCCTTCACCCAAATTACTTTTCCAATTGACTTCTATAAGTTCTCCTTTCGGTGGAATGTCACTAAAATTACGCGTTGTTTTTTCAGCAAAAGAAGTAATGACATTGTTTAAAGTTTCGCCTGAAAACTTAGTTTGGAGCAATTCCAATATCGTTTTTGAACCATCAGCTTGCACAAAAGGAATATTTTTCTGATATAATAATTCAACTTCGCCATCTAAAATAACAGCACGATATTCTTTCTTGATATCATAAAAAGGCGACAAACAAATGCTTCTATGTTTCGAAAAAAGTGTGTGGATTGCTTGTTCAAGTTGTATTACAGAATTTACCATAAATACACCATTTCCGCCAGTTCCATTCACAGGTTTGCACACAATTTGCTGATTGTTCTCGTGAAAAAACTTCAAGATATCTTGCCAATTTCCATGACTACCAACATACTTTTCCAAATCAGGATTTAAAAATAATTTATGTTGAACGGTTGCAATAGTTGCCGCTTCTAACAAGTCGGAAGCAGCACTTTTATCGCCTGCAATCATTTTTGAAGTAGAAGAATTCAGCTCAAAATTATACCCGAAAATATGTTTATGGATTCCGTTTTTAGACAATTTCAAAATCCAATCAAAAGAAAAAGAAGTAATCTCAATAGTATGATCTTTTGCAATATCATATACGATTCGGACTAAATTTCGTTGGTTGTTGGGAATGGCGGACATTCAATATGGTTTTAAAAATAAAGGTAATTTAAAGATTAATAAGCAACAATAATTTATCGATAAAAATCGTCTTCATCCACCATCAAAGTGGTTAATTCTACGGTATGTCCGTCTAAGTCTTTGGTGTAAATAGAATGAAAATAATGATGATCTTGAAACGTATAATCTAATGCTAAACTCTCATAATGCTTTCGCACTTTTGTGAATGCTTCATTGCTCACTTGAAATGCAAAATGGTCTATCTTTACATTCTTGGAAGTTGGTGCTAATTCAGGATCACTCAAAGTTGCAGGAAACAAAGCAATTCCTGTTTTCCCTGATAGCATGAAAATAGGAAATTCGCCCCATTTTGGAAGTTGATAGCGTTTCAAACCCAATACTTGCTCATACCAAGCCACAGAAGCGTTCATATCATTTACACGAATCGCAACATGATCTAAAAAATCCAATTTAAAATCTACCATATCAATTACAATATATTGTCATTCCTATCTATGCGGGAATCCATTACGTTTTTTACGAAAAAAGATCATTCTAATTCTTCCAAATTCAATTCATGCGTCTGTTTTCCTTTCGACAGCGCAATATAACTCTGCACACTTCCCAAATACGGAAGCAGCGTTAATTTAGTAATAATAAATTTCTCGTATGCTTCTACATCTGCAACGACTAACTTTAACAAATAATCAAAATTCCCTGTCACACGATGACATTCTACCACTTCGGGAAACTCATTAATCTGCTTTACAAACTTTTCCAAATAACTGCGTGTATGTCCTTGTAAAGTAATTCCAATAAAAACGGTTTGTTTCAAACCTAATTTCTTAGCATTTAAAAGCGCAACATAATCATCAATATAGCCTTCTTTTTCAAGTTTTTTAATCCGTTCAAAAACTGGCGTGGTGGACATTTGTAAATCCTCCGCCAAACTTTTGGTTGTGCGATTGCTATTCTCTTGAAGTAACTTTAAAATCTTTAAGTCAATGTGATCTAACTTCATAAGTATTCAGATAAAAATTTTATAAAAACTGTATCAAACAGCTTCTAAAAGAAAAAAATATAATTAAAAATCAAAAATAAAGAAAAAAACACTGCTAATAAGAATCAGTTGTAGTGTATTTGCGTTAAGAAAGCTTAAAAATAGTATTTTTGTTCGTTTTTTGTTGCAAAGCAAAAAGTAAAACTAAAATACACGCTCATGCCAATAGTACCCTTGAAATTGCCCAAAATGGGAGAAAGTATCTCAGAAGCTACCATCATAAGTTGGTTAAAAAATGTGGGAGATACCATTGAAATTGAAGAAACTATTTTAGAAGTTGCCACAGACAAAGTTGATTCTGAAGTGCCGTCACCATGCACAGGAGTCATCACTGAAATTCGTTTTCAAGCTAACGATGTTGTGCCAATTGGAGAAATAATTGCACTAATTGACGCTACTGAAACATCGAATACAGCACAAGAAATATCGAATGAAGAAGTAAAAAACGAAACTGTAAAATCACCACAAGTTACAAATACATCTTCTTCAAACAATTTAGAATTCAAAACTCAGAATTCAGAATTTATCAGAAATCCAGATGCGTTCCTATCGCCATTAATCGTAAGTATTGCGAAAAAAGAAAACATGACGATTGAAGAAGTACAAAGCATACCAGGAACTGGCGCTGAAGGTCGTATCCGCAAAAGCGATGTATTTAACTATCTAAAAAATAGAACCTATCCATTAGCGAGTCGTCCGCAAATACAAGCACAAACACAACAACCAAAAAGCAGTTACAATCCGCCACCAATCAAATATGTGGAAGGACATGACACTGTGGTAGAAATGGATCGCATGCGTAAAATGATCGCCGATCACATGGTGTATTCCAAACACACATCGCCTCACGTAACTGCGTATATTGAAATTGATGTAACAAATATGGTCAATTGGAGAAATGCCAACAAAGCACCTTTTCAAGAAAAATATGGTGAGCGATTAACTTTTACACCATTATTCGTAGAAGCGGTAGCAAAAGCGGTAATCGATTTTCCAGGCATCAACGCTTCGGTTTCAGAAGATGGAAAAAAAATCATAGAACGTAAAGACATCAACATCGGAATGGCAACCGCATTACCAAGTGGAAATCTCATAGTTCCTGTGGTAAAAAATGCAGACGAAAAAAATCTAAAAGGATTGGCTGCTGAGGTAAACCATTTGGCAAACGCTTCTCGCGAAAACAAACTTAAACCAGAAGAAATTCAAGGAAGTACATTCACCATTTCAAACGTAGGAACCTTTGGAAGTTTGATGGGAACACCAATCATCAATCAGCCAGAAGTCGCAATCTTAGCATTAGGAATCATCAAAAAACGTCCTGAAGTTATCACAACCGATAAAGGAGATGAAATCGCCATCAGAAGTATGATGTATCTATCACTCTCTTTCGATCACCGAGTTGTTGATGGTTATCTTGGTGGATCATTCCTAAGAAAAGTAGGAGACTACCTAGAAGCATTTGATCCGAAACGGAAAATATAACACTTGAACTCGACTCAAATTTGAAACTAAAACGTCACTTCGAGTGATTTTATGTCATATCGAGCGCAGTCGAGATAGATAGAAAATTGTATCGAGAAGTACTTTGAAATTAAAAATTATAAACGCTAAATGTTGAATTTTAAATTAAAAATCAAGAAAAATTAGAGTTAATACAAAATTAAGAGTAATCTAAGCAACTAAAATAGTTTCAGAGTTTATAAGTTGAATATTTATGTTTTGATTTAAAATATAACGTAAACAAATTAACACACAACACACAACATACAACACACAAATGACACACAACATACACATCACGAAAGCTACTGAATCAAACGTTTCAAAGCTAGATTTTAACAACATACCACTCGGAAGAACTTTTACAGATCACATGTTTATCTGTTCGTACGAAGATGGTGCATGGCAAACTCCCAAAATTCAACCTTTGGGAATGATTCCAACGCATCCAGCAGCAATGGCATTGCACTACGGACAAGCTATTTTTGAAGGAATGAAAGCTACGGTAAATGCAGCAGGAGAACCGTTACTATTTCGTCCAGAACAAAACGCAAAGCGCTTAAACTTTAGCGCGCGTCGTATGGGAATGCCAGAATTTCCAGAAGACTTATTCGTAGAAGGACTCAAAAAAATAGTCGATATGGAACGCGGTTGGATTCCGCCACAAGAAGGAAGCGCCTTGTACTTACGTCCGTTTATGTACGCTACCGAACCTTTTATCGGAATGCGTGCCGCAACAAGCTATCACTTTATCATCATAGCATCGCCAGCAGGTCCGTTTTTTACAAAACGCATCAAACTATATGCAGAAACCAAATACATTCGTGCGGCAGAAGGTGGAACAGGAGAAGCAAAAGCAGCAGGAAACTATGCAGCAGCCATTCGTCCCACAGAAATTGCAAAATCCAAAGGATTCGATCAAGTATTGTGGCTAGATGCGCATGAATTCAACTTCATTCAAGAAGTTGGAACCATGAACATCTTTTTCAAAATCAACGGAAAATTTATCACGCCAAGTTTAGATGGTGCTATCTTAGATGGAATCACACGTAAAAGTGTTATTACGATCTTGGAAGACAATGGTTACGAAGTGGAGCAGCGACCAATCAAGCTTGACGAAATCAAAGAAGCTTCGGCAAACGGAACACTCGAAGAAGCTTTTGGTACGGGAACTGCGGTCGGAATCGCAATGATTCAGGCAATTGGTCACAAAGATGAAGAAATTCACGTATCTGACGAAAGTCCTGTAGGGCAAATGGTTATGGACACCATCAACGGAGTTCGTGCAGGAAAACTAGAAGACAAACACAACTGGATGGTTTCGGTTGTAGCATAAAATTTTTTTGGGCGTTTCCTAAAGGTCACGCTTTCGGCTATATCTTTTTTTTAAAAAAAGGATGCCACCTCAATCGCTAACGCCAAAGTTCCCATGAAAATGGGAATATAGTATTGAGTATTGAGATGTTAGTATTGAGAAGTTTTAAACAAAAATCATCATGCCGAGCTTGACTCAGTGTTACATAAAACGGAGCATAACAAAACGTCACTTCGAGTTAATTTGCAAAGCAAATTAGTATCGAGAAGTACTTTGAAGTAAAATGTATAAAAAATAAGAGGCATTAGTTGTGAAACGCTCTCAATTCTCACTACTAAAATCTCACTACTATAAAGACATGAACAAAGAAACACTACAAAAAGGATTCTCATTACTTTGCACAGCCAAAGCAATGGCAACACTATACGAAGATAACTTCAAGCAAGTTTCAAAATATGTACATGCCACTTCGCGCGGACACGAAGCCATTCAATGCGCCGTGGGAATGCAATTACTCCCACAAGATTATGCATTTCCATACTACCGTGACGATGCCATGTTACTCTCTATCGGAATGCGTCCGTATGACTTAATGTTGCAATTACTAGCAAAGAAAGACGATCCATTTTCTGGTGGAAGAACGTATTACTCACATCCAAGTTTACGTGAAACAGACAAACCTAAAATTCCGCATCAATCTTCAGCAACGGGAATGCAAACCATTCCAGCGACAGGTGTTGCCATGGGAATGAAATACAAAGAAATTCAAGGAATTGAAGATCAAGCGGCAAAAGATTCTCCTTTTGATGATACACGCGATTTAAATCCAATAACCGTTTGTTCGTTAGGTGATGCATCGGTTACCGAAGGAGAAATCGCAGAAGCGTTTCAAATGGCAGCTTTAAAGCAATTGCCAATCTTATACTTAGTACAAGATAATGGCTGGGATATTTCAGCGAATGCCGCAGAAACTAGAGCGCAAAATGCTGCGGAATATGCAGAAGGTTTCAAAGGTTTGGATGCCGTTTCTATTGATGGAGCAAATTTCATTGAAAGCTACGAAACGCTCAAAAAGGTTATCAAAACCATTCGTGATGAACGTCGCCCAATCTTAGTACATGCAAAAGTTCCATTACTCAATCATCATACTTCTGGTGTGCGTATGGAATGGTATCGTGACGATTTGGAAGAAGCACGTTCACGCGATCCGTATCCAGTCATCAAACAACAATTACTAGATCATGGCTTTTCAGCGGAAGCTGTAGATAAAATAGAAGCAGACGCTATCGCACAAGTAAAAACAGATTTTCAAGAAGCCTTAAAAGCAGAAGACCCAACACCAGCAGATTTATTTACTCATGACTTTGCACCAACGCCTGTCACAGCAGAAGTAGGAGAGCGCAGTCCGGAACGAGAAGAAAAAGTCGTGATGGTTGATTGTGCTTTATTCGCCGTTGAAGAACTCATGCGCGAACACAAAGAATGTTTGTTATACGGACAAGATGTTGGTGGACGTTTGGGAGGTGTTTTTAGAGAAGCTGCAACTTTAGCACAAAAATTTAGTGACGATCGTGTATTCAATACACCAATTCAGGAAGCCTTTATTGTTGGTTCAACCGTAGGAATGAGCGCAGTTGGGTTAAAACCAATTGTAGAAGTACAGTTTGCCGATTATATTTGGCCAGGACTTAATCAATTATTTACAGAAGTTAGTCGTTCGTGCTACTTATCTAACGGAAAATGGCCAGTTTCTATGATTCTTCGTGTACCAATTGGTGCGTATGGAAGTGGCGGACCGTATCATTCTTCCTCCGTAGAATCTGTCTTAACTAATATTAGAGGAATAAAAATTGCTTATCCAAGTAACGGAGCCGATCTAAAAGGGTTGATGAAAGCGGCATATCACGATCCAAATCCTGTCGTAATCTTAGAGCACAAAGGATTGTATTGGTCAAAAGTACCAGGAACCAAAGGCGCAACTTCAATTGAACCTTCAGAAGATTATATGTTGCCTTTTGGAAAAGCAAACGTATTGCAAGAAATCTGGAAGCAAGACGAAAAAGAGACCATGACCGTCATTACCTACGGAATGGGAACACATTGGGCAATGAATGCTTCGGAAGGACAACGTGAACACATAGAAATCATTGATTTGCGTACCTTATTTCCATTGGATGAAGAAACGATCATTGAATCTGTAAAGAAAACAGGAAAATGTTTAGTCGTAACAGAAGAACCTGTAAATAATTCTTTTGCACGTTCCATTGCTGGAATGATTCAGGAAAAATGTTTCAAATATTTAGATGCGCCAGTGATGGTCATCGGTTCAGAAAATATGCCGGCTATTCCTTTAAATAGTACTTTAGAGCAAACGATGATTCCATCTACGAAGAAAGTAAAAGCGAAAATTGATGAGTTGATGAAATATTAATGAATTAGTGTAGCAATTTTCTAATGTAATAATGAGTTGATTTGATGATTTGAAAATTGGCTAATTTGAAAATGTGATTGAAGTCGAAATTCAACTTGAATTTGAATTATTTCATGGCTAACTTTTGAAACGTCTTTGTGATTTCCAATTTGATAGGAGAGTGATAATCTGTTTCTTCAAATAGCAATAATACTTTATGATAGGCAGATTACCACGTCGCTACCGCTCCTCGTAAAGACGTATTGAATTTGAAATTGAGAAATACCAAAAAGCAAAGTTGAGTCTAAAATTTTAGGTATTAGGTATTAGTCAAGTTCTAAGAGTAATTGGAAATTCAAACTAAAATACGAACATACTAGGAGCGAAGCGATACTTAAATTTTAATGTGGCAATTTGAAAATGTATCAATTAGTTTCAAACAACATTCAAATTTGTCTTAGAAGCAACCTTGAATCATTAAATTTTTTAAATCCTTGAATTAAGCGAAGCGAAAAGAATAGGCATTAGTTTTTGGACATTAGGTATTAGTCAAGTTCTAAGAGTAATTGGAAATTCAAACAAAAAAGCGTTATTAATGTGGTAATTTGAAAATTTGGAAATGTATCAATTCGTTTCAAACAACATTCAAATTTGTCTTAGAAACAATGTTGAATCATTGAATTTTTAAATCCTTGAATTGAGCGAAGCGAGCCTAATTCACAATCGTCTTAATCAACTTATCATTCCTATAAATATATTGTTCTGTAACCTTTCCATTTTCATCGTAAATTGTGTATTCACCATGAAAAAGTCCGTGTTTATAATAGTATTCTTCTTTTAGTGTACCATTTTCATAATATTCTTTCCATGGACCTTCTGCCAAGCCTTTATCACGATAAATTCCTTCAATTTCTATGGCTCCTGATTCGTAATACGTGGTACTTTTTCCAAACTTTAAACCGTTTTTATAGTTATCAACGAATTTTTTATTTCCATTTGGGTAATAATAAATATTTTCTCCATCTACAATCTTCCCGCGTTTATACTCTGTTCGATAATGCAATGCGCCACCACTGTGAAATTCCTCACTAATTCCATGTTTTTTTCCATTTACAAATCGGTCAATACCAAGCACTTCTCCATCTACATGAAAGCGATATTTCATGCCTTGCAACACGCCGTTTTTATATTGAGAAACTGCTTTAAATTGTTTTTCAGGATCAAAAGTAAACCATAAACCATCACGCTTCCCATTTTTTAAAATACCGAAACTCTCCTCTAGAATTTGTCCTTTTGACAACGGATCGTATTTCTTCTCTACAGAAACTTGTGATGGTGCTACTTTCTTCTTTTTCCCGTTCTCATAAAAAAACGTTTTGTGTTTTCCGTTTCGCTTAAAGCGGAAAAATAGTCCTTCTTTCTCTCCATTTTGTATCGTCCCAATTTCTTTTACACGATTCTTCCGATCAAGTTTGATGTGAAAATCATTTTGTGCACTAGAAAAGTTAGTAAATACAAAGAAAATAGCGAATGTGAAAATTACTTTTTGAATCATAAAGAGTACATGAATTTTGAAAAGTAAAGATATAAAAATGTGAAATAAGAAAGCTATAATAAAAACTTAAAACCTATTGTTAGGCCTCACTTATGGCTTAATTTTTTGAGTTTACAAGCTATTATTTTTTGAAAAATGACAGGTTTATGAGCTTAATTGAAAATAATAAAACTTACTTTTTGTAAGATTTCATAGTCAAAAAACAGCAATAATAAGTACATTTTTACTTTTTATAAAAAGCAGCGGAGGTTTGGGAAGAAAGCAACGGAGGAAATGTATAAAAGTAGCGGAGGTTTTACTTAAAAGTACCGCTGCAAATTATTTTTCCTGCGGTG
This sequence comes from Kordia algicida OT-1, assembly GCF_000154725.1. Classification (GTDB taxonomy): domain Bacteria; phylum Bacteroidota; class Bacteroidia; order Flavobacteriales; family Flavobacteriaceae; genus Kordia; species Kordia algicida. The sequence continues at coordinate 4,582,567 of NZ_DS544873.1, forward strand.
AAAAAATAAGGTAAAAGCATAAAAAAACCTCAAAGTTTTACCTTTGAGGTTCTTTTTCATATGTGAAGTATGTTGTCTATTTTGCGTCTGCTACAGGCGGATATTCCTTCATGATTTCTGCTACAAACTCTTGGATACGCTGATCTTTTCGTTCCATACTACGGCTGTTTAAGTTTCCAGTACCGCGTCCTTGCCATACCAACTCTTTTTGTTTTGTATCAATCAAATCGATATATAAAACACCATCAGTACGTGTGGTTACGGTATTCATACCGCCGCCCCACATCCAAGGACTCCAGCCCCAGCCGCCCCAGCCGCCGCCCCAGCCAAATCCCCAACCGCCAAAAGCGTTGTTGTTGACATTGATGCGTTTGTTAGCTTTGGTCATAATGTTTACTAAAAGATCTGGGTTTTCAGATTTTACAAATCCACGTGCAATCATTTCTTTTTCTATAGAACGTAAAATTCTTTTCTTATCTAAGTCTGAAATTTCAGCTTGGTCAATTCCTGTTTTATAAAACGCAAATGTTTTATAAGAATTAAAGTCTGCTTCTTGATCGTAATCGGCAACTACTCTGACCGAAACACAAGAAGTAACGAGAAGTAGTAATGCAACTACCGGAAAAAGTAATTTAATTTTTTTCATATCACTGCTTTTTTTGGGTTACTATTTATTTTTAGTTCAACAAAGCATCATCTACAATATTGGGAAGTGTTACTTTTAAATTTGGTTCTACTTCCATAGCGCGTTTTATCGCAAAAATTGCTTCTTCATTTCGTGCCCAACTGCGTCTTGCGATTCCGTTGTTTACATCCCAAAAAAGCATTGAATGTAATCGTCTTGATGCTTCTTTACTACCATCAAGAACCATGCCGAAGCCACCATTAATAACTTCGCCCCAACCAACGCCACCACCGTTGTGAATGGATACCCAAGTGGCACCTCTGAAGCTATCGCCAATAACATTATGAATTGCCATATCTGCCGTGAATTTTGAGCCATCATAAATGTTTGAGGTTTCACGATATGGCGAATCTGTTCCTGAAACGTCATGATGATCGCGCCCTAAAATCACAGGTCCAATATCGCCACGCTCAATAGCTTCATTGAAAGCTTGTGCAATTTTCATACGTCCTTCCGAATCAGCATAGAGGATTCTAGCTTGCGAACCAACGACCAATTTATTTTCTTGTGCGCCTTTTATCCAACGAATATTATCTGCCATTTGCTGCTGAATTTCCGTTGGTGAAACTTTCATAATTTCTTCCAAGACTTCACAAGCAATTTGATCTGTTTTGGCTAAATCTTCTGGTTTTCCAGATGCACAAACCCAACGGAAAGGTCCAAAACCATAATCGAAACACATTGGTCCCATAATGTCTTGCACATAACTTGGGTATTTGAAATCGATTCCATTTTCTGCCATGACATCCGCACCAGCGCGTGAAGCTTCTAGCAAAAATGCATTGCCGTAATCAAAAAAGTAGGTTCCTTTTGCAGTATGTTTGTTTACAGTTGCAGCGTGTCTGCGCAACGTTTCTTGTATTTTTTCTTTAAAAAGTTCAGGGTTGTTCGCCATCATCTCGTTAGATTCCTCATAGGAAAGCCCGATAGGATAATAACCGCCAGCCCAAGGATTGTGTAGCGAAGTTTGATCGCTTCCCAAATCGACATACACATTTTCTGCATCAAATTTTTCCCAAACATCTACAATGTTTCCTTGGTATGCGATGGAAACTACTTCTTTTTTTGCCTTTGCGGAATTGACTCTAGTTACCAATTCATCCAAATCATGGATTACTTCATCAACCCAACCTTGTGAATGACGTGTTTCGGTAGCTTTCGGATTTACTTCTGCACACACCGTGATGCAACCTGCAATGTTTCCTGCTTTTGGTTGCGCACCGCTCATTCCGCCCAATCCAGCGGTAACAAATAGTTTTCCTTCCAAACCTTCACCATTTTTGGAAATTTTTCGTCCGCCGTTTAATACCGTAATTGTTGTTCCGTGTACAATTCCTTGCGGTCCGATATACATGTAACTTCCTGCGGTCATTTGCCCGTATTGTGTCACGCCAAGTGCATTAAATTTTTCCCAGTCATCAGGTTGTGAGTAGTTTGGAATCATCATTCCGTTGGTAACTACAACTCTTGGAGCATCTTTATGCGAAGGAAATAAGCCGAGTGGATGACCAGAATACATCACCAAAGTTTGTTCTTCGTTCATTTCAGCCAAATACTGCATTACCAATAAGTATTGTGCCCAGTTTTGGAATACGCCACCATTTCCGCCGTAGGTTATCAATTCATGCGGATGTTGCGCTACGGCATAATCCAAATTGTTTTGAATCATCAACATGATTGCTTTTGCTTGTGTTGATTTTCCTGGATATTCGTTTATAGGACGCGCGTACATTTTATAATCAGGACGAAAACGATACATATAGATTCTTCCATAGGTTTCGAGTTCGTTTTTAAATTCGGGCAATAAAACTTCGTGATGTTTTTTGTCAAAGTAACGTAGTGCATTTCGCAATGCAAGTTTCTTTTCTTCGGGCGATAATATTTCTTTACGCTTTGGTGCGTGATTGATCGTTGGATCGTATGGTTTTGGATTGGGTAATTCGGTTGGAATTCCTTGTAAAATATGTTCTTGTACTGTCATTTTTTAAATTAATTGTATAGTTATTCATTATTGTAAAAGCATGTATGTTTCAATACATACTAAGGATAGCGAATATCTACACGATGAAATTGTGCAGTAGCTTTTTTATATTTCATAAAGATAAGATCCATGAAAATTTATTTTCTTTTTTTATTAAATCCGTACGGACAATGTCTGCAACCGCTTTCACAACAATAGCCTCTTTTGAGGTGAAATTGCGCTGTAAACACTTTGTAACCTTCGGGCGAAAGATAAAAATCGCCTTCTTCAATGGGAATTAATTTCTTCATTTCTACAAAGGTACTTAAATTGGCTCAAATTTTGAATGGCTATTGTTATGGTTTTTGTGTCAAAATATTTAGTGCCAATAGGTTTTCGTGGAATTACTTTGTTTCCTTTTATCTTTTTGCGATCTGCGAAAGATAAAGAAAACCATGTTTTGATGCATCATGAACGGATTCATTTGCGACAACAACGAGAATTGTTAGTACTACCTTTTTATTTTTTGTATTTGTTAGAATGGTTGATACGACTGTGTATTTATCGAGACAGATACACTGCCTATCGTACATTAAGTTTTGAGCAAGAAGCGTATATAAACGAAAGAGATTTGGATTATTTGAAGAACCGAAAGTTGTTTCAATTTTTGCGGTATATGTGGTAGAAATTTTTTATTGTACATTTTTTGTCAGGAAAAAAGTAAAAGTAATTTCCAAATTTTACGGTATTTTTGTATGCTGAATGCAGTTTGAAACAGAAAATATACCCATACAAGAAGTTACACTAAACTTTACTACAAATGTGCGCTTATTTGTAAAGCGAGAAGATGTAATTCATCCGTTTGTTTCTGGGAATAAATTCAGGAAACTCAAGTACAATCTGGCGAAAGCCAAAAAAGAAAAACACAATACATTATTGACTTTTGGTGGCGCATTTTCCAATCATATTGCAGCAGTTGCCGCCGCAGGAAAGTTACACGGATTCAACACTATCGGCATTATTAGAGGAGAAGAATTAATCCACAAAATTGACAGCAATCCAACCTTAAAGTTTGCTCAGAAAAACGGCATGCAGTTTAAATTTGTGACACGTGAAGTGTATCGCGAAAAAACAGCTGAAACATTTTTAGCACAATTAACGGACGAGTTTGGACGTTTCTATAATATTCCAGAAGGCGGAACGAATGCATTAGCGGTTCAAGGTTGTGCTGAAATTATCACGGAAAACGAACAAAAATTTGATACAGTTTGTTGTGCTGTAGGAACTGGCGGAACAATCGCAGGAATTTGCAATGGCGCGTTTTCACACCAACAAATACTAGGTTTTCCAGCATTGAAAGGTGATTTTTTAGCAGCAGAAATTTCAAAACTCACGAACAAACGAAATTGGAAGTTGATAACTGATTATCATTTTGGCGGATACGGGAAAGTTTCAGACAAATTGGTCACGTTTATCAATCAATTTAAACAACAAACAAACATTCCGCTAGATCCAATTTACACAGGAAAAATGCTTTATGGAATCATAGATTTGATTAAAAATGGACATTTTGCCAAACAAAACCGTATTTTAGCAATTCATTCTGGTGGTTTGCAAGGAATTGAAGGGATGAACCAGAAATTACAACGAAAAGGACAAAAAACGATCGAATAAGCAAATGAAGAAACAACTTATTTATACACTTTTGGGTTTATTGATTTTATCGAGTTGCGGAACACAAAAACGTGTTTCTAAAACGAAAAAACGAACAAAGAAAACTACGCGTGTTGTCAAAACTACAACACCTAAAAAAGAACCTGTTGTGGTGGAAACTACTCCTGAAGTACCTGAAAAAACACCAAAATCAGTTAAAAATTCTAACAAGAGCGCGACGGTCGTATATATTGAAACGTATAGCGAAGTGGCTAAAAAAGAAATGGAACTTCACGGAATTCCTGCAAGTATTACGCTAGCACAAGGAATTTTGGAATCAGGTTCTGGAAAAGGTGAGTTGACCATGCGTTCTAACAATCATTTCGGTATCAAATGTCACCGAGGTTGGAAAGGACAACGCGTGTATCATGATGATGATGAAGATCAGGAATGTTTTAGAAAATATGCCAATCCTGCATATTCCTTTACCGATCACTCATTGTTTTTAACGGGAAGATCGCGTTATGCAAGTTTGTTTAAATTGCCAAAAGACGATTATAAAGGTTGGGCAAAAGGATTGAAAAAGGCAGGATACGCAACCGATCGTAAATATCCTAAAAAACTCATCGCATTGATTGAACGGTACGAATTGTATAAATATGATGCTGAAGTTTTAGGGAAAAAACCTGAAGATGCTAAAAAAGTAACGACACATAACGATCGTTACACAGTTTCAAAAGGTGATACATTGTACAGTATTGCTAGAAAACACAAGATAACTGTCGCAAAATTAAAATCTTTAAACGGACTTGAAAGCAATGAAATTTTTGTGGGACAAGTATTGTTTGTAAAACCACTTCCAAAAGATTTTTAGTCAAATAAAAAAAATAGAACATACAGACATGGAATATAAACGTAGCAGTGCGTTATTTGCGGAAGCACAAAAAGTGATTCCTGGCGGTGTAAATTCACCTGTTCGTGCATTTAAAGCCGTTGGTGGCACGCCAATTTTTGTAAAAGAAGCAAAAGGAGCTTACATTATTGATGAAGATGATAAGCAATATATAGAATATATTAATTCTTGGGGACCGATGATTTTGGGTCACGCACACAAACCTGTGATTGATGCTGTTGTGGAGAAAGCCAAGAAAGGAACTTCCTTTGGAATGCCAACCGAAATTGAAACGAAAATTGCTGAATTGGCAGTTTCTATGGTGCCAAATATCGATATGATTCGCTTTGTAAATAGCGGAACAGAAGCGTGTATGAGCGCCGTTCGTTTGGCAAGAGGTTACACAGGGAAAGATAAAATGATAAAATTTGCAGGTTGTTATCACGGACATAGCGATGCCTTTTTAATTCAAGCAGGAAGCGGTGCTGTGACTTTTGGAAGTCCAAACAGTCCAGGTGTCACCCAAGGAACTGCAAAAGATACCTTACTAGCACGTTACAATGATTTGGAAAATGTAAAAGAAATTATTTTACAAAATGAAGGCGAAATTGCCTGTATTATCATTGAACCTGTTGCAGGAAATATGGGTTGTATTCCGCCTGTCGCAGGATTTTTAGAAGGTTTGCGCGCATTGTGTGACGAACATAATATTTTGCTGGTTTTTGATGAAGTGATGACTGGTTTCCGATTGGCAAAAGGTGGCGTGCAAGAATTACTTGGCATACACGCAGATATTGTTTGCTTTGGAAAAGTGATTGGTGGCGGATTGCCCGTTGGAGCTTTTGCCGCACGCAAAGAAATTATGAGTTATTTGGCGCCGTTAGGACCAGTATATCAAGCAGGAACTTTGAGTGGAAATCCGCTCGCAATGGCAGCAGGATTGGCAATGTTGGAAGAATTGAATGCGAAAGATGAAATATTTACAAGCTTGCAAAAGAAAACTGAATATTTACACAAAGGAATTGCTGAGGTGTTGACAGCCGCAAACGTAACGCATCAAATTAATAGAATTGGTTCCATGATTTCCGTACATTTCTGTGAAGAACCTGTAATTGATTTTGCGTCTTCTGCCAAAGGAAACAACGATTCGTTTAAGAAGTTTTTCCACGGATTGTTAGACAAAGGAATTTACATTGCGCCATCGGCTTTTGAAACTTGGTTTTTATCAGATGCGTTGTCGTATGAAGATTTAGACAAAACAATTCAAGCAGTAAAAGAAGTTGCTGGAGAATTGTAAATATGTTGCTTAGACATTTTATTTAAAAAATAAACTCATAAAAAAACTCGGCAATTTGCCGAGTTTTTCTTTTATGTTTTGTGGAGAGGATTTATGATTCTTAACCTCGTCCTCTTTCTAATTTTTGCTGACGTTCTTTGTCTTTCACAAAACTAGCTTTGAATTTTTTCTGTTGTCCAGGTTCTAAAATAGTGCTGATTTGACTTCTTACTTTATCTAAAGCAATTTCGGTATCAACGCGATTTTCTTTTACATACGCTAAATAAATCGTGTAAACTTGTTTCACTTGCGCATCAGAAAGCTCTATTTTTTTCGCTAGTTCTAGGGTTTTCATTTTTGCTTTAATTTCAGGAGTTTCCTGCGCTGTAGCAGTGTTCATTCCTAAAAATAAAATACATACAAAAGTAAGTAGTGTAATATATTTTTTCATAACTGTTGGTTGGTGTTAGCTAAATAATAACTCAATATTACTAAAATTGTCTAGAAATAACAAAAAAGAGAAGCTTTTTAACTTCTCTTTCTTCGTGTTTACTGCTTTCTACCTTTGTGCTTTCCCTTCTTTCCTTTTTTGCCTTTTCCTCTGCGGGCTTGCATTTTCTCCCATCTTTCGTATTGTTCAGTCGAAAGAATCTTCTTCATACTTTTCTTGTATGCAATTTTGGCATCCATGCGTTCATTCAGCATTTGGTAGCGTTCTTCAGCAGTAGGTTTTTCTCCTTTTTCTTTTTTTGCTTTGTGTGCTTCTCTTTTCGCTTTGCGTGTTTTAGCAACTTCGGTATTTAAAGCTAAAATTTGTTGTTGTTGATTATCTGATAAATCTAAAGCTAATGTCAACTTCTTTGTCTGTAACGTTGCTTGTTGTTCAGGAGTCAAATCTTGCATAAAATCCTTCTTCATTTCCTTTCGTTCTTTTCTATCTTTGCGATCGTGACCTTCTTGTGCAACTGCATTTAAAGTACATAATATCGCCAATGCATAAATGATTTTTTTCATGTGTTTTATTCTTTTAAATATTTGCTTCTAGGACTTTTGTAATTGGAAAAGGTTTAATAAAATTTTCTTTTTGGCAATTGTTTAACAGTCTTTATGTTCTCGTTAACGATTCTTATTTGCTGAAATTCTTTTCTTTGAGAATCATCAACAACCAACTATGAAATACATTACATATGTCTTTTTTTATGCGCGCGAATTATTAGTGCTTTCCATATTTTTAACCGTTATGTATGTGGTGTGTCATCTATCTGGACTTTCCATATTGCCTTTTGTGATTGTTGCAAAATTGATCTTACCCATGGTGTTTTTCATCACTAAAAAAATGAACGATCATAGCACCTTATATTTTTTATACAATCTTGGCATGCGCAATCGTACGATTTTATTGTTACTTTATTTTTTCACTACTGTAGATGTGTTTCTGCTGCAATTCATCCTTAGTTAATATGTTGGAAGTTGACAACATAGAAAAGTATTACGGTAGCGTTCAAATATTGTACGGTGTATATTTGAAGGCGGAAGAAGGTGAAATTACAGGAATCTTAGGTAGCAATGGTTGTGGAAAAAGTACGTTGTTGAAGATTATTTTTGGTTCGCTCAAATCAAAATACAAATTGATTAAAGTTGATGGAACTGTGATTCGGCAGAAGCTGTATGCAACCGGAATTGTCAAATATTTGCCACAACATAACTTTATTCCTGAGTTTCTATCCATTCGGAAAGCGTTGCAATTGTATGACGTTTCAGAAACAGATTTTCATGATTTCTTTGTTGAAGAAAATTTTAATTTATCACAAAAATTTGGAAACCTTTCTGGCGGACAACGCAGAATTGCAGAAGTATTTTTGACGTTAAAAACGCCTTCACGCATCATTTTGCTCGACGAACCTTTTTCGCACATTTCGCCTGTGCAAGTAGAAGCAATCAAGCAACTCATGCAAGTAGAAAAGCAACACAAAATGATTGTTATTACCGATCATTTATATCGAGAAATTACCGAAGTTTCTGATGTGATTTACTTAATCAAAAACGGAAGCTCCAAACGAATTGAAAAACTTACCGAATTGGAAGATTATAAATATATCTCTGTCGGGAGTTTGTAGAATTGTGGCAACTCCTTTTTATTTTATAAATATTTACTAGGCGAATAACTAATAGTACTTGCCAAAGCATCTACAAAAGATTCGCCTTCGGTTTTATATTTTTCTACTTCTTCAGGAGTTAGTTTGTGTTCAATCTCATAAATACCAATCATTCCACAAATGACAGTCAATGTATATGTGCCAACATCATTAATGAAAAAGGTATATTTCCAATCTTTCTGCAAAAGTACTTTCATAGTTCTGATAATTTGAAAAAGTTACTTCTCAACGGCATCTTTCAGTGATTTTCCATCAATAATTACATCGGTCAATACATGTGTACCATCTTTAATATGGACAATTGCATATGCATTTTGTTTTTCGCTGTCTCTATTATTGTCCCAATACAAACGCTCTGCATCATACGCTTTCGATTCTTCCATATAGTAAGTGCTAAAAGGCAAATCAAAATAAACTTTTCCAGCATAATGACTGCTTGTTTCTACTTTTACATAATCAAATTCGCTGTTAGGTAACAATTCTTTTGATAAGGTTTCTAGTACAGCAAATCCATTTTCATCTTTCGAAAAATACGCGTATACATCATTGTTATACTGTAAACTTTCATCATCTGTTTCATACGAACTAATGTTAAAGCGCAAGGTTACATATTTTCCGCGAAACGGATCACTTGGATCAATTGGTGCAGTTCTGAATTTGTATACATTGTCTGAAGCAATGGTTTGTTCGTATTTAAAAATTGTTTGTGCGGAAGCAGCAATTTGTGCCACAACCATAATTCCAAAAAGGATGTATATATATGTTTTTTTCATTTTTTCTGTGCTTTACGTTTTTGTTTTTTAAACATGATGTAGTTTGTGGCGAAGAAACCTGCACCAATAAGGACAAATAAAAGTCCACGCATGACATAGCTAATATTCGTATCAAAAAAACGACAAGTAATAAGTGCCGCAATAATCAGCATTCCATAGTTTAAAATACCAAAGTGAAATGTATCCGCGCCAAGCTTAATTGCTGTGATTCCCAAGATAAATAGTAAAATGTTTACAAGAATTGTTGCCGTTATTGCATTAAAAAGTCCAATCATAAAAATAATTCCAAAAACTATAAATACGAAGTTGAACAGATTCATCATTTTAAAGTTTTGGTGCTTACTGTTGAAATATAGAAGAATACTTGCAATTATGAATAAGATGACACATGATAAAAACTCTAGAGAATAAAATTGAACATCATCAAATTCATGTTTCCAAATGTATTTAAAACTCAAAATAAGAAGTAAAATAATGGTTCCTAATGAGCCTAAAAAACGATAGCCGTTCTGAATTAATGATTTGTCTTTAAAATACGGAAGTTGTCCAATGCCATAAAAAACACAAAATAGCAAAACGTACATGAGAAAACCGACTCCTTCACTATGATCTATACAAATTGGTAGCGCAATGATTACACTCAACGGAAATAACCAGTGCAATATGTTTGTGACTGCCGATGGAACTTTTGATTGAATCATTTGATAATATCGTGGCAAACTCAATGCTAGCAATACAAAATATAAATGCGGAATGGTGGTCGAACGACCATAACCAGCTTCAATAGCAAAATACGTGATAAAAATTAAGTGTAATATAACGGCGGTTTTCGATTTGGTGACATACAGAAGCGGAACACAAAGTACGATCCACGCCAATAAAAACGATTCTACATCGCCTGAAACATGATATACCTGACTTACCAATGCGATACATGCGCCAACAGCAAAAAACAGAAATGCAGTTGCGGCTTCTTTCCAAGCCATGCTTTTATCTTTAAAAATGCTGTAGCCTAATACTACTTGTCCGAGAATCATTGGTAAAAAGGCACATACAAGTTTGGTGACTTTTGAAAAATTGTCCCAATTGTGCGCCATGATTAAAATAATTCCCAATCCGACTAAAGTAGCGCCTAAAATTCCGAAAATCGTGAACAATTTGTTGGAGCCAGCTTCTTCAGAAGTTGCATAATAAGCTTTTATATTTTGAGCAATCTCGTCCGTAATAATGCCATTTTCGACCAATTCAGGCAACGCTCTTGTAATTTTTGAACTCATAATTTCAATGAAATAAGTTTAAATATATCAATTTATAATATCGTTCGTGTGTTTACCAGAATAAAAATGGACGATGTTTTTTTGTTTTAATAAGTTTTCCATTCAAGTCATAATATTTAAAAACACCTTTCTTTCTTCCTTTTTTATAATTTCCTTCTTCCTTCAATACATGATTTGGATGAAATTCTTTCCAATAGCCGTTTTTCACTGCTTTGTAATTGGAGGTATCTGACCAAAAAATATAATGCAAACCACCTTTATGTTTTTGAACAAACGAATTTCTGTGTGTTTCTGTTTTCGGTGCATAAAGCGGAATTTTGCCTTCATCAGTATATCCTGAATTGTATCCGATTTTTTTATCTATGATGACACAGTAAATCAATCGATCATTAATTTCAGTAGGTTTTATAGGATAATCGTTGTCTGTTGAAAGTCTGTTAACTAAAAATGAAACATGTGGAGTTTTTATAATCCAATACTGTTTTGCATTGGTCGTGGTCAGTTTTGCTTTCGGATATTTTTTATAAATATCTTCCACAGTTACTTTTCCCAATGCGATAAAAATGGAATCATTAATTGTTCCCGCAAAAGGTTTGTACAAATGTACTTTATGAACAATTTCTTGAGTTTCATGATTTGTTTGAAACAAAATTCCCAATCGTTCAATATAAAGAGAATTCAAACTTCCATAATAATCTCCACAACGATCTGTATGCGGACAATCGGACGTTAAAGTATCTTTGATAATTTCTGCCTGATAATTTTTTAAAACATCAGGACGAGTGGAATAACCCAACTCAATAACGTTGAAAAATTTGCCAGGAACAATAGTTTTATTTTGGCTAAAACAAGTCAATGAAATAAATATAAGTAAGATTGTAATTTTTAAATTCATAATTTGGATTCTTGTGAAACCGTTTGCGTCTTTAAAAAGCCTCCAATAGCTTGCATTACTGATGGAATTATAGAAAAGGATATTAAAAAAACATGACGAATAACCGTATTTAGTTGATGTGTTTTAAAGTAATCAGAAAAGCAAAAGGGTAATTCCGTTGGAACTACATATATTCTGTAAAGGAACCATAATATACCATCATTTCCTTTTTTCCAATTTAGATCTGTTGGTGAGTTAATAAAAGCGGCAAGCCAAATACAAATTCCAATAAAAGTTATAATCCAATATTGTTTTAATTGAAATTTTTCTGTTTTTCTTGTGATAAGATAACCACTAACTAGATAAAAACTTAACACTAATAAAAAGTGAAAAATGGCGGTTATAATCTCTATAATGTCATTTCCTTCAAAGCTATGTAAATGGATAAGACCAAAAATGGAAATGATAAATATTATAATGTGTGCTAAAAGTAAATAGACTTGCTTACTCATTTAGAAATAGATTAAAATTTAAAAACAAACCTCGCAACAACATACAATCATCATTGTGTTACGAGGTTCTTGGTAATCAACCAACATTTAAGCTTCTTGATTTTTTAATCCATGTAAATCTCTAGTATTTTTCTGTACGGCAACAGATGCGAATAAACTCAGTGCAAACGACATTCCGTAGAATCCTTTTTCGCTCAATTCCAATTCAGCTTTCCACAATCCGACTACTAATAATAGTACGGAAGCAATTGTTGTAAACCAGCTAATTCCATAATAGATATCTGTCACAGGAATTCCTTCCATTCGGTCTCTTACAGATTTTTGAACGGAAACGACGGAGAACAATCCGAATAGTAAAATGGTAAAATAATATCCTTTTTCGTTCAACTCCATGCCTGCGTTCCACAATCCGACACAATACGCAACCATTCCGATAAATAATGCTGCCCAAGATGCAGAGATAAATGCAGGTGTTGGCTTAAAAGGATTTTTTTCTTCTCTTTTAGAAGGTAAACTTTTCTTTGTTTTTTCTTCTGAACTTAAAAATGTTTGGTTTTCCATAATGGTATTTTTAAATGTTACTTGATTTTTTGTTTGTTAATTACAGGACAAATATGCGATCGGAATTTTAGCTACAAAACTCTATTTTTCATAAAAAAGGATTATATTTATAGTGATAAATAATATTTAAATAATTGATTAATAGTTATTTAAATATTTAAAAACAGCCGATATAATGATTGCAATTGATACAATTATTTCTCAGTTTTCAACGGAAGAACAACAGGAATTTATAAAATACCTTACGTATAAGAACAAACGACATGACACTAAGAATGTGCAATTGTTTAAGTTGTTATTGGCGAATTGTCCTGGAAAAGAAATTCCCAAAAAGTTATACGGAAAAGATAATAAAACGGCCTATCACGGATTGCGGAAACGTCTGTGGAGTTCGTTACTCGATTTTATGGCAACACAAAGTTTGACGCATGAAGTTTCCGTGGAACTCGATATTACCAAACGTGTATTAGTCGCTCGAAACCTATTGCAACAAAAACAATTTAAAACAGCTTTTAAAGTTTTGGACAAAGCAGAAAAGAAAGCACGTGAATCGTTGCATTTTTCATTACTGAATGAAGTCTATCACACACAAATACAATATGCGCACACGACACCATTTGCACCACCATTAGAAACGATAATTGCAAAATTTACGGCAAATCAGAAGGATTTTTTACAGGAAGAAAAGTTAAATATGGCGTATGCAGTTATCAAAGAAAACCTGCAAAAAGTCGTTTATCAAGGAGAAATTATATCATTTCAAAAGTTAATTCAGCAAACCTATGAGCGATTTGAAATTTCGCAAGAAATCGGGTTGTCCTATAAATCGTTGTATCAATTGGCGCAAATTGTAAACTCAGTAGCTTCTGTAACGAAAGATTATTTTAACGTAGCGCCATTTTTGTTGGAAAATTACAAAGACATTTCCAACCGATTGAAACAAACCGACAAACATTTATTTTATCACATCAAGGTATTGTATTTGATTGCAAACATTTTCTTTAGAAAGAAAGAATTCGCAGAAAGCTTACAATATTTAAGTTTGATGAATACCGAAATGCAAAAACAAAAACAGCGCTATTACAAAAGTTCATTGTTAACGTATCAAACATTATTGGCGTTAAATCAAAATTATTCAGGAAATTCAGCAGAAGCAATTCAGCTTTTGGAAGAAGTTGCAAAGGTTAAAAAGTACGATTTGGAAGCGATGTTGGACATCCATTTAAGCTTAATTGTATTCTATTTTCAACAAGGCGAATTCAAAAAAGCACAGCAAACCTTTGCAAAATTTTATCATACAGACAAGTGGTACGAAGAAAAAGCTGGTGTAGAATGGGTGATTAAGAAGAACTTAATTGAATTATTATTACACATCGAATTGGGCAATATTTCGTATGTTGATTCGCGATTTACAAGTTTCCAACGAAAATACTATCCATTTTTGAAAAAAGCTGGCGAACAACGTGTCATTACCTTTTTAAAATTTGTAAAACAATACTATCACGCGCCTGAAACTGTAACGAGTGAAGCTTTTAAAACTTCCGTAGAAAGTTCTTTTGAATGGAAAAGTCGTGTAGAAGAAGATATTTTTGTGATGAGTTTTTACGCGTGGCTGAAAGCAAAAATGAACAAAACAGATTTATATCAAACAACGTTAGATTTGGTGAAAAATTGATTTTTGTGAATTGAAAGATTAAATGATTCAAGAATTGAAAAACTTATGAAACGTCTTTGCGAAAGTTTTGAAAAAACTTACGGCAATCTTTTCCCTAAGAAAACTCAGTGTTTATTCAGCGACAGACTACCACGTCGTAAACTCCTCGTAGTGACGTTACTACTATGCTACAAATTCCTAGACGTCTGATCGAGTGGAAAATGGGATACCATTTTTTGTATCGGGATCGGCTAGTTTATGCTAAATTCCTCTTTGTTTCAAAATACCAAGAGCGAAGTGATACCAAGATATCAATATTCCAAAAGGCAAAGTCAAGTCTAAAAGCAAAGCAAATCTATTAATACCCAAAAATAAGTCGCCATTCAACATTTAAAATTTAAAATAAAAAAGAACACTCTACAGTATTTACAGTTTCTTGAAATCCAATAATACTATCAAAAACAACCTTGAATCCTTTAATTTTTAAATCTTTGAATTGAGCGAAGCGAACCAAACCTACCTAATCTTCAAATAATAATCCAAATACTTTCGAGTATACGCGTAATTCGGTGTTTCGTCAATTCTATTTTTAGAGATAAAATGGAAAAAGTAACGTTTGCCTTTATATTCCACAAGTGTAGCAGCGCCATAAATTGCGATTCCTTCCGTGAGAATAGAAAACTTTTCTTCTTTCACAATTAAATCTTCTACATTTCGATTGGTCGTACGTTCATGATAAAAATAATCGTCATTCGCTTCGTTTAAGAATTGTTTTCGGTGCGCAATCCATTGTTCTGTAAGCGACATATTTGGCATAACTTTTACTTCATCATAGAAAAAATAATACTTCGAAAATTTTGCTAACATGGGCGTTGTTGGAAACGAAGTAGTATCATACATGTGATATCTTCGGAACAAGCGTACTTGCACATGCGGAATGATATCTGTGATAGAATCTTTTTCCAGTTGTACCACTTCTCGCAATGGTTTATTCTTTCCAACAATCAATTTTGCAGCATTTACGCTCGAAATTCTTTTATCGCGCTTTTTCCTTTTTTTCTCAGTGGTGTATCTCTTATCTCTTAAAAAATCTTCCATTTTTGAGGAACTCGTATTGTTAGAAGATTGATAATTGATAAACCTTAAAAGTAGTCTCACCACGATAATGGCAATTACAATATATGCTGGAATTTTAAAGCCGTTTGCACAACCAGATTTCTGTTTTGGTGGAATGTAAGTTGGTGGATATTTTTTCTCCTGACGTTCATCAATTTCAAATCGTTGTAAACGTTCGAATTTGTTAGAGTTTGAAGTTGAACCTGAACTTGAAGTTGAACCTGAACTTGAATTTGAACTTGAATTTGAACTTGAAGCCGAATCTGAAGTTGTTTCTGAATTCGTGTTCGATTTTACAGGCGAATTGGAAACAGGAGTTGCATCTGACTTTTTATGTTCAGATTTATTACTAAAGGTAAACTTTCGTTTCGAATCTTTTTTCGAACGATCTCGTTTTTTATCATATTCAGAACGTCGGGAACGTTTCACGCTTATTTGTTTTTTCGGTTTTAAAAGTACAAAAAAAGGAACTACAATTTGCAGTTCCTTTGATACTATATATTAATGTACACTGAGCGGAGTCGAAGTGTACTAGACCATCTCAACAAAAAGTCCGTCATCATTTTTCTCTACTTTCGCCAAGCTATTTTTTGTCAATTCTTTAATAGACTTGTCCCATTTTTTATTAGACAATCCTGATTGTACTTTTAAATCTCCTAAAGCAATTCGTTCCGCTTTCTTTAAAATGTCCAACACTGCTTTGGCTTCATCTGTTAACGGAATTTGCTTGCGTTCTGGCTTCATTTGTGGGAAGAACAATACTTCTTGTATAGATGCATTATTGGTTAAATACATAATCAAACGATCCATTCCAATTCCTAAACCAGATGTTGGAGGCATTCCATATTCTAGCGCGCGAATAAAATCATTGTCGATAAACATTGCTTCGTCGTCTCCTTTTTCAGAAAGTTTCAATTGTGCTTCAAAACGTTCGCGCTGATCGATTGGATCATTCAACTCCGAATAGGCATTTGCGATTTCTTTTCCACAAACCATCAATTCAAAACGTTCTGTCAATTCAGGGTTTTCGCGGTGTTCTTTACACAACGGACTCATTTCTTTTGGATAATCGGTAATGAACGTTGGTTCAATATAATTTCCTTCACATTTTTCACCGAAAATTTCATCAATCAATTTTCCTTTCCCCATGGTTTCATCCACTTCAATTCCCATGCTTTTAGCAGCTTCACGAAGTTCTTCTTCAGATTTTCCAGTAATATCAAAACCTGTAAAATCAATAATGGATTGTGTCATGGTCACACGTTTGTACGGCGCTTTAAAATCAATTTTATGTTCGCCAAAAGTAGCTTCTGTCGTTCCGTTTACGGCAATTGCACAGTGTTCTAATAAACTTTCTGTGAATTCCATCATCCAATTGTAATCTTTATAAGCGACATAAATTTCCATCGCAGTAAATTCTGGATTGTGCGTACGATCCATTCCTTCATTACGGAAGTTTTTAGAAAATTCATACACACCATCAAATCCACCAACAATCAATCTTTTTAAATACAATTCATTGGCAATTCGCATATACAACGGAATGTTCAACGAGTTGTGATGTGTTACAAACGGACGTGCTGCTGCGCCACCAGGAATGGGTTGTAAAATTGGTGTTTCTACTTCAAAATAACCTGCGTCATTAAAAAAGTTTCGCATCGCGTTGAATAACTTTGTGCGTTTTACAAACACTTCTTTTACTTCTGGATTTACGACTAAATCAGCATAACGCTGGCGGTAACGTTGCTCAGGATCATCAAACTTGTCATAAACAACACCATCTTTTTCTTTAGGAAGTGGCAACGGTTTTAGAGCTTTACTTAATAAGGTAAAATTCTTTACCATTACTGTTTTTTCACCAACTTTTGTTGTGAATAATTCGCCTTCAATTCCGATAAAATCTCCAATATCAAGTAATTTTTTGTACACATTATTATAATGTGATTTATCTTCTCCAGGACAAATTTCGTCTCTGTTAAAATACACTTGAATTTTTCCGTCGGCATCTTGTAATTCGGCAAATGAGGCTGATCCTTGAATACGGCGAGACATCAATCTACCTGCAATTATCACCTGTTTTCCTTCTGCAAACGTTTCCTTTACCTGTTTCGAAGTGTGATTTACAGGATAAAGATTTGCTGGATACGGGTTAATGCCGAGTTCGCGTAACTTTGAAAGTTTTTCTCTACGAACGATTTCTTGCTCTGATAATTGCATAGTTTTATTTGTAAAATTAAGTTTGCAAAGATAAATACATTTCATTAGTATACCAATGTATTGATTTGGAAATATTTGAAGCTTTTATAGATTGTGAACACTAGACTTGTGTAACATTTTTACGTTTTTTGAGTCATATACATATCATCAATCATCAAATTAAAAAACAATATGAGTATATGGAGAGTATTATTGGCAATTATATTTCCACCTTTAGCTGTGCTAGATAAAGGTTGCGGATCAATTTTAATTGTCTTTATTTTGTGGCTTTGCGGATGGGTTCCAGGAACCATTGCCGCTTTAGTAATAGTAAATAACCCGAAACGATAAATAAACATTTAATTAAAAACACATGAAAAAAATTTATTTAGGACTGCTAGTTGCGTTTGTAACGCTTTTTACCAGTTGTAAGTTTACTGAAAACATTTACATTAATGACGACGGAACAGGTAAAGTTTCCTTTACGATGGATGGTTCTGAATTAATGGACATGATGGGCGAAGAAATGGCAAAAGAAGATGAAAAAGTCATTGATTCTACAATATCTTTCAAAGAATTGTTTAAGGAAAAACGTGATAGTATCTCAAAATTATCAGCAGAAGAACAAGAAAAGTTAAAACGATTGGAAGCATTTACGATGCGCATGCTAATGAATCCGAAAGAAAAGAAAATGGAAATGGATTTGTATGCAGATTTTGAAAGCGTGAATGAATTGCAAGATATGTTTGCCGCTATGAATACGGCTGGAAGCATGGATAAGAATAAAAAATCATCAGCTGGCGGCGGAGTGAATCCGATGTCATCTTTAAATTCTGATGGAGTTACCACAACCAATTATTCGTTTAAAAACAATGTGTTTTCACGTAATGTGGCAATTTTAGATCAGACAAAATTAGATTCGGTTTATCAGAATTTAGGACAAGCTAAAATGATGTTTGCAGCTTCAAGTTACACACTAAAGTATCATTTTCCGAAAAAAATAAAATCAGTTTCTTTAGAAAATGCAGTGATTAGCGAAGATGGAAAAAGCTTTACTGCAGAGTTGAATTTTATGGAATATCTGCAAAATCCTGAAACATTAAATGTAGAAGTGAAGTTGGAGAAATAAAAACTCACTTACAAAAATAGCAAAGAGGCTGTTTTAAAAGTTATTGTAAACGTCATTCTGGACTTGATTCAGAATCTTATTAAATTGATTTTCAATTGTTGTGAGAAACCGAATAGCATTCGATTTGACGAAATTTTGACTTTTAAGACAGCCTCTTTTTTTTAATCATTTTTTAGATGTTACATCTTACACCACTCACAAATGCTGTTGCAAGATACCGTTTTACAATCCCAAGGAAGTATAGAATGTACCGTAAGTACAATGGTTGGATTCGGGCATGCCAAACTAATCGCATTTTGTGCCTGATCCGCTTGTCCATTTTGCAATCCTCCTGAAATGTTAGCAACATTACTTTTTTTGAGTGACAATGATTTTAGTGTTTTTTTCTTCATGGTTTTTCTGTTTTTTGTTTCAGTACAAAGATCTTTAAAAGTGAAAACCTATAAAACAGCGATTTCACTAATTATGACTAGGGAAAAACACGG
Source organism: Kordia algicida OT-1 (assembly GCF_000154725.1). Classification (GTDB taxonomy): domain Bacteria; phylum Bacteroidota; class Bacteroidia; order Flavobacteriales; family Flavobacteriaceae; genus Kordia; species Kordia algicida. The sequence continues at coordinate 4,601,766 of NZ_DS544873.1, forward strand.
TGCGTGTTACAGGAATAAATAGTTTAAGTGATGACAAAACCGTATTTTTGTAGTCGTAAAAAGAAACTGCTTTGAACAAAACAATACAAGTACAAGATTTAGGTACGAGAGATTATAAGGAAACGTGGGATTTTCAGGAAGAACTTTTCAAGGAAATTTTAGATACTAAAATCAAAAATAGGCGTGAAGATGCTGGTTTGGAAACCGCAAATCACTTTTTATTTGTAGAACATCCACATGTATATACGCTTGGAAAAAGTGGCGACATGTCTAATTTATTGTTAGATGAAACACAACTTGCGGCAAAAGGTGCTACTTTTTATAAAATAAATCGTGGTGGCGATATTACCTATCACGGACCTGGACAAATTGTAGGATATCCTATTTTGGACTTAGAAAATTTCTTTACCGATATCCATAAATATTTACGATTACTCGAAGAAATGATTATTTTAACCTTGGCGGAATATGGTTTGAAAGCTACAAGAAGCGAAGGCGAAACAGGTGTTTGGTTGGATGTTGGGACACCATTTGCACGTAAAATTTGCGCCATGGGCGTTCGGGCAAGTCGTTGGGTAACCATGCACGGTTTTGCGTTGAATGTAAATGCAGATTTAGGATATTTTGACAATATTATTCCGTGTGGGATTCGTGGAAAAGCCGTTACTTCTTTGAATGTAGAATTAGGGAAAGTAAAAGTTGATGAAGCAGAAGTAAAAGAAAAATTGTTGCGTCATTTTAAAACATTGTTTGAAGCCGAATTAGAACTCAATACATAAGATGAAAGCTGTAAAAATAGGATTGCTCATTTTTACTGTACTCATCACAATATTGCTTTTTTTGTTGAGTTACCTTTTGTTTTCTAGGAGCAGAAGCTTTGAAAGTGCAGAATCGGCATTATTCTTTTTAGGTTGTACAAGCGCATTTAGTATTTATTTTCATGTAAAAACGTTGCGGTATTATCCGTTGTTTATTTTTGGAAAAACCATTGAAGAACTTTCTAAAAAATATTGGGCTTTGCATGTTGCTTTTGGCTTGATTAATTTTCTTCTGGGAATTGGTATTTTATTACCAACCATATATGCTAGTAATTTGGAAGTAAATATATATAGTGTTGTTGTCGCTATTTGTTTTATTATTTTCGGATTGGTCACACTTTGGGAATTGTACAAACTCAACAGGTTTGTGCAAGTGTACAAGCAACGTCGCCAACAACAACGAGAAATTGAAGATATTAAAGGAGCAACGCGCTAAATTCAAAAAAAGTATATGAAACTGCTCAAAATAGCACTTTTGGTAATTATCACAGGAATTGCGCTTATTTTTTCATACAGCGGATTGCGTTTTTTGTATAATGGATTTGGCAGACCACTCTATGATACCACAATGATACTGTTAACGATTACATTAACAAACCTCTGTGCAATCTATCATTTTACAACATTGAAGTATTACAAAACCAAACCATCACGGCGTTCGGTGTCAGTTATATTAAGAATTGGCGCTATTTGCTGTTCTCTTTTTGCATTTTATGTTTCTGGGTATGAAATTATAAAAATAGTGGGCAATCCGTATCAAGATTTGGCGATAGATGGCGAAATACTGATTATCATGTTTCTAGTATTTTTATTTGGATTTTTAAACATATTTGAGATTAATGAGCTTTATAAACGCATCAAACGTCTCAAAAAAGTAGCATTAGAAGAAGAAATTGGAGACATTGGCAACCTAACAAATTAGAAACAGTACTGCATGCGTTTTATAAAAATACTATTAATTGCGATTTGTTCCTTGATAATTTTAGGAATGTCATATGCAATTTGGGAACAAGATTCTTTTGATAAACTCCTAAAGTTTCCGCTATTTGCAAAAATTATCATTGGACTTGTGTTTGTACTTTCTACTCTGAATATTTTATATCACATTAAGAGTTTTCGTTTTTACAGGCGTGCAGCAAAACAAAATCTGCATAAAGACTTGTCTAAAATTCTATGGATTGGAACACTTTGCTTTTCCGCTTATATGTTGTTTCTTGTGGGACTTTCATTATATAATAATGCAGACAAATATTTGTCAAACAATTACGAGAGTGGCGATATTTTGATAATGTGTTTTTTAATTTCCTTAGCGTTTTTAGGTTTTCTAGAAGTGTCCATTCTGCGGAAGCGAATCAAAAGACTAAAAATAGAACATGATTCAAAAGATGAAATTAGTGACATTGGTAATTCAACACTATAAACTATTTTAGCATATGCGTTTTTTTAAAATAATTGCAACTCTTATCGGAATTATAAGCTTTGGAGTCATTAGCTATTTTTCAGGATTAGTATTTATTGTAGAAAAAAGTTCAAATCCTCCAGTCATCGCTTTACTGTATTTGATCGCAATTTTTGTTTTTTCAGCCTTAAATCTCATCTATCATTTTAAAAGTTATCATTTTTATAAAAAAACAGCTTATAAAACTATTCATAGAAAATTTTCAAAGTTGTTAATGGGAAGTGCTATTGTTTTTAATTGCTTGTTAATATTCCTTTTCGGACTCGCAGCTTATGATTATATTTTATACTTTCAATATCGTTCTGTTTTTGATACTAAAGATATCTTTATTATCATGACAGTATTCGTTTTTTCTGTAGTGGGATTTTTGGAAATGATGTTGCTTACAAAACGAATCAAAACTGTTCGTCAGGAAGTAGAAACACAAGAAGAAATTGAAAACATCGGAAGCTAAAATTTACAAAAATACATGCGCGCATTAAAAATTATACTCATTATCATTTTGGCAGTCTTCTTAATTGTCATGGCTTTAGGATTTGCAGACCTTCTCAGCAATAATGTCATTACACAGGAAGATAGACTTATAGCAATTACGATTGGACTTGGTTTTTCTCTAGGATTGATGGCTATGGTGTATCACATTAAAAGTTTCCGATTTTACAATAATCATACATCACAGAAGAAACTTTACAAAGTCGCTATTTCGTTGTGGATTGGCGCAATTCTTTCCGGTTTTTACTTTTCAAGCATTGGTTTTCTTTCGTTTTTAGGATATTTTCTGAGTATGTTAGACGGAAGCGATGAAAGCATTATGTCATTACTGATGATGTTTTCAATATTTCTATTTGGCGCGCTTAGTATGTTAGAAATTTTTATATTGAATAAACAGCTTAAAAAGCATCGCTTAAAACAAGAAACGGTAGAAGAAATTGATTTTATCGGAAATTAAAATTTACAAACGCACATGCAGACATTAAAAAAAACATTGCTCATTGTTCTTGGATTGATATTACTCGCTTTTTTAGTTGGAATTTTTAAAGTTCTGATAAAAAATTCAGATTTTGCATCCATCTTTTTCACTTTTGGATTCTTCGGACTCGGCATCGTATTTTGTCTTGTGGCAATATCCTATCATTTAAAAACACTGAAATATTTTGATGATGCAGCAATGTTGAAAAGGAATGAAGAACTTCCTGTGAAACTATGGATTTTTTCAATTATTGGATATCTCTATTTTATATTTATCAGTGGTATTTTTCTTTTGGTAATTTCGCAAAGAACGTTTTCAGTTACAACTTTCGATAGGATTTCAGCTTTCTTATTAGTATTTGCTATTTTGCTTTCAGTAGTTGGTGTTATAGAAACATTTATCACAAAAAAGAGAATTGCAAACCATCGAAAAAAAATGGTTGTTTTCCATGAAATTGATGAGATTGGAGATTGATTAGATTCGCTTTGCTCATCAATTCAATGATTTAAAAATTCAATAATTCAAGGTTGTTTCTGAGATCATTTTGATTTTAAGATACAATTGTAACGAATAACGAATAACGAACAACGAATAACGAACAACAAACAACAAAGTTAAAATGTTGAATTTTAAATTAGTTTCAAAGTATGAAACAGTTTAAAAAGAAGCAGATTACTTCACTGCGTTCGTAATGACATTTTGAATCGGGTATTTGGTGTTAAGCATTAGTACAGTAATAAGTGCACTTTGAAGTCACGAAGAAACGAATCCACAAAAAACAGCAACTAATTCAACTTATACACCAAAATCGTATTATTTTCTCCTTTGGTAACAAACTCTAGTTTTTGGTCTTTGTCAAAATTTTCTAAATCCATTGCGGAAGTTCCAAATGCAGGAAAACCAGGAATTGATTTAGCGTTACTGTCAAACAAATACACTTTTTGCGCATCTTTGTCGGTAATAGCAACATAAATTTTATTTTTAATCAAGAAGATTTTTGGTTTGCTGTACGAACCGAAGTCCAATTCTACGGTTTTGTCTTTGATGCGTAATTTATTCTCAAAGAAACTCACCAACGTTCTTGTCGTCATTGTGACATCGTGATTTTCTTCTACAGGAAGTTTCGTTTTCTGAATTTGCCCTTTGCTATCTACTTGAATCAAATTTCTATTTCGATCTGAAGTCGTAAATAGATTGTTGTGAATATAAACAGTATTGTCTGAAAACTGAATATTTTCTTTTACTGTAATTCTTGGTGTTCCTGTTCGTGACAGAATGTGTAATTTTCCATTGCTTTCTTGCAACACAATATAATCTTTCGTTTTCACTCTAAAATGTTGTGGCGGATTGATGAATTTATTTTCAGCACCTGAAAACTTAAATCCAGTAACTACTTTTCCTTTCTTATCGCGCATTGTCACTTTATTTCCTTCTGTAAATACAAAACGATAGTTTTTCGATTTGTCATAATCAAAAATAGCGACAGGTTGTGTGTAAGCTGATTTCGCTTTGGTTGGATACGGTTTTACTTCATTACCTTTTCGATCAAAAATATAAAAAGATGTTGGCGTCGTTACTGCCAATTGCAAACGTCCGTTTTTATACAAATCTACTTGTGAAATTTTCCCTAAAATCTTTCCATCTAACGGTTTTTTCCAAAGAATTTTGCCTTTTGTAGAAATTAAATACAGTGCGTTTTGTTCGTCCTGAACGACAATTTCTCTGCGTTTGGTAATATGATTTTTGACAAATTGCGGATCGGTCGCAGCAGGATTGTCCAACACAACATTCAATAATTGTGAAACGGTATTTTCGGTCGGTTTTGCTGTATTTCGCTTCAACATTCCGTTTACATGTGCATAATTACTGCCTTTTTCGTTGGTAAATTGCAACGCAACATACGGATAATCATCTAAATTGATACTTAAAATTTCTTTCTGATACGCTTTTTTTGTGCTTTCTGCGAATTCTCTTTTAAAAGTATCCGTATTAACAAAAGTCAACAATGACGATTCATCACTCAAATTTTGCATTGCTTGTTGGTAATTCTTTTGATGCGAAAGTGTTTGTTTGTCTTTATAATTTCCAATCAAAATGGCAAGACTTCGAATTGCTTGTGTTTCAGCAAAAACAATATATTCGTCTAAAATTACGAATGTGTCATTTTCAAAATTTTTAATAAAAGGTGTAAAATGATTTTGAAACAAAGCAGCGTCTTCATTTTTATAAATATCGATATTTCGTACGGTACTTAATTTTGTATTTGTTGCCAATTGTTTTGCGACTTCATTATTGGGAGAGACAAATCGCAGCGCTGTAAATCGTTGCCCGTTAAACGAAAATGTACACACTTCTTCCAACGCATCAAAAGTATCATTAGTTGTCTCAGGATGAAACTTTTGATATTCATCAAAGGTGATAGAAGTAAAATACTGAAAATGACGTGGAATTATATTTGCCATTTTATGTTCTCGCGGAGCTGTGTTTTTCAACGAACTCAAACTGTGCGACAACGAATCGTTTGCCGTAATAATTCCTGTAAAAGAAATTTCATCCTGTAATACAGAAACATCAAGCGCCATTTGTTCGCCAAAAGTTTCTACAAATTTGGTATCTGCATTTGGGAAAATATGTTTTAATAGCGGAGAAAGATGTTTTGGTGTTGCTAATAAAGTTGCGGACTTGCTTTCATCAATTGTAGCATATACTTTTTTGAGCGAAGCTGGAATTTCTACTTTTTTATAGGAACGAATGCAGTTTTCAATCAATAATTTAGAAGAAGAATTTACAAAAATACTGTCTGCCAAAAAGGTATAATTCACACGATCGCCAAGTGTGGTTTTAATAATGGTATTTCCTTCATAAGTGATATTTTCGGCGGAAGCCTTTTGTAAAGTATCCAACACAATTAAATCAGGATGTGTTTTGGTAATAAACGTATATTCAAAACTATTTTTTCCGAGTTCATTAAAGCAAAGTAGCGATTTTGAGTTCGGTTTTATGTATTGTAAATAATCTACAAACGCATTAAAATCTTGCTTAAACTTCGGTTTTTTGAACGATTGCAACAGTTGATTGTTTTTCAGTTCGCTTTGAAAACTTTCAAAATCCTGAATTTGTAAAATTACGGCAGCGTTCTGCGGCGCATATTTTAGCAATGAATATTCTTTAGGAGTTTCTGTTGTACAGCCAATACTCAATATGGTAAGAAGAAGAATGAGAATTCTTTTCATGTAATGTCTATTTAAAACATCTTACGATGTTGTTGCCCTTTTTGTAATACGTTTACAAAAATATAAAACTTACGGGAGTGTAAATTATTGTTAAGGCAATAGAATTACAGTTCTTATTAACAAGTAATAACCATTGTGAGTTGTTGGCAAACAGAAACTCCGTTTTGAACTAAGGAACTTAATTTTTGGATTAGCTTTAAGTTTATCTTCGCTTTGCTCAATTGAAACATTCAAAAATTTAATGATTCAAGGTCGTTTCAAGGATGAATTTGAGTGTTATTTGAAACTAATTGATACATTTTCAAATTTTCAAATTGCCACATTAATTAGAATCGCTTCGCTCAATTCAAAGATTTAAAATTCAATGATTCAAGGTTGTTTCTAAGACAAATTTGCGTGTAGTTTGCAACTAATTGACGCATTTTCAAATTTTCAAATTAACACATTAACAACGTTTTAGACTCGTGTTACATCTTGGGATAGATACTTTTTTAGTAGCGGATTTTTTTCTAGGAATGCGATGTAATCCTTAGTGTCAATGTCTTTTTTAGCCAACTTAATGCGTTTGTTTAAAAAATAAACAATGATTTCTTCTTTTTTAATTTTGATGGAATTCAGCGTCGTTTTTGCGAAAGCGTGTAATTCTAAGTTAGTATAATTGGTGGTCAATAATTGATCGAGTAAGTTAATGAACTGTGTATCATCTGCGGAAGCGTTAGAAAACATAAACGGAATCAGTTCTGCAATAGCTTTGTCATGTTTTTGTTGTCCGGCGTACAAACGCGCGTACATTTTTGCGGTATATATATCGTGAGAAACATGTCCGTCGCCGCAAAAATGCTGGAATTTATGCTTTTGATCGAATAAATAAATATAGGTGGCAGCTTTGTCAAAATCGCGCTTGTCCAAATAAATTTCCGCCAAATGCATCGCGCTTTTATTTTTGCAAACAATATATTCTTTCTGTAATTCTTCGTTTTCAGCTTCATTGATCGTTTCATAATCGTATTCTGTATACAATACTTTTCGAAACAACGGAATGGCTTCTTCAGTGCGATTTAAATCATGTAAAATTACGGCAGTATTAAAAGTAACTTTTGGTATGAGTTCCGAATTCGGATAATCAATGGCAAACTGTTTAAAATGATGTAGTGCAATATGTGTATTTCCTTCAAAAGTAAAATACAATGCTTTTTCAAAGGCTTTTTCTTCAAAGGTTTGGTGTGTATGTTGTTGTGCAAAATTGTACAAACTCAGCAATAAGCAATACAATAATGTGATTGTTTGTTTTTTCATAATCGTCATATTTACTACGAATGTAGCATTGAGCTATCGATTATGAAACAGTGAATGAGTAAAGTAGTCTTTTGGGTGAGTTTGCTTATTATTTCGGCGGAAGCGACATGACGTAATCGTAACTTTCGTTTAAATATTCGGCGAGTTTGTCCAAATCTGTCAACATGTTTGAAGGAATCAATACATATCCTTTCATCACTGCGCCGTACGATTTGTAATAATCTGAATTAAATTCTTTTATATAGTTCTCTTGAACTTCTTTCGAATATCGAAAACCAATTTCGCCTGCTTTATTGAGTAATCCAAACATATGTCCGTTTGCCGATGTGTAAATCATACTTTTACCTTTTCGTTCAAAGCGCGGACATTTTGCCACGATAGCATCAAAAATTTTCAATCGTTCTTCCCACATAATAAAGAGTTTAAGGATTTAAAGGTACATTTTTTTGAAAATATGGGTAATGAATCTTCCGCAGAAACCCATATACATATAAAACACAAAAACACGTCTTATGAAAAAAAATATCAAAAGCTTATCACTTTCAAAGCGAAAAATTAGTGCTTTAAATCAATCGCAAGTTAATGGCGGACTTGCAGCATCAGCAACGCCAACAATAATTATCACACTTTCTGCTTTAATCTGTCCGGCGGATGATAATAAAGTTCCTGCAAAACCACATGCGACTTCTGGTTGTCCGTAAAGTTACAAATCCAACGAATATTGCTCAGGAAGTAAACGGAATGACATGCGGTGATACTTAGTTGTTCCGTACTTTTTAATCGCTTCACGATGTTCTACGGTTGGATATCCTTTATTTTTCTTCCAATTATACATTGGGAATTCTTCGTGAATTTTCTCCATATACGCATCTCGATATGTTTTTGCTAATACGGAAGCTGCGGCAATATTCAGATACTTTCCGTCACCTTTAATAATGGTTTGATAAGGAATATCTTTATAGGGTTTAAATTTATTTCCATCTACAATAATATGTTCAGGAACGGTAGAAAGTTTCGCAATAGCTTGATGCATTCCTAAAATAGAAGCATTTAATATGTTGATTTTGTCAATTTCTACAGGATAAATATGTGCGACACCAAAAGTCAACGCTTCGAGTTCAATTACAGGGCGTAAAATTTCGCGCTTCTTTTCGCTTAATTGTTTGGAGTCGTTGAGAATCTCGTTTGAAAAATCTTTGGGTAAAATTACGGCTGCAGCAGTTACAGGTCCTGCAAGACATCCGCGTCCGGCTTCGTCGGTTCCTGCTTCCAATCCGTCAAGTAATTGTAGTGCTAACATTCATAAAATCTTAAGCGACAAAACTATTCCTTCTCACAATCAAATCAAAATAGAAATATAAAACACTTTTCTTAGTCAGCTACTTCGGGTCAAGCCTGCGAAGCATTCATTTGAGAACATTAAAACATTTCGACGCAAGCGTTGGAGCATTTTAAATCTCGATTATCGAGTAAAAACAACAATTTATGATTTCAATAACAAATCTTAGCTTTTTATTTCGATCAAAAAGTATACTTTTGTTCCTAGTAAGCGTACAATGTTCAGGTTAGGAGTAAAGAATACGCTAAAAAAATAAAAGAAGTGAAGCACATCCTTTTCGTTATATGTATCATAATGACTATTTCTGTAGCACAAGCACAGGAAAAGTTTCAGCCAGTACCAGACAAAAAACAGAAAATGAGTCAGAAAGGTGAAGAACCGCTTGACAGACAAAATAATGGTTCTGAAAAAGACAAAACAGCAAAACGAAAAGAGTACGACATCAATCTGTATAAAATAATTACACACGATCGTGATACAATGGTAATAGATACTTCGCTTACCATTGAAAAAGATTACAAGTACAATTATCTGAGGAAAGACGATTTTGAACTAATGCCTTTTTCAAATTTAGGGCAGACGTATAATAGTTTAGGGTATACTTTTGACAGACCTTCGGCATTTCCAAGTATCGGAATGCGCGCCAAACACTTCAATTATGATGAGGTAGAAGATGTAACATACTTTAATGTGCCAACGCCAACAACAGAATTATTCTTCAAAACGGCAATGGAACAAGGGCAATTATTAGACGCATTCATTACGATGAATACTTCAAAACGCATGAATTTTTCTATAGCATACAAAGGAATGCGATCGTTGGGAAAATACCAAAACATCCTAAGTAGCACAGGAAATTTCCGCTTAACGGCAAACTACCGAACCAAAAATGATCGGTATGCAATGCGTGCACATTTCTATTCGCAAGATGTGTTAAACAACGAAAACGGAGGAATTACAGATGAAGCTGTACTAGATTTTCAAAATGGTGTAGAAGAATTTTTAGATCGATCACGCTTATCTGTCGCGTTTCAAGATGCGGAAAACATATTGGTTGGAAAACGATATTACTTAGAACATGATTATAAAATTGTTAGACGAAAAGATTCACTAAGAGACAACAATTTACGCGTTGGACATACGTTCAATTACGAGACAAAATATTACATCTACAATCAAGACAGAGAAAATGCACAATTTGGAACAAGCTATGTGCCAACTTTTATTAGAGATCGATCTCAATTGCGAAAACTATACAATCAAGCAAGCCTAAGTTACATGACCAAAACTTTTGGCGATGTAAAATTTAAGGCAAATCACACGAAATACGAATACTTCTTTGACAAAATACTATACATAGGATCAAATGTAGTTCCTAACAAAATAGAAGGAGACGTTGTTGCGGTTGGAGGCGAATGGAGACATACAATTGCAGGAATCGATCTGAGAGCAGACTTGCTAGCAAATGTATCTGGAGAACTTGGTGGAAACTATTTCAAAGGACGCGCAAACTATGATCTCAACGATGATATAAATCTGGGTGCTTCTATTGTTATCAATTCCAAAGCACCAAACTTTAACTTTCTAGTAAATCAAAGTGATTACATAGACTACAATTGGCGTAGTGATTTTGAAAATGAACGCACACAAAGTCTGAACTTCAGTCTAAAATCAAAAAAATGGCTAAATGCAGATGTGAGTTTCACTTCCTTAGATAACTACACCTACTTTTCAGGATTAACTGCTGATGCGCAAGTCTCTCCACAGCAAAATGAAGATGCAATTACCTATCTAAAAGTAAAAGTTGGAAAAGAATTTCGTTATGGAAAATTTGCGCTCAACAATACAGTAATGTATCAAAAAGTAACGCAATCTGGAGACGTATTCAATGTTCCAGAATTAGTTACGAGAAACACGCTTTACTATACGGACAAATGGTTCAAAAAAGCACTATTCATTCAAACGGGAGTTACATTCAGTTACTTTACAGAATACTTTGGAAATGCATACAGTCCGCTTTTAGGAGAATTTTACAGTCAAAATCAGCAAAAAATAGGAGGATTTCCGCGTTTCGATGTCTTTATCAATGCTAAAGTTCGTCGCACGCGAATCTATTTCAAGTTAGAACATCTCAATTCGTCATTCACAGGATACAACTTTTTCTCTGCGCCAAACCAGCCGTATCGCGATTTCCTAGTTCGCTTTGGAGTTGTTTGGAACTTCTTCTCATAAAATCTAACTCTCAAAACAGTTCACTGAGCAAATCCCAAAAAGATTATCAATAAAACTCAAAGCTAGCTCACTGAGCGAAGCCGAAGTGAGGAGTCGAAGTAAGAGCTTCCCACTATTTCTTTTTTTTAAGAAAAAGAAAAAGCGGTCACGCTTTCGCCAGTCGCTCTCCCTACTATATAACACTCAAAAATACTTACCAAACAAAAAGTACGTCCACTGAGCGGAGTCGAAGTGAGAAGTCGAAGTGAGGAGCTCCAACAAAGTCTCAATCGTTAAGCCACATCAAAACGACCATTACAATAATAAGAACCAACCCACAACCCACAACAAAAAAAATCCAACCCCAAACTCCCTAGCAAATAAGCACTTACAAAGGCACTAAAAACAAAGGCAAAAAAAACTTTTAAAAAGTCTAGGTGGTAAAGAAAAGGTTTCTATATTTGCATCCGCTAAAACAGACATGGTTTGTGTTAGTGAAGTTCATTACAAGGCTAGATTAATTTTTGATTAAAAAAACTTTCAAAAAAGGTTTAAAAAGATTTTGTTAGAAAGGAAAAAGGGTTGTATGTTTGCATCCGCTAAAAACGGGAATGTTTTTAGTTAAGTTCTAAGAGATAAATTCTTTATTTTGGGAGGCAAGAAGTTTGCGATAGAGCTTCAAAAAAAATCTCAAAAAAAGTTTTGTAGAATTAAAAAAGGGTTTTATATTTGCACCCGCTTTCGAAAGGAAGTTTAAGAAATAGAAATAAATAGTTCATTGACATATTGATTAGCAGCAATTATATTGGAGACAATATAATGATAAAAAACATAAGCAAAGACATCTTTTGAGAGTAATAGAATTGTTCGGAGTTGAAAGAAATTATATTATAAAGAAACAACGATGAAGAGTTTGATCCTGGCTCAGGATGAACGCTAGCGGCAGGCTTAACACATGCAAGTCGAGGGGTAACATTGGTGCTTGCGCCAGATGACGACCGGCGCACGGGTGCGTAACGCGTATGAAACCTACCTAATACAGGGGATAGCCCAGAGAAATTTGGATTAATACCCCATGGTACTGTTGGATTGCATGATTCAATAGTTAAAGATTTATCGGTATTAGATGGTCATGCGTTCTATTAGTTAGTTGGTAAGGTAACGGCTTACCAAGACAGCGATAGATAGGGGCCCTGAGAGGGGGATCCCCCACACTGGTACTGAGACACGGACCAGACTCCTACGGGAGGCAGCAGTGAGGAATATTGGACAATGGAGGCAACTCTGATCCAGCCATGCCGCGTGAAGGAAGACTGCCCTATGGGTTGTAAACTTCTTTTATAGAGGAAGAAACGTGAATACGTGTATTCATTTGACGGTACTCTACGAATAAGGATCGGCTAACTCCGTGCCAGCAGCCGCGGTAATACGGAGGATCCAAGCGTTATCCGGAATCATTGGGTTTAAAGGGTCCGCAGGCGGTTGTTTAAGTCAGAGGTGAAAGTTTGCAGCTCAACTGTAAAATTGCCTTTGATACTGAATAACTTGAGTTATAATGAAGTGGTTAGAATATGTAGTGTAGCGGTGAAATGCATAGATATTACATAGAATACCGATTGCGAAGGCAGATCACTAATTATATACTGACGCTGAGGGACGAAAGCGTGGGGAGCGAACAGGATTAGATACCCTGGTAGTCCACGCCGTAAACGATGGTTACTAGCTGTTTGGATTTCGGTCTGAGTGGCTAAGCGAAAGTGATAAGTAACCCACCTGGGGAGTACGATCGCAAGATTGAAACTCAAAGGAATTGACGGGGGCCCGCACAAGCGGTGGAGCATGTGGTTTAATTCGATGATACGCGAGGAACCTTACCAGGGCTTAAATGTAGTATGACAGGGGCAGAGACGCCTTTTTCTTCGGACATACTACAAGGTGCTGCATGGTTGTCGTCAGCTCGTGCCGTGAGGTGTCAGGTTAAGTCCTATAACGAGCGCAACCCCTGTTGTTAGTTACCAGCATGTAAAGGTGGGGACTCTAACAAGACTGCCGGTGCAAACCGTGAGGAAGGTGGGGATGACGTCAAATCATCACGGCCCTTACGTCCTGGGCTACACACGTGCTACAATGGTAGGTACAGCGAGCAGCCACTACGCAAGTAGGAGCGAATCTACAAAACCTATCTCAGTTCGGATCGGAGTCTGCAACTCGACTCCGTGAAGCTGGAATCGCTAGTAATCGGATATCAGCCATGATCCGGTGAATACGTTCCCGGGCCTTGTACACACCGCCCGTCAAGCCATGGAAGCTGGGGGTACCTGAAGTCGGTGACCGTAAGGAGCTGCCTAGGGTAAAACTAGTAACTGGGGCTAAGTCGTAACAAGGTAGCCGTACCGGAAGGTGCGGCTGGAACACCTCCTTTCTAGAGCGACGATGAATAATTTGAAAATGATCGATAGATTGTTTTTGCTTAGCTGTTAATTAAGAAATTGAACAAAATACAAGTAGAGTCTCATAGCTCAGCTGGTTAGAGCGCTACACTGATAATGTAGAGGTCGGCAGTTCGAGTCTGCCTGAGACTACTAATTTTAGTTAAGAGTTTAGGATTCAGAATTATGAGTTTTGAATGGTTAATTAAAAATATGTATTAAATAGGAAATTTTAGAAGTTGGGTTTGTTAGGAGTTTTACTCAAGACTCATTACTAATAACTCATCACTAAAGAATGGGGGATTAGCTCAGCTGGCTAGAGCGCCTGCCTTGCACGCAGGAGGTCATCGGTTCGACTCCGATATTCTCCACCAAGTTCCCATGAAAATGGGAATCTCATTGAAGGTTTTTAAAAATTTTCATGAGATATCCAATCAAGTTGGATATTATAAAGTTCATTGACATATTGAGATAAAAAGAGAAACGAGATTAATTTTAAAAGTAATCATCGAGAGAACAAAAATAATAAAGAGCAAAAAGTACAATAAGCTAAGTAAGGGCGTATGGGGAATGCCTAGGCTCTCAGAGGCGAAGAAGGACGTGATAAGCTGCGAAAAGCTGTGGTTAGTGGCACATACACTATGATCCGCAGATATCCGAATGGGGCAACCCGGCATATTGAAGATATGTCATCCGAAAGGAAGCAAACCCGGAGAACTGAAACATCTAAGTACCCGGAGGAGAAGAAAACAAAAGTGATTCCGCTAGTAGTGGCGAGCGAACGCGGAATAGCCCAAACCAATGTTGTTACGGCAATATTGGGGTTGTAGGACCACGATATTTTATGTTAATTGAATTAGAATCCTTTGGAAAGAGGAACGATATAGGGTGATAGTCCCGTATAAGTAAGATTAATAATAGATAGTGGTATCCTGAGTAGCGCGGGGCACGTGTAACCCTGTGTGAATTCGGCGGGACCATCCGCTAAGGCTAAATACTCCTGAGAGACCGATAGTGAACTAGTACCGTGAGGGAAAGGTGAAAAGAACCCTGAATAAGGGAGTGAAATAGACCCTGAAACCATACGCTTACAAGCGGTCGGAGCTGATTTATCAGTGACGGCGTGCCTTTTGCATAATGAGCCTACGAGTTACCGTTGCTAGCGAGGTTAAACACTTCAGGTGTGGAGCCGTAGCGAAAGCGAGTCTGAATAGGGCGCTATAGTTAGTAGTGGTAGACGCGAAACCGTGTGATCTACCCATGGGCAGGTTGAAGCTGTGGTAACACATAGTGGAGGACCGAACCGGTTGACGTTGAAAAGTCTTCGGATGACCTGTGGGTAGGGGTGAAAGGCCAATCAAACTCGGAAATAGCTCGTACTCCCCGAAATGCATTTAGGTGCAGCGTATTAATAGTTTTATAGAGGTAGAGCTACTGATTGGATGCGGGGGCTTCACCGCCTACCAATTCCTGACAAACTCCGAATGCTATAAAATGGTTTAATGCAGTGAGGGCATGGGTGCTAAGGTCCATGTCCGAGAGGGAAAGAACCCGGACCATCAGCTAAGGTCCCCAAATATATACTAAGTTGAATAAACGAGGTTTGACTGCCTAGACAGCTAGGATGTTGGCTTGGAAGCAGCCATTCATTTAAAGAGTGCGTAACAGCTCACTAGTCGAGCGGTCGAGCATGGATAATAATCGGGCATAAGTATATTACCGAAGCTATGGACTCCAAAGGAGTGGTAGGGGAGCATTCTATTTGCGCAGAATGTGGTCTGTGAGGACTGCTGGAGCGGATAGAAAAGAAAATGTAGGCATAAGTAACGATAATGCGGGCGAGAAACCCGCACACCGAAAGACTAAGGTTTCCTCAGCTATGCTAATCAGCTGAGGGTTAGTCGGGACCTAACGCGAACCCGAAAGGGGTAGTGGATGGACAAGCAGTTAATATTCTGCTACCTGCTCACGTTAAAAGTGACGGAGGCGAAAAGTTAGTGCGCACTGACGGAATAGTGCGTTGAAGAGAGTGGTAACACCTCGATAGTACAGTAAGGCTACGGCCGCGCTGATAATCTAGCAAATCGACTTCCAAGAAAACCGAGTGAAGCAGCCCGTACCGTAAACCGACACAGGTAGTTGGGATGAGAATTCTAAGGTGCTCGAGAGATTCATGGCTAAGGAACTAGGCAAAATCGACCTGTAACTTCGGGAGAAAGGTCGCCCATCTTCGGATGGGCCGCAGTGAAAAGGTCCAGGCGACTGTTTATCAAAAACATAGGGCTTTGCTAAATCGAAAGATGATGTATAAGGCCTGACACCTGCCCGGTGCTGGAAGGTTAAGAGGAGGGTTTAGCTTCGGCGACGATCTGAATTGAAGCCCCAGTAAACGGCGGCCGTAACTATAACGGTCCTAAGGTAGCGAAATTCCTTGTCGGGTAAGTTCCGACCTGCACGAATGGTGCAACGATCTGGACACTGTCTCAGCCATGAGCTCGGTGAAATTGTAGTATCGGTGAAGATGCCGATTACCCGCAGCGGGACGAAAAGACCCCGTGAACCTTTACTATAGCTTCGTATTGACTTTGGATAAGTAATGTGTAGGATAGGTGGGAGACTATGAAATGGCGTCGCTAGGCGTTGTGGAGTCGTTGTTGAAATACCACCCTTTGCTTATCTGAAGCCTAACCTCTAACGAGGAACAGTGCGTGGTGGGTAGTTTGACTGGGGTGGTCGCCTCCAAAAGAGTAACGGAGGCTTCTAAAGGTTCCCTCAGCACGCTTGGTAACCGTGCGTAGAGTGCAATGGCATAAGGGAGCTTGACTGAGAGACATACAGGTCGATCAGGTACGAAAGTAGAGCATAGTGATCCGGTGGTTCCGCATGGAAGGGCCATCGCTCAAAGGATAAAAGGTACTCCGGGGATAACAGGCTGATCTCCCCCAAGAGCTCACATCGACGGGGGGGTTTGGCACCTCGATGTCGGCTCGTCACATCCTGGGGCTGGAGAAGGTCCCAAGGGTTGGGCTGTTCGCCCATTAAAGTGGCACGCGAGCTGGGTTCAGAACGTCGTGAGACAGTTCGGTCTCTATCTGCTGTGGGCGTTAGAAATTTGCGTGGATCTGACTCTAGTACGAGAGGACCGAGTTGGACTAACCTCTGGTGTATCTGTTGTTCC
Organism: Kordia algicida OT-1; assembly: GCF_000154725.1. Lineage (GTDB taxonomy): Bacteria > Bacteroidota > Bacteroidia > Flavobacteriales > Flavobacteriaceae > Kordia > Kordia algicida. The sequence goes on from NZ_DS544873.1 coordinate 4,618,699, forward strand.
GCCAGGAGCATTGCAGAGTAGCTACGTTGGGAAGGGATAAGCGCTGAAAGCATATAAGCGCGAAACCCACCACAAGATGAGATTTCTTTAAAGGGTCGTGGGAGATGACCACGTTGATAGGCTATAGGTGTAAAGGCAGTAATGTCATAGCCGAGTAGTACTAATTACCCGTAGGCTTATGTACGGCTTCTTATTATTTATATAACACTCAAAAAAACTCTTATTTATCTCAATATGTTATCTTATTAGATAGTAGTGAGATGTTAGATTATTTAGAAATCTAATACACTCAATGTTAATTACTCAAATCTCAATACTATTAGGTTCCCAATCAAGTTGGGAATTAAAAGCTTAAGGTGGTTATAGCAATGGGGCTCACCTCTTACCATTCCGAACAGAGAAGTTAAGCCCATTAGCGCAGATGGTACTGCAGAAATGTGGGAGAGTATGTCGCCGCCTTTTTTTAAAACCCTTATCATATAGTTATGATAAGGGTTTTTTTATATATAAAAACTAAAACTTAATGGTTAATCAACCTAGAAACTAAAATCTAAAGTTTGTAATTTTAGAGCATATAAATATTTTTTTGTGTCTAGATGAATTTTAAGAGTTAGTAATATTATGATTGTTGGTTTGATCGGAACTAAAGAGTGATTATGTCTATAATTTTTATTTTTTTAATACATTAACTAGAATTAGTATTTAGTTACAGATTTTATTGAAGTTGATTGGAGCTATGCCCAGTTAGAATACTCCCATTTTCGCTTCTGATGTAAACTAATGAAAAATAAGGTATGATTTCTACGTTTTATATCTGCTGTCAGTATTTATTGAAAACGAGTCACATCTAGCGGAAGCTTTATTAAGGGAAGAATATTTTGTTCTCATTGATTAGTTGTATCCTTTAGTTATTTCAATTGCGAAAAAAGGTCTATTAATGTTTTTTCAAAATAGATATTATCATGTATAATTTAGTATTATTCATAAAAAAACCTCCTGAGCGATTAACTCAAGAGGTTCGTGAAACAAAAAATAGAAGCTTATTACTCTACAATAAGCTTTTTAGTAGTTTTTATATCATCAGATGAAATTGTTATCAGGTATAAACCTGACGCAATGTTACTTACATCTATTGTGTTATCTGGTGATAATTGCATGGCAATTTGTTTCCCTGCGTTATCATATACTTCAATTTTTATCTCATTTACAGCTTGCGGTAATTGAATTTTTACAATGTCACTTGCTGGATTTGGATATAATGATAATCCAGATAGTATGTTATCTTCCTCTACAGCTAATGTAGCTAAGTTGAACGAAGATGGCGCAGTTACAGCTGCTGCATTTGGGTCAACAACATTTGTGTATTGTGCCATTCCATCATCAACCATATCAGCTTGCATGAATGATTTTAAAGGTGTTATCGTATTTGCTAATGCAGAATTATTTTCTAATATATATATAGAGCCTGATGTAGGACTACCATCTACTGTAAATGTATACATATTAGAATTTGTTCCTGCAGAAGGAGCTGGTAAGTTTACAGGACTTCCTAAGGTTTCTGTAATTAGATATCCATCAATGCTTGACATCCCAACATTATTTCCATCAAAAAATGTTGCACTTGAACCATTTCCTAGTGATGAATTTGTTGTAATAGTTACGCCATCTGGAACGATGACTGTAAATCCGTAACTTTGTACCGCAGTCGCAAAGTTATTAGCGCTCGGGTTGGGAACAGCTTGTATTGTAAAGCTGTATCCTCCGTTGTGCATTAATGTATATGTGTAGCCATCTTGAGCATTTAACTGAAAAGATAAGAAACATATAAGACTTGTTATTAATATTTTTATTGAATTTTTCATAAGGTTAATTTTCTGGTAATTGTTCTTGAATTTGATAAGTACTAAAGTTTAGGAAATTTCCTGGATGTGCTAATACATTTTGTAACAGCGTAGGCGTATCAGGGGAAGTACCTGTATATTGAGTGCCTCCATCTAGATTGACATCATGTACATTGTATCCGTTCACTACATAGGTAGGGAAATTTAAAAAGTTTCCTGGGTCATTTAATACTTCAGATAGTATACTTGGTGAGTCAGGATTTGTTCCAGAATACTGAACAAATGTGTCACCGTTTACATTTCCTGCCCATAATGCCATGTCTCCATTTGATAGTTGTACTTGTGCATTGCTTCCAAAGGTTGCAGTACTGCTATTTGTGAAATCGACATTTGTTGGTGTTACAGATAGTGCTCTTGTGGTTTGCGTCATAGCTCCTAAGTGGTTACGATGTTTTATGGTTAGGAAATATGAGCCTGTTAATCCTCTTAATATGACATCGGATGTACCGTCTAAGTCAACGATATCACCATCACGTTGTACCAAAGCAGAAGTTCCATCAATAACAAGTGTATTGTCTGAACTACTTCTAATTTCAATCCAAATCCAATCAACGATATCATCTCGACTTAAACCTACTCCAGAGATTCCTCCGCTATTAAATACATCAGAATCTGGTATCGTAGCTCCGTCACTGTACGGAGTGACTTTAGGTATTAAGTTTCCAACTCGTAGGTCGTCATTCATGAGTCCATCATCAACAGCGTCTAAACGTGGTCCTTGCAGGAATACAGTTGCTCGTATTCTTAGGTCTACTATTTGATTAGGATCAAGGAATAAATTTTCCTGATCTACGGCAAACCCGTCACCATTACTTCCTTCATACAATACTGTTAACGAAGTGTTATCTAAAGTAGTAGCATCGAGTATTCGAACGCTAAATCCGTCACCATTACTTCCCTCGTATAGTACTGCTAGTTGTGTATTGTCTAAAGTGGTGGCATCAAGTGATCTTACACTATATCCATCACCATTACTTCCGTCATATAATACGGCTAGTTGCGTATTGTCGAGTGTAGTTGCAGATAGTATTCTGTTAGAAAATCCATCACCATTGCTACCGTCGTATAATACAGTTAGTTGTGTATTGTCGAGTGTAGTTGCAGATAATATTCTGTTAGAAAATCCGTCACCATTGCTACCATCGTACAATATTGCTAGCTGCGTATTGTCAAGTGTAATGGCAGATAGTATTCTATTGGAAAATCCATCACCATTGCTACCATCATACAGTACTTCAAGAGAAAGATTTGTGAGTGTGATAGACGACACTATAGTATTGTCATACCCATCACCATTCGATCCTTCAAATTGAGCAGCAACTTGCATACTATATAGGAGAGAAATAGATATTAAGAAAAGAATTCTTTTTTTCATCTCCTTCATCTTATGGTGCAGTTCTTACGGCTCTAAATCCTAAACGATTGTTTCCAGTAGCGATAACAGAAGCTCCATCAAATCGATCAGAAACTCTAATAAAGTCAGCTCCATTCAACCAACTTCCTCCTCTGTAGCTATATCCATCACCAGTTGTATTGTTTGGCCAGTTGATAGCCGTACCATTTCCAGTAGAACTAATAATTCCGTTTCCGTGCACTCCTGTAAAGTTTCTTCCTTGTGAAGTTCCTACAGTTACACATCTTTCATATAAATTACCAGAAAGTTCCATGATTCCGTAGTAGCTTCCACCGGTTTCTTCACGATTGTTATTTACAGCACTTGCAGCAAAAATTCCATTACGTAATGGTCCGCTAATAGTTCCATTAGTATCAGCATAGATTGCGTTTCCTGTATTTGTTTCTGGGTTTGTGATTCGCTCACTAGAGAATCCAGAGTTTACTAAGTTATACGCATTGGAAGCAATGTTTGCACTTCCCCAAGCGAATTCTCCTGGTTTTGGAAGTATTGGTCCACGACATGCTTTTTCGTATTCTAACTCAGTCATTGGACGCATTCCTGTCCAATCCATATATGCATTCATGTCTCCAGGGCTTAAATAACTACAAGCTCTATCTGGTGCAGAAGTTGTAGCACTTGCAGAACCTCCTGTCCATGATATTGTATTTCTACTGATTACTGCATCACTATTTTTGTGTGTAGCATCCGTTACATCTCTATTGTTTTTTTGTGTTTCTGTCAAGCTATTAAAAAAGCCTAACCATTGCGCCTCTGAAACTTCATATTTCATACAATAAAAAGCATTAAATCCTTTAGGGTACTGAACTCCCAATGTTCCTGTTTGGTCTCCACCACTAGCATTGTCACCAACATAATATAAGTTTCCAGAAGTGTTTGCAATAGTAATAGCATCTTCAGAAGTTACTTGGAATGAAGAAGATGTAGAAAAACCACCTGAATAGAATTTATTAGACTCATCACCTGTAGTTCCTCCTAAATAGAAAGCAGATTGTGGTACGTATACCATTTCTATAGCAAATACTTGAATATCTATAATATCATTGGTATCTGTTGAACCGAAATTCCAGCGTAATTGCGTATTTTGAAAATTAACATTTCCACTTCCATCAGCAGAACGATAAATAAAAGCTCCCATACCATCTGGAGTAACGTCTAATGTACTTCCTGCTGCTGCTACTGAACTTGCTTGACTTACAATACCATGTGTCCAGCTACCATTGTTTACTCTGTATTTAATAAATACCCATGCAGCATCCCAATTTGATGGACCAGAACTAATTCGCCATGAGTTTTCCCAAAAAAGGTCAAATTCTACATGAACCCAGTTAGATACTTCGTTTAAATTTTCAAGTGATATATTGTTCACTTGAATGTTGTTTGCCTTTGTATTCGTGCTAAAAGCAAAACAAATTAACATTAAGATTAGTGTAGTTTTTTTCATTACTTTGATTTTGATTGTTAGTATTTAGATAAATTGAATTTTAGTTTTACATTAATATGTGTGCCAATGACATATCTTAAATTACTTAGCTATCAAAATTTGGGGCGACTTAATAACAATCCAAATATATGTGAAGAAAAAGTTAAAAAGTTTAGATATTGTATAAATGGAGTCAAATGTTGTATAGTCTGTTTTTGGTGAAAAAAGGTGTAAATCCCCTTGTATGTTATTCATTTATAAAACCAAACCGCATATACATATTTTTGAACCAATGATACCGAACACCATTAGAATTTAGTTCGAAAAGCGTACCTTTAAATTATTAAACCAACACTTATGTTAAAAGCAATTTTAATAGACGACGAACCAAAAGCCCTAGAAAGCCTTTCATGGGAGTTAGATAATTTTAGTGATGAGATTGAAGTTTTAGCAAAATTCTCTGATCCAGAAGAAGCTTTAAAATACATAGAAAAAGTATCGTGCGACTGTCTTTTTTTAGATATTGAAATGCCTACCATGGATGGTTTTCAGTTTTTAAACAGACTTAAAACGAAAGATTTTGCCGTAATAATAACAACTGCCTATAACGAATATGCCATTAAAGCATTAAAGGAAGAAGCGATTGATTATTTACTAAAGCCAATTGATATGGACGACTTGAAAGTGGCAATTTCTAAAGTGAAGAAATATATTTCTCGTAATGATGTTTCTACCGAAAAATTTGAACGCATTTTGTCAGATTATAATAGTAGATTCAACAAAAAGAGAATTACGATTAATACCGATGGAAAACTTATTTTCCTTGATTTAGATGATTTGCTATTTGCAGAATCTGATGGAAATTACAGTACGTTGTATTTGGCTAATTCAAAAAAAATAGTCCTGACTAAAAAACTCAAAGAAGTGAACGCTATGTTACCTGACGAGCGTTTTTTTAGAATTCATAATTCATATATTGTCAACTTAGATAAGATAAAAGAATTTATTAAATCTGATGGTTATGTAATTTTGATTTCAAATCATAAAATCCCCATTTCTAGACAACGTAAAGCAGCTTTTCTAGAAAAATTATAAGAAAATTGAAGTGTATGCACTATCTACAAAAGAATGTACTAAAATTCATTCTTACCTTTTTTATAGCCAACATCAGCTTATCACAAACGATCGATAGTACTTTTGTGGAGCAAGCAAATGCACTTTTGGATGCAAAACCTACTGCATACTCCAAAATTGATGACATGCTTCAACCTTACAAGCAAGACTCATTACAACTACAATATTTAGCAAATCTCTACAAAGAAAAAAAATATTTACACGGTGAAAGTTATGCGTTAAATGCCATAGGTATTTATTGTCGAAATACTTCTCAATACGACAAAGCCATTGTGTATCACAACAAAGCATTGGAAAAAGCTATTGAAGCTGACGATAAGGAATTGCGCGTAAATGCCTTAAATATGTTGGGCGTTGTTTACAGAAGAATTGACGGTATTCGTACAGCATTAGACTATCATCAAGAAGCATTGGCACTCGCGGAAACTATTGAAGATCGAACAGATTCTGTAAAAAAAAGTATTGCAGTATCACTCAATAGTACAGGAAATATTTTTCTTGCTCTAGAGCAATACGATTTGGCAGTTGAACGCTTCAAACAATCTATGCGAATAGAAGAAAGTGTGGGTAACAATCTCGGTTTAGCAATCAATTATCACAATATTGGATATGCCAAAGAAGCTAAAGGCGATTTGGAAGGTGCTTTGGTGGACTACAAAGAATCTTTGCGTTACAATATAAAAGCCGATTCAGAATTGGGGCGTGTAATTTGTAACAATACGATTGGGCGAATTTACATCAAGCAAAAAAAATATGAAGAAGCTATAGAAATCATTTTATCTACATTGAAAAATGCGGAAGGATTGCGTGATAAGTTTCACCTTTCAGCAGTATATAGCAATATTGGACGTGCGTATTTTGAAATGGGAAATAATGCGCTTGCTAAAAAATATTGGGATGAAGGACTAACAATTTGCAAAGAATATAAATTGAAAAGTGCTACGGCAGAAATGTATGAACATTTGGCACTTTTAGCTGAAAAAGAAAAAGAATACAAAAAAGCATTAGATTATAGAAAGTTGTCTTACGATTTGGAAGAAGAAATTAGTAATGAAAAGAATTTCCAATACGTAAATAACTTAATGATTCAATATGAAACAGAAAAATACAACGCACAAATTCAAAATCTTGAAAAGGAGAACGAAACCGTAAAACAAACGCTAAAACGAAATAAAAGTATTTGGATAACAAGTAGTATTGTGTTTGCTTTCTTGGCAATAATGATTTACATTTTATACCGACAACGTTTGTTAAACAATGAAAAAAAGATTTTAACACTAGAGCAAGATATGTTGCGAAGCCAAATGAATCCGCACTTTGTGTTTAATTCGTTGAATTCTATCAAACAATACATCATCAGTAATGAGCAAAAAAATGCCGTACACTATCTCAATAAATTTGCAAAACTCATTCGTAAAATATTAGATGCTTCACGTGTAAAAGTGGTTTCGTTAAGTGACGAACTCGAAACAATGGATTTGTATATGAGTATTGAAAATATTCGTTTTTCGAATGAAATTAACTTTGAGGTTTTGGTTGATGAAGATATAAATCTCGATCAAATTAAAATTCCATCTTTAGTGCTGCAACCTTTTCTTGAAAATGCACTATGGCACGGTTTATCTTCAAAAAAAGGTGAAAAAAATATCAAACTCTCAGTGACAAAAACAAAAGATGATTTTGTCACAATAGCAATCAACGATAACGGAATTGGGCGAGAAGCGGCACAAAAAATCGCAGATAACAAAATTGTAAAGCGAAAATCTATCGGAATTAGTTTGACTAAAAACCGTTTGACCAACTTTGTAAAAGATTTTAAAAATACCTTCTCAGTAGATTTTAAGGACTTAAAAGACATCAATCAGCATCCAACCGGAACTGAAGTTGTGTTGAATATTCCGTTGCGGTAAAATCTATTTATTGAAAGATTAAAAGATTGAAGAATCAAATAATTCAAGCATTATGAAACGTCTTTGCGAGAGTTTTGGAAAAACTTGTGGCAATCTGTTTATCTGAAAACGAATGTACTTTTTAATGTCACAGATTACTTCGTCATGCTTCCTCGTAATGACGTGTTTTTTGATTAAAAGATGAAAGAATTAAATAATTAAAGCATTATGAAACGTCTTTGCGAGAGTTTTGGAAAAGCTTGTGGCAATCTGTTAGTTTTGTAATGACGTATTTTTTTATCCTAAAATTGAAATCATGGTGTTAGAAACAACCTTGAATCATTGAATTTTTGAATCATTCAATCAAGGAAAGCGAATCTATTTCATACTATCTTTTACAATCGTCATTGAATCCTTTTTTACGGTCGATGAATCTTTTACAACCTCAAGTTCCGCATCAATTTTCAATCGGTCTGGATATAAATCTTCATCAGACAATTGTTCGGAAGCTTGCCAAGTTTCTCCTAATTGTTCCAAAATTTGTGCATTCCATTGTGATGGATGTTTCGCATCAATCCAAACAACATCTTTATAAGAAACATCAACTAAGGCCAAATCGGGCGTAGAACCACCATCAAATTGATCGCTGTTTTCACGTTTTGCCGCAATGGTACTCAACATAAATAAACGTCGTTTTCCAGCAATATCTCTGATAAAAGGTCTGAATTCTACAGGTTTATTTACATTCCAATCGTACGATTTTTTTGATTCCATCACTTTTGCTGGCATTGCAGAAACTCCTGCCAAACCTTCTTTTCTACTCGCATGATTGTAATAGTAAACCTTTTTACTTCCATCAGCAGGAATAAAGACACTAATGGATAAACTGGTACGCTCGTTTCCAATAGGTTCTAAGCCAAACCAATGATACAATCCGTCGTAGGCATTATTTACAGCATCTGAAAATTTAAAATCGGTCACAAATGGTTGTTGATTCTGATCTTCTATCAAATCAGGAATTTTAACTGCCGTTTTTTTATTCCACGGAAGTGGATCTGTAAATCCGCCCAAAAACATCATAGAAGTTGCTTGCAAGCGCGATACTTTTTCTGATAAGGTATTTTGACGTGTTAAATACGGATATTTTTGTACATCTTCAGCAGCAATAAAAGTTCCTTTACCAATAAGCAAACGCTCTAAATAATCATTAAAATCGTGTTCGCCTGTTTCTAAAACCATCACACCACCAAAAGTTGGATATGGAAAAAAGAATCCTTTCCACTTAATTAAACTGACAACCTGAACCCAATTTCCTTCATCATTTTTCATGTAATATGCTTCGTGTGGCTCATAATTAAACAATTGCCAAGGATTGAAACGTTGTACTACCGCATTGTACGTGTTTCTACTAAATGCTAACGATTCACCAATGGAAAACGTTGCTGTAATACGATTTTCGTTTGCAAATCGAGGAGAAGGCGAAGTACTTGATACGGAAAATAATTCTTCAATATTATCGTTAATTCGCTGAATAGAATATTCTTTGGAAGGTTGCACCGCCATTGTCCACTGATTGCGATCATCTACACGAACCAATTGTGGAGGCGACACTTCTTGCGTTTCAGAAATTGACTCGTATGCCATTGTTTTAATATTATTATATGGCTGAATACGTTCGTTACGACTCAACGGTAATTTTGCAATTTCTTGCAAATTCATATCGTTAAACACGTTGTAGGTTTGTATATAATCATACATGCCAACATTAAAAAACAGCACATAAATCAACGCGATAGACGCCAATGCAACGATGCCTCGTAAAATCTTTTTTACGGCACTCGCTGCTTTTCGAAACGACCGCAATCCGAGGTAGAGAATAGCTCCAAAAAGGATTAAAATAAACAAGTACTTTCTTAAAAAGAGTAAAAATGGCTGGTAATCATCTCTCAAAATAAAAAGCGTACAGAAAACGATCAATCCTATCATGATGAGGATGAATTTTTGTTTCGCTCCGCGGTTCCAATATCTTTTTAGCATAGTTTTTATTTTAATAATCCTTTATCTTTTAAACGTTCTCTAGCACTCTTTTTTGGTGCTTCAGATTCATTAGAAGTTTCTTCTTGCGTAGTTTCTTCTTCCGAAAAACTTGCCGCAGCTTCTTGTCCTTTGGTTTTAATATCGTCAATGATGTCTTTACTTTTATCAACGACTTTATCTATAATTTCTTCCGATTTATCTTTTACGTCAATGATGAAATTGGCAATGTAAATTCCAATCATAGTTCCAACCAAAGCAGTTACGTAATATGCAACGCTGAGCGTAAAAATTGGTAATAAAAAGTAGATGATAAGTGAAACAATGATAAAAAATATATTCACATAAATAAAGCGTGGAATAAATTCTTGCTGCACAATAAACCCTTTTCTGTTTGTAGGCTTCATCTGCAATTCTTTCGAATTGGTAATTTTATTGATACTTCTGTACAGTCCGTTGCTTTTTGCTTCCAACCAGTAAATAGAAATTCCAAAAACGAGACTTGATATGAAGATGATAATTTCAAATGTAATCATGTGTTCCAGGTGTTTTGTTTAATTAATTTGATGACCCAATCTTGATACGATGCGTCCCAAGCGGTATATTCCGCATAAAATGTTTCTTTGTCATACCAATACAAAAATAGTGGATCTTTGTACGGAGTTGTTTTGACAATAAGTTTCCAGACCAATTCTTGCAAATCCATAGCTAATTCTGGCGTTGGTATTTGAATACATGCCAATACTTCGGGTGTTAAACCGCCTTCAATATCTAAAGCATTTGCTTTTTTTGAATTGTCTTTTAAACGATTTAGAATCATTAATTGCTTTCGAGTGTCAGCCGTTAAACGATTTAAATAGCGTTTGTATACGTTTGAATTTTCTAAAATATCACTTAGCGGATGCGTTGGTTCATTTACATGTGATAAGAAAATGGTTTGCAATACACGTTCAAAATAACCAGATAATACGCTGTGTTCAGGATCGAGAACAATCATTTTTTCTCCAGCCAAAGCACTAAAAAAACGTTGATCTTCAATATGAAAAGCTTGCGTACTTGATGATGTTTTTACTTTATCGGCTTCTGCTTTCGATTCAAAGATTAAAATATTTTTTCCGCTTCCTTTAGTTCTAAATACAAATACTCCACCAAAAGCTCTTGTGTAAAAAGAACTGGTTTTGTAGTCAATGCTTTCCATGTGAAGCGTTCGCGTTCGTAAATCGCCATGTTTTCTGGCAGAAGCTAAAATTTTGAGATGTAAGCTTTCGTCTAAAAAATTATCTTCTTTATAAAATTCCTCTACAAGCTTCAACTGATTTTGCTGCACGGTATACAAATCATCTACAATGGCAAAATCGACCGTAATTTGATTGTATTTTAATAAATCTTCAGGTTCGTAAAAAGCATCAATATATTGATCTAAATCGATACATATTGCGGCATCACGTGTAATGTCTTTAATGGCGTGTTTGTGTTGCTTAAACACCAAGTTCATAATTTCCCTATCAAAACTATGAAACGGCGAATACGCTGGTTTTTCATTTTGTTTTGGTGAAAGAATGATGGCATTCGGATTGGCTTCACCAGAATTTAAATATAGAAAATCATCTTTTTCATCAGCTATTTCTGGACTCCAACCCATGGCGTCAATATGAAAACTGTGCAATTTAGTTGGTGCTGTTCCTATATAAGAAAGACATTTATTATAGCGATCGACCAAAGCGCCTGTAACAGGAACTAAGGCTGCGCCAAATAATTCAGATCGTTTTAATTTTTCCATTAACGTATTTTGAATTTACTATAAAAATACAATTATTTATAGTTTCTCAATGTTATTTAAATATTGTTGTGTTTCGGGTATCAACGCGGTCCATTGTTTGTGTGAAATTGGCGTGATGTTTTGTGCTTTTAATTCTGAAATACATCGCTTTATCAGCGGATATAAAACTTCATATTTTGGAAGTTTTAGAATGTAATCGCTCTTTATTAGTATACTATTGGCAAACCATGTTACATTTTTTCCTTCGTATTTGCGTATCATCCGCTGAAAAAATGATTGTGAAATGTACTGATTACCTTGCTTTGGATGAAATAGTATTTGAGTTTCTATCCATTTTGTAGACTGAAATTCATTGTAGTTTGCATGTATGATAACGATATAATTGTCAATTTTTCCAAGCACATGTCCATCATCAGAAATTCTGAAAGCATTTTTTTCTACAAATTCCTGAAAGAGTTTTTTCTTCGTTTTTTTACGACGATGGCGTAATTGCAATTTTGGGGTTAGCCAATAAAGTAATGGTGCAAGAAATATGCTAATGACAAGCGGAACTAAGAGGATGATAGCTATTTTTTTCTGCCATGATACCGTTTCATCAGGAATAATTCCTGTTGCCGTTGGTGCCATGCAAAAAAGATACATCAGTATAAAATACTTGAAAAAGTTTAGTTTCATTATTTAGTGTCAAACGTAAATAAGGTTTTCCAGCGTACGCCTTTTATAGCAGAAGCATCTATAAGTCCAAAATGACGACTGTCTTGTGAATTGTCGCGATTGTCACCAAGTACAAATATTTTCCCTTTCGGAATGATAAGTGGTCCAAAATGATCTTTGTTCCAAGGTTGTTGATACGTTTCTACAGTTTGAGGATCTGGAATCGTTTTTAACGTACGATAGCGGTCTTTTGCGAGTTTGTATCTTCTCGCATCAACATCATCCACAAACGTGAGATAGCCTGTTGAACCTTCTGGAGTTGTAATAAGAAAATGCTCGATAGTTTCGTCATTCAAAGCTTTAAACTGCGTTTCACTTAAAAGATACGAATGTTGCAGATTGTACTGTTCGTCAATGTTTTTCCCGTTTACGAATAGTGTTCCATTTATAATTTGAATGGTATCATTTTCCATTCCGCACAAGCGATGAACAAATGATGACTTTCCAAATTCAGGAAGATCAAATTCATATATGATAAAATCTCCGCGTTTGGGCGTTATCAAGTTGGAAGCGAGTATAAAATCACCAGCTTTCACGTTAGGTTCACTTCCCGAAGTTGCCATTGTATATGGCGAACACATTCCAGTATATTTTAGTACGATATAAAGTACGAGCAATGCTCCTAAAATAAGTGAAGTAACCTTAAGTGTTTTATTCATTATTGTGGGCGTTTTAAGAAATAAGCTTCTTTTATTTTTTCGTCTTCTACGATATACATAATGACAAATTCACGAATGGGAGTTCCTTTTTTGAAACGTACTTTTTCATGGTCAACTACGGTGTTTCCAGAAGCAATTCTGTTTGCAATGGTACATTGTAAATCTGGATTGTTTTGAAAGAGATTTCCAAAAACTTCTCGCATTTGTTCAATACCTTTAAAGCGTACTTCTTTATTGAAATCGTAGAAAATGAAGTCGTCACTATAATTTGCTAAAAAAGCATCAATATCTCGTGCATTATAAGCTTCAACTTGTTTTTGAATGACTTTTGCCGCTTCGTTTTGCTGTTGTGCCGTTGCTACAGAAACAGTTAAAAATAACAGTATGATGAGTTTTTTCATAAGGATATAATTAGTTGGTTAGTCTCTTACAAAATAGACTTTATGTATTTTTTCGTCTTTTATTCTATAAATTACAATGACATCATTGTAATTGCCTTCAGCATATTTGACACGTTCATGGTCAATAACGGTATTTGCTCTTACAGTTCTATTTAAGATTTCGCAGTGTAAGTTTGGATATTTTTTAAAGAAAGCTGCCCAACCTTTCTTAAATTCTTCAATTCCTTTTGCAACTAAGTTATCAGGAAAATTATAAATTTCTATATCCTCGCTGAAATTTTCTAAGAAAGCTTCTGCGTTTCTCAAATTGTAAGCATTTACTTGTCTCTGTACGATATTTTCTGGAGATTCTATCAAAACATCTTCCGTACGATAGATGCTTCCGGCTTTAATGACATGACTAATTTTTTGCAAGGCATCAATATTTTGTAATGGATTTGCTTCCAGAATGATTAAATCTGCTAATTTGGAAACTTCAATGCTTCCTATTTGGTCATCTTTATCTAATATTTTGGCGGCATTAATGGTTGAAGCTTGAATGATTTCTAAGTTAGATAATCCAGCAGATTTCATAAGCTTCAATTCTTCTTGATAGGAAGTTGCATGCAAAGTTCCGATGTTTCCTGCGTCAGTTCCTGTAGCAATATTGATCTTTTTTTCTTGTAATAGTTTCAAGTTTGCGGCTTCGATATTGTTTTCTTCAATTTGCTTATCCTTAAAAGCGATGCCACCTTTTCTGTAACGTTCAAATTGTGCGTCATTGTCCAAGTGCTTATGATCTTCAAAACTTTTGATAGGAAACGGATTGGAAAGTCGTAATTCTTCATTCGTAAATTGAATATTTTGTGCAAAAGCTTCCGTATATTTATCACTAACCATTAAAGTCGGAATGTAACTTACATTACTAGCTTTTATCATTTTAACGAATTCATCATCAATGATTTCTCGGACACTGTGCACTAAGATATCTGCGTTTGCTTGTATGGCTAGCTTGGCGGTTTTTAGTTCTGTAGCATGAACGGCAACTTTCAAATTATGCTTGTGACTTTCTTCAATAGTGGCTTTTACAATTTGATGGTTTAGAACTGGATCACCTCTGTTGATATACCAAATTTTGATAAAATCAGGCTTAAAAGGCACTTGTTTTTGTACCAAAGCTATTGCTTCTTTTGGCGAGTTGACTTTTATGATTGGACTGTCTTCAATATCAAAAGCTTTTGGTTGATAGGTAGAAACCAACGGACCTGTTAAGTAAATGTTTGGATAGGAAGTATTATCGCTGTATTGTTCACGAATTTTGTAATTATACATTGGTCCGCCGACATCAATAATGGTAGTAATTCCACTTTGTAAATAGCGTTTTAATAAATCTGGAGCGTTCCTTTTAAGCCATATTCGTTCGTCTTCATACGGTCTAAACTTTGTTAAGTTGAATACATCTGGTCGTGTATACAAACTTCCAGATTGGAATAAGTGTACGTGACTATCAATCATTCCTGGTAGTAACCATTTTCCTGTACCGTCAATCTTTAAGATAGTTTCATCGCTAACCCTGATTTTCTTTCGTATATCAACAATTTTTTTATCACGAATTAAAACACTCCGAGTTTTCTCTTTTCCCGTACGTACATCAATTACGTTGATGTTTTCAATAAGAATTGCTTCTCCTTTTGGATTTAGTTTGATGCTTTTTACATCATTGATTGCTTCTTTTTGAGCAAAACCAAATGTAATACATAAAAGAAATAAAAGAATACACTTTTTCATCACTGATTTGGTTTAGTTCTCAAAATTGCTTCTTCTTGAACAATAATACGTTCTATATGACCTTTTACTTTGCGTTCAAAGTCCATATCGGCAATGCTAGCGAAATTGTCTAAGTAACGAATGACTTCTTGTTTGCGAATTTCTGCGAAGTTGAGTCCTTTCATATTGGCAGTCATCAATTCTTTGAGCATTCCCAATTTGGTGTCGTAATCTTTTTGGAAGTATAATTCTGGATTTTCAAACCAATCTTCTTCTAAGTTGAAATCTGTCAAACGCAATGAAATAGCGCTTTGTATGTTTCGAATGTCTCTCGATGAGAAAAATGGAAATTCTTTTTGAACCGCGCCGTATAAATTCGCATAGAATAAATGATCGTTTATGGAAGCATTTGAAAGCGATTCGTTAAAGATACGCCTGATTTTATCGTCTTCAGGTTCATTGATATTCCCAAGAATTTCTCCTGCATTTGCCGCCAATCCTTGATCGCTCAGATATGTATAATCTGCATGATCGTTCATAGAGACAAAACCAGGTAATGTTTTTTCAATTTTAGACCACCAAATGTAATCTTGATCTAAGAAATCATGTTCTGTGCGCGCACCATCAATTTTGAATCGTCCTTGAATTCTAGAAATGACAGCTTTGTCTAGTTTTTCAGGCAAATTGGTAAATAAACCAACCGAACTATTTCCGTGATTTACTGCGTACGCACCTTCCGTGTATCGTAAAAAGACGCCGATGACTTCTTTTACACCAGCAGAAACACCTTGTTCTGTACGTTCTTGTAAGTTGTTTTCGGCATCGTCAATAGGAGCGAAGATCAATCGAGTAGGATCTTGCATTGGTTTCATCCATTGTACCATTTTTTCAGCAGATCCACCTTGAAATGTAGAAACTACCGTGTCTGGCATTGGGTGAAATAGAAACGGAATTTCCAAGTGATCGCAGCGTTCTTTTAACATGGTTGCAATGGCAGCAATGAGCATACTTTTTCCTGTTCCTGGAATTCCATAGCCCATAAATACAGGCATAAAACCACCAAGTTCCTGAAAAGGATTTCGCTTGGTTGCCATGTCGTAACTCATCATACGTTCTACCAAACGCTTGGCGAAGTGTTTTGCATCTTTGTTTCCGACAATTTGCTCAAATCGTATTGGATTGAATTCCACACTCGTGGCGCTTCCCGTGAAAACGGTTTCCCAACCCGCAATAGAAAAGTCTGAATCTTCTAGTTGATAGGTTCTATCGGTAATCGATTCCGTATGTTCAAGCGCACCTTTTCGCTGAATGATTTCGTTTAGATAGGCTTCAAAATACATCACAGAAAAATCAATCACATCTTGTTCAGAGTTGATTAAATTTGGGTGATTCATGTATTTGTCGTAGTAGAATAACTGACATGAGATTCCTTTGGTTGGTGATATGAGTGAGACTTCTGGAATTCCCGCAAATTTGTTTTGCATTACCGTATTGTCTTCCGTTGCCTTTTCTTTTAATCGAGAAACGACATAGTACGACAAACTGAACAACATAAAAGCTGTTGCTGTTTGTTGTTTGGATTCATATTCTTTGCGTTGTTCTGTAGAAAGCCCAGCTCTTTTTTCATGCAGAATAGACAATCCGGAAGCATCGTAATAACTATCACGAATCCACAAACCGATTGCCAAGGCTTCTTGCAAGTTGAATAGTGTTTCATTCAGCGCAAGCGGTAACGCCACAGAATCGGGTAGTAAACGTTTTTTGAGACTTAAGATGGTTTTTGAGATTGAAATTGCATTTCCACCATTTCCTTTTGCTTTTGATAAGTATAGTAAAATGTCTTCTTGTTCTTTGCTTCCATCTCTGTTTCGCGCTTTGTAGCCTTGTTCCCATTGTACACTTTTGATGAATGAGGAAGCTTCTTCGCGTAAGATTTGTAATTCTGTTTTTTTGATAGGAAAAGTTGGTTGTTTCTCCATGTATGTTTTCTTGAGTTATGAGTTATGAGTTATGAGTTATGAGTTATGAGTTATGAGTTATGAGTTATGAGTTATGAGTTATGAGTTGTGGGTTGTGAGTTGTGGGTTGTGAGTTGTGGGTTGTGAGTTGTGGGTTGTGGGTTGTGGGTTGTGGGTTGTGGGTTGTTTCAATTTTTCAAGTTCAGTTTCAAATTCAATTCTCTGGCAATTCTTCTACTTCAAAAGGTTCATGATGCAAGTGAATGATGGTTTCAGGAATTTTTCCGTAGAGTAATTGTATGACTCTGTGTGGCGCCAAAATGTATTTGTGTTTTACAACTTCACTCCAAACTTGAATTTCTTGTTTTTTGAATGATAGTAGATCATTACTTACTTTTGATGAACTTACGGCATTGATCGTTTCTACGGTTGTTGTCAGCGAAAACGAATTGAGCGTAACGTCTTTTTGTGCAATAGCTTTGAGTAATGCATGTGTAATTTCGTGATCGTCCTTTGAAAATATGCTGTGTAAAATTCCCAAATCGACACGTTTTATTTTTCGCGGATGCACATATTTTAGGCGTTTGTCAATCATATACGCCATATTGTCTAAATCCTGATAACGATCGGCACAGTCTTTAATTGTCGAATAAATTTCTTCTGCAATCTTCGGGTCAGGTTTAAAATCGAAATACATAAAACAGATAAACGGTCTGTTGAGCGTTACGTCATAAAAAGCCCAATCGAGCACATAGGTTGCAAACGTACTTTTGGTTTTTTTAATTTCTCCAAGCACAAATTTTTGAAAGATTTTTTCTTCCTGAATCATATTGTAATACTGCGAAGAAGAAGCTTCAAATAAATCGCGCTTGCTCACATGTTGTTTGCTTACCATGAGTTGTTTGATGAATTTGTCTTTGAATTCCTCAGCGCTTGGAAATTTAGTTTTAAATTCTTCCTTTAAGTCCAAATCACTATGAATGTAACGAAGTTCTAAATAGTTTGGAAACCCTGATTCCGTGAGATCGACTTTCATACGTTCTTCATCAAAACGATATTTTAATTGCATCGCTTTTAGCGAAAACGCGAGTCGTTTGCAATAGTTTTCAAGCGATTTCAGTTCTTCTTTAGTGCAAATGCGATAGTGATTCCATTCGACTAAATTAATTTCAAATTCGTCCAACACATGCTTTACCATGCTGTAATAAAGTTCATATTGTGCTTCCGAATCGAGTGTAGCAGCATCTAAAGGTGTTGTAATTTCGTTTAAGGACATAAAAACAATATTGTTTTTGTGATTACTATTTTTTGGGCATGTCCACCAATTACAAATTGGCGGTCAGGCTTTCGGCTGTATCTTTTTTTGAATTGCGTCATTGCGAGGAAAATTTTAGATGTATAAAAGCCATCTGTTTCTAGAGAAGCAGATTACTTCGTCGCAAACTCCTCGTAATGACGTTTCAAAAATAAAAAAGGATGTCGCCTCAATCCTTCATGCGAAATCGAAAAATATGAAGTGTTAAGAATTACCCTAACAAATCATCCGAACCACCATCGTTTGTAGGAGTAGGATCTCCACTAGGAGCGTCGTCTCCACTAGGATCACCTGTAGATGGATTTTCGTTGTTTTTATAGTATTCTTCGAATAATTCTTTCATGTCAATTCCGTAACGATCAGCGAAGTTTTTGCGGATTTCTACATCTTTTTCACGAATTTCCTGTAATGATTCTGCATAACTGCTGTAAATTCCTTTCATCACTTTTTCGTGCACCGGAATGTTTTCCATCATATCTTGACGTGCTTTTGAGCTTGCGGTGTACATTGCTGCTAGTGTTTCTCCAATTTTTTCATCGGTTTTGATCCCTAAATGTTCTAAAATTGCAGCAAATTCCTGATCGGTTCTAGCTTTTAAAGCAACTACATAACCATCATAATAACGAATACGTTCTTCCGTGTCTGATTTTAGTTTGGCTCTGTGTGTTTGTAAGTTACTACGTAATGAAGTCAGTACTTTTATCGTTAAGTTATGTTTGTGTACAAAACTGTCTTTACTTGCCGCAAGAGTGATGTAGGCAGTTCGCAAACCGTCTAATTCTTCTACTTTTTGTTCTAGTTTTGTGATTTTTGCGAGCGTTTCAGAATAGTCAGTAGATTGTTTGTCTACAATTTCTTCCAATTCTTGTCGCGCCTGACTTAGCAATGCTTTTTCGGCTTCTAGTTTTTCTTCCGTTTCTTTCTTTTTCTCTAGAGCTTTTGTATGGTTTTTACTCGCTTCTACGATGGCAACCTGTAGTTTGTCTTCTACTTCTTTGATTTCTACTTCACGATCTTTTAATCGTTTTACAGCAGCTTGACTTTTAAAGGAAAGTTCTTTTAATAGCGTTTCTGTATCCGAACTTTCAATACGCTTTTGGAACATTTCTTTTGCTTTTGAATCTGCAAACTTTCTGTCCTTTTGCGCTTGATCTAGTTCTTGCTTTTCTCTTTTTATTCTAGATTTTCGTCCCCAAAGATTGTTCCACCAAGTATCTGGCTTGTCTAACGCTTCTTGGTATTCACGTTGCGCTTTTTCTAATTCTTTTACGGCATTATCAATAACGCGTTGTTCTTCATCATTTAAGGTAGAAAAACGCTCAAAAATAATTCCTACTTCGTCTTGGTAATCAGTTAAATCTTTAATGGCATCTAGTAAAGAAGTTCGGTCTTTTTCTGCCATATCAACAACATTGTCTAATGTTGCATTTAATATTTTTTGACGTACTTCTGGACTGTCTTCCTGCGCTAATTTCGACTTCATTTGGTCGATCGCTTTTCCCCAATCTACTTTATCGTTTGATTTTTGTTCTTGTTGTGCTCCTGAAGTTTCTAGCAAGTCAAATTCGTCAGCCATATACTACTGTGTTTATTGTTAATGAATGTTAGTTTTTTATCTGTATTTGTTTAAAATAATTACTTTAAAATATAGTTTTCGTTTTGGGCAGAAACAATCATTTTTTAAAGTAATCTTTAAATATAAAGAATTTATATAGTATCTGTATATAAAAAATTGCAGATGTTACAGTATGATAACCTGCATTGAGTGAATTTGTAGTTTTTTCAAAATAAAAAAAAGGAAATTACTGTAAAGCAATTTCCCTTTTCATCGTTAACTAATTACTAAAACTATTATCGTATTAATTGATAATTAATTTTTTAGAAGCTGAACTGTTGTCTGTAGTAATATTTACAATATACATTCCTGATGCGATATTGTTTAAGGCAATTTTATTATTACCAGCAACTAGCGTTTGCTTGCGTATGGTTTGTCCAGACGTTGATACGATTTGTATGTCTATTTGTCCAGAAACTGAATTATCTAATGTGATATTTAAAATTCCGTTACTTGAAGGATTTGGATACATTGTAAAACTGTTTTCGTTGAAGAAATCTTCTACAGACAATATAAATTGTCCTTCAAAAGCTCCAATGTCTCTTGTTGTTCCAAATACAGCTTGTCCAATTTGATCGTCAAAAGTATCAGCTGGATCACCTGTATTTACTGCTGGCGAAGGATTCATTAATGCGTGCGTCAATGTAGTTCCGCCATTGTCTTGTAATGGACCTAATGCAGGATCAACACCTTCAAGATCATTTGCTTGCGGCGTAAATACGTTTAAGTCATCACTTCCAATTAAGTTATAGTCGTTTGAAGTAAATGTACCGTCTACATCAGCTCCAGAAGCAGCAGTATTGTTTGCTACAATCGTATTTTTTAGAGATACATTGTTTACCGCATTGATTCCTCCAGCATTTCCAGTTGAAGAATTCATTGCTACGGTTACTGCATTTAGGTCAAGACTTGCACCATTGTTTGTTAATCCACCACCAGAAACAGAAGCCATATTACTAGAAATGGTACTTCTAGTTACTACGGTAATACTTCCTGTATTATTGTAAATTCCAGCACCTTCTGCAGCAGTATTATTGTCTACTGTAGAAGTAGTAACTGTCATCGTAACTCCATTCTGATTCCACAATCCACCACCTTCATTAGCGGCTGTATTTGAAGAAACAGTACTTTCTGTAATGTTTACAATTCCAGAAGAACCACTAATGTGCATTCCTCCACCATTTCCTGGCGCTCCAGCACCAGTAACAACTCCTGTGTCATTTGAGTTTAAATTAACACTTGTTAAGGTAACTGTTCCACCTCCGTTACTTTCAATTCCACCACCTGCACGGTTGGAAGTATTGTCTATGATAGAAATTCCATTTGCTGTTAGTGTTCCAGCAGCATTTAAAATTCCGCCACCTGTAGATTGTGCTCCGTCAGCAACATTGTTTGTGATTGCAGTTGTTCCAGAAAGATCAACCGTTCCGCCTTCATTGTAGATTCCACCTCCACCAGCAGCTCCCGGTGTAGTCATATCATTTCCTGATGCAGTGTTTCCATCTACCGTATGGTCTGTAACTGTCATTACTCCAGAACCATTCCAAAGTCCACCACCTTCATTAGCGGCAACATTTCCATTAGAAGTTCCACCAGAGATTGTGATGTCTTGCATCCCTGTGATGTGCAAACCACCACCGCTTCCAGGTGCGGCTACTGCGGGTGCAACACCAGCGTTGTTATTGTTTAATGTTGTATTTGTTAAAGAGATAGTTCCTGAACCTGCATTTACTTCGATTCCACCACCAGCTCTGTTAGCTCTGTTTCCTGTGATTGAAGAATTCATCACACTTAATGAAGCTGCATCCACCATGATTCCACCACCAGAACCTGAAGTTCCGTCTGCAATGTTATTAGAGATTGTTGCTCCGTTTGTAACGTTTACTGTTCCGTTAGGCAAAGCAAAGATTCCACCACCACCTTCAGTAGCTGTGTTTCCGCTTGCGGTGTTTCCATCGATGGTAGTTCCATCAACCGTCATGATTCCTGTACCATTCCATAATCCTCCACCTTCTGAAGCAGCAGTATTCATGTTTACAGTTCCTCCTGTGATATTTATTGTACTGTTTCCACTTACGTGTAAACCTCCACCATTTCCAGGTGCTCCAGCTCCAGTTACGACTCCAGTATCATTTGAGTTTAAGTTAACGTTTGTTAAAGTAACAGCGCCACCGCCATTTGTTTCAATTCCACCACCTGCACGGTTGGAAGTATTGTCGATGATAGAAATTCCATTAGCTGTTAGTGTTCCAGCAGCATTTAAAATTCCACCACCTGTAGATTGTGCTCCGTCAGCAACATTGTTTGTGATTGCAGTTGTTCCAGAAAGATCAACCGTTCCACCTTCGTTGTAGATTCCACCTCCACCAGCAGCTCCAGGTGTAGTCATATCATTTCCTGAAGCAGTATTTCCATCTACCGTATGGTCTGTAACTGTCATTACTCCAGAACCATTCCAAAGTCCACCACCTTCGTTAGCGGCAACGTTTCCATTGGAAGTTCCACCAGAGATTGTGATGTCTTGCATACCTGTGATGTGCAAACCACCACCGCTTCCAGGTGCGGCTACTGCGGGTGCAACACCAGCGTTGTTGTTGTTTAATGTTGTATTTGTTAGCGAGATAGTTCCTGAACCTGCATTTATTTCGATTCCGCCACCAGCTCTGTTAGCTCTGTTTCCTGTGATTGAAGAATTCATTACACTTAATGAAGCTGCATCGACCATGATTCCACCACCAGAACCTGAAGTTCCGTCTGCGATGTTGTTAGAGATTGTCGCTCCGTTTGTAATATTTACTGTTCCGTTAGGCAAAGCGAAGATTCCACCACCACCTTCAGTAGCTGTGTTTCCGCTTGCGGTGTTTCCATCGATGGTAGTTCCATCAACCGTCATGATTCCTGTACCGTTCCATAAACCACCACCTTCTGAGGCAGCAACGTTTCCGTTTACAGTTCCTCCTGTGATGTTGATGTCTTGCATACCTGTGATGTGTAAACCGCCACCATTTCCAGGTGCGGCAGTAGCAGGCGCAACACCTGCGTTGTTGTTGTTTAATATTGTATTTGTTAAAGAGATAGTTCCTGAACCTGCATTTACTTCGATTCCACCACCAGCTCTGTTAGCTCTGTTTCCTGTGATTGAAGAATTCATTACACTTAATGAAGCTGCATCTACCATGATTCCACCACCAGAACCCGAAGTTCCGTCTGCGATGTTGTTAGAGATTGTCGCTCCGTTTGTAATATTTACTGTTCCGTTAGGCAAAGCGAAGATTCCACCACCACCTTCGGTAGCTGTGTTTCCGCTTGCGGTGTTTCCATCAATGGTAGTTCCATCAACCGTCATGATTCCTGTACCGTTCCATAATCCACCACCTTCAGAAGCAGCAGTATTCATGTTTACAGTTCCTCCTGTGATATTTATTGTACTGTTTCCACTTACGTGTAAACCTCCACCGTTTCCTGGTGCTCCAGCTCCAGTTACGACTCCAGTATCATTTGAGTTTAAGTTAACGTTTGTTAAAGTAACAGCGCCACCGCCATTTGTTTCAATTCCACCACCTGCACGGTTGGAGGTATTGTCGATGATAGAAATTCCGTTAGCTGTTAGCGTTCCAGCAGCATTTAAAATTCCACCACCTGTAGATTGTGCTCCGTCTGCAACATTGTTTGTGATTGCAGTTGTACCAGAAAGATCAACCGTTCCGCCTTCGTTGTAGATTCCACCTCCACCAGCAGCTCCTGGTGTAGTCATATCATTTCCTGAAGCAGTGTTTCCATCTACCGTATGGTCTGTAATTGTCATTACTCCCGAACCATTCCAAAGTCCACCACCTTCATTAGCGGCAACGTTTCCATTGGAAGTTCCACCAGAGATTGTAATGTCTTGCATCCCTGTGATATGTAAACCACCACCATTTCCAGGTGCAGCAGTAGCAGGCGCAACACCAGCATTATTATTATTTAATGTTGTATTTGTTAGCGAGATAGTTCCTGAACCTGCATTTACTTCGATTCCACCACCAGCTCTATTTGCTCTGTTTCCTGTGATTGAAGAATTCATTACACTTAATGAAGCTGCATCTATCATGATTCCACCACCAGAACCTGAAGTTCCGTCTGCGATGTTGTTCGATATTGTCGCTCCATTTGTAACATTTACTGTTCCGTTAGGCAAAGCGAAGATTCCACCACCACCTTCGGTAGCTGTGTTTCCGCTTGCAGTATTACCATCAATGGTAGTTCCATCAACCGTCATGATTCCTGTACCGTTCCATAAACCACCACCTTCTGAGGCAGCAACGTTTCCATTTACTGTTCCACCTGTGATGTTGATATCGCCAGGTCCAGTAATGTGTAAACCTCCACCGTTTCCAGGTGCAGCAGTAGCAGGCGCAACACCTGCGTTGTTATTATCTAGTGTTACGTTTACTAATGTTATTCCTAATCCTGCTCCAGAGTTATCTTCAATTCCACCACCAGCTCTGTTTGCAACATTTGATGAAATTTCAGAATTATTAACAATTAATATACCTCCTACATCATTAAAAATTCCACCACCAGAACCAGAAGCTCCATTGGCAATATTGTTTGTAATGATGGAAGTGTTTATTGTGATTGTCGCATTTGTAATATAAATTGCACCTCCATCTGCAGCTAATCCGTTAGTAAGAGTTAGATCATTTATTGTAAATGGTCCGCTAGTAACATTAAAGATTCTTCCGTTGTTTCCAGCATCAATAGTAACTGTTGTTCCTACTGTTCCGTTTATTGTCAATTCTTTATTTATTGCCAATTCAGCATTTAAGTTAATAGTCGTTACTGAAGGCGCAAATGTTATTGTTCCTCCAGCAGGAGTATCTGCGATTTCTTGTCTCAGTGTTCCGTCTGATCCATCGTCTAAGCCGCTCGTCACAAGCTGACCGTATGAAAATGTAGTGGTGAATATTGCACCTATGAGCGCAATGAAAAGGGTAGTTTTTTCTCTCATTTTATTTGATATTGGTTTATATTAGTTTTTGTTGATTTGAATTTTGTTTATAGAAACTGTTTGGTTTGCAACAGTTTTGGTTAAAACTCAAATACAACATACTTACGTTGTGGGAGAGGAAAAGGTTTTTACATAAGTGAATTTTAACTTTTTATTAACATTTTAAAAAGAAAGATACAAGATGTTTTTATGGTTGTGAGAGGTGATTTTCAGAATTGTTTTAGAGAATAATCATTAATACTAACGATGAAAAAATACGTATTATTAAGTATTGTGTGGAGTACATTTTTGATGGATATTTATGAAAACCCTAAAACATAAAATATGAAACCATCAAAAACTACCATTCAAATTGGTAATGAGTTTAAAGAAGTAGAGATTTATTATGATGAGATAAAAGAATCTCAATTGACTATCGCTATTAATAAAGATCAGGTAACTGTTTTTCAGGAATGAATTCATCATCCACAATATTAAGGAGTAAAAAACACTTAATATTAACGATTGTTTCCAAGCTAATTTTCATTGAATTTTGTGTAAATCAATTAATATTTTATATGAAAACACTAACAATTAACAATGAATTTAAAGATGAGTATAAAGAAACTATTGCATCCTTCTCAATAGATACTCCAAGACCAGGAGATGGTGATGAAACAGTAGATCCTAAAAAACCAAAGCCAGATCCAAATGAAGAAGATGAAGATGAAGTAAGACCACAAGCTTTTTAGATTTGAATTAAAAAGTTTAAATATTAGAAAGGCTTTACTTATTTTTAGAGAAGTAAAGCCTTTCAGTGCGTTTGTGCCATTTAAAAAAATTACTAATAGTATGAATTTTATCCGCTATATCCTATTACTCAGTATTTGTGTAATTCCTTTTAATGCTTTTACTCAAAATAATTCTAGAATAGACAGTATGAAGCATATTCTGTCTTTACAAGATAATATAGAAAAAATTAAAACTCTATATAATTTAGCATATGAATTACGAAGAGTAAAGGATTCTGTGGGTATTCTATATGCTTTACAAGGTTTAAAATTGAGTAAAGATTTACAGTACGGTATAGGAGAAGTTGAGGCGTTAAATCTTTTAGGA
Source organism: Kordia algicida OT-1 (assembly GCF_000154725.1). Classification (GTDB taxonomy): domain Bacteria; phylum Bacteroidota; class Bacteroidia; order Flavobacteriales; family Flavobacteriaceae; genus Kordia; species Kordia algicida. Next base: position 4,644,770 of record NZ_DS544873.1, read on the forward strand.
AAAATGGCACGTTATCAGAACCATATGAAGGACGCTGAAAGATATTTAAAAGAAGCACTGGATAGAGCTGAGAAAGAAAAATATAATCATGGAATTGCAAGAGCTTATAATGAACTCGGAATATTTTTTGAAGGTCAAAAAAAGAACGTTTATGCAATTGATGCGTATCTAAGTAGCGGAAAATTGTTTGAGAAGCAAAGAAATTTTAAGGCAGCTATTAAACCAACTTATAATTTGGCCGATTTATACAAGGATATGGAAGTTTATCCAGAAGCATTAAAACACTATTTGAAGAGTTTCGAATTAGCTGAAAAAGCCAAGGATTCTCTTGGTTTAGGCAGAATATACTTTAAGATAGCGGAGTTGGATAAAAAAAGAAGAAATTATATTGATATGCAAAAAAATGCTCTCAGAGCAAAATCCATATTTGAAAATTTAGAAAGATCCAAAGATGTATATAGGTCAAAGATTTTACTTGGACAGTCATATGATTACTTACAGCAAGACGAAAAAGCTATCAAGACTTATTTAATGACCTTACAAAAAGCTCCTGAGTATGGAATAAAAGATGTTTCAGATTTATATCACAATCTCGCTACAGTGTATAAAAAAAATGCTCAGTACGATAGCGCTTTTTTTTATTATTACAAGGCGCAAAAAAGCTTTAAAAAAGCCAACGATTATTCGAGACTTGCAGTTAATTACAATAATTTGGGAAACTTATATGTATCAAAAGGTAACCAAGATAAAGCGTTAGAAAATTTTTCTAAAAGTTTAGTGTTGCAACATCAGTTGAAGGATTCTTCTTTATTACAAAAAACATATCAATCAATGTCTAATTATTTTAGAAATATTGGAGAATATCATAAAGCATTATCATATAGAGATTCAAGTGAGTTTGTTAAGGCTAGTATTAATCGAAAAATTAAAAAGACTGATCGTTTTGAGCTGCATTATTTAAACGATAAACGAAAAATGGAAGCTGCGAAAAATGCTATTGAAATTGAAAGAAATATTGCAGAACGTAAAGCTGTTACCAGTATGGCGCGATTACAAGTTTTATTCATAGCAATGATTACAATTGTCATATTATTTTTTGTCATTTTACGAAACAAGAAGTTAAAACATGCTAAAGAAATAGCAGAACTAGCTTACGAGCAACAAAAAATAGAAGCAATATTAGAGCGCGAACAACAAGAAAAAAAACTTGAAGAAATGCTACAAGAGCAAGAACGAAAAGCTATTAATACCATGGTAAGCGGACAAGAAGAAGAACGTGCTCGCATAGCAAAAGACCTTCATGATCGTTTGGGAAGTATGTTGTCTGTTGTGAAAATTCATTATAAATCTGTAGAAGATGATCTAGAAAAGATCAAAAATGAAACTAAAACACAATATGAAAAAGCCAATCAATTATTAGATGAAGCCTGTGAAACAGTTCGTAAAATAGCACATAACATGGTTTCAGGAACATTAACCAAATTTGGGTTGTTGCCAGCTTTAAAAGAGTTAAAAAAGAAAATTGAAGAAACAAAAATTTTAAACATAGAACTCCTCGCTCATGGCTTGGATAACCGATTGGATAATTCAACTGAAATCCACCTATACCGTATCGTTCAAGAATTATTAAATAATATCATAAAGCATGCAAAAGCTACAGAAGTCACGATACAAATATTGAAAAGAGAAAAGGATTTAAATATCATGGTCACAGATAATGGTGTTGGTTTTGATCCCCAAAAAAACCAGTTTGAAGGTATGGGGCTAAAAAGTATCAAAGCACGAGTTGGAGAGATGAAAGGATATTATTTAGTAGATTCTAGCAAAGGAAATGGAACTACTACAACTATTGAAATACCTACGTAAATATAGAGTATGAAACAAAAAACGAAATTAAATATAATTATTGCTGACGATCATCAGATTGTAATCGACGGTCTGAAATCTTTGTTAGTTGCACATCCACATATTAAAGTGGTCGGAGAGGCCTCTGATGGAGAGGAAGCATTAAAATTGATTGAAAATAACACTGTTAATATCGCTGTCTTAGATATTAGTATGCCAAAAATGAATGGAGTAGAGACTACAAAAATCATCAAAAAAAAATACCCATATATCAAAATACTGATTTTAACAATGCACGATGGAGATGAATTTATCCATGAATTATTTGAAATTGGAGCTGACGGCTATATATTAAAAAATAGAGGGAAAGAAGAATTTGTTGAGGCACTTGAAACAATTAATAATGGAGAAGAATACATAAAAGGAAAAGTATTGAATGTACTCTTGGACGCAGTACGAAAACCCAAATCTAAAACAATACAATTCACAAAAAGAGAGAAAGATGTTTTACGCTTAATCGTTGGCGATCATACAACTTCTGAAATTTCTGCTAAACTAAACATCGCAAATAGTACTGTAGAAACACATCGAAGAAATCTCATTGAAAAAACAGGGGTTAAAAGCTCTTTAGGTCTAGTCCGTTATGCTGTTGAGAACGGATACTTATAATGTTATTCTACATAGTAATCTAAGAAAAGAATTATTGATTAAAACTTTTCAAAATTTAAATACATACAAAACTCCTCAAATTTGAGGAGTTTTTTTCTTCCTTAATATTGATGTTTTCTTACGTAGTGAAATTAAAGAAATTTGTAAACGTATGAATGTTAAAAAGAGTCAATATATGAGAAGAGCATTACTTGTTGGTATTAATCACTATGATAAAAACCCTCTCAAAGGTCCAATCCCTGATGTTGATCGTATGAAGGAAGTCATTTCAAAACATGAAAATGGCGACCCAAATTTTGACTGCAAATTGATGATATCTAATTCAGATCGTCATACGATTACAATGGTAAATTTAAAAAGTAAGCTTCACGATTTGTTTAACTATGAAACTGATGTAGCATTATTTTATTTCTCAGGACATGGAGCATCTACAAATCTTGGAAGCTACTTGGTTACCCAAGATGCAGAAAAATTCAACGAAGGTGTTAGTCTAAGTGAAGTCATCACAATGGCAAACAATTCTAAAGCCATGGAAGTCATCATTATATTAGATTGTTGTTACAGTGGAGGCGGAGGTAATTTTTCAGAACTCGGAGTACGGAAGGCCATATTGCGTGAAGGTGTTTCAATCCTTACCGCCAGCAAAGATTCTCAATATGCAATGGAGCGTGGAGGTTATGGAGTATTCACAACAATAATTTATGAAGCTCTACAAGGAGGAGCTACCGATATTTTAGGTAAAGTAAATGTGGCAAGGATATATAATTATGTTGATATTGTATTAAACTCGTGGAGACAGCGTCCAGTATTTAAGTCGCATGTATCTAAAATGATTCCGTTGCGTAATTGCAATCCTAAAATTCCATTAAAAATACTTCGAAAACTTCCAGAATATTTTGAGGATAAAGATGGGTTGCCGCTCTCTGAAAATTATCTTGAGCATGTAGGGTCAGAAAGCGGATTGTCTACAATAATGTCTCATTTACGTGCTTATCATGCCAACGGTTTATTACTTCCTGAAGACAATATAACATCTTTAGATGAATGTGCCGAAAAAAGTAAATCATGTAAACTTACGCCACTCGGAATTTACTATAAAAATTTAGTCATCAATGATAGAATATGATGATAAAGATAGATGTAATATTCAATTATTTTATAGCACTTACAATTCCAAAACTGATCTTTTTAACCATAAAGTGGACAAGTACATCTAAGTCGCGGAATTTAGTGTCAACTAGCTTAAAAGATGCCTCTTTTGAATTAGGAATGGAAGAAGGTGTCGGTGTATTTGTATTCCTAGGACTTCTTTTTTACAACATATCTAATCGTTTGATTACTATGTGCTTTTCTAGTAAAATACGACGAGATAGAAAACAGAATAAGCTATTAACGAAGCAAATATTAGAGCAAATTGATTCGTATCCAATTTCAAAATCACTCAAATACAAACTAAAATCAGCATACATCATTCAATACTATTATTAAACAACAAAACTTATGAATCCAGTAACAAAACACCGATTAATTCAAGATATTTTTTTCTCACTACAAACAAGTCACAGTATGAAAGAAATGGTCGCTATTTTAGGCGGATATGGCATTGCGAATAAAACTGTAAACGATTACACACAAGTAGAGATAAAAAAAATATTGGCTACAGCTTCTGATGAAATACTACTCTTAATTGCGGACGATTTGAAAATAGACACTTCAAACTATGTTGTTCGTGGAAAAATTAAAGGAAAATCTGTGGCAAAATCTACTAAAAAACATCTCAAAAAAATCTTCATCAGTCATTCGAGTAAAGATGCGGAAGTCGTTACCACTTTTATTTACATACTAAAAGCGATTGGAATTCCTCCCGAAAACATATTCTGCACCTCACTACCAGGTTATGGAACGCCATTGGGAAGTAATTTTATCGATGAGATTGAAACACGTTTAAATGAAGATGTTATGGTAATTTTTATGTTATCTGATAACTTTTACGATTCGCCAATGTGTTTAATTGAAATGGGAGCAGCGTGGATAAAAACCAAAAAACAAATCTCGGTAGCAATTACACCTTTCGAATTAGGAAAAATAAAAGGTGTATTCAAACATTTTCAAGGAATTGAAATAGACAACGAAAATCATTATGATTTGCTAAAAGAGACACTTGAAGTAGAATTTGGTCTAGAGTCAAAACGTCCATTAGTATGGTCTCCTGAAAGAGATATGTTTCTAAAAATGATTAAGCAATTAGTAAAGGTTGATAAATAATCTTAACTAAAAAGCAACGATGAAAGAAAAATCAAAACCTCAAGAAAATCCATCTATCATAACAGTAATGGCATTTGTTGTGACATTGCTATTGCTTATTCAGAAAGACTATTTTACCTATTACAAGGCTAGAGCAGTAATTTTAATTCTCATTTTAACCTCGTTTACAGCGATATTATCAATTGAAATTATCATCATTCCATTTGTCATAGCTTCATGCTTGTTTGGGTATCTGGAAATTGTAGATAGAATTCTGTGGAAATCACCACTTTTTTCTTGGATGTTTACGGTTGAAGATTTTTCTGGAACGTACGAAGGCACACAAGAAAATATAATCTTAAAAGAAGTCGAAAGAGATGACGAAAATAAAAAGATATATAGAGAATACAGAGAGCATCTTCAATTAAAAATTATCATTCATCAAACGGGAAGTGACATCAAAGCAAACTTTTTTTACTACAATACTAATGATGGTAAATCTTCAAAATCAGAAGACGCGCAGGTGTCTGTTACCAAAACTGCTGATGGATGTCACTATATCCTAACATGTTTACATGGAGATATTGGTATTCTTGAAAATGGTGGACACCACGAAACAGTAGTATTAAAATATATTAAACAAGGTTCTGGATATTGCCTAGAAGGAGGTTATTACGATAATCGAAAATTTCATGCAAGAGGAATGTTTATAGGATTAAAAAAAGTGAGTTCAGAAGTAAGACACCCATTTTAAAATAACAATATGCCTAAAAATTACTTTACATATTATAAATATCCAGCAGTAATATTTATTGTTGCAATTATACTTTTAGCAATTTACCTAACCAATCAATACAGTAATCATTACGGATATTCTATTTTAGGCTTTGGATCAATCGCATTACTTCTTGAAATTATTGATCGTTACTTATGGAAATATCCACCATTTTCCTGGATGTTTACAGTCAAAGATTTTTCAGGAACGTACAAAGGAGAGCAATTAGGATATCGTTTGCAACCTATTGGTAAAAAAGGGAAGTGTAAAGAATTTGACACCAAATTACTCCTTACGATGATTATTCATCAAACAGGAAGTAAAATCATAATCAATTCTTTTTACTATGATGCCGCCAAAAAAAAATCTTCAAAATCGAACAGTGAAATCATCGGAGTACGGTTAACCAAAGACAGACAACATTACGAAATCATCTACAATTATTTCAACGAAGGTAATGAACGCTGGAATGGTTATTACGGCACAACTGTTTTAAAACTAATAGAAGTTAAAAAAACATTCAAAATTTCAGGGCATTACTATACTAATAGAAAGCCACAAACACACGGAAAACTTCTTGATTTAACACTGGAAAATAAAAAAACAATTCATCCATTTTAAAAAATAAACATGGCAACATTACATAAAGAATACAACGCATTTTTGAAAAAAGTACGACTTACCAATAACAGAAAGAAAAAACTAAAAAAAAGTAGAAGAAAGCTAAGACGAACGATTAGAGATTGGTTTTCTGAAAACAAACCAAAAAGATTACAGCCCAAATTTGGAAGTCAAGGTTCATTCACGATGAATACTATCATCAACCCAATTCCAATTCCTGTTGAAAACGAAGATAAAAAATTAGTAAAATACGATTTAGATGATGGAATCTATTTTATTGAAAAGCCAAATGAAGACAACCGAGAAAAAATTGATACTTGGCATGATTGGGTGTACAAAGCAGTAAATAATCATACAACCGAAGAAACTATTCGTAAAAAGACGTGTGTGCGTGTGGTATTTGTAGACGGACATCATATTGATCTACCAATTTATTATCAAATCTCAGAAAATGGAACGCCAGAATTAGCACATCGTTCAAAAAGTTGGATAGAAAGTGATCCTAAGAAATTTACCGAATGGTACAACGAACAAGCAGAAGGAAAACCACAAATTACACGTATTGTTCAATATATTAAAGCTTGGAAAAACTTCAGAGAACAAAAAAATACCAATCTCAAACTTCCTTCAGGTTTTGCATTTACAATTCTTGTAGTTAATAATTATTATGCGGATAATAAAGATGATGTTGCTTTTCGCGAAACAGTACGTGCAATTCATACAAAATTATCCAATAATTTTGAGTGCAGACGGCCTACAACTCCCAAAAATGAAGATATTTTTTCAGATTTCTCTGAAACCAAAAAAAGCAATACGTTAGAAACATTAAAAAATCTCCTAAAAGATTGTGATCGAGCCGATGAAGAAGACAACTTTAAAACAGCATCCGAATTTCTACGAGACAATCAATTTGGAGGTCGCTTTCCAAAAGGAGATGATATCAGTGAAAGAGAAAAAAAACGCCAAATTTCAGAAAGTCTAGAAAAAGAACGTATAAAACCAAAACCCTATGCGGATGAAAGATGAAATAGATGAGGTTTTACATAAATATCCAAAATTAAAATACATTCAAAACATAAATTCCTTCATAGGATGTATAGAAGTATTTCCTAATGATTTCTATGAATTAAAAATAGTATTGACACATTGGAAAAAAAACTTTCCAAAAGTATTTGAAACCGCGTGTCGAATTCCAAGACACGTCGATAGACATATTTATCCTAAAGGAAATTTTTGCTTTACAACTTCTGCTAAAGAACAAATATTACTAGCAACCGAAATAAAAACACTGATTGACTTTATACGTTATATCTTAGTTCCTTACCTAAAAAATAATTCATACTATGAAATTGAAGAAAACTATCTATACGGAGAGTATTCTCATGATAAAGGGATATTTGAAGGATATGCGGAAATATTAGGAGTGGAAGATGAAAAAATAATTATAAAAACAATAAAGGAATATGCTACAGGTTTTCGATTAAAATTAAATGATAACTGCTTTTGCGGTAGTGGAAAAAAACTTGCAAAATGTAAAAATAGGAAGCATTATAAAGGGTACAGAAAGCTAAGACATATAAATAATGAAACACTTCTAGCAGATATAATTATTATGGAAAGTGAAAGCATGAGCAAGAAAATGGAATTTTACAAAAAATTATTAGGTATGAAAAATTTAATTTCAAAAGCTTAAAGATAGAAAGTTAAATATTTGGCACTTTTATTGATGCTCTCAAGCAACATTAACACCAATTATTATGAAGTCAAAAATTACATTCGCAGTTGCCTTTTTATTATTTACCTATAATTTTAGCCAAGCACAAGGAAAACTCAATCGTGCCAAAGAAGACCTTTCAGGAAGTAGTTCAAATAGTAATAGTTCTTCCCGTTCTTCATGGAGTGATGATGCTGATGGAAATGATGGTATTGGTTATTTTGACAGTGTGTTTGTTGAAATCGCCTATCAAGCGACTCTTGGAATTTTATTTGGAGAAATGCAACCACGTTACTTCTTCGAATATCCGTATTCTGACGGTTTACACGGAGAATATGCTTTTCCAGGTGAAGATGTTCCTTTAAAAAGAAGCCAGCTTATCATCTCAAATACATTTTTTGCGAGTGGGAAAGAATTCTATGGAAATGATTTAAAATTAAATTTTCGTTTTATTCCAATATTTGGAGTCGAAGCGAGTCACTTACATTTTTTTGAACAAGATCCGAAGGTAGAATTAGGTGTAAGTTCATTTATGTTAAACTATTACCGAGTTCGTGAGCAAAACGTTACAGCATATTGGGGCGTTGGAATTACACATGTTGGAAACGGAGTTGACGATACAGGATTTGCCTATCAGGTAGGTGTTGATGTGTATTTAAACAAGCCAATTAGTTTGGGTGCATCATGGAAACAGAGTTTGATAAATGATTCCTCAATAGATGAATTTAAACTTTTAGCACGTTATCACATGAAACGATTGTCACTTCATGGAGGTTTTCATAACTATAAGTTAGGAAGTGTGTCAATTAATGCAATGGGATTTGGTGTAGATTATCGTTTCTAAATGTGGAAACTACTTTCTTCCGCCTACAAGACTACCAATCAGTGCAACTACTCCGAGTCCGATCATAATAAAAGCATTGGTGTTGTCTTGTTCTTCAATTTCAACAATTGCTAAATCGACTGAAGTTTCTGGAGTTACAAACATAAAGATTCCATAACCTATCAAAGCAATTCCAACAATAAGCAATACTAATTTCACTGTTTTATTCATAAGTATTTAGCGTTTTGGTTTTTAACAAGATAGTGAAATTCCTAAAATAAAAACATAAAAAAAGCGCAATGAAGATTTTCAATGCGCTTTCGTGTATATCGAAGTGATTTAAACTTTTTTGATTTGCTAAAAAATTACTGTTTTTCAGCTCTGTTTTCGTCTTTTTTTCGTTCCGTAGCGCTGCTATGAAACTCAAAAAAGTCTTCAACAGTACTTAAAACTTCTAATTTTCGCTTAAACCCGAAAAGTTTAAATCACTTCATAAAATGTGAAATTTATCCTTTGATAACTCCTCTTGAAATTACAATCTTCTGAATTTCTGAAGTTCCTTCGTAAATCTGAGTAATTTTTGCATCACGCATCAAACGCTCTACATGGTATTCTTTTACAAATCCATTTCCACCGTGAACTTGTACAGCTTCTACAGTAACATCCATGGCTGTTTTAGAAGCAAATAATTTTGCTACAGCACTTGCCATGTCATAATTTTCCTTTGCATCTTTTTTACAAGCAGCTTCCATAACCAAATGACGCGCAGCAGTAATTTCTATGTACATATCTGCTAATTTGAAAGCAATTGCTTGATGATTGCAAATTTCAGTTCCGAAGGCTTTACGTTCTTTCGAATATTTTAATGCCAATTCATAAGCTCCAGAAGCAATTCCTAACGCTTGCGCAGCAATTCCAATACGTCCTCCAGAAAGAGTTTTCATCGCAAACTTAAATCCAAAGCCATCTTCTCCAATACGATTCTCTTTCGGAACTTTTACATCGTTAAATTGCAATGTGTGTGTGTCGCTTCCGCGGATTCCCAATTTGTCTTCTTTTGGACCAATATCAAAACCAGGCGTTCCTTTTTCAACGATAAAAGCGTTGATTCCTCGGTGTCCTTTATCTTTATCTGTTTGAGCAATAACCAAATATACATCTGCACGTCCACCGCTTGTAATCCAGTTTTTTGTACCATTAATTACATAATGATCGCCCATGTCAATTGCTGTTGTTTTTTGTGAAGTAGCGTCACTTCCAGCTTCAGGCTCACTCAAACAAAATGCACCAACATTTTCTCCTGTTGCTAATTTTGTTAAATATTTCTGCTTTTGTTCTTCAGTTCCGTATGCTTCTAAACCATAACAAACCAACGAATTATTTACAGATACAATTACAGAAGCAGAAGCATCAATCTTAGAAAGTTCTTCCATAATTAATACATAAGAAATCGTGTCCATGCCACTTCCTCCGTATTTTGGGTCAACCATTATTCCCATAAAACCTAATTCGCCCATTTTGCGAACCAATTCTTGTGGAAACTCTTGTTTGTTATCTCGTTCAATAACTCCAGGAAGCAATTCTGTTCTAGCAAAATCTCTCGCGGCGTCACGAATCATGATATGTTCCTCTGTAAGATTAAAATCCATAACTATATATTGTATTAGTAAATTTTTAAAAAAGTCGCACAAAGATAATTCTAAAATAGCAGATTTTCAATAATAAGCGCTTATTTTTAAGAATTCTTAATTTTTGTAATTCATAATTGTAAATGTTATCTTAAAAGTAAAATTAAAATGATAAAAATTAAATAATTTTACCGAATGGTAGTGTACAAAGTGATTGGTGTCATGTCGGGAACTTCGCTCGACGGAATAGACCTTGCATATATTCATTTCGAAAAAAAAGAAACTTGGACATTTTCTATCGTTCATGCCGAAACAATTCCGTATTCAACCTCATTAGAAAATCAACTTCGCGATGCAATTCACTACGAAAAAGATCAATTAGCATCATTTGATACATTGTACACCAAATATCTAGCAGAAACGATTCGGAGATTCATCCAAAAACATAATATTACAGATATTGATGCTGTTTGTTCACACGGACATACAATTTTGCATCAACCTGAAAACGGAATTACCTATCAAATAGGAAATCAAGAAATACTTGCCAAACTCATACAACAAAAAGTAGTATGCGATTTTAGAGTACAAGATGTGGAACTTGGCGGACAAGGCGCGCCATTAGTGCCTATTGGTGACGAATTGTTATTTCCTGAATATGATTATTGTTTAAATTTAGGCGGATTTGCCAATGTTTCTTTCCACAAAGAAGGAAAACGAATTGCCTATGACATTTGCCCAGTGAATATTGTGCTGAATAAGTATGCAAAACAGTTAGGCTTTGAATATGATGATAAAGGAAAACTGGCAAAGTCGGGAGCATATTTGCTAGCTTTAGGAGCTGAACTCAATCAGTTATCCTATTACCAGCAACTTCCACCAAAATCATTAGGGTTGGAATGGGTTCAGGAAGAAATATTTCCAAGATTAGATGCTTTTAAGCGAAAAGAAATTGACATTTTACGTACATTCACAGAACATATTGCGAAGCAAATTGCGAGAAGTTTCCGCATACGAACAAAAGTGTTGGTGACAGGCGGCGGCGCATACAACGAATATTTAATATCAAGAATTCAATATCATAAAAAAGTAACTATTGTAAAACCAAGTGATAAATTAATAGAATACAAAGAAGCGCTAATCTTTGGTTTTTTGGGCGTATTACGCTTGCGAAACGAAGTAAATTGTCTGAAAACAGTCACAGGATCGGAAAAAGACCATAGCTCAGGAAAAATATACGATTATCATTAGGTTAAATAGTAGACAAAGGATTCTTTAAAGAAGCGAACAATTTTTATATTTGCCTGAATAGAAACAACATGCCAAAAACTCAATTTAATTGAAAGAATTACTCAAAATATACGAAAATAAAGCACCTGAAATCGTTTTTAACTGGAAAGATCCAGAAACGGAAGCAGAAGGATGGACAGTTATCAATTCACTTCGTGGAGGTGCAGCAGGTGGTGGAACACGAATGCGTAAAGGATTGGATATGAATGAAGTACTTTCACTTGCGAAAACGATGGAAGTGAAATTCACAGTTTCGGGACCAGCCATTGGAGGAGCAAAATCTGGAATCAACTTTGATCCGCACGATCCGCGAAAAAACGGAGTCTTAAAACGCTGGTACAAAGCCGTTGCGCCATTGCTAAAAAGTTATTACGGAACAGGTGGTGATTTAAATGTCGATGAAATTCACGAAGTAATTCCAATCACAGAAGATAGTGGTGTTTGGCATCCGCAAGAAGGTGTTTTTAACGGACATTTTAAACCTACGGAAGCTGATAAAATTAACAGAATTGGTCAGTTGCGTTTGGGCGTTATCAAAGTGATTGAAAGTACGGAATATTCCCCAGATGTTTCCAGAAAATATACAGTAGCTGACATGATTACAGGGTTTGGAGTTGCGGAAGCAGCACGCCATTTTTATGATATTTATGGCGGATCCATCAAAGGAAAACGCGCTATCGTACAAGGTTTTGGAAACGTTGGAGCTGCCGCAGCATATTACTTAGCACAAATGGGCGCTAAAGTTGTAGGAATCATTGATAGAGTTGGTGGTGTCATTAATGAAGAAGGATTCTCGTATGAAGAAATTAAAAACTATTTTCTTCAAAAAGACGGAAACACGCTGGTAGCAGATAACATGATTTCTTTTGACGAAATGAACGAACGCATCTGGGAATTACCAACAGAAATCTTCGCACCTTGTGCCGCTTCACGCTTAATTACACAAGCACAAATTGATAAAATGATTGATACTGGTTTGGAAGTCATTACTTGCGGAGCAAATGTACCGTTTGCAGACAAGGAAATTTTCTTCGGACCAATTATGGAACACACCGATCAAAAAGTAAGCTTAATTCCAGACTTTATTTCCAATTGTGGAATGGCAAGAGTGTTTGCCTATTTCATGGAACGCAGAGTGCAAATGACGGACGAAGCCATCTTTGAAGATACCTCAAAAATCATTAAAAAAGCATTGCAAAATACGTTCAAAAAGAACGCTTCAAAAGTAGATGTTAGCAAAACTGCCTTTGAAATCGCATTAAAAGAATTAGTATAACCATCAACTTATAAAAATTACTAAATGGAATCAGCAATAATAGCCGTATTTGTCATAGGATATTTAGCCATAACCTTAGAACATAACTTAAAAATTGATAAGCTTATTCCCGCATTAGCCATGATGGCAATATGTTGGGCATTCATCGCTTTTGGAATAGAAGACTTTCAAACGTGGTTCGATTCGGGAGCACATGACTTAGTCGATGGATTTAAAGACCTACCTCTTGAAGGACATCACGGAGAACCAAGTAAAATGGGATGGATGGAAGAAACACTTCTACATCATCTTGGGAAAACTGCCGAAATATTAGTCTTCCTACTTGGTGCTATGACGATTGTAGAAATCATTGATTATTTTAACGGGTTTTCCACAATAAAAGGCTTTATAAAAACTAAAAGCAGAAAACGTGTCTTGTGGATTTTTGCATTCCTAGCATTCATCTTATCAGCTATTATTGATAACCTAACGGCAACCATTGTATTAATTTCAATCTTACAAAAAATAATTGGCGATAGAAATATTAGAATCTGGTATGCAGGATTAATCATCATTGCAGCAAACGCAGGTGGAGCATGGTCGCCAATTGGAGATGTAACTACTACAATGTTATGGATTGGGAACAAAGTATCTACAGGTAAATTATTAGCGTACCTATTCATTCCATCACTATTATGTATGTTAGTACCAACACTTATTGCTTCCTTTTTAAAACCATTTCAAGGTGACTTGCCTCAAGAGGAAGAAAGTACAGAAGATCAAAAAACACATCGTTTTGGTCCAACCATGTTATATCTTGGTTTATCAGCAATTATTTTTGTGCCAATTTTCAAAGTAGTAACACACTTGCCACCTTATGTAGGAATGATGTTGTCACTGGCGGTTGTAGCTATATTTGCAGAAATATACAGCAATTCTAAGTTTAGTATGGCTTCTGTAGGAGCAGATGAAGGGCATTATGTGCAAGATACAGCGCCTGGACATCACAGTCCCGTACATCACTCGCTTTCTAAAATTGAATTGCCAAGTATCTTATTCTTTTTAGGAATATTAATGGCAGTGGCGGCGTTAGAATCTCTAGGTTTGCTATTCGGATTTGCAGATTGGTTAAAAACAGCAACACCACAATTAGGAACAGAAATGCACTCAGGTGGCGTTTCAGATTTAGTAGTGATGTTATTAGGAGTAGGATCGGCAGTCATTGACAATGTTCCATTAGTAGCAGCTAGTTTAGGAATGTTTACTGAACCTTTAGATCATGAATTGTGGCACTTTATCGCTTTCGCAGCAGGAACTGGAGGAAGTATGTTAATCATAGGATCGGCAGCAGGAGTTGTTGCAATGGGAATGGAAAAAATAGATTTCTTCTGGTATCTCAAAAAAATCTCTTGGTTGGCTTTTGTCGGTTTCGTTGTAGGATCAGCGGCATTCATGGTTATGCGAACCTTGTTCTAAGCATACTTAAATCAAAAAATACACGTTATATAGTTAAATCAAAAAACACATATGTTACTATTACAGTCAGTTAATGATGCTGCAAACACAGACGAAGCAGCTGAATCTCTAGAAAAAACACTTTCTATTTACGAATTGGTCATCAATGGAGGAATTGGAAGTATCATTATCATAAGCGTACTGTTTGTATTGCTAGCCGTCGCTTTATATATTTATTTTGAACGATTATTTGCTATCAAAGCAGCGTCAAGAATCGACAAAAACTTTATGAATCAAATTCGTGATAATGTTTCTAGTGGAAAATTAGATGCGGCTAAAATGCTCTGTGCACAAACAGATTCACCTGTAGCACGATTAACGGAAAAAGGAATCTCCAGAATTGGAAAACCATTAGAAGATATCAACAAAGCCATTGAAAATGCAGGAACTTTAGAAGTTTACAAACTTGAAAAAAACGTAAGTATCTTAGCAACCGTAGCAGGTGCAGCACCAATGATTGGTTTCTTAGGAACAGTAATTGGTATGATTTTGGCATTCCATGAAATGGCAACAAGTGGCGGTCAAGCCGAAATGGGCTCGCTTGCTGGAGGTATTTATACGGCAATGACCACAACGGTTGCTGGTTTAATTGTGGGAATTATTGCGTATATTGGATACAATCACTTAGTAGTAAAAACAGACAAAGTGGTGCATCAAATGGAAGCAAATGCAGTAGACTTTCTAGATTTATTAAACGAACCTGTATAGTACTTTTTTATGAGATTAAAAGGTAGAAATAAAGTAAGTCCAGAATTTAGCATGTCGTCCATGACAGATATCGTATTTCTGTTGTTGGTATTTTTTATGCTAACGTCAAATTCGCCAAATGCACTCGATTTACTATTGCCAAAAGCAAAAGGAAAATCAACAAACACGCAAAATGTAGCAGTAAGTATCAAGAAAAACCTTGAAATATATATAGATGCAGATCGTGTAAGAGCAAGTCAAGTAGAATCTAAGCTTCAAGCAAAATTGAAAGGTCAAACAGAACCTACAATCATACTTAGAGCAGAAGAAGGTGTTCCTATTGAAAAAGCAGTGAATATCATGGACATTGCCAACAGAAACAAATATAAAATCATTCTGGCAGTGCGACCACAATAATGAGTTTGCTCGAAACGAGGAATAAAAAATTTAACATACCGTTCGTTTTTATTGCGGGTGTCATTTTCTTAGTGGCATTAGCATATTTTGCGAAATATCTGGAAAGCTACAACGCAACAGGACTTAGAAACTTAGAATTGCCAGAAGTTTCAGAGACAAATGTAGAAGTTAAAAGTGTTTCAGTACGATTGGCAAAAAACGCTGTTATATATCTTGATTCTCAAGAAATAAACAATGGCGAATTGGAAGAAATACTAAAAAAAGAATTTGAAGGTCATGCAAATCCAGTAATTCAATTGCAAGCTGAAGAAGGTGTGTCAATTGATAAGGTTGTAAAAGTAATGGATATTGCAAATAAGAATCAATACAAGGTTATATTAAAAGCACAATAAAATGAAAAGAGATATCATGCAATCAAATTCCAAGCCAGAGCATAAAAGAGCCTCTGCGATCATTACTACGATTATTATGCTCTCTTTATTATTCTTAATGATATTCTTCGGGATGACTTACTTAGATCCGCCAGAAGAAAGTGGTATTGCTGTAAACTTTGGAACGACAAATACAGGAAGCGGAAATGTGCAACCAAAAGCTGCGTTAAAACCAAAAACAGCTCCAGAAAAGCAAGAAGAAGTAGAGACGCAAGAAACGGAAGCAGTTCCAGAAGAACAGCCAGAAACAACACCAACCGAAACAGCTTCAGAAGAAGTAGTAACGCAAGATAACACAGAATCAATCGCCATAAAAAAAGCGGAAGAAGCAAAACGTAAGGCAGAAGAAGAAGCAAAAGCGGCAAAAGCAGAAGCAGATCGAATCGCAAAAGAAAAACGTGAAGCAGAAGAAAAGCTAGAACGAGAAAAAGCTGAAAAAAGAGCTAAATTAGATGCGATGATGAATGGAGTCAACAACTCGGATGGAACAGAAGAAGGCGGAGAAGGTTCGGGCGATGGTGAAGGTGATAAAGGAGATCCTAACGGAGATCCGTATGAAGCAAGTTACTACGGTTCGCCAGGTTCTGGAAATGGTGGAGCGGGTGGCTTTGGATTAAATGGTAGAAGTAAAATCAGTGGCGGAAATGTAGATAAGCAAGAATGTAATGAAGCGGGAAGAGTTGTTGTCAAAATAACGGTAAACCGAGCAGGAAAAGTAATCGATGCTGTAGCAGGAGTGAAAGGAACAACAAACAATGCAAGTTGTCTGTTGCAACCTGCGGAAAGAGCAGCTTACAAATATCGATGGAATAAAGATTCAAAAGCACCGACAACACAAGTTGGATTTATAGTTGTAAACTTCAAATTAGGACAATAATTGCTTTGATAAATGACAAGTAAAGAAGCTGCTGATTGGCTAGAAATGCAATACAAATCTTCGTATCAAAAAGTCGGTGCTTCAAAAAATAGCGAAACTTGGGATTTAAAGAAAATTTCCAACTTTGCAAAGCACTTAAATTCACCCGAAAACACATTCAAAAGTATTCATGTTGCTGGAACCAATGGAAAAGGTTCTACAAGCCACATGATCGCTTCCATACTTCAAGAAGCTGGCTACAAAGTTGGTTTGTATACATCTCCACATTTAAAAGATTACAGAGAACGCATTCGTGTAAATGGCGAAATGATAACAAAGGAAGCCACGATCAATTTTGTAAAAAATAATAAAGCTTTTATTGAAAAAAATGCATTGTCATTCTTTGAAATTACTGTTGGAATGGCGTTTGATTACTTTGCAAAACAAAAAGTAGCTATTGCTGTTGTTGAGGTTGGTATGGGCGGACGTTTAGATTCTACGAACATCATAACCCCAGAAGTAAGCGTAATTACCAATATTGGCTTCGATCATGTTGCAATTCTGGGTGATGCTTTGGCGAAAATTGCTTCTGAAAAAGCCGGTATCATCAAAAAAAATGTTCCTGTAGTAATTGGCGAATATCACAAAGAAACTTTTCCAGTATTTGTGAAGCAAGCTGCAGAAATGAACGCAGAATTATACCTAGCAGAAAAAACAATTCAGGAAAATTATACCACGGATTTACTAGGTAATTATCAGCAAAAAAATTACAAATCGGCTGTGCAGGCTATTCGTTTGCTAAAAAGTTTTCAGATTGAAGAAAAACACATACAAAAAGGATTGTCTAATGTAGTAATAAATACAAAGCTACAAGGAAGATGGCAAATCATCAATCTATTTCCAAAAGTAATCTGTGATACGGCACACAACACGGAAGGTTTGACGCTTACCATGGAGCAACTTCAAAGCGAGTCGTTTCAAAAATTACACATTGTTTTTGGTGTTGTCAATGATAAAAATTTAGATCAGATACTTCCACTATTTCCTAAAAAAGCACACTATTACTTTTGCAGTCCAAAAATAAATCGTGGTTTAGATCCAAATAAGTTGCAACAACAAGCAAAAGAATGTCGTCTAATTGGTAATGTATACGATTCAGTTTCAGAAGCCTACACAGTAGCAATGTCTAAAGCGACCACAAAAGATGTCATCTACGTTGGTGGAAGTACATTTGTTGTTGCAGAAATAGTTTAAAAATTTTAAGTTTAAATTTTGTCAGATACAAAATGTATTCTATATTTGCATCCGCTATTAGCAATAAGGGCGATTAGCTCAGCTGGTTCAGAGCACCTGCCTTACAAGCAGGGGGTCACTGGTTCGAATCCAGTATCGCCCACAAACTTATTGAAAATGAACTTCGGGTGATTAGCTCAGCTGGTTCAGAGCACCTGCCTTACAAGCAGGGGGTCACTGGTTCGAATCCAGTATTACCCACAAAAAAAGCTTCTCATATGAGAAGCTTTTTTTAGTTTATGTCTTGCTTTTAAAAAGCTTGGTTAATTATAACAATTCCAAAATTCTTTCCAAAGCCATTCCGCGCGAACCTTTAATCAATAATGTGCTATTTTCTAGTGCTGGAAAATTTTCTTTTAATGATTCAAAAGTGGAATGAATTACGATTTTTTCGTTTGTGCTGTTAGTAATTCCGAAGTTTTCTCCGATCAAATAAATTTTTTCGATTTCTAATGAAGCTGCATAGTCATTTATAAATTGATGCTCTTCTTTTGCACTGTCTCCCAATTCAAACATATCGCCCAAAAAAGCAATTTTAGAAGTATCTGTTAAATCTGAAAAGTTATCCAAAGCTGCCTTCATGCTTGTAGGGTTTGCGTTATAAGCGTCTAAAATGATTTTATTGGTATTCTTAGTTAGAATTTGAGATCGGTTGTTAGAAGGGATATATGCTTCAATAGCTTCTTTAATGTCGTCTGAGTTCACTTTAAAGTACGTTCCTATGGCAATAGCGGCAGCAATGTTTGAAAAGTTATAGGAACCGATCAATTGACTTTGGATTTTTTTGCCATCAACAGCACATGAAACCATTGGATTTGCGGTTAGAAATTCTATAGAAAGATCATAAGTATCAGAACCTCCAAAAACATATGTGTTGGCATCTTGCGTTCTTTCTACTTGTTTCGTGTCGTCTCCATTCACAAAAATAAATTTGTCAGAAGCTTTTAAATAATCATACAATTCACTTTTCCCAATAATAACACCTTCAATGCCTCCAAAGCCTTCCAAATGTGCTTTTCCGAAGTTTGTAATATATCCGTAATCTGGTTCGGCAATACTGCTTAAAAAAGCTATTTCTCTTTTATGGTTTGCGCCCATTTCAACAATTCCAATTTCTGTATCAGAATTCATAGAGAGTAGTGTAAGCGGTACGCCAATGTGATTATTTAGATTTCCTTTGGTAGCGGTTGTGTTAAATTTTTTTGATAACACAGCATTGATGAGTTCTTTCGTTGTTGTTTTTCCATTACTTCCTGTGAGTGAAATGATAGGAATGTTTAATTGTTTTCTGTGATAATTAGCGAGTTTTTGAAGGCTTTCTAAGGCATCATTTACAAGAATAGTTTGTTCTGATGTAACATATTCTTTTTCGTCAACTATAGCGTATGCAGCACCTTTTTCTAAAGCATCTTTAGCGTATTTATTTCCATTGAAATTATCACCTTTTAAGGCAAAGAAAATACAATTAGGGGTAATTTTCCTTGAATCGGTAGTTATGTTTGGATATTTCTGAAAGATGGTATATAACTCTTGAATCATTACGTATAAAATTAAAGTTAAAACGAAAAAAAGCCCTGCAAAACAGGGCTTTGAATAGGTACACCTAAAAGTGTAGTATTAGTTTCTTGGTCTCTTTTTTCCTTGTGATTTAGAACCAACTCTAGACATTGCACATCTAAACCCAATGTAAGAAGTTGCCATATATTCTGGGAAAGCTCTCCTTTGTGCAGGGTCAATCCAATAGGCTCTATCTTTCCAAGATCCACCTTTATAGACTCTTACGTTGTCATCAATTAACGTAGTTCTTGAATCAGATTTGTCATATTTTCTAACCATTCCTAAAGAATCAGAACCTACCACGTGCTTTGGAGCGTTGTACATACGCTTTCCGTCAGACTCACCTTCATTTTCTTCGTCTTCATTAAATAAGTCGTAGTATCTTGAAGAAGCAACATCTCCATCACGATAATTTCTGTTGTCAGCTTTATCGAAGTTTGTTCTTAAGTATGTTTCGTTTTCGTCAATTTCAACTTGTGCTAATTGACCAGGTAAGTTTCTAGCGATAATTCTACCGTTTGCTAGCGTATCGTATTTGATATTTCCAGCTTCTACGATTTCAACAGTACCTTCGCTGTTAATTTTGTTCTTCGTGTATACATTTCCACGATAGTAGTTAAAGTCGTTTGCTTCATCATCAACAATTGGACGATATACATCGGCAACCCATTCTGCAACGTTTCCTGCCATATCATACAATCCAAAATCATTTGGAGGATAAGACTTTACGCGAGCAGTAATATCAGCGCCATCGTCAGACCAACCTGCAATTCCACCATAATCACCTTTTCCTTGCTTAAAGTTTGCTAACTGATCTCCACGTCTTTTTCTGTTTCCGCTTCTTGTAAACTCACCTTTCCAAGGATATTTCTTTCTACCACGTACGTTGTTGTATTCTCTTAATCCATCCAAACCTTTAGCGGCATATTCCCACTCAGCTTCAGTTGGTAAACGATATTCTGGTAAGATGATTCCAGAAGTACGTTTTGCATATACGTTTGTATCTTCTTCTGTAGAATCTTGTTTTTTGCTTGCCTTTTCAGCAATTCTTCCTTTGTAGTCGTCAATTTGACCTCCATATGTTTGTTTTGGACGTGTCAAATATGCTTCTGTACTAAAAGTGCTTCCACCTTCAATACTATCCGTTTTTACTCCTTTGGCAATGTAACCTTCACGTTCTAAAACAGCTTCATTTACTCTGTCAGTTCTCCACTGGCAAAATTGAACTGCTTGAATCCAGTTTACACCAACAACAGGATATTCTGCATATCCAGGATGTCTTAAATAGTTTGTAGTCATCGTTTCGTTAAATCCTAAACGATCTCTCCAAACTAATGTGTCAGGTAAAATACCTGTGTAAATGTTTCTGTATTGTTCTTCTTCTGGAGGGAAAACAGTTTTAGTCCAATATAAGTATTCTGTATACATTAAATTGGTAACCTCTGTTTCATCCATGTAAAAAGATTGCACGTGTTGTTGATTTGGAGTATTGTTCCAATCGTGCATAGGATCATCCTGTGTTTTTCCCATCGTGAAAGTTCCACCTTCAACGAATACTAATCCAGGTGCAGTTTCCTGATCCTTATATTTAGTGTTAGCAGTAAATCCTCCATCTTTACCGTCAATACGCCATCCTGTGGCTCTTGAAGTATTGTTTGATGATGATCTTTTACAACTAAAAAATCCTAATGAAACTACTGCGACAAGTAGCATAATTCTTAATGTTCGCTTTTTCATAGTCAAGACTTGAGTATTGAGAGAAATTTTGGTTTGCAATATAGCAATTAAAGGTAAAATATCAAGATTTATTTCAAAAATTAATATATCAATTCGCCTTCATTACAAATATTAATAGTTTTCATATAACGGGCACAGTTGTTATTTATTATTCTTAATTTTGTTTTTTTTAAGAAATAGCTAAAACATTGAATAATATTTCAATGTATTTATCGTTAAATATGCAATGAAAAAAACACTAACTTTCCTTATAGGTCTCCTTTTTATAAGTGCTTCTGCGCAAAACAAACACTTTGATTTAACTTGGGAGGATTCGCCAAAAGAATTTTTAAAAGAAAATTCAACCACCGCTTTGCCTGCGTTTAATGAAGAATATTATGTCAATAATGATGACGGAACCATCAGTTTTATTGCGCAATGGGACGATGATCGTTATGTGAATAAGAATACGATTCAAATTACAAACGTAGCCTACGGAACGATCTCTAATCAGAATTTAGGCGGAATTGACAAACGCAGATTGCCAACTTCCATTGAAGCAAAAATTGTAAATTCTAGTGCAAGAGGGAAAAATGCACACATATTAATAGTATCTCCTTTAATTAATGATAATGGAGTTATTAAAAAAGTACTTAGTTTTGATGTAAACTATAGTTTTCTTGCAAGAAGACCGAATAATAGTATCGCAAAAAATACAGCTGCCGTTACGAGCTCTGTACTAGCAAGCGGAAATTTCTATAGATTTTCTGTGCAAGAATCGGGTATTCACAGAATTAGTGCTGATTTCTTAAACCAAATAGGATTAAACACGGGAAACATCAATCCAAGAAAAATAAAAATTTATGGAAATGGTGGTCGCATGATTCCACATGTAAATTCAGAAAATGAATATTACGATGTTACCGAAAATGCCATCTCTGTTGTAGGAGAGGAAGATGGAGAATTCAATGCTAACGATTATATTTTATTCTACGCAGAAGGATCAAGGAAATGGAATAAAGACAGTCAAACGCACATCAACGCATATACAGATAAGACTTATTATTACATTACCGCTGATGGTTCGGATGATGGAAAACGAATTCCAGAAGCGGTACAGCCAACTGCAACGCCAGATATTACCATCAATCAATACGATGATTATCAATTCCACGAAGAAGACAATGTGAATATTGTAAAACTTGGAAGAAGATGGTTTGGTGAAGTATTCAATATTGAAACAGAACAAACATTCGATTTTACAATACCAAACTTAATTACCACCGAACCTGTTACTATCGGAATTAAGCCAGCAGCCATCTCAAACGGAACTACAACAATGACTACGGCGATTAATGGGCAACCTGCTCAGGATATCAATGGGAATTCTGCATTTAACTTTAGCTTTTCTCCCATCAATACATCAACACTTGCAACACAACATGTAGTATCGGGCGCAACTCAATTACGACAAGGATTAATAGTAGATCAGGTAAATCTGAGTTCAGAAAATTTGAGCATTACACTAACATATCAAAACAACGGAGTTGCAGGATCTGTTGGATATTTAGACTATATTACTGTAGAAGCCAGACGTATGTTAACAGGAATAGGAAGTCAATTTACATTCCGTTACAATGATGCCAGAAATATATTAGGTGTGGGAGAGTTTGTAATCTCAAATGCCGCTTCAATTGAGCAGGTTTGGGATGTGACCGATATTTGGAATGTAACAAAAATAACCAACGATGCATTGGCAAATAACTTCTCATTCAAAGCGCCAATGGGCGAAGTAAGAGAATATATTGCTTTAGATACGTCACAATTTTTAATTCCAAGTATCGAACCAAACAGTTTACTTGTAAATCAAGACTTAAAAGGAAGTGTCTTTTCTCAAGGCGATGTTGAATACATTATCATTACTCCAGATGCATTTGTATCACAAGCAGAACGTTTGGCAGATTTCCATAGAAACAACTCTGGAATGATCGTAAAAGTTGTCACACTTGCAAGTATTTATAACGAATTCAATACAGGAAATCCTGATATTGGCGCCATTCGTAACTTTATCAAATATGTATACGACAATGCAAGTACGGTAGATAACAGAGTAAAATATGTATGTATGTTTGGTGATGCTTCTTACGATTATAAAGACCGAATAGAAGGCAATACCAATATCGTTCCTGTTTATCAAGCTTTCGATAGTTTTAATCTAACGAGAGGTTTTATGACTGATGATTTTTACGGTATGATGGATCCCGATGAAGGACTACTAACCATTTCTGATCGTTTGGATATTGCTTTAGGAAGAATGCTCATTTTAGATGCAAATCAAGCAAAAGAAATGGTAGATAAAACGCTTACCTATTACAGCAAAGAATCTTACGGAAGATGGAGAAATACGGTAACAATTGTTTCAGATGACGCCGAAAACAACTCCGACAAAGACTTAGAAGTTGATTTGGATGCGCTCGGAAATACTATTGCACAACAAAAACCATTCATCAATATTACCAAAATTCACTCAGACGCATATGTACAGCAATCTTCCGCAGCAGGAGAACGCTATCCAGAAGTAAATGAAGCTATTAAAGACAACATTGCGTTAGGTTCTTTAGTCGTGAATTATTTTGGTCATGGTGGAGAAGATGGATTATCGGGAGAACGAATCTTTGAAAAAGGAGATTCGCAAGAACTTACAAACGAATGCAGGCTTCCGCTATTTATCACAATTACTTGTGAATATACGCGTTTCGACAATCCGTTACGAGAAACAGCAGGAGAATTCATGTTTTGGAATGAAAATGGTGGTGCAGTCGCCTTACTCACAACGACACGACAAATATTTCAGAATGTTGGTGTAAGTATCAACGAATTGCTAGCGAGATATCTATTCTCGTACGGTTCCAACGAATATCAACCTGTTTCGGAAGCATTACGTCAAACAAAAACCTTAGTAACAACAACTAATAAAAGAACGGTATTTTACATTGGTGATCCAGCGTTAAAACTTGCCATTCCAAGACCAAGAGTAAATCTTACAGCAATAAACGATGTGCCAATTACGCAGCCAACAGATACACTAAAAGCACTGAGTAAAGTGAAAATGGCAGGAAACATTACTGACGAATTCGGAAACTTACTTGATACCTACAACGGAACAGTATTCTCTACGATATATGACAAAAAAATTCAACGCCAAACACTTGCGAACGACTTTCCATTTGTGTTAGACTTTGAAACGCTTGGAGAAATCATCTTCAGAGGAAAATCAGAAGTAGTTGATGGAAACTTTGAATTTGAATTTGTAGTACCAAGAGACATTACCATTCCTGTTGGAAACGGGCGTATAAGTTTCTACGCAGAAAAAGGAGATATACTAGAAGATCACACAGGATTCAACGAAAGTTTTAAAGTTGGAGAATTGGATGAAAATGCACCTGTTGATAACGATCCGCCAGTAGTAAATCTATTTCTTAATGACGAAAGTTTTGTTTCAGGAGGCATCACGAACGAATCACCATTTCTACTCGCAAAACTATCTGATGAAAACGGAATCAACACTGCTAGTGGAATTGGGCACGATATTGTGGCAATTCTCGATGGAGACGAAGTAAATCCATTTGTGCTAAATGACTATTACGAAACAGAACTAAACGATTACACACGCGGAATCGTAAAATTCCCATTACGAGATTTGGAAGATGGAACACATACACTTTCACTAAAAGCATGGGATGTGTACAACAATTCATCTACCACGGAAATACAATTCACAGTATTCAACGAAAACAATTCCTTAACTATTACCAATGTGTTAAATTATCCTAACCCTTTTGTAAGCTACACAGAATTTTGGTTCAACCATAACAGTTCAAGTGAACTTGATATTATGGTACAAGTTTTTACCATATCAGGAAAAGTTGTACGTACGCTTGTAGGTAAAACAAACGCTGGAGCAACAAGCAAAGACTTCAGTTCACTATCTAGAGACATTGTGTGGGATGGGAAAGATGATTTTGGAGATAAACTCGCAAAAGGAGTCTATGTATATAAGATTACAGTAAAATCTCCGTTAACTAATCAGAAAGTCGAAAAATTTGAAAAACTTGTAATACTATAAATAAAACCTATATTTGTTAAAATTTAACTGAATGAAGAAGATATTTTTATCCATATTGTGTTTAATTCCTTTGGGAATGTTGGCACAAACTACGGTAGTAAATCCAAATGATACAAGAGTAATTACTACAGGAGTTCCTTTCTTACTAATCACACCAGACGCAAGAGCTGCTGGTATGGGAGAACTTGGTGTTGCTACATCACCAGATACCTATTCACAACAATGGAATCCAGCAAAATATGCATTTGCAAAAGAACAAATTGGTGTAGGAATCAGTTATACACCATACTTAAGTGACTTAGTAAATGATATATTTTTAGGGAACTTGACA
Source organism: Kordia algicida OT-1 (assembly GCF_000154725.1). Lineage (GTDB taxonomy): Bacteria > Bacteroidota > Bacteroidia > Flavobacteriales > Flavobacteriaceae > Kordia > Kordia algicida. Next base: position 4,670,563 of record NZ_DS544873.1, read on the forward strand.
TTTTACAACAGAATCAGTGAAAGAAGTGCTTGGTCTGCAAGTATCAAATACTTTAGCTTAGGTGAAATTGAAATCATCACACAGCAACAGGCAGACATCGGAAACTTTACACCATTAATTGAAAGACCAAACGAATTAGCAATTGATGCATCGTATGCATTGCGCTTAAGCGATCAATTCTCTATGTCGGTAACAGGTCGTTTCTTACGTTCAGATTTAAAACTACAATCGCAACCAGATGCAGAAGCAAATGCTGCTAGTACGTTTGCAGTTGATATTGCAGGATACTATCAATCTGAAGAAACTGCTTATGACAACTTCAACGGACGTTGGAGAGCAGGATTCAATATCTCTAACTTAGGTCCAAAACTAAAATATGATGATTTAGGACAAGAAAACTTCTTACCAACACAATTAAAACTAGGTGGAGGTTTTGACTTTATCTTCGACGAATACAACACATTAGCAGTAAGTCTTGAAGTAAACAAACTATTAGTGCCAACACCTCCAAAACTCGGTTTTGTTGATACTAATGATAACGGAAATCAAGACACTGACGATTTATCTACACCAGATGTTGATGAAAATGAGCCAACAATCATCGTTGCAGGACAAGATGACGATGTAAGTTTCGTATCAGGAATCTTTCAATCATTTGGTGATGCACCAGATGGTTTCAGTGAAGAATTAAAAGAATTCACTTGGGCATTAGGAGCTGAATATTGGTATCAAGACTCATTTGCATTACGCGCAGGATACTTTAACGAAAGCGAAATAAAAGGAGCTAGAAAATTCTTTACCTTAGGAGCTGGATTCAAATACAGTGCTGTAAAAATTGATGTTTCTTACTTATTCTCAGCATCACAAGTAAAAAATCCATTAGAAAACACATTGCGTTTCTCACTCACGTTCAACTTAGGAGACACGTACGACGAATTATAGTATTCAAATACAAAAGACAAATATCAAAAAACCTTTCAAGCTTTCTTGGAAGGTTTTTTGGTTTTAGCAAAGTGAGTATTTAGATTTTAGAATTAAGAAGTTTCAAATGTCAATTCGAGCGCAGTCGAGAATACTTTGATATCGAATCAAATCCACAAATTCGCAAATCCATAAAAAACGAATAAACAAGTGTAAGGTTTAACAGTTGATAAATTTATGAGTTTAGACTTTGAAATTAAACTAGCATAAAAAACTTTACCCAAAATCTGTCACATCGAGCATTATTGAGATTAAAATATATATTAATAACCCGTTGTGCATTTAGGTAATATTTATTTTTAGATTATTGATGTTTCTGTTGAATTGAAATTTATTGATGTACTGAATGACTGTCATTGCTGTGATTTTTGATAAGATTCTATTTTTAAATCCATTAAAAGATTTGGCATAATTTCTTCGAATCATAAACTGATCACATAACTGAGAAAATAGCGTTTCAATTCGTTTTCTAGATTTTTTAAAAACATAAGGCTGTTCTTTATAATTTCTTTAATTTTTACGCATTGGTGTTTGAAGTCTAATATTTTGCGTTTCAAATAAGTTTAGTTGATATTCCGCAGATAAATAACCTCTATCTCCAAGTAATAAACAGTTTTTTAATTGATACTGTATATCTTTTAAGTAATTGATATCGTGAACACAAGCAGAACTAATATCTAGACTTTCGATGACTCCTTGAAAAGAGCAAACTGCATGAAGTTTATACCCATAGTAATGAGTTGATTGACTCGCACAATAGCCTTTTTCGGGTAAACTATACTGTTGTTCTCTACATATTTTACTTCTTGAACTTCTAGATAACTTGCAAATTTCTAACGGCATGCTATCAACAATAAAACAATCTTGAGAAGCATTTAATCTAAAAACCAACTCTTTACGAAGTGATTCTTTAAAAGAAAATAATTTTCGCCTTCTTCTGTTATAAACACTTCGTTCTATTTTACTAGATAATTTCTTGGGTAATATCCTGAAAAGCTGACATTCACTATCAATACTCATATATTCAGAAGTTAAGTCAATTGAGACAAGCTCTAAATCACGTAGTTTAGGTTTACGTATTTGGTGTAAATAATCCATTTTAGTATTTAAACTTTTTAAAACTTCTAGTATTTTATCGTAATTTGCTTGAAAGTTGTGCATCTTAAATTGTTGTGTGGTAACTACAATTTACTGCCTTTTAGCAGTTTGCACAACTTTTTCTTAAATGCACAACGGGTATTAATAGAAAATACCTAGCGAAGCTATCGAGATGCAATACCAAAAATTCTTTATTCCATAAATAATCACTATCTTTCTAAGCTGTTTTGATCTGAAGAAAACGATCATCAGTACAGAAAATAAATTTCACATGCAGGAAATAAAAATCACAACAACACTCACTTGTTATGACAACATAGAGGAACTTCCTCAAAACATTCAGGAATTGATGCAACATGCGGTAGAAGCGCGAAAAAAGGCATATGCACCATATTCTAAATTTAAAGTAGGTGCAGCGTTATTTCTTGAAAACGGAGTAGTAGTAACAGGAAGTAATCAGGAAAATGCAGCCTATCCTTCTGGATTGTGTGCAGAGCGCGTAGCTATCTTTCACGCAGGTGCGCAATATCCAAATGTCAAAATACAACAAATTGCTATCACGGCAACTTCTGACAATCATATCAATAAAACACCGATTCCACCATGCGGAGCATGTAGACAATCGATTGCAGAATATGAAATGCGTCAAGAGAAAGCGATTGAAATTTATTTTATGGGAGCGGAAGGAAAAATCATGAAATCAGATTCATTAAAAGATTTATTACCATTAATTTTTGATAAATCATATTTATAAAAACACGAAAAATTAACAAAAACTATAAAAATAAAAGAACAAAATAACGCGTGTATGTGATATTGCCATTTTCGATAACGTTTTCGAAAGAATATTTCATGTAAAAACATAGATAAATTACCGCTACATTTTTTCACTTCTTATTAAAATAGTATTTTTGTTATTCATTTATCGAAACAAACACTAAAGCTATAAACCTTTAAATGGAGTTGTTGTTTACTTAAAAATGGCAAATCCAACCAATTTAGAACTAAATGGAAAAGATCACTAAAGAAATATATCTCAAATGGTATGAGGATATGTTATTCTGGAGAAAGTTTGAAGACAAACTAGCTGCTGTATACATCCAGCAAAAAGTACGTGGATTTCTTCACCTATACAATGGTCAAGAAGCTGTTTTGGCAGGATCATTACACGCAATGGATTTATCGAAAGATAAAATGATTACAGCATATAGAAACCACGTTCAGCCAATTGGAATGGGAGTTGATCCTAAAAAAGTAATGGCAGAACTCTATGGTAAAGCAACTGGAACATCGCAAGGTCTTGGAGGATCAATGCACATATTCGCGCCAGAAAACGGATTTTATGGTGGACATGGAATAGTTGGTGGGCAAATTCCTTTAGGAGCAGGTTTGGCTTTTGCAGACAAATATTTCAAAAGAAATGCAGTAACCTTATGTTACATGGGAGATGGAGCTGTTCGTCAAGGATCGTTACACGAAACGTTCAACATGGCAATGAACTGGAAACTTCCAGTAGTATTTATCTGTGAAAATAACGGATATGCTATGGGAACTTCTGTAGAAAGAACCGCAAACCATACCGACATTTGGAAACTTGGTTTAGGATATGAAATGCCTTGTGGACCTGTAGACGGAATGAATCCTGAAAAAGTGGCTGAAGCTGTACACGAAGCTGTAGAACGAGCAAGACGCGGAGACGGACCAACATTCTTAGAAATGAAAACGTACCGTTACAGAGGACACTCAATGTCTGATGCACAACACTACAGAACAAAAGATGAAGTAGCAGAATACAAAAAAATTGATCCAATAACACAAGTAAAAGAAACACTATTGGAGAAAAAATATGCTACCGAAGATGAAATTGCTGAGATGGATAAGCGCGTGAAAGACTTGGTAAAAGAATGCGAAAAATTTGCAGAAGAATCTCCATATCCAGACAAAAGCTTAATGTACGACGCAGTATACGAACAAGAAGATTATCCATTTTTACCTCATAAACTATAATAAAACATGGCAGAAATTATAAACATGCCACGACTAAGTGACACCATGGAAGAAGGTGTTGTGGCATCATGGTTAAAAAAAGTAGGTGATAAAGTTGAAGAAGGTGATATTCTCGCTGAGATTGAAACCGACAAAGCAACGATGGAATTCGAATCTTTCCATGAAGGGACACTACTATACATCGGAGTTCAAGAAGGAGAAACCGCACCTGTTGATACATTATTGGCAATCATTGGTGATGAAGGAGAAGATGTAGATGCACTTGTAAAAGGAGCAGATGCACCAGCAACAGAAGAAACGTCTAAAGAACAAAAAAAGCCAGAAACAGAAGAAAAATCGACTGAGGAATCAAAATCCGAAAAAACCGAAAAAGTTGAAATGCCTGAAGGCGCTATCGTAGTAACAATGCCACGATTAAGCGATACAATGGAAGAAGGAACTGTCGCTTCATGGTTAAAGCAAGTTGGTGACAAAGTTGAAGAAGGTGATATTCTTGCCGAAATTGAAACCGACAAAGCTACGATGGAGTTTGAATCTTTCAATGAAGGAACACTATTATATATCGGAGTTCAAGAAGGAGAAACCGCTCCTGTAGATAGTATTCTAGCTGTCATTGGAAAAGAAGGAACGGATGTTGATGCTGTATTAAAAGCAAATGATTCGGGAAACGCTTCCGCAGAAACAACAACGGAAGAAGCTCCGAAAGAAGAAAAAGCAGCAAAAAAGGAAGAAACAAAAGAAACAGAAACGAAAGAAGAACCAAAAGCTTCTGGAAACGCTTCTTCAAATGGTAGAATCATTGCTTCGCCATTAGCAAAGAAAATTGCAGCCGACAAAGGAATTGATCTTTCAGAAGTAAAAGGAACTGGAGATCATGGACGTATTATAAAGCGCGATGTAGAAAACTTCACGCCAGCAGCAAAAGAAGCATCAGCAGCAAAAGAAACGAGTTCTAAATCTGCGGAAGCAACATCAGCTCCAGCACCATTTGTGCCAGCAGGAGAAGAAAGCAGTGAAGAAGCGAAAAACTCGCAAATGCGTAAAACAATTGCACGTCGATTAGGAGAATCAAAATTCTCCGCGCCACATTATTACCTTACGGTAGAATTGGATATGGACAACGCAATTGCTTCTAGAAAAACAATCAACGCAATTCCAGATATCAAAGTTTCATTCAACGACATGATTGTAAAAGCTTGCGCGATGGCATTACGCAAACATCCACAAGTAAACACCACTTGGAATGATGCTTCAACAACATATCACAAACACATTCACGTTGGTGTAGCCGTAGCAGTTGACGACGGATTGTTAGTTCCTGTATTGAAATTTGCAGACCAAATGAGTTTAACAACCATTGGTGCAAACGTACGTGACTTGGCAGGGAAAGCGAGAAACAAAAAGATTTCTCCAGCAGAAATGGAAGGAAGTACATTTACCATTTCTAACCTAGGAATGTTTGGAATCTTAGAATTCACTTCAATCATCAATCAGCCAAACTCAGCAATTCTTTCTGTAGGTACTATTGTGCAAAAGCCAGTAGTGAAAAACGGAGAAATTGTCGTAGGAAATACAATGAAAGTAACGTTAGCGTGCGACCACAGAACCGTAGATGGCGCAACAGGAGCACAATTCCTGCAAACTGTAAAACAGTATGTGGAAAATCCTGTGACAATGTTAGCATAACAATACATCACATCAAAAATCCCACGCTGAGTGGGATTTTTTGTTTAAATCAATCATCAATCAATTAATCAAAATCAATCCAACATGAAACAGCTAAAAAATATTTTCAGAATCTGTTTACTCTCACTCGTTATCTTTTCGTGTAAAACGAAAGAAATCGTCATTCAAGCACAAGAAGTAGATGACATCGTAACTTATTTAGCTTCAGATGAATTAGAAGGACGAGATACAGGAAGTGAAGGAATTGAAAAAGCCGCTGTATATATTGAAAACTATTTTAAAGATAATGGCGTAAAACCATATTTTGACACGTATCGTGATAGTTTTACGGTAAAAGGAAAAGAAGCTTTTAACGTAATTGGGTACTTAGAAGGAAACGATCCGAATCTAAAAAATGAATTTGTCATCATTGGTGCACATTACGATCATATTGGATTTGCAGAACCTGTAGGAGATGATAAAATTGCCAATGGAGCCAATGACAATGCAGCAGGTGTTGGAACGGTAATGGCAATGGCAAAATACTTCGCTAAAACCAAAAGCAACAAAAGAAGCATCTTATTTACGTTATTCTCTGCGGAAGAAAAAGGATTGCTCGGTTCAAAACACTTAGCAAAAACACTAAAAAATGAAGGAATTGATTTATACATAATGCTGAACTATGAAATGGTTGGAGTACCTTTAGTTGGAAAAGATTATACAGCCTATGTAACAGGTTTTAATAAAACGAATCTTGCTGAAAAAATGAACGAATATGCAGGGAAAAAAATCGCAGGATTCTTGCCAAAAGCAGGTGAATTCAGATTGTTTATGCGTTCGGACAACTATCCGTTTTTTCAAGAATTCAACGTGCCTTGTCAAACCTTTTGTACCTTCGACTTTACCAATTTTGATCACTATCACAAAGTAGGAGACGAATCTGATAAAATGGATTTCAATCACATGGCAAACTTTGTAAATACGTTCATTCCCGCAGTAAGAAAAGCAGTAAATGCGCCAACAAAAGAAATCAAATTAAATCCTTCAAAATAATATCTAATTTGATAATTTGAAAAATGTAACAATTACGTCATGCTGAACTTGATTCAGCATCTCAAAAGCTTAGTATAATTCATTATGAAAAACGTCATCATCACAGGAACAAGTAGGGGAATTGGCTTCGAATTAGTACATCTATTTGCAAATCAAGGATACAATGTTTTGGCATTATCTAGAAACGAAAAACCAATTTCAAACCTAACCTATGATAACATTACGTCATTTGCTTTCGATTTGAGCAAACCAGAAGATTATGGCAGAGTAACAAATTTTGTAAAAGAAAACTGGGAGCAAGTAGACATCGTTATCCACAATGCAGGTGCGTTGCTCAACCGACCTTTTGCAGAAACCACTATGGAAGATTTTAAGTGGATTTATGAAGTAAATGTGTTTGGCGTTGCCGAATTAAGTCGCGTGTTATTGCCGTTTATGGTTTCAGGAAGTCACGTGGTAACTATCAGTTCTATGGGCGGAATTCAAGGAAGTATGAAATTCCCAGGATTGGCAGCATACAGTTCGTCAAAAGGCGCTGTGATTACCTTGGTAGAATTGCTAGCGGAAGAACACAAAGACGCAGGAATTGCCTTCAATGTATTAGCTCTTGGTGCAGTACAAACAGAAATGTTGGAAGAAGCTTTTCCAGGATACAAAGCACCACTAAGTGCGTTAGAAATGGCTCAATACATTCACGATTTTTCACTCAACGGAAACAAATACTACAACGGTAAAATAATGCAAGTTTCGAGTTCTACACCGTAATTTTGGACTGTAAAAGCATTTTTTGACACTTTTTTTACATTTGATTGACACGTTTGAGTAGGAATTAACCATACATTCGTAGAAATGTAAAAAATAAAATCATGAAGAAAATCAAAAATATACTGTTGCCAATACTTATAATAACAATTATTATAGTGGCAAGCGGTTACGCAAAAAATGAAGCCAATACGGAACCAAAAGAAAATATTTCTTCAGTAGAAAACGAACAACATCAAACCATCAACTTATTTGTAACTCACGGACATTGCAGTACGCCATTTGCAGGTATTGTAAATGACTTACAATTAGATATTCCTCCAAGAAATGATGCTGGAAATCCGTTAGAAAACATGAAACTCTCATTTGAAGTAGATCCAAATACATTCAATGTTTGTAGAGCAGAAGAACTAACGGAGCAAATAAGGAAACCAGGTTTATTTGTGGGAGCAAACAATGAAAAAATCACGTTCAAATCTACCAATGTCTACACCATGGGCATCGATTGGTATCAAGTAAACGGAACAATGTCCATCAAAGGAATTGAAAAAGAGGTAAAATTTTTCATCACAGGAATTAGAAATTCAAAAGAAACCAAAACAAATTCATTAGTCTTAAGCGGACAAGTAAATCTATTTGATTGGGGAATTGATTATGATAAAATTGTAAATGGCAAATCAGACAGTGTTCCTACAAAATTACTCTACATCAACATGAAAATTGACGAAATAGTATATCAAAAACCAGTATATACTGCTTTAGAAAAAGAACAGTAATTAAGTTTACATTCAAATAGACTACTAACAAACGAAAAAGGAAGCCAATCAGCTTCCTTTTTTCTATAAGTTATATGTAAAACTACATTTCGTCAATAATCTTTTCAATCAATTCGGAAGTCGAGCCGTAACTCAATCCTTCCTTTTTTGCGATATCAATTGCTTGTTTTGCCTTTTTCAAAGCCTTATTATAATTCCCTGTTTTATAAAGCAAAGCAGCATGTGTGTCAACATTGTAATACGTTGCTTCCAATTCTATAGAACGCTCAACGGCTTTGATGGCTCTTAATAAAATTTTAATATCGCTCTGTGTTTTATAAGCATTCCATGCTAAAGAATTCAATTTAGAAGAAGAATTCCAAATCTTATCAATATTACTTTGGCTAAAATCATTTAAATCAAAATCATCAGTTTCTGTTGATTCAATTACAGTCTCAGAATCTCCGCCCATATGTTTCTTAATCAAACCTTCCATCTTCGCTTTGCTCATGGCACCTTCAATCTGTTCCAAATTAGAACTATTATAAATGAATAAATACGTTGGCATAGCTGAAATTCCCAAAGCATCATCTACCTGACTTTTATCGACATCAATCTTATAAAAATCAACACGATCACCATACTTTTTATCCAATTGTTTCAAAATAGGATCCATACGTTTACAAGGTCCGCACCAAGTGGCATAAAAATCCAACACGATCAATCGATCATTATTTACAAGTAATTTTGACTCAGCGTCATCATCACTCAACTCTGTTTGTGCAAAGGAAGGAATCACAACACTTAGTAGCATTAACAGCAGCAATACTTTTTTCATAATAGTAATATTTAATTCATCCTAAAAATAGATAAAAAAACTAGGCTAAAAAATAATCAAAGCTATTTTTTGTGCAAAGTGTCTATTTTCTAGTTGAATGACAAATATGGATTTCCCAAATTTTTTGTAGTAATTTATCCATTCATAAAAACAGATAATTTTACAGTTTTCTAAATAACCAAGAACACCTACTTTTAAAAACACCTTGAATAAAACGAACTACATCATGGATGGATTACTATTTTCACAGAGACCTTTTCAAAGTAGATTCCTGCCTTCACAGAAATAACAAAGCAAATCAGAAGCGTGAAATGACAATAGTACAGGAGTAAGCAAAAATCTAAAAGTGCGCAAGCACGATCTAACAGCGATAGCGATCTCATATCTAGTAGCGAAGCGGTCTAAACCCCAACTAATCAATCCTCTCAAAAGAAAATGAAGTATTCACTTTCACAGCTTCGTCAATTTTAATCATAGAACGCTTCATTACCACCAAAACACTGTCTTTCTGAGTATATTTTGAATTTATTAAAATAGTGTAAGATACTTTTTGAGTAGAAACACGTTCATTTCGAGATGTTACCGAACTCGAAAAATCAATATCTTTAATTTCAATACTTTGGATAGAATCTGAAAGTAACACATTAAATTTATCAGAATCAGCCAATTGTTCCTTAATCGCTTCTCGAAACTCAGGATGTTTCGTTGCCAAAACGACAGCTTCATAATTGGCTTGCAACTTATCTTCAATCTCCGCGTTTACATCATTCAAAGAAAAATCATCAATAGCATCTTTAAGTTTCGTTTCAGTATCTAGCAAACCATCTTTGTCAATCGAAACTTCTTCTACAGCTTCCGTAGCAATAGCATTATCACTCTTTTGAGTAGCATTATTGCACGAAAAACAGACTATGAAACAAATTATGTACACTACCTTTTTCATCATTGAATCATAAATTTAAGTTTCACAATCTTGTCATTTTGATACACTTTATCCAAAATTTGCATCTTTTTCAAGCTACTTGTCGGAATCGTCAATAAGTTGATAAATTCCTTTTTTGTATACATTTCAATACCAATATCTTTTTGAAACGCACGATAAATTTGAGCATTTTCAGCAATCAATTCGTTCAGTTGTGCACGCCGTTTTTTCCAATCATCTTTATTTCCGTTGGCGTAATACATCAACATTAACGCATAATCATCTGTTTGCAATTGAACCGTTTTATGTGTGTTAGAATTGACATGACGTACAATCGTATCTGTTTTGTGATACGGTGATTTTACAACAAATTTCAATTGTTTTTCAGAAGTTGTATACGAGAAACATCCCAAGCTATCTGTTTTAAAATATAAGGGCGATTCTTGTGTTCTGATGACAATAATATCCAACGGAATTTTTGTAATCGCAACGCGCTGATCGGCATCAACAAAACAAAAGGAAAATGTATTTTCTTTTGGATACAAACCGTAAATCGCAAATACCAACAACGGAATCATAAAAAGCAAATACACCCAACGCTTAGAAGAAGGTTTTTCAACTTCGGTTTCTCTTTCGAGTTCAGTTTCAAGTTCAACTTCAACATCACCATGCTTCTGCATAAAATCATTCCAATTCTCAAAACCTACATACACGCTCAACAAATTTAGCATATCTACACGCGGCAACTTTTTGGCATCATTCTTCACATACGTATAAAACCATTTTTCGCTAATACTGCCTTTGGTTTTACTGCGTAAATCTTCTTGAAAATCAGTAATCGTGTTTCCTTTCCACTCACGAATATCACTAGAAGCGACATGCGAAGCGAGAAAAGTAGTCGCAATTTGCTGTTTTAAGCGTGAAAAATAATATGTGTTTTCTGGATTCAATTAAAATGTAAAAATCAGATTATCAGTAATTTGTATTTTGTAAATTAATTTACAAAGCAGTTACAAGTCTTTTACAAAGCTTCTCGGCGAAACTCCAATAGGTTTGTATTCGTAATCCTTAAAAATATAAAATTATGAATGCAATCACACAAAAACGAAATCTAAAATCATATTTAATACTATTCTTAGTCGCTATTTTTTGCGCTTGTAACCATAACGATGCTACATCGTACAATGAAGAAGTTGTCGTAGAAAGTGTAGACTTACGCGACGATTATGATGGTGTTTCCGATAAATCGACCACAAAATTTAAAGCGGAAACACAAGGTTTCTCTACAGAAGAAATCAATCAAATGCGGGTTTCAAACATTCCTGCCAATTTAAAAATTATCAAAACGGCAAGCACACGTTACAAAGTAAAAAATATTGACAAAGCGTTGGCTGAAATAAAACAAGTAATGTATGTAAATGGCGGCTATATTTCGGAATTACGTTATGATAAAAATTATCATGAAAAGCAAAACCGATTTACGATAAAAATTCCAAAAGAAAATTTTGATACGATGCTTGATGGTATTCAGAAATTTGCCGAAGAAACCGATTTTGTCAATATCTCTACCACAGATGTTACCGAAAAATACATGGACGCACAATCGCGACTGCAAACAAAACTAGAAGTAAAAGAACGTTTGGAAGCCGTGTTACGAAAAAATGCAAAAACGGTTAAAGATATCTTATCGACAGAAAATGAATTACGCGTCATTCAGGAAGAAATAGAAGCGGCACAAGGAAAAATAAAATACATGTCTAGCAGAGTTGCGTACAGTACCATTCAAGTGGAAATTTATGAAACGATTACCTTCAAAGAAAAACCTGTAACATATAAAAAAGGGTTTGGTGCAAAAGCAAAAGAAGGTTTGTCGGCTGGTTGGGAATTTGTTCAAGGAATTGCTATTGCCATCTTATATGTTTGGCCAATCATTATCGTACTTATCATCGGATTGCTCTTTTTTAGAAGATGGCAAAAAGCTAAAAAATAGTCATAAATGAAATTCATTAAAAAAACAATAAAATGGATCGTTTGTATCTTGCTGATTCCTATTGTGTATGTTTTAATTTCCTTTATCTGTACTGCAATTACGGTAAATGGAGAAACGCCACAAGAAACACCACATACAATCTATCTTTCTACCAATGGTGTGCATTTAGACATTGTTATTTCTAAAAATAATTTACAAGAAAAACTCAGGAAGCAATTGCAAGAAAAACTTGATGATGTATCCTATATTTCATTTGGCTGGGGAGACGAAAATTTCTATTTGAATACGCCAACTTGGGAAGATTTAACTTTTTCGAATGCTTTCAGCGCAATGTTTTTAAAAAGTAACACATTAATGCATGTGACAACACACGAAGTTCGCAGAAACTCGTGGGTTGTCATACAAGTTTCAGAAGAACAACTTACACGTTTAAATCTGTTTATATCTGAAACATTTCAACAAGATAAAAAAAGAAATAGTGTCAAATTACTAGAAAAAAGTTATGGCAATTTTGATAGTTTTTACAAAGCCAATGGAAGTTATTCGTGTTTTAAAACCTGTAATACTTGGGTAAATCAAGCCTTAAAAGAAAGCAAAATAAAAGCCTGTTTGTGGACGCTTTTTGATGATGGATTGTTAAACAAACACCGAAAGTAATTTTACATACAACAACTCAGTACAGACTGATGATTTCCATTCCCGAAATCGTCAGTTTGTGTTGATTAGAATGCTATTGCGTTTCAAAACAAATGCGTACTTTTGTTGAACCGTGAAAGAAATACTAGCCAAATACATTCCCGAACGTGCTGTAGAAGCTACGTTTGAACTTATAAAATCGCACCAAGTACACTTGAAAATTGTAAATCAACGTGTCACGCGTCATGGCGATTACCGTAGAATGCCTGATGGCAGACATATAATTACCGTAAATGCAGGCGAGAATAAATATCGCTTTTTTGTCACGCTAATTCACGAAATAGCACATTTAGTAGCGTACGAAAAATACGGACGTTTTATAAAACCACACGGAATTGAGTGGAAGCGAACGTTTCAACAATTGATGTTGCCATTCATCAATCCGCAAGTATTTCCAACTCGAATTTTACCTGTAGTTGCCAATCATTTCAAAAACCCAAAAGCGAGTAGTGATACCGATGCCAAATTTGCTTTAGCGTTAAAACAATACGATCCAGAAAACGATAAAAATTACGTCTTTGAAATTCCACATGGAAGCACATTTCGCATGCACAATGGAAAAATCTTCAAACGCGGAAACAAGCGTGTCAAACGCTATGAATGTGTAGAAATTGCTACAGGTCGTATGTATCTTTTCAACCCAAATGCAGAAGTAGAGTTGTTGCGGAGCTAGTGAGTTGTTCGACTTCTATTTTTATGAGAAGTTAATTTAATTTTACATTTCATTCACAATCAAAACGTAGCAACATAATGGATAATCAACGTTACCAAGCCGTTAATAATCTAAACTTTTATTATTTATTTCGGCAATCTGTATTATATTGCTTACTTTAAAACCTACCAACGAAAATGACAAAAATGAACAAGAATTATTACGCAATTCTCATGGCTGGCGGCGTAGGATCACGTTTTTGGCCCGTAAGTACTTCGAGCTTTCCGAAGCAATTTCACGACATGTTAGGAACGGGAGAAACGCTTATTCAGAAAACATTCAGTAGACTTTCAAAACTCATTCCAAAAGAAAATATTTACATTCTTACGAATGAAAAGTACAACGATTTGGTATTGCAACAATTGCCAGAAGTAACGCAAAAACAAGTCGTTCTTGAACCTGCTATGCGAAATACAGCACCGTGTATTTTATATACTTCGCTAAAAATTCAGAAGGAAAATCCAAATGCGGTGATGGTTGTTGCGCCAAGCGATCATTGGATTGAAGACGAAACTGCCTTTATAAATAACTTGCAAGCATCTTTTGACAAATGTGAAAAAGAAGATGTGTTGATGACTTTAGGAATTCAGCCAACATTTGCCAATACAGGATATGGTTATATCAACTTTGAAAAAAGTGAACACGCGATCAAAAAAGTGCATCAATTCACGGAAAAGCCTGATTATGAAACGGCAAAACAATTTCTAGCAAGCGGAAATTACCTGTGGAATGCAGGAATTTTTATTTGGAGCGTGAACACAATTATAACCGCTTTTCAAAACTTTCAACCAAAACTTTATGAGTTATTTGATGAAGGTTTTTCGGTGTATAATACAGACTTTGAAGACGATTTTATTCGTGACAATTACGGTCGCGCCGAAAACATCTCTATTGACTATGCCATTATGGAACACGCAAGTCATGTATACGTTTTGCCAGCTACATTTGACTGGAATGATCTGGGAACTTGGGGAAGTTTATATGACAAATTAGATAAGTCAACAAACGGAAATGCTGTCGTAAATGCACAAACAATTCTAGAAGATGCTAGCGGAAATATGATTCGTACGACAGACAAAAAAGTCGTGGTAATTGATGGATTAAATGATTATATTGTTGTAGATAAAGAAGATGTATTGTTAATTTATCCCAAAAAGAAAGAACAAGACATTAAAAAAGTATTACAAAAAGTCAAAGATAACTTTGGTGAAAAATACGGATAAGACTCATGAGTACAGAAGAAGAAAATAAGTTTAATTTTTCAGAAGAAAATGAAGAAAACGAAAAAGTAAAAGCCACTCCAACACCAACAGATGCAAAAGGGTTATGGAAAGGTACAAAATCGTTTTTGTATGAATTATTGGATATACGTCAAGATGTTGACAAAGACCAAACAATTGAAGATGTCAAAAAAGATATTCCGTTTAAAGGTGCAACAGCTTGGATTTTAGTATGTTCTATATTTATTGCATCGGTTGGATTAAATGCAGATTCTACCGCAGTAGTGATTGGAGCCATGTTAATTTCTCCACTAATGGGTCCAATTTTAGGAATGGGAATGTCTATCGCAATCAATGATATTTACACGTTGCGTAAATCTTTGGTCAACTTTGGTGTGATGGTATTTTTAAGTGTGCTAACTGCGTTTTTATTCTTTAAATTCTTCCCGTTACAAACGGATTCTTCTGAATTATTAGCAAGAACAAAACCAGATATTCGTGATGTTTTAATTGCTTTCTTTGGTGGTTTGGCATTAATTATTGCACGAACCAAAAAAGGAACAATTGCTTCTGTAATCTTTGGAGTTGCCATTGCAACAGCGTTAATGCCACCATTGTGTACAGTTGGTTTCGGACTTGCTAGAGGCGGAACAAAAGGATTGGAATTTGCAGGTGGTGCTATGTATTTATTCATCATCAATACGATTTTTATTGCTCTTGCGACTTTTTTAGTCTTAAAAATTCTGCGTTTCCCAATGTTGAAATACGCAAACTCTGCAAAAAGAAGACGTATTTCACAATTGGCTTCTGTAGTAGCTTTAGCTGTGATGATTCCAGCAGTTTGGACATTTTGGAAAGTATTACATAAAAGTAATATTACAAGAGATTACGAGTTGTTTGTGCAAAAAATAGAAAAAAATCCAGAAGTTTGGTTGCAGAAACGCGAAGAAGATTTAGATATAGAAAACAAAAAAATATTTCTTCATTTCAATGGAGAAGTGCCTTCTGCTTTAGAAGCAGGTTACAAAAGTGATGTTAAAAATTACGAAAACATAAAAGACTTTGAAGTTAAAGTTTTTGGGAATAAAAACAGAAGTGTCGATAAAATTTCTGATGCTTTAGACAGAGCATACAAAGATTTAGATCAAAAGGATTTAATTATTCAAGGAATGCAAGAACAAATTGCAGACTTGAAACAGCAAACGCAGCTTTTAGAGGAACGATTAAAATCAAAAGCTTCTTTAGAAAATGAAAGCTTTATCGCGTTTAGTACAGTTTCCAAAGATGCAAAAATAAAATACGCTGATTTACGTCAATTTGGATTTGCCAAAATGTTGAATTCGAAAGATTTTATATCAGTCGATACCATTCCTGTTGCCGCAGTAAAATGGAATCCTGCATTGTCAGACAGTATTCAAACACTACGAGAATCAGAATTGAAAGTATGGTTGCAAAAAGAATTATCACTTGATACCTTAATTATTGAACGTATTAAATAAAAAACGATGTTTGGCTTTTTTAAAAAGAAAAATAATACTGACGAAACTCCCATAAACGGACCTGATTACAGTATGATTGATAGCAATGAAAAAGCAATTGATCTTTACAAAAAAGGAGAATTGGTCAAATTATATTTAATGCCTTTGGAATTCGGCGGAGAAGACAGTCCTGTAAATACTTTATATGTTCCTGAATTTGCTCAAGAATTCAAACAACGTTTTGATGTCATGGTAGAAGAATTATTAAGAGAAGGAAAAGAGTTGGCGTATTCCGCAGAACCAGCATACAAAGGAAGCAGTTTTATTCCTTCTGCACTGACAATTAAAGTTACAGGAGAAAGTGAATTTACGGAAGTCATTCAAGTTTGGTAAGCTACTTGCTAAGAAAAATAACGAAAGAAGCTGTCTATAAAGAATCAATCTCGTCAAACCAAGCTTGATTCAGTTTCTCATAAAAATTGATAATCAGTATAATGAGATACTAAGTCATGCCCAGAATGAGGTTTGTATTAACTTTTAGTCAGCTTCTTTTTTTTGATTTAGACAGATAAACTAATCTAAAACATGTTCATTAATTACAATGTTTACAACCAGAAGCTTCATTGGTAAATCCCCACCAAGGTGACGTTGGAACATCTTCTGTACTTGGTGCTACTGTAGATTGCTGCGTTGTTGGAAGTCCACCTTTAACTGTAAAAGCGTTCAAATTTGAAACTGAAGTTTTCTTAAGACTCAATGACTTTAGACCCTTTTTTTTCATAATAATATAAAATTTAAGATTAATATTAATAAGTTCAATAAAAGGAAAAATGTTACCCAAAAAATCCACAGATACTTTCATTAATAATAATTTTTATGGTCATCTTCCGTGGTGATATTATGTAACGCTTTGTTAAAATTAATTACACATACTGTAAGAACCGATAAACAATAGCGCCATGTTAAAAAACACAATAATATCTTGTTTATTCATTTTAGTGCTTATTTCTTGTAACTCAAATTCAAGTTTGAATCTCGAAGGAGTTTGGGTTGAAAGCTATCGCATATATCCAGAAAACACGATTGATACAGGAAAAGTTCGTCCAGATTATGCTCACTTTCTCCATATAAAAGGAGATGCTCTCCGAATTAAAAACTTTGAAAGGAACGTGAATCGTACTATGATGATTGATACCACGCTTAATTTTACACTAAAAAACGATCTCATTATTTTTGAAGGTGATTCGATTACTTGGTCGAACGTGAAAGTCTATGAAGATAGTATGTTTATTACCTTTAATAATTATGAGCTCATACATGTAAAGTACATAAAACTTCCTAAGCAATCGAAGAAAAGCGATTGGAATCCCGCGGGAAAACGTTATAAAGCAAAAGTAACAGGAGAAACGTATTATCATCATTATACAAACGATTCTTTGATGCATCTTTATTTGACTGAGGGAAATAGTACATTAAAAAATAATTGGCAAATAGAAAATGTTGATAATTATAGCTTTCTATTATTGGAATCTTTTTTCGAAAGCACACCACTTTTAATTGATTCAATTTCAGATACCAAAGTCTACGTGACAGATCATAGTTTAGAAAAGGAAACGCTCATTTTTGAAGAACAATCAAACACAGCTAAAAAGCCAGATTTATTAGTTGGAACTTGGAAATTAGTTTCAAAAGAAGAAGACACAGACGAGACGGAACAATTTTTAGGTCCGTTTTCAAAAAACAATTTACATCAAATACAAATTACAAAAGATTCGTTTACAATATTTTATATGCCTTTCATCAAATCAACAAACAAATGGACTTATTTTTCAGATGAAAATACGCTACTGCTTGAAAAAGAAGAAAAAATGGTCAAACTTGTTGACGTAACTAAAGATACGCTTGTTTTGGAAATGAATTTAGATAAGCATAATTACAATAGCAAAAAGTTTGTGTTTACAAGAAAAGAGTAAATGTAGGTCATTGAATAAGAGAGAAGTACGCTTAAAGAAATTAATCTTCTAACTCCTTTAAATAAACTTCTCTAACTTTTTTGAATAAATCGGAAGAATACACAAAATCAGTCACAGATTTATTGTCCGTTTTAAAAATCTGTTTATTCGTTCCTTCCCAAGCTTTAACACCATTTTTTAGGAAAACAATTTTCTCTCCGATTTCCATCACAGAGTTCATATCATGTGTATTGATGACAGTCGTAATATTGTATTCGTCGGTAATTTCTTGAATTAAATTATCAATAACGATGGCAGTTTTCGGATCCAATCCAGAATTTGGTTCATCACAAAACAAATACTTTGGATTCATGACAATAGCTCTAGCAATTGCAACACGTTTTTGCATTCCTCCAGAAGTTTCTGCGGGAAATTTATGATGTGCATCAACTAATTTTACACGTTTCAATACAAAATCGACACGATCTTGCATCTCACTTTTAGACTGTTTTGAAAACATACGCAACGGAAACATCACATTTTCTTCCACGGTCATAGAATCAAACAAAGCACTTCCCTGAAAAACCATTCCGATTTCAGTACGCAGTTGCCTTCTCTGTTCATCTGAAAAAGTTTTATAATCTTTTCCATCAAACAAAATAGTGCCTTCTTCTGGTGTAAACAATCCTAACAAAGATTTCAAAAAAACCGTTTTTCCAGAACCACTCTGACCAATAATCAAGTTGGTTTTTCCTTTCTCAAAAGTGGTTGAAATCCCTTTTAAAATTTCAACACCATCAAAAGATTTTTTTATGTTTTTTACTTCGATCATTAGGTCAGTAATAATTGTGTGATGAGGTAATTTATCAAAATAATAACAACACTCGTCCAAACGAATGAAGTTGTACTCGCTTTTCCAACTTCTAAGGCGCCACCTTTCATATAATATCCGTAAAATGAAGGAATAGTAGCCAATACAAACGCAAATACAAAGGTTTTTATAAATGCATAGGTAACGTGAAACGGAATAAATTCGATCTGTAATCCTTGAATAAAATCGGCACTTGTTGAAAAACCTCCGTAAATAGAAGCCAACCATCCGCCAAAAATTCCCAAAAACATCGCAATCGTAATCACAAAAGGATATAAAGACAGCGCAATAATTTTAGGAAACACCAAATAATTCAAAGAATTTACACCCATCACTTCCAAAGCATCAATTTGCTCAGTAACACGCATTGTTCCAATACTTGAAGTAATGAACGAACCTACTTTTCCAGCCATAATGATAGAAATAAACGTTGGTGCAAACTCCAAAATTACCGATTGTCGTGTGGCAAAACCAACCAAATATTTTGGAATTAACGGATTGTTCATGTTCAATGCCGTTTGTATCGAAACAACACCACCTACAAAAAAGGAAATAAAACATACAATTCCCATAGAACCAATGATTAAGTCATCGATATCTTTGAAAATAAGTTTTCTCAGCATAGACCATTTGGTCATTTTACTAAATACGCTTTGTAACATTAAAAAATAGCGTCCTATATTTTCTAGGTAAATCATGGGTTAAAAATACATCATTCGAGCAAGCTAATAAAATAATTAACGGATTTAATGATTAGTTAAAATGTTATTTGATGTAAAACAATTATTTTTGATGCGATTTAATGATTTTGAATGTCATTTATCAAAATAAATTTTAATCATATCATGAAAAAAGGAATCCTATTAAGTCTACTATCTGTATTTTTTGTGCAATGTATTTCAGTAAAGCAAAAAGTAAAGAAAGCACCTCAAAACACAAATGTTTCCAATACAACTTCCAACACAACGACAAAGCCAAAATTGGTAGTCGGTATTGTGGTAGACCAAATGCGATATGATTACTTAACCCGTTTTGAAAGCAAGTACAGTGAAGGCGGTTTTAAGCGAATGTTGAACGATGGTTACAACTGTAAAAACAATCATTACAACTATATTCCAACATATACAGGACCAGGACACGCTTCTATATACACAGGAACAACACCAGAAAATCACGGAATCATCGCAAATGATTGGTATGATAAATACATCAAAAAATCTGTGTATTGCGCATCAGACGAACGCCAATCTTCTGTTGGAGTAGAAGGAAAATGGGCAGGAAAAATGTCGCCACACAGAATGCAAACCACTACTGTAACAGACCAATTGCGTTTAGATTCGCAACAACGCGGAAAAGTAATTGGAGTTGCTATAAAAGATAGAGGCGCAATTTTACCAGCAGGTCACGCGGCAAATGGTGCGTATTGGTTTTATGGAAAAGACAAAGGGAATTGGATTACAAGTACGTATTACAGAAACGACTTGCCAACTTGGGTCAAAGAATTTAATGCAGCAGATGAAGCAGAAAAATATATGAAAACATGGAATACTTTGTATGACATAAATACGTATACCGAAAGTGATAAAGATGTAAGCAAATATGAAGGTACATTTAAAGGGAAAGTAAATGCAGTTTTTCCGTACGATTTGCCTAGTTTGAAAGATAAAAATGGCGGATTTGACATTTTAAAATCTACTGCTTTTGGAAATAGTCTTACGACAGATTTTGCAATCGCAGCCATCAAAGGTGAACAATTAGGATACGACAACGAAACAGATTTCTTGGCGTTAAGCTATTCAAGTACCGATTATGTCGGACATAAATTTGGAGTAAACTCTAAAGAAATTCAAGACACGTATTTACGTTTAGACAAAGACCTTGAACGCTTATTTGCTACTTTAGATCAGGAAGTTGGCAAAGGAAACTACACAATTTTCCTAACCGCCGATCACGCCGCTGTGCATGTGCCTTCTTATTTACAAGACTTAAAAATTCCAGCAGGATATTTTGACAACAGAGCACTAAAAACACATTTAACTGATTTTCTAAATACAACGTATGGAAGTCAAGATTTAATTGAGAATATTTCTAGCGGACAGATCTTTTTAAATCACACAGAAGTAAAACGCTTGAAACTTTCTGCTACTGACATCGAAAATGCATTGCAAAGAGAATTATTAGCCTACGATCAAATTGCAAAAGTATACACACGCACAACATTGACAAGTAGCGAGTTTACGCACGGAATTGCTTCGGCATTACAAAAAGGATTCAACCAAAAACGTTCAGGTGATGTTTGTTTTGTGTTAGATATTGCCACGATTTCATATTCGCGTACAGGCTCTACACATGGCTCCGGATTTAACTATGATACGCACGTTCCGTTACTTTTTTATGGAAATGGAATTCAGCAAGGAGAAACATTACAGCGTACAGAAATTACAGATATCGCACCCACCATTTCAGCATTATTGCAAATTTCTTTACCAAATGCAGCAACAGGAAATCCGATAGAAGCAGCGTTAAAAAATTAGCATTCTGAAATTCCGTAACCTCTTAAAAGATCGATCATTTTTTTGCGATTTCTAAAAGAAATTAAAATCTCCACACCATTAGAAAGTGTCAACAATCCGTTTCTGGTGTAGTTTTTTACATGATTCATGTTAACTAAAAACGATCGGTGGACTCTGTGAAAATTTTGAACTTCAATCATGTCTTCCACACGTTTTAAATTCTTAGAAATTACCAAACTTTTATCGTTTACAGTATGTACCAGCGTGTAATTTCCTGAAGCTTCACAATAAATAATATTTGACAGTTTTACAGGAATATATTCGTCTTTTTCAAAAATGGTAATCACTTGATTTTTACGTTCAATCTGATTCTTAAATGCTTCATACTTTCGCATGTTAAAAGCCGTATGTTTTAGCAAATACATGTCAAGTACGCGTTTAATTTCTGTTTCCTGTACAGGTTTGTTCAAATAATAAAACGCAAAATAATCCATGGCTTTCTCTTTATAATCGAGAAAACCCGTGGTAAAAATTACCTCAAATGTCATCTGTGTTTTCAAGTGATCCAACACATCAAAACCACTTCCGTCATTCAATTCAATATCCAAAAAGACAATATCAGGTTTGTCTGTGACAATCAGCATTACAGCATCATCAACATTAGAAGCCCAACCAAGTACATTAATATCTTTGTGGTTTCTTTTTAAAATAGACAATAGATATTCCATAGAAGATTTTTCATCTTCAATGATAATAGCATTAATCATGAATAGTATGTTTTTATGGCGTTAGGGGTTTTTTGAGAGATTCTATTGTCAGCAAATTACGGTTAATTTACGAAAAAACGTAATTTTTTTCAAAAAATACGAGTTTATACTTGCTAGTTTTCTGACGATTGAATGCCAAAAAAACTTTTGAGTTTTCGCGCCATTTGCGTACGTCTGTATGTGCGAATAAAGCGCGCTTCTGCTGGTGTGACCATTTGGGGAACTCGTGTCTTTTTAGCAGTAAAAAAACCATCCATATAAGCAAAAAACACACGGATTTTTTTCTTTTTTAGGGCAATTTTGAAAGCAGAAATAAGCGAAATTAAGCTTCCATAACCAAGCTTATAAAAAACAGCGCCATGCTTTCGATGAACGTTCTGTTTGTAAGCATTTCCCGTAGGTTTTAAATGTTTTACTAGTAAAGATTGATCTACGTGAACTTTCCATCCGTGGAAACGTGCCAAAAGCACATCTGCAGTGTCCCAACCCAATTCTTTTTTCAAGCCACCAATTTGTTCAAAACAAGCTTTTCGATAGGCTTTAAATGGTCCGCGAACGTGATTTTTATCAGCAATAGTTTCATAAACCCAATTTCCGCTTTTTTCAATATATGCCAATCCACCTGCAATTCCAATCGTAGCATCGTTGCTAAAATGTTTGCAAATAGTTTCAAAATAATTGTTGGGTAACACAATATCAGCATCCAATTTTACAATAATGTCAAAATCGTCATCAAGTGTTTCAAAACCTTTATAAAACGCATTGATGACTTTGCTTCCTGGCAAATGCTCGTCGCTGGAATTGGTATTTACTTTGGAGATAAAACGATGTTGGCTTGTAAATTTGTCTATGATACTTTCGGTTGCATCTGAAGAATTATCATTCACAACTACCACTTTTTTTGGTGCTAAAGTTTGTGTCACAATAGAGTGAAGCGTTTGTTGTATAAACGCCGCTTCATTATGTGCAGGAATGACAATATAATAGTTCATACATTAGGCTTTACGTTCTGCGTACACAGCGTAATAGCGCGGAATTAAATGACGAAGTATTGGACGTGGTGCAATTGGCGGACGCGAAGGATTGGTCCACTTTTTTGTTTTCTTAATTTCCCAACCCGATTTTTCCAAAAGCCAATCAAACTGCCAATCTTCAAACTCGTGATAATGTCTGTCCCACGGATCTGTTTTACTACGATATGCGGTAGCAAACCACAAACGCAACGGAACGGTAACCACTAATTTTTTCGCCTTGATTTCTTTCAATATATTAAAAGGTGCGACTAAATGTTCAAAAATTTCAAAAGCAGTCACCACATCAGCATCACTTTCTTGAACTGACGAAAAATCTTCATCCAAATCTTCTCCTTTGGTATTTTCTACAACATAACCTTCGTTGGTCATAATTTCAGAAAAAGGATTTGGTACGCCTAAATCTAAAACTTTTGATCCATCAGGAATCACTTCTTTTAAAAATTCGAGTGTGTATTTATAACGCTTATGCGGATAGAATTTACTGTACATGTGTTGAAAGTCTTGGTAATACAAATATATATAAACCTTAAGGAATATTGCGTACACAAAGTGTTACTTGTATGTTTATTTTGAATCAAAAAAATAGTCTTGCAAAAAAAAATCATGATTTTGGGTAATGTTTCTTCGTTTTTATCCCATTAAGATATAAACATAAAATTTTAGACAGATGAAAAAACGAAATCTTAAAACCTTAAAACTTGCTAAAAAGACTATTTCTAGAGTTTCCGCACAAGCGGTCGGAGGTATTTTTAGAACTGCTGAGTGTTACACAAGACAAATTTGTCCTATAGAACCAGATCCGAGCGATCCACTAGAACCAATTCCAGATCAGCCAACATTATTTGAAGCATCAGTGTGTTTTTGTTATTCAGCTACATGCTAAAAAATTGAATAACATATTGAATAGAGCGGACTTCGGTTCGCTTTTTTTATACCCAACTCCAAATGATGCTGTTGAGAAATACGTTAAAACCGTAACCCGAGCTGTGCAATTTTTTATAAATTACTGTAATGAATATTAAAATCACTTTACACTATGAAAAAGAAGGAATTAACATCATTACGACTTGCTAAGAAATCAATTTCCAATCTTTCGTTATCAAAAGGCGGTGGCACTAGAGCGGAACGTAGCGATCATGGAGGTGCTACTTGTTTAGTTTGTCCATCATTTGCAACACAATGTCCTGAGTGTCCAAGCGGAGAAATTCAATGTCAAAATACCGACAGATAGTAAGGATCATTTTTTTTAAAAGTAGCACGTTCCATACATTTGCGTACATTTGTGATACTAATAGTTTCTACGATTGGAAAAACACCAAAAAGAAGTATCGTCACAAACACTAAAATTTAGCATCATCAATTATATTGGTGCGGCTATTGGAATTGTGTCTACGCTTTTTATTTACCCAAACGACAAAGAATTTTTAGGAATCATTCGTTATATCTTTGATGGTGCACAAATTCTCATGGCGTTTTTTGTTTTTGGAACGTCACAATCATTAGTAAATTATTTTCCACGATTTAAAGAATCAGCAGAAAAGCGAAACATCTTTTTTTCAACAACACTTTGTATTGTATTATTGAATACGCTGTTTTTTTCGATCATATTTCTTATCATATCCAACGTCGTCAGCGGTTATGCTTTTCATTATATAAAATATTCTATTGTAGTTGGTTTTGCTTTTGCGATTATGGACGTGTGCAAACGGCAAGCCTCAAATTATAAAAAAATAGCTGTTCCAACAGTGTTGGAGCGTTTCTCGATAAAATTGTTTTTCCCAGCAATTTTTCTACTCTTATTAGCAGGTTATATCACGATGCATACAGGAATTATTTTGTATATGATTTGTTTTTTGATGATTATGATAATCGCGTTGTGGTATGTGAAAAAAGTAGCAAATATTCAATTCACTTTTCAACCAAAAAAAGTATTTACAACTGCTTTTCGGAAAGAATATGCAAAGTACAGTCTGTTTGCATTTTTTAGCATTTTGGGTTCGTTGTTGGCATTTAAAATTGATGGAATTATGATTCCGAATTTAATTGAAAACGAACCAACAGCAATGCTTCCACAATTTGTGTCAAATTCAACTGCCATGACAGCCAACGGAACCTATAGTATTGGTGTTGTGTTGGCAGCAACCTTAGCCATTCCTGCGATTGGTTTGTATACCATTTACAGTCCGATTATCACAGAATATATTGCCAAAGACAACATAACTTCTTTAGGGAAAAAGTACCAAGAAGTATCTAAATTATTGTTTGCTATTGGCGGATTTTTATTGTGTTGTATCTTTCTCGGTGTAGATGATTTATTTTCCATTCTTCCAACGAGAGAAAACTTAATCGACACCATTCCCGTGATTTTAATTTTGAGTTTTAATGTTGTGATTGATATGAGTACATCGTTCAATTCACATATTTTACTCTATTCAAAATACTATCGTTTTAATATGGTGGCGATTGCTATTTTGGTTGTACTGAATATTTCGTTGAATATTTATTTTATCAAATACCTTCATTGGGGAATTGAAGGTGCAGCGTACGCAACGTTGATTTCCATGACTTTATACAATAGCGTGAAACTGATTTTTATTTATTCAAAATATAAAATTCAGCCTTTTACCAAAAAGCACGTATTATTATTGCTGTGCTTTCTAGCAAGTGTGAGCGTACTGCACAATGTGCCAAATACAGCATATGTGATTTTAGATATTATTTTGAAAGTTGGTACGTTTATGCTTCTCAACGGATTTGTAATTTATAAACTTCGCATGATTCCCGCATTAAACGATTGGATTTCGGAAAAGAGAAGATTTAAGTAGTTTTATTGTTTTGAATTATTTGTAGCATTCTTTTCTGCAATTGCTACTTGCTTTTCTAGTAATTCTGTCATACGACTCAACAACTCAATATCCTTTGGTGTCACTACAGTTTTATTTTTAGGATCTTGCGCTTTAGTTTTGATAGAATTCATAAATTTCACCACCAAAAAAACGGTAAACCCTATAATTAGAAAATCAACGAAGACTTCAAAAAGTTTTCCGTAAGCAATAGCAACTTCGTCTATTTTAGTTGTGCCATTGTCAACAGCTTCACGTAAAATAAGTTTCTTATTTGACCAATTAATACCATCTGTAAGTAACGAAAGTGGCGGTAGAAATACTTCTTTTACCAAAACATCAATCACTTTATTAAAAGCAGTACCGATAATAACACCAATTGCAATGTCGATCATATTTCCTTTTACGGCAAATTCTTTAAACTCTTTAAAAAGTCGAAGTTTCATGTAATTATTTTTTGCAAAAATAGGAATCCTTTTTATTATATCGATTTAAATTTGTGCAATAAATTAGTGTTGAAATCAATTAAAAACCGATGTTCTTTCAGAGTACTTCTCGATACCATACTTTGTCTATTTTGACTACGTTCAATGTGACAATAATTACTCTGAAGTGACGGTTATTGTTTCTAAGAATTTCAAGAGTAAAAAGTCTAAAAGAGCGCAAGCACGATCTCACAATTGTCTAAAAGATTCCTGTCTGCATAGGAGTGACATAAGCGAAGAAAGTCTAAAAGCGAAGCGATCTCACAGCAAAGCGGTCTAACATCTCACAGCGGAAGCGATCTAAATAATCAATCTTTCTGAATCGTTTCAATAGAAGTCTTAATTCCTTTAATAAGCGAAGAACTAAACCCTTGATGTTCCATTTCGTTCAAGCCTGCAATTGTACAACCTTTTGGTGTTGTTACTTTGTCAATTTCTTCTTCGGGATGATTGCCGTTTTGGAGCAATAATTCGCTCGCACCTTTTACCGTTTGTGAAGCAATTTTGGTGGCGGTTTTGGCATCAAATCCAATTTCAATTCCACCTTGAATCATCGCACGGATAAACCGCAATACATACGCAATTCCGCAAGCACCAAGTACGGTTGCAGCGTCCATAAGACTTTCGTCAATTTCAATAGTTTCGCCCAAAGCATCAAAGATAAAAGTTGCCTTTTTGATATTTTCTGCGGAAGCATTTTTTGAAGCTATACACGTAAGCGATTCGCCAATTGCCGCAGCCGTATTTGGCATTGCACGTACAATTTGAATCTCCGAAGTCAAACAATTTGAAAGTTGTTCTAAAGAAAAATCGCTAATTACAGAAATGATTAAATGATCTTTAGTAATGTGCGACGCAAGTTCTTTTAAAACACTTTCAATACGATACGGTTTGAGCGCAAATATTAAGATTTTCGACTGTTGTACCGCCAAAACATTGTCGGAAGTAGTGTGAACTCTCTGCGCTTTCAAATCGTCTAAAAGTGCTACTTTTGTTCGTGTTACATAAATCTGCTCAGGATTGTACTGTTGTTTCAACAATCCTAGCGCAATTGATTTACCTAAATTTCCGCCACCAATAATGGCAATTGTATCTTGATTCATTTTAGTATTTATAAACAATGGCATTGATGTTCATTCCAGCACCAACACTAGCAAACATCACAATATCGCCTTTTTGAATATCTTGATTTTCTACTTTTCCTTTCGTGACCATATCAAATAACGTTGGAATCGTAGCTACCGAGCTGTTTCCAAGATCATGAATGCTCATTGGCATAATACCTTCGGGAGCTTTTTTATCGTACAATCCGTAGAAACGTTCTACAATAGCTTCGTCCATTTTTTCATTTGCCTGATGAATGAAAATCTTTTTTAAATTATCAATAGGAACTCCGCTTTTATCCAAGCAATTTTTCATGGCTAATGGAACATTTGTAAGAGCAAATTCGTAGATTTTTCGCCCGTACATTTTTATATAACGTGTGTCTTTACACAATTCTTGATTGTTAGATTTTCCATAGTATAAAAAGTATGCTTCATCGTATGTAAATGTTGCTGTTTCGTGTGCAATAATACCAGTTTCATCTTCAGAAACTTCAATGATTGAAGCACCAGCGCCATCAGAATAGATCATAGAATCACGATCGTATTTGTCAACAACTCTTGAAAGTGTTTCAGAACCGATTACCAAACATTTTTTTGCAATTCCTGCTTTAATAAATGCATAGCCTTGTATCATTCCTTCAACCCAACCTGGGCATCCAAAAAGGATATCGTACGCAACACATTTAGGGTTTTTGATGCGTAATTTGTGTTTGACTCGACTTGCCAAACTCGGCAATATATCACTTTGTATTGTTCCGTGTTGTACATCGCCAAAATTGTGAGCAAAAATAATATAGTCAAGTTCCTCAGGATTTATGTTGGCATCTTTTATAGCTTTTTCAGCAGCAAAAAATGCTAAATCCGAAGAACATTGATTCGTTTCAGCATATCTGCGTTCATCAATTCCAGTAATAGACTGAAACTTTTTTATAATAATACTTGTGTTCTGTTTAAAGGGGCTACCATCTTCATTTAGGAATTTATGCTGGAGGAAATCTTCATTTGTTTCAACTTCAGAGGGAATATAGCATCCTGTCCCAGTTATTTTGACATTCATACCAATATCAGTTTTTTAAGATTTAAGACAACTAAATTAATGATTATACATCTGTAATTACTTTGAAGGCGATTCAAAGTTGCAATTTTTGAGGATAATGCATTGAAATGTTAATGTTTTGAGGAATTCGTAAAATAAAACCTTAAAAAATGATAATTATTTAATTAAAAAAGCAGACGTTAAAAAAAAGGAACGTTTTTTTAAGACGTTCCTTTTTTATAATTTTATGCTTCTGCGTACGCTTCAATTGGCGCACAGGTACAAATTAAGTTTCGATCTCCATATGCGTCATCAACTCTACGAACTGATGGCCAAAATTTATTATCGGCAACATATGGTAAAGGAAAAGCTGCTTTTTGACGTGAATATGGTAAATTCCATTCTTCAGCTGTTAGCATGCTTAATGTATGTGGAGCATTTTTCATCACATTGTTAGTGTCACTTGCAGATGCCTCTGATATTTCTTCGTGAATAGCCAACATTGCATCACAGAACCTGTCTAGTTCAGCAACACTTTCACTTTCTGTAGGTTCAATCATAATGGTTCCAGCTACAGGGAATGATACTGTTGGTGCATGAAATCCATAATCCATTAAACGTTTTGCAATGTCTGTTACTTCGATTCCGTGTTGTTTGAACGGTCTGCAATCAATAATCATTTCGTGTGCACAACGTCCACGTTCATTAGTGTAAAGAATGTCAAATTGACTTTCTAGCCTTCCTTTGATATAGTTTGCATTTAAAATTGCGTATTCTGTAGCTTCTGTCAATCCTCTAGCACCTAACATAGCAATGTATCCGTAAGAGATTAAACATACTAATGCGCTTCCCCAAGGTGCGGACGAAATGGCTGTGATTGCTTTTTCGCCTCCAGTTTCAATAACGGGATTGCTTGGTAAGAAAGGTACTAAGTGAGCTGCCACACAAATTGGTCCAACTCCAGGTCCGCCACCACCGTGAGGAATGGCAAATGTTTTGTGTAGGTTTAAGTGACAAACATCTGCACCAATGGTTGCAGGATTTGTTAATCCTACTTGTGCATTCATGTTGGCACCATCCATGTAAACTTGTCCACCGTTATCATGAATGATTTTGGTAATTTCTTTAATAGTAGCTTCAAAAACACCATGCGTTGAAGGATATGTTACCATTAGCGCGGCTAAGTTGTCTTTGTGTAACAATGCTTTTTCGCGTAAATCATCTACATCAATATTTCCGTCTTCTGTTGTTTTAGTTACAACAACTTTCATTCCTGCCATGACAGCACTTGCCGGATTTGTTCCGTGTGCGGAAGAAGGAATTAAACAGATGTTTCTGTGTGTATCTCCATTGGCTTCATGAAACGCTCTGATAACCATGAGACCTGCAAATTCTCCTTGTGCTCCAGAGTTTGGTTGCAATGAAGTTCCTGCGAATCCTGTTACTACATTTAGTTGATGTTCTAGTTCTTTGAGTAGAATTTGGTAGCCTTCTGCCTGATCTACAGGAACAAAAGGGTGAATGTTATTCCATTGCGCTGAACTTAACGATAACATTTCTGCTGCAGCGTTCAATTTCATCGTACAAGAACCTAAAGCAATCATAGAATGATTTAGTGATAAATCTTTACGTTCTAGTTTTTTGATGTAACGCATCATTTCTGTTTCTGAATGGTAACTGTTGAATACAGCTTCTTCCATAAACGTAGTTTTGCGCGCTACTGATGGTAATATTTTTGTGGTGTTTGTCGTCTTGATTTCTACGGTTTCTTTTTCCGCAGCAGCGGCAAAAATAAAGGCAATGTCTTGCAAATCGCGATTCGTAGTTGCTTCGTTGATTGAAATTGCAACCGATTCATCATCAATATAGAAAAAGTTGACTTCGTTTTGTTCTGCAATTTCTTTCACTTTGGCAGCATTTGCTTTTACAACAATAGTGTCAAAGAATGCTGTATTCGTTTGCTCGAAACCTAATGTTTCTAGCGTTTTTGTTAAATCAACAGCTTTTGAATGGACATTATTTGCAATGTATTTTAATCCGTTTGGACCGTGATATACTGCGTACATTCCTGCCATAACAGCGAGCAATACTTGCGCTGTACAGATGTTTGAGGTTGCTTTGTCTCTTTTGATGTGTTGTTCGCGTGTTTGTAATGCCATACGCAACGCGCGATTTCCATCAGTATCTTTGGTTACTCCGATGATACGACCTGGAATGTTACGTTTGTACGCTTCTTTTGTTGCGAAGAAACCTGCATGTGGACCGCCATATCCTAATGGAATTCCGAAACGTTGTGTGGTTCCCACGACAACATCGACACCAAAGTTTCCTGGAGATTCTAGTAATACTAAGCTTAAAATATCAGCAGCAACCGCAACTTTTATGTCGTTTGCATTTGCTTTTTCTGTAAATGCTCTGTAGTCAAAGATTTGTCCGTATTTTCCAGGATATTGAAGCAATGCTCCAAAGTATTCTGATGAAAAGTCAAATTCTTCATGATTTCCAAAAACCAATTCGATGCCAATAGGAGTTGCACGTGTTTTTAGTAATGAAATGGTTTGTGGTAACACTTCATTAGAAACAAAAAACTTTACGACGTTATCTTTTTTCTGTGCTCTCGATCGAACGGAAAATAACATTCCCATAGCTTCTGCTGCTGCGGTACTTTCGTCAAGTAGTGAAGCATTGGCGAGTTCCATTCCTGTCAATTCTGTTACGACAGTTTGAAAGTTTAATAAAGCTTCGAGTCTTCCTTGTGCTATTTCTGCTTGGTATGGTGTGTAGGCAGTATACCAACCTGGATTTTCAAAGATATTACGTTGAATTACAGGTGGCGTTACCGCTTCGTGATATCCTAAACCAATGTATGATTTGAATATTTTATTATGTCCCGCAAGGTTTTGCATGTGCGATAAAAATTCGTTTTCGCTGAGTCCTTCAGGAAGTGCAAGTGCGTTTTTCAAACGAATTTCATCAGGAATAGTTTCGTCAATAAGTTGCTCTAATGAATCAACTCCGATGGTTTGTAACATGTGCGGAACGTCTTTTGCACGCGTTCCGTTATGTCTTAATGAAAAAGAATCAGTTTTCATCGGCTATAATTTTTCTTTTTTATAGTTGTGTATATTCCGCAAAAGTACAACTAAAAAATCACTTCTTTACAATTTTACAGGCTTGCACATATGGAAAGTTTTTAACGAAAAAGATAGGTTATGAACAGTTTCGCTATTTTTGTTTGATGGATGTTTTTAAAAAACTTTTTAATTTTTATTTAGATAGTAGTATTCACATCGGTTTGAGCGTATATGCGCTTACCTATTGTACGTTGATGTTGTTTGGTTTACCGTATGATGAAGCTGTTTTGTATTTCACATTTTACGGTACAATTGTGACGTATAATTTTATAAAATATGGAAGTTCGGCTAAACAATATTTTTTTGTGACAACGAAATACATGAAAATCATTCAGTACGTGAGTTTTGTATGTTTTGTTTTGACAGTATATTATGCCTATCAGTTACAACTGCAAACGTTGCTTGTTGCAGTTGGATTGAGTTTGTTATCATCTTTATATATTATTCCTTTTTTGCCTAATAGAAAGAATTTTAGAACGTTAGCGGGATTTAAAATTTCAATTGTTGCATTGTGTTGGACAGGCGTTACAGTAGTAATACCACTTGTAAATGCAAATGCGTTTGTGATGGAAACAACAGTATTGTTGACTTGCTTACAACGTTTTATATTGATATTAATTTTAATGATTCCTTTTGAAATTAGCGATTTGTCCTATGATGAAGAAGCTTTGGGTACACTGCCACAACGTATCGGAATTAAGCGAACCAAACAAATTGCATATGTTTGGATTGTACTATTTTTAGTTTTAGAATATGCAATTAGAAGTACAATTTCAACAGCGTTTTATATGACTGTAGGAGTTAGTATTGTATTATTTGCTAGTATTTGGTATTCAGGCATAAAAAAATCGAAATACTTTACTTCTTTTTGGGTAGAAAGTATTCCGATTGTATGGTTTTTACTTTTAGTATTTGTGTAATTAGTACTTGCTCATTTCTTCTTGAAGCTTGCGTTGCATTTCTGCCTTCTTATCGTTTTCAATCGCGTCAATATTTGATTTTTCTACAAGCTTTGTCAACTTATTATTGTTACTTGAGTATGCTCTAGTAATGCGACACCAAGACAATCTTACGTTTAATTTCACTTTTTCCCAGAAACTCGCTTCTCCATATTGTGATTTGTCACAGATATGTTTTGCTTCTTCACAGGATATGAAAAATTTATTTTTTGTACTCATCTAATTTCTTATTAATACCAATTTTGTTCTAAACATCCAGAAAGCGCTGTTCGTGCTCTATGAATGATAACCCAAAGGTTAGACGCAGTTATATTTAATTCATTACAAATGGTTTCCGTGTCGTAGCCCAAAATTGTTTTCATCTTAAAAATAGTCGCTTGCTTTTCAGGAAGCTTGTCAATACAATCTTCAATGGCGAGACCGAGTTCTTCATTTTGAATTTGATCTTCGGCATTTTTATCATAATTATCAGCAACACGTTCTTCCAGCCAGTCTCCTTCAGATTCTGAGTCAGCATTGTAATTGATTCTAACTTCGGCTTGCCCTTTTTTAGAATTTATTTTACGATAATAATCAATGATTTTACGCTTCAATATAGAGATAAGCCACGTTCTTTCAGAAGCTTCTCCTTTGAAATTTGCCATTGATTTTAATCCTGCAAAGAAGGTCTCTTGGACTAAATCTTGCGCAGTTTCTCTATCGTTTACCCTTACAATAGTGTAATTGAACAGATAATCTGCATAGAGTGTAATCCATTTGTTAGGATCCAGTTGATGGTTTGGCATTTGAGAACTAATTATTTTTTCAAATGTAAATGATAATTGTTGAAATAAAAAATTATCATTTCGTAAGGAAAGACTGAATATGTTAAATATCACATTTCTGCCGTTTGTTTGATGTGGTTGTTACGTTGTAGGAGGAATTTTGTGAGATAACGCTTTAGAATGAGATAGTTAAAAAGTTGTCCAACAATACCATACGGGACTTCATATGTTAAAATGTCGATCATTTCTGTTTCATTTTCCGTTTCTTCAAAAATATGTTCGTGACGAAAACTTTTGAAAACACCTGCAATCATTTCATCTACAAAATAATTGGGTGATTTAAACTCAGAAATTAAACTTGTGTGCTTGAGATACATTCCAAAATGTTTGGCACGCCACGTAACAGTTTCTCCTAAATTAATTTTTCCCGAAGTTTTTCCTGCAATTGCTTTTTCACGTGTGTTTTTGGTGGAAGTTTCGTGTACAGAAATATCTCTGGAAAGATCAAAAACTGTCAAAATTGGAGCTTTTATGAATGTTTTTAGACGAATTGTGGTCATGTTGTAAAAATACAAGCTATTATTCTAAAGCTTTTTTATGTGTTTTAGTGTTTTTTTTGGCTCAACCGTAATTGCGGAACCTTCCATTAAAAAGACAGAATCAGGTTTTTGTGTGGTTAAATGTGCAAATTTTTTTCCATAATTTAATTCAAAATCAATGTTTACATCATAGTTGTCAACCTGAAAATATAACCATTTTGGATGTGTGACTTCATATTCAAAAGTTTTAGAATCGTTGTATTGCGTATAGCCGAAATAGTGTTCGGTAATGAATTCAATTTCTGAGTTTTCAGGAAGCATTTTAGGATTATTTTTTGCGTGTACAGAAACCGATTGTTCTTTATTATTTTTATGCCAAGTGTATGAAATGTCTAAAGTTTCTGGCGTAAGCTTCCAAATATGTGACATTGGCAACGTTACATAATGTTCATTGTACACGGTATTTGCTACAAAACTCAGAATCCGTTTCGGAACAATTTCCTGAATAAAAACGGTTCCACGTTTCCAAGTATTGCCTTCTTTTCTTTTCACATAAAAACGTAAGTTGACTTCTTCAAATGTATGTAAGCTTGGCATTCTACAACCCAATACTTTGGTGTTTTTAAACATAAAACCTACAATACTGACCAAACATTTGCCTTCCCAAATATCTAAAACGGTTCCTTTTGGAACATACGCTTCTAGTAATTCAGGAGCTACTGTATAATTGAAAAACACTAATTTTCGCCATTCGGCAGTTAAAAAACTCATTTTTTCTTTTTTTATCTTGTTATGATTTCTCGAATTGCTTTTTCCGCAGTTGGATACTTAAATTGAAAGCCTGAAGCTACTAATTTTTCAGGAATGACAAACCTACTTTTCAGAATCAATTCGGCTTCTGTTTTGATAATGCGTGCGCCCAATTTGAGTAGCCATTTTGGCTGAAAGAGTCCAAAAGGAACTTTTAGTACTTTTCTAATTGTTTTCATAAAATCTTTATTCGGAATCGGATTTGGAGCTGTTATGTTAAACGTTCCAAGTTTGTTTTCTTCCAATAAAAATTCAACAGCGCGGCAAAAATCGTGTTCATGAATCCAGCTTACTTTTTGTTTTCCATTTCCTTGTGTGCCGCCCAAACCCAGTTTTGTTAGATTTTTTAAGGGAAGAAACGCACCTCCATTTTTCCCTAAAACAATTGAAGTTCGCAGTGCGATTTTAAAGGTTTTTGGTGTTTGACTTTTATAGAAAGCTTTTTCCCAAGATTTGGCAACGTTCATTGAAAAATCGTCTCCAACAATCCCGTTTTCTTCGGTCATTTTTTTATGTAAAGAATGTTGGTAAATGGTCGCTGTAGATGAATTCATCCATACTTTTGGTGGTACGGCACATGCTTGTACCGCTTTTCCTAACACTTCCGTAGCATCGAC
This sequence comes from Kordia algicida OT-1, assembly GCF_000154725.1. Taxonomy (GTDB): domain Bacteria; phylum Bacteroidota; class Bacteroidia; order Flavobacteriales; family Flavobacteriaceae; genus Kordia; species Kordia algicida. Next base: position 4,706,170 of record NZ_DS544873.1, read on the forward strand.
TCTAGAATTCAGAATTTCAGCTTTGTTTTTTTCGTTGTAACGACAATCAACTGATTTTCCTGTAAGATTGATTAAAACATCTGCGCCTTCTAGTTCCGTAATCCAAATGTCAATTGTTTTCGCATCCCATTCCACATAATGCAACGCATCATTTCCTGTTTCTTTGACGTTTCTGGAGAGAACGATAATTTCATAATTTTTCGGCAAAAAGTATGCAATAAGTGCTTGCCCTAAAAATCCGCTTCCGCCTGCAATGACCATTTTTTTCATAGTGATTTTTATTTTTGGTAACCAAAGTTTGGTTGCTGTTGCATGTTTACTTGTTGATTCAATTGTTTTTGTCTTGCCACTTTTCTTCCGCGAAGGAATAAAAATAAGTTTAAGAGTAACATCACGCCAAGATAGATAGAGAAACCTCCAATTTTTCTACTTAAAATTTCAATGACTCGTTGACTTGACACTTCTTCAGTATATCCAAAATATGCAATTTTCATGATGACCAAAGCCCAACCGATGTTTACTAAATAGAAACCTACTTCAAAGAGTTTATTGGTGGCAATAGCAATGTTTTCTTGACCTCGAAAGATTTCTACCATAAAGCTTTTTCCACTTTCAAAAAGTTTTTTTGAGACAAAGATGGTGAGTCCGATGACAATTGGTAGGTAAATAAAATACGCGATGACAATTTTTGTTGATTCCATAATAATATTAGTTAATTACTTCTGTTTGTTTTTTTCTGTTTAAAAATTTAATCCAAAAGATGTTGTTATAGTGCATAATTGCGAGTGCTAAGATTGTTTTTCCCAGTATATCGGCGAGTGCGTTCATCATTTCATAACCATTTTGTACCGTTTCCCAATACGCAATGGTAATGGTGGCTGCACCCAAATTGATGAGGTAATAGCCAATGAGCAAAAGTTTGTTGATGCTTGCCACAATTTCAGGATCATTTTGTATAATAGTACACATGAAAACTTCTCCATTTTTGTAAAGAATCCAACCGACTTTTACGGTAATAAAAAAGATAATCGGAATGTACAATAGGTAACTAATGATGTTGAAATTCATGCCGAATTATTTTTTTGCTGTGATGATGTAATATCCAAAACTGTTCAAGTTTAAACTTGATAATAATGCAGCAAACGATCCTTTTAAGTTTTGTAAGCTTTCTTGTTTCAACAGTTCTTTTTTGAATAGTTTTTTCAGGATAAATCCGCTAATGGTAAACGGAACGTGTAATACTGATGGCGCAACTCTGTACCAAATATTTTCAACTTTAATGTCTTTAAAACCGAGTTTTTTCAAGTCAGTTTTTACTCGATTGATGTTTGCCAGACTTTCCAAACTCCACGATTCACACAAGCTTCTATAAGTATATTTTGCCAATGGATTCATGTCTTTAAAATCTTTCTTTGTAAAAGCATCTGCCATCACAAAAGTTGCTCCTGGTTTCATAATGCGATATGTTTCTTGCAACGCTTTTGTGCTACAACCTGAGTGACATAAACTTTCAATTGCCATGGCACCATCAAAAGAATTTTCAGGGAAAAATGTATTGGTGTAATCTCTGTTGAGAATGGTACCGCGTTCAGAATTTATGAGTTCATTTCCTTTTTTCACTTGAAACGGCGTAATAGTCAAACCTGTTACGGCAAGTTTTGGGTAATTTTCAATTCCGTAACGAATGGAAGCGCCCATTCCGCAACCCAAATCGACAATATGCTTTTTTTTATTTTCAATATTTAAGCGTTTAAAAACTTGCTTGTTCATTTGATTGAGCATCGTATCTCGTGAAAAAACAGAAGTTTGAAAAGGAATATAGTAGCCAAAGTGCATGTTTAAATCATTGCTCCAAAAGCGATAATCTTCTGTTGTTTCATTGTAAAAATCAATGACTTTTTCGTTGTTGGAAGGTTTTTCAATTTCCTTTTTTAAATAGGTGAGTAGACATAGATTTTTCATAATACTTGTTTTTTTAGTTGATATACGATGTAGGTAAAATATGTTCCGAGACTCATAGGAATCAATATGATTAAACATAATGTAAGTATTCCTGATAGTGGAGAACCTTCGCCAATGGTAATCCAATAGAAAAAACACAATAAAAATATGGTACTAAGTATGCCATAGGTAGAAAGATGTTGTTTCATTTTTTCGGAAAACTTGTCGTAATTAAACAGTAATACGAAGAATAGAATGACTTGAATTCCGCCAAGAAGTACTTGCATGAACATTCCGTAAATGAAGGTTAAATACAATACCAAAGTGAGGTAGTAAAAAATGTTGTTGGTGTAATAAATGAATTTCATAACTATTATATATTTTAAACTTTCAAAAAATATTGAAATTTTGATTGAAATAAAAAAGGAAAATGAATTCCTTTTGTGAGTTTATTTTAAGAGTTTAATGAATGTTTTTGTGATCCAATTTGCCTCTTGATTTACGACTCGATTCATAATGGAATCTGCCGTTTCTGCCAATTCATGCAGTGATTTTGTTTGTTTGATAAATTCTTTCGTTTTATCAGTTCCATCATCTTCAATGCTACTTACTTCTTTTAGTACTTTCAATGTTGGCTGAATTTCTCGTCTGCTACGTTCACGAGCAATCTGTTTTGCGAGTTCTTGTATGTCTTTCTCAGAAGAAAAGAATTCTTTTCGTTCGCCAACTACAGAAGTTTTAAATACTATTCCCCAATCGATCAACTGTCGTAAATTCATGCTTGTATTTCCTCTTGAAATATGCAATTCTCCCATGATATCTTCCATAGATAACGGTTCAGGAGAAATTAAAAGTAACGCGTGAATTTGCGCCATTGCTTTGTTAATTCCCCATAACGTACCTAATGATCCCCAGGTTTGTATAAACTTATCTTTTGCATCTTTGTAATTCATAGTACAAATGTATGATATTTTTTAAACTTTCAAAAATTATTGAAAATTTATTTTTGTTTTGAAGATGAGTTTAAAGGAAAACACTTGTTATTACTAGGCGTTTTTGGGGAAATATTTTTTTAGTGATTCGATAAATTAGAAGCGGAAATGATGTAGTTAATATATAGAGCATCACAATGATAAAATATGAAGAAGCAATCTGTTCGTTTCAAATACTACTTTTAAATCTAAAACAAACAGATTGCCACGAATTTTTTCTAAAAATTCTCGCAAAGACGTTTTATATTTTATTTTTTCTAACAAGTCTAGAAACGTTATTAATGTAGCAATTTGAAAATTTGAAAATGTATCAATTGGTTCCAAACAACACTCAAATTTGTCTTAGAAAACCCGTTGTGCATTTTGAATTCAAATATATCATGAACGTCAGTTCGAGTGATTTTGAGGCACGAAAAATTGTATCGAGAACATTTTTAGTACGAAAAATTCTATTCTCGATACAAATTTTACTCATTTTCAATCGTAAAATTCACTCGAACTGACGAATTTTATCAAAATGCACAACGGGTTTAGAAACACATATAACATTTAAAACTTAACATTTAGCATTTAATATAAAACTCAATAATAATCTCAGAAACAACCTTGAATCATTGAATTTTTGAATGTTTTAATTGAGCAAAGCGAATACAAAAAGTCTAATTCTCTACTAATCCTGCACGTTTCAATAATGCATCTGGTTTTGGTTCGCTTCCGCGGAAACGTTTGTATAAAGTCATAGGATGTTCGGTTCCACCTTTAGATAATACATGTGTTGCAAATTTTGAAGCAACTTCTTTGTTAAAAATATCCGTTTCTTTAAAATATTCAAACGCATCAGCATCCAACACTTCTGCCCATTTGTAACTGTAATATCCAGAAGAATAGCCACCTTGAAAAATGTGTGAAAACGATGTGCTCATTGCAGTTTTTGGGTTTTCAGGAAACAAACGTGTGTTGGCAAAAGCGGCTTTTTCGTGTGCTTTTAAATCTGTAATTGACGTCGGATCGATTCCGTGCCAACTCATATCGAGCAATCCAAAACTCAATTGACGCAAGGTTGCCATTCCTTCTAAGAAGGTTGCAGAAGCTTTTATTTTTTCAATATATTCCATCGGAATGACTTCGCCAGTTTCATAGTGTTTTGCAAAAATAGCGAGCGCTTCTGCTTCATAACACCAATTTTCCATTACTTGACTTGGCAATTCTACAAAATCCCAAAATACGGAAGTTCCGCTTAAACTTGGATACGTTGTGTCTGCTAACATTCCGTGTAACGCATGTCCAAATTCATGGAAAAGTGTCGTAACTTCATTAAACGTTAATAAGGAAGGTTTTGATGGTGTGGGTTTGGTAAAATTACAGACAATAGATACATGCGGGCGTTCTACAACTCCATCTTTGCGTAGTTGCGATTTGTAGGAAGTCATCCAAGCTCCGTTTCGTTTTCCTTTTCGTGGATGGAAATCTGCATAAAATACTGCGACAAAATTATTGTTTCCATCAAACACTTCGTATGTTTTTACATCTTCATGATACACATCAATATCAGAAACTTGCTCAAAACGTAAATCAAATAACTTGTTAGCTACCGTAAAAGCGCCATCAATTACATTTTCAAGTTTAAAATACGGTTTCAGTTTTTCATCATCCAAATTGAATAATTCTTGCTTTAATTTTTCGGAATAATATGAACTATCCCAACTTTGTAATTGCTCAATTCCGTCTAGTTTTTTTGCAAAATTTGACAATTGTTTGAATTCGCGCTCCGCAGCAGGTTTTGCTTTTTCGAGCAATTCATTCAAAAATGAAAATACTTTTTTAGGTGTTTCTGCCATGCGTTCTTCCAACACAAAATGTGCATGCGTTTCATAACCTAATAAATTAGCTCGCTGATGACGCAGTTTTGCAATTTCCAACACATTTGCCTGATTGTCCAATTCGTCACCTTTAAAACATTTTGAACCAAATGCAGTTGCAAGTTTTTGGCGTAATTCGCGATTATCAGCATATTTCATAAACGGAATATAGCTTGGATATGCCAAAGTGAAAATCCAGCCTTCTTTGTTTTCGCTTTTCGCGATAGCTCTTGCAGCTTCTAAAGCGCTACTAGGAATTCCAGCAACATCTTTTTTGTCGGTTAAATGCATTTGAAACTTATTGGTTTCAGCAAGTACATTTTCACCAAAAGTCAGGCTTAATTTAGCAAGTTTCTTATCAATATCACGAAGAATTTCTTTTTTATCGGCTGGTAAATTAGCTCCATTTCGTGAAAACGATTTGAACTTTTTATCTAATAATGTGTGTTGTTCTGTGGTCAGATTGAGAGTATCTTTTTGCTCATAAACCGCTTTTACACGTGTAAATAACTTTTCGTTTAGCGCAATATCATTAGATAATTCAGTCAACATCGGAGAAATTTCTTGGGCTAACTTTTGAATTGTTTCGTTTGTTTCTGCCGAATTCAGATTAAAAAAGATACTTGTGATGCGATCTAATTGTGCTCCTGAATATTCCAACGGTTCAATGGTATTTTCAAAAGTTGGTACATTTTCATTTGCCGTAATGGTGTCAATTTCTTCTTTTGTACGTGAAATTTCTAGCTCAATTGCTGATTTAAAATCATTTACATCTATTTTGGAAAAAGGTGCTGTGGTATATTTTGTGAGAAATTTTGAAGTTAAAATATTCATTATATCTGAATTATATGTATTTAATCGAAATTTAAAATTTAAGTATGTAGGAAAAAACTAAATAAAAGTACTAGCTGTAATTTTATATAAACAAATTTAGGATCTCCCTTTTTATGAGATTCAAAGATAAAGATTTTACTCAAAACAATAAATGCCCCCAACAATGGAAAGTTTGACAATGAAAAGAATGTTTACAATTATTTTATTAATAGTAGGTGTTTCAACAATGATAGCGCAACCATCTTCTGATGGCTTTTATCTTGATGGAGTAGACGACTATATAGTTGTGCCAAATACTACTAATATTAATAGCACGACTACAAATAATAGAACTTACGAGACATATTTTAAAGTGACCTCAACAAGTAACCGACAAATGATCTTTAAGGAAGGTGCTGGAACTAGAGCTGTAATTGCTTATGTTGAGAATGGATACCTGATAATGGGAGCATATAACAGAGCAGATTATACTCCACAGTGGCAAGGTACATATTACAGAAAGCCTATTTCTGCAAATACATGGTATCATTTTGCATTTGTTTTTGATAATGCACAACCAGGAAATGCCACAACAAATCCTATGAATGCTTCAGCAAATACAGCTTTAAAATGGTATTTGGATGGTGTATTACAAACAGAATTGTCAGGTTACCAAGTGGGAGGACATAATACATTCCGAATTGGTTATAAAAATGAAAGTTTACGTTTTCCTACATGTGGTTCTTGGACTACTTCAGGAACATCAGAATATTGTTTTGGTTCTATTTCAAATGATGGTGGAGGAAATGAGTATTATTTTCAAGGAAATATTTGGGGTTTTAGAATTTGGAATGATGTTCGTACTGTAACAGAAATTAATGACAACAAAGATGTTTTAATTTCATCTGTAGGTACAGATGATCTAGTAGCAGCTTTAGATGGCGATACGCTTACTTATTTAAACAGTAGTGATAATCCAGTAGAAGCTGACGCATCCAATATAACTTCCATTACCTGGTCTGCAACGGCTGCTTCAAATGATTGGAATACAGCAGCAAATTGGGATGGCGGTATTGTGCCAGATGCTTCTGAATTGGAATCAGTAATTATTCCGAGTTCTACAAACTACCCAGTAATTACTTCACACATAAAAGTAGGTAAAATTCAAGTAGCAGCAACAGCTTCTGTTACCGTAAATGCTGGCGCAACACTAGATGTATATTATGATCTTACAAACAATGGAACTATTACTATTGAAGACGACGGAGCGTTACTTTCACGAGAAAACAGAAATGTAAAAGGATCAGGGAATTTTATCGTAAAACGTGATTCTCCAAATTATGCTGACAGATATTTTTATTCTTATTGGTCTACGCCAGTAGCTGAAACTGATGCCACTATTGCCACAATTTTTCCAAATGTTGGAGGTTATGACTATTATTGGAACGCTTCAGCAACTAATGCTTTTTGGAATAACGATCATACTGACATGGAAGTGGGTAGAGGTTATGCTCTTCGTGCAAATCATCTTGATGTAGAAACTGCGGTTTTTGATGGTACGGTAAATAATGGAAATATCACAGAGCCGGTTTATTACACGGTAGACCCTGATACAGGGGAATCAGGATATAATATTATAGGAAACCCATATCCTTCTGCAATCGATTGGCAATCTTTTCAAAAAGACAACTCAGACGTAATTGAAGGAACAGTTTATTATTGGAGGCAAACAGATGCGCCAATAGGAGACAACTTAGCTTCCGATTATATAGAATACAACAATACAGGGGCAAACCCTTTAGGTGCCGCAGATGGAAACATTGGAACTGCACAAGGATTTGCCGTACAAGCAAAAGCAGGTGGCGGAACGGTAACTTTCAAAAATACACACAGAGTTGTCGCAAATAATACACAATTCTTTAGACCCAATAATGGAACAGATGGTTTGATTACTCCAGAATCAACTGTTGCTACAGAATCAAGCAATAGTCAAACAGATGGAAGATTATCACTACGCATGTCTGGTGGCGGATTGTACGCAACACAATTGCTAGGCTTTATTCCAGAAGGAACAGAAGCCTATGATAATACTTATGACGGGCCATTTATCAATGAAGGCGCAAGCATTGAATTCTATTCTTACATAATAGACAGTAAAATGTCTATCCAAGCATTGCCAGAATTAACAAATCAATCTATGGAAATTCCTTTAGGATATCAAGTTGTATCAAGCGGAACATATACAATTCAGATTGATGCAGAATACATATCGGATGATTTTGATATCGTTTTGGAGGATAGATACGAAAGCACTTTTACTGATTTAAGACAAACTTCATATACATTCACAACGAATCCTACAGAAGAAAATGATCGTTTCTTCTTAAAAGTGCAATACAGAAATACATTAAGTGTTGAAGATTTAATAATTCCTGACGATGAAATAAATGCGCTGTTTACTAATAATGTATTGGTCACAGTTACTAATTACAAAGATCTAAAAACAATATCTTTATATGATATTTCAGGTAAGAAATTAGTTGAAAGTGAATATACCCAAGCATTACAACTTCCTAAGCTATCTCAAGGAATATATTTGGTAAGTTATGTCTCTGAAAAAGGCAAATTGGTTACTAAGAAACTTATTAAGAATTAGGTGTTTGGGTGTTGATAACTCTACTTCTAATGATCGGCTATTTGCCGAAATATCTTTTGTTTAAAAGTAGAATTTTTATAAGATAAATAAATATCCCATCGATCTATTTGTTTCTTTTATCGATTTTATACTATTTTTTTTGTAGGAAAAAACTATTTTTGTATTCTATAGAATCTTTATATACCTGATATTCTGTAATTGCAAAATTTGAAAACCAAAGATAAAAAAATTACGTATATAAATTAAAAGCCAAATGATGAAGAAACTATACACACTAGCAATATTATTGTTAACAGTATCTGGAATGATGGCACAACCACCGTCAGATGGATATTACCTAGATGGAACAGATGATTATATTGAATTAAATGATTCCGATAATATAAATACAACCATAATTGCCAATAGAACTATTGAAGGATATTTTAAGGCAGACGATGCTACCACGAAGCAAGTTATTTATGAAGAAGGTGGAAACTCACGAGGAATTCTTATTTACGTAGAAAATAATTACATTATTGTTGGAGCTTACAACAGACCTAGTGGTGATTATACACCGCAATGGGAAGGAACTTATTTTAGAGAACCTATTACTGATGATACTTGGTATCATGTAGCCCTCGTGTTTGACAATTTAGCACAGCCAACAGGTTCTACAATTTCAGCAACAAGTAACACAGCATTTAAATGGTATTTAGATGGAACACTTATGGACTCTAAAGCTGGTTTTCAAATTAGAGGACATTCAGGTGATGTAAATTTAGGACGTTCAGACTCAAACATGCGTTATGCAAATTGCAGTACTTGGACTTCTGGAGGAAGTTCTGAATATTGTTTTAATAACAACACGCAGGTCTCATCAGGAAATTATTTCGCAGGAAATATTTGGGGATTCAGAATTTGGGATGATGTCCGAACAGCAACAGAAATTGATAATAATAAAGATGTACTCATCACTACTGTTGGAACAGACAATTTAGTAGCAGCTTTGGATGGTGATACTGTCACATATTTAGACGATAGTGACGCCGTTACAACAGATTCTGCAAGTAACAAAACGGTCATTACTTGGTCGGCAACGGCAGCTTCAACAAGTTGGACTACAGGAAGTAACTGGGTTGGCGGAACAGCTCCTGATGCTACAAAACTAGAATCTGTAGTTATTCCGAGTTCCACAAACTATCCTGTACTTACAGCACATACTGTTGTTGGAGAGCTAACGGTAGATGCTTCAGCTTCTATTACAGTAAATGCTGGCGCAACATTAGATGTGTATTATGATCTTACAAATAATGGAACAATTACAGTTGAAAATGATGGAGCATTACTAGCTAGAGAAAACAGAGATGTAAAAGGATCAGGGAATTTTATAATAAAACGTGATTCTCCAAATTATACTGACAGATATTTTTATTCTTATTGGTCTACGCCAGTAGCTGAAACTGATGCCACTATTGCCACAATTTTTCCAAATGTTGGAGGTTATGACTATTATTGGAACGCTTCTGCGACCAATGCTTTTTGGAATAACGATCATACTGACATGGAAGTGGGTAGAGGTTATGCTCTTAGAGCAAATCATTTTAATGTAGAAACTGCGGTTTTTGATGGTACTGTAAATAATGGTGATATCACGGAAACCGTATATTATACAGTTGATCCAGGTACAAGCGAATCAGGATATAATATCATTGGAAATCCATATCCTTCTGCAATCGATTGGCAATCTTTTCAAAAAGACAATACCGATGTCATTGAAGGAACTGTATACTATTGGAGGCAAACAGATGCACCAATAGGAGACAATTTAGCTTCCGATTATATTGAATATAACAATACAGGTTCAAACCCTTTAGGTGCCGCAGATGGAAACATTGGAACTGCACAAGGATTTGCGGTACAAGCAAAAGCAGGTGGCGGAACGGTAACTTTCAAAAATACACACAGAGTTGTCGCAAATAATACACAATTCTTTAGACCAAATAATGGAACAGATGGTTTGATTACTCCAGGATCTACTGTTGCTACAGAATCAAGCAATAGTCAAACAGATGGAAGATTATCACTACGCATGTCTGGTGGCGGATTGTACGCTACACAATTACTAGGCTTTATTCCAGATGGAACAGAAGCTTACGATGATACATTTGACGGACCATTTATCAATGAAGGAGCAGGAATTGAATTTTATTCATATGTGACAAATAGTAAAATGGCGATTCAGGCATTGCCAGAATTGACAAATCAATCTATGGAAATTCCTTTAGGATATCAAGTTGTGTCAAGTGGAACATATACAATTCAGATTGATGCAGAATACATATCAGATGATTTTGATATCGTTTTGGAAGATAGATACGAAAGCACTTTTACTGATTTAAGACAAACTTCATATACATTCACAGCGAATCCTACAGAAGAAAATGATCGTTTCTTCTTAAAAGTGCAATACAGAAATACATTAAGTGTAGAAGATGTTGTAGTTTCTGAAGACGAAGTAAATGTATTATTCAATGATAATGCGCTTAAAACCATTACAAAGCGTTCAGACTTTGAAACAATTGCGCTGTATGATATTTCAGGAAAGCAGTTAATTCAGCGTGAATATTCAGATGTAGTTACTATGCCACAATTAGCAAGAGGTGTATATGTAGTGAAGTATACTACTGATAACGGAATCGTGCTCACAAAAAAAGTGCTAAAGTCTTAAATTAGAGTTATTAAGAACCATAAATTTTGCGTATCATTGCCGTAGAGAGACTAAATGCCCTCAAAAATCTCTATTATGAAAGCAACATTACTACCAGCACTTTTCTTTCTAGGAATACTCTTTGTTTCTTACGGACAAGAATGTGGAAACCCTTGGATCAATTATAAGAAACAAAACGACAAACTTGAAAAAGTAGCTACTGAAAACAGCCCTACAGATGGTCGTATTTCATTGCGTTTGGCAGGAAATGGTTCGTTTGTTACCATTCTTCTTGGATTTATTCCAGAAGGAACTGTAAATTTTGACGATGGTTATGATGGTCCATTTATAAACGATGGCGCCGTTATAGAGTTTTATTCTTTCTTAGGAACAACGCGACTTTCCATTCAAGCTTTGCCTGAACTCACAAACGTAAACACGCAAGTACCATTAGGATACGAACTTACTTCTGATGATATGTATACCATATCAATAGATGCGGAATTTTTAAATCCTAATTTTGATATCATCTTAGAAGATACTCAAGAAAATATTTTGACAGACTTACGTCAAACAAGCTATACATTTTCAGGTGTTATTGGAGAAGCTCATAGTCGTTTTTACCTCAATTTAGTATATCGCAATACATTAAGTATAAACGATGACATAACATCATCTAAGGAGGTTTTTGAATATTTTATAGAAAATACTATAAATTTTGTGACGAAAAGAACAGATATAGAAAAGGTAGTACTTTACAATTTAGCAGGAAAACGTATAACTTCTAGCAATTTTAAAAAGAAAATAACCTTCAAAAACCTACCAAAAGGGATCTATTTTATACAATACACAACAACTTCAGGAAGTAAAATTATCAAGAAAATCATCAAATAACTCAAAAAAATAACGTCTTGTCTTTTATATGTGCATTTCATCGATTTAGTATAGAAATGTATTTCACTATGATTCGAATTATCAGATAATTAAGAATTTTGTCCTGTTGATTTAGTAGAAAAATGTTTTTCAAGGTTTAACAATATATGTAACCTGCTTAACACATAATTACAGTGTTAATAGCCCTAATAACTGTATTATAATTAAAATGGATTGGTTGATGTAAAACCCTTTAAGTACAACTTAAAGGGTTTTTTTATGACATATATTGAAGTGCAAAGATGTAAAATAAAAGAAGAAATACCTTTCGTCGAAAAGTTTGTGCACTTAAACGAGAAAGCATATTTAAAACAGTTCAAAAAGTAAAAAAGATAAACAAAGCAATACATTTGAATCATCAATACAAACTACTTTATCCAAATTTATTTTTGGGGTAAAAAATGATTAATAATATGGTAGGTTAGTTTTATTTTTAAATGGTTTGTAAAGATAATGAAGCCGCTTTTCGAAGCGGCTTTTATTATTATATGTAGTATATCAAAGCTTCTCACTACAAATCTATCTTTTCTAAAAACTTCAAGTCTTCTTCTTAAAAAGACGTTAAAAAATACCGCGAATTTCAAAAGAGTTCATCTTAACATCGTATGAGCTAACACATTTTTCATGTAGATTTTATATTTGGATAAATGCTGTAAGGGCATACAATACGAACCTTTTAAATACAAAATAGATATGGATATAATATTTGAATATCACGATGTAACCGCAAGTGAATCTCTAGAAGCATTTGCTACAGAAAAAATAAACAAACTAGCAGAAAAATATCAAATGGTCATCCGAGCTGATGTGTTTTTTAAAACAGAAAATACATCTTCAGACGAAACAGGAATGATCTGCAACATTCGTTTGAGTTTGCCAGGTCCACGATTATTCGCAGAAGCGAGTCACGATAACTTTAGAGATGCTATCTCAGAATCTGTGAATGATTTAGAACGCCAATTACGCAAGCGAAAAGAAAAAATGATGACACACTAAAAATCATTCAGATTAAAAATTAATAATAAAAACAAAAAAAGAACTATGCAGAAGAATAAAGAAAATATATTAGTTGCAGGAGCAACAGGAAACACAGGAAATAAAGTTGTAAACTTATTAAAGCAATCTCAATACTTCAATCCGATTGCAATGGTGCGTAAAGAAGAACAACGTGCTCAATTTGAAAATAAAAACATAGAAACCGTTATGGGCGATTTGGAAGAAGACCTCTCAAATGCTGTCAAAAATGTAGACAAAATTATTTTTGCGGCAGGATCTAACGGAAAAAAAGTGATTGCTGTAGATCAAGAAGGTGCTAAAAGATTGATTGACGCCGGAAAAAAAGAACGTGTAAAGAAATTTGTTATGTTGAGCTCCATGGGCGCAGATCAGCCAGAAAAAGCAGGAGATTTACAAGATTACATGCAAGCCAAAGCAAATGCTGACGATTACCTAAGAATTAGCACACTTGATTATGCAATTGTACGTCCAGGAACATTGACAAATGAAGCCGGATTAGGAAAAATAAAATTGGGTGATCAGTTAGATCGTTCAGGGGAAATCAGTCGTGACGATGTCGCACAAACTTTAGTAAGATCTCTACATGATGATGCAGCGCACAACAGGACTTTTGAAATTCTTAAAGGAGAATCATTAATTGCAGACGAAATGGATAAAGTTGCTAAAAGAGACGAATATATCGTCAAATAAGCATAATTTATCCTAGTATCGGAAACTAAAAAACGAGACTGTCTAAAAAAGTGTATTAAAACGTCATTCTGGACTTGATCCAGAATCTCATCATATTGATTTTCAGCTCTTATGAGAAACCGAATCAAGTTCGGTTTGACGAAATCTGTACTTTTTTAGACAGTCTCGTTTTTTTTAAATATAAAATTCAACAAGTTCTATTCAGACACTTTCTTCGCGCCTTCAATCACTTTCTGTTTCAAACCTTCTTTGTACACTAAAATTTTATCCAACACGCATTTATCAGAACTTCCAATAATCTGTGCCGCCAAAATTCCTGCATTCTTCGCGCCATCAAGGGCAACAGTTGCAACTGGAACGCCACCTGGCATTTGTAAAATAGACAATACAGAATCCCAACCATCAATAGAATTTCTCGATTTCACAGGAACTCCAATCACAGGTAATGGAGACAACGAAGCTACCATTCCAGGTAAATGCGCAGCGCCACCAGCACCAGCAATTACGACATTAATTCCGCGTTTGTGTGCGTTTTTTCCATAATCAAATAACTTCTCTGGAGTTCGGTGTGCAGATACAATATCAACTTCAATTTCAATATCAAAACCTTTCAAAATATCAATTGCTTCTTGCATCACAGGAAGATCGCTTGTACTTCCCATAATAATTCCAACTTTTGCCATATTACTTACTAATTACGTTGATTGTTTGTTTTACAGTTGCCGCTACTTTTCGTGCTTCGGCTACATCTTCATTTACAATAGTAACATGTCCCATCTTACGAAACGGACGTGTTTGTTTCTTACCGTAAATATGTGGTGTTACGCCTTCCAACTGCATAATTTTTTCAATATTCTCATACACAACTTCGCCAGTATGTCCTTCTGCACCTACCAAATTTACCATAATTCCAGCTACTTTACTTGCGGTATTTCCTAACGGGAGATTCAAAATAGCACGAATATGCTGTTCAAACTGATCGGTATAACTCGCTTCAATACTATAATGTCCGCTATTATGTGGTCTTGGCGCGACTTCGTTTACTAAAATCTCGTCGTTTTGTGTTTGAAACAACTCTACTGCTAAAATTCCTGTATGCTGTAAAGCTTCTGAAACTTGCAAAGCTACTTTTTTCGCTTTCGCTTGAATGTTCTCAGGAATTCTCGCCGGACAAATCACATATTCCACCTGATTTGCTTCTGGATGAAACTCCATTTCTACCACAGGATATGTTTTTACTTCGCCTGAAACATTACGTGACACAATTACCGCGAGTTCATTTTTAAACTCAACTAATTCTTCGCACATACATTCTACATTTGGCAAACGTTCCAAATCTGCTAACGAACGAACAATCTTTACGCCTGTACCATCATAACCAAACTGCGTACTTTTCCACACAAACGGAATAGAAATCACGTCATTTTCTACGCTATGTAACAATTCTTCCAACGACATATAAATAGAAAATGGTGCTGTTGGAATATGATGTTTCTGGTAAAAAAGCTTCTGAATTCCTTTATTTTGAATTGTTTGCAATGTTTTTGCAGATGGATATACGTGTACGCCTTCATCTTCAAGCTTTTGCAAAGCATCTACATTTACGTGTTCAATCTCAAACGTAAGTACATCAACATTCTTTCCAAAATTATACACCGTTTCAAAATCCATCAAATCACCTTGATGAAACTCATTACAAGCTATTTTGCAAGGCGCTTCGGCACTTGGATCTAAAACGGAAGTGTACACATCAAACTTACGTGTGGTGTAAAGTAGCATTTTACCTAACTGGCCGCCACCTAGAATTCCTAATTTAAAATTAGAGGAGAAATAATTCATGGGTTTTCACATTTTTCACAAAAGTACAAATCTAAGTTTACAGTCAGAAGAAAAGTTTGTGTTACTTCTTAGGCAACTACTTTGAGAAAAGTCCGTGAAGCATTCAGTAAAAACTATAAAAGCATTTTAAAACGAGCATCGGAGCAATATAAATCTCGATTATTTAGTAAAAGTAAACTCGTTAAATGGTATTCATAAATCAATTCGTATCTTTGCACCTTTAAAATGATAAAGTATCGCTATTTAAGAGGTATAAATCATTAAATTTTTACAGGAAACGTGATTAAATTACACGACAAATATTTTAAAAAATTTATATCTGAAACGCAAATTCAGGAAGCTGTCGCAAACATGGCTGCTGAAATGGCAGAAGATTTAAAAGAAGACCGCCCAATTTTCATTGGAATATTAAATGGTGTCTTCATGTTTTTTTCTGATTTTATGAAAGCCTATCCGTATACCTGTGAAATGAGCTTTATAAAATTGGCTTCCTATCACGGAACGACTTCTTCTGGTGATATCAAAGAACTAATCGGACTTTCGCAAGATATTGAAGGAAGAACGGTTGTGGTCTTAGAAGATATCATTGACACAGGAAATACCTTAGACGAATTACACAAAATATTCAAGGCAAAAAAAGTAAAACAATTTAAAATTGGAACCTTATTTTTCAAGCCAGAAGCATATACAAAACAACACAAAATAGATTATATCGGAATGGAAATTCCTAACGAATTCATTGTCGGTTACGGACTTGACTATGATGAATTGGGAAGAAACTTACCCGAAGTTTACCAATTACATACACACAACATGATTAATTTAATTTTATTCGGAAAGCCAGGTGCTGGAAAAGGAACACAAGCAAACTTCTTAAAAGAAAAATACGATTTGGTACATATTTCTACGGGAGACGTATTTAGATACAACATGAAAAATGATACTGAACTAGGAAAACTAGCCAAGTCATACATTGACAAAGGTGACTTAGTTCCTGATGAAGTAACAATTAACATGTTGCAAGCAGAAGTAGAAAAAAAACCTGAAGCAAAAGGTTTCATCTTTGATGGTTTCCCAAGAACCACCGCACAAGCAGAAGCACTAGATAATTTCCTAGCATCAAAAGACATGGGAATTTCAGCAACAATTGCTTTAGAAGCTGATGATGAAATTTTAATTCAACGTTTACTAGAACGTGGAAAAGTTAGTGGACGCGCTGACGATCAAGATGAAGATAAAATTAGAAATCGTTTTGATGAATACAATCAAAAAACAGCTCCATTAATTGATTTTTACAAAAAACAAAACAAGTTTCACAGTGTAAATGGTATTGGAACTATTGACGAAATTACAGTACGTTTAAGCAACGTTATTGATGAATTATAATAAAGAAATATACATACAAAAACTAACACAAGAATTAGCGCCACTACAACAACAAATAGTGGCACATTCTTTATACAATAAAGTGAATTCTGTAGCGGCGTTAAACGCATTTATGGAATATCACGTATTTGCGGTATTTGATTTTATGTCACTGTTAAAAGCATTGCAAATACATTTAACGCAAACGCAAATACCTTGGATTCCGAAAGGAAATCCTGTGACAAGACGTTTTATCAACGAAATCGTCTTTGGAGAAGAAAGTGATATTGACAAAGACGGAAAACCGCTGAGTCATTACGAAATGTACGTGGAAGCCATGAATGCTTCTAATGCAAATACACAACTTATTTCGGAATGTATCACAGAAATTTCAAATGGTAAATCGGTTGCCGAAAGTTTAATCGCGGTCAACGCACCAAAAGCCGTACAAGATTTTGTAAACTTCACGTTTTCAATCATTAAAACCAATGAAGTTCATAAAATTGCGGCGGTATTTACCTTTGGTAGAGAAGATTTAATTCCAAACATGTTTTTGGAAATGGTCAGAGGAATCGATCAAAAAAATATTGATGCCAATTTGGACAAGTTTATCTATTATCTAGAAAGACATATTGAATTAGATGGTGACGAACACGGACCATTAGCATTACAAATGGTACAAGAACTTTGTGGTGCAGACACTCAAAAATGGGAAGATTGTATCCACGTAAGCAAACAAGCTTTACAACACAGAGTTGCACTTTGGACAGCAATTGAACAGCACATAGAAGTACTTTCGGAACGTGAATTTGCGTAACGAACTAAAAAAATGATACAATGACAGATGGGAATTTTGTAGACTATGTAAAAATGCACCTAACTTCTGGAAACGGCGGAAAAGGTTCTATGCATTTACTGCGTGAAAAATATAATGCGAAAGGCGGACCTGATGGAGGAGATGGTGGACGTGGTGGACATATCATTGTCCGTGGAAACCAAAACCTTTGGACACTATTTCATTTTAAGCTGAAACGACACTACAAAGCAGAACACGGCGGACATGGAAGTAGCAACAGAAGCACAGGAGCCGATGGAGCCGATGTATACTTAGACGTACCATTAGGAACTGTAGTGCGTGACAAAGAAACCAACAATGTCATTTTTGAAATTACGGAACACGGTGAAGAAAAAATCGTAGCAAAAGGCGGAAAAGGCGGACGTGGAAACTGGCATTTCAAATCATCTACAAATCAAACGCCACGATACGCACAACCTGGAATTCCTGGAGAAGAAGTTGATGTAATCTTAGAGCTAAAAGTCTTGGCTGATGTTGGTTTGGTAGGATTTCCAAACGCTGGAAAATCAACTTTACTCTCTGTCATCACTTCGGCAAAACCCAAAATTGGCGATTACGAATTCACAACCTTAAAGCCCAACTTAGGAATTGTAGAATATCGTGACTACAAATCGTTTGTCATGGCAGATATCCCTGGAATCATTGAAGGTGCTTCCGAAGGAAAAGGCTTGGGTCACTACTTTTTGCGTCACATTGAACGAAATTCAACCTTACTATTCTTAATTCCTGCGGATAGTGCAGATATTTCTAAAGAATACGACATTCTACTCAACGAGTTAAAAAAATACAATCCTGAAATGCTCGATAAAGAACGTTTCATTGCCATTTCGAAATCGGACATGTTAGACGACGAACTCAAAGCAGAAATGCGCGTAGAGCTCGACAAAGACCTAAACGTTCCATACATGTTTATTTCTTCCGTGGCGCAAGAAGGCATCATGGAATTAAAAGACAAACTCTGGGAAATGTTAAACAACTAATACGAAGCGACTTTACAGTCGCTTTTTTTGTTCCTTTTTTCTGAATTAAATAAGCAATCTGAGGAAATTTATATCAGAAAAAACTAAAAATACCTATCTTACGTTCTGAAACCGAAAACCAAAATCGTGAAAAAACAACTTGCCATACTTTTATGCTTATTTTGTACGTATTTTTCTTTTGGTCAGGAAATTACTTTTGAAGACGAACTCGCTTATGTTGATGGAAAACCGTATGTGAAAATAGAGAAGAAATCTAAAAGAAAGTATTTTGTTTATGATGTAAAAACGAATGAAAAACTTCTGAAGGTCAAGGTTCAATCCAGATACAACAAACGATACAATCGCTATGATTATGATCTATACTTCTACTTTTATCCAATAAAAAAAGATCTACTTTTTCGTGATGTAGCTGTGGAAGATGAAACAAACTTAGTGCAATTTCTATATGATGAAGGAATGTTTCAATCAAAAAAAGAAATCACAACAACCGTATTGTTAGAAGAATTCAAACGGTTAAGTGCGAGAGCGAAGTGTGAAAAAATATTAAAGAATGACTTTTCGCAAATTATAAACGATCATTTTGTGTCTATCGTACAAAAAGATACAATTGTCATCAATGAAATGAAATACAGGTGTGTTTACACAGCATTTTATACAAAAAAAGCAATGTATGATCGGTTTGGAAAATGGCATAAAGTCGTCTTTCCGTATGAAGGTTCTCGCCATCCTAATTTAATTTGGAAAAACGTGAAATTACTAGAAGAATTAGACAAAAAATTTACGGTAATTGCTAGAGGTTATGAAGGTCGAGGAACAATATATGCCTCCATGATGATTTTAGACGAAAAAGGAAAAGACATGTTGGCAAAAAATGCACCACACCGTTTTCAGTTAGTCGAGCTTTTTGGAAATTTCATCAAAAAAAGCAACAAGGAAGGAGATTTTTATGAAACCTATTGGACAACTTTTGATCCAGAACGTTGGAAGCAAATTCAAGAATACAAAAGAAGAAAAAATACCACACGTGCACGATCTCCATTTTTTCAAAAACCAAGTCAATCAAGAACAGTCATTCGCAATGAACCAAAACAATAAGTGAAATAAAAAAAATTAACTTAGAAAATATCTCACACAACCCACAACAGGAGCAAAGCGACCAAAACCCAAAACCCAAAATGAAAACACTATTCACCTACGGCGGACAAGTCAATAAAGGATTTGTAAAATATACCGCAAAACTCACTGGAAAAAAGAAACCACGCATTTGCTTTTTACCAACTGCTACAGGCGATGCACTTTGGTATATTGAATATTGGTACCAATTGTGTCACGATTTGGAAATAGAACCACATGTATTAAAAGTCTGGATCAATTCGAGTACGCAAGATTGGGAATTTGAAGATTACTTACTCGAAATGGACGCCATAATTGTTGGTGGCGGAAATACCTTAAACATGATGACGTTGCTTAAAGCACACGAAATCGACAAAGCATTATACAAAGCTTACGAAAACGGGATTGTCTTAGCAGGAGGAAGTGCAGGTTCGTTGTGTTGGTTCAATGGAGGATTTACAGATTCACGTCCCAAAAAACTCACCTTTGTGGAAGGTTTCAATTTCTTACCGTTCAGTCATTGTCCGCATTATCATTCGGAAGCGTCGCGTCGTCCGTTATTTCACAGCAACATTGCCAATGGAATTTTGACCGATGGTTATGCGTGTGATGATTTATCAGGAATTGTATTTGAAAACGGAAAACCCATCAAAGCAATGTCACTCGACGAAGACAATCATTCGTATTATGTCTACAAAAAAGATGACGAACTCATTGAAGAACGTTTGGAATCTGAATTGTTCTCATAAATCCAATAAAAGTATGCTGAGCGGAGTTGAAGCGTACACTTACAATCGAATAGCTTTCTTAGTCTCCAACGGAAGTCCATCAGCGACAATTCGTATCAAATACATGCCTTTTGGTTGTTTTGAAAGATCAATCTGCGGAATTTTTGAAAGCTTTGAATATGTTTTTGATTGTACCAATTGACCGTTCATGTTATACACATCTAAAGCAAGGTTTGTAAAATCGCTCTCTAGTTGTAGCTGAAATATTCCGCTAGCAGAAGGATTTGGAAAAAGTGTAGTCTGAGCAGGAACATACTTTTCTGTAGTATAAATAACTTTACAGCTAAAACCACAACTTATTTTCCGATTATTGCCATATGCAATAACAACCGTAGTGTCTAATGCTTCAAAATTGTTTTCCAATATTATTGAAACTTCTTTTTCCTTTGAAATAATAACTTCTTTCGTTTCAAAACCCAAGTAAGAAATCTCTAAAACGGTCATTCCATCAATGTCAATTGTAAACTGTCCGTTTTCGTTTGTAATCGTTCCCTTTTTTGAATTTTTCACAAGTACATTCGCATTTGCCAATACGTTTTTTTCTTCATCGTATACAGTTCCTGTGAGGGTTCGTTTCTGTGCAAAGCAGCAAATAGAAATAGAAAATAATAGTGTAAAAAGTAGTTTTGTTCTCATAAATTATGTGTTTGATTCTGAATCAAAACTATTGTATCTTTCTTCAATAGAAAATGACGAATGCGTAAACGTTCCTTTTCAATGAGTGAAGTTTCAATTTGACCAAACAATTATTTGTATGCAACCTATTTTATCTTCAGAAACAACAAAACTTATCATTATTTGGGATGAATCTTGCGGAATTATCAATCAGATAAAAAACACCAAATCGTTAGAAGGAATTGCAACACACATTCAGGGAGAAGTATTTTTTTATCAATACGAATTAGACATTCCGTTTAACGGAGAACAGCGAGAAGTTTTTGACGTTGGCGATATCGTTTATTGGCGATCGGAAACGGATAAAACCAAATTCGGCATTTTATTCATGTACGGAAACACAACCTATGGCGATGGCACAAAACCACGAACCTCAAGTCCGGGAATTAAAATTGGAACGGTTGTGAATTACAAAGATATTTCGCAAATTCAATCGGGCGAAAACGTAAAATTAGGATAACTTATGAAAAACTTTAACATACAATCTATCAGCACATTTATTGGCGCAAAAGATTATGAACTTTCTAGAAGCTTCTATCGTGATTTAGGTTTTGAGGAACTTGTCACGTCACCAAAAATGTCATATTTCCGAATGGGAAATTTTGGCTTCTATCTCCAAGATATGTATGTAAAAGATTGGATAGACAATTCGATGGTTTTCCTAGAAGTTACAGATTTACAAAAACACTTTGAACATATAAAATCATTAGAATTACACACAAAATACAAAAATGTACGACTCAAAGAAATTGTGTATTGCGATTGGGGAAATGAATTCTTTATCTACGATCCATCAGGAATATTGTGGCATATTGGGGAATTTATAAATTGATTGAAAGTTCGTTCTGGTAGTGACGTGTCATAGCTTTCATCCACAAAATAAAATAATGTAAGGGACTACGTTTTTCTACTTGAATTTTACGATAAAGCTCCTTTTTATCACATACAATTCGAGAATTTGTAATCTTTATCCTAACTTTATAAGAATACTATAATGTTAATGTAGCGTTTAATTATGAATTCTTATCAAGAAAAAGCAGCAAAGAAAACTCAGAAATCTGTAGCAAATGAAGTCATGCAACAACAGGCGACTTCAGCTGTTTTTCAATTTGAGGACAATCGACCTGAAACTGCTGTACAATTAAAAATAAAAGAAAAACTAGCAGCAACAAATTCCGCAACTCCAATTCAGCAAAAGAAAAACAACACAGGATTGCCAAATAAATTAAAATCTGGAATTGAAAATCTTTCTGGGCATTCCATGGACGATGTCAAAGTATATTATAACTCTAGCAAACCCGCACAACTTAACGCACATGCATACGCGCAAGGAACAAATATTCACATCGCATCCGGACAAGAAAAACACTTGCCACATGAAGCTTGGCATGTTGTACAACAAAAACAAGGTCGTGTAAAACCTACCAAACAACTCAAACAAAAAGTCAATATCAATGATGATGTAGGTTTGGAGAAAGAAGCAGATATCATGGGCGCGAAGGCGATGCAGATGAAAGCGAAAACTACTACTTATGCCAAAAAAGCAACAGCTAGTTCTTCAAAAGAAACCTTGCAATTATTTAGCTACAGAGGAAAAGCTCCTATAAAAGGAGTGACTATGAGCGTAAAAATTGTAAACGGAGGTGGAAGACTTACTATTATAGACGAAACAGAAACGGATAAAGCAGTCGGACATTTAGGAGGTTACATAAAATATAGTATTGACAAAGCAAATCAAGAATTGGTATTGGATCATTTTGAAGCGCATCCTTCTGGTGCAGGTTTGGGAACTTTATTAATGTTCGAACTTGCAAACTTGGCTACACGACATGGTTTTAAAATTATTTCAGTGGCAAATCCTGCGTTATCTGCAATGGGCGCTTACAAAGCCTTTGGTGGTGTGCCAAGAGATGCACAAGAACACGAAGCTAGAACAGAGATGTACGCAGGCGCAATGCAAGAAAACCCAAGAGTACATAGAAACTTTGTGAAAAATGAAGCACATGCAATTGCCGATAGTGTTGTTGGAAAAGAAAAATATTTTAATCCAGGTCTCAAACCACTTGCAGAAGCAAATACGTATATTGGAGCAGTAGGCGATCATAAAGCCGCCCATTCTGGTGCAGATGATATTCATAGAGCGGCAGATTTAAGCGCACTTTCATCACAGCTCATTTATCATGTAAATACGTTAAATCGAACAACATTTACTAGCTTAGACAGAAGATGGGATATTACAGGATAATTGATTTTTTTGAAACGTTATTGCGAAATTTTTAGAAAAACTTGTGGCAATCTGTTGTTTCAATAACTATTTTACCTATTCACAAACAACAAAAATCAATCTACTGTAATCCGAATACCTTTTGTATGACTTCGAATCTCTGGCGCGTACATACTTTCAATCGTAGTGATTCCGTTAGAAAATACTCCAGTATTGTTTACGCGTAATTCATATGTTATCATAAACACACCTGCTGGAATTTTGTCAAAAAAGAAATTGCTACTCGCGTCACGCGTACTTTCAAAATACCCAACACCATCTTGCCATTTGTATTGCGACAGTACATTTACAGGTTCTAAACCTGCGGCGCGCATGTCTTTTAAGTGAATAAATTCAACGTCTTTTTTATTCCTAATCGTTAAACGAACGGTAATCAAATCACCAATTTTTAAGGAACGTTTTGCCAAAGGAACTAAGACTTCTTTGTCACCTTTCTTTTCTTTGAGAAATAATTCTTTGCTGATTTGTAAAGAAGCTTCATCGTTTTGAGAAACTTGATCTAATTCTTCAAAATACTGCCAATACACAGCGCCATAACCTGCTACTTTTCCATTGTTTTTCACTTTTATAGTAGCTTTCTCCTTGGTAATTTCATCTTTGTTCCAAGAGGTTTTAAAATATCCTGTTCCAGCTTCTTTTACGGTTTCTTCAAGTTTTTTGGTTTTGATTTTTTCGGTTCCTATGGTAAGAATAGTATTGTCTTTGATGGATGCAAATTGCTTCGGATTCAATAGCAAAGCATAAATCGCTTTGGTAGTCGCTTTTGTCGTTGCCCATTTTGTGGTTTGTTTTTGTCGCAACAACCATAATTGCAATTCCTGAACTATTTTTTCATCGTTGGTAATTTCTGCAAAAGCTTCCATCAACAATGCATGTGTTTCTACGGCGTGCGAGTTGTAATAACGACGCTCCGTTACTTCTTTCCAATACATGCCTTTTTCTTCCGACTTTACAGCAGATTCCTCCAGAGATTCCATAATTTTCTTCGCTTCTTTTCGTTGTCCCATTCGCGCTAACGAAAGTGCAACCATAGCTTTTTCTTCAATCGATAAATTCAACCAATCTTTTTGTAATGTTGTTAAGTAAAATTCCATCGCTTTTTTGACTTTTTTCGGAATTTCCATCACATCAGGAATCATACTTCTGGTGTATAAATAGCGGATTTGTTGCTTGAATTTGTAGTCGCTTGGCGATTGTACCAAGTTCGCATGTGCCACTAAAAAACGATCGTCTGTGTATTGATATGCAAAATCCATAATTTGATTTGGTTCACTATTTTTCTTGTACGAGATTGCATTCAATTTTACCAAATGAGCATATGTTTGTAAAATATGAAGTGTGATATACAAGTTTTCTTTTCCGCCAGAAAACCAAGGGAATCCGCCAGATTCTCCTTGTAAATCGTCCAATTTTTGCCACATTTCAAACTGCAAATCGCTCATGATTTTTTTGTCGAATAGTTTCGCCAATTGTTGTTTTTTCTCCGTTTCCGAAACTGCATCACGCGCCCAAGGAGTTTCCGAAATTAATAAAGATTTTAATTCGGGATTTTTCTCTAAATCAGACGTCAATTGTCCGTTTGCTTTCCACGCTTCAAACACTTCTTGTATTTTTGGCGAACTTTGTAAAATATGTATGGCAATCGCATTGGCGTACAAACGCGAGAAGGTTTGCTCAGCACATTCATACGGATATTCTATTAAATACGGCAATGACTGAATTGCGCTCCATGTCGGGTTTGACGTATATTCTAGCGTCAATTTGTGTTGCTTCAAACTTGCACTTGTGTTGTTGGCGAGTTTGCTAAAAGTGACTGTTTTTTCTTCATTAGGTTTTACCCAAAAAGGTTTTGCTTCCGTGATAAGCACACTGTTTTTTAATACAGGCAACGCACTTTCTTCTCCATCAGAGAACGTTCCCGCTTTAGCGATCACTTTATACTGAATTGCATTAAAACCTTCTGGAATATAGAGTTTCCAAGATATATTGGTGTTTCCTTTTTTATCAATCGTAAAGGCTTTGTTTTTATCTTCTAAATGAACTTTTGCGTCAATCGATTCCATCGTATATGCGTCATACAAACGAAGCGACGCAATTCCTTTGACAGATTTTTGCTGTAAGTTTACGACTTTCGTCGAAATGACAATCGTATCTTTTTCACGTAGAAAACGCGGCATATTTGGGACAACCATCAATTCTTTTTGCGTAACGGCATTTTTTTCAATAATTCCGTACATTCCGTTTTTTTGATGCGCCAATAGTTGAAACTTCCAACGTGTTAACGATTCTGGAACTTCAAATTCTACCGCAACATTTCCTTCGGCATCTGTTCGCAAATGTGGATAGAAAAACGCCGTTTCTTTCAGATTTTTTCGGGTTTCTACCGTATTAATATCTTCTTCCGTTAAGCCAACTGTGACTTCCATTCCGTTGATGTTTTCCTTACGTGTTCCGTATTTGGTTGTAATAATAACAACTCCACCAGCACCACGACTTCCGTAAATAGCAGTTGCAGCAGCATCTTTTAAAACACTCAAAGAAGTGATATTGTCGCTATTCATGCTTCTAAAAGCATTTTGACTTACAGGAACACCATCAATTACAAATAAAGGTTCTATATCGCTTTTTAATGAGTTACGACCTCTGATAACGATCACGCCGTTTTCTCCCGGAGCGCCATTTCCTGTATTTACCGTAACTCCTGCGGAAGCTCCTTGTAAAATTTGATCTAGCGTTGTTATCGGTACTTGCTCAATAGTGTCACCATCAACCGTTGCAATTGCCGATGCTACTTTCGCACTATTTACTGCGCCACCATAGGCTACCACAACAACTTCATCAAGTTGTTGCTCATCTGGTCTTAGTACAGTATTGATGTTATTTAGCTTTCCGACAACAATTTCTTCCGTATGATAACCTATATAACTGATTGCTAGAATATCATTAGAAGTTGCATTGATGGTATACAAACCATCAAAATCTGTCGTGACACCTTCTTTAGTTCCTTTGATAATAATAGAAGCGCCTGGTAATGGCATTCCAGTATCGTCAACTACATGTCCTGTGATGTTTCCTGAAAAAACTGGCTTTTCTTTGATGGACTTTTCTCTTTTGAGTTTTTGTAAGTATTTGTGATTTTCGCTGTGTATATTTTTAAAGCTTAATCCGAACCATTTGAATTTAAGATAGTTTCTAAAGTTTGGCGTTGTTAAATGTGTTACTAAGTTGTAAATTTCATACGAACTTGAGTTGCCGAAAAAGTTACTTTTTACCCTAGGCGCGTAATATTGATTGTCAAAAAAGTAGTCAAAATCCGCATCCCACGTATGTGGTATGAATTGATCTAGCGATTCATCATACATAGACGCTAATACTTCGGCGTCGCTTCCTTTTTGGTCTAAGTCTAAAATTTTAAACTGCCATTTTTCTTTTTGTCCAGGTTGCAATTTGTTGCGAAATGTGGCTGTTTCAATCGATAGGAATTTGTTTCTTTCGTAGAGTTTGAACGAATATTTTTGCTGATAGAATTCATTAAACTTCGTATACAACATGTGCAGTGTAATTTCTTCGGTAAATTTTTTATCAAGCGGAATTTTTATAATTTTAGAACCTTTTTCAATAGTGACCGATTGTGTTTTTACCAACTTTTCTTTGTGGAATAAGTGCAACATCACATTCAGAGAATCATCGCGCAAAGCGGTAGCAAGTTTTACCTTTATAAAACCATCTTTTTTGAATTCGCTGTTGAGCACATTGTATTCAAAAAGTGTATTTCCGGTAGCATAGAGGTCTTTTGGATCAGTAAGCCAGAATGTTTCTGTATTGCGAACGGTATCTTTAGTTTTTTCGTCAAAAGCATAGGTTTCCATAGTATATTCGCCAGTTTCCCAAGTAGAAGTGTTTATGCTAAGTTTGGCATTCGTTTCCGTATTGAAAGTCATGTTGGCAACTTCGGCACCTTTTTTATTGCTTTCCTGTTTTTCTTTTTCGTCATATAGAATGTGCGGAAATTGTTGGATAAATTTTTCTTTCGGAATAATTTGATTGTCAGGAAAACGCCACGGACGTCTTTTAAGAATTCGTTCTGTATTGATGCGCTTGTATATTTTTACACGACCATTTGTGGTAACGGGAACATAGTTTACATCTTCGGCAGCAATGTTAATTTGAAATGTTTCGTTACGATCTTTTTTTGTAGGAATCATCACGCGGAGATTGAATCCTTGTTTGGCAGCAGTAACAGATTTCCACGCCGTTTGCGTTTCGCCATTGATATCTGTAACATCAATAGAAATACTGTAACGGTACGATTTGATATGTTCTTTTTTAATATTTATAGCTGTTTCAGCCAAAAACGGAATCACAAAGTTTCCTTTTTCGTCAGTTTTTAGTGTTCCTTCTTTGATGATTTTCTTTTTTGAAAGATCACGATATATTCGATAATGTCTATAATCAATGTTTGCTTCGCGTTCAATTGTATAACTAACTTTAGCATTGGTAACGGCACTTCCGAGCAATGCTTTTGCTTTTCCTGAGATTTTTACAGAATCGTTGAACGTGATGTTTTCCGTTAACGGATTCATGACAACTTCAAAGCGTGGACGTTTGTATTCTTCTACGTTAAAATTGGCTTCGCCTTCTTCAAAATCGTGCAAAAAATCCCAAAAAGGATGTTCGCCTTCGTAGTCATCATCTTCGTCTACAATAATGCTAAATCTGCCTGTAGTTGCGTTTTTAGGAATTTTGAACGAGTTGCTAAACGTACCAAATTCGTTGGTTTTGAGGCGTAATGTTTCAAAATCATCATCTACAGATTGTATGCTTACTTCACAATGTACATTTGGTACTACAGAACTAACTCCGTTTTTTTGTTGAATAAAAATTACTTTGTAATGCACGGTTTGTCCCGGACGATAAATGCTTCTGTCCGTAAAAATAAAAGGTTTGGCTTCCCAGTTTTTAGGTTCTCCTTTTTTGGACTTATAATTACGAGCTAGGGAAGTGTTCTGATAGTATAATGTATCGTTTTGGTATATGATGTATTTTTTAATTCTGTTGCTTTTTTTACGTTTGCGAATTTTGGCATTTCCTAGAAGATTGGTTCTAACAAATTGATTGATGATTTTCTTTTCGTCAAAAATTTTAATCGTTGCATTGTAAATCGGTTTTCCAGTTTCACGATGTACAATTGTATACATTTCTGCATCGTTCAATTCAGTAACAATCTCCGATAAGTTTGTTTTTTGCATTATGTCATACGCCAATACTTCCGATTTTTTATGGTGATGAGAACCATCTGAAAGTGTGACTAAATATCTTCCAACAGGCAGCTTTGGAATGCTGATTTCGATCGAATGATCGTAATAATCTTTCGGAATTTTGGTGTTGTAACTTTTTTCTAAAACGGGTTTGTTGTTTTTGATATAGGCTGCAATTACCGAATCTCGTTTGTTATATTTTACACCTTCTAAGAACGTATGCGAAATACGATACGTTTTTAAATATACCGTATCAACATTTCTCAATGAAATACGCGAAAGCATCGGTTTGTTGGCAGTAGTATATTCTTGAATTTTGAATTCTAAGCTCTTTTGTTCAATTTTCTTTTTAAGAATTTGACATTTAATACTTCCTTCCGAGTTTGGATAGTTTGCGATTACTTTTTCTGCAATTGCCAACGCATTTACACGTAACATTTGTTTATTGTCTTGCGAACGTGTGTAGTATTTTTGAGAAGTATTTACATAATGTGACGCCAATTCGTATTGAATTAACGCTTCTATTGGATCATTCTCGTATTGTTTTGCCAATTTTTGCAATGAGTTTTCATACCATTCGTTGCTATCATTTTTTTGTGAATTTGAAAGGGCATATTTTAAGCGTTGTAATACAACATCTATAAGCGCTTCTTTTTTATTGCTATAGGTTTTTTCAAGTTTTTTATATAGTGCTAATGTGTTTGTTTTGGCGACAACTGTTTTGCTATCAATTGGCAATTTTTGTTTGATAAATATGGATGATGCAGAAAATTCTTTTTCGGTAATTTTGTAAACATCATCATTTCGATATCCGTAGGGAACTTGATTTTTGTAAAAATCTAAAGCATTGTGTATTAAAAGATCATACAAATTTGTACGGTACTTTGTGGTATTTGCTTTTCCGTCTAAAAGTAGCATGTAATCTTTTATTGGA
Organism: Kordia algicida OT-1; assembly: GCF_000154725.1. Taxonomy (GTDB): domain Bacteria; phylum Bacteroidota; class Bacteroidia; order Flavobacteriales; family Flavobacteriaceae; genus Kordia; species Kordia algicida. The sequence continues at coordinate 4,735,852 of NZ_DS544873.1, forward strand.
AACTGTTGCAGTTCGGATTCTTGCGCTATAGAATGCTGAAAATGTTTGTGTATTTGAGAAATAAATGTTTTGGTGTCCCACAATTGAAAGTCAGTAGGAATCGTATCAGAATCCACAATAGATCGCTGTCGGAGTTTGTATTGATATTTATTAAAATATTGCGCTAAAAATCGCGCGTACATATTTTCTAAAATTGCATTTGTGGGAAACGAATGTTTGTCAATTTCTGTTCTTAAATTTTGTAAAACTTCCACTTCAGAATCATCCGTAAGGAATAAAGAAAACTTTGCCCGATACAACAAACTTCTTACAATTTGCACCGTATTTTGTTCCTCATTGGCATGTTTGTAAATGCGTTGTACAATTCTATTGGCGGAAGCTGGTTTTCCTTTAATTTCCAATTTTTCTACTTTTTCCCAACGCTTATCGTAGTTATATTGGGCAAAACTTAGTTGAAAACACAAGAATGCAAAAATGCTCAGTACGTAAAAATTTTTCATCTGTGGATTTGTTTCTATTGGTTGATAGGACAAATAACTACTAATAGCCTTAAAGATACAATATCAAATTAGGCAACACGCATTATCAATTAGGGAACTTGTTTTGTTTTTAGATGAGATTCTTATAGTTTTAGTACCAATCTCGATTTTAAACAATTTCTTTAAACTAAAAGTCTTACAAACACGTTATGGGGTATGAATCATTATTATTTGTGATTCAAAAAATAATCAACGATTCAGCAACGAATCATTTGTATTCCTGTATCTTTAAAACTTATGAAAAACTATTATATATTTCTTCTCTCTTTTTGTTTTGCTTTCGCGAATGTACATGCGCAGGAATTTCCAAGACCTGAACTTGTTTCGCCAGAAGCGACATTTTACACCTATTTAGACAATGAAAACATTTCTGATCCGACAAAATACAACGGAAAGGTAAAGAAAATAACGCGTACGCTTAGAGAATACGAACAAGGCTCACAGCTTACTTCTACACAAAAAACAATGCAGTTTCTCAATACTGACGGCGAACTTGAAAGAACAGAGACACGGACGTATGTTTACGGAATTGAAGATACTAAAGAAGTCATCAATCATTTGGAAAACCCAAAAGCAGAAGTTAAAAAAGTAGGAAATCGAACGCTGAAAATCATTAAAAATGAACTCAATGAAGATGTTGGTTATGAATATGATGATAAAGGCGATGATGTGTATGTGTATGAAAACGATTTGTTGACTACATTTTATAACAATAATGACAGTATTTCATACCAATATGACGCCAAAAACCGATTGGTTGAAGTCAAAACTTTAGAAAGTCTTCTTTTAGAAGAATTCAATGAAGAAAACGAATCTACAACCATGTGGCGTTCTTCTTTTGAAGATCGTGGATATGAAAAAGTCATCTACAGAAATGATTTGCCTATCAAAAAAATCATCTATTATAAATATGGTGAAGTCATCGATGTTTATAAAAAAACATTCACGTATACGCCTGATAAACGATTGGAAAAGTTTGAAACTCTTTACACACGGTACTTGTTTGATTACTATGTAGATTCCATAGCAATTAACAAACAAGATTACAAAACATTTCCAACAGTAGAAATGAATGACAGCATTCAAAAAGGAATATTCACATACTCACCAACCAAAAAAATAGAAGCTTACCAACGTACAAAAGGGAAAGATCGTGAAGAATATACAATCATATATGACAAAAATGATCGCATGCATATTGTTGAAGGAACGCTAACATTTTATCAAAAAGGACGTTTGGTTACATTGCCCGTAGAATACGAATATTTATATGATGACAAAGGAAATCCAAAAAATATAAACTCCTATTATTATCTTGGCGGAGAAAAAATGTTGCACAAAGAAACCTCTTTTGAGATTGAATATTACTAGCAAAAACACATAGCAAGATGCTCAAAAAATCAATACTATTATTTTTAGGAAGTTTACTATTGCTGCAATGTAAAAGTGATTTTACTGTAGAATACATCAAAAAAAATAGTGACCAAGAAGAAGAACGTCTTACCGATTCTCAAATGTTCAAACATTTTATACTCAACTTTGAAAAAAATGATGAGCGATTTGCACAAAGCTTTGCAAAAATAAACTTCAAACAGACTGTTTTTGAGAAAGATTCGCTTTGGGTTGTAACTGACATTCAGCAGCAAAAATCAAATGAGGAAGGAATTATCATGTATCAAAAATCGCCTGTTGTTTCGTATGCAAAAGATGAAGATGCTTTTTATATAAAAGTACAACTTACCACAGAATTTTCAACCTCGCCAGAAGTTATGATGGATGGTGAAAAAAGTATCAACTTTGTAGAAACCTACGATGGCTTAAGAACTTGGATCGAAAACGGAACAAGCAGTAAAGACACGATAGAATTTGTTGGATTAGGCAAAAAGAACATTTCTACGGATGTACTTTCTATCGTAACTAAACTGCTCATCACACAAAAAGGAAACAGACTATTTGTAGCAGATGAAACCGAATTACAAGGAACTGAATTCTTAAAATTTGAAAACTATTACGGAGCTGATACATACCGAATTATCGAAGAAAATACATTTCCAGAACGTTTTGTGTTTGAGAAAACTAAAGGTTTCCGACCATACACAACGACACAAAAAAACGCAAATGGAACAACCGAAACCATCTATTCTAAATATGACAGTATTGGCGTCTTAAAACCTAAAGTGCAATGAGAAAAATAATCGTATTTATTATTGGAGTCATGATCGTAATTGGTTGTGTAAATTCTAAAAAGGTACAAGTGAGTACATCAAAATCTTCAGAATGGAGAGATCATAATGCCGCAGAAGGCAAACCATTCTATAACTCAAAAGAAGCTTGTAAAAAAGTATTAGGCACATTAGATGTTATAAGCAGACTGCATAAAAATTCTTTAGAGGAAAACGTATTTAACGGTGGCATGTCTTCTAGGAAATATGTCATTATAAAAGATACAATTACCTATTATACACCGTATGGTGAAATTGCAAATATTGGATCTTGCAGTTGTAAAGATCGAACTTTAACAGTCGATTGGAAAGAACAATACAAGCGAACAATTAAATATCAAATTTACTTTAATTCGGCTGACACAGTAGAATTAAGATATTATGATTATCCTTACAGTATGGACACTTTTACTTATGATAAAACAAAAGCACCCAATAATCCGACAAAGATTTTGGGCGTAATGCAAAGATAAAATTAGAGTAATAAAACAACACTTTTATATTTATAAATTGTATAGTCATTTTTTTTAAGACTGGTAAGCAAAAAATAAATAGAAGAAACTCTTATAATTTTTAATATGGTACAAAGAATTATTTTCTGGGTTTTTGGAATGAGTTTGCTGATTGGCTGTAGCGGAAAGGTTTCAGAAAAAGAAACGCCAACAATTCAATCACAAGAAAATATAATACAAACAGATTCCGTAGCAACAAATGATGCTGAAATCATTGCCCCAAAAGGAAGTCAGGTGTTTTCAGAAAGTGTCAAACTTCGCTATCTCAGTATTTTACACGGTTACATTCTAAGATCAATAAATGTAAGTGAATGTGAAGGCACTGATGTTGATCTTGGAATAGAAGATCAAGACAAAAGTATCAATAGCTTATCAATTACAAAAGATGCTTTTACCGTTCAATTTTCAGTAGTAGAAAACTGTTGTTCAGCATTTTTGTGCGAAGCTGAAATTGTAGAAGAAACTACGCTAAACATCATTTATCAACCTTTTGGGCGTCATTGTTCGTGTAACTGTCAATTTGATATGGAATACACATTTCAGATAGATGATACTTTGGAAGATATTGGTCAAAAGCTCACAAAAATTAAGCATATTCAATTCAATAACGAACCTACTTCAAAAGTTGAATTTAAAGAATATTAACATTACTTTAGAACCTCAAAATACACCTCAACTATCATGAAATATTTGTGCCTGTTCGCGTTTTGCTGTCTATTAAGTTGTGCCACTAAAACCAAACCTTTAGATCCTTGTTTTATGGAAGCAGGCATCAAAACGGCAAAAAGTTTTGACAAAGACAATCCGTTGGGAGAAAAAACAGAAAAATACATGCTTGTGGAATATGACGAACAAGGAAAACCGCTCAAAGTTGTCAATACCATTCAAAAAATGAAGTCTGACTATATCTATGAAGATGGTAAATTGAAATATGTGATTGCGACGAATTCAATGTCAGATGTTGATGAAATCAAAGCAGAAGTTCGTGTAGATACCTTATTCATTACCAAAAACGATGACAAAGGGAGAAAGTTAGAAGGCGTTGGTGGCAATGGCGTTAAATATGAATTTTCATATGTTGGTTGTGAGCAAGAAGCAACAATCATTTATGATGAAACTGGTGTAAAGCGAAACATGATGCAACTTTTTAAAGAAAACGGAAACATTAAGAAACGCGTCACTACGTTTTATTATCCTGGCGAATCTTCAGTAACTTCAAAATACATTGATTACAAATTTGACAGCAAAGGACATTGGATTGAAAGAAGTTTGGAACGTCAAAATGGAACTATTGAAACCGAATTGAGAGTTATAGAATACTACTAAATCATGGGATTAGATATTTTATTACAAACAGAAATAGAAACTGCATTTAGCTTAGAGGATTTCGATAAATTTAGTCTAAGTCGTGAATTTTGTAATTTAATGTGTCGAAAAGATGTAGTAGAACACGAATCTGAATTGGATCAAATAGGCAAAATTACAAATGTAGATATTTCTTGTTTTTACTTGATGGAAACCTATCCTGATGAAGATTACATAGAAGATTGTTTAGAATTTGCAGAAACAGAAGCGGAAAAAGAGCAAATTCTCGCGGAAGCGAAAATAGCTAAAAAAGCAATTGAAGGAAATATTGATTTAGTATTGCAAACACTCCATCAATTATTAGAAAAATTAGCAAAAATTGATAATTTACCAAATTTGTTATTACCTACAGAATTTGATACACTCAACTCTAAATACTATTTTTCAGATTTTACAATAAATAAAGGAAAAGGTTATATTGATAATAACTTCGGACACGATTTGCGTAACTTTCAGCGTTTTGTAGCAAATGCAAAAAGCAAAGGAAACCAAACAGTTTGGTTTACATATGGATAAAATAACTTTTTTTAAAATCTTAAAAGAACAATTATTCCCTGCGAAACGCATGTAAAGTAAATACGTTACCGTTATCAAAATGCATTTCCAACGTCATCTTATCATCTATAATTTTTGTGATAAAAAAATGATTTTTATCTGTAATAGCCGTATGCGGTGAGCCAAGATCGAGTGTGTGTACTACATTGATTTCGTTGTCTTTCAATGTCCAAGTTCCTTCAATGCCATCTTTAAAATGATATTTTACAGTAGCATCATTGTAAATAAATTTACCGTTGGGTTTAAAAATATAAATATTGCCTTCATAGCTATTTACAGCTTTCTTGAATTCCTCATTGTTAGAAGTCGCCTCAATAATTTTACACTTTCCTAGAATTAAATCTTCTCTCACATTCAAACAAGAAAGCACGCTGAAAAACAAAAGAAGATAAAATACAAGAATGTGTTTTTTCATATTGTGAATTTGTTTTTCAAAAATAGTATAAAAACATAACTATCAAGAAGCACTTTAAAAACAAAAACAGTTTGAAAGTAAGTTTATTTTGGTATTTTTATAAGAATTTACGTTTAAACAGAAAAGTATCATGATTGAAACTATAGGATTAATAACAGTAGGGACTTGGTTAGGTAATAAACTTTTAGGCAAAGGTTTTGATAAAATCTATTCCAAAGTTACCTCTAAAAGTTTCAATGCTAAATTTTATAAGAAAGTAGATGCGGCCGCAAAAAAGTTACAGGAAATATATCCAAAAGTACTTGGTGGGAATATAGAATACTTCTTTAAAAATCAGGATGTTTTTAATGAGTTAATGAAACTCTTATTTATAAATTCAAAAGTTAGTTATGAGCTTATAGAAGAGAAGTTTGACATGGAAACTCTTCCTAAGGACTTTATATTGGATTTTGTGAAATTACTAAAAGAAGAACTTTATTTAGATGACTATTTTAAAGATTTACTAGCAAACAAAGAAATTTATTTAATTGTAGTTGGAATATCTAATGATATTAAAGATATCAAAGCAGTCTCTTTATTATCTCACAAAGAAATTAAAAGTATTCAAAAACTGCTACGGGCTAAAATTCATGATACCTTTTCTATAAGTACTTTTCTGAAAAATTATAAAAAATTTCTAGAAAATAATTTTTCTCAATTGAATTTTATCGGATTAGGACTTGAATCAAATATTAATAAAGGAAAACGGAAAAAATTGAAAGACTTATTTGTTAAGCCTACATTTTCTATCGCGATTAATAAATTGAATCAAGAATTTATTTTAAATACTGTTCCTGATATACAAAAAAATGAGTTTGTTACTCTTAGGCAAATATTTAATTTTAATAAAAACCTTGTAATTATTGGAAATCCAGGTAGTGGTAAATCTATATTGACAAAATTTATTGCGCTTAAAATCTTTAAGAAAGATAAATCAGTTTTTGAAACAGAGTCAATTTTTGATAGGATACCATTTCGTGTTGAGTTACGAAAGTTTCATGCTTTCAAGAAGGAGTATAATAAAGGATTGATAAAATATTTAAAATCTCTATTAGAAATTGAATATAGTCTTGACAATATCACAGATGATAATATTGAAAGTATTCTCTTAAATCAACAAACAATGATGATATTTGATGGCTTAGATGAGATTTTTGACTTAAATGATAAGATTTCAATTCGAAATGATATTCAAAATTTTATAGATAAATACGAAAATTCTAGAGTTGTTGTTACATCAAGAATTATTGGTTATAGTGACGCGTCATTTCAAGAAGATTCGATGATTCAACTTTCAATTAATGACTTTGATAATGACCAAATAGAAGAATATGTGAAAAATTGGTATTCTATTGAAGAAGAAGATCAAGACATACGTGAAAGAGAAATAGAAGATTTATTATCCAAACGAAATCTGATAGATGATGAATTGATATCCAATCCATTATTACTTTCTTTAATAGTAATTTTATATAGGAATAATTTAAAAGTTCCTGAATCAAAATTAGAAATTTATCAATCATGCACTAAAACTTTGGTTGACAAATGGGATCATAGTAAAGAAATGGAGATAAACTTAAGTCAAGAAATTTACAAAAGAAAAGATACCATTTTTGCTGACTTAGCTTATTGGCAGTATAAAGAATTAAGTACAGAAGATGGAAAAGTAACTTATCAACGGGCAAAAAACACAGTAGCAAAAACTTTGGTAGAAAAATTGAAGATATCTGATGAATTTACGACTGATAGTGAATCGGAAGATTTCTTAACTTACGCTCAAAAGCGGTCATTATATTTTGATAATAACTTTACACACAAGACTTTCCTAGAATATTATACAGCTTATTGGATTTTCACAAATATTGAAAAGAAACATAAGAAAGATGAGAGAAATGATTTAATATCTGAGTATATTATAAACCCATATTGGCATATTGTATTAGAATTATTACTCAATATGATTGATAAAGATCAAGCTGATAATGAGATAATGGATGATTTAATTAATTACCAATTGGAAAAAAATAAAATATCTTCTGTTTTTTTCTTGCAAATATTTAGTACTGTTCAAAATGTTAGTTTACAGGTTTTTAAGAATGTGTTTGATGTGTTTTTACACGTGTATTTGGATAAAAAAAGTACTCAAAATTATAAAAATGGAGTAAAATATGATAGGGAAATGAGAGCTTATTTTGTCATTACAGAGAAACTTTTTTTAGAAAAAACATTTAGAAAAATAATTTCAGAATCTATTTTTGATTTATTGAAAAGTAAAACTAATATAAGTAAACTGTTATTAAGCTTGTATTTAGAATTAAAAACTTCGGAAATAGATGAAAGTAATATAGATTCCAATGATATAAAGATAAAGTGTAATTTCATTAGTTCTTGCAATGAAGAGCTATTTGAAATGACTCCATTGATATATGTAATGAAAGAGTTTATTACAAATGAATTAAGTATACATAGTAACCCTATTCCATTTGCCTCAAAGATTTTAGAAAAGTTTGATAAAACAACTCTTGATTATTCTTTGAAGGCTGAGTTTGCAAATTTCAGATATTTACCTTTACAAGTGATTTTTTTAAAAACGGTATTATTTAGTGATGATATACGATTACTTAAAAAGTATTTATTTTTTTGTGAGAAAAACAATATTGAATTGACAAATTTAGTCAATCATGTATTTTCAAGATTATTTTTTATAGAAAAAGATTTTAAATTTCAAAATCTTATTGAAAATTTCAAAAATTTAAATGATAATAGTTATTTTCATTTATTATTAGTAGCCATCTATCAAATTCGTATGTATAGTGTGTATGAGGAAAATCATAACTTGGATTTATCCCTTTTAAATGATTTAAATTTAGATGATGATAGTTTAAAAAAAATATACTTCATTTTAGATAAGCAAAATATGACAAAAGAACTAAGGCAATTTTTGATAAAAGAATGTAATTTAGAGAATCAAAAATCGTAAATCCCTAATCCACTTTCACACGAACACCTTCACTATGACTGCTAAATTCTGGTGCGTACATGCTTTGAATCGTAGAAATTCCATTGGAGAAATCCCCAGCATTATTGACACGTAAATCGTATTCAAATACAAAAACTCCTTTTGGTAAATAGTCAAAAAAGAAATTTGTACTCGCATCTTTTGTACTTTCATAATACCCCAAACCATCTTGCCATTTGTATTGCGACAATACGTTAATTGGTTCTAAACCAGCCGCGCGCATGTCTTTCATATGCACAAATTCCATTGGTCGGTCGTTTCGTAACTCAATGCGTACACGAACCAAATCGCCCACTTCAAGTTTAGTATTTTCGTCAATTTCTGTGATAATTTCACCAGTAGCATCATACGTACGTTTGAACAATTTTTTGCTCAATTTTAAAGACGTTTCCGCAGTGGTAATTTTATCCAAATCTTCAAAATATTGCCAGTACAATCCGCCCCAAGCAATGCCTTTTCCTTTTTTTGTTAGTGTAACTTTTGCCATTTCTGGTTTCACTTCGTTTCCATTCCAAGATTTCTTAAAATATCCTGTGCCAGCTTCTACTTTTACAGCTTCCAAATCGGCAGGTGTAATTTTCTGATCGCATACAGTTACCTCAACCATGTCCGTAACTGAAAGCCAGTCGCTTCCTTGTAATAATAACGCGTACACCGCTTCCGTTGTTGATTTTGTGGTAGACCAACGATTGGTTTGTTTGTGCTTTAACAACCATATTTTTAAATTATCTACCGTAGTGACATCGTTTGAAATTTCAGAAAAAGCTTCAATCATCAATGCCTGCGTTTCAATTGGCGCTTGATACCAATACCAAGAAGCCGTATTTTCTTTCCAATACATACCCAATTCGTCACTCGTAATACTATTTTCTTCTAACGAACGTAAAATTGCCGTTGCCGTTTTTGGATGATTCATTCGGTGTGAAACCATCGCCATCAAACCTTTTGCATACAAACGACGACTAAGCCAATAGTTATCTATTTGATCTAAATAATAGTCAGAAATCGTAGTAACTTCTTTTGATTTTGGAATTTCAGGGAAAAAGCTTCGCATGTATAAATAATGCAGTTGTGAATACGACAAATGATCTTTAGATAAGTCTGCTTTCTTATTGTATTTGCGAATATCCTTGTATTCTTTTATAAATTCAGCATCAAGATAACGCATTGCTTTTTGAATGATTTTTGTGGTTTCTTTGTCATTCACGGAAACATTTAATTTCTGTAAATGTCCCAAACCTGTAATGATGTGTTGTGTGACGAATCGGTTTGCGCGTCCGCCTTTAAACCAAGGAAATCCACCAGAAGATAATTGCATTTGAGTTAACTTCTGAATGCTTTTAGATTGCTCATTTTTCATGCGATTGAGATCGAAAAGTAACGCAATTCGTTTTTTCTGTTCCGTTTCAGATAGTGCGTCGCGAACCCAAGGCGTTTCTTGAATAATCAATGATTTTAATTCCTGATTCTTCTCTAAATTACTCAACAAAGCATCAGAAGATTTCCACTGATTGAATACTTCTTGAATTCTCGGATTGCTATTCGCAATGTGACTCGCTAGCGAATTCGCGTAATAACGAGCAAAAGTTTGTTCTGCACATTCATACGGATATTCCATTAAATACGGCAACGCTTGCACTGCATACCACGCAGGATTGGACGTAATTTCTAAACTTAGTTTGTGGTGCTCCAAACTTGATGATGCATTGGCAGATCCAGTCGAAGCGAGTTTATCTAACGTAAACGTTTTGGTTTCGTCGGAACGAATCCACATTGGCAACGTTTCTGTCACCAACATTCTGTTAGACAATACAGGAAGTGCACTTTGTTCTCCATCACTAAATTCGCCAGCTTTTGCTGTAATGGTATATTGAACAGCCTGAATTCCTTTTGGAATGTACAATAACCATGAAACTTGCGTGTTTCCGTTGGCTGTTACCGAAAATGATTGTTTGGGAGTTCCTGTGCGCGGAAATAATGCGGGATTGATATCGTTTCCTGTCATAGGATCAATAAGTTGTAACATGGCAGTTCCACTTATATTTTTATCAGAAAGATTTGATATTTTACTACTAATGACAATTTCATCACCTTCACGCAAAAAACGTGGTACATTTGGCAATATCATCAACTCTTTTTGTGTCACTGTTGAGAGCGTTTCTGTTGCGCTATTCAAGTCTTTGGTATGTGCTAACAGTTGTAAATTCCATTTGGTTAAGGCTTCTGGAGTAGTGAATGTAAACGAAACATTTCCGTCGGCATCTGTTTGTAATTGTGGAAAGAAAAATGTGGTTTCTTGCAGATTTTTTCGAGGAACTACAGTTTCTATTTCTTTTTTTGTCACTTTTTCTTTTTGATATACGTTTCCTCTGTAAGTGTTAAAATCATCACCATCACCATCTCCAAGCGATTCTTCTTCGGCGTCGTTAACATAACCACGACCAGCATTGCTGAAAGCCAATACGCTTCCAGATCCTTCAACGTCATCCATTACAGGTGCAGCCATTCGTTTTTCACTTACACTATTTGCTTCAAGAGCCATTTTTTTAAAGCGTACTCGTGAACGTTGGTAAAAATAGAGTCCGAACCAATTTAAACGATCGTAGGATTGGTAGTGGTATTCTTTGTCTATAGTTTCGTAAGCATTGAATCTTGTTGTTCCAAAACTTCGGTTGGCGTTGATGTTGATGTAACTGTAATATTGTGGTCTGTTGAATGGAGAAAATTGCCAATTGTGTTCTCTGAATTCATCCAAAGACGCATCGTACATGCTCGAAAGCATTTCTGCGGCTACTTTTTCGCCTTTTGGACCTTTGATGCGGAAACTCCAAGTTTCTTCTTGTGCAGGTTTTAGTTTGTCTCTAAACGTGAGTGTTTCAATAGTTAATTGCGATGGCGGATAACTTACCACAACCGGAATTTGTTGCTCAATGAAACTGTTAAAAATTGTGGTAGTACAGTGAATTTTAAAACCACCTTCATCTTCTTTGTTTACAGGAATTCGGATGACTTTTTTCCCATTTTCTGTAGAAACCAAGTAAGATGCTATAAGGCGTTTGTTTTTTTCAACATCAACGGTTACTTGTAGGTTTTTGACGCCTGATAGAATGGTCAATACCACTTCTTCGTTTGGTAGATATTTATCTTTGTCAGTTAAAATTTCTACGAGTTTGTTGTCAGTTGTAGTTTTATCTTTTTTATCAAAAACAGTGGTAAATGCTATGTCTTTGATTTCATAACCGTTTTCGTCGGTTGTGGTAAGTTCGACAATGTACTTTCCGGATTCCCAACGTTTTATTTTTCCCAGAGACATTTCTGCGGAAGCGCCAGTATTAAAAGACTCACTAAAGACATTTTTGCCTTTTTTCCAAAATTTATAATCTTGTTCTTCTTTAGTATACGCTTCGTGCGGAAACAGTTCTTTAAAATCTTTTTCGGAGATAGACGTATAATCGGGAACAGGAATCTGACGTTTGCGCAATACACGATCGGGCGCTTGTAGTTTGTGAATGGTAATGGTTCCTTTGGCAGGAACTTTTTCGCCATTTAAGTTTTTCGTGATAATTTTAAGTTGCTGATTTTTTTCGGAAACATCTAGTTTTTGAGGAACAACTACGCTTGCTTTTAGACTGTGATACCCAACACGTACAATGGTTGAGGTGCTTCGCGTTTCACCGTTGATATCTGTGATATCTGCCGAAATTTCATAGTCAAATACAGGTAATAATTTTTTATCTACACTAGCATCTGGAATGGCTTTAAAGGAAATTTTAAAGTTTCCAGTAGCGTCTGTAGTCGTTTCTCCGTTGGTAATTTGTTGCGATTTTGTATTGATATACGGTCTTCTCCAATATACCCAACTTGGATAACGCGGCGTACGTTTTACAGAATAAATTACTTTGGCATCTGAGATTACACTTCCAGCAAAAGCTTTAGCGTTTCCTTTGGTAATTACGCTGTCGTTGATGGCAAATGTTTCAGAAATTGGTAAGAATTCTGCTGAAAATTTTGGGCGTTTGTATTCTTCCACAGAAAAGTTTGTACTTCCTAAATTTCGCCCAGTTTGTCGGATGGTAATTGAGTAATTTCCTGTGAGTCCGTTATTTGGTAAAACAAATTCTCCTTTTATGGAACCGTATTCATTTGTTGTAAGTGTGATTGTTTTTACTTCTTGATAGTTGGCATCTCGTAAAAATACGTCTACTTTTTCGTTAGTGAGAATTGTAGAAGTTGTTCCATCTCTGCGCAATAGAATTCCTTTGAAATGTACAATTTGTGCAGGTCTGTAAATACTTCTGTCAGTGAACAAAAAGCCAACATTGATAGGTTTATCTTCGCCAAAACTACGATTGGATATGTAGAAGTTGCCAAAATGTGCGGTGTCTTTTTTTGTGGCAATGGTAACATTGATATCGCTCATACGATAACTACGCTCACTTTCTAGCGTGATGCTTCCCGTATTGTCTGTAGTAAGTGTTTTGCTTCTGGATTTTCTTTCGTAACCAAGGTCGTAATCTATATGCACATTTTGATTCACAATTGGTGTTCCGTCAGTTCGGTTGACTACTTGAAAGATGTAATGCGAAGGTGTTTTTTTGTGAATGAGTGCAAAATCAGTCACTTGAATCACATCAACAGCAAGAAAATCATTGTTTATTTTATCGTCTAATGAAGCGGTAATGATGTAAAAGCCGTTTTCCAGTGGCGGTGCTGCAATTTCCGTTCTATGAAATTGATAATCGTTTTCGGTAGGTAAAGTAGCATTCCAAACCTTGGCTTTTGGTAATTTGTTCAACATCGCTGTGCGTTGGTCTTTATCGTACAACTTTTCGTATTGTTCTTTTTGTTTATATGTTAGTTTATACGCCGTAAAATGTAGTTTTTCTACGTTTCTGTAGCGAATAGAAAGCAACGAATGTTTGCCAACTGGAATGACTTCTTCCGTGGTGATTTCAATGGTTTTCTTTGTGATTTCAATTTTAATGTTTTTCGCTTGTTTGGCAGCAAAACTGTTTGGATATTTTGAAATGACCATGTCGCAATATGCAATTGCTTTTTGGTAATGCCATTGGTATTTTTCTTCTTTATTAGCTTCATATTTTGCACCTAAAAATCGATGCTCTGAAGCCGATTCTACATAGTACATTGCTGTGTACGGATGCGAAATATGTGTAGTTGCCTCATTTTGATATGCCTGAATTAGTTTCTTTTTGACATCATCAAAAGTGGCTTTTTGTGCTACGTATTCTAAACGTTTGATGTTGATGTCGATTAGTGCTTCTGGCGAACGATCTTTAAGGTGAAAACGCACCAAATCTTGATAGAGTTTCAGTGCTTTAAATTGAAGCGAAAACGGATCGTTGCTTGTTAGTTTTAAGTTGACAAAAAGTTCAGCATTACATAAATATTCATCATTGTCTATTTCAAATGTATCTGCAGGTCTGTTGATGGAATTTTCAGGCGATTTGTAAAAGTCTAATGCGGCATGCGCTAAAAAGTCATAAACTGTTGGGCGAAACTTTTTAGAATTTTTTTCTGTAATAAGAATGGCATCAAATTTACTTAAATCGAGTTTTTGTAATTGTGTGCTGTTTTCAAGAGAAGCATCAAAATAAAAAGAAACTTCCTTGAATAAGGTTTCCAAATCCCACGTTCTAAAATCGTTGGTGTCAACTTTTTGAGCAGTTTCTGTTCGATTGTAAAATTTATAGCGATTGTTTTTAAAATATTGCCAATATAAATTCGCTAAAATACTTTGTAAGATGTTTTTTGAAGGTGCTTTTTGTACTTTTATTTCCGCTTTTAAATCTTTTATGATTGTTAATTGTGCATCTTCTTCTAGTGCAAGTTGATATTTTGCCTTGTGCAAAAATGCTTTGATAATTTGCGGATTGTTCTGATCGGTTTTCGCAAGTTTATAAATCTCGGTAACTTTTTTAAAAGCAGACTTAGTTAGTCCTTGTTTTTCAAGCTTTTCGAGTTGTTTCCAAAGATCTGTATAATTATCTTGAGCATTTGAAAATTGGCTAAATAATACGATCATAAATATAGTGAGGATGTTTTTCATTCGGTTTAAAATTTTATCACAGTGTAACAGCTTCTTTTTCGTTGCACACGAATCATTTAGTATAAAACTAAAAAATAAACTTTTACGTATGTAAAGTAAGGATTTTATAAGAAATACGGTTTATCTCTGCATTATTATTTGTGAATTAGCAAAGAGTATTCCAAAGTAATATGCTTAATACAGATGAAATACTATCTTTGGAATGATAACTGCATATGTTATTGAAAATAGAAAACGAATGAAATATTATTTTTTGGTCTTTTTGTGCCTTCCGATGTTGTTATTTAGTCAAGCAACTAAAGAAAATATTGAACAATTATTTGAACAAAAACAGTATAGCAAAGCAGAAGATATTTTGAAAACTGCTGTAAAAAATTCTCCAAATGATCCTGTACTTATTGAACTTTTGGGCGATTCGTACGGATATCAGAAAAAATGGGATGAAGCTATTGAAATCTACGAACGTCTGGTAGAAATGGACGATCATAATGCAAATTATCATTATAAATATGGTGGTGCCATGGGTATGAAAGCACTGATTGTAAATAAGTTCAGAGCTTTAGGACTTATTGGTGATATTAAACGTTCTTTTAATCGTGCCGCAGAACTCGATCCGAATCATATTGATGTGCGTTGGGCAATGGTAGAATTGTATATGCAGTTGCCTAGACTTTTGGGTGGAAGCGTGAAGAAATCGATGAAATATGCCAATGAACTTGAAAATCTTTCTAAGGTTGATGGCTATTTGGCAAAAGGATATATTTATGAATATGATGATGAACCAGAGTTGGCAGAGAAGTTCTACAAAAAAGCGATTGAAGTTGGCGGTTCGTTGACGTGTTATGACAAATTGACAAAGTTGTACGAAAAGCAAGATCAGCCATTGAAAGCGATTGCTAATATTGAAAAGTCACACAAAAAGCATCAGCGAAATGCAATGCATTATCAAATAGGAAAGGTTGCTGCCGATTATAATATACAGTTAGATAAAGGCGAGAAGTGTTTGTATTTGTACATCACGCATTACACGTCAAAAGATGGTGTTCCGTTATCGTGGGCATATTACCGTTTGGCACAAATTTTTAAACACAAAGGCAACAAGCAAAAAGCTTTGGAATGGATTGATAAAGCGTTGGCAGAAAAAGAATTGAAACCTTTTAAGGAATATAAAGAAGTGATTTTAGAGATGTAAGTATTACTCAAACATCGTAACAACGCGTGTAAGTGCTGCAGAAGTTTCCGCAATTTTTAATCGATTAACCATTCGGTAGTTTTTGCATTCTCGATTGTAACTTATTTAATATGAGTTTGTTGTGAAATATAATTGGTCATTTTTGAAAAATCTAAAAAAACGACAGAGGTATAGTTTAAGTTAACTAAATCTTTGAATGAGTTAAAACCACTAAATTCAAAAATATATATTTGCTCTTTTAAATATAAATATCTTCAATACTGTGATAACGCTACGCAACCTTAAAAAAATAAAGCATACCTTCATTTTTTTATTAATACTATTCGGATTTTCTACTTCAGTAAATGCTCAAACTTTTGATAAACTTAAAGAAATATTTACGTTTTATCCAAATAAAAAAGCGGTAGAAAGAGATTCAACGATTTACAAGCAAAAGTTTATTGTAGCGCCCGTTTTTTCATATTCTCCAGAAACGAATTTCTCTTTTGGTACAGGAGCCAAATACCTTTTCAAATTTAACGGAAGTGGTGAAGAAACAAGAGTTTCAAATATGCCAATGTCCATTCAATATACGCTGAACAATCAATTTTTCGTGTATTCAGGTTTTGAGGTATTTACCAACCAAGAAAAATGGGTAATTGAAGGAAATCTACTATTTCAAAATTATCCGAGGTTATATTACGGTATTGGAAAAGACACGCCCGATAGTGCAGAAGAACAGTATGACTATAATCAATTTCTTTTAGAGCCTATTTTTCTAAAGCGAATGTTTCATAGATACTTGTTTGTTGGAGCAGGATTTAGACTCAATCATATTTATAATACAGATTTTGAGGCTGATGGACTCATTGATAGAAACAGACCAGATGGATTCAATGGTTCTACGTCAGTTGGTGCTGAGGTTGCGATGTTATTTGACAGTAGAAGCAACATACTAAACGCTCAAGATGGTTGGTATTTTGAATTCACACACGGTGAATATTTTAAAGCATTGGGCGGAACTCATAAATTTAATCTCACACGATTTGATTTAAGACACTATTTAGACGTATCTAAAAAAAATAACGATATTCTCGCATTTCATGTGGTGGGACAATTTTCACGTGGGAATCTACCATTTTCAGAATATGCCTTTTTTGGAAGTAGTGAGATTATGCGTGGATATCAAGAAGGCCGTTTTGTAGAACGTGATTTGCTCGCGACTCAAGTAGAATATCGTAAAAACTTCAAAAATTCTCGTTGGGGAATGGTAGGATTTGTAGGAACAGGCGACGTTTACAACGATGTAAAAAGCTTTCAGTTTAAAACCTTAAAACCTAATTATGGTTTGGGCGCACGATTTATGATTGATAAATCTGAAAACTTAAATCTTAGACTCGATTGGGGATTTGGAAAAAATACCAACAATTTTTATTTTACAATTGCTGAGTCGTTTTAACGGAAAAAATATTATTGCTGAATTTAAGATTGATACATAGATTAAGAAACAACTGAAATTTTATTTATATAAGATTTTCTCAACAGTTAATTGGTCTGAAAATCCACTCAATAAACCCCAATTGGAACTAATAGGCTTTATAAAATCCCACTCAGGATCAATTCCCATAGCATCTTTTTCATCTCCTTGTACAATTACTTCATTATTTTTATAAATGAAATCAAGGCGATAATTATTTTGTGGAATGATGATTCTACCACTTTCAGACGTTTCAACAATAGCATTTCGAAGTTCAATATCATTTAAGAAAATACGATTCAATCTAAGATATGCTAGAATTTTTTGGCGAATTTCTAGTTTCGATTCTTTACAAACTATCTTAATTTGAGTTGTATTTAAATTGTCAATTTGAGTACTCCAACCATCAAAATCTTCAGCACGTTCTATTGTCGGATTTTCAGAAACTATCGGAGTTTCTACAGCAGTAGAATTCGTATTGGAAGTTGTTGTTTTAGTAGCACAACAAGAATTAAAAATCAATACAAATATCAAAAATAATGACACAGAAGTGGTTTTCATAAACTTAATTTTAAGAAACTTCAAGATATAGAAGGAATTTTTAAAACACAAATCGGGACTTTAAAAAAAGAAACACAGCTACATTTCGTAACCGTGCTTCGTTTTGGTCTGATAGTAGGGCTCGAACCTACGTCCATCCGGTAATCGAGCCGGACGCTCTACCACTGAGCTATATCAGACATATATAGGTGCAGGGCTCGAACCTGCGTCCAATCGGAGTGAGAGCCGACCGTTCTACCACTGAACTAACCTATATTTTTTACCTGAAAAGTATTTATGCTTTTTTAGTACTGTTGCCAAATACGGATTTGAAATAGTTACGCCATGTACAAGTTCGGGAGTTGGTTTAAATTTTGCAACACGCTGAACTCTTGGCGCAATCCATCCAGATTTTGTTGGATTTATATTTGCTCGTTTACAATGCCATTCAACTAATTTTTTAGTACACTTTTCTTTTCCTTGAAACACTTCCCAAGGCAATGGAATTTTATTCCAAACTTCGGTATTCGGATCCAATTGTCCACCACTTGAATAATGCCAAGCAACAACATCGCCTGCCATTAATCGTAGTACTTTTCCAAAACAAATTTCATCCAAAATATACTCCATTCCTAAAGCATAAATAATATTCATCCAATTGTCTCTTGCTTTATTCCAAGCACCAGCCGTATTGTTCCAAGTTGTTGAATCGTTTCCTCTTTGTACCACCATAGTTTCACGATTGAAATCATTTTTGTTCCAGATTTCTGCTAAGAATTCCGCAATTTCTTGCAAAGTTCCTGTCCATTTTCCTAGTAATTTTCCTTTCTGTTCATCAGAGAGTTTTGTAATTACTTTTTGACCAGAATAGATATGTGCAATTGCCCACCAATTTGCTGAATTTGCTTTACAACGATTTAATAACATTTCTGAAATTTCATCAAAAGCGCGCTCTTGACTTGTATTGGTAAATACACTTCGTAAGTTACATCTTGTGTTGTAATAGGCAATAAAACATGCCGAATTATAATCTTTTTGAAATTCAGAAAATTCAATTTTGTGTGACAAACCGTGTTTTCCTATTTTTTGGAATTCAATCTTTTTTATTTCACGATGTAATTTTGTCAACTTCTTTTCGAGTCGCTTCAACAAACGCCATTTTTTATTATAATTACGTTTGCTAAGATCTAAACCTTTTTCTTTTCGTTGTAATTTATTTAATCGATCTGATAGAAAATTATTAGCACCAACTTCCTTAAAAATGATTGGAGAAACTGCTGCGATAAACTCCTTAATTGCATCAATATTATTATAATCAATAGATTCATTAGGAGTAAGTTTAAAGATTTCGATCGTTTTTTTAACCTGCTTTTCTGCACCAACAGCAGTTGCAAATTCTTGCATCATGGACGTGTAACCCAAAAAAGTATTTTTCAGTGAACCTTTGGCAGCTTTTTCTAAAATTCTCTTTTCTTCAAAAGAAAGACGTTCTCCCAATAACTCAAGAATCATTTCTGCAACATCTTCTGGACGCTTGCGTTGTTGTAAAGTTCTGTGTAATTCTTTTAAGGTTATCATCTTTTTGTTTTTTAAATCTTCAACAAACCTAAAATGATACTGCGCATTCATTTTGCGTAGTTGTTTTTTTATCATAAAAAAAGTCCAACAGTATATTGTTGAACTTTTAAATATGACATAATAAAAACCTGTTGCGCATTTAGATAAAATTCGTCACTTCGAGTGAATTTTACGATTGAAAATGAGTAAAATTAGTATCGAGAATAGAATTTTTAATACGAAAATAAGTTCTCGATACGATTTTTCGTACCTCAAAATCACTCGAACGGACGTTTCATTGAATATTTGAGTTCTAAATGCACAACGAGTTAATAAAAGTATATTTTTATTTCTTCTTGACTAAAGTGAGAATTTCTTTTTCTCCAAAACGACTCATTACAAATTGCAACGTATCTGTGTTGAGTTTACTGATTTCAACACCAATTTCTAGTTTTCCTTTTGGTGTAGAATACAACATTCCGTTTGCAATCTTGTACACGCCAGTTTCTTCCATATTATTAATCTTTGATTGATACGTTTTATCTGCTTTAAAATTAAAATACACATTGTTATTACAAAGATCGGCTCCTGTTGATTCTGTAATCCATGTCGTGCAATTCCATTCCCCTGCAATTTTTTCATATTGCTCTGAAGTATCACAAGAGATCAACAACAGCGCGCACACAATTACTATTACTTTTTTCATATTATTTATTATTTTTTGAGTTGGTTTTTGTTCTTACTTATATCAGTGTACATGTTCAGATAAAGGTTACAAAAGCAACAGAAGTTATTCTTTAAATCATTATATACTTAATGTTGTTGAATGTATGTCGCTGCTGCTTCATCACAATGAAATTCAGGAGTTTTCTTTTGTGTCCCTGCATCTCTATTCAATTTATCAGTTATCGCATCTGCTTGTGCTCGTACAATTTGTGAAGCATGATTCGGAATTTGAACTGCTGAATTGGTTTTTGGAGCTTTGATTCCTTCCATCGGATTGTCTTTTCGTGGTTTTGACAAAGTAAGCACATCTAAGACATCTGCGGCAGCTTTATCACGTGCTGTAAGTGGTGGCAAATCGAATAAAACTTCAATAGTTTTTAACAACGAAGTATGATCGAGTGGAGTTTCACTTTTTGTACGATACACTGTTCCCGCTTCAATCCAAGGAGAAATTAACACACAAGGAACACGTACGCCAAAACGATCAAACTTAAATCCGTTTTTATTTTCAGTTGTTGCACTTGGTTGTGTTGCGCCTTCTGGCGGAGTGATATGATCGTAACAACCTCCATGTTCATCATAATTGATAACTAACAGCGTATCTTCCCAATATTTAGATTTTCGTATAGCATTGTAAATTTCTAGCATATATGCTTCTCCAGCTGCGACATCGTAATTTGGATGCTGACTATTTCCATAGCTTCCCCAAGAAGGTTCTAAAAACGTATAATCTGGCAAATGATCTCCTTTTAAAACTGTCTTGAAGTTATTAAAACTTCCAATAAAGGAATTTCTGGTATTGGATTGTCGGCTACATCTTGACAAAAGTTGTAAGTGTATGGTTTTTGTAATTTATCAGCAAAAATTCCCCCAACTACGTTTGTGATCGGACAGGTTTTTAAATATACTTTTAGCACTGTACGATTTAATTTCGTCATACAAATGTCCTTCAGAAGTTGCCATATGCATAAAAGCTCTATTGGGAAGTGTTTCTGAAGGAACCGAACAATAATAATGATCGCAAACAGCATATCCTTTTGCCAAGCCAGATAAAATAGGAAGCAGTTCAGGTGTGTATATTCCCATGATATCTTTAGGTTCTGTACCTGGAAATTTACTGACAATTTCTAAACCAGATGGTGGTGGAGAATAATGTTTATACCAATGTTTGTAATCGTCGTTTTGATAATCTTTTGAATGATCGTAATTCTTATCGTATGTTTTCTTTTTAGGTATTGTAGTAGACTTATCAGTAGTTTTTTGGGGTTTATATGGTGGATCGCCATAATATTTATTTGCAATCTTGTTTTCAAAATCACGCACAAAACCTTGATTGTTTGCAATTTTATGAGGAAACGGTTCATTTAAAGCGCCAAATAACTGAAAATTGGTATTCATATAACCTTCTCCTGGATCCATTTTTGGCATATAATACGCGTATTTGTCGTTTGGATCAATTGGAAATACTTTGATTGGATTTTTAGTACTATCAGGATTTGTTTCATTGCCCGTTAATCCTTCAAAATCATGACCAAGTGGTGATTTATTGTGATTGTCTTTGTATAAAAAACCCAGCATATGATCGAAGGAACGATTTTCAAACATGACTACAACTACATGTTTTATTTTGTTTTTCAATACGTCTTCGTGAGATTTAGAGGTTTGCATACGGTATGTTTTGAATGGTTTGGACTTTCAATGTATAGTATAATGCGCTGTAATCCAAATAAAAATGGTAAAAGAGGCGAGAATACGTAACAAGATTCAGGTAGATTTTATGTCTGATTTTCAATGTAATAAGTTACCTTTTTGGAAACATCAAATCAGCTTCACTCAACGTATAGTAAATTTCAGGATATTTAAAATCCATACTTTTATTTTCTTCTCCGCGTGTCATGTAGAAACTTCTGCGTTGTGTTTCATCTGCCAATTGCAACAATTCTCCATTAGGAAAATATGGTTTGTCGTTTTTAAACTGAATGAACGTTTTTGAAGTTCTGAAAGTAATTCCCAACCAACGATTTTCTATAGCTACAGGCTTTTTTCCTGAAACTTGCTCCAAGACAATTTTATGCTGAAATTTTGTGTTTGTGGCGCATGAAAACAATACGACAGAATTGTTTTCCAATACAAATTCAAATTCTTTGTTCGTAGTTTTATCTCTCACTTTTAGTTTGCGCAATGCATGTTTGGAAACATCATTTGGATGTTCATAACAAGAAAATAAGGCAATATATGATGTCGAATCTAAATCCAAAGATTGATCGGAATGATATTTCATTTTTTTATAAGACGCATCATAAATTTCAATCAACGCATTATTAAAAGAAACCTCATCAATCGGAATCTCATCTGTAGTTTGTATCGTATTTTGTATGCTTTCTACAATCGTATTGTGAATTGCCGAAAAATCATGCGGCGGAATCGTATATTTCGTAGTCGTTCGTACCAACGGAATTCCCAAATCACTCAATTTTACCAAATGATTCCCAAGTCTACCTTTTCCAACAGCTTCAAAAGCAACCGAAGTTGCCAATTCATCAAACAAATTGGTTTCTAATGGAAGCGAAAATTGATAAAAACCATTCATCAATAAATAGGTTTTTGGTAATCGCCACCATTCATGCTAAAATGAACTTTTCCGTACGTCACTTTACGTTCCGACACATTTTCTTCATAATACGTATCACGCAATTCAGACATGGTTTCATTTGTCATTTCTTCAAGTTTAATCAATTCGCCATTTTCTTTAATATATGTTTCATCATTCATAAAAACAGCTTCCAAATTAGAACAACGCACCACATAACCCATTCTTGTTGGAATACGCGCAATATTTAACAACGAAGGACGAATTTCATGCGTGTACAATCTATTAGTAGAAAGTGGAATGATAAAAGCAGAATTCGGATACAAAGTCACACTAAATTCTTTTTCGAGACGATCATCAATGACCGATTTTTTTAACTTAAAATGCAGTCGTGTCAAACCACTCGTTTTTCCATGACACCAATCATAGCGATCTGTTTTGGAAGGTTTTAAATGTTCAAGCTGTGTGTTGTCATAAAATGTACAAAAAGCGATCAATCCGTTTTTTGCCATATCTTTTGTCTTGTCAGAATGTGCTTTAATTTTCGCCTTGCGTTCCTTAGCTCTTTCGTCGGTATCTTTTCGATTCTCATAAATCTGCGCCAACACATGATTTAAAGAGGTTTCCTCCTCAAAAACGGTTTTTGCAGCGGCATTTAACGTACTAATAATACTGCGATCCGTCTTGCGGAAATTGTCTGTTGGTCCAGACAAATTACTAGAACAGCGTAACAAGTGGAAGTGCAATTGCTCATTCCCTTTGTTAGTCGTTTCCTTTGAAACATCACTCAAATAAATGCCCGTACGCAATGCGTTAGATTGTTTATTGGACTCTGTCAATTGTTGAAACTCGTGTTGCGATCTTATCTGATGAAAATAATCGTCATGTTCATGAAATAATTTCCTAAAATACACGCCAACTTCATGAATAATGACAGGAACTTCTCCAAGCGAAACAACCAAAGCATCTTGTAAATGTTCATAATTTTCAGAAACTTCTTTAATAATATAAAATGGTCTATTCTGGTTGTCAAGCGAAGAAAGATTACCACAGACAAAGACTTTTTGAGAAGCATCTTTAATAGCAGCGAAACCATCTACGGAAGTGCCACAAAAATGATCTAATAAATACTTTAACTCCTCAGAAGGCTCTTTATCAGTTGTAAAAGCGATTAAAACGTTGTTATGTTTTGAAATTTTATTTTCAGTGTGCATTTAATTGCGTAATTATTTTAATAATTTAACGTGAGTTCGACGTTAGGATTTTAGTTTGAAACTTTTCTTTTCCGCAGTATAGCAGGAGTTTTTCGTTAAAAATTTTCGAAACCTTGGAGAAAATTTAGAAAAATTCATGCGGTTTTAGTTTTTCCCTAAAAGAAAAACTAAAAATACCTCTGGAAAAGTTCCCTTTCTTTTGTTTCTTTTCTTTGGGTAAGCAAAGAAAACGAAAATAAAACACTGAAAATGAATTACATAACAAAATCATCTCTAAAATTACTATAAATATAAATTGATTGATTTATATCGAACTGACGTTAATTTATATAATGATTACCAAATTCTCAGCACTATTTAGAGATTTTTTGAAGGCTAAAAGTCCAAGTTTTTCCATCTTTATTCCAAGCAATTCCATTCATTTTATTACCTGCAATATCACCAATTTGAATTGATGTATTACCTAAAGCAATCATCACTTTCTTACCATTCTGACTCCAAATATCTTCCTCATCTTTAAAAGAAACAATGCTACTTCGCATGGTATTAGTTTTATAAGCAACTTGTCCGTCGGCTAAAAAATGGTACTCGTAAAAATCGCCATCAGAATCGGTTCCCGACCATTTTGTATTTGCAATGCTAATAGCATTATTTTTTACGTTACTAACAGCCTGATTTGACTTGCAGGAAAACGTGAGCAATGCTACCGTGATAAAAAATACACAAGTAATTCCGTAATGTTTCAATTTTTGCATAAAGTTTCTTTTATCAGATGAAACTACGGGTTTCTCTAGCAAAATCAAAATGACACTTAAAAAAACCACTTCTAGTTTAAAAGGTTATAATTAAAACCATGTGGAAATGGCAAGATATTTTGAGAATTATGTACTTTAGAAACGTCTAAAATTCTATACAAATGATTCCTGAACATATCGCCAATCGAAAAGGACCGAGAAGCCTGAAAGATTTAAATCCTGAAGTGATAGCATATTTAAATCAAGGTTTGGTTGAAACTAAAAATTTAATGGAATGGCTCGCAACCGATCAATTGTTCTTATTGAAATTAGTACTGAAAGAACTCAATAAGCAAGCTTGGTTTCCAGATTTTGAAGTCGCCGTAAATGCGCAGAAAAAACCAACGGCAAATAGCAATACCAAAGTAATTGGAGAAACGTTTGGTTTGCTAACGACTAATGCAAAAGTGTATGAAAAACTAAAAAATCATACTTCCGATTTGGTGCGTTGTTGGGCATGTTGGGCAGAAAGTACACAACAAAATACAGTTTCTAAATTGCTAAAAACTATGAAGCCCTACGCTGCCGACACACATTTTGGTGTTCGCGAGGTCGTAATTTTTGCGACGAAAGAACGAATGATTGCTGATTTGGACACTTCCGTAGCATTGCTAACGAAATGGACAACTAACGAAGACGAGAACATTCGGCGTTTTGCGGTAGAAGCATTGCGGCCAATTGGCGTTTGGACAAAGAAAATAACTGCTTTTCAAGAAAATCCTGCGAAAGCGTTGCCCATTTTAAATCCTTTAAAATCTGATGCTTCTAAATATGTACGTGACGCTGTTGGTAATTGGTTGAACGATGCTAGCAAATCACAACCAATTTGGGTAGAAAGCCTTTGTGAAAAATGGAAAAAAGAATCTCCAACCAAAGAAACGGCATACATTATAAAAAGAGGAATGCGAACTATTTTAAAAAAGTAAAACAAAATCGGACATATCATATTAGTAAAAAGAAATGTTCTTATGACAATCAAACGAATGGACATAATTATGTGAAAAATCAAATACTTTAAAACATCAAACTTTATTTTTGTTGCTAAATTGATATATTTATGCTAAATTAGTATATATGAAAATAGAACTGTGTCCTAATTGTGGTTCAGATAGTTATATAAAAAGCGGAATTGTTAACAACAGACAACGTTACAAATGTAAAAAATGCAACTACTTTTTCTCGGTAAACAAAATAGGAAAAAAGATTGATGATTATTATGTCAATAAGTCGCTTCAATTGTATTTAGAAGGATTGACCTATCGTGAAATTGAACGTATTTTGGGAATTTCGCATGTAAGTATTATGAACTGGGTGAAGAAATACAACATTAAACGTCCATACAATTCTACGTATCATCCTACCTATAAAATACTCAATGCTGATGAACTCGGTAACTACTTCCAAAATGCCGAAAACGTCAAAGGTGCAGGAGTTATTGTTACAGAATTGGGTGACAAATTTATGTTGATAAAGTGGGAACGTTTCAAAGATTAGTATAGTAAATTAACAAAAAAATATAGTTATTTTTATTTATCTCGCTGTTTTTTAGAGTTTAGCATTGCACACAAAACCAATGTAACACTAACTAACCCTTTAAAAACAATGAGAAAACTAACACTTTTATTGGTCGGACTATTGCTAGTCTCTTTCCAATATACCAACGCTCAAGGTGCGCCAGATTACAATGGCGGAATGAAAGTAAAACTCAACGAAGATGGTTCTAAATACTTCCGAATCATTTCATGGGCGCAAATTTGGGCACAACATAATTCAGACAGACCTTTGGATGCCAACGGAAACGAACAAAGTGATTTAAATTTCAGTTTGCGTAGAGCTCGTGTACTTATGTACGCACAAATCAACAAACGATTCCTAATTCTTACACATTTTGGACTCAACAGTCTTAACGGAGATAATTTATCACCAACAGGGAAAGGAGACAGCGCACAACTGTTCTTTCATGATGTTTGGGGACAATTTACACTCACAAAAGATCACGCCATTGGTGGCGGTTTGCATTACTGGAACGGGATTTCTAGAGCCAATAATCAAAGCACGTTAAACATGATGACTCTGGACAATCAGCGTCAAGCTTGGGCTACGATTGGTCTTTCAGATCAATTTGCACGTCACATGGGTGTATATCTCAAAGGGAAATTTAACAAATTCCAATACCGATTAGCAATCAATGATGCCGTAACAAACAACTTACAAGAAGCAGCAACACCATCACCTGGAGGAGCTGCCGTATATGCCGGAAGACGTTTATTAGGTTCAAAAGATGCTGGTAGAACCTACGCTGGATATTTTGACTATCACTTTTTAGATCAAGAATCTAACTTTTTACCTTACAAAGTAGGAAGCTATTTAGGTGGTAAAAAAGTATTCAATATTGGTGCTGGATTCTTCTTTCATCCAAAAGGCTCAGTAATCGCAAACACTGCAGGTGAATTGGCAGGAGAAGATGTATCTATTTATGCTGTCGATGCTTTTTACGATGCGCCAATTGGAGGAAAAGGAGCAGCAATTACTGCATATGCTCTAGCACAATTCAGTGATTACGGAAAAGACTTTACTTTAGGAAGAACCTATGAAACAGGTTCGTTACTTCACGGACACTTAGGATATTTATTTGCAACAGAAAAAGCAACGAAATTTCAACCGTATGTACAATTTGATAGCAGACAAATAGATGCAATTGATGACAATGCCACTTCTTTTGGTATAGGGATAAATACATATCTTAGTGGACATCATTCAAAACTTAGCCTTGAATATTTCAACACAAAATATGGTAATACCGATGCAATAAGTACCTTAACGCTTCAAGCAATGATTTACCTATAAAACCAACCAATTATGACCGATGACAAACAAAAACGCGCAAAAGCGTACTGGAAAGAAAACATAAAATACCTCGCCATTTTACTAGCTATATGGTTTGTGGTTTCCTATGGTTGCGGAATTCTGTTCAGAGAAGAACTCAATCAATTTAGACTTGGCGGATTCAAACTAGGTTTCTGGTTTGCACAACAAGGATCTATTTACGTATTCGTAATTCTCATCTTCGTTTACGTACGATTAATGAACAAATTAGACAAAAAATACGGTTTCGACGAGTAACCCTAACTAACAAAAAATATAAATTATTATGAGTGTACAAACGTGGACTTGGATCTTAGTAGGGATAACTTTTGCCCTATATTTCGGAATAGCAATTTGGGCTAGAGCAGGCTCAACAAAAGAATTTTACGTTGCTGGCGGAGGCGTTTCTCCTTTAGCAAACGGAATGGCAACAGCAGCCGATTGGATGAGTGCCGCATCCTTTATCAGTATGGCAGGGTTGATCTCCTTTATGGGATATGATGGCTCTGTATTTTTGATGGGATGGACAGGCGGATATGTATTATTAGCATTGCTCTTAGCACCGTATCTGCGAAAATTTGGAAAATTTACGGTGCCCGATTTTATTGGAGATCGATATTACTCAAATACTGCTAGAACAGTCGCTGTAATCTGCGCGCTAATTGTATCATTTACCTATGTTGCAGGACAAATGCGTGGTGTGGGAATTGTATTTTCTCAATTTTTACAAGTAGATATCAACTTAGGTGTCATCATAGGAATGACAGTAGTTTTAATCTTTGCTTTTTTAGGCGGAATGAAAGGAATTACATATACACAAGTAGCACAATACTGTGTGTTGATATTCGCTTTTATGGTGCCAGCATTTTTTATCTCTATGCAAATGACAGGAAACATCATTCCACAAATAGGAATGGGCGGTGAAGTAGAATCCGGCGGTTTTCTCTTGGATAAACTTGATAAACTGCATACGGAACTCGGTTTTAACGAATATACTAGTGGAACAAAATCTACTTGGGACGTATTTGCAATTACCTTAGCATTAATGGTTGGAACAGCAGGATTGCCACATGTAATTGTACGTTTCTTCACAGTGCCAAAAGTAAAAGACGCTCGTAAATCTGCTGGATTGGCATTATTATTTATTGCCATTCTATACACAACAGCACCAGCAATTGCAGTATTTTCTAGAACAAATTTGATAGAAACTGTAAGCGAAAAAGAATACGAAGAAATTCCTGCATGGTTTAAAAATTGGGAAAATACAGGACTCATTGCGTGGGCAGATAAAAATGGCGATGGAAAAATTCAGTATGTTGCTGGAGATGCATTATCAAAGAAAAAACCAGAATATACAGCAGAAAGAGGCGCGCATGGAGAACGTTTAGTTTCCAATGCAAGTACAGCAAAAAATGAATTGTATGTAGACAGAGACATTATGGTATTGGCAAATCCAGAAATTGCTAAACTTCCAAACTGGGTCATTGCATTGGTTGCCGCAGGTGGATTGGCAGCTGCTTTATCAACCGCAGCAGGATTATTATTAGTAATCTCAACTTCTATCTCTCACGATTTAATCAAAAAACAATTAAAACCAAACATTTCAGACAAAGGAGAATTATTAGCAGCGCGTATCGCAATCTTAGTTGCAATTATCATTGCAGGATTGTTCGGAATTTATCCACCAGGATTTGTCGCCGCCGTCGTCGCCTTGGCATTTGGTTTGGCAGCCGCATCATTTTTTCCAGCCATTATTTTGGGAATCTTTGACAAACGGATGAACAAAGAAGGTGCTATTGCTGGAATGGTTGTCGGAATCGTATTGATGCTTTTCTATATGATTCGTTACAAAACAGGATTAATTGGCGTATTAGATCCATTACCAAAAAGCGAATGGTGGTTTGGAACATCTCCTGAAGGCTTTGGAACAATTGCGATGATTGTAAATGTAATTGTATCTGTAGTCGTTTCAAGAATGACTGCTGCACCACCAAAAGATGTACAAGAAATGGTAGAAAATATCAGAATACCTTCTGGAGCAGGAGAAGCTTCAAGTCATTAATTTAAATGATGTTAGTTCAAAAATCAACATTACTTTTTGGTAGTGTTGATTTTTCTTAAATTTAAATAGTAAACAATTCAGTCAAATGAAAAAACGGCACGAGCAAAAATTAGTAGTATTAGCTATAGCGTTGTTATTGTTATTCAATATTCCTTTTGTGTTAACATTCAACAAAGGAGGTGCGTTATTAGGAATTCCTACATTTTACTTTTCTATTTTTTCTATTTGGTTGATTTCTATTATCATTTCATATATCGTGTTAAAACGTCATTATGAATAATTATACGCTCGTTTTTATCATCATTAGTTACCTTTCGGTACTCTTTTATGTGGCGTTTTTGGCAGAAAAAAAACGGCAGAGTAAATGGGTAAACAATCCGTATGTGTATACATTTTCATTAGCAGTATATTGTTCTGCATGGACGTATTATGGAAGTATTGGAATTGCAGCAAACTCCGGAATCAATTTCTTGCCAATATATCTCGGACCAGTTATTGCGGCACCGTTGTGGATAATTGTACTGCGGAAAATCATTCGAATTTCCAAACAACATAAAATATCTTCCATTGCCGATTTCATTTCTTTGCGTTACGGAAACAACCGATTTTTGGGCGCATTGGTCACACTTGTTTGCCTTTTTGGAACATTACCATACATTTCATTACAGCTAAAAGCAGTTTCGGAAACCTTTGAAATTATGGCAGATGAAACCAGTTATGTATCTACAACAGTATTTGACGATTCTACGTTTTATGTAGCATTACTTTTAGCAATTTTTGCCACTTTTTTTGGGACTCAAAATACCGATGCTTCGGAAAAACATAAAGGAATCATCGCATCTGTTGCTTTTGAATCTGTCATCAAGCTAGTATTCTTCCTCATAATTGGGGTGTACATTACATTCTACTTATTTGATGGAACCTCCGATATTTACAACCAAATGAGCAATATGGAAAATTTCAAGCAATTAATTACGCTTGGAAGTGTAGAAAATGGTTTTGATTGGTTTTTTATGATTGCACTAGCGTTTATTGCAATTTTTCTCTTGCCTAGACAATTTCAAGTATCCGTTTTAGAAAATAATCGTGAGAAACATCTAAAAAAAGCAATTTGGCTATTTCCATTATACCTTTTACTCTTTAATTTCTTTGTAATTTTTATCGCTTGGGCAGGAAAACTCACTTTTGGCAACACACAAAATGCAGAATATTACACTTTATTACTTCCGCTAGAAAATGGCAATTCGTTTTTGGCAACCTTGGTATTTTTAGGAGGATTTTCAGCCGTAATTTCTATGGTGATTGTTTCGACTTTGGCATTATCTACGATGGTAAGTAACAACCTAATCATTCCGTATGGTTTCTTAGATAAATTCATCAAAAATCAGCCAGAGCGAAACTCAAAATACATCAAAAACATTCGTAGAATTTCTATATTTCTCATCATTATTGGAGCCTATTTCTTTTATGTTTCCTTCTCTAAAGAATTATCGTTGTATGCGATTGGATTAATTTCATTTGTCATCATTTCACAATTGGCACCATCATTTTTTATCGGATTATTCTGGAATCGCGGTGCTTCCAAAGCAGCAATTATTGGAATCATTGTTGGAACATTTATCACATTATATACATTAGTATTACCATTTGTATTGCAAGCGTATACGGGAACAAACGATTTTATTCAATATGGACTCAACGGAATCACTTGGTTAAAACCACATGCATTGTTTGGAATTGACTTTTTAAGTCCGCCAGCACACGCGTTCTTTTGGAGCATAACTTTTAACATCCTTTGTTATCTCACATTTTCACTAACCACTAAAGGAAACTATCGCGAACGAAACTATGCTGAAATGTATGTAGATAGTAGCAACTTTACCACGTTACAAGACAATGCATTAGTATGGAAAGGAGAAGCGTATGTAGCAGATATTAAAAATGTATTAGTTCGTTTTTTGGGAGAAAAAAAAGCGACACGTGCGTTAAAAATCTTTTTTACAAAATATAACTTATCGCCAAACACACAATTGGCAGATGCGCGATTAATCAACTTTTCAGAAAAACTATTGACAGGTAGTATTGGTGGAGCTTCCGCAAAAATACTCATTGCAAGTGTGGTAAAAGAAGAACAAATAAGTTTGGTGGAAGTGTTGAAAATACTTGAAGAATCAAAAGAAAATATTGTTAGTAATAAAATGCTTCGTGAAAAATCGGAAGAACTCTCGCAACTATCTTCCAAATTAAAAAATGTCAACGAAGAACTTGTTACAAAAGACAAACAAAAAGATGAATTTTTAGACACTGTCGCACACGAATTAAAAACACCAATTACAGGAATTCGTGCTGCAACCGAATTATTGATGGATGATGAAGATGACATGCCAAAAGACATGAAAAATCAGTTTCTAAAAAATATCCTGCAAGATTCTGATCGTTTGGCGCGACTCATCAATAATATTCTGGATTTTGAAAAACTAGAAACAGGTCGTTTGCATTTAGATTTACAAACCAACGATCTTCAAAAAACCATAAAAAAAGCAGTAGCAAGCATTCAGCAAATTGCTTCCAAGAAAAATATAACCATCAACGACAAAACGGCACATGCTATTACTATAAAATATGATGAAGATCGCATTCTGCAAGTATTGACAAACTTATTATCAAACGCTATCAAATTCTGTCCTACAGAAAAAGGCGAAGTTACAATCGATTTTAAACTAGGAAATGGAGAAGTTGAAGTAACAGTAAAAGATAACGGAAAAGGAATTCCAGCAGAAGATCACAACTATATTTTTGATAAATTTTATCAATCAAAACATCAAAATACCATCAAACCACAAGGCAGCGGATTAGGACTCGCTATCACCAAACAAATTGTGGAAAAACACGGAGGAAAAATATGGGCAAAAAAAGCGGTAAAAAATGGTGCAACACTTGTTTTTACGTTACCTTTTGACTAAATTGGTGTCAGTTATAAAACAATGAAGAAAATATTAATTGTCGACGATGAACCAAACATCGTAATGTCGCTCGAATATGCTTTTAAAAAGCAACAATTTGAGGTGTTTATTGCCAGAGATGGAAGTGAGGCATTAGAGATATTACAACATCAAACACCAGATGTAGTTTTACTAGATATTATGATGCCAAACGTAGATGGATATCAAACGTTGACACACATCAAAAAAAATGACAGTTTACAACATACAAAAGTTGTGTTTTTAACTGCAAAAAATAAAGCTTCAGATATTGAAAAAGGATTACAACTTGGAGCAGATAAATATTTAACAAAACCTTTTTCAGTAAAAAAAATAATTTCAGAAATTCTGGAATTAGTTACTTAGAAACAGTCTTCTAAGTCTTTTAAAAAAGTATTGGTTTTGTGTGCAAACAAACAATATTTAATTAAAGTTTCGAAGACATGAAATTACGTATCAACCCATTAGCATCAGATATTATCATAACTATCTACGCTATTGTAACACTCTTTTTTAGGTTTAAATTTGAAACCGAAGCCACTGTAAGTACTATGAATTCTTTGGTCATGGGCATATGTTTTGTAGTCATAATTTGGGTTTTAATAAAACTTAAAGTACTCAATCCGAACTGGTTTGGTTTATTCAATCCAAAAAAATCGAAGTCATGAACTACCAAGAATTCTATCAAAAAAGTATAGAACAACCCGAAGTTTTTTGGCAAGAACAAGCAAATCAACTCGATTGGCATACAAAACCCAAAACAATACTTTCCAAAGATCAAAACAAGTATTATCAATGGTTTGAAGATGGTAAACTCAATCTGAGTTATCTGTGTATAGACAAACATATTCACGATGGTTTTGGCGATCAAAATGCAATCATCTACGATTCGCCTGTCACTCAAAAAAAACAGCACATTACCTTCTATGAATTGCGTGAAGAAGTCTCTAAATTAGCTGGCGGACTGCAACAACTCGGACTTCAAAAAGGCGATACATGTATCATTTACATGCCCATGATTCCGCAAGCAATTTATGCAATGTTGGCATGTGTGCGAATTGGCGTTATCCATTCAGTGGTTTTTGGTGGATTTGCGCCACATGAACTCGCTATTCGTATTGATGACTGCAAACCGAAAGCAGTCATTACAGCATCGAATGGAATTGAAATTAAACGAATCATTCCGTACAAACCTTTTGTAGATGAAGCAATTGAAAAAGCAACGCACAAACCAGAAAATGTCATTGTTTTTGATAGAAAATTAGGTGTAGAAATTCCGCAAAAAAAGTATGATGTAGATTATACTTCTCTAGTTGAAAATGCACTTTCTATAGAAGCAATTCCGCTAAAAGCAACACATCCATCATACATACTATACACTTCGGGAACAACAGGAACACCAAAAGGAATCATTCGTGATACAGGCGGTTATGCAACGGCATTAAAATTTTCAATGAAATATGTATATGGCGTTGAAGAAGGCGATACGTATTGGGCAGCAAGCGATGTTGGTTGGGTAGTAGGACACAGCTATATTGTATACGGACCTTTATTGCATAGAAATACAACCATTCTTTTTGAAGGAAAACCAATCAAAACACCTGATGCTTCTACGTTTTGGCGAGTTATTAGTGAACACAAAGTAAAAGTAATGTTTACGGCACCAACAGCTATTAGAGCGATCAAAAAAGAAGATCCAGAAGGAAAATTATTAGCAAAATTTGACATGTCTTGTCTAAAATATCAATTCCTAGCAGGTGAACGTTGTGATGTTGCCACACTCAATTGGACAAAAGAAAAACTCAATGTTCCTGTCATCGATCATTGGTGGCAAACGGAAAGCGGTTGGCCAATGTTAGCAAATATGGTTGGTGTAGCATTACAACCGATAAAAGCTGGATCGGCAAGTTTTCCCGTGTGCGGATATGACATTCATATTGTAAATGAAGCTGGCGAAAACGTAGCCGCAAATAGCGAAGGATATGTCGTTGCAAAATTACCATTGCCTCCTGGAACATTACAAAATCTCTGGGGAAATCCAGAACGCTTTCAAAAAGGATATCTAGAACGTTTTCCTAACTATTATTTTTCTGGCGATGGCGGATACAAAGATGAAGATGGATATGTATTTATAACCGGACGTGTAGACGATATCATCAACGTAGCAGGACATCGACTATCTACTGCAGAAATGGAAGAAGTTGTTTCGTCTCACAAATCGGTGGCGGAATGCGCAGTATTTGGTGTGCATTGCGAAATAAAAGGACAAAAGCCACTTGGTTTGGTCATTTTAAAATCTGGAGAAAGCCTTGAAAAAAACAACATTCAACAAGAAATCATACAAGAAGTACGACAAGAAATTGGCGCCGTAGCATCATTCAAAGATGTATTGATTGTAAATCGATTGCCAAAAACCCGTAGTGGAAAAATTCTACGTAAATTACTGCGAAATATCGCCGATAAAAACGAATATAAAATTCCATCAACTATTGATGATGTAACCATAATTAATGAAATACAAGCCATTTACAAAGATCATCGTATTGGCATTTACAAATAAAAAAATAAACAACCATGAGTAATTACCATATAAAACACTTAGAAGAATATTACCAAGTATACCGAAAATCTGTCCGAAATCCTGAAGTATTCTGGGAAGAAATTGCCGAAGAACATTTCCTTTGGCGAAAAAAGTGGGACAATGTACTGAGTTGGGATTTTACCAAGCCAGAAGTCAAATGGTTTGAAGGCGCACAACTTAACATCACTGAAAATTGTATTGATCGTCATTTATATACACGAGGCGACAAAACTGCCATTATTTTTGAACCGAACAATCCGGAAGAAGAAGCACAACATATTTCCTATCGTGATTTACATGACAAAGTATGTCGCTTTGCCAATGTATTGAAAGAACAAGGCATTCAAAAAGGCGATCGTGTATGTATTTATTTACCCATGATTCCCGAATTAGCGATTTCCGTATTGGCGTGCGCGCGAATTGGAGCAATTCATTCGGTAGTCTTTGCAGGATTTTCTTCCACAGCATTATCAACTCGAATTAACGATGCAACTTGTAAAATGGTAATTACGAGTGATGGATCGTATCGTGGTGCAAAAACCATCGATTTAAAAGGAATTGTAGACGAAGCTTTGAAAGATTGTGATTGTGTAGAAAATGTATTAGTTGCCAAAAGAATCAACTCTGACATTCACATGGAAGAAGGACGCGATCATTGGTTGCAACCTTTGCTTGATGAAGCCTATCACGACTGTGTTCCTGAAATTATGAATGCCGAAGACCCATTATTCATTCTCTACACTTCGGGTTCTACAGGAAAACCAAAAGGAATGGTACATTCTACCGCAGGTTATATGGTGTATAGTGCGTACACATTTAAAAATGTCTTCCAATACCGTGAAAAAGATGTGTATTGGTGTACGGCAGATATTGGTTGGATTACCGGACACAGTTACATCGTATACGGACCATTATGTAATGGCGCAACTACGGTAATGTTTGAAGGTGTGCCAAGTTATCCAGATTTTGGACGTTTCTGGGAAATTGTAGAAAAGCACAAAGTGAATCAATTTTACACCGCACCAACTGCCATTCGTGCCTTAGCAAAAGAAGGTGTAGAACATTTAGAAAAGCACGATTTATCATCGTTAAAAGTATTAGGAACCGTTGGCGAACCAATCAACGAAGAAGCTTGGCATTGGTATGATGATAACGTTGGGAAGCGAAAAGCGCCAATTGTAGATACGTGGTGGCAAACCGAAACAGGCGGCATTATGATTACGCCAATTGCTTTTGCAACACCAACAAAACCGACGTATGCAACCTTACCATTTATAGGAATTCAACCTGCGTTGATGGACGAAAATGGTAAGGAAATAAAAGGAAATCAAGTAGATGGACGATTATGTATCAAGTTTCCTTGGCCAAGTATGGCACGAACTATTTGGGGAAATCACCAGCGATACAAAGACACGTATTTTTCAGCATACGAAAACAAATATTTTACAGGCGATGGAGCGTTGCGCGATGAAGTTGGTTATTACCGAATTACGGGTAGAGTAGATGATGTGATTATCGTTTCAGGTCATAATTTAGGAACTGCGCCAATTGAAGATGCGATCAACGAACATCCTGCGGTGGCGGAATCGGCAATTGTAGGTTTCCCACATGATGTAAAAGGAAATGCATTGTACGGTTACGTAACGTTAAAAGAAACAGGCGAAAGTAGAAATCATGATAATCTTCGCAAAGAGATCAATCAGATTATTACGGAACAAATTGGACCGATTGCAAAGTTAGACAAAGTACAATTTACACAAGGTTTGCCAAAAACGCGTTCAGGAAAAATCATGCGACGTATTTTACGAAAAATCGCTGGAAAAGATGCGGATAACTTAGGTGATATTAGTACGCTATTGAATCCGGAAGTTGTTCAGGATATTATGGATAATGCGTTGTAGTAGAAAACGTCATTCTGAACTTGATTTAGAATCTCACTAAAAAATACCATACATATTTTTGAGAAACCGAATTAAGCTCAATTTTACAATATTTCAGAAAAACTCCTTAAAACTTAGTGTTTTTGGGAGTTTTTTATGTAATCATATTGTTTACCAACAATGGTCATTTATCAGATGCATTTAATTTTACCTTTATTGACTGAATCATATTCGAATCTTTTTATCTCAAAAATTTTCCAAAATGAATTTTTATAGACAAAATCTGCCCAAACTTTGGCTTCTGCGTCTAGTCGGATAGACAACACATCATTTTCATGGAATGTAAAATCTTTGTCAAAACAGTTTCTATCATTTAGTTCAAATTGAATATTGATGAACGTATTTTTCAATTCAGCTTTACGGACTTTGTGAAGTGCTGCTAATTTTAAGCCTTCTTCATAAATTCTTTCATAATCTTCATTGGTAAAATGTTTGAATTCTTCGGGAATGTTAATCTGACCAATTATTTTATGGGATTGTACTGGTTGCTTCTTTGAGTGTCTTTTTAGAATCCAATCAATGTCACTTTTTTCTAAATCATCGCTACAGGAACATAATAAGAAGTTGTTTTCGAATTTGCACATGGGTTTTTAATAGTGAATTAAATATAACAAAAATGTAATTATTGAATGAGATGATCTCTCAGAAAGAAAATTTAAAAAACCAAACCAGCCTTCACATTCACATCTAACAACACCTTTCGCAAAATTCGTTGTACATCTACATTGTCTTTTTGTTTGATAAGATGATGTTCGAGTTTGTCTGAATGACTGATTTGCAAATCGTGATCGATAAAACCGTAACCGAGATACAATCCGTTTTTGACCATAACAAAGGCTTCTTCGTTGGTATTGCGTCCTTTTTGTTTGATGACTACATTCTGAGAAGATTCTTTGCTATGTGCAATCGCTTGTTGTACACGTTCGTTATAGGTTTCTATAGCTTCTTCACTTTTGCAAATTCCTTGACAGGACTGAATCATAAAGTGTGAGCATTCTTTCACATTTTCCTGCAAATGACAGTATTTTGGACACAAATCAAATTGCATGCACAAACGTTCTAAATAGGTTCTGCAATCGCGAATGTTGTAGAAAACAATCAAAGGATCTTGAATGATTTTTGCATCATTAATCGCTAAATGTCGTACGCCACGACGATCTGCATATTCAAAAATGGCAAAGCGTTTTGGTGTGCGTTTGGAAGCCACATTGTAGCGCGGATAATGATGTTTTATCGCCGCATCTTCCATCAACAATGCAATGAGTTCGCTTCCTGATAATTCGTAATCGATATCTGCCGTTTCACGACACAAATCGAGTTCTTTCTTGGATTTGTTGTAAAAATGACCCAACACTCGTTTTTGAATATTTTTAGCCTTTCCGACATAAATGATCTTCCCTTTTTTGTCTTTAAAGTAATAGATTCCAGGTTTTGCAGGCAAATCGTCAAAAATTTTACTTGGTAAATGTGGAGGCAAAGTCGCTTCTTTCGATTCTCGTTTTAAGAATTTCTGAAACGTTTCTGCGGCAGCGTCTTTCGTCAATAAAAGTTGAAAAAGAATTACGGTTGCGGCAGCATCACCACGTGCGCGATGTCGATCGGAAATATGAATGTTTAGCGATTTGCACAGTTTCCCCAAACTATACGATTTAAATCCAGGAATTAATGCACGCGACAAACGAACCGTACAGAGTTTCTTCCGACGAAAGTCTAAATCAATTGCTTTAAATTCATTGCGAATCACGTTGTAATCAAAGTTGACATTGTGCGCGACAAAGATGCTGTCTTTTGTAATACTGAGTACTTCTTTGGCAATTTCGGCAAACGTTGGCGCATCAGCAACCATGGCGTTGTCAATTCCTGTGAGTGCGGTAATATGTGTCGGAATCAGCACATTCGGATTTACCAAAGACGTGAATTCGTCCACAATCGTTTCGCCATCAAATTTAAAGATAGAAATTTCGGTGATTTTGTTGCTACGTCCAGTCGTTTCAACATCAATAATTGTGTAGGTTGGATTTTTTGCCATGATTACGACATTCTTTTTACAGCTTCCAATTCTACTTGCAATTCGCGAAACATTGCCATGATACTGCTT
Organism: Kordia algicida OT-1; assembly: GCF_000154725.1. Classification (GTDB taxonomy): domain Bacteria; phylum Bacteroidota; class Bacteroidia; order Flavobacteriales; family Flavobacteriaceae; genus Kordia; species Kordia algicida. The sequence continues at coordinate 4,775,181 of NZ_DS544873.1, forward strand.
AGTTTTAGCTCTTTTTCATCATATTCTTGCGTGTTGATGCAACAAGTAAATTCCCAAAGTTCCAAAACATCTTCCAATTGCACATGAAATGGCGCGTATGCTTTATTATCGCTACTTAGTAATAAACCTTGCCCTGTAAAATGTTTAGAAACACGTTTGTACACCAAACCATCATTTTTGGTGAGTACTACGTATGTGCGACCATCTTTTACGTCATTGATGTCGTCTACAAATTTTGCCACAATGTACGAACCGTCTTTTACAGGCAACATGGAATCGCCTTTTATGGGAAATGCACGATGTGTTCCTGTAGGCAAAAATGGTAACTTTATTTTTTCCAATTGTTCAATGTATTCAGGATCGGCGTAACCAGCCAAATAACCCGCAGATGCTTTTGTAGGAATGATTTCGATGAGTTCGTTGTCATCTTCATCAACCGTAATCGGAAATAACAAACGTTGGTTTCCAACTTGCATAAATGAAGTGTCTTTGGCTTGCGTGAGATCGTTTTTGACTAAAATATCAATGGGTAATTTAAAATGGTCTGACAAATCAATTAAGCGATCAATTGGCGGTTCGGAACGACCTTCTTCATACGAGCCAACCATAGAACGTGACCAACCTAATGTTTCGGCAAAGCGTTCTTGTGAGAAACTTTTGAGCGATCGTAAGTGTTTTATGTTTTTCTGTATATTTCGCATAACGTTTGGGTTTATTAGCTACGTTACTACAAATATAAGTAATTATTGCTACAAATAGAAGCTGTTTGCTGAAACTACAGGTTTTTGTGCTACATATGGTGATTTGATAGGCAAGTGACGTTTTACTTACTCCTCTTGAAAAAGCTCTAATAACTCCAATAAATACAACGTACGCTCACGAAATTGGCGTTTTTCATGTGCAGCTGTTGCTGCCATTGTCATGGTGCCGCCTTGATATTGAATATGGTAAAACGAAGCACGAAATGCCAAATCAAATTTTTGAAACTCAAGCCATTTTTTTTGAGAAGCTTCTAATAAAGTCACAGACAATTGTTTCGGATTTGCTTTTAATTGTAGCAAAGTGCTGTCCATCAATTTTTTCCAAGAAGCCGTTGCAGCATGTTCACATTTTACACCGCCAAGTGTCGTAGGCATCGTGTTTTCTAGACATTTTCTGTTTTTGATATCGATAGGATGTGATTGACTAAAACAAAAGTTAACAGTGAGTAGAGCGATGATGCAGACAAATTTTTTCATGAGAAAAAGATACGATTTACTTTCGTTTCTTTTTGTTACGACGGTTAAAATTTTTATCGCCCCGTGTTTTTGGCTTTTTGTATTTTTTTGCAATTTCACGTCGATACGAACCACCTTGATTGGTTTTTTTGTTCTTTTCCTTTTTTTCGTGAAATCCTTTTTCCAAACCTTCCGTTTTTAACGGATTGTTGACTTCGCGAATTCGGGTTTGTTCTTCGGGAGCCAATTGTGTAGAAATTTCGACTTCTTCTGGAAATTCGAGTTGTGGAATTTCATAATTCATTAACTTTTCAATTGCTTCTTTGTACTCGAGTTCTTTTTTGGTGTAAAATAAAACGGCGTTTCCTTTGGCTTTTGCACGACCTGCACGACCAATGCGGTGCATGTAATTTTCTGGATAGTTTGGTGTATTGAAGTTGAATACATGCGTAATCATGTCCAGATCCAAACCGCGCGCCATGACATCGGTTGCGACTAAAATTCGGTTTTCGCCAGTGTTGAAATTTTCAATAGAACGAATTCGGTAGTTTTGAGTTTTGTTGGAATGAATTACCGCAACTTCTTCGCCAAAATCTTTCTGTAAACAGTCAAATAACCGATCGGCAATACGTTTGTTGGAGATAAATACTAACACTTTGCTGTAGATTTCTTTGTCTTTTAAAAGATGTGTAAGTAAGTTTACTTTCGTGTAAAAGTTTTGAACTGCGTAACAGGTTTGTGAAATATTATCTAAAGGTGTTCCGCTGACCGCAATGGAAATTTTATGTGGCGCAATGAAAAAATCGTCAATTAATAAATTTACATCATCGGTCATTGTTGCTGAAAACATGATGTTTTGTCGTTGTTCAGGCAATAATTCAAAGATATTGGTAATCTGAAAACGGAATCCTAAATCCAACATGACATCAACCTCATCAATCACTAATTTTTTGATCGATTTGAGTTGCAATGCTCTGCTCAATACCAAATCATATAAACGTCCAGGAGTTGCTACGACAATGTCTGCGCCTTGTTGCAAACTTTGAGCTTGTGTGTTCATGTTTACGCCGCCATACACACCCACAATGCGTACGTTGATATATTTGGCAAATAATTCAATTTGTTCTACGACTTGAATGACCAATTCACGCGTTGGGACTAAGACTAAGATTCGCGGATTGACTTGTTTTGAGAATTTTAAATCGCGCAATAACGGCAACATATACGCGAACGTTTTTCCTGTTCCTGTTTGCGCAATTCCTACAACATCTTTTCCGCCGCGAATTACCGAGAATGATTGCTCCTGAATTGGTGTTGGTGTTGTAAAACCTAAATCTTCAATCGCATAATGCAATTGTTTTGATAAGTCAAAATCCTGAAAAGTAGACATAACTGTGTTAATTTTGCGCAAATGTAGTGTATTTCATCGCTTTAGCGTGATGAAAGCTAATTTTATTACTTTTTTGAGGTTGCTTTTTTAGTACCTTTTACTACTTTTTCTTTGTTTGAATCTTGTGATCTAATCAAAGCAGGCGACAGTTTTTTAATTCCTTCTTTGGTAAGATATTTAGTAAGAATTCCACCTTGAATTCTGTTGACATCAAATTCAATGATAAATGCTTTTTTGTCAATTTTATCAATGAGATTGTACGTTCGGCGAATGTCAATTCGGTTGATAACGGTGTGAATGATATCTTTTTCTTCCTGAATACCGCGTTTTCCATAACCACGCGCGCCTTTGTAAGACGTAGTTCCAGCACCGATAATTTTATTGAGTTTTTCTTCTATTTCTGCAGAATGTTCTGAGACAATCATCAATCCGACATAATCTTCAAAACCTTCAATCATCAAATCAATTATTTTCGCTGTGACGAGAAATGTCAAAATGGAATACATAGCAACTTCAACAGAAAGGAGCAAAGCTGTCGCTCCAAAAAGTATGGCATTAAATCCTAGAATTACTTTTCCAATGCTGATGCCCAAACGTTCATTGATAAAGATGCCGAGAATTTCAGAACCGTCAAGAACAGCTCCGTTTTTTATGGTAATTCCGATTCCTGCACCAAGAAATAATCCGCCAAAAATAGCAATCAGGAGTTTGTCGTCTGTAACTGCTGTAAAATTTTCAAAGTAGATAAAAGTTGCCAATCCGATGATGGAAAGAATTGATTTGATAAAGATTCTTTTCGTAAGTGTAAACCATGCTAAAATCAAAAACGGAATACTAACAATGAGTAAAAGTATTGACATTTTTATATCAAAAAGTTCGCTTAGCAAAATGGCAATTCCAGTAACGCCACCATCTAAAAATCCATTTGGTAATAGAAACATTTTTAAGCCGAGACTTGCTAAAACGATTCCGATAAAGATTTGAAAAATTTCTGAAATGAGTTGTTTCATGGCGTATAAAATAATTTCAAAAAGATATGTAAAATAAACGTAGCATGATTTTTTTGAGAGATTATTTTTATTTGAAGCGAAAAGCTATCCACAGCAGTGTGAATAGCTTTTTTTAGAATCGTTTGTGTATTGGTGAATTATTGTCTACTCAAGGCAATTGGTCCGTCGGAAACGGTTTTGCGTCGTAATAGGCGGTTTTCTGCTTCTTTTAGTTTTTCTGCTAATTCGTCTCTGATGTCTTTGTATTCAGGATTGTACGCCAAATTTTCCATTTCATTGTCTTCATTGTCGGTCAATTTGTACAATTCGTACATCGTAGGATAACTTCCTAACGCATGAAAGTAGTAAGCAAATTTCCATTCTTTGGTACGAATACAACGAATACGATTTGCTGCCAATACTGCCGAAGCATGATCTGCAGAACTCGCTTTGGTATCATCAAATGTAAAGAGAACTTCATCTTGAACGCCTTTTCCATCAGTGATAATTGGCAATAAGTTATTTCCTTGTAATGCTTTCGATGGATGTTTTATGTTGGCAATTTCTGCCATTGTTGGCATGATGTCAATTAAAGTAGCGAGCTCATTAGAAGAACGTTGCGGAATTGCTTTACCATTTTCGTCTTCGCTTGGAAAAAGTATTGGGTTGGAGAAAACCATTGGAACATTGAGCGTTTCTTCATATACATTGAAGGCTTTTTGTCGCATGCCACCGTGAGCTAAGCCCATTTCTCCATGATCGGAAATACGAATGACTAATGCTTCATCTGCCATACGATTTCCTGTATCACTTACATGATAGAGTTCGTCAATGAATTCGCCAATTTGATGATCTATTTTTGTCAATGTATGCGCGTAGAAATTGATGTAGTTGAGTTTTTCTTCGTTGGTTGGCAAATCACCAAGTAATATGTTAGCAGATTGAACAATTTGAAATTGTGCCATTGGTTTTTTATTCTTCAGTAAGTCTTCGTTGATAGAATAAGGCAAACCAACACTTCTTCCTGACCAATCAGATTCCGAATATCCATAGTTGACGCCGTTTGGATACGCCAATACATCATGCGGATTTACTAATGAAAGTACTAAACAAAAAGGCACGCGTTTGTGACCACTTTCGCGTTCGGTACGGACTTTTCGTAGAAATTCAATTCCTTGTTGTATGTACATTTCGTCATGATTGGCATAACCGCCACCAAAGTTTTGTGGTTTTACATCTTCTCCTGCATCAGGTGCAATCCAACCTTTGAAACCTGTGAGTGCAATTTCAGAAGCTGTCAAACCATTTTCAGATTCTCCCTTACTAAGATGCCATTTTCCGCGGTATTGTACATCATAACCTTCGTTAGAAAGCATGCGTGCCATGTTGTAAATTTCTGGATTTAGTTGTGTTTCTGCGTCTGAGTAGCGTCCGCCAAAAGTTAGTGTTTGTGTTACGCCGTGTTGCGATGGATATATTCCTGTGAAAAGTGTTGTTCTACTTGGCGAACACATACAGGAATTACAAAATGCTTTGTTGAAGGTAAATCCATTGTCTTTTAAAAATGTCATGGTTTTTAGGTTTTCACTTTCCCAACCTTCAGGGAAGTTTTGAGTAGCACGTTCTTGATCGGTGATGATTAAGATCATGTCTGGCTGTTGTGGTAATTCGGAGAGATTCATAGTTTATTGTTTTGTATGAAATTATAATAATTTCTCCGAAACCTGTAGCGTATAACTACGTGATTTTGAAATGAAGAAACTGTTTATTTCCCAAATAATTTCTTCCAAAAACTTTTCTTTTCAACTGTTTTACTATCCGATTGATTTGTGTTTTTTGAAGTTTGCGGAGTTTGTGGCGGAGTCATCTTGGTGGATTGTTGCAGCGTTTTATCTACGGAAGTAGTAAAAAAATCACCTTTGTCAGACATGCCAATAGGAAATTGCGTTCGTTTTCTCCATTCTGGTTCGTTCATAATATCGTTAGGTTGCAATTGCGTTTTTTTGTCAAAACTAGCGCGTCCCATTTTAACGACATTTTCTTCTATGTTTGAGTTTGTTCCACTAAAAATAGCTTCAAATTTTTTGTCAAAATGAAGTAATAAGATTTGTGTTTGTGTTCCAATTTTATAGATATCCAAAACTTTGTAATGTGATGGCGCTGCAATGAGATGAAAACGGTATTTTGCAACATCAGGGTTTATTTGCGCCATGTTTACCGCTTTGTTGGAAGCAATGGCATATCGTAAATTTGTAGCCAAACCTTCTGCAAAACCAGAAACATCAGTAAATCCTTTTTCTAGAAGTATTTGATTTTTTTGATATTTTGAAATGTGTGTAACGTCCAAGTTGCAATCTCTGTAATACATTGTTAATCCTGCAAAGGTTTCGTTGTATGCTTCTTCTATTTTTTTATGTTCCATGTTGTTTTGAAGAATTGCCCAAGTTTGAATTTGAAATGTTTTAGTTTGAGAAAGCAGTTTAATAAGCACAATTTTCAAACGTGTTACCGTTTGTGTTTACAGAATTATGAGTTGTATTATTGTTTAAGCGGAGTGGTTTTCCAAGTTCCATTTACCATTAGCGGACGTGCATTTAGCTGCATAAAATGCTTGTGTATTTGTTGACTTCGCGTGTATTGTATATTGGTTGTGAAATCGTTTACAGTTTCAGTCAATTCCATAATTCTTTTATCATCATTTTCAAGGTTTACTGTAAAAGTGAAGATTCGTTCTTTTAAGATGTTTTTTTGCGTATCTTTTAACGTATATCTATGATTGTAACCATATTCGCCAACTTCTGTTTTTTTGATTTCGATGATGTTGCCATTTTTCATGTAACTTGAAGTTACTGTTTCAGCATCGCCGCCTTCACTTCTTGTAATTCCTAAATCGGACCATGATGTTACATCGTAGGCTCCAAAATGTGGAAAGTCGAATTTTTCGCTCGTGATAATATCATTTGCTGCATCATCGCCTTCATTTTTGACTGCACCACCAAAAATCCAGCCTTTTTTGCCATCATTCGTGGTAACTTCTAGCCAATGATTGTTGTACACGACACTGCGAAGTACAATTTCACTTTTTACGTCAGATTTATTTCCTGTGAATTCTAAGTCAATTCCTTTGTACGTACCAACTATTTTTCCTTTTGTACTCGCAATATCGCGCACGTTAATATTGTCTACCCAAACATAATACGTGTCATATTCATTTGTTGTTTCAGTTGTTTCTGAAGTATCTGTAATTGCTTCGTTGTTTGTTTTTTTAGAATCTTTCTTAGTTTCTCCAGCGCAAGCTGTCAATAAAACGATTGTAAATAATATGCACAATTTTGAAAGAGAGGAATAGATTTTCATTTGGATGATTGGTTCATTAAATTTTGTGTTTCAATTTAAGAAATATTATACATTATTGTATGACAGAAAATGAAGTAGAAATAAAAAACGCTAACAAGAAGTTATCAAGTTAGCGTTTTGTATCAATATTTTATTTAAAAATTATTTTTTATACATAATTGATTTGTCAATCATTTTGATGGTTTCCTTTCCTTCGTCAGTGGCGTTTCCGTATTCATCACAAGAATCTTGAAAGGCAATAATTCTAGTTATTCCGTCTTTCATTTTTATTTCTAACAAATCTAGTGTGAGTCGTTCGCCCATTAAATTCACATTAATTCTTTTTCCAAACAACTCTCTGCTACCAAGTTTCAAAGAAGTTTTCTCAATTTTACAATTTTGTTTCCCAAAGCGTCCTGAAATTTCTTCTACAAAACCATCTACCGTTCCTTCTGCGATTTCAAAGTACATGATGACAAAGTTATTTCCGTCAAAAGTCCAGTTTTTATAACCGAAAGATGTTTCGTATTCAAATCCAAAACTTGTTGGATAGTCAAATGAAACGGTTCCGTTGTTAAAAGTTTTGGAGTTGGCAAGCGTTACCGAAATTGTATTTCCGTCATGCTGAACTTTTTCTCCTTCGGAAATTTTATAATCCTTTCCATTTACTGTTACAACCATTCCTGCTTTTGGTTCTTTTGAAGGATCTGCTTTTTGTGCATTTACAAAATGTATACTTCCTATTAAAAATAAAGAAAGTAATGTTAATGAAAATTTCATATGTGTATTATTAAGTTATTTGTAAACCTACAATTTTCTTTTTAAATAATATGCATTGTATTTTTTAAAGATGAATTATTTACTTAGTAAAGTCTCCATTTTGGGGTTGAATATAGCACGAATTTCACTTCTGAGCATATCAAATCTTGTGATGACACAATTACTACCAAAGAGAATAATGGCAACTTTTTTTCCTTTGATCGTATCTTTAAGAAACATACTATCATTTCCTGTGTTTCGTCTAAATTTACGAAATAAGACATATTTATTTGAGTTGTAAAAACGTTCAGCGATTTCTGTAACACGAAGCTCCAGTGCTTTCTTTTCCTTGCTAGATAATCGCATATTTTTACTCATACTATAAAGTATCATGCAGTGTGCAGCAGAGTTTAGATGTAATTTTGTTTTTATTCGTAAAGAATCTATGATTTCATTTTCATCTAAATCTTTAAAGGTGTAATTGATAATTGCAGAATTTTTTTCATGATCCGTTTTTAGAGAATCTGTTTCTTTAAAAATAAGATTCTCTTGTGCAATAACTGAAAAAATGGTTGTGAAAAGTAGTAATATAAATATGATTTTTTTCATCTTCTTAATTTGTAACATTAACTAAAGCTGTTAAATTGCTTTTTTTCAGCTTGCGCTAGATTAGTCAATGCTAAAAGTCCGCCGATAGTTAAAATTGCACCACCAACAAAAGGAAATCCTGCACCGACCAAATCTGTCATATTTGGAGAAAATAAAAATGGCAAGCAAAAAAGCATGCCAAAAATACCAGCAATGATCGCCGTAAAAGCGACAATTTTAGTAATGTGTTGTAGATTGAATAACGATGTTGAAGCTCTAGTTGAGGTATTTAATTCTACTCTTAGCTCGTTTAAATTTCGATGCGCATAGTCTTCAATTGACCATCTAGAAATTGGAATTGTTTTGCGTCCTTTCTGAAAATCAGCATAAAATTTTTTCCATAGATCGGGTAATAGTAAAGTCCCAAAAAGTAAAATAGCAAAGGAAGGAATAGAGTAGTTGCCATTTCCAAGCATAAAAGCTTGCATTCTAATCTCACCTTCTGCGGTCATTTTATAATCTAGTAGCACATGTTTTAAATCATGACTTTCATATTTAGGGACTAAATTTAACTGATGATGATCTAAACAATTTGCAATTTCTTTTCCCAAAGTTCCATTTTTGTAGGTTCTCAATGTAGCAACTTTAGTTTTATAAGGTTGCATATCACTGAAAAATTCAATTATAAAAACTGAAAGGTTAAACGATATTTTAATGATTTTTCGCGCTATTTTTTGAAATATATGCATGTGTTCTTTTTTGAAATAACAGTCATAAAAGTACTTTCTCTTATGCTCTCGAAATTAAAACTACCCATTTTTTCTGTAAATAATATTTTCCAAAAGGTTTTGTGACTTTTTTAACGCTAAGACACAATTTTTATAAGCGCGTAAAAATTAACAAGAATACTGCTTTTTCGATTTACCAGCATGTGGAAAAAATTGTGGTAAAGCAATTTCTTTTTCATCGTCAAAACGATCTTTGTATCTGCACAAAATATCTTCAATGGCATTGCAATGCAAATCGTCTTGCTGAAAAGCCTTTGGAAGTTCGTGTTTATAAATGAATTTCCTTTTTGGTAATTTCCCTAATATCTTTTCAGCGCCTACTTTTACACCTGCATGCAAAATATATTTTATCAGGAAAAATGCCTAAGTAAGCTCCAATACGTTCGGCAGTATCGTAAAGTGCAAGTGTTCCAATTCCTTTAATTTTATAAGTTGTAATTTTTTTTAGTAAGTCGTCAAAAGATGTTGCTTGTTTTAACTTGGAAGCATGATCGGAGAGATGAACTGCAAATTTTTCTAATATTATTGGCTTTAACCGATATTGATGCGGATTCTTTTTTCCTTCTTGATTTTTTGCGGTTGCCGCAACAAATATTGCTTCTTCAATAGAGTTTTGCTGTGCGCAATGTGAGATCCAATTATCAGGATACATTTTGATATCAGCTTTATAATGATTGATAATTTCTTGAAATCTTTTATCTGTCATAACACTGTTTATATAATTTTCTGTTCTAAAATATAATTAGCCACATCTTTTGCCCAAACTTGATACGCAAATTCTGATGGATGTACGCCATCACTAAAAAAATCTGTAATTGGATTGTTGAGATTCATCCGTTTTACATAGTCATCAAACTCAATTTTTCGAGCATAATAATGTACATTTTCATAATCTTTCACAATTTTTTCGAGCTCTTTTCCAAGGTGCAATACCAAGTTTCCAATCACGAATTTAATCGTTTTTGAAAACGCTGTAAATTCTTTAATTGGTGGCATATTGGTAAAAACGATAGGAGTTTCAGGATACTTTTTACGAATTGTTGCAATCAACTCCCGAATGTCAGCATTCCATTTTTTGGGTGTGTTTAATACAAAACTATCATTTCCGCCAAGTCCAATGACGATTAAATCTACAGGTTTTTCGTTAATATGCTTGATGATTTTGTGCGTGACGCGTTTTGCTGTATAACCGCTTTTTGCATACACTTTCCATGCGACATTCGTCGAAATTTCTGCTGAAAGTGCTGTTGCCAATGTTCCTGTAAAAGCAGTTTTGTGTTCAGTAGCGCCAACGCCTGCAATCGTACTTTCGCCAATAGTAATTAATTGAAATGTTTGATTGCTTGAAACGTTACTGATTCCTTCAATTCCAGTAGCTTCAGGAAGTTTTGGAATTGTTTTGCGAATCCTTTTTCCTTGAAAATAGAGTAGTGGCAACAACGGAACGGAAACAATCGCGCCAAGCGTATATTTTAAATTCATGTTGATTTGGTAGTTTTTTTTCGTTTGTAAAGTATCCAAAAAAGGAACAATGCCATAAGTAACACAATGACAATATAATAGTTGGTATACGATTTTTGCGGAAGTTGCATCGGTGTGATATCGCCAGAAATTACAAAACTTGCCCAAAAATACGGATGTTTAAAGTTTGCATCTTGTGTTTGAGAAACATACATTTCTTTGGCACGTTGCAATGCCGTTGCTTTATCGTTTCCTTCTTTGAGATTTTGATAAAATAAATCCATGATTTCGGAAGTCGTTTTGTCGGGAACTTCCCATAAACTCATTACCGTACTTTTGGCGCCAGCATAGTTGAATGCATTGGAAATGCTTTGCACACCTTTTCCGCTTACGTACATTCCTGAACCAGATTCGCAGGAACTCAACGTGATTAAATCTGCTGAAAAGCTTAAATCGTACAAGGATTTTGTTTTTAAGGTATACGAAGATGGTAGCTGGTTTGGTTTGCCATAAAAGTAAATCGCGCTTTGTAACGGAACATTTTCGTCAATTTTAGAATGTGTTGCCAAGTGAATAATATCGTAGTTTTGCGCCGTTTCAATAAAGTTTTGTTTTCGTGCTTTTGCATCTGTTTTTAACGTTGCTTGTGTAACATTTTCAACGGCGTTTGCTTCTTTTAGACTGTTGGGAAGCCATTTAAGATTGTCTTCAAATTTCTTGGTAAATGGCGCGTAAACAACAGTTTTTATATTATTTTTCTGTGGACTTTCAATGGTTTGGCGTAAATTATTCAGTCGCACAAATGGTTTGTTGTAGCTTGTGCATTCGCGAAAAACATCAAAAGGAATTGCGTTTAAAATTCCATCCAAAACTAACAAGGTTGGCTTTTCCGTATTGAGATACGGTTTTAATAATTTGTCAAAAATAGTGTGAATGAATTTTTTATACGATTCGTTATCAAAATTTTGAATAGCGTTTATATAGTTGTCAATTTCAGATTGAAACGTTTTATCAAAAAGAATTTTGTCAAATGTGAGTGCGCCTGAATTGTCGTTAAAAATGTAAATATGTTCATTTGTGACGGTGTACGAAATGATATTATAGTTTTGTAAATCACGCGAAATTAAGGTTTTAATGGGCGTTTCTACATTATATTTTAATTCGTAATATCTTGGGTATTTCGTTTTTAGTTCTTCTTTTAACGTATGTAGCTGTTGCTGAATTTGCTCTTTTTTGTTAGAATTTTTTAATGTCGTTTCAGGAAAATTAATTTCGGTCAATTTTTTTTGTAATTGCGCTTCTTTTTCGCGAATTTCTTTTGGAATATTGTTGAATAATTTCTTTTCAGAAACACGTTTCAACTCATTTAAAATAAATAGATTTTTACTTTCATCACTAATTCCTAAGGCTTTATAAAAAGTAGAATCGTCTTGTGTTTGTGTCCAAACATCGTGAAAGCTAGAAAGTAAATCGTCGTAAAACTGATCGAATTCTTCTGCTTTTATAAATGCATCTTCGTCACTTCGTGCGCCAAGTAATTTTAAATTTTTATGCGCTTCTTGAAAGCTATGCATAGCAATCTGCAAATACTCTCGGTTGTCCGTTTTTTTATAATATTCAAAACAAGTTTTCGCTTTAAATAGTAAAATAGACATCAAGTTATCTTTTTTTCGTGCATTCTGAAACGAAACTTCCTTAAAAAAATCATCCGTTTGCGCTTCTTTTGGCTGATGAAGATTGAGTGCCTTTTGTGTGTTTTGTCTCCATAAAGCATCACGATTTTGCTCAAATTTCATCAAATTATAATGTGCTTCTGCCAAGCGTAAAAAATCTCCGGAACGATATTCTATAGTTGCTTTTTCATAAGTTGGATCAATCTGTAAGGCTTCAATAAAAGCAATCGCTTTTTGATTCATGCCAGTTTCCAAAAAAATATCACTTTTTACTTGTGTAAGATACCATTGTGAGAAGTGTTCTTTATAACCAGATTCGTCAATAATTTTTTGTAAATCGTTCGCAGCTTTAAATGCTAGTTTGTACTTTTTTGTTTTTGTGTAGAATTCAATTTTAAAACGATAATAATCAAACGTGCTAAAAATATCGCTTGTGTCTACTAAATTCTTACTTTCAATATAGTTTAACTGTTTTTCTGCTTTTTGAAGTTTGTCTGCAAAAACATAGGTTGTAAACAAATCCATTTGCAAACCGAACTCTTTATAACGATGTTTTTTTGAGAAATTGATGGCAATTTTTGCGATATCTTCTGCATATTGAAAATTGTGTAATTCTTGTGCGTTAATGATTAAAGCACGTAAAGTATACACATAAGTTGTTTTGAAATTTTCGTTATCGCGCTCCTGAATTTTTTCAAGTTGTTGATGTGATTTTATAGCATACACTTGCGCATCTTCATAATTTCCTAACGCATAATAGACTTCAAATAGTTTGTTGTAATATTCGGAAGCTTCAATGGCTTCTTTCGGAAGTTTGTCAATCAATGGAATGTTTATTTTTAAAACATTGAGAATGCTATCATTATCAACATATTTTGCCTGTAAAGCAGTCGCAAGATTGATTCGAGATTTTAGTGCACGCTTATGGTTTTCCTGTTGTTTGTATAGGCTATCTGTTATCAGAAAAGTAGTGACAGATTTATCAAATTCTCGCTTGTAATACCATTGTTTTCCAGCTTCATACAATGAATCGGCTGTTTTTTTCGAAGCTTCGGAAATCAATTTTGGCGCTTTTTTTGAATTTTCTTCCGATTGTTTTTTACACGAAAAAAAGATTCCGAAATAACAACATAGTAAGAAAGTGAAAACATAATTTAATCGAGAAAAGTTCATACAGAAATTGCTTCTTTCCTCAAAGATATAGGATTTTGTTGGGGAATAAAATAGGTTGTTATAGATTTAATTTAGACAAGAATTCTTTATTTTATCATTAGTTGTTTAATGATTTTGTATATTTGTTAAACAAAAATTTATATGAAGAAAACACACTTGCCTACAAAAGTCTGTAAAGTTTGCGAACGACCGTTTACTTGGCGTAAAAAGTGGGAACGTGTTTGGGACGAAGTTCAATATTGTAGTGAGCGTTGTCGTAGAAATAAAAATAGAAAGAATGACTAAAACAGGATTGGTCTGGTTCAGAAATGATTTGCGTATTCACGATCAAGTTTCGTTGGTAAAAGCTGCGAAAGAAAATAGTTTTGTGATGGCTGTGTATTGTTTTGATCCACGTCATTTTGAAAAAGATCGTTTCGGATTTGTAAAAACGGGCAAATACCGCGCACAGTTTTTGATTGAAACGGTTTCCGATTTACAAAATCAATTAAACGAATTGAACATTCCGTTGTTTGTGCATTTTGAAAAACCTGAAAAAGTAGTTTCCGAATATGTAAAAATTCATAAGGTAACTTCTGTATATTCTCAAAAAGAATGGACTTCGGAAGAAGTTGCCGTTTCTTCCGCAGTAAAAAAAGCACTTTCAAACGAAGTAAATTGGGTAGAAAGTTACGATCAGTTTTTGTTTCATCCTGAGGATATTCCGATGACAATCGACAAAATTCCGCAAGTGTTTACCGTTTTTCGAAAGAAATGTGAAAAATATGCACAGATTCGCGAGTTGGAAACAATTTCTAAAATGCCAGAAAAAAATCGCGTGACGCATCTGACGAAAGTCCCAACATTACACGATTTAGGTTTACCAGCATTTGAACAAGATACACGAACAGCTTTTCCGTTTAAAGGTGGAGAAACAGCAGCGTTGCAACGTTTGCAAGACTACGCTTGGAACACAAAAAAGTTGTCTTATTATAAAAAAACACGCAACGGATTGGTGGGAACAGCTTACAGTTCTAAATTCTCGGCTTGGTTGGCAAATGGGAGTTTGTCGCCGCGAATGATTTACCATGAAGTAAAAAAATACGAGTCGGAAATCATCAAAAATCAATCGACGTATTGGATGATTTTTGAATTGATTTGGCGCGACTTTTTTAAATATATTTCCTTAAAACATGGAAACAATATTTTTAAATTGGAAGGTATTTTGCATAAAGCCTACGAATGGAATACCGATTCAAAATTGATTCAGCAATGGATTGATGGCGAAACGGCAGCACCTTTTGTAAACGCAAACATGCTCGAACTTAAACACACAGGTTGGATGAGCAATCGCGGTCGCCAAAACGTAGCTTCTTACTTTGCCAAAACTCTGGAGCTTGATTGGCGTATTGGCGCCGCGTATTTTGAATCGTTGTTGATCGATTACGACGTGCACAGCAATTACGGAAATTGGCTGTATGTGTCTGGTGTTGGTAACGATCCGCGAAACAGAACTTTTAACGTGAAGTTGCAGGCAGAACGTTATGATGCGAATAAAAAATTCCAAAATCTTTGGTTACAAACTAGCTTATTTTAGATGAAAATACTACGACTTATTTTGGGCGATCAGCTAAATCATGAACATTCTTGGTATGAAGAAACCAATGAAAATGTAGTGTATTTTATGGCAGAAATGCGCCAGGAAACGGATTATGTAAAACATCATATTCAGAAAGTGGTGGCGTTTTTTAAAAGCATGCGTTCGTTTGCTGATTGGTTGCAAAATGAAAAACATGCAATTGTGTATTATTCTTTAGATGATGAGAAGAATCAGCAGGATTTAGTGCAGAATTTGAAGCAATTGATGGATGAACAAAAGATTGAAAAGTTTGAATATCAGTTGCCTGATGAATACCGTTTGGATGAACAATTGAAAAATTTTTGTGATGAATTATCTATTGAAACCGAAGCGTTTGATACCGAACATTTTTTGACTTCCCGAACCGATTTTACAACGTTTTTTGAAGGAAAGAAACAAATGGTGATGGAATATTTTTATCGCGACATGCGAAAGAAGTATGATATTATGATGGTAAATGATAAAAATCCGGAAGGAGGAAAGTGGAATTTTGACCAAAGCAATCGTAAGAAATGGAAAGGTTCGCCAGAAATTCCGCAAGAGAAACAATTGAAGAATTCTGTAGAAGATATTTACGAAATGATTCAAAATGCCGAAATTGAAACCATTGGAAATATTGATGTAGCAAACTTTCATTGGCCAACAAATCGTGCTGATAGTTTAAAATTATTAGATTATTTTTGTGAGGAATTGTTAGTTCATTTTGGCGATTATCAAGATGCAATGCATACTGACGAACACTTTTTGTTTCACAGTCGTTTGTCGTTTGCGATGAATTCAAAAATGTTGCATCCAAAAGAAGTGATTGAAACTGTAATTTCTTATTGGCGAGATCATAAAGATGCAATTGACATTTCGCAAGTAGAAGGTTTTGTGCGACAAATTTTGGGTTGGCGCGAATATATGCGTGGAATGTATTGGAAAGAAATGCCAAATTATAGCACTTTGAATACGCTAAACAATACAAACTCGTTGCCTGATTTTTTCTGGACAGGAAACACGAAAATGAATTGTTTGAAACATGCCATTTCGCAGAGTTTAGAAAAAGCGTATGCACATCACATTCAACGATTGATGATTACAGGAAACTTTGCATTACTCACACAAATGCATCCTGATGAAGTTGACGCTTGGTATTTAGGAATTTATATTGATGCAATAGAATGGGTAGAAATAACCAACACACGTGGCATGAGTCAGTTTGCTGATGGCGGATTGGTTGCTACAAAACCCTATGTTTCTAGCGGAAGCTATATCAATAAAATGAGTAATTATTGCAAAGATTGTGTCTATAAAGTATCTAAAAAAGAAACCGAAGATGCGTGTCCGTTTAATTCGTTATATTGGAATTTTTTAGATGAAAAACGCGAACATTTTAAAGACAATCAGCGAATGAATATGATGATGAGTTTGTTGAATAAAATGAGCAAGGATAAATTGCAAGCGTTGAAAGACAGAGCGCAAGCTGTCATTGCAAATCCAGATAAATATTAAAGAATAGAAGAAACTGAAGTTATGCAAGAAGAAGAAGATAAAAGACCAGATAATGTCGTTTTTGATGAAGAAAGCAACAGTTATAATGCGGCGTTAAAACCGTATGCTACCAATGTTGGCGCGCCCGTAATTACGACACCAGATACCGTAACTTGGAAAAATGTAAACATTGATAAAGTCAACAAGCAAGTCAAAGCAAAATATGATGAGTTGAAAGCGGAATATGATGCGTTGATGGAAAAGTTTGAATATAACAACTTGATTTACAACGCAAAATTTAACTTTGAACCGATAGTTGGAGAAGTGTATCACTTGTATCGCGACAGAAATCAGCAACCATTTTTATCAATCATTGCGCCCGATCATTGTAATTTTGATTATGTAGAAAGCTTCCGCTTGAATGCTGATAGAATGTGGGAAAAGGTAACGGAGTAATTTTTCTAGAGAAGTTTAAGCGGAAAACGTTATTTGACTATTGATTTCTTTCTTATCAAGAATACAAGTACTAATATTACATACTTTAACAATGGAAAGTAGAATGTATAATTTTTTGATAAGATATTCGTTCTTAAGTTTTCGTAATACAAACTAAATTCAAATGGAAACTTATCCATTAGTAGCAATTCCACAAAATCATTTAAAAGTCCATAGAGTATCGTAATTGCGAAGAAACCTATAATCAATGTAATTAAGGTTCTTCTAGTATTCAATTTTGTTAAATGATTGAATTTGGTTATCATCCAAAGTAGTATTAGTGTATAAGTAATGAGACTGATTGTTTTTGGGATTAAACTAATTAGTTCATAGCTTGCTTCAGCAATAATTAATGTGTTCTGGATTATAAATTCAATTAACGTACAAATTTTTAGAATTAAGAGATACGCAAAGATTCCAATTCCTAAACTATTGATTAAATCCGTGCGGTTTTCTTTACTGTTCATTTGTTTTTTGACTTTAAATTAGGAAGGTTTTTTATGATTTTTATGAAATTTCAATAATGTTCAGTTCATTGTTTGAAGTTAATTCAAAACTCACATAGAAAAGACCTCTACTGTCGTATAAAAATATAGGTTGGTCACCATAATCCATACAATCAATAAGAATATCAAATGTAGCTTTAGGTTGCGTGTGATTCTCTTTGTTGAGTCCATAAGACATCAAATCAAATTCAACTCGAAAATGGTCTAATTCTGCCGAATATAAAGGTTCAAGTTCCTCTTTATCTTCTTCATAGAAATCATCAATTTTTTCTTCAGTGATTTGAATAGCACGTTTTATATGTTCTTTTAAATCGTTGTATGTTGTCAAGTTTAGTTCACTGACACCAAAATTTTCATATCCTTTAGATTTTATAGATTTTATTCGAATAGTATTATTTAACTTATAAAAAGCATCACTTAAATCAATTGTTGTTGGTGTGCCTTTGAATACTATTTTTATTTCATCAAAATTCGTTTTTTCTTCCATTAAATAATATATGATAAAAAAACTTCCTACTATTCTTCAATTCAGAAGTAATAACAGGAAGTTTTATATGATTGAATATTTATTTTTAAATACTATAATCCAAAACTAGCTAAATTAGGGTCGTCTACTTCATAATCATACGCTCTCCAAAAGAACGAACCTTCGCCGCCGTTGTATTTCCAAACGATTTCTTTTTCTGGAGTAACTTCCCAAAAACCAAAATCTCCTTCACAAATCAACGTGTTTCCATTATCTAAACGTTCTGCTCCAGAAATTTTACTCGAAAAAATGTCCATATTTTCATAACTCCAAACTACCGTTGGTTCGTTGTCTGTATTTGGTAACAATGAAAAAGTTGCGGGCATTTCCAATTCGTACACTGTTGAAAAACCTGCGGCAAAACCATTTACATATAATAAAATGTTTCCTTCTCCTTGTACGCCATCTTCCAATAAATTTGGATAATGATTGCGATCGCCACGAACTTCTCCCATCATATTGTCATACGCACGCGGATTTCCAAATCGGTATACCAAATCGCCACCTTTTCCATAGTTTCCGCCAGTTCCTGTAGCCGCTTCTGCTGTTGTCGTACTATGATCTATGACCCAAACTTCACTAAAAAAGTTGACACTCAAATAGATGATATCTTTAGTTTCGTCATAGTCCAAACCGTTGGCGTGCATGATGTCGCCGTTGGCAATCGGATTATAATTTACATTGATTTTATGCGGATTATCAGCGACAATTCCATAATTTGGAAGTGTAGGATCGTCATCTTGAATGATGTGATCGTAACTTCTCCATTGCCAAACCACCGAATTTGTCGTAGTGTTAATTTCCATTAAAGTTTCTGGGTAAATGTCACCTGGATTTGCAGATCCTTGTGCGGCTGCGTCTGCTTCCAAAATTCGTTCCCAAACCAGTAATAATACATTTCCATTTGGCAACATTTCCACATCATGATGCAATATAAAGTTATCATTGCTTAGTGTATATTCCCATTCTACTTCGCCGTTAAGGTTCATGATTTTTACAATTCCGCCATAACCACCAAAATTAATTTGTGCATTTGGCGCTTTGAAAAGTCCTAGAAGCTTTCCGTTTGGTAAAATTTCAAAATCGTTTCCTAGCGGTTCATCAAACGTAAATTCGTGTACTTCCTGACCGGTTTTGCTCAGTAAAGCAGCTGAGGTTTTTCCAGCATTTACGGCTAATGTTAAGTTGTTGTGAACTTTATCAGCATTATACACTTCAACTTCTGGCGCAAGTGTTACAGGTGTTGGATCTGGATTTGGATTTTCTCCAGAAGGAGTAATGATATTCGAATCATCATCCGCACAACTCGTAAAAGCACATAAAACTATGAGTGCTACATATTTTAAGATTGGTGTAAACTTCATCATTGTCAATTTTAATGCTAAAAATATATAATTATTGAATAAATTCTTGCAGAAAATACATTAGTTTTTGGATATTTCTGTTAAAAATTATTCTTTTTTACGATTTCTTGGTCGTTTGTCAAGACAGAAATTGATGGTTAGTTGAACGGCTCCACGATCAATCGGTTCAAAATTTTTATTTGTTAATATTACTTGCGGATTGATAGTTAGTTTTCCTCTTTCGCCACCAATACCAAAAATGGGAATGTAGCGTAAAGTCGTTTCTTTAAAGTCGGTGTACAAAGCCAATTCAGAACCAATGACAAAAAATTGATAATAGATAAAGCCATTAATTTTTGGTCCGATGGTAAAATTTGGAGTGTTTAGTGCCACATCGGAAGCAATTCCGTAAGCGTAACCAGCTCCGTGCATGCCGCCATACGAAGTTTTGTTGAGTCCGACAGAAAGAAGATGGAAATTTCGCTGGTTTGGTTCGCCAAAACTATAACTGTAACCAGCTTCAAAATTTGTGTATGTGTAAAAAGTATAATCTCGTTGTGGTAGTTGTGCAAAGCTTGTGTATACACTTCCCACAAGTGTCATTAAAAATAAAAGGCTGGTAATTTTTTTCATGGAATCGGTTTGGTTACTAACGTTTAAAATTTTCAATATCGTATATTCACAGTGTAAAAGTTTGGTGTAATTAATTATATAAAATGACTTTTTCTACCTAAGTAATACCTATTTTAGCAACCAAGTTGAAGTGTAAACCGATTACCGACTATTTTGTTACTAGGCGTATTCTTTAAAAAATTACTATTGTTATTCAATCTTACCAGAGGTTTTTTGTATCGATCTTTTAATTTGCAACGTTTTGTATTATTTGCTAATACATTTACTGAGCAACAACGCGCTGTTGTAAGCAAAGAGATTTCATTTTATAATAAGTTGACGCCAAAACAGCAACGTGTTTTTGAGCATAGAGTGTTGCGATTTATAGATTATCATACCTTTGTTGGTCGTGAAAATTTGATTGTTACAGAACGCATGCAATTATTAATTGCTTCGACTGCCATTATGATTACCTTTGGCTTTAGTCGTTATTTGCTATCGCGCTTTGAAACTATTTTGGTATATCCGCAGCATTATTTTTCTAACGTAACACAGCAATTTCACAAAGGAGAAGCCAATCCGAGTTATAAAACAATTGTGTTTTCGTGGGAAGATTTTCAGGAAGGTATCAAAATTGAAGATGATAATTTGAATTTAGGAATTCACGAACTCACACATGCGGTACATTTTAGCTTTTTAACAGAACGGAGTTATAGTGCAAAACTTTTTTTAAAGCATTATAAATTACTTTTAATTTCTCTCACGGATAAAACTGCGCAAAAACGATTAATTAAAATGAACTATTTGCGCGAATATGCTTTTGAGAATCAATACGAATTTTTATCTGTCTTGGTAGAACATTTTTTTGAAACTCCAGAAGAATTCAGGGAAAAGCTGCCAACTATTTATCACAGAGTCAAACTCATGTTAAATATGAACGTGGCAGACTTTTAAATCTGGATTAGCGGAATTCTAAGACAACTTTGTGTGCCAAGTGCTATTCCTGTGTCATTTTTTAACGTTCGCACCTCTAGAAGCTTCTTTTCAGATTTTCCGCCATTGATAATTTTTAGTCTTTCATTGATATTTTCTAACGAAATTCCAGAAGATTCGTTCAGTTCTTTTTCTGTTTTGGTGATTCCGTTTCCGTTGTCTGTAATGCAGATATACAACATTTCTTTTTCTACGGTAACCGTAATTTGTAATTCACCTTTTCCGTTTTGTTTCATTCTTTTTAAACCATGAAGAATTGCGTTTTCAATCAATGGTTGTAAAATTAATGGAGGCACTTTTGTGTGTTCTAAATCTTCTTTCAACGATTCATCAATTTTAATTACATATGAAAATCCTTTGTCAAAAAGATCGCGTTGTAATTCAATATACAGTGTTGAAATTTCTAATTCTTCTTGTAAATCGATCATTTTACATTTAGTCGATTTTTGAACCAATCGATACAAATGTGAAAGTCTATTTAGCCAGTTTATAGATTGATTCACATTTCCTTTGGTAATGGAGTTGCAGATACTTTGAATTGCATTATTAATAAAATGTGGATTCATTTGGGAATTTAAAAGATCGTATCGCAACGATAATTCATTTGATGACATTCAATGCATGTTTTTTAGTGTTAATATTTGTTATGCTGGCTTTTTAGGGATCGACTATTAAATCGGTATATGTAAATGTAGTATTGTTACAAGCAGTACACAACTTGATGTTGTCCGTTTTCGTGAATTTGTACTCTATATTCACGGAAAACAGTACCTTTGTTTTTGAAGTAAGTATTTGTTTTTTAGTGTGTTATGTTTGATTTGTAAAAAAGATTGAAAAGCGTAGTGAATTCACGGAATTGAAGTAGAAAAAAAGCTATTTTTTGTCAGTAAAATATCTTTTTTTAGTGTTAATTTCTTGTAAAAAAAGCGAGTGTAGTAACATTGGACGTGATTTTTTTGACAAAAAAAAAGGCCATGAAAATTATGAAAGTGCAATATTTTTTCTTTCTTTACTTAAAATTTATAAAGGATGTCTTGCCTCGAAAGTCCTGTAAATTGAAGATTCTTAACATTCTGTTATAATAGAATGGACATAGAAACATTACCTTTAAATTCCTTTTTTTAGAGAAAAACTTATGAAGAAAACATTACACACCATAGTGCTGTTGGTGCTTACAGTACAAATGTACGGTCAGAGTTTAATCAATGATGGCGCAAGTATCATGTTGCAAGAAGCTGCTGTAGTATACAGCGAAGAATCCTTTGAAAATAGAAACGACGGACAAATTAAAGGCGATGGCACTATGGATTTTGCTTCCGCTATGAATCTAGCAGTCGTAAATCCGGGAGTTGTCATTGGCGATTTGAGCTTTAATTCCTCACTTGAAAATACGTCTTCTGCAGGTTTTATGCTTGACATTCAAGGAAATTCTGGAATTGGTCAGGAAAACGGACACGATCATGTGTTTGTTGATGGTGATTTAGTCATTAATGGAATACTTGATATTGCTACGATTGATGGTTTCATGCCTTCACAAACCGATTCGTTCACTATTATAACATACACAGGGAATTTATCAGGACAATTCAACACTGTGAATTTAGGAGCAAATCTCACGGATTTTGCGGTTGATTATTCCATGCCTGGACAAATTCGTTTGGTACATGAAAGTTTGTTAAGTACCGAAGAAGTTACGCTAGAAGCCTTACAAGTATTTCCAAACCCAACCAACAATTACATCTACATCAGAGCTTTACAAAAAATAGACAAAGTTGAAGTGTATGATTTGGTTGGAAAGCAAGTTCTATTCACAACACAAACAGAAAAAGTCAACTTGGGTTCACTTTCCAAAGGAATGTATCTTGTAAAAGTATATAGTAAAAACGCTTCCGAAGTAAAGAAAATACAGGTAAAGTAAGCAACTTTACAATTTTAAAATATTCATTGATTACACTTACATTATTATGAAAAAATATTACTTATTAATTGTTTTTGGTTTACTAACTTATTTTGCTTACGGGCAACCTTGTTCACCTCTTAATGTTGTTTTGAATACGCAAGCTCAAGTAGATAATTTTGTAGCTAATGCAGGAGGGGATTGTGAAATATTTCAAAATTTAATTATTTCGGGATCGGACATTACCGACATATCTGGATTAGCTTTTGTCACTAAAGTGAGAAGAAGCCTTACAGTTACAAATACAAGTCTGACCAGCTTAGATGGTCTCCAAAATATAACTACTGTAGCAACAGCGACTACACTTGCAGACTTGAGAATTCATAACAACCCAAATCTAATTGAAGCTAATTTAACTGCATTAACAGATGCAAGAGATATTTTTATTCATGATTGTAATCAATTACAATCGATTGATTTTGCTAGTTTTCAAGAAGAACATATTCAAACTCTTGATATTTATCAAAATAATTCTTTACAAACTATAAATTTTGGAAATAATGCTTCAATACGAATCGATTATTTAAATATTAAAGATAATCCAGCTTTGACCACTATAACAGGTTTTAAACTTCCAAATTATTCGATATTAGATCCTAACAGTCCTAATGCTGGAGTTACTCTTTTGAATAATCCACAGCTCACAACCTCTAATTTATTTTCAGATTTAACAGACTATATAGGATTAATTACTATAAATAATTGCGGATTTACGAATTTAGATAGTTTTATTAATTTACGAGAAGCAAACTATCTCTTTCTCACAAATAATGAAGCATTAACCAATGTTGATGGTTTGCAAAATTTGGAAACAATAGAAACACTTATTATTAGTGGTAATGATAGTTTACAAACAGTACTTTTAGGTGCTACTAATCCTTTTTCAGGAGATGTACTTCGAATAGAAAACAATGTAGCTTTGACACAAATATCAGGTTCAATGGTGGGTTCTAATGGATATGGAGTGTTGATTAATAATAATCCGTCACTAACAATGCTTAATTTTTTAACGAATATAAATTCTTTTACAAGACCTATTATTATTAGAAATAATTCATCACTTACAAACCTTTTCGGTTTCGAAAACGTAGTAGAACTGGGAAATTTGACTATTGAAAACAATTCATCATTAACAAGTATAAGTGCATTGATAAATTTAGAAAGGGTACGTACATTTAGCATAGAAAATAATCCAAATCTACAGAATTTAGATGGTCTTGAAACTGTGACTAAATCAAGTTCTATAAGCATTATAAATAATCAAAATATCACTTCATTAAACAATTTAGGACAGCGTATTGATGCATATGCATTAACTGTTGATGGAAATCAAAATTTAACAGATATCGAATATTTAGATAATATTATAAGACTTGGAGGAGATTTGACTATTACGAACAATCCAAATTTGGATGAGTGTTGCGTACTTGCTGATTTCTATACAAACGGAGTTGTCAATGGTTCTATCGTAATAAGTGGTAATAATACAAATTGTGATAGTAATCTAGACATTTTGAACGGTTGTGGAGAAGATGGTGTCATTGCCAACGACAACTGTCAAGACGTAAGCAATCCAGATCAAACAGATACAGACAACGATGGAATTGGTGATGCTTGCGATAACTGCCCGACAACAGCCAACAACGATCAATTGGACGATGATGGAAATGGAGTTGGAAATGCATGTCAAGGATTGGCTGGTGCAAATGTAGGTTTTGTAGGAATCAGCACCAATACGCCTATGAGTAAATTACACGTAGAAGATGGCGACGTTTTTATCAGCAATATTCACAGGGGAATCATTATGAAAACAGCAGATGGAAAATGTTTCCGTTATCAGCCTGATACTAATGGAAAGCTTGTCGGAAAAGAAATTATTTGTCCGCAATAAATAAAAATTTTACATATGAAAAAACATTACTTATTAATTATTTTTGCTTTCTCATTATTAGTTAGTTACGGGCAAGATTGTAGTAATTATCCTGCTCAGTTTACTCCTGGAGTTTATTTGTACACACAAGCTGATGTAGATAGTTTTGTGGCAAGCTCGGCGGGTAACTGTGATACTGTAAGTAATCTCTATATAGGAAGAAATACTGGATCTGATATTACAGATATATCTGGTTTATCTTTTTTAACTACCACGACTGGTATTTTGAGTATTTTAAATACTCAATTAACTGATTTGAATGGTTTGCAAAACCTAACTTCTGTTGGATACACTAGAGGTGTTTCTATAGGTTTTAACGATAACTTAGCTTCAATAAGTCAGTTGCAAAATCTTTCTGGAACTATAAGTTTTTTGTCCTTGAATGGGAATCCTCAATTACAAAGTTTAGCTGTTTTTGATAATTTATTATTAAAAGATAGTTTCTACTTAGCAAATTCTAATATAACTTCTTTAAATGGAGTCCATCTTTCGAGTGTCGCGAGATCATTCAGTTTAGTTAGTAATCAATCATTAACAAATTTATCAGGAATGACAATTTTGGGAGGAACTCCTGATATGAATATTAGTATAAGGAATAATGATTTGATTACCTCTTTAGCGGGACTGGAAAATGTTTCATCAACTTCAGATGTAACTATAGAAGGGAATGAGCTTTTGAACTCATTATCTGGATTAAATGGTTTGACTTCAATCGATAATTTAACCATTCGTACCAATCCTAATCTAGTATCTTTAGACGGATTCAGTTCACTTGCGAATTTGCAAGATGCGTCAATAACAAACAATATTGTCCTAGCGAATGCAAATCTTATGGTGCTTCAAAATCTCGGTGAAGTTAAAATATATAACAATCCTCAATTACAAAATGTTGACATGCCTGCGCTTGCTACTATTTCTAACGATCTTTCAATATATGGATCTGTTGGTTTGCAATCAATTGCTTTAGGTACCGATGGTGCAACTTCTGTAAATTCACTTAAAATTTTTTCAAATCCTCTATTAACGGAAATAACCGGGAATTTGGCTAATGAAGAGAGTTTTTCATCGTCAGGAGGTATTTTAATAGAAAATAATCCAGCACTTACATCACTTGCTTTTTTTGAGAATGTAACCAACTATCAAAAGCCTATTGTGATAAAAACAAATTCAAGCTTGACAAGCATTGATGCGCTGCAAAATTTGCAAGAAGTTGGAAATATAACCATAGATAATAACTCAGCACTAGCAAATATTGATGGTTTACAAAATTTAGTCAAATCAAATAATATACTAATACTCAATAACCAAAATATTACTACGATGGATAATTTAGGGCAACGAATCGAAATTTTGGGAGGTATTGTCATTGATGGAAATCAAAATTTAACAAATATTAGTCACTTATCGAGTATCATAAGAGTCCAAGATAATTTAACAATTACTAATAATATCAACTTAAGTGATTGTTGTCCACTTTCTGATTTCTATACAAACGGAGTTATTAACGGCTCTATAGTAGTTAATGGAAATGACACAAACTGCGATAGCAATCGTGATATCCTAGACGGTTGCGGAGAAGATGGTGTCATTGCCAACGATAACTGCCAAGATGTAAGCAATCCCGATCAAACAGATACCGATAACGATGGAATTGGTGATGCTTGCGATAACTGTCCTTCCGTAGCTAATAACGACCAAATGGATGCTGATAATGATGGAATTGGCGATGTATGCCAAGGTCAAGCTGGTGCAAATGTAGGTTTCGTAGGAATCAGCACCAATACACCTATGAGTAAACTACACGTAGAAGATGGTGATGTGTTTATCAGTAACATCAACCGTGGAATTATTATGAAAACAGCTTCAGGAAGATGTTTCCGTTACCAACCTAACGAACAAGGAATGCTGATAGGAAAAGAAATTGAATGTCCGCAGTAAATTAATATATCAAATCAAAACACAAAAAGCTATCCATTACGATAGCTTTTTGTGTTTTAATATGTATGAATGATCGTTTTTTTAAGAAACAATCTTCTTTAAATTTTGAATAGTTGCTGTCGGATTTTCAGAACGAAATACAAAACTTCCTGCAACCAAAACATCCGCGCCAGCATCCACCAATGCTTTTGCATTTTTATCATTTACGCCACCATCAATTTCAATTTCAGTAGCAGCACCTTTTTCGGTAATCAAAGCTTTTAATTTTTTAACTTTTTGATAGGTGTTTTCAATAAACGATTGTCCACCAAACCCTGGATTCACACTCATAATGCACACCAAATCTATATCGTTTATAACATCTTCTAAGAGATTTACATTGGTATGCGGATTCAAAGCAACTCCAGCTTTCATTCCTGCAGCTTTTATAGCTTGTAGCGTTCTATGTAAGTGTGTGCATGCTTCGTAATGTACGGTTAGTACATCAGCACCTAAATCAGCAAATGTTTGAATATAACGATCAGGATCAACGATCATTAAATGGACATCAATCGTTTTGGTAGCATGTTTGTTAATTGCTTTCAAAACAGGCATTCCAAAGGAAATATTCGGTACAAAAACGCCATCCATAATATCAATATGAAACCAATCGGCTTCACTTTGATTTACCATTTCAATATCGCGTTGTAAGTTTGCAAAATCTGCTGCCAGGATAGAAGGTGCAATTCGTTTTGTAGACATAAGTTGTAGTGTTGTGTTGTTTTGCCGACAAAAGTACTATAAAATAAACGCTCTCGCAATGCGAGAGCGTCATTCATCAATCAAAAAACGAACAGTTATGTTATAAAAACTAAACTGCTGTACGGTTTGTAGGAGATTATCCTAAGTATGTTTTTAATATTTTGCTACGTGAAGTGTGCTTTAAACGACGAATCGCTTTTTCTTTAATTTGACGTACACGCTCACGAGTTAAATCGAATGTTTCACCAATTTCTTCTAAAGTCATTGGATGTTGATTTCCTAATCCGAAATACAAACGAATTACGTCTGCTTCTCTTGGTGTTAACGTTTCTAAGGCGCGCTCAATTTCTGTTTTTAAAGACTCATGTAATAATTCTTTATCAGGATTTGGCGATTCACCAGAATTTAATACGTCATATAAGTTCGAATCTTCTCCTTCCACAAGTGGCGCATCCATTGATACGTGTCTTCCAGAATTCTTCATCGACTCTTTTACATCATTCACAGTCATGTCTAATTCTTTCGCAATTTCTTCTGCAGAAGGAATACGTTCATGACTTTGTTCTAAATAGGCAAAGGTTTTATTAATCTTGTTAATAGAACCAATTTTATTTAAAGGTAATCGAACAATACGAGATTGCTCTGCTAATGCTTGTAGGATAGATTGTCTAATCCACCATACAGCATACGAAATAAATTTAAAACCACGTGTTTCATCAAAACGTTGTGCAGCTTTAATAAGACCCAAATTCCCTTCATTAATCAAATCAGGAAGTGTTAATCCTTGATTTTGATACTGCTTTGCAACCGATACTACGAAACGAAGATTAGCTTTTGTTAATTTTTCTAGCGCTATTTGATCGCCAGCTTTGATTCTCTGTGCTAATTCTACTTCTTCGTCTGCTGTAATAAGGTCAACTTTACCGATTTCTTGAAGATATTTGTCTAAGGATGCAGTTTCCCTGTTGGTAACCTGCTTGGTAATTTTAAGTTGTCTCATGTAATCTACTTGGGATTTTAATCGTTGTGCTTACGCAGATAGTTATACGTATGAAGTCGTTAAAATGTTACAGAAGTTTATGAATTATTTAAAATAAAATTCACATTGGTTTGTAATTATTTCATAATTAGTGAATTACACGCCTCTTTTATCGCCATAAATATGTACGTGTAAACGATCTGTGTAATTAAATTGATACTTTTTACAGATTTCTATCAGCCATTGTTGCTTTTTTTGCAATGCTTCCGGATTGGTTCCTTCTGGCATTAAATATACTTTTTGCTTAGGAATATTGTAGTTTTTACAAATTTCTAACACTTCCGTAAGATCGTTCTCAGAGGAAATCACAAACTTAAAAACTGCTTTTTCATTCTTAGAAAAATACTGATATGCTTCAGGTTTTTCGCGTAATTTCTTCGGATTGTTGGAGTTTGCTAATTTGGGTGATACATTGTATTGATCTATTAAAGCATCAAAAGTTGCATCAGGCAGAAGTGTTCCATTGGTTTCAATCTCAAAAAAATAATCGGTAGCTTTCGTATTGAAAAATTTCATCAAGGCTGAAAGTTCTTGCAACTGCATCATCGGTTCGCCGCCAGTTAATACTATGTTTTTACAACCACTTTTGGCAACTTCATTGTAGATTTCTTCCAGCGTAAGCGAAATAATCATTTCATCCATCTTGTATTTTTCATACAACGGATCTGAATCTTTTACATGCGCAAAACGTGTTTTCTCCCAATTCCACGTATAATCGGTATCGCACCAAATACAATGTAAATTGCAAAGCGATGTACGGATAAACACGCTTGGTTGCCCCAAATTTTTTCCTTCTCCTTGTATAGAGTGAAAAATTTCAGGCTTTCCGTTTAGATTAGCAATTTTCAATTTTGTCATAAATGATGCTTCATAAAAGTAGGAGACAAAATTACAAGAATTAAACCAACAGGCAAAACACAATGGGTATATAAGATTTTCAAAGTTTGAAAGTATTGTATAAAAAAACGTCTCGAAATTTCGAGACGTTTTTAGTATATAGTACTATAGTAAAGATTAATCTTCTTTCTTATCTTCTCTAGGTTTACGATTATCACGTCCGCGGTTATCACGACCTCGGTTGTCACGTCCGCCACCTTTATTGTTATCTCTTGGTGGTCTTGCCGCAAAACCTTCTGGTTTTGGTAAAATAGCTTTACGTGAAACTTTTTCTTTACGTGTTTTTGGGTCAATTCCAAAATACTTTACATCTAATATGTCGCCCATTTTTACAATGTCGCTAACATTATTAGTACGTTCCCAAGCCAATTCTGAAATGTGTAATAATACTTCGTTTCCTGGCGCTTCTGTATATTCTACTACGGCTCCAAAATCGAGCATTTTTACAACTTTTACTTCGTAAATACTTCCTTTTTCTGGTTTGAAAGTGATTGAATCAATCTTAGCTAAAACAGCGTCAATTCCTTCTTGATCTGTTCCTAAGATTTCAACAATTCCTTCTTCCGTTACAGGGTCTTCGTTAATTACAATTGTTGTGTTCGTTTCCTTCTGTAACTCTTGAATTACTTTTCCTCCAGGTCCAATTAACGCTCCAATATAATCTCCAGGAATAGTTCTGGTAATCATTTTTGGCGCATGTGCTTTTACATTTTCGTTAGGCGCAGCAATTGTATCAGTCAATTTTTCTAAAATGTGTAAACGTCCGTCACGTGCTTGTTTTAAAGCGTTTACAAGAATTTCATACGATAATCCTTTTACTTTTATATCCATTTGACAAGCAGTAATTCCGTCAGCAGTTCCCGTAACTTTAAAGTCCATATCTCCTAAATGATCTTCATCACCTAAAATATCAGATAAAACCGCATACTTTCCAGAGTCTGCATCAGAAATTAATCCCATGGCAATTCCAGAAACTGGTTTCTTTAATTGAACTCCTGCATCCATTAATGCCATGGTTCCAGAACAAACGGTTGCCATAGAAGATGAACCGTTAGATTCTAATACTTCTGAAACGACACGTACTGTATACGGGCAATCTTCAGGTACCATTCCTTTTAAGGCACGTTGTGCTAAGTTTCCGTGTCCTACTTCACGGCGCGATGTTCCACGAATTGGTCGTGCTTCACCTGTTGAAAAAGGAGGGAAGTTATAATGTAAATAGAAACGTTCTTCGCCTTCATAAGATGGCATGTCTATTTGGTTTGCTTCTCTTGACGTTCCTAGAGTAACGGTAGCTAAAGCCTGAGTTTCTCCACGTGTAAAGATTGATGAACCATGTGTTGATGGTAAATAATCTACCTCACACCAAATTGGTCTAATTTCATCTGTCTTACGACCATCCAAACGCAATCCTTCGTTTAAAGTTAAATCACGTACAGCTGCTTTTTCGGCTTTGCTATAATACTTAGAAATTAATCCACCAAAATCTTCAATTTCTTCTTCTGTAAACGATGCAATGATTTCTTCTTTAATTTCAGAAAAAGCCATTCCACGTTCTTTCTTTGAAGAACCTGCTTTTGCCACAGCATATACTTTATCATACGCCATGTCGTGAATTTTTTGAGCTAATTCCTCATCGGCTCTTTCAGGTTCATACTCACGTGTTTCTTTTTTGCCAATAGCTTCTGCCAAGCGAAGTTGTGCCGCACATTGTACTTTGATAGCTTCGTGTGCAAACTTGATCGCTTCTGTCATTTCTTCTTCAGAAATCTCGTCCATTTCACCTTCTACCATCATTACAGAATCTGCAGAAGCACCAATCATCATATCGATGTCAGATTCTTCGAGTTGTGCTCTCGTTGGATTAATGATAAATTCTCCATTAATACGTCCAACTCTAGCTTCAGAGATGGCACATTCAAAAGGAAAATCAGACAATTGAATTGCTGCAGAAGCTGCTAAACCAGCCATAGCATCAGGCATTACTTCAGGATCGTGAGACATCAACTGAATCATCACTTGTGTTTCTGCGTGATAATCTTTAGGGAATAACGGGCGTAAAACACGGTCTACCAAACGCATTGTTAATACTTCACCATCACTTGGTCTTGCTTCTCTTTTGAAGAAACCACCTGGATAACGACCTGCTGCTGCAAATTTTTCACGGTAATCAACTGTTAAAGGTAAAAAGTCAACATCGCTTTGTTTGTAGTTAGAAACCACAGTACATAATAACATACATTTTCCTGACTGCACCACAACGCTACCATGCGCTTGCTTTGCTAACTTTCCGGTTTCGATAGAAATTTCTCTACCGTCGCCTAGGTCTATGACCTCTCTAAAAACTTTTGGAATCATAAATTTTTTTTAATTCTAATTAAACAAAGGTCGTTGTGTTGTTGTGTGTAGTTGTTGTTGTGACCCAATGAAAAACCAGTAATTATAGCTTTTTATAATTTCTCAATATCCTGAGAAATATACTTTTATATATTAAAAAAAGAGGCACGAAGCCTCTTTAGTTTTATTTTCTTAATCCTAATTCTTTTACGATTGCACGATATCTGTTGATATCTTTTTTCTTTAGGTAGTCAAGTAAGCTTCTTCTTTTACCTACTAACTTTACTAGAGAACGCTCTGTGTTATAATCTTTACGATTTTTCTTTAAGTGCTCCGTTAAGTGATTAATTCTGTGCGTAAATAACGCGATTTGACCTTCTGACGAACCTGTGTCTGTTGCAGACTTTCCGTGCTTTGCGAAGATTTCTTCTTTAACTTCTTTAGTTAAGTACATGCCAATATTGTTTTAATAATTTTTATGTATTAATACGTTTCTCGTATCAAGCCGCAAATATACTACTATTTTTTAGAATCCAAATGTTTAATTAAACCTTTTTGAATACTTGAAGTCCTAAGTGCAACAAATGTTAAAAAACGTTAATTGTGAAATGAGCCATAGTATGATGGTTGGCGCCAAACTAATATAATTATCGGCAAATTTTATCTGACCTAAGTGAAACTTTAAAAGCAAAAACAGATGAAAACCAAATTCAAAATGAAAAATGTAATGTTACTTTTAGTAGTAACGCTATTGAGTGTGACAGCTTGCCAAAATGAAGATACTGTTGCAACGACTGATGACGTAGCTATAGACGACGCGCTTGCACAGCGAAGTGCAGAGATTGATTTGATTTCTGATGATATCGGAATTATTGTAGAAGAAGCGTATCAGGAAGATGAATCGTATGTTTCTTTTTTGCCTGAATGTGTTACGATTACCACAGAAATAAGTACTGGTTTTATAGAAAGAACACTCGATTTTGGTGATGGATGCGAATTGCCTAACGGAAATATAGTTGCTGGAATTATTGTAACAAGTCATGCCGTAGACAGCAATCCTGCACGACGTGATATTTCGGTAACTTTTGACAATTTTACTCGAAACGATGTATTGATTGAAGGAACACGAAGCATAGAACGTGTGTTGGCAAATGATGCTGGAAATCCACAGTCGACAGCACAAGTAGCTATGCAAGTCACTTGGCAAGATGGAACTACGGCAACTCGTGAAGGAATAAGAATTCGTGAGTGGATTGAAGGGTTTGGTTCTGGAGTTTGGAGCGATAATGTGTTTTCTATTACAGGAAGTGTAACAACTACAGGAATTTTAGGAAATACGTACGCAGCAATTATTACAACACCATTGCGTAGAGAAATGGTGTGTGCATTTATTGTGAGTGGAACGATTGAATTATCTCGTAATGATAACACAGGAACTTTGAGTTATGGAGAAGGAAGCTGTGATAATGAAGCTGTTTGGACCAATCCTAACGGAAATACAACGACGATTTATTTAGATTAGTGATCTTAAAAATAGTTTTTAGACAATTAAAAAGGCTTCCAATTTGGAAGCCTTTTTGATATATTTTTCAAATAAAATTACGCACGTATTGGTTGATTTTGAATCAAGTCAATGTACAAGTTAATTTTATTTTTAAGTTCTTTTCTGTGTGAAATGAAATCTAAGAATCCGTGTTCTAGTAAGAATTCTGAAGTTTGGAAACCTTCTGGTAAATCTTTTCCTGTTGTATCACGAACAACTCTTGGTCCTGCAAAACCGATTAATGCGCCAGGTTCTGCGATATTAATGTCTCCCAACATGGCAAAAGAAGCTGTTGTTCCACCAGTTGTTGGATCGGTACATAAAGAGATGTATGGAATTCCAGCATCTGCTAATTGTGCTAGCTTTGCTGAGGTTTTTGCCAATTGCATGAGTGATAATGCAGCTTCCATCATACGTGCTCCACCAGATTTTGAGATAATCATAAATGGAATGTTGTTTTTTAACGAGTAATCTGCAGCACGTGCAATTTTTTCTCCAACAACACTTCCCATAGAACCTCCGATAAATTTGAAATCCATACAGGCAATAACTAAGTCTTTTCCTTTTGATTTTCCAACGGCAGTTTTTACGGCGTCTTTTAAACCTGTTTTTTCTTTGGCAGCTTTTAAACGATCAGTGTATTTTTTGCTGTCTTCAAATTTTAAAGGATCTTTGGAAGTTAGATTTTTATCTAATTCTTTGAATTTTCCTTCATCAAATAATATTTCGAAGTATTCTTTACTTCCAATACGAACATGGTAGCCATCTTCGGGACTTACGTAAAAGTTTTTTGCTAATTCTTCAGAATCAACAATTTTCCCAGTTGGAGATTTGTACCAAAGTCCTTTGGGCGTATCTTTTTTATCTTGTGTGGAAGTTTGAATTCCCTTTTCTTTTCTTTTAAACCAAGCCATAATGATTTGTGGATTACGATTTACAATGTTGGATTGTTTTTACAATCTGTGTCGTACGATCAATTAGTTAGTTTTGTTTTTAGTTAAAGAACAAAATTACAGTTTTTATTAATGAAACTCAAAATTTGATTCCGCTATCTAGCAAATAGTATGTTTATTTCTGTGAAAAACCTCGTTAACACATTGTTTTTCAGTGTAAACGAGGTTTTTTTACTTTCGTGAGAACTTCTGCGTTAGGGATTGAGGCGACATCCTTTTGAAAAAAGATATAGCCGAAAGCCCGACCCGCAGGGAAACGCCCAAGTTTTATAAAGTATTTACGTTGTTTAAGTCTTCAAATGCTTGCTTTAAACGCGTTTTGAATGTCAATTCGCCTTCGCGCAACCATTTTCTCGGATCGTATGTTTTTTTGTTTGGAATGTCGTCTCCATCAGGATTTCCAATTTGCGTCATTAGATAGTCTTTTTTGTCTAACATATAATCACGAATTCCCGACATGAATGCAAATTGCAAGTCAGTATCAATGTTCATTTTGATTACTCCGTAGCCGATAGCTTCTCTGATTTCTTCGAGCGTAGAACCTGATCCGCCGTGAAATACAAAGTCAATGTGATTGTGACCTACATTGTATTTTTGAGAGATGTGTTCTTGCGAGTTTTTCAAGATTTTTGGTGTCAACTTTACGTTTCCTGGCTTGTATACTCCGTGAACATTACCAAAAGCGGCTGCAATAGTAAAACGCGGACTTACTTTCATCAATTCTTCGTATGCGTAGGCAACTTCTTCTGGTTGTGTGTATAGTTTGGAATCGTCTACATCGCTGTTGTCAACTCCATCTTCTTCGCCACCAGTAATTCCTAATTCGATTTCGAGTGTCATGCCCATTTTGCTCATGCGCGCTAGGTATTCTTTACAGATTTCGATGTTTTCTTCGAGTGGTTCTTCCGAAAGATCGATCATGTGTGAGCTGTATAATGGTTTTCCAGTTTCGGCGAAGTGTTTTTCGCTGGCTTCTAACAAACCGTCTATCCAAGGTAAAAGTTTCTTGGCACAGTGATCGGTGTGTAAAATTACAGGAACTCCATAGGCTTCTGCCATTTCGTGTACATGTTTTGCACCTGCTATAGAACCTGCAATGGCTGCTTTTTGGTCTTCGTTGCTTAGTCCTTTTCCGGCGTTGAATTGTGCGCCTCCGTTTGAGAATTGAATGATGACAGGAGCATTGAGTTCTGCGGCAGTTTCTAAAACTCCGTTGATAGAGTTAGAACCGACTACATTTACTGCTGGTAACGCAAAGCCTTTTTCTTTGGCTAGTTTGAATATTTCTTGTACTTCGTCTCCAGTAGCAACTCCTGCTTTGATATTGTGACTCATCGTCTTTGGTTTTTTTGTTTGGATTACAAAAGTAATAAAATTGTGATGAGTTTTTACGTAGTTGACAATTTTAGCGATAGAAGTGAAGCTACTTTTACGAATTTGATAATTTTCATTGTTTTAAAGCTGCTTTTCCTGTGAAAATGTTGGTGTTTTTGTAGAATTATTGATTTGTTGTTGATGGTTTTTTTGTATTGATTTTTAGGAGTTTGAAAGCTATAACGTTTTCGCTTTTCTAGGATTTTAGGTTGTACTTGAATAATATAAATCAAATCTAAGTACATCTCGATACAATTTTCTTCATTTTATTGCGAAAATCACTCGATGAGACGCTTTGGTTTTTATATTGTAAATCCTGAATTTAAAATCCGTTTGCTGTTTATGTGTTTATCAGTTTAGGAGTTTGTTTTGTAGATGAGTTAGTTTCAAAGAATAATTCAGCATTCAAAATCCAACATTTAAAATCCGTTTGCAGTTTATGGGTTTATAAGTTTAACAGTTTAGGCTTTGAAACCACAAGCAGCGTAAACAAATAGAAATTAGCAATCAACACCTAAAAAGGATAATTAATCCCAATATTATAAACCGCGTTTCCGAAGTTGTAATCTCTAAACCAACGATTGCCTAATTCATACGCAGGATCGTAGGTTTTGAAACCAATATCAAAACGCAATACGAAGAAGCTAAAATCGTAACGCAATCCAAAACCTGTTCCTAAAGCAATGTCTTGCAAGGATTCGAAACCATTAAATTTTCGGTTTTCGTCTTCAATATCATCAAAAACATTCCAGATGTTTCCTGCGTCTGCAAAAAGTGCACCTTTAAAACTTCCGAAAAGATCAAAACGATATTCTAGGTTGGTGGTCAGTTTTAAATTGGCTTCGTTAAAATCGAGAATGCTTGCCGAACGTCCTGGACCTAATTGATAGGCTGCCCAAGCTCTGTTGTCATTTGATCCACCGCCAAAGTAACTTCGTGCAAACGGAATATTGTCTGAGTTTCCATATGGAATGGCAATTCCGAAGAAAGTACGAAATGCCAATACATCTTGCTTTCCTGAGAGTTCCCAGTGTTTTATATAGTCAAATTCTGTTTTTACGTATTGCGAATAGGGAACGCCAAATAGTTTGTATTTACCGCGCGCGTCTTTTTCTAAGTTTGCTGTGCTCGCAATGGCAGATAGAAAGTTTCCTGCCAATTCAAGTTCTGTTCGGAACTGAAAGAAATTATTGTCTGCAATGTTTTCCTTGCTGTTGTGTAAAAAGTTAATTTTTGAGGAAGCAATTAAGTTGTCTTGCGTGAGTCGGAACTGTCGTTGTGCCACACTTAATATTGTGGAAAGTTCACTAGGGTTTACTTCAAAATTGTTAGAAACAACATCTTCTATGAATTGATTGGTTTGTCCTGTAGCAATATTGAGCGACTCGTCATCAGCAATATAATTAGAGCTTTGGGCGACAGCATTTAAACGATCGTACGAACTTGTATATACATTAAAATAGTTGCTTGTATTTAAGTTTCTGATGAATTGCAGATTGAATAATTCTAGGTTGAAACTATTTTTTTTGCTCGGTGTCCAATTGTAACGAATGAGTCCTGTAAACGTTTGTCTGTCCAAACCAATATTTTGCTGATTGCTAGTTCCTATTGATAAAACTGTAGTGGGCAACATGTATTTCGGAATGATTTTCTCCGTGTTAAACGGAAAGAAGAATCGTGGAAAGTTGAGTCGGAAATCGACACCAATTTCTGCAATGTTAAAGAATTGATCTTCCGAATCGGCAACATCTCTTGAAGCACCTAAAGTTCCTCTAGCAGCAATTTCTAAAGTTTCCGCACCACGAAAAACGTTTCTACTGATGAGTGATGTACTGAACGAAAAACCGTAATCCTGAATGTTAGAGTGTGTAATATCAATATCAAAACCTAAAGAAAATTTCTTTCGTGGCGTTAAGTAGATATTGGTCACCAAATCTGTGAGACTGTCGTTTTCATATTCGTACTGAATCGTTGGATATTTAAACGTTCGCAGGTTGCTAATGTGTTTGTAGGTTAGCGATCGGTCAATATCTCTGTATACATCGCCTGCATGAATAAAAATAGCATCTGTTATGGCTTTTGGGCGAAAACGAAGTTTGTCATTTGAATAGATAGTAAAATCATCATATGTTACCGAATCTACATATTTTGAGCGCGAATTGGCAAAAGTATAATCGGTGTAAATATTTACTTTTTTAATGCGATGTACTTTGTATTCTGTTTCAATTATGGAATCATTTTTTCGTTCGCGGAGATTGTTGATTTTTATCAAAGCGCCTAATGCATAATCACGATTGGTAGAATCAATTCCGATTTTGGGTTTGATTGAGTTTAATTGAAAATTGTAAATTCCTGAGTTTCTAAATAAAACGGTCAAGCGTTCACGTTCGTTTAAAAAATCTTTGGTATTGTATTGTTTGCCTTCTTTTACAATTGATTTTTCTTTATGAATGTTGTAAATAGAATCTAAATCGGGCGATTTTATAATAATCTGCAAACTATCAATAAAATAAGGATTTCCTGTTTCTACAGTATATTCAATGCCTGCTCTGCGTTCTTTTTCGGAAGGAATTACTTTGTAATTGGAAATTGCGTTAAAAAAACCTTTGTTTTGGTAATATACTTTTAGGCGTTTGCTTGTTTTTTTAGCTTTGCTCGAATCGA
Organism: Kordia algicida OT-1; assembly: GCF_000154725.1. Lineage (GTDB taxonomy): Bacteria > Bacteroidota > Bacteroidia > Flavobacteriales > Flavobacteriaceae > Kordia > Kordia algicida. The sequence continues at coordinate 4,813,494 of NZ_DS544873.1, forward strand.
TAATTACTGGCGCTTCTCCCGTTTTTTTTAACCAATTGTTAAATCCAACTTTATAGTTTTTCATTTCTCTCACTTGCTTTTCCGAATACAGTTTGTTCAAACGTTTTGCGCGTTTGGGTTTTCTGTATAACCAAGCATCGAAGGTAGAATCTGGATTTTTTCCAGCAAGATTGTAAATATGCAAACGCAACGGAAAGTTTAAAAGACGACTGTTTGGTTTTTGATACATTTGACTCAACGCGTCTGGATCGCTCGACTTTTCTCCGTTTACCATCAATTCATTTTTTACAAGCAGTAATTCATTTTCTTTTACACGCTTAACGGCATTACAAGAGCTGATGAATGTGCCAATTATAATAAATAATGATATTTTTGCTAAAAAGGATTTCAATAAGAAGTGTTTTTCAATTCCAAAATTAAACTATTTGCATGATTAGCAAAAGACAAATAAAAATAATAACGAGTCTACATCAAAAAAAGTACCGAAAATCTACAGGACTGTTTGTTGCAGAGGGAAAAAAAGTGATTCAAGAGTTTTTAAATTCTAAATTTGAATTAGATTCATTATTCTCGGTTGATGCAAATTTGTTTGCCAATAACTCAAAAGTAACGCTTATTTCGGAAGCTGAATTAAAAAAGATAAGTTTCTTGAAAACACCTAACAAAGCATTGGCACTTTTTAAGATTGCTGAGAATGCTGTTGTAAATGCTGAAGGATTGATCGTTGCCTTAGATGATGTTCGTGATCCTGGAAATTTAGGAACTATCATTCGTTTGTGCGATTGGTTTGGTGTAACACAACTCGTATGTTCGGAAGCAACTGTCGATTGTTACAATCCGAAAGTAATTCAAGCAACGATGGGCTCGTTGACGCGTGTCAATGTTGTGTATGCGAATCTAGAAAACTATCTGTCGGAAACAAAATTACCTGTTTTTGGTGCGTTTATGGATGGAAAAAATGTCTATAAAACCAATTTGCCAAAAGATGGAATTTTGGTGATGGGGAATGAAGCGAATGGTGTTTCTGAGAAAATTTCAACCTTAATTACTGAAAAAATCGCCATTCCACGATTTGGAGAAATCCAACAGACTGAAAGTCTAAATGTAGCGATGGCAACTGGAATTTTATTGAATGAGTTTAAGCGAAGTGAGTTTTGATAATTCTAGCTTTTTTTCGAAACCTTCTTATTTTGTTGATCTAAATCTGATATTCCAGGAGCGTTTTTTAATAATTTTTGAGCTAGTTCATGTGGTAATTGAATAAAAAGAGTAGCGGTTGAATCCCAACATATAATTTCAAAAATAGAATCTTTAAGTTGCTTTTTGGGACTTCCTGACCAGAAATTTGGATTCCCATCTGCGTAAGGTTTGTCACTTAATTTTGGAGTTGTTCCTTTTGGGTATACAGATATTACCGCCCATTCAAATTGATAATCAAATTCTTTAATTATCAAATTCAAGTCTTCACCAGTTATCCACATTGGACTTTTAATTTCTGACCAACCTCCGGAAACATCTGTGAAATGAAAATCAAAATCGTCTAAGCTAATTTCCAACCATTGCTCTATATTTCGTAAGCTGGTAAAAAAAGTAATACTATCAGTATTTTCTTGAATTAAGTTCATTTTCTAACTTACAAAGAAACTATCGCAATGTGTCACATCGAGCATTCTTGAAATCAAAAATATATTTTGATTGAAAATATCCAGTGAAGCTATTGAAACGTAAAATTAATAAAAATCCCGCGTGATTTCATCGATTGTATATTGCTTGTCCACGGACTGTTTGGATCTACATCGCGAACCAATTCGTCATTCAAAGCAAAAACACCACGAATAGAAGGCGTAAATTTAAAGTAGTACAAATAGAAATCAACTCCAAAACCTAATTCGTAATAATACGTCGTTTTCTTCATACGAAACTGATTGCTGCTGTTATCATCAGGATTGTCCTGATTGCTCGATAAATTTAACGAAGTAGAAAATCCGCCAACAATAAAAGGCTTTATGTTATTGATGCGCTTAGTTCCTATTTTTAATAATAGAGGAATGTGTACATAGCTCGATTTTATCTCTCGATTTCGTTCTACAATACTTGTCAATCCGTAACTTTCAGGATATTCAATATTACGTGTAGTAAAGAAAATTCCCGGTTCCAAACGAATGTTCATATAGTTGTTCAACTTTACATCACCTACCAATCCTACATTAAATCCTGTAGAAGGTTTTAACTGAATGGCATCTGCATTTGTGTTGTAGGTAAATTTAAAATCGTAACTATTGAATCCTAAAAAATAACCCCAAGTTAAAATGTTATTGTCTATCTGTCCATTTCCGCCACTGGCATCATTTAATACTTTTTTCTTGCTAAAAAGTTGAGAATGTGCGGATTGAAATGCAAAAATACAACAGATGATTATTAAAATCTTCTTCATAAAATCTATTTTGTTGCGGTGTAAATGCTCGCTACACCAAACGTTTGTGGTTTATCTTTCACATCTATAAACCCAATTTTTCGTAAAATATTGTTGAAGTTCTCACCATAAGGAAAAGCTGCTGCCGATTCTGATAGATATCCGTAGGCAGAATTGTCTTTAGAAAACAGTTTTCCAATCAATGGTAAAATATTTTTTGTGTAAAAACGATAGAACTGTTTGAATGGTGTTTTGGTAGGAACAGAGGTTTCTAAGACTACGAAAATTCCGCCTGGTTTTAACACGCGTAAAATTTCTTGCAATCCTTGTTCAAGGTTTTCAAAATTTCGTACTCCAAAAGCCACCGTAATCGCATCAAAAGAATTATCTTCAAATGGTAGTTTTTCGCCATCGCCCAATACCATTTCAATCTTTTCATGCAATTCTTTCTTTTTAATTTTTTGTTTTCCTACTTCCAACATTCCTGGTGAAATATCAAGTCCTACAATACGTTCAGCACTGGTTTCTGCTAGATTGATGGCTAAATCGGCAGTTCCTGTAGCAATATCCAAAATAGTTTTCGGATTGGTGTTACCCACCATACGAACGACTCTTTTTCGCCATTTAATATCAATTCCAAAAGAAATCACACGATTCAGTCCATCGTAATTTTCTGAAATCGTATCAAACATCTCTGTAACCTGCTCTTTTTTGCCCAGATTAGACTCTTTATATGGTGTTACATTCTTCGACATATAGGAAATTTTGGCAAATATAATTAATCCTATTATCAATGTGGTATTGCAAAGCCTATTATTTGTCTAGGATATACAAATCTGATATTCAACACCAAAAGTATTAGTAGATCATTGCTTTTTGCCTTATATTTGTATACTTTTTCAATAAGTAACTCAATGAAAATTATTATTGCTGGAGCTGGAGAGGTTGGATATCATTTAGCAAAACTCCTTTCTTACGAATCCCAAGATATTACGCTGATAGATTGTAACAAGGAAAATTTAGCATACGCTGATGCACACCTAGATATACGTGTCATTAAAGGTGATGCTACTTCTATAAAAGTATTAAAAGAAGCACGTGTAGCTACAGCAGATTTAGTAATTACAGTAACTTCTTCTGAAACGACCAATATTACTATTTGCGTTTTGGCTAAACAGTTGGGCTGTCGCCGAACGATTGCACGAATTTCAAATACAGAATTCATATACAATCAAGAAGAACTAAAATTTAAAGATTTAGGAATTGATGAGTTGATTTCTCCTGAAAAATTAGCTGCCGCTGAAATAAAGTTATTGCTCGATCAATCTGCATTTAACGACAGTTATGAGTTTGAAGATGGTGCACTGACTATGGTTGGTACTACTTTACAGCGAACTGCTCCGTTTGTAGGGAAAAGCGTAAAAGAAGCCGCCAACATCTTTCCAGAACTACATTTTGTACCTATCGCTATTCAACGTTTTGGAACGCAATATACACTGATTCCACGTGGTGATACGTTGTTTAAAGAAGGCGATCAAGTGTATTTTATCACATCAAAAGAAGGTGTGGAAGTGTTGTACAAACTTATTGGAAAGGTAAAAGAAGATATAAAAAACGTGATGATTCTTGGTGGAAGTAATATCGGATTAAAAACTGCAAGAGACCTTTGTAAAAATAGATTCAATGTAAAATTGATCGAAAAAGATAAAAACAAAGCTTTCGATTTGGCAGATGATTTGCCAGATGCTTTGGTGATACAAGGTGACGGACGAAATGTTGAATTGCTTGAAGAAGAAGATGTGTACGGAATGGACGCATTTATTGCTGTAACTGGAAACTCTGAAACAAACATCATGTCGTGTTTGGTGGCAAAGTCTAAAAGTATTCGAAAAACAATCGCGTTGGTTGAAAATATGGATTATTTTCAATTGTCTCAATCTATCGGAATTGATACGTTGATTAATAAAAAACTTCTAGCGGCAAATAATATTTTTAGACACATTCGAAAAGGTGATGTGGTCGATATGACGCGCCTAAACAATATGAATGCAGAATTATTGGAGTTTGTTGTAAAACCTACTTCGCGCGTATGCAATAAAAAAATAAAAGACTTAGATTTTCCTCGATCAGCCATTATTGGTGGCGTAATTAGAGAAGGTAAAGGTCTAATTGCGTTGGGAGATTTCCACATAAAATCTGGCGATAGAGTAGTCGTTTGTAGCTTACCGAGATCAATTAACAAAGTAGAACGTATGTTTCTCTAACAATTGACGATGAGGGTAAATTATAAAATCATATTTCACTTAATGGGACTGCTGTTAATTTGTAACGGCGGCTTCATGTTGTTGGCAACATTGGTCAGTTTTCTATATGAAGATGGTGTAACGTTCAAGATGTTTTTAGCAGGTTTAGTAACCATTATTGCAGGTTCATTATTCATGCTCACAACGAGAGATCACAAAAAAGAAATTAAGAAACGCGAAGGATATATTGTAGTAACTTTCGGGTGGATTTTATTGTCCCTTTCGGGAACGTTTCCGTATTTATTTACCAAAACCATTCCAAGCTTTACCAATGCTTTTTTTGAAACCATGTCTGGTTACACTACAACAGGCGCAACTATTTTAGAAAAAATTGAAGGTTTACCAGAAGGAGTACTGTTTTGGAGAAGTATGACACATTGGATTGGCGGTATGGGAATCATTGTGCTTGCCATTGCTATTTTACCATTACTAGGAATAGGAGGAATGCAGCTTTTTGCTGCAGAAGCACCAGGACCGAGTGCGGATAAATTACATCCAAGAATTACAGATACTGCAAAGCGTTTGTGGCTAATTTACGTAGGATATACCATTGCAGAAACGATCTTATTACAATTGGCAGGAATGTCCTTTTTTGACGCAATCAATCATGCATTGTGTACATTATCTACTGGAGGATTTTCAACCAAAGATGCTAGCGTTGCGTATTGGAATGGGCAGCCAATCATACAATATATTATCATTTTATTTATGTTCTTGGCAGGAACAAACTTTGTATTAAGTTACTTTGCTTTTAAAGGGAAAATTCAGAAAATTATCAAAGATGAGGAGTTCAAAATTTATGGAATTCTCGTAGGTTTTTTTACAATTGTAGCGACACTTATTGTCTTTTTTCAAGCAGATGTTGCTCCATCTGCGTATCATCCGATGGTTTGGGGAGAATTAGAAAGTTCTTTTAGGCATTCACTATTTCAGGTAATTGCAGTTGTAACAACCACAGGATTTGTAACCGCAGATTTTACAGCGTGGACTACATTTTTAACGATTTTCTTCTTCGGGTTAATGTTTCTTGGTGGCTCGGCAGGCTCTACTTCTGGTGGCGTAAAAGTAGTACGACATTTATTGATGATTAAAAACGGATTGCTGGAATTTAAACGAACTTTACATCCACGTGCAATTATTCCTGTGCGATACAATAACAAATCTGTTTCCGAACACATTGTCTATAACATTCTTGGATTCTTCATTTTGTATATGTTATTGTTTATCATTGGAGCATTAGTTTTAGGTTTTGTAGGCGATTTAGATTTTGAGACAGCCGTTGGTGGTGCAGCTTCTTCCTTAGGAAATGTGGGTCCGGCGTTGGGTGAATTGAATCCGCTTGAAAACTACAATAAATTACCAGGTTTTGGAAAATGGTGGTGTTCCTTTTTGATGCTTCTTGGACGATTGGAATTATTTACTGTATTAATCTTACTTACGCCATTTTTCTGGAGAAATCGCTAGTTTACAGTGGTTTAAAATCGTAATTATTAATTTTTTTTAAAATATTTTGTAACATTATTTGTGTTGAAACGTCATACAGGTGTAAATCAATCAAAAAACATCATTATGAAATCAACACATCAATTAAAAGCAATTTCAGTTCCCATAGGAGCAGTAGAAAACACTTCAAACATTTTTAACAGAGGTTTATTAACTTCAAGTTATAAGCAAGAAATTAGACAAAATTACCGTAATTTAAAATCAACTTCTTTGTACTCTTTAAAACAAACGGTAAAAACGAATCATCACCAATTTATGCCAGCAGCAGGAACAATTTTAAAGATTGCTGTATTTGTCATTGCTTATTTGGTAGCTTTTCTGTAAGAGTAAAAGCTTTACTAAACATCATTTAAAAAAACAGAAAACTATTTTTTAGATCTTCATCAAATCTGAAAAAAAGGGGAAAAATCCCCTAAGAAAGGGTTTTTTAACCTCAAATGTTTTCGTGATATTTACATCAGTAAATAAAAGCGTAAACTCAAATGCTTAAGAAATTTAACTTTCTAGAATTCTGTTGGTTAGCTACCATTATATTACTAACAAGTACGCTTGTGATGATTTTTACAAGTACAGACATCACAACTCAAGTAGCACCAACTACTAGGACATTTTTCGGAATAGATGTCATGTACTGTATAGTTATCTTTTATGCCTTTAATACCTTTTTATTCTTCGGAATTAAGGAGTTTTTCTGGCGTTACAAACGAAAATTTCCGAATGCCATTATCATGTTTAGTGGTGCAATATTGACCATTTCACTTTTAATACTTAATATTATATAGTTAATCTCAACCGAGCCAAAAGATGTCTTTATCAAATGTCTTTTGGCTTATTTTTTGGATCGCTTCGCTTTTGGATCGCTTCGCTGATCTTCTTAAATTGTTTGAAACAATCTCACTACTCACTGCTACTAAAAAAACGGTGGTATCAAAAAAAAGCTGCTTCTCCAAGAAAACAGCTTTTATATCATTTATAAAATAATCTTTTATTTTAATGCTTCTTTAATTTGTTTGATCGCCGTGCGCAATTCTTCTTCCGAAGCCGCATACGAAATACGAATACAGTTTGGGTTTCCAAATGCATCTCCCGTTACGGTTGCTACCAAAGCTTCGTCTAATAAGTACAAAGAAAAGTCAGTAGCATTGTTGATCGTTTTTCCACGCAAGGTTTTTCCAAAGAATGATGAAATATCTGGAAATACATAAAAAGCACCTTCTGGCACATTGATATTGAATCCTTCAATTTCTCCAAGCAATTCTAAAACGATGTCTCTACGCTTTAAAAACTCGTCCATCATATACTGAATTTTATCCTTAGAGGCTTCTAAAGCAGCAATCGTAGCACGTTGCGCGATACAGTTTGCACCACTGGTAATTTGTCCCTGAATTTTATTGCAAGCTCTCGCTATCTTTTCAGGAGCGCCAATGTATCCAATTCGCCAACCTGTCATAGCAAATGCTTTTGAAACACCATTTACCGTAATAGTACGATCGTACATGGATGGAATTCGTGCAATGCTAAAGTGTTCGCTAGTAAAATTGATATGCTCGTAAATTTCATCAGAAACTACATAAATATTTGGATGTTTTTCTAAAACTTCTGCTAATGCTTTCAACTCAGCTTCACTATATACTGAACCACTTGGATTGCATGGCGAACTGAACCAAATCATTTTGGTTTTTGGAGTAATGGCAGCTTCCAATTGCTCTGGTGTCATTTTGAAATCTGTTTCAATGGAAGTTGCTACTTGCACAGGAACACCTTCAGCAAGTTTTACAATATCACTGTAACTTACCCAAAAAGGTGCAGGAAGAATTACTTCATCGCCATCATTTAATAACACCATTGCAACATTTGCTAGCGATTGTTTTGCTCCTGTAGAAACTACAATTTGACTTGGTGTATACGTAAGTTTATTGTCTCGTTTAAATTTGTTGATGATGGCTTCTTTCAAATCGGCATAACCATCTACAGGTGTATAACTGTTGTAGTTGTCATTGATTGCTTGAATGGCTGCTTCTTTGACAAATTCTGGTGTGTTGAAATCTGGTTCTCCCAAACTCAATCCGATGATATTTTTTCCTTCATTCCTCAATTCTCTAGCTTTCGCAGCCATAGCTAGCGTAGCAGAAGTGGACATGTTTAAAACTCTTTCAGATAATAGTGACATTGTTGTGTTGTTATTTTGTTTGAAAAACTGAATGATGCGAAATTAGTTATTTTATCATTTAAGTGGAAACAATGTGCATACTAATTGTTTGGTTTTACTGAATGAGTTTTAATTTTTAGATAAAGTGTTCGTTTTTTACTTTGTTGATTACAGGCATAAAAAAAAGTCTACGATTTGTAGACTTTTTGTAAGTGATTATATGTTTAGTTTGAAAAACGCATTTTTTCAAGTTTGTAATATTCTCTAAAGGTAATCATGCGTTGTTGTTCTTCATCCCATAATTTGTGAAACATCATTTTGACTCCATCTTTAAAAGAAAGTGTAGTTACGTATTTGGATAAGATTTTATTTTCCGTGAAACACTTTTTTAAGTTGTAATTTGGAATTCTACTGTTTAAATGATGAATGTGGTGAATTCCAATATGTCCTGTAAACCATTCCATCACTCGTGGAAGTTTTAAATATGTACTTCCTTTGATAGCTGAAAGCACAAAATTCCAATCTTTTTTCCACTTTTTGTATGAGAATTCATGTTGATGTTGAATGTAGAAAAACCAGAAAGCGATGATTCCAAAGAAGAATAAGATGATAAACTGAACCGCGAAAAAGCGTCCCCAACCTGTTAAATATCCTAGAGCCAAATACGGAATGATGATGACAATATTATCTTTTAATAAAGTATAAGTCGTTTTTTTCCAGTTGTTAAATTTTAAGAACGGATATTTTGTGGTAATGATTAAATAATATACTGGCGCAATTACAAAAATTACGATCGGACTTCTAAAAACTTTGTATTTAAAGCGTCCCCACCAATTTTTGGCACGGAATTCTTCAACCGTTAACGTAGGCATGTCGCCAATTTGTCTCGTTTCCAACTGTCCGTTGTGTCCGTGATGAAATGTGTGTGTTTCTGCCCAATATTTAAAAGGTAAAAAACTGAATACACTGCACGCATATCCAATAATGTCACTTGCTTTTTTCGATTTAATAAAAGAATTATGTCCGCAATCATGTTGAATGATAAAAATTCGAACCAAAAAGAATGCGTTTACAATTCCTAATAAAAATGTGAGTATGAGTGAAAAATCGAGCGCAAAATACATTAAAACCCATACGGCTATAAAGGGTAAAAATGAAGAAGCCATCTGTCCAATTGCCTTTTTGGTATTTTTCTTCTTGTATTTGGCAATAATTGACTTCCAATTTTTTAAAGAGTCTACAATCTCTTTATCAATATTTTGATTTGACATGGAGGGAACTTTTTAATCTTTAATCTGCTTCGCAAGATATAGTAAAAATCGTAATTTGAAAATAATAAATTTACATAATCACAAATAAAGAGTAGTTTTGTCGAAGATATGGAAATTATACAAAAATATTTTACAGAATTAACAACCGAACAACTCGAACAGTTTGGTCAGTTAGAAGCTTTATATAAAGAATGGAATGCGCAAATTAATGTGATTTCTCGAAAAGATATTGATGAGTTATACTTGCGACATGTATTGCATGGTTTGGCGATTGCAAAAGTGCAACCTTTTGTGGCAGGATCTCGCATTTTGGATGTAGGAACAGGTGGCGGTTTTCCCGGAATTCCGTTGGCAATATTGTTTCCTGAAGTTCAATTTGTTTTGGTTGATGCAATTGGGAAGAAAATAAAAGTTGTACAAGCTGTCGCTGAAAGTATTGGTTTAACGAATGTTTCTGCACATCATATGCGTGCAGAAAAGGTAAAAGGCGAGTTTGATTTTATAGTAAGTCGCGCCGTAACCAACATGCCTGATTTTGTAAAATGGGTTCGAAAGAAAGTAGCCAAGAAACAACGTCACGAATTGAAAAATGGAATTTTATATTTAAAAGGTGGCGATTTAACAGAAGAATTGAAAGATTTTCCAAAAGCTACGTTGTATGCAATTCCAGATTATTTTGAAGAAGCATTTTTTGAAACCAAAAAAGTAGTGCATTTACCTTTAAAATATAAACCATAAAATAAAATCCCTTAAGTACAATACTTAAGGGATTTTTCGTAGTTAGTTGGTTGGTTTGGTTATTGAGAATTCTTTATATGTTTAAAATGCTGTGGTAATGTTTACGGTAAGTCCTGTACTTTGTGGTACAAATCGACAAACTCCTCCAACACATACCAATCCACCACGCTGTCTTCCGTAGTTTAGCGCGACTCTTGTTGCGCCTCTTGCATAACTACCTCCAAAGTTGTAGTAGTGAATTTGCTCGTCTTCAACGTCGTTTCCGTAATTATAAATGTCTGTTGCGTAGAAAGATAGTCTAGGTGTTACGTTGAATTCTAACGTTCCTCCAGCCCAGTTCTTATCATCATCTGGCGTCCATAAATGTTGTAATTCAACACGTACTGATCTTTTTGAGTTGATTCTGTATGTTGATTCTGCTACCGCAATATTTGAGTTTACAACACCACGTTGATCTGTAATAAAACGTTGGTTGTAATATTGATTTACATAGTAAAATATACTTTGCCACTTACGACTCCATTTTTTTCGTACTTCCAAGCTAAATTCAGAAAAATACTTTTGACCAAAACCGAAATATTCAATTTCAGCATCTCTATCAGTAAAATTGAAATCTCCTTTTAATCCTGCCCAATATGCGGCATTTACGGCAATTTTAGTTCCGTATTTTCCACCTAAATTAGTGCCTTTCTTGAAGTTATAAAATAAGTCGATTTGTCCTCCAATTTCTCCAAATTTTAATAAAGACGGATCAGGAA
>NZ_DS544873.1:4824648-5033129 GCF_000154725.1 Kordia algicida OT-1
AAGTGCGCTTCCGCTTTCAACAAAGTTTTCAATATATCTTTGCGAATTTACAATGGCATCTTCACTTTTGGTAATGTACTCAATTCCTGAATAGAAAGAATTTCCAGAATAATCGAGTCGTGCAGAAAATGCATTCGTCATTTCGTCAAAACCTGTATTTTGGAATTCTTCAGGAATGTCTTCTTTTCTTCCCACATAACTTAATCCAGCAGAAAGTGAAGAAGTTTCCAGTTTAAATAGATTTGTCAGGTCAATTTCAGAGTTAAATCCAAAAATTTCACCTTCTGATACTTCAAAACCATCACGTTGTCTTGCGTACATTGCTGTAAAAGACAATGAATTTGAAGGATCGTATTTTATTCTTCCACCTCTAAATGCGTTATTAATACCTAAAGGTCTGTTTTCCCAACCTCTTAAAATAAGTCCGCTTCCAAATTGTTCATAAAAATAACCAGCAGTTACTTCTAGTTTTCTTGTTTTGTACATTGCGTAGTACAATGCAATTCCAGAGTCGTCTAATTTAGGAGAGTAATTTAGTAAAGGCATTGGTGCGTATGATTCTACTTGAATACCTGCAAACCAATTTCCGTAGTTGTAATCTAACTTTAGATAGTTGTTTGATCTAAAATGTTCGTCTTCGGCAAACTTTCCTAGTTTTTTATCATCATTATACCATTGTATATTTGATTCAAATCCACCAGTTAGTCTTCCCCAATCTTTCTTATCTTCATCATCTTGTTCTTGGGCGAATCCAATAGAAAAAGCCAATGCAAAAGAAAGGAATAGTAATTTTTTCATGTAAATATGTAGTTAGTTTAGTATAGTATTTTGGTTGGTTAGTCAGTAGTTACTTTGCGTTTTTCTTGACTACGTCGTAAAGTTGATTTTCTGCGCCAGGGAAATATCCTGTGTGGCGAAATACAATTTTTCCATCCTTAATAACAATTACATGTGGAATTGTAGTGATGTTTAATGAACGTTGTAAATCTTGATTGTCATCCAAAAGAACTCTGTATTCCCAACCTTTACCATTAATTAAAGGCTTAATTCTTTTTTTGGTTCGTGCATCATCAGTAGCAATTGCTATCAATTCAACATCTGTTTCGTCTTTCCAATCATCGTATACTTCGCTAATTGCATCCAGTTCGTTGATGCAAGGAACACACCAAGTTGCCCAAAAGCTTAAAATTTTCACACCTTTTTCTTCAGTGATTTTTTTCATGCTGATGGCACTTCCATCTAAATTTTTAATAGTAACATTTGGAATTTCTTTTTGCGCATTTGCTTGTATTGTAAACATTAAGAATACAACAACAATACTCATAATTGACTTCATAATTTTTAGTTTAATAGTGAGAATGCTGTAAATATATAAAAGCTTGCGTTAAAAAAACAATAAAAATAAAATAAATCAATTTTAACATTTTCCCCACATTCTCTATATAAATTATAGGCTATTTGTTTGATTTACTGTTTGTTAGTTTTTTCTTTTTTTTAACAAAAATTTAATATAAATTAGTGCGCAAATTAGACCATTACCAAACTTTAATAAACAAAAAATGTCTTATGAAAACAAAAAACATCTTTAAATGCTTATTGGCTGTAGCCGCTTTATTTGTCTACTCTTGTAGTAGCGATTCTGACGGAGACGGAGGAACAACGACACCACCAGGAGGTGGAGGAACTTCAGGAATTACTTCAATTACTGTAAATGCTAGTGATAGCTCAATTGAATTAGGAGGATCTATTACATTTACAGTTACTGCAAACGATGGATCAAATGTAACAGCCAATTCTACTATATTAGTAAACAACTCTGCAATTACAGGAGTAGAGTATACGCCAACTGCTACAGGATCTTTCCAAATTACAGCAAAGTATGAAACACTTACAAGTGGCGCTATCAATGTTGAGGTTACGCCTCCAGTGATTACTGCTTTACGTGTAGAAAGTGCAGATACAAGTATCAAAGTAGGAGATACTGCTGAATTTATCGTGATCGGAACTGATGCCGGAGGAAATGATTACACAATTACAAGTGAAGCAACAATTTCTGTAAACGGAACTGAAATCGTTGGAAACAGATTTATGGCAACTGAAATTGCTGATATCGAAGCTTCTGCAACTAAAGACGGAATTACTTCTGCAGTATTTAACTTACCAGTAACAGACGATACTGCGCCAGGAACGTTTGCTAAAAATGCAATTATTGAAGATTATACAGGAACATGGTGCGGATGGTGCCCAAGAGTATCATACGCAATTGAGCAAGTAGAAGCTCAGTCTGACAGAGTATTTGCTATCGCTGCACACAGTGGAGATGCAATGGAGAACTCTTACAGTGCTGCTTTAGATAATGTATATGTTACTTCAGGATATCCAACAGCTGTTCTTAATAGAGACGTAGATTGGACTTACCCAGAGCCAAGTAATGTTGCACAAGCTACAAACTTAGCTTCAGGAACTACAACTTCTGGATTGTCATTAAACTCTATGGTAGTTGGAAACAACTTAAGAGTATACGTTTCTGCTGCTTTTGCACAAAGTACACCAGGAGCTAAATTGGTCGTATTAGTATTAGAGGACGGAATTGTTGCTTCTCAAAGAAACTACACAAGTTACTATGGTGGAGCAGATCCAATCTCTCAATTTGTACACAACCACACTTTAAGACATTCTATTACAGATGTTTTTGGAGATGCAATTCCAGCAGGAAGCACAGGAGCAGGACAAAGACACAAAGAAGTATTTGATATTCCAGTACCAGCTTTAGTAAATGACAGAAGCAAAATGTCAATCGTAGCAATGATTGTAGGATCAGATAACAAAGTTATCAATGCTACTGGAGCTCACGTAGGAACTGATAAGGATTATCAAGCAAACTAATACTTAATTATAATTAGCTAGAATTCTCTTAGATTCTTATACTAAAAAGCGACTCAATTGAGTCGCTTTTTTTATGGATTTTTTCTACAAATGGTTCTTGTCTTCTGTTTGTTAAAAAGAGTTTTTGTGGACGTTTAATTCGATTATAATGACCAAATATCTGTTTTTGGTTGAATTGTTAAATATGGTAAAACCATATCAGTCAGTGTGTTATATTTATTAAATTTAGATTGTTAACCAAAAACTATGTTATCATGAAAAAAAGGAACCTAAAAAAAATCGGTTTAAACAAAAAAGTAGTTTCAACTTTTAGAGTACATGAGCTAAAAGGTGGAGCGTTAAGTGATTTATGGCATCAAGATGAAGACGGATATTACGTATGTTGTTCTGCTTTTGTATGCTAAAAGTTACGTTTACCACGCAAATAATTCTTTAAAAAAATTTAGAAGTTGCCTAAAAAGCCTAAAATGTTATTCGGTTTAACAATTTTTCTACTTTCCAGACAACTTTTTTTAGTTACTGAATGATAATTTTTTCGGTTTGAATTTTATCATTGAATTTTAATTGCAATACATACATGCCCGATTGAAGTGAAATAGGAACTTCTAATTTTGAAGAAGTCACGGTTATTTCTTTGTCTAAAACGATTCTTCCTGAAATATCATGTATTGAAATAGTCAATTCGTTGATAGAAGTTTGCACACGTAATTTTAAAACATCTTTTGTAGGATTCTGCGTTACTTGTATGCTGTTGTTTTGCACATTTGTAGAAACATTGAGCGTAGATTCTACAATTTCATTCCAGGCAAATGTTACATTTGGATCAGTAAGAATCACATGTCCTTCATTAGATGGTGGCATATACCAATCGTCAAAAGGTGTGTCGTTTACCGTATTTTCAGTACTTGGATTTGGAACTGCATACCAATCATTCTGGTTTTTTAAAGCCATGCTACTTATTGTCGGGATGAAGTTAAAATAATCAGTTTCCAGTCCTAAAAAGAAAGCATCAATTGTAGGATCGCCACCAACGAAACTGCCTGATAAAGCACCTAAGTCAAACAATCCGCCCATAGCGGCGTCAATTCCATTTGTGTATGATGGAGATCGTGAATCTGCCGCAGCATTGATGTCACAGAAACATAAAAAAGGTGCATCAATCCAAATATTACTTACTTCATCTGAAACATTCGCAGGATGTGTATACCATACTTTTAAATGTGCATCTGTCAACAAAGCTACACCTTCTATGGTTATATCTAATACTTTTCTGCCCGGCAATACATCATTTCCAAGTTTATCTTGATAAGGCGCGCCATTTCCACTTCCATTAATGATAGAAACTTTACGTAAATTTTCGGGGAAACCAGAATTTGTTAAATTATTCATCCTGTCAAAAAATAAATCTTTAAATGGATGCGCAGTTG
Organism: Kordia algicida OT-1; assembly: GCF_000154725.1. Classification (GTDB taxonomy): domain Bacteria; phylum Bacteroidota; class Bacteroidia; order Flavobacteriales; family Flavobacteriaceae; genus Kordia; species Kordia algicida. The sequence continues at coordinate 4,828,962 of NZ_DS544873.1, forward strand.
GCAGCACAATGCTATTGTCAAAATCGGCTATTTGACCGTTTTGTAAATGTGCTTCCATGTGGTCTGTTAACATTTGTCGTGCTGCAGGCGATTTTAGCATTCCGTCTACAATTGGTCGTAACGATTCAACACTAAAATCTCCAACCCAAGTATCCAATCCGTATGCGAGATAGTTGAATAAATGTTGAAACCCTATCGGAACATTTGCTCCTAAATGCGGAGAATCAAAAGAAATCCACAAGCGTGTGTCATGATTTAGCGTAGGTTCACTTTCCATATAGTTTAGCGCATAACGTGAAATCAATCCGCCCATACTTGGACCAATAATTACGTTAGGTTCATTTCCTACTTTTTGACTGTTAATTGTATTGATAAGCTCTACCAAAATCATGGCATTTCGTTCAATATAATCTGCGCCGCCATCAACTATTACACTACCTACAGGATAATCGTTGACATCTATAATTAGGTCATTATTTGTATCTGTAACATCACTAAGTAGCATGAGTGAATTGTCTGCCAAACGTAAATATTGCGGAAGATTTAACACAATAATATCAAAACTTTCTTCCGTACGTATGCGATCTGCTAAATTTTGAGTCGTTCCGTTGTTGTCAGTATAGGTAAGTAAGTCGTAAACGGCACTAATATTGCGAGTGTCGCCAGGATCAAAACCATCAATAACAATAATAGGTTTGGTAATGTCGGTATTGCCTGCACCTAAAAAGACTTCATATTCTCCCATACCAGCAAAATTAGTTGCGCCCGAATAGATTGATAAATCTGGACTTATAGAAGCTGTAATTCCTTGTGAATTTTCTTCATTCTCGGCAGTAGTTTTTCCGTGAACAATCAATTGTGAGGAGACTATTTTTTCTTCTCCAGAAACCAAACGTACTTTAAATGTGAGTTGCTTCTTTCCTGCGCTTGTGTAATTGATAGCAATTGGCGTATCAAAGTTCACCGCAACAAAGCCATTACCATTGTCAAAATCAACAAAAAATTGAGAAATATTTGTTTCCGCGTCAGCGTTAAATAAAGAGCGATCTATATAAAAAGTAGTTTGTAATCCGTGTTTATGAACGCTCAAAGGCGCAATGAACACTTCTTTTTTCTGCTTAAAAACAGTTTCTGTAGCATTTTGGCGAACTTTATACGTGTTATTTTCTATAATAATGTCGTTGTTGGAAATAGCTTCTGGATTTACAATTTCATATTCGGCATAAATTCCTGCAATTTTGATTGTTTCATTGTATGAAGTAACGCGCATATTGTTTTCGATAGAAAGAAAAGGAGTTGTTTTTCCTGCATGCGACAATTCTTTAGAAGCTTGCAACAAACTGTACATGCTGTGATAATCCGAATGATTTTTTAAGACAGAAAACGGAGCTGTTTCTGTAACAAGTGTTTCTGTTTGTTTCGGAATAGAATTTAATTTAACATAATTGCTATCTATCTGAGCAAAAAGACAGATTGGAAACAAAAGAAATAGTAATTTCAGCTTCATATACAATGATTTAGGGGTTAAAAAATCGTAGAAAATTAACATATTTATTGTGAAATATGAATTTTTTATCGCTTAAATATTGTAAATGGTAAATGTAGTAGATACTTTTAAACAAAAAAGCCGAAGACAATATCTTCAGCTTTTCTATAAAATATATAAGATTGTTTTATCCTAAAAATGGATATCTGTAATCAATTGGCGTTACGAATGTTTCTTTGATGAGTCGTGGAGAAACCCAACGTAATAAGTTTTGAGCAGAACCAGCCTTGTCGTTAGTTCCAGAAGCTCTTGCTCCACCAAATGGTTGCTGTCCTACAACGGCTCCAGTTGGTTTGTCGTTGATGTAGAAGTTTCCAGCACAGTTTTCTAATGCTTTTGTAGCTTCGTCAATTGCATAACGATCTCCTGAGAATACGGCTCCAGTTAAAGCGTATTCAGAAGTTTCGTCAACTAACTTTAATGTTTCTGACCAATCTGCATCTTCGTACACATACACAGTTACAACAGGTCCGAATAATTCCGTTTCCATGGTTGTGTATTTTGGATCTTTGGTAACAATTACTGTTGGATCAATAAAGTATCCTTTCGATTTGTCGTAGTTTCCACCAGCCACAACTTCTGCATCTTCATCTGCTTTTGCTTGATCGATGTATTTTGCCAATTTGTCAAAAGAACCTTCGTGAATAACTGCCGTGATGAAGTTTCCTAAATCAGCAGGAGAACCCATTTTGAAAGAAGCAATGTCTTCTTTTACATAGTCAAGCACTTCATCAGCAATCGACTTTGGTAAGTAGACTCTAGATGCTGCGCTACATTTTTGCCCTTGAAATTCAAAAGCACCACGAGAAATTCCTGTAGCAACTTGCTTCGGATTTGCACTTGGATGCGCCACGATAAAGTCTTTTCCACCAGTTTCTCCAACAATTTTTGGATAGGTTTTGTATGTGTGAATGTTATTTCCAATTTTTTTCCAAAGTTCTTTAAAAACGTATGTAGAGCCTGTAAAGTGAACTCCAGCAAAATCTGGACTCTCTAATACAGTGTCAGTTATCATTACAGGATCACCGTAAACAACGTTAATAACGCCATCTGGCACGCCAGCTTCTTTAAAAATATCTACAATTACTTTTGCAGAGAAAATCTGACTGTCACTAGGTTTCCAAACAACAGTATTTCCCATCATGGCAGCACTTGCAGGTAAGTTTGCCGCAATTGCAGTAAAGTTAAAAGGTGTAATGGCGTATACAAAACCTTCTAATGGTCTGTATTCAACACGATTCCAAATTCCTTCTGCTGAATCTGGTTGCTCCTCATAAATTTGCGACATAAATTCTACGTTAAAACGTAAAAAGTCAATCAATTCACAAGCGGCATCAATTTCTGCTTGGTGTACAGTTTTTGATTGCGCAATCATGGTTGCAGCATTTATTTTTGCTCTATAAGGTCCAGCGATTAACTCGGCAGCTTTTAAAAAGATAGCTGCACGTTGTTCCCAAGTTAACTGCGCCCATTTTTTTCTAGCTTCCAAAGCAGTTTCAATGGCTTGCGTTACATGTTTTTTTTCTGCTAAATGATAGGTTCCTACAATATGTTTGTGATCGTGTGGAGGAGACATTGTGTTGGTGTTTCCTGTTTTCACTTCTTCACTGCCAATATACATTGGTACATCTACATTTCCGTTAAAATATGCATCGTATTGTGCAGTTACAGCAGCTCTTTCCGGAGTTCCAGGTGCGTATGATTTTACTGGTTCATTGATGGCTGTTGGAACTTGAAAAAATCCTTTTCCCATAGGTTGTATTGTTAATAGTGTTTGTATTAAATTTTTGAGGTGCAAAGATACAAAAAAAAAGCACCTTTATTGGGATTTTGATTTTTCGATGAATTTCTAGTTTCTTGCTAATTTCTCACTGGATTTCAAAAAAAATACACATTTCATAATTTAGGGGAATATCTAATGAAAATTTTGTAAGTTGTCAGCTTAAAGACAGACAAAAGCTACTATGTGTACAGTTAGTTTTATTTACAAAGGAAATGATGCATTTGTGTTAACCTCAAACCGAGATGAATCGCCGAAAAGAGAGACAAAAGAACCTGCAATCTATACGATTTCTGATACAAAATTGATCTTCCCGAAAGATGCGCTCGGTGGCGGAACTTGGATTGGAATGAGTAACCAAAAACGTGTAGTTTGCCTATTAAATGGAGGTTTTGAAAAGCATGTGCGTTTGCCTAAATATCGACACAGTCGTGGTGTGGTTGTGAAAGATTTTTTGACAGCTTCTGATATTGAATCAACTGTAAAAAATTACAATCTCAATTTGATAGAACCTTTTACAATCGTACTTGCTGACTGGAACAATACGTTACAGCTTTTTGAATTGGTTTGGGATGGCGAAGAAAAGCATTTTCAAAAGTTACCGCTAACAGTTCCACATATTTGGTCGTCTTCTACGTTATATACTGAAAAAATGAAGCAGTTGCGTCGTGATTGGTTTGCAACATTTCAACAGAAAGAAAATTTGAGCGCAAATACATTACTAAACTTCCACAAAACTGCCGGTGTTGGCGATCCGAATGTAGCTGTAATTATGGATAGAAATGTCGTAAAAACCATCAGTATTACACAAATAGAAAAAGATGCTGATACTATTTCAATGAAATATCACAATCTTGTTAAAGATACTGTTAGCACTATTTCATTTAATACTATAGAAGCATTGCATGAATAATTCGGGAATTATACTTACGTTGGCATATCCTGATACCATTGTAAGAACTGCCGAAGAATGGTATTCACCTTTTCTGAGATTTATAGGAATCGGGAAGAAGCATTACATTCGTGCGGGACACGCCGCGTTGGTTTTGATTGATAAAACTACTGGAAATCTGGATTATTACGATTATGGACGTTATGTGACGAAATTGTCTTACGGACGTGTCCGATCAAAAGTGCGCGATCGTGAATTGGATTTTCCGCTACAGGCAATCATCCGCAACGGCGAAATTGTCAATTTAAAAGAAATTTTACACTTTTTAGGAAACCATCCAGCGTTGACACACGGCGAAGGAAGAATGATTGCTTCCGTATGCGATCAAGTTGATTATGAAGTTGCTCAAAATTATATTGAGTATTGCTTGCGTCAAGGTTCTACCACGTATGCGGCTTTCTTAAAAAATGCTTCCAATTGCGCCCGATTTGTGACAGATACGTTGATTGCTTCCGTGACAAATTCAAAAATTAGAAAACAACTTAAAAAGTCTACGTGGTTTACGCCAAGTACTGTTGGAAATGTGATGTTGGCGAATACGACAAAACACGTATATGAAGTTGTCGGTGATAAAGTAAATATTTTTGATTCTACTTCTAGAAAGGAAACTATGCGCTGTTTTTTAGATCGATTGAAAAATCACGAACCAAATTTATTAGGAAATATTGAACCTAAAAAACTTGATGTACTTTCAGAAAATGCACAATGGCTTTCAGGAATTGGTTCAGGAGTTTGGTTTGAAATTGAAGCGCTTCCTGCAATGATCTATTGTTATAGAATTCGCCGAATTTCTCCGTATGGAACTGTAGATGTTGACGGAATTTTTAAAGTAAACAATCCTGAATTTGATGTGCAACAGCCATACGAGTTTATTTATGATTCCAATTGTGCGTATTGCAATATTTTACAAAATAATGTTGTGTATTATTTTAGTTTTCAGGAAGATTACACGCTGTCGATTGCATAAAAAATCTGATATATTTTTCATTAAGCATATTGTAATAATTACAAGATTAATCGTAGGAATAGCAATTGAAAAACTTTATTTTTGTGAAAATCACAAATTGTATGCAAGAATTTTTTCTTTCCAAACTTAAAGAAGCGTTGCCAGCAAATACTTCTTTGATTGATACTGTTGCTGAGGTTTTGGACATTAGTTATGATGCCGCACACCGACGCACAAGCTTAAAAAGTAAACTTTCGTTGGAAGAAGCGATCAAATTGTCACGCCATTTTAATATGTCAATCGATCAATTGTATGAAATCGGATTGCAAAATGTGATTGCTGTAGAAAAAACGCAAATGATAACTTCGCAAGCAGAATTGCAAGCTTATTTTGAAGCATCTTATGAAAATTTAAAGCAAATTCTAGCGATTAAAGATTCAGAAATCATCTATTCAGCTAAGGATTTGCCTATATTTTATACATCTTCTGACAATATATTATCACGATTTAAAATGTATGTTTGGTTACAATTATTGGGAGATGAACAAAAAGTAGGTGCTTTTGAAAACTTTGCACCTTCGGTTTCGTTAGTCTCTGCCGCATCACGCTTGGGCGAATTGTACGCAAATTTAAAAGTTACTGAAATTTGGGATGTAACTACGATTAATAGTACGTTGAAACAAATTCATTTTTATTACAAATCGACGTTATTAACAGAAACAATAGCGTTGAAATTGTGTGAGGATATAAAGCAACTGATAGCAATGATTGAAGAAAAAGTTGCCAATGAGCCACAATACAGGTTGTTTTACAATGAATTATTATTGATGAATAATACGGTTTTAGTGAAAACTCCAATTATAAAAACCTTGTTTGTTCCATATACTATTTTGTCCTATTATAAAACGAGTGATACCAAAACACTAACACAGGTAGATGAACATTTACAACGACAAATGCGAAATTCCAAATTATTATCTACCGCAGGAAAAAAAGAACAACGAATTTTTTTCAATAAAATGTATAAAAAGATAGATGCGTTAATGTATTTAATTCAAGCGGAAAATGTATTGGATTTTGAGTAGTTTGGGTTCGCTTTGCTCATCAATTCAAGGATTTAAAAATTTAAGGGTTTAAGGTTGTTTCTGATGCCATTTTTAGGATTGCAGTATTGTTTTGCTTTCAGACGTGGCTTTGCCTTTTAGAGTTTTTTTGTTTTTTGTGGATTTGTTCTTCGTGATTTCAAAGTGTACTTGTAACAACACTAATTCCTATTACCCAAAACTAAAGACCTAAAACCCAACGCCCAACACCTAAAGTCTAGTTCAACGCAAATGGCGCACTTAATTTAAAAGTAGGAATAAAAACTCTGAACTTCTTTGTAGTTGTGAAGTTTACCATATTATAATGTCCGCGCATTGCACCAATTGGAGAAGATAATAAACAACCAGATTGATATGTGTGTGATTCTCCAGGTTTTAAAACAGGTTTTTTACCAATTACACCTTCGCCATCAACAATTTCAACACTATTCAAGGCGTCAAAAATTTGCCAGTGTCTTGAAGTCAACTGAACAGAGTCTTTACTTTGGTTTTCAATCGTAATTTGATAGCCAAAAGCAAAATGCATCTTGTAGTTCTTGAAGAAAGTACCTTCAAAACTTGTCTCTACGGATATTTTTATGCCTCTAGTTACCTGTTGAATCATCTGTAATGTTTATAAAATTTATGAAAATATGCTGTCATTACGCACGCTTCATAAATTACAATACACTCAAAAATACGAATTTTCTAAATACTTTGTTCAAAGTCATGAAAAATTTAACGATTTTAATTGAAATTAGGCTTTAATTCTTGATTACACTTGAGTTTGTCGTGCCAATTCCAATAATACTATCGTAGATTTCGCCGAACTTTCGGAAGTACACAATAATCAAATAATCATTTTCTGTTTCAAAATTAGAACCACTTATTTTTGTTGTGTCTACTTCACCTTTTTCGTTGACAACCACATATTTATAATTGTAAAATCCTTGTTTTAATAATAGTTGCGCTTCGTATAGATCGGTTTCAGAATTGTAAAACAATTGATTTTCTTCATTGATTGCGTAGTTGTTAAAACGTCCTTGTACGTAAATTTTACTATTTGGTAATTCCATATAATTCTCTAAGGAAAAATGGATCATGGCATAATCGGCTTCAATTGAAGGATCCGTTCCTTGAATTGTATTGATAAGAAAATCTCCGTTAATATCTGGATTAAATGTATATGGCTGTAAAGCGCGTGTTGCATTGGTGTGTAAATAATTTTGATACACATCTTTCAACTCAATACTTGCAATGCTTACATTTCCGCCTCGAATTTCTTTATTATCAAAATTAAAATATTCGTTTCCGCCAGGAAAACTTGTTTCGGTATTGTAGCGATAAATCAATCGTTTGCCAATAGTATATTGCGGTTTAATATTCGTGATAGCAGTTTTCCAATTGTAATTCTGTAAAATAGCAACCTTTACTTCACGTTCAGGATTTCGCAACAACATATTCGGCGAATTGATCTCAAATTGAATCAGTTGATTTTGCTGAATTGTATTTAAATCACGCGTTCTATGTACAGCTGCGGCAACACCTACAGAATTTTGATATACGATAAACTTCCTAGAAAACATCAATTCGTCATCGTCATTATAAATAGAAAGCATATAGTTTCCGGTAAGTAACAAGGTTGTCAAGTTGTTCGGAATTGTCAATCTATAATTAGAATACAATTGTAACGTATTAAATGAATTCTCATAATTAATAATGCGCTGATTGTCAAAACCTTGCATGTATTGTGCTTTCGCGAGATTGGAAGGTGTCCAATCGTAATTGCAATGCACTATTTTATAATAGTAATCAGCTTCATCACCATTAATATCATCAAACGTAATCTTTAAAGGTTCACCCAGTTTTAAAACAGGAAATTGATCACCTTGATTAGTACCAGCGAGTTCGATACTTTTTATAAAGTATGGAGGATCAACTTCTTCTAAAGGTTTGGTTTGCGCTTGTAAAGAAAGGTTTACAAAAGCTAAAAAAGTGAAAATTTGAAAAATGCGAAGCTTCATTCGTTTAGATTTTTTGTAAAGATACGCAAAATGCATGCCCAAACGATTTTTTCAATTTGGAGCAAAGAAAACATTGCAATAAACACTTAATTTAGAATCAGTATAAATAAATTTTATAGTTCTCTATTGGCTTTTAGTTGAGTTACTAAATGCTTAAATTTGCATGTTTTTTAGAAAAAATCCATAACTATGTCAAAAGACATTCGCATAAAAAAAGGCTTAGATATTAAGCTTGTTGGCGAAGCAGAAAAAACTACTGATGCTGCAAAGGCTAGTAGTTATTATGCGATAAAGCCAGAAGATTTTCACGGTATTATTCCTAAATTATTAGTGAAAGTCGGTCACAAAATTAAAGCCGGAGAGGCACTTTTCCATTCAAAATCAGACGAGACATTAGTATTTCCTTCTCCTGTAAGCGGAGAAATTTCAGAGATTATTCGTGGAGCAAAGCGTAAAATTTTAGAAATTAGAATTTTGGCAGATGCTACACAAGTACATCACGATTTCGGAAAAAAAGATGCTTCAAAAATGTCTGGTGAAGAAGTCAAAGCACATTTGCTTGCTACAGGATGTTGGCCATTTATCAAACAACGTCCGTATGACGTAATTGCAAATCCAGCAAATTCGCCAAAAGCGATCTTTGTTTCAGGTCACAATAGTGCGCCTTTAGCTGCAGATTTAGAGTATGTGTTAGCAGGGAAAGAAGCTGAATTGACAGCAGCATTGACAGCTTTAACGAAACTTACGGAAGGAAGTGTTCATGTAGTTACGAAAAAAGGAGGTAATTCTCCTTTAGCAAATGTTGCAGGTACAACTTCTCATACTGTTTCAGGTCCGCATCCAGCAGGAAACGTTGGGACGCACATCAATAAAATTGATCCTGTAAATAAAGGAGAAACTGTTTGGACAATTGCAGCACAAGACTTAATCATCATTGGAGAAGTTTTGCTTACGGGTAAATTCAATGCCACAAGAACTATTGCTGTAACAGGTTCACAAATTTCAAACCCGAAATACGTAACAGCAATTGCTGGCGCAAATATTAAAGACCTTGTTGCAGGAAACATCAATCTAGATAATACACGTGTTATTAGCGGAAATGTGCTTTCAGGAAGACAAGAAGGTGCAGAAGGTGTTTTAGGATATTATGACAATCAAATTACGGCAATTCCAGAAGGTGACGATTACGAATTTTTCGGATGGAACAAGCCAATCTTCAATAAAGTAAGTACTTCAAGAGCACTTACATTCTCTTGGTTAAAACCAAACAAAAAATACGATCTAAATACAAATACAAACGGAGAACATCGTGCTTTTGTAACTACAGGAACGTACGAAGAAGTATTTCCACTAGATATTTACCCAATGCAAACGCTAAAAGCGTGTATGTATGCAGATTTGGATGAAATGGAAGCTTTAGGAATGTACGAAGTTGCACCTGAAGATTTTGCATTGACAGAATTTGTATGTGTGTCAAAACAGCCACATCAAAAGATCATTAGAGAAGGTTTAGACTTAATGCTTAAAGAAATAGGATAACGCTATGAGCTTGAAAAGTAAATTACATAATTTAAAGGAAAAGTATAAAGGAAAAAAAATGGCGCCGGCGTTCAATGCGTTGCATACATTTTTATACTTACCTAACGAAACTACGCACGGCGGAACACACGTAAAAGCGGCCGACGATTTAAAGCGTACGATGAACACAGTAATCATGGCATTAGTTCCATGTTTAATTTACGGAATGTTCAATGCGGGTTACCAACACTATTTAGCCACTGGAGCAATTGAAGCTGCAGATGGTTTCTTGGGCGCTTCTTTTTGGACGCTCGATAACTTAATTCTCGGTGCTTGGCAAGTATTGCCATTAGTCATTGTATCTTATGGTGTCGGATTGGCGGTTGAATTCTTATTCGCAGTTATCAAAGGACATGAAGTAGAAGAAGGATACTTAGTAACAGGAATGTTAGTGCCACTTATTGTACCCGTTGATATTCCATTATGGATGTTGGCAGTAGCGGTAATTTTTGGTGTTGTCATCGGAAAAGAAGTTTTTGGTGGAACAGGAATGAATATCTTAAATCCAGCATTAACCATTAGAGCCTTTTTATTCTTTGCATATCCAACTTGGATGTCAGGAGATAAAGTATGGGTTCACGGAGCAGTTGAAAGATCACAACAAATAGCAGCAGGACAAAATGTAGATGCTATTTCGGGAGAAACACTCTTAGGAGCATACGCACAGAACAGTACATTACCAGGCATTGACTATTGGGATATGTTTTGGGGATTGATTCCTGGTTCTGTTGGAGAAACCTCTAAATTCTTAATCATCATTGGTGCATTATTCTTAATCTTTACAAAAGTAGGAAGCTGGAGAATTATGCTAAGTACTATAATTGGTGCTTTAGTAATGGGATTAATCTTTAACGGAGTTGTAGATGCAGGATGGATTCCTGATACAAGCAAATTTTACGGATTAATGAGTGTTCCATTCTGGCAACATTTAATTATAGGAAGTATATTATTTGGAGCCGTATACATGGCAACCGATCCTGTAACTGCTTCACAAACAAACAAAGGAAAGTGGATTTATGGTTTCTTAATCGGTTTTATCTCGATTATGATTCGTGTATTCAATCCAGCATATCCAGAAGGTGTATTCTTAGCAATTCTATTAATGAATGTATTTGCACCAACAATTGACCATTATGTGGTTCAAGCCAATGTGAAGAAAAGAATGAAACGTCTAAAAGTAAAAACAGCTTAACGATGGAAAAGAGAACAGATAAAAATTCATATACCGTAATATTCGCTATCGGAATGGTATTGGTGGTAGGTGCATTACTTGCTTATTTAGCATCAGCATTAAAACCAATGATTACTGAAAATCAGCGTTTAGAAAAGCAGCAAAACATTTTGTATGCGATGGGAATTAATAACAACACGCCAGGTAGCGCTACTTTTATATCTACAGATGAAGCTCCTGAAAAGTTTGAAAAGTACATCACAGATCAAGTTGTTTTAGAGGTAAAAGATGGAAAAATTGTAAGTCAACTTTCTAGAGAAGAATACAAAGCGAAAAACTCTGGACAAGAGCCATATTTGATTGATGTAAAAAAGCAACAAGCCAACGCAAAAGCTGGAAAAAATAGAAAACTTCCATTATTTGTAGGAGAAAAAGAAGGTAAAAAATTCTACATAGCGCCAATAAGAGGAAAAGGTCTTTGGGATGCTATTTGGGGATATATTGCTATGGATGAAAATATGGTTGTACAAGGAGCATATTTTGACCACAAAGGAGAAACACCAGGACTTGGAGCAAATATCAAACAACGTTACTTTATGGACGATTTTTACGGAGAACATTTGCTAACGGAAGCAGGAGTATTCAAAGGAATCACGATTTCTAAATCGAATGCAGATCCTACAAATCAAGATAAAAAAGATTACGAAATTGATGCGATTGCAGGAGCAACAATTACAGGAGACGGAGTTACAGCAATGATTAAAAAAGATTTGAAGTTGTACGTGCCATATTTCAAGAACTTAAAAAATAAACAATAAATCATGGGAAAAGATACTAAACTTATATTAGACCCATTAGCAGATAATAACCCGATTACAATTCAGGTATTAGGAATCTGTTCAGCATTAGCAATTACGGCAGAACTCGAAGCTTCTATTGTAATGTCTATATCTGTATTATTTGTACTTGGAGTAGGAAACGTAGTTATTTCGTTAATGCGTAACATCATTCCATCAAAAATTAGAATTATTGTGCAACTTATTGTTGTAGCAACTCTAGTAATTATTGTGGATTTGGTACTGAAAGCATTTGCTTATGAATTGAGTAAAACACTATCAGTATTCGTCGGATTAATTATTACAAACTGTATCATCATGGGGCGTTTTGAAGCTTTTGCTTTAGGAAATGGACCTTGGAGATCATTCTTAGACGGAATTGGAAACTCATTAGGATACGCAGTGATCTTAATCATTGTAGGTTTCTTTAGAGAATTACTAGGTTCAGGAACTTTATTAGGAATTAAAATTCTTGGTGATCCTGTAGCAAAAACTGGTTTGTACGCTTTCGGATATGAAAACAACGGATTCATGCTACTATCACCAATGGCATTAATTGTAGTTGGAATCATTATTTGGGTACAACGTTCAAGAAACAAAGCTTTAATAGAAGACTAAAAAAAGTAGTGAGCTATTAGATATGAGAACTGAGATTTCTCAATACTAATTTCTCATAACTCAATACTAAAATATATGGAACATATAGAATTATTTTTCAAATCAATATTCATAGATAACATGGTATTCGCTACGTTCTTAGGAATGTGTTCTTACCTAGCTGTATCTAAAAAAGTGACCACTGCTGTGGGATTGGGTGCTGCAGTAATTTTTGTACTTGCCATCACTGTACCTTTAAACTGGTTACTTGACCAATTCATTCTACAACCAGGTGCTTTATCTTGGTTAGGAGCAGAATATGCTGATTACGATTTAAGTTTCTTATCATTTATCATGTTTATTGCAACCATTGCAACCATGGTACAATTGGTAGAAATCATCGTAGAGAAATTTTCTCCATCACTATACAACTCACTAGGGATATTTTTACCATTAATTGCGGTAAACTGTGCCATCTTAGGAGGTTCGTTATTTATGCAGTCAAGAGAAATTGCGACTTTAGGTTTGGCAACTACGTACGGCATTGGTTCAGGAATCGGATGGTTCTTAGCCATCTTAGCTATTGCAGCCATTCGTGAAAAAATCAGATATTCAAATGTACCAGCGCCATTAAGAGGCTTAGGAATTACCTTTATCATTACAGGATTAATGGCTATCGGATTTATGAGTTTTGGAGGTATGTTAACAGGTGGTGATGAAGAAGGTGAAGCACTTGAAGACAAATCAGCTCAGATCGAAACTGTACAAGACAAGAGTACTACAAATGAAATCGCTAACAATACAAAAGTAATTGATTAATATGATATTAGCAGCAAGTACAACAGGAACAATCATAGCAACTGTAGCGGCCTTTTTACTAATTACATTAGTATTGGTTTCTCTATTGTTATTTGTAAAGCAAAAACTATCACCATCAGGACCCGTAAAAATTACCATTAATGGTGAACGTGAAATTGAAGTAGCTTCAGGAAGTACGCTTTTATCTACTTTAGGAAACGAAAAAATATTTTTACCATCTGCTTGTGGTGGTGGTGGAACATGTATTCAATGTGAGTGCCACGTATTAGAAGGTGGAGGAGAAGCATTGCCTACGGAAGTTCCGCACTTTACGAGAAAAGAACTAAAACATGGAGCACGTTTAGCTTGTCAGGTAAAAGTAAAGCAAGACATGAACATTACAATTCCAGAAGAAGTATTCGGAATTAAAAAGTGGGAAGCTGTCGTAGTTCGTAACTACAATGTAGCATCATTCATTAAGGAATTTGTTGTTGAAATTCCAGAAGATATGGGTTACAAAGCTGGTGGATATATTCAAATTGAAATTCCTCCATGTGAGATAAAATATGCAGATATCGACATTACGGCACATCCAGAAGAACATGAAACTCCAGACAAATTTCAAGCTGAGTGGGATAAGTTCGGATTATGGCCTTTGGTAATGAAAAATACTGAAACTGTAGAGCGTGCTTACTCAATGGCTTCATATCCAGCAGAAGGACGTGAAATCATGTTGAACGTTCGTATTGCAACACCGCCATGGGACAGAGCTAAAAACCAATGGATGAATGTAAATCCAGGAGTTGCATCATCATACATATTTGCTCAAAAGCCAGGAGACAAAGTAGTTATTTCAGGACCTTATGGAGAGTTCTTTATCAACGAATCGGATGCAGAAATGCTGTACGTTGGAGGTGGAGCAGGAATGGCGCCAATGCGTTCGCATTTGTACCACTTATTCAAAACGATCAAGACAGGAAGAAAAGTTACATATTGGTACGGAGGACGTTCTAAGCGTGAGCTATTCTACATTGAGCACTTTAGAGAATTAGAAAGAGATTTTCCAAACTTCAAATTCTACATGGCACTTTCTGAGCCGTTAGAAGAAGATAACTGGAAAGTGAAAAAAGATATCAACGATGAAGAAGGAGACGGTTTTGTAGGATTTATTCACAACTGTGTAATTGACAACTACTTAAACCATCATGAAACTCCAGAAGATATTGAATTATACTTCTGTGGACCACCATTAATGAACCAAGCTGTTCAAAAAATGGGTGAGGATTTTGGAATTCCAGACGAAAACATCCGATTTGATGATTTCGGAGGATAAAACTCATTTCAATTCAATACAAAAAAAGATCGTCACTACTGACGATCTTTTTTTTGTATGCTATTTTCATACAGATCTTATAATTGTACTTTGAAAAAGCAATAATCTGCTTATCTTTATAGCTTACTATTTATAATACAAAATGATTCAAAAAATACTTTCAGTCATCTTTATTCTTACCATAGGAATAGCCTTTGCACAAAAAAAGCCAATTACCCATGACGATTACGATTTATGGAAGTCAATGAGTGATGTCAAAGTCTCAAAAAAAGGTAAAATAATCGCTTCAACAATCGTAACGCGTACAGGTCGTGGCGATGGTTATGTTCATATTTACAACACACAAACAAAAGATTCAACACATTATTTTAATGGTAGCGAAACGGCTATCACAGACGATGAGAAATTTGTCATATTCAGAAAAAAAGCTGATTATGTCACAAAAAGGAATGAAAAAAAGAAGAAAGTAAAAGACAAGGACAAGCAAAAAGATGTATTGTATATCTATGATGTAGCTTCAAACAAAATCTACGATTCTATTACACGAATAAAATCATACAAACTATCAAAAAGGAATAGCGACTATTTAGTTATTGAAAAATTTAAAAACAAAAAAGACTCGATAAAAGGAGACAGTTTGCCAGCATGGAAAAATAACTATGCATTAGTTTACAACCTAAAAACAAAAGGAAAAGATACTATTTTTAATATCAAAGATTTCATAATTCCTGAAGAAGGAAACACGTTTTATTACACCACTAAGCATCCAAAAAGAAAGAAAAAAGCCAAAGGAGTTTTTGCATATAATGTAGCTGCTAACTCAAAAAAAGTAATTGATACTTTACTATACGATTACAAAAAATTAAGAGTAAACAAACAAGGAAATCAACTTGCGTATATTGCTGAAAGAGATTCTGTAAAAACAGATTCAGTACCATTCAAATTATTTCTTTACAAAGAAAACAAGCTAAAACTATTAGTTGAAAATGAAGAAAAGCAATTTGGTAAAAATCAAACGCTAAGTGAAGCAAAACCACCATTCTTCTCAGAAGATGGAAAACGTTTATATTACTATTCAAAAATAAAAAGTCAATACAAAAAAGACACTACCTTACTAGATGATGAAATTCCGCAAGTAGATGTTTGGCATTGGAAAGATAAAATAACACAACCTAGACAAAAAGCCACTGAAAAGACTAATAAAGAAGACACAAAGCAGAGGTACTATGATATTGATAAAGATCGTCACGTACAATTACAAGATGATATAATAGACTTTGTTTATTTATTTGATAAATATGCTTCAAAATATATAGTTGGTATAGATAACTCTCCGTATGCAACGCAAACATGGAAATCGCCTTCGGAATATGATTATTATGTAATTGACAGAGAAACTGGGAAAAAACGATTGCTAATAAAAAAAGCAACCTCACGAGTAGATATTTCATTAGATGGTAAATACGGAATTTACTTTGACAACACTACAAATGATTGGATTTCGTATAATTTAGAAACACTAGAGCGTTACAACATGACGCAAAATATCAAGGTGAGTTTTGCAAATGAAGATAATGATATTCCAGCCGCAGCGCGTCCGTATAACTCAGGAGGTTATGACAAAGAAGGAAATATATTATTTTATGATAAATATGATATATGGGCAGTTTCGCCAAATGGAAAAACGAAACCTAAAAATATCACGAAGAAAGGAAGAAGAAAAAAAATAACATTTCGTACCAGAAGGGTAAGAGACAATTTTTCGTTGGCAAGATACGTAAATGATGAACTGTTACTTGTTGGATTTGATGAAAAAACAAAAGCACACGGCATCTATCTTTTAGATGACAAAGGGAAATTAACAGAAAAAATTGCACCTAAAAATCATATAATTTATCTACTACAAAAAGCGGAAGAAGGAACTGTTGAAGTATTTACCAAAGAAAATTTTAAAACATTTGAAGACCTTCTTGTAACAACGGACAACTTTAATACATACGATAAAATCACTGACGTTAATCCGCATGAAAAAAACTTTAAATGGGGAACTGCTGAATTGGTTTCTTGGAAAGCATACGATGGTACAAAACTAAAAGGAATTGTACATAAACCAGAAAATTTTGATCCTTCCAAAAAGTATCCAATGATTGTATATTTCTATGAAAGAAGCTCTGACGGACTTCACAATCATTACTCGCCACAACCTAGTGCATCTACTGTAAACAAAATTTATGCTGTAAGCAATGATTATATTGTTTTCACACCAGATATTGTATACAAAACAGGGCAGCCAGGAGACGACGCATACAATTGTGTAATTTCGGGTGTAGAAATGATGGAAAAGAAAGGATACATTGATAGCAATCGTATGGCGTTGCAAGGTCAAAGTTGGGGTGGATATCAAGTAGCATATCTCATTACCAAAACAAATAAATTCAAGGCGGCAATGGCAGGAGCACCTGTGAGTAACATGACATCTGCATATGGCGGAATTCGTTGGGGAAGCGGTTACAGCAGAATGTTTCAATATGAAAAAACACAAAGTCGTATTGGTAAAAACTTATGGGATGGTTTTGATTTATACGTAAAAAACTCACCATTATTCAGTTTGCCAAATGTAGAAACACCATTGCTTATCATGCACAATGACAACGATGGCGCAGTTCCATACTATCAAGGAATTGAATTATTTATGGGAATGCGTAGACTGCAAAAACCTGTTTGGATGTTAGTATACAACAACGAAGCACACAACTTACGTAAAGTGAAAAATAAACAAGATTTATCTATCAGAATGATGCAGTTTTTCGATCACTACTTAAAAGATGCGCCACCGCCAGTATGGATGACCAAAGGAATTCCAAGGAGAGAAAAAGGAATCAACTTTGGGTATGATCTCGATAAAGAATAAAATCAATACTACTTTAAAATATAGAAAAGATCGTCTGTAATGACGATCTTTTTTATACTCTAAAAAAAGTAATACAATACCAAATCAGCTTAAATTACAGTATCTTTGCAATAAGGTATTTTGTAGATGAAAATTGTATTTCGTCGAGATTTATCACAAAAAAGAAAAAAATAATAAGCACTATCAATAAACCAATACTTTCGTAATGTGTTGGAATATAATTTCTAACGATGGAGAAGCTGACAAAACAAGAGTTGCATAATCTTGCGATGAATATCGTAGGAAAAGAATTGGAGGACAAAGGATATGAATTTCTGGCAGTAAATAGCAAACTAAACAAACATCCACAATTTGTTTGTATAGACAAGAACAACAAAAAGAAATTTGTACTTGTAAAAGCCGTTGCCTATCCTGAAGATCCAAAAGAATATGATGCCATATGGATGGAAACATTCAAAAAGCACGTAGAAAAGTTTGAAGCAGAACTCTATTTTGCTGGCGTCGGACTCGGAAATGCAGACAATCCACTCGAAGAAGTACTAAAAAACCAACCGTACATACTAGACTATGATGGTTTAATACAAATTACATAATAATGAAAGCAGTTACATTACCCCTATACATATGTATAGCTTTTTTACTCACATCTTGTGTCGAAAAACCTAAAGATGTCATGATGCATACCAATACAGGTTATGCTTTAGGAACTACATATTCGATAAAATATGAAGTCCAAAATGAAAAGGAAGACTACAAAAATGACATAGAAAACGTATTTCACGAAGTCAATCAATCCATGTCTGCATACATACCAACATCTGATATTTCTAGAATCAACAGAGGAGAAACTGATGTCATTATTGATGATTATTTTAGAACGGTATATGACTTTTCTCGAGAAGTATATGAAAAAACAGAAGGTTACTTTGACCCAAGTGTAGGCGCTTTGGTAAATGCATGGGGATTTGGTCCAGAGAAACCAATCAATAATCTTACAAAAAAACAAGTAGACAGCATCATGGCGTTTACAGGTTTTAATAAAGTTAAAATTTCAAAAGAAGGGAAAGTGTACAAAGAACATCCTTCGCTTACATTTGACTTTAATTCGCTTGGAAAAGGATATGCCATTGATCTTATTGGTAAAATGTTTGATAAAAAAGGAATCAAAAACTACATCATTGAAGTTGGTGGAGAAATCTTAACCAAAGGGAAAAATACCCAAAAAGTAAAAAAATGGATGGTTGCCATCGACAGTCCTGTGCAAGATGGAAATGAACGGCAATATATAGAAGTAATCAGGCTTGAAAACAAAGCGATGGCAACTTCTGGAAACTACCGAAAATTTAGAGTCGATCCAGAAACAGGCGATCATTACGTGCATATTCTCAATGCAAAAACAGGATACCCAATGAAAAACAACGTATTGAGTGTTTCTGTCGTAGCAGATAATTGTATGAAAGCAGACGCATACGCAACGGCTTTTATGGTAATGCCATACGAAAAAACAAAGCAGCTCCTTAGCGAATTAAAAGACGTTGATGCATACATTGTAAGTAGAGATCAATACGGAAACATTCAAAAGTACACGACCAACGGTTTTCAAGAATTAATCGTAAAATCCCCTCAAGAATAATTAAGTAGGATAGTTTTAATGTACTGATTGTCTAATTTTAAAATAATGTTAAATAAGGTTTTAGAATACATTTAGTGTGGTTTAAAAATATAGAATATACTTTTA
Source organism: Kordia algicida OT-1 (assembly GCF_000154725.1). Classification (GTDB taxonomy): domain Bacteria; phylum Bacteroidota; class Bacteroidia; order Flavobacteriales; family Flavobacteriaceae; genus Kordia; species Kordia algicida. The sequence goes on from NZ_DS544873.1 coordinate 4,848,254, forward strand.
AATGACGTAATTTTAGGTACAAACTTAAAATAAAGGTCATGAAAAAAAAGAACTTAAAAACCAACGGATTAAAATTAAACAAAAGAGCAATCTCAAACTTAAAATTAGGAACACTCACTGGTGGTGGAACAAACTCCTGTTTTCAGTATGCTGATACAAGATGTGCGGTAACGATAGGATGTAATTATACAGATACCTGTCCGCCAACAAATGGTTGTCCACCTCAAACAAATGGTTGTCCGCCTCAAACAGATGGTTGTCCTTTCATTTCACAATCTTGTCCTGTAAACGGAATCTGCTAAAAAAAACAATCGCAAATACATTACAAAACGATCATTAAAAGCAATTTTAATGATCGTTTTTTATATCAAATTCAAAAATTAAACTACGTACACCATATTTTGAGAAACTCAAAAACAACTTTCAACAAAAAATAAAATAAATCCGTCATATAAAATTGTAGTTTTGGAAGTTATAACTCGATACAATTGGTAAAAAAATTACACTGTTTATTAGTATTACTTGCCTTCTGTGCTGTGTACGGACAACATCCAATCTACACGCAGTTTTCAGAAAAAGACGATCTTCCCGATATTGAATTTTACAATATGACGGAAGATAGTAAAGGATTTATTTGGCTTGCCGCCGATAAAGGATTTTATCGTTACGACGGAAATCAATTCAAACTCTACACCAACAAAGAAAAACGCGGATTTTCAGTTTTTGAACCCAAAGAAGATCACATAGGACGCGTTTGGTGCTGCAATATCTCAGGACAATATTTTTATGCAGAAGATGATAAACTAACGATGTTTATTGACTTAAGTCAAGAAATTCGTTGGCAACTCGGAAGCTTTCTGGTTACCAAAAAACATCTATTAGTATTTGCATCTCAAGTAGTTTATAAAATATCTTTAGAAACAAAAAAAATAGAACAACGCATAAAACTTACGGATGGTTTACTAGGAAATCCATATCAATACGAAGATGAAATATTCATCACAACAAACAATAGTATTTTGGTTTTAGATTTAGAATTAAATATTCTTAAAAAAATTACCTCAGAAGCCATTCATAATGATTTAGAAAACAGAAGTCTTGGACGAACAATCATAAACGGATACAAAGGAAAAACCTATCTAAAATTTACGGATCAAAAAAACGAATCAAACCTGTATTTATTTGACGTAAACACTGGGCAATATGACAAAGTAGAACTTGAAGAAGAATTGCGTAAAAGTCATTTGGTAACCTTCGATTTTTACAATGACGAAATGTTACTGTCTACGTCTACAGGACTTTGGCTGTACACGGTGCAACCTGATGGGAAAATTGTATACAAAAATAAATATTTTGATAATGAATACGCTTCTAGAGTTATTGTAGATAAAAGTGAAAACTATTGGTTAACAACGCTGCGAAATGGAGTATTTGTAATTCCAAACATAAACAATTACAGTTTTGACTTCCCAAAAGAAATTAAAGACATCAAATGCATTGAAAAAATAAACGAAACAACCTTCTTCTTTGGTTCTGCCAACGGAAAAGCAGGGTTTTACAAAATGAAAACCAATTCCATTGAGTGGATTCCATTAAAAGACAAAACAGCAGTTACAGCCGCTCTTTATGATAAAAATGAGCAAATTCTATACATCAGTCAGCAAAACAGTGCGGTCATCTATGATTTACAAACAAAAACGCATACACAAAATGCAGTTTTTATAAACAGTCGTAGCATCTCTTACCTAAAGAAAAACACCTTTTTCTTTACCAACTATCGCGGCGCTATCAAAATAAATAATGGCAAAGAAGTATCACGAATTGGAACTTTACGTGCATATTTGGGCTTTCACGACACGATCTCCAAAAAAAGTTATGTCTCTTACGTTGATGATTTGATAAAATATGATATCGATTTCAACGAAAAAAAAATTCGCTACAAAGGAAAACGAATCAACGCAACGGGAATTACAAAAACAGCCAACGGAATTGTGTGGGTTTCTACCTTTAAAGATGGGATTTACGGAATAAAAAATGATAGCATTATTGCAAACTATACAGAAGAAAACGGTTTAATTTCCAACTCAACTCACAAAATAAAAGGAGACAATAACGAACTTTGGATCGTGACCAACAAAGGAATTCAGTTGTTTGACATAGAAACGGAAACCTTTAAAACACTAACAAAAAGAGATGGAATCAGTACGTATCTTATCAGTGGAATAATTCCGTTTAAAAACAATGTGGTTTTTGCCACAAACAATGGCGTATTTTCAATTGATCGTAAAACGGTATTTAACAAAACAGTAAAACCAGAAATTTACTTTACGGGAATTCAAATCAACGAAAAAGATACTTTACTTCAAGACAAATATGAATTGCCACACTATCAAAATGCAATAAAAATAAGCTTCAATTCCAACGGTTTTCGATCAAAAGAGCACATTCGCTATTACAGTCGCTTACTAGGTTTTAATGATGATTGGATTGCGGTTGATGAAGGTATCGATTTTGTAAAATACAACAGTTTGCCTGTCGGAAACTACACGTTTCAAGTAAAAGCAGCTTCTAGCTCTTTGGCAGGTGAATCTGAAATTACTGCTATTAAAATTGCCATAAAAAGTCCGTTTTGGAAACGCACTTGGTTTATAACAAGTATGGTAATTGCTAGTTTACTTCTTGTAATCTTTTACTATAAAAACATTCTTAAAAAACGTGAAAAACAGAAAAATAAAGAATTTGAAAAGTTGGAGCAAGAACGCGAATTGGTCTTTTTAAAACTAGAAAACTTGCGTTCGCAAATGAATCCGCACTTTATCTTCAATGCGTTAAATTCGATTCAGGAATACATCATTCTCAACAAAAAAAATCTGGCAAGTGATTATTTGGGAAAATTTGCCGATTTAATTCGCACCTATCTCAATCACAGTAACAAAGGAGTTATTTCTTTACAAGATGAAATAGATTGTTTGGAAATGTACTTAGAACTAGAAAAACTTCGTTTTGAAGACAAGCTCAACTATAGCATAAAAATTGACAATGAAGTTGATTCGGAAGCGATTTCCATTCCTACGATGCTCATTCAGCCATATGTTGAAAATGCACTAAAACACGGATTATTACACAAAAAAGATAACAGGGAACTGAGTATTACTCTTGAAACTTCTCAAGAAAACGACACCATTACTTGTACCATTGAAGACAATGGTATTGGGCGAGAAAAAGCATTGGCAATCAAACAAAAGAAAGACAAAATGCACCAATCTTTTGGAACGCAAGCAACACAAGATCGCTTGGATTTGCTCAACTACGGAAAAGAAAAACAAATAGGCGTTTCCATTGAAGACTTACACGATCACACAACGCAACAAGCCAACGGAACAAAAGTGATTATCACCATTCCAATTACCAAAATAAAAAACAACTAATGAAAGTAATTATCATAGACGATGAACGAAAAGCACGGAATTTGCTCCATGTCTTAATAGCTGAAAATTGCCCAAAAATCACAGAAATATTTGAAGCAGAAGATTTACTTTCGGGCGTAGCACTCATCAAAAAAGAACAACCACAAATAGTATTTCTAGACATCGAAATGCCACAACATTCTGGCTTAGAAATTGCAAGCTTTATAGAAAAAGACAACTTCAATTTCGAAATCATCTTTACTACTGCATACAGCGAATATGCTATAAAAGCATTTCAACTTTCTGCAATCGATTACCTGCTAAAACCTGTACGCGCAACGCAAATACAAGAAGCTGTAGAAAAAGCACTCAAACACATCGGAAAATCGCAAATAAACAGCAAACTTGAAGAACTCAAAAAAAGTCTGGCTTCTTCCAACTTTAACAAAATTGGATTGCCTTTTTCAGATGGTTTCAAATTTGTAGACTTTAACGAGATCATTCTACTAGAAGCTGATGGAATGTATACAAAAATCACAACGGTTAACGATTCGGAAATCTTAGTTAGCAAACCACTAAAACACTTTGTCTCGTTATTAGAAAACATAAAAACCTTCTACAAACCACATCGTTCGTATCTCATCAATCTCAAATACATCAAAGAATACATCAAAAAAGATGGTGGTTACATCATTATGGACAATAACGAAACGGTTTCCATTTCCAAAGACAAAAAAGAGGAATTTCTTGCCATTGTTCAAAACATTGGATAAGCAATACTTGAAAGAAAAAACATAATTTCATTTCTCATAAATCGTTAAAAATGTACTTGCGACAAAAACGAAAAAACTTTCAGCAACTCAAAACTAACTTTCAGAAGACAGAACATTACATAGATAATTAGCAAGATACTTTTGCCTTCATAAACTATAAATTATACATAATGAAGACAAAAGTTTTTTCCCTATTTCTCTTTGTAATTAGTATCTCATTAGCGCAAGTTCCTACGAACGGACTCACGCATGAATACCTATTTACAAACGGAAGCTACAACACTACTGTCGGATCTAACAATCTTACACAATCTGGAGGAACAATCGCAACAACAGCCGATCGTGAAGGCGCTCCTACAAACGCGATAGAATTAAACAATTCTTTCCTATTTACTCCACAACTAGCTTCTGGGTTTAGAGTCTCAGTAAGTTTTTGGATTAAAACAAATACCAACGATTCCTTTGATCGTGCTATACTAGATTACCATGCGCGAAACGTACGTATTCCAACCAATACGGAAACTGGCTTCTTTCTTACCTTAGATGATGGAAAAATTGATCTCAGTGCCAACTATCGATACGGATATAACTTTATGCAAACATCTGAAACTACTTTCTATACAGGAAATCACGGTTTTCGAAGTAATGCGTCTGTTGCAGACAATAACTGGCATCACATCACACTAACAATAGATACAGGAGCGACAAACGGAAACATCTTCTATCAATACAACTTGTATATTGATGGTGTGTTAGACAATACACTTACAAGAACCAGCACGCCACCTGCACAATCAGGACAAATATATGCGATCCTATTTCCTAATGAACGTGTAACGATAGGAAACAGTAAAAATGGAAATCTAATTTCCGATCGTGTTTACGGCGATACCATCGATGATATTCGTTGGTACAACAGAACCTTAAGTCTTTCTGAAGTAAATGCACTCTACAATGATGTTGACAGTTGTATTCCAACACAACTTACAGCAACAAATGTACAATCAAATGCTGTCGACTTATCATGGATGGCAACGCCCGATCAAACTTCTTGGGATGTTTCATACACAACACCAGGAAGCAGTCCAGATTCAGGAACAATCGTTAGCAATGTAGGCGCAAGTCCATACACACTCACAGGATTATCTCCAACAACTTCATACGACATATACATTAGAAGTACTTGTAACGGAATTATCTCAGGTTGGTCAAATGTGGCAGCTATAACCACTACTGCTGTACAAGAAAGAATTTACGTTGACATTGATGCTACAGGAGCAAACGATGGATCTAGTTGGGCAAATGCATACACAAGTCTAAACGATGCACTCACAGGAATTGCTACAGGAACAGAACGTACCATTTGGGTAGCAGAAGGAACGTACATTCCAACAACGACAAATGCTGATGCCAGAACAGCAACATTTTCCATTCCAACATTGGTAAAACTCTATGGAGGATTCAACGGAACAGAAACCATGCTGTCACAGCGTAATCCTTTGTTACATATTGCAAAACTTAGTGGCGACATAATGGGCGACGATAATGGAATACTGTTACCGACAGAAAGTACGCGAGCAGACAATGTGTTTCATGTAGTATCCTTACGAGAAAACATGACAGATGTAATCATTGATGGTGTCACAATTGCGGATGGAAATGCTTTAGGTGGAGGAACGCTTACTGGACCAGTAGCAAACCGTGTAAACTATGGAACTGGTGGCGCGGTCTATGTGGCATTGGTAAACACTTCCGAAAGGGTAGAAGCTACATTTAACAACTGTATCTTAGAAAATAACTCAGGGCAAAACGGCGCTGTCTATGGAAATTATGTACAAAACCCATCGGCTTCTGTTAGTTATCAAGTAGATTTCATAAACTCAAAAATTCGTTCCAACTATGGAAGTCTTAGTTCTATAGTGTTATATTTTGGGCAAAACGGAGCGACGAGTTCAGGTAAAATTGTCAACTGTCTCTTTACAAACAATACAACGCCAGTTTCAAGAAATATTGGTTCTTGTTTGTGGATCGGTCGTTTAAACGGACCTGCAAGTGTAGTACAGCTAGATGTTGTCAATACTACATTTACCGACAATTCTGGGCAAAGCGGACAAGTAATTACAACTACGGGCGCGCCAGAATTATCAAACATTAATAATAGTATTATCTATGGCAATGGAAGCAATACGCCTTTAGATTTCAATACTGCGCCATTTCCGGCAGTAAACAATTCTATTGTAGAAGGTGGACAAGAAGGCGGAATCAACCTCGATCCTTTATTTACAAGTGCTACCGACTTTACATTGCAGTTAACTTCGCCAGCAATCAACGCAGGAAACAATGCATTTGTACCTGTAGATATTACAGAAGATATTGATGGTAATCAACGTATTTTTGACACTACTGTAGATTTGGGAGCATATGAATTTAATGCCAATTGTGGAGAATTTTTCAATGTTGTGCTTACGCCAAGTGCAACAGTTGCCACAGAAGCAACACTTACGTGGGATCATCCATTCGATACAGGAGATACTTTCGATTTAGTATATGTAGTGAGTGGAATGCCCATCGGAAACGGAACAGCTATCAACGGAATCACTGGAAACAGTCAACTGCTCACAGGATTAAGTTCTAACTTTTACGATATTTATCTAAGAGCAAACTGCTCAGGAACACCAAGTGCTTATGAATTGTACACTGTTGGTTTTAAAGTGCCAATTTTTGTAAATGCAAATGCTACAGGCGCAAACAATGGAAGCGGATGGAACAATGCATACACATCACTAGAAACTGCTTTAGCGGCGGCAAGCGACGACGATACTATTTGGATTGCTAGCGGAACGTACAAACCAGCAGGAACAAGTCGTTTAAATTCTTTTATAATAGCCAATAATAACCTAACGATTTACGGCGGATTCAACGGAACTGAAACACAACTTTCGGAACGTGATTTTACAGTAAATGAAACGATCCTTTCGGGAGATTTAAACGATGATGACACAGTAAACACATTTAATGGTGGCGGAAGAAACGAAAATCTATATCACGTTGTAGAAATAACAGGACAAAACGTTACTCTTGATGGAATTGTGGTTTCTGGCGGACAAGCAACGGCAAGTTCTGGTGACGATCGTCTTGGCGCAGGAATCTACAAAGATGCAGGTGTAGATAATTTAACCATAATGAACAGTACATTTCGAAACAATGTTTCCGTTGGCGGTTCAGGAATTTTTGGACGCTTTGCCACAGGAGAAACGATTACTGTTTCAAATAATATATTTCACGATAATTTAGCAAACTATGGAGCAGGTTTTTACACACTCAACACGAATAACGTGAATTACACAGTAACGTTAGCAAATAGTTTATTCTATAATAACACTACAAGAAATTCCTCAACCAATTTAGGATTTACGGGAAGTTCTATTTGGTTGCGATCCAATAGCTCTGGCGGAACATTAACAACTACTGTAACTAATTGCACATTTGCAGACAATACAGACGTTGGTACAGAATCATCGTCATCCAATAGAGGAACATTCAGTGTAAGTCGTGGTTCTACAGGAACGCATAATGTAGTAGTTGCTAATTCAATTTTTTACGGAAACAGAGGTGCTGGTGGTGCAATTACACGAGCAGTAACCAAAGGTCATACTGTAATTGCTAATTCTGTATCAGTGAATTATGCAATTGATGAAAATAACTTTGCCGGATTGCCAGCAGGAACTAACAGATCAAATGCCAATCCTATGTTTGTAGATGCTGCTTCGGGCGATTATTCGCTTTCGGCTTCTTCTCCAGCAATTAATACAGGTAATAATGCAGATGTAATCGGTACAACAGATGTGATAAATAACAATCGTATTGTTGACACTACAGTAGATTTAGGAGCGTATGAATATGATGCTACATTGAGTGTTGAAGAAGTGTCATTAGCAAGCGACAGTCTTGTAATATATCCAAATCCAACCTCAGGAATTATCAATATTCAAACAAAAACAAATATAAAAAATGTTGCAATTTTCAATATATTAGGGAAAAAAGTATTACAGGCAACTACTGCTACAATAGATGTTTCTCAACTTTCAGGAGGAATGTACGTAATGAAAATTACAACTGAAAACGAAACACAAATCACCAAACGCTTTATCAAGCAATAATTTATAGTTTACGTTATTGTATAAATCCTGTAAGTTTTCATGCTTACAGGATTTTTTTGCTTTAGCAGTCAAGAATACACTTTCAGAAATTAGCGTATAATAGGAATTAATCTAAAATGTAGCTTTGTCACCCAATAAGTAAAAGAAATAATACAATACATTACCCAAACTAGCAATTTGCTAGCAGAATTTGATCGGATTGTAAAACGGCTTCAATCCGATCATTTCTCAAAAAATACTTTTCAGAAACTCAAATTGGCATTTCAGAAAATATGAAAAGATTAAAATCTACCAAGTATTTATATTTATTCCTGAAACAAAAAATAGAAGCTTTTATGAAATTAACAATCATTGCCATTAGTTTGCTTTCGGTACTTTCATTCACATCGATCTCAGAAACGACTACAACCGTACAAGAAACAACAGAAGCAGTTTATGGAAGCAGTTTTTCGCTTATCAATGACACTAAAAATAAAGTTTCCATCTACACAGGAACTGGTTACGTATCCTTAAACAAAGGAAGTAAAACCAGCATTTCATGTAAAGTTGGAAAAACGGTGCATTGGGCAAACAAAGGAAAAAAAGGCGACGTCATTTTCAAAATCACCAGTGATATGTGTGGCGAAACGGTCAAACTGTCTAAAGTGATGGATTAATTAAAAAAAAGGGGTAATTTTTTAAAAGTTAAAATCACAAAACTAACCAACCAGAAATCTAGTTTTTTAAAAGGAAAGAAAGTATTACTTTCTTAGTGTAAAGAGAATTTTCGAAAGAAGGTTCTCTTTTTTTATGAGATCGTTTTTCTTAGCTTAGATGTTATAAGAATAGTTGAAATGGGAAGAATTCTATGCAAAAAACACGGAACACAAGCATTCTATGAAATGTGTGTGCATTGTTATGCGGATGTAACTCGCGGTGTAAAATCGAAAGTACATACGATTGCGATATTAAACTTAAAAATATGCGATGATTGTTATCGTGAACATACTTTTAAAGAAATTGAAAACATTGAGCTAGATGAGGTTTTGAAACTATCAGATGATAAAGTCAATACGATTGAAATGTTAATATTTCAAAAATATAACTCGATTGAAAAAAAAGGAATTTGTATAAAATGCTACGAAGACATTAATATCCTTTAACAAGCACAAAAACTAAAAATACAACAGACGCAATAATCAAAACGATTGCCAAAAGCTTATTATAAGGAGTTAAAAAGTTATGAGTTTTTAGTTATGAGTAAAAGTAAAACAAGCTAAAAAAATCGTGGCAATTCAAAACACTAGAGTCTCTAACAAAAACAATTCGTGAATTCGTGGTAAAAACACGTCTGAGTAAGAACAACGAAATTTAAAATAAAAAACTCAAAATATTAAATGAAAAAGTAACTTAACACACAACACACAACACACAACACACACACAACACACACAACAACACACAACCAAGAGCGAAGCGACCAAAAAATCACTTAAAACAAACAGGAATAATTTCGCCTTCCATCAAGCAATATCTTTCAAGTTCTTCAGGAGTAAATTCAGCCGTATAATCTTCTTCTTTTACGGTAAAACCAATGCTTCGGAGTTTATCAAAATAATCCCAACCGTACACACGCACATGATCGTACTGACCAAAAATTTCCGTGCGTTCTTTTTTATCGGTAATCGTGTCATCTTCAAAAGTAACTTCGCGTTCCAAATCTTGCGGAATTTGTAAAATTGCCATACCGCCAGGTTTCAACACACGATACAATTCTTGCATTGCTTTGGTATCATCAGGAATATGTTCCAACACATGATTACACAAAATGGTATCAAACGAATCGTCTTCAAAAGGCAAATCACAAATATCAGCTTTCACATCTGCCAACGGCGAAAACAAATCTGTTGTCGTGTATTCTAGATTCTTCTGATTGCGAAAACGTTTGTAAAATGCTTGTTCGGGTGCAAAATGCAATACTTTTTGTGGTTTGGTAAAGAAATCAGTTTCATTCTGTAAATACAACCATAACAACCGATGACGTTCTAAAGATAACGTGCTTGGCGACAAGGCATTTTCACGATTAATCGTATATCCATACGACAAGAACGTTCGGAAACTCTTACCGTCAATCGGATCCGTATAATTATTTCCCTTCAATACAAAAGTTACAAACGGACGAATCCAATAACTCATCTTGATTAATAGCGGTCGCGGAATCGTGTTGAGTATGTATTTAAAGAGTTTTTTCAAATCGTGCGATTATTTTACTTTAATCATATATCCTTTGACATCAGAATTTTTCAATTCGCGAAGTTGTGCCGTAAAATAAATCGTATCTCCTTTTCTTGCAGTGTATGTAACCATAAGTCCGCCATACTTGCGAAACAAAGCTTCATTAGGATCTTCATTTTCTTTTTTAGCATCAGGAACAATTAAATAGCTGCAATCTGTTAACCATTTTAAACGTGAACTTCGTTGTGAACCATCACTAATGTATTCAGTTTGAAATTTTTCGGTACGAACTATTTTTGTGGAAAGCGGAACAACATCGTCACTAGGAATGACAAAAGTACCCGATTTTACACCTTCACAATTAACTTCTTTTTCTTCTTGTGCAGTTACAGAAAAAGCAATACAAAATGTTAAAAGGAAACTTAGAAATGATGTATTCAAAATATACAGTGTTTTACGGTTTATGCTTGTCTGAATTCGTCTTCTTCGTTACTTTCAATACCTAATGCTTCGTATACATATTTAAATGTCGATAACAATTCAGGTTTTCCATTTACCAACGCAACATCGTGTTCAAAGTGTGCACTTGGTTTTCCATCTTTCGTCAAAACAGTCCAACCATCACGAAGAAATTTAATGTCTTTTACGCCCATATTAATCATCGGTTCAATGGCAACTACCATTCCTTCAATAAATTTCTTTCCGCGTCCGCGACGACCAAAATTTGGCATGTTTGGATCTTCGTGCATTTTTCTTCCTAAACCATGTCCAACCAAGTCTCTAACAACACCGTAACCGTGTGCTTCGGTATACTTTTGAATTGCATACCCGACATCGCCTACGCGGTTTCCAGCTTTAAATTCACGGATTCCTACGTATAAAGATTCTTTAGTGACTTGGAGTAATTTTTCTGTTTCAGGATCAATCTCTCCAACGGCAAACGTATATGCATGATCGCCGTAAAATTCATTTTTAATCGCACCACAATCTACCGAAATAATATCGCCTTCTTGCAACGGATTGTTATTGGGAATTCCATGTACAACTTGCGCATTTGGACTCATGCACAAGGTGTTTGGAAAGTCATACAATCCTAAGAAACCAGGAATTGCATTATGATCGCGAATAAATTCTTCCGCTAATTTGTCTAGATATAAGGTAGTTACGCCAGGCTTAATTTCACTAGCGATCATTCCTAATGTTTTGGAAACAATCAATGCACTTTCTCGCATCAATTCAATTTCTTCTCGTGTTTTTGGTATAATCATTTCTTGAGAAAGGAAAACAGTCCTTTTTTCTTTTTTAATGTTACGTTTGGCGTTTCGTTGGTGAGCAACTGATATACTTTTCCCCAACCTATAAAACCGCCAATATTTCTATCGTCTATAAAATAGTCTGCGTTGATTTTTCGACTTACTTTGCCTTCAAATATTTCTTCAGGGTAACTATTGTTTACAGCGTAAAAAACGATGCCATTTTCTTTGCAAAATGCAACCGCTTCGTCCAAGCGTTTTCCGCTTCTGTATGTCCATAAAATTAATCTATGTCCATCTTGCTCCAAACGTTTTAAAGTTTCAAAAGCAAAAATTTTAGCCGTTCCAATTTTTGGGTAGGCATCTTCTACAATAGTACCATCAAAATCTACCGCAATCAATAAGCTCTCTTTCACAATCATTCCACTTCCTATTTTGTGCTTGCAAAGCTACAAAGAAATACTGTGTTATTCAGCATATGTATGTTTATAGTCTTTTCCAGACAAAATGGTAAACATATCTTTTTCTAATGATTCTACTGGCGATTCTACAATTCGGTTCAGTTCTTTGCCATCTTTATAAAAAATAAATGTTGGTACATTGGTAATATCAAAACCATCTTCCAAATGTTCAGGAGTCATTTTATCTTCATCCACAGTAATAATTTCAATATTTTCTTCAGAAGCTTTTATAACATCTATAATGCGGAAAAATTGCGGAACTTCTCGCTGACTATCTTCACACCAAGTTCCCATAAAAAGCTTCACTTTTACATCTTTTAATAATGGTTTTACTAAAAAAGCTACTTCTTTATCAACAGGATAGGTTGAATAATTTGGTCCAAACCAACTATCATAGGGTATTTTTGAAATGGCTGTTCGAGTTTGGACACCTGTCAAAATTGGTAATTTTTTTTCTTCTTCCTCGGTTTCTGTATCAGCTTTTACTGTTGTTGCAGTTGTTTCTGTTTCAGTTGTTTTAGAAGAAGATGTTTTCTTTTCGTCTTTACAGGCAAAAAATGTAAGTGCTATACATAGGTATAAGATTTTTTTCATTAGATAAGTGATTTTTGAGTCATTAATTCAGGTTGTGGAATTCCGATCATTTTTAAAATAGTTGGTGCAATATCGCCCAAAACTCCATCTTTTATATGCTTGATATCTTCATCCACCAAAATAATTGGCACTGGATTCGTTGTATGTGCCGTATTTGGACTTCCATCAGGATTTATCATCGTATCGCAATTTCCATGATCGGCAATTACAATGGTACTATAATCGTGTTTTTGAGCAACTTCAATGATTGCTTTGGCGCATTCGTCTACGACTTCACACGCTTTTACAGCTGCTGCAAAATCTCCTGTGTGACCAACCATGTCTGGATTGGCAAAATTTAAACATACAAAATCGGTATCTGCTTTTTCTAATTCAGGGATGATTTTATCACGAATATCGTACGCGCTCATTTCTGGTTTTAAATCATACGTTGCAACTTTTGGCGACGGACATAGTAAGCGTTCTTCACCATCAAAAGGTGTTTCTTGTCCGCCATTGAAAAAGAACGTTACATGCGGATATTTTTCTGTTTCTGCAATGCGAATTTGTTTTTTACCATGTTTGGATAATACTTCTCCCAACGTATCTTTTATATTTTCTTTGTTGAAAACGACATGAACATTTTGGTAAGAAGCGTCGTAATTTGTCAGCGTCACATAATAGAGTGGAAGCTTTTTCATGCCAAACTCAGGAAAGTCTTTTTGTGATAATACTTCAGTCAACTCACGCCCACGATCTGTTCTGAAATTAAAAAAGATAACAACATCATCTGCTTGAATTTTAGCAATTGGTTCGTTATTGCTGTCTGTCATTACAATTGGTTTGATAAATTCATCTGTAATATCAGCATCATAACTTTCTTGAATACTTGCCGTAGCGTTTGTGCTTAATGTTCCTTTTCCATGAACCAACGCGTTGTAGGCTAATTGAACTCGCTCCCAACGTTTATCTCTGTCCATAGCGTAATAACGACCTGTAATCGTGGCAAGTTTTGCATTTGCCTTTTGGCAGAATGTTTCCGTTTGCGAAATAAAGTCTTTTCCTGATTTCGGATCAACATCTCTACCATCTGTAAACGCGTGTACAAATACATTTTCTACTTGATGATTGTTTGCCAAATTGACCAAACCTTCCAAATGATTGATGTGTGAATGTACGCCACCATCGGAAACCAATCCTAAAAAATGTACTGACTTATTATTGTCTTTTGCATGTTGAAGCGCTTCTGTGAGAACAGCTTCATCTTTTAAAGTATTATTTTTAATTGCTAAGTTGATTTTGGCTAAATCTTGATACACAATGCGTCCTGCGCCCAAATTCATGTGTCCAACTTCGCTATTTCCCATTTGTCCTTCTGGCAGACCGACATTCATTCCATCAGTCAATAAATTGGCGTTTGGATATTTTGTATATAAGCTATCGATAAAGGGAACATTGGCATTGGCAATCGCAGAAACTTTCGGATCTGGCGATTTTCCCCATCCATCTAAAATCATTAAAATAACTTTCTTATTCATTCGAGATAAATTGATTTAAAAAAATAAAAATAAGTGTATTTCATAACATTACACAGCTCAAACCTAAAAAACAAACTATTTTAAGAAAGGATTATCATATTCACAGAAAAAGGCAGTTTTTTCCGAAAGAATGTCAAAGAATATTGATTAAGAAATTCTTAAAAAAATCTATAGATATTCTTAATAGATTTTCATTTTTTAAGATGGCTTTAACAGATTTTACACGCAATCGTTAAGGTACTGTTATAATTGAAAAAAACGTGCAACAATTTTCTAGAAGTGTCGTCTCTTTAGTGTAATCAAATTACAAATCAACAATAAAAATTAACATCATCAATTAAAAATCAACAATCATTATGAGAAAAACAATTTTTATGATCGCTCTTATAGTAGGAGCTTCATTCACTACGGCTAACGCAACTGAAGGAAACAATGAATCAGCAACAACAAACAAAGTAACTGTTACAAAAATTGTAAAGGTAAATGCATTTTGTGTTGCAATTTCGAAAGGAGATTTTGACACGGTTAAAAAAATGATTCAGTTTGGAGAAAATGTAAACAAAACTTCCAACGGAAAAACACCTTTAATGTATGCAGCACGTTACAACAGAGCTAAAATTGCCAATTTATTACTAGAAAATGGTGCAAAATTAGATTATAAAGATAAAAATGGACGTACTGCAATTGACTATGCAAAAATTTCAAAAGCAACTGACGTAAAAGTAATTTTGGAAAACGCTTCCAAATAATTAAAAAAATAGCTAACAAGAAAGCCGTTTCTGAGAGGAAACGGCTTTTGTATTTTATAAAAAAAATTAATCTTGTCTAGGCCATTTCTGACATTGATTGGCGCCATAACATCTCGTGATGTTTACAGTTTCCACGGGACATTGTCTCGAAAAACCTGATGGTCTTCCACCAGTAATTGCGGATTGATTTAAAATACTAATTTGTTTCTTGTTTAAACGTAATTGATTGTTCTTTTTTTTCATGATTTCCTAATTAAGTTTTTGATGTTTAGAAATATAAATAGAAAAAAGAACAGTTTGTTACTGTTTTACCTTCTTTGTAGTAGTGTTGGATTTTAGTATTGAGATTTGAGATGTTAGTATTGAGAATGTTTTTAGTTTCAAAGAACATTTTGATAAACTTAGTATGCATGAATTTCATAACTAAAAATGCTGAATGTTGAATTATGAATTTTGAATTGAAAAAACTTCTCAGAAAATACATTGCTACAAACTTCAAAACGTCACTTCGAGTTAAATTTTAGCATGAAAATTTTGTATCGAGAAGTACTTTGAAATATTAAATTGAAAACATCTTTCAAAAAACAAAAAACAAAAAACAAAAAACAAAAAACGAACAACAAAACCTACTCCCGATAATTCGCAATAACTTCTTTAATTTTTTCAATACGATTTTCAGGATCTGGATGTGTACTTTGAAATTCAGGAGTTCTATTTGGACCTGCAGCAGATTTTAAGATTTTCATCACTTCAATCATCGCTTCAGGTTCGTAGCCTGCGTACATCATCAATAGTACGCCAAGTTCGTCACTTTCTAGTTCGTCTTCACGACCATTTTTTAATAAGGTAGATTGTGCAATTCCGCCAACCATTCCGCCCATATCAGCACCAACAGACGCACCTGTAGAAACAGTTTGCCAAAAG
Source organism: Kordia algicida OT-1 (assembly GCF_000154725.1). Classification (GTDB taxonomy): domain Bacteria; phylum Bacteroidota; class Bacteroidia; order Flavobacteriales; family Flavobacteriaceae; genus Kordia; species Kordia algicida. Next base: position 4,864,306 of record NZ_DS544873.1, read on the forward strand.
TCAGTTTCCGCAATACGTTCTGCGGAATGTCTTCCCAAAACATGTCCAATTTCATGTCCTAAAACACCAGCCAATTGTGCATCATCTAATTTGCTGTACAAGGCATTTGTAATAAAAATTTGTCCGCCAGGCAACGCGAAAGCATTGATAGCTCTATTATCTGCGAGGAGATGAAATTCAAATTTATAAGGAGATTCTGCTGCCATTGAGTTCGATTTCACTAGCTTTTCGCCAATCATATCTACACGAGCTTGCGCGCCAGCATCAGGATACAAACCACCGTGTTGTTGTGCCATGGCATTTCTGTTGGCAAAACCAAGCTGAATTTCTTCCTCAGAAGTCATATTAATCGTTTGCACGCGATTCGTATACGGATTTACTTCACGATTTGCACATTTCTTAAAAAAGGCAAAAGCGACAATAGCAAGTCCAATCAACAGTCGGATTTTTAATTTACTTCCTCTCATAACATATTACTTGATGTTCTATAAAAGTACAAAACCTTAGGATAAAAGCTCAGGATTGATATCTAGAATGTTTTCTTTTATATATGAATTGATAAACTTTTCGTTGAAATGCTCACTTCCCATTAATTTTTCAGCTTGAAGCATCTTTTTTATATCTAATTTTCGATATTCGGTCAACATGGGTTTGGAAAGTGGCGCGTAACTATAATGCCAAGGTTCATATTTAAAACCTTTGCGATTGGCGCGATCGGTATACACAATGTAAAAACCATAGGTATTTGCGTTTGCTTCCAGCCATTCACGGAGTTTGCAAAATGGTCCGTCGCCGTGAAATTTACGTGGAACCAACACATCACCGCTATACGTTGTGTTCTTATCAATAATATCAATGTCGGTTGCCCAATGATGTCTAGAAGTTCCAGGAATGGTAGAATAAGCGATGATTTTTTCAATGGCTTTTATGGGCGATAAACCTTGCTTGGTAAAGCGTTTGTACTTGCGTTCCCAAATGCGGTTTTGATGAGCATAATTGCGATAACTTGAAACAACATGAATTGAAATTCCTTCTTTTTCTGCGGCAGCGCGCATTTTTACAAAAGCATCGTACGCTTCTTTTCGTAAAGAAAATCCGTTGCCAAAAACGGTCGGATTTCCTTTGCCAATAAGTTCTAAAGTATCTGTATTTCTTGTATTAAAAGCCATGCTTGGGAAACTATGAAGGGCAACAGAACCCAATCCGAGAAGTTTGATAAAATTTGTTCTATTCAAGTTGAATTGATTTTAATAATTTTTCAAACGAAAGATAATAAATTTTTGAAGTTCCATTGCTACCTTCATTGATAACTTCTTTCAATGTATCAAAAGACATTTTTTCATACATCGGTTCAATAGTGCTTTTTTCGCTTGTGTAGAAAAAGTATTTTTTATCAAAAGTGACAAACGGACAATAATCTATTTGATTAGAATTGATGAGTTTTCCCAAATGAATCGCTTCTTTCCAGATACCATTTTCATTGAAACTTATATATAAATCTCCACGTCCCAAACTACCTTTTCGTCCGTAGGAACCAAAAATGATAAAAGATTCGTCAGGACTCACATACGCGTTGTATTCATAGGTTTTTGTATTGACACCAGTTCCTAAACTTACAGGTGTTTGATAGTTTCCGTTTACAAACTCACTCTTGTAAATATCTTCCTTTCCTTTGGCATCCGCACGTTCTGCAGTAAAATAAATAGTGCCATTATTTGCTAAGGAAGGATAATATTCATTCTTATCAGTATTGATCGTTTCTGGCAATCGTATCGGATTTTTCCAAACACCATTTACTTTGGTAACAAACCATAAATCGTAATCTTTCTTTGGAGTTTTTTCTTTACCAGTTGGGCGTTTGGACGCGAAAAATAATTTTGTGCCATCAGGAGAAAATGCAGGCTCAATATCGTAGTAATTTCCTGAAAATGCAGCAATTGAAAATTCCGACCATTTTCCATTTATCTTTTTAGACGTTAAAATCGTTCTAAAGGCATTTTTTGGTGCATCAAGCGTGAAGAAAATTTCGTCGTTCTTGGGTGAAATTGCCATATCTCTCACGTTGATATTTTTAAATTCTGGAAGATGTATAAAAATTTCAGGCGAAGTAAGATTTTTTTCAAATGCAATAGTAGCTTGCTTTTGCGCAAATAGTTGTGTGCTTGCGAATACAAGAAGAAGTAGTAGTATTTTTTTCATTAGGAATATAGTTTGATTGATGATTATTGGATTAAAAAGTACTTGTTTTACTTTGCGAGAAGCGTTAAGAACTCGTTAATCTTTGTAATTACAGTGCTTTAATCATCACAAAATGCAATCCAATTTTTGGAATATTAAAAGGTTTAGCATGTTTTTGATAGCCTAATTTTTCATAGAATCGAACAGCAATTTCACGTGCATTCATCCAAATAAATGTTCCGCCACGAGCGAGAATCATTTTTTCAGCTTTTTTCACTAAAACCTCGCCAATGCCTCTTTTTTGAAAGTTAGTCAATACAGCCATTCCGCGTAATTGAAATGCTTTTTCTGTGGTAATATCGTCGCGATTATTTACCATTAAAGTCACTACGCCAACCAATTGTTCCTTTGTGTAATATCCTAAATGAAAAGTCGTTGGCAAATCATCGCCATCAAAATGGCAAGAATCTAGAGGTTTTCCCTCGCGCAACACAGGATGACGCACATCATAAGCTGTTTTGGCAGTAATTTCTTTAACGGTGAAGTTTGGAGTTTCCATAATCACAAAATTTATACAATTACTCAAAAGTATCACTAATTTGGAAGTTTAAATTTATAGAAATGAATTATTTTTGAATAAATTTTTCAGGTATGCAAATTACGTTCAAGTTGCTCGATAAAGAAGAAGCATTGATTATTTTACCATATTTAGACATCATGAATCAGCAAAAAGTCCCGATGGATTTGCTAACAGCGCGTTTTCAGGAAATGTTGTCACAAAACTATGAAGCCTTCGCCATTTATGATGGCGATCAATTAATTGGTTGTTTTGGTTTGTGGAGCATGACGCGTCATTATTGCGGAAGAAGCGTAGAGCCCGATCATGTTTATATTGAAGAAGCTTATAGAAGTAAAGGAATTGGAGCAAAATTATTTCAGTGGATTGAAACGTACGGAAAAGAAAAAGGCGTAACAACTGTTGAGTTGAATACATATATCGAAAATTTTCCGTCACATAAATTCTATTATAATCAGGGATTTATAGCACGCGGCTATCATTTTTTGAAAAAAATCTAAAAAAACATTTGGAATAAGAAACCTTATTTCTGTATATTTGCACCCGCAATGCGAAAGTAGCTCAGTTGGTAGAGCGTCAGCCTTCCAAGCTGAATGTCGCCGGTTCGAACCCGGTCTTTCGCTCTTCAAAAGCCGATTCAGTCCGAATCGGCTTTTTTTATGGTAAACTTTTTAGAAGAAGTAATGTGTTGTTATCCTTTTAAGAAAAAGTAATTTTTGAACCTGTCGGAATTTCGTACGGAGTTTTGTCATGTTCAAAAACGCGTGCGGTATGTGCTCCTTCAAGTGTAATTTGATCGCCTTTGACGCGAATCCAGCTTCCTTCTCTAATACCAACTACAGGAAGTGTATTAAATTTATGAAATTCTTTGATGCGTGTTTCGCGCGTTTCTCCCATGTGTGTACTTCCTTCAATCGGATCTAAATAATGCGGATTGATATTAAAAGGAATCACTCCAAGCGTTTTAAAACTTGGTGGATAAATGATTGGCATGTCGTTCGTTGTTTGCATGGTAAGTCCGCAAATATTACTTCCTGCGCTTGTTCCTAAATAGTTTGTTCCGTTTAAAATAGCTTCTCGCAACGGTTGCATTACTTCGTGTTTATATAGTTGCGAAACCAATAAAAATGTATTTCCACCACCTGTAAAAATGCCTTTCGCATCAGCAATAGCTGCTATTGGATTTTCAAATTCGTGAATGCCGCGCACAGTTTTTCCTATCTTTTCAAAGGCTTTTCCAGCGACAGCGGTATATGCATCGTGTGTAATTCCGCCAGGACGTGCATATGGGATAAATAAAATTTCTTCCGTATCTTTATAAAACGAAGCAAGTTCGTCAAGAATATATGCTAAATAGCCACTTCCGTGAACCGTTGAAGTACTAGCAATAATAATGTTTTGCATAAGGCGTAAAGTCTAAAATTTATTCTAAATTGTAAAAGTAATGATTAAAAGGTTTTAACAAAAGTTTAATGTGCATTGGCATTTTTTTAAGGAGAATAGTTAATTTCTTTATGCCATTATTTTAAAAAAACTAAGTTAACCACCAATTCAATAGCTATGAAAATAAAACTACTCTTATTTTTTATCTTAATGTCCTCAATGCTGCTTGCGCAAGATGGAGAACGGAAAATTTTACGCGGTGCCGTTGTGTACAGAAATGTCAAGGTTGTCGGTGTAAATATTGTAAATAATACAACGAGCAAAGGCGCTACGACCAACGGAAAAGGTGAATTTGAAATTCTGGTAAAGAAAGATGACATTTTGATCTTTTCTTCGGTGCAGTATACGATCAAGGAAATTGTGATTACAGATAAAATTTTGAAAAATAATCGTTTGGTTGTTGAGGTGACAGAAAAAGTAGAAGAATTAGACGAAGTTGTCATCAGTCCAGAAAATAAAGAGAAATTTTTAGACTTTCAGGAAAAAGAAATTGTAAAATATAAGGATTACCAATTTGCAGACGATCGTTATTCTACGGTAAAAAATGAAGCATTAGGACAGGCAAATTTTCAAGGGGCAAATATTATTGGATTGGTTGGAATGTTGGTAAACTCCATCTTTAAAGGCGGAAAAAAGAAAGAAAAGGAGAAAGCAATATATGAACGTACAAGTTTTAACGAAATTCGTTATCGTTATAAAGACAAATTTTTCACAGACAACTTAGGAATTCCAGAAGATAAAATAAGTGCGTTCTTGTATTTTTGTGATGATAAAATGCCTTCGGAAGATATCTTTTTAGAAAAAAATGAATTCTTAATGATTGATTTTATGGTAAAACAAAGCAAAGCATATCTAAAGACTATCGAGTCAAAAAACTAAGAAAGAGAATCACCACAATAAAAAAACACAATTTGGAATGCTTTTTGGATATCTTTGTCACGACATCGTAAAAACGTCTTATTCTTTATGAAAATTCAAAAATTCCTTATTTTATTTATAGCGATTCCGTTATTTGCTTTTACAACAGCGCATAAATTTTACGTAAGTGTAACCAATATAGAACATAATCAAAACGAAAAAGCGCTTCAAATTACCACGCGAATTTTTATTGATGACTTTCAAAGCGCTTTAGAAGAACGATACGACTTGAAAGAAGAATTAACTGTGGAAAAAGCAACACAAGAAGTGGAGCAAATGATGGCGAAATATCTAAAAAAGAAATTGAAAATTTGGGTAAATGGCGAGCAAAAAACATTCAAATTTTTAGGAAAAGAATATGAAGATGATGTCACGATTTGTTATCTCGAAATTTCAGGTATAAATAAAGTAAATACGCTCGAAGTTGAAAATGCTATTTTGTATGAAATGGAGGAAGATCAGCAAAATTTGGTACATGTAAAAATCAATAACGAGCGCAAAAGTTTATTATTAGTAAAAGAAAACGATAAAGGTTTGTTAAAATTTTAACAATAAATATTCAAAATGGTTACTTTTAGGGTTTGAAAATATAAACCTATTTTAATAAACCTAATGAAACGCATACATTTCCACATTCTCGCAATCCTATTTCTAGGTGCGAATCTTGCCTTTGCACAGGAGAAACAAGATGATGAAAAGCCGCAGGGACACATTAACAACAACAAATTTAGGCAACTCTATCAAGAGTTTTCTACACCTAACATGTACAGAACTGCTTCTGGAGCTCCAGGAAAAGCATATTATCAACAACAAGCTGACTATGAAATGGACATTGAGCTTGATGATAAAAATCAAAAGTTATACGGAGTTGAAACCATTACGTATACCAACAATTCCCCTGATGATTTAGAATATCTTTGGGTACAACTAGATCAAAATATTAGAGCAAAAAACTCCCAAGCAAAACTTAAAAACGGAGCTCGTATTCCACGTTTAACAAGAGCATCATCTTTTGTAAATCGTTATGTAGCTGATCCTTTTGATGGAGGTTTTAACATTGATTATGTGAGAAATGCTAAAGGAAGACCAATGTCATATACCATCAATGAAACGATGATGCGTATTGATTTGCCACAAGCTTTAAAATCGGGAGACAAAATTTCGTTTTCTATCAAATGGTGGTACAATATCAACAATCACGTAACTAACAGAGGTCGTTCAGGATATGAATATTTTGCCAAAGATGGAAACTACGCATATGTAATTGCACAATTTTTTCCAAGAATGGCAGTTTACAACGACGTAGAAGGATGGCAAAACTATCAATTTTGGGGTAATGGTGAATTTGCATTGCCATTCGGAAATTATGAAGTAAACATTACTGTTCCTGCCGATCATGTTTTAGATGCAACAGGAAAATTACAGAATAGAAAAAGCGTATTTTCAAAAGAAATGATGAAGCGTTACGAGCGTGCTTTAGAATCGTACGACGAACCAGTAATCATTGTTTCACAAGAAGAAGTAGAAGCAGCAGAAAAGAATTTTTCAAACAAAAAGAAAACATGGAAATTTTACGCCGAAAACGTAAGAGATTTTGGTTTTGCTACTTCACGTAAATTTATTTGGGACATGCAAGCAGTTGACATTAACGGAAAACGTGTAATGGCAGTTTCTATGTATCCAAAAGAAGGAAATCCGCTCTGGGAAAAATATTCTACAAAAGCTGTAGCGAGTACTTTAAAAACGTATTCAAATCACACATTCGATTATCCTTATCACAAAGCAATTTCAGTACATGCTAAAAATCAAGGAATGGAATATCCTATGATTTGCTGGAATTATGGACGTCCAAACGAAGATGGAACTTACTCTGAACGTACAAAATTCGGAATGATTAGTGTAATTATTCACGAAGTAGGACACAACTTTTTCCCAATGATTGTAAACTCTGACGAGCGTCAATGGGGATGGATGGATGAAGGTTTGGATACATTTATGCAATATTTAGCTGAGCAAGATTTTGCAAAAGCGCATCCAGAATCTGTTAAAAGACAAGGAGGGAAATATCCTTCGCGTAGAGGAGAACCTTCTAAAATAGTGCCTTACATGAAAGGAAGTCAAGAATATTTGTCACCAATCATGTCAAACCCAGAAAATGTATATCAATTAGGGCCTAATGCGTATGGAAAACCAGCAACAGGATTAAATATCTTACGAGAAACGATCATGGGACGTGAAGCGTTCGATCATGCTTTTAAAACATATGCACAGCGTTGGAAATTTAAACACCCAACACCAGAAGACTTCTTTAGAACTATGGAAGATGCCTCAGGAATTGATTTAGATTGGTTTTGGAGAGGTTGGTTTTACACAACAGATTACACAGATATCGGCATTGAAAGTGTGAGAAAATTTCAAGTAATTTCACAAAAAGGGCAGGCTTTTGATCGCGTATATTTTGTTCCTGAAGGTGATGATCGTTACAAAAAAGAAAACGAAGGAAAATCTATCATCAATAATGAAGATAATGAGCCATTAAAAGAATACTTAATGGATAACTTTACGGCAGCAGAAAGAGCTACTATGGGAGATCCAAAATATTTCTATGAAGTATCATTCAACAAACCAGGAGGTTTGGTAATGCCACTTATTGTAGAATGTACGTATGCTGATGGATCTAAAGAAATGATGAAGTATCCAGCGCAAATTTGGAGAAAGAATGACAAAAGAGCAAAAATTGTAATTGCTTCAGATAAAGAATTAAAAAATATTCAAATTGATCCTAAGTTAGAAACTGCTGATATCGACACGTCAAACAATTCTTGGCCAAGAAAAGATGGGCAAACAGATTTTAATAAATTCAAAGACAATAAGGTGAAACAATAAGAAGAACCTTCAATAAAATCATAAAAAAAACCAGCAATTAAGCTGGTTTTTTTATATCATAATATTTACTTGATTATATTTGTATTATAATAGAACATAGTATGGCATTATTTATTAGTGGTGGAGAAATATTTGTAATCATGCTTATCGTAGTCATGGTATTTGGTGCAGACAAAATACCTGAAATCGCAAGAGGCTTAGGAAAGGGAATGCGTCAACTAAAAGATGCTACCAATGAAATAAAGCATGAAATTCAAAAAAGTGCAGAAGACAACGGATTAGATACTGACATTGCAGGCGATGTTCAAAAAGAAATCAATAAAGTAAAAGAAGATATTGAAGACATGTCAGGACCTATCAAAAGGCAGTTTTAATGCTTGATGATTTATTGACATATGACAAAGAATTACTAATCTACATAAACAATTTAGGGGAAACTCCATTTAATCCCTTTTGGATATATGTCACAAGTTTTATTTATTGGGTTCCACTTTTAACCTTTATTTTTTATAGAATAAGCAGAAAATTTCCTCGAAAACAAGCAAGATATATAATCAGTCATGGACTTTTTATTTTATTTGTTTCATTACTATTGGTAGAATTGGTCAAAATTGGAGTAGAACGTTTACGTCCCTGTAATGACCCAACAGTAGCACCATTTATCAATATCGTTATTCAGCCAGAAAACTACAGTTTCTTCTCAGGACATGCAACGGTTTCTTTTGCTTTAACAACATTTCTCTTTTTAATGTTGAAAAAAGTATTCTACTGGATTCGCTTCTTATACGTTTGGCCTATGTTATTCATTTATAGTCGACTGTATTTTGGAGTGCATTATCCTTCGGATATCCTTACCGGAATTATTGTAGGAATTATAATTGGGATTGTATTTCATCGAATTTGTAATGCGCGCATAGTAAGATTACATATTTATTAATATATTCGTTAAAATTTTAACCAATTAATACTTTTAAAACATGAAAAAAATTAATCTCAGAGTAGCCCTGGTAATAGCTGCTTTAAGTGTAATTTCTTGTTCTAACGATCCTACAATCGAGAACATAGAAGAACAAAACAATGTCGAGGTTTTACAAAAAACACCGCTAACACCTACACAAATTAATGCTAAAATCAATGAAGTTGCTTCAAGTCGTGAACAATTTGAATGGACAAACATGGATGCACACTTTATTTGGAGTGCAACAGTTCATGGAGATCAAATCTTAACGATTGGATATGGAAGCGATGACAATGATTTTAACAAAGAAAATTCGAACGCAGAAGGAATCAAAAACAGACTGATTCAACGAATTGCTGCTGTAGAAGGCGATGGACAAAAGAAAACAAGCGATTTTCTAATTGACGAAGATGATACATTCAATATCATTGATGTAAAAGTTGAAGACTTAGCAACGGTGAGAGATTTATTATCTCAAAAAGGAATTCGTTACATTGAACCAACAGGTTACAGGTACTTAGATCATGAAGTAACTGCTAAATCTGGAGCAGGATGTGGATATGGTTCTGCAACATTAAACTCAGCAGATTACACAACCGTAGCGCCAGGAGCAAAAGTACCATGGACATTCTACGAACACAATATTCCATCTGCATGGAGTTACAGTACAGGTTCTGGAGTTGGAATTGGAGTAATTGACACTGGATTAACACCAAACAACTCTCTAATGAACGGAAGTTTCAATGATGGATATTCATCAGGAAGATACGTTCAGAAATACGGAACGTATGTAGATTCATGGTGGCCATGGTCTTCAAGTACAGATGGACCAAATGACAAATGTGGTCATGGAACAAGTATGACTGCTGTAGCAACTGCGCCTAGAAATAACAATGGAATGCCAGTTGGAGTTGCATATAATGCAAATTTAATTAGTTATCGTGGAACAAAAAACGTAGTTTTAGACGGTTATCACGAACAAAAAGGTGTTGCAAACGCATTGACAGCTTTAGGAAACAGAAGCGACGTAAAGGTAATTTCAATGTCTATTGGACACATCTTTTCTGTAGGTAGAATCAAGGATGCAGTACGATATGCAAATAATAGAGGAAAATTAATCTTCGCAGCAGGTGGAACTTCAACAACTTTCACTAACTTTGTAGGAGTAATATTTCCAGCATCAATGAGTGAAACGGTTGCAGTAACAGGTGTAACTGATGCAAATTACTATAAAGAGTGTGATATTTGTCACAAAGGAAGTAAAATTGATTTTACTGTAGTAATGCAACGTGATGGTAACGGAAGTAGAACAACGCCAGTATTAAGTTACTATAACAACCAAGCAGATTATGTTGGTGGTTCATCAGTAGCAACGGCAACAACAGCAGGAATCGCGGCTTTAGTATGGTCTAGACATCCAAGCTGGTCAAAAACGCAAGTATTAAACAGATTGAAACAATCTGCAGATTTCTATCCAAACAAAAATTCTCAGTATGGATATGGAAATATAGACGCATTGCAAGCAGTTCAATAGAACAGTTGGCATATTTAGTTTAGTAAATAGGGAGAAACTCTCGTCGTAATGGCGAGAGTTTTTTTATTAAAGTGATTTAAACTTTTTCCTGATAAAAGATTCTTAAATTTTTAGAAGATAAAGAAAATGCCCTTTTGAAAATCTTAAGTGTAAAAACTCATCACGTCACAGCAATTTTTGATACATTGTTCTACCAAAAATCATTCGAATTGATGCTTTGTAAACGATAAAGAAAATTTTTATTATTTAGAACGACAAAGTGAAAATGCTAAATTAGAACTGTCGAATTTTAAAACCAAAAAACCAAAAAACCAAAACCCTAAATAACTCTACTAATCGTCAAGCCATCACGAATGGGCAAAACCACAGTTTCTATGCGAGTATCTTCTTTTAAAAGTGAGTTGTATTCCAAAAGTGCTTCCGTAGAAACATCATTTTTCTGTAAAGGTTCAATCACTTTTCCGCTCCATAAAACATTATCAGACAAAATAATTCCGTTTGGATTCATCTTTTCAATAATCGCATGAAAATATTGTGGATAATTTGGTTTGTCAGCATCAATAAACACCAAATCAAACGTAGTTTCTAGTGTTGGAATAATGTCTAAAGCATTTCCTGTATGCTGATGGATTTGCGCTCCAAACTCAGAAGCATCAAAATATTTACGTTGAAAATCGTGCAATTCTTCGTTAATATCAATTGTGTGTAATACACCATCTTTTTGCATTCCTTCAGCCAAACAAAGTGCCGAATATCCTGTGTACGTTCCAATCTCTAAAATTGTTTTCGGTCGAATCAATTTAGACAACATACTTAACAATCTTCCTTGATAATGTCCACTCAGCATACGCGGTTGCAAAATCTTTTGATACGTTTCACGCGTCAACGCTTTCAGTAATTCTGGTTCATCGGCAGAATGTTTCACCACATATTCGTCTAAAGCTTCTGGAATAAAATGCATAATTTGTGAATTTCTACAAAAATATCAATTAAAAACGATTCGCATAAAAAGTGATTTATAAAATGATAAATATCTTTTTATTCCAAAAATGGAATACGTATTTTTGGTAAAAATAGCATTCAGCATGTTTCAAAATACATTGGCGTTCGCACAAGCGCAAGACGCAAAAGATCCTCTAAAAAGCTACCGAACAAAATTTCACATTCCCAAAGATGCCGAAGGTAACGAATGGTTATATTTTTGTGGAAATTCACTTGGATTGCAACCAAAAGTTACTCAAGAATACATTCAGCAAGAATTGAAAGATTGGGCAAACTTGGGTGTAGAAGGACATTTTGACGCCAAAAATCCTTGGATGCCATATCATGAGTTTCTTACGGAAAATATGGCGAAAATAGTAGGAGCAAAGCCGATTGAAGTCGTGATTATGAATACCTTAACGACGAATCTTCACTTATTGATGGTTTCTTTTTATCAACCAACAAAAACCAAATATAAAATTGTTATTGAAAGTGACGCGTTTCCTTCTGATCGATATGCAGTAGAATCACAACTAAAATTTCATGGTTTTGATCCAAAAGAAGGATTGCTAGAATGGAAACCACGCAAAGGCGAAGAATTACTTCGTATGGAAGATTTGGAAACCATGCTTGAAGCAGAAGGCGACGAAATTGCCTTATTGATGATTGGTGGTGTGAATTATTACACAGGACAATATCTTGACATCAAAAAAATAGCAGAGCTCGGACACGCAAAAGGCGCGATGGTTGGCATTGATTTGGCACATGGCGCAGGAAACATTCAGCCGAATTTACACGATTCAAATGTAGATTTTGCCGCTTGGTGTACGTACAAATATTTAAACTCAGGTCCAGGAAGTTTGGCAGGTTTATTTGTTCATGAAAAACATGCACATAACAAAGAATTGAATCGTTTTGCAGGTTGGTGGGGACACGATAAGGAAACACGTTTTAACATGCGTTTTGACTTTAATCCGATTCCAGGTGCGGAAAGTTGGCAATTGAGCAATCCGCCAATACTATCTATGGCAGCAATCAAAGCTTCACTCGATATGTTTGATGAAGTTGGCATGGACGCTTTGCGCGAAAAATCAGAAACGTTGACCGCATATTTTGAATATTTAATCAACGAAATTGATACCGATCGTATCAAAATCATTACACCTTCAAATCTAGCAGAAAGAGGTTGTCAATTATCGATTCAAGTCAAAAATGCCGACAAGTCTTTGCATCAAAAACTCATAGACAGACACATCATTACCGATTGGCGTGAACCAGACGTAATTCGTTGTGCGCCAGTTCCATTATACAATACTTTTCAAGATGTTTATCGCATGGTAGACGAACTAAAAAAATGCTTATAACATGAAAACAAAAGAAAACATACTGATCGTTGGCGCAGGATTGTGCGGCTCATTATTGGCACTACGCTTAGGACAACGTGGTTATAAAGTTACGGTCATGGAAAGTCGTCCCGATTTGAGAAAAGTAGATATTTCTGCGGGAAGATCGATCAATTTAGCATTTTCAGACAGAGGAATCAAAGCCATGAATATGGTAGGAATTGCCGATAAAGTAATGCCATTGTGTATTCCGATGCATGGACGTTTGGTACACGATGTAGAAGGAAATATATTTATGTCTAACTATTCTGGTCGCGATAACGAATACATCAATTCTATTTCACGTGGCGACTTGAACGCTTTGTTACTCACAGAAGCGGAAGAACATGAAGCCGTAGATATTATTTTTAATAAAAGATGTACAAAAATTGATATTGAAGAAAACATCGCTACGTTCTATTGTTACGAGACGAAAAAAGAAATTGAAGTAAAAGCAGATGTTATTTTTGGAGCAGATGGCGCAGGTTCGATGTTGCGTAAAAGTTATTACTTAGAACGTAAATTTTTATTTAGCTATTCTCAGAATTATCTCAGTCATGGCTATAAAGAGTTGAGTATTCCGCCAACCGCAACAGGCGGATTCCGAACAGAGAAAAACGCATTACACATTTGGCCACGAGGCGATTTTATGATTATTGCCTTACCAAACTTAGACGGAAGTTTTACGGTAACATTGTTTTTATCGTATGATGAAGGTGAATACAATTTCAACAATCTAACAACGGCGGAACGTGTACAGGAATTCTTTGAAGCGCAATTTCCAGATTTAATACCGTTGATTCCTGAGTTGACTAAAGAATACTTTGAAAACCCAACTTCGCCATTAGGTACCGTAAAATGTTCGCCGTGGTCGTATAAAAATAATACTTTATTAATGGGCGATGCAGCACATGCCATTGTTCCGTTTTACGGACAAGGAATGAATGCTTCTTTTGAGGATGTTGTGGTATTTAATGAAGTTTTAGATCAGTATGAAGGCGATTGGGAAAAAGTATTTAAAACTTATGAAAAAATACGTAAAAAAGACACAGATGCCATTGCCGATTTGGCGATAGATAATTATTACGAAATGCGCGATCATGTGGCAAATCCGATTTTTAAAGAAAAGCGAAAGTTGGAAATGGACTTAGAGAAAAACTTCCCTGAACAGTATTTTTCTAAATATTCGATGGTAACGTTTAATGAAGATTTACCATACAGCAAAGCTATGAAAATAGGACGCGCACAAGACAAAGCATTATTAAATATGATTGCGGATGACGAAATTGACACAACAGCCGATTTAAAAGAAATTCTCAAAAAAGTACAAGCAGAAACCAACGAAATTTTAGACGAAGATACTGTGGCGAATTTGAAGCATTAATTTGTTTTTCGAATAAGTTCTCTATTCGCGCGATGTTTTCGAATTTCGAAATATTCTTTGCCAATTCCTTGACCGAGATTTGCGGATAAATTTACTATTTCGCTAGTATCAAGCTTTACATTTTCTATAATGACGCGATTGTAGCCAATAAACTGAAACTCTATGTTATAAGTCGCGGCAGGAATAAAAATATTATACAAACCATCTACTTTTGAAGTTGTACCTAATACTTCTTGAGTTTTCAAATTGGTAAATGCAACATTTGCATATTCTAAAATATCTGTAATGGTATCATTTCCATCGTGAATATAACTTCCTAAAACTTTTCCTGAAACATTGACAACTGTTGTATCTGCGATGAGCCGATTTTCATTAATTGTGACTACACTTTGTAACTTTTTCGGATTCATATTTTCGCCAATCAAAGCGCATCTAACTACTTTTTTTGCACAAGCTGTCAATAAAAATAATGTGACACAGTAAAGAATTCCTTTTTTCATGAATCTTTCAATTCCTTAATAATCTCTTGAATTCCTTTTTGAAAACCCGTATAAAAATCATTTTTCTTAAATTCAGGAACCATGAGCTTTTTGATGATATCTAACGTTTCATCATCGGTAAGTTTGTGCATAATTCCATCACCATTGTGAATCCAAATACGACGATCTTTCATGTATAACGCAATTAAAACGCCATTATTTTTATCTCTTTGACCAATTCCCCAATGATTTGCTAAATCCAACGAATATTCTTCCAAGCCACTATAATCTTGAATAGAAGTCAAGGTTACAATCGCAATTTGATTGCTAGTTTCGGCTTCGTGTTGTTTCACTAAATTCAATAAAGTTACTTCTTGTTCGTCAGATAAAATATTGTCAAAATCATTGATAAATCCAACAGGAATCGGGAATTCTACATTTTTAGTATGCACAGCCGCATACGAGTGAGAATGCGTGTTATGCGTTGCTTCACAACTAACACAAAGTATAACCAGCAGGGCAAGCAGGAGACTTTTAAGTTTCATAATAGGCTATTAAGATCAATTTGGGTAACAGCTAATATAAGAAATTCCTTTTAATTAGTCAGTAAAAATCGACGTCTGAATCTAGCAACTGTGTTTCATGTATAAAACCTTCAAATTGGTTGGAATAGGCTGAACCTAGTTTTAAGCATAATTTGGTTTTAAAATTTCCTTTAAAAATAGTAGTTTCCGTGATAAGTGTGTCTTTTTCGGGAAGTACAAATAGGGTACGACCTGTAGCACAAGCAATGAATTGTATTCCTTCAATTTGTTTCCACTCATTTTCTTTATTCAGGGCTTCTAGCAACATGTCCATCTTACTATTCAAACCCAATACAACAGTGTCTTTAACAGAAGTATTCACAACATACGTAGCATATGCTTTGTGTAAAATTAATTTTTTAGCATGTCTATTAAAATATATTTTACTGATAATTGCTGTCGTATCAACAAAAATTTTGATAGTATTCGCAGTTGGTTTCGTTACATTATCGGCAATGATATTTGTTCGATGATACCGCATATAATTTTGATATTCAGTTTCTGACATTTTACCTGTCAAGCTTTCATAAATATCGTGATTTACAAAAATAGTATCTGTAATTTTTTTGAATGTAATAGGTTTGTAGTTAGCTTTCAATCTTATTTTTGTCTCTAGGTATTCAGCTTGCTCGGCTAGTGTATCTATCAAAACAGGAAACAATCGTTTTTCCTTTTTAACAACAGGAATTATTTCTTTATCCGTCGAAAGACAACTTATCAGTATAAAAGTTATGGCAACAAGAAATACGATTGGTTTTAGTTTCATGACAACATATTTTATAGTATTAAAGCGCACAATATTCTTGCCATTCTAACGGTTTTGCCAATTGTTTAGTGCTAAATTCCAAATGTAATACACGACGCTGTTTGTGATTTGTAGTGCGATTGGAAGCGTGAAGCGTTAACGGTTTCATCAACATTACGCCGCCTTTTTCAACTTCACAAACATGTTCGGTTTCGGTAGTCCAATCAATTGTTTCAGGTCTGTAGATACCTTTCAAATGTGATTTCGGAATGACTTTTAGTGCGCCATTTTCTTTTTCAGTTTTGTCTAAATGAACTCTGACCGTGACAATATTTTCCAAAATATCAAGTGGCGGTTGTACGCCGTATTGCCCTTTTTTAAATGTCCAATTTGTATAGTTTGAAACGTCTTGTTTGCGATCAACCGAAATACTCAAATCTTGATGATATGCCACAAACCAATTGGATTCGCTAGGTTTGTCAAAATAAATAGCTTTTGTTAAAAAACAGTCTTCCTCAAAAACGTTCTTTAACAACTCGTGAAACTTCTCTGTAAATAGCAACGATTTCAATTCAGGAATCTTTTTCATGAGTTGTCTAATGGCAAATACATGTTTTGCGTTTTCATCCGATCTTACATCTGCGGAAGCTTTTGTAATACAGTCAATAATTTCCGTAATCTCAGCTTCTGAATATACAGAGTTAATAACTGAGAATCCTTCTTTTTGTAACTTTTCAATAGTAGCGATTAGCGTATTCATGTAGTTTTAAAGAATGAGCAAGGTTCGGAATTATAATTAATGCGTAACTAAACTTTAATAATATTTCAACGTTCGCTTTACAGCATCAGAAACAAATTTTTCATCACCTTCATACAAAGCACGTTGTGTCCAGTTGCCTTTCTTATCATATTTATACCAATATCTGGTTACGTTTTTACTGCCTTCAGTTTTTGAGTGATTTGTGGGATAAAAAATAGTGTAGGTTGTAACATCATTTTTATCATTATATGTTTCGGTAGTACTTTTTACAAACTTATCATCACCATCGTATTCTTCATAGCTTAAACGATTATTATTAGCATCATATGTATTCACCATGCGTTTTTGTTGTTTTCCATCGTAATCATAACTAACCTTTTCTAAACTATTTCCTCGTGCATCTTTGGTTTCTTTAAACTGTATTACAAAGGTATCATCACGTTTGTCTTTTTCAACCATTGTCAATCCGTTGTTGCTATATTCATAGGTGCGTACGTCTAATTCAACACCAGCTTTATTATATTCTCCTTTAAAAATACACTTTCCGTTTGTGTTGTATTTGTATATCGTTTTTTGGTAAGGATTACTTCCAAAACCTTTTGAACTTGGTCGTTCGTATATCTCTTCTATAAGTAAACTTTGTGAATTGTATTTGTAGGTTGTGGTAGCTTCTAATGTTTTGTCTTCGTATTCTTTTTTAAACATTAATTTACCAGTTAAATTATAGATAAACACTTTCTTCTCTACTTCATCTCCGTAATCTTCTTCAATGCTAGTAATTCGATTATTTTTATACGTATACGTATTTTCACTTTGCAAAGAACCATCTTCATATGTTTTTAAAGAGATTAAATTTCCGTTTTTATCATAAGCTTCTTTGTATGTGGTTTCGCAATCTTCGTACGTCAACGGTGGATTTGCTTGATCTATATAACAACCAGATTCTTCTTTAATACTTTTGATCTTTGTGTTTGTAATTCGTTTTTTGTTAATTTCGATGTAACCTGTGGTATCAAAATCAAAATCTTGCGCGTGTAGTTTAGGAATGCAGATAAAAACCAAAAGGCTTAGTCTAATCAGTAATTTCATAGTTTAATCTTTGCGAATACGAGTTGTTAGGGATGTAATTAAAAAGCATGGTAGTATTATGAAGGTTAAATATACTATTTTTCAATGTATAAAATCTCTACTTGAAGAAAAACTATAGCATATTCACTCCGTCAGACTACACTAATTTTTCTTTAAAAAATGCAATGGTTCGTTCCCAAGCCAACGTTGCTGCTTTTTTGTCGTAACGTGGTGTTGTATTGTTGTGGAATCCGTGATTAACGTTCGGATAAAAATGTGCGGTATAATCAATATTATGCGCTTTCAATACTTTTTCATACGCTTCCCAACCTGCATTTACACGTTTGTCCAAATCAGCATATTGCAATAACAAAGACGCTTTAATTTTTGCAGCATCTTCGTCACTTGGTTGCCTTCCGTAAAATGGAACTGCCGCTTGTAAATCGTTTAATCTTACTGCCATCATGTTCGAAATCCATCCGCCAAAACAAAAACCAACCACGCCGACTTTTCCATTACATTTCGGATGATTTTTTACATACTCGTACGCAGCAATAAAATCTTCCAACATTTCGTTTCGATCACGTTTTTTCTGCATTGTTCGTCCGTCGTCATCATTTCCAGGATAACCACCTAACGGAGTTAAGGCATCAGGTGCCAAACTGATAAAACCTTCTAAGGCTGTACGTCGTCCAACATCTTCAATATACGGATTCAAACCTCTATTTTCATGTACCACAATAACGCCAGGCACTTTTTTTGTAACATCTTTTGGTAAAGAAAGCAAACCTTTCATTTTTCCTGCGCCTTTTGGAGAATCGTACATAATATATTCAGATTCCAAGTTCGGATGGTCTTTGGCAACTTCCGCAGTTGTTTTATAATTTGGCGACATAAAACTGAGCAAAGAACCTACAGTAACGCTTCCTGCGGCATACAAGGAAAGTCGTTCTACAAACTGTCGACGCCCAATCTTATTATGTGCATAATCGTCATACAAATCAAATACTTCTTGTTTGATATCTTCTTTTTTTAATTCGCTCATCACATAAAAATTTTTGGTTGTTTTAAAGTTATGGAATTTTGCTGAACTATTCCGTTGAGAAAAGTTGCTTATTGAGTATTATTTGTTGTTTTTGAAACAAACAATTTTACAAAAAATACTTTTCAATGAATTTACCAGTTTAAGAAAACTCAACGAATAGAATAGACCAATAAACAAATGAACAAACAAAAAAAATGTATCTTTGAAACACAACCAAAAAACCACTATGATATACATTGCCATCTTACGCGGAATCAACGTTTCTGGAAGTAAAAAATTGCCCATGGCAGCATTTCGAGAGTTGCTTTCTAAATTGGGTTTTGAAGACGTTCAGACATACATTCAAAGTGGAAACGTAGTATTCAGATCAGCTAAAAAAAATCAAGAAGAATTAGGGGATTTAATTGCCAAAGCGATCAAAAAACAATATGATTACGATGTTCCTGTTTTGGTAAAAACTATCGATCAATGGAAAACGGCAATTGCCAACAATCCGTTTACAGAAACAGATATTTCAAAACAAGGAATTACATTTCTAGCAACAACACCAGAAGAAACAACCATTGAAATTGATAGCAAAGACGATCGTTTCAAAATTATCAATTCAGAAATATATTTAGATTGTCCTGGAGGTTTTGGACGTACAAAACTTACAAACAATTTCTTTGAGCGCAAACTCAAAACACAAGCAACCACAAGGAACTGGAAAACGATTTATAAATTATTGGATCTCGCAGAATCGCTGTAAAAATTAAAATATTGAATGCTAAATTAAAAAGCTTTTCAGAAAAGTATTGCTATCAACTCTGAAACGTCACTTGGAGTGAAATTTTAGCATCAAAATTACACGAAAAACAAAAAACAAACAACGCTTCGACAGGCTCAGCGTAAACGAACAACACAAAATAAAACCCAAAAAATGCAAGAAAAAAAAGTAACACCAAGAGGCGCTTATCCACATACAAAACGTGTGGGCGACTTCATATTTGTATCAGGAACAAGTTCACGACGACCAGACAATAGTATTGCAGGCGTTGATATCATTGACGAAATGGGAACAAAACACTTAAACATTGCAACGCAAACGCGTGAAGTACTAAAAAATATTGACAAAAATTTACAAAGTGTTGGCGCAAGTCTTGCCGATGTTGTCGATGTCACTTCGTTTCTCGTAAACATGAATGACTTTGCAGGCTACAACAAAGCTTACGGAGAATTTTTCGATAAAGAAACTGGTCCGACACGAACAACAGTTGCTGTTCATCAATTACCACATCCCGATTTAGTAGTAGAAATCAAAGTAGTTGCGTACAAAAAACAATAACTTACAGCATGAAAAAGATTCTAAACTATATCAACGGAAGTTATATAGCACCAAAAAGCAATGCGTGGCTTGACAATTACAATCCGTCAAATGGAGAAATCTACGGACAAATTCCTAACTCGTCTGCAGAAGATGTAGAAGCCGCCTATCAAGCAGCAAAAGCAGCCTTTCCAAGTTGGTCAGCAACAATCTTAGAAGAACGCAGTCGAATTCTAAACAAAATCGCTTCGCTCATAGAAGAAAACTTAGCCGATTTGGCGCATGCAGAATCTTTAGACAACGGAAAACCACTCAGTCTCGCCACACAAATTGACATTCCAAGAGCGACAAGCAACTTCAAATTCTTTGCGCAAGCCATTACGCAATTTTCAAGTGAAGCACACGAAAGTATTGGACTTAACGCAATGAATTTTACCTTGCGACAATCTATCGGAGTCGTAGGTTGTATTTCACCATGGAATTTACCACTATATCTCTTTACATGGAAAATTGCACCAGCGTTAGCCACAGGAAATACCGTTGTCGCCAAACCAAGTGAAGTCACACCAATGACAGCGTATCTTTTAGGTGAAATATGTACCAAAGCTGGTCTGCCAAACGGCGTATTAAACATTGTACACGGTTTAGGACACACCACAGGGCAAGCCATTACAGAGCATCCACATATAAAAGCAATTTCTTTTACAGGCGGAACGGCAACAGGAGCGCATATTGCCAGAACGGCAGCACCAATGTTTAAAAAGCTTTCGCTAGAATTAGGAGGGAAAAATCCAAACATCATCTTTGCAGATTGTGACTATGACGAAATGCTCAAAGTTACGGTACGATCTTCGTTTGCGAATCAAGGGCAAATCTGTTTATGCGGATCGCGAATATTTGTGGAAAGAAGCATCTATGATAAATTCAAAACGGACTTTGTGGCACGCGTGAAACAACTCAAAGTTGGAAATCCATTTGAGGAAACGACAAAAATTGGCGCATTAGTATCAAAATCACACTTAGAAAAAGTAAAATCATACATAGAAATTGCCAAAGAAGAAGGCGGAACTGTTTTATGTGGCGGAAACGAAGTCACGGTCAAAGGTTTTGAAAACGGTTATTACCTCGAACCAACAGTCATCGAAGTAAAAACCGATCAATGTCGTGTAAATCAAGAAGAAATATTTGGTCCCATAGTAACTATCATGCCGTTTGATACTGAAGAAGAAGTTTTGGGAATGGCAAATGGAGTTCGCTACGGATTATCATCTACACTATGGACAAACAATTTGAATCGTACCATGCGCATGTCTAAACAACTCGAAGCAGGAATTGTTTGGGTAAATACATGGTTATTGCGTGATTTGCGTACACCTTTCGGTGGAATGAAAAACTCAGGCGTTGGTCGTGAAGGCGGGTTGGAAGCCTTGCGTTTCTTCACAGAACCAAAAAACATTTGTATCAAATACTCGTGAATTAAAATGTTAAATGCTAAATTTTGAATTTTAAATGTAAAAAAGTTTTTTTGACCCAAAAGACCCAAAAGACCCAAAAGACCCAAAAGACCCAAAAGACCCAAAAGACCCAAGACCCAAGACCAAATAACGAATAGCGAATAGCGAATAGCGAATAGCGAAATTAAAAAGTTGAATTTTAAATTAAAAAAAAGTTTCTTTTTAAAACCCAAAACCCAAAACCCAAAACCCAAAACCCAAAACCCAAAACCCAAAACCCAAAACCCAAAGCAACAATCTCAAGACTCAATAATAATATCTCAATACCAAACACATGAATCTAAACTTACAACATAAAAACGCACTCGTTTGCGGAAGTACTCAAGGAATTGGAAAAGCTGCCGCACAACAATTAGCCAATCTTGGTGCAAACGTAACACTCGCAGCAAGAAACGAAGAAAAACTACAAAATGTACTTGCAGAATTAGACGTTTCTAAAGGACAAAAACACAGTTATATTGTAGCAGACTTTCAAAATCCAGATGATTTACGAACAAAAATTGAAGCATATATTGTTGAAAAACATTCGTTTCATATCCTTGTCAACAATACTGGCGGACCTGCTGGCGGACCTGTTTTTAATGCAAAAATTGACGAATTTGAACGTGCCTTTACACAACACTTAAAGTGCAATCATGTATTAGTGCAAAGTGTAGTAGCAGGAATGAAAGAAGCTGGTTACGGACGCATCATCAATGTGATTTCGACTTCGGTAAAACAACCATTAGATGGTTTGGGAGTTTCCAATACCATTCGTGGAGCCGTTGCCAATTGGTCAAAAACGCTGGCAAATGAACTCGGACAATTCGGAATTACGGTAAACAACGTTTTACCCGGAGCCACAGCAACCGAACGTCTTTCAGAAATCATAAAAAACAAAGCAGTAAAAACAGGAAAATCTATTGATGAGGTAAGTACCGCAATGAAAAACACAATACCTGCCAGACGTTTTGCTGAACCAGAAGAAATTGCCAACGCGATTGCGTTCTTGGCAAGTGAAGCGGCATCATACATCAACGGAATCAATGTTCCTGTAGATGGCGGACGTACGAAGTCTTTGTAATTTTATCAAATTATTAGTTCGAGCATTATTGAGATCAAAATTATTCAAAAAATCAACTAAAAATCCTACAACCACAAAAGTAAAACTACCTGACTTTAACATTTTTTACACGTAATTATGTGAAAGTGTTAAAAAATTCTTAAATTGAAAATCAGAAAACCATTTTTGTAATGTATAATACATTGCAGACTAATAAACTAACCATATATGAACAGAAGAAACTTTATTGTATCTAGTGTAATGGGCGCAGGTGCGCTTTCGATGTTCCCTAGTTCAGCATTAGCCAGCAACAACGGTATTTCCCTAGTGAGTATCGGAAAAGGATTCAATCGTTTGAAAAGTACTGTTGAGCACATTTCTGTTGCTAATTTGCCAAGTAGCGTTGCAAATGCACATGAACGTTTGCTGAAAGTATTAAGCAAAGATGAATATGTGTACAATGCTACCGAAGTTATTAAGTTAAACAACTCGTGTTTTGCTGTACCACTTCATAAAAAGCCAATATTAGGCTTTAATAGCAAAGAATTGGCACTCATTGTCAAACAACATGGCACAAGTAAATTTTACATTTTGAATGAAAAGCTAGCTACGGAATTTTCAGAATTAGTGGAAAATTTTAGTAAAAATGCCGAATCACACGAACTAGATTTAGATGCCGCCTCTTTTGCATTTCCTGTAAAAGTAATAGCACAAAAACAAGGAAAAGAAACAACATTTGCCTACCAAAATAAATTTGACAACACGATTATCTTAAAAAGCACTCGAAAAAAATCGGAAGTTGCCATAAGTTAAGCAAATAACCAACCATACATATGATGCTAGCCTTTGTCTTTTTGAGGATTCAAGAAGAAACAGAGGCTAGTTTTTTTAACTTAATTATTTTAAAACGTTAAATTCAACACAAATTCTATAAGAAATACTATTTTTATAGGATTAATTTCGCGTGAAGGATAGAGGCATTGTTGAAGCTCCTCGTAGAGAGCGACTGCCGAAAGCCTGACCACGAAAGTACACGAAGCAAAGCCGAAGTGAACTTTTGTGGGCACGCCCAAAAACCAAACAACCTTGAAACGAAAACTACGCATCAACGGACATTCACATTTGTTGCCTTATCCTGAGCAAATTCCTCAGTTTATGAAGGAAAAAAAGATTTTTTGGGTAGATGATGAACGGAAATATATGTTGCAAGACGATTGGAAACGTCCTGTAACGGACTCTAGTTTTTTCTTGAATGAAAAGCTAGATTGGATGGCGCGAAATAAAATAGATCATGCAGTCATCTTAAATCTATCGCAATTGTATGGAAACGGTTTACGCCTAGAAGCAATGAAACATGCATTACGTTTTCAAAATGATTTTAATGCGGAAGTACAACAAAATCATCCATCGAAATTTACCTGCGGATTTGTAGTGCATCCAGGATTTATACACGGTGCTTTGTGGGAAATTGAACGTTGTGTAGAACAGTTAGGATTGCGCGTGTTGTGTTTGCCAACGCACTTTATGGACTCTATCGGGCAATGGCGTTGTGTGTTTGATGAAGAAAATGATCCAATTTTTGAACTGGCTGATAAATACAAATTAGCTATCGAAATTCATCCGTATGATGGTGATAAAATGATTAAATTACAAAATGTTAATTGGCGTTTTCATCTAATTTGGATGCTGGCGCAATGTGGTGATGCGTATCATTTTTACACGTTGAACGGAATGCAAGAACGTTTTCCGAACATTAGAACCTGTTTTGCGCATGGCGGACAGTTGGCGCAAATGAATCTTGGAAGAAGAATTCAAGGATTTGACGGTCGCCCAGATTTGTTTGAAGGTAAAGTGCATCCGCGAAAAGCTGTTGGACATCCAAATATTTACTTTGATACGCTAGTTCACGATACTGATTCGTTTAAGTTAATGGTAGATCGACAAGGAAGTCAGCAGATTTTAATGGGATTAGACGATCCGTATCCGTTGGGAGAAATGGAAAGCGCACCACAATCTTCGTATCCTGGAAAGTTGCTCGATTTGGCTATGGAACGTAATATAATCGATCAAAATCAATACGATGACATTTGGGAAGACAATGTGCTTCGTTGGTTGTTTGGAGAAGATGATGAAGCTAAAAAAGAATTAGTTCGTAAGATTTTAGGAGCATAATTCTTTAATTTGAAGGTTTAATAATGAACTCATTTTCGGTTAAAAATAAAAAAGTCAAGATGAGTTCAATGAATTTCAACAACCGTTTCACATTTTTTAAATTTTATAATTATAAAATCCTGCACCTTCGTATATGACAAATGTAGAGCAGTTTCATAATCTGGCACATATTTTTATTTCCTTTATTGGAGCTATTTTACTATTGGCAATTTATTCGAATATTCGGAAGCGTTTTCGTCAAATTTTGGAAGAAGACGAATCGCAAAAACGTGTTGATAGCGGATTGTTGTACCTCAGTTTGGCTATGTTTGTTTGGGTTGGTTCTGGAATTTGGGCGTATGCGTCGAAACATTTTGAATTTTCAGAAACAATGACGTATCAAATTGGCGTCAACTTACTATCAATTGTAAACAATCTGTTTCTGTTGATGGCACTTTTTTACTTTTACTACGCACCAAAATTTATCTACAATAATATCAAAAACGTTAAAATTATTATCGGAATCATCATTGCAGTGGCTTCCGTAACTTTAGTAATGGCAGGTGTTTTTGGTGAAAATAATATGTATGCGAATATTAAACTCAATGCTGTTCCTGATTTGATTTTGTCAGGTTTTCTGTGCTTTTTACTATTGATTTCGTTTTACAAAACCTTTTTACATCGCGGATTAAAATTGGTCGCCATGATTTCGGTAGTCATTATGATTTTAATTTTTGCATCACAATTGCCAGAAGTATTTTTAGATTTCAATGATGAGTTTACCACATTACTCATCAAAATTATTGCAAAAACATCGTTGATTGCACTATTCTTAGTATTGGCGACAAGCTGGGTAATTCAGTTAGCAAATACACCGCGACCAAACGAAATGCGCATTCGTTTTTTAGATTGGTCGTTGATTCAATTAAGTATTCCATCAAAAAATATCAACAATGCTCAAGTTGATTTTGGTTCAAAAACGACACAGTATAAAAACTTGTTGAAATTTGCAATTCGTCGTGCGAATGGAAAAGGTGATTTACAAAGTATTTTGGTAAGTGCTGGTGGCGAAATTAAAAACCAAACCTATCTTACGCGAATCATTGAAAATATCAACGAAATATTGCAGTTAAGTAACGAACAACAACTAGAACGTAGAGACTTGTTTACGTTTTTAGGCGAAGGAAAATACCGTTTGCGAATGATTCCTGAAAATATTTCCATTGATGAAGGCTTGTTGCACGAATTCATCGGAAGTGCTGAAAACACTGAATATTCTTCACTTTGTAATTAATTGTGTTTCGCTCACAATTGCACACAACTTGTTATTTTTTACTATACTTTACAACACAACTTTTATATAGAACCTACTAAAAACATATTTGTATGATATTAATTTTTAAAGATCATACACATGTCATCTATTACAGATTCCAATACACGTTTCGGACATCCTAAAGGATTATTTTACTTATTTTTTGCTGAACTCTGGGAACGATTTTCTTTCTACGGAATGAAGGCATTGCTCATACTTTACATGACCAAACAATTGCTATTTAGTGACGATATGTCTATCGGAATTTTTGCCGCATACATGTCATTGGTATACGTAACTCCAGTATTGGGCGGCATTATTGCCGATCATTATATTGGCTACCGAAAAGCGATTTTCCTTGGCGGAATTTTAATGGCATTAGGACATTTTTTCTTAACGATTGAATTGCCTGTGTTTTTCTATGGTTCGCTTGCGCTGATTATTGTTGGAAACGGATTTTTCAAACCAAATATTTCCACATTTGTAGGCGCATTGTACAAAGAGGAAGACAAACGACGCGATTCTGGATTTACCATTTTTTATATGGGAATCAATATTGGTGGCGCAGTTGCTCCGTTATTATGTGCTTGGTTTGCGGAAGTCTACGGATGGCATTATGGCTTTATGTTGGCAGGAATTGGAATGTTGTTAGGATTGTTTTATTTCTATCGTGGTACCACTAAAAATGTATTTCTAAACAAAGGAAAAGTTCCTGATGAAAATATATATAACGAAAAATTTCTCGGATTAAACAAAGGGCAATTGGTTTGGTTGGGTGCATTTTTGGCAGTTCCTGTATTTGCCCTTATTGTAAAATTCAATCAATACGAACATTATATCGTTTGGATTGCTACGATCGCGATTACGGCAACAATGATTTATATTTATCGCTCTGTGGGAACAATTGCGCGAAAGCGATTATTGGTTACGGCATATTTCACCATATTAATGTCATTATTTTGGGCAATTTTTGAACAAGCAGGAAGTTCGTTGACACTTTTTGCAGACCGAAATATCAACCTTGTCGGATTGAACGCAGCACAAACCAATAGTATCAATTCTGGATTTATCATTTTGTTAGCAATTCCGTTTTCGTGGTTGTGGGCAGTATTAATTCGAAAAAAGAAAAACCCGAATTCTGCGATCAAAGCTGGATTAGGATTGTTTCTTCTCGGACTTGGATTTATAGTCTTTGCGATGTCTGCTAATTCGGTAGATAGTTTTGCCAAAACGCCGATGTGGTATTTATTTGTAGGATATTTTATTTTGACTGTAGGTGAGTTGTGTATTTCTCCAATTGGCTTATCAAAAATGACGGAACTTTCTCCAAAGAAATATTTAGCCTTTGTGATGGGCGTTTTCTTTTCAGCATCTTTTTACGGACATTTTTTTGCTGGAAAAATTGCCAAACTTACCACAGTTTCTGAAGAAGAAAATCTGTTTGCTAGCGGAATTTTTGGACAAATCACAGAAACTGTCACAGGATTAACTTCTACGTTTTCAGGTTCAAACCAAGCAGCATTCGAACAACTATATCAATATGTATCTGTATACGCTGTTTTTGGAGTATTAACCGCAGTTATCGGAATCATTGTTATGATGATATCGCCTTTTATTAAAAAGTTGATGAGCGGCGTTCATTAATCAAAAAGCGGAAGATTGTTTATTTTTAAATAATTTCCACCATCAAAAAAGCCTCGCAATTGCGAGGCTTTTTCAAGATTTAGCACTAATTTTTTGCTCCGAATTACTTCTTCACAATTAGTTTCGTATATGTGTTTCCTGTGGTACTTTGTAGGTTTACAAAATAACTTCCTGTTTTTAATGCAGAGATATCAATAGATGCTGAATTTGCATCTAATGCAAATGTTTTCACTTGTTGTCCTACCAAATTGTAAACGGTTACTTTTGAAATTGTTTGCGCCGATTCAATACGTAAACTTCCTGTGGTTGGATTTGGATACAAGGCAAATGTTCCTTCAGCTACTTCTGGAGTGTTCAATGTTGTTGTAATGGTCATCATAGAAGTCGCTTCATACAAATTACAATCGCCAACGGTATGTGTAATGGTGTACATTCCTTCTGTAGATGCAGATAAGTCAATTTCTCCTGTAGTTGGATCAATAGATAAACCTGCGGGCGTTGCTGTAAATACTCCAGTTACACCAGTTGTACGTGTTGGTGTAGGATCGGAATCTCCTGTTGCATACGTGTTTGATCCGTATGTAAATGTTGCAAAATCGTTGTAATGTAAGTCAATATAATTTTTAATTACCGTAGCGTAATCGTCTGCAAAGGGAACAAGTGTTTGCGGACGTGTATCATATACATTTCCGTTGTAAGTTCCTAAATCACGGACGCGTCTGTTTACTTCGGTCATAATTCCATCAATTGTTCCGCCGCCGCCGAGTCCATCGCTCGCAGTTGGTCCAGAACCGTGACGTCTATTATTGTAAAAATCTCCATCAAAATAGGCGTTTGCATACGGACGTGTATCATCACAGGATTGTGAACCACCATTAAAATCACTCGGAACTGTGCGGTAACCAGAAGTAACACCACAACCTGAATATCCTTGCGCGTTGTAAAATGCACCGCCAGTATCTCTAAAAAGTCCACCCAAACTGTTTGGTCCGCGAACCAATTCTTCTTGTGTTAAGTTTCCAAGATTGTTGCTCACTAAGTTTGTAATTGTTGAGTTTGAAACACTGTTTAAGTGATTTGGTGTTGTATTGTTTAAATCGGAAGCAGAAATGTTGTAGCCAGCTTCAATTCTAGGAATGCTATGACTTTGTCCATGTAAATCTATAAATAATCCTTTTCCCCATTTACTCATCACATCGGTACTTGCTTGATCGATAAAGTTATGGAAGGTATTCCAATAAAATAAAGCGTCACTATCTCCGCAAGTCGCTTCGTTTTGTTCTCTATTTGGATCAAGTTTACTTCTGTGTAAATTATTGATAATCACATACGGATAACAACCTGTTTGTTCAAATACAGATTGTTGAATTTCCCTGATTAAAATATCTGTGTTGTCATCTCTTTCATTGGTTCCGCAACCTCTATCTGGTAATGCACTGTCGTTGTCTGGGTAGAAAGTTCCACCAATAGTTTGTCCTGATTGTTTTACACCTCCATGTGGCGCAGCAATAATAATTGGCATGTTTCCAGGAATATATTCTATGTATTCGTTTCCGCTCGTATCAAATTGTGAAACTCCAGGAAATGGTGGCGGTGGCGCAGGTGCTTCTTCAACTGCAAAGTAGAATGTTTGTGAAATTTCAACTGGATTTCCAGAATTCACATTATTAGAGAAATCTCCATCAAAGGTAAAAGCTGTTTGTCCATCTGCCGTAATCGTTAAGCTACCGTTATTGTTCCAATCATCACCATAAAAATCATATAGAATTACATAATAACCAGTTCCTGCGGGCATATTATCATCTACTGGATAACTTACTGCCATTGTAGTTTCGTTGTATGGCGCATTTCCATTTCCATCATAGCCATTGTCAACAGTTTGTAATAATGTTCCGCTTGGACTGTATAATTCGACTTTGTTTTCTGAAGACCAAGCTGGCCAATCTACTGTAATAATTACATCGACATTTTGAGCATAATTTGTAGCGCTCATCAAGAAGCATAACATAAAAATACTTTTGAAAATAGGAAAAGTAGTTTTTTTCATAGGGCAATTTGTGTGTTAAGTAAAGTGTATTTGAGGTACGAATTAATTTATTTTCCTTAGAATTGTGGTTAAGGATTAAATCTAATAACAATTATACGATAAAAGGTATAAAAAACCGATAAAATGAACAATAATTATTTTAAAACCAATAAAGAAACTTGGAATAAAAAGGTGGCAATTCATGCCAAAAGCGATATGTATGATATGGAAGCTTTTAAGAAAGGGAAATCGTCACTGATGAAATATGAACTGAATAGTTTATCAAACATTGAAGAAAAGTCGCTACTACATTTACAATGTCATTTTGGTCAAGATACGTTGAGTTTTGCCAGAATGGGCGTAAAAGCAACAGGAATTGACTTGTCTGATGAAGCCATAAAGTTAGCCAAATCGTTGAATGAAGAATTAAATTTAGATGCAAAATTTCACTGTTGTAATGTTTTTGACGTAAACGATCATGTTTTAGATACATTTGATATTGTGTTTACCAGTTACGGCGTAATTGGTTGGTTGCCCGATTTAACAACTTGGGCGCAAATTATTGCTTCACGATTAAAAGATGGCGGAACGTTTTATATGGTAGAATTTCATCCAATTGTTTGGATGTTTGATTATTTACAAACGCCACCAACATTACGATATGCATATAGCCAAGAAGAAGTGATTTATGAAGAATATGAAGGAACATATGCCGAAGATGGAGAAACCAAAATGATAAGTAAAGAATATGCTTGGAATCACGGTTTGGGCGATGTAATTAATGCACTAATTGGTGCAGGATTAACCATTGAGTTTCTCACAGAACACGATGCATCACCCTACGATGTATTGCCTGATTTGATAAAAAATAAGGAAGGCTTATACCAAACAAAAGATAAGTTATATCCACTGATTTACGAATTGAAAGCCACAAAAAAACCTCGCTGAGTAGCGAGGTTTTTTTTGATATGTTTGATGGAATTAAAACTTAGCAAAAAGCTTGTCCATTTTCTCTTTTTCTTCTTCAGCCAATGCTGGATCAACCAAAATACGTCCACTGTGTTCGTCTGTGATAATTTTCTTTCTAGAAGCAATTTCTACCTGAACTTGTGGTGGAATTGTAAAATACGAACCTCCAGAAGCACCTCTTTCAATTTTTACAACTGCCAAACCGTTACGTACATTTTTACGAATACGCTTGTAAGCTGCTAATAATCTGTCTTCGATAAGTTTCTCGAATTCTTCAGATTTTCCTAAAAGGAATTCTTCTTCTCTTTTCGTTTCTTCAAGAATATCATTCAATTCAGCTTTTTTATGCTTTAAATGTGATTCTCTTTCTTCCAAACGTTCTTTAGTTTGTGCAATAACAGCTTTTTTCTGCTCAATAGAAACCTTAAATTCTTTGATATGCTTTTCAGCCAATTGCATTTCTAACTCTTGGAATTCAACTTCTTTAGATAAAGCGTTGTATTCTCTGTTGTTTCGAACATTTTTTTGTTGTTCTGTATATTTCTTGATTAAGCTTTTTGCTTCTTCAATAATATTCTTTTTGCTTTTGATATTTTCGTCAATCTGATCTAGATCTCCGTGTAACTTTTCAAGTCTTGTATTTAATCCAGCTACTTCGTCTTCTAAATCTTCTACTTCTAATGGAAGTTCACCTCTTACATTCTTAATTTCGTCTACACGAGAGTCAATTAATTGTAAATCAAAAAGGGCGCGTAATTTTTCTTCGACCGTAACTTCTTTCTTCTTTGCCATATTTATGAATACTTGATTGGATTTGTATTTTCTGCTGATAAAATGAACGCAAAATTAGGAATTTTTTTCGTAAGATACTCAAATAAAAGAATTTTTGTATACTGTTCACTCTCATAATGTCCAATATCAGCTAAAATTATTTGATTTTCTGCCTGATAAAAATCGTGGTATTTCAGGTCTGCCGTGACATACGCATCTGCGCCCGCACGTTTTGCAGCACTAATCGCAAAACTTCCACTTCCACCCAAAACAGCTACTTTTTGAATCATTTTTCCCGATAAAGCCGAATGTCTTACTACAGGAACCTTCATTTTTGTCTTTAAAAGCGTCATAAAATGCATTTCGTTGATCGGTTGTTTAAACGAACCTACCATGCCCATTCCAATATGCTGATTGGTATTTTCTAAGGTTGTAATTTCGTAAGCGACTTCTTCATAGGGATGATTTTGATGAAGTGTTCGGATAATTTTTCCTTCCAAATGTTTGGCAAATGTAATTCCTATCTGAATTTCATTTTCATAATGTGTCTTGCCTTTTTCTCCCACAGTAGGATTGGAAGCTTCATTTCCTTGAAAACTACCAATACCTTCTGTATTAAAACTGCAATTACTGTAGTTGCCAATATTTCCTGCATCAACGGCAAACAATGCTTCTCGAAGTTTTTCAGCATCTTTTTTAGGAACAAATGTCACTAATTTTTTAATGGTTCCTTTTTGCGGAATTAATATTGATTTATTGGTCAAACCTAATTCATCACAAATACGATCGCTTACACCATTCCAAGAATTATCTAGTGCAGTGTGCATGGCGTAAATGGCAATATCATGTTTGATGGCTTTTAGAACGACACGTTCTACATAGGTTTTTCCTGTAATTTTTTTGAGTCCAGAAAATATAATGGGATGAAAACTTACAATCATATTGCATTTTTTTTCAATAGCTTCATCCACCACATTTTCGAGTGTATCTAACGAAATTAACACACCAGAAACTTTTTGTGTGTGATCGCCAACCAACAAACCAACATTATCAAAATCTTCGGCGTAGGCGAGCGGGCATAATTCTTCTATGTGCGAAATAATATCTTGAACAATCATCTTCTTTAGCTTTTTTCAAATATAAAAATTCGTCATAAATAACTGTGCTCAAAAAAACAAAAGGTAGCTTATTTAGAACGCTTACGAATTCATTTTGACGCTTATACATTATTTATACTGTTTTGTAAATAGATGACTTACATTTAAAAGACATAACTAAAATCATACGATATAATGAAAATGAATCTGACTTTATTTTTGCTGTTTTTCACTACTTTTTCTTTGTTAGCGCAGTCGCGAAGCGGAATTATTCCGATTGATGACGATCGTTTGTTTAAAGTATTGTTAGAAATTAACGAAAACAATGTGCTTTCGCGAAGCAACGAATATTTTAGAATGCAAGCTGTTAAAGTAGCAAGTGACGAACGTGCTAGTGATGATGAAGATATTCAGGCGTTTAAAAGCTTTTATTACATAGTAATTGCTGATTTTGAAGAATCTCCGCAAGGAAAGCTATATCAAACTAAAAACTTGATTTCGCCACAAATTTCGGTATTTCCTGATAGTTATCGTTTTTTTAAAATCTTAATCACACATGGCAAGCGACAAGAAAAACAATTGGTTTTGTTTGCTTCAAATGAGAAATTGTATGTGAAAAAGGAGTGATTATAGATTATAAAATGGATTTGATCTGTCTTCTCCAAATTTCAACATTAAATTAGTTATCATGTCGTTTGCCCAGTTAGCTATTTTGACTTTTTGTATTGTGTAAACAAAGCCTTCCATTCTGAATTGAGCTTGTATGTCAATTAATTTTCTTCTTTCAAGAAAAGAAATTATTTTATCAGCATCTTTATCTCTTAGTATTTTCGTTGTTTTAGATAATTTTCTCATCTCTTTTTTTTCAATATGACTTGTATTTATAGAAACTTTGATATCTTTTTTTGATTCTAAATCTTTCCACTCAAACAATTCTAACCTTGAATGTGTAATTAAATTTCTAAGTTTTATAAAATGATTATAGTCATCATACAGTTTACTTGTTTTGTCAAAATTTTCATCGTTTAATATGTTGTAGAAAACAAAAGGCCTATCTATCATTTTTGGACGTTCGGGATAAGAATTAGAGTATTTATTTTTGAAATTATCATTATTAATAATTTGACTTTCAATATTAGTCAGAAAACATTCAAAAGCAGAATAAAGAGTTAGAATAGAAGGTATGACTAAACATTCAGCGGTTTCACTATTTTTATTCATTAGAATAATAAGTTTATCTACTGATTTGAATAATGGGAAGTGTTGGGGAAAAGAAGTATCAATATTAGGACCGTACATTTATTATTTGTTTAAAAGAAATAAAGATTTAATAGCGTTTATTATGATTTAGATTAATAATATTTCATGAGAGATAAATATTATGCTTTCATAAAAAAACTATTTACATTTTAAGTATATCGTAAACTTAAGTAAATAACTTGACATGAAAAATGAATATTACATTTTCATTTCTAGCTTAAAAAAGTATATTTTCGCTTTATGCGACGACTTCGATTGATTTTATTGCCTTTTGCTTTGCTTTACGGAGCTATTGTTTTTGTGCGCAATTGGTTGTTTGATAATGGCTATTTGAAATCGACTTCATACGATTTTCCAGTAATTTGTGTTGGGAATTTAAGTGTTGGTGGCACAGGAAAGTCTCCAATGATTGAATATTTGATTCGCTTGCTGAAAGATAACTACAAAGTCGCGACGTTAAGCAGAGGTTATAAACGAAAGACGACAGGTTTTTTGTTGGCGAATGAAACTACCACAGCTTCCGATATTGGTGACGAACCATTGCAGTTTTACAGTAAATTTAAAAATGAAATTCAGGTAGCTGTTGAAGCTGAACGTACCGCAGGAATTGAAGCTTTGCAAAATTTGGAAAATTCTCCAGAAGTTATTCTGTTGGATGATGCTTTTCAACACCGAAAAGTTAAAGCAGGATTTCAAATATTATTGACACCTTTCTACGATTTGTATGCAAATGATTTTATGTTGCCCGCAGGAAATTTGCGTGAACCAATTTCAGGAGCCAAACGCGCAGATGTAATTGTTGTTACAAAATGTCCAAAAGAAGTTTCCGTAGAAGAACGAGCACGAATTACAAAAAAACTACGTCCAAGAACATATCAAACGGTATTTTTTACGACGATTGCGTATGCAGAAAAAATTCAGAGCGCAACAGATGAAATCTTATTGTCTTCTTTGAAGGATTCCGAATTTGTACTCATTACAGGAATTGCCAATCCGAAACCATTGTTGCAACACTTAAACGATCAACAGTTGCAGTATTCGCATTTAAAATATGCCGATCATTATGATTTCAGCGAAAGCGATATTCAAATTATCAGACAGAAAGCAGGAAACAAGGGTATTTTAACAACCGAGAAGGATTTTATGCGTTTGCAAGGAAGTTTGGAAAATTTGTATTATTTGCCGATTGAAGTTGCTTTTTTAGCGGAAGAAGTGAAGTTTCAAAAGAAGATTCAGGAGTTTGTTGATTTTTGAAATTTGATTCGTCATAACGAGGAGTTTGCGACGAAGTTATCTGCTTCTAGATAAACAGATTGCTTCACGTTTTTTTCAAAACGCTCGCAAAGACGATTCTTTAAAATTATATTTTAATTATTTAACTCACTCTTTTCCTATAGAAAACGACTCCGATAACCAACAAAAAACCAATTCCTAAAAGATACCAAATGATACTTGATGTAGGTTGCGAAATGGCAGTTTCGTCTCCGTATAATACAAAACCTGTCCAATAGAAAGGTTGTTCTAGTTTTGTGCCTTTGTGTTTGTTGAGATACTCAATTTTTGCTTTTTTGAGCGCTACTGATTTGGTGTTTCCTGCTTTGAGATAGCCGTAAAAACTTCCCATGATTTCACTGGTAGATTGATCGGGCACTTCCCACAAACTCACAACTGTGGCTGGAACACCTGAGAAGGTAAACGCACGCTGAAAGGATTCTAGATTTCTTCCTGCGCTTTCTTTTCCCAAACCTGTATTGCAAGCACTTAAAACGGCCAAATCAGCTTTTAGGTTGAGCGCGTACAGTTCTTCTAGATATAAATCGTCTTCTTCAACGTTATTTTTATTGAATAGCAAGCGACTTAGTCCTGGTTCTTTGTCGTTGATTTCGGCATGCATTGCCAAGTGCAAGATTTCAGCTTTTGGAGCAGTTGCTATGAATTGTTTTTTGGAAACATTTTTTCCTGTGTACACTTTAGAGAGAAATAAATCGCTAATGATTTCAGCTTCTTTTTTAGCACCAGAAAGCTCTGAAGTATTGTTTCTAGTAACAATTGCCGAGTTATTGTTTGGGATTTCGTCATAATTCGGCGCATATATGGCTAATGTTCCTGTGGTTGGTAAGTGTTCTAAAGCTTCTAGATGTATAAATTTGAGGTTGGAAGTGTAGCGAATGTCGTAGTTTTTTGTTAAAAATTGTGCTTTTTTTTGTAGAATTTCAAACGGAATTCGGTACAATTCTCCATCAGGATTAACAATGATTTTTTTAATGTTTTGGTCAATCTCAGGCAATAATTTGTTGCCCAAAAGTATGGCATTATTAGCATTGTAGGTTCTGTTTTTAATACTGTTTACTACATTTTCTACCAAGTCAATTTCTTCTATAGTCCACGGGCGAAGTTCCCAATCTACGGAAGTGTTTGTAATAGAAAAGATGGCAATTTTTTTGTCGAAAATGAGGTATTTTAATGCTAATTCGTCATTCGAAAGCTTTTTTTGCAATGTGCTCAATTCAAACTTTTTACTACTGAGTAATGCTAAGTTTGGAAATTTTTTGTTGGTAACTGCAATATGATTGTCAATAAGTTCTTGAACAGAATCTTTGTTTTTGATGTTGTTGTTTCTTTTCGCTGTAGCAAGTAATGAACGGAGTTTTAAATGTCTGAAATTTAACGAATCAAGTTCAGGAAGTTTATTGGTATATCTGTTTTGATAGAAACGTTGCCATGTCATTTGATTCATCATGGTTTCTGTCTGACTAAGCAATGTTGCCACGGAAATAGTTGCATCATCACTTTTTGTCGTTAATAATCCATAGAGAATTTTACGCAATTCGCGATTCTGTTGCAGATTGAATTTTGTACGCGCATAACTATTTTCAAATTGTACAAACGCCAAATGATAGAGTTTGGAAACCTTTTTTTGTACAATCGTATCTTTTGGGTAGAATGCTGCTAGTTTTTCAGCAACACGCCTGATTAATTTTGATTCGCCAAACACTTTACTCGGCTTAAAATTACTGTAATCATTTGCCAATTTTGTAGTGTCGGAATGTATTTTTTCAATTACCTTATGAAATACGGCTACTGCACTGTCTTTTTGTTGAAGTTTCGCTTTGATAAGTCCTTTTTGAGCTAAGAAGAATGATTTTCTTTTGTCATTTGCAGTCATTTTGTTTAGCAAATGATTGATTAAACTGTCTGCTTTTGTAAGCTCGTTGGCTAATGTGAGCGCTTTGCATTTGTTGTATTTAAACATAAAAGGATCGCCAGGATAGTCTTTGTTTTCAATCAGATCAATAGATTTATCCAAATAGTAGGAGCCAAGTTGTACATCTTTTTTTGTGGTGAGTGAATCGTGTTTGCGACTCACGTACCAATCGCCTACGTGATTCATGGCTGTACTGTAGTAAATGCGTTCGTGTTTGTTAAATGTTGGCAATGCTTGGAGCTCGTGGAGTTTTTTTACCACTTTTGTCAACGCCAAACTGTCTTCTGAGCTTTTTGCGTGTTTGTAATATACGTAGATTTCTCGGTATGCTAAGACAATTTCGTAGTTGTCCAATCGTTTTTTATCGAGATATTTTTTGTTGTTCTGATAGGTTTTTTTTGCCAAGCGAATGTAACGTTTTGCATCTGCTGCATTTCCATGATAAGCTGCTGCACTTGATAGAAATACATACGCATCTACCAAATAATCTAAGTTATCATCATAATCTTTAGATAAATAATCGATGGCAGTTTTCATCGTATTTTTAGCACGTTTTGCAAAGTTGAGACTCGATTCGGCATACGCGCGTTTGTAATATAAAACACCTTTGATGTGGTTGCCTCTTGGGCTGGTTGCTTTCCCGCAAAATAACATTCCTTTGTTGGTGCTTTGAATACTTTTTAGGAGTTTTCCAGTATTATAATATCCTTCAAACTGATTGTAATATAAATCGGCAACATCCAAGCTGTCTTTTTCTGTTTTTGGCTGAACGTTTTTTAAGTGTTTTTCTAAGAAAGCTAATAATGTATCGTATTGTTTCGTGTTGTTTAATGCATTCGATTTTCCCCATAAATACCCTATTTTAGGTGTAGCAACTGTATCCTGCTCTTTTTCTTGTTGAAAATGAAAATTTATTGCTTGAGCGTTTGTATAAAATAACAATACGCACAGTGTAAAACATATGCGTATTGTTGTCATTGTATATGGTTTGGGTGTTGTCAATTTTGATGGTTAGATTAAGTTTCTGTTTGATTCGCTTCGCTCAATTCAAGGATTTAAAAATACAATTTTTTAGAATAGTCCTGAGTTGTTGGCAATTTTTATTGCGATGTCTTTATAATCACGTTTTTTAGCAATTTCCTCTTTGTTAAACGGCGCTCCTGGAACAGTAATGGTAATAGAATAACCTTCTAGTTTTATGCTGAGTTCGCGCTTTTTTCCAATCCAAACGGCAGCTTTTCCCAAACCGCCAATATATTCAGAAGATTTGGACATTTTTTTCTTAAATTCCCATGCTTCTTTCCAATCTTGACCTTCTAAAAAGTTGTCTTTTAGCGCAAAAATACTTCCGCTTAAATAATTGAATTCGCCTTCGCCAACATACACCAAGAAGCGACAGTTTTTACTTTGAAATGTTTTTCCGTCGTCCACCAATACTTTTGAAGCATCAGGATAAAGTTTTTTTATTTGGTCAATATGAATGTATTCACACAGATTTTTTGAAAGTGCCGAGAATGCTACTTTGTTTCCAGAAAATTTGGTGTTTACAAAATCAGTATCTCCTAATTCTTGTCCGACAATTGTTCCTTTATCCCCAAAACAGGAAGTCAGTAGTATTGATAGAAAAGTAAATAGCGCAATACGTTGTATTGTTTTCATAGTGTGATTAGTTGATGATTAGTTTTTTTAGTGTTGTTGTTTTTTCGGTTTTGATTTGAACCATGTACATTCCACCAGAAAGATTTTTTAAGTCGAGCGTTTCTTGATTGC
This sequence comes from Kordia algicida OT-1, assembly GCF_000154725.1. Taxonomy (GTDB): domain Bacteria; phylum Bacteroidota; class Bacteroidia; order Flavobacteriales; family Flavobacteriaceae; genus Kordia; species Kordia algicida. The sequence continues at coordinate 4,903,295 of NZ_DS544873.1, forward strand.
TACGATAGTTTTCATTTTTTAAGATGAGTTTTCCAGACATATCGTAAATCGCTACTTGTTCTAAATTTGTTGGTGCGCTGATGTTTACGTGTTCTTTTGCAGGATTTGGATACACGCGAATTTGATTTTCTGTAGTTGCTATATCATTTACGCTTAGTGTTGTGCTATCTTGTATATTTAGAATAAAACCACCATTCGTATTTTCAGGATTTCCTGTTCGGTTCATGGCGTCTGCTTCTAGCCAAACTTGTAAATAATAGGTTGCGTTTGGTGTTAGGTTGTCTACAGATAATTCGCCTTCTTGGCAAAATAACGGTTGCGCATCCGAACAAGATTCGTAGAAAGCTATTTTTCCAACTAATGGAGGCGCGTTAATCGTCATGGTTACACTTCCTGAAGCTGGTGCTTGAAATTCATACCATACATCTAAAATGGTAATTCCTGTTTCTTGACAACTAGGTGTGTTTGTACTATTGGTTGCATTGAAGGTATTTCCAGAAGCTGGTTGAGCTAGCGTGATAGAAACTGCCTGTGCACAATCGTCGTTTGAAGGAGCGCAATTCAGACTAAAACCTGGAAAGTAATTTGTTGGAAATCCCCAAAAGGTATTGCTCCAAGCTACATCATCTACTTCTACACAGGTTAGTGATGGATTGTCTTTTACTCTGAAAGTTTGTCCAATATTAGTATTGTTGCCATTTTTGATAAAAATAGTTTCCAGTTGCGCATTATCTTCAGCGCGTACACTTGTCAAAGCAGGATTGTTGGAGAGATCTACATAACGTAATAGTGCATTGTTATCAAATTCAATAGTTTCCAAAAGTACATTCTGCGTCACATCCAAATTGAACAAAGCTGTATTGTCATTTGCTAACAAATAGCGCAATGCTGTACAACTTGAAAAATCTAAGTTTGGTACGTTTACATTGTTGATATAGATGTCTTCTAGCAACGGATTGTTGTTTAACACCAATGAAGACAAGGTCATGTTTTCAATATTTAAACTCTCCAAATTAGAGCTATTGGAAAGATCAATAGTTTCCAAAGAAGCATCGGCAATGCTGACATAAGTTAAATTTACCAAAGCACTCAAATCAACAGAAGTATCCGTTACATCTCGAATTACAAGTTCTTCTAGGTTTGTTAAATTTTCAATAGGAGATAAGTCTGCGATGGTTCCATCAACTCTAAGTTCCGTTAACGCAGTAAAATCTTGTAATCCTGTAATGTCTGACACAATAAAATTTCCGAAGTCAAAATCAAGTAATGTGTTGATGTTGCCTGTAAGTACTAAATTATCTAGCGGACCAGAATCGAGTCCTAATTGTTGCAATCTTGATTCCAAAGCATCGTCTGGAACAAAAGTGTTTTGAGCATTTGTTGTAATGCAAAGGAAAATAGTGATGAGTAAGAATATTTTTTCTTTCATTTTTTAATTTTTATTGTTTTGTTGATTTTTATTTTGATTAAAACATTTTCTTGTAATCTTTTGGGTTGATCGTTTTGCTGATATGATCTTTGATTTCAATAATTTCACTTTTCATGTTGCCTTCGTTTGACTGCATCGAATATTCCATGATGTGTCCTTTGATGACTTCATTGTTTTGTATGAACCAATTAGGTAAGTTGATGTTTGGCGCTACCCAAAGCTGCATTTTTGCATTTGAATCAGACATTGTGTATTCGTGGCATTCTGCTCCCAAAATTGTTTTGGTTTTCCCAGTTTTGGTCAGTTTTGTATAATCGAAGTTTGCCATTTTATCGGTTGGATTCTCCATTTTTTGTCCCATCATTCCGCCAGACATGCGCATTTTCATTCCAGCTGATTCTACAAAAATGTGTGTGTTTCCTTTGTCCATCACAATAATAGATTCACCATTCATTTCTCCTTCACTATATTCACTCATATCAGCTTTCATCCCAATATATGTTGCATTCGGATTGATGAGATAAGACATTTTATAGGTTCTATTTTGCTCTGAAACCGTAATTTTTGTCACTGTTTCATGTGTAAAATGATACGAGCCTGACGCAATATTGCTCGTTTTGTAATTTGGAACGCTCGTTTTTGTGGTCGTTTTAGATGAATTTTCATTAGTGTTCTTAACGATTGTTTCTTCATTGATAAATTTTGGTGTTTTTGAGTCAATTCCGCCTGTAACAGAAGCTTCAAAAAATGTCTCCGAATAGTCATCGGTATTTGCTTTTCTGATGACTTCTCTCAACGTAACTTTTCCAGAAAAACTAATCTGAATTGTTTCGTCTGAAAGTACATCAATAGCGACTTCACCTTTTGAAATTTCGTAGTTTTGGTAATCGTCTGTCACTGCGCGCTTAAAACCGTTTTCAGTTTTTTTATTGTAAGGTAATTGCGGATCGTACCCAAGTTTTAAGGTAGCTTCTTGAGGAATTTTAAAGACTTGTTTGCCACGATTTTTGGCTTCTTCTGTATCATGTTTTAGATTTTTATCAGTTTTTATTGTTAAGATAAAACCATCATAAATATCTGCTTCATGCGACCACCAATTTCCGCGCATAGTATACCCTGAATTGGTTTTGCTAACGTTTATTTGACTTACTTCTGTGATTTCTACACTACCAAATTTTTTGGAATGTTTGATGATGATGTCTCCAAAATCTTTTGTGTTTTTTATTTTGGTATTTTTCGTTTCGGAATCTTTTTTTCCTTCTACAGCATCGTCAATCGTTTTATCAACTTTCTTATCTATTTTATTAATGATATCATTTTCAGCCTTTTCAACTTTTTCTTTTGCCTTCTTTTTTAATCTTTTAAATAATTGTGCATCAGCATGTTGAAATGTTCCTAAACAAAAGATAAAAAGGAGTACGTGTAATTTTGATTTCATAATTAATACGTTTGTTTATCCTTTTGTATCTTTAGCAAGCATAATATTAACAGCTACGCAAAAAAAAATTATTCTATTGTTAATATTTTAATCCTTTTCATCACTAATGAGTAGAAATAGTACAGAGACTGAATTGCAAAGGTTGTTACGATCTGATGATAAGAAGGCTCTCGAAACTATATATGTTACCTACAAAAATGAGTTTTTAAACTATGCTAAAAAGTATCGTTTAGACAGATTTAGTGCATTAGATGTTTATCAAGATGCAATTATTGCTATGCATCACAATTTTGTGTCGTCGCAATTGGTGTTGACTTCAAGCTCTATTAAAACATATTTGTTTGGTATTGGAAAATTTAAAATTTTAAAGAGATTAAAAGAAGAAGATAAGTTGTTAAGCGTGGAAACACCAGAGGAAGGATTTACAGACATTCGCATTGAAGATACTTCTCCATCGGAACGCTCTGTGTTACTGAGTTCGCATTTGAAGAATATTTCTGAGAGTTGTAGAAAGGTACTAGAGTTGTTTTATTATCGAAATTTAACCGTCGAGGAAATAGTTCAACTTACCGATTATAAAGACGGAAATACCGTGCGAAGTCATAAATCGAGATGTTTGAAGCGTTTAAAATCTTTATTTAAAATTAGGTAATGAATAAGGAAGAAATCATACAAGATTATATTGCAAATCGCTTGTCGGAAAAAGAGAAGTTGAAGGTGGAAGCGTTGCTAAAAACCGATGAAGAATTACAAGAAATTTATGAAACGCATGTCACATTAGCGGAAGCTTTTAAGCTTACAAAAAGTGCTGAAATCAAAGAACGTTTGCAAGAATTAGATGCTAATGAAGTAAATGCAACGAAGAAAAAGTGGAATTTTGGCATGTGGAGTCGAATTGCCGTTGCGGCAGTTTTTATTTTGGGAATTTTCTATACGATCACGCAATTGCAATCAAATGATGATTTTTACGAATTGTATTTTGAAAAATGTCCAAATACGTATCTTCCTGTTACAAGAGGAAATACGACACAAGATTTACAAATTCAGGCTTTTATAGCGTATGAAAGTAACGATTTTACTAAAGCTGTTAAATTGTTTGAAAAACTATTGCAAACTTCCGCCAAAGACAATCTCGATATTCAGTTTTATTATGCGATGTCATTGCTGAATCAAGAGAAATATGAGTTGGCTTTGAATGAATTAAATACACTTACAAACACTACTTTCGATTATCAAGCAGAATCACTTTGGTATGCAGCGTTGCTTCAACTGAAAAGTGAAAATACAGCAATTGCAAAGAAGTACCTTTTACAGCTTAGAGAGTTGAATCCTAGTTTTAAATCTGAAAAGGTAGGGATGATTTTAGAGGAACTTTAGGCTATATAAAAAAGAAAGACGAGTAACTAACTCGTCTTGTTCTTTAACTAACCAATCCAAAATTTATGTGAAATGAAAACAAAGCGTGATTGCTTGTTTTGCTTTCAAATAATTTATAACAAACGACGTGCCAAAAATTATTTTTCGTTAAATTTTGAATGCTAAATATTTGTTAATGAAATGGTTCGTAAAAATCGTTTCGTTTCTTAGGTAAGAATATTAGAAATCTTTTTGTAGAAAATCTCAGGATCAAATGGTTTTGAAATAACTTCGTTGAAACCATCTTTTAAGAAATCCCCTTTGTTATCATCTAAAGAAATGGCAGTTAAAGCGATAATTGGCGTTGAAACATCAAATTTTCTAATTTCTTTTGTTGCTTCAACTCCGCTAATACCTGGCATGTGAATGTCCATTAAAATAAAGTCGTAACGATTGCTACGTGCATAATCAATTGCTTGATAACCATCATCCGCGATATCGCAAGTCATGTTTTGCTTGGCAATAATTTTCTTCGTAATTACTTGATTAATCTTATTGTCTTCTACCAATAATACTTTGAACTTTCTATTTTTGAGATCGGTTTTTTCTTCGTTTGGAGCTTCTGTCGTATTTGCTGTTTCTGGTTCAAGTTTCTCTAAAATTAGTGGGAAACGAAAGGTAGATCCTTCTCCTAATTTACTCTCCAACTGAATGTCACTTTCAAGCAATTCCAACAAGCTTTTTACAATGGTCAATCCTAAACCTGTTCCACCATATTTGCGATTAATTTGTACAGAACCTTGCGAGAAACTATCAAAAATATTTTCCTGCATTGCTTGTGAAATCCCGATTCCGTTGTCTTTTATTTCAAATTGAATATGCTGTTGTGTTTCATCTTCTTCCAAAATCTTTGCAGAAATTTCAACAACTCCATTTTTGGTAAATTTCAAGGCATTGCTTATTAAGTTGATGAATACTTGCGACATTTTTAAATAGTCTCCAACTAGCTTTTCAGGAATACCTTTGTCAATATTTAAAACAATCTTATTGTTATTTTCTTTTGAGGTTTGCGTGAGCGAATTTACAACATCATTCAATATCTTTTTAAGATTCAATGGTGCTTTTTCAACGGCTAATTTTCTAGCTTCAATTTTATTTACTTGAAGAATATCGTTGATGAAGGTCAGTAAATAATCACCAGAAAATTTTAAGGATTTTAAGTGTTCTTTTTGGCTTTCACTCGGATTTTCTTCCAATAATAAATGTGTCAAACCTGTTACCGCATACAACGGTGTTCGCAGTTCGTGCGTTACCGTAGATAAGAATTGCGCTTTCGCTTTCATTGCTTTTTCAGCATTGTCTTTTGCTAATTGCAATTCAGAATTTTTCTTAAGTAATAGATTGTTTGTTTTTACTTTAATCTGATTGTTTCTGTAAAGTGAAATCGTCAATAAAGAAATAATAATCAGCAATGCCGAACTCAATATTGACGTTAATTTGTTACGTTTTCCTTTTTGGGTAGAATCATCATATTGACGTTCCAATTCTAAAATATGGCGTTTTTGAAACTCGTTATCAAAAGAGGCATTTGCTTCGGCAACACTCTGTATACTTGCCTGATTGTAGATTGAATCTTTAACTTTTAAATATAAACTTTGATATTTGTAAGCACTTTTAACATCATCTAAAGCAGCATACGTATCACTGATAATTTTTGAGCTTTGTAGTTTTATAATAGGGAAACCGTACGAATTTGCAATTTTTAACGCCGTTTCAGCATTCAGTTTTGCATTTGCGTACTCTTTGATATTTCGATATGCTTTTGCAAGATTCAAATGTACTTTTGCACGAAGATAATTTGGTTGATACGGGTCGTTAATTGGTAAAGAATTTTCAAAACGTTCAATGGCACGACTGTTAATTCCCTGACTTAAGTAAAACAATCCGCGATAATATTTTAATTTATTAATATCGTCGGTAGAATGGTATTTATCAAAAACTACTTCGGCATCACTAAAATGTTTGTCAGCATTGCTATACGAAGTATTTCGAGTTGCTGTCAAAGCTCTCAAGACATGATTGTAGCCAAGTCCGAGTGAATCATTAATTTCTTCTTGAATTTGTTTAGCTCTGCGTAAATAACTTTCTATTTCAGTAGGATTAAAACTATTGTAGTTTTCTTCAATGCCTATTTCTGCACGTAGCATGTAGGCGCGCGCTTTGCTTTTTTGATCTTGAATGCTATCAGATAAGTCTAAAATGACGGTCAATTTTTGAAGCGCGTCATTCAACCTTGCCTTCTTTTTATATTCATACACGTCAATAAAAGAGCGCTCTATACTGTCCTTAATTTTTTCGTTTGATTGGGCTTGGGACAATACAGAGAATAAAGAAAACAATAAAAATAAAACGTGCTTTACTTTACACACCATGAAGTGTTGAATTTATTCAAAAATACTTATTTATTTGAAATATATAGCATTAAATCAATTAATCTGTGGGAATAGCCGATTTCATTATCGTACCAACCTACAACTTTTACCATTTTTCCAATTACGGAAGTCATCAAAGAATCAAATGTACATGAATACGGATTGTCAATAACATCAACGGAAACAATTGGATCTTCGGTATACGAAAGAATGCCTTTTAAATTTGTTTCAGCAGCTTTTTTAAACGCTTTATTGATTTCTTCGATAGAAGTTTCCTTTTTTACGTTGAATGTAATATCTGTCAGAGAACCATCGGGTACAGGAACACGAATTCCGCAGCCACCAATTACATCCGAAAGTTCTGGAAATATCTTGGTCAGTGCTTTGGCTGCTCCTGTTGTAGTAGGCACAATGCTTTGACTTGCACCACGCGCACGACGTAAATCGCGATGTGGCTGATCGTGTAAACTTTGATCGGTTGTATACGAGTGAATTGTGGTAATATATGCTTGTTCAATACCGCACAAATCATTAATTACCTGAATCATTGGTGCGGCGTTGTTAGTGGTGCACGAAGCATTTGAAATGATGGTTTCTGTTCCTTCTAAAATTTCTTCGTTCACACCCAAAACAACCATTTTAATATCCTCATCTTGTGGCGGAACAGACAAGATAACTTTTTTTGCGCCATTTGTAATATGATGTTCTAAAAGTGCTTTTGTTTTAAATTTCCCTGTCGCTTCAATCACAAAATCAACGTTGTAAGGCTTCCAATTAAGTGCTTCAATTGAAGCAATATTTGTTACAGGATACGATGTTCCATCAACCAAAATTTCAGTAGTAGTATGACGAACTTCATTTGGCAAAACACCATGAATACTATCGTATTTTAACAAGTGACTCAGCGTACGTGTGTCAGCCAAATCGTTAATAACCACAACTTCAATTGTTGGATGTTGTATCAATAAGCGAAATAAATTTCGACCAATTCTTCCAAAACCATTAATGGCAATTCTAATCATATGAATGTCGTATTTTTAAGAATGGTAAAATTACATTTTTTTGACTGATTTTTTTAGTAGTTGATGCGCTATGTAATTTTTACCATTTTGTATGATAAGGTAAAATTACGTGCTAAGTAGTAGGCTGTTTTTAAGATATTTACACCGATAAAAACAAAGTAAGTATTGAAATGCTATTTTTTTATTCTCAAAAAACAAAAAAAGAATTGCATCATAACTAACATAGAAAACATTTATTTTTTCTTTTTTTATGTATTTTGAACACCAGTATTAACCCCTAAGTTGCTAAAAAAGTAACTTTTTCTAAAACCTTAATAATCATGGAATCAACACAATCATCACTAACGTCGTTAGCATGTATTCAAAATTGGGAACAATGTAGAACCAACCAATCGTCCATAGAAAATTCACTTTTTACAGGAAATAGTTTTACACTAAAAGTAGGAACGGTAAGTCCAGTTTTTAACAGATTGCACATATATATTGGTAAAGCAACTCCAGAAAATGAAAGTGGAGGCATATCTTTTTATGCTGTGCCAAGCGTTTGTGATTACCAATCAACCATACAAACTGAGTATGAAAACTATAGCAGTGAGCCTCAAAAAGTAGCAAGGACTTTGCCTGATCTTGTAAATTCAAAATTAGTTCCTGTAGATTTTAAAACAACTCCATTCAAATATTCCGCACAAGGAGAATCGCCGTCAGCACAATTATTAATTGATAGTGTGAACAATTGGAATAACGAATCTGTAAGAGCTTCATGGCTAAATGCTAAATTTGAAGGCGGACCAAGATATGTCTTAGCTGCATTTGATATTGATGTAAGTGATTTTGAGCCATCGCATGAACATACTTGCTTTTTAGCGTTAAAACCAGACGCCAAAAATCCTAACGATTATACAATTGATTTGGTAGTTGTGAATACTGTCACGGGAAATATCTTAAATCTTGAGGAAAATGAAAATAATGTTTCTTTCAGAGATTTGGCACGTTTAGTTCCACCATTTGGGCAAGCTAAACGTCCGTCTACCAACGAACCTAACTTTGGTGTATACCAAATTGCCAATGAATAATGGTAACAACTCATTATGAATTTTAACACATTTTCAGAAATCATAACAAAAGTAACTCCACTCGTGCTGATATTTGGTGCGAGTGTGGGTTTGTACTATTACAAACAGCTGACAAATGTAGCAAAACTGTTGTTTTATTTTTTGTTGGGAAGCTTGTTAATTGATTTGTGTTCTAGGTTGCTGGAAAAAATTTTTAGTAACAATTTAATTTTAGTTTTTGTGCTGACGTTACTAGAACTTTTGATTTTTCTGAAATTGTATTATGAGTTGACTCAAAAAAAGAAACTGGTAATTTTCCTATCAATTTTTGGAGTCTTATATACCATAATAGAGTCTATTTACGTAAATACCAACGATGTAAAGCTATTTCAACCGTATGCAAAAGCGTTTGGACCTTTACTTATTGTGGGAATGACGCTATTGTTTTTCTTTGAATTGATTCGTGATGAAGAAAACTTATTCAAAAGAGAAAATGATTATTTTGTATTGAACAGCATGATTTTATGTTTTTTTTCTTTGCAATTTTTGGTCTTTCTTCCGCTAAATTTTTTAGTAAATACTGATATACAACTCACAGGATACATCCTCATCGGGAATATTTTCTTTATGATTTTGTTTTACCTGTATTTAACTTATTTTATATGGAAACGTGGCAGAAACCTGAAACAATAATCTTTTGGATTACCATCGTTGCTTTGTTTGTCATTGTCTTACTAACGGTGATTATTTTCTTGATACGTGCCATTTTTAAGAAAATCATCACGCAAGAGAAAAAGAAGCAGCCATACAATTAAACAACCAAAAGAGTTTGCTGGAAACGACTATAAAAACACAAGAATTAGAACGTCATCGGATTGCCGCAGATATTCACGACGAACTGATTGGAAAGTTGACCGCATTGAAAATGGAGCAAGAAATCACTCAGAAAGATCCCAAAACGATTGAAGCACTTCATCAAAGTATCAATATCGCACGCAGAATCTCACATGATTTAAGTCCGCCGTTAATCGAATTTACTTTATTACCAGATTTAATTAAAGAACTGCTAGATCCGTGGGAACAACATCTACTCATTGATACCAAATATGACATTCGCTCGGAAATCAACGATACCGATGAATTTAAAGTGCAAATTACGCGACTCGTTCAGGAAATCATCACAAATATCATAAAACACGCCAATGCAACTAGAATGTATCTACATCTAAAACAAACAAAAAATTACATGGCATTGCGTATTGGCGACAACGGAAAAGGCTATGATGTTGCCAAACAAAGCAAAGGTTTGGGAACAAAAAATATAGAAACGCGCGTGCAATATTTAAAAGGTCAGTACAAAGTAAAATCTCAGATTGGAAAAGGAACCACAAGTCTATTTCTATTTAAAAACTAAAAAACATGGAAGATATCATAACAATTGCTTTAGTAGATGACGATGCATTAATTGTGTCATTATTAAAAGATTTTTTAGGCAATCAAGAAAAAATGGAAATTTGCTACACGGCAGATAGTGGCGAAATGCTGATGGAAAAATTGGCAACAGAAACAGCTTTGCCAGATATAATGGTACTTGATTTAAATATGAAAGGAATCAACGGTGTAGAAGTTACCGAGTTTTTAAAAAAGAATTACCCAAGTATCAAAGTCATTCTAATGACGTCACATTACAAGCGATCTTTTATGGGATTCATGTTAAAAACAGGTGTTTCAGCATTTATTCCTAAAGGAATTTCTCCTGTGCAATTAGTGGAAATTATCAAAGAAATCTACGACAAAGGATTCTACTTTATGGAAGATCAATTGGGGATTTTACGCGAACAAATCTCACACAAAAGTCCAAAACCCACCTTAATCGAAAAAAATGTACTCACCGAACGAGAAATTGAAGTCTTAAAACTGATCTGTTTTCAAAAAACTGCCAAAGAAATAGGAGAGCAGCTATTCATTACTCCGCGAACGGTAGAAGGTCATAAAAGCAACTTATTCATCAAAACGGAAGCGAGAAACATTGCAGGTTTGGTCATTTATGCGATTCAGAATAATTATATTGAACCGAATGAAATTCCGTTGATTTAGACTCGCTGTCGCTTTTGGACCGCTTCGCTGTTAGAATCAAGATCGCTTCATTTCGACAGGCTCAATGTGAACGCTATTAGACTTTTTGAAACGCTTATCCTTTGATTCGTCCTTGCGAGAAGCGTAGCGCCACGGCAATCTGTGACTTCAAAAAACTAAAGTGTTCTGTGATAAACAGACTGCGACGTCATTCTTCCTCGCAGTGACGTTTCTTTTAATTAAAAAAAATCGTGCATTCGTGGCAAAAAAAAGAGATTCCTGCCTCTGAAGGAATGAAAAAAAGGTATATGTATAAGGCTAGAAGCGAAGCGCCACTAGCCAAAATTCATAATTCTGAATTCAGCATTCAGAATTAATCTATATGTTTATGTGCCTTATAAGAAGAACGCACCAACGCGCCACTTTCTACATGTCTAAAACCTAAATCGAGTCCGATTTGACGATAACGGTCAAATTCATCAGGCGTGACAAAACGTTGTACAGGCAAATGTTTTTTACTTGGCTGTAAATATTGTCCGATCGTAACGACATCGACATTGGCTTCACTTAAATCGTGCAAAGTTTGAATTACTTCTTCTTCTTTTTCACCCAAACCAAGCATGATTCCTGATTTCGTTCTATTGATTCCCTGATCTTTTAAATATTTCAACACACCTAAACTACGATCATATTTCGCCTGAATTCGCACTTCACGCGTCAAACGACGCACCGTTTCCATGTTATGTGAAACTACTTCTGGAGCAACTTCTACAATACGATCCAAATGACGCTCGATTCCTTGAAAATCTGGAATCAGCGTTTCTAAAGTTGTCGTAGGATTCATTCGGCGAACAGCTTTCACCGTTTCTGCCCAAATGATACTTCCCATATCTTTCAAATCATCACGATCTACCGAAGTCAAAACTGCGTGCTTAATTTTCATAATTTTAATAGAACGTGCTACTTTTTCAGGTTCGTCCCAAGCAACCGTTTCTGGTCGTCCCGTTTTTACACCACAAAATCCGCAAGAGCGTGTACAAACATTCCCCAAAATCATAAACGTTGCCGTTCCTTCTCCCCAACATTCGCCCATATTTGGGCAACTTCCTGAGGTACAAATTGTGTTTAATTTGTATTTGTCAACCAATCCGCGAAGTTCTGTATATTTCTTTCCTGTTGGAAGCTTCACACGAAGCCATTTCGGTTTTCCTTTTGGAGGCAATACACTAGCTTTTGTTTCTATACTCATAGCAACTTTTCTATTCATTGAAAATATGAAATGCAAAGATACAAAGAATCTTGTTGTTGTTCGCTTCGCTCAATTCAAAAATTTAAAGATTAAAAATTCAAGGTTTATAGACGTATACACTTAAACTCAAAAAGCACCAAATACCCAACATCTATCTTTACAACATGAGAAGATACCAAATAGAAAATCCTGTCAAAAACAAAATTCCCATCCAGCTTAAAATTCGTAAGCCAAGTTTGGGTTGCCATGCTTTTGGTGTGTGTTTACTTGTGATGAGAATGTAGTTTGAAATTGCATAAAAAGGCGCAGTGACAAACGATAAAACCGTAGCAATGTAGATTAATGAGCCCATTTCTGCTAAAAATTGTGTCATGATGATAATGGTTCCGACAACTAAAATCAACATCCAAAAAATATAACTGTGTTTGATGTATTTTCCGAACAACAACTGACTCGTTTTTGCCATCGCTCTCGGAGAAGCATCAAGTGTTGTTAAAGTAGTGCTAAACATGGTTGTAAAAGCTGCTACTGCAATGATAATATATACGTTTTCATTTAAGCTTGTTGTGTATAATTCAATAAGTTGTGATGCAAATTCGCCACCTTTGGAAGAAAATTTAATTCCAGAATTGAACATGATATACGCACCTAATGCCATAAAGCAAATTCCAAGAATGATGGTTACAATATAACCAAAATTGAAATCGAATAAAGCTCTTTTTGGCGTGAAACCTTCTGCTTCCTGACGTTTTTCAATAGCCCAAAGTGAATGAAAAATTGAAACATCTAGCGGCGCAGGCATCCATCCCATAAAAACAATTAAAAGCGTAATGCCGCCAATTTCCGTGGGAAGTATTTGTGCTGCACTTAAGACTTCATTTCCGTTAAAAACAGCGAAAAACACAGCAATAACAGTACTTATAGTTAATATAATGATGATAACCTTCATTAATTTATCGAGGAAAGAATAACGTCCTGCGGTTAAGATTCCCAAACAAATCAGTGTGATAATTGTACTCCAAATTTCCATTGACAATTCAATGCCAAATAATTGAGAAGCTAAACCAGCTGTGACAATGGTGACAGCGGTTTGTATGGTAAACATGGTGGCAAATGACAATATGAAATAGGCGACAAGCAACCCTTTGCTTAACTTTTTATAACCATCTAGCAAACTTTCGCCTGTAGCGGCAGCGTAACGTGGACCGAATTGAAAGAAAGGATATTTAAACAAATTTACTAATAACAACGCCCACAATAATCCAAAGCCAAATTCGGCACCAACTTTTGTTGAATTTACCAAATGCGATACGCCAATTGCCGCGCCTGCAAATAGTAATCCTGGACCTAGTTTTTTAAGGAAGGAAACGTTCATTTTTTCTGAATAATTTCTGCCAATAACTTCTTAGCACGCAACAATTTTACTTTTACATTGCTCATCGGTTCTTGCAATTGCGTTGAGATTTCCTTGTAACTCAACTCTTGAAAGTAGCGTAAATTGATGATTTCTTGATAATGCGGTTTCAGTTTTTTAATATCGCGCAGCAGCTTGGCTAAATTTTGCTCGGTAATAATTTTATCTTCTGGCGTTGGTCCGTCGTCAATAATTTGATATACTTCTTCCTCTTGTTCTTCTGTCGTTTCAATGTGTTTTTTCTTTTTGCGAAGAAAATCAATATGCACATTTTTAGAAATGGTAATTAGCCAGGTTTTAAACTTGTACTTTTCGTCAAACGTATCAATTTTATCAAAAGCTTTAGAAAACGTTTGAATGGTAATATCTTCCGCGTCGTTTTCGTTTTGAACACGTTTTAGTTGAAAACCATAGACATCATTCCAAAAAGAATTTAGAAGAAAATTAAAAGCGACTTGGTTGCCCATTTTTGCTTTTTGTATGTATGCTTTCAGAATCGTTTCGGCTATTTCCAATGCGTGGGTTTTGAAGTCATATTCGTTATAAAGATACCAAAATGTATGATAACTAAAAAGAGTTCTAATATGGGAAGCAAATATAACGTGTCTTGTTCTTTAAGTTTGCTTGCAGAAAATCCGATAATTGTATATTGTAATAAAATACGAATTCCAAAAACTCCTAAAGTTAACATCCAGATTTTTGTAAAGAGTAAAAAAATCGCCAATATCCAGAATATAACTTGCGTGATGTAAAAAGTGCCTAATAAAAATTTGTGAATAAATTTATAATGCGATGACGTACTAACATGTCTTCTTTTTTGTTGAAACCACGCGCCGAAACTCAATTTTGGTTGTGAAATTGTAAAACTATTTTTAGAGAAACAAATGGCGGTATTTTTACCTGTTGCAGCATCTTTGATAAACAAATCGTCATCGCCAGAACGGATTTTCATGTGGTTGATAAAACCGTTTACTCTGTAGAATTCATCTCTATGATAAGCCAAGTTTCGACCAACTGCGGTATACGGAATGCCCAATTTTGCATAACTGAACGCTTGTACGGCTGCCATTAAAGTTTCAAAACGTATCAAAAGATTTAGGAACGAATATTTCTTTTTCGCATAAGCGCCATAACCAATGACAATCTTTTTAGTGCTTGAAAAATGTTGTGTAATTTCAGTCAGCCAATTCTTCGAAGTAGGTACACAATCTGCATCTGTAAATACCAAATAATCGTTGGTTGCGGCTTTAATTCCTAGGGTAAGTGCGTATTTTTTATTTCCCCAAAAGGCTTCATTATTTTCAACATTTACCAGTTTGATATTGCTGTTTTCTTGTTGAAAAGCTTCCATAACATCTTGGGTTTCATCGGAAGATGCATCGTTGATTAAAACAATTTCATAATTTTTATATGCTTGTTGTAGCAACTCAGGAATAAGCGTTTTTAAATTTTCAGCTTCATTTTTTGCACATACAATTACCGAAACAGGCAAGTTGTGTTGCTTGTGTCGTTTCAACTTCGCAAAAGCGAATGTGCCAAAAAGTAAAAAGTAAACAACTTGAATAGCGGCAACGGCTATAAAAGCGTAGAAGAAAATTGTAATCATCAAAAAATGGAAAACTATTTATTGGTGTTGTGGCTCAGCGCAAGTGTCAAATTGATCGGGTGTTTTTCCGCAAAACCCACAGGCGTCACCATCTTTGTTTAACATTGGATTTTGACTCGCGCAAGTTCCTGCAAATTTCCCATCTTTCTTTGCCCAAAGTTTAATTGCAATTCCAGCAACACCTAGTAATAATAATCCAATTGTTAATAATACAAGTTTCATCAGTAATTTTATTTTATGAATTTTGTCTTCAATAAATGTCTTGCAAAGATACGGCTTTTTATGGAATATTTATTGCTATCTTGTCGTAGGTTTTTTAATTGAAAAATAAACGCTATGAAGTACTTAGGAACACTTTTATTACTCATCTTGTTTGTTGCATGTACAACGCCAAGAGTGATGTATGACTATGATAAGAAAGTGAATTTTGAAAAATATAAAACATACAATTTCTATCCAGATATTGACACGGGTTTGAGCGATTTAGACAACAAACGTTTATTTCGTCAAGCAGATTCTATTCTGCAATCACGCGGATTTGTGCGAACAGCAACGCCCGATTTTTATATCAATATTGAAACAAGTGCTTTTCAGCCGAATCAAAATGGTGGTGTTGGTGTCGGAGTTGGCGGTGGTGGAAGAAACGCTGGCGGCGGAATTTCCATCGGATTGCCAATCAACGCAAAACTAAATCAGCAATTGGTGTTTGATTTTGTAGATGTTCGCGAAGACGATTTGTATTGGCAAGCAGTTGCCGAAGGTTATTACAAAGAAAAAGCCACACCAGAAGAACGAGAAGCTTATTTTAGAAGGATTTTGCTGAAAGTTTTAAAAGGATATCCGCCGAAACGGTAGTTGTGAAATGTTAAATTTTAAATGTTGAATTTTGAATTACTTCAAAAAACGATTTTGCGCTATGACAAACAGACAGCCACGTCGCAAACTCCTCGCAGTGACGAAAAATAGTCTTTGATTTACCAAATGTCAATTCGAGCGCAGTCGAGAATTCTTTAAAATAAAAAATCTTTCAATCAAAAAAACAAAATCTAGCAGCAAAGCGGTATAACAGATTCCCGCCTACGCGGGAACGAGTCTAAAAGCGCTTGCACTGAGCTTGTCGAAGTGAAGCGAATCAAATAACATTTACTTCTGCTTCAATAGTAATGACAAATTTCTCTAAAACAGTTGCTTGTATTTTTTTGGCTAATGCCAGAATTTGTTCTCCGGAAGCATTGTCATAATTGACTAAAACCAATGCCTGATTTTTATGCACACCAGCGTCTCCAAATCGTTTTCCCTTGAAACCACATTGCTCAATGAGCCAACCTGCAGGAACTTTAATTTCGGTGTCAGACACTACATAATGCGGAACGTTTTCGTGTTTTTGCTGTAAAATGTCAAACTCTGCTTTTGGAATGACAGGATTTTTAAAGAAACTTCCGCTATTTCCAATTTCTTTTGGATCGGGTAATTTTCGTTGACGAATGGCAATCACAGCGTCACTCACATCTTTTATCGTAGGATTTGAAATGTTGTTACTTTCCAATTCCTGTTGAATTGCTCCGTAAGAAGTATTTAACTTATGATTTTTAGAAGTCAATTTAAACACTACAGCAGTAATAATATATTTTCCTTTGGCTTCGTTTTTAAAAATGGAATTTCGGTAGCCAAATTTACAATCTGAAAGTGTGAATGTTTTTTCTTCCTGAGTTTCAATATCGATTGCTGTACAACTGTGAAATGTATCTTTCAATTCTACACCATACGCACCAATATTCTGAATTGGTGATGTTCCTACATTTCCTGGAATTAAAGATAAATTCTCAACGCCACCATAATTATTTTCAATACACCAAAGTACAAATTCATGCCAATTTTCTCCTGCTTGAATTTCGACTAAAACATCAGTTTCAGTAGTTTCAATCACTTTTTTTCCTTTGCTATTGATGTGTAATACGGGAAGTTCTAAATTGCGCGTAAGCAACATATTACTTCCGCCACCAAGAATAAAATACTTAGAAAATTGTGGTAATTGTAATGCTTCTATTAATTGTGCTTTATTTTCAATAGAAATAAAATGTGAAGCTTTTACATCAATACCAAACGTATTGAATTCTTTTAGAGAAACGTTATGTTGTATAGAAACCAAAGTGTCGTTTTATGATGCGTTATACGCTTTTAAAGCTTCTTTTAGAATGTTGACAGCTTTTTTCAAACTGTTTTCATTTAAAACATATGCAATTCTTATTTGATTCAATCCTGTATTTGGCGAAGAATAAAATCCAGCAGCAGGAGCTACCATGATGGTTTGTCCTTCATAATCAAAACTTTCCAACAACCATTTTGCAAAATCTTCAGCATTTTCTACGGGCAATTCTGCAATGCAATAAAAAGCACCTTTTGGGTTTGCCACACGAACACCTTCAATTTCTTTTAAACCAGCAATTAGGGTATTTCTTCTGCTTACATATTCATCAATGACATCATCAAAATAACTTTGTGGAGTTTTTAAAGCCGCTTCACTAGCAATCTGAGCAAATGTAGGTGGCGACAAACGTGCCTGAGCAAATTTCATCGCAGTTGCCATCACTTCTTTATTTTTAGAAACAATACAGCCAATTCGTGCGCCACACATACTATAACGTTTTGAGACAGAATCAATCATAATGGCGTGATTCTCCAAATCAGGTTCTTGCATAATAGAGTAGTGTACCATTCCGTCGTAGGCGAACTCGCGGTATACTTCATCAGCAATTAAAAATAAATCGTGCTTTTTGACAATTTTTGCTAGTTTTTGAATTTCCTCTTTGGTATATAAATATCCTGTTGGATTTCCAGGATTACAAATTAAGATTGCTTTCGTTTTTGGGGTGATTAATTTCTCAAACTCCTCAATTGGTGGCAAAGCAAAATTATTTTCTATTTTAGAAATTACAGGTACAACTTTTACACCAGCAGCGACAGAAAAACCATTGTAATTTGCGTAAAATGGCTCTGGAATTATTACTTCATCATTAACATCCATCGTACTTCCAAAAGCAAATGCCAAGGCTTCACTTCCGCCAGTAGTTACAATAATATTATCAGCAGCTATATTAACATCATGCTTTGCGTAATAGTTGGCAATTTTCTCTCGATACGCTTCCGAACCATCAGATTTTGTGTATGCTAAGACATCAAGCATGTGAACTTTTACAGCATCTAAAGCTATTTGTGGTGTTTTAATATCAGGTTGTCCAATATTTAAATGGTATACAGTTTTACCTTGCTTATACGCTTTTTCAGCATACGGAACCAATTTACGAATTGGTGATTGTGGCATTGCAATTCCTTTGTTGGAAATAGTTGGCATAATCTAGAGTTTTGTGAAAGACAAAAATGCAAAATAAATTTATAAAAACAGCTTAATTTAGTGTTATAATTACACACATCACAATATATTTTATCAACGTTAAAAAATGTATTTTGTTCGGATAAAAAATGGAAATTTTGTATATTAGTTTGTTACCAAATATCCTCTCATTCATTGCAAACAGTAAAGAAACATATTATTTTACTCCTTATTTGTATTTGCGGTAGTATGCAAGCACAAGATAATTTTGAGATTTTAAACGATAAAGAAAAGGCTTCTGTGTCGTTTCAATTGATAAATAATCTTATTGTAATCCCTGTTGAAATTAATGGTGTCAAAATGTCTTTCTTGTTAGATTCTGGAGTAAATAAACCCATCATGTTCAGTCTAAATCCAGGCGATTCTCTATCCATTGAACAAACAGAACGCATGCATCTTCGCGGTTTGGGCTCAGGAGAAGCGATTGAAGCTGTAAAAGCACGAGCAAATTCTTTTAAAATTAATGATATCCTAAAACGCAATTTAGAATTATACATCATTCTCGATAAAGAAATCAATATGTCTACACGTTTGGGCGTTCCCATTCATGGAATTATTGGCTATGACGTTTTTAAAGATTTTATTGTGGAAATAAATTACAATTCTGAACGAATAAAGTTTTACAATCCTGAAACCTACGAATACAGCAATTGCAGAAAATGTACCGATTTGCCACTTACGTTTCGAAATAATAAGCCTTACATTGACGTAAATGTTGCTATTGAAGATGAAAAAGCACCAAATATTCCTGTAAAACTTTTAATTGATTCTGGCGGAAGCGACGCATTGTGGTTGTTTGAAGATGAAGAAAAACAAATTAAAATACCCGAAAAGAAGTTTGATGATTTCTTAGGGCGAGGTTTGAGCGGAAGTATCTACGGAACAAGATCACGTGTAAAAAAGTTTCACATGGGCGATTTCTCTTTTAAAAATGCAAAAGTTGCTTTCCCTGATTCTACGGCGATTACATATGTAAAAAACTTTAAAGAACGTAATGGAAGCATTGGTGGCGAAATTTTAAAACGCTTCAAAGTTATTTTCGATTATGGAAACAATCGCATCCGATTGCGAAAAAGTAAATATTTCTCAGATCCTTTTCATTACAATATGAGTGGTATAGAATTGCAACACAACGGTATGCGTGTCATAAAAGAGGTTAAAAAAAGAAACAATTCTATTCACACCAACTACGGACGTGGTGGAAACAGTACGAATCTTGGAGAGGTAAGCGTTGTATATGAACATTACAATAAGTTTAGTTTGGTAAAAGCATACGAAATTGCAGAGATTCGTAAAAATTCGCCCGCAGAACTCGCCGGACTTAAAGAAGGTGATATCATTATTTCCATCAACGGACGTACGGTTGACCGACTTTCGCTGAACAAAGTCACAGGAATGTTAGAAGGAAAAGAAAACAAAAAAATACGACTAAGAATTGTACGTGGTCAAACGGAATTAAAATTTGAATTTCGCTTGAAAGAAGTGCTTTGATTTAGACGCAGCTTTGCCTTTTAGACTGCTAGACACGCTATCGCTGTTGGTATGTTGGTCACGCTTCGCTTTGGTATTTTGGATTCTAGACGTCACTTCGAGTAAAATTCTGCACATTGAGCAGAGTCGAAATGAAAGAATTTTGTATCGAGAAGTACGCTGATTCACTAACGTTTTTTAATTTTACAAAACCCAAAACAAAAAAATGCCTCATCAAATTGACAAGGCATTTTCCATTTATATAATATTTTTAATTACGATCCAAGCTCTGATTTGTCTTTCATCATAATGCTTTTTTCCTTACTTGGGTCAACAATCTTTCCTTTAATTTTGATTGCTTTCGTTGGCTCATCTGCATTAGAATAAACGGTAATTGTCTTTCTAATTGGTCCAACACGCTTCGTATCATACTTCACTTCAATTACGCCAGTTTTTCCTGGTAAAATAGGAGCGTCTGGTTTTTTAGGAATGGTACATCCACAACTAGAATATACTCTTGTAATAACCAATGGTGCATCTCCTGTGTTTGTAAATTCAAATACACGAACGCCATCTGCACCTTTCTCAATCGTTCCGTAATCAATAACTTCTGTTTTAAACTTTATTTTTGCAGTTTTTTCCTGTGCTTGTACAGCGAAGGTAAACAAACCAACAAACAATAATATTGCTATTCTTTTCATCATTCTTATTTTTTAGTATTAGTGTAAAATTAGGTACTTATTTGTAATCTCACAAAAATTGTTTCACAAAATACAAACTAATCTGTATTACATGCACATATTTAACAATTAAATGCAAATGTGATAAAACACTTTTTAAATACTACAGATATAAGTACTTTTGCAAACTATTATTACAAAAACAATACCAAAATGAGTATTCAGAAAAAGTATGATCCAAGTAAGATCGAAGACAAATGGTACCAATATTGGATGGAAAACAACTACTTTCATTCAGAACCAGACGAACGTGAAGCGTATACAATTGTAATTCCGCCACCAAACGTCACAGGAGTCTTGCACATGGGACACATACTGAATAATACCATTCAAGATGTATTGATTCGTCGTGCGCGATTAAAAGGATTCAACGCTTGTTGGGTTCCTGGAACCGATCATGCTTCTATTGCAACCGAAGCAAAAGTTGTAAATAAATTGAAGCAAGAAGGCATCAAAAAGTCAGACCTGACACGTGAAGAATTTTTAACCCATGCTTGGGAATGGACGCATAAACACGGCGGTATTATTTTAGAGCAACTTAAAAAATTAGGAGCTTCTTGTGATTGGGACAGAACGAAATTTACAATGGATGACGATATGTCAGCTTCGGTAATTAAAACTTTCGTTGATTTATACAATAAAGGCTTGATTTATCGCGGATATCGTATGGTAAATTGGGATCCAGAAGCAAAAACAACACTTTCTGATGAAGAAGTAATTTACGAAGAAAAGCAAGGAAACTTGTACTATCTGTCGTATGCAATTGAAGGAAGCGATGAAAAAGTAACAATAGCTACCACACGTCCAGAAACGATTTTGGGAGATACTGCCATCTGTATCAATCCGGAAGATGAGCGTTATGCACATTTAAAAGGAAAAAAAGCGATTGTTCCTTTGGTAAACAGAGTTATTCCGATTATTGAAGACGATTATGTTGATATTGAATTTGGTACAGGTTGCTTAAAAGTAACACCTGCGCATGATGAAAACGATAAGGTTTTAGGCGATAAGCACAACTTGGAAGTAATTGATATTTTCAATGAAGATGCTACGCTGAATAGTTTCGGATTGCATTACGAAGGAAAAGATCGTTTTGTAGTTCGTAAAGAAATTTCAAAAGAATTAGAAGAAAAAGGGTTCTTAATCAAAACAGAACAGCATATCAACAAAGTTGGAACGTCAGAGCGTACAAAAGCTGTGATTGAGCCAAGATTATCCGATCAGTGGTTTTTAAAAATGGACGATTTGGTAAAACCTGCCATTGAAGCCGTTTTAGGAGAAGATAGTGATATTAATTTATTTCCTAAAAAGTTTGAAAATACCTATCGTCACTGGATGGAAAATATTCGCGATTGGAATATTTCACGTCAACTTTGGTGGGGACAACAAATTCCTGCATACTATTTTGGTGATGGAAAAGAAGATTTCGCTGTAGCGGAAACGAAAGAAGCAGCTTTGGCATTAGCAAAAGCGGCTACTGGAAACGAAAACTTAACAATGGACGATTTACGTCAGGATGCAGATGCACTCGATACTTGGTTTTCATCTTGGTTATGGCCAATGAGTGTTTTTGATGGAATCCGAAACCCTGAAAACGAAGAAATTAAATATTACTATCCAACAAATGACTTGGTAACTGGACCAGACATTCTATTTTTCTGGGTTGCCCGAATGATTATTGCTGGATACGAATATCGTGACATGAAACCTTTTACGAATGTGTATTTAACAGGTTTGGTGCGCGATAAGCAAGGTCGTAAGATGTCAAAATCATTAGGAAATTCTCCTGATGCTTTAAAGTTGATAGAAAATTACGGAGCTGATGGCGTTCGTGTAGGATTGTTATTAAGTGCTGCTGCTGGAAACGATTTGTTATTTGACGAATCACTCTGCGATCAAGGAAAAAAGTTTGCCAATAAAATTTTCCAAGCGTATAATCTAACGCAAATTTGGGAAGTAAGTGACGAAGTTACACAACCTGAAGTTGCTAAAATTGCGATTGATTGGTACAAATCAAAACTTCAAAAAGCGTTGGTAGAATTGGAAGATCAATACAGTAAATACAGAATCTCAGATGCGTTGATGATTTCGTACAAACTCGTTTGGGATGATTTCTGTTCGTGGTTCTTGGAAATGGTAAAACCAACTTACGGTTCGCCAATTGATAAAACGACGTATGATACGGTAATTTCTTTATTTGAAGCAAATTTAAAGATATTACATCCGTTTATGCCGTTCCTTACGGAAGATATTTGGCAGCGTATGACAACTCGTACCAAAGAAGAAGCATTAGTAGTTTCTAGCTGGCCAAAAAGCGGAGCGATTAATGAAGACTTGTTAGCTAATTTTGAAATGATTCAAGATGTTGTTTCTGGAATCCGAACCATTCGTAAAGAAAAGAACATTCCGCAAAAAGATGCGTTGGCATTGACAGTTATCAATACTGAAAAGCTTACGGCAGATTTAGATTCAGTAATCGTAAAGCTTGGAAACATTGAAAATATTACATACAGTACTGAAAAGCTTGATGGCGCATTGTCATTCCGTGTAAAATCGAATGAATATTTTATTCCGATGGAAGGCGCAATTGATATTGAAGCAGAAATTGAAAAGTTAACGAAGGAGTTGGAATATGTAGAAGGTTCATTGGTAATTGCCCGTAAAAAACTATCAAACGAACGTTTTGTAAACAATGCCCCTGAGCAAGTTGTAGCTAACGAAAAGCAGAAAGAAGCAAATGCATTAGCAAAAATTGAAACGTTGAAAGCGAGTCTCGCTTCGCTAAAATAATGTATTGATTTTTTAATGTAACAATCTTCTAATTTGGAGGTTTAAAAATATTTTAATTTGAAAATGGGAGTTCTCGATAGCTCACTTATGTGTGACTCGCTGACGCTCATTTTTTGTTTTTTTGAAATTGAATGATAAACATAATATTTATGAAACGTCGTTACGAGGAAGAATGACGAAGTAATCTGTTTTTAGTTGATGCACAAAATCATTTTTGAAACAAACAGATTGCTACACGTTTTTACAAAACGTTCGCAAAGACGTTTCAAATAATTTAATTTTTTTTAGAAAAAATCTAAAATCCAAAAGCGCAACGATCTAGATTCTTGACGCTAAAAAAATCGCCTAAAAATTACTTTCTAGACGATTTTTTATGAGTTACAATTTATGTGAGACAAATGTTTATTCGTCCAACAATAAATTTAAGTTTACAGTAATATTATCACGTGTAGCTTTGCTAAACGGGCAAACTTTATGTGCTTTTTCTACCAAATCTTCTCCAGTTTCTAAATCAACACCAGGAATGTAGCAGTCTAACGTTGCTTCTAAGAAGAAACCATCGTCATCTTTACAGAAACCAATAATCGCGGTGACGCTTAGTTCTTCATTGTTAATATCAATACCTTCGTTTTTAGCAACAGATTGTATTGCGCCTCCAAAACAGGCTGCATACGCTGCGCCAAAAAGTTGTTCAGGATTTGCGCCGTCACCACCATTTCCGCCCATAGATTTTGGGACAGATAAATTGAAATCTATTGGACTGTTTTCTGAATGTACTTTTCCTTCTCTACCACCAATTGCTTGCGTAGTAGCTTCGTATAATGTTTTCATTTTTTTCTTTTTATTGTTAATTCCTTAAAGATACTATCATATCTATTCTTTATAAAATGTATGATCTTAAAATTCTCATAAAACAGCTATTTGTTGTTCTTTTTTTTAGCAGAAATTCCTTTTAATTATAAAATTGCAGATATATGTAAGTAGTACAATACTATATTTTGACTCCGTTGAACGCATGCTTTGATTTGTTTTCGTAATATCTCCAAAGAAGAAAAATTACAAAAAGTAGGATAAAAGTTGCCAATAATGAACCCTCAAATCCGAAGCTTCCGCCGTTGAGTAGATTATCTTCTGTACGTGTTTGTTGAATCACGGAATAAAATTCCTGTCCGCTAACTTCAAAACCGAAAATTGGACCTTGAAAGAAATTCCAGCTAAAATGTAATGCAATAGGAAACCATAAGTTTTTTGTGTAGATGTAAGTGATTCCCAAGAGAATTCCCGCTAAAAAAAGATTCAAAACAGGAACAACTGCCATATTCGGATTGAACGAATGCAATGCTGTAAAAATGACCGAAGAAATTGTTAAGGCAATGTATTTATTGTTGGTTTCTAGTAGACGATTTAATATGTAACCTCTACATAGTATTTCTTCTAATAAGGATACTAATGTAAAAAAGATGATGCTGTAAATGATATCTTCAATTTTTACATTTAAAGATGTATATGTGATTTCATGTAAATTCTCCAACAAAACATAAGCAAACGCCATAACTATAAAACCTAGTATGATTCCGAAAAGGATATCTTTCCATCTGTTTTTCAGGTAAAAACCTAAGGATTTAAAAGGAATTTTATCTATAAAGCGTGTAAATAGCCAAATGCTTAGAATGGTAGCAGAAAGTTGAAATGAATGCCGAATGATACGAAAAGGAATCGTGTCAGGCTTTAAGCTAAATTCTAATGTGTCTGGAATGATAAAAGCACTGCTAATTTCAAAAACAATAAGAAAGAAAAACCATGTGATTATAAATAAACATAGTTTTAACCAAGTTGGTAAGAAGATAGTTTTACTAGCTTTCAAAATAGGAGTTTACCAATTCGATATATGCTTTTTTTGCTTCTTCAGGAGAAATATCTTGTGTTTGCAACAACGCGTTCATTTTAAATGCATTGATTATTGGTCGACGACTGCTAGGTTTATCGTCATTATTTGTTGCACGTTTGTAATATGCATACAATCGCAATAAAAAATCCGCAGGAAAAGATTCCGTACTGTTATTGACACGTTCTACGGCTTCAAAAAATGTTATGTCTAACTTTGAGGAACCCATTATTTCATTGCAATTACGTCTATTCCGCCTTTTACTGTTTGGTTGAGTTTTACCTTTATGTTGGTGTCGAGCGGTAAATATAAATCGACACGCGATCCAAATTTTATAAATCCAGCATCTTCACCTTGTATTGCAGCTGCATTTTCTTCGGCATAATTTACGATTCTTTTTGCTAATGCACCAGCGACTTGTCGGTATAAAATGGCACCATACGTTTCGTTTTCAACCACCACAGAAGTGCGTTCATTTTCTTCAGAAGCTTTTGGATGCCAAGCAACTAGATATTTTCCAGGATGATATTTGCTGTATTTTACCGTTCCGCTAATAGCATAACGCGTTACATGTACATTAATTGGCGACATGAAGATAGAAACTTGCAAACGTTTGTCTTTAAAGTATTCTTTTTCAAATACTTCTTCAATCACAACCACTTTTCCGTCAACCGGAGCAATGACATGCGCATCATTTTTTGGCGTGTTACGCGATGGATTTCTAAAAAATTGTAAAATTAAAATTAAAAATACCACGGCAATTCCTTGCAAAAGGTATTTTATCCAAGCGGTATCAATCTTATCTGCTGTAATCACGACAGCCGCAACAATAATAAATGTTACAATAATGATTTTGTATCCTTCTTTATGAAACATAGTGTAATATCTTTAAAAACAAATAAATAAATGGCGCTGAAAATATCATGCTATCCAATCGGTCAAAAATTCCGCCATGTCCAGGCATAATTGATCCGCTATCTTTTACATTGGCTTGTCTTTTAAATTTTGACTGAATTAAATCGCCAATCGTTCCAATAGAACTTATAATGATTGCTAAGATAAGCCAACTGCTGAAACTCAGTGGTGTATCTGTAAATTTATATATAAAATAACTAGCAATGCAAGAAAAAAGTAATCCGCCTAAAAAACCTTCTACCGTTTTTTTGGGTGAGATGCGTTCAAATAATTTCTGTCTTCCGAATTTTTTACCAATTAAATATGCAAACGAATCATTTACCCAAACTAAGAGAAAACTTCCTAGAATAATATATGGTTCGTAGGTTTCTGTTGCGTTTGGTATCAATAATAAAAAAGCAAAACTACTACTCATATAAAAAGAAACAAGTAGGTATTTTTTGAATTTGAATTCGGGAATTATTTTTTTTGAGAATAAATCTCTGATAAGAAATAAAGAAACAAAAATGGAAAAGACCAGTAAAATCATGGTGGCTTCTTCTATTTTTAACTCAGGTTGTAAGTGTTTCCAAAATACAAAAACGCTTAAAAAAGCTAAAAATACGATGTATTGTATAAATCCTTTAAGCTCAATAAGCTTGCTAAACTCGAACATACACAAGAGCCCAAATATGGTAAAGACAGCAAAAATAGCTGTTTGTGATAGAAATACTGAAGAAATTAGTAGTGCAACAAAAATTAATCCAGCTAAAGATCGAGTTAAAAATTCTTTCATTTTTAGAGGTCTTCCAGAAGCAGCAAATATAAGTTTTTTGAGCTACTTCCATAGGATAAAAAGTCCTTTTCTTCCTGCACTTGAAAATGCTTTATTGTAGTAATGTTACTAGGAATATTAGACTTGTATTTATTTTTGATACCGCGCAAACCTTCGCCGATGGCACCAACGAGTTGACTTGTTGTGGCAAGAATGACAAAATTGTCAGGCAAATCGTTGAGTTTTTTTTCTTTTATTTGGTTGGAACAAACTAAGATAGAACCATTGTCGGCAATTAGATATTCACACGAAGCCAAATAAAAACTTGCATTCATGTTGATGCGTGAGAATTTTAAATCGAAATTGTCAAATCGTTCTTGAAGTTGCTCGTCAAA
This sequence comes from Kordia algicida OT-1, assembly GCF_000154725.1. Taxonomy (GTDB): domain Bacteria; phylum Bacteroidota; class Bacteroidia; order Flavobacteriales; family Flavobacteriaceae; genus Kordia; species Kordia algicida. The sequence continues at coordinate 4,930,709 of NZ_DS544873.1, forward strand.
GCATAAGGCTTCTTTCCCTTCCCAACCATTTTCCATGAGAATATTTTCTAAACTGTTGTAAACATCTGTAAAAGAGTCACAGTATAGAAATTTTCCTCCATTTTTACGAAAGTTGATGGTAAAACGTTCATCAATTGGAAGTTCAATTTGTGGCATATATTTTCCACGCTCGTTCGCAGGAGCGCTTTCCTGTTGAGGTTTGGTTTTGGAGCCGAAAATTTTCTTAAAAAGACTCATAGAGTCAATTGTAGTTTATAATTAGGAAAAATTTATGTAAAGATAAAAAATCTCGACTTATGCTAGCGATAAATCGAGATTATTTAAAGTGAAATATATTATAAAAGACGAACTATTCTTCTGAATCGCTAGAAGCGTCAGATTTTAAAAACGGTCTTGCTCCGAAAATTCCTTCTAAATCATCTTTGAAAATAACTTCTTTTTCTAGAAGTAATTCGGCAAGCTTTGTTAGTTTGTCTTTATTTTGTTCTAATATTTGAATTGCTCGTTGGTATTGGTTTTCAATAATCTTCGAGATTTCTTCATCAATTGTTTTAGCAGTTTCTTCACTATACGGTTTTGAGAAACCATTGTCGTTTCCGCTAGAATCGTAATACGTAAGGTTTCCAATTTTATCATTTAAACCATATACGGCTACCATAGCACGTGCTTGTTTGGTTACTTTTTCCAAATCGCTCAACGCACCTGTAGATATTTTATCGAAGATAACTTTCTCTGCGGCACGTCCACCCAAAGTAGCACACATTTCGTCTAGCATTTGTTCTGTACGAACCAACATACGTTCTTCTGGTAAGTACCAAGCTGCTCCAAGTGATTGTCCTCTTGGTACAATGGTAACTTTTACCAACGGTGCGGCATGTTCTACCAACCAACTTACCGTTGCGTGTCCAGCTTCATGAAACGCTACTGTTTTCTTTTCTTCTGGCGTGATGATTTTATTTTTCTTTTCCAATCCACCAACAATACGATCTACAGCATCTAAGAAATCTTGCTTTTCAACAGCTTTCTTTCCTTTTCTTGCCGCGATTAATGCTGCTTCGTTACAAACATTTGCAATATCTGCTCCAGAGAAACCTGGCGTTTGCTTTGATAGGAAATCTGTGTCTAAATTATCTGCTTTTTTAAGTGGTTTTAAGTGAACTTCGAAGATTTCTTTACGCTCACGAATGTCTGGAAGATCAACATAAATTTGTCTGTCAAAGCGTCCAGCACGCATTAAAGCTTTGTCTAAGATATCTGCACGGTTTGTTGCTGCCATTACAATAACGTTTGTGTTGGTGCCAAAACCGTCCATTTCTGTCAGTAATTGGTTTAAGGTATTTTCGCGTTCGTCGTTAGAACCTGTAAAATTGTTTTTTCCACGAGCACGACCGATAGCATCAATTTCATCAATAAAAATGATTGCAGGCGATTTTTCTTTGGCTTGTTTGAATAAGTCACGAACTCTGGAAGCTCCAACTCCTACAAACATTTCTACGAAATCTGAACCTGAAAGCGAGAAGAACGGTACTTTTGCTTCTCCTGCTACGGCTTTTGCAAGTAATGTTTTACCAGTTCCTGGTTGTCCTACTAATAGTGCTCCTTTTGGAATTTTTCCTCCTAAAGAGGTATATTTTTCAGGGTTTTTCAGGAAATCCACAATTTCTTGAACTTCTTCTTTTGCACCTTCTAATCCGGCAACATCTTTAAATGTTACTTTGATATCCGTTTTTTCATCAAAGAGTTTAGCTTTCGATTTCCCAATATTGAAAATTTGTCCGCCTCCGCCACCAGCGCCTCCGCCAGACATTCTACGCATGATGAAAATCCAAACTGCAATAATTAAAACGAACGGTAAGATGCTGAAAATAAAGTTGGAAACGGTGTTGTTTTGTTGATCGGGAGCGATTTCAAAATCAAGATTTTTTTCTTCCTTTACTTCATTTAGATATTCTTCAAAATTCTCAAGATTTAAGTATTTAATAGTAAAATCAGGCGTATCTCCCATTAAAAAGAGATTTCCTTTTTTGTTTACCAATTCTTTATATGCGTCTTTGGAAGCTGCACCTTCTTTTAGATATACTTCTGCAAAACCTGCATTGGTAAATACTTTAATTTTTTGAATATCATTGTTTGGTACTAATTCCTTGAATTTAGAAAAAGTAACTTTATCGTCTCCTCCTGAGCCATTAGAGAATACTAAAAAAAGGAGAAAAACTCCGATCAAACCATAAATCCAATATGCATTGAATTTAGGTTTTTTTGTCATGTTATTGTTGTCTTTTGCCATTAAATCAAAATGTAATTTTTAATAATTTGCTTGAATAGAAGTTACTTTAGCATCTCCCCAAAGTCCTTCTATGTCATAAAACTCACGGATGTGTTTTTGGAATACATGCACTACTACATTAACGTAATCCATTAATACCCATTCGGCATTTTCAGCTCCTTCAATGTGCCATGGTTTGTCTTTTAATTCTTTACTAACCATTTTTTGTACTGAACCTACAATGGCATTTACTTGCGTATTTGAAGTACCATTGCATATTATAAAGTAGTCACAAACTGTATTGTCAATTTCGCGTAAGTCTAAGATGGTGATATCATTTCCTTTTACTTCTTCTATCCCTTTTATGATTCCCGTGATCAATTGATCCGTACTAACCTTAGTTTTTGTCATTCAATTAATTATATTTTATACAAAAGTATTACTTTTAAATGTTATTTGTAACTCCTTTATCATAAGAATATCTAAAGATTTTTTAAATATACGATGAAAATAATCAAACTTGATGCCATTGACTCCACAAATACCTTTTTAAGACAGTTAAGTTGGGAACAAAAACTGGATGATTTTACAATTGTCATCGCTGCCTCTCAAACCGCAGGGAAAGGTCAGATGGGAACTGTTTGGGATTCTGAAAAAGGCAAAAACCTTACGTTTAGTGTGTTTAAAAAGATTTCTTGTCTAGAGAATGATGAAGGATTTTATATCAGTATCGCTACTTCTTTGGCGATTTATAACGCGTTGAAACATTTTCAAATTCCGAAATTGACGATCAAATGGCCAAACGACATTTTGTCAGAGAATCAAAAAATATGTGGAATCTTGATTGAAAATGTCATACAAAATAGCAAAATGACAGCAGCTATTATTGGAATTGGCTTAAATGTCAATCAAACAAATTTTGAAGCACTACCAAATGCAACTTCTTTAAAACAGCGTACAGGAATTCATTTTGATTTGGATGAAGTGATGTTTCAGATTGCAGGACAGTTAAAAAAATATTCTGAATTGATTACTGCGCGTTCTTTTGAAATATTGAAAATGGAATATGAATCGTTATTATTCCGAAAAGATAAACCTTCAACTTTTAAAGATAAAACAGGTAATATGTTTATGGGATTTATTCAAGGTGTAGCTGATGATGGAAAGTTGAATGTATTATTGGAAGATGAAATTATGGCTGAGTTTGATTTGAAAGAGATTAAGTTGTTGTATTGATTTGGATCGCTTCGCTTTTGGATCGCTTCGCTTTTGGATCGCTTCGCTTTTGGATCGCTTCGCTTTTGGATCGCTTCGCTTTTGGATCGCTTCGCTTTTGGATCGCTTCGCTTTTGGATCGCTTCGCTTTTGGATCGCTTCGCTTTTGGATCGCTTCGCTTTTGGATCGCTTCGCTTTTGGATCGCTTCGCTTTTGGATCGCTTCGCTTTTGGATCGCTTCGCTTTTGGATCGCTTCGCTTTTGGATCGCTTCGCTGATTTTCCTAAAATACTTAAAACAAAAAAGCTGAACAAAGATCACTTTATTCAGCTTTTAAAAAAATATTTATTTTAAATTATAACTTACTCATATTTTCAGCGAGCGTATTTACAAATTTACCAATAGGACCTTTTATCATCATTGCCATCATGGGATTAAAATCGCCTTCAAAAAGCAATTGTGCTTCACTTTTACCTTCTTCTAATTCCTGAATGTCTCCAGTAAGTGTAAATGGTAATTTGTCGGAAGCAGCACCCAAAACAACTTTGTTTGGTGGTGTACTTTCTTTGAGTTTCAATACGATTTCTGGCATTCCTTTTAGTGCAAAAAGAAATTTTCCTTCTGCCAATACTTCAAATTTACTGATGCTTTCAGGCATTAGTTTTTCAAAATTTTCAACATTCGTCAAAAAATCGTAAAGTTCTTGAGGAGATTTATTTACGGTGACTTTTGGGCTTTCTATGTTCATATTATTATTTTTCGATATCTAATCAATTAGCATTCCAATTTGCAGGATCTTTTCGCCAATTTTCTAAAGTTTCTAGTTCTGATGATGTGATGTAATTGGTATCTAAAGCTTGTTCTAAGAGATTTTCATAATTGCTTAAAGTATGTAAATTTACCTTAGCCGTTTCAAAATTTTCTTTAGCAATATCAAAATTATAAGAAAAAATAGCAACCATTCCTTTTACATTTACTTCGGCGGCGTCTAGTGCTTTTACAGCGTTTAAACTACTTTTTCCTGTACTAATCAAATCTTCAACAACGACCACATTTTGTCCTTTTTGAATAAATCCTTCAATTTGATTTTGTCTTCCATGTTTTTTTGCTTCTGGTCGTACATACACAAAAGGAACGCTTAAATATTCGGCTACAAGAATCCCAATTCCAATAGCGCCAGTAGCAACACCTGCAATTACATCAGGTTTTCCATACTCTTTTTCAATATGCTTGGCAAATTGTTCTCTAAGATAATTACGTATCGGTGGAAATGATAGCGTAATTCGGTTGTCGCAATATATTGGCGATTTCCAACCAGAAGCCCAAGTAAAAGGTTCTTGCGGTTGTAATTTAATTGCGTTAATTTGCAACAACAATTCGGCAGTCTTTTTAGCTGTATTTTTATCAAAAATCATAATGCAAATGTATAAAGTTTTTATCAATGAAAAGCTCATAATTTTATCAAATGAAGTTGAAAAGAGTGAAATTTCCGACACATATCTGTTGAAAGATGTTGATTTTGAGTGGCTTATAGGGAAAATGGCTTCTGGAAAAATCGACAAAGCCATACTTTATCACGATAACGGAGAAGAATTATTACCATTATTGTACAAAAAGCTTCCTGTGGTAGAAGCTGCGGGCGGTTTGGTGAAAAATACAAAAGGAGAAGTCTTGTTTATCTTTAGAAACGGAAAGTGGGATTTGCCCAAAGGAAAAACCGAAAAAGGTGAAAATATAGAGCAAACCGCCGTTAGAGAAGTGGAAGAAGAAACTGGCGTAAACGGATTGAAAATCACAGACTTTTTACTACAAACGTATCACGTTTTTAAACGAAATGGCGAATACCGATTGAAGCTAACTTATTGGTATGCTATGGAAACTGCCTATGAAGGTGAATTTTTTCCACAAGAAGACGAAGGCATTATGGAAGTAGCTTGGAAAAACGAAGCGGAAACGCAGCAAGCGCTCTTAAATTCGTATGAGAATATAAAGTTGTTGTTTTAATGCGGATTGTTAGAACGCTACGCTTTTAGAATATTAGACGCGCTGACGCTTTTGGACTTCTTCTTGAGAAAGTTTCATATTCAAATAATACGATTTTTTTAGAAATATCCTGACTCTATCATCTTGATTCATTTTAATAAAAAACACTTTCAGGAGCTTAGACAATTTAGATTTTTAGACTTTTAGACTTTTTTATTTTTGATCTAACGATCTAACGATCTAACAATCCTAAAAATAGGATACCGCAAATGTGCCTTTTCGTAATGATGTGATTTTTTGTAAATCCAACGTAATTGTTGCGAAGCACTTTTGGCAAACATATCATCGGAAGCTTTCTTTGCTTCAAATTCTTGTTGCCATTGCGGATTGTTTGCTAATAATTCTTTGGCTTCATCTTCAAAAACATACGCAGAAAATCCTTCTTTTTGCTGTAAAATAGTGTCGAAGAAATTCCAGTTAAAAAAGGAATCTACAGCTTCGGGTTCGAGTGTTTCTAACAAATAACGAAATGCAGGTTGATTGGTTTTAACTATAAAATCACCTTTGTTAAAGCTAATTTTTTGCAGAGTTTTAGAAACTTCAGTATTGTAATGTGTATAATGTCCTTCAAACGGATTTGGATAGGTTTTAAAATCTTTAATATGATAAGTTTCTACATCAATAATTGTGTCGTTTTCAATCGTATTCAACACAACATTATTCAATGTTAACAAGTCTATGACATTGTGCCAACCTTGCGGAATTACGTATGCTTTTGGTACCGTAACTTCTTTTTTTATTTTAAAATAATTGTAATATGGAACTTCTTTGGTAAATGGTTTGGTGTCATCATATTTTAAGCGTTTTTGTCCTGTCAAATCACTTTTCACAAAAGTACCTTCATAACCTTTAAAATTTAATGTAGTTTCTTGACTTCTATCCAATTCCCATTGAACAGGATAAGTCTCAGTATTTACAAAGGATTCATGTGTTTTTTTACGAATCGATTTGATGTTTTGATGATGTTTCGTTTCAATATTTTCAATTAGTGCTTCCATCAAAGCATATGTTCCTTCCACGCGCTGTTTGTAAGGTTTTAGCATGTGTGTTTCTACCATTAAACCAAGTGTGTTAAATAAGGTTGTGTATCCTGTAGAATATCTTGGCGAATCCATAAATTGCGAAAATCCTGATTCTGGCGTACGCCCAAAAACATTTACATACGGCGTAATGTCCCAACTATTTTTTTGCAATGTCGCTTCCAAATCGGGCATCATGGTTTTATGTAAAAATTCGCCTGCTTCATGACCTAATTTGTTGTGCTGTGTAAATAAATGTGTCAAAGTATATTGATAATCGGCACCATTACTCACATGATTGTCTACAAAAACATCGGGTTGTACTTTGTGGAAAATTTGTGCAAAAGCTTTGGCATTTCGTGTATCAGATTTGATAAAATCACGATTCAAATCATAATTTTTAGCGTTTCCGCGAAAACCATATGCTTCTGGACCATTTTGATTGGCTCTTGTGCCAAAATTACGATTCAAACTTCCTCCAACATTATACACAGGAATCGCAGAAATTACTATATTTTTTGGTGCTTTTTTGGTGCCGTTTGCCAAATCTCTCAAAAGCATCATGGTTGCGTCAATTCCATCACTTTCTCCAGGATGAATTCCGTTGTTGACTAATAAAATAGTTTTTTCTTTGCGAATGTTCTCAAAATCAAAATTCCCGCTAGGATTATATGTCACTAGGTGTAAAGGTTTGCCCGAATCTGTAAGCCCAATGGATTCTAGATGAATTTCTGAGTAGCTTTCTGCTAAGTTCTCGTAATACTGAATAACTTCTGGATAGGTTGGTGTTTGTGTTCCACCAGATTTTTCAAATATTGTTGTAAAATCGTGAGTTATTGTTGTTTTTTCTTTTTCAGCATCACAAGCAAAAAAGATAGAAATACAAAGAAGAAAAACTACTTTTTTCATAAGAATTGGTTTTGGCTCATCAAACATAAACAAAAAAATAAAAACGTTGCTTTTTTAAAAGAAGATATAAAACAAAGGTTAAGATATTTTTATAGTTGCAGTCAATACATCGAAAAAACTTGTCAGTAGAAATAATAGCTGTATTTTTGCCGCTTCTTATTTTCAAGAAATACAAGAGCAAAGAATTATGACTGAGTTTATTAGAAAGCGAGCGGCGAATGCCAAAAATGATATTTTAAGTGGATTAACGGTAGCGTTGGCATTGGTGCCAGAAGCTGTTGCCTTTGCCTTTGTGGCAGGTGTTCCACCAATGGTAGGTTTGTATGGAGCTTTTATGATGGGATTGATTACCGCAATTTTTGGAGGACGACCAGGAATGATTTCGGGAGCAACAGGCGCCATGGCAGTTGTAATGGTCGCTTTGGTAGCCAAAGGAAACGAATTAGGATTGGAAACAGGTATTGAAGAACAAGGTTTAATGTTCTTATTTATAACACTTTTAATGGTTGGTGTGATTCAAATGCTGGCAGGTGTTTTTAAACTTGGAAAATTCGTCCGATTGATTCCACATCCTGTAATGATGGGATTTGTAAACGGCTTGGCAATTGTGATTTTTATGTCGCAACTACAATTGTTTAAATCTGGAAGTGGTGATAATAAAGTTTGGTTAGAAGGTTCTCCTTTGTGGATTATGCTTGGTTTGGTAGGATTGACAATGTTGATTATGTGGGGATTGCCAAAATTAACGAAGAAATTGCCAGAAGCATTAATTGCGATTATTGTAGTGTCTGCGATTGTAATTTTAGGGAATTTTGAAGATGTTGCTACGGTAAAATCATTTATTGTTGAAGGAAGTGAAGGAAGAGCTTCTGGACTAAAAGGAGGTTTGCCAACATTTCAAACAGCCATATTTTCTGCCGAATTGTGGAGCATAAAAAATCTGCTAATCATGGCGCCATATGCGTTTATTTTAGCAGCAATTGGATTGATAGAGTCGTTGATGACTTTAAATTTAGTAGATGAACTTACCGAAACTCGTGGAAATGGAAACCGCGAATGTTTGGCGCAAGGTGGTGCAAATATTGTAAACGGACTTTTTGGTGGAATGGGCGGTTGTGCCATGATCGGACAATCGATTATTAATATAAAAGGTGGTGGACGCGGAAGATTGTCTGGAGTTGTTGCCGCTTTAGCATTGTTATGTTTTATACTTTTTGCTTCAGGATTAATAGAACAAGTACCAATTGCCGCTTTAGTTGGTGTGATGTTTATGGTAGTGATTGGAACATTTGCGTGGAGTAGTTTTAGAATCTTACATAAAATTCCTGTGAGTGACGCTGTTGTTTTAATTGCTGTTTCGTTAATTACCGTTTGGAAAGATTTGGCGGTTGCAGTAATTGCAGGAGTTATCATTTCGGCGTTGGTGTTTTCTTGGGAGAATGCAAAGCGCATTCGTGCACGCAAAAAAGTATTGGAAGATGGAACAAAAGTGTATGAAATTTTTGGACCATTATTCTTTGGAAGCATTCAAGCGTTTAATAATAAATTTGATGTGAAAAATGATCCTGATATGGTGGTGATTGATTTTATGGAATCGCGTGTGTCAGATTATTCGGCATTAGAAGCTATTTTCAATCTCATCAAAAAATACGAAGCCGCTGGAAAACAATTGCGCGTAAAGCACTTGAGTGAAGATTGTAAAGCATTGATGGTCAAAGCGTCTCCAAAACTCGCCAATGTCATTGAAGATGCAATTGATGATCCTAGGTATTACGTAATGATGGATTTGCAAAAATAATCTTAGACAAGAAGCGTTAAAATCGTAGAAAGCTACGCTAATTTTTGTATCTTTTTCGACAGATTATAGCCTTTCTACCAAGCATGAATCTTATACGTGTGTTTTTATTATTTTTTGTCTTTGTATCTGTATCACATGGACAAATAGGTCGTACCGTTGATAAAGACAGTATTATTCAATTACAAACCGAAGCCAAAAAACTATCTTCTCAAGAAAAATATAACAAAGCACTAAGCAATACACAACGTGCTTTAAAGTATGCTGGACTTATGGAAAATGATAGCCTGATTGCGGAAAGCTATCATATACTAAGTGTTATTTACATTCAAATGCGTCGTGAAGACCTCGCTCTTGAAAATTACGAGAAAGCCATTTCTTATTTCAAACAGCAACGTAATGACAAGCGTTTGTTGCAAATGTATAATGAGATAGGTTACAGTTTTTACAAAAATGGCTCGTTCAAAAAAGCAGAAAAGCACCTAAAATCAGCACTCAAACTCTCAGATAAATTTAAAGAAGACATCAATTCCATTGATGCTAAATTTTACATGGGAAAATTATGTTTGGCAACAAAGCAATATAGCAAAGCACAAGAATGTTTTCAGAAAGTTATTGAATATTGTATAGACAATCCGTACTATCCTAGAAGTTCCGACATGCTTCAAAAAGCATACTATTACAATGGAAAAGTATTACTTGCTATGAAGAAGACAATTGATGCAGAAAAAAGCTATAAAAGTGTTATTTCTTTATGTGACAAAAAAAATATCAATCACTTAGAATTACTTTCGCTTACCTACAAAGACTTAGCGGAATTGTATGCAGCAAAAGGCAAGCGACAAGCTGAATTGGAAGCTTTAGAAAAGCATATTGAGCATTACGAAGCATTTAAAGTGCTGGAAAAAGAGCAGATACTTTCTAAAATTGTGATGAAATATGGAATTGACGAATATGAAGATCGTTTAGAAAATATTGAAAAAGAACAAGAAGTAAAAGAATTATACATTACCAATTACCGAAATCTAACGACAATTTTAATTGTAATTTTGGTCATTTTGGTATTGTTAACAGGAGTTTTCTATTTAAATCAACGTGCACGAGTTCGCACCAATGCATTATTAAGCGGACAAAACAAGCAATTGTTTGAAGCTAAAAAACAAATTGAAAACGTTTCTAAAATTAGAACAAATTTCTTCTCTTTAATCAGTCACGAATTGCGAACACCTTTGTATGCAATCATTGGAATGACAAACTTATTATTGCTTGAAAAACCTGAAAAATTTCAAGAAGGTTATCTTAAATCATTAAAATTTTCGGGGGAACATTTGCTAGCAATCATCAACAATATTCTTCAAATGAATAAGATTGAAGCCAGCAAAATGAACACCATTGAAGAAATAATAGACATTCGAAAAAGCATCAAAAATGTTACGGCTTCTGTAAACTTTTTGGTCAAAGAAAACCGCAATGTTATTGATGTGAAGGTTGATGAGCACATTCCTAAAAACTTGTTGGGCGATAGTCTAAAAATTTCGCAAATACTTTTCAATTTACTCGATAATGCAGTGCGTTACAATATGGAGTCAAACATTCGGTTGAAAGTGAATCAAGTGGCAGAAACTTCGGAGACAATCACATTAAAATTTTCAATCAAAGACAATGGTTTGGGAATTCCACAACAGAAAAAACACATCATTTTTGAAAATCTTGAAAAAGGCATCATTCTCAGTGAGGATAATGGTTATCTCGATTTAGGTTTGGGATTGACAACCGTAAACAATCTACTCAAAGTACTAAAATCAAAATTGCACTTGCGAAGTGTACTTAACAAAGGTTCTGAATTTTATTTTGAATTGGTATTGCGTAAAGTTGAAATCTCTGAAACAAACGATGAAGAAGAATTTGAACACAAAACCTACAATTTTGACAATTTGAATATCTTAATTGTGGATGATAATGCCGTAAACGGATTGTTAACGCAAAAAATTCTAGAACGTCAAAACATACAAACAAAAGTAGTGCACAGTGGTTTTTCTGCGCTAGAAATTATAGACAAACAAACATTCGATTTGATTTTGATGGACATGTTTATGCCAAAATTAAACGGTATTGAAACCATTCAAAAAATCAGAGAAAACAATAACAATATTCCAATTATTCTATTGACCGCAATGGAAATTTCGGATGCTTATGCAAAAGTGGTTGATACTAAAATTAGCGGTGTGATAACCAAACCGTTTGAGCCAGAAATGCTATACGACAAAATTGATTATGTAATACGCCAATCAGATGAAGAATAGTTGGTTCATACATATCGTCTTTTTTGTATTTACTTGTGTGCAACTCTGTGCGCAAGAAGTTTCAAAAGACAGCATTCAAACATTAAATAAAGAAGCGTTTAGTTTAACGCGCGCATACAATTTTGGAAAAGCACTTTCGTACAGTTATCTCGCCATACAACACGCTACAAATAATCAAGATGAAGCGTCGTTGGCATCTTCCTATCATATCTTAGGAAGCACATATCGCAGAATGCAATATCGCGGGAAAGCTACAAAATATTACCTAAAGGCTTTAAAAATTCAGAAGAAACTCCATAACACGCGTGAAATAATAGTAGCATATCACGATTTAGTACGTATTTCACTAGATGATTACGACTCTGAACAATCACGAGAATACCTAAAAGAAGGATATCAAATAGCAAATACTTCGGGTGATTTGGAAGATATTTTAGTGCTCGATTGGGCAAAAATTTCACTCTTACAAAAAGAAGAACGCTACAAAGAATTACTGCCATTTCTTGATGAAATGATGCTTCGTGTAAAAAAAATAAAAGCATCAGAAATAATGATTCAAGCTCGGATTAATTTTTTAGAATATACCAAAGGTGATACGTATTTTAATTTGGGGAATTACGCTTTGGCGGAAAAATATCTAAAAACACACACTGATAATGAATATAATCATGTGCAGGACTTGGCATCTTCATACAAGCAATTGGCGGAAATCTATAAATCGAAAGGAGACATAGAAAAACAGCGAGAAGCACAACTCAACTATCAGAAGAATTTAAAGAAAAAGCTAGACGATGATTATAAGAGTATTGAAGAAGAATTGCTCGGAAACTATTCATTGCGTAAAGATCAATTGAAACTTGATGTTTTAGAAGAAAAAAACAATCAGCAAAGTATCATTGTCAATAGGTTTAAAGTTGTTTTAGCTATTATCGCGTTACTATTGATTGGTTGTATTTTCTTAGGAGCATTAATCATCAAAGCAATCTACAAGAAGACAAAAAGTAACAAATTACTTCGCATCAAATACAACAAGTTGGAAGAAGCAAAACTGAAAGCAGAAATGACTTCAAAAACAAAATCAAACTTCTTTTCCATGATGAGTCATGAATTGCGAACACCTTTGTATGCTGTTACCGGAATCACACATTTACTATTAGAAGAAAATCCAAGACCGTCACAACAACAATACTTAAAATCATTAAAATTTTCGAGCGATCATTTACTGTCGCTAGTAAATAATATTTTGCAAGCCAATAAGTTAGAAGATAACACAATTACCATTGGCGCATCGACATTTAACCTAAAAGCAAATATTGACAATATTATAAAGTCATTTGATTTGTTGATAAAAGATCGTGAAAACGAACTAAACATTGCGTACGATCGTGAAATTCCAGAATTGTTAGTGGGCGACAGTTTAAAAATTTCGCAAATACTCATCAACCTTATCAGTAATGCGATCAAATTTACCAAAGGAGGAACCATTCGCATCAGTGTAGAAAAACTGGAAGAAACTGCAGAAGAGGTGCTTTTGCATTTCTGTGTACAGGATACGGGAATCGGAATTCCGAAAGAAAAGCAGGAAAAAGTATTTGAAATGTTCTCGCAAAACTATGACGAAATCAACGAACAATATCAAGGTTCAGGATTAGGATTGTCAATTGTAAAAAAGCTATTAAAAGCGTATGATAGTGACATTCATTTGGAAAGTAAAGAAAATGTAGGAACGACATTTACCTTTGATATTCGTTTCCCAAAAACGAGCGAAGGAGTTGATCCAAATATCGAAGTGCATATCGATGACATTGACTTTAGTCACTTAAAAATGTTGGTGGTTGATGACAATAAAATCAATCAAATGCTTACCAAAAAAATCCTTTCTACAAAACAAATTACTACAGATATTGTGGCAAGTGGTGCAGCGGCGATAGAAAGTGTTCAAAATAATCAGTATGATTTAATTTTGATGGATATTCACATGCCTGAAATGGACGGTTATGAAGCGACAAAGGCCATTAGAAAATTTAACAAACAAGTGCCAATTGTAGCATTCACGGCAGTTTCTTTGGATGATAGTTTGCCTAAAATTATCAACTCAGGAATGAATGATATGTTGATAAAGCCTTTTGTAGCGGCAGAATTATTTGCGTTGATTCAGAAATATATGAAGTAGTTTTTTTCGCTTCGCTTTTAGATTGTTAGACAAGCTACCGCTTTTAGATTTTAAGAGCGCTTCGCTGTTAGTATCTCTTTGGTATATATTTTAGAGATCATTACCAGAATCTAATTTTCAAATCTGTACATTACACAAAGCGTCTCATCTATTTTCGGAATAAAATGAAGAAAATTGTATCGAGATGTACTTTAAAACAAAGAAGTTTGTAATTTTCCTAATTCCTAATTCCTAATTCCTAATTCCTAATTCCTAATTCCTAATTCCTAATTCCTAATTCCTAATTCCCATCAAACCCTAACCGAATCCGGAACCAATAACGTATAATCTCCATTATGGCGAATTACTTCACGAACAATAGAAGACGAAATATAAGAAGTACTTGCAGCTGTCAATAAAAAGATAGTTTCTACAGGAGCTAAATCACGATTGGTATGTGCAATAGCTTTTTCAAACTCAAAATCGGCAGGATTTCGAAGTCCACGTAAAATAAAATCGACATTATGTTTCTCACAAAAATCAACTGTTAAACCTTCATAAGTAACCACAGTCACTTTTGGTTCGTCCTTAAATGAATCTTCAATAAACTTCTTGCGTTCTTCAAGACTGAACATGTATTTTTTAGCAGAATTTACGCCGATAGCGACAATTACCTCATCAAACAACTTTATGCCACGTTGAATAATATCGTAATGTCCTAACGTAATCGGATCAAAAGATCCTGGGAAAATAGCTCGTTTCATTTTTTTATAATTGTAGTGAAAAACAGCAACAAGGTACTACTTTTTAGTCAAAGCCAATTCAACAGCGTTGCCAAATAATGCTTCAAGGGAAATGCCTGCTTCTTTTGCTTGTTGTGGTAAAATACTTTCTTCGGTCATTCCAGGAATGGTATTTACTTCCAAAAGATATGGTTCGTCATCTTTAAAAATAAATTCGCTTCGCGAGAAACCTTCTAGTTTTAAAATTTCATAGATTTTTTTGGCGACTTTAGCAACTTTTGCTGATAACTCAGGAGAAATTCGCGCAGGTGTAATTTCTTGTGATTTTCCTAAATACTTTGCTTCATAATCAAAAAAATCATTCTCAGAAACAATTTCTGTTATTGGCAACACCGTAACATTTCCTTTGTAATTAATTACTCCGACAGAAACTTCAACACCATCCAAAAAAGATTCAATAATGACTTCATCATCTTCTTTTAGTGCAATAGCAATAGCGTTTTTCAAATCTGAAATTTCATGTACTTTCGAAACTCCAAAACTACTTCCTGCTTTATTCGCTTTTACAAAACACGGCAAGCCAACTTTAGCAACAATTGCTGCTTCATCAATTGAATCGCCTGCATTCAAATAATACGAAGTGGCACATTTAATTCCGTACGGTTTTAAAGTAGCTAGCAAATCACGCTTATTAAAAGTCAATGCCGCTTGATACATGCCACAACTTGTATGCGGAATTTCTAAAAGTTCCAAATATCCTTGCATAAATCCATCTTCGCCTGGAGAACCATGAATTGCATTAAACACACAATCAAACGTAATTTTGATATCATCAATAGTGACAGAAAAATCGTTTTTATCAATTGGAAACTCTTTACCAACAGTCGTAACACAAACCCATTTATCTCTAAAAATATGAACTTTATAAGTGTTATATTTTTCAGGGTTTAAATGGTTGTACACCACAGTTCCAGTTTTTAGCGATATGGCGAATTCACTGGAATAACCGCCCATAATGATAGCTACATTTTTCTTCATTAGTACACGAAATAAGGCAAATAAACGTTATAAAAACGAAAGTAAATGTATTTGAGGACAAATCAAAGTAGAATATTAGTAATGAAGTGATTTAAACTTTTTTGATTTGCTAAAAAAATGCTGTTTTCAGCCCTATTTTTGGTTTTTTTTGTTCCGTGGCGTTGCTATGAAACTCAAAAAAGACTTCAATAGCACTTAAAACTTCTAATTTTCGCTTAAACCCGAAAAGTTTAAATCACTTCAATAATAGTATGTATATTTGTCCCATAAAAACGTATTATAAATGAAATTTATCAAGTTTCTATTTTCCAAAGAATTTTTAAAGCACATAGGATTAGCCTTAGGAATTGTAATTGTATTGATCTTTGTAATGACACAATGGTTAAAATTTTCTACCAATCACGGCGAATTTAAAACGGTACCAGAATTGGGCAAACTTTCTTTTGAAGAAGCCAAAGCAAAATTAGAAGAAAACGATTTAACATATCAACTAGAAGATACTATCAATTACAATCCAGATTTTCCACCATTTTCTGTCATTGAGCAAAATCCTGTTGCAGGAGAAAAAGTAAAAGAAAACAGAAAAATATATCTTAAAATAAATCCTTCTAAATACAGAGAAATCACAATTCCCCATGTCATTCAGATTACCAGAAGAACTGCAGAATCAACTCTAAACGCAGTTGGATTTCAGGTAGAAAAAGTAACTTATAAAGACAATATTGGAAAAGATATGGTCTTGGGAATGCAGTACAAAGGTAAAACAATCAATCCAGGTGACAGACTTCCAAAAACCTCAAAAATAGAATTGATTCTAGGAAACGGAAAGCGTCCAGGCGCTAGCAATACTGATGAAAACGATGACGATGCAGGAGAATAATTTTCCACAACCACAAGACGAAGCAGACGAATTATACGAACATTATTCCTTTACTGCTGAAAAAGGACAGCAACCTTTGCGTGTTGATAAATATTTAATGAATTTTATTGAAGGCGCAACACGAAACAAAATTCAGCAAGCTGCCAAAGACGGAAATATTTTTGTAAATGGAAAGCCTGTAAAATCGAACTACAAAGTAAAAGGAAATGACGTCATTAAAGTTTTATTTGCGCATCCGCCGTATGAAAACTTATTAGTTGGAGAAGACATTCCGATTGATATTGTATACGAAGATGATGATTTACTCGTGGTCAACAAACCCGCAGGAATGGTAGTGCATCCAGGTCACGGAAATTACTCTGGAACCTTGATTAACGCGTTAATTTATCATTTTGATAACCTTCCGAAAAACTCCAACGAACGCCCAGGCTTGGTACACAGAATTGACAAAGATACGAGCGGATTGTTGGTCGTTGCCAAAACGGAAGAAGCCATGACACACTTGGCAAAACAATTTTTTGACAAAACTTCTGAGCGTATTTACTATGCATTGGTTTGGGGAAATGTGGAAGAAGATGAAGGAACTGTAGAAGGAAACATTGGTCGTCACCCTAAAAATAGATTGCAAAACACGGTATTTTTTGGCGAGGATGCTGATAAAGGAAAACCTGCTGTAACACATTACAAAGTCTTAGAACGTTTGGGATATGTAACATTGGTTTCTTGTCAACTTGAAACAGGTCGTACGCACCAAATTCGTGTGCACATGAAGCATATTGGTCACACCTTATTTAACGACGAACGCTATGGTGGCGAACGCATTTTAAAAGGAACAACCTTTACCAAATACAAACAATTTGTAGAGAACTGTTTCAAAATATTACCACGACAAGCATTGCATGCAAAAACACTCGGATTCATTCACCCAAGAACAGGCGAGAAGATGAGTTTTAACTCAGAAGTACCGTCGGATATTGCAGAATGTATAGAGAAGTGGAGAAACTATGCGAAACACACAGAAATGTAGCTTTGACTTCACTCTGCTATCTTTTTTGAAGTATTATTAGTATTGAGTATTGAGATTTTAGTATTGAGAAGTTTCAAACAAAATAAAGTCTAGAAAAGTAGATTGAGCGGAGTCGAAATCACTTTTTAGCATCAAACAACAACGATTTCTTTTGAAAATCGAGACGCATTTGAGTGTACTTTTTCTTCTTAATATAATTCAGGTCTTTCTTTGTAATTTCAAAACTTACTTCGGTCAGCCAACGATTGAACATATCTGAAAACTCAGATTTAATCTCGGTATTGTCTGACTTTAGGACCAATTCAGTATCACCCATAAAAGTTAACGTACAACCTTTAAACGTTTTGATTTTTGCAGTATCTAAAACAAGCAATTCCATAAACACATAACCGTTCAATTCCTGTAATGCAGCCCAAATTCCACCACTTTCTGAAATAGCGAGATGTTCGCCAGGAACTTTTTTAATAATATCTTCGGTTAATGGTTCATTGTATGCACGTTCGGTAGCTTTTGAACTTCCCATACGAGCCAATACTTTGTCAACAGTTTTAAATAATTTCATCGGTACTATTTTAAGCACCGCAAGATAGTGTTTTTTGTGAAGTTGAAAAGTACTGTGTGTATAAGTTTTGTGTCTGAATGACTATAGCGTAAGTAATTGATTAAAAATGTCAAAATGATGTTCATCGCTTCGTAATTCAATCGTTAACTTACTATTTTTCAAACGAATGCTGTAAATTTCTTCATTGCTAAAAAGTGGTTGTAATATGGCAATGAGTTGCGAAAATAATTTTGTTTGCTTTCTGCCTGATTTTACTACATAATTATGATACAGTTTCAATCGAGAATACCGCAGATTAAAATTATCTAAGAACGTTCTTTTACGAACAAAAAAGGAAGAAGTGCCTGTATTCATATTTTCGCAAGTCCAAACAGCTAATGTGAGATAAACTTCTTCTTTATAAAGAATTGAAATCAAACTTCCTGTGCTAGAATAAATCGCTTTTTTGTACTTCAAATTCCAGTTTCTTGCACTTTCAATCTTACCCAAAACAACAAAACTCCACGCGTTATAACTTCCTTTTACCATTCCGTTTTTACTTGCAATAAAGCGTTCAAAATCGTGACAAAACTTTTCATTAATACCAAAAAAAGGAGAATTTACTTCCTGTGGAGCTGCGTTCGATTTGATTTTCATATACTATATCTGTTTGTAAATATATGATTTTGTTACATATTGGGTATTGTATCTCGACTACGCTCGATATGACAGGTATTAGGCATTAGTATAGTTCTAAATATAATTTCAAAAAACATAATAACAAATAACCAAAGTTTAAGAGTTTATAAGTTTAACAGTTTACGTTTTGATTTAAAAAGTTGTGTAAGCATGTCACATCGAGCGTAGTCAAGATGAAACATCATAAACAATCTTTATTTCCATATAAAAGATAACTTTTTTGATTCCTGTTTTTTCTTTGCATAAAATGGTATTTTTATCTTATGAAAATTAGCGAACTCACTCTTTTTACCACGAATTTATCAGAACAGCGAGACTTCTACACAAATGTGTTAGAGTTGCCATTGATCGCTTCTACAGCAGAAAAATTCACTGTAAAAATTGGAGTTTCTTCTTTAACGTTTGTAACATCTGAACAGGCGAATCCTGCACATTTTGCCATTAATATTTCATCCTATAAAATTCAACAAGCGTTATCTTGGATGCAACAGCGAACGGATATTTTATTATGTGAAGGCGAACAGATTGCAGATTTTTCTAATTGGAATGCAGCAGCAGTATATTTTTATGATAAAGATGGAAATATTGTCGAATTTATCGCGCGGAAAGATTTAGACATCGTAAACACACATCCGTTTTCTGCGACAGATTTATTGAGTATTAGTGAAATCGGAATTGTTTCAGATGATAACGAAGCAATATACCATCAGCTAAATGCAATACTACCAATTGAAATATATGACGGAAATTTTAAACGATTTTGTGCATTGGGAAATGTAGAAGGTTTATTTATTTTGGTAAATCACACAAAGAAAAAATGGTTTCCAACGCAAGAAGAAGCGCATGTGGCTGATTTTCATATCAAAGGCGACTATAATTTTAGATTTTTAAATGGTAAAATAGTCACAGAAAAAGAGTAAATTTAACATTCAAAAAAGAAAGAGGATACATGAAAATTGTTATATCACCCGCAAAGTCATTAGATTTAGATAGCAACATTCCAACAGAAAAATATACAGAAGCCTGTTTTTTAAAAGAAGCCGAACGATTGAACAAAGTTTTAAAAAAGAAGTCTAGAAAACAATTGTCAAAATTGATGAAAATTTCAGACTCTTTGGCAGATTTAAATTATCAGCGAAATCAAGAATGGAGTTTGCCATTTACTACAGAAAATGCGCGTCCAAGTATTTATACGTTTAGCGGACAAGTTTTTCAAGGATTAGATGCTTTTACACTTCCCGAAGATAAAATAGATACCTTACAAAGTACTTTACGAATTCTTTCAGGACAATACGGATTGCTAAAACCGTTAGATTTAATACAACCGTATCGCTTGGAAATGGGCACAAAACTTCCCGTTGGGAAAAATAAAAACTTATACGAATTCTGGAAAAAGAAAGTCACAAAACAATTGAATGACGAATTGGAAGCTGACGAATTGTTTGTCAATTTAGCAAGTAATGAATATTACAAAGCAGTTGATGCTAAAGCATTAAAAGTTCCTGTAATTACGCCAGTTTTTAAAGATTTAAAGAATGGTGAGTACAAAACCATTATGACGTACGCAAAATTGGCACGTGGTTATATGACGCGTTATATTATTGAAACTGATGCGAAAACACTAGATGATTTAAAAGGATTCAACTACGAAGGTTACGGTTTTAGTGAAGAAATGTCTACTGAAAAAGAATTAGTTTTTACTCGATAAATATATGTTTCGTTATTACACACCTGTTCTTATTCTTCAAATCTTCTGTTTGTATCATGCTTACAAAAACCGTAAGGATTATTTTTGGTACTTATTAATTTTTATGCTTCCGCTGATAGGAGCAATTTTGTACATTGTCACGCAAGTGTTAAATAAAGCAGACATTGAGAAGGTAACAGAAGAAATTGCTACGGTAATAATTCCATCACGAAAGGTAAAAGAAGCCGAAAAACGATTGGCGTTTTCAGACACATTTCAAAACCGAGTAGCGCTTGCAGATGCACACTTTGAAAATGGCGATTATGAAAATGCAAGTTTGCATTACGAAGCAGCTTTAAAAGGAAATTTCAAAAAAGATTTTTACGTCATTACACAGTTGATTAGTGCGATGAGTCAATCTCAAAACTATGAAGAAGTGATTCGTTTGGCAGATCAGATAAAGGATAATCACGAGTTTAAAAATTCGAAATCGCAGTACATTTACGGTTTGGCGCTAGATAAATTGGGTAGGATAGAAGAAGCCGAACAAAATTTAAAAGCCATCGATCAGCGATATTCCAATTATGCAGAACGTTTGGTTTTGGCTGAGTTTTATGCTAAACATGATAAAAAGGGCAAAGCAATTGAAATTTTGGATGAAATCATCTCAGAATCACAACATATGACACCACAAAATAGAAGAACGTATCGTCAAGTCGTAGCAAATGTGCGGAAGTTTCGTGAGGAGTTGAATGGTTGAAATTGAAATTGAAATTGAAGTTGAACTTGAAGAATGTACTTGTGTATTCAAGCGAAATATAATTATTTCTAAAAACTAGCGAAATTATTGTCTTTTTTTCACAAACATCCGTACGAACCTTTTATTCAGTCTGACACTGAAAAACTAATCGTTGGTACATTGCCGCCACCGCGATTTTCTACAGGTGATTTGCTCGAAAAAGATGTCGATTTCTG
The DNA here is from genome assembly GCF_000154725.1 of Kordia algicida OT-1. Taxonomy (GTDB): domain Bacteria; phylum Bacteroidota; class Bacteroidia; order Flavobacteriales; family Flavobacteriaceae; genus Kordia; species Kordia algicida. Next base: position 4,952,002 of record NZ_DS544873.1, read on the forward strand.
CTATGGAAGTTATTACAATTCACTTTGGTTGTTTATTGATAAAATTCACAATTTAAACTTACGATACGACAATTCTCAAGAGGCAATTGACGAACGCAAGCAGTTTTTAATACAACATAAAATTGGCGTTTGTGATATTGTGGATAGTTGTGAGCGAGAAAAAATTGATGCTTCCGATTTAGGCATGCAAAACATACAATTGCGTGATGTGATTAGTTATTTACAAAAATATCCGAGCATTCATACAATTCTCTTTACAGGCGGAAACTCTAAAAATGGTCCTGAATATTTCTTTAGAAAACACATCAAACCGTACAATCTTAAACTAGAAGTCATTTCAGATATAGTTCCTAGAATTCACCAATTTGAATTAGATTCAGAAGCAAAAAAAGAAGCAAAAAGAACAATCAAAACAGTTTCGTTGACTTCTGCTTCTGGCGCGGCAAATCGTGCTATTGGAAGCATTCCGTTGTACCGAAAACTAAAAAGCGAAAATCCAAAATTTACTACGTTTGACTTTCGAGTAATGCAATATCGGAAGTTTTTCTGAAAAAAGAATCCACAAAAAAACTCCGAAAGTAACTAATACTTTTCGGAGTTTTTTTATAATATATTTTTCTATTTCTTAGTAATTTGACTTTGGACCGATGTTATTTAAATCATCCGTGTATGCCGCTTTTGGATCTGGTCCGTATTGATTTGGTCCAACTTGTCCTTCTGTGCACATTAATACAAGTAACCAAATAGGTCCAATTAACGGAATGAATGATATCAAATACATCCAACCACTATTTCCTGTGTCGTGTAAGCGTCTTACAACTACAGCAATACTTGGAATTAAAACACCTAAAGCATATATTATTACCAAAATAGCTCCTAATGCCATAAGCGATTCGCTCATAATTGCTAAAATTCCTACTATTACATAAAGTCCAATGATGATTAAGAAATTAAACAATACAAACATCCAGTATTCCTGACGTCTTGCTCTACCTTCAAAATTTGCGTAGTTATCGCGAACTACTTTTAAATACCATTCCATAATTATTAATGTTGATTAGTGTTAGTTAGTTTCAAATATAAATAAATTTTTGTAAGTCTTTTTTGAAAGATGAAAAATTATAGCTTCGATTTCAAATGCTTTTCAAGTTTTCCTTTCTTCTGAAGTTTCTTGTAGCGTTCAATGGCTTTTATTTTTCCCATTTCTTTTCTATTGGCATCATAAAACGTAATGACGTTCTCAATACCACGAATATTTCCTTGCAGATCATTCTTATAATCGTTGTTTTCAATACAATAAGAAGCCCAACCGCCCATGTAGATGATAAATGATTCAGGCGATTCAATAAATGTTACAATCTCAGTAGAAATATTAAGCGTGATTTTTGGTGTGCCTTCCAACCATTTCATTAAAAATTGTTGTACTTGAATGCGCTTTGTCTTCTGTGAATTGATCGGAGTTTCCACCAACCATTTTGTAGCAGCTACTACGTCTTTTTCGTAGGTTTCATAATCTGCTGCTTTTTCAAAGGAATAATTAGGAACTTTAAATTCTTGTGCGTGTGCAGTCATAAAAAGGCATAGCATGCATGCCAAAGGAAGTAGTTTTTTTATCATAATACAGTTTTAATGTGTCTCAAATATAATAAAATAAACCAAAGTAGTACTAAAAAAAATGAGCTTCGATTTTTACATCAAAGCTCATTAGCAAATATGATTATCTGTTCTCCTTTTCAAAAGGCGGTTTCCAGTTTTTTGTTTTCATAATGACTTTCACTTCTTCATATGATAACGGATAGAAATTGTGACAATCTACACCAATATCAAACGATAAGGAAGTAGGATCGTCTGGCAAGGTTCCGTGTGAATGCCCGTATAAATGATACGTTCCCCAATGAGAAGCGTTCCATTCGCGCAATGCATAATGAAACAGCACAATCATTTGTTCGCCACGTTCAAACTCGTCGTCTTTTACAACCAATTCGTAATAATCTTTTATCCATTCAAATCGTGTATGACAGGCTTGCGCCGATTTTTCGTGATTTCCATTAATCAGATAGATTTTCCCGTTCAAGCGATCTAAAATCTTTCTCAATTTTCCAGAGGAAGAAAGCCCAACATCACCAAGGTGATATACTTCGTCTTCTGGTGTTACTTTTTCATTCCATTTCTTAATCAACATTTCGTCCATTTCGTTGACATCTGCAAACGGACGTTCCGAAAATTTAAGGATGTTTTTATGTCCAAAGTGATGGTCTGAAGTAAAAAATATGTTACTCATTTTTCAAATTTTTAATTCAATATTATTTTTAAACTTCTATGGTCATTGAAATCGAAATTCCAACTTTGGACGCACCAAATTACATCGTTTTGTTTTTACAAGTGTTCATCGTTTTTCATTTTAAGTGGCAAATGTAGTGAAAACAATACAATGTTAATTTCCACTTTCGGATTGTTCTATCTTTAATTGTTGTTTCCTAATCATTCGTTGTCTGATGATATTATCTGCAATCGTAATCGTAAAAACGGCAGCAATGAAACGATTGTTATAATCTCCAATTTTTGTTGAAAATTTGCCATTTCTTCCTTCATCATCAAAATCTTGATACAGTGTTCTAATTAAAATACCTTGCACCATTCCTAACGTTTTTATTTGATTATGAACATATTGAATTTTAGGTTCTTTTTCGCCAACGAGCTTCAAATAATTCATAAATTTCTTTTCATATGCAATATTCTGAATGGTTATAGAATCGTTTATTTCGTAATTAAATCCTTTACTTTCTTCCCAAATTTCGTCATAAGTTTCCTGATCGATATTTTTGTATAATCGTTGTATACTTTCGTCATCAAATCCGCTAACATCATAAGACATCGCATTGACATTTTCTTTGGCAAATTTGTGAAACGCCGAATCTATTTGATTGCTATTTGTTTGTTTTTTAAGGTGTTCTTCATAAAAAGATATAATCTTGCCAATATCTCCAATTTCTGTATCGTTAAAAATTTGTTGCAGCTCAGGAGTCGTCTGTATTTCGCTTTTCTTCTCACAAGAAAAAATAAAAACGCAACTTATAATTGATAATAGAATAGTGATTTTTTTCATAGTTATCTGTTTTTAAAAACTCCAAGCCACCATACGACTCACTTTATTTCCTTGTCCCATCGGAATGGTCTTTACAGTGGTTGCATTTACACGTTTTAAAGCATCATAAATAGCGGGTAAATTGGCTTCTTTAGAAACCAATGTCGTAAACCATTGGCATTGTTTTGAAAACTGTTTGCTTTCTTGAATCATGGTTTTAATAAACTTCTTTTCGCCGCCTTTGCACCACAATTCATTATGTTGACCGCCAAAATTCAATTCAGTTTTTACAGGTTTCTTTCCTTTTAAATTTTGCAACTTCCGCAAAGTTCCTGCTTGTGCTTCTTTTGCTGATTTGTGAAAAGGCGGATTGCAAAGTGTCACGGTAAATTTGTCTTTCGACTGAATAATTCCTTTAAAAATTTGATTCGGATTTTCCTGTTGACGAAACGCAATGCAACCTTGTAAGTTTTCGTTATTTGCAACAATATTCCGCGCGTTTTCAATAGAAACTTCATCAATGTCTGAAGCGACAAACGACCAACCATATTCCTGCGTTCCAATGATGGGATAAATGCAATTTGCGCCTGTACCAATATCTAAACAGGTAATTTTTTCTCCTTTCGGGATTTTTCCCTGATTCGTTTCCGCCAAAAGCGTTGCCAAATAATGAATATAATCAGCTCTGCCAGGAATTGGCGGACATAAATAATTTGCTGGAATCTCCCAAAAATCAATCGCGTAATAATGCTTCAACAAAGCTTTATTGAGCATTTTAACCGCTTTTGGATCAAAAAAATCAATAGATTCGTCTCCAAATTTATTCAACAAAACAAATGGTTTCAATGCTGGACACGTTTTTGTAAGCAACGAAAAATCGTAACGCCCTTGATGTTTGTTGAGTGGATGTAATTTCGATTTAATTACTTTGCGCTTTTTTCCTGAATCCATGCATCAATTTTATCTTCCAACAATTGCAACGGAATACAACCTGTACGCAATACCTGATTGTGGAATTCTTTAATATCAAACTTTTCGCCAAGTTGTTCTTTTGCCCTTGCACGTAGTTCTCTAATCTTTAACTGTCCAATTTTATATGACAACGCTTGCCCAGGATTTGCCATATAACGTTCAATCTCAGAAATGATACTTGCTTCGCTTTCGGCTTCATTACTCAGAGAATATGCAATTGCTTGTTCGCGTGTCCAACCTTTGGCGTGTAAACCTGTATCAACCACCAAACGAATGGCGCGATGCATTTCCATACCCAACATTCCAAAATATTGATACGGATCTGTATACAAACCTAATTCTTTTCCTAGCGATTCTGTGTATAACGCCCAACCTTCGCCATACGCGCTATACCAAAGCGTTTTACGAAATGCAGGTAACTTTTCGTTTTCTTGTGTTAATGAAATTTGGTAATGATGTCCAGGAATCGCTTCATGTAAAAATAGTGCTTCATCTGAAAATACATTGTAGGTTTTCGCATCAGGAATTGGCGTGTAAAAAATTCCAGGACGTGTTCCGTCTAACGAACCTTGATTGTATTCTGCGCTTGCGGATGCTTCTCTAAAAGCTTCTGTACGACGCACTTCAAAAGGAGTTTTTGGTTTCAAATCAAACAACTTTTCAATTTGAGGTTTCATCTTTTCATGAATCGCATTAAAATTATCAATAATCTGTTGTGGTTCGTCATACGGCATTAATTCTTTATTCGTTCGCACATAATTAAAAAACGATTTTAAATCACCTTTATAACCAACTTGCGTTTTTACTTTTTCCATTTCAGCTAAAATTCGTACAACTTCTTTTAAGCCTAATTCGTGGATTTCATCCGCAGTCATGTTGGTTGTTGTATAATTTTTGATAGCATGATTGTAATACGCTTCTCCATACGGAATTGCCGAAATTCCACTACTTTCTCTACCTGCGTTTAGGTAATCTTGCTTTAGAAATTGGTGAATATCTTTAAAAGTAGGAATGAGTGTTTCGGTTAAAAATTTTGTGTATTTATTTTTCAATTCTTGTTGACTTTCGTCAGAAAAATCTTTTGGGAAGTTTTTAATTGGCGAATAAAATAGATGCTTTTCAACTTCGGTATTCGCTAAAACTTCAAACTGCGGAATCACCTTTTTAATCAACGATTTTGGCAATACAAATTCATTTTCGATACCTTCTTGCATACGTTCTTTGGCAGTTACCAACCAAGTGTTGTAACCTTCCAAACGCTTCAACCAATTATGATAATCTTCAACAGTTTTAAAAGGTTGTGCGCCCGCGCCACTTGCCAATTGCCCGACACTCAAATTCAATGTCCACATTTGATTAATTGGCATCAAAAGATCATTTTTAAAACTCAACTGTCTTAAATTCATGTCGCAATCCCAATTTAAAATAGCTTTGCTGAGTTGCTCACTTTCCGAAAGATTTGCATTATCAAATCCTTGTAAAGAATCTTTAAAAAATCGGTAATGTTCTTTTAATTTCTCTTGATGTTCATCAGATAAAAAGTTAGGAAACTGATCGTTAAATCGATGATCTCCGGTGGCTGTAGCCAACAACGGATTCAATTCGAGTCCTTTGGCATAATAATCATCTAAAAAAGCGGAAAAAGTTGTGGTGTTTTTTGTTGTTTCAGAAGTATCTGATTTTTTTTCATCTGCACAAGCAAAGCAAAGCAGTGCCAATAAAATATAGCTGTATTTTTTCATCGTAAGATTTTCATTAAATATGCTTAAAAATACTACTTTTTTTGATTGTGATGAAGGTTCTTGGCGATGAGGAATAATTGTTGTTTTGAAAAGTCGCAAAATAGCTCTTATAAAAACCTGAATGCCTGAACATTCAGGTTTTCTTTTCAAGAATAACCTACTAATAGCAATCTAGCAGCATTCTGTCCAATTGCAAGATGGTTGATTGTTGTATGCACATGAAAATTGACATGTGTTTTGCGGCGATCTGCTTACAGGTTCTAATTTGCAAGCAAAAATTGGCAATGTTTTGATTTCAATTGGATTCCCGCCAGTTCCAGTTCCGGTTGCGCCACCACGCATGTTGTTTAAATCTGAAATAGCTGTTTTCTTTAAGTGCAATGCTTTGTTTAATTTTTGTTTTTTCATAATTACATGATTAAAAAGTTACTAATTGTACATTTCGAAATGTGAATAAATCTATTTGATTATCAAATGATTATAAAGCGAAGCAAGTAAGAAAAGAAACAGGAATCAAGAAAGACAAACGATAATTCCATGAATTGTTACGTTAATTCACGGAATTGTCGCATAAAAAAAGCGAGTAATGAACTCGCTTTGGTGTTTTTTGAATATAATGGAGAAATAATGTGTTAAAAAATATGTTGATTTCGAAGTTGTTCTCGATAGTTCTGTTGAGCGAAGTCGAAATACATTTTTTATTAAAAATTACTTAAATTGACGCTTCGTTAGCAAATTGAAGTTATTGTTTTCCAAGAACACTATTTACAAACGTATCAATTGTTTTTGTTCCGTGAGTTGTCAAATGTTTGATAAACGCACTTCCGATAATCGCGCCTTTTGCTTTGTGTGTCGCTTGTGTAAATGTTTCATGATTGGAAATTCCGAAACCGACAATTTGCGGATTTTTCAAATTCATATTTCCAATACGATCAAAATAGGTTTCTTGTGTGTTTCCAAAACTATTTTTTGCGCCAGTTGTTCCCGCAGAGCTGACCATATAGATAAATCCGTTAGAAATACTATCGATAAATCGGATGCGATCTTCAGAAGTTTGTGGCGTAATTAAAAAGACATTAATCAATCCGTATTTTTCAAAAATCGCCTGATAATCATTGTGATATACATCGACAGGCATATCTGGAATAATTAAACCATCTACGCCAACTTCTTTGCATTTTAAGCAGAAAGCTTCAATTCCGTATTGCATCATCGGATTTAAATAGCCCATAATTATTAGCGGAATGGAAACGGTTTTGCGAATATCTTTCAACTGTTCAAACAAAATCTCGCTGGTCATTCCGTTTTCTAATGCTTGCGTAGAACTTGCTTGAATCGTTGGTCCATCTGCCAAAGGATCGCTAAACGGCAATCCAATTTCAATCATATCAACACCACTTTTTTCCAAATCTTCAATCACACCAACAGTATCATTCAAGCTTGGATAACCTGCGGTAAAGTATATAGATAATAACTTCTTATCTTCTTGTAATTTTTGGTTTATTCTGTTCATTCAATTTGTTTTTTTGCATTCCTGCGAAGGCAGGAATCTATATAGTCTCTATTTATACATACTCAGAGAGATCTTTCCAATCAGGGTTTAAACCATTAATCAGATTGATTTTCCATTGACGCTTCCATTTCTTTATTTGCTTTTCTCTTATGATGGCATTATTTACATATTTAGTTTTCTCAAAATAAACAAGTTTGTATACATTATATTTTCCTGTAAACGAATCTGCTTTGTTGTTTTTATGTTGATTTAATCTTCTTTTTAATTGGTTTGTTCTACCAACATACAAAACAGAGTGGCTTTTATTTGTTAGAATATAAACGTAATGTATGTCCATCGTTTCATAGTGATTCCTGCCTTCGCAGGAATGAAAAATAATTACAACTTGAAATAATCAATATACGTATTCAAATCCTTGTCGCCGCGACCTGATAAATTCAGTACAATAATTTCATCTTCCTTGAATTTTCTCGTGTCAAAAATTGCCAATGCATGTGAGGTTTCAATCGCAGGAATAATTCCTTCTAATTGTGATAATTCCAAACCAGCTGTCATCGCTTCATCGTCTGTGATGGAGATAAATTCTGCTCGTTTGCTATCGTACAAATGTGCGTGCATCGGTCCAACTCCTGGATAATCCAAACCTGCCGAAATTGAATACGGTTCTGTAATTTGTCCATCTTTGGTTTGCATCAATAAGGTTCTACTTCCGTGGATAATTCCATCTTCGCCCAAAACCGAAGTAGCAGCACTTTCACCAGAATGAATTCCTTTTCCTGCGGCTTCTACAGCAATCAAATTGACACGTTCGTCGTCTAAATATTGATAAAAAGCACCTGCCGCATTGCTTCCTCCACCAACACATGCAATGACATGATCGGGATAAGAGCGACCTTCTTTTTCTTGTAATTGCCATTCTATTTCCTCAGAAATTACCGCTTGAAAACGCGCCACCATGTCTGGATATGGATGTGGACCAACAACTGAACCAATGATATAATGTGTGTTTACAGGATTGCTAATCCAATCGCGAATGGCTTCGTTTGTGGCATCTTTCAACGTTCTGCTTCCAGATTTTGCCGCACGTACCTCAGCACCGAGCATTTTCATACGTGCTACATTTGGAGCTTGTCGTGAAATGTCAATTTCGCCCATATATACAATACATTCCATTCCCATGAGCGCACAAACGGTCGCAGTTGCAACGCCGTGTTGTCCTGCGCCAGTTTCAGCGATAATTCGGGTTTTACCCAAACGTTTTGCCATCAAAATTTGCCCGATGGTATTGTTTACTTTGTGCGCGCCCGTGTGATTTAAATCTTCGCGTTTTAAGTAAATTTTTGTATTGTATTTGGCAGACAAGCGTTCGGCATAAAATAGCGGAGAAGGACGACCAACATAGTCTTTGAGTAATTGTTTGAATTCTTTTTGAAAAGATTCTTCATACATAATATCCAAATATTGTTGACGTAATTCTTCTACATTTGGATATAACATTTCAGGAATGTACGCACCGCCAAAAGTTCCGTAGTATCCTTTTTCGTTTACGTGATAAGTCTTTTTCATAGCTTCCAATTTTATTTTTTGTGTGATGCTGAATCAAGTTCAGTACAAGGTTTAGCATGACTTGCTTTGTTGTTTCTTTTGTCAGTCTAAACTTCTTGATTCAGACTCAAATAATTTTATTTATTATGTAGTAATAGTTTCTTTAAATGTTTTTAATGCTTCAATATTCTTTAATCCTGGAACGATTTCAAATTTACTATTTACATCCAACGCATAACAATACTTGGAAGCTTTACTTTTCATAAAATCAGTTAATTTTGTGATGGTTTCCAAACCAATTCCACCACTGAGGAAGAATGGTTTTTTCGATGGATAGTTTTCCAGCACTTTCCAATCAAACGTAACGCCATTTCCGCCAGGCAATTTTCCTTTGGTATCAAACAAAAAGTAGTCTACAACAGCTTCATACGGTTTCAAAGTGTCAAAGTTGAATTCGTCTTTTATGGAAAACACTTTTATGATTTCAACCTGAGCATTGAGCGGAGTCAAAATGCGTTTCTTCAATTCCTCACAAAATTCAGGACTTTCGTTTCCGTGTAATTGTACCGCTTGCAAATCGTATAAGGTTACTTTTTTGATAATTTCTTCAACCGAAGCATTCACAAAAACGCCAGTTTTATTAATTTCTTTCGGAATTTCTGGAATGACCGTATCAAAAAAGCGTGATGATTTTCTGTAAAATATAAACCCCAAATAATCTGGCTCTAATTCGCTTACAGCTTTCATGTTATCTTCATATTTCATTCCGCATATTTTGAGTTTTATTTCTTTCATTGAATGATTAATTTTTTTCGATTTTGTTTATTTGTTTTTTGTGGATTTGTGAATTCGTTTTTTCTTACTCACAACTCACAACTCACAACTCACAACTCACAACTCACAACTCACAACTCACAACTCACAACTCCTTTATAAACTCCAAAGCACTTCCGCCAGGATTCTCCGTTTTCATAAAGTTTTCGCCAATTAAAAATCCTTGATATCCGAATGGTTTTAAATCTTTGATCGCTTCTACCGAACTGATACCACTTTCAGAAACTTTTACAAAATCATCTGGAATATGCGTTGATAGTTCTTTGCTAATATCTGTGCTAACTCCAAAAGTTTTTAAGTTTCTGTTGTTTACGCCTAACATGTCTAACGAAGGCATGATTGATTTTTGCAATTCTTCTAAATTGTGAACTTCCAATAAAACATCTAAACCTAAACTTTTTGCCGTTTCTGAGAATATTTTGATTTCATTACGTGTCAACACTGCTGCAATGAGTAAAATAACATCTGCGCCATACGATTTTGCTTCAATGATTTGGTATTCATCTACGATAAATTCTTTTCTCAAAATTGGCAATTGCGCGCTTGCTCTTGCTAACAATACATCGTCTAATGAACCTCCAAAATATTTTCCATCGGTTAAAACGGACATTCCACACACACCAGCATTTTCATAACCTTTTGCCACATCTTGACGCTAGCAGTTTGATTGATAACACTTTTGGAAGGCGAGCGGCGCTTAAATTCGGCAATGATTCCTGTGTTACTTTTTCGTAATGCACTAGACAAAGAAGAAGTCTCACGACCGAACAATGCCGAACGCTCCAAATGCGACACCGATACAATGCTTTTTTTTAGTGAAACTTCTTTGTGTTTGTCTGCTATAATTTTATCTAAAATTGTCATAAAAATTTTCAATTTTGATTCCCGATTAATCGGGAAACTCTCTACGTTTTGTATCCGCGAAAGCGGTAATTTTTTGATTGTTTCTAATCTTTATGTGATACTGAATCAAGTTCAGCATGACGTGCTTTGTTGTTTCTTTCGTCAGCCTGAACTTGATTCAGGCTCTCATCACGTTTATTTTTATATTTCTAAAGTTTCTAGTGTTGGATTTAATTTCTTAATTAGCTCAATCTTCCAATCTCTTTTCCAATTTTTTAATTGCTTTTCTCTTGCAATTGCTTGATTTATATCTAAAAATTCTTCAAAATATACCAAATCAGTTAAATTGTATTTCTTAGTAAATACAGAACCTTTGCTATTAGCATGTGCGATAGATCTTGTCTTTAAATTTGCCGTAATGCCTATATAGAATGTTGTTCTGTATTTGTTTGTAATGATATATATGTAACTTTTTCTCATCTTGTGTGATGCTGAATCAAGTTCAGCATGACGTATTTTCTATTTGCTCAATTCCTGCAACTTCTTCAACACTTGCAATGCTTTTCCAGAATGCAACGATTCTTTGGCGATTTCGAAACCTTCTTTGGCTTCCAAACCTTTTACGGTTGCAATTGCCATTCCTGCATTGGCACAAACGACATTGTTTTGTGGATCAGTTCCATTGCCTTTTAAGATATCAGTGAAAATTTTTGCCGCAGAAGCCACTGAATCGCCACCGTAAATGGAAGCTTGTGTATGTTGTGGAACTCCAAAATCTTCTGGTGTCAGCATTTCTTCCGAATTGTTTCTGATGGCCTTTGTCGCACCTGTAAGTGAAATTTCATCATAACCATCTAAGGCATGTAAAATGGTGTAATTTTTATCAGTATTTTGGTATAAATACCCATACATTCTTGCCAATTCTAAGTTGAATACACCAACCATTTGATTTTTAGGAAACGACGGATTTACCATTGGTCCTAACATATTAAAGAAGGTTTTTACTCCTAAAGCTCTCCGAATTGGAGCCACATTTTTCATGGCTGGATGAAATAATGGTGCATGCAACACACAAATTCCTGCTTGATCTATGGATTTTTCCAAGAAATCGGTATCATTGGTAAATTTGATGCCTAAATACTCCATGACATTTGATGATCCACTTACGGAAGAAACACCATAGTTTCCGTGTTTGGCAACTTTTACATCTGCACCCGCAGTAATGAAAGAAGCCAAAGTTGAAATGTTGAACGTATCTTTTCCGTCGCCGCCTGTTCCGCATAAATCAATGGCGTTGTATGCTGATAAATCTACAGGAATACACAATTCTAATAATGCATCGCGGAAACCTTTGAGTTCTTCAATGGTGACACTTCGCATCATAAAAACGGTAAGGAAAGATGCAATTTGACTCGGATTGTACATATCTTTAGAAATGTTGACAATAACCTGTTTGGCTTCTGCTTCTGAGATGCTTTCGTGATTGATGAGTCTGTTTAGTAATTTTTTCATTTTTTTTAGTGTTGAGATTTTAGTATTGAGAATTGAGACGAGTTAACAACATCATTTTAGTTTCAAACTGTTCTCGACTGCGCTCGAACTGACAATGTTTGAAAATTCTCAATTCTCACAACTCAGATCTAGTTTTTTACCCAATTTTCCAAGATTTGTTTTCCGTGTGGCGTTAATACTGATTCTGGATGATATTGTACACCGCGAACATCGTATTCTTTGTGACGAAGCGACATGATTTGTCCGTTTTCATCATACGAAGTTGCTTCTAGACTTTCAGGCAGCGGATTGGCAACAATCCATGAATGGTAACGTCCGACTTCAAAGTTTTTCGGCAAACCTTTAAATAGAGATTCATCATCTACAGAAACTTCTACTTGAGTTGCTACACCGTGATATACTTCGGATAGATTTGATAACGTTCCGCCAAAAACTTCTCCAATGGCTTGTTGTCCTAAACAAACACCCAAAATGCTTTTTGTAGGCGCATATTCCGCAATAATTGGTTTTAGTAAACCAGCTTCATCAGGAATTCCAGGACCTGGCGAAAGAATGATTTTTTCGTAAGCGTCAACTTCTTCCAACGTAAGTTGATCGTTTCTTTTTACCGTGACATCACAATCTAAATCTTCTAAATAGTGTACAAGGTTGTACGTGAAGCTGTCGTAATTATCGATGACTAATATTTTTTTCATTTTTTCTTGCTTTTAGCTGTTGCCTTTGGCTGTTAGTTTCGTTTCAAAGTACTTCTCGATATTATTTTCTTTTAGAAAATCACTCGAAGTGACGTTTGGTGTTTCTTTAGTGATTGCGTTTCTGAGAATCTGACTTTTACATTTAAAATTTAGCATTCAACATTTATAATTTCAAACTATATCGTTTCCGCAATTTCCAAAGCCGTATTTAGCGCTCTAAGTTTGTTATATACTTCTTGGTTTTCGTTTTCTTCGTTTGATTTTGCGACAATTCCTGCGCCTGCTTGGTAATGTAATTTGTGGTTTTTACTGAGAAATGTTCGAATCATAATGGCATGATTGAAGTTTCCATGAAAATCCATAAATCCGATGGCACCACCGTAAAAATCACGGTTTGAGGTTTCGTATTTTTCAATCAATTGCATGGCTTTGTGTTTTGGTGCGCCACTTAATGTTCCCGCAGGAAAAGTGTCTGCCACAACTTGCATCGTTAATGCGTTTTTGTGTTTTTGTGCCGTTACTTTTGATACTAAGTGAATGACATGCGAAAAGAATTGCAATTCTTTATAGGTTTCTACTTTGACTTGGTTTCCGTTCCTACTTAAATCGTTTCGCGCTAAATCTACCAACATAACGTGTTCTGCATTTTCCTTTGGATCGTCGAATAAACGTTTCGCGGAAGCGGCATCTTCTTCGTCATTTCCTGTACGTTTAAAGGTTCCGGCGATTGGATGAATTTCCGTGTGATTGTCTTTTACAACCAATTGTGCTTCTGGGGAAGAACCAAATATTTTAAAGTCGCCATAATCAAAGTAGAATAAATATGGCGAAGGATTGATACTTCTTAATGCGCGATACACATTGAATTCGTCTCCTTTAAATTTTTGAATGAATCTTCTGGAAAGTACCAATTGAAAAACATCGCCACGATAACAGTGTTTTTTTGCCAGCGCAACATTTTGTTTGAATTGTTCGTCATTTAAATTCGATGTGCGTTCGCCATCAATTTTAAAGTTATAGGTTGCGAAGTTTCGCGAACTTAGTAAATGTTCAATCGTAGCAATATTATCTTCTTTTTCATAGCAATGCGAAAAGATGTACGCTTCGTTTTTAAAATGATTAAACGCAATGATATTTTGGTAAATCGCGTAATACATGTCTGGAATGTTGAGCGATTGTTCTTTTTTGGAAATTGCTACATCTTCAAAGTATCGAACAGCATCATAGGCAATGTAGCCAAACAAACCATTATTGATGAATTTGAAATCGTTTTTATCTGTTTTAAATTGTTGTGAAAATTCGTGAATCAGCGCGGGAACATCGGTTGTAGCTTCAATAGCAATGCTATCTTTTTCTCCATTTGGGTATTCGCGCGTAAGTGTTTCATTTTCCACCTTAATACTCGCAATCGGATTGCAACATACATACGAAAAGCTGTTTCCGCTAGCGTGATAGTCACTACTTTCCAATAACAAACTGTTTGGATATTTATCTCGAATTTTAAGATAGACATTTACTGGCGTAATCGTATCTGCTAGTATTTTTTTATAGGTAGTTTTTAATGTGTACATGGTTCAATTTGTTTCAAAAAAAAAGACTTGTCGTGAATGACAAGTCTTTTTTTATATATCTATTATTTGTAAATAGGGACTTTGCTCACGATTCTGAAGTTCGTAAGTTCCACCACCAAGTATTTACTAAATTTAATTTCATTTGTTGTTTTGTTACTACAAATATATAGAAATGAATTTTAGAATAAAAAATATTTTAAAATTTTAATTCTACATGTAAATCAAACTCGTCTTTTATGGCTTTGTCTTTTAGTCCATCAATAAAAGAAGCTGATTTGTATTTGATTCCATATTTTGTACGGTCTACTTTAAGTTTTGCTTCCGCAGAATTGCGCTCAACTTCCATATCAAAAGTAATTGGAGATTTTTTTCCTTTAATGGTTAATTCGCCATCAACTCTGTATACATTATCGTCAGTTTCAACTACTTTTTTAAAGTTTAAAATCGCATCAGGATATTTAGTGACATCAAAAAAGTCAGCAGATTTTAAATGTCCGTCTAATTTGTTTTTGTATTCGCCTGATAAATCTGTTGTGTTAATTGTTGCCATATTGATTGTAAACGTTCCGCCGATCAATTTATCGTCTTTAAATTCGAGCGCACCACCTTTAAAATCGATGGTTCCTTCGTGCTGACCTAATACTTTATAACCTGTCCATTTTACAGAACTTGCTTGTGCATCAATTCGTTTTGCTTGTGCGAAAGCTGTGGAAACTGTAGCAAATACAAATAGGGCTACCAATGTTAAAATACGTGTTTTCATTTTTTTGTTTTTGTTGTAATTTATTTTGTTTTAGGGCAATTTTATGCGGATTGCGAACCTCTTAATTTTTCTAATAAGCTATTTAGTGTTGTTATTTCTTCGGTTGAAAGTGGTTGAAAAATGGTTTCTTCAAGTATATTCAATTCAGGATCGATGGTGTTTAATAAACTCAAACCTTTCTTCGTAATAATGATTTCTACTTTTCTACGATTTTCTGGACAAATACTGCGTTTTACATAACCTTTCGTTATTAATTTGTCAATCAATCGAGTCGTGTTACTATTTTTATGAATCATGCGTTCTTGAATCGTTGCCAAATTTGCAGGTTTTCCTTTTTGACCACGTAGAATTCGCAATACATTAAATTGTTGCATGGAAATATCATACTGTTTAAAAAAACTTTGAAACTGCTCCATAAAAATATTACTGCTCACAATAAAGTTTACGGCAGTTTTTTTTGTTAATGGTAGTTCGGCTTCACTTTTTAAAACATCCTTTAATTTCATAATTGTAGGTACAATATTTGTATATACAAATGTAATTGAATTTTTAGAGTTTCAAAGTGGGGAAGTGTTAAAATTTGATTAAAATTAATTTGGAGTTATAATTCTTTGAAACGATAGTTACATAGAACTTGTCTCAATTCTCACTACTAATATCTCACTACTAATATCTCAATGCCAATATCTCAATGCCAATATCTCAATGCCAATATTTCAAAACTGTCTTAAAAACATACAAATTAAACTTTTTCAACGTTTTACAGTCATAAGATGAAACCACTTGTGATGACCATTAAAGAAATAACACATTTATATAATAGAGTAGGATTTGGAATTTCGTTTCAAGAAGCTTCCTCTTTACAGAAACAATCTCGTACGCAAGTCGTTTCAAATATATTTGATGCTTCTCGTGAAATGACACCACTTTCTGTCGACGTTTCTGAAATAAAATCACAAGTAAGAGGATTGAATCTGAAAGACCGAAAAAAGATTCGTTCGCTCATTAAAGATAGTGTCAAAAAAATACATCAACTTAATATTGCTTGGTTATACAAACTCGGAAATACGCAAGAATTATTACGCGAAAAAATGACACTTTTTTGGGCAAATCACTTTGTCTGTCACGATAAAAATATTCTTCATTTTCAACAATATCAAAACACACTTCGCAAGCACGCCTTAGGAAATTTTAAAGATTTTGTCATTGCCATTGCCAAAGAACCTGCCATGATAAAGTATTTGAATACGAAGCAAAATAAAAAACGAAAACCCAATGAAAACTTTGCGCGCGAACTCATGGAATTGTTCACACTTGGACGCGATCATTATTCTGAAAAAGACATCAAAGAAGCAGCGCGAGCTTTTACAGGTTGGAATCATGATTTGATGGGAAATTTTCGCTTCCGCAGAATGCAGCATGATTACGGAGAAAAAACGTTTCTAGGAAAAACAGGAAATTTTAACGGAGAAGCAATTATTGACATCATTTTACAGGAGAAACAATGTGCGAAATTTATTTGTGAAAAACTCTACCGTTATTTTGTAAACGATTCGTTAGATGCTTCTCGCGTAGCTGAAATGACCGAACTTTTTTATCAAGATTACGACATTGAAAACCTGATGCGTTTTGTGTTGACTTCCAATTGGTTTTACGACGAAAAAAACATCGGAACAAAAATAAAATCGCCTGTAGAATTCTTAATCGGCATGCACAGAATTGTACCAATGCAGTTTGAAAAAGAACGCGAATTGGTGTATTTGCAAAAGCTTTTAGGACAACATTTATTATTTCCGCCAAATGTAGCAGGTTGGAAAGGTGGTAGAAATTGGATCAATCCAAACACAATGATGTTACGACTCCGATTACCTTCAATTTTGTTGGCAAATGGCGAAATTGCATTGGATGAAAAAGGCGAATTTGAAGACGATTTTCAACGTTTCAATAGCAAACGAAATCGACAGCGAAGATTAAAAGTTATTCCAGATTGGGAAACTTTTCACGCAAACAATTCCAATACAACCACAGCACAATTGCAAGAAGTATTACTAACAAGTCCGTTGAATCGCGGAACAAAACAATACTTAGACAAACTAGCCGATCAGGATTTAAAAGAATACTGCATTCAGTTGATGTCGTTGCCTGAATATCAGTTGTGTTAGATTCCCGCCTTCGCAGGAATGTAAAATTAGAAGTTATATAGATTCCCGTTTTCACTTCGACTCCGCTCAGTGTAAACATGGGAATACAAAAAATAAATTTTTTGTATGAACAGAAGAAATTTTTTAAAACAAGCATCTTTGGCAAGTGCCGCGATGTTTTTACCGAAATTCGTATCAGGCTTCAACTTGATTGATTCCGCTGTAGCGACAGGAAAAAAACTCGTTATCATTCAACTTTCGGGAGGAAATGATGGCTTAAATACGGTTGTGCCTTTTCGAAACGATATTTATTACAAAAATAGAGCGTCGTTGGCGCAGCAAAAATCAAACCTCATCGGAATTACGGATGAAATTGGTTTTCACGAAAGTCTCATTGCACATAGCAATTTATATCATAATGGAGAATTGTGTGTGATTAACAATGTCGGTTATCCGAATCCGAATCGTTCACATTTCCGCGCAACCGATATTTGGCATACCGCGAGTGACGCAACCGAATATCTTCAATCTGGTTGGATTGGTCGTTATTTAGATGCCACAAAGAGTAAATCGCTTAATGCAATTGAAGTCGACGATAGTTTGTCATTAATAATGAAAGGTGAAACGACAGATGGAATTGCCGCGAAGAATCCGAAATTGTTTTATCAAACCACACAAGCGCCGTATTTTAAAAAAGTAGTCAATCATCATGACGATGCGCATTTAAGCGAACACAATTTGGGCTATTTATACAAAACGATGGTAACCGCTTCCAATTCGGCAAAATACTTGCATGAAACTTCAAAAACGTTTACCACAAAAACGACTTATCCAAAAAATGGATTTTCAAAACAATTGAAGCAAGTAGCGCAATTTATCAACTCAGGATTGCAAACAAAAGTCTATTATGCATCGCTTGGCGGATTTGATACACATGCCAATCAAGCCAACAAACAAAAGCGTTTGTTAAAAGTGTACGACGAAGCAATGGCAGCATTTATCAAAGATTTAAAACAAGAAGATTCATTCAAAGATACACTTATTTTGACCTTTTCAGAATTTGGACGTCGTGTACAACAAAATGCAGCAAACGGAACCGACCACGGAACGGCAAATCAAGTGTTTCTTATTGGAGAACAGTTAAAAAAGCAAGGTTTTTACAATCCGATGGCAGATTTATCAGACTTAGATTCAAACGGCGATTTAAAATATGATATTGACTTTCGAGAGATTTATACGTCTGTTTTAAATAATTGGCTAGATATTGATGCGAAAAAGGTATTAGGCAAGCCATTTAACGGTTTAAATATTGTTTAAATTTTGTTAAATGAACCTTGAACGAAACTACTTTTCGTATTTTTATGCTGAAAACGATTAACATGCTACAAAAGACGTTATTTTTTGCGATTTGCCTCGTGTTTTTTTCTTGTAAAAACGAAACGAAAACAGCTAAAACTGTTGTAAATATTGAATCAACAGCAAAAACTGAAACAGTTAAGTCATCTGCGGAAGCAGCTGAAATTCCCGTATTAAATTTTGAAGAATTTGAAAAATATCTCAACATTGAAGATGACAACATTCATGTCGTAAACTTTTGGGCAACATGGTGCGCACCTTGCGTAAAAGAATTGCCGTATTTTGAAGCCGTAAATCAGGAATACAAAGACAAAAACGTAAAAGTATTGTTGGTAAGTTTGGATTTTAATTTGAAAAAGTTGAATTCATTCTTGGCGAAAAATAATTTACAATCTGAAAAAGTATTATTAGACGATCCTGATCAAAACGAATGGATTCCGAAAGTTTCCAATGAATGGTCAGGCGCCATTCCGGCAACGGTAATTTATAAAAAAGGAAAGCGAAAATTTTACGAGCGTTCCTTTACAAAAGCTGAATTAGAAAACGAATTAAAGAATTTTATAAACTAACAATCCCACACAAATGAAAACAATAAAATTAGCAGTATTGGCGCTACTTTTTGTAGTAGTATCGTGTACTGAAAAGAAAAAAGAAACAGCAGAGAAGACCGAAGGAAAAGCAAAAGTTGTTGCTGAAAATGTTGAAAAAGCAAAGAAAGAAGTCACAAATGGTTACCAAGTTGGCGATATTGTAAAAGATTTCTCTTTGAAGAATGTTGATGGAAAAATGGTGTCTATGGCAGATTATAAAGATGCAAAAGGATTTATTTTAACGTTTACGTGCAATACCTGTCCGTATTCTGTAGCTTATGAAGACAGATTAATTGCGTTAGACAAAAAATATGCAAGCAAAGGATATCCTGTAATCGCGATCAATCCGAACAGTCCAGAAGCAAGACCTGACGATAGTTTTGAAAAAATGCAAGAGCGTGCCAAAGAAAAAGGATTTACATTTCCGTATATGTTAGATGTTGGACAAAAAATATATCCAGTATTTGGCGCAACAAGAACGCCACACATGTACGTATTGGCTAAAACTGACAAAGGTGTGCAAGTGAAATATATTGGTGCAATTGATGATAATTACAAAGACGCCAATGCTGTAAGTAAACGTTACATTGAGGATGCTGTTGATGCGTTGTTGGCAGGAAAAGAAGTTGAGGTAAAAACTACAAAAGCGATTGGTTGTTCTATTAAAGTCTGATGATTTAGACTTCTTAGACTTGTTTAGACAGTTAGATTTTTAGACTTGCTAGCTTTTGTCTTGTTGAGTGCAGTATAAATGTTAGAATTTGCTAGTTCTAGTTATATAACCGTCGAACTCAAATAAAATAAAGGCACAAATATTGTCTGTACAAAACCGAAGTGGAAATACTTCGGTTTTTTTATTGGAGAAATTCTCCTGAAAAAAGTTTAACTTTGAACAACAAACAACAAACAACAAACAACAAACAACAAACAACAAACATACTATTTATTATAACTATGGCAGATTTAACACAACAAGAATGGCAAGAACAACTTGCAAACGATACAAACGCAGTCATCTTAGATGTTCGTACACAAGACGAAGTTGATGAAGGACACATTCCTAATGCAAAACATATTGATATCTTTTTAGGACAAGGATTTATTGACGAAGTAAAGAAGCTTGATGCTTCAAAAAATTACTATGTATACTGTCGCTCAGGCGGAAGAAGCGCGCAGGCATGTGCTGTAATGAACAGCGTAGGTTTTGAAAATACGTACAATTTAATGGGCGGATTTTCAGAATGGCAAGGTGCTAAAACGAATTAAAATCAATTCACAATGAAACTTAACAAACTAACGCTCGTCATTCTTATGCTGTCTTCAATTCTTTCTTTTTTCGGATGTAATAATTTCCCAAAGGAAAACAATGTTACCGTACAAGAACTTCACGATGTTTTGGCAAACGATGAAGTAATTGTATTGGATGTGCGAACACCAGAAGAAATCGCACAAGGGAAAATAAAAAGTGACGCGTTGGAAGCAAATTTCTTTGAAGATAATTTTATTGAAAAAGCAACCGCGCAACTTCCAAAAGACAAAGATGTGTACGTGTATTGCAAAGGCGGCACGCGAAGCGCAAAAGCAGTGATAAAATTACGAGCGTTAGGTTTCTCAAAAACACATAATGTAGCAGGCGGTATTAGAGCTTGGAAAGCGAAAGGTTTTGAGGTTGAATAGTTTTTATACCAAAGCAACTTCGTTTCTAAAGTCACATCTTATAGTAGATTTGGCATTACTTTCTAGATTGATCGAAATCTGAAACTACACATTCGCATCAATTACTCTTAACAATTCTGTAGGTTCAGGGCGCATGCGATAATTTTCTGTTTGGTTGGTATACACAATTTGTTCGTTAGAATCTGTAATAATAATTGTGGGCAAGGTTGTATGTGATGCAAAACCGAAAATTTGAAATCCGAATGGCAATCCATTTTCTGCAAAAATATCCAATTGCTTGGCGACTTTTCCATCAACATCTACTAAAAACTGAAAATCTAGCGGATGCTTTTTCGTTAAATTCTCACTAAAGCCATGTGGTTGCGAACTGATAAATACCGTATTGATATTTCGCTCGGTCAATTCTTCATGATGTTCTACCATTTCCTTGATTTGCGCCATACAAAACGGACACCAATTGCCACGATAAAAAATGAGAATTGTTGGTGTTCCTGCAAAACGTTCAGTTGTAATTATCTGTTTGCTAGCATTTTCAAAACTTAACAACGGAAGTGTATTTCCAACTGTTAAGATTGCATTCTGATCGGCATTTCGATGTTGAAAAAAGGAATACCATACCAAATATACAACCCAACCAATGGTAAGAAACATGTTGAAAACTGCGCACGTATAGCGAAATTGAACTTCTTCCTGCAAATTTCCCACAAGAAAACTCAATAAACATCCTAAAAAGACGCAAAATGTGTAGGCGATAAGTACACTATCTGTTCGCGGAATTGGTTTGATAAAAATGATTGAAAAGAAAAATACAATACTACCTGCAGTAATTAAATGTGCAACATGTTGTATGGTAAATTCTGTACTGAATTGATGCCATAAACTATCTATCATCGCAATAAGCGCAAGTGCAGGAAATACAACAATAAAAATAGACTTCGCTAAGGCTTTCATGTATTTTAAAAATTCAAATCCTGGTAGGTTTTGAAATATTTGTATCGCACAATGTATAAAAATAAATATAAAATTATGTATTTTTACACTATTAATCTTACATAGAATAGTAAGCCTTTTTCCTCACTGAAATTATTAAATCACTTAATAATTTATATATATGACTGTGAAAGAGGATTTTTTATATTATTTATGGAAATTTGGAAAATTGCACCAATACCATTTGCAAACTACTGATGGTGAAGCCATTCAAATTATCAATCTAGGAACACAAAATCATCACGCTGGTCCTGACTTTTTTAATGCACAACTCAGAATTGGAAATCAATTGTGGGCAGGAAATGTAGAAATGCATGTCAATGCTTCAGATTGGTTTGTACACCACCATGAGACCGATAAAAATTATGACAATGTAATTTTACATGTCGTGTGGAATCATGATATTGAAATTCATCGAAAAGACAATTCTGTTATTCCAACATTAGTTTTAGAAAGTTACAGTGACAAAGCAACATTAATGCAATATCAACAATTACTCAATGCGTCCAAAAAATGGATTCATTGTGAAACTGCTTTTCCTGCATTGAATGCTTTTCAGTTTGAAAATTGGTTGGAGCGAGTGTATTTGGAGCGACTCGAAAAGAAAGCCGCTGAGATAGAAATTTTGGTCGAAAAAAGTAACTATGATTGGGAAGCTATTTTGTTCAGATTACTGGCAAAAGGCTTTGGACTCAAACTCAATAGTGAAGCATTTTTTGAAGCAACTTGTACGGTTGATTTTAGTATTATTCGGAAACTCAGTGCCAAAAGAGGTTCGCTGGAAGCGTTTTTATTTGGTATTTTTGGACTGCTTTCGCAGGAAGTAACTCAAGAACCGTATTTTGACGAACTAAAAAAAGAATTTAATTATCTATGTCACAAATTTCAGCACACAATATCAACAACTATTCCGTTGCAATTCTTTAGAACGCGTCCTGCAAACTTTCCTACAATCAGAACTTCACAATTGGCAACCGTGTACCATCAGCAGCGCAATTTGTTTTCTAAAATAATCGCTACAACTTCTTTGGATCAATTGTATCAAATGTTACAAGTTGGCACAAGTTCATTTTGGGAAACACATTATACCTTTGAGAAAATTTCGCCAAAGCGGACAAAAAAAGTTTCTAAAAAGTTCATTGATGTCTTACTCATCAACAGTATCATTCCTTTAAAATATTGTTACGATCGCTATTTAGGAAAACCAGATATTGAAAGCATTCTGAGTTTACTCCGAAGCATCGCAGCCGAAAAAAACACCATCATTCAAAAATTTACAACCAACGATATTTCTATTGAAAATGCGCAACAAACTCAAGCATTATTAGAATTAAAAAAAAGCTATTGCGATCAGCATAAATGTTTGGAATGTGCTATTGGAAATCAATTAATGCAACAATCTGCTTTTTTAAAAAAGAAATAAGAAACAATTCTACAAAAAATTTTATCTTGCAGTATAAAAACCATTAGTAAAAAACAACACAGAAGGTATGTATAAATTACGCTACTTTTTTGAAAAACACGGCTTTGGTGCGTTATCGCGTTTGGCAGATCGTTTGGGTATGCGAGCAAAAAATGTACGTTTGTTTTTTATTTATGTCACATTTGCTACATTGGGCGTAAGCTTTGCTTTATACTTAACCTTAGCTTTTATATTACGATTAAAAGACCTAATTTACACAAAACGAACTTCGGTATTCGACTTATAATATATGTATAGATTCTTCAAGTCAAAATTCTATTTAGCCCTATTCTTGCTCATCTTTGTATTTGCGGTAGGTGTTTTAGGATTTCGCATGATTTCGGAAATGAGTTGGATTGATGCTGTGTATATGACAGTCATCACGGTAACTACAGTGGGTTATGGAGAAGTGGAACCTTTGGGCGAAATTGGGCGTATATTTACTGTATTTCTTATTATTATCAGTGTATTTGTATTTGCTTATGCTATTTCTGTTATTACGGAATACATTCTGAGTAGAAGCACTTTAAGAAACATTATACAACGCAAGACCTTAAAAAAAATTAGACGCATGGAAAATCATATCATTATTTGTGGATTTGGGCGAAATGGGAGAGAAGCATCAGAAAAACTTGGTGCACACGATCAGGAATTTGTTATCATTGAAAAAGACAGAGATGTTATTGAGCGGTATGAAAATTCAGACATTCCATTTGTAGAAGGAAATGCAAGTGAAGATGAAGTGTTGGAAAAAGCAGGGATTCATCAAGCTAAATGTCTAATTACAGCGCTTCCTAGTGATGCAGACAACTTATTTGTGGTACTTTCGGCAAGACAGATTAACAATAAATTGCTCATCATTAGTAGAGCTTCGCAAGAATCATCGTATAAAAAACTAAAACTTGCTGGAGCCGATAATGTCATCATGCCCGATAAAATTGGTGGCGAACATATGGCTTCTTTAGTTGTGGTTCCAGATTTGGTAGAATTTATTGACAATCTATCCATTAGTGGAAAAAATACCACAAATGTAGAAGAAATAAAAATAGAAGATGTCACCACTTCTGATGAAGAAATAACGCTCAAAGAGCTAGATTTACGTAGAGAAACCGGTTGTACTGTAATTGGTTACAAAACACCAGAAGGCGAATATATCATTAATCCAGAAGCAACACTAAGGTTGGCAAAAAACTCCAAAATAATTGTTCTAGGACGACCTGAACAAGTCGAATTGCTAAAGCAAAAATACGATCTCTAAAAGCGTTGAAAAATCTTATTTAACGTTGCAAAACTTGATTAAGCAATTTTTTTTTAGCATCTTGCTAATCTTATAAATAATCCCAACATAAATATTAACTAACTGACATTATATTATGAAGAAATATCTTCTTTTATTATTTACAATATTATTACCAATACTAACTTTTGCACAGGATGCTTCCGAAGACGGAATTGACAAGAAAATTGACAAAGCCTTTGGAAGTGCTACAGGTTGGTTCGTTCAAGGTGTTTTTTATCAAATTCCTTTCGGTTCTGTAGAAGATGAACTAACACTTAATTTAAATCCAGACGGTTTTATAGGTAAAGCGGAAGGAGATAAAACTACTTTTTCTTTAAAAAATGGCACAAAGTATGAAGTAAAAGAAGATACTTTACACATATCAAATATACCGCTTTCTGGATATCAAATAGCAGAAGGTCTCGAAGATTTATCTAAAAATGTTCCTTCGAAATTAAACGGTGGAACAATAAAAGTAGCTACAAAAGATATTCGCCAAGGTTCATCAATAATGGTAAAAGCTACTGCGCCTTTTACAAAGGTGTTTTGGGTACTATTTCCATTAATTTTGGGAGCTTTATTCTTTACATTTTACTTTAAGTTTATCAATTTTCGAGGTTTTTTTACTTCTGTAAATATTGTGAGAGGAAAGTATGATGACATCGATCATCATGAGTCTATGGTAGGAGCAGGAGATGCTACTCCTGGAGGCGATGCTATAGAAACAATAGCTGTAGAAGGTCACGAAGGAGAAGTTTCTCACTTCCAGGCATTAACGGCAGCATTATCAGCAACTGTAGGATTAGGAAATATCGCAGGTGTGGCAATTGCAGTATCTATTGGTGGTGCAGGAGCAACATTTTGGATGATTATAGCAGGATTGCTAGGAATGGCTTCTAAATTTGTAGAATGTACTTTAGGGGTAAAATATAGAGACATTGGAGAAGATGGAACAGTGTATGGCGGTCCAATGTATTACTTAACCAAAGGGCTCAAATCAAAAGGAATGGGTGGTTTAGGAAAAGTATTAGCAGCTTTATTTGCCATATTTGTGATTGGAGGTTCTTTTGGAGGTGGAAACATGTTTCAGGTAAATCAAGCTTTCCAACTGGTAGAAAACATAACAGGAGGAGAACAATCGTTCTTACATGGTTATGGGTGGGCATTTGGTGTAGTAATGTCTATTTTAGTTGGTATTGTAATTATTGGAGGAATCAAAAAGATTGCTAAAGTAACTGATAAAATTGTACCATTTATGGTTGTAATTTATGTAGCAGCTTCTTTATTTGTAATCTTTGCAAATATAGGAATGGTTGGTGATGCATTTGCTCAAATATTTAATGGAGCATTTAGTCCTGAAGGAATTGCTGGTGGTGCTATTGGAGTATTAATTCAAGGGTTTAGACGTGCAGCATTCTCTAACGAAGCAGGTGTAGGTTCAGCTTCTATTGCGCATTCAGCAGTAAAAACTAAATATGCGGCAAGTGAAGGAATGGTTGCATTATTAGAACCTTTCATTGATACGGTTGTGGTTTGTACAATGACTGCCTTAGTATTAATTATAACAAATTCTCTCGCTGCAGGTGGCGGACCGTCAAATGATGCAGAAGCAATTTTAATGACTTCTGGAGCTTTTGAAAGTGCAATTAGCTGGTTTCCATATGTGCTAACGGTGGCGGTAGTATTATTTGCATTTAGTACTATGATTTCTTGGTCATATTACGGTTTCCAGGGTTGGGCGTATTTATTTGGAAGAAGTAAAAAAGCTGAATACACCTATAAAGTAATCTTTTGTCTATTCGTTATTGTTGGAGCAGCAGCAAGTTTAGGATCAGTAATTGGATTCTCGGATGCTATGATTTTTGCCATGATGGTACCAAACATGATTGGATTGGTATTACTAGCGCCAAAAGTAAAAGAAGAACTAGCAAGATATATGAATGCTATTAAGAAAAAATAGTCACTACAGATTATCAAAGAATAATAAACCCAACATAATATTCATGTAACGATTCATTAAAAAAATCGAACACATGAAAAACATCAAATCTCACTTCACGTTTCTCAAAGCAGAACGAAGTGGGATTTTGTGTATTATAGCCTTGATCTTTAGTGTGCAAGGAATCTATTTTTACACAAATCCCACAGCAACAAATTCAAACCTATTTGCAAGTCAAGAAGTACGAGCATATCAACAGCAAATAGATTCATTAAAGTTAATTGCGCTCAACACAAAACCAAAACGCTTTCCGTTTAATCCTAACTTTATTTCAGACTACAAAGGATTTACATTGGGCATGTCTACCGAAGAAATTGACAGACTACACGAATTCAGAGCGAAGAATAAATATGTGAATTCTGCAAAGGAGTTTCAAACAATCACAAAAGTTTCTGATTCTTTACTAAACGAAATCGCTCCGTATTTCAAATTCCCCGAATGGGTAACGCAAAAAAAGAAGCGAAAACAAACATACATTTCGAAGACATACACAAAAAAAGAAGCCACTATCCTCAAAAAGATTGACATCAATAAAGCTACAGTAGAAGAACTGCGAAAAGTATACGGAATCGGCGAAAAACTCTCTGCACGAATTGTAAGCTACAGAACAAAACTTGGCGGATTTACAACAAAATCAGAACTCGATAAAGTGTATGGCTTGAAGCCAGAAGTCATCGAAAAAATATGGAAGCGTTTTTATGTTGGTGAAGTAAAAATTACAAAAATCGATATCAACAAAGCTACGGTGGAAGAATTGCGAAAAGTATACGGAATTGGCGAAAAACTCTCTGTGCGAATTGTAAACTACAGAACAAAACTTGGCGGATTTGTCATAAAAACACAACTCAACGATGTATATGGTTTAAAACCTGAAGTCATTGAAAAAGTATGGAAACATTTCTACATACAGAAACCAAACATTTCCAAAATAAACCTAAATAATTGTACGCTAGAGCAATTACAGAAAGTCCCATACATACATTACGAATTGGCAGATGAAATTGTCAATCAACGAATTCTTCGAGAAGGGTTCAAAAATTTTGAAGAATTATCAAAAATTCGGAACTTTCCATCGGATAAATTACAGATAATTGAATTATATTTGCATATTCAGTAAAAAAACAAAAAAAGCCATATATGGAAAGCATGTACTTTAATGAAGAACATCAACTTTTTAGAGAAAGTTTGAGAGATTTTTTAAAGAAAGAAGTAGTTCCTCACATTGACAAATGGGAGAAAACTGGAACCATTGAACGTTTTATTTGGGAAAAGTTTGGAGAAATGGGATTCTTCGGAATTGCATATCCAGAAGCATATGGCGGAATGGACTTAGACCTTTTTTACACAGTCATTCTACTAGAAGAATTGCAACGTATCAATTCTGGCGGATTTGCCGCAGCAATTTGGGCACACGCATACTTAGCAATGACGCATGTAAACAAAGAAGGAAGTCACGAAATCAAAGAAAAATATTTGACACCAAGTATTACAGGAGAAAAAATTGGTTGTTTATGTATTACAGAGCCTTTCGGTGGATCGGATGTTGCAGGAATGCGAACAACAGCTGTAAAAAAAGGTGACAAATATATTATCAATGGTTCTAAAACGTTTATTACCAATGGAGTTTACAGTGACTACTTAGTTGTAGCCGCAAAAACAAATCCTGAATTAGGCAACAAAGGAATCAGCATTTTTATCATGGACAGAGATACGCCAGGAATCTCAGCTACAAAACTTGATAAACTTGGATGGAAAGCTTCTGACACTGGTGAAATTGCTTTTGATAATGTTGAAATTCCTATAGAAAATCTTATGGGAGAAGAAAACATGGGATTCCCATACATCATGCAGCACTTTGCTTTAGAGCGACTCATCATGGCAATTAATGCGCATGCTAGAGCAGAATTTGCAATTGAATATACCTTACAATACATGTCGGAACGTCAAGCTTTCGGTAGAACAATCGATAAATTTCAAGCGCTACGTCACACTATGGCAGACTTAGCAACAGAAGTTGAGGTTTGTAAAACATTCAACTATGCTGTAGCTTCTCGTTTAGACAAAAAAGAATATGTTGTAAAAGAAGCGACAATGTCAAAACTACAATCCACAAAAATGGCAGACAATGTTATCTATCAATGTTTGCAAATGTTAGGCGGATACGGTTACATGGAAGAATATCCATTAGCACGTATGTTGCGTGACAGTCGTTTAGGACCAATTGGTGGCGGAACTTCTGAAATACTAAGAGAAATCATTGCTAAAATGATTATTGATAAAAAAGATTACAAACCTGCAACATAAAGTAATTGGAATCATTTTTATCAAAAATCTCCTTTTCATGATTATTGATAAAAAAGATTACAAACCTGCAACATAGATTTGATACGTCATTGAGAAAGTTTTAGAAAAACTTGCGGCAATCTGTTGTTTCAAATACTAAACTACTCTTTGATACACAGATTACTTCGCTACAGCTCGTAAAGACGTTTAAAAGTGTAAACCTCAAAACATAACTCCAGCCGTCAATTCAAGTAACGAATCTGTGATCTGATGAATTTCGACTGCGCTCAGTAGAACTATCGGAGAAGTACTTTAAGAATAAAAAACATTAAATAACAAACGAAAAAGATCACTCTAATCAGTGATCTTTTTCGTTTACAACTACTTTTCAAGTGCAAACCAATTACGGTAAAACCATATAAATGACAAACTTATCAACACGAAAACGTTTTCGCTCTTTTGTTCATTGCTCAACTGATAATTATTTAAGTAACTTAAAAAATACTATTAACCAAAACAATTACCAGAACATGAAAAAAAATCAAATATTTTATTTCTTATTGATCGGTCTTTTTCTAATAAGCTGTTCAAAAGATGAAGTTACTTTAGACAATGAGCAACAAAGCAAAGAACCTACAAAACAAACCATAACAGCCAAAAACAGATCCAATCTCAAACCAATTGGTTCTGGAGTAATGATGCAAGCCTTCTATTGGGATGTGCCAGCTGGCGGAACTTGGTGGAACGTCGTAAAAAACAAAGTAGACGATTGGAGCAATGCAGGAATTGATGCTATTTGGCTTCCGCCAGTATCAAAAGCACAAAACGGACCTTTCTCTATGGGATACGATCCGTTTGATTACTTCGATTTTGGAGAATACAATCAAATGGGAAGCGTAGAAACACGCTTTGGTTCTCGATCAGAATTGGTGAGTCTCGTAAACACAGCGCACAACAATCGCTTAAGTGTCATTGCAGATATTGTATTAAATCACAACAGTGGAGGAAACAGTGAGTACAATCCGTTCAAAGGAACAAACACTTACACTGACTATCAGCCAATGTCAGGAATGTTCAACAGAAGCTACTATGACTTCCATCCAAACGATGCGCAAGCAAATGACGAAGGTGTATTTGGCGGTTTTGCCGATTTATCACATACCAAAAGTTACGTGCAAGATTGGCTTTGGAGAAATCCAAACTCTGTCGCAAAATACTACAGAGATGTCATCGGATTTGATGGCTGGCGATTTGACTACGTAAAAGGATTCGGTCCGTGGGTTGTCAAAGAATGGAAAAATGAAGTTGGTGGTTTCTCAGTAGGAGAATACTGGGACGGAAATGCGGCAACGCTCGATTGGTGGTCAGGACAAGCGGAAGTAAGTGCGTTCGACTTTGCTTGCTACTACCGTATGCGAGATGCATTTCAAGGAAACAACCTAAACAGACTCAACGACGATATGTTATGGAAACGTAACTCATCAAGATCAGTAACCTTTGTCACGAATCATGATACGGACGAAATCGTAAACAATAAAATTCTCGCGTATGCGTACATTTTAACGCACGAAGGATATCCAACTATCTTTTACCGCGATTACGAAGAATGGCTCAACAAAGAACGCCTCAACAATCTTATTTGGATTCACAACAACCTTGCTAGCGGAAATACTTCAATCCTTTACACGGATAATGACGAATACGTAGCAAGAAGAAATGGTTACAATGGTGCAGGTTTAGTCGTGTATATCAACAACTCAAACAACTGGCAAGAACGTTGGGTAGAAACCAATTGGTCAAACACGCGTATCAAAGACTACACAGGACATTCTAATTGGGAGCCAGTAACGCAAGGTGGACGTTGGGTAAAAATTCAAGCACCACCCAAAAGTTACTCAGTTTGGTCTGTTAAATAAAGGTTTGGGTTTTGGGTAATTAGTATTCGGAAGTTTCTAAGTGTGTTTTGAAACTTCAAAAAACGAATAACAAATGACAAAGTTGAATAGTTTAAGTATTGATTTAAAAAATTAATGTAAACAACTTTACCCAAAACCTGACATATCGAGCGTAGTCGAGATACAAAGCCAAAGCCTAAAATCAATAATGGCATTCCGCAGAAAATGCGGCCGCGCTTTCGGCTATATCTTTTTTTAAAACGCTGTCATTGCCAGACAAATTTCTAATTTGTAGTAGCAATCTGCTTAAATAAAAGCAGATTACTTCGTCGCAAACTCCTCGTAATGACGTTGCAAAACAAAAAAGGATGCCACCTCTATCGCTAATGCAAAAAAAGCAAGAAACTATTTGAAATTAAAAAATAGTCTGTATATTTGCAGCCACAAAATCTAAAAGAGAGGAGGTTAAGTACTATGTTAATTATACCAGTAAAAGAAGGAGAAAATATAGACAGAGCGCTGAAACGTTTCAAAAGAAAATTTGATCGTACAGGAGGAATGCGTCAACTTAGAGCAAGAAAGCATTTCACAAAGCCATCAGTAGCTCGTAGAGCGCAAATTCAAAAAGCGCAATACATCCAGCGCCTTAGAGATCAAGAAGAAATCTAAGCAACGCTCTCAGCAAAATAAAAAAAGGTTTCCAATACGGAAGCCTTTTTTTGTGCATAAAACTTTCATCTCCCAAACAACTTCACTAACTTTAACTAGGTTTTGGATATTAAATATTAGTAAATTTCTTAAGAATCTACAAACAACTTAACCTAAAACCTGACATATCAAGCGTAGTCGAGATACAAAACCTAAAACCCAAAATGCCCTTTACAACATTTACAGAATATCTAAAACTCGAAAAAAACTATTCGGAGCATACTGTCACAGCTTACGAAAAAGATTTACGCTCGTTTGCTGAATTTTGTAAAAAAGAATATGAAGACGATAGTATTATAAACGTACACTATGTGCAAATTCGTAATTGGATAGTTTCCTTAGTAGAAAAAGGTTTGCAAAATGCTACGATCAATCGGAAAATATCTTCACTCAAAACTTATTACAAATACTTGCTTAAAACAAAACAAATCGAAGCAAGTCCGCTAGCAAAACACAAAGCACTCAAAACCGCAAAAAAAGTACAAGTGCCATTCTCACAAAAAGAAATGGATATAGTATTAAATGCTGTTGAATTTAAAAATGATTTCGAAGGTGTGCGTAACAAAACCATCATAGAAATGTTTTACGCTACCGGAATGCGTCGTAGTGAACTCATCAATCTAAAACAATCTGATATCGATTACACGGCAAAAACAATTCGAATATTAGGTAAAAGAAACAAAGAGCGCATTGTTCCATTATTACAAAAACTTGAAGCTCAATTAAAAGAATACATTTTACATAGAAAGCAAATTGACAATCAAAAAAAAGAAGAATTATTTTTAACGGCAAAAGGAAATAAAATCTACTCGAACCTTGTATATCGTTTAATAAATGATTATTTTAGTATAGCATCTACAAAAGTAAAAAAGAGTCCGCATATGCTCAGACACACATTTGCAACTCACTTACTAAACCAAGGTGCAGACTTAAATGCTGTCAAAGAATTACTTGGTCATGCTAGCCTTGCTTCAACCCAAGTATATACACACAACAGTTTAGCTGAATTAAAAAATGTATATGCAAAAGCACACCCTAGAAACAAAAAGTAATCTTTCAAAAAAGCAGCAAAACCTAAAATATAACCTTTAAAAATGCAGCGTATGAAAGTAAACATGCAGTCCGTGAACTTTACGGTAGATCGTAAATTAGTAGATTTCATTCAAAGAAAAATGGATAAACTCGAAAACTACTATGATAAAGTAATTGATGCTGATGTATATCTAAAAGTAGAAAACACAAGTGCAAAAGAAAATAAAATTGCAGAAATAAGGGTTAATATTCCTGGTGATGACATCATGGTAAAAAAACAATGTAAAACCTTTGAAGAAGCCGTTGACGAAGCAACAAGTACATTACAAAGAGTACTGCTAAAAAGAAAAGAAAAAGTAAGAGCACATTGATAAGTAAAAAATTTTCAAAAATTGTTTTGATTAAAAAAAATAATCTCTACATTTGCAGTCCGTTAGAAATAGCGGGCTTTTTTTATGAGCAAAAGCCGATGTAGCTCAGCTGGCTAGAGCAGCTGATTTGTAATCAGCAGGTCGTGGGTTCGAGTCCCTCCATCGGCTCAAAAAAAGTAAAGTGTTTCAGGAGTTGTGAAAAATGTATGTTTGTAGCAACAGGGGCGAGAAGTTTATCCTGAGCGCAGCCGAAGGAAGTCCCTCCATCGGCTCAAAAAGCAAAAACAAATCAAGAAATGTAAAAACTCTTGATGTTTGCTTTAAAAAGTTTGAAATATTGATTTTTTATTGGGGAGATACTCAAGCGGCCAACGAGGGCAGACTGTAAATCTGCTGACTATGTCTTCGCAGGTTCGAATCCTGCTCTCCCCACTAAAATAAAAGCGAGAGTAGCTCAGTTGGTAGAGCGTCAGCCTTCCAAGCTGAATGTCGCCGGTTCGAACCCGGTCTCTCGCTCTATATATTTCTTGCCGGTGTAGCTCAGGGGTAGAGCGTTTCCTTGGTAAGGAAGAGGCCACGGGTTCAAATCCCGTCATTGGCTCATAGAATGTATAAATTGAACACTAATATATAACTAAGATTAAAAAATTATTAAATCATGGCAAAGGAAACTTTTGATCGTTCCAAACCGCACTTAAATATTGGTACTATTGGACACGTAGATCACGGTAAAACTACTTTAACAGCTGCTATTACAAAAGTATTAGCTGATGCTGGTCTTTCTGAAGCAAGAGATTTCGATACAATCGATAACGCTCCTGAAGAAAAAGAAAGAGGTATTACAATTAATACATCTCACGTTGAGTATCAAACTGCAAACCGTCACTACGCACACGTTGACTGTCCAGGTCACGCCGATTACGTAAAGAATATGGTAACAGGAGCTGCTCAAATGGATGGTGCTATCTTAGTAGTTGCTGCTACAGATGGACCAATGCCACAAACACGTGAGCACATCTTATTAGGACGTCAGGTTGGAGTTCCAAGAATTGTAGTATTCTTGAACAAATGTGATATGGTAGATGATGAAGAATTATTAGAGCTTGTTGATATGGAAGTAAGAGATTTACTTTCTTTCTACGACTATGATGGAGATAACGGGCCAGTTATCCAAGGATCTGCTTTGGGAGCTTTAAATGGTGAAAAGCAATGGGTTGATACAGTATTAGAATTAATGGAAGCTGTTGATAACTGGATTGAATTACCAAAAAGAGATGTTGATAAAGATTTCTTAATGCCTATCGAAGATGTATTCTCAATTACAGGTCGTGGTACTGTTGCAACAGGTCGTATTGAAACTGGTGTAGCTAACACAGGTGATGCTGTAGATATCATTGGAATGGGAGCTGAAAAATTAACTTCTACAATTACAGGAGTTGAGATGTTCCGTAAAATCCTTGATAGAGGTGAAGCTGGAGATAACGTAGGTATCTTATTAAGAGGTATTGAAAAGACTGAAATCAAAAGAGGTATGGTGATCTGTAAGCCAGGTTCTGTAACTCCACACAAAAAGTTCAAAGCTGAGGTGTACGTATTGAAAAAAGAAGAAGGTGGGCGTCACACTCCATTCCACAATAACTACCGTCCTCAGTTCTACGTTCGTACTACGGATGTTACAGGAACTATCAACTTGCCAGAAGGTGTTGAAATGGTAATGCCAGGAGATAACTTAACAATTACTGTTGATCTTATCAGTACAATTGCAATGAACGTTGGATTACGTTTTGCGATTCGTGAAGGTGGTAGAACTGTTGGTGCAGGTCAGGTAACTGAAATTTTAGAATAATCTACAACAGATTAATATAACAAGAGAGGTGTCCCGTTTATTTCGGGACGCCTTTTTATGAAATACGGGTTTAGCTCAGTTGGTAGAGCACTGGTCTCCAAAACCAGGTGTCGGGAGTTCGAGCCTCTCAACCCGTGCTAATAACATCGCAATATGGCTGGTATAGTAAATTACGTAAAAGAATCTTTCGAAGAATTGAGAACTAATGTCACTTGGACACCTTGGGCTGAAGCGCAACGTCTTACAATTATTGTGGCTGTGTTTTCAATTATCTTCTCATTAGCAATTTGGGGAGTTGATACGGTGTTTTCTGAAGCATTGGGATATGTTTATGATATAGTACTAGGTAAATAAATTCACTCTCTAAAATTATACTTATTATGGCGGATTCTAATGTAAAGAAATGGTATGTTGTGAGAGCTGTCAGCGGACAGGAAAATAAAGTAAAAGCGTATATCGAAAGCGAAATTACTAGATTAGGATTAGAAGACTATGTGGAAGAAGTATTAGTTCCAACAGAAAAAGTAATCCAAATTCGTAATGGAAAAAAAATAAACAAAGAAAGAGTGTACTTTCCAGGGTATATTATGATTAAAGCTAATATTGCTGGAGAAGTAACGCACGTTATAAAATCTGTTACCAATGTGATAGGTTTCTTAGGAGAAGTTAAAGGAGGAGATCCTGTGCCGCTAAGACAATCTGAAGTAAATAGAATGTTAGGAAAGGTTGATGAATTGTCAGTAAAAACTGATAATGTTGTAATTCCTTTCACACTTGGAGAAACAGTAAAAGTAATTGATGGTCCTTTCAACGGCTTCAATGGATCTGTTGAAAAGATAAATGAAGAAAAACGTAAGTTAGAAGTAATGGTGAAAATCTTTGGTAGAAAAACACCGCTAGAGCTAAGTTACATGCAAGTAGAAAAAATATAATTGTTACACATTATATATTCAAGTAGCGTTTTTTAGCTTCCAAACAAAAAAACGTTGCAAAATTTAAAACAAGAAAATGGCAAAAGAATTAAGTAAAGTAGTTAAGCTACAAGTTAGGGGAGGTGCAGCGAATCCGTCGCCACCGGTTGGACCCGCTTTAGGTGCTGCCGGTGTTAATATCATGGAGTTCTGTAAGCAGTTTAATGCTAGAACACAAGATAAACAAGGTAAGGTAGTTCCAGTTGTTATTTCTGTATACAAAGACAAGTCTTTTGAATTTGTAGTGAAAACAGCGCCAGCGGCAGTTCAGCTATTGGAAGCGGCAAAGATTAAAAAAGGATCGGGAGAACCAAACCGTAAAAAGGTAGCAAGCGTTACTTGGGAACAAGTAAAAGCAATTGCTGAAGACAAAATGCAAGATTTAAATGCATTTACAGTTGAGTCAGCAATGAGTATGGTTGCAGGTACTGCAAGATCTATGGGATTAACAGTATCAGGAGATAAACCTTTTTAAATCGTAAGAACAAATGGCACGAGTAACAAAAAAGCAAAAAGAAGCTTTAGCTAAAGTTGACAAGAATAAATTATATTCTGTTGCAGAGGCGTCAAGCTTAGTGAAAGAAATAACAAATGTAAAATTTGATGCGTCTGTAGATCTTGCTGTAAGATTAGGTGTTGACCCACGTAAAGCAAATCAAATGGTGAGAGGTGTTGTAACATTACCTCACGGAACAGGAAAAGACGTAAAAGTTTTAGCATTAGTAACTCCAGATAAAGAAGCAGAAGCAAAAGAAGCAGGTGCTGATTATGTTGGATTAGATGAATACCTTCAAAAAATTAAAGGAGGATGGACAGATGTTGAT
The DNA here is from genome assembly GCF_000154725.1 of Kordia algicida OT-1. Lineage (GTDB taxonomy): Bacteria > Bacteroidota > Bacteroidia > Flavobacteriales > Flavobacteriaceae > Kordia > Kordia algicida. Next base: position 4,988,501 of record NZ_DS544873.1, read on the forward strand.
GTCATTATCACTATGCCAAGTGTAATGGGTAAATTAGGACCTTTAGGTAGAATTTTAGGACCAAGAGGTTTAATGCCAAACCCAAAAACTGGAACAGTAACAATGGATGTTGCTAAAGCTGTAGCTGAAGTGAAAGCTGGTAAAATTGACTTTAAAGTTGATAAAACAGGAATCGTTCATGCAGCAATTGGTAAGTCTTCATTCTCTCCAGAGAAAATTCAAGGCAATGCCACTGAATTATTACAAACATTAATCAAATTAAAGCCAACTGCGGCAAAAGGTACATACATCAAAAGTATTTACATGTCTAGTACCATGAGCCCAAGTGTAGCTGTTGATCCAAAAACAATTGCATAGGTAGTTAAAAAAGATTTTTATCATGACTAAAGAAGAAAAATCAGTAGTAATAGAAGAATTAACTGCACAGTTAGCTGACAATACAAATATTTACTTGACTGACATCTCAGGTTTGAATGCTGAAACTACATCAGCTTTAAGGCGAGCTTGTTTCAAAGAAAATATCAAACTTGCAGTAATCAAGAATACATTGCTAGCTAAAGCAATGGAAGCTTCTGACAAGGATTTTGGTGATCTTCCTGAAGTATTAAAAGGAAACACTTCATTAATGCTTTCAGAAACAGGAAACGCTCCTGCAAAGCTTATCAAAGAATTCAGAAAGAAAAGAAAAGCTGAAAAGCCAATCTTAAAAGGTGCTTTCATTGAAACAGCTGTATTCGTAGGAGACGATCAATTAGAAGCCTTAGTTAATATCAAATCTAGAGAAGAGCTTATTGGAGAAATTGTTGGATTATTACAATCTCCTGCTAAGAACGTTGTTTCTGCTCTTCAATCTGGAGGAGGAAAACTTGCAGGTATCTTAAAAACATTATCTGAAAGATAATTCAAAAAGTACGCACTTAACAAAACAAATATTTAACAAAAACATTATTTTAAAACGATAGAAAATGGCAGATTTAAAAGAATTCGCAGAACAATTAGTTAATTTAACTGTAAAAGAAGTTAATGAATTGGCTGATATATTAAAAGATGAGTACGGTATTGAGCCAGCTGCTGCAGCTGTTGCTGTAGGACCTGCTGCACCTGGAGATGCAGACGCTGGAGACGAGCAAACTGAGTTTGACGTTATCTTAAAAGCTGCAGGTGGATCTAAATTAGCAGTAGTTAAATTAGTAAAAGAATTAACAGGGTTAGGTCTTAAAGACGCTAAAGGAATTGTTGATTCAGCACCAGCTCCAATCAAAGAAGGAGTATCTAAAGACGAGGCTGAAGGTCTTAAAGCATCTTTAGAAGAAGCAGGAGCAGAGGTTGAGCTTAAGTAAGCTTACCAAGCTATAAAAACTTGGTTTAGGTCTTTGGGAACGTCCCTCAGACCTAAACCCTTTTGTGTATATAAGCGTGAATACGTTTTATTTTATTTTATTTTAATCATAATATTGTCCATTGATGTTCACAAATCAGACTGAAAGATTAAATTTCGCCTCGGCAAAACACACACCTGATTATCCAGATTTTCTAGATATTCAGATCAAATCGTTTCAAGATTTCTTTCAATTAGAAACGAAGTCAGAAGAGCGTGGCGAAGAAGGATTATACAATACCTTCCAAGAAAACTTTCCAATTACAGACACTCGTAATCAATTCGTATTAGAATTTCTTGATTACTTCGTCGACCCACCGAGATACAATATTCAAGAATGTATTGAAAGAGGATTAACATATAGTGTGCCACTAAAAGCACGTTTAAAACTATACTGTACCGATCCAGAGCATGAAGACTTTGAAACAATTGTACAAGATGTATACTTAGGAACTATCCCTTACATGACTCCAAGTGGAACGTTCTGTATTAACGGAGCTGAACGTGTAGTAGTTTCTCAATTACACCGTTCGCCAGGAGTATTTTTTGGACAATCTTTCCATGCAAATGGAACTAAGTTGTATTCTGCCAGAGTAATTCCTTTTAAAGGTTCTTGGATAGAATTTGCAACAGATATCAATAGTGTAATGTATGCATATATTGATAGAAAGAAAAAATTACCTGTAACGACACTATTTAGAGCTATTGGTTTTGAAAGCGATAAAGATATCCTTGAGATATTTGACCTTGCGGAAGAAGTAAAAGTATCTAAAAGTGGACTGAAAAAAGTACTTGGTCGCAAGTTAGCAGCACGTGTATTAAATACATGGCATGAAGACTTCGTAGATGAAGATACAGGAGAAGTAGTATCAATCGAACGTAACGAAATCGTTTTGGATCGTGATACAATCTTAGAAAAAGAACACATTGAAGAAATCGTGGAAGCTGGTGTAAAAACAATTCTTTTACACAAAGAAGAAAACCAAGCTGGTGATTACGCGATTATCCATAATACATTACAAAAAGACCCTACAAACTCTGAAAAAGAAGCTGTAGAGCATATTTATCGTCAACTTCGTAATGCAGAACCGCCAGATGAGGAAACTGCTCGTGGTATCATCGATAAACTATTCTTCTCTGACCAACGTTACAACCTTGGTGGAGTAGGTCGTTACCGTATGAACAAAAAGTTAGGATTAAATATCGACATGGATAAGCAAGTCTTAACCAAAGAAGATATTATCACTATCATCAAATACTTAATTGAGTTAATCAACTCAAAAGCTGAAATTGATGATATCGATCACTTATCTAACAGACGTGTTCGTACAGTAGGTGAACAATTAGCACAACAATTTGGTGTTGGTCTTGCACGTATGGCAAGAACTATTCGTGAGCGAATGAACGTTAGAGATAACGAGGTATTTACACCAATCGATTTGATTAATGCAAAAACCTTATCATCTGTAATTAATTCTTTCTTCGGAACGAATCAGTTGTCGCAGTTTATGGATCAAACAAATCCATTAGCCGAAATTACACACAAGCGTCGTCTATCAGCATTAGGACCTGGAGGTCTTTCTCGTGAAAGAGCAGGTTTTGAGGTGCGTGACGTTCACTATACACATTACGGACGTTTATGTCCTATTGAAACACCAGAAGGACCAAACATTGGATTAATATCTTCTCTTGGAGTATTCGCAAAAGTGAACTCTATGGGATTCCTAGAAACGCCTTATCGTAAGGTAGAAAACGGAAAAGTAGATATTGAAAAGTTTGCGTACTTAAGTGCTGAAGAAGAAGAAGGAATGAAAATTGCACAAGCAAACATTCCATTAAAAGAAGATGGTACCATCAATGTTGAAAAAGTAATTGCACGTGAAGAAGGAGATTTCCCAGTAGTAAATCCTTCAGAAATACAATATACAGATGTCGCGCCAAACCAAATCGCATCAATCTCTGCATCGTTAATTCCATTCTTGGAGCATGATGATGCCAACCGTGCATTGATGGGATCAAACATGATGCGTCAGGCAGTACCATTATTACGTCCGCAATCTCCAATCGTAGGAACAGGATTAGAACGTCAAGTTGCTTCTGACTCTAGAGTATTGGTAAATGCTGAAGGAGACGGATTGGTAGAATATGTAGATGCAAACAAAATTACCATCAAGTACGATCGTACGGATGATGAAAGATTGGTAAGTTTTGATGGAGATTCAAAAACATACAACCTTATCAAATTCCGTAAAACGAACCAAAGTACATCCATCAACTTAAAGCCAATCGTAAGACGCGGCGATAGAGTGAAAAAAGGACAAGTACTTTGTGAAGGATATGCAACTCAAAAAGGTGAATTGGCACTTGGACGTAACATGAAAGTTGCCTTCATGCCTTGGAAAGGATACAACTTTGAGGATGCAATTGTAATCTCTGAAAAAGTAGTTCGTGAAGATATCTTTACGTCTATTCATATTGATGAATATTCAATGGATGTAAGAGATACGAAGTTAGGAGCTGAAGAATTAACCAATGACATTCCAAACGTTTCAGAAGAAGCTACAAAAGACTTAGATGAAAACGGAATGATTCGTATTGGTGCTGAAGTAAAACCTGGCGATATTCTTATTGGTAAAATTACACCAAAAGGAGAATCAGATCCTACACCAGAAGAAAAATTATTACGTGCAATCTTCGGAGATAAAGCAGGTGATGTAAAAGATGCTTCCTTAAAAGCGTCTCCATCATTACACGGAGTTGTAATTAATAAAAAATTATTCTCAAGAGCAATCAAAGACAAGCGTAAAAGAGCTAAAGACAAAGAGGAAATCGCAACTTTAGAATTGGAATACGCTACCAAATTTGAAGAATTGAGAGGTGTATTAATCGAAAAATTATTTACAATCGTAAACGGAAAAACTTCTCAAGGAGTTCAAAATGATCTTGGAGAAGAAGTATTGCCAAAAGGAAAGAAGTTTACACTAAAAATGTTAAATGCTGTCGAAGACTACGCACATTTAACTGGTGGAACTTGGACTACAGATGATGATACAAATAGAGCCGTTGCCGATTTAGTACACAACTATAAAATTAAACTTAATGACCTTCAAGGAGCATTAAGGAGAGATAAATTTACGATTTCAGTTGGAGACGAATTACCAGCAGGAATCTTAAAACTTGCCAAAGTATACATCGCTAAAAAGCGTAAACTAAAAGTAGGTGATAAGATGGCAGGACGTCACGGTAACAAAGGTATCGTTGCACGTATTGTTCGTCAAGAAGACATGCCATTCTTAGAAGATGGAACGCCAGTTGATATTGTACTAAATCCATTAGGTGTACCTTCTCGTATGAATATTGGTCAGATTTACGAAACCGTATTAGGATGGGCAGGAGAAAAACTAGATAAAAAATATGCAACGCCAATCTTTGATGGTGCTTCTTTAGATCAGATTAATGAAATCACTGATGAAGCTGGAGTTCCAAGATTTGGACATACATATCTTTATGATGGTGGAACAGGAGAACGTTTTGACCAGCCAGCAACAGTAGGTATTATCTACATGTTGAAACTTGGTCACATGGTAGATGATAAAATGCACGCACGTTCTATAGGACCATACTCATTAATTACGCAGCAACCATTAGGTGGTAAAGCACAATTTGGAGGACAGCGTTTTGGAGAAATGGAAGTTTGGGCATTAGAAGCATATGGTGCATCTAGTACACTAAGAGAAATATTGACTGTAAAATCGGATGACGTAATTGGTAGAGCCAAAACATACGAATCAATCGTAAAAGGTGAGCCAATGCCAGAACCAGGACTACCAGAATCATTCAATGTATTAATGCATGAATTGAAAGGTCTTGGATTAGACATCAGATTAGAGGAATAAATTAAAATGCCGTGTAACCTATGGTTGCACGGCTACAACAATTACACATAATTCATTATCAACCATTAGTATGGCAAGAAATAAAGATAAGAATACTGTAAAGAGATTTAATAAAATCTCAATAGGTTTAGCCTCTCCGGAGTCTATTTTAGCAGCTTCAAAAGGAGAAGTGTTAAAACCTGAAACAATTAACTATCGTACACACAAACCAGAGCGTGACGGATTATTCTGTGAGCGTATCTTTGGACCTGTAAAGGATTACGAATGTGCTTGTGGTAAATACAAGAGAATTCGCTACAAAGGAATCGTTTGTGATAGATGTGGTGTTGAAGTAACAGAAAAGAAAGTACGTAGAGATCGTGTTGGTCATATCAACTTGGTAGTGCCAGTAGCGCACATATGGTATTTCCGTTCTTTACCAAACAAAATAGGATACCTTTTAGGATTACCTTCTAAGAAATTAGACATGATTATTTACTACGAACGTTACGTAGTAATTCAGCCTGGTGATGCTAAAAACGAAGCTGGTGAGCCAGTTCAAAAAATGGATTTCCTTACGGAAGAAGAATACTTAAATATTCTAGAATCGCTTCCGCAAGAAAACCTATACTTAGACGATACTGACCCTAACAAGTTTATCGCTAAGATGGGAGCAGAATGTTTAATTGAACTATTGTCAAGAATTGATTTAGATCAGTTATCATTCGACCTAAGACACAAAGCAAACAACGAAACATCTAAACAACGTAAAACGGAAGCATTAAAACGTTTACAAGTTGTTGAATCGTTACGTGACGCGAACAAAAACCGTGAAAATCGCCCAGAGTGGATGATTATGAAGGTTGTTCCTGTAATTCCACCAGAATTACGTCCGTTAGTACCATTAGATGGTGGTCGTTTTGCAACGTCTGATTTAAATGATTTATACCGTAGAGTAATCATCAGAAATAACCGTTTAAAAAGATTAATGGAGATCAAAGCTCCAGAAGTAATCTTACGTAACGAGAAGCGTATGCTTCAGGAATCTGTAGATTCATTATTTGATAATACGCGTAAATCATCAGCCGTAAAAACAGATTCTAACAGACCATTAAAATCATTATCTGATTCCTTAAAAGGTAAGCAAGGACGTTTCCGTCAAAACTTACTTGGAAAACGTGTGGATTACTCTGCTCGTTCGGTAATTGTGGTTGGTCCAGAATTAAAATTATACGAATGTGGATTGCCTAAAAATATGGCAGCAGAATTATACAAACCTTTTGTAATTCGTAAATTAATTGAAAGAGGTATTGTAAAAACTGTAAAATCTGCAAAGAAAATTATAGACAAAAAAGAGCCAGTAGTTTGGGATATCTTGGATAACGTAATTAAAGGACATCCTGTATTGCTAAACCGTGCGCCAACGCTTCACCGATTAGGTATTCAGGCATTTCAGCCAAAACTTATTGAAGGAAAAGCGATTCAATTACACCCATTAGCGTGTACGGCATTCAACGCCGATTTTGATGGTGACCAAATGGCGGTGCACTTACCATTAGGACCAGAAGCAATCTTAGAAGCACAGCTATTAATGTTGGCTTCACAGAACATTCTGAACCCTGCAAATGGTTCGCCAATTACAGTACCTTCTCAGGATATGGTATTAGGTTTATACTATATGACGAAGTTGCGTAAATCTACTCCAGAAAAGAAAATTGTGGGAGAAGGTTTAACGTTCTACTCTGCTGATGAAGTAGTAATGGCTTACAATGAAAAGAAAGTAGAATTAAATGCTTCTATCAAAATTAGAGCGAAAGACTTTAATGAAGAAGGAGAATTAGTTACTCAAATTATAGAAACGACTGTTGGACGTGTACTTTTCAATGAAAAAGTACCGCCACAAGCAGGATTTATCAATGAAGTATTGACGAAAAAATCGTTACGTAATATCATTGGTAAGATCTTACAAGTGACTGACATTCCAACAACGTCGAATTTCTTAGATGAAATCAAAAGTCTTGGATATGGATTTGCCTTTAGAGGTGGATTATCATTCAGTTTAGGTGATATCATCATTCCTGAAGAAAAGCAAAAATTGATTGATGAAGCCAATGGAAAAGTTGATGGAATTACCATGAACTATAACATGGGATTAATCACCAACAATGAACGTTACAATCAGGTAATTGACATTTGGACAAATACCAATGCCAACTTGACGGAATTATCAATGAAGCACATTAGTGAAGATCAACAAGGATTTAACTCTGTGTATATGATGCTTGACTCTGGAGCACGTGGTTCGAAAGAGCAAATTCGTCAGTTAACCGGTATGCGTGGATTAATGGCAAAGCCGAAAAAATCGACAGCAGGTGGTGGAGAAATTATTGAAAACCCGATTCTTTCTAACTTTAAAGAAGGATTATCGATCTTAGAATACTTTATCTCTACGCACGGTGCTCGTAAAGGTCTTGCAGATACCGCCTTAAAAACTGCCGATGCAGGATACTTAACACGTCGTTTAGTAGACGTTTCGCAAGATGTAATTGTAAACATTCATGATTGTGAAACACTAAGAGGTGTTGAAGTTACAGCATTAAAGAAAAATGAAGATGTAGTAGAGAAACTAAAAGAACGTATCTTAGGTAGAGTTTCTTTACACGATGTATACAACCCATTAACGGAAGAATTAATTGTTGAAGCTGGACAGGAAATCTCAGAAGAAATTGCACAACTTATTGAAGATTCACCGGTAGAAACTGTAGAAGTAAGATCGCCACTTACGTGTGAAGCTCCTAAAGGAATTTGTGCTAAGTGTTACGGTCGTAACCTTTCTACCAACAAAATGGTTCAAATTGGAGAAGCTGTTGGAGTTGTTGCTGCACAGTCAATTGGAGAGCCTGGTACACAGTTAACACTACGTACATTCCACATGGGAGGTGTTGCATCGAGTATTTCTGATGAAAATACATTGAAAGCTAAATTTTCAGGTATTGCAGAAATTGAAGAATTAAAAACTGTTCAAGGTGAAGATTCAGATGAAAATATGGCAGATATTGTAATTTCTCGTACATCTGAAATTAAAATTATCGATAAGAAAACAGGAATTACGTTAAGTACAAATAACATTCCTTATGGTTCATCTATCTTTGTGAAAAATGGAGATAAGATTGAAAAAGGACAGGATATCTGTAAATGGGATGCATATAACGGTGTAATTATTTCTGAATTTGCAGGAAAAATTCAATACGAAAATGTAGAACAAGGAGTTACATATCAAGTAGAAATTGATGAACAAACTGGTTTCCAAGAAAAGGTAATTTCTGAATCTAGAAACAAAAAATTAATTCCAACACTTCATATCTTAAACAGTAAAGGAGAAATTCAACGTTCTTACAACTTACCAGTAGGTTCTCACTTAATGGTAGATGATAATGAAAAGATTAAAGTTGGTAAGATTTTAGTAAAAATACCTCGTACATCTGCAAAATCTGGAGATATTACAGGAGGTTTACCACGTGTAACAGAATTATTTGAAGCACGTAATCCTTCAAATCCAGCAGTTGTATCTGAGATTGATGGTGTTGTTTCTTTTGGTAAAATTAAAAGAGGTAACCGTGAGATTATTGTAGAATCTAAATTTGGAGATATCAGAAAGTATTTAGTTAAACTTTCTAACCAAATCTTAGTGCAAGAGAACGATTATGTAAGAGCAGGAATGCCACTTTCAGATGGTTCTATCACGCCAAATGACATCTTAAATATCAAAGGACCTTCTGCGGTACAACAGTATTTGGTAAATGAAGTACAAGAAGTATATCGTTTACAAGGTGTAAAAATTAATGACAAGCACTTTGAGGTAATTGTACGTCAAATGATGCGTAAAGTAAGAATTGGAGATCCAGGAGATACTATTTTCTTAGAAAACCAATTAATTCATAAGTCAGATTTCATCAGAGAAAATGACAATCTTTACGGTCAAAAAGTAATAGAAGATGCAGGTGAATCGGAAAACTTTAAAGCAGGACAAATTGTTTCTCCAAGAGAATTGAGAGATGAAAACTCGCTTTTAAGAAGAGCTGATAAGCAACTTGTAACTGCAAGAGACGTAGTGCCAGCAACGGCAACACCAATCTTACAAGGTATTACAAGAGCGTCATTACAGACAAAATCATTTATCTCTGCGGCATCGTTCCAGGAAACTACAAAAGTACTGAATGAAGCAGCTGTAAGCGGTAAAGTAGATTCATTAGAAGGATTAAAAGAAAATGTAATTGTTGGGCATAAAATACCAGCGGGGACAGGAATGCGTAAGTACGATGATATTATTGTAGGTTCGAAAGAAGAATACAATGAAATCATGGCGGCAAAGCATGAAATAAACTTTTAATACATGAACGACAAAGCAAACGAAAAGCAAATCAATATTGAGTTGGATGAAGCAATTGCAGAAGGAACATATTCTAATCTTGCCATTATCAATCACTCAGCGACTGAATTTGTAGTAGATTTTGTAAACATCATGCCAGGGAGACCAAAGGCAAAAGTGAAATCTAGAATTGTGTTAACACCACAACATGCCAAACGATTAATGAAAGCATTAGGTGAAAACATACATCGCTTTGAAAAAGCTCATGGACAAATTAAAGAATTTGAACAAGCTCCAATTCCGATGAATTTCGGACCTACGGGAGAAGCATAAAAACAAAAACCTCAATTTTCGAATTGGGGTTTTTTGTTTTGGTACATTTTGTCAAAAAAATCAAAGCGTCATTTTGAACCAGGCACAAAATCGTATCATTCGTACATAATATAACTATTTAAAAAATCTATAATTTTAAAACATATAATAAATTATAGTAATTGAAATGAAAAATACAATTCCAAAAGCTTAATTTTAAAGCACAAAAAAAAAGACGTAAGTATAATTTACGTCTTTTGTGTATAAATGCTCTTAAAAATCTTTAAAATGGATTTTGATTAAATAATTTTTTAATCTTTCAATTATTTAATCATGTAATTTCACCTCAAAACTCACTTGTAAAATGGAATTTTATATTCGGATATTTCTGTTGTGTCATTTGTAATGAAAAAGAAGAATCTGCCAAAAACACCAATTTATTTTCCTTATCACGTGCCAAAAATTTCTGTTTTACACGTTTAAAATCTAAAAACTCAGGATCTTTTTCGTTCTCAACTTCTACCCAACAAGCCTTGTGAACATTTAAATTTTCATACGAACACTTTGCGCCATATTCGTGTTCCAATCGGTACTGAATCACCTCATATTGAAGTGCTCCAACGGTTCCAATAATTTGCCGTCCATTCAAATCTAGCGTAAACAATTGTGCAACTCCTTCATCCATCAATTGATTGATTCCTTTTCGTAACTGCTTGGATTTCATTGGGTCAGCATTGTTGATGTATCTAAAATGCTCTGGTGAAAAACTAGGAACTCCTTTATAATTTAGCTTTTCGCCTGCGGTCAAAGTATCTCCAATTTTAAAATTTCCTGTATCGTGCAAACCTACAATATCACCAGGAAAAGACTCGTCTACAATTTGTTTTTTCTCAGCAAAAAATGCATTCGGACTTGAAAATTTTAGCTTCTTATCCAATCGCACATGCAGGTATGGCGTATTTCGTTTAAAAACTCCTGAGACAATTTTTATAAATGCCAAACGGTCACGGTGTTTTGGATCCATATTGGCGTGAATCTTAAATACAAAACCAGAAAATTTATTCTCGTTAGGTTCAACCAAACGTTCATCAGACATTTTTGGTAGCGGACTTGGTGCAATTTCAACAAAACAATTTAGCAATTCTCGAACACCAAAATTATTCAATGCTGAACCAAAAAATACAGGTTGCAATTCACTATTTAAATATGCTTCTCGATTAAATTCAGGATATACCTCATATACTAATTCTAGTTCTTCACGAAGCGTTTCTGCTGCAGTTTCTCCAATATAATTCTCCAATTCAGGATTGTTAACATCTTCAAAATGAATGGCTTCAGAAATTGTTTGCTTATTTTCTCCTGTAAATAAATTAATATTCTTTTCCCAAATATTATAAATTCCTTTAAAGTCATATCCCATTCCAATAGGAAAACTCAAAGGAGTAACGCGTAAGCCTAACTTTTGCTCCACTTCATCCAACAAATCAAAAGCATCTTTTCCTTCTCTATCTAACTTATTAATAAAGACAATAATAGGAATCTTTCGCATGCGACAAACTTCAACCAATTTTTCCGTTTGTTCCTCCACACCTTTAGCAACATCAATTACGACAATTACGCTATCTACAGCGCTTAAAGTACGGAAGGTATCTTCAGCAAAATCCTTGTGACCTGGTGTGTCTAAAATGTTGATTTTCTTGTCTTTATAAATAAATGCTAATACGGAAGTTGCTACAGAAATTCCTCTCTGACGTTCAATCTCCATAAAATCACTCGTAGCTCCTTTTTTGATCTTATTATTCTTTACCGCGCCTGCTTCCTGAATAGCTCCACCAAAAAGTAATAACTTCTCTGTAAGAGTCGTTTTACCTGCATCTGGATGCGAAATAATACCAAAAGTACGTCGCTTATCAATTTCCTGTTGTATGCTCATTTGAAATATTTAAAATAAAACCTAAAAGTACCGTTTTTTTAATCAAATGGAAAGAATAAAAAGTATGAAAACATCATCTAAAGATAGTTGAGTTCAAAAGGAATTATAATGAGGAGTCAAGATATGTATGCCCCTTATTAGTAACAAACTTATATACAAATTTATTTTACGTTTGTATTAAATACTTTTTGTGAGAAAAGAAGCTATATAAACGCTGTTAGACTTAAGAAAAATACTTTTCAACTAAATTAAAAGTATTTTGAACTAATATATTGTTCTCTATTACTTGGAATAAATAGCTTTGCTTTTAAAATCAGAAAGTTATGAAGAAAGTCCCCTATCTCCTCATCTTGTTTTTCTGCAATGTATCTGCACAACTAACAGTAAGAAATAATCATTATATTTTTGTTAAAGATCAAGTCTTGTTTGTCAATGATAATGTAAACTTACAAGAATCAGATGCAAAAATGTATTTAAGAGATGATGCTCAATTAGTACAAGGTACTGGAGTTACAGGAAACTCAGGTGAAGGTCAATTAAGTGTATATCAAAATGGAACTACTCACAACTATGCTTACAATTATTGGTGCTCTCCAGTAGGAAATAATTCTCTCTCATTTGGTAATGAAAATTTTTCGGTAAATTTATTGGATGATGCTACAGGTTTGATAAGTAGTACTGATGCAGCATTTACAAGCTATGATGGATTTTCGAGTCCACTTACCATTGCTAGATACTGGATATATACATTTGAAAACGCCTCTAGCTACAGTCAATGGATGTATAAAGCTGATACAGGAGCTATTGCTCCTGGATTAGGATTTACAATGAAAGGTACTAGTGACTCTAGTAATAATCAATTATATGACTTTAGAGGGAAGGCAAATAATGGAACAATTACTAATTCTGTAGCTTCTTCACAATGGACTTTAGTAGGAAATCCCTATCCTTCTGCTTTAGATGCAGTAGCTTATATACATGATACCGATAATCAAAATGCAATCACAGGAACATTATACTATTGGGAACAAGACTTAAGTGTAATGTCGCACAATGTAGCTGACTATGTGGGTGGATATGCCACTTACACAATAAATGCAGCAGGAACTTTAGAAACATTTATTCCAGCAACTTTTGATACGTATAATAGTGACGGAACTCTAAACACTACAGGTAATACTAGTACTAGTAGCAAGAGGGCAAGAAGATACATACCAGTTGGACAAGGGTTCATGGTAGAAGGTAGTTCAACTACATCAGGGGTAGTGCAATCTAAAAATACACATAGAGTATATTATAAGCAATCAAATATTGATAGTGAATTTTTTAGGTCAACAGACGTAAATGATGTAGGTTTGATTGAGAATAGTCAAACGGCTAATAATCATGAAAATACGAATTCTTATTATGGTGTAATCCCGCCTGAATACAAACGTTTCCGACTTAATATAGATTTTAATAATACCTACACGCGCCAATTAGTACAAACATTTCATGATACAGAAGCAACAGCAGGCTTTGATTATGGTTTAGAGTCTAAGAGTCCGTTAGGAGTTGCTAGTGATGCCTTTTGGATAATAAATGAAGAACCGTACATTGCTCAAGCATTACCTTATAATATTGAAATGACAATTCCTTTACATATAAATGTAGCACAAAATACTACGGTAAGAATTAGAACGTTTGATGTTCAAAACTTTTCAGCTAATCAAGCAATATATATACATGATAAACAATTAAATCAATACCACGATATAAGCAACGGATTTTTTGAAATTGCTTTGTCGCAAGGAGAATATACAGATAGATTTGAGGTTACTTTTTTAGCTGATAATAATGTACTTGGTTTTGAACAATATGAAATAGAAAACTTATTAGTACTTCAAGATAAAGAAAGACAACAATTAATTGTGCAAAACCCTAACTTACTTCACATAGAAAGCATTCAGTTATATGATATGCTAGGAAGAAAAGTGCTTGACAATAAAGGTTTGAAAAAGCATGATAAGTATATAGTTGATACAACACCATTCAATGAAGGTGTATACATAGTAAAGATAATAGCTAAAAATCATAAGGAATATTCAAAAAAAGTAATAATAAAAAGACAATAGATGATGAAACGTATAATATTAATAATAAGTGTACTGAGTATTACTTTAATGAATGCTCAAGTAGGTATAGGAACAACAACACCTAATAGTTCATCTGAATTAGAAATAGTTTCTAACGATAAAGGAATACTAATTCCAAGGATAGGTTTGTCAAGTAGCTCAGATAGCACTACTATAGGAAGTGGTAATGTTGAGAGTTTATTAGTATATAACACAGCAACAAGTGGAGATATCACCCCTGGTTACTACTATTGGGATGGAGCAAAATGGCAGCGCCTTACTGTTGCTGATGATGTGGATATCAAAGAGCCATGGTATGGTACAGATGATAATGCTGCTGCCACTAGCAATACCGAAGATATGTATCTTATGAGTTCAAAAGTAGGTATTGGTACTACAACACCTGAGGCAAGACTAAACTTAATTCAATCAGGGTCAATCGCATATGGAAATTTAGAAAATGCAGCACTTTTAATAGGAACAACAGCTAATGGGATAGGATTAGATAACAATCAAATCGCTAAATATGGGGGTACTTTGTTTTTTGAATCTGAGGATGGATTTACACTAAGTACAGATGTGAATAGCAATGGGGAGGTAAATGTAAATACGGCAGATAAGGTAATGAGCATTGCTAAAACTGGAGATGTTAGGATAGACTATAACCTTCATGTGTTAGAAAAAGTGGGGGTGGGTACAACCAGTCCTGTATCTAAATTGCAAGTAGTAGGGAGTGACGGGCAAGATATCTTTAGAGTTAAAGGTCCAGGATCAGCTAGTGAATTAATATTTAATGATTTAATATCTGGAGGATATCCTAGTGGTTTGTCTAATTTGACATCTCAATCAGATGGGATGTTAGTAGACCTTCCTCAATTTGCTAATTTAATTTTTAAAATTAGAAATAACGATCAAACGGATGGTTTTCATATCGTAAACAATACTGGAGACCATGTGTTTACAGCTAATGCAAACCGTAGAATGAGTATTGGTTTTGCCAGCGACGTACCTGAGGCAACTTTAGATGTAGCGAGTGCTACAAGAACAGGAACACATGCTCCTACGAGTACATTTTATGTGACGGGTAATTATGGTCAGCGAAGCAATGGAGCTGAGTTTGTACACACCAATGGTACGCAAGGTGTAGGAATTGGTTGGGAAGGGATCTATAAAACGAGTTCTGCTGCAGATTCCAATCTTTCTCTAAGTTCAAAAGGAACAGGTTCGGTGTATACATACACAAACAACGCAGCTAGAATGACGGTAGACGGCGATGGTGAAGTAGGAGTTGGAACAACGAACCCTACGGAAAGATTGCATGTAAACAATGGGCAATTATACATAACAACTCCAAGTAATAATATGTTGCGTTTTCAAATTGGATACGACGGTTTTTCTTATGGAAATAGAAGTAGTGATTTTGGTGTTTTGTTTGAGTCTGCATCTAGCGGTTTTCCAGGTTCTGTTGCAAGAATAAGTGCAGGAGATCAGAGTACAGGTACTGCTAACGGTAACAAGTATTTAGGATTTCAAGTGGGTAGAAATAAATTAAATTCTGACACCAAATTAATGTACTTAAGCTCTGTAGGAGGAGGGAGAGTTGGTATAAATACAGAAAGTCCGTCCTACACGTTGCATGTTAATGGTTCAGTAGCAGGAACATCAGCGTATGTAAATACTTCTGATGCGCGTTTAAAAACAAATATACTTCCGCTAGAAAATGCATTAAGTAAAATAATGAGTTTGCAAGGGGTGACTTTTGATTGGAATTCGAATAGGTCTGTAGGAAAGCAATTAGAATTAGACGATAAAAATCATATAGGCTTCATAGCGCAACAAGTAGAAAGTGTGCTTCCAGAAGTGGTTAGTACAGACGATTCAAGCTCAGAAAAAATTAAATCTGTAGCGTATGCAGATATTGTACCAGTCTTAGTAGAGGCGATTAAAGAATTAAATAAAAAAATTGACCAACTTGAAGATGAAAATACGCAGTTAAAAGCTTCTTTAAATAGCATTGATGCTTTGAAAGTGGAAATAAAAAATATGCAAAATAAATTAAAAAGGGTATTGGATGTTACAGAAGAAAATAATGCGAAATAAGAAAAACTTAAAATAAATGTCATTATATAAGATATTAACCCTTTTTTATGGTGTTTTTTAGACGTTTACCTGAAAAATATGTTTTTCATCTAAATAATAAAAAAAAGAATAAATTGAAATGCTAAAATTACTAAAATACCGTATGTTTGAATATATTATAGAAAATGGTAGGTTAAATTTTCTAAAAATAGTATTTAGGCTAAAAGAGAATTTCAATAAGATTTTGAGTCTTATTGGATTCTCTTTTTTTTAGTGTAATACTTACATGGAGTTTCAATAAATAGGCTGTTTAGTTAAAGAGGCTTAATTCTAAATCAGTCCCCTAAACCCCTCTCAATATGTTTTTTGATTAAAAATTGAGGGGTTTTTTTGTGTCAACTTTTATTTTTTGAAAGTTTCTAATAAATCCAGTCCATTTTTAAAAATTTTCTTTATTTCGTTCACATCAACAACTGTCCCCATAGCGGCCATGTCTAATATATAGTTTTGCATAGATTTTTTTAAAGCATTCTCTAATAATGTAATGGCTTCGCTATTAGGATTTTCTTTCTTGATAATAGTAATAGCTGAGATGATGGAGTCTATATTGTTTTGCATATGATAAAAAGCTTGTAGTGAGTTGGTTAAAGAATAATACAATAGAGGTAAAAGCCACACCACCCCTGCCTAAAAGGTAGGGGGGTGTGGCATAAAGTTGCAGTAGTTTAGCTATTAGCTATTATTTGTGGTGTCTATATTGTCTGCATTGTTATCTGTAGCTTCATTAGTATTGCTGGGACCTTGGTTAGCAAAGCGTTGTTGTAGGCGTTGATAGGTGGTTTCCACACCAGGTATGCCACTATCGGTAGCAGCTTTGTACATACGGTATGCCATTAAAGAAGACGCATAAGCTTCTGATCCTGCTAAAATACGGGTGTCATTAATTTTTTCAGCCAATTCATCTACCAATAATGACAGGGTGCTTAGTTGTTGGTATAAAACGTAATCTTTTTTTACTTCCAGCGGGTTCAAATAACTAGGGAGCACCTCAGGAGTATTTTCCATGCTGGTAATAGCGTCATCTACAAATAATTTGTTGCTTCGGCTAATTTTAGGTAACGACATACGTTCACTAGGTGTAAGCCCTATTAAAAAAGGCATTAAGGTAGATAATTCTTCAATTTTAGTTTTAATCTCAGTAATGGTTTCTTCAGTTAAAGTAATAGAAAGTCTGTTGTTTGAAATGTTGCTCATAAAAAATAATAATTAGTGTCAAATAAGTTTTAAAACAGTAATTTACAATGTTTCATTGTAAATTACTACTAATAATACTAGAAAAACAAGTGAAATTGTTTTTGAACGAAGTAAAAAAGCTTTTCAACGAATAAATAAGTCTTTTCGTATAATAACTCAAATAAATTCATTTTGTTAAGGCGTATCTTTGCTAAAGATTTGTTAAATTAAGAAAAAGAAAATTTCATTATAAGTATAAAAATAACTATACATGAGCAATAATATTTTCCCTAAATCATTAAAGAAATTTAATTTCTTTAATGATGCTTCTATGAATGGCCTATTACAAAAAGTAATTCTATTATTAATATTTGGTGTTTTTAGTATAAATACAAGTTTAGCTCAATGTGCTGACACATCTCCAACAGGTGATTGTGATAGCGATACTGTGCAAAATGGGGTGGACCTTGATGATGATAATGATGGGATTTTAGATGATTCAGAAAAAAGTTATGTTATGATGCAATATAATCTTTCTGGAGTCATTGATGGCAGCAGAGATAGAGGTGCTCCAAATAACTTAAATAGAGACTTTGTTTTTGGTGATAATTATTTTTTTAATTTAAGCTTTTCTGAGCCTATTAAGATTTCAATACAAACAACTATAGGGGATCAAAGTTCAGGGAGGTCAGGAAATGTAATAGTTGATGGAAATTCTTTACCTGTAAGTACCACTGCAGGAAATTTTCAAACAGTAACTCATAATCCTAATAGCGCAGCTAACTATGCTGTGAACTTAGTAGGTACTGATTTGACTATGACACAATTAACGGTTAGAGATTTCTACTCAAATGTAATTATAGCAAGGTTTGATTTTGGTACGACAACTTCTCCAGTAGCAAGTGGCTTCATTCAAATGACAGAGACTAGTACTTCTCCTCAAGAAATATATCTAGAATCAGCTTCTATTGATACAGACCAAGATAATATACCTAATTATTTGGATTTAGACTCTGATGGAGATGGTTGTCCTGATGCGATAGAAGGAGGATTAAAGTTGTCTAATGGTGTTTTGGTAGCATCTTCTATGAGTGGAGGGAATACTGGAGCAAACTATAATGGAAGTAGTCCAAACCCTGTATTTGATAATCTTGGTATTTCGGTTGATTCTGAAGGGATTCCTACAATTGCGGGCTCAAATGGTCAATCCCCATGGTATAGTGTAGATGCATCAGGGTCAAGCAAATGTTTAGATACTGATATGGACGGTATAAATGATTATGTTGATACTGATGATGATAATGATGGAATACTAGATTTAGATGAAGGTTTTTGTGAAGGAGTTAGTGTTATTTTCTTAGAAAACACATATAATATAACTCTTTCGGATTTTGATGTTTCTAATGGAGTTGATTATGTGGCTCAACAGGGAGGAGATCCTTCTCCTTTAGCGCCAAAGTTATTTTTAAATGGTTATGATAGGGTAGGTGGTAAATCGAGAATTGAATTTACATATACTACGCCAGAAAGTTTTAACGTTGACGCAACAGGAAATATATATTTTAGGTTTTGGTACTACGATAACATTTTAGATTCAACAGGCTCTTATGGGCAAGTATTAAATTGTACTTTTTTTACTTCGCAAGGAAATTTGACGCAATCATTAGATTTAAATACATTTAGTGCCTCTGACATAAATACTTTAGATAATGGGGGTTGGATATACAGAGAACTGGTTTTTACAGCAACTCCTAATACAACGATTTCTTTAACAGGTTTCAATTTTGACATAGAAGGAAATGGTAACGGGACAGTGTCTCCTTTCAATCCTAATACTAGTGAAGTGTTTGCGATAGCACCTCTTAATATCTCTGTTGAAAGTTGTAATGCGAATAGGAATACTGATGCTGATACTTTTTTTGATCATTTGGATGTAGATAGTGATAACGATGGTTGTTTTGATGCCTTAGAGGGAGGAGATAATATCTTAGCGACTAATGTGCAAGCTAATGGACAGTTAGATGGAATAGTAGACGGAACTACAGGGGTGCCTAATAATGTAGATATAAACAACGGGCAAACTGTAGGAACTTCAACCAATTTCCAATCGACAAGTGATCAATGTGATGACGATGGTGATGGAGTTCTCAATGCAAGTGATGTATGTGATGGAGCAAACGATTCATTAGATAGTGATAATGATGGTGTTCCAGATAGTTGTGATTTAGATGATGACAATGATGGAATCTTAGATGTGGATGAGGGGTGTAATGATACTGAATTTGCTGGAGATGATTCAAGTCCAACAGGAAGTCCTAGCGCAGTATTTATTTCATATCCCAATACCACAGCGGCTTTTCCACCGAGTAATTCAAATATATCGAGTATTATTTCGGTAGCAAGTGTGTCTAATCAATCAGCAGGTTCAGGACTTACTATGACGCACAAAGGGGCTCAAGCTATTGATATAAGTAATGTTGGGGCATTAAACTATACTGAGGCAATTGCAAATAATGAATACTTAGAATTTAGTTTTACTACAACAAATTCTTATGATGTTGCTTATTTAGATTGGGTTGGGTTCTATAATAGGATTGATCAAGAAGGCTTTTCTGTAACATATGCTATATCAAACAATGGAGGTAGTAGTTTTACAGATTTAGCAACTTTTGTCGAAACAGCTAATGATGGAGGTGGGACATTCCCTCAAGGAAGAGAAGCTGAAGATGTATTAGATTATGAGTTGCTAAACAATACAACATACACTATTCGTATATACTTTTACGCTCTTGGTGCTTCTGTAATCGAATTTGATGATACAATAGTTGCTTTTGACTTTTGTGCTAAAAATACGGATGGAGATGCTTTTGCGGATTATTTGGATGTAGATAGCGATAACGATGGTTGTTTTGATGCGATTGAAGGGGGAGATAATATACTAGCAGCTAATGTACAAGCTAATGGACAGTTAGATGGTAATATAAATAGTACAACTGGTGTTCCAAATAACGTAGATGTAAATAATGGTCAAGCAATTGGAGCGTCCGCAGACGATACCCAATATGATGCAGATGGGCAATGTGATCAAGATGGGGATGGAGTAATTGATGCCAACGATGTTTGTAATGGTTTTGATGACAATGATGATAATGATAATGATGGGGTTCCAGATGTCTGTGATCAAGATGATGACAATGATGGTATATTAGATACACAAGAATTATGTGGAACGAATCCTCAACCAGTAAATTTAGAATCAACTATAAGAGTGGAAATAGACTTAGATCAATTCCCTAATGAAACTGGCTGGTCATTAGCACTTGGAGGAAACACCATTGCAAGTGTGCCACAAGGAACATATGGTACAGGTAATGTAACTGTCGCACAAGACATAACAATTACAGAAAATGGAAACTATTTCTTCACAATTACAGACAACTTTGGTGATGGTATTCAAGGAAACTCATACAGAATTCTATTAGACGGAGTTATTGTAATCAATAGAACTTTTGGTTCTCCTACAGATACAACGACATTTTCTCAAACAGACAACTTCCCAGTAAATACAATTGTGTCAAATTCTTTCAGTTGTTTAACTGATGATCCAAATGGAGATGCAGATGGTGATGGTATCATTAACTATCAAGATCCTGATTTCTGTTCATTAAATGGAAATGGAGTTTGTGCAAGCTTGGATAATGATAACGATGGAATAATCAACTCCATGGATACTGATACTGATGGTGACGGTTGTGTTGATGCAATAGAAGCAGGACACACGGATGACGATGCTGATGGTAGGCTAGGAAACTCTCCTGTAACAGTCAATCCCGCCAATGGTAGAGTTACAGGGCAAGGCGGATACACAGGAACTGACCTTGCGGTTACCAACTCTGGTAATACTTCTGCTTGTGCAACATGTGAACTATTAAATGCTTCGGTTTCTTCTGTTTTCTGTGATGATAATGGAACACCTCTTGATGATTCAGACGATACTTTTACATTCTACATAAGTCCTAATGGTAATCTGCTAAGTGCAACATATAGTGTTTCTGGCGGAATCACAAGATCAAATATTCCCTACGATGCGCCAGAGCAATTTGGGCCATTTGCAATTTCTGGTGGAAACATCACTTTTACCATTACAGATGATGGAGACGGCTCATGTCAGTTAACAAATGTAGTAGTGGCACCACCAGCAACATGTTCCACAGCAACTGCTGTTGATACTGATACTGATGATGTAATTGACAGTGTTGATATTGACAATGATAATGACGGAATCATTGATGATAATGAAAATCCTTGTGCTTCACGACCAATAACTTCTGGTTCTTGGACAGGAAGCAATCCTTACAACAATACAGCTGGACCAGTTGGAGTTACCTTCGGAAGTACAATTCCAAGTGGTGGGTCAATAGTGTATACGCCAAATGATACCATGACTACAAATTCTTTCTTTTCAGATCCAGCAGTAGAAGGTTCTAATTCTCTAGATTTTTTCTTTACTTGGGATACCTCTCCAGAATCCTTAAACGCAGCTTCTGATGATGCAGTAATCGGGACAATAACAATAACATATGCACAACCTGTTTACAATCCAGTCATTCATATTGACAGACTTGGAGGAAATGCCCAAGTTCCCACTGGAAACTACATCTCAAATACATCGTTTTGGACATTACAAACAGCAGGTTTGTCAATGGCTAAAATCTCAGGAAACGATCAATTAATCGTAAAATCAAACCAATTTTATCGTGAGCCTAACCAAAACCTAGGTTCAGGAACACCAATCGTACTTTCTGGTGATGCAGATTCAGCAGGATTTGGTACTGCAGCAGGAAGTATTCAAATATATGGTAGAGTAACAACATTAACCTTCCAAGTTACAGGTGAAGGCTTAGATGGTAATGGTACTGATCGTTTAGAAATGTCATTTGACGCATGTCCAGTAATAGATACTGATGACGATGGTACTCCAGATTTCTTAGATACTGATAGTGATGGTGATGGATGTCCAGATGCAATAGAAGGATCGGCAAACTTTGTTGCTGCAGATTTAACATCTAGTAATAATCTAGCAGACGATGACGAAGGAGCAGTTAATCCCGCTAATGGAGTTCCTACCAATGCAGGAAGTCCACAAGCAACAAATTCAAATGTAACAACAGCTACACAAGCAGCTATTACAACAGAACCAACAAGTCAAACAACTCTTGCAGGCGGAAGTGTAACATATACTGCTGCTGCAAGTTCACAATCAACAACCACATTTTCAGGAGGAACACCAAACTACACAGTCCCTCCAGCTGTAGACTCGTCAGCTAACATAAGTTATCAATGGCAAGAAAGTACAGATAATGGTGCAACTTGGACGGACATTACGGTTGCAGGAGTAAATCCAACATATTCTGGATTCAATACAAATACGCTGACGCTAACGAACGTACCGAGTTCTTATAACGGATATGATTATCAGTTAGTTATTACGCATAGTGAAAATGAATGTATTCTTGTAGATTCTCAAGATGCAAATCTAACAGTAAATCCGCTAGTTGCCTTTAGCGTAGGAGATGTCACCGTTGTAGAAGATGCGGGGACAGCATCCGTACCAGTAAGTATTGATAATCCAAGTACTGTAGATACGGTAGTATCAATCACTACAGTAGATAACTCAGCAACCAATCCAGCTGATTATACAACTACCACAGTAACGGCAACAATTCCAGCAGGACAAACTACAGTAGATGTGACAATTCCAATCACTGACGATACAACAAATGAGCCAGTTGAAAATTTTACAGTAACAGGAAATGTAATTAGTGGAAATACAACAAATACAAGTGATGCAGGAACGGTAACAATTAATGATGATGATGTCCCTGATGTTGGATGTACAATAGATCAAACTTTTGATTGGTCTACAAGTGGTTGGAATTCTGGTGAAACATCTAATAGTTATATCGTAGGAGGAGCACCAATCTCTTTTACTACGACACCACCGTCTGGAGGAAGTTTCTTTGGTGGTTCTCCAGCGGTAGCTCCATTTTATCAAGGTGATTTAGCTGTAACAGACGATCAATTAATTATCGCTACACTTGCATCTGAATTAGATGGTAATGAGGTAAATATTACTATAGACTTAGGAGCATCTCAAGTAGGTTTAGAAGGAGTTAATTTCTCTTTATTTGATATTGATGGAGGAGATAATGGATCAACAGTTAATTATAGAGAAATCATTACAATTCAAGGTTTCTTAGATGGTACGCCTATCAATCCTATTATTCTAGGTTCCAGTATTCATACCATAGCAACAAATGTCGTTACGGCAGATGCTTTCGAAGTGCCAACATCAGGAGCGGCTTCTGCCGATGGAGTTTTAGGTGTGTATTTTACTAGTGCTGTAGATCAGGTTGTAATTAATTTTGAGCTAGCTCCTGGAGCAACTTATACAGGAAGCTCATCTCCTGGATTTAGCTTATACAATGTTAATTTCTGTTCATTACCTGCCTTCACTGTAGGAGATGTCACTGTTGCAGAAGACAATGGATCAGCATCCGTACCAGTAAGTATTGACAATCCAAGCAGTGTAGATACGGTAGTATCAATCACCACGGTAGATAACTCAGCGACAAATCCAGCTGATTATACCACAACAACGGTAACGGCAACAATCCCAGCGGGACAAACTACGGTGGATGTAACAATCCCAATCACAGATGATTTAGTAGGAGAACCAACAGAGGACTTTACTGTAACTGGAAACGTAGTAAGTGGCAACACTTCTAATGCAAGTGATTCAGGAACAGTAACAATTACCGACAATGATACCCCAGCCTTCACTGTAGGCGATGTCACTGTTGCAGAAGACAATGGATCAGCATCCGTACCAGTAAGTATTGACAATCCAAGCAGTGTAGATACGGTAGTATCAATCACCACGGTAGATAACAGTGCTACCAATCCAGCTGATTATACCACCACAACGGTAACGGCAACAATTCCAGCGGGACAAACCAGCGTAGATGTAACAATCCCAATCACAGATGATTTAGTAGGAGAACCAACAGAGGACTTTACCGTAACAGGAAACGTAGTAAGTGGCAACACAACTAACGCAAGTGATTCAGGAACAGTAACGATCACCGACAATGATACCCCTGCCTTCACTGTAGGAGATGTAACAGTAGCAGAGGACAATGGATCAGCATCCGTACCAGTAAGTATTGACAATCCAAGCTCTGTAGATACGGTAGTATCAATCACTACAGTAGATAACTCAGCGACCAATCCAGCTGATTATACCACAACAACGGTAACAGCAACAATCCCAGCGGGACAAACCAGTGTAGATGTAACAATTCCAATCACAGATGATTTAGTAGGAGAACCAACAGAGGACTTTACCGTAACTGGAAACGTAGTAAGTGGCAACACAACTAATGCAAGTGATTCAGGAACAGTAACGATCACCGACAATGATACCCCTGCCTTCACTGTAGGAGATGTCACAGTAGCAGAAGATGCGGGGACAGCATCCGTACCAGTAAGTATTGACAATCCAAGTAGTGTAGATACGGTAGTATCAATCACCACAGTAGATAACTCAGCAACCAATCCAGCTGATTATACCACCACAACGGTAACGGCAACAATCCCAGCGGGACAAACCAGCGTAGATGTAACAATTCCAATCACAGATGATTTGGTTGGAGAACCAACAGAGGACTTTACCGTAACAGGAAACGTAGTAAGTGGCAACACAACTAATGCAAGTGATTCAGGAACAGTAACGATCACCGACAATGATACCCCTGCCTTCACTGTAGGAGATGTCACTGTTGCAGAAGACAATGGATCAGCATCCGTACCAGTAAGTATTGACAATCCAAGCAGTGTAGATACGGTAGTATCAATCACCACGGTAGATAACTCAGCGACAAATCCAGCTGATTATACCACAACAACGGTAACGGCAACAATCCCAGCGGGACAAACTACAGTGGATGTAACAATCCCAATCACAGATGATTTAGTAGGAGAACCAACAGAGGACTTTACTGTAACTGGAAACGTAGTAAGTGGCAACACTTCTAATGCAAGTGATTCAGGAACAGTAACAATTACCGACAATGATACCCCAGCCTTCACTGTAGGCGATGTCACTGTTGCAGAAGACAATGGATCAGCATCCGTACCAGTAAGTATTGACAATCCAAGCTCTGTAGATACGGTAGTATCAATCACCACGGTAGATAACAGTGCTACCAATCCAGCTGATTATACCACCACAACGGTAACGGCAACAATTCCAGCGGGACAAACCAGTGTAGATGTAACAATTCCAATCACAGATGATTTGGTTGGAGAACCAACAGAGGACTTTACTGTAACTGGAAACGTAGTAAGTGGCAACACTTCTAATGCAAGTGATTCAGGAACAGTAACGATCACCGACAATGATACCCCTGCCTTCACTGTAGGAGATGTCACTGTCGCAGAAGATGCGGGGACAGCATCCGTACCAGTAAGTATTGACAATCCAAGCTCTGTAGATACGGTAGTATCAATCACCACAGTAGATAACTCAGCGACAAATCCAGCTGATTATACCACCACAACGGTAACGGCAACAATTCCAGCGGGACAAACCAGCGTAGATGTAACAATTCCAATCACAGATGATTTAGTAGGAGAGCCAACAGAGGACTTTACTGTAACTGGAAACGTAGTAAGTGGCAACACAACTAATGCAAGTGATTCAGGAACAGTAACAATTACCGACAATGATACCCCTGCCTTCACTGTAGGCGATGTCACTGTTGCAGAAGACAATGGATCAACATCCGTACCAGTAAGTATTGACAATCCAAGCTCTGTAGATACGGTAGTATCAATCACCACAGTAGATAACTCAGCAACCAATCCAGCTGATTATACCACCACAACGGTAACGGCAACAATTCCAGCGGGACAAACCAGCGTAGATGTAACAATCCCAATCACAGATGATTTAGTAGGCGAACCAACAGAGGACTTTACCGTAACTGGAAACGTAGTAAGTGGCAACACAACTAACGCAAGTGATTCAGGAACAGTAACGATCACCGACAATGATACCCCAGCCTTCACTGTAGGAGATGTAACAGTAGCAGAAGATGCGGGGACAGCATCCGTACCAGTAAGTATTGACAATCCAAGCAGTGTAGATACGGTAGTATCAATCACCACAGTAGATAACAGTGCTACCAATCCAGCTGATTATACCACAACAACGGTAACAGCAACAATCCCAGCGGGACAAACTACGGTGGATGTAACAATTCCAATCACGGATGATTTAGTAGGAGAGCCAACAGAGGACTTTACCGTAACTGGAAACGTAGTAAGTGGCAACACAACTAATGCAAGTGATTCAGGAACAGTAACAATCACCGACAATGATACCCCAGCCTTCACTGTAGGCGATGTCACTGTTGCAGAAGACAATGGATCAACATCCGTACCAGTAAGTATTGACAATCCAAGTAGTGTAGATACGGTAGTATCAATCACCACGGTAGATAACTCAGCGACAAATCCAGCTGATTATACCACAACAACGGTAACGGCAACAATTCCAGCGGGACAAACCAGTGTAGATGTAACAATTCCAATTACAGATGATCTAGTAGGAGAGCCAACAGAGGACTTTACCGTAACAGGAAACGTAGTAAGTGGCAACACAACTAACGCAAGTGATTCAGGAACAGTAACGATCACCGACAATGATACCCCTGCCTTCACTGTAGGAGATGTAACAGTAGCAGAAGATGCGGGGACAGCATCCGTACCAGTAAGTATTGACAATCCAAGTAGTGTAGATACGGTAGTATCAATCACCACAGTAGATAACTCAGCAACCAATCCAGCTGATTATACAACCACGACCGTAACGGCAACAATCCCAGCGGGACAAACCAGCGTAGATGTAACAATTCCAATCACAGATGATCTAGTAGGAGAGCCAACAGAGGACTTTACCGTAACTGGAAACGTAGTAAGTGGCAACACAACTAATGCAAGTGATTCAGGAACAGTAACGATCACCGACAATGATACCCCTGCCTTCACTGTAGGAGATGTAACAGTAGCAGAAGATGCGGGGACAGCATCCGTACCAGTAAGTATTGACAATCCAAGTAGTGTAGATACGGTAGTATCAATCACCACGGTAGATAACTCAGCGACAAATCCAGCTGATTATACCACAACAACGGTAACGGCAACAATCCCAGCGGGACAAACCAGCGTAGATGTAACAATTCCAATTACAGATGATCTAGTAGGAGAACCAACAGAGGACTTTACTGTAACAGGAAACGTAGTAAGTGGCAACACTTCTAATGCAAGTGATTCAGGAACAGTAACGATCACCGACAATGATACCCCTGCCTTCACTGTAGGAGATGTCACTGTTGCAGAAGATGCGGGGACAGCATCCGTACCAGTAAGTATTGACAATCCAAGTAGTGTAGATACGGTAGTATCAATCACCACAGTAGATAACAGTGCTACCAATCCAGCTGATTATACCACCACAACGGTAACGGCAACAATCCCAGCGGGACAAACCAGCGTAGATGTAACAATTCCAATTACAGATGATCTAGTAGGAGAACCAACAGAGGACTTTACCGTAACTGGAAACGTAGTAAGTGGCAACACAACTAACGCAAGTGATTCAGGAACAGTAACGATCACCGACAATGATACCCCTGCCTTCACTGTAGGAGATGTAACAGTAGCAGAGGACAATGGATCAGCATCCGTACCAGTAAGTATTGACAATCCAAGCAGTGTAGATACGGTAGTATCAATCACTACAGTAGATAACTCAGCGACCAATCCAGCTGATTATACCACCACGACCGTAACGGCAACGATTCCAGCGGGACAAACCAGCGTAGATGTAACAATTCCAATTACAGATGATTTAGTAGGAGAGCCAACAGAGGACTTTACCGTAACAGGAAACGTAGTAAGTGGCAACACAACTAACGCAAGTGATTCAGGAACAGTAACGATCACTGACAATGATACCCCTGCCTTCACTGTAGGAGATCTCACTGTTGCAGAAGATGCGGGGACAGCATCCGTACCAGTAAGTATTGACAATCCAAGTAGTGTAGATACGGTAGTATCAATCACCACAGTAGATAACTCAGCGACAAATCCAGCTGATTATACCACCACAACGGTAACGGCAACAATTCCAGCGGGACAAACCAGTGTAGATGTAACAATTCCAATTACAGATGATCTAGTAGGAGAGCCAACAGAGGACTTTACCGTAACAGGAAACGTAGTAAGTGGCAACACAACTAACGCAAGTGATTCAGGAACAGTAACGATCACCGACAATGATACCCCTGCCTTCACTGTAGGAGATGTAACAGTAGCAGAAGATGCGGGGACAGCATCCGTACCAGTAAGTATTGACAATCCAAGTAGTGTAGATACGGTAGTATCAATCACCACAGTAGATAACTCAGCTACCAATCCAGCTGATTATACCACCACAACGGTAACGGCAACGATTCCAGCGGGACAAACCAGCGTAGATGTAACAATTCCAATCACAGATGATTTAGTAGGAGAACCAACAGAGGACTTTACCGTAACTGGAAACGTAGTAAGTGGCAACACAACTAACGCAAGTGATTCAGGAACAGTAACGATCACCGACAATGATACCCCTGCCTTCACTGTAGGAGATCTCACTGTTGCAGAAGATGCGGGGACAGCATCCGTACCAGTAAGTATTGACAATCCAAGTAGTGTAGATACGGTAGTATCAATCACCACAGTAGATAACAGTGCTACCAATCCAGCTGATTATACCACCACAACGGTAACGGCAACAATTCCAGCGGGACAAACCAGCGTAGATGTAACAATTCCAATCACGGATGATTTAGTAGGAGAACCAACAGAGGACTTTACTGTAACTGGAAACGTAGTAAGTGGCAACACTTCTAATGCAAGTGATTCAGGAACAGTAACAATTACCGACAATGATACCCCAGCCTTCACTGTAGGAGATCTCACTGTTGCAGAAGACAATGGATCAGCATCCGTACCAGTAAGTATTGACAATCCAAGCTCTGTAGATACGGTAGTATCAATCACCACGGTAGATAACAGTGCTACCAATCCAGCTGATTATACCACCACAACGGTAACGGCAACAATTCCAGCGGGACAAACCAGCGTAGATGTAACAATCCCAATCACAGATGATTTAGTAGGAGAACAAACAGAGGACTTTACTGTAACAGGAAACGTAGTAAGTGGCAACACAACTAATGCAAGTGATTCAGGAACAGTAACGATCACCGACAATGATACCCCTGCCTTCACTGTAGGAGATGTAACAGTAGCAGAAGACAATGGATCAGCATCCGTACCAGTAAGTATTGACAATCCAAGTAGTGTAGATACGGTAGTATCAATCACCACGGTAGATAACTCAGCAACCAATCCAGCTGATTATACCACAACAACGGTAACGGCAACAATTCCAGCGGGACAAACCAGTGTAGATGTAACAATTCCAATTACAGATGATTTAGTAGGAGAACCAACGGAGGACTTTACTGTAACTGGAAACGTAGTAAGTGGCAACACAACTAACGCATCAGATAGTGGTACAGTAACGATCACCGACAATGATACCCCAGCCTTCACTGTAGGAGATGTCACCGTAGCAGAAGACAATGGATCAGCATCCGTACCAGTAAGTATTGACAATCCAAGTAGTGTAGATACGGTAGTATCAATCACCACAGTAGATAACTCAGCGACAAATCCAGCTGATTATACAACCACAACGGTAACGGCAACAATTCCAGCGGGACAAACCAGCGTAGATGTAACAATTCCAATCACAGATGATTTAGTAGGAGAACCAACGGAGGACTTTACTGTAACTGGAAACGTAGTAAGTGGCAACACAACTAACGCATCAGATAATGGTACAGTAACGATCACCGACAATGATACCCCAGCCTTCACTGTAGGAGATGTCACCGTTGCAGAAGATGCGGGGACAGCATCCGTACCAGTAAGTATTGACAATCCAAGTAGTGTAGATACGGTAGTATCAATCACTACAGTAGATAACTCAGCAACCAATCCAGCTGATTATACCACCACAACGGTAATGGTAACAATTCCAGCGGGACAAACCAGCGTAGATGTAACAATTCCAATCACAGATGATTTAGTAGGAGAACCAACGGAGGACTTTACTGTAACTGGAAACGTAGTAAGTGGCAACACAACTAACGCATCAGATAATGGTACAGTAACGATCACCGACATGATACCCCAGCCTTCACTGTAGGAGATCTCACCGTTGCAGAAGATGCGGGGACAGCATCCGTACCAGTAAGTATTGACAATCCAAGTAGTGTAGATACGGTAGTATCAATCACTACAGTAGATAACTCAGCAACCAATCCAGCTGATTATACCACCACAACGGTAACGGTAACAATTCCAGCGGGACAAACCAGCGTAGATGTAACAATTCCAATCACAGATGATCTAGTAGGAGAACCAACAGAGGACTTTACTGTAACAGGAAACGTCGTAAGTGGCAACACAACTAACGCAAGTGATTCAGGAACAGTAACGATCACCGACAATGATACCCCAGCCTTCACTGTAGGAGATCTCACTGTTGCAGAAGATGCGGGGACAGCATCCGTACCAGTAAGTATTGACAATCCAAGCTCTGTAGATACGGTAGTATCAATCACCACAGTAGATAACTCAGCGACAAATCCAGCTGATTATACCACAACAACGGTAACGGCAACAATTCCAGCGGGACAAACTACGGTGGATGTAACAATTCCAATCACGGATGATCTAGTAGGCGAACCAACGGAGGACTTTACCGTAACAGGAACGGTAGCAAGTGGCAACACTTCTAACGCAAGTGATATTGGAACGGTAACGATCAATGACAACGATACACCATCAATAGTAATTGGTGATGTAACGGTAGATGAAGGCATCGGCACTGCAACGGTACCAGTAAGTATCAGCAACCCAAGTAGTGTAGATACGGTTGTAAGCATTACCACCACAACAGGCACGGCAGGAACAGCGGATTACACGGAAACAACGGTAACGGCGACGATTCCAGCAGGACAAACTACGGTGGATATCAGCATACCAATCACGGATGATGTCATTGATGAACCAAGTGAAGACTTTACCGTAAACGGAAATGTAGTAAGTGGCAACACAACCAATACAGATCCAAGCGGAACAGTAACGATCACAGATAACGACGGATTACCAATGTTAACAGTTGGTGATGTAATAGTTGATGAGACAGACGGCACTGCAAGTGTACCAGTAAGTATTGATACGCCAAGTAGTGTAGACACGGTAGTAAGTATCACCACGACAGATAACTCAGCCACGAATCCAAATGATTATACAACCACTACAGTAACTGTAACGATTCCAGCGGGACAAACTACGGTAGATGTAAGTATTCCAATCACGGATGATCTAGTAGGAGAACCAACGGAGGACTTTACCGTAACAGGAACGGTAGCAAGTGGCAACACTTCTAACGCAAGTGATATTGGAACGGTAACGATCAATGACAACGATACACCATCAATAGTAATTGGTGATGTAACGGTAGATGAAGGCATCGGCAATGCAACGGTACCAGTAAGTATCAGCAACCCAAGTAGTGTAGATACGGTTGTAAGCATTACCACCACAACAGGCACGGCAGGAACATCGGATTACACGGAAACAACGGTAACGGCGACGATTCCAGCAGGACAAACTACGGTGGATATCAGCATACCAATCACGGATGATGTCATTGATGAACCAAGTGAAGACTTTACTGTAAACGGAAACGTAGTAAGTGGCAACACAACCAACACAGATCCAAGCGGAACAGTAACGATCACAGATAACGATGTAGCTCCTTGTCCTTCATTAGTTGATAGCGATGGTGATGGATTAACAGATTGTGAAGAAACAACAGGTATAGATGATCCAGGAACACCATTATCACCACCAAATGATGATGATGGACCAACAAGTGATCCAAACGATCCATGTGATCCAATCTCAACAAGTTCATTAGTAGATAGTGACGGAGATGGACTTACAGATTGTGAGGAAACAACAGGATTAGACAATCCAAACACACCATTATCACCACCAAATGATGATGACGGACCAACGAGTAATCCAAACGATCCATGTGATCCAATCTCAACAAGTTCATTAGTAGATAGTGACGGAGATGGATTGACAGACTGTGAAGAAACAACAGGATTAGACAATCCAAACACACCATTATCACCACCAAATGATAATGATGGACCAACAAGTAATCCAAACGATCCATGTGATCCAATCTCAACAAGTTCATTAGTAGATAGTGATGGAGATGGATTGACAGACTGTGAGGAGATTACAGGATTAGACAATCCAAACACGCCATTATCACCACCAAATGATGACGATGGACCAACAAGTGATCCAAACGATCCATGTGATCCAATCTCAACAAGCTCATTAGTAGATAGTGACGGAGATGGATTGACAGATTGTGAGGAGATTACAGGATTAGACAATCCAAACACGCCATTATCACCACCAAATGATAATGACGGACCAACAAGTAATCCAAACGATCCATGTGATCCAATCTCAACAAGTTCATTAGTAGATAGTGACGGAGATGGCTTAACAGACTGTGAGGAGATTACAGGAATGGACAATCCAAACACGCCAACAGTTCCAACAGGACCAAGTGATCCGAATGATCCATGTGATCCAATTGGAATCAACACAACGGATAGTGACGGCGATGGATTAACAGACTGTGAGGAAACAACAGGAATTGACGATCCAAGTACACCATTATCACCACCAAATGATGATGATGGACCAACAAGTGATCCAAACGATCCATGTGATCCAATCTCAACAAGTTCATTAGTAGATAGGACGGAGATGGCTTAACAGACTGTGAGGAGATTACAGGAATGGACAATCCAAACACGCCAACAGTTCCAACAGGACCAAGTGATCCAAACGATCCATGTGACCCAATCTCAACAAGTTCATTAGTAGATAGTGACGGAGATGGCTTAACAGACTGTGAGGAGATTACAGGAATGGACAATCCAAACACGCCAATAGTACCAACAGGACCAAGTGATCCGAATGATCCATGTGATCCAATCGGAATCAACACAACTGATAGTGATGGCGATGGATTAACTGACTGTGAGGAAACAACAGGAATCGACGATCCAAGTACACCATTATCACCACCAAATGATGACGATGGACCAACAAGTGATCCAAACGATCCATGTGATCCAATCTCAACAAGTTCATTAGTAGATAGTGATGGAGATGGCTTAACAGATTGTGAGGAGATTACAGGAATGGACAATCCAAACACACCAATAGTTCCAACAGGACCAAGTGATCCGAACGATCCATGTGATCCAATTGGAATCAACACAACGGATAGTGATGGTGATGGATTAACAGACTGTGAGGAAACAACAGGAATTGACGATCCAAGTACACCATTATCACCACCAAATGATGATGATGGACCAACGAGTAATCCAAACGATCCATGTGATCCAATCTCAACAAGTTCATTAGTAGATAGTGATGGAGATGGATTGACAGACTGTGAGGAGATTACAGGAATGGACAATCCAAACACGCCAACAGTACCAACAGGACCAAGTGATCCGAATGATCCATGTGATCCAATCGGAATCAACACAACTGATAGTGATGGCGATGGATTAACTGACTGTGAGGAAACAACAGGAATCGACGATCCTACAACACCAACAGTTCCAACAGGACCAAGTGATCCAAACGATCCATGTGATCCAAATCCAGCAGCAAATCCTGACGGAGATTGTGACGGAGACGGAATACCAAATGGAGTTGAAGGTACTAATGATACTGACGGAGATGGAATACCTGATCTATTAGACATTGACAGTGATAACGATGGAATAATCGATACCGTAGAAGCTGGTGCAGATCCAACAATGCCAGTTGATACTGATGGAGATATGATTCCAGATTATCTAGATCAAGACAGTGACGACGATGGTATCTTAGATAACGTTGAAGCACAAACAACTGATGGATATGTTCCACCAAGTGGAGTAGATGCTGATGGTAATGGTTTAGATGATGCATACGAAGTTACACCAGGATCTGGAGAAGGAATTGACCCAGTAAATACTGACGGTACTGATAATCCTGATTATATTGATACTGATAGTGACAATGATGGAGCTTTAGATATCGTTGAAGGTCATGACTATGATGGAGACGGAATACCAGACGTAATGCCTTCAGGAAATGATGTAGATAACGATGGTGTAGATGATGCATTTGATGGAGACTTAACAGGATACGGTGATCCGAATGGAGCAGCTGTAGACGATCCAACAGATGATTTACCTGACACTGATGGTACTGAAGATCAAGATTATAGAGATGATGACGATGACGGTGATGGGCTTCCTACATCTGACGAAAACCCTGATCCGAATGGTGATGGAGACAACAGTGATGCAACGGATGCGAATGCTAACAACATTCCAGATTACCTAGAACCAAACAATGCATCGCCATCAGAAGATGACTTGGAAATCTTTAATGCAGTAACGCCAAATGGAGATGGAGATAACGACGTGTTTACAATCAGAAACATTGAACTATTCCCAGACAACCAAGTACGAATCTATAACAGATGGGGAGTATTAGTATACGAGACACAAGGATATGGACAAAATGGAAACTATTTCAAAGGAATATCTAACGGTCGAGTAACGATACAGAAAAACAAACTGTTACCAGTAGGAACATATTACTACGTTGTAGACTACGTAGCAAACGGTGTAAGCAAGAGCAGAGCCGGTTACTTATATATACAACGATAAACATACAGGCGTACATACTATTTCGGTAGTATGTACGCTATAACTAATAAACAAAAACATACCATACTATAATGAGAAATAAAATCATCATCATCATAGTCTTATTGAGCACAGTGTTCTCGGTAGAAAGCTACGGACAGCAGGACGCTCAGTATACGCAATACATGTACAATACCATAAGTATCAATCCAGCCTATGCAGGATCGAGAGGTGTATTAAGTATCGCGGGATTACATCGTTCGCAATGGGTAGGTTTAGAAGGTGCGCCACGTACACAAACGCTTAACTTACACACACCATTAGGAAAAAAAGGAAAAGTAGGAATGGGAGTCTCAATTGTAAACGATCAATTAGGACCAACAGACGAAACCTACTTTGATATTGATTTCTCGTATACGATTAAAACCTCTGAGCAAGGAAAACTCTCTTTCGGTGTAAAAGCTGGAGGACACTTACTTGATGTATGTTTCAACTGTTTAAATCAATACAATCCTAACGATGCATTATTGCAGAGCAACATTGACAATAAATTCTCTCCAAATGTCGGAGCACGGATTTACTATAGAAACTCTGAAAAATGGTATGTTGGATTATCAGCACCAAACTTACTAGAAACAAAACACTTTGATGAATCTTCACTATCTGTAGCAAAAGAACGTATCAACTTTTACCTAATCGGTGGATATGTATTTGATATGAGCGATAGTGTACAATTCAAACCAGCAGTATTATTCAAAGCAGTATCTGGAGCGCCATTACAAGCAGACTTATCAGCAAACTTCCTTATCAATGAAAAAATAACACTCGGGGCCGCATATCGATGGAGTGCAGCCTTTAGTGGATTGGTAGGATTACAACTATCAGACAGTTTTATGATAGGATTTGCATACGATCGCGAAACAACCGAACTTGGAAATACACAATTCAATGACGGTTCTTATGAAGTATTCTTACGTTTCGAACTATTCAATAACCGTGACAAAATAATCTCACCAAGATTCTTCTAAAACCAATTATGATGACACGAACAAAATATCTCATATACACTGTAGTAAGTCTATTCGTACTTGTTAGCTATGCGCAAGAACGAAAACTTGACAAAGCAGATAAGAAATATGATAGCTATGCCTTCATCAACGCCATAGAAATCTATGAAGAAGTTGCAGAAGAAGGTTACAAATCCAAAGAACTTTTTGAAAAACTAGGAAATGCATACTATTACAATGCTGACTTAATCAACGCATCAAAATGGTATGGAGAGTTGTTCAAACTAGAAGAAGAAATTGCACCAGAATACTACTTTCGCTATGCACAAGCATTAAAAGCTGAAAAACGCTATGAGGAGTCAGACAAAATGATGCAAGAATTCAATAAACTGACAGGAAGCGACATTCGCGGAACAAAGTTTATGAATACGCGTAACTACCTAGATGAAATTGAAGAGCAATCTGGACGTTTTCGAATCACTAACTTAGGTGTCAACTCAAAATATTCAGACTTTGCACCTTCATTCTATCTAGAAAATAACTTAGTATTTTCTTCAGCAAGAGACACTGGAGTTGCTACACGAGCAAAACACAAATGGAATTCACGTCCGTTCCTAGACTTATACGGAGCAGAAGTTGCAGACAATGGAAGCTTATCAAACGTCGATAAATTTTCAAGCAAACTCAATACAAAATATCACGAATCTACAACAGTGTTTACCAAAGACGGAAACACCATGTATTTTACACGTAACAACTATTATAAAGGGAAATACAAAAAAGATCGTAAAGGAATCAACAAACTAAAAATATTTAGAGCAACTCGTGAAGGCAATCGTTGGACAAACATTGAAGAATTACCATTCAATAGTGATTTATACTCAGTAGCACATCCAGCGTTAAGCGTAGACGAGAAAAAACTCTACTTCGCTTCAGACATGCCTGGAACATTTGGACAATCAGATTTATTTGTAGTAGATATTAATGATGATGGAACCTTTGGCGAACCAAAAAACCTTGGAAAAGGAATCAACACAGAAGCTCGTGAAAACTTCCCGTTTGTAAGTCAAAACAATGAACTATACTTTTCATCAGATGGACACGTTGGTCTTGGTGGATTGGATATTTTTGTGATGCGACTTGATGACGAAGAACAAATCATATACAATGTTGGAGAACCTGTAAACAGTTCGGTAGACGATTTCTCGTTCATTATCAATACAAAAACCAAAAAAGGATACTTTGCGTCCAATCGTGATGGCGGGCAAGGTGATGATGATATCTATTCATTTCTTGAAACAAAATCAATTCAATGGACATGCGAGCAAGAAATTGCAGGTGTTGTAAAAGATGAAAAAACGAATGAAATCATTGCTGGTTCAAATGTAAAACTATTTGACAGAGACAATAATGAAATAGGAAACACTTACAGTGATGAACAAGGTAATTTTAGATTCTCAAACATTCTAGCTTGTGATGAAGTATACTTTGTAAGAGCTTCCAAAAAAGATTACAATTCAGCAGAAGCATTATTGCCAAAACAAGAAGATCCGGGACTTCGTGAAGTAACTTTACTACTTGAAAAAGAAGAAGTACCTTTTGAAATTGGAGACGATTTAGCAGTAACGCTAAACATTCCGATCATTTACTTTGACTTTGACAAATCGAACATTCGTCCTGACGCTGCCGCAGAACTTGCAAAAGTAATCGCAGTAATGAAAAAATACCCAACACTTAAAATTGACGTACGCTCACATACAGACAGTAGAGGAAGCGATTCTTACAACATGGCATTATCGCAACGTAGAAACCAATCTACACGCGATTATATCATTTCAAAAGGAATCGATGCAAGTCGTCTTACAGGTCGCGGATACGGAGAAACACGTCACGTAAACAAATGTAGTAATGGTGTAAAATGTAGTGAAGAAGAACACCAACTCAATAGACGAAGCGAATTTATTGTCGTAGAAAAATAACATCAACAAAAAAACATAACTCTAAGAACATCCTATAATTTCATAGGATGTTTTTTTATGTACATACCTCAGACTTTTCAATCCTTCAAGGAAAATCAAAAAACTTATGTTAATTTTAACTAAAAAATAGGAAACGACATCCAACTTCACAAAAAGCGATTTCGTAAATTTGTGTTCCAACAAAAAATATGACAAAAGAAAACGTAATCTTAGTAAATGAAAATGATGAGCAAATCGGTTTAATGGAAAAAATCGAAGCGCATGAAAAAGCATTGTTGCACAGAGCATTTTCAGTATTCATTCTCAATGACAAAGGCGAACTCATGTTGCAACAACGCGCCTTACACAAATACCATTCCCCAGGTTTATGGACAAATACCTGTTGTAGCCACCAACGTGACGGTGAAAGCAACATAAGCGCAGGTAAACGAAGACTGCAAGAAGAAATGGGTTTTGTTACCGAACTTGCGGAAGCAGTTTCGTTTATATACAAAGCGCCTTTTGATAACGGATTGACAGAACATGAATACGATCATGTAATGGTAGGAACGTACAACGACGAACCTACAATCAATCCAGACGAAGTAGCTTCGTGGAAATGGATGGATGTGCAAGCAGTAAAAGAAGATATTGCTGCAAATCCAGACGAATACACAGCTTGGTTTAAAATTATATTTGATAAATTTTACGAACACATAAAAGTTGATATATGAACGTTACCGTAAGTAGAAGAGCGCATTTCAATGCCGCACATAGATTATATCGACCAGATTGGGACGATGCAAAAAACAACGAAATATTTGGTAAATGCAACAACCCAAACTATCACGGACACAATTATGAATTAATTGTTAGTGTAACAGGACCCATAAATCCTGAAACTGGTTTTGTGATGGATGTAAAAGTGCTCAAAGATTTAATTCGTTCGGAAGTAGAAGATGCTTTCGATCATAAAAATTTGAACTTGGATGTTCCTGAATTTAAAAATCTAAATCCAACCGCAGAAAACATTGTTGTTGTCATTTGGAATAAACTCAGAACGCATATCAGCACTTCGTTAGATTTAGAAGTAGTCTTGTATGAAACGCCAAGAAACTTTGTAAAATATACAGGCGAATAGCACATGAAACTCTATCCTTTAAAATTCAAATCCATCTACAAAGAACGCATTTGGGGCGGAAACAAATTACAGTCACAGCTCAACAAAAACGTAACAGGTCATTCAATTGGCGAAAGCTGGGAAATCTCAGATGTAAAAGGCGAACCATCAGTCGTGGCAGAAGGAGAATTACAAGGGAAAACATTACAAGAACTTAGCAAAACCTTTCAAGAGCAATTGCTAGGAAAAAAAGTACATGACGCATTCGGAACAAAATTTCCGCTGCTCATCAAATACATAGACGCTAAAAGCGACTTATCCATTCAAGTACACCCAAATGACAAACTTGCCAAAGAACGTCACAATTCGTTCGGAAAAACGGAAATGTGGTATGTGATGCAAGCGGATAAAGGTGCGAAACTCATGGTGGGTTTCAATAAAGAAGTGACCAAAGAAGAATATCAAGAACATCTAAACAACAATACACTAACAGAAATTCTAAACTTTGAAGAAGTAAAAAAAGGAGATGTGTATTTTTTGCCTACGGGCAGAATTCACGCTATTGGTGGCGGAATCGTCTTAGCGGAAATACAACAAACTTCAGACATTACATACCGAATTTACGATTGGAATCGTGTGGATGCCAAAGGAAACGCTAGAGAATTACACACAGACTTAGCATTAGATGCGATCGATTACACAGTACACGAAAACTACAAAACGGAATATCAAGAAACGCAAAACGAAGTCACAACTATTGTTAATTGTCCGTACTTCACCACAAATCTCATTCCGTTTACGGGAACACTTTCATTAAATCACGCAGACAAAGATTCATTTGTCATTTACATGTGTGTCAAAGGAAACGTACGTTTTAAAACTCAAAACCATACAGAAACACTCAATTTTGGAGAAACATTACTATTGCCAGCTTCTATCAAAAATGTAACAATCCACACCGAAGAAACTTCAGAGCTTTTGGAAGTATATATTAGTTAGTATTGAGAATTAAGAATTGAGTATTGAGAAGTTTCAAAGGAAATACGGTGTAAACTTTAAACAGCTCCGCAAACAAGCTAAACAATTTAAAATTCAGCATTCAACACTCAGCATTTAAAAATAAGTCTAAAAGCAAAGCGATCTAATATCTAACAGCGCAGCGGTCTAATAGCGAAGCGATCTAAAAAAAGTATTGAGAATTTTCAAAGGAAACTCAGAGAAAAAAACCAAACGTCAGCGCGAGTATCCAAATTCGTGCCGACAAGAAAGCTAAAAACAAAAAACGAAAAGGCAAATAGACAAAAAAACAAAGCTCAAAAGTTTATAACTTTAACAACTTTGCCTATGATATAAAAAGTAATATAGAGAACTTAACTCACAACTCACAACTCACAACTCACAACTCACAACTCATAACTCACAACTCACAACTCACAACTCATAACTCACAACTCACAACTCACAACCCACAACTCACAACTTTTGATCTATTTTAAAAAACAAGTAAAAATCTGAAAATCAGATTTTTACTTGTTTAATGTTTGGATATAAAAATAAATTTTAATCGAAATTACAAAAAAGTATCTATTAAAAGTATCTTTTTGCCTGTTTTAAGAATCAAAAATTTGAAGTTCTTTAACAGCTCTATTAATTATTCTCTCATCGATATAATGTCTTTGTAGAATCTCATCAGAGGTATGAGAGGATAAAGATTTTGTATCTCCGCTTAGGGTCGAGTTTAGATAACTAAGGTATGTTTTTCTCAGGCATTTTAATTGCAAATCACGATCTGTATTAAGCTTTTTATAATAATGTGAAAAACCCTTCGATAGATTATTCATAATTGCAATTGTAGAAGTTT
This sequence comes from Kordia algicida OT-1, assembly GCF_000154725.1. Classification (GTDB taxonomy): domain Bacteria; phylum Bacteroidota; class Bacteroidia; order Flavobacteriales; family Flavobacteriaceae; genus Kordia; species Kordia algicida. The sequence continues at coordinate 5,029,742 of NZ_DS544873.1, forward strand.
TTGAACGATCAGGAACTAAAATATAATTGTGACTTCCTTTATTTTCATTATACCCTAGTCTTAGCAATAACTTTAATAGGCTTTTGGTTACGGGAATAATTTTCGGGGCAACGTTATCATTGAATCCTTCTCCTTTTTGGCGTTGAACTTTCAAATTCGGAACTACAATATAGGTGGGTTCATTTTCAATTTCTTTAATCATATTCCATTTGAGTTCCACAATTTCCTCACGTCTACCACCTGTATGAAGTGCTAATTCAAAACCATCTTTTAAATAGGATTTATATCTATTTCTTTTAGTTTGCCCCTCATATACAATCCCATTTTCAGGGGATAAAATAGCTAACAAATCTTTGAATTCTTTTCCACTAATAGTTTCTTTTTTAACGGCAACTGTTCTTTTTCTAACATCTTCAAAAGGATTATAAATATTGAGTTTAAATTTTTTAATAGCCCATTTAAAAAAACCTTTTACCGAAGTCATTTTATTGTTATAGGTTTTATTACTGTATTGTTTATCGACTAACAAATGTGAATGAAAATAGCCAACATGCGTATCATTTATCATATCGACCAGCATTAATTTTTTATTAATCTTGTTTTTAGTAAGTGCTTCATTAAATAATAACAAGCTTCTTTTTACTTCATTTTTATAATGATCTGATCTATTGACTTTTTTATGGTCAGGGACACCAATATCATTCAAAAAATCAAGGTATCTGATCTGCGCATCAAATAAGTATACTCTTTTGTTTGTGTCATAAGGTAGTTCAGTAAAGGATAATTTCGCCTTAAATTCTTCTTCAAATGCTATTGCTTGTGTCACAGCTTCATTATAAGTTTCTGCATTTAAGGTATTGCTTATAATTCTTTGGTTTTGTCCAGGATAATGTAATCGACTTTTATAGCGATGTTTTTCTGGAGACTTACATCTTGATAGTTTTGATTTGCTCTTACCGCACTCAGGTTCTTTTCTAATTACTTTTCCGTTACCTTGCTTAACAGTAGTTTTAGTATATGAGAAGTATTTTTTGCACTCATTGCAGTAGAGAAATAATCCCTTATGTCTTTTGCTGGGTAATTTCTTTCTTTTCATATCCCTTAAGAATTAGCAAATGATTTTGCAGTATCAGACATCGGAGTAATGGTATTAGAAATTTTTCTAATATTTAATTCAGGATTATCTTCAAGAAGCATAAGATATCCAAATCGGTCATTGTCGATATAACACCTATAGAGTTCTTCCCATTTTTTCGGGTATTTTTTCTTTAGTTGTACAATCAAACTTTTATCAAGTTCCATATCTACTAAAAAGCGATGCACTACTGATTTATTACCGACAATTTGTATTTTGATGCCTACAGTCTCACACCAATTCTTTGCACTTCTAATCCCTCTCATTAGAAGAATTTCACTTAATTTTTTTAAGTCAATAAATTTTTCATCTGTTTTTTTAATTTGCATTTTAATTAAATTAATACACTTCCGTTTCTGCGGTCAGTGTATTAGTTTGGACTTATCAGGGAAGCCAGTTCCCATTTTTATTCTAAATTATTATGTACGCTCTTTAATTGTTCTTTTGATTTGAACAATTTTTCCACGTGCTTGTTTAATTTCAATATGTTGATAATCGTGACCTTTTAAGATATTCAAAATCCGTTCGCCATTAGAAACGATCTCTGTACTTTCTATGGTATCAATCTCGCCACCTTTCTTTATAATTTTCACAGATTCAAAGTTTTCAGATCGTAAGATCAATAGTACTTGAAGCTCATCTTTGCTGAGTCCTTTAAACTCATCTAGTGAAGGTTCTTCATATAGCGCTTCTATATTAAGTTTAATGAGTTGGTTAAGATTTAGGATTATATGATTTGTTAGTTTATTTGCTTGCATCTTATCAATGATTGCATAGGCATTTAAAACTTGTGTATTTCCATTTTCATCAATAATGATGTAAATCGGATTTGCACTTTTAAAAATCTCGATAATGGCTAGATTTAAGATTTCAATTTCTTCTCCCTTGTCCTGTTCATTTTCAATTATTTCATCAATGACTAATAGCTGATTTTTTATACTTATAATCTTTTCATTAGTAAAGCCAAACTTTTTCAATTCTTCGATGATGCCTATCCATAATATATCAACTAAACTGTATTTATTCCAACCTTTTTCAACAGGCTTGTAAAGTGGAATTAGCGATTCATTTTTCCAGACAAATAGTACTTGTGTGGAAACACCCGTGATAAATTTTGTGGGATAAATTTTTTTATTAAGCTTTTCATTAATAGTCGAAAAGCTTATTTTTTCTGTTTTTTTCACGATTTATTTAATTTTTTTTAAAAGTACACAAAAAAATCAAACCACTTTTATTTTTAACGTTAAAAATAAAAGTGGTTTGATTTTTATAAAATTAACTATCTGTTTATTAGCTAATTAAACAATTAATTTTTCTATTTCATTTTTTCAATTAATTTTTTTAAAGTTTTATTTTCGTTATCTTTTGAAATAATTAATTCATTATTTAATTTTTTGATGCTTTTTTCTAAAAAATCAATTTTTTCATTTAATTCGAGAATTCTTGTCTGATAATCCACTTTAATTATTTTCAAAATATTATAAAAAAATTGTGAAGCATCTTTTGGAAGTAATTTTGAAAATGTCCAGATAAGTGTATCAAGTTTAAAAGTTTTGGCTAATTGTTCATGCTCAAAACTTATAAAGTCTTCAATTTTATCAGTATCAAATTTGATATCTTCTTCTTTAAATTTTTCCTTCCCAAGCGCTATCTTTTTCTTCTGTTTGTGAGCTGGTAAAAAATTATTTAAGTCGTATGTAAACTCAGTATTTTCATGGTAGAAGTAATTCATATCCACATTATACTCTTTTGCAAAATTTATAAGGGCTTTGTGTGTTATATGATTTTTTCCTTTGCTAACTCTTGAGATAAGTCCCATACTTTGGGGATAGATTAGTTTATTAATACCGTTGTAGCTATCAGGTTTAATTCCTGCACTTTTAGAATCTTTGACTATTTGATCGATGGCTTTTATAAAAAGCTCATCAATTTTAATGATTTGATTTTTTTTAGGGTAGTTTTTTTCCATAAATAAAAGGTTTATTTTCAATAGTTACTGAAAATTTTAAGGTTTAGGTACATTTCACATAAAAGTTATTCAATTATTTTTGGTAAAATTTAGTTGTTTTTATTTATATTTGGTCGTGTTTGTCATCAAATATAATAAAATTTAGGTAAAATTTATATAAAAGTTTGGTTAATTTTTAGTTTAATTTATACAAAAGTTTGTTAATTTTTTATATAAAGTTTGGCGAAGTTTGCTATAAAGTTTGTTCTAATTTATACAAAACTTTGTTAACATTTATAAGAGTT